>CAWKOQ010000025.1:0-12742 GCA_963850825.1 uncultured Gammaproteobacteria bacterium | reverse complement strand
ATCACCAACGATAGAAACATCAAGGAGAAAAGGTGCCGGGCACCGACTTATCTGACCGAATTGGTCATAGTTCCCAAAAGAATCAGGGGTCGAACCGAATTAATCGACACTCGGAAAATCGATTCGACCCCTTATTTTTTCCCGCGCCGATTCAGCAGGCCTGCTGGCTACATTGATTCGCCAGCCAGCCGTCGCACAGGCAGGATTACGTTGGTTGGATAGCGCGAGTTTCGTTGTACTGTGATTGTCGGCTCACCGCCGTCACGTGGGTAATGTAGAAATGTGTCTTTATCCGCGCCCGCGATGGCGATTCGCAGACGATGTCCCTGGCGAATGAGTACGGACGTCGCCCACAGCTCGAATTTCAATTGAGCTACTTCGCCGGCTACGAGCGGCATGGCATCAGCACGAAGTTCGCTGCGATGCGGTCCGGGTTTTTTGTATGGGGGAGGGGCTGAGGACGTTTTTCGCGTCAGCGCACGGAGCTGGCCTTCAGTGATGTAGGTCACGCGACCATCAGGCGCAACGTCTTCGAGATAGGCTATGAAAAGTCCGTCAGTGTGTGTCGAACTGACAAACAACTCGATAATCGGGTGACCCGTGATCTCGGCGTCGACAGCGAACGGTTCGCTCGTGAACGTCAGTAACTTTTCGTCGGCCGCAGCACGGTTTCCATAGACAACGTCGCCGCCACCGCCATTGTTTGTATACCAGCGATTGTGGCGTCCCGTGGTGGCATTGAAATCAACGCTGTATGCGTCGGAACCGCGGTCGGTTGGCGGTGCATTTTGCGTCAGTTTGTTATCGGCGCCAAAATACCACGTCTCCTCCTCGAATCCTTCGGGTGGCCAGACTGGCGTAACGCTCCAGCGATCCGCACCCAGCGTGTAATAGCGGATGCTTGAATTCATGCGGGCATCTGAGCGCCCGGAATCAGGCCGAAGATAATGGTCGAAAAATGCAATCATCTCTGCAAACTGCTGGTCCGGGCTCGGCGCAACGGGCGTGTCGACAGGGCGAAATGGATCGGCGTCCCGACGCGCCCCGTGATCCCACGGGCCGATGGTGACAACCTGGGTGTTGTCGATCGTCATGAAACGCCCCAATGTTCCGTTGACGGTCGCTGCGTCCTGCCAGCCCGCCCGAATGAACATGGGAGTGCCGGATGCCTCGATATCATCCAGGTGTCCCGCGGGGCTGCCGAGGAAACCCGCATCCTGGACGCCGTCCGGCGGTCCCCACGGATCGTCGCGGAATTCATATTTCAGGGCGGCTTCAAACGGATGTACATTGCGAGCGTGCTCGGCTGTGGCCTGCCGCAACAGCTCTCCGTCAATATCGTTGTCGACACGCTTAACGCCAGTCCATTCCTTTTTTAGCGTCTCACATTCGTCGCCTGTCAGGCCGCGCACACCACAGATGTCATTCTGATCCATGATGTTGACACGGTTTCCCCAGCGCCCGAGATTTCCGGCCGTGAGGGCGCCGCCCGGATAGGCGAGATGCGTGAAATTGTCGAAGTCGTTGAAGAGTGGCGCAACGGCCTTGACTGCCGGGTGACGATTGGTCAGCAGCAATTCGGCGGTGTTGCCGGCATACGAAACCCCGTAAGCACCAACGAGCCCGCTGGACCATGGCTGGCTGATAACCCAGTCAATCACTTCTCCGTAATCCGTGGCTTCAGCAACACTTCTCTCATAGGCGCGCCAGCCGAAAGAAGCTCCGCTGCCGCGGGCGTCGACTAAAACGAGTGCATATCCTGCGTTGTTGACACGCTCCGCTTCGGCGAAGCGATTATCATGCTCAATGCCACTCTGCGTGCTCTCCATCGCACGCCAATAGCGTGTCGCATGCATGAGCGTCGGCAATTTCGTGTCGCTCTCAATATCTGCAGGCAGCCATACATCGATGGCGATGCGAACGCCGTCGCGCATCGTTACGTGTAACGCCTGGTTCCGAGGCATGTCCGCGAATATTGCTATCGACGGACAGAGCATTACTAAAACCAGAATTCCGATTCGCATCATCGCTGCGACCTCCTTTGAACGAATATATCCAATTAGTGCATACATAGCCCGCATTCATCGTGAATTAAGGGCCCGCGCGAATAAGGGGTCGAACCGTATTTATGGAGACTCCAAATTAGGTTTCACAACATATTCCGGCTATTCAATGAACTAGGAGCTGAGCACCCGGACCGCATTCAACAGGACCAGCCGTAGGAGCCGCTTCTCTGACATAAGTTTGGCAGCAGTGTGAAGCAGATCCTGAAGAGCCACGACAAGCCGAGTATCATTTTTTGTATTGCCGGCTCGAACTTGGCACCCGGGTGCAGAACTGGCCGAACTGATTGGGCCACTGAACAGTTTTCTGTTCGGCATGCAGATAACGGAATCGGACCGAAGTTAGCGACACTTCAAAAAATCGGTTCGACCCCTTAACTTCTAACTTCCGACGAGATCTTCTTAGGAATGACTATTGTAGAAGGGCAAATAGAGACCCTAAAAAATCTTAAGGAATCCCTAAATAGAAGCGGCATAACCCGGTTCGGTTCTATAGGCGAAATACGTCGTTTTATTAAGAACTATGAGACTGAAAAAAAGGAACTGTCAAGTCGAATTGAGAGCGATCTAGAGGCAGAAATTTGTGAATTGCAGTCATCGCTTGTCAGTTGGCAACAGGCCCATGATGAAACAAAAACGAAGGTTCGAAATGAGATAAAACAACAGATATACAAATTCGATGCAGAGATTAGCCGGGTAAGCGAAAGAAGAGGTAGAAACATCTTCTACAAGATTTTCTATTTTCCAAAAATCACTTCTTTACATCGCAGGGCAACTAAGCTGAGAAATAACCTGGAAAAGACAGTCGCAAAAAGGACACGCAGAGTCGAGAAAACGAAAACTATCCTGGAGAATGAAATCCGGGATCTTCTCAAAAATAAAAGCGATCTACTTTCGAGGCGTTGCCAAAAATCCATTAGCGACCTGACTAAGACCAAGGAGGTCGTTGATGAGCTTTACCCCCTGGTTGCTGGAGCAATTGGCGAAACTTCCGTTGTGAATACTCTTAATCAACTGTCAGATGACTATTATCTGATAAACGATTTCTCAATTAAATTTAATCCTCCCATATACAACAAAAAGAAAAAAGACAGAATATTCAGCATTCAAATTGACCACCTGCTCGTTTGTCAGTCGGGTGTATTTATTCTCGAAACGAAGAATTGGAGTAAGGCGTCGGTGGAAAACCTCGACCTGAGGTCGCCGGTAAAGCAGATACTAAGAACTAGCTACGCACTATTTGTTTTACTTAATAGCGAATCACGAACTAGTGATATCAAACTTGAACGCCATCACTGGGGCGCCAAGAAAATACCGATCAGAAATGTCATCGTTATGATCAACGAAAAACCTAAAGAAGAATTCAAGCATGTAAAGGTAGTTTCTCTAAATAATCTAATTGGTTACATACAGTATTTTGATCAAACGTTTGACAGTGAGGAAGTCAAGGATATCTTCGAGTACCTTAAGCGAATAATGTAGAAATGCAGACAACGCAGAGGATTAGAGTCGAACTGCATTTATCGATGCCCAAATATCGGTTCGACCCCAATAACCTGCCGTGAAGAATCTGGTAGGGTAGGTCAAGCCAGCCACAGGCCTGCGGCATAAAAAAACCAAGCTTATGAGCCGGACTTTCTTTGCCATCCTTATGCTTTTGATAGCGCCGCTAAGCCTCGGCCAGGAAGCCGATGCCGAGTCTGCACCTGTCGCTGTTACTGCGGTGGACCGGCAATCTGCGACGACGAGCAATGCTGATTCAACTGTGGTCTATGAAGCCGGGTTCTTCGCCCAGTACAACCCCGTGACAGCCAATGACATGCTGGAACGTATCCCCGGCCTCAATCTCAGCAACGACGGATCCGATGATGAGGGCGATCGCGGCCTGGGGACCGGAGGTAATCTGCTGATCAATGGCCAGCGCATTGCAGGCAAGGATAACGCAGCCCAGGACCAGCTAAATCGCATCCCCGCCAATGAGGTGGAACGCATCGAGATCATTCGCGACACTTCTGGCGAACTCAATGTGCGTGGTGCCAGTGAAGTGATCAATATCATTCTCATCGCTGCACAATCTCGCTCCAGCACCACGGTGAAACTGGTCAACCGACTCAATCACGACGACACTTTCGAAACCGGAGGCTCGGTAGGCTGGTCGCAGCAGATCGGAAACTTCCAGGCCCTGGTCAATCTCGAGTTGCGCCCCAATTACGAGAATCGTGATAACCGCGAGGTGCAGCTGGGCCCGGAAGGGGAGCGACTTGGCACCCTGTTCGAATCCAATATCCGCGACCAGGACGAATCCACCTTCTCGACCAACATGAGCTACAGCAGCGGACCGCACCGAATGCAACTGAATCTGCTGGCCAGCGAAGGTGACTATCCGCGACCAATCCGACGCGATTTTGTCGATCTTACTGACGTCGGCCCGATAAACAGCGTTGAGGAGGAATTGGTAGAGAACGAGGAAAGTAACCAGGAGTTGGGCGGCGACTACGAGTTCAGCTTTGGCAATGGTTCGCGCCTGTCTCTGCTGTTGGTCGCCAATCGCGAGATTCGTAACTTCGTGCGCGAGCGATTCGAAGCTGACCCTGCCACCGAACCACTGAGCAAAGATCTATTCATCGACTCCAGGCAAGAGCGCAAGGAATTCATTGTTCAGGGCAATTACAACTTGCCCCTGACCTCGAACCAGTCCATGCGCGTGGGTCTGGAGCATGCCGATACCCGGTTGGATTCCAGCCTGTTCATCGGCAGTGCATCTGGCAGCGAGCCGCCCTCGGAAAGATATGGCGGGTTATCGCCTCTGCCGTCTATCTCCAATCTCGGCACACAGGTGGGAGAGATTCGCTACGAGGGCTTCCTGTTTCACAACTGGACCCTAAGCGAACGCAGTTCCCTGGAAAGCAGTGTGGTTTACGAGACATCAGAGATTTCCCAAACAGGGGTGGTGAACAAGGTTCGCGATTTTCAGTTCTGGCGACCCTCACTGGACTATCGATACAACATTACCGAAAATTTTCAGATTCGCGCCACCGCTCAGCGCCAGGTGTCACAACTTCCGTTTTCCTTGTTTGCCGCCACAACCAATGAAGAAGATCGCGACCGTGACGCACTGGCTGGAAATCCGGAGATCGAACCCGAGACAAGCTGGAGCTATGATGTGGAAGTGGAGTACCGCCTGCCCGATGACGCCGGGGTACTCTCCAGCAGTATCTCTTACACCGACATCGATAATTACATTGGCAGAATCAACGCTACTGCCGACCCCAATGAGCCTCTATCAGCGCTCGGCAACATCGGACCCGCCGAGCGCTGGAGCTGGTCCAATCGGGCCAGTTTGCGCCTCAACTACTTCAATCTTCCCAATGCCGTAGTGTCTGCCACATTGGACCTGTCCGATTCTGAAATCACCGATCCTTTTCTCGGCACCAGGCAACGCATCGGAGGGCGAGGATCCGCCAACCTGGAGTTTCGCCACGATGTCACTGCCCTTGGCCTCAGCTATGGATTCGACTACAGCTACCCTATTTACGGCGGTTTTTACGACATCGATATCGTCACCATTACCCGCGATGACGCTCGTCGCTCCCTGGGTGCCTTTGTTCAGAAAGTCTGGTTCGACGATTGGACTTTTCGACTCGAATCCGACAATACCCTCGATGCATCCCGCTGCCGGACACGACAGCGCTTCGACGGCACCACCATCGACGGCACGCTGGCGCTGATCCAGGATTCCTGCAGCAGCCGCTACCGGCGTCTTACCCTGTCGATACAAACTACCTTCTAATTGCTACCTGGGTGGAGACGGCGCGCTCGAGGCTACACGCCGGGAGCGCGAGCCAGCTGGTCAATGCGCACCATGATCGGCGAATTAGGGGTCGAACCGAATTAATCGGCACTTGAAAAATCGGTTCGACCCCTTTTTTCCCTTTTTCCGGGGTATCTCGTTGACAGAAATTATTTCTTCGCAAGTAAAACAAAGTGTTGGGGTCGTAATGTGATTCCGCCCCTGGCCACAAATTCAAATACGTCCCGTGAAGGGGCGTTAGTTGACCGATAAGGCTTTCAAGCTTCTGCACATAGAGAATCGAAGGGTTGTGGATGAGTTTTCATCCACCTCCATGTGTTTCGCGGTTGGTCATCATCTTCTCAGCTTCCCAACCAGATGACGAGGGTTCGATTCCCTTCGCCTGCTCCATCCTCCACCCATCGCTGCGGGTCCCCAGTGGGCTGCCAGTAACACCCCGCAATTCCACAATTCCTATCATCCGATGGGTCCCCGGTGCGCCACATGCCACCCCTGACTCCCGTCGATTAGCTGTTGCCCCTCTGGACTTTTTAGGGGAATGTGGCGATCGGGGGAGTCTGTGTCGCCTACCCTGAGCCCTTGTGTGTACCACTAATTGAGCAATAGTATGAGCTTTGCGTTATCAACTTCTCGTTTCTTCGGGCTTCTGGTGACCACACCCTCACCATGTTTCCTAACACGCTGGAATCCTAATCATATGTTCATTCGTTCATTCACCGAAAGTCTGTAATGCTTTCCTGAATGTTTATTTCTTCTTGTCCTTAATTCCGAATACTTGCAGGAACATTAAATGATCAAATCACTCGATAAGGTCCTTCAGGATCCCAAACTGAATATCCGCGCTCTGAAAGCACTGGTGGAAAATAGTTTTGACTCCATTCTGATAACAGACGCGACGAACAGAACCAAAATTCTTTATGCAAACAAGGCTTTCAAGAAACTGACCGGGTACAGCCCCGCTGAGGTTCTGGGAAAAACGCCAAAGATATTGCAGGGGGCAGCTACCGACAAAACAGTGATTGCGCGACTGAGCAAAACACTCAGCGCCGGCGGTCGATTTGAGGGTAAGGCGATCAACTACAAAAAAGACGGCACGCCATTTCTGATGCATTGGCGAGTTGTGCCAGTAAAGCTGGGCAAAGATACCAGTGTATGGCTCGCGATCCAGCGCGAGACTTCCAGGATCTAGGGTTTGAAGCTGATCTGCCGAGTGCTTGGCATGCGTTCCTGCGTCGCAAAACATCCACATAGGAAATGCCCGGGATCGAGTTTGTAGAAAAACTGGTCGGATTCGTGCGTTCGGCACCTTCGTTCACCGCGCAACCTGAAGTCGTTGATGGCGCGTCGAACTTGTTAGTTGATCTTTTTGAGGAATAAGGGGTCGAACCGAATTAATCGACACAACATTGGAATTCAACCAAAAATAGGTTCGACCCCTTTGTTTCTTCGCACCAAGCTACCCGTTTTGCCCGGTGCGTTCATCGATGTAGTTGCTGGATAGCACAGCGACCGCCTATTTTCTGCCCGCCAGGTAACCGACCGCAGCCGAGCTCGCAGTCAAGAATGCTCCCCAGGCGATATCCGACAGCGCTAGAGCGAACGACCAGTTCGTGAAAATTGCGTAATTAGTCAGTGTGAAAGTGCCGTAAGCGAACGCACCAAGCAATGCGCCGTTCATAATAGCAAGTCCTACACGTGAATCGTGGACCGCCGGTCGAACGGCAAAGTACACTATACCTGCGATATAACCGACGTAGAATGCGCCCGCGGCAAATGCGTTGGGCGGCTCCCGCATCATATCGCCGAGTTGGGCAGCATAGATGTCGCCGAGAAAAAATCCTATCCAGATCAAATCAACGACGAGGAATGCTGCTGCAGTTGCAGCAGTTGCTTTGACGTAATTCATACTTCGATCGTACCTTCATTGAGGCACGGGTTGCCATTTGGTTGCAAAATGAAACAATTTGGAGTGGAAATGGAAAAGGTGCCGGGCACCGACTTATGGAAAAGGTGCCGGGCACCGACTTACGAGGCAGGCGCTTGGGAACCGGTGATGACGATGTGTGCAGATATGTGGGCTGAATCCAGTCAGGCCAGGCGGGGAATTGGGTAGACTCCTCTTACAACACTGGAGACAGTTTACTTATTTAAGAAATGAGTAAACTGTCCCCCGAAGAATAAGGGGTCGAACCGAATTAATTGACACTCCAAAAATCGGTTCGACCCCTTTCTCTTTAAGGCTGCGCACTACGCAGCAGTATCGCCGGGCGCACGCGCAATCGGCGTAACAGGTATCGCGCCCCGAGGTTCAGCGACAGAGCGCTGACAGCGGCGGCGACCGCCACGCCTGCCCACATCAGATCGTCGATGGGGAGTTTGAGCCGCAGCGCCAGTAGTGGCATGGCGATCATGGCCCCCAGCAGTACTGCAAAGGTCGATGTAATGATGGCAAGCAGCACGTATTCGAGGTGCAGACTGCGACGGATGGCAGCCATGCGCGTGCCCAGCGAGTGCAGCACAGTGGCGTCGTAAATCTGGCGACTGCGGCCGGCGGCCATCACGCTAACGAGAACGAGCAGGCTCGCAAGCAGGCTGACGCCGGCGATGACGCCGAGGCCGACCACCGCTTTGCCCAGGATGTCGCGTGCCGATGCCAGCAACGATGCGGTACGCACGGTGACGACGTTGGGCGCAACCCGGGCGATGCGCCGCTGGGCATCGATCGCATCAGCATCACTCATATACGCAGCGCCTACATGTCGAAAAACCATGTCGTCGAGCGCTCCGTCTGAAACGATGCCTTCGAACCAGAAGCGTGTCTGTAATCCTTTCTGGCTGAAGATGGCTTCGACCCGGGTTGTCACGGTCTTACCCTCTATGCCAAACGTGATGACGTCGCCGACCTGCAGTCCCAGCCTTACCGCTTCCCTGTCTTCCAGCGCAAGTCGCGGCGACTCGGAATCGGCCTGCGCCTCCCAGGCACCGGACGTAAACGTAACGTCGTCGATGTTGTTAGCGGAGTAGCTCAAGTCGTAGTTGTCCTGCGACATATCGCGGCGTCGTGCGCTGCTTAAGTGTGTGAGCTCGGATACGTCCACGCCGTTGACCTCGACAATGCGCGCGCGCACCAGCGGTGTCGTGTCGACGCGAACCGATTCCCGCGAAGGCCGAATGGCTGCGACGACGTCCTGCAGCTGATGGTCCATGACGTCGTACAAGACGAGCGCCGGTGATTCTTCGGGAATCGTTTCATTGATCGTTCGCAGCAGTGACACGACAACCATCGTGCACGCGACGAGCAGGGTCAGCGCCAAACCGAGCGACAGCAGGGTGGCGCGCAATGGCGTGCCCGGCCGGTGCAGGTTGGCCAGCGCCAGGCGCAGGTAGAAACGGCCGCTCAGAGCGGGATGATCATCGAGGCGCCGTGCCGCAGCCCGTATGCCGCGCACTAACATGTCGAACAGCAACAGCAGGATACCGACAGTCGCGATGAATCCGAGACCGAACATCCTGTCAGGAAGCGCCAGCAGCACCAGCGAAACGATGATTGCCGCACAAGCCAGTGCGCTGAGCCACCAACCGGCCGATGCGTCGGACACATGCGCTGCAGTGCCACGAAAAAGCGTCGCCGGTTGTACCGACAACGCCCGGCCAACGGCAGGCAAGGCGAACGTGAATGCGGTGAGCATTCCAAAGACCAGGGCGATCAGGATCGGCGCTACGAGGCTCGACGCCGTGGTAGCCAGTGGAATTTCCGCTGCGACGATGCCCGTGGCTGTCAAAGCCAGTCCGGCGCCGATAACCGCACCGAGCAAACTTGCGCCGCCACTCATGATCGCGACCTGCAGAAGAATGACGGTCGCCAGCGGCCGATTGCGCAGGCCGAGTGCACGAATCGTCGCGATGGTCTTTAGTTTGGGCTGCAGGTAGGCCTGTATGCTGTTGAACACGCCAAGGCCACCAATGAACAGCGTACTGAGAGCGATGATGATCAGTCCCGATGCAAGCTGACCGAGTCGATCGGCTATGCGTCGGCTGCGATCTTCGAACGTGCGCACTTCCCAGTTACGGTCGGGAAATGCAGCGTAGAACTGCTGCTGCCACGCATCAGCCGGTATTGCCGTGCGAACGCGATAGTCAAAGTCGATCTGGCTGCCAAGTCCGATCAGTCCCGACGGTTCGAGTGCCTGCTCACTGACGAGCACCGGCGCGCCGCGCCACTCCGCGCTGAGTGCGCGGTCGGGCTGGTGCAGCACGAGTGCACGTACCCGCATCGTCAACGCCCCGATGAAGATGTCGTCACCGATGCCAATACTCAGGTTCTCGGCAAGCACCGGGTCAATGGCCGCGCCCCATTGACCGTCGCTGAACGCCGTGATCTCCGAGAGTGGCAATTCAGGCTGCAGCGTGAGCTCGCCGTAGAGCGGGTACATGGCGTCCATGGCCTGTATTTCGACGCGCAGAAAGTCGTCCGCAGTTGTGCCGAGCATCGTATCGAGTTCAGTGACGAGCGAGACGTCACCTCGATCCCGCATCCAGTCGAGCACCGTCTCAGGTAAGGCGCTGTCGGCGTCGACTTCGACATCCCCGCCGAGCAGTTGACGCGTATCGGCGAGCAGGCCCTGATTGATCAGTTGATACAGGCCGCCGGTCGCCGTGACCAGCGTAACGCCGAGCGCCAGGCAGGCACAGAATACCCACAGCGAGCGGCCGCTCGCCCGGAGATCGCGCCAGGCCAGGTCAAGCAGGAATCGCATGCCCTGCATCCTCGATGAGCCTGCCGTTGTCGAGATGAAACACTCGCTGGCAGCGCCGTGCGATCTCGGTGTCATGGGTAACGAGCACCATGGTCGAACGCGTTTCGGCATTGAGGTCGAACAACACGTCGATGATCCTGGAGCCGGTGTTGATGTCCAGGTTGCCGGTGGGTTCGTCGGCGAGCAGCACGCTCGGAGAATTTGCGATGGCGCGCGCGATGGCGACACGCTGCTGTTCTCCGCCCGACAACTGGGACGGGTAGTGATGCGCCCGCTCGGTGAGTCCCACTCGATCCAGCAGCTTGTGCGCACGGTCCCTGGCGTTCTCGCGGCCGGCGATTTCCAGCGGTAGCGACACATTGCCGAGCGCCGTCAGGCTCGGCACGAGATGGAACGATTGAAAGACGATGCCCAGCTTGTCGCGGCGGAGATCGGCAAGTGCGTCCGCCTCGAGCCCGGTAATATCTTCGCCGTCGATCGTGATGGTTCCGGTACTCGGTGCCTCCAGCCCGGCAAGCAGGATCAGCAGGGTCGTCTTTCCGGAGCCCGACGGGCCGACGATGGCAACGGTTTCGGCGTCAGCGATCTGCATATTCACTTTCGCCAGCACCTCGAGCGAACCTGCTTCGAGGGGATAGGACATGCTCAACTCATTGATTGCGATCATTCGTTACGCTACCTGCGCTCATAAGTGGGGTCAGATTAAAAACTATCTTTGAGTAAGAATAAGAGAATTAAGGGGTCGAACCGAATTAAACGACACTTTGCGTGAATGACAGGCCGAGGCTGGTTAAATAAAAAATCGGTTCGACCCCTTAATTCTGGTTGCCGAAAAACACTCTGTTGCGCGCGCCTGATTTGGCGACCACAATGTCCGGTTGACCATCGTCGTCAAGATCGCCAACGGCGAAACCGTAGGTAGCACCCTCGTTGTCACTCAAATCGAAGTTGTGGAACTGTCTGTCGGATCGCCGATTGAGAAAAACCGTTGTGGCTGCCTCGACATAACCGACAATGATGTCCATGGCACCATCCTGATTCAGGTCCGAGATCGCCAGCGCGTACGGCATGCGTGACGAGTCATCGATGACATACGCCTCTGAAAATATGCTGTCGCCCAGGCCATAAAAAATAGTGGTTCCGCGGAAGTTTCGCCCCCTGGCCACAACGCCGTCACCGCCCTCCGAATTGCCCGTGTGAATAGCCACGATATCCACCTCGCCGTCCTGATCAACATCCGCGACAGCCGTTGCACGAATCGCGGCTTGCGGAGGGCCAAAGGGCTTAGCATCGAATCGATTGCCTTCGCGCAACTGCCCCAGGTAGATATGACTCTGTCCTCCATCACGATGCGGGACAACAAGATCCGTCAGGTCGTCACCGTTTACATCGGATGGTGTGATGGTCGTGGCCGACTCATCGGAAAATTGCTGACAGTCGGTCTGAAATCGCCCGTCGCCTAGGTTAAGACAGATGTAATTCGGACTTGGCCCTTCAAGTGGTCCACGATTGGCAACTATGATGTCGGGCAGCATGTCGTTGTTAATGTCCGTGGCGCTAACGTTACGCGTGTTCCATTGCGGTTGACCGAAAGTAGATCCTGCAGAAAATCTACCATCGCCAGCGTTGAGATAAACAAGACTCCGATCAGGGTTGTCATTACTAACAACAACGTCGAGATCACCGTCGCGATCCAGGTCGGCCAGCGCACCCGTATAGGAGCGATCGGCGACATCGCCGAGGTCCGCAGCCGCGTCGAAGTTCCCGGAGCCATCACCGAGCAGGTATTGGTTGGTAACGGGCCAGTGGCGACCCTTGATCAGCACAATATCGAGATGCCCATCGCCATTAAGGTCACCAATACTCGCGTTTGCCGATGTTGTTGCCTCTTTGTCGAGGTACAGCTCGCGGTCAAAGCAGACCAGGGGAATATCGGTCACGGTGTTGGCTGCGGCTCCACAACCGGCAGCTTTGGAGTTGCCGGTGAAGCCGAGCACTAACGCGAACCACACAATAGTCAGCTCCCTCGGGGAGTACCCATATAGCGAGTTTCGTTTCATTCGAGTCCACCGGATGTTGGAGGCCGGCGCCTATTAGACTATATGCGAGCT
>CAWKOQ010000024.1:0-22656 GCA_963850825.1 uncultured Gammaproteobacteria bacterium | reverse complement strand
TTAGTACTTTTATCGGCCACAGATCGGGGATATTTAGGGGTAGCAGCAAAAGAATTCTCTGATGTAGTGCTTTGTCCCGATCGCCCATGATCGGTCGTTTTTTGGCAAAAGCGGCAGTCGATTATGCTGAAATTGGCCTTTTTCTACGCAGGACGTTCGAAACCCGCTGCTGAGCAAATAGGGGTCTGGAGGGCCGCTATGCTCCCAAAAGCAGATATACGAGTAATGTTGGTGAAGAGATACGCCAGTGACCCGACGCGGACTTTCGACTCCTTAATTCCAAGACTTTCGGCTGGGACTGCTAAGTAAAATCACGAATTGACGGATATGCCTCAATAGCGGATAAGACGTAATCACAAGTGACAAAGCTGTCCCTGACCTAAGTTGGGAGTGCTGAGTCACGGGTCCTCGCTTCCTCCGAGAAGCCACGGAAGACCTCCCGAAGGACCCCAAAATCGCCGGGACCATCTACAGAAAGCTGGCCGATCAGTGTCGGTCGGCGAATAACCGGGGAGAATTAATCATGAAGATCAAACTAAATATGCTTTTGGTGTCAGCTTTGCTGCTTCCTGTTTTTGTATCCGCTGAAGATTGGACGAAGGAGCAATTGGAGGTGCTCGCGTTTGAAGAAGCCTGCGTAACAACCAATGATGCGGAAGAATTTTCTGGTTGTTTTCATAGTGACTTCGTTGGGTGGGGGCTAGGTTCTACAGTGCCCACTTCGAAGGCAGATCGGTTGAAATCTATCGCTGACGGGTTTGAGAATTTTGATACCGATACGCTACTTTTCAAGCCCATAGCCGTGATCGTGAAAGGAAACATGGCAGTCATCAGTTACATACAGACGACCAAATCAGAAAACAAAGCTACGGATGAGGTGGCATATTCTACACAACGATGGACGGACGTATGCCTGAAAGAGGGCGGCGAATGGACGTGGATTTCAGACCATGGGGTAGACTTGTCCGACGACTAATTGACTCACTCAAGTTGAACGACCCCGCCCGCGTGGCGGGGTTTTTAATGAGCGCTACTGGCTGTTAGCAGACCCTCGGAAGTGCGATATTCTATAGATCTGAACGGCCGCTGGTGATGAAAGCGGACCTTCGCGTTTCCGCGGAAACACTATTCTAGAATTTACATCAACCGTGGTTTGCAAATGACATCGCATTCGTTCAAAGATGTCTGAATTACCTTCGAAAGCAGCCATTGAGATAATGTCGGTCAAAAGATCTCCCAATGACCCGCCGCGGACCTTCATATTTTGCTGCAAACACGTAGGCCATGCTGAATTAAAGGTGTCAATTAAATGTGTCAGTTTTATTGATGCGCGCTGATGACCCAGAGCGGCCCCACGTGCCGAAACGTTTTACGGAATGGCAACTGCGACGACCACGGCACGGTGGTCTGACGGCCAGCGCGAAAATTCGATAGAAGAGCTAGCGGATGCTTCGCCGGCAACCGCCGCCGATAATATACGTGCATCGGCGGCCCGCAGAAATACGTAGTCAATACGGTCATGATGGTCGTTCGGATCATCGGCCGTAGTAACGGGTGTCCAGGTAAAACCGGGGCTGTTGATTTCGTCCGGGAACGCCGCGCGGTAGGTATCCACGAAACCTGCTTGCTCCAATCGCCGCGTTGCGGGATAGGCCACACTCAACGGGTGCACTCCCAGCACCGCAGCTCGCTCGGTCCAGTCGCGATGCGAAGGCTCGTTAAAGTCGCCTGTGATGAAAGTTGCGTCGACGTTTTCGACCGACGCGATTTCGGCCAGCAAAAGTGAAATTGCGGATCCACGCGCCTGATCAGCGGCAGCGACAAGCTCGTGTTCTATTTGCAGGAACGGTGCACCGCCATAACCAATACCCAGGGCCTGATAAGGCTGATACGGGAAGTCGGTCATGTGTATATTCAATACGCCGATGCGGCGCTCGCCGATCTGCAGAACGACGCCCAGCGCATTGGGCGTGGTGCTGGCGATGGGATACCTGCTGATGATCGCATTCGCCCAAAGTGCTTCGTTTTCCTGTTTCTGTTCGTACACGTAGTAGCCCAATGACCGGGCAATCTCGGCGGCGCGACCTGATCCAAGCGGAGGGCACTCCACCTCAGTGCAGTCCTGCGATTCGGCCCGCTCCTCCTGCAGCCCGACGACATCGGGGTTGATGCGTCGAATCACCTCGACCGTGTCAGCGATGGAGCGGCCTTCGTTGCTGCCTGCTCCCCAAACATTGAAGCTCATGACAGTCAGTCGAAGCTCGTCGCGTTCGTTACTGGGCCCGGCACACCCGGCGGCCAGCACCATTGACAGCACGCCCATTCTTACAGCCAATCGCACGCGCATTTCTCCGCAGAAGCTAAAATGGAATCACAAGATCATGATAGTCGACGACAATGGTAACCGGCGAGGATCATGTCGCCATATTGAGGCAAGCGAGGAAAATTAGGGGTCAGACCGCAGTTTCACCACTGTATGCGGATCCGGCCAGGCATCAAGACTGGGTTCAAATCGACCAGAAAACCGATTGCCTGAAAGTGCGGTCTGACCCCAGTTTTTTCAACTGGACATTGTTATCTAGGTACTTCCCATACTTGACGGTTCTTCCCCGCCTGTCAGACTTGTCTCGTCAACAAAGGCAAAGTTGACCAAAGCCAGCGACGCAATGTCGCTGGACCTCCTATCCTTCGGGACGTTCGTCCGCAGGATTCAAAATCGCCCGATTGCCGATTTCAAAGGTGGCAGAAAATGAAATTTCTAATTAAGGCACTGTGCATCGCGAGCGTCGCGACGCTTGTCGCGGCCTGCGGCGGAGCATCTTCACCCGAAGTATCACCAGGCGTATTTCCAGTCGTGGGATACCCGCCCCTGGTTTGGGACCAGGACAACTGGGACGAGGTGGAGTGGCAATGAACAGAATCTCAATTAGCACGCTGGTGCTCGCTGCATGCTTCGTTTGGAATAATACAGCAGCGCAAACGGTGCAAATACCGAACGACTTTCAGGCAGGCATGCCGGCTCGGGCGTCCGAAGTCAATGCCAATTTCAGCGCGGTAGCCACTGGAGTCAATGACAACGCCGTACAGTTGGCAGCTGTAATGGATCTGCTTGGCGCGCTACAAGCACGCGTCGACTACCTTGAAGCGCAACTCGAAGCGCTCGAGCAAAACAGCGTATTGAAACTGAACGGACATCTGTATCTCGATACGGATGACCCAGAGAGGCCCATAGCGGCGTTCGCCGGAGTCAATGTCCAGATCGTCAATGGGACGGGGCGTACCGATTCCGTCAACGGTCTTGGCAACATTATCGTTGGTTACGATGAGCAACGTGTCGGAGGTGTTTTCCTTTGCTCGGATGGACGTTACGACAATCAGGCCGAATGCGACAACAATGGAGAGATCTGGAGCACGATTCACAAGTCCGGGTCACACAACATCGTTGTCGGCATGGAAAACAACTATTCACAGTACGGTGGCCTGGTGACCGGGCTTGCCAACTCGATCACGAACGGGTTTTCGACCGTAACGGGCGGATTGAAGAACGTAGCCGCAGGCCGGCACTCGAGCGTAAGCGGCGGCACGGACAACTTCGTTACGGGTGACCGCGCGAGCGTAAACGGTGGCCTCAGAAATATCGCCGCAGGGCTGTACTCAAACGTCACGGGTGGCAGTGACAACACGGCGCTCGGTGAGCGCTCCAGCGTCAGTGGTGGGCTACGTAATAGGGCGGAAGGCGTATTCGCGTCAATCAGCGGCGGTCGCGACAACATGGCCCGCGGCGATTCCGCCAGCGTTACAGGTGGTGCTGAAAACGAGGCGCTCGGATTTGTGTCGACCGTGACCGGCGGCGGCGGTGACAACTACGAGAACCCCG
Organism: uncultured Gammaproteobacteria bacterium; assembly: GCA_963850825.1. GTDB lineage: Bacteria > Pseudomonadota > Gammaproteobacteria > Steroidobacterales > Woeseiaceae > SZUA-117. Next base: position 18,779 of record CAWKOQ010000024.1, on the reverse strand, counting down.
GCAAGCCGCGCGGCAACACGGCTTCGGGTGCTTACGCGACCGTGACCGGAGGAACCGATAATTGGGCCATCGGCCAGTCGTCGTCCGTTGCCGGCGGTGCCGAGAACCGGGCGACCGGGCCTTTCTCGGCCATTTCAGGTGGTGACGACAATACGGCCGAGGGCTACCAAGCGACAGTTTCTGGCGGCATCTATAACAAGGCAAGTGGAATCGACTCTACGGTGAGCGGTGGTAACTCGAACATCGCGGCTGGCCGCAGGTCGACCGTCAGCGGCGGTTATCAGCTTGTAACAGGCGGGGAAAACGACCACGTACCATAACCAGTTGTTAAGACACGGGCAGGCATCGATATCGAATGACCGCTTGTGACCGAAAGCAGACCCTCGAAAGTGAGATTTTCGATTGATCTGAACGGCCGCTGTTGATGAAAGCGAACATCCGCGTTTCCGCGGAAACATTATTCTAGAATTTACATTCATTATGGTTTGCAAATGAATCGACTTACCGCGGTCCATGTGACATTTCCGGGCTATGATACGAGCATAGAAGGAAGTGATGAGCAAGCAGAGATACACACCTGAGTTTAAGGATGAAGCGACCTTTTTTTTCGTTGGCAGGCAAGCATAGAAAACAGCGCCAATTTGAGGCTGCGGGATCAAATTATTGTTCTCCGGACGCTTATGACTACACGTACAACCGAACAAGCCGCATTGGATTACCTCAGTCGCGGCTGGTCTGTAATCCCAATTCGTGAGAGGGCCAAGAGGCCTGCTGTTGCCTGGAAGGCTTATCAAAGCAAGTACGTTACGGAAAAGACCCTGCATGACTGGTTTCGCCGTTCACCCAATTACAACGTGGCTGTTGTAACCGGAGCATTGTCTGGATTGGTGGTCTTGGATGTAGACCCGCGACACGGCGGAAAAGAGAGTCTTCGAGAACTTGAGCGCGAACACGGCCCGCTGTCAAAGACAATGGAATCGATTACCGGCGGTGGCGGACGCCATGTGTATTTCTCTCATCCAGGCGGCGTGGTGCATAACAGGGTCAACATTAAACCCGGCATCGATCTGCGCGGCGACGGTGGCTGCATTGTTGCACCTCCATCGGTACATCCGTCCGGTAAGCGCTATCGCTGGAAAAAGGGTCACGCTCCAGGGGACGTGAAGCTCGCACGTCTGCCAGACTGGTTGCATTGACTGGCTGAAATTACAGAGAAAAGCAGTCATATTTAGATGAACTACAGAAAATTGGTTGCAGCCCAAACATTTTACCAGTCAACATAAAATAAAAAGCTCGCCGATGGCGAGCTCTTCATTTTGGTACTCCCTACCGGATTCGAACCGGTGTTACCGCCGTGAGAGGGCGGCGTCCTGAACCACTAGACGAAGGGAGCGGATGTTTCATGCCCGGCGAGCGGGGTCGCCATTATACGGTGCGGCAAAAATGTCTCAAGTCTTTAGCGGAGCCAATACCGTGATGAGTTCGCGGATGGACTCGAATCGCTCCGCAGCGATTCTCGGGTCTGCGACCCGCCTGCGGCGTCCAAAACGCTGACGCGTTTTGTCGAACCGGTGTTACCGCCGTGAGAGGGCGGCGTCCTGAACCACTAGACGAAGGGAGCCGATGTTTTATGCCCGGCGAGCGGGGCCGCCATTATAAGGATGTGGGGCCACGGCTCAAGCCCATTTTAACAATCTACTGCTACGGGCTCTCCTGCCTCTGGGCGCCCTGCAGCGCCTGCACAAGCCTTGTTTGGCATTCCACAAAATCAGGTTTCAGTGTCAGGCATTGCTGGAAGCAGGCCGCAGCCTCGTTGTATTGACGCAAAAGCATCAGCGCATTGCCAAGGTTATAGTGCACTTCGGCAAAGGCCGGTTGAATTGCAAGTGCCTGTTGGAAGCACCTTACTGCATCTTTTACCCGGTGGCCTTCAACATAGAGTCCGCCCAGGTTGTTGTAGACCCTGGCGTTTGTCGGTACCAACTTCAATGACTCGTGAAAATGTTTGGCGGCATCCTCAGTCCGACCGAGGTCTTTCAGTGCGAGACCCAGGTTCGAATGTGCCTGAGCATCGTCGGGCATTACCTCCAGTGCTGTCTCAATATAATTCACAGCCTGGTCGAGGCGTTTGGTTTGCAAACACAAGAGCCCTAGCAGGTTGTTGGCAACTACGTGGTTCTCGTCGGCATGCAGCACTTGTCGATACTGCGATTCAGCTTTCGAAAACTGACCCGATTGGTGCAGTCGATGACCTTGCGTAACCATTGCATTCAGTTCTGCCGGGTCGATGCCGTCAGCATCTAGTCCCCCAGGTCGACCTGCCGCCAGCACCTCTTCCTCGGATTCGCCGGCGTAATTAGGCATCCAGTCGATTATGAGGTGGATGCGATCTTCATCGCCGCGATTTTGCACGGCGTGTACCGATCCGTTATTTATTTCCCACAACTCACCGACCTGCATGTTCTTTGTTTCGCCGCCGACAACAAAATCAACTCTATCATTCGTAATGATCGGTAAATGAACGCGATGGCAGTTCAGCAATGAATAGCCGGCATCGGTATGCTGCGGGATTTTGCCGCCGGCAACCAGCTTCGCAAGCAGCAGTCGCACTATGAATCCGTTGTTCTTGTAATAGCTGGAAACATAGTCAATCAACGGCATGAGTTCATTTCGCAATTTAAAGTAGAGTTCGCGATAGTCCGGCTTCTCGTACTTGAAATCCTCGAAATGAACCAGGAGCAACGCCTGGGTGTCGCGATGTACGTCGAAGAGTCGTTCGCGTTCTGATTCCAGCCATTTGGCAGCAGGTATTTGTTCGATCCTGTTTTTCAGCGACTCGACGTCGAAGTCGTCGTCAAGCTGGAGGAAGTTGCTTTCCCTTCCAAGTAATTTGTGAAATCCCTGGTTGGCGCCGGTATAAATATCGTCTGGAAACTCATAAAAAACGCCGGCAGGCTTTATGCTCTCGAACTCGTATTCAAAATTTTCAATTAAAGTTCGTTCTTTTTCGGCGACGAGGTCCCGAAGTTCATCGTCGTAATAGTGAGAATAGTGGCTGTGCCGAGACACGTTCTTACGCTCGCGCTTGCCAAGTTCCGTGCTTAGCGCTGCGGTCTCACCGACCGAAAGTTGTTCCATTATTTTCAGAAAATCATCCTGAAGGTTTTCAAATCGACCGACGAATACTTGCTCGTCACTCGGGTCACCAAGCATGCGATCAAATAGCCAGGAGTAGTAACCTCTCTCATCATTTGAAAAATTGCGAATAGTATCTTTGACCAGACCAGAACCGCGATTGCCATCGAGAGACTGCGGCAGCATGCGAATGAGCTCGTCGCGATAAGACTGGCTTGAAGGATGATCAGATCCGAGGTTGATGAGGTTCGTAATGGTCGACCTGAAATCCTGCTGTCCACCGTCGGAGACAACGTTAAACAACTGATTATGGATATTTGGTCGCTTGTTAAATGCATACCAGGACACGTACCAGTCCCAAGGATTCCGGACGATGCCGACGATTGGCAAGTTTGTGGATTCTGGCGGAATTTCGGCACGTGGATAGTGATACCCAATGACACGATGATCCGCTATGGAGCGCTGGATAATGTCATTCAGCGTCTGCCCGCCGGTCTTGTGCAGATGAATGAAAATAAAGCGTTCCGTAATGATCATGGAAGGACCCTGACTTTTTGCAGTACTCGCCCGGACGGCCGGCAGTCTGGAGCGGTATTTATACTTTCAAAATGATGGCAGCGCACGGCCAATCCATTTCTCACTCGTACCCGAGAATATCCCGTAACCCTGGCGCCGCGCAGTCCACCAGTCTCTTCTGTATATCGGGCAATTCGTCCGGTACCTCAACTTTGCCGCCGCCCGCGAGGTTTTCTCTGGCGGTGCCGCTTTGCTGGCGATCCGCTCCGACGCGAACTCGTTCACGCCAATCCTCCGGCAGTTCCTCAATTGCACAGTCTTTCAGCAGTTGAGTAAAAAAAGTCTCGGCCTCCGTGGTGTCAATATTCCTTACGTGATGCAGCAAGTCCTCGAAGTGCAAAACCCTGGCTTTGGTGCCCAACCACGATACCGCGTTGTGCGTAAATATCTCGCTCAAGGAAGGCGCCTTACCATGAATACCAAAGATCATCATATTCATGACTTCGTCCACGGCGACATTGCCTCCTTTCAGATGCTCGAGCGACCCCTGAAACGTATCAGACAGGAAGAAACGGGCCCTGGCCAGCACCCAGTTGTAAGGATCGCGCACTTGCACGATATGGTGGACATGTCGCAGGACGATGGCTGAATCGTCAGAAAACAGGAGGTGGCCCCAACTGAGGTGCGGCATCGCTTCTGAGAAAGCGACCTGGTGTTCTCGCAAAATGGCGTGCTGGATAAATGCCTGGTGATACTGCTGATCCACAGGTACGAACATGCGCATTACATTGCGTACCAAATGCGTTCCGCATTTAGGAACACTATTGAGAAATACCGGCTCAAGCAGTCGTTGCTGTGCAAAATTCGCGTTTAGCTCATTAAGGTTATCCCCCTTGGCAACGATTCTTGGCATTCCTTATTCCCTTACAGTGCTTTAGGTTTTATCGTGGCTAGTATATCTATAATTCGATTGATCGATGCCGGACCGTTCATCATGCATAAAAGCCAACTAAACACAATTTCAAGAGAGTACCGAAAACCATGATGCCCCGAAAATTACTCATCGTTGGCGGCGGCTCGGCAGGCTGGATGGCAGCCGCATACGTTGATGCGGTAATGAACCGCGATGGTCGCAAAGTGGTCGACATAAGTCTGATTGAGTCGCCCGACGTACCGCGCATTGGCGTTGGCGAAGCGACAATTCCGAGCATTAATCACATCCTTTCTGCGATCGGTCTCGACGAATTCGAATTCCTGAAACGTGTCGACGGCACCTATAAACAAGCGATCAAATACGTTAACTGGCTGGACGGTCAGGGTGAATCTTACTATCACGCCTTTGGCCGCCATCGCGGCAGTCCTGTCGATACATCCAGCCTGAACTGGCTAACCAGCGATCGTTCTCTCCCGTTCTCGGAGACAATATCGGCGCAACCGGCTATTTGCGACTTACGTCTCGCGCCGAAGACCCTGGGTCAGTGGGATTTCGGACGGCCGCTACCTTACGCATTTCACATGAATGCGCTCAAATTCGCTGATTATCTTTGCGAAATCGCAACATCGCGTGGCGTGCAGCACTACATGGATCACGTTGTCGATATAGATATGGCGGAGAACGGTGCTATTGCTGCAGTGCAAACCAAGACCGGGAAGCGCCTGGAAGCAGATCTTTTCGTCGACTGCACCGGCTTCGCGGCCCTCCTGATCGAAAAGAAGCTGGGCGTCGACTGGGTCGATTGTTCACAGTGGCAGCTGTGTAATCGAGCCATGACCATTCAAGTGCCTTATGAGCATAATTACCCTGGTTACGTGCGGCCAAACACGCTTGCAACCGCGGTGTCAGCGGGCTGGATATGGGAGATACCGCTCCAGAACCGGCGCGCGTGGGGTTACGTACATTCCAGCGATTACATCAGTGAAGAAGATGCGGAGAGGGAGCTACGCGCATTTATCGGCCCAATTGCCGATGCGTTCCCGGCTCGATCGGTACCTTTCAAAGTTGGCTACCGGGCGAAGTCATGGGTCCGAAACTGCATTGCGATTGGCCTGTCCGCGGGCTTCATCGAGCCGCTGGAATCAACGGGCCTCTATTTAAGCGACCTGGCGGCCGTAATGCTGACAGAGCATTTTCCCTATGGCAGCGACCTGGAACCGCTGGCTTACCGGTTCAACCGCATCCTGGCGAATCGTTTCCACGAGATTCTTGATTTCATCAACATGCACTATTGCCTGACTCGTCGGACCGATACGGCGTTCTGGCGTGAAGTGCAGCGGCCGGAACGTATCAATGACAGGTTGCAAGCCAAGCTCGAATTCTGGAGGGTCAAGCCACCATCGCCTGCAGATTTCGAGGACCAGTTTTTCCCTGGACAGCCGGCTACGCCACTGCCCTCCGGCGGCCTGCCTGGAGACCACAGGACCCCAGTGGATACCTCCGGCGTTTTCTCCCTATCCAGCTACGAAGCTATTTTGTTTGGCATGGATTTCCTGAAGGACGAGTGCGACCAATGGTTTGGTACTGACAGGCCCGCATCGCAGGTACCGAGAGGCATAGTGGAAAGGTTGCAGGCTGCGCCACATAAACTGCCGCCGCACGATGTCTGGCTGAAGCGAGTTGTTGGAATGCCAGATTATCCGACGACGTGACGGCAGCGCTAACGGACACTGGCTGACAACGTTTTGACCCCGTCTCTATTCAGGGTAGCAGGTACAGGGAATCCGCTGACGATCCGTTTCCATGCACGCTTGCGGGCTGCACAGCGTGTCGGGATGGTGCTTCATTCCGCAACAACATCGTTCGCCGCGCAGAACGTAATCCAGTATCAGGTGGACGCGATCCTCGGACCCGTTATTGCATACAGAATGCATGCGCCGGTTGTTGATTTCGAATAACTGACCTTCCCGCATGTTGATGGTCTCGCCGCCAACGGTAAACAGTACGCCGTCGTTTGTGACTATGGGCAGATGGACGCGATGGGAATGTGTGAGCGAAAAGTTCATATCCTGATGCTCAGCAATACTGCAGCCGGCTTTCAGGTTTACCAGCGACGCGCGCACGAAATAACCAAGACCATGTTCCTTGATCAGTTGCTGGCCCGTTTCGGTTTCCTCGAAATGGTCGGCCGTCATAAACAGCGCGGGGCGCAAGGCAGCCTCGAATGTCTTCAGTGTTGGCAGCCGGGTCGGATGACTGTGTCGAAAATCGAGGTCATAAACCAGGCCGATCGTCTGCGTATCTTTATGAACTTCATAGCGTTTTTGGCGGATCGAAAAGCTCTCCCATTGCTCGTCAGTCAATTCCTGGACGAGTTTTTTTAGCTCGTCAATCTCGATATCGCCAATATGAAAGAAGTTGCCGGGGAAGTTCATGATGCGACGTGCGGACCAATCAGATAGGTGGCCGCAATCATAACTGCAGAGCGCTGGAACTGCATCGGTGTCCTGCCAGCGCACGGCCAGATCGTCGCTCCTCGCCTGATCCACATTAAGCGTCAATGCTAGCCGAAGAGAAACAAGTGGCCGCTATCTGAGGCAATCCAATCGAACGTTTGAGCGCTATCTTAAGAAGATAGTATAACTTATTGTTATATAAATTAGTTTAACTCTATCGGATCTATGTGTATTCAGCGATTCGCATACATGGCCAAACTGTATTATTCTCATGAGAAGATATACATAAATAGCATTTTCTTTACGGTTATTCCGTATTGACTTCGCACAAAAATCGCAGCTCCAAAAAGTAAGTAAAGGAGTTAAGTGATTAGCGAACTTTTTTGGGGGAAAGAAGATGACAACGCGACCGTCCCGTCGTAGCGATTCCAACAAGAACAAAATGGCGCCAGTTATGACGCCACTGGCCGCCGCGATAGTGACGGCGCTTTACCCGGTCGGTTCGGTACTGGCTCAGGAAGAAATGGATAGCCAGGAGGTCGAAGAAGTCGTTGTCACCGGCTCACGTATTCGCCGGGATACATTTTCCAGCGCTGCGCCGATGGACACCGTTTCCACCGAAATGGCATCCGTACGGGGTATTACGGATGTAGCGACGTTGCTGCAAACGACAACGGTCGCAGCCGGGGCGCCACAGGTGAATGCCGCATCGACCGGTGTTTTCGTTGAAAACGGTGGTCTTGGCACGAGCACGCTTTCCCTGCGTGGCCTTGGCGCCAATCGTACGCTTGTATTACTGAATGGTCGTCGCGCCGGGCCCTCGGGTGTTCAGGGTTCCGTGTCATCATTTGATCTGAACGTCATTCCGCTGGGCGCAATTGAACGCGTCGAGATATTGAAAGACGGCGCGTCGTCGATCTACGGATCCGATGCGGTTGCCGGCGTCGTTAATATCATCACGAACAAGCAGGATGGCGCGACGTTCGATGCCTTCTATTCGCAGCCAGAGCAATCCGGTGGTGAACAATTCCGCATCAACGGTTCGTGGGGCAAAGAATTTGATCGGGGTTATTTCCGCGTCACGGCCGATTACAACAAAACAGAAATACTAAAACGAGGCGACCGGGATTTTTTCGCCTGCGATGAAGACTATGTTTTCGAGCCTGGTACACAGCTTGGCCAGCGCGCCGATCTGATTGACCCGCGTACCGGGCAGTACTTCTGCGATGGTACGACCTGGGGACACGTCTGGGTTTATGACTACGCGGCAGATGTTGGGGGAGCCGGTGACGGCACCACCAATGCGGGCCCGCCGGTCTTTCTCATGCAGTATGATTTCGATGGGTCGCTGGCTGCAAATGGCGTTCCTCCTCTGGCAGCGCCGACCAACCCCAACCATATGGTTGCACCGGCCGGCTGGTACCCGATTTCACGCGGTGATCCCCTGACGAACTCGCTGGAGGATAGCGATCATCCGCTGCATGACACGACCACACTGGGGCCGGAATCTGAACTCACGACGTTGTTTCTTGAGGGCGAGTACAACCTGACCGACAACGTGACCGCTTATGCAGAAGTCCTTTTGAATCGCCGTGAAACGAGGGACGAGGGTTTTCGGCAGATCTGGACGTATGTCTATAACTACGATTCCGCGGACTGGGGCGGATTCGATGGCGCAACGTTTCCCGTTGATCCGTTTAGCGTCGGCTGGACAGGTGCACAATGGTTGAGCCCGCTGGCGATCACCGATCACTCGGATTCGGAGGTCACGGTCAATTACACGCGCTTCGTCGCTGGCTTGACTGGTGAACTGGAAAACGATTTCCTGCCGGGCTGGAACTGGGACCTGTCATTCCAGTACAGCAAGTCTGATGGGGAATACGTGAATGATCGGGTATTGCGAGACGCGCTTGAGTTTCCGTTTTTTCGCACGGCCTCCTGTGTAGGAGAAACAACGCCTATATCCAATCGCCCTTGTGTCGACATTCAATGGCTCGATCCGGACTTCGTTAACGGAAACATCCCTGCCGACGTGAGGGGATTCCTGTTCGACAGGGAAAAGGGTACGACCGAATATACGCAATGGTCTGTCGAAGGATTCGTCACGGGTGACGCATTCGAGATGCCGGCAGGCACTGCAGCCGTAGCGCTCGGTTTCCATTACCGCGAGGACGAAATTCTCGATACGCCTGGACCGATCACACTCGCGAGCAATGCCTGGCAAGATGAATCAGCCGGCATTACCGCGGGCAAGGACGATACGGTCGCTGTTTTCGGCGAAATCGATATTCCGCTCCTGAGTGGCAGGCCGGGAATTGAACGACTCGATTTCAATGCTTCTGCGCGGTACACCGATGTCGGTTCATTCGGCGACGACACGACTTACAAGGTGGGCGTCAACTGGGCGATCAATGACCAATTCAGAGCCCGATCGACGTTCGGTACCTCGTTCCGTACACCCGCATTGTACGAATTGCATCTTGCCGATCAGACCAGTTTCCTGAGTGCACGGGTTGCGGATCCCTGCATCAACTGGGGTTCCAATGTGGCGCTGGGTAACATCACGCAACGTACAGCGGATAACTGCGCGGCGGACGGGATTCCGATCGATCACATCGCCACTGTAGGGCCTGAGGTGCTTACCGGTGGCGGACTCGGTGTACTGACGGCGGAAACGTCCGAGGCGTTCACCGTAGGAGTGGTCTGGCAGCCGGAATTCGCAGAGTTGAGCTTCTCTGTGGATTATTTCGATATCCTGGTCGAAGACGAGGTCGATTCCATTGGCGGTGCAGAAATTGTCGCCGGGTGTTACGACTCGCCGTTCTTTCCAAATGAGCCGCTGTGCGCCCAATTTGACCGCGACCCTCCGTCCGCGTCGTTGCCAAATGCGATCACAACGATTCGCGACAGCTTCATTAATGTATCCAAGCAGCAGCTCCGTGGAATGGATATCGCGGCGCAGTGGTTAACAGAACTTCCGGGCACCTGGGGCACGTTTTCGGCCGATACACAATGGACGCTGAATTTCGAAGACACTGTCGCATTGTTTGACAATACCGAGGAAGATCTGGCCGGCGAGGCCGGTCATCCGGAGACCGTTGGCAATCTCAATTTCACGCTGCTTCGGGACGAGTGGACCTTGAACTGGGGAATGCAATATATCGGTGAAACCGATAACTTCGCGAGCTTTGGCCGGAATACGGTGACCTATGTGTTCGGCTCGGACTCCTCCGGCAGTGGTGACCTTGTAGAAATCGACCTGACTGCTGAAGCCACGATCTATCACAGTTTGTCTGCACGGTATGACTTCGATAACGGATTGTCCGCCAGGGTAGGTGTCGCTAATGTCTTCGATGAGCTACCCCCGCGAATGACCAATCAAGGCACAGGCAGCGAGGTGGACGTACTGGGCCAGGTGGCTTTCTACTCGCAATACGACTGGCTTGCGCGCCGCTTCTTCGTGAATCTGACGATGGACTTCTAGTCGCGAGCCTGGTTGCAGGACAAGCATCGATACGGTGTGAAAACGCGTCGGCGCTAGCCGACGCGTTTTTTTTATTCCTGCACCAGAATACTCTTACCCATTGGCTGAAAGTTATCCGTTATATAATTCAGTAAATATCCGTTGGAAGGCTTCGATGTCTTCGATCTTGCCCATGCTGACACGGGAATAGTTCGGGTAAAGATCAAAGCTTCCGCGAATAAGGATATTTCGCTCCGCCATCAGTTGCTGAAACTCAGTCGCGTCCCGGCCGATATCGGCATAAACGAAATTAGCCTGGGAGGGCAATGGTTCGATCCCGTTCTCGCGGAACGTGTCGTTGACCATTTTGCGGCCCTCGTGGATTTTTCTCCGCGAGAAATTTATAAATTCATCGTCCGTGTAGCTCTCGAGTGCCGCTGCCAGGCCGGGCACATTCGGCCACGACATCACGTGTCCGGCGATTGTTTTTGCGATGTCCGGTCGCGCCATGCCGTAGCCAACACGCAAACCGGCCATGCCGAACAGTTTCGAGAATGTGCGCATGACCACGACGTTTTCGCCTTCACGTACGAGATCGATCATCGACGTGTAATCTGGCTTGTCTGTAAGCTCGTTGTACGCTTCGTCAACCACGACAACCGCTCTTTTGCCAACTGATCTGCAGAAATCACGCAGTGTATCGCCATCGAGTGTCAGGCCGGTTGGGTTGTTCGGGTTACAGATGTAAACGAGGCTGACACTGTCATCGACCGCCGCCGCAATTCTGTCCAGGTCGATTGACATGTCATCTTTGAGCGGGACAGTGACCAGTTCGACCCCCATTCTTTCCGAATACGCAAGATGATCCGAATAGGTCAGGCTCGGCAGCACGATCCTGCCTTTCTTTCCCCAGGCAACGAATGCGGCCTGCAGCGCCTCATTCGAACCCGATGAGAGGACCATGTTGTCCAGAGAAAGATTATTCTTGTCCGCGATGGTCCGCAGCAGATTCTCCTGGATCGTGTCCGCATAGTAGGCGCCCTGGGCGACGGCCTCGTTCGCAGCTTTGATCGCGCCGGGGCTCGGTCCATAGGGATTTTCATTGAAGCGCAGCGCAATCTTTCCTGCCGGTGGCCCAACCTGTGCGAATGCAGCCGGAGCGAGCGCCAGGCTGACAGCGCCGCCGACCATGCCGCGTATCAGGTCGCGGCGATTGTACTGAAAAGGCATGGGTCTACTCCCCGTGAATCTGTGTTAGTGACTAATGTCTTTCCTGCGTAACCAGTTCTGCTTCAGCAGGAAACGCAGGTGTGATTGTTCTTCGAGCCCAGGCCCTCCAGCAAAGTGATCGTGTCGGGGAACGGGGAGACACGCTGCGTAGGGCCATTTGCCATATCCGCCGTCGTCTGGCCCTTCCGGCTGACGACCGTCACGTCGGCGCCCCTGTCCATCAGGTATTCGATCAGCTTGTTATCGCCACGCGCAGCAGCATGATGCAGTGGCGTGTAGCCGTTAGCATCGCGCGCGTTGACGTCGGCACCGCATTCCTCCACAAGGAATGTTACCGCCGGCAACCAGTTATCAGGTACGTGCCGATGGGCATGCGCCATGAAGTACTGACCATAACCTGCGCCTGCCGCCGCGTGAATCGGGTACACGTATGGACCGCCGATTGGCGCCTCCGGAAGTCCCGAGTGATCGACTTCCTTCTCCACTTCCTCCTGGGGGTCGCGCCGCCCTCTATTTCGCTCCGGAATCTTGCGCGTCGGGATATTCGTGTCTGCGCCGTGCGCCTTGAGAAGCCGCATCGCTCTCACGTCCAGCGCCTGTGCCGCCCGCCAGAAAGGCGTCGCGCCGTCGAAATGCAGGCCGGCCGGAACAAACACCGACGTCGTGAATTCTGCATACCAAAGGTGCTTTTTCAGACGCACATTCGGATCGGCACCGGCATTGAGCAATGCCGCTAGCAAATCCAGATGCGACGCGTTTTGTTCCTGGTAGTCGACCGGATGCGCGTAATGCGACCAGGGCGCCCATTGCCGTTCGAGTGCGGCAAATAACGAAGTCGTTCCGGCATCGCTGGCGAGATTTGGATCTGCGCCACGCTCGATCAGATCCAGCGCCAGATCGAACTGGCCGTTGACCGCAGCCATCAGAAGCGGTGTCGTCCTGTCGCCCCCCGATGCCTGATTGATATCCGCGCCGGCATCCAGCAGCGTCAGTGCGGCCTGGTCATGACCCTCGCGTATCGCATGCAGCAACGGCGTCAGCCCGCCCCAACCACCGACCCACTCGCCATACGACAGGCGTCGTGGCGCTGGTTCGCCGAGCGCAGCCACGTCGCTATCCGCATCCGGTTTATCGGCATCCGGTTTATCGGCATCTTTGCATCGGTCAGGCAGTGCGCCTCGGCTGAAGCGTGACGATGCGGAGTCGCCGTCGATTTCGCAGGCAGGGTCCGGAACGTTCGGCCAATTACGCTGAATGTTGCGGGAGTATTCAATGGCGCCCTGTACCTCGTTTGGCTTGGGTAACCAGTCGGCACCACCGCCTGCCTTACTCTTGAAATCCTCGAGGACAGCGACGAGTCGCTGGTTGGCCGCCTGATCTCCACGCTCCATGCTGGTCGTATCAATGACGCGGGTCGTAACGGCAGGATCGGCGCCAGCGTCAAGCAGCACAGCCAGGTTTTCAACACGATTGGCATCGGCCGCGAAAATGAGCGGCGTCTGACCCCATGCGCCCTCGAGTCCATTCACTTTACTGCCGGCATCGAGCAATAGCCTGACCGCGTCCGGGCTCGGCGATGCTGCGGCCAGATGCAGCGGCATGACTCCGGAATTGCTGGTCGCCGCATTCGGGTCGGCCTGCGCCGAGATAAGAATCTTGATGACGCCGGCATTTCCCTTGCGGCTGGCAATATGAAGTGGCGTGTATCCTCCAATTCGGGTTCCGGCTTCGACATAGGCGCCGGCGTAGATCAGCATGCCGGCCATTTCAGGATCGCCATATTCGGCGGCCCAGTGCAGGGCGGACATGCCATCGCCCTGTGTTTCATTGACATCAGCGCCGGCGCGAAGCAATTCCCGGACCCGCGTCGAATCGCCACGCTCGGCGGCATCCGCAACCGGGCTTTGCGTTGCAGCTTCTACCTGCCATGACATGCAGGTTAGAAAAATTCCTATCAAAACATAGTTTTGTAAAAACTTATTCATGTTAAATCTAAATATAAAGTTCCCCGGTGCTGTCGCCGAAATTGGGCAGCTCGTGGCCCATGCGGTTAAGCACAGTCAGCATGGCATTCGCCATTGGCGTGCCGTCAGGTGCTTTGATGTGCATGCCGCCAGCATGAGCGCCGTTCGCTCCACCCAGCAAAACCAGCGGGCAGCGACGATGGTTATGCACGTTCGCGTCTCCCATCGGTGAACCCCAGATGATCATCGATTGATCAAGCAGATTCGAGTTACCGTCCGCCGTGTTCTCGAGCCGCTCCAGAAAATATGCAGTTTGATTCATGCGGTATTTGCAGATCGTATTGAACTCCTGGATGGCTTCCACTTTATCTCCGTGGTGAGACGAGGGATGGAAACCCTTATCCGAGCCGCTCTCTGGCAGGGATCGATTTGACGCGTCGCGTCCGGTCTTAAACGAGATAACGCGCGTCATGTCTGTCTGAAACGCCAGCACCTGCAGGTCGTACATTAATTGAACGTGTTCCGAGAACGAATCCGGCACGCCCGGTGGCGCTCCGGGCAGTTCGCGTCCTTCGCCGCTGCTGTTTCGTTCCTCGACCAGCTGAATGCGCCGCTCTATTTCACGAACATTGTCGAGATAGCGCTCGATGCGGCCCAAATCGGCAGCGCCAAGTTCGCCTTTCATCGTTGCGATGTCCGCGACTACCCAGTCGAGTATGCTCGCATGCATTTTTCGCCGCATCCCGCGTTCTTTTTCTGTTCCACCGGCGCCGAACAGCATGTCGAACGCTGTGCGTGGGTTGCGGATCATTGGCAGCGGCTCGGTTGGTGATGCCCAGCTGATGCTGTCGGTGTAGGCGCAGGAGTAGTTGTAGCCACAGCCACCACCTTTGTCGGTGGGCTCGATGCCGAGCTGCAGTGAAGGCAGCAGGCTCTCCTGGCCGAATCTTTGTGCGTGCAGTTGATCAAGAGACGTGCCACAAAAAATATCCGAGGCCTGCGTCTGCTTGGGATGCGCCTGCGTCAGGAAAGTTGCGGCCGAGCGAAAATGGTCGGCGCCGACCTCACTGGGTTGGGCCGCCTCGGCCATCCGCACGTCAGTGTTACTGATGATTGTCATGGAGCCGCGCCATGGCTCGAGCACTTTCAGCGTATTGTCGGGCACCAGTTCGAAATCGCGACCGGTCGTTGCCGGCGCAAACAGGTTTTGCTCACTGCCCCACTTGGTGCAGCCCGGCAATCCATGCACCTCCTCGATGCAAATGAGCCGGGTTCGTTGCGCCGTATCCGATGATGCAAAGGCGGGCAGCATTGCGTCCAGCATTGGCAATGCGACGCTTGCGCCGGCACCGCGGAGGAATGTTCTACGGTTCAACCGCTTTTTCGTGACGAATAACATGATTCTTCCCCGTTAATCGGATGGCGCGCCGGCGGTGATCATTTCCGGCATTTCCAGCGCATCTTTTTTGCGGAATGCATCGCTCAATATGATGCCCATGATCAGTGACGTCATACGGTAATCGTTTTCTTTCGCGTCGCTGACGATGGCCCGAACGGTCGGCTGATCAAAATATTCGACACGCCGTCCCAGCGCATAAGCCATCAGGTTTGACGTGAACTCGCGTACCAGCGGGGTAGGTCGCTTCAGCAGCGCAGCCGTCAACTCAGCCGGCGTCGAGATTTCTGTCCCGTCGTAAAATGTCGCGCGCGTATCGAGCGGCACATCGTTCTCGCGAATGCGCCACCTGCCAGTGACATCGAAATTGTCGAGCGCCAGGCCGACCGGATCCATGACCTTGTGGCAGGCTGCACAGACAGGATTGGCGCGATGTATTTCCAAACGGCGCCGCGTTGTCAGTACTTCGCCGTCACTGACGCCTGCTGTCTCGTCGAGATCCGGAACGCCAGGCGGCGGCGGGGGCGGCGGTGTACCGATCAGCACCTCGACAACCCACTTGCCCCGCAATACCGGAGAGGTTCTGTTGCCAAGCGATGTTTGCGTGAGAATGCTGCCGTGCCCAAGGATGCCGCGCCTTTGATCGTTTGGGTAGGATACCTTTCGAAACGCATCACCATCGACCCCGGAAATGCCGTAGTGCCGAGCCAGCCGTTCGTTCATGAACGTGTAGTCGGCACTGTAGAGCTCAAGCATGCTCTTGTCTTTCTGCACCAGGTAATGAAAGAAGAGTTCTGTCTCGCGTCGCATGGCCTGCATGAGCTGCCGCGTGTAATGCGGGTACCAGTATTCGTCAGGCTCCACCTTCTCGAGATCCTGAAGACGCAGCCAGAGAGCGGCGAACCGTGTAGCCAGCGATTCGGAACGCGAGTCCGCCAGCAGGCGCTCGGCCTGCGCCTTCAGGTTTCGTGTTCGGAGCAACCGCCCCGATTTCGCCAGCGCCAGCAGTTCTGCGTCCGGACTTGTTCCCCAGAGGAAAAATGACAACCGGTTGGCGAGGTCAATTCCGGCAAGGTTGTAAGTTTCGCCAGGGGTTACATTCGCCGGCTCGCGTTCGATGCGGAACAGGAAGCGCGGGCTTGCGAGCGTTGCTTCCAGCGCAGCGCGAATACCGAGTTCGAAACCGCCTTCATCGACGCCCATGGCGTAGAAATGCATCAAATCATCGAGCTGCTTGTCGGTCAGGGGCGCGCCAAAAGCCTGGCTTGCCAGTCGAACTACAATTTTCTTTGCGCAGGGTTGTTCTTCGGCAGGCATTGTTGGCCGGCAGGAGAAAATTCTTTGTCGCGTCGGCGTATCGGATATGCCGGTTACGTTATACGGCCCCTCGATGGTCAGATGCATCAGGTTTGGCGGCGACGTTGTGCCGTAGCTCGTTTCGGTGCCGGTAAGAGACCGGGCGTTGGGTTTCAGAAGATCTTCGTAAGGCCCATCCATTTGCCGGATGAACGCTGCCGTTACGCGGTGCTCGCCGGCGCGGATAAAGACCGGTCCGGTTTCGACGGGAAAATCCTTGAGCCCCTGGTAGTCGATATCGCCACCGTAATTCACCAGTGCAACACGCTCGCGATCGATCGATACGTCGATGTCATGATAGCGCTCGCCCCATCCAGACATGAAACGCATTGTGAACGTGTATTCCCCATCAGCCGGGAATGTATGTAGCGCGCTTATGCCGCCTCGCGTTCCGTACGGCGCGCCCACGACCCGTTCCCATTCGTGTTGCGACTGACCCGGCGGGTTTGAATAGGTCGTTGCCACCGGCGGTGCAGCCTCGTTACCAACGGCGCGACGGGCGATGTCGCTGGCCGCTGCGAGGTAGGCGATCATCAGTGTTGCCGACATCTCTTGCGCATCGGCAATGTTGTCGAAACTTGCGCTGATTCGATCTTCAGGCAACCACTCGGCTGGATCGACCGTCAGGCCCAGCAGGTCGTAAACAAGTTGCGCGTATTCGGCACGGTTGAGTCTCTGGAACGGGCGAGAGCCGGCACGACCTTCCCGCGTGGCATGGCGATCCAGTCCGGATTCCATCGTTGTGACGAGATTGGTGATTGCGGCTTCATCGCGAGGCATCTCGCGGGGTGGCATCTGGCCTGCGCGCAGTTTCCGGATCATCTTCTCAGCGATAACCGGACTCAGGTGGGGTTTGTCGGCATCGAAGTCCTGCAGATTCAGGCCGGCCTGCAGCGTGTGCTCATTATGGCAGGCCACACAGTTTGTCTGAATCAGCAGGTTGGAATCCTGGCCAAACGTGGCCGGGCTCGCCGCGATGGCGAACAGTAGGAAACAGCTTGATACTTGCCTTACCTGCGGCACGCTTCTCCCCGGAGAACGACCACCAAGAATCTGATCATAACGGGTCCAGGCGCAATCATCGAATCTCGGCCACCCAAATTTATGCAGGATCTTCCGCGTCCACGCAGGAATCGTCCAGCCAAAAACTAATAGTTTGCAGGCGGTGTCGCGTGGGGTGCGCCGTTCGATCTCGCCCAGTCGTTTACCGCGGCAATGTCGGTTGCCGTTATGTCTGCAAGTTCGGCTTTGCGATCGGCCCACTGGGTTTTCAGGTCGTCCAACCGTTGCAAAGAGCCTGCGGCCACTGGAGCGCCAGCCTCATCCAGGACGTCAAGCACATGCCGAACGTGAACATCAAGCATCGGTGGCATGCTGTCTTCGTCCTCATAAGTGCCGTACTGGGTCTGTGTAACTTCGTTCTCCCACGCAGTCAGTCTGTCGATGGCTGATTCGCCTGCAAGCTGCAGACCCTCCACGTTCGGGAAATCTGCAAGCAGTGATTCCGTCTGACTACGCGCTTTGCGCGCGGCGGCCAGGCTGTCGAGCAGCTCGTTCAGAAGATCGGTCACTTCCGTCAGTCGCGCCCCAAGATATTCGTAATCCTCTGACGATGCGTCGCTGCGCGGATCCGGCTGCAATAGCACGGATGCAGTACTTTGCGAGCTGCCTACCGTGACGAGGACCTGGTATGTTCCAGGCTCTACGCTGGCTCCGCCAAATCCGGCAAATAACTTAACATCCTCGATGCAGTTGAGTCCGTCGCGACGCATATCCCAGGTCCATTGATTCAAACCGGGTTCCACGGGTGGATAGTTAACTTCAAACGGAATGCGTTGATCCATGTTGCTGATAATGCAGCGTTCGAAGTCGCCTTCCTCGCTCGAATATGTGCGGATCACGTTGCCGGCATTGTCCAGGATCTCGATACTCAAAGGTCCGTCCTGGTCTTCACCAATGTAGTAGGACAGGGTCACGCCGCGCGGCGGGTTGCTGCCCTCGTTCGCTCTCGCTGATCTGCCGCCGCGGATCATGGCGACCTCGCCGGGCGAGAACAGATGCAACGGCTTTCTTGCCAGTTCGTCCTCCGCCTGACGAACGATTGAGAGATCGTCGAGCACCCAGAAACCACGTCCCTGGGTTGATGCCACAAGGTCGTCGTGACGAATCTTGAGATCGGTTATTGGCACGGGAGGCAGATTCAGATCCAGCGACTGCCAGTTGTCGCCGTCATCGAATGAGACATACATGCCTCCTTCGGTGCCGGCGTAGAGCATGCCGGCGCGTGCAGGATCTTCTCTGATGACGCGCACAAAGTTGTCGTCCGGCA
>CAWKOQ010000023.1:0-37478 GCA_963850825.1 uncultured Gammaproteobacteria bacterium | reverse complement strand
GGTTGCCTTTCCAGTTAAATGAGGGCGAGCAGTTGTAAGCCAGCAGTTTGTCCGGGAATTTGGCTTTGATGGCCTCGGCAAATTTCTTGGCCTGGGCCAGGTCCGGGCGGGATGTTTCACACCACACCAGATCGGCATAGGGCGCATAGGCCAGTGCGCGGGCAATCGCCGTGTCGACACCGTTTTTAATGTAATAGAAACCCTCGGAAGTTCGACCCTCGCCGGTAAGAAACGGTTGATCACGCTCGTCAATGTTACTGGTAATCAACTTGGCTGCCTCGGCATCCGTACGGGCGACCAGTACGGTGGGAACGCCGCAGATGTCGGCCGCCAGCCTGGCGGATATCAGTTTGGTGATAAATTCCTGGGTGGGAACGAGTACTTTACCGCCCATATGGCCGCATTTTTTGGCTGAGGCCAGCTGGTCTTCAAAGTGGACCCCGGCCGCGCCGGCATCGATCATCTGCTTCATTAACTCAAAGGCATTCAAGGGACCGCCGAAGCCTGCTTCAGCATCGGCTACAATCGGAGCAAACCAATAGGGGCCGTTTTTTCTGCCGTCCAGTACCTGGATTTGATCCGCCCGCCGCAGGGCATTGTTAATTCGTCTGACCACTTCCGGAACACTGTTGGCCGGATACAGGCTCTGGTCGGGGTACATTTCACCGGCCAGATTGGCGTCGGCCGCCACCTGCCACCCGCTCAGATAAATCGCTTTCAGGCCGGCTTCGACCTGTTGGACGGCCTGATTGCCGGTCAGCGCCCCCAGGGCCGGGATGTAATCTTCGGTTTTAAGCAGATGCCATAAACGCTGGGCACCGGCTTCTGCAAAACTGTATTCTACTTTCAGCGTTCCCCTGAGTTTGAGAACATCCTCGGCTGTGAATGGGCGCTCAATTCCCTTCCAGCGTGGATCGCAGTCCCACTCCTGCTTCAGGCAGGCGGCATCATCTTCCTGGATTTCATGGCATGAGAGTTTTTCACAAAGATCTTTGGCTTTTTCTTCTATGGTTGCTGTCATTTTCCTCCATCCTTTCTGTAAAGGTTGTTACCAAATCCCTGGTCCGGATCCGCCGGAGGCGGAGAATTGAAAATTGATAATATAAATAAAGATTAGGTCGGATTCTGTAGATTGCAGACAAACTAAGACCGATTTTCTTTGCATTGCAGCAGTTCCAATGACGATTATATCATTCATTAGCCAATGTAAGCAATCACTTGCCGCAATCTATTCGACAACTGCGAGATTGCGGGCATATGGAAAAATATGGGGCAGGTTGCCGGCCTGGATCGCCTGTTGGGCCCGCAACCAGAAGTCAACCTCAAACAGATCCGCATGATGCTGCAGAAATACTTCCTGCAATGGTTCGGGCAGCCCCAGAAAATTGCGAAATTCTTGCGGGAAAACATCGTTTTCATCCACATAAAACCAGGGCTCGGAAGCCATCTCATCATCATAGCCGGCAGCTTCAGGCAGCTTTCTGATGTTGCAGCTGGTCAGTGGACAGAGTTCATCGTAGTCGTAAAACACCACCCGGCCATGTCGGGTTACACCGAAATTTTTATAGCAGAATATCCCCCGGGAAGATGTTGCTGATGGCCAGATCTTTAATCGTGTTGCCCCAATCAATCACAATCTTGCGAGCCTCCCGATCATCGGCCCGGTCCAGGAAGACATCCAGCGGTGTGACGCGACGCTCAACATAGGCGTGGTTTACGATGAGATGATCATCTTCAATGCGGACGGTGCTGCCGGCTTCCTGCTTTAATTCTGCCAGCAACTGCTCGGAAAAGCAGCAGGCATCGAATTTTAGATGCTCAAACGATTGGGCATCCACCAGGCGGCCGGCCCGATCGTGCCTGAAAACCAGATCGTACTTTTCCATAACTTCCCGGCGAGTCGTATTTTTCGGTTCCTCGAATCGGTCACGAATCAGCTTGAACACCAGATCATAATCGGGCATGTTAAACACGATCATCACCATGCCCGGCTTGCCGGGTGAGATGTCGAAACGATCTTCATAGCATGCCATCAAATGATCCAGCAGTTCCCGGTATATTTCAGTTTTGCCATGCTTGGTAAAACCGATTGCGATATATAGTTCGGCAATCCGTTTGCGGGGCAATATCGACCTCAGAAAGTTAATTAAATCATACGGTCTATCCACCACCACATGAAAGTACGAGCGGGTGAAACTAAACAAGATGCTGACATCGTCTTCATCCAAAAGCACTGCATCGACGACGATTCCGTCCGACAGATGCAGCAAGGCAATCGCTAATGGAACCAATTGTGATTCCACATAAATGCGTCCGATGAGATAGGCACCCATCCCCCGGTAAAAAACGTTGCGGACCATTTCAATCCGATCGATGGCGCCGAAAATCCCTGATCGTGCAGGTGACGCGTCTATTCGGTCGGCCACCTGAGCCGCGTCGTGGGCTGCATTTTGAAACGGCACCATCAACGGATAGTCGGTTAAAATCTGTTCAATTAAATCAGCGGTCGATTTCTGTCCGGGATAGGTATGAAAGACTGATTCAGAGAATCTGGTTGGGGGGCGAGTCAAAATCCGTGTTTACAAATTCGATCTTTACTATCGACCCCAACGGTTGCAAAGATTCGCCGGGTAATCGAATTAAAAAAGGTTTCAGCCAGTTCCCAGTCGTCATTGCCGGCAATCATCGCCGAATATATCGTTTTGATGTGTTCCCAGACCTGCTTATTCTGAGCGCGGCCCGCCAGCAGATATTTTATGCGGCGCTCGATGTGATCGACGACATCCTTGTATAGACTCAGTCTCTCGGCTGCATCCCGCTGCATGCTCTGCCAGTCCCGGTTTTTAAAGCGCAATCGCGCCCGCTGCGTAATTCCTTTGTACCTGGCATGATACGTGTTCAAGGCTTCGTAAATTACATTGGCAGCCAGGGTGGCAATGCGTTTTTCGGTTAATGTCGTGTACATATAATTAATCCGCCCTGAAAAATAGCATATCCAGGGTTGAAGATTGTTTGCTGAAAACTGAAGTGACTTGGTAGACTTAAGCGCCGGCGGCTTAATTATTTTATGCTGCGCATACTTCCGAACTCTGGCATAATAGACCACCACTGCCGCTTGTCAATAGTCTTATTAAATTGATCGATTGCAGGTTTTCTCCTTCCTGGTTTGGTCATTGAATATTGGTATTCGGAATTTGTTTGTAATTTGAAGATTGTAATTTGCGGATTTTATAAATGCGGCCAAGTTCATCCAGCGTTGATCCAACCTTTATTCAAGAATAAGAACCCTATTTCTGAGCACACTCATGTACGCTTGCCATTTGGTTATTTTGCATTAACATAAAATCATGATCGGAATAAATCCGAAAACCAGAAATATTTAGCAACATTATTGTTTCGATAATGAATTACACATAAATATTTCCTGAATAATCACAGGAGGTGAAAATAATGGCGGAAGATAAATTTAAGATGGCCGCAGAAGTATGCTCTTATGTGGACGATGACAATAGCAATTTGAACCTTGAAATCTGCATCCCGGGTGTTAAAAAAGAAGACATCAACCTTAAAATGATGGATGACAGTTTCAGCCTGAACGCGCCGCGAGGTGATTTCGATTATGTCACCACCGCGGCCTTTTGCTGTCCGGTAAACTCAAAAGCGGCCTCAGCCAAATATGAAGACGGTGTTCTCAAGGTATCCATTCCTTTTAAAGATCCCCTGGAAGGTGCGCATCAGGTCAGCGTTGGTTAGCCTAAACAATACGATAGACTCAATCAAAAAAGGCAGGGTGCTCCAAGCGCTCTGCTTTTTTTTCTGACCACAGACTGCAGACGACAGAAGCTGGAAAACCGGTAGGTTGAGCAACCGGTTTGGAATTTTTTTCTTAACAGCTGCCCCGCCAGACAGGGCCGAAAGCAGAAACGCTATGGAAAACAATCTCGGCTGGTGATCTGTGAACAAGTGATCGGTATTCGATTCGTCTCCATCAAGCTTTAGACTACAACTATCTGCATTGTGCGCTTTCATGTTTGAACACTCAGCTTGGCAATGACGGCTTTCAATATTTGAATCCTGCCTTTCAGCCAAATCTCAGTATCCTAGCATTTCCAATGTTGGAACTTTAACTTGAGATATCCAATTCACCTTATCCTTCCTTATACCCTACTGTTTGCTATGAAATTGTTCCCTTCCAAAACGACATAACTATCTGAAAATATTAACCTAAAAAAAATTAAAAACTAAAAAAAGTTTGACAACCTGCTGATTTCCTGACTATAAGAGTCAGCAAACTTCCTGACTATAAGAGTCGAGAAAGCGTTCCTATGCAGATAACCAAAAAAAATCAATACGCACTGCGTGCTATTTTTGAGCTGGCCAAATATAACGGCCAGGGCCCCCAGAAAATTTCCGAAATTGCCCAGGCCCAGGCAATTCCGGTGAAATTTCTGGAGGTTATCCTCAATCAGCTCAAAGGCAGCGGCCTGGTAGACTCCAAGCGCGGCTTTTACGGCGGTTATTTTTTGGTTCGCCAACCGGATGCAATTACAGTGGGGGATATTATGCGATTTATGGAGCGCAATCTGGCGCAGAACAAATGTGTGGCCCTGGTTCCGGAAATGAATTGCCCGTTTAAAGGCGATTGTGCCTTTTTCCCCATGTGGAATCAAGTAAAAGACGCGATTTATAAGGTCTATGATGAGCACGACGATTCAGAACCTGATCGATAACGAAAAACGTACTCACATGTCAATGCATGAATCCAGTTAATAAATTTTTGCAACAAGGAATGATAAACATGGAGAAGGCAAGAGCAATGTTACGCTGGACCGCTATCTTACTAGTGATTGTCATGATCTTTTTTTTAATTGGCAGCCCCGCGGTTTTCGGAGTAAAAATCGATACCCAAGGAGGGGGTTGAAACCCGGGCTGATATTATTCGCATCGATTCGATGCGGGTCTTCGGCAAACTGGAAAAACCACCGGTTACATATCTGCACCAGAAGCACACCGAGGCCCTCGAAAAACAGAATAAAGACTGCTCGACCTGCCACCTGTCTCAAAAAGACGAGGCCTCCGGTCAGCAGCGCATGTCCACGAAATACATGCGGCTTGCGGACACCTCGAAAAAAGAGGTCATGAATATTTATCATGACAATTGTATTGCCTGCCACAAAGAAATCAAAAGCGCCAAAGAAAAAAGCGGGCCGGTTGACTGCGGCGGATGCCATCAGACCAACGTCAGGGTGGTGTCGTCCTGGAAAGACATCGGAATGGACAAATCATTGCACTACCGGCATTCCAAGGCCATGGATCAAAAGTGCGAACAATGCCATCACGAATATAACGAAGCGACGAAGAAAGCTGTATTATGCCAAGGGCGAAGAAGGCACCTGCCGCTACTGCCACAAAGATGTAACCGAAGACAATCGGATATCCCTGCGATTGGCCTCGCATACGGCCTGCATCCAATGCCACCGGGATCTACAGGCCAAAAACGAGACCGCCGGTCCGATCAACTGTAACGGCTGTCACGATGCGTCAGAGCAAAAAATGATCGAAAAATTGAAAACCGTGCCGCGCATGAAAGCCCAGCAGCCTGATTTTGTATTTGTCAAATCCATCAGGGACCAGGGGCAGAAATCGAATCCGGCTAGCCAGATGAATCTGGTGCCGTTCAATCACAAAGCCCACGAAATGTCCAACGACACCTGTCGGGTCTGTCATCATGCCGATCTGAAAGCCTGTGTCAATTGCCACACCCTGGAGGGGGCCAAAGAGGGCAATTATGTCAAACTTGCGGAATCCATGCATAGATTGAATGTCAACCAGAGCTGCATGGGATGTCATGAGTACGCAAATGACGGATCAGAAATGTGCCGGATGCCACACGTCTTTTGAGAAGAAACGCCAGCAGAGCAACACTTCCTGTCTGAATTGCCACTCGGTGCCCAAATCCGAGGCGGTCGATGATAGCGCACTGGACACGGCCAGACAATCAGCGGCCGCATCCATGAAACTGCGCGAAGCGAAGACGATGACCTATGACATGAAGGACATACCGGAAATCGTCAAGATCGACACCCTGATGAATCAGTACGAACCGGTCAAGCTGCCGCACCGCCAAATCATTCAGACCATGGTCACCAACATCAGCGACAACAAGCTGGCCAACTACTTTCACCATGAACAGGGCACCGTCTGCCAGGGCTGCCACCACCACAGCCCGGCCGCACGACAACCGCCAAAATGCGTCAGCTGTCACGGCAAGCCGTTCAACGCCAAAGATCCGTTCAAACCCGGGCTGATGGCGGCCTATCACCGGCAATGCTTCGAGTGCCACGACGCGATGGAAATCAAAAAGCCGGTTGTCCACCGATTGCATCGCCTGTCATCAAAAAAAGAGGTAGATATATGTCCATTTCACGTAGAAAATTTCTAGGTTGGTTGGGTGCTGCCGGTATGGGCACCGCAATGGGCAAAACCGCCCGCGCGGCATCCAACAAAAATTTCAGCGGTTATCCGGACAGCAACGGGGTGCTGTTCGACAGCACCCGCTGCATCGGCTGCCGCAAATGTGAAGAAGGCTGCAACGAGGTCAATGAACTGCCGGGCCGGATAAGCCGTTTAGTGATCTATCCGTGCTGGAGACCGAACGTCGGACCACATCCAAGGCCTACACCATCGTCAACCGCTATGACGATGCCGGCGACAGCCAGCGGGCCGGTGTACCGCAAAGTCCAGTGCAACCACTGCCTGGAGCCGGCCTGTGCCTCGGTCTGTTTTGTCAAGGCCTTTTCAAAAAACGAATCCGGTGCGGTAATTTACGATGAAACCGTTTGCGTGGGCTGCCGCTATTGTATGATCGCCTGTCCTTTTGAGATACCGACCTACGAATATGACAGCGCCTTTTCGCCCCGGGTCAGAAAGTGCACCATGTGTCATCCCCGGATTGTAAAAGGCCTGCTGCCCGGGTGTGTCGAGGCCTGCCCGACCGAAGCGCTGACTTACGGCAAGCGTGAAGATTTGCTGCGGATCGGACGGGAGCGCATCCGCAAGTTTCCGGAACGCTATGTTGACCATATTTACGGCGAAAATGAGATGGGCGGAACCAGCTGGCTGCATTTGTCCGCGGTCCCATTCAAGGATATCGGTATGCGCGAAGATCTCGGGACGACGCCGGCACCGAAATTGACCTCCGGGGCCCTGAGCGTGGTACCGATGGTTGTCGGACTCTGGCCGGTTCTGCTGGGCGGTGTTTATGCCATCAATAAAAGAAGAGAAAAAATTGAAAAACAGGAAAAAGAGCAGGCTGTTTCAGAAGCGCTGGAAAAAGCCCAGGCCGAGGCCAAGGCCGAGATGGCGGAAGCCATGAAATTTGCCGAAAAACAAAAAGAGAAAGCCATCGAAAAAGCCGTCAGCCAGGCGCTTGAAGAAGCGGCCAAAGCAGCTGAAGAAGAGGCTTCCGAACCGGACAGCTGAAGATACCTGATAAGAAGTCAAGCGAGGAGGATTCCTGATGTCTGATGAAGCTACGACCGCCGGCAAATCCTATTTAACGCCGTTTAATATTGTTGCCGGAATCATTGTGATCATCGGTCTTGTTATATAACGTTGCTGCGTTTTACCCAGGGACTGGGAGCGGTCACCAACCTGTCCGACTACAACCCCTGGGGCATCTGGATCGGTTTTGATCTGCTGGTTGGCGTCGCGCTGGCGGCCGGCGGTTTCGTGACCTCCGCGGCCGTCTACATCTTCGGTATGAAAAAATACCACTCAGCGGTCAGGCCGGCCATTCTGACCGGGTTTTTAGGCTACGCCATGGTGGTCGTGGCCCTGAATTATGACGTCGGCCAGCCCTGGCGGCTGCCCTATCCGTTTCTTATGCAGCGGGGAACCACCTCCCTCTTATTTGAAGTGGCCGCCTGTGTGGCACTCTACCTGACGGTGTTATTTCTTGAGTTTTCACCGGCAGCCCTTGAGTGGCTCGGGATTGAAAAAACTGCGCAATATCATCATGAAACTGACGCTTTTGCTGACCATCTTCGGTGTCGTGCTGTCCACCTTGCATCAGTCATCGCTGGGGGCCTTGTTTCTGATCGCTCCATCGAAGCTTCACCCGCTGTGGTATTCGCCCTATATTGCGGTATATTTCTTTGTCTCGGCAATTATTGCGGGCCTTTCCATGGTGATTTTTGAAAGCACCCTGTCCCATCGTTTTTTTGCCGACAAAATGGATGAAACCCATTTAAAAGAAAAAAATGACATTGCCCTGGGATTCGGCAAAGCGGCCTCACTGGTTCTGGCCGGATACTTTATTATCAAGGTCATCGGGATCTCCGAGAGCAACCACTGGCACCTGCTGGGCACCGGATACGGACTCTGGTATCTGGTGGAACTGCTGGGTTTCGTGGCGCTGCCCTGTTTTTTCTATGCCATTGGCGCCCGGGAGAAAAATTTGAAAATCATCAAGTGGACGGCGGCCTGGACGGTGCTGGGGATTGTCCTCAATCGCTTGAATGTCGGGCTGATCGCCTTTAACTGGCACCTGCCCTCCAGCGAACGGTACTTCCCGCACTGGATGGAAATCGGGATTTCCGTTTTCCTGGTTACCGTATTGCTGATCGTCTTTCGATTTATCGTGACGCATATGCCGATTTTGTATGCACATCCGGATTATCCGGAGGAGCATTGAGACCATGGTGGTTCATCTGCTGCGAATAACCGAATTTTGAGTAAGGCTGCGACTATTGGAAGGTACCATTCACACGCTTCAAGTACTACATGCTGCACACGGAAAACATCACTTATATTTGTAATCAGTTGGCAGTCGCTGATTGGCGATCACAATTATTTCAATCCGTATTCCTGACTGAATGCGAGGAACAATGATGAAGAAGAACTATGCACACCCTGCAAGACTATATGCTGCACACGGAAAATATCACCTATATTTTAATCGTGGCGGCGCTGATCGGCATCACATTTTTTTCCGTTTTCTGACTGATCGAGACGATGATGAAGAACAGTAAGTGATTGCGGATTGAGCTGGATTAAGCAATTGGGAGTTGATTAGAATTATTCGGTATTGGTTAATAGATTTATGGAATGCAGATGTGAAGCTGTATTTATATAATTCTCATTGATGGTTTGGAATTATAAAATCAGGCTCTCCAGTCAATATCGATTAACGAATAAATAATAACACCAAAATGAGCGCTTTTTGCTCATTTAGGTTGAACCTAAGGAGCAACCCATGTATGAGTTTGTAACCGGTCCATTGGTCTGGCTGTCTTTTGCCATCTTTTTTGTCGGTTTGATCGTTCGCACGGTGTTTTACATCCGAGGACTCGATTGGAAACTTGACCGGGTGACCTATTCGGTGAATACGTCCTTTGGCGTGCGGGGCGCTGTGCGCTCGATTGTCTTCTGGTTGTTTCCCTATGGGACTCGCAGCTGGCGCAACAATCCCTGGTTTACCTTATGGGTTTTTATGATGCATATCGGTTTGTTGCTGACGCCGATATTTTTGCTGGGGCATAGCGTTCTGATGCGTGAGAGACTGGGGTTTGGCCTCTGGTCACTGCCCGAAGGGATGGCGGATATCCTGACAATTCTGGTGATCGTTGCGGTCATTTTTTTAACCCTGCGCCGCATTGCACTGCCTGAAGTCAGGCTGATTACGACGGCTCTATGATTACCTGCTGCTGGTCATCGCGGTGGCACCGTTTGTGACCGGTTATATTGCCGCTCACGGTACCGCTGATTACTCATTCTGGATTATTGCTCACGTCATTTGCGGTGAGATTTTACTGATTGCAATACCGCTGACCAAGTTGTCTCATTTTGTCCTTTTCTTTCTTTCCAGGGCCCAGCTGGGCATGGACTACGGGATTAAACGGGGCGGCATGAAAAACAGGGGGATTGCGTGGTAGAATATATTGAAGATTGAAGAATGAATATTGAAGATTTAAGGAGTCGCTGCGCTCCGTCATTTTTCAATTTATTATATGTTGGCCACAAAGACACGAAGGCACTAAGACGGAAAGGATACATGGTAAGGCGTAAAACGGTAGTTTAACCGATAGCTACCATATGTCATGCTTTTTATTATGTAGATTTCCTTGAATAAACATTATATAAGGATATTATTCTTTCAATTTGACAACAGATACGCGGAAGGATTAGATAGACATTGTTCGGTTCCTTGTATCTTTTACTCGAGGGTAAATTAAAAATTAGATAGAATACCTTAAATATTCAATCTTCAATCTT
The DNA here is from genome assembly GCA_963850825.1 of uncultured Gammaproteobacteria bacterium. Lineage (GTDB taxonomy): Bacteria > Pseudomonadota > Gammaproteobacteria > Steroidobacterales > Woeseiaceae > SZUA-117. The sequence goes on along the minus strand of CAWKOQ010000023.1, from coordinate 27,203 downwards.
CAATTTATAAAAGGAACATCCCATGCCGGAAGGAAAACTTTGCAATACAAAAAACGTCGACACCAAGGAACAATTGCAGGCGCTTTTGGCGGATAAAAGCGGCAAACAATATTACGAAGAAATGAACCACCTTGATGTGGATCGCAAAAAATTGTGGGGCACGATCCAAAAAACCTTCAAATCACGTTTGAAAACCTGGCTTGAAATCTGTTCACACTGCGGTTTGTGTGCCGAAAGCTGCTTTTATTATCTTGCCAACAACAAAGACCCCGAACAGGTTCCGTCCTACAAAATTCAAACCACCCTGGGCCAAATAATCAAGCGCAAGGGAGATGTGGACAATCAATTTTTGCAAACGTGCATGGATACGGCCTATGCTAAATGCACCTGCTGCACGCGCTGCGGTCTGTATTGTCCTTTTGGGATCGATACCGGCATTATGTTCAGTTATCTGCGCGGGCTGTTGTTTGCGCAGGGTTTTGTGCCCTGGGAAATGAAAATCGGCTCCGGCATGCATCGGATCTACCGGGCCCAGATGGACATCACCACCGAAGATTGGGTGGACACCTGTGAGTGGATGGCCGAAGAATACGAAGAAGACTGGCCGGGTTTGACCATCCCCATCGATAAAGAAAATGCCGACATCATGTATACCGTCAACGCCCGGGAACCCAAACACTACCCCGAAGACCTTGCCGAAGCGGCCATTCTGTTTCATGTGGCCGGTGAAAACTGGACGGTTCCCAGTGAAGGCTGGGAGGAAACCAGCCTGGCCATGTTCGGCGGTGACTGGGAAGCCTGCAAGATGCAGGTCGAATCGGTTTATGACGCCATGGCGCGTTTAAAAGCCAAGCGCATGGTGGTGACCGAGTGCGGCCACGCCTACCGGGCCACCGTCATCGAAGGTCCATACTGGGCCGGTCTTAAAAGCGGTAAAACACCGATTGAAAGTTTCCACTACGTGGAATGGCTTGCGGAAGCGCTCCGAACCGGCAAACTGAAGATTGATCCGTCCAAAAAGATCAAAGAGCCGGTGACCTATCAGGATTCCTGCAACTATGTCCGCAACGCCGGTCTGGCTGACATCGGGGCCGAGATCATGAGCTATATCGCCGAGGATTTCCGGCCCATGACCCCCAATCGGGAGCATAATTTCTGCTGCGGCGGCGGCGGCGGTTTAAACGGTATCGGCCGCTATCGGCAACAGCGCAATGTCGGCCTGAAAGTCAAGCGGGACCAGATTCTGGCCACCGGAGCCAAACTGGTCATTGCCCCCTGCCACAACTGCTGGGATGCGATCCGGGATCTGGAAGAGGTATACAAAATCGGAATCCGCTGGTCATTTCTGAAACCGCTGCTGATCAATATGATTGAAGTGCCGGAGCATTTGAAGCCGCAGGAGGAAGAGGAAGCGGTCTAAATCTGCCGGCGGGATCAAACCGATTTTGCGCAGGTGAATTGGAAAATTTTGTGAGACAACAACTCCCAAATTACAAGCACCAAATCTCAAATAAATCGCAAATCGCAATATTCAATGACCAAAATATTCACCGCAGTTGTATCGTGTTGCTGCAGCTAACCTATGTCTGGGGGTAACGATGCGATTGGCACAACTGTAGGCGGATCGCTTGCTTTGGTATTTTGAATTTGGATCATTGGGAATTGTTTGGAATTTCGTTTTTTGGTGCTTGGAATTTTCATTTATTCGACGATTTCCGCTAGCTCTTATATTTCCTCGCTGACTAGATCCGACCACGCCTCTGCGCCTATCGATCCAAATTTCCTTGACACTCTCGGAGGTGATTGCTAAACTCCCCCTTTTCATAAAGAATAACTCATTTTGTTATTGGATAATTAGTTAATGGCTGACTTTTCATACCAGGATATGTTCCCTTTAGCGGATGATGCCACCGAATACCGTCTGCTTACAAAAAGCCATGTGATCCGGTGCCGCTTTTGAGGGGCAGGACATCTTAAAAGTCGTCGGCCGAAGGGCTGACGTATCTGGCCGAGCAGGCATTTAGCGATGTGTCGCATTTGCTGCGTGCATCACATCTAAAATTGCTCGCTGAAATATTCGATGATCCGCGAAAGTTCAGCCAATGACCGCTACGTGGCGCTTGAACTGTTGAAAAACGCCGTCATCTCTGCCGACCGGGTGTTTCCCGATGTGCCAGGATACCGGCACGGCGATCATCATCGGGAAAAAGGGACAACGGGTCTGGACCGATTTTTCGGATGAAGCGGCGCTCTCGGAAGGCGTCTATAATGCCTATACCCGGGGCAACCTGCGCTATTCACAAAATGCTGCGCTGAACATGTATGAGGAGAAAAATACCGGCTGCAATCTGCCGGCCCAGATAGATTTGTACGCTGCCGGCGGGGACGAGTACCGCTTTTTATTCATCGCCAAAGGCGGGGGCTCTGCCAATAAGACCTACCTGTACCAGGAAACCAAAGCCGTTTTGACGCCTCAAAAACTGCTTGAATTTATGAAAGAAAAGATGAAAACCTTAGGGACGGCCGCCTGCCCGCCCTATCATCTGGCCTTTGTTATCGGCGGAACTTCGGCGGAATTAAATTTAAAAACCGTCAAGTTGGCCAGCGCCAAATACCTCGATGGACTGCCGACGAGCGGCGGGGAATCCGGCGCGGCATTCCGGGATGTGGAACTTGAAGACCAGGTTCTTGAAATTTCCCGCGAGCTTGGAATCGGTGCCCAATTCGGCGGGAAATATTTTTGTCTGGACACCCGCGTGATTCGTCTGCCGCGGCATGGGGCATCCTGTCCGATCGGCCTGGGCGTCAGCTGCAGCGCCGATCGCAATGTTAAAGCCAAGATTACGCGGGATGGTATCTTCCTGGAACAGCTGGAAACCGATCCGGCCCGGTACCTGCCGCAGGTTGAAGTTGCCGATCAAGCGGCGGTGCGAATCGATTTGAACCGACCCATGGATCAGATACGACAGCAGCTCAGCCAATACCCGGTGGCCACACCGCTTTTGCTGACCGGAAACATTGTGGTGGCCCGGGACATCGCCCATGCCAGGCTCAAAGAGCGCCTGGATGCCGGCCACCCGCTGCCGGACTATTTCAAAGACCACATCATTTATTATGCCGGTCCGGCTAAAACCCCGGCCGGATATCCCTCCGGTTCCTTCGGGCCCACAACCGCCGGTCGCATGGATCCTTATGTGCCCGTTTTTCAGGCCCTTGGCGGCTCCATGATTATGCTGGCCAAAGGCAACCGGTCCAAACAGGTGACGGATGCCTGCAAGACGCACGGCGGTTTCTATCTGGGCTCAATCGGCGGCCCGGCTGCCAGACTCGGCAAAGAGTGCATCACCAAGGTCGAATTAATTGAGTATCCCGAACTGGGAATGGAAGCCATTTACATGATTACCGTCAAAGATTTTCCGGCCTTTATTATCGTGGATGACAAGGGCAACGATTTTTTTGAAAAATTATTGACATAATTTTTTCACTAAATCAATTTTCTCAAACCTATTTAAAATCAATAGTAGCGGTTTAGAAGTTATTTATTCCAATTCAAAACGCGAAAAAATTATAAGGAGTATTTTTATGGCCGAAAAATTTAAAACAATGGATGGAAACACGGCTGCTGCCCATGTGGCCTATGCCATGAGCGACATGTGCACCCTTTATCCGATCACACCTTCCTCACCCATGGGTGAAATTGCAGATGAATGGGCCGCTGACGGACGCAAAAACATATTCGGACAAACGCTGACGGTGCGTCAGCTTCAATCCGAAGCCGGTGCGGCGGCATCGGTGCACGGATCCCTGGCCGCCGGTGCCTTGACGTCGACATTTACGGCATCACAGGGGCTGCTGCTGATGATCCCCAACATGTATAAAATGTCCGGCGAGCTGTTGCCCGGCGTGCTGCATGTTTCGGCCCGGGCCCTGGCCGCGCATGCGCTTTCGATTTTTGGTGATCACCAGGATGTCATGGCCGTGCGCCAGACCGGATTTGCCATGCTGGCATCGTCCTCAGTGCAGGAAGTCATGGATCTGGGATTGGTGGCCCATCTGTCGGCCATCAAGTCCTCACTTCCGTTTGTCCATTTTTTTGACGGATTTCGTACCTCCCACGAAATTCAGAAAATAGCGGTCATCGATTACGAGGATATGGCCAAATTAGCAGACTGGGATGCCGATCGCCAAATTTCGCGCCCGGGGTGCCAACCCGGAAAGACCCGAGTTGAGAGGAACCGCCCAGAACCCCGACATCTATTTTCAGAATCGGGAAGCGGCCAATCCGTATTATCTGAAGGTGCCGGGTATTGTCGATGAGTATATGAAAAAGGTCAGTGATCTGACCGGTCGCAGCTACAATCTTTTCGATTATGTCGGTGATCCGGAAGCCGAGCATGTTGTTGTTTCGATGGGGTCTTCCTGCGAAACCATTGAAGAACTCATCAATTATCTCCGGGGCCAGGGTGAAAAAGTGGGGCTGGTCAAGGTTCGACTTTACCGCCCGTTTTCAACCGAGCACCTGTTTGCGGCCATTCCGCAGACAGCCAAAATAATCACGGTTCTCGACCGCACCAAAGAACCGGGTGCCCTGGGTGAACCGCTTTACCTGGATATTTGCACCGCTTACATGGAAAAGGCCAGGCCCCGAAACTGCTCAATGGCCGCTACGGGCTTGGGATCCAAGGAGTTCAACCCGGCCATGGCCAAGGCGGTTTTTGACAACATGAAAGCCGACAGCCCCAAAAATCATTTCACGGTCGGCATCGTCGATGACGTCACCCAGACATCCCTGGAAGTCGGCGACAGCCTGGACGTGACGCCGAAGGGCACCGTGCAGTGCAAATTCTGGGGCCTCGGGGCCGACGGAACCGTGGGGGCCAACAAAAGCGCTATTAAAATTATCGGCGACAACACCGATATGTATGCCCAGGCCTATTTTTCCTATGATTCCAAAAAATCCGGCGGGATTACCATCTCGCATTTAAGATTCGGCCACGAACCGATTCAGTCTACCTATCTGATCGACACGGCCGACTACATTGCCTGTCATAAAGCCAACTACGTGGATGTTTACGACTTGCTGGAAGGCATCAAAGACGAAGGCATTTTTGTGCTGAATTCACCCTGGACCCAGGATGAAATGGAGGAAAAACTGCCGGCCGATATGCGTCGCACCATCGCCGCCAAAAAGCTGAAGTTCTACAACATCGATGCCGTTAAAATCGCCGGTGAAGTGGGGCTGGGCGGCCGTATCAACATGATCATGCAGACGGCCTTTTTCAAACTGGCCAATGTGATCCCGGTGGATGATGCCCTCGGCTACCTGAAAGATCAGATTCAACAATTATTCGGCAAAAAAAGCCAGAAAATTGTCGATATGAACTTTGCCGCGGTGGACAAAACCCTTGAAAATCTGGTTGAAATCAATTACCCGGCAAGCTGGGCCGAGTCCGAGGGCCATGAGAAAGCCGATAATGACGAACCGGATTTCGTTAAAAATGTGATGCGTCCGATGCTGGTGCAGCAGGGCGATAAACTGCCGGTTTCCGCTTTTACGCCGGACGGAATATTCCCGGTCGGCACCACCCGCTATGAAAAACGCGGTGTTGCCATCAATGTGCCGGAATGGATCATGGACAACTGCATCCAGTGTAACCAGTGTGCCATGGTTTGTCCCCATGCCACCATCCGGCCGGTGCTGTTGACTGATGAAGAATTGAGCAACGCCCCTGCGGGTTTTGAAGCCAAAAAAGCAGTCGGCAAGGAGCTGAAAGATTACCATTTCCGAATTCAGGTCGATACCCTGGATTGTTACGGATGCGGCAACTGTGCCGATATTTGTCCGTCCAAGAAAAAAGCCCTGGTGATGAAACCGCTTGAAACCCAGATGGAAAAACAGATTCCTCTGTGGAACTATTTCGAGGATCTGCCGGTGCGTGACGACCTGACCGGCCGCAATACGGTCAAGGGCAGCCAATTTTGCCAGCCGCTGCTGGAGTTCTCGGGTGCCTGTGCCGGTTGCGGTGAGACACCTTACGCCAAACTGATCACCCAGCTTTTCGGTGAACGCATGCTTATCGGCAATGCCACCGGTTGCAGCTCCATCTGGGGCGGTTCGGCGCCGGCCATCCCATACTGTGTCAACAAGGATGGATTTGGTCCCACCTGGGGCAATTCTCTGTTTGAGGATTCGGCTGAATTTACCTACGGGATGCTGCTGGGAACTTTTCAGCAGCGCAATAAACTGGCGGATCTGATGCGCGAAGCCGTTGCCACGGATGTTTCCCAGGAAATCAAGGACGCCATGTCCGGCTGGCTGGACAATATGAAAGACCCGGCCGGCTCGCGCCAATACGGTGACCAGCTAAAAGCACTGCTGCCGGCTCAAAACGGCAACGGTCTTCTGAATCAGATCGCCGAAAAATCCAAATTGTTCACCAAAAAGTCCTTCTGGATCTTTGCCGGCGACGGGGCGGCCTACGACATCGGGTACGGCGGGGTTGATCATGTGCTGGCGACCGGCGAAGACATCAACATGCTGATCATGGATACCGAGGTCTACTCCAACACCGGCGGCCAATCTTCCAAGGCCACACCGACCGGTTCGGTGGCCCGATTTGCCGCTTCCGGCAAAAAGACCCCCAAAAAAGACATGGGCCGCATCTCGATGAGTTACGGTTATATCTATGTGGCCAGTGTGTCCATGGGAGCCAACAAGCAGCAATTGATGAAAGCCCTGGTCGAAGCCGAAAGCTATGACGGGCCCTCAATGATCATCGCCTATTGCCCCTGCATCAACCAGGGAATTATGGCGGGGATGGGCAAAGCCCAGGAAGAAGAAAAACTGGCGGTGCAGTCCGGCTACTGGCCGCTGTACCGGTACAATCCGGCCTTAAAGGCCGAAGGCAAAAATCCGTTTATCCTGGATTCCAAGAAACCGGATGGAAGCTTAAAGCAATTCCTGGATGGCGAGATCCGGTATGCCTCCTTGAAACGAACCTTCCCCGAGGAAGCCGAAAGACTGCACAACTTGCTGATCGAGCAGTTTAACCAACGATATGAGGAACTGGCCCTCATGGCGGATCCGACCATCGTTTGCAAAACAGATGAGCCGGCCGAGTCCGAGTAGATTCATCAATTAGAGTAAAATAAAAGAAGGGCCGTTTGGGAAACCAAACGGCCTTTTTTTATTGAGGTTCATAGGTTCAAGGTTCAGGGGTTCAGGGTTCAGGGTTCAGAGGTTCAGGGTTCAGCCCAGCCGCCGGCAAAAAAACGGCCGGTCTAATCGAGAGAAAGAAACTGATGAACGTCGAACATCGAACATTGAACGTCCAACATCGAATAATGTATTCTGTCATTTTATTAAAAGACGGAGCAACCTGTCGGGTCGTAGCCGAAGGCGAAGCCGACGGCGACTTCGGCGTATGGCCTTTTCGCTCCAGCCAGTGCGCCGTTGCTTTCATGACGCCTTCGGGAAATACGTCGCGCGGACACGCGTAGGTGCACTTGTTGCAGGACACGCACTGCCAGATGATGTCCTTGTCGCGCAGCAGCTCCGACTCCATGCCCATGCGAATCAGGTAGATCCAGTAGCGCGGATTGAAATCCGGGTTGACCTCGTTGACAGTGCAGGCGTTGGTGCACGAGCCGCATTGCCAGCAGCGATGAACGTACTCCCCGCCCGGCAGCGCCGCGATTTCTTCCTCCAGCGTCTCGTTGTAGTCGCTGACCACGCGGGTCTTGATGAACGTACTCCAGTGGCCGGACACGTCCACCCCATCGATAACCATATTCTCGTGTGTCTCGAGGTCTTCCTCGCGAATCAACGATTTTTCATGAATTGGCATGGGTCGTTTCCTAGTTCAGCGACTGCTGGTCGTCGATGACAAACGCGACACCGTCGATGGATTTCAGGCGGGTTCGGCCGTTGCCCGGCTGTACGCCATCGAGGCCCAGCAGGCGACGCGTGTGCTGCATCGGGTCTTCCGGTGCCGAGAAGTCGACGCGCAGGTAGCTGCCACCCTGCTCGCAAATGTACTGCGCGTAGATCTGCGCGCACAGCACATCGACATAGAACAGCACATCGCGAAAAAAACCGTTGTCACTCAGGAACTGGCTCAGCTCTTCGCGCAGCATCACGTAAGTCCCGTAGTTGTCGGGAACTTTAAGTGTCATGTGATCGACATCGTCACCGTGCCAGATCTCACGTATCACGCCGGTGTTGGCTTTGAGGTCCCAGATCCAGCGATTCATCATCGGCACGCGTTCCGGATCGGCGTTGTGCAGCAACTCGACCGCCAGGTCTCGTACCCAGCGATGCTTCTTGTCATTCGGGAAGCGCTCGCAAAAGCGCACGATGCGCACGTCGACGTGTTCGTCATCGGCGAAAAGCTCGACAATACCCGCACGCATTTCGCCGAACTGCTCCTCGTTCAGCCACGCACCGATTCTGCGCCGCACGGTCGCCATGAACGTACACAGCCCTTTGAAAGTCTCCAGGTCGAGTTCGGCGACATCGTTCTCTACGAGCGCCTGCCTGAACATCGTACTCTTGAGTTTGACGGCGTCGATGTAGCGCTCGATGCCGCCGTGCTCTTCGCTGCCGCGGATCATAATCTGAAGTCCGGCCCGCAGCGCATCCCCTGAAAGATCGAGCACGGGACGCTCGAACTCGTGGGGTAGCAGTGCCGACTTCGATGCCATATTCGATCAGCCTCAGGCCGACTTGCTGAATTCTTTGAGACTGGAGAGAACCGCCATCGCAGTGCCATGGCCCTGCGCGATCGAGTCGTCGATGGTCTCCGGCCCGGTCGCCGCCCCGGCCACGAAAACGCCCGGCCGAGAAGTCTCCCCCATCGCGCCGTAACGGTTGGCCACATCGACGAAACCGTTTACTTCGAGATCGATGCCGAACGTCTTGGCGAGCGCCGGGTTATCCACATTGGGATCCATGCCGATCGCATGCACGACCATGTCGAATGGAATCGTGATCGGACGTTTGACGAGCGTATCCTCGCCCTTGACGATCAGCTTATTGCCATCGGACGTCACTTCGGCGATGCGCGCCTTGATGTATTTGACCTTGAATTCCTCCTGGCTGCGCCAGTAGTACTTGGTCTCGTAAAGGCCGAAGGTACGGATGTCCATGTAATAGATATAAACATGGCAGTCGGGCAATTCCTCGCGAATCTCCATCGCGATGTTCGACGACACCGTACAACAGATCTTGGAGCACCACTCCCGGCCGATCTGGCGATCACGCGAACCGACGCACAACAGGATCGCAACTCGTTCCGGCTTGCGGTCGTCGGACGGGCAGCGCACACCTTTACCGGACGAGATCATCTGTTCCACCTGGGTCGTGGTTACGACGTCCTCGAACGTGCCAAAACCCCACTCGGGCTTGTTCACCGAATCGAAATGCGTAAACCCGCTGCACAGAATCGCGGCCTCCGCTTCTATCTTATTGCCATTCGATAATTCCACGGTGAAGTCGCCAGGACTACCGTCGAACGACGTAACGGTCACGCCAGTTTTGATATCAACATACGCATTGTTTTCGACGCGCGCGACCATGCCGCCAATCGCATCTTTCGCCCATTCCCCTGTCGGCACGAGCTTGGCATAGCCGGATAAAATCGGCGCACCGCCGAGCTTGTCTTCTTTTTCCACGATGACGCAGTGCTTGCCAACCGTCGCGAGACTATGTGCCGCGGCGAGACCGGCAGGTCCTCCACCTACTATCAGGATCGGTTTAGTCATTGTCCTTGCTCAATTGTGCTTCGTTCGATTGCTTGCGGATCATGGGCTGGAAGCCCGGGCCGGATGTGATCATCAGGCGCGGATCGTAAAGCGTCTCGCCCCTGCCGGCTTCCACGTCCTTCAAATAAGCTTCAAACTCGGCTTTCTTTTTCTCCCAGTCGATGCCGAGTTTCTCCATCAGCGTCTCTGTTGACGAAGCATGCCAGTGTGACTGCACGATCTTGTACGGGTGTGCACCGCAGACCAGCGCGGCGAACTGACAATCGGCCAACACGGGCATATCGACCGGCTTGCCCGCAGCAGCACCGATCCACTGGTTCTTATCCAGGGTCGTAATGCAGCCGGTGTCATGTCCGACCATCATGTCTGCATGCGCTTCTTCCTGCGCGACACGCAGTTTCCGATCGATCGCAAAGGAGCGCGTGAATTCACGCTCGGAAATGATGTGGCGGAAACCAAAACCGCAGCAGTCGTACCAGGTCGAGTAATCGATAACTTGTGTTCCAAGCGTTTCGAGAAGTCCGGTTGTCACCGCGACACGGTTGCCGTCGAGAACATCGTCGTCATAAATCGCGTCCTCGGGAACCATTTTGTAAACATGGCAGGCAGGATGCACGGTTGCACGAATGTGGCTGCAATCGATGACCTGGTGATTCTTGATCTCGTTACGCATCACATGCAGCCACTCGGAGTAGTGCACGACTTCCTCGGGTATCAGCAGCTTGCCGTCGACGAGACGACCCAGCTTGCCGAGGATCTTCTTGACGCGTTCCCGCAATTTGGCGGACTGCAACAGGTAGCCGCGCACTTCCTTGTAGTTGCCGAAGGATGTGCCGCAGTGCACCAGCGGGTAGAAAAAGCCGTCAGGCAAGCCTTGAGCTTTCGCAGAAACGTAGGCCTGGTGGAAATTCCGCAGGAAAACAGCGGCGAGGCTCTCGAGATTACCTATGCCGGATCCGTGATAGTTCCACGCGGTGCAAGACGTCTGGTCAGTCTCATCGAGATAATCGATTTCCATCTCGTTCATGAGCCACAGCAGCGACGCGGGGTAGCCCGGAATATTGCCGCACTGGCCGCAGGACTTGTGGTGCCAGAGCTGCGTAGTCGGAATCTTCTTGTCCCAACCATACAGCGTCTTTGCCATGACGGGTTTGTGCTCATCGGTGACGCGATGCACGACAATCTCGCCTTCTTTTTCGAGCTGCCACATGATGTCGCGCACGTCTTCAACGCGGTCCTTGTTGGTCAGCATCGAGCGTTTGTTGATGATCTGCTCGACCCACACGGTCGCAACATGGGCGTCTTTCTTCGAAAGATTTGCATCGGTCCATTCGGCGCCATGGCCAGTAAATCGCCCTTCGCCGTTACCGATTACCTGTCGTCATAATATTCTCTCAGTTTCAGATTTAGTCATCATCCTGATCGTCGAGCCAATCCTTATAGTCATCACGTTTTTCATCCATGATGTCGAGGATTACATCGAACAGGTTTTCGTCGATGGTCTCAAGACTGTCGAGCACGCCGGTTTCTTCCCAGATCGTGTAAAGCTCGACAGATGTCTTGAGATTGACTTCCCACGCGGTCTTCGTCGTGTGCAGCGTGGGCATGGGGATCGCCTTGCGAAGCAGCTCCAGCGGAGCATCGACCTTGGCGACATTGGGTCCCCAGTCGGCAAAGCCGTCGGGGGTAATCATATCGGGTGACAGCTGGTTGCCCGTTGAAATGAGCTTGAGCATCACGCGGCTGAACGGACGCAGCACGTTCTTGGCGGATTCCATGCCGTGCTTGATGGCGGTCTCGCGCATGAGCATGATGAGGCCGCCCGGCGAATTGCTGAACGGGCAACGCGCCGCACAGGTGTAACACTGCGCGCAGGACCAGATTTTCTCCTGCATGGCATCGTAGATGCCTTCGAGATTCTCGGTCCAGAGCAGCTGCACGATCTCGCGGGGACTGAAGTCGTAGTAATGGGCGGCCGGACAGGTCGCCGTGCAGATACCGCAGTTCAGGCAGCCGTTGAGCTCGTGGTCATAGCGCATGTCCGCCTGGATATCCTGGAAGATCTCCTCCAGCTTTTCCCGTCCGACCGGCGGCGCATCCGATACCGGATCGCCGATGTGTTCCTGAATTCGAGACGTCGCTGAATGGGACATGTTTTGAACCTGTGTGATCTAGTAAGACAAAACCTTGCAGTCGCTTTCCATGACTTCTTCGATGAGGTGCGCGCCGCCGACGATGCCCTCACATTCGGGAATCAGGTCTTCCTTGGTCATGTCGAACAGATCGAGATTAGGCGAGCAGCAAAAGAACTTCACGCCGGCTTCGTGAGCGTCCTGGATGAAGCTGAGCACTGATTTCGGCGAGCCTTCCTTGACGAATAAATTCTCGGCCACGCCTTTTTTCATGAGTCGGCCCGAGGTGGCCGTGCAAATGACGTCGACGTCGTAGTCCATCGCCGCCGCGACGGTCGCCTGGAAGATGGGTGCGCCGAGTTCCTCGCCGTTTCGAGGGTCGGTATTTGCCATGACGATGATGAGTTTTTCAGCCATTTTCTTCAGTTCCCTGCTGTTAGATGCTGTCTAACAGCGAATTAGCATATACTAAATTACCTGTGTGTCCAGTTCCGGATCGGCCCGAACGGCCGCTTTCGGCGAGGACATCAGGGACGTGCACTGCACAAGACCGGTCATAATCGGTACCAGCTCGTCTTCGAGGACAGGCTGCAGCTCGCGCAACTGCTCGAGTTTCGCGGCCGCGCCCTCCGCGACCTCTTCGAATTCCATAATCAGGTCTTCGACCATGCCTAGCTTAATCCCGGGATTACCCGAAAAACCATAGGCATTCTCACCGACCTGCCAGACCAGCGGTCGACCCGCATCGTCCTCGGCGAGCACTTTGGCGTCGGCCGGCGGCACGGGCCAGTCGCGCATGTAGACGACCTGGTGAAACTGCTCCGGCAGGAAGCCGTTCAACGCATCGTCCGCCGTGCGGGTTGCGTTCAGCATCTCGAACGTCAGGTCACGACTCTCCGAGCCACCACCCGCGGCGATGGCCAGTATCTGGGCGCCGAGACCGATGCCGATCACAGGCGTGCCCTCGTCGAGCTTGGCCCGGGTCAGCGCGATTTCCTCGGACAAGGTCGGCAGGTCGCGGCCGCCCGCCGAACCCCAGGGACCGCCACCGAGGAGCAGCAGCGCGTCCGCCGCAACATCGTGGGCCGGCAACTTGCGCCCGCCGGCGAACGGCCTGAAGTACTGGAACCGAATTCGACGCCCTTCGAGATGATCTTCCATCAACCCGAGGTACTCACCTGACGTGTGCTGTACGACAGCAACAACATTCATCGGCACGTGACCGCTGGCGGCGAGCACGAACGCATCTTCGTTGCTTTTGCAGTCACCCATTGGCGGCGACCTGTCCGGACTGGATCGCGTTATTGATCGACGTCGCAAAGTCATTGGCCGTAACGCTCAGCATGCCGATGTCCGTGTCTTCAAAAAACTGTTTGATACGAGTCTCGATATCCGACAGTCGCGAGCCCTGCAAGTGCGCCTCGAGATCGAACACGACGCGCGGCGGCGTGACGAAGAAATCCCCGCTGATCAGCACCCGTTGCAGTATGCGACGCGTCGGTCCTTCGAGTTTGACGTAGGACGTGATTGTGCCACCCGCTCCGGTGTGGGTACCCGCAAGCACATCGTCGGAACCGGCCGGGTTGTCGATTTCGGCAACAAATTCGTCCGTGCCGATCTCATCGTCGAAGAATTGTTTCGCCAGTTCTTCTTCTGCGGGCGTAATTTCACCGGGCTCGGCACTGATACCCAGGTGTTCCCTGAAGCCCGCAATTAAAGCCGCTTTGATGGTCTCCATGTCCGGAAGATCATCACCGAGCAATTCCTTGAGTGTCACGACGCGCTGCTCGGCCGAGTCGAGCTTGTGTTTCGCGAGCTTGCTCCGCGGCACGTTGAGCGCTTTGACCATTTGCTGGGCGTTCATGTCGACGAGCACCGTCCCCTGGTAGATCAGAATGTCACCGTCGAAAAAACCACCGGTGCCACTGATCTTGCGGCCATCGACCTCGATGTCATTGCGCGGCCGAAATTTCGCATTGACGCCGAGGGAAGACAGCCCCGCTGCCGCGGCGTTGCAGATTTCGCGTGCAATATCGGGCAACGCGGCATGGCCCAATGACGAGCGGTGAAATACGAGCTCCCAGCCCAGCTGTCCCTCGTCAAGATAGATGGCGCCGCCCCCGGTGATGCGTCGCACCGTCCCGATGCCATCCGCGGCGCAATAGTCGAGATTGATCTCGCGGCTCAGGTCCTGGTGCCGGCCAATCAGTGCCGTGGGAGGAAATCGCATGAAACGAATCGTGTCCGGAACTTTGTCCTGTTGCCGTAATTCGATCAGCGCCGGGTCAAACGCGATATTGGAGCGCCCTTCACGAACGCCCGTATCGATGATTCTGAATGCTTGTGACACGCGGCCGCTACTCGCCGAACCGTTATTCGAGCGTCACGGGAATATCGAGCTGCTTGCGGATGCGCTTCAGGTCTTTCTTCTTCGGCTGAAACGGATAGCTCGCAATGTCGCTCGGCGGTGAGTCGCCGTAGGGTCGATCACAGGCGGAAATGTCGTCCTGGAACTTGCCCGGACACCCGGAGGTTCGGAATGCAATGCCCTCGTCAATAATGTCAGAAAGCTCGGCTGCCGGCACGCCGTATCCGGTCACACGCCCCTGGTCGTCAAAACGCATTTGCCCGACGCGTACGCCCCGGTAGTCAATCAGGTAACGCGCGAGCTGCACGCGGCGCCACTGGTCGCGCGGCGTCGCGGGCAGATGATCCATCAGCGAACCTTGCTCGGGGAAGAAACAGAACATGTGACTGTGGCCGCCCAGATCGACGAGCTCCTGGACCAGGTTGAGCACTTCGTACTCGGTCTCACCCATGCCGACAATTATATGAGCGCCAAACTTCTGTGGCCCGAAGATGTCGCGCGCCTCGAGCATGATGTCCCAGTACTTCGACCACTTGTGCGGTGACTGCACGCCTTTGCCTCGCGTGCGATCGAACAGCTCGGGCGTTGCGGCGTCGAGTGCAACCGTGAAAATGTCTGCGCCAAGATCCTTCGTGCGCTGCACGTCGTCGCGAGTCATCGTCGTCGGATTGGACAATATTGACACCGGAATCGCGTCGGGGTCGATGCGGTCCGTCCATTGTTCGAGCACTGTGAACGTGTCGTCTTCCGAACGCGGATGCGTGATCATCGAGATGCACATGCGATGAAACGGGCTCGAGTCCGGGTCTTTGGCAACGATGTCGACGATGTCCGTCATCGGCACAGCCGGCCAGTCGACGCGAATAAAATTGCGATCCGCGTAATCACGATCGGCTTCGCGGTGTCGCGCGAGACCGCAGTAGGCGCAGTTCGCACGACATCCTTCGGGATACGTCAGCAATAAATTCAGGCAGCGCGTGCATTCACAGCCGTACATGCGTCCGCCCATGATGCCCAGCGTGATCGCCGCTGCCGTCGACAGCTGCACGTACTCCGGCGACTTCATGTGCGGCGCGAGGATGTTGTTGTTCGGCAAGTAAACACCCTGCGGCGGAATGTCATTCGCTTTGACGTGTTTGCCGTTCTTGCGATCGACCGGCGTCTTCTGCGGCGCCCGTGGTTCCATGACGTCAAACGGGTTGTGATCCCTGCCAGCTTCACCGTTGGCCGGCGACGGTGTGGTTTTGTGTTCGATACAACTCATAGTCTTTGTTCCTGGTTGGACCTCATCACGCCGCGAACGACGACTGCACTGTCGTTTTCAAATGGCTGCCCAGTTTTATGGAGCAGCAGGAATGCGCCTGCTCGAAAGGACGACCGATCGTGTGTGCGACAGACACGGCGCCGTCGGCAGGGAACGCGATGCCGTCCAGCCCGGCCATGATCGCGTAAGCGTCGGTGACGCGTTTGTGCATGCCAGGTGGTCGCGCGCAACCGAGCAAAACCTGCTTGTCGGGAAGACGCTCACGCGCCTCGAGGAAAATGCGACCGACATCGGTAGTCCCGGGCGTCACAAACGTGCCGGGTTTCGCATAGAAAGGCATGATCACGACCAGTACCAGCGCCGTAACATCGTAGCGGCTGACAATATCGAGCGCATTCGCCTCGCCAAGGATCTGGCCGTAGTGCAAACCGATGACGATATGCGGCGTCACTTCCATTGACGTGCTGCACAGGGCGGCCAGTGTGGTTTCAAAATCTTCGACCGGGCGGTCCAGCTTGTATACGTCTTTAATAGTCTCCTGTGCGCCGATCACGTCCATCATGACCGTATCGACACCGGCCGACTCCATCTCTTTCGCCCGACGCTCATCCAGTAAAGCGCTGTGTATCGCGATCTTGAGTTCCGGGTAGTCGCGCTTCAGTTTTTCCACGACGGGCATGTATCGGCCGTAAGAGATCTCGTTCTTTTTATTCGAACCGCCCGAGAGCAAGAAGCCATTCAGACCCTGCGTCTCGATCAGGTGCCTCGCTTTCTCGTCGAGCATGGCCGGATTGGTCGCCGGGATCATCGGCTCGAGAATCTTCTTCTGACAATGGTCGCAGTTCAGGCCGCATGCTCCCGCGGTAATCGAAAACGCCGGAAAACTGTTCTTGTTGCAGCCGCTCAATTCGGTGCTCGAGTATTCCTTGAACGTTGGCGTCGAAAAACGGATCGGTCGTCGTTCACGCCCGTTGGACTGGCGCTCGAACTGCTCGACCAGTGTTGCATCAAATTCGGCGTCTTCGAGATCTTCGATTTCCGACAGTGCTTCGAGCCATGCCATTCAGTATTCCTCGATTATTCCGCCAACCTGATTTGGCGCTCTAAAACTGCGACTGAGTATCTTCGACCATCGATTTTATCTCGTCGCGAATCGGGCCGGGATACGGACAATCCGCCATGGTCGTGAGCCATTCCTGCTTAATGTCTTCTTCGTCAATCAGGTCGCATTCCATTCGACGCATGAACTCGCAAGCCTCCGACGGCAAGCTCTGCCGGTATCTCCTGACCCGAAATACGGCCCCATAGTCCGGCCCAGTAGCGTGTCACGGTCCACGGATTATAGCCACCGCCGCCCAGCACGACGATCGGCACGTTCAGCGCGATGAGCTGGTCAACGGCGTCCCAAAGCGCGACGTTTGTGAGCTTCATTTGCGACAGCGGGTCGCCCGCAAGGCAGTCGGCACCGCAGCAAATAACCAGCGCGTCCACGTCTTTGGCCTCGAAGAGCGGCAGCACGGCGTTCTGCACCAGGTAGTCGAACTCACTGTCATTCAGTTCCGGCGGCACGCTGAAATTGAACGCACCAGCGTGCGGGTGCGAATGCGTGCCGCTGAACGGCCAGCGATGCTGCTCATGTATGGAGACCGTCGTTACCCGCGGCTCCTCGTAAAAAGCGTCCTCGACGCCGTCGCCGTGATGGGCGTCGAAGTCGAGGTACATGACGCGCTCACTGCCTTGCCGCAGCATCGTCATGATGGCGAACACGGGATCGTTCAGGTAACAGAATCCGGAGGCACGATCGGCTCGGCCATGATGCGTGCCGCCGGTAGGGTGAAACACCACGTGCCCCGCCGCTGCCAGCTCGGCTGCAAGGATCGAGCCGCCGACGGTCATCGAGGCACGCTCGAAGAAGCCCGGGAAAAGCGGGTTCTCGAAGGTGCCGACCTGGTAACGCTCACGAACATCGGGTGCCACCGACCCTGTGGCGTTTGCGTATTGAAGCGCACGTATATAGGCGTGATCATGGAATTGAAGGAGCTGCTCGACGCTGGCCGGTTTGCTCTCACGAAAGTCAGCAGTATCGAGCCAGCCCAGTATGCCGAGGAGATCAAGCACGGCAGCATGACGGACGATATTAAGCGGGTGGTTGAAGCCGAACGCCGGGATTGCGATAAATGTCACTGCCGACAAACAGCGGTGACGGTCTTGCGGTCGCAGGAGAGCGCTGCCCGATGAACGAACCGGGGTCGTTACTGCTCATGCTTTCAGACGGTAGACTCTGCACGCGACACGGACCCGCTAAAGTACTGATTGAGAATATTATATTTCACTAATAAAGACAATTCTGATAGTCTAATATGCGTTTTTTTGCATGCCCCGTTAACGAGAGGTGTTGATAATGTCCGCCGAAGAAAAAAGCATGTCAATCATTGTGACCAAAGGGTCACTGGACTGGGCTTATCCGCCCTTTATCCTGGCTACCACCGCCGCTGCGATGGGCTTGCCCGTCACCATGTTCTTTACGTTCTACGGCCTGCCTCTGCTGTTGAAAGATCTCAAGCTGCAGCTCACGGCTGCCGGCAATCCCGCAATGAAAATGCCGATGATGGGCGCTCACATGGGTCTTCCCAACCTGCTGACGGCTGTCCCGGGCGTTGATGCGGCCTGTACGAAAATGATGAAGAACCTCATGAGCAAGAAGGGCGTGGCGCCGATCGAAGAACTGCGAGAACTCGCAGTCGAAGCCGAAGTTCGCCTTATCGCGTGCCAGATGACGATGGATCTTTTTGAATACACACTGGACGATATGATCGAGGGGCCGGAACTCGGTGGCGCCGCAACCTACATCGAAGTCGCAACGCAATCCGACATCAACCTGTTCATCTAGTTCTGCGCTGGCAGAGCAACACGGAGTAACAAGAAATGGCTGACCATACACTCGACGCAAAAGGCATGAACTGCCCCTTGCCGATCCTCAAAGCAAAAAAAGCGCTGAAGGAAGTTCCGACGGACGGGACGCTGGAAATTCTTGCGACCGATCCAGGCTCGGTTGCCGACTTCGAGGCGTTCTGCCGCCAGACCGGTAACGAACTGATGGAGCACTCGGAAGACGGCGGCATCTATCGCTTCCTGATCAAGAAAACGGGATAACAAATCCTTGAGGGCGCGCGAACATCTGTTCTGCGCGCTCTCTCCTCTGCCCAATCCTGAAAGGCGGACTATCAGAACATGGCCGTACTACCCGGTTTGATTCTCGCGCTGCTGCTGGCATTTGCCGGCCAGTTTCTTTCCGATTTCATCGGCAAAGACCTGATGGGGCTGCCCAAGAGCCCGATCAGCGCCATCATGATGGCGATCATTCTCGGCATCATCATCCGCAACACGCTCTCGCTGCCTGCGACATTCCAGGCCGGTATACGTTTTGGGCTCGTTCGCGTCCTGCGCCTCGGTATCGTGCTGCTTGGCATTCGTTTGAGTCTTGCCGAGGCCGGAGCGATCGGCTTGCAGGCCCTGCCCGTCATTATCGGTGCGGTTGCGGCGGCTCTGCTGGTCGTGACCTTCCTGGCCCGCAAACTCGGACTCAGCGGCAAGCTCGGCACGCTGATTGCCGTGGGCACCAGTATTTGTGGGGCAACGGCAATAGTGGCGACGGCTCCGACGATTGCTGCCCGCGACGACGAGGTGGCCTATTCCGTTGCGTGCATTACCTTGTTCGGCGTCATCGCCATGCTGCTGTACCCGTTTGCCGGCCACTGGATTTTCAACGGCGATACATTCCAGAGCGGCCTGTTCCTCGGCACCTCGGTGCACGAAACAGCGCAGGTCGCCGGCGCCGGTCTCGTTTACCAGCAGTATTACGGCGACCCGCGGGCGCTCGACGTTGCAACCGTCACCAAGCTGGTGCGCAATCTCGGCATGCTCGTCGTCATTCCGCTAATGAGCATCATCTATCATCGCAACTCGACGGACGGCAGCCAGGCGCCGAAGTGGTGGACGATGATCCCGCTGTTCGTGATCGGTTTTGCCTGCATGAGCCTGCTGCGCACCGTCGGTGACATGGGCGATACGCCGTTCGGTGTACTCGAGCCCGCTACCTGGAAAGCCATCGTCTCCTACACCAAGGAAGCGGCAGAAATCTGCCTCGCCGTTGCGATGGCGTCGGTCGGCCTGGGTACGAGCATCAAGGGTCTCAGGGACATCGGCCTGAAGCCGCTCGGTGTCGGCCTGTTTTCGGCCGTGCTGGTCGGTGTCGTCAGCATTTCGCTAATCAAGGTTCTTTACTGAGGACGGTCCATTGAAAAAGCGCGGTATTCACGAACTCTACAATTCCGACCCTGTTGCTGCCGATGAAGAACTGTGGGGGCGAAAAACACATCCGATAAGCCGACGCGGTTTTTTGACCCGCAGCAGCCTCGTCGCGATGTCGACCGCGGTCGGCGCCTCGATTCCATTTGCCCACCTGATGCCGGGCGGGCTCATTCCGGCGGCGCTGGCGCAGTCGGACGCACCGTTCGAAATACCCGGTAAAGAAGGCCTCGTCATACTCAACGACCGGCCCGTCAATGCCGAGACGCCGGCGCACCTGCTCGACGACAGGATCACGCCCGCAAAACACCTGTTCGTTCGCAACAACGGCATCGCGCCGACGACGACGGGCATAAACGCCGACGAGTGGACGCTCGAGTTCGGCGGCGAATCCGTGGCGCGCGAGGTAACGCTCACGATCGCGGAGCTGAAGAAACAGTTCAAACACTACACCTATCAACTGCAGCTCGAGTGTGGCGGCAATGGCCGCAGCGAGTTCGTGCCGCCCGCGTCCGGCAACCAGTGGTCCATCGGCGCCGTCGGCTGCCCGGAATGGACGGGCGTCAGGCTCAAAGACGTACTCGAGTTCGTCGGCATCAAGGACGACGCCGTTTACGTCGCGTACTACGGGGCCGACATTCACGCCAGCGGCGATGCCAACAAAGTGCCGATTTCTCGCGGCGTGCCGGTCGAGAAAGCGCTCGAAAACGAAACACTGATCGCGTGGGCCATGAACGGCGAGGACATTCCGCCGATGAACGGTTATCCACTGCGTTTTGTCTGCGCCGGATGGCCCGGTTCGGTCAGCGGCAAGTGGCTCAGGAAGATCGTTGTGCGCAACCAGGTCCACGACGGTCCGAAGATGACCGGCACCGCCTATCGCGTGCCCTGCAAACCCGTCGCGCCGGGCACGACGGTACCCGACGACGAGATGTGCATCATTGAATCGATGCCCGTGAAATCCCTGATCACGTTCCCGAAGTCCGGCATCGAGCACGCCAACGGCAAAGCGCTGGCCCTGCGTGGCCACGCCTGGGCGGGTGACCTGGACGTAACAGCCGTACACGTATCGACCGATTTCGGGGCAAGCTGGGAGAAAGCCGCGCTCGAGGCACCGGCCAATCGATTTGCATGGCAGCACTGGAGCGCCAAGGTCGGCGTTTCCGCAAATCGGCTACTACGAAGTCTGGGCGCGAGCGACAGACAGCGCCGGCCGATCGCAACCCATGGTGTTGCCGGGGTGGAATCCGAAGGGCTACCTCAACAACGCCTGCCACCGCATCGCCGTGCAGGTTGTGTGATGCGACTGATACTGACGACGCTGCTGTTTCTTGCGCTGGCACTGGCGGCGTGCACGAAAGAACAGTCAACGGACGCACCGGCCAGTGCACCGGAAGCGGTCGCCTCGGCTGAACCGGCGATCGACCCGGTAACAGGATTCAAGATGACCGGCGACTGGGAACTCGTGCGCGGCAACTGCACCGCCTGTCATTCGGCGAAGTTGATCACTCAACAGCGCGGCACTGCGCAGCAGTGGCTGGCGATGATCCGCTGGATGCAGAAGACCCAGAACCTCTGGCAATTCGATCCGGGTACCGAGGAGCGCATCATTGCGTATCTTGCCGAGAACTACCCGCCTGACGCCGCGAGACGGCGTGCCGCAATCCCGCCAGACCTGATGCCGGCTAACCCGTATTCAACGGCAAGCCTGGACTGACAGCAGGAAAATCCTATGCTCGTATCACCCGCCGATATCGTTGCTCGCGCCAAAGCGACCATCAAGGAATGCTCCGTCACCGAGGTCAAGCAGTGCCTGACGTCGGACACACTGTTGATCGATATTCGGGAACTGGCGGAATTCAGGAAGGGCCACATCCCCGGCGCGCTGCTGGCGCCCCGCGGCCTGCTTGAATTCGAGATACACCCACTCGTCGAGCGCACGGCCACCGACCCGAACGTGGCGCCGGAAGACCGCGACATCGTTCTCTATTGCGGCACCGGCGGTCGTTCGGCCCTGGCCGCAGAAACGCTCGATTCGATGGGCTACCGCAAGGTCAAATCGATGGCCGGGGGCATCGTCGCCTGGGCCACCGCGCGCCTGCCCGTCGACCTACCCTCCTGAAGCGTCCAGCTCGACGCGCATCAGGGTCAGTTCATCGCCCGAGACGAGCTGCGTGCGGAAATCTCCGCACGTTCCACACAGCAGCTTGTTCGGCGGCACGGTCGTCTCGCTGTCGCACTGGCTGCAGCGCACGACGACATCGGCGATTTCTATTGTCAGCTGCGCTTCCTCGGCAAGCGTCCCGGCCGCCGCCAGCGGATAGGCATTTCGCAGGAGCTCGGGCTCAACGCCGGACAGCGGCCCGATATTCAGCGTGATCGCGGTGACCCGGGTGGCATTGCGCTCCGCTGCAATCGTCTCAACCTGCTGCA
This sequence comes from uncultured Gammaproteobacteria bacterium, assembly GCA_963850825.1. GTDB lineage: Bacteria > Pseudomonadota > Gammaproteobacteria > Steroidobacterales > Woeseiaceae > SZUA-117. Next base: position 4,936 of record CAWKOQ010000023.1, on the reverse strand, counting down.
GGAGGGACAGGCAGACGGAGAGTTCGTGCATGGCGTGGCCCTTTGGCGGAATTCCCCGCTTCGGCATCACCCGATCGGGGCATGGGTACAATCCAGTATATCGGGCATCGGGACGCCGTATTAGTCTTTCCTAATACGAGGGGGGATACCTTGTGCCTGCAAGACCGAATTCAATCGCTGTCGTTGGTATCGGTAACAGTCTCCTGACGGACGACGGAGCCGGTATTCACACGCTTGAGCGATTTGCCGAGGGCAACACGAATGACGACGTGTTTTGCCTGGATGGCGGCACGGTCGGCCTCGCGTTGCTGGACAGACTCTCCGATCTCGACGGTCTCGTCGCTCTCGACGCCATGAAACTCGGACTTCGTCCCGGCACGGTCACGGTGCTGGAGGGCGAGGCAATGGACGCCCACCTTCTGAATCAACACGGCAGCGTGCACGAGGTCGGATTGTCGGACCTTATGGACGCCCTGCGCCTGCGCGGCGACCTGCCCGAAAAACGCGCCCTGATCGGCATCGAACCCGAAGACATGGACTGGGGCACTGAACCAACCACGGTGGTCACCGCGGCCTTACCCGAAGCGGCGGAATGCGCCCACGAGCTGGTTCGAAACTGGCGAACCGAACCCGGAACCGAGGCCTGCCGATGACCGCGAGCACCGAAATCGGCGTTCAGGTCGAGGCCATCCACGGCAACGTGCGGCCGATACTGAACGAAGTCATGCATGCAATCGACAAGCTGCTCGACGACGACATCCCGACCACGATCGATCTCTCCAGCCTGCCGTTTGGCCCGGGCGAGCTCGACAAACTGGAAGCAACGCTCGGTGAAGGCGAGCTTTCGGCACAGCTCGATGCGCTGGGCACCAGCCGCATTCGGGAAACAACCTACCCCGGCGTCTGGTGGATCGAACACCGCAACGTCAATGACGAAGTCGTAGGTCGCTACCTGGAAGTCACACGACTTCCGGACATCCTCTCCTCACAGGACGCCGACATCATGGCCGGACGAGCGCGCCTGGAGGAACAGTTCCAATAAGACTAAGCGGGAGGAAGACAGCATGAAATACACACCGACCGTCGGAGAAATTCTGCAAGCCAAAGGCGTATCGCGGCGCGGATTTCTGAAATATTGTGCGACCACCGCCTCACTGCTGGCACTGCCACCCAGCATGATTCCGCGCATCGCCGCGGCCATTGAAAATGCCCGCAGGCCCTCGGTCATCTGGCTGTCCTTCCAGGAGTGCACCGGCTGCACCGAATCGCTGACACGATCGGAATCGCCGACCGTTGAGGGGCTGATCTTTGACGCGATCTCGCTCGACTACCATCACACGCTGCAGGCGGCGTCCGGCGATCAGGCCGAGGCGGCACGGCACGCCGCGATGGAAGAGAACGACGGTAGCTACCTCGTGCTTGTCGACGGCTCTATCCCGATGGGCAATCCCGGCTTCTCGACGATTGCCGGGATTAGCAACGTCGACATGCTGATGGATACGGTCAAAGGTGCGGCCGCCGTTATTGCGATCGGTTCCTGCGCCGCATTCGGTGGCATTCCCGCCGCCAGGCCGAATCCGACCGGCGCCGTCTCCGTAAGCGACCTGGTCAAAGACAAGCCGGTCGTCAACGTACCGGGCTGTCCGCCGATCGCCATGGTCATGACGGCCGTTCTGACGCAGTTCCTGACTTTCGGCCAATTGCCCGAACTCGACAAGCACGGGCGACCCGTCGCGTTCTACGGCACGACGATTCACGACCGCTGCTATCGCCGGCCGTTCTACGAGCAGGGCAAGTTTGCCGAAACCTTCGATGACGAAGGCGCGAAAGCCGGCTGGTGTCTTTACAAGCTCGGCTGCAAGGGCCCGACCACGTACAACGCCTGCGCCACCGTCAAATGGAACATCGGCACCAGCTTCCCGATCCAGTCCGGGCATCCGTGTCTTGGTTGTTCAGAACCCAACTTCTGGGACAAGGGCGGTTTTTATCAACCGTTGTCAACCGGTCATTTCGGAGGCGGCGCGAAGCTTGCAGGCGCTGCAGCGGCAGGCGTCGCTCTGGGCGCAGTCGCAGCTGCCGCCGGTCGTAAACGGCAATCCAAATATACAAAGGAGGCATGACATGGACCTTCTGGAACTAGCACGGGGACCGGTATTACAGGCCGCCGTATACATATTGGTCGGCGGCACCATCTGGCGCCTGGTCGGCATCATGCTCCTGACAAAGAAACCCGATCATACGGAAGCGCGAGGTCCAGGCGGTTTCGGCGCCGCGATCAAGGTCATATACACCCGCGCGTTTACTGCAGAGCCTTTCAAAAGAGCGACGCTGTATCCGAAAATAATGGGCTACGTGATGCACGTTGGCTTGTTCGCCACCGTTTTCCTGTTCGTGCCGCATATTGTTTTCTTCGAAAATTTCCTTGGCTTCGGCTGGCCCGGATTGCCCAACAGCATCATCTACTTCATTGGTGTTGGGACGGTCATCTCGGGAGTGGCTTTGCTCGTTCGACGGTTGACCAGTCCGGTCCTGAAATTGATCTCGAATTTCGACGACTACTTCAGCTGGTTCGTCACGATGCTGCCGCTGGTCACCGGACTTATGATTCCGATCCGGCTCGGCATCCGCTACGAGACGCTGCTGGCCGTGCATATTCTCACGGTCGCGCTGCTATTAATCTGGCTACCGTTCGGCAAGCTCGGGCACACTTTCCTCGTCTTCATTACGCGCGGTACCACCGGAATGGTCTTTGAACGCAGGGGGGCCAAGACATGACCACAGTAGACGGCAGAACCACCCTGGATAGAGAGGCAGAACGCCTGGCTTACAAGCCCCCGGAAGTTCGCCACGATACACAGGGCGACATGACGACTGAAGAGCGCGTCGAAACAGCGATGCACCATTTCGTCAAGGATTTCAGCACGCAGACCGCGTCCTACCTCGACGGCTGCGTGCACTGCGGTATGTGTGCGGATGCGTGTCACTATTTCGTGCGCACTGACGATCCGAGATACACGCCTATCTGGAAAATCGAGCTGTTCAAGCAGGCCTACAAACGTGAAGTAGGACCGTTCGCGTTCCTGTACCGCCTGTTTGGCTTCAAAAAGAAGGTCACGATCGACCAGCTCGAAGAATGGCAGCATCTCCTGTACGACAGCTGCACCGTCTGTGGCCGCTGCTCGCTGGTGTGCCCGATGGGTATTGATATCGCCGGCATGGTTTCGATGGCGCGTCACGGCATGTTCAAAGCCGGGCTGATTCCGCATGAACTGCACGAAACAGCGAAACGCGCGGCCGAGACCGGCAGTCCCCTGGGGATTACGCCCGACAAGTTCAAAGAGCGGGTGGAATGGATGGCCGACGAACACGAAGTGGATATACCGCTCAACGTCGAAAAAGCCGACGTCCTCGCCGTCATGTCATCGATTGAGATTCAAAAATATCCTGAGTCAATCGCAGCAACGGCCAAGATCCTGAACGCGACCGGCGAGAGCTGGACATTCAGCACCGACGGCTACGAGGCCACCAACTTCGGCATGTTGTCCGGCAACCTCGAATGGCAGAAAGCAGCCAGCATGAAACTCATCGACACGGCGATCAAGCTCGGCGCCAAGACGCTGGTACTGCCCGAGTGTGGACACGCGTACATGGCGATGCGCTGGATGGGCGCCAACATGTACGGCAAACCGCTGCCTTTCAAAGTCCTGCACATCACGGAATACCTCGCCGATGTGATGAATTCCGGACGACTGAAAGTGAAAAAGGTCGACAAGAGCGTCACGTTCCACGACCCCTGCCAGGTCTCGCGGCGTGGCGGCGCGACCCAGGCTCCGCGTGACGTCCTGAAGCACCTCGGCGTTGACTTTCGAGAGATGCCGAATGGCGGCGACTACAACTGGTGCTGCGGCGGCGGTGGTGGCGTCATCACGATCAAGCGAGCCGACGAGCTGCGTCACAGGGTGTTCAAACTGAAGATGGACCAGATGGAAGCCACCGGAGCGGAAGAACTGCTGTCGAGCTGTGCCAACTGCCGCCAGAGCTTCGATGACTCGGAGCAACACTTCGGTTGGAATCACAGCATGGGCAGCCTGATGGAAATGGTTGCCGAAAATATTGAGGAGCAAAAGTCATGAGCGCCCGAATTGTCGTAGATCCGATCACGCGCATCGAAGGGCACCTTCGTATCGAAGCGCAAATGAACGGCAACCAGATCGGCCAGGCTTACTCCTCCGGCACGATGGTGCGCGGCATCGAGATCATTCTGCGCGACCGCGATCCGCGCGATGCCTGGGCATTCGCACAACGCATTTGCGGCGTGTGCACGCTGGTTCACGGCATCGCTTCCATTCGCGCCGTCGAGAACGCCGTGGGGTCCAAGATTCCGCCGAATGCAGAGCTGATTCGCAACCTCATGATCGGCGCGCAGTACATTCACGATCACGTGATGCACTTCTACCACCTGCATGCGCTGGACTGGGTGGACGTGGTGTCGGCGCTCAAAGCCGATCCGGCCGCGACCGCCGCGCTGGCGCAAAGCTTAGCAGCTATCCGCGTTCGTCTACCGGCTATTTCAAGGACGTGCAGAAAAAGGTGGCCGACTTTGTTGCGGCCGGTCAGCTGGGCATTTTTGCGAAAGCCTACTGGGGTCACCCCGAGTACAAGCTGCCGCCTGAAGCCAACCTGATGGCCGTTGCGCATTATCTCGACGCGCTCGAATGGCAGCGCGATGTCGCGAGGCTGCACGCAATATTCGGCGGCAAGAACCCGCACCCGAACTTCGTCGTCGGCGGCGTACCCTGCCCGATCGACCTGAACTCGGATTCTGCAATCAACAGCAAGCGACTCGCCGAGGTTCAGGACATCATCAACAAGATGAAGGTCTTTGTTGAGCAGGTTTACGTTCCGGATACGATTGCAATCGCCAGTTTCTACAAAG
>CAWKOQ010000022.1:0-8913 GCA_963850825.1 uncultured Gammaproteobacteria bacterium | reverse complement strand
ACTCTTCGTTATGACCGCACTCAAAATGCTCATGTATGTGCATATACACTGCGCTTTTTCGTGCGGCCATGCCTCGATTCGCACTCGCCTGAATCATTCTCAACGCACTTCTGATTCTTTAGGAATCAGTTCATGAAATTCCTTCAGCGAGTCATTTTTTTGTGCATATCGGCTGTCGCATTCGGCCAGGCCGTGTTTGCGAGTGTGCTACCGGAAGATCGAACGGATTTCCTCTATCACCGCTATGACGGAGGTGGTGTCACCATTGACGGCCCATCGGTGCTGATCCGAAAATCAGTCGGCAAAAGTGTGTCGCTTTCGGCAAATTACTATGTCGATATGGTGAGCTCTGCTTCGATCGACGTCATCACCACCGCAAGTCCCTATACAGAGGAACGCACCCAGTACTCGTTCTCGGCCGATTACCTGCGCGGCAATACCACGATGTCGATGGGTTACACGAACAGTACCGAGTCTGATTTCGATGCGAACACGTATCATCTCGCGGTCAGTCAGGACATGTTCGGTCAACTGACCACGCTGACGCTGAGTTACTCCTACGGCGACGATACCGTCGGCAAGTCGGACGATCCGACCTTCAGCGAAGACAATACTCGACAGCACTATGGTATCGGTGTGACGCAGATTTTGACGCGTAACATGATCGCTGCATTGAACATAGAAGTAATAACGGACGAGGGATTTCTGAATAACCCCTATCGTTCGGTTCGATTCCTGGAGCCGGCACTGGCAACCGGTTTCGATTTCGAAAAAGAACTGTATCCACGAACGCGTACTTCGAATGCTGTCGGCATCCGGGCAAAGTATTATCTGCCGTACCGTGCGGCAATCGAGGCTCAGTATCGCTACTTTATCGATACCTGGGATATCGAGTCACATACGGCTTCAATAGCCTATGTGCATCCGTGGAAGGATTTCGTCCTGACCGCCAAGTATCGGTATCACGATCAGACCGGGGCGCATTTCTTCCGCGACATATTCTCGCGTTCCGAGGCGACGAATTTTCGTGGCAGGGATAAAGAACTCAGTCCGTTGTCGAGTCAGACGTTCAAGCTAAGCCTGGCCTATGAATGGCTGCCTGACGGCTGGGGTTTCATCGACAAAGGCACGATCAACGCCTCCCTCGATTACCTGGTGGTCGACTACGAAGACTTCCGGGACATATCAACCGGCGCAGTCCTGGGCGACGAGCCCCTGTATCAGCTCGAAGCGAACGTCTTCCAGCTCTTTTTCTCTTTCTGGTACTAGGATCTCCGCATGAGGGCGATTTCTGTCCTCTCAATTTCGTGCCAGAGATCAATCCTCACCGTTCAATACCTGTTTTTTCGAAATAGCGGGAGGATTGGGCTTTAGCCCCGATTCCCGACCCGGCCTGTGGGAGCGGCTTAAGCGCGATTCAGAGCCAGGCTTGTGGGAGCGGCTTTAGCCGCGATTCATCGTACAATATCGCTTCCAAGTCAAACGGGAGAACTCATGGGACGCCTGGCCGGCATAGCACGACGCGAAAAGAAACGCGCTCCAATGGAGACCCTCGAATCCGCAGAGATCAACGCCACCACCGGCGTGGCCGGTGATTCTCGCGGCAAGCCCGGCAATCGCCAGGTCACCCTGTTGTCTGCGCGTGACTGGCAGGCCGCCTGCGCGGAACTCGGCGCTGATGTGCCCTGGACGACCCGTCGTGCAAACCTGTTGGTAGACGATATGGACCTGCCAAAGGCAGCGGGTCATATCGTCGCAATCGGGCCTGTTCGGCTGAGGACGACGATCGAAGTCGACCCGTGTTCACGCATGGATGAGCAGGCGCCAGGACTCAGGAAAGCGCTGCAGGACGATTGGCGCGGTGGCGTTGCCTGCGAAGTTATTGAAGGCGGTCTCGTATCGGTTGGCGATGACGTGAGTGTCATCGAATGACGTGGATAGTGATCGTGCTCGTCGCCGGCGTCGCATTTTTCGCCATTCTTTACAACCGTCTCATCCGCGACAGAAACCGCGTTGACGCAGCCTGGAGTGACATCGATGTTCAGCTGCAGCGGCGCCACGACCTCATACCGCAGTTGGTCAAGGCGGTGGACCAGTACGCCGGCTATGAAAGCTCGACGCTCAAGGCAGTGACCGCATTGCGCGCCGAGGCTATTGAGCTGACCGGCGGAGGAGATCTCGACCGGCTGGGACAAAAGGAAGAGGAGCTGAACCTCGGTCTGCAGAGGCTGATCGCCGTTGCCGAGAATTATCCTGATCTGAAGGCAAACGAAAATTTCCTGAAGTTGCAGAGCGATCTTGTCGAGACGGAAAACTACCTGCAGTTTGCACGCCGTTTTTATAATGGATCTGTGCGACAGTTCAATACCAGGGTCGAAACGGTGCCGAATAACTTCATTGCCGGCTGGTTTTCGTTCGGCACCAGGGAATTTTTCCAGAAAACTTCCGACGAAGCTGCGAATGTACCGCTCGTGAAACTGGGAACGATTGAGTGAGACGTTGCCTTTTCTGGTGGCTTCTGTCGTTCGTATTGGCTGCGACTTCCGCGTCAGCCGATGAGCGGATACTAAGCTATCACAGCGATATTCTCGTACGCGCCGACGGTTGGATCGAGGTAACGGAAACGGTCAAAGTCCGGGCAGAGGGTCAACAAATTCGCCGAGGCATTTTTCGCGACTACCCGGTCGAGTACATCGATAAATTGGGTAATGACCACAAGGTGCTTTACGAGCCAAAGTCGGTATTGCGCAACGGCAATGCCGAAGATTTCAATTCCGAGTCGCGCGGGTCGGACGTTCGCACCTATTTCGGTAGCGCCGATCGCATGCTGGATAACGGTGAGCACACCTATATCTATCGATACGACGCCGGCCGCATGCTCGGCTATTTCGAAGAATTCGATGAGTTGTATTGGAACGTCACGGGTAACGGATGGGACTTCCCGATCGATGCGGCGTCGGCTTCAGTGTCGTTCGAGTTCGATGTGCCAGGCGACCAGTTGAGGCTGTTTGCCTATGTCGGGCCGTTCGGCACGATAGGTGGCGAGGGATATACCGCCACCGTCGATGGAAGGGGCACAGTGCTATTTCTCGCAACGGAACCCCTGAAAACCAATGCAGGGCTGACCATTGCCGTGGGTTGGCCGAAGGGCATCATCGTACCTCCAAGCGATGCTCAGAAGATGATCTGGCTCCTGTCGGACAATCTCAATCTGCTGATCGCCCTCGCTGGACTGCTCGCGATGCTCAGTTATTACATACCGGTATGGCAAAACTACGGCAAAGATCCACAGCCGGGCGTCGTTCTGACCATGTACGAACCGCCCGAGGGATTCTCGCCAGCATCACTTCGTTACATCGAGAACATGGGCTACGACAACGAGGTCATGACCGCTGCCGTCGTCAGCCTGGCCGTGAAAGGCTACATCCGCATTGAGGTTGATGACGATGAGCACACACTGCATCGTCTCGATCCAGGACCTGACGCACCGCCTTTGGCGACAGGCGAGAAGGAACTGCACGAGGCACTATTTGGCGTGGGAAGTAGCCTGACGCTCATCGACGACAATCATGAGCGGGTCGGTGGCGCCAAGAAGGCGCACGAGAAATCCTTAAAGAACGATTATCACAAGCGCTATTTCAAGACGAATGGGCTGCTGAACCTGCCGCCCCTGTTGAGCGGCGTTATTTCAGCCATGGTGGCGCTTCGAATCGGACCAAGCGTTGGCGTTGTTGCGTGCATTGTTCTCATGATCGTCACAGTAATCGTATTTGCGATCATAATGAAGAAACCGACGGCCCCGGGGCGTCAGGTCATGGACCGGTCGGCTGGTTTTCGCGAGTACCTGGAGATCGCCGAAAAAGACGAGTTGAACCTGAGGAATCCGCCTGACAAAACGCCCGCACTTTTCGAGAGTTATTTGCCGTTTGCCCTCGCGCTTGGGGTGGAACAGCAGTGGTCGGAGCGATTTGCGCGAATTTTTGCCGGACTTAAGGGTCCGAACAATACAGAGTGGCATCCGTCCTGGTACAACGGTTCCTGGAATAATTTCGACCTGAGTTCGAACACATCCAGTCTGACGAGCGGACTGGGCAGCGCCATTAGCTCATCCGCCTCGCCGCCCGGGTCTTCCTCAGGCAGTGGTGGCGGTGGATTTTCCGGCGGTGGCGGCGGCGGCGGCGGTGGTGGTGGTTGGTAGTCAATCAGAAGGACGTCTTAAGTTTTGAATCAACATGTTTTTCAGCGTCGCCCGGTCGGCGACAGTTCCATTCCGACCATTATCTTTTCGCTGCTCATTGCGAACGGGCTGCTTTTTGCCCTGCAGCAATCGCCCGATATGTTTCAGTTTCTGTTCAGCAATTTCGCGTTATGGCCGATAAGCGCATCTTTCCCGAATCCTGAGTTCGGTCTGTGGCAGGTCGTCACGTATGGCTTTCTCCACGGCGATGTCATGCACATTGTGTTCAACATGTTCATGCTGTGGATGTTCGGTCGAGAGATCGAATTACTGATGGGTCCGCAGCGCTTCTTTATCTACTACATGACCTGTGTGATCGGCGCCGCAGCAGCGCAGTTGCTCGTTGCCCACCTTCAGGGCGGAATCTATCCAACCGTGGGGGCCTCTGGCGGTGTTTATGGGCTATTGCTTGCGTTTGGCATGACCTTTCCGAATCGAATGATCATGCTGTTGTTTCCGCCGATTCCGATGAAGGCGAAATACATGGTTATTCTGTTCGGGGCGATGGAGCTATACCTGGGGTTGAGTGGCAGCTCGCCCGGTATCGCAAATTTTGCGCATCTCGGTGGCATGCTCTTCGGGTTCCTCCTGATTCAGCACTGGAAAAATGAACCACGCAGGCGCCGGTAACGAATGCAAATGACGAGTATCACTGCATCGGCACGCCGGTGGCTCGCCAGATTCGGGCATTTGCGGAACAAGATCACCAGCGGTGGACTGCCCCTAGTACGGTGGACACAATCAAGTCTCACAATGAGGCCTGTTCAAAAGCCTCGGGGCTGACACCGCCAAGGTGGCTGTGTCTGCGATTTCGATTGTAGAACACTTCAATGTAGTCGAAGACATCCGCGCGGGCGAATTCTCGTGTTTTGTAGACTCGTTTTTTGATCCGTTCTTTCTTCAAACTACTAAAGAACGACTCCGCGACAGCGTTATCCCAATAATTTCCACGTCGACTCATACTCGGTTGTAGATGGTGTTCCCGGCAGAACCGCAACCAGGCATCACTTCCGTATTGCGATCCCTGATCTGAACGGACGATAACTTTGCACTTTGGTCTACGCCTCCAGACGGCCATCAAAATTGCATCAAGAACGAGGTCTTTTGCCAGTGTCGGCTTCATCGACCAGCCGACCACTTTGCGAGAGTAGAGATCCAGAACCACCGCCAAGTACAGCCACCCCTGCCAGGTCCGAATGTAGGTAATGTCGGTCACCCAAACCTGATCGGGTGTACCGACCGTGAACTCGCGTTGCAGACGGTTCGGCGCAATGATGGACGGTCTTCCTTTGATGCGTCGAGGTGCCTTATAACCTCTCAAAGCCTTGATCTTATTGATCCGCATGATGCGGGCAACGCGATTACGTCCACACGTCTCGCCGGCCTCACGTAAGTCCAGGAATACACGGCGCGCCCCGTAGACACCGCCGCTCGCCGCATACGAGTTGCGTATCAGGACCAACGGCCTTCGGTCTTCAATAGCGCGATCAGATAGCGGCCTCGTAAACCAGTCGTAGAATCCGCTGCGTGCCACGCCAAGGACTCGACACATTGTTCTGATTTTGTACTCGCACCGATGATCGTTAATAAAGCGGTACTTTACTCTGGCTCCCGAGCAAAGTACCTGGCGGCCTTTTTTAGGATGTCGCGCTCCTCTTCAGTGCGTGTGAGCTGCGCTCGAAGCTTGAGAACTTCGCTACGCGCTTCGACTAGCGCAGCCGCTTGCTCATCTGTCTGACTGGGCCTGACTCCTTTTACCCACTTGTAAAGACTGTGTGCGGAAACGCCTAGTTGCTTAGAAACTTCCGCAACTGTATAGCCTCGATCGACGATCTGGCGGACCGCTTCATCCTTAAACTCGGGGCTGTATCTTTGGTTAGTCATTCCTCTTCCTCCTATGCTTAAATCATAGCTTGGAAGTGTCTACCAGACCGAGGGCAGTCCACAAAGCGGACGTAGCACGGCTGGCCAATCGTGTATTCTAAATGCTTGTTGACCCAACCTTGTGCCAGTGAAATGAGAGATAGCGCAATCAATCGAAGAAACTTCATCAAAGTGATGACGGGCAGCTCATCATTTGTTTTGATCCCCAGCGTTCTTAGCGCGTGCAGCGATGGGGATTCAGATATCTGGCTTGAGGGCTGGAAGGGGCCCGTAGCAGGGGAGACCGATTTACGCTGGATTGTATTGTCCTACGCAATTCTTGCCGCAAACTCGCATAACACACAACCGTGGATAGTCGATCTGACTGGGCCGATGAGCGTCGAGCTTTACGTCGACCAGCAGCGCTTGCTGCCTGAGACTGATCCGCCCGCTCGACAAATTCATATCAGTCAAGGCACGTTTTTGGAAAACCTTGAACTGGCAGCACGGCAACACGGTTATCGCGCAGATATTGACTATTTCCCGAAGGGCGAATACGACAATGCGGTCGTCGAAGACAAGCCCGTCGCGTCAATCGAGTTAAGTATTGATGGTTCAATTGCAAAAGATGCGTTGTTCGATTCGATTCTACACCGCCAATCCAACAAACGTACGTATACGGATTCCGCTATGACCGTTGATCAGTTGGACGGGCTTCGCAACACTCAAATCGATCCTCGCTTGCGGCTGACAATAGCCGATGACAATGCTCTAAAGACTGAGCTGTCTCAAATCATGATTGACGCGATGAGTATTGAAACTAGCAACAAAATGCGCGATGCGGAGACGGTCGCTATGTTTCGTTTCAATGACGAAGAACGCGGCCGCTATCGTGACGGATTCAGCATTGCTCAGTCCGGGATGACCGGATTTAAGGGTTGGATTGGAGAGACGTTCTTTTTGTCACGGGAGGACGCAGAGGAGGACAGCACCTCATTCGGGGAGCAGGCGGTTGATATCACCAACAATCAAGCCCATTCTGCTGCGGCGTTTGGCTGGATTAGTACCGCGAGCAATACTCGGCTTGATCAGGTCGTGACCGGTCGCGCGTACGAACGTCTGAACCTGACCGCCACTGCGCTCGGAATCGCTATGCACCCAATGAGTCAGGTCTTGCAGGAATATTCGGATATGGCAGACTTGCAGCGACGCTTTCTCGCTTATCTCGAAATCCCGCAAGGCCATACGATTCAAATGCTCTTTCGTCTTGGTATAGCGGAGCCGGTTGAACACAGCCCCCGGCGGTCGGTGAAGGATTTGCATCGAGGATAAGCAAAAACATTAGCTTCAAATACGAGTTACCGTAGTATCAGATTTGATTGTTTGAGTATCGATGTCCGCTCCAGACCGTAAGCACAACCCCCGGTGCTAGAATGCTGATGGATTGCTACTGACCCCAAAGCGTACGTGGTTTCAGTTTCGTTCAGCAGCGTACGGTACGATAGCGCTGCTATTGCTTGGAGGTTCAACCGTTGGATGTTTTTGAATTCATCCTTGTTCTTGTGACAGTAATTGTCAGTTTGGGAATCGCCGAACTTCTCGGCGGTGTTGTGAGGGTGCTCCGACATGAACTAAAGCCAGGTCACTTGCACTGGCTATGGGTTTTGTTGGTATTCAATATGCAGATACAGTGGCTTTGGTTCAGTTGGAACTTTCGGGATCGTGGCAGTTGGCTGTTTCCAGAATTCATGTTGCTAATCGCTCCTCCAATACTGCTGTACATGTCGGCAGCAGTATTGTTTCCGGGAACGTCGGCAGGCGACGATCTCGACGCACATTTCTTTCGACGCCGTCGGCCTTTCTTTCTCCTCGCAATAGCTACCTTCGTCTTATTTGGGCTCAGTCACAGGTTCTTGGAAAACGGTGACCTAGCTAGTGCAACTAACGCTTTTAGGCTGGTGCTTATCTTTATGTGCGTCGGATTGATATTTACTACCCATCGCGGCATCCACTGGACGCTCGCATTAGCTATTCTCGTCACACAGCTCTGGTGGGTTTACCAATACAGTTTCGCGATTTAGCCACACTGATCAACCGAGTGTCCAAATATGAGGCGTTCCGCAATTAGTCGAAAAATCTTCTTCGAAGTCATTACAAGCGTCTCATGAAATATTTCTGCTCGTCGTTGTTGGTTGGACTCTTGTCGGACCGATATCGGTTACCGGATCGCGAATCGCAAACAAAGGCGCACCGGCGTCCAACAGATCGCCGCAATGGCTGCCCTCAATGTCCGCTTGTGGCTGCGATTTCAACTGGTGAACGCAACTCAAAGCAGCCGTTCGTTAGCGAACGCCGCTAATCAAGTCATCATCGGTAATTTGAAAAGACAAGAATGTGACGTTAACCGCGCCCTCTTTCTCAAAAGGCTCTGAGTCAGGCATGGCTCGCTGAAGCACTCTGCTCAGTTCGTCCTTTGACATCCCTCGAACCAGTTCAGAAGTTACCGATTTTAGTGCCGAAATTGTACGGTCGGCTTCGTATTCCACTTGCTTGCGATACTTTTCCGTAACGGCTAGGTCAATCGCCTGATAGAGCCACCAGGCGTTGGATCCGATCAAGAGAACAAGCAAAATCGCACTGGTCCATTTCCACATATCAATATTCCTGGCATCGGCAATGTGCACTATTCGGTGATAGGGCGGCTAATATGACAGGCTGCCTTGGGTCATTAGCGGCCATCCGAGTCACCTTAGCTCATTCAGTTCCAAAGCGTGTTGAGACACCGCTTGGCTCAAGCCGACAATGCCTTCAGG
>CAWKOQ010000021.1:0-629908 GCA_963850825.1 uncultured Gammaproteobacteria bacterium | reverse complement strand
ACAGCCGCAGCGTCGAACGAGCGCTGGGCATCAGATATCACCTACATCACGACCCGCCAGGGCTGGCTATATCTGGCCGTGGTACTGGATCTATACTCACGTCGTATCGTCGGTTGGTCGATGAGTCGCTGGATCACTCGACACCTGGTCATCGATGCGCTGAACATGGCGATCGATCATCGACTGCCCGAGGAAGACTCATCCATCATTCCGATCGCGGCAGCCAATATACGAGCGATGACTTCCGTGAAGAACTTGAAAAGCACGACATTCAATGCAGCATGAGTGCACGCGGTAACTGTTATGACAATGCCGTCTGTTGAAAGTTTTTTTGGGCTGCTTAAGCGCGAGCGAGTGAATCGCACACGATACCTGACAAGAGATGACGCACAAGCCGATATCTTTGATTACATCGAGCGTTTCTACAACCGCAAACGTCGGCACGGTTATCTTGGTAATATAAGTCCGGTCGCGTTCGAGGAGCGAACCAAAGAACAATTACAAACGGTCCATTAAACCGGGGCAAGACCATTACCCCCGAAAGCAGTCATTAGGCTAATATTGGCTCCAATGTCTGCATTTGACCCAAAGCGGACCTTCGCGTTTTCACAGCAACTCTCGCCAGAGGCTACCTATTCTTCACATGAAACTTAAGCTTTCACAGATTGCCAACATTGCCGAAGTCATAGGTGCATTCGCAGTTGTAGTGTCTCTTATTTATGTTGGTGTACAGGTGAACGACAGCAACACTGCTGTTCGATCGGCTTCGGTTAACGATGCGAATGTCGCAGTTCAAGAGTGGTACATGCAGATCGGCTCGGATCAGCAGACGAGTCGCCTGTTCTACAGCGCACTGATGAGCGCTGAGGCACTGCCGAATGAGGATGAATTTCAGTTCATCATGATGTTTCATGGTGTCTTTCTCGCTTTCCAAAGTAGCTATTTGATGGCCGAGGAGGGCACCATAGATTCCGAATTGGTGGACGGCTTGACAGGCGCAATATTGGCCGTCAAAGACACGCCAGGATTAAGGCGCTATTGGCGGCAACGCCGCACTACTTTGCATCCCCGATTCGTTCGTTACGTTGACAATTTGCTGCAGATAAAAGGGGAGACACCTATGGAAGTCTATCGTCTTCCGCAGGCCGATGAGGCAAGCCAATAGGTATGCACTGACGGTCCGCTTCTCTAATCGGGCATTGATGTCAAGCTGCCAGTAAATATGGCATTATTTTGGTCGCGTCTTGGCGTGGGTCACGCTTCTCTTCGCAGTCGGATTAGTTTTTGGGCTAACCGCTGCAGGCATTGGTTGGACGGTGTGGAGAGCCAGGCTTTTGGACGTGCTTTTTAAGCACAGCGGACATACACGGCTTCATCCAGACCACGTCCACGCCGGGACGCATCTTTTGAGGTAGAGCGAGTCGTTATTTCATGACCTGGCTCCCTCGGTACCCCATCGGAACTGAGTGTTGTCGATCCAGACACGATGCAGGATGACGGCGAGTTTCCTGGCCACGGCAATGACTGCCTTTCGATGGCCACGGGACTTAGCGAGCTTCATTCCCCAGGCTTTGAGTGGTGACCAGCGAGCACTTCTGGTGAGCAAGGCATTGGCGGCGGTGTAGAGCGTAGATCGCACATCGGCATCGCCACATTTGGAGATATGGCCATCGATATCCATCTCCCCAGACTGGAAGCGCCTGGGGGTGAGTCCGAAGTGGGCGCCGACGGTTCGTGAGCGTTTGAAGCGTTTGGGATCATCGACGCCTGCTTTGAAGGTGAGTGCGGTGATAAAGCCGACACCCGGCACGCTCATGAGTCGCGTGCAGACCGGATCTGCATGCGCCATTTTGCGAGTGCGATTATCGAGTACGCGGAAGGTTCGATACAACACCAACCGTGCATCAAGCAATGGCAGCAGCGCATGGGAAAGCGTCGCATCGATCTCGATGATGTCGCGCACTGTGACATCGAAGGCGCCATGTCCAAGCTTTGGTGGCAACTTGATGCCGAAGATCTTGAACAGACCGCGCACTTCATTCTCGAGGTCCACGCATTTGCTTAAGACCGCTTTGCGACTGGAGAGCAGCATCCTGATGTGGTGGCTTTGCATGCTCTTCACGTGTACCGGGCTGTACCAGCCGGAGCGCAGGATCTGTGCGATGCCACGTGCATCGTGTTTGTCGGTCTTATTGCGCATCGCAGAAAGTGCGCCTTTGACCTGGCGTGCCTCCATGCAGATGACCTCGAAGCCGGCTGATTGCAGACCGTAGGTCAGGTACTGGGTGAGCGTGCCAGCTTCCAGGGCGACACTTTCGATCTCAATGTTCAGATCATCCAGGTAAGCGACAATGTCCTGAACATCAGAGGCAAGCTTGGTTTCTGCAACAAGCTCACCCTGATCATCGATGACACAAATATTGACGGTTCGCAGTGATACGTCGAGTCCGGCATAGTAAGTCATGGCTTTCTCCCGTGATGATTTGTAATACCATCGTACTGGGAACAAGGTCTCCAGAGACCCGCCCGATTACTAATGCTTCTGGCCGAAAGCAGCCGCTGGGCTGCTAAACTCATGAGAGGCCGCTACTGACCCAAAGCGGACACTGAGGCTTACGGGTTTTCCCTTATACGAATTGGCAGCGCCGGTCATATCTATTAAAGACATATTATAGAAATTCTTGGAGCAGAGATGCCAAATACGCCGTGTCAGTCTGCATTGCGCTCGACCATTCTTCCCGTTTTGTTTTTGAGCGGATGTGGTGGTGACGGCGCTGGAGAGAGCTTTCCGTATCAGCCGGATGGGACAAAGCCCTCTATTTCCAGTTTATTGGTTTCACCAACTTCCGCCCTGCGAAATGAGGGCGGCGGGCATATTGATGTTGAAATCAGCTTTGAGTTTACCGACAAAGAAGGCGACGTTATCCACTTGACCACACAGTGGCTAGACTCATCGGACTCCGTTCTATCCGTCGGTGGTGTTCCGCTTGATCAAGCGGTCGGTCAAACGTCGGGCGAGGTGCGCGAGAGAATTCCCATTAGCACGGCTACGGCGGGGATATTTACTTTGCGTGTGTGGCTTGTCGATCAATCTATACGCTCATCGAACATATGGGATACGCAGTTCACGATTGTAACCGCTGAGGCGAAGGCAGCGCTTTCAGTGCTGTCAACTCGCAGCGATTTCAGCATGGCCGATGTGGAAGGGATTGTTTATGTCATTGGGGGGCGGACCCAATTCGCAGGATCGTTCAAAGATTCGGTGACAGCCGATGTTCAAGCATATGATCCGCAAAGCGACTTGTGGACTGCCAAACCATCAGTACCTAAGTCAACGGCGAATGCAATGACTCTTGTTCTGGATAAACTCGTCTACGTAATCGGCGGAGAGTCTGCTCTCGACGAAGTTCTTGACTCTGTCTTTGTTTTTGACACACGAACGGGCGCGTGGGCTTCGAGGTCGAACCTTCCACAGGGACTCTACTCCGCTGCAACCATTGTACTCGGTGACTATATCTATGTAATCGGCGGACGGGCGCCCGGTATCGTCTACGATTCAATCCTTAGGTATGATCCTGTGCTCGATTATTGGTCCGCCGGTACTCCGATGCATGCAGCTCGGATCGATCCGTGCATTGCCGCAGTTGATGGTAAAATTTTTGTCAACGGCGGCATCAATGATTCACAAACCGCGCTTCGCGGTAGCGCTAATTTAGTCGAAACTTATGACCCTGAATTGGATGTTTGGAGCCTGTCCTCGATTTGGGCCTTACCAAACAGCGCTCGTCGAGCGGTCTCGGACAATTGCAGTCATTAGGTGCCGCTGTCCTATATGTCTTTAGTTAATTAGCTGAGATTTTGGATACTCACCTCCTTTGATCGGACGCAACTGGCCGAAACCAGCCGCTGGGCTGCTAGACTAGTGAGAGGCTGCTTTTGACCCAAAGCGGTCCTAAGCTGGCGTGACGGAAGCTATATGTGTTGATTCGTTGCTCGCGTTGCGGCATGCGAATTGGTTCGCCTCGTGACCGCGAATGTAGGCACCTTTCGAGGTCTGATCATCGCCTGTGTCGCCTAGGCTCCACAGGATCAACGAGCTGGCGACCCCGAGCACGCCCAGCAGGACGCCAGCCGCAACCTTGAACTTCGCGATCCTCACGGCCGACTCCCCTGTCCAGGTGCGCTGGCCTTCCAGAATCCATGATCCCTTCGGCGGCATGGATTCGGATCGCCAGCCGCTCCATCCATGCCAGATTATCAGTACTGCGAGCGAGGACAACACGATCCCATTCAGAACCGCGAGAGTTCGCGTAAGTTCCTTGATGGTGGCAGCGGCCACTAGCGGCTCTGTCACAGCGAGTTCCTCCAATTCCTCCCCGTATTCCGCGAGACGGTCCAGGCTGACCCAGACGCCGACAGCGACAATACTCAGCAGGATGACCATAATGATCGCAAAATTCTTACGGTTGATTACTTTGTAATTGGCTGAATTTTGCATCGGGAGCTGAGTTACCTGTCACCGCCCCACTTTAATGTGCGGCGAGACAAAATGCGTCACGAACATGCCCGCAACGGCCACCTTGAGAATAACAAATGTCAGCTTGAGTCTGAATCCGGCGGTAGTTGGTCGACAATGGCCCGCTACTTGGTTGTGTATCCGCTGCGGACCGTCCGGTTCTGGCCGAAACCAGCCACTGGCCCGGTGATACACTCAGTGGCTGGTATTGACCCAAAAGCGGTCATTTATCCGACTGACGCGACTCATTGCTTACGCGCAGTGGTTTTGTTGTCCCCGCGAACCCTCAAGGCCCACACCAGAACCGCAGCTGCACATAACATTGATCCGCTAAGGAGTCCCAGAGGTTCATCGCCGAACTTGGCGAGCATCAGTGAACCTGAAAGAAGATAAGCAAGAGGAAGAAACTGATATAGCCTTGGGGGGAGCCAGATTTTCCGCATTTTTACTTCCTTCCACATGGGTGGGTCAGGTTAAGCGCAACTACCCAAGAATCGATGCGAGGCGCGTCACGTTTCTATCCTGGTTTCCGAACTGCTTGACCGTCTGTTGGGTGTTCTTAGAAGGTCGCCTAGTAACCGATGAACAGCCGCTATCGGTGAAAGCAGACATTCAGATCTCCGAATATCGGAATGGCACATCCGAGCGGCCGGTAAGTCGTCCTGTCCTGGTTTGGTGGACACCTTTAAATGTGCGCGATAATGCGCGAGGAGGTGTTCCATGACGAAGAAGAAATACAAACGCTACAGTCCGGAGTTCAAGCGACATACGTTGAAGCGAGCCAGTGAAGATGGTGTAACGGATAAGGGTGTGTGCGAGGAACTTGGGATCAGTCCACGGCAATTACGCCGATGGCGAGATCAGTACCGCCTGCTGGGTGATGAAGCCTTTCCTGGCCAAGGCAGAAATCGCGATGATGAGGTTGCAGAGCTCAAGCGTAAGCTCGCCAAGGCAGAGCAGGAAAGGGATTTTTTAAGAGATGCGGCGGTTTTCTTTGCCAAGGAGTCGAAGTGAGATATCGATGTATCGCTCGACGCCGCAACCAATACCCAGTGAGGATGATGTGCCGCTTACTCGAAGTGTCGAGAAGCGGTTTCTATGCCTGGCGTAGTCGACCTGAGAGCCAGAGAGCGAAAACGGATCGCCAGCTGCTGCGGGTAATCCGGCGGCTTCATGCTGACAGTGATGGCGTGTACGGCAGTCCCAAGATGGCCGCTGAACTCAACGAAGAGGGTTACCCTTGTGGTCGGCACAAGGCAGCCCGATTGATGCGTATTGCGGGACTCAGAGGTTGTCCGAAGCGGTCTTTTAAGGTGACAACGCAGCGTGACCCGAGCCACCCGGTAGCGGACAACCTGCTGCAGCAAGACTTTACAGCCGCAGCGTCGAACGAGAGTTGGGCGTCAGATATCACGTATATCTCAACCCGACAAGGCTGGCTGTATCTTGCCGTTGTGATGGATTTATACTCGCGGCGTATTGTCGGCTGGTCGATGAGTCGGTGGATCAGTCGACACTTGGTAATCGATGCGCTGAACATGGCGATCGCACAGCGACTGCCCGATGGAACACTCATCCATCATTCAGATCGCGGCAGCCAGTATACGAGCGATGACTTTCGCGAAGAACTTGAAAAGCACGGCATTCAATGCAGCATGAGTGCACGCGGTAACTGTTATGACAATGCCGTCGTTGAAAGTTTTTTTGGGCTGCTTAAGCGCGAGCGAGTGAATCGCACACGATACCTGACAAGAGATGACGCACAAGCCGATATCTTTGATTACATCGAGCGTTTCTACAACCGCAAACGTCGGCACGGTTATCTTGGTAATATAAGTCCGGTCGCGTTCGAGGAGCGAACCAAAGAACAATTACAAACGGTCCATTAAACCGGGGCAAGACCAAAGCGCTCGAAAGCAGTCGCTGGGCTGCTAAACTGACGAGAGGCCGCTATTGACCCAAAGCAACCGTTCCGATGCCATAATCGAGTAGCGATCTTTCGCTACGTTCGCGTTGAGGATTGAACATGTGGTCTCTAGGCACAAGTGCCGCGATTTTTCTTTTCATCGGGCTAATTATCGGTCTCGCGATAATCGTTGGGACATTACTTGCCCGCTGGAGGAATCGGAACAACGACAAGTTTCTATGACGGCTGCTTCTGGCCGAAACCAGCCGCTGGGCTGTTAAGCTGCTGAGAGGCCGCTATTGACTGTGACCTCAACCCAAAGCGGCCATCGGCGCTGTGTTCAGAATGCGGTGTTATTCTCCTATGACACTCGCGGAGTTAGGTAGGATTTGAATCGTTATGGACCTCCAGTCACTTGCGAATCTGGGTGAAGTTGTTGGTGCCGTGGCCGTCGTCGCATCTCTACTGTACCTGGCAGTACAAGTACGCCAGAGCACAAAGGCGCAACAGACAGAGAACTATGCGCGTGCTGTGGATCGCATTTCATCGATGCAAGCCACGCTTAGCCAAGACAGCGAGGTGTCACGTATTTTCGCGACAGGCGTTGAGGATGCGTCAAATCTTACCGCCTTGGAGAAAATTCGGTTCACCTGGTTTCTATATGAAATGTTCGACGCGTTCGAATTCATGTTTCATACGTACAGATCTGGCGAGATGCCTGAGGAGGTTTGGCAACGCTGGGCCTTGACAGTTGCTTTTTGGATGAATTTCCCTGGAGTCCTGACATGGTGGGAGAATCGTCCGGTGGATCTTACCGAGAGCTTTACGTTGCACGTAAAGTCCATAATTCAAGACAATCCGACGAACATTGAAGCAAGCCAGCGATGGCAACAGTTCGTTTCTTCAGTTGCTCAAGGAGATTAGTTGTTCAACGGGCAAATAATCAACTGCATTTCCTTGGCAGTTTAGGGCTTGCACGTAGGGCGGCTTTTGGCTGCGATGTCAATTGGTCGACGCAACACATTCAGCAAATCGTTCAGTTGGTGTTCGATATTGTAGCGTTTTCCTGGGCCGCTCGTTTAAACGGCTTGCAACGGCGTTAAGCCGATTCTGGTGTACGTTAGTGAGGTCCATTCCCTTCGGGAAGTACTGCCGCAGTAGTCCGTTCGTGTTTTCGTTCGAGCCGCGTTGCCAGGGACTCTGTGGATCACAGAAGTAGACCTTGATCCCGGTGTCCAGGCTGAAGCGTTGGTGGTCGGCTACTTCCTTGCCACGATCCCACGTGAGTGATTTGTAGAGTTCCCGCGGTAACTTGTGAGCCTGCTTGATCAGTGCATCGATGACTGTCTTGGTGTCTTTGCTCGGCACTCTGACCAGCATAACCAAGCGGGTGTGCCGCTCCACCAGTGTGGCGATCTGGCTGTTGTTGCTGCCGCAAAGAAGATCGCCTTCCCAATGGCCTGGTACCGCCCGATCCTCTGCCTCGGCCGGACGCTCGCTGATCGAGACCGCGTTACTGATCCTGCCGTGATCGCTCGTCTTCTGTGTGTGATGGCGTGAGCGACGCATCGCCCGCGGACGCCTAAGGTACTGGATAAGCTCCTTTTTTAGGGCTCCGCGGGCCTGGATGAACAGCGTTTTATAGATTGTCTCGTGCGACACCTGGTAGTTCTCGTCATCGGGATATGTGCTTTTTAACCAACCGGCAATCTGATCCGGTGACCACTCCAGTTGGAGCTTCTCGGCCACGATAAGTGCCAGCTTGCGGTTCTCAGCCAGTTTACAGGTCTTGGGGCGATGCGCCCGATCCCAGGCGGCCTGGTCAGCCTTCGCTGCACGGTACTGACGTCGGCCACCGTTGCGCTTCACCTCTCGACTGATCGTTGATGGTGCTCGCTGCAACGATGCTGCAATCCAACGCAGCGATCGGCCCGAGGCAATACCACGGGAGATCTCTTCACGTTCGGATGGAGACAACGCTTGGCATGATCGTTGTCGCTCTGGCGGTCGGATACCACCGGTGCGTGCGAAAATGCCCTGTACCGATGAATGACTGCGTCCGAAGTCGCGTGCGATCGCGTTTAGTGAATCGCCTTTCTGCCATCGATCCCACATTAACGACCTATCAGCTTCGGTGTAATAGATCCTCTTTGGATAGCCCATCTGCAACACCCCCTTCTCTAGTGGTAGAGTTTAGGTGTTGCATCGACCGATTGATGTCACAACCCAAAGCAGCCGTTGGTTTTTCGTCAAGAATTGTGGAGTTCGCGAATTTGGACGCGTTGAGTCGCGTAGAGTTAGGCTCTCTCAACTTCTACCTACCTGAGTAGTTCCTCATGAGTGCATGTTCTAATTTCGTCCTCAGGGGCTTCCTGTTATCCATCTTTGCGATGCTGATACCTGCGGCCGCTAGCTACGCGCATCACTCTTTCGCGCCCTACGACATTCGCAATGCCGTCGAAATAACTGGTGTTGCTGAAGACTTTGCGTACAGACGACCTCACCCCAAGCTAAGCCTGGTAGATGAAGAAGGCGTGAGCTGGGAAATAGAAGTGCCGATACGGCGCTGGGAACGGGCTGGTCTTGCTCCAGATGCAATCGAGCCGGGCGATCAACTTGTGGTTCGTGTATTTCCTGCGCGAAATGGCGCCCCGAAGGCAGCTATGTCAGGTTTCAAGAAAGGTGGTACGTACTACAGTGTTACTGAAGACGTTCGGCAACAATCGGGCAATGAAGCCGCCGATGCCATAGAGAGTGGCGAGCCGCTTGAAGAAGTGCTGGAAAAATACGCCGAGCCAGAATCAGAGCCAGATTAGATATTCAATGAACGGCCGCAATTGGCCGAAACCGGACTATCAATTCCTTGAATTTCGATCATATTGAACGGCTGCTACTGATAAAAGCGGACGCTCGTGTTTCCGCGGAAACATTATTCTAGAATTTGCTTTAACTACGTTGCGCCAGCGGCAGCGAAATCGTCAAACGATATCTGCTTTACCTCCCGTAAGCTGATCTCGAGTTAGTATTGGTTAAAGGCTTTGTTTGTGATCACAAAGCGGTCATAACATGATTTGATCCATTCGACTTCCCACCCGACAGGGTTGTGGTGCGTTGAAATCTATTGGTTGCAGCACATTCGAGCGAAGCACGTAAGTCCGATATAGGATTCGATCAGATAAAGAAACCGAGATCGCGCGTGGCAAAGTTGTCGATGTTCGGCGCGACCATGTCGAGGTCGAGGTCGTCGACGCCGAACCACTTCGCGAGCGTTGCAGCATATTGATCTGCCGAGGTCGTCGGTATCATTCTGCCGCCGCCCACGTCGTCATTGCTGTCGAGCGCGAGATCCGGGTAAGCGCCAAACAGGTTCTGGCCCTGGATGGTGTCACCCATCACGAACTGGATTCCGCCCCATCCGTGGTCCGTGCCGTCACCGTTTGACGTCAGTGTCCTCGCGAAATCTGATTGCGTAAAGGCAGTGACGCTATCCGCAATATTGAGTTCCACCATTGCGTCATAAAATGCCGCCATCGAATCACTGATGCCGCCGAGAAGACCAGGCTGATTGGCCACCTGGTCATCGTGGGAATCGAAGCCGCCTGCGGCGACGAAGAAGATCTGGCGCTCCATCATCATTTCGTCTCGTACGGCGATCAACTCAGCAACCGTGCGTAGCTGGTTGCCTAGCTGAGACGCCGGGAACGCGGTGTTCAGGGTTGGCGCCGTTGCCAGGGCTCCGCTCACCAGGTCGACAGTATCAACAGCGCGTTGCTGAATCTCGGCAAAGCCACGTTCGTAAATCGATGGATGACTTGCACCGAGCACCCTTTCAAACGCGAGTCGCTGTTGATAAAACAGATCATTCGGGTCACCGGAATTCGTAAAACCGGTAAATGGAACCGGACCGGTATTACCCATGACGTAGGCGATTGTCTCGTCCGCCGACTGAAACAGCGTGTTTCCGAACAAGGATACATTGGTCGCCAGCTGTTGATTAACAACATTCGTGCGAATGAGATCGGCCACTCTGCCGGCCCAACCCGTATTGCTGGTTGCAATACCTTTGAGCGACTGCCATTGATCCTGCTGATCGTTATGCGAAAACAGTTGCGGCGGCAGCACGGCTGAACCGTTGAGGTAGTCAGCCTTCAGCGTCGGCTCGACCAGCGGACCAGTGTTATTCAAGAACGCCACTTTCCCCGTTTCAAAAAGATTCTGGATTCCGCCCATCGATGGGTGCAATCCATAGTCCGTGCCATCTGAGGTCAGCGGATTGATCGCGAGCAGGTCTTGCTGCGCGACCGCCATGTTTTGTCGGGAAGCGGCGTAGACGTTGTATTCCGCATTACTGCGGGGGATGAGCATGTTGTAGGAGTCGTTGCCACCAAACATGAACACACAGACCAGCGCCTTGTAATCATTGAACGGTGCGGACACTCCCATGCTTTGCGAGAACGCCATGCCGGGAACGTGGGCAAATGCGGTACTGGCCGCAGCCGCTGCTGTGGATTTTTTCAGAAAGTCGCGTCTGTTAATCTTTTTCATGTCGTCATCCTAACGCTGGTACGCGAATTCAGGTGAAGTCACAACGAAGTAAATTGCTTCGGCTGCGAGGGCGGCATCGTTGCCAGGTAGAGCGGTTCGCACTCGATCGACCATCTGTACCGTTTCAGCTCTTAACGTTGCAGAGATTTGACCGCCAAGAAGTTTATCGACGACCATATCGACAAGCGCATCTGTGTCGTCGGCAACCGCGATTTCATCCTCAATATTGATCAGGACGTCGTCCACGCCCGGATTGGGTTCTTCCGTGTTCCAGTTAAAGGCCAATATGAAGAAATAATTCGTAATGAAGGTGTTCTGGTATTCGGTTGCAATCTGTAGTTCCGGCGCGACCAACCCTGAGTTCCTTATCTCACCTGCAGGCGCGAAGAACGGACTGAAGAAATTGAAGACAGAGGGTGACTGCATCGGGCCCTGCCCGAAGATGATGTACGCCGGCGCGAGCGGAAACACTCCGCTCTGTGATGCTGCGTCATAGGCACGCCATAACTGTGTGAGGCGCAGCAACGGCTCCTTGATCTTGCCGTCGATTTCCATCGGCATGTCCGGCCTGGCCTCGTCATCGAGCAGTATCGCTTTGACAACAGCGCCCAGGTCTCCCTTAACCCCGACACCGTTATCGTTAAACACGCTTGCGACCCGCTGCACGTATCCGGGTGACGGATTACTGGTGACAAGGCGCTGGATCAGCCGGATCGACACAAATGGTGCAACATTCGGGTGATCAAAAATATTATCGAGGGCCGCCTGCAAATCCTGATCGCCGCTCTGACCCGGGGGAATCACGACTCCATTCAATAATGTCTTTTGGCCCGTGTCGTGAAAATCGGGATAGAGCTGCATCGGCACGGTCTGGTTATTGTCGTTCTGGAATGCCTGTTGGAACGTGGGCGCGCCGGCGTAGTTCCAGCCCGTGAATACGTGCGCAAAGCCTTCGATGATTTCCTGGTTATAGGTCGGGATCGGCTGTCCCAGGTTATCGAGCCTGGCGGAACCGTCCAGATTCAGTTCGACCAGGCCGATGGAAAACAGCTGCATCAGCTCACGTGCATAGTTTTCATCCGGACGGATATTCAGCGCCGGATTGGGTTTTTCATTGCCCAGCATGCTGAGATAGACGCCCATCGCGGGATGTAATGTCACGACGTTGAGAAGGTCACGATAATTACCGAAAGCGTTGCTGGCGAGCTGGTCGTGGAAATCGGCCACCGCATAGGGCGCACTGATCAGGGCGCCCAGCTGGGAAACAACCGCGATTTCGGACAACGCGAATGCGACCCGTTGCCGAAGCTGATCCGGACCATTGATCACGTTGCGAAACCATACGTCTACACGATCGCCGTGCAGTTCTCCCACGAACTGAGGCCTCGGCAGGCTTCTCAAATAGGGTAGCTGGAGCGAGGCCGGCGTTTGCATTTGCTGATCGATCCAGGCATCGAAGCGAACGTTTATGACGTCGTCCGCCTCGTCCTGAGTCGCTCCAAAACTGGCCTGGTTCAGGAATTTGTAGGCCTCTGCCGTGGTGATCGGCGCCGGTGGCGGCGGTGGCGGTGGCGGTGGCGGTGGCGGCGCCGCGCCGCCGGAGGACCCGCCGCACGCCGACAAAGTCAGCAAAATCGCGGCGGTCATCGAAATCAGCTTCGTTTTATTCATTTCTGCCCTTCCTGGACGGACTACTGTCGATCTAATCTATTGCTATCTTACTGACTGGAGATATGCCATCTGCTCATCAGTTAACAGATTTCGCAATCTGATCAACATTGCTACCTGCAGTTGTTTGACCTTGTTTTCGGCCAACAATGCGTCCTCGATGCTTGCGAGGACCTTCTCCTCATCGACCGGCGACTCTTCCAGATCCGCCATAGCCTTCTGATATGCCTCGCGCAGGTCCCACTCATGCTCAGCGACTGATGCCTGGACTTCGACGACTGCCGCTCGTATTGCGGTGAACTGCTCCTTGCTCAGGTTTAACTCATCCTGATGCTCGAGAATGATGTTCGGCGGGAAAAGCTTGCCTTTGAACACATCCTTCTGGGGGCCCGTTCCCTGGGCCATGGCGCCCGTAGCTATCAAAATCAGCAACATTCCAGCTACTGACAGCACACATTTCTTTCCCTGTCTCATAGTAACGATCCTTCATAGGGTTTGGTTGACTCGTCCAGGAATTGAATTTCCTGGTATATGTCAAATTGATGTTCCGGCATCAGTGCATCACTGGGTGCCGTCCACGAGGTTGAATTGAGCAACGCGTCGGCGATGTAATAGTCGTCGGCGAGTTCCGCCTGTTGAGCCGGCCAAAGCGCAACCGTTAATGCCAATACGGCGACAGCCGCGGCCGCGGCCGCTATACCTCCAAAACGCCTGAATCGACTGCGGGAGCGCACGAACTGTGACTCCGCCACAACCCAGGTTTCGTCGAAAGATGGTGTACCGTCTCTCTGCGCCGCGTCTGCCGCTTGTTTCAGCTTTTCTCGAATTTCCTCTTCGTTCATCTCTTTCACTCTTCCGGACTTAGTTCAGCCAGTTTTTCGGCCAGCGCTTTTTTCGCACGGTCGTAGTGCACGCGACCCGTGCCCAAACTGACGCCCATCACTTGTGATGCCTCTTCGATAGTCATGTCTCTGATAAATACGAGTTCCGTAATGTCCCGCTGTTGCTTTGGCAGCGTTACCACCGCTTCCCAAACTATTTTCAAGCTGTCGGTCTCGTGATTATCCTCGGTGGATTCCGATTGTTCTGTAGCGAATTTGTCGACCAAACGTAAATGTTTGTTGTGGCGACGGAATCCGCTTCGAGCCAGGTTCTGCACCACACCAAACACAAATGTCTTCAGCGTCGACCTGTTGTCGAATTTGGCGCGGCCGCTCAACAACTCAACATAAGCCTGCTGCATCAGGTCCTCCGCGTTCGCTTCGTCAAATCCGCAACGAGAGAGGGCCCAACCGAACAACTGGCCGTGTATGGCTTCCAGTGCCGTCTTGGATACGTATGGATTGTTTTCCAGCGCATCATGATCCCTCATAAACCCTCCAGAAAGTTGGTGGCCTAAAGAGACGATGCATATGACATCCGGATTAGATTAGTTTTTACGACTTCCGAACCCGGCAATTGCGATTGCGACAAAGAACGGCAATAGTCGCTCGGCGACGTCGCCCGGCGTATCAGGGAAGAACGAGATGAAGACAGTGAGACCGAACCCGGCAACCATGGCTGCGAGTGTCGATGTGGAAGATACGGATCGACGGAGCAAACGCATGATAAGGATGGGCCCGAACGCCGAACCCGCCGCGGACCACGCAAACAATACGCGGGAAAATATATCCGCGCGCCAGACAAGTGCCAGTACGGTCGCAAGAATCAACACGACCAGGACCGTTGTGCGTGTGCCGGTAAGTCCGCGGTTTTCACGTCCGTCGGCCAGGCTCCAGTCGTAAGAAATTGCAGAAGCGGCCACCAGCAGCTGGCTATCGGCCGTCGACATGATGGCTGACAGCACGGCAGCCAGCATCACGCCCGCGATCACCGCAGGCAGCAGCTGAGATGCGACGTGGAACAATACCTGTTCCGAATCACCGAGATCGGCGAACAATACACGGGCACTGAGTCCGAGCAGCAACATGCCGGCATAAACAATCGTCGCCCAGCCCAATGCAATTATGCGGCCCTGGCGGAGCGCGCGCTCATCCTTCAGCGCCATGAATCGATTCACTACATGCGGTTGACCCGGATAACCGACGCCGATGCCAAAAAGGCCAAGCACGAAGAACACCCCGACCAACATGCCGGCGCCAATCGGTGATCCGACATCTCCGATTAACGCAAGGCCGTCTGCGAGCGGTCCGAAACCGCCGACAGCGGACAATGCAACAGCCGGCAGCACAAGGCTGGCAACGACCATGAGGATGCCCTGCACGGAATCAGTAACGCTGACCGCCCAGAAGCCGCCGAGCAACGTATACACGAGCACAATTGCGGCCCCGATCATGATGCTGTTTCGTTTTGACAGGCCAAATACAGACTCGAATGCTTTACCGGCTGCCTCGAACTGCGATGCGATATAGAACGTAAAGCAAAAGACGATGATCAACGCGGCGATACGCAGAATCAATTTTCGGTTACCGCCCATTGACGCCGGTGCGACGACCTCAGTCAGGGTGACCGCACCCTCCTCGCGAGCCAGGCGATTCAGTCGGGGCGCAACCCAGAGCCAGTTGAGCAGGAAACCACCCACGGTTGCCGGAAACAACCATAACGCTGGTAGTCCCCACGCATATGCAGCGCCACTCACACCAAGCAAGGTCCAGGCAGACGAGGAACTGGCCGATGCACTGATCGCGGCAACCCAGGGTCCCAACCCACGCCCGGCGAGGAAGAAATCCTCAACACCTCTGTTGCGACCGCGCGCCCATAGACCAACACCGATCAGAATTGCGTTGTAGAACACGAGAGTGATGAATACGGAGGTCGTGCTGTCCATCGGACCGGTTTTCAGTCTTCTTCGAGGCGGTTGTAGTCACGGAGAATTGACTTAAGCCTGTCGTGCTCAATTCCCTTAACGGTATTACCTCGATTACCGGTCATGTCGCGTCCCGCGACCAGGGCATTCGTAATCGCTTCCTCGGTGGCCTGCACCGTCGCTCTGAACAGCGGGCCAATGTCTTCGTTCGCGAACGTATCGATCGACACCCCGGTGCTCGCCTGGCTTGCTTGCTCATTCGCCGTGGAAAATGCGATGAAAATATCGCCGGATCCGTTGCCGGCAATGCTGCCTGTGCGTGACAGTCCGAGGGCGGCCCGCCGCGTCAACCGCTTCAATTGATGCGGCATCAGTGGCGCGTCCGTTGCAACAACGATGATAATTGATCCGGTTTCCCCGTCATCTGTTGAGTCACTGGAAAAAACCATGTCGTCGCGCAGGTGTTTTCCAACCGGCACGCCGGCCACGATGAGATCATCGCGCCGGCCGAAATTGGCCTGGACCAGAACGCCAACCGTATAAGTCCGGCCCGCGGCATCCGTCACTCTTGATGAGGTGCCGGTACCGCACTTGTACTCGAAACAATTCATCGCCGTTCCACCGCCGATATTGCCTTCGGCCACGGGGCCGTTCTGCGCGGATTCGATCGCTGCAGCCGCGTGTTCCGGCCTGACGTGAAATCCGTTGATGTCGTTCAGGTAGCCGTCCCATGTTTCGGCGATGACCGGTAAGGACCACCAGTAGCCACTCGAATCGGCCGCGCCGTTTTCAAAACGCCAGCGAATCGTGCCTTCGTGCACCGCACCAACACTATGGGTGTTGGTGATCATGATCGGGCCTTCGATGAAACCGGACTCCTCGACCCAGGTCGTTCCCGTCATTTCGCCATTACCATTGAGCGAAAACCAACCGCCGAAAACCGGCTTTTGATTCGTCTCGTCGCCACGCGGAAGGATCGCGGTTACGCCCGTTCGAACGGCCTTGTCATCATCCAGATCGGCAATAATCGTCTCGAACCCGACAGTAACGCCAGGAACGTCCGTTATGGCATTGTATTCGCCGGGGTCACCGTCAAAAGGAATGCCAAGGTCGCGTGCCCGTGGGGCGTTATCGTCGGCGCAGGCGACCAATGGCAAGAGCAAGAGCGCCGCGAGCAGTGCGAGTGGCAAAATGCAATATCGACCGGCTAGATTCATTTGTTGCTCCCCCAAAACCGAATGTGTGAATCACTATCAAATGAGCAATGATGATAACCGGGATTCACGTGTGAATATGCGATTTTTCCGTTACCTTCGCTCTTGTGAAAAGCAATAAATGGCAATTCTGGATCGACCGCGGCGGGACCTTCACCGACGTGGTAGCACTGTGTCCCGACGGCAGCCTGCAGACAGCCAAACTGCTCTCGGACAATCCGGAACAATATGCCGATGCGGCCGCTGAAGGCATCCGCAGGTTCATGTCGCGGTCAGACGTCATCGAAGCCGTCAAGATGGGTACGACGGTTGCCACCAACGCGCTGTTGGAGCGCGCCGGCACGCCAACTGTGTTGGTCGTAACGCGCGGGTTCAAAGATGCCCTCGCCATCGGCTACCAGAACCGCCCCGATATCTTCGCGCTCCATATCCAAAAGCCAGCGCCGCTCTACGCTCACGTCGTCGAGGCGATCGAGCGAATAGATGCCCATGGCAAAGTCTTGTGCAAATTGGCTGAGACTGACATCCGCCGGTCGCTGCAGGCGAGCTTTAATGCAGGCCTGCGTTCCGTCGCGATCTGTCTCGTCCACGGCTATCGTTATCCGGGCCATGAGAACGCAATCGCAAACATTGCGGCAGAATTGGGCTTTAGCCAGGTATCGGTCTCACATGATGTTGAATCACTGATCAAGTTTGTCAGTCGCGGCGAGACGACTCTTGCTGACGCCTACCTTACGCCGGTACTCAACAACTACATTGAAGGGCTGCAGACGGAGCTCTCGAAAACAGCCGTTCCTGAACGCCTCCTCTTCATGCAAAGCAACGGCGGACTGACGCTGGCCGAGCATTTTCGCGGGAAGAACAGTGTGCTCTCGGGTCCTGCTGCAGGCGTTGTCGGCATGGTCGAAACCGCGTCGAGGGCGGGCTTCGGCAGACTCATCGGATTCGATATGGGCGGCACGTCTACGGATGTCTCCGCCTGGAGCGGCGAATACGAGCGCAGTAACGACTCGGAAGTGGCCGGCGTGCGTTTGCGTGCGCCGATGATGAAGATCCATACGATCGCCGCTGGTGGCGGATCGATTCTTGAGTACAGGGACGATCGTTTTCAGGTTGGCCCGGATTCTGCGGGCGCGAATCCCGGCCCCGCCTGCTATCGGCGCGGCGGACCACTAACGGTAACCGACGCGAACGTCCTGCTCGGGCGGATACCTGTCGAATACTTTCCGTCCGTCTTTGGCGAGAATGCCGATCAGCCCCTGGATACGGAAGTGGTCAGGCGTCAGTTCGATCAACTTGCACGGGACGTTTCCGCGGAAACGCCGGAGAAAGTCGCCGAAGGGTTTCTCACGATCGCCGTAGAAAGCATGGCCAACGCGATTCGGAAAATTACGATCGAACGTGGCGAAGATGTCCGCGACTTCGTGCTGTGTTGCTTCGGCGGCGCAGGCGGACAGCACGCGTGCCGGGTTGCCGAAGTGCTCGATATCCAGCGTGTCTGGTTGCACCCGATGGCTGGCGTCTTATCCGCCTACGGCATGGGTTTGTCCGACATCCGTGTCGAGCGACAGATATCGGCCGATGTTGGCTTTGGCGCGGAAGAACTCGCGTGTCTTCAGCCAGATATCGATCGGCTGCAACGCGAATGTGATGAGTCGCTGGCGGACCAGCATGTCCCGGCTGCGAACCGCAAGTTCAGTGTCAGCCTCGGACTGCGGGTCAAAGGATCGGACACCATTCTGGATGTGGCATTCGGCGATGCTGACGCGATGGTTAACTCGTTCTCCGCAACCTATCGCAGCCGTTTTGGAACCGAACCTGACGCGGAACAATTGATCATCGCTATTGCGCGTATCGAAGGCACCGGAATCGAGCAGGCATTCTCCGATCCACTGATTGCGGGTTCATCGCAAACTGCACCTGCGGGTACCAGCAGGGTGTGGATAGAGAATACGTGGCAGGACGTACCCGTCTACAGGCGCGATGACCTTGGTAGTGGTGCAACTCTCATCGGCCCGACGATAATCGCTGAATCCAATGGCACCACGGTCGTCGATACCGGCTGGACAGCAACCGTGAATGAGGCGGGGCATCTACTCCTGAGCAACGAGCGAAAGATGTCGTCGGAAAGAATCGCCGATGAGTCATCACCTGACCCGGTTCGGCTGGAAGTATTCAATCGCCTGTTCATGCACATTGCGGAACAGATGGGCGTGGTCCTGCAGAACACCGCGATATCGGTGAACATTCGTGAGCGACTCGATTTCTCCTGCGCGTTGTTCGATGCCGAAGGCAGACTCGTCTCCAACGCACCGCACATGCCGGTGCACCTCGGTTCGATGGGTGAAAGCGTACGGAGTGTCATCGCGGCGAAAGGCAACGACCTGAAACCGGGCGACGCGATCATGCTGAACTCGCCATACAACGGCGGCACGCATCTTCCCGACATCACCGTTGTCACACCCTGGTACGCCGGCACTGACGAACCAAAATTCTATCTTGCCTCGCGTGCACACCACGCGGATATCGGCGGCATAACCCCGGGGTCAATGCCCTCCGAGAGTCACCACATCGATGAAGAAGGTGTATTGATCGACAACTTCTGGCTGGTCCGTGAGGGCAGGTTCCAGCTGGAGGAAACGTTGGCACTGCTCACCGGCGCCAAGTATCCGTCGAGGAATCCACCACAGAATATTGCCGACCTGAGAGCACAGCTTGCCGCCAACCAGCAGGGTATCCGTCAACTCGAAAGGGCCATCGATCGTTACGGCATGAAAACGGTGCAGTCTTACCTTAAATTCGTCCGTCAGAATGCCGCAAACAGTGTGCGCAGGCTGCTCGACTCTTTGCAGGATGGTGAGTTCGAGTACGAACTTGATTCAGGCGAGGTTATTCGCGCAAGAATCAATGTTGACTACGAGGAGAGTGAAGCGACTATCGACTTCTCGGGCACATCACGGCAGTCAGAAACCAATTTCAATGCACCCGAGGCGGTCACCCGGGCGGCGGTGCTCTATGTCTTCCGCAGCCTGATTCGCGAAAACATCCCGATGAATGAAGGCTGCCTGGAGCCGCTCAATATTCACATCCCGACAGGTAGCCTGTTAAGCCCGTCTTACCCGGCCGCCGTCGTCGCCGGCAATGTGGAGACGTCACAGTGCGTGACAGACTGCCTGTATGGTGCGCTCGGCGCCCTCGCCGCATCGCAAGGCACAATGAACAATTTCACGTTCGGCAACGATCGGGTGCAGTACTACGAAACGATCTGTGGCGGTGCTGGCGCCGGGCCCGGTTTTGACGGTGCTGATGCCGTACACACGCACATGACCAATTCCCGCATGACCGACGTGGAGGTGTTCGAACAAACCTTTCCGGTTATCGTCGAATCTTTTTCGGTTCGTGAGGGTTCGGGCGGTGCTGGGAAATGGCGCGGCGGAAACGGTGCGGTACGCAGGTTGCGTTTCCTGGAGCATGTCGAGGCTGCGATTCTGTCGAATCACCGCCGCATTGCGCCATTCGGCCTTGCTGGAGGTTGCAGCGCGATCACCGGTGCCAACAGGATTGAGCGGGCAGACGGTCGGCAGGAGGAACTCTCGGGCACGGCGACCGTGCGGATGGAGGAAGGCGATATATTCGTTATTGAAACGCCGGGTGGCGGCGGTTTTGGTGAGCCGGATTGATCATCTGATCGCGGCTGAAGCGCAGTTCGCCGTCAAGTTGCGAAATAGCGTTATTGACTAATGCTAACTTACGTTTATTGCACTAAAGATCAATTTGCACCGATCCATCTTTGTCAATAATCAGGGAGGGCAAATTGGGCTTTAGCCGCGAGTATCAGAATAAATCCAATGGGCTCGAAGCGGGCGTTCAGGTTATGTCGATGACGACTTTGCCACCGACAACTGACTGAAGTACCTGGGTCTCGCCGACCTCAGAGATATGCACTTCGAAAATGTTTCTGTCCAGAACAATAAAATCGGCGTCCTTTCCTACTTCAAGAGAACCTGACTCGTCTCCGACTTTGTTGGCAATTGCACCGTTGTGCGTAAATATTCTGATGGTGGTGGCGAGGTCAACCGATTGTTCCGGCCAGTCCTGAACGTCACTCGCGCCAGTTGGATCGCTTCGGGTCACCATGGATTCAATGCCTGGCCAGGGGTTGGGTGTCGGCACAACCGGCCAGTCCGAACCGTAAATAACCAGCGCGCCTGATTCCACCAGCGTCTTCACCGGCCACACTTTGGAACGTTCGGGACCGAGCCAGACGTCCCAGTCTAGACCGGGAATCGGATACCAGAGGATCGGACACATCTCAGCCGCAACATTGAGTTCCGCAAACCGCGGTATATCGTCGGCATGTATCATCTCCGCATGTGAGACTTCGTGTATCAGGCCACTGGCACCGTTTGCTTTGCGCGCAGCTTCAATGGCATCCAGTGCAACACGCAGCGACCTGTCGCCGGTCGCATGAATCTTCACAGTAAGGCCCCTGGCGTCCAGGGCGGTGACATCCGCAGCGAGATCTTCGGGCGTATGCATAAGTTTTCCACGCCAATCATCACCAAACGCCTCACTGGGTTCGTAGGGTTCCAGCAAAGCAGCCGTATAGGTGGGAGGGATTCCGTCAAGCATGATTTTCGCAAAGTCAGTATCGATGCGTTCACTCGCATGCTCGGCCCGCGTATCAATCAACGCAATCTCCTCATCATGCGAATTGGCCCAGGAACTCTTCCAGGTCAAATTTGTTTTGACGTTTAACGGCAGCGCGCCTTTTGCTTCAAGTACAGCGTATGCCTCCATGTTTGCCGTCGTTACCAACGCCTCCTTGAACGTTGTAATCCCAACTGCGGCGAGTTGCTCAATACTCCACGCCAACGCGTCTGACCGCTGCTGCAACGTGTACTTCGGCAGCTCACGACGGTAATCGTATGCAGCGTTGTCCAGCAAAATTCCGGTAGCGTCGCCGCTTTGCGGGTCTCGCACGATGACGCCGCCGCTCGGATCGGGTGTCTCGTCCGTAATTCCGAACATCTCGAGCGCCCGGGAATTGACCCAGGCGTTGTGTACAGACCAGTCCATGAGAAAGACCGGATGTTCCGGCGCTACCTCGTCCAGGATCTCTCGCGGTGATTTATCGGTGCCCGCAAACAGGCCCTCATTCCATTGCCCTCCACGCAGCCACTCGCCGGCCGGGATGTCGGCAAGGCACGCTTTCATCGCAGCTATCGCTTCGTCGAGCACATAGGTTAGAAAACTACATTCAATGGTTTTGCCAACGCCTGCATCAGACGGATGGTTGTGCGTATCATGAATTCCGGGCATTACCATACGACCCTGAAGATCGACTATGCTGGTGCCGTCACCGGTATGGACGGACATGTCGTCGGCGTTGCCGACGGCAACGATCTTGCCGTCAGTGACGGCCATTGCGTCCGCCCATGCATCGTTTACATCGACGGTGTAAATTCGCGCGTTTGTATAGACAGTGTCTGCGGCGGCTATCGTTGACGGCGCTTCAGACGAACCGCAGGCGGCGAGCGCGGACACAGCAAGCAATGACAAGAGTTGATGCTTCATACTTTTCCTTCCTGGCGGGACCCTGCCGCCTCTGATCTCTTTGGTAGACTAAGCTCTCTATCTCCGCGACTACTGGTTCTTAGTTGTTCTCATAGACCAGTCTTCCCTCAAAATACGTCTGATGAATTTTCGTATCCGCGACCTCATCAATTGGTATCTCAAATAGGTTGCGTTCGAGTACGATAAAGTCACCAAGCTTGCCGACTTCAATACTACCCGTCCTGTCTTCCATCTGCATCGCACGGGCACCATGAATCGTATAGATCTCGATCGCCTCTTCGAGCGTTATCGCCTGCTCAGGCCAAAGCTCACCTTCAGCATCACCGCGAGGATCCCGCCGCGTTACGAACGCCTCGACGCCGGGCCAGGGGTTTGCATCCGGCACAGCAGATGGCCAGTCTGACCCGGCCAGTATCGGCGCATTGGCGTCGAGTAAATCGCGCGTCGGCCAATATTGTCGACCACGTTCTTCGCCGACCGCCGAAATGACTGCGTCAATGATTGGTGAGGGGTGCCAAAGGATTGGACAAAGATCGGCGACCGCATTCAGCTCTGCGAATCTCGGGATGTCGTTCGGGTCAATATAGCCGGCGTGCGCGAGCTCATGCCTTTTTTCTGAATTACCCAGAGACTTTCGCGCGACTTCAATTGCGTTCAGTCCGACCTGCACCGAGCGATCGCCGGCGGCATGCATTTTGACCGTGTATCCGCGCCTGTCCAGTTCAACCAGGTCTGCAGCCAGGGTTTCGAGACCGACGTGCAGATCACCGCCGGTGAAGTTATCACCGTGTGCCTCGTCCGGCAGATAAGGAGCAAGCATGGCGGCCGTGCGCGCGGGCGTTGGCACGCCATCGAGAAAGATCTTTACGAATTCTGTGTGCACATGTTCGGAAGCATACGTGTCGCGAATCCGGTCTATCTCGTCGTAGTCGAGTGGTTCGACGCGATGTCCGTATGGCGTGCGTATACTCGTCGCCATGTGCACATTCAGCTCGCCCATCTTGTCGGCCGCGACGAAACCGGCCATTTCGTCTTCTTCGATAGCAGCAGCCTTCGCTGCCGTTATTCCAAAAGCGTTGGCGTAGTCAGAAAACCACTTTGCCGCCTCAAGCATTTGCTCACCCGACGGTTTTGGTATAACGGCATACGCGAGGCCTTGTGCGGTTTCCAGCAGAATACCATTAGGCGTTCCGTCCGATGCACGAGTAATTGTTCCACCGGTCGGGTCTGGTGTTGCCGCGGTAATGCCTGCCAGTTCCAGCGCTTTCGAATTCGCCCAGCCGTTGTGCCCGCTATCATCGCTCAGGAATACGGCAGCGTCACCGGATACTTCGTCGAGAAAGGCTCGTGGCGATTCAAGGTCAAAATTATCGAAAAAAGCGCTGTCCCACTGACCGCCGGTAATCCATTCCGCGCCTGGCCGTTCCGCAACACATTTCGCGATGGTCTCCTGAACCTCCTGCGGATCAGCTGAGAACGGGAAATTGCACTGATAGAGCTCTTTGATCGCTCCACCTAATGGATGCAGGTGCGCGTCGACGATGCCAGGCAGCACCAGGCGACCGTCGAGTTCCACAACCTCGGTTTGCGGGCCGATGTAGCCAGCCACCGCGTCGTCCGTGCCGACGAATTTAATTTCGCTGCCAGACACAGCAATTGCCTGTGCGCGCGGCTGCTTTGCGTCGACTGTATGAATAACGCCGCCGCGTAATACCAGATCCGCGGTATCCGGTATTTCCGCAGGCTTTTGACAAGCAGGCAGGCCAAATAAAAAAGCGGCGCACAGAAGTGCGCCGCGAATTTGAGGAAGTCGCATAGGATTTCCCTAGTAAGAGCCGAATTTGTAGTCGAGCGACACGCCCCAGGTGCGCGGCATGCCAACGTTACGGACGTAAGGACCGTTTCCGCCCGTGTACGCGGATGGATAGTAATACTCGTCGGTAATGTTGCGACCCCATAGCAAGACGCGCCATTTGCCATCATCACTGCCATAGCCTATCCGCGCGTTCGCGACGGAATAGCTCTCCGTGGCATCCGAAAGCTGTGCTCCGCCGCTGGTGTCATCGATATAACTAACGTCGACCGCGGCATCCATCATTTTGCCGCTCCCGAATGCCCATTCGTGTCTGACCAGCGCGCTGTACTGCAGGTCAGGAGACTGAGACAGTGTCTGGCCAGACACGTCCCGGCGAACCACGTTTGGCCAGGCGCTGGCGCCGCCATCCACTGCCAGCCATTCCGTAATTTCCGTATCGAGCAGCGCTATGCCTAAGCGCACACCCCATCCTTCGGCCGGTGCCCACTGGAGTTCCGCTTCAGCACCGGTGATTTCGGATTTCGGTACATTTGCCAGGCCGGAGATATTGCCGACGAAAGCAACAGCAAGATCCTGTTCCTGTTTGTCCTCGTAGTCATAAAAGAACGTTGCGGCGTTGAGCTGCACTGTACCCTCTGCAAGCGTTGCTTTGACGCCAAGCTCATAGGAAGTCAGTACCTCTTCCCGAATTGGCTGCAACTGGATTGTCGTGTTCGAGTTTGCTCCGTTAAATCCGCCAGATTTGAAACCGTTGGATATCGTGCCGTATAGCAGCACATCTTCATTGACCGCATAGTCGAGCGATATCTTGCCCATCCAGCGATTGGTCTTGATCTTATCTGTATATACATGGAACGCGTCGTTGATGTCTGGCCCGCCAATAAGCGCGAAAATATAGGTCGGCGAGTTTGGATCGTCGTCGATCGTTCCGCAGTCACCTGCGCCGAGCGTCGCGCCAAACTGCGCGTTCAGGAATCCGGCCAGACTGGCATCATCGGCTATGAAAGTGCAGCCTGACCAGTCGCGCTCTTCGGATGTATACCTTGCGCCCAGCGTCAGGCGCCAATCGTCTGAAAAGCGCCACTCAACATGACCAAACACCGCGCTTGAGTCGGTTTCCTGAACATACTTCGTATCCAGCTCGACAATCGGTGTCGGCGCAAACAAACCAACGCCGAAGGGAATGGAGCCCAGACCGAAAACAGAATCGGACATGAAGTAGTGATAGTACTCATCCACTTCATCCGCTGAGAAATAGACACCTGCTATCCAGTTCAGGTCGTCGTCACCACCGGAGAATCGAATTTCCTGCGAGAAAACTGACAGATCGGTCGTATTGATATTGCTTGAGTCGTTAAAGAAGCCACCATCCCAGTCGTTGGACTCGACGCGATCGAACTGGTCCCAGGCGGTAATTGAGGTAAGTTCAATGTCGCCGAGATCCCAGGTCAGTCGCGCAGAGATGCCGGTCAGCTGGTTGTCACGCTGCGGCCGCAAATTAAACGTGCGGTTCGTCTGTGGGCTGGTATAGCTGTTCGTCCAGTCCGCCGCCTCATTGTTGCCGGTTGAATACCACGGCGGCGTTGCACCGAAATTGGCCCCACCAGGAATAATGTAGTCTTCCAACGGTGTGTAGGGGTTGCTGAATTCACCAAGACCAACCAGCGTTCCGTTGTATGCCGTATTGGCTTTATTGTCGGACTGATCGTCGACGTAGTGGACGTTAAGCAAGAGGCTGGCGTTTTCGCCAAGGTCAAAGTCGAGCATGCCGCGGATTGCCAAAATGTCCTTCTCGCCAAGCTCATCATTTCGGGTCAGGCTTTTCTGCCAGCCTTCGCTCGACGTCAGACTCCTGACCGCTACGCGGCCACGTACCGTGTCACTGATTGAGCCACTCGTGAATCCTTCAAGATCAAATGTTCCGTAGCTGCCAACGCCGGCTGTAACCCCCGCCGTAAATTCTTCAGTTGGTTTCTTGCTGACGAAGTTGATCTGGCCTGCAGTAGTATTGCGGCCGTACAAGTCACCCTGCGGCCCTTTCAGGACCTCTACACGATCCACGTCAAACATCAGGCCGCGACTCATCACGGTATAAGGAAGCGCCACTTCATCAAAATACAGACCCACCGTGGAAGAGGCCGCCGTCGAGTAGTCCTGATAACCGACACCGCGAATAGTATAGAGGGGCACACCTGTGGCCGCCGTTTCATTGACCGTCAATCCCGGCGTGAGAAGTGCCATGTCTTCCGCGGTTGCGAAACCGTAGTCTTTCAGCTGCGCGCCGGTGAACGCGTTAACCGTAATTCCAACATCGTTGATGCCCTGCTCGCGCTTCTGCGCGGTCACAACGATTTCTTCGAGTGCCTGAGAATAGGCGGTGCCCGATATTAGTATGGTCAGTGCGACAAGCACTGCCTGGCTGAGTCTTCGCATGTTTTTCCCCGTCCGAGGGCCGCCGACCGATGGGCATTTCGAATGCTCTAGGTAGGGTGCAGCTGGCCTTCACTAGTATGAAAGATCTGGATTCAAGTCAATCCAGCGCTGCAGGGATCAAGGCGCAATGGCCACTGATGCCCTGACAGACCGGCGAAAGTATCCTCCAGAATCGTATCGCTTTATTGACTTTTTAGATCGTTTATTTGACTTTATCGATCACTCTCGAACCGGGCGCGCCGCCGGGCGGTACTCGCTGCCAGCCACTTACAGACACCGGCAGAGCGAACCTTCGAGCAGGGTCAGGCCACCTCCGCCCTTACCGGTGCGAACGCGGTTTGCGACACGCGGCAGCCGGATACGGACTGATGCAAGGTCAGCGACACCGTTTCCTCTGAACCCGTCGGGTGAAACGCAAGCAGCATCGTTATGCCGCGATCGGGGTCGATCGGCTCGTGACGCATTCCAGTATCACACTGCACCATGAAATGGTTATCGACAAATGCCCCCGCGTCGGACAGCGCGCACATGAAAGCGTGGACCTGATTCACAATTCGTTCCGCCACTGAAGAAGCATTGGGCTCGAACACGGCCCAGCGTGTCGCTCTGTCTATTGCGTTCGTAATTGCCAGGCACAATCTGCGGGTCGTGAGACTTGCGAATTCATCGCCAACCTGTGTGCCGTGAGCCAGCGTCACTGAACCGCAGAACATTACGTGCCCCGGCGCATTCCCTGCGATGACGTTCAAACCTTCCTTCACGAGTAAATGCCCGTCGTCGACGCTAACCTCGATTGCCGGAACCAGGTCCCTGTCGAGAGAATACCCGCGCTGATCCAGGTATTCCCAGGGGCCACACGTTCGATCGAGTTTGCAGAGTAATCCGGCAATTGCGCCACCCACCGTCGCCGGTGGCGAGCCGTCGTCTTTGCGAGAATACATGCGCGGAAAATAGGAAATTACGTCAGAGTTCGCATAACCCGCATCCCGAACACCGTGGATGGCGTCGCGGGCGTTCTTCCAGTTAGCGGGCGGATCCAGAATCAACATTGCGCCGCGTTTTCGACAATAGAGTTCAGCTGCCAGCACCGCGGCGGGCCCGGGCACTTTCCCGATTTCCGGCTGCGGCAGATAGAGAAGATCAAAATGCTCGACCTGGTTCAAAGCAAAAATGCCGCTGCCGCGGCTGGCCGAGCCGACCAGATCGTAATCCGAGAGCGCCAGTCCATCGGTACCTGCCTGGGCCGGATCGATGTAATCCGCGTCCGTCTGCATCGGCCTGTGCGCGGGCAGAGGTTCCTCCACGCGAACCAGCGAAGAACCCAACAGCGCGTCCTCGATGCTACCTTCTTTATTCCTGACGCAGGTTAACTTTCGATAGATTTCCTGATCGAGGATCAGGCCACTATCCGGGGCAAGGCGCTGCAGAACGAGGTTGAATCGTTCGCCGTCCTGATCGCTAATACCGTCGTAGTCTACTGCCGCTCTGACAAACTCCGTTGACCCAGGATCCATGGTCTTCAGCACGAGCACGCCGTGCAATGCCGGCAGGCAAAGCATCGCCCCACGCGCATTATTGGCGACTCTTACGATATAGACCTGTTTGCCACCGTGACTGAAAAACTGCGCAACGGCGGGACCCAGCTGACTGCCAGACCAGTCACCTCCGAACCGGCGTCGAAACTCGGCGATACTGCTAATGAGAAGCGGCGTATCGAGGGGGCCGCGAAGCGCACGTCCTACAAAAGCAGCCGTGGTTTCCTGCGACGCGTCGATGGATTGATCCATCGGCGCAATTTCGGTGACCGTGATTCCGCGGTCTCCAGTATCCGACAAACTCGATACTCCGTTACGATGACGTTGCCTGACCAGACAACGTGGACGCATTTTAAAGACTCGGGACTTAAGATGCTATCGTTGTCAGAATTCTTGACACTGGGTCCACATGTCGGCAGTCGACTACCTCAAAGACCGCTACCCGGTTCTCGGCGACCGGTTACCGAGATTGAGCCTTGCACCGCTTCCCACGCCGGTCGAAACACAAACCGTCAATGTCGGAAAGGCCGCTCACAACTTGTCGATCAAGTACGATAACCTTACCGGCAAGCTGTATGGCGGCAACAAGGTGCGCAAACTCGAGTACATCTTTCCGCGTGCCACTGACCGGCATCGACTGCGCATCGCCACTTTTGGCGCCGTTGGATCAAACCATGCGCTCGCCACCGCCCTATATGCCCGGGAAGCAGGTCTCGAATGTACCTGCTTTCTCTCCCACCAGGCCCAAACCCCGCTGATTGGCAGGACTCTGAATGCGCATTTAAGGAATGGCACGGAACTGGTCCGTTATGGTGGCTCCTATCACGAGCGTATAAGCATCCTGCGGGATTCGCTGTGGGGCCGGCACGCCTGGGTGATTCCGATGGGTGGTTCATCCTGGTTGGGGACCGTCGGCTTCGTGGCCGCGGGCCTCGAGCTCACCGAACAGATCGAGCGTGG
Organism: uncultured Gammaproteobacteria bacterium; assembly: GCA_963850825.1. Lineage (GTDB taxonomy): Bacteria > Pseudomonadota > Gammaproteobacteria > Steroidobacterales > Woeseiaceae > SZUA-117. The sequence continues at coordinate 600,932 of CAWKOQ010000021.1, read as the reverse complement.
TGAGATTCCGATGCCGGACAGGCTATACGTCGGCACCGGCACGATGGGCACCGCTGTTGGCCTGGCGCTCGGTTTGGCAATCGGCGGCCTTGAGACAGAAATTCACGCGGTACGCGTCTCGGACAAATCAATTACGAACTCAGCAGCGATGCGCGCGCTTACCTGCAAAACAGCTGCGCTGATGCGCGCGCTGGATCAATCTGTTCCGTTTGACGTCGCTAATAAAACGAATATCAGGCTTCGAGATGAGTTCTTCGGTACAGGGTATGCACAGTCAACGCCTGAAACAGACGCTGCCGTGGCGTTCGGCCTGGACCAGTTGGACCTGGTGCTCGAGACGACCTACACAGGAAAAACGATGGCGGCGGTATTGTCGGATATGCAGTCGCCGGATACGCAAGCGCTGAACCTGCTCTACTGGCACACCTATAACTCGGCGCCACTGGATGTGCCGTCCAACCGGCCTTTGGATGCGAACGCCCTGCCGGCTGAGTTTTTGAAATATTTTCCGGGCTAATTCGACTTTGCATCAGGCGTCTTGTCGTCTGATGCAGACTCCGCCCTGCGTGCCGCCTCTTCTTTCGCTGCTTTTTCTTCTTGGCGTTTGCGTGCGATCTCGCTCAGCATGATGTCGAGCCATTCACTCATCGGCCGCAATCCGTCCTGCCACTTCCTCTTCTGTAAGCGGATCATCCAGCAATGCGCGCACTTCCTCCAGCGTCGGCATAGCCGGATCCGGTACGACGGTGTTCCTGATTACCCTCGCGCGTGCAATCACCTCGGTTGACGCGACTTGCTGAATACGAATCGGCACACCGAAGCCGTCGGCAGCGACGGAGCGCACCAGCGACTCATCCACGGCCACAGGATACTTTTCATCTTCCGGACTCATTGCGGCCAGGATTGCGAGCAGGTGATCTTCGGCACTCACTGTATCGTCTTCGAGCGGTGTGTGACCCTCGAAATACCACTCGCCATCTTGCTGTCCGGCCAGATACGGCTCATTGATAATTCTCACGGGCTCACCGAGACCTACCAGTTCGTATAACAACTCAATGTTCTCCGGATACAGGCGCACGCAACCGTGACTAACCCGCATGCCAACGCCATACGGCTGATTCGTGCCATGAATCAGGTAACCTGGCAGGTCGAGTTTCAGGACAAATTTTCCCAGCGGGTTATCCGGACCCGGCGGCACTATCGCGGGCAGGGGATCTCCAAGCGCCGCGTGTTCCTGACGCACTGACGTCGGTACATACCATTGCGGATCGCGGGCCTTGGCAATAACCGCGGAACTTCCCAGCGGGGTTTCCCAGCCAACACGTCCAATGCCAATTGGATACGTAAGAACGGTCTGTTTTTCGCTATCGGTAATCGCCGGGAAATAGAACAGGCGTTTTGACGCGATATTCAGCACGATACCTTCGCGCGGCACGTCGGGAATAATATATTGTGTCGGCAGCAATACCGGTGTGTCGGTGCCTGGCAACCAGGGGTCGACATCCGGATTGGCCGCCACAATTTCATCGTAGCCAAGACCATACTCACGTGCGAGATCGGAAAAAGTATGCTCTTCCTGCGTGAACACAATTTGTGGTTCGCCGATTACAGCCTGATCAGCTGATTGCAACTTGAAATAGTTACGGCTGATCGGATCCTGGCGCGGTTTTTCGCTGAGCGGAATCTCCGCCACCGGCTCAACAGCTGGTTCACCACCGAGCGGCACCAGGATCTCCTTGATGGTGCTGCAGCCGGACAACACGACCATCGTCAGTATCGGAAAAATTAGTGCTTTGACTGATGCCTTAATCTTCAATTGGTCGCTCATTCATTGCCGTCGCGGAGGCCAGGTGCAGATTCTCGCAGAAACAGGAGGCAGGTACTACGCCGCTACTTACGTCCGACTTTCAGTGTAATTGGCCAGGTGACGATCCGCGCGCCTTTTCCCCAGGCGGCAGCAAGCGCATCAGCATAGAGACTTGTCGGATCAGTGCCTTTGGCCTCCAGATATCTCTGCGCTGCGGACCAGGTACGCATGTACCCGAGAATCTGCTCCGCCGTCCAATCGGCGGTCATGGAAAATTTCTCCGTCGGAATTTCCGGCATCGGCAGCGTAATGCCAACATAGCGATTTTCGACGATATGCCGTTCCGGCGGCCAGAATGGCTCAACCTCTGCGAAGATTTGTCGGATGACTTTGTCGCACGCCGGCTCAACCAGGCAATGCCCATAGGCCCAGAATGACAGTGCGCCGCCCGGACGCAGAACACGAAGCGCTTCTGCGAAGAAGCGCTCGATATCGAACCAATGGAGTGCCTGGGCGACCGTTATGAGATCGATCGAACCATCTGGCAATGGGCAAGCTTCCGCTGTTGCGACGCGATACTCGATGCCGTCAATCGGCGTTGCAGAAGCAATTTGTTCTGCACTTGCGTCGGTCGCAACCACACTATCGAAGTACGTAATCAGCGATGCGGCGGCCTGGCCGTTGCCAGTCGCGCAATCCCAGGCCCGTTCATGACCTGCAGTACATCTCGCAAGGAATGCGAAAAGCGATTCGGGATACGCTGGTCGATACGCACTGTAGCTGCCGGCGTGACCGGAGAAGTGGTCTTTGAAGTTGCTGATGCCCGAGCCGACTCGAGTTAGAGCCTGCAATCCGGATTAAGTCCGTTGGCCTTTGCCTCGTTGTACAGCGCAAGTGCTTCCGGCAGCTGGCTTACCATTGATTCGATGCGCGATTCGCCGGACGGATGGGTAGACAGGAACTCAGGAATCTTTGCTGTCTCCGCAGCTGCTGTTCATGTTCTGCCAAAGCGTAACGGCTTCTCGCGGATCAAAGCCGGCCTTCGCCATATAGAGGAGACCGATTTCGTCAGCTTCGGACTCCTGCATGCGGCTGAACGGATTCATTACGCCCAATTGACCAAACGTACCCGCCGCGCCGTAGATGCCCGAAGCCATATTAGGATCATAATTTCTGCTGTAGTAGTTTGCCGAATCGCCGACCAGAATTGCGGCAAGCACCTCGATGCCGAACCCGGTGATGTCGCCGCGAGTTGCCCTTTCGTTGGCGTGGTTTGCCGTCACGTGCGCCACCTCGTGCCCCATGACCGCTGCGAGCTGATGCTGGTTCTTGGCAACACTCATTATTCCTGACTTCACAACGATTTTTCCGCCGGGCATGACAAATGCGTTCACTTCCGGGTTATTGACGATGGCCATCTCCCAGTAGAGAGCGGCCGATTCTTCGTCGAGCGTGCCGACAATCGCATCGGCCACACAGGCGACGTAATCGATAGTCGCCCGGTCTGTGACCAGCGCCGAAGTAGCGCGTAACTGCGCCATGGCGCGCGTGCTTTCCGCCGCCAGCGTCGCATCCGATTTTAGTGTCAGTTGTTTACGGCCTGTCGGTGTCGTCGAGCAGCCGCTCGCAAAAACGGCTAATAATACGACTGCAATCAGATACTTAAGGCTTCTAAACTGTGAATTCATTGTTCCTGCTCCGTGGTCTCAGCCCAATTATAGCCGACTCATCTGTCGGCAACGGGGCATACAGGGCTGATTATTCCAACTCTCAATCTTTCTGACAGGCACGGCTGGTCCGGGTTCCCGGCGACATGCGGTCCCGCGGGTCGTGGGTCAGCGCGGCAGCCGCGATTCGAATCGCCGCCGCCAGCCGGCACTGTCGAATTTCTCCAGGGCGGCGTCAGCGCCGGCCATCAGGCGTTTTTGCAATGGCTGCTTGATCTTGTAGGCCAGGCGGTACAAGTCATGGTCTGTGGCCAGTTCCGCCAGGTATTCATCGCTGGTCTTTAGTTCATCCGCCAGGCCCAGTTCGAGCGCTCGCGTCCCGTACCAGTGTTCGCCCGTCGCAATCCGCTCCATATCGAGGTCCGGGCGATAGCGCAGGACGGCGCCTTTGAACAATGCATGCACGTCTTCGAGCTCTTCTTTGAGCTTGGCGCGATCCTCATCGGTATTCTTGCCAAACATGGTGACACTTCGTTTGTATTTGCCGGCCGTTACCTGTTCAAAATCGATACCGCGATCGTCCATTGCGCGGTTGAAATTCGGTATCTGGGCAATCACGCCAATTGAGCCGAGAATAGCGAACGGCGCGGCGAGAATTCGGTTTGCCACACACGCCATCAGGTATCCGCCGCTGGCGGCCACCTTGTCCACGACAACCGTCAACGGAATTTCTTTCTCGCGAATGCGCACGAGCTGCGACGCGGCAAGGCCATGTTCGTGTACGACGCCACCATAGTTTTCGAGGCAAATTACGACCTGGTCATCGACGGTCGCGACCTCGAGTACGGCACTGATTTCCTGGCGCAGGGATGGAACGGCGCTGGCCTTCAGGTCACCCTTGAAGTTGATGACAAATGCGCGCGGTCGTGCTTCGCCTGACTTCGCTTCGGCCTTCGCCTTTTCTTTTTCGGCTTTGGCTTCCTTTTTCCAGTCGGCCTTTTTGAGCACCGCCTGCTTTAGTGCGCTGGCAAGGTTCTGATACTTTTTGTTCAGGTTCTCGATTTCCAGGTGATCGTGCTCACCCGCCTTTTTGCCGGCCGCCGCAATCGCACCAATAATGGCGACGAGCGCCAGCACAATGGTAATGGTCTTTAACAGGAACATGCCGTATTCGGCGAAAAAAGCTGTCATGGAATCTCTTTTCTGATCAGAAAGTGACGAGGCGCATCAAACAGCGATGCCAACATTATTCTTTGCCAGCACCTGGTCCGCGCGATAACTGGACCGAACCAGCGGCCCGGCAACGACTTCGAGAAATCCTTTTTCGAGTCCTTCCGCACGGTACAGGTCGAATTCATCCGGTGTGACATAGCGTTCCACTACCAGGTGATTCGGCGTCGGTCGCAAATACTGACCCAATGTCAGGATGTCGACACCCACGGCGCGTAAATCCTGCATGGTTTTCATGATCTCGTGATCTTCCTCTCCAAGACCAAGCATCAGGCTGGTTTTGGTGAGTACATCCGGTCGGTATTTTTTTGCGTGTGCCAGGACCGCCAGGGTTTGCGCGTAGCTGGCTCGCGGGTCACGAACCGGGTGCGTCAGCCGTTCGACTGTTTCCACATTCTGTGCGAAAACCTCAAGTCCGGAATCCAAAACCTTTTCGACGTCGGACATGACGCCATTAAAATCCGGCGTCAGCGCTTCGACTGCGGTATCAGGATTCATCTTCTTTATCTCGCGGACGCACGCCGCGTAGTGGGCGGCACCGCCATCATCCAGATCGTCTCTGTCAACAGATGTGATGACGATGTAGCGCAGGTCCATCAACTTCACTGCCCGTGCTGTGTTCAGCGGTTCTTCCGCGTCCAGCCAGCCGTGCGGATTACCTGTATCGACCGCACAAAATCTGCAGGCACGGGTACAGACAGAACCCATCACCATGATGGTCGCCGTGCCGTTGTTCCAGCATTCGCCAATGTTCGGGCACATGGACTCTTCGCAGACCGTGCTGAGCCGATGCTCTTTGACGGTCTGCCTGACAGCGGAAAAATTTGCCCCGGACGGCATCTTTGCACGCAACCACCTGGGCTTGTTGCCGCGCGGTACCTCGGGCGTATCCCGGCGCTGCTTTACGCCATTCTTGATGGCCGAAAAACCTACTTCTGTGCGGTACTTGTGGCCGCTCTCGACCACCGGTATGCCGCGGAAGCTAGATTTGGTTTTGTCTTCGTCAGTCATGAAAGCGCTTCGAATTGCAGGACGCGTATTCTCTCACAGAATAGGTTCGCGGCTGAAGCCGCTCCCACATAATTAATTGGGGTCGAACCGAGGTTTTCGAGTTCGATGCGTCGTGGCAGTACAGCTAGACAAAATTAATTGGGGTCGAACCGAGGTTTTCGAGTTCGATGCGTCGTGGCAGTACAGCTAGACAAGAGTCGAAAACCTCGGTTCGACCCCAATTAATTTGTCAAAAAAAATCCCCGGACTAGCCGGGGAAAATCAGGGGGAAATAAAATATGAGATTCAAAAATCGAACAAGCGTTTACTCTTTAATGCAACCTGGACCAGCTCACCAGTTGTACAGCGCTCTGCTGCAGGTCAAAATTCTTTGCCAGGACCGCTTCGATATCCGTGATATCTGAGTCGTTATCCATCGGACTACTCAGCTCTACCACGCCACTGAATTCGTTGCCGCCGCGGTAATCCGTATCGGTCAATTTGAACTGTGTGTAGTACTTGGCAGACATGGAGGCAAGTCTACTTAGCGGTCTCACTTTCGTCTGTGAGCCAAGCCACATTTTAGAAAACCGCCACTTTGCCGCAACGCCGAGTGACCGCGGCAGCGACAGCAGCGATAATAAAATCGTGCAGCGGGCGCCCAACTTGCGGCGAATTAAGCGTAAAATAGCGGGCGCGACATAACATTCAGCCGATAAAGAGAGCTATTCCACAGATTCAGGCTGGCAGGATATGTAATATTCAGGTAAGCGTAGAAATACGTGTAACTCATTGTTTTAATTAATAAGCGGTACTACAGAATGGCTTCGAAGACCAATTTTGTCATATTCACTACGTTCGCCGTCCTCGTTTTGGGCGCCGGCTTTGCTGCGGCACAGGATGAGCTCCGCAAAACTTTTTTCAAGGATGTCGATATCGCGCTGGCGGCGGCAGATGAAGCCAATGCCAGATTACTGGCTCCGCGCAGCTACAGCGCCGGCGTCGAAGATTACGAGGCGGCCGAGGTCGGGCTGGAGCGTGGACGCAATATCGAGTATGTCCGCAGGAAGGTGTCCGATGCCGAAGAAAACCTCACGACTGCGGCGACGGCTGCCAGGCTGGCGCAGACGGTCCTCGCGCAGGTAATGAAAAGTCGTCAGGACGCCGCCAATGCCAAGGCCCCTGAACTTTCGAGAGAAGTCTGGGACAAGGCACAAAGAGAATTTGGCAATTCCATTCGCTATCTGGAACGTGGCGATCTGAAGAACGCAAAGCGAAAGGATATCGAGGCCACCAGCCTCTACCGCGACGCGGAGTTGATCGCGATCAAGGCGGAATACCTTAGCGAAACGAGACAATTGCTGGCGGATGCAGACCGGGCACGTGTTGGTCGTTACGCTCCGTTGACACTGGGTTTCGCGCAGCGATTGTTGGCGGATGCTGAGCGCGAGCTCAGCGAAAATCGCTATGACACCGATCTGCCAAGAAGCCTGGCGCGCCAGGCCAACTATCAGGCCAAGCATGCAATTTACCTGTCCGAAGTCGTGCGTGACGTTCGGGACAAGAACCTGACCGTTGAGGAGCTTGTGTTGCAGTGGGAAGATCCACTAACGAAGATCGCCGGAGTTGCGGATATCGCCCCGTCGATGTCCGAGGGCCATGATCAGATCGAGCAGGATCTCATTACCTATATAGAAAATATGCAGAATGAGAAGCAGAGTCTCGAACAGGAAGTCGAAGCGAATATCCTGCGCCTTGCCGACATGGAAGATGAGATTCGAGCGCTTGATGAGCGTTTGGGTGGAGCGACCGAAGAACGCACGGCGCTTGTACAGCGACTGGAAGCGCAGGCTTTGGTTAAAGCGCAGTTTGAACAGGTTGAGAAAATGTTCACCCGGAATGAGGCGCGTGTCTTCCGCGAGGGCGAAAACGTTATTTTACGACTGGTTGGCCTCACATTTGCCAGTGGTAAGGCAGAAATCAAGCAGCAGGATTTCGACCTCCTCGCGAAAGTGGAGAAAGCCATCGACGTATTTCCGCGCAGCGAGCTAATCATCGAGGGCCACACGGATTCCTATGGCGGTGATACGTCTAATCAGCTGCTGTCGCAGCAACGAGCAGAATCTGTACAGCAGTACATGATTAACGCCATGCGAATCCCGAGCTATCGGTTGATCGCAACCGGCTTCGGTGAAACCAATCCGGTCGCTAATAACGAGACCGAATCAGGCCGCGCCAGGAACCGACGCATTGATATAGTGATTAAGCCCAACCTGCTGGACCCGGCGTAGCTGAAAACGTCCCACGCGGCACGATGCTGAGCCAAAAGCCGCGCGATTAGCCTGGATAGGCAGGAACGCCATCATTTACTGACTACCCGTGCGGGTCGGCCCTGTTGGCAGGAACGCCACCATGCACTGACTACCCGTGCGGTTTCCTCGTTGATGAGATACCCGTATTCGGCATGAACATTCAGTGCTCCATGCATATGGTAGTAATTGAATGACTCGCGGTCATCGATGGCAGGCACCAGTCCCAGATCCACCATTTCTCCGAAATCATTCTTGAGCTTCATATCGATTGCGGTTAATTCGCCGACGGCAGCGATGTTGATCCACTCGCGAATATTCCCCGGGTAGCGCTCGGCGCCTTTCTCGTGTGCACCCATCAGCTTACGTTGAACAATCGATTGTCCAAGCGGGCTGCCGCTCGTCAGCAATAAATCCACCTTCAGATCGCTTTTTGGATCACGCGAGATTTGCCACAGCACCTCGTAGGCAATCACCGAGCCCATGCTGTGGCCGAACAACAGTATTGGGCGGCCCTGTGCTGCAGCGTCTTCCAATACCCGTCTGACCTTGTGCCTGGCGGCCTCTGCAACGCCGTTATTATTTCGCAGGTACTTGTTGAAATCGCGAAGGTGAATCTCGAGCTCTTCTGTGGCGAAATGCGGAATCAGAAATGGCACGTAATCCGCTGTACGAAACAGCCAGCGCGTAAAGCGGCGCTTCCACGACATTACAGCAACGATGTCATCTTCGCTCGGGCCGCTCTTCTTGAGAATTGCCTCGATATCGTCGATATCAAGATTGATGTCACGATGTTCGCCGTAAAAGTCATAGGTCCAGCTCACCAGGTTAAAAGCATCGCCGGCAGTTACCTCGGCGGCAACTTCCGGGTCAACTCGTCGCAGGCCTTCGCCGAGGCATCGAAGCAACTGTTGCCGATGCGGTCCGGCCTCGGGCTTGGGTTTGAGCCCGGGCACATAAATGATGGTTGGTCGCCCGGACATCCAGCCTAACTCCTGGCACGATCGAGCAGCTCGCGAATCTCAGCCAACGTGGTCACGACTACGTCGGGCTCATCAAGATGCTCAGGCCACTCAGCCTCGGTTCGATTGATCCACGCAGTTCTGAGACCGGCAAGCCTGCCGCCATTGATGTCCGTTTCCGGATGATCGCCAACGTGCAGAACCTGGTCAGGAGACACGCCACTTTTCGCAACGGCGACATCAAAAATTCGGCGCGCAGGTTTTGCGACGCCTACGTCCGTCGCGGTCACTACGTCATGAAACAAATGGCGAATGCCGATTGTTTCCAGGTTCGCGTTTCCATTCGTTACCGCCACCAGCGTGTACTGTGCATGCAGGTGTTCCAGATCGGGCAGCACATCCGGGTATAGCTCGACATCATTTCGAGCGTCATCGAAGACCTGGAAAGCCGGTTCCACGATACGCTCGTCGTAGCCGGCCTCATCCGCCAGCATGGCCAGCACCTTTTTGCGCAAAAACCTGAAGTCGTGACTCTTGTCTTTCCAGTATCTTTCGACAACTACCTCCCGCAGCGCGACCGCATCTTCGGGCGAGAACATTTTCGGGATGTTTGGATAATGCTCACCAAGCCACTCCCACAGCAGCGCCTCCGCGCGGTGAATCACAGGGTCGATTTCCCAAAGCGTATTATCGAGGTCCAGGGTAATGGCGCGTATTCGGTGCAATGATATTTCCGGTTGAATGTCTGCAGGCATTGTCGTCTCATAGACAACTCCAGTTCAACCGGTTATTAGAAGGTTCCTCTATGAAATACCTGCACACCATGGTTCGGGTTACGGATCTGGACGCGTCGCTGGACTTTTACTGCAACAAGCTTGGCCTGGTTGAGTTGCGCCGCAAAGAGGTGCCACAAGGTCGTTTCACGTTGGTGTTCCTGGCGGCACCTGGCGATGCAGACGCGCAGGTCGAGCTGACTTACAACTGGGATCCAAATGAGTATGGCGAGGGCCGAAATTTTGGTCACCTGGCTTACGCCGTGGATGATATCTACGCGACCTGCCAACGCCTCATGGAAGGTGGCGTGACCATTAATCGTCCACCGCGCGACGGCTACATGGCGTTTGTGCGCTCGCCCGACAATATCTCAATAGAGCTACTGCAAAAAGGCGATGCATTGCCCGCTGCGGAGCCGTGGGCCTCGATGCCGAATGAGGGGCACTGGTAAACCGCATGGAATTGCGCTTCCTAAGCTGATCAAACCGGACTTAGCGGGGGCAGACCATCGGCAGCCCGTTTTTCAACTTCATCGTTCAGCACGGAAAACGATCGCAGTGACTTTGCCAGCGCATCACCATCCCAGTCGCGCTCGCCGGGTCCGTAGCTGGCGCTGCACAAAATCTCTAGTTGGGTCGACAATGGCATCGACACGCGACGTGCAACGTCACCGATGCTGCGCGGTGGCAGATCCGGCCATTCCAGTTTCGCCCACTCGAGCAGGTTCGACTTGATGCCCGAAGCGTCATCCGCCAATGCGGCTTTGCGCGCAGCCTTCAGATACTTCGCCTGCTGTTTATGTAATGGCGGCGCCTCTGGTTCTTTCGGCGTGTTATCCGCGGGACGGCGCGACGACCACCAGGCGATCAATGTCATTACCCATAGCCCTGCAAAGCCGACACTGACGTAACGCCAGAAATCATTGTAGATGACGTCCGCAGCAACGCTACCTGCGTCATCCGATGCAGGCGTCGTTTCCTCGGTTGCGACCGGTTGAACGGGAGCCGCCGTCGCCGACGGCAGAATATTCAGCGTTGAACCAGGCAGGCTTGCTATCTTCCACTCGGCGTCATCGATGCTCCACCAGGGAAGCTCGATAGGTGACAACTGAACCTCTCCCGCTGTTACGCCGATCATGGCGTATTGGTCCCGCCGCACTGCGCGCATTCCCTGGGCTTCCGCCGTATCACGAAATTCGGGCTTGTCGGGATACAGTTTGAGCGCATCGGATACGCCAGGTTCGATCACCGGTATTTGCGTTGATATCTGTCCCAGCGCCGTCACCGTGATGTGTCGCGTAATGGGCTCGCCGGCAGGCAGGCCGCTCTGATCACGTGACCAGTCTTCAGTAATGACCACCGACTTCGCAGGAAACCAGACGGCGTCAGGAAAACCATCGGGTGGTGGTGGAATCGGATTAACGACGACGTCTATTGGGTCGGACTCGTAAATCTTGCGTCCCGTGATACGACCATCTCTCAAGACGCGCGCCTCGAACCGCGCCGGTGCAATCGAGATGCTGCCGCTCTCCTGTGGAAACAGCGCGTAAATACGCTCAACGACGTTGTATGCCTTGCCACCGAGAATCGATTCATACGTACGTTCCTCACCGGCAGACTCGATAAGCACTTCGACACCGCCCATGCTGGGTTCGCTCAAACGTGGCTGGCGTGTCGCAACCGCTCGATACACCTTGACCGTGTAAAGCACCTGCGCCTGTACGTAGCTGGTGGCGTGATCAACTTCCGTGGTGACGAATATGTCTGCTTCGCCAGGCAGCGTCGTCGATGGTGGCGTGACGCGAATCGGTACTGGCTCACTTTGTTCGGATCCAATACGCACCGGGGGGATAAGCAGGTTGCCCTCACGTTTCGCCATCAACACATAGGTCCATGTGCGCGACCGGCTAATCTGTCCATTGACAATCGTCGTGTTGCTGAGCTGGCTGCGCGTACCGACGTAGAAATCTTCCTCGAGATCGTCAGCATTCGGTTCAACATCGATCGCGGTATCGACCGTGATCTTCAATGTAAACGACTCGTTCAGTTCGACGTTCGCGCGATCAATCGCTGCGATGACGGCTGCACTCGCCGGCAAGGCTGCAAGAACCAGCAATGCCAGAAAACATGTTTTCAGGAATATCGATTTCTTATTATCGACTCGCTTGACTACCATGGTTGTACCTCATCGTCGGGCCACAGGTTGTTGCCATCCTGATCTCTTCCCTGACGTTGATATTGATAACGAAACTTTCTGCGCAACAAGCCGCCCGGGTCATTGGGAATTCGACGCAGCCATTGCTCCATCGCCTGTTCCTGCTCCTGCGCACGCCGCATAGCTTCTGCCTGAGCCTCCGACATTCCCTCTTGTTCCTGCGCTTCTGCAGATTGCTGGGAGGCTTCCTGCGCGGCTCGCTCGAGTTCGGCCTGCATCGCTTCCATGTCTTCCTGGTTCGCGCCTTCCTCGTCCCGAACGGATGCCTCTCCCTGCTCGCCCTCCGCGCCCGGATCACCGGTGGCACCTTCCTGGCCGGCCTGGTCAGATTCGCTTTGCCCTTCCGACTGTTGCGCACCGCCCCCGGCCTCGGATGCGTTCTCCTGATCGCCCTGGTCGCCATCCTGCGAATCCTGATTCTGCTCGAGCATATCCTGCAACAGGTCGCGGTTGTACACAGCGTCCTCTGACGTCGGATCCAGTTCGAGTACATTCTCGTACGCATCAATTGCCGCCTCGAATTCGCCCAGCCTTGCCAGCGCGTTGCCGAGATTGTAGAGGCTGTTAACGTCCTCTTCGTCGGCAAATCCGGCTGCACTGCCGCCGTACTCGCCGGCGCGGTAATTGGCTACCGCCCGCCAGCGCGGATCGTCGAACAATTGCGCCGCAACGGGCGCGCTGCCTTCCTCGAGCAACCGCTGTGCCTGTTGATCCTTGGTCAGCCACAAATCATCCCAGGTGAATGCGTGTGCGGGCTCGGCAACCGGCAGAATGAAGATCACCAGGAGCATGATCAATCCGCGTCGGAATGCCATTGCTGCCAGCGGCACGAGCAGCAATAGCAACCAGGGTCCTTCTTCCTGCCACTGATCGGTTGCGAGTGATTCGTCCGTGGATGAGCCGGTGCCAACTTCGCCGGATAGCAGCGCATCGATATCCGTATCATCGGCCGTCATCACCGCATACCGTCCACCACCCGCGGCCGCCAACTGGCGCAGCCCGTTGGACTCCAGTCTTGGCACTGCAATATTGCCCGCACGATCAGTCACGAAACCCCCGCCCGCTCGCGGTATCGGCGCGCCGTCGGTTGTGCCAACACCGAGTACGGATAATGTATAACCGGCGTCCTGCAGATCACTGGCCGCGCGCTCGGCCGCGGGTGATGTGCCGCCGTCAGTAATCAGTAACACTTCACCCAGCCCAACGCCGGCCTGTTCGAGGAGTTGTCGACCCTTGTTGATGGCGGCCAGCGGATAACTGCCACGGCTCGGCATGATGTCCGTGCTCAGGCTGTTGACCAGGGCTGCGACCGTGTCCGCATCGTTGGTTAATGGCGTCACCGTGAATGCATTCGACGAATAAACGACCAGCGCCGTCTGCCCCGCACTCCGTCGCTCCAGGATATCCAGAATCTTCAGTCGTGCCCTGGTCAGGCGACTCGGCGTCAGATCCTGTGCGTCCATCGATCGCGACAGGTCCAGCGCAATAACGATGGATTGTTCGGATCGAAACACCGGCTGCTCAACACGATTCCAGCTCGGACCCGCCAGCGAGAGCGTGGCAATTACGCCGCCGATCAGGACCAGCCACCAGCGATAACCGAGACCCTTCACCTGCGTGCTGGACAGGACATAGGGCACCAGCGCGGGGTCAACCACATGCTGCCAGCTACCAGGCGCCAGGCGCCTGCGCGCCAATACGAATGTGAGCGCCGCAATAAACGGCAGCGCCCACAACCATTCAGGTCGCAACCAGTGGAATTCAGCCGGCATTGAGATGCAACCTCCCGGCACGCGCGGCACGCCAGCCGGCCAACAAATTCATCAGCGCAAGAAACGCCGCCAAGACGAAAGCGCCGGCCAGCGGCAGGTAATAGAGTGACTTCACGGGGCGGAAACCCGCTTCAGGCTCTGCCACCGGTTCCATTTCATCCAGGAGCCGATAGATTTCCTGCAGGCCCGCCGTGTCTTTCGCGCGGAAGTATCGCCCACCCGTCAGGTCAGCAATTTCCGTTAGTGTTGCCTCGTCGAGATCAGCTGACGGATTGACGCGGCGCATGCCGCCCGTGATTGAGGAAACGACCATTTGCTCGGCGCCGATGCCGATCGTATAGATGCGCAAACCGATCTGTTGCGCAAGTTCGGCTGCTTTGAGCGGATCAATTTCTCCGGCGGTATTGGCGCCATCGGTCAGCAGAATAAGTACCTGCTCGCCGCCTTCGTCACCCTGATCGTGAATTCGTTTGACGGCAAGTGTGATGGCGTCGCCGATGGCGGTTTTTTCTCCGGCGAGCCCGATGAACGCCTCAAGCAGCAGGGTGTTGACGGTTTCCCGATCCAGCGTCAGTGGCACCTGTAAGTAGGCGCGCTCACCGAACAGGATCAACCCGATGCGATCGCCCTCGCGTCGCGCGATGAAATCACCGGCAACGGCCTTCGTCGCGGTGAGTCGATCGACCCGCCGCGAACCAAGCTCGAAGTCCTTGGCATCCATACTGCCGGACAGATCCACGGCGAGCATAAGGTTGCGCCCTGATACTGGCACATCGAGCTCGTCGCCAATACGCTCCGGGCGCGCGGCGGCCAATACGAGCAGAATCCAGGCGATAACCGCTATCCAGAATCGCCAGTTCAGGAGTTGTTCCGCCTCGGATCGATCGGAGAGCACGGCGAAGCCGCGAAAACTCGGCACCACGAGCCCTGCATCCTGACTGCCGACGATTGGGCTGGTCAGCATACGTACCAGGAGCGGCAGCGGCAGCGCCAGCAACATCCAGGGCCAGGCCAGCGACCACATCAGGTCAGGCCCTCCGGCAGAGGCGTCTTTAGTCGCTGCTGAACTGCGTCGATCAGTCCGGCGATATCCACCTCGTCCTGTACCTTCTCGGGTCGCTGATATGGCAGGGTCTCCAGGTTTCGACCGGCGCCGCCCGTAAACGGGGCATCATTCAGTCCACGGTCCAGCCACCTGAGCCAGGCGTCGCCAGTCAGTCCCGCGACGTCGCCGCGCGGGGCATAGGCAAGCATGCTGCGACGAACCAGTTCGGACAGTTCCTTGCCCAGGGCAATCGCATCCGCACCCTGTTCATATTCGCGGCGCACCCGTGCAAGCTCGCGCAGCGCGAGGCGTCTTGCCGCGTTCCAGCGCCAGCGCTGAATGCGCTGGTATAAAAGATAGACCAGGCCCGCGACCGCGAGAAGGATGAGTGCCCACCAGCCCGGCGCCAGCGGCCACAGGCCTATCGCCTCTGGAAGGTGCAGGTCGCGCAACGGTATCTGTTCGGGGTCCATGAGCTTAAGCCGGCCTATTGAAAGCGGCGACCGAGCGCCTTTTGCAGGAGCTGAACCGGGTCGTCGTCCGTTGAGAGCGGCAGCAAATGGATGCCATACCGATGACAGAAAGTATCCAGCGCATGCGCGCGCTCTTCGAATGCGTGGCGGTAGTCGGAGCGAGCACCGCGAGCGAACGTATCGATCGCCATTTCTTCATCATGGCTAACGAGCCGATAGCGCCCTGGCGGGGGCAGCCGTCGTTCCAGCGGGTCACTCAGGAAGACGGCAAGTACTTCGTTGTGACGCGCGATTCCGGTCAGATACGACTGGGCTGCGCGCGATAAACCGACGAAGTCGCTCACAATAATCACGAGACTCCCCGGGTGCGCAACGCGCCGAACCATGGCTATTGCCTGGGTCAGCGGGGGCTCTTCGTCAGTCGTAAGCTGATCACCCTGGTCCACCCAGTCCGCATGATGGACGAGCTCATGCACGTAGCGCAGTGCGGCCTGGCGCCCAAGACGCGGCCGTATCTCACGATGCCTGGTGTCACCGAACACCAGTCCGCCCAGTCTGTCGCCCCGATGATGTGCCGCCCAGGCGAGCAGCGCCGCGGCCCTGGCCGCGTTGACCGACTTGAAACATCCCCTGGTTGCAAAGTGCATGTTGCTGCGCAGGTCGGTCACGATCAGGACCGGCCGCTCGCGCTCCTCGCGGAAGAGTTTGGTATAGGCCTCGGAACTGCGCGCCGTGACACGCCAGTCGATGTTGCGCGGGTCGTCTCCCGGCTGGTACGGACGCGATTCATCAAACTCCATTCCGCGACCCTTGAAGTGCGATACGTAGGCACCCGTCTGCAGTGAGTTTACGCGTATAACATCCAGCGCGATCGCACGTGCAGGCCCGCTGAGGCGAATCAGTTCGGGCTGACTGACACTGACCGGTGAGGCGTCTGCGGGTAGTTTATCGTGTCGCATTATGGAGTCTCGGGATTATCCTTTATGGCACGCCGACGCCATCGAGAACGCCATCGATGACGGAGTCCGGCGTTATGCCGTCGGCTTCGGCCTCGAAACTCATCACCAGCCGATGACGCAGAACATCGTGGGCGACTTCCTGTATATCTTCCGGCCCCACATAGTCACGTCCCTGCAGCCAGGCATGGGCGCGGGATGCCCGATCGATGCCCATGCAGGCGCGGGGACTCGCGCCGTACTGGACCTGTCCCTCGAGGTCCTTGTTGACCGCGCCCGGGTTGCGGGTCGCGACAACGACATTGACGATATATTGCTCGAGCTCATCCGACAAATGCAGATTCAGGATCTGCTGGCGCCCCTCCATGATGGTCGTTTCAGCCGTCTGTTCCGGCGGCGAAAAATCGTCACGCAGGCCCGACTTCGCCTCATTCCGATTAAGAATGAGAATCTTGCGTTCGTCTTCCGGCGTCGGATAACCAACCTCGACATGCAGGAGGAAACGATCAAGCTGTGCTTCCGGCAATGGATAAGTACCCTCCTGTTCGATCGGATTCTGCGTTGCCATCACCATGAACAGGTTCGGCAACTTGTAACTGCCCTCGCCCACCGTGATCTGGCGTTCTTCCATGGCCTCAAGGAGTGCCGACTGCACCTTGGCCGGCGCGCGGTTAATCTCATCTGCAAGGATCAGGCTATGAAATAACGGTCCCTCGCGGAATTCAAAAGTTCCATCCTGCGGCCGGTAAATGTCCGTTCCGGTAAGATCTGCGGGCAAAAGGTCGGGCGTGAACTGGAGCCTGTGGAAACTGCCCTCGATGCTTTCCGACAACACTTTGATTGCACGCGTCTTGGCGAGCCCCGGTGCGCCCTCGACGATCAGGTGACCATCGCACAACAGCGCAATCAGCATTCTGTTGATCAGATGCTCCTGACCGATGATCAGGCTCGCTACATGCGATTCGAGCTTTTGGAATTGTTCTGAGACGCTCATTATTCATTAACTCCGAGGGCAAAAACGGCGTGCCATTGTAGTGGTGATGCGCATCGAGTCCAACTGGTCGCCCTATTATTGTTCTGTCTGCCGCAAATCTGCAGATATCTGGTCGGCGCCAGACCGGTTGGTTCGTGCCACAGGGTTGGGGATAATGGACTTCTGACCCTACGGACTGCAAAAAATTGCGAATAATCGATCGGAGGAACCTGCCTGGCAACGGTTACTCCGGAAACAAGACAAGCCACGCAAGGACCCTCGCTGCGCTGATAATCTCATGTTTGGGGCTGTATGCCTGCGCCGAATCACCACCACCTGAAGATCAGGCACCCGCAACGAATGGTGTTGCCGGGCAGGCGTGCATCGACAGTGGCGGGCTGCGAGTCGACCTTGCCGGCGGAATACGAGCCTCGCTGGACTGGCAGTCAGACGAGATGGTGTGCGAGGGAATGCCGCGACCCGACGATGCCGGCGCGCGTATCCGCCTGTCCGGGCCAGTCCGGAATGAGGGAGAGGCAAAAACGCTCACTTTTATACTCGGGCTTCCGGATCTTGCGGCCGGCCAGACCGGCGCGGAACTGCCCACCAACGTGACCCTGGTTGAGGAAGGGAATGGCCGGTTTTTCGGCACGCCGGATACCAGCAGTTGCTGGACGGACGTGACCACGCATCGGCTGATCGAGGGGAGCAAAAGCGACTATATGATAGGCGGCAATCTTTATTGTGCATCGCCGCTGGCCGAGCTAAATGGAAATGCCAGTGTTACCGTTACGAAACTCGAATTCACCGGGCGCCTGAACTGGGACCACGCCGAATCACTGCCTGGTGAAAAGCCGTGAGACAGGACCTGGGAACGCTCTGAATGAGGTTGTTGCGAATTATCACTATCGTTGTCGTCGCTGCGCTGGTCTCGGCGCAGAACTATGACAAGAGTGACCTGGACGCCGCGTTTGAACGAACGTCGCTGGTCATCTCCAGCAGCGCGCGAGCGTGTTATGTATTCGACGTCTACGTCGCCGCGAATAATTCTCAGCGGGCGCGTGGCCTGATGTTCGTGCGTCACCTTCCCGAATTCACCGGCATGGTTTTTATTTACGATCGGCCGGCCAGGTTGTCGATGTGGATGAAGAACACTTATATACCTCTCGACATTTTGTTCATCACCGACCAGGGGGAAGTCGTCAACATTGTCAGAGACACCGTGCCGTTATCGCTGGATTCGATCGCGGCTGTGGAGCACGTCAACTATGCGCTGGAATTGAACGCCGGCATGACCCGGAAGCTTGGCATAGACGACAACAGCAAAGTCATATTTACGGCGCTCGCGCTGGAACCCTGAGCGCAAAGCGCAGCGGGACTCTCAAGGCAGAATACGCATCATGTCACCAGGCGACGTAATCAACCTCGAACAATATCCGTTGCAAAGCGACGCTTTTCGCGCTGAATGTAAGGCCACGCTCGACGCGAACGGGGCCCTGGTCATGCCCGGTTTCCTGCAGCCGGCAGCTGTCGTGTCCATTCGCAATGACGGGGAAAAGCACCGTCACCTGGCCTATTACACCGTTAGCAAACACAACATTTACCTGACGCCGACCGACCCGGAGTATCCGCTCGATCACCCCAGAAACAGGGAGGTTTCCTCGTCTAAAGGATGTATCACCACGGACCAGGTGCCGGCTGAGTCGGCGTTACACGCGCTCTATGATGCGCCGGAGTTTCGCGACTTTCTGTGCGCTGTTCTCGATGAGCGCGAGCTTTACGAATATGCTGATCCGCTATCGTCCATTAATCTGCACTACGCTGACGGGGGTCAGGAACTCGGTTGGCATTTCGACAATTCTTCCTTTGCCATTACATTGATGATCCAGAATCCCGAAAGCGGTGGCGCGTTCGAATACGTGAAAGACGTCCGCGATGCCGACAGCGGCGAAATGAATTACGCGCTGTCCGGCAAGATTCTCGATGGCGAGGTGCCGACAAAAACACTAACGATGGAGCCGGGGACGCTGGTCCTGTTTCGCGGCCGAAATTCGATGCACCGCGTCACGCCAGCTTTTGGAGATCGAACCCGCATGCTGGTCGTGCTGGCATATAACACCGAGCCCGGAATTTCTCTCTCGGAGTCGGCGCGCATGACATTTTACGGCCGAGTCGGATAGGCAGCGATGACTGACGAAATGCTGGCGCAGCCAGTGCATGTCGTCACAGAATAAGCACCAGGCCCTCGCGACTCGCCGTCAATCCCGAAGCCGTGCAGAACTTGTGAGCGCCATCTCTTCCTTTGTCTGTCGTCAACTGCACCAGTCCACAGGCACGTCATTCGTTGGCGTCGTTTCCGGCGAGTCGGTCAGTGACCCCTATGCTGCTATAGCACTGACGCGATGGATTCGGCCAGATACTGAACATTACCCTCAGTGATGCCGCAAACGTTGATTCGACTGGAGTCGACCAGGTAGACACCGCGGTCACTGATCAACCGGGCCACCTGGTCTGCTGACACGCCCAGGTAGCAAAACATGCCCGTCGTGCGCTCGATATGAGAAAAATCGTGGCCTGGAGCGGCATCCAGCAGTGCCCCGACCAAAAGCTTGCGCATATCCCCAAGGCGGTTGCGCATGCCGGCAAGCTCGTCATGCCACTCCGCCGACAGCTCTGCGTCATTCAATATGTGCGAAACGACGGCCCCGCCATGGTCAGGCGGCAACGAGTACATGGTGCGCACCGAGCTTTGGGCCTGGCTATCAATAATAGTTGCCGTCGCCTGGTTTTTGGCCACCAGGGACAGCGCGCCCACCCGGTCGCGATAGAGGCCGAAATTCTTCGAGCAGGATTGAGTAACGATCATCTCAGGTACACGTTCGAACAGCATGCGAACGCCATAAGCGTCGTCGTCCAGTCCCGCGGAAAAACCCTGGTAGGCAATGTCGATAAACGGAATCAGCTCCCGGTCCACGACAACGTCCGCAACCTGATCCCATTGCGCCGCCGACAGGTCCATGCCGGTCGGGTTGTGACAACAGCCATGAATCAGAACCATGTCGCCCGCAGCCGCGCCGCCGAGCGCTTCGAGCATGGCGTCAAAACGCAGGGAATTCTGCTCGGTATCGTAATAGGGATACGTATTCAGCTGCAGGCCCGCCTCGCCCAGCAGGGGTACGTGATTATTCCAGGTGGGTTCGCTCACCCAGATTCGCGCCTGGGGATTCGCCCTGAGCGCAACTTCGGCGCCAACTCGAAGCGCACCGGAGCCGCCCGGAGACTGCAGCGTAATAATGCGGTCACTGTCAGCATGCTCTCCGAAAACCAGCTTTTGAATCGCGGCGCAATAGACAGGGTCACCACGCGACCCCAGGTACGCTTTACTGGATTGCGTGCCCACCAGCCAGTTCTCGGCTTTTTTGACCGTGCGCAAAATCGGCGTATTGCCGTCGGCGTCGCGATAGACACCGACACCGAGATCGACTTTTTCGGCACGCGGGTCATCTTTGTGCTGGCCGATGAGTTTGAGAATTGCGTCAGCCGGTTTCGGCTCGAGTGTTTCAAACAAGGAATTGCTCCGCTGTTTATTTGGAATACTGTGGGGGCCGCAAATTGTACACGCGGGCTGACCGAACTAAAGACTGTCCAGCGGGATTTTCAGATAGGAAACCTGGTTGTCTTCAGCAACGGGCAGATGCCCCGCCTGAATATTGACCTGGATGGATGGCAGGATAAGGGCAGGCAGGGACAACTTTCCGTCCCGCACGGTCCGCAGCTCGATGTAATCATCCCGGGTTGCGTCGCCGCCAACGTGAATGTTGGATTCTTTCTGTTCGCGTACCGATATCGCGTAGCACAGCGAGCGTCCGGCCGGAGGATAGTCGTGGCACAAATAGAGCAGCGTGTCGTCTGGCAGTGCGAACAACTTCTGAATGGAATCATAGAGAAGACCAGCGTCACCGCCCGGAAAATCGCAGCGTGCGGTGCCGACGTCGGTCATGAAGATCGTGTCTCCGACGAATACCGCAGCACCGATGCCGTAGGACACACAGTCATTCGTGTGCCCGGGGGTGTGCATGACCCGGCAGCGCAATTCACCGATCGCAAATTCTTCGTCGTCACAAAACAGGTGATCGAACTGGTGCCCGTCCGGCGCAAACGGCGCCTGCAGATTAAAGAGCGCCCCGAATTGGGCCTGGACCGCCTTTATCCCCTCGCCAATAGCAATCCTGCCGCCGAGCTTTTGCTTCAGAAACTGTGCCGCCGACAAATGATCGGCATGTGCGTGCGTCTCGAGGATCCAGTCAACGCTCAGGCGATGTGAGGTGACGAAGTTGACGATTGCTTCGGCGGGTGCCGTGTCAGTCCTGCCCGACACCGCGGAAAAGCCAAGTACGGGATCGATAATTGCAGCTCTGGCGGTCTCAGGGTCACTGACAACGTAGGACAGCGTGCCGCTCCCCTCGTGATAGAAGTGCTGAACGTCAGCCGTCATTATTCTGCGCCTGCGAGGCGGCCCGATACGGGTGCCACCGGCGACCGCCAGGAAGAAACAAAGGTGCTCCAACAGAAAAATCCCGCCCGAAAACGGGCGGGATTCCTGGAAGTCTCAGCATCCAGCTTCAGACAGGTCAGGCTTTCGGTGCCCAGACTGTGCACCAGCCCGCAGCGGCAACGAGCTTGCCCGGAAAGATCTGGCATGGGCGCCATTCTTCGCCGTCTGCGCCCTGCACCAGCGCACAGTTCGCGCAATTCTGCTCTGCCGCCGGGTTGGCGCGTGACGCGGGATCAACCGTACTGGCGTCATGGACATACTTCATCGCCTGCGCCATTGCCTCGCTTTCTTCGACCTTCGGCATGTCCTGGGCTTGTGCTTCCTTGCCCGGAATTACCATGGCACCTGCCGCAGCGGCTGCCGACAGCTGAATGAATTGTCGTCTCGCAATCTTGCTCAAGGGGATCTCCTCAAAGTTTTGTTGAATTCTTGCCCCGATTCTTGCCACGGGGGACGCGTATATTAATCGATGTTACGCCATATACGTAACCGTTTTTTGTAACACTTTGTAGTTGCGAATGGTTCGCATTTTCATTAAAACTCAATGAGATACGCCCGGGTCCGCGATATCGAAAGCATACCGGACGAACCTGAACGGCAGCCTAACGAAGGGGGTCTGCAAACGTCCAAAACAGGCATAGCAAGCCACTTGCAGCGACAAAATGTGAACGCAATCACAATCACCTGCTCCAACTACCTCTCAACCCGCGCACTCCGGCATAATGAATTGCAACAGTCTGACGGATGGCAACCAACAACGTGAAAGCTCAGCACCCCGGAAAATTATTGCGCCTGCCGATGCTTGCCGCCCTGCTGCTGACAAGTGCCATTTCCGCCGCCGGTGAGACGCATTACTATAACGTCAATGTCGACTACGCTTTGAGTCGGCTGACCGTCGAAGCTCGCTATAACCACCCCGTCGACAGCATTACCGCACGATCGCGCAATGCCGGCAAATTCCTCCTGGACGTCAGGGGTTGTGACGAAGACACCAACATCCGTATTCGCAATCGCCGCATGATGCTTCCCGACGACGGGATCCGATGCCTCAAATACACGATCGACTTAGAGCGTGCCGCGAAGGAATACAGGGGTGCCCGAAATCTCGCGAGCGAGAACATCGTCGTCTCGCCGTCATTGTGGATGTGGCGCCCGGCACTTATCAATGACACGGAAATTCGCGTGCAGTTTCAACTTCCGGAGGGTGTGCAGGTATCCGTCCCATGGAAATCACTCAACGGCGACAACACCCGCTATGCCATTGTTGATTCACCGGAAAGCGCCAGCGCGCCGGCAGTCTTCGGCAAATTTGATTATCGTGAGATCACGGTGCCGGGCTCGACGCTGAGGGTGACCATGCTCTCCGGAAAATCCGCCATGGATCATGCAGCGGTCGCCAACTGGATTCGTGCGACCGCGACCGATGTCAGTCTTGCCTACGGACGATTTCCCAACCCGTCACCGCAGGTCGTGGTCGTGCCGGTCAGCGGTGCGCGCGGCGGTACAGTGGCATTTGGCCGGGTGGTAAGAGATGGCGGCGAAACGGTCGAGCTGCTGATCGATCCGGAAGGAGACACCGCGGAATTTTTCACCGACTGGACGGCCACCCATGAATTCAGTCACATGCTGTTGCCCTACCTGGATTCCAGGTATCACTGGATCTCGGAAGGATTTTCGCAGTACTACCAGAACATCCTTCTGACGCGATCCGGCGCCTACGATGCGCAGACGATGTGGCAGAAGCTGTATAGCGGATTCGAACGAGGACGCAAATCGCATCCGGAGTTATCGCCGAACGACGCCACCGACCGCAGCGTTCGATCCAGTCGGATGAAGGTTTACTGGAGCGGCGCGGCGCTGGCATTGATGGCGGACGTCACGTTGCGCGAACGATCGAACGGTAAGGAGACGCTGGACGATGTCCTCGATCGTTTGCAGCTGTGTTGCCTGCCTTCCAGCGAAACCTGGTCCGGTCCGGAATTTTTCACCAAACTCGACACGTTGGTTAGCGAACCACTATTTATGCCGCTCTATCGCCGCTATGCAGATACGGCGGGTTTCCCGGATACCAGCGACATTTATGCGCGCCTTGGCCTGACCATCGCCGACGGAACCGTTCGAATCAGGCGCAACGCGGAACTCGAGTCGATTCGTGAGGCCATGACCGTGACCCACAGTCCTACGGCCCGGTGGCGGGACCGACTGGCCGCCGACGACTAAACCCGAACGGTCGCATCGCGATATACTGGACGGCCGTTTTCGAGACGCTACGATCATGACCGGTAGCAGCCGCGTCGTCGCTATCAGCAAAGTCGACGGCACCCAGATAAATCCGACCGACGACACTGTTGCCGTCGAGGAGCCGCTTGAAATCCAGCTGGTGTCCGCGGGTGCGCAAGGCGCTGCCGCCAAATCCATATCAATTACCATGCGTACCCCTGGCGACGATGCCGAACTTGCCCTTGGTTTCCTCTACACCGAGGGCATTATTGGTGACCGTGAGCAGGTAGTCTCAGTGCGCCAGGTCGGCGAACCGGATCCTGAGACGGGACTGAAGAATATTGTGCGGGTCGAGATAGATGCAGCAGTGGATATCGACCTCGAGCGACTTGAGCGGCACTTCTATACGACCTCGAGTTGTGGCGTTTGCGGCAAGGCCAGCCTGGAGGCGCTAAGGGTGACCGGGCAGACGTCGCTGGCTGAGCAGAAGGTTCAGTTTCCGGCGCACGTGCTGGCAGAGCTTCCGGAGCGCATGCGCAAACGACAGCCGCTGTTTAGCGCAACGGGTGGACTGCATGCGGCAGCACTCTTCGGTCCGGATGGTGAAATTATCGTCGTGCGGGAAGATATCGGGCGGCATAATGCAACCGACAAGGTCATTGGATCGCTTTTCCGGGACGGCAAGTTGCCAGCACACGGCCACGGCATATTCGTGTCCGGGCGTGCCAGCTTTGAGCTGATGCAAAAAGCGCTGGTAGCAGGTATTCCGTTATTGGCGGCGGTTGGCGCGCCATCCAGCCTGGCGGTGCAGATGGCGATCGACTTTGATATGACGCTCGTTGGTTTTTTGCGCAACGGCAAATTTAATATTTACGCGAATCGCGAGCGGGTTGGGTTGTGAGAGCAGAGCAATGAGTCGAGAACGCAATGAGTCGGGAGAAGAATAAGTCATGGCGATAAAGTACGACGCCGCCATCGCGACCGAGATCATCAATCAGTTTGATGCAGCGCCAGAGATGCTGGTGCAGGTGCTGCACGCCTTTGTGCAGCGATACGGTTTTGTCAGTGAAGAGGCGATTCGGCAGATCGCCGCCGAGCTGAACCTGTCGCGCGCCGATGTGCACGGCGTCGTGAGTTTTTACCATGACTTCAGAACCACGCCGCCCGGAAAACACGTCGTCAGGATTTGCCAGGCGGAAGCCTGTCAGGCGATGGGGAGCCGTGACCTGACCGCACACGCCGTGGAGAAACTGGGCGTCGAATTACAGGGCACGACCGGTGACGGCAAAGTCAGCCTGGAACCGGTTTATTGCCTTGGCAATTGCGCCTGCTCGCCCGCCGTCATGATCGATCAGAAAGTTTATGGTCGCGTGAGTAATGCGAAGCTGGACGATTTACTCGAACAGTGTGGAGATGGTCAATGAGTCAATCCGTCACTGTTTATGTTCCGCGCGAAACCGCCGCCGTATCCATGGGCGCACATGAGGTCGCCGAAAAACTTTCTGCGCTCGAGAGTGTGAACGTTGTTCGCAACGGTTCACGCGGCATGAGTTGGCTAGAGCCAATGGTCGAAGTCGTCGTGGACGAGCAGCGAATCGCTTATGGACCCGTTACCGTTGCGGACATTGACGGACTGCTTGCAGCGGATTTCCTCGAAGGCGGCGAGCATGATCTTAAAGTGGGGCCTGTGGAAGACATTCCCTATTTCAAAAACCAGGAACGCTGGACGTTCAGACGGTGTGGTCTGATCGACCCGCTCTCCGTCGATGATTATCGCGCGCACGGCGGATTCGACGGGCTCGAGAAAGCGCTGGCTAATGGACCTGCATTCGTGCGCGAGCAGGTCAACGTGTCCGGATTGCGCGGCCGGGGCGGCGCTGGATTTCCGACGGGCATCAAGTGGCAGACCGTGGCGGACGCGGAAGCCGAACAAAAATACATCACCTGCAATGCAGACGAAGGCGATAGCGGTACTTTTTCCGACCGTATCCTGATGGAAAGCGACCCGCTGACGCTGATCGAGGGCATGGCGATCGCCGGGTTTGCCGTAGGAGCGACGAAAGGCTACGTCTACCTGCGCTCGGAATATCCCCTGACCCAACGCGTGTTCGCCAAAGCGCTAACAGCTGCCCGCGAATCCGGATGGTTGGGTGAGAAGATTCAAGGCACTGACTTCAGCTTCGACATCGACGTTCACCTGGGCGCGGGCTCATACGTTTGCGGCGAGGAAACCGCGATGCTCGAGAGCCTCGAGGGCAAGGCCGGTTTAATTCGGTACAAGCCACCACTGCCGGCCATCGAGGGACTGTTTGGCAAACCCACTGTCGTCAACAACGTTGTGACGCTCGGTTCTGTACCGGAC
Organism: uncultured Gammaproteobacteria bacterium; assembly: GCA_963850825.1. GTDB lineage: Bacteria > Pseudomonadota > Gammaproteobacteria > Steroidobacterales > Woeseiaceae > SZUA-117. The sequence continues at coordinate 574,623 of CAWKOQ010000021.1, read as the reverse complement.
ATCATTGCCCTTGGCGGCGACGCATACGCAAATCACGGTGTCGGTCGTTCCAAGGGGACGCTCGCATTCCAGCTGGCGGGCAATATCAAGCGGGGCGGACTGGTCGAGAAAGCATTCGGCCTGACCTTGCGTGAATTGATCGAGGACTTTGGCGGCGGCACGGCCAGTGGCCGGGACATCCGCGCCGTACAGATCGGCGGACCGCTCGGCGCCTACTTCGCCGAGGAACATCTTGATACGCCACTCGACTACGAAGAATTCACCAAGGTCGGCGGCATGATCGGTCACGGCGGCGTGGTCGTTTTCGACGACACCGTCGATATGGCCGCACAGGCCAGGTTCGCGATGGAATTCTGTGCGATCGAGTCCTGCGGCAAGTGCACGCCCTGCCGGATTGGCTCTGTGCGGGGTGTCGAGGTGATTGATCGCATCCTGGCGAATGAGGATCGAGAGGATAATCTCAATTTACTCAATGAGTTATGTGACACGATGATCGATGGGTCCTTATGTGCAATGGGCGGCATGACGCCCTTCCCGGTCCGGAGTGCGGTAAAATACTTCCCGGAGGACTTCAATCGATGAACCCAACGCGCGAAACTGATCTCGGTACGCCCGCCAGCAAGCAGGTAGAAACCGTCCGCATTGAAATTGACGGCCTGCCCGCGACGGTCAGGGCCGGCAGCACCATCATGCGCGCTGCCCGCGAGTCGGGCGTTGACGTTCCGAAACTCTGTGCAACCGATAACCTGAAGCCGTTTGGCTCTTGCCGGCTTTGCCTGGTCGAAATCGAGGGTCGTAAAGGGTATCCCGCATCCTGCACGACGCCGGTCGAAGAAGGCATGCAGGTTCGTACGCAAACCGAAGCATTGGCGAAGCTGCGGCGGAATGTGATGGAGTTGTACATCTCTGATCACCCGCTTGACTGCCTGACCTGTTCTGCGAACGGCGACTGCGAACTGCAGGATATGGCGGGTGCGGTCGGCTTACGCGATGTCCGTTACGGTTTCGACGGTGAGAACCACCTCGACGCGGAAGTCGACAGCAGCAATCCGTATTTTTCCTTTGACCCTTCGAAATGCATCGTCTGTTCGCGCTGTGTGCGTGCGTGCGACGAGGTCCAGGGCACGTTCGCCCTGACAATTGAGGGTCGTGGCTTCGAATCCAAGGTTTCAGCAAGCCTTGGCGAGAGCTTTATGGATTCTGAATGCGTGTCCTGCGGCGCCTGCGTGCAGGCCTGCCCAACGGCAACGCTGATGGAAAAATCAATCATCGACAACGGGCAACCCGATCATAGTGTCGTAACGACCTGCGCTTACTGTGGCGTCGGCTGCTCATTCAAGGCCGACATGAAAGGCGACCAGGTCGTGCGCATGACGCCTTACAAGGATGGCGGCGCCAACCAGGGCCACAGTTGCGTCAAGGGACGCTTTGCCTGGGGATACGCATCGCACAAAGAACGCGTGCTGAACCCGATGATTCGTGAATCGACGGACGATCCGTGGCGCGTGGTTGGCTGGGACGAAGCGATTTCCTACACGGCGGAACGATTCAAGTCGATCCAGAAAGAATATGGCCGCAAGTCGGTTGGTGGTATTACCTCTTCACGCTGCACGAATGAAGAAGTATTCATCGTGCAGAAACTCGTGCGCGCCGCGTTCGGCAATAACAATGTGGATACCTGTGCGCGGGTTTGTCATTCGCCGACCGGATACGGTTTGAAACAAACACTTGGAACGTCGGCGGGTACACAACCGTTCGAAAGTGTCATGGATGCCGATGTGATGATTGTTATCGGCGCCAACCCGACTGACGGGCATCCCGTATTTGCGTCGCAAATGAAACAGCGGCTTCGCGAGGGCGCGAAACTGATTGTCGTTGATCCACGCAAGATTGATCTCGTCCGTTCTCCACATATCGAGGCGCAATATCATCTGCCGCTTCTTCCCGGAACGAACGTACCGATGATTAACGCCCTCGCACATGTCGCGGTTAGCGAAGGCCTGATTGATGAGGCGTACGTCAACGAGCGCTGCGATCTCGATTCTTTCGCGGCGTGGAAAGAATGCGTGCTGAAACCCGAAAACTCGCCGGAAGCGGTCGCCAAGATCTCTGGCGTTGCGGCTGAGGATATCCGCGGAGCCGCACGCCTCTATGCCAGCGCTGACAGAGGAGCCATTTATTATGGGCTCGGTGTCACCGAACACAGCCAGGGCTCGACCATGGTCATGGGCATGGCAAACCTGGCGATGGCGACCGGCAACATTGGCTTCTCCGGTACCGGCGTCAATCCGCTCCGTGGGCAGAACAACGTGCAGGGCTCTTGCGACATGGGCTCTTTCCCGCACGAGCTTCCCGGGTACCGGCCGGTACAGGATGATGAGATTCGGGGAACATTCGAGAAATTGTGGGGCGTCGAGATCGACCCCGAACCGGGCTACCGAATTCCGAACATGTTCGATGCAGCGATCGCGGGCGACTACAAAGGGATGTACATCCAGGGGGAGGACATCGCTCAATCCGATCCGAACACACAACACGTTGAAGCCGCGTTGAGCAGCATGGAGTGTGTCGTCGTGCAGGATTTATTCCTGAATGAGACGTCAAAATTCGCACACGTATTCCTGCCCGGGACCTCGTTTCTCGAAAAAGATGGCACATTCATCAATGCGGAACGTCGTATCAATCGCGTGCGACCGGTAATGAAGCCGCGCACGGGCAAAGCTGAATGGCTCGTCACACAGGAACTGGCCCAGGCGCTCGGTTACCCGATGAATTACAGCAAGGAATCGGAAATCATGGACGAGATCGCCGAACTTACGCCAACGTTCAAAGGCGTATCGTTCGAATTCCTCGATCGCGTTGGCAGCGTGCAGTGGCCATGCAACGACGATGCACCGATGGGTACGCCTATCATGCATATCGACCACTTCGTGCGTGGCAAAGGACTGTTCATCGAAACCGATTACGTGCCGACCGAGGAGCGCACGAACCGCAAGTTCCCGCTGTTACTGACGACCGGTCGTACGCTGACACAGTACAACGTTGGCGCGCAGACCCGGCGCACGGAGAACGTTGTCTGGTACAAGGAAGACCTGCTCGAGATTCATCCGCACGATGCCGAAACCCGTGGTATCAGTCATGGCGACCGCGTGTCACTAACGAGCCGCAAGGGCGACATCACCCTGGAAGCCAAGATTACCGAGCGCGTGCAGCCGGGTGTTGTCTACACGACCTTCCATGACCCGGAAACCGGCGCGAACGTTGTGACAACCGAGTATTCAGACTGGGCGACCAGTTGTCCGGAGTACAAGGTAACGGCGGTTCAGGTAGCGCCGGCGGTGCATCGCTCGAAGTGGCAGGAAGGGTTCGAGAAGCGCGCGAAGGAACAGGGGAAAATTCTGGAACCCGGTTAAACGTCATCCTCACGGAATAGCCACTTTTCCAATGGCTCCTTGATAAACCTTGGAAAAATAATGAACAGTGCGGCCAAAATCATGGCGCCCCAGGTTGCGTCAACTTCGATGACGTACACAGGCCACATGAATGCGCTGATCGTATTCTGAAACGATTCGCCGATGTACTTGAACAGCAGCTCGGACGCTTGCGACGAAAAATAGCCGCTCACACTTTCGGCTTCGTAGATATCGACGAAGAACATCCGGATTTCCAGGAATACGAAAGTAATAAGAAATCCGCAGGCATAAAGTCCGCCACCGCGAGCGTCCCAGACGGTTCGCAACGAACGTTTGATGAGCTTCAGTAATCCGGCGGGAAACGACCTCGGATCGTTGACGAGCACCTGGCCCAGGGCTTTTAGCTCGCGCCCTCGATTCGCCATCCTTGCAAAGAACGACGGTTTCTTCTTTTTGGGTTTAGCATCACTCAACTTATTATTGTTCTCGTTGACGCTATGGCGAAAGCAATTCAGGACGCCCGGTCGCCAAACCGGACGTCCTGAATCAGATATCTAGTCTTTCTTGATCCGCGAAATCTTCGTCCCTTCGAGCGTCAGGTTATACATCAATCCCTTGGAGCCGAATATGAATCCAACCACCGGATCCTTGATGTTACCGGTGTTTATCTGCTTCCCGGCGCCTAGATCAATCAGTGCAACCGACCCGTCCACGCCGACCTGCCATCCCGAACTTTCCCGAAACTTGGTCAACGATTCTTTGGTCATGAACGCAATCACCATTGATTTTGCCTGCGCACCCAGCTGTAAGCCGAACGAGCCCGACGTAGTACGAAAATACGCGGCCGATCTGTCGTTGACGACCAGCGCGCCCTCTCCTGACTCGGCACCGAGGCCGATGCCAACCTTGATCACCCGTGGAAAAACAAGGTAACCCGCCGCCTGGTTAAGAAACACATCCGCGCCCTTCACATCTTTCTTGAATATCCGAATTGTTTCGACGACTTCGGCGTCGAGTTCCGCCGCTGTAGCTGCGTAGACAGTCGCAGTTGGCAAAAAAGCCAGCGCGCTCAGCAATGCCGTGACGAATATTTTTTTCATGACTTTATTCCCGTAAGAGTCAATTTAACGAACGTCAGCGAATCATAGCCCACTAACAACTGTGCGCAACAGACTTCGCATATGGGTGACATATTGCCTGTCAGTTGACCTGAAGGCAGCTGAACATCATGGCAGTGGCAGGCTAATTGAGCCTCTGTTACTAAAGGTCGGTCCGCACAGATCTATGCGGCCTATTTGGCCGGGTCAGGCGAAACACATGGTGACGGAGCCAAATCGAACGTCATTACTAAAGGTCGGTCCGCGACAGTCTATGTGGCCTATTTGGCCGGGTCAGGCGACACACATGGTAACAGAGCCAAATCGAACGTCTTTACTAAAGGTCGGTCCGCGACAGTCCATGGGGCCTATTTGGCCGGGTCAGGCGAAACACATGGTAACGGAGCCAAATCGAACGTCTTTACTAAAGGTCGGTCCGCGACAATCTATGGGGCCTATTGGCCGGGTCAGGCGGACCGGGCATCAGCGATGGCGGAATCGGTGCCCTGCGGCGATTCGGTTGCGGCGGGTAGTTGGCACTGAGGTAGTCGAGGATGCCGGCCTCGGTTTCCGGCGCGAATTGCCAGAGATTTTGCGTTTCCTGCATCCAGCGAATGATGTCGAGCCAGGTCTGTCGATCGGCACGCTGACCGGTCACCAGTGCATGCGAATGGCAGCCGCCGCAGTGAATCCTGACCAGCTGCCAGCCATCGTCAATGATGAGCCCAGTGGTCGCATCGAGTTCCTGAGCCCTGGCAGCTGTGCTGCCAAACAGGATAACGAGGGTGAGCAGAATTCGGCGCATGCCTCAGGCAGTCACGCTGACGGCGATACGATGACAGGCATTGTTCAGATAACCGCGCGGGTTCCATCCGGGCAAGACATGTGGCTGCGAGACATCGTTTTCGTCAACCGCGCGCGCCCAGACCTCGTAATACCCTTCCTCCGGAAAATCGATCGACGCCGACCACTGCTGCCACGCAAGTCGATTGGCAGGCTTTCTCAACCTGGCCCTCTGCCAGGTCGCGCCAAAATCTGTCGACGTGAATACCCGCTTAACGCGATGATCGCCGGCCCACGCATGGCCGCGAACATCCAGCGACGAATGCATCGATTGCGTAAGCCCGGACTTCGGCCACGTAATTAACGACTTGACGGGCATCGACTCGATGATGCACATCTCCTCATCGGGAACCGAGGACCCCGGCGCAACCGGTTTGCAGGGCACCCGGTATGACTGACCCGTCATCTTCTCGCCATCGTGCACACGGTCCCTGATCATGATGCGGTTGAGCCACTTGCCGCTGACCGACGCCGGCCAGCCTGCGCACAGCATGCGCAACGGATAACCATGCAGCAGCGGCAATGCCTCACCGTTCATCGCCCACACGATCAGCGACTCATCTTCCATCGCCTTGCCAAGCGGCACGCCGCGGGAAATCGGGCGCTTGCCAGGATCTCCGGAGAGGTGTGTGTCCGCACCTTCATACGCGACATAGACGGCGTCGTCTTTTACGCCGCAATCCTCAAGCACATCGCGCAGCCGCACGCCGGTCCACTCGGGACAGCCGACTGCGCCGGTCGTCCACTGGTTGCCGCGTGCCGGTGGATAGAATTCGGAGCGACCATTGCCACCGCATTCTATTTGCAGCTGCAGGGTATGTTGGGTAAATTTTTCCTGGAGATCGGAGAGTGTGTACGTCTTTCTCTGGGCGACAGACTCACCGGTAACTTCCAGCGTCCATTGTTCGATGTCGATGTCTGCTAACGCGGGTGGAACACCGTTGTTACGCACGAACAGGCGTGACGCCGGCGTGATGTTGTCGTCGAGCAGGTGCGCGGGCGTCTCTGCATTGATCGGGCGATCATTGAGGATCGTCATGCCGTCTTTGCCCTGCAGCTGAAACGGCTCGTCGCTCTGCGCGAGCGCGGCGGGAATCAGACCGCCCGGCATGTACTTGGCGAAGGGAATACTCGCGCCCACTGCCGCCGTCATGGCGAGAAGGCCGCTGCCGCGAATAAAGCCGCGCCGCGACACCGGATCGACCCGCCTGCCCCACACCAGGTCGTCTGCTTGCGACGCATCCTTCGAGTAGATCTCGTGCAGGCCGGCTTTTTTCTTCATTGATTGTCCCTGGCTGTGGTCATGAATGCGATCAGCATGCGCCGTATCGTGTCGCCAGCTTTGACCGCGAGTTTGGCATCATAACTCAGATTATTTTCGTCCATGTAACAGCGCTGCGAGAGCTCCAGTTGAATCGCCTGGACGCCCTGCTCCGGAACGCCGTAGTGCCGTGTTATGAAGCCGCCACGGAAGCGGCCATTCGAGACCGACGAAAAATCAGGCGTCTCTGCGGCTTGCATCACGGCTGCTTCACAGGCTTCGCCACAACTGGCGCCGCCGTTGGTGCCAATATTCAGATCGGTGAGCACGCCGGGGAACAACCTGGGCACTTCCGACGCGATCGAATGAGCGTCCCACAGCAGCGCATAACCGAATTCGCGCTTCAGCCTGTTGAGCGTCGCCTGGATCTCATCGTGGTAGGGATGCCAGTATGCCTGTATCCGTTCCTCCTGCTCCGCGGCCGAAACACGCTCGCCCGCAGCATAGATGTCGTTCCCCGCGAATGTCTGCAGCGGACACAGGCCGGTCGATAACTGCCCCGCGTACATTGCATCGTCAGTCGCCGGCCGGTTGAGGTCCACAACGTAGCGGGAGTAATTTGCCGCAATAACGCTTGCGCCAATATCACTGGCGAACGCATACAGGTCTTTGACGAACCAGTCGGTATCGGGAATTGCCAGGCCGTCCCTGGTCATGCGTTCGGCCTGTCCGGGCATGAGCTTGCGGCCATCGTGCGGAATGCTGATCAGCAGCGGCGTCTTACCTTCAGCGAGTGAAAAGACATCCGTCATTCATTGAGGCTCGGCATTATCGGCGCGCAGATGTCCCGGAATCCGCCACTATCGATCAGCATTGATACGGCATCGATGTCCGGTTTGAGCGAACGATCCTGTTCCAGGACCGGCGACAGTTCCCGGATCATTGCATAGGCCAGCTCCAGCACCTCCGAACTCTTTTGTGGATGATGAAAGTGTATGCCCTGGGCAGCGGCCAGCAGTTCAATTGCCACGATATTATTGACGTTATCGAGCATCGTGTGCAGTCGATAGGCGGCGAACGTCGCCATGCTGACATGGTCTTCCTGATTTGCGCTTGTCGGAATCGTGTCGACGCTGGCTGGGTGTGCGAGCGACTTATTCTCGGAGGCCAGCGCGGCGGCCGTAATCTGCACGATCATGAAGCCGGAATTCAGGCCGCTGTCTTCCACAAGAAATGCGGGCAGGCCGGACATGTGTGGATCAACGAGCAGCGCTATGCGCCGTTCGGAAATAGCGCCAAGCTCGGCGATCGCCAACGCGAGATAGTCGGCTGCGAACGCCACCGGCTCGGCGTGAAAATTTCCGCCGGACAAGATGCATCCCGTTTCGGCGAACACGAGCGGGTTGTCTGTCACCGCATTCGCTTCGGTCTGCAATACGTCGCAGACGTGACGCAACACGCCCAGGCACGCACCGGCAACCTGCGGCTGACAGCGAATCGAGTAGGGATCCTGCACCCTCTCGCAATCCACATGCGATGCACGGATATTGCTGCCGTCCAGCAGCTCTCTGAGCATTTGGGCGATATCTGCCTGGCTCGCGTGCCCGCGTGCCGCGTGTATGCGCGCGTCGAATGGCGTGTCGCTGCCCTTGATCGCATCGGCCGCCATCGCGCTGGCGGTCACGGTTGCGGCCAGCAGATTTTCTGTTCGAAAAACGGCGGCTAACGCAATCGCGGTAGACACCTGCGTGCCATTAAGCAATGCGAGCCCTTCTTTTGGCGCCAGGCGAATCGGTTTCAGGCCCGCCTTCTTCAGCGCCTGCGCTGCCGTGATGACTTTACCGCCGACGCGCGCGCTGCCATTCCCGATCAGGATGCCAGCCATGTGGGCCAGCGGTGCGAGGTCACCCGATGCGCCGACCGAACCTTTGGCGGGAATGGCAGGATAGATTTCATTATTGACGAGCGCACAGATCTCGTCGATCAGTTCCGGCCGAACGCCGGAATTACCGGCTGCGAGCGCCTTTACTTTCAACACCATGACCAGGCGCACGATCTCGTCCGGCAGCAGGTCGCCGACGCCGACAGCATGCGAGCGAATCAGGTTTTCCTGCAGAACGCCGAGCTCGTCGTCGCTGATGCGCACGTTCGCCAAAATGCCGAAACCCGTGTTGACGCCGTAAACCTGCTCGCCCCCCTCGATAACGGCATTGACTGTCGCCAGGGAGGCCTTTACTGCGTTCCGGCGGTTTTCACTGAGGATCACCTGAACCGGGCCTTCCCAAACGCGGCGCAGGTGTTCCAGGGTCAAATCCTGCGCGTCGATATGCAGCTCATTCATTTGCCCGCCCCGTCGATCATCGGCAGATTCAGATTGTGCTCTTGCGCGCATGCGATTGCTTCTGCATAGCCTGCATCCGCGTGTCGCATGACGCCACTCGCCGGATCGTTCCAGAGTACGCGCCCGATTCGCTCGTCCGCCGCGGCTGTCCCGTCACACACGATGACCAGGCCCGCATGCTGTGAATACCCCATGCCAACACCGCCACCGTGATGCAGCGACACCCAGGTTGCACCGCTCGCCGTACTCAGGAGCGCATTCAGCAGCGGCCAGTCGGATACGGCATCGGATCCGTCACGCATCGATTCTGTTTCGCGATTCGGACTGGCAACCGAGCCGCTATCGAGGTGATCGCGGCCGATAACGACCGGCGCCTTGAGTTCACCGGTTCTGACCATTGCATTGAACGCGAGGCCGAGACGGTCACGTTGCCCGAGCCCCACCCAGCAGATACGGGATGGCAACCCCTGGAACTGAATGCGCTCTTTCGCCGCGTCCAGCCAGTTATGCAGGTGCGCATCATCGGGTAGCAACTCTTTTACTTTCTGATCGGTCTTGTAAATGTCCTCCGGATCTCCTGACAGCGCCACCCATCGAAATGGTCCGACACCACGACAGAAGAGTGGCCTGTACGTAAGCCGGAACAAATCCAGGAAAGTCGAAAGCGTTCTCGACGCCTTCGTCAAACGCGACCTGGCGAATGTTATTGCCATAGTCGAATGTCGGTATCCCGGCGGCCTGAAACTCGAGCATTGCGCGCACATGCGTGGCCATCGATTTATTCGCGGCGAGCACGACCGCATCGGGATCGGACTTTCTCTTTTCGAACCATTCCGCCACGCTCCAGCCGACCGGCAGATAGCCATTGGCCGGATCGTGTGCCGACGTCTGGTCGGTCACTGCGTCGGGCCTGATACCACGCTTTAACATTTCGGGCAGCACTTCCGCGGCATTGCCCAACAGTCCGATTGAAATGGCCTCTTTGCCACTGACCGCACTCTCGATCATGGCAAGCGCCTCATCCAGCGTTTCAGCGCGCTTGTCGAGGTAGCCGGTTTCCAGCCGCTTGTCGATGCGATCCGACTGACACTCGATCGCAAGCATGGAGGCGCCGGCCATCGTCGCTGCCAGCGGCTGCGCACCACCCATACCCCCCAAGCCGGCCGTCAGTATCCATTTACCAGCCAGGTCGCCGCCATAGTGCTGGCGCCCCATTTCGGCGAACGTCTCGTACGTGCCCTGGACGATGCCCTGGCTGCCGATATAGATCCATGATCCGGCCGTCATCTGGCCGTACATCATGAGGCCTTTGCGGTCGAGCTCGCGAAAGTGTTCCCAGTTGCTCCACGCCGGCACGAGGTTCGAGTTTGCGATCAGAACACGCGGCGCATCTGCATGCGTGCGAAAGACGCCGACCGGCTTGCCCGACTGAACCAGCAGCGTCTCGTTGTCTTCAAGCTGCTGCAGCGTCGCGACAATCTTGTCGAAGCACTCCCAGTTGCGCGCCGCCTTGCCTATGCCGCCATAGACGACCAGGTCCTCGGGCCGCTCCGCGACATCCGGATCGAGATTGTTCATCAGCATGCGCAGCGGCGCTTCTGTCAGCCACGACTTTGCCTGTAATCCGGTTCCGGTTGGCGCCTTGATCGTTCGTTTTCCTGCTCTACTCATTATCTGTGTCTCCAGTGGCTGGATGTTTTTCTGACGTCTGCGTGCCGGGAGGCGTGTAGTGTCCGGACAATTCAAACCGGGAACCCGGGTGATATAACCGCGCCAGGCTGACCGGCCGCCCGTGCGCCCAGGTTCGTCGTGTGACAACCAGGCACGGCTCGTCGTCGCTCATCTCCAGGTTCTTTTTTGTCAGGGCATCAGGCATCTGCGCGCGCACGACATGCTCTGCCTCCTGCAATGGAGAAACGGAACTTAAGTATGCGCTGGGGGTGGTGATGCGAAAGTCCTGCCGCAGAAAGTCGGGCGCGAAGTCCGGCACGACGTAGCGGTCCTCTAACTGGATGGGCACGCCGCTTTCCTCATGCACGATACGGACACACAACAGCGCTGCACCCGCTGCGACGTTCAGCGCGGCGGAGGCTGCGGCATCACCCGGCGATTCCGCGCTGAAGAGGACGATGGCGGTATGCGCATGTCCGCGTCGCTCGATCTCCGCGGCGATGTTGCGTACCTCGAGTACATGCGACGCGGCTTTGAAATCCGCCACAAAGGTACCAACGCCCGCGATCCGCTCGACGTAACCTTCGTCGTTGAGTTCACGCAGCGCCCTGTTCGCCGTCATTCGCGAAACGCCTGTCGCATCAACCAGTTCATTCTCCGAGGGCACGCGATCGCTCGGCTGCAACTCGCCGCTCGAGATGCGGCGAATGATCAGGTCCTTTACCTGCCGGTAGCGCGGGATGACGGTCGCGTTCATGTCGGCACCGTCTCCAGCTGCAGCCTTTCTGCCGCCGCCGCGTAGGCGGCCCCGGCAGCATCCTCACCTTCCTGTCTCCCGTCCGTGACGCGCCATTGGCCATCGACCATCACGCGATCGATCGGCAGCGAAAAACCGGAGAATACGAGCGCGTCCAGGAATGACTTGGTCGTGTGCCCTGCCAGCATTGGGCTGTCGTCATCGAGCACGATCAAATCGGCGTAGGCGCCCTCCGCAAGCCGATCGCTGCTCCGGCCGCAAGCCAGCGCACCGCCGGTCAACGCCATATCGAACAGGCTGCGCCCGGTTTGCGGGCGCCGGACCGCCGCAACGTTCCTGCTCTGCGTGATCAGGCGCTGCCCGTATTCGAGCCAGCGCAATTCCTCGAACGGATTGACTGACACATGGCTGTCCGAGCCGATCGCTATCTGTCCACCCAGTTCCAGGTAGGTCTTCAATGGAAACAGGCCATCGCCGAGATTGGCCTCCGTACTCGGGCATAAACCGACGACGGCGCCCGACCGTGCAATGGATGCGATCTCGGCATCGTCCACGTGGGTCGCATGGACCAGGCACCAGCGCTCGTTGATTTCGCATTGATCGAACAACCATTCGACCGGGCGCGCGCCCAGCACTTCAATACACTCGTCGACCTCACGTTGCTGTTCGGCAATGTGAATATGCATCGGCACGTGATCACGCTTTGCGACCGCGGCGATGGCACGCAACGACTCGGGGAACACGGCACGCAAACTGTGAACCCCGATGCCCGTCGTCAACCGCTCCCCTGCCAGTGCGCTGACTCTTTCGTAGTGAGCAACCAGCTCGTCGACAGATCGCGCGAAGCGCTTCTGGGCTGATGATGGTTTGTGATCGGCAAATCCGGCGCGCTCATATAACACCGGCACGTAGGTAAGCCGGATACCGGCATCGTCGGCGGCGGTGGCAATCGCGTCGAACATCGCCTCCGACGTACTCCGCTCGCCCGGCTCGTTGTGCAGGTAATGAAACTCCGCGACCGAGGTATAGCCGGTGGCGAGCATTTCGCCATAAACCTGACGGGCTATCGCCTGCAGTGCCCCCGCGTCGATTTTCCCTGCCAGGTCGTACATGCGTTGCCGCCAGGACCAGAAGTTGTCCTTGTCGGCAGGCCCGCGATTCTCGGTGTGTCCCGCCATGACGCGCTGGAATGCGTGGCTATGCACGTTCGCCAGCCCGGGTATGACGATGCCCGCGGCAACATCGTCTTTTTCGGCATTGGCGTCACTGCTCAGCGACCTGATCCGGCCACCCTCGATGACAATGCGGACATCCGTTGCCCAGCCGTTTGCTGTGAGCGCCTGCGAGGCGAATAGATTGGTCATTTCGGTGCTTCTTCCAGGTTGTATATACAGGCTAGTGCATGCTACGGTCCATTGCAATCCTGAGATGGAGAGATACGAATTGAACTGGGACCTGCTGCTGACAGACGCGAACATCGCCACCATGGTGGCGGAGGGTCCCGCTTATGGCGCCATCCAGGACGCTGCGCTGGCAATAGCCGACGGCAATATTGCGTGGCTCGGTGCGGCGCAAGACCTGCCCGAGGCGAACATCGCTGAGACCCGCTCATTGCAGGGTCGCTGGATAACGCCCGCGCTTATCGACTGCCATACCCACCTCGTGTTTGCAGGCAACAGGGCGCAGGAGTTCGAACAACGACTGAAAGGTGCCAGCTACGAAGAAATCGCGCGCGCGGGTGGTGGCATCATGTCGACCGTTAACGCGACGCGCGACGCGTCAACCGGAACGCTGCTCAGCCAGACTCAAGCGCGTTTGCAAACACTTCGCGCCGAAGGCTGCGCCACCGTCGAGATCAAATCGGGCTACGGCCTGAACCTGGAGTCCGAGCTCCGGCTTCTGGAAGTGGTGCGCGAACTGGAGCGCAATGCGGGCATCTCGATTTCGAGTACATTCCTCGGGGCGCATGCGATACCCACTGAGTTCAAGAATGACAGTGATGGCTACATCGATCTTGTCTGCAACGAAATGATGCCGGCAGTAGTCGAGCGAGAGCTCGCTGACGCGGTTGATGCCTACTGTGAAACAATCGCATTCTCGACGGCACAAATAGCGCGCGTATTCGAGAGCGCGCGAGCCTGCGGGCTGCCCGTCAAGCTGCATGCAGATCAGCTGAGTGACGGCGGTGGCGCGGCACTCGCGGCCGAGTTTTCGGCCTTGTCTGCCGACCACCTCGAATACACAACCGACTCCGGAACCGATGCGCTGGCACAGGCCGGGACGGTGGCTGTCTTGCTGCCCGGTGCATTCCTGACGCTCGGTGAAACACAGGTTCCGCCGATCGAACAGCTACGCGACAAACGTGTTCCGATCGCCATAGCGACCGACTGCAACCCGGGCACATCCCCGGTGTGCTCGCTGCGAACCACAATGTCGCTCGCGACCAGCCTGTTCAAGCTAACGCCGGAAGAATGCCTCGCTGGCGCTACCCGGAACGCCGCGACCGCCCTTGGCCTGGAAGCCGACCGCGGCACCCTGGAGACCGGCAAGCGGGCCGATCTTGCAATCTGGGACATCGACCATCCGCAGGTGCTCTCATACTGGATTGGCACCAATGAGCTCAGCGAGTTATTCGTCGCCGGACAGCCGCTATAAATGCATGTTCCCTGCATCCTCGCGCTGCGCCAGGATGGATGAGACGCTGGCATACATCGAGACACTGAACGGCACGAGATAGGTCAGCGGGATTTTCCAAATGGCCGCAGCCGTCAGACTACCGGACAGGATCAGGTCACCCTGATTGATCGCCGTTAGCTAAGGTGCCGACAATGGCGCCCACCTGCAGGCTTCGAACAACGACATCGCGACGCATTGCAACTTTGAACCAGTCCTGCATACAGACATTCCCCGCCAGAAGGCCAAAACCGGGGTCGAACCGAGGTTTTCAGAACACGTTGAATGAACACTGTTTATCACGTTTGACGCGCGTCAGCGCATGGGCACGAAAAAACCTCGGTTCGACCCCGGTTTTTTGTCTATTCTGCGCGATCCTCCTGCAATCTCCTGTCGTGCGCGCTATCCGAAATGAATAAAGGCCTGGCAACATCGAATCGGTTTATCGTGGTGCTCGGGTTACTGACCGCACTCGTCGCCTTCGCACTCGATATCAGTCTGCCCGCAATTCCCCCGATGGTGCGCGACCTCGCCACGAGCATGTCACTTGGCCAGCAGGTCGTCGGAATGTTTATAGCCGGCATGGCGATCGGGCAGCTTCCGGCAGGTCTCGTCTCCGATCGCATCGGCCGCATGCCGGTCCTGTATTTCGGTATCGGATTATTCACACTCGCCGGAATCGTCACCTCCGTCAGCGACGACATCACTGTCATTCTCGGCGCCAGGCTCGTCCAGGGCATCGGCTCGTCTGTCGGGATGGTCCTCGCTCGGGCAATGGTGCGGGACATCTCGAGCGGCAAACAGGCCGCCAGGCTAATGTCGTTCCTGGTAATGGTCTTCACGGCTGCGCCGATGATCGCCCCACTGCTCGGCTCGTACCTGGTGACTGCCTGGGGATGGCAGGTTCCATTCATCGCAACGACTCTCGCCGGTGCGTTGATCCTTGTCGGCATCAAAACGACGCTGCGCGAGACCCACAGGCCGACCAACAAGACCGGGTTGTGGATTCAGTTGGGACAGAGCCTCAAAATACTTGCGGCGCAGCCACGAAGCATCTTCGGGATTCTTATTATCCTGACTACCATCAGCGGAATCATGACGATCATCAGTGGTTCGTCCGCACTCGTCATCGAGCTTTACGACTTCCCGGTGCGACACTTCGGCTACATTTTTGCGATGACCGGCATGGCGATACTTTTTGGCTCATTGATCAACCGCCGACTACTGCACCGGTTCGACCCGCTCCAGATGATCGGGGTTGGCGCCGCGATAGCAGGCGTCGCCGGCGTGCAGCTGGTCTTCATGGCGTGGCTGGGTCACGCAAGCTTCTGGTGGCTTTGGGGCAATGTATGCCTGTTCATGTGCGGAACAGCCTTCTTGCTGCCAAACTCGACGGCGCTTGCACTCGAACCCGTTCCCGAGATTGCGGGCGTCGCAGCGTCCGTCATCGGCACCGCGCAGAGCCTGGCAGGCGCCGCGAGCGCGATTATTAACAGCACGCTCTATACGGGGACGATTCTAAACGTGACGATCGGCGTTGGCGTTTCGGGAATGCTCGTAAGCGTGATCTTTCTGTTTCGTCACGTCGTACTGCAACGGCTACATCAGGAAGTCTAGCCGCTAGTCAGTTTCCGTAAGAATATCCGCGACCGGTTTGCGACACTGTGTCGGCAAGATTTTCGGGTATCCAAACCAGATCAACCCGACCACGAACTCCTTTTCCGGATCGATACCAAGCAGGTCGAAGAATCGCTGGTCCCTCGTTATCAGGCCGGTCGTCCATTTGCAGGCTATGCCCGCTTCCGACAAATACAGCGTCAGGTTCTGAACGGCGCAGCAACAGCTTGCATAGTCCTCGAGCTGCAATAATTCGTCGTCCGATTTCTTGCAGGTAACGGTCAGCCAGCCGGGAATCTCCGCCGCGGACTGCGCTTTGAAAGCAGCGATTTCTTCGCTCTTGTTTTCCGCCGCAATCGTGCGAATCAGCTCGATGCTCTTTGCGATCGTCTCGTCCCCGAACAGGTAGAAATGCCATGGCTCGGTCAGGTGATGGTTCGGTGCCCAGCGTGCAACTTCAATGGCGTCATGGACCAGGTCCGTGCTCACCTCCTGTTTCAGGAACAGCTTCGTGGTGCGCCTCGAGCGAATCCGCTCGGCGAGCAGCTGAAGATTTCGGCTCTCGCCGTCCGGATGAATCTCGCTCATGCGCTTTTGATCACCATTGCTATGCCCTGACCGACGCCGATGCACATCGTGCAAAGTGCATAAGTACCGCCCGTGCGCCGCAACTGGTAGGCGGCGGTCGTGACCAGCCGGGCGCCGGACATGCCTAAGGGATGGCCGAGTGCGATCGCGCCGCCGTTTGCATTGACGCGATCAGAATCATCGTCAATGCCCAGTTCTCGCAATACCGCCAGGCCCTGTGCTGCGAATGCTTCGTTGAGCTCGATAACATCTATCTTGTCGAGAGCCAGATCGGCAATGTCCAGCACTTTCCTCGTTGCTGGCACCGGGCCGATTCCCATAACGCGGGGCTCCACCCCGGCGGATGCCCAGGCCACAATACTGGCCAGCGGCTGCAAATCGTATTTCCCGACGGCGTCCTCTGAAGCAATCAACAGAGCGCACGCGCCATCGTTGATGCCGGATGCGTTGCCCGCCGTGACGGTGCCTGCCTTGTGGACAATCGGTCGCAGCTTGGTCAGGCCCTCGAGCGTAGAACCCGCTCGTGGATGTTCATCCGCACTGACCAGCACGGGATCGCCCTTTCTTTGGGGAACACTGACCGGAACGATTTCTTCGTCCAGCGTACCAGCAGCGATCGCCGCGGCCGCCTTGAGCTGACTGCGTAACGCGAACTGATCCTGATCTTCCCTGGAAACGGAATAGTCGGCTGCAACGTTCTCTGCGGTTTCCGCCATCGAATCAGTGCCGTATTGCTGCTCCAGGGCCCGGTTCACGAATCGCCAACCCAGCGTCGTATCGTACATTTCGGCATTGCGGCCAAATGCCGTCGTCGACTTCGCCATCACGAATGGCGCGCGTGACATGGATTCGACGCCCCCCGCGATGACGATCCCGGCTTGTCCTGCCTGAATGGCATGCGCCGCATTGCCGACAGCATTCATGCCGGAACCGCACAAGCGGTTGACGGTCGCCGCCGGGACCGCGGTTGGCAGGCCAGCCAGCAGTGCCGACATTCTCCCGACGTTGCGATTGTCTTCTCCAGCCTGGTTTGCACAACCATAAACAAGGTCATCAATCGTCGCAGGATCGATACCCGGGTTGCGCTCTATCAGAGCGCGAATCGGAATCGCGCCCAGATCGTCCGTGCGCACCGACGACAGCCCACCGCCGTATCTCCCGATCGGCGTTCGCACCGCGTCACATATCCATGCCTTGTTCAATTCTCACTCCCGTTCGATGCGTCAGCGCGATTGTAGGCACGCCCGAGATAGGCCCCTGCCATCGCCCAGATGCCAGCAACCACCGCGGCGAACAGGGCGACGCCACCCAGGCCGAGATTGAGTGTCTCCCGTAAACCGGTATGCAACCAGGCGGTGACCATGTCCCCCCCGCGATACACGACGATGTCGATCACCGGTTTCGCCTTGTAACGAGTTTCGGCGTCGACCTGCGTAAACAGCATTTCCCGACCAGGCCTTGTGATCGCGTAATTGCCTGCTCGCCGCGCTATCTGCAAACCGACAAGTACGGCGAGCACCGGAACCGCGGCCACGACGAGCCAGCCGCCGACCATTAGCACGGGAATAATCGCGAGCGTGGTCGCCATGCCAAAGCGCGTCGTGAGCCTGCTCGTCGCAAAAAGCGCGGTGAGTACGGCCAGTGAATTCACTGCCAGATCGATGCTCGCCTGAATCTCGGTTCTTTGTGCCCGTTCGAATGGCGCGAGAAACTCGCGCAACTCCATATAGACGAACGTGCTCATCGTCACGTACATCAGGATGAAGATGCCGATCGCCAGCAAAAACGGGTCCTTGACGAAAAGCATAAAACCGGAGAATGGATTCCTGCCGAGTCGCTGCGCCTGGCTCAGATCGGCCTGCAGCTCTTCGTTGCCAAGCTCAGTCGCCTTGAGCTTTTCCAATGCGCTGATCATTGGCACGGGGATAAGCAACATTCCTGCCGATATCAGCATCAGGTTCATAACACCAATTTCTTCAGCAAAAAACGTCGGGATAGCGGGGCCGACAATCGCCCCGATACTCGCCCCGCTTGCGATAATCGCGAAGAGACGCGGCGCCTGTTCTTTCGAAAAAAGTCCCGACATGAAGCTCCAGAACACCGAGACATGAAACAGGCTGAAGACGCTCAGCCAGACATAAAAGGCCTTGTCGACCAGCGTAGCGTCAGCTGACCAATCCGGAGCCCAGGTAAAAGCACGCAAAGGTTGTAGCGAAGAAAATATAGACGCCTGGCACCACGCGACTGAAGCGAACCCGCGATATGACGAAACCGTACACGACCACGGCAGCAACGCTGAAAAAGAATGTCAGCGTCCAGAGAAAGCTTGTTTCTGCTCGCGTCCAGTCACTGGCCATCGCATCGCGGACAGGCCGGATAATGAAATACGCCGCCATCAACGTGAATACAAATAAAAATGACAGGATGGTTGCACGCGTTTCGTTAGGTTCGACTTTGGT
The DNA here is from genome assembly GCA_963850825.1 of uncultured Gammaproteobacteria bacterium. Classification (GTDB taxonomy): domain Bacteria; phylum Pseudomonadota; class Gammaproteobacteria; order Steroidobacterales; family Woeseiaceae; genus SZUA-117. Next base: position 555,903 of record CAWKOQ010000021.1, on the reverse strand, counting down.
CGCGGCGGTGACGATTCTCGCGATTGGCCCGTTAGTCTTTTGGTTCATTAGTGCGCGGACTCCTGACTTTATTGATGCCCAGCGTGGAGACTGCCATAAAAAAGCGCCGGCAGACTACTTTCGCGGTCTGCCGGCGCTGAACATCCCGGCGGGGGATTGGAATGCCGGGCTATCGACTCGAGTATTTCGAGTCAAGGGGGAATCCTGGTCAGTCAGATCTTCCGCTGACCGCCGATCAACGCGCCAAACGCTGCGTCAACGAGCTTCTGGCCGACCCCTGAATTGGATTTTCCTGTGCTGACAAACAACTGACCGCGCGGACCCCCAAAATATTACGCGAAGGCGCGGACCGGGGATCAGGTCGGTGGGCTCAGATCGCTTTTTCCAGCAGGTCTTTCTCCTCATCCGTGGACGTGGACTTGCTGCGCTCTTTGGCCCGATACATGGCCGAGTCTGCGGCTCGCAGGAGACCCGTCAGCGTATTTGCGTGCTCCGGATAGAGCGACAGGCCAATGCTCGCCGTGCAACGCAGCTGCCTGTTATCGATCAGGTATACCTGCTCGAGGGAACCGGTCAGACGAGTCGCCAGCTTCTCGGCTACCGCCGGTTTTACGTCGGGCACCAGTGCCACGAATTCGTCACCACCCGGTCGGCCAATAATGTCGCAGGAGCGCAGGCTCTTCTGCAGACGCTCTGCCGCGATGGTCAGGAGCTGGTCACCAACTTCGTGGCCATAGCGATCGTTGATCTGCTTGAATTCATTCAGATCGATGAAGAGTAGTGCGCCGGTCGCATCGTCCGGACTTTCCTTTAGTCGCTGCGCGGCGTCGCGCTCGAATCCGCGCCGATTCAGAACCCCGGTTAACGGATCTGACCTTGCAATGGACTCCATTCTCTTCTCTTTCGCCTTGCCATCCGTTGCGTCAACGAAGGTCATCGCGAAATCATCGCCTACAGGCTCACCGATCACCCTCATCCATTTGGCGACACCGCCAACCTCGACGCGTGTTTCTGCATCGAAAACCTCACCGCGCTCCGCCGCGTCTGCAAAACGCTCCCGCAGCGCGACGCCGTCCGCAGCCATCATTCCGGTCGTTGCGAACTCGAGGAGGTTGTCCGCCGTGCAATCAATAATCTTCTCTGCGTCGGTATTAAGGTAGCGCCCGGCAGCGGCGTTCGCGAAAATACAACGCAGATTCCTGGTTCCGGACTCGTCGTCTTCGTTGACCCAGCGAAGCCTGACGATGCCATTGACTGAATGATCGATAAGCGTCCGCAAAAGCCTTTCACTGTTCAGGACTTCTCTTTGCGCTTTCTCGACATCGCTGACATCGCGGAACATGAGAACGCGTGCGTTACTGGAAATCGCGTTATTGGTTGCGATTGGCGTCACCTGGATGTGCAGAAAACGGCCCGAGTTCGTCAGCATTTTCTGCGGCAGGCCGGAATCGATGGCGATATGTACTTCGGCGGCATCCTCACCGAATACACTGTCCAGGTGCTCGCGCAGTACGTCTGCCTCAACCCTGTTGAGCAATAGTTCCGCGCCGTGATTCAGACTGATAATGCGTTCCTCGTCGTCCACGACAATGACCGGATCCTGCATATTCTGAAAAACGGTTTCGTAGGCAAGTGGCGTAAAATCGATGATGCCGTCACCATTCACTATCCACGCATAAATCGGGAGCATCAGTGACAAAATCACCGGCAGAGTGGAGATCGTGTCCGGGCCAAAACCCAAATCGTAGGCGATGACTGCAATTATCGGCACAGCCGCGGAACCTGCCAGGACGAACAGACCGCGTCGCTGTGACGGTGCGACTGCCGGGCTGTGCATGATCAGCGTGAGTATGCTGGTCCCGATCAGTGCATAGCCATACGGAACATGGACAAAATAGAACCACGGCCCGAATTCCGCTGGTCGCGTCAGGAACTGGCCGGCGTCAGCGATGGAGGGCAGGAACCACATGAATTCGTGCCAGTAGTTTGTCGCGGCGACAACAATCGACGTCACGGGAATAATGAGCAAAGCGATCACTGTTCGCGAAGAGGTCACTCTTCCCGTGAACTCGCGAAAGCATATCAGGATCGTTACCGGGATTAACGCCGTGCCGACGAAATGGCCAAGGCGACCCGCGCTAAAGACAACAAACGAGTCTGCCATCTGTTCGATCGCACCGCCCAACACCCAGTAGCTGATGACAAGAAAGGTAATGCCCAGTGGCAGGCTGCCGATTTCACGTTTGCCCCTGAGCAGGCGGATGCCAAGCAGGACATAGCCAACGGCGCTGAACAGAAGTAAGACAGACAGGATTGCCAGCAGGTTCATTTGCGCAGGTCTTCAGAGCTCCGGGCCGGAATAGGGTTAATGTTACTGCTCTGAATTGCTCCATGCCGGAACTGCTCCACAGCTTTCTGCCACTGCTTTTACCGCAGATGGTCAGATTTTCTCATTTCGAACCGATTGGCAGATTTGTCTCCGTCAGCGCAGCAACAGGCCCTTGGCTGGGCTATCCGGTGTGCGTGGCGGCGACCATTCCGGTAACGAAATGCCGGGGAGAAATGCTGTGCAGGTTCGATCGTTTCGGTTGTTACTGGCGTGACGACACTGATGCGCATACCTGCGCGAAAGTCTGTGCCGCATTTGCTCTTGGAATCATGCTTAGCCGGAATAGAAATGTTTCGGCGAAAGACTCAGACTCGAAGAGTTTTTCCAGATACGGGTCGCTCGAATCCCGGAAAGACGCGCGCCAGTAAAGTATTACAACGGATGCACACAGGCGCGCCTTGATTAGCTCAAACAATATTTTGAGCTCGCCTGGTTCCAAGGGCCTCACGCTCGCGTAACCGGCTATGAACTCTGCCATCACTGCGAGTGGATCACCCTCATCCGGTCGGAGATAGGATGCGGCAATTGCAACGTCGGCGATGAGCGGCGCTTCAAGCATGTCGCCGAAGTCGATCACGCCAGCGACCACATCGGCTTCCGTTGCGTGTGTCAATACATTGTCCGGATTGAAATCGTTGTGAATGACCTGGCGACGCAGTGCACTTAATCCGGGCCACGCAAACTCCTCGAAATCGTCTAACGAACGCACGACCTCCGCGCGAACGTCATCTTTCGGTATGTGCGAAACCAGTTCGCGAAGACGCGGCGCCTGCTGGACATCCCACAAAAGGGATTGCTGACTGCCCGGATGTTTGAAATCCCGCAATGCGCTGCCGAGATGAGCCAGGTAACTCCCCATATTTCGACCAAGGAGCCGAGACGGCGTGCGCTCACCCACCGGCACGCCATCAACGTAACTGACGACGCGAGCGACATGTGATGCGCCATCCAGGTCGATTATCGTATGCGTCTTTCCGTCCCGCGTCAGTAACACTTCCGGTGCGCTGATCGGCGTTCCATTCTTCTTTACGTAGTCTGCAATGTGCAGCAATGCTTCGATTTGAAAGTCAGTTACCGCGGGGTCTTCGGCGGTGTTTGCAATCTTCAGTACGTACTGGAGACCCTCCGCGCTGCGCATCTGGAAATTTTGATCCCGCTCGCTGACAAGTGACCGGACGGTTACATCGAGACCATATCTTTCACGCGCGATCGTAATCGCCGCCGCGTCACTTAGCGCCGGGGTATCTTCGGCGATGGTCGCCAATGGATCTGTCTGCTGTGACATATCTTGATGTTTCGCGAGTGTATTTTGCCGAGTATGAGTGCCAGAACATTCACCCGCAATGCCCGCAGGCACAAAGCACGGCTGCTCACAAATGGCCGACTCACGTCGATCGGTATACAATCGGCACCAGGCGATTGATTCCCGCTTTCTAAAATTGGCGCTCGATTAGCCGTCACAAACAATAAATGAAGGACAGCCAGTTATGCCACTCGATATTACATTCACGCTAAGCGACCATGATCTCGATCACTTTCAGAAAATCGTCGACAGGGCCAAATCCGTCATGGAAGAAAGCCAGGATGATAAAGCAATAGAGTCCGCGGCTCGCCAGCTCGTTAAGGATGCAAAGACCAACGAGCTTCCCGAGTTTATTGGCGAACGAATTGCAAAACTGGAAGTCGTCATCAACATGATTGGCGATGTTGAGTGGCAACTTTCGGACGAAGATCGCAAGCGAGTGCTTGGCGCACTTATCTACTTCTGCAATCCGGAAGATCTCATTCCTGATCACATTCCGGGCCTGGGGTTTCTTGACGATGCTATCTACGTGGAACTGGTGATTCGCGAATTGAAGAACGAGATTGATTCCTATGAGGAGTTTTCCGAGTATCGTGCTGCCGAAGAAAAGCGGCGCAAGGAAACTGGCGTTGATCCCTACGTCGAGCGTGAGCAATGGCTGGAGGACAAACGCGCATCGCTGCATGCGCGAATGCGCAAGCGCCGATCGGGCCGCAGCGACACTCGCTCCTGGCGGTTGAATTTTTAGAACTTAATCGACCACATACGCCTGCGGAACAGGAATTCGTGGTGCGCAATCATGCCGAAGTGGTTACAATCGCAACCATCAAAAAAATAGAGCGGGACTATCAATGGACCTGCACAAACTGGTTGAAGCATATGTCGACGCATGGAACCAACAAGATGTAGATAAAGTGCTCGCGCTGATGCACAAAGGCGCGGCATATTACGATGCGTTCTGGATGGAAACCTGCGTTGGCAAAGATCTGGCCGATTATTTTCGCGCCTGTTTCGAAATAGACAATTTCTACTACAAAATTGTCGGCGACCCGGTCGTCGTTAACGACGGTGTGGCGTATCGCTACAGCACGCATGATCACGGGGATCCCGACGGACCGGTCTTGTTTTACGGGACGTCGGTTCTCATTGTGCGCGATGGAAAAATACTCACAGACAGTGAGTTCTATAGCAGCCCGAAAAAAGAAGACCTCGAAGAGATCTGCAGGCAGGCAGAAAGACGTCACGGCTTGCCGAAGTATGCGGAGGCCGGTCTCGGTGCCTGGAAGATCTCCGCCTACAGGAAAGAACTATCGACGCTGATGGATCATGATCAGCTTTTTCTCGATCCGGATCTGACGTTGCTAAAAGTTTCCGAGCAACTTCGTTGCACAGCGGAGCAACTGTCGTACGTCTTGCGCACCGAATTTCAGATGAATTTTGAAAAATTTCTGAATCAGCGCAGAGCGCAATTCGCGAGACACCTGTTGATTGAAGAGTCAGACGGTCCGGATTTGGTGTCACGTGTCGCCGAAATGGTTGGCTTTCGATCCGTGGACGAATTTGGTGCCGCTTTCAGGAACCTTTTCGGTGTAAGCCCGGCAGAGTTTCACCGCAACCCGGGTGTGAACCTGGATGTCGCCAACGGATTGTCGTCGAACTAACGAGCCTGTACGACGCTTTCGTCGCGACCATGCGCGGATGACGCCAGTCCCCTGCGGTCATTGAAGACCGACCGGGACTCGAAATACCCGTGCAATAACGACACCCCGTGCCAGAAATGCCGATTGGTTCCGTCTCTGACTCAACATAATCAGTCAAAATTCATGACTGATGAACCGCCTGTTGAAAACAGCCCAAGCGGCGACACCATGCGCACAGGTGCAATTCTGTCGCGACGCCTACGGAAAGCAGGGAATCCGACGATTCCTGCGCGACGTGCTTGCGCTAGCGAACGCGGATGTCGAAGGCACACGCTACATCGTTACCGGCATTAACTTCGACAGTAACAACAAGCGCCAGGTTGTCGGCATTGATGCAGCGGATTTCTCCGGAAATCCCGCTTACCAGTCCTTTGTTACCGACTTCATCGAACCGCCTGTCAAGATCCGCTACGAGTGTGTCACGGTTGATGACTTGCCGATTGGCATCTACGAGATCGGTGACTGTCGCGACAAGCCCTACATGATGCGCGCCGACTATTCGGAAACGCTCAGACGAGGCGATGCCTATGCAAGGATAGACCAGGCCGCGGTGAAAATCGGGCGCCGCATGCTGCAGAAGCTATTCGAGCAACGGCCGCAGCATTCCGTGCCGGAAAATTCGATCGAAATCGGCTTTCCCGGGGACATTATTCAGAAGCGGCTCCGTGTGCCAACGGTCGATCTGCGAAGGCTTCCATCGATGATTGAACACGCCAAGCTCGATCAGTTGGTTACTGTCCGCAAGGATGCCAGGAACTCAGGATCGACTACGACGATTGCTCGCATGGTGCACACGCGCCTGTTCGGCTCGGACGACCCGTACGAAGACAGAAGCGCCACTGGGATCCTGGAAGAGATGGATCAAATTGGGCAGACATACGAGCTGGAGGATCGGCATTTTCTGTTTGAGGAGAATGCGGTGAAGCTGCAGCTCGCCATTTACAACCAGAGTGATACGCCGATTCAGGACGCCTCCCTGACGCTGCTGATTCCGCATCACGATGCCCTGTTCGTCGCGACAGGTCTGCCACTGCCCATAGATGCGGACCAGCGGGACAATGGAAGCACTGTTAGTTTTTCCGACTACCCGGCGGTTTCGGTGAGCGACGACAGAATTCACGCATCGATTACGGTTGGGGAGATCCCGGCAGGTGCCCCGATCGAGGTGTTTGAGACGCCTCTGCGCCTCTGCGTCGGGTCCGAACTCAACGGCAAGCGCATGAAGATGGCGTACAAACTCTACGGCAGCAATCTCCGGCAGCCCGTCAAGGGCAAACTAACGATCGGTTTTCGCGACGCCGCTGCCACCTGAACTCATTTTCGCTGTTGCGGATATCAGGCTGTGGCGCCGTAAACGATTTCGTGCAGCTTCGGCCTGGCTTCGAGCATCTCCTCCGGCGTCAGCGCATCGAGCTCGTGGGGGAAGACCAGCCATTCCGCCGTTTCCCTGAGGAAAAAATCAGGCACCATGTCGGTTTCATTGCGGCTCGGCTTGAACCAGGGCACGGCGACGCGGATATCGGCCGGCGTATTACCCCGCGCTCTACTGTGGATCTCCTCAATCACGGCTTTGATTGTGTTGCCGGTATCAAAAACATCGTCGACGATCAGGACGCGGTCCTCCCGGCATATCTTCTTGATGATGTAGTTCAGGCCATGCACAGCGACGGCACCGCGCTCATCGACGCCAAGGTAGGAAGAGGTCCTGATCGCGATGTGGTCGGACTGGACGCCACAGTATTCGAGCACCTCCTGCACGGCCATCCCGACCGGCGTGCCACCACGCCAGATCGCGACAATCAAGGTCGGTTCGAAGCCACTTTCAAGCACCTGGATGCCCAGCCGAAAGGAGTCCTCCAGAAGATCCTGCGCGGACAGCACGGTCTTGTCCATTGGGCCGCCTTTTTATCGTTATAATGTGGCCCGCAATACTACACCCAAACTCATGACCGCCAAAAAGAAGAATCCAGAGGCATCCCAGATGAAAAAGACCTTTGTAGCGGCCAACGATCTGCTCCTGGATTCGTTTCAACTCGCTGCCGATATCCATCAATCCGGCTTCAAACCCGATTTCCTGGTCGGGCTGTGGCGTGGCGGCAGCGCCGTCGGTATCGCCGTACAGGAAGGTCTTGATCATTTCGGCGTCAAAACGGATCACATCGCCATTCGGACGTCCTACAAAGGCCAGGCGAGTTATTCGATGATGGTTGACAGGGCGGACGCGATTCGTGCTCATGGCCTGCGCTATCTGCACGAGCGGGTATGCGAGGAACATTCGATGCTGATCGTCGACGATGCGTATAGCACGGGCTCGAGCGTCAACGCAGTAATTGAGCAGCTTGCCAAGAAATCGCGTCGCAACCTGCCGCATGACATTCGCATTGCCACGGTATGGTACCGACCGACCGAACGTACTATTCGACCGCCAGATTATTACGTCCATGAAACCCGGGACTGGCTGGTATTGCCGTACGAGTTATCCGGCATGTCCATCGAAGAGCTGCGCGCCAACAAAGTAGAGATTCGGCCGGTAATTGATCGACTGGAAGCGCTGGTGCTGGCCCGCAAAAACAAGCCGGCGGCCTAGTCCGGGCTGGTCAGCATGAGCGAACTACACGCCATGGCATGCAGAATGACGGGGAACGGCTAATGCGAGCGCACCATGCGCTTACACCTGCAGGATGACCGGTCGATCCAGCACGAACACCTCACAATTGTCCGCTCCGGGAGCGCGATCGACAATCAGGAACTTCTGTCCTGCGCTCGTTGATATAAGCGGCATATGCCAGACGCCACGATGGTAGTTGATTCCCTGCGCCCCGTTCGTCGTAAAAGCAACCAGATCTTCGACGATGATTGTTTCACCTGCTGGAGCAACGACGACGGTAAACGAAAAATCGCTTAATGGAATAAATGCCTGGCTGCCGAGTGGATGACGTTCGACGAGATCGAACTGGTAAGGCAGCGTTACCGGAACCTTGCTTTCGGCGATGCTGATCGCCACATGCCCGTCGTTGTCTGTATCGACATCAATCAGGGCCAGGTCGTCGAATCGATCGAAGCGCGCCTCGTTCATCGCCTGGTTTTCGGATTTCGACGTTTGTATGACGTCGCCAAACGGCGCGAACGCTGCTGCCGTGAGTGGCGTCGAGTTGAGTATCAATCCTGTCATCCGGCTTTCCCCCTGACACGCAAGCGACTAACGCCGCCGTCAGGAAAAATGTTGAGTCTTATGTGCGAAACCGGTCCAGCGTCGCGCAATTCGTCCGCAAAGACGTGCGCCTTGTCCATCTCGAGCTTGCTTTCGGGCAAGACAACCACCCAGCCTTCACTCGATGACCCGATATCGACGCCGTCAGGTACCATGGCTCCACGCACTTCGGCGCGATCAGGATAGTTGCCCTTAAAATACGCGGTATCGATCTCGATTTCCTCGATAGTGCCGGGCTTGCCTAGCTCGAAGACCACCCAGTCGTTCCCGGGCCCGCGTCTTCTTGCCGTCTCCCAGCCGTCACCCATGTGTGTGCCAGTATCCGGAAGATTCAGGTTGTGCATGCTGCCGTAGTGTTCGTCACTGCAGCATAATGCCCGCCCCCCGTACTGCATCCCGATCAGGTCTACAGGCTCGGTAGTTGTGAACAGGTCCGGATCCGGCCTGACTTCGCCGTAAATGCGCAGCCGAGCCACGCCACCGTCGGGGAATATATTCAAACGCAAGTGAGTAACCGTTTCGCCATCGTCGACCGCGAAATGGTTGTGTGCATCCCCGGCCAGATCCTGGCGCGGCAGGAAGTTACGCCAGACGACATCGTCTCCCGGTACATCCTGGTCAGTGCTGCAGGCATCGATTGATGCGGCGGGCGGGAAGTTGCCGGTGAAGTAACGGGTATCAATATCGAACCCGTGTAGCACGCCCGGAATGCCGAGCCGCACGATGCAAAAGTCATTACCCTCGGACCGTTTTCGGCGAGACTCCCAACCGTCCATCCATTTTCCGTGGTCATCGTATTTGTCTTCAATCCAGACAGGGTCCGGGGCGTCAATCAGTCTTTCCTTGGCGCCGAAAAAATCGTCCGTCGCGTAGACAACCCGGGTACCCAGGCGGGGCTGCTCGAGGCGTATCCACTGGTGAAAAGGGTTTTCGTTATTCATTTGTCTCCTGCGGACTCGAGTCTCATGGACGCGATCTTGTGAATCTCGGCAATCGCACGTTCGAATTCACCCTCGGGCGTATTCTGCAGGCGCGCCGCGAAGGCTGACAGTATCGCCTTGCGGTCGCTGTTACGTACCGCCATCACGAACGGGAAACCGAATTTATCCTTGTAACGGTCATTCAGGTCCTGAAATCTCGCGAACTCCTCCGGCGTGCATTGATCTATGCCCGCGCTCGCCTGCTCGGAATTCGACTCGATCGTGAGTTCGCCGGCGATGGCCGCCCGCCCGGCGAGGTCCGGATGGGCGCAAATGAGTGCGAGCCGGCGATCGCGCGATGCATTATCCACGCACTCCGCAAACAGCACCGCCAGCTCATCCGTGTCCTCTGCATCGATCGCATCGTCGAACGATTCCCTGGCAACCCAGTCCGAGTGCTCGTAAATGCCGCCGTAACGTTTGACGAATGTTTCAATATCTTCGTTCGATTGGGGCTCGCGATCAGTCATTGGCTGACCTGTACCAGGCATCGACCAGGGCTCGTTCAGCGTCGCTCATCTGCGTCAGGTTGCCGATTGGCATGACCTGCAAGACGACGGTCTGTTGATGGATTCGCGCCGCTTCCGCCAATATTTGTTCATCGGTATCCAGCATTACGCCGCCCGGTGCGGCAGGGAACGCCGGGTGCGTTGGCGCCGAGGAGTGGCAGATAGTACAGCGTGTCTCGATGACCGGTCGTACCGTGGCGAGACTGACCCTTTCGACTGTCGTCGCCCGCGACGCTGGCGCAATCGCAGCAGCAACACCTAGTATTAGCAAGGCGGCAACAATGATTGGAATTGGCGACGCCTTACCACTGTGACGCGCGACGAAATATACGCGTATCAAGGCGCCGACCAGTGTTATTGCGATGAGTACCAGCCAGTTGTACTGATGACTGTAGGTCATCGCATAGTGGTTACTGGTCATCACGAACAGCACTGGCAAAGTGAAGTAGGTGTTATGTACCGAGCGCTGCTTGGCCCGAATGCCGTCTTCGGGATCCGGCTCTTCATTATTTCCGAACGCGGCAACCATGCGTCGCTGACCCGGAATGATGATCATCAACACGTTCGCGACCATTATCGTGCCAAGCACCGCGCCGAAATGTATGTAGGCACCGCGACCGCTGAAAAGCTGGCACAGACCCCAGGCGAGGAATGCCGTCATTGCAAACAGGACCACGGCGAACACGGTTGCGTTACGACCGAGCGGCGATCTGCACATCAGGTCATAGACGATCCAGCCACCGACGAGTATCGCAATGGCGATGCCAACGGCAAGGCCGGGACTCAGGTCTGCGACCGTACGATCGATGAGATAGACCTCTGCGCCGTACCAGTAGACCAGCGCCAGCAAAAACATACCGGTGATCCAGGTGGTATAGGCCTCCCATTTGAACCAGTGCAGTGTTTCCGGCAAGACCTGTGGAGCAACCCTGTACTTTTGCGCGTGATAAAAGCCGCCGCCATGCACGGACCAGAGCTCGCCGCCGACGCCCTTGTCGTCGTCCGCCTTTTCCTTTGGCGCCTCGAGATGGTTGTCGAGCCAAATGAAGTAGAAGGAGGAGCCAATCCAGGCGATCCCGGTAATGAAATGCACCCAGCGACCCAGGAGATTGAGCCATTCGACGATATACGCTTCCATCAGGCGCGTACTTCGCGGCAGAAGGGTTCGGATGCTTCTGTCATTGCACGAGCATCCCTCGCCTGCAGCAATTCCGCGCTGACCGAGATCGCTATCTCGACCGGCTTCTTACCAGTGATACCGGCGACACCAATAGGGCAAACCAGGCGCTCGAGTAAATGTGGCGATAGTCCTTGCTTGCGCATAAGGCGCTCAAATCTCCTGCGTTTTGTAGCGCTGCCAATAAGACCACAATAAGCAAAATCCCGGCGCTGCAATACCCGCTCGCATATCTCATGGTCGAGCGCGTGGCTATGTGTCATGACAAGGAAATACGACCCGTCCGGCATCGCTGCAACTTCGCGCGCGGGATCGCTGCTCTCGACGACGGTGACGTTGTCAGGCGTCGTCGCCGGAAAAATATTTCTGCGGGAATCAATCCAGCGAATGCCGCAGTCCAGTCTGTGCAGAGCATCAACGGTCGCTGCCCCCACATGTCCCGCACCGAATATTGCAATTTGAAACTCACTTTCACACACGGGCTCCAGCAGATAATCACCAGCAACCTGCGCGCCAGTGTGCGACGCGAGGTTTGCACGGGCGGCCAAAATCAGCTCTTCGGGACACACCGCCTCTGCCGGGAAGCCCTCATGGTCGGCGGTCGTAATCAGAAATTTTCGCGGCGAACCACTCAGGCGAGTCGCCAACACGACGGGCTGCCTGCCCGCATGGTATCCACCCAATGCATGCAACCAGTCGCTACCCGATACGTCCAGTGGCTCGAACATGACTTCAACCACGCCGCCACAGCACTGGCCGCAGTTGGCGCCGAGCGCGAATCGCCGTGTCCTGCGATTGAACTCTGTGTGCACATCACGCAGCTGTTCGCAGGCGAGCTGAACGCACTGATACTCCAACTGCCCGCCGCCGATAGTACCGATGGTCTGGGTTCCGGTGACGATCATCCTGGCACCCACTTCCCGTGGCGCCGAGCCGCGAACCGACACGACCGCCAGCAAAACGGCTGGCGTTTTTGCCTGCTCGAGCGAGAGCAGCTCCGGAATCCAGCTACGCATTGGCTTGTTGTGCCATCACTGCAGTCAATACGGCCTCCGGTGTTGCCGGCGCATGCAGCTGTGGACGGATTCTATAGTCGGAAACGCTGGCCACCGCGTCGCGTAGGGCATGAAATACGGACAGGCTGAGCATCAGCGGAGGTTCGCCAACCGCTTTGGAGCGATAGATCGTCTTCTCCGGATTCGGAGAAGCAAACATCCGGACGTTGAACTCTGCAGGAACGTCGGAGCTGGTTGGAATTTTATAAGTCGATGGCGCGTGCGTTTTGAGTTCCCCCGCCTCATTCCACCATAGTTGTTCCGAGGTCAGCCACCCCGCACCCTGCACAAACCCACCTTCGATCTGCCCCATATCGATGGCCGGATTCAAAGACCTGCCGCAGTCATGCAGGATGTCTACACGCAGCAGGCGATTCTCTCCAGTCAGCGTATCAATAATGACTTCTGCCACGGCGGCACCATAAGCGAAATAGAAAAAAGGCCTGCCGCTAAAGGTCGCGCGATCGTAATTGATCCGCGGTGTTCGATAATATCCGGTGGCGGATAGTGATACGCGCGCGAACCACGCCAAATGCGCGAGCTCGGCGAAGGAGACGACGTTGTCTCCGGCACGGAGCTGGTTGTTCGAGAATTCGATATCCTGCTCGGGCACCGAAAAATGCGCCGCTGCAAACTCGATCAGCCTCCCCTTGATCTTGCGGGCTGCCGCCTGCGCCGCCATGCCATTCATGTCGGCGCCGCTCGAGGCCGCGGTTGCCGAGGCATTGGGCACTTTACTGGTATCCGATGCCGTAATCTTTATCTGCCCGATATCGATTTGCAGTTCCTCTGCAACGACCTGGGCCACCTTCGTAAACAAACCCTGGCCCATTTCCGTGCCGCCATGATTCAAGTGTACCGTCCCGTCCGTGTAGACATGCAACAGCGCGCCTGCCTGATTGAGGTGCGTTGCGGTAAACGAAATACCGAATTTCACGGGCGTCAGTGCGATGCCCTTCTTAAGCACGTCGTTCGCATCGTTGAACTTTCTTATCTCCGCAACACGACTTTCGTAGGCGGACGTTTCCACCAGTGAATCAACGATGTCGTGAATGACATTGTCCTCGATCTTCTGCTGGTATTGCGTAACGTCTCTCGTACCGATGCCATAGAAATTTCGCCGGCGAACTTCGAGCGCATCAATTTCCAGGAATCGTGCGATTTCGTCGACCACTATCTCGATTCCAAACATTCCCTGTGGGCCTCCAAATCCGCGGAAAGCGGTATTGGACACAGTGTTGGTCTTGCAACGGTGCGAAACAATCGTGATGTTCTCGAGGAAATAGGCGTTGTCGCAATGAAACATGGTGCGGTCGTTAATCGCGCCGGAAAGATCGGCAGACATGCCACAGCGGGAAGCAAACATGAATTCGATGCCCGCGATGCGCCCGCTGGCGTCAAAGCCAACTTTATAGTCGATGGCGAAATCGTGGCGCTTGCCGGTCATGAGCATGTCAACGTCACGATCGAGCCGAAGCTTGCACGCCTTGCCTGTTTTCGTCGTCATCAGCGCGGCGATGCAGGCGATCAGGGCCGCCTGGCTTTCCTTGCCGCCGAACGCCCCGCCCATGCGACGACACTCGACAACCACGTCCTTCGACTGCTTGCCGATCGCTTGCGCGACCAGGTGCTGCACTTCACCCGGATGCTGGGTCGAGCTGTAGATGAAGATATCGCCATCTTCTTTCGGCATCGCGAGCGCCACCTGGCCCTCGAGGTAGAACTGATCCTGGCCACCCAGGTCGACGCTCCCCGAGAGCCGGTGCTGCGCACGCGCAATTGCGCCGCCGCTGTCTCCACGCACGATTTTTTCGGTCGGCAGCACAAACGACTCGCTCGCGACGGCCTGGCGAATATCCAGGACGGGCGGCAGCGACTCGTAGTCGACGATCGCCAGGCGCGCGGCCTTGCGGGCCTGGTCAATCGTTATCGCGGCCACAGCGAAAATGGCCTGCCCGGCATACTGGACGAGCCCCGGGGCAAGTATCGGATCGTCGTCCAGCACCGGACCACAGTTATTGCTTCCCGGGATGTCGGCCGCGGTCATCACCGCTACCACGCCGGGCGCCGACAGCACGGCGGACAGGTCGAGATTACGGATTTTGGCATGCGGATTCGAACTCATGCCAACCGCCAGGTGCAGGATTTCCTGCGGTTCCGGAATGTCGTCCGTGTAAGTAGCATGGCCGGTTACATGCAGGCGGCTACTATCGTGCGGAACGGACTCACCGACGGCGCCGCGAATTTGGCGTGGTGCAGCGCCCATTCGGCGTGGTGCAGCGCCCATTTGGCGTGTTTTAACGCCCATAATGGTAAACGCCCGGCGATCCGGAATTACTGGTGTCGCGGAAGAATCGCTGCAGGAGATTCTTGCTGACCTGGCGACGATACCCGGCCGACGCACGCATGTCCGAAAGCGGTGTGAAATCGTCATCCAGCATGACCATTGCTGCAGCAATCGAATCGCTATTCCACTCACGACCGACGAGCGCTCGCTCACAATTAATCGCCCGGGCAGGAACCGCCGCCATCCCGCCAAACGCGGCGACGAATTCCGCAACGTGATTATTCTCGAGCTTCAGACTGAAAGCAGCGCAAACTGCCGATATGTCCTGGTCGAACCGTTTGGATATCTTATAACTCTCTACGCGCATACCATCGGTTGGCAATGGTATGAGAATTCGCTCAACGAACTCTCCCTTGGTCAACGCGGTTTCCTGATAGGAAAGATAGAAATCCGCTAACGGCAAGGTCCTGGTCGCAGGGCCTTTTCGCAGTACCAGCTGCGTTTGCAGCGCCAGCAGCGCCGGCATCGAGTCACCGATGGGCGAACCGTTGGCGATATTTCCTCCCAGCGTTCCGGCGTTGCGGATAGGGGGTGACGCGAATCGGAGAAACAGTTCCGACAGCGAAGGATAGCGTTCCAGGATCAGCGGCATCGCATCCGTCAGCGTGACCGCCGAGCCGATATCCAGGTGCGTATCGGTGACTGTGGCACGACGAAGTTCGGCAACGTCACCAACATAGATGACTGTATCGAGCGTCCGGTGCTGTTTTGTAACCCATAGCCCTACATCAGTGCCGCCCGCCAGGATCGTGGCCGACGGGTTGCTCAACAACAGCTCGGACAGTTCGTCGACAGTACCCGGCGCAAAAAAATGCCGGCCATCGCCCGATATATGCAACGGACCTTCACGCCTGATTGCGTCAAGTTTGGCCACACGTCGTTTTTCGTCTTCGCATGCCGGATCGCCGACTGGTTGATAGCGCCAGTCGTTGCCGTTCGATGTTTCCTTGTACATTTGCCGGGCCGCAGCAACGATAGGGTTATAACCGGTGCAGCGACACAGATTGCCCGCCAGTGCTTCGTCGACTTCCCGGCGACCGGGGTCCGGATTGTTCTTGAAAAGTGCGAACAGCGACATCACGAATCCGGGTGTGCAGAATCCGCACTGGGAACCGTGGAATTCGATCATTGCTTTTTGTGCCGGATGTAGAACATTGTCGGCGCCGGCGAGACTTTCCACCGTCAGAAGTTCCTTGCCATCGAGCGTCGGCAAGAACTGGATGCAGGAATTGATCGCGCGCGCCTGCAGGCGGTGACCGGATTCGTCCACATCCGCGACGACGACGGTACACGCGCCGCAGTCGCCTTCCGCGCAGCCTTCCTTGGTGCCGGTCCGCTTCAGGTCTTCGCGCAGATACTGCAATACGGTGCGCGTGGGGTTCGCGTCTCTAATCTCGATGACATCACCATCGAGCACGAAACGCACGTTGCGCCTGGCTTCCTGATTGCCCGAATCCGCAGTGGCCACGTCAACTGCCGCGATAGGTCGAATAGCTCCACGGCGAAGCCAGCAACGGAACGTGATAGTGCTCGTCGCCGGAAAGCGTGACACGAATGACGACGTCATCCAGAAAGGGAGGATCACCCTGCCGTGTACCCGTTTCATGAAAGTACTCGCCGATGGAAAATTCCAGCTCGTATGTGCCGGCCTGAAATGTCTCTGCATCGAGCAGCGGCACATCGGTGCGGCCATCGTCGTTGGTGATCGCGCTGGTCAGCAACTCGCGACCATCGGCCAACGCATAAAGCCTGATCCGCACGCCCGATCCGGGTTTACCGGATGCCGTATCCAGCACATGTGTGGTCAGCTTTCCCATGCAACGATCCGATGGCTAAAGTCAAATAATATCAGCAAATTAGAGGAACCGAACGACTCTTGTTGCGGGCACAACTTGCTGCCCGAATCACCGTGCGGGCGAGGGCCGGGTGACTATGCTACTTTTGCCGACTGAATCAGGGTCAATCCAAAGGATGAGGGAGTAATTCCATGAGCAGTGAAGCACTGACTCGCCGCCTGTTTATGCAGGGATCCGGGACAATTGCAGGCCGCATTATGTTGCGCGCCGGAATTCCCGCGTTTGTTGCTGTCTCACAGGCCGCATGCACGGCAAAGGAAGAAGTCGCGGCGTATGAAAACCTGACCAGCGCCGAGGCACGCGAGATTATTGCCATAGCGGCTCGAATATTGCCAACGACAGACACACCCGGCGCGACTGAAGCCGGTGCGGTCTACTTTTTCGACAAGGCATTCGGCTCGTTTTTTGCCACCATGAAGGAACCTGCCCGCGGCATGTTGGGCGGGTTTCAGTCCGGCGTCGCTGCCGCGTATCCCGGCGCCGAGTTGTTTTCGGATCTCGATGCGGCCGACCAGGACGAGTATCTCAAGTCCGTCGAACGAACACCGTTTTTCCAGGGCGCGCGCTTCATGACGATGGCCGGCGTATTTGGCATGTCAATGTACGGCGGTAATCGCGACAACATCGGCTGGAAGCTGGTCGGAATGGATGGCCCGCCACACGCTTGGGTACATCCGTTCGGACATTACGACACCGAATATACGGCGGAATCGCAGGGAGCACAGCAAGATGGCAATTGAAAACCAGGTGACTTACCCGCTCGACGAAGCCGTGGATTTCGTCATCATTGGATCCGGCTCCGCCGGCGGCATCATCGCCAAGGAATTGTCGGTCAATGGATTCAAGGTCGTCGTCCTCGAACAGGGACCCTTCCGCACGGCGGAAGATTTCACGCATGACTCCCTGGCTATTTCCGTTTTTGGAGAGCTCACCGGCGGTGACAATCGAAATCACCAGCAGACATTCCGACACGACGACACGGAAGTGGCACAGCCGCCCTCACAGAGGGGACCGGCATTCTATGCCCAGACTGTTGGCGGCAGCAGCGTGCACTACACCGGCAATTTCTGGCGCCTGCGCGAGCTGGATTTCAAAGAACGCAGCCTGCTCGGGCCGATCAGCGGCACCAATTTCGCGGACTGGCCCATAAGCTACGCAGAGCTTGAGCCCTATTACACACGCGTCGACTGGGAAATCGGAATCTCGGGGGCGCCCGGCCCGAATGATTCGTTTCGATCGAAGCCATTTCCGGTGCCGCCGTTTCCCATAAAGTCGTCGGGCGTCCTGATGGAACGCGGCGCAAAAAAACTGGGCCTGAATGCCCAGCCCGAACCTCACGCGATCCTGTCCAAGCCTCTTAATGGTCGGCCGGCATGCATCAACTGCGGTTTTTGCATGGGCTTTGGCTGTGAAGTGAACGCGAAGTCGTCGACATTGGCTGCAATGATCCCGGATGCGATCGCCAGCGGCAATTGCGAGATTCGCGCGGAGTGCGCGGTCTTCCGGATCGGTACCAACGATGCGGGTCGTGCCGACGAGGTCTTTTATTACGACCCGGATGGCAACGAGCGATCGCAAAAAGCGAATGCGGTCATCGTCTCGGCCAACGGCGCCGAAACGCCGCGCCTGCTATTGAATTCGGCGAGCGCGCGGCATCCCGACGGCCTTGCAAATTCGAGCGGGTTTGTCGGTCGTAACCTGATGTTCAACAGTCATGCAAATGTGCGCAGCATTTTTGAACACCCGCTTAACGACTATAAGGGTGTGCAGGTATCGCGCATTGTCCACGACTTCTACGCAGCGGACCCAAAGCGCGGTTTCTATGGGGGCGGCGGCATCGACGCGCGCCCGTTCGCTGCCGCCGTGCCATTCCAGTTTTCCATGATCGGCGCACGGCCAGGCGGGCCAACGTGGGGCGCCGCTTTCAAGGAGAATCTCGAGCACGACTTTACTCGCAGCATGTACCTGTTTTGCGGCGCAACATCGATCGCCCAGGATCGAAACAACGTAACAATTGACCCGACCCACAAGGACAGGTGGGGCCGGCCTTCGCTGCGCGTCACCTACCGCGATCACGACGACGACCTGTCCATCGCCGGCTTCCTGCAGGATCGTGCGGCGGAAATAGCGGAAGCGGCCGGCGCGGAGCACGTGTGGAAACTGCCGTACGGGTACCAGTCCGGCGGAGCGCATTTGCTGGGCACGTGTCGCATGGGCGACGACCCGGCGACGTCGGTAGTGGACAAATATCATCGTTCCCACGACGTGAAGAACCTGTTTATGTGTGACGGCTCAAGCATGGTGACTTCCGGTCGCGGGCAGCCAACGATGACGATCAAGGCGCTCGCGTTCCGCGCCTCTGAGCACATCATGGCGGCGGCAAGAAACAACGAGGTCTGAGACAGATAACATGATCAGGAACGTTGTAATCGCGCTTGGCGCGATCCTGGGATCGGCTGCACTGGGCGGTTGCCAGACGGTGGCAACCGGCTCCGCGCCGGCCGAACTCGAATATCTGCAGATGCCTATGTACGAGGGTCAGAACCTGCCCTTCTCGGCGGCGGTTCGGGTTGACAATATGCTCTACCTGTCGGGCGTAATCGGCACTGATCCTGATGCAGCAACTCTCAGGCCAATGCCCGGCGGCATTGCCGCGGAGACTCGTCGGGCCATGGAAATCATCCGCGACGAACTCGAGACCTTTGGTTCGTCAATGGATCGCGTGGTCAAGTGCACGATTTTCCTGGCCGACATGAGCGAGTGGGGCGCGATGAACGAGGTGTATGTCACCTTCTTTGATACGCCACCCGCACGCAGCGCACTGGGTGCGAACGGTTTGGCCATCGATGCTCGCGTCGAAATCGAGTGCGTCGCCGTCGTTAACTAGTCTCTGCGGTCGCCGGCCGGTCACGGCGCGGCAGTCAATTCACTCAGCAGCAGATCCCTGCGTTTGCCCAGCGCCGCCAGGCGCCGCTTGTCCAGCACGTCGGCGAGGTTCTCCGTCAGTTCGGCATCTGTCAGTGATGACAGCGCCTCGATCCAGGTCCCGGTCAGCTGCAGCTCGATGTTCGCCAGGTATTTGGGCCGATCACGCTTGGTGCCAAATGCATTCGAATGTCCCATCAACAGGAGCTGCCAGCTTGAAGGACTGTAGTTCATGTTGCCAGGCAACCGCCCCTCGTTGTAGACCAGCGCATCGAAGACATACATCGAATTCCACTGGCGTTGCAGCGGACACCATGCGCCACCACCCTGACCGCCCGCGGACCGGTAGGCCTCGTCTCGTGAATTTTTTGGCAGGAACTGCAGGGAGCCACGCTCGCCGTCGACCTCGCGGGCAACTGTAACCGGCACCATGTCGAGTCCCAGTAGCTGGTCGAGCCGGTAAGCCGCCAGCTCTGTATTCACGCGTTTCGATCGGGCTTTGAGAAACAGCGCGCTCACAGCCTGGTCGCCCGTTCCGAGTTCCACAATTGTCCTGCCCGTTTCATCCGTTCGGGTAGACGTGATGTCTGCGGTCGCCAGTAGCGTTTCCAGCGTCTCCGCACTCAGTGCGTCGTCGCGAGCGCCGACGCGACGAGGATGCGGCACGGGCATCTCTGCGCCGGAATTTGATTCGTTTACCACTGACAGCTTGTCGCCCGCAATAATGAGTGCATTGCCGGATCCCTGGTAGGCGGAACTCAGCATCCCGGTGTCAATTTCGATTACCTGGCCTTCGAATTTTTGCAGGACCCGTCGAGTTACCGTTGGCGTGTGCCCGATGACAACGCGCTGCGCGCCAATCGCCGCCAGTGATTCTGCGAGCACATCGCCTTCTTCGAGCGCGCTGCAGCCGACCGTGCCGCGATACCACAAGGGACTAATCGAGTCGTGTACCCTGGCTCCGTTGAGTTCGATCACCGATTGCAGCGCATTGTGTACTTCCGGCGACAGCGTCGTGTCTGTTGCCAGTACTTCTGCCAGGTCGTCGTGGTCATAGAAGCTGGACGCCGGATCGATCAGGCCGGCCTGAATCAGAACATCAAGCTGACGAACGTAGTTGACTACCTCTGCGCGCAGCTCATCGTTGAGTTTGTCGAGACCGAGCTCTGCTACCAATGGCGGCAGCCCACCGTGAACGAAAGCGGTCTCATTGACGACAACCAGCAATGGTTTCTGCAATAGCCAGCGACCGTACTTTCCTTCGCTGGAAAAGGCCTGTCGGTGGGCGAAGAATCCAGGCGGGCGGATCTTGTCGAATTCCGCGCGCAGGGTCGAATCATCTGCCGCTATCAGTGAGTCAATCGCGTTTGCCGCCCGGTACCGCTGAAACCAGCGCTCCCGTTCCTCCGCCGTTTCCTCACTCGCGAATGCCGCGTATTCCCCGCGGGAGACGTAGCGCAAATCCCCGACAAGATTCATCACTTCGTGGTTACCCAGCGTCAGGTGCACCATCCCGCCCTGCTCCGGCGCCTCTGATTCAAGACGCATGACGAGATCCATGATTTTGCGGGAATCGGGACCGCGGTCCATCAGGTCGCCGGTGATGACGAGGTGCGTCGTGCCGCCGGACCAGTTCAGGGCGTCATCGATGACGCTGGCATTATTGAGCGTTTCAACGAGCGCATCGTAGGCGCCGTGCGGATCGCTGACTGCGACGATGCGATCGACATCTGTCCATCGATACTGATCCGCCAGCGCACAAGCCGATATCACGAGCGGCAACAGCAGGCAGGCCGCAATCTGAAGTGCACCGTGACGTCGCGTCATTATCTGTTTCTCCCGTATCCAGCGGTTCCAATACCGAGTTTAGACGACCTATTCGACTATGTCGTCATGCTAATATTCCAGCACTCACATGTCCGCGCCGGGGAGCCATGCGAATAATGAAATGCT
Source organism: uncultured Gammaproteobacteria bacterium (assembly GCA_963850825.1). Classification (GTDB taxonomy): domain Bacteria; phylum Pseudomonadota; class Gammaproteobacteria; order Steroidobacterales; family Woeseiaceae; genus SZUA-117. The sequence continues at coordinate 534,498 of CAWKOQ010000021.1, read as the reverse complement.
CATACAATAACTTTTGGACCTGCGTATCAGCGCTGGTGTTCCTTACTATTTCATCGGGCGCAAATTCACAGGGGCTGTTTGACAGCCATGAAACGCTGCAGGTGACCATTGAAGGGCCTCTCACGACACTACAAAAAGAGCGCTCGGATGTCGACTATCTGGATGGGAAATTAAGGTACACGGATGAGGTCGGCGAAACGAAGACATTCGATCTGAAGTTCCGTGCGCGCGGCCGCTATCGTCGCCAGAAAAAAACCTGCTCTTTCCCACCGGTACGACTCAATTTCCGTTCAGGACAGGTCAAGGGAACCCTCCTGAAGGGCCAGGACAAACTCAAGCTCATTACGCATTGCAAGAACAGCGGTAGCCATGAGCAATATGTGCTGCGGGAGTACCTGGCCTATCGCATATTGCAGACCCTGACGGAGAAGAGTTTCAGTCCACGCCTGTTGAAAATCACCTATGTCGACACCGAAAGTGACGGCGACCCGATGATCAAGTACGGCTTTGTCATCGAAGATGCTGACGATGTCGGCAAACGACACTCACTGAATGAACTGGACATCAAGTCTCTCAAATATTCTGACCTGGACGCCCAGTACAGCAACCTCATCAATGTGTACCAGTATCTGATTGGCAACACCGACTTCTCCCTGATTGCAGGCCCGAACGACGACAACTGTTGTCACAATTCCGTGCCTTTTTCGGACGGCCGCTCCATCACTCCCATTCCCTATGACCTGGATTTTTCAGGGCTGGTGAATGCACCCTACGCGGAGCCGCACCCGAAATTTAAGCTGCGTAGCGTCACGATACGAAAGTATCGCGGCCGGTGCAGCAATAACGACCGGCTACCCGAGACGATTGCCTACATTCAATCCAGGCAGGCAGAGATTAATGCGCTCGTGGACGAACTGACGGATCTCGATGATAGAAGCCGAAAACAGGTCACCCGCTACCTCGACGGCTTTTTTGAAGATGTTTCTAACGAGAAAACGATACAGAAAAAACTGATCAAAGGATGCTCTTAGGCAGCGGCTCAACCGCAGCCTGGCGCAACCATTCGCACACAACCTGGGCTGTTCGCGGATGAATTAAATAACCGAGCGAGCTATGCGGGTTGGATTTTCCGTAACGGACGGCCATATTGTAAATTCGATAGTCCCTGATACAGCTGACCTGATGTTGCGTCAGCATCGGCTTGAAGTCATCCGCCAGGGTATTGTCGTGACTCACGAAATCATCTTCAGCCGAAACGTTGTGCCAGGAAACAACGTTGGTCGGATAACGTTCGACACCCTTCTTTTTCGCGCCAAAAATCCTTTTTTGCACCATGGTGTCACCAAGAGGCGCGCCCAGCGTCAGCCACAAATCGACTTTGCAGTCTTTGTACGCAGCAGCAAATTGCTCGCCGTGTGACAGCTCCCAGAGCACATCGTAGACAACCAGGCATCCGGTTCCATGACTGATCAGTATGAACGTGTCTTTGGCCTCAAAAGCCGCACAAATAGCCTCGCGAACGCGCGCTCTCACTTGCTCGCCGTAATCACTATTCGGATTCCAGTATTCAGCAAGATCGATACCAACCTTGGCCAGCAACGTTTTGGAGAGCCCGATTCGACCAAGAACCGGGGCGATCACATCGGCGGCAAATTCGGTGATTGCTGACTTGCCGGGAAGCCGGTCGTAGCGACTGACACCGAAATTCTTCTGCTTGGCAATCGACTTGAGGTTGATCAGGGCATTGCGTCGATCCCCGACATCCAGTGCTTCATCGTAACGCTGCCCCTGGCTAGTCAGGAAGTCGCCCGTCAAGTCACCGTAGTATGCGAAATGCTTGTAGAGCGCACGAAACTGTTCGGCACATTCGGGGTAGTCCCGCTCAATGCCTGCCGTCAATGCAGCAACGCTCAGGTCAAAACTATCTTCCTTGCAGGGCTTGAAGTCGCGGCCATGCACATAGACCAGTCTTCTCCCCGCGCTTACGCCCAAGTCATTCAAAACACTTTGTTCCCTGTCAGCAACACATCAGTTGTCCGCACGGTCTCGATACGAAGGATAAATTGCCAGCGTTGCCGACCCATTGCCCGCCTCGTCTGCTATTAATAATCGGCCGTCATCCGTGATCGTTATACCTTCCGCTTGTCGATGGCGATCTTTGTCGAGTTTCATTATAACGCCCAGGAAGTCGCCGTCGCTCGATAGCGCAAAAACTGCGTTTTCCCTGGCTGCAACCAGGAGCAGATTGCCCGTCTCCGGATCCACCTCAATGCCGGACGGGTGCACGCGATTTGTGCCAAGGCTGGCTGCGATCTCCGCTTCAGGCAGCCTGAGCTTTCGGCGACCAGCATCCGTCGACCATTCAAAAATCAGCCGGTCCTTCTTTTTTTTGGCATCTTTGCAGACAAGAATTAAGGTATCCCGGCCCTCGTCAGCTGCGAGGCCTTCAAGTTCGCAATCATCCTTGAACTCGAATTTGTGTTTCTCATACTCGACCCGTTCACCGTCATCGCCCTCATTTGCCGAGTAGAGATCGCCTTTGCTGTTCATCAACCAGACTGTGTCCTTGAGTACCGCAATACCCTCGAAGTCATCCCGCACCGTCGGCTCACCCAGCGCAAACGCCTTGACCAGGCGCCCTGCATCATAGTCGTATTCGTAGACGATGGCCTCTTCATCAGCAACGGCGAGGAGTCGCTGGTCAGACGTTAACGCAAGCCCGGATATTTCCCGCAGCCTGGCCGGTAAATTCCAGCGGACGACACCGTCAGCCTGCGTCGATTGGGAATTAGCGGGCTGTCCAGGGTGGCAAGCGACGACCAGAATAAGGCAAGGCGCACAGACCCAACGATGCTTCCTAATAATCATCGTCCGTTCGATCTCGCCGCGTCAGCATTGAAAAGAAAGGACCAGAGAGCACTTTTCCGTACTCCAGCTTCCAGATGATCAGGTTGGTATAGACGAATGCAGCCGAGATGACTGCGGTAACTCCGAGGGCGCCAATGCCCGCACTTAGCCCAAGGCTGATCGCAACAAATATGTACATCGCATGCGACGGCTGGTCGAGTGTGAATCGAAATCGAACGGCAGCCACGATTCCAGCCAGGCTGAAGGCGAGCGCCAGGCTATTGAGAACGATTGTCGAAATGCCGGTAACGACAATTGGCATGATGATGATGGTCTGCACGAATGACTGGTCAACTTCTTTAGTGCGACTGGTGATGAAATACACCCAGGACACCGGGATCACCAATATGCCGGCGCCGATGCTCGCGCACGCAAGCTTCACGGGACCATATGGCGCGAGCACGGTTTCGATCGCATTGGAATAGATCGGTTCAAAGCTATCGCTGTTTTGCTGTGCCGCGAGTTCGCCCAGGCCACCCATCGGAAAAAACTCGGTGATTTTCGGATACCGCATCAACAAAATGGCCATCAGGCCCGCCCAGAACACGTAGTACGCCGTTATCAGCGTGATCGGTATCAGGAAGCTGGCTGCTCGCCTCATTATTATCGCCCTGGTAGCTGCGGAGAACGGCAATTACCATACCGCCCGCCCGGCGGAATCGCCACTTTATGTGATTAAAGGGCGCATCAGCGCTGATTTGGTGTAGGCTATGCGGCGATTTTTGGCCGGGCCCTACTTATGCAAGATTCAATCAAACTTCTCGGCATCAGCAATGCCATTGTCGATGTTCTGGCACATGTTGATGAAGCTTTCCTCGATAAAATTGGCGCGCCGAAAGGCTCGATGACTTTGATCGACGAAGAACGTGCGCACGAAATATACGACATGATGGGACCTGCCACGGAAATGTCGGGTGGCTCGGTCGCGAACACGGTTGCCGGATTCGCGAATCTCGGCGGCGCAGCCGCCTATATCGGGAAAGTGAAAGACGACCAACTCGGCGAGATCTTCCAGCATGACATGCGCTCGCTCGGCGTCGACGTGCGTCTCGCGCCGGCCGCGGGCGGATCACCAACCGCACGTTGTCACGTCCTGATCGACGAAGATGGCCAACGCACGATGCAGACCTATCTTGGCGCCTGCACCGAACTGGGCGTCGCAGACGTCACCGAGCGCACTGTAGGCAACCCGGCGGTTATTCTGCTTGAGGGCTATGTCTGGGATATTGCCGAAGGGCCGCAACTGGCGGCTGCGGCGATGGCGATCGCTAAAGCCAATGGCAGCAAAATTGCGTTATCTCTTTCCGATTCGTTCTGTGTTGAACGACACCGCGATGCGTTCCATGCCGCCGTGCGAGACGGTGTCGATATCGTCGTCGCGGATGAAGACGAAGTAGCGGCTTTGTTGCTGACGGGCTCCCATGAAGAAACCATGGATGCGCTGCGGGATTACAGCAACCTGTTCGCCATGACGCGATCCGAGAAGGGCTCGGTCATCAAGTGGGGGCAGGATGTTTTTGAGCACCCCGCGACGCCCGTGATGAAGATTGTTGATTCGACCGGCGCCGGTGACGCGTATACGGCCGGATTCCTTTACGGTTTGACGCAGGATGCAGCGCTCAGGGATTGCGCCGAACTGGGCACGTACTGCGCTACCCGTGTTATTCAGCAGGTTGGGGGTCGCATTGAGCCCGGGCTATTTGCTGAATATGAGGCCAGCAAAGGCAGCGTTTAATCGTCGTCAAAAATTCCGCAACGCCTGACTTCGCGCTCTCGAAGACAGGCGAACCTTTGACCTATCTCCTCGACCTGGTCCACCGGGACCGGCGCCTCTCCGGAAACCAGGGCGCTTCCCGATTTCAGCTCCCGATCGGGTGCCAGGTGGTCTTCGTTTCCTGCGTTTCGCTGATCAGGTAAGGACTTTGCCCGGCGTCTTTTGTCCAGTCATTATCGCAGCGCGAGAGCACTCGCTTGACGTTGTCCGCAGCCTTTTCCTGCACGTTCCTCGCGACTTCCAAATCCCCGTCACAAAAAACGACAGCATTAACATCCATATGCGAGGCAAACTGATCCGTGAGTTCTTCACGATAGCCCGTCAGGATATTGACGACGCCGCCGGGAACGTCAGACGCGTGCAGCACTTCGGCGAAACTGATCGCACACAGGGGCAATTGTTCAGATGCCAGGACGACACAGGTATTGCCGCCGACAATGATGGGCGCGATATTCGAGACAAGGCCCAGGAGCGATGAGTCATCGGGCGCCAGAACCGAGACAACGCCGGTGGGTTCGAGCACGGAGAAATTGAAGTGCGACGAGTTGACCGGATTCACCGCGCTGAAAATTTGCTGGTACTTGTCGGACCAGCCCGCGTAATAAATAAGCCGGTCGATCGAGGCCTCGACTTCCTTTTTCGCTTTCCGCCTGGAAATACCCTGCAACGTGAGTTCGGCGACGAACTGGTCACTGCGTCCCTCGAGCATCTCGGCGATGCGGTAGAGAATCTGGCCGCGCAAATAGGCGCTGGCAGCGGACCATCCTCCAAAGGCGTTGCGAGCAGCCACGACGGAGTTTCGAAAATCCTTGCGACTCCCACGACAGATGTTGGCGATGACAGAGCCGTCCGACGCATTCAGCGTGAAATAGCGCCCCGACTCGGTTCGCGGAAACTTGCCGGCAATATAGATCTTATAGGTCTTCGCGACAGGAACTCTTGCTGTTGATCCGGCCATCGTCATGCCTCCAGTTTCAGGTAGGCGCCCAGGCCATGCAGGCCACCTTCCCTGCCGACTCCGCTCTCTTTATAGCCGCCGAAGGGCGACGTCGGATCGAACTTGTTGAACGTGTTCGCCCAGATAACACCTGCACGAATGCTTTGCGTCATCTTGAAGATCTTTGCGCCTTTATCTGTCCAGACACCACCCGACAATCCATACGGCGTGTTGTTCGCCTTCATGAGTCCCTCTTCGAGCGTTCTGAAAGTCTGGATAGCGAGAACCGGGCCAAAAATTTCTTCCTGAACGATGCGGTTCGACTGCGACACACCGGTGAAGATAGTCGGTCGACACCAATAGCCCTGATCCGGAACGCTGCAAGCGCTCTGGTACATTTCCGCACCCTCGTCCTGCCCTACTTTCAGGTATGACTCGATCGTCTCGAGCTGTGCGGCCGAGTTGATCGCGCCGATATCGGTGTTCTTGTCCAGCGGGTCACCCACGATCAGGGTTTCCATCCGGTCCCGAAGTTTATACACAACCTCGTCCGCTACTGACTCCTGCACATACAGGCGCGATCCGGCACAGCAGACGTGGCCCTGGTTGAAGAAGATGCCGTTAACGATACCCTCGACTGCCTCGTCTATCGCTGCGTCCGCGAAGATGATGTTAGCTGCCTTGCCGCCGAGCTCCAGCGTGTATTTCTTGTCCGTCCCCGCAAGCGAGCGCTGGATGATCTTGCCGACCTCGGTCGATCCGGTAAACGCGACTTTATTGACGTCCGGATGGTTGACGATTTCTGCGCCCGTCTCACCCGCGCCAGTCAGGATGTTGACGACACCCGGCGGTAATTCCGCGTCACGAATGACTTCAGCGAGCTTCATGGCCGTTAGCGGTGTCGTCTCGGCGGGTTTGAGGACGACCGTGTTGCCACAGGCAAGCGCCGGCGCAATCTTCCACGCGGCCATCAGCAACGGGAAGTTCCAGGGAATGACCTGCCCGGCCACTCCCAGCGAAACCGGCCTGCGACCCGGAAACGCATATTCGAGCTTATCCGCCCAGCCGGCGTAGTAGAAAAAATGTGCCGCTGCCAGTGGAATGTCGATATCACGCGATTCACGAATCGGCTTGCCGCCATCCAGCGATTCAATCGTCGCAAACTCGCGGGCGCGCTCCTGCAAAATCCGCGCAATGCGAAAGAGGTACTTGCCGCGATCCGCCGCCGACATCTTCGACCAGGCGCCATGGTAGGCTTTGCGGGCGGCCCTGACCGCGCGATCTACATCCGCGTCCGATGCCAGCGCCACGCTGCTCAGGGTCTGTTCAGTCGCCGGATTAATCGTTTCAAAATAGCGGCCGCTTTCGGGCTCGACAAATTCGCCATTGATAAACAGACCGTACTGTTCGTCAATTCGAATGTGATCCGTGCTTTCCGGTGCGGGGGCGTATTGCCAGCCGTCGTTAAAAGCGAGTTTCGTGGATTCTGATCTCATGAAATATCCAGGCTAGTCCTTGGAAAAATAGTCAGCTGACTGATAAACGCCGCTTGCCTGTTTCTGCAGCTGCATCAACACATCGTTGGCAAGCGAGCTGGCGCCAAAGCGATACCATTCGGGCGTCATCCAGGCACTGCCCAGAGTCTCGCGAAGCATAACCAGGTAATGAATTGCGAGTTTTGCATTCGAGATTCCGCCAGCCGGTTTCATGCCGATCATGCGGCCTGTTTCGTAGTAGAAGTCGCGAATCGCCTGCAGCATCACCAACGTAACCGGCAAGGTTGCGGCCGGTTGAATCTTGCCCGTTGACGTCTTGATAAAGTCCGCGCCGGCGTGCATCGCCAGTACGCTGGCGCGACGCACCCGATCGAGTGTGCCCAGCTCTCCCGTTTCGAGAATGACCTTCAGGTGCGCATCACCGCAAGCCTCTTTAACTGCCGCGATTTCATCGAATACGAAACTGTATTCACCCTGCAAGAACGCCCCGCGCGATATGACCATATCGATCTCATCCGCACCGTCTTCAACGGCAATCCGGGTTTCCTCGAGTTTGATCTGGCGCGGCGCCATACCGCTCGGAAATGCCGTGGCGACAGACGCTACCTTGATGTCGTGGTTGCCAAGCGCTTTCCTGGCCTCGCCGACCATCGTCGGATAGACACAAACTGCAGCGACGTGTGGCAGGTCCGGCATCGCATCGTGCAGGTGAATGGCCTTCTGGCAAAGCTGGCGAACCTTGCCTGGTGTGTCCTGGCCTTCGAGCGTCGTCAAATCAATCATCGACAGAATCATGTGCAGCGCTTCGATTTTTGATTCTTTCTTGATACTGCGGGTCTGAAAGCGCGCCGCACGTTCCTTGACCCCGACCTCATCGACCATCGATACCCGACTAAGGTCGGGCATGCGGGTTTCCTGCGGGAGTTCGACGACGCTCATTAGTCAGTCACTCATGCGCGCGGTTTCGAGCGCGACCTTGATCATTTCGTCGAACGTCGTCGCGCGCTCATCGGAAGTCAGGGCTTCTCCGGTCAGGATATCGTCACTGACGGTGCATATCGCCAGTGCCTCGGCACCGTGTTCCGCTGCGATCGGAAATATTCCGGCCGCCTCCATTTCAACACCGAGCACATCATATTTCGCCATCGTCGCAAACATGTCCGGGTCGGGTGTGTAGAACAAGTCTGCCGAGAAGAGATTGCCAACGTGATAGCTGACATCCAAAGCCGCGGCTGCTTGTACCGCGTTCTGTACCAGTGAGAATGTGGCGAGTGCCGCCAGGTCATAGCCGCCGAAACGCATCCTGTTGACATTCGAATCCGTCGAGGCACCCATGGCGATCAGCACATCCCTGAGCTTTACTTTCGGGTGCGTCGTGCCGCAGCTGCCGACCCGAATAACGCGCTTTACGTCATATTCGGTGATGAGTTCGGTGACATATATAGAGACCGACGGGATGCCCATGCCGTGCGCCATTACGGATATGGGCATGCCTTTGTACTCGCCCGTGAATCCCCACATGTTGCGTACATCGGTGACACGACGAGCACCATCCAGATAGGTCTCAGCGATATATTGGGCGCGAAGTGGATCCCCCGGCATCAGCACCGTGCCAGCGAAATCGCCGGGTGCAGCATTCATATGTTTGGTAGCCATAGTCTGGCGATATTAACATCTGGATCCGGCCCAAAACCGCCGCCAGCAATAAGTTTTGCGCCTTGACGACAGAAGCGGCATGGGCTGGCGGCACGCTTGCCATGCGCGGTGACGTCGACGATATTGTCATCGTCAGGACTCACGGGACGGATAGTCAATATGCATGACGCGAAAATGTCATTCGGCGACAACAAGGAATCATGGTATCGGGAGCGCTGCTTCATTCGCGAACTCGTCAACACGCCGGAGATCCCGGATTTCTCGCTGGCGGAAACGCGGGTCGAACCCGGTGTTCGGACGGAACTCCATAAACTGGATGTAAACGAGTGGTACGTCATTCGGAGCGGCTGCGGAAAAATGGAGCTCGACGGCGGACCCTGGTTTGATGTCACGGCTGGTGACGTTGTTTCAATTCCTGCCGAACATTTCCCAGCGCATTGAAAATACCGGCGCAAACGACCTGATTTTCGAATGCGTTTGCCTGCCACGCTTCACCACAGCCGGCTATGTCGCCCTGGAGTAAGCCTGCTACCTGACTGACTCACCCGGCAGGTCCTGACCCGGCATCATTAGAAGCAGAGATCCCGGCCGTTCGGCAATATCCAGAACCGCTGCATATCGGTGCTGAGTGGTTCGCCGACTTTCTCGCCTGCCGCCTGTGCCCTTATCACGGCATCCAGCACCAGGAACTTAAGCTCTGACCCTGGACGCGAGACGTCGGTCGCTGCCGTGAAGTCGTAGCCATCGCCACCGCGATAGACATAGTCTGTCGCCACGACCGAATAGGCCTTGGCCGCTTCGATATCCCGCCAGCCGTCGTCTGTTGGCACCTGCATTTGCACGATGCGCTGGCCATTGGGGCGGTTCTGATCGACACAGACACGAAAGCCGGAAATTTGCGGAAAATAGCCTTTGCCCAGCCCATTGCCCCGATAGCCCGCCTCGAGCGTCTGGCGAAAATCGCCACCCTTCATCGTCATGTAGCGCAGGTAGGAGGAAAAACCGAACGTCCTGCCGATATCCTCGAACGTGATGTCCTCGGCGATATAGTCATCGATACGCAAGGTGCCCCCATTCACGAACGCCAGGTCGGCGGGTGGATTGCGAAACGCTGTGCGCATCTGATCCGCAATGAACATGCCCCAATTGCTGTCCCCAGACCTGACGGAGACCTCGCGACCGTCCAGGGGCACCGCCGCGTCGCCAATGCGACTCGGCAGGAAGGGAATTAAATCCAGCAGCCTCGCACGCCACTTGTCTGCAATCAGCTGATACTCCGGATCGAGCTCGATTGTCTCATCGACGTCAATCATCCGCCCTGAAAACTCCGGACCAGCATCCGTAAACTCCACATCGATCTGCCAGATCGTCCTGGCATTGGACGCACCCTTCATGATCGTCGCGTTGTCCGCATCACCGACTTCGTGCTGAACCTCGTGCTCGTGACCGCCAACGATGAACTCGAACTTCGGATGGCGCCTTTTTAACTTCGCGATCTCGATGTCGGTGGCGAGGTGTACGTGTGTGAGCCCGATAATAAGGTCAACGCCGTCAGCTTCAAACTGCTGTATCACGCGCTCTGCATTTTCAATATAGCCTCCGGAGAACGGTGTGTATTCCCGCGAGTTGCCACCATGCTCGGGTTGCACGGTCACAGCAAAAATTCCGACGGTTCTGTCCCCGGTCGTAAAGGTAAATCCGCTGCGCATACTTTGATCGACATCCGCTTCGCCGGTTGCGAGCTTGAGATTATCGCCCAGCCAGTCGAATTGAGATTCGCGAACCCGGGCGATGACCACATCAGGTGTTCGCGAGTCAAATTCATGATTACCTGGAACGGCATACATCGGTGCAAGTTCGTCCAGAAAATTCATCGCTTCCACCATCTGCTCACCATTCCATAGCTGGCTCTCGAGCGATGGATAGAGAAAATCGCCGCCATGGAGAATCCTGACATCGCGGCCTGTTGCCCGCAGTTCACGGACAAGCGTCGCCACGCGGCCGAAACCACCGCGTCGCCCTTCCTCTACAGCGTCGACCCGGTAGGTGTCATTGAGATGAAGAAACGTAACGCCGTCTCGTTTCCGAAGTTCGCCTACATTGCCGGGGGATGCGCATCCGCAGACGAATACGAGAAAAATAGCGGCGTGGAAATTCTTGGCATGCATTGTTTCACTCAGCGTCGATGACCGTCAGAAGCGCAGATTCTGCCAACATATGGACTGATTTACGATTATGAAAACCCACGCCGGGCGGGCGCGTCGAAATTCATGTGCTGAACGACGGGCGAATCGTCATGTGGGGCGCCTGTATTCGGTAAAACATTCGAATAATCGATAACTTACGGCTAGAATGTTTGCAACAAAATCAATTAATCCGATGTTGGCCGTCATCCGCGGCGACATGACGACCAAGCGAGGCCCCTGATGGCAAAAGTGAAGTGCGGACTAATCCAGATGGCGTTCAAGGGAGATACGAGCAAGCATCCCGACGAAATTCGCGATGTCATGCTCGAGGCCCACATCCCCTATATCGAAGACGCGGGCAAGCAGGGGGTGCAGGTTCTTTGTTTCCAGGAAGTATTCACGCAGCCCTACTTCTGTCCAAGCCAGGACAGGAAATGGTACGCGGCAGCTGAAAAGATTCCCGACGGCCACACGACGCGCCTCATGCAGGAATACGCAAAGAAGCACAACATGGTGATCGTCGTCCCGATCTACGAGGAAGAAATGACGGGCGTCTACTACAACACGGCGGCGGTGATCGATGCCGATGGCACCTACCTCGGCAAGTATCGTAAGACCCACATCCCCCAGGTCGACCCGGGTTTCTACGAAAAATTCTTCTTCAAGCCTGGCGATCTCGGCTACCCGGTATTCGAAACGGCCTACCTGAAACTCGGCGTTTACATTTGCTATGACCGGCACTTCCCGGAAGGCTGGCGCGCGCTTGCCCTGAACGGCGCGGAGTATATCGTCAATCCATCCGCGACGGTTGCGGGCTTAAGCAAGTACCTGTGGGAACTGGAACAACCGGCATCGGCGGCGGCCAATGGCGTCTTCATCGGTGCCATAAACAGAATCGGCAAGGAAGAACCCTGGGCGGGTGACATGGGCGAATTCTACGGCTCCAGTTACATTGTCAATCCCCGCGGCGCCATCGAAGCGCAGGCGAGTTACGGCGAGGACGAGTTGCTGGTGCATGAGATCGATCTCGACATGATTCGCGAGGTCAGAAACACGTGGCAGTTTTTCCGCGATCGTCGGCCCGAACTCTATCTTGACCTGATCGAGGGCTGACGACTCGATGCAGGCGACCGAGACCAGGGTTAATAGCGTCGGCGAGTTCTTCGAGCTTGATGCCGGCCAGGACCTGCTCGATAGCCCGCGTTACAACGCAGACATCGCGCCGACAAAAGTCGCGGAGCGCACCTGGAATCGCTGGAATGTCGCGTCTTTGTGGGTGGGCATGGCGATCTGTGTGCCAACCTACACTCTGGGTGGCGTGCTCACCGCGTATTTCGGCCTGTCCGTCACCGAAGCGCTGTGGACTATATTTATCGCCAACCTCATTGTTCTGATACCGCTTACGCTGAACGCCTACCCTGGCACCCGTTACGGTATTCCCTGCCCGGTCGTGCTGCGCGCATCATTTGGCATCGTTGGTTCTAACGTTCCCGCGCTGATTCGTGCCATTGTCGCCTGCGGCTGGTTTGGCGTGCAGACCCTGTTCGGCGGCATCGCAATCCATCTGCTGTTGTCGGCATTGTTCGACGGCTGGGCAGCGCTTGGTGGTACCGGTGAGGTTCTCGGCTTCTTTATCTTTTGGGTCGCTAACGTCGCCGTGGTGATTCGCGGCTCAGAGTCGATCAAGCATCTCGAAACACTTGCTGCCCCATTGCTGCTGGCTGTCGCTATCGGCCTGGTCGTCTGGGCCCTGCCGAAAGTCTCGCTCAGCGAGGTGTTGGCAACCCCGGCGACGCGGCCGGCGGGCGCTCCCCTGGCTGGCTATTTCATGGCGGCGCTGACGGCAATGGTTGGATTCTGGGCGACGCTTTCCCTGAATATTCCTGACTTCAGCCGCTTCGCCGAATCACAGAAGAGCCAGATCGCCGGGCAGATAATCGGCTTGCCGCTCACGATGTTCCTCTTCTCCGGTTTGGGGGTTCTGTTGACATCCGCCTCACTGGAACTGGTCGGTGAGACCATCGCGGATCCAATTAACCTCATTGGAAAGATCGACAGTTCACTTTGGGTCGTGCTGTCGATGCTGATGATCGTCCTGGCAACGATTTCGACCAACACGGCGGCAAACGTCGTGTCGCCAACCAACAGTTTTCAGAATATCGCGCCCAGGTACATCAATGAGACCAAAGGCGTGTTGTTAACCGGCTTCATCGGCATCGCGTTGATGAGCTGGGAGCTGGCGAAAAAACTGGGCTGGTTCGAATCGGATGTGAGCGTGGAGAGCCTCTATTCAAACTGGCTGCTGGGCTATTCGAGCCTGCTCGGCCCTATCGCGGGCATCATGATCGTCGACTATTTTCTGGTCAAGAAACAACATTACGAGCTGGCCGATCTCTATGTCAGCGGGCGAACCTATCCGGACTGGCACGTGCCTGGCCTGGTGGCGTTTCTTGCTCCCGTTGCCCTGACAGTCATCGCGATTGTCACCGGAACGCTCTCCTGGTTTTACGACTACGGCTGGTTCACAGGTTCTTTTCTCGGTGGACTGATCTACTGGTTCATGTGTCGAGGTAAATAAGATGGCAGTGTTGATAAAAGGCGGAACAATAGTAACCGCTGAACATACCTGGCGTGCCGATGTGCTCTGCTCGGATGGAAAAATTCAGGCGATTGGCGAAGACATTGACGCGCCGGCTGGCGCCGACGTCGTCGACGCCGGCGGCCAGTACGTCATGCCCGGAGGCATCGACCCGCATACCCATATGCAACTGCCATTCATGGGTACTGTCGCCAGCGAAGACTTCGAGACCGGAACGGCCGCAGGCCTCGCCGGCGGAACGACGATGATCATCGACTTCGTCATCCCGAATCCGCAGCAGAATGTGCTGGAAGCCTACGATCAGTGGCGGGAGTGGGCTGAAAAATCCGTCTCGGATTACACGTTTCACGTTGCCATAACGTGGTGGGATGAAACGGTCGCCGCTGACATGGAAACGCTCGTCAAAGAGAAGGGCGTCAATAGTTTCAAACACTTTATGGCGTACAAAGGCGCCATTATGGCGGACGACGAAATCCTGGTGAACAGCTTCTCGAAAGCCATCGAACTGGGCGCGATCGTTACCTGCCATGCCGAGAACGGCGAGCTCGTTTATCGTCTGCAGCAGAAGATTTTCGACATGGGAATCACCGGCCCTGAGGGCCATCCGCTGTCACGACCTCCCGAGGTCGAAGGCGAAGCCGCGAATCGCGCCATCCGCATTGCCGAAGTTCTCGGTGTGCCGATTTACCTGGTACATAACTCCTGCCGCCAGTCGCTGGAGGCCATCACGCGCGCACGCAATGAAGGGCAGCGAGTCTATGGCGAGGTGCTTGCAGGCCATCTGCTGGTAGACGATTCGGTTTACCGCGATACAGACTTCGAGGCCGCTGCCGCGCATGTCATGAGCCCACCGTTTCGATCGAAGGAACACCAGAACGCGCTTTGGCACGGCCTCCAATCCGGCAACCTGCAAACGACGGCGACCGATCACTGTTGTTTCTGTGCGGACCAGAAGGCAGCGGGAAAAGACGACTTTCGCCTGATTCCGAACGGCACTGCCGGTGTCGAGAATCGCATGGAAGTGCTTTGGCACCACGGCGTCAGCACCGGGCGATTGACAATGAACGAGTTCGTCGCGATTACCTCGGCGAATGCCGCGAAGATTTTCAACGTCTTCCCGCGCAAGGGCAACATTGCCATTGGCGCCGACGCAGACATCGTCGTATGGGATCCGGAGGCGACCAAGACGATATCGGCGAAAACGCACCTGCAGCAGATCGACTTCAATATTTTTGAAGGCATGACCGTCAAGGGATGTGCTTCGCATACCTTGAGCCAGGGCAAGGTTGTGTTCGCCAATGGCGCGTTGAATGTTGAAAAAGGCGCTGGCCGTTACGTTGATCGACCGCCGTTCGCAACCTACTACGATGCAATAAGCAAGCGTGCCGCGCACAAGGCGCCTACCGCTGTTAAGCGCTGAAAATGGCCGGGCCTGACGTTAAAAGCGGCCGCCTGCCCGCTGCTGAAATCGCGCGAAACTTTGCCGACATTCATCCGCCCCTGTCACGACCGGAAGCCCTGATCGAGGCCGATCGCTGTTACTTCTGTTTCGATGCGCCCTGCACGACCGCGTGTCCCACCGACATCGACATTCCGGCATTCATTCAGAAGATTCGCAGCGACAATGTGAAAGGCTCGGCCGAAACCATACTGCGCGAAAATATCATGGGTGGCATGTGCGCACGTGTTTGCCCGACGGAAGTTCTGTGCGAGGAAGCCTGTGTACGCAACGTTCACGAGGACAAGCCGGTCAACATCGGGCTGCTGCAACGATACGCCACCGATCCGATATTCGAGGCCAGCGAAGCATTGTTCTCGAGGGGCGCACGGACGGGCAAAAAGATTGCCGTGGTCGGCGGTGGACCGGCGGGGCTGTCATGTGCACACCGGCTTGCGATGCTTGGGAACGATGTGGTCGTCTACAGCCGCGACAGCAAGCTCGGCGGACTGAACGAATATGGCATCGCCGCCTACAAGACGGTTAATGAGTTCGCGCAGCGCGAGGTTGACTGGATTCTCGACATTGGTGGAATCGAGGTGCACACAGGTACGTCGCTTGGTGTCGACTTAACGCTCGACCAGTTGCGTGACGAATATGATGCGGTGTTTCTTGGCTTCGGCCTTGGTGACGTCCACTCACTTGGCCTGGAGAACGAAGGCACCAGCGGCGTGCTCAATGCCGTCGACTTCATAGCGGAACTGCGTCAGGCTGAAGATAAGGGCGAGCTGCCGGTTGGGCGACGGGTCATCGTCATCGGCGGCGGCATGACAGCCATCGATGTCGCAGTGCAGAGCAAGAGACTGGGCTCGGAGCAGGTTGATATCGTCTACCGGCGCGGTGCGGAGCAGATGGGCGCAAGTCGTTTCGAACAGGAACTGGCGCAGACCAACGCCGTCAGCATCCGGCACTGGTCGACCCCGATTGGCATCAAATCGTCAGGCGGGTCGACCGTCGTGCAGTTCGAGCGCACCGCGCTCGACAGTGATGGCAAGCTGCATACGACCGGCGAGACGTGGACTGCGGAGGCCGATATCGTTTTCAAGGCGGTCGGCCAGGCGATGGACAAAGACACGCTGGGTGATGCCGCCGACAGCATAGGGCAACAAAGCGGAAAACTTGTCGTCGATGAGGAGCGCAGGACGACGCTGGACGGTGTCTGGGCCGGTGGAGACTGTGTTTTTGGTCATGATGACCTGACCGTCAGTGCCGTCCAGGACGGCAAACTCGCTGCGATATCGATTGATCGACACCTGCGCGCCAAGGAGACCGGCAATGGCTGATCTGACCTCGGAGTTTATTGGCATCAGAACACCGAATCCGTTTTGGCTCGCATCGGCGCCGCCAACCGACAAGGCCTATAACGTGAATCGCGCTTTCGAAGCCGGCTGGGGTGGCGCCGTCTGGAAGACGCTTGGAGAAGACCCGCCGATCGTCAACGTCAATGGCCCGCGTTACAGCGCAATGCACAGCAATGAACGACGGGTCATCGGTTTCAATAACATTGAGCTGATCACGGATCGCCCGCTGCAGACCAACCTGGACGAGATCCGCCAGATCAAGAAAGACTGGCCCGACCGTGCTGTCATCGCCTCGGTGATGTTGCCGATGAATGAAGAAACGTGGGCGAAGTACGTGCCAATGATCGAGGACACCGGTGCGGACGGATTCGAACTGAATTTCGGCTGCCCGCATGGCATGTCGGAACGCGGTATGGGTGCTGCGGTCGGCCAGGTGCCTGAGTACATCCAGATGGCGACAGAGTGGTGCAAGAAATACGCGACCACACCCGTCATCGTCAAGTTGACGCCCAACGTCACGAATATTCTTCCTCCGGCAAAGGCGGCCTGGGAAGGCGGTGCCGATGCCGTCTCGTTGATCAATACAGTGAACTCGATCATGCGCGTCAACTACGACACGCTAACGATGTTTCCGACGACGGACGGTATGGGTTCGCACGGCGGCTATTGCGGCCAGGCGGTGAAACCGATCGCCCTGCACATGGTCGCGGAAATTGCGCGCACCAGGGACACGGCAGGCGTGCCAATATCCGGCATCGGCGGCATTCAGGACTGGCGTGATGCGGTCGACTTCCTCGCGCTTGGCGCGTCCAACGTGCAGGTGTGCACGGCGGCAATGGTATACGGCTTCGGCATCATCGATGACCTGACGGACGGCCTGTCGAGATTCCTCGACGAGAAAGGCATGTCATCGGTTTCCGAGCTTGTGGGCAGGGCCGTGCCAAGTGTTACCGATTGGCAGTACCTGAATCTTAATCATGTCGAGAAAGCGGTCATCGACCAGGATCTCTGTATAAAGTGCGGCCGCTGTCATATCGTCTGCGAAGATACCTCGCACCAGGCCATCACCCGGCAGGTCAACGGTGAACGGCATTTCGAAGTCATCGATGACGAATGTGTTGGTTGCAACCTGTGCGTCAGCGTATGTCCTGTCGATGGATGTATATCGATGCAGCCAATGACGGAAGGTACGGATCCGCGCACCGGTGAGGCTATTCGCAGTGATAAGGCCGACTGGACGACACATCCAAACAACCCGCTGCGCAAGAATGCCTGACCTGGAGTTACATTAAGTGTCCACCAACGAGAAAATGCTCGTCGATGCGGCGAAAGCCGTGCGGGCGAATGCCTACGCGCCCTATTCCAGCTACTACGTTGGCGCGGCTTTGCTTGATGAAACCGGCACCGTGCATACCGGCTGCAACGTTGAGAATGCCGCATTCCCACAGGGCGCATGCGCCGAAGCCAACGCGATTGGTGCCATGGTGGCGGCGGGTGGCAAAAAGATTGTCGCGATCGCAGCCGTTGGGGGCGCCGATGACCTGGAAGCCTGCACACCCTGCGGCGGCTGCCGTCAGCGCATTCAGGAGTTTGCAGGCGAGGACACGCAGGTGATCCTCATTGGTGACGATGGCTCGATCAACAGTTACCCGATCGACGACCTGTTACCGGCGACGTTCAGGCTGCTGCGCTGAAAGCTTTCCCTGCGCCAATGTCGACGCGACTTCAGGCACCAGGAGGCAAAACATACAAAATTACCGGGACGAAATGGCAGGCACTCCCGCCGAGCACAAACAGGTGCCAAACCGCGTGGCTGAACTTCCGGCTCTTTGCTATGTAGAAAAGCGCGCCGATTGTGTAGCTCAGGCCACCTGCCACCAGCCAGCGAATGCCGTTATCACCAATCGCGTCTGTCAATTCAGGTATGGCAACCACCATCAGCCAGCCCATTAACAGGTAACTGATCAGTGACAGGCGCGGATGACTATGCCCCAGGCTCAGCTTGGTCGATATGCCGATCGCTGCCAGCGTCCACATTGCGCCGAATAACCACCAGCGAATCTCTCCCTGCATTGCGATAAGCAGGAACGGCGTAGCGGTGCCCGCAATCAGTAAGTAGATCGCACAATGATCCATAATTTTCAGGAAATGCCTGTGAGCGGATTTGTGCAGCGAGTGATAGAGCGTCGAAGCTGTAAACAGCGTTATCAGGCTAAGCCCGTAGACGATGCTCGCCACGATTCTCCATGGGTCCGCTCCTGCGATTGAAACGTCGAGCATCCAGACGAGCGCGCCAAGGCTGAGCAAGGCACCCAGACCGTGAGTGGCCGCGTGTGCAAATTCTTCGCCGGCCGTGTAGTGATATACGCGGGTGTTACTCAAAGCGACTCAACCTCCGCCCGCGATGGAAGCGACGGCTGCGCGCCGGCTGTGGTCGTTGCGGCAGCGCCGGCGGCACAGGCGAAATCCAGCGCGGCCTGAAATTCCAGACCTTCAATGATCGCGAGCGTCAACGCAGCCGTGAACGTGTCCCCCGCTCCGGTCGTGTCGATCACCCGCACCTCAGGGGGTCTCGATCGGGCGACTTCTTGCCCATCCTTCTTCAGAACGGCGCCTTTACCGCCGTAGGTTATGGCCAGGAGGCCGGCAAAAGCGTCCAGCCTGTCGCCGTAGAACTCTGCTTCGGTTTCGTTGACGACAATCAGGTCGGCGCGATCAAAAAGATCTGCAGGCACATCCAGCGCCGGCGCGAGATTAATACTGATGAAACCCGAGAAAATTTCGGTTGCTCGCTGCAGCGTTGCCACCGGCACTTCGAGCTGACATATCAGCGCCTCTGCGTTCGGCAATGCGAAATCTTCCGGCGCTGGTACACGATTCGCCCCGGGCACGACGACGATCTGATTTTCGCCATTGGACGCTACCGCGATAAGCGCGACGCCGGTCGCCTCTGATTCGTCTCGCCTGCATGCCGACAGGTCCACGCCATCTTCGCGTAACAGCGCCAGTGCTGCATCGGCATTGGCATCATCTCCAACGCACGCAACGAGTGTCACATCGGCCCCCAGCCTTCTGGCGGCCAGCGCCTGGTTTGCGCCTTTGCCGCCGGGGAACTGACTGAGCGTGCCGCCTGTTACGGTCTCACCGGCAACCGGCAGCCTGTCGACCGTGACGACGATATCGAGGTTGACCGACCCTACAACCACAATTTTCTTTCGATCAGCCATGACTGAAGCGACCCAACCTGTCTACCAGGAGATCAAAAAAGCCTTCTGCATCAACGGTATGCATCCACTGCGCATTTCTCGGCCGGTCGGTCACATGCCAGAAATCCACGGCCGTATGTCCCATGGTCAGCTCCGATCGGGTTTCAACACTTACGTTGCAAAGTTTCCCCGCAAACAATTCGGGCGCCAGCAGATAGGCCACGGTGCACGGATCATGTAACGGCGCGCCTAGTGATCCGTATTTTGCCGTGTCGTAGCGATCGAAGAAATCGAGCATGCCGACGGTTGCCCGGGCAACATCATTGTCGATCTCTCGAATTCGATTGCGACGTTCAGGAGTTCCGAGCACCTGGTGCGACACATCCAGTCCGATCGCCGTGATCGGGCGCCCGCAGCGAAAGACTATGTCGGCGGCTTGCGGATCGACCAGGATATTGAATTCAGCTGACGGTGATTGATTGCCACCCTCGCGCATCGCCCCGCCCATCAACACGATCTCGACGACCTTATCCAGGATAGATCGGTCTTTTTCTATCGCCGTTGCGATGTTGGTTAGCGGTCCGGTTGGCACCAGCGTAATCGAGTCTTCTTCCGCCGCGAGCAATGTTTCGACAATGAAATCGACCGCATGCTGCTTTTCGAGCGGTTGTCTCGGCTCGACAATATCGACGCCGTCAATGCCGGTCTTGCCGTGAATCTTCTCGGCCGTTAGCAGTTCACGTTCCATCGGACGGGCACAGCCGGCGAATACGGGCACGTTGTCACGACCCGCAATGTCACATATCAGTCGCGCGTTCCGTTCGGTCAGTTGCAGCGGTACGTTTCCCGCTACGGTCGTTATGCCGAGAATATCCAACTCCTCGGGTGCAGAAAAAGCCAGCAGAAGATTGATCGCATCATCCTGCCCAGGATCGCAATCGATGATAATCGGGCGTGGGGTCATGAGACTAAAAGGAGATCAACAGTCCCGCCAATGCCGCACTCATCAGGTTCGACAAGGAACCGGCAGCAACGGCTTTCAGACCGAAACGCGCGATCAACGTTCTTTTTTCGGGAACGAGCACACCAAGTCCACCAAGCAAGATTGCAATCGATGACAGGTTCGCGAAACCACACAATGAGAACGTCACGATCGCTCGTGTGTGCTCGCTCATGCCGGCAAGATACTCGCCCAGGTGACTGAATGCATAGAACTCGTTAACGATGATTTTCTCGCCGAACAATGCCCCCGCCGCCTGCGCTTCTGACCATGGCACGCTCAGCAGGTACATCAGTGGAGAGAAAACCCAGCCGAGTATTCTCTGCATAGTCAGGTCTTCGATGCCAACCATGCCGGCCACACCGCCCAGCAATCCATTAAGCAATGCAATTAGTGCCATGAATGCGATCAGCATCGATCCGATGTTGACCGCCAGCTTCAATCCATCTGCTGAACCGACGGCGGCCGCAAGTATGACATTCTCGTGTTCGCTCTCGCCCATTTGCAGCTGTTCTTTTTCATGCACAGCTGCTTCGGCATCGTCATCCGGCATAATAATTTTGGCCATCAGCAAACCGCCAGGTGCGGCCATGAAACTGGCTGCCAGGAGATACTTCAACTCTGCTCCCATTTGCACGTAGGCGAGCAAGACTGTGCCGGCAATTGAAGCCACGCCCGATACCATCACGGCGAACAGTTGCGGTTCGGACAATGATTTCAGATAAGGCCGGATCACCAGCGGCGCTTCCGTCTGACCAATGAAAATGTTCGCCGCCGCATTCAGGGACTCAACAGCGCGCGTTCCGATTACCCACCGCAAAGCGCCACCAACTGCTTTTACGACTATCTGCATGATCTTGAGGTGATAGAGCACCGACATTAGCGCCGAGAAGAAGATAATGATGGGAAGCACGTTGACGGCGAAGCTCCAGATCGAGGCGACTTCATTCGATCCTGCCCGACCGATCTCACCGTCCAGCGTGGCCAGGCCGCCGAATATGAACTCGATACCCTCGCGCGAGTAGCCCATGACATTCATTACCGCACCACTCATCCCCTCGATCATCCTCTGACCGAGCGGCACATAAATGACGAAAGCAGCCAGTGTTGCCTGCAACGCGAACGCCGCGCCGACAATGCGCAAATTAATCGCTTTTCGATTTCCGCTCAGGAGATATGCAATGCCGAGAATAACGGCAATGCCCACGATTCCAATGAAATTGCCTGACATGCGCGAGGCCCCTTTTTCAACCGGGTTTATTGTTTGTTCTTATTCCTGCAGGCCTTAGGATACCGGCATTTCGGGCCTAAATCCTGCTTACATTGCAGTCGAATTCAGGTAAGGATCTCGCGGATCACGGGATTGGCAGCCGGGGCCTCGTCCGACACCTCACACGCTTCGCGCATCATTGCAGCGGCCCTCTCGGCCGTTGCGTCATCGGCGGCATGAATCACGCCAAGCGGCTGCTCGCGGCCAACCTTCGTCCCGATCGGGGCCATGGCACTCAGTCCAACGGAATGATCGAGCACGTCACCGAGCTTGCGTCGACCGCCGCCGAGCTCGATGATCACGTTGCCCAGCGAGAACGCGTCCACGGCGGACAGGTAGCCCGTACCGTCGGCGAATACCGGTTTCGTGACCGGCGCTCTCGGGAGATGCGTCTCATAACTATCAACAAAATCGATCGGACCACCGAGTCCGTGGACCATCTTGTCGAACGCTGCGGCTGCCCTGCCGGATGCAACGGCCTCATTCGTCTTCTTAAGCGCCTCGTCGCGGCTAGACTCCATGCCCGTCACGATCAGCATCTCGGCGGTCACTGCCATCACCACCGCATCCAGTCGCGGTTCCCTGCGGACGTTCCTGAGATACTCCATCGATTCCGCAATCTCGAGTGCATTGCCTGCCGTGTCACCAAGACACTCGTTCATGTCCGTTATAACGGCGTGTGTTTTCAGCTGGGCCGCGGCCGCTGTGTCGATGATGCTGTGCGCCATTTCCTGCGCCTGTTCCATCGACGACATAAATGCGCCGCTTCCAACCTTGATATCCATCACGAGACTGCCGAGGCCGGCCGCGATCTTCTTGGAGAGAATCGATGCCGTGATTAACGGGATCGACTCCACGGTCGACGTTACATCCCTGATGGCATAGAAACGCCGGTCCGCGGGAGCGAGGTCAGTAGTCTGTCCGATGATGGCACACCCCGCTTCCTTGACGACTTTGCGAAAGAGAACGTAGTCAGGCATCGACTGATAACCGGGTATCGATTCAACCTTGTCGGTGGTGCCACCGGTATGCCCAAGCCCGCGACCGGAGATCATGGGTACGTAACAACCGCAGGCTGCGGCAATTGGCGCCAGAAGAAAACTGACCTTATCGCCGATGCCACCGGTTGAATGTTTGTCGACAACCGGACCGTCGAGGTTCTCGCCAGACCATTCCAGCACCGTACCGGATGCCGCCATATCCATCGTCAGCTGGCCCGCTTCTTGGGCCGTCATCGAATTCAGGTACACGGCCATTGCCAGCGCAGCTACCTGCTCGGCGGGAATGCTGCCGTCGGCAAGTCCGTCAACGAAGAACGCGATTTGCTCGGCAGACAGCTCGCCGCCATCGCGCTTTTTGCGGATGACGTCAGTGAACAGCATGATTTAAGTGAAACCTCGCAACGGTGTCTCCAGGCTACTCCACCAATAGTCTCTGAGCGTATGGCAACAAAACTGAGCGGCACATTAGCATTCTTTCGTCTGCAGTTCTCGTCGGCGCGCCGTTGCTAACCACTACATTGTCTGATCGGGTTAGAATGCTGCAATAAGATCATCGCAACAGTGAAGATTAATGACGCCCAGACGCAGATCGCCGGACACTTTATCCAACTTCATCTTCCTGACTGTCGTTGGGCTGGTTGCGGCCTGTTCGCCCGCAGAATCACCGACAGGTGCGACGACGACCGGGACGCCAGCGGATCCCGACGCTATCGACCTCATCATCGCGGGCGAGTATGTGGTCACCATGGATGCAGCTGGAACTGTCATTCCCGATGGCGCCGTTGCGATCGATGATGGAATAATTATCGCCATTGGAAGTGCCGCTGAGATCGGCGCTCAGTACAACGCGAACGGCAACCTGACTGCCGAAAATCGTATTGTGATGCCGGGATTGATCAACGGCCATTCGCACGCTGCCATGACGTTGCTGCGCGGCGTCGCGGACGATCTCGCGCTGATGGACTGGCTGAACAATTACATCTTTCCGGCGGAAGTGGAGTTCGTGGACGCGGAGTTTGTGCGCATAGGCACCGAGCTCGCGTGCTGGGAAATGATTCGCGGCGGCACGACGACTTTCGTCGACATGTACTACTACCCCGATATCATTGCGCAGGTTGTGGAGCAATGCGGCTTGCGTGCGCTCGTTTCCGCCACCGTGATTGATCAGAGAAGCCCGGACGCAGAAAGCGCCGCCGACTCCCTGGTAAAAGGAGAGGCATTCGTCAACAACTGGAAGGGCCGGAACAGTCGCATCATGCCTATCTACGGCCCACATGCTAATTACACATTGAATGCAGAACAGCTGGCGGCAACCCGCGCCGCAGCGGATGAGGCCGGCGTTCCCATCAGCATCCACATGTCCGAATCCCCATTCGAATTGCAGTATTCCAAGGACACCTATGGCACGACGAGCATCGAATTACTTGATTCAATCGGCTTTCTGGACGGACCAACCATTGGAGCACATGTCGTCTGGCCAACCGAAAACGAGATCAGCATTCTTGCCGAGCGGCGTGTCGGCGTGATTCACAATCCAACCTCGAACATGAAGATTGCTTCGGGCATTGCGCCGGTCGCCGACATGCTGAATGCCGGTGTACTGGTCGGGCTGGGAACGGACGGGGCCGCCAGCAACAACGATCTCGACATGTGGGAGGAGATGCGGCTTGCATCGTTTCTGCAAAAAGTCGACAAAATGGATCCGCAGGTCATGTCTGCGAGCACTGTCCTGGGCATGGCAACGAGCGGCGGCGCCGAAGCAATCGGCCTCCGCGAAAAGGTTGGCGCGCTCGAGCTAGGCATGCGGGCCGATGTCATCCAGGTAGCTTTCGATGACGTGCATTTCGTGCCGACCTACGACGTCATTTCGCACCTCGTCTACGTTGCGGATGAACAGGATGTTGTATCGGTCACTGTTGACGGCAAGCTACTGATGCGTGACGGCGAGTTCCTGACCATTGACACCGATCGGGTAAGACGCGAGGCAGTGGAGCTGGCTGCCAGAATCCAGGCAGCCCTGGCAGAAAGAAACCGGTGAATTGAGTACCTACCGATACGCGGCATACGGCTCCAATCTGCATCCTGTCAGGCTGACGGAGCGGACCCCCTCCGCACGGCTGCTTGGCACCGAATACCTGGCAGGGTGGTCGCTGCACTTCCATAAGCGCAGCGACAGAGATGGATCCGGAAAATGCAATATTCAAAGGCTTGGCGAAGGCATCCATCTCGCGATCTACGAAATAACGGTGGCGGAGAAACCTGTGCTCGATAGAATTGAGGGATTGGGAATCGGCTACGACGAGATTGCGATCGAAGTACCGAACTTCGGCAGTTGCATCACCTACACGGCGCGCGCATCACATGTTGATGATGACCTGGTGCCTTTCGATTGGTACAAGGAGATGGTGGTCATTGGCTGTGACGCGCACGAATTCCCACATCACTATCGTTCGAGAATCCGCGCCGTTGACGCCCTGCAGGATATCGACGGCAGCCGCAGCCGGCCGGAGTGGGAAACGGTGAGCAAGCTTCGAAATGGCGGCTAACAGATCGATGCGGAACAGCTTGAGCGTTTTATAAAAGAGCTGATATCGTGACATCATATAAGTTCGACCTGTATGGACGGACCGTAATAGCCACGCAGAACGAATCCGGCTGGAAAATGTATTACGCGGGTACGGACGGTAAGCGAAGGCCTGCAACCGACATCATCGTTCCATCGGACACAACGGAATCCGGACTCGAACAATACTTGACGGACCTGTGCCACGAATGGGCGACGGAACGTAACCCGGGCGTGAGGCGGCTCTCCTGAATCTCCCACTCCGATCGAACGAATTTAAGCTGGAGTGACTACGACCGCACCACAATGTATTGTCACAGTCTGCAACGACAATTCATTTGAAACCTACAAAAATACTGAGAAAAGATCGTGGATGAACTTGTTTTCAAGGTGAAGGGTTCCTCATCAGATCCTTATGAGGTTACTTTTATCAAAGATGGTGCAAGCCTTACGGCCATATGCACCTGTCCTGCCGGAACGTTCGGCAATCTCTGCAAACATCGAGTTGCGATTATCGACGGCAAGACCGAATCGATAATAAGTGAGAACGTTGACCAGGTGCCGAAGATTGCGGAGTGGCTGCGCGGATCCGACGTAGAAGTCGCGTTGACCGAATTACGCGCGGCGGAAATGATTAAAGGTTTCCCAAAAGAAGAAATCAAAATCCTGAAAAGGAACCTGGCGCGAGTCATGAACACCTGAATCAGCCTTCGGGGAAGACAATAGCCATGCCAGGCATGGCCTGATACGCGGCAGACCAAACGGATGGGAACGACAGGAGCCCTGAATGAAAAAGACCGGAGCAATATTTGCGGTGGCTGCGCTTGCGGCGGTGTGCGTACCTGTAGTTGAAGCCCAGGATTATGACCCGAATCTCGGACTGGTTCCGATAACCGAATTCGACGGGCCCGCACTCGAGTTTGACTTTCCAGGTCTGTCTGTCGGTATTGCCGAATATGCCGAGGGCCCGACGGGCACAACGGTTATCCATTTTGATGAGAGGGTGATGGGAGTGGTCGATGTCCGCGGTGGCGGCCCCGGCACCATGAACGCGACCCTGTTGCAGCAAGGCTATGAAGATCCCCTGCTTCGCGCGATAGCATTGTCCGGTGGGTCGGCCTACGGGCTCGCCGCGGCAGGAGGAGCCGCAAAGGAAATCAAGTCACTCCTCGATGACCCCGGTTGGTTCACCAAGATTGCGGTCGTTGGCGGTGCAATCATCTTCGACCTCGGGGGTCGACGGTACAACGCCGTCACGCCCGACGAACAGCTGGGTCGCGCTGCCATTCGAGCCATGCGACCGGGTTACTTCCCACTGGGTGCGCGAGGTGCGGGGCGGTTTGCGATGCAGGGGGGTTATTACGGGGCTGGCCAGCATTCCGGACAGGGCGCCGCGTTCGGCAAGTATGGCGATATACGCGTCGCTGTATTCACTGTCGTGAATTCGGTCGGCGGCATTGTTGATCGCTCCGGCCATCTCGTCCGCTGCGGTGTACCGTCGCGGTCCGACTGTCCCAGAGTCGAGACCCTACTTGATGTGCCTTCCGACAGCGATGACACGCTGGCGCAGGCTTCGAATGGCCTTACATCGAACACGACCATTTCGCTGGTGGTGACGAATCAGCAAATGTCCTACGCAGAGTTGCAGCGCTTTGCGATGCAGACGCACACGTCCATGGCGCGAGCGATTCAGCCGTTTCATACCATCAACGATGGCGACACGCTGTTCGCAGTGACAACCGGCGAGATCCGCGACGAGACTGTCTCGAGCGGAAAACTCGGGGTATTGGCCAGCGAACTGGCGTGGGATGCTGTCCTGTCGAGTGTGCCGCCGCTCGAAGAGCGGCCGTCTGCGAGTAGCCGCGTGCCATCCGCCGACGAGCTGTCTCGCCACACCGGCAGCTACGTGTTTGCGCCCGGCATGGAGGCCTCCATATCCGTGACTGACAATCGATTAACGATCAAGGCGCCCGACAGGTATTCCATGTATTTGCCGGCTGGTGCGACCGTTACGATGACGCCTTCTTCTGACGGTAATTTTCTACTGAACACAGACCGGAAGGACGTCGTTCGATTCGACGTGGACACGAATGGGCAAACGACAGGACTGACGATTAATCCTGGCCGATGGCCGGTGAAAGCCAGCCGATCAAACCAGTGATGTTGGTAAAAATGAAGCTTCCGATCGCCTTCCTTGCGATGATCATAACCACCAGCGGCTTTGGTCAGTCTTCAATAAGCTGCACCGTCGCATTGGTTGACGGTGAGGTCAGCGTGACCGTAGTCACGCCGGTACCGCATGCGGACAAAATGCTGATTACCACCCCTGACCAGCGCAGGATCTATCTACGTGACGCCGATACGCCGATTCAGTTTCCGGAGTCAGACGATTTCGTGAATATGAGAGAGTTTGTACTGGACTCGAAGTCTCGTGGTACCTGGTTTAATGACTGGGGTGAAACTGAAATCGTCGCCGTGCTTGGACAAAGTGGATCTTACGAACTGTTGATCTCGGACAATCTCGAACGCAAAAATGCGGCTTCCGCGACCAACAGCTGCACGTTCTCATTAGATTAGTCGATCCATGTAACTAATTGATTATAATGATTATATTCTGATAATACCCTGAAACGGACAGGAAGAAACATGGATTTGAACCAGGTAACCCTGCCCTGCACCGACTATGACGAAACGGTAGATTTCTACCGGCTGCTCGGCTTTCGTCTGATCGTCGACAGTCCTCCGCGCTACGGCCGCTTCGAGACCGGTCAGGGAACGACGTTCTCCATTCACGCCGAGAATATCTCCGGAGGCCCCCAGGATTTTGTCGTGTACTTCGAGGTTGAGGATGTCGATGCGACTGTGGAGGCGCTCAAAGACAAGGGACTGGAGTTCGAGAGTGATCCGGTCGACCAGGAGTGGCTATGGCGCGAAGCCCACCTGCGTGACCCGTCGGGCAACAGGGTATGCATCTATCACGCGGGCGAAAATCGCCGCTTTCCGCCGTGGCGCGTTGAGGATAAGTCGGAATGAAAACGGACGAGACGGATAACGGCGGCTACATCGAACCAGGCAGTGAGGCAGGTTCCGCATTTCTTGCCCGCAACCTGACCGGTGAAATTGTGATGCTGAATATGCTTGAGTTCAGGGATGTCGCCGATTACTCCGCAACTCCGGGCCTGGCACCTGGAGCGCCGATTTCGGGCAAGGAGGCCTATCGACGATATAGCATCCACACGCTGCCCCTTTTGCAGGCTGCAGGCGGTTCTGTCGTGTACTCGGGTACCGGGGGCAGGTATCTAATCGGTCCCGCAGAAAAAACCTGGGACCTGGTGCTGCTCGTGCGGCATCGATCCGTGCAGGCATTCATGTCATTCGCTACCGACAAGGAATATCTCGCCGGGGCCGGTCACCGGACGGCCGCACTTAAAGATTCGAGATTGCTGCCGTTAGCCGATCTGCCAATGGCCGTACGCTAGAGAATGTCTCCCGGCGTTCCGTTCATCGCCGACGTGCGGCTATAATTAGTCTTCTCACTGTTCGTGGATCTGACGAGTCGAGGTTTGTCAGTGTCAAATGATCAAAAAATTGACTATGTAGAGTTCCCGGCAGCGGACTTCGATGCCGTGCAGGCCTTTTACGAAAACACATTTTGCTGGAAGTTTACGAGCTATGGTTCCGATTACCTCGCATTCACGGACGGCCGGTTGAATGGTGGTTTTCGACGCGCCGAGCAAAAATCGACGACGGACGCAGGCGCAGCACTCGTCATTCTCTATGCCGTCGACCTCGAAAAGACGCGCGGCAATGTAGTCTCCAACGGCGGCACGCTCGTCAACGACATATTCTCTTTTCCCGGCGGACGCCGGTTTCAATTCGCCGACCCGAATGGCAACGAACTGGCTGTGTGGTCGGACCAGTGAAAGAGCACGACGACTTGAATCCGGAAATCGAAGACGGTGACCATAAGCGGGACTGGCGGGTGTCCGCGATACTGCTGGTGATCTGGATAGCCGGAATGACCTATATCGTCAATCGGGAGACCGAAATACCCACTTCAATGCTGGTCATTGCATCCGCATTTTTCATTTTCCTGATTCCGGCCATGAATGACCTGGTACGCAGCATCGAACGATTATTCAACGATAAAAACGGATCGAACAAAAGCACAAGGTAACAAGAACGTGAACATGATCTATACCGCTGTACTCATCCTGGCCGCGTTCATCGCAATCTGGATCTTCGTTGTCGTGCCGGCTGAGAAACGACACCACAAACGCAAACTCGAGATAATCAAGAAGAAACTCGCGGATCGCGAAGGTGTTCGACAGGACGCTGGATCACCCCTGCATGATCAGCAGAGTGACGAATCAGGCGAGAATCGGGAGCACGGTCAATGAGTATCCTTTTGCCTGCATTTGCGATGATGGCCCTGACTTTCTTCTGTCTTGGGCGACTCGGATATTTGCGGAATGCCGCCGTCAAGAGTGGCGAGATCGATCCGCGCTTTCTTCAGTGTATATCGCGGTTACGAGGAACCCGAAAAACTCGCAGCACATTCACGCCACATCGTGAATCACTTCGAAACGCCGGTGATCTTCTACGTTCTGTGCCTGGTCGCATTCGTCACCGGCCAGGTGGACGCCATCGTCATTGGACTCGCGTGGGGTTATGTGCTGCTGCGCTGTATCCACAGTTACGTGCACCTGACGAGCAACGCGGTGCTCCTGCGATTCCGCGTTTTCATTATGAGCTTGATCGTGCTTGGTATTTTGTGGGCGATGCTTCTGGTCGAAGTCGTCCGAGACGTAGGGTAGGGACTGCATTGGATTACGCAATTAACATTTCGAGCGGCATGCGGATTATATTCACGCGAAAGTAGTCGGCAAAAATAGTCAGGAAACAGTCTTGCAGTATATGCAGGATGTCCGGAACCGAGTGCAAGAATCAGGATTGCTATCGCGTGCTCATAGAAGAGAACCTGACTGGCCCGCGCCTTGATACGATGGAAATCTTCGAAATGGTTGCCACTGGCAGCCGGTCAGCACTGGGCGTTTTTGAGGCTTTGGCCTACGTGGATACGAATGCGGAAATGGGTGATATGAGCTAAGTTCGCCGAAACGGTTGCCGTGAATCGCGGCGTACCCGTAGCCGCTTTTGCTTCAGTCGACGATGCACGAAACTGGTTGAACCGAAAAAAAGAAGCCGCCAGCGAGTAGTCCGATTTCCCGGATCAAGATAGCGGAGACTGGATCGCGTTCAGTTCAGAAAGCTCGTGCCGTAGTCCATTGCCGTGAGATCAAAAAAGTCTGCCAGGCTTTGCCCGATATCAGCGAACGTTTCCCGTTTTCCGATTGAACCCGGCGCCACCCTGTGTCCATACGCCAACACGGGTATGTGTTCCCGGGTGTGATCGGAGCCTTCCCAGGTCGGGTCACAACCATGATCCGCGCAGAGAACCACGATGTCGTCGTCCCGCAGGCGTTCCATTAGCTCAGGCAGGCGTCTATCGAAGTACTCCAGCGCAGCAGCGTAACCCTCTACGTCACGTCGATGCCCGTACAACATGTCAAAGTCGACGAAGTTCGTGAACACGATGGAACGATCCGGTGCCGACTCCATGGCCTCGAGCGTTGCATCGAATAATGCCGCGTTGCCGTTGGCCTTTATCTTTTTGGTCACGCCTTGATGTGCATAGATATCGGCGATCTTTCCAACGCTGATGACGTCGCCACCACTTTCAACCAGCTTATCCAGCAATGTCGGTGACGGCGGTGGCGTCGTCAGATCCCGCCGATTGCCGGTTCGCGTGAAGTCACTCGCGTTCGACCCGACAAATGGTCGCGCGATGACCCGTCCGATCTCATAATCGTCAACGAGTTCTCTCGCAATATCGCAAAGCTCATAGAGACGCTCCAGGCCAAAGGACTCTTCATGGCAGGCGATCTGGAAAACACTATCGGCTGAGGTATAGACGATCGGTTTGCCGCTCGCCATGTGTTCTTCGCCGAGCTCGGCAATTATCGTCGTTCCCGACGCGTGACAGTTGCCGAGAACGCCGGGCAGATTCGCCCGCTTGATAAGCTTCTCGAGCAATGCCGGCGGAAACGCGTTTTCCTTATCGGTGAAGTAGCCCCAGTCGAAAAGGACCGGCACTCCGGCGATCTCCCAGTGGCCGCTTGGTGTATCCTTGCCGCTCGAGAGCTCGGCGGCGTAACCATACGCACCGCTGATCTGCACGTCGGCATCACATCCCGCAGGAAACGAACCCGCGCTTTCTTGTGCAGCATGCATAAGACCCAGCCTGGAGAGATTTGGCAGTTTGAGCGGCCCGGCCGCACTTGCCGCACGAACGCGCGCAATGCTGCCCAGTGTATTGGCACCCACGTCTCCAAATCGGTCGGCATCATCCGTTGCGCCGATACCGAATGAGTCCAGGACCAGGATTATTGCTCTACCCACCAGTTACTCCCGTCGGGCTGCCTGAGATAGGGGCAGTGTACCCAATTACGATTCTTCTCTAAATTTTAGAGGGACAGTTTACTTATTTGTTCGCCGATTTTCTTTTTGCAACCCGTTTACGGCGAAATAAGCAAACTGTCCCTCTAATACTGTCGCATAGAAAAAGGGCCCCGAAAGACCCTTTTCTGATGTTCTATGTCCTGATCTTCTCTAGTGATGCGGCGATTCCGGCACAAACGTGCTCTCGCCGAAGAACTCGATTCGCGTCAGGAACGTGTGCTCCGCCTCGATCGCCATCAACCAGATCAGCACGCCAATAAATATCGGCGGCACCAATATCGCGAGTTTGAGTGCCAGTCGCTCCCACCCCATATGCATGAAGATGAAGACAATGCCGCCAGCCTTCGCGAACATAAGCGTCAGAATGAGACCCCAACGCAGGTAACCTGGATCCATGAAGTCAGTCGCGTACGAGAATCCACTCAGTACGAATAGCGCTCCCCACATGTACCAATAAATAGTGAGTGGATGCTGTTGTCCTTCTTGTGCCATACCTTTCGTCTCCTGCTGCCGCTTACCAGAGGTAGAAAAATGCGAAAATGAATACCCAGACGAGATCAACAAAGTGCCAGTAGAGGCCTGCGATCTCCACAATCTCGTAGTTGTCGCCGCGTCGCTCATAGAAGCCGGTGCGCACCCGATTGGCCACGACAAGCAGGTAAATTACACCCGCTGTTACGTGCATACCGTGGAAGCCCGTGATCATGAAAAAACTGGAACCGAACTGGGCCGCGCCGAATGGATTCCCCCAGGGACGTACGCCTTCCATGATTAACTTGGTCCACTCGAACGCCTGCATGCCAACGAATGAAGCGCCGAGCGCTGCCGTCGCGACCATCAGCCAGAAAGTCTTCTTTTTATCCTTGCGATAGCCCATGTTGACCGCGAGCGCCATCGTGCCCGAGGACGTGATCAGGATGAAGGTCATGATAGCAATGAGCAGCAGCGGAACGCTCGTGCCGAATACCTCGAGACCAAACACTTCGCTCGGGTTCGGCCAGGGATCCGTCGTCGACATGCGCACCTTCATATAAGAAACAAGAAAGCAGCTGAAGATAAACGTATCGCTCAGGAGGAAGATCCACATCATGGCCTTGCCCCAGGGAACGTGGAATGACTGCCTATCCGCAGAGAAGTCCTGGACAAATCCCTTCGCGCCGTCGGGTAAAACGTCTCCGGAGCTAGTTACTGCAGCTTCTGACATAAGTCGCTTTCCTTCTTAGGTAGATAACAGCATGCCGAACAGAACAATCCAGACCAGCAGCAGGAAGTGCCAGTAGACGGTACATAATTCGATGCTTAGCCGGACGCTGTCTGAGCCAGCGCCTGTCCATACTTTCATTGTGGAACTGCCCCAAACCCACAGGCCGCCCAGCATGTGCAAACCGTGCACCGCCGTGAGCAAATAGAAAAATCCGTTGGCGGGATTATTTGCCATGTAAAAGCCGGCAGCATTCAGCTGCCGCCAGGCCACGAACTGCCCGATCAGGAACAATATCGTCAGGGCGCCGGCAACGGTGAGTCCCGGCTTGATACGATCATCAATGCCTTTCACGGCGGCGTTACGCGTCCAGTGATACACGATGCTCGCCAGCACCAGCATAGCGGTGTTCGCCCACAGCAACGTCGGCTCGGCCAGCGGCCGCCAGTCCGGCTGTTCCATGCGAATTGTGTACGCGCTGATGAACAGCCCGAACACGGAAGTCGCCACCGCCAGGAAAGTCATGAGCCCAACTGATTTCTTGTTGGCGTCGAGCGATGACCCCGACACGGCGTCATCCGCGGCTGCGGAAACCCATGGTTGGGTACTGAGCGTCTGTCTCAATAGCCACCATATGATGGTGGCCATAATGACGCCCAACAGGATGAGCGTTATATACATATCGATATCACCTAGTGATCAATGCCATGATCGCGACCGACGGGCACTTCATCGGCGGGCACGGTTTGCGGCGTGTAATCTTCCGGCGCGCCGGGAACGGCGTAGTCATACGCCCATCGATGGACGACCGGTAAGTCATGTCCCCAGTTGCCATGTTTCGGCGGCGTATCCGGGGTGAGCCATTCCAGCGAAGTCGCCTTCCACGGATTGCCATCAGCCTTCTCGCCATTCTTCAGGCTGCTGATAATGTTGTAGAGGAAGATCACCTGTGTCGCGGCAATGATCAATGCCGAGATCGTCATGCTTGAATTAAGCGTGATTGCCGAGTCCGGCATGAAGTCGGTGTTGCCCATGGCAAAATACCGTCGCGGCACACCCAGGAAACCAATGTAGTGCATCGGCAGATACAGTGAGTACGTGCCGAGGAACGTGAGCCAGAAATGCCATTTGCCGAGCGTCTCGTTGTACATGCGGCCGGTCATCTTCGGATACCAGTGATAAATCGCTCCGAAGACAACAAGTACCGGCGAAACGCCCATGACCATGTGGAAATGTGCGACGACGAAGTAGGTATCTGACAGCGGCAAATCGATGGTCACGTTACCCAGGAAAAGTCCGGTCAGGCCGCCATGGGTAAACGTAAAGATGAAGCCAATGGCGAACAGCATTGGTGTGCGGAGGTGAATATTTCCCTGCCACAGCGTCAGTACCCAGTTATAGACCTTGAGCGCCGTTGGCACGGCAATAATCAGTGTCGTGGTGGCGAAGAAGAAACCGAAGTACGGATTCATTCCGCTGACGTACATATGGTGCGCCCAGACGATGAAGCTCAGGCCGCCGATCGCCAGAATCGCCCAAACCATCATGCGGTAGCCGAAGATATTCTTGCGCGCGTGAACTGACAACAGATCGGACACGATGCCGAACGCCGGCAACGCAACAATGTAAACTTCCGGGTGACCGAAGAACCAGAACAGATGCTGGAACAATACCGGGCTGCCGCCACCATATTCCGTGACTTCACCCGCGGCCATCATCGCCGGCATGAAGAAGCTCGTGCCAATAGTCTTGTCCAGCAGCATCATGATGGCGCTCACCAGCAATGCCGGGAATGCCAGCAGACCGAGAATCGTGGCCATGAAGATGCCCCAGATCGACAGCGGCATGCGCATCAGTGTCATGCCACGGCAGCGCGCCTGGAGCACCGTCGTGACGTAGTTCAGGCCGCCCATCGTGAAGGCGACGATAAACACGGCCAGCGAGAGCAGCATCAAAATAATGCCCAGGTCGACGCCCGGCGTACCGGGGGATATTGCCTGCGGTGGATATAGCGTCCAGCCAGCACCTGTTGCGCCGCCGGGCACGAAGAAGCTGGCGACCAGGATCAGAACGGATAGTGCGTACACCCAGACGCTCAGCATATTCATGAACGGGAACACCATGTCCCTCGAACCCAGCTGCAGGGGAATCAGGTAGTTGCCGAAGCCACCCAGAAACAGTGCCGTCAGCAGGTAAATCACCATGATCATGCCGTGCAAGGTGACAAACTGGTAATAGTTTTCCGGATTAATGAAATCGAAGGTATCGGGAAAGCCGAGCTGCAGGCGGAACATGCTCGACAAAATCATGCCGACCAGGCCGATCAGAATCGCAAGGCCTCCGTACTGAATGGCGATGACCTTGTGGTCCTGGCTCCAGACGTATTTGGTGACGAATGTTTGCGGATCGTGGTGTTCGATTTCGTGGTCACGATCGGCTATTGATACGTATGCCATCAAGATCCCCTTAGTGCTGTCTTAAAGTTCAGTTTCATCTTTTAAATCTCGTTACTCGCCCCGGATTACAGGGTGTTTATGTAAGCGATCACGTCGACTACGGCTTTTTCGTCATGCAACGTTCTGCCCATGAAGCCCATTTGCTTGCCGTAAAAGTCCTGCGGATGCTCGCCCCTGATTCCAGCATTGAAATTTCGCAGCTGATTCGCCAGGTACCAGTCCGTCATGCCGGCCATGCGCGGTGCATTGATGGCCTGAATGCCTTGCGCATCCTTGCCGTGACAGTAGGCACATACGTTGTAGATACGCTGGCCGTTTGAGATGTCACCATCGATTGTCGTGGGAGTAGGGTTGTCCGGGAACGTCTGGATATGCGCGATTACATTGTCGATCGCAGCATCGTTGACGAGGGTTGCCGCCATTGGCGCCATTTGTTTGCCGTAGATGTCATCGTCATGCGCGCCGCGCAGGCCCGCCTTGTAGTTTTCCAACTGCCTGCGCAAATACCAGGGCTCCTGGCCGGCTATTTTTGGCGCATTCAGTGCTTGCAGCCCTTCGCCCTGCTGGCCGTGGCAAGCTGCACAGACTGCGTACTGGGCAGCACCCACGGCTGCATTTCCTGCCGTACTCATTTGTGTCTCGACAAATGTCGGCTGCGCGTCGACCCAGGCATCGAAATCCGCCTGCTCATCGACAACGACCGCACCGCGCATGGTGTGATGCGCGATGCCACAAAGTTCTTCACACAATACTTCGTAGGTACCGACCGTCGTAGGCTCGAACCACAAGTAGGTTTCCATACCCGGCACGAGATCCATCTTGACCCGGAACTGGGCAACGGCGAAATCGTGCAGAACGTCTTTTGATCGTAAATTGACTTTGACCGGTACGTTGACGGGAA
Organism: uncultured Gammaproteobacteria bacterium; assembly: GCA_963850825.1. Lineage (GTDB taxonomy): Bacteria > Pseudomonadota > Gammaproteobacteria > Steroidobacterales > Woeseiaceae > SZUA-117. The sequence continues at coordinate 498,024 of CAWKOQ010000021.1, read as the reverse complement.
TATGAACTTCCGGGTTGTAGATCAGTACATCATCCCGGCCGAGCGGGTCCGCCGGATCCATGCCGAACGGGTTTTCGTGCGTCATATGCTTCGGATCGACGTTGCCAAACTGACCGTCCTCGCCGGGCAGGCGGTAGGTCCAGTGCCATTGCTGCCCAATGGCCTCGATCTCGTGGGCATCTTCAGGGACCGTCACGAAATCACCCCATACGAAAAGACCAGGCGTCAACATGGCGGCAACACCGACCGTGGTCAGAACAGTCAGCCAGGTTTCGAGCTTTTTGTTTTCAGGGTCGTAGGTCGATCGGCTACCTTTCTTTGCCCGATATTTGATGATGGCATAGGCCATAAACAGATTGACGGCGACAAAGACGAATCCGGTCACCCAGAAAGTGATATTGATCGTTTCATCGATCTGAACCCACGTCGACGCCAACGGCGTGAACGTCCAGGGGCTCAAAAAGTGGAAGAGCAACGTACCAATAACTAAGAGGATAAGTACAACTGCTATAGGCATACCTATTGCATCCTTATTTCATTATTCTGCGAATGAGTTGAGCGGTTGCGGGTGAACCGACGATCCTGAAAGGACCAGCACGCGTGTTTTTTTCGTGTTTTACTGAAGGTGAATCCCCCGCGGCAATCCCGCAACATTTGTCTGCGATGTCGCTCTTATTGATATCAGCGAACTTGTCCTTGCGAACTTATTTTGGCTCGTGTCGGGTCACCTCAACCCAACAAACCAGTCCGCAGGATAGTGGATTCGGGGGCTGATTTCCACACCAAGACTGTAACAATGGCGTTTTAAGCAAAAGCGAAAAGCTGACAAAAATCAAAGAGTTTGCGCTAACGCGCCAATATTCCCGGATGCATACGGGAACGATTCTGGCCAGGTGGCCGGATCGTCGGTTCAGAATGTGAAATCGATGTCCTCCCGGACACTGTTGCGGGCCTTTTCGATATCGGCCTGGAGCTTCAGCAATTCTTCTTCGAGTGGGCTCGCAAATTCGGCTGACTGGATATCAAGATCAGGCGGAAACAGCGGGAAATCCAGCGGCGAGGCGGGCACCGTGGGCAACTCCGCCACAGGCGTTGCAACGGGGGCCGGATCCGGCCGATTCATGTTCACCAGGGCAATGACCGCAATAGTTGCCGCGAGCCCGGTCAGACTGCTCGCCAACCACAGCCGTGACGCGGAACGTTTCTCCGGACCAACGGCACCGGGACGTTCGGTGCCGCGCAGTGAGGCATCAATCCGGGCGCGCAGCTGCGGCGACACTTCGGCCTCCAGGGCATTCGCATCCTGTTTCAGTCGTTTCTCAAATTCATCCATAGCTTTCTCTCTGTGCTGCAGGTGACTCATCCCCGGCCAGCGCATCGCTCAGGCGTCGTCTGCCTCTAAGCAGAGTCACTTTCGTCCACGATTGAGTTCTGTCGAGCGCGCGGGAAATATCCTTGACGGACAGGTCTTCCACATAACGTAGCCACATCGCCGAATAGGCCTCGTCAGACAGCAATCGCCTGGCTGTGACCCAAACATTGTCGCGCTCGGATAAGTCGATGCAATTCTGCAAGGGATCATCCGCACCAACGAGCGTTTCATCCGACTCTGACCACTCGGGTCGTTGTTGCCTGGCAAGATTCCGCAGCGCGATTCGATATATCCAGGTGCTGAATCGCCAGCGCGAATCGAAACTCGCCAGGTAACGGTATGCGTTAATAAACGTGTCCTGTACGGCGTCTTCGGCATCGGCATAAGTTGCCGAACGTGTCAGCAGGAACCGCAACAGGCGCCCCTGGTACCTGTCGACGAGCGCGTCAAACGCGGTTGCCTTGCCATTGAGAGACGCCTCCACAAGTTGTTCGTCGGTCAACACCCGTAGTTACCGGAACTGCGAATCAATCCGGATCAACTTCAATCGCCCAGGACCGAGACCAGCAGGTCCGGGTCGATGACGGTATTGATGGACAACCTGCTTTCATTAACTTCGATCCTGGTATTCTGAATCAATCCCTGAATTTCCGGCCCGAGCTCGGAGTTAAATGCCTGCAGGGCGATCAGTCCGTTGATAATGCCGCCGATCGCCCGGGCCATCTTCGGATCCGTAGAGATCAGCTGAGCCTCCACGGCAATCATGCCTGATGCGTCCGAGACGACCAGCGCTGCCTGCTCGGTATTGCGCAGGATGTTGGATTCCCAGCCGTCGTCACCGCCACCCGAGAGTTCGTCAGTACGAAGTCCTGCCTGGACAAAACTTTTTTCGGCAGAGATCACGAAGAGTGCACCAGCGTGACTGCCACCGCCGGTGATCTTGCCGCCATTGTCGAGCAGCGCCTTCATTTGCGCTTCATTGCCCGTAATGATTGCGCGGTTCTTCAGATCAAAACTAAAGAAAGCAGAGTCGCTCAGATCGTCGAACGGTTCGTCGCCCCGATTCGCGCGGGACTCGTCATCGCCTATATGGAAATAACGCTTGCCCTTGAACTCGCGGGGGTCAACCTTTTCCTCGGTCGACGCGAATGCCAGCAACTTGTCTTTCGTATCCTGGCTCAAAGGACCGTCAACAACCACGACCGTGCCAAACTCGGCGTCGGTGAAGGCCGTTATGGAGTCGAATTCTTCATTCACGTCGATGCCAAACTGCTCGCTGACCTCCTCGATGACTTCGTCTTCAAACCATGCGTACACGGAGCTGCCGGATTCCGTGTCACGCATCGCTTTGAGATCCGCATGCAGGTACCAGATCGTGCTGCCAGGGAGGTCATTGGTCGAGACTGCCGCGGCAGCAGCCAGCGGCAGCGCGATCCACATGGCCAGCAAGGTCAGACGTAATTTATTCATATCGATTCCCAGGGGTTAAGCAGTGATTTAACGGCTTATAGTCGGGTCAGCCCGGATTGGTTACATTTTCGCGGCTGGAGTCGCTCCCATGGTTCCCCGATTGGTGAATATCGCGGCTAAAGCCGCGATTGAAGCTACGACTAATCGCCTGATTCGTAAACGACGTTGCCATCCATCACCGTCAGGATGACGCGGGCCTTATGGATTTCGTAGGCATCAGTCTCGAAGAGGTTTCGATCAATGACGACCAGGTCTGCCTTTTTACCCACCTGCAATGATCCGATCTCGTCTTCCATACGCAGTTGGTAGGCAGCATCGATGGTGTATCCACGGATCAGGGTTTCAAGATCGAGCCGTTCCGATTCCCGGGGTTGGATCGGCGCACCAGGTTCACCCGGATTCTGCCGCGTGTGTCCGATCTCCATTTGAATGATCGGTGACATGCCAAGCATGCCCGCCCCGCTTGCCGGAAAATCACTGCCCCAGGTTAGCCGCACACCGAGTTCTTTCAGACTATTGAATCGCCAGAAGCGATTGAACTGATCTTCGCTAACGAATTGCTCGCCGTACGTGTCATATGAAGCCCATAGCGGCGTGCTCTGCGCAATGACGTCCAGTTCAGCAAACCGTGGCAGATCCTGATCGGTAATAACCTGGATGTGACAAATCGCATAGCGCGAAAGACTGTCCGGATAGGCGTCGCGCGCCACTTCAATTCCGTTGAGCGCTTCGTGGACAGCACGTTCGCCCAGCGCATGAATATGAACATCGATGTCATTTTCGGCAGCACCGGAAATCATCTGTGCCATTTCGTCTTCCGTGAAAACGGACTCACCGCTGTTGCCGGGTTCCCCTTGATAGTCTTCGAACATCGCGGCGGTGCGTCCTTCCACCGTGCCGTCCTGCATGATTTTCAGGAACCGGTAGTGATAGTTCGTTCCCTTAATCGTATCGCGCCAACGCAGTGCATTTTCAACGGCCGTTGATACATCTGCAGGCCCCGTGGGTCGGTAAGACCCCTGCAATCTAATCGTCAGGTCTCCGCCAGTCTCGAGTCGATCGAGAATTTTGCCCAGTTTGTCTTCGTATCCCAATACGCCTGCGTCGAATGCCGCGGTGATGCCATAGGCATTCAGCGTGTCGATCACGTATGCCGTTCCGTCCACAACGACGTCTTCCGTAATGACATTCAGCGCACTCATCGCCATGCCTGCGGTTCCTTCGAGCAGATAGCCCGTCGCATCCCCGTTTTCGTCGCGTTTGTAGTAGCTGAATCCGGGCACGGGGTCAGCTGTGTCCTGGGTGATATTCAGTTCCGCCAGCGCCGCTGAATTCGCCCAGGCACCGTGAAAACCCTCATCCATAATCAATACCGGTTTGTCCGCGACCACGGCATCGATCATTTTGCGTTGTGGTCCTTCCGGGCCAAAGGTCGTCGACAGCCAGCCATAGCCGAAAATCATGGGCGCCTCGCTGTTTTCCTCCGCGTAAGATCCGATCGCAGCAATCCACTCGTCCACGCTGCCGCCCGTTTCCAGGCTGAGCGCCTTGGCGTAGGCGCCGCCAGCAACCGGGTGCATGTGCGTGTCAATGAAGCCCGGTAACAGCATTTGGTCATCGAGATCGTGCCGCACCGTATTTTCGCCAATCAACTCCATGGCGCCTGCCGCGTCACCAACGTACACAATTTCATTGCCCGCGACGGCAATCGCGTCTACCCAGGGTTGGGAATCGTCCAGGGTATAAATGGATCCCCCAAGAAACACGCGATCCACACCAGGCTCCGGTGCGCCGCCACAAGCGGCAAGAAGCAAAACGATAATGTGTACATAACTACGCCTCATGGACGGTCCGGCCTCCCATCACGGTGCGCACGATCCGGATATCCTTGATCGCGTCCGGATCAACATCATGCGGATCATTTTCCAGGATGACCAAATCAGCAAGCTTGCCGGGCGCGAGCGTTCCCTTGCTATTCTCTTCGAAGGAAGCGTATGCGCCGTGCACCGTGCAGATGCGCATCGCTTCAGTGACTGATATGCGCTGACTCGGTCCCCACACGCGGCCGCGCACATCCTTGCGCGTCACCATGCTCTGAATAGCCATCATCGGCTCGTACGGACCTGGTGTGTAGTCGGATGCGGGCGCGACAGGAATTCCCGCATCGAGGAAACTCTTGTGCGCGAACATTTTCTCCATCTTTTCTTCGCCGTAGTCGACCCACTTGTTGCCGTGATAATGCGCGTAAGTATAGAAAGGCGCCGGCACAACGCCCGCCGCCTTGATGCGCGCCAGGAGGTCATCATTGATAAGCGAACAATGCTCGATACGATGGCGGGGATTCGGTCCGGTGCGATTCCTGAGGACGCGTTCGTACGCCTTCAGCACCATGTCGATGGTCCAGTCACCATTTGCGTGGATGCCAACGCGGAAGCCGTGCGCCACCGCATCATCGACCGCATCGTCGATCTCTTCCTGGCTCATCGTCAGAATTCCGTGGTCATCCGTGCCCTCGTACGGCGTGCTCATATACATGGTGCGTTCAGACGCGGAACCATCTGCGGCGTACTTGACGGCACCGATGCGCAACATGTCGTCGCCGAATCCGGTACGCATGCCGGCTGTCTTCAATCCCGAATAGACTTCGCTATTACCACCGGGCATGAACGACACGCGGAAATACAACTCGTCCGCATCGCGTGCGTCCTGGTAGGCGATCATGTCGTCCAGGCCGCCGTAGGCATCCGTTGTGGAGGTCAGTCCCGAGGCGGTCATGTTTTGTGATGCGATCGTCGCCGCCTTCTGCCTGACAGCGCGATCCATGACGGGCCAGGTGCCTGCTGCAAAGAAGACTTCACGGGCGTGTTCGGCGACTTTTCCGGTCAATTCTCCATCCTCGCGGAAGAACCGGCCGCCGACGGGATCCGGCGTATCGCTGGTAACGCCGGCGATTTCGAATGCTTTCGAATTGACCACCCCTGTATGGCCGCCGCGATGACCAACATACACCGGGTGATCACGCACCACTTCGTCGATGTCATTGCGATTCAAAGGCCGTTCGTCTTCGAACTTGGTGTCGTCGTACATGACGCCGCGGACCCAGTGACCGGGCGGAGTATTCGCGGCTTTACCGGCAAGCGCTTCTTTGACGTCATCGATGCGACGCAGATTTACATTCACGCCGACAGCCTCTTCGGCAAAAAGCGGATGACTGTGCGCGTCAATGAATCCTGGCGTAACGGTCAGACCACGACCGTCGATCCTGACGGTGCTCGCGTTTGCGAAATACAGAATTTCTTCGTTCGTGCCAACGGCAAGAATGCGGTCGCCGCGAATCGCAACAGCTGCGGCGTTTGGCTGGTACCGATCCATGGTCAGCACATTCGCACCGGTAACAATCATGTCCGCGCTGCCGGTCAGTGTGCCGCTTTGTGCAGTGGCACTCCCTGCGAGCCCTAGCCCCAGCGGCAATGCTGCCGAGCTGCCGAGAAACTTTCTTCGAGAAATTCCGCTCATTTGATTCCCCCGTTTGCCCATTCGATGGATGGTTCTATTCTGGTGCGAGCTACAGCCCCGAGCCGTCTTCTGAGTATATGACCCCAGTCAACGAGCTACAGTCCCGAGCCGTCTTCTGAATATATACCCCGCTAACCGAAGCTACAGTCCCGAGCCGTCTTCTGAATATATGACCCCAGTCAAGCGGAGCTACAGCCCCGAGCCGTCTTCTGAGTATATGACCCCAGCTAACCGAAGCTACAGTCCCGAGCCGTCTTCTGAATATATAACCCATACCTTGGTGTAGCCATCCGTGTCCCAGATGCCAGTCCACTCTTTTGGAATCGTAACTGCTTCGCCCGCATTGATCGTCTGGACGGTGCCATCTGATGAAGTCAATGTAACGCTTCCCTCAATGAAATACATGAATTCATCGACTCCGTACGGGTCAGTCGCTTCGAAATAACTTTTGCCAGACTTGTACATGCCGGACGCAAATTTTTTGTCGCTCGACAAAAGCGTTGTGACGTCCAGGGTCACATTGCCACTGTCATGTTCAGTGCGGATCATATCTTCCCGATTGAAGATGCTCCCGCTCATATCACTCGTGGTGATCTTTGCCGGAACAACGGGCCCTTCATGATGGGCTGCGAATGCGACGACAGCCGCTAATCCAAGAATCATGATGGTGACAACTATCTTTCTCATGAGGATAACTCCAGGTAGTTTGTTGTTTTACATGTAGCCGAGAACCAGGTACCCGATAATCGCGATCGCTGCGCCAATCAGGGCGTAAGGAATCTGCGTAATTGCGTGTTGAAACGGGGTACAGCCCGCCGCCTGTGCTGTCAGTACGGTCGCGTCGGAATAGAAACAGGCATGGCTACCAAAGGTACTCGCCGAGAGTGTTGCACCGAGCACCAGCGTCATGTCTGCTCCGAGATTGTTCGTCAACGCAGTCACAATAGGCAAAATAATGACGAATACACCCCAGTTGGAGCCGGTCATAAAGGCGACCAGCGCCATGGAAAAGAATATCACGACCGGAAGTGATTCCGCAGTCAGTATCGGCTCCATCGCGGCAACAATGTAGGGCGCCAGACCCAATACGTCATTGACGTCTTTGAGAATGAATGCGGCAACCAGTACGCCGAGTGGTTCAACCATCATTTTGAACCCGTCTATGATGGTGTTGAACGTGTCGTTCATATCCATCAGCCGGGACGCGAGAATGAATATGGTCGTGCCACCGAGCGTTATGTAGATGCCGACGAGGAAGTCTTTATCAAAATAGAGCGTCGCACCCACCAGTACGACCATGGGCACGACAAACATGGACATGCGCGGTTTTATGTCCGCTCGTGGCGCAATGGATTGATTCGCCGCCTCGATGTGTTCCGCTTCGGGAGGCACGGTGACTCCGGTTGTGGCGGCGCGATGGTCCGCTTTCTTCATCGCACCAAGCGACGGCACTACGCCGTACGCCACCAATGGAACGAGCAGCACGGCCGCCCAGGCGTACAGCATGTAGGGGATCGAGCGAATGTAGGTATCCAGACCCTCACCTTCCGGCGCGATGCCGTTCGCGACGATCAAACCGGCAAAGAAGACGCCCCAGGTGGAGAAGGGAATGATAACGCTTATCGGCGCCGCCGTTGAGTCGACGACGTAGGCAAGTTTTTCGCGCGAAATCCTGTACTTGTCGGTGAGGTTACGCATCGCCGAGCCGACGGCGAGCGAATTCAGGTAATCGTCAACGAACATGAATATGCCGAGGAACCAGCTCGCCATCAGGGCGCTCTCTTTCGACCTGACGTAGCCGGACATCGTTGCGGTGAATGAACTGGTGGCCCCTGTACGAATCAGGATGCCGATCAGGCTACCCATGAAACCACAGACAAGTATGACCCAGGCGACATCCGGATCCGTCATGACTCTTATCGACGTCTCCGCAAAGCCACCGACGAAGCCCGCGCCATGAATCATGATGAGACCGACAATGGAACCGGTAATCAGTGACTCGATCGGGCGGTGCGTCAAATCGCGAGACCGAAGACGACCATTGTCGGTATGAGTATTATCGCGCCGGCATCTTCCATTGGGTCAGGATTGACCGAGTTGCTCGTTCACCGCACGATGCGCCGCATCGAATGCGCCATTAACGTAGGCAAAGGCTGAGGCATCCGAATTGGCGATGGAGATTCTGCCAATTTGTGCCGCCCCTTTCAGATGCGGCCCGTTCTCAGGACCCCACTCCGGCGGATCGAACAGCTCGTTGTATTCGTAGGCATAGCCATGCGGCCATCGGTTGACCGTCAGCGCAGCGATATCTCTTTCGGCATCGAAGCCACCGCCCTCGAGTGCACCACTCATGGCGCCGACAATATCGCGTTCCAGGTCATCAAACGTCATCTCGTAAAGATCACGCCTTCCTTGTACGTGTTGCTCGCGCTCTGTCAGACCCTGGTCAGGCGCGGTTGGAACATACGTGCCGTGCACTACGGTTGGCTCGTCTGAGTTCTGCGTAAAGTTGTAGCCGCCCATGCTGACCGGGAAGTCCATGCCAAACGAATGCATAAGCTTCGGCTGTGGAATGTAGAAACTCCGGTAACCCAGGTGCTCGAACGCTTTCCAGTTACGCACCGCTACGCTGATATAAACGAGCGGAATCTTGGTTGCCATGTTGATCGCTTCGACCTGGCCGGCCGGGATTTCAGGACAGATGTGTGGAACGATATTGTTGTAGCAGGCCATGATCGCGTGCTTGCCGCGTACGCGCTGCGGCTGACCATTGGTAACGTACGTGACGTCGACAAACCTGTCGCCCTCGCACATGCTGTGCGTTGACTGCCGTACTATTCAATCTGATCCGTATCCTGTTTGACTCGCCGTCCAGCAAGCCATAGTCGACCCTGGCAAGAACGATATCCTCCATCGTGCTGCCGGGTACCGCTTCGGGAATCAACTGGCGAACGATCGAACGTGCGACGCCCGCGTTGCCGTCGGGGAAGTGAAAAATGTAAGGCTCGTCACGACCAGCCGGCCCGCTGCTTTCCTGCTTCGAGATCCATATGCCAGGCACCCGGCATTCCAAGGCGATAACCCTCCATCGCGGACAGGGCGTCATAGCCAATACCCCAGAATCCCTTGATGACGTCGCGCAGAATCAACACGACCTCTTCATGCGATACCAACGTGTTTGCGCAGGAAATCGGTGTAGCTCATGCCGGTAAGTTTTGCCTTCTTTTCCTCCCTGGACAGATTTGGAAGATAGTCCGTTTCGCTGGTTAGCAGTTTCAGGAAGCTCTTCTTCGCTTCAGCCGAAATCGGATAGCCGTCGATGGTCTTCTCTACGTCGGGATCATCGGCACCCCTCAATACACTCTTGTGAACGCTGTCCGCGCCGTAGACTTCCTTGCTGAAGTAAACACCGCTGCCGAGCTTGCGATCGGCGAAGTAACTGCGGTCGAAATACTCATAGAAAGCGTTCGGTATCGACACCTGCATCCCTGAGCATTTGCGACGCCGCCCGCGAGAAGGTGGCGGGAGAGTCGATGGACTGGCTGCCGCCATAGCCAATCAGCTGTTTGCCATCGACGTTGAACTCGTTGCGCTTGGCATGACCACCAAAGTCGTCGTGATTGTCGAGAATCAGGATGCGCGCATCCCGGCCGACACGTTGCCGATACATAAAGGCCGCAGCAAGGCCTGACAAGCCGCCGCCCACAACGACCAGGTCGTACACATCGTCCGTCAGCGAATCCGGGCGAGGCCAGGTCGCACCTCCCCAGGACAATGCATGCGCGATCTCGAATGATCCGGGATGGTTTCCTCGAAGACCGGTCAACCCTGGCGGATACAGGCCGCCGCCCTCACCGGCCATCGCCAAAAGTTCGAGTGGCGATAAGGCAGTGCCCGCGGCAAGGCTAAGCGCGAATCCGTTCATGAAATCGCGTCGCGAGATATTCAGCTTGTCTGTCACCGTTAGTCCCCCAATGTCGAACGGGCGTAAACCAGCTTACCGCCCAGCCAGGTCTGCTCGATATTAACGTCCATAATATACGCCGGATCGATCGTCAGAATATCCTGATCAAGAACGATCATGTCGGCCAGCTTACCTGGCTCGATGCTGCCTTTTCGACCCTCTTCAAAAGACAGGTATGCGCCATAGAGCGTATAGGCCTGCAGTGCTTCCATGACCGTCAGTGCCTCCTCTTTCGCAAAAACTCTGCCGGACATGCCCTTTCGAGTTACCGCGGCATAAATGCCGACCATTGGGCCAATCGGCAGTATGTCGCTGGAAATCGCCACGTGAATACCGTGATTCATGGGTGTCCTCAACGGGTTGTTGTGCTCGACCCGGTCACCGTCGAGGTAATCGACATAGCGACCCTCGAGCGTGTAGGTGAAGTTCGGCTGCTGCGTAATCGCGATTCCATACTCGGCCATTTTTCGCATCGCTTCCGAGGACGGCATGACAGTGAAATGATTCAGGTAATGTCGATGATCGATACGCGGATTCTCATCCAGTGCGGCTGCGAGTTCGTCAACGGCAAGTTCAATCGCGGCATCACCGATCGCATGTATGCCCGTCTGCCAGCCCGCAGCATTCAATTCGCGGATCGTGCGCGTCAGTTCCGCCGGCTCAATACTTAATTTGCCGCGAAATTCTGTTTCTCCCTTGTAGGGGTCTTTTGTAAATGCCGCCGGGCCGGTAAATCCGCCATCGACGAATATCTTAATCGGGCCAACGCGCAAATGGTCATCGCCGTCACCGCTTCGCTTGCCGAACGCGGTCATCGTTTCGGGATCGACCCAGAAAACCTGCATAGCCGCCCGCGGCAGCGAGCCGCGGTGCAATTTGTATACGTATTCCCACTCCGGATAAGCCTCGATCGAGCCGGTCGCGTGCGTGAAACTCGTAATCCCAAGGCTAAGCTGCCGTTTCAGCTCGGCGACCAGGCTATCGCGAACCTCTTCGTTTGTAGAGTCAGGCACCAGACGTGCAACGATGTCCTGCCGCTCGCGGATGACACCGTTCAATTCACCATCATCGCCACGCTCAATGACACCACCCTCAGGTTGCGCCGTGGTCGTCGTGACTTCGGCCTGCCTGAGAGCGAGGCTGTTCGCCACCGCACTGTGACCGCCAGCCCGGGTTATGAGCACCGGATTATCGGGTGCAGCCTCATCGAGATCCGAGCGCAACGGGCGCCGGAGTTCCGCCATGAAGTCTTCGGACCACCCGTAGCCGGTGATCCACTCGCCTGCACCGAGCTCGTTCGCTTTGCTGGTAACGAGCCCTTTTATCTCTTCGATCGATTTTGTTTCTGTCAGGTCAATATATCGCGCTGGCTGGCCGCGAATGTGTGTGTGAGAGTCGATGAAGCCCGGCATTAATACCTTTCCTGCCAGGTCGACGATGTTGTCAGCCACGTACTCCTGCAGAACCTCCTCGCCGCCGACGGCCACGATGTTGTCGCCGGCGACGGCGACTGCAGACTCGACTGCGAGCTGAGCATTAATCGTAATCACTTTGCCGTTATGCCAGATAGTGTCGACATGCGTGCGCAGGTCTTCCGGTGCTTCACTGCAGGCAGCCAGCAAGAGGCTGCACGCCATCATCGCGATTGGTCTTTTCACTATGCCACCCTCAGTTTTAGCGGATGCAAATTACCGGTCGTACCGTCAACCATCACCCTGGCGTCGCTGGATTGAACGATCCAGAAGCGCTTATGCACAATCCCTCGCGGGACGATAGCCACGTCGAATGAGGCGATCATCCGCAACTTCTTGCCCATTCGATGCGTCACTGTCCGTTGCGCAATATCGGCAGCCGCGTCGCTGCAAATTTCGATTGGCAACAGAGGCTCTGCGGGCACAGTTTCTTTTTTGAGTTCGAAACTATCTGCTGTCGCCCCCAGGCCATTCACAGCGTCAACCAGGCAGAGCAGAGAAACGTCCTTCCGCCCGACCAGGGTCTGCACCGAGCAATTGGCATCGAAACAGTAATACGGGTAGATCATCGCAGGCTCGAGCGTCACGTTGATGTCGCCTGTCAGTGAAGAAACGAGGCACAGCGCGTCGGTCGATGTGATGGATCCGCGAACGACCACCACCTCCCTCTCTTTAGTCATCGCGTGCACCGTTGTTGATCGCATTGTCGATCGCCGCAGCCTCGGGTCCGAGTGACGAATCCGTTGCCGCGAGCAGTTGTCTGGGAATCGGGCCAACCACGGCCGCTTCGTCCATCACCTGATGCACATATGCCGGGACCGGGGCGATCTTCTGCGTCGCCAGGCTGACAACAATCATCGTGACAGTCGAGCTGACAACACCGGTCAGCATTGGCGCCAGTTCTGTCGACTCAACCAGTCCTAAGTATTCCCAGGAGAAGGCAACCGCCGCGCCGACGACCATCGATGCGAGGGCACCAGGCGTATTGGCTTTGCGCCACCAGACCGCACAAACATAAGCGGGCAGGAACGCGCTGCCGAGCACCGATGTTGCAAAGATCACGATGCTGAACACGGTTGGCGGCTCAATCAGCGCCACCGCATAGCCAATCACCGCAATGGCTAATACCAGCCCGCGCGACACCATCACCATCTGCCGCTCGGTTGCGGTGGGATTGATGAAACGTTCGTAGAGATCCCGGGAAGCAATCGACCCCGTCTGCAGTAGCAATGAATCAGCGGTCGACATGATCGCCGCCATGATTGCTGCCATCACGAGTCCCGTAACCGCCGCTGGCAAAAGCTGTTCGGCAACCCGGAAAATCGCCATCTCCGGGTCGTCGAGATTCGGCAGTATGAGGATGGCGAGAATGCCAACCAGGTATGGCGCCGGCACGAAAAACAGATTCCACAGCGTGGCCCACAGACCCGCGCGACGGGCGGTCGCGGGCCGCGTCATCGCCATGTGCCGGGTGACGACATGCGGCCAGCCCATGTAGCCGATCGAAAAGATTAACAGCGCCCCGGCGACGACGCCCCACTGTCCCTGGAAACCGAGGTCTTTGCCCCAGACCGACAGCAGTGTCGGATCAAAATCGGCGATCGCGTTGTTCGCAGCAGTCAGCCCGCCGAGTTCCGACAACGCCGCAATGACGATCCACATCACGCCGACCAGCATGACGATACTCTGGAAAAAGTCGGTGTAGGCAACCGCCAGGTACCCGCCCATGAAGGTGTAAATCAAAATAATACCGACGGCGATCGCGAGTGCGGCCGGGTACGGAATACCGGTCACCAGCGCCATGCCTTTGCCGCCTGCGATTAACTGCGCCAGGACATAGAATCCTAAGAGAAAGACCGTCAGAACGCCGGCAAACAAGCGTACCGCCGGAGAAGGGTAACGTTTCTCGAGGTACTCGATCGACGTCAATGCACCCATCATCTGCGACAGCTTGCGCATGCGCCGACCGATAATCGAAAGATTGAGTACGCCGCCGCCGATGTCGCCCGCCGCGAACCACATCGCCCAGTAGCCCTGCAGGTATCCAAGCCCGCCCGCGCCAAGGAACATGTACCCGCTCATCGACGTGCTCTGCAGTGTCAACGCCGTCGCCATCGGCCCGACTTTGCGGCCACCGAGCAGATAGCCTTCCAGGTCCTCGCCAGCACCTTTCTGCATCGCCCAGTAGCCGATACCAAGCACGACCACGTAATAGAGGACGAGAAAAAATATAACGGTGCCGCTCATGACGGATCGTTACCGGCAGATGAGTCTTTACCCCAGTCCCGTGACACGACCAGGAAAACGATCGTGTACAGGATCCAGAACACTGGAAATCCAAATACCAGTAGCGAAGTTCCCAGCGGCAATCCGAACATCACATTCCCCCGTTGTTTTTAAAACCAGTCCGGTGTCGTACCCGTGCCTGTTGTACCAATGGGTTCGCCGGGCGGCACGGTGACCGCTTCGATTTGCTCTATGCTCGAAGGATCGGACCGCATCTGTGCGATTCGAAACCTGGCGAATCCATACTGCGCACGCCAGCTGCTGTCACTGGCGCTGGCGGCCCGCGGTGCTAACCAATCATCCAGGCGATTGACGGTATCCAGGGCAATGGCGCGCACCTGGGTATCGGCATCTTCATTCAATGCCAGCATCATCAGGCGCTCCAGCACCAAAGTATTGGTGGCGCGCTGCAACTCCCCCTCGATGCCGGACGGCTGTGCCCCGTACCAGGTAGCGCGCAACAGATCATCCGCAAGTTCGCCGAATCCCGGCATGGTTGGCTGGCGGGCGTTCGACGCCACCAGCCGGGCGGCGCGAGACGGCTCCAGCAACACCTCGAGCGTCAGCGCGGCAGCGCTCTGTGCCGCACCAATCGGCTCGAATATCTTGCCGGTCTTCGATGGAAACGTTTCCCGGGATTTCGGATGCCCGGGTGGACGTGGCGGAAGGAGACGCAAGACATTGTCGGGAATACGGAGTGCGGACGGCGTAATCGAGCTCAGCAAGGCGGCAATCGCCTCGCGCTGTCGATCCGCGGACACCGGCGTGGAGTTCGGCTGGCCGTCTCCGCGCATCGAATAGTAGAAATCTTCGCCACCGATCAGCTTGCCAACGGCATGCAGCTGGAAACGATGTATCAGGTAAATGGGAACGAGTACTTCCTCGAGCGTCGCCATCGACCTTCCAGGCCGGATATTTTGTTCGGAGAATCTTCCCATCGCGTATGCGCGCACACGTAGCAGGTTATTGAGCTCCTCAATGGCATCCGCGCCGTTGTCCCAGAGGTTACCGAGCGGATGTGCGGCACCGACCGGTCGCGAGTCAGGATCCGAGACGAAGCGCAGACCCGAGTCGATCGTATCCGCCATGATCTGACTGCGGCCCGCCTGCGGATCGACGTCGTCCGGAAAGTCCTGGTAGGCGTACATCACGGTCCGCTTGTCCCACTCGCCGATGCCGACGGCATAAGCCTCATCCAGGTTGATGTTGCCGTCAGCATCGAACTGTATGAGCGGGTGCGGATAGTCCATGACCGACGTTCGGCCTTGCGTACTCGCAGCCATGTTGTGCTGGAAGCCGATCGTATGACCCACCTCATGGGCCGACAGCTGGCGAATCCTCGCAATCGCCATCTCCATCGGCACGTCCGGTTTCTCGTCGTCCCCGTAGGGTGCCAGCAGCCCTTCTGCAATCAGGTAATCCTGCCTGACACGCAATGAGCCGAGCGTGACTTTGCCTTTCATGATTTCACCAGTGCGCGGATCGACAATGCCGCCGCCGTACGACCATCCGCGCGTTGAACGATGCACCCACTGGATGATGTTGTAGCGAACGTCCATCGGGTCCGCTCCTTCCGGCAGCAGCTCGACGCGAAATGCATTCCTGTATCCCGCCGCCTCGAAGGCCTGGTTCCACCAGGACGCACCCTCGATCAGCGCGCTGCGTATGGGTTCCGGCGCACCGCGGTCAACGTAGTAGACAATTGGCTCGACCGCTTCACTGACATCGGCGGACGGATCCTTTTTCTCGAGGCGGAACCGCTGGCCATAGGCGACGCTGAGTGAATCACCAACCGGACTCGCATAATCGAAAAATCCGGCCCCCCCGAGCGCGATGCCACCAGCGCGAGGTTCGAACGGCAGCGGCTCGTAATCGTCGTCGGGCAGTCGAATGAGTGAGTGGTGCAAGTGCACGGAAAATGACTCGCTGTCGGGTACGACTGTTGGCAGGTACGGGCCGGATGCCTGGCCGACGTACGTAACGATCGCTTCGATTTCAGAATTATCCGGAAAAGCTTTCGTCATCGGCATGTAAATCGCCGAGCGTGACGCGTCTGCCTTGAAGTCTCCTTCCTCCATTCTTGCGAGTCGCGCGCTCACGCGATGTGCGTCGCGCAGCAGAAACCCGGTGGCATCGATGAACACGGAACCGTCCTGCTCGCCGATCGATTCAAAACCCCACAATACCGATGTCGCGAAAGACTCGGCGACCGCGCTCTGCTCATCGACGTTGTCGCTGAGCGCGCGGTAACCCAGGTTATCCTCGATCAAAAGAACTTTCGGACCCGAGCGCTGAAAGCGGACGACTTTCTCCGAGCCAAGCTGGCCGCGATCCAGGCCGATATCGTTTGATCCGACACCCCGCGCCATCGACGAAATGTAGAGGAACGGTTCGTCGAATTGTTCGACCTCAATAATCAGGCGCCCGGTTTGTTCATCCCAGTACAGGTCGAAGTAGCCCGGCAGGCGCTCGAATCTGCCGATCTGGGTGCTCAGGTCACCCTGGTTACCCGAAGGTGCCTGCGAGCATGCCGCGAGTATTAGAAACGTCGCAAGCGATATCACGCGCGTGATCATATGGTTTCCTCTATAGCTGTGACGCGGCCAACACCTCGTCGAATACCTGCAAAAAGTGATCGGCGTTTTCCTTCGAAAACACCATCGGTGGACGGAGCTTCAGAATATTGTTTGCGGCGCCGGTCGAGCCTGTGAGAACACGCCTGTCCCGCAAGTCGTTCACGAGTCGCGGCGCCAGCTCGCTGTCCGGCTCCCGGCTTTCACGATTCCTGACCATCTCGATTGCCTTGAACATACCTTCGCCACGAACATCTCCTATGCATTCGTATCTCGAAGCAAGTTCGTCGAGACCGGCGTTCAGGTACAGGCCTACGTCGAGCGCGTTCGCCTGGAGGTTCTCTTCTTCGATGACATCGAGCACGGCCAGTCCTGCTGCGCAGGAAACCGGGCTGCCGCCAAAGGTGTTGAAATAATGCGCGCTCCCGGAGAAGACATCGACGAGATCGCGCCGCGTGACTGTCGCCGCCAAAGGATGGCCGTTGCCCATGGGCTTGCCCATCGTCACGATGTCCGGAATCAGGTCGTCAATTTCGTAGCCCCAGAAATTTCGGCCGGTGCGTCCAAAGCCCGGCTGCACTTCGTCCGCCACGAACAGACCACCTGCGGCGCGGACATGCCCGGCTGCGGCACGCAGATAGCCCGGTGGCGTGGCGACTACACCGCCGCTGGAAAAAATCGTATCGACGATCATTGCCGCTGGACGAATGCCACGGCGCTCAAGCGTCGCCAGGGCATCTTTGACGTGCGCTGCGAATTTTTCGCCTGCGTCCGCATCACGGTATGGCCCGCGATAAACATCCGGTGTCGGAACCGTCACGACGAAGTCGGGTACTTCGACGGCAGGAATGTCTTCCGTGGAAATCTCGTAAATCGCCTTCGTATTGCCGTGATACGCAAAGTCGGTGACGATCAGCCCGGTGCCACCAGTGCAGGTGCGGGCAATGCGCAGCGCCAGCTCATTGGCTTCGCTGCCGGTGCAGCTAAACATTGCCGTATCGAGTTCGTCCGGGAACTTTGCCGTCAGGCGCTCGGCCAGATCCAGCACATTCTCGTGCAGGTAGCGCGTGTGCGTATTGAGTGTGCCGATCTGTTTGGTGAGTGCGGCGACAACGTGCGGGTGACAATGACCGACGTGCGGCACGTTGTTGTACATGTCGAGATACGCTTGCCCGTCGCTGTCATAGAGCCACACGCCTTCGCCGCGAACGATGTGCACAGGTTCATCGTAAAAGAGCCTGTAAGCCGATCCGAGTAACGCTTTACGCCGCTCGACTAACGCCGCGGTATCAGAATTCATCTCCAGTCCTTGATCTTTATGACAGCTCGAATTGCCTGGGTTTCGGGGTCAGCCTTGTCGCTCACGTCTCTTGGAAATCCGGCCGGCGATGATTCCGGCAACCAGGATGAAAAGGCCCATGAAGAACAGGTATTCGGGATAGCTCCGGGTGATGCCGCAATAATAAGTCGTAATGACGGTAAAGGCCGTAAAGCCGTTGATGAAGTAACCGTCACGCTTTACCGCCTTTGGAAACCGGACAGTGGAAATCATGCCCAGCGCCAGGACGAACATGGCAACCGGCAGATACGCATGCAGTGGCATAGCTTGCGCTATTTCCGGATACCGGACTACCAGGATGATTGCCGACGATGTCAGCCCGCCGCCGGCGGCGGTGATCGGGATGCCGGTAAACCAGCCGTGTACGGGCTGCTCACTCATAATGTTGAAACGCGCCAGGCGCATCGCACCACTCAGAACGAAGACGCCAACAGAAAGGAGAAGCACCCAGAACGGGCCCGAGAACAGCTCATACCCGCCATACTCGATGCCCGCCTGCAGGACGAGCATGCCCGGAGCCACACCAAATGAAACGAGATCGGCCATCGAGTCAAACTCGGCGCCGAAATCTGAAGTCGCCTTGAGCAAACGGGCCGCGAGCCCGTCAAGGACATCCAGCAGTCCACACCAGACAATCATCCAGCCGGCGAGCTCGAGATCGCCGAGCTGACCCGTCACGATCGAGCCAACGCCAAGCAAGAGACTTATCGAGGTGAAACTGTTCGGGATTGTGTAGCGGAGTTTTATCACCTGGACACCGGCATTCATTATTATTATTCCGGTGTTCATTCTGCATGGCGCCGCGCCATAGTGCCAGTGGCTGGGCGGCCCAATCCGCCCCGCGTATTCCTTAGAATCACCGAGGCCGGTGCGGATTGATCTTTAGCGCACAGATTGGCCGAAGTGTTTTCTGGTCCGATTCCTAGCGCCGTCCTCTTCGACCCGTAATCCCCAGCGGCCCCCTGGGCATCACCACCTGCATCGTGAGTCCGTCCCGCATAATATCGACGACGACATTCTGGCCCGGCTCACCGGTCATGGTCGCCTGCGTAATATCGTTCATGCTGAATACTCGGCTACCGTCATAACGAATGATCTCGTCACCCGGCTGCAGCCCGGCTACCTGGGCGGGAGAACTACCGATGATGCTCGAAACGCCGACGCTGGTCGAACGACCGTTCGCCTCGAGGTAGCGCTCGTAGTTCTCGTCGCCAAGCTCCTGGCGCAACGCCTCACCTGACGAAAAGCGCTCGCGGCTAAAATCTGTCGGGTCGTCGCTTCTTCCCGCATCGTAGCGCGCCTGCAGGGAATCCATCTGCAGTTCCTGCTCGCGTTGCACGATCCAGCCTGCCAATCCGGGGTCGATGCCCGCCTCGACCAGGCGTTCTGTCCGGGCCTCGGGCGTATTTCGCGCAGCGTATCTTGCGCGTCGCTGTTCCCACCCAGATTCGGGACTACTTTCCGGGGTCTCTGGTTCTGCTTCTGTCGAGGCGGGCAGAGCCGTTGCGCGAAGACTTTCCAGTTCGTCAGTCAGAACCATGACCTCTTCCTGTAACAATTGCCGCGCATACTGCTCCTGGCTGACGGCCTGCTCCAGGGCAGCCAGTCGCTCTGCCGCCGGGAGGTCAGTATCAAAACTTGACGTTTCCGCAGCAGTCGATCGCGGTTTCTCGGGCAGGTAAACCCAGGTCGCCGCGGCGAATGCAGCGGTCGCGCTCAAGACTACGGCTATGAGAATTGTTTTCAACGAAGCACGGCTTTCGGATCCATTACTAATGTGATTCTAGCGCTGTGGGCAAGTTCCGACTGTCATAAATTGTCACGCCTGTTCAGGGTGAAGCAACGTCGCAACTGGTCGTTATTCTACATAATCGGCTGCGAACGGTGGTGTCAAACCTAGGTTCACTGGATTTCTTCAGAATCAGTTATTTATCATCACAATTTATGCAATTGGCATATAATTCTCGCACAAACAAAAAAACATGCAGCCCGGCATTTAGCCCAACAAAACAAATGACTAAACGGCTGCTTTTGGGAGCGGAAAATGGACGGAATCAGTGGATTGGGCTTATGCCCGACTGCGCGCGTATCTAAAGCCTTATTTGCCAGTATCGTCATCGCGTCGATCACGATAGCGGGCGTACAGGCACAGGGTGTTGTGGAATCGAATATCAACGTGACCGGTATCGGCGCGCCGGGCTACGACGTCGGCCAACCCGGCAAGCAGGAGAACGAACCGTCCTGCGCGATCAATCCACTCAACGTCCTGAACGTCATGTGCGCCTACAACTGGTACGGCTTCGCAGACCTACCCAACAAGCAGGGCGATACCTGGATCGGCTTTTCCGAAACCCGCGACGGCAGGGTTTTCCTCCGCCGCGCATTGACAGGTACCCGAGAGAATAACTGGAGCGGTCAGGACTTCGCCGCTGACCCAACAATGATGGCCTGGCCTGGCGGTGCTGCTGTAACCAGTATTGCCGGCATACGGGGCGGCAACAGCGTCATGCTGATTCAGCGCATGATGGAACTGAACACCGAAACCGGTTTTCGGCACCTGTCTGAAGCTGGACAGATAGAAGTCGCATCCATCAGTGGCGTAAACTTTATTGACAAGCCGGACGCGCGAGTGGTGATCGACCCGCAAGGCGGCACACAAAGTGTGACCATGACGCTGGAGACGGGTGAGACCGTCACCCGGGAGTGGCCAAAATTTCGCATCATCGTGACCTACGCAGTGTTCAATGGCAGCAATCAGAACATCCGCACGTTCTCCACCTATTCGGATGACTTCGGTGCTGCAGGCAGCTGGAGTAACCCGCAACAGATAACGAACTCATCGGGCCTCGACCAGGGCCTGTCGGTCGCGAACAAAGGTAATGAAGTTCTCTATACCGTGCGTAGATTTCAGGCTGGCACTGAAACAGATTCTGTCATGGGGGCGTTATCGAAAAATCGCGGCCAAAAAATTGGGAAGGTTTTTGAGATAACCGACATCTGCGCATTTGACCAGGTGACCTTGCCGGACTCGGCCATTACGCAGGAAGCGGCGTCTTTTCGTACCAACGATTTCCCGTGGGTGAGCGCAACCGGCGATGACTACGTGCTGGTTTATTCTGAAAGACCACGCGACGGCGGTGGAAACTGCGTCCTCGACCAGGGCACGCGCATTATGGTCAGAACCTCGCAGAACGGCACCAGCTGGAGTAATGCAGTTGAGGTTAGCCCCGTCGCAGGACACGCCTTCCAGTTTATGCCGGCGTTGAATTGCGCACGCGGTTCTTGCCAGGTGCTTTGGTATGACACGCGTAACGAAAGCGCGGCGTTTACCGCGGCACTACAGCCGGAACTAGCTGCTGGCGCACCTGCATACTGGGAAAACAACCCGTTCATCGAAGACTTCATCGTTAATGGCGAATTTGGCAACTTTACTTTCCGGCGCACAGCGGACGTGTACACAAGCCGCATCAATATTGCCTCCAACGGCGATCCGGTCCCATCTGCCCAACCCGAACGTGTGTCCGTCTATCAACTCGGTGTTGACGAGTTCAATAATGTTTTTGAGCGCGAGTTCAACCCTCTCAACGTGCGTAACTACGCCGCCAATACGAAGCCGTTCATGGGCGACTATATCGCCATGGCCGCGCCGCAATGGCGATTAAAAGCAGACGGAACAACCTGGGAATCGAACCAGTCCCCTGTCGGTATTCCGGAACTCGACAAGGTGAATTACTTCGGTGCCTGGACAGACAACCGCAGGGTCCGCGGCAGTTCGATACTTGCCTATCCGTATTCCGAACCAACGCCGTTCAGCGTCTCTAGTGAGGTGACGACTTCGACCGACGGCAAGGACGCGGACGAACTGCCGGCGGAAAGTCAGCCCGGTGGACCGCTACCGCCTGTCAGGAAAGAAATGCTGGCAAAGAATGTGGACCGCTTTTATTCAGCCTACATGCCACGCGCCGAAGGGCTTGAAGATCGCAATCTCAATCCCGGCATGTGCATGCCAGTTGGTGACTCGCAGCCCAATACGACCACGATTCCGTTTGAAACCCGCACCAAGGATTCAGAGATCTATGGTGCGACCATTGAAGACCGCATCAGGTTGGTATCGCCAACACCGGTCAAGAACCTGGGCCAGATTCAGCGTGCATTTGTGCTGGGAATCGAAAATATTGATCCGGAGCTGGATCAGACATTCCGGCTCGTCATCGCCAATCAGCCCGGTAATGCGCCGGTAGACGGCGGCGACCCGTCCTTTCTTGAGAATGCCCGTTCGTCATGGCGCCAACTGCCTTTCGGGCCCGTATTTTTCCCGGGCGTAGAACCGCCTCCGGTAATCGAGGAGTCTCTGACGGTACCGGCTAATTCCACGGACTACATTTCATTGTTCGTCGTTTCGGATGTACCGAACAGCCCAGTCACCGTGTATGCCTACGATGATTCCGATCTGTTAGTCGCCTTAATCACTGTCAACGGTGATTCAGAATCCGGCGACCTGCTTAATCCGCCCGCAGGGTCGGGGGACGACGTGATACTGACGGAAATTCACAACCCGGGGCTGATTCTGCCGGTCTGGGGTGATTTGTCTGTAGATCCACTTAACCCGGCGTTCCGCAATCCGAGCATGCGGAATCCTAACTTCCGTAACCCAAACTTCCGTAATCTCGACTATCAGGACCCCAGCCTGCGGAATCCACGTTTGCGAAATCCCAACATGCGCAATGAAACCACGGAAGCGACTAACGTCCAGAACCCCAGCTTGCGGAATCCGTCCCTCAGGAATGAAGCCGAAACCGATTCGTTTATTGATGTTACCTTTGGCGTTGAAGGAGCCAACAATACAATTACGGCTATAGATGCTGATTTCGCCTTTGCGGGCGATGAGTTCGATGCATTGGATACGCAACTCATTGCCTGGCAGGAAAACGAAATTCAATCCCTGCAGAATTGTGACTTTGGACAAATCACTGAAAACAAGGTGATTACTGCCGCCAATAATCCAAGCCTGCGCAACCTGACTATCCCCGACATCGACAATAACCTCGACGGGTCGATTCGATTCCCGGTTGGGCCTGGCGAAGTCGTGGAACTTACGCTGCGCATCTTCGGTCCGCGGGCGGATCTCGAAGCACTAACGGACACGACCAACGGCCCGCCCAAGCTGGAAACGAACCTGGGATGGGTAGTTTCTGCACAGTCGGCCAATACCGGCGATACGGAACTTAACCCGGGCGAAGAGCAGATCATCAGAGATGTTATTCCGCCGAGCTTCAATTTGCCCAACGGCTATATCTTTGTAGCCGAAGCCAGTGGCCCACTCGGCGCGCTCGTGGATCTGACCGATCCGAGCACCACGACGAATGGCGATTCAATCAGTGCCGAAGATGGCGACACCTCGCCGACGGTTACCTGTATTGCGGGCCCACAGGGCGACCCGATTCCGCTGCCGGGTACGGTACCTGTTGGCTCTACCATCGTGAGTTGTACGGCGGAAGACACTGCGCCGGTACCAAACGTCGGCACGTGGACGGGCACAATTCTGGTCGAAGACAACACGCCGCCGACGATCGACGTTCCGGGCGGCAATGGAGCGATATTGCTTGCTGATCCGGATTCGGCGGCCGGTACGGCGGTCGATTTTCTGGCGCCTGGTGGATTCAATGGTAACAGCATCACAGTTACCGAATTGGTAAGCCCGGACGACGTAATTTTCAGCTGCATGGCCGGCGGTGACAGTGTTGAAAGCGGTGTTTATGTATTCCCCGTCGGAGACACGGCGGTATCTTGCACGGCGAGCGACCTTGGGCCATGCAATGAAGCGAACGCAGCATGTGTCAACGGTGTGAACGTCAGCGACCCGGTATTGTTCACGGTATCGGTTGTCGATGGCGATCCACCGGTCATCAATAACGGCGAGGCATTGGCCGATATCGTTGTCGAAGCAACCGCCGACCCCATGCCGTTCAACGTGCCGGAACCGTCGTTCAGCGATGCTATTGATGAGAATGCCACAATTAGTCGGACGCCTTCGATTACAGCATTCCCGCTAGGCACAACACCGATCGAATGGACGGCCCGTGACTTCGCCGGCAATGAATCAACGGCGACTCAGAACGTTGTAATTCGTGACACCACAGCGCCAGGGATTACAGTTCCTGATGACATTACGGCGTCGACCAGTTCATCCACGGGCACGGCGGTCACTTTCGAAGTAGAGACCGATGACATATTCCCGGTAACCGTGCAGTGTACACCTGAGTCCGGCGACACGTTCCCGCTTGGCACGACCACAGTTGACTGCACGGCAATGGACTCATCGGGTAATACCACCGCGGATTCGTTTACAGTGACCGTTGAATTCGTTTACGGAACCACCGGGATAACGACGAATAAGAGAACGGCCAAAACCGGTTCATCTATTCCGTTGAACTGGGCGTGGACCGATGAGAATGGCACACCGATGAGTGTTGGCGATGCCACCCAGGTACTGAAAGTCCAGGAAGGAATGTGTCCGGGCGGGATTATCGTTGCAGAAGACCCGGGCAGCAGCGGATTCAGGATCAAGTCGGATCTCAGCTGGGAATATAACTGGCAGGCGGTAGATCAGGGCGGTAACAATCTTCCCGCATCGAACCCGAATTCTCCGTATTGCGTAACGGTTACGCTAATCGAAAATGGAGCATCGATCGGTGAACAGTCGGGCGAGGTCTTGCTGCGGCCCTGATGCAACAGGTGGCACGACCCATGGGCTTCCATAGCCCATGGGTCAAGTAGTACTTCCTATTGCAACTGCTTCCTTGCGTCGTCAACCAATGCACCACCATTCGGTCGCAGCGACAGAAAAAGCTGAAAATTTTCTGTCGAGGCTTCAGCCATGCCGAGTTCTTGCTGCGCGCGTGCCAGCCAGTAGTGCAATGGCGCTACGTAACGGTAGGTTGGAAAATCATCCAGGAACATCGATGCGGCCTCGCCCCGACGCTCATCACAAATCGTGAATTCGTCCAAAGCCGCCGCGCTGCGACCACCCTCAAAATAGACTTTACCGAGATGGAAGCGCACCAGCCACAGGTCGGCTAAGTCGCACCGCTGCAGTTAATTTTTCGATCGCCTCTATGTTGTTCCCGTTCTGTTGCGACATCATCCCTTCGATCAACAGACCATACGCGCGACTCTGCGGCTGCAATTCCTGCATGAGTTCTGCGGCAATGGCGGCCGCGGAATCTGCATCGCCCGCCGCCAGGTACGTTAACGCGGCGGGAACCACCCACGGCTCTCCACCTGACACAGCCAGACCTTCTTTGATTGCCGCGACAGCCGCGTCGAGATCACCTTCACTTTCGTGTGTGTAAGACAGCGCCATGTATAAGGTTGCTGTTCCATATTGGTTGCCACTTTCAAGTCCGGTCGCGATACTCTTTTGCAGGACCTCGCGGGCCGCTGCAAACTGACCCGCATAGGTCTGGCTATCCGCAATACCCAGGGCAGCCGACGTTGCCGCCAGCTCATTCGAAGCGGCCATGCTCTCATAAGCCTGCACCGCGGCCGGAAGGTCTTGTGCAACAAGTGCGCTGATGGCGACAGGCAACCAGGCCTTGTAATAATCCGGCTGGCTTGCAATCACCTTCTTAGCTTCAGCCTCTGCCGCTTCAAAATCACTCGCGTACATCGCGTATAAGGCGTAGTTGGTTTGGTACATCGCGCTATTGGGATACAGATCAAGCACGTTTTGACCAGCCACCAGGGCGTTATCGAAATTCAGCGTCAGAAAATTCAGGACCGCAAGATTGTTATAGCCGATGTCGTCAGCCGGAAAATTATCAACCAGCGACTGATAGCTTTCGAGCGCTTTCTGATAGTTTCTGGTAACAATTGAGTAATAAAGACCCAGCGTTCGTAATCTTTCGCGCTCGGTAACCCGATCGAGATTGGCGAGCGCCTTTTCCCACAGTGGTTCGGCTTCGTCGGTTCTCCCAAGATACGTAAGGCTCAACGCCCAGCCGGAAAACGCGCGTGTAAAATTCGGATCCTGCTCGACGGCCTTTGCGTAGAAATCCACAGCTTGCTCATCCTGACCAATATGTTGCAGCTCCTGAGCCGTTGTATAACTCTTGACAGCCTCCAGCGAGGCGGCGGTAAACGAGTCAGAAGCGAATACGATATCCTCCTCCAATACGTCGCCACCCAGTTCCTCGACGAGATCACCGGTCAGCGAACCGACCGCCATCAGCACCGCACCCTTGTCTTTGGCGTCCGCATCAGCAGTAGCGATTAAGACGCCCTCCTGCGGATCGATTGCGGCAACTTCCAGCTCGTAGCCTTTGCCATCGGCAACAATAGACCCGACCAGCACCAAGCCGATGTTTTCCCGCACGGCGACGAGTCTCGACACGGAAACGTCGAGCGAACTCCCTGGTTGCAATTCCTCCGCAATTTCCTGTGCGGTCGATCTTCTATAGGTCGTTATGAACGGCGCGACTTCCACCCCGATTTGCAGGGCTTGTTCCAATGACCCATCAAACAACGCGTCACCGGTCTGGTTGTCCCAGTCGGCAATCAGAACGGCGATCGGGTCAACGGGCGCGGCAATTTCCGGCGATCTGGTGAGGTTCATATAGACCGAAAAAATCAGCGCAACTGTCAGCACGCCGATGACGACGAAATCCATCTTGCGGCTGCCGAGTGGCGCAATGATCGTGTCGGTCGGGTCTGCCTGGACCTGAATGCCATGATCGGTTACGTCATAGACCCACGCGAGCACCAGCATGACCGGGAAGCCGACAACGGCAATAATGATCACTGCTTGCAGAGCCCAGTCCGGCGCGTCGAAGGTCGGCAATATGACGCTCGCAACCTCGATCAGGATCCAGCAGACGCCGATGTAAAGACCGGCGCTGCGGAACACCTCTCGACGTCGCAACTCTCTGATGAAGCGGTTCATAATCAGGCTATTACTGCTCTCAAAATTTCGCCAACGAGTCTAGCACGCAGGAACGTCTGTTTATGGTTGGCGATGAGGTTTCCTGCTCTCCAGTATTGGCTGTCAGTGACGTTGAAGTTTGCACATAGACGCGACTAATTGAGTAATTCATTCAATGGTGATTCATTAGACAACTGCACTTGCTGATGAAATGCCCGCTTATCCTTGCCATAGCCCCGACCCCACGGGCAGACGTTGCTATGTCTATTTTCAAAACCAGGGAGATCCGGCATTGGTAACCCGCAACACTCGCTAAGCTTCTGATTCATAAAGATAAGAAAGCAGCGAAATCGCCTGGCGTATCTACTATCATTAAGCAGTAAGGCGTCAGACTAAAAGTCTAACAACAAGTTTTTGTCAGGGATTGCGATACCGTGTCTTCGGAATACAAATATCGCGCCTTCATCAGCTATAGCCACAAGGACGAGAAATGGGCTTCCTGGCTGCACAAGGCGCTTGAGACATTCAAGATACCCAGGTACATCGTGGGTAAGACCACGAAAATGGGTGTCGTTCCCGAACGCATGGGCAAAGTCTTTCGCGATCGCGAAGAGCTATCGTCATCTCATAGCCTCGGCACGGAGCTCACACAGGCGCTCAAGGATTCTGCGTGCCAGATCGTCATCTGCTCGCCCAATGCGGCGAACTCGCACTGGACCAACGAGGAGATACTTACCTACAAACGTCTTGGTCGAGAGAACCGCATCTTTTGCCTGATCGTTGACGGCGAGCCCGGTACTGATCAGGAGTGCTTTCCCCCGGCTGTACGATTTCAGATGGGTACCGATGGGGTGTTGTCCGATCGACCTGCGGAACCCATTGCTGCAGACGGTCGACCACAGGGAGACGGCAAACTAAACGCGAAGCTAAAACTGATCTCCGGAATGCTGGGTGTCGGCTTCGATTCGCTTAAACGGCGCGAACAACATCGTCGGCAAAGGCGCATGGCCATCATTACCGCTGCAGCGGTGGTCGGCATGGTAATTACCACCGGCCTTGCGACGATGGCGGTGCTCGCGCGCAACGAAGCGCAGGTACAGCGACGTCAGGCGCAGATCGAAGCAGAAACCGCTAAACAGACGACAGACTTCCTGGTGGGATTATTTGCCGTCTCAGATCCTAATGAGGCCCTCGGCAACTCGATTACCGCACGCGAGATCATGGACAAGGGTGCGGCAAGAATAGAGACGGAGCTTGCTGCGCAACCGGAGATTCAGGCGACATTGATGGAAACCATGGGTACGGTTTACAGAAGCCTGGCGTTATACCCATCGGCCGCTTCACTTCTGCAAAGTGCGCTGGAGAAGCGTCGCGAACTCTACGGAAACGATCACCTCGAAGTGGCCAGGATTGCGCACGAATTGGGATCTGTATTGAAACTCACCGCCGAGTATGAAGCCGCCGAGAAAATCTATCGGGAAGCGTATGCCCTTCGCCTGGAGTTGCTCGGCGAGGAGCACGTCGACGTTGCGGCCACTGCCTATGAACTGGCTGACCTGCTCGGTCGAATGGGCAACTACGAAGCCGCCGACCCACTTTTTCGTCAGGCGCTGGCAACGCAGCGTAACCTGCTTGGCAATGAGAGTGCCGAGGTTGCCAAGAGTCTCGAAGGCCTGGCGCTAAATCTTTATGACCAGGGTGACTACGACAACTCTTTGTCGCTCATGCGGGACGCCGTCGCACTACAGCGCAAGCTGCACGATACGCCACACACCGATCTTTCCGAAGCGCTGAATAATCTGGGCTTCCTGCTTGGCGAAGTCGGCGAATACCAAGAGTCGGAATACCTGTTCAGAGAAGCGCTCGATATGAAGCGATTCCTTTTGGGGGATACGCATACAGAGATCGCGATGGGCCTGAACAACGTTGCGTTTGCCTTATATGACCAGGAGAAATTTGGCGAAGCCGAAGCCCTGTATCGCGAAGCAATTGCGATGCAAAAGAAATTGCTTGGCGACGATCATCCGGAAATCGCTGCGGCCATGAACAACCTGGCGTTTCTGTTGTACGACAAACGTGATTTCGAAGTCGCGCGAAACATGATGCGGGACTCCGTCGAAATGTATCGCCGCACGGTCGGCGACGAACATCCAGATGTTGTCCGCGGCATGGCTAACGTGGGTATGTGGATGGTCGAGGCGGGTGACTACGAATCTGCAGAACCGGTGCTTCGAGATGCTGTTGAACTGCGCAGAAAACTCTTGGGCAACGAGCATACCGATGTCGCCAGCAGCCTGACCATACTGGCGACCTTGCTAATCGATACTGGCCGTTTTGAGGAGGCGCGAGTCGCAGCCGCGGAGGCGAAGGCGATTTGCCTGCTGGCCCTGACGAAAGATCACTGGCGATCCGCTGGTGCTGCGGCGGCGGAAGGAGCGGCACTCGCCGGCCTGAAAGAATATGACGAGGCAGAAGTCTTGCTCCTGAACAGTTATGCGACGCTGAGTGCCGATAGCGGTGCGCTGTCATTCTTCGCCACTAATGCGACACGCTGGTTGGCCGATCTTTACGAAAGTCGCGGCGAATCGAACAAGGCGGCAAAATATCGAGCGTTGCTCGACCAATAGCACATGCGGTTGTTATTCCTTTTATGGTCTGAAGTTATCATTCTTGGTCATTTGCTCGAGATATAGCCACACTGTTTTACATAACTGTTTTGCAGTTACAAAAGCTTAATTGCAGCTATTAGTAATCGGGGGTATGTTTACGCAGGCCGCTTAACACGCTAATAAATAACGAAAATGCTGTGTTGGGCGACGCCGAACGATAAAGATAATTCCGCCTGCGGACTGGCTAGCCAGGTGTGAACGACTCACGTAAGAACGTGTTTGTCGCAATAATAAATAAGCTGCGGATGCCACAGAGCATGCAGCCAGGGGAAAAAGAATGAATTACAGAATAAATTCGCCTTATCGGGTTGACGCTCGTGTCAGTGCTCGGCGCAACAACGTCAGCATGGGCAAATGCGCCAGGACGCCTACGCCGGGAACGCTTACGCTGAATCCGGTTACCGGTCACTATTACCAGGTTTTTGGTGACAACAGTATCACGTGGCCTGCCGCACAGACTTTCGTAATTAGTTTGCCGTGCCTTAGCCTGACGGAATGGCTGACCCAAGGGTTAGCCCGACTGAATGTACGAGTCCCGACGCGGTATTGCCCCATCTGGCGACAATCACGAGTCTCGCACGAGGACGAATTCGTCGAATGCACTTCGAGCTGGTGTAGAGATCCGGAAGGTACAGATGCCTTTCCGCAACGAAACCTGGATCGGTGGGGAACAAGACTGCCGGCAGCCACCGTAGGAGAAAACTGGACCTGGGTGAACAGCGAAGGTGCTATTTCCGGCCAGTCAGGTGCCACTGCCGTCTTACTCGAACTGGTTAAGTGCCGCGAGCCCAACGACAATACGGCGACGAAGCGAAAACTTACATGGCAGATACTGGTCTTTGGCAATTTCGGCTGGAACGATGAAGGTGCACTTGGATACCATCGGTGGTCTATATCGCCGAATGGGATGTGCCACTCGATGCCGCAACCTGCATAACTGGTTGCGAGACTGTCATGGGTCAGACAATCACTGTCCCTGCAGGGGCGGTTCCGGCCGGCGCGACCATCAGTTTCAATTCATTTGAATTTCTCGATCCTCGCGTCGATCCTGTCACGGGAATTTGTAACCTCGATGCCGCTGGAATGCCTTTGGGCGGCGCGCCTCGTGTACCGCTGAGAATTTTCGGCACAACCGGCATCGGAAGTGCCCCGGGTGTGAGGCCGGAAATGTTTATTCCGCCTTACCTTTGTGGTTCTCCGAGCTTTGTCATTGTCGCGTTTGATTCCGGCGAACTTGTCATTGAAACGGGAACTGTCGGCGTAGAAAACGAAACCAGTGACGTGCTGCCTGGCAATTTCTATCCCGGGCCATCAGGTCCCATAATGGGAAGCGTCTGCGAAGATCCGATCGTCCAGAACTTCCCCAATTTTGGTGACCCGCAGTACCAGGATGTTAGCCTCTATCAGGACACAGAGACACCTACCAAGATGCTTGAGGTTGACCCGGGCGTTGGCGGCACAGGGGAGTTTGAAGGGGCTACCGGTGAGTTTACGGACGAGTGTGGCTCTTCCCGGATGCGCGTAAGAGGCGGCTCCTACTTCGGAATCGGCTTCCGAATCGACTTCGGCCCTGGTAATACCTGGGCCGGAAACACGGCGGGCAACTTCGGTAGCTTCGTCGGCTTGACTCGTTACAAGATGGAGCTGTTGCAGGAAGCAGTCGAGCAAGCTTTTGCTGACAGCGCAATAGACTTTGGTTCGTACCGATTACTGAAAATCTACGCCAGGTACGCGATCATCCAGCTGGATCGAGGTAATTATTCCCGAGCGCTAACGTATATCAATTCATTCATTTCTCGAGTTAATTCGACGACCTATGCGACCGCAGCGACAAACTGGAATGGTGAGCACGTGATGCGAAGCAGCAATATCGAGTTCATGCTGCGAGTCAAGATCGTACCTTACGCACCCTAGATTCGAGACGCTGGCTTTATCGGCGCGTTGCAAAAGGAAAAGTATCGAAGGGCCCTGACGGGCCCTTCTTTTATTTCGACCTCCCGCAAGGTCCACTCTTTCCTGTAAATTGTGCCTTGATGGATTTCACGCAAACACACGCACACACGATTGTCGGCGGTCAGGCTGGTTTTGCCGTTCCGTTGATCATTGCTGTAACCGGGCACCGGGATCTGGTTGCGGAAGAGATACCGACAATTCGTGACAAAGTCAGCGCGCTGCTGACTGACCTGCGCAACGACTATCCTGATCGCGGTGTGTCCGTCATGTCAGCGCTTGCAGAGGGCGCCGATCAGCTTGTGGCGGAGGAAGCGCTGCGGCTGGGCATCCCGCTGATTGTGCCATTGCCGATGGCGAGACAACTCTACGTCAAGGACTTTGATACGGTGAAAGCTCGCGAGAAGTTTGATTTTCTCTCGAGCCGGGCTGCGGAAACATACGAATTGCCAGTGACGCCGGGCAACACGATCGCCTCGATTAGTGAATATGGCGCCGCGCGCGACCAGCAGTACGCCCAGTTAGGCGTATTTCTCTGTGCTCACTGCCACATCCTGCTGGCGCTGTGGGACGGCAAATACAACGACAAGCTGGGCGGCACCGGGCAGGTCGTGCGCTTCCACCATGACGACGTAATGCCTGGCTATACGTCAGAGTTGAAGGGTAGCGGTCTGATCATCGCCGACGATGAGAGCGACCTTGTGTATCATATCGTTTGCTCGAGAGACCGGGAGGATGGGCAACCCGAAGAGTCGCTCGAACCCGGCCACTGCTGGTGGTTCTCGTTAGATGAGAACGAACCACGTTCGAAGTTACTGCCGGAGAGCCATCGGCGCGTATTTCGGTATACCAGCGAATTCAGCCAGGACGCGGTCCAGTACGCAGATCGTATTCGGGATGAATCCTGGCCACTCCTCGAAAAAAAGGATCACGCGGTGCTGCCGCCCGGGTTACGCGATATCGATCACGTTTTTCGCGCGGCTGACTGGCTGGCGATTCACTACCAGCAACTGACTCTATTCGCCTTGAAGGCCACCCATATCCTGGCGCTCTTGATGGGCCTGATGTACATCGCTTACTCCGACGTACTGCCAGAACACATCTTCCTTTATGCGTTTCTCGGATTCTTTGTCCTGGCAACCGGCGTCCAGGTTGTGGGTAAGCGCCGCGCGTGGCACAGAAAATATCTCGATTACAGGACGCTGGCGGAGGGTCTTCGGGTGCAACTCTACTGGGCTGCTGCGGGCGTGAATGTCGGCAGCAAGACCAAGTACACGCACGACACGTTCCTGCAGACGCAGGATCCGGATCTCGGCTGGATTCGTAACGTAATGCGCGTCGCCGGAACTGAATGCGACGCCACGAATTATCGCGAGCAGGCTGGCCTCGATTTCGTGCTGCGCGAATGGCTCGGCGACGGAGGCTCTGGTCAGCTTGGCTATTTCCTGCGCAAGGGCGACGAGAAAGTGAAGCGCTTTCGGCGCACGGAACGCATGGCGCAGCTTTCCTTCTGGATCGGATTTGCGGTCATCGCTCTGTTTATTGTCATGAGCACCGAACTGGAAGACGTGTTGCGTGATCCGATCATCATCCTGATGGGCGTCATGCTGTTGCTGGTCGGTGTGCGCCAATCCTATGGCGACAGCGTTGCGGATGGAGAACTGATCAAACAATACGAGTTCATGTTTCGAATTTTCAGCAACGCGCGGCGACGCATCGACGCTGCCGACACCAATGAGGAAAAACGCCGTATCCTGCGCGTGCTGGGCGACGCCGCACTGGGCGAACATGCGCAGTGGATTCTGATGAATCGCGAACGGTCACTCGAGCAAGGTGAAGTGTTCAGGATGAGCGGCTGATAACCGGGGTCGAACCGAGGTTTTCATGAAAACGGCGATTACTGCGTCAGCCGGGTGAAAACCTCGGTTCGACCCCGGTTAATTCTTACTGCGTCAGCCGGGCGAAAACCTCGGTTCGACCCCGGTTATTGTTTGCTGATTGAACTGTATGCGCTGAATCTGTTCAAATTCCGCAAGTTAGTTTTGAGCGGGGAATTCCTCATGGCATCCAGGTACGTTGCAGCATTAGTTGCAGTCTCAATCATTGTCTCGGGCAGCGCACTCGCGCAGGGCGACGCGCCGGAAGTCGATCCGGCCTACACGTGGGACCTGACGGAACTGTATCCGACGGTTGCAGCCTGGGAAGAAGCCCGCGACGAAGTCATGTCGAAGTTCGATGAAATCGAATCGCGAAGGGGCACGCTCGGAGAAAGTGCCGACAGCCTCTACGACACATTGCTCCTGGTATCAGACACGCAAAAAGAAGCTGCCCGGGTCTCGACTTACGCAAGTCTTAACAGCGACGAAGACCTGCGCAATAACGAAACCCAGGAACGACGGCAGCTGAGCCAGGTGATGTTCGCACGACTCGGCGAATCGACTGCCTGGATGCAGCCCGAGATTCTTCGCGTCGGCGAAGAGGTGATAAAGAGTTATATTCATGAAGACAAGCGCCTCGAAAGATTCCGCTTTGGTCTCGAGGACAGTCTGCGCAATGCGCCGCACACACTGGGCGACGAAGCGGAAGAAACGCTCGCCTATTTCTCGCAGGCGTTCAGTGCACCGAACTCGATCTACAGCATGGTCGCGAATTCGGATATCCCGTGGCCGACCGTGAAGCTGTCGACCGGTGAAGAGGGCACGATCGACTCGCAGGGCTACAGCCGATTCCGCAGCAGCGACAACCGTGAAGACCGCAAGCTCGTCTTCGACACTTTCTGGAGCAAGTGGCTCGAGTATCGAAACAGCGTTGGCGCGGTCCTGAATTCACATATTCAAACCCAGACGGCACTGGCCAAAGCACGCAACTACGATTCGGTCCTGCATCGTGAATTGTTTCAGGACAACCTGCCCGAAGCTGTGTATCGCACCCTGGTAACCGAGGTCAACGCGGCGCTGCCGACACTTCATCGCTACTTCAAACTGCGCACCAGGATGCTTGGTATCGACCAGATGCACTACTACGACATCTATCCGCCACTCGTATCACTCGACAAGACGTTTGACATCGAGACGAGCAAGGCGATAACGCTCGACGCGATGGCGGTGCTCGGCGACGACTGGGTCGACATGCAGCGCGAGGCCATCAACAAGCGCTGGATGCACGTGTACCCGCAACGCGGCAAGCGCTCGGGTGCTTACATGAATCCTGGCGCATACGACGTGCATCCGTACCTGCTGCTGAATCACAATGACGACTACGAGGGCCTGTCGACGCTGGCACACGAATGGGGCCACGCGATGCATACCCTCTATTCGAAACAGAACCAGCCGTTTGACACCGCTTTCTATTCGACCTTTATCGCCGAGATTCCATCGACCTCGCTGGAACTGATCCTGGAAGACTACATGTCGAAAAAGGCCGAATCCGACAATGAGCGGCTCTTCTATCTCGGCAGCGCGCTCGAAGGCATGCGCGGCACCTTCTTTCGCCAGACCATGTTCGCGGAATTCGAGTTGTCCTTGTATGAAGCGGCTGAGCGAGGCGAAGCACTGTCAGGTGAGCGAATTTCCGAAATGTACGGTGAGATCCTGAAGCGCTACCACGGTCACGATGACGGTGTCGTGGTCATCGATGAGCTGTACACCAACGAGTGGATGTTCGTTCCACATTTCTACTACAACATGTATGTCTACCAGTACGCGACGTCACAAACGGCGGGAACGGCACTGTATGCCCGTATCGTCGAGGAAGGCGATGCGGGTGTCGAAAATTACAAGAGCCTCCTGAAAGCAGGCGGCTCGGACTATCCGTACAACCTTCTGACCAGTGCAGGCGTCGACATGGCGACACCCGGCCCCTATCGCGCCGTACCAGCAAAAATGAATGCCATAATGGACGAGATGGAGGCGATACTCGCCAAACAGTAGAAACATTGGCCTGTCGCCAGGATGTCGTTCCGCAACAGCAGGTCTTTGCAACGACGGAGCAATTAGCTTGCTGGATTTAAGACCCAACTGCGAATACTGCGATCGGGATCTGCCGCCGAACGCGACGGATGCACGCATATGTTCGTACGAGTGCACGTTTTGCGCGGACTGCGTAGAAAAGGAACTGCACAACGTATGTCCGAACTGTGGTGGCGGGTTTGTGCCACGTCCCGTTCGGCCATCGGTCGCCAGGCGTCAGGGCGTTAGCCTGGCAGACCAACCTGCCTCGTTGGAACGACGAACGCTTAAGTACAGCAAGAATGACATCGCCAGATTCGTTTTGCAGACAAAGGATATACCCGCCGCGGATCGCTAGTTGGCGATCCTGGCGCCGATGATCTGCACCGGGCAGCTGGCGCCCGCGGGATACGGGCCGATGCCGGTATTCAGATCTGCGCGCTGGCCCGCGGCGATCGGCCCCGAAATGCGCTCTTCGCGGTTGCGCGCGACGCCACCCGAATCCAGATACTGCACAACGAAACGCACGTCACGGATGGTTACGGTCGTCGCGTTAGCAATGGCGACGACAAGGCTGCTATTGCTGTCGGCATAGCAACCGAACTGAATATACTTCGCCGGATTGTCTTCAAGGTCCATGCGAACAAGTTTCTCTCTTGCCTCGACCGCGATATCGCCCTGGCTGTTCGCGACCGCTGTGTAGTATTCGACTGCTTTGGTCTTGTCGCCAAGCTTATCGGCGATATTCCCGAGTGAGTAGGCCGCGGCTACGGTTGGAAACAACTCGTTGCTCCTGTCGAGATCGGCCTTGGCACTAAGGGTGTCGCCCAGCTTTTCCTTGGCAAGGCCCCGCTGCAGATAGTACTGAAAGAAACCGGCACGACGGCGTATCGCGATATCGTAGCTACTGATCGCCATATCGTAGCGTTCCGCAACGTAGCGGGCGTCACCACGAAGCCCATAGAAATGTGCTTCTTCGGGAAACAGGTCGATTGCTTCCTCGGCCTTCTGCAGCGCCAGCTCGTGGTCCTTTTCTGCCAGCGCCTTGCGCCCCTCGACGTAGACGTCATACGCCGGCTTGGTATCGAAGGTCTTTTCCATGGCCGCGCGATAGCGAGCCTCGCCGGTTTCGCCGCCAGCCGGCAACGTCGCCGCGGTTTGTATGTTGGCATTGACACGTTCCTGCGATGGCGGATGGCTCGAAAACAGCCCGCTTAGCCAGTCGGTGGAGCGACCCTCGCTCAGTCGCACGAAGGTTTGTTGCAGCTCCACCGCGCCCTGCGGATCGTAGCCTGCCCTTGACATGTAGCGCATGCCATAGAGGTCCGACTCCAGCTCGGCCTCGCGACCATATCGCTGACTGATCAACTGCGCACCGACATTGGCACCACCGACGGCAAGATTGGCATAGTCGCTGTCACTGGACATGATGGCCGTTCCGATGACGGCAGCCTGCAGCAGCATGCCGCGAGACATTTGTCGGGCCGAGTGTCGCGCGGCCGCATGGACAATCTCGTGTCCTAACACCGCGGCGAGTTCCGCCTCGCTGTTCATCTCTGTGAGCAAACCGCGGTTGATGGCGATTTTGCCGCCGGGCAGAGCCCATGCGTTGGGCACGGAACTGTTCAGGACCACGAACTCATAAGGCAGCGGCCGATCACTCACCGCCGCCAGCTTGTTGCCGATGCCACGCACGTACGTGGTCAGTTCCGGATCGATATCGTACTCGCCGCCTCCGGACTGCTGCATGTAGGCATAGTTTTCCGTACCCATCTGGATTTCCTGGGCTTCAGACACAATGCTGAACTCACGCTTGCCGGTGACCGGATTCACCGCACACCCGCCCAGAACGCTGGCAAGTATGGCTAACGACAGAATCTTCTGTAACACTTATAAGTTCTCCGCAACCTGGATATCAGACCGGGCGCTTAAATTTGATGACTTGTTGCTGTTGAACGTTGAGTATACAACCTTCAAGATTGGCACTGACAGACCACTTATATATAAAGGATAGCCACATGGGATTATTTGATTTTGCGAAAGATGTCGGCCGGCAGCTATTTGATACGGACGATGAGGCGGCAGACAACATCAAGCAGCATCTTGATGTGAAAATGTCGGGGCTCAGCAATGTCGAGGTGGAATTCGACGACGGCGTTGCGACTATTTCCGGCGACTGTGATTGCGAGAAGACCCGGGAGACCGCGATCCTGATCGCAGGCAACGTCAAGGGCGTGGAAAAAGTCGTTGCGGATGGATTGAAAGCGCCGCCCCCACCGCCTGAGGAAGAAGCAGTTTCGAAGGACGAGTTCTACGAAATTGTCAGCGGCGACACACTTGGCGCCATCGCCAAACGATTCTATGGCAAGGCATCGGCGTACATGAAGATCTTCGAGGCTAACCGGGACATCATTTCAGATCCGAACAAGATTCATCCCGGTCAAAAAATAAGAATACCTATGGACTGAGTTCGGCGCCGAAAACTGTAGCAAAAAATCCGAATTCGATGGACTGACATTCCAGGCCACAACTGTAGCAATAACCACGGCGGAACCCTTAACGGGTCCCGCCGTTTCTTTTGGCGAGGAGGAACATCACTGCGCCGAGCACGATCCATCCGAAGACGATCAGCCATTCATAAGGCCAGACCAGAGCCGCCGGGCTCCACGGAAAATAGAGCGTGGCGATTGCCAGCGACAAGATGAGCGCAACGTAGCCAACGACCATACCGTTCGGGACGAGGTACGGGCGCGCCATGTCAGGTTCGCGTTTACGCAGCACGACGAACGACCACGCAACGAAGGCATAGGCGATTACAATCCCGAGACCGCCTGCATCAACCAGCCACACCAATGCCGGACGTCCGAGCAGCGGAGCGAACACTGACAATGCGCCGATCAGCATCACGGCACGATGAGGCGTGTTGAATCGCGGATGAAGATGCCCGAGTGATGCCGGCAGCTGGCCTGCCCTGGCCAGCGCATACACCGCTCGGCTACCACCGATCAGAAATGCGTTCCAGCTCGTCAGAATGCCGCCAATGCCGCCGATTACCAGTAACTTGCCGCCCCAGGAACCGCCGAGCAGTGCCGCACTGGCATCGGCCGTCGGCAGCGAAGAGACCTCTCTTGCGGCGCTTGCGAGGCCAGCCGATACCGCCCATATCATCGCGATGTACCAGACCACTGCCATTGCGATCGACACCATCAGCAGCTTGCCGATGTCCTGGAATGAAATATCGATCTCTTCGGCCGACTGCGGAATGACGTCGAAGCCTACGAACATAAACGGTACCATGATGAGCACGCCGAGAAATCCTTTCGCGCCGTCGTTAAAGAGTGGCGCCATGTTCTCTGTCGAGCCGTTTAGCATGCCGCCCGTCAGCAGCAATATGCCGACGAGCAGAATCAATACTGTCGCAATGAGCTGCAAACGCGCTGCGGTTCGTATGCCAATGATGTTGATTGCCGTCATGACTATGGCGGCGCCGACGCCGACGAGAACCCACGTCAGTTCCACATCCCAATCGGCGATAGTCCAGAGATAACCGCGACTGAACCCGGGCAGGAGGTAGTCGGTGACGGTGGGCAGGGCGACGGCTTCGAAGGCCACCACGGATACATAGCCCAACAGTATCGCCCAGGTACAGACAAACGAAGCCGCAGACCCGAGTGCGCGTTTCGAATAGACGTGTTCTCCGCCCGCCTTCGGCATGGCCGAGGCCAGCTCGGCGTAAGTAAGGCCTACGAAGAGAACGACGACACCACCTGCTGCAAAGGCCAGCATCGCGCCGATGCTGCCCGCGCCGGCGATCCAGGTTCCGGTGAGCGCGACCCAGCTCCAGCCGATCATCGCGCCGAATGAAAGCGCCAGCACTTCCTTACGACGTATAACCCTGATGAACTGACCGTCCGTCATCTGATCTCCTGAATCTTCGGCACACGGCCACGCGGATTCGTGCATCATTATCCATCGCATCAGTTTTGTCATCAGCGCTCACCCCTGGCGGAGCTTCGGAATTGAACGCAGACATTGATCTTTGGCGCCTGGCGGCCGGACTTGGCTTGTTTTTGTTCGGCATGCATCAGCTCGAGCAGTCGCTCAAACTCCTGACCGGACGTCCGTTCAAGAAATTCCTGCGTGAACACACGTCGCACCCGCTAAAGGGTGTACTCGCCGGCGCCCTGACGACGGCGGCGCTGCAATCGAGTTCTGTCGTGAGCCTCATCGTCCTGGCGTTTGTGGGCACAGGCATCATCTCGCTGGCCAGTGCGATCGGCATTGTGTTTGGCTCGAATCTGGGCACCACGGCGACCGGCTGGATCGTCGCCACGATCGGTTTCAAGCTGGATATCGAGGTTCTCTCTTTACCGTTGATCGCGCTCGGCGGGCTCGGCGTCGTCTGGACACGCGCCGGCAGCCGCGTCAGCGGATTCAGTCACCTGGTTGCAGGCCTTGGGTTGATGCTGCTGGGCCTCGAGTTCATGAAGTCAGGCGCGACCAGCGCCACGGCGCTCTTCGATCCGGCGACGCTTGCTGCTTATCCGCCCATTGTTTTCCTGCTGGTCGGGCTGCTCGTGACGGCGCTGATACAGTCCAGCTCCGCGACAATAATGATCACACTGAGTGCGCTGTATGCCGGCGCGATTCCACTCACCTCAGCCGCTGCTGTCGCCATCGGTGCAGACCTCGGTACGACGATTACAGCCCTGCTTGGCGCGCTCGCGGGATCGATGGACAAGAAACGGGTTGCGGTGGCAATTGTCATCTTTAACGTGGTGACTGATGCCATCGCCTTCGCAGCGCTCGAGCCCTTGCTCAAATTTATTGCAGAGATAGTTCACATTACTGACCCGCTGCTGTCGCTGGTCGCTTTTCACAGTCTCTTCAACCTCATCGGAATCATTTTATTCCTGCCGCTCGTCGGTGTATTGAGCAGGCAGCTGGCGAAACGTTTTCGAAACGACAACGATTCGCCGCTACGGCATATAAAAAAATCTGATCTGGCAGTGCCGGAGGCCGCGATAGAAAACGTCAGCAGGGAGACACTGCGGCTCATCGACCAGGCCATCGCGCTGAACCGATTGAGCTTTGACCTGCCGCAGGCGCAAGCATTCTACGACAGCGATACAGATCGGGTTGGGGTCGCCCTGTTCGGCGAAGAGCCTGACTACAACGCCAGCTACGACGGCATCAAGCAGCTGGAGGGGGAAATCCTTTCATACGCCATTCGTTTGCAGGAAGTGCGTCTGAGCACGGAGGAATCCGAAAGAATGGGACAGGTTATCGTCGCCATTCGCAGTGCGGTTCACGCCGCAAAATACCTGAAGGATACACACCATGACCTGGAGTCGTTCCGCGATGCCGTAGATGACCATTTCAATGCGTGGTTCGGCTATTTCCGGACGTCCGCGCAGGACTTTTACGACTCGCTGGGTGGTCTGCAGGCTGCCAGCTCGCCGTCGCATCGATTCGAGATGCTGGTTGAACTAAAAAGCAAGAACGAGGAAATTCATGCCCACCTGCACAGCAAGATCTACAAGGAGATCGCACTGGACCGGTTAACCGAACTGCAGATCTCAACGCTCCTGAATGTGAATCGGGAATTCTACCTTTCGTGTCAAAGCCTCCTTGCCGCCCTTTCCGACGCATTACTCGATACGCACGGCGCAACAGACTTCGAGAGCCTGCCAGCCGGCGCCTGATTTACGCCCTATAATCAGACCAACGATACGCAATTCGCCATGAAGCCCGATCGCTCCGGGCTGAAATACCGGAGCGACCGGAGGGGAACACCATGTTGAAACAATTACTCCTGTTGAGCCTGCCATTCGCATGTATCCAGACGACCAACGCTCATCACGCGTTCGCGGCCGACTACGAGGCCGGCAATGAGGGCGTCATTGAGGGCACGATTACAGAGGTAATCTACAGAAATCCGCACGCTCGTTACTACCTGGAAGTAACCAACGAGGACGGCACGACCGAGACCTGGGACCTGCAGACGATGAATCTGATCGCGCTGGGGCGATCCGGATGGAAAAAAGATACTCTGAATGTCGGCGATAAAGTGAAGGTTAGCGGCACGCTGGGACGCGATGCTGCCAAAAAAATGTACATGGAAATCATTACATTTGCCGATGGCCGTATGGTTAGTCCGACCCGCGGCATTATAGAGTCACTTCCGCAGCAAAAGAGCGAAGGCGAAAAGTCCGCAGGGTTCGTCGCTTCTCTGGCACCCGGCGCGGTCAACCCTGATGCACGACTATTTGGTGAGTGGACCGTGGTTACGTCGGGCATACCGTCAGTCACTGGCGGCAACACGTATGTGCACCTGACGATCGAGGAACAAGATGGTGAACCGAGCGCATACATCTACAACGGCCCGGCGCCAATTCGTATTGACGGCACCAGCTTCGAGGTTGATTTCGATTGGGCCAGCGGTTTCGACAAAGAATTCCTGTCCACATTCCGTGGCCGCATCAACGCTGACGGGCGACTCGAGGGTGACTTCGTAAATCATGGCGCGGCGCGTTTCACCAGGATAATTCTGGAAGACGGAAAATTCACAGCGACACGTACAAACCACTTTGGCGAGGTGCCTGATTTGCCGCCCAGCCCGGTCGACTTGAGCGGTATCTACCGACGGGCGCCCGGGCACTGGTCAGCTGAGAAACTGACTTATGCGATGACGCCGCGTGGCCAGCAAATCATTGATAACTACCTTGAGATGGATAATCCGAATACCCGTTGCGCGTCGCCGGGCCTTGTAATGTCGAGCGGCCTGCCCTTTGCAATGGAAATTCTGCACAAAGAAGATTACATCCTCATTATCTATGGCGCTGACGATGTACGCCGCGTGTACCTGGACGGCAGGGCCTTTCCCGATTCGGGTGTCGACTCGATGCTGGGTTTTTCTACCGGTGTATGGAAAGGCGAGACGCTGGTTATCACAACAACGAAACTCAGCCCGGCATTTATGAGCACGGTCGGACAACCGGTTTCGGCGGACGCATCCACGATTGAGCATTTCTACCTTGATTCTGAAGGCTACCTGCATGGCGACTTGTGGCTGCATGATCCGAAAAATTACTCGCGCCCACCCTATCTCCTGCGAACGTATGCAAGAAGCCCCGCGCAGGCTGTTGTCACGAAATTCGATTGCGACCCATACTCCTTTTTTCGCTCATTGGCCGCGGACGGCGAGCTGGAAGAATTCTGGAGTCGCTCTGCCCTGCGGCGC
The DNA here is from genome assembly GCA_963850825.1 of uncultured Gammaproteobacteria bacterium. Taxonomy (GTDB): domain Bacteria; phylum Pseudomonadota; class Gammaproteobacteria; order Steroidobacterales; family Woeseiaceae; genus SZUA-117. The sequence goes on along the minus strand of CAWKOQ010000021.1, from coordinate 455,303 downwards.
TGAATAGTTCGTCGGGACCACTCGGCGCGGTGCCGCCGAAACACGCGTAAGGCACTGATTCTCAAGGGCGGCATAGGTGTAATTCCGAATTTCGCCGGGCCTATTCACCGACGATACTAATCGTCGGACATAATGAAATCAGCGACCACGGAACAGCGACACATGGAATCAGCGACACAATGAGCGACAATGCCGCAGTAGTCCTCGAAGAGCTTCGCAACGATCATAAGAATATGGCGCTTATGATCGACCTTCTCGAGCGCGAATCGAACCAGATCTATGCAGGTGGCGAACCGGACTACGAACTGATGACCGACATCATGCATTACATGACGGTCTACCCGGACGCTGTGCATCACCCCAAGGAAGATCGATTGTACGCAGAGCTCAGGACGGCTCGCCCTGACCTGTCCCAGGGGTTCGACAGGATCACGCTGGATCATCGGCAGATTGCCGAGCAAAGCATCGCCCTTCGCGACAGTGTCGCGGCAGTTGCGGCCGGCAACCCGGTGCACAGAAACAAGATCGTCACCGATGCCCTGCGCTACGTGAATACGATGCGCGGTCACATGCAGTGGGAAGAGCTCGACCTGTTTCGTCGCCTCGATGAAATGATCAATTCAGGACACGCTGTAATCGATGCGGCGAATTTCGTTCATCGGCCGGACCCCGTATTTGGAGCATCGGTCGAACGCAAGTTTGGCCGACTGTTCGAAAGCATCCAGGAACTGGCCGCCTGCGGTTAGCCCGGTCGGCGGGTGAAACATCCGGGCTAGAAATACCACGCCACCTGCGCGAACAGTGATAACTCCGTCGAAAAATACAAACCGCTTTGATCCAAACTGATACCCCCGAATTCTGTTCCATCGGGACCCAGCGGCAGGTTAACGGCGCCGACGAATTCTGCGTCATCGCTAATGCTGTACACCGTTGTCACCTGTAGCAGGGCACTGCCGTCATCGAGATTAACAAACAGGTTGGGCGTCAACAGCCAGAGTGGAGTCATTTCCACAGTGATGCCGCCGGCCAGGTAGTTACGTCCAAGTGTGAATGATTCGCCGCGCGCCAGCCGGCCGGTGAGTTCTGTATTCTGTGCCAGGCTTGCCAGGTCATACTGACCATTTTTTTGCCCGAACTCCGTGAAGTAGTATTCGACTACGCCGCTCATATTCTTCCCGCCCCAGACCCACGAGTAGCTGAAGTTGGTAACGAGCTGAAATTTGTTACCAGACACGGTGTCTGACATCACGATGTCTCCGCGCCACACTGCGCCACCGATGCTCCTGTTGCCTCCAATACCGACGATTGCCTCGTCATAGCTGCGCGATAACAACAGGTCGATTTCCGCGTTGCCCAGGATGCCATGATATTTGAGCGCCGTGGTCGCAACGTCCGAACCGGGATCGCCAGTGAGCGGATCGCGGCGGAACACGTGGCTAAACTGGACGTCATCACCGTTGTTTAACAGGTACTGTCCATAGGCCATGTCGTCGCCAAACTTGTACTCGGTGTCGACAATGGCTGGATCGAACGGGTTCACAATATCCATGGGCGAGAAAATCAATCCATTGCCCCAGCTTATCGCTTGCCGTCCGAGCCGCAGTACGACTTTCTCCGATGAGTAGCCAACGGAAAGTCGGTCGAGGCGATGCAGTGCCCGAAACCGGCCGTCATCTTCGATGGTATCTGTGAGGTCCATCAGTCGGCGCTCATCATTGGGGATACCGACAAAACCCGGCAACCCCGCCGGTGACAAAGTTCGCGACTGCTCGACCCGATCTCCATTTGCTGCAAACAACTGCCAATCCGCTTGTAGTTCCCATGCATCCTTTCTGGCGGAGAAATTCACGCGCAGATCGGATTCGAGGTCAAACCACGTGGAACCGCCTGCCTGGCCGAATGCGCTGTTGTCTGAGAAATGATCTGCCAGCGCGCGTCCCTTGATGTGGCCGCCGAGCTCGTAATCCGGCTCTTCAGCAGAAGCAAACCCGGAGGAAAGCGCGACCAACGCCGCGCAGACGATGAAATCACGCAGCCCGTTGTGTGATGTCGTCAACAATTCTTCCGTCCAGCATTTTGACCAGGCGTTTTGCGTAGCCCATGACGCGTCGATCATGGGTTGCGATGACGAATGTCGTGCCATGGTGTTCATTCAGCTCGACAAACAACTCCATTAGCTCGTCGGATGTTTTTGAGTCCAGGTTTGCAGTGGGTTCGTCCGCAAGCACCAGCGCGGGTTTGGACACAATCGCTCGCGCGACTGCGACGCGCTGCTGCTGTCCGCCCGACATCTCGGCCGGGCGTCTATCCTCGAGGCCGGCCAGCCCAACCTCCTGCAGTATCGCCGTGGACTTCTCCCGGCGGCCGGACGAGGGCACGCCCTGTACCTGCATAACGAACTCTACGTTTTCACGCGCGGACAGTACCGGGATCAGGTTGTAGGCCTGGAACACGAAGCCGATCTGATTCAGGCGCAGTGACGCCAGGGCGCCTTTGCTCAGCTGGTCAATGCGCTGCCCTGCCACCCAGACTTCGCCACTATCGGGAATATCCAGGCCGCCGATCGCGTTTAGCAAGGTCGTCTTGCCACCACCGGATGGTGCGGACAGGCAGACGAATCCTTTCTCTGCGATTTCCAGGCTGACATGGTCAAGCGCCTTGATGTCCTGATCACCCTGTCGGTAGGTCTTGCACAAATCTATACAACGAACAGCAGTCATTTCTATACCTTCGTAATTGCTTCGACGGGCTCGTACCGCGACGCGCGCCACGCGGGGGAAAGGCTGGCCAGGAAACCCAGAACGAGTACGACGATGTTTGCAAGGATGACATCATTCAGCTGCAATTCCGGATAGAGCACGCTCGACGCGCCAAACATTTCCATGCCCTCTGCAACAATCGAAATATCGATGCCGCCCTTCAATGGAATGATGCTGGCAAACGCGAGGGCGTTGCCCACGGACAGGCCAATGATGAGCAGCAAGGTCGATTCGATGATGATCTGCGCAAGAATGCTGGACGGCCGCATACCAAGCGCAAGCATCAATCCTATTTCACGAACACGCTCGAAAACGGCCATGACGAGGGTGTTCACCAGGCCAAAGGAAAGCGCAAGAAAAATAACGATTACCCATACGAGGACGAAGCCATCCATGACGCCGAGCATCGTGCCCAGGTAGGCATCCAGCTCCTGCCATGGCAACACCTCGTCCTGCTGATCCATCAAGACAGAAACTTCGGCGAGCAGCTGGGAAATATCGCGATAATCGTCCCCGGAGACAGCGACCTCACTGATCCCGGCACCGATCCCAAGCATCGACTGAACGATGTCTCTTCCAGCGAAGACGTAGGCCTCTTCCTGCATCGCCAGGTTGGCTGCATACAAACCGATAACGCGAAAGCCCCTGTCAGCGACTTCGTTGTCCGGATCCTGGCTCATCACGACAACGCGTTTGCCAACCTCGGTATCCAGCTTCCCGGCCAGCTTGCGCCCGATAATCACGCCTCTATCATCAGGACCTGAGAGAGATCGGCCTTCCGCCAACGCACTGCCAATCGCTTCGATCAGCACTTCCTGCTGTGGATCGACGCCGAGGAGCGTAACGCCACGCGATTCCCGTTCACTTGAAATGATGGCCGGAACACGCACCCGGGCCGCATACCGCTCGATACCGGCCGCAGCAAAGGCACTGTCGATCTCATCTGCGCTCATCGCAATCAGATTGGTCACGCTCGGATCATCACGATATGCAGGGTTGTGTACCTGCACATGACCCGGCAACGCCCGGATACCGTCGCGAATCATCTCGTTCACCATTCCGCGCATCAGCGACGTCATGAATATCATCGCCCAGGCGCCGATGCTGATGGCCGCGACCATGATCATCGTGCGGCGGTGATTGCGCCACAGGTTGCGCCAGGCCAGGGTCATTATGATGCGGCTATAGTTCATCGGCTGCGCCTCATCAGACGGCCCGCATTGCTTCGACTGGATGCAACCAGTGCAACCGAAGAGCCGGATAAACGGCAGATAGTATTGATCCGACGAACACAACCGCTGGCCCGACAAATAACGTCAGGAGCGTTGCCTGCGGATAGAATCGACTCGGTAAATTGAAATTTGCTGCCATCTGATCCATGCCCGGATAGCTGAATCCGTTATAGGTAAACCAGAGTGTGATTGCGCCGCCCACAAGCGCACCAAGAAAAAGTCCGGCGAGGCCCATCAGCGCAGTTTCGAGCAGCACTAATCGTCCGAGTCGACCGGGCGTCAGTCCGAGAGACATGACGATGCCAAACTCGTGGGTGCGCTCCAGCACGGACATCAGCTGCGTGTTCATAACGCTGAACGCGACCAGTACAACGAGAACGCCATACATAAAAAAGGCGCTGCCCAGGTCAGCCTGAATCGCCTGCTTCAGTCCGGGCTGTAACGCGTCCCAGTCGTGCACGACTAGCCCGTTGTCACTCGGCAGCAATGACTCGATCTGCAGTCGGTAAGCGTCAACCTCGTCGAGGTCCGGTGTCACAACGACGATCGAATGACCGGCATCCTCCATGTAAAACACATCGTTGAAGAAACCCAGCGGAATCTCCGCAATATTTCGATCCAGCTCGGTCACACCGCTGTCGAAAACTCCGCTTACCGATGCCACTGCGGCTGCAAACGAACCGTCACGACCGCTGCCCAGCAGCGTCAGCTCGTCACCAATCTTCACCTTGAGGTTTCGTGCGAGGACGGTGCCGATCACGATCTCCTGGGCGTTGGTATCGGTCGGGAAACGACCGTCACGAACCAGGCCGGGCAGGCTTGATACCTGCGCTTCGTGTTGCGGGTCCACGCCGAAGATCTGGACACCGTAACTTCTGTCCTCACTGGACACCAACGCGAAAGCAGCGGAACGCACGGTTACTTTTTCGAGGCCGGTTTCGTTTCTGATGCGGGACGCCAGGGCATTCGCTGCGGGAACGACCTGGCGCATCTTCAGATCGTCTTTATACCCGGGTGCCTGCACCTGCAGGTGCCCGGTGAATGCCTGCAACGTGTTGTCGATCATCAGGTCATACATACCGAATTGCAGCGAGATCATGAAAACGAGGAGCGCATTCGAGAACACCATTGCACCAATCGTTAGCCACGTGCGGCGGGGATGTCTCCACAGGTTCCGCCAGGCCAGGCGCAGCGTGATATTCATTGTTGGTGTCTAGTTGCGTGGATTGCGCAGGTTTGAAAGTGAGAAAACGGTTTCACGCAGCTCGACGTCGAACTCAACGGCGTCGAGCCTGATTTCAGTCCACTCGTCGGGCGCTTCCTCTTTCTCCATTCGCTGCACGGCGGCAACCGCTCGTCCGCCCATTTCTGCGATTTCGAGCGTGCGCAGCGTCTTGACGAGTTTGTCGTCCTGATCGTAGAAACGGTGCCCGACCAGAACATTGTCCGCGCGAATAGAAAGGACTTCCCTGCCCCATACGACCGCAGAATCTTCGTGCGGAATCGACTGGATTTCGAATACGTTGACGCCGTCAACCTCTGTCTCGCTCAACAGTGTGTGGTCGTATTCATCCACGATCTCGTCCGTACGCGAGATATCCTTGTTCGAAAAATCGGATCCCATCCAGCTCTGATTCATCATCGAAGATGGCACTTTGATGACCCGGTTAACTTTCGGTGAGTACGTCCACATCGTGTTGTCATCTATCAGCGTACCGTTGCCGCGGTCTTTTCGTGGCGCCGTTACACGTACCAGCGAGCGCTTCTCGCCTTCGGTCCAGGACTGCATCGATATGCTTCGCTCCCAGTCCGGCCGGTGTATGGTCATGGTCATCTCGCTGGTCGACGACAAACCACGCCAGTGATTCAACGCATCACGAATGATTTCAGTCGCGTCCCGCGTTGCCGCATTTGCCCCCGCCACGAGGCTTATCGAGAGCAATACAGAGAAATAAGCCTTTGAATTCAATGAAAAACTCGTTGTGGACCGCTATTGAAGGTCCAGTATTTCACGCGCCAGACGGGCCAACAATGTCGGTTTACCGCAGCATTCGACGTCAAACACCATTTACTGGCGACGCCACTCCGCACAGGCTCTCGCCGGCTAATCCCTCTCGTAAACCACTTTCCCGCCGACGATCGTCAGCAGAATCCGGCCATTGAGAATGTCGCCAGGGCTTTCGTCGGCGAGCCGAAAAGGGTCTACATCCATCACCGTCAGGTCCGCCCATCGCCCGGCTTCCAGGATGCCGGTGTCATCCTCGCGAAAACTGGCGTACGCCGACCAGTTGGTATATCCGCGCACGGCCTCATCGGCATTCATCGCCTGGTCGGCATACCACCCGCCTTCGGGTTGCTGATTCTTGTCCTGCCGGGTTATCGCAGAATGCAGCCCGTAGAAGATGTCGTGGTCGGAACCCGGGTTGTCCGAATTGAAGGTAAGACTCGCGCCGGCCTCTCTGAGTGAGCGCCAGGCATACGCACCCAGAACTCGTTCCGGCCCAAGGCGTTCCTCCGCCCACGTCTTATCTTCCATGGCATGCGGCGGCTCCATCGAGGCGATGATGCCTAGCTGTCCGAGACGGGGAATATCCTCCGGACTCATCACCTGCGCATGTTCGATTCGATGCCGGTTATTCGCCGTCGCGGGATTCTCTTTGAAAACGCCCTCGAGGATATCGAGTGCCTCGCGATTGCCTGCATCCCCGATCGCGTGAATGGCAATCTGGAACCCCGCGTTCATGGCCGCGGCGTTTAGCGCCTGGTTAAAGCCGTAGCTGTCTCCGCTTATGCCACGATGCCCGGGCTGATCGGCATAGTCATACAGCAGACGCGCGCCCCTGGAACCAAGCGCACCGTCGTAATAGGCTTTCACCGTTCGCGTCACCAGCATGCTGTCCGAATCCGTGTCAGGGCCTTTCTCGATCCATTTGCGAATAAGCGGTTCATCGCGTAACGACAACATGGCGTAGACACGAATCGGCAACCTGTCCGTCGCCTCGAGCGCTTCGAGAATGTCCATCGCGCGCGTACCGAGACCGGCATCGTGCACCGCGGTGTAGCCGTCGGCAGCCATCTGATTCAGTCCGAGTAGCAGCTGATTGGTCAGCGTTTCACGCGACGATTCGGGTATCGCCGAACTCAGGAGCTGGACGCCCCGGTTCAGGAACAGTCCGTTCGGCTCGCCGTCGGCGCCAATGCGCATTTCGCCACCAACCGGAATCTCCGTTTCAGCGGTGATACCGGCAGCGTCGATGGCCATCTGGTTACCCCACCCGGCAAATCCATGGAGGCTGCCCATGAATACCGGGTGATCGGGCACTGCCTCGGACAGGAGCGCCTTGTCCGGGTAGCGGTTGGCCCAGGCACCTTCGTCCCAGCCGCGACCAACGATCCACTCGCCTGCAGGCACCGATTTCGCACGCTCTACGATCAGTGCGACAGCCTCTTCCTCTGTTTCGACATCAACCAGGCTCACGCGATCGAGTGCAGCGCCAAGTCCGAACACATGCGTGTGTGAATCGACCAGTCCGGGAATCACTGTGGCTCCGGCCAGGTCAATGACCCTGGTTCCTTCGCCGCGATAGTTCAGCGCATCTTTGCTGCTGCCCACGTACAGTATCTCGCCGCCTTGTGTGACGACGGCTTCTGCGTCCGGGCGCCAGCCGCTGCCTTCTTTCGGTGCACCCGGATCAAGCGTGCCGTCAGGAGCCGGCTCATCCCAACCAAGGGTATAAACGCGGGCATTGGTGAGAATCAGGTCAGCACCCGCATTCTTCTCCGCCTCGGTAGCATCGTCAGCGCAGCCAGCGATCGCAAAGAGAAAAACCGACGCAAACGCTAGTCTGGGTGATCCCATTATCTCGACTCCTTTTGTTGTTCCTTACGAAATTAGCGTAGCCGGCGCCCGTTGTCAGTACCTAATCGATTCCTGGCGGGCGACAGGCCATTCCTGCATAGGTGAATCCCGCAATAGCCTGTGCCGCGGAGACAACTAAACTGGTTTTGTACCACAGCTACAAAAGGCTTCCAGACATGATGAATCTCGAAACAATCATGAGCACAGACCTCATTACGCTGTCGCCCAACGACACGCTGGCGACCGCCCGTGACATTATGCGCGACAAGAATATTCATCACCTGCCGGTCCTCGGCGATGACGAAAAAATGGTCGGCCTGGTTACACTGACCAACGTACTTGCGGCAACAGACTCCGTGCTACGCGATGCCGAGAACCGAATTCCTGCCACTGACATTGTCGTTGAGGACATCATGGTCCGTAACGTCATATCGGTGGATGTGCACGCGAGTCTGCGGCAGGCGGCGCTCTTCCTGGAGAAGCATCGCATTGGTTGCTTACCGGTCGTTACGGATGGTGATCTGCATGGCATCGTGACGGATACCGATTTTGTCGGCGTTGCCATCAACCTCCTGGAGCAGATCGAAGACACCGAACCAGTCGAAGACTACGCCGAAGCCTAGTCCTGCGAAATAGGATCAGGGACCTGACTCTGATTCTTGCGGGTTAGAAAGTATTCGTGCTCATCGCATCGGTAGACTGCGGCTGGCCGGCGAGGTAGTTGAGAATCATGTCAGGCGTGACAGGGACGCGGTTGAAAACATGCCCGCCCAGCGCATCCGTGATCGCACACAGAACCGCCGCGGCGGCACACCCCATTACAGGTTCGCCGATGCCCTTTGCGCCAACCGGGTTGTCGCGATCAGGCAGGTCGACGGCGTCCCAATCGAGCTTGTCCGGCAGATCCAGGTAGGTCGCCGGTTTACACTGATAGAAACCGACATTCGCCGGAATTCCGCTCTGGCGATCATAGACGTGACGTTCAAGACCGGCCATGCCGAAGCCCCACACGGCGCCGCTGCGTACCTGGCTCGCCAGACCCTGCGGATGGACGATCGTGCCGCAATCAGCGACACCGAGATATTCAATGATGTCGTACTTCCCCGTCTCCAGGTCCAGTTCAATCTCGACAAATCCCACGGCCAGGGCCGGCACGGCGCCCCGTCTGCCCAGGGTGTCTTTGGCCACGCCGATTAAACCGCTGCCACGAATGCCCCTGACAGCTGCCTTGGTGACATCGTGGATCTCATCCGGCACTTCGGAGCCGTCGAAGCGACCGCCAAGTTCCATCGCCGCCTGGGCAACCTTCGCAAAACTCAGCGACGTGTTCGGATCCGCCTTCGCGAACACACGTTCGTCGGCGATGTCGTAGTCAGCAGGCGCGCCACCGAGTTTCTCCGCTGCAACCGCGCGGATCTTGGCGACCGCATCCAGTGCCGCGACATAATTTGCCCGCGTGTGCGTGAACGTGGTGTTACTGCCGTTCTGCGCAGAACTCCACGGCAGGTGTTCCGTGGATTTGCCGTAGTGAAGCACAACGCTTTCCCAGTTACAGCGCAACACGTCCGCTGCGGGGCGGGTCGTTGACGCGTACGAATAGGTGCCAAGATTTCCCACACCGCTGTGAATATGAATCTTCCCGTCCGGCGCGATTCGAATGAGTCCGTCATAACCATCTCTGCCCGCAGAGTGATACGCCTGCCCGACGCCGATCCCTGTGACTTTCGAGCCGCGCTTCTGGCCGCTGCGCTGCGACTTCTCGGCCCAGTTAAAACGCTCGGCGCCTTTCGCAATGGCTTCTTTAATGTAGGCGCTCGTCATCGGCTCCTGGCTTGGGCCGTGCAGCGAATCATTGTCCGGCGCATTTTTGACGCGGATCTCCAGCCGGTCCACCTCCAGGTTTACGGCAGCCTGATCGAGCAGAGGCTCGATTGCCGACGCGATCTGGTTTTGCCCGGGTCCGCGCTGCGCACCTTTGGGCGTCGTGTTTGTCATCACAGGAATAGCGCGAAAGCGCATCGTCTCGGGCTGATAGACCAAGGATGTTGCCCCGGCAGCGGAGGCCGCTGACGGAAACCCTGTCTGACATCCGATATCCTGCACCAGGAACAGGTCCATTGCGGCTATACGGCCATCATCACGGAAGCCGATTTTTACGTTGCCCTGAAATCCCGAGCGCGCTTTGCCCAGGAAGAATTCCTCGGCGCGACTCAAGTGCAACGCGACGGGTCGATTAATCTTGCGTGAAAAGTGTGCGGGCAGTACCAGCATCGGATACGGGGTGCTGCGCGATCCGAATCCGCCGCCGCAGTTTTCGTTGATATAGACGAGTTCGTCCATGCCGATGCCGATCATCTGGGCAAGCCCGGGCAACATGGAACTCTGACTTTGCGACGGTCCGTGCAGAAAACATCGTCCATTTTGCCAATAGGCCATCGATGAGCGCGGCTCCATCGAGTGATGGGCGTAGCCTGCCGTAACGAAGTTCTTCTCGATAACGAAGCTCGCCTGCTGGAATCCTTCCTCGATGTCGCCCACTGACCATTGGATCGGCGTATCGCCCTCCGGGGGAATGCCTTGCAAAAAGCCCTCGAGTTCCTGAGGCGTCCACTTGAACGGTTCCGGCGCCGCACTGCGATCCGAGAATCCAGCGGGCGCGTAAACATTGCCTTCCAGGCGCGCGTCCGGACCGCCGGACTGCAGCGACTCCAGCGGATCAACGCAGAATGGCAATGGCTCGTACTCGATGCGAATCTTTTCCAGCGCGTTCGAGGCGATCGTATCGTCGAGGGCGGCAATCGCCAGGATCGGATCACCAACGAAGACCGGCTCGTTCGTCAGAATTGCAGCGCGCGGTGGCGCCGCCGAGGGAACGTCGTCTGCTGTCAGGACGCCGACAACACCGTCCAATGCCAGCGCTTCGCTCAGGTCGAGATTTCGGACTCGCGCGTGCGGCATCGGGCTCGTGAGCAGGCGCGCGTAGACGAGGCCGTCGACGCGAATATCTTCCGCGTATTTAGCGGCCCCCGTTACCTTGCCGGTAATGTCTGGTGGCGTGAAATCACTGCCGATGTGAGTTGCCAAAACCGACCCTTTCTGACTTTTCGTAACTAACGTTTACAGGAAATTATTCGGCCAGATTATCGAACGCCACATGTGCGCGGTCGGACTGCCATCGAACCCCAGACCTTCTTTCGGCTGCTTGAAATTACGGCCGATGATGTCGGTGAAAATCTCGACCTCAACCTGCAGATCAGGGTCGAACGCGTAGACATCGTGAACGGTTATTTCCCGCGCGGAACCATAGTATTTGTGATTCTTCGCGCGGTCGTGTTCTTTCTTAAGGTAGGGCTCCGGTACATAGTCTTCGCCGAAATATTCAATGTATTTAACCGGATATTCGTAACCCGCCTCCAGGTCCGGGAAGAATCTGAGTGCCTGGTGTTTTTCGATGGCCCAGGAAACCTCTTCATCAACATAGGGCCTGACCAGCTGCGCCGCCCAGTAACCGTGGTCGGTGCCCATAATGTTGAGACCTATGTCATGCATAAGGCAGGCCAGAATGACTTTTTCACTGCTGCCATTCTTCATGGCCAGGCGTGCACTTTGTGTCACGTGATTGGTTGGGAAACGGAGCTGGTAGAAGTCCATGAGCGTTGGTGCTTCCGGCATCTTCGGCAGCAGCGGCTCGTTGTGCTGATAATAAGGCCGTTTTTCGTTGGGGTCCCGCGGCGGTCGACCATCGACAAAACAATGACTCGGCTTCGCGCGGCGGAACTTTTCCTCAAGCGAAGCTTCCATGGCTTCTTCGAGCGCATCTGCTTTACCAGACAATGTCGCTGCGCCGGCGATGCTGGCGGCCGCTGTGACGCTTAGGTTATTCAGAAACTTTCGGCGATCCATGATTGTGCCCCTTATTAAATTTTCCGATTCTCTATTTTATAGTTATCGCTATCTCGTCAATTCCTTCGATTCCACCGGTTAGTCGGTCGCCGGCGATTACTGCACCAACGCCAGCCGGTGTGCCCGTAAACAGGATATCTCCCTGCTTGATTTCAAACAATGTCGAGAGCTCGGCAATGGCCTCTGCGACGCCCCATATTAGCTCATTCAGGTCGCCTTGCTGCCTGATTTCATCGTTTACGGCCAGCCAGATGCGTCCGGACGACGGGTGGCCGACGTCGGCGACTTTATGTATAGCCGAAACGGGGGCGGAATGGTCGAATCCCTTGGCCGTATCCCACGGACGACCGAGCTTCTTTGCCTCCTTCTGGAGGTCCCGGCGGGTCAGGTCGATGCCGACCGCATAGCCGAAAACATGCTCCAGCGCGGCATCCACGGCGATATTGCGCCCGTCCTTGCCGATTGCCACGACCATCTCGATCTCGTGGTGCAGGTCGCTGGTTCGGGGTGGATACCCGACCGATGCCGCTCCCGTCACGACCGCGTCAGCAGGTTTCATGAAGTAGAACGGTGGTTCACGGTCCGGATCGTGCCCCATTTCACGCACGTGTGCGGCGTAATTGCGGCCGATACAATAGATGCGCCTGACCGGGAACTGGTCGTCGCCGTTAGCGATGGGAATCGTGGAATGCTGCAGTTCAAATACGTTCATGGGCAACAAAATAGCCGGTTTATTGTGAGATTAAGTCGTAGAATATAACGACAAACACCGCAACGGGGGAAGCAGCATGGCAATCGCAAGACGTGAATTCTTGAAAGTGGTTGGAGGCGCATCAGTCGCCGGCAGCCTCTCGGCATTGGGCGCACCCGCTGCAGCGGCCATGCCCGGATCACTGGCGTTCGGATTCACGGACGAGAATGTGCCAATGAATGCTGCCAATCTGTGCCCGATGCCATCCAGTGTGACAACGGCACACGCACGCTACGCGCAGGCGCTCGACCTGTCACTGAGTTCCGCGAGTCGCTCGACAATCGAGGGATATAAAGAGGATGCGCGCAGTCGGCTTGCGGCCATGCTTGGTACGTCGGCGGATGAACTGGCGATCGTTCGCAATACGTCCGAGGCAAACAATACGATCGTGCAGGGCATTCCGCTCGCGAAGGGCGATGAAGTTGTCTTGTGGGACCAGAATCACCCGTCCAACAGTGTCGCCTGGGATGTACAGGCTGCCAGGGTTGGTGCAACGGTGCGGCGTTTCTCCGTTCCGGTGGACACCGGCAGCATCGATGAAGTCGTCGATCTGTTTGTAGCCGCCGTGGGCAATAACACGAAGGTCGTTTCGTTTACACATATTTCCAACATCACCGGTTTTCGCACGCCCGCAGCGGAAATCTGTGCCGCGGTACGCAAGAAAAAAGATGATGTCTTTATCCACGTGGATGGCGCTCAGACCTGGGGCGCGGTTGATATCAATCTTGGCGCGATCGAGGCCGATTCATTCAGCGGCAGCGCGCATAAATGGTTTATGGGACCGCGAGAAGTCGGGCTGCTGTATGTGCGCGAACGGCATATCGATGACATATGGCCGAATGTCGTCAGTATCCCCTGGGGTCGCACGGCGGATGACGCGCCGACCGGCGCCAGGAAGTTTGACGCGCTCGGACAGCGGGACGATGCCGCGATCGCATCCCTGGGAGACGCTGTCGCATTTCACGAGGCAATGACACCGGTGGGCATCGAAGAACGCTCGGCGATGATCGCCGGAAGATTGCGAGCCGGGCTGCAGGACCTGGGTGTGCCGTTTGTATCGACATTGAACCCGGCTTTTGCCAGCAGCGTAATCATCCTCCGTGCGCCGAGAGAAAACGCACGAGACCTGGTTGGAAAAGTCTACGAGGATTCCGGCATCATCACGGCACCCACCGCCGGCCTTAGAATGTCACCACACGTTTACAACACCGAGGATCATGTCGACAGGGTGATCGCTTCGGTCAAGAAATTGCGGTCTCAATTGGGATAGTTGATTGGGCCGCCACAGCCCAGTTCGCCTGCCGCTTTTGAACTCGGATCTGGAATCGGCGCGAACCGGGCATTAGAACAATTATGGCGTTCGAATCGAACTTCCTGGGAATTGCGCTAAAGATCAATTCTCTCCGACCATTTTCGCACTGACGGAAGATCGCGGGAGAATTGGGCTTTAGCCGCGATTACCTTAACCGTGCGACCCAGTTCGCCCGCTACTGTTGATTCCGGATCTTGGATCGGTGCGAACTGACCTTAAGCCCGATGATTGCGTTCGAAGCAACCTTCCTCAGTACCAATTTGCTTGATACTGGCAAGTTGATTTTGCATTGCAAAGGAAATCAGGAATGTGCCCAGTTATCAACGTCGCTCGAATCGCCCGGCGATAAACCAATGATGTCGCCCTCGGTATTGATGCCGAGACCCAGCACCGTGCGGTTCGCATACGCAAAATAGGCGGTTACCTGGTTGATCTCCAGTATCTCGCCATCATCCAGCCCGGCTTCTCGCAGAGCAGCAATGTCATCCCCTGTCACATCGGTAGGACGTATCGTCAGCTTCTCGACATACTGCAAGCCAGCAAGCTCCTTGCCGTGAAACGCTGCGGCAGGATTACTGTCGTCCAAAGCAACGCGTATTTCAGCACCGCGTTGATTGTCATCCAGCAAACGCAACAATCCGGAATAATGATGGTCAATGCAGTAGTGGCATTCGTTGAGGAGGCTGACGTAGACACCGATCGTCTCGAGGTAGGACTTCGGCAGTTGATTTCGCGGATGATGCAACGCGTACTTGTACAGCGCCATATGCCCTTCCATCGTGTGCGGACGCAAACTGTGCGCAAGCATGATGTTGTCCACGTTATTGTCAGGCCCCTTGATTCGATCGTATAGTTTTTTGAGCGCCCCTTCGGCCGCTTCGTATGAGATAGTCGTAATCCACGTCATGCTGGTACCGCCCCGGGTTAGAAGAAGAAAGAGGAAATTCGTTTTTGTTTTATCTGAGCCCTGAGCGCCGCAGTCGAATTCTTATACTGGCCCTGCCCATCATTGGAGGCATGGTATCGCAGAATCTGCTCAACATTGTCGATACGGCGATGGTTGGATTCCTGGGAGATCCGGCGCTTGCCGCAGTAGGCCTCGGCGGCTTCGTCGTGTTCATGTGCCAGGCGCTGATCCTGGGTATCTCGACCGGCGTGCAAACCACGGCGGCACGACGTAAAGGTGAGGGCCGGTCCGATCGGGCCGCCGCGGTTCTGAATACCGCCCTGCTCCTGGTATTGATTGTCGCTCCCGTGTTCTCCGTTGTCCTGATTCAGCTGGCCGACAACGCCTATCCGCTATTGAATGACGATCCTGACGTCATCGCCCTGGGCGTGCCCTACATTGAATGGCGCCTCGGAGCTATCGTTTTTGTGGGCATGAACTTCGCGTTTCGCGGCTATTGGAATGCGCTCGACATGTCGCGCGTTTACATGAACACGCTGATCATGATGCACGCCTGCAACATCGTTCTGAACTACGTGTTGATATTCGGCAAGCTTGGCGCGCCAGCGTATGGCGTGACCGGCGCCGGCATGGCCAGCGCCATTTCGATGGGTATCGGCACCCTGATCTACGTCTTCCTGGGATTCCGCCATGTCGCTAAAGACGGCTTTCTTCGGCACCTCGCTACGCGCCCCGAAACCGGAGGTTTGATTCGCATCTCCCTGCCAGCCGGACTCCAGCAGATGTTCTTCGCTGCCGGCCTGGTCGCCATGTTCTGGATCATCGGAAAAATCGGTACGCCGGAACTGGCCGCGGCAAACGTGCTCATAACGGTACTGCTGTTTGCAATACTGCCCGGTCTCGCGCTTGGTATTGCCTGCACGACCCTGGTCGGCCAGGCGCTCGGGCAGGCCAATCCGGAGGATGCCTACCAATGGACATGGGACGTAGCCAAAGTCACGATCGTATTGTTGACGGTACTCGGCATGCCGATGTGGCTGGTGCCGGACCTGGTATCTTCCATATTCATACATGAACCTTCTACGCGGGAACTGGCGCGATGGCCAATGCGTGTCATGGGACTGACAATGCCGCTCGAAGCGATCAGTTTTGCATTTATGCACGGTCTGCTTGGTGCCGGCGATGCCCGCCGGGTGATGCAGGTCAGCATCGGCACACAATGGTTGTTATTCCTGCCGACGGCCTACCTGTTAGGACCCGTCCTGGGGTTTGGCCTGCTTGCCGTCTGGCTCATGCAGGGCGGCAGTCGGGCACTGCAATCCTATCTGTTTGTCATGATGTGGCGTGGTCGAAAATGGCAACACATCAAAGTCTGAATGTTGGAGGTTGAGTATGGCAAAAACTGAATCACAAATGCTGGAACTTGGAACCCTGGCGCCGGAATTTTCGCTGCCCGATGCGGCAGGAGAGGTTTTTTCTCTCCGCGACGACGCCAATGCCTATTTGGTGATGTTTATTTGCAATCACTGCCCGTTCGTCAAACTCGTACGTGAAGAACTCGCGAGGTTGGGCAACGACTACTTATCGAGGGACGTCGCGATCTATGCCATCAACAGCAATGACGCCGATAATTTCCCAGGCGACAGTCCGGCCATGATGTTGCAGGAGGCAGAGGCTTTCGGTTACGGCTTTCCGTATCTTGTCGACGCAGACCAGGAAATTGCCAAAGCCTATAGGGCTGCCTGCACGCCGGATTTTTACCTGTTCGATGCAGACAAGAAGCTGGCCTACCGCGGCCAGCTCGACGACAGTCGACCGTCGAATGGCATTCCGTCAGACGGCCGGGACCTGCGCGCAGCAATTGAGGCGGTCCTGCGTAGCGAAAGCGTCGCCGCGCAACAAAAGCCCAGCGTCGGGTGCAGCATTAAATGGAAAGATGGTAACGCGCCGGACTATTTCGGCTAAGGAACCTCAACCGAAGTGCTGGCGAACGTCGTCGGCTGTCGCCAGCGGCCTGTCTCCTCGAGAGTTTGCGGCCATGCGCACCAGATCCGCGTTACTGTTTGCAGCGCTTCCATCGGGTAGAAGCAGATTGTTCTCGAAACCCACCCGGGCGTGACCCTGCATCGTCGCCGCAAGTGCCACGGCTTCCTGCTCTGACCGACCGAAGCAACATACTGCCCATTCGGCACGACCATCGAGTGCCGTTACGAATCTGTCGAGTTCCTGTGGCTTCCCGGTCAGATCGTCGCTGTATCGGCCGAGCACGAATAAGACGAACGCCGGGTGTTCCGGAATGACGCCTTCTTTCTGCAGGCTGACGAAGCGTTTAACTTCGGCGGGTGAATACAGAATGTGTTGTGCGAGGATATGCCGCTCGTCCAGCTCATGAAAGAACGCGCTCGCCACGGGTTCAGTTGCCTTGTCAGGGCAGAGCTCCTTCAGGGCAAGAGACACAGCCTCGGGTTGCAGCTCGCGCACCATCGCCATTTGTTGTCCCTGTCTGTATATGCCGCAGGCCTCCGAGGTCACCTGGATGACGAGGTCGTCACCTACCCGGTCGCGAATCGCGTCGATTGCGCTTCGGTATCGACCAACATCCAGCGAATGCCCATCATCCTCATCACGAACATGCAAATGAATAATGGCTGCGCCGGCGTCGAGAATCGACTCCGCACAGTCAGCAAGTTCCGCTGGCGTAATGGGTAATGCCGGGTGGTCGCTGCGCGTCTTGCGGGCGCCGTTTGGCGCACACATCAGGATGAATGGATTCATGGTCCCGCGGAAGCCTCTGATCATTGCCTAAGTGTGCGCTCGCGGCTGGCGCGGCGTGTGGACAGATCGATCCGGCCTGGCGGCAGGATTCGGATAGCAGGGTCAATGCCCGGCAGAATCCTCTAATGCCCTGACTTCACTGTGATGCCAAGTCTACTTCGACATTTGGATTGCGCCTAACAGAATACGCAGACAGCTTGACCACGCGCTCTTCCTGCGCTTGATATGAGACTTAGTACATGTGCTCGCGCGCAATGCGAGGATTGTATTTGCGTATCTGCTTCTCCGGGTTTCTTTCTCGAAAGCGAAGTGGGCGTTTCGGCTCGGAAGTTCTGATTGAACGAATCAATCGGCTTTCCAGTAGTGACAGCTCGTCATCCTCAGCGTCATCGTTAAAATTCGTCGTCCTGTGACTAGCCATGTTTCATTCTCCAGGAATGCGACGGAGATCCTCCGTTCGCGAATCTATGTAGCGTGGTCCTTGCTGACGGCTGTCGGCTCCTGCTCATTCCCTTCCAGCCCACTTTCTTCTTTGCGCGGCGTTATTCATACGATTGAGTGCCCTGGGCTAATTTCCGTATATTGGCCGACAGCCGCCAGCAGGTTAGTAAGAAAATCCTGAGTTGTGGTAACCACCAGGATTTTCAAAACCTCCGAAGTCATCAAAGTCGGAAAGCTCCGACATCAACAGTTTGTCTTCACGTGCAATCTCGATGCGTCTTCGCGCAGAAAAAGCAAGATGCTTTTTAGTGAGGCTTTCCCACTTTTCGCTTTCGTCTTCTGCTACGTCCGCGTCATCCATATATAAATCGTCGTCATACATATCGATATCCGTCAGGTCATCCGAATCGTCATCGACCCAGTTTGAGGGGACTTGCTCTTTGCTTCCGGTGGCCATGTTATTCTCCTCCGGGAATGTATCTTGACATCAAGATAAAACAAATTACCTTGATGTCAAGGTTTTTTTTCTCATATTTGGAATATTCCGTAACTTATTGAAATGAAAAAAGATATTGTTGACCAGCTGCTCGACCAGTGGGGTACGGAGCGTCCAAAAATGGACGTCTCGTCGCTGGGCGTTATCGTGAGAATCCAGATGCTGGCAAAGCTTTGCCAGCAAAGTTCTACCAGGGCGCTTGTGGAGCACGGTCTAAAGCCATGGGAGTACGACGTGCTGTCCGCCCTACGCCGCCAGGGGGAGCCGTTTGCATTACCGGCCACTGATCTCGCGACCGCGGCGCTTCTTACAAGTGGTGCAATGACGACCAGGATCGACCGGCTTGCAAATCGCAATCTCGTCCGGCGTCGTTCAAGCAAATTGGACCGTCGTTCGGTACTGGTGCACCTGACGGAGTCTGGAAAGGCGATTGTGGACGCTGCAATTCAGTCCCGCCTTTCCGACGCGGACCAGATCCTGTCGAATTTTCAGGAGAATGAGAAACGGGAACTGGCAGATGCTTTGCGTGAACTTATGCTCGGCATCGAGGCCCAGTCAGGCAAGACCTAAGCGGAGGTGGAGGCTTCCTTTTCCATGCGCCGCTGTGCCAGCGCGTGTTCGGCATCGCGCTCGGACCCGATAAGGATCGCAATCCAGCGGGTTCTCTCATTCGACTCTAACGCCATCTTCAGCGTCATCGTCAGCGGTACCGACAGCAGCATACCGACCGGACCAAATATCCAGCCCCATAGCACCAATCCGGTAAAAACGACCAGCGGTGAAATGCCGACGCCATAGCCCATCAGGCGCGGCTCGATGAAATTACCGAACACCATGTTGATGGCGAGGAAGCCAACGGCTGTCGTTGATGCTTCCGCTGGTCCCAGTTGGACCAGCGCCATCAACACCGCGGGCACGGCGGCGATGATCGAACCGATCGTCGGTACGTAGTTAAACAGAAAGGCCAGCATGCCCCACAACAGTGGAAAATCGAGGCCAATCCACCACGTCAGCAGCGTTGCGGTCAATCCCGTTACCAAGCTGACAAGCGTCTTGATCCCCAGGTAACGCCCGACGTTGTGCAGGAACTGCCGCGGTCGTTGAAAAGTGTCCGCAGCGCGGCCAAACGCGGCCTGTACCTTGACACCCATACTCGATGCTTCGAGCAGGATAAACACCATCGTAAAGAGAATGAGAAAAGCATTTGTGAGCACGTCCTGAAGGCCATTCAGGATATTCGCCGCGAGGCCCATCGCCCAGCCCGGATCGATTAACTCCCCAAGATCAGTTAACGATTTGTCATTTCCGATCAGGCCTGCAAAAAAATTGAGGGTGCCCTCAACAATCGCGTCGAGGCGCGCCTGGTAGGTTGGCAGCGACGCCGTAAACTCGGCGATGGAGGAACCGACAATTCCACCGACGACGCCGATGACCACCATCATTGCCAGGACAATCAGAAGTGCCGCCAGCGCGGAGGGAATCCTGTGCTGCTGCATCCACAGCATCGGACGTATCGCAATCAGGGCTAAAAACACCGCAAGCAGGAACGGCACAAGTAACACCTGCGCCGCCTGCATGCCATAGACGATGACAATGACAGCAGCAATACTGAGGGGCGCATTACCCTGGCTGGAACCTGGCTCAATCAATGTCATTGTCTGCCTGCATCGTTGTGCCTACGCGGTTGCTGTTGATGCTTCCGCCGTGTCGTCATCACCGTCGGCTTCGTCGGTGCGGACCATGGTGAAACCCGTGAAGCCATAGATCATTGATACCAGTGGATTGATCAGATTAAAAAACACGAACGGCAAATAGGCGAGTGTTGCGACACCCAGCGTACTCGCCATGTAAGCACCGCAGGTATTCCAGGGAACCAGCGGCGAGGTCAGCGTGCCCGAATCCTCGATAACACGCGACAGATTTTTCGGATGCAGGTTGCGTTTCTTGAATTCCGCACGGTACATCTTGCCCGGCAGAACAATGGCAATATATTGATCGGCGGCGACGATGTTAATGCCGATGCAACTGAAGACAACCGTAGCAACCAGCGATCCTGTTGTTTTTGCGCGCTTCAACGCAGCATCGATCAGGCGCCTGAGCATACCGGTGTGCTCAAGTACCGCACCGAAAGCGAGTGCCGTCACAATCAGCCAGATCGTGTTCAACATGCTGATCATTCCGCCGCGAGACAGCAACTCATCAACGGCATCAACGCCCGTTGTTGAAACGTAGCCGCCAAACATCGCCATCCAGACTCCCTTCAACTTGCCGAGCCCTGATGACAGTTCGGGAGAGTCAGCGAATCTGAGAACACTTTCGGGCTGTAAGAAAACTGCCAGCACCCCACCGAGCAACGCACCGAAAAGAATCGTTGGCAGCGGTGGCACTTTCTTGTAGGCGAAATAGAACACAACGGCCAACGGCAGCAACGCGATGAATGAAATGTTGAAATTGGCGTCCAGCGTAATCATCAGCTGATCCAGGGATGAGGCGTCCGCGGACGCATCGACACCCAGGCCAATCGCGCTGAAAATGATAAGCGCAATGACAAAGGACGGACCGGTCGTCCATGCCATATGACGAATATGGGTAAAAATGTCGGTATCGACGACCGCTGGCGCGAGGTTAGTGGTATCCGACAGCGGCGACATTTTGTCGCCGAAATAAGCACCGGAAATAATCGCGCCTGCGGCAATGGCCGGTGACAGGCCGAGTCCCATCGAGACACCGATCAGGGCGACGCCGAGTGTGCCGGCGACGGTCCAGGAACTGCCGGTTGCCAATGCGGAAATAGCGCAAATGATACAGGTAGCCGCGAAAAACCATTGTGGGCTCAGGATTTCGAGGCCGTAGTACACGAGGGATGGCACGGTGCCTGCCATCAGCCAGGTACCAATCAGGGCGCCAACCGCCAGGAGAATCAGTATCGCCACCATCGCCGTGCTGATGCCGGCAACAATCGCCCGCTGCAGGTCGCCCCATTCGTAGCCGTTCTTGACGCCGATGATCGACGCGATAGCGGCGCCAAGGGTGAGGACGATCTGGTTGGGACCCCCCGATGAAACATCACCAAAAAGGTAAACCGATGTTGCCAGCATCACGACCAGTGCGGCGATCGGGATAAGAGCATCGATAAGGGACGGAGCTTTGGGCTTTGTCATAATTATTCCCTGGCTAGCTGCCAGCCAATAATAACCGTTTCACCCGATTCATGCGCCTGCCATAACAAATGCTATACGTTGGCGAGAATGGCGCGTGGCATCAAACCGGCCAACCGCTACAATGTTGGAAACTAAGGGGCTCTGACCATGAAACTTGTAACTGCGACTCTTATCTTCGCGCTATTCGCTGTTGACGTGAACGCCCAGGAGAATCTGCGGCCCGATGTGCCGGTAGCCCTTGTTGGCGGCATGCTGCTGGACGGCTACGAAGCGGAGCCGATTCACCACTCCGTCGTGGTGTTTGAAGACGGCCGGATTACCGCGGTTGGCCGGAAACACGATACGGCGATTCCCGATAACGCCGTGGTTATCGATGCCGGCGGCAAAACGGTCATGCCGGGGCTGATAGACGCGCACATGCATATCGATCTGATCGGTCACGGCGAATACGATGATTACTACAAATTCCTGAATGGCATGGAGCGTCTTCCGGAAGTGATGCCGATTGCAGCCAAGCAGATGATGCGTGGCGGCGTTACGAGCGGACTGGATCTTGGTGCGCCGTTCCAGATCCTGGCTTTCCGCGAGCGAATCAGAAGTGGCGAGATACCTGGCCCCCGGCTCACAGTGTCCGGGCCCTGGCTTACCCGGGTCTACCTCGATGGCGTTCCGGATGCTTACCAGATCGTTGTGGACTCGCCGCGTGACGCCGCGCAAAAAACCCGTGAGCTCATAGAACGCGGATCGGATGTAATCAAGACCTGGGTGGGACTAACGGCGGAAGAATACGTTGCCGTTGTTGAAGAGGCGCATAAGCATGGCGTCAAAGTGCACGCACATCTGTATGACCCCGACGCCATTCGCATGGCTATCGATGCAGGCGTTGACGTCCTGCAGCATGTGGGGTCGGCGCGCAATCCACCTTATGACGACGCGCTGGTCTCGGAGATCGCGCACAAGAACATTCCGATAGTGCAGACCATTTCGCACCGCATCTGGGTTTATCCGGCGACAGTCGCTTTTCCCGAAAGACTTTATGACCCGATTTACAAGAAAGATATGCCCGCTGATATCTACGCGGATTTCATAGCGTCATTTGAGAACTTTCATCGTAATTCCTATTTCCTGGATATCGGGCAGGAATCGCGCAACGCGGAGAAATCGGCGGGACAATTTATTGAGGCAGGCGCGTACATGGGCGTTGGTACCGACGCGGCCAGCCCGCTGAACATGCATACGGAAGCCATGTGGCGCGAGATGTCGGCTTTGGTCGATAGCGGCATGACGCCAATTCAGGTGATCTCGGCGGCCACGAAAACGAATGCCGAGATCCTGGGGCAATTTGAGGATCTGGGCACCATCGAACCCGGCAAACTCGCCGACATCATTATTATTGATGGTAATCCGCTGCGAAATATTGAGGTGCTCGACAATGTCGATATCGTCATCAAGGACGGCGGCGTGTGGTATTCAGAGGGCGCCGCATACGGACCGGTCACGGAAATCGGCCACGCGTTCTGACCAACACCGCTGCCCAATAAACCGGGGTCGAACCGCACTTAACGCAAAACTGGGGTCGAACCGCAGTTAATGCGGTGGCTGTAAATCGAAAAGAATTGTTTAGTGGTATGGCTAACTACGAAAGCGAATAAGTCATGCCGCGTCAGCCTCGTTACTACATTTCGAACATTCCACAACATGTTATTCAACGTGGCGTAGACAGGCAGGCCATATTCTTTCAGCCAGAAGACTATAAACATTACCTGAATTCGCTCCGCGCAGCTGCTCTGAAGTATGACTGCAAGATCCACGCTTACGTATTGATGGCCAATCACACGCATATCTTATTGACACCCGGCTCGGAGCGAGCGCTTCCGCTTTTAATGCAGGCAATGGGGCGCGACTTTGTGCAAAAGCTCAACAAGCGCTACGACCGCACAGGCACACTCTGGGAAGGACGGTACAAGGCAAGCCTGGTCCAGAATGACTTCTACGTTATGGCCTGTCACAGGTATATAGAGTTGAATCCGGTACGCGCAGGAATAGTCACGGCTCCAGGCGACTATCCTTTTTCAAGCTACAGTCACAACGCTCTTGGTAAACCGAACCCGGTTCTAACGGTGCATCAGAATTATCAATCCATGGGACGCAACTCCCTCGACAGGCAATCTTCTTATCGGCGATTGTTTGCTGATTCGCTCTCTGCCGAATTATTGACAAGAATTCGTGACACGACGAACTCCTGTCTCGTACTGGGTAATGATCGTTTCAAGGATCAAGTGGAAAGTATGCTTGGTAGATCAGTAAGGCATAAGAAAACAGGCCGGCCCAAGAGGAGTGATAAAAAGAATGCAGTAGGATGAAAACTTCGGTTCGACCCCGGTTATTTGCGCCAGGCGAGAAAAAGTGCGGTTCGACCCCAATTTTGTTGTTGCCGGATTCTTCGCGTAGCGCGATGATGGGCAGTGATCGAAAGACGTGCGAGGGAAATTAATGATCAAGAGCAAGCTCGGAACCGCGGTTTTTGTTGCCATTGGGCTGACGACCGCCGCCATGGCTCAATCCGATTGGGACAATCCGGATGACATACCCGTCATTGAGCCGGTAACCGTCGGGCTTGCGGGGGAAAAACCCGCTGATATCGTTCGCTACCTGATGGCGAGCGGTGCACTGCAGACGAGCATCTCACCGGAAGGCACGCGCGTCGCTTTCAGCTACCGGATTACCGGCGAACCACAGCTCTGGATTGTCGACGCATCGGGAGGCTGGCCCACACAGTTAACCTTCGGCACAGGCATTACATTCTTTCGCTGGGCGCCCGACGGTCAACATCTGCTCGTGGGAAGAGACGCAAACGGCAACGAACGCGAGGGCTACTATCTGTTGTCGGCGGATGGCACGAAAGAACGGCAGATGCTGCCGTTAAGTGACGCCTTTCGCCGTTTTGGCATGTTCTCGAAAGATGGTTCGCAATTCCTGTTTTCATCGACGGAGCGTAACGGCAGGGACTTCGATATTTATGTCACCGATGTCGCCAGCGGCAGCACGAGGATCGTTTACGAGGGAAGCTTTGGTTTCTTTCCGGCGTCGTGGCAGCCGGGCGGCGACCTCGTGATCGTCAATGAGACTCGCGGTGAGGACGGCAATGACGTACACATGCTCAACATGGCGACGGGCGAGTTAACGCCACTGTTCCAGCCGGAGGTTTCGGCGGCCTACGGCAGCTACGCCTGGCTTCCTGATGGCAGTGGTTTCTATCTTGCGACGAACGAGGACAGGGAATTCGCGACGCTCGCTTTCTATTCCGTCGAAAAGGAAACACTTTCGTTGTTCGATCGCCCGGATGCAGACGTTGGGGGTGTCACGTTAAGTGGTGACGGTAACTACCTGGGCTGGACCAGTAACGAAGACGGTTACTCGGTTATTCACATGATGGATCGCCGTGGCGGCGAACAGATCAAAGTACCGGCACTGCCCCCGGGCGTGTATAGCATTGACTTTGCGGCGGCATCCAACGAGCTGAATATTCGCGTGACGGGGCCGAAAACACCCGGTGACGTTTTCGTGTGGGACGTGAAGGCCAACAAACTGTCGCACACGATTTCCTCGTCACTTGCGGGTCTGGATCCCGACACCTTCGTCGTTCCGGAATCCCTGCGTTATTCGGCGCGGGACGGTGTTGAGCTTCAGGGGCTGCTCTATCTTCCCGTCGACACAGACGCAGAAACCCGGCCGCCGGTCGTCGTCAAAGTTCATGGCGGCCCAACCGGACAATCGCGCCCGAGTTTCCAGGCGCAGGTGCAGTATCTCGTCAACAACGGCATTGCGGTCTTCGATGTCAACGTGCGCGGCTCCACGGGCTTCGGAAAAACCTACGCACGACTGGATAACCAGGAGAAACGCCTGGATTCCGTTCGCGATCTTGTTGATACCGTTGCGTTTCTGTCCAAGGACGAACGCCTCAATACCAATCGCGTTGCAGTAATGGGTGGATCATACGGGGGCTACATGGTGAACGCCGTTCTGGGGTCCTACCCCGGCGTGTTTGATGCCGGTGCATCGTTCGTCGGTGTGTCCGATTGGGTCAGGGCGCTGAACGATGCATCGCCGGCGCTTAAAGCATCTGACCGCATCGAGTATGGAGACATCACCGAGGAACGCTGGCAGGAATTCTATAAAGTTAATTCGCCGATCAACAACGCCGACAAGATCAAGGTGCCATTGTTCGTCGAGCATGGCGCGAACGACCCACGCGATCCGGTCACCGAATCGGACCGGATCGTTAGAACCGTGCGTGAGAACGGCGGCACGGTCACTTATATGCGCTTCCCGGACGAAGGCCATGGAATTTCAAAGCAGGCTAATCGCGTCGCGTTTAATCGTGGCCTCGTCGGCTTTCTGGAGCAGCAGCTGAAGCCGCAACCCGACATGCCGGACAATTAGAACGTTGGATCGCAGGGAATTCCTCACTGCTACCGCGGCTATCGCAGCGTCAGGCATGTCTGCGCGCGCCACATTTGCAGCGCATGAAGCCAGGCCTGCCGGGGCCGTAAACCGTGTCGCGGTCATCGGCGCCGGCATTGTGGGGGCATCGATCGCCTACAACCTCTCGAAACGGGGCTGCGATGTTCTACTCATTGAGAAACGCGAACCCGCCGCGCAGGCTTCCGGCAACTCTTTTGCCTGGATCAATGCGTCTTACTTCGACATGCCCAAAAGCTACTTCGCACTTCGGACACACTCGCTAAACGAATATCACCGGCTTGCGCAGGATGTCGACATTCCCATCCGTTGGGGTGGCAGCCTCGAGTGGTATCACTCGCCGGATACGACGCGAGAAATCGCTGAAGGCGTGCGTCGAGTCCAGTCATTCGGTGCACCAACCTGGATGATCGACGGTGAACGAGCTGGAGAAATCGAGCCAAACCTGAAGTTGGCCGCCGATCAGCAGGCGGTCTGGAGTTCCAGAGACGGTGCTATTGACCCGGCGGGCGCGACGCGCGCGCTGGTGGACCGCGTTGTCGAAAATGGCGGCACCACAGTTTATCCGGCAACAGTTACGGGCATTCGCGAGAACGTTGACGGCGTGATTGTCCGCACGGATGTCGATTCCTTTAAAGTTGACCTTGCTGTTGTCGCGGCCGGCACAGGCGCAAATAGAGTAGCGTCGATGGCGGGTCTTGATACGAGTTTGCTAAAACCAGCGACGCCCGGTGTCATTGTCACGACGAGACCGATGACGCCATTGCTCAATACCGTTTCGTATACAACTGACACCCATTTTCACCAGCTGCCGGATGGCCGGGTTATTCTTGGCGAGAAAGCGGGGCCCCCGGAGACGGAACAACATCGGGCTTTATTGGCGGACCAACCAAACGCATACCCCGACTCGCAACTCTCAATGGAGCATGCGCGTCGTATCATTGACGTTGCGAAAAAATATGTTCCGGCGCTGGGAGATGCAGAGATCGAACGTGTTGGCGTCGGCTGGCGTCCCCTTCCACTCGATGGGCTGCCCATCATTGGGCGACCCAACAATAATCCCGGCCTCTACCTCGCCGCGATGCACAGCGGCGTTACGCTGGCGCCGATTGTCGGCCATCTTGCTGCGATGGAGATTCTCGATGGCGTGTCAGTCGACCTGCTATCCGACTTCCGCGTCGAACGCTTTCTGTAGAAGAGTATCCCGATTTTATGCCGGGAACGGTGAAAACTGAGGCAATCCCAATTGGTTCGCGTAGGCGTGCACGGCCGGCGTTCCGCCAAGGTGCATGAGCAAAACCCTGCTGCCACTTTCAAAATAGTTTTCCTGTGCGAGGCTCAACAGTCCTCGCAGCGCTTTTCCTTCGTAGACAGGATCAGCAATCAATCCCTCCGTTCTTGCAAGAAGGCGAATCGCATCAAAAGTGTCGCTATCAGCCTTCCCATACGGGCTTTGATCCGCCGCGATTATATGAATGTCATCCGGCGATACTCTTGAAGATATGCCGAGTTCGGCCAACGCATCGTTCGCCAGTTGCAGAACTCGCTCCTGCTTGATCAGCGTTTCGTCATCGTCGGAAACGCCAATGACGCGGATATCTGAATTGATTGCCGCGAACCCCGCCAACAGGCCGGCCTGTGTACTGCTACTGCCCGTGCAGTGAACGATATGATCGAATTGCACATCCAGGATTTTGCACTGGTTGACGATTTCAGCCGCACAACCCATGTACCCGAAACTGCCAAGGCGGTGCTCTGACCCACCCCCGGGGATGAGATACGGTTTATGGCCCCTATCCTTCAGATACTCACAAAATTCAACCAGGGGACCCTGATCCTCGATAGGCCTTGGCGTTTCGTCGAGGAATAGCTCGGCACCCATGGTACTGCTCAGGAGGATATTTCCGACCTGCCGATAATGCGGTCCGGCATCCCGGGTCCAGCCGAAATGGAGCAAGGCGCACTTCAGCGAACACCTGGCCGCCGCTGCGGCTGTCTGACGCGTATGATTCGACTGAATAGCGCCCACGGTCACCAGCGTGTCAGCGCCTGTTTCGATTGCATCGCCGACCAGGTATTCGAGTTTGCGCGTCTTGTTGCCGCCGCCTTCCAGACCCGTCAGATCGTCTCTCTTGATCCATAGTTCGAAATCCCCGACTTCTCGCCCGAAGTTCTCCAGCCTATGGATTGGCGTTGGCAATTGCGCCAGGCGGGCCCTTGGTCTTTTCGCAAGGGCGTGCAACAAGTCATCGGTTTTCTTTTCATCGGCCACAATACACTCCAATCGAAACGCGCCGAAAAAGCCAGAATCGGGAAATTCCTAATTTAGCGTGTTAGTACGCTAAATTGGGAATGTCCCGATCAAATAATGAATAGTTTGACAAAAAAAAGCCGGGGCAAGCCCCGGCTTTTCAGCTTTTGCAGATGAATCCTTACTGCATCGTGTAATCAACCCCGAGGAAGAAGAATGTTCCGCGTGGGCTTGACGGGAAAGCGTTCTCCGTAATGAACGGTTGTTCGTCGGTAATATTCTTGATGCCACCGTAAATCATCACATCGTCGTTCAGGATGTAGCTCGCACTCAAATCGTGCTGCCAGAAAGCATCCTGGAAAACGGATCGACCATACAATGTTTCAGCCGTTTCGACCTCGATGCCGCCAAACAACATTTCGTCCAGGAACTGCGCTTGCCAGCCAACCTGCAGATCGCCGTAACTCCAGTTCAGGAAGATATTGCCCGCTAACTCCGGCCGATTAATCTCCAGCAACTCGGGATTTTTGAAGGTAGGATCCGTCGGATTCTCGAAATCGTTGATCTCATCAACCGATGTTCCCTGGAGCGTAACATCGAATCCGTGAGCGCCGATTTCAAACTGGTATTTAGCCGAAAAATCGATTCCGTTGGTTTCTACCTTCGCAAAGTTCAACGTCGTCTGACGCAGGAAATTGAAGCCACCGTATTGAGCGGACGCCGGATCCTGGTTTCGACCTGAAAGGTCGCAGAAAGCGGTGTTTATCACCGCGGCCTGGTAACAGCCGTCGACGATATTCTGTGACGACACGGCCTCGATGGCATCATCAATGGCAATATCCCAGTAGTCCAATGTCAGGCTCAAACCCGGCACGAATTCCGGTTGGTATATGAAGCCGACAGTCAATGTCTCAGCCGTTTCCTCCTGCAGCAGGCGATTGCCTCCCGTCACGCCACCAAATGATGCAGACAGCGGATCGACAAACGAATAGACGCCGCCGACAAAAGGATCCAGTCCAAAGGAGTTAAAGACCGCAACACAATTGGCCTGTGTTTGTGCCGCCAGCGTTGGGTTGTCCGCGGCGATCGCCGTAATCTGCGCCGCATCACAAGGATCATCGGGCCGGAAATTCAAACCCACTTCCGGACCAAATAACTCGGTAATGTTAGGCGCGCGAACAGCCTCCGAATAGGTGGAACGAACAGCAAACGAGTCGGCAGGTGCCCAGATCAGGTTGGTCTTCCAGGTCGTCGTTTGACCAATCGTCGAATAGTCAGACAATCGCGCCGCCAGATCGAGCGTAAGTTCTCGGGCAAGCGGTGCATCTAACAATAACGGAATTGATGCCTCAACATACGCATCAATCACATCGTAGCTACCAGATTCGTTTTTGGTCGACAATTGCGGTCGGAAAACCAGTGAACTGTTCGCAGAAACGTCGGAGAGCAATGTGCCTGCCGGAAATGGTGAACCAGCCGGAATTACGCCTCTCTGATAATCGTCGAACTTCGCGTCCGAAGATTCATCCCGGTACTCAAGGCCGGCTGCAAACGAAATTGCGCCTGCCGGCATCTCGAAGTAGTCGGATGAGTCGCCGGTGACGAACGCAGACAACACAAACTGGTCAATGACAAGTTTGTCCCATGTATTCGTGGTCATGAAGTCTTTTGCAGACTGTGTGATTCCGCCGATACCGTTCCACATATCGAGCGGTACACAGGACCCGTCGCCTGGCGTGAACGACCAATAGCCGGCCTCATTCGCAGGAATCTCAAATGGCGTATTGTCTGGCGGTGTTAGCGGATCTATAGAAGAGCGGCAGACCGGGCTGCCGCCACCATCAGTCGTCGCATCTAATGCAGCGAACCACCTATCAACAATAATCTGGTTAGTCCGCGAGATATTCTGCTCGAACCTGCCGTAGTTGGCACTAACCTCGTAACTCCAGCTGTTAGCGAACTCGCCTTCGAGGCCAATCACCGCACGGGTCGTGTCACGTTCGGTCGTTCGAACCGCGCGGAAACCGACGGGGTCCGGCGTTATGCTGACACCACCGGTCGCTGCTGCAATAGTCTGCAGAAATGGAGGCAGGAATGGATTATCCGGCCTGCCAATGATCAGGTCCCAGAATGAATTAGGATCGGCTGGAGTATCCGTTTCCTGCATGACGTACTTGAGCTCACCAAAAAGTGTCGCGGAATCGCTGATGTCAAAATGGCCCAAAAGGTTGACGGAGACTTTGTCATCCGGCAGCAAGAAGTCGTAGTAGTCCTGTCGGTAGACGTCATACGAGCTGCCCCCGAATCCCTGGAAGTTACCTGCGACGAGACCATCCTCAACAACCGAATAAGTACCATCTTCAGCAATGGTCCAACACCCACCGATGGCGCCAAAAGAGGCCGCGCCGAACACCGAGTTATATCCGGTCCAGGAATCCTGGCAATCAGGCGTGCCGTTATTATTAAGGTCGACCGCGACATCCGGGTCAAAGCCACCAAACCCGAATGCTTCTCCAGGCGCGACATAGCCATACCCGCTGGTAAACGGAAAGGTATTTTCCGGATGGACAGCTCGTTGCGGGGCAGTGGCCGCTCGCGTTATGAGCGCCATCTCCGCCGTTGACAAGTCTCCAGCTGTTATTGTTGCACCGAATTCAGCGTTGTAGTCGGCGACAAAATCATCGGCTGACGGAATGGGTAATCCGTAGTTAATCAGGCCTGTGTTGTTGTAATTGAAGTACTGCTCGAAAAGAGGCGTCGAACCACCAATGTCGCCCTGCTGAAAACGCAGTGCCGGGTTGACCCAGTCCCCGCCGGTGCCAAACAACGCACCGGGTCGGTCGCCCATCTTCAGCCCCTCGTCGGTACGATAGTCGACGGATACCACGAAGTTGCCGCGATCGTCAGAAAAATTGGTACCCCACGTTGCCGTGATCGCCGTTTGACCACCGTCACCGTCGCTGGACAAACCGTAGCTTGCATCGACGTTGAAGCCTTCGAAATTGTCCTTCATGATAAAGTTGACAACACCTGTCACCGCGTCCGCACCGTAAATTGCCGACGCGCCGCCTGTCAGGACTTCGACTCGCTCTACCAAGCGCATGGGTATGGAACCTACGTCGACTGACGCAGTGCCTTGCACGCCGCCGACATGGCGACGACCGTCGACCAGAACCAACGTGCGGTTTGAACCCAGACCGCGGAGATCAAGTACGTTGGCACCGTCGCTGAATTCTGCGGCACCATCGATGGAATTCTCGGAAGTGACCGACGACAGCAGGGAAGGCACATCATTCACAACGTCCGACAGCGAGAACTCGCCCGACATCTGGATCTCCTGCTCGCCAATCGATTGAACCGGAAGAGCGCCGCTCAAGTTCGCGTCACGTGCTATGCGTGAGCCCGTCACCCTGATCTCTTCGATTGTCTCCTCCTGTTGAGCCCACGCGGCTCCGGAGATTAAGCTCAGACTCATCGTGGCCAGACCACCGAGTTTCAGGATCCGGGTAATACACGTCTTGCTGGGTGTTAATTGCATCGTCATTCCCTCTGCTTAATAAGCACATTCGCGGTGCTCCGGCCGTATGAGGCTTTTGTTGGTATCAGGCAACAGCCTTCTCAAAACCGGTAGAAAATCACCAAACTTGTTGATTATGTTACTCATAGACAATCCGGAGGCGATTGTCAATGACTGCTTATTGAGTTCGTGTTGCGCCAATACGACAGAAAGCGTGACGACGTTTGCCGCTTTGAAAAAATCACTGACTAAAGAATGGCTTAGAACGGATAGCTCGCCGTTAGTGGCGCCTGGCCCGATTCGCGCTCAACGGCCCGGTCCAAACGGGCATCCGCACCGCAGACGGTCAAATTGGCAAGTCGTACCAATGAGCACATATAAGGCCAAGGCTCATATTTTTTCGATCGGTTGATAGTCGAAGTCAAATCCAAACGCCCGTGGCGCAACCACCTCGAGCGCCCTCTCTGTGCGGTAGTGCGGTGGACAGCCGATGCCGAATATCGTTACCCGCTGGCCATAGTGCACTCTCTCCGAGTTGATCGGCGACGAAGTCTCGTGATCGACCATCGTGATCAGGTCGGGCACCGAGGCGACGACCTTGTCTCCAATAGTTGCGACCAGGAATTCGTTCTTGATCGACAGGGTCATCGGCGGCCTGTCGTTGCCGACCGACTCGATGATCGCCTCGCCGACATCAAAACCGCCCACAACCTTGCGGTTGATGTCGACGATCTTGCCGCTGTACAGATGTTTCAGGACACCGTAATCAGAGCGCTCGAAGAGCGCCTTCAAAGGCGCTTCGACGTTTTTCGCGTTGCCGTAGTTCGCCCCCAGCGTCTGACCAACTTCGAGTGCGAAACTGATCGTGCCGGGAACAATTGCCCGGCGCGCCTCTTCCGCTGTCATCGGATGCTCTGCCGTAAACACCATGCCGCCCATCGCCATTGCGATATTTCTGATCTGGCGTTCGTACAGTAATGTATCTGCTGTATCGAAATACACAGCGCCACCCGCGTAGTCGACCGCGACCGCGGGCGTTGGTCGTACGCCTTCAATGGCAAAGGTCATCATCTGTGCCTCGGGAAGCGCACGACCCATTCCGTCACCGTCGATCAACGGAATTTTTTTCGCGGCAGCGGCGATCAGGGGAATCACCGAGTTCGCGCCGCCGACCTCGAACGAAACAATGTGCGAAATCTTTCGTCCCACCCACGCCTCGAACCGGTCAACGACATCCAGGCATTCGTTGCCAATCGGCAGCTGCTCCAGACTGACTGTCGGGGCACCGACCTCGCCGATTGCAACGACAAAAGCATCATCAGGAATGGTGTCAAGCGGAACGAGGTCGACTGGTCCATGCTTCTTCAGTGCCTCCTGGACCAGTATCTGGCTGACATAGGGATCTCCGCCGCCGCCGGTTGCCAGGAAAACCGATCCCCGGCAGAGATCGGCGATGTCCGTGTGCGCTATCCGAACCGACATCAGCTGCCGCCTGAATTTGCGCTGAGCACGTGTGTCATCTCAATGGACATTATGATCTGCCTCCGCCCGTCAGCAACAGGTCTCCTACGAGCTTGATTCGAACCTTCGTCGAATCGTCCGCCATGTAGGAAACCGAGGTTTCTTCTATGTCTGCAATCTTGACCGTCTCTGGATTTGCGCCGGCGCGTATTAATTCAGCGGTCAGAGTTTCCGTCATCTCATCGAGAACAATTTCACGTGGTACCGAGCGATAAGAAACGATGCGCTCGGTCTCGCTGCCAACCTGGGCGTTTGCGGCGCCAATGGCATTCGCGACACCGGAATGCTCCGGCCGATGCACAATCGATGCCGTCTGCAGCGACTGCGAAACGAGAACGGCACCGCCGCCTACCAGGATAACGGGCACAGGGTCTCGGCTGGACTTCATCTGGTCGATGCCGTCGTCAATGATGCAGTGTATCTTTGCGACTGCTGTTTCTACGATGGACTGGTCAAGGTCCGACACAAGAGTCTTGTCACCGATATCTGCATTGCCGGCCGCGACCACTATGTCAGTTGTCGTCAGCGTTTCGCCGCCAAAAACCAGGCCTTCTTCAACGAGCCGGTAGCCGACCGACTGCGGGCCGATGGTGGCCCCGTTGTCTTTCACCAGGCTGCCTCCGCCCAGCCCGATCGCCTGGATATCAGGCATGCGAAAATTTGTCCGCACGCCGCCAACTTCGATCGCGATGTTCGATTGACGGGGAAAGCCGTCCTGCAGGACACCAATGTCAGACGTGGTGCCACCAATATCCACCACGACCGCATCATCCAGCTGCGTAAGCAGGCTCGCGCCTCGCAGTGAGTTCGTGGGACCCGACGCGAAAGTCAGTGCGGGAAACTCTGCCGCGAAACTCGCCGACATCAACGTGCCATCGTTCTGGCTGATATAAAACGGGCATTCGATCTGCCGCTCCTTAAGAGCCTGCGCGAACGACCTGACCACTTTATCGGCAAGTGGCAACAGGCTTGCGTTCAAGAGCGCTGCATTCTCACGTTCGAGAATGCCCATGCGTCCAATGCTGTGCGATTGCGTTACGCGCACGCCGGGCAGGCGTTTCTCTAAGCGCGCTGCAACGTATTCTTCCTGCGTCGGGTCAGACGGTGAAAATACGCTCGCCACGGCGATCAGCTTGACGCCCTTTGCGGCGATATCATCAGCAGCGCTATCGATCTCGTCATCGGACAACGGGGCAATCGGAAAACCGTCGTAGGTAATCCCGCCATGAATCATGTAGACGTGCCGGCCAAGTTCAGCGGCAATATCATCCGGCCAGTCAAGCATCGGCGGAACAAGCTCGCCGGATGGCAACGCAACGCGAATGATGGCGGTAGGTGCAAGATCACGGCGCTGTATGACGGCATTGGTAAACTGCGTCGTGCCTATCATGACGGCTTCGATATCATTGCGGTCGATGCCGCTCTGCGTCAGCACTTCGTCCAGCGCGTTGACGACGCCATCCTTGACGTTTTGCGATGTCAGTACTTTTGTGGCGGCAATAACGATCTGTTCATCGAGAACCACCGCATCTGTGTGCGTGCCGCCAACGTCTATTCCGATACGCACTTATCTGTTTCCAAACTTGAGACGAGCGAACTCTAGCAAAAGATACACAACCACAGAAATTACGAGCGAATCGAGCGGTGCAATCGTGGTCAGCGACATCTCGGAAAAATACATCCAGATCGCGAGAAAGCCGCTGCCTATTCCAGCGATCGCCGCATTCACGACGATGGGTGGACGATTATCAAGCCGCTCGGCAGAAAAGTCGGTTCGCTTGAATATGAAAAAGTCGGTTAAATAGACGCCGGCGATGGGCGGGACGAGAAGACCAAGGACGATAAAGAAGTTGATCAGGTTTTCGGCAATGCCAATAAGTGCCGCACCGGTACCAACAATGCCGATAATGACCACGACGATTCTGTAGCTGCCAATCGGTATAGATGCGCGAGCCGATAGTGCCGTTGAATACAGGTTGATGGCGTTGGTCGTCCAGGTCGCGAATACGAGTACTGCAAGGGCCAGCCCGCCAAAACCTACCAGGAACATGTAGGTCATCGGCTCAAGCTCGTTCCACACGAGCACCGGGATCATGCCGAATATGTACGCAATCATCATGCCGCCGCCCTGGCCCAAGAATGATGCCACGACGCAATCCCAGGTGTTGCGTGCATAGCGCGTCAGGTCCGGCGTCAGGACCACACCGACGACGGCAGCACCGACGACAGCCGATATCGCCGTCGGCACGTCCAGTCCCTCGCCTTCTATCACGAGCAGATCGGCGAACGTTGCCTGTCGCAACGAGAGGAACACGACCGACGCCAGCGCGAGAAGCAGAAAAGGCACGGCAATCAACGCCAGTCGATCGATTGCCTTGAACCCGTAGATGGTGGTCACAATGACGAGGATACTGCTGAGTACGGTGTAGACAGGTTCAGCAACACTGAAGGTAGTCAGTTCGCCCGCTGCAAGGAAAAGCGTTCGCCCGAATAGCTCCGCGGTAACCGCGTACCATCCAAGCAGGAAAAGTCCCAGCCAGAAATTGACGAACTTGGCGCCCAGGTAGCCGAACGTATGCTCGACAATCATGTAGGACGATAAGCGCGTCCTGACACCTACGATAGCGGCAGGTATGGACATGAGACTCAGGATCAGCGAACCGCAGACGACGGCGATGATCGCCTTGGACAGCCCTATTCCCTGCGCGAGTTCCCCGGCGCTGTACATCAGCGGCAGCGTAATCGAGATGCCTATGATGACGATGCCAATCTGGAAGCCGCTGACTGCCTCCGATTTAGGCACCGGTGTGCGCGAACTCGCGCCGGTGCTCACTCGCCGTAGCCGCCGAAGGAACCTGTCGGGCCGGGGAATACCACTGGCGATTCGTAGCCCTCTTTGGAAACGCTTGCAACGCCGAAGAGATAGTTGTCGATCACGATATTCTCCAGCGTATGGGTGTCGACCAGTCCGACATCACGACTGAACGTCCACTGCGGTTCAGTCGTCAGGCGCCAGTAGACTTTGTAACCGGCCAGGTTCTCCGCCATCTCGCCGGAGGGCAGTGACCAGCTCAGGGTCGTGCTTGGCTGGACCGCGCCGGAGATCTCGACGTCCGCCGGAAACGGCGGCGCCGCAGCCATGCCGGCGAGGCTGACGATGTTCAACGCGGTCAGTTTGCGTGCGTAGTCGAAGTTAACGCCTTCTATAACGTCGCCGTACTCGATGCCATCTTCTGTTCGCAGGGTCTGGTGCTGACGTTGATAGTGTTCATGCGTTTCCATGATGCGCACACCGGGAATGCCAGCCTCGTTGAATGGCCGATGGTGGCCGCCGCGACCAAAGCGGTCGAGCCGGTAGATCATCATGACATTAAGGTTGGGCACAAACTCATCAGCCATTCGATCGACGTAGCGCGCAATATTCCGCGACGGCGAATCGACTTCGCCACCACTGAAGCGACGCGTCCGTGCTTCTTCTTCGGTTTCCACGTAACGGGTTCCTTCGGAGAACACCCGTGCGGTCGTGTTGTCAGTGACGCCATCGATGCCGGTGATGTTGCCGATCATGTCGTTGTTCAGCACGGCTTTGATTCTCCAGCCGGATTCAAGCGCGTGGCGTGCAACGATCGCACCGCCGAACAGTCCCTGCTCCTCGCCCGACAGTCCTGCATAGACAATCGTCCCGGGGAATTGATGCTGCGACAAAACCCTGGCTGCCTCGATTGCACCAGCCATGCCGCTCGCATTGTCATTCGCACCGGGCGAATCCGATGTGCTGTCCAGGGGATCGCTGACGCGCGAGTCGATATCACCGGACATCATGACCATTCGGTCCGGGTCGAGCGTGCCACGCTGAATGGCCACAACGCTGACAACCTCGGTCGGATCCGGAATTCGGCGTTCGCCGGAAATGGTATCGCCGATGACGAGGACCTCGAGACAGCCGCCGCATTCCGCGGATATCCGGCGGAACTCGTCCGCGATCCAGCGACGTGCGGCGCCTATTCCGCGCGTGTCGGATTGGGTTTCGGATAATGTGTGCCGCGTGCCGAACCCTACGAGCCTGCGAATATCTGCCTCTATCCTCTCAGCCGAAACATCGGCAACGAGGTCATGACGAATTTCGTCCGCGTATGCTTGTGATGACGCCAATGCACACGCCACCGTTAAACCGATCAAGCGGAGTTTCTTGAGAGTCACTTTTAGTCACCGTCCCCATTCTTGTTGTTTTCGTGGGCCGAGTTTTT
This sequence comes from uncultured Gammaproteobacteria bacterium, assembly GCA_963850825.1. Taxonomy (GTDB): domain Bacteria; phylum Pseudomonadota; class Gammaproteobacteria; order Steroidobacterales; family Woeseiaceae; genus SZUA-117. Next base: position 417,689 of record CAWKOQ010000021.1, on the reverse strand, counting down.
TTACTTGCTACTGCCCTTGTGTTTGTTTTCTTCATGGCGAGCCAAAGCAAGAATTACTCGCCGTCCCAGAAGACTATTTTCGCCGTAGACGTAAAAGTAACCGATCACAGCCGCGATTGCCGCACCAACTGCATTAATGATCAGATCCGTCATCGTGTCGATCAGTCCGGATTTCTGCATGGTGAACGCAAAGTAATGATCCATCAGGAATTCGAAGATTTCCCAAAGCGTACCAACTGATACCGCAAGTGCGAATGAAATTGTCGCGATCCAGCCGGCGGCGGTATCGATGCGCCTGGTCATATAGAAGACGTAGATAGCGAGGAAACCGATAACGCCAAACGTCAGCGCAGAGAGACCGTGTAAGGCGAGATCCCACCACCAGATATTCTCATAGAAATCGCGTACCTCGCCCAACACGAAAGCCGCGTACAGGAACACGGTCGTTATCAAAGTAAGCTCGATTGGCAGGGGCGTTCGCAGCCGATGTTCGATAATAGCCGGCGCGAAACTGAGCAAAAGAATGCAGACACCGTTGAACGCGAGCAGCCATTCGCCCCGAAACAGGGCACCCACGATGACGACTAAGATTCCGATCTGAAGTATTGTTGCAATACCCAGCTCGACATGCTCAATCCAGCTCTCGGTTTTCCGCGTTGCTGAAGGCTCAGGCATCGTTGTCTTTATTCTGCTCTTCGCTAGGTGAATTCTTTAAATTTGGCTAACGTCTCGGCTTCGGTCAGGCGCTCATGATCTCCGGCGAAAACGTAAGCCTCCGGCTTACTGTCGACGAAGATTTCACTCGTCATCGACAAACCCTGCTTGTCATCCAAGCTGCCTAAACACAGCTCATGGCTATCGAGTTTCAACAAATGATAAAAGAGATTCGAGCCGCAGACGTTGCAGAAGCCGCGCTCGGCCCAGTCGGACGATCGATACCGCGTCAGGTGTTCCTCTCCCTGAAAAGTTACCTTCTCTGCAGACGCCGTAATGAACGGCCCACCCGCCCAGCGCTGACACATTATGCAGTGGCAGGCGCTAACTCGAGGCTCGACGGCTTCGGCCTCGAAGCGCACGGCGCCACACAGGCATTGTCCGCTTCCTGGACTCATCCTGTTTTCCTCATCACATTTTCGGCGTGAGCTTCAAAAGCCTGCCACCCTTGCCGTCTTCTTCATCTTCGAGGATCCAGATGGCGCCATCCGGTCCCTGCTCCTCCTCGCGTATGCGCTGCCCCATCTCGAATCGTTCTGCCTCGCGCGCCTCTTCGCCGTCGAACTCAACCCGCACCAGCGTCTCTGAGCCGAGCCCGCCGATAAAGGCATTACCTTTCCAGTCCGCGAACAGGTCGCCACTGTAGAACATCAGGCCACCGGGCGAGATAGCGGGCACCCAGAATTCCTTGGGGGCCTCGAACTCCGGCCGCGTATCGTGATCGGGGATTTCTTCTCCACTGTAGTGATCGCCATTGGATACGATGGGGTAACCGTAATTATGTCCGCGCTTGACCAGGTTTAACTCATCGCCGTGCCGCGGCCCCATCTCCTGGTTCCACAAACGTCCCTGTGAGTCGAAGGCCAGGCCCAGTGGGTTTCGATGGCCGAGCGACCAGATTTGTGCGGTCACCCCGCCCTGGTCCGCAAACGGATTGTCATCGGGGACGGTGCCATCGTCATGCAGCCTCAGCACCTTGCCCAAATTCATTTGCATATCCTGTGCCGGATCAAATTTCTGCCGGTCACCCGACGATATGTAGAGATAGCCGTCGGCGGAAAACGCCATGCGATGTCCGTAATGACCGCGACCGGTTACTTTCGGGTCCTGGCGCCAGATCACCTGCATGTCATCCAGCGCACCGCCACCATCGCTCGCCAGCCTCAGCGTGCCGCGCGCAACGGCAGCCCCGCGCGTATTGCCATCGCCAGCTTCGGCATAACTCAGATAGATCAATCCGTTCGAAGCGAAATCAGGGTGCAGTATCACGTCACCAAGACCACCCTGCCCGCCGTAGTCGACATCAGGCACGCCCGACAGTGGTGCGGACTTTTGTCCGTCCTGCGTGACGATCAACAGGCGACCCGGCTTTTCGGTCACGAGCAGTCGGCCATCAGGCAAAAAGGTCATCGCCCAGGGTTCACTCAGCTGCGCTACAGGCGTCGCGGTAAATGGCCAGGACTCCTCATCGGCAGAGGCACACGCGGTGACAACAAAACTCAGGAGCAATATGGCTGTTCGTTTCATGTGGATACTTCCGGGATAGTGAGAGGACATGTTTTTCTGACAGATTCGCCGCGCGGGCGTTCGCTGTTTCGATAGCACAGTGTGCCTGAATTGTCCGCCGTCGGCGTGTTCAACCGGCAGCCTCAATATTGCCTCATTTACAGGTGCCCGCAAATGCCGGCTACCCGGCCCGCTTTCTGCTGAATCGCCGATTTCAAACCAGTACACTGCGCAGGCTTCCAATACCCCGCTTCCCAAAGGAGAAGGCCGTGACTGTCCGATTATTTGTTCTGCTATTGGTGTCGATAATTCCGGCCGCGCAGGCCGACGAGCCGATCGACCGCACCGGCAAATGGGACGTCAATGCGCCTTTGGGCCCAACCCGCGCGAATCTCGAGTTCACGACCAGCGAAGGCACCTGGATGAACCTCGATGTGCACCCTGACGGATCGAGCATTATTTTCGACCTGCTGGGCGACCTTTACCTGCTGCCGATCGAGGGCGGCGACGCCGTTCGCTTGACCGACGGCGCCGCCTATGATTTTCAGCCGCGCTTCAGCCCGGACGGCGAACAGATCCTGTTTACGTCTGACAGAAGCGGCATCAGCTCTGTATGGATCGCGGACTTCGACGGCACTGCCTTAGCGGAATTCGAGCACCTGAACGACGGGACCACCCGGACTTTCGGCGGCGCAAACTGGACGCCGGACGGTGACTGGATCATGGCGCGGCGCCGTGTTACCGACACCAGCTCGATCGGCATCGCCGAAATGTGGCTGCTGCACAAGGACGGTGGCAGCGGCATCAAACTCATCGACAACAAAGCTGAGGTGGATTCATTTCATGCCAGCAAAGATGGTCGGTATGTCTACTATGGCGAAGGTGGTCCATTCAGCTACGGCCGCAACCCTTACGGACCGATCTGGTCGGTCAGCCGATACGATCGCGAGACCGGCGAAAAGCGACCGGTCACGGGCGGCAACGGCAGCGCCGCCAGTCCCGTCCTGAGCCCGGACGGCAATTCAATCGCTTTTGTGCGGCGCGTGGGCGGCGATTCGACACTCTGGCTGCACAACCTGTCTGACGGTTCCGAGGAACAGCTCTGGAACGGCCTCGACCGCGATCAGATCGAAGCCTTCGGCACCCATCATATCTATCCCAATTACGACTTTACGCCCGACGGGTCTGAGCTGATTGTCTGGGCCGGCGGCAAATTCGTGCGGGTACCGGTTGACGGAAGCGATGTAACGGATATTCCATTCAACGCGGATGTCGCGGTCCGTTATCACGAACCACTGCGGTCAAAAAGAAACCCGGCGCCCGCCACCTTGCAAGCAAAACTCGTTCGCTGGCCGGTTATCAGCCCCGATGGACAGTCGATGGTGTTTGTCGCACTCGGCCGGCTGTATCGGATGGATCTGCCCAATGGTGAACCGCAGCGTGTGACAGACCTGGATCTGCCGGAATTTTCGCCAACATTTTCGCCGGATGGTCGGCGACTGCTTTTTACCACCTGGAGTGATAGTGATGGTGGCACGCTGCGTGAAATAGATTCTCGTGGACGACCCGGCAGTTCGCGAGTGCTCTTCGAGTCGGGTGCACAGCTCGTTAATCCAGCCTACTCGAGAGATGGAGAATCGATTCTCATTGTCGCCGGCAGCGGTGTAAGCGGTCGCGGTGATGATCTCGGCGACGAGCGGCGCCACGACATACTTGTAATGAATGCGAACGGACGCGGCGAACAGAAAGTGGTCACGTCGACCGCAAATCGTGGCTCGCAGCGTCGCGTTACGCGACCGACTTTTTCCGCTGACGGCGCTCGCATCTGGTACTTCGACGATGAAGCTGCTGGCGACGGCGAACGTGGTGAGCGAATGCCTGCGAAGACGGTCCTCAACTCGATCAGGCTGGACGGCACGGACAAGAAGACCCATTTAAAACTTCGTTTTGCCCAGGAAATCATCGTCAGCCCTGACGAACGTCTGATCGCATTTTCGGAGCAACACAATGCATACGTGACAGCGATGCCGCGGGTTGGTGAGGCAATCGAATTCGAGCCGAACAGCGCGGTGCTCGCGTTCCAGCAGCTAACGCAGGACGGTGGCGAATGGGTTACCTGGAGCAACGACAACGAGTACTTAAGCTGGGGTTTTGGCAATGGTGTCACCCGGCTGCCGGTCGACGAAATTGAACTGGGCAGCAAAGTGCCACCACGCGACTCAGGCGACGCCGGCATCCAGGTACTGAATGTCACGATCGACGATGACGGCCAGTATGGCTATGACGGTGCGATTCTCGACCTCGAGGCATTCGGACAGGCGGCGGAAAGCGACTGGGCGAATGCCGCACACGTGCGTATCGACGTAGCGTTAGCGGATGGCGCACCACACCGCGCATGGACCGCGCTGGAAACCTGGGCAGGCGAAGCGAAAGTTGCCATTAAAATGGTGCAAGCCTCCGACGACGAAGATGAAGCGGAGGAGGAAGAAGAATCAGGGCGCACGGAATACCAGATCGTGCTCGAGGTACCGCGCGCGAAACCGTCCGGCGCGATCGCCCTGACGGGCGCGCGCATCATTACGATGAACGGCGACGAGGTGATCGACAACGGTACGGTCCTGGTTCGCGACAACCGCATCGAAGCGATCGGTCCGGCCGGTCGCGTTTCGATTCCGGCGGACGCGCGACAGTTTGACGTCGCCGGCAAGACAATCATGCCGGGAATGATCGACGTGCATGCCCATCTCGGCTACGGCGTGCTGGACGTCAATCCGCAAAAGGAGTGGCGCTATTACGCGAATCTTGCCTACGGCGTAACCACGACACACGATCCGTCAGCCAGTACGCATACGGTCTTCGGCCAGTCAGAAATGATCGAGGCGGGACGGATGGTTGGTCCTCGCGTCTTCTCGACGGGATTCATCCTGTACGGCGCGACGAATCCCGACATGGCCGTAATCGATAGTTACGCCGACGCGCTGTCGCACGTTCGGCGCCTGAAATCACAGGGGGCGTTCAGCGTCAAAAGCTATATGCAGCCGCGTCGTGAACAGCGCCAGTGGGTTATTCGCGCGGCTGCCGCCGAGGGGATGCTGGTTGTGCCCGAGGGCGGCGGCGACTTCCCCGCCAACATGGGCATGTTGCTCGACGGTCACAGCGGTATTGAACATTCGCTTTCAGTTGGGCAGATTTACGGCGATGTCGTCAATCTGTTTGCGAGTACGCGCGCCGGCTACACCGCCACACTGCTGGTTGCCTACGGCGGCCAGGAAGGTGAGAAATATTTCTATCAACGTGATGCCGTCTGGAAGAACGAGAAGTTACAGTCGTTTTTCCCGCCACGGCAGATCGACGCCAAATCGCGGCGGCGCATGATGTCTGATGAGGATGACTACAATCACAAACTGGTCGCCACGGGGCTTAGAAAAATCTCGGAGGCCGGTGGCCTGGTAACCCTGGGCGCGCACGGGCAGCTACAGGGTCTCGGCGCCCACTGGGAGCTTTGGGCCATCTCTCACGGCGGCATGAATAACCACGATGCGTTACGTGCGGCGACCATCAATGGCGCGGAATATTTAGGGATGGAGGCGGACCTTGGGTCCCTCGAGGTCGGGAAACTCGCCGACCTGATCGTACTCGACCGCAATCCGCTCGAAGACATCGAGAATTCAGACAGCGTCAGCATGACCATTGTCAATGGCGTGGTATACGACGCGAACAGCATGGATCAGCTGTGGCCGCAGCAGATCGAGCGCGGCAAATTTCATTTCCAGTAACACACGGCCGGCGCGCTGTTTTCAGCGCGCCACGTCTTAACGCGAGCGACTGCGAAGCAGCCACAAGACGCCGAATTGTGTCGCGATGGCGAGGACTGCCAGCCAGGTCAGCTGCAGGTACCCGGCGAGGATGAACCCCGTCAGCGCAATGGCCCCGTTGGTCATGGCATAAGGCAGCTGAGTTCGAAAATGCTCGAGTGGCGTTGTACCCGCGCCGGTCGATGAGAGAATCGTGGTCTCCGACACCGGCGACGAATGATCGCCAAACAATCCACCGGACAGGACGGCACCGATCACGATTGGCAACGGCGCTGCGGTCGCCAGCGCTGCCGGGACGGCCAGCGGCATCATGATGATGATCGTGCCCCAGGATGACCCGGTCGCGAAAGAGATGACGGCGGCAAGCACAAAGACGACCGCCGGCAGGAGCGCGCCTGGCAATCCCTCCCTGGCAATCTCAGCCACGTAAGCGCCGGTGCCGAGCGATTCGCTGACGCTTCCGAGCGTCCAGGCAAGTACGAGGGTTGCCGCGATCGGCAGCATGCCGGTCATGCCCTCTATGTAGCGTGTGAACGTGTCCAGCAAGCCCTGCACACCCGTAAAAACGATGAGACCTACCAGCACCACGGCCGCGAGAAAATACGCCGCGGACAGGCCGGCCCTGAAGTCTGACCCGGCAACCTGTTCGAATGGAAAACCGTGATGATTAAGCGTCGCAAAAAGCGTCACGCCGAGCACGAGCAGTGGCAACCACACCAGTATTGGCTTTGCTTTTGAGTGCTGCTCAGGCACCGAGACGGGCTGCTCTGCGCGCTCGGCGCCAGCGGACTTTTCAGCCTCCGCCATCGGTCCGTAGTCAAAGTTCAGAAGAGTCAGCACAGGCACCATCGCGATCGCAAGCCACGCGTACAGTTGAAAAGGAATTGCACTGACGAAAGCGTCCCATTCAGAGGTTGCGATATCGTTAGCTGCGAAAGCGTCTGCGATGACGCTCATGATAAAAACACCCCAGCCGATGAACGGAATCAGGATAGCAACAGGCGAAGAGGTCGAATCGAGGATGAAGGCAAGTTTTTGGCGTGAAATCTTTAGCCGATCGATCAGCGGTTGGAAAACCGGACCAACAATGAGCGGCGTTCCCAGGTCCGAGAAAAAGATCATGATCCCGCCAACCCAGGATGCCAGTTGCGCGCGCGCCTTTCCGGAGACCCAGCGTGCGGCCACCTGCGCGAATGCGGTGCCACCGCCAGAGAACTCGATCAGCTTTACGAAACCACCAATGAAAATGAGCAGCACCAGGACACTGGCGTTATAACTATCGGCAACCTCGGGAACGATATGGTCCTGGACCAGCGTTGGCACGAGCAGCAATGGCGACGTTTGCGTCACCATCGCTACACCAATGAATACGCCACCAAAGAGGCCCACCAGTACGTTACGCGCTGTCAGCGCAATGATTAACGTAACCAGCACAGGAAGCAAAGACGTAAATGAAGGATCGGACATGAATTGACATCTTACCGGACAATCTCGCCGGCGCCGGGCCCTGACGCCAATTTGTGGTGTAAGATTTGCAGCTCTTTAAACCGTCCCGCTATTTTTCAGGTAACAGCATTGTGAAGAAAATCCAGTTTCGAAATCTCCTTGTCGCCGCCGTCACTACCATTTTTGTCTTTAGTTCGTTCACTGCCAATGCGACGAGTCATCACCCGGTCCGTGGCAATAATGGTGTCGTCTCGACCTCGTCGAGGATCGCCTCGGAAGTCGGCGTGCAGATTATGAAGGACGGCGGCAACGCCGTGGATGCAGCGATCGCCACAGCTTTTGCCATGGCGGTGACCTGGCCAACCGCCGGAAATATCGGCGGCGGCGGCTTCATGATTTATCACGGCGCGGACGGAGAATCGACGGCGTTCGACTTTCGTGAAAAAGCGCCACTCGCCTCGACCAAAACGATGTACCTCGACGAAGATGGCAACGTCAGGGACAACGCCAATCACGCGAGCATTCTTGCCGTTGGCGTCCCCGGCACGGTCGCCGGCATGGAGCTTGCTCATCAGAAGTACGGTTCCCTCGAGTGGGCCGCACTGCTGCAACCGGCGATCGATCTCGCGAGGGATGGAATGCCGGTCAGCTGGTACCTGCACGATTCTTTCAAGCGGCTGAACAACTACTGGCAGATGTATCCCAGTTCCGCAAAAATCTTCCTGCATGAAGACGGTTCCTTTTATCAGCCCGGCGAGACCTGGAAACAGCCGGACCTTGCTGCGACCCTGGAACGCATCCAGAAAGATGGCAAGGACGGATTCTACAAAGGGGAAACGGCCCGCCTTATCGCCGACTACATGGCCGCCAACGGCGGCATCATCACGCTCCGGGACCTGGAGAAATATGCAGCGATAGAGCGCGAACCGATTCGTGGCAACTACCGCGGCTATGAAATCGTCAGCATGCCGCCGCCGAGCTCCGGTGGCGTCGGCCTGGTGCAGATGCTGAATATACTGGAAGGGTTCGAACTGCAGGAAATCGGACACAACTCTGCTTTGTATTTGCACCTGTTGACCGAATCGATGCGACGCGCGTATGCCGATCGTGCAAATTTCCTGGGCGATCCTGATTTCAACGAAGACCTGCCGATAGCAGTTCTCACCTCGAAGGAACATGCCGAGAAACAACGCCAGACAATCGTGATGCATGCTGCATCCGAGAGTGATCCCGCAAAATTTGCACAACTATACGAAAGCGACCAGACCACGCATTTTTCAGTGGTCGACAAAGACGGCAATATGGTGTCGCTCACGTATACGCTCGAAAACGGTTACGGCAGCAAGATGGTCGTCGAAGGCGCCGGATTCCTGCTCAACAACGAGATGGGTGATTTCAACGCCCAGCCAGGCGTAACGAACGATCGCGGCACGATCGGGACGATTGCCAATCAGATTCGACCTGAGCAGCGGATGCTCTCGAGCATGTCGCCCACAATTGTCGCCAAAGATGGTGTGCCTCTGTTTGCGACCGGTAGTCCCGGTGGGCGCACGATCATCAACACGACCTTGCAGACCATCCTGAACGTGATTGATCACGGCATGAACATAGCGCGTGCCATCGATGCGCCGCGCATACATCACCAGTGGTTGCCCGACAGCACGCGCGTAGAATCCGGCGCATTTTCAGCGGATACGCTTGCGTTATATAAACAACGCGGCCACGTCATTCGCGAGACGCGCAGCATCGGAACCGCGATGGGTGTTTATCGAGACCCGGAAACCGGCATTTTGTCCGGCGCTGCGGATGCGCGGGCCGAAGACGGTGGTGCCGTCGCCTGGTAGGTAACCGGCGACCTTGGCAACTTCGGGGTCAGAGCCACGCCCTGACCCCGCCAGGATGCGAATCGTCAGAATACGTATTCGACTGAAATAGCGCTCAGTCGATCGGTCTTTTGGGTGCCGACCGGCACGTCGCTGTTCTGCTTGATCGTATAGGAAACGACCAGCGCGAAATCGCCGATCAACCTGGCACGCAGAGCGCTGACTGACTCGATGTAGGTATTGTCCGAGCCGGACTCAATGACGATGTTCTGATCGAAACCGGACGTCTCGGTAATAATCCAGTTGTAGTCGAGGCTGGCGCGGCCAATCACACCACTCTCGCTTGTTCCGTCCGAGAGATCGGCACTCCGATGACCGACACCGAGCCCTACATTGAGCAGGTGGTTCGATGTCTCTAACAGTCTGCGTCCGTAACCGACAGTCTCGGTTGTCTGCTCATCAACACCGCTGAAACGGTCCTTGCGCCAGTCGACGGTACCGAAGATGAAATCTTTCTCGGTAAGATTGTAATCGGACTGCCAGCCGACCTGATACGCTTCCGCGGTTGAAATTTCATTCTGGTCCGAACCCAGTGCCTTGGCTGTGAGGGCATGCTTCCAGGCGTTCATCGCATACCCGACGCCAACCGAGGTATTGAAACTCGTCGTCTCGGTGTTACCGGAAGTGCTCAGATAACCGAGCGACGCACTGCCTGACCAGGGGCTCTCTTCTTCTGCCGCTGGTACTGACTGGGCGAACACAACACCCGATGTCAGCATAATGGCGGCAACAAAAACGCTTTTTCGCAACATGACGAAAAATCTCCGTGTTTACTAAGGAAAATGTCCGCAGCAGGCGTTTTTTCTGCCCAACCTGAACTGCGGCGGGCAATGCTAGGTGAATTTGCGGCGAAATTCACCCTTTCGTAACCAAAATTAACAATTGGAAAATGACCGAATTTGGCCGCATGCCGGGTCATTACTGTGGTTTTCCCTGATCGGCAGGCAAGCAAGGGCCGGCGTATAATCATTCCAGAGAGCATTCCTGCAACCCGGAGACCACCATGAAACGCACAATTGCCGCAGCAATGCTGCTAATACTCGCCCTCGCACTGACCGCCTGTGAGGCGGATCGCATGTCTGAGCGCGGTTTCAGTCTGCCGGAAGGCAATGCGCTCAACGGCAAAGAAGCCTTCGTCTACATGCATTGCCACGAGTGTCACACGATCGCCGGGGAAGTGCTGCCAACGCTCGATTGGGACGATCCACCGTTCGTCCAGCTGGGCGGAACAGTGACGCGGGTCAAGACCTACGGTGAACTGGTGACGGCAATCATCAATCCATCGCACAAGCTTGCAACGGGATATCCGCTCGAGACTGTCTCCGAAGACGGCCAGTCACGTATGCCCGTCTACAACAGTTACATGACCGTGCAAGAGCTCATCGACATCGTCTCGTTTCTGCAGCCACACTACGATGTTTACGTGCCGCAGTTCGAGTATCGAATCTACCCCTGAGGGATCATTTCGCATACGCCCGCAGGGTTCTTTTGCCAAGATCACACCTGCAAACTGGCTGACAGCGGCGCGGATGAGTTCGATACGGACGATCAGATTCAGACTTCTGATTTCGCATACTTTTCACACCCACAGCACGGCCAGGTTTTACGGCGACGAGTATGCCGTCAAGTAGACGGTGCAGGACTCAATTCCGGCAAAAACGTCGAAATGGAATCCGTATTGCTCTACAGTCAGCGCTCGCCATACAAAACAAAAAATACGCGATATGACTGATCCCAGCTGGTATTCCATACTTCCGCCGATACTCGCCATCATCCTGGCGATCTGGACAAAGCAGGTCATCCTGTCGCTTTTCGCCGGTATCTGGATAGGATACACGCTGCTGAACGGGTTCAATCCGTTAACCGGCGTCACGGCAGGCTTCGACGGCATCATCAATGTGTTCACGGATCCGGGAGACACGCGGGTCCTCATATTCACACTTATCATCGGTTCCCTCATTGCTACCATCGAACATTCGGGTGGCGTCAGAGGGTTCGTCCATTTTCTCGAAACACGGCGCTGGGTCCACAACAGGGTGCGCGCGCAAATCCTTGCGTGGGCGACGGGCCTCGTCATATTTATCGAATCCAATATCACTTTGCTCGTTGCCGGGTCCGTCAGCCGGCCACTGTTTGATCGCTACAAGATCTCGAGAGAAAAACTGGCATACCTGATCGACGCGACGTCCGCGCCAGTGTGCGTAATGATTCCGCTCAATGCCTGGGGAGCCGTAATCATTGGCCTGGTCGGGTCAGCCGGCATCGAAAACCCGCTCGAAACTTTTATAAGCTCGATTCCCTATAACTTTTATGCGATCACCGCCATTTTGCTGTCCGGCGTCGTGATCTGGAAAAACATCAACCTTGGGCCCATGAAAAAAGCCGAAGAACGAACGCAGCGTGGCGAGGTTCTGTGGCCAGGCGCGACGCCGATGGTCGACGTATCGGCCGAACAGATCGAGGACCCCGTCGGCGAAGTTCCATCGGCACTCTTAATGGTGTTACCCATCACCGCCATGATTCTTATGATGCCGGTCGGGCTCTATATTACGGGCGATGGCAACATCATCGAAGGCTCCGGCTCTGTGTCGATCCTCTGGTCGGTAATTTTCGCACTGGTCGTGTCATGGGTAATGATTCTTGGTTCGGGATCGAGTTCGATCAATGAATTAATGCGGATATTCATGAAGGGTGCCGGCGGCATCCTGCCCATTTCGACCATCCTGCTCTTCGCACTTGCGCTGGGTGATGTCGCCAACGCGCTTGGCACGGGTGCGTACGTAGCAGCGGCTGTTGGCGACAGTATTCCCACGCCTCTGCTCGCGCCACTGGTGTTCCTGGTATCCGCATTCATCGCTTTTTCCGTCGGCTCCAGCTGGGGCACATTTGCGATCATGATTCCCATTGCGATTCCGATCGCCACGACGCTGGGACTGTCGGTGCCGTTGCTGTTAGGTGCCGCAATTTCGGGGGCGATCTTCGGCGACCATGCATCGCCGATCAGCGACACGACAGTCGTTGCCTCGATGGCCGCTGCGACCGACCATATCGATCACGTACGCACGCAACTTCCGTATGCGTTGACGGCCGGTGCCATCGCTGCAACCATGTTTCTGCTGTTTGGACTCTTCTGACTAATAATACCCTGCAAAGCAATAGGCGACGGGACCGGTCATGGTCGCGATTACGTCGTCGCTTATCTCGATAAGTATCTCGCCGGCCGGCATCGATACGGTCATTTTCTTATTGCTGGTTAGCCCGCGCAGGTGTGCCGCGTGAACGGCGACGCACGCCCCGCTCCCGCACGCAGTGGTGAGGCCGGCCCCGCGCTCGAATACAACCAGGCGCATCTGGTCATCTGACACGATTTGCGCCAGGCCGACATTGACCTGGTCAGGGAACAGCGGGTTGTTCTGTATGCCGGGCGCGAGCGCCTCGATATTTACCGCATCGAGATCGTCTACAAAAAAAACGACGTGCGGATTGCCGATATTGAGCGCGACCGCCTCACCGAGCGCCTCGATGCCCAGGTCAAGATGACGCGTATCGCGTTCTTCGCGTAACGGCACATCCTGCCACCTGGTGCTGATCCGGCCCATCGTACAGCTGACCCGGAGATCTCCGCTTCGGTGGCATTCGATCAGGCCCGCCAAAGTTTCCAGTACCACCTCGTTGACACCGTGTTCCTGCAAGAGTAGCCATGCGACACAACGCGTCGCGTTGCCGCACGCTTCAACCTCACGCGCATCCACATTAAGAAGACGCATGAAAGCAGTGGCACCAGGCTGCCTGGGCGGCTCGATGATCACGAGCTGATCACCACCAACGCCCGTACGCACGTCGCAGACCCGAATTATTTCCGCCTTATTCGGTGTATACGGTTCGCGTCGACCGTCAGTAATGACGAAATGATTCTGCAGGCCTTGCATCTTGATAAAGAAACGGCCGCCTGGTTGGGTACCGAATGCGGGATGGTCAATCATGTTGGGCAGAGTTTACAATCCAGTGTGTAGGCAGCAATTATAGAGTACATTGAGCGCGGACACCGGGCGGCGAAACACACTATGACCGAACAGTTATTCAGAGACGACTCTTACCTGAAAGAGTGCACGGCGAAAGTCATCGATAACGAAGGTGGCGCCGTTATTCTCGATCGCACGGTCTTTTATCCGACGGGCGGCGGCCAGCCGGGCGATACCGGCACACTTCGATGGGACGGAGGAAGCGCGGCCATTGTCGACACACGTTATGACGAAAATGGCGACATTCGTCACGTCGTTGCTGAGGGAGCGGACCTGCCAGCGACGGGGACAGAAGTGACCGCCATCCTGGATTGGGACAGGCGCTACCAGCACATGCGCATGCATACGGCGCTACATCTTCTTGGTTCAGTACTGCAATATGGTGTGACGGGCGGCAATATTTCCGCCAGCAAGAGTCGACTCGATTTCGACATGGAAGACACCGTGGATAAAGAGCAGGTTAACGCCGATCTGAAGTCTCTTGTCGATGGCAGTCACCCGGTCACCTGCCGCTGGATTTCGGACGCAGAACTTGAGGCCCAACCCGAGCTTGTGCGCACGATGTCGGTGCAACCGCCGCAGGGCGCCGGCCAGGTCCGGCTACTGGAAATCGAAGGCGTCGACCTGCAGCCTTGCGGTGGTACGCACCTGAGAAACACCAGTGAAGTCGGCGACATCAAGGTTGGCAAAGTGGAGAAGAAAGGCAGAAGAAATAGACGAGTCTCTATTCTGCTGGACTAGTTTGAAAACTGAGACACGAAATAGAAGAGTTTCTATTTTGCTGGATCAATGACCTAAAGAATCGCGGCTAAAGCCGCTCCTACGACTGGCTTGTCTGTGGGAGCCGCTTTAGCCGCGAGTAACAAAGACAAGCAGGACCGTTTGTTTGCGTGTGGGAGCCGCTTCAGCCGCGAAAAAACAAAGACAAGCAGGACACCCCGATTGTCTGTAGGAGCGGCTTCAGCCGCAAAAAAATTAAAGGAAAGAATACATGTCAACTCAATTTAATCGTCGAGACCTGATGCGCGGCATGGTCGGCAGCGCAGTGGCACTTGCCATTGCGCCCAGCGCTTTCGCACAGTTTGGCCCGGCGCCGGGCGTAATTTCACTGCGGGCGAATGAGAACCCCTACGGGCCGAGCGCGAAAGCATTAAAGGCCGCTGCGGAGGCGCTGCGCAAGGGCGCCTACTACCCGGGCCCGATTCGCAACATGTTGCTGGACTCGATTGTCGAGAAGAACGGATTGGCGCGCGACAACATGATTCTCTCGTCGGGCTCGAACGAGGGGCTGCAGGCCGCGATGGTTGCCTACGGCAAGAAAGGGAAAGTCGTACTACCAGCGTTGACCTACTCAGACCACCTCGGCTATTCCAAACGTATGGGCGTTGACATGGTGCGGGTCCCGCTGAATAAAGACATGTCGATCGATCTAGATGGCATGGCGGCGGCCGTTGACGAGTCCGTCAGCATGGTCTACGTCTGCAACCCGAACAATCCGACCGGGATGACGCTTGACGGAGACACGCTGCGTGCATTCTGTCGCAAGGTAAGCAAAAAGGCGCTGGTGCTGATCGACGAAGCCTACAACGAACTGACTGACGACCCCGTCTACACTTCGATGCTGGACCTCGTGAGAGAGGGTGAGAACGTTCTGGTTATGAGAACATTTTCGAAAATTTTCGGCATGGCCGGACTGCGGGTCGGCTACGGTATGGCGCATCCGGACGTCGCGAAGCTTATATCCGGGCACATCATGGCCTGGGCAAATGGTGTGGGCATGGCAGCAGCACATGCGAGCTACATGGATGACGAATTCATTCAATTTTCGCGCGAAAAAATCATTGCAGGTCGAGAAATGGTCAATGCGACCTTCCGCAAGAATGGTATTGAACCACTACCCTCGCAAACTAATTTTATCTACGCCGACATTGGCCGTGACGCGACGGAGTTCCAAAAGAAGATGGAAGCGCGGAATATCCAGATCCGTGGAACGTACCAGACGTTTACCAACTATTCGCGTGTCAGTATGGGCAAGCTGGAAGAGCTCGAAGTGTTCGATCGGGTATTTACGGAAGTCTACAACGCCTGATCATTTTGGCTTATAAAGTTCAGCCTCGGCAGGCGTGAGCTCTTTTATTTTCAGGTACCAGCGAACAAACGATCCGTTGACGCGAAAACGATACTTGCCGCCGGAATTGAACAGACGTACGCCATTACCGAGCGACTTGGCGCTCTTGATATTGCCAATCAGCACGCCCGTCGTTCCGTCCACGAGATCCAGGTCAAACGAGAGCATCTTGTTGTAGTCACTGTTGATGCGCCAGTCGAGAATCCAGGGTGCCTCAACCGTGAACTCGGCCGTTGTCGTGTTGCCCGAGCCCTGGTATTCGGCAATGAGCTCTTCGCCATTGGCTCTTGCAAAAACCAGGCCCAGAACCAGGCAGGCAGTCATCTGAATCAATCTATTCATCTTTTCAAAACTCCATTTACCGGACCATAGTAATTGAATCGTTCCTGACGATCACCGTGTCATCGCTGGCCACCGGAAGTCCTTGTCTTCCTGATCGGGAGCGATGCTGTCCCTCTGCATTTGTCTGTGATTCGCTTCTGCAGTTCCCCGGGATCATCAAGAATTTTGTAAAAATCATCGATGAAGCGCTGCATACGTGCACGCGCTGCCGAGGACAATTCAGACGGAATCAGCGCCGAAGCTATCTGCGCGCGGCGCTCGCGAAGCAGATTGATCGAGTTCGACAATGAATCATTCTGCCAGCAAAAACCACGGTATAAGCGATTCCTGACGTGCCTGATGCCGAGACGCCGACCGGGTACTGCATAGTCCGCGCTGATAATACCTGCCTGATCAAAATCATATGGAACAACAATCCAATCTGCTTGTTGTCCCGGAACCGCCAGCACGCGCCCATTGTGGCAGCATCCTTCGCCTGTGGGGCCACGCTTTGCCGAGAAGTCCGTGTTCGCGATCAGTAGCTGGAACAGCATGTTTTTCGCAAGTTCGGCCTGATTGTGCTGTTCCGGCCGGATGCTTGGCGGCCTGATTGAATCACGCTGCAAACGATCCGCCGCCTCATCGGTTGGCTCGATAAAAAACGCGGGCTGCATGCGTGGTCGGCGCGACGACTTGCGCTCGAGGAAAGCCACGTCGAGACGCCGGGTACGATATGAATAAGCGGTGATCTCGCTATAGGCACGATATATACCGAGCTCCTGCAGCAGCCACTTCCTGCCATCGCTGCGGCTATTGCACGGTGTGACCATTTTCAGGCGGGTTTGTCCCTCGAAAACGGTTCCCACCGTCTCGCTGTCAGTCAGCATGAGTCTTAATGGTGGAAATTCGCAGGCGGTCAACCGCGAATTTCCACGAGGAGACAGCTGTGCCTGCAGCACTCGCTCTTCCCCGGATGAGTCTATGTAGCGAACGACGGCGTCATACACCGGCCTGTCCTGGCGCTTCCTCACGAGGTCGCGAAATGGCGCCTCGATCGTCAGCTCCAGGCTCGACTCTCCGTCGAACAACGGCGACGCCTGCACTCCCGGTGCGGCAATCAACAACACATACACTGCGATTATTCGGAAATGGACGTCCAATACTGGCACTCCATCAAAAGACCAGTCGTACGATCGTACCACCGGAATCGCTCTCGACGACGATCTCGCCCCCGTGGGCATTGATGATCTGCCGACTCAGGCTTAGACCGATGCCACTACCATGCCGTTTGGTGGTAAAGAACGGCACGAAGATCTGGTCGAGTGCTTCAGCGTCGATGCCTGGTCCGTTGTCCATTACGCTAATAACGACGCGACCAAAGCTGAGCCGACCACTCAGGTCCAGTCGCGGCTCACTGACGGAATTCATCGCGTCCAGCCCGTTTCGAACCAGGTTAACCAGCACCTGATCCAGCAATGCGCTGTCGGCGGAAACCTCGAGCGACTTTGGCGTCACGTCGACGACGACCTTTACGCCATCCAACTCGTTGGACATCAACGTTTCGATCGAACGCAACGTTTCCACGACATTAACCTTCGCCAGGACAGGTTGAGGCACATTGAGCAGTTCGCGATAACGCAGAACGAAATTCGTCAGTCCCTCACTTCGCCGGGCAATCGTCTGTACCGCCTCGCGCACATCTTCCTTGGCAGCTGCATCGTCCAGCAGACCCATCGTGGACTGCGCCAACGACGTAACCGGGGTCAACGTGTTCATGATTTCGTGAGTGAGCACCCGGATGAGATTGCGCCAGGCGCTCGCTTCACGGGCCGTTAACTCGCCGGAGAGGTTTTCGATTGAATAGAGTCTTTCGACATCCTCGCCGAGACGTATTTCCGACACGGATACGCGCAATTCTACCGGCACGCCCCGTAGTCGAGACTGCAGCAACTGCTGGCTGCCCGCTTCGATTGCGAGCATCTGTGCCGGCAGTTCCGGATCAAGCTCTGCAAGCTGCTCCAGGTTAGCCAATGCGGGCATACCAGTGAGGCGCCTTGCGGGGTTGTTGACCAGCGTCAGCGCGCCGTCCGCTCGCGCAGCAATAAACGGCACGGGCACGTGCTTAACCACCATCTCGAGATAACCGGCCTGCACGTCTCGTTCGGCCCGAGCGTCCCGAAATCGCTCTATGACGAGATTAAACGCCTGCTTTAATTCCGCATCGATGTCCTGCTCAACGAAACGTCGGGTGAAGTCGTCATAGTTCACCGCTGCGAAGAACTCCTCCAGCGTATCGACATGCGATTCGACGTAGCTCAAAAGGGCTAGCACCTGAAGGAGCAATGCAAATCCGATAACCAGCGGAACGGCGAGATAATCTGTGAACAAAATGGCCCATGAAAACAGCAGTGAGCTCACGACAATAAAAACAACCTGAATCAGCGTAACAACACGAAATTTCGCTCTGTGCCGGCGTTTCACAATTTAAATTTCTCGATTCGCCGATATAGAGCAGCCCTGGTAATTCCGAGCGCCGCAGCTGCGTGTGAAATATTGCCGCCCGCCTGTTCAAGCGCTGTCGTCACCATCCGTCTTTCTGTCGCTTCGAGATTCAGGGACGACGAGACCGAATGCCCAGGTGTGCTTACCAGGCGAAAATCATCGATGTCGAGTGTAGCGCCGCTGTTCAATATCAGAGCTCGCTCGACGGCATGCGACAATTCACGGACATTTCCTGGCCACTGATATGCCTTGAGCGCCTCCATTGCGCCGGGTGTCACCGGCAGTTTCTCAAGCTGGTATTTACGCGCGTACATGCCGATAAAGTGGTCAACTAAAGGACCAATATCGTCGGTCCGGTCGCGCAGTGCCGGCAGCAGTACCTGAATCGTATTTATGCGATAGAGCAGGTCTTCCCGGAACTGCCCGTTCCTGACCAGAGATTCGAGCGGTTGGTTCGTAGCCGCTATGAGACGCACATCAATCGACACCGGTTGATCGCTGCCTAGCGGCAACACTTCCCGGGACTCGAGAACACGCAGCAATTTTGTCTGCGACGCCAATGGCAGGTTGCCGATTTCGTCAAGAAACAGCGTGCCGCGATCGGCAGCCTGAAATCGCCCGGCGCGATCGCTGTCGGCACCGGTGAATGCGCCTTTCTTATGACCGAACAATTCAGATTCGAACAAGGTCTCGGCAACGGCGCCGAGGTCAACCGTCGCCAGCACATGGTCCGCGCGCAACGACTGTCGATGCATGGCCTGTGCAACCAATTCCTTGCCGGTCCCGTTTTCGCCACGAATCAGGACATTGGCATCCGTCGGCGCAACACGTGAGACAATACTCATCACCTCGCGCATTTGCTCGCGAGCTGGCGATCATCTCATCGCCGGGTGGCAGTACGCTCAACGCATTTACTTTTGTTCGCGTCTTACCAAGCTTTGCCGCGACGCTTAAGGTTGCAACCAGCTTGTCGTTCTGCCACGGCTTCAGTACGAAATCCGCTGCACCCTCACGCATTGCCTGGACTGCCGTATTCAGATCACCAAAAGCGGTCATCAGGACAACCACGGCGTCCGGATCACCATCCAGGATCAGCCGCAGCCAGTTGCAAGACCCTCGGCGCCGGTGTTGCGACCGATCGCGAAATTCATGTCGACGAGAAACACGTCGATCTGGCCCTTCGCCATCAGTGTCTCGGATCTCGCCGGGATTCTCGTGTCGTCAGGACACGTGCGAAATGCTGCTGCAGCAGTAGCCGGGCCGCCGTCAGTACGTCCGGATCGTCATCGACCACCAGGACCGTGGCGCTGAGTTTCATCGGGTGACTGTATAGGTGGAGGTGTCCGAAATCGATCACTTATTTCCGATTTCGAACACCGGTCCGGCGAATCTACTGACATAAGTTATTGTTTTTATTGATGCCGAAGCTGGCACGCCAATTGCTCTAAATAAGGTATGAGCGAATCGATCTTCACATTCAGTCCGGCGGCATGGACCGCAAAATCGAAACGAAGTCGCGCAAGCGCCTGCTGATTGGCGGCGCTGTCGCGGCTGCAATTGCGATGCTGGCGATTTGTCTTGCTCACAACCGACACCTCGACGTCATTCACGCTGGACGGGCAGCGCATCCGGACGGCGGAAGTATCCAACGGAATGTACGAGGACTACATTCCGCTGCGCGCGAGCGTTGAACCCGAGAAAACCGTCTACCTCGATGCCATCGAGGGTGGCCGGGTCGAAGCGATTCTCGTTGAAGAAGGCGCTTTCGTCGAGCAAGGACAGCCGCTGATCGACCTGTCGAATACATCGCTGCAACTCGACGTCATTGCGCGCGAAGCGGAAGTCAGCGAACAACTCAACAATCTTCGCAATACGCAGCTGGCGATCGAACAAAACCGGCTGAAGCTGAAAGGCGACCTGATAGAAATCGACTATCAGATCATCAGGCTGACGCGACTGGTCAATCGATACGAAGAACTGGAGGGGAACCAGTTCATTTCCAAAACTGATTACGAAAACAGCAATGATGAACTGGAGTACTGGAAAAAACGCCGCGTAGTCACCGAGGAAAGCCAGGCACAGGACGAAGTCGTGCGGCTGGCGCAGATCGAACAACTCAATAACTCTGTCCAGCAGCTGGAAAAAAACCTGACGCTGGCGCGCGGCAACCTGGACAACCTGTTGATTCGCGCTCCGCGTTCCGGACAGCTGACCTCGCTGAACGCTGAAATCGGAGAGTCGAAAGCACGCGGAGAGCGGCTCGGGCAAATCGACGATGTCGAACGATTCAAGGCAACCGCGCTCGTCAACGAATTTTATCTGAACAGGGTGCGCATCGGGCAGCAGGCGCAGCTCGAAATCAACGGCAGGAATCATCTGCTGGAGATCAGCAAGATCTATCCCGAAGTGCAGGCCTCCCAGTTTGAGGTTGATCTCCGCTTTATCGGCGACGCACCGACGGACATACGCCGCGGTCAGACGCTGCAGCTGCGCCTGGTACTCGGCGACAGCAACGAACGCGCAGTGCTTCTGGCCAATGGTCCGTTTTTCAATGACACGGGCGGCGCCTGGGTGTTTGTGCTGATCCGCGGACGGCAAAACCGCAAGCCGGCGACCGGTTCAGCTCGGCCGACGAAATCCAAACATGATCGAAGTCGAAGGTGGCCTCATTCCCGGAGACGAGGTGATCATTTCATCGTATGCAAACTTCATCGAGGTCGACCGATTATTCATCGACCGATAAGAACACACCGCAGATCGTGCGAATTGCGCAGCAGAAAATCAGGAGCGGAAAAATGATTGAAATACATGACCTGGAAAAGGCATATCGAACATCGGACGTCGAAACCACGGCACTTAATCACATCAACCTTGAAATCGATACCGGCGAATTCATCGCCATCATGGGTCCATCCGGCTGCGGAAAATCCACGCTGCTGAATGTCATCGGCATGCTCGATTCGCCGGACTCCGGTCGTTACGGATTTCTCGGCCAGGACGTTGCCGGCAAATCCGAGACGGACCTCGCGATATCCGCAAGGAGAACATCGGCTTCATCTTCCAGAGCTTCAACCTGGTTGACGAACTCACAGTTGCGGAAAACGTCGCGCTGCCGCTGCTTTACCAGAAAATTCCGCCGGTCGAACGGCAGCAGCGGGTTAGGGAAGTGCTTGAACGCGTTGGAATTGCGCATCGAGCCGACCACCGACCGCAGCAGCTGTCCGGCGGACAGCAGCAAAGAGTTGCGGTTGCACGGGCGGTTGTGACCAACCCGAAACTCATTCTCGCTGACGAACCGACCGGCAACCTGGACACGAAGAACGGCGAAGAAGTACTCGAACTGCTCAGCCAGCTGAATAGCGAGGGCACGACAATCGTGATGGTCACCCATGACCCGGGCCACGCCGATCACGCCAGTCGCGTCGTCAACATGCTCGATGGTCGCATCTTGTCAGAGAACATCGTTGGCCTGCAGAAGGCAGGTGAGGCTCGTCATGCTTAGCAACTACTTCAAAATCGCCTGGCGAAATATCGTCGGCAATCCACTTTTCAGCGTCATCAATATTCTCGGGCTCGCGATCGGGCTGGCTTGTTGCATCATCATCACGCTGTTCGTCCGTTACGAGACCTCATACGACAAACATTGGGACGATGCCGACCGAATCTATCGGGTCACACGCGACTTTTTTGGTAACAACCTGGAGCTCGCGGCAGTTGCGCCGCCGATCGCGCCGCTGATGAAGCAGGACTTCAGCGAGGTTGAGGACATCGTGAGAATTCTCGCAACCGGTGGTATTGCTTTATCCAGGGATGACACTCGCTTCCGTGAGGAAAACATGGTCATCGCCGATCCCAATATATTCGAATTTTTCAATCTCGAATTCGTGACAGGTGATCCGGGAACAGCGCTTGCGAATCCCACGGACATCGTACTGACGGAACGTGCAGTCGCGCGCTACTTTGGTAATGAGGATCCGATTGGTCAGACGCTGAACCTGATGGACCAGGCAGATGTAACGGTAACTGCAATTATCAAAGACCTGCCGGACAACACCCACATGGCGTTTGAGCTCGTTGGCTCGATGGCGGCGATACCGCTGATGATGGGGCCTGACGAACTCGAGAGCTGGGGCAGCAATAACTACTACACCTATGCTCGTCTACCGCAAGGGTATGACCCGGCCGATCTGGAAGCTCAGTTCAATGACTTCCTGGTGCGACACTTTGATGAAGATGCGGAAAGCTCTACCGCTCTTGGCTTGCAGCGACTGACGGACATCCACCTGACGTCCGACCGTGACGGAGAGTGGCGCGCCAACGGCAGCCTGGCGACGGTCACGACCTTCTCTGCCGTCGCGTTCTTCGTTCTGCTGATCGCTTGCATCAACTTCATGAACCTCACCACAGCTCGATCAACTCAACGCGCGCGTGAAGTCGGCGTGCGCAAGGTCGTTGGCGCCACACGCAGCCAGCTAATCAATCAGTTTCTCGGCGAATCGATACTACTCACGGCATTTGCGATGGTGTTGGCTCTTGCCCTCGTGGAGCTTGTCCTGCCGATATTCGCCTCGTTTCTCGAGATGCCGCTGAACTTTTCATTGGCGAGTCCGGCGTCGCTGGCGATCCTGCTAGTCGGAATTATCGTCGTTGGCCTCTTTGCAGGAAGTTACCCCGCATTCTACCTGTCGAAATTCCGGCCCGTCGATGTTCTGAAGGGCCCCGCTTCCGGTACTGGCTCGTCACTATTACGCAAATCCCTGGTCGTTTTTCAGTTTGCAACCTCTATTGCATTGCTGATTGCGACGGGCGTCGTGATGGCGCAGATGCAATACGCGCGCAAAGTAGATCTTGGCTTTGACAAGACGCGCAACCTGGTGAGCGAATTGCCCTATTTCGCGGACTTATGGGAAACCTACGAACCGCTGAAAGCAGAACTCGAAGCGCATCCCGATATTCTGTCTGCTGTCTACTCGTCCAGGGTGCCGAGCATGCAGAACAATGATGGCTCAGCTTACGTTGCCGAAGGCGTGCAGATCTCAATGGATACTGTTCAGGCTATGGCCGATATAAAAGTTGACTATCAGTGGTTCGATCACTATGACGTCGAGTTTCTGGCCGGGCGAGCCTTTCGACAGAACGAGATGCGTATTGGCGAACCGACCGAGGAAAATCCTGTTGTCAAAGGGAGCAGCCATACTGAATGAATCAGCAGCACGTCGATTGGGCTGGAGCCCGGAAGAGGCAATCGGCAAGCTCGTGCGACAACCCATGAGTCGTAAACTGGACTCGTTTATCGATCGGGAAGTGGTCGGCGTAATTCCGGATATTCACTTTTCGTCCTTGCACAGCGAAATGAAAGCGACCGTCTATGCGGAGCCAAACCCGAATTATTCGCGTCGCATCTCCGTGAAGCTCGCCGCCGGTGATCATCGCGCAGCGATTGCAGCATTTCGAATCAGTCTGGAAAAAGATCGTACCGGGCGAGCCCGTTTTCTGGGAATTTCTGGATGATCGCTTCGACGCACTGTATCGATCCGAGCAACGACAGGCGCAGATGTTCGGAATATTCTCTGCATTCGCCATTTTCGTGGCAACGCTCGGTCTTTTCGGACTGGCATCGTTCACTACAGAACGACGGACCAAGGAAATCGGCATCAGGAAAGTAATGGGTGCGACGGTGAAAGATATTGTCCTGCTGCTCACCAATGACTTCACGAAATTGGTCCTGCTTGCAAACGTCATCGCCTGGCCAGTTGCATACTATTTCATGAGCGACTGGCTGAACCGATTTGCTTACAAGGCGCCGTTCGCTGAATGGGCATGGCTGTTTGTCGCGAGTGCAATCGCGGCGCTGACAGTCGCATGGCTGACCATTGCGTTACAGGCGAGCCGCGCGGCGACGGCGAGGCCGGTGCTTGCGTTGCGCTACGAATAGGGATCGCGGTATTGGTATTGCGGCTAAAGCCCAATCCGCCCGCACTGTCGCTATTTGTATTTCCGGCGATCGCGGATTGATCTTTAGTGCAATAAATGTCAGTTCGCACCTACCAATTGTTCTTGATCAACCTGGGTGAGCGAACTGGCCGCGATTCATTGCCGCTTCGATACACCGCTTTCGAAATCTGTATGTCCTGCACCGCTACGCCGGTGAGATCCGCGATCGTAAGCTGGACATCGTCCGTACGACCCTCAGCCGTGCCGGCGATGATGCTGCCCAACTCAATGAGGCTTCCCTCGTCCATGGCGCCAACTTTCATCGCCTGATGAATTTCACCACGCTCCAGGCACTGCGGAATGCTGTCGGCGACCACCAGGTCCGCCCGCCTGAGAATCTCCGCATGCACTTCCTGCTTTGAGTGGGTATCCGAGCCAATCGCTGTAATGTGCGTGCCGGGCATCAGGTCATTTACATCGGTCAGTAGCGGAGATTCCGCGGGCGTCGTTGTAACAATGAGATTGCATGAACGCGCAAGCTCGCTCGCATCAAGCGTCGTCGTAACGTCGAACCCGATTGCATTCGCATCTTTCGCATACGCTGCGCATTTGTCTGCATCACGGCCCCAGACCATTACCTTCCTGCAATCGACAACTGGCTGCAGGTACTCGAGTTGTAGTCGAGCTTGCGTGCCGGTTCCCATAATGCCGATTCGGATCACGTCCGACGGCGCGAGATATTTTGCCGCGATTGCGCCAGCCACCGCGGTTCGTATATCGGTAAGGTAAGCCTCGTCCAGCAGGATCGCGACCGGCTCGCCCGTCTTCTGGCTGAACATCAGCATCATTCCATTGCCGGACGACAATCCTAATGCCGCGTTCCCGTAGAATCCCGACGCAATCTTGATGACGTAATAGTCATCGCCCTTGATGTAGCCGTACTTGATATGCACATCGCCGGGTGGCTCACGCAAGATCAGCTCGCCGACAGGCGGCACCACGGACCTGCCCTGGCTATAAGCAACGAAACCCTGTTCGATTTCCGGCAACAAATCGACCGATGGCAACACCGCCTTGATCTGATCGAGCGTCAGGATTTCCATCAGGCCATCGACCCGATCGTGTCTCTCTATTCTTGCGAAGGCATCTTCCAGCACCGCCTTGTCCTGGCCGAAGGCAATGCGCAGGTGATGATCCATGCCAAACGAATCTCCGGCACCGACGAATACGCTGGCCTCACGACAGAGTTTCTCCATCAGTTCCGTGGAATTGATATCCAGGTTGTAACGAATGAAAGACACGGCTGAAGCCTGTGGTGGCGTGTAGCTGAACATTCCGCCCTGCCGGTTCATCCACGTCCTCCAGGACCGGGAAACCATTGCGAATATATTGGCGCGTCCGCGCCAGCAACCTCGGCCTTACGGCCGGATCGAGCGCATGCGTTGCCAGGATGTTGCTCAACATGCTGGCAGTAATAGTTGTGTATTCGTGGCGACGCCAGATGTCGTCGACCGTGTCCGGCGGGTCCTACGACCCAACCGACCCTTAAGCCCGGCAGGCCATAAGCCTTGCTCATGCTGCCAACGGCCAGCACTTTGTCATAGCGACCGAAGAACGACCGGGTTTCCTCGTCCTGGAGTCGTTCGGCGCCTCGATAGACTTCATCCGCCAGAATCCACGCGCCCACCCGATCCGCGGCAGCAACGATGGCATCCATTTCAGCCTCGGTCATGATGTATCCCGTCGGATTGTTCGGATTGACGATTGCGATGATGCGGGTCTGGTCCGACACCTTCTGCGTTCAGATCTTCGATATCCAGTGCCCAACCCTGGTCTGGCAGCATCCGAAACGACTTGATCGCGTGGCCTGCGTTGTCGGCAAGACCCCATACCTGTTTATACGTGGGCGTCTGCGTTACCAGTTCGTCGCCCGGGCGCATCATCGTCTGCATGATGACGTTGTTCGCCTCGGCCGCACCGACTGTCACAAGAACGTTCGGGACTGATGCGCCGTCATAGAGCCGCGCAATGTGCTCGCGGAGCTCAGGATTGCCGTTAACATGTGGATAGTTGATTTCAGTCGCCAGCAGCTCGCGCCAACATGCCCTCATCATCGCCCAGCAACTCGTCAAGTCGAATCGGGTGGACGCCACTTTCGGTGAGATTGATGTCAACCTTTTGTTCCCACAGGGATTGCGTGTATTCAAGATCGAACGGCATAAAGGACATGTTGCGGACCCGGCTGGTTTGGGGGAAGCCGAAGATCATATCAGGGTAGGCGTTTGGAGGCCCAAGTCGTGGTAAATTCCGCTATCCGAATCAGAGAACGGCACGATGAAAGCAAATTCGAAGCTGATGGACATGCTGACGGGCTATGCCGCGGCGCATCAGCACCCGTTTAACGTTGCGGTACACATGATAGGTATACCGACCATAATGCTCGGTGCCTTTATCGCATTGAGTTGGGCCCAATTCTCTGTGTTTGACATCACTGTCAACGGCGCACACATAGCGACATTTATTCTTTTTTCGTTCTATTTCACGCTGGACAGATTATTTAGCCTGGCATTCCTGTTCTATGCCGTTCCGATCGCCTACTTTGCGACCATTATTGGCGCGGAGCCGATGTCAATTTCGGGGACAGTCGCCGCTGCCACTTTCCTGGGCGGTTACGCGGCGCAATTCGTCGGTCATGCGGTCGAGAAAACTGCACCGGTCATCCTGAAACACCCCATCCAGGCAAATCTCGCGGCGCCGTTTTTCACCGTCGTGGAAGTATTCAAGATTGCCGGTTTGCGTGACGATATGTTTAACGAAGTGCAGCGGCGTATCGCGGCGATGCAACATGAACAGACCGCGTGATAACAAAGCGCTAATGAAGAACAGAGAGATCTAATGGCAAAGAAAACTGACAAGAGCCAGTCCGGCCGCGCGTCGAGAGAGTTTAATTTCCTGAGTTTTATTTGGCGCTTTGTCGCCACATCGGTACTCGTCGTCGCAACCTACAATCCTACCCAGTACTCTTACTGGCAGTGGCTCATAAAGGCACGTGGATCTGATCCCTCCGGTCTTGGCCCCGAACATTTCGTCGTGGGCGTGGCCCTGCTCATCGGTTGGGTCATCCTGCTCGCGGCCACGCAGCGATCGCTCGGCTTCCTGGGTCTGCTGCTCGGTGGCGCTCTCCTGGGTGGTGTCGTCTGGATGCTGGTTGATGTCGGCTGGCTTAATGTCAGCACGCTGTCGTCCGCAACCTGGGTTGGGCTTATCTGTGTTTCCGCGTTACTGGCAATCGGGTTGAGCTGGTCGCATGTTTGGCGGCGACTGACCGGGCAGTTCGAGGTCGACAGCGACGACGGTTGATTGTAGTGCCTTCAGCCGGCCCGATACTTCGTCGAAAGCTGAATCGAAATACGGGGCGCGGAAAGCGCAGACGTGTCGTGTACACTCTGTTTGATCGACAGGAGTCCGAATGTCGCAGAGCGCGTCATGTTTGGCAGTTTCTGGCCGATTGACACGGGTGTCTTTTTTGAGGTGGATGGCGAGCGCGACGTTCGACGGTCCTTGCCCTGTCTCTCACTCGCTCGGGGCCCTTTCAACAAAACGGTGAACGGAATGCCAACCGAGAAATTTCAATTCGTACTATTTTCAATAGTTTTGGTTCTTGCCGGTTGCGGCAGGGAGGAAGCGGCTCTTTGTCGTAACGACGCGCCAGGTTTCCTGATCACGAATGTTGAGGTCATCGATGGTTCGGGTTCACCGGCGTTCCCGGCGAGTGTTCGAATCAGCGATGGACTGATTTCCCGGGTTGGCTCAATCGATGCGTGTACTGGCGAAGCTGTGGTTGACGGTGGCGGACAGACGCTGGCGCCGGGCTTCATCGATACACATAGTCATGCCGACAGCCTGATACTCGAACAGCTGGATGCACTCAACTCGGTCAGCCAGGGAATTACCACGGTAATCGTCGGTCAGGACGGTGGCTCAGAGTATCCGCTGGCTGACTTCTATTCCAAACTTGAGGAATCGCCCGCGACGGTCAATGTCGCATCCTATGTTGGGCACAATACGATTCGCGAGGAAGTGCTGGGTGAGGACTACAAGCGAGTCGCCACTGAGGACGAGATTGCCGTGATGGCCGAAATGCTCGCAAGCGAGCTTGAGAGCGGCGCGCTCGGACTCGCAACCGGACTCGAGTACGATCCCGGCATTTATTCAGAGACGTCTGAAGTCCTTGCGCTGGCGCAGGTCGCTGCAGATGTTGGCGGACGGTATATCAGCCACATTCGCAGCGAAGACCGCTGGTTCGAAGACGCGCTCGACGAGATCATTCTTATCGGCCGGGAAACCGGCATGCCCGTGCAGATCTCGCATATCAAACTGGCGATGACACGACTCTGGGGAAGCGCCGCAGAGACGCTCGCGAAACTCGATGCGGCACGCTCTGATGGCGTGAATATCACTGCAGATATCTATCCCTACGAGTTCTGGCAATCGACAATGATGGTGCTTTTACCCGAGAGGGATTACACGGACCGGTCGGCTATCGAAGAAGTCCTGGATCAGATTGCACCGGCTGAGGGCATCTGGATGACGCGCTATGAGCCGAATCCGGATTACGTTGGCAAGAGCCTGCCCGAGATTGCCGGATTGTTGGAGGTGGATGCTATTGGCGCATTTACGCACCTTGCCGCTGAGGCGGAGCGGTGGAAGCAGGAAAACGGCCGGTCGGCCGAGATGATTATCGCCACCAGCATGAAAGATTCCGACATTGACGCATTGATGGCCTGGCCGGAATCCAATATTTGTACCGACGGCGGGCTTAACGACCTGCATCCTCGCGGCGCCGGTTCATTTCCACGCGTGCTCGGCCGCTACGCTCGCGACAATCAACTAATGTCTCTGGAAACGGCCGTGCACAAGATGACTGGCCTGACTGCCGGGCACATGGGTTTCACGGATCGAGGACTGATCAGGGAAGGCATGGTTGCGGACCTCGTCTTGTTCAACCCTGATACGGTTATAGATCGTGCCACACCGGAGCAACCGGATGCATTATCAGAGGGGATCGAGTCCGTTTGGGTTGGCGGCGAACTTGTGTACCGGGATAGTGCAACGACAGCGGCCCGTCCGGGCAAAGTGATTCGGCGCCTGTAGATCGCGGCTAAAGCCCAATCCGCCCGCAACAGCCAGTTTTGCAGGCGGATTGGGCTTTAGCCGCGATCTTCCATTTCAATTATTGTCGTTCCTGACTGCTGCAACCGCGATCTCGCCGATCTGCTCTCCGAGCTCAGCTGCGGACACATCGGCTGAATTGCAAAACACAACCACTGACAGATTCAGATTCGGATAGCGGTTGTAAACCGAGCTAAATGCGACCCAACCGCCGGTGTGTCCAATCATGTACTCACCATTTACTTCGTCGACATGAAGACCGAACGCATAGTTGACGTTGCGCGGCCCGTCATCCGAATAGGCGATGGTATCCGGGTGTGGTGTCGTCACCAGGTCTATCAGGGACTCACCGCCGCGTCCCAGTTTGTTCGCGTAGAAGTTCTGATCCCATTTAAGAAAATCATCAAGGTTGGTATAGACGCCGCCATCCCCAACCCAGCTAAGATTGGTCATGAAAATTTCATAGGAGCCATCATCCATCAACTGATAACCATCCGCCCTGTTTGGTATGGGCTGGTTAACGTTGTCGTTAAACAATGAGTCGTCCATATCGAGGCGTTCGAAGATCTCTTCTGTTGCGAATTCACGCAGCGTCCTGCCACTGACGCGCTCGACTACATGCGCTAGCAGGAAGTAGCCCAGGTTTGAATATACATACTTGCTACCGGGCTCATGGATCAGATCGGCCTGGGCAACCCTTCTATAGAACTCGTCGATCGTCCAGTAATCTTCATTTCCGAAACGAAACTCGGAGCCATCCGGATTTCTGAAGACTTCGTGATCGTAGTCACCCATGCCGGCAATGTGGTGGACCATTTGCCGCAGCGTAACTTTGGCGCCGTAATCGATCAGGTCTGGCAGGTATTCATGCACGTCCGCATCGAGATCCAGATCACCGCGTTCGGCCAGAATCGCAATCGACATCGCGGTGAACTGCTTTGAGACAGACCCCGTCCTGAATACTGACCTGGCAGTAATTGGTATGCCGTACTCAAGATTCGCCAGACCGTACCCGGCCTTGTGAATGTATTCACCGTCGTGAATAACACCTGCTGCACAACCCGGCTGTCGATGACGGTCGATAGCACTGAAAACCGCATCAATGTCTTTGCTTAGACCGGGATTCTCTGCCGCAAATGTCACGCAACACGACATTGCAAGCAGTGATGCAACTGGTTTCAGATCAATCTCCACTACGATATGAGGCACGCAGCTCACGAAGTCTCTCCGCCAGCTCCCTGAAGCGATCCTCCGCATCCCTGCCCGGCGCCTGGTCGGCGCTCTTCACCATGTTGTAGAGATATGCAGCCTGACTCGCAAGCATTGGCTGTGGATAGATAATGTCCGCAGACTTGATCTCGTCCAGAATACCCGTCACTTCGATCAGCCTGCTTGCCTCTGTCTCGGACAATTCGTCTTTGCGTTTTTCGAGCTCCGCTTGTTCGTCAGCGACGCTTTTTTCCAGCTGGCGAACTTCGGACAACAAATCGACGGCCCGCAGCTCGAATTCGACCTGGGCATCTATATCGGCGAGGGTTGTGCCCTGCTCGAGCACCCTTGGATCCACGACGAGTTCAAACGAGGTTTCGGACACTGAATCGCCAGCGAGCAGGCGAACCGTATAGGTTCCGGGCCTTGCGAGCGGCCCATCCCGGAACCGCTTTTCTCCATCGTCCGACCATGCACCCGGGTGCGTCATATCCCAGCGAAAGCGGTTCATTCCGGGCTTAACGGATAGCGACTGGTCCGCGACTACCTGAGTGAGGTTCTCGCTCATGTCTTCAATCAACTCATCGTCCCCACCCGCTTCATTCAACTCATCATCCCCACCCGCTTCACCTTCGGCGACGCTCTCATGTGCTTTAACGAGCGCACCGCTGGCGTCGACTATTTGCAGAGTGATCGGCGCCTCGATATTTTCAGGCAGTAAATAGTCGATGACGACCGCCGGTGGTGGATAGTCCGGCACGTCGTAGCGGGATTGGCCGCTGTAGACGTTGCGATAGCGAATCGTATCCTTCGGCTCGAACACAATTGCCGTTTCACCGGCTCCGTCGAACTCCGCCTGACGCAACGTGTGGATGTTGTCGAGCACCCAGAACGACCGTCCCATGGTGGAGATCGCGAGATCACCGCGAACCACCCTGATGTCGGTGACCGGCGTAACGCCCAGGTTTTGCTGAAACGCGTGCCAGGTTTCACCATCATCCAGGGACACGAATATCCCGAACTCGGTACCGGCAAAAAGCAGTCCCGCCCGGACCGGGTCCTCTCTAACCACCCGGGTTGGGAAATCTGCGGGTATGCCGTTAGAACCGTCGGTCAGAAGCTCCCAGCGTCGACCGTAGTTTTCCGTCTTGTAGATGTACGGACTTGAATCACCCAACTGATACCGCAGCACGGCTATGTACGCTTTCGCGGGGTCATGTGGCGACGGCTCTACGGCGTCGACTCTCCCTCCCGGCGGCAAACCACGCGGTGTGACATCGTCCCAGGTTTCGCCGCCATCCTGGGTAACAAAGACCGGGCCATCGTTGGACCCGGACCAGATCACGCCAGCCTGTACCGGAGACTCACGCAGCGAATAGATGGTGCTGTAAAACTCCTCGCCGGTAATATCACGCGTAATCGGACTGCCGGAAATAACCTGTTTGTCAGGCTCGAACGCAGTCAGGTCCGGCGAAATCGTCTGCCACGTCCGGCCGTCGTCCGTCGTTCGATGCACGAACTGGGACGCGTGGTAAACCACATTCGGATCATGCGGCGACACGTGTATGGGCGAGACCCGCTGGAACCGGTATTTCAGGTCGCGTGGATTGTGCCCATATATGTTCGTCGCACCGACGTAGTAGCCCTTCTCCGTACCGATGCGTTTATCGAAAACGAAGAATCGCCCTTTGCAGTTCGAGTACACAATATTGTGATTACCCGGCTTGGGGACACCCGGCCCCGTTTCGCAACCGCCGGCATCAACCAGCCAGGCCGCCGTATGCTGGGCACGAAATGGCGGCATACTTGGGACTGCGATGGTGGTCGAATTGTCCTGCTGCCCGGCGTACAGCCAGTAGGGATACTGATCGTCGACCTCGACCTGGTAGAGCTCGGCGGTTGGCTGATTAAATTGCGATGACCAGGTCTTGCCGCCGTTGTGCGTCACGTTGGCGCCGCCGTCGTTACCGTGTATGAAGAGCTGCGGATCGTCGGGGTTGATCCACATGTCGTGGTTATCTTCGTGGGGTGGCGGCAATCGCTCCCACGTTACACCGCCGTCGATCGATTTCATGTTGCGCGTAGCCATCGCATACACGATGTCCGGATCAGTCGGGTCAACATCGATATTGCCGTAATAGAACGGACGGGTCCTGATTGAGTCCTCATTGGAAACCAGCGAAAAGGATCTACCCTGGTCCATGGACTTATAGAGTCCACCCTCGTCACCGGGCGCTTCGACGAGTGCATAGACGATTCGTGAATCGGCGCGACTGATCGCAAGATCGATCTTGCCGATAAGATTCTGCGGCAGACCCTCCGTCACCTTCTCCCAGGTCAGCCCCGCATCCACCGATTTATAGATTCCGCCTTCTTCCTGCACGCCGCCGGAGATTATCGTCCAGGGCTTACGCTCGGCCTTCCAGGCGGTCGCGAAAACGATGTTGGGATTGCCGGGCAAGAGCTCTACGTCAGAGAAACCAACGGTGTCAGAAACGAACAGTACCCTGTCCCAGGTCTTGCCGCCGTCTGCCGTCTTATAAACGCCACGCTCTTCGTTGGCGTAGAACGCCTGACCAATTGCCGCCACCCAGACGATGTTGTGATCGGTTGGGTCGATTTCCACGGCGCCAATGTGGCCGGTTTCACGAAGCCCAATGTGGTCCCAGGACTCGCCACCGTCGATCGATTTGTACATGCCCTTGCCGGCTATTACGTTACTGCGAAGTCCATCGGAACCGGTCCCAACGTAGACTATATTCGCGTCGCCCTGCGCCACGGCGATATCGCCAATGGACGGCGTTTCAAAAAAGCCGTCTGAGACGACGTTCCAGGTAGTACCGTAGTCGTCGGTTTTCCAGACACCGCCGCCTGATGCACCCAGATAGAAGGTAGAGCGCGCGGCTACCGTGCCGGCCACCGCTGTAACGCGCCCACCTCGTGTTGGTCCAATATTCCGGTACTCAAACGCACTGAAATCCTGAGCAATCGCGCCGACGCTGGCAAGCACTGATACTGCTGCAATGAATCTAATCTTCATCGTCACCATCTCTACCTGGCCTGAGCCATATTTGGGAACCGGAGAACATAGCATTTCTTTGGCAGGAAGGGTTTCAATATTGGACCTGGCGAGTGCCTAATCGAGAAAAAGGTCCGCGATTTGCTCCGCCAGCGGCGCAACGTCGGGCTCTGCGCGATTCGTAAGAATGATTATGGTCAGGCGATCGTCGGGAAACTGCTGCATGTGATTCCGGAAGCCGCTGGTACTGCCACTGTGGTGTATTCGTTTGTGTGACTGGTAAGTATCTATGCGAAATCCGAAGCCATAATTCTCGAGCCCTGGCGTAAACGACGCCTCTCGCAGCGGCCGGGTTAGCAGGCCGCCGGAATAAAGCGCCTTATCCCACTTGACAAGGTCCACGACAGACGAATAAACACCGCCGTCACCAAGAACAGCGCTCCATGCACTCTGATCGGCGTATTCAACACCGGTCTCTGTGACCTTGTAACCGAATGCGCGATTGGTGACCGCCGTGACGCCGTCAACAAATGCCACGGTTTGGGACATATCGAGCGGCGCGAAAATATTCTCGTAAAGAAACTCGGGAAACGACATACCCGACAATTTTTCGACCAGCACCGCGAGGATTGCGTATCCGGAATTGCTGTAACTGTAGGCGCTGCCCGGTTCGAATGTTGTGCTGTCCGTCCTGCTGATGATTTCAACGACACCACGGTCGTTTACCTGGCTCGGAAACTGATCGCCGTATAGCGGCTCATAGTCCTGAATGCCGGACGTGTGCTGGAGAATGTGTCGGACCGTGATGTTATTGGCGTATTCCGGAAACTCCGGAAAGTACGTCCTGATCGAATCATCAAGATCCAGTTTACCGCGCTCGACCAGCATCAGGATTGAGGTTGCCGTAAATTGCTTGGTGATCGACGCAAGACGAAAATTGGTTTTGGGTTCAATTCGCGTGCCGTTCTCGACGTTCGCCAGACCGTAGCTTCTCGTCAGGACGGGCTCGCCATTCCTGATGACCATGACGGATGCGCCCGGCATTCCAGGAGCCGAATAATCCGCAAATAGTTCGTCAACAGTCGATTCTGGATTCACGCTACAACCACAGGCCGCCGCCAGAATCAGGGTTGCCGCTGCGATTCGTGTCTTCATTCGTTCTACCGTTTTCCCTCATCGCCTTCAAGAGTGCAATAATCCGAATGTCATGACAATTGCAGGTGCAACGATGATGAACCGAATCCTGATCACGCTGTTACTGCTTGCCTCTCTCGCGGGTTGCAGCGAGACGGCGCCTGATAGCACCGTACCTGGGATGGCCGTAACGACCGTTTTCTGCGGCGTACTGATTGATGGATTGAGTGCCACACCTGTGCCGGATCAGACGGTGACTATTGTCGATGAAAGAATTTCTGCGGTG
The DNA here is from genome assembly GCA_963850825.1 of uncultured Gammaproteobacteria bacterium. Classification (GTDB taxonomy): domain Bacteria; phylum Pseudomonadota; class Gammaproteobacteria; order Steroidobacterales; family Woeseiaceae; genus SZUA-117. The sequence continues at coordinate 382,598 of CAWKOQ010000021.1, read as the reverse complement.
ACCAGTGGTGCCCCTGCGGACGACGACTTCCTGGATCTGTCCGGACACACCTGTCTGCCGGGGCTGATCGACACGCATACCCACATTGTTGAGTCTGCTGGCAACACTGCCGATCTGAGCATTTTTTACACACGCAGCCTTGATGACGAGCAGATCATCGCGCAGGAAATTGCCGCCCGGACTCTGGGCGCCGGTTTTACAACCGTGCGTAACGTAGGCGCCTATAACGGCTGGGCAGGCCGGACACTCAGGGATCGCATCAACAGTGGCGAAATCCCGGGGCCGCGCATGCAGGTGGCGGGTTACTACCTGACCATTCCGGGCGGTGGCGGTGACCTGGTCATCCCGGGATATGCCGAGGAGGACATACCAGCTCGCGTTCGCATGGGCGTTGCTCGCGGCCCCGAACAATTCAGGCAAAAAGCGCAGGAAGCCGTCGACGGCGGTGCCGATGTATTAAAGGTAATTGCGTCAGGTGCCGTACTGGCCTACGGCGGTGTGCCCGGATCTCCCGAGATGACGCCGGAGGAAATCGAGGCCGTCGCAGAAGTCGCTCATGCGGCAGGAATCAGGCTCACGGCGCACGCACATGGCGCCCAGTCGATCAAGGAGGCCATTCTCTCCGGTGCCGACTCTATCGAACACGCGTCTCTCGCTGACGACGAGGCGATAGCGCTCGCTGTCGAGCACGACGTTGCCTTTTCAATGGACGTATACAACGGCAGCTATATCGCGTCTGTCGGACGCGAAGAAAACTGGCCGGAAGAATTTTTGCGCAAGAATGACGAAACAACGGAGGCACAGCGACAGGTATTCACAAAAGCCCATCGCGCCGGCGTGCCCATTACCTTTGGCACCGATGCCGGCGTCTATCCGCACGGCGACAATGCGAAGATGTTTCCGATCATGGTGGAACGTGGCATGACACCGATGGAAGCCATCCAGGCAGCAACGTCGGTCGCCGCGAAGTACATTGGCTGGGCGGACGACGTTGGCGCTATTGCCCCCGGGCATCATGGCGACCTGATCGCCGTGACCGGTGATCCTTTGGCCGACATCAGCATTCTGCAGGACGTCGATGTCGTCATCAAAGGTGGACAACGCTACAAGTAAGCAATTAGCTCTACGATTATCGGCATTTACCTATTCAGGTATGCCTGCTTCCCCGGTAGCTTGATGTTGAGAGGATATGCATGCGCACAGCATGCGGAGGAGGAGGAATTGTGAGTGGGTCACCGGTGGAAAAACAGGTCATTGAACTGGATTCGACAAAGCCAATCTGGGATCGGTGTTACATGGTCGCACCGTTGGTGCTTGTCGGCACAAGAGATGAAGATGGAACGCTCGACCTGGCGCCCAAGCACATGGCGATGCCGATGGGTTGGCAGAACTATTTCGGCTTCGTCTGCAGTGCGAAACATCACACCTACACCAATATTGAGCGCAGCGGTGAGTTCACCGTCAGCTATACGAGACCTTCACAGGTTCTCTATGCAAGCCTTGCCGCGTCGCCTCGATACTCCGGCGGTCAGAAGACCGTGTTGCAGAGCTTCGCAACGTTTCCGGCAAGTAAGATTGACGGTGAATTTATTGAGGACGCCTACCTGTTTCTCGAATGCGTTCATCACAAAACGATCGACGGATTTGGCGAGAATTGCCTGATCACGGGCGAGGTTGTTGCCGCCTATGCTCACCCTGACTTCATCCGTTCCTCGGAAGTGGATGACCAGGAGCTGATCCACCAGGCACCGTTAATGGCCTACCTGCCGCCAGGACGCTTCGCCACGATTACCCGATCGAACGCGTTTCCGTTTCCGGCAAACATGAAGCGGTAGACAGTCGATGGGGTCTACTACTGCAGATCGCGTCCTGAGTTTCGTCGTCGAGCAGCGGTCCACGGCGATCGAGTGGTTGCGACACCTGGTGGATGCAGAGTCGCCCTCGGCGTTTCCGGAATCTCATCGGCTGGTGATTTCTGTACTAACCCAGGCGTTGACGGGCCTCGGGTTCCGGGTGCGCATTGTGAATACTGAGAGTTCGTACCGCCATGTATTCGCTACGCGGAAGAACAGGACCAAAGGGACTCCCTGCCAGTTATTGATCGGTCACTACGACACCGTATGGCCGCTGGGAACGACAGCGAAACGACCGATGACCGTCGACGGGAACATCATCCGCGGGCCCGGCACGTTCGACATGAAGGGGGGGCTGACGCAGATCTTCGTCGCCCTGCAGGCAATTCAGGAACTTGACCTGCCGCTCACACTGGAACCGGTGATCTTTATCAATTCCGACGAAGAGATCGGCAGCGATCATCAACCAGGTATGTACGCTCGCTGGCTCGCCGTGCTCAACGCGCGTTCGTTCTCGAACCTGCGCTGGGCGATGAGGGTGCGATCAAGACAGAGCGCAAGGGAATCGGACGATTTACGTCACCGTGCACGGCAAGGCCGCACATGCCGGTCTCGATCCGGAGGGTGGTGCAAGTGCCATCCTCGAACTTTCTCACGTAATTCAGACCCTGTTTGCCATGAACGACGCCGACAAGGGAATTACGGTTAACGTCGGCACCATTGACGGCGGGCTACAGCCGAATGTGATTGCGGCTAATAGCCAGGCGGTCGTCGACGTGCGGGTCCCGACAATTGCCGACGGCGAGAGAATTACAGCAGAGATTCTCGGTATCGAGCCGGTCACCGAGGGCGTCCGACTTCACATCAGCGGCCGCATTGGCAGACCATCAATGGAATTTACGCCGCGTAACAAGGCCTTGTGGGAACAGGCATTCGAGATTGGCCAGTCACTTGGACTCGACCTGCAGCACGGTCGCGCCGGTGGCGGTTCAGATGGAAACACGACCAGCCAGTACACGGCAACGCTCGATGGTCTCGGTCCCGTCGGTCACGGCGCGCATGCTGAACACGAATTTCTTTACATCGACAAGACGCTGGAAAGAGCCGCACTACTGACACTCTTGCTGACGGCTCCTTCGACCAACGGAGAGCAGTCATGACGGTCGTATCACTCACATCACTGACCCGTATTTCGGACCTGGCAACGAATCCCTATGACGTCGGGCGCATAGACCGGGAACAATGGGACAGTGGCGACTACGTTGCGGGAGAAATAACCGGCGCCCAGCATCGTGTCTACGGCACTCGAACTTGCGTCGGGCCGAATGGTGCAGGCGTTGCCGGGCGATCATTATCATCGGCGCGTTCGGCAACCGGTCCGCGACGCTGGAGGGCGTTGGCAGCTGGGCCGACATTCAGGGCTTCGAAGATGCATGCGATGACGAGCGCGGGACTTTTTGGCGCCGTCACGTCGATGTCACTGCTTGATTCCGCCCACGCTGAGCCTGACCTACCTCGGGACATGTCGTCAGAAACGGCAAGAAAGTCTGCATGTCAGACTTCGCCATCAGGTCTGAAAACAGCGACTTCGACATTCCGACCATACTTTTGGTTGGAACATCCATGTCGGCAGGAAAAACAACGACGGGCCGGCTGATTGTCCATGAGCTCCACGACATGGGGCACAAAGTGATTGGCGCCAAACTGACCGGCGCCGGACGTTATCGCGATGTCTTGAGTTTCAGGGATGCGGGAGCCGCGGCAGTGTTCGATTTCGTCGATGCAGGCCTCCCCTCAACGGTGGAGCCGGAAGCCAAATTTCGCGAAGTGCACCCTGCCACTCCTGCATCACATCGATGGGCTGAAGCCGGATTTCCTGGTCGCCGAAGCCGGCGCCTCGCCATTGGAACCCTATAATGGAGCCGCCGCCATCGAGATGCTTAACGACAACATCAAATGCACGGTCCTGTGTGCCTCGGATCCCTACGCGGTTGTGGGTGTGGAGAAGGCATACGGCCTGAAACCCGACCTGGTCACGGGCCCCGCAACGAGTACGTCGGCTGCCATAGATCTCGTGCGAAAGCTTGCGGGGGTGGATGCGCTTAACGTAATAGATCCTGGCTGCGTCACCGAATTACGGGAAAAATTGAAGTCAACGCTTGGAATCTGAGCCGATTCAGGAGCCCGGACCGACCAGCCGGACTGTCGCATAGCGCAATGTAAATCGTCAGCAGAACAACCGCTTCAATTTTACGAATGCCGCGTTTCGATAAGTACAGAAACCCGAGCACCAGGATGGTTACAACAATCAGCACCGGCAGGTCGATCCACAGAATAGCGACGGGAACCAGCACCGGAGAGATGACCGCAGCAATTCCCGGGACCAGTAGCGTATCCAGCACGTTGCTGCCGATCAGATTGCCAACTGAAAGTCCGCCACGTTTCCGCAGCAACGCCACGAAGGACACGGATAATTCCGGCAAACTGCTACCCATACCGATAACGATCGCGGACACAGCGATATTGCTCATCCCCATTTCCGCCGCAAAGCTCGCCGCCGATACTACGGTCAGCTCGGCGGCAACGAGCAACAAACCCAGACCAATGACGAGAATGACCCACGCTTTCCAGACGTCCTGGTGACTGTCATGGTGCCCCTCGTCGGGAATCTCCGCGCGCATATAAAACAGCGAATACAGATAGGCTGAATAGAAGAGGCAAAGGAACAGACCCTCGATTCGCGTGATAACGCCATTCAGCGAAAAGAGGAGAAGAACCACCGCGCCACCGACAAGGAAGGTCGTGTTGCGCAGAAGAAACCTGCGCTGCATCGGCTTGTAGCCAATAAAGCCGGCTACACCAAACACGAGCGCAAACTGACCGATCGTGCTGCCGATGGCACTACCGATGACAATACCGGATAAATCTTCGCCAGCAAGACTGCGAATCGAAGCGTCGAAGGCGACGAAAAGTTCCGGAAGATCGGTGCCGACAGCCAAAACCAGCATCCCGAACATGGCGTCTGACAAACGATACCGATCGGCGAGCGACATCGCGCCACGGATCAACGTTTCCGAGCCAAGCCAGAGCCCGGCCAATCCGACCATCAGTAACAGGAAGTCAGTCACGTCTTCATAACGGTTTCTGCGCCCGATCGGCGCTGCCCAGGCGGTTCGCACGAAACATCATGTCCGCCGACTGAAGAATTTTCATTCTCAGCTGCGCGTTATAGTCCGGCCGCTCATCAAGAAACGTTGCAACGGTGTTCACTGCGGTGCCTGTCTGGTAATTAGCCAGGGTTACATCGAGCCAACGCTTGGGAAAGAAAATGTCTCCGGTCATCTGGATTTCCTGCAACAGCTCCAGGCTGGGCAGAATATAACCTTCGGAAGAATTCGTTCGCAACGGATGATGAATGTTTTCAAGCGCGTCGAGCACCCAGGATTCGACCTCGCGATTCTCTTCCTGCTTGAGCGACTCGAAGAACTGATCTCTGACGACCTTGTCGGGAGACAGGGATGGCGCAATGAACGCGAGCTTTCTCTGGTTATCGGGATTCTCGGTGCGAGCCAACTGGGTACTGAATATCTCCCCTGCCATGCCTGGCATTTTGACGGCCAGGATCTGCGCAAGTGCAATATAGTCATTCTCGGCTAGCGGTAACCCGTCGACGATGAGCGCTCCAGACCAGATATCGAGAACACTCCTTACTCTCTGTGGAGAGATCACGACGTCAGCAAAAGCATCGAAGAATATTTTTTTCTTGCTACTGTCGGTTTGCTGCTGCATTGCGCTCCAAAGAAGCGCTTCGAGTTCTGGCGCGTAGGCGTCACGCGTCGCCGCAGGTACCAGCGTCCAGTAGATCCGGCTTAGCTGGCCCAGCGCGAGATTCAGAAGTAACTGGTTCGGCTCCCTGGCAACAATTGCGCCAAGCGCGAAAAGATAAGCGGATGGTTCAACCGACCCCTCGCCCAGCAGGTCTTCGTAAAGATTGATCAGGGTCGAACCTTTTTCAACATCGCCGAGCTGATCCCAGTATTGCAGAATGTCGAAGGACGTGTAGAAAACGCCATACCCGCGGCCGTCGGAATTGAACAGGAGCTCCTTTCCATTCGAAATAGCGGTGGTTTCGAATGAAGTTCGCGCGGTCGTTGATGCCAGCGAGAAAAACGTCCCGCGCGTGCCATTGCCAATACTCGCAACGCCGAATATCTGCGGCCAGACCCTGCCCTGGCCAGAGGGATCATTCTGCTCCAGCACGTATCCGCGAGCATCGCCGCCATCGAGATCCACCTCCATCACTGGCCGCCCGGGCGTGTTGACCCAGATTTCGCTCCATTGCAGAAGATCCTCGTCTGTCTTCTCATCCAGAATACTGACCAGCGCGGGCCAGGTCGCATTGGAAAAAGCGTATCTGGCCAGGTATTCCTGCAGCCCCAGGCGGAACGGCTCCTCGCCGATCATCATCTCCAGTTGCCGCATCATTATGGGGGCCTTGTTGTAGATGATCGCACCGTACATCTGGCCTGCTTCGTTGAGATTTGGCAGATGCTGACGAATTGGATTCGCGCCATTGGTTCGATCTACAGAATAGGCGCCCGGATAATGTCGAACCAGGAAGTTCAGATCGTGATCGATGGTTGGAAAACCGGGATTGACGATCTTGGCTGCCATGAAGTTCGCGAATACTTCCTTCGTCCACACGTCATCGAACCACTCCATGGTGACGAGATTTCCAAACCACATGTGCGCGGTTTCATGCGCTATGAGCCCCGCACGCCCAAGCAGACGCGTTTCCGAGGGCGACTCATCGAGAAACAAGCTGTCTGCCCGGTATTGAATCGCGCCAACATGCTCCATGCCGCCATACTGAAATGCTGGAATGAGCGCAAAACCGAACTTCTGGTACGGATACTGAATCCCCGTATATTCCTCAAGCCAATCCAGCGACGCTGCATGCAAATTAAAAATGTCATCGATATTCCTCGCGACTTTTTCTGCGTCTGTCTCGCGATGCAGCATCGTTAACGCACGTCCGTTAACTTCGCGTTCGATTTCCTCGAACTTACCCGCTACGAACGAGAACAAATACGAACTGATCAGATCGGAACGCTGAAAGCGGTAGACGCTCACATTGCCGGCTTTGTCGACTACCTCGACCGGCGCATTCGACATCGCGGTCCAGTCTTCGGGAACGGTAAGCGTGAGTGTGTAAGTCGCCTTTAGGTCCGGTTGGTCGAAGAGCGGGAACGCCGTCCGCGCCCGGTCCGGAACGAAAAGCGTGTATAAAAATTCGGGGTTGCGGTTAAGAGAAGTTTCCCCTGCCAGGAAGTCAATCGATACCCGGTTTGCACCCTCGGTCAGATCGCTGGCCGGAATGACAATGTGCTCGTCTTCAATCCTCGGGGTAATGCCGTTCCCGTTTACGACGACGCTGATTATCTTGTCTGCATCCTCGCGAAAGTCGAGCTGCAGAGGGCCGGCGTTGTCCACGAGTGTGAATTCGATGTCGATCGTCCCCTCAATATTGTCGTCGAACTCCGAAGGTACGGACAATGCGAGTCGATAGTGCAGGTTTGACACGGTAGCGGCACGGTGTCGGGCCAGCTCCAGGGACACGCCCGGCACCACGTCTACGGACGGTGTCGGCTCGTCACCTTGCTTTGTACACGACACATTGAGCATGATCAGTATTAGCGGGATGGCTGATTTATGCATCAGCTTCTTTGTTCTGATCATTGTTTAAGATCTGGATGCTTGTTTCCTCGTTGACGCTACTGACTTAGGCGCACGAAGTCAAAACCGCACTAAGCGCCAAGAAAATGCTATCGTCCGAAACGTCGTTGAGCACAGCTGCAAACGCGAGCTGAACTGCAATGGCAGGATTACCGGATTGGGAGAAAAATATGAAATCAATCAAGTTATTTGTTTTTGCTCTGCTTTTGTCGTTGACCACCCTGATTTTCGCCGCGGCCAATCCATATTCGGGGACGCCGGGCTGGGGCGACATAGGACGGGACTGGGGTTCGACCAGCGCAGTCTACACGACGCCGGAGGGAACCGTCTGGGTTGCCGAACGATGCGGCCAGAATTCCTGTGTCGACCGGGACGACCTCGACAGCGTTTTTCACTTTGATTCAGAAGGTAATCTTCTGCAAAGTTTTGGCGCTGGAATGATCGTATGGCCGCACGGCATCCATGTGGACTCTGACGGCAACGTTTGGGTCACGGACGCCAGGGGTCATGAAGGCAAGGGACACCAGGTGCACAAGTTCAGTCCCGACGGCGAGCTCTTGATGAGCCTTGGCAAAGCTGGCGTGGCGGGCGACGGCATGGACGAGTTCAACCAGCCGTCGGATGTGCTGGTTGCGCCGGATGGCAGCATCTTCGTCGTGGACGGGCATGGCTCGGAGGGAAACAACCGGGTGATGAAGTTTTCGGCGGACGGTGATTTCATGATGACGTGGGGCACGACCGGCAAGGAGGATGGTGAGTTTCGTGACCCGCATGCGCTCGCCATGGACTCCACCGGCCGGCTGTTCGTCGGCGATCGCGGCAACAGTCGCCTGCAGATCTTCGATCAGGAAGGCAATCATATCGAGACCTGGACCCAGTTTGGCAGACCAAGCGGCTTGTTCATCGACAAAGATGACATCCTCTATGCGGCCGATTCGGAATCCAATACAACCTGGGGCAGGAACCGCGGTTACGCGCGTGGGATCTACATCGGCAGCGCCTTTGACGGTTGGGTAACCATGCACATTCCTGATCCGAACCCTGATCCTGACAATGCGGGCACAACGGCAGCGGAAGGCGTTGCAGTTGATATGGATGGCAACATTTACGGTGCCGAAGTCGGTCCAAGACAAGTCGTCAAGTACTCGCGGCGACGCTGAGTTCACTTAAAGTGGAGTCAGAGCCCGTCACCGGGCTCTGACTTTTTTTTGCACGAAGACGAATAAACATGAGACGCCCTGCATCGGAATCGGAATGCGCCGCACTGACCCGTGATCTCCACGACGCTTACATGGAAGTTTTCCCGGCTCCGGACGTCGAACACAGACTCTCTCTACTCGAGCCGAATTCTTATGTCGCCGTGACCTGTTCTCCGACCAAAGGCGTCGAAGAGACGCTCGACCTGACCAGGAAACTTGTCGACAAGGGATTTCGCGTTATTCCGCACATTGCGGCGAGAAATGTGGCGGATAAAATGCACCTCGGCCAGGTAATGCAACGATTATCGGATATGAGAATCGAAAGCCTGTTTGTGCCTGGTGGAGATCGCTCGCAGCCGATGGGCGAATTCGAAACCGCCTTCGATCTGCTGCAAGCGATGAGGGAAATCGACCACGGCGTCCGACACATCGGCGTTGCGGCGCACCCGGAAGGCCATCCCGACGTGTCCGCAGAAACGCTGTTCGAGGCGCTCAGGAAGAAACAGGCGTACGCCACCTACATGGTGACCCAAATGTGTTTCGACGCCGCGGCACTCGGTGCATGGCTCGTCGATATGCGCGCGCGCGGCATAACGCTGCCCGTCTGGATAGGACTTCCGGGCGTCATTGACCGCGGCCGGCTGCTAAAAGCTTCATTCAGGATCGGGGTCGGTGACTCGCTTCGATTTTTGAGAAAGAAGTCGAATGTGGCCAGGCAACTGATGAAGTCGAGTGTCTACAGGCCAGATGATCTCGTCTTTGAGCTGGCAAAATTCCAGGCCGATCCCGACATGAATATTGCGGGCTATCACCTTTTTTGTTTCAACCAGCTAGAGAGCACCGAGCGCTGGCGTCATGAGACGATCGCATCGCTCAGTGACGAGCCGCGTTAAGGCCGCGACGACTCAGGTTCGCAAACCTGCGATTTGAGTCTTTCGAATGCCGCAATATCGCTTGCGGACGTTGCCGGTTGCGGCAACCCGGCATCGACGACAGCCAGGTCAAATTCGTTCCGTATCTCGCCCAGAATCTCTCCAACCAGTTCACTTGCCGATGCCAGGTGCGCTGAACTCTGGATGGCGCTCTCGTCGGGACTGGGCGTCATTGCCGTTGCGGCGTGCCCGTATATATTGACCGGCCACAACTCCTGCTGCTGCTCCGGGCCCAGGGCGTCATACTCCGGCTGCCCAATCCACCCCAGTCCGACAGGGCCACCGAATAACTGCCCGCGAACCTGGCCATAATGCCGCAACGCGGCAACTCTGCCATTAAGCGCAGCCTGGTAAAACCAGTACGCGGCATCGTTCAGGGCAAGACTCGCATCCGATGACATCTGCTGTTGTTGCATGACGACGCCCTCCAGTTCGCCACCATTGGCCAGCCAGTCAACGGCACTGGACACGTCCATACGGTACGCGCGCATGACAGACATCGCGCCAACCACCGCCATTGCCGCAGAGTCTCCCTGATCGGCGAATCCCTGGACCGACGCATCGTCAATGCCGCGAAATTTCTCAACATCAGCGTCGTTCGTGGCAGCAGATTCTGCCTGACTCCGCAGCTGACGAACCAGCGGATGCGCGTTCAGTTCATCCCGGGTGAGGCAATCCGGCTGTTCTTCGCCCGGGTTACTGGCAACTGGAGGCACGAACGTTTCCAGGCTGGTGCCAGTTGGCCTGGTGACTGGCGCCAGTCGCTCAGTTACCTCTGCCGCAGGCTCCGGTGGCGGAGGTGGAGGTGCGGCCTGAAAAACCCGGTACGCAATCATGGCAACGACCAGCAGGATAACCAGTACCGACAGTTTTATGACATTCACAGAAAGGATCTCATTGCTGCAATATCGTCAGGACCTGTGCGGCAACAGCCGCCTATCAGTTTTGCGCCTGCTGCCCGCCACGCAACTGCGTTGAAGTCTTTATCAAAGTCGCAGGCAGTTCCGGACCAGCTGTTATCAGTTGCATTGTAAGTCTCACCGGAATTGGGGTAAACGACGATAGCCTTGTCCGGGGCCGCCGCACGCAGAATTGGTATCAAATCCGAAGTGTATTCCGGCGGCGTGCAGTTTATACCGACAGCCAGCACGTGTGGATGCCCAGTGAAGAGGGCCGCCGCGTCCGCGAGCGGCGTCCCGTCGCTAAGTGATGTAGTGTCACGACAGCAAAAGGACACCCAGGCTGGCGTGTCAACCTCGGCGAGCAACTCGGACAGGATTCCGGCTTCTGTAAAGTTCGGAATGGTTTCTACTGCCAACACGTCCGCGCCGCTTCTATCGAGCAGCCCGAGTCGATCAGCGTGAAAGCGCCAAAGCGCCGTTTTGGTCACGCTGTATCTTCCGGTGTATTCCGATCCGTCGTGCATAGCCGCCCCAAACGGACCAACGCTGGCCGCGACCAGGGGCTCGGGCGTTGTCGCCGGATTGTCCGCAAGAAATTCCGCCCGCGCGATTTTGGCAAGATCTACCGCGCTGACAATCAAGGCATCTGCCTCAGACGCTGTCTTGCCGATCAACATAAAGCCTTTGCGGCTTGCCTGGTAACTGGCGCTGACGATGCAATTCGCACCTGCGTCCAGGTACGCACGATGCGCAGCCACGACAGCCCGCGGATTGGATTCGAGCAGGCGCGCCGACCACAGCGCGCCGCTTATGTCGTATCCCATTGATTCAAGCTGCGTCGCCAGGCCTCCGTCAAGAACGATTACCGGGTCGCGCTGCAATGCGAGTTCAAATTTGTTCATCGCGTATACACACTGCCATACTTGGAGACCCGAACAAATATTGAATGGCAAGAACATGATCAATCGCCGCGAGTTTATTTCTGCCGTAGGGGCCGTTGGCCTCGTCTCTCCCCTTGCCCGTGCCGACAACACTGCACTGATCAAGCCTCCCCGCCTGCGCCCCGGTGACGCGGTCGGGCTGACCAGCCCCGCGACTGCGGCTTTTGAAACAGAACCAACCAAAATCTGGGTCGATGCCCTCGAGTCCCTGGGATTCGAAGTCGTTCTTGGCGACAACTACTACGACAGGCACGGCTACTTTGCCGGAACCGACGCGGACCGCGCCAGCGACCTGAACAAATTCTTTGCTGAACCCGCAATCAAAATGATTTTTGCGCGCGGTGGCTGGGGTGCGCCGAGAGTACTGCCATTGCTGGACTACGACGTAATTCGGGCCAATCCGAAGGTGTTCCTCGGCTACAGCGACGCGACAGCGCTGCTGAGTGCAATACACGCAAAAACAGGACTCGTGACGTTTCACGGGCCGAGTCCGCTAAACACATTTTCTGCGGAGCACTTTCGCCGCGTTGTGATGAACGGTGAGTCGTACACGCTCAGCAATCCGGACTTCATCACGGAGAACACGTTGGTTCAGACCGAAAACCGGATTCGAACCATGCGCGGTGGCAAAGCATCAGGCCGGATACTGGGTGGGAATCTTTCGTTACTCACCGCGATTACCGGGTCGGAATACCTGCCGAACTGGGACGGAAGCATCCTGTTCATCGAGGATGTCGATGAATCAGTCTATCGTGTGGATCGAATGATGACCGAGTTGTCGCTTTCCGGCGTGCTTGGAAAGATTGCCGGCTTCATTTTCGGCAGATGCACGGATTGCGATCCAGGGGGCGGCTTCGGCTCACTCACGATGGAAGAGATGCTTGCCGAACACATCGATCCGCTCGGCATTCCCGCGTTCAGCGGCAGCATGATCGGCCACATCGACGAACAATTCACGATTCCACTTGGCATCAATGTCGAAATAGACGCAAACGCTGGAACGATAACGCTGCTGGAGTCGGGTGTTACCTGACAGCGCGGGTGTCAACTGAGTGTTCAGTCCGTTCGCAAGACTCGTTGCGTCCCGATCAGTGAGTCGCGGGTAATCAGCGACGCCAGCTTTTCTTCGCTCCAGCCATCTGTTTTTTCAGGTTGTTGTGGCAACACCATGTAGCGTAGCTCCGCCGTGGAATCGTGTACGCGAACGTCAATGTCATCGCTAAGCTCGACGCCGAATTCAGCCAAAACAGAGCGAGGTTCCCGTACGACACGTGCACGGTAACTCGCGGACTTGTACCAGGCCGGCGACATGCCGAGGAGAGAGCGCGGATAACAGGAGCAGAGCGTGCAGACAATAACGTTGTGCGTGCTCGCATCGTTTTCCATCACCGTAAACTCATAGGGTTCGATTTCGTAACCAAGCTCCCTGATCGCATCCGCGCCATTCGAGAGCAGACGCGCTTTGTAGGCAGGATCTGTCCAGGCTTTGGCCACAATGCGCCCCCCATCTTTTGGCGACGCGGCCTGCATGGCGGCGATAACCGCCTGCTCTTCTCCCGCCGTGTAGTGACCCGCCTCGATCAACAGCTCTCGCAGCGCAAGTCCAATGCGGGCACCGTCGCTGTTGGGCTCGGCATGATCAGGCTGGAAAGTTCGCGCGTGGTCGTGATCATGCTCTGTCATTCTGCCGACTCCAGCCAGTGCTCAAAAATCTCTATTTCGAGTTGATCCCTCGACGTGCCGGTGTACTCGTCCCACAATTCATCCTGGGGAATCTGCACGCGATAGATTCGCTGTTCAGGCTTGCCGTCGCCGCGGATAAATTTTTCCGGCTCCCCGTGTAATCCGCAGACACGCTCGATGAGGCCGACCTGCCCTTTGGCGTATCCCGGTACGCGGTGATGAACCGGGGGCGTTCGATCCGCTATGCGGACACGCTGTCCGACCTGAAACCTGGCGTCGCTCACGATGCCGCCTCCGCTTCCTGCCGGCGCCTGACGGCATCGACCTGCGCATCCAGCTGCTCGGCGGACACGATGCCACGGGATACCAGCGTATGCGCCAGAGACTTAGCCCAGCGTTCGTAGTAGGTGCATTGATCGTAGTCCTCGGCGGTTAGTTGTTCGATGCCATCGCGCAATTCGGCGAAATCACTGATCAGTCCTTTCTTGAGCGCCAGGCGAACCATAGCGTCAATCTGCCATTCCCAGTAGGCCGTGTCGTGTTCGGCAAGGTCGATTGGGCCGCCGTCCTGACCACCCAGGTCATGGGGTCCCCAGGGTTCGCTCATCTTGTTGAATCTCCTTCCCGCCTGACGATCTCGCCGCCTTTGACGACCAGCCTGATCTCTCGTAACGCGCTGATGTCCTCAGTGGGATCGCCGCGAACGGCAATGATATCGGCGAGGAGCCCGGACTTGATTCGACCGACCTTGGCGTCGATGTGAAACAGGTCAGCATTCACTGACGTTGCGGAACGCAATGCGTCTTCGGCTTCCATGCCATACTCGACCATCATCTCGAGCTCACGCACGTTGTCGCCATGCGGGTAGACGCCGACGTCGCCACCGAAACAGATCGTTACGCCCGCAGCCAGCGCCTCGCCGAAGCTCTTGCGTTTCGCAGCTATGCGCGCCGGTTCCGGATCCACACCCTTTTCCCAGCCACCATACTGGGAGATCGCATCACCGGCCGCCAAAGTCGGGCATAGCGCTACCTTGTTCTCGCGCATGAGGCGATAGGTTTCTCGCGTGGCTCCGTCTCCATGTTCGATCGTCTCAACGCCTGCCAGTATTGCGCGCTTCATCGCCTCGGCGGTCGACGCGTGTGCAACAACCGGACGACCACTGCTCGATGTCACCGCCACGATGGTTTCAATTTCGCTTTGCGTAAATGAAGGCTGTGCGGTGCCGTTCGGCCCCCAGCGATAGTCAGCATAGATTTTGACGAAATCGATATTGCGGCCGATCTGGCTGCGCACGACGCGCACCAGATCGTCGTAGCCGTCGGCAACCTCGGCGCCCAGGGGCACATTGACGTTCTCATGAAAGCCTTTCGGCCCATAGCTGCCGGTTGCAACGATGGCTTTGCCCGCCACGAGCAATCGCGGTCCCGGAATGATTCCCTTGTTGATCGAATCACGAATGCCGACATCGGCATAGCCGGCACCCTCGGACCCAAGATCGCGCATCGTTGTAATACCCGCCATTAGTGAATCACGGACATGATTGACGGCACGCGCGACGCGCTCGGCCTCCGATTCTTTCAGTACCTGGTCATTCCAGACAGTTTCGTTGTACGGATGCAGCAGTATGTGCGAGTGACCCTCGATCAGCCCCGGAAGAATGGTTGATCCGGGCATGTCCAGTCTTTGGCCAATGCCGGCCTGATCAACGCCGGCTGTCGGGCCCGCATAGATAATCGTGTCGCCACGCATGACAATCGCCCAGTTCTCATGCATGCGTTCGCCGTCAAATACACGGTCAGGGCTTAGCAGGGTTGCCGGCTCCTGCCCGATGGAATGCCCTGTTGACAACAGCGCGAAGGCGGCGAGCAGCAGCAGTCTTTTCATTTCAGTTCCAATTGCCGAGCGTACGCCCGTCTGCAAAGCTCGCGCCGACGAACCCACCAGCGTTTGAACCGTCGCGCATCGGATTGAACCTGATCTTGATGACATCACCGGGCTTGAACGAGTTTGGTCGCCAGCCGTTTCGGAAAAGACTGTTTGGCCCCAGCCCTTCGATGCTCCACTCGGTCGCCGCGCCAGTCTTGTCGGTGACAATAACCTGAATCCAGACGTGTGGATTAGTCCATTGAAACTCCCTTACGGTTGCTGTGACCTCGCGAACGTCCTCCTTATCGAACATGGCACTGGAATGATGTGCAAATGCATCGATGGGCTTCAGCGCACCGAGCAGGAAAACAGCCAGCGTGATATTGAAGATCGCTTTCATTCGATTACCTTGTCGATTACGTTGCCTTCCGTATCAAGTGTCAGCGTCTGCCCCGCGTTAGTGATGGGGTTTCGATTGTTCTCCGCACAGGCATAGTCGTATGCCCGTGTGCCCGCAGGCATGCGACGAAAGTGACGCGTAACGTGCCAGGGTTTGCTTAGCGCGAGCGGATCTTCGATGACCAATTCTGCTCGCAGCAGTCCTTTGTCAGTCAAGTACATCCGGGTGGCAACGGTGGCCCGATTACTGAGCGTCAGTCCGCTCCTGTCGAGGATCGTATGTTCCTCGCCGATCATGCTGACGGTCGTAAAGGACAGTACGCCTGCATGCCATCGCCCAACGGAATCGCCGGTAAAAGTGGGCCATAGCTCGTCAGCCGGCGGATGATCACGACCATCGGTGTAAATGCGCATGATGTTCGGCCCGTTCTCGGTAATAATCCAGGTCGTTTCAGGACGCACGATAAATTCGTAGACGTCGGGAAGCGCCAGCAGGCGGGGATACCCGGCTGGCGTGCCGCAGTTCGAGATTGGATCCGGCACTCTGTCTTTTGCGACCAATTCAAGCGTTGCAACGTACCTGGCCTCCCACGCATCGGTCAGCGGTGGATACTGGCGCACGCCCGGGCTCCCTGCCCGGCCATCGGATGGTTCGACCGTGGCGGGATCAAAGATGCCGCCGTTACCCTCAACACGCTGCCACACGCCACTCCAGTCCGGCAAGTCCTGTGCCATGGCGGGCGCAGCAACTTGCCAGACCAAGGCCAGTGCAACCAGCTTTAACTTCATTCTCTTAAACCCGCATCAAAGGGACTACCGATAGTAGAACCCCATCGGGGTTCGATCAATGCAAGATTGCGTGATGGCGGTTTCTTGACAGCCGATGGCACCCGCAGTACAACCGAACTGTAAACATATTAAGAAAAAACCACATCGGGGAATGCCATGCGCGCTTTTGTATCTGTTATTTTTGCATCACTCTTGTTATTTTCCGCTGCCGCCTCGGCTCAGGATATTGCCGAACCGTTCAAGGTGGGCACATTCGAGATTGACGGGTCGCCGCGAGTCGGCATCGTTCTTCGGGATAGCCTGATCATTGAACTGGACGCAGCGAACGCCGTACTGGAAAGGCACGCGTCATATCCTGCCATACCCGCCCCTGCAAATATGCTTGAACTCATCGAGCGTTACGACTACGGCTTGAAACGACGGCTCTATGAAATCGTCAATGAGCACGTTGGCATGCTTGGCGACGATCGGCCCGACTACGTTCACGATGTCGATGATGTAAAGACCTTGCCGCCCATCATGTATCCGGGGAAAATTCTCAACGCCGCGGTAAATTTCTACAGCCATGTTGATGAATCGGGCACGCCCGAAGAGCGCCGCGAAGCAGCCCGGCAACGTCGCGAAAGTCGCGGTGTTCCGTATCTATTTCTAAAGCCGAGTCGGGGTGCCGTTGTCGGCAACGGTGCCGAGATCGTGATTCCTTATGGACGCAACAGGACCGATTGGGAAGTTGAACTGGGTGCTGTAATAGGCAAGACGGCCAAATACGTACCAGCCGACGATGCCGAGGCGTATGTTTTTGGTTATATGGTCACGATGGATATTTCGGATCGCGGCGGACGACCGCCGGGCGGCGCCAGGTTCACAAGTGACTGGTTTGTGGGCAAGGGCCATGACACGTTCGCGCCGCAAGGACCCTGGATCGTGCCGAAGGAGTTTTACGGCAACCCGATGGAAATTCTGCGCCAGTCGTTAAGTGTGGGCGACGAACAAATGCAGGAGGCGACCGCCGGTGACATGATTCATTCACTCTGGGAACTGGTTGAATACGGCTCATCGGTTATCACGCTATTTCCCGGTGACGTGATCAACAACGGTACCTCCGGCGGCACCGGCATGGGAACCGCAGTTCGTGGCGCACAGCGCTTCCTGCAACCCGGCGAAGAGGTAACTGCTTCCATCGAAGGAATCGGTACTTTGCGATTATCGGTTGTCGGCGAGGAAAAACCGGCCGGATTGACTGGCGCGAATTTGCCGCCGGTCGACACGTATCGTGATCCGCTTTGACGCCGGAAGTTGTTTTGAAACAATCTGTTGACCATGCGCATTGAATCCGAAAGCATCCTGCGCTCCGGCGTTGCTGCCACCCTGGTCATCGGACTGTGCACTTTCTCGGCCGCACAGGCGGCTGGGACAGTAACCGATGAGCGAGTACTCGCAGAAGCAGCGACGGGTGAGAACTGGTTCCTGAAGGGCGGGAATTTTCGCGGCGAACATTACTCGCCATTGTCACAAGTCAAAGTAGACAATGTAGACAAGCTTGGACTGGCGTGGGCAGTCGATCTACCCATGCCGGATGGCGTCGCAACAACGCCGATCGTCGTTGACGGTGTGATCTATCTTTCAGGCGCCTATTCGGTCGTGTTTGCCATCGACGCGTCCAATGGTGCGCTCATCTGGTCCTATGATCCGGACGTACGCGGCGCATTTGCCGACCGACCCGAACTGTCCTGGATCTCTCGTGCCAATCGTGGTGTCGCAGTCTATGACGGCCACGTTTTCGCAACAACCGCGGATTGTCGGTTGATTTCGATTGATGCCGCCACCGGTAAGAGGCAATGGACGAAACAAACCTGCGACAACGAAAAGGGTTATTCAATTTCCGATTCGCCTTACGTTGGCGGTGGAAAAGTATTCGTCGGCAATGCCGGTTCTGAATCCGAGGAGAATAATCGCGGCTATATATCTGCCTACGACACCACGACCGGTGATCTCCTGTGGCGCTTTTTCATCGTGCCGAGCCACAAGGCCGAAGAAAATGACACGCCAGCACTCAGGATGGCGGCGAAAACCTGGACTGGCGATGTGCTCGCAAAGCATGGCGGCGGCGGCAACAGCTGGAATGAGATGACCTACGATCCAGTTTCGAATCAATTATTCTTTGGCACCTCCGGCTCGCATCTATACACACACGCGGAACGCAGTCCCGGAGGCGGCGATAACCTGTTTCTGTCATCCATCGTGGCGGTGAATGCCGATAGCGGCGAATACAACTGGCATTACCAGACCGTCGACAAAGACAGCTGGGATTTCAACGCGACCATGAACATTGTCCTGGCCGACCTCAGTATTGAAGGGGATATTCGCGAGACCGTATTGATCGCGCCGAAGAACGGATTTCATTACGCGCTCGACAGGCATACCGGGGAACTGTTAACGGCGGGAAAATACGCCAAAGTAAACTGGGCTACGCACATCAATATGGAGACAGGTCGACCCAATTATGATCCGGAAGCCGAATACTGGAAGATTGATGACGGGGCCACGTCTCTGTTCTGGCCAAACTATTGGGGCGCCCACAGCTGGAATCCCATGGCATACCATCCGCGGCACGGCCTTTCCTACATACCGGTTGTCGATCTGCCCAGCGTCGTCGACAACGATGGTTCCGGGGAAGACGTTGTCATGTTTACGGAACTTGATGGTGTGCCGCATAGCCCCGGCAAGCTGGTCGCTTTTGATCCGGTGTCACAAACAATTCGGTGGTCTGTCGACCGCTCATTACCCTACAACGGCGGGCTGATGACGACGGCCGGTGACCTGGTTTTCCAGGGCACGGCCGAGGGACGCTTCGAGGCATTTGCCGCGGAAAATGGCGAGCTATTATGGTCAGTGCAAACCGGCTCCGCGATTAACGCAGCACCGGCAAGCTATTCCCTGGATGGTGAGCAGTTTGTTCTGATTCCGATCGGCGCCGGTGGCGGGCTGCAATTCCTGTATCCACAAATGCATTCCACCAATGAATCAAAAGGACCAACGCGTTTGTTGGCTTTTAGCCTGGAGGGCGCAACGAATATGCCGATGGTCAACGATGCCCATCCGCCATTGCCAGTTCAACCTGAGCTTGATGCGACACCCGATACGATTGAACTTGGGAAACAACTCTACAACGGCTACTGCAAGTTTTGCCATGGGTCCGAAGCGGTCTCGCGATTTGGTGGATCTGTTCCGGACCTGCGCTACGCAAACGAGGCAACCCACGCAACATGGCATGGGATTGTTGTCGGCGGTGCGCAATCCGCGAACGGCATGCCGGCAATCGACCTGGAGATCGACGCTTCAGAAGCAATCAGGAGCTATGTTCTTTCGCTTTCCGAAGAGATTCGGGCTCAGCAGTAGTTTATAAGTAACTCCCATGGATATCGACACACCGCTTCGCAACCTGGGCCCGATTGATGCAAGCGCACTTCGTGAAGCAATCCTTTCCCAGGAGGAAGTCGCCTGGAAAGAAGACAAATACCGGCAGGAAGAATTCGAAGTACATCACTCGACGGAGTCAATCGTAGTTTTGTTTGTGGATCTCGATCGCTGGCCCCAGGTGATCGTGAGCCAGGAACCAGGCTGGGCACGCCTGGCTGATGCTGCTCTGCCACTGATGAATGAAATCATCAAGAAACACTATCCGCCCGGTGGCACCGTCATTCGAGCGATGGCGGCAAGACTGCTTGCCGGCGGCATTATCAATCCGCATGTTGACAGGCATCCGTCGTTTCACGTCGGACATCGCATTCATGTGCCGATCACGACTAATCCCCGGGTGCGCTTCATGATTGACGGCAGGCCGTATCAATTCGAGGTCGGCGACGCCTACGAAATCAACAATCAGAAAACGCACTCTGTGATGAACAAAGGCGCAGAGGATCGCATTACGTTTATTTTTGACTACGTACCGGCGGATCAGATCGCCACATTGGGCGCCGCGTAGGTAGCTATCGACTCGATTTCGCGGCTAAAGCCCAATTTGCCCGCAATCGTGATTGCGTAACCAGGGTCGGTGCAAATTGATCTTTAGTGCTTGTGACAACCGGGGCGTGTTTATTCGCGGCTAAAGCCGCTCCTACATTCTGATAAGCACGTAGGAGCGGCTTCAGCCGCGAAATCGATTCATTCACAATATGGGTGACAACACTTCCCGTAGTTCGTCCAGGTATGGATCATAGTTCTTCCAGAATTCGACGGCAGACGTATAGATCGGCTCCCTGACCTGCTCTGCGCTCGCCGTATTAACCGGTCGATCGCTCTTGTGATAATCCAAGCAGGCCGGATCGAACGGCAGCCCGCAGAACTCGAGAATTCGTCGAACCTGGCTTTCGAGATCCGTCACAACGTCCTCATACTGCACGCGAAGAACGTACCCTGGTAAAACCTCATCCCAGTGCGCCATCATTTCGCTGTACTGCAGGTAGTACTCACCCAGCTCCGTCAGGTCATAGGTCTGATTTTTTCCTTGTGCAAATAACTGCCTGTAGTTCGCAACACAGGTTGCCATCGGTTCGCGGCGCGCATCGATAACTTTTGCATGCGGCAATGTCTGATGAATAAAGCCTGCATGAGGATAATTGGCCGGCATCTTGTCAGTGAAGTACGGCCGATCTTCCGAGCAATGCGTTGCCGCATAGTGCAGGTAGCTCTTTCCCAGGCCGGTTAACTCATCGACATCCAGTTGACCCATGACTTCAGTGTAATGCAGGCTGCCGGGCCTGTTCGCAAGCAAGTTTTTCGTCATCATCAGGATATAGGGTAACTCGCCAGCCCCCTCAACCAGGCTGTGGCTGGCCAGGATCTGCTCAATCAACGTTGATCCCGAACGAGGCATGCCGAGTATGAATATCGGCTTCACGCCGGTCGGAGTTGTTGCCGATTGCGTGGCAAGAAATTCCGCCGAGAAAGTTTCTCTGATCTTGCGCTGGTCAAGTTCTGACTGTACCGGATCATAGTGGACCAGCGCGCGCTTCCCGGCGTTGCCCAACGAATATTGCGTCCAGGCGTCTTCGTAACGCTCGCGTTTCTCAAATGCCCGCGCCAGTGCAAAGTGAAATGCGACCGTCGAGTCAGGCGTAAGCGTGCCCGTCTCGAGTTGTGCCTGCATTGCGCGCACCTCATCATCGCTCGCCGAATAGCGATGCAGGCTGGCCAGATACCACCAGGTCGAGCCGATATCCGGACTGACTTTTGCACAACGCGTGTAGCAGGCATTGGCCTCTTCCTGCCGGCCGGCGATGCGCAGCATGTGCCCGCGCCCGATCAAGGCGGCGGGTTCGTCTTTTTTGTGCAGCAGACATTTGTCATACGCCCGCAGTGCCTCCTCTGAGCGGCCGGCGATGCCAAGCATGTTGCCGAGGTGCAGCTGAATGTCGGGATCTTCAGGAGAAAGAGGCGCGGCTGCCTGGAGTTGCTCGATCGCCTCCGGGTAACGACCACGATCGCCCAGGAATTTCCCCAAATCGCGCAATGGACCGGCTTTGCGCGGCGCCAGTTTCACAATCCGCCGCAGAAAGCCCTCTGCAATGACGAAGCGTTCATCATCCGTGGCAATGATCGCCAGGATTCGCAGAGCATCCATGTTTTCGGGTTCCCGCCGCAAAATGACGTCGCAAACCTGCTCTGCTTCCCTGGTCGCGCCGCTTCTGCGCAGCCCTTCCGCCTCAACGAGCAGATTTGCCGTCGACGTTGCCTGCACTGCCTGCGTGCGCAATGCCTCTGCTTCTTCCTCTCGCCCCGTGCGGTGTAGTGCAATCGCGAGACCGCGCATTGCAGACGGCTGTCCGGGATCAATTGCGATCGCCTTTTCAAAAAACGGAATTGCTCTTCTATGCTGGTTTCGAGCGAGGTGCAGGACACCCAGATCCTCATATGGCTTCGCAAATCCTGGCTCTAACTCGATAGCGCGGCGCAAGTGTTTTTCAGCTTTCTCCCAGGCACCCTTTTTGATCAGGATCGCACCCAACATCCCCAGCAGGTTCACGTCATCAGGCTGCAAACCAAGATTCTCGCGGCACATCGTTTCGGCGGCGCCAATGCGATTCTTGTTCATCAGCTGAACGATATCGTCCAGTGACCGCCGCACATCAACGGTCATGCAAACCCGCCGCCCGTATAACTTCGGGTATGGCTGACAGGTCGCGAGCTGCCATGATGTTGACACCGTCCAGACCCGGGATCTCACTCATCGACTTGATTATTTCGGCGCATATATTGATTCCCTCCTGCCGCGGATCACTGGAATTATCCAGGCGGGCGACAATGTCATCCGGCACCATTACATTTGGTCGGTTTTCCCGAAGCCAGGCTACGTCCTCCGCCGAGCCGAGTACTGCAACTGCGCCAATAACACTCGTCCGCTGAATGAGTTTGTTGGAGACAAGGTGCTTCAGGTAGTGGCGCAGTAACGCGACGTCGAAGCAGATATGTGTCTGCACAAACTGGGCACCGGCATCAATTTTTTCACGTAACTGCTTTGCTTCCCAGGTCGGCTTGGGCATGACCGGAGTAACAACACCGCCGACGAAGAAATCGGGATTATGCGTAAGACTCTCGTCGATTTTCATCGTTGTTGCGGTACGAATCAGATCAGTAGCAACCAGGTCCAGAACCGGCTTGGGTGGAGGCTGGAAGCTTTTAGGTGCACGCTCACCGGCAACGAGTAGCAGGCTGGTCACGCCCAGGGCCCCGGCGCCGAGTAAATCGCTCAGTAAGGCGATGCGATTGCGGTTGCGACAGGTCAGCTGGACAATCGGGTCGACTCCGTAGTCGAGCAGGATGCTGGCTGCCGCCAAGGTAGACATATGCAGTTGTCCGTACTGGTTGTCAGTCAGCAGGATGCCGTCAACAAAGTCTTTCAAAACGGACGCTTGGGTACGAATCGACTCCGCGTCAGTTTCAGGTCGCAGGTAAATTTCCGCCGCTATTGCGAAATCTTTTTCCCTGACTGCATTCTTAAAAGTCTTCAATGAGGAACCTGTAGGTGACCAAGAATGCAAAGGTAATGCCATCACATATCGGGTACAAGGTCGGTCTGGCGCTCGTGCCATGCCTGTGGTGAACTTAATCTCGTGAAACAGGAAGAACTATTTAGCGCTGCTTTGTCGCATCTCCGTTCGGGCAATGCCAGGGAAGCCGCCAGGCTTTGCGATCAGAGTCTGCAACAGTATCCCGGCGATGCCAACTTTCTCTGCCTGGCTGGCAAGGCCAACCTGGTGCTGAGAAACTTCGGCGTTGCCGAGAGGCGCGTTGAGGAGGCCATAAACCTGTTTCCCGATTTTGCGCTTGCCTATGAAACCTATGGCGACCTGATGCTGGTCCTGGGGAAAGCAACGAAAGCCCGCGCCTCATATGAAACCGCTATGCGTCTTGATCCAGCGCACAGTGCAATTCACGACAAGATCGATCGTGCCAAAGAAGTCGAGAAAAACGGCGTAGCTGACACAGCTCGGCCTGCCGACGCGGCACGCGCGCACGTTGAAGCACAGATGCTTAAGGCGCGTGAATTTGAGGGCAAGGGTGATGTGCGCGCCGCAGAGATGATTTACCGTGAAATCCTGACAAAGGATTCCAATCATGTCGAGGCTGCCAGGTTACTCGCCGGCATTGCCATAAAGCACAAGCGCTACCGGGATGCCGAGGTGTTTCTGAAGAAAGTGATCGAGATCGCACCAGACTACACGCGTGCCTGGGTCGATCTGGCCAACTTGCAGCGCGAGTCAGACAAATTCGATGATGCAGTTGAGAGTGCCCGACAGGTGCTCAGATTGGCACCTGACGCTGCTGAATCTCACATGGTTTACGCCAGCGCTGTCGGCATGGCGGGCGAGCATGAGGAAGCGATCAAGGCCTATCAGGATGCGCTCAGCATTGCTCCCGACAGAGCCGGCGCTATCTGTGGCATGGCCCATCACCAAAAGACAATTGGCCGACAGGACGAGGCTATCGCCAGCTACCGTCGCTCAATAGCGGTAAAACCGGATCACGCGGAAGCATACTGGAGCCTCGCGAATCTGAAGACGTTCCGTTTCGAGGATGAAGAGGTCGAGGCGATGCAGAAGTTGCTTGGTGACAAGGCACTCTCGGACGAATCACGCGCGCAGCTGCACAATGCACTTGGGCTCGAGTTCGAGGCGAGAAAGAATTTTAAGAGCGCTTTTGAAAACTTCGAAAAATGCAACGCGTTGTGTCGGCAGGATGAAGCCTATGATCCAGTCGAGACCGAAAGCACGTACGGGCGGATCATTGAATTGTTCGACAGCGAGTTTTTCGCCAAAAACCGGGGCGTAGCCGATTCCGCGGTTTCTCCGATACTGGTCGTCGGACTGCCTCGATCAGGCTCGACACTTATTGAGCAGATTCTCGCCAGTCACAGCCTCGTAGACGGTACGCACGAACTCGGCGATTTGTCGCGCGCGGTGCAATCAGTACGGCGGGATAAGTCCAGACGCTCCCGATTTCCCGAGGCACTCGCCGATCTCAACAGCGACGAATGGCGACAGATCGGCCAGGAATATCTACGTCGGACGGAAATTTTCCGCAGCGGCGCGCCTTATTTCGTTGACAAGAATCCGAACAACTTCATTTACGTCGGCATTCTTCGCCTTGCATTGCCAAATGCAAAAATTATTAACGCCATGCGGCACCCGCTCGACAGTTGCCTAGGATCATTCAAGCAGCTGTTCGCCAGTGGTCAACCGTTCACGTATGACATGACCGAACTTGGGGAATACTACCTGCAATACCAGCGCCTGATGGATCACTGGCATGAAACCCTGCCCGGCTTCGTCCTCGACGTGCAGTACGAAGACGTGGTCGGCGATCTCGGAGCCCAGGTTGAGCGAATCCTGAAATTCTGCGGATTACCGTTCGAGGAAGCCTGTTTGCGCTTTCATGAAACAGAGCGCGCGGTGAAAACAGCAAGTTCGGAACAGGTTCGACGTCCTATCTATTCAAGCTCAGTCAATCTTTGGCGCAACTACGAGTCCGATCTTGGCGAACTGGTTCACATACTGAAACCCGTGCTGGAGTCGCTGCCCATCGACCAGCAACCTGCGCAGCTCGCGCAAAATTTCGATACATAATACGAATGCCGTGACAGACCAATGGTTGGGCCCGTAACTTTCGGGCGGTGCTCCATTCGCACGGCGCCAATGTTCTCGACAGACTATCGAACTTTGTTGTTTCTAGACCACATTTTGTAACAATTCATTGTAGGGCAAGCCAGAGACTTGTAGTCCCAAGCAAACTGAAATAGATTCATCCAGTAGAAAAATTATATTCGCAGGTCTATTTAGTGTGAATTCCGTCGGGGGAAATTGAATATGCAAGCACCGTCCAAATTTGTGATCACACCCGTTACTGCCGCGGTAACCGCCGCTCTGTATCCCGGCGCCGCCATCATGGCACAGGAAGATCCGGACGTTCCAGGCAGTTACGCGCTGGAAGAAATCACGGTAACCGCTCGCAAGCGGTCTGAATCGGCTCAGGAAATCCCCGCGTCGATCCAGGCAATTACACAAGATTCTCTGGCGGCGATGGGCGCGAAAGGCATCGAAGATTACGCCCGCTTTGTGCCATCCATGAACGTCGTCAACTATGGCCCGGGTTCGAGCACCGTCGTTTTCCGCGGCGCGATTACCGGCCCAGGCTACATCGGACAAGCCACCTCATCTGTTTACTTAGACGAAATCTCGGTAACGCAAACCGGATCACAGCCAAACATACGGGCGGTCGACATTAATCGAGTCGAAGCACTGTCGGGCCCCCAGGGCACACTGTATGGCTCGGACGCGCAGGCAGGCACGATGCGCATAATTACCAACCAGCCCGTGATGAATACTTTCGAAGCTGTGTTTGACGGTGAAGTTCGCGGCGGTAGCGACAGCGATTCCAGTTACCGCGGCTCGCTGGTATTTAACGTGCCGCTGGTGGACGACAAGCTTGCCATGCGGGTTGCAGTCTACAACGATCACGACGGTGGTTATATTGACAACGTGTTCGGCCACACCGCGGATTCACACGGGCTTGCCGGCAACATCGCTCCTGCCGGGTGGGGCACATTGGACAATTCTCTGTCCGTGGAAAAACGCTGGAATGATGCCGACGTATTCGGCGGCCGCATCCACCTGTTGTGGGAGATGAACGATAGCTGGTCGACAACATTTTCATATCATCAGCAAAACACCGATTCCGGGGCCGATAACTATTTCGACCCGTTCGTCGGCGATTTGCAGGTCGTTCGATTCCACAACGAGTGGAGCGAAGAAGAGTTCAGCATGGGCTCGATCAAGGTGGATGGCGATCTGGGCTTTGCGCAACTGGTTGCCGCCGCATCCTATTTTGAACGCAGCGTTACAGGACTCTCGGACATTACGACCTACGCCCACTACTGGGCAGCGCAGTATTGTTCCGATTCCTATTACACGTCGGCCGCAGCCCCTTACTACTGGACCAACCCCGACACTGGCTACGTCAATTTTTATCCGCGTTATTGCCAGGGTCCAACCCTCGACGGAGACTTCTTCAGTTCCTATGACACGAGAAACGCGCCAACAGAGGACGACAAGCTTACGTTCGAACTTCGCCTGCAGAGCCAGGGCGATACGATCGACTGGATCGTTGGCGGCTATTTTGAAGAAAGCAAAGACGCCTGGAAAGCACCGTTCGCTACACCAACACTTGGCGGAGACGGCAACGTCAACACCTTCCAGCAGTCGGTTGCCGCGCGGTACTGGGAGTTCTATTTCTCTAACTACTACGGCACGCCAACCACATTCCCGAATTCGACCTCGAGCTGGTATTCACAAAGCCAGACCGATTGGGAACAAACCGCGTTGTTTGGCGAGGTCACCTGGCACATCAACGACGAATTCGATTTGACCGTTGGCGGCCGCTATTTCGAGCGTTCCAACACCAATTACTACCTGGTAAACCACCCGGGTGGCATACCGGATGCCAG
The DNA here is from genome assembly GCA_963850825.1 of uncultured Gammaproteobacteria bacterium. Lineage (GTDB taxonomy): Bacteria > Pseudomonadota > Gammaproteobacteria > Steroidobacterales > Woeseiaceae > SZUA-117. The sequence continues at coordinate 355,293 of CAWKOQ010000021.1, read as the reverse complement.
CGGCGTTCCCGCCGGCGAACCGGATTTGGCCGTGCCGGAGACTCGTGCAGAGCGACTATCGAACAATGGCCTGCCGTTTGGGCGCTCGGGCTCTGAGGATCAGTTCATTCCGAAGATCAGTCTTCGCTACTCGGTGACGGACAACGCAATGTTCTATGGCCTGTATACGCGCGGCCTGCGCCAGGGCGGAGTCAATCGCAGCCGTGGCGTGCCATTCTTCCCTAACAGTTACGACTCGGACATCATGGACAACTACGAACTCGGCTATAAGTCGACGTTCGCGGACGGCCGGGGCCGCTTCAATCTTACTATTTACAATATGGACTGGAGCGACTACCAGCTGGAACTGGTCGATCCGGCGAGCCAGCCATGTCTCGATGCCGGCGGCAACGAGGATCCCAATCTCGATATGCCGGGTGAGTGCGGGCAGCCGTGGCAAAACATCATCGCGAATGCGGGTGAGGCGCACATCGATGGCATCAGTGCCGAAGTGGATTACGCCATCAGCGAAAACTGGCTGGTCGGCTTTAATTATGAGGTCATGGAAGCCGAAACCGACACCGCAGCCGATACTGACGGCGATGGTGATAATGACCTGGTCGCAGGACTGAGGTTGCCACTGGTACCAAGTTCCAAGGGTTCGGCCTGGGTCGAATACAACATGCCGACTGACCTGTTCGGCGCCGACGAGTTCTTTGTCCGTACCCAGTGGTCTTACACGGGTGACAGCAAGAGCGTGCTGTTCCCAAGATCCCTGGCTGATTCACCGAATCCACAGTTCGATAATCCGTCCTATACGATCGGCGACCTGCGCGCGGGTTTTGTTGGCGAAGACTGGCAGGCCGATATCTTCATCAACAACCTGACCGACGAGCGCGCGCTTTACACGACCCAGGACGGCCTTTTCGAGTGGGGTGCCGCATCGATTGCAGACGGCCGCGCGCATCATCAGACGCTGTTTACGAACCGGCCGCGCGAGATCGGAATTCGCTACATGAAGCGCTGGGGTGACTAAATCCTGATCGACAAGCACGTAAAAAGGCCGGCTCTATGCCGGCCTTTTTTTTGAATAATAGGTGAATAATAGGGGTCGAACCGCGGTTTTCGACGTTGTACGTCGTAGCAGCTACAGCGTATCAGACGTCGAAAACCGCGGTTCGACCCCTATTTATTCTATTAATCAAACGGCCAGACTTCCAGCCCATGGATCGCGTTTCTGATATCCATCGACAGGTTGACCGAGCCGACTTTTTTATTCGTCGCTACATCATAGAGCGTGATGGTCGATGGCGACGATCCGACGGCGATAAACCGATCTCCGACTGGGCAAAGGCCGCGTCCAAATGCCTGGCGGGCCACTTTCGAATCATCAATTCCCGCGAATTCGATCAGCGATTCGTCATAGGAAACAATCTTGAACGCTTTTTCCTTACCATCACGCCCTACGTAACGAACGCAATCGCTGGCGGTATCATTAAAAATGACACCGTCCCGCCACAGCTGCGCATTGTGCGTTCCCGTCGGCAAATTGCAGATTTCCGAAACCTGCATTTCGTTATTCAGGTGCAGCAGCGCTTCGGGTCGCAATCCACTTACCGTGATGCCGGCGCGACTGACGTGTACCATATTAATGTGAAAATCATTGACTGGGCGCGGCCCGCTTTCGGATCGCGGATCGAATGTATGTCCGCCCCACTTTCCATGCTGTCGTTGCAAATGGAATCCCCACTCGAACTCCTGCGACTCGATATTGAATGCCATGATGCTATCGAAACCGGTCGATGTAACAAAGATCATGCGCTCCATGCGGCAAATCTCATGGCAGTGCTTCAGATAGCGGTTTTTAAACGAGCGCAGCCTGTTGAAGTCCCTGTCGTAAACAAACAATTCATCGCTGGCCGCAATGTACACGTCATCGCCGTCGAAAGTGATCCCGCGTAAGCCGCGATCGGCGCCTCTGCCTTCCCAATCGATATCACCGGCATTCCAGTCAAGCCGCTGGGCTCCCTCCTGCCTGGCGAAGTCGACCATATAGACACCACCGTGACTTTCGCCTTGCTGACTGCCCCGGACAACTGACGTCGCAATGAGTTTCGGTAATTGCACGGTCATTCAGAGCTTATCCTTGAGGCCGTAGTAGATCATTCCGAGCGAGACCATCGCATTGCCGAATCGATTGACTCCAGGTATGCGCGGAGACCGAAGCTCGGAGAACACGTTGAAACGCTCCATCGTTCCACCAATCGCGTCCGCAACAATTTCCCCGGCCAGGTGTGTCACGTTTACTCCATGCCCGGAATAACCTTGTGAATAAAGAATGTTCGGGGTGACGAAGCCGATTTGCGGTACGCGATTTATCGGTACGGCAATCGTTCCGCCCCATGCGTATTCGATTTTCAGTCTGTGCAGCTGTGGATAGATTTTCAGCATACGCGGACGCAGTTGTGAACGTATTACCTTGGGATCCTCACCGAAGTAGTTGCAACGACCGCCAAACAAGAGTCGCTTGTCAGCACTAAGCCTGAAATACTCAAGCACGAAATTCGGATCACAGACGGCGAGATCGTGCGGGTTGATAATGTCGAGCTGGTCATCCGACAGAGGCTCGGTTGCCACAATATAGCTTCGAACCGGAAATATCCGGCCGCGAAGCGATCGATCCAGCCATTGATACGCGTTGCCTGCAAGCACCACGAAATCTGCGGTCACGGAACCCTCGGCGGTGGAGACGCGAACGGCTTCGCCACGATCGATTCGTAGCGCTGCCGATTGCTCGAAAACTTCCCCGCCCAGGGCTGCCGCCGCCTGCGCCTCGCCAATACAGAGATTCAGCGGGTGCACGTGGCCGTTGCCCATGTTCTTTAGTGCCCCTATGTAGCGATCAGTTCCAAGTGCATCACGTGTTTCGGATCGTGAAAGCAGGCGGTGTTCGAAGGGATAGTTGTGCTGAGACAGTCGTGCTTCTTCATGCTCGAGATCTCGAACATGGCGAGGCTTGATAGCGACATCGACGTAACCGTGTTTCAGATCACAATCGATTTTGTAGGAGGCGACCCGCTCGCGAATGATCTCGTTTCCGCGCCAGCGCATGTCCCATACGAGCTTGCTTAATTCGGGGCTGCCACCGGCTAATCTCCCCTCGCCGCTAATGCCGCCAATGATCTGGCCGCCGTTACGACCGGATGCGCCCCACCCGATTCGATTGGCTTCCAGTACGCACACTTTATAACTGCGCTCTGCAAGCGTCAGCGCTGTTGTGATACCGGTGAAACCACCACCAATTATGCAAATATCGGTGCGTATATCACCTTTCAGCCTGGGAAAGTCCGTAGCCGTATTGGCGCTGGCAGCGTAATAGGATGTCGTATGTTCCTGCGCAAAATGCATTGTTTTCGGGTCACAACATTCTTTTGAATTGGCGGAAGTATGAACCATTCCGGGTTTCTTGAAAAATTCAGCCGCCAATCGTGCCCTGGCCCGATCAGGATATGGGAAAAACCTTTTGCAAAAGTTGGTGGAAGGCCATAATCGGGGACGCGAAACGAATCAGTCGGGAAAATCACACTATGGGCAATGTCGCTGCAAAAAAAACATATCTCGTAACGACAGCATTGATCTGCCTTGCCGCCTGTGCTCCAGAGGCAGGTATGGAGGAACAGCGATTCGATGTGTTGATTATCAATGGGCTGGTCTATGACGGCTCACTCGAGTCCGGTCGCTCGACCAATATCGCGATTATTGATGATCGTATCGTGTCCACCAACGCGCCGGACGATGCGCAAGCCGATTTGATTATCGATGCGCGCGACCAGGTCGTCGTGCCAGGATTTATCGATCCGCACACGCACGTGCTGGACGACATTTTAAGCCCCGATCGTCACAACGTTGCCAGTCACCTGGCGCAGGCCGTAAGCACTGTTTTTGTTGGTAATGATGGTGGCGGATTGCCGGATAGACCGGAAATGGTCGCAACAATGCAGACGCAGGGTACGGGCACCAACGTCGGTTTTTTTGCCGGCCACAACCAGGTACGCGAATCGGTCATGGGGCTGGAGGATCGTCCGCCAACGCCGGCTGAACTGTCCGCGATGCAGGATCTTGTTGCGGGAGAAATGCGGGCCGGCGCGCTTGGGCTGTCTACGGGTCTTTTTTACAAACCGGGCAGCTATGCGACCACGGAAGAGGTCATCGAACTCGCGAAAACTGCCGCTCAATACGACGGCATTTACGACTCGCATATTCGCGATGAGAGTTCATACAATATTGGTCTTGTGGGTTCGGTGAAGGAAGTAATACGGATCGGACGAGAGGCAGGAATTCCGGTTCACATTGCGCATATCAAAGCGCTCGGGCGGGATGTATGGGGTCAGAGCGGCGATCTGATTGCCCTGATCGAAACAGCACGGGAAACGGGCCTCAGAGTGACTGCCGACCAGTACCCATGGCGGGCATCCGGCACCCGGTTCGGCAGTGCATTGATTCCGCGATGGGCCATGGCCGATTCGGACGAGGCCATGTTTGCGCGACTCGCCAATCCTGATCTTCAGGACCGCATTCGGGAGGAAATTGAGAGCAATATCGTGCGACGAGGCGGCGCAGACTCGATGCTCGTTACGGGGGTTAGTCAATGGCGTGGCAAGACGCTGGGTGAGATCGCGGAAGAGCTGGGAATTGAACCAACGGACGCAGCGATCGAAGTTGTGCGGAGCGGCGATCCATCTATTGCTTCTTTCAATATGACTGTCGACGACATTGGTGCACTCGCGATTCAGCCCTGGGTCATGACGGGCTCGGATGGCGGTGAAGGACATCCGAGAAAGTACGCCTCCTATCCAAAGGCCTACCAGGATTTCGTGGTTGACCAGTCCATTCTTACCATTGAGCAATGGGTCCACCGCAGCTCTGGACTGGTTGCCGACACATTTTCTCTCTGCGATCGTGGCTACCTTGAGGAAGGTCGCAAAGCCGATATTGGGATACTGGATCTGGCCACGTATGAGCCGCAAGCCGACTTCGAAAATCCTGCCCGTCTCGCAACCGGTGTGACTTACCTGCTGGTCAACGGTGAGCTGGCGATTAGTGATCGGGTGCTTACTGAGGCGATGTCGGGGCAAGTAATTGACCGCCAGAATCTGGATTGCGGACAGTAGCGCGACGAAATCCTGAGTTCGTGCATCAAAGTATTACGTTGAACAGTATTGGGGTAACGACATGAATTCAGTGAAGCTGGCCGGCCTGGCCATTTTGATGGCCTTTGGTGCCGCAGTCGCCGATGAGGACGTCGCACGCAAATTGGAGGTCAAAGTTGTCGCCGAACGTGACGTCTCGGCAGATGGCTCCGCGATCCACTGGTCCAGCGATGCAATGGATTTCGACTTGCAGGATTTAGCCGTCGGCGAGACGCGTTCTATCGACAGCGAATCCGGGCAGCCGGTTACGGTAACCCGGGGTAAGGACGGCTATACCTTTGACATCGACGGCCAGTCGGTGACCATGCCGGACATCGGCGAGCATCCGGCGCACATGGCTTTCATCGAATCCCATGGTATGGAGCACGATATCGATGTAGAGGTTATCGGCGACGCAAGGGGTCCGCACAGGGCGGACGGCGTGACCATCATCTCGTCCAAACCACTGGACGCATCTGTCAGGGAAAGCATCAAGTCAGTGTTGATGTCGGCCGGTAACGGCGACGAGGTGACCTTCATCGACGGCAGTGATGATGACCGACGCATTATGGTAATGAAGAAGAAGGTCGAAATTATTGAGTAGGCAAGTCTAGACGGACTCACGAAGAAGGGTCTCTTCCAAGGACTTTTTATATTGCGCTAAAGATCATCGATTCGCCGGGAGCGAATCGGGACGCGAAGCGCCTGAGCACAGCGAAGGTCGCGACCATGGACGGTCGCAATCAATTTGCGCCTGCCTTAATACCAGATATCTGATGTGGCAGGCGAATTGGGGCCTTTTTTTGTCGTGTACTAAAGATCAATTCGCTCCTGCCTGGTAACGAACCCCCTTAGATTGCAGGCGAATTGGGAGCTTTTTTTGTCGCACCACTATCGATCCGGCACTGCTTAATGCGGTATTCTTGCCTGAACGGCGGATTGGACGATAATAATGAAAAAGAAGCTGCCAGCAGATCACTCTGCACCGTTTTCGCGCTACCTGTTGACCGTTTTGACATTCGTCATGGGTACGGTCTCGACGACCTCCAGCGCCGAGACAACGCTGGACGGATCCGTATTCACGGAAGCTATTGCCGTAGCGAACCAGATGCCGAGATTGCGCAGTCTGCTGGTTAGCCAGAATGACCAGCTGATCGTGGAGAAATACTTTAACGGTCAGGATGCTCGCCGCAAAGCCAATGTGAAATCAGTTTCGAAGTCGATAATGTCAGCGCTTGTCGGCATAGCGATCGAAAGAGGGTACATAGCAAATCTCGATGAGCCTATCTCGACGCACTTCGGTCCATTGATTCCTGATTACACCGGCACCCCCAAAGAACGCATAACCGTCGGCAATTTATTGTCGATGCAAGCAGGTCTGGAGACGACGAGCTTTTACAACTATGGCAAGTGGGTTCTAAGTGATGACTGGGTACGGTTTGCGCTCGACCAGCCGCTGCAGGTGGAGCCCGGGACAAAGCTGCAGTACAGCACCGGCAATACGCACCTGCTTTCCGCGATCCTGACGCAGGCCACGGGAAAAACGACACTGGCATTTGCGCGCGAGGTGCTGGGCAGACCGCTCGGATTTGAACTCGCAGCATGGCCACAAGATCCGAACGGCATTTATTTTGGCGGCAACAATATGGAATTGACGCCGCGACAGATGCTCGCCTTCGGGCAACTGTATCTAAACGAAGGACGAAGTAACGGAAGTCAGGTCATACCTGCAGCCTGGATCGAGACTTCGTTCACGCCACTCGCAGAATCGGCGCGCGAGGAAGGTCGTTTCTATGGTTATGGCTGGTGGATGCGCGAAATGGCCGGCTACCAGGCCACGTTTGCCTGGGGCTATGGGGGACAGTTTATTCTGCTCGTGCCAGAACTTGACCTCGTCGTTGTAACCACTTCAAGCAGTTTGCCGGGGAGTGATCGCCGCGCTCACATTCGGAGCCTTTATCAGTTGCTTGAGGACCAGGTCATCCAACCGGCTGGTACAGCGGCTATGCCGCCAACCCTGGAAGCCGATGACTGAATGGATTTGTGATTACGCTTAACTCCGGGACACAGCCAGACTACACTGGACTGGTTCTCCAACGAGATTCCTGAGCATGCATTTCAGACATCGTTTCGCTTTCCTTCTTCCTTTCCTGTTTTGCTATCAGGCGAACGCGCAACAATCAGATGTCACCTTCTTTGTTATCGGCAAGCACGGCAACTATTTGCAAAGCCCGTCAGGGCAACGCGAATCTGAGGACTTTTCCTTTTTCTCGGAAATTTTTCTGACTTCGGGTGGCGATGCGTCGGATGCAACACTGCGTTTTCCCACCGATGAGATTCACGCATATCGCGACATGCGCGAAGCGGACGGCGGCGATCAGGACAATATTTTTCTTATATCAGGCGAAGATCGCCTGGAAACCTATGCCGACCTGCTGCAACGTTACCCGGACGGCGACTATCGATTTTCCTTCACCACACCGAGCGGATCGGTCAGCAATGGCGTGCTCAATTTCGAGAACCGCCCTTTGCCCAATCCACCCCATGTCACCTTACAGCAAGGTGGCGTGATGAATTGCGCGATTCCGGCGCCTGGCGTTAACGCTGTCGTTCGCTGGAGTGAGTTTGAGGAAGGCCGCGCCGACCCGAACGAAATACTCGATGACCTGATATTCGTTATCCTGACTGACGCCGACGGAAACAGGGTGGCGCACAGCGGCAGGCCGTTCGAGAATCGGCCCTATCTTACTTACGCGAGTGAAAATTTCGTCATCGATGGCGACCTTCTCCGACCTGATCAGACGTATACATTGAGCGTCGAGCACGCATTACTCGATGACACTACCCGTCTCGATTCCGTGCCGGCATTCACTACCCGAGCGGTCACTACGAAGGTAACGCTGCGCACAGGACCATCAGAACAGGAGTCGTGCATCCCAATGACCACCATCCCTTCGCTCTCCTCGCAGACGACGATGTTCTACTACAAAGATATCGAACCCGCTTCCTATTTTTACGGTGATTTGCTGGAATTGGAGAAAACGCTCGATCTGACGTGGGTGAAGTTCTACAAGACAGGGCCAGCGAGCGCCGTTGGGCTGGTCACAGAAGGCGATGGCGGCTGGCACAAGGTCCAGGAATCGAATGCCGTCATGCTAAGTCTGGTCACCGAGGAAGTGGATGCCTGGTACGAGCGGTTAAAAGACAAGGAAGACATTACGTTTCTGAAGGACATTGGAGACGGTGGCCCTGTTCGAAGTTTTCTCCTCGAAGATCCCGGCGGATACACCGTCGAGTTCTATCAATGGCTCGAGGCGCCGGAATAATCCAGGGACAAATTAACCCGGGGAAAAAGTGCCTGGTCCGGCCGGGCCGGATTCCTGCTCGCGTTCATTGGTGGCGCCATCGTCCTCGGCAACCGGTCGCGGAGGTTTCGCCCTGATCGAGCCGGCTATTGGCTGGGAACGCTTAATTCCAGGGTTTTAAATGCGGAAGAAATTGCAGACAGGCGGCAGCTTGATGACGATGGAATTGCGCAGGAATCTCCAGCGCGAAGATCCCATTGGCCTGAACCACCGTCGTCAAAATGCGCCGTTCCCTCAAGGACGAATAAGAACCGCAAGTCATCTGCATGTTTTAGCGATATTTCGTCGACTGCATTCTTCGCGCGCATGACGATCAGGGACGCTATGCCGTTCGTCGCCTCACCAATGCCGGTGTCCTGATACTCGATGCCTTCAACCTGCCACGGCCTCCACTCAGTTTCAGCTGCCTTGTGAAACACAAATCGCTGCCCACCAAAAACACGACCCGGGTTCAGTTCTGATGTCGGCAACATCATTTCATGATCAACGCAAGTTTCGTGTTCCGCAGGACAGCCAATCTCGACCACTTCCATCTGCTCGGAACATTCCAGTACACGATGGCGTATGTGAGGTGGCTGAAGAAAACAATCACCGGCCTCCATCAACATCGGCTCTCCCTGATCTTCATAGACAACGCGGACCCAGCCGTTTACACAGAAGATGAGCTGAAACTGGACGTGATGATGATGCACGTAGTCCGGCACCGGCCCGCCGGTCGGTATCTGGATGTGGGAAGCGATAAAACGACCACCGTAGCGGCTGGGAATCAGGTCACGGTACTGCATGCCGGCCCGGCCTTTGCCGAAGCCTTTGCGGTCTTCGCCACTCTGAACGACCAGGGAAGGCACAAGAGGCGGCAAGTTGATTGCTTGATCCTCCAGGACAAATTCTATCTTCGTCCCGTTAGGCGCAGCCATCGAGCGTGTCCCGGCAGGATATTCATCGGTATGCAGCCGAATCGTTCCCGGGTCGCCCTCTGCCGCCACATCGAGACGCAGCCTCACCCCATAACCGGAAACGACCGCGACCCGAGGTGAATCAGCCGGATAAATCATCTCGGTACGAAACTCGAGGTCGTCGACAAAGAACGCCAGCGTCTCGTCCAGCGACTGACATGGCACCACAAGTTCGGCAGCGTTTATGTTGGCGTTTTCCATGAATTGCGACCGCGCTTCTCTAGGTGTGAACAAGCGACGTATTGCGAATAATCTGTCCCACGATCGCGTCGTCGCCATCATACATGACGGTCGCCGGGAGTTGAATTCTCCCGGCGGAGAACAACATCAGGCGAACACCGACTGCCGGGTCGTGATCGCGTGACGCCTGGATGCAATCCTGACGGATTAAGCCGATGGCATTCTCATTCCAGTCAATATCCAGGTAGCGCTTCCTGGCATGTCCCTCCGCAACGAAAATCCTGTTTGTTACCGCGGGAATGTTGCCAATCGCGTCCACGATCACACTAAGGCGCTCTCGTTTGCAGGTGCAGTCATCTGCTGCGGAGATCTGCAACCCGGTCCCGAGCGCGACCAGCATTCCAAGATACTCCTCAGATGCCACCTTCATGCCGCGGCCGATGCCGGCGAAGAAAAGAAACTCCATGTTGCCGGCCAACTCAATACGGCAAATATTTTTCGTCGATTTATTTTCGAGTCAGCGAACGTTTCCGATGTATAAGCCCGGAGGGCTTGAGGACGGGGCATTTGCAGCAATCCGGGCGTTTTGTCAATCCTGGCAAGCGCCGACTATCGCGCACAAGAGCGACCTAACGGTAATTGCGGTATATGAAACAGCCGGCTGCTATCTGCGTGGCGGGCTGTTTTACCTATGTCATACTGGTTTTCGTCAGCTGCGTAGCAGCATTGAATTCGCGTTAAACGCAAGGAAAGCCAGATGTTCCATCGGAAAAAACTCATAACCCTGGCGGCGCTGTCGGTGTTGGCGCTACTGTCACTGACCGCGCGAGCGCATCATTCGGCGGTCGCCTTTGACAAAACCGAATCCAAGACCATCACCGGTACGGTGACCAAGTTCGTATGGCGTAACCCGCATTTGAGCATCAACATTGATATCGACGGTGAAGCCTGGAAGATCGAGGGTGGCAGTACGACCGAAATGGTCAACGCTGGATTCACTCGCGACTCGATCGTCGTGGGTCAGGAAATTACGGCGCTTGTCCATCCGCTTCGATCCGGGCGGCCCGGCGGGCTGTTGCAGGGCATGACGCTGGCGGACGGCTCGACGTTTGGCATGGAATATCCCGATGCACCTACCACAGTCGTATCCGAACGGCAGTTGCCATCGCTCACGCCCTACGTGCCGCCACCTGCTGGCGACACCTGGCAGAAGCGCGAGGCGCGTACGCGACCGCCGGTGCTGCCGCTGCCACCGGAGAATGCAATCCTCCCAATGGGTGCACTCGACGCAGAAAACCTTGCGAAGCCGCGGCCGAAGCCTGCGTTCGACCTGACGGGCACATGGGCCTTCAGGGGCGAACGGTCAGAGCAGGCCAGTTACGGCCAGTATGAATTCAAACCGCATCCCAAATGGACTGCGAAGGGCCAGAAAATCTACGACGAATACCAAAGCTACGCGCAGCGAGGCGAGCGCTATGCCGAACCGACGGCGTACTGCTATCCGGCCGGCATGCCGCGCCTCATGACGCGCTATGGTTCATTGATGATGTTGCAGTACCCGACCGCGATTTTCATCCTGTCGAGACTCAACAATGAGTATCGAGTGGTCTACCTCGATGGCCGCGAGCGGCAGCCAGCCAACCTGCGTGACCCGAACTGGAATGGCGAGTCGCTCGGTCATTGGGAGGGTGACACGCTCGTGATCGAAACCGAGGGTTTCACGGATGAGCATCACCTTATTCAACAAGGCGTCTTTACCGGCGACCAGCTCAAGATCACGGAACGAATCTCGATCATTAACGATGGCAACACAATGAAGATGGACTTCACTCTCACAGACCCGGAGCACTGGGTCGGCGAGTGGAAGCACACGAAATTCCGCGACCGGATGCTGAGTGGCGACGTAAAAGAAGCGAATTGTCTTGCGGAAGACAACCTTGCGCTTCCTGGCATGGGGAACTAGACAATGATCAAGCGCATACTGTCACTGACTGTTCTGACAATGGCGATAGCGCTGCCGCTAAGCAGTGTTGCCCATCATTCACACGCAACGCTCAATATGGACGACGTTCGAATCTATAAAGGCGTTGTGAAAAAATACGGCTGGGCGATGCCGCATGTCTACCTGAAGGTCATGGCACCCGATGCGGATGGCAATATCGTCGAATACAGCATTGAAATGCAGCACCCGCCGGCGATGGCACAGGTCGGCTGGAGCAAGACCACGTGGAAACCGGGGGACCGCATAATCTGGGAAGGCCCGCACGACAAGAATCTCAATCGGCATTACACCGGCCTGAATTGGGCCGAGACCGGTGATGGAACCCGGGTAGGTGTCACAAAAGATGGCGTCGAGGAAGTGTCACCGTCCACGGATTTCACCGGCCTGTGGAAACGCTCTGATCCCGGCGGCTTCAAACCCCATTACAAGCCCCCGACGGGCTGGCCGCTCTCCGCTAAAGGTCAGGCCCAGGTGGACAATTTTCACGAGGACCAGAATCCGATGGTGACCTGCGGCAATCCCGGTCCACCAAAGGCAATGATTGTTCCGTATCCGGTTATTTTTTCGCGACCCGACAAAGATACCCTGGTGATGGAGCGCGAGCTGATGGAGGATTTACGGATTGTGCACTTCAATCATGATGCGCCCGTCGGCCCACCGTCAAAGATGGGGCATTCAATAGGCTACTTCGAGGGCGATACGCTGGTCGTTGAGACCAATAACTTTATTGACGATGACTGGGGAATTCACACTGGCATTAGTTCCAGCAAAGAGAAGCAGCTTGTAGAGCGTTTTACGCTCTACAACGATGGTGTGAATCTGAAAGCAGAAATCACGGTAACGGATCCTGTATACCTGAGCCAGCCGCATACATTCTCACATCACTGGCGGAAATTGCCTGACAGAGACGTAATTCAGGCACCCTGCACGATGGAAGCGGCGACGCTTTACCTGAACGCAGGTACCGAAAAAGAGTAAGTGGGTGGGGTCGGAGCCGGGCTCCGACCCTGTTTCAGATACTTCAGAGTGAAGGCACAATCGGGTTTCTGCGACACCCCGGTTTGACCAGCAACACCTGGATGTTGCCGATGGCGCGTTCGGTGAATGCGCCCTCGCAATAGCAAAAATAGTATTGCCACATGCGCAGGAACTCCTCTTCATATCCCAACGGCCATATCTTGTTGAGATTTGCGCCGAAACGCTCGCGCCATTGGCGCAGAGTCTTGGCATAGTGCGCGCCGATGTCTTCAAGATGATAAACACGCATATTGGTCGAGTTGGTGATGGATTCAGCCAACGCGGTCACCGAGGGTAGAAACCCCCCTGGAAATATATATCGCTGAATAAAGTCGACGGATTTCAGTGCCGCTTTATACTGTTGATCTGCAATAGTTATCGATTGCAGCAACATCATGCCATTTTTCTTCAGCAGTTTGCTGCATTGTCCGAAGTAGGTATTCAGGTATTTGTGACCAACGGCTTCTATCATTTCAATGGAGACGATCTTGTCGTATACACCTTCAAGATCGCGATAGTCTTCCAATAGCAGCGTCACCCTGTCCTGCAGGCCGGCATTCTCGACGCGCTCTTTCGCAAATTCGAATTGCTCTTCGGAAATAGTGGTTGTCGTAACCCGACACCCGTAATTGGCCGCCGCGTACATCGCAAATCCGCCCCAGCCGGTACCGATCTCGAGGACGTGATCCTCGGGTGATAGTTCGAGTTTGCGGCAGATTCGATCAAGCTTGGCGATCGAGGCTTCCTCGAGAGACATCTCGTCGCGCTCGAAGACCGCCGCTGAGTACATCATTGATTCGTCCAGCCACAGCTGGAAAAAATCATTACCCAGATCGTAGTGCGCCGAAATATTTCGGCGGCTGCCAGACCGCGTATTTCGATTGATCCAGTGAGCTAATTTCAGCAACGGGGCCCCTATCCTGGAAACACCGCTCTCCAGATCTTCGAGAACGTTGCGATTTCTGACAAGAATTCGTACCACTGCGGTCAGGTTGTCGCAGTTCCAGTAACCCAGCATGTAGGCTTCTGCTGCTCCCAGCGAGCCGCCGAATGCGACAGAGGTGAAGAAACGAGGATCAGTGACGGCAATTGAGGCAGTCAGGTCATCCTCGCCCCCGAACGTGGTCGATGTTCCGGCATCGGTAATTTTTAGCCGACCGGATTCGATGTGTTGCAGGCGACCGTACAACAGTTTTTTCGCAAATCTCTGAGAAAAACTCGTTGCCCTGTCAGGCTCACATTGCTGCAAAGTGTTGACTCGCGCACGGCTCATTGTCCAACTCCTACCGAAGGTTTCTTATTGGGGTGCGGCTGCACCGGGCATCCCTTGATCCATAGCTTTACTGCTTGCCAATGAATGCCGAACATCACTTTCAACGTCATAAATGGATAGCGAAGCAAAACGCCAGCGAGTGACCGCGTACTTATCGGCTGACGATCGAGATTCAATACTGCGCCGAATAGCAGTTCGTCGGCCGCCTTATTGTGAATGCGCACCAGGAGATTCTCGGTTGGCTCTGTGACCACCCAGCTATATGACATATCCATCCCCATGAAGGGCGAAACGTGCAAATTCTTCTCCACACGGAATCGCCGGGATCGTTCATCACCGATATTCTGCTCGTCTGGCAACACATAACAGTGACGCTCGCCCCACGGTGTATTGCTTACCTCGGCGACAATCGTCTCAAGCCGCTGATCGGAAGCGTCGAAACAGTAATAAAGACTGATCGGATTAAAGCAGTAGCCGAAGTAGCTCAAATTGGTGAGGAGGCGAATCGGGCCTGTCGGTCGCGAACCGGTCTTTTCCTGCACGAGATTGCGAACCGACGTATCCAGTGAGTCGGAGGCATCACCAAAATAATTCTCGCGCTTGAAACGTGCCAGCGCCGGCCTGGACGTTGACCAGAACCAGCGACGTGCGAAGACCCGGTCAAGCTCGCCGAGGTCCAGGTACATCATGAACACCTTGTACTCAAACGCGTGGCCGACAGGCGTTTTTCGCCAGTGTTTAACTTGCCCGCTGAAAATGCTGCTGTACATTCTCGCACCTCGCGTCGAAGTGCTGCAGCGCATTCAGTGCGCTGACCACTCCGTCTTCATGGAACCCATAACGCCAATAGGCACCGCAGTAATAGGTGCGCTTCAGGCCGTTTATATCAGCGTGTCTCGCCTGCGCGGCCACGCTCGATGCCGTGAAAACCGGGTGTTCATAGGCTATCGACTGGATGATTGAACCCGGTCGAATGAGATCGCGGCTGTTAAGTGTCACGAAATAGTTTTCTTTCGTCTGCAGGCCCTGAAGCGTGTTCAGATGGTAGGTAAGCGCGACCAGCCCGTTCTTGTCATTCGGAATATGATAGTTCCAGGCACCCCAGGCGAGCTTGCGCTTTGGCATCAGCGATTCGTCGGTATGCAGAATAGCCTCATTATGCTGGTACACAATCGCGCCGAGAACCTCCTGTTCCTGAGGCTCAGGGTTGGCCAGCATTGCGAGCGCCTGGTCACTGTGACAAGCAAGAAACAGGTAGTCGAATTCTTCCGGCGCACAGCCCCGTGCATGAACCACGATCTTCTCGTCGCCGCGATGTACACGTTCGACGGGACAACCCAGTCGGATAGTGTGTTGGTGCGCGCTAACAAGACTCTTTACGTATTCCCGCGAGCCGCCTTTTATGACCCGCCACGTCGGCCTGTTCTTGATGCTCAGCAAGCCATGATTCTCAAAGAACCGAATAAAGAATTTTGCCGGCATGTTCGACATCTTTTTTGGTTCAGCGGACCAGATGGCCGCGCCCATCGGGATGAGGTAGTGGTTAATAAACTCACTCGAATAGCGGCCTGACCGAAGATAATCCGCCAAACTCATTTCGAGATCGCCGCTGCGCAGCATAGCCCCGGCTTCGCGATTAAACCTCACAATATCCCGAACCATGCGATGAAACGACGGGCGGAAGAGATTGCGCCGCTGAGCAAACAGTGCGTTGAGTGTTGCTCCGTTGTACTCCACGTTGTTGGCCTCGGTTTGCACACTGAAGCTCATCGAACTTTTTTGCGAAGTAACGTTTAGCTGATCCAGGAGCGCTATGAAGTTTGGATAGGTTCTGTCATTGAAAACAATAAAACCCGTATCGACCGGAAGGCTGCCCTCCGCTGTTGGAACGTCGACCGTATTGGAATGTCCCCCGACATAGTCATTCGCTTCATAGACAGTAATATCGTTGTCCGGATGCAGCTTGTGAGCAACTACATTACCTGCGATACCGGTTCCGACGATGGCAATTCTGGGCCTTGCTACCACTGCTGGGGCACCTTCCTGATCTTGCTGGTGTCGTAGCCCATATCCGCAATCATGCTGACCAGACTTTCGTAGTCGGACGCGGAAATTTCGGGTTCACGCGCCATAATCCAGACGAAATCCCGCTTGTTTCTGGCGATGACCGTTTGTGAATAGTCCTCGTTGAGGTAGACGATTCGATAGTCAGCCTTGATCGGCCAGATGAAACGCATCCCCCAAACCGCATTGCTGGTGGTGTCGGTAACAAATCCTTTTGGATTGTATTCCTTGCGCTTGCCATCGAAGCCGTCTTTGCGAAAGACGAATGTTGTCGCGATCGTGCCATCATCATTCAGCGTGTAGGTTTCAACTGCATT
This sequence comes from uncultured Gammaproteobacteria bacterium, assembly GCA_963850825.1. Classification (GTDB taxonomy): domain Bacteria; phylum Pseudomonadota; class Gammaproteobacteria; order Steroidobacterales; family Woeseiaceae; genus SZUA-117. The sequence continues at coordinate 338,951 of CAWKOQ010000021.1, read as the reverse complement.
GTGGGCACCCTTCTCAAGAAAGATCGGAATATTCGCAATAACGTACCAGTCGCCCATGAAGCGCTGCAGATCCACGTAGTCCACGGTCGCCAACGGCGCCTGGCTGCTCGCACAACCGCTCGATGCCATGATTGCGAACAGCGGGAAAAGAGCGCGCCTTAGTTTGCGGGAGCTCATATCCTGCTACCGAGCAGTGGCTGGCGAGTACCGTCCAGTTGCCGCGCCAATACCAGCAGGCCCGGAAACAGCACTGCCCAGGCGACCGACAACCCAATCATCGCGGGTACAAACTCGGTTAGCGTGACGGCACCAATTTTTGATCCGGCGTAGTATGAAGCGGGACCCGCAATCGCGCCGAGAACGGCTGCGAACGCCAGTCGGTTGTGCAGCCAGCGGAAGGTTACATTCAGCGTCGTTGCGAACAGCATCCACATGGCAACAATCCAGTAAGGCGCGAGGCCCGGCACGAACGTTCCGCTCGTATAGGTTAACCAGCCCGCAGACATCAGGATGCTGTCTGCGCACAGACCAATAATCCCGGTAAGCAACATTAGCGACAATTCCCGGGAGCGTTCCGTCGCGAAATACAGGTGTATTGCGATGGCGACCATTACAATGGCTGCACCAAGCAGCGGATATTTGTACGCGCCACCGAAAACGGCCGACAACCAGCCTATCTTGAATGCAACAATATTAATCAACAAATTCAATTCTTTCTCCCCGATTAACTCTCGACGGGCCTTGGTCGAAAAAGATAGTGTCCAACGCCCCATTCACGACCCTCTTCCGCACCGAACATTTCGCTGACGGCCAGAAAAAATATGCGCCAGCGCATCCACCAGCGACGCGCCTGACTCTTTCCATAGGTGTCAGCAATAACAGGAAAAGCGCTGGCCTTCCTCTCATCCATATTCTGCAGCCATGCCTCCGCGGTCTTCTGATACTCCCGACCACTCCAGCGCCATTGATCGACAAATTGCAGGTGATTCTGGAACCGCCGTGGCAGGTCTCCGCTCGGCATGATTCCGCCGGAGAAAAAGTGCCGACTCATCCAGTCTGACGGGCCCTGGTCGACGAATTCGTAGGCCGCACTACGATGACAAAAAATGTGCATGAAGAACAAGCCCTCGTGACGAAGCCAGCGCGAGATGTGCTCGAATAGTGTGCTGTAGTTTCGCATGTGTTCGAACATCTCAATCGAGACAACCCGGTCAAACGTTTGGTCGGTATCGAAATCGTTCATGTCCGCGGTGATGACCCTGAGATTACTCAGTTCGCGATTCTTCGCCTGTGTATCGATGAACTTTTTTTGCGAAGAAGAGTTCGAGACGCTGGTGATGCGTGAATTTGGATACTGCCCTGCCATCCACAGCGACAGGGAACCCCAGCCACACCCCAGCTCGAGTATGTCCATATCGTCACGGAGTGTTGCCCGTTCGCAGCTAATGCGTAACGCTGCCTCCTCGGCCTGGTCCAGATTGCGCGCACCATCGCCCCAGTAACAGCAACTGTATTTGCGGTGCCTGCCGAGGACGTCCTCGAAGAAGGCGGCCGGAACTTCGTAGTGCTGCTCGTTCGCCAGCTCCGGTACCAGCGCGATCCTGGAGCGATTCATCATGTAGACGAACGCGTCCAGATCGCGGCTGTCCTGCTGGCTTATACTTTCTTTACGCTCGGCAACCAGGCGCCTGATGCCATTTCGGATCAGCGCATCCGGAACGAGGCCGGATTCCGCAAGTTCGTTCGCAATTTGAGCAAGTTTGGTCATATCAAAGAGCTGTGTCCGATTGTTTTAGCGGCTGATGCAAAAGGCCATACATGCAGCATTTGCAACGATTTAATAGACAGCGACGAGGTCAGCCCAATCCGGATTTCGTCATTATAGTTGCTGGCTGAGCTTATTCGTGTGATTAGCCTAGGAGTTTGCCCGGCAGTCATAAGCAGAGGGTCTCAGACAGATACGAACTTGTATCCTTTTGTATCAGTGGGCTTTCCGCCCCGCATTTGCGGGTGATTGCAGCTATCATTGCAGAATGACGAGGGTTTTATTAATCGATGACGACAAGAAGCATTCTGAGCTGCTCCGTAACTACATGAAGCAGTTTGGAATTACGCTCGACTGCGCCGGCGACTCGAGCGAGGGATTCCGCAAGCTGTCTCGAACAGATCCGGACCTGCTGTTGCTCGATGTCATGCTGCCGGGTAAGAACGGCTTCGAAATCTGCCGGGAAGTGCGCCGTAACAGCCAGATTCCCATCATCATGCTGACCGCACGCGGTGATGTGGTCGACCGCGTTTCGGGGTTGGAAATCGGCGCAGATGACTACATCGGCAAGCCATTTGAGCCGCGCGAGCTGGTGGCGCGAATACAGACCATCATGCGGCGGTCCAGCACGATGGACATGCGCGAGCCGGTGTTGCGCTTCGAGGGTCTGGAGATCGATACCAGTGCCAAAACAGCACAAGTTGACGATCAGCCAGTTAACCTCACCTCGATGGAATTCGAATTGTTGTCATTGTTGGCAAAACGCCAGGGCAAGAAAGTTTCGCGCGACGAGATTCTGAATGAATTGCGCGGCATCGATGCCGCGATCATGACGCGGGCGGTTGATATCATGGTGAGCCGTTTGCGACAGAAGCTCGGAGACACGAAGAAACCGCCCCGTTTCATACAGACCGTGTGGGGAACCGGTTATGCCTTTGTCGCGCGACAGTTGACCAACCCAGTGGAATGATCTTCGAACGACTGACGCGGTCACTGTCATTTCGCCTGCTCGCTATTTTTTTCGTTCTTGCCGGCGCATTCATATACTTCGCAAATGTTGGAATCCGCTGGGTATACAGTGAAGACAACCTGCGCGAACTCATCAGCGGCCATTTGTCCTTACACATCGACTACGTACGCCAGGACATTGGCGACCCGCCCAGAATAGACCGCGCGCTCGAAATTACCCGAAAAGTGCCGGTAGACATCCGTATTTCGGGCGAAGGTTTCGACTGGGCGTCAGACCCGGATTTTCCAGAGGTTGACGCGCTGGACTTCGGGGCGAGCGACCTGTTTGGCGAGACCCCGGGCGCACTGCTGAATCAGCTCGAAGACGTCGAGTTCGCGGTTTCCGGCTCGCACAGTTTCCTGAAGCTCGCTCAGGGAGACTTCGTCATCGTCGTATCGTCACCGAGAATTGCGGACAGCAACGAGGGCCCGGATCTGCTGCCGATTATCCTTGCCATCGGCCTCATCTGGCTCTTCGTTGCCTATCTGTGTGTCAACTGGCTGTTTCGACCCATTCGGTATATTCGTGAGGGCGCCGCGCGCATAGGCAAAGGCGATCTTGAGCATCGCATAGAGCGATTCCGCCACGATCAACTGGGTGACCTGGCCGAGGACGTCAACAAGCTTGCAGGCGATGTCAAGGGAATGCTCGACGCCAAGCGCCAACTCCTTCTGGGCATCAGTCATGAGCTGCGCTCGCCATTGTCGAGACTGCGGCTGTCGCTTGAGTTCATTGACGACAAGCACAAGGAAGGTCTTCGCGTCGAGATCGCGGAGATGGAGCAAATCATCTCTACCCTCCTCGAGGCGGAGCGGCTGAACACGCGGCACGCGCTACTGAATCGCACGACGGTCAATGTTTACGAACTGACAGAACAACTGGTCGATACTTATTTTAGTCGTGACAAGCAGCGTATCCACCTGAATATCGGCGAACAATGCGAGGCCGATGTGGATGACGTTCGCCTGATGCTGTTGCTAAAAAACCTGGTTAGCAACGCGTTGCGGTATACGGACAAGAATGATGCCAAAGTCACGGTCACCGCTGAGCAGGGAGAATCCGGGCTCATCTTGAGCGTTGCGGACAATGGTCCGGGTTTCTCACCGGATCAGGTGTCAAAAATTGGCGAACCGTTTTTCCGCGGAGACTCATCCCGAACCCGGGATACGGGGGGCACCGGCCTCGGTATCTATATCGCGCGCCTGGTCGCCGAAGCGCACGGTGGCAGTCTCAGGCTCGACAAAAAATATACTCAGGGTGCGCGAATCGTCGTTAATATTCCAAACAGCACAGACGAAGATATCTGAACTACAGCCCCGAGCGACGGCACCCGGGTTTCTGTCTTGTAAGTTCACGGTCAGTGGTCTTAGTATCTACCTATGCCATTGGTAGCCCACAACGATTTGCCAACCTTTCAACGATTGAAAGATCGTGGACAGGAAGTCCTGTCTGCGAGGCGCGCAAAGCACCAGGATATTCGGGAACTGCATATCGGTTTCCTTAACATGATGCCAGATGCTGCGCTGGCAGCGACTGAACAGCAATTCATTCGTCTGGTCGGCAGCTGCAATCAGATTGCCCAGTTTTATGTTTATCCGTTTTCACTTCCCGAGCTCGATCGCGGCAACGAGGCAGAAGCGCACATCGACGAGCACTACTTCAAATTCGAAGAGCTGGCGGAACAGGGGCTCGATGCATTGATTATTACGGGCGCGAACGTCATCAATCCTGCCCTTAATGAGGAAGCCTTCTGGGGGCCGCTGATTGATGTCGCGCACTGGGCCGAGAAGAATGTGGCTTCAGTCCTGTGCTCCTGCCTGGCAACGCATGCGCTGGTAAAGAACTACCACGATATCGATCGCAAGCATCTCCCAGCCAAACAATGGGGCGTTTACAGTCACAGGATTAGCGAACCCACTCATCCGCTGATGCGCGACATCAATACCCGATTCGATGCGCCGCATTCGCGCTTCAATGACGTATCCCGCGCACAGCTGGAAAACGCTGGCATCAAGGTCCTGGTTGAGAGTGACGAGGTCGGCGTGCACCTCGCGGTCAGCCCGGATCAGTTCCGAACCGTGTATTTTCAGGGGCATCCGGAGTACGACGCAATCAGCTTGTTAAAAGAATACAAACGAGAGGTGTTTCGATACCTTGATGGCGATCTCGATTCACCGCCACCTTTCCCGGAAAACTATTTCCCGCCGGAGGCAATAGAAATTTCTGCAAGATTCCTCGATGAGGCGGCCAAAGCGGGTAGCGCTTTGCCGGTGTTCCCCGAGGACGAGCTTCGGCTACTGGTCGACAACACCTGGGGCGATACGGGCAAGGCGATTGTCAATAACTGGCTGGGTCTCGTCTACCAGCTCACCAATCTCGATCGAAAGCTGCAATTCATGCCGGGTGTCGATCCGGAAGACCCGCTCAAGCGGGCTGGTTAGGGTCCTCATAATCCGAGTCTGACTCCCTGATCGGGGGACTTCCGTGTATCATCTGGCCGCACCAAAATTGCTCCACCGCACAACGCAAACGAAGGAAAATTGTAATGGGATTCAGGACCAAACAGATTCATGCAGGTGTTACCCCGGACCCGGTCACCGGTTCGATCCTGACACCGATATACCAGACGACCACCTATGTTCAGCCATCGGTCGACGAATACCTGAGCAAGGGCTTCTCTTACTCTCGCTCCGGTAATCCGACTGTCCAGGCATTGGAAACAAAACTCACGGAACTGGAGGGCGGCGCGGCATGCGCAACTTTCGGCACCGGCATGAGCGCCGTACACGCAACGATGCTTGCGTTTCTCAGTGCAGGTGATCATGCAATTATTTCCGACGTCGCATACGGCGGAACCTACCGACTGTGCACCAAAGTGCTAAGTCGATTTGGTATCGACTTTACATTCGCCGATGGATCGAGTCCTGCTGATGTCGCTGCGTCGGTGCGTGACAATACGAAGCTGATCCTCACCGAAACGCCAGCGAATCCGACCATGAAGTGTTCCGATATTGCTGCAATTTCAGGGGTTGCCAGGGATGCCGGTGCCATTCACGTGGTGGACAACACCTTTCTGACACCCTACTACCAACGCCCTTTTGAACTTGGCGCCGATTTGTCGATTCACAGCACAACCAAATACATGGATGGTCATAACGCAACGGTTGGTGGCGCGGTTATCAGCAAGACGCAAGCGCATGCGGATCAGGTGCGCTTCATCATGAACAGTACCGGCAGCATCATGTCGCCGATGGTTGCATGGTTAACCCTGCAGGGCTGTAAGACCTTGTCCGTGCGTATGGATCAACAGTCCGCAAACGCGATGGCAATCGCCGAGTTCCTCGAAAGCCACCCAAAGGTTGAACAAGTTCGCTATCCTGGTTTGAAATCATTTCCACAGCACGAACTCTCGAGTCGCCAGGCGACAGGTTATGGGGCCATGCTTTGGTTTGAGGTCAAAGGCGGGCTCGCTGCAGGCAAGAAACTGATGGATAACGTCGAATTATGGAGCCTTGCGGAGAATCTTGGCTCGGTAGAATCGCTGATCACTCACCCGGTGACGATGACGCATGCGGATGTCGAAGAAGCCGAACGAAAACGCGTTGGCATCATCGACGGCCTGGTTCGTTTGTCTGTGGGCCTGGAAGATACCGAGGACCTGATCGGCGCGCTGGACAAAGCGCTCAAGCAAGTCTAAGGCAGGTCAGGAGTCGGAGATGTCGGATTTCTACCTGTTTGACACCCTCAGCCTGCACGCCGGGCAGACGGTCGACAAGGAATTCGGCGCCAGGGCGGCGCCGATCTACCAGACTTCATCCTATGTATTTCCTGATACGGACACCGCTTCCTCGATCTTTAACCTCGAGCGCGGCGGACATGCCTACTCGCGGATAACCAATCCGACTGTGGGTGTTCTCGAGCAACGCATCGCTGCGCTCGAGGGCGGATCCGCCGCCGTATGCACCGCTTCGGGTATGGCCGCCACCTTTTGCGCCACTACGGCTATCCTGAGCCAGGGTGACCATATCGTCGCTTCATCGCAGATGTATGGCGGCAATATAAGCCTGATGAAGAATACGTTGCCAAGATTTGGAATCACGGCAACATTTGTCGATCCGACCGATACCGATGGGTTTCGTGATGCCATCCAGGACAACACCCGACTGATATACGGCGAACTGATTGGCAATCCCGGGCTCGATATTCTCGATCTCGAGAAGATTGCTACTATCGGTGACGATCATCATGTGCCGGTAATGATCGACGCGACCTTCAATACGCCGTACCTGTGTCGACCTTTCGAATTCGGCGCCAACATGACGATTCATTCTGTTACCAAATGGATGGGTGGTCATGGCACGGCCATTGGCGGCGTAATCGTTGACGGCGGCAACTTCAATTGGGGCGCGACGGACAAGTATCCGACCATCACTGAACCTTACGCACCGTTCCAGGGCATCAATCTGTGGGAAGAATTTGGTCCATCAGCATTCGCTACGCGTATTCGGGCTGAGGCAATGCGCGACTTCGGTCCATCGATGAGCCCGATGAACGCCTTCCTGCTGTTGCAGGGCATAGAGACGCTGTCACTAAGGATGGACAAGCACCTGTCGAATACTGCCAGCATGCTTGAATTTCTCACGCAACACGAACAGGTCTCCTGGGTCAGCCACCCTGACCTGCCGGCACACCGCAGTCACGAACTCGCCAGGAAGTATTTGCCGAAAGGCGCCGGCTCAATTGTCAGCTTTGGCGTCAAGGGCGGTCGCGAGGCCGGCAAGGCCTTCATTGAGAATGTCGAACTCGCGTCGCACCTGGCAAATGTTGGCGATGCCAAAACGCTGATAATCCACCCTGCCACCACGACACACTCAAGGATTGATGCCGAGGCGCTGGTGGCTGCGGGCATTACTGAAGACATGATTCGCCTGTCGGTAGGACTTGAAGATGTGCGTGACCTGCAGGCTGATTTCGAGACTGGTTTCCGGGCATCCAGGAAAGTTGCCGGTAACTGAGTATGGTCTTCGACGTAAACGGCAAAAGGGCATTTGCCACGACGGGCGGCAAACCATTCGATAGCATGAAGCCGACCGTGGTTTTCCTGCACGGCAGTGGCCTGGATCACACTTTCTGGGGACTGCATTCGCGGTTTTTCGCTTTTCGAAAATACAGCGTGCTGGTTCCCGACTTTCCTGGCCACACGAATTCTGAAGGACCTCCATTGACTTCGATAGAAGAGATGGCGGACTGGCTGAACGACGCGTTGAATGCCGTTAAGGCGACTGATATTTCTATTGTCGCCCACTCGCAGGGCTGCCTCGTCGCCCTGGAGTATGCGTCGCGCTACAAGGAAAACCTCAAGAGTGTTTCTTTTGTGGCAAGCGGCCTGGCAACACCCGTCAACCCGGCGCTGATCGACGCCGCCGAGAATAATCCGGAAGCAGCGATCGCGATGATGCTCGGCTGGGGATTTGGTCGGGCCGGACAACTTCATCAAGGGCCGATTCCCGGGAACTCGATGGTGGGCGGCGGACGCAAGGTGATGAGCGGCAATGTGCCGGGCGCGCTGGCGACCGACCTCAGGGCCTGTAACGCCTATTTGAACGGAAAAACTGCCGCGGCTGCCATCGAGTGCCCTGTGCAGGTCATTCTGGCCGGAAAGGATCGCATGGCGCCGCGCAAAGCAGGCATGCTGTTAGCTGAACATCTGAATGATCCACAGCTGCATGTTTTCGAGAACTGTGGCCACATGATCCCGCAGGAAATGCCGGATGAAACCCGGCAACTCCTGAAAGACTTTATCTTCCACATCAATCCGACTAACTGAACCACGGTCGACTATGTACGATATCAACAAAGCCGCAGTGATCGGCGCGGGCACGATGGGGCTGGGCATCGCGGGCCAGCTGGCTAATGCCGGAGTCGATGTACTGCTCCTTGACCTGCCGTCCGACGGCGATAGCCGCAATGCCGTTTGCGAAAGGGCTATCGTGAGGTTGCTCGACGAGAATCAGCCTGGGTTGCTGCACAAGGATAACCTGCAGCGAATTTCTATCGGGAACACTGAAGACGACCTGGACAAACTCGCCGATGCTGACTGGATAGCGGAAGCCGTCGTCGAACGCCTCGAGGTCAAGAAAACGCTTTACAGGAAAATAGACGCGGTCCGGAAGAGCGGATCTATCGTTTCGTCAAACACGTCGACGATCCCGATTGCATTGCTTGTCGAGGATATGCCTGAAGTGTTCCGTGCTGAATTTGCAATAACGCACTACTTCAATCCCGTCCGTTTCATGCACCTGCTCGAAATTGTGAAGGGTGAAAGCACACGCCCCGAGGTCATCAAAGCGCTCGTGCGATTTAACGACGTCCGCATGGGCAAAGGCATTGTCGTCTGCAACGATACGCCGGGCTTCCTGGGCAATCGTGTCGGCGTATTCGCCATCCAGGCGGCGCTGCATACCGCCTTCAGAATGGGACTGACACCGGAAGATGCGGACGCGATCTTTGGCAGGCCTATGGGCATACCCAAGACCGGCGTTTTCGGTCTGTACGACCTGATCGGCATTGATCTGATGAGCGACGTTGCCAGGAGCCTGGCGTCAATCCTTCCCGAGCATGATGCGTTTCACGAAGTATCGGCAGAAATACCCGTGATGACACGTATGATCGCCGAAGGACTTACTGGCAACAAAAGCGACCAGGGCGGCTTCTATCGGCCGGCCGATAAACAGGGCAACTCCAGCAAGCAGACGCTGGAATTTGAGACTTTTGGCTATCGCACGTATGTGGCGGAAAAGCCTGCGCTGGCGGTGGCAGCAGAGGACGCCGGGGACTTCACGCTGCTGCTCGAAGACGATGGCGAGCTCGGTCGGTATGCCTGGGAAATCCTTTCCAATACGCTTTGCTATGCGGCGGATCTGATTCCGGAGGTTAACGAGTCACTGGTCGCCGTCGACGACGCAATGAAACTTGGCTACAACTGGATCCGGGGACCGTTCGAAATGATGGATGTCATCGGGGTCGATCGGTTCGTGTCTCGATTGGAACGGGAAGAACGTGACATTCCCGGCTTTCTGAAAACAGCAATGGGCGGCAGTTTTTACCGAGTCGAAGATGGACGGCTTGAGTACCTGTTGGCCGATGGTAACTATCGCGAACTCGACCGGGGCCCTGGAATAATTCGCTTTAGCGAGGAAAGGCGAAAGCTCACGCCCGTTCTCGAGAACGAGGTCGCCAGCTACTTCACGTTGAAACACGATGTTGGGTTGATTGAGTTTCATTCCAAGGCGAATACGCTCGACGATAATTCCATGGCGCTAATTGCCGAGGCTACCCGGCATGCATCCGCGCATTGCAAAGCGCTGTTGGTACACAACGACGCCCAGCATTTCTCATGTGGCGTCAATCTCGACGGCGTGTTGCAGCGAATCATGCGCGAAGACTGGGATGGAATCGATCAGTTCCTCGATCACTTCCAGCAGACCGTATTGGCAATGAAACTGGCGGCAATACCGGTGGTTGCGGCGCCCTCCGGACTTTCACTGGGCGGTGGCTTCGAGGTCATTCTGCATTCGGACAAAGTGATATATCACGCCAACTCCGTCACAGGACTGGTGGAAACCCTGGTCGGCGTCGTTCCCGGCGGCGGTGGCGTTAAGGAGATGTTGTACCGCTGGTCCGAGCTGAAAGGCGACACCACAAAGGGCGCATGGGAGGCGTTCCTGAATATTGGCTATGGCAAGACCGCCAGATCGCCTCTCGAAGCCGAGCCGCTGGGAATGTTTCGTGCGGGGATCGACCAGTTCGTAATGAACCGCGATCGGTTGCTCGATACTGCGATCAACGCCGCGCTGGACATGACTGCCAGCTATCAGCCGCTCGCGCGCAAGCCCATGCAGATGGCTGGAAGAGAAACATGGCATGAGATGATTGAGTGGCTCAGCAAGGCGCACAGCAAAGGGGTACTGACACCACATGACGTCACCACCGGAACCCAGATCGCGATGATCGTTACGGGCGGAGATATCGAGGCAGGTGCGGTTCTCAGTGAGAACGATATTTTCGCGCTCGAAAGGAAAGCCTTCGTAACGCTGGCCAGGACTGCGGAAACGCGAGCGCGCATAGAACATATGCTCGCCACTGGCCGCCCGCTACGAAACTGACATGCGTTCGCTACAAATGAAGCGCTTCCGGAATTTTCTTCTGTGCCGGAAACCAGGGCCATGCACAGACTGTGGCGATCCGGTCTCCCGTCGGCGAAATCAGAATCAGTTCCGTTCCAAGCCCGGCATACTGCGTTGGAACGTTCACGAAACCGATATTTCGCTCGAGCCTTGGCGAGTAGATGCAGCGCGTCAGATGTCCCACCACTTCGGATCCGGATTTCACCTTCCAGAATTCATTGTTGGTCTGTGAAATCGGACTCCCGTCGATTTCGACACCGGCGAACCGTCGCTCGACGCCATTTGACTTGATCTTCTCGAGTGCGGTCTTGCCAATAAAGTCGCCGGGCTGGTCAAAATCGACGAACGCGTCAAACCCGAAGACGAAAGGATTGTCGTCGCGGGTAATATCCGAGCAATAGGATAACAACCCACCTTCTATGCTTCGAATCGTTGACGGCGTTATCGGTGCGATGTTGAATTCGCGACCGGCCTCCATCACTTTCTCCCACAGCTCGTTGCCAAACTTGTGGTCGCGCAGATAAATCTCGTAGCCAAGTTCTCCGCTCCATCCCGTCCTGGAAATAGCCAGCGGAATTCCGTCGAGTTCGGTCTCGGCCAGCCAGTAGTATTTCAATTCCAGCGCGAGATCACCGAAGAGTTTCCTGGCAACCAGTGGTGACTTCGGTCCCTGCAGCTGCAGTGGGGAAACATCCGGCTCGAATACATTGACGTCCATGCCGCTGTTAACTGCCACGCCAAGTATCCACAGGAGCACGTCGCCATCTCCCGGCGACAACCAGAACTGATTCTCGCCGACACGCAGCAGGATGGCGTCATTGATAATCCCGCCCGCCTCGTCAGTCAGCACCATGTACTGACACTGACCAACCCTGCACCGGGACATGTCCCGCGGCGTCAGGAACTGAATCAGGTCGAAAGCATCAGGCCCACTAATCTCAATCTGCCGTTGTGCGGCCACATCCCAGAGGGTGACGTCATTGACCAGGCTCCAGTACTCGTCTACCGGTCCTGCATAAAGCGTAGGCATATACATGTGGTTGTAGATAGAAAATGCGCGTGCCCCGTGACGCACGGTGGCATCGAAATAGGGCGATTTTCGGACCCGCGGTCCAATAGTGAGGTAGGGCAGATCTGGTTCACCGGTCATCAACGAAGTCCTTTCAGCGGCTCAGTGTGAACTGTTTTCGGGGCCGCATGCTACGATTCTCTGTTGCGTCGTACCAGCGGGTTTTCACATAGCGAAAAGGAAGCTATCTGCGCGGCCACGCTGCGTCAATGGGAATTTTCAATACCCGGGACAGGCTGTAGCGCCGCTCGGCTGCTGCTACCATGTAACCGATGATCTTTTTTTCCAACAAATCCCGCCCGTATCACTATGGCCCATACCCGCTCGAGCGACTCAACCGTGACCCAGGCATCATTCGACAGGAGCAGGGCCGTGAGCGAATCCAACGTCTGTCACAGCGAGATTCATTCGGCGCAGGGCTTGGCGCGACGCTCGAAAAGTATCGGCAGATTTTTCATTCACTGAGGGATGACCAACCGGCCGCTCGGAAAGCGCCGGTGCCCGACGACCTGGAAAGGCGCATGATCGACATCAAGGGGTCAGCGTATTTCCTGAATGCCAGCCAGGTTGGCATTTGTGACCTGACGGATTCCTGCTGGCTGGAAGACGCGGCTTCACTCAGCCATTCGCATGTCGTTGTCGTGATGGTCGAGCACGGTCGCGCAGCAGAAAACGGCACGATGGCGAACGCCTGGATCGCAGACTGCGTTGCACAGGCCGCGGCCTTTCGCGCATACGAAATCGCGATCAGCATCGCCAATCATATTCAGCAGATGGGTTTCTCCGCGGTGGCTCATGATGTCGTCGATGGCGATTTGGACCTTGACAGACTTGCTGTGTTGTCCGGATTAGGCGTCAGATCCGGCGAAATGGTAATGAACCCCTATCTTGGCGCCGACTATTCGGTTGCCGCCGTCTCCACGGATTATGCGCTTCAGACCGATATCCCGTTGAGTCCGGACGCGGCACATAGCGCCAGGGGAATTGCCTACTGGCTGGGCGTCGGCGGCTGCACATCCGGACTCGAACGATGGCGGCAGCGCCGACGACCGACACATCTTTCGAAGTTCGCAATGGAAACTGTCGACCGCGTGGATCGCCCGACAACGCTGATCATCGATGACGAAGTCCCTCGCGTTCCGAAACGCGCTTCGTTCTTTGAACGCCCCGTGCATGGTGACCTGGGAGCGAAGACGCAACACGAGCGCACGCGCTTCGCGTTCAAACATCCGCTCGCCAAGGCAATGACGGATCAGATCGGCGCAATGGTCGCGCATCAGGACGGACCCGTTTCACAGGACGCCTCCGCAAGCTGTGCGGATGCCGCGGAGAACACTCGTGCACTCAAGACGTTATCGTATTTTCTTGGTGCCGAGCTAACCGGTGTTTGCGAGATCCCGGACTACGCCTGGTACTCGCATGATGGGAACGGTAATCCGGTTGCGTGTCGTCACAAATACGCTGTGGTCATGTTGATTGACCAGGAGTACGACACCATGGAGGGTGCCTCAGGTGACGACTTCATATCGGGCGCGCAATCGATGCGCGCCTATATGCGCGGCGCGCTGATAGCAGGAATGATGTCCGAACACCTGCGAACACTCGGGTTTTCTTCGCGCGCGCAGACGAATGCGGATTCCGAGGTGCTGCAGTTGCCTCTCATTCTCCTGGCGGGTCTGGGCGAGCTGAGCCGGATTGGAGAGCTGGTTCTCAATCCGTTCGTAGGTCCGCGTTTTAAGTCGGTAGTCATTACAACAGACATTCCGCTGCTGGCCGACAAACCGATCGACTTTGGCTTGCAGAGTTTCTGCTCAGGTTGCCTGAAATGTGCGCGGGAATGCCCCTGTGATGCGATCACCTGGGGCGACAAGGTCATGTTCAATGGTTATGAGATGTGGAAGCTGGACGCGGAACGCTGTGCGCGCTACCGACTGACCAATCAACGCGGACTGGCGTGCGGCAGATGCATGAAGACCTGCCCGTTGAATAAGGTCGTAACCTGGGATGGCCCAATCGCAACGCAGGTCGCCAGCTGGCTCGGCATTAACGCGCGCTGGTTAAAGCCGATCCTGATTCCTGTCGCTGTAAAGCTCGACGACGCCCTGGGACACGGCATACGCAATCCTGCCAAGAAGTGGTGGCTGGATCTCGAGATCGTCGATGGCATTTGCGTTGAACCGCGTAAAGGTGTGAATCAGCGCGACCTCGATCTGGACAGGCACGTAGACCCGGCGACGCAGAAAATTGCCTATTACAACGCGAATGTCATGCCCCCGCCGAACAGCCAGGGAATTCCTGTATTTCCCAACAGAAAGGAAGCTATTGCGGCCGCGGCACTGCTCGAAACTCCGGCACAGGCGCAGGCAAGAATGGCAGCAGGCGGCGCGAAGCCAGCGCACTACGTGCCGACAGCGCCGCTCACCGAGGCCGAGCTGTCACAGCGCCGCGCTAACTGATACCGTCTGCAAATCATGACCCCGCGGCAAGACCCAGGCGTTGCAATCCCCAGACCTTCAGCGACTATCGTGGTCGTCAGGGAAACCAGATCTGCACCTGAAGTGCTTTTAGTGAAACGTCGCGCCGGAGATGCGTTTGGTAACAGCTACGCCTTCCCCGGCGGGGTCATAGATCCGAACGAGGCCGACGCAACCTCGTTTTCTGCCGGTGTGACCGACGCTGAGGCGAATTCGGTGCTCGGTATCGAAGCGAATGCGCTCGACTACTACAGCGCCGGAATCAGGGAGCTGTTTGAAGAGACCGGCATTCTGCTCGCCCGCGACAGGAATGCCGCATGGGCAGACTGCGATGCGCAGATCGCACGGCTTCGTACAGAGGTGGACAGAGGCGTCGTGCAATGGTCGGATTTTCTGCAGCAGCACGAACTGTCGATGGCGTTCGATGTCCTGCACTACTTCGCCCACTGGGTGACGCCGTTAATAAGGCCCAAACGATGGACGACCCGCTTCTTCCTGACCGAAATGCCGCCGGAACAGAGCGCCTGTCATGATGGCGTTGAAACCATAGACAGCATTTGGATATCCGCAAATGATGCGCTGGAAGAAAGTCGAATTGGCGCACTCAAGATACCCTACCCGACTATGAAAACACTCAAGAGCCTGCGCGAGATGAGAACGATCGCGGACATGAAGCACTGGGTAAGCGACAGGCAACGAGCCGGCATCCATACGGTCCGGCCGGATCATGTCGTTATCGCTGAAAAAACCGGGGAACAAAAATGACTACGCCGCTCACGGTCGGTGTCGCAGTCGACATAGGACCAGGTGTACGTCGCCTGCTCGCGCCTAACCCGGGACCGATGACAGGCCCCGGGACGAATACCTACCTCATTGGCGACAAAGAAATTGCGGTAATTGATCCGGGACCGCGTATAGAAAAACATATTGCCGCGATTCAGGAAAGCGCCCCGGACCGGATCAAATGGATACTGGTGACCCATACGCATCCGGATCATTCTCCCGCCGCCCGCGATCTTGCGGCAGCAACTGGCGCCCTGCTTCTCGGCAGACCCGCGCCGGCCGGTAAACTGCAGGATCAGACTTTTCGCGCAGATCGCGTGCTGGAGGATGGTGACGTCCTGGAAACGGAAGAATTCTGCCTGCGCGCCGTGCGTACGCCAGGGCATGCATCGAATCACGTTTGCTATCGGCACCAGGGGCTCGGCTGGCTATTCACCGGCGATCACATCATGAGCGGCTCAACGGTTGTTATCGATCCGCCGGATGGGGATATGCAAGACTACCTGGATTCTCTCGCCCGACTCAAAACGCTGAACCTTTCTGCACTGGCACCGGGACACGGTCCACTTATCGACGATCCGTCCGGCACCGTTGACTCGTTGATCAGTCACCGCCTGCAGCGTGAGGCGAAAGTGATTTCCTGCTTATCGAAGAATCCGGACTCGACGGTTGAGCAGCTGACGAAATGCGTTTATGACGAAGTAGCCGAGTCGCTGCATCGACTGGCGGCGAGATCGTTAACCGCGCATCTCTTGAAGCTCGAAAAGGAGAACCGCGCCCAGAGAACCGCCGAATCCTGGCGACTGGCCCGGTAGACCGGTGAAATTTCCGGGCTAATCGCCGACGTCGGCGAATCGTCGTCCTGACTCGGCCAGCTCCTTCAGCAATTGCGGTGGTTCCCAGTACATCGGTCCGAACCTGTCACGGAGACTACAAACGGTTGCGTAAACCTTACCCAGACCAATTGAATCGGCGTAATGCATCGGACCGCCGCGATGTCGCGGAAAGCCGTAGCCGTTCATCCACACCACATCGATATCGCTGGAGCGAATCGCGATGCCCTCTTCGAGGATTCTCGCCCCTTCAACGATCAGTCCGTAGATACAGCGCTCGACGATCTCGTCCGCGCTGATGTCGTGACGCTCGATGCCGAGTTTCTCCGCTTCGCTTCGAATCAGCGCAGCAACCTCCGGGTCAGGCGTCGGATCTCGTGAACCTTTCTCGTAGAGATAGGTACCCTTGCCTGTTTTTTGACCGAAGCGACCCATTCCGGCGAGCATATCGGCCACTCGGTAGAAACGCGGATCGTCCGGCAAGTCTGTTCGTTCCTGCCGAATCTTGTAACCGACATCCAGCCCGGCGAGATCGCCGACCGCGTTCGGGCCCATCGCCATACCCCAGTCACAGAGCGTCCGATCGATGTACTCGGGTGCCGCACCCTCGAGCAACATCAGCTGATTTTCGCGCCCGTAGCTGTACAGCATCCGGTTACCGACGAATCCGAAACAGTTGCCGACCACCACGCCGATTTTTCGTAGCCGCTTGGCCAACGCCAGCGACGTTGCGATGACGTCGTCTTTGGTCTTTGCGCCCTTTACGATTTCCAGCAGACGCATGATGTGCGCGGGGCTGAAGAAATGCAGGCCAATGACATCGCCCGGCCGGGACGTGGACGCGGCGATTGCGTCGATGCTGAGCGTCGACGTATTGGTCGCGAGGATCGCTCCAGGCTTCAATACCTTGTCTAACGCACCGAAAACTTCCTTTTTTACAGCCATGCTCTCGAAAACCGCCTCGATCACAATGTCTACATCCGCGAGGTCAGCATAGTCCTGGCTGGTCGCAAACCGCGACAACCCGTCCTTCATGTCGGACGCCGATATCTTGCCGCGTTTGACGCCGCCCGCGTACAGTCCTTCCACCGTTTTCCTGCCCCGTTCCAGACCTTCGTCACTATTGTCCAGCAGTGTCACGGCCAGGCCAGCCGCGAGACAGCTGTATGCGATGCCGGCACCCATGGTGCCCGCGCCAATAACGGCTGCGCTGGAGCAATCCCGAACGGGCGTCTCCTTGCCAATACCGGGCACTTTGCTCACCTGGCGTTCCGCAAAAAAAGCGTGTCTCAGAGCAGCGGACTGCGGCGAGCCCATGCACTCGAGGAAATACTCCCTCTCTTTTTCCAGTCCTTGCTCAAAGTCCATTTGCGTGGCGATTTCGACGCAATCGATGATGCGTCCGGGCGAAACCTGGCCGCGAATCTTGTGCGCGAGCTGCTTGCGTGTTGCTTCGAAGAAACCGGCATCGACTTCGGGAACCGACATTTCACTGATCCTGCGGGGCCCATCCGCCATAACCTCACGAGCAAATGCCAGGGCATTGGCCTCGAGATCCGGTGCGTTCGACACCCGATCGATGACGCCAATTGCCAGCGCACTCGATGCATCGACGGGCTTGCCGGACAGCATGATTTCCAGGGCCTTCTCTGCACCAATCAGGCGCGGCAACCGTTGCGTGCCGGAGGCGCCGGGCAACAGACCGAGATTAACCTCGGGCAGTCCAACTGCAGCCGATGTCGCGGCGATTCGATAATGGCAGCCAAGCGCGACCTCGAGTCCGCCACCCAACGCCGTGCCATGCAGTGCCGCTATCACCGGCTTCCTGCATTTCTCGATTCTCGCAACAACGTCCGGAAGAAACGGTTCCTGCGGCGGCTTGCCGAATTCCTTGATATCAGCACCGGCTATAAAAGTGCGGCCCGCGCACCGGATGACAATCGCTTTGCAATCTTTATCTTCGTCCGCCGCAACAACCTGGGTGAGCAAACCGTCGCGAACGCCGTGTGAGAGTGCGTTGACGGGGGGGTTATCGACAATAATGACGGCGGTGTCGCCGTGCCGCTCTGTAGTGACGAGACTCATATAAAAATTCCGGTAGTCGTTGTGTTTGTTCGTTTAACCGAACGGCCTGTCGATGGAAGGAGAAAGTGCCGTGAAGAGGCGCGGGCCATCACTGGTCATGTACAGGCAGTCCTCGAGACGGACGCCGAATTCGTCATAAATATAGATGCCCGGTTCGTTCGAGAAACACATGCCGGCCTGCAAAGGCGTCATTTCGCCGCGGACAAAATTGACCGGCTCATGGCCGTCCATGCCGATGCCGTGACCGAGTCTGTGTGAGAGCCCCGGAGTCTGATAGTCAGGCCCATAGCCTTTGCTGGCATAGTACCGCCGGACAACATCATCGACTTTGCCTGCCGGCGTGCCAATCGTCGCAGTCTCCATTGCCAGCGCCTGGCCTCGTTTGACTGTATTCCAGACATCCTGCTGCTTCTTTGACGCTTCGCCGAACACCCAGGTTCGGGAAATATCCGATTCATAATCATGCACGGCACAGCCGCAATCCATCAGAATTATTCCACCTTCCTTTGGCGTTTGTGGCTGATCAGTGCCATGCGGATACGCGCTGGCTTCATTCAGAAGTACGCTGGCAAACTGCGGTTGGCCACCGAGCGCTCGTGTTGCCTGGTTCATTAGTGCCGAGATATCGGACGGCCGCATCTGCATATCAATGTTTTCGTATACGTGTCGATACGCGGCGATCGTCACGTCATTTGCTTTCTGCATCAAGGCAATCTCGGCGGCCGATTTGTACATTCTGCAGCCGCGAGCAATATGCTTCCCACTTTCAATCCTGAATGACGGAGCTGACTTCTGCACGCCGTCGACAATGAAGTGGCGGACCGTTTCTTCGACGCCAATGGTTCCGTCTTTCAATCCCCGGTCGGCAAGAATGCCTGCGACGAGATCGAACGGGTTCTCATGTTCGTGCCAGACGCGCACGTCTTCACCGAAGGTCATGCTTTCTCTCACCGACGGCTCTTCGAAGTAAGGTGTAACGAAGGCCAGGTCGCCCTCTGCGGGAATGACAGCACCGGTAAATCTCTCTGACCTCCACCAGCGAACGCCCGTGAAGTAAACCAGGGCCGAGCCTGCCTCAAGCAGCAACGCATCGACGCCGGCTTCGCGCATCAGCCGTTGTGCCTTTGCAACCCTGGCCAGGCGTTCCGCGACCGTAATTGGCCTGGCGTCTGCCGTAATGTCTGTCAGGCCTCCGGGATTCTGTGCCAGGGCTGTCTGTCCGACCGCGGTGGCGACTCCGATTGCGCCGGAAAGCTTCAGGAATTCTCTCTTGTTCATATTGATCTCAATCCCATGTCCAGGCTGCTTGCGAGCCTTAAGATGGTGGCTGATATTTGCCGCATAGTCGACAGAATATCTTCCGGGCCGGTCGCGGCGGGTCTATTGGTCTTGTTGCGCGGCGTCCAGAATCGCTTTCAGCGCGGGGATGTCCTCAACAGCGGGTGGATCATCCTTAAAGGTCCGAATGTAAGCGTAAATATCCCTGGCCTTGTCGTCGGAAAGACTATTTGCCGGATAGTTGGGCATATTCTGCGTCGGGAAAAGCGGGTTCATATCTGACCTTGCTCGAAGATAGGCCAGAAATACTTCCTCACTGAACATGATGCCGCTAACGTCGTTGGCAAGATTCTTGCGACCGATCCCGCCAAATCCGTGACATCCATAACAGCCGTGGTCGTAATAAAGCTGCGCGCCATTCTCAGCGTTACCCGAAATTGGCCCGAATTCAACCTGGGCGCCAGCCGTCGTCAGCAACGCACCGAAACTGATCAGGATTACTGCCGCTTTGTTTCCAATTTTCTTCATTGCAGTCTCTATCTCGGTTGCGTAATTACGTCGATCAGGTACGGCTCGCCGTTTTTCACCGCCTCGACGCCGCGCGAGAATGCGGCGGCAAGCTGGGTCGGGTCATGTATCGGGCCTTCGGCTTTTACCCCGTATCCTTGCGCCAGCTTGGCGTAGTCAATGTAGGGGTCTCGCAGCGTCGTTCCAATGTGCGCCCGGTCAGTGCCCCGGCCGCGGACACCGGCCATGTATTGCACGTACATCAGCTCCATATGCCAGGCACGATTGTTGTGCATGATCGTCAGCATTGGCAGATTGTGATGGGCAGCGGTCCAAAGCGCGCCTGGCGTGTAATTGAAATCGCCGTCGGTTTGAACATTGATGACGATCCGGTCCCGGTCCCGCGCGGCCAGTGCAGCACCGGTCGCCGCGCCAAGTCCATAGCCCAGCGCCGCCGCAGGATGACCCCCAAGATAACTATAAGGTTTGTCATGATCCCAAAGGTCCATGTGATGCATGCCGGAAAACCGGGTTGGTCCGCCGATACACCAGTCGAGGTCTTTGATCAGTGGCCAAAGCTCCGCATATATCCGTGCCGTGCTGACAGGGCTGGCATCCCAACCCTCGCGTTTCTTTTCCAGCGCCTCTTTGAGTGCGACTATGCGCGCTTCGTGATTGACTTTCGTATGTCGGGCAGCGCGTTGCTGAACCGCTTTCCGGGCACCGCCGGTTGCCCGTCGTCGCGCAGCAGAAATAATCAGCGGCAGGCTCGCCTCGGCGTCAGCCATCAGGTCCATTGCGCCACTCTCGTCTCGTCGCGGGCGCACCGGCGGTCGAATACCACCAAAATTGATGCGGGTTAAATCCCGTTCGGTCAGCGTTCGCAGATGGGGGCCGTTCAGAGAAGCCTGGGCACCGCTTGCTTCGAGGCCAAGCACGTAATCGTATTCGGTGTCGGCGCCCGGTCCGACGAGCGGATGTCGCTGGGGGAAACTCATGGGGCCCTGGTGGGAGCGTGTCTCCACAGAGGCGCCAACAAGATCGGCAAGCTCGACCGAGAGTCGAATGCCCTCCGGCGTCCTGAAGCGGCCAACGGACAAACGTGGATTCTTCGCGCCCAGCAGGCCCCTCGCGATCTCATCTGCCTGGCTGTCGGTAATCGTTGGAATTACCGGTGGCCTGTACGCGGGCACCTGCAGGTCTCCGGCCTCTTCCTTCTGCACCTCGGTATCCAGGATGACTACAGTTGGCGCACACGGTGGCGTCACCGCCTGCCGGTAGGCTTCGTGAATCGCCGGAAGCGCCTCTTCAAGCGTCGCCGGATGCGCATCCCATTTGGTAAACGGTCTTACTATTCCGGCAACGTCATCCGCGGTATGCGCCTGCAGGAAATGCTTGTCGTCACGGCCGACGAGAATGACCATCGGCGCGCGTCCGTGATAGGCCTGGTAAATCGCCATCGCGCTATGCTGCAACCCGATGGTGCCCTGTACCAGCGCACAGATTGGTTTACCCTCGGATTTGCCGTAGCCATGCGCCATGTCGACGGCCGATTCCTCGTGCATCGCCGAAATGAACTCAGGCATCACGTTGGGAATCTCGCCGTAGTTGATGATCGATTCCTGCAGCCCCTCAAAGCTCGAGCCCGGGTTTGACGCGACATACTCGATCTCGAGGTCCCTGAGCACCTGCACGATCAGGTCGGAACCCGGGCGCTGCGCTGCGCGAAACGTGGTTGGTGGTCGCGCGTCACCTACCTCCCGTGCCATCTGCTCCGGCGTCGGTGGCAGGGAGACAGGGACGCTATTGCCCGGTGTCGACTGCGGGGCACTCGCAGCGCCTTTTGGCAGGATTGTCGCGGCACCGGCCGCTGCGCCTGTACCGAGGAATGCCCGGCGGCTTATGCCGTGCTGTTCTATGTCGGATTTCTTGGTCATCGACTTGAGTCTCTTGGAATTCTTAAAGAAGCGGTCAACGAAAGATAACAAACCTGCCGGGTCATCGGCCACCACCGGTCCGATTACTGGCCCGATTACTGGCCCCGATGTCTCGTATAGCGATCTTAAGTATCCGGTTATCGTTGAAGATACTGATAGACGCATCTGCGACGCCCTTTAATACTTTGCGGATCGATAATTCCGGACCGGACCATGGGCGAACTCGCACTGGCAGCCAAAATAACGCACGTCCCCTCGATGTTCATATCCGAACTGGATGGCCCAAATAAGGGATGCCGTCAAGCGGCGATCGACGGCCTCGCGAAGATCGGTGACCGGCTTCGTGCCCTTGAGGTGGACACGGTTGTTATCGCTGACACTCACTGGCTGGTTAACGCCGGCTATCACATCAATGCCAATACCGATTGCTCCGGTGTCTATACGAGTACGGAATTTCCGCACTTTATTCGCAATCTCGAATATCGCTATGTCGGCGACGCAACACTTGGCAATGCAATAGCAGAGGAAGCCACCCGGCGTGGCACCTTCACGAGATGCCACACCGATGTCCCGTCGCTTGGTCTTCAATACGGCACACTGGTGCCGTTGCGCTTCATGAATATCGATTCGAACATGAAGATCGTATCGATTGCAGCATGGATATATGACGCCGCGCTCGACGAATCCAGAGTGATGGGGGAAGCTGTCAGGAGCGCGATCGAGGCAGCGGATAAAAAAGTGGCGTTTCTCGCCAGCGGCTCCTTGTCGCATCGTATTGCGCCGAACCAGGTTGTCGACGACTACCTGTTCAGGAACTCAAGCCCGTTTAACGAAAAAACTGACCTGATGGTGCTGGACATGTGGAAGCAGGGAGAGATCCAGGAATTCCTGCAGATGCTGCCGCAATACGCGGACGACTGCAGCGGCGAGGGACACATGCACGATACCGCGATGCTTTTCGGGCTGCTTGGGTGGAACGACTATTCCGGCGCAGGGGAGATCCTTACCGACTACTTCCCCAGTTCCGGTACGGGTCAATGCAATGTTGTATTTCCGGTGACCTGAAGCAGGTGGCCCGGACTTTAAAGCTGCACAGGCCGTCCTGGCTTCGGCGCTAGTCGGAATCGAATGCGAGGACGAAAGATACGGGAACAGCGGCGCTGATACTTGGCAGACCGGCTACTTCGCGCAAGCGTTCCACACCCTCCGCGAGCCCGAACAACGGCGCATTAACGACGACTGGCTTCCTGCTTGCTACCAGCAATCCCGATTCGCCGGTCCGGGTAACGACAACCTCGAATGTCAGCGGAACGGTTTGGCCGTGAAGTGCCAGCTGCCCTTCAATGGCGGCCGAATGCGATTCGCCAACCGAGAGGCCATTGAGCATTGCGGTGTCGACCGTCGCTGTCAGCGTGGCGCGGGAGAATGATCCGGTTTCGAACAACATTTCCCGCATGCGCTCATCGCGAATTTCGATGCCGGTATTGACGCTGGCCAGGTCAACCGAGATGCGGACTGCGCCGTCATCGTCTACCGTACCTTCCAGCATGGCGAAGCTGTGAACCTCGGCAATGTTGACCGCCTTGGTGGAGATAAAACTGAGGGTTGATGCGTCACTGTCAAGCACCCAGTCCGCGTGCGTTGGCATCGATGCGCATGAAGCCAACAAAAGAGAAACCAAAATCTTCTTCATTACCCTACCCCTGGATTATTGTTCGTTCGCCAACTGGAATATGTGCTAATTGCCTACTGGTTTGCAAGCTCCAGGATCACATCGGCGAACTCATCAACATCTTGCTGTCGTGTGCGCCAGTTGGAAAACGCCGGCCTGAAAATAGTGCGTGCGCCCATTTTTGATGTACCCACCAGAAACCGGCCATCGGCGAGAACCGCGTCTCCCAGTTTCTCGTTTAGTTTATCCAGTTGCTGATCGCTCATCCCGCCGGGATTGTAACGAAAGGCAACAATATTCAATTGCGGATCGTTCAACAACTCGAGCCCATCGGTCTTTCGGACACGGTCAGCGAAGTGAGCGGCGATATCGAGACAATGCTCCACAATGCGCTGCTGCCCTTCGCGGCCATAGGCTTTGAGCGTTGCCCAGACGGCGAAGCTGCGCGCGCGCCGTGAACTTTCTGGTCCGATTGCTCCGAACGTCGGGCGGTCACTGTTTTCGTCCGGCAGGTAGTCGGCGGAATAGCGAAATGCCCGTGCCATAAGCCCGTAGTCGCGCACGAATGCGTAACCGGAATCATAGGGAACGTTGAGCCATTTATGGCCATCGACCGTCGCGGAATCCGCGTTCTCGATGCCTTCGACAAAATGCGCGGTCCGCGGTGAAGCCTTTGCGAACAGCCCGAAAGCGCCATCGACGTGTATCCAGCAATTGTGCTGTCGCGCCAGGCCGATCATCTCCTTCACCGGATCGAATTCACCGGCATTGACCTCCCCGGCATTGACGATCACCAGGGCTGGCTGGCCGGCTAACGCATCGAGTCCGGCAGCAAATGCATCCAGATCCAGGCGACCGAAGTCGTCGAGCGTGAATTGCTGAATGTTGCCGCGCCCTATGCCCTGCACCGCAAGCACCTTCAATGTGCTGGCATGCACGAACCCGGATGTCAGGACCGGCATCTGCGGCGCTCCGGCGAGCCCGGTCTCTGAAACATCGAGGCCATGTTGCTCACCCCACCACTGGCGTCCCGCGGCGAGACAGACGAAGTTCGCCATAGTCGCGCCCGTTACCATTACGCCAGACCATTCTTGCGGTAATTCGAATATCTCCTTCAGCCAGTCGAGGGCCTGCATCTCCATCTCGACGCCGGCAGGCGACAGGACCCAGGTGTAGGTGATCGCGTCGTAGGCTGTGGCCAGCAGATCGGCGGCCAGTGCCGCGGGGGTGCTGCCTCCGATCACAAAATGAAAACACCTGGGGCCAGACGTATTCCCGCCTGCCGTTTCATTGAGTTCGAGCAGGCGCTCGATCGCCTTTTGGGCGCCGCAGCCCTGCAGAGGCAGTGGCTCCCTGAAGTTCGACAATACGGCTTTGGCTTGTGGCTGCGACGCAGGACGATCGTCCGTACGTTTAATGACGTCCGGCAGAATATTGGCAAGCTGCTGTACCAGGCCATCCAGCTCGGCGCGGAACTCCTGCCCTAAATCTGGCTGAACCATCCCCCGAAAATCTCCCGCACGTCCTCTGGACCGATTGCGGATCGTAGCACGCGATTGGGGACATTCTGCTTTAGGGGACGAGGCTGGCTTCGTCCCCTAAAGCAGAATGTCCCCATTTATTGCTCAGTTGCAGGCGTCGCCATACGCGTCAGGGAAATCAGCGAACATTTCGAGAAATGCGTTGCGCATAGCCGCGCGGGCGGGCGCTTCATGCATGTAGGATCCTTCGTACACGTTATGGACTCTTGCCATGGAGCCGGCCCATATCATCTCGCGGGAGACAGCGTCCTTCATTTCCAGTTTCACCTCTGCTATGAAACGTACGCCGCCGCCCGGGGCAATCGTTTCCCAGGCTTCATCTCGCGCTGCTTCACCTGACTGGAGTGTTCGGTTGACATACGTCATCGCCAAGATCGCGTGCGCATCGCCCTCGACATAATCGAGGCCTTTCGCACTCAGCGCGATGCTTGCCTCGTCACGCAACATCGGTTTGAGGAACTCCGGTGTATCCGCGAACTCGACCCGGAAGGTCTTAATGCGCTCAAGATTGACATTGCTGCAATACGCTACGTCGGTACCAATCTGAGGCAGGGAGCCGCATGACGCCAGTATCGTGGCGGAGACGCACAAAATCAGCGCCTTCCTGACGCGAATCCAGCCAGCGACAGGGTGGCTCTCGGTTTTCCTCATGGTCGGTATACTCCTGATGATCGGGCAATGCATAGTAGGGTCGACCATCGTATTCAACTATGCGCAGTATTCGCAAGCATTGCAGGTACAAACACCTATTCTCTATCCGAAGCTAACCAAATTTGATGCCGGGGCATCAAAGTTCTGATGGTGGCAGTTATCAAGAGCGCGGGCCTGCCGAGCCAGGCTGATTTTCACGCGGCGATTTCAAGTCGATCGGATCGCTGGTATTCAGCATGCCTGAGGATTACGCGCAGCCCGGAACCGATCGATAACATGCTGGGCAGCTATTGATCTCAGCGCTTGTCGGTTAACAGTCGCTGCTTGTCAGGATTCTCGCCTAGCCGGGCCCAAGCTCGCGACTTCTGTAAACACCAAAATGCACGTATGGACTATCCGACCTCCTGCCCTCGGGCACGTCTGCAGGCACCAGGTTCTCGATCGGCTCCAGACTGCGCAGATAGCCGACAATGGCCCAAACATCGTCGTCTGAAATTTTTGCGTAACCCTGCCACGGCATGACAAGTATCCGGCGCGGCCCGTGTCGTCCCAGGCCGGCCCGTACGGCTTCCGCAATTTCATTGTCCGTCCAGCGTCCGATTCCCGTATCCCGATCGGGCGTAATGTTTGGCGCAAAGACGACACCCGGGTTCCGGTTCTCAAGTGGATTCGTGTAGGCGATGCCGATTCTCGAGCCCGCCAGCGACCTGCCCATGTCCGGCTCGCCGATCAGTGCGCCGTCCGTGTGGCAGGCACCGCACCCAAGCAGTTCAACGAGGTACTCACCACGTGCGACTGACTCGGCGTTTTCCGGCGCAACATTGACTGGCGTCGGCGCATCCAGGATTGTCGTCGCATCGACCTGCTCATAATCCCTGAGTGGATCGAAAGGCGCTTCCGTAGCGCACGCGAGCAGAAATAACGGTGTCAACAACGATAATCTGAGTGTCTTCAAGGCTCAAACCTCCGAAACGATGACCCATTCTCGGCTGATTACACCGTTGGCTGAATACTGGAAAACGCCTAGAGCCAGATTAATGAATAAACCGGGGTCGAACCGCAGTTTTCAGAAACTGCGGTTCGACCCCGGTTTTTTAGAGGGCCTTGAAGACCGCATCCAGCGTGTCCTTCGCGTCGCCGAACAGCATCCGCGTGTTTTCCTTGAAAAAGAGCGGATTCTGAACGCCTGCATAACCCGTAGCCATACTGCGTTTCAGCACGATCGACGTCGTTCCTTTCCAGCACTCGAGTACCGGCATGCCCGCGATCGGACTGTCCGGCTCATCCAGCGCCGACGGATTCACAATGTCGTTAGCACCGATGACGACCGAGACGTCCACGTTCGGAAAGTCCTCATTGATCTCGTCCATTTCGAAAACGATGTCGTAAGGGACTCTCGCCTCGGCGAGCAACACGTTCATGTGGCCCGGCATACGGCCGGCAACCGGGTGAATGCCGAAGCGCACATTCACACCTTTTGCCCGCAGCGTAGACGTTATCTCGTAGACGATGTGCTGGGCCTGGGCAACGGCCATTCCGTATCCGGGAATAATCATCACCTCTTTGGCATTGGCAAGGAGTTCGGCTGTTTCGTCTGGGCTGATCGGAATCACCTCACCCTGATCCTCGCCGCTGACATCCGCACTGACAGTACCGCCGCCAGTACCAAATCCACCCGCAATCACCGCGAAGAATTTTCGATTCATCGCGCGACACATGATGTAGCTCAGGATCGCACCGCTGGAGCCGACCAGCGCTCCCGTCACAATCAGCAGGTCATTGTTCAGCATGAAGCCTGTCGCCGAGGCGGCCCACCCCGAGTAGCTGTTCAGCATGGATACAACGACCGGCATGTCAGCACCACCGATTGCCATCACCATGTGAATACCAAAGAGCAACGCGATACCCGTCATGATCAGCAACGGGGTCAGACCACCGCCAGCCGCCGACTGGATGACGAATTCACGCCCGAACCAGATGGTCGCGAGCAGCAGCCCGAGGTTAAACAGGTGTCGTCCGGGCAATGTCAGCGGTTTGCCGCCGATGCGGCCAGACAACTTGCCGAATGCGATTATCGAGCCCGAGAACGTTACCGCGCCGATAAGAATACCGAGATAGGTTTCGATGTCGTGAATGGTGAGTTCGACGCCCGTGAAGTGCACCGATGGATCCATGAAGTTCGCATAGCCGACCAGCACCGCAGCCAGGCCGACCAGGCTGTGGAGGATCGCAACCAACTCGGGCATCTCGGTCATCTGCACACGCTTGGCAAGCAGCAACCCGATGCTTCCACCAACGACCAATGCAGCCATGAGCTCGACGTAGTTCTGGGTAACCACACCCAGCACAGTCGCCAGCAGCGCAATGGTCATGCCGATGATGCCGTACCAGTTGCCGCGACGCGCGGTTTCCTGATTGGACAGGCCACCTAATGCCAGGATAAAGAGAATCGTCGCAGCGATGTACGACACGGTAACGATACCAGCGTTAATCATGACGACCTCACTTGCGGAACATTTCGAGCATGCGGCGCGTGACGGCGAAGCCGCCCGCGATGTTGATGCTCGTGATTAACAGGGTAAAGACGGCAATCCATTTGATCGTGCTGTCCGCCGAACTGATCTGTATCAGCGCGCCAATGACGATGATGCTCGAAATAGCGTTTGTCACGCTCATCAGCGGCGTATGCAGTGCTGGAGACACATTCCAGATCACCATGTAGCCGATAAAACAGGCGAGCACGAAAACCGTGAAATGCGCCATGAATGACGGCGGTGCAACCGCACCCAGGCCAAGCAGTGCAAGTCCGCCGACGGCTGCCGCAATGAACGGCCCCGCCGCAGATTTTTTCTCTTCAATGACAGGAGGAGGCGCAGGTGCCGGTTCGGCTTTTTTTGGGGCGGCGGAGAGCTTCGGCGCCGGCGGTGGCCATGTCGTTTCGCCGCCTGTGCATACGGTTGCGCCGCGAATGACTTCGTCTTCCATATTGACGACGATCTCGCCATTTTTCCCGGGCGTCAGCTCGGTAAGCAGGTGACGGAGGTTCGTTCCATACAGCTGACTCGACTGTGCGGCCAGCCTGCTTGGCAGGTCCGTGTAACCAATGATGGATACGCCGTCGCGAACAACCACCTGGTCGCGTTCAGTCAACTCGCAGTTGCCGCCCTGCTCCGCAGCCAGATCGACCACCACGCTGCCTTCCTTCATCGATCGAACCATGTCAGCCGTGATGAGTTTCGGCGCCGGCTTGCCGGGAATCAATGCTGTCGTGATGATGATGTCGACCTCTTTGGCCTGCTCTGCAAACAGCGCCATTTCGGCTTTGATGAACTCGTCGCTCATCGTCTTGGCGTAACCGCCCTCGCCCGATCCATCCTCGTCATCGAAATCGAGCAGGAGGAATTCGGCATCCATGCTCTCAACCTGCTCTTGCACTTCCGGCCGGGTATCGAACGAGCGAACGATTGCGCCCATACTCTTGGCGGCACCGATAGCCGCGAGACCAGCCACACCGGCGCCGATGACCAGCACTTTGGCCGGCGGCACTTTGCCTGCTGCCGTTATTTGCCCGGTGAAGAATCGGCCAAAGTGTTGCGCGGCCTCAATGACCGCCCGATAGCCGCCTATATTGGCCATGGAACTCAGGGCATCCATCTTCTGCGCACGCGAAATTCTCGGAATACTGTCCATCGCCATGGCAGTGATGCCGCGTTTCGTCAGATCCTCCAGCATATCGGGATTTTGTGCGGGCCAGAGAAAGCTGATCAGCGTCTGACCGGATCGCAACAACTGCGCTTCTTTCTTGTCGGGTGCACGAACCTTCAGAACGATATCGGACTGCTTCCAGATATCGGCGGCTTTCCTGACGATTTCGCAACCGGCCGCCTCGTAGGCAGCATCGGTATAACTCGCAGCGCTGCCAGCACCGGCTTCAATTGCAACGTCAAAACCCAGCTTTTTGAGCTGCGTAACCACATCCGGGGTCGTCGCTACGCGACGCTCGCCGGCATAAATCTCCTTCGGAACACCGATCTTCATGCATTCGCCTCCGCTAAGTCTGGCGGGATTATCTGTGAGAGCCTTTTAATAGGCAACGGAAATGTCAGGTAATGGATTGCAATCCGTGCTGGTTCGATTTCAGGCATAAAAAAGCCGGGCAGTGGTTAGAACCGCTGACCGGCTTCCTTATCTAACTGACCTGCTCTAAGTCGCGGACGCTGCGCAAATGCTGGTTAGCGACGCATCCAGCGTGCTTTCGAACTCATCGTCGGACTGCTGTGCACTTAAGCCCTCCGACAGGGCGCGCGAGAAACTCGCCACCATGCCATTCTGTCGCGACAAGCGTTCGTTCGCCTCGTCGCGGGAGTACCCACCCGACAAAGCCACCACCCGCGCAACATTCGGATGCGCTACGCAGTCTGCATAGAGGTTGTCTTTCTCCGGCAGGGTCAGTTTCAGCATCACGATCTCGTCAGGCCCGAGGCTGTTTAGCTGTTTCATGATGGCATCGTGCAACAAATCCTCCGCAGCCGCCTTCTCCGGACAATGAATATCCACCTCGGGCTCGATGATCGGCACCAGGCCGGCCGCGACGATCTGTCGTCCGACTTCAAACTGCTGGTCAACAATTGCAGCGATTCCTTCGGCATTCGCGTGTTTGATGACTGAGCGCATCTTGGTGCCAAATATTCCGGCTGCTTTTGCTTTGTTGAGCAAAGCATCCAAGCCCGGAATAGGATTCATTAGCTGCACACCATCGACCTCTTCCGCCAGTCCTTTATCTACCTTGAGAAACGGAACGATATTCTTGACGTTCCAAAGATAAGACGATGTAGGTTGGCCTTCAACTTCGCGGTCCATCGTATTCTCGAAAAGAATCGCACCGAGGATCCGGTCGCCGCCGAACGTGGGGCAAGTCATTATCCGTGTGCGCATCTGGTGCACCACATCGAACATTTCTTCTTCGCTGGACCATGCATCCGGTGTTACCCCGTAAAGGCCAAGCGCTTTTGGCGTACTGCCACCGCTTTGGTCAAGCGCTGCAATGAACCCGGGTGCGGACCTGATTTTTTCAAGTTGTTCTGCGTTGCTCACGATATCCCCTGATTTCCTGTGGTTTGAAGTGAATTTGTGACGCGGATTCTACAGGATGTGCAGAGAAAATCCCCCGAAATAGTACGGCCGATACCAGGAATTCGTCAGGCTGACAGGGGTTTGAGCGAGCCGTCGAGCGTGAGCATCATTTGCGATGACTCGAGATCGATTCGATTGCGACCTTCTCTCTTCGACCGGTATAGCGCGCGATCCGCCCTCAGGACAACATCAGCCAGGCCGGTATCCTTATCCGAGAGGGTTGCTACACCAAAACTTGCCGTCATAACCAGCTGCCTTCCATCCAGATCAACGGGCGTCATCTGGATTCGATCGCAAAGCTCATCGGCAATTTGCACCGCTTCGGCAAGATCCGCGCCTGACAGAATGAGCGCGAACTCCTCACCGCCCACACGCGCGGTAACGTCATCCTCGCGCCTGTTAACCCGCAGAAAAGCCGCGAAGTGGCACAGTGCTATGTCACCGGCAGAATGGCCGAAGTCATCATTGATCTGTTTGAAGCGATCAATGTCGGTCATGATCACCGAGACGGGTCGACCTGATCTTTTCGCAGCAGCGTACGCAGTCGCGGCATGTTCACCGAATCCGCGTCGGTTGAGAAGCCCGGTTAACTGATCACTAACGGCCAGCTCCTTCATCTCTTCCGATAGATCTGAAGCGACCATAAAGAGCACGAAGATTGCCATTCCTGTATAGCCCGCCGGCATCGACATGAAACTGACGTGCGTGTATATCTCGCGCAGGAACACGTCGACGACGGCGCCCTGCATGAGTGCAATTCCGGAGGCTGTCAGCTGCGCTATCCCGAATATGACCATAGTGACCGCTGTTGCGATTTCGGCTGGCCGTGATACTTCACGATGCCGCATGATCATCGCTGCAGAGAGAAACAATGTGATTGCCGCGACTCCCGGAACCAGTGACGTACTAATGCCAACGTGTGGTTCAATGATCGTCGTCCAGACAATGACCAGGTAGAGTCCGGCTGACCAGGGCCAGAGGTTCTGTGGCAGTTTCCTGAATCCAGTTCTCTGGCAATGACCGCGCAGCCCGAGCGTTATCATTACCATGCTGAGCGCAGTAATCGAGAGCCAGTAGGATTCGACGCTCGGAAACCAGTTTGGCATAAGCGTAAGCGCCCAGTGAAATGTGGCGGCCAGGAACGCAATTGACCAGCTGAGCGTGTAGGGTTTCTCGCCGAGCGTTCTCCAGGCCAGCAAAAAGGTCAGCGATATCACAGCACTGATCAAAGTGAGGGCGACCAATATGTAGATAACCGGAGAGCTCATTTATTCGTTGTCTTTGCTGGTGTTTGGAGCACATTGTGTCAAACAGGTGCCCGCGCATACTTGATCAAGCGCACGCTTTTGCCGCGCGGCCAGCAGAGTTCGGTTCTAATTACCCAACTGCTCAAGAACCTGGCCCCGGCAGCGCACTACTGCGAGGAAATGACCATAAATGCTCAGAGAATACCGCTGGCCGCCAGTTCGTCATGGAAGCCGAATTTCAGCGGGTCATCGATTAGATCGGGATACAGCACGCCTTCCAGGTGATCGAATTCATGCTGGAAGACCCGCGCATGAAATTCGTCCGCTTCTCGTGAGATTCTGTTCCCGAACTGATCCGCGCCGGAGTAGCGAATACGGGAATATCGCCGCACGAATCCGCGCATCCCCGGAACGCTCAGGCACCCTTCCCAACCCCCGGTCTTCTCCTCATCCAACACCGTGTATTCAGGATTGATCAGCACGGTGATGGGTATCGGCTCGACATCCGGATAACGCGCGTTAGCCTCGAAGCCGAAGATCATGATGCGCAACGGCACGCCGATCTGAATTGCAGCCAGCCCGGCGCCATCTGCTGCCTCCATCGTTGCAAACATGTCCGCAATCAGTTCATGGAGTTCCGGTGTATCCACTTCGGCAACCTCCATGGAGCGCTGCCGGAGCACCGGGTCACCGAGTCGAAGAATTGGCCTGACAGCCATTGCTATCCCTTTTGGAATTGAACGAGGCTTGCAACCAGCATTCTAATGCAGATAGTCGAATCTCTCCGCCTCGTCTTTCCCTCACGCCGAGCAACTCAGGCGAGACGCCTGTCAACGATCGATGACAATGGCTCGTTTGTGACCGCGGAAGAAAATCGCGCCCAGGGCGAAGCCAAGAAATGCGCCACTGACATGTGCAACCAGGTTTATCCCGCCCATCTCGTCCTGCGTCAACAAGGTGTGCACATCGAGGCCTATAAAGATGAGTGCGAGAAACCAGGCGGATACAGCGACCGTGCCAATCTTGATGATGAACCAGTAGAAGCATCGAATCTTGGCCGTTGGCAGGAAGAACGTCAGCATTGCAATCATGCCCATGACGACACCAGACAGGCCGACCGTTGGGAGTGGATCCGTGACGGAGATCATTGCCAGCGAATAAGCGACGTTGGTGCCAAACGCCATGGCCAGAATCACGCTGAGAAACCCAAATGTCCCAATAATTAACTCAACGGCGGCAGCGAATGCATAGAAGAACACGAGATTTCCAATCAGGTGATCCCAGCTGCCATGAGAAAATGTCGAAGTCACCATCGTCACAGGGTCCCAGCTCTCCGGCACATACCAGAGTTCCTTTGTCTGCAGCGCAGGCACGGATCGCTGGTAGCCCTGATACCTGTCGAGCAGGAAATCTTCAATGAATATCTTGCTGTCCGCCTCGCTGAATCCGGCAAACTTTTCACTCTCGGCAGCATACTCGTTGATCAGGACTTCGGGCTTGCTGGAAACTGCCAGTTCGAACATCAGCTGACTACAGGTCTGCGGCGATGCGTCGCCAAAGGTCTTTTCCATCGCCATGGTTTCGACATTCGACAGGCTTGTACTGCAGTAGTAAATCGTGCGCTTCTGGAAATCCGCTTCATTGGCATACTGCTGTGAATAGATACCAATGCAGACGAGGCATATCAGGATCGTCAGATACGGAACTCGATTGAGGCTGAGATCGAATTTGTAAGGGATAAATAACATGCGCGGAACTCCGAATCTGACGCCATTTCATCACCTTATTCGACGGCCGTCCGGGCGGTGGTCACAAATCAGGTAGAATTTAGTGGTCGCCGGCTCGTTTTTCGGTTTAATTGCGGTGTGCAGGTGGCGATCAGGCCGGGAGATTTGCAGAAGCCCGTCAAGGCCCTAGTCCGTGCGCCGGGTTGGCACTGCGGCGAATCCATTCAGTGCGCGTAACCATTCGGCAACCATGATTGCGAGTGCGCGCTCCCCTTTCTCCGCAGTGGCAAGCGTGGCATCGCCATAAATACCGCTCTCTGAGTAGCGAGGATCAAGAGGATCTCTTGAGAATAGACCCGGTTCGTAACCCGGATAGTCTTTTTCCGGCCGATTACCGTAATCGCGCACCGCGAGATCCATGTTGACCTTGTCTGGCTGCAAAAACAGGTTGATCGAGGTTTCGATCTCATCGCCGTGTCCGCCCTCGCGCTGTTCGGTGAATGCCTCCATCTCAACAGTTTCCAGATCGTTCCAGGAAATGACCAGCGTCGGTACGCCGGTTTGAACGCGAATTTCCCGCGCGACGATTGCGATCGGCAGGCCGGTTGCATTGCTTATGCCGGTGTTCAGGAAAACGATTCGGTTTGCACCCTGCTGTGTCAGGGATAGTGCTACCTGGTACAGGTACTCCTCGAAGACTCGTGGCTCCTTAACCTCGGTTCCCGAGAAGCCGCGAAAAGCGGGAAACCACCCATGCAGTATCGGGGGAGCGATGAGTACGTCCGTAGCAGACACCGCTGCGTCGGCCAGGTACTCCATCACGACCTGGTCGGCGTTCATTGGCAAATGTGCACCATGCTCTTTCGCACCAGCAGCAAACGGGATCACGACGATCGGTACTTGCTGGATTCTCGCCTCGGCTTCGGGCCATGACAGGTCACCGAGATAGGCGCCGGTAACGTCACTGAACCCGGGAGATGCCGCAAGCAGGAGACAAAGGCTCGTCCACAGTCGCCGAATCGACACGCTCATCCCCCTTAAATACTACGAAGCCAAACGCGGCTTGCCGACATCCGCGAGACTCACTTCTTCCTGTTTCCAGCCCAGGTGTTTTTCCACCGAAGATATTATTGTCCCCGCGATGTCCTTGCCGGTCGCCCTCTCTATCCCCTCCAGACCCGGCGATGAATTGACCTCCAGCAATAGCGGGCCTTTTTGCGAGCGGATGATATCCACTCCGGCGACCTTGAGGCCCAGTGTCCTTGCAGCTCGCAATGCAAGCCGCCGTTCTTCCTTGGTTATCCGCGCCACGTAGGCCTTTCCGCCCTGGTGCAGGTTCGCCCGAAACTCCCCGGGTGCTGCCTGACGCTCCATAGAAGCAACGACTTTACCGTCGATCACGAAGCAGCGCAGATCTTTACCCTGGGCCTCTTTTATGAACTCCTGCACGAGGAGGTTTGCACGCAGCGCCTTGAATGCGTTGATGACGCTTTCCGCTGCCTTACGTGTTTCGGCCATTACGACACCGCGCCCTTGCGATCCCTCAAGTAGTTTAACGATCAGCGGCGCACCACCGACCATGTCGATCAGGTCGTTCGTATCCATAGGCGAGTTAGCGTAGCCCGTGACCGGCACTTCCAGTCCGCTCTGAATCAACATTTGCAGCGCGTAAAGTTTATCTCGCGATTGTGTAATGGATTTTGATGAATTAATTGTGAATACGCCCATGCTTTCAAACTGACGCGTCATTGCACAACCATAGAATGTGGCGCTCGGCCGAATGCGGGTAATCACGGCATCGAGATCATCCAGCACGCGACCGCCGCGGTAGCGTACCTCGGGAACAGCCGCGTCGAGTTTCATGTAGCAATGCCGTACGTTGACAAACATCATGTCGTGGCCGCGCTCCTCACCAGCCTCGACGAGGCGCCGATTGCTGTACAGCTTCGGATCGCTTGCAAGAACGGCGATGCGCAGACCGCCGTGCGTCTTCTCGATTTTTCCATACAGGTGATCGATCTCTTTTTCAGCCAACTCGCCGTGACAGAAGACTGCTGATGGATCGACCAGAATACGTTCGTTCATCGCCTGCCTGCCAAGCAGCATGCGATAGCCCATCGAATCACGATTGGCGAGTGTCATTTCGATCGGCCAGACGCGATAACCCAATGAGAAAGGCGTGCTGATCACATAACGCTTTTCCTTGTTGCCGCTCGAGCTCTTGATCATGCGGCGATCGATCACCTTCGACTCGCACTTGAGCGTGGTGCGCCGATTACCCTGCAGCGGATGAATCTCGAAACTGACCCAGGTTACGCCGTGCCGTTTGAATGGCTGAATGTTGAAAGCGTGTATGGAAGACGTTTTAGCACCGGAATCGACCCGCGCCTTGATTGCGGGTATTCCCAGGTCAGGGAATCCGCACCATTCCTGGCTGCCGACGATAATTTTGTCGTCGAGTTCAGACATTTCAAAGCTCCAGCTGTAATGAAGCGTGTAATTACTCGTTCACTCGATACCTACCGCGTTTTGATGATGGTTAACGCGGTGGTTTGATAGAGAATACCTGTAGTTAAGGGATGCGGCCAGCCGCCTGTTGCGCGCTCACCAGTCTGAACGTGGTGACGCAGCAGTGCGTATTGCATTAATTCGATCAATCGGGCGATAGCGTTTAAAGTCTCACCACAGGATAGTTTCTCATAGGCGGTTAGTTGGATTCTTTAAGTCAGGCAGTTCTTGGGGCCAGTGTGGCAGGCGTCTGCGCGCCCGAAGGTCATCGACGCAAGGCGCTCCTCGCGGGAGCAATGCTTGGCACGCTCCCCGATCTTGATGTCTTCATCGACTATGGCGACGCCGTCAGGAATTTCACCTACCACCGCGGGTTTAGTCACTCACTATTCGTACTCGCACCATTTTCGGTCATTCTGTGGCTGCTGCTGCGCCGCTGGTGGGCACCGGTACGGGAATCGCCGTTGCCCTGGCTGGCGGCGATTAGCCTGGCGTTGCTTACACACCCGCTGCTCGATGCACACACAGCCTACGGCACGCAGCTTTTCTGGCCGCTCGCGACACCGCCGACGATGTGGGCGACTATGTTCATCATCGACCCGGCCTATACGCTGCCACTGCTCGTTGGCACCGTGATCGCGGCATCGCGGCCACTGGAAAAATGGAGTCGGACCGCTTTGCAGACCGGTCTCGCGCTAAGTACCTTGTATCTCGGCTGGTCATGGGTTGCCCAGACGACCGTCGCGCGCCACGTCGATGACACGCTGGCAAAAATGCAGCTTCGGGATGCGCCCGTTTTCATCACACCCTCACCACTCAACACCTTGCTTTGGCGAATCGTGGTACTGACCGAGGACGGCTATCTCGAAGGGTTTGATTCGTTAATGCTTAATGATAATGAAATCAGCTTCGCCGCCCATGAATCGGACGGTGAAGCGCTGATTGAGGCGAGCGATGTTTGGGCAGTAGCACGCCTGCGCTGGTTCTCGCAGGATTTTCTCAAGTCAGAAGTTGATGCCGACAAACTGGTCGTGAGCGACCTGCGCATGGGACAGGAACCGTTTTACGTTTTTACTCATGTGGCTGCCGCGCGCGGCAACCCGCACTGGAAAGCGATACCCACCGAGTTATTGCCGTTCTCTTTTGCAAACCGTTCCCTGACGGGTACCTGGTCACGTATCTGGGCCCAATAGCCAGCCGGATGCTTAAGCATCCGGCTGGCTATTGCACTGCACTGGAATTGCCACCCAAAACCGACCGTAAGGCTGAGAGGGTCATAGTCAGCAGAAACGCTGCCGCCTGCGCCATCCTCGCCGGTCATATCAATACCAGTCGCCGCCAGGTAGCGTGCTTCAGCATCGAGTGTCCATCTCTCGCCAAGGTTGTAGCGTGCACCAAGTATGAGCTGAAAACCGAGGTCATCCGAACTGAATGATTGCTCAATCCCGTTCTGTTCGAAATCAGTATCAATCGCCTGCAGCCACGCGATACCGGCGCCAGCATGAGCTCGCGCCTTGTCCGACCCGAAAAGATTGAAATCATAATATCCGTTCGCGCCGAATGTCAGTGATGAGTAATCACCCTCCGTGAACACGTCGACGCCCGGAAGGTCGATACGGTCAGGTTCCGACGTCCGGTAGATTAGTTCACCCTCCAGCCGCCAGCTGTCTCCAAACTGATACCCCACCGAACCACCTGCCAGGAAACCGCCGTCGAACTCTGCAGACGCCGCGGATGTCGTGATTGAATCGGGATAACTAACGGTTTGGTCGCCGAGTGAATTCAGGCCCAAGCGTGCATTCGCATACCCGTTATCCGCCGCTTGACCGGATGAACCCGCCAGCAGGAAGCCGGCAACGATGAAACCTGTCTGATGTCGCACTCCCTACCTCCAAATAGTTGAATAGTGGACAGCAGGGTAGCCAGCGTGAGATTTGAGGTGGTTTCAGGCGGATAACAAGATGTTTCAAAAAGTTGCAACACGCTTCCGGCGACATCGGTAGCCCTGATTCCTGATCTCCAACTGGAGGTGATGAACTAATGCAGGGAGAATTTTGAACGGCCCAGGCCAGGCCAATCTGACTTGCGTTGACACCATTTTTCGCCGGGGTTGCGGATCGGCTACAACGATATTTTGT
Source organism: uncultured Gammaproteobacteria bacterium (assembly GCA_963850825.1). Classification (GTDB taxonomy): domain Bacteria; phylum Pseudomonadota; class Gammaproteobacteria; order Steroidobacterales; family Woeseiaceae; genus SZUA-117. Next base: position 300,408 of record CAWKOQ010000021.1, on the reverse strand, counting down.
TTTACTGCTAGAATTTGAGGTCGGAAGGCGTCATAGAGAGCGGGGGAATTCCAAATGCACAACAGACGAAATTTCATCAAACAATCATTCGCGGCGGCGGGTGCACTCAGCGCTGCTTCGTGGACGGGCACTGCATTGGGCGCATCCTCAACGCAGTCTGTGACGGTCTTTGATGCAATGGGTGAGATTCGGGAAGTCTACGATTCTGCGCTTTTGCAGGAGATGCTCGACAGCGGTTTGAATGCGATCACCAAGACCATGTGCGACCCGAAGACATACGAGCGACAGGCACTCGACGTGGCGTTGGAGGGCATTCGCAGTTTTGATGCCTGGATCGAGGCCAACTCGGCACAGGTATTGAAGGCAGGCAGTGTTGCCGACCTGGATCGCGCCGAACGTGAAGGCAAGATTGCAGTCTTCTATCTCATCCAGAACTCGACGCCATTTGGCAAAGACCTGGATATGGTTGACACCTTTTACGGCCTGGGCCTGCGGACCGTACAGGTGACCTACAACTACCAGAACTGGGCGGGTGCGGGTTGCAAGGAAAGAACGAACGCCGGTTTATCGGAGTTCGGTATTCAGCTGGTTGCAAAGTTGAACGATACGAACATGCTGGTGGATTGTTCGCACGCGAATATGCCCACGATGGCCGACACGATTCGCACTTCGAAAGTACCCATTATTGTGTCGCACACAGGCTGCCTGGCCATTCACGACAACATTCGCAACACCACCGACGAAAATCTCAGGTTGCTGGCCGACAATGGCGGCGTGGTCGGCATCGATCAAATTCGCCCCCACATCACCAGGCTAAGGGAGGGCGCGCTGCAACACTACCTTGATCACATTCAGCATGCTGTCAAGGTTTGCGGCATCGATCATGTGGGTATCGGCAGCGACCGCGACCACCGTTTTATCGACCTGACGCCTGAATACCTGGATGAGCTGCGGGCTGAACAGGGCGCGAATCTGAATGAAGACGACCTGCCCTGGTTTATGGTTGAGCTGAATGGGCCGAGACGCATGGAAACCATCTGGGACGGGCTAAAAGACCGCAATCTGTCCGACACCGACGTCGAGAAAATAATGGGCGCCAACGTGCGGCGTGTTTATGCAGAGACCATCGGGTAATCGGCGACTACCAAAAGGAACGGCGATGACAGGCAATAATGTTTCGGCTCTTTTAGCAGTTTTTCTACTGTCTGCGTGCGGCGGCGACAACGATCCGGCCACCGTGACTGCGGCAGAAGAATCGCCTGCATCTTCGATACTGCCTGATGTCCCTGATGGCGTTCAGGCAATATCTCTTTTGGGCGAAGAACTTAGAGCATCGCCACCCGGCGAGAGTGTGCTGGAAAACCTGGCCGCGGCGAAAGCAGAATATGAACGCGATCAGAATGATGCCGACGCGATCGTCTGGTACGGTCGCCGGCTTGGCTATACGCAGGATTACCGCGGTGCAATCAAAGTCTTCTCCGAGGGTATAGAGAAACATCCGGACGACGCGCGCTTTTATCGCCATCGCGGACATCGCTATATTTCGATTCGGGAATTCGATCGCGCGATTGCCGATTTTGAGCACGCTGCCACGCTGATCGAAGGGACCGAAGACACAGTTGAGCCAGACGGCGCTCCCAACCCGGCCGGCATACCTGTCAGCACGCTGCATTCCAACATTTGGTATCACTTGGGTCTGGCGTATTACCTGAAGGGTGACCTCGAGAACGCGCTGCGCGTCTATGAGACTGCCATCGCGCAATCGCCGAACGATGATATGCGGGTCGCGACGACGCACTGGCAATACATGACGCTGCGATTACTCGGTCGCAAGGAAGATGCCATCGCCGCACTCGAGCCGATACGCCCGGATATGAATGTAATCGAGAGTATGGCGTATCACCAGTTGTGCCTGTTGTACAAAGGCGAAGCCGAGACAGGTGTCGTTCTTACGTCCGGGATCACGGATGCCGGCGGGGACTCCGCCCTGTACGGTGTGGGTAACTGGTACTTCTATAACGGCGAGACGGAAAAGGCGCGGGAAACGTTCGAGCAGATGCTAGCGGAGAGTGGCTGGGCGTCTTTCGGTCGAATCGCCGCGGAATCGGATCTCGCCAGGAAATTCTGACCATTGTCACGCATGTTACGCCGCAGCTTTGCATTGACCGGAATGCTGTAAGTCTCGACAATGGCGTCACAGTGAATTTTTGATCAAGTCAATTCGCTGACGAGAATAAGAATAATACAGGAGCCGTCCATGCGTAGGCCGTCCACAGTTTTCGACCTGCTGCAAGTCGGCGACGATAGCAGTATTTCGATATCAGGTATTGATCGACCGGGCCTGAACTATCTTGCGCTGCGTGAGCTGCTATCCCGAACCGCGGATACGCTCAACGGTCTGGGCATCGGCCGCAACGATCGCGTGGCGATGGTGTTGCCTAATGGACCGGAAATGGCAACGTCTTTTGTTGCAATCGCAGCGTGCGCGACAACAGCGCCACTGAATCCCGCCTACACGCAGGACGAATACGACTTCTATCTTTCCGACCTGAATGCGAGGGCACTCCTGGTCGAAAAAGACAGTGAGTCACCCGCGGTCGCCGCAGCCAGGGCACATGGCATCCAGGTCCTGGAACTCGAGACACACCCGGATCTGCCCGCGGGCGATTTCACCATCCACGCCGACCCAGGCGGCCAATACACACGCACCGAAAATGCCGGTATGGCCGGGCCCGGCGACGTTGCGCTGGTTCTGCATACGTCCGGCACGACGTCACGCCCCAAGATCGTACCATTGAGCCATAGCAACCTCTGTGCGTCTGCCGAGAATATTCAGAATACGCTGTGTCTCGATGCCAGTGACGTGTGTTTGAACATCATGCCGCTGTTTCACATCCACGGTCTGATGGCCGCCGTGCTGGCGACGCTCGGCAAGGGCGCCAGCGTTTGCTGCACGCCCGGATTCGATGCGCTGAAGTTCTATGCATGGCTCGATCAGGCCAGCCCAACCTGGTACACCGCGGTGCCCACCATGCACCAGGCCATTCTCGCCAGGGCCAGGCGCAACCAGGAAGCCGTCAAGGGCGCACGATTGCGATTTATCCGCTCATCGTCCTCTTCCCTGCCTGCCCAGGTGCTGCATGAACTCGAGGATGTATTCGGTGTGCCCGTCGTCGAGGCGTACGCAATGACCGAGGCCTCCCACCAGATGACGTGCAATCAGTTACCGCCGGGTGTTCGCAAGCCCGGCACGGTCGGTTGTGCGGCTGGGCCGGAGGTTGCGATTATGGATGAAACGAGCGCGGATCTTTTGTCATCGGGACGAACCGGGGAAATCGTCATCCGGGGAGACAACGTGACGCGCGGTTACGAGAACAATCCCACCGCCAATGCGGAAAACTTCGTTGCTGGCTGGTTCAGAACCGGCGATCAGGGCGTGCTGGACGAAGACGGCTACCTGACAATCACCGGGCGTCTCAAGGAAATCATTAATCGCGGGGGTGAGAAGATTTCGCCACGTGAAGTCGATGACATACTGATGGACCATGCGGCTGTGCAGCAGGTCGTCACGTTTGCGATGCCACACAAATCTCTTGGAGAGGAAGTCGCCGCAGCGGTGGTCCTGAAAGAGGGCGAAACCACTGACGAAGCGTCGCTCAGGTCGTTCGCGGCCGAGCGGCTCGCATCATTCAAGGTGCCACGGAAGGTCCTGATCCTGGATGAGATCCCGAAAGGCGCTACCGGCAAGCTGCAAAGAATCGGGTTGGCCGAGAAGCTGGGACTTACCTGATGCGGATATGTATATATGGGGCGGGCGCCATCGGAGCCTGGCTGGGAATAGAGCTCTCACGCGCCGGCGAGGACGTCACGCTTATCGCACGCGGCCCGCATCTCGACGCGATGCAAAAGAATGGCGTAAAGCTGCTCATCGATGGGGAAGAGCGCGTTGCGCATCCGCGCTGCATAGAGAATCCCGCTGACGCCGGCCCGCAGGATTACGTCATCGTCACCCTGAAGGCACACTCTCTACCGGGTATCGCTGACAGGATTCAGCCACTCCTGGGACCGGACACCGCGGTCGTAACCGGCGTGAACGGCATCCCGTGGTGGTATTTCTACAAGCTCTCCGGTCCCTATGAGAATCACAAGCTTGAAAGCGTCGACCCGGGCGGTAAGTTCTGGGATGCGGTTGGACCGGAACGGGCAATCGGCTTTGTCGTTTACCCGGCCACGGAGATAGCGGAACCGGGAGTTATCCGTCACATCGAAGGCGACCGCTTCACCATGGGTGAACCCGATGGGCTGCCTTCCGAACGCACCGACAAACTCGATGCGGCACTCACAAAAGCCGGCTTCACATCACGTGTCCGGGACAATATCCGCGACGACATCTGGGTGAAACTGTGGGGCAATCTCTGCTTCAACCCAATTAGTGCTTTGACGCATGCAACGCTCGACAAAGTTGCGGGCGAAGCCGATACGCGCCAGGTCTGCAGACTTATGATGCTCGAGGCCCAGGAAATCGGGGAAAAACTTGGCGCCGGATTTCGAGTCGATGTCGATCGGCGGCTTGCCGGCGGCGCGGCCGTTGGGCCACACAAGACATCGATGTTGCAGGATCTCGAACTCGGCAGGCCGATGGAGATCGACGCGCTGGTGACAGTCGTGCAGGAACTCGGTCGACTGGTGGACGTACCAACGCCGACGATCGACGTGGTCCTGGCGCTGATTCAGCAACGAGCGCGCGTCGCCGGCACCTATTAAGCTGGCGATATAGAACGAGGAATGCAATGAGCAAGCAGACACCCGGCGATACCAATTCAGACGAATTCGATTCACTGGAGCTGCCATCATTGACGCCGGGCAGCCTGGCCCGCAAGTTTGGTCCCGGCATGATGCTCATGATGACCGGTATTGGCACCAGCCACCTTGTCACGGCGCCGGTCGCCGGAGGTCGTTACGGCTATGCCCTGCTCTGGTGTTTGCCGATCGCCTATATCTTTAAATACTTCGGTTTCGAGATGGCAATACGTTTTACGCATGCCACCGGCCGCAGCATGCTGGACGCATACGCCACCGCGTGGAAAAAAATCCCGGTATGGTATGTATTGATAACGACGGTCATTCAGTCCGCTGTTGGTCAGGCCGGCAGACTGATCGCGGCGGCAGCGGTGGTCTTCTATTTTTTCCGCATGTTCCTGGGCGTCGATATCCCGGGTGTCGACGATGACAAGGAGTTGGCTGTTTACGGCTTCCTACTTGGCATCATGTCCGTTGCGATCATTCTTCGAGGACGCTACGCAATCGTCGAACTGGTCACCAAAATTGCCGCCGGAATTCTCATCGTATGCACGATTGCCGTTTTCGTCGTCGAGCCAGCACCGGTTGCCGAGTTCGTGCACTTCTTCCAGCTCGAGACACCCGAAGGATCGTGGCTGATCATTGCGTCTTTCCTCGGTCTGTTGCCAACCGGCATTGACGTTTCGTTGCAGGCATCAGAATGGGGCAAGGCAAAGAAAGTCGGTATGGGAAGGCTGCGCAGCCAGATGGAAGCGCAGGGCCTCGCCACAAAATTCGATTCATTCGAGAGCAAGAAAGAGGATCTGTCCGTTGACGTATCCAGGCTGCCCGAGCACGCTCAGGAGTATTGCAGGCGCTGGTTCAAAATTGGACTACTCGACTTTCGTTTTGGCCATGTCATCTCCTTTATTCTGGCGACAATATTCCTGGTACTTGCAGCGGTGTGGCTCTACCCCAGCGACGTGAGCGGAAATGCAGTGATGGGAGAGATCGCCAAGATATTTACGGAGAGTGTTGGGCCCAGCCTGATGGTCGTGTTCCTGGCGGGCGCGCTCGCCGCAACCTTTTCCACCGCTTTCAACTATTTCGATGGCTGGCCTCGCGTCGTCGGCGCCTGCTGCAGAAACCTCTTTCGCAAGACGGCGGCATTACCGCGCACATCGCGCGAAGACCCGGATGAAAAGCAGCGCAAGCTGTGGTATTCGGAATACAATATCTATCGCATCAGCATGTTCTTTTCTCTGATCGCCTCGGTCGCAATCATCGCGGGAATTCCAAGGCCCGTATATCTTGTGTTGGTGGCGTCGGCCTTAGCCTACTTCGTGGCGCCGGTCATATACTTTCTGAATCTCTATTACTGCCATACCGTAATTCCGAAAGATGACAAACTTTTTTATCCGTCGACGTTTGCCACCTGGTTCGGATGGCTGAGCCTGATTGTATTCACCGGCATGTCGGCAATTCTCATTCTGCAGCGCCTGTTCGGAATTTCATTGTTCTGACCCGTGCCGAAACGCGGGCGATCATTGAACCGCATCTGCGTGAAAGACTAGCGATGCTCTGCGTACATTCTCCGCGTCCATTGGAGCGAATGGCGCTCCCTCCACTCGGAAACCTGCTGCGCCAACCTCGGCGGATGGCTCAGGTTGTTGTAGACAGGGTGCTCCGACGGTAACGCCAGCGGAGACAACAGGCTTGCGACTGCAATGTCTGCTCGCGAGAAACGCTCGCCTACCAGATACTTTCTGCCATCAGCAAGCTTTCCATCTATCCAGTCAAGTTCGCCGGCAACGATGTCTTTCGACTCATCTCCCTGCGCTTTGCCAAGATCCATTCGGCTGATCATTACCTTGCGAATTTTCGGCCATGCGAAACGAATAAGGATATTCTTTGGAAAACGGAGTTCGCGAGTAAAGACGGGACGCACTGTCTCAGGGTGTTCAACCAGCGCTTCTGAGTAATAGAAACGACGAATGTGCACCCCCGCGATGTCGTCAATTCGTTTTTCGATATCGTTACACGACTCCAGCCCTACTTCCGGTGTTAGCCGTTTTTTTCCGGTGCCTGGCTGGCTTTCAGCCCAGCTGATAATATTTGCAGAGCCCTGGATCACTTTGCCATCAACATGGACGTACGGAACACTCGAGTTTGGCGCGCCAAGTTGTTGCGCAATCCGGGCGTGTTCGCCTGGAGCGACGTGACGTAACTCATAGTCGATACCGAGATAATCAAGAACCCAGCGGGCTTTTTCGCAGTAGTGTGAAATCGCGAAAACATATAGGACTGGCGTATTCGACGTCATTTTTGATTGTTGCCCTTGTATCGGGTTAACTTTAGGGAAGCTCTGATTATCTGTTTGATGACTTCGTTGTGCTGGTCGCGATGTAGCCGCCATGCTAACAGCGGCCCACATTGCCGCACAAACTAGCAACGCCTTGAACAAAGCTGCGTGGAGGAGTTGAGCATATTGCAAGACAAGATTGATCAATTTCTGGAAGAACAGTTGCCGGCGTTGATGTCAGAGCGTCAGCTACCTGCGCAGTTTCGCGCAACGGCCGAAGATTTCTATTTGCCCCTGGTGAACAGACTTTCCTCGCTGCAAAAAGATGACCGGCCGCTTCTGCTTGGGATAAACGGGGCGCAAGGTACCGGCAAGTCTACGCTGGCCGATTTTCTGCAATTGGCAACGCGGCATCTTTTTGGCTGGCGCACAGCCATAGTGTCCATCGATGACTTCTACCTGACTCGTGCGGAACGTCAGAAACTGGGTCGCGATGTTCACCCGCTGTTCGAGACACGCGGTGTTCCGGGCACGCATGACACGGCGATGCTAACAACTTACCTCGATAGACTTGAAGGACTTGCGGCTGGCGAGAACCTTGTTGTGCCGAAGTTTGACAAGGCAAGTGACGATCGCGCGGCTCAGTCCAGCTGGACAGGCGTTGAGGGGCCACTCGATATGATCGTGCTGGAGGGCTGGTGCGTCGGCAGCCAGGCGCAGCCATTGGATGCGCTTCACGTACCGGTCAATGCACTCGAGCGCGAGGAGGACCCGACGGCTCTTTGGCGTACTACCGTCAATGAATACCTCGCAACCAACTACCAGGTCGTCTTTGCACGACTTGACGCCCTGATATTTCTTGCAGCGCCTTCATTTGACGCGATCTTTCGTTGGCGCCTCGAGCAGGAGCAGAAGCTTGCCGAAGTGTCTGCAACATCGTCTTCAGAAATAATGGACGAAGGCGAACTGAAACGTTTTATCCAATTCTATGAACGCCTGACCCGACACAATCTCACCACACTTCCTGGTTGCGCGGACTATGTGCTGACGCTCGATGAAAGTCACGCCGTAGTGGCGAGTGATATCAGTTAGCGATAGAAAGCAATGCGGCGACGCGCCCTATTCAATTTCCGCTTGACGGCATGCTTTTCGCAAAGATGACAGGAACATCCCATGCTGACCAAGGAGTCTTGCATACTTTGCTTCCCGGTCGCCTCCCTTTGCACGTAACAGTTCACGCATGGATTTCCTGGCCTCGGATGACCAGCATCCCGGGTTGCTCGCCGCCGCAATGGGCGCAATTCGCTTAAACGCGTTTCGCTCCGATGTCGACCAGCTATCGAATGAACGTACCCCGATATCCCTGGCCAGTTGATTTGCAACACGCGTGGCTGAGCGCTGGCGAGTCCCTCCTCCAGCCGCACCAAGCGTTTTGGTCGCCAACATTGAACTCGTTTCGATCCAGCGCTCTTCAAACAGATCGCTTTGCCTGGCGCCGGGAAGTGTCAGATGCATATCGCAGCTCGCCAGGCGCCGCAGTGTCTTGATGTCACTACGATAGCGCTTTTTGTTTTGCGTCTTTGCGAACTCACGCTTTGCCAGTTTGCGAATGTCGGCTGCGACCGGGCGATACCCCAGCCGATAGTAGAACCAGAAAGCACCGCTCTTCAGGGCTTCGTCGTTGTCAGCGCCGAACTGATACGGATTTGCGATATAGCGGGTGCACCCGGTGATGTGATGATAGACGCGCATCACCTGTACCCAAAGAAATGCGGCTTCACTGCCACGATAATCGTCGAAGATATTGAGGCCGGTATTCACCTGGCGAAACAATACACTTGAGCCGCCGTAGCCAATCGGCACGCCGTTACTCAGAATCAGATAGCCGAGCGTGCATTCAAGTGGAAAGCGATTGCGTCGCTGTAGACCGAAAATTGCCACTGCGGTGCCGGAACCTACATCTGCAAAATAAACCTCACTCGGACTGGCGTGATTGAAATGGTAAGTTTCACGATGCCGTACAGCCAGGGATGCCATCGCTACATCGATCATTTTCGATCCGGCGCGCGGTGGCAGCCGCGTAATACGCTCAAGCGGTCGCATTATTTCTGTTTTGGCGGACCTTTGCGGTTTGCGCATCCCTGCTGCGCGCCCGTGAATCTTTTTGACCGGAAATGCGTTCAACGACTTCGATAGCCCTGAGCCCCGCAAATTCCAGGTCAGCCACAGTTCGGCGGCATTATAGAGCTGCGCCCAGATTGACGTGAAGCGCCGCTCCCTCAGTTGCGCTAACAGCCAGTCGAAGTCGGTCCCTGTAGAATTCACGGAAGCCAGTTCGATCCACTCCCTGCCACTGACGTGACCACTGTCGAAGTATTCATCCTCGGCGGGTTGCAGCAGGTGCGTAAGTATCTCGTCGAGACCCGGAGGATCGTGCATGTCCTCCCAGTCGATCGACACGGTGCCTGCTACCCGTCGCTCGAGCCAGCGGGCCACTTCATACGAAAACCGGTAGTGCACTGGCGTACCGATGATCCCGGTATCCCAGAGTTTGGTCTGTTCGGCACCGATCAGGCTATCTACCCGGTGCTCCATTCGGGCAAGCTCGGCGTGAGACAGGCGATGATGTTTGGGAGAGTCAGGGAAGGCGTGGATGAAACAGAGCGCAGAGTGAAGTTGCTTGAGTTCCCTGGCGGTCTTGAGTTTCCGGTGATCCAGCTGTCTGAGCAATGTCAGTTTGTCGGCCGAAGCGGCTGCATCGTATCTATTTCGGATTTCGAACAGTTGCCGGGCGATCATGGCCGATGCGACTTCCAGTGGAGGCTACATTGTCAGTAAACAATCGTAGAGGAACGACGTCAACCGGCAATAGGTAGATGCCGCGCCGTTCCGACCGGCACGCACCCAATCCCGGAAAACAATCTCGTAACTGATAACCAGGCTGCCCGGGATTGCGGTCGCGTCTGCCAGACGCAAGTACGGGCAGCTCGAATGATGTACCTGGCGCCCTCTTAGCTACTGCCCGCCACTAACAGTGTCGCAGTGTATGCATCAGGTACGGAGACAGCGGTGTAGGAAATTGTGCGTCCGCCCTTGGCGGGCGCTTCGAGGCCGAGCCAGGTTTTGCCCTCGCTCGAATACCACAGAGTGATATCACCCGCCTTTGCAGACAGGCGATAGCGTAGCGCGTCAACAGGCTTGCCGCCTACTTCGATCTGCTCGCGCTTCTCGAAAGTGACTGTTACGTCTTCATACTCTCCGGTCTGGGTGTTGAGAAGTTTCTCCGCTTCGAGGACGGCTGGATTCCAGTATGCGAACGTTCGGACACATCCCGATAGTGTCGACGACCCGGCGTTGCTGGAGAGGCCGAAACTATCCTCCAGGCTTGCGCCACGCACATTGAAGTTCTTTCCGTTGCTGTCTGTCGTCGCATCGATGCTACTCAGGCAACCGTTGTTCCATACCTCGGTGTTCTGATGCCGGTAACGAAATGCCGTAACAAACAGGACTTTCACATCAAAACTGGCTTCTGTCTCGAGTATCTGCTGCGAGCCATTCTGGCGTACTTCGAAAGAGTGGTAGCCAACCGGTTTGCCGTTCAGCGACACATCGAACTGCCACTGCAGGCCTGCTACGTCATCGCCGACAACCGCAAATGTGGGCAATGCCGGAGCGAAGATCAAGAGCGCCGAGAGTATTAGATGAACACCTTTTCTCATTCGACTTACCCTGACACCTGGTCTAGTGCCGGCTCGGCGTGCTCAACTTCGATGCGGGTCGCGAAGTGAACCAGCAACGGCAGGAGAATAGCCCACCCTGATCCGATCACGAAAAGGGCAAGCGATGAATTTGCGAAGCTGACAGCCCCCAGCTTCTCGCCCGCGAGAAACGACATCGGGCCACCAATAGCGCCGGCGACCGCAGCGACGGCGACGCTCTTGCGTAACCATCGCATGCCGACGTTGATCGTCGTGGCAAACAGCACCCACATGCCGACGATCCAGTAGGGCGCTATGCCCGGCAGTATCGAACTGGCTTCATACTGAACGACGCCTGTTGCAACCAGGAGCGACTCCCACAGCAGGCCCAGGAGTGCGGCAAACGCCAGCAATCGCAGTTCTTTCTGCGAGTCATCGGCCAGCCACAAATGTGCAATGACGGCCAGGCCAACAACCACCGTACCGACGACAGGCATGCTGGCGGCAGCCGTAAATACCGATGCCAGCCAACCGACTTTGAAAAATGACAAATTTACAACCACTGCTTTCATAACTCGAGTCCCTTGTGACGCGATGTTGTCGGCGCCGTATGTGTATGGGAGTAAGTCTGGAGGAACGGAGCAGATAATGGATCTCAGTAAGGTTTCAAGATGTAACTTTTTGCAACAGCCTGATATTCAATGAAATACAGGACCCATAGGCGTTTCACGAGACGTTGATCACACTTTCGGACAGCCCGATTGAAGCTTGCCGACCTGGAGTCGATACAGACATTACTGCAGACCGGACATAACCCCATGCTTTCACCGACTACGCCGATCGATGAGACGGCGCGACTGATCAGCCTGCACTCTCTGCGCATCATGGACACTCCCTCGGAGGAGCGCTTCGATCGCATAACGCGTATGGCTAAACGTATGTTCGGTGTTGAGACCTGCCTGATCAGCCTTGTTGACTCCGGGCGCCAATGGTTCAAATCCAAACAGGGCCTCGATGCCTGCGAAACCCCACGGGAAATCTCGTTCTGTGGACATGCAATAAACAGCGACCAAATTCTGATTGTTGGCGACGCGAGTACCGATCCACGGTTTTCAGACAACCCGCTGGTCGTAAAAACACCGTTCATACGTTTTTATGCTGGATGTCCGGTCAGGGGGCCGCGTGGTTACCGGGTCGGTACACTCTGCCTCATTGACAGTAAGCCGCGCGGCCTGTCGGTCGAAGATCAGGAAACGTTGCGAGACCTGGCAGCAATGGTTGAGGATGAACTGCACGTCGCCTCCCAGGTAACAGTCGATGATCTGACCAAAGTCGCCAATCGTCGCGGGTTCAATATGGTCGCACGACATATGTTGTCACTGTGTCGGCGGACGAATACTGATGCGGAACTGGTCTACTTCGACCTGGACGGTTTTAAGGCGCTCAATGACAAGCATGGCCATGGCGCCGGTGACGAGATGCTAAGCTATTTTGCCGGCCTCCTGATCAAGTGTTTTCGCACGGCTGATGTGATCGCACGCCTCGGAGGCGATGAATTTGTCGTTCTGATGACGGCATCGCAGGAAGCATCTGAGATTGCACTTGCCCGATTGGAGAGCCTGGCAACCGAAGCGGACAATGACTTGAAGAAACAACTGGCCTGGAGCGCCGGTGCAGTTAGTTTTGACAGGGACCGCCACATAACGATTGAGCGTCTGCTCGAGGACGCCGATGCCCTGATGTACGAGAATAAGTCGGAAAGGCGAAAATCGGGCAGCCGGACTTAACCAGGTATAATTAGGCTCGCAAGACGGAGACCTTCCCCGAACGCCCGAAGACTGCACACGAATTAGAAATAGTCAGCTTCATCTTCGTGAAACTGCCTCCCGACGATTCAATATTTTGCATCAACTATGACACGGTGTTATAGGATGAATGCCGATCCTGGGTGGGAAATCAGTTGTCCGATAACGAAACTAAAATTGAGGCCGCGGTTGCATACGCCAGTGACAAACCCTTCGCCACTGCAGCGCTGCATCTGAGTGCGCCCGCTGCCAACGAGTTGCGTATAAAGATTGTCGCAACTGGAGTATGTCACACCGACATCGCCTGCAAGAGTAACGGACTATGTGAATTTCCGATTGTGCTCGGCCATGAAGGCGTTGGAATCGTGGACGCCCTTGGTGCAAACGTCAGTGGCTTTGACGTTGGCGATCACGTGATCCTGAGTTATGACTATTGCGGTCACTGCCCTCAGTGCAAGCTTCACAAGCCCTCATACTGCAATGATCATGGCAGCCTGAATTTTGCTGGCACAAGACCGGGCGGCGAGAAAACCCACCGCAGCCCGGACAGTGATTCGAGCGATGTCTTCGGCTCGTTTTTTCAGCAGTCTTCTTTCGCTACCTATGCCCTGAGTCACGAGAGCAATACCATCAAGGTCGACGAGTCGTTGCCCCTGCAAGTGCTTGCGCCACTGGGGTGCGGCGTGCAGACGGGGGCAGGCACCGTATTGAATACGCTGCAGGCGGAACCAGGCAGCAGCCTCGCCGTATTCGGGTGTGGGTGTGTTGGCCTGTCCGCGGTTATGGCGGCGAAAATTGCCAAAGCAAAGAATATTATCGCGGTGGATATTAACCCGCGCCGTTTGGAAATGGCCGGGACCCTCGGCGCGACGCACCAGGTATTTCCCGGTGATTTTGCAGATCCAGCCGCGGTAGTCGATCACATTAAGGTGATAACCGAAACCGATGGCTGCCAATACGCTATCGATACTACGGGTGTGCCGAGCGTGCTTCGCCAGGCCTTTGATTGCTGTGGGCCACTAGGGGTAACGGCGATGATCGCTCCCGGCGTTCCTGGCACTGAAGTGAGCATCGAGATGTTCGGTTTGTTGCCCGGAAAGTCTTTACGTGGTGTCGTACAGGGGGATTCGGTATCGAAAGTGTTTATCCCGAAGCTTATTGAGCTGTGGCAGCAGGGACTGTTTCCGTTTGACAAGATGATTACAGAATTCAGGTCGATCGATCAGGTTGAGGCCGCCGTGAACGCCATGAACAGCGGTGAGGTCATTAAACCGGTTGTGATCATCGACGAAGCTTATTATCAGGATGGTCAGGCGCAATAGCCCGCGCCGTACTGCGGTCAGGATCGCGACCGCCGGGACGAAGAATGCAGCTTAATAACGACAACCTGTTACCGACCGGCGGCTGGATAAACGGATGCGAGGTGGCTACGGACAGGACGTTTGCGGTGGTGAATCCCGCGACGCTGGAAGACATTGCCAGTGTCGGCGACCTCGGCGCAGCACATGCCAGGGAAGCGATTGCGGCCGCAAAAGTGGCTTTCGCTTCCTGGAAATCGAGCCCGCCAGGGGAACGCGTAAACGTGCTGTTGCGTTGGGCCGAACTGGTCGAAGACAATGTTGAGGATCTGGCGGTCATCGTATGCAGCGAAAGTGGCAAGCCGCTTGGAGAAGCCAGGGGCGAGGTGCTCCAAAGTGCTTCCTTGTTTCGTTGGTACGCGCAGGCGTTGACGCATCTGCGGGACGCAACGCCGTCGACGCACAACGGCGGCCAGCGGAACTTCACCATCAAGCAACCCGTAGGGGTTGTTGCCTGTATAACGCCCTGGAATTTTCCAGCCGCCGCGGTAGCGGTCAAGGCAGGCGCCGCGATTGCGACGGGCTGTACGACCATAGTCAAGCCGTCAGATGAAACGCCCCTGATAGCCTTGGCGTTCGCAAGAATCTCCGCTGCCGCCGGCATGCCACCTGGCGTCTTCAACGTAATACCATGCAAGGACCCCACGTACGCGGGCGACGAACTTTGCCGTAGCGCTGACGTACGAATGTTGTCATTCACGGGTTCGACGAAAGTTGGCAAACACCTCTATGCGTCCTGCGCAAAAACCGTCAAACGCATCACGCTTGAGCTGGGAGGGAATGCACCGTTTATCGTTTTCGACGATGCCGATATGGAGAAGGCTCTGGCCGGTGCGATGGGCGCTCGTTTCTATAACAGTGGCCAGATATGTGTCGGCGCCAACCGATTCTTCATTCAAAAAGACATTTATCAGGCGTTCGCGGGGAAACTGGCCGAGCGAGTCGCAGAACTCAGGACAGGAAACGGCATGGACGCCGCAACCAACATTGGCCCGATGATCAACCGTGCGGCGATTGAGCGACTGACTCGACTGGTCAGGAGTTCGATCGAAATGGGCGCCGAATTAGCCACCGGTGGCAGGCAGAAAGACGATGGACAATCGCGCTTTTTCTCGCCGACCGTACTCACCAGTATGACGCCTGAAATGCCCGCTTACCGAACTGAAATATTCGGGCCGGTTGCCTGCCTGTATGAGTTTGACAGCGAAGCTGAAGTCCTCGCAAAGGCAAATGATACGAACGCCGGTCTGTCCGCGTATGTCTACACCAGCGATGCCGAGCGGCTGGAGAGGTTTACGGAAACACTGGAAGCTGGCGTCGTGGGCGCCAATTCCGCCAACATTTTCGCAAATGACCTTCCGTTTGGCGGGGTCAAACAATCCGGACTCGGCAGGGAACACGGCCCGCAGTGCCTTGATGAATATGTCGAAACCAAGAGCATCTGTGTCGGTGCGTAATCTCTCCGATCATCACCGAACAGTTGGTTTAGAGATCTAACCATGGAACCCGTATCCTGCCGCGCCGCCTGGCAACAGATGACCGAACTCAGTGAACAAAAGTCAGTGCGTAACTTCGTCCAGATCCTGGACATGAGCGATTATGTCGTTGAGACGGAGCTCTTTCCGCGCGACGTCCTCGAAGCCTACACCTGCTGGAATATGGAAAAAGAGATCAGCGAAGAACAAAAACAGCACATGAGCAGTCTTCGTGGCGGCGGCCAGGGCGATTATCGTGATGGGATGCAGCAGAAGATTGCAAACGTGGTTGATTGCCTGACGCATTATCCGCAGTCAAAGCGTGCGGTGATCACTGTGTGCAATAACCCGACGCCCGACCATCGCAGTGATGACGATGCCAAATGCGTGCGTGAGATTCATCTGTACCTGGACGAGAACGACAAGCTTAGCGGTACCATTCTCTTGCGCGCGCAGGCGGCCATATTGTTTCCCAAGAATATTCATATGATTGGCTCGATAATGACCGAGATTGCCGGCCGGCTACCCCAGGACCCTGCGCTCGGAACACTGTTCTATTTGGCGACCATACTGGTGTCCGACCGCGCCTAGAGACGGTTTCTTCAGTGAATCCCGGCTATTTTCTCGACCATTGACCAAGTCGTTTGCTACGCTGTTTTAACTCGTACTGAACTCCCTGAAACGGATCATCTTCATATGCCATCTTTTCGTCCTCTTAACCTGCTCGTCCTTGTATTCCTTGCGATCGGCGGCTGCCAGCCGGCCACCGATACGCCCGCGCCCGCACCATCGGCTATTGCTGAAGACAGGATCGTTACGCTGCTGTTTACCAACGACGTGGAAAGTGCCTACGATCCGATCCCTGCGTTCTGGCTGGAAGACGTTTCGATGATCGGTGGAATCGCCGAGATGACCACGTTGATCGAGACGCTGCGTGAATCAGAGCCAAACGTGTTTCTCTTCGATTCAGGAGATATATTCACGGGCGCCCTGGCAAAACTCACGGAAGGAAAACTCGCATTCGAACTTATGATGACCATGGGCTATGACGCGATGGCAATCGGCAACCATGAATTCGAGTATGGCCACAAGATTTTCGAATGGGAGAAAAACCGGGCCCCATTCCCGGTGCTTGGCGCTAACTTCTTCTATAAAGACACGGACCACCCGTATGCGCAGGCGCATACCATCATCGAGCGCAACGGTATTCGCATCGGCGTTATAGGAATCATGGGGCAGGACGCGGCAACGGCGATAATTCCGTCATATATCGCACCGCTGGACGTCCGCGATCCGGCAACGATGGTACGCAAGTCTGTTGCCGAGTTGCGCGATCAGGTTGACCTGATGGTGTTGCTGACACACCAGGGAAAGACGGCCCCGATGCAGACCGACGCCGAATCTGATCCGCGTTTACAACGGGACATCGACGCTGATATTGCGCTCGCCGGCGCGGTCGATGGAATCGATATTCTCCTGGCAGGTCATGCTGATGCCGGAACGCCTGAACCCGTTGTTCACCCGCAGACAGGCACACTGATCATGCAGACATACGGGCAAGCGACGCACCTTGGCTATTTGCAACTCAGAATCGACGGCCAGTCCGGAGACATTACTGAGTTCGACGGCAAGCTGATTCCAGTCGAGTCCGACACACTGACTCCCGATCCGAGAATCCTCGCCAAACTTGCGAAATACCGTGCTGCGAATGCGGAAATCATGGCCAAAATTGGCACGACGGAAGCGCCAATGATCCGGCGTTACATAGAGGAGTCGGATATCGGCAACTTGTTTGCCGATATATTCGTGGAGGCAACCGGTGCAGATATCGGCTTCGTGCACGGCGGAAGCCTGCGTAAGGATCTGCCTGGCGGTGACGTTCGCCTCGTGGATATACTCGATTCCTATCCGTTTGTTGACGACGTGAACGTCAAGGAGATGAGTGGTAGTCAGATCCGACGTGCACTCGAGCAGTCGTTAACCTTCGAAAGAGGGCTGCTGCAGTTGTCGGGACTCGAATTAACCTATGATCTCGAACGACCGAAGTACAGCCGCATACTGGCGCTGGAGCGAAACGGTCAGGCAGTAGGGGACGATGACCTGTTCACCGTGGCGGCGCCAGGATTTTTGACCGAGGGTGGCGACCTCTACGACTCGTTTCCCGAGTCCGAGGTGATTCGCAGCGTCGGCAAAGTGTCCGACGTCATCATCGACTACTTCCGCACCAATGACGTCGTCAAAGTACCGAGCCGGGGACGACAGTTCGATCGGTCAGGAAACTGAATTGCGAGCGTCACAAGCTTGGATCACGACCCTTCCAGTAACGAGTTTCTCAATAGAAAGTGGTTCGGCGAACGGGCTGAAACAGTTCTTTGCGGTGAGCGCAGACAGGATTTATGGCGCACTTTTCACAAAGTGGTTCACTCATCTCCGGGCAGCGCTGGCGGGATTTGAAAAAGAACCAGTCGACCGCGCCCATGCTCTTGCCAGACTCGGCGACGATTTGTTTGATTGCGTCATATGCGGCGTGCCTGACGGCCCACTCATCCTCTTCGGCAAGTAAATCGCGTCCGATCAGTTTATCTGCGAGTACCTTATCGTTCACATCAATAACGCCGGTACGCAGGCAGGTACGCATCACATGGTAATCGACGACCGGTGGTACCTCCTCGTCAGCCTGCAGGAGAAACGCTTCCGGCCGCTGCCGCAGTATGATTGCCAGCAGCCCGGACTTTTTGCGCAACGGGTCTTCCTTGTAACCACCAATGTGATCCAGCTTCTGCAACAGCGCGCGCAACGGTGTGCGGGACGCCCTGACCTGCTCAAGCAAGGTGTGCGGCGTTAAGCCCAGTGCCAGCATGTCGCGGCCATACTGCTGCGCCAACCCGAGGTGCAATTCGAAAGCCGGCAACGGATCGGAACTATCGTCCGCGCGCAAAAGCTCAAGCAGGTCCGCCCTGGTGAGATTTGCCTGAGCCTCTGGCGTGAGACGTTCCGGCGCGTCTTCCAGCCAACGGAGATATGCACGAAACACGTAAAACGCGCCCTTGCGCTCTTCACCGTCGATCGTGGCAATGAGAGGGTGATCGTATTTGCCGTTTGCTGTATTCCAGAATCCGAACTGCTGCAAGACGGACGCGAAGAAGTAATCAAGCGCCGCCGGGTGGTCTGCCGCCGGCAGATCAGGTCCTGTAAAGTCGAATGGCGTCACGTCTGCGAGATCGGCAATCAGGCTGGCTATTTTGCGAACACGTGCTGCATTGACGACGACGCTTTTGCGCGATGGCACCGACCGGTTTTCAGATTTGAGCAAGAGTTCAGCCGGACCGATACCCTCTGTCATTTGTGCAGCCAGCGGCATCGCCTTCCGTGCCGCCATCGCGGGATGCAGCCCGCGCGCCAAACCAACGAGCGTTGCTCCACAGAAGGTATCTCCGGCGCCGGTTGGGTCAACGACATCAGCCTTAAGTCCGGCAAGCGCAGTCGCCACGCCACCCTGCACAACGGTCGCTCCCTGCTTCCCCTGCGTTACGAAAAGTGTCTGCCCGGGTCCTGACCTGACCGCCGCCATCGAACCAAATAATCGCAATGCTTCCTCGTCATTCATGAAGAACAGGTCGGCTGCTTCCAGGACGGTGTGAGCCAGGTTCGGCTGGCCGTTTATGAGGTCGATTACCGTTCCGGCAGAAATTCGTGGTGCGCCCTTCTCCCTGCACGCCAGCATGAATTCATACTGCTGTCGAAGATCGCCCAACGGCACGATATGAACGTAATCGAAAACGGAAAGATCGTCTGGCAGCGCCCTCGGTGAAAGAGTGACTTCCGCGCCGAATGATGCCTGCACATAATTGGCCTTGCCTGCGGTGTAAACAATTTCGAAGCGAGGAAGATCCGTTACTGACACAGTCGGACCAAGCCAGGCGACGCTTTCGGCAACTGGTCGCAGTGGTTCCGGCATCGGATCCGGTTTAGGCGCGAATAACGTCACTGACGCCCCGCTGTGCCAGGATGCCATTGCCGTATACATCCCGGCGCCGCCAGCGACGAGCTCTTCGACACCATGCAACGTGTCGAGTGATGTCCCGCCAACAATTAGAATCCTGGCGTCAGTCATAACGCCAATCAGGTCTGGCCATGTGCCTGCTGAACCGTCAACCCGGCGATAATCATGGCCATGTGGAATACAAGGCCGAGGTTTGTTTTTCTGCCGGTCAACACCGGGTGCCCACCTGCGGTCAGAGTCGAGGAACAGAGTCTAGCAAAAGCAACGCGAAGGCATCGCGTGTATAGGCCCGACAGAAGAGAAGCGGATTAATTCCAGCAGAAGTGAGTGAACGTGGGACTATGCCGAGCCAGACTTCGACGCTTTATTCGTTGCATCAGCATACGTTTTCGTATCGCCACTATTCATGCGCGCCTCGACCTCTCGAACCAGCGCGTCAACATCATGATGGCGGTCGCCTCGATACTCAATGGCGAACGCATCCATGTCAATATCATAGCCCGTATCGGTGTTAGTGTTTCGATCGACAATACGCTCCATGAACCGGCCGCGGGGCATGTAGATATCTTCCAGTTTGGAACCAGCAAGCAATACGGCAAACGTATCAGACGACAACCTTCCGACGATGTCGGAGTTGCGAAAGCTGGCCAGCAATAATTGTGTCAGTTCTATCATTGCTCGATCCCTTTCTTCTCTCCCCATGGTCTCTTCGATGAGTTGCTGGTTCATGAAATGCAGAAGCACCAGTGATGCGGGCGCCCTGGTTCGATCGCACATCGCCAGTATGTGGTCCGCGATAACAGAAAACCCCTCACGATTCGAGAGGCCGGTGACGGGATCGTTGCGCATCATCTCTTCGACGACGAATTCTTCCTCCACCATCCGACCGAGTTCATCGAGCAAACTCAAATCCTCTGGAGTCAGTGTGCGAGGCTCACGATCGATCACGCACAAAGTGCCGACTTTGCTTCCGTCGGGCGCACTCAAGGGACAGCCGGCATAGAATCGAATACTGGGATCGTCAGTTACCAGGGGATTGTCACTAAACCTCTCATCTTCGTGAGCGTCATTAACGACCATGATCTCGTCGTTCAGGATTGCATGCGCGCAAAAAGAGACATCTCTTGGTGTTTCGGTGGCATCCAGCCCCTGTCGGGACTTGAACCACTGACGATCACTGTCAACGAGGCTAACCAGCGCGATCGGCGTACCGAATATTCTTTTGGCCAGGCGCGTAACCCGGTCGAAACGCTCCTCGGGGTCGGTATCAAGAATCTTCAGGTTGCGCAACGTCTCGAGACGCAGCAACTCGTCGACGGGAGTCGGTGGTTTAATCATAGCTCGCACACCCTCAAAGGATTCTATTAACAGCTGTATCGGCCGGGTTTTACATAACTTTAAGGCCTGGCCTCCGACGCCGAAAG
Source organism: uncultured Gammaproteobacteria bacterium (assembly GCA_963850825.1). GTDB lineage: Bacteria > Pseudomonadota > Gammaproteobacteria > Steroidobacterales > Woeseiaceae > SZUA-117. Next base: position 279,564 of record CAWKOQ010000021.1, on the reverse strand, counting down.
ATTATTCGACGATGTCTGCCATTGCGGATTCAGGCCAGCCGAATGGTCACGTTCCTGTCGTGGGAGCGAGAAAACAAACCCAGTTGACGTTGATTTCCTGGCCAGCGGTACTGTTGCAGTCCGCTCACTGGTGCGACAGCGATTTTATTTCTTTCAGTAGCGCTTCCATCTCCGCAGGCTTCCTGAAGTAGCCGGTAAATTGTGCCTTATCTTCGGCGGATAACCTGGATGCAGTATGGGCAACAATTGGATTCGTGTAACCGCGCCCCCTTAGTTCAATTGCGACCTCAGGCCCGCTTATTCCGGGCAAACTGCAGTCCATCAACACAATATCCGGGTCGAATGCGAGCGTTTTCGATACCGCATCCGCTCCGTTGGTCGTAACGATAAGTCCGTAGCCTGCCCGATGCAGGTAATATTCCAGCAGCGCCAGCATATCCTCATCATCGTCGCATACAAGAACGCTAACTGATTTAGTCGCGTGCGACTCTTCCGGCGGCGCAGTAAGGACCGTTGATGGCGCTGCGTGGCTGTCTCCACCAATCGAAACAGGCAGATTCACTGCAACCGTGCACCCCTGTCCCGGGGCCGAGTCCAGTGAGATTTCTCCACCCATCAATTGCGCAAGTCGCAATGAAATCGTCAGACCGAGTCCGGCACCGGCGCTCTGTTGATCGCCGCCACGGTCGAAGGCCCGAAAAACCTTCTCCTGATCTACGATGCTGATACCAGGCCCCGTATCAGTCACCGACGACACGAGGCGGCCGTCAGCATAGGTTGTAACCAGTTGAATGCCACCATCCTCGGTGAACTTGATCGCATTTCCCAGTAGATTGATCAGAATTTGACGAAACCGAACTTCATCTGCACGAATAACTCTCGGTACTGCCGCTGCAATTTGACATACAAACGAAAGTTCTTTGTCTGCCGCCATCGGCGCCATCATTGCCGCCAGGTCGTCCAGCAGCTCGTACAGGTCGAAATCAGCCTCACGAAGTTCTATTTGACCTGCATCAAGACGTGCTTCGTCGAGCACGGCTTCGACAAGCGCAGTAAGGTGACGCGCTGACCGCTCGATAGTCTCGATACTCTTGTGAATGCGATTGTCCGTGACGCCAGGTTCACTTGCGAGTGCCGCATAGTTTATGATCGAGGCAAGCGGTGTCCGGAACTCGTGCGACATCATCGCAATAAATTCACTCTTGCTCACGCTGCTGCGCTCTGCGTCTTTTCGGTGATGATCAAGCTCGGCCCTGGCTTCCACCAGCTCACTGATAAGGTCTCGTTGCCGGCTTATGAGGCGCTGCTGGCTGGTATGCAGTATTTTTAGTTCATTGACAGATTGTTGCCGTTGCTGAATTGACCTGTGAGCTTCTTTTGCGTCTAACAGTATGACGAAATGATTATCGTCCTCTGGAAATGTGTGTACGTGTGCGACGACGTCGCTCGAAATCGATACAAACTCAAGTATGTTTGGCTTATCGTCCAGCGATTCGAAGAGGTAAGGTGCGTGCAGAAGCATGTCGGTTCCAACCTGAACTGATTCCAGGTCGCACCATGTTGCGTCACCCCATGATTCTATCAGTTGAAAATCTGCGTCTATAAGGAAACACACCGGGCGTGTATCGGCGGAAAATTTTTCCTGCAAGTAGTCTATGACGCGTTGCGGAAAACTCATTTCGGACGCTGAATGTCCTGAGCAACGATGCGTTCTGCCAACTTCGTCAGTGCTACTTCAACTTGATCGCCGGTTTTTGCGCTGGTTTTGTAGATTTCGTCAAAATCATTTCTCAGCGGCTCTATCCTGTCTCCATCTATTTGCCACATACCGGCAAGATCGCTCTTGTTCAGAAGCAGCACGCTCGGCCGACGGCCATACAGTCCCTGGATTTGTTCCTGCAATCCCTGGACTGATGACAACGTCGCCAGGCGAGTTCCGTCAACAACAAAAACCACACCCGCCGCACCACGCAGATAGGCGATTTCCCTTGAGCCGAATTCTTCGGCGCCGGCTACATCCCAAAGGATCAGCTTGATCGACAGACCTTGCTCGACCAGTGAAATCTCCTTGGTATCGATCTTGACACCGACCGTAGTCAGGTACTTATCCGAGAAATGATTATTGACGAATCGCTCAATTACGCTGGTCTTGCCGACCGCGAAGTCTCCGACAACGCATATCTTGCGTGTAATCTGAGTCACGGGATATCAGTGAGAGAGACTAACTTCAACGCGACAACCGCACTGCGGATGTTGGCATCACCTGTCGAAACCTGTTCTGTGTCTGTAGCATCGGACTCACGTATTACGTCGCTTGAAACGCCGTACTCGGCAAGAATCGTGGACACAGCGATTCCGCGCCGTACAGCCAGCCTGGTATTTGCAGCCACTGTGCCGGAGCTATCGGTCGATCCCGTGATTGTTATCTGAACAGCGTGTTTCGATTCCGCGGCCCTCGACTGGAGCTCGGATAGCTTTCGGGAATAATTTCGGAGTGCGGCGTCCTGATTGGCTGACATTTTTATGCCATTGCTGAAAATGAATCGAGCCCCGGAAAGCGCCTCAACTTCTGTCCTGATAGTTTCGAGATCACTATCAACGACCGACGTGAAATCGACAGCGTCTATACCCGCCACAGATAAGGCGTTGCTTCGCACTTCGTCGATCCAGGCTCTGGGTGCACTGCCACTGACGGTTAGTGCCGCTCCCGATATTTCGTAGCTGACTGTGTCGATATCGCCCAGCAAACGGGTCACGCGTTGCCGGACAATTTCAGGTTCCAGCGACTGAAACGCCTGCAGATTTGTTGTGACCTGTGCTGCCCTGATGCCGAGACTTTCCACAATGTCCGAGACAGGCGTCGCCAGCGGGTCCGCAAGCCCCTCGACCAATATCTGATCGCCATTCCGGGTCACATCTTTGACGTAAATCCCTGGAGTGTTTTCCAGTGCCGCTGTCAGATCGTCAAGTTGTCTCGATTCGAACCAACTGCTCCACGCCAGATAGACTAGTAAAGATGCTGCAAGCAATCCGATGAGCGATATGATCCAGAATCCGCCGCGGTTTTTGTGTTCTTCCTCTTGTGTTGCCTGATATCCCAGGCATTTTTGGAGTTCAGCATCAACTCCGGTTAAGGATGCCGTGTCGCCCGCATAGTTGCGGATCGCATCACCGTAGCGAAAATGGATACGCTCCAGAATGGCGCTCAGATGGCTGCGAAGATTCTTGGGAGGCACACCTCGAATAACGCACACGAGTAACGCGTGCGGGCCATGCACAGCCCATAAGGTAAATTCGCCCATATCCGCCGATTCGAGACGACCCGTGCGATCGGGGGAAAAACTCTCCTTAACGAAATCCTGAATCGCCGTGAACATGGCAGACACTGCGTCACTGTCTTTTATTTTCGAAGCGGGATGATGGACATGTTCGACCAGCAGACCGTTCTCGCGACTAATCAGGTAGGCCTGCTCGACCCGGTACAGCAGTGTCTTCTGCAGCACATATTCCCCGAGCGGTATGCCAGCGCGATACGCCTGAAACCTCCATTTGAGGCCTTTTGGAGTCAAGCTCTGCTCAACCGCCTGGTTTATTTGCTGGGAAAACGCTCGCAGGGCATGGGAAATCGACTTTCGAATTGCAGGCCCTATTACGGGATACAACGCATCGCCATAGGTTTGCGGGTCATCATGGAACGCTTTCTGCAGGCACTCGCCGACAGGCTTGGTCAGCGATTCCACGAGATCGGCGCTTTTTTTGTGACTTTGATAAATCGACTCGGGCAATACAGCCGCCACATCGGCGGCGCGGGTTTCCGGCCGTTCGACTCTTGCCGAAATTGAATCAAGCGCCTGCTTCTCCGCGCCGAAGAGCAGGTCCTTCAATTTGTCAAAGTCATTCATCGAATCGTGGCTAACGCAGAATCAGCCCTTCGGAGGCTTGAAGTCCTTCTTCAGCCGCAGCGCCAATTCGGCGAGCGCCCCAGCCAGGTCTTCGCGCCCCAGTTTCGTTTCCGCCAGTTCGCGCGCTTCGCCCTGCAGGCTGCTGTTAAGGTGCTCAGAGTGTTCATTGATCACGCCCAACAATTCCTCGCCTTGCTCCTTCAGCGCAGCATGCAGTGCACGCGACTCCGATTCCATTTGCTCTTCAATTTCCGCAAACCAGCCTTCCACCTGCTCGCCGAGACTATCCAGATCCTTCGAAGACTGCTTGCCGATTTCCGAGCGCGCCTTTTGCTCGGCCTTTAACTTGTCCGCCAATTTAACGAACTCGCGCTTCGCGTAGGTGTCCAGTCGATCGATGCGCTTTTCTACAGTGCCGGAGATTTGTTCAATCGATTCGGCCAGACGCCTTTCCATTTCCACGAAACGCTTTTCGTAGTCGCGCATTTTTCCGCCAAACAGAATCTGGCGAATTTGATCGACATTACCCTCGATCTCGTCCGGTGAATCGTTTGACCGTTGTTTTTGATTATCTTTACGTGTCATGACACTGAATCCTCAGGTGACGCACTTAACCCTCATTGACTTGCGAGGCCTCGTGCTCAATTCGGTACCCGTGCTGATACACCGCTGTCAGTTTCCAGCCGCTACCATGATTTAATCGCAACTTTTTTCTCAGCCGACTAACGTGCGTGTCGACCGTTCGAGTTGAGACATTGTTAGTATCTATACCCCATATTGCTTCGAGTATGTGACTTCTCGACAGTAACTTTCCCGCGTTTCGAAACAGGAGTACCGCCAATCCAAACTCCCGGTTAGTCAGTGAAATCTCGACGTCATTCAATGACACTGTTTGATCTGTAAGATCCAATGCGTAAGGCGAAAAATCAAGAATGTTGTCAGGCGAACCACCAACGCCCGAGCGACGAAGAATTGCCGCTACGCGGGCGAGCAATTCCGCGCGCCTAACCGGCTTAACCAGATAGTCATCCGCGCCCGTATCCAGGGCACGTACAATACTTCGTTCCTTGTCTTTGGTTGTCGCCACAATAGTCGGCGTATTGTCATTCATCTCCCGGCGCAGTTTTTTCAGAACAGCTATGCCGCTGAGCTCCGGTACGATCCAGTCGAGTAAATACAAATCGAAACTGTCGCGCCGAACTGCTTTTAGAAACCCGGCCGAATCCAACTGGGTGGTGACAGAATAACCGGCGTCCTGCAGCCACAGGCTCACGATCTCCGCCTGATCCGGATCGTCTTCAAGAATAGCAATGCGCAAACAGTTTTCAGCGGTCATTGGTCCGCAGTTTTCAGCTGCGTTTTTAGCGTTACTGGTCATTGTACAATTAACGACGCCAATATTCGGAGTTACAGCAGGATTTGTTGCGTGTCTGGTGACGGCAAAGCGGTGAATTGCGCCGATTACGCAAGCTTCAAACGCCGCAAGTATCGCCTCAGATCCTCGAGCAAAGCCGCTATTTGATTGGGCTGGCGTGATTCAGCCGCCTTTTCGAGCTCACCACCAAGCCGCGTGACTTCGTCAAGACCATATGCGGAGCCGGATCCATACAACCTGTGCGCGGTGAGCGCGATAGCTTCAAAGTCAGCCTCGGCGAGAGAGGAACTCAATGCTTTGAGGTCCCGCTCACGCCGCTCGAGATATTGCGCCATCAACCGTCTGGCGAAAGGATCCGCAACCGGTATTGCCGTACCCTCGTCACCCATCATTTATCGATTTCGCAATTTGGCTGATACTCGAGAAATTCAAACCAATCTCCGTGCTTCCCAATAAATTAATAGGAAATTTTTGCCGGCAATTCTCTCGCCTGAGAAACCCAACCCCGAACGACTATGGCACTTGGCGCACGACGTACAAGGTTCTTTTGCGTGTTTATCTCGGCCATTTTTTCAGCCAGGTTGTCAGCGTTCCTGTTTTTCAGCTCTTTGACAGTGTCAACGCCTGCGTTTTCCAGTAGTTCGGCGTACTGACTTGCAACTCCGTTAATGCGGAACAGGTCGGCCATATTTACACATTTCAGGATGCGATTCTCGCTAATACCGGTCGCCGACGCCAGGTTTCTGCGTGACGATTTGTCGGCCCCTTTCGCGAGCAGATCTTCTACCGTCCGAATGCCAGCCTTTCTGAGGGCTTCTCCCATCTTCGGCCCAATGCCCTCGATTTTCTCAATACTTTTTGCCATTTCTTACTCCAATTACAATCTATCTAACGATTATTCGTGCCTCTGACTTAGCGCAGTACGAAGGTAAGCTTCAGATTGACGCGATACTTGTCGACGCGTCCATCCTTAACGCTCACTTTCATGTCCTGAATCCAGGCGCCCTCGATTTGATCGAGGGTCTCGCTCGCGCGGGCAATGCCCATAGTGATGGCATCCTCAAAGCTTTCTGACGAAGCAGCCGTTATTTCCGTTACACGTGCTACGGACATCATTATCTCCCGCTCGCTGACTTCCTGTTGGCGGCAGAGGTGGCAGCGCCAAATTTCGCGCGGCCACCTTCATTCTGCTGTCGAAAGAAGTCGATCAAAGGCTTACATTCAGGCTCTTGACAACCTCGATCGGCACATAGTTACTGCCCGCGGGCAAGTTCTTGTCGATAGCGTACTGCCGTGCTGCAGAGAGCGTTTGACCACCGATGATGCCGTCGAGTCCGGCCTTGTAATAGCCTTCGTCTGCCAGCGACTTCTGTAGAGCGATAACGTTGTCACGAGTCAGATTTACCTCACAAACGACTTGGCGCCATTCCATGCTCTCGTCACGCACCTTGTTCGTGCGGGTGATCGTGTCCATTTCAGCGGGAACTGCGACGCGTTGTTGTTTAGCTGGAGCCACAATTTTCGTTACCTGGACATCGCCATACTCGGCAGGAATCGCAATTTCACGGGTTCTCGCCGGTTTGGTCACTACTGTTTTAGTGATTGCCTTGTACTCTGCCGGAATGGCTATTTCTTCGGTACGTGCCGGAGTGACCAGAACTCGCTTCTGCACCGTCTTGTAAGTTGCAGGTACCTCTACAAGACACATAATTTCGCCTGTATCTGAAGTCGCCTGTGACAAGACACTCGATGATTGAGACGCAGCGGGTCCTTTTTTCCATACCGTATGTGCGGCTTTATCCAGCACTCGCTCGGTTACAGTCTCGTAAACTGCCGCAACTTCAACGATTTTCGTTGTCTTCGGTTTAACAAGCACGCGTTCCTGGACCTCGCTGTACTCAGCCGGAACAATCTCGAGTCGTGTTGATGCTTCCTTGACCATCAAGTTTTCTCTGATGGTCTCGTAACGTGCTGGAATTATCTCAAACCGCTCGCCTGCCTCTTGCACAACAACCTGTTCGCTTACCGTGTTGTAGCTTGCGGGTATCAATACACGCGCGTAACACTGGCCGGCTTTCGGGTTTGGCGGGAACAGGCTTGCAGCGTCGCCCATGGAGTCAGAACTCGCTCCGCTAACGGCGGCGTTTTTCTGTGCCATTTCCAGCCGACGCCTTGAATCGGCAAGCTCGGATTCGAGCGAAGTAATGCGCTGTTGTGATGCTTCGAGTGAGTCGCCAGATGCCATATCGGTCACAGACGAGCTGCTGCCCGTGTACCTTCCCGTGCTCTCAGCTGCCATGGTTGAACAGCCTGCAGCGGCGGCTGCACTGGCGAATATCGCCATCGTTTTCAGGTATTGACGGTTCATACTCCAATACTCCTTGTGTGAACAATTGAGGCAGGAGTATAGGGATGGAAAGGCATGCCCGGTCAGACTGTAACATTCGTTGACAATTGCCTGACCGGGATGCCTGGGGGAGAGTAAACGTGCTCCTCTACGTCGTTCCTGGTTGCTGCGCGGCACCAGCCTGACGACGCAACTGTTTCGCTTGCGAGACCCAGTCGTCTCGTCCTATACGACCTTTGAACGTATCGAGCCGCTCATCCATGACGTCGATATCCTGCGTGGTCCAATCTGCCAACTGCCAGAAATAGTAGACACCGTTTTTATTAAGTAACCTCTCGAGCTTTGGCCCAATACCGGAAATCAATCGCAGATCGTCCTTGTTGCCATATAACGCAGCACTCAGAATCGTCGGTTCACTGCGTTTCGGCTTGAGCTGTCTTTCACTACCGCTGGGGTACGCAGCAAGACTCTTCCTGACAGCATGTAGTTCAGCCTCAATGGCACCAAGCCGTCGATCGAACGGCGCCAGGTCGACAGGCTGATGTGTCTTTACTACCGGCATGCGACGAATATCTTCGCGAATCGAGGTCAGGTTGGCCTGAATTGGTGACAAGTCAGGTGCAGTCTGCGGCGCGGGTACAGAGATAGCACGAATCGCTTGTTCGACTTTTTCGAGCCTTGCAGATACGGGCGCAATATCCGCCGGAATACGTTCCCGCAAAGACTGTAAGGACTCAACCTTTGCATCCAGATCCACTAGCTTGCGAGAAATGGGCTCCAGATTTACAGGCTTCTGCGAAAGTGGTATCGGGATCGCCCCGACTGTCCTTTTGACCTCATCCATCCGAGTTTCAATTGATTTGAGATCGACGGGTTCTGGCTTCGGAAAGTTGGTGATGGCATTAGCCAGACTATCGAGACGCTTCGTCACGTGCGAAAAATCGACTTCTTTCGGTAACGGAAGTGAATCAAGTCGGCTCCAGAGCCGCTCCCAGGACGCTGCATCAGAATGACCTGCGGCCCGCAGTTCAGCATAGCTTTCGCTGACGTCAACATACTTCCTTCGCGTCATCCAGCTTCCGAAAGCATAGCTGGATAGTGCCACCAGTAGAAAAAGCAGCGCGTACTTCGCTAGTAGATAAATCACTTTTAACTCCTCCGATCAGGCGCCGATATAATCCGCGCACTCGTTATCAATTTTCCCGCACAGTTATTGCGATGCGGCGATTCGCCGCTCTTCCGCTGGCGGTATCGTTGTCCGCAACCGGACGCTCTTCGCCGTAACCGACGGCGAGCAGACGGTTTGTTTCGACACCAAGACTTTCCAACGCCCCACGCACGGCTTCCGCACGCAACGCACTCAGTTCTTTGTTCATTTCTGAGTCGCCCTGACTATCGGTATGCCCTTCAATTCTCAATAAGCCGGGGCAGAGGTCGGAAAGTTTGGCGATTCGCTCAAAAATTGGCGCATTGCCGCCCTCCAGCGCTGCACTGCCCGTTTTGAACCGTATGCTTGTGTCTGCCAGGAGCTCGTCAAATTTCTGATTGCATTGCACGGGCTCGTCCAGAGCGCGCACATTGAAGGAGCCAAGCGGGAGATCAGAACCCGCTCCGTCGAACGAATTTTGTGCCAGGGTAACGCCTTCAGCGCTTGCGAAGCCCAGCACCGACAGGGATCCATTTGACCATTTGGCGTAACCCTGCTCTAAATGGCTGGCGATCCCGATAGCATCGTCTATCCCTCTGGAATAATTCTCCATGGCGAGTTCGTTCGTTACCGCCAGCTCGTCGTTTACCTGTGAAAATTGCCTCTTGGCGATGCCCAGAATTCGCTGCTGCTCTGTTCGGTTCGGGACTTCGCCCGATAGCGTGACAGCACCGTCTCGCCGGTCGATCATAAACTCATGAGGCCGATACTCTAACGAGGCTGGTGCGCTGTCAGCGACGTCGAGTGCCACATTAATCTTTGTCGGACACGGAAGATTTCCAACCCATGTCGAACAGCGCGTCGATCCGGCAATCGCCTGTACGGCCATCTCGCTTGTAGAATTTGCATCAGCGCGGATTGAAACTGTTTGCCCGCTCGCCGATACGATGGCGGAACCGACGCCAGCATCTTGGAGACGATCCGAGACTTGCTTTCTCACATCGGCCTCAATATTCGGCGCCATTAAAAATGCGCCAATCATGAATAACAGTGCCAGCCAAAAAAGTTGCAGCAATCCCAGAGGAAACCACGCTGCCGGCGAGTCGGCCTTTCGCCAATAGCGGCGATGCGACCCAGTTCGCGATTCAGCTCTATTCAACTTGGTCTTGGTATTCATCAAACCCCACCCCCACGCGCGGTAGTCACCAGACGAGACCGCGTCGCTGCTTGAATTGTTGTGTGAATTTTCAGGCACAAACTTAACTGCCCGACTATCTGTTCGACAATAGTCAGATTGTGAACATTTGTTACTAATCCTAATCCCGAACAGTCGACGTCTGAATTTCGTTTCTATCAGTAGATGCCGGGATTCGATCCGGCCTTCATGACACAATTTTTCACAATTAACGACGGCTCAATTTCGTAAGCTGCGTCTCCGTTTTACGAAAACTACATTGGAAAAAAAATGGATTTCAAAGGTATGGCAACAAAAATGTTGATGGAGAAAGTCCGCGGCGCAAGTGACAACGGTACTTCCACTTCGGCACTGGGCGAGCTATTTAGCGGAAACGGAAAATTTGATATTGCTGACATTCTTGGCAAGTTCACCGGTGCAGGCGGAGAAATTGAAAGAAAAGCGAAGTCGTGGCTCGGCGACGGTGCAAATGACTCGATTTCCGCGTCGCAATTGAAGGACGTTATGGGCGAAGACAAAATTGAGGCTTTCGCAGCGAAGCTCGGCATTGATCGCGACGAAGCAAGTGATGGTCTGGCTGAATTAATTCCGGAACTAATCGATAAAAGTAGTCGCGGCGGCAGCCTGCTCGACTCTGTGAGTGGCGCCGGCGGCCTGGCCGGTCTGGCAGCAAAGTTTCTTCGATAGCCATGCCCGGCAGACCACCCTAGTCGCCATCGGAATGGTCAACAAACAGCTGCGCTGCGCGAGGTGCTACTTCAGCACCCGCGTAGCCCAGCTGTCCGTCAACGTTTTGGCAGCATCTCTGCCACCAAGCCCAAACGCCAGTGCAGCCGCTATTGCTACGCTTCCGATCGTGAAGCCAAAAGCCATATTGACGATATTGTCGGCCAGCCCCATCGAACGAAGGCCCATTGCGAGCACCAAACCCAGTATTGCGATTCTTGCAATGTTCGCCAGAGCTACGGATCCGGCCGCGGAGACCTTTTCATGGGCCAGCGAGCCCAGGAAATTGCCAATGATAAGAATGACACCGCCAATGAGGATCCCACCACCGAATTCCAGTACGCGCCCGAATATGCTGGATATAACGTCTATTCCAAGCACATTGACTGCCGCAGTCGAGGCCGCCAGCATCGAGAAAAATATGATCGCGCCACCGACAAGCCGGGTTGGCGTAAACGAATCTGTAAACAAGCCCTGCGCCCCGATCCTTTTCGCGAGACCATCGAAGTTCATTCCGCTGAGCAAACCTGATAGTACAAAGACGACAAACTTCGCTGCGAAATAAGCGACCAGCAGTATTATCGCTGCGCCCACGATACTTGGCACGGCAGCCATTAGCTTTTCTATCATCGCCGACGCCGGCACCGATATGGCGGGAATATTCAATACCCCAAGAGCGGAAACCGATATTGGCAATAGAATTGCCGCAAAAATGAATGCGCTGCCGAACTTTGACACCTTTACGTCGCTATTGCCTGTTCGCTGTGCAATCTGGTTATCCAGTTTGGAGAGAGCAATACCTACCAGCTCGGACACCATTTTCGCGATTATCCAGCCGGCGTAACCAATTACGCCTGCACCAATCATATGCGGTACAGCCGATGTGAATTTCTGCACCATTACCTGCAATGGTACCAGCACGTCGGTTAGCCCAAAATGCTGCAGTACAGCCATTAACACGAAGATCGTCAACACCGCTTTAATCAGCGATGAGATTGGCACTGTAAGGTCAAGGACACCGCCATCCTCGGTTTTCCGCTGCAGAACGCCGACCTTTTTAAGCATTCTTGAAAAAATACCAACGAAAATCTTGACGACAAACAGACCAACAATAAGTATGGCCAAGCCGATCAGTGCGTGGCCGAGTGCACCCGATCCAAGTGAGCTGAGCATTCCTGTAATACTTTCCAGAGAATTATCCATAGCGCCGTTGCCCCAATGTGAATGGTAATTGCGGTAAGTGTACAGATTCAAAGTTGGGTTCCGACGCGCTGAATTGTGAACGATTGCAAACTTATCTGCCGAGCAGCGGTGCACTACGAATTTCCGCGGGCTACCGGCTCCGTCGCCAATTTCCCCATTGCGCCATTCTCAGCTGGAAGCGACTGACTTCGAACCAGGGACAAACGCGTTCTTGGCGAAGCGCGCGTTGGTTTACATAAACTCAACTTCGTTGCGAGACTACCGTCACAAAAATCCATTATGAACAGAAAAATGTGACGCTCCTCACATAATTCGATGTGATCAATATCTCAGTTTGAAATCTACGGTAAAACGCGCTCCTGATTGATCTCATTTCAGGAGGCAGGGAATGCCTACAGGGGAAACGATCGAACTGGGTCATCATCAAGGTCCCGTATTCGTGATTGCGTCAGGCCCGCCATTGTGACGCGAGCGGCTGATGCGTCTGCATCACACCAATGGAAGAGCGACCCGTTCGAGCACGCCAGGCCCGGTTGGCGCGAATACCTGCGCAAGAACACCGCGATATTGGGGTTTGGCGCGGCAGCCGCACTATTGCTGATCGGCTGGCTGATTCGCGACCTCGAACTGCTGAATGCCGAGACGGGTGTCGGTTACGCGCTGGGAATTGTTTCGGTCAGCTGCATGCTGGTGTTGTTACTGTACCCGCTGCGCAAGAAGTATCGGGTTCTGAAATTTATCGGACCGCTGTCCAAGTGGTTTCGAAATCACATGGTGCTCGGTGTGACAGCACCCATTGCGGCTCTTTACCACTGCAATTTCCAGCTGGGATCCCTTAACAGCAGGATTGCCCTGTACTCAGCCCTGGCTGTCGCCGGCAGCGGCCTCGTCGGTCGATTCATTTATTCGAAAATCCATCGCGGGCTGTACGGCCGCAAAACTAACCTGAGGGAATTACTCGCGGGCGTCAAAGTAACATCCCCCGGCGTCGGCCGGTTGGGTACGTTTGTGCCAGAGCTGACGCGGCGCATGACCCAGTTCGACAAGGAAGTGATGGTGCCGCCCAAATCCATCCTGGACTGCATGCGCCTGCCAATTGTTTTGTTCATTCGTACACGCCTTCACTATTTTCGCCTTATCCGCTTTACGCGCGCGTCACTCGCGTACCAGGCACGTGACTCGACAGAGGTCGCCAAGCATCAGAAGCAGCTCGAGCGGGCAGTTCGAAAACACGTTCGCAATCATCTCCACCACGTACGTCGCGTCGCCCAATTCACGGCTTATGAACGACTGTTCTCGCTGTGGCACAAGCTCCACTTTCCGTTCTTTGTATTGTTGCTTGTTACTGTCGTCGTGCATGTGGCGGTGGTGCATCTGTATTGATGGTGTTCCGTTATGCGAAAGTCACTATCACTGTCGGGCTCAGCATGTTCTTGCTGTTTCTCAATATGAGCGGTGCACATGCCAACGAGGTTGAGAAGTGGCTGCTAATGCCCGGAGAGGTGGCCACGTCGCATGCGGACTTTGAAGCTGAATGCGGCCTGTGTCACTCGCCGTTAAGCGATACCAGTCAAGGTGAGTTGTGCATCGACTGTCATACGCAAACGGGCGAAGATATCGAAGCGTCTGCTGGTTATCACGGTCGTCTGCCGACTGAAACGCAGATGGAATGCGCGGCCTGTCACACGGATCATGAAGGGCGGGATGCCGACATTGTCAGCCAGAGCGATACGGAGTTCGATCATTCACTGACTGATTTCGAGTTACTGGGCGCACATGCAGCCGTGCCGTGTGAAGGTTGCCACGAACCCGGCGCGCCACGCAGCGATGCGCCGACACAATGCGCCAGCTGCCATCGTGCCGATGATGTTCACGACGGAAACCTGGGAGAGGACTGCGCATCGTGCCATAACAGCAACGAGTGGGAACAAACCCATTTCGATCATTCCAATACGATCTTTCGATTAACCGGTGCCCATACGAACGCGGAGTGCCAGGCCTGCCACGTTTCCACGAATTTCGCGGACGTGGGAACCAGCTGCGTGTCCTGTCATGAATCTGACGACATTCACGAAGGCCAGAATGGAACTCAGTGTGGCAATTGCCATGTCACCGTCAATTGGATTGGCATTACCTTTGACCACCTTGCTGTGTCGGGCTTCGCCCTGACGGATGGGCACGGCGAACTGACCTGCAGCGCCTGCCACCGCTCAGAAGATCACAGTGATCTTGGCGGTAGCAGCTGCCAGAGCTGTCACGCCAATGACGATGTTCATGAGGGGCGTTTCGGCAATGCATGCAGCAGCTGTCACAACTCTCGTAACTGGTCTTCATCCAGATTTAACCACACCGCGAAAACAGGCTTCGCCTTGCCACCAGGACACGATCAGCTGGAATGCGTTTCCTGTCATACAGGAAATCTGACGGATCCGTTACCGCAGGATTGCGGCACATGTCATCAAAACAGCGATCCGCATCAAGGCCAGCTTGGCTCAATGTGCGAGTCCTGTCATGTCGCGACTACATGGGTCGAAAACCTGTCGTTCGATCACGACCTGACCGCCTTCCCACTACTTGGAAAGCACGCCGATATCGAGTGTGACCAGTGCCATGCCTCAGCCGCATTTCATGATGCCGACAGCCAGTGTGTGTCGTGTCATCTCGAGGATGATCTGCACAACGGCTCGCTGGGTACCGAATGCGAATCGTGTCACAACCCGGCGGCCTGGACCGCCTGGCTTTTCGATCACGACAAGAACACTGAATTCGCTTTGACGGGTGCGCACGCAGAGATCAGCTGTTCATCCTGCCATGTATCGAAAAACGGTGTGGAAGAGCAGCTGGCGCAAGACTGTGTCTCCTGCCATCGACGTGACGATCGTCACGGTGGCCGCTTCGGCGACAACTGTGCGAGCTGTCATACGACGGAATCGTTTTCACGAATCGGAGATAGATAGTGCGAACACCCACGACTATTATTTTACCGCTGTTCTTTACGATGTTCTGCACGGCGCTCGTGCTGTTGCTGCCATTCGAATCGGCAGGCACGGAAGCGACGCCGACGTTTGATCACTTCACCACGGGGTTCCGACTCGAAGGCTCGCACCGCCTGGTTGAATGCGAAGGATGTCATGTAAACGGTGTGTTCGCCGGAACCCCGGACGAGTGCGACGGCTGCCACACACAGGCCAGTCGGATCCGTGCGACCTGGCAACCACCCAGGCACATAACGGCGACCGAACGCTGCGAGGGCTGCCATCGTTCGGTGACCTTTGTGCCCGTTGCCCGGGTGGACCACCTGGAAGTACAGGGAAGCTGTTCATCGTGCCACAACAACTTCACGGCCCCCGGTCAGCTGCCACAGCATATACCCACCACTGACGAGTGTGACGCCTGCCATAACACGAGATTCTGGCGGTAGCGTGATGAGTTACACACGAAGTTATACGATGTGCAGCTCTTTTCGGAGATCTGCGTTTCTACCGCAAATCCTGTTCCTGTTGCTTGCAAGCGTGACCTTTTGTGCGCCAGTCCAGGCCGAGGCTCTCGGCGAAATTCGGGTTTCCCGGGTTGGCAGCAAAGCAACGCTGGATATCGAGTTTGCCTGCGCACTGCGCTACATCGATCATCAACAGCAATCTGGGGGCACCGAGTTAAGAATTCAGCTGGCGACCGGAATGGATTGCCGCCTGCCGCTACGCGATGTGTCTGGCGATTTGCGTCGCCCGCGGAGCGGACGTCTTGCGAACGTGACTGAGGTCGAATTCCTTAAAAGTGGATCCAGCAGCGCCACTCTTGTGGTGCGCTTTAACGGACCGTATCGGCCCGAAGTATTGCAATCGGCCAATGAATACTTGCTGACTATTAACGTCGACACGGAAGTCGGATCATTGCCAGTTGAGCCTGCCGCGACAGTTGCCGCTAACGCTGTCGTGGAGACAGTTGTCGCGGCAGCAGGACGTGACGTGATCCCGACTCGTCGCACAGACCTGGCCGCGGCACCGGGACCCAACGCATTTGTGATTCGCATAACTGACAGCGGCTCCGACGAGGCGGCCAAGCACGCCTCGCTGGCTCGCTATCGCAGCAAGATCCTGTACACCAACGAGATCACGGTCGGTGAACGACAATGGAGAGAGCTGAAACTTGGCTTCTTCGATACCGAGGCTGAAGCACGACAGGCACTGACGGGTGTCAGTGCGGGCTTCCCAAACGCCTGGATCACCATTGCGAGTCCCGCTGAACAGGTATCGGCACGACAGTCGCAGATCGACTGGCCATCGCCGGGCCCTGCATTGGAAGCGCCACGCGATCCACCAGCAATAGCGGCCTCGCCACATATCAATGACACACCATCCATGCCAACCGAGCAGATTGAAACGTTGCTGGCTGAAGCCAGGACGTCTTTGTTGCAGCAGGACTATGCGACCAGCATCTCGGTCTATGAACGGCTGCTCACCGAACCGGGCTCAGACCATCGCCGACAGGCGCGGGAGTTTCTCGGCGTTGCACGTCAGAAGAACGGCGAGCCCGAACAGGCACAAGCCGAGTTCCAGGCATATCTCGACGAGTTTCCCGATGGCCCTGAATCACAACGGGTGCAACAGCGGCTCGCCACCTTGTCCGTCAGCGAGGGCAATCGGCTTTCGACAACAACCGCTGCTGCCCGCAACACCGGGGAGACTGTTATCGACTCCGGGTCACCTGTCAGGCAACAGGAGCCGACCGGTTGGGAGATTTTTGGCAGTGCCTCCCAGTATTACCTTCGCGGCGTGAACCTCGCTGAGGGAAGTTACGACGATCTCGTAGCGCAGTCAGCTATGCTGTCACAGGCGCATATTGTCGCGGAACGCCGCGGCGAACGATTCGATCTGATTGCCCGCGCGAACCTTGGTTATCTCTACGATCTGGAGAATTCGGGTACCGACGAGCAGACGCTGGTGTCGTATGCCTACCTCGACATTGACGACACGAAAACGGACGTCGGCCTGCGAATCGGCAGGCAGCAGCAGCTGACCAGCGGCGTCCTGAGTCGTTTCGATGGTCTGCACGCCAGTTATCAGTATCGCCCGGACATCACCGTCAACGTAACTGCCGGATTACCGGTCGACTCCGCGCGCTATCGCGCCAGTGGCGACCGCTATTCCTATGGCGCGAGTGTCGACATCAATAACATCGTCGGCGACTGGGATCTGAGTGTCTATGCAAATCGGCAAACCGTTGACGGCATTCTGGATCGCCAGGCAATCGGCGCCGAAGCCTTGTTTCAGGGCGACGACATGACGCTGGTGGCACTGCTCGACTATGACGCCTCGTTCAACGTTATCAACACGATGCTCATCAATGGCACCTGGCGAATTCACGATCGACTGACACTGCACGGGCGCGCCCGCGGCGGTGTCGCACCGTATTTGACGACTCGCAACGCACTCATCGGCCAGACGACCAACACGGTTCGTGAACTGCTCGACACCTACAGCGAAGGACAGGTTCGACGACTGGCCCGAAATCGCACTGCAGATGAACGATTTGCGACGGGCGGCCTGTCCGTCGCCCTGACGCCGCGTCTGCAGGCGAGAGTCGATGTGTCCTACGTTGAGTATTCGGCGACAGTCGCGTCCGGAGGTGTTGCAGCCTTTCCGGAAACCGGGCCGCAGTACACATACGGAGGCCACCTGCAGGGGTCCGGCTTTTTGAAACCCGGTCAGATTACGCAACTTGGTTATCGTCATAATGAAACAAGAAACATCGATCGAGACACTCTGTGGCTCGATGTGCGTTACCCGTTCGGCGAGAAACTCCGCGTGCAGGCACGATTGTCATATGCGAACCGTGTTGCCAATCAGAACCCGGCCGGCGATGTCGACAACTGGATCGCCAGTCCATTACTGCGCGTTGTGTACTCGGGGAACCGCCGCTATCGCATCGAGTTCGAAGCCGGTGGCCAGTGGTCTGAACAGGAGTTCCCGCTGGCGCTTGCACCGCCACAGATAAACGATGGCACGCTCGAGCAGCGGGACTACTACGTACAGCTCGGCTACACACTGGATTTTTGATGTTGAACATCTCAATCCGGATCTCGCTGCTGCTGATAGTAACCCTGTCATCGTGCGCAAGAACGCCGCTCGAAAATTCGCGGCTCGACTCAAGCGGCGTGACGGTCGTAACGCTGGGTCAGTCGCTTGTGCTTTCCCATTCGCTGCCAACGATTGCGGCCGGCGTACGGGACTACGTCTACATCGGCCCTGTTGAAATAAACAACATGGGCAACCGTGAGTACTATCTGTGGTTAAGTCTTGCCAGCACGATCGATCGCGAGTTCCTGGGATTGTCGCCCGCAGATGCCTCTGAGCTGATTTTGTTGGTAGATGACGAGCCGATGCAATTTCCCGTCGCGCGTTGGCGAACTGAACTCGATGCTCCCCCCTACATTTCATCGACGCCCGTCTACGCAACGCTCGAAGCAAAGACAACGCTCGATCAGATTCACCGAATCGCAGCAGCAGAGACTGTCGAGCTGCACCTGATTGCCGACACTGCTGGTGGATCGCTCTATCGATACTGGGATGGCGACTGGGCAGATTGGCAGAAGTTTCCGGAGGGAGAATGAACTATCAATCACTTACGCGCCGTCTAGTGGCAGAAATCCGGCTGCGAATGAAACCGTGGGAAAAAGCAGGTCGAGGTCATATTGTGCGCGAAAACGAGGAAATCGGCATGAAACTGACGACTGGATCACAGGTTTTATCGTGAATTGCGTCACATTTTTCCTTCGAGAAATTCTCGTTATGTCGAAGCAACACCAGAAGGGATATGGCGCTGCATACATTGCAGCCAGGCCGAGAACCGACAGCCAAAAAATACGTACTCGTCGGAACTTCGTCGCAGACAAAAGTTAACAGATCCAGCCATTCGTTTGGCACGAATTCAGCGTAAAGGAAGCCGTCGATGAGAGATGCCAGCATGAAAAAAGACCAGCGTCATTGCTACAGCAAACTGAATGTTGTCATTGCACTTGTGGCAGTACTTTCTGCTGCGACCGTATCTGCGGGTCCTCGCGAGCAGGCCAAGCGCCTGCACGACCGCCTGGCAGGCGTTCCTCCAATGACCACCGTACTTGATTCCATGACGACAAAGATCGAGGCCGGTGATGCCGTTGGCGCAGCTTATGACGCGATGGACAATCCCGCGTTCTACAACACCACCGTGCGCCAGCTGGCGGCACCCTGGACCAATCGGGAGCAGTCTGTTTACGTTGATCTGAACGACACTATTGCAACCGTCATTGGCCTGGTTCGCGACGACGTACCGTTCGATCAGGTCTTGCATGAAGACGTCGTCTACGTCGGTACGACAAACGCAACGACCATTGCGTACTCGCAGACTGACAATGATCACTATCTTGATCTGCAGCTGAATCGCATCGACCTGAGTAGTTCGGCCAATCTGATGCAGCAACAGCAATCGGCCTTGCCCAATACGCAAATAAACGCCGGCCAGACGGCGGGCATCATGACCACACGAGGTTTCGCGGAAGCGTTTCTGGTCGCCGGCACCAATCGTGCCGCGATTCGATTCGCTGCACTTAACCTCATGTGCATGGATCAGGAAGACCTGCGTGATCTGACAGCACATCCGGACCGGATTCGACAGGACGTAACGCGCTCACCTGGCGGCGACAGCAGTATTTTTCTAAACGACTGCCTGACCTGCCACGCAGGCCTCGATGGCCTGGCTGGTGGTTTCGCATACTACGACTTCGACGAAGAAGCACAGCAGATGGTCTACACCGATGGTGCGGTGCAGGCGAAGTACGTGAATGATGCCGGAGTCTTTCCGTTTGGTTTCGAAACGGTCGATGACAGCTGGATTAATTACTGGCGTGCCGGACGCAACGCATTTGTCGGTTGGAATGCTCCGGGCGGTGGTGTTGGCAGCGGTGCAAAAAGTCTCGGCATGGAACTCGGACAAACGCGGCAGTTTGCAGAATGCCAGGTTAGAAACGTATTCGAACAGGTTTGTTACCGCGCGCCAAACGGGCCAGCGGACGAACAGGCCGTAGAGAACATCGCGACATTATTTGAAGCAAACAATCGCAGCATGAAACGCGTATATGCCGAAACCGGTGTGTACTGCATGGGTAACTAGTCACTGCGCCATAGAAGACGCTTCGGCACAGCCAGGATGGGAGAGTACTTGTGATTCTAGGAAATTTTCAAGCGCGCAGGGTCAACGGTCAGCAGAGTTTCGCTGGTTTGGGAACTTGGCTCGGCATGGCAGCACTTATGTTTTTGCTGTCTGCCTGCGAAGTCAACGAGGAAGGAATAACCAGTACGCCGGATACAAGTGGCACCGGCGGCACCAGTGGTACGGGTGGAACTGGTGGAACTGGTGGTACTGGTGGTACTGGTGGTACGCCGCCCCCTGCTACCCCTCCACCGCCATCAGAGCCACCACCATCGGCGTCTGACCAGGCGATTTTTGAAGCAACGCTCCATCCAAAACTCATCAATACAGCGAACTACTGCAGTGGATGTCACGGAGTTACGCAGGATCCGCTCATTGCGGTGACTGATGCGACGACGGCTTATAACGCGATTACATCGCAACAGAAGGTCAATCTCAGCAATCCTGAACTGTCACGAATCTACCTGCGCCCGAAAGATGATCGGCACAACTGTAATGGCGATGCGGAATGCGATCGTGTAGCAATGGAATTCCTGATGTCTATTCAGGACTGGGCCAATCAGGCAACGACGAGTGTTCCCCCGCCGACCGGTGGCGCGCAGCCCGTTCTTAGCGCAGCCGCCAGTTTTGCCGATGCGACGGCTGGTGGCGTAGCCCGAGTCGAAGATGCAACGATTGCGTTGTTTGAGTTCACGGAAGGTGCCGGTGACATCACTGTAGATACGAGTGGTGCAGGTGCGCCCATTACTTTGAACCTGAGCGGCACCGAGTGGGTTGCTGGAGGCGGTCTGAGAATCGTTTCCGGCAAAGCCGAGGCGAGTGCCGCGGACAGTCGAAAATTGTTCGACATGATTACGCCGGAAAATGAATACACGGTCGAAGCCTGGATCATACCGGACAACAACGCACAGGACGGGCCAGCGCGAATTGTCAGCTATTCGCAGGACACCGCGGTGCGTAACTTCACGATGGGCCAGAGCGCGATTTATTACGATATGAGAAATCGGAGCGCAGCCACGAACGCAAACGGTCAGCCGGGCCTTGAAGCGCTTGATCCGCAAGTAGACACGTCCCTGACGCATGTCGCGATGACCTTCGACGCTGTCACCGGTCGCAGTGTCTTCATCAACGGACAGCTCGCGATCGAAGAAAACGTCGCGGGCGACACGCTGGACTGGCTGGACGACCAGCTGCTGGTCCTTGGCAACGAGGTGACTAACGACCGATTGTGGCAAGGCATCCTCCAGCTCGTCGCGATTCATAACCGCGCCCTCAGCGATGTCGAGGTACAGCAGAACTTCGATGCCGGCGCAGGCGAGGCCTTCACCATGCACTTCGATATCTCGAACGTGGTTGGCGAACCAGCCTTCATTGACATGCGATTTGCACAGCTGGACGCGAACGGCTATTTGTTCGCACGACCTTTATTCGTAAGCAGCGCGACCGGCGTCACGGTCAGGAATGTTCGCGTCGGTATCAATGGCAGTGTTCCAGTAGCTGCACAACCGTTTCGACGCATTGATACGGTCGCTCTGCAATCCGGCCAGGAATTATCGCCGCTTGGCGCAGTGATCCCCGCAGAGCTCGGCATCGACGACGATCGATTCCATCTCGAATTCGAGGTACTCGGAAACATGCAGGGGCTTGCGGAAATGGCGGTGCCATCAGCGCCGCCGCTGCCGGTACCGGACGCAGCAGAACCCGACTTCGGATTACGCACATTCGCGCAACTGAATGATGCGATGTCGGATCTGACCGGTGTCGACAAGAACCAGAACGCGGTGCTGTCAACCTATTCGGAAGTTCGGGACTCGCTCCCATCGACACATGACCTGACTGCCTTCGGCACCGCCCAACAGATTGCCATTCAACGGCTGGCTTCCAGTTACTGCGGTGTTGTCGTGCAGAACAACGCGAGTTGTGATGCCTTGTTTGGCAACTGTGCGGTCGACGGAAATGCGAAGGACCAGGTAGCCACTGCGCTTTATGGCCAGATGATTGGCGACAACATCGCCGATCAGCCGGACCTCGCGGACGTCACGACAGAAATCGTGCGCATGATCGACGATCTCGGATGTACGAACGGCTGCAATGGCGCAGAGGGAGAGACGGTGTTGCAGGCAACGTGTGCTGCAGTTCTGTCCAGCGCAGCAATCACTGTCAATTGATAGCAAGGAAGAGCAATGTCCAAATACAGAGAACAGTTTCGACGTGCAGACGCTGAACAGCGCCGTATCGAACGGCGCATTGAAGCGTCCTGCAAAGTTAGCGGACACGGCAGGCCGACGTCCCGCAGAGAATTCCTCAATCGGGGATTGATCGCGGGCGTCAGCACGGTATTTCTGCCAAGCATCGCCACCCTGCTTTCACGTGAAGTGCATGCGCAGGCGGCGGGGTGTGTCATTGACAACAACCCGATGCTGGGAGCGGGAAAGATACCGTTCATCGGCATTGATCAGGGTGGTGGCGCCAACATCGCCGGCTCAAACATCATCGTTGGTGGAATGGGAGGTCAGGAGGACTTTCTGGATCCCGGCGGTTACGCGAAGCTTGGGCTCCCGAATGCCATTATTCCGCAGACCGTAGGCGTCAATCGCGACTTTGGACTCGCCATGCACCCCGACAGTGCATTGTTGCGCGGCATGCTGAGCAAGACGACGCCGGCGACCCGCGCCAACACCAACGGCGTGGTCATACCGGCGCGGTCCGAGAACGACACCGGCAACAATCCGCACAATCCCGTGTACGGCATTGCGCGAGCGGGGTCGAATGGCGAGTTCGCAGCAACCATCGGCACCCGCAATTCGGAATCCGGCGGGCGCTCCAGGGCGCCAGACTCACAAATCCTCGCCGAATTCCGGCCAACGAAAGTCAGCAATCGCAACGAAGCGATTGGACTGATTGGCGGCGGTGGCGACGATGGATTTCCGAATGGGCGGGTTGCGGAAGCCTCTGCAATTCTCAGTGCACTGAAACTGGCCAAAATTACTGAGCAACAGGCTACAGAAGCGCTGATTCAATGCGGCTATGACAAAACCACAGCCACCTACAACACGCCGGTGTCGGCAACGGACCTTGACCCGGAGGCGGATGCGAACCTGCAGTCAATTTTTCCAAATGGCGAGTTGAACGACGGGGATTTTCGCAAAGCCGCAGCGACGATGAAAGTCGTGGTTAACGGCTACGGCGGTGCGGGCACAATTGAGTATGGCGGACGCGACTATCATCAGGACCCGAGACCGGAGACAGACGGTAAGGACTTCGTGGTGGGACAGGTAATCGGTGCTGCCCTCGAGTACGCGGCACTGTCAAACAAACCATTAATGCTTTACCTGTTCAGTGACGGGGCCGTGTCGGCGGATACTGATCGTCCGGAGGACGATGGCAACGGGACGACCAAATTCCGTTGGCGTTCAGACAATTCGCAAACAGCCGCCAGCGCGATACTCGTCTACAACCCGCTCGGACAACCTGTTCTACGCAACGGCGCTGCCTCGCAGCAACTGGGTTACTTCCGTGCGAATGGCAATGTAGAAACATCGTCGAGTCCGTTCGCCAACAGTGTTGAGACGCTGTCGGAAATGGTGGTGCTGAATTATCTGGGTTTGCACGGAGAAGAGGGCATGTTCGGGCAGGTACTCGACGGACCCGGCCTGGGCACTGGTGCGGCAGTAGACCCTTACATCGCATTTAACCCGATCGTCTAGCGCTTTATTCCGTTGGCCAACAGAGCGAGTACAGCGCGCAAGGACGTCGTCGATCGCGCTGCGACGATGCGGCGGCGCGTGCCATACAACAAACCCGACAATGCGGAAGATGATTTGTTGCATGCCCGACTCGCATGCCCGAATTGCGGAGGTTCCCTTGCGCACGTGAGCGAACCACTGGCAAACAAGCGTGCCGGAATGAGTGGTCCGGCGCGCCTTTGTTGCCAGCCGTGCATGACAGACTTTCCGGTGATTGACTGTGGTGATGCTGCCATCCAGTGGATGTACCCAGACCCCGAGCTGGCTCACCTGGAGTGGAGCGCTCGTTTCAAAGGCTTTCTGCAGTCTGCGACCAACGAACATAATTGTCTGAACCATTCACTGGGCGAGGACCGACTTGGCAAAACAGGTCGGCGCCGCATTTCGACCACACTCCTCGCAAAGCGGGAACACAAGCGCCAGGTAGCCGAAATTCTGGCGCCATTTAGCCTCGATTCCGAGGTGCTGGTACCCGCCGTAACCGAACTGCTTGCCGATAGTCTGCCGCGCAACCAGCGGCTCCTGAGCTATGCCGATAATGTGTTTCGCGACTGGGCCTGGAATAATGGCGAAAACGCGGCGCTCCTGAACGGAATCGAAGGGCTGCTTGCCGCCGATCCTCGCGAATCACTTGGCGCCGTTCTGACGCTGGGCGCAGGGGCCGGTCGCCTGGCTTATGACATTCACATGCAGTACTCCCCGCAATTGTCCGTATTACTCGATCTGAATCCTCTCTTGCTGTCTCTTGGCGCGAGAATCATCGAGGGCCAGCGCGTTTCTCTCTATGAGTTTCCGGTGGCACCGATCGATGAAGACTCCGGCGCTGTACTCCAGAACTGTCATGCGCCGGAGGGCGTTTCCTCCGCAATCCCCGAAAACTTCCGCTTCATACTCGGCGACGCGACGTGCCCACCGTTCGCGTCATGTAGCTTTGATACGATCATCACGCCATGGCTGATTGACATCCTGCCGCAGGACCTGCGCGAGTTCCTGCCGCAAGTAAACAGGCTACTCCCCGAAGGGGGTCTCTGGGTCAATACCGGAACCCTGAATTTTCTTCACGACAATCCGTGCCGACGATATAGCGAGAGAGAGGTCCTGGAAATGCTGGAGGACAGCGGTTTCGATATTGTCGGAATCGATCACCGCACGGTTTCCTACCTGAAGTCTCCGCACAGTGCGCATGGAAGGAGCGAACGCATTACCAGTTTCGCGGCACGCAAGCGTGAGGATGTACCTCAGCCCAGGCCCACCGCCCTGATGCCGGAATGGATACAGGACACCTCTCTCAGTGTGCCCATATCACCGGAAACCGCGATCGCTTCATCAAGCCACCTGCTGACCGCACAGGTGCTTGCTGCCGTTGATGGAAAGCGTTCGATCAATGCCATCACCAAGCTGGTATCGCGGGAATACAACCTCGCCATCGAGGAATGCTCGCTTGCCGTAAGGCGAATTCTGCTAGGCACGCAAAACTAGATTCCGTGGTCGCGGCGCCGCCAGGGCGCCTCATCGCGTTGCCGTGGACGAGGTATTTCAGGCCGCGCTCGGCATCAGTCGTCGAAACAGCTGCCAGTGATTTATATTAGGGGCATGAAATTGTTCCTTCTAATAGCCGCAGTCCTGATGACAACTGTGACGCCTGCGATTGAGCCCGAGGTGTTGCCAGACGTGTTGGCGGGGTTTGAACGTCTGCTTGAGCGCGATAAAGCCCGTGCCGTTGCCATTGGACTGTATGACCGCGGCGTGACACGTTTCGTCACCATGGGTCAGCTCAGCGATAGCAACCCGGCGCGACCGTCGCGCGATACGGTTTTTGAGATCGGTTCGATCAGTAAAGTGTTTACATCGTTGCTAACGCAGGTCCAGGTTGAAAAAGGCAAGCTCGACTGGGATGCATCGATTTCTCAGTACCTGCCGGAAGTTGAGTTTACAAATACGCAGGTTGCCGCGATAACCCTGCGAGAACTAGCGACGCATACGTCAGGATTACCGAGGTTGCCGGACAATATGCAGTTCGAAGATCCGTCTGATCCTTATGCTGGTTATGAACGCGATGATTTGCTGGCATTCCTGGCTGTATTCGATCCCGAGTCCCTGGATAAGACCTACGCATATTCTAACCTTGCGGCCGGCCTGCTCGGCGTCATTGCGGCGGGCGCTTCCAGCAATAGTTACAGGGACGCAATGTCGATTGATGTACTAACGCCGCTAAGCCTTGCCAATACCGACGTTGGGCTTCGTCAGGAATTCATGAGTCGCCTTGCAATCGGCTTTAGTGGCGGAGCGGACATGCCGAACTGGGATGGATTCGACGCGTTGGCCGGCGCCGGTGCACTGGTTTCGACCGTTGACGACTTGCTGAAATTCATTGAGCTGTCTCTGGACGGCAAATCGCTCAATGGCGCCATTCAGGAAATTCAGGCGCGCCAGCGTGATGGCACGACCGGTCTTGCCTGGCATTTGCAGGAATCGGAAGACGGCGAGACGGTGGCCTGGCACAACGGCGGCACGGGTGGCTACGCCAGCTACCTTGCCATCAGACCGGATAACAGCACTGGCGTCGTTATCCTGACGACGTCAACGGAATATGCGCGTGTTACAGAATTGGGCTTTCAGCAGATAACGGGTAGGGCACAGCCGAAGCCGGCAGTGGATTTGTCACCTTACATCGGCGCGTACAGGCTGGACGAGAATTTCGTATTGACGATCTTTGCAGATGAGGACGAACTGTTTGGGCAGGCGACCGGTCAGGGTGCGTTTCCGCTGCAGTTCGAATCCGGCGACACATTCAGCTTTGCTGGCGCGGATATAAAGGTCACTTTCCAACGAGACACGGAAGAACGCGTTAATCAGCTAATTCTGCTCCAGGCTGGCACCAGCACCACTGCGCCGCGAGTGGCCGATTCACTGGGCATCACGCAGAAGACGGAAATCGCGGTCGAGGCCGGATCGCTGCAAGCGTATGCCGGCCGCTACCAGCTGGCGCCGAACGTCATTATTTCCGTTGAGACCCGCAGTGACCAGATGTATGCGACGCTGACCGGCCAGCCGGCGGTCCCGGTATTCGCATTCGAGCCTGACAAGTTCTTTTATCGGGTCGTTGACGCAGAACTGCACTTCGAAAGAGACGCTGACGGTCAGGTTGTTGCCCTCGTGTTACACCAGCGGGGACAGCAGCGCGCGCCCCGAATCGAGTAAGGGGCCTGTGGCAGATCGGGGTATGAACTCCTCGATTCTTCGGGCATTTTCGAACCGGGGACCGACGTTCAGCAAGGCCTGCGCAGTCTTTGGGAAGCCCGTGGCTGCTGACTGCCCTTGATTTTTCGCATATTTCGACCAATTCGGGGTGATTAGGCGGGATTCCGCTGGTAACATTCCCGCCCGGATTATGCGGCCGGTCGAGTAGCCTCGGGATTGGCTGGATGGATCAGCCGATTTTCAGTCTGGATTCAGCAGGCAAACACTATTGAAAGCAAGATTTCGGTTGCCCCGGCAGGGTGCGACTGGATTTGTGACGCACCCGGGAAGGACATTGTTCGCGGTGGCGTTGTTAAACAGATGAGTAAACGAGCAGATCATGACAGACATTAGCAACTACAGAAATATTGGCATATTCGCGCACGTTGACGCGGGTAAGACCACCACCACGGAACGCATTCTCAAACTCACCGGCAAGATTCACAAAATCGGCGAGGTACATGACGGTGCGGCAACCACGGATTTCATGGATCAGGAGCAAGAGCGCGGCATTACGATTCAGTCCGCCGCCACGACCTGCTCGTGGGATGGCCACAGACTCAATATCATTGACACCCCGGGGCACGTCGATTTTACCATCGAAGTCTATCGCTCATTGAAGGTGCTGGACGGCGGCGTCGGTGTGTTCTGCGGCTCCGGCGGCGTGGAGCCGCAATCGGAAACCAACTGGCGTTACGCCAACGAGTCGAAAGTTGCACGCATCATTTTTGTCAACAAACTTGATCGCATCGGCGCCGATTTTTATCGCGTCGTAAAACAGGTCAAGGATGTGCTGGGCGCCAACCCGCTGGTCATGACGTTACCGATCGGCACTGAAGACGACTTCGTTGGCGTCGTCGATCTGCTGACCCGCAAAGCCTGGGTTTGGGATGGTTCCGACGATCCGACTAAATATGAAATCACCGAAGTTCCTGAAGACATGAAGGACATAGTGGAAGAGTATCGGGAGATGATGGTCGAAACCGCCCTTGATCAGGATGATGAGTTGATGGGCGCCTATCTTGATGGCGAGCAGCCTTCGGACGAAGATCTGAAGCGTTGCATTCGCAAGGGCACGATTGCGCTCGACTTCTTCCCCACCTACTGCGGTTCGGCGTTTAAGAACAAAGGCGTGCAGAATGTACTGAATGCTGTTGTCGACTATCTGCCGAGCCCCACGGAAGTCAATCCACAGCCTGAAATAGATCTCGAAGGAAACGCTACGGGTGGCAAAGCATTAGTTGACCCTGACTATCCGCTGCGCGCGTTGGCATTCAAGATCATGGATGACCGTTACGGCGCGCTGACCTTTACACGCATCTACTCCGGCCGCCTGAAGAAAGGTTCGAGCGTCCTGAATACATTCACCGGCAAAACTGAACGCATAGGCCGCATCGTCGAAATGCACGCTGACTCACGTGAAGAACGTGAATCAGCTCAGGCGGGTGACATCGTTGCGCTGCTGGGCATGAAGAATACGCGGACGGGCCACACGCTGTGTGATCCTGACAATCCTGCAACGCTGGAGCCGATGGTATTTCCTGATCCTGTTATCTCCATAGCGATTGCGCCGAAGGACAAGGCGGGGATGGAGAAGATGGGTGTTGCGCTCAACAAGATGATCCAGGAAGACCCGTCGTTCCGGGTCGAAACAGATGACGATTCCGGCGAGACCATTATCAAGGGCATGGGCGAGCTTCACCTGGATATCAAAGTCGATATTCTGAAGCGCACACACGGTGTGGAGGTTCAGATGGGCAAACCGCAGGTGGCCTATCGTGAAACGATTACGCAGTTGGTTGAGGACACCTACACCCATAAGAAACAGTCGGGTGGTTCCGGCCAGTACGGCAGAATCGATTACATAGTTGAGCCGGGTGAGACCAATAGCGGTTATCAGTTCGAATCCAAGGTAACCGGCGGCAATGTGCCGCGTGAATACTGGTCCGCAATTGATAAGGCCTTCGGTGTCAGCATGGAACAGGGCACGCTTGCCGGTTTCCCATTGCTCGACGTGAAGGTGACGTTGCTGGACGGTGCTTACCACGCAGTGGATTCCTCCGCGATGGCGTTCGAGCTGGCGGCGAAAGCGGCCTATCGGCAGACGATTCCGAAAGCGGCACCGCAACTTCTCGAGCCGATCATGAAAGTGGATGTGTACACGCCGGAAGATCACGTTGGTGACGTGATTGGTGACTTGAATCGCCGGCGCGGCATGATCAAATCGCAGGAGCCGGGCCCGACGGGTGTTCGCGTCAAGGCTGACGCGCCATTGTCGGAGATGTTTGGCTACATTGGCCATCTCCGCACGATGACCTCCGGTCGCGGACAGTTCTCCATGGAATTCTCGCACTACGCGCCCTGCCCGGCCAACGTTGCTGAAGAAGTTATCAAAGAGACGCTGGAACGCAAAGCTGCCAAGTAGCGGCTAGCCAGCAGATCTTCTTGAATACGTCGGCTCTGGAGCAAATTCAGAGCCGATAGGTTCAATCGGCCAAGTGGGAGACACGACATGGGGCGCTGGCGTCCACCTTCTCCGGAGTCTTCGCCCTATATCACGCCTGCGGGTTTTGATGCTCTGCAGAAAGAGCTCGATGACATCTGGCTGCGACGCCGTGACGTTGTGAAAGCGCTGGCCGCGGCTGCCGCGGAGGGCGATCGTTCGGAGAATGCCGAATATATCTATCGCAAAAAGGAACTGGGCGGGCTGGACCGCCGCATCCGCTACCTGCAAAAGCGCCTGCCAGCCCTGAAGATCGTTCGAGATCGGCCGGCCGCCGACGCCGTCTACTTTGGCGCTTTTGTCGAGATCTGTGACGACGCGGGGGGTACGCAGAGCTATCGGATCGTGGGACCGGATGAAGCCGACGGCAAGGCGGGCGCAATCAGTATGGACTCGCCGCTTGCGAAAGCACTCCACAAAAAACGCGTGGATGATGAAGTCCAGGTCAGGATTGGAGAAGTAACCACCACGCTGACCATCCTGTCCATTCGCTATGCCTGAGAACAGAAGACCGGGACCGATGACCTGGTCCCGGGTCGTCAGTTCCTGGTCGACAATCGCTCTATGACGTTCGCTCCTATCCGGCTGCCAAGCTTGTTCCCCTCGATGGAGTCATAGCGAAAATGAATGCCGAGATAAACGCGCGATAGAGCACATTCCAGCGCCGCGTCAGAAAAACGGCTAGCGCCTTGTCGGCGGGCTCATAACGTCGAGGATCAGACAGACTGGCCCGCGAGCGCTCAAGAAAGCCTTTCCGGGCTGGTTGATGCTAAGCATGTTTGCGCACATTGAGCGCAAATCTTCGGGTCGGGAACGACGCATCGCTGGTCGAGAGGCAGGACGCCAGGCGTCCTCATATGGCGCCTGCACTTTGGACCGCGCTGGCGCACAACCAGCAACATATTCGGCCCGTCCGCACCGTTACTTTTTGGTGCGAAAATGCGAAACATGTCACTGGAAATACGAAAAATTTACGGTGAAATAGCAGGACCGCCAAACACAAAGGTAGTGGGTAACCGGGGCGGCGTGAACCGCCCACTAATTGGAATTTGGAGTGACAGACTGAAAATGGGATGCAGTAGATGAGCAGATATCGAGCTTCTCTTATTCATTTATGTATTAGTGCGCTGCTGGTAGGCAACGTTATTGGGGTCGTATATTGGATCTGGTACCCGGAGCCAACGCTTGAAGTAGTTGGGGCGTTTCCAATCATTCGTCTGCTTGTGCTCGTCGACCTGGTCATCGGGCCTCTGCTGACGATGATTATTTACGTGCATGGCAAGCCCGGCCTCAAATTTGACCTGACGGTTATTGCGCTGTTGCAGGTCTCCGCCCTTATTTACGGGGCTTACAGGCTGTATGACGAGAAGCCGGATTACCTGGTTTTTGCCATCGACAGGCTGGAATTTATTCCTTCGAAACAGATTGATCAGTCGGCCATGAGATTCGACGGGTCCGACATGAAGAGATTCGCCAATCTGGGCCAGGTATTCGCAAGGCCTCCCGAAGATCCTGAGGAACATCAGCGGTATTTCAGCAGCATCATGGACGGGCAACCGGATCTCGAAAGGAGACCGGAATACTGGGAACCATGGGCCTCAGGCGCTGATGCTATTCGGGATAGTATAAAACCGATCGATGACATCAAGCCGACGTCGACCAAAGAGAGTGAAAACATAAAAGAGGCGATCGAGAAGTACGGGGATCGTCATCCTGATCTCGGCGTGCTTCCGATAGGCGGAATCGAGAGAGATTTAGGCATGCTCATCGATCGTGACACGCTGGAAGTACTCGACGTCCTTGATGCCAATCCGTGGCGTGTAGAAGAATCCTGAGCAAATGACTATTAAACGGGGACATTCCTGATTACCGAGCTGTGACACCCCAAATAATCAGGAATGTCGTCATTTATTTTTGTTTAACATATTGATTTATAAAGACAATAACAAGAACGTCCCGGTTGTTCAGGACAATTCGCGCGCAAACAAATCCAGTAACCGGCTCCATGCCCTTTCCGCCTGGGCCTCATCATAGACGGCTGAATCAGGTGGGCACCAGCCATGCAGCGTGTCTTTGTAAACTTCGATCTCCGCTTGCACACCATTAGCATCGAATGCCTCACGTAACAGGACTTTTTCATCCGGATTACGCTCGTCATCATTCGCTGCAATCGCGATCAGGAAACCTGCTTTCATTTGCGGCGCCAGTAAATGTGGACTGTCGTCTTCATCCGTTGCCAGTCCGCCGCCATGGAACGAGCCGCCTGCGCCAATGCGATCAGGAATTGCCGCGGCCAGGCGCATCGTGTAGGAGCCGGTCATGCAATAGCCGGTCGTCCCAATCTTGCGATTGGTATCAACCGATGGCTGCTGATCGAGATATTCAACGAAAGCGCGCCCATCGCTGACGCAGGTTTCCGGTGACAATGTCCGCGCGTGCGGCATCAGCATTTCACGAATCCCCGGGTCTCGAAATGTCTTACCTTCCGGCACTACCGCGCCGCGTGCGGTTCGATAATACGGATTGACAACCAGGACCGAATAGCCCGACTCGGCAAGGCGCTTGCCCATGGCACGAAACGCGGGACGAATGCTGACAATGTCCGGCCAGACGATGACGGCGGCATGTTTGCCGCTGGCCGGATGCACGAAGTAGCAATCGGCCATGCCGTCGGGCGTTTCCACCATGACGTCCTGCTCGACCACGTCCAGAGCGTTCGCGACGGGCGGCAACATCATGGCCAGGGCCGCTGCGGCCCCATGCTTGTTGAACTGCCGACGGGTTATTGCATTGCGGCGCAGGTATTCCTCGGCGTCTTTCGCGGTCAGTTCGTCACACATGAGTAGTCTCCAGGAATTATTGGCGTTATCCGTACCGGTATAGTCAACCATCGCCAGCACATGCTCAAGTCTGAGCAATGCATGGCCATGGGCACAGCCGGCGGCACGATCGCGAACCCCAACTGATTCTTCAGAAACCTTACCCGCTGATTGGATTTACCCGCCCGGGTCTCTCGAGCAGGTACCGGTGCGCTTTGGTGCGCGCGGTTTTGTGACGCAGTTCACAGTTTTGACAATGACATCCGGCGGGGGCTATGCAAAACACATCGGTTAGGATCATAAATTATTGTTTTTAAAAGTAATAGTGTAATTCAACCTCAAACTGATGATCCGTCCGTATCCCTCTTAACCCTAAAGAAATGGCCCGCCCTGGCCGACTAATTCTATGCGTTAAGTTAAATTTGACCGGAGTGGGTCCTTTGCGGACCTATCTCCACGAGTGCCTGCGGGCGCCTGGCCGTCATCGGCTGTCTTAGGGAGTGGAAAATGATCAACAAATCTATGCTGTTCACGCTGTTAGGGTCGCTTGCCTTTGGCGCAGCCATTGGCCAGCAAGCCGATGGGCCCGGCGCCAGTGGAACTTATCCACAGGACACCAGCGCGACTTATCCACAGGACCACGTTGTCAGCGCAGAGGCCGCATCCGGCTTCCACCTGCGGGGCATCCTCATCACCCAATCATCGCGTGCCGCCATGCTGAACGGCGAAGTCCTGCGGGAAGGCGACTTCACGAATGGCGCGGAGATCCTTGCTATTGGCGAGCGAGAGGTCCGTATCCGGATTGGATCGGAAGAGCGCTCCCTGCGTGTCGGATCGACCGTTGCCCCAGGGCAATCGAGGCAGCCAGCAATGCACATAGTGCGGAATGTCAAACCGCCGCAAATTGCCCCGGAGCAGGTCCCGCCGACGGTTACAACTCCGGTAGCACCTGCAGCACTCGATCAGGCCCGGACCCTGGCACAGGCAGATGCGCCCGAGCGCGTGCACCCGGTCAAACAGGGCGAGACGCTCTCCGGCATCGCAGAAAACTATGTCAGTGGAGAAACAACGCGGAACCAGGTCGTAATCGCCCTGTTCCGGGCAAACCCGCAGGCGTTCAGCGGCAATATAAACGCGCTACGGGCGGGAGCCGTGTTGCGTATTCCGGATGAGCAAGAGCTGCAGCATCAGTCACCCGATACGGCCACGGCCGAAGTCGTAGCACAAACGGATACGTGGCGCAGTGGCGGCGAGCAACCGATCAGGCTCGCGGAAGTACCGAGTGAAGATCAGTACGGTCCGGTTAACCATGGCGAGACGCTCTCCGGCATCGCAGAACATACATTGCGCGATGGCATCACGATGGATCAAATGATGATCGCATTGTTCGAAGCAAATCCGCAGGCCTTCAATGGCAACATTAACATTCTGCATGAAGGGGCCATCCTGCGTATCCCAGGTGACAATGAACTACTACGCCAGGCACGTGATATCGCTACTGCTGACGTCGTGGCACAAACCGATGCATGGCGCAGCGGCTCTTTGCAGCAGGCGCGCTCAAGAACCGTGCTTTCCCGGGTAACCGCGTCGAACAGCGCATCCGTTCCAGCGTTCGTCCCGCCGTTTGAGTAATTGATGGTTAGTCCGGCTTGCCGGTCGCATACCCGTTAAAGCCGGCCCCACCGGTCCTCAGCCTGCGGCTGAAAACTCCTCGGCCATGGTTTCACTCATCTTGAATTTCTGAATCTTGCCCGTAACGGTCATCGGATATTCTTCGACAAAGCGAATATGTTTCGGGATTTTGAAATGCGTAATTTGTCCCTGGCAAAACGACTTCACGTCATCTTCCGTCAGAGACTCTCCGCTCACCAGCTGAATCCAGGCGCAGACTTCTTCCCCCATCTTCGGGTCAGGAATACCAAAGACCTGAACCTCGGCTATCGCAGGGTGTGTGTACAGGAATTCTTCGACCTCACGCGGGTAAACATTTTCGCCGCCTCGAATGATCATGTCCTTTATGCGACCAACAATACGCAGGTAGCCTTCATCGTCCATGATGCCGAGATCGCCGGAATGCAGCCACCGAGCCTCGTCAATCGTGTCTCTCGTTTGTTCCTCGTCATTCCAGTACCCCAGCATGACGGAATACCCGCGCGTGCAAACCTCCCCTTTTTCGCCGACAGGAACAACGCGCCCATCGGCATCGATGAGTTTGATTTCCAGCCACGGCACGGCTCTGCCGACCGTCTCGACACGTTTCTCGAGCGGATCGTCCGGCAGCGTGAGGTGATTGATAGGACTCAATTCAGTCTGTCCATAGCCGATAAGAATGTGCTTCATGTTCATGTCGGCGATGACACGCTTCATCACGTCAACAGGACAGGGCGCGCCCGCCATGACGCCTGTCCTCAAGCTCGAGAGATCAAACTTGTCAAAATCAGGGTGGCCCAGCTCTGTAACGAACATGGTCGGCACGCCATGTAATCCCGTGCAGCGCTCGGATTCGACGGCGCGCAACGTCGACTCGGGATCGAATGCGTCATTCGGATACACGGCGGTGGCCCCGTGGGTAAAGCACGCGAGATTCCCGAGTACCATGCCAAAACAATGATATAGCGGAACAGGAATACACAGTCGTTCTGTCGGTGACAACTGCATACCAGCGCCCGTCAGGTAACCGTTGTTCAGGATATTGCAGTGAGTCAGCGTAGCGCCCTTCGGGCTTCCGGTCGTTCCCGATGTGAACTGAATGTTGATCGCGTCATCGGGTCGTAACTCGCTCTTCAGTGTTTTGACTCGGGCTCGTTCTTCTGGTCCGCCAGACAGGCAGACATCCGGAAAATTGAACATGCCCGCTGACTTCTCGTCGCCCATACGGATGACGATCTCCAGCTCCGGCAATTTTTCCGATTTCAGCGCGCCCGGTTCGCACTGGCGCAGCTCGGGAGCCAGTTCATACAACATTTCCAGGTATTTGCTGGTTTTGAATTGTTCGGCACTCACAATCGCCCGACACCCGGATTTCTTCAAAGCGTATTCCAGCTCGTAGAGTCGGTACGCAGGATTGACGCAGACGAGTATCGCGCCAATCTTGGCGGTGGCCATCTGCGTTAGCACCCATTCGTGGCCGTTCGGCCCCCAGATACCAACCCGGTCGCCCACGCCTATACCGAGACTGAGTAGTCCGGCGGCCAGGTCATCTATTTTCTGATTGAACTCGGAATACGTCCAGCGTATACCCTGGTGGCAAACGACCAGCGCTTCCGTGTCCGGATATCGTTCTGTAACCTGATCCAGATAGTTGCCTATCGTTTCATAAATAATCGGTTCGCTGGATGCACCACAATTGTAACTTTGAGTTAGTCCGGTCATTAACTCCGCTCTCGTAGAATGTCGGCCAGACTACTAGGTTACCGCAATCCCATGATTTGCATGTAGTGCTCGAAGAATCCGGCACCGTCGCCCCATACCGGGTTCCCCAGGACCTGCAATGCAGTGGTTCCCGGGTGCAGTTGTGCGCGTCGACGAACAGGACGGTTACGCCGGTTACGGTGCTGAGCAGGCCTCGTCACGGCATGTGGCGCTGCGATTACAATGAGTTGCGGCCCGGATTTACAACATTTATCTCATCCCGGCAGCGATTACTCCGAATTCGCTCTATAATTCTTGCAGAACTTTGGCAAGCTGCTGCATACCCGGGCCAACAAGAAGAAGAATAAGGAGCAACTCCATGCATATACAAAACCGAACACCGGAAATCACTTGCGGTCGGGTTGTATCGACCTGGGCAGGAGGGGTCGGGCTGCTTCTCTTTGCTATAAGCAGTATTGCGCTGGGCCAGGCCGGATCGAAGGATTCGCAAAAATTCCTGGGCTATAGCGAAGATTCCCGTGAAACCATCACGGCAGCGCGAGAGCAGCTTGAGAAGTCCCTTTCTCATTACAATTTGCTGGTATCCGGCGAGGCCAAAAAACCAAAATCCGACTACAAAGGTTTTAGCAAAGCACTTGCGCGAACCGAAAAGCTCGCCGACAAGACCCGCGACCTCGTCAAGAAAATGCAGTCGCAATCAAAAAAAGTATTCAAGAGATGGCAGAAGGAACTCGATGGATATCAAAGCGAAAACTTACGTCAGCTCGGAGCTAAACGTCTCGATGAGGCGCAGCAACGTTATGAACAGATGATTGAAAGAATGCGTGCAGCCGGTGAGGCCTACGACCCTCTAATCGCTTCGTTGCGCGACCAGGACCTTTTCATGGGTCGCGATCTCAGCGCGGAATCGCTCGGAAACCTGACACCAATGGCGGAGGAAGTGAATCGGATGGCAGAACTTTTGTATGTGCGAATCGCTCAGGTGCTTGAGGAAGAGGTGGCCGACGAAGCGCGGGTGATTGAAGACAATATGACGCCACCGGAATCATAGGTTCACTTGATGAATCTCTACACGAACGAAATTTGCTTTGTCTCTTCGTCCCCGGAGCACACGGGAGGTGAACGAGAGTCAGTGACCTTAATTGCGATGGCCGCGCTGACTGTTGTATTTCTATTGGCGACGCTGGCACCCGCCAGCGCGCTCGGTCAGGATCCCAGCCTGATTCAGCCATACCAACAGTTCGAGGCCGCGACGGCTCGCGGCGACTATGCGACTGCCATCGAGTTTGGGCGGCTGGCGCTCAACAGGGCTGAGCAACAGTATGGAACCGAAAGCGTCGATATTGTTGGCACTCTCGAGATGTTGGGTGAGGCACTCGTACAGGTCGGGAACTACGATGAGGCCGTTCGCCACTACACGAGAGTCTTGCAAATCAAGGAGCGTGTGTTCGGGCCTGGACACCCCGAATTGATTTCAGCGCTGGAAGCATTGGCTGATGTCAGGTGGCAGCAGGGCAACTTTTCCGCAGCAGAGTCTCTTCTTGAAAGGGTTCTGAATATTGAAGAGGCTGTATACGGCGAGACGCATGAGGATGTGGTCATCACCTGGACACGTCTGCGCGATCTATACGTTGCCGCGGGCAGACCGGAAGATGTTGCGCGGGTCGATGCCAAGCTGCAGTCGCTTAGCATTCGCACAAGAAATTTCGGCTTGCTTGCGGACGATGGCGCGCAGTCACTGGACACCCGTCGATATAGCACGGCCGATGGCTTTGCAACCGTCCGTGTTTATTACGGTACGAATCGTGCGCGTAGCGGAAACGACAAGGCATCCCAATTCTACGGCGGCGAGCGCGGCGAACTCGAGGTGGGTTACCTCGATGTCAGTATTCCGGCGCTGCACAAGTACGGTGAACTGGAAACGTCCAGTCGGTGGTCAATCTTTACCTACGGACTCGGCGAAGACGCGCTGAAACGAAAGTACGTGCTGCTTCTCAATGTCGAACCAATGAATGGCGAAAACTTTTACACGAACCTGAGTGAGCATATTCAGAATTCACCGAGCAACGACATTTTCATGTTTGTGCATGGCTACAATTCATCCTTCGAGGATGCAGCAAGACGCACAGCGCAACTCGCATACGACCTCGATTTCGACGGCACGCCTATGCTGTATAGCTGGCCATCCCAGGGGACGACAACTGCGTATACCGTCGATGAGGCCGCCGTTCGCGTCGGCGGCAGAAAGATGGCCAGATTCCTGACCAACATAGTGCAGCAGGCAGGTGCGGATCGAATCCATTTGATCGCTCACAGCATGGGGAACCGGGCACTCATCGAGGCATTGGACAAAATTGCATCCAACCAGGAACTCCGCAGTTTCGCGCCAATATTCGACCAGGTTGTTTTTACCGCACCTGATGTTGATCACGATTATTTTGTCGATGTGCTCGACGATATCAAACGAATTTCGGGCCGGGTGACGCTCTATGCGTCGGAGAACGACCTCGCGTTGCAGACTTCGGCGGTGCTCCACGGCGCACCACGTGCCGGGCTTGCCGGGGAATCCATGATCACGGCGCCTGGGCTGGATACCATCGACATGTCCGAAGTCGAAGCAGACAGCCTCGGACACAGTTATTTCGCCGCTAACGAGGGCGCGATTTACGATCTCTTCCGCTTACTGTGGCGCGGAGAACCGCCACAGGAACGCTGTGGAATGCGTGAGCAGTCTCAGGAGTCCGCGGGATTCTGGCGCTTCGATGGAGAACTCTGCAAAGGCGGCGAAGTGCTCGAAGCCGGGCTGTTAATCAAGCGCTTTGGCAGCAGCGCGCGTGAGCGAGTCAGACGACGCCTGGATGCGCTGAAAGGGGAGTCGGATGTTGATGCGAGAGAAGAATGGTCGCGAATCCTGAATCGACTTGAAAGACTGCTCGATGACGAGAACGACTGACTGACGTGGCCGCCCAGCGCATCAAATCAACTTGAATATGCGATTAAAGCGTTCCTGTGCTGCACGCGTCGCGAGTGAGCCTTTCAGGCCGTCGCGCGTGAGCTTGTAGATCAGATCCAGGAGACCGACAAATCGCGTTTCGGCCTCAGCCAGTTGTGTGGGACTCAGTTTTTTATTGAGTCCGGATGACTGCAGGAATCCTCGAAACGCCTGCCGATCCTCTTCAATCGCAATTTCGCGCGGCGTGGACAAATAATAGCTCGTCAGGTCATTGGTAAAATCCTCATCAGCAAGCATCTGATCCACGTTCGAGATGTACTGCTGCTGCATTCCGGGCGCGCCACGAATCAGCATCGCGTTGTTCGCATCCATCATATAGCTGCGAACATCCGCGTTCGCCGAGCCGACGAGAAGATCATCACCCAGAACCCAGACTTTACTGTGGAGCGAATACTTGATGGGACCCGATGAAGGCTGTATTTCAAAGTAGCGGAATGAGGCTGACTTCTCCGGGTCACGCACCGCCTGCACATGATCGCTGAACGCGAACGCGACATGACGCGCGAACAGATTAGTCACCGCCAGATCGGTTGATTGAATTGAATTGGTCAGAACGGTCACATCGACATGCCGACAGTCGACGCGACCATCAAGCATCTTTGCCAACATGTCGGCCAGATTGGATGGCGGAAAGAAATAGGCGTTATTTATAATGACGCGCTTCGGTTCTTCCGCAGTGGCAGACCTGCAGACATTCTCCATGGAATTCAGCGCCACTGAGTGAATGCGCTTTCCGGATTGAGCTTCCGCGCCATTGCGGGCGCCGTAGGTGCGACCCGCCAGTGGACCGTCCGGGTCACCACTGAAGGGCATATTCTCCAGGTAGTAAAGCGTTGCACCGGAATCAATGCTGACCGTCGTGGGATCCTGCCCCGACATTGCCGGGTAGATGCTCTGCCAGAAATGTTCTGCATGCTGGCTCATTTCGTCGTGGCGCTTTGCTTCGCGCTCCGCCCGTGATGCGGCGTGAGCAATAAATTCCCTGTCGAAACACAAGTCGCCATCTGCAGTCGCGTCCTGGCAGGCATCCCTTGCCGCACCGATCGCGGCTGTGTTGGCCGCAAACTCATTCGGTGCGTGTTGACGAATTTCAGCAACCGACGCCACCATCGTTCGAAAATTCCACAGGCGATCGAACGCTGACTCTACAGCTTCTCCACCGCTTGCGAGCTCTGCGTGGACGTCTGTGTCCATGAACAGTTGCCCGGCTTCCTGGGTCGCCGCCGACAAATTGTACGTGTCTTCCATGTTCCGGCCGCCCAGTTGCATAAACCTACGGTCCGCCAGCAGGAGCTTCTGGTGCAGGTAGTCCGTAACATAGTCCCAGTCACGCACTGCTGCCTCGAGATTCCTGCGCTCGATCGGCAACCTCTCTGCCACAGCGGTATACATTTGATCGAATGCATCGCCATATATGGCAGACACGAATGCCAACTGGATTCTGGTCACCAGTCGCTGAAACAGGTTGCCTGTCCTTGACCGCCAGTAAATACCAGCCAGCTTGACCAAACCCTTGATGTCGTCAGCGGAAATCTCGTTGCCATCATCTGACGAGGCTCCCTCATCCGTCGCGGATTCATCACCTGCTGCTGCGCTTTGTCGTATCGCCAGCGCCATGAGTTCCGGGTTTTTCGTATAGAGACCGGAGAGGAAAAGACCGGACGCACCGACATTGAGGTTGGATATTTTCAATTCTGCGGCAGGACGTCCGTCGATATTTTCAGCCCCGAAAGCCGCTGCTATTGTTGCCTGTTTTTCATCTTTGCATTGCGTGTCTGGTGTCGTCGAAACGTCGCTGCATCTTAGTGTGATGTATGCAGCGTCCATGACGATATTTCTGGTTGGTCGATTGTAAAAGCGTACCTGCAGGCTGCCACTACCGCTGTTGCCGTGCTGCTCCAGCATCGAAAACAGATCGAGGTCCTTGTAGGTCGAGTGATAGTCGAGCAGGAGACGGACGCGCACGCCCCGTCGTGCGGCCGCGATCAGTTCCGCGGCGAAGGCCGACGACGTGTAGT
The DNA here is from genome assembly GCA_963850825.1 of uncultured Gammaproteobacteria bacterium. Taxonomy (GTDB): domain Bacteria; phylum Pseudomonadota; class Gammaproteobacteria; order Steroidobacterales; family Woeseiaceae; genus SZUA-117. Next base: position 238,771 of record CAWKOQ010000021.1, on the reverse strand, counting down.
CGTCGGCAAATATATAATACGCGGCGTCGATGGTTGACTGTGCTTTCGTCACCATCTCGAGTTTCGATAAGAACGATTCCTCGTTCGAGGTAATAACCCGGGCACTCTGGATAGTTAATGGCCCGGCAGATGCGTGCCGCCGCATCGTATCGTCGGACAGAAATCCATGAGAACGGGAATCCTCGCTAAGATACTTGTTGGTCGAGCATGCGGTTAGTAAAAACGCGACACAGAAAAAAACAATTGTTCTTGGTCCCGGTCGCCGTTGCATCATAATCTGTTCTCGCAATACTCAGTTTTCGTCAAGCAATGTCCGTTGATCGGTTTGAGATGAATCCGGCACGGGTGCCATCTCGTCAATATCTGCCGCGGGGAAATTGTCGGCCAGCAGGTCGAGCTCCAACTGCGTCAACTCATAGTGATGCGCGAGTTGCAAAGCCTCGAATCGCCAGTCGGCGTATCCAGACAATAACATCGCAATGTATCCGAACCGAATTTCCTCAGGGATATCGATTTTCAGGATTTCTTTTGCCTGATCGGGCAAACTTTCTGCGTCTGTAACCATCAGGGTTATGCGGCTCACGGCGTCGCCTGCAGCAACCTGCAAGTGGTACTGACCGCCCTTTAGCAAGACTGCTGGCAACGACGCACTGTAGCCAGGCAAGTCGGTCTCCTTTGCCAGCATTTCGCCAGATTCGCTAGTCAGGGTCACATCGAACGGCGGAATTCCGCCGTTCCAGGCGAGATGCAAATTGCGCGTGCCCGATAACAGAAGCTTGTCTCCGTCTTCTGCACCAATGATCGTCGGCTCGAATCCCCCCCTACTAACGGCCGACATGGACGACGTGTTCTGATTGCCACGCGTACTCCACCAGCTCGCCACCCAGTTCCTTACATTACCCAGAAGCCGTGGCGGCGACGCTGATTCCGGCACAACATATGGCGTGTCGTCGAACGTCAGCTTGTGATGCTCGTTGTGCTCATCGATGACGAGCACCCCGCCTCCCGGCTTTTTGATCAGGATCATGTCGCCAGGCTCCAGCAGCATCAGCTGTTCGAGCGCAATCGTCTCGTTGTTCCTGATGACGTCATACCCGTCTGCCGAGCCCTCGAAATTGCTGACCCAGTAGCTGCCGTTGGCTGCCGTTGCTGACAGCAGCAAGACAATGGCGATTGTGCGTGAAATGAGCATGATCTCTGGGTCGGTTCTTTCCTGGGTTACCTAATCAGCAACAGGCAATCGATTTTGTGACGCTCTGTATTCTGCCACAGCGCGATGAATCATCATCGCCAACAGTGGGATTGCGAAGTCCAGCCAAAGGCCGTATTTAAAAAAGTAGAAACTGATTGGCACCAGGCCGCCAATGATGACCGCTCCGGCCAGACAAACAGCGGCCAGCGACGTAAATCTTGAGAAAGCCCAGGCAGCCAGAAGGATCAGCGTCAGTTTGATGGCCCACTCCGCCCATGCCGGTGGCGACCTTACCTGCCCGTAGATCGATAACGACTTGATGGCATTGGCAATAATCAGTGCGCCCGGCATGACGCCGATCGGTGTGCGATGGATGTCACCGCTTTCGCCAAAACTGGCGCCGATGATGACGATGCGATTTTCTATCAGGTCGCCTGAAACTTCGCGGTTCGAGTCGGTAATCAGATTGGCGGGGACCGTTACCAGGTCCGGGGCCGGGCTTTTCCACGGCATCGTGTAAATCAACCGCTGACCGATTTCTGCCTCTGGTGAATACAACTCATCCTGCTTTTCCATGGCACGCTTTGTTGACGGGCCGTTCGTGTCGCTGCCAGCTGCACAGCCGTCGAGCCTTACCCTGCTCAGGTCCGCGCTCCTGTTTACGGAAGAGACATCGCCGCCTGCGAGCAACGCCGCGGCAATCAGCTGCGTCGCCGGCAACAGCAGAATCTTGCCATTCAGACAGCCGAATTTGACCAGGTGCCAATGGCGCACGACACCGTCCCACATTGTTTCTCTGAACAGCGGCTGGGCCCAGTGTATGGACGCGGAGAAATCGAACGCGTCCAGGTATGACGGACGGATGTCGACCCAGTGACGATCACCGTCGTCATCACTATAAAAAGTTCGCACCAAAATAAGGGGCGGCTGCGCTGTTTCAGTTCCGTAGTTAGTCAGATACTCGGCCAGATGTTGGTCGTGTACTGCATTAGTGCCTTCCCGCGACAGATCGATATCCAGCACAATCAGCCGCGCATTCTTTTCTGCTGCAGTACGAATCAGCTTGAGAACCTTGTCACGCGGCGTGTGGTAAGGTTCTTTCCAGCCGCGATAACTTGCGTCATCGATGTCCATGAAGGTGAACTGTAAAGCGCTCGACAATCCATCCGGGCTCATTCTTGGCAGACCCTTGTTGAATTCCATCATCGTATCCATCGCCGAATTTTCCAGGCGCACGAGCCAGCGATTCTGATGGAACAATGCGACGACGATAGCAATGGCGACAGCAACACCGACATTAGACATAAGCAGGCGCTGTGACGGTGAGAGGTTACGCCAGCCACGGTGGAGAGGATTATCGGCAAGAAGCGATCGGAACCGGTGCCACAGAGCGGCGGGTAGCCCGGCAAGTTGCCTGAGCCAAGTGAAATACGCATTCCCGGTAGCATTTCTTTTTGGCTTTTGCACAGAGTGAACCGCGATTTGGTTGTTTTTATCGCTCGGTAACTGGCTGATCAACAGTATAGTCGAATTGGTATGAAGCGGTATAATGGTGGGATCCGTCACAATGACCTGTCGATTAATAAAGAGAAAAATTAGCGACATGGCGAAGAAATACATAACAACGCAGATTGCGATCCTCCTTTTGCTGTCACACGCTCATGCTGCTGACAACGACGCGGACGCAGAATGGCGTACATTCATCAACGACGCCTGCATCATCACAGATGAGCCTTTCCTGGTGCCGGTAACAGGTGACCAGTCGACTGCGAGGGTGGCGTCTCTGCTCGGCGTCATAGCGACCAGGCTGACAAGTGCGCTCGTTAATTCCGTGGTTACCGGGATCACCGGGGGCATTCGCGCCGGAGGCGCCAGTAAGGACACGACGTTTGTTACGACGAATGATTTCAATCTGTACCGGGCTGATCTGAGCGAATCACCGGCGGCACAGATCAATCCGCGACTGGGTTGCATTACGGTTGTCGCAGGTCACTTTCAATCAGGCTCGCAGGACTGCAGCGCAGATTACATTCCTCGCACCGTATCCGCGGAGTCACTGGATCGGCCACATGCCGAGTGGCAGACGGACAGGACCGACAGTTCAGTCGAGAATATTCTCAAAAGGGCGAATGTTTGCCTCGATGGACCGACAAAGTCGGTGTTCGAGGCGCGCCTGGAGTTCTCGGAAGACAAGACTGCGTACCGCATGAACAATGCCGGATACTGGATTAATTCACTTAACAGTACGAAGAGCACCAGGGCAAAAAGAAGCCTGCTTTACACGCTGGAAATAATTGAGCCGTCGGAAGGCAGCGGTGACCGGGTTCTTTCTACCGCCTGGGTCAATGTCGGCGAGGTTTCCGCCGGCGTCGCCGCGATTGGCACAGGCACCGAGGATCGTTCCGACTGGCTTCGTGTCCCGGCGATATCGCGAGCCGCCCGACAGGTGCACGGTGCGGACACATCTCTGCATGCGGACGTGCTGGGGGAGATTGAAGCGCTCGAACGTGCTGTCTTGCGAGACGCGCGGCTGCTTGCCGGCATTGAGAAACGTGCTGAGAATGCGAGCTCGGCCGTTCGACGAGCGCTGGAGAAGGAGATCGCAAGACTCAGCGTGTCGGTCGTAACCAAGGAAGCCATGCTCGAAGCAAGAAAGGCCGAGTACGAAGATCTGCCGCAGTCAACGCTGCTGTATATGCCGGTGACAATGCGCTTCGGCGTCACGGAAACACGGTCGCAAAGAAGAACGATGCAGGTGCTGACGGCCATGCTGGATATCAACAAGGAAGTGTTGACCGATGCTGCCACGGACATGGTCAGAATTGACAGGTCACTCGATCTGGGCTCCGCTCAGGCCGACATTGGCTCACTGCGTAACAACTACTTTGACGCGTTGGTCGCCGTCAATACGTCGTCCCCGGAGTCGGATGAAGCACGTGAGGAACTCGAGCGCCAGCTGGCGCTTGCAAAGAACGCATACAACGCTGCCAGAGATGCCGAGGGCCTCACCCCGATTGATTAGCCGCCTGGGCGTCGTCCGGAATAATTATCCTCTGAGACCGCGCCGTGGAACACAGGTACAAGGAGTTTGGAAGATGTTCAGTCACGCCCTGAAAACCGTCGCAATTTTGCTGACGATGATGCCTGCCGTAGCGACGCTGGCTGAACAAAGAGCGTTGCTCGTCGGAGTCGGTCACTATTCCGCCCCGGGCATCGACCTGCCGGGGATCGATCTCGATCTGGACCGCATGCAGGACACTCTGAATCTGATGGGTTTCGAGGACTCACAGATTCACCGCCTCCTCGATGACGAGGCAACTTCAAAAAACGTCATTCGCGAGATCGAGGTCTGGCTTAAACAGGGTGTGCAAGCCGAAGACAGGGTGATCTTCTATTTCAGCGGGCACGGCAGCAACACGCCGGACCTCAACGACGACGAGCCGGACGGCGTTGACGAGGTCCTGGTGACGCACGACGTCCGCCGTGTCACGCAAAATGGCGTTCGCGCGCTGACCGGTGTCGTAACGGACGACAAGCTGGCGTCGCTCATTGCCGGAATCCCAAGTGAAAAAGTCTGGATCATCGTCGATGCATGTCACTCCGGAACCGTGTCCCGCAGCATAACGATGGACAACCTGACGCTCGGCACGGACGAGGTCTTCGTGAAGTCATTTACCTACACCGGCATGCCAAAAGGCAACGAGTTCGTGTTCGATCGCGAGTTCGAGGAAGACGGCGAATCGAATTTCGTTTCGACATCGGCCGCAGGTGATGGCGAGAAAGCGATCGGCACGATGAGCGGCGGCATGTTTACGATCGGTTTGACGGAGGCGATTGCCAAGATTTCAAAGACCGGCGGCAATGTGACCGTCAACGAGTTGACCGAGCGTGCCGCGGAGTATATTCGCGAGCACGTTGACGAAGCCCGATTACACACACCTCAGGTGAACGGCAGCAGGTCACTGGCCGCGGGCGCCATGCAGGTGCTACCCGTCAGCGCCGAGACGGGGCCGAACCGCAAGAGACTTGTCGAACTCGTTGAGGAACAAAACAACGATTTTCATCTCGGGTCATCTAAATCAACTTACGCCATCGATGACCTGGTTAGTCTCGAGATGGATATTCCGATCGACGGCTATCTCAACGTCGTGACTGTCGATTCACTGGACAATGCTACCGTGCTTTATCCGAACGAGTTCAACCCGGATAACGCGGTGCAGGAAGGTCAATTCCGAATTCCTGGCGACGGTTCCCAATTCGACTTGCCGGCATCCGAGCCTGTGGGGCCAACGCTCGTCGCTGCATTCGTGACCAAGGACCCAATTAATTTTTATGAACAGACGCTGGATGAGCGTGACGAAAACGGTAACGTCAACGTCACGTTTACGACGCTGTCGCATACGGCGACCAGGGCTATTCGCGTCGCACCCAGAAAAGCCGAAATGTATGCAGTAAAGCTCGAGGTATCCGTTGTCGCCAAAGACTGATTAGCGCTCTGTGCGGACAACAGCCGACATTCCGACCGGCTTGAAATTATTCCTGAAAAATCATTGTGTGACAGCGTCTTCGGTACACGCCCGCAAGCCGCATAGCGTGCACTGCATCACGGTGATAAAGCTGCCTATTTCTTAGGATTGTGACTCATCGGAAGAATCACCTGGGCACGCTGCTGCAATGCTCCAATCCTGGCGAGAAAAATTCTGCTGTCGTTGTTGGCAATTGCCGGCCGTAATGGTCGCGGTCTCCCTGTGTGAATTTACACAAGCTGATGACAGCCTCTGGGTCGAGAGCCCGGAGGAAGTCGCATTCTCCGTAGCCCACATGACGCAGGGCGCGAAAGACATGGGGCTCACCAATGAAAGTTTTGCGGAGACTCTTGCTCTTATGTTGAATGGGGCAGGCTTTCAGACAAAACAGTCAAAATTAGATCGTGACAATGACATGCTCTTTTTGGACGTTATTGTCGACGGCGAGACCTTTTACGCATCCGCCGGGTTCTGGCGGAAGGCGAGTTACCCGTTGCCAAACGGGGACCTGAATTCAGGGTTCGTCACCGTGTGGCAGGACTACTCGGTAGGCGCGCATTACGATGATCCTGAGACGGTGCGGGCCTCTGTGGGCACGCTCATCGAACGGTTTATCACCAAATACAGCGATGCCAACAACTCCGGCAAACCATTGCGCGTAGCATCAGCGCCCTGAACCTGTAGAAGGTGGCATTCCCGGGCTCAATGCCCGCTTGCGTTTACCGAAATTCCTGCAGCCCCCACCCCACGACGGTAGCGTTCAAACCAAAGCAAATCTCGCGCTGCAACATAATGTGCAACTGCTTGTTGTATAATCAGTAATGGACTACGATTTCCGATCCGTGGTTCGCGCAGGATTTGTAAGTGTGTCGTGCGCATCCAGCGAATAAAAAATAATTAGTCCAAATAAAAAATAAGGATGTCGCTATGAGAATCACCCCCTTTGGGTTCCGCAGAATGTTGTCTTCTGCAGTTTTGCCGATGCTGGCTGCAGCGAGTTTGCTCGGGTCGTCGCAAGCTTTTGCACAAACACCTGTACAGGATTGGCTTAACCAGGAAAGCGCAACACGCGGTGTGGATTTAAGCAATTCGAACATCGGTCGAGCGGCCAATGCCGTTCAGAACACCTGCGCCGCGCTCATCCCACTCCCGGCTGCGCGACCGGCAGGCTCGTCCGAGGAACAATTGTTTCTACGCTGCGGCGAACTGGTGAACACGGCCAATCAATTCAGAGGTTCTTCTGTCGGCACTGCTCGAACCCTGGGCTATGAGGATTCGAATGAGCTGTTTGCGGCATTTCAGCAGGTTAACGGCGAAGAGGCCCAGGCTGCCTCTACCATGGCGACGAGCGCGTCCAATGAACAATTTTCGGTGGTTGCAGCCCGCCTGGCGGCACTGCGAGGAGCAACCGCTACGTCTGTATCGTCCGTCGCTGCGAATGGCATGGAGTTCATGTATGGCTCAGGGGGTGGCGCGGCCGCGGATGACCTGCCATTCGGGCCCTGGGGCTGGTTCATTCGCGGATCAACGACATCGGGCAATCGCGATCCAAGCAATCCAACATCGTTCGCTGGGGAAGAAGACGGCTTTGAATTCGACCAGCAGAGCCTGACCATTGGCATCGACCATATTTCGGGTGGGGCCGTATGGGGAATCGCAGTCAGCGCTTCGATCTATGAAGTCACGATGGATAATGCCCGCGCCCCCAACAGCATCACCCAGGTCGTCGAGGGCGGCTCGATCGAGGCGGACAGCGTCAATGGATCGCTTTTCTTCGACTTCAACAGTCAGAATGACGTCTACTTCTCTGCCCTGAGCGGGTTTGGCACACAGTCTTTCGACATGGCAAGAAACTTGATATACGCGCGGGGGCCAAACGCCACCGCTGGCAATGTCGTGAACCAGCAGAGGAGCATTATCGCCGCTCCCGATGGTGATTCGATCGCGGCTTCTCTGACGCTGGGTCGCCTTATTCAGCGCGGCAGCGTTATTATCGACCCGCGCATCGGCGTGACCTTTGACAGGGTAACCATTGACGAATTTGCCGAAATCGACAATGGCAACACCGGGGGCGACAGTGGTACCGGCGCGATGAATCTTGCCTTCGCAGAGCAGGAGATCGACTCGATGCGCGCGAATGTCGGTATTCAGTTCAGCAATAATGTGAATACTGATTTCGGCTCCATGCGACCGACCTTCAGCATCGACTGGTACCACGAGTTCGAAGATGACCCACGTACCATAAACGCGAAGTATGCGCTCGAGGATCAGTTGGCAAACGATCCGAATGCCGCGGGCGCAGGATTCTCAACCGGATTTACGAGCTGCATTTCGTGTTTCAGCCTCGTATCGGAAGCGCCGGATTCCGACTACTTCGTCGCGGGAGCCGGACTGGCCCTTTCCTTCCGGGGCGGCGTCCAGGCCTTCATGATGTTCGAAGGCCTGCTGGGGTACGAAAACGTGGAAGCCTACTCACTGACATTCGGCCTGCGCGGCCAGTTCTGACGTCGGATTATGGCAAAACAAGTAGTTACGTCGAGCTAGATGGCGTTTGCGCGCGTTCGCTGGGCGCCATCTTTCTCGATGAAACCGCTGCTTTGGCGTAGAATGCGGGAACAATAATAAAAGTCCCATCCGGTAAATAGCTTCTGTTTCGGGGCAATAAGGTTTGATGAGCGGTAAGACAAATATTTTCCTCGTTGCAATGGCGCTGCCGTTGCTGCTAAGCGTATCTGCGTCTCCCGCTGCCGATACGAGCGCAATAGAAGCACCCAGAGGAATTGTCGACTGCCTGCTTCCAGGCGCCCTGCGACGCATAGGCGGCAGCATGTACCAGATGCCGGGGCGTCCGTCGCGTCTCACGGCGCAGGAATGCATCATCCGGGGCGGCGATTTTCTGCTCTACGATCGCGCCAATTACGAAACCTCGCTGAAACACTGGATCACTCAGGCTGAGCAGGGCAAAGGCGACGCCGATGCCATGCTTTACGTCGGCGAAATATATGAACAGGGAATCGGTCGTGATCCCGACTACGCGGCAGCCGCCAGCTGGTACCAGAAAGCCGTGGACGCCGGTAATACCACCGCTATGATCAGCCTGGCGCACCTGTACAAGACCGGCCAGGGGGTTCGGATGGATCTCTCTGAAGCACAGGCGCTTTACTCGCAGGCCTTCGGCTCGGATATTCCTGTTCCACTGGATCCGACTTCAGTCAAAGGTGCCGACCAGCGTATAGAAACCCTGCTCGCTGAAGTCGACGCAGTTCGCCGCCAGAAGATCGCCGTGGACATCGAATTGCAGGCGGCAAATGAACAGCTGACAAAGGCGCGACGTGCGCTGGATGACGCGCTTGCCGGGGACGGAGAGAGTTCTGATCTGATCAGACAACTGCAGTCCTCTGTCGTCAAACAGCAAACCGATGCCGAGGCGTTCGAATCAAACATCGAAGCCATGCAAGCGGAAAATGCGGAACTGATTTCGCTGCGCGAGCAACTCGAAGAACAACAGCTCGAAATGGACCGCTTACAGAACCTGCTTGCAGACGCGGAATTTGGCGCCGAGACCAATCGCCGACAGCTGGCTTTGCAACAACAGGCCCTGAACGCAAGGGAAGCTGAGTTCGAGGCACTGCTTGCGGATACCAATGCGGATCGCGAGGCCATACAGGCCAGCTCCAGGGCGCGCGACGAACATCGCGAAGAGATTCGAAAACTCGAAACGGCATTGAGAAAGGCCGAAGAGGAGCGAGTGCTTTACCAGGTGCTGGCCAACGACTCGACCACGCAGCAGGAGCGCGTTGTCACGCTGACGGCGCGCATCACCGTACTGGAACAACAGTCGGACACTGCCGAGAGTGAGTTCGACGCACTGCGCCGTGAACTGGCGGCAACGCAAGCGCAGCTGGGCGAACAGGTGCAGGCAGCGCAGCTGGCTGCACAGGCATCCGACTCGGAACTCGATGCCCGCGGCGACGAGATAGCGCGTTTGCGCGCCGCGGTCGAGCGTGCAGAAACCGAAACGAACCGGCATCGCAGTGACATCGACAACCTCAGCCATCAAAGTCTCGAGCTGGAGCAGTTACGAGCAGACCTTGAAATCGAGCAGGCCCAGTCCAATCGACTGCAGCAGCTGCTGACCGACTTGCAGGATCAATATGCCGACTCGAATAGCCGCTTTGAACAAGTTGACGCTGAACGACAAAAACTAAAGGATGAGATAGCGACGCTGAGCGCAAGCGCCACGGCCGGATCCGCCGACCAGGAACTCCTCAGGCAGCGAGAAAACGAACTTAAGTCTGCCAACGATGAACTCGGGGAGTTGCAGGCGCGCATCACAGAAACAGAAGCGGAGTTCCGTCGTTATCAATCTCAAATGGCGGACACGGCGGAACGTCAGAGCGGAGCGATCGAGAAGCTACGCGATGCCGTCGCGACAAGTCAGGTCGAGCGCGAGCATCTCGAACAACAACTAAGCTCAGCAAACCAGCAGCTGATTGCTGCGCAGTCCGATCTTGAGTTGGAGCGGCAGCAATACGTGGCCATCCAGGACGAACTTCGGGAAGCTAGGGCGCAGAGTGAATCCGACGCATCAGCCCTGCAGGCCAAGCAAAAGGTTCTGGATGAGGAACGCCAGCAGGTCGCATTGCTGCGGCAGGAAATCGACCGGCTTAGTGACCAGTCCAATCGCTACGCGGCACAAATCAACGATATCAAAGAAAGAGAACAGGCGAAAAAGGTAGAGTTCGTCGGTCCGAAAATTATTCTTGCTGAGCCGAGCGATGGAATTCTGGCCGGGTCAACGACCGAAACACGTGGCGGAGCGACAACTCGCGGGATCGCGGTCGTTGCAGCGGCAAGCGCGAGGGAAACCAGGTCTATTCGCGGCTACGTCGAGGCCCCGGCCGGTCTTGCTTCGTTGACTGTCAACGGTTTCATGGTGCCATTCGACAGCAAAAATTCGTTTGCGCAGACCATCGAGCTTCAGGGAGACCTTACGCCGATTCGGATCGTTGCGCGGGACGCCAGCGGAAAAGAATCCGTAAAAGCATTCGAGTATCGGCTTGGCGGAGACGGGTCAAGCGTCGCCAAGGTGTTCAACAAAGAGGAACGACTCGAGGAATCTCTGCTGGGTGACCTGCGCTACCATGCGCTGCTGATCGCCAACGAGGACTATGATAACGAGGATTTTGCATCCGATCTGAAGACACCGGTGGCTGATGTCAAAACCATCGGCAAAGTGCTGAGCGAAAATTACGGCTTTACAGTCGAATACCTGCTTAATGCCGATTACGATGCCATGGCAGACGCATTGGAGCGCGTGATCTATCGTGAACAAAAGGACGACGATCCGGAAAACGACAAGGATGCGATTCTGATTTATTACGCCGGGCACGGATTCGCCGATCGTGTGTTGGGCGACAATCTCAGGTACTTCTGGATGCCCGTTGATGCCAGCAAATCGAGTCCGCGAACCTGGTATGAAACCGTAGAAATCAGCAAGTACCTGAAGGCAAGCTCGATTCCGCAGATCATGGTTGTGGCCGATTCCTGCTATGCCGGTAATCTGCCAAGTCGTGACGGCATGACGGATCTTTCAGAACCGGCGCACTCACCAGATTTTAAGCGCTACGTTCGCAAGCGAACGAAAATGAAATCGAGGTTCGTTTTTACCTCTGGCGGAAACGAGCCCGTTCTCGACGATGGCGGCGATGGTCATTCAGTGTTCGCGCGTGAGTTCCTCAATGTACTCGAACAGAATACTGGTCTTCTTCGTGCTTACGAACTGCAGGGTCAGGTAACTCCGCGGGTTGAGCGCGCATCTGCGGTGGTCGGCAAAGAACAGACTCCGTTTTTCGGCTACCTCGGCGCCGCAGGCCACGAGTTCGGTGAGTTCTTCCTCCCGAAGCCTCGAATACCTAATCGCCAGGCGGGAATTCCGACGATCCTCGGTCCGGTAATCAACCCGTCGTCTGCCGTTGCTCAGACTGGCACGCGCTAGGTACCTCAGCAAGAACTGGTTACGGACAGAGTCGATCCGACCAATCGTTTCAATTAGTGTTTTAGTCCTGATGGCCCTCGCAGGCCTCCCGGGTTGTGCACACTCTGTTGTTGCGTTTGCGGACGGCCATCAGATGACTGTCGACAGAGTCGAGGGACACGGCTTCGAGCATCTGGTTATTCGTCGTACTGCACCGTCGACCGGAATTCGCCTGCACGTCTACATCGAGGGAGATGGCCTGCCCTGGATCGGCAACCTGCCCAGTAGAGACCCGTCTCCAATTAATACTTTGGCATTGAAGTTGGCCAACCAGGATCCGACCGAATTTGTGTACGTCGGACGGCCATGCTATTTCACTCGCGCTGCCCCGGTGCGATGCACGCCGAGATACTGGACGTCACATCGCTACGGAGAGGAAGTCCTGCAAAGCATGGCACACGCCATCGAGCGGGTGCGTGAGCCACGCCATGCCGAGATAGTACTCATCGGCTACAGTGGCGGTGGCGCGCTTGCCGCGCTGCTTGAATCACGGATTGAAGGCGTTATCGGTGTCTTAACGGTAGCTGCTAATCTCGACATCGACGCGTGGACGGAATTCCATGATTACGATCCGCTTACCGGATCTCTCAACCCGATAAGGCAGTCGCGGGATCCGGATATCTTTCACTTGCAGCTTGTCGGCAGCAGCGATATAAAAGTGCCGGCTGCAACGAGCAATGAATATGCGCAGATACAACCAAACGTGGAATTACGCGAATTCGAGGAATTTGGCCATGTCTGTTGCTGGGAAGAAGCGTGGCCAGAAATATTGCAGGACTTTTCTGCGCGCATCAACGAGCGAGTCGGGCCTTAGGTACTTTTGCCAACGACAGGTCTCAGGCTGCCTGCCGTTTTTCGTTAATCAGCAGCAGCAGCTCTGCAGCGGCTTCCGCATCGCATAGCGCGCGGTGGTGTTGCTTGAGTGAGATATCGAAGGCACGGGTAAGGGCTGCAAGGCTGTAAGACTTGTGGCCAGGATAAAGTCTGCGCATCGATGCACAGGTGCAAAGCTTCGCATGCCTGAACGGTCTGCCGAGGCGTTTGAACTCTGCCGCGATAAAGCCATAGTCGAACTCGACGTTGTGCGCGACGAATATGGCGTCTCCCATGAATGATTCGAACTCGTCGGCAATATCAACAAAATACGGTGCCCCCGTGACCATCTCGGGAGTAATACCGGTGAGGCGGGTGATGTTTGACGGGATGGTGCGCTGCGGATTTAGCAAGGTCTGAAAGCGATCTACGACTTTACCGCACCTGACTTTGACGGCACCAATCTCGGTTACGCGATGGTTGGCACCGCGCCCCCCGGTCGTCTCGACATCGACAACAACGTATGTCTGTTCCGGATCGAGAACCCAGCGTACACGCAAAATCTCTGCACGAAAGCCGGCGTCGCGCAGTTGCGTTAGTCGCAGCAGTTGGTTGCGGCGCAGCTGGTCCCCTTCCGTCTTGACCTCGACGAAACGTACGCCTTCTGCATCAACAACCATCAGATCCGGATAACCGTAACGCGCGTCGATGTACTCCCGACAAAGCCGACGGAGGACGACCACGAGCGCGTCGCTATTCGCATGATCGATCAGTGCGAACAGCGCATCGTTCATTGAGCGTCGCCAGCGAAACACGCCGTTGGGCGTGCCGTAGTAGCGCATACTCACCTTGAGCAGGTTGCGCTTAACATCGTCAGATTCGTTCAGCGACGCCAGCTTGTTCTCCAGCTTGTCCTGGTTTTTTTCATAGAAGGAATTGTTGGCGAGCGCAGCCGGCAAAAACTCGAACGGAGAGTGAATGCCGGCGCTGTCATCAACAAACAGTTCATCCCAGAACAACAGGCCAAAAAACGTCCGCCATAACTGATTCTCCGTGCGGTACGCGACGATTCCCCTGTTGTCGAAATACTCGACGACGGCGCGCTCCGGCGCACCACTCCTGGATTCGTCGATCTCAATCGTCTCGCCGGCGCGAAGCGCATCGGTCAACATCGAAGTCCGTTTCTTGTTGAACTTTCGTTCATATATGTCGCGCGCGACCAGCCACTCTTCGTCACTGCGCGGATCGTCAAGGCATCTTTCGAGAAAAGCCTTTGCAGCATCACGCTTGTCGCTTCCCAGCAGGAGTCTGACCGTCCGTTCGCTACACTTGGCGGACTCGCCCTGCTCATAAAAGGCGAGTGCGATGTCGAGCATGTTGCCGCGCTCCGCTTCCCGGCCAAGCTTGTATGTAAGCTCATCGCGGAGGGCGGCACTGCCGGGGAAGTTGGTTGCCGGCCACTGCGGAATTTCAGCGCTAATGGCAGGCAGTTCCTTCACAGACATCTTCTTGAGTGCATTGATACGCGTTGCGAAGTAATAATGCTCCAGTGCCTCGGTACGATCACCGAAACGGGGTTCATAGGAATCGTTGAGACTCTGCGTTCGCACGAGGCCCAGATCGCGCATGGTGAACTCGGACAGTCCGTCCTTGATGCGCCCGAAGAACAGGAACAATAAATAGCGTGTCGCCTCGCTGCGCCGCTGCACGAACAGGCGCTCAGGGTCGAGATCGTCGATGAACTCCCCGGGAAGGACATTTTCGTGGGCGAAAGCCACCAGTTCGTCCTTTTTAAGTGAGCGTCCGAGTCCCGCGAACTTCGGTAGCAAGGCCGTGTAGATTTCGCTTTTGGTCAGGAATCCCAGTGCGTCGGCGAAGTGCAGCGCCGTGGGGCTGCCAACCCAGCCCTTCTCCCGCAATTCGGACAGTAACGGCCGAATCTCGCCGAGTTCAGGATAGCGCAACCGGTTGACGGCAAAGATACGGCCCTTGCGATTGACCAGGCGGACATACAGGCACTGTGCGCCCCGCGACAGCTCGCCGAACTCATGCAGGAAGTCAACATGGGCATCCAGCAGCACATGCGCGTAGTGCTTGCCGACAAATTCGAGCATCTCCGTAAAATGCTCGTGGTAATAGAACGTCGGAAGCGGGCGCCGCTGCTGGACAGGGATCCAGTGGGTCTGATCGTAAGTCACGGCGATAATGTAGCAAACGCGGCAGCGACTTACCGCATACCCTGGAATTGTGGGATGGCCAGATTGCCTGAGTGGTCGGATTCTACAACCTGGTTGGGCCCGGCCACACCAGGGCAGTTCCACGAACTGTCCTGGGGAAACCGTAACTTGATGGAATTTTTTGGCCGTCCGGATGGTCTATCTGGATACGGGCTTTGACTTATGTTAACAATTGTTAGCTGTGTCACGTTCTGTTCAGGGTTGTGCGGGTAATCTTTCATGTGTAAACAGCAATTGACGCGATGCACCGGGTTCGACCCAAAACTGAAAGGATTCATTAACCAGGCAGGAAACTTGTTCAATCAATTCCGTAAATCGGTTTGCTAACGTAGGAGCACTATTATGAGTATCTTCGGCAACTACCAGTCACGATTTGAAGATACACAACAAGAAGAATATAGCCTCGAAGAATATCTGGACATTTGTAAAGAAGACCCATCCGCATACGCCACCGCCGCCGAACGGCTGCTTCTCGCGATCGGCGAACCGGAACTGGTAGATACCGCAGACGATCCACGCCTGTCACGAATTTTTTCCAACAAAGTCATAAAGCGCTTCCCGCCGTTCAGCGAATTTTTCGGCATGGAAGAATGCATTGAGCAGATAGTCTCGTTCTTTCGTCATGCCGCACAAGGGCTCGAAGAGAAAAAGCAGATTCTATACCTGCTGGGGCCTGTCGGTGGTGGCAAGTCGTCGCTCGCCGAAAAGCTAAAGGAATTAATGCAGCAACAGCCGATCTACGCGCTGCAAGGTTCGCCGTTACAGGAATCACCGCTCGGGCTATTCAATCCGGGCGAAGACGGGAAGATTCTCGAGGAGGAATTCGGCATCCCGCAGCGCTATATCCAGGGAATCATGTCTCCATGGGCAGCAAAGCGTTTGCGCGAATTCAACGGTGACATACGGCAGTTCCGCGTAGTTAAACTCTACCCTTCGCTCCTGAACCAGGTAGCAATCGCAAAGACTGAACCTGGTGATGAAAACAATCAGGATATTTCCGCACTGGTTGGAAAGGTTGACATTCGCAAGTTGGAGGAATTCAGGCAGAACGATCCGGATGCATACAGCTTTTCCGGTGGGCTGTGCCATGCGAACCAGGGAATCCTGGAGTTTGTTGAAATGTTCAAGGCCCCGATCAAGGTCCTTCATCCGCTGCTGACCGCTTCGCAGGAAATGAATTACAACGGCACCGAGTCAATTGGCTCTATTCCATTCGAAGGAATCGTACTCGCACATTCGAATGAAGCCGAGTGGCAGTCATTCAAGAATAATCGAAACAATGAAGCTTTTATCGATCGCGTATACATAGTGAAGGTACCTTATTGCCTGCAGGTGACCGAAGAAGTCGAGATCTACGAAAAGCTGCTACGGAACAGTTCGCTGAGCGAGGCTCCATGCGCGCCGGATACATTGAGAATGCTGGCACAATTCGCCGTGCTGACGCGCCTGAAAGAACACGAAAACTCCAGCATCTATTCGAAACTGCGCATCTACGACGGCGAGAACCTGAAGGACATTGATCCCAAAGCGAAATCGATCCAGGAATATCGCGACGCTGCCGGAGTCGAGGAAGGCATGGATGGGTTGTCGACTCGTTTCGCGTTCAAGATTCTGTCTAAAGTCTTTAATTTTGATTCGGAGGAAATAGCGGCGAATCCGGTGCATCTGTTATACGTGCTTGAAAAGCAGATCGATCAGGAACAGTTTCCCGAGGACAAGCGCGATCGCTATGTCAATTTCATCAAAGAATATTTGATGCCGCGATACGTCGACTTTCTCAGCAAAGAGATCCAGACTGCCTACCTGGAGTCATATTCGCAATATGGTCAAAACATTTTTGATCGCTACATTACCTATGCAGATTTGTGGATTCAGGATCAGGACTTTCGTAATCCGGAAACAGGTGAGATCCTCGATCACTCTGCACTAAACGATGAACTCGAAAAGATCGAGAAGGCCGCCGGCATCGCGAACCCCAAGGATTTTCGTCACGAAGTCGTGAATTTCGTGCTCCGCGCTCGCGCTTCGAATTCCGGGAACAACCCGCAGTGGACCAGCTACGAGAAGCTACGCCTCGTCATTGAGAAAACAATGTTCTCAAGCACGGAGGACCTGCTGCCGGTCATTTCCTTCAATCCGAGAGCTTCGGACGAGGATCTACAGAAACATGAGGATTTCGTGCAGCGTCTGATGGAGCACGGCTACACGAAGAAGCAGGTGCGGCTCCTGTCCGAGTGGTATCTGCGTGTACGGAAATCACAGTGATCGATAATGGCATTCCTCATCATCGATCGGCGACAACAGAAAAGGCAGAAAAGTGCCGTTAATCGCCAGCGCTTCCTGAAGCGGTTCCGTAAGCATATTAAAGAGGCTGTATCCGACGCCGTCAGCAAGCGCAGTATCACGGATATGGATCGGGGAGAAGAAATATCGATTCCGAGAAAAGACATCTCGGAACCTGTATTCCGCCATGGCAGGGGCGGCAGTCAGCATCGCGTATTACCCGGCAACAAGGATTTCATACGCGGTGATCGAATCGATCGACCGGGAGGTGGTGGTCGTGGCGGTGGCAAGGCCAGCAATCAGGGGGAAGGGATGGATGAGTTCGTTTTCGAGCTCAACCAGCAGGAATTTCTGGACTTCGTGTTCGAGGATCTCGAGTTACCCAACCTGGTTCGAAAGCAGCTGAAAGATTCCGATTCATACAGTCTCGTCAAAGGCGGCTACCAGCGTGATGGTATTCCGGCCCGACTGAACATCGTTCAATCGCTGCGTGGCGCCAAGGCACGGCGAATCGCGTTGGGTGGTGCAATTCGTCGTGAAATCAAGGCGCTCGAAGAGGAACTCGAATCATTGAGTGACGACGAGGATGCGCTCGATCGCCGCAAGGAGATTACAGAAAATATTGATCGGTCCCGGCGCCGGCTCAATCAGATTCCCTTTCTCGATGACTTCGATCTGCGTTATAACCACATGATTCGGCAGCCGAGACCGACCACCAGTGCGGTTATGTTCTGCCTGATGGATGTGTCCGGATCAATGACCCAGGATATCAAGGAGCTGGCGAAACGATTCTTTGTCTTGCTGCACCTGTTTCTCCAACGACACTACGAAAAGACTGAGGTCGTGTTCATTCGTCATCACACCAAGGCGGACGAGGTCGACGAAGAGGAGTTTTTCTACTCGCGTGAGACAGGCGGTACGGTCGTCTCGAGCGCATTGGAGCTGATGCAGAAAATCATTCGGGAACGCTATCCGACGGACAGCTGGAATATTTACGCCGCTCAGGCATCGGACGGAGAAAACTGGCAGGACGACTCACCACGCTGCCGTGACTTGCTGATCAAGAGCCTGCTGCCCCTGGTCCAGTACTTTGCGTATGTTGAAATCACGCCCGGTCAACAACAGGAGTTATGGGAAACTTACACCGACGTACTGGAGAAGTTCCCCGATCGATTCGCCATGCGCACGGTTGGCGACGCTGCCGACATATTCCCGGTCTTTCACGACCTGTTCGAAAGGAAGTCAACGTGAACAAGCGCGACCCAATCGCGCTCGGTTCCGAATGGACGCTCGAGGCGCTGGACGCAATCGAACAGGAAATCGGCCGAATCGCCGCTGATAAATACCGTCTCGATACCTACCCGAATCAAATAGAGATCATTTCAGCCGATCAAATGATGGACGCATACTCCTCCGTCGGCATGCCCGTTGGCTACCATCACTGGTCATTCGGCAAGCAGTTCCTTAGCACCGAGCAACGCTATCGGAAGGGCCACATCGGACTGGCTTACGAACTCGTGATCAACTCGAATCCTTGCATCGCTTACCTGATGGAGGAGAACAGCCTGACGATGCAGGCACTGGTCATTGCGCACGCCTGCTTCGGCCACAACTCATTTTTCAAAGGCAATTACCTGTTCCGGGAATGGACCAATGCCAGCGCAATCGTCAACTACATTCTGTTCGCTCGAAATTTCATTAATGAGTGCGAAGAACGTCACGGAATGGAGGCCGTCGAAGCATTGCTTGATTCCTGCCATGCGCTGATGAACTACGGCGTCGATCAGTTTCGCAGACCGCGCAAGCTGTCCGCCGAGGAGGAACGTAAACGCCAGACAGAGCGCGAAGACTATGTGCAGAAGCAGGTCAACGATCTGTGGCGCACAATTCCAAAGAAGGTGGCAGAAACAGAGGAAGAGTGGCCACGATTTCCTTCGGAGCCGCAAGAAAACCTGTTGTACTTTTTCGAGAAGAATGCGCCACTGCTCGAACCGTGGGAGCGTGAAATCGTGCGTATTGTTCGCAGGATCTCAATGTATTTCTATCCTCAGCGCCAAACCAAGGTCATGAATGAGGGTTGGGCGACGTTCTGGCACTACACCCTGATGAATGACCTGTACGACGAAGGGTTGATCGGCGAAGGAAATATTCTCGAGTTTCTGCAGTCGCACACAGGGGTCATATTTCAGCCCGAGTTCGACTCGCCGCACTTTTCCGGCATTAATCCCTATACGCTCGGTTACGCCATGTTTACGGACATTCGCCGCGTTTGCGACAATCCGACAGAGGAAGACAGACGCTTTTTTCCCGATCATGCTGGCGGCGACTGGCTCAATGTAGTTCACCACGCGATGGAAAATTACAAGGATGAGAGCTTTATCCTGCAGTACCTGTCGCCAACGGTTATTCGCAACCTTAAATTGTTCAGTATTCTCGATGACGAGAAAGACAGCGCGATCGAGGTTACGGCGATTCACGATGATTACGGGTACAGGCGCGTTCGTGAGGAGCTCGCCGATCAATACAACATCAGCAGGCAGGAGCCGGACATCCAGGTGTGGGAGGTTGCGCTGCGGGGCGACCGTTCACTGACCTTGCGACACACGCAGCGGGATCGAATCCCGCTGGACGAGGTTGACACCAAACAAGTAATGAAACACGTGCATCAGCTTTGGCGATTCGACGTGACCCTCGAGTCCGTGCAGGATGACGAGGTGACGCAGAGTTATCATTGTAATCACGAGAAAGTCTGGGTCGGTTCGAACGACAGCGAGAGTGCTGCCGCATCGGCTTAGTTCTTCATTGAGCCCGTCCGCGCAAATCCTGCCAGCACCAATCTCAGTGGTGCGCAGGCGTTAATACCGGTTTGCCGGGAACGTGTTCGAATTCCGCCGACGCTGCCGCGTCCAGCTTCCGCATCTTCCATTGATCCAGCCAATCAATGATCAGTCTAAGCTGATCCATATCTTTGCCTGCTTTGTAGGCGGGCATTTCGCAGATGCCCATTCCATCACCTGCAGCATGCACGAAGTTCTGGCTATCCCGTAACGTTGCGATCAAGGGAATCTGCAGGCTGGTGAGAAAACGCAAAAGCATTCGAAAACTTTTTGTGTTTTGCCGCGTTCGATTCGCCACGACGGCGATTTGCCGGTTCCGCCGGTCGATTTGCGTAACCAGTAAGAGCTCGGCGATAAAACGCGACGCTCCGCTAACGTCAATAAATGACGGCAGAACGGGAATCAGGATACTGCCGGCGCCATAAGTGATGTCAATCAGCTCATCAGGACTGACTGCTGCGGGCAAATCAATGACCAGATTCTCTGTTTCAGGCCTGGTCTGTAATTGCACGACCTCTCTGCCCTGCATCGTGCCCCGGTTAGCACTGCTACCATGAATTCGAGGTTGTTTGTCGGGCCGCCTGTGCAACCAACGCATGCTGAAGCCCTGCGGATCCAGGTCCACCAGCATCGGCGCCGGACCGCGGTTAGCATAATAGGCAGCGATATTGGTGGCGAGCGTAGTCTTGCCACACCCACCCTTGGGATTGAGCACGACAATCTTGTGCAGATTGCTCTGATCAGGTGCAATCAACATCGTTCTACCGGGGTTTCCCCCTCTCCGTTGGCGAACAATTAACACGAGTTATCACCGATACGGACCGCATCAAGCCGTCCGTTGGTTGAACCAATAAAACCGCGCCTTATGCAGCTTTATCCTACATAAAGTTGTGTAAATGGTCCAGTGACGTATATGTGTCCTGAGGTACATAAATCGGCTGATTTTCTGTCCTGTCCGTCCGGTAGCGCTGGCCGTGAATCAACCTGCCTAAAAAATTGTCTTGCGCCAGCGATCAAGTGTCTCAGGAGTCCTGTCTTGCTGACCAAAATCCAGCGACGGATGTATTTCACGATTGAAAAACAGCTCATCGGCCTCGTGGAGCATGTCGACGAAGGAAGCGTATTTTTCCGGAGCATATTCGATGCAACCGACGAATGGCGTGAAAGTGTCATACCTGGCGTCCGGGTAAATCAGGTCTCTCGCCTCTGTGCACACACGGTCGGTCGCCTTGGCTACATCAAATGCCTTGTCGTCCTCGAGCAGCACACAAAAATCTTCACGTCCAAGGGACGCGAGTGAACGAGCTTTCGGAAAGTGCCGGCTGAGAAGCTTTGCGAATATTTCCCCTGGAGGCACCTGCCAATCTGTGTCGTTCTGTGCCACAACAACATCAGTGATATCGAATAACAGCAGCGAAAAATGACGTTCTTCCGGCCTGGCATTGAAGCACTTGGCCCCGGCGCTCAATAGCGCATTACGATTGTCGAGGCCAGTATCGGTGTCAACATAATTGATCATCTCGTTGACGACCATATCGGCCAAATTCTTCAGCATGGTCTTTTCCTCATCGCTGAGACGTCGCGGCACTCGGTCGATAATACACAGCGTTCCGAGTTTGTGACCATTCGGGGCCTCCAGCGGCGCTCCCGCGTAAAAACGGATGTGCGGCTGCTCGAGGACCAGGGGGTTGTCACGGAAGCGTGGATCGCGTCGCGTATTCTGAATCTCGAAAATATCATCGCCGAGAATCGCATGGCCACAGAATGAGATATTGCGTGGCGCCTCTTCGGCATCGAAGCCCACGGTAGATTTAAACCATTGCCTGTAGCGATCAACCAAACTGATCACTGCAATAGGCATGTCGAAGATCCGTGTACTGATGCGCGTATATCGATCGAAACGATCGTGGCGGGGCGTATCGAGAATGTTCAGGTTGTGCAGTGTCGCGATTCTCTCCGCTTCGTTTTCTGGCAGTCCGGGTTCCTGCATGACAATCTCTCGCTCCGAATGCACTGTGGTAAATTAAGTGTACGCCTCTTCGCGAAAGCAGCATGGCTTTCGACTGCGAATCAATGCCTTATTCTGGTTTTTCCCCTTGTTTTGCGTGCAGGCCGCGCACGATTCAACTTCTGCGCGCAAGCTTGGTTGCCAGTATGGTTATCAGGCCGCCCAGCATGAAGTAGCCCATTATCACCTCCGCCATAATCCACCACGCGGCTTCCTGGGTCCGGGGAACAATGTCACCGAATCCGAGTGTCGTGAATGTAACGACGCTGTAATAGAGCATTGGCGCCCAGTCGCGAGGGTCATACCCTGGTTCCTTCGCAAGCTCCGTCAATACGAATGACTCGCTGCCGCCAAGGTGAAAGTGGAATACCAGGCTAAAGGCGACAGCGATGAAAACGCACCAGAAAACCCAAAGCGACAAAGACCGGCCACAATTTGAAGAATACTTCCACAAGAAATGTCGCGTTGGCCGGTTGATTTCATACTCTTCGACGTAGGCCTGATCTTGTGCATAACGTTTAAACAGCGCGTTGCCGTGGGCTGTGTCGATTCGTATGTCTCTGCAGGCCTCCGTTTCATCGAACTGGACGCCAGTGATATTCGCATCGGAAAAATCAGCAGATGAAAGAATTGCGCCCTGTAGATTCACGCCCGTCAAATCTGCACCCCGAAGATCGGCATTACTCAGATCACAGTCTTCAAGATTCGCACCGCGGAGATCGGCATCCTTCAGGCAGGCGTGACTGAGATCAGCGCTGACTAGCCGCGCGCTGTTCAACCGGGCACTTGTAAGATTAACGCCTGTCAGGTGCGCGCCTGACAGGTTTGCGCCGTGGAGGTATGCGAGAGACATATTCGCGTCGATCAGGAACGCGCGCTCGAGATCCACCCGACTCATGACTGCCCCCGAAAAATCCGCATGAAAAAGCTCGGCAGACGAAAGATCGGCTCCGCTGAGATCTGCGGCAGCGAAATCAGCGCCGCTCAGATTGGTGGCGTGCAAACTGGCGTGTCGCAGATCCGCCGCATTCAGGATGCGGTTACTCAGATCCATTCCATCGAGCTGACGACCCCGCAGGTCCATGCAACTCAGGTCTTCTGCGCGAAACTCTTCTTCGGAAACGTCGCCGACCTGCTTACCCTCTGACCGGATGCCTGCCGGTAAGCCATTTTTACGATGGTATACGCTGGGGATATCTTTGTAGTCAGCAGGCAAGTAGGCGCCGAAAAGTTCTGCCAGTGAATTACGTTTGCGTCGCCAATCGATACCAAGATCTCGCAGAAGTTCATCGTGATAGTGCAATATGTGCACCTGAAGCAGAGATCCACGTGATTGCTGCTCCGGCATTACTTTCCTTTTCCACGCCTTCATCTCTTCTATTTCACGCAACATTTGTTCGCGATCGGGGAGCTCCATATCACCCTTCAACATAGCAACCAGCCAGCGTGCTTCGAGGTAGTCACTTAATGAATTGTTGAATGTCGAGGCCAGGCCGACAAATACGATGCGTGGAATATCAGGGTGCAGAATGTGCCGGTAGAGATAGAGGCCATCATCCTCCAACGCGGCTTGAAATTCGTCCGGCAGGAACGATCGATCGTATTCCCAACCCGTGCCGAGAACCACCGTGTCGGCATTCACGTGCACACCATTGCTGAGCTCAATACCATCTGGTGTGAATTGCTTGATCGATGCCTGCTCCGTTCGGATCGTACCGTTGTGAATCAAGGAATAAATTGTCGGAGATGCGACAAAGTCACCGGTGAATAAATCCCGCTCCAGGCGGCTACTGGGTAAGGCGCCGGCGGATTTCAGTCGATACTGTATTCGGAGCACAAATTCCATACTTCGCCAGAAACTCCAGACCAGCCAGCCTCCGAATCGATGCAGTCGTTTCTCCCACCTGCCAGGATGCTGGTAGAGGGGCAGAAATGCCGCGACAAACCGGCTGATCATGTACTTGCTATCCAACAGGCCGAAAAACTTCTGCGGTACGGGCCAGTGCGCCTGCCGAAACACGAGGGTTACCTGTTCGGCCCGCTGTGCGGCATCCTCGGCCCTGTCCAATGCGCTCTTGCCGAAACCGACGACAACGACTTTGGAATCCTGTGCCAGCTCGGGATCCTGGAAAAGAGAAGAGTGGACAATGCGCCCCTCGAACTTGTCCTGGTTCGGAAAAACAGGCGTGCGTGGTGAAGAATAAAGCCCGTTGCAGACGACAACGAGATCATATGCCTTCTCATACTCCTCGTTTCTTTTCGTGTTGTGACATCGGACCAACCAGCCTTTATCGTCCGGCTGCCGTGCCAGCTTGTCGACCTGGCAATTGAACTGAATTCTCTTGAATACGCGAAAGTGGCGTGCGTAAGAATTCAAGTAGGAGACGATCTGATCGCAGGATGGATACTGCGGATAAGATGCGGGCATCGGCCAATCGAGGAACTCGTAAGATTCCTTCGGTAGTTGCAAGCGCAGTGAGTGGTACCCATTGTCCCAGACGCCACCGAGCGAACCTCGCCTTTCGAGGACCTCGCAGTCGAAGCCCTCTTCGAGGAGGGTTTTCGCGGCAATCAATCCGCCAACACCTGCGCCGATGATTCCGATCTTTTTAACGTCGCTTCTCATCTAACCCGAGTTTAGGCGATATTTCTTCAAATAGGGGGCAACCGGGGCACCAGATGTGGCCGACGCGATGAACACACGTTAAAGTAATTAGAAGCCATTTCCGAGGGACCGTTTTAGTGATACACCGAATAAACGCTTATTTGCTGTTGATACTGCTCGTTATCTTGAACGATATTAGCCAGGCTCAGACTGGCCACTCGCCGGACCCGCGGCCCAATATTCTCCTGATCATTGCAGACGACCTTGGCTATGCTGACGTTGGCGCTTACGGCAGTGACATCAAGACGCCGAATATCGATGCCCTTGCCGACGAGGGAATGCTTTTTTCGCAGTTTCACACCGGCCCGTCCTGCGGACCAACACGAGCCATGTTAATGAGCGGCAACAATAACCACGTTGCCGGAATGGCGCGGCAGCTGAGCATTGGTCTGCTCGGCTCACCAGTGAGGGGTTATGAGAACAGCCTGTCCGACCAGATCGTTCCGTTTCCCAGGTTGCTGCAGTCCGCCGGTTACGATACTTACATGACGGGCAAGTGGCATCTCGGCCTTGACGCTGAGCACAGCCCCCACGCCGCTGGATTCTCCCGCTCGTATGCGTTGCTGGACGGTGGCGGCAGCAACTTCGATGCTGTCGGCTTTAAGGAAGGTGGCTCCACTTACCGCGAGGATGAAGCGTTGGTGGAGTACCCGGTGGGGCAATACTCCACAAACCTGTACACCGATCGCCTGATTGGGTATATCGACGCGGACAAGAACAACGGCAAACCCTTTTTCGCGTTCGCCTCTTACACGGCGCCGCACTGGCCGCTGCAGGTGCCGGATGAGTATCTCGATCTTTATGCCGGTTACTACAATGACGGATATGATTCTCTGCGTGAGCGCCGCTTCGCATCACTCCAGGAGGCAGGCATCGTTCCGCTGTCGTCCGAATTACCGCCACGCAACGACGCAATTACGCCCTGGGATGATCTCGATGCAGAGCAGCAGCGGTATGAATCGCGAAAGATGGAACTGTATGCGGCGATGCTCGATAACCTGGATGACAATATCGGGCGACTTTTCGACTACCTGAAAACAAACGACCTGTATGACAACACGTTGATCATTTTCATGTCGGACAACGGCGCCGGAGGCGGTGATTTTTACGAGAGCGGGCCCTATAAAGAATACCTGCGCGCGCACTACGACAATGCGTATGAAAAAATGGGCACGGCGGAATCCTTTGTTTCGTATGACACATCATGGGCGGAGGCCGGGGCCGCGCCCTTCAATCGCATAAAGGGATACTCCCGGCAAGGTGGCATCGTTTCAGCAATGATCGCCGCCGGGCCTGGTGTGGCGAGACGTGGAGTCATTGATTCGACATACCTCACCGTCATGGATATTGCGCCAACGTTTCTCGAGATTGCTGGTGCGACCTACCCTGTCAATGATGAGATTCAACCGATGCTTGGCGAGAGCATGGCAGCGTTTCTTGCCGGTGATGCGGATGCTGTCCACGACGACGATTATGTGACGACGATGTTTCATCGCAGTCGTGCATACCTGAGACAGGGCGACTGGAAAATATCTAATCTGAACCCGCCGTTCGACGAATCCAGGTTCGAGTTATTCAACCTGAGAGAGGATCCGGGTGAATCCAGGAACCTCGCTGAGGACGAGCCGGAGAAAATGGCGGAGTTAATCGCACTGTGGCGCGTCGAAAGAAAACGATTCGGGATAATCCTGCCAGAGGATCTCTGAACAAGTCCCTGCAAGTAATCGGGGTCGAACCGCAATTTCCTAGTAATCAGGGTCGAACCGCAATTTCCTGAACGGATGCGAGCTCTCCAGAGAACTCGCAAAGCGACCAACCTGTCCTAATCCCGGAAAGTTCGAGCCAGGAGTGCCTGCAACACTTGTCACCGTTTTCGGTCCTTGAGAATCTGTTGGGCGGAATTATGGCCTGGCGCGCCAGTCACACCGCCACCCGGATGCGTGCCCGATCCACAAAGGTACAGTCCGTCAATGGGGGTCTGGTACTTCGACCACCCCGGTAACGGGCGCATGAAGAACATCTGGCCCAAACTGATGTCGCCATGAAATATGTTGCCCTCGGTGATGCCGAATGTCTGCTCCAGATCAAGCGGCGTATAAACTTTTCGGGCAATAACAGACGACGGCACATTCGGAGCATAGCGGCCAATGATTTCGATGACCTTGTCACCAAACTCCTCTCGGCGCTGCTCCCAGGTTCCCCGCTCGAGTGCATACGGCACGTATTGGACAAAACAAGTCATGACATGTCGGCCGTCTGGTGCCAAGTCCGGATCGACGTTGGAAGCGACGACACAATCGACCCACAAATTATCGTCCAGCTCGCCACGTGCTGACGCATTGTAATTGTCCTCGGCCTCCTGCAAGGAAGGCGCCAGCGTAAACAGACTGCGTTGTGCGCGCGAGTGACCCTCGGGCATACCATTAACGCGCGGCTCGTTCGAAAGCACCAGGTTGACCTTTCCGCACGGGCCAGCCATTTTGATGTTCGCGACGTCGCGTCGAAAATCGTTGCTCAGATCAGACTCTGACAATAGGACGAGAAACGTTTGCTTTGGATCGGCACTGGACACGACGAGCGGTGCATCGATCGTCGATCCATCACCAAGCGTAACGCCGAGCACCTTTCCATTAACCTGGTTTATGCCGCCGACCAGGCAATCAGTTCTGATCTCCACACCGCCGTCAAGGCACGCAGCCGCCATCGCCTGGGTAATCGCGCCCATTCCACCGAGCACGTGACCAGCGAATCCCTGGCGCTCGTCCTCGCCGCCGACCAACAGGTGAAACAGCAACCCCATCGCCGTGCCAGGCTGATATGGTCCGCCATGCTTACCGTACAGGCTGTTCGACAGTATCAGCCGCCTGGTCAGCTCCGATTCGAAATTGTCATCCAGAAACTTACCTAAAGATCCGGTCATGAATTGCACGAGCGCGGCAACCTCATCTGCACGGATACCGCGAAAACGTTTTCCAAAACGCAATAGTTCGAGCAGGCGCGAGACACCGTGGCGACCAGGGTCGGGTGGAGCCTCCATGAAGAACGGCTCTATGAAAGCGGCAAGGCGCTGCAATTCCTCTTCTACTGCGAAGAAGCGCTCCACGTCCTCAGGCGCTTTTTGCTCGAGCTCTTCACGCATTCGGGCTCGGTCCGACCACCAGGAGATAACGCGACCATCAGGCATTGCAGTCTGCACACCTGGATCGCAGGCCACCATCTTCAGGCCATAGTCGGCGAGGCGCAGATCCCGGATAACCTCGGGTCGCAGCATGCTGGCAATATAGGAAGCGGTCGATACCCGGCAACCCGGCGCAAGTTCCGGATCGATGACTTCAGTGACGGCACAACCACCGACGACGCCTCTTCTTTCAAGAACGACAGTCCTCAACCCCGCCCGTGACAGATAGAAGGCCGCCGTAAGGCCATTATGGCCTGCCCCGATAATCACGGCATCGTAATTTGAATCGTCACGCATAACTTATTGTTATCTCATTGCTGCGCCAACAATACGTACTTCGAGTTCTACAGTTTCGGCGAATGCCGTCTTGCAGAGACACGATATATCGACAGACGCCTCAGGACCATAGCGTCGCGGTCTGAATCGCACGGTTTCTTTTTCCAGGTTAACTGATACTCTCAGTCAAATAGCGATGTCATCATGCAAAACTCCAAGGACAGATCAACATGTCTACAAGAAAAGGCACGGCCCCCGGGCTACTCGAACGACTCGAAAAGGGTCCGGTCATCTGCGCCGAAGGCTATCTATTTGAACTCGAACGTCGCGGCTATATACAGGCTGGAGCGTTCGTACCGGAGGTGGTTCTCGAACATCCGGAGAAGGTTTACGAGCTACATCGAGAATTTGTGCACGCGGGTTCCGATGTCGTCGAAGCATTCACTTACTATGGCCATCGCGAAAAGCTGCGCGTCATCGGCAAGGAAGATCTACTCGAACCGCTGAACCGCAACGCACTGCAGATTGCGGCAGACGTCGCCGATGAAAGCGGTGCGCTGCTGGCGGGCAACATATGCAACACCAATGTCTGGGAGCCTGAGGATAATGAAACTCATGCTGCAGCACGTAGCATGTTCGAAGAGCAGGTTGGATGGGCGGTCGACGCCGGCGTCGACTTCATCATTGGAGAAACATTTTGCTGGGTGGACGAAGCGCTGGCGGCGCTGCAGGTCATCCAGGCCGCCGGCAAACCGGCAGTTATTACGTTTGCCCTCGACGCCGATGGGCTGCATGACGGCGCGGACGGTGTAACGGCGTGCCGAAAGCTTGCCGATGCGGGCGCCGATGTCGTCGGTCTGAATTGTTCACGGGGGCCTGCCACCATGCTGCCGGTTATCAGGGAAATACGCTCCGCGGTTTCATGCGACGTTGCCGCCTTACCCGTGCCCTACCGAACCAGCTCGGATGTGCCAACTTTTCAGCTGTTGAATGACGAGAGCTGCGGTTGTATTCCAGACACCGGCACATTTCCGACGGCCCTTGATCCATTCGTCTGCAACCGCTACGAGATTGCGGAATTTACCAGGGACGCGCATGCAAGTGGCATCAACTACCTCGGCTTGTGCTGTGGGGCGGGTCCGCATCACGTACGATCGATGGCTGAAGCGCTCGGGCGAACACCCCCGGCGAGCCGCTACTCACCCGACATGAGCAAGCACGCCTACCAGGGAACCGACGAAAACGTTCCGGACTACTACAAGAACCTCGGCAAGATGTACGAGTAACTGGTCGTGACAGCCGGTAGGACAGGAATCCGCTGGCTCGTCCTCGCGCTGATCATTATCGCGAGCGGGGTTTCCTATGTGCTCCGCACCAATGTCTCGGTGATCGGCGAATCGATGATGACCGACCTGGGCCTGAATGAGGTTCAGCTTGGCATGGTTTTTTCGGCGTTCGCCGCCGGCTACGCGATTTTTCAATTTCCGGGCGGAGTTTTCGGCGAAAAGACCGGGGCGCGCTTCGCGCTGACCGTCGCTGCTATTGCCTGGGGCGTGCTGACACTGCTGACGGCCCTGATCCCCGGCACCGATACGCTATCGATTGGCGGAGTGCTGGCAATGCTGATCGTTGTGCGCTTTCTCGTCGGCGCAACCCATGCGCCGGTGTTTCCGATCGCGTGCGGTGGCGTTATTTGCCGGTGGTTTCCGGTAGGCAGCTGGGGACTGCCAAACGGCCTCTCCAGCACCGGACTCACTTTGGGGGCTGCCGCCACCGCGCCTTTGCTCGTATGGCTGATGGAGATGTATGGCTGGCGGGGTTCGCTTTTGATCTCGGCACCCATAGCATTTGTCCTCGCAGCCGCCTGGTGGTTCGTCGTCAGAAACGATCCCGCAGATCATCCCCTGGTCGGCGCCGCAGAACTCACGCTCATCAACGCGGACAGGCCGCCGGATGAAAGTGCCGGTAAGCACAAGGGCGACTGGAAACAGGTTATCCGAAACCGGGATATCCTGTTGCTGACCGCAAGCTACTTCTGCATGAACTATGTGTTCTACCTGTTCTTCAACTGGTTCTTTTTCTACCTCGTCGACGTAAAACAATTTTCGGCTCAGGAAGCCGGGTCCCTTATGGCCGCACTGTGGATCATCGGAGCGATTGGGGCAACACTCGGCGGCTTCACGTGCGACCGCCTGATCGCGCGGTTCGGTTTTCGCTGGGGCCCGGCTGGAATGGCGAGTATCAGCCTCGTTCTTTGCGCCGTGTTTCTCGTCCTGGGCGCCGTGGCAAATAATCCCTATGTCGCCGTCGTCCTGCTGTGCGTCTGTTTTGGCTGCACGCAAATCACGGAAGCTGCCTACTGGGCGACCGCGATAGCCGTTTCCGGCAAGCACGCTTCGGCGGCGACCGGCGTCATGAATACCGGCGGCAATGTTGTCGGTTTTATTGGTGGGATGTTGGTGCCGGTAACCGCGGCGACATTTGGCTGGGTCACCGCGATTTCTACTGGTGCCGTGTTCGCTACTATCGGCGGCGCCCTCTGGCTGTTCATACGCGGCGATCGGCCTATGGTCGAAAATGCTATCAGTGACTAAACGACAGGGCTAAAGTCAAATCAAAAGGAGATAAGCATCGACTCGCAAACTTTGAATCTCGGCGCGATCGTGATAGGTCTCCTCGGTGGCCTTTCGATTTTCCTGTATGGCATGGAGGTGCTGACAAACACATTGAAAGAGGCTGCCGGCGACCGCATGAAACAACTTCTTGCGAGGCTAACCACAAATCGTTTTAAAGGAGTTTTCGCCGGCGCGTTCACAACCGCGATTATCCAGTCGTCTTCAGTAACGACCGTGTTGTCAGTAGGCTTCGTCGCAGCAGGACTGATGAACCTTCGGCAGTCTATCGGCGTAATCATGGGCGCAGAAATCGGCACGACGATCACCGCCCAGATCATTGCGTTCAAAATTACCGATTTCGCATTGGTTGCCGTAACAACGGGTTTTGTTATCTATTTCTTCTTTCGTGACGACTCGCTAAAACGCTACGGACTTATGATCCTCGGGTTCGGGATGGTGTTCTTCGGTATGACCCTGATGGGTGAAGCAACGTACCCGCTTCGAGATTACCCACCTTTTATCGAACTTCTCCAGAATATGCGGGAACCGCTTTATGCCGTGTTGATCAGTGCAGGCTTCACGGCGCTAATCCAGAGTTCCTCTGCGACAACCGGTGTCATTATAGTCCTTGCGGGCCAGGGGCTGATAACGCTCGAGCAGGGTATCGCACTGGTGTTCGGCGCCAATATCGGGACATCGGTCACTGCTATGCTTGCATCCATCGGGAAGCCAACCGAGGCCATCCGCACGGCGTTGATTCACGTCTGCTTCAACGTGCTTGGCGTAGTCCTTTGGTTTGGTTTCATCGATGAAGCGGCCGACTTGATACGGACAGTCTCTCCCGCAGCGCAGAATCTCGTCGGCATCGAAAAACTGGCGTCCGAAACCCCGCGGCAGATCGCCAACCTGCACACGCTATTCAATGTCGGTAACACCCTTATATTCATATGGTTTGTCGGCGTATTTGCCTGGCTGGTCGAGCGCCTGGTCCCTGCCAGGCCAGCGGCGGAATCGACCGTCATTCAACCTAAATATCTCGATAGACTTTTGCTGGAAACTCCATCCCTCGCTCTGGACCGTGTTCGCCTCGAAATAGGCAGGCTGGCAAATCAGGTTCTGCCAATGGTCGGTTCCGGACCGGGCATCGTCATGACCGGGACGCAGCGGGATCTCGAAAATCTCGAGCGGCAGGACGACGGCGTGGACACTCTGCATGATTCCATCATTGCTTATCTCGGGGAGCTGTCTACAAAGCAACTCACACAGGAGCAGTCGGAATTGCTGCACGACTATATGTCGATCGCTGGCAATTTCGAGAGTATCGGTGACACCCTCGAGACGAACCTCGTGCACGCAGGCCAGGAACGAATCCGAAATGCCGTATCGGTCAGCCAGGAGACACGTGCTCTGATCGGCGAACTGGCAGAACAGGTTCACTGGGCCGTTGACGCCGCGGCGCGCGCGGTCACAGAGAACGACCTGCGCTCTGCGATGGAAGTGTTGGAGGCCAAGGCCGAAATAAACGAACGCGCGGACGCCGCCGAACGCCACCTGGCACATCGATTGACTGTACAGGCACCTAATCGGCTTGCGACCTACCGCATGGAGACCGAGTTGATCGAAAACCTGAAGCGCGTCTATTACTTCGCGAAGCGCATCGGCAAGTCGTGTTTGATTGAGAATACGCATTTGGCCGACCCGCAAACCGCCGCATCGTGAATCGTTGATCAACCAAAGAATCAGCCGAGATCGGAAAATATGGAGTTCCACACTGGCGTCGCCAGAAAAGACGTGACGGATGTGCGGCAATTGAAAGAAACTCGATCTCGAACCAAAACAGGATGGTCACCTGACTGACGCGGAGCTTAGCCGGGCAGCACCACACTGACCGTGTGACCCGATGCGCCCCTACGCCAAAGCTTATCAACGCGTAACAATCTGTAACGATGACGGTGGCGCAGTACTAAGCTGCCTTTTTCAGTGCTAACGTCGCTGCACATCGTCGAGTAATGCTATGAAAGCCGTCGTTACCCTTCTGCTTACCGTTTTTTCCCTGCATTTGAGTGCTGCGGAGCTAACCGTGCGCCTGACGAATGCGCCGGAAGCGGGCGACCTGGTATTTCAGGTTTACGATGCCGCGGACAAGTTCCGGGAGTTTCGCGATCCTGTTCAGACAGTTGCCGTGCCAGCGGTTGGAGATGGGGACTATCTTCTCCCGGACATTGGCGGCGGAAACATCGCGCTCCTCGTCTACCATGACCAAAATGCTAATGGCCGCATCGACAAAAACTTCATTGGCATCCCACGGGAACGGCTTGCGTTGTCAAACAACTATCAACCGAAGGGGCCGCCCAGCTTTTCACGTGCAAGTTTCGACATACCGCAGGCAGATGGACACACTGTGGACATGCAGATGTACCAGTTGCTTGGCGAACGCGGACGCTTTGGCGTCGGCATTGGTGGTATAGGGAGAAGCAGTCCTTACGTAGACTCGACACAGACGGTAACCCAGGCCATTCCCGCCATTACCTATGTGGGGGAGCGGCTGCAGTGGTTCGGACCGGCGCTGCGCTACGGGCTGATGGGCAGTGGCAAACTACGCCTTGCTCTCGCAGCCGAGTACCGGATCGCAAGTTACGAAGAAGACGACAGCAGCGTGTTAGTAGGTCTCGGTGACCGGGAGAGCACGCTGACGGCGGGCCTGGGTTTGCAGTATGAGATATCGAAGGGCTTCGAACTCAATATCGGCTATCAACACGACGCGCTCGACAGAATTGGGGGTGGCCTCGCCAATGTACGCCTGTCGCGCGGCGTGCCGATAGGACAGGTTACGTTCGTGCCACAGGTTTCGTTTAACTGGCTGAGCAGCGAAATGAGCAACCACAATTTCGGCATCCCGGTTGCAGCGAGCAATGTTGATCGGCCCGCCTATCAGCTGGGCAGCACAACCAGCTATGAGCTTGGCCTGGGTACTTTTATCGAACTCTCGGAAGACTGGCAAATTATCGTCAGTGTCTCAGGCGAACGCCTGAATAGCGAAGTGACTGCAAGCCCCATCGTCGGGGATGAAACGCTTATCAAAGGCTTCGCGATGATTTCGTACGTGTTTTAGTCCGCGTCCGATATGAACCCGGTTAATCCAAAAAAATTGCAGCACAGCAAATGGACTGCATTGAATCCTGAGGATCGTGAGAAGCATTTTCTCGTCACAGAAGTACGGTGTGATGATGCTGGCTTTCCTGAGACGTGTATTCTCGAGGCAGTGTACAGCCGACGGGAAGTAGCGCTTGCCTGGCGGGACCTTGCCGACTCCTTGCGGTGGCAGATTGGCTGGCACTAGTAACGATGAATAGTCTGACCCGACTGTTCCGCAGGAGGTCTCTCATGAATAATCGCCAACGACCTGACTTCGCCGCTGAACCAGCGCCTGGCCAGGAGTCTGTCTGGGACTATCCACGCCCGCCGGCAATCAAAACCTGCAGCAAACTGGTCGAGGTCAGGCGCGGCGAAACGGAAATCGCCCGTGCCGACCAGAGCTTCCGTGTTCTGGAAACAGCAAGTCCGCCAACTTTCTACCTCTCCCCGGACGACGTGGCGTGGGATCAGCTGGTGAAGACCTCGGGCAGCTCTGTGTGCGAGTGGAAAGGATCTGCCGTTTACTGGGCCCTGTCTGGCGACCCGGATACGCCGGTGGCCTGGAGCTACCCGCGACCAAGAGCGAGCTTCCTGAAACTAAAAAACTTTGTGGCCTTCTACCCTGGCCGGCTTGAGTGCTTCGTTGCCGGCGAGCGTGTGCAGCCGCAGGCCGGTCGCTTCTACGGTGGCTGGATCACGGCCGATGTGGTCGGCCCGTTCAAAGGTGAGCCAGGCACGGGGCACTGGTAATAGCGGGATCCAACCCCGATCGAGTATGCAGTTCATTCAGTTACCGATTCGAGCCGTTGGTCGCTAACTGTACGTTGCACAATTAGAATCAATTCAACTCCGCGCCCGGCAAAACGGAAATTGCAATGAACCTACGCAAACGCATGGCCGAACTGCTCGAACAGGGGCACCACACCGACAAGCCAAGCCGAACACTGAACCTGTTGCTCATCCTCCTGATATCGATGAATGTCGTAGCCATCATTCTGGAGTCCGTAGGTTCCATCCACCAACAATACGAGCGGGCGTTCTGGTATTTCGAGATTTTTTCAGTCGCCATTTTCACTGTCGAGTATATCGCCAGGGTGTGGAGCTCAATCGATCTGGAGGAAGCAGCAGATACGTCACCCGTCATGGGCAGGCTAAGGTACATTCTGAGCCCAATGGCGCTGGTCGACCTGATTGCGATCCTGCCTTTCTACATGAGCCTTTATCTGTCTATAGACCTGCGGTTCTTGCGCGTGTTGCGCTTGCTGCGCCTCTTCAAACTTACCCGCTATTCACCGGCACTGGGCGCGTTGCTGGACGTTATCCACAAGGAATCCGAGGCATTGCTGGCAGCGTTCGTCGTCCTGTTAATGATGCTTGTGATCTCAGCGGCCGGCATTTATCTCATTGAGAATGAACTCCAGCCAGAAACGTTCGGCAGCATCCCGAATTCCATGTGGTGGGCAATCGTCACCCTGACGACCGTTGGTTATGGCGACGTTGTACCAGTCACGCCTATGGGGAAAATCTTCGGTGGGCTTATTGGCCTGATCGGCATTGGCATGATTGCCTTGCCCGCCGCAATTATGGCTTCTGGGTTCGCGGAGAACATTCGTGAACGGCAGCAGAAGTACAACCAGACTGTTCAGAATTTTCTTAAAGACGGCATGCTCGATGAGGACGAACGTTGGCAACTTGAGGAGTTGCGTAAGGAGTTGGGGCTGGATAGTGACGAAGCACTGCAATTACTTCATGGGATCATGCAGCAGGCCCGGCACAATTTGCTGACGAAGTGTCCTCATTGCGGCGAACACCTGGCTGAGGGCGCCGGCAAGGAAAAGCCGTTGCTATGATTGCTGGTTGTACGTTGGCACGATGCGAAACCAGCACTACGTTCCGTGCATTGAGCTGCCGGTAATTGACCGCGCCTGAATGGCAGAGACCCTTGCCCTTGTAATAATGGCCGCCATTACGAGGTCATAATAATCGCTATTTGTTTATAGACAGCGTAAACATCGTTAACCGGAGTAGAGGTCGCACCGTTATGCAGAGTCAAAGAGTCGAATTCGAGAACCAAAGCGGGCAAACATTATCAGGTATTCTTGACCTGCCGGATACGCCAGCTGTTGGTTACGCACTGTTTGCGCACTGCTTCACCTGCTCGAAGAGTCTCAAGGCAGCGAGTAACATTGCCAGTGCGCTCAACGACGCCGGTATTGCCGTACTTCGGTTCGACTTCACGGGCCTCGGTCAAAGCGAGGGGGAATTTGCAGACACCAACTTTTCGTCAAACGTTGCCGACCTTCTGGCTGCCGCCGACTACCTTGCCCGCGAACATGCGCCGCCTTTGATCCTGGTCGGCCATTCGCTGGGTGGCACTGCGGTATTGCAGGCCGCCGCACAGATCGAGTCCGCGGTGGCGGTAGCAACGATCGCCTCGCCCTCGGAGCCGTCACATGTAACGAAGATGTTTTCCGGCTCAGAGGATGATTTGCGTGAACATGGGGAGGCGACCGTGGACCTGGGCGGAAGACCATTCCTGATGAAACAACAGTTTCTTGATGACCTTGAGCGCCAGGACATTGGCGCGTCAATCGGCTCACTCCGCAAGGCGCTGCTGATTATGCATGCACCATTGGACGACATCGTGGAGATCGACAATGCATCGGCGCTTTTCGTTGCGGCAAAGCACCCAAAGAGTTTCGTCAGTCTTGATAAAGCCGATCACCTGCTGAGCCGCTCCGAAGACTCGAGATACGCCGGAAGCGTGCTCGCCGCATGGGTTTCCCGGTATTTACCTGAATCGAGGGCGCCCGATGAACTGCTGGCAACCGAAGGAGAGGTCGTGGCCAGGACACGGGTTGACGGATTTCGCACCGATGTACGTCTTGGCAAGCATGCCCTGGTCGCTGATGAACCGGCATCCGTCGGTGGCACGAATCTGGGCCCGACACCATACGACCTGCTTGCGGCGGCGCTGGCGACGTGTACGTCGATGACGCTGCGAATGTACGCCAATCACAAGAAAATCGACCTTGAATCAGCGACCGTTCGCGTCGAACATGACAAAATTCATGCACAGGACTGCGAAGACTGCGAGACCACCGACGGCAAGATCGATGAATTTCGACGAACGATTTCCCTGCAGGGTAACCTGACCGAGGCAGAGCGGAGCCGGATGCTTGAAATAGCGGATCGCTGCCCTGTGCACCGCACGTTGCATAGCGAGACAAAGATTCGTTCTCTGCTGGATTAGAGGCTGAATAGAACAAACATTGTCCGGGCTACTGGCCTTCTGATCAGGAACCAGTTTCTGACCGGTAGACCAGGGTCAGTGACCGTCTAACTCGATACCGAGCGGAGTGCTCGAGGCTGATAATGTGGCTCGGGCCTGGTTTGCATAGAGTCGTCCGTGCTTCGATCATCTTCTTCGAAACGAGGTTCATTGACAGTTGCCGGCCACCTGTTTGTCACAAGCCCCTCCGCCAGTCGGCTGTACGACATCCACCGCCGCCAGACGATGCCCGGCGTCAGGTTGAGATCGCGCATTGCGACTCGATGGTCGATAAATACAGCAACTGCCGCTGCGATCGTTGTGACGCGCCATGCACTCACAAAGAGCAGGCGACGCCAGCGTGTTTTTGTTTGCGTTCGCAGGAAACTGCAGTGAAACCTGAGATGGGACTGCTCATCAGTCACGATCTGAGCCAGCAATGACCTGAGTCTGCCCGCAGGAAGCCGCGAGGCCAGTAACTGGTAGTAGCAGATGCCGACTATCTCCGCCACCAGCAGAACGAGCACCTTCAAGCGTAATCCAATAAGACGTCGTGCAAAAACAAACAGGCTGGCGGTCCAGTTTTTGCTGATCAAGGAACCTCCCAGGTTTCGGACGCAAATCGCCAGGAGTTCCGCGTGCCGGTGTTCTTCGTTTACGAACAGTTCCAGCGCATGGGCATATTCGTCATCAATCTCCTTAATCCTGCTGTTTCTGGCCTGCTCAACGATTGTGCCACCACCGGATTCTCCCAGTTGAAAAATGGCGAGCGATTTCGCCACCGAGTCCGGCACATCTGTGTACGGATTCGAATCCATTAGACTCGGTAACCGCCGATCGCCGCGGGCCGCGAAGAATTGTTGCCACCGTGTCCAGTTGATCCGTTCGTATGTCATTACACCACCTCATTGCTTTTTGCTTTATCAATTTGTAGCAATGGAATCTGGCGTTCTTCAGGACTGATTGTGCGCAAATATGGCAGCCGCCTCAAGATGCGGATTGATGAACGGGGTGGCGATCTTGCTGATTAGTGCGTCGTTCAAAGTGGCGTCAGCATTGCGTGTACGGAGTGAAAGGTACTCACAGCCTTAACGGATTCGCGATCAATAAACGGTTAGCCCAATAGGTAGTATCCACGACACCAACGCTCACACGTCCAGGATGATCACGGAGATAATGGGCATTTCCTGGCCGATTCAAGGATCAGTGATCAGAATGGGGGAGGACGATACGAGTGTCGATGCGATCGGGGCAGAGACCGCATCAACTGGTCTGAGTACCGATGAGGCTGTCCGGCGGCTGGCCGAGTACGGCCCGAATCGGCTGCCGGCGCCACTTATGCCGGGGCCGATCCGGATCTTTTGCAGGCAGTTCCTGAGCCCTTTCATCTATATCCTGTTGATCGCGGCGATCGCCTCTCTTGCGCTGTCGCAGATACCCAACGCGGTTTTCATTTTCGGGGTCCTGATCGTCAATGCCGCGATCGGCACCGTACAGGAATACTCGGCACAGCGCTCCGCGGCTGCATTGCGCGAGATGACGCGAGGCGAGGCGCATGTTATTCGCGATAGCGCACCACAGCGAATCAATGCCGAGGAAATCGTCCCTGGGGATCTCGTACTGCTTTCGTCGGGCGACAAAGTCCCGGCGGATATGAAGCTCGAGTCCGCGCTTACGCTCGCTGTCGACGAGTCCTTGCTTACCGGTGAGTCCGCCGCCGTCACGAAGAACGCGAGTGCACATGTCGCGGCGCGCGCGCCGCTTGCAGAGCGCTACAACCAGTGCTTCGCGGGAACGATCGTTACCCACGGCCGTGGTCGCGGTTTCGTGACGGCGACTGCATTGAAAACACAACTTGGTCAAATTGCACGCCGTGTCACAGCAGAACGCGTCTCCGAGCCACCGCTCATGATTCGCATTCGCAGATTCACCTACCAGGTTGCCGGTGCGATTCTCGCTGCCATCGCCTTGCTCGTTGGAATGATGCTCTTCAGGGGAGGTTACGATACCGAGGGCATGATCATGATGGTAATTGGCCTTGCCGTATCCACAATTCCCGAGGGCCTGCCCGCAGCACTTACCGTGGCATTGGCGATCGGCATGCAGAGAATGGCGAAGCACAACGTCATTATCCGCAAACTCGTCGCAGTCGAGGCGCTTGGCTCCTGTACGTTTATCGGTTCCGATAAGACAGGGACCCTGACGGTCAACAAACTGACTATCCGCAGGGTCGTGCTACCGAACGGTTCTGTTTACCGCGTCACGGGAGAAGGTGTCGCGCCCGGTGGCGAAATTATCGGTGAGCGGCTCGAGTCGCTGCGAGAACTTTGCATCACCGGACTGCTTGCTAACGAAAGCCACCTGGACTACTCGGGTGGCGAATGGATCTCGGACGGTGACATCGTCGACGTGGCCTTTCTCGTGTTTGCGAAGAAGCTCGGCTTATCTCTCAGTGAGCTGCGCCGCAATCACCGCCAGCTGGATCTGATTCCATACGAGTCGGAGCGCGCTTTGTGCGGCAGTCTGAACCTGCGGCAGGATTGTCCGCACCTGCACGTAAAGGGAAGCCCCGAGAAACTACTGCAAATCTGTAACTCGATGGAGGGGCCAAATGGAGTCGAACCGATCGACAAGCAGCGCATCGAAGCGCAGTTCGAGGAACTCGCCAGCATCGGATTTCGGGTCATGGCGCTTGCCCATCGGCAAATCAGGGACGGCAGCGCAACAGAACGGCTCGGAGAAATGACGTTTCTCGGCATGGTCGGCATGATCGATCCGGTACGACCAGAGGCAAAAAGCGCCATCGAGCGATGCCGGCGTGGCGGCATCGAGGTCGCGATGATCACGGGCGATCATCCGACGACCGCGCGCTGCATCGCCAAAGAACTCGGGCTTTACGCGGATGGCGACCCGATAGTGACCGGCGACATGCTTCGCGATGCGGTTTCCGCGGGTCAAGCCGCGTTGGATAACCTCGTTCGCCCGACGCGCGTATTCGCTCGTATCGAACCGCGACAAAAAGAACTCGTTGTAGACAGTCTAATGCGAGAAGGTCATTTCGTTGCCGTTACCGGCGACGGCGTCAATGACGCGCCGGCCATGCGTCGCGCGAACGCGGGCGTCGCGATGGGCAAACGCGGCACAGATGTCGCCAAGGAAACAGCGGACCTCATCATAACCGACGACAACTTCGCATCGATCGTTGATGGCATCGAACAGGGTCGTATCATTTATAACAACATTCGCAAGGTCATCGCCTTGTTGGTGGCTACCGGGTTTTCGGCCTTGCTCCTGTTTTTCTGCACAGTGATCGCCGGCTTGCCAATGCCTATGACGGCTGTACAACTCTTGTGGTTGAATCTCGTCGCGAACGGCCTGCAAGACGTTGCATTGGCGTTCGAACCGAAAGAAGGTGGAGAACTCTCGGAACCGCCGCGAAGGCCTTCAGAGGCTATCCTGGAAAGCCGCATCATGCAGCATGTCCTGATCACGGGCAGCGTCATGGGCTTACTCGCGTTCGCAGTCTATGCCTACCTTATGAACACAGGCACGCCGATACAGGAGGCCCGCAACCTGACGCTCATGCTGATGGTGCTGTTTGGCAACATCCATGCGCTGAGCAGTCGTTCCGAAATGCGCTCACTGTTCACAATACGTTTCTTCGCGAATCCTTTTCTCGTATTCGCCGTACCATTTGCCCAGCTCGTGCATATTTCTGCGATGTATCTGCCTGGAATCAGCGATGTGCTCGATCTCAATCCGATTTCGCTGCGGCAATGGTTGGTCCTCGCAGTCGTTGCGCTATCGCTCCTCATTGTTGAGGAGATTCACAAGTGGCGGTTGCGCCTTTCCGTTACGCGTTAGCCTGGCGAAATTGATTCGGAAGCCGATGCGCTCTGCCTAACTCCCGAGCAACGGGTCAATACCTGATAGTTGCGGCATGCGATAGGAAAATACGTGGACAGTCCCCGAATTTTGCGGTGACCCGATATTGGGCCCCGAAACGAGATCGAAACGAAAAGGCTCGAAAAATTCGGGGTGACGTCCTGTCGCTTCTTTGGCGTTTTCCTCTAACCGCCGATTTTTACGTAGCCCTTTTGTGCGAAGTCGATCAATGTCGTCAGCGCCCAAAGATCGAGCTGAATCTCTTCTAAAATTTCGCTTGGGTCGTAGTTCCGTGCGGTCACCCCTTGCCCGCAAACGTGAAGGGCCACGCCTGCCGCGTGCAGATTCCGGATCAATTCGATATTGGGGTTGTCGTGGCCATCATGGCGCGACTTGAAGGCCTCGTTCTTTAGCACAACCGGCCCGGCCGCCTGGTGAAAGACAACCGCAATCTTGCGATTCTCCGGCGGCACACCGTATTTCGCGAGTGTGTTGACGTAACGGGCGACAGCCACCAGCATTGGATTAACGTCATCGACGTTCTCAGCCGCGATGACCGCATCGAAGACCACTTTGTGCACGATGTTTGTATCGGGCAGCACGTGAGCATCGGGCACGTCACGCGCAGCAGGGTAGCCCGGTATGGGCAACCTATCCTGTGCCAGAACCGCGCCGGACGTGACAATGGCTACCGCGCCGACCAGTGCAAGCGTAAACAAGTTCTTCATGTTGATTCCCTCTATGCCGATGCCTTCGTCTGAGCCTCGCGATGAAGCAAGGCATCAGCCGATGGATTATTGATTCATTCGATGGGTGAATACGCTGCGGGCGTGAAAGGAGGGTCGAACCGCACTTAACGAAAAGTGCGGTTCGACCCTGCTTTTTTTAGCCGCCGATCTGCACGTAACCCTGCCGGCCCAGTTCGATCAGCGTCGTCAATGCCCAGTAATCGATCTGGATCTCATCGAGGAGATCATCCTCGTCGATTTCGCGTGCCAGTACGCCCTGACCGCAGATGTGGAAGGTCACACCGGCCTTATGCAGCTTCTGGATCAGCTCGATATTCGGATTGTCTTTGCCATCGTGACGTGCCTTGAATTCCTCGTTCTTGAGGCCGATCAGCCCGGAACCGCGGTGCAGGACCACTTCAATCTTGCGGTTCTCCGGCGGCACGCCGAATTTACCAAGCGTATTCATGTACATCGCAATCAGCCCAAGCATCGGATACGGGTCGTCAAGATTATCGTCAGTGACGACGAGATCGAAGACGACCTTGTACTCAACATTCGGATCCGGCGCCAGGTGAGCTCCCGGAAGGTCGCGGCCGGCGGGGAAGCCGTCTACCAGCATTTTCTCCTCAGCGTTGACTGCGCCCGAAAGCGTAATTGCGAACGTAGCGACAGCCACGAGTGTGAGTAAATTTTTCATATTGATTATCCTCTTCAATAATTCGTTCGACGGGCGCGGCAACCTTACCGAAGCCTGGCCGCGATCCCGTCCAGCGTCTCAGCCAGTGCCGTGCGCCGCTTTATTGTCATCGCATCACCGTCATCTGCTGCGAGGTTCGCCGATAACGACTCAAGTCTGACCGCCAGGTTTCGGTCTCGCCCGCCATCTCCGAGCCGCGATGCGGCCTGGTCCAGTGCGGCGTTCAGGTCGGACATTGACGATTCCGATAGCGCTTCACTGCGCTTGAGCTGATCGATGTACGCACGTGCAACGACAGGTTCGGCCGGCCAGGTCACGCGGAACTGTTGCTGCGGATTGAACAATTCACCCTGGTTGGCGATCGCTGCCGCAGCGATCTCGTTTTCAGTCAGGTATTCACTGGGGACCAGCCCAAAGACGTCCAGTCCGCGTGCAATCTCGGTACCGTAGATCTTGCCTTTGTACCAATAGGTCGACCAGTACCCGCCGAGGATCAGGTGTTCCTCGTGAATAGGACCGCGGTCGAAGTACGCGATTTCGACCGGGTTGGCGGAGTCAGTGAAATCTACAATTGACATACCACCCTGATACCAGGCCTGCGCGAAAATGTCGCGGCCGGGAACAGGCACGACGGAGCCATTGTGCGCCACGCAGTTCTCCTGCTCGACCTGTGGTGCCGGCAGCTTGTAGTAACTCCTGAACTCGAGCTGGCCATCAACGATGTCGTAGATGGCATCCGCGCCCCAGTCTTTCGGGTCATAGGTGCGGCAGCGAGGCCGCGCGCCACCGCCCCACTCGTCCGTAAAAAGAACCTTGGTGCCGTCGTTGTTGAACGTCGCTGAGTGC
Organism: uncultured Gammaproteobacteria bacterium; assembly: GCA_963850825.1. GTDB lineage: Bacteria > Pseudomonadota > Gammaproteobacteria > Steroidobacterales > Woeseiaceae > SZUA-117. The sequence goes on along the minus strand of CAWKOQ010000021.1, from coordinate 195,539 downwards.
CAGTACGCGAATCCTTTGTCAACGACTTCATCCATGCGTTTCGGTTTCAATGGATCGGAGATGTCGAAGATGATGCCGTTACCGGAACAAGCGCCAGCAGCAATGCCGGCTTCCGGAAACACGGTGATGTCATGGCACTGGTTGGTCTGATTGGTCTCCTGCGTATCATCGCCGTGGTCACCACCTTGCCACAGGCCCGCCAGTCTGCCTGTCTCCGGATCAGCGAAAACCGCAGGGCTGTCGACAATACGTGCTTTCGACGGATCGTCGACAGGAATCTCGATGACGTCGATGCGGAACAGTGCGGTTCTCTCGTCTCCGGCGATCTCGCCGACGCAGCCTTCCAGCTCCTCCCCATCGCGAACGGAAGAGGTGCCGGAATTGTAGACGATGATTTTGCCGTCCTCATCGGGGCCGGAGACAATCGAATGTGTGTGCGAGCCGCGACAGGTCTGAACCTGGCCCACCTGCATGGGCCGCGCCGGGTCGCTGATATCAAAGATGCGAATTCCGCGGAAGCGCACCGGACTTACATCCTGGTTGATGCCCTGTAGTCCGCAGTCGACCCGGCCGCGCGTCTGTTCCACCGACATGATCAGCAGATCACCGACGATAGAGACGTCACCCTGACCACCCGGGCAGACCACCGAACTGAAGAGTTTCGGCAGACCATCTTCCTGAAGCTCGTATACGTTGAAGCCGTGGTAACTACCGGTAACCATCTTGTCACCGGAGAACGCCATGTCAGTGTTGGAGAAACTCAGGAGCGGCGAGCGCTCGCCCCACTCAGTGTCATCAACGCTCTGACCATCGTCATCGGTCGACTCGTTGGAATCCTCCGGTGGCTTCGCCGGCGGCAGTCCTGCCGGGTTTTGCGGATCGAAGAAGCCAGGTGGTTTAGGCAGTGCAGCCACGAGCTCCAGGTTCATCAGTGCCTGGCCCGCGTCTTCGAATCCTGGCGAGAGTCCCGCCCTGGCATCGCCGGACAGGCTGGCCAACATCGCGTTCATTCGTTCGATCTCGGTCGCCTGGTCGTTGGTGACGTCATTCGTAAACTCGAACAGCACCGGGTCGTATGCCGAACCCGGTTGTTCGAGCAGTTCTTCAACCATCTTCACCGCGCCCTCGTGATGCGCGATCATCAACTCGAGGAACATCCGGTCAAAGTCGGTGCCCTCCGCCTGGGCAAGCTCGGCCATTTGAGCTGGCGACGCCATGCCAGCCATCGTGTGAGACGTGTGCATCGCATCGTGTTCGGTTGGGTCCGGCACCGCTTCACCCCGTTCACGCAACCATTGCTTCATGAACTCGATCTCATCGAGTTGCGAGGCGTCGATGCGTCCGGCCACGTCCAGCAACTCCTGCCGGTTCGTTCGGTCCGCTACCAGGGCGGCCATCTGCACGGCCTGGTTGTGGTGCGGAATCATGTCCTGCATGAACAACACGTCATCTGGCGAATGACTCGTATTGGCAATCTCGATCGCCTCATCGGCGCTCAGTTCCTGCACCGTTTCGCCCGGCGCGCCCGGCAGAATGATGGGTACTTCCTGACCGATGCAGACACTCGTAAAGCCGAGCAGGATCACGCTCAGGAAAGCGGGGATAAATTGTCGAATTATGGAATCCGGGGCTGCGGTCACGGGCGTCGCTCCTTGTTGTTATTTGTAGTAATGGATCGCTGTTACCTTACTTGCTTAATCTACCAGATTGGTGAACGCAGGTGCTGGAAAACAGACCAGTCGCTCCCCGTCCGGCGACCCTGCAGACATCAATGAAAGAAGGGGTCGAACCGGATGAAGTCGCTACAGATAGTCTCGGCAAGGGGCTATATAATAGGATTTCTGGATTGGGGTCGGGCAGCGTATTTTGAGGGAGTTTTTCAGGGAGATTAAACGCCGGGGCGTCTACCAGACGATCGCGATATACGTTGTTGGCGCCTGGGTGGTGTTGCAGGTAGCCGACCTCGCTTTCGAGTCCTGGGGACTTCCCGATGCGGCGTTGCAATCAGTTTGGATGCTTGCCCTGGTGTTATTCCCTTTGGCGCTGGTGATCGGCTGGCGCTATGACATTACGACCACCGGCATCGTGCGGACACCAGGCTCGGAAGGAATAGCGCCTTCGCGTTTGAGTACCAGCGACTACGCGGTCATTGGCACAATCGGTGTTGCGACTGTTGCCGCGATACTTGTATTCGCCAACAACCTGGATCAATACTCACGCAGCTCCCCCACTCCGCCACGGCAGCTTGACTCACAATCCATCGCGGTTTTGCCATTCAGAAGCCTGGGCGACGTCGAGCAAACGGGATACTTCTCTGACGGCGTGCACGATGATCTGCTCACGACGCTCGCAAACATCAGCAATCTGAAAGTCATCTCGCGAACGTCAGTATTGCAGTATCGTGATACCGAAAAAAACCTTCGCCAGATCGGAGAAGAACTCGGCGCCGCGAATATTCTCGAGGGCGGCGTTCAACATGTCGGCGGCCAGGTACGCATCAACGTGCAGCTCATCAACGCCGAAACGGATGAACACATCTGGGCGGAGAAGTATGACCGGGCGATGACGGTTGGAAACCTGTTCGCCATTCAGTCGGAAATCGCGGAGACAATTGCGCAAGCTTTGACTGTAACCCTCTCCGCGCAGGAGCGCACGCGTATCCGCAGTGACCGTACGGATAATCTGCAGGCCTTCGAAGCGTTCAATCGCGGCAAACAAAATTTCGTGCGGCAGACATTCGAATCACTGCGTACAGCTGAGTCAAACTTTCGGGAAGCGGTCGAGCTGGATCCTGATTATTTACTCGCTCGTGTCTTGCTCGCACGTACCTGTTACCGCCTCGTTGCGACCGGTGCAGAACCGCTTGAGTACATGCTCCACAACGGGCGTCAGCATATCGATCATGCCATCAAGATCGACCCGAACGACGGACATGCACTTGCGGTGTTGGCAATTTACGATTCGGCAGCCGGCGCGAGCAACGTTGACGACTTGTTTCTGCGCGCATTGGCACAAAATCCCAATAACGTTGACGTGCTCGACATCTATGCAACCCACCTGCGCCGCCAGGGACTGAATCGAGAAGCACTGCAGTTCATCGACCGTGCCCTTGAGTTCGATCCATTGTCTACGGCGCTTTGGCATGATTTAGGTCGTGCCAAGGTCGCTTTGGGACAGTTCGAGGACGCCAATATCGCCTTCGAACGCATTGCTCAGATTGATCCAAGGAACCCGTATGCGTCGCACGGGGCAGCACTGGCCACGATACTCGGCGGCCAGTTCGCGAATGCCGTGTATTGGGGCGAGATAAATGCCAGATCTGACGTCGACGACTACGAGAATACGAGTACGTTGGCGCAGATATACATGAGTCTCGGCGATTTTGGGGCGGCACGCCGCGTCATCGATTCTTCATTGGCACTTGGACCGATGGAACCCTATCCACTATCCGTCGAAGCCGTATATTTGACGATGCATGAGCAACGCGACGCGGCTGTCGACATTGCCCGTACGGCCCTGGCCAACGAGTTGGCGGATCGCTGGGGTTCCGAGAGAGTCTTCCTGCGGACGATGCGTGACGAGGCACTTGCGACCGGCAGGTACGACGAGGCGCTTGGCTGGTACCGGCGACAGCGACCGGAGTTTTTTGAAGACGATCCACTGATCATTGCTCCGACGGTTCAGAGAGCCGCGGATCTGGGGAAATTGCTACAGGCCGCAGGCGAAGATGACAGGGCCCGGACCGTTCTCGAAGCCGTCATTGCGGATTATGACGACGAATACGTGCGCGGCGCTGCAAACTATCCGATGGGCATCGCCAAAGCGGAAGCACTTGCCTTGCTCGGTCGAAATGACGACGCGATCGCGGAGCTGCAGCGCGTCGTGGCCGACGGCTGGCGAGCATTGTGGCAATGGGACACGCGATTCAACAGAAACTTTGATGGGTTGCGAGCTGATCCACGCTTTGAAGAAATCCAGAACCTCATTAGAAAAGATCTGGCCGAGCAAGTAGCCAGTTTCAGGGAGCCGCAGTAAGCGAATGCCGTAGTACTGCAATTCGCCAGTGCTCCTGCGCTAGCTTCGATCTTCAGCCCCCTGACCTCCGCTAATCTGGCCGCTACTTGTCGAGCTCCTCTGCTCGAGAAATCTCACTTAAGATGCTACTGCGGAATGTTGCTGTCGGATCTAACCAGGTCTGGAGAACAGCCCCTTGCGAGCCACGTCGGTGATCGCAACTACAGCAGCGTGCTTTAATCTGCGTTCCGGAGAAATCGCATAGAATGACTCCCGGATTTCCGGCGCCTGTCCGATCACGTTCATACGATACATGCGGCAAATCTCATCTTCGATGACGGTGGGCCCGCCAAAGATTCCGACTCCCGCCTCACCAAACGCCTTTAACAAGGCACTGTCATCGAATTCCCCGACGACCTCGGGCGCGATTTCATTAGCCTCAAACCAGTCGTCCATCCGCCGTCGCAACGCCGAATGTCTTGAAGGAAGTAACATTGGCGCCTGGTCAAGGCAACCCGGGAACCTTCTCCGCAACGCGGCAGCACCACGACGTTGAGCGAAAAATGAAAGCCCGCTCTCACCGAGGCGGTGGTTATAAGCACGCAGACCGAGGCCACTCGGCATCGGCTGGTCTGACAAAACCAGGTCGAGTCGGTGAATCGCAAGGTCGGCTAACAGCTGTTCCAGGTTTGCTTCGGTGCAACGCACGTGAATCGGATCTTCGCCAATCAGCGCAGGCGCGACGATGCGTTCGACAACGAGTTTCGGCATCGAACTGACCACACCAACACTGAGGATAGAGGGCCCGTCCATTCGCCCACCGCGCACCACATGCGCGAGCTCCGAGCCAATGGAGAAAATTTCGTCCGCATAGTCATAGACAACCCGTCCGGTCTCCGACAATACGAGACGTCTTCCGGAACGAATGAATAGTGGCTGGCCAACGGCCTCGTCGAGCAACTTAAGTTGACCACTGATGGTTTGTGGCGTCAGGTGCAGGACTTCAGCAGCCTGCACGATGCTGCCCTCGCGGGCAACCGTCCAGAAATACTGGAGGTGGCTGTAATTCAGGTGGCGCAATGGTCACTCCTCACATGGTTTCGGGTGGCACGTCTCAATATCAGATACCCCGCAATCGCGGAGACGACTGAGCCGGCCAGAACACCAACGCGTGTAGCCGCAAGGTAATCAAACTGCCCGCGCTCAAAGGCCAGCGATCCGATAAACAGGCTCATCGTGAAACCTACGCCCGTCAGCAATGCAACTCCGTAGACTGACGCCCAGTTGGCTCCATCCGGCAGTCGCGCCCACCCCAGCCTGACCATCAACCATACAGGGCCGAAAACGCCGAGCTGTTTGCCGACGAAAAGTCCCAGTGCAATACCCATCGATACCGGACCGAACAGTACGTCAGGCGTAATGCCGCGGAAGGAAACGCCGGCATTGGCGAACGCGAAAATCGGCAGAATTCCATATGCGACCCATGGGTGCAGCGTGTGTTCAAGATGGCGCAATGGAGAATTCTGGTCGCTTGCAGTCTTGAGAGGAATTGCCATTGCGACGGCGATTCCGGCCAGGGTAGCGTGAACGCCACTTTTGAGTACGCATGTCCACACGAACACCCCAATCAGCACATACGCCGATATCCGGGTGACGCCAGCGAAATTCAGCACGGCCAAGCCCGCTAGGCCGAGCGCCCCCAAGGTCAGTGCCATCAACGACAGGTCTTGCGTATAAAATACAGCGATCACCAGAATCGCTGCCAGATCATCGAAAATGGCGATCGTCGTCAGGAATACCTTCAATGACAAAGGCACTCTGCTTCCCAGCAGGGCGAGTACACCCAGGGCAAACGCGATGTCGGTTGCTGTTGGAATCGCCCAGCCTTCCATTGTTTCCGGCGAGTCCCAATTGATGGCGGTGTAAATCACGGCCGGAAACAAAAATCCGCCAAGTCCGGCAACAGCGGGGAGGACGACCTGTTCCCTGGACGACAGCTCGCCTTCCAGAAACTCGCGCTTCACCTCGAGCCCGATCAGCAGAAAGAAGACGGCCATCATTCCGTCATTGATCCAGAGCAATAACGGCTTATCTATGCTCAATTCACCCAGCGCAATCGACAGGGGCAGGTCGAGCACGTTGCGATACAGTGGCAGGAGCGGAGAATTTGAGAATAGCAATGCCAGAACGGCAGATAACACCAGCAATATGCCGGCTGTCGATTCCATTTTCAGAAAGTTTCTGAGCGCGTTCAGGGGCATTCGTAGTTAGAGACCATTGTGGAAGCTTTTTCTTAGCCACAAATCATACACGCGACAATTGCTCGGTAAAATCGAATTTATATGTCTATAACATCGATTTTCTCGAATTATAGTCAAATCGTAATTTTCGAGCTTATGCGTCGGATAGTTCGACTAGATCTTCTGCACCCACCGGGTATTATCGAATCAAACCCAAATGGAGAATAGATATGAAAGTCAGAATTCAATCTCAGGGCTTTGAGCTAACGCCGGCGATTAGCGCACGCGTACACAAACGGCTAGGCGGGCTGCTAAGCCGCTATGGCGACGAGGTGATCAGCGTAGATGCGTACCTCAAGGACCTGAACGGGCCTAAGGGCGGCTATGACAAACAGGCCATTGTCCGGGTGCACCTGCGTCACCTCGCGCCGGTCAGTATATCGACGACACATACAGACCTTTACAAAGCCATCGACGTTTCTGTTAAGCGAATGCTCCGTTCAGTGCGACGAACAGTCACCAGGAAGAAACTGATTGATCGGAGAGGCCTGCAGTATATTTACTCGACTGCGGGTGAATTCTGATCGTGTTTGAAAATTCGGCCCAGGTCAGTTTCGTCGCTGCGCGGCGTTGAAGTTATGCCCATCGATTTGCGCAGAGACATAGAGCTTGAGCATTGCCAGGTAGTGGATCGATTCGGAAACGCGCTGCCTTTCTCGAAGGGAATTCTCGCCACCAGCATACTGGCGACCGGTATACAGACGCCGGGGGCCTATGATGTCGCACGAATTATCCAGGAACGACTGAAAAGCGACAATGCGGAGGAAATCAGTTCGGAAGCGCTAACATTGCTAACTGCTGAAGAGGTCGCGCGACTTGTTTCAAAAGACACCGCTGAAAGCTACCTTTTGTGGCGCAAGGCCAGGCGGATCGGTCGACCGATAATCATTTCTATGCTGGGTTCGAGCGGGGTAGGCAAATCAACACTTGCAACACGCCTGGCCCTTCGTCTGGGTATCAACCGGGTAGTAACGACGGATGCGATTCGTGAAGTATTGCGCACCGTCATTCCGACATCAGTCCTGCCCGAGCTGCATATCTCGTCCTACGAAGCGATTGAAACCGATCTTAAGGAAGCTCAGGCGTCTACCTACCATCGCCAGGCACGCGCGGTATCTTCGGCGTGCGCTGCGGTCGCGAGACGCTACGCCAAAGAGAAGAAAAACGTCCTTTTCGAAGGCGTGCATTTACTCCCTGGATTCATAAGCAAAGAACTCGAAGACATGGATGAAAACCCGATCGTCGTGGAGCTACTGCTCGCGCTCGGAGACGAGGATACGCATAATGCGCGCCTCAGCCACCGCCTCGTCAGCGAACCCGGCCGTGACGGTACGCGGCATCTGCAGAGGTTCGACGTAATACGCGGATTGCAGCAAAGCATGCAGAAACTTGCCCGGAACGCCAACGTTCCGGAATACGATGTGGGTAGCGACGAAGACCTTACCCAGAAGATTGTCAGGGCGATTGTCGCGAAAGCGCTGGACTGATTAATGCCCGTTACAAAGCCCAAACTGCTGGTCCTGGATGGTCAGGGCGTCGTGTTTGATGCCCCGATTAAGGATTTCTTGCTGGCATTTACTCGCGACAACAATCTGGATATTGATTCCGTATCAGGTCGTTGGGAAGAGCGATTGAGAAAACTCGCATGGACCGGCGCAATTGACGACGAAGCGCTTTGGAATGAGCTTGCTGGCCGAAAAGTGAATTTCCGACAGACTATGATTGCCCTGGGCGCCAGCTACCGACCAGGTCCGGTGGCAGAGTATTTGGCGGACTGGTCGCAGCGGGTGCCGGTTTGGCTGCTCTCCAATCACCGCAGTCACTGGGTGTTGCCACATCTCAACACCTTTAATCTGTACAACCTTTTTCAACGATTTCTAATATCCGACGTTACCGGACTCGTAAAGCCTGATCCGAACGCTTTTCGGCTGCTGCTTGATGGCAAAACGGCACCGAGCGATATTCTGTTTGTCGACGATCAGCTGCACAACACTGCAGCCGCAGCAAGACTCGGTTTGCGCAGCATACACGCGACGCCGGAGCATGACTGGATAAAAGAGATCAGTACGAGTCTTACCGGCTAGGTGAAGCAAAGTGTACCTGGCGTTACGCTGGGTTCTCTTGGCGTCCCTCAACAACTGCAAAGTCGGCTCGATTCTCCTTGTTTGTTATTGCGCCAGGTATTCAGTCTTTCGGCGTTAACTTGAGCAATCGCCCCCTGCTCGTTTCGCGCTCGTCCTCCAGCACCCACAATGCCCCCGCAGGCCCCTGGACAACACTGCGAATACGCGCACCCATAGCAAATCGTTCGGCCTCGCGCGCGTCTTCACCATTGGTTTCGATGCGCACGATGGACTGTGATGAGAGTCCGGCCGCGAAAAGGTCTCCGCGCCAGTCTGAAAACAGATCGCCGCTATAGGCAATCAGGTTGCCTGGTGAGATGACGGGGGTCCACCACGCCGCCGGCTGCAGGAATTCTGGTCGTGTATCGTGATCAGGAATCTCGCGACCATCGTAATGATCACCGTTGGAGACGACCGGATAACCGTAGTTGCCTCCACGCACGACGCGGTTCAGTTCGTCACCACCGGCAGGGCCCATCTCGATGTTCCATAGCTGCCCGTCAGCGTCGATGGCTATGCCGAGCGGATTGCGGTGTCCCAGCGACCAGATCTGCCCGAAAACGCCTTCATCGTCGACGCGAGGGTCCTGGTCACGGTAGTTGACGAAAGGATTGTCTTCGGGAACGGATCCGTCGTCGTTAAGGCGCAGGATCTTGCCAATGTTCGACTGCATGTCCTGGGCCGGGGTGAACTTCTGGCGATCGCCGGAGGATATCCAGAGGTAGCCATCATCGTCGAACAGCAGCCGATGCCCGAAGTGGCCGCGACCGACGACTTTTGGATACTGCCGCCAGATAACTTCCGCGTCCGACAAATTCCCGCGACCCTGCGTTTCGTTGAGAACGGCTCGTACAACTGCGGCGCCGCGAGTACCGGCAGTGCCACCTTCCGCGTAGCTGAGGTAGATAATCCCGTTCTCCGCAAAATCCGGATGCACGGCAACGTCGCCCAGGCCACCCTGGCCGCCGTAGTCCACATCCGGCACACCGCCAATGGGACGCGTCTTCTGGCCGGCCTGGTTGACGATCAGCAAGTTGCCCTTGCGCTCCGTGACCAGCATGCGGCCATCTGGCAGGAATGCGACAGCCCATGGTTCGTCGAACGAAGTGACGGGTTGAACATCAAACGGCAGGTCGCTCTGCGCCACTGCACTGCTTACCAGGAAAAAACTCAGCGTCGTTGCAAATAGTCGTTTCATCTTATGGGTCCTATGCTTGGTTGGTTCTTGTAGCGGTCTTTACTGTATCGAACGACAGGAAACTCCGCCAGCCGAAGCGTGCGGCGCGAAATGAAATGGGGTTGAAATGAATAGATTGCGGTCAGCTAAGCCGCGGATTCTTCGCTGATTGGGTTACATTAGGCGGTAGTACATGGTTCCGGGCAAAACACCACTGTGGGCGCCAATCGAACCGTTTCTTCTAACCGTATTTCTTGAAGTGTAGTTCCTTCGCCTGGCCGATCCAGTCGTCCTGTTCCATACGACCTTTGAATTCTTTTAGCTGCACATTAACCCGTGCGATGTCCGCTACGCCGAAGTTGGCGATTTGCCGATAGCTGTAAACACCGAGTTCGTGCAGCGCCTGTTCGAACTTTTTGCCAATACCGACGATTTTCTGCAGATCGTCATGTTCTTGCTGAGGCGGCGTTTGTCCGTTTGACTTCTGAGCGACTGCCGCTTTCCTGGCATCTCTCAACGCCTGGCGCTGCTGCTTTTCCATGTCTGAGAAATGTTTCTCGACTTCGTCCAGTTTGATCTGCAGGGTTTCAGATTTCTGTTCGGTCTGGTCAGCACGTTCACGATAGCGCTTGGCATCGTTCTCATACTGTTTTCGACTGGCTTCCATTGACTTGAGACAATGCGCCAATTCATGATTGTGAACTTTCAGCTCATCCAGCTCTGCAACGTCCCGTTGCAGTACCTCGATTTCCATCTTCTTGCGTGACGCATCGTGTCTTAATTCAGCGTTCTCAGCCTCAAGCCTGATAACGTCTTCTTCAAGTACGTCCAGATTGCCGAGTCTGTGCTTGGCTGAATCGAGCATCTTGTTTATAGCCTCATGCTCGGACTGCGATGCTTGCAGGAGATTGGTAAAGGATTCGTGCTCCTGCTTTGCGTTTTCGAGGCTTACCTCCAAAGCCTTGCGCCTCTCGAATGCTTTTGCGAGTTCTCGTTTGTAGAACTCGCCGGATTTGGCGAATTCTGTTTGCAGCTCCGCAGACTGTTGCTTCACCGAAACCAGTGCATTCTGAAACTGGACCACCTTGTTCTTGAAGTCCTCCCGCTCTGCGCGAAGCGCGAACAGATTTTTGGACAACAGTTTTTCTTTTTCCTGGGCCGACTCGAGTTCGGTGCGACTTTTGGCACCGGCTATTTCATGCTGACGAATACCTTCCTGCTGGGATTCTATCGTTGACCTCAGAGTTGAAATTTCAGCGGTTAGCCGGTCTTTTTGGCGGGCCAGGTCGTCTACTTTCAGCTGCCATTCGTCGCTCAGCTGACCGATTCGGCGGTTGCCATGTGCTCCTCTAATCAGCCACCCGACACCTATGCCAGCAACGCCGGCCGCGAGCAGTAACAACACCGTTTGAAGAGTCGAGCCGTCCATCGGTCATTCCCAATTGATTCGCACGAAAGAGATGCGTTTCCAGAAGTCCCCGAGTATGGCCAACCCGGAGATTATGGAATATGACGAATCGCACAGAATTGCGCTAAGGCCGAACGAATATTACTGATATCAATGACTTAGGCTGGCCGAACTGAGCCGCTTAGAAGCGGGATTGCACTTCAATGATGTTGGCGGGGCTCGAGCAACCCCCGCAAATCTCGCTTCTCGGCGCAAACGTAGTCAGATGGCTCGCAACTAACCTCAATGCATACGGCGACCTGACCGGAACCGAAAACCGGGGTCGAACCGAACTTTATCGTGCGAAAACCGGGGTCGAACCGGACTTTATCGTGCGAGGATCCGACTGGAGAAACTGCGGTTCGACCCCGGTTTTCGTGCGAGGATCCGATTGGAGAAACTGCGGTTCGACCCCGGTTTTCTCTGGCGTCGGCGTCCCAGAATCCTCATTAAGAGAACAAGAATTTCGAACGTCAGGAATTTGGCTTTCGAATTATCGAGTCGAGCGTAGTAAATTCTCCTGTATGGGGGAAGCATGTCGCCGGATCGATAGTTTTATGGAGCAAGCGAATACACATGAAACGAACACCTGACCGCAATCGTCGCAGACTCCTGCAGGGTGCAGCAGCTGGCGCCGGCGCAGCCGCGCTCGGATTTTTCGGCAGAGCGTTCGCGGCCCAGCGCACTGCGGAAAAGTCGGTCGCCAGCTGGGACAGCGGCTCGTTGGCGCACATTCTTCCCGCCGCGTCACACGAGCAGGTGCTACTAAAGTGCTCTTTCCTCGAGCCACAGAAATATGCACCTGTATTGCATGTGGGCGACCAGGTCGTGCGCGGCCTGAACACGGACAGCAACGGGAGCTACTGGCAATTCCATTCGCGCGGCCTCAAGGCCGACACTGTCTATTCATTGAAATTAAGGTCGCAGAACGGTCGTGAGTTGTGCTCGCCGTGGCCGTTGCGAACGATGCCGGATCCCACAGCCACGCCGACTCACCTGCGCCTTATGACATACACCTGCGCTGGCGGCTCACCGACAGGCAGCGGCTACTTACCACTCGAGATTCGCCACCGGCTGTTCGCGCGCGGTTTGTCGTTTTCACCTGATGCGGTGATTGCCAATGGCGATCACATCTATTGGGACCTGAAACCGCCGTTGGGACGCGGTAAGGGGAAAGACGGCGACCCGCTGGGCACCTTCAACAGGGATGAGCCGATTGTCGGTTTCGAGAACGAGCAGATTCTCAAGCGCGTCGCCGGGCCCCAGATTGCAGAGCTGTATGGCACGCGCTTTCGCTCGACGCCGATGTTCTTCTTTTCTGACGATCACGATTACTTCGAGAACGACGACGCCATAGATAAGTGGATCACGTTTCCGCCGGAAAACCTCGAGTTGCAGCTGCAGCGTGCGACCCAACACCTCTACTATCCGGAGTTCCTGCGCGATGAACAACGCCCGCTGGGACTTTCCGGGAGTGCGGCGGCGGATCGTTCGGCCGGCCTCTCCGAATGTTTTGGCACGCTGCGCTACGGTAAGCTGCTCGAAGTGCTGATGTATGACTGCGGGCGATATGTCTCATTAAAGGACAAATTCGCCGGTCTCGTTCCCCCGGACGCTGAGCGGTGGTTGATCAAGCGCACTCAAACCGAGGATACCCAGCACCTGATACACATTCCGTCCACGCCGTTTGGCTGGTCCGCCGGCAAATGGCGTGAGTGGTATCCGGACGTACTCGAGCAACCGGCGCCCGATAGTCCGGCCGGAACTAAAGCATTCCTGAGCACGAAGAATTCAAAGTACATGTGGCAAACAGGCTGGTACCTGCAGCATCAACGCCTTTTCGAAGCGATTTCGTCGCAGAAACGACCGGCTGTCGCGATGTCGGGCGACCTGCACGCCTGTGGCTGGGATCGCATGTTACAGAGTGGCGACCTGGATATGCGCAGAAACGCCCCTTACATGCTGTTGCATGGCCCGATCGGCACGAAGAGAGCCTGGCCCTCAAGGGTGCGCGGCGTGGGGGCGACTGCTGCGACAAGTATCACGATGGAGCGGAATATAGATCCGATCGAGAAAAACGGGTTCAGCATAATCGACGTAACGCCAGAGCAGATTACAGCGCGCCTCTTCGCGTGGCGGCCGCCGGACACGATAGAAGGCATCGATACGCTGGAACCTTTTGACGTCGTGGAGATCCGTCGCAACGCGTGACATGCACAATGGCGATACAGGCTGCCGGACGGGCACGTTTTTGCTGACTTTGCTGACGATGACTGCATTGCCGGTGACCGCAGCCGAGCCATTGTCGCTGGAATCAATGGGTGTCTTCTATGTCGGTGGAACGCGGGTCGAGTCGCCATATTCTGACGGTCGCGGGGCAGCGCTGCCGACGTCCGTGAGAACGACGGTTGGTGATCAGGCCAAGATAACGTTTCTGGTTCCGGCCGCCGTGTCTGACGCCAACATCATCCTGGTGCCAGGTCTCGGACTATCCTCCGGCATCTACCTGACGACGCCAGATGGACGTGAAGGCTGGGCAAGGCTCAACGGCTGAGTTTATCGATTTGCTGGCAGATGAAGAGATTCGCGGAAATTCGCACCTCATGATGCTGGACGACAACAGCGATGATCTCGCGGGCATGATTGCCGCATGGCTCGAGGACGCGAGCGACTTTCGCCGCTGATCAGACGCACATCATCAGGTGATTATGGCTATTCTGCAGAACAGGCAGAACACGCTCGCACCAACTCCCGCCTGTGAACAAAATTTCACTTTACTGAGGTTGGCGGACCTCGAACAATCTCCGAATATCGCCTTTTTGAGTGCATACATATTCGGCGGGCCTACAATCGACATCAATGCATACGGCGACATGACCGGAACCGCACTGCAGCGAATGCCGATTCTCACCCACCCTGGGTTCGTACCGTCGATCGACGGAATCGCCAGTCGCACATGCGGCCAGTAACGCGAGGCACGTACATTGGAGCAGTATGTTCGGTACTCTGTTCATGTGATATCTGACCGCGATAATTTGCGATCGTTGCGACGGTGGTGGGATTGTCACCCTCTTCCATGAGACGAACAACCCGGCCGACATGCATATTCATCCGACCGCAGAATGGGCATTTTCAACGACTGCAGATTGACGCTCTGCTGCTTTGGCCACGCGCAAATTCCGGGATGCGCAAAAACTTTCATATGCCGGCAGATCACACGAAGTAAGCCGTCACGACTGTCCGCTTGCGCGATGGTCTCTAAGGCACATCAGCCTGAATAGAAACTCAAGAAATTTTAGGGACTAATGCGCACAACGTTCCGCAAAGCCTCAAGTATGCAGACGTTAACTGTTGATGCACGCAGGTCGTCGTCCTGCATCCGGATGTGGGCCGGCAATAACAAGCATGCTAGATTAAGTTAAAGCAGCTGGACTCCGGCAAGTTACCCGGTGCAATACCGATTTGACGATCCGGGTTCGGCGCGTAAACCAAAAGACACGGATAATACCGCGCTGGCAATTCGATACATGGACATTCGAAAGCTTAGTAACCCGCTGGCTGTTGTGGCCGCAATTCTGGTCGTGGTCGTTCTGTCGCTGCTGATTATTGAGTCGCGATCTGTCAGGGACGAACACTACGTGGCGCAAGCGGAACGTGCGCGCCTGATCGAGACAACCCGAACCGATATCGCAACGATGCTTGCTGGAATGACGGCTGCGATCGAAACCGGCGCCGGAATAACGCCCTCCATAGAGTTAGTCAATGCGCGCCTTAGAGACAGCAATCAGGCTCTGCATGAATTCTCGAACGTCACGCTGCAGAATCCCAATGTCCTGGCGCAACTCAAGGAGTTCGACAACGCGCTAACGTTATTCCAGATCAGTAGTCAGACTTTCATATCGACCCAGAATACGTTGGCCACTGCGCTGCAACGATTGCAGGAAGAGTCGCCGGAATTCGTCCGGAATTTGCGTGACCGTGGACTGGCAGCCCAATCGGGCATCGCCTTTACGCTCGCCATCGACGTGATCGAATTCTCGACCGGGCAGCGCGCATCCGATCCGAATCAACTCCGCGGCCGTATCGAGGCACTTCGGGAAGACGCCTCTTTCGCCGCACAAATGCCAGAAATGGCGGCTGAATTTCTGGCGACAGCGGAAACTGTTGTTGACCAACACGTGGCAGCGGAGCTTACGCTTGACGCAATCCGGCGTAATCCTGTCGTTGCAGAACTATCGGCGCTGGAGGCAGAAGAGGCTGCCTTTAATCGGAGCGCGATGCAGCGCGCGGAAACAGCACAGGTACTGTTGGCAGTCTGTGCCTTATTGCTGTTGCTGGGCGCTGCGTATTCTATCTACAAACTGCAATCGAGCTACCGGGAGCTAAACCAGAGCAACACGGACCTGCGACTTTCGAATGACACGCTCGAGGAACGCGTCAGTGAGCGCACGCAGGAGCTGGAGAAGGCCTATGACGACCTGAAGGAATCGCAGGTGCAGCTGATTCACGCGGAGAAGATGTCGTCACTTGGGGAAATGATTGCTGGCATTAGCCACGAGATCAACACGCCGCTGTGGTACCTGATGAGTAATTCGAGCGTGATCCAGGAGCTGCTCGATTCCGTCGGCGAACTCAGCGATGTCGCGGAATCGATGGTTGTTGCGGCGCTTGCTGGTCCGGAGAATAACAAGACGGTACGACTCGGACTCGTCGACATGCACAGGATGATGAAGTCCGGGATCAAGGAAGAAATCGAAGAAGCGAAAGGCCTGATTCAGGACAGCATCGAAGGGCTGGATGAGCTGTCCACACTTGCAAAGGGGTTGAAAGATTTTAGTCGGCTCGATCGTGCAGAGCACGCGGCATTTGATGTCAACGAAGGCCTCGATAAAGCACTGCTGATCATTAACAACCGACTGAAGGGTCGAATAACGGTGCACAAATACTACGGCGACGTGCCAACAATCTACTGCGCCCCGTCGCAGATTAACCAGATCTTTCTGAATATTCTGACGAATGCGGCAGACGCCATTAAAGGCCTCGGCGACATCGTGCTGCAGACACGCGAAGAAAATGGCAACGTCGTTATCAGCATCGGTGATACCGGTGCCGGAATTCCGGCCGATGTATTGCCCAAGATTCGCGACCCATTTTTCACGACGAAGGAGATAGGAAAAGGCACGGGCCTCGGCATGTCCATCGTCGACCAGATCGTGGCTGCGCACAATGGCGAGCTGCATGTTGAATCGAAGCCTGGCAAGGGAACGACGATCACAGTCGAAATACCGATTGTCACCAAGGGTAACGTCGTGATTGAGCACGATCAGGATGCCGACTTCCCGGACATCATCAACATGATGCCCGCCGTGAATCAAGGCAATGGCCAGCATACGCAGGAACATGGGGGCGCGGGTGAGCGCGCACTTTGAGATGGCTTGCGCAAGAAATGAAAATCAAAAGAATCCAGATGCATAGCGGGAAACGCAAATGATTAACCGGCCAAACATACTATTCGTGGATGACGAGCAGCGAGTTCTGAACTCCATGCGAGCCATGTTTCGACGCGAATTCGACCTGTTTCTAACGACGAACGGAGCGGCTGCCGTAAAGATTGCCGCCGACAATCCAATCGATGTCGTTGTTGCAGACCAACGCATGCCCGGCATGTCGGGGATAGAGGTCCTCGACCAGGTCAAGAGAATTTCCCCAAATACGATTCGAATATTGCTGACCGGTTATGCGGACCCGACAGCTGTGAATGACTCAATCAATGTTGGAGAAGTCTTCCGATTTCTCAGCAAACCATGTTCACCAAAAGTGCTCCGGGAAACGTTGCGCCTTGCTGTTCACGCAACGCGCCCTGCAAGGGATCCCGGCGCGCGTCGTCTTAAGCCGATTCAGGCGACACGTTCTCCCGTTCAAAGAAAGATCGACGCTTCGCAGGGCGCATTTAGCGACAACGAACTACCTGTGTTGCGGCCAATCCCCGACAGCAAACCGCAGAGTGAGGTTCAGGGCAGGACAAAGCGTTCGAAGGAAGTCGGTGTCGTCATTTACACCGTGGATTCGGTGTTCGCGGAAACGGCAATCCGCACAATCTCAAGTGAACGCAGCACGTTGCTCGCTACATCTCTTATCCGGGCGATGCGAGCGTTGGAGGAGGACACATCCGGTGTGTTAATTACGGACATAACGACAGAGTTTGGCACGCTCCAGCGAATCATCAGCGCGTTGAAACAGTATGTGCCCGAGCTCGTCACCGTTGTCGTCAGCGATAATCGTGACTCGAACAATATGATCAGCTTGATCAATTATGGGCAGGTCTTTCGCTACGAGCAGAAGCCTGTCGCCCCGAATCTGCTTCTTAAGGATATTGATGCCGCCGCGATCAAACACGTGAACCTGTGTGACAACCCGAATTTGGCAAACCACCATACGGTCGCGGGTGTGCCGCACGATTCTTTCAGGCCGGCAATGCCAGTTCACAATGTTGGTGCTGACATGGGATTGCGGCAGGAACGTTTACGTGCAATAGGGGGGCAACTGTAGGAACTCGAGACGATGGAATCTGCAAATTCGAAAGAATACAGTTCCCTGCCACTCATACTTGGGATCACGACCGCAATCGTCGTCAGCGCGTCAGGTGGCTGGTTTGCACTCGGGGGGAAAACGCCCGAAAGTAACGTCGAAACACTATCGAACACGGCGATTGCGACATCGACTGCGGAGTCTGCTGTCGATGACCCGATTGATATAGACGCGGATCTTCGCAAGGCGCGATTGTCTGCCGCTGCGGATTTACTCGTGGCACCACCCCGTCAAAATGCACTTTACTTTTACGGCCGTGTGCTGTCAGCAGATCCTGACCATGCAATCGCGAATGCTGAGCTTGATGCCCTGCTGGCGGCAATACTGCGTGTCGTCGATGATCATCTCGCCGCAGATCAGTTCGATGATGCCTACGACCTCGCAATGGCCGCGTCGCGCCACAGACCGGATCACCCGTTAATCAAGAATATGCAGAATGACCTCAACGAGTTCGTGGCCGCGCTTGCCGACGACGCATCGAACCTCGCACAGAGTGGCAATGATGAGGAAGCAGCCGCCAAGCTGGAAGCGCTGAAGGGACTGCCTGGCCTGAGTACCGACTATGTTGCCGCAGCCGAACAGCTGGTGCTTGAGACGCTGCAAACGAGATCTGAGCAGGAGTTGATCGAAGAGGAAGCGCTTCAGGAAGAACAAGCTGAACTTGACTGGCAACAGAAAATCAGTGCTGCCATCGCCACGGGAAATTTGATCACGCCCGAAGGCGAGAGCGCTCGCGACTACCTCGCTGAGCGGGATGAACCAGCCGAACTCAAGGAACAACTGTCTACTCAGTTGCGCGACGCGCTGCTCGCCGCCGCACGAGCTAAAGTCGACGCGGGCGAACTTGACGATCTGGAGGCCTATCTGACAGCCGGCCTCGATTTCGGCGCTGACGAGGATACGATCGCTACGTTACGAACTGACTTTGAGAACAAACAACTTGAAATTGAAAGCACCACATCAATCGCACTCAGCGAATTCGTCCGTCTGACCTCGGCACCGGCAAAGTATCCTACTCGTGCCAGCCAACGGGACATCACAGGATGGGTCGAAGTCACATTCACCGTGACCAAGTCAGGGGAAACAGCAGATATCGAGATACTGCAGGCTGAGCCGGAAAAGATTTTTGAAATTTCGGCAATCGAAGCAGTCAAGAAATGGACTTTTGAACCGCGGCAGTACCAGGGTGAGCCTATCGATCAGCGAACGACTGCCCGCCTCGTTTTTGATCTGCAATAGTCGCCGCCAGAATTACAATCGTTTTACGCGCGACATGCCGCCGCAGTACTGCGCAGGTTCAGCTGCTGCGCGGATTGGATAGCGGCGGTACCGAAGAATCCCGCTATTCATGGAACAGCGAGGTCGTGGCAACCACAGCAGCATGATCAAAACAGTCGTCGCGCTACCGCCAGGTGATCGGCCGACCACTGGCCATCACCAGGTCAGGTAATTGGCTGGACGGCCATAGCGAGTGTTCCTCCAGCAAGCACCCAAAGCCAGTCTTTCTCGTGCCGCTAGTGACGGCCCATGAAACACGTTCGAGATTGATACCGGTGTGACCAAACTTGGCGAGAAAAGCAACGAGTGGTGTACTATTTATCCTGATGTCGACCAAGAAAAATACACGCGTACCCGATATTGAGCATTGAAAACGACCGCACGCCAGCCAAGGCCATGCTCCGTATGCTGCCGTCGATCGACCGGGTGTTGCTCGGGTTTAACGAGGCGGTAGAACAATACGGGCACCAGGCGGTTACCGCAGCGCTGCGGGAAGTCATCGAAGACTGCCGCATCCAGATCACCGCAGGTAATTCTCCGAGTACTGACGAGGTCTCGATCAAGCGGGCTGCCCGGCAGATATTGCAGAAGCGCTCGGCACCCCAACTACGACGAGTGTTCAATCTCACCGGCACGGTACTGCACACCAACCTGGGACGTGCGGTACTTCCTGACGTTGCCATTGAGGCCATTAGTTCTGTCGCCGGCAACTTCAGTAATCTTGAATTCGACCTGGTTAGCGGCAAACGGGGTGACCGGGAAACGCACGTAGAAAATCTTTTGTGCGAGTTGACGGGTGCTGAAGCAGCGACCGTGGTCAACAATAACGCTGCAGCGGTGCTGCTGGTACTCAACACCCTGGCAATGAACGGGGAAGTCCCTGTTTCGCGGGGGGAACTGGTTGAGATAGGCGGTTCTTTCCGCATTCCCGAGGTGATGCAAAGAGCCAATTGCACGCTGGTCGAAGTGGGTGCGACAAACAGGACCCATCTCAAGGATTTCCGTGCCGCCATCAATGACCAGACGGCACTTTTGATGAAGGTACACGCCAGTAACTACAGGATTGAAGGCTTCACGAAGGACGTATCAGTTGCCGAGCTGGCGAGCCTGGCGGCAGAGTTCCAGCTGCCCTTTGTTATCGATCTCGGCAGCGGCTGCCTGGTTGACTTCAGGCGCTTCGGCCTACCCCAGGAACCGACTGCCGCACATGTGCTTTCCCTGGGCGCAGACATTATTACCTTCAGCGGAGACAAATTGCTCGGTGGTCCGCAATGCGGATTGATCGCAGGCAGGGCCGACCTTATGGAACGTATCAAGTCGAATCCCCTGAAGCGGGCATTGCGCCTGGACAAGATGACCCTGGCGGGAATGACGGAGGTGCTCAAACTTTATCGCAACCCGGACAAACTCGAGCAAGAATTGCCGACGCTAAGACACTTGACCCGTTCGGCAGAGCATATACGAAGCCAGGCGGAGCGCATTGCGCCCGCCCTTGCGAAGACGCTGGGTGAGCGGTATTGCGTTGAGATTCGGGATACGGCCAGCCAGGTTGGCAGCGGCTCTTTGCCGATCGAGACGATCCCAAGTGTCGCGATAGGAATTCGCTCGGCCAGCGCTGGTGAAGACATCACCCAATCGCTGTCGGCCGCATTTCGCGCCCTTCCGACGCCGGTCATCGGGCACGTACACAAGGGCAGCCTGCTGCTCGACCTGCGTTGCCTTGATGATGAGGCGGGTTTTGTTGCCCAGCTCGAGTCACTGCAGACTTGATTGTCGCTACAGCAGGTCACGTCGACCACGGCAAGACCTCTTTGGTGAAGAACCTCACAGGTGTGGAAACAGATCGCCTGGAAGAGGAACAGCGCCGGGGCCTTTCTATCAACCTGGGCTATGCGTACTGGCGACCGGACAGCGAAACGGTTGTAGGGTTTATCGACGTTCCCGGGCATCGCCGTTTCATCAACAACATGATCTCCGGAATCAGTGGTATCGATCTCGGAATGCTGGTCGTTGCTGCCGACGACGGCCCCATGCCCCAAACCCGTGAGCACCTGCAGGTCATGGACCTGCTCGGCGTCGAACACTATCTCCTGGTCGTCACCAAGTGCGACCGCGTAGACGAGCAGAGGATCGAACAGGTATGCAGCAATGTCTCTGCAATGCTGCCTGAGCATACGCCTGTGTATAAGGTGTCCAATACCACGGGTGACGGCATCGACAATCTTCGCGTCGAACTCGAGCAGCAGGCACGCGTCTGGACTGCGCGCGCGACGAGCGGCCATTTCAGAATGTCCGTCGACCGTGCATTTCACCTGCAGGGTCGCGGCTTGATACTAACCGGCACCGTTGCATCGGGAACCGTATCGACCGGCGAGGCTGTCGTGCTTCAGCCGCAATGTAAGAGTCTCCGCGTACGCGGCATTCATACCCAGGATGCGCCCGCGTCGCTCGCGAATGCAGGTGAGCGCTGTGCGCTCAATGTTTCCGGCGATGCGCATAAGGACGATATCGAACGTGGCGACTGGGTGACGGGTGAGTCCTGTATCGATACAACCTCGAGAATCGATGCGCGCATCCGGTTGTTACCGGATGCAGCATTCCCGTTGAAGCACCTGTCAGACGTGAAACTGCACATAGGAGCAAAGCACCTTAAGGCCAGGCTGATGCTGTTGCAAAGCGACACCTCATCCGCGTCGCGTCTGCACGCGGGGGAGACAGCACTCGCCCAGCTTGTCACCGAACGGCCAGTGCTGTGCTGTCATGGAGACAAATTTCTGCTACGCGACTATGGAGAAACGGCAACGCTCGGCGGAGGCGTCGTACTCGACCCGCAGGGACTGAAGACCCGTAAGTCGTCAAACGCCCGTCTACAATTCCTCGCTGCGATGGAACGCGATGACATCGAGGATGCCATTGGCGCTGCTCTCAATCACGAGAATTGCACGCTGGATTATGACGCGTTGTTGAGATCATGGAACGTTGACGCGGCCGACCGACCTGGAGTGAGCCTGCCTGGTATTGCAAGAGTCCAGACTCGCGACGCAGAACTCTGGCTGGCGCATTCACGGTGGGCGGACTTGAAGAAATCTGTCTTGGATGCGCTCTTGAAGCTGCATCGCAACAAACCAGACGAATCGGGTTTCAAGCCCTCGCAGGTCGCCCGGGCTGCGCTGGCAACTCATGACCAGGCTTTTTTTCAACCGGCAACTGTGGCGCTATTGAAATCGAATGACATTTTCATAAAGGATGGCTTACTGATTGCGAAAGGGCACGACACGTCGACGTCCAGTGAACAGCGCGAATGGCTTGAAATTTCAGCATGCCTGCAGAAACATGGAAAACAGATTCCTGCCGTGACACAGCTGGAACAGGAATGCGGAATTGAGCGCCAGGTATTGCTACACAGTATCGGCCGAGCCCAGCGCGAAGGAAAGTTGGTCAAAATAAATGCGAAGCGGTATGCGCTGGCTTCGGTGCTCAACGATTTCGCCCAGGCTGCCCTGGATTTGACAGCGGACGAGCCAACGCTGACTGTCGTCCGTTATCGCGACCACCTTGGATGTGGGCGCAATATCGCTGTCGACGTCCTGGAATATTTCGACGGAATCCGGTTTACCCGCCGCGACGGGGAAGCTCGTATAATTCTGAAGCGGGCGTTACCGATCAGGTATTTCAGCGCCTGAACATAAAGGAAGAGCGATGTCCCCGGTGGGGCGCCTGGTCTTCAAAACCAGTGAGGTGCATAGAATGCGCCTGGTGGGTTCGACTCCTACCTCTTCCGCCACCTTAAACGCGGCCACTGCCGTGACTATTGGGCGTTCAGGAGTTCCGCAGCGTAGGCTAGTACGGTCGCGGAATGTACGCGGACCTGGTAGCGCTCGACGAATATCTTGCCGACAATCTCCTGGTCCGGATTCAGGACGTAGATTCCAGGATAAGGGATGCCGTAATTGTCATCCCCGGGCGCGTACTCGTCGTTCAGGATACCCAAAGCCTGAAAACTTGAGGCATCGATGTCCGAGAGAAACGGATAGTCAATCGAACCGGCCTCGATAAAGGCCTGCTGCAATTCCGGGGTATCGTAGGTGATTGCGACCATCCCGATGCCAGCCTTTTCGAATTCGGCTGTATATTCCTGCAGCTGCCCGAGCTGCCTTCTACAGAAGGGTCACCAGTCTACCGAGCGCATCGCAATGAATATCGCGCCCTTGTCCCGGATGAATCGATCAATGTTCGTGATCTCCTCACCCTGGTACATAGCCCTGATTGCCGGGAACTGCGTGCCAACTTGCACGCCCGGATTGAAAGAATCTGTGACGTCAGTGACGAACATGTTGGCGAACCTGTCTTCCGGCGGGGCACTCTGGTTTGGCGCCGATGCTGCCGGCTCCGCGGCATCCGGTTCTTCAACCTGTGCCTGCTGCGTGCCCGGCCCACAGGCTGCCAGCGATGAAACCAGCATCACCGCGAGTATTCGGTCAGACAGCTTTTGAATCAGTTTCATCCTGGTTTAATTGTTCAACGCCCGGTGATTTCGCCTGTTCCTGTGGAATATACAAGGAAGTCGATCACCTGTCTTCCCTTACGAAGTCGCGCGTTGTTTTAAGTTGACCGGTATTGAGCTAACCTTTATCTATCGATCTTCCAGCTGGCCCGACGATGCAGGCGTATAGCTACTCACAATCTCCTTATCCGATTCGTGACGACTTGAGCGCCGCCTATCGTGAATACTGGGCGCGCCTCGCCAGATCCGGCAGCTGGTGGACAGGTGCCGAGCGGGTGGCGATCGCACAGGAAAGCCGTAATGCCGTGACCTGTGGTTTTTGCGCAGAGCGCAAGCAGGCCCTGTCCCCATACAGCTTCGACGGCGAACACGAACACGCTGGTGTGCTGGATCCGTTGGCAGTCGACGCAGTGCATCGCATTATCACGGATCAGACACGCATCACTCGGCGCTACGTCGACGGTAACCAGCTCGAGGGAATGAGCAAGGAGCAATACGTAGAGTTGGCAGGCATCGCCGTCGTCACCTTCAGTATCGACGAGTTCAATCGCGCGCTCGGATTGCCGCTTGAACCACTTCCCGAGCCAGAAGACGGCGAACCGACGCATTACCGCCCTGCCCACGCGGTGGAGGGCACCGGATTTGTGCCGATGATTCCGGCCGACGGCAACGTCGGGCCGGAGGCTGATTTGTGGCCCGAAGGCGCCAACGCCAATGTGCTGCGAGCCTTCAGCGTAGTGCCCGATGCGGTGAGAGACTGGATGCTGGTTGGCGATGCCCAGTATTTGTCGATGGCTGGCATGCAAATCTTTGCCGGGGACACAGGTCGCAGCATCGATCGCATGCAGATAGAACTGGTGGCCGCCAGGGTGTCTTCGCACAACGAGTGCTTCTACTGAACTGGCTCACATTCCATGATGCTCAGTTTGAGTGCCAAAACTACCGAGACAGCCATAGACCTGCAGATGGTCAATGGTTCTTCAGCAAGTGATGCGCAGGGAATCCCTTTTGCCAATGAACTTGCACGCTTTGCCGAGGCGATCGCACAACGCGATACGGCAAAGATCAAGCGCACCCGGGACAAATTGGTCAAGGTTGCCGGCGACGCAGTGATGATCGATGCGGCCGCGGTGGCTGCCAACTTCCAGAGGATGGTACGAATCGCGGATTCCATGGGCATACCGATCGATGAGAAAAACATCGAAGCCGGTGCCGGCATTCGGGAGGAACTGGAATTGAGCCGCTTCGCATCTGCGCAGAATACCCCCAGCGACCATCGTTGATCGCAACGAGACAAGATCGGACAGTTTCTTCCGGCGATAAACTACGAAATCGCGGTCTCACCGTGATTCCTGCGGGTCGATAGACTTCATGTGAGCAATTACGTTCATCGAGCTCCATCGATTGCCTGTGGCTAACGAATACTGCCTGTTCGTGAATCGCCATCGCTGCAATGCTGGGTCGCACCATGTCTGCCACCAGGAACGGTCGACCACGAAGCTCACTTGGAATACGACAAAATCCGGGCGGCCCGTTTTCAGTGTCGTTGCGCAATCACTCGATGGGTTGAACCGCCAACTACAGTCCGAGTCACAATTTGTCGTATATACTGATTTTCTGATGCGGGAGGAAATGTGAAAAGCAGGCGCCTGTTTACAACTCTGATTCTGTTGCTACTGATTCCGATCGCGTTTAGTGCTGAATACCCACAGCGCAATATTCGGCTCGTTGTTCCGTTCGAGCCGGGCGGTGCGGGCGACACGACTTCAAGAATCATCGTTGAGGCCGCGAACAAGCTACTGGATGACGTCAAGATCCAGGTTGTGAATCGATCCGGTGGCGGTGGCATCGTTGGCCAGACGTTCGTGTCTCGCGCACGTGGCGATGGCTACACTATTTTGTCGATGACGAGCTCGGTTGTCACCAACCCGGCACTTAAGGGCGCGAGTTATTCCGTCGATGATTTCAAACCGGTCGCTCTGTATAACTTCGATCCCGATGTCATTGCGGTAGCGGCGGATTCACCGTTTGCCAATATCGACGATTTGGTTGCGGCCGCGAAAACACGCAAACCCAACATGGTGACCGCCGGCATTGCAACCGCCCATCACATGGTTGGGCTCGCGATCGAGCAGAATACCGATCTTGAATTTAATTACCTGCCAATCAGGGGTTTTGGCAAACAGCTGCAAACAGTAATGGGAAATCATGCCGACGGTGGTTTTTGGCCGCTGGGTGAGGCGGCAACCCATGTCCGTGGCGGAAGCATACGCATTCTCGCAATAGCCGCGGAAGCGCGTGACGAGCGCTTTCCCGATGTGCCGACATTCGAAGAGGCCGGTCTTAACGTGCCGGTATGGGCGACGTTTCGCGGTTGGGCTGTTCCGGCCGCTACGCCGGATGAAATAGTCAGCGTGCTTTCTGACCTGCTGGCGAAAGTGCACGAATCCCCGGAGTATCGCAGCAAAATGGAAGCGGCAGGATTTCAGCCGGTTTATCGAAACGCGGTCGAGTTCAGGAAAGTTATCGACGACTACAAGAATCTTACAGACAAGGTGATTACCGCACACGGTCTTGGACTCTAGTCGATCCGAAAATCCGGCTGGCAATAACATTTGTCAGCCCGGATCTGAGCATACAAATAATAAGAGCAAGAATTGTCGTATTCCGAACACAAGGCAAAAATAGACACACGTGAAGTCGCCGCGGGCTTGCTACTGCTCGTAACCGGCGGTGCCGCGGCGCTGCAGGCTTATTCATTCGACGATGAATCGCGAATGTTTCCCCTGGTTGTCGCAATCTTGCTGGCGATGACTGGTGTCGCAATCGCAATACACTCGATCGTTAAGCCGACATTCCGTGAGCCTGTCATCCGAAAAATCAGTGGTGTCGTGTTGGTGGCACTGATTGTTGCCGCCTGGGCAGCGGCATTTGCCGGCGGTGCAGGTTTTGTGTTGCCGACATTCGCAATGCAGGCGGCGCTCATTTGGCTGACCGGGATACGCCGACCGGTTTATATTGTTGGCATAGCCGCACTCGTTACAGCACTCGCGTATTTGCTATTCGTCGGCCTGCTCGATATTCCAATGCCGCAGTCTTTTTTGCCCGGCGTTTTACAGGGATATTGAGTTGGATCTGATCGCAATCGGGTTCTCAACGCTTTTTGAGCCCGCGGTTTTGATGATGCTCGTTACAGGATTGTTTGCCGGTCTTATTGTCGGCTCGATTCCTGGCATCAACGACAACATTGCGTTCGCCGTGTTTATTCCATTTTCATTTGCAATGCCCGCTGCACAGGCGTTGGCATTAATGGTTGGCGTCTATTGTGCGGCTGCATCCGGCGGCGCCATCCCGGCCATAATGATCAAGGTCCCGGGCACGGCGTCTGCATTATTGACGGCCGTCGACGGCAACGCGATGGCGCGCAACAACCAGGCGGGAAAGGCGTTATCCATCGCCATCACGTCATCAGTAGTCGGCGGCACCGCGTGCTCGCTTGTACTTTTGCTGTTTGCCCCGGTACTGGCGAAGCTCGCACTGTTGTTCGGTTTCGTCGAAACGTTCGCCTTGACCGTTCTCGGCTTGTCGAGCGTGGTTGGGCTCCTGGCTGGAAACGTATTGAGGGGGCTTGCGTCCGCATTTATTGGGCTGCTGGTCGCGACAGTCGGCTTCAGTCTCACCACCGGGTATCCACGTTATACATTCGATAACGTCAATCTGATCGAGGGTGTGCCGTTCGTTCCTTTGCTAGTCGGACTATTCGGTGTTGCCTCTGTATTCGAGTTGATTACTGATATTTCACGCGAAAGGATGGAGGCGGGCCAATCGCAGGCTTTGCCTCAGATTGGCTCAATGCGCCTGAGCCGTAAGCTGATACGACGTCTCGTTCCTGTATGGGCGACCAGCGCCACCATTGGCAACGTCATTGGAATGCTGCCCGGTGCCGGCATGCTCATGGCGATCTACTTGTCATACGATCAGGCAGCGCGGCGATTCAAGCGAATTTTCGAACAGCTTCCTGGCGAACCGAAATGGGGTGAAGGCGCGCCGGAAGGTATCGCCGCACCGGAGTCGGCGAATAATGCGGTAACGGCAAGTTCAATGGTGCCGCTGCTGTCGCTTGGCATTCCCGGTAATTCCACCTCGGCCCTGTTTATAGGCGCGCTCGGAATCCAGGGGATGGTGCCCGGCCCGTTGTTGTTTGCGCAGAATGCGGATATCGCATGGATGATCATTGTCGCGTTCCTTGTAGCAAACCTGCTGATGTGGCCGATCGCTTTCGTCGTTATCAAATCGGTATCCCGGACGGTTTTTGCCATCAAGAAGGAAGTTTTGGTTGGCGTCATTACGCTCCTGTGTTTGCTCGGCGCCTATGCAGACGGTGCGAACAGTTTTAATATCTGGGTCGCGTTGATTGCGGGATTCGTCGCCTATTTGATGAAGCTCGCCAAAATGCCGCTGGGCCCTGCCATATTGGGCCTGGTTCTCGGCGGCCAGATGGAGTCTGCTTTATCCAATTCATTGTCCGTATCCGGCGGCAGCTGGCTTGTGTTTGTGGATATCAAAAATCACCCGATCAGCGCGGCAATGATCGCCGTTGCAGCATTGATGTGGGCGATTCCAATCATTCGCTATTTGCGAAATCGCACCGGATAATATCTCGCCATGGCGAAGCGATAGCCTGAAGTTTATGGAGAACACGATGTCGAATATTCAGGAAATACGGACGAAACTTGCGGAGAAGATTGTTGCGGAAACCTGTTTGCTTAGCGACGCGAAGGAAATCGACCGGGAATGCCTGGATGAGATACGTCGTCAACTCCTCACGCTGGCAGCGAAACCAGAGTTATGGTCGGAAGAGGATTACCCTGCACCGCCAGAGGGAGAATTGCAGAACCGATATTTTGTGGCTGGCCAGCCGGATGGCGGAATCTCGCTCTATCTGAATGTCCTTCGGTCAGGAAAAACGGTGCCGCCGCACGATCATACGACCTGGGCCTGCATCGCGGCCGTAGAGGGCGTCGAACACAACATGTTCTACTCGCGCACCGATGATCGCACTGTCGATGGAAAGGCAACATTGGTGCAAGACAAGGTCATCGCGGTTGGACCAGGAGATGCGATTGCGATGATGCCTGATGATATTCATAACTTCGAGGTGCGCGGCGATCAGGTTACACGGCACCTGCATTTTTATGGGCGCCCACTGGAGACGCTCTCTGAGCGCAAGGCGTTCGATATGGAAAAAGGCACCTACAAGATAATGGACGTTGGCGTAAAGACCATTGTTTAGGCGAGCGTCGTGAATTCAATTACTGCACGAGATCTGAAGCCGCTGCTGACGGCACAGGACGAAATCGCGTTACTCGACGTGCGGGAACAGGGTCAATACGGAGAGGGTCATCCCTTTTTCAGTATTCCGTTTCCTTACAGTCGTCTTGAGCCCCTGGCATCTATGTTACTGCCAGGGAAGTTGGCGCATCTCGTGTTATTTGATGACAACGATGGTGTTGCCGAAAGAGCTGCGGCCGTATTCGAGTCACTCGGTTACCGCAATGTATCGGTGCTGGAAGGTGGTGCGCCAGCCTGGGCCGCGGCGGGCTACACGTTATTCAAGGGTGTCAACGTCATATCCAAAACCTATGGCGAATTGCTCGAGCACGTTGCAGACACACCCAGGTTGACGGCAGCTGAACTGCACACGCTGCTGGCGAGTGACCCCTCGGTCGTCGTGCTGGATGGCAGGAGTCCGGCGGAATACCGGAAAATGTCGCTGCCCGGTGCGCTTTGCTGTCCGAACGCCGAGCTCGGATACCGTATTCAATCTCTGGTGCCGGATGAATCGACGACGATCGTCATCAATTGTGCCGGCAGAACCCGTTCTATTCTCGGCGTCGAGGGACTGCGTATTCTGGATACCGCGAATCCGGTCTTCGCACTGGAGAACGGCACCCAGGGGTGGCGGCTGGCCGGGTTCGATCTGAGCCACGGCGTCGCGCCACAAGTGCTTCCTGACCCCGATGAAGATCAGTTCTCGGCAATGGCGACGCGCGCCAAAGCGCTCATTGCCACAGAGTCAACTTAGCCTGGTGACCGCGGAGACGCTGACCGAATGGCAACGCGATCCCGCACGGACAACTTACCTGCTCGATGTCAGGACGCGAGCGGAATTTGAAGCGTCGCATTGGCCAGGCGCGCGTCACGCACCGGGTGGTCAGCTGGTCCAGGCAACGGATCAGTTCGTCGCCGTAAGAAATGCGCGCATCGTCCTTAGTGATGACAATCATTTACGTGCGGCAACGACGGCGATACGTCTTCAGGACATGGGCCACGATGTGTACCTGTTAAATGCAGATGCCCGCATGGGGCAACGAAGCGCGACGCATGCGCATCGAGACGACACAACGGCCATCGAGTCTACGGACTTCCCCGGCGTGCAGGCTGGACGCAACATGACCATTCTGGATGCATCCCCTGGCATGTCCTTCCGGGAAGGCCATATCGATGGCGCACGCTGGGTGACGCGAGCGCGCCTTGGCCGATTGGAACTGGAATCTGACGAGCGACTTATGGTAACCGGTCAGGATACGGATCTCATCGAGGGCGTTGTCGCTGAACTCAGTGCATTCGGATTCACCGATGTTCGCTTTTGTGCGGGTTCGCCGCAAACCTGGGCAGACGCCGGTTACGAAGTTGTCGCTACGCCGAACATACCCACGGATGAAGATTGCATCGACTACCTGTTTTTTGTCCATGACCGGCATGACGGGAACCTGGATGCGGCTCGCCGTTACCTGGAGTGGGAAGTTGGGCTCGTTGACCAGCTGGACGAGCAGGAGAGATCGGTGTTGAATCCCCGGGCTCAATTCGCACAGGAGCAATGAAGTCGATGCGGCGAGAAACGAAATTACTGCACTATGGTCGCGGGTCACTACCCGCCCCCGCGAACCCTCCCGTTGTTCGTGCGTCAACGATTCTGCACGACTCTGTGGAAAGCTATGTCGATACGCTCGCAAGACGCGAGACGGACGACAGCGTGCTGTCGTATGGACGTCGCGGAACAACGACTGCGCATGCACTCATGCAGGCGATCAACGATTTGGAGGGTGGTGACGGGTGCTGGTTGTTTCCATCTGGCGTCGCTGCGATTGCGACGACGCTGCAGGCATTCCTGCGACACGGCGACCATCTGTTAGTTGCAGAGACTGCTTTTCATGCAACGCATTCCGTTTGCGAGAATTTCCTGAAGCCAAACGGCGTTGAAGTCGACGTTATTCCATGGGATGCAACCGACCTGTCGGGCTGGCTTAAGCCTGAAACCAAGGCCGTTTTTGTTGAGTCACCGGGTTCGGATACGCTTGAGGTGATGGATCTGCCGTTGCTTTGTGAGAGCGCGCATGATCATGGCGCACTGGTCCTTGCCGACAACACCTATGGTTCTGGTTGGCTATATCGGCCGCTCGAACTCGGCTGTGATGTTTCGATCATTGCCGGGACTAAATATCTCAGCGGTCACGCTGACGTCATGATGGGTGCGGCGACCGCACGTGGCGATGCCGTCGGCCCGCTAAGAAAGGCCGTGTTGTCATGCGGTCAAACGCTTGCGCCGGATGAGGCCTACGCGACGCTGCGCGGCATGCGAACCCTGAATTTGCGCCTGGAGCGGCACCAGGAAAATGCGCTGCAGGTAGCACACTGGCTTGAGACGCGAGGCGAAGTTGAGCACGTATTTCATCCGGCTTTGGCCGGTCATCCCGGACACACAACGTGGCAGCGCGATGCGACCGGCACGAACGGTCTTGTCACCGTGGTATTTGCCAGAGATTTGGACGTTACCCGATTCCTGAACGCCTTGAAGCTCTTCGCGATTGGCAGTTCCTGGGGCGGTTTTGAAAGCCTCGCAAAGACCGTAACAGCAAGAGGCCACGGAATCGGTTTCGATACTGGAAGTGGCGCTAACATTGTCCGCTTGCACATCGGCCTGGAACATGTGTCGGACATCATCGAAGATCTTGAAGCCGGTTTTAACGTGGTGCAGGGATAGGCGGGATGGCCGGGAATTCGATTCGACCCGTTCTTTCCAGATAAATCTAGCTGACGTTAGCTGCACCTTCTGCTTCTGCTTCTTCCTGGGCTTCCAGAATTCTGACTTCTGCGTCCTGCAGCAGCGCCTCGGCATCACCATGTCTGCCTTCTTTGAATGCAACCGCATGGGCGTCGACATGCAGCTCGCCCTTCTCGCGATTTTCACGATTGCGAGCGCTAAGCTTTTCCTCAAATCGATATCGGGCCGCGTCCACGCCGTCCAGGTTCGTACCTGCAAGCAAAATGCAGAACATGTCGAGTGAGAGGCGCGCAAAAACGTCTGAATTGCGGAAGCAGGCCATTATCATATGCGCCAGCTCGACGGCTACGGCGTCTCCCTCGGGGCGTCCGAACCCCTCTTCGATATCGTGCAGGTTCTCCAGGTGAAACATGAGCAGGGTTGCCGGTTGTTCGGTCCGCTTGCACATCGATAACAGGTGATCCGCGATCAGAACCATTCCGTTTCGATTGGACAGGCCGGTCACCGGATCGCTCGTCGATGCATCTGCGGTTATCAGTTCTTCCTCAATCATGCGGCCGAGCTCGCGTAGCAGCGACAGCTGCTCTGTAGATATCTCTCGTGGCTTGTCGTCAATAATGCAGAGGGTACCGACACGACTGCCGTCCGGAGCAGCAAGCGGGTAACCCGCATAGAAACGAATATTCGGATTTCCACAGACGAGCGGATTGTCACAAAATCGCTGGTCCTCAGTCGCGTTATTGACGACCATGATCTTGTCATCAAGAATCGCGTGGCCGCAGAAAGAAACGTCCCTCGGCGTCTCCTCAGCGTCCAGACCCTGGCGGGACTTGAACCATTGCCGATCGGCGTCAACCAGGCTCACCAAAGCGATAGACGTTGAAAAAACCTGCTTTGCAAGCCGGGTAACGCGATCGAAGCGCTCCTCTGGCGGCGTGTCCAGGAGCCTCATGTCGCGTAATGTTTGTATGCGCTTCGCCTCATTGGACGGAATTGCTGGCTTGATCACGATTCAACCCTCGAATGGTCCGGTATATGAACCATATCGGCGGAATTCGACATAACTTTAGGCCGTATACGCGCAGCGATTGGTCACGGTCGGGTGCCCCGCGAATCCAATAACGGATAAGGGGGTTGTCCCCGCCCGCTCCATGAATCTCCAAACACAGGACCTGCAGCTCAGCCGAACAGGATTATTGGGTTCTACCCTTTTTCCCCGACGACTAACGTCTGAATGTCGGCGTGGTCACACTTTCCACCGAACGACGGGACGCCAGTCCTTATTATGTGAACTACGGCGACGCACCTGGTGGTCGTATTGCTCTAATTTCATCCTGTGCAGGCTCGTATCCGAGCCATTTGGACTAAATTTCCCACTGATATCACCTGTTTTTGGAAATCAGTTGGGACAAAGAGCGATACAGAGGTGTTTCAAGTGAGCGATGACAGACTAATTTTCCGCAAGAGGCTGCTGGCCGGCTGGTTCGGCTGCCTGAGCATATCCATGGCTTGCTTGCTGCACTCCGCGCCGATTCGCGCCGAGGGTTCGGCACAGATAGGCCTCAATCAGCGATTGCTCGATTTCGACATGTCCCTGGCCCAGGGATACGCGATCGACAGCAATTCGGCGTCGCTGTATGTCGATATCGTTACCGCAGGTGAGGTCATAAACATCTCCCTGTGCGGCGCGACGAACACTGACAACATCTCGATCGAGATACTGGATCCGACCGACGTCTCGGTCTTTACGACTTCGCTGACCGATGGCAATGTAGATTGCGCCGATGCGATGGATGCGCCATTGACAGCCCCGGTACGCTACACCACTGCCGCTACCGGTGCCTATCGCCTGGTGCTGCAGAATTCGTCCGGCGCAACGTTCGCCAGCAGCATTTTCGAGCGCTACGACATTTCGGTCACGCCAAACCTGGTCACCAATCCCGATCCGTCAGTTGCAGCCGGACGCCTGTGGGCTTATAGCTGGAACTTCAATGCGGGTTCATTCGACGAGGTCGATTCGACCGACGCCGATTACTTCGTGCTGGTGCCGGGCGGACGGCCCAATACGAACTATGTCTGGCAGCTTGCTCTCAATAGATTTGCAGGCTTCGGCTATAACATCATCGCCAATGAAATTGGCGTCAATGCGCCAAATTCAGGTTACTCGACGCCCAAGAACGGTAACGCTGCGACCTACCTGTTCTCCGTCTACACCGGCGTGCCCGCGATCGCTGATCCGCTGCCATCCTTACCCCCTTCGGTAACCAATACCCGTTTTATCGATAGCGACGGGACGGACAGCGGCATTTCACCTGGCGATACCGATGGCATCCAGGATTCGGGCACATTCGAGTTCGAGTCGGACGTCACCGGTACCTACGGTATCTTCATCGACATCGATCAGGACGGCACTTTCGGTAACGCCGGTGACGTCCTTCTCCTTGGTTCGGTTGATACCGGACTGAACCAGGTGCCGTGGGACGGTACCGACGCGCTCGGAATCGTGCTGCCGGTTGGTGCGTACAACGCTCAAATCAACGTACGAATGGGTGAATACCATTTCGTCGCCAACGACGTGGAAACGAGCGGCGGTCCGGCGGCTGATGGCATGACGATCTTTCTTTCCGACCTTGCGGGGAATACCAGCAACACACAGATCTACTGGGACGATGTTACGGTCCTTGGCGCCGGCGCGGGCGGCTTGAGCACGTTGCCACTGGGCGAGAGTTCGGGAGTGGCTGCCGGCCGGCACACCTGGGGAAACTTCAGCAGCACCGGCTTCGGCAACGAGCGTTTTATTGACACCTATGTATTCGGCCTGACGACCAAAGCCACGGTCACACCTCGCGTCACCAGCGACAACGCGTTGCTGACCGGCGTCGATGGCACGGTCGACATCAGCGACGGTAGCCTGCCCGGCGATACACTGACGATCATGGTTACGGATGCCGACCTGAACACCAATGGCGGCATCACCGAATCAGTCGTCGTCGACGTTGTCAACGACGTCACCGGCGAACTGGAACAGGTGCTTTTGACCGAAACGGACGTGGACTCCGGCGTGTTCGTCGGAACGCTTCTGACCGCGCCAGGGGCTGTCGCAGATGCCAACAACAATGGCGCCATGAATACGCAGAGCACGAATACGATCACCGTCACTTATACCGATGCAATCGACGCCGTCGGTGCGTCAGTTCCGAGAACTGATGTCAGTACCGTGGATACCGATACTGATGGCGATGGCGTTGGCGATACCAATGATGCAGATCCGGCGGATCCCTGCGTGCCCGGTTTCCCCAGCGCGTCGTGTCCGGATACCGATAATGACGGTGCCGCCGATAGCGGTACGCCAACCACCAGCGTACCCGTGGAGCCCGATGCCGGCGCGGATAATGATCCCTGTGTGCCGGACAACAGCGTACCGGTCTGCGATACCGATAACGACGGTATTTCCGACGGCGACGAGATTGCAAACGGCACCGACCCGAATGACTCAGATTCAGACGGCGATGGCATTCCGGATGGCGCGGAAAACACCGACGCCGATGGCGACGGCATAAACGACGCGAGCGACAACGACTCAGACAACGACGGCATACCCGATTCAGTTGAAGCGGGCCCGATGCCCGCCATGCCGATCGACAGCGACAATGATGGTCTGCCTGACTTCGTGGATCCGGATGCCGATAATGACGGCATTCCCGACAGTGTCGAAGGATTCGTTGACAGCGATACCGACGGTGTGGCCGATTACCTCGATCCGGACAGCGATGATGACGGCCTGCCGGATACGATTGAAGATGATGTCGCGTTCGGTGTCGATATGGATAACGACGGTATTGACGACGGCTATGACGTCAGTTTCTCCGGCGGCATCGATGCCGATGGCGATGGTGTCGATGACGCGCTGGATCCGAGTCGATTCTGATGGCGACGGCAACGCGGACTACGTTGATATCGACAGCGATAACGACGGTATCCCGGATACGATCGAGGCCGACCTCGACGTACTGGCGGATGGCGACAGCGATCAGATCAATGACGTTTATGACGTCAACGCGACGATGGGAGCCGATCTGGATGGCGATGGCGTCGATGATGCGATTGCTCCGACCGACACGGACGGCGATATGGCGCCCGATTATATTGATCTCGACAGCGACAACGACTCGCTGCTCGATGTGGCTGAAGCCGGCGGGCAGGATTTTGACGGGGACGGCATCATTCTCGAGCCGGCGCTCAATGAGGGCAGTCTGACGATGCCCATCGACAGCGATGGCGATGGCACGGGCGATTGGCGGGAAGTCGATAGCGACAATGACGGCACCAACGACATTGTCGGCAGCCAGTTTGAATCCGACGATATTGACGGCGACGGCATTGTGGATATTGCCGCAGATGCTGATGGCGATGGCATTTCGGACGCGATCGACCAGTTCGACGGATTCGGCAGTGCTCGCGATTCGGACCGGGACGGCATTCTGGATGACAATGAAGGCACTGGCGACAGCGACGGCGATGGCGTGCCGGATGCCCAGGACAGCGACAGCGATAACGATGGCATACCGGATGCAATTGAAGCCGGCCCGAACCCTGGCTCACCGGTTGACACAGATGCCGATGGATTGCCGGACTATCGGGATACCGACAGCGACGGCGATGGTATCGGCGACGATCTCGAAGGCACGGCGGACGCAAACGGCAATGGAATTCCGGACTACATCGATTCCGGTGGCACACTCGAAACCGCAGTCAAGGGCATTGGCGGCGGCAGCCTTGGCATTTGGTCACTGCTCGTCTTGGCGCTGCTCGTTATCTCGCGCAGAAACGTCGCAACTGCGGTGGCTCCCCTTTTTCTCGCTGGATTCATTCTCTTCATTCTTCCAGCAGAGCGCGGCTACGCGGACAGCCTTTGCGGTCACTACACGGACCCTGGCGACGACCGGTACTTCTACCTGGGTGACGATCCGGACCTCGACCGCGCAGGATTTGATAACTGCTGGTACGCCGGGCTCGGCTGGGGCTACTCCTACGTGTCCCCGGACGAAGAGGCGAATAACTTTCTCCACGATACCAGTGAGAATCATGATAGCGGGCTCCAGGTATTTCTAGGCAAGCAGCTATCACCACACTGGTGGCTTGAGCTGAAATACGCTGACCTCGGAGAAGCCGGCATTACCAATCGTAACCCTGCCGTAGCCGCAGCATTCCCGAACGCTGCGATAACTTATGCAGTCCCGTCACTGATGGCTGGCTACCAGTGGCGAGTGCAGAAAAACCTGAAACCCTTTCTGAAGTTCGGTTTGTCCGCGATCAGCAACGATGCAACCGGCGGCCCGGTACCATTCGAGAAGCAGACCTCGGTGCAGCTTGCCTTCGGCGGCGGCCTCAAGTATGACTTCGGCCGCAATCGCTGGTTTGTGCGCGGTGATTTTGACTGGTACGACCGTGACGCGTGGTATGCGGGTGCATCCGTCGGGCTGTTTTTCGGGCACGACGCGGAAGATCGACCTGCGGTCGTTCCTGTCGTCGACAGCGATAACGACGGGGTCATGGATCCGGATGATATCTGTCCAGGCACAGCGGCCGGCGCCGAGGTTGATGGTTCCGGGTGTCTGGTCATCAAGGACAGTGATGGTGACGGTGTTGTCGATTCAAGTGACGCCTGTCCGGACACACCAGCGGGAACCCGTGTTAACCAGCGTGGATGTCCTCAATCGACACGGACGGAGATGGTGTACTGAACGAGCGAGACCAGTGTCCTGATACCGAAGTCGGTGTCGACGTCGACGTCAACGGTTGCGAAATCAAGCTCGAGATCCGCCTTCCCGGCGTTCAGTTCGAATCCGACTCCGACGTCCTGCGACCAGGCGCCGAACCTGTCATGAACGATGCCGCGCAAACACTGTCGATGAACCCGGGGCTGGTCGTTGAAGTAGCCGGGTACTCGGACGATCGTGGCAACGCCGAACATAACCGCGGACTATCGGAGCGTCGCGCCGCAACTGTGCGTGATTACCTGATTGGCCGGAATGTAGCGCCGGAACGGATGACGGTCATGGGCTACGGTGAAAGCGATCCGATTGCTGACAATGCAACGGCCGACGGCCGTGCCGAGAATCGCCGTGTCGTCCTCCGGATAATTGATCGCTGATGCCGGGTTAGGGAAAAAAGAAACAAAGTCAAAGGGTCAAAAAGAACCTTATCACGGCGATCGGTCTGCGTTCCTGAGTCCGAAATTGCCGCGGGTCAGTTATCAAGATAAGAGTAAGGTCGCGCCAGACCCGGCCGGCAGCAATTCGCCGATGCAATTCAGTTCCAGCCCCGCATCTTCAACACAATGCTCAAACTCGGCCAGTTTTTGTGGCGTGACGGCAACCAACAGTCCGCCGCTGGTTTGCGGGTCACACAATACTGCTCGGTCCACGTCCGAGGTCGGCTGCATTTGCTCACCGTAGCTTGCGAAATTGCGATCGGTGCCTCCTGGAATACACCCTTTCGCAATGTATTCGTCCACACCGTCTATCCTGGGAATGTTCTCCATCTTGAGTTCCGCTCGTACATTGCTGCCCTGGCAGACTTCCAGCAGGTGGCCTGCGAGTCCAAAACCGGTAATGTCAGTCATCGCACTCACCGCCCTAACGTCACCCAATGCGGCACCAATTCGATTTGGCAGACACATCCAGTCGCGTGCCACACCAACATGTTCCTCGCGCAGCAATTGTTTTTTCTCAGCGGTGGTTAGAATGCCGATGCCCAGCGGCTTGGTCAGAAAGAGCAAGTCACCCGGACACGCGGTGTCGTTGCGCTTCAGGTTTGTTAGTTTAACCTCGCCCGTAACGGCAGCACCGAATATGGGTTCCGGTGAGTCAATGCTGTGCCCACCGGCGAGACGGATCCCGACATCGGCACAGGCCTGACGCCCGCCATCGACCACTGCACTCGCAACCGCAGCATCCAGTTTGTCTGTCGGCCACCCGAGGATCGCAATGGCCAGCAACGGGTAGCCGCCCATTGCATAGACGTCGCTGATCGCGTTGGTTGCCGCGATGCGCCCGAAATCGAAAGGGTCGTCGACTATGGGCATGAAAAAATCTGTGGTACTGATGATGCCTCGGCCGTCGCCCAGGTCGTATACCGCCGCGTCGTCCCGGGTATCGTTGCCAACGAGCAAGCGCTCATCTTTTTCAAAGTGCAGCCGGGACTGCAGAATATCAGTCAGCATTGACGGGCTGATTTTGCACCCGCAACCGGCACCATGACTGTATTCCGTTAGCCTGATTGTCGTATTGATATTAGTGGGGTCGAACCGCACTTTTCTAGCCTGCCCTGTCAATCGATTCTGTGATTAGTCTTTTCGCGATATCTGTACCGTGCCAATTACCGATCTTGACCCACTTGCCAGGCTCGAGATCCTTGTAGTGTTCAAAGAAGTGCTCGACCTGCTGGCGCGTAATCTCGGGCATATCGGAAAACTCGATAATGTCGTCGTATCGTTTTGTGAGGTGGTGCGACGGTACGGCGATGATCTTCTCATCCTGACCGGCATTGTCCTCCATGATCAGGACACCGATCGGCCTGACGTTGATGAGGCATCCGGGCACCAGTGAACGCGTATTACAGACCAGGACGTCGATCGGGTCGCCGTCCTCGGACAAGGTATGCGGCACAAAACCATAGTTTCCCGGGTATGACATCGGCGTATACAGGAACCGGTCCACGACCAGCATGCCGGCTTCCTTGTCCATCTCATACTTGATGGGTTGCCCGCCCAACGGCACCTCAATGATGACGTTGATATCCTCCGGCGGATTAGTGCCAATACTTATTGCATCAATTCTCATTGCTTACATTCGGTTCATCGGGAAGTGGGGGAGTTTGCCATCTAAACCTGACCAGATATAGCTTCGCAGCGAGAGAAGGCGTCGAACCAGGTACCCGTAAGGCCGCAAACCTGGGCCGAACCGCTCAACGGTATGTATCGGCCACTATCCGTTCGATCTCGGCCTGCATCTCAGCGACCCGCTCCGGGTGTTCCGTGGCCACGTTCGTCTGCTCTCCCGGATCGCTGCTCAAATTATAGAGCTGCGGCAGCGTGTCGAAACCGCCCTCAATGTCTTTATCTACTGCCACCCAGGCAAAAGTATCTTCCCCTGAGAACGGCGCAATATATTTCCAGTTGCCCCTGCGCAACGACAGGGTGCCAACCGATTCTTCGAGCAGGAGGTCTCGCCCCTTGCTGGTGCGGCCGAGCCAGGCGTCAATGTGATTGCGGCTGTCGATAGCCTCGCCATCATCGAGTTTGACGCCGGCAAGCGTGGCCATCGATGCATAGACGTCGATTTGCGAGAGCAGCGCACCGCTGGTCCTGGCTGCGACGGTGCCGGGCCAGTAAACGACCGTCGGGATTCGCGTCCCCGCTTCATACGCACTGTACTTGCCGCCACGAAAGGGGCCCGAGGGCTTGTGATCACCGATCAACTCGACCGACTGGTCGGCATAGCCATCATCCAGCACCGGCCCGTTGTCACTGGTAAAAATCACGAGCGTATTCTCGGCGATGCCGAGGGCTTCGAGCTCCTTAATCACTTCGCCGACCATCCAGTCCATCTGGGCGATGGCGTCACCCCGCGGCCCCATCGAACTCTTACCTTCAAAGCGGCTGTTCGGCAGCCGCGGCACATGGATATCGTGGAAGGAATGGAACAGGAAGAACGGCTGATCCTTATTGTCACGGATGAATTGCACGGCCTTTGCCGTGAAGACATCTGGAAAGTCCTCGTCTACCCACAACGCAGATTCACCGCCACCCATATGCCCGATACGGCTGACACCATTGACGATCGTGTCGCTGTGTTGCGGGTCCGCCTTGAAGCGCAAGCGTTCGGGATTCTCGTATCCGGTCGGGCGGTTGCCGACCTTCTCCATGTAGCTGACCTCAATGGGATCTGAATCCTCGAGGCCCACAACCACTCGATTATCTACGTACACCGTCGGAACGCGATCACCGGTGGCGGGAAGCAGGAAACTGAAATCGAAACCGATATCGAGCGGCCCGGGACTGATTGCACCGTTCCAGTCCAGATCGCCGTCGCCCAGCCCAAGATGCCATTTACCGACCACCGCGGTCGCGTATCCTGCGCGCTTTAACATTGCCGCAATGGTCGGCTTGCCAGGCCGAATAAGGAGTGGCGCATCTCCTTCCAGGATATCGGCCTCTACCCGAAAGCCGTGTTCACCGGTCAGGAGCGAGTATCGCGACGGTGTGCAGGTCGCCGCCGTGCTGTGCGCGTCAGTAAAGCGAATGCCATTTGCGGCCAGTTTGTCGATGTTCGGTGTCTGGACACCGACGGCGCCATAGCTTCCGACATCTCCGTAACCCAGGTCGTCGATATAGAAAATGACGAGATTGGGTTTGCGTGCGTCCTCCGCAACAGGTTCGTCTGCAACTTCGCCATGGTCAGTTGGGCTGCACGCGCCCAAAACAAGCAGAAGCAATACACTAAATGGCCGCACTGTGATTTCTCTCATGGTTTCCGATCCTGCCCAGGTTCGAAGACGATAAACAGTCGAGGCAGGATCGGCAACAGGATAGACGGACAAAAAGGACTCGCGCGGCTTTCTCGTCGCTGGCGTCTTCGCCGGGATGCGCGATTGTATGTTCGCGGAGCTCTGGCTCAGCTAACGGTGTGGCGACAGGTATTCACGTGCAAACGGCGGGCGGGCGTGGTCCCTGCCACAGCAATCATACTGCTGCTAGAGAACGTTCTGTTCAGACTTGTATGCAGCAGCCTTGTCAGGCCGGTTCCATGTTTCGTAGAGAAGCAACGCAGCTGCGCGCGCCTCATTAGTGCGCTCGTGATTAGCACCCCACTGACCTTCGACAGCCTCAATGCCCGCAACGATCAGCTTCTCTGCTTCCTCATATTGGCCGGTGAAGATGAGGCATCGCCCAAGGCGCCACTTTGCATCGCCGAGAACCCAGTGCTCGGGAAGCCGCGCTTCGAATACGTCCACCGCCTGTCGATAGGCCGGTATGGCGAGATCGTACCGCTCCCGAAGTGCATTGGCTTTACCGATATTGGCAAGCGCGAAAGCGGAATTGGGGGAATTGGGCGTGTGCAGCTTGATCAAGCGAACCGATTCTTCGAATCGTGAAATCGCAACCTCGTAGTGATCACGATCAAGAGCGACCAGGCCGAGGCCGTTTAACACATAAAGATTGTAGCTGTTGTCCGGCCCGTAGAGCCGGTTGTTCATATTTAATGCCGTCTCGTAGGTCTCGGCTGCCTCGTCCAGCCTGCCAAGGTTCCTGAGCGTCGAGCCCATGCCGAGAAGAATCTCCGTGAATTCCGAATTGTCCCCGTCGTAAAAAAGCCGGCGAATTCGCAGGGCTTCTTCAAACTCCAAAATCGCTTCGTCGTAGCGCGTCTGGTGGTTCAACAGGTTAGCGAGATGCGACCGAGATTGTGAGACTTGCAGAGATTCAGGACCGTATTCGCGGCTGTATAGCTCGAGAGCCTGCCGGTAACCCGACCCGGCGCCCTCGTAGTCACCCTGCAAATGAAGTATTCGACCTACGCGCGTGTGCCCGGCCGCCTGCCCCGGAAGGTCTTGCAGACCCTCGCTTATTTCCAGCGCCTGTTTCGCAAAACCAAGCGACGTTTCGTAATCACCGTGGACATCAGTGGTTTGCGCGAGCCTGATCAGCACATCCGCATATTCCACACTCTGCTCGCCGTTCAATTGGCTGCGAATCTGTCGTTCTCGCTCGAGAACATCGCGAGCTTCTGTCGTCATTCTCCAGCTCTGGTAGGCGCTGCCCATCGCCTCGAGTAGTTCTACCTGTACATCCGGTTGGTTCGACAATTCGTTTTCAATTCTCTCCCGGCCTTTTTCGAGAATCTGCAACGCGGTTTGCTGCGCAGGCTCAATATTCGGATCTGCTGAGTCGAATATGCTAATCAGGAATTCAGTTGTCTCCTGTGCACGATCTCGCTCCAGTGAAATCTCGCGAGCCTGCTGTTCAGATGTAATTGCCGACCTGATCGCGAGCCCTGCAATGCTGGCCAATGCAACGGCTGCGAATCCGGCAAACGAGACGCCGAGACGATGGCGCCCGACAAATTTTTGCGCCCGATACCATGGAGATGGCACTTTGGCTGATATCGGAAGGCCAGCCAGAAAGTTGCGGATATCGTTCGCGAGACTTTCTACCGATTCGTATCTCTCGACGGGTTCTTTGGCGAGCGCCCTGGCAACGATGGCGTCGAGATCGCCATGCAATTTGGGATTCTCACTGCTCATCAGCGATGGAGCCAGGGTCGATGCGCGCTCGCACATGTCTGTGAAACTTAATCCGTCGTAACGCAACGGCGCCTTACCGGTTAGCAGTACGTAGGTCAGTACACCTATTGAGTACACGTCAGTTGTGACGTCAACGGGATCGCCGCGCAGCATTTCAGGGCTTGCAAACGCGGGCGTTGCCGGCCTTTGGGTAATTTTCGTGAGTTGGTCGGTCTCGACATTTGGTTCAAGCATTTTGGCAATACCAAAGTCGAGGAGTCGCACCTGGCCATTTTCGGTCACCAGCACGTTACTGGGTTTCAGGTCCCGATGAATAATCAGGTTGCGGTGCGCGAACTGGACCGCCTGTGCGATATCGAGAATAAGCGCCAGACGTTGCTTTGTATCTAGCTTGTGCTGATCACAATATTCGTCGACCGGCCGCCCCTCAACGAAGTCCATTACGAAATAGGGAACGCCGTCTTCGGTTACACCGCCGTCCAGCAATCGTGCGATATTGTCGTGCACGAGTCGTGCGAGTATTTGCCGCTCGATGAGGAATCGCGCCCGTGCCTGATCGGTATCCAGTCCGGTAGGCAATATCTTCAGTGCCGCACGCTGTTCGAAATGCTCATCTGCCCGCTCTGCCAGGTACACAGCACCCATTCCGCCACGGCCAATGCACTTGCAGAGTCGCCACTGCCCGATGATCTTGTCTTCTGGCAAAGACGCATCGTCATTTGCGAGGGCCTCAAGGCTGACCTTACCCACCAGTCGGTCGAAATAGTCTTCGGACTCATTCGCGGCCTCGAGCAGCG
The DNA here is from genome assembly GCA_963850825.1 of uncultured Gammaproteobacteria bacterium. Lineage (GTDB taxonomy): Bacteria > Pseudomonadota > Gammaproteobacteria > Steroidobacterales > Woeseiaceae > SZUA-117. Next base: position 151,939 of record CAWKOQ010000021.1, on the reverse strand, counting down.
TATTCACTTCATTCAGCAGATTCGGGTCGCCGCCACAAAGATTTGTGACGAACTGTGCTCGCGTTTCGGGATCGAGCGTGTTGGCCTCGAGGAAGATTTCGGCTGCTCGTTCCGAAATCATGACCGGGTATCCTCGCCAGATTTCGCATGCTGGAGCTTGATTTCACTAAACAGCCAGGCGCTCACAACCGTCCAGTCTCGCTTGACTGTCGCAGTCGAAACATCAAGCGCAGCGGCCGCTTCCTCGAAAGTCATGCCACCGAATACCCGGCATTCGACCAAGCGGCAGTGGCGCGGATTGGTATCTTCGAGTCGGTCGAGAAGCGTATTGATATGCAGCAAATCGTCAAGCGTATTGTCTTCACTGAGTGATAACCCTGTCAGGGTTACTCGCACGGGGTTGCCGCCACGTTTCTGTGACGATACGCGTTCGGCGTAGTTGATCAGAATTTGCCGCATCGCTCGGGATGCTGTCGCAAAGAAATGCACTCGATCCTGATAATTGGCGAGCGTTCGATTTGCAAGTCGCAGGTAGGCTTCGTTGATGAGCGCCGTCGTGTTGAGCGTGTCGTTGCCACTCCATCGACGCCGGTGCGATCGGGCAATAACCCGTAGTTCCTGGAAGACCGACCGGAACAATTCGTTGTTCGCCTCCCGGTCTCCTGCGGATGCCGCCTGCAACAGTTTTGTGATTTCGCCGTCGCTGCTCGACATGGATCTCCCGCATGACCTGGTCCGCCAGCCAGAAGGCAATGGCAGCAACCATTATTCGCACAGTATATAAGCGTTGCAATGTCATCACGAATGCGAGCGCCGCTAGCTGGCCGCGATATTTTCGGTTAGCTGTGTTCATTGGATCGTTTTCATTGGCGTCGATTTAGATTTGCGATCTCTAATTAGAGCAAACAGAAAATTTCTTGGTATTGGCTCAACGCTGAGGACAGCAAAACGTAAGCCATTGAAAAGTCGCATGTTCTGAATTGTTTTTTATGCCTGATGATCTGGTTTCACCTCGGTTCCTGTTTAAGACAGTAAGAGGTAACGAATCCGGGAGGCCAAATATGAATCGTCGGGCCGCTTCTTTGCTATGCATTACCCAGGCGCTGTCCATCTGCCTGTTGCCGAGTGTTGCGAAAAGCGCTGAGGGCGACGGCAGTTTATTTCGACTGGGCGGGTCTGTGACAGTTGCGTCCGACTACGTGTTTCGAGGCGTCTCGCAAACGATGGGACGCCCGGCCCTCCAGGGATCTGTCGATTTCGAGCACGACAATGGACTGTATGGCTATGCATGGGGAACAAACGTCGATTTTTACCCGGATGCTGAAACAGATGACGGCGCTCGCAAGGAAATTAATCTCGCCGCAGGTTATGTGAAGGACATCGGCAATCGATGGTCCATCGACACATTAATTGTGCGATACGTTTTTCCTGGCACGAGGACTGATGTCGATTACGATTACAACGAGCTTATCTCCACACTGCGATTCGACGATCGACTCGGCGTCACTGTGGCCTATGCGCAGGACGTTGACGGTACAACGGCGGATAGCTGGTTTTCCAAAGTTGACACCAGCTTTGAACTGCCGTCCAGCATCGCACTGGATCTGGCGTACGGTTATTACGATCTGTCATCGGTCTACGGATCTGGTTACGGCTTCGTGACTGCTGCATTAAGCCGAGAGTTTGGTGATGCATCGGCGACACTGTCTTTCTATAGCGCATTCGATGGATCAGACCAGATCTTCTTCGAACAGGCAGAAGGCTCGCGTTTGGTATTCACGTTTGACATCAGTTTCTGAACGATGCCTCCGCTCGGGGAAAGCTGGTTGTTGTTGGCGCTGCTCGCCGCGGGATTCTGGGCAATGTCCTGCGTCGTCGACGTTTGTCTTGTCGGTGGGCGCATCATTGGAAGCCCTCTGGAAGGAGCCATCATCACGGGGTTGTTCAGCGTCATTCCGCTCGGCTTCCTGGTTTCCGCATCAACCCTGACCTCCGAATCAGTCGATTGGAATGTCACGAGTATCGCTCCGATCGGCACTGCTGCGCTGGCAGGCGTCTGTTACTTTCTGCATGTCTATTTCAATTTTCGCGCGCTGTTCACTGTGAACGACGCATCTAACGCAGAGATCTTCAACAACCTGACGGTACTCTTTGTGCCATTACTCGCATTCGTACTCCTGGGTGAGCGCCTGAACCCGGTCTACTACCTGGCGCTCGGCCTGGCATTGTGCGGGATCCTGACACTCTTGCGTGGCCAGATTCGAAAAATTGGATCAAACGTGATGGCGTACCTGCTGGCGTCTGTGATCTGCATGTCACTCGCGATGGTGTTGCAGGCTTCGGCGCTGTCTCACCTCAACTACTCTCAAGCGGTTATCGCTTTCTCGTCTGCCACCTTCATTGCCGCAACCACACTGGTGGCCTTTGATCGGGAACGACGTACCAGAATCATTCGCCTTTGCCGACGCGCCGGTGTTTTCATTGCCGGTGTTGAGCTTCTGGACATAGCGGCCGTCTTGATATCCCAGCGGTCGACGAGCATTGCGCCATCGGTTACGTTGGTTGCCGTCGCAGAATGTGCACTGCCGGTATTTATCATGGCGCTCAGCGGCTTGTACGTGGCCGGATCGGGATTCTGGAAGTTCGCATCGATCAGTGTGCACAACTCAATTGCCATCCAGACTGACGGTTGGGCGGCGAAAGTCATCTCAATCAGTCTGATCGCTGGAGCAATTGCTGTCATGCATCTCGGCGGCCCGCAGTAATCAGAGCAAATCAGCTCTCCGCCGTTTCCCTATGCCGGCCACGGCTTCCGGACATAGCGTTTAAATTTGGGTGTCCCTGTTTGTCTCGATACCGGGCAACGTTGCATACTGACGGCAATGGCGGGGTTGCGAGAAGAGGCTGGCCCGTTTTCAATAAGAATTATTAAGAGTGGGGGGAAAAATGCGCTCGATAATTATCGCGCTTTCGCTGGTAGCTACGGTAACGTTTGCTCAGTCAGATGAGCGGACAACTGTTATTCATGCGGGCACATTGCTCGCCGTGCCCGGCCAGGCAGCTTCGAACAATCAGACAATCGTTCTCGAAGGCAATCGGATTGTGCGTATTGCGGATGGATTTATCGATCCGTCGGAAATCGACGCTGACGCTGTGCTCATCGATCTTTCCGACAAGTTCGTTTTGCCCGGTCTCATGGATATGCACGTTCATCTGCTTGGCGAACTGGGACCCAACTCGCGCATGGAAGCGCTGACGATGACGACGTCTATGGACGCGTTGCGTGGCGCACAATATGCTCGCCGCACATTGCAGGCCGGATTTACAACGGTCCGCGATTTAGGCGGTGAACCTGAAGCTATCTACGCGCTCCGTGCGGCTGTGGACGAAGGCTGGGTCCCGGGCCCGAGGATCATCGCAGCAGGCAGCGCCATTGCCGCAACCGGCGGCCACGGAGATGTTGACGGGGTCAAAGCGGAACTGCTCGAGCTGTGGACGCCGGAGACGATTTGCGATGGCCCCTATGATTGCCGGCGGGCGACCCGGCACGCGGTAAAGTTTGGCGCCGACTGGATCAAGATTACGGCCACAGGCGGCGTGCTATCCGACACGGCGACCGGTACCGACCAGCAGATGACTGACGATGAGCTTCGCGAGATTATGGATACCGCACATGGACTCGGCGTTAAGGTTGCCGCCCATGCGCACGGTACGGACGGCATCAACTCGGCGCTGCGGGCGGGCATCGACAGTATCGACCATGGTTCGTTTCTGGACAGCGAGTCTATAAGTCTTTTTAAAGAAACCGGCGCTTATCTCGTGCCGACTTTGCTGCCGAGTTACAAGATTCCGGAGCAGATGGAGAACAACCCGTTCTTTACCGATGCGATAAAGGAAAAGGCGAACGCTGCGTCGGCAGCATCCAAATCAAATTTCTCCAAGGCTGTGCGCGCCGATGTGAAAATCGCATTCGGGACGGATACGGGCGTCACCATCCATGGCGAGAATGCCGATGAGTTTGCCTACATGGTCGAAAACGGTATGACGCCGATGCAGGCTATCCATGCCGCTACTGTCGCAGCCGCCGATTTGATCGGGAAAACAGAAACCCTTGGAACGATTGAGCCTGGCAAGCTTGCGGACATCATTGCGGTGGATGAGAGCCCACTCGACGATGTTTCGATACTGGAAAACGTCACTGTTGTTATAAAGGATGGCGTGCTCGAATATCGGCGGTAATCGAAAGCAGGGGCGAAATCAAACGTAGCCAGGCTAACGCTAATCCCGTCCAGACCATGAACAAAAATTGGCTCAACTCCTTTAGTATCTGATACTCGACTGACGCTCTGGCGCATGCGATCGCCATTACGGGGGAAGAATAACCATGAAACCTGGATTCCATAGGGCCTTGGGGCCTGTCATCACTGGGCTTCTGAGCCTGCTCTTCGGCCTGCCTGCTATAGCGCAGTCAAAATTATCCGGCGACTGGGACGTGATTGTCATCGGTGGCGGCCTGATGGGCAGCAGCACCGCGTGGCAGCTGGCGCGCGCGGATCAGCGGGTTCTCCTGCTCGAGAAACAGGATGCCATTTACACGCAGGGATCGAGCTTTGGAGAAGCACGAATCTCGCGCAGCCTCGGGCCGCCCGGTGACATCTGGTCTTACATGCATAATCGCGCCGTCGCGGAGGCTCACGGGCTCGTCGAACTGCTAGACAAACACGGCGAATCGGTCAGCATGAGCGATATCTATGCGACGTCGCCAGTCAACTATGTGCGTCACGTAAGTGGCCTGGAAAGTCTCGGCTACCTTCCGCAACAGTCTGACCGCTACGAAGTGGCGACGACGCCGGCACAGGCGCGCGAGCAGTTTGGGCTTACGCTGCCCGATGACGCCTTCATCGTGAGGGAATTCAAGGAATACTCCGGAACAATCGATCCCTCTGCCGTCATCAGTCTCGCGCATCGGGCTACGACACTGCTCGGCGGACGAATCGTTTACGGCCAACACGTAACTCGATTAACGCGTACGGACCGGGGCTTCGAACTCGACGTTGTCGACATCAACACTGGCCAGACTGAAAAGTTAAGTGCCGGAAAGGTCGTGAGTGCGGCCGGTCCATACACGGGCCAACTCCTGCAGGAAGTCGCTCCCGAGTTCGAGAGACTGATCACGCCGCAGCGAGTTTACCTCGCGTTCTTCGAAGTAAAAGCGCAGTTCTGGAACGGGCTGTCACCCGCCGAGCAGATGCGTCTCAGGAACCTGTTTCCGGGCATCAACAGCACGGTGCCCACGCGGGGTGCAGGATCGTTTTCCATGATCGAGAGGTACAGTGATCAGGGGACGCCAATCATCAAGATCGGCGGACATTTTCAGCGCTCTGACATCCAGGACCTCGACTCGGTCTGGCAAGAATCGCTGCGTGAAAGCGAGGTCGAATGGGCTCGCGAAAGCCTGCTCCGACACCTTTCGCTCCTCGGCATCGGCTTAACCGCTGAACACCTGCGACTCGAATCGGGCTACTCATGCGTCTACTCGCTGACCGCAAGCGAAGTGCCGTACGTGACTCAGGCGCCGAAGCCGGATGGCAGTGTGGATTCCAACCTCGTCATTGTCGGCGGGCTCTCGGGGGTCGGGGCAAAGGGCTCCCTGGCGTACGGGGTCATAGCGGCAGACCTCATGCTCGGTCGATCGGAATCCGATCCTGTCTATCTTGCAGCCCGGGAGGCCTTCGGCTTTGAGCGCATGCGTCGCGACGCCAATGCGCTCGAACGCTGACGACCGTACCGGAACATGCATAGGGTCCTTGGGGTCGAACCGATTTTATTGGTGGTATTGGGGTTGGGGTCCTTGGGGTCGAACCGATTTTATTGGTGGTATTGGGGTTGAACCAATTTCGAGAACTCGGTTCGACTCCAATTCGAGTTAAAATCGGTTCCAATAAAATCGGTTCGACCCCATTCGAGTTAGTTCCAATAAAATCGGTTCGACCCCATTTGCTCAGGCTTTGGATGCGGCGGGCGCTTCGGTCGGCTCAGCGGTGGTCGCAGTTGTTGTTGCAACAATATGACGTCGACCGCGAATTTCATCGATAATGACTGCGATCGCCGGCGTGACGAAAATAACCATGAAACCGGAAATCACGATACCGAAACCCAGGCTGACGCCCATCGGGATCAGGAACTGGGCCTGCGGGCTCTTTTCGAGCAATAGCGGCGCAAGGCCCATCGCGGTCGTCAACGTTGTCAGCATGATGGGACGAAACCGCCGAGCCGCTGCTGAGGCCGCCGCTTCGATCGGTTCCAGGCCTTCGGCACGACGCCGGTTATAAAGGTCGACCAGCACAACAGACGCGTTTACGGCGACACCGGCCAGCGCCACGATGCCGAATATCGAGATGAACGACAGTGGAAAGCCAAGCACGAGGTGGCCCAGAATCGCGCCAGCCAGGCCGAGCGGTATCGAGACCAGAATGGCAAGCGGTTGTAAATAGGAACGAAGCTGGGTTGCAATCATCGCGAAGATAATCAGCAACACGATGATGAACGCACTGCCTATCGAGGCAAGATCTTCACTCTGTTCGCGCGTCGCGCCGGCACGCACCCAACGCAGACCGGGAAAATCCCGTTCCATTTCGGGCATGATGGATCCGGCAATCGCTTCATTGGCGATATTTGGTGTCGAGATTGCCTCGTCAATATTGCCTCGAACGGTCACCACGCGCCGCCCGTCGATTCGCTCGATCGAGGAATAGGCGCGACTCTCCTCCACGCGAGCCACCGTCATCAGCGGCGCACGATCTCCGTTCGGCAGACGAACCCTGAAATCGTCGAGGGAAGCGAGGCTTTTACGCGTTGTTTCCGGGTAACGCACATAGACCCGAATCTCCTCACGCCCGCGTTGAATGCGCTGCACCTCTTCGCCAAAGAAACCCTGGCGAACCTGCACCGCAACGTCGGCCGGACGCAGACCGGCAGCACGACCTGCTGGCGTCAGCTCAAAAACCAGCTGACGTTTGCCAAGATCAAAGCTGTCCTCAATCTCGTCAAGTCCCTCGACTTGCGACAGGCGTGCCTTCAGACTTTCGGCAGCGGCTATAAGCAGATCGTTGTCTTCGTGAGCCAGTTCGATCGCGACATCGTCACCGAAGTTCGGACCGGCGGCAGCGAATGCGACTCGCTCCGCGCCCTCGATTTCGCCAACTGCAGTCCGCCAGCGGCGCTCGATATCAGCGGCAGAGGTCTGTCGTTTGCCGAACGCTGTAAGTTCGATACGGACCTGACCAACATTCTCGGCAGCCGAGAAACCAGCCTCACCGCCGGGACCGACACCCGAGGCCGCATTGCCGCCACTGGTCGATGTCACCGAAACGTACAACTCTTCACCGGACTCGTCGCGAACCGCGTCCGCGACCGCGTATGCCGCACTTGTCATTCGCTGTACCGCCGCGTCGGTCCGTTCGAATGGCGTGCCCTCGGGCATGGTCACCGACGCCGAGATATTGTTGCCCTCGATAATGGGGAAGAAGATGAACCGGACCTGACCATTCTGTACCAGGCTAATGCAGAGAATAAAAAACGCCAGGGCCGTGCCCGCCGTCGCATAACGCCAGCGAGCCGCAAACAGAACGCCCGGATGAACGATATGATCGCGGGTATACGCAACGCCTGCCGCAACGCGCGCCTGGATCGCAGCCAGCAGACCGCGCGACCAGGTGCCGCCGTGATTGAGGTGCGACGGCAGGATGCAAAATGCCTCCAGCATGGAAACGAGCAGAACGCTGATGACGACGAGCGGAATAGCCCTCGTAATATCGCCAAACGTGCCACCGGTCACCAGCAGCGGTGCAAATGCCGCGACCGTGGTCAGTACACCGACCACGACGGGTGCAAGCACACCGTGCGCACCACGGTTGGCGGCCGTTTCTATGTCGTAGCCATGCTCGCGCTCCGCGTCGATATTCTCGCCAATGACGATCGCGTCATCGACGACCAGGCCCAGCACAATGATGAGGCCAAACAATGAGACCATCGTAATGGTGACACCCATGACGCCGAACAGCAGGAAGCCCCCCATGAAGGCAGTGGCGATGCCCGCGCTCACCCATATCGCCAGTTTGAGGTCAAGCATGAGTACCAGGAACGTAAACACCAGCGCAAACCCGAACAGGCCGTTGCGTAACAGCAGGTTGACACGCTCGCGAAGCAGCTGCGTCTCGTCACTGAACTCGACTACCTCGATGCCCGGCGGTGGCGTGTAGCCCGCGAGAAACTCGTCAACGGAGGCGCGAACTTTGAGCACGTCTTCGGCCTCGGCTCGCTTGACGTCGACGAACACGGCGGGTCGGCCGTTATAAAGATTGTTCAGCCGCTCACGCACAAAACCATCGCGAACATCGGCCACGTCGAGCAGCGTGATAACAGATCCGTCCGGTAACGTGCGCACAACGATTGATTCGAACGCTTCTCCCGTCTGCCGCTTCTGATTCGTTCGTAACAGGATTTCCCCGGAGTCCGACACGATGGAACCACCGGCGAGGTCGAGTGAGGACTGGCGCACCGCATCGGCGACTTCGCCAAAGGTCAGGTCGTAGCGTCGGAGCGTGTCTTCGCTGACTTCAATCGAGATCTCGTAGTCGCGATCGCCACTCAACGACACCAGTGAGACGCCCGGCTGCGTGAGCAGGTCTCGCTCGATCTCCTCTGCCGCACCGCGCAGCGCCTGGGGTCCGATGTCGCCGACAACGGCCAGCGTGACGACCCCGCCGGTCGGCTTCGGTGCGACGACAATGGGCTTTTCCGCATTCTCGGGCGGAAAGTCGCTCAGCCGGTCTACGGCGGATTCGACATCGTCTTTGACCAGCTGGCGATCAGCGAAATCGCTGGTTTCGATCGTGATTATGCCCACGTTTTCCGAGGCCCTGGAGCTCACCCGTTTCACGCCATCGATGCCGAGCACGGCCTCCTCGACGCGACGCGTAATACCCTCTTCGACCTCCGCTGGCGTAGCACCGGGGAACGGTACGTTTACCGTGACTGTTCCCGGCGAGATCGTCGGAAAAACCTGCGACTGCATCTGCGAGGCCGCCAGCGCACCACCGACAAGCAGCACGACCATTAACAGGTTGGCGGCCACCGGATTATGAATAAACCAATGGATGAGGCCACTGTTAGTTTCGTGGGCAGGCCCGGTCATAGGAGTGCTAGTCGGTGCCGTTATCGACGGTGCGGGCGGATGCGAGTTCGCCCGGCTCGCGTAATCTGACAGGCAGCCCTTCGCGCACGTTGGATGGCGGCACGGTGACGACGCCTGCCGCGGTATCGAACTCCCTGATAACCGCCATTTCATCTTCCTGCCCAATAACCTCGACGGTGCGGGCGGCAAGAAGACCATCCTCAACAACCCACAGGCGATCACGCGAGGTCAGTGCCCCCGGCGGCAGGCGATAGGAATCAGGGGCATCCTGGCCATCAATCTCGACCGTGACAAACTCACCGACGGTCAGCCGCTCGCGTTCGCTGCCGACACGAAAAGCGTTCCAAGACGCGTGCGTTCGTCCAATGCCGCTGATGCGCGCACCAGGCTGCCCGCTATCACGCCGCCAGTCGTCGACGGCATAATGATATCGACCGGCTGGTTGTCGATCGGACCGATGAGATTGCGCTGGTTTGCAGTCACCGGTACCGCGATCTCGAGGCTGTCTACTGAGAACATACTGCCAACCGAGGCGTTGGTGTTGACGACCTGACCAACATCAAGCTGTGTATCGAGAATCCGTGCGTCAAATGGTGCGCGCACAACGGTGCGGCTGAGAGACAGCTCTGCGGCCTTACGTGATGCCTCACCACTGTGAATACGTGCTTTGGCCGCCGCAATCTGCGGTACGCGCGCGATGAGATCGGGAATCGGTCGATCCGGAAACTGTCCAAGCCAGACTTTGCGCTCTGCCTCCGCCTCCGCCTCGAGTCGTGACAAATCACTGCGCGCAATTTCGATCTCGGCAAGTGTGCGTTCAACCCCCAGTTCGTAATCAGACGGGTCAATAACGAAAAGCACGTCGCCTTGGTTCACGCGGGCACCCGGTCGATACGATGACGACACTTCGACAATGCGGCCGGCGACCTGGGGAATGACTGTTGTCGTAGTTCGTGCCTGGACCACGCCATTCAGGCGTATCAGCGGACGGAAGGGCCGGGCGACAGGCATGACGACCGATACGGCGACCTCACCGGAGCTGATTGCCGGACGGGGGCCGGACGAATCCGGCTTGAGGCTCATCGATAGCAGCAGTGCGAGGCTTATGACGCCGACGACAAATACGATCTGCAGCGCACCAGTATGGCGTTCAAAGAATGAAGACATGAAGAATCAAGACCTAATGTATTCAGACGAAAATGGACGAACGTAATGATGACCAATATTTGGCTGCCTGTCTGTAACTTCTTGTAACATCGACCATTCCAATCAGCGATTCTAGGCTCTCAGGGTGTCGCCAGCACATCGGTTCCGACTGCTCACATGCCGCGTTGAGCACTGATTGATGCCCTTTCGTAATAGTCGGATCACAGCCGGGCTCTGACCCTTCTACTACTCGTTGCACGTAGCAGTCCGAAGTCTCAATTGTCATCGCTGCCTATCAGGAAAGAATTATTGCTCGCCCACTGAACCGGGCTCCCGCAAGACAGTCCCGTGTTCGACAATCGCGGCTGAGCCGCCAGGCGAAATCGAAATGATTTGTGCGGTCTCTTCACGCGAGTACACCACGCAGACCGCGGGCAGCGGGTTTGCTTTATGGCATGATGCGCCCCGAGGAGAAGCGACGAAATGATAAAACTGATTGTTGGCATCAAGAGAAAGTCGGGCATGAGCCCGGAGGCGTTCCACGAGCACTGGCGAACGACCCACGCGGAACTGGTCAGGACCAATCCGGCATCGCAAAAATACATCCGGAAGTATGTGCAGTGCCATACGCTGGCCGAGGAATACGCCCAGGGAGAGGTTGCATACGACGGCACTGCCGAACTATGGTTTGACAGCCTTGAGGACAAAGACCGTTTCTTCTCTGATCCGGATTATCTGGAATACGTCAGCCCGGATGAGGCTCGTTTTGCCGACATGACCACAACCGTCTTTTTTGTGACGGAAGAACAGCCGATCATTTAGCAAAACAACCGGGGTCGATTTATTGGCCCATGCGACCCTTTTCGTTTTTCTTCGCTTTCTTGGCGGCTTTTTTCTCTTTTGCCGTCATACCCGGTTCTTTCTTGGTCTCTTTGTTGCTCTTTTGTTCTCTACCCATGACTTTTGTCCCTGCTCTGAATTGGCCTGGCGCACGGCGGTTTGAACGCCGCGGCGCTAATCTGATCTATGGTACGCCACCTCCTTGACGATTGTTCAATCGAATTTCATTGCGTATTGACGATCAGATCGATTGCTATGGCTGCTTTGGTGTCGTTACTTCCCTGAGAAACTGCGAAATCTTGTCCTGGACGACATCGGTGAATTCTCCTGCGTCGAAGAACGAGCCCCTGCAGGACGTGCATTCCTCGTACCGGATGTGGGATCGCTGTGGATAGACTCTGCGCATCATGCCGCCGCCGCATCGTGGACAAGGGTAACGGTCGATTGCGTCTGTCTGCTTACCCTGCAACGGATCCCCGGTATCTATCGCCGCTGCCGCGTCCTTGTCGCGCAGCCAATCGCTTTCGCCGGCATCGAACCAGATGCCTTTGCAGTTTTTGCACCGATCAACCTCGACGCCTTCAAACTCAATGGCTTCCATGTCGTTCTTGCACTTGGGACAGATCATTGCACCGCATCTCTATTCGTTTCTCACATGAAAACTACACGAACAACGAACCTGATTCTGTGAATCGACCCAACTCCTGACCCAGGCGTCTACTGAAAATCCCGCGGTATGACTTCTTCCCAGGTCTTCTCCGCGTACAGTTCGTCATTCTCAAGCACCCAGCGATGAAAACTCAGATAGAAGTTTTCTTCATCGCTCCTGAATTCGACCGTCTGTTCGAACTCGAGCACCCGATCTCGCAGTTCCTCTGTCAGCTTGTAGCGTCCTACCACTGAGGTGCGCGCGGGATCCGCATCAGACGTGCGATGCTCAATCTCTTCCTCAAAGCGTTCAATACCCCAGGGATACCTTGTAGCGCCCGTGTTGGTTGCAACGCCGAACGCCTCTCCCGTTGCAGCGTCTTGCTCAATGGACGTGATCGCGGCGTAACCGCTGATGTTGCCCGCGTCCAGCGTCTCATACCCCGGCAGCGTGGGGCTCGGCACGGGCTGCCTGAAATCGGGTACCCGCTCATCGCTCTCCGGAACAACCGGCAGCTCCACTCGCGCACCTGACTCACCGCCAATTGACAGCGTTGAGGTCATTGGCATAGCGGTCGGCCACAGCATTGGCCATTGCGCGTTGCTGATGGCCAACCGAATTCGATGGCCTTCAGGGAACACCCAGGAAGTGAAATGAAGATCGATATCGAGGGGAAAAGATTCGCCGGGCACGATGTCTTCGGGCTCACGCGCCGAGTTTCGGTGCGTGCCGTTGAATGCGGCCCCGGCGACCTGGGTCACCTGCCCGTCAGGTGCAACATCGGAGATCCGAACGACCCAGTTCGCCCTCGGCGCGTCCGCGGTGACATTGAGCCGTGCGACCGGCCTCCCCAGGATCTCCAATGGTGCGTCGAGCGGTTCACTGTCATAAGACAGACTGTGATCATCCATCGGTTGCTGGTCCGGCGTAACACTGCCCCACCACATGGTCGGCCCGCCGCCCTCAAGCCCTGAAGACGGTTTGTACATCAACGTGTGCGTCGGGTTTTCAGCAAGTTCCGCGGGTTCCGGGGACAGACCTTTGTCAGCGCTCGCATACCAGGCCTGGTGTTCGAGTCGTTCAATGGGCCAGCCGTCCTCCGCTCGCCAGTGCCCGGGAACCCTGTCGAGGGCCGGATCGGGTGGATAGTAGTTGCGCACGTAGACCGCGAAATCCGGTTCTTCCAGGATCCCCGTATCCTCGCCCTTCAGCCAGTGGTCAAACCAGCGCACCGCTTCGTGGCGCCACTCGACTTGCGGCTCAGGCCAGGCGTTGTGGGGAAAATAGTGGTCCCAGGGCCCGATCATGGCCTTCACGGGTGCCTGCACGTTTTCCAGCATCCTCGGGAGGCTGTTGCGATATCCGTCGTACCAGCCACCGATGTGATACCCGGGCACGCGAATTTTCTCGTACTGGCCGCGTGCGGACGCCCTGTCCCAAAATGGACCGTCACGCTGCTGTCGCATGTAGGTATAGACACTCGGTTTCACGTTGAAACGGTTCCTGACCCAGTCCTCGTCCAGTTTGAAATCGGGCGCACCGGGCAAGGCGTTATACAGATCATTGCTCATCATCCACGAGTCGGTATGCATGATGCCGTCCATGTAGTGGACGTCTTCCCGGTAGAGATACTCGGTCGCCATCACGGCAACAAACGCTTTTAACGCCGGCGGATTCCGCATGGCCATCTGGATGGAGTTGAACCCACCCCAGGAGATACCGAACATGCCGATACTGCCGGTGGACCACGGTTGAACAGACAACCAATCGATCACTTCTTCGCCGTCATCCAGTTCGATATCCGAGTACTCGTAGGGAATCGTTCTACCCTCACTGTTGCCGGTACCGCGCATATCGACACGAGCGACGACGTAGCCGTGGTCCAGAAAGTAGGAGTAGAGCGAGTAATTGCGAGCGCGTGACTCATCCTTGCGATAGGGAAGGTACTCCAGCAAAACCGGGAAGCGATTTTTCCTGTCAGCTCCGGCAGGCCAGTAAATATCGGCGGCCAACTGAACACCATCCGGCATCGTGATCCGGTCTTCCGTGATTTCGACTTGCTTCTTCGCGCCCTGAAAACAAGCGGCCAGCACGAAAGCAAGTACGAGCAGGGGAATCAACAGTTTTCGTTGCATGGACTCAACCAGGTCGTTATTGATAGGCATGGTTCGAACATCCAGCATAACGCGGTTTGTGCAGGCAGGTCCTGAGTTTGAAAGCGCCGAACTGTAAGAATCTGCGCTGGAGAAAAGGCGTAACTTTTTGTATCCGCACGACAATCCAACACTTCGGCGCGTTAAAATTCAAGTTCGATAAATTTGCAGCGAGTGAACCATGTCCATTGAGTTTCCCGATCTACCTTATGCAGCGCAGGCGCTGGAGCCCGGTGTTTCTGCAAGAACGCTGGAGTTCCATCACGGCAAACACCACAAGTCCTATGTCGATAAGCTGAACGCAGCAATCGCCGGCACGTCATACGATGGCCAGTCGCTCGAGATGATCATCTCTGCTTCGCATGCAGCCGCGGATACCGCCATCTTCAATAATGCTGCACAAGCCTGGAACCACTCCTTCCTGTGGCACAGCATGTCGCCGAGCGGCGGCGGGGAGCCGGCGGGTCCCCTGGCCAGCAGCATAAACCAGCGATTTGGCGACCTGCCCGGGTTCCGGGACGCATTCAGGAAATCCGCGCTCGGACAATTCGGTAGCGGCTGGACGTGGCTGGTGCTTACGGCGGAGGGAGTCGACATCGCCAATACGGGCAATGCCGAGACTCCGCTCACCGACGGCGTTACGCCGCTGCTGACGCTCGACGTCTGGGAGCACGCCTACTACCTCGACTATCAGAATAAACGTGACGCGTACGTCGATGCATTCCTGAGTGATCTCATAAACTGGGAATTCGCGGCGCAAAACTTCGAAGCTGATCGGGTGGCGGCCTGATCCGCGAATCGATCCGCGCCCAACGCCGAAATTTCAGCTGTCATGAAAAACGCAGAACGTAATCAAGCGAGTGAACATGCGCTGGCACTAAAGGCAGATGGCAACCCCGAGGGCAAAGGTGTCAGCGGGTTGCTGCTGGACTGGTGCCGGAGTGCGCCGCGTGGCGTTGTTGCAAAACCACGGCGACAGGTACTTGCCGAATTATTCACATCCATGCTCGCCCTGTCCGCAGCGTTCAAGTATCGACCCGCCGTAGAGCGCTCGAACTATCTATACTGGATAGACGGGCAGTGGTCACTGAGCCTGATCGAGCCTGAAGAATGGTCGGACGAAAGACGCGCGGGATTCGCCGGTACGTGTGTACTGCAGCACGACATGACCTGGACGATCGCGCCGTCGGAATTGCTGACCCGGGACAATCCGGTGTCTGATGCGATTCGCCGGTTCTACGACGCGTTCGCGGAGACCCTGGATACTGACCTTACGCTTGAAGAAATACTGCCGTACTACGTCGGCAGAATGCCTTACTACCAGCGATTGTACGCCAATGCGCTGAGCCGTTCGGTTCGCGGCACCATGACACTCGGTAACCAAAGCTCAATCAGGTCCCGGGATTGGCAATTGCTGCTACCGCGCATCGAGCGTGCTTTGCTGCCATCCAGAGAATGAACGGAAGATTGAAGCGGGTGCAGCAGCAGCACGCGCACGACGATTTACCTTCCAGCCAGACTTGCCAATTACTCTTATGTCGACGATTCTAATGCGTCCATTTCAAATGCCGTTCGCTTATTCAGGCATTCACCAGGGTTGATTCCGGACGCGTCGAACCACCTGCTCCTGTTTCGTCTCGATTGCTGTCTAAATCGCACCTGAGCAAGCCTGTATTACGTCTCGATCTCTTGTAGCGCCAACACACACACGGTTGGTGCTTTGCATGACGCTCGTCCCCCCCCGGCGGGCCTTCCTGGAATCCTAATCAGGTTCATCTGAGCTACACTACGTCTACTTCCAATTCGCCGGCAGGGATCCAACAAACGAAATGTACTCTCAAGGCACCCTGACTCGTTATGCCGTGGTCACACTCTTACTGGCTTTGCTGTTGTCTTCCCGCGAAAGCGCACTGGCACAATGGGCTGTTCCGGACGAACTGCGTGTTGCAGTAAGTGAACTGACGAATGAGCAATCCGAGTTCGTTACCTCAGGTGCGGCACTCGATTTTATTCCACAGCGTCAGCTGGAACACGAACTCTCTACGCGCGATGCAGACAGCCTGCGAACGTTCGTGGACGACCTGATGTCGCTGGCTGCGCAAATGGCCTACGATCCGAAACGCGACATGGGCGCGGCACCACTCAATCTCGACTCCAGCGGTTTTAACCACACCGGCATTCCGACGCCGGCGCCGCTGCGTGATTTCAAGCGTGAGCCGGGACCCTTCAGTGTGCATCGATACCTTTATCCGAAGTCCGGTGTGCCGACGTTTGGCGGCGCCAGGGTTGCCGTCTGGCCTGAAGATCTCGTCGCCGGAAATGTGGATGTTGCGATAATCGGCGTGCCGAGCAATATGAGCAGCGGCCGGCGCGACGCCTGGGCGGGCCCGGACGCGATGCGTTCGATGGACACCATTGCAACGGCGGACATTCAGTCCCTGGTCAAGCCCCTCGAGGCGTTGTCTGTGGTCGACTACGGTGATTTCGCCATCGACAATATGAGCGTCGAAAGGACCATCGATCATGTCACCGACATGGTTGCCGAGACGGCGGGCACTGGCACAATCCCGATGATCGTCGGGGGTGATACGTCGATGCTATACCCGGGCGTCAAGGGCGTTGCCCGCGCGCACGGTGCAGGATCGTTTGGATTACTGCACTTCAGCGCCCATCCAGATACCGAACGTTTCGGCGACCACACGATATCCGACCGCCAGGCGCTCTTTCGTCTTCTGGACCAAAACATCGTGGAGGGCAGCGAAACCGTGCAGGTGGGCTTGCGCGGGCCGGCGGTAGATGTCGACACGCTGCAGTGGCTGCGCGATAACGGGGTGCGCTACCACACGATGGCGGAAATCCGGAAACGCGGATTCGAGAATGTCCTGAAACGGATGTTGCGGGAGGTCAACAAAGGTCCTGATGACTTTTTTGTTTCCATCGATGTCAGCGCAGTTGACCCCGCCGATATGGTGGCAGCAGGTCGAGCGACGACCAATGGCTTGCGTATCGAGCAGGTCACCCGGGCCATTCGCCAGGTATGCGCAGCAAAAAATATTGTTGGATTCGAAATCACCGACCTGGCGCCGATGCTGGATGTCTCCAGGCTGTCGGTGATGCATTCGAACGCGGTAGTCAACGCCTGCCTGGCTGGCATTGCAGTGCGCAAGGCCGGACTCGACCCTGACTACGTTCATCCGCTGGCACTCGATCATGGGCAACGATGACGTGCGCCGCGCCGACCTCAACTGGAATTTCGCGATGACCTTCGATTCATTTGATATTCGGGCTGTACTGCTCTTAAGCATATTCCTGGTTGCCCCGCTTTCTCAGGCACAGGATGAACCCGTTCAGACTCCGGAACACGTCGTCGGCGAGCAAGCGTATCCGTTTACAACCGAAGACCCCAGGGAGAAAGACGATCCGCCGATTGAGCTGCCCGACAGCGTGGCGCCGAAGCTTGCTCTACTGACACCAGGGGAAATCGAGTTTCTGAAAAGCGGCGACGCGAGGCGGTATGCCGGCGGACCCGAGGATACGGTCAAAGCGCTCGAAGAACGCTCGCCGGAGGCCGTGAAAGTCTGGGTTAACGCGATGCAGGAAGTGTATTCGGCATACGGCTACGTCGAAGGACGCGATTTACCCAACATTCCCTTCAATACCGAGTCGCCGGAATTCAACGCGTGGCGCCTGAAACGACCGCGATCCATGGATCCCGCGCGGGAGGCAGGCCCGGTCCCATTAGGCCGCTACGACGGCTCCGGTGGCCCGCCGACATTTGGCGGATACCCCCTTGCACTGACGATGGAAGACCTCGTCGCCGCGGAAGTCGATGTCGCCATCCTCGGTGCCCCACTGAACATGGGCTCCGGTTGGCGTGACTCGGGTAAGCAGGCCACTACGGACCTGCGTCGATTCAGCCGACCTTTGCGGGGAATGGACCAGTATGCGCTGGTCAATGCGTCCGAGGAGCTCAACATCGTGGACTATGGCGATGTCGCGGTGGACAACGACAGCACGGAACGCTCCATGCAACACGTACGCGAAACTGTTCGCGAGATTGCAGCGACCGGTGCGATACCGATGATCGTCGGCGGCGATCACTCCCTGGAATACCCCAACGTCGCGGGCCTCGCGGATGTCTATGGCAAGGAAAACGTTTCCGTCATCCATTTCGATTCGCACTACGATGCCTGGTGGGGTGATCAGCCTCACCTGATTAATCACGGCTACCCGGTTTATCGCCTGATCAATGAAGGTCACGTGCGCGGTGCCGATTACATCCAGGTCGGGCTGCGGTCATCCGGACTCGACGCGACCGCATTCAAATGGATGCGGGAAATCGGCATGCGCTATCACAACATGGCCGAAGTGGAAGTGCGGGGCTGGGACGCGGTCATTGAGCGCGTCGTTGCCGAAGCCAGTGAAGAGGGGCGCAAGATTCACATCTCATTCGACATCGATGTACTCGATCCTGCCTTTACGGTTGCAACCGGCACACCCGTGCCTGGCGGAATCAACATGCGCGAAGCCATTACCATCGTGCGCCGCCTGTGCGCCGAGACCAACGTGGTTGGTTTCGACCTCGTTGAGCTGCATCCGGCACTGGACCCAACTTATCAGTCCACACTTAACAGTGCCCATATCATCAAAGCGTGCCTGGTTGGCCTGGCAATGAACAGAAAAGGGCTTACCGCGGTGCACTACCTGAGTCCGTTGTCATCCGAACATGCCCTTGACGACTACTACGGTGATCAGCAGAAATACCTGGATGCAACCAAAGCGGAAGAAGAGGCAGAGGAACAAAGGCCGCAGGAGTGATAAGCGGGTCGGTAAAGGTTGAGAGTCCTTTTCCTATAACGCAATAACGTCAAAACTGGATTCTCTCCACCCAAACCTTTTGCATCGATGCGCCGCCACGATCATCACCAAAAAACCAGACACTGTCGCCACTGGCAGCGATCGCTTTAACATCCGCATCGATTGCACCGGACTCGGCGTAGCCCACTAGCTCGCGTCCTTCGTTCAGGCGCAAAACGTGATTGCCACTTGCGATATAGAGATCGCCGCGCCCATCACTTGCCAGCATTTTGAACTGTGAACCGAGATGTTGGGCATCAGGGTTCAGGTAGGTGTCGCGACGTGCCTCTCCCTCTGAGAATTCCTGCAACCACAATCCCTTCGTTGGGGGAAAGCTATTATCCGAATGACTGTTCGTAATCAATACCGCGTGACCACCGTCGATTGGTGCTACGACCACGCGATTGCGTCCCGCAACCGCGTGACTGACGGCGCTGTCACGAACCCGGTATTCGCCTTCCGCTTCGTTCATAAGACGCGTCGAATCGCCGCTAAGCATGAACGACTGGTCCACGTTCTCGAGCCCCAGCCACATGAGCCTGCGTTCGACGGCAGGAAGCTGGGTGCCTGTTTCTGTTCCACCGACAACGTAAAGGCGTCGTTCGGAGAAGACCACGGGGCGAACGTCTGCGCTACCGAACTGAATTGTCTCCGTCTTTAGCTGACTTTCAATACCGTTTTCCCCGATGCTTGTTACGTCGAGCACCAACCCTGCACCACCATTGGCACTATGAAACCAATTGGAAGTAGCAATCGTCTCATCGTCGTGCTCGATATGTCCCTGATCGCGTACCTCGCCACTTGGCGATGCCAGCAGCCACGTCACTGCCGATTTCGGGTTGGGGCCTGATTCCAACGGAATACTTGCTGCGTACAGCAGATCACCGCGGGCAGTGACGAGTTTAAAGTCCAGGTCAAAATCCGAAATCCATTTTACTCCCTGGAATCTCGGCGCTGGTGAACGGGATAGCATTTTCTTATTTGATATCGACCAGCGTTCAAGGGTTGATTCAGCCGGTTTGCCTTCGTGCCACTGCAGGATAATTTCATCGCTGCCGCGCACTAATCCGGCTGTTACCGTTCGTCCAATCCTGGTCTGGGTAATATGGTGTTGAACAATGTTGTCATTCACATCGAACTCCACGACGTAAAAATGTCGTGCTGCCTCGGGAAGCCTTCCCTGCTCCCGTGAAGGCGTGGTCTCGTAAAGCAGTCGTGCTTTGTTCTCATAGACATCCCAATCAACGATAGAAGCACCCCACATTGAATCAGTGCGGCTCATGAATTGGACTTTTACGGAACGACCTGTGGGTGGTTTTCTCACGATATTGCTGACCAGGTTTTGCTCGGCCTCTTCGCGGGCGCGCACTTCAGCGCGTCGCTTGTCACGCTCCGCGCTTCGTGCTGCCGCCTCGGCACGTTGTTTCTCGCGTTCGGCTTCCCGATCGGCAGCGCTTTTTTCCGGCGTTGCGGTTCCGCCATTGGCGCCAGGCAGGAGCATGTCCAGCCCCTGTAGCATATTTGCGAGCGTAGCTTCATCGAGAAAAGAACAGGACTGTAGGATCCCGTCGCGCGCTTGAGTTGCAATGGCAACATTCTGAGCCGGGTGATTGCCAGCAGCGATACGATCGTCAATGTTCTTCGCCGCAACATTACAGGCTTCGGGGTCGAGTGCCATCGCATGGGCGCTACAGAAAACAGCAAACAACATTGTCGCGCTTCGCACTTTCATGTGACTCTCCTCAACTACCCGACTCTCGAATAAAAATCTGGAATGCCGGACGAATACTAGTCAATCACCCACTGAAACGCACGCAGGCTACGGCGCTGAAGAAAACGATAGTGGGCAGAGACCAGTCCGAATTCTTGCGCAGCACGTGCTTGCCGGGCAGGTACACACTGCCCTCAACGTGATGGAAATGCTGCAAGGGATGACCAACCATGAAACCTGAGATCTTCGATTGGAATCATCATTTTCGCCCCGCAAGATGCAAGGGAACTGGACCAGGGTAGCCGGAACGATGACTTGACAGATCACACCAAATACGTAACCATTTGGTTACATGTTAGATAACCGTGATATGGATGCCGTTTTCCAGGCGCTGGCCAGCGAGAGTCGCCGGCGGATGCTGGATATCGTGAAGGAATGTCCCGGCATCGCGGTGGGGGCGCTCGCGAATGAGTTCGATGTGAGCCGCATCGCCGTCATGAAGCACCTGCGCGTCCTTGAACAGTCCGGCCTCCTCGTCTCGGAAAAGACCGGACGCACCCGCCGGCTCTACTTCAATGCTGTGCCCGTACAAATGATCTACGACCGCTGGACGACGGAGTACAGCGCCTACTGGAGCGGCAACCTCACGAAACTGAAGTATGCGGCCGAGATCCGCGCGCAGAAAGAAATCAGCAAAACGAAGAAGAGAGCCAGATGACAGACGACGAGAAATATGCAGAACGAGCCTATTACAAAGTGCTCGTGAACGCGCCGATCGAGACCGTTTGGTCGGAGCTGGTCAATACATCCTCACCGCGCCCGTTCTTCTGGAACTCACGCTGGGACACGAAAGCCATGGCTCCCGGCAACGCTTATCGGGTGGTGTCGAGTGATGGCAAGACTGTTGCCGTGGTCGGCGAGATTCTCGAGATGGAGGCGCCGCGTCGACTCGTTACTTCTTTCCGGCTGACATCGCTTGATGATCCTGCTTCTAAAGTAACCTACCTGCTGAAGGAGAAAGACGGCGGCACTGAATTCACGCTCGTGACCGAGCAGATCCCTGTTGCTTCGAAAAGCGAGAAATCGATGGCGGATGGCTCACAGTTCATCACGCGGAACTTTAAAGCGTATATCGAAACTGGCAAAGTAACTATTGGCGCTCGAATGATGTTGGCAATGTTCCGCCTTATGGCGCCGTTCACACCGAAATCGATGCGTGCGGATAAATGGCCGCTCGGTCGCAAGGAATAACAGGGAGAAAAATGATGCCCAAGTCACCGGAAGAAATGACGAACACGATGATCGCCAACATGAAGGAGAAAACCGGCAAGAGGCTGGAGCAATGGATCGCGATCGCGAAGAAGACTGGCGCTGGCAAGCATGGCGAGATCGTCAAGATCCTGAAATCCGATCACGGCATGACGCATGGCTTTGCCAATCTCGTCGCCCACAAAACACTTAAGAGCGATGCCGGTAGCGCGGACACGGACCTGGTGGCCGCACAATATTCCGGCGCAAAAGAAGGCTTGAGGCCTGTTTACGATGCACTGATCAAGGCCGCAAAGAGCTGCGGCGATGTCGAGATCGCCCCAAAGAAGGCCTACGTCAGCCTGCGCCGCTCGAAGCAGTTCGCCATTATTCAACCGTCAACCAAAACGCGCGTCGACCTGGGGTTGAATATGAAAGGCACGCCGGCAAAAGGCCGTCTAGAGGCATCCGGCAGCTTCAACACGATGGTCAGCCACCGGGTACGACTCGAAAAAGTCGGGGATGTGAACAAGGAGGTTGCGACCTGGCTGAAGAAAGCCTGGTCAGACGCATAGGAAAGGGCGTCGGAACTATTCTCGAAGCATTTTTGGAGGAACAGAAGCGCAGGACCGTTTGTCCGGCAGGCAATGCCAACCCAATCGTTGCGTAGTTCACGCTCGAGGTCACCGACATCGCCGCATCGTTTCTTGAGCTGCGGCAATACGACGTAAAGTGCTGACGTTACCGTTACCGATACCATTCGATGTCGGTGGACGAGCCAACATCAAGATTCAGAACCAGGGCATCAGATTTGTTTCTGACACCTTTTCTTGCAGACACCTTTATCTTGTAAACCGGCCTGATCGGCGCATGATTGATTTCGCCGGCGGTAAAATCGATGTACATTTGACTCTATGGGTCGATTGTTCCAAATACCGGGTACTGCGACGAATCGCCAGGCAGGTGGTCGTAATATCGTGCGCATGCTGGCCTTGTTTGTCGCCGCGATCTCCCTGACAGCCTGCGAGTCACGGGAGGCGCCGGACGCGTCCGAAAGTGACTCCGGCAAGCCATTCGATGTCATTTTCTCGGGCGGCACTATTGTCGATGGTCTCGGCAATCCGGTGTTTCCCGGCGACGTCGGTATCAAGGGCGATCGAATCATCGCGATCAATTCTGAAGGCCTGAGTTCTGAGGATGCTGACATCACTGTCGATGTTTCCGGCCTCGTCGTGTCGCCGGGATTCATCGATAATCACGCGCACATCGAGACATCGATTCATGAACATCCACTCGCGGAAAACTTTACTCGCCAGGGCATTACGACGCTGATCGCAAGCCTTCACAGCGGCGATCAGCCGTGGCCGCTCGATGAATATGCGTCGTCACTCGACGTTGCGCCGAATGTTGGGTTTTTTGCGGGTCATACCTGGACGAGGATGCAGGTGCTCGGCATGGAAAACCGCGCTCCGGACCACGACGAGCTGCAGGCGATGCGAGACTACGTTGAAGAATCGATGCAGCAGGGCGCGCTGGGCTTGTCGACGGGATTGTTATACGTCCCTGCGAATTATGCAGAAACCGAGGAAGTCATAGAGCTGGCCAAAGTGGCCTCGCAGTACGGTGGAATATATGTCACGCATATGCGCAATGAAGCCACTGGCCTGATTGACTCCGTCAATGAAACGATTCGGATTGCGACGGAGGCGAACATCCCTGCGCATATCAATCATCACAAGGCGGTTGGCGTCAATCAGTGGGGTTGGTCCGAGCAAACACTGGCCATGATCGATGAGGCAAGAGCGTCCGGAGTTGATATTACGCATGACCTTTATCCGTACACAGCCTCGAGCACGCGGTCGGTCGTTCTCTTTCCGCAATGGGCGATGGCCGGAGGAGCGGATGACTTCGCGAAACGCATCGCCGATCCCGAGCAGCAGCAAATTATCCGTGAGGAAATGCGGGAAATCATCATGAATGATCGAACGGGCAGTGATCTGAGTCGAATTCAGTTTCGCGTGCTTTATTCCGATGAATCCTATAACGGCAAACGACTCTCGGATCTGGCAGCGGATCGTGGCCTGCCCAATGATCTTGAAACAGGCATAGACCTGATCATCGAACTCCAGTTAGTGGGAGGCTTTTCCGTCATATTTCACGCGATGCATGAAGATGACGTCATTCGTATCTTGCAGCACCCGCTCGCGATGATTGAAACGGACGGCGACCCTGTCAGTTATGGAGACGGCTTCCCGCATCCAAGGAGTTATGGCGCGTTTCCGCGAGTCCTTGGGAGATATGTAAGGGAACTTGGAGTTCTAACACTCGAAGAGGCCATTCGGAAGATGACCTCAATGCCCGCGGACCAATACAACCAGAAAGAGCGTGGCCGGATTGCTGAAGGTGCCTATGCAGACCTGGTCGTCTTTGACCCGGAAACCATTCAGGACGAAGCAACCTATGTCGACCCGCATCGCTATCCGACCGGGATTCATCACGTGATGATCAATGGCAGTTTTGTCATCCGGTCGGGCGCGCTAACCGGTGAAAGACCTGGCATGTGGCTCAAGGGTCCGGCAAGACCGGAACGAGTAACCGTTAATTAGATTAGCGGGCTGGACAGCGAGTGGGTGTCTTTTCAGACAGCGGATGGCGCTTGCTGAACCTGCATGCAGATTTCTTATGGAGAACAACGATGATATTCAGAAAAGTGATCCTGACAGTTTTTGTCGTAATGTTGGCGTCCTGCGCAAAGTCGCCGGTATCGGTTGAACAACAGTTTATTGAGGACGCCGCAACCGCACTTGGCGGCAGGACTGCAATTGCGGCGGTGAACACGCTGACGATGGAGGCGGCAGGCCGCATGCTGAACCTGGGCCAGGACCTGACCCCGGAATCGGCGACGATGGAATTCGACATTTCGGACTACAGGCTCGCCGCCGATCTGGCGAATAACAGCAGCCGAACAGCGCTCACGCGGACGCCATTGTTCGACTACTTTCGCGGGCGAGATCCCATGCGGCTGATCTCCGGCATTGACGGCGATGTGGCCTACGACATCGGGGCGGATGGAAGCGCGCGACGTGCACACGACGATGTTGCAGCGGACCGCCGCTCCTCGTATTACCACCATCCTTTGCCACTGCTACGAGCAGCACTATTGAATATGGCAGCTGTCGCCAATGTTCGCGACGAAAACGGACTTACGCTGGCGGACGTCACGACTGAATCGGGCAAGGCATTCACGCTCGCGATTGATTCTTCCACCAAATTGCCCGCCTATATCCGTTCCACGGATCACCATTTCTATCTGCGTGACGTCGTTCGCAAAACCGAATTTTCAGACTACGTAACCGTCGGCGACCTGATGCTGCCTTCGGTTTTCAGCCAGTCACTTGACGAATTCCATGTTTTCAGGCTCCAGGCGACGGTGCAGAACCTGAACATGCCGGTTGACGATGCGAGTGCGCCACCTGAGGTGATTGCTGCAGCGCCGATTGCCGACACGCCGCCGGCCCAGGTTACAGTGGAGCAACTGGGCGACGGCGTCTGGTTCCTCGCCGGTCAGTCACACCACAGCGTTTTGTTCGAATTCAGCGATCACCTGATGCTACTGGAAGCGCCCAACGAGAATCGAGCCCTCGCTGTTATCGCCGTAGCAAGAGAGCTGGTTCCGGGAAAACCGCTCACGCACGTGATCAACACGCATCATCACTTTGATCATTCGGGCGGCTTGCGCACTGCCGTGTCCGAGGGACTCACGGTGATAACCCAGGCGGCGAATGAGTCCTTCTATCGACGGATGGCGGAACAACCGAGCACGCTTGTGCCCGATACGCTGTCACGGGCGCCCCGGGCCATCGAAATCGAAGTCGTTGACGAGAAAGCGACTTACGAAGACGATTCAATGACGGTCGAGCTCTATCACGTCGTCGGCAGTCTGCATTCAAGGTCAATGTTGATTGCCTATGTACCGGAACAACGACTACTCATTGAAGCCGACTTATACAATCCAGGCCGAACGACACCGCAGCTGTTCTCGCCAAACCTGTTGGACAATATTCAGGAAAATGGCCTGAACGTCGACCGAGTCGTGCCGATACACGGAGGAATTATTGACTTCGCAGAGCTGGAATCTGCCGTACAGTCTTTGCGCAACTAGGCAGGTCACTGTGCTCTGTGTTTGCTGAACGACGGATTCGACACAGTTGTCAGCCATTTTGTCGCCCGGTAGATCCCGTGAGCTACGGTGCGGGATCGTGTTTTAAGTCCCGATGCAGGTACCAGGTTGTTTAGTCGGCGAGTTTTCGGACTTCGTCTTATTCGACTCTGCCGCGTGTAACAAGTTGTATCCCTTGAGTCCAACACCTTATCTGACTCATCGATTGCCGGTAATCTTCTGGTAGATTGACTACCGTAATGGGGGTGATGCGCGCAGAAGCGTTAGTCGTTTGCATGATTTCCGCGACTGGCAGGCTCATTCCAATGCGCAATTGCAGCTTTGCATCGCTCAGTTGGCAGTGGTACATGCTGCTTCATCAACCGAAACACGTATTGGTGCACTACTGCCGCTGATCAGGATTTCGGAGGGAGCGTTCGGCAGAACAAACCCACAATCTTGCAGCCATCTCACTACCAGGATCATGAATCGGGGTATTGACGTGAGAACTATTTCGCTATTTTTTGGATTATTGTTGATGACTTACAACGGCCCACAACTCGACGCCTCCGGTTCTCGGTCCGAGGGAGACGTCATTCTCACCGACCTGGCCTCGCTCAGTTCCGACCTGAGCTGGTACGTGGTCAACGATAACGTTATGGGTGGACGTAGCGAGGGCGCTTTCGAAGAAGAACAAGGCGCTCTCAGATTCACTGGTCGCACGAATACGGACGGAGGTGGATTCAGTTCGATCCGTACGAAACCCATGCAGCTCGACTTGTCGAATTACGCTGGAATTCAATTGCGGGTAAAGGGCGATGGCCGTCGCTACACCTGGCGACTCGCGACCGCCGCACAGTGGCGTGGCAGGCAGGTCAGTTACTGGGCTGATTTCGAAGCTCACGATGGCACGTGGGGCCTGGTCAACATTCCCTTCTCCAGTTTCATTCCAAAATACCGCGGGTATCAGCTGGATGGACCCGTGCTCGACCCCGGAGGGATTACGGGCATGGGTCTGATGATCTATGACAATCAAGATGGCCCTTTTGAATTGCAGCTGGCCAGCGTAAACGTCTATTCGGCGGAGACATCTTTCACGCTTGAGCAATACCAGTGGAAGAACCGCGTACTCGTCGTCAGCGCACCGACCGCCGATGACGAGAACCTGAGAGAACAGCAAAACGCACTGGCACTATCGGCCGAGGAATTCGCGGAACGCGACATGGTACTTGTGACGCTGCTCGATAATGCGGAGTCTACAGCTGCTGACAGACGACTGACGACGGAGGAAGCCGCCACCGCACGCGCGGCTTTGGGAATTCGCCGCGGATCATTCGCCCTGAGACTGATAGGCAAGGACGGTTCCGTGAAGTTATCGCGGGATACAGCGACCGCGATGACGGATATCTACGCGCTGATCGATACTATGCCGATGCGACAGAGAGAAATACCTGACCGCGAGTAATATTGCTGGCGTTTCACGCCCGCACAGGTTTTGCATAGCAATACCCACATCCAGGAGAAGCCAATATGGCTGAGCGCAATAATGCACAGACAATAGCCGCAATCGCCATCGCAATCGTGTTAGGTGCGCTCATTTCATGGGCGGGCAGCGACGGTGGCGATCGTGTCAACGCTATGCCGGTATTTGCGCTGTGCGGTGCGCTGGCGTTCGCAGTCAACTGGCTGGCCTTCATCCCCGCGGCGCTGACAAAAACGGAGCGCTACTACGACCTGACCGGTGGCATCACCTACATCACCGTGACCGTCGTTGCCGTGCTCCTGTCTGGCAATCTCGACCTGCGTGCGACGCTGGTTGCGGGGATGGTCATGATCTGGTCGGTGCGGCTCGCGAGCTTTTTGTTCCTGCGTATCTCCCGCGACGGCAAAGACAGCCGCTTCGACCAGATCAAGAATCGGCCATTGCGGTTCTGCATGGCATGGACCATACAGGGCCTGTGGGTGCTGCTGACCGCGGCGGCCGCGCTGGCCGTAATCACCGGCGGTGTGCGCGAGCCGCTCGGGGCAGTGGGCATCGCCGGCATCGCGGTCTGGTCGATCGGCATGCTCATCGAGATCGTCTCGGACCGGCAGAAGTCGAATTTCAAGAGTGATCCGAACAACGCAGGGAAGTTCATCAACTCAGGCCTGTGGGCCTGGTCGCGCCATCCGAATTATTTCGGCGAGATCTTGCTGTGGACGGGCATGGCGATCGTGGCGGTGCCGGTGCTACAGGGCTGGCAGTGGGCCACACTGATCTCGCCGGTGTTTGTCACGGTTCTGCTGACCAGGGTCAGTGGCATCCCGCTGCTGGAAGCAAAGGCCGACAAGCGCTGGGGCGGGCAGGACGATTACGAGGAATACAAGCGGAGCACGCCGGTTTTGATCCCGAAGCCGCCGGCAAAGTAAGCCTCGAAGGTCGCGCGTGTGATCTTGGGTTTTCAATAATAGGGGTCGAACCGCAGTTTGGAAGAATTGGGGTCGAACCGCGATTTTTCAGGCTGGCGTATTGCTGCTGTGGGCGTTTTACTGGATGGGTAATCTAACCACCTAGAAAAATGCCACGTCAGCCTCGCTACTTTATCCCGAATATGCCGCAACACGTCATCCAGCGCGGCGTAGATCGCCAGCCGGTGTTTTTTAGAGCCCGAGATTATCAACTCTATCTCAAAACTCTGCGTGCCGCCGCTGACCGTTACGAATGTTCGATTCACGCCTACGTATTGATGACGAATTACACTCATCTTCTGATCACGCCAGGCACCGAACATTCGCTTCCGTTGCTCATGCAGGCGATGGGGCGGGGCTATGTGCAGAAGCTGAATCGACAGTACAACCGAACCGGCACGTTGTGGCAAGGTCGCTACAAAGCAAGCCTGATTCAGGATGATCTCCACCTATTAACTTGTTACCGCTATATAGAACTCAATCCGGTGCGCGCCGGCATGGTCACGCTACCGGATGAGTATCCATACTCGAGCTACCGCCATAACGCGGTGGGCAGACCGGACACGTTGCTGACGGTACATCCCGTTTATCAGTCCTTGGCAACCAGGCACGAGGAGCGTCTGACGGCCTATCGAGCCTTGTTTGCGGACGAAATCGCGCCCGAGTTACTTAAGCTGGTCCGAGATACGACCAACGCTTGCCAGATAATGGGCGACGACAACTTCAAAGACAGGATACAAACGATGCTTGGTCGTCCGGTGCGACCAGGCAGGTCAGGGCGACCGCCTAAGCAGCGACCCTGATACGCGTGCCTGCCGCAAACCGCGGTTCGACCCCGATTTATTTGATTACATCGCGGCGTTAGAAATGGCCATATACTGCAGGTCAATCGAAAACTGAGACGGAGCCTTAAGACGATCGAAACTGTCCGGTACACATTGCAAAACCAGGTTGCAATCATTCGTATAGACGATGGCAAGCGAAACGCATTGTCGCCGCAAGTCTTGCGCGAGATTTATCAGGCGCTCGATCGGGCCGAGTCCGACGGCGCGATCGTGATTATTACTGGCCGGGAGTCGGTGTTCTCGGCCGGCTTCGATCTCAACGTAATGAAGCGCGGAGGCATCAATGCTCTGCGCATGCTCGGCGCGGGATACGCCCTGACCGCCCGGGTCCTGTCTTATCCTCATCCCGTCATCGCTGCCTGCAACGGCCACTCACTGGCGATGGGCGTCTTCCTGATGCTGTCGGCTGACTATGTGATCGGCAGCCGCGGTGATTTCAAGATTGCGGCCAACGAAGTGGCCATCGGCCTGACCATGCCGCGTGTTGCCGCGGCCGTGTTGCGTCATCGCCTGAACCCATCCGCGTATCAACGGGCGGTTACTCTGTCGGAATATTTCAATGTCGAATCCGCCCTAAGCGCGGGATTCTTCGATGAAGTGGTTAATGCCGCGGATCTGCAATCCCGTGCCGGGGAGTATGCGGAAAAATTACAGGATCTCGACGAACGGGCGCACACGGTCTCGAAACGAAGAATCCGCGCCGCGCTGATTCGGAAAATTCGAATCAGCATTCCGCTCGATCTGATAGACGCGGTTCTACTGGGCCTGCGAGGTGCGCGGCCGCGTTAGTTCGTCACCACCAGCCCGTCGCGTCCGCCCACTCCCGTAGCGAATCTACGAGATCATCACCGTTCGCGGAAACTGCGCGTAGTTCTCCCAGCGGGATGGTTTCTCCGGCATCTCGTCTGCAGTCGCCTGAACCTGACCGTTGATGTCTGTTACGCGCGAAACGAGCGTGTGCTCACCGGGGGTCGCATCATCCCAATCGAGATAGAACAGTTTCCAGGAATACTGTGACGAATCGGGATCGATCTGCGCTGATCGCCACGGACCGTCGTCGATCTTGATTTCAATCGACTTGAGCGGCGTTCCGTCGTTCAGCACGAAGCCGGTAACACGATGGCCACCGTCCCGGCGCGTCACGCGAATGACGGACGATTTGAGCTGGATCCTCGTGACCGAACGCTCGTCCCAGCGTTCAACGCCGCCAACATCGATCCGGCTCAGCGTCACGTAGTCCCGCGCCATGAACCGACCCATATAGCGGCGGTCCTGTACGTGAATGTGTTCCAGCCATTTGACGTTTGCTATGCCATACCAGCCGGGCACGATCAGGCGTACCGGCGCGCCGTGATATGAAGGCAATGGAACGCCGTTCATTTCGTAGGCAATCATGACTTCGGAGCGCATAGCATCATCTATGTGCATGCTGCGGGCGAACGCCTGTTCGACGTCGGTGGCACGAATATTCTCGGCACCCATATCCGCACCGTAGAAAACGACCTCGATACCAGCGTCTTCAACCCCCGCATCTCTCAACACGTCGCTTAGGCGAACGCCACCCCACTTCGCATTGCCAATCAAACCGTGGAATACATTGTGTACGTTGCCGCCACATTCGAAACCGGCGTCAATTTCGACTTTAGGCCTGCTCTTGAGCTCAGCCAGCGTGAATTCGAGTGGGCGATCCACGAGGCCGGTGATGCGCAACCGGTAGTCGTCTGCAGATATCTTCGGCTGGCCATAGTGCTGGACGACATAGAAGTCATCATTCGATGTATAGAAAGAATCGATATAGCGTGTATCAAGGAAGTGAGTTGTGTCAGCCGCCTTCGGTGCCACCGCGTAGCCCTCGGGCACATCTGTAAACGGTACGAGATCTTCGCCTTGCGCCAACGCCAGCTTCGACCAGAATGGCATGCCGGCTGTAGCCGCAATTCCTCCCAGCGCAAGGCCGGATTTCAGGACCTCACGACGACCTGTTTCCCTTTCATCAGACATACCAATCTTCCCCTTTGTTATTCGAATTATCGCAACTGCATATTATTCGCTGCGGCAACGACGGCGTCAAATTGCCGACTACAGGTTGCCTGGTTGCAGAACGCGCGCGAAACTCGAGCGCGGTATTCCACGTCTTGAAAACAGGTCGTGGCTCAATGCAAACAGGCACTAGCCAGCAATAAGCGCCGCCCATGTCGTATCGATTGTCGCATCAGGCGCGCCGTCGCCGTCGTAGTCTGCCTGGACCCTTACGCTCACCGCGTTCAGCGCAATGATCCGAATTCTTGCGTTGCTGGTGCCCGTCACCACCATTTCACCGGCGTAGGGATATTCTTCACCGGTAGACGCGAATGCGGCCGGCATCTGGTAGTTGACCGAACCACCGAACAGCGTGCTGGAAACTGTTCCCGTCGCATCAGTTGTGAAACTGCTCGGCGCCACGCTCGTGTTCTCGGTCACCGTACTGGCAAAATTGGTCAGTGTTTCCGTGCCCGTGCTGTTGGTGACAACTAATGAGCTGCCGCGCGTTGTTACAATCGTATTTGGTTGGGTACGGGAGTCGATGGTAAGGGCCATCCCGCCATCCGTGAGGTTGAATTCCGCGCTTTCGGTAACTCGAAAGGCTTCCAGATCCAGCGCAATACCCAATAGTATCCGTCCGGAGAGCAGGTTACCTTCGAAATCAGTAAACGTCATGCCAATAAAACCGTCTACAACCTGGCCTGATCCGTCGTTGCAGTTATCCCATTCATAATCGAGGAAGTCGCCCTCGGTTACCGTCAACGGATTCGCGATATCGCCAACAACGGTTACTGAACCGTCTATATCGCATCGCGTAGTCTCTGGCCCAAGTGGCACCTGCGACCAGCCGTTCGATGCGCCAGGTTTCGCGATGATGCCCGACCCGAGGTTACTCGGTTCGCTCGAGACCACCGATGTCAGGCCGACGAAATCCGCTATGTCGCCGAAACTGCCTGACTGGAGCGCGGCGTTAACGGCGCGCCCTGCAACGGTCAGCACGCTTCCCGAGTTGATCGTCCCGGTTGCGGGCTGGCTTGGAAGCGAAGGCTCAGCAGGAGTCAGCCGGGACTCCTCCTCCGCCACCACCACCGCCACCATCGCAGCCGGTGAGAACCAGGGCCAGTAAGGTGCCCGCGAGAACTGCCGTATCTCTATTCATTAGTCTGTTTCCCGTACAAACCCGCAATGCGGCGTCGAGCCTGTCATTCGACGGCAAGCGGCAGGCGAACGGCAAGAAACTTTGGCGCACGAATAATCGCTGCGAAAGCATACATGCCCTGCCTGATATTGATATTTGATCCCAAGCGCTTCAAAACCGTTGGCCTGGTCGCCCATGCCAATCGATGCCCACCGCAATATTAGCTCAATTGACGCAGAACACCAGCGGGAGATGTCAGGGGTTTCTGTGGAAAATTGCCGGCAATCCCGGTTTGGGCGTCTGCGCAGACGCCGTGTGCTGGACGCGTCCCAACTCATGTCCCTGTTTTCACAGTCGTGAGGGAGCAGAACTCACGGTGGCCCCACCCTACCTGGGAAATTGCGGGCCTCGAGTGAGGCCGTTTCGGTTTCAATGTCTCCACTGCCAAAAGAATCCGTTCAACGGACAGTCCTGTACACTCGGCCGGGGCTCCAGTATCTGTGACTTGCAATGAAACTCGATAAACACATCGAATTGGATCACGCAATTGTCGATGCGGCCAAAGGTATAAAGGTGTTGAGTCGCCTCAGTTGGCCTGCCGAAACGATGAGCAGTTTCCTTGGCGACTGGGAACGCGGCAAACCGCGTCTGCCCAAGGTCGATTACCCCGGCGCCGACGACCTGGACGCGCCAGCCCGGTCGCTCGCGCGGTCGGCCAAGACGCTGGAAAATTTCGACGACCCGATAGCCGACTATCTCCGCAAAACCGCCCATTCATACCTGCTGCTCTGCGAGCTGCTGTCGAACGTTGGTACCAAGGCGATGGTCGATGCCAGCCGCTCCCTGTACGGCAGTCCCGATGATCCGTTATCAGACGGCAAGGTCAGCAACCTCGAGGCGGCGAAATACTTTCTCGAACAAAGTGCACAATTCTTCGAGGCAACCCACCTGCACGAAGCGGACTATTGCGTTCCCGCAAGAACGGTCAAGGATGAACTGGAGGCGGGGCTTGACGATGTATTTCCGACGGATACGGTGCGCGTCGTCATCGACCCCAACCTGGCATCGAAGGCGGCGGCTGGCTCGACACGAATCCGGCTGCGCGGCGACACCTGCTTTTCCGACTACGACGTCGAGCAGTTGCTGCAACACGAGGCCTTCGTACATAGCCTGACTGCGCTGAATGGTCAGTCGCAACCCAACATCACGTGTTTCGGCCTCGGCGCGCCCCGCACGACCGGACCACAGGAAGGCCTTGCGACATTCTCGGAATTGATCACCGGTGCAATCGACATCGACCGCATGGCGCGAATCGCGCTGCGCGTTATTGGCATCGACATGGCGCTCGGTGGCGCCGATTTCATTGAGGTGTTCCGCTTTTTTCTCGAGGCCGGCCAACCCGAGAAAGAAAGCTTCAGTTCTACCATGCGCATTTTTCGGGGGGCTCCTGTAAGCGGCGGTTGCGCATTCACAAAAGACGTTGTTTATCTGCACGGCCTGATGGAGGTGCACACATTTTTTCGCTGGGCGCTCAGAAACCAGCGCATGGAGTTGTGCCGATATTTCTTCGCCGGGCGAATGACAATTAGCGACGCTATCGCGCTAACGCCAATGTTCGAGAGCGGTCAGCTGGCGGGCCCGAAGTTTCTGCCATCCTGGATGACACGCACCAATGCGCTGGTGGGATATCTTGCGTTTTCGATATTTTCAAACCGGATCAGTATTGATGCCCTCGATGAGCATCATCGTTTCGATCGGGTACAGGATATGGGTGCCTGAAGTAATCGTATTCGAGGAATAGTGCACATGATTGCAAGATCAGGGATGCGCAACATTTCTAACCGCAAACAGGTGCGCTGTTTTTTTGAGTGCATAGCGGTCTATGCCCAGTCGAAGTTCTTCTGCATGCGACCCAGCTTTCTGTAAAAGCGCTCACAGATTTCCTCGTCTCTATCTTTTTTCGGGTCCAGCACTGATATCACCGGAATCAGCACGAGCGGCAGCAATAAAGTCACGAAAGATGGGTCACGCCATTCGCCCAGGCAGGTGATCAATTCATGCCACCACTGCGCGAAACCGCTCGCGGTGGCATTCTCTGCGCCATCGAACAGCGTATTCAGGAGCCACACCGTCAACCCGCCAACAAATCCTGACGTCATGCCCCAGAATGCCGCACGTTCTGTCGTCTTTTTCCAATAGAACACGTAAATCACAGCGATCGCGGGCGGCACAACCATCGCGAATCCCAGTAACAACAGCTGCAGCACCGAGCTTATGTTGCCCAGCCAGGCGACGATGGCGGCGCCGGTACCATAGAGCACAGTCACCGTTTTGTATGCCTTGAGTTTCTTGCCACTGCTGAATTGCTTCGAGCCGGGTACCCAGTCGTTAACGAACATCGTGGCGCTTGCAAGGAGTATGGGCGCTCCCGAGGAAATCACCGCAGCCAGCACGGCCGCCAACGCGATGCCGCCCAGCACCGGTCCTGAGTCGATCGCCAGTTGCGCGATATTCAGGTAGCTGGATAACCCGCTCTCGGAGCCATAGGTCGCCATGGTGAGAATGCCAATAAATCCTGCGACCAACGGCATCAACGCCGCAATCACACCGGCGAGAAAGAATCCCGGAATGAGGTAATCCTGCCTGGCTGCGGAACTCGCATAGTTCGCGTACACGGAGGCTGCCGGCGTATGGATGGTCGCCGAGATGAAGAGCGCAATAATCGTCGCCCAGCCTATGCCAGTAAAGCTCCACCAGCGCACATCGTCTGTGCCAGTTGCCGCCAGCATTACATCGGCCTGCTCGACCACGGCAGTCCATCCACCCAGGTTCTGCATGGCGATGACACCGACGAGGAGCAAACCAAGAATGATGACTGAACAATGCACGACATTGGCTATTGCCGTGCCCTTCAGACCGCCGGTGACGGTGAACAGGATAATCAGGGCGCCACCGATAAACACGCCGACCACGAATGGCAGGCCGGTGACGCCACTGATGATCGATCCGATCACATAGGGCTCGATGATATTGACGACCAGGTACTCCGCCTGCACGCAGAGGCTTGTCAGCCACTGACAACGATAGGATCCAAAACGGTGATCGAAAACCTGGCCAACACTGACCAGCTTTAGCCTGCGGTAGGGAATCGCGAAGAAAAGACCCACCAGGAAAAGTGCGGCAAAAGAATTGACGCCGTACCAGAGGTGGCCGATGCCTCCTGTGATGACGTCGCCAGCGACACCGTAAGTCCCGGCGCCGCCGATGCGGGTGCCGGCAACGCCTGCTGCCAGGGTGAATATGCCGAGCGTGCTGCCGCCGATGGCCCAGTCGGATGCGCTGGTGTTGCTGCGATTGAGAACAATGCCGATCCCGGCGAACAGTGCCAGGTAAGCGACGATGACTACAACGGTAACGCTCATGCAGCGATACTACAGCAGGTCCCATTCGATAATGTGTCTCAGCCGGCCGAAGATGTGGACCTGCTACAGCGACGGCGGACCGATTCGGCAACCCTGCGAAATGCCGTACTGTGTATGAACGGGTTAGAATCTCCTGTCCAATCACAACCGGAGGTTCACATGTCCAGGCTGCTCGCAGTCGTTGTTCTGTTTCTTGGCACCGGAATGGCGTTCGCACAGGAAAAAAAACCGACCCTCGTTCGCCAAAACCCGAACATTGACCGGCCGATCACCAACGAAGGCACCACCAGTCCGTTAGAAGATGCCCTGCAGAAACTCGTGGCCGTTTACGGTCCCATCGCTCACAGCAATGACCGGCCCAATCCGTATACCCGTATGGAGCCATGGGGGGAGGCACCTCCGGGTAACAATGGCGAGTGGGCTGCGGTCACCGGGGCGGAAGGCGGCCCTGACGGTGTCCTGTACATCTTTCACCGGTGCCACGCGAATAGCTGCGTCGACCGACCGGAGCCACCGCTGGTAAAACTCGACCCCCGGACGGGCAAGCAGCTTGGGACCTTCGGTGAAGGCCTGATGGCGTTTCCGCATGGATTTCACATCGACTTCGAAGGCAACGTGTGGACGACCGATTCGGGGAGAGGCGACGCGCCCGGCGGGCATCTCGTGCGCAAGTTCAGCCCGGAGGGTGAGCTCCTGATGACGCTTGGCCGCCCAGGGTTAGCCGGTGATGAGCCGGACATGTTCCGCGAGCCGACCGATGTCGTGGTTGCGCGTGACGGCACGCTCTTTGTGACCGAAGGCCACGTGAAAAACGGCCCGCATTCCCGACTCAGCAAGCTCGCGCCCGACGGCACCCTGATTGCCCGCTACGGGATGACAGGTCAGGGGCACCTGCAGCTCAGCGCGCCGCACTCGATTGCACTCGATACCCAGGGACGCCTGTTCATCGCTGATCGTGACAATAACCGCGTCATCATCTGG
Source organism: uncultured Gammaproteobacteria bacterium (assembly GCA_963850825.1). Classification (GTDB taxonomy): domain Bacteria; phylum Pseudomonadota; class Gammaproteobacteria; order Steroidobacterales; family Woeseiaceae; genus SZUA-117. Next base: position 115,124 of record CAWKOQ010000021.1, on the reverse strand, counting down.
GATCAGGACGGCAACTATATCGACCAGTGGACACAGTTCGGCAGGCCGAGCGGCATCTACATCGATCACACCGACACGATTTATGTCGCTGACTCGGAATCCTGGGGACCCGAAAATCCCGGGTGGAAAAAAGGCATCCGCATCGGGAGTGCGAAAACCGGGCAAGTCCACTACTTCCTGGAAGACATCGAGTCACGCGATTTCGCACACAGCGGTGCCGAGGGTATCGGGGTCGACGGTCTTGGTAACGTCTATGGCGGCGTTGTGCGACGACAGATGCTGGAGCGACATGAGCCGCAGGCGGAGCAGCCAACACGAGGTGCTACCTGGGACCCTGGTGGCAGTGGGGAATGAGAAGCGTGAGTTAACTACGGCCGCTGCGAATCGAGCCTCATACAATACAGAAGCAAGCAATGCGGCAGTCGTCCCACCAGAAATAGCCTGCCAACCGGATTCGGAGAACCACCTGAAATCGTGTTAGCCGTATCGAAAAGTAAACTCAGAATTGTGTCCGGGTTCGTATGGCTTAGCGGCGCGATTGTCCTGTTGTTGAAGGGCACGAGCCTGCTTGCACAGGCAATCGCGTTGAAACCAGGAGAAACATGGACGTGGCTCGCCGTTGCTGCCGGACTTCTGATCGGCGGCGCCAAGGCGCAATACCTGTTCGGCGGATTTTGCCGCAAGAACCTGGACAGGATTGCCACACTGGACGACCCGCAATTGTCGCAGGCATTTCGGCCGCGATTCTATGTCTTCCTGATCACGATGATCCTGCTTGGAGCGACCCTTTCAAGGCTGGCGATGGATAACTATCCGGCTCTGTTGGCGTTAGTTGTTCTCGATTTCAGTATCGCCATTGCGCTGCTCGTAAGTATTCGGGAGTTTTGGCGGCAGCCGTGGTCCGGGTAGCGGTGTAATACGAACTATCTTTTTCCGCTTCTACTAAAACCACTTGCGGCTGCGGAAGAAAAATACCATCCCTGCGGCGATCACGACCATGACAATCCACACGAAGATATAACCCAACGGATTGCCCAACTCCGGCATGCTCCACGGACCGGCCGTGCGGTCGAAGTTCATCCCATAAACTCCAACAATAAACGTCAGCGGAATAAAAATAGTTGCGATCACCGTCAGAACGCGCATCACGTCATTCATACGGTTGCTGACACTGGACATATAGATGTCCAGCATACTGCTCGACATTTCACGATAGGTCTCGAGCAAGTCCATTATCTGAATCGTATGGTCGTAACAGTCGCGCAGATAGATGAGCGTGCCCTGCTGTATCTGCTGGTCGTCATTACGCAGGATTTGATTGATTACGTCACGATGTGGCCACAAGCTGCGACGTAAAAGGATCAGTTCGCGTTTAATTGTGTGGATCTGCTCCAGGGCTTCGCGATCAGCTGCCTCGAGAATCTGCTCTTCTATTTCTTCAAGCTGCTGACCGAAGCGCTCAAGCAAAGGGAAGCCGTGATCAATAACAATGTCAAGCAAGGTATAGGCGAGGTAGTCCGCGCCCTTCGACCGAATGCGGCTGCTTCGTGACTGTAGCCGCGCGATAATCGGTTGAAACGTGGCGAAATCCGTCTCACAGAAGCTGACAAGGTAATTGCCCCCGACAAACAGGCTGACCTGATGCACCTCAACGAGGTCATCCACCATCAGTGGCAGGCTCATAATGATAAAAAGTTGATCGTCAAATGGCTCTATTTTCGGGCGCTGGCCCGTGTGCAGCACGTCTTCGAGCGCCAGCGCGTGCAATCCGAAAGTTGCTCCAAGGTCATGCAGGGCGTCCTGGGTCGGTCGTCCTTCGACATGCACCCAGGTGATCGTTTGACGCTCCAGAAATGGCTTGCAGTCAGCTGCAGTAACATCTGCCTGAACCGAGACCTGCTCAGAATCGTAGTCGATCAGATGGAGGCGCAGTTGGGCGGCGTCGCCTGCGGCAGATTTCAGGAGGGTGCCAGGCGCCGTTCCTGCCGGATTATATCTCTTCGTAAAAAATGCCATTGGTTCAGACCTCAGAAATCGCATGCATGCAGAGCGTCAACACAGCCTTAACTGAGCCGCGCGAAACCGAATACTGCCATGTTTCAACTTCGTGGTCGTGCCGGACATGAATTCGACGAATGGGGTCAGAGCCCGGCTCTGACCCCTTTCATTCATCGCCGAAATAAAGTCTCTTATTGGCGCTGGAACCAGGACCGGGTCGGGCGTTCAGTGCGCGCTTCGACTTCGTAGCTGATCGCGATCATCCAGGGTTTATAGTCGACGTCTGTAACGGTGAGTTCGGCCACGAGTTCATTCAAATAGGTCGTTTCAATAGGCTGACCGCGGTTCGGCCAAATCCGAAACTTGATCCTCAGGAATTCCTTGCCAGCCTCCAGCTTTATTCGGCCCTCGCTGGAGGGCGGGGTCATGAGAATTCCGGGAAATTGCTGATGAATGGAGTGCATTAGCCGAACAGCGATTTCTTCCGTCCTTTGCCGGTTCGCTTCGTCGCCTCGCAGAGTGATGTCGACGATGCAGCGTATGTAGCCGCGTGGATAATTAATGACATTGCTAATCGTTCTGTTGGGGATGGAAACCGCTGCCCCAAGTGAGTTTTCAAGCACAACAAAGCGCATCGTGATGGCTTTGACGATGCCGGTCTGTCCTGATATTTCAACGAGGTCGCCAACATCAACCAAATCGGAAAAGATAAACGTCATGCCCGTCACGACATCCTGCACGATGCCCTGTGAACCAAAGCCGATGGCAAGACCGACTACGGATGCGCTGGCAAGATAGGCGGTAAGCGATACGCCGAATTCACGAAGAATCAGCCCGATCGCAAAAAAATACAGCGAGAAAACCAAAGCGCTCGTTGTCAGTGTCCCTATCGAGCGTAGCTTTTGGTGCCGTTTGCCACGCTCGCTTGATAAGGCACGTCTCGCCAATTGACGAACCAGGATCACGGCGATGTGTGTCACAACAGCCAGCCCCGCAAACACACTCAGCTTGATTGGCAGGCCGACATTGTTTAACTGACTTAGAAGCTCATCCACAAACAATCCACACTTTTGTTGTTATTACGTGATTCCATCCGCTGGAGATTCGGACAGTTGGGACAGTTTACCTATTTACGGGAATCCCGGGGACAGTTTACCTATTTACGTTCATTGGGATTTTTTCCTCGATTCTCAATCGACGAGACACTCTACGCATGTAACAACCGATGAATTTTTTTGTGAAAGTCGCTTTCTCGATTAAGGAATCTGTCCCCGGATACAAAGTCAGTACAGTGTCGCGGTTGCAATGATGGACCGGCCGCATACCCTTAAAGGTAGGGCGAGAACAGGCTTATGAACGAGTCTCTGAGCCGAACCGGCACGGTCCGATTGCTCAGTTCGTCGGGTCTTAAGCGCTCACTTGCGGCAATTATACTTACGAAGTGAGATCGCAGCTCAGCATTGAGTTTCTCAGAGAATACTTCGACACCAAGCTCGAAATTCAACCGCAAACTGCGCGGATCAAGATTGGCTGAACCGACCATGCTGTATTCATGATCAACACACAACACTTTTGAGTGGCAAAACGGCGCGGGCTGATAGAAGACTTCAATATTCCATTTTAGCAGTTCAGCTAATATGTTTCGGTTGGCCCAGTGCATGTAAAAGAGATTATTCTTACCGGGCAACACGACGCGAACCGTGACACCACGCAAGGTCGCGGACTGCAATGCGGCAATGAGCTCCCGGCTAGGCAAAAAATATGGCGTCATGATGTCAACGGAGTTGGATGCCGCTGCGATCACGGACTGTATTGTCAATGCAATTGCATCGAGGGAATCATCCGGGCCGTCAGGTATGACGCGACATCGCGCGGTTCCATGATTAGACCGAACCAAGGTCACGTCGGACTCACGTGTGTCTCCCGTTGCAAATCCCCAGTCATTGAAAAATATCCTGGCTAGATCCATCGCAATCGGACCGCGGAATCGGAAATGGACATCCGTTACTTTAATTGGTCGGTCGGCACCTGACGTGTGTTCGTCGCTGATGTTCATCCCGCCGGCAAAAGCGATATCGTCGTCAACAACCAGCATCTTTCTGTGATTGCGCAGATTCACGTAGATACTTGGCGGAAAAAGTCGTGGAGGCAGGAAACGAGCGACGGGTATGCCGCGCTTTCGCAAGCGCTTCGACGGGCGTGGCCAGGAGTAGTATTCACCGACGCCGTCAACCAACACCATGACCCTAATGCCCCGCGCTGCGGCCTCAGCCAGCGCATCTTCAAAGATAGCGCCGGTTTGGTCTGTCTTAAGGATGTAGGTGGTAAGCAGAACCTGGTGTTTAGCATCATTGATGGCCGTCACCATTGCCGGATAAGCTTCTTCGCCATTGTGGAGAACATCTACTGAGTTTCCACCAGACAGGGGTGCTCCGGTTATACGGTGGCCTATAGCGGAGAGACCCCTCCCATAGTCGAATGCAATCGTGGGCTCCAATGATCCGGATTCATTCTCGATGCTGAAAAGACGCTGCATCATTCCCTGGGCGCGCGTTCGAACCCTGTTGATGCCAAAAAAGAAATAGGCAATCGGGCCGCCAAACGGGATGAATATGCAGGCAATAATCCAGCCCATGGCCGCACGCGTGTCACGCTTGTAGAGCAGTATGTGGTACACGCCATAGCTTGCAGGAGCAATGTGCAGCGAAGCGAGAAGATAGACAGCGGCAAAGTTCACAAAGCTTTGTCAACCAGGGGCAGAATTGTGTCGCAAAACTTCAAACTTTTACTCCGAAGATTCGAGCGGGCAACAGTCGCGGGAAGCCGGAAATTGATAGTAGCACCACGTTCAGCGACAGGCTGTCCTGATTCGTCTTGTCTTGGAATGCTACCAAGCGGCCGTATGGAAAATATTCTTGATGTAGACATTACTTCAGATGGCATAGACGTCGGATAAGGCGCTCGATTACCATGTATAGGCAAACTGTATTCATACCGATTCGGTCAACCACTACGCATCGAAGCGGACGAAGATGTCCGCTCGGTGATTGTGTCGTCCGAACAGATGACCGATGATCAGAGTTGGCATGTGGTGCCTGACAACTGCCTGGCTATAGTTGGCGCAGTGCGCTCAGTCACGCTGCGGCCTGTTGATCCAGAATCGATGGAATAAATATGCTTCGATTTATCACCCTTTTTGTCGTAATCGCACTAGCGGTGATTACCACAACACTCGCCGTCGCTACGAAGTCGACCTGGATCATCATTATTGCAACGGGTTTCGTGCTTCTCACTGCCCTGGGACTGCGGGACATATTACAAAAGCGCCACAGTCTTGCTCGAAACTATCCAATCATCTGGGCGTTGCGCTATTTTTTTGAATCCATTCGACCACAGATCAGGCAATACCTGATCGAGAGTGACACGGACGGGACGCCGTTCGATCGTGAACAACGCTCGCTTGTATATCAGCGCGCGAAGAACAGCAACGATGTTGCTCCATTTGGTACAGAGCGCGATGTCAACGCGATTCGCTTTGAATGGATGAATCATTCCATTAATCCGGCACCAAAGCCCGACACACCGATGCGCATCGACATTGGCGGTTCGCAATGCAAACAACCATATTCATCATCGGTACTGAATATTTCAGCCATGAGCTTCGGTTCGTTGAGTGCGCAGGCCATTCGCGCTCTGAACATGGGCGCCAAAATTGGTGGATTCGCTCACGACACCGGGGAAGGCGGCCTGAGCCCCTATCACCTCGAACATGGTGGCGACATCATCTGGGAATTCGGCACGGGCTATTTCAGCTGTCGCACGAAGGACGGTGCCTTTGATCCGGAACGGTTTCGGGAGCGGGCGGCCCACAACCAGGTACGCATGATTGAGATCAAGTTATCTCAGGGGGCCAAGCCGGGTCACGGCGGTATACTGCCGGGTCGGAAAGTAACGGCCGAAATCGCTGAAACTCGCGGTGTCACCACGGGCGTTGACTGCGTGTCGCCACCGCAGCACTCCGCTTTTGATTCGCCGGTCAAAATGATGCAGTTCATCGCCGAACTGCGTGAGTTAAGCCTGGGCAAACCGATAGGCTTCAAATTATGCATTGGTCATCGCTGGGAGTTCCTGGCGTTGTGCAAGGCGATGCTCGAAACAGGGATCTACCCGGATTTCATCGTTATTGACGGCAAAGAAGGTGGTACGGGCGCAGCGCCGGTCGAATTCACCGACCACGTTGGCACCCCCAGGCGAGAAGGCCTGCTAATCGCCGTCAACGCCCTGGTTGGCTGCGGAATTCGTGACAAGATCAAGATTGGTGTCAGTGGCAAAATCATTTCCGGTTTTGACATGGTGGTCACCATGGCGATGGGTGCGGACTGGTGCAACAGCGCGCGCGGCTTCATGTTTGCCCTGGGCTGCCTGCAATCGCAGAAATGCCATACCAATGAATGTCCTGTCGGCATCGCCACGCAGGATCCCGCCCGACAACGGGGTCTCGTCGCCGAAGACAAGGCACAACGCGTCGCCAACTTTCATCGACACACCGTCAATGCACTTACCGACCTCGTATGTGCTGCAGGGATAGATCACGCCACCGACCTAACGCCCGCCCACGTGCAGCGCCGAATTTCGGCCAGGGAAACGGCGACGCTCGCGGAATCCTACGAGTGGCTGGAACCTGGGCAACTGATCGACGGCGGTGCGAAACACGGCTGGTTTGCCGACTGGCAGCGTGCATCGATTGATAGCTTCAGCGCTAAGATGCATTGATTTCGCCACGTTGCGCAAGATTTTTTTGCCGTCTGTATTCGAAGATTGTGTGGCAGCCTGCATCGGTCCGCCTGAGACTTAAGGAACAGTTTGATTAACACTTGCCAGTCATTGGCCTATAAGGAGCCGCGATATGGATCCGGCTAATTTGGAAAGTATTGTCCAATTTGCACTTGGATGCGTTGCGCTACTCGCAGGGCGAAGTATGTTTTGGCTCTTTATTGCGTTGGCGGGTTTCCTGGTCGGCTATGAGCTCGCTGGACTTTGGCTCTCTGACAAGCCGGTGCTTCTCCAGGTTGCCGTCGCGTTTGCCACAGGGTTGCTTGGTGCCGTGCTCGCCGTTGTATTCGAGCGGGTCGCATTCTCGCTTGCCGGTTTTTACGCGGCCGCATACCTCGCCGTAATGATGATCGACAGGGTCGGATTGGCGAGCAATCAGACCGCAATTATATTTGTTGTCGGGCTGGTCGGTGCGGTTCTGGCTGCTGTGACCATGGACTGGGCAATCATCGTGCTGTCTGCGCTCGTTGGTGCGACCGCAATTGTGTCGACACTGCCGGTGCCACCGGTGATCGATGCCGCGCTGGTTATTTTTATCGCCGCGATTGGTATTGCCGTGCAGCGCGCTGTGTTCGTCCGGAGTCGAACATCCTGATAGGGTTCCAAGCCGGAACTGGAAATCAATCAGGACGGTGCGCGAACTCTGCGACAATTGGTTAACGTTTCTTTGGCAACATAGCGGCTGTCGCACCGGAAATCAGTCGCGACACATCATGCAAGAAAGACGTCACCTGCCGGCACACACGCCGATATCACTTTTCATTTCAACTAACACCACGTGGGTCGGCGTGTTACCGATATTCTTGCCAATGTGAGTCTGCGAATCCGACCACATTACGTCGCCCTCCTTGAATTGACGTTCAAGAACTTCCCCGCCCGGCAGCGTAATGGAACGCCTGAACGGACCAAGTGCATACAATACAAATGCAGGATGCTTATGCTGATGGGTTTCCTGACCGGGAAGATCCTTGTAATCGAGAACCCGGACGCACTCATTTTCAAAAATCACTTTGTATTTGTCACCATCCGTAGACGCAGCATCCTGTGCAATCGTGCAGGTGGACCAGACCAACAGGAACATTAAAGTGTACTTTGCTTTCATGTCTTCTCCAGTTGCCGTTCGAGCGCGGCGGCGTTTCGAGAACCTTTAGAATGACTTACTCAATATAGCATCTTCCGAATCGGACGAGGTTTCAGCCTTGGGAGCAATAACCATGAATTGGCAGGCGAAAATGGCGTAGATGAATCCGCCTGCTTTAATAGTTGGGCGACTATTTGCAGCCGCAGGCAGACAGTGGTTGATTAGCATCGGTGCTGTGGCTTTCGGCCAAAAGTGATACGAAGCAGGCATGTTCATTACGTTTACGTGGCGGACATAGCCTGGCTGAAGTCCTGAAGAAGACAGGAGTGGGGATCAGTGCAACGCCGCGCCGAGGCGGGCTCGACAGTTTGTTGCAAGCGCCGCGGACGCAAGCGAGCAAATCGAGTCATCATATCCATCTCTGAAACCAACTGAAATGCAGGCCCGCGTAGCTGTGAACTGCGTCCAAGCGTTCTGATTTCTTGCCTGTTAGTCTTCAGCAGTTAATCTAGAAAAGAGCTCTTAAATCATTGAATAAATGGAAGTAATTGCTCGATGTTCCAAACCATACGGCAAGGTCGCCATGGCGTTGCTATGAATTTGAAGCAGGAATTTGCCCGTGAATATGATGCAGATGGTGAGTGTCGATAACCTTGAGATCGGGATGTACGTGGCTCGACTTGATCGCCCATGGCTGGAAACCCCGTTCCTGTTCCAGGGATTCTACATTCGTGACAATGATGAAATTCAGAGTATTAAATCCTACTGCAAACATGTTTACGTTAGCGCAGACAGCTCTGTACCTGCTCCCGAAACAGGCGATGTATCTGGCGCGGATGTGAATGAAGCGGAGTTTGTTCAAAAGCCGCGTAACGGCAAGAGCAAGAAAGCAGAAATAAAAGCGGAGACATCAGAAGATAAATCCGCGGATACAAAACCATTCAGTCTTCGGTCCCTGTTCGGCTTCGGAAAATCAGGTCAGTCAGACGAAGAATCGCCACCGAAAGATCTCGTGTACGAAGAAACTACGTCACTTAAGGACGAGATACACACCGCATCTGCTGTGCAGAAACAGGCAGCTGAGACGGTGCATGGGGTGATGCAGAACCTCAAAAAATCCGGGCGCCTGGATTTGGAACGTGTAGAGGCAGCCGTGACACCAATGGTCGACAGTGTGCTCAGAAACCCCGCCGCACTTGCCTGCCTGATTCGAATGCAGAAAAAGGATAATTACCTGTATCACCATTCCCTGGCGTCTTCAGTTTGGGCAACAATACTCGGGCGACAGATTGGATTGGCCAGAGCAGACCTCGACGTAATCGCACTTGGTGCCATGCTGCTGGACGTTGGCAAAACAAAACTTCCAGATGAAATTTTGCTGAAACCGGAAAAACTTGATGACGCGGAACAAAAACTCATGCGACAGCACGTACGATTCGGGCTCGACATTCTAAAAAAATCCGGAGAAGTTGATCCCCGTGTGCGCGACATGGTTGCACATCATCACGAACGATATAACGGTACAGGGTATCCGAAAGGGCTCGAAGGCAATGACATTCCTGTTTTCGGCAGAATCGCCGGCATAGTGGATGCGTATGATGCGATGATAACGCCGCGGCCCTATGCCCAACTCCAGTCTTCCTATGACGCGCTACGCAAACTGCGCGTACTTTCCGATGTCGAATTCCAGGCTGAAATCGTCGACCAGTTCACCCGTGCAATTGGCGCGTTTCCAACGGGGACGCTGATCGAATTGAGCACCGGCGAGGTTGCAATCGTTACGAAGCAAAACCGGATAAGGCGATTACGACCCGAGGTCATGGTCGTCATGGACGCGGACAAGCAGCTACTGGAGAACTTTCGAGTCATCGACCTTAACGAAGAGAAAGTGGCGAAGAACGGCGCTTTATCGCTTTGGATCGAGCGCGGCCTCCCGCCCGGGGCCCACGGCATCGATCCAACAGAGTTCTACCTGAACTAGGTACGATTGATGAGTACCACGTCAATTCAGATTCCGTTCCTGCAAAGTGACGGCTTTGCGCGGGCAACCCGAAGCATCGCTCAGGCGGTTCGGAAAGAGCAAGAATTGGCAGTCATGATTGTGCACATCAAGGATGTTGAACGAATGTGTGCGTCAGTTGGGCATGTCAGAGCTGGCGAAATCCTGGACTCATTCTCTACACAGCTGCGTTCAATAGCGCGCGACAACGACGTTATCGAACGAATCAGTGATCGCAAGTTCGCCGTTTTATTGAACGGCCTTAGAAACAGGGGCCACGCGAGTCTTGCCGCGCACAAAATTGAACGAACCGCGCAGGACGCTGACGCAAAGAATGCTTCACAGATAGCATTGAATACAACAATCGGCGTGGTCATGTGCCCGGAACAGGGTAAGGACGCACACGAACTCATGCGATTGGCGGAGATTGCGTCGCTTGACGGCTATCGCAAATCTGAGTCAGTTTGCTTTTTCGAGGAACAGTCCGCAAATCAGCTGTTCCTGGATTGGGGATTGGAAAAACGTCTTGAACACGCGCTGGAGTCTGGGGATCTCGAGCTGCACTTCCAGCCGAAGCTGGACTTAAGCAACGACAAGATGGTGGGTGCGGAGGCGCTGATGCGCTGGTTCGAGCCCGAGATCGGACAGATATCGCCAGACATATTCATTGATCTCGCGGAATCAACGGGACAAATAAATGAGCTGACGTATTTTGCTATTCAAAGCGCGTGCCGGCAGCTCAGTGAATGGCAGACGCTCATTCCCGACTTTAGTATCGCGGTCAATATTACGCCCAGCATAATTCAGACTCGCGAAATAGTTGATGTACTGGAAAACGCCATGAACATTTGGAGTATACGACCAGACACAATCACGATGGAAGTCACCGAAAATGCAATGATGCAGGATCGCAAGGCAAGTCATGATGTTCTGACCCAGATTCGCGACTGTGGTGCACGAGTTTCCATTGATGATTTCGGGACGGGCTATTCGTCGTTAGCTTATCTGAAGGAGATTCCGGCTGACGAACTCAAAATCGATCGTTCGTTCGTGCTAGGTATGCTGAATGACCCTGGCGACTATAAGATTGTAGAACATTCAATCAATATCGCTAAGAGTTTCGGTTTGAGTACTGTTGCAGAAGGTATTGAGAGTAAGGCCGTCCTGGAAGAGCTTCGCAAACTGGGTTGCGATTACGCGCAGGGTTATTTTATCGGCAAGCCAATGCCAGCAGCGGATTTTGAAGCGCTTTGCCGGTCAACGCGCAGTAATGGCGCCGCGTAACAACGCAGTCGCGACGATTAAAGACAAAACAAGGGTCAAACCCAAAATTCCAAAAGTGCGGTCTGAACCGAACCCCCCCCCAATTTTCCTTACGATGCGACCGTATGCTCTTCGAGGAACGCTTCGGCTGCGGCGAAAATACGCGTTCGCCGCTCGTTGTCGAGTCGGTCAAGTGCCTTCGGCATTAACGCAAGACGCGGGTTGCCGCTGAAGAACTCGCGGTGCTTACCGATGAAACGCCAGTAGAGGCCGTCGACAATTTCGCACCATGGACCCTTTTTATAGTCGCTCATTTTGAGCAGGTAGTTCGAGCCACAGATATAGGGCTTTGTCGCGAAGATGCCGCCGTCACTAAAGAGACCCATACCGTAGACGTTTGGACCCATAACCCATTCGGAAGAATCAACAAACATCTCCATGAACCAGCGATGCGCACTCGACGGTCGAATTTCACAAAGTGTCATCAGGTTGCCCAGGACCATCAGGCGCGGTATGTGATGCGTCCATCCGAGTCGTTGCGCCGTGCTGATTGCATCATCAAGCGGCGGGATACCGGTCGTCGCGTCGTGCCAACTGGATGACATTTCGCGTTCGTGTCGCCAGAAATTGGTAGTGTCCTGCTGTTCGCTGTAATTCCGGTAGATGCCACGAACGAACTCTCGCCAGCCGATTACCTGGCGAATGAATCCTTCGAGGCTTTGCAGTGGTACATGGTCGACGCGCACAAGCGCTGCGTCGATGACCTCGCGAGGAGTCAGCAGACCGAGGTTGAGGCAAGGACTCAGCACGCTGTGGAAAACAGTGACGGAGCGCGAGCTTATGGCATCTTCATAAGGTCCGAAATCGTCCAAACGATTGGCGACGAAGTCGTCGAGCCATTCGCGCGCCTGGCTGCGCGTGGTAGGCCAGCCAAACTCCCTGGCGTCTCCCGGATGGTCCTTGAACTCGCGTCGCACCAGTTCAATGACCTCCTTCTCATGGGTGCCTGGTGTCGTCCACACTATTTCCGGCGGCTGGACATCGCGTGGCAGCTTCTTGCGATTATCCGCATCGAAGCTCCATTGCCCGCCTGACGGCTGCGCATCAGCGCCAACCAAAACATCAAGGCTACGGCGTTGTTGCTTATAGAAGTCGCCCATCTGCAAGCGTGAATTGTTGGTTGCGTACGTCGAGAACGTGTCGCGCGAACAGGTGAACATCGGTGACGGCAGCTCATCCCGGTCGAAGCCATTGCGGCACGCAAATTCAATCAGCCTGCTTTCCATCGGCTTGTCCTCGATTTCAAAGTGCTGAATGCACGTTGCACCGTGATCTCGCAGCGCTGCTGCGAGCTTTTGCTCGTAACTGTCGGTGCCTGATGTATCGAGTCGATGATAAGTAACCTGGTAGCCGGCTTTCTCGAGCTCATCGGCGTAGGAACGCATCGCCGCGAGAAAAAGAACGAGCTTTTGCTGGTGATGCCGGACGTAGGTACAGAGCTGAAGATCTTCCGCCATGAATACGGGCGTCGTCTTTGCTGCGGGCAAATGCTCAGGTGAGAACAGCTGGTTGCCGAGAATCAGGAACATGGTTGGCGGTCGCTATGGTCCGGTGCGCGCGCAGAACATCATGTAATTGACCGCCATCGAACGGGTCATGCTCAGGCTGCGCTTAAAAGGGTTTGCAGCAACGCCGACGGTTTCCAGAACCGCTAGTCCGCCGTCGCTGAGTAGTTTCGTTATTTCGGCCGGCTTCTGGAACAGCTGCCAGCGGTGCGTACCGCGCGGCAGCCAGCGCAAAATGTATTCTGCGCCGATGATGGCAAACAGAAAGGCCTTGGCGGTGCGATTGATGGTAGCGACGAACATTACGCCGTTCCTGGCGGTCAGTCGCGAGCAATCGGCCATGAACGCAGGAACGTCTGCGACGTGCTCGACGACCTCCATGTTGAGCACAACGTCGAAGCATGCGCCTTCTCGGAATAATTCTGCCACCGTGCAAAGGCGATAGTCGATTGGCAGTTTGTTCTGGCTGGCGTGCAGCGTAGCAATCGCGACATTTTTCTCCACGACGTCAATACCGGTGACGTCGGCACCAAGCTTAGCTATTGACTCCGAGAGGATACCGCCGCCGCAGCCGACGTCGAGAACGCGTAGCCCGTGCAGCGGCTGTTCACTGCCCGGGTCGCGCTCAAAATGCCCGCAAAGCTTCTCGCGTATGTAAGCGACGCGCAGCGCATTGAGCTTGTGCAAGGGCCAGAAAGGGCCGGCCTGATCCCACCAGGTTTCTGCCATGCGTGTATAGAAGTCGACCTCGCGCGCATCAATAGTGGCATCGTGGTTCATACCTTACCCCTTGCGACGACAGCGCGTATTGTCGCGTCACGCCATTCGCGAAGCATCCTTCCGATGCGTGGTCCCAGTTCGCCCACCGCGACACCGGACAGAATCAGGAGCAGACCGCCATACAGCGTTGGCGTTATCGACTCGCCGAGAAACAGTGCACCCGCTATTACTGCCCACGCAGGCACGAGGTAATTAACAATAGATAGAAAGGCCGGTCCGGGTCCCTGTACCAGCCTGAAGTACATCAAGGTGGCAAGGCCGGTGGACAGCGTACCCAGTACCAGCATCGACGCAATGGCACCGATGCCTGGTGTGACGACGTTCGCACTTTCGACTGCAGCGCCAGGAAGTGAGAGCAGACTCGCGGCGACCAGCATCCCCGCAGAGAGCTGCACCGGGTTAGCGGCGCCGAGGCGCCGTGCATAAATACTATTGACCGAGTAGCTCATTGAAGCGCCCAGCACAGCGATTGCGCCCCACAGCGCCATGTTGTTGGACAGCCCGCCCAGTACTTCTGGCCCAATGATGATCACAACACCGGAAAATCCGATTACGAACCCTGCAATGCGGTGCGGCGTAAGACGGGAACCGGGAAGAAAGAAGTGCGCGAGCGTGAGGACGAACAGCGGCATGACAGCCATCAGCACGCCGGCGAGTGATGAATCGATATATTGCTGTGCCCAGGAAATGAGCTGAAACGGCAGCACGTTACCAAGCAGCGCCATGATCAACATTGGAACCCAGGCACGCGCTGAGGTCGGCAGCGTTATTCCCTGAGCTCGCATGTAGGCGACCAGGATCACCGTCGCAATGAGTATGCGACCGGCGACCAGCACGGACGGCGGAAAGGCAACAAGTGCGAGTTCATTAAACATGAACGCCGTGCCCCACATCGCGGTGAGCATGAGCAGTGCGATCCAGTCGCTGAAATTTGCGGCGCGTGGCATGCCTAGCTCGCCAGCGCTGGTGCGGCGTTAACGCCAATGACGCTGAGAACAACAATACCCAGCAACAGGATGATGACGGTGAGGATGACGCTGACGCGATGCAGGCGTTCGAATCGGCCTGCGGCGTTTTCTCCCGCGTCACGAGCGGCGTTGATGCGAGGCACCAGCCATAGCGAGACCAACTCCAGAATGAGCATGACCGCGGTGGCGGCGGCGACCGCGAGCACGGATGATGACCGACCGACGAAGCCGACCAGAATCAGAATCCCGATACCCATCAACAGGCCGCAGCCCACGCCAAGCCGATAGAAGCGTGGAAATAACGTGCGCAGAAAACGCCGCGCGCTGTTGGTGTCCAGATCGACGAATACCGCTGGGGCAACAATCGCCGACTGAAAAAGGATAGCGCCCACCCAGGTGGCAGTCGCAATCGTTAAAAGGCTTGTCGCAAAGGCTTCCATGTCAGAAAGATGTCTATATAATGTCTAAGAAGGAAGCGCACAATATATGAACAGAATCGGGCTGTCTACGGCATCCCGCTCAACGGAGATACAAAATGTCGACTGCGGCAGGCAAAGAAGACCATCATTACGGCATTGGTGCCGTCGCCAAACTGACCGGATTGACCGACCACACGATTCGAGTCTGGGAGCGTCGCTACGCAGTGGTGGTCACGGAGCGGCTGGCAAATGGTCGACGCGCTTATAGCGCGAGCGACGTTGAAAAACTCGGCTACCTGAAGCGACTTACCGACCAGGGATTGTCTATTGGACAAATTGCTTCGAGCAGTCTGGAGCAACTGCGTGAACAGCTCGAGGACATCAGAGAGATGTCATCGGCCGCCGTTCCCGAAGAAATCGGGCTGGCTGTTCTCGGCGATCATTTGCCCGCACAGCTACTCGCGCACGAACGCGATCTGTCACCTCTCGAGGTACGCGTGGCCGACGGCAACCGCAGCCGTTTTGCGGCCGATCTTCGCTGCCAGAACGTCGACGTCGTTATTCTCGAGAGCCCGATCCTGGATGCGGAAACCGCGCCGCAACTAATTGAATATATGCAGGATTGTGGTGCAGAAAGAGGTATTATCATCTACAGTTTCGGTCGGGCAAGGGACGTTGAGCTAGCGCGGCAGCGAAACATCGTCGTGGTGCGTGCACCTGTCGACGTCGACCAGATTCACGCTGCTGTCGTGCGTTGCTACAACGGGCCTTTTGCCGCCAGGGCACGTGCGGAAAAGTCGTCACACAGCGATGACGGCGAGTGGAATTTTTCCGGCGAGATTGCGCCGCGTCTCTTCAACCAGCAGCAGCTAGCCAACCTCGCGAACACCTCAAGTGCGATCGACTGCGAGTGTCCACAGCACCTGGCGCAGCTCGTCAGCGACCTTAGCGCGTTTGAGATCTACAGCGCGAACTGCACCAGCCGGAATGACGACGACGCCGCCCTGCATCGCTACCTGCATCAAACGACTGCCCAGGCGAGAGCGCTGATTGAGGTGGCACTCGAAAAGGTCGCAGATGCTGAGGAGCTCCGCTACTGAGCGTCGAAAATCAGATACACTTCGTTACATAATTGTCTAGGTTTATCTTCGACAAAATCTTGACAAAAATTCTACACGCGCTACCCTTGTCTCATGGATCGACGCTCTTTTGACGTCGCTCCGGCAGAGAGCCCTTGTAGTTCCCCCGACTCTCCGTTCTCTGCACTTCGTCCGGCCGGCATTCGTGCCGGCCGGCTTTTTAATTCGGTCAGAGCAAGGGACGAGTGATGCAAGAGGCAGGAAAGTCACGGCAGTGGACACCGACGGTACCTGTTCGGCCCTTTATCGGCTCCCCTGGAACCGCTGCCACCATCGCAGCGACCGGCATCGGCAGTGCGCAAGCAGACCGACAGCTGTTCCGGTTAGAGGAGAGCGCACCCACTGCCAAAGCGCTCGACTACCTGCACAACGGGAAAGCCGTCGATGCCGCCAAGCGTTTTTCTTACCAGTTCTGCAACAACTGCGCGCTTTTCACCGGTGAATCCGGCGATGAATGGGCAGGTTGCTCGATCTTTCCGGGTAAGGGTGTCGCGGGGCAAGGCTGGTGCAGCGTCTGGTCAGCAAAACAGTGATCCTGATTCACACACATCTATTCGGAGACAGACAATGGAAATGGTAGGTTTAGTATTCGCTGGGATAGTGACGGTTGCCCTCATTCAGCAACAGCGACAGTCAATGCGCCAGTTGCAAAAGGTTCGCAAGGAGACAACGCCAGAGCGGCCGCGGAGCCGAAGGCGCTAGCCGACCGGGCCCGGTCGAATACAGTCGCAGCACAAAGCGACCGTTGCCGCGGGTAAACAGAAGCGGTCTTTGATGGCGCCCAGCTGGTCAGTTGTGCCGCGGGGCTGTTTGCAGCTCAAGGCAGCGGCAGTGCTGCTTGAAGAGCAAGGCTGAACGAAGTGGTACCTGGACTGATTCAGAGCTGTTCAATGTTCAAAGCGGAGACGTTGAGCAGCAGGTAGCGAGGGGACTGTGACGGCACGTCACTCAACGAGGGGTCGCAACGTTCCGGCCACTTGCAAGCCGCTTGAGAATGC
This sequence comes from uncultured Gammaproteobacteria bacterium, assembly GCA_963850825.1. GTDB lineage: Bacteria > Pseudomonadota > Gammaproteobacteria > Steroidobacterales > Woeseiaceae > SZUA-117. Next base: position 98,081 of record CAWKOQ010000021.1, on the reverse strand, counting down.
AGCTTCCACTCGACCACGGCGGAACCAGTCGCCGCAGCCTGCAAGCTGCATTTCCGCATCAACCAGGCACACAGGCCCGGATTGTTTATCGACGTTCGCGTACCGCCATCGTTGCAGTTGGCAAAAGGTTGCCTGGCCACAGTCGATACCGACAACCGCAGAGACTTCGTCCAGCAGATGGCTTTGTACAGCCGGCAGGTGCATATCGAGATTGGCGTCGGCGTAGGCATTCGTGGAATGCACCACCAGCGTAAAACGGTCAGCTCTTTGCGGTTTGCTGCTGTTGACCGAAATCCAGCTGATATCGGCACCATGCACAAGCGCGGCCTGCCACGGCAAGGCTAGCGGCTGGTCGAAACCCAGCATCAATGCATAGCAGGCGCGCATTTGTATCTCTCCTGCCAGGCGATTCAATCGCGAATCGGGTGGCACCAGCGCTTCGGTCTGGGCGGCGGGCACCGCACAAACGACCCAGTCAAAGTGGCCCAGCGCGTTACCGTCGCTGTCAGCCAGGGTCCAGCCATCGGCTTCACGGTCGAGCTGCGCGACAGTCGTGTTCTGCCGAATTGTCAGACCATCAGCAAGATACCTGCCGATTGAGTTCATGCGTGGCGCGCCAACGTAGTGCGGGTATGCATCGTCCCAGTCCCCCGTCGCGGTAACGGTATCTCGATGCAGCTCGGCGAATCGCGCACGCCAGCAGGCAACCGTGCCTTGCGAGATCAGCGGCGCAAGGAACTCCTGAAACTTAAGAGATTTGGCGGTGAAAAACTGTGCGCCGTGATCAAACTCGAAATCGGCGCCATAACGTGTTGCCATGCGGCCGCCAAGCCCGCGAGACTTTTCGAATACGGTGACTTCACTGCATTCGTGCAGCTCACGTGCGGCAACAAGGCCTGACAATCCGGCGCCGATGACCGCCACGCGCGTCATTGCGCGATGACAATAAGCAGGGACACGATGGCGATCAGAGTTGCCACGGTGCGCACGCGGAAATACGTTGCGGAGATAACGTCATCGGTTCTGAGGCGCAGATCGATAAATAACAGAGTCAGGAACGCGAGAATTTGGACGACGATCGCCGCTTTGACGCCGGCGCCAACATACGCAAACCAGACGGCCAGAAATATTGCGTTGCTAACGACAAACAGGTTAAGCGAAGCCGCGGAACGGCCGGAAAGATAGGTACCCCAGTGAGCACCGGCAAGGAAACAGACGATCGCGAGTCCATAAGAGGCCACCAGCTGATCCAACGGACCCAGACCCGGCAACGAGTCATGGCCCTGCAACGGCAGCAGCGCGCCAGCAATGAAAGGGATCGTACCGGCCAGCGCCAGCGCTGTGTAAATTCGGGTGTCTTGCATGATCTACACACTGTAAGACAGCGCGAAGCGCGAGGTCCAATACTGATACGACTTGTTACACGTAGCAGCTGGTTTCGAGGCTGCCGAAGGGGCAGGATAGCGGTATGTAAAAGCACAGGTTCCTGTGCGACATAGGCATTAAATCCAGAAGGCGTTACCGCGGAAACCGCAGCGATGCACGCAAAGCAAAATCTGCCTCAGAAGACCTGCGCGACGTGCTCGCTGCCGTTTACCTGGCGCCGCAAGTGGAAGAAGGACTGGCAGAACGTCAGATACTGTTCTCGCCGTTGCCGAATGGGCCGCCGCGCACTTGCCGGCAGGACCTGAAATTCGGGCGGCGACCAACAATGCTGCCACGGTTGCCGCCGACCACGATATTGATGAGGTGGAGTTCGGCCTGCAGACCAAAGCGCCGTGTATTCGGCCTCTTTTTCAGGACTCGACCAGCCGCCTGGCTCGCCGCTGTAGCCACGGGCGAATACGCAGGAATCCGAGGTACATCCGTTCCAGGACCCAGAGCACTGGTCTGAATCGGGCCAATAACCCGAGTGGTCTTAGCACGGGAATGGCGCGCCACATCGCGGCGAACGCGGCCGCGCCCGATACAACGGGCCCGCCACGCTCCTGCGCGTGGAAGCGTTCGAGCAGCGTTTGTGTGTCGATCGGGCAGCCTGCGGCCGCTTGTATATCGATAAAGTCGATGGCCCCGCGGCGGTCGAGCCGCCGCATGAGACTGATCTCCCGGATGCACAGCGGGCAGTCACTGTCGTACCAGATAGTGACATCGGCAGGCGATTGTTCGGTGCTGTTCTTCATTGAGCTGTATTTATCAATAATGAATCATCCAAGGGGTACGTCAATCGTAGCTCATCTCGCGCGTCTTGCCCCCGAAAACCCGATACGCAAGAACCGTATAGCCGGGAATCGCTGGGGACCCAGGGGTTAGACCGCACTTTAGGGAACCAGGCATCATCCGACCCTCCGTAACTTGCTGTTACTTATAGCAAGCAGAACCAATTTGGACGTATTTGGCGGGATTCTCATTTCATTTTCGATCTTCAGGGTAAGGGAGAAAAAGAATGAACCTGTATATGCGACTAATTCGAGTATTGCTGCGAGGGATCTTCAGAAGGGACCTGCACTATTCGCACGCGGTGGAAAGTCACTTTCGCGTCTGGCCACACGATATGGACGCACTCGGTCACATGAATAACGGCCGCTACCTGCAAATTATGGATGTCGCACGGACCGAGTGGATGGTGCGGACGGGAGTCGCCGGTGCAATCCGGCGCAACCGCTGGTCGGCAATCCTCGGCGGCGGATTCATTCGTTATCGTTACTCGCTCCGGATCCTTCAGCTCTACCGTGTCCGGACACGACTTATCTGCTGGGACCACCGCTGGTTCTTTCTGGAGCACTCGTTCCTGGACCAGCGGAACCGCTGCGTTGCCAAGGGCATCTCTCGCGCCGCACTGCGCACCGAAGGCAAGTGGGTTCATACCGATCGCGTGGCGGACGAAGTCCACCCGGAAGCGGAATCCCCGGAGATTCCTTCATACGTTGCCGACTGGCTGCAACTGGAAGATGAGATGTTTCGCTTTGATTCGGGTGGGTCTGCACCGGATCGATCCCTCGGCCTAATCAGGGAGGTGCTGTGATGTTTACCCGGAACAAGAACACAGAAAAATTCTTCTGGAGAATCACATCACGTCCGGTCGCCTTCGTGACCATGGCCATCATTGTCATCGGCGCCGCCGCGTCAGGACTCTCGAATCTCGTCAAGGACACATCGGTCAAGGCCTTTATTCCGCCAGGTCACCCCTCCTTAGTTGCGGATGACAAGGCCAGGGAAATTTTCGGGCTTGGTGATTCCGTCGCGGTGGCGTTGATGACCAGTGACGGGTCGACCGTGTTTGAACCGGATACGCTGTCTCTGATTGCCCGTCTCTCGGATCAAATTGGCAACCTTTCCAATGTCCGGGATGACAAGGTAACCAGCATCGCAACCGAGTCGTCTATTCGTGGCGAGGAGGGCGCGCTGCTTGTGGATCCATACATCGTAGATGCGATGACGCCCAGCCTCGCAGAGGACAGTCTCGAACGATGGCGGCGGATGCCGCCGCACCAGGGTTCACTGGTCAGCGAGGATGGACGAAGCGCCATCATCATGGCGGAACTCATTGATGCCGGTCAGGCCGATCATACCTACGAGACAATTCTCGCAATGGCCGATGCTCAGACCCGGCCCGGTCTTGATATTCACGTTGCCGGACCGGGTGCCGTCAGCGGTTTCCTCGGCAGCTATATCGACCAGGACGCTCGTAAACTGCAGCCGCTCGTTTTTTTGCTGGTACTGGGCTTCATTTATTTTGCATTTCGGCGGCTCGGGTCGCTGCCCGGCCCCCTGTTTGTCGTTCTTGGTGCGGCCGGCGGTTCGCTTGGGATCATGGCGTGGAATGGTGTTCCCTACTACGCCATAACGAACGCGCTGCCGGTCATCATCGTTGCCATATCGGTAGCAGATGCCATCCACATTCTTTCTGCCTACTACCAATATCGGTCACAGGAGGAATCCGCTCCGGTCCGGGAACTGGTCGTTGCCGCAATGACCAACATGGCAAGGCCTATAACGCTCACAACCTTAACGACGATCGCCGGTTTCGTCGGCATTGGCGCTGTATCTATCATGCCGCCAATCACGGCATTTGCATGGTATGCCGCGCTCGGTGTTCTGCTCGCCTGGTTCTTCTCCCTGTTCGCGCTGCCGAACCTGCTCGTCCTCCTGAAACCCGGACCGAGCCCCGCCTTCGAAAACTGGACCCACAACCGTCCCAGCGGCGTTGGTCGATTTCTCGCACACATCGGTTCGTTCTCTGCAAAACGATATCAGCTCGTGCTCTCGCTATTTGCCCTGGCTACCGTTGTTGCGCTTTTTGGCGCACTGCAGCTTCGCATCGATCGCTCGCAGGTCGACAACTTTGCAGAAGACGAGCCCATCAGGGTCGCTGATGAACAGATCAACAAGACGTTTGCGGGCACCGCCTTCTTGGACGTAATCGTCGAAACGGACGAATCCGATGGCCTCCTGAGCGCCCGGCGACTGTCGAAGATCGCCGAGTTGCAGGACTATTTCGAGCAGCAGCCGCACGTCCGGAAGACTGTCGCTATTACTGATTACTTGAGCCTGCTTCACCAGGCAATCGCAGAGACGGCTGGTGGAGATCTGCGCGGATTGCCGGATTCCGATGACGCCATCGCGCAATACCTGCTGGTGTATGAGGCTTCCGGTGACCCGACTGACTTCGAAGAGGAAATTGATACTGACTATTCGACAGCGCTGATCAGAGGTGCGTTGAATGAGCACCATTTCAGCCAGAACAGATTAACGGTGGAGGCCCTGCAGAATTATATCGAGGAGGTCTTTAACGAGCCCGGGATGCATGCAACGCTGGCTGGCGACGTGAACATCAGCTATCACTGGATGACCAGCCTGCAGCAATCACACTTCAAAGGTGTCGCACTGTCGCTGGCTCTCGTCTTGCTCACGTCGAGCATTGTTTTTCGCTCAGTAACCTCTGGCCTCGTGTCCATCATTCCGGTTTCTTTCGCCGTACTGGTGCTCTACGCGTGCATGGGCTATCTCGATATTTATCTCGAGCCGGCCACCTCCATGTTTGCAGCGATTGCGCTCGGGGTTGGGGTCGATTTTGCGATTCACCTGGTCGACAAATTACGAATCTCGCTGCAACTGCACGATGAAGACATTGACGCGGCTGTAGACCATGCATTGCCACCGACCGCTCGCGCCTGCTATTTCAACTCTGCTGCACTTGGACTCGGATTTTCGGTTTTGATGGTAAGCAGCCTGCCGACTTTGCAACGATTCGGCGGTCTCGTTACCGTAGCATCGCTAACCAGCTACTTTGCCGCGCTGGTCATCGTGCCTGCCCTGTTTGCCGCCGGGCGTTCTGTGCACAAACGGGCTTTCATGCCAGTAAAACCTTCTGCCGTGCGAGTTGCTGTCTTCGCCATGGTCTTTCTCACGGCGCTAATGTTTTCCCGCATGAGTGAAGCATCCGATGTCGAGGCACTGCGCATTGCGAAAAACGTCGCCGCGAGGCAGGAAGGCGCGTCGGCTAGGCGCGTAATCGATATCGTATTGACAGACCGCCGCGGCCGGACGCGTGAGCGTCGGGCATTGGTGTTAAAACAAAATGGTGACGACGCCCGACATACGCGAATCACTTACCTGGCGCCGAAAGCCGTGCGCAATGTTTCGTTCCTTAGCCACGACTTTCAGGAATCACAAAAGGCAGACGATCGCTGGTTGTACATACCGGCGACCCGAAAAGTGCGGCGTATTCCCGCTTCCGATCGCGGCGACTATTTTCTTGGCACTGACTTCACCTACGAGGACATACAGTCGGAGCTCAAGTTCGACCTGGCTGACTACCAGTTCGAATACCGGGGGCAGCAGACTTCAGATGGAAAGCTGCAACATCGCCTGTCCGGTGCACCTATAGACGAGCAGACAGCGAAGCAACTCGGATACGGCGCATTCGATGCGACCGTTGATGAGTCCAACTGGATGCCCGTCAGAGTTGATTTCTTCGATCTCAGCGATGAGTTACTGAAAACAATAACTGTCAACGTCGTCGAACAAATTGACGGTATATGGACAGCAACCGATATCGAAGCCGTCAATCACAAGACCGGGCACCAGACTCGATTTCGTTTCAAAGACGTCAGCTATCCGTCGTCGCTCCCTGCGGCCGTCTTCGACGCCCCGAGCCTCAGCCGCGGCCTTCCTTCGTCGGTGGGAGCGTTAAAATGAAACAGAAAGTAAGATTTTTCCTCATCGTTTTAGGCTTTACAGCCGGGCCAGCGTCAGCAGCCGAGGTAAGCGCGTGGCAGCTGCCTGCACGCATTTCCTATGGCTACGGCAGCGATCAAAGCGCATCGATGCAGGGGGTCTTCGAAGCCGAACCTGCGATAGAATTGAAGTTTTCGCCAACGGCAAGGCTTGTGCTTTCCGGCCGCGTGCGCCTCGACACTGAGGATCGGCTCGAGCCCGGCCGCCCAAACCGCGACACATACTCACCAGTCTCCCGGCCCCTGACCCTGGGCGATGCGGGTACGGCAGAGGTAAGGGATGCTTATCTGGAAATCGAAATCGAGAACGGCATTGTACGTCTGGGCAAACAGCAGATCGTGTGGGGAAGGCTCGATGGCCTGAAGGTGCTCGATACACTCAATCCGCAGAACTTCAGAGAATTCATCATGGATGATTTCGATCATTCCCGCATCGGGCTCTGGAGCGCCTATGTCGACAGGTCGTTCGGCGATTGGCGAACCGAGTTTGCCTGGATTCCCGACGCTTCCGGCCATGAGATTCCCGAAGACGGCGCGTGGTTTCAATTGACAGCCCCGCGCTTTCGGTACGGCGCCACGACCGCCCAAACGACACCGCCTGTGAGCACAGACCATGATGCCCACGGAATCGCCGATGGCGCTGTAGCCGGCAGATTGTCGCACCAGTTTGGCGTCGTGGATATGAGCGCGGTCGTCTATTCCGGTCTCGACTTCGAACCGTTAGGGACGTTGAGAGCGATTGACGGCGAGCCACTTTTGGAACGCTTCTACGAGCGCAGAACCCTGTACGGCGTCAATGCGGAAACCTCCTTCGGCCCCTTCGCGCTGCGAGCCGAGCTATCCTGGCAACCCAGGCGGAAGTTTAATTCCCGCGGCCCTGCCGCGCTGAACGTCATCGCACTGGACCAGAGAAATATTGCGATTGCCGCTGACATTGACGGTCCATTCGACACCTTTATCAACGTTCAGTATGTAGTCGACCGGATTAGCAACGCACCATCAACGTTGGTACGTCCGGATCAGGACCGGATTATTACCACGTTTCTGCGGCGATCATTTGTCTACGAAACCGTTCAGTTCGAGTTTCGCTGGTATCGTTCACTTGAGGATGACGATGAACTGTTTTCCATCTCCCTGGGATACGACGTCGGAGACAATACACGCCTGCGGCTTGCGGCAGAAAACTTCAGCGGCATCGATAGCGGACTGTTTGGCCAATTTGCCGAGAGCGACCGCTTGATTCTGGGCGTTGAGCATACCTTCTGAACAGAATTCGATGAGCACCCGAAAAAGGCCAACGTTGGAACGAACTGAAATCGATGCTTTGCTCGTCCCCGGCGGCGGCGCTGCGACGTTCAAGCTCGTAAACCCCGGAGGCTCGCCGGAGTCGGCAAGCCGACGCCGACGCTATTCGTTGGTTTCCTCGATCAGCTCGGCAATTCGCGAACGCGCCGAAGACCACTGCCGCTCGACAGAACGTTCCGGCACGCCAAGCGCCTCGGCGGTTTCGGCGGTGGTCAAACCCGCGAAGTAGCGGCATTCGAAAACCCGGACCAGCCGTTCGTCTTCGGCTTCGAGAATGCCGAGCATCTGGTCTACGTGCAGCAGAAACTCCGCCTTGGTGTGTGCGTCGTCACCCATCACTGTCTCGACGAGCGTCACTTCTTTTCCGGCGCGCTTGCCTGCCGTGACGTAGCGGATTTCGTCGACGATGATGCGGCGCATTATTGTCGCCGCGAGGCCGAAGAACTGCTTCCTGTCCTCTGGCTGCAGCTCACCGCCTGAGAGCATCTTCAGGAAAGTTTCGTTGACCAGGGTGGTAGCACCCATGCCGGGACCCTGAGTTGAACGCCGCCTGGCCATGGCTTTCAACTCGGGATAGAGCAAGCCAGCAAGCTTCTCGATCGCGCCTGCGTCACCTTCGTGGTAAGCCCTCAACAGTATTGTGACTTCAGACGTCATTTGTCGCTTCCCTGCTCCGTGGCAAGCCCTAGGAATCTACGATTATGCGGGCGCGCCGAATATCGTCGACCCGATTCGGATAGCGTTGCTCCAAAATTCGTAGTGCCGGCCCGGCAAGCGCGATAGCCTTGTCTCTGTCTCCGATGCGATACCAGTAGTCTGCCTCGACAATTTGCGCATAGTGTGACCAGGGGTGCTCGGGTGCCGACACAGCACCCCTTGCGGCCCAGTCCAGCGCCTGACGCGCACCCACGAAGTCGCCGGCGTTCATTCTCATGGTCGCGTAATCGGCGAGCATCTCGACCCAGTAGATGGCACCAAAATCATCTGCGTCTGCTTTCTCCTGAATGCGGGCGCGGACTTTTCGCTCCGCCTCCTCGAGATCGCCGCTGGCCTTGTCGATTTGCCAATCGCGCAACGACCAGGACGCATACCCATCTCCCTCGAATCCATTCAGTTCTCCGTATGCTGTCCGACTTTCCTGGAACATCGATCGAGCATCTTCGACCCGCCCGGCCCGGGCAAGAGCGATTGCGTGGTCAGCGAGCAGAGTGATGTACTGAATATGTTCTTTGCCAAGCAACCTGGCCGCAAGTTCGATTGCCTCGATTCGAACATCGATCGCCCGATCAAAATCACCGATCGCAAAGTATCGTCTTGCTTCGTTGCTCAAAGCAGCGAAACGAAATCTCTCCATTGCCGGATCATCGCTGGCCGTGGCTTCGAGGACACGCTGAATGTATTCCGCGGCGAGCGCCATCTTGCCAATATCTCCGTAAACAAGGGAAACATTGACATACGGTACCAACAGGTTCTCGCTATCCGCGCCCTCGAGTTCGGTCAGTATCCGAATGTGCTCCTCGTAGTGAGCTACCGCATCGGTAAACCGCCCTTCGAGATAGGCGAGCGAACCCAGACTATCCTGAATCCCTGCATTGTCGGGATGGAATACCCCAAAATTGGCCACCGCGATTTGCTCTGCGCGCTCGTAATATCGACGTGCCGTGTCGAAGTCATTCAGGCTTAGCGCGGCGAACCCGGCATATCGCAAAGGGTGGACAAGCCGGTAGGTCACGCTGCTTTCCGTCTGCTCGAGGATCTGTATGGCCTGACCTGCCGCACCGAGCGCCTCTTCGTGCTTGCTCCAGTTCGTGTAGGTATAGGCCAGTTCCTCGTATGTTTCTGCGAGCAACTTGGCGTTGACCGGCTCTGCTTGCTCAATCAACTCGATGGCATCGTTGAATTCACGTACCGATGCTTCGTACTCTCCATCGAACTGGAGCACCTGGCCGGACTGGTGATGGTGCCGGGCACGCAGCCCGGCATCGAATGAATTATTATTGGAAAGCGCATCGGCTTCCGCCAGCATGGCTCTGGCGGTGCTCATGTCGACTGACCGCGCGGCGACTTCGATGCGGTCGAGCAGAATCTGCATCGCAACGTCTGGTGAATCGTCCGTATCGATCAGGGCATACGCTTCTTCCAATGCCGTCGCAGCCTGATCGACGTTGCCGAGTACAGTCTCGATGGTACCCTGCACACGCAACAGTTCTGCCCGGGCGTCCGGTTCGGCAGCGAGTTCCCTTTCAATCAGCCCGACCGTTTCTTCAAGTACTGCTTCGATGTAAGACTCGTCCCCAGCGCTTCGCTCAGCGCTGCTGGTTACAAGACCAGAGAACGTATCCGCTACCAATTGCGACATAGTCTGCAGCACCCGGTTGGAAGTTGCGGCGCGTCGCTCCGCCAGGTCCCGTGCCTGCGCGAGTTGCCATGTGTACCAAGTGCCGCCGCCGGTGATGGCTACAGCCGCTGTTGCGGCGATCAGAACCGCCGGACGATTCCTGCTGATGAACTTCCTGAACCGGTAGCCGGCACTTTGTCCTGCGGCGCTAACCGGGTATCCGTCCAGGTAAGCCTGCAGGTCGTCTCGTAGAGCGTTCGCATCGCGATAGCGTTCTTCTGCAGAAACGCGCAGGCACTGCTCAATGATCAACACCAGTTCTCTCGGAATCCTGTCACGGCTCGATGCCGGCAGAACGAGGAGCTTTTCTTCGGCAGCGCGCTGAATCGCTGTCGTGAGCGCCTCGTCCTTGTTGAGCGCCTCTCCGGTTAAGGCCTCATAGATCAGCAACCCAAGCTGATAGACATCGGATGCAATAGTAATCGGCTGCCCGAGCAGCTGTTCCGGGCTGGCATAACGCGGCGTCATCGGACCAGCTCTTGTCAGGTCCGGCTCATCTCCTTCCAGCAACTTCGCGATGCCAAAGTCCAGCAGCTTCGGCCGGCCGTCCTCGTTGACGAGTACGTTCGACGGCTTGATATCGCGATGGACCACGAGTCGGGCGTGCGCGAAGGCGACCGCGTCGACCACGTCAATCAACAGCCGAACTCGATTATCGATGCTCTTTTTGCTACAGAACTCGTCAATCGGTCCACCGTCGACCAGCTCCATCACGATATATGGCCAGCCCTCCTCGGTGACCTGGGTGTCGTAAAGCTGTGAAATGTTGGGATGATTGAGTCCGGCGAGCACGCCTTGCTCCTGAACGAAGCGCTCACGCATGCGGTCATTGAAGCCACTGACGGGAGACACCTTGATAGCCACTTCACGCTCGAAGCTGCCATCCGTGCGCTCCGCGCGATACACGCGGCTCATGCCGCCTTCGGCAATCAGCCCGGTAATTCGATAGTCGCCGAGATCCCGACCGACAAACTGTTCATCACTGCCACCGGTGACTTCGGCAAATACGCCCAGCGCACCGCCCGTCTTTAACAGATCATCATCTGAATCGTTGCTCATTGTTGTTTTCCGATACTCAGATTCCTTGCTCATCAATTCTGCACATTGAGCAGACTAGGGCAAGTTATCGGAAAAGTGGGGTCAGACCGCAATTTCGGAAAAGTGGGGTTAGACCGCAATTTTGTCAACTGCAAGCCACTTGAATGTGGATCCGGAATTCTAATTAACGCCGCTCGCAGTTCACGCTGCTCTGGGAAAATTGGAAAATTGCGGTCTGACCCCTTTTCCCACTCTATTGAACTGGGTCATTATCAGGAAGCTGGAAGCTTTGACGGGTCGTGAGTTGTGGCTGTCAAAGCCAGGTCGAAAGTAAGAAAGTTGAGCTGCCCCGGAGATCAGGAAGTCTCGATAAGCGACCAGAAGGTTGTTGAAACGGCACATTTATGTGCCGTTTCAACCAGGGGATCAGTTCGGCAATATGACCGAATCAATTACGTGGATTACGCCGTTGCTGGCAGAAACGTCCGTGGCAACGACTGTAGCTTCGTTGATCTGTACGCTTTTACCTTTTAGCGCTATGGCAATATCCGCGCCGTTCACTGTAGTCGCGTTGGACAGGTTAACGACGTCAGCCGCCATCACTTTGCCGGGAACAACGTGGTAGGTCAGGACAGCGACTAGCTGATCGCGGTTTTCAGGCTTCAATAGATTCTCGACAGTTCCTTCCGGAAGCTTCGCGAATGCCTCGTCGGTCGGTGCGAAAACCGTGAACGGGCCTTCGCCCTTCAATGTGTCGATCAGATCAGCTGCTTCGAGTGCCGCTGCAAGCGTGTTGAACTGGCCCGCTGACACAGCAGTATCGACAATGTCAGCCTGATTTTTCTTCATATCGTAATTGCCGGCAGCGACAGCTGTCACTGAAGCAGTGAATCCAAGCGCCATTAACGATGCAATCGCGTACGGTAGTGCTCTTCGAAAAAAACGTGGCATTGCTAACTCCTAAAGGTTGGTTTCAATTCAGGAAGAAAGATAACCAGGCAACAGGAAAAAAGGCTTTCTGTTCTGTATCCGTTTTGTATCAATTCGTTTCATCGGCAGGACGATGCTCGATCGATACCTTGTGGAATGTCGGGGTCTGCATCTGGTCGCCGTGCCCGGATCACGAGATAGCCTGGCACGACTACTCAGATCAGCTCACCGGCATTACACCCGGCGTATCAACTCTCGTGAAGTATGGCGTGGTCATCTTTTGCAGGAAAGATTCCATCAAACCGGCAAACGTGCCGATGTTGAGGTCTTCGTCAGAAAGCGGGAAGGTTTGACCCGTCGTAGAGTGGGGGCGTCAAAGGCAGGTCGAAAGGGAAAATAGGTAAACTGTCCCCGGAATTGCACAGATCCGATCTTCGGCGTGTGCCCATGCTTGCAGTCCCGCCCACTCCGCTCCGCACCACCGCGCAGTTTCACAACTCATGCGTGACGATTCAAGAACCGACACCGCGATAGAATTGTCAATGCCTTGCGCTCGATCCCCGACTGGCATTTTTTTGGGATTTGCCACTCAAGAACGTCAGTGCAAGAGAATTCTTACCCTGACCTGGTTGCCGCCTATGCAGGATGAATGCAGGATAACTTGCTCACCCGATTACCCTCGGCCACAGGTCGGAATCCAGTGGTGCCCCTGGTGCAATGTTCGGCAAAGGTGGCATCTCTTGTATTCCCTCCCGCGGATGAAATACCGCATCGTCGCCAGCCCACCGGGACACGTAGGCACGACGCCGGAGCGTCGACGATGAATTCCCGGGAGACCCGTGTACCAGGTATCCGTGATGCACCGTACAATCGCCTGGCTCGAGGTCATACGCAACGATGTCGTATCGGTCCCTTTCACCGTCGATGTCAGGAACGGGTGGCAGGTCTTCCGTGTACTGGTCTCCGCCGCTGAAACTTGCCGGCTTGTATTTTTCCGCCCAAAGGTGCGAACCCTTGACGTATTGGACAGCGCCGCTCTCGGCTCTCACCGGATCAAGGGCGAGCCAGATTGAACAGATCTGGCGACCAGCAATCGGCCAGTAGGGCATGTCATTGTGCCAGGGCGTCGCTGTCTCGGTTCCAGGCTCCTTAATGAGCCACTGGTCAAAGACGACATTGATCTTGCTGGATTTTATTAGTCGGGATGCGATCGACGCAGCTTCCGACTCGAAGACGAACCTGCGACAGGTCGCGTTTCGCTGCCAGATAAATGTATCGTGAAAGAAACGGCCCTTCTCATTGCGCTGTTCGGCAAGTTCTGCGTGCAATTCGCCAGGGTCCTGCATCGATTCTTCGGCAGCCTGCCGAAGGGTATCGACCCACTCCTTCGGGAATGCGCCGCGAAGGCAGACAATACCGTCCTCTTCGAAATGACGAATGTCGTCGGCGTTAATTTCTATCGAACTGCTCACTAAATCATCATCGCGCGAAACTGGCGACGCCATCAAGTTGTTTGCGTTTGTGCGACGCACTCGACGTACTCGCAATAGGTAAGGTAAGCAGCCACAATTGAAAACGGCGCCTTACGGCGCCGCTGTTGTAAGCCATGGTACTGCGCTTCAATCTATGACGAGATCGTAGCGCGCAACATCCACGCGAATTCGTCATAGTTGCCAAGTTGTGCGGTCAGCAGGTCGGCCGTTTTGATGTCGCCGTTTGCTTCTGCAAGCTTGATGATAGAGTGCAGCCGCAGTCCTGCCCTTTCGAAGTCGCTTACCAGTCGCTCAACCCGCGTTTTCAGTTTGACGTCGGCGGGAAGATCTTCAACGACAGACCGATCATCGAGGCCTCTCAGTGACTCCGGCGCGGGCAAGCCAAGCGCCCTTATTCGTTCGGCAATCACATCGACGGATGCTTCGATCTGCTTGTACTGTGCCTCGGTCAGTTTGTGCAGGCTATAGAACATTGGCCCCTCAACGTTCCAATGCATTCCCTGCAGGTTGAATCCTAGGCGAAAGGCGTCAGCCAGCGCATCGCCGAGACTGCCGGCAACGGCGCGACGCTGTTCGAGTCGGATACCCATGTCCGGCATCATTTCGGTTACTTTGCTGTCAAGTACTGCCTGAGTCATTTTTCCTCCATACGTTCAAGTCAGATTTAACGATATCACATTAGTTGCGTTATCGCAACGATTGCGATATGATTACCTCATCGCAGCACAATTGAATCGTTACAGACTGCTACACCGTCAGGCGCGAAAGCGTGCGATCGAAACATCACGATCTTACTGTTGGTTCGCCCGTCACGTTGAGCACACTCATTTTATTACAGGAGAAAATTAATGAGTATAAAAATGCCCGAACTGCCCTACGACATCGATGCGCTCGAACCATTCATGTCGAAGGAAACGCTCGAGTACCACTATGGAAAGCATCACACAGGCTACGTCAGGAAGCTCAATAAACAGATAGAAGGGACAGACTACGGAAACATGGAGCTGGAGAACATTGTCAAAGCGGCTGCGGGCCGATCTGACAATGCAGTTTTCAACAACGCCGCCCAGGCGTTGAATCACGAGATTTTCTGGAACAGCCTTTCCCCTGCAAAAGACCATGCGCCGAGTGACGCGCTGCGGGAATCTCTGCAACGGGACTTCGGCGGTAACGACAAATTCAGGCATGCCTTCAGGCAGGCCGCCCTCGGGCTGTTCGGCAGCGGTTGGGTATGGCTGGTATCGGACTGCGGGAACTCTGAGAATCGTAACGACCGGCAATGCCGGTTGCCCGATTGTCGACAACCTCGATCCTTTGCTGACGCTCGATGTATGGGAGCACGCTTACTACCTGGATGTGCAGAACGACAGAGCCACCTATGTCGATCGATTCCTGGATCAACTCGTCAATTGGCAGCATGCCAGCGAAGCGTTCCGGGGCCTCGACAAAGCAGCGTGAACAATCCACGACAAACGACACAGAGGAGATCAACTATGAATAGCAAAGATGCATACGCAAAGAAAACGGAAGCGCAGATGGATGAATGGGCTGCGGAAGTGAAAAAACTTCGTGCCAAAGCCGAGCAGGCTGACGCGGATGCGAGGATCAAAATGAACGAGGAAATCGACAAGATCCAGGCGCGCCAGGCGCTCGCCTCGGAAAAACTCGAGGACCTCAAGGCCTCCGGTGAAGATGCCTGGGAAGACATTAAGCTGGGTCTTGACCAGGCCCGGAGAGCGGTATCTGATTCCATGGAGTCCGCGCGCGCGCGGTTTTCATAAAACAATGGACGCCATTACACGCAATCGCGGTTACACGGCTCGCAAGTGGCACCTGGCCCTCCTTCTGGCGCTCTCCGTTACAGTCTCGGCTTGTGACAAACCGGCGCCCGAAGAGCGACTGGTAGATGCGGGTCGTGAGCTGGCTGATTCAACGAATCGCCTGGAAGAGCTGAGTTCCGAGATCAATAATCACGAGACGAGGCTAAGTGAGCTCAGGGAAGAGAGACGGAAACTCCGTTCCCGACTGACCACACTCGAAGAACGTCTCGAGCAACGGGCAACGGACCTCGCCATATTCCGCGCCGTGCAGTCAGCATTGCTGGCAGACCCGTCGCTGGAGACCACGCTGGTGGCAGCGAATGTCGAAGATCGCGTCGTCACTCTGACTGGCCTGGTTAACGCCAGCACCGAGCAAGCGACTGCGACCCGAATTGCCAGAGAAACCCCGGGAGTTGAGTCGGTCGTCTCAAGAATCGTAGTGGACTTGGATAATGGTGACTGACATCCCTCAACGCCCTTCAGATTCTGTCGGCTGGGAATTGCCTGCGATCACACGAAAGGCGACGGGCGAGCCCCGGCGGGTTGGCGTGGAGTTCGAATTCCAGGGCGTGGCGGTGCATGAACTGGCCGGTGTTGTCGCAACAACACTCCGGGGAGAGTCCCGCCAGGTCAGCGATGCCGAATACGAAGTGGCTGTGCCGGGTCAGGGTGACTATCGGGTTGAAATCGACTTCGCGTTGCTGAAGAAAATGGCCAGCGACCAGTCGGATTCTGACGAAACATCGTCGGCAGAAGACCTCGCCATCGACATTATGACTGCGGCCAGTTCACTGTTTGTGCCTTGCGAAGTGGTGGCGCCGCCATTGCCGATGACCGATCTGGCAGCGCCAATGGAGGCGTTGACCAGGGCAATTCGCGAGGCCGGCGGACAGGGGACTCGACAGTCTCCGGTTTATGCATTCGGCGTGCATCTGAACGTTGAACCGCCGGACCTCAGTCCCGCCACGGTCTCCGCCTACCTGAAAGCCTTCGTCTGCCTGTATGACTGGATTGTCTGGGCCGGAGAGGTTGACCTGAGCCGTCGCATTACCCCGTTCATTGACCGGTTCCCGAAAGAGTACGAAGCGCTCGTGACCCGCCCCGACTACGCTCCGGACTGGCGCAACCTGATCGCTGATTACCTGGCATTGAACCCGACACGCAACCGTGCGCTGGACATGTTGCCGATGTTCGCAACGGTCAATGAAGAAGCCGTGTCAGCTGCGGTGGATGACGACCTCGTCAAGGCACGCCCGGCGTTTCACTATCGTTTGGCAAACTGCTGTATTGATGAGCCCGACTGGAGCATCGCCGCACCGTGGGAGCGCTGGTTGAAGATCGAACATCTCGCGAACGACACTGATTTACTGCAGTCCTGCTGCGCGGCATTCCAGGCGGATCGGGAACGACTGATCTCAAATATTGATAACCGTTGGCGCGACGAGGTCCAGGCGTGGCTACCAGACCACTCATCGGCGTAACCGGGCCAGGCCGCGGCGCTCCGTGGGCATGGTGGTCGATCCGCTGGCGGCTGCGGCAACTGGGCGTCGCCAGTTGTTACCTTACACCGGCCTACGGATATCCAGGTCGTGAGTTCGACGCTTTCATACTCAGCGGCGGGAACGACATTGATCCGGGAATCTATGGCGGTGACATGTCCGCGTCACCGTCGGTGGACCCGCAGCGTGACGAGTTTGAACTGCATATTCTCGACGTCGCTCGCCGACGCCGGCTTCCTGTGCTCGGAATATGCCGCGGAATGCAGCTGATGAACGTGCACGCGATGGGGACCCTGGTGTCCGATCTCAAGCCCTATCGCGTAAAAACATCCAACAACGCAACGCTGCTGCCACGCAAGAAGATCACCATCAAACGAGATTCGATGTTACACCACTGGCTCGACTCGGATTCCGTCAGGGTCAACAGCCTGCACCACCAGGCAATCAACGTCGTCGGCAAGGGCCTCAGGGTATCGTCTCGTGACGCGGACGGCATCATTCAGTCCATTGAAAGCACCGGCAGCACACCAAGGCTCGGTGTGCAGTGGCATCCGGAGTATATGCCGCAGCGGCGCGAACAAAGGCGGCTTTTCGAGTCTTTTGTTGCAGCGTGTCGCCGCGAAAGCTGTGATTCGAGCGAATGCGGCGCAGCAGTTTGCGAATCATTAACATGATTCGCGGCAACTAATACCTAACCGACAAACGTCGCGTAATCGCAATAATTTCGATTACAATACTAAACTACTGACTGACAAGAACGAACCATGAAAGAACTTTCCCCCGAGCAACTGGATCAATTACATGCGCTGGACAACGCGCTCCGCTTCGCCCGCGCCGAGTTGACGGCCGACATTACTGCGCAGCGATTGCTTATCCTGATTTGTGTGTATTTCAACCAGGGCCTGAGCCAGCGCGAGTTATTGTCCAAGCTGGATTCAACGTCCATTACTGCGCTGTCGAGAAATCTTGCGGACCTGTCGGCGTGGACCACTCGCAAGACGACTGGTCCGGGACTGATCGAGCAGCGCCCTGATCCCATGAATCTGCGCATTAAGAGAGTATTCCTGAGCAAGGACGGAGATCGCTTCGTACGTCGATGGCTCGCCGCCAGTGCAAAGGCGCACACAGCAAGTCGTCGCAAACGGCGGCGCAAATCCGGATAGACTCGCCGGTAGCCCGCGACGACGCGGGTAAACAGACTAACGACCACGCGATGGGCAACGATGCACACACACGAAATCCTGATTCTCTGCGGAATTATTGGCGCCGGCTTCATAAGCCAGTGGTTTGCCTGGCGACTGCGGCTGCCCGCCATTCTGTTTCTGCTGTTTGCCGGAATACTCGCGGGCCCTGTTCTCGGCTGGCTTGATCCCGACCAGGTCTTTGGGGAGCTGCTGACGCCAATCGTTTCCGTCGCCGTAGCGGTGATTCTTTTCGAAGGCAGCCTGACGCTCGAGTTCTCGGAGATACGCGGCCACGGATCGGTGGTGCGCAACCTGGTGTCGGTCGGTGTGCTGGTTACCTGGGCTATTGCTGCTCTTAGTGCGTATTACATACTGGACTGGGATCTCACTCTTGCCGCACTGTTTGGCGCCATTGTCACCGTAAGCGGGCCCACCGTCGTGATGCCGATGCTGCGCGCAATTCGCCCGACTCATGCCGTTGCCAGTGTGCTGAGGTGGGAGTCCATTCTCATTGATCCGCTCGGCGCCATACTGGCATTACTCGTGTTCAACGTGATCATTGCCAACCAGTCGGCGACAGATTTCTTTGACGTTTCCCGGACCGTCGCAATCATCGTTGTAACAGGCTCAGCTCTCGGCGCCTTCGGCGGGTATCTTTACGGACTGGCCATTCGCAACCGCGTTATTCCTGACCTGCTGCGTGACTACTCTGCGCTGGCCGCCGTATTGGCGGTTTTCGCCGCGGCGGAGACCGTGCAGGGTGAGTCAGGATTCCTGGCAGTCACGTTGATGGGGGTGTGGCTCGCAAACATGCGCGGCGTCGACCTCGAAGACGTCATTAATTTCAAGGAAAGCATTTCGCTGCTCCTTATCGGGGGCTTGTTCATTCTTCTCGCTGCGCAACTGGATATTGGCAGCCTGCTTGGTATTGGGCCCGGCGCCATAAGCATTTTGCTAATTCTCCAGTTTGTCGGCGGCCCGCTCAGGTCCTTCGTGAGTTCCGCCGGCAGCCCGCTCACCTGGCGGGAACGGCTGTTTGTCGGCTGGGTGTTCCCGCGCGGCATCGTCGCCGCTGCCGTCTCATCGATATTTGCGCTCCGGCTGGTCGATATCGATTACCCCGGGGCTGACGATCTCGTGCCGCTGGTCTTCAGTGTGATCATCGGTACCGTCATCATCCAGAGCCTTTTGAGCAAGTCGGTTGCGAAACTGCTCGACGTCGCGGAGCCGGAGGCCACCGGCGTGCTGATCGTCGGCGCCAACCCGGTTGGATTGATGTATGCAACCGCGCTTAAGGACGCGGGCCGAGAGGTTCGCGTCGCCGATTCACACTGGTCCGGTATTCGCAACGCCCGCATGAAAGGGTTGCCGGTTTTCTATGGCAGCCCTGTATCCGTCTATGCCGAAGACAACCTGGATATGACAGGTCTGGGCACGCTGCTAGCGACGTCCCGGCAGCCCGGCCTTAACGAGTTGTCCTGTGTACGTTACTCCCGCGACTTCGGTCGGGATCACGTATTCGTAGTGGGCAATGAGCTGGAATCAGACCATGAAAAACACAGCGTCAGCGGGGAGATATCCGGCAGGGTGCTGTTCGGCGGAAGCCTGACCACCGACGATCTGGTGGAACGCATTCGAGGCGGCGCAACGACGCGTTCGACCGAACTCACCGATGAATTCGATTTTGATGCTTACCAGGACCGCTACCCGGATAGCCTCCTGATTTTCGCCATTGACGATGCCGGCCAAATACGTTTTCCGGTGTCGGATGACGAGTTTGTGCCGGGGCCAGGGTGGAAAGTGGCAGCATTGACCTGACCGTCTGATGTGCACGGCTACGCTGCCGCCGAGCGTCGGGCAGTGCTTGCGCCAAATCGTCACAAATAGATAAACACGGAAATGAATTAATGGAATTGCTGCTGGTTCTGCTTGTGTTGTTGCTGGTCACCAAAGCCGGTGCGGACATCGCCGTACGCGCAGGTCAGCCCGCGCTTGTCGGCGAGCTTGTTGGCGGCGTTTTACTGGGTTTTATCGTCACGCTCCTGCCCAACACGGCTGAACCGCTCGCTGAAATCAATTCGGACAGGTCGTTTGCTGCCATTCTGGATCTGGCCGTTTTTTTCCTGATGCTGGTGGCCGGACTCGAGATGCGGCCGAAGGACCTGGCAGGCGTCACCCGGAAAGCTGCTCCCATTGCTATTGCAGGCATGCTCATACCGCTGCTATTGGGAATCGGACTGGGCATGTGGTGGCTGCCTGAGTCGGACTGGAAGTTTGCGCAAAGCCTGTTCCTCGGCGTCGCCCTGGCGGTCACAGCTGTGCCCGTGGCCGTCAAGGTGCTCATGGATCTTGACTACCTGCATACTGAAACGGGCCAGGTCGTCGTTGCCGCTGCGGTCATTGACGATATTCTCAGTCTTGTCTTGCTGGCCGTACTGACGGCGTTGCTATCCTCTACCATGACAGTGACGGTTTCGGTCATTGCCATAATCATCGCCAAAGTGATTTTCTTTTTTGCCGTGGCATGGATGATCGGACGATGGCTCATGCCGCTCGTAAGCAAGTCAATTCGGTTCCTGTCCGTCGATCACGCCGAGTTCACGGTTGTATTGTTGTTCGGTCTGATCCTGGCGGTATTTGCGGAATGGCTACACATGCATTTCCTGATTGGCGCATTCGCAGCGGGCCTGATGATCACCCGAAACGTCGTGGGCCAGCAGACGTTTACGAGGGTGCAATCGCAGTTCGAGGCACTGACGCTCGGTTTTTTCGCCCCGATTTTTTTCGCGTCGATCGGCATTCACCTGAGCCTGGCCGCGGCGGTCGAAATTCCCTGGTTTGTCCTGACGCTACTGCTATTTGCTATTGGCGGAAAACTGCTCGGAGCCGGCGGCGCCGCGCTGGCGGTGGGCATGCGTCCCAGGCAGGCAATGGCGGTTGGCTCGGCGATGAACGCGCGGGGAGCGGTTGAGATTATCATTGCGGATATCGCGTTGCGTGCCGGTCTGTTCCAGCACCCTGCACCGACGCCGCCGTTGCTCGAATACATGTTCTCCGCCGTCGTTATCATGGCGATCGTGACGACACTTATCTCGCCGCTGATGCTTCGAAGCCTGGTGGCGCGAGACAAAACCGGTACGTGACGGCACCAATCTATTTGATGAGATCAATTGCGCCGACAGAAGCAGAAGTCGGCGGGTTTACTGGCCTGGTTCTGCCAGGACCCTTGTGCCAGGGATTGCGACTTGCCGGCGCCTCCCGGAAAAGACGCCGGTTAACAGCAACGCGACCAGTGTAAAGTAATCGAGCCGGCCGCCACCGCCACCGCCCGCCACGGCGACATTGTCATCGTCATCGCTGATCGTGACAGTTGCCGACGACAGGTTGCCAACGGATGCGCCCTGCGGGTTGCTGAGCGCAATGGAGAACGATTCGGCACTCTCCGTGTTCGTGTCATTCAGAATGCTGACACTGAATGTCTTATCGGCAGTATCGCCGTCAGCCCAGGTCAGTGTGCCGGTGGCGGAGGAATAGTCCGTCCCGGCAATCGCCTGCCCGTTCTGCGTTGCATAGTCGACTGTTGCCTGGCCGATGGCCCCGCCGGTCCGGGATACCGACAACGTCACCTGCGCGCCACTCTCGTTTACGGAATATCCCGCCTGGGTAAACTCGAGACTTCCGCCGCCGGAATCGTTGTCGGTAATCGCCAGCGTTGCCGAACTGGTCTGCCCCAGCGTTGAACCGTCGACATTCGACAGGGACAACAGCACGGTTTCGGTCATTTCCTCCGACTGGTCGTCAATAACCGGAACATCGAATGTCTTGCTGCCGTTTTCGCCCAGGTCCCAGACGAGCGTACCAGTGGCTGCGATATAGTCATTGCCCGCGATCGCGGATTGATCGGCAGTCGCATAGTTAACGGTCGCGCCGCCGATGCCGCCCGTTCGGGTAACCGTTATCGTTGCGTTGCCGGCGTCTTCGAGCGCCGTATACGTCGCCTGCGAAAATTCAATTTCGCCTGCTGTTGGCAGCACATAATTCGCGGTAATGTCGTACGCCTTCGGCTGCTGGTCAAAATTCACGACGACGACGTGATAAGTACCTGGCAGAGGGTTCGTATAAGAGATTGATTCGTTGGCATCCGCACCGGAGCTCAGCTGCGATTCCGAATCGACGTAATAGAAGCCTGCACCCGGCGCAGCATTCAGCGTGATCAGGTAGTCGGGCGACTGCCCATAGCGCACGATCAGGTCGACATCGCCGCTGCCGGTGGTGGCAATATCGAGACTGCTGGCGCCGGCGGGAACGTCGACGTTGAATGCCTGGAATTCATCCCAGTTGTAACGCTGAATGCTCTGCGTCACGGTCTGTCCGTTCCGGAGCGTGCCAACTTCGAGATAGAAGTAGCGCGTCGGCAGTGAGCCGCTTGTCGTCGATGCCAGGTCGAGCTGCATGAACAGCTGCTCATTGCCATTTACCGCGTTCGACAGCGTGACGTTGAAACTCGCCGACGCCTGTCCGTTTCGGCTGACGTCACCAAACAATACCGGCGCGACATCGTTGACGACAATCGTGCCACTGTCTGTCGACGAGAGCGCACCGGACACGGCAGACTCATCGGTCCACACGTTTTCAAGGGTAATTCGGATCTGCGCGGATTCGCCCGGATCGAGACGGCCATTGCCATTGCCGGTGGCGTTGTCCACGATCTCGATCGTGTCGATGATCACGACGCCGCCCGTGGGTCCTGCCAGTGCCAGATCGGCGTCCAGCCTGCCGGTCGCCGTGCGGCCGGGTATGGCCTCCTCATCCTGACCGGGTATCACCGGGCCAAGGGCGTCCCTGCCTTCCACAGTGCCATGCAAAAGGTGCGCCCTGACCTGCTCGTAATCACCCGCCCCGGTGTTCGCCTGCACGAGCGCGGCAACACCGGAAAGGTGCGGCGCAGAAAAGGAGGTGCCACTTACGGTTGCATAGCTGTTGCCATTCGCGGTCGTGAGAATAAGATCGCCGGGTGCCGCAATGTGCACACCGCTGCCGCCCCACTGGCTGAAACCGGCAATCCTGTCGCGACTGTCCGATGCGGCCACCGACAGTACGTTGTTCAGCGGCTCGTTGGACGGATAATGCGTTGCGATGTCATTGCTCGCGTCCGCGTTGCCTGCGGATGCAAGAATCAGTATCCCCGCGGATTCAGCTCTCTGGATCGCTTCCGACAGCGACTGGCTCTGCGCCGGACCGCCGAAGCTCATATTGATAATGTCTGCGCCCTGCGCGATGGCCTCATCAATAGCGTTGACGATCGCGTAATAGGACAGGTCGACTTTTAGTGGCAGGAGCGTCGTCTCCCACGCCGCACCCGCGATGCCGATGCCGTTATTGCCACGCGCGGCCGCGGATCCGGCGACGAGTGTGCCATGGAAATCACCTGAGTCGACCGGATTCGGATCATTCGGGCCGTTGACGCACGGTCGCGCGCTACTTGGCGACGCGAAGCAGCGGCCGGAGGCGGAAATGTTCCCTACCAGGTCGACATGCGTCGTTTCAAGCGAGTCGTCAATGATTGCAACGAGTACGCCCGGCGCCGTAGCTTGCGTATCCCACGCAGCAACCAGGTTCATGTCGGCCCCGGAGTGGCCGAGCCCGGACGGCGCATTCAGGCCGGTATTGTTTTTTGACCACTGCTGCGTGAAGTTGATGTCGTTCGGAGTCGCCCAGAGGTTCGTCGTGTAGTTCGGTTCCGCAAATTCGATGCGCGGGTCCGCGCGTAGAATCGTAATCGCATTCTCGAGCTCGTTATCGTCGGTGATGCCGACAACGTCGAGCTCCGCGGCGGCGGAGAAATCCAGTATCGTGCCACCCAGCCCCGCCAACAATGTTTCGATAACGCTCGTCGGAATGCCCGGCGCGCGTTTGACAAGAATCTGTCCCTGCACGTGCGGCACGGTGAAAAGCGATTGTGGCGAGCCGGTACCGGCCGCGGCGGGCACTGCTGTTATGACAAGTGTGATTATTGCGCTGACGATCGCAACTCGAAATGCTGAATAGACGCCCAATGCGAAGCCCTCATTTTCGTCTTGGAGCCACTATCGCACAGCGCTTTCGGGACAGTCGTGACCCGCCGCACAAATACGTAACACATCGTTTTCCCGGCCATAATGCCCGCCATTGCGAGGCAATGCTGGAAAAAATTGACCAGTTGAAAAATTCACTTTCACTGCAATTGCGGGTTGCTTAACTGCAGAACCTGTAAAGGGTGCACAGCTGATTCACGCAAATCTCCCGCAGCATAGTGGTCCTCCTGGCGGTCGAATCGCTGCCGGGCGACAAGCTTGGGGCGTGAACGCCGAGACAGCAACAGGCTGCGCCAGGACGCGCAAACGCTAACGGGCGGCGTCTTCCGCTCGCGCATCAGGATCATCTGCGCGAGTTGGTGTACGAGACCTCGAACTTCAACGGCAGACCCGGCGTGGCTGGTCGAGATTGGCGACTCACGGCCTATACAATCCTGAAACACTGTTTCGAGCCAATGCATGTCCTGTATCGGCTATCGCTCTGCCAGAGCACCGACCATTGGACCAGGTCGCACGCTATGGCGGAGAGAAATTCGCGATTGTGCCCTACAACCCAACCGATCAGTTCATCTGCGACTATGCGGATGACCTCGTTGGCCAGGTCGCTGCCCTCGGAATTGAACACAAAGCATCCGATATCGCTGGCAACGTGACCATCAGCGCAGGTGCGGCGACAAGGTGGCCCGATGCTGCAAATCAAGCGGATCAGCTGGTGCGCACGGCAGACGACGCGCTGTATGAATCAAAAGCGCAAGGCCGCAATCGTGCGACTGTTTATCACCTGGAAAATCAGTCGCAGGCCACGACTGCACTCAGGGCGATTGCTCTCCTGTTATCGCTCATCGGTGTTGTATTTAGTTAACCAGGTCCAGTCCGATTGAGTCAATCTCACCGGCAATATCGCGGCTAAATTGCGCAAGCACATCACTCATGGCCTGAGCAATCGAACCAGGATCGTCCGGCCTTGTGGCTTGTGACTGAAAGCGGACGCGCCGTGGAAACAGCGAAACTGCGCCCGTGGAATCGACAATCTCCCACTGCACGTCCAGAACGACCAGGCCGTCCTGATCGGAAGTGAAGCGATCGAAGCGGCCCATGAGGCGATAGTCGATGTCTAATCCTGCAGAAGTCGGTAACGCAACGACGACCACTGACTCCAGTAAAACATCCAGATTACTGGCGAGCACGCGGTGAATCGCATCGTCTAGTGGTTCAGCCCAGCGATTGAAATCATCCACATTGATCTCTGCACCGCGACCGCGGGTTACCATTTGCGAGCGGTTCAGGTACTCGGGCATCCGAAATGCTCCCACCGCAATAATAGGTGAACCTGCATCGTCCTGGGCCACGCGGTTGTCGATGGTATCCAACGCGTAGTAGTGAACCGTCGGCGACGATCCGCAGCCTGCAATAATGAAGAAACAAAACGTGGCGATGTATCGGACTGCTCGATCCATATTGTTCACTTCCATGCTCCGATCCTCATTCCGACTTGCCGCGCAAAATTGATTCCGGATTCCTCTCTATGTAGTCGAAGTACTCTCGCACAGACCTGGCCGCGCGTTCGAGTTCTTTCATCGTCGTTCCCAGGCGGTAGGCCTGTTCAGAATCACCTCTAAGTTGTGATTTAGCCGCATTGAGCATCTGTTCCGCTTCATCAAGTGCACCGGCCAGTCGCTTGAGGGCCGGCCGCAGGTCCGCGACCAGCATGTCGACATCTTCGCCCGCATTGTTGAACAGGTTGCGTGCAGCAGTCGATGCCTGGCGCATTTCTTCGAGGGTTGCAGTTACCCGACCGGCAAGGCGCTGCATATCCTCGTCATTGAGCAAGCGATTGACGCCGGCGATCGACTCATGCATATCTTCGGACCGCGCCAGGTCATCCAGAGCCTGGAGAACATCGTTGAGTCGCTGACCGAGACCACGAAAATCGACATTCTCCTGAATATCCGAGAACCAGGATTGCAGATTATTCAGCAGTTCCTGAACATTCGACGGGATAGTCGGGATTTCATTGTACGGTGGGTCAACCGCACGCATCACCGCTTCCGTTTCCGGCTCGAGCTGCAGCGCTACGTTCAACTGCCCGGTAACGAAACTCTCCATTTGCAGAGAGGCACGCATTCCAGCCTCGTAAATCAGCGTTTCATGGTCAAGTCGAGCCGCAAAGTCGGCGTCAAGCTGCCCGCCAGACTTGGTCCTGATGTCCTCGTTCAGTAATTCGAGCACGACTTGTGTTTCTGTTTCGAAATTGACGTCGTCAATGATCAGGTCGATATCGGACACGTAACCAATGCGTACCCCATTAAGCATGACATTTGCGCCGACCCGCAGTCCATTGGTCGGCTCTGAAAATACCGCGATGTAGCGATTCTTTGTCGCAAATATTTGCGCACCACCGAATAACGCGAAGCCTATTGCGATTAAAACGATTGCGCCAACGACGAATGTCCCAATGACAACGGAACTGGACTGCTTACTCATTTTGCTGTCTCCGCCATGCCTCGTTGCAGGAAATTTCGAACCACCAGATTCTCATGTTTATCCCTTAGTTCCTTCGGATCACCTGTTGCCAGCTGCGTTTTCGTGACCGGGTCCAGAAAGACACTGTTGTTGCCAATGGCAAAAATGCTCGCCAGCTCATGCGTTACGAGTACGACGGTTGTTCCGAGGCTATCGCGAAGCTCCAGAATCAAATCGTCCAGTAACTTCGCACTGATGGGGTCGAGCCCGGCCGACGGCTCGTCGAAAAACAGTATCTCCGGATCCAGCGCCATTGCACGAGCCAGGCCGGCTCGCTTCATCATACCGCCAGAGATCTCGCTCGGATAATAATCCTCAAAGCCCGCAAGCCCGACCAACATCAGCTTGTAGGACGCCACGTCACGAATTGCTGCGTCGCTCAAGTCGGTGTACTGCCGGAGTGCCAGGCTGATATTTTCAGCCAAGGTCATCGAGCTCCACAAGGCGCCCGCCTGGAAGGTCGTACCAAAGCTGCGTTTCATGGTTTCTCGTTGCCGGTGCTCAGTCGACCAAAAAGGCACACCGTTGTAAAGAACCTCGCCTTTAGCCGGGCTCTTCAGGCCAATCATGGACTTCAACAGGGTGCTTTTTCCACAACCCGAGCCGCCCATAATGACGAAGATGTCGCCACGGTTAATGGTGAAACTCAGGTTTTCCTGGATCAGAAAATCCCCGTACGCCAGCGTGAGGTTCTCTACGACTATTTGTGAATTTGAGTCCGGCATCTCAAATTCCGATGTTGATGTAGATGACCGTCAGAATCGAAGCGCTGACAACGATCAAGACGATACCCATGACGACGGCTTTGGTGGTGCATTGGCCAACGGCAAGTGCACTGTTGCCGCAGGCCATACCTTGCTGGCAACCGGCGAGTGCGACAAGGCTGCCGTAAACTATGCTTTTGAATAATCCGCCAAACAGGCTGTTCAGTCCGACTGCGCTTACAGTTTGTGCGACGTATTGCACCAGGCTGATGTCCAGCATCACAACGCCTACCACCATACCACCGAGAATGCCCATCAAGCTCGCATACATGGTTAGCAATGGCATCATCAGGACAAGAGCGATGACGCGTGGGGTGACGAGAAAATCAATCGGCTGCATGCCTAGTGTCTGCAGGGCGTCAATTTCCTGATTGACTTTCATCGTGCCTATCTGCGCCGCATAAGCGGCACCCGTCCGCCCCGCCATGATAATAGCGGTCATTATCGGTGCCATTTCCCTGATCATTGCGACAGCGACAAGATCGGCGGTGTAGATGCCAGCACCAAACAGGTTCAGTTGCATGACGCCGACGAAGGCGAAAATCATGCCGATCAGGAAGCTGATTACACTCACAATCGCGAATGCCTGTGCGCCCGCCTCCTGAATGTACTGCAATAAATCGGAGCGGAGGTAAGTTGCGGTACCGCGAGCGACACGTCCGAACGAAAGCACCAGTTCACCGATGAATGCGAGGAGATCTTTGCTACTTTCGGTGACCTCAAGAACGCTGTCGCCTACTCGCTCAAGAAATCCCTTTTGTTCTACGTTCCGCCTGGCTCCTTCGCGCTCCGCAACAGCGAACGCCAGGTCCAATAGCCGCCGTGCCCCATCCGGAAGACCGGTTCCATCGAACTCAACGTTCTCTTTCTCGGCCTCGCGATGCATCGCGAGCAGAGCAATGATCAGCCCTGTATCCCATTCGCCAAGCACGCTTGTATTGAAGGTGACCGAAGCCGGTGCCGGCGACTGCTGCAGTTGTTGCAGTACATGTTTTGCACTTGGCAGCCCCGAGCCCAGCAACCAGTCACCGGAAAATGTGACGACGAGTGTGTTGCCATTGCCGGGGACGCTTTGGAGTAGGGCTTCAGTCATCGATGAATCAGCTACCAGGAGGCGGACATTCTACCGTGGTCAGATCGTCAAGTACGGTCGCACAGATTGAGACAGGAGCGGGGAATTTTCTGAAACGACAGGCTGTAGTGCCTGAACCATGGATCTACAAACCTGAATCACTTGGCAAATCGCCGGTCGGTTGGGTAGCCGAGTGCTTTAAACTTGCGGGCAGAACACGACTCACAGGGTCGGCCGGCGACAATAAGAATACGAATGCGGGAGTACGATCATGATTGAAGAGCAGGATGGGACGCAGCCCGACTTCTGGCTGTGGGGCGGCCGCTTCGCGTTGCTCGCCGCACTCGCTTTGTTCGGCCTCAGAGCCGGGCTTATGGACACCGGGCTTGGCAACCTCATCGAGTTCCTGGCTGGCGTTGCTGTCGGCGCCATCGTAATCACCGCAGGCATATTCATCACCCGGCTCTGTGGCACGGTCTTCCGGCAGGTGCCGACAGTTGCCCTGACCCTTTTTGGTGCCGCTTTGCTCGCCGTCATGTTCCTCGATAGTTATTCGCCGGCAGTCGTGGTGCGCACACTGCTGGATACCGATGCCTGGGAGTGGCCGATCGAGCCGTCCGGACCGTTGGGACTCGCCTCGCTGGTCACGCTCGTTCTTGCCGTGAGCTTCGGCGCCAGCATGGTCATGCTGATGCGTCACGGCGATTTTCGGCAGGCAAGCTCCCGTACCCGTAACACGCTGGTCTCATTAACCGGGCTGCTGATATTAGCGGCCGGCTTCAATATTGTAATCCTTATTGACGACGGCGAAGATCCGTTTCCAAGCGACTACCGCACGCTGGATGGAAATTTGCCAGAGCAGATTGCTGCACCGAATCCGTCCCTGCCCGGCCCGTTCGCCGTCGCCGCCCTGAGTTACGGGGCCAGCAAGAATCTACGTCGACCAGAGTTCGACGTTGAACGCGAACTCGAATCCCGTACTGTCGACGCTTCGCCGCTGTTGCCGGAATGGAAGGGCGTCAAACAGCGCATGCGCGAGCGATACTGGGGCTTCACTCTTGAGGAAGCCCCGCTGAACGGACTCGTTTGGGAGCCAGTGGGCGACGGCCCGTTCCCGCTGGCGCTGATCGTGCATGGCAATCACGGCATGGAAGACTATTCCGATCCGGGCTACGCGTACCTGGGCGAACTGCTCGCAAGCCGCGGCATCATTGCCGTATCGATCGATGAGAATTTCATCAATGGCAGCTGGTCCGGCGACTTCCAGGGCAAGGAGATGCCCGCGCGTGCCTGGCTGATTCTCGAGCATCTGCGTCTATGGCGAGACTGGAATATCACTGACAAGCATCGATTCGAAGGCCGGATCGACCTCGACAACATCGCACTGATCGGGCATTCGCGCGGCGGCGAAGCAGTGTCGATGGCCTACGCCTACAATGAACTGCCATATTATCCCGACGACGCGACAGTTCCGTTCGACTACGGTTTTTCGATTCGCGCGCTGGTCGCAATCGCGCAGATAGACCAGCGCTACCACCGTCGTGTCGAATTCGAAGACGTGAACTTCCTCGCACTACAGGGCAGCTATGACAGTGACGAATCCGCGTTTCACGGATTGCGGCAGTTCAATCGTATCGAACTGTCCGACGATGCTTATCGATTCAAGGCGGGACTTTACATTCATGGTGCAAATCACGGACAGTTCAACTCGACCTGGGGCCGCGAAGACTCGCAACCGCCTGACGCATGGCAACTAAACCTCGCGCCGATTATCAGCGGCGAAGAACAGCGGCAGATAGCCAAGGTCCACATCGCCGCATTCCTGGCTGCGACACTGCAGGGCGATCCTCGCTACGTGCAACTGTTTCGCGACACGCGGACGGGAGCAGACTGGTTACCCGACCTTGCCTACGTACAACAATTCACGGACTCGAGCTTCGTCACGCTTGCGGACTTTGACGAAGACCTCAATGTGAGTTCCGCCACGGCGCCTGGCGCATCGATATCCGCCAGCGGGTTCAGCCTGTGGCGCGAGGAGGAACTCAAACACCGCGACGAACTGCCGCAGGGTACCAGCGTTGTCGTCCTCGGGTGGACAGCCGACGAAGAGCCGGTCTACACCATCGACATCCCGATCGACTTCTGGCCGGACGCGACAGGTCAGGATTACGTGCTGAGTCTGTCGGTGAGCGCGTCGACTGAATCACCGTCTGACGATGATGAGGACAAACGCAAAGATAGCGATGATCCGTCGGATCCGGTCGCGGCGCCGCGCTTTACGATTGAAGTTTACGCCGAGTCGGGCCTCATCGGTCGCGCCGACAGCAGTCGAGTATGCGCACCTTGCGCCACCGCTCAAGGTGCGTTACCTGAAGTCGGAAGGCCTCAACAAGAAGCGCTACAAAGCGGACTGGGAACCTGTATTGCAGGTTTTCGAGGTGCCACTAAAGGCATTGGCGGGAGATGACGTCGCCGGCATCCGTCAGATAAGAATCCGCTTCGACAGTGATGAACCTGGCGTTGTCATTCTCGACGACATTGGAATCCGGCACGACTGACAGAACGTAGTAAGGGGTCAGAATTCTTTAGCCGCGTATTCGCCTCGGATAAATAGATCTGACAGCTTTTTTGCAGGCAAGAACGTTGGAGCGGCACATCCATGTGCCAGTTCAACGAGGGGGATCAGTTCGGCAAAATCACCGTATCAATTACGTGAATTACGCCGTTGCTGGCAGAGACGTCCGTGGCAACGACTGTAGCTTCGTTGATCCGGACGCTTTCACCTTTGAGCGCAATGGCAATATCTGCGCCGTTCACTGTCGTCGCTTTGGACAGGTTAACGACATCAGCCGCCAGCACTTTGCCGGGAACAACGTGATAGGTGAGGACTGCGACTAGCTGATCGCGGTTTTCAGGCTTCAAGAGGTTTTCGACAGTTCCTTCCGGAAGCTTCGCGAATGCATCGTCGGTCGGCGCGAAAACCGTGAACGGGCCTTCACCTTTCAGTGTATCGATCAGATCAGCTGCTTCGAGGGCTGCTGCAAGCGTGTTGAACTGGCCTGCTGACACAGCAGTATCGACAATATCAGTCGTATTTTTCTCCGGATCGTAGTTGCCAGCAGCAAGCGCCGACACTGAAACGGTGAATCCAAGCGCGAGTAACGATGCGATCGCGTACGGCAGTGCTCGATTAAAAAAGCGTCTCATGTCTAACTCCTAACAGTTGGTGGATTTGATTGTCAGGAATAAAGATAACGAAGCAACGGAAAATATGGCTTTCTGATCTGTATCCATTTTGTATCAAATCGTTTCATCGGCAGGACGATGTTCCACAGAATCCGGTGCCGCAGAATCCGGTGCCGGGCACCGACTTAGATCGGTGCCCGAGAATCCGGTGCCGGGCACCGACTTAGTTGACTAATCGCGAAGTAATGGATCTTCTGAATTGTCCGGCGATGGATTAGCCTGCTGTTTTAGTCATGGTGGGTGCCAGGGATGGCAAGACCAGTTCGAGTCCATGTCGACGGAGGCATCTACCACGTCATCATGCGAGGGAATGCTCGCGAGCCTATTTTTTTCGACAGTGATGACCGGCACCAATTGAACGGGATAATCGCCGAGGGGCTGGATCGATACGTCTGTCGACTTCACGCGTTTTGCTGGATGACCAATCATATTCACGCCGCCATTCAGGTGTCAGATCGACCGTTGTCCCAGTTCATGTGTTGGTCAGCTTCCCAATATGCACGCTCCGTTAACCGGAAACGCAATCGGAGTGGTCATTTGTTTGAGCGACGTCACAAAGCCATTCTCGTCAAAGATGATGCCAATCTGCTTGAGCTGGTGAAGTACATTCATCTAAATCCTGTTAGGGCTGGACTAGTGGCCTCACCCGAGCGATACATATGGAGCAGCCATCGGGGCTATTTGGGAACGCAGAACGTAGACTGGCTGACTACCCGGGGCGTCCTAAGCTGCTTTGCCGGTTCGATCGCTGTAGCTCGAGAAGGCTATAGGGAATTCATGAATCAGAATCAATCCTGGCAGCCCCTTCAGGATAAGAATTCATGCGACGAAGAAGCGATCCTGAACTCGAGCGAGCTGTCGATGCGTCGTCGGAGAACGATTGCAGAGGAAGATGTTGGGAAACGCATTGCTGAGCTGGTCGCTGAATACTGCTCCAGTCACGATATTGATCCGGCAATTCTTTTGGGCCCCGGTCGCCAGAGATTAGCCGCCAGGGCACGAGGAGTAATCAGCCATCAAGCAATAACAAATGGCATCTGCACGACGAGTGATCTTGCCCTCTATTTTGGCCGCGCGCCGGAGGTTGTTGCCCGTGGGATCAAGCGTTATCGCACCAACGGCTGAGGTCAGCGAGCAACAATAGTCAAATAAGTCGGTGCCCGGCACCGACAATTGCCCATGCTAGCGTCGGCTATCGACTTCCGCTGACAGAATGCCTAATAACTGCGGGCTCACCTCACCCGTCACTTCCATGTCCTTCTCTGCCTGGAAAGTCGAAATCGCAATGGTCGTCGACATCGACATCTCACCGTTGGTCTCGCCGACATCGTACCCCAGAGCCTGCAGGTGACGTTGGACGCTCTCCGTGAGGTTGCCGGACTGTAACTCTGAAGCAGGCGGCATGTTGCTGCCGCCAACTGCCGGACTGGGGGTCGCCGCGGGCGCGGGCGCAGCTGCGCCGGCCGCTGCGGGATTCGTCCCTCCCATCATATTCTGAAGCATATCGCCCATGCTGAACTGCTCCATCATTTGGCGCTCTTCCGGCGTCATTTCCTGCATCGCTCGCTCGTATTCCTGCATGCCTTGGGCGATTTCCGCAGACGACGTCCCCGATTGGGACATGACATCCGAGATCTGCTGATCGATGTCAGTCACGGGATAGTTCGGCGGCATCAGGCTTTGCGAGCACCATGCCGGGTCGAATTCGACAAGCTGAATGCCTGTAATGATGGAGTGCGTACGACCGGACACGGATGTGCGCCCCATGATGCTTGATGTGATCGTTTGATCAATCTCGAGCGGGAGCCCTTCGCGAAGCATACCTACCAGGTTCTTGATGAGTCCTTCGAAGAACGACATTGAGCCGTCCTCAGTCATAACTTCGTTTGTGAGGTTTTCGTAGAAGGTTCGAACGATGTCAATGCCAGGAACGTCATCAGACACAAAGACTGAGCCCTTGTTGGTCACGGAAATCGCGTTCCCCATCATGGGTATGCCTGTCCCCGGGCTGCCCGCATACTCAAACTCATATCTCGTTGTCGGGTAGCCGATGCGATTTCCTGCAGGCGTTGGTGACGAGAAGATGACATCGCCACCCTGACCGCCGCCAAGTACTGCTTCTGCCGCTCCGAGACTGCGGCGAAGCGTCAACTTGACGACCTCACGATTACCGAAATCGGCCATGGACATCTGTCCGGATCCAATTCCCGGTGGCAGGTGTATGTCCATGGCATTGTTCGGGGTGACCATTGCCATTCGGCAGTAGGCATAGGTAATGACAAACGGTTCGACCAACGGAGCCGGCGTGCCCTGGTTACAAAAACCGTCTCTTGCAGCTCCAAGGCTTTCCTCAATACCCGCCCTTGTTGGCGCCCCGGGCAATCGTTCGATGTCGTCGAACATGATCGGCGAACCGACTTCCTGCATACTTTGTTCAATGCGATCGATGATCTGGCCCATAGCCCAACCGACCGTTCCACTGGCCGCGCAAAGGTCCTGAGCACTAAAGGTCCCCAGCGGGCTCGTCTGATTCTGATTGATCATGTCGCCGTAGCTGGTTTGCACGCCCGCAACCATTAACGCTTCACCCGGACTGTCAATTCCGGGACCGGTCGTGATGGATGTGACATCACAGTTTCGAACGGCTATACCGCGATGCTCCAGAATATTGCTCGATCCTCCGGAAACGTATCGAATCTCGTAGAGGCCTTCCGAAACCGGCGCTCGAAGAGTTGCAGGATTGCCTTGTCCTGTTGGGACAGACCCCATATCCTCCTCGCCGCCGGTAGCGGGCAAAGCAATGGTTATGGTGTCTCCGCTTCCGTCAGGCCCCGTCCATTCGACATCGAACTCGTCGTTGACGCAAACAAACGGCTGGGCATCGAGACTCTGTCCGAGTGCGATGTCGGTGCCGAACAACGGGAGCAGGGCGAGGATCATGGCGAGCGGAAATGCCGGTCGTACGCGTTTCAAACTCCTGGCATCAGTCATGGGATATCCTTTTCATGGAGAGTTTCGTTTAGAGCTACATCTGCGGATTTCGGCACGCCTCGAGATCATCGTTCGTAAGGCCCAGATCTTTTGCAGCCCTATCCCAGTCATCGGCGGTGGCATCGACATTGTAAATGTCGTAGCTGGTTTCCCGCACCTGTCGCGCAAGCTCATTGTTTCCGCCGAAACGCACCGCAGTGTTGGTTACCGCCCTCATCAGCGAGCCGAAGCCACGCTTCTTCTTCTGGGAGGCCTGCGCTGCGGCTATTTTCTCCTGCAGGCAGGCTTGTTGGGCTTGCTGCAAAGAGGCTTCATTCATGGGCTGCGGAGCGTCATTTTGTGCCGCGGCTACAGCGGGGGCACTTGCCGATCCGGCGCCAGGATTGTTCTTCGCTTTGAGCCTGGCCTTGATGACGCCAGCAAGTTGCGGGCTCGCCTCGCCTGTCACGTCCAGGTTGTTCTCGGCCTGGAATTTCGAGATGGCCACGATCGTTTCTGTCGACATCTCGCCCTGGATGTTGCCCGTGTCATAGCCAAGCGCGATCAGGTCTTTCTGGATGATCTGCGTCAACTCGTCAGCAACTGCTGCGGCGGGCATCAGTACCGCCATCAGCAGGCAAATCGGAATGCTTTTCCTGAGCATGATTTTCTCTCCTTAGTACTCTGGTTCAGCGAGTGATGAACGTCCGCAGTTCATCCTCGTATTCTGTGTACAGTTCGTAGTTGTGTTCGACGGCTGCGTTGATGTCTTTTTGAATATACGCCTGTCGCAACGCCTCTTTCACCCACTGGTGCTCCGCCCAGTTGCCGCCGGCCGACTTCACCACCTCGAGCTCGAGCGTGTTCATGCCGATCATCTGCGTCGCGCCCGCCATCATCTCGCTCATATCGCTCATCGACAGCTGCTCGTTCTGGTCGGCGCGTTCGGCCAGTTCCCGCATTCGCTGCCCCTTCTCTTCCATGATCTCGCTGGCACGTTTCATCACACGGATATATTCCTCGACCTGGTTCTCGTCGAGCTCACCGTCCGAGGGGGGTTCATAGCGATCTTCCTCGGCTGCCGACATCAATTCGCCCTGGCGCATCGCCTCGCCGACCAGGCCGCCCATGCCTGTCGGCCGGCTGTCTGAAATCGACTCGGAGAAGTCCGGCATTCTGTTGCCAACGATCGGGCGCATCAGCATCGATATCAGGAACATGGTGACAATGACGGCGACCAGCGACAGGATGTAATGGCCCGTGCGTTTGTTGTCCGGAACGTCGAGGTAAATCGGAATGATGCGCCAGAGGAGCACGAGTGCGTAAATGAAAAGGCCGAGTGCGACGAGGGTGCCGATCCAGGGCAGCCAGTTGAGCGCCTGGCCGAGATATCCGGGCACGAACGCCAGCGTCGTCGCCGCCAGGCCGCGGGCGAAGCTGCTTTTACCGCCGAACATGCCCGCCAACACACTCACGATGAAGGCGACGACGCCAGCAGCGATTGCGCTCATGATCATCCCTGCCAGCATGCCCATGAGCGTCGGGCGGAAGCCGAAAACGGATGCGCCGCTGCCGACGAGGCCGATGACGTAGCCCAGCACGGCCGACAGGATGATCAGCGGTCCCGTGAGCAGGAACGCGGTCTTCTGCCAGTCGTCAGCTTCCGGCAGGTAGCGCTGCCAGGTCGCCTCGGGCATCGAAAAGCGCGCCCGTGACGAGTTTAATGGTTCTTGCAGGGTTCAGCACGGGTGCTCCTTGATTAATATTATTAGTTGCAGGTAACCGGTGCGGTGACTGGACGTCAGGAGCGCGCCCCCTCGCGCGGTGTGCGTCCAGTTCGGTTATAACACGCCGATCTCATTATACTGCAAAGCGCAGTTGCGGTGTTCGAACCGCCAGATCGGGAGTCTTTCTGCGTTTTCGCGGCTCACTGCCAGTCCGGCACGCGACAGAATCGTCGGTAGGTGTCGGCGCATCCTCGGCAGATGCTCTTGAGGGGCGTCAGGCGATGCTGATTGGGGCATCAAAATGGACACTTGGGAATGTAATTGCCAGAACGACTCAGCTGTCGAGCAATTTTACTATTTTGTGCGCCCTGTTGACGCGTGATTTCTTGCCGGGTTGCGTTTTTTCGCCCATCGTGACTAGTGTGAGTGTTGACCACAAGGGCAATTTGATCTTATGGTCGTACGATTGATTGTTAATGTGTGGCAGGGGAGCAAGCATGAAATTACACATGATTTGGGTCGTCGGGTTCGTTTTGGCCGCGACGGGTTGCGCTGAGAAAGAACAGCCTATGTCTGAACCGATGGACGAGGCACCAATGGCCGCGCCCGACGCCGTCGCTATCACGGCAGGGAGTGAGATTTGGCAGAACGAAACTTTTCGGGAGCACATGCACCTTCACGCGGAAAAACTGGACGAGCTCAATTACGCGCTCGCGGATGGCGACCTCGAAGCGGCGAAAACGCCAGCCAACTGGTTGGCGGACCACGACACCGATAGCGATGTGCAATCCGACTGGCTGCCGCATCTGTATCGCATGCGCACGGAGGCCGCCGCAGTTGTAAGCGCTCCCGATATTGCGACCGCACGCACGGCGGCGCAGCGAATCAGCGCGCAATGTCAGGAATGCCATGTTGCCGTCGGAATCAATACTCAATAGAAAATAAGCGGGGTCGAACCAGTTATCCAACAGATGGTTCGACCTCTTTGCTGTGGAAATTTGTCGGAGCCCATCCGATGAAAAATCGGTAGCCACGAAACCTCGGTTCGACCCCGGTTTTCTCGGGACGCTGGCAGTCTTTAGTAATTCAAGCCAATGTCCTGACCAGTCGCTCAACGTCGTTCGAATCATTGAATACCGACAGTGCCACCCTGAAGTAATGGTCCGACACCGTAATGGTAATGTTCTGCGCACGTAACCGATTCCGCAGAGCCTGAGCGTCGTCGTGACGGAATGAGACGATCGCTGAACCCGAACCACGCGGCGTGATCGTCGCATAGCCCAGTCTTGGCAACTCGTCCTGCAAATAATCGATGAGCGGTTGGCGATACGCCTGTATCCGCTTCACGCCGACCTTCAACAGGTAATCGAGTGAGACATCGAGCTCCGCGGCGACGATGTTCGACAAGGTGCCCATGGCAAAATAGCCAAGCGCTGAGTCCCGGTATTCATACTCGGTGACCTGGCCGTTGCCACCCGGGTTCGGAAAACCAAAGTGTTCGCGACGGGAAAGCTGGCCACTGCCATACCAGGGACGTCGCAAAGAACTGAGGCGATCCTTGCGGACAGACATCAAGCCCAGCCCCATATCACCCATCAACCATTTGTAGCCGGCGGCTGACGTGAAATCCACGCCCGAGTCGCGTACATCGAGCGGGGTGTTACCTACCGACTGCACCGTGTCGGCATAAACCAGCGCGCCTTTCGCATGCGCAAGTTCGCACAGACCTTTAAGGTCATGTTGAAACCCGTTGAGCATTGACACATGTGAAATCGCGACGAGCCTTGTTTCGTCTGTGATCGCCTTCTCGTACTGTTCGAGGTCGATAGAGCCATCTTCCGCTGCACGTATCGTCACGACGTCCATGCCACGTTTCGCCAGTTCCGTGTACGTGGGTAAAGAGCCAACGAAATGCAGCTCGTCTGTCACAATTCTCCCGGGGGTGCCGGGAATGCCGAGGGCCTGCAGGATCAGGTTCTCACCCACGGTCGTGCTTCCCACGAAACAGATCTCGTCGGGATCCGCATTGATGAATTTTGCGTAGTTCTCCCGCACCCGATTCCGAATGTCGGCGGACGAATAGCTGCTCGGCCCAGAGAACTTCTTGTAGTCGAGGTAACGATCGGACGCCTGCCTCGCGGCACGGCTCATCGGGTGCTGGCTGGCACTGTTCAGATAAGTGCCCTCGAACGAAAAGAACGCGTCCTTGTGCGGCAACGGCGACGATGGATCGAATGGCAGGTGGTCCAGTTTCTGGGCCAACGTGATTTGGGGTGCAAAAGGCAGCGTGGCAGCGGCCGCGCTCCCAACCAGCAGTTTCCGGCGCGTAATCATTATCTTCCCCCTTCTTTGTGGTTCTCCTAAAGATAGCCTATTCGGGACGTCGTGGCAGCGATTGGCGGAGTCGGGCGCGGACAAAGTACCGGAATTCCGAAAGAGAAATAGGTGAACTGTCCCCGGAATTCAAGATGAAACTCAAGCTCTGAAAGAACCCTGCTTGCTCCGCTTCCCGGGTTTCTTGTTCCGTGGCGCAGCCTTCGACTTGCCTCTCGTTTTGGTTCTCCCTTTGGGCTTTCCTTTAGATCTCGGCTTGCCTTTTGCTTTTCCCGGGACTTTAGCTTCGCCGTGCAATGAAATGTTCATCGCCTGACCGCAAATCCGCACTTTCTTCAAGTCCGTAAAGATGTCTTTGGGCATTCCTGTGGGAAGGTCAACGAGGCTGTACTCCGCCTCAATCTCAATACCCCCGATATGTGCACCGTCCAGACCGGATTCATTGGCGATAGCACCAACGATATTCCCCGGCTTGACGCCGTGCACATGACCGACCTCTATCCGGTATCGTTCCGCACCGCCCTCCACACTGCGAAGCGGTTTCATCCTGGCTTTGCCCGTGTTCTTGTCGGGACCGAGCAGCATCGGCTTGTCGCCAATGTTTATTTTCGCTAAAGCCGCTGCAATCTCGATTGCGGGAACGTCGTGCTCCTGCTGATATTGCTCGATGAGACCCTGCATGAATCCGAGCTCACCCAGGCTAAGCGTATCCGTAATCTTCTGTTTGAAATCGGCAATGCGCTTGTTGTTAACGACCTCAGTACTCGGCAACATCATCTGTTCAATTTTCTGACGCGTTGCTTTTTCAATTGCCGCCAACATACGTCGTTCACGCGGCGCTATAAACAGGATCGCATCGCCACGCCGCCCTGCCCGCCCGGTACGACCAATGCGGTGAATGTAGGCCTCCGTATCGTATGGAACATCGTAGTTGATGACATGACTGATCCTGTCTACGTCGAGACCACGTGCTGCAACGTCGGTCGCGACCAGAATATCCAATGACCCCTTCTTCAATCGCTCAACGGTTTGTTCACGATGCTGTTGCGCCATGTCGCCGTTCATCGCTGCAGCAGCGTAACCTCGCGCCTCAAGTTTCTCGGCAAGTTCCGCTGTTGCGGTCTTGGTGCGAACGAACATCAGTATGGCGTCGAAGGATTCAACTTCGAGTATCCGCGTGAGTGCGTCGAGTTTATGCAGGCCACTAACCTGCCAATAGCGTTGGCGGATGGTTTCTGCCGTTGCGGTGCGCGTTTTGATCGAAATTTCCGCTGGGTCATTCAGATAGCGCCGCGCAATTTGTTCGACCTGATTAGGCATCGTTGCAGAGAACAATGCCATTTGACGTTTTTCAGGCGTTTGCTCGAGTATCCACTTCACTTCGTCTATGAATCCCATGCGCAGCATCTCATCTGCCTCGTCCAGGACCACCGCCTGCAGACCACCGAGCTTCAGAGTTCCTTTGCGCATGTGATCCATCAGACGACCGGGCGTTCCGACGACAACCTGCACGCCTCGTTTGAGCTGCCGGATCTGTCCGCCATATTCCTGGCCACCGTAAACGGGCAACACATGAAATCCCTTAATATGGGACGCGTAATGCTGAAACGCTTCAGCCACCTGGATGGCCAGTTCGCGAGTCGGTGTCAGCGTCAGAACCTGAATGTTTTTGTTCTGCACATTGATACGGGACAGTAACGGCAAGGCAAAGGCTGCGGTCTTTCCAGTGCCGGTAGGTGCATGCCCGAGAATGTCCCGGCCGTTCATTAATAGCGGTATCGCCTGTCGTTGAATCGGCGTTGGAGTTTCATAGCCGATCTCGTCCAACACGCGTATTAAAGGGGCGGATAGCTTGAGATCGCGAAAACTGGTCGCGCCTGGCCTGGCATCGGAGTTGGACATCATATTGCTCTGGAGAAGGAAAAAGCCGGTGGAGGACCCGCTGGCAGGCCTGTCATGATAGCATCCGGCCGCTGATTCACCCCCCACCAGGCCCAAACCCATGATTTCTGCAAATAATCTTTCGATTCAGTTCGGCGCTAAACCTCTGTTCGAGAATGTGTCCGCGACCTTCGGGAACGGCAATCGTTACGGCCTGATAGGAGCCAACGGTTGTGGCAAATCGACGTTGATGAAAATACTGGCCGGAGAGCTGGAATCGTCTGCTGGCAACGTTTCTATCGAGCCCAACGCCCGGGTCGGGCAACTTTCGCAGGACCAGTTCGCGTACGAGGAACACCGTGTACTGGATGTGGTGATGATGGGCTACGAGAAATTCTGGGAAGTGATGCAGGAGCGCGATCGCATCTACTCGCTGCCCGAGATGAGTGACGAAGAAGGCATTCTCGTCGCCGGCCTTGAAGTCGAATTCGCGGAAATGGACGGATATTCCGCGGAATCGCGGGCAGGGGAGCTACTGGAGGGCATCGGTATCCCGGTCAATCAACACCAGGGGCCGATGAGCGCCATCGCACCGGGCTGGAAACTCCGGGTGCTCCTGGCACAGGCCCTGTTCTCCGATCCAGACGTATTGCTGCTCGACGAGCCTACCAACAACCTCGATATCAACACGATCCGCTGGCTGGAATATTTCCTGGATTCCAGCAAGTCGACGATGGTCATCGTTTCGCATGATCGTCACTTTCTAAATCGTGTGTGCACGCATATGGCTGACCTGGACTACGGCAAGCTGCAAATTTTCCCAGGCAATTACGACGAGTACATGACAGCGGCGACCCAGGTGCGGGAGCGAATGTATGCGGACAACGCCAAGAAGAAAGTCAAGATGGCCGAGTTGCAGACATTTGTCAGTCGATTTTCTGCCAATGCGTCAAAAGCAAAACAAGCCACGTCGCGTGCCAGGCAGCTTGAGAAAATCAAGCTCGAAGACATCAAACCGTCGAGCCGCGTAAGCCCGTACATTCGTTTTGAGCAAGCGAAACCACTGCGTCGCCTCGCTGTTGAAGCGACGGGCTTGAGCAAGTGTTTTGATGAAGACCCGCTGTTCGAGAATCTGGATCTCACAGTCGAGGCGGGCTCGCGTGTTGCAATT
Source organism: uncultured Gammaproteobacteria bacterium (assembly GCA_963850825.1). GTDB lineage: Bacteria > Pseudomonadota > Gammaproteobacteria > Steroidobacterales > Woeseiaceae > SZUA-117. The sequence continues at coordinate 56,416 of CAWKOQ010000021.1, read as the reverse complement.
CTTGGCCCGAACGGGATTGGCAAGACCACGCTCCTACGTTGTCTGCTGCAGGAGGTAGATGTTGATAGCGGCGAGATCAAGTGGGCGGAAAATTCACAACGTGGCTATTTCGCGCAAGACAACGCGCACGAATTTGAACACGACATCAGCCTGTTTGACTGGATCACTCAGTGGCAACCGACCGGCTCACCCGAGCAGCTGCTTCGCGCCACGCTCGGTCGAATGTTGTTTTCCAAGGACGACAGCGAGAAGTCAGTCAAGGTTGTATCCGGCGGCGAACAACGTCGCTTGATGTTTGGCAAGCTGATCTTGCAGCAACCGAATGTGATCGTTATGGACGAGCCGACGAATCACCTCGATATGGAATCGATAGAGGCCCTCAATCTCGCGCTCGAAAATTACCCTGGCACGCTGATATTTGTCAGCCACGACAGGGATTTTGTAGCGTCGCTTGCGACACGCATCATCGAAATGACGCCTGAGAAGATCATCGACTATTCGGGTACCTACGATGAGTACCTTCGCTCGCAGGGTGTCGTTGAAAAAAGCCGAGCCGCATAGCCAGAGACTACCTGGCACCAGCGCCGACAGAGTTCATCGATGCACAGCTTGCTTACGCGAATCTCACGCATCGTACGCGCGCTGGAGTCCATTTGAATTTTCACGATAACGCAGGCATGTTGCTCGCATGACCCAACACGAATACATCTTTATCGCCATCTCGATCGTTCTCGGCCTGGCGATGGCACGCCTGCTCCACACTGCCGCCCTGCTGGTTCGCGCTCATAATCGCGTGGCCTATCACTGGGCGACGATGCTGTGGGGCACCTGTATCTTTATCTATATCCTGCAACTGTGGTGGGTCGGCTGGGAGCTGCGCCTGGTCGCGGACTGGTCCATCATCGATTTCTTCGCCCTGGTGATCGGCTCGGTATTCGTCTACGGCGCCGCTGAACTCGCGCTGCCGACCGAGGACTACGATATAACTGACGATGCAGAACTGGATTTCCTGGCGCACAGCCGCTCACTGGGTCGGGTGTCTGCGGCGTCTATGTTTGGCTATTTTGCGGTCGGGCCGTATGTCAACCTGACGATGCTGGATAATTCTCCGCTGCCGTCGTTTGGGTTTCCGATTCTTGGTGGCGGATTGATGGTGCTGATGATGCTGAAGCCGCGGTGGTTCAAGTGGCTGTCGGGCATCTTCACCGGCTACACGGTCCTGATACTTTACCTGACGGCCTGATCGACTCGGGTCAATCCCGCGCGGATGCGAACTCTACTCAAGACTCTTTCTGACCTGTCGCACAGAACGCCGATGACGCAGCAATGACAACGTCGGCAGTTTAGGTTGGACCGAAGTTTTTTCTTGTGCGATCCAACTCTCGATTCTGATGATGTGAATAGTACGGTTCATGCTTCTATACTATGACGCTAATTTCCCGCAATAACCTCGGCGCCTGTCTGCCGGGGCGCCTGGAATCGAGGAGCAAGCGAACCATGTTGAGACCCGTTTTTCGAGCCTTTTTCGGACTTGTGCTGGTTGCGGCACTCAACGGTTGCGCGGAGCCGGCGAAGCCCGAGTGGGGCGCTGCCCCGGACACGATCTATGTCAATGCCAGGGTGTACACGGGCGTGCCAGCCGACGAACCGCTTGCACTCACGGCCGTCGGCGTTCAAGACGGTGAGATTGTTTTTGTCGGCTCGGACTCTGATGCTCGCAGCATTGCCGGCGGATCAACCGGGATTGTCGACCTGGGCGGTGCCATGATGTTGCCGGGTTTGTTCGACAATCACGTTCACGCGGACATTTATCGCGGTGCACTGATGGAATGGGAGGGTGGACTCATCTTCGAAGTGCCTGGCTGGGTTCGCGAGGCGAGGACGATTGCGGAATTGCAGGTGGCGCTGCAAAAGGAGGCGGCACGGGTCGGACCGGGGGAGTGGATTACCGGCGCACTCAGCCGCGAAATCTGGCACAACGGCATACTGCCAACTGCTGCTGATCTCGACACTGGAACGAACGTCAATCCAGTCCTTCTTACGCGTGGGCCGCACACGACCATCCTTAATTCGACGGCGCTTGAGGCTGCTGGCATCGATCGCACAACAACATTTCCGGGTGGCGGCCATATTGGTCACGACGCTGATGGCGAACCGAACGGTCGCCTGTATGACTCCGCGCGAAGACTCGCGGCCGCGGTCGCACCGCAGCCGGCGGCCAGCGCAGGTTCACTGGACAACCTGAGATCTTTGTTGCTGCAATTCGCGAGCTCGGGCGTCAGCAGCGTCAATGTCGCTGGCGTCAGACCGGATGAGCTGCGGCATTTCCAGATGCTCTACGAGAGAGAGGGGGAAAACCTGCCGCGCGCGACGCTGCAGATTCGCCTACGACCCGGCTATGACGCCTTTGACGATCTCGACGAATCGGTTGAAGTCGCCATTGCGGAGCTGGAGGGTCTTGGAATTATTACGGGCTTTGGCGACGAGCGACTGAAAATCGGCGCCATCAAGATGAGTATCGACGGTGGGCTCAGTGCGCCGGCCTACTGGTCAACTGAGGGCTATGAAGATCGGCCCGAATACACGGGTGCTATTCGGATTCCTGCCGAGGCATTTTATCCGGTGGCGAAACGGGCACACGAACTCGGCTGGCAGCTCGGCATTCACACGATGGGTGACGGTGCAGTCGAAATGGTCGTCGAACAACTCGACCGAATCCTGACAGAACTCCCGCGCGAGAATCACCGCCACTACTTGCATCACGTTGCCGTTAAGCCGTCGCCGGATGTCATGGCAACCATGGCGCAGCATGATATTGGTGTCGCAAGCCAGCCGGCGTTTACGGTCGGCCTCGGCGCATTCGCCGTTGAGTCGCTTGCAGGTGAACGTGAGGCCACGATGAACCCGACGAAATCCCTGCAGGACGCCGGTATCTGGGTCAGCTGGGGATCGGATGGCGCGCCTTACGGACCAAGCGTCACACTGTGGACCGGGATCACGCGCAAAGGCTGGGACGGCCGGGTCTACGGGCCGGAGGAAGCCGTCGACCGCGAAGAAGCCATTCGACTGCACACCTGGGCACCGGCTTACCAGACGTTTAGCGAAGACAGGCTTGGCACGATCGAGGTGGGCAAACTGGCCGACTTCACCATTATTGAGGAAGACTTTTTCGGAATGGATGCGGATCGGATCCGCTACCTGCCCGTTGTCAGCACCATTGTTGGCGGCAGGGAAATCTGGCCGGCGAAATAGGTGTAGTTAGGTAAGAGTTAGCGGTCGGGGAAATTCCGGGAACAGTTTACTCAATTGAGCCCATAACCAGGTCGAAAGAGAAATAGGTAAACTGTCTCCGGAATTTAGTCATCCTTGCCTGCAGCGGAACGGTGCTCGCCATACTCGACGCGTTTCAAAGTTTCGTCCTGGAATCTCAGCACGACAGGAAACTTGCCCCATCCGCGACTGTACTCCCACAGCTCAGTGTGACTGATGCCGGAAAAACGTGAAAAGCCGATGACATTTCTGCTTCTTACCGGCGTCTGCTCGAATTGCCGTCTGTCCGGTTCTCCGCAAAGCGCAAAAATCTTGTCCATGCTCATACCGACATCGATGATTTTGCCCTTGCATCGCAGAGAACCGTATGCGTCGGCGGTACCGCAATAAACGAGCATCAAGGCAACCGCAAGGATCCTGAATATCACGTCGCTACCCTTACCGGTAAACTAGAAAATTCCATGCAACGCAGCCTGCTGCTCTTCCTGATCGACGATATCCAGCAGTGAGGGATCGTCGATAAAGACAAACGTTTTGTAGGATGTACCCCCACAAATCAGTAGTTCAACGCGCAATCCATCGTCGCCGTTCCACAAGGTGCGGTGCGACGGGTTGTAAAAACGACTGCCCGGCAGTGAGAAATTAAAGCGGCAACCCATGTCACGCGCCTCGTATTCGGAGATCGGTTCAACCGTGCCGGCACCATATTTTCGGCTAATCTCGCCTTCAATTCTCGCTACCGCATCCGGATGTTTCAGAATCTCGTAGCGCCCGCCCACCAGGCCATATCTCTCGCTGCATCTGTAGAAAACGGTCGCCGGTGCGCCGAGCAATTCAATATCCATTTCGAGTTCACCGCCATAGATTGGCGGGAACTCCGTCAAACCTTTGGTCCTGCTCCAATGCAGTGAACGTTCGTATTCCTTGATCGCAATCTCGCCGCACTGAGAGCCGAACGCGTAGCCTCGAAATTCGGCGCGACTAGCGGTGAGCTGGGGTTGGGGTTCCTGTTCGGGCCGGGGTTGTTGCACGACCGGATTATCCTGGCGTGCGGGCGGTACCTGGTTCCGTGCCGAACGAAACTGTGGCCGCTGTCCTCTTACGCCAATCTCGGTTAACGCGAGATCGACATCCGGCAGCGAATTAACGGCGGTAGCCGGTATTGCGAAGTTAATGTTCTGGGCAACTTCCAGCGCAGCAACCGACACGCCTATGACCGCACCGTGCACGTCGGTGACCGGCCCGCCGCTGCTACCAGGGCTTATCGGTGTCGAAATCTGAATGTAGGTGTTGCCCTCGAGCTCGCGATAGCCGCTCGTTAGCCCGGGTGTAATCGTTCCCGTAAGTCCGTACGGGCTGCCGAACGCGTAAACCTGGGTGCCCGGCCGGATTGTTGTCGAAGACGACAGCTCAAGCCCGTCAACGACTAACGGCCCGGTTTCGGCAAGGACGAGATCTGTTTCACCGTCATACTTTACGATTCTTCGTATGTCGGTGCTCTGATCACCGCAGGTCACTACGGCTTGTTCGAAGCCCGCCAGGACATGCGCATTGGTTGCCAGCAGTCCGCTGTCTTTAAGAATGAATCCGCTGCCACGTCTCAATAACCCTTGATCGGTTGAAGCGATCGTACAAACGGAGCCATTGACGCGCTCAAATAGCGCCTCTGTTGAGAGTGTTGCAACGTCGCCTTGCGCATGCGCGAAGCTTGCGGCGGCACAAAGTGTGAGTAATACGATTTTCGGGTAGTGACTGGTCATTTTATTTCTCTTATCCAGTCCGGCTAAATGATGCCGTATTTAAATTGACAAATTCAGTTCAAAGCAGTTCAACACAATTTTTTCCGGCGGTCGAATTGCGGACGCATTTTCGGTGCATCGACTTACGGTGCGTATGTAAACGTCACTACAAGTTCTCGTCGCAAACAAGTAAAAATTATAGTTTTAATGATCGTCTGAAACGGCAGCAGCCGGCGGCCATATACGTGGCTCCTTTGACAACTTAGTTCACATAATACGAATCATCCGGAAATTCGAACAAATCCATTTCGAACATCTCGGTGAGTTTGCGAGCGAAAACTGAGCGTGACGTTGCAGCCGATAAGAGCTTCCGCGGTTGAGGAATTTGTTGCCGCGAAAAACGGGCCGACCGATCCTGCAGGACTTGCGAATGGTGTACCGTAGTCGCTCTCTTTTGCTTCTATGCGCGCGCACGTTGAGTGTCGGAACTGGAGGAACATGCCAGGTTTTGTAGTCAGCTATCGACCATCGTCGAGGCCGCCGACGTCATCGGACGCAAAATCGCCTGGTGCTTCAGACCTGCAGATCGACTATTCCGGCGACGACGTACGGCGCCTCGACACAGATCGGAACAACACTGCCCTGGTCGATGGATACGCCATCGGCGTCTCGACTGAGCAGCTCGTTGCAGCGCTCGAGTCACACGACGACGCATTCCTTTCTCGAATTCACGGAAACTACTGCGCATTGATTATCTCTCCCGGCGGGGAACTGCAGGGTTTCTGCGATCGATTCGGAGCAAGGTCCCTGTATTGGCAAACCACGCAACGGCAGCAAATCGTCATTGCCTCTCGACAGGAAATCCTGCCTGTTTCCGGCCACTCCTGGGACGATCTTGGACTTGCGGAGATGCTTCGATATCGCTGGACCAGCGGACCACAGACCCTGGTCGCGGGCGTATCAAGACTGCCGCATTGGAGCAGAGTGTCGTTCTCGAGTAACGGTGAAATATGCATCCGGGCAACAGCACAGCAGCCTCGTTGGCCGACACAAACCCACGCAGCTTCCTTCGCGGAAAAACTCGATGAAACGCGAACCGCGTTGACCGACAGCCTGAGAGAAGCCGCGCTTTCTCACGACAGGGTCGCCATCTTTCTCAGCGGCGGCGTTGACTCATCCCTGCTGGCCGCACTGGCCAAACCCTGCTTCCGGCGCTGCCTCCTGGTTACGCCCGTGTTTGGCGGCGACAACAACCCAGAGTTGGAGGCCGCGAAATCCTACGCGGAAAAATTGCAGCTCGAGCACCTGTTGGTCAAATTTGACCCGCACAGGCTCGATACGGACTTGCGTGAACTCGTGCGTGCCAAGGGCGGGCAGATACACTTCCATGCGCTGGCGATACACCAGATGATGGCTGCGATCCCGGGTGAGTATCAGCTGTGTATCTATGGCGAAGCAGCCGACGGAATATTCGGGTCGGGCCTGTTCAAGAGCGTTGAGCGTCATTTGCGCATCAAACGCCTAGGGGGTTGGCTACCACGTACTGGAGTTAACCTGCTGTCGCGCTTGCCCCTGCGACGCGCACAGATACTTGGTCGCCTGCTGAACCAGCCCGAAATCGATGTGATTTTGAAGTACTTTCAGATCCAGTATGACCCGGAATCAATGTCTCTTGTCGAAAGTCTCTACAACGCGGATATTGGTGACCTGATCGAACATCGGGCCGTAAGGGACTTCCGGTCGCGGGGTGGCGGCGAGATGCGCCGCCTGCTGCAGGATATTTACCTACGGTGCGAAGGGGCGAGTCATTTCAAGGAATCTGGCATTTCGGCGACATGCTTCGGCAAGCAGGTCTTCGTACCATTTTTGTCTGAGCCCGTACTCGACGCCGCGCGGTCACTGACCAGGGAACAATATTACGGAGGCAAGTTCACCAAACCGATCTTGAGGGAACTGGCTTGCGAACACTTTGATCGTGACATGATTTTTTCGAAAAAACGCGGTTTCGATGTGCCATACGTCGCTTGGCTGGAGGGCCCGTTGGCACACCTCGTCGAAGAAGCCAGGAAAGAGCGCCGACTATTTGATGGCAGTTTGCTCGTGGACCTCGAACTAGCGACTCATTTCAGCCTGTACTGGTCGTTGATCAGCTGGCAGCTGATTGACGCCCAACTCTCGTGAATACCGGGGACAGTTTACTTATTTCCTAAATAAGTAAACTGTCCCCGCTATTCCTGCACTTCGACGATGATTATTCCTTCAACATGTGCTGGGGTATCCAGGCGCTAAACGCTTCGTATGCCGGCCTCTGGTCTTCGTCGTCAAACTGGTCGAGTTGCCCGACCAGCCACTGGAACCATTCGAAGATAAAATTGTTGTCCGTTTCTTCGCGGAGTGTATCCGTCCATGGCCTAAGCTTGTTCCACAGAATTATCGCGCTCGCACCGATCAAGTGGTTCACGACCGTGAACGGCACGATCCTCTGGTGCGTCATGACTCCAATATTCTCCATCGTCGAACTGATCAGCATCGCCGCATCCTCCAGCCCATTGTCGTCCCGTCGCAATTCTTCGGCGGTCATTCCGTCGGGCATGTGCAGCACGCGATTGAACGCCCGGGTGAAACGAGGGTTGCCGTAAAACCGGAAGAGCTCGATTGCCGCGAGTTCGCGTCGCTGCTGGCGGATCTGCCGCATCTGCAGCACGGCAAAAACCAGACCGACGATGACGATGGTCGCGCCGACGATCTCCGCGATATTGGCTAACATTGCCAGGTTTTCCATTTGTTTGGTCCTGTTCAGAAGAAGAATTTTGGGGATATTCCGGGGACAGTTTACCTATTGATCGTTATTTGTATTGGACTACGCACTATTGGCGGACGGCGCAGATGCCTTGCGGGGATTGGCGGCAAGAAAAAACAGGAACCGAGCAGGCACCATAGTCGCATTGGCCAACCAGTGCGACAGTGACGTTTTGTTCAGGAGGCTGAAAGTTTTAACAGGCCATAAATCTTGGCCAGCAAAGCCAGCTCGAAAGAGAATCAGGTGAACTGTCCCCGGAAATACGGAGTCGCTAGGCCCGTCGAATGTTGCCTGACACTACGCAGCCTTCCAGGTTCGCGCCCGCCTCGACTTGCACGCATTCTGCTGACAACTCACCGCGCAGGTTTGCCGTTCGCCGCACGATCGCCGTGGTGGAAACCTCGACGCGACCGTGCAGGGCACCGGCGATATCAGCTGTGATGCTATGCACGACTCCGGACACGCTGCCATACGCCCCAATGGAAAGGTTCCTCACGCCGCTGATCGAGGTGCTGCCGATACTGCCAATGACCAGCAGATCGGTCTCCTCGGCAAACGATAACTCGCCTTTTATGACCAGGTCGCCGTTGATGACAACCGGCTGCGGCTGTTCCGCTGCGGCGAGCTGCTGTTCGACAGCCGCGATGACCTCAGGCGGCACCTTGCCCCACATTCGGCACGGCGTCGTTATTCTCCGCAACCTTGAGTTTTGCCTTTGGCTTGGTAACCCGTTTCATCTCGACGTTGCCGGAAAAGCACGCACCATCTTCCATCACGATGCGCGCGCACACGATGTTGCCATTGACCACGGCCGTGCTCTTTAGCGTGACGAGTTTGTCCGCAAGAATGTCCCCGTTGACCTCGCCCAATACTTCAACGTGCTGCGCGTGAATGTCGGCAGTAACCCGACCCTTCTTGCCAACTGTCAGGTTCTTGTCCTGATGGGCGATCGATCCCTCGATCGTTCCCTCGATGACCAGATCCTCGTTTGCCGTCAGCTCACCCTTGAAGATCAGCGTGGGACCAATTACAGAAACGCTGCGCTTGCGGACTTCGATGCTGGACGTATACCCAGGCGCTTCGCGCACCTCTTCTTCCGGTTCATTGTTCTTTCCGAACATTGTCCTCTCCTCCAGTTTTCACGCCCACGGCGAGTACCGCGAGCGACGACCACTTCGTCTTTTATCCCGATATTGAAACAGACCGGGGGCGCCCATCACAAACCACGGTCATTTCTCGATGAAACTGTAAGTAATATAGCCTAAATTCGTGGCTGTGCTTGTTTAGATTACGACCACTTTGAAACTCCTCTGGCATCTGAATTCCTCCGCAGACATCGGTGGCCTCAGGTGTCAGCCAGCGCCGGGTCGGAAATCCATCCTTCCAGGCGGTCCTGGGCTGGAGGCGCGCCGAAACCATTTTCACGATGGGTCCAACCCCATGCCGCCTGGACAGCGCAAATGAGTGCGTCAAGATCATCGGCACCGGGATCCTCCGCCAGCATTTGCGGGGCATCGATAGTAAAGCCATACCGGGACTCGCCTTCCGGCCCCGTCAGGCAAGACCATATGTCGTTCCTTGCCCGTTGATGCTCCACTGTTTGCTCTTTCCTGTTGTCGTTCTTGTAGCCTCTGTTGCCGATTAGTTGCCGTACAGCAACACCAGGATAGGCCTCCAGTACGACGCGCGTTTTATCGCCGTCACAGTTGTACGGCAGATGAACACCCGACTGCAGAAGTCGTGGTGCGCCTTCAAAAAACATCAGACTCACCGGCGTGCCGTACAACGTCTGGGGACTCTGTGATTGAGAAAGTACGTCGCACACGCGCTTATGCTGCTTGTCCCCTGGCGCCCGCTCCCTCTTATAGTCCTCCAGCTTATTTCTGAAAGAGTTGCGATCCAGGGATGCGACCAGTTCTACGTATTCTGCCCAATTCAGCGGCCAACCGATGTTTTCGACGAAACGCCGTGACTGACCAAACGGAAAGTCAATGGCGGCTACCCAGGAACCGGGTGCACGCAGCGCATCCTCGAGTTCCTCGAAATTGTGCCAATGAATCAACTCATCCAGGCTGAGCGATTTCCCGTCGAAGCTGGCACGCGCGCAAGTGATTGGCTTTTTTCGTTTTGGTGCGCTGGTGAAATCAATTCCGAGGACTGTTTTCGGCTCGTTCATGGCCTCAAACTATCGGAAATCCGTCGAATTTCAATGCAATTAGTTAGCACACCCATCGTTGTTACCGCATGCCAGGCTGCTGCCAATCACTGAAAAGATCCAACGGGTTTCACCTATGGTCCGAGACTTATGATCGCGAACTCGTCGATGTCTTTTCGATTCAGGATGAGATTGCTAACGAGATTCTGGATCAATTGAAACTTCGTTTGCTGGAAAACCAGGCCGGAGTCGCGGAAGCCGATCGAACAGATCCGGAAGTTTATGCGCTGTATCTAAAAGCGAAGCAGCGCATCTATACGCGCAATGGACCTGAAATTGAGATAGCTGTAAAAGAGCTGGACAGAGCGATCGAACTTGATCCCCAGTATGCGCCGCCATACGCGCAGCGGGGAATTGCAACCATGCTGCTATCGGAGCAGCAATACGGCTCGTTGTCAGACGGAGAAGCCAACCGGCGTGGCAAACGTTTCGCCGATCAGGCGTTGGAACTGAATCCGGATCTCGCAGAGGGGTGGGCAGCCCTGGGATTGTATTTCAGTAACCAAAATGGTGCGGAAGCCGACGCGGCCGTTGATGCTCTGACGAAAGCGCTTTCAATCAACTGGAATTCTGGGGACAGTTTACTTATTTCTTGAACAGGTAAACTGTCCCCGGAATTACCACCCCCGCGCGTCGGCCCCGGCAAAGTGTTGTTGTGACGAGATAGTCATGTTTTCCCCGATGATGATAGTGTATTGCCTGAACGCAAGGCAGAGCACTCTCTATGACGGAGCTACACTCGCTCGATATCCTCGCGATGGCGATCTACTTCATCATTCTCCTCTGGATCGGCATTCGTGTGGCGCGCAGCGAACATGGCGGCGAAACTGAATCCTTCCTCGCGGGCGGGCGCAGCATGAACCTGGTGCAGACCACTGCGTCGACCGCTGCTACCGATCTGGGTGGCGGCTTCAGCATTGCCATGGGCGGCTTAGGCTTCACGTTGGGGATATCGGGCTCCTGGCTCATCGCTATTTCAGCCCTCAGCATCGTCATGGTGTCCTTCCTGATGGTGCCGAAGGTCAAGAGGTGGGCCGATGCCGTTAACGGGCTGACAACCGGTGACCTGTTTGAGGCACGCTTCGATCGCCGTACCGGAACACTCGCTGCGCTCGTCATCGGACTCGCCTGGTTTACGTTCGTCGGCGGTCAGATCATTGCAGGTGCGAAACTCCTGCAGGTCACGGTTGGAATGGGGCTGACGGCGGCTGTCGTGCTGTCCGGTACGATAGTGCTCGCCTACACAGCGATGGGCGGTCTCAAGGCCGTGATCTATACCGACGTCTTTCAGATGTTCGTGTTGCTGATCGGCGTCATCTTCATTGCAGTGCCAATCGGTCTCTACCAGGTCGGTGGCTGGGAAGGCATCGTGGCACACTTTGCGGCCGATCCTGCGACAGCGTCGCTCGTCGACTGGGGTGCCATCGGCTGGAAGCGGGTTGTCGGCTGGTTCTTCGCTATCTTCCCGATCTGGTTTATCTCGATTGCCGCGATGCAGCGCATCATTGCGGCACGCGATGAGAAAACAGCGCGCCGTGCCTTTTTGTTGACGGGCGTGCCAATCGAGTGGCCGTTGTTTGCTATCGGCAGTACGTTGATCGGAATGATCGCCCGCATGTTGTTACCGGACATCACCGATGCCGAGCTCGCGACGCCAATGGTTATTCTCAAGCTGCTGCCCGCGGGCCTTGCGGGCATCGTAATCGCTGCTTACGTCGCGGCCGTCATGTCGACAGCGGATTCAGTATTGATGGGTCCCGTCGCCATTTTTACCAATGATATTTACCGCAAGCACTTACGACCCGACGCCAGCGAACGATCACTGGTGCTCGTCGCGCGCATCGCAACGATCGTGCTCGGTGTTCTCGGCATCGGCATGGCATACCTGGTACCCAACGTACTGGACCTGATTCTGTATGCATACACGTTCGGCGCGGCAGGTTTGTTTTTCCCGATGCTCGGGCTCCTGTTCTGGCGCGGCACGACGGCGTCGGGCGCGTTCTGGAGCATGCTCGGTGGCGGCGGCGCCGCCGTGACCTGGTCATTACTCGGGGAACCATACGGTTTTGCCGCTTCGTACATGGGCTGGATCATCGGATTACCGGCGCTGGTTATCGTGTCGCTTCTTACCGACCACAGCCCCGATGAAGATCGCCAGTTGTTCTACAGTTGATCGAAAAGTGTGTGGGAGAATTCCGGGGACAGTTTACTCAATTCACCCCGCATCCAGGTCGTAATGACAAATAGGTTAATTGCCCCCAGAAGTCCTTTATAACTGGGTCGAAAGATTAATCGGTTAACTGTCCCTGCATTTCAGGCGAAATAGGTGAACTGTCCCCGGAATTCGAGTGTTCGGAAGGAGACGCTCGCCATCATCTAGTCGCGGCTCGCGATCCCGACGCCGTTGGTCACCCGGTTGCTCGGGTGCGCGACTACTCTTTCTCCAGCCTCGAGGCCATCCCGGATCTCGGCGATAACCCCATTGCGTTGCCCTGCCGTTATGTGTCGAAGCGTCGCGCGACCATCTTCCTCGACGAACAGCGCCCAGCTTTCGCCAACTCTGAACAATGCCGTCAGCGGCACGGTCAGGATGTCGTCGGCATCCCACAGCACGACTCTCGATTCAACCTGATAACCGTGGCCGAGCCGCTCCCAGCCTTCGTCGCTCGCAAAATCAATAATCACATTGACGCGCTGCTCCTCTATGCCGAGCGCCGAGACCTTGAGGAAGCCGAATGGTTCGACGAGCCGCACCCGGCCTTCGAGCGGCTGGGCGCCGCCCCAGTTGTCGATAATGACGCGTTGGCCAGCCTGGATCTTCACGGCATCCATCGACAGGTAATCGACGACGATCTCGAGGTCTCCCGGATCTCCGATCTGCATCAGCACGTCGCCGTCGCGAACGATGCGCTCGCTTCGATCCGCGATCTTCAGGATACGGCCGCTGACCGGCGATGTGACCGGTATGCATTCGCAGTGTTCCATGGATCCTTGTGTCTCCAGAGGGGAGACAAGCTGCGCCCGCGCGAGTTCGAGTTCGTAGCTTCGGACCTGCTGTGCGGCGCGGGCCGTGTCAAGCCCGGCACGACGCGCCTTGTAGTCGCGCTCCGCGCTGTCGAGGTCGCGCTTCGAGACGCTGCCCTCAACGATCAGTTCCTGCATGCGCGCATATTCCGAACGCGCGAACTCGTACTGCGCCTCGGCGTCCTTGACCGCCGCCGCGGCCAAATCGCGCGCGGCCTCCGCGGCCTGAATCGCAGCGCGCGCCTGCGCCTCGCTGCGCGGATCGAGAAAACTGGGATCTCCCGGCTCGATCTGCGCAAGCACGGTCTCGTTCGCCGTGACCGGATCACCGACGTGCCAGTCAATGCGCTGCACCCGCCCGGCGACCGGCGCCGACAACGTGTAGACATCGTGCACCCGCGTCTCCCCCTCCTCGTCCAGCGTGACGACAAGCCGGCCCGGTTTGACGTCGACGAGATCGACCGTAACGGGCCTGGGCATGAAGCTCAATGCCAGAGCAACCACGATGACGCCAACGATGGCGGCCCACATCACGATTCGTTTAGAGTTTGCGGTCACAGTTTACTCCCGGGTCTTCAGGACCTCGATGAGGTCGAGGTGGTCGAGGCGATGGCGCACGATCAGCGCCGATATCAGGGTTGCGGCAAGCGCGATGATAACGGACAGTCCGTACGTCGAGGGCTCGATCGTCAGTGGAATGCGAAACAGCTCGGTATTGAAAGATGCGGCCATGACTTCCGAGAGGCCACGGCCGAGCAGGCAGCCTAAAGGCAACGCGATGACGATCAAAATACCGGTTTCGCCAAGCAGTATGTACGAGATCTCGCCGCGGCTGAAGCCGAGCACGCGCAGTGTCGCGAGCTCGCGGCCGCGCTCCGACAGCGCGATGCGGGCGCTGTTATAGGCCACACCGAAACCGAGCGCACACGCCAGACTCGAGAACAGGGTAATAAAGACCATGATGTGCTCGACGATGGTCCCATAGAAAGAGTCTATCGCGGCCTGCCGCAACATCACGGCCGATACCATCGGCAGCTCCTTGAGCCTGGCATAGAATTCTGCCTCGTATCGGCTATCGATCAGGAGGTTCACGTACTCGGCACTCGGGCGCTCTTTCAACATGCGATTCAGCGCATCGATATGTATGAACGCCGGCGTTGCAATATAGGTCTCGATCAGCCCGACTACCGGCAGCGCGACTTCCGGCCGGCGCCCCTCGAGGATCTCGAGCCAGACCCGGTCACCGATCGACACGCCGAGCTTGTCGGCGAGGACGGTGCCAAGCACCAGGCCGTCGGGTGGCACCGGCACCACCCGCGCTGTGGCGTCGTCGAAGATCGGCTGCAACCAGGCATCTCTCTTCAGACCCGTGAGTGAGCCTCGGTGCGTAAGCGGTCCGACCGACAGATCGGCACCGACGATGCGCATCGGCTCTGCGGCGAGCACTCCGGGCAGGTGCTCGAAGTCGCGAACAATCGTATCGGACTGCGGCTCGGCGAGGCCGATCGTGGCGTCCTGGTGCTGGGCGTTGAAGAAGTAACTCTGTCCGAGGTAGTTCAACGAATCATTCCACTGCATGGCTAGCACCAGCAGGCCGACGGCTGCCGCGACGCCAAGTATCGTCATCGCCGAACGCGTCGGCGAACGCAGAATATTGCGCACGATGATCCGCGATTCCTGATCGAGCCAACGCGCCACGCGCGTATCCCACAACCGTATGCGACGGAAAACGGCGGGTGCCGGAGGGTTCATGGCCTGTGCCGGCGGCAACCTGGCCGCACGTCGCACCGCACCCACCGAACCCAGCAATGCCGACGCGAGGCTCACAGCGACGGCGATTACAATGGCGTTTGTGCTCGGCCGGTACAGGAGTATCGGGAAGCGAAAAAGGTCGGCGTACATTTGGGTATTCATGCGGCCGAGCCCGGTGCCGGCCACGATTCCGATCAGGCTGCCGACGAAGACGATGCCTATCACGAACTTGGCGTAATGCAGACCGACCTCGCCGCTCGAGTAGCCGAACGCCTTCATGAGGCCGATCTGGCCTCGTTCCGTCGCAACGAGGCGTCCCAGCACCATGTTGGTCAGGAACGCCGAAATAACCAGAAAAATCGTCGGCAGGATCATCGACATCGTCCGGAGCTGCTCCATTTCGTTCATGACAAACCAGTTGGAGAGCTGGTCCTCGCGGGCCGTCGCACCCACACCGCCATAGCGTTCGAGAATAAGGTCGAGTTGTTGCATCACCTGCTCGGTGTTCGCGCCACGATCGACGTGCAGCGACACACTGTTGAACGCACCTTTAAGATCGTAGGCTGCTGCGAGCGTCTCGTGTTCCATCCAGAGGATGCCGAAGCGCCGGTCGTCCGGCATGAGCGCACCCGGGCCCAGCGCATATACGAACTCCGGCGACAGTGCGGTCCCGACGATGCGAAGCTCCCGGCGGTGGCCGTTCATCACGGCAACGATTTGGTCACCGCTTGCGAGATTGTGGGCCTCCGCAAACGGTTCGTTGAGTACCACCTCATCATCGCTGCCATCCTCGCCAGGCAAGCGTCCACTGCGAAGCACGAGCTGGTTCAGGACCGGCTGACGGCCAGCGGGGACGGAAACGAACTGACCCATCACGGGTTCGGCGAAGCCCTCTATATCGAGCGTTGCGAACCGCGATACCCGCGCCTGCACGGTGCGCACGCCAGGGAGCGCGGCAATGCGTTGCTCGACGCTCTCGGGCGCGCGCTTAACCCACGCAAATACATCGCCGAAGCGGTAACGCTCGTAATAAGCCGCCGTGGTCTCGTCGAGCGCCTCGAGCGTCGACAGCGACATGATGAGTGCCGCAATGCCCGCCGCGACGACCATGCCGATGGCCATCACCTGACCCCGCAGGTGCCACAGGTCACGCAAAACTTTGCGGTCCAACGCGCGCATTACCATGCCAGCTCCGCGGCCGGGCGACGCTCCGCGTTTTCCTCAATGCTCGCAACCACGCCGTCGGCAACGTGCAGCACCCGATCGGCCATCGAGCCGATGACCGTGTTGTGGGTGATCACGACCGTGGTGGTGCCGAGTTCGCGATTGACCTGGTCGATAGCCTCGAGCACCAGAATGCCGGTCTCGCTGTCAAGGGCACCCGTTGGCTCGTCGCACAGCAGGATCTCCGGCTGCTTGGCGATCGCGCGGGCGATCGCGACGCGCTGCTGCTCGCCACCGGAGAGTTGTGCCGGGAAATGGTGCAGACGCTCGGCCAGACCGACAATGCCGAGGGCCTCGGCCGGATCAAGCGGACGTGCTGCAATCTCGGTGACCAGGGCAACGTTTTCCTCGGCCGTCAGGCTGGGTATCAAGTTGTAGAACTGAAAGACAAAGCCGACGTGATCACGGCGGAAGCGGGTTAGTTCGCCCTCTTCGGCGACCGTGAGTTCGTGATCGCGGAACCGGACAGTGCCGGACGTCGCCGTATCCAGGCCGCCGATAATGTTCAGCAGCGTCGACTTGCCCGAACCGGACGGACCCAGTATGACGACGAGTTCGCCCTCGTACAGATGATCAACCTGTGTGCGCTAGCGGACACTGTAGTCGGAATTTGCGTTATAATGGCGTAGTTAAACGGCCCGTCAAGTCTGATAAGGACGACGGCAAATAGCCCTAATAGTCGGTTTTCGTTCATGGCCGCCCCGCACGATCCCAAGCAAAACCACCTGCTCGCAGCGCTTCCTTCAATCGAGTTCGAACGGATTGCCCCCTATCTGGAATTGATCCCGTTGAAACTGGGCGAAGTTCTCTACGAGTCTGGCGGTCATCTCAAGCACGTTTATTTCCCTACGGACTCCATCGTATCCCTGCTGTATGTAATGAGAGATGGCGCATCGGCTGAAATCGCGGTGGTCGGCAACGAGGGGATTCTCGGCATTTCGCTGTTCATGGGTGGTGAAACGACGCCGAGTCGCGCCGTCGTGCAGAGCGAAGGGGTTGGCTACCGCTTACCGGCACAACGATTGAAACAGGAATTCAATCGCGCCGGCCCGATGATGCATCTGTTGCTGCGTTACACCCAGGCGCTTATTACGCAGATGTCGCAGACCGCGGTGTGCAACCGACATCATTCCGTCGATCAGCAGCTGTGCCGCTGGTTGCTGCTCAGTCGCGACCGCCTGCCCTCCGATGAATTGAGAATGACGCAGGAGTTGATCGCCAATATGCTCGGCGTGCGGCGCGAAGGGGTCACCGAGGCGGCCGGGAAATTGCGTGATGCCGGCATCATTGACTACAGCCGCGGAAACATCAGAGTGCTGGACCGACTCAGGCTGGAGGAGGAGGTTTGCGAGTGCTACGCCGTGGTGAAGAAGGAGTTTGATCGGCTGCTTTCGGACATTCCGCCGGGTAGGGCGTTTAGCTCAATCATGTAGTTTCGCGCCTGTTATGGCGACTCCACGACCGACAATAGGTGAAGGCGGCTCACCGCTTTTAGTCGTATGTACGCTACAGCACAGACTGACGGCTCAGAATACGGACAATTGGCCTAATGCAAAGTAATCAATTGCTGGCCAGCCTTCGACGCAAAGATCACCGACAGCTGATCGCGGCTTGTGACGTTGTTGATTTATGCAATGGCGACATACTCTGGGAGCCGCAGAGCCGCATCCGTCACGTCTATTTTCCGCTCGATTGTTTCATTTCCCAGCTGGTACCGGTTGTTACCCGAGAGAATCTTGAACTGGCGCTGGTCGGCAATGAAGGCATGCTGGGCACCGCGCTGGTCCTCGGCGTGAACTCCTCGACCCTGCAAGCGCTCGTACAAGGCTCGGGCACCGCGCTGCGAATAAGCGCCGCATCGTTTCGTCGTGAACTCGAGCAACTCCCGGCGTTACGGCAGCAATTGAACCGCTATATATATGTATTGCGAGCGCAGCTCGCCTTGACGGCGGCTTGTATCAGCTTCCACTCGCTTGACCTGCGACTCGCCCGTTGGCTACTCATGACGCATGATCGGGCAGGCACGGGCAACATTCATCTCACCCACAAGTTCCTGGCGCAAATGCTGGGTGTTCGTCGTGTCGGTATAACCAATGCTGCGGGAATCCTGCAGAAGCGAAAACTCCTGAGTTACAACCGGGGCGAAATCACGATTCTGAACCGTGCGGGTCTGGAGAAAGTGTCCTGTACTTGCTATCAGACTTCAAAGCACGTGTACGATCGAGTTCTGGGTTAACAAATCCCCTGCCGTCGCTTCGTAGCCCGGCACTAGGTTGCGGCAAGGTACAAGGGCAGCACCGTTGGCAACAGCCCCTGGATCTGCTTGACACGGCTGGCATCCGCCGGGTGGGAGCTCAGGAATTCCGGCGGCTTACCGCCCTGACTGGTGCGCATCATCTTCTGCCACAAGGTAATTCCCGCGCGCGGGTCATAGCCTGCCCGCGCCGCGAGTTCCAGACCGATACGATCGGCCTCGCTCTCATCCGTTCGGCTGAATCGGGTTGCCAGCAAAGCCTGATAACCCGCACCGGCCGCGTTTGCTGATGCGTCGCCGAGCCCGAACACCGCCGCGCCGACGCCGATTGCACCCTGGGCGACCAGCGCCTGCGACATTTGTTCACGGACGTGCTCGCGCAGGGCATGGGCAATTTCGTGCCCCAGCACGTTGGCTAGTTCCGCGTCCGTCAGGTCCAGTTGAGTTATCAGCCCGGAGTACACCATGATCTTTCCGCCGGGCATACAGAATGCGTTGAGCTCATCGCTCGTTATGACATTGACTTCCCATTTCCATGCCGGCGCATCGGCACGAAAGACTTTCGTTTGCGTTTCGAGGCGACTGGCAATTTGGCGCACGCGATTTAGCATGGCGCTATCTTTGTTCAATATGCCGTCGGCAGACGCATCGGACTTGAGCTTGGCATAGCTTTCTGCGGCCATCTGATCGAGTTGTTCCGCGGACACCAGCAATAACTGCGAGCGATCGGCGCCCACAGCGCCGCCGGCGGTCGTCGTTGCACAGCCGTCCAGCATGACCAGCGACAGCCCGAGCGACGCAACCGCGATGATTGATTGAATACGCTTCACGATGTTACGCCCTGAACCATTCCGCCCTCGTTCTCCCAGTTCGCGATTGAACACCAGGTGTGCGGGTGATAATGGTGCAGCATCATGGTCTGCGCGCCGATACTTGGCTCGAGTGCAGCGAAGTCACAGGGTAACTGCGGTACCGAGTATTCTGCCGCTGGCGTCTTCGGTCCATGTTCGTTTTTGATTGTGCGACTTGTTGCAGTCATTGTGCCTATTCTTGGTATAGCCTGGGTCTGGCTGTGAAAAAAGAACCCCAGGAACATTCAGCCCCTGAGGTTGGAGTGCCCACACACTATCGGGGGGAAAGTGCGGGCGGGAGTCTGTACGGTAGCGAAAATACGCCAATAAAAATCACCGCTCTCGGACTCACGAAGACTTTTTGTCTTTCCCGAGATCATTCTTGGCATCACCGAAACCAGCCTGCGCCTTGCCAGCTGCTTTTTGCAGCTTTCCTTTTAGCTCCAGGCTGTCTTTACCGGAGATCTTGCCGGCAACTTCCTTTGCTGCGCCTTCAGCGCCCTTGATACGGCCTTTGACCTGATCTTTGTTCATGATTCGCTCCTGATTGTGTTTTACAAATGTGCATGCACTTGCGCACGAGCTCCAGGCAAGTCCCAAAACGCCGGCTGCCATGAGCACGATTGCAGCCCGGTCGAAAGTCAGTTCGGATCGACTTCCTCGACGGCGTCCTCAATGTCTTTTCGCACTTCATCGATAGCATCATCAATCTTGTTGCCGGTCGTTTCACCGCCCGCTTTGATGTCTTGAACTGCCTCGTCTATTTCTTCGCCGGCTCTTTCCAGCGGCCCCTGTTTTTCACAGGCCAGCAGGAACATCGTTATTGGTATCAGCATTAGCCACTTCATAGCATTTCCACCTTTTGTATTGTTTTTACACACGCCGAATTAACTTCAATCCGGCAATGAGTATTACAGCGCCCACCAGCGAAACCATAATTCCACTGAGGCTTAGGTTTCCCTGGTTAATTGTGGAAGCACCGAAAGCACCGCCAAATAACCATCCGCCGAGCGCAGCACCGACGATGCCAACGACGACGTTGAGAATAATTCCTTGCCGGCCGTCCGTGCCCATTAACACGCTTGCAACCCAACCGATCAACCCGCCAACTACCAGCCAAACTAAAATTGTCATTTTTCTTTACCTCTCTCTTTTACTTGCGAGTACTGTGCGCGCTGAGGTCACCCGCGGTCTGTGCGCTGCCGTACAGATGGCAATTCCGGGGACAGTTTACTCAATTGAGCGCATAGGCCTTGCGGGACAATCCGGCTGCGATCAAAAAGGATCGGATCAGGCGCCGCAGTCGGACTGGCAGAGCTGCCCGTGATGAAGTCTTCGTCAAAAGTCTGGAAGTTCCAGCGGGCTATAAATTGTGATCTTCAAAGCCGGGCCGAAAGAGAAACAGGTGAACTGTCCCCGGAATTCCTATAAATTGTGATCTTCAAAGCCGGACCGGAAGAGAAACAGGTGAACTGTCCCCGGAATTCACTGCTGAATCTATGGTCTGTACGCTTCCGCACAGACACTTTGCCGGGCTGACAATAAGATCCGTGCATTGCGCCCACTGGGCCCCGTCAGTGTTCAAGCTGTCACTGAAATGTTCTACCAACTGGAGTTATTCATGAACCGAAGAAACCTGATAATTGCGGCATTCCTGGGGGTCACGATGATGGGTTGCGCAAGCACACAAACCCAGGAAAGTACCGGGGAATACATTGACGACACGACAATTACCACGAAGGTAAAGAGCAAGTTACTACTTTCCAAGGACACAACCGGCACAGCGATTAGTGTTGAAACCTTTAAGGGTATTGTTCAGCTCAGTGGGTTTGTCAAATCCGAGCAGGAGAAGCAGCGCGCTGAGGAAATCGCCAACACAGTGGGCGGTGTGAAAAAAGTCGAGAACAAAATATCAATTCGCGGAACCTGACGCGTTCCGCCGTCGTACCGATGTCGCCGTTTTAGTAACTATTTAAGTACTGATCGACACATAGCGTACAAATTGCTCCGGACACACGGTGTACACATAGACGCATTTGGAGGAGAACCCAGATGCCTTGCGGGACAATCTGGCTGCGATCAAAAGGATTCGATCAGGCGCCGCAGTCGGACTGGCAGAGCTGCCGGTGATGAGGTCTTCGTCAAAAGTCTGGAAGTTTTAGCAGGCTATAATTTGTGATCTTCAAAGCCAGACCGGAAGAGAAACAGGTGAACTGTCCCCGGAATCCGATGACCGCCTCGGGCTTGCAGGCGGTGGTCTGCAGCAGATACTCGAACGTTTTGTGGATTTCGACTTTCATATACCATCCGGGTTACGGCAAGACCGCTTGGGGCTCATGGTGATTGAAGGATTCGAAAACAGCAAAGTCAGTCGACTCTACGTAATGGATTACGGCCTGTTCCAGGTTCATTCCAACGGGCGCATTATCGGAATTACCGGCTCACTTATCGAGACCGACGACGGTAAGTGGGTGCTGGTCGATACCGGGTTTCCGCAGAAGTATCTCGCCAACCGCGACAAGGCATCCCGCGAGGACAAGCTGGACGAGTTCGGCACCATTCTCGAACTGGGCCCGGAGAATATGCCGGCCGGGCAGCTGGCGCGCATAGGGCTCTCGCCTGGCGATATCGATCTCCAGATACTGACGCATACGCATATCGATCACGTCGGCGGGATCGAGGACTTCCGACATGTGCCGATGGTCGTTCATCGCGCGGAGCGGGCGCTGGACAAGCCGCTGTACTGGCACGGTCGCCATCCTTACGACTGGCCGGAGGACCAGGTCTACATCGAGGTGACAGGCGATGTGGAGCTGTTTTCCGGGCTGACACTTTTAGAGACGCCGGGCCATACGCCAGGACAGATGTCGCTGCTCGTCGAGCTGCCGGAGACCGGAACGGTCATCCTGACGAGCGATACGATCTCGCGTCCGGAGGAACTCGACGAGGGCTTCGCCGGCTATTGGCGTCCCGACCTCGCCGAAAAACATGCGCACCGCCTGATGGCGCTGGCCCAGGAGCGCGACGCCTTCGTGATCTTCGGGCATTCGCCCGAACAATGGCCGAAACTCAACAAGATTCCCGAGTTTTACGCGTAGCCCCGACGTGCGAGCCAGATTGTTGAATTGACCCAATTGCTAGCGAACGTCGCGTCCCTGGTTGAGGATGATGACGTTACCGCTCGCGACGTCGCCGGCAGGCGATATCAGGAAGGCGACCCAGGCCGCAACCTGGTCCGGCTGCATCGGGGCACCGTGCGGCATCGCGGCAATAGCGGCTTTCAGGGTTTCTGCATCCACTACGTTAAACAGCGGCGTCTCGGTCATCGCGGGTGCGATCGAGTTCACCGAGATCTTGTCCCGCGCGTATCGGCGCGCCAGGTCCTTCGTGAGCGTGTCCAGTGCTGCCTTACTGGATCGGTAATGCGGTGGGTCGAACACGTCGAAATTGTAGGCGCCGTTTGAGGAAATATTCACTATCTTCTTGACGTCGGGCCGGGACAGCATCAACGGTACCGCTCGCTGGCAGCAATGAAAGGCCGCCGAGAAATTAATCGCCATTTGCCGGTCCAGCTCCTCCGCCGGGATTTCCGGAAACTCGCTCATGAAACAGGTGCCGGCGTTATTGACCAGCGCATCCAGTCCGCCGAACTCCGACTCAACCTCTGCAAAAAGCGCATATACCGCGTCGACGTCAGTCAGATCTAGCGTATGCGCCCTGAATGCAGCGTCGTCCGCGTCCAATGATTCTGTAAGTTCCTGAAGTCCCGATGCAGAGATGTCGGCGCCGATGACGCAGTGATCCTGATTGATCAACTGCCGCACGATAGCGCGGCCCAGTCCGCCGGCAGCGCCGGTTACGAGGGCGACTTTGTTCACTTCGATTACTCCATTGGGCATTCCGGGGACAGTTTACTCAATTGATCCTGTAACCAGGAATCGCGGGTCAGTTTACTTGTCTTTTTATTGCCGGTCACAGCCATAGAGATAAGTAAGCTGCCCCCCAATCCTTTTTTACGCGGCTTCTCCTGCATCGTGCTTAAGCCGCATGACCCTGGCACGACTTACATGCAACAGGTCGCTGATCTTTAGCACGAAGGAGTTCTCGTACTTATCAAGCTCACCATCAGCGTAACCGACCTGCCAGAGCAATGACACGATGCGGGATTTCTCGCGCTCATCGAGATTGTCATGCAAGAGCTTGGTGAATTCGTAGGCGGATACCGCGTCTTCGGATCGTTCATGCGCTGCAACAATCAATTCAGCGGTATCTTCTGCATTGAGGTCAAAGTGTTTTCTGATCAACTCGAGGATGCGATCAAACTCGGTTTCATCAAACGAATGATCGGCACGTGCCACGTCAATCATCAACACCGCTGTTGCCAGCCGTAGCGCATGTTCGCGATCTTCTGTGGGTTCCCCTTCTGACAGCGGCACCGAAATAGCGCTGACAACTTTGTCGACAATCTTTCTGATCATGCTGTTGTTGTGCCTTCCTGGACTCAAGGGCATATGATCGAGGCAACTACCGAAAGTTTCAAGCTTTCAAAGCGTGGCATCCAATAGCGCATGGAACATGACGGTGATAACCATTTGTTTCAACGTCAATCGGAGCGAGACACGCGGTTTTTCAGGGCGGTGAGTCGGGATTCAAGGGGCAGCTTTCCCGGCACTTTTTGGCCGCCGTGAATGTCATCACGAACTGTCACCAGATTGCCTCAGTGACTACCAGAAATGCTTTTGTGATTTTGACAATGCAATGGCGTTCCAATTTGAGGACTTAGAAAAACCTACATCGATCCCGTCAGGTTGACGAAGAAGCCATGGTGGTCATAGCTGAGATCTGTCAGGTCATCGGAGAAATCCGTGAAGTTATATCCAACGCCGATCTTGAGGTGGTCGCCGAAGTAACGTGACACGGTGGCCAGTGCGCCGTTTCGACTTTCATTGATATCCGGCATATCAAGCATGCGGCCTTCGACCATGAGCTCCCAGTTTTCCCTGACCCGGTAATCGCCTCGGATTACATACAGGTTTGCATTGTTTTTGAAGAACTCAGGGTTCTCGCGATCCAGGCTTACCTGGCCCAGGCGGTAGGCGTATTTACCGCCGATGGAGAACCTCGGCGTAATGTCATAAGTCAGATCAACTGCCGCGATGTGGCTCTTCTGGATGAACTCGGCGGCAATGTTTTGGACACTGACCTGGCCGCTTGTTGGCACATTATAGAAATAGGTGTATTTAAGCAGCGCATTCAGACGATCGTTGTAGATCGGACGATATGCATAGCCAAGCACGGCCTCTGTGAACCCGCCGTCGAAGAAGGTCCCCAGTGAGCTATCGCTCGACGAGTGATTGAGTTTTCCTAACATTCGCGACGAAGGGTTCACCTGGTATTTCATACTATTCTTGAACAGCCAGGTCGTACGCTCCGTCCGCGTCAGGTCCAATTGCTGCGCATCGTCGAAGCGATACTCGATACTGCTTGCAACCTGCAAGTTGTCGACGCCATAACCGATCTGCAAGCCGCCGGCAACGCGCTCGGTCTCTGCACCGGACCGGACGTCCTGCAGGTTACCTATGTCAGTATTGATTCCGAAGTTCCACTTTTGGTTCGGTGCGAAATTGATTCCGGTGGCGTGCGTCAGTCCATTCATTGCATCACTATGCTGATAGCGTTCTTCAAGAAACACACTGGTGCTGTCCGCGATACGGGACTTGACGCCTGTGACGAGGTTGCCATCGCTGCCGCCCGTGCTGCGCATTCCGTTGTCGATCCGCTCGTTTTCAAGCGTGTAATTAAGATACGTGCTGGTGCGATCGGAATGGAGATAGTTTGTTCCCAGGCGCCCGCCGGCGCCCAGATCGCCATCCGATACCTCGGCGTCGACTTTCAGCTTCTCCGATATTCGATATGCCCCGCCAAGACCAGCTCGCGCATTCTCCCTGCGATCACCGGTTGTCGACAAGGTCTCCTGGCTAAACGCATAGACATCCCACGTCGATTTCGAGTCGTAGCCAAGTTGCAGAACCGCATCAGCCCGTTCACCCTGCTCCTGCGTAAACGGCACGATAATTGAGTTGTCGACACGGTCGTCCTTGCGATAACCGGCGCGGAGTTCCCAGTTGTCGGACACCTGATAGTCAATGTTGTACTCCTCGGCGCTGGTTTCGATGCCCAGCTCCTGGATTCGCGTATCCACCTTGGCGCCAAGCGAGAATCTGTCCCCCATCGGCAGGTTAAAGGTGCCGCCGTAGGTCCGGGTGTCAGTCAGCGCGGTCAGACCCGGAGCAGAGTATCCCGCTTCGGCCTCCTGCACATACGCGGTCAACCGCCCATCGACGAAATTGACGACATCGCCGAATTTGAAACTCAAATCGGTTCGCTTCGCTTCCGCTTCCGCATTGAGGAACGACGCCGAGTCATATCCATTGAACCCGAAGCCGCCATCACTGGAAAGAAGCGGCAGGGACACCAGGCCTTCACTCTGGGCCTGTTGCACTTTCAGCCACGACTCTGATGCGAGTCGCAATGTCAGGTCGCCAGCGTTCAAACCGCTGTCATCGCCGTCCTGTTGACTCGCGCTCGAGGTCACGCCGACCTTCACATGTTCGCCCAGCCAGTAGTGAGCCTGCCCGCCAACCGCCAGTGTATCGACGTCGTCGAACCCTGGTGTGTACTCGTAGCGTACGACGAGATACGCCGCGTCGCCGGAAATCGCGCCACTGCGCACGAGCAGGTTGTCGCTAGCCGTTGATGCGAGGGGCTCTGACAACAGGATGCGGCCCTGCAGGTAGTCGATGTCGTAATCCATTGCCGGGGTCAGGTTGACGACGCCGGTGACGAGCCCGGATGCCTTGTCCCTGAGTTCGATGCGCACACGTTCGGATCCGGCCAGTACATCCTGGCGGTTCAGGTAGTAGAGGGAGCCACCGGTGCCGCGAAATTCCTCGCGGCTCGGAATCG
The DNA here is from genome assembly GCA_963850825.1 of uncultured Gammaproteobacteria bacterium. Lineage (GTDB taxonomy): Bacteria > Pseudomonadota > Gammaproteobacteria > Steroidobacterales > Woeseiaceae > SZUA-117. The sequence continues at coordinate 30,321 of CAWKOQ010000021.1, read as the reverse complement.
TTCCCGGCTCTGCCGCGAAAGTGTCGACGACGAAACGATTTTCGCCGAATCCGGTGGTTGAGTCGGTCTGATAGTGCAGATTGGCGCCATACAGGCCACGGTCGACCTGTGCCAGCTCGTTGTTCATATAGCCGACCTTGAAGTTACCCCACTGTCCGTAGTTATCGTCCTCGCTCAGGCGAACGAAGAATTTGCCCATTGTCGGCGCCATTTCTTCGACCGTGCCATCGTCGCCGAAGGTCGGATAGTAGTAGTCGGCATCGATGCGACGAAACAGTGAATCAGGTGACTTGTCCAGGAAATTGCTGAAGATATTCTCTATCGACCCTTCCCTGGTATCGGCGCTCGCAGTCAGTTTCCAGTGATCACCGAATTTTCCGTTGACAAAGAATGCCAGGCGTCCATCGACATTGGAGTCGTAGTCGTAATCCGAGTTCGCGCCCTGCAACAGGTCGATCGGGCCGTTCGCCGAATTCCCGGACAACGTCAGATCGGCCATGCCGACGTAGAACCAGTCGTTGTTCTTGAATTCGAGATCGCGCAGATACAGTTCGCCACTTCCTTCCTCGTCGACCACGGCGACCTCAACCGTGTGCGCACCCTGCGGTAAGATCTCTTCGGTCACGAAACTGCCATTCTCGTCCACAGGAACCGGACGGCCGCCAACGAAGACGACCTGTTCTGGCGCTATGCCGTTACCGCGGACGCTGACCGTGCCGCTGCTGAGACCGATGTTGTGCAAACCGAGTTGATTCTCTCCGTACACGGACAACAGAACGGGGTCTTTCTCGATTTCGACGGGCTGCTGGTCGAGATCGATCCGGTCGACGCCGTCGTAGACGATCCATAAGGGCTGCGGCTGCGTTTCATCGAAGTTGCCGTCCTCGCCGTAAGCACGCAATACGTAGGCCAGCTGATCGGCCGGTCCCCTGATCCTGCCTGGCGACGGATACCAGCGGGCGACATCTTCAAGTCCAATATCGATGACGTCGAGCGGCTCGGACTCCAGCGACTGTCCTTTCTCGAAAACGCGAATTTCCGCACGGTCGATAAAGTACGAGTAATTGGTGTACATCCTGAAGTCGACCGGTGACAGGAAATCGAGATTGTCTTCTCTCGACACGCCGATGCGTGGCGGCTCTGCGGCGACGCTCAGTCTTGGGGCGGATTGCATGTTGTCAAAGCCGAACTGGATATCCGCTTTTTCCAAAGCAACATCAGTGCAACGCTGGATATCGGACGAGCTGCGTTTCGGATCGTCGATGGGTTCCCCATCGACCGTTATGCGCATCAGGTTAAGCGCGAGTGGATTCTCCGGATGCAGCTCACGCGTAATGCGCGTGATATCGACACCCTCGTAATCGTCGAATACCGCCAGTTCGTCGTAGACGACCTCGACGGCAACGTGCGAGGTTTCACCCTGGATGAAGCCAGCGTTTACAACGTCACTCGAATGCACGTAGCCGCGCCCCTCGAATTCTGTCTGCGCCGCAGCAAGCTGCATATCGATGGCAATCAGGTCCATGGCCCGGCGCGCCCGGGAAGCAGACAAGCCGATGTCGTCGCCGTAGACCGCTGCGGTACGACGAGCCAGTCGTTCGTTGCGCGTGTAGCCAACGAATCGCAGGCGCGGGTTAGTCCTGTCGGAAATATCTGCCAGTGCGCGGGCGAGATCACTTGTATAGCCAGCCGGCACGAGCGGTTGCCCATCGTTGAAACCGATGTCGGCAATTTTGCCCCACGGCGGATCGTACGTCCTGGTCACCATGACGGCGCCTGCGGATTCAGGGCAGAGCTGCGGCTCGTCCGGCAACTCAGCGAGCGGATCGTCATACCAGAATTCCACCTCGACGCGTCGATTCAGCGCACGCCCACGGTCAGTCTGGTTTGAACCGAGCGGCCTGATCGAACCACGTCCGTCGCTTTCGATACGATCGGTGGGCAGATTGAGACTATCCTGCAACGCCAGTGCGACGCGACGCGCCCGCGCTTTGGAGAGTCCGACATGATCACCGTAGATGCGCTCCATTCTTCCTGTCAACGACACATCATCTGTAAATCCGACAAATTTTACGACGACGTTCTGTTTGTCACCCAGGTTATCGAAACCCTGACGGACTTTTTCGATAAATGCTTCGTCGACATCGATTGACTCCTCGTCAAAGTGCAACGGCGGAATCAGGTTCTGGACGCGTGCACGTCGCGCATGCCCTTCGACATACCGTAACTTGCAGACCGTCTCCATTCGGCAGACTTCCACTGTCTTGATCTCGTGAGGAACAAGAACTTCTTCGAGCGTTAATTTCTCTGCAACCTCGTCGTACCAGACTTCGACTTCGACGCGCCGGTTCATTGCCCGGCCTTCCTCGGTCAGATTAGTAGCGACTGGCTGGAGGTCTCCGGCCCATTCGTACGAAATCGCTTCCGGTGGCAACGCAAGTGTGGTCTGGAAATGTTCAGCGACCTGCCCGGCTCGCTCGCGCGAAAGACCGCCATTGTCACCGTAAATTTGTACCAGTCGCTCTGACAGAGGTCGATTGTCAGCATGACCAATCAGGTGCAGGCGCACATTAATGCGGTCCTTCATTCGGTCGAGGATATTGCCGAGCGAGACCACGGTTTCCTCCGGAATATCCGCGACGCCGGACTCGAAACGTATCGGGGCTACCAGGTTACTGAGCTTGACAGTCTCGAGACCATCAGTAACCGCTTCACGCATTTCGAGCGTGTCGCCTTCTTCGGTCGCAAGACGATCCGGATCCTGCACCCACTGCTGGAGTGGCTCGTAGTCCGACAAGTGGCGCTCGACAGCCTCGCCGATCGGCGTTTCCTCAACATTCTGAGCATTTACAGGCATCGCATGCAGTGCCGACAAGAGCATAAACAGACGTGCCAGTCGCTGTATCGCGTTCATTGGTCCGTCCCCCTCGGTTTGACCGGCGGTGCTCCCAGACGCCAGTAAACTTCAGGCTCGATGACGAGCTCATAGCAGCAATTCAGTTCTATCCAGGCAGCCATGACCTGGTCTTTAATCGATTTGAGCCGCCTTTCGACGAGCGCCTCTGACTCGACGTCTGCAACATACGAAAGACGCAACACTGCCGGACCCTTTTGCAGTTCTTTCACAAGGAGTCCGACACGCGGCTGCCACTGACTTCGCATCTCAACCGAATCCGGTTCGAATACGGCATCAGCGATGTCCAAACCCACTACGCGGTGAATGGATGCGCCAAAGTTGATGCGCAATGCCTTACCACGCGTTGCTCTTTGCACCTGCACCGGTCGGGTTGAGGAACGGAAGCCGCTCGGCAGCGTCCGGTCATCGAGCTTCAGTACGAAATTGCTGCCGCGACTTTCGTTCGGCACGATAGCGCAGGTGAAATGGTAGCGACCGTAGGTGTCGGTCGTTGCGGTAAGACCTCTTGCGGTGACAACCCGTACGCCCGCAAGACCGGCTTCATCACCGTCCTGGTAACCGTTGCGATTGTTGTCGTCGAAAACCTTGCCGGTAACATCCGTACAGTCGAAGGTCGGGTCCGGTACGAGACGCACTGTCGCGTTTGCTTCCTCGGACATCACTGTGCCCGTAAACGAGTTGACGGCCTGTGCACGATTGACGAACTCGCCTTCGGTGACACCTGCGCCCACTGTCAGCAACAATTTGATCGTATGACTGCCATCGACCACGAGTGACAGGTTCGGCCATATCAATTCCCGACCCACGATCGCGGGTTCTACCGCGGCATCGTCGAATCGTGCGGAGCCCTCGACGTAGCGGAAGCCAGCCGGGAAACGGTCGACGACAGTGACGTCCGAGAGATCGACGCCAAAGGAATTACCGATCGTAATAACGTAGGGCACCATCTGGCCACGCGTCACGTTAACCAACGGCGTCAACTTGCTAATCGACACAGCACCACCCAGACGCGGATCGAGCGGAATGTGGTTATTGAAGAGCTGTGCCGAACCTGGCATCTGACTGTTGTCGAGCGTTATGAAGGAGTGATAGTCGGTTGCAGCACTTCTTGCCGGCGCTGCAACGGATGGTGCGAATTCAGACGCCTGCACCTCACAGTACTGCGCCGTAGCAAGTACTGCGTCGTTGGTCGAACCAGCGCAAGCCGGCACATCGAACGGCAGGGTCGTCGCGTCGGATGCAGGCGGAATCAACTCGGAAACACCGCCAATGTAGCTGCTGTTCGGCGGCACCACCTGGATCACGTAGTTGAGGCCGCTCGGACATGACGGATCGGAGAAGTTCATATCGAACTTGTAATAGCCGTTGCTGACCGTGACCTGGTCCTGCTGGTTTGGGTCATCAAAGCAACTGCTCGGTACGGCCGCACCGTTTCGTACATCGACGAGCGACACGGTTGCGCCGGAGATCGGTGACCGTGCAACCGAGTCATAGATAACGCCGTTCGGGTCAACCGGCATGTTCAGGGCGAGGAGATTGCTGCCTTCCTGGACATCAATCTCATCGATGCGCTGGGGACCGTCGGTGAAGTCGGAATCGGTTTGACCGAGCAACGCGGTTCTGCTGCCGGCGCCCTGCGCGCTGAATTGCAACGAGTACGTCTCGCCGGCGACATAGTTTGGGGGGACGTTGGTGAACAGATAGTCGCCGTCTGCGTTGGTGACCATCGAACGCACCGGCTGGCCGTTCAGCAGTAGGTCGACGGTCCATCCCTGCAGTGGCCGCTCAAGGCCGTCCGGCGTATTGTCGTGATCCGAGTCGTGCCAGACATTGCCGCTTAACATACCCGCGTTCGGCATGGCGCCAACGTCGATCGAGACGCTTGCTTCCGCCCACTGCAACGGATCGTTCCAATAGGCACGTCCGGTGTTTGTTACCGTCGTGCCTTCGAGAAGAGCCGGGTTGATAATCGCCCTGAAACGCAGAACGACAGTTTCGTCAGGAGCGAGCGGACCATACTCCGTGAAGTAATCCGCGGTAATTGTTGTGCCCGCGAAGCTCACGCCATCAGTGAGGCCGTTCATCGTTGCCGACTGGGCGACGTAGGACAGGTAGCCCGGTGTTACGGCATCAAGGTCATCCGTAATTGAGACGTAGGAAGCCGGTACCGACGCAATGTTCGTTACGGTCACGGTGTATTCGAGAGTGGCACCGGCCAACGCAGGGCCGCCGTTGACGACCGCTACATCCTTAGCGATCGATAGTTGCTGTGCATCGCCGACGACAACGACCGTCGGTTCCGGTCCCGTTGCCGGATTGCCGTCGCCATCGGTCAGGACATCTGGCAACTCAGCGGTAATGACGCTGGCCTGGTTGATGATCAGCGTGCCCGACGGCACGCCGGCATCGACCTGCATATCGAATTCGACGACCGCCGACTGTCCCGGATTCAGGACACCTTCCGCCGGACCCGGCACCGGTGGCGTCAGGTCGGTCGAGCTGATCGATATTCGCGCGTCCAGCGGGAACACACCACCGTCGGGTTGACCGACCGGCTGACCATTCAGGGTCACGGAATCCGCGACATAGGTCATGTTCACCGGCACGGTGTCCCTCAATTCAGCATACGTTGCCGGCACGTCGCCGTTGTTATAAACCGTAATGGTGTAGCGAATGACGTCGAGTGGATCAACGATGCCGAGCGTGGTGCCGTCTACCTGCAACACTGCGGACTTCGGCGCGAACAGTATCGGGAAGTTGCCGACGACGTCCTGCGTCGGATCATCCGGCACTTCAGTGCGCGGATCGTCGGACGGTATGTCCGCGATACCCTGGTCCACTGCGCTGACGAAGGCCTGGTTGGAAATGATCGTACCGTCCGGTGCGTCCGGATAAACGACGACGTCGAACGATATCGTCGCCGTATTGTCCGGGACGCCGGCGTTCATCGCGCCCGGCGTCGTATCCTCCGGTGCGTAGATCAGGATGCCGTCGATGAGCGAAGATACGCCGCCGGCTGCGTCGGCAACCGCAGTCCCGTTCAGGGTCGTGCTGCCGGGTACATAGGTAGTGTTGGCCGGGACATAGTCAACGATCTCGACGCCCGTCGTGTTGTCCGTGCCCGTATTCTGTACCGTGATCGTATATCGCAGCGTTTCGCCAGCCAGCAAAACGGCAGGGTCACCGTCGACGTAGGTCGAAATTTTGTCGACGTCGAAATACGGCGCAGACTGGATGAGGATCTGCGTCGGATCCTCGCCGCCCGGCACACTCGGATCGTCCGCACCATTGACGTTCGGGTCGTCACTGACGGCAACCGGCAAGTCGCCGAACATGACCTCGGACTGGTTGTAGACGAATGTGTCGTTCGCAATGACGGGCGCGAGCTGAACCTCGAACTCGACCAGGACACTTTCGCCCAGCCCGCCGATGCTCAGGTTGCGTATGTCGAGCAAACCGGTACCGGCCGCACCGCCGTTCGCGTCCGTGTTGCCGGCGTCCGCGCCTGGCGGAAGCGTTACGACATTCAGCGTGCCCGCCTGGAACAACGGGTCCGCATTGAGACGGTCGAGTTCGTCGACGATCGAGAAATCGCTGACGGAGACGTCGCTCAGGTTCTCGACGTAGAGCCGGTAGCGCAGCGTTTCGCCCGGCGTGGCGACGGTGCCCGGGTCCTCTCCCGTCGTCACATTTATGACCGTCTTCTCGAACCGAAGCACCGGCTGGTCGACGGTGACGCTGTGCGCGTCCTCGTGATCCCCGACGCCCACGGTGCCATCGGTCACCGTGCGACTGTAGAGGGTTGAGCCATCGGCGTTGTACCACTGGGTTGCGCCGGCCACGTTCGTCAGCGTGACACCGTCCTGGGAATCGGTATCGAGCTGCGTGCGATACGTGATCATCAGCCGCTCATCCACACCGATCACCGAGGCAGCGGTCAGCGTGTTGAACGTGACCTCGCACGTGGCGCTATTGTAGGCGAGCGAGTAGTCCGTTCCCTGGAACAGAGGGCCTTTTCCGGGTACCGGTGTGATGCCGTCGGCTGCGAACACCTGGGCGCTAAGAATCTCTGGCGTCGTGTCGCACATCCCGCCAGTCGGTCCATCCGGCAGCCGGTCGACGAGCGTCACGTTGTGCGCGTCGGAGTCGCTCGCATTCTGTACGCCGATGACGAAATCGCCCCACTCCACCAGACGCATCGTCGCCGGGCCAGTCTTCGCCACCGTGAGTCCCGGCGGCAACGTGAAGTCCCCGACCAGGCCCGAGCTGTTGACAATGCCGCCTTCTCTCGTGATGAATTCGTCGACGGGACTACCGTTGTCCAGAAAGCTCATCGCCAACGTGTAATCCACGCCATCGGCGTTGAACGTCGTGGGCGCGGGTGAGGCGACGATTGTCACACGGTCCGTGCACCCTTCTCCGGCCGGTGTCGGATAGGGACAAGGTGTCAGGTTGTTCGGGGTTTCCTCGTGATTTATCGTGAACGTGAAGTTCAACGGATTGATTGGCACGCCGTCCACGGCAATCACGAGCACCACATCGAGCTCTGCCGAAACCAGCCAAGGCTCGCCGACCGTGAAATTCCGATGTGTAAACGAACCGAGCGAAAAGTACGGGATGGGCCCTGGCAACGTGAAAGGCGGCGGAAGCGTTGCGGTGAAGTCATAGCCGCTTTGAGAGCCCGTCGTCGTACCCCAGACGATGCTCGAGGTCGGGTCGCCGTTCGTGATGGCGGGATCGCCCGGCTGGCTTCCGGGAACGGTATCCACCGGGTCACGCCAGGATCCGACAACAGATACGAACGTGATCTCGGCCGCTAACGCACTCCCGGTCGGAACCAGAGCGACCGATGCGAGTATCAGGTACGCACAGCCGAGAATGTACCGCACCCAGGCGCGGGGCCGACGTTCAGATTGCCAAGATCGAGATGTAGCCGTCCCAGTCGACATTTGCTGTGCTCTCCATGCACCTGTGCGGACGGCCCGTTTCCACGTCAATTGTCGAGCGGTCTCGCTGCCATAGAACTTCCGTGCTCGTTAGGCCGGTGACTTTGCGTCGCCACCTTTCGGTGGATTTGCCATTTTCTAAATCGAGGCGCAACTATCCCTTAGCCGGAGAGGCCAAAGGTTGATCTGCATCACAGGTTGCATGCTGCGTCTCGATTTAGAGACAGGCGTGCCAGAGGCGTTGTGAATACTGCATTTCAGAGAATTCATGCACACCGACGAATGAGACCTAGTCGACGTTATGTCGGTGCCTTCGTTCACACGGATCGCATTTTACGATTATGTTGAATGTATCGCGGGTCAGGCGGCGGGCAGGAAATCAATCGGATAGATGATCGTCACTGCGACGATGTCTTCCTTGGCGCCGAAGTCGAATGTCCGCACCCGATCTACGACCTGGGTTACGAGGCCAGGAGCCTCCATGTCCGAGGATTGCAGCTCACAAAAGGACACCGAACCGTCAGGTTCGATGGTCATACGTAACACCATTTGACCGCGCAAGGTTGGATCCTTACGTAATTCACGATTGTAGAGGCGGTATAGCGCAGCCTTGTATCGATCGAATACGATTTGAATCTCTTCGTCCGTTCGGCCTGCGAAAGCACCACCACTTAGCGGCCGATTCGGTCCGTCGCCACCGCCGATCGTACTCGCGACACGGCTTACCTCGACATCGCCGATCCCGCCGCCGCCACCACCAACGTCGCGGCTTATGTTCGCGAGATTGATGCCGCCGCTCGAACCCGGCGCCGATGAACTTACTATCATGCGTTGCGCTCGACCGACCTCGTCTTCGCCCGCGCTCCGGACCCGGGCCTGGGAGCCGAGCTGCGCCGTTGGTCGCAGGTTCGCCTGGGCGGAAAAACTTTCACGAAACGCAAGTATGCCTTTTGACTTGACCTGTTCCCTGGTGTCCGGTTGCTCGACGTCCGCGATCACCGGTTCCGTCGTCGATTCCGGTAGCTGCTCAGGAGGAATCTCCGCTACGAGTTCAGGTGCAGGTTCCGGTTCGGCAATCTTATCGTCCGGAATGATCGGCTCCTGAACCGGCGGAGGTGGGGGTGGAGCCACCTCCTCCCGGACCAGTCTTGCAACACGTTCCGGTAATTCGTCAACCGTAGCTCGTTCAACGATTGGCAGCGCGATCGTCAGGGTCAGCAGTACGATCACAAGCGACCCTGCTATTGACGCACCGAGTGACTTGCGAAACCTTTTGTCTTCTTCGCAGCCCCTGGTCCACGGCATGACCTGGGCCCGAAATTGAATTTCGTCAGGTTCGCGTTCGACCAGCCACTCGCTGCTGCGAACCTCCTGTCGCTCCAGTACGTCACGCAGATCGTAGTGCAATCGATCAAGGACGACGTTCTGGATATCGATTTTGTCAATGATTGCCTGGCGCTGGTCTTCGACCCGAATTATCTCATCGTTGAATTCATCCGCCTTTTGACGGGCATTCTTCAGATGATCGAGCGAATCCGCCGGGCCAATATTCCGGTCCCAGAACAGGTGTGTGGCGCCTATACTGTCCAGCTCCTCGAGCGACACACAAACACGGGCAAGAACTTCGTATTCCTGATTTTTCGTCGCAAGCTCTTCGAGTTGAGTTTCGATCGCGTGCATGTCGCGCTCGAGACTGTCCATGACGCGCTCGGACTGCTCGACCTGATCCCGGATCGAATTGTCCTCCTCAGAAAGTTCCGGGGCTACTGTGTCAGTGGCGTCCATGCTAACTAGCTTGCCGCTACCTGCGATGCCTTTTGGATAACTGCCAGTGAAACGTTCTCGTAACCCTCACCGGTACAGATCGACATGATCTTCCTGATGACGATAAACGGCACCGACTTGTCCGCCAGAATCGTGACTTCCTGGCTTCCTGCGACCGCAAGCGTACTGGGCCCGACAACGTTATCTCTCAGTTGTGCGAGGCGCGATGTAATGGGATCGAAGTCCGCCGTTCCACCGTCCAGGATATCGGCTACCTGTGCAACCATCTGGCCTTGCACGAGCACTTCATCCGCGCTCACAAAAATCACAACCGTCTCACGGGGTTTTTGTTCGATTCGCGATTCAGGGAGGACGACGTTCTTTGGCGCTTCCATAATCTCGACGGAACCTGAATTGACCAGGAGAAAAAACACCAGGATCGTGAACACGTCCATCAACGATGTCAGGTTTATCTTGGTGATCTTCACGCGATTGCGCGACATTCGTTTGATTCTGCGTGAATTCCTCATGGTGCATCGCCCACCGAGATTTCGGAGAACAATGCGTACAGTTCAAATTCCTGGACGTCCTCCTCTTCGACGGCATCGTCATCACGTTCGACAGGGACTTCAATGGATCTGACAATATCCATCACCTGGATCAGGTAGTCATACGGAATTTTCGCCTCCATCAGTACGGATGCAGAATCGTGGTCCGGATATTCGGTCTTAAGCTCGACCATGAAATCAGACAACGTCTCAAGATCGAATTCGTCGTCCTTATTAGGAATCGTTGCGATGATCATCCTGCCATTGCCAATTTCGATTCCTTCTTCTCTGACAATCACCTCCACCTGGAAAGTTTCGTCATTGCTTGACGATCCTCCAGCTGAACTCGGCACGTTGAGTTCGACGATAGTCAGTCGCGAGAAAACAGCCGTAATCAGGAGAAACGGAATGAGCACCACCATGAGATTGAGGAAGGTGGTTACATCAGGTTCGTACGCTTCCTTTTCCTTGGTACGTCGCTTGTAATGATGCCGCCTGGCCATTGTGGCTACGCCTCGACCGCTCGCTTCGCCCTTTTCGAGAAAACGTTCAGCGCTTTGACTGTCGCCATCTCGAGGCTATCGACGATATCGCCAGTCTTGCTGGTCAGAATCGCGTGCATGACGAGCAATGGTATGGCAACCATAAGTCCGAATGCGGTTGTGTTCATGGCAACGGAAATACTGGCGGACAACAAATCAGCCTTCTCGGCCGGATTTGCGTTGGCGACGGCCGTGAATGCCTGAATCAGGCCCATGATCGTGCCGAGCAGACCAAGAAGTGTGGCGATGCTGGACGTTAGTGCAACATATGGCGTGCGCTTTTCGAGGCGTGGAACGATCTCCATCATGCTCTCTTCCATTGCGATCTCCACGTCTTCCCGGCGTCGTACTGCACCTTGCAGTGACAACCCCATGTTCAGGACTGCAGAGATCGTCGACTCACTTTCGCTGGTCATCTGGCGCGCTTCATCAAACTCGCCGTTGGCAAGCAGCGGCTGTACCTTGTCCCACACCACCTGGTTCTTGTTGGTTACCATAGTTAGCGTGATGTAGCGTTCAGCAGCAATCGCGAATCCGACGGCGAATACGATGAGTATCGGATACATGAATGCGCCGCCCGATACGAAGAACCCCACAATCGAATAGAAAAAGTCCATTTCGAAATCCTCATTTGACTGAATGCCCTGAGACGTTCCCAGGCAGGTACCAAGAATAGTGGCCGATCACGCGTGTGAATGTGACGCAGCGCACGTTCAGACGTTATGTCTTCTGACAAATATCAGCGCCTTGACGTGATGCACATATATGGCGCAGCTTGGTCCGCAAATGGTACGTTTTGGGGGGCGAGTTATTCGCTGGAGCGAATTTCGTAGAATCGGAGCTCTCGCAGGAAGACTTCCTTGTCGACCGGTTGTGCGCGATCGTCGAGGGTGTCGGACAGGCTGATGTCGTCGCCGAGTTCGGAAGACTTCCAGGGAATGATAACCAGGGATTTCGGTGCTTCCTCGTTGCCCAGGATGGACATACCCGACATCGTCTTGGGCGTTTCGATGCCGTCTCCCTGTGCTTCGACCGCCGGATCCTCGGTCGCCAGCGGCTCCTCAGCGACGCTGGCGTCGGCTTCCTGGCTCCTCGCGGCACAGCTCAACGACAGCAGTGCCATACTGATCAGAATAAACCTGGTCATAAATCCTCCTATTGACCGAGTCGCAGTCGGATGTCCGATATCCACATGGATGTCTCATCATCACTGGGCACGGTCGCCATATACGCTTCGTAATTCTCCAGCGCACAATTCAGGTCAGCGAGATACAGGTCGCAAAGAACCGCGAGGTTTCGCCTGGCGTAGTGGTAACCGGGGTAAAAAGCCAGCGCAGCCTCGTAACTCTGGCGGGCTTCGGCAAACCGTCCTGATTTTCTAAAGATAATACCCAGCTCGTTGTGTGCAATTGGGTGGCCTGGATTCGATTCCAGCGCCATAAGCAAACTGCTTTCGGCCGCCTCGAGATTGCCGCTGCGATGATAGGCGATACCAAGATCGATGCGCGGTGCACTCAATTCCGGCGCGGTTTCTACCACGGATTCCAGAATGCTTATCCCGGCTTCGATTTGCCCCTGCTCAAGAAGGCTCAGCGCCTGGTCATAATCGATGCGGACATCGTTACTGATTCGGGCCTCTTCCACAATCGTGAAACCGACCTGTTCCTGGATCTCAACTCGCGCCGGTACGCGCGAAGGTTCCGATGTAGCGCATGCAGAGACAACCATTACCGACACCCACAATAGAACGGGATTGCGGGCGATGGTGAAACTTCCTGTGATATGCGACGCGTTCATTCTTGTTCTCCTTGCCGGCTATTCCAGCTCAACCGACACCTGGGAGGATGTTTCGATGAATCCCGGTGATTCAGCGGACTCCGGCAGATGCGCCTGCCCTTCATCGTCGAATTCAATGTCCGGTGCTATCGGCATACGATAAGCATAGGTATCGATCGAACCGAGGAATCCGCCGCTGATGTCGTTCTTGGCAAAGCGCCCCGGCATGAGTACCGCAAGTTTGTCGAGGCTCCTCTGGATCCACGGGTTGTAGATTCCACCGGCAAGCAATTCGAAGTTCTGACTATGTACTTCAATTGATCTTTCTTCGAAGGGATACGCCTCCTCCTCGATGACCAGTTCATAGTCGACCTTTTCCGCTGCACTCAACCCTGCAGGTCGTTCGGATTCGAGTAGCGAGATGCTGAAGTCCATGTAGATCTCTGCGATAAAATAGGTTGCTGCAGCCGTGACTTCAGCCACCTCATATTCGACGAGATTTTCGTATGTCTGCAGCGTCTCATCCATGCGCGCTTGTTTTTCGGCGAGACTTTTCTCGAAGGGCTGGACAAGTTCGATTCTTGCGAACTGCTCGTAACTCAGCTCGGCGAGCACCAGGGCTGCCTGGGATGCGAGATACCTGCTGCGATCCGTGCGTTCTTCCCCAGCGCCCTGATCGACTGCCACAATTTCGCGTAACTGGTCGTGGTAACGCACATAGTCAAACTCACCTTCGAATATGTCTGCCATCCGCGTACGGGTTTGCATCGCTATATCGATTGGTCTCGGGTACTCGGTAACGTAGCGTTCGTAGACGCGGATTGCCTCGTCCACAACGCTGGCCTCATCGTAGAGTTCACCGGCAGTCAACAGCGCTTCGCGGCTTAGCTCGGGATCGATCGATTCGGCGGCTATTCTCTCGTGCTCCGCGGCGGATCGTTCGATTTGTCCGTCCTCGCGATAAATGAATGCAAGCTGTTTGGTCGCCTCTGTTCCAAGCTCGTGTTCCGGATGAGAAACTCGAAATTCCTCAAGCACGTTCGAGGCAAGTGACCAGTCCTGCAGTTTCATCAGGGCGGATGCGGCATCGTACTCAGCGGCAGTACGAATTGACGAGCCGGGCGCAACTGCCTTGATCCTGAGGAAATGATCCGCCGCCGCGCGATAATCCTCCAGGAGATTGGATTGTTCGCCCTGTTTATAGATTGCCGCAGCCAGGCCATCTACGACCGCTTCTCTTGTTTCGTCATCGTCAGGCGTCAGGTTCAGCACATTCATATACGCATGTTCGGCGTTTTGATACTCGGCCAGGTCGATCGAAGAGTGAGCAATAACCGCCCACGCCGAACGCAACAACGCGGTATCCGTCGTGGGATAACGATCGATGAGCTTCTGGCCCGACTCGATCGCGAGACTGAAATCCTTCATTTCGTAAAGGTCATCCGCAGCCGCGCCAAGCACAATCGGCGCCTGCTCGTGTGCTTCAAAGGTATCGGCGAATCTGAGCGAACTGACAACTGTCGCCTGCTTAACCTCGAGTCGACGGGCACCAGTCACAACCTTCAGCTGTTCGCGATGGGCGTAGACGGCAGCGTATCCGGCCGCGGAAGACTGTTCGTGCTCCGCGTATGCATATGCCGTGCGCTCATACTCCGTCGCTGCCTCGCCAAAGTCGTCATTTTCCAGCAGCAGGTCAGCCAGCTGATAATTGATCTGTGGCGATTTGGCGTCCGCAGGAAAGGACGTCAGAAACTGCCTGTACCAGCGGTTTGCTTCACTAAAGTTCGCCGCCTGCTCATCGAGCAGTGCGTCTTCCTGGTAAAGCGCGTGGTAGTGCCCTGCAAGGTCTGTCAGATTCGTTTTAAGAAACCCGACTACCTCGGGCGAGCTGTCGACCTCAAAGTAATTCCAGTAATCCGCATTCAGCGCATACATTGTCGCGAACTCTTTCTTGGATTCCACCACGAGCAGCGGGAATCCTGCTTCCGCATATATATCGACAACACGCATGCTGAAATGCGGAGATACCCTGTGGAACGGGTTTAGCTCAATAAAAGACTTGTAGACTGACGTCGCGTCGTCGTAGCGGAGCTTTTCGAAATAGAACTCTCCAAGATTGCCATAAATTTTGTCCGCGTAGCTGCGATGGCCCCGTTCCGAGAAATACTCATCGACGACTTCCGGCCCGCCCATGTTTGAAAAACTCAGGCTGATGACACGGAATGTATCGGTGACACGATGCTCGTCATTCTCCTCGAAATCCTGATCAAAGTCGTAACCGATCGATAATCGATAGTCGAGCATTGCCATGTAATGGTGCAATGCCTCTTCATAGAATTCCTGCTTGTATAAAGTCCACCCCAGTTTGTACAAACCGAGTTCGTAATAGGACGATGTTGGACCGATGGCAATAGTTGCCTCATAGGCTTCCTCCGCATCCATGTATTTCTTCCGGACGAAGAAATACTCACCGCGCCGGAAGTGGACTTCATCGACGTATTTCGAGTAGGGATATTGGGCGACCAGCCGATCCATCACCGCCATCGCCTCGTCGGGTTGACCAATTTCGTCGTAGGCCCGCGACATTTGGTAAAGCACTTTGTCATTGCGCTCGTAGTTCGGGTAGGTCTCCAGAATCTGGCGGTAGGTTTCGATGGCTTCCAGTGGCCCACCAGGGACCGGCTGACTTTCGGCGCCGGGTAATTGCGTGTCGTATTGCGTTGACTCGGTCAGCAATTCCTGTCGCGCCAGCACCCGTTGCTCGAAATCCTGCTCGGATTCCGCTGGTGCGGATGGCCCGGTTGATTCGTGCTCTATCGCGATCCCGGCGGCATTTGTTACGCTGTCCGGCGCCGGTAAGTCCGACCGAGATGCAAGATCGGGTGTCGCCAGCTCGACGATCTCGCCACTACCCATAACCCCGTATGCCTGCTCAATCTGCAGGTCCGCGAGTCTCCGCATCGCCTCCGGCGTCCGTGCGCTGACGGAGGTTTCTTCCAGGTAGCGGCGATAGCTGTCCGCTGCAAGATCCAGGCTATCGTCGAGGTAAACCTCTTCGGTGTCCGCCTCTATGTGCTGCAGTTCCGCAAGCGTGCCTTCGTTACTGGTCGTCGCACATGCAGCCAGGCCGATGGAAGCCAGAGAGAAAACGAGGAAACTTCGCTTTCTCACTCTTCTACTCCCCGTGCCTGGGCTTGCGTTGCGCGATCGTAGCTGTCAGCCAGTGCAAAGCGCGCTTTGTCGCCATAGCTTTCGAGGCGATCACGTCGTGCAACCAGCTCCTCGATTGCCACGACTTCAAGCTGGTGCCCCTGTCGAGTCATCAGCAGCTCGACTTTTTCGATAGAGGTACTTACATGTGCCCGCAGCCGACTGATCGGATCATCGTAGCCGACATAACTGTGCGTGGCGGCCTGACGCGCGCGGACGTATTGATCATATTGTGCCTGCGAGATCTCCATTGCTTCGTCGAGGCCACGCAAGTTCTGGTCGAACCTTGTCAGGCGCTCGTGATACCGGGTTTCGAGCGTCCACGTCAGCATCCCCTTAAGGCGCTGGAGTCGTTCATTCAGCGATACTCCAAAAGGAGCACCCGATTCCTGTACCTGCGACTCAATTAGCTCGATTCGCGCGAGGATCGCCTGCTCTTCCCGCGTTGCAAGAAACTCCGGGCGTGGAGTAGTCAGCAAATCATCTCGACGATCTACCAGCATTTTGTGCTGTTCGATGCGCAGCCGCATCCGGGAATCAAGTTCCCGGAATTCTTTGTCGACATCAGGCAGGAGTGGCTCGTAGTGCTCGTAACGAATGTCGACCATTTCATCAAATGAATCGAAACTGGCTTGCCAGACGAGAAGCTTTCTGTGTAAGTCGGCAAGGTCAAGGTAGTTTTGCAGACCGGTCTGGAAGTCGTGAGCGGCGAGCAATTCCATCAAGTAATAAGTTTCCGGTGCCTCAGGCAGAGACCGCAGGCGGATGACCCAGTCTTTGTCCTTGCGAATTTCCTCGCGAATAAGCGCCTCGAGAAAATTCCCGGCCCTGATGCTCTCGATCGATTCGTTGAGCTTGCTGACTTCCGCACCGAATGAATCCAGCGCACGTCCGTAATAGATTGCCGCGCGACCATGGACATTCAGCCTGCCTAATGCATAAGGCAGCGCCAGCATTGCTTCCTGTGTCGCGCGATCTGTGCCCTCTCGATCCGCGAGAATGCTCCAGGGAACGACCGCCCTTTCAATATTGTCAGTTGACATACCGGCCCAGCCTGCGCTCAACAGGGCCTGGTTGGAGAACGGACCGTCAAGACGCACACGATTCAGGTATGAAATTGCGCCGTCAAAATCACTGTCCTCGAGCAAAATGGTACCAAGCACCAGGTTGGATTTATCCCGAATCGCCAATTCTGCATGATCGTCAGTTGTGATCTGTCCGGCGCGATCGAGCTGTGTTAGCGCCGCTTCCCGCTGGCCGTCCTGCAGATAAGCGATGCCAAGATTGTAAGCAGCAAAACCGCCGAAACTTCTGGAGTCTTCCAGTCGCCTCAGTGCGTCGACTGTTTCCGCCGGCCGGCCCTGGGCCAATAAGATATTCGCTCGCAAGAACTCGATGTCGTCGCGGATCGTTTCGGGAACCTTACCGTCGATGCGCTCGAGGGCCCGCATCGCATCTGCCATCTGATTTTTCTGAAAATGTATTCGGGCCAGTCTGTAAGCGGCATCATTACGGACAACGTCGTCAACGGCGCCTTCCAGAACCGCCTTGATTGCACGACCGGCACGATGGTGCATCCTGTAACGCAGTTCGAAATCGCCAAGCGAGAATTCCGCGTCGTTGATGTGATAGTACAGTGAGTCGAGCTCCGGCTCATCGAGCTCGTCGTGTTGCCTGACCTCAGTATCAAGCCTTTCCAGTGCTTCGAAGAAGTTTCCCTGGTGGGCGTGATAGAGCGCCTCACCGAAGTACAAATCCTTCAGCTCATCACTTCGACTTGGACTCGTTGCCAGGCAGGCGAACAACAGGAGCCCGATCACTGAGAGCGGTGCCCGAATCATGACTTACCAGTCTCCGATTTCGATTCCGCTCTTTCCGAATCCGGGTCCAGCCAGCGTGATGCCCACCGCCTTCGGCTTGACGCCCTTCGCAATCACAAAACTGTCAGACTCGTTGAAGTCGCTGCCGTTCTTGTGCTTGCCAATCATCGTGACACTGAGTTCATGATCGCCGGTCGTGATGTTGCCCGTGTAGATGCGCTGCACGCCACCTTTTTGCAACGCCTCGAGTTCCTTGAAACTATAGATGTGATGTGTCGCGAGTTCGCCGTTGATTTCAATTTGCACAGCATCAAGTCTGATGTTTTCGTCATCCGAGATCGATATAAAAAGCGCGAGTTGTGTGTCCGAAGGGTAAAGGAGTCGTTCCTCGAGGATGCTGAGCTCGGAGGCGATACTAAGTACGTCCGATTTAATCTCCTGGACCTGTCCGTCCAGACTGCGCATGTTATCCCCGGAAATGTCCTGTGCGCCGCTTTGAGCTATCGGACTGCAAGTCAGCAACACAATTAACAATGTCCGGACGAATCCTGGCGTTTTGTTAAGACCTTTTACCGTTAAGTTTTTCATATGCAGGAGCCAACGACGTAATACGCCGCAGAGTAATTGCAGAGAGGTACAAGTTTTGAGGAATTCGGCGGCGCAGACTGTGATCTACGCCTCAAATCAGTGGTGTTCGTGAACCCGGTTTAAGGCTTTTGTGCTTCGTGACACACAGGTAACACTTTTTTCGCCTGGCGGGAGAGAGCCATGTCCTGGAAGGAGTGCCCTATTGTGGAAGAACGTTTCTGGTTCATTGCTCGTCTCTTCGCTGACGAGTAGATGGCTGGTCTGTGCCGTGAGTTCGGCCTATCCCGAAAAACCGGCTACAAGATCCACAATCGCTCCAAAGACTGCGGATTCGGGGGATAGCTTACTTAGTTGAAACGAATTTTCCGTGTAAAACCGTTTTCCGGGTAGTGACAGGATACTATTTGCTGCCTGCGTGACCGCGCCGAAAAATAAACAGGTAAGCTGTCCCCGTAATTTCCGCTATCCCTTATTTCGGGCAGTAAACTGCTTCGATGGTAATAGTTTCGTCAGAGCCCGCCGAGAAAGGTCCTTCGTAGAACAATGTCGAGCCTTCGGCGACGAAGTTCTTGACGTTTTCGGCGTTGATATCTCCGCCGCGCGTTCCATTGATTATTTCAAAGCCGGTGACGACTCCGTCTTTCTTTTCAATGGTGAAATGTGCGTCAGAATCGACGGGGTTGAACCGTTCCGGAATCGTATCCCGCCAAAAAACGAACATGAAAGTTTCGCGATTCCCACCGTAAGAGAATTTTGTCACGCGTCCTTCGCTGATCGGTTTGATCGCATTAAAATCCGTTACCGAGATACCAAAAAAGTCACCGCAGTATGCCGGGTCTGTAAATTCCATCGGATAGTCAACGCCGTCAAATCGAACTGTCACGCTGCTTTTGCCCTGTTTTGGCTTTTCTGCTCGTGCTCGCGGGTCCATGGCGGCGATCGCCGCTACTTTTTCGCCACTTCCCGGCGTTCCGTCGCCCATCCCAAGCATTGCCTCAGCCTGTTCTCGCGTTAGCCCGGAAGCCATCAGCGCTGCGATCGTGCTCGACTCCTGCTGGCTGGTGAGGCGGTTGCCCGCATCATTCTTGTCCAGCGCATTGCTCTGCGCGGACCGGGATTCCTTTTCTTCCGTAGCGCGCCTTTTCCCGGCGGCGCCAGCCTCCATCGCCTTTACCTGTTCCTCGGTCAGTTCCGCCTGCGGATCTGGCGACTTTTGTGATTGTGATTCCGGCGCCGCATTTCCTTTGTCATCTACTTTGCTGCAGCCGTTGGCGAGGATAATGAACACCGCTGCCGCGAGAATGATTTTGTGGTTGCTCATTTGATGCGCTCCTTCGGGTTCGGGGGACAGTTTACTCATTTCCTAAATAAGTGAACTGTCCCCGGTATTACCGGCATTGGAAAGACGCTGTGGAGGTATAGGGCGGCTGTCCCTTCAGTTGATCCTGGATTTCCGAACAAACAAAAACTGATTTCATTGAAGTATCTTGTCGGGAGTGTTACAAGAATTAGCTCGCAGAAATCGCTATTAAACAATTAGGAGTAAATGACATGCCCAAAATTATAACAACTCACGAGGTGGATAACGTCGCTCACTGGCTGGCATCAACGAAGCGGCAGGAAGTGTTCGCAGGGGTAGTAGAGAACATATGCACTTACGTGAACCCTGATGCTCCCAATAGCGTCGGCCTGACTATGGATGTTGCCGACCTGGATGCGTTCAAAGCGGTTTTAGAAAGCGAGGCGGGTGCCGCCGCTATGAAGCATGACGGTGTAAGGCCGGAAACTATTGTTCTTCTGGTCGAAGGTTGACTTCGAATCAGGCGAGCTATCGATTCAGGGAAAAGAGGGGTCGAACCGCAGTTTCAAAAACAATAGTGGCGAATTCCGGGGACAGTTTACTCAATTGAGCCCGTAACCAGGCCAAACGAAAAATAGGTTAACTGTTCCCCTAATTTCCCCTAATTTCAGACTCGGACGTATTCACACTGTTCGCCGGCGGCCTGCTTTGCACTAGCAATGCTCGTGAATCTCGTGAATCTCGCGACAATTAAATCTGACTCTTTTTTCTGATTACTGTGTGGAGGAAGCGATCAATGCAAGCAGTCGGCGAACCAGCGTCATCTGGGCCTCGATCCGGCGACTGAGCGCTGTGTTGCCGGCAGACGTTTCGACGACCAGCACTGTTTTTGCGCCGGGCCCTTTTACGCGTTGGCCATCGATCAATATTTCATTGCTACTCATTAGCTCGTCCACAGAGCTGTCGACTACCGGACCAACAATGCCGTTGACAATCGATTCGCCGAAGCGGGTCTCGCCATCCATCTTAATTGGGATACTTGATTCGCGCAGTGTGGCAACGGCCTCGATCGAAAGTGGGTCACCAGCGCCTAATTCGCCCTGCGAATAAACGTAGCCTGCGTCTATCAGGTTGTCTTCATGCAGATCGATGCTGTGAGAGGGCGGATAAGTTTGCATTGTCGTTGCGATGTATTCGATCAGCGCACCCGCCTCGTCGCTCGACGCAGCAGCAGCGCGCGCTACGCTGGCTTGCGCCGATTCGGGCAACACATGCGACGAGTCGCCGACGCTCGCCCCATCGACACTCGCCGAATAGACCGGTGTGTTCAGGTAGCGCCAATTGCGCGCATAACCGTGTGGATTCAACAGTGGCAGTAAAACGGCAGCATGATGTTCGCCAAATGCGGCGATGTCGTCTATCGCCAGTGAAATTGCATTCGGGCCGGCCGGCTCCTCACCGTGTATACCCGCCAGTAGCCACACGGCCGGCCCTGCTCGGGGTGAGCGGAAGGCTACTATCGGCAATGCGTCAGTGGTCCCGGCCGGTTGTGACTGGACGATAATCTGCATTGTCCAACCGCGCTCGAGCAACGTCAGATAGGCCGCATACAGCTCCTGTATCGATTCTCGCCCATCGTTGTAGGTTTCAATTTGCTGCGCGATCTGCAGGCGCGATTCATGAGAAGTTGTTGCACATCCAGAGAGCATAGTCAGGGCAAACACCAGCAGAGCAAATACCCTGCGGCGGAGATGTTCAACGTATTGCTTTCTATACACGCGCCCTTCCTGTGTGAGCGGTTGTTCGATGGTGATGGTTATTCTTTCACCACGACCACCAGACCATCAATAAATTCCGCGATAGCGTCTGTCACATCGCGGCGGCTGACACCCGATAATTTCCGTGCGAGCGTTTCGGCTGTTTGAAGTTCGCCGAACATAACCCACTGCTCGGCATACATTGCGGCCAGCTCAGCATTACTCTGTGCAGCACTCCGTGCCCGTCCGAGCAGATAGGATTTGGCTTCCTTGATTTCTTCAATCGACGGCGGTTCATCCACCAGACGTCGCAGCTCAGCATGAAGAGTATCCTGCAGCGAATCGCTCCTGGCGGGATCCACGCCAGCTGCGAGCGTTATCCAGCCGTTCGTGCCGTCAGTCCGGTAGCGACTGTCAATATAATAGGCAAGACCGCGTTTCGAAATCGCCTCTACACCGAGACGACCTTCATAACCGTGGCTGAGCACGTAGAGAAGGAGCCGGTAGGTATCGTATGCGCGGTCGCGTGGTCCCGGTGCCGCAACAATGTAACCCAGTTGCCACTGCGCGAGCCGCCGCCCAATGGGCACAACTCGCAATCCCGGATCAATGCTCTCAGCAGAGTGTCGATTCCCCGGTGATACCTGAGCAACCTCAACATCACCGAAGTGTTTCTCCAGCAAACGAATCGCTTCCGGTATTTTCACGTCGCCGCTGACGACAATGAGCACCGGCGCGACTGTACCGATCTCGCTGCTCGCGCTCATGATTTCGACGAACGTCTGCTCAAGCCTGGTTTCCGGATCGTCGGATAATCGCGCCGGTTTATCGGGCGCATAACTTGACGCGCGCAGGTCGGCTTTCCCCCGGGCCAGCACATCATCCAGAGCGGATGGCGTGACACGATAGTTGAACGATGAGTAGCCCTGCACTGGTTGATCAGGAAGCAGGCCGGCACCGGTCATACTGTTACCGGGCACAACAATCTGTAGAACTACCGAGGCCGATAGATCAGACTGCTGCACGACAACCGGCGTTCCACCAGATAGCGTGCGAACGATGGGCTGCGGTACCGGACGGTCGTCGACGGGCCCGGCTGGCGATGACGACGGCTGACTCTGCCGGTACGCCGTGACCGGGGGTGTCGCTGTAGTAGCGCGCGGTGTGTGCCAAACAACCGAGCGGCGCTCCGGCAGCAACCAGGCATTTGCAACTTCACGCACCTGCTCGGGCGAGACACCAGCGACCCTGGCCGGCAGCTGTAGCAAGACATCAAGTGCACCGAGGCCTTCGAAAAAGGCCAGTTGATGTGCCGCGTCTTCGGTGGTTTCGACGTCATATACCAACTCATCAAGGACGCTCGCAATTGCCATCTCGAGCACGTCGCTGTCGACCAACGTTTGCCTTGCGGTCGTGATCCGTTTCTCCACCGCCGCTTCCACAACAGCCTCTGATTTGTTTTGCAGAATTCCGCCGCCTATCGCAAAGACGTAGTTTTGCGCCGACGGCGGATACCACGTTGTCAAATCTTCCGCTGCACCGGCGAGCCAACTTTCGTCGTTGACAGCGGTACCCCAGTCATTCTGCAGAAAACTTACACCGGAGCCGCCACCAAGCAGTTGCTGCAACACCAGGAACGCCGCGAAATCCGGGTGATTCGCCGATGGCGCATGGTAGCCAATCATAAAACGACTTACGTCGCTGTCCGCTGCAATTCTGACTCTTCGCTCGCCGCTCTGCATAGGCTCTGTTGTGTGTGGCAGCGGCGTCGCTGGCTTCTCGTCGAAGTTGCCGAAGAGTTCCGCGACTCTCGATCGCACGTCTTTTTCGTCGAAGTCGCCAACCACCGTCAGGACGGCATTGCCGGGGTGGTAGTGTTTTTCATAGAAGGCGACTACATCCGCGTGCGTCAATTGTTCTATGTCACTTTCGAAACCGATGGTGTTATTACGATACGGATGCGCAATGTACGATGTGAACAGCAATGCATCGACCAGCATCGAGGTCGGGGAGTTTTCGTACATATGCATCTCTGCTAGCACGGCTCCGCGTTCTGCCTCGATGACCTCCGGTGAAATTACCAGTCTGCCCATGCGATCGGCTTCGATGCGTAATAACAGATCAAGGTCTTCTTTGGGCACGGTCGCGAAATAAGTCGTCTGGTCCGTCCAGGTATAGCCGTGCCATTCGCCACCGCGAGCATAGATCGAACTGACCAGACCGGTCCCCGGGAAATTCTCCGACTCGCGAAACGCCATGTGCTCGACAAAGTGCGCCAGTCCGGTAAGACCCGTGGTCTCATTTCTCGCCCCGACGCGATACAGCATCTGCACACTCACTACCGGGAAGTTTTTGTCGTCGAGCAGGATCAATGTTAAGCCGTTTTCCAGCCGTTCGACTGAAGCGTTTCGCAAATCGAGACCCGCCGAAGCCCGGCCGGCGACAACGAGGCAAACAACAAGACATGCCGTCCTGCACCATGAACCCCTTAGTCCCGCCATTACCTGCCCCAAGGTCTGCAACAGACGAGACTATAGACGGGAATCCGTTTTTGTTGGTGGCGTGCCAATGCAACATATTGATTGACAACATCGTGCTGCGGAAATCGGCTTGTAAAGCAGGTTTGATCCGCGCTATACGCGGCGTCATTCGGAAATGTGTCAGATCTGGTTCCTGACTCTTAGCCTTCCCGACCCATGCTTGAAATTGCGTAGACAGGTAAACAGGAATCTGATGCCCACGCTAGATTGGCTGCGGCCTCTCAGGAACAAAATTCACAACAACCGCGAACTGTTGGTTCGACGGTAGTTGAGGACACCTATGAATCCGACCTTTCAATTTATTGTTTTTCTGACAAGAAATGGCTTCGCAAATAATGAATGCGGTCAATTTTTTTTCTCAACGATCAATTGGAGTCGGAGTAAAAATCATGCAGCTCTATGAAGAAAAAGGGGTCGAACCGATCTTTGGAGCGTCGCTCGCCATTGATAAAAATCTCGTTGTACATTGACAAATAGACGGCACCGGCTTTCAGGTCGTCACCATTGAGCGGCACGTCCATGAACACTGCATAACGGAACCGTGTGCGAAAATCCTGGTTGTCTACCCAGCGCTGCTCGAATCGAAAGCGATGTCGCAAATACACACGCGACCCGATTTTCTGCGGCAACAAAGCCTCCTGGTAAAGTCGGTCTTCGCCTGACGTGTCGTTGCTGGATCCGTACGCGCCTGAAGTGATGTTGCCGTACCCAAAGGTGAGCAGCGCACCGCCTGATTGAGGTGTATACGTTAGCCCGCCTCGAATAAGCAATTGTTCGAGGTCGCCACCCAGGTCCCAGTTTCTGTACTGCACGTCACCCTGCAAGCCCAATTGACTATCGTCAAAGCGCTTGTTGAAAAAATACATATACCAGGCGCCGGTTTTATCCTCGTTAACCTGCGCGACGGCAGGAACAGGCAAGGCCGTCACCAACAGCAGTACCAACATATGGAAAACTCTGTTTACACTCATGGCGCTCCTTATCTGCTATTTCTGGACGCTGCACATGTTACCGCTCTGAGCGCGCCAGTCCATGAGAAAGGACCGATGCCAACTTCGGAAAAACCGAATTAATCGGCTCTATAAATCGAATTGTCTGTACTTTCAGGTCGTCTTAGGATCCGCGGTAACTTAATAAAAAGTAAACGGAGATGTAATCATGAAAACGTTAGTGTCCGCGTTACTGGCGACAACGTTTGTTAGTTTCAGCGCATTTGCTTATGAAGTTGATGAGGCGAAAATTGATACACCCGATGACGCCCTGGCTGCATTGATGGCCGGAAACGAACGGTTTGTTTCGGGTAACCCCCTTAAACAGGATTTCGCGAGGCAGATTGAGAAAACCAGCCTGGATCAGGCGCCGTACGCGACGATCCTTTCGTGTCTGGACTCCCGGGTTCCACCGGAAATCGTGTTTGATCAGGGTATTGGGGATCTCTTTGTCGGCCGTGTGGCTGGCAACGTAGAAGATATCCACATGCTTGGCAGTTTCGAGTTCGCGAAGTATATCAAGGGCACCAAACTACTCGTCGTCATGGGCCACACATCGTGCGGTGCAGTAGGTGGTGCATGCGCCAATGCCAAACTCGGCAGCCTGACACATCTGCTTGCAGAGATACGGCCGGCAGTCGAACTGGTCGAGAGTCGCCACCCCGGCAAAAACGTATGTGAGACACCGCACGTCGACGAAATAGCGGCAGAAAATGTGCTGCGCACTATACGTGACATTCGTGAAAAGAGTCAGGTAATCGCAGATCTTGAAGATGAAGGCGCACTCAAAGTCGTTGGTGCGATGTATGACATTACGACCGGTGAGGTACGCTTTTTGTAAGGAGACTTATTTCCGCTCTGACCTTCCCCGCGCATTTTGAAAGTTCAATGTGGAATAAGGGGTCGGGAATAAGGGGTCGAACCGATTTTAGCGGTATCCGCGATTAATTCGGTTCGACCCCTTAGATTCGTTTAAATTCGAGAGACAGCGCTTCCTATGCGCGTCAGCGCTTCTTCAAGAATCTCACGCGGGCAGGCGATATTCAGCCGAATAAACCCCTCGCCTTCAGCACCATAAGTACTTCCCTGCACGGGATACACTTTGGCTTCATCGAAGAACAACTGCCTTAGTCCCTCCTCATCCAGGCCCAATCTACGACAGTCAATCCAGACCAGGTAAAGTCCTTCCGCTTCCTGCAGGCGCAGAGCAGGCAGGTAGTCGTCTATGTACTTCTTTAAGAACAGGTAATTGGCTTCCAGGTACTCCTTAAGTTGTCCCAGCCATGGATCACCCTGTTCATATGCCGTCTGGAGAGCCAACGTTCCAAAGATATTGTCACTAAAGAGCTGTTCCATATTTCGGAGTTTGATGTTGAAGTTTTCCCGCAATACTGGATCAGGAATAATGGCAGTGGCTGTTTTCAATCCCGGTAAGTTGAAGGACTTGCTCGGGCTGTTGCAAACGATTAACCGATCGTGAAACCGCTCAGCTATAACACCAAACGTCGTAAATTCAGCCCATGAGTAAACCAGGTCACAGTGAATTTCGTCGCTGACAATCAACAAATCATGTTTTTCGCAAATCTCCCCAAGTTGCACTAGTTCTTGTCGTGACCAAACCCGTCCGACGGGGTTATGTGGGCTACAAACAATGATCATCCTGGTCAAAGGATCGGCAGCTTTTTTCTCCAGATCATCAAAATCCATGAGATATTTTTCACCTTCCAACAACAAAGAATTTCGCAGTAAAACCCTTTCGTTATTCTCTACTACTGTCCCAAAGGGATAGAACACAGGCGTTTGAATGATGATCTTATCTCCCGGATCCGTATAAGCCTGAATAGCCATACTGATGGCAGGCATGACGCCGGCAGTTTTTAGCAACCAGTCTTCTTCAACGCGCCAGTCATAGTGACTGGAAATCCAATTGGAAATCGATCTGAAGTAGTCGCTGGTAGGTTTGGTGTAACCGTAAATTCCATGTCGAGCACGTTTTTCCAGTGCCTCAACAATTTTGGGTGATGTTTGAAATTCCATGTCGGATAACGACATGGGCAGTGGTCCGGACGCTGCATCAGCACCAACGTCATGAGCAACCTCGTCGTTTACTCCGCCGTCATAAGCGAAATCCCACTTGATGGAATTCGTACCTCTCCGATCGTGCACGACATCGAACGGACTTTCCGTCGATGGTGCTGGCGGTGCAGCATTCTCAGCCGCTTGAGTCTGAGCTGTTGCTTTTCCTGCACTGGTAAGTATGGCTCCCGTCGATGCAGCGCCGGCAAGCTTGAGAAAATCCCGTCTACTATTTTTCGTCATGGCGATGTCTACTCATTTTCTTATTCCTGACAAGACTGTCTGTATTCAGGTGAAAAACAGATTGGCTGGTAGTACTCGTAAACTTGTTGGCTAGCATACGACTATTGGGGTCAGAGTAAAAACCATGCAACCCGACGAGAAGGACCAGCCGGCTTTGTTTTTGCTCTGACCCCAATTTTTAATATGCCTTGCGGGACAACCTGGCTGCGATCAAAAGGATTCGATCAGGCGCTGCAGTCAGACTGGCAGAGCTACCGGTGATGAGGTCTTCGTAATAAGTCTGGAAGTTTTAGCCGGTTTTTTCATTGTGGTTTTCAAAGCCAGTTCGAAAGAGAAACAGGTGAACTGTCCCCGGAATTCATTTTTCGTCATGGCGATGTCTACTCATTTTCTTATTCCTGACAAGACTGTCTGTATTAGGTGAAAAACAGATTGGCTGGTAGTACTCGTAAACTTGTTGGCTAGCCTATGACTATTGGGGTCTTCGTCAGAAGTCTGGGAGTTATAGCCGGTTATATCATTGTGATCTTCAAAGCCAGTTCGAAAGAGAAATAGGGAACTGTCCCCGTAATTCCCGAATGCGGCTAACAGGCGCTTACAGTCGGATCACGATTTTCCCCATGAAATCACCACTCTCCATGTGCTCGTAAGCAGCAGGAGCCTCCTCGAACTCAAACACACGGTCGATCAACGGGCGAATTGTGTGCTTGCTGATGAAAGCGTTCATCGCTTTGAAGTCCTCGCGCGACCCGACGTAGACACCGCTCACCGTCGCATTTATCCACATGATCGAATCTGTCGGCAAATCACTACCGTAGCCTGACAAACCACCGATCAATGCAATATGTCCGCCATAGGCGAGTATCTCCAGTGCCTTAAACAGCGTATCCCGACCACCGACATCCAGCACCTGGTCGACGCCGTGGCCACCGCTGATCTCCTTCACTTTGAGCTGCCAGTCCGGGTTGCTGCGATAATTTTCCGTGCCGATGGCGCCCATTTCCATGGCGCGCTCCAGCTTGTGATCTTGCGAACTGGTGATGATCGAATTTGCCCCCAGGGCACTCGAAAAGATGAGCCCGAAAACCGAAACCCCACCGGTACCTTCGAGCAACACGTATTGGCCGGGCTCAATGCGCCCGCGCTTGAAGAGCCCGACCCAGGCGGTCACCGCGGCGCATGGCAGAGTGGCTGCTTCTTCGTAGGAAAGATGCTCGGGTATCGAAACCAGGCCGTTTTCGTGGGTCACGATGACTTCCGAAAGCATGCCACCGGCATTACCGCCACGATCCGACAACAGTGCTTCCTCGCTCGGTGCGCCGTCGATCCACTTCTCGAAAAAGATCCCGGCAACGCGATCCCCCACTTTGAAGTGGGTTACTCCTTTTCCGATGGCGATGACCTCCCCGGCGCCGTCGGACAAAGGGATGCTGCCGACATAGCTGAAGTCGTCACCGTAATCGTTGCGGAGCATATTCAGGTCGCGTCGATTCAGCGACGTAGCTCGGACACGAACGAGCACTTCGTTCTTGCCGGCGACCGGTCGTGGCACTTCCTTCATCACGATCCGGTATCCGCTCGATGCCCGCTCGAACTGGTATTGGCGGATCGTATCCGTATCCTGGGCGTGGGCTGATGCAACACCGAAAGCGAGAGCGACAAATACTATCGGTAGTATGAACGCAGATTTCCGCGATCGCGCATACTGTTGGCTGATCATGTTAGAAATCCTCTTCCTCGATCGATACGACGTCCGTGAACGTCATGAGACGGAAATTAACCTTGATTCAAGCGGCGACGCAAGTGCCAGGGCTTCATAAATTAAGGGGTCGAACCGATTTTTCTATCTGACCGGACTCGGCCTGCCATTCACGCAAAGTGTCGTTTAATTCGGTTCGACCCCTTATTCTTGCCATTCACGCAAAGTGTCGTTTAATTCGGTTCGACCCCTTATTCTTTTAATTCGGTTCGACCCCTTATTCTACGTATTCTACGGATTACGGATTAACGGTAGCAGAGGACGAATTCCGTGCCTATACGTGGGCGTACCTAACCATTCGGCGACCGGGCGTTGCGGCACTTGATCGCTAAAAACGAGCGCATAGGTGTTTGCTCGAATTGTCAACGTAATGTCATTACCTTACTTTGAAGATGCTGTTTGAAGTTTGACCAGGCAGGAGGTGGCCACGATGAAGAACTTAGGCGTATTCGACAAGACACTCCAGAAGACGGCGCATTGGATCGAAAGCGTTGCTCGGGATATGGGCTCGACTGACATGGAGCGTTCTTACCATGTATTGCGCTCGGTTCTGCATGCGGTTCGCGACCGTTTGCCACTTGATGATGCTATTCATCTGGCAGCACAGATGCCGATGTTAGTGCGTGGTTTTTACTATGAGGGCTGGCACCCCTCCAACAAGCCAGAACGATATCGTCACAAGCAGGATTTCCTGAATCACATTGCGCACGACGTGCCGAATCTAGACCCGGCGCAGCAAGAACGTGCAGCAACCGCCGTATTTTCGGTTCTGAATCACGAACTCAGTCGTGGGGAGGCCGACCAGGTTCGGCACGCATTGCCGGCGGAAGTGCGTGACCTTTGGGAGTCCCCCAACGAGGATTAAAGCAATGCAAATGCCACTACAGATACATTTTCACAATCTCGAACGGTCTGATGCAGTCGAATCGAACGTCCGGAAACATGTTGAGCAACTGGAGCGCTTTTGTGACGAGATAATCAGCTGCAGAGTCACGATCGAAGCTCCGCACAAGCATCATCATCAAGGCAACATCTACCAAGTCACAGTGGACGTGCGTACGCCGGGCGGTGAGAGTGTTGCGAGCCGCGCCCCCGCCCAGCATCATGCGCATGAAGACGTCTATGTCGCTATCCGTGACACATTTGATGCAGTGCAGCGGCAGCTGCAGGATCACCAGCTTAAAAAGCGAGGGAAGGTAAAGACTCATGAAACGCCCTCGCACGGCATAATTGCCGAGCTGTATCCGGCCGGTGACTACGGCACGATCACCGACAGCGATGGGCGCGAGATCTATTTCCACCGCAACAGTGTCCTAAATGCCGATTTCGACGGCCTCGATATCGACTCCGAAGTACGCTTTGTTGAGGAAGCTGGTGACAAAGGACCGCAGGCGAGCAGCGTCCATCTGATCGGCAAGCATCACATAGTGGGCTAGCCTTTGATGCAGACTATTCAAATTGAAATCGGGCGCCAGTGGTAACGTTGTAACTTTTAGAGATAAAAAATCATAAGTTACGGAGCTACCGCTGGCACCCTGTTCACAAA
>CAWKOQ010000020.1:0-459423 GCA_963850825.1 uncultured Gammaproteobacteria bacterium | reverse complement strand
CAACGGAATTGAAATCGTTACTTGAAAATCCGCGAAACGAGGTTGGTATCGTTCTTAGTGCGGATAGCGAGCCGATCGGATCCGTCGCATATTTGGACATCGACAAAGCGCAGAAACGAGCCGAACTACGAAAACTAATCGGTGTGCCTGAAGCGCGAGGGCAAGGCTACGCTGAAGAGGCTACGCGATTGTGGATCCAGTACGGAGGGCAGGTGCTTGGGCTGGAGAAAATCTATGTTAGCAGTTTGCAAACGCACTTGAGGAACATTCAACTTAACGAGTCAATCGGATTCAAGGTTGAGGGCTTGTTGCAGCGCGAAGTTCTGATCTCCGGTGAACGGCATGACGTGTTACGAATGGGTCTTTGTTTTGACGAAATACATGCCTCTGAAGAATAGAGCCAGTGAATCCGTCCATTCGATTTAAGCTGGTCCATCTAGTTCGCTATTTCGCCGACTGGAGATAGTTTTGCGCTCCGATTTGTTCGATCAGATCCAGCTGGGTCTCGAGCCAGTCCACGTGCTCTTCTTCTGACGTCAAAATTGCGCCGAACAGATCGCGGCTGACGTAGTCTTTGTGCGCCTCGCTGTAGGCCATTCCGGCACGGAGGTCAGGGATAGCATCCAGTTCCATTTCGAGGTCGCTTTGCAGCATCTCGGGAACGTCCTCACCGATTCTGAGTTTGCCCAGGTCCTGCAGGTTAGGCAGGCCTTCCAGGAACAAGATCCTCTCGATCAGCGCGTCAGCATGTTTCATCTCGTCGACGGACTCCGCGTGTTCCTTGGCAGCCAGGCTGTCGAATCCCCAGTCCTTCATCATCTTCGCGTGAAGAAAGTATTGATTGATCGCTGTCAGCTCGTTCTTGAGGACACGGTTCAGGTGTTCGATGACGGTAGCGTCGCCTTGCATTGCAGATCTCCGGGAAAGTTGATTGTGGGCTGACCTACTGCGGTAGACAGTGCATTGTAGAGGTCGTACGCACATAAAAAAACCGGCGATTGCGGATTTGTCGGTTTGGGTATTGTTTGGATGTTGCGTCTAGACGGAGGAGGGCACGTACATCGTTGGCTGTGTCCGGCCGGCAGAACTCTCGTCGAGAATCTCCTGCGCTGAAGAAGCGCAAGTGCCGCAGCCTGCAGCAACGCCAAGGTGCTCGCGAAGCTCGTACAGATTGTCGACGCCTTTCGCTGCTGCGCGGCGGATCTGTTTATCGGTGACTGATTTGCAGATGCAGATATACATAGTTCAGTTGCTTATCTCCGTTACTGAGTATTCAAACGCAAATGAGAATGATTGTCAATAGCATTAAGTAAAACTACGTATATTCAAGAAAGGGCTGGCCAGCCCTTCATTGGTAAACATAAATCGTGATCGCAAAGAATCGCGGCTAAAGCCGCTCCCACGGGACTTTTTTTGTTGCGGATGCTGATCGCGGCTAAAGCCGCTCCTACGATCCTGCATAGGATTGTAGGAGCGGCTTTAGCCGCGATTACCTAGGATTTCGCTGAGATGTCGAGCCTCTTTCGAGCCAGTCGAAATCCGACCGCCGAGATAAGGAAAAAATTCAACCACGTAATCGCACCGGAACCCGATACAGCGTTTGTATCGACCGGATTCTCGGGCTGCACCTGAACGGTCACGGTTCGGGAGATGCTGCCTCCCAGTCCGGTGCATTCCAGCGTGTACGTTGCATTGCGGTTAACGCAGCCGGTTGATTCGTCGCCTGTTAACGGGTTTGGCGCCAGACCAGGCATTTGATGCCAGGCAGCCACTCGCCTCCGTGCTGTTCCACGAGAGCATCGCAGAGCCATTCATTGGAACAGACGCGGGGCTTGCCGAGAGATCCAGCGTTGGTGGCGGATTCGTCGGCGCCTGTTCAACAATAACGACTACGTTGTCGCCCACTGAATCTCCATCGGCATTTGAGCAATCCAGAATAAAATCACTTGTTGCCGTGAGCGGCCCAACCATTTCCTGACCATTGGTCGGTCTGCCCCCGGACCAGTCGCCGGAGGCGTCACAGGAAATTGCATTAGTCGATGACCAGCTGAGCATGGACTGGCCCTGAAACTCAACCGTCGTTGGCGAGGCGTCCAACATCAACGTGGGTGCTGGATTAGAATCCTTGAATCCGGGTGCGACCTGCCATCCCGGATTGGTCGCGTCGGTCCAGCTGTATGCCCCTGCATCGACGCTCGCGAGCCTCGGTGTCCCGTTGAAATCGTTGCTAACGGCATAGCTCGGGTTGCCCGCACCGATGAGCGGCGAATCCGAGGTCGGATAAACATCACGCCCTGCGGCGTCGATGAAATCGAGCGACTCGGACCGACCCACAGCATATCCGGCAGACGGAAACGCACCCGTTGCTGGCTCGAATACATTGCCGGAAACTGCAACGCCGCTTAAGCCACCGACAGCAAATGAGCCGGACGAACAGTAGATGGCGTTGTTGGCGAACACGAGCCCCTGCTTGTTATCCCAGCCACTAATTCGAACACACGGATTGCCGCCAACGATCGTGTTGTGCACAAACTCGAGATTATTCGGCGACACGCCCTGGTGGGGTTGCGAATTGAGTCCATTATCCGGGCCTGTCCAGGATAATGTTGTTTCGTATGATCGAATCTGCGGCTGCCTGAATTCCCGAATCGCCGCAATTCCACATCACGTTTCCTTCAACGATATTCCTGGGATTGCCCTCAGTGCCATACAAAAGGATGCAGGGATAGTTGGTGTCGTAAATTACATTGTCACGAATGATGTTCGAATGCGACCCTTTCTTGATCTCGATACCGTCACCCTGGCTGGCCGCGAAGCGTATCGTGAATCCAATTGTTTTCGATCAGCGATTCGCTAACCGCGCAGGTCGCGTTGTTGCATCCAACGTACATTCCTTCACCGGTGTCATTGGTTGCATAGATATGATTTCGTCGGACCGTAATATGATGCATGCTGCTGCGAAAATTTATGCCAACGGAAATGTCGTGGATGACAAGATCCTCAAGCGTAATGTAGGAAGGATTCGCGGACATGTTGATTCCGTCGCCGCCATTGCTACTAATCTCCAATCCGCGAACGGTTAAATATTCCGCGCCCTCGATGTTGATCGTGTTCTGTGCTGCGTCTCCGGGATTGCGGGTTATCAGCGGTCGCTGCTCGCCGGCCGCCGCCTGGATAATCACCGGTGAATTTTGCGTGCCTTTTACGCCAATACTTATGCGACCGGAATCGATGTAGGTTCCGGCATGCACCGTGAGCGTGTCTCCGGGACTTAGATTCTCGACTGCAGTTTCGAAGCTGTCGCCCGGAAATATTTCGATGTCGGCCGCAGAGGCAGTCACGCTGCCAATTACACTGACAGCAATGAGCACTGCGTTTAGGGATCTGCGAATAAATGTTGTCATGAAACGCACCTGTAAAATTCGATGTAGCTCACGTCGATAATCTGACCTATCCGGACGAGAGAGTATTCAGGTGCGTGTGCTGCCTGGAATTTCGCGAACCACGCGGTTGAGATATGCTGGTTTGCCGGCAGCCCCGCTGTCCTAGGTAGTCCCTTAGACCGGAAGCTTTGCGTCCCTGCCTTTCGACAGGTTTGCCTTTATCTTCAGAACCTTGTTTATACCACTATCCTGATCCGGGGCAAGGAACGGGCCCTTATAGAACTCGATAATTGCCGATCTATGGTCGCTGTATTGCATGCTGTCGTTGAATGCAGACGTTGCACCTCGACAGATGGAAAATTTGCCTTATTTGTATTTTTTTCTGCGCCACAAATCCGATGATTCGGAAGTCTGCTGATCGTCATCGATTACAACACGTTATGTGCAATTCCAGCGAACCGGCCTGAGGTCTGGGAAATCCTGTAACTCATTGTATTTAATAAAATTGTCGGCGAATAACGACAGTTGTTTGGCGTGTTGCTTTCCTGCATTGTCGCGCCAACTGCGGTAGGGCGGGGTGCTTGGGCAAGTATCCGGTCCTGGCGAATTGTCCGCGGTTGCCAATCTGGAGGTCTTCATTCTTCAGAAACGAAGTATCCGGACAAGCCAACTAGCAACAATTCAGAACGATCAGAGCGATATTACTGTGCACATTCAAAGGCACGTTCGGGTTCTTGTGGCTGCAATTCCGCAGTCTGCAATAGTTCTACTTTCTTGCTGGCGTTCGCGACCGCTAACGCTGATCCGTATATGCCTTCGGCGTCCGGTGAATTGGTGATCGAGGCGGAGCACTTTGATGCGAACACGGCATCGGGTTCGACCGCCTGGGTGCAGGTGCAGACGCCGGGTTACGTTGGCGAGGGCGCGATGCAGGCGTCGCCGGACAGCGGACTGTACATCGGTGTTCTCTCCGACAGTAACAGCCCGCGGCTGGACTTCGAGGTCGAGTACGCGGAACCGGTGTTTTTGAATGCGTGGGTACGCGGCCTGGGACCGGACTGGAGTGGCGACTCGATCAGGATCGGCGTGGACGGCGATGTGTCGACGGCGATTCTCATGGAGTCGGTGCCGAAAGGCGGTTTTGCCTGGGAGCGCTTGCGTGGGCAGTTGTTCGTACCGGCCGGCGTGCACACGATCAGTGTCTGGATGCGCGAAGACGGCCCTATCGTTGATCGCCTGTTCCTGACACCTTCGTGGACAGTGCCGACGGGCGATGGTGGCCCCGAAAGTTCTCGCGGCAACGCACCGCCGGAAAGTCCTGACAACACCTGGCCGGTTGCTCAGGATGACACGTTCGACGTCGTGAATGACGGAACCAGCCACGCACTTTCAGTACTGGCGGACAACGGCAACGGCGTGGATTTCGATCCTGACGGTGACACGGTCAGCGTGACCTCGGTGGACAGTTCCGGGTCCGCTGGCGGTTCAGTCACCGTCAATGCGTCGTCTGACGGGCTCATTTACACGCCGGCAAATGGCCAGACAGGCACGGACACGTTCGACTACACGATCAGCGATGGCAATGGTGGCACAGGGTCCGCAACCGTCACCGTCAACGTCACCGCCAGCGGCTCAGGCGGTTCCGATGACTCTGGCGGTTCCAGCGGCAGTGGCGCTTATCAGCCCGACGGCAGCGGACAGGTGGTTATCGAGGCCGAAAACTTTGACGCGAATGTGAGTCGCGCCGGACGGGACTGGGTTCCTGTGTTCAGATCGGGCTATGTCGGCAGCAGTGCCATGCACGCCATTCCGAATAACAACGTGAGAATCGTTGTCGAACATTTCGAGCAACAGTCCGCGCATGGACTATCGCGTGGACTACCCATCGAGCCGGACGGTCAATGTCTGGGTCCGTAGTTACGGTCTCAATGGCTCTTCTGATTCCGTTTGGGTCGGCATCGATGGCGACAGCAGTAACGCCATCCGTATCAACGCGCCGAACGGTTCCTGGGGCTGGACGACATCCAGCCAGCGGTTAACGATTCCGGCCGGCGCGCACACGATCAATGTCTGGATGCGGGAAGACGGCACTGTCTTTGATCGCCTGCTGCTGACGCCTTCGTCAACGCGACCCAGCGGTAACGGACCAGCTGAAAGTTCTCGCGGCAACGCACCGCCGGACAGTCCTGACAACACCTGGCCGGTTGCTCAGGATGACACGTTCGACGTCGTGAATGACGGAACCAGCCATGCACTTTCAGTATTGGCGGACAACGGCAACGGCGTGGATTTCGATCCTGACGGTGACACGGTCAGCGTGACCTCGGTGGACAGTTCCGGGTCCGCTGGCGGTTCAGTCACCGTCAATGCGTCGTCTGACGGGCTCATTTACACGCCGGCAAATGGCCAGACAGGCACGGACACGTTCGACTACACGATCAGCGATGGCAATGGTGGCACAGGGTCCGCAACCGTCACCGTCAATGTCACCGCCAGTGGCTCAGGCGGTTCCGATGACTCTGGCGGTTCCAGCGGCAGTGGAGCGTATCAGCCTGACGGTAGCGGCCAGGTGGTTATCGAGGCCGAGAACTTTGACGCGAATGTGAGTCGCGCCGGGCGCGACTGGGTTCCGGAATATAGATCGGGCTATGTCGGCAGCAGTGCGATGCACGCGATTCCGAATAACAACGTCAGAATCTTGTCGAACATTTCGAGCAACAGTCCGCGCATGGACTATCGCGTGGACTACCCATCGAGCCGGACGGTCAATGTCTGGGTCCGTAGTTACGGTCTCAATGGCTCTTCTGATTCCGTTTGGGTCGGCATCGATGGCGACAGCAGTAACGCCATTCGTATTAACGCGCCGAACGGTTCCTGGGGCTGGACGACATCCAGCCAGCGGTTAACGATTCCGGCCGGCGCGCACACGATCAATGTCTGGATGCGGGAAGACGGCACTGTCTTTGATCGCCTGCTGCTGACGCCTTCGTCAACGCAACCCAGCGGGAACGGACCAGCTGAGAGTAACCGCGATGGCGAATCGTCCGGCGGTTCGTATTTGGGTTCGGCAACGCTGACGTGGACGCCGCCAACGCGAAACGAAGATGGTTCATCGCTAACGGATCTGGCCGGGTACAGGTTCTATTGGGGCACCTCGTCGGGCAATTATCCGAATTCGGTGACGGTCAACAATTCCGGAATCTCGACCTATGTGATTGAAAATCTCGCGCCTGGTAACTACGAGTTTGTTTCGACTTCGTTTAATTCGTCGGGGGTGGAAAGCCGGCGTTCGAACCCGGCGACGATAACGATTGAGTAGATAGCAAATGATGTCCGAGGCAATCGCGGCTCATCGCGCCTGGACGTCCTGTCCTGCGCGACATAAGTACGCCCATGTACAAAAAAGCCGCTCCTACGATAGTTCTTCTTGGGTTAGACGCCAGCTCCTACGATAGTTCTTCGTTGCGGATGTTGATCGCGGCTAAAGCCGCTCCTCAGCCCAACGTACGATAGTAGTTCGTTGTGGATGTTAATCGCGGCTTTAGCCGCGATCATCCTCGAAGATAGCGAGATACTCCTACAGCTCGAGGGTTACTCCCACATAAGCGGTTCTTTCCAGCCCCGGCCGCACACCTGCCGGTCGTCGTGACGCGACGTAGACTTCGTCGAACAGATTATCGACCTTGACGTACGTCGATATCGAGTCTGACCAGTTCCAGCGCGCCATCAGGTCCCAGACGACGTGCGAGTCGATCGAGCCTTCCGGCTCGAAAGCGCCCTGATCAGCGACCGCCCGCATCCTGCCCACGTAGTTGGCAGCGACGTTTAATCCCCACGCGTCGCTCGTCAGGCCGGCTGTCGCGCGCAGTTGGTGTTCCGGTATGTAGGGCAGCTCATCGCCAACCTCGACATCGCCCCAGGGGTCGAATCCGGACTCGAATGCATTCCGGAATTCAGCTTCCGCGGTCCAGGTGTACTGAAAGCTCAACGGAACCTCCAAGTTGCCGACGTTGCCGGCGAAAGCGCCGCTCAGTTCCAGCCCCTGCACCTTGACCTCACCGCCATCGAACTGATCGCCGATCTGTCCGCTGCCGCCGGTCGAAGCCGTGACGGTGCCGACGAGGTTGTCGTAGTCATTGAGGAAGTAGATCGCTTCGAACATTCATCCGGCCATTGTCGAAGCGCGTGCCGAACTCGATATTCGTGCTGTCTTCCTCGCTCGCGCTGCTGCCGGGTCCCGGCGGATTGAAGCCCTTGTGAATGCCACCCAGGACTCGCCAGTTGTCGTTTATCTCGTACAGTGCGCCGACTCCCGGAATGAGGACAGAAACCGAATTGCTTCGCACGCGGGTCGGTCCGAGCACTCTTGACGGGTCAGCCGTTGAATAATCCAGCCGCTCCATGTCGATGTCCTCGAAGCGCACGCCCGGCGTGAAGATCCACTTTCCGGTTCGTATTTCGGTATCGACAAAATAGGAAACGGCCTCGGCGCTGCTCACGCGGTTGGTCGTCGAGCCGGGCAAGCCCTCGCTGGTCAGTACCAGCATCGAGCTCTCCATGCGGAAGCCATCCTCCTTCTGCAGGCGATCTTCTTCATCCTCATGCACGCGAAATCCAGTCGTCAATGCGACGTCGGAATTGCCGAGATTGAGATCCCACGTCACCTTGGCCTGAATGCCCTGCGAATAATATTCGCGGTTGTTGTGGCGCTTGAATATCGCATCGTCGGCGCTGTCGCTTGCGCCGGTCAGGAAAGAGAACTCATTCGCATACGTTGTCGTGTCGTTCAGCACCGAGCTGATGCCCGTGCCATTGACCGACTGCAGCTTGAACCAGTTGCGCGCGAAGTTGTTGCGGTAGGCCGTGATCTCGCCGCGCCAGTTTGATTCCGGCTCGATGACATAGCTCACCTGGAACTGATCGTGCTCACCCAAGAAGACGTCGCCGGCCGATGCCGCGTAACGGCGTGTCGGGTTCAACCGGAAGTCATCATCGGTCAAGCCCAGGTAGGTTTCATCGGAGACCTGGTCGGTGTATCCGGCTTTGACACGCAGGCTCTGATACAGCGCCGACGCCGGATCCGAGTCGAACTGCAGCTTCACCATGTAATCCTGCACGTCATAGCCCGTGTCGCCCACGTTGGCGCCGAGCGGGGCATCGATGGTCTTGAATCCGTCGCTTCGCGCCTGCACGGTTTCCACGAGCCACGAGAAGCGTTTGCCGCGATCGCCAATATGCAGGTGCGCATCCAGCGTGCTGTTCTGACCGACCCGCAGGTCCGCGTATCCGGCAAACTCGGTCGGAATCGGCGTCGAGATCAAATTGACGGCCCCACCAGTCGTCTTTGGGCCCACAGCAATGGAGGAGGGGCCCTTAAGGACTTCGAGCGCGTACATGCGCCGCTGCGTCGGGAAATAGTAGGCCGACGGTGCCGCGTACGGGGCTGGCGCAATCAGCACGCCGTCTTCCAGCAGCGCCACCCGCGCGCTTCTGTCGAGGCCTGAGCCGCGAATGCCGATGTTCGGCCGCAGTCCGAAGCCGTCTTCTTCCTGCACGTACACGCCGGGAACGGTTCTCAAGACCCGCATCACGTCGCTCTGCAGGTACGTCTTGAGCTCCTCCTGGCCGATCAGATGCGCTGAGCCGGGTATGTCCGCAGGATCCCTGCGCTGAGAGATTATGGTGACCTCATCGAGAATCCGGTCGTCTGACAGGCGATTCTCCGGGACTTCCTGGGCTAACGTGGTCGCGGATAAAGCGACGAACAGCAGGGCGCTCGCTGGTCCTTTGAGCCAAATGGGGGCTTGCATGCTCGATACTCCGGCGGGCTTGTGCTGGTTATCACAAACGCTAACGCAAATGAGAACGATTCGCAACTGCGGTAACTACTTATATGACCAAGGTCACATTCCGAGGGCTCAAGTCCGCAATCGCATGTGATAAAGACCCTGCAAACGAAGCGCCGGACGTGGCACCATTGCGTGCCGGCTATTCGGCCGGCGATGCATGGGCGCAAAAGGTAACGAATTGACCACGGAAAGCCGGAAACTACTGATCGTTGAGGACGACCCCGGGCTGCTGTCGCAGCTCAAATGGTGCTTCGAGGGCTATGATGTGGTCACTGCCGAAGATCGTGTCTCAGCCATCAATGAGCTGCGTCGGCACGAACCCACCGTTGTGCTCCAGGACCTAGGATTACCGCCCAACCCCGAGGGCGTTGACGAGGGTCTTGCGACGCTACAGGAAATACTCAAGCTCGCACCCCACACAAAAGTCATCGTGGTCACCGGGCACGGTGACCAGGAGAACGCACTCAAATCGGTCGCATTGGGCGCCTACGATTTCTATCAGAAGCCGGTCGACACAGACACACTGCAGCTGCTCGTCGAACGCGCGTTCAACATCTCCGAACTGGAACTCGAGAATCGACGCCTGCAGAACCTTGCCAGTGATTCGCCACTGGACGGCATCGTTGCGGCCAGCGAAGGCATGCTGAGCGTTTGTCGCATGATCGAGAAAGTGGCGCCCACCGACGTTACAACTTTGTTACTGGGCGAAAGCGGTACCGGCAAGGAGCTGCTCGCGAGATCGCTGCATCGGCTCAGCCCACGCGTCGACAAGCGCTTCGTCGCGATCAACTGCGCCGCGATTCCGGAAAACCTGCTCGAGTCAGAATTGTTCGGCCACGAAAAGGGCGCCTTCACCGGCGCCGTGAAACAGACGCCGGGTAAGGTGGAGCTCGCCGATGGCGGCACTTTGTTTCTCGATGAGATCGGTGACATGCCAATGTCCCTGCAGGCCAAGATGCTGCGCTTTCTGCAGGAGCGTGTCATCGAGCGCGTCGGCGGTCGCGAAGAAATCTCGGTGGATGTGCGCGTCGTCTGCGCGACGAACCAGAATCCGCTCGACCTGATCGGCCAGGACCTGTTCCGCGAGGATCTCTACTACCGGGTCAGCGAGATTACGATCGATATACCGCCTTATCGTGATCGTGAAGAGGGCAGGCTCATTCTTGCCCGGCACCTGCTCACGAAATACGCGCAGCAGCAGTCGCGCCCGATCGTTGGTTTTTCGGATGATGCGAACGCGGCGATCGAATCCTACTCATGGCCCGGTAACGTTCGCGAGCTGGAAAACAAGATCAAAGGGGCTGTCATCATGGCCGAGGGCAAGCAGGTAACCGCCGCTGATCTTGGCATCGAGGGCATTGACGACGAGGAAGCGATTTCGCTCAACCTGCGGGAGGTTCGGCAGCGCGCAGAGTCGAAGGCAATCCGCGTCGTTCTCATGAAAAACTTCGGCAACATTTCTCGCTCTGCCGAACAATTAGGGGTTACGCGCCCGACGCTCTATGACCTCCTCAACAAGTACGGACTGTCCGCCGAAGCCTATTCGAAGCGCAACATGCATAATTCGGCGAAAAAGGATACCCGTTAGCCCGAACAGGTTTCGCAACTGCGGGCCGTGTCCACGAGCGCATGCGCAACTTGCAGAGATCCCGGTTGTCTAACGCTGCAAAAGGTGAAACCCCTGGTCGCTTTGTCAGCCGTATGTACGTTTTCCCGGTTTGGATATCTAGTCCAGCAAGCCAAGGTGTCCTGCCAAAACCTCGAAAATCTCGGTCTGCGACATAAGCGTTGGCAGGCGGTTCGCGCCAAAGCCACTGGCATAGACGGGCACCTGCACACCGGTGTGCTCCTCGTGGACCGCGTCGTTGGTCGCGTAATTAATCGCCCATCACGGCGCCCTCCGGCGTCTGCAGACGTGCAAAGTGTCCAATACTCGCGTGATTCTGCGGTGACCAGCGGCTTGTTTCCGGGATGATGTGTGCCGCCTGGCCGTGGTCCGCCGTGACCAGGATCAAGACCTCGGGACGTGATGCCGCATAGTCGAGGGCAACCCGGACTGCTTCGTCCAGCTGGCCAACTTCGCCAATATGTCCACACGGTCGACGACGGTGCGCCTCCTTGTCAATGGACGCTGATTCCACCATCAGTACGAAACGGCCATGTTTATCCAGATGGTTTATCGCCGCCTCGGTCATTTCCGCAAGCGTGGGTATGCGTCGTGCACGTGGGTCGGCTTCGCAACCAAATGGCTCCGGCAATATCGGCTTGTCGCGCTCGCGAACGATAATTTGCGCCATGGCATCATCGATGCCGCGCAGTCGAGGCGGCATGTCGTAGTGGTCGAACAGACCCAGGGTCTTGCTCCCGACTTCCCGGCCGTCCAGGTCGTCAGGATCATCTATAAACTCGTAACCGTTTGATTCGGCAAGCGCCGCAAGCGTCGTTTGCGGATCGAGCTCGCTGGCACGCTCGAAGAATCCGGCGCCGCCGCCGAACACAACGTTGACGTCCGCTTGCGCTATCTGCTCGGCAATCGAACCCGCGCCACCATTCACTCTGAGATCAGCGGAGCAGTCCCGATTGTTGAAGGGTAAATCAGCGTCATTCTTGACCATATCAACAGGCGCCTGGCACAGGCGATTGCTGATGTGCGCGATAAATGCCGCTGGCGTCGCGTCTGTAACGCTGGCGGTCGTGAC
Source organism: uncultured Gammaproteobacteria bacterium (assembly GCA_963850825.1). GTDB lineage: Bacteria > Pseudomonadota > Gammaproteobacteria > Steroidobacterales > Woeseiaceae > SZUA-117. Next base: position 447,492 of record CAWKOQ010000020.1, on the reverse strand, counting down.
GATGCCGGTTCCGATGCCGGCAGCGTGCGCCATTTCCATGATAGTCACGATGTCTTCGTCTGTTCCCGCCGTGGTCGCAATTCTGTTCGGGCTGGTGACGACACCACCCGCCATTGCCGTCGCGGTATTCGCCGAGTCTGAGATGTAGACGGGTATCGCGGGATCCTGTTCTGAAACACCCTGTACAAGGGCAGCGCCCCGGAAAGGCATGCGATCCAGATTCAGCCTCCCGTGGCTTCCGACCAGGTAGTTACGAGCGATCGTGATTTCCTGATCATCCATGCCGTCACCGATGATCAGGATGACTTTTGGACCTGTGAGCGAGCGTAAATCCGCATTTTCGTCTGCCAGACTACGAACGGCCTCAGACCGTGTCGACAGCATCTGCGTCGCATCGTGAATTGCGGCCGTGTTTTGACGAACCTGCAGGTACAGGATAACCAGGACCAGCAATATCGCACCCGCAGCCATCAGCGGCATGAGTCTGCTTAGATTCACGCTTGTCCTGTCGTTCATGCCGTCAAAACTCTTACCATCTACCACAACCAGATTACACAATGCTCAAAGGCTATCGCGACCGACCATGCCCACTCCCGTGCTGCCAAGCGCCAATCTGCCAGCAATCATTTGACATAAATTCTGTTCGCGACGCTATAATTCAGCGGCCGGGGCCTACTGTTACACAGTGTTGAGCATGATTTGCCGCTCAGGTACGCTGACTTCGTAAAGTGTGATCCAGGTCACACTTTGCATGTGGACCGGTGGCAGCGTCTGGTGTGCAGGTCTCTTGTAGGCTTAGCGCACTGACCTTAGTTGTCTACGAGCGCGAGTTAGCCGTTTTTCGTCGCACCTGGCACCCGGCAACGCTCTGATACAGCATTCATAAAAACAAAGTGGATCCATTCACTGCACATTCTCCAGGCGAGCGAGCATGAACAAGCGAACAATAATCCGGACGGCAGTGTTTAGCGTGCTGCCGCGAATTACGCGTCTGAACACACTTGCTATTCTCGTTGCAATGGGCGCTATGTCAATCGCCGACGGCGCTGAATGGCGAATCGAACCCGTGGTTCGCGTGGCGGCAGATTTCGACGACAATCCATTTCTTTCGATTCGCACGGACACCGATGAAAATGTGAGCGGCTACATCGTTGAGGGTGCAGCGAACATCGTCTACGCCGCAGACCGGACAAACTTCTCGATTACACCACTACTCCGCAGCAGAGCCTACGACGAAGATCTCGATCTCGATACCGACGACCAGTTCCTGACGATGAATCTCAACACGCGGACGATATCGACAGATTTTCGCGTCCGCGGCAGCTATAGTCGTGAAAACACGCGCACAGCGGAACGCGCGGATGCGGGGTTCGCGGATGCGGATTTTGATATCGAAAATCCGGATGACATTCTGGAAAATGATTCCGGCCGGGTCGGCATTCAGGATCGCCGGGAAAGGCTTGTATTGTCACCATCCGTCCTCTACCGCGTCTCAAGTCTGTCAGCAGTAACCGCCCGCTTGGACTACCAGGATGTCGATTATGACGAAGCGTTTGCCGGAATCCTGACGGACTACACGGACACGCGACTCAGTCTCTCGTACTCGCGGGCGTTTTCACAACGGAACACCGCGATCGTCGGGGCAACCTATCGCACGTTTGAAACAGATGACAGTAATAGCAGCGTTGATGGTATCGGTTTCAACATCGGCTTCGATCGCAGGCTGTCGGAAACAACCCGATTTCTTGCCAAAGCGGGGTTGGAAGATACCGAGCTTATTGGCGCCGACAACGAACTGGCGTGGGTCGCTGATCTATCTCTTTCGAGACAGCTCGAGACAATTAGTTTGCTTGCACAGTATCGCCGTAGTGTTAGTGCCAGTGGTAGTGGTCAACTTGGCGCACGCGATTCAATCAATTTCAATTTTTCGCGTAAACTCAATGATAAAATTACGGCCGGACTCGGCGCACGCATCTATTCGACAAAGGCCGTCAATCAGACGGCTGCTGCTTTCGATAATCGGGACTACGTTCAGCTGCGTTCGCAATTCATCTGGAGCCTGTCAGAGGTTCTTTCAGTTGAAGCCGAGTATCGCTACACCGTTCTCGATCGCGAACAGCTGGGCGAGAGTTCGAACTCCAATCAGGTCACGATCTGGCTGACCTATCAGCCAAGACCCGTGATCCGTTCAAGATAGGATCACGCGCCGTGACTAGCAATTTGAACTGGTGGAAACCGTCTGGGCCTTTGGGCGCAGGCACGGCCAGCCCGCTTGCGGTTATTGTCGGCTTTCTGCTGCTGTCCTTCGCAGCGAATTCTGCGTTTGCGCAAACGGCTCCAGTCATTGATGGTCAGACGCCTGATCCACTGCTGACGGCCGAAGAAACGGCCATTACCGTTAACTTTAACAATCTCGATGTTAACGATCCGGACAGCCCCGCCTATCCGGACGGCTTTACGTTGACGGTCCAGGACGGCACCAACTACACGCGCAACGCGAATACCATAACCCCCGTGCAGGATTTTAATGGCAGCCTGACTGTGCCCGTTAGCGTCAATGATGGCACATTCGAGAGTAATGTATTTGATCTGGAGGTATCGGTCTCCGCCGTCAACGACCGGCCGGTGATCACCGGCCAGAATATCGTGACCACGCCCGAGGCGACGCCGCGTGAGATTCTGTTGGCCGATCTGCTGGTAACCGATCCAGACAACAACTATCCGGCGGATTTTACGCTGACCGTGCTCAATGGTACCAACTACACGCGCGTTGGGACCACCATTACACCGGTAGCGAATTTCAACGGAGATTTGACTGTTCGCGTACGCGTTGCGGACGACAGCGGTGAGGCAAACGCACTCAGCGCTGTGTTCAATATGACGGTCACGGTGACCGAGGTTAATAACGATCCTGTTATTACGGGCCAGAATCCGGTGTCCACGGCGGAAGAAACGGACCTCGCAATTTCACTCGACGATTTGCAGGTAACGGATCCTGACAACACCTACCCGGATGATTTCACACTGACCGTCCAGGCCGGCGCGAATTATTCGCTTTCCGGGGCAACGGTAACGCCGGCGCAGGATTTCAACGGCAATCTCTCCGTGCCGGTTTTCGTCAATGACGGCAACGCGAACAGCAATGTGTTTAACCTGACCGTCGCCGTAACAGCTATCAATGATCAGCCGGAAATCATCGGGCAGAATGCGGTCACGACTCCGGAAGTGACCGCCCGGGAAATCATGTTGACTGACCTGATCGTCACGGATCCGGACAATAACTATCCGGCTGATTTCGCGTTGACCGTTGCCAATGGTGCCAACTACTCGCGCTCCGGCAATACGATTACGCCGGATGCCGATTTCAACGGTGATCTTAACGTCCCTGTTGTCGTGATCGACAACAGCGGTGCGGGAAATGCCAGCAGCAATCCGTTCAGCCTGACTGTGACGGTGACGGCCGTCAACGACGTGCCGGTCATCACCGGGCAGGGTCTGCTGACCACGGCCGAGGAAACGGCGCTGGCGATCGACGCTTGCAGACTTCTCCGTGACGGACCCTGACAACAACTTCCCGGCCGACTTTACGCTCGAAGTGCGTAATGGCGCCAATTACAGCCGCTCCGGCAACACGATTACGCCGGCGCAGGATTTCAATGGCGACCTGACAGTCCCTGTCGTCGTAAACGACGGTACGGATGACAGTCTGCCGTTCAATGCGACGGTATCCGTTACTGCAGTCAATGACCGGCCGCAGATCATCGGCCAGGACGTGCTAAGCACACCGGAAGACTCGTCTATAACGGTCCTCATCAGTAACGTATCGGTCCTGGACCCGGACAGCTCCAATCTGACGCTGACACTAGCGACCGGTGCCAACTACACGCTGGCTGGCAACACGGTCACGCCGGACGAAGACTTCAATGGCAACCTGATCGTGCCGGCCACCGTCACCGATGATAGCGGCGCGGGTAACGCGACCAGCCAGGTGGCCAACCTGACGATACAGATCAGTGCCGTGAATGACGTACCTGCTGTGGTGACACCGATTGACGACCAGACCGCCGTGGAATCGTCGCCCTTCGATCTCGACATATCGCCCAGTTTTGCTGATGCTGACATGGACACGCTGACCTACGCGATTGGCGTTGACGAACTCCCTGCAAGCGGCAACATCGCATTTGACACCGCTACCGGAATATTCTCGGGCACGCCTACGATAGACGACGCGCGGGACAATGATCCCTATATTATCAATGTCACGGCGACCGATAACCGGCCCGGAACTATCCCCGCGACAGATCAGTTCAACCTGGTGATTTCTGCCCTCGATCGCGCGAACGTAGCGCTGGATATAGCGGCGACGCCAGACCCGGGCATGCTCAACGATGAGCTGCGCTGGACCTTCACCGTGAATAATGCGCCCGGACTCCAGTCGGCCGCCGCCGTGGAACTGAATGGCAGCTTTGTTGGGTCTGGTCTTACCGTGACCTCAGTGAGCGCCTGCACTATCCAGGCGCCTGCCGGGCAGGTGACCAACTTCAACTGTGTGATCGGTGGCGTGCCGCCTGGTGGTAGCACCGACGTCATATTGACCACCGCAACCGGACAGACTGGCGACATTACGGCTTTCGCTACGGCCGAGGGGACACTGCCGGTTCCGATCGACCCGAACCTCGACGATAACTCGTCACAGCTGGCGGTCGGCGTTGCGGAGATGTTCAGTAACGGAGCGGTCCAGACGCTTGGCAGCACCAATGTGCTTTCTCTCGCCGCCGGTGATCTTGATGGTGATGGCTTTGCTGATCTGGTCGCCGGTACTGCCGCCGGACAGCCGGTGCAGATCTACCTGAGCGGTGGCTTTCGCGATTTCGTGAGCGCCCCGATATTGCTCGCCGATACCGGTGCCAACGAGGGCATTGCGCTGGCCGACTTCGACGGCAATGGGACACTTGATGTCGTAGTCGCCAATGGCGGCGGCCAGGTGGACATGGTCTACAGTAACGATGGAGCCGCAAACTTCACGCCCATGGCCACATTGGATGGTGTGCCGAATTTCAGCATGGACGTTGGTGTCGGCGACTTTAACGCCGATGGAGCAACGGACATCGTGGTCGCCGCAAACGGCGCAAACCCCGTTTATCGGGGTGACGGCAGCGGCGGATTCGTGCTGCAGGGAACGCTCGGCACGGCCAACAGCTTGTCGGTTGCCGTCGGTGCCTTTGATACTGATGTGGTTGACGATGTCGTATTTGCAAACGTAGGCAGCGCTAGCCGAGTCTGGGTGTTCAACGACAGTGGCAACTGGTTTGCGTCAAGGGCGTTGCTCGCCATCGGTGACGCGGTTGCCGTGGCAACGGGTCGCTTTGGCGGCGACGATCGTGACGACCTGGCCTTCGCGCGTGTACCCACAGGCATTGGTGATGTGCCCGCGAATCCGGTCCTGATCAATACCGGCAACGGGACCTTCGACGCCCCGACAAGTTTGCTTGGGGCCGCACCGACTAACGACATACACGCAGGCGATGTTAACAACGTCGATGGCGCAGGCATGGACGATCTTGTTTTTGTTAATTCGAGCGGCGTTCACCAGATCTGGGTGGCAAACAACGGTAGTTTCGATCTGCATGCCGAGCAGATCGCTGATCGGGATTCCGTGGCCGGCGTATTGACCGATCTTGGCATGACGGATGTCGGAGACCCAGGCGGCGTCGATCTCGCTATGGGAGGCGCAATTCAGTCTGGTGTCGGCGTATTTCTCAATGATGGTTTCGGCAACCTGGGTCGCGGCGATGCTGTGCCGCCAGTGTTGACCTTGCTCGGCGAAGCCGCCGTCAGTGTACCTGCCGGCACTGCCTATGTTGACCCTGGCGCCACGGCAGAGGACAACATTGACGGTGAAATTACATCGAGCATTATTGCCAGCGGCGCAGTTAATCCGTCCGTCGTCGGCAATTATACGTTGACCTATACAGTATCTGACTTCGCCGGCAATGCAGCGGATCCAATCAGCCGAACAGTAACTGTCGCGCCTGCGGCTGGCAGAGGCGGGGGTGGTGGAGCCCTGTCCTTGATTGGAGTTCTGTTCCTGGCTTTCATTCGCGTCATGATGGGTAGTGTATGGATGGGACAATGCCAGGTGCGTATTCGAACTGTTGGTAAAAAGTAAAAGGAAAGTCTCTATGTTAAGTATGCAGTCTGCCACTCGGGTTTTCCTTTTTGCCGCTTTGTTGTTGATAGGCGCGTTTTCCACACCACTGTCAGCACAGGAGATCAGATACTCTTATCTCGACATGGCGTTCATGGCGGCCGAGGTCGATGAAATGGGTACGGAGACGCCGGTCGCCGGACAAGTCGTGGATTACGATGCACGAGATGGCGATGGCATCAGGTTTCGAGGATCGGTGGGCACATGGCACAACCTGTACCTGTTTATCGACTATGGCTCGACCGATATTGATTTATCTGCATTTGTTGTAAGCCCCCTCATTCCGAATGGCGAAACGGCAACCGACGAATTTGACTTCACCACAATTCGCGGCGGTGTCGGGCTCAAGTATTCTATTGGTACCGTGACCGATATTTATGCAGAGGTCAGTTACGATAGTGCTGATCTCGATTTTGGCAGTTTCGCGCTGGAAAACTTCGATACGGGCGAAAAGGATATTGGTGGTTCTATCGGTGTTCGCCGCATGATGAATGATGAAATCGAGCTCCGCGCCTGGGGCCGCTACAGCAGCGTCGGTGACGTTGATCTGACAACGTTGAAGTTTGACACCGATACGTTGTTCGGCGCTGGCTTTGGCTGGCAGGTGATACGCGGATTTTCGATCGTTGGTGAATTTGAAGCCGGCGAGTTTGCGAACTGGTCGCTGGGATTCCGCCTGGATCTGGACGAAAACTAGTCAGGATCGCCAGGGTCCAGTCCTGGACTGTCCGGTTGCTAAGAACCGCGGCCTCTGACGTATTTCCAGGTTTTTAAATACTCAGGCTCAAATCCTGCCCCCACTGTGTGATCGCCCATCAACTGTGCTGCTTCCTCGATCAACTTCACGTTATTGCCGAAGAACAATTCGTGCCAGATTTCGAAGCTCATTAAATTCCAGTCTGCCTTGATGCGTGATTTCTGGCCTGGATCCAGATACGGATTGCTTGCACCGTTCGCGATGTGATCGATCGCGGGCGCCGATTCCTTGATGAAAGCGCCGATTGGGAACGGCAATCCCATTTTCTTGCGTCGCCAGACGACCGAAGCGGGCAACAGGTCTTCGACGGCCTTGCGAAGTATCCATTTGTGCCAGCCGTCGCGGATCAGGTAGGTCGTTGGCATGGTCATTGCCAATTCGACAACGCGGTGATCCAGCAATGGACAGCGATACTCCAGAGGTGCCGCCATATCTTTCTTGTCACCAGATCTTAGCCAGTACGGAATCAAACCACTCGTAATGTCGAAATAAAGTTTGTCCGTGAGAGTGGAGTGGCTGGGCGCTTTCATGTCGCGCATTTCATCGATAAACGCCTGGCTAAACGGGGGCGCTTTTCGCTGCACCGACCGGCGTCTGGATGCCGTAAAGCGTCCGCCGCCAATCTGGGCGGCAAACGCGGCCAGGATGCGCCGCGGAGGACTGGTTTTGGCTTCGGTCCAGTTATACGCGTTCGACAGGAAGTGACCGAACCGGCGGCGAGTCCAGTTGTCTCGCTGGGCGTATTCAAAATACGGGGGGTAGCCAGCAAACAGTTCGTCTCCCGCTGCACCGTGAAGACAGACTTTGATACCTTCATCGCGCATGGCTGCGCTGATGCCGAGGCCAGTCTGTTGGTGTGGCGAATGGTAGGGTTCCTCCTGCAGATACGTGTAAGGCAAGGCGCCCTGCCAGAAATCCTGCGTTGGTGGCTCCATGACGCGGTAGTCGACACCGCAACTTTCGGCAACCGCACGGGCAAAAGGCTCTTCGTTGTACCGCGGGTCGGAATACTTGATGGTAAAAGTAGTGAGCTGTTGCTCGGAGAATTTCGTCGCGATGGCCACGATGGCGGATGAATCCATACCGCCGCTGAGTGAAACCGCCAGGGGAACATCGGCACGTAAGCGGATTTTTACCGCATCGAACAATGTTTCCCGAAGTTTGCTGCAGGCTTCCGGAATCGATATATCTTTCTCATCCAGGCGCTCTTTTGGAAACTGCCAGTATTTTTTCAGATTGCCAGGGAATGCATCATCGATTACGGCAAAGGTGCCAGGCGGCAGGCTGTAAACATTGTCGAAGAAGGTTTCGTCGTTCGTATCCCGCAATCGTTCTGAGCACCACAGCCAAATTGCGCGCGGATTTGGCGATGCTTGTGCCGCAATCGCGGGGATTTCCAACAGTGATTTGATTTCGGAGGCGAAATAGACAGTTGAACCCAGCTTCGTCCAGTAAAGTGGCTTTTTGCCAAGTCGATCTTTGCTGACGATCACCTGATTGCGCCTGGCGTCGTACAGCGACAGCGCCCAGAAGCCGTGGAATCGCTCGAAGCATCCGGTACCCCAGGCCTGGTAGGCACGCAGCACTACCTCGGTGTCAGACTGCGAGCGGAACGTGAAACCACGGGCAATCAGCTCCTCCCGCAGTTCAACATAGTTGTAGATCTCACCGTTGAATGAAAGGCAAAGCCCAGCGGAATCATCGACAAATGGTTGATGGCCAGCGGCGCTCAAATCGATGATGGAGAATCGACGATGGGCGAATCCAACGCTTGCGTTGTTTCCCGCATCGTCTGGCAGGACCGGGTTTCGTTGTTTTTCCTCCGCCGAACAATCCGTATCTGAGAAAGACTGAATGCGTTTCTGTTGTCGATCAATCAGCGCGAAGCCACCGTCGTCGGGACCTCGGTGACGAATGACACGCAACATAGAGCGCAGCGCAGGACCACCGACAGGTCCTCCGTCCAGGTTAACAATGCCCGCTATTCCGCACATGGCCGGCTATGCAATCCGCATTGTTATTCGAGTACAAGTCAGTAAAGGCATGCGAAAATCCCACTCAGTCAGTGACGGAAGACATAGCGTCGTATTGTCAGGTAATTCCAGGCGAAGGTGACGCCAATGGCACCCAGTTTTGCGACGAGCGGGCGAACGAAACCGGCGAAGACGTAAACAGACAAATTTGACAGCGCCAGGCCGCCAAGATTGAAAAAGACGAAGCGTGTGAATTCCGCCTTTGAAACTTCGGAGCCGCTGCGGCCGGCAAACGTCCAGAATTTATTCATCAGGTAACTATTGATCGTCGCAATGGAATAGGCCAGCGTGTTCGCCGTGATCAGGTGCAGGCCGAGCCCGTAAAATGCAACGGAAAACACCGTCAGGTCGATGCCGGTGTTGATCAGTCCAACCACAACAAACCGAGCTATTTCCCGCAATCTTGCACGCATTATCGATCAAAAGTCCGGGCCGGAATCAATGCTTCTCGCCGAAGCCGATTTCCTGCGCTACTACGTAGATGGGTCTGTCTTTCACTTCCAGATAAATACGTCCGACATATTCTCCCATCAATCCCATGAAGAAGAGCTGGATTCCACCGAGGAACAGTACGACGACCATCAATGACGCGTAACCGGCAACATCCACGCCGGTCAGGATGGTCTTCGCAATAATCCAGATTCCGAAGCAAAACGCGAATGCGGAAACGCCTAGTCCTAAGTAGACGCCGATGCGAATAGGAAGTGTGCTGAACGCTGTGATGCCCGAAAGTGCAAAGTTCCAGAGTTTCCAGTAATTGAACTTGGTGTCGCCAGCCGTTCTTTCCTGGCGTTCGAACTCCAGCGTGGCGCTTTCAAAACCGGGCCAGCAGAACAGGCCCTTCATGAATCGGTCCTTCTCATGCAGGCGTTTCAACACGTCGATAACTTTACGGTCCATGAGGCGAAAGTCACCAACATTCTCCGGTATCTGCAAGTCACTCAGCCGATTAAACACCCGGTAGAAACTATTCGCCGACCCTCTCTTGATTGTGGTATCCGACTGGCGCGATACGCGCTTCGCGTTTACAACTTCGTAGCCTTCACGCCAGCGGGCGATCATATCGATAATCAGTTCGGGTGGATCCTGCAGATCAGCGTCGATCGGAATCGCCGCATCACCGTCGGCGTAGTCGAGTGCGGCCGTCATTGCAGCTTCCTTGCCGAAATTTCTGGAAAAAGCAACGACCCGGATTCGTGGGTCATTCTTTGCCTCATCTGTGAGAAGCCGCAGCGTGCCATCTGTTGACCCATCGTCGACACAAATGATGTTGTAGTCGACGTCCGCCTCTTCCATTACGGCCCGGATCGCCGGGAAGAAGGCGGGTATAACGGCAGCCTCGTTATACATCGGCACGAGGATGGATATTTTCTGTTTACTCATGAGACAGCGGGGCAGGTGGTTTCGAGAACGCCAGTTTAAACGACCTTCGAAACAGGTGCTAACGATCAGTTAACAGTCGATATCGGGACTATGCCCAGGGCCGAAGCCAAGGGCATTGCCGATCGGAACCCGGTGGACGAGATATCCGTCCTCGATCCGTGCCTAATTCACAGTTTTCATGACGACGTTCGAGAAGTCGCTTTCGAAGCCGGTTGAGTTGATCGACGTCGCCACGAAAAAGTAGGTGTCTGGAGGCAGGTTCTCGACGAGATGGGAAGTCAAACCAGGATTGTCAATATTGATCTGGCTTGGATAGTTACCCTCGAACTGGCCGTAGTAAATTTTGTAGGCCGCGAGATCTGTAAGCGGCGCGCCATCTTCGTACTCCGTGGGTGGCGTCCAGGTCAGCATCACCGAGCTGGTCGCTACCTGGGTCACATTTAACGCAAAGGGCGGCAGTGAAGCGATCAGTTCACCGTCGCTGACGGAAATTACGATGTTGTTATAGACCGACGAGTCGCCCGGGAGGGGAGTGCCGCTCAACTCACCGGTCGAGGAATTGAATTCTGCCCAACCTGGCTGGTTGACGATTGCGAATGTCAACGTATCGCCATCGACGTCCTGTGCAGCGGGCGTAAATGAATACGGCTGACTGACGACTGCCGATATCGGGGGTGTGCCTGAAATCGAAGGCGTGTTGTTCGAGATGCTGTTTTTCACAGTAATCGAGAATGCTGGCAAGACGGCCAAAGCATCGCCATCCGACACAGAAATGCCAATATTCGTGTAGGTTCCTTCATCTGACTCGCTTGGTTCTCCTGACAGTTGCCCGTTTGCACTATTGAACCGCGCCCAATTCGGTCGATTCGCAATCGAAAATGACAGGGAATCACCGTCCGAATCCGATGCGCTCGGTGTAAATGACCAGGCAGCGCCAGCGACAGCGATGCGGCCGGGCCTGCCGGCGATTTGCGGCGCAGTATTTCGCGCCAGCGCTGCTGATGCGACTGGTCGAACCTCCGCAAATGCGCTCGAGCTCGACCCGTCTGAATCGTCGACCTCGAAACAACCACTCAGGAGCCCTGTCGCAACACAACCAAGAATAGTGAGTGCCTTTTTCGTTACTGCATTAGTCATTACTTGTCCTCTATTTGTCCGATGAAGCGCAAGCTACGCTGACCGTTTTCGCGGTCGATCGGTTCTATAGAGGATTGTGTGACGGGAACTGCCGAGATGTAGCTCGACTTTCTCGTCGAACAACGGTGATTCTCTGGCGGCTCCGCTGTCGTAGGTACAACCCTTAGACCGGTAGCTTTGCGTCCCTGCTTTTCGGCAGGTTTGCCTTTTTCAGTTGAATGTTTTCTATATCTGTCTTGCGACGGCGGGCAAGTACCTGCCTTACAAAACGAAATTCATGCGTCGTATTCCTGTGAAGGTGGTTGAGTTTTTCTCAAAGCGTCATTCCTGCGTTCATGCTGCTGGCTCAATAACCCTAATTGACACTTGTCGATGCAACGTTTGAGAAGGCGCTTTCAATTCCGCTCGAATTGACAGACGTCGTCACAAAATAATAAGTAGCTGGCGGTAAGTTTTCGACCACGTAGCTCGTTACGCCGGGGTTATCGATATTGATTGCATTTGGATAGCTGCCCGCGGAAAAACCGTAGTAAATTCTGTAGGACGCAAGGTCTGTGAGCGCGGTTCCGTCCGAGTTCAACATTGGGGCTGTCCACGTCAGCGTAGCCGAACCGTTTGCGACCTGGGATACATTGATGTCGAACGCAGGCAGCGAGGCCATCAGATCTCCGTCGCTGACAGAGATCATGATGTCTTCATACACTGCGGAATCACCCAACAGCGGAGCGCCACTGAGTTGACCGGTTGCGGTGTCAAATGCGGCCCAATCAGGGCGATTGACGATTGAGAAGGTCAACATGTCTCCATCGGGATCGGAGGCGGTTGGTGTAAATGACCAGTTTACGCCGACTACTGCTACTGTAGCCGGGCTGCCGGAAACGTTTGGCGCCGAATTGTCGGACGTTGGCTCCGGGTCGGCCTGCCCGGCAAGTGGTGCGAAGCTTGAGTCGCCATCCTTGGAGCCGCCGAGTTCGAAGCAACCGCTCAACAAAATTGTTGTCGCGAGCGTTACGATGGAGAGAGTGCATTTCCTTGTTGCATATGTCATTGCAGGTCCTTTGCTGTATCTCCGCAAAGCGACCGATCCCGCGTCAACAAATATTGCTGACCGCACTGAACGGGTTAGGAGACAGAATCTGCACAAGAGACGCATCGTCGATTTAGGTCGATGCGCATGTTTCTCTGGCAGCTCCGCTGTCGTAGGTATAACCCTTAGATCGGTAGCTTTGCGTCCCTGTCTTTCGACAGGTTTGCCGTTTTCAGTTGAACCTAGTTATAACAGAAAGAACCTTTCACGCAAGTGTAAGGATTGCAGTTCGTTAGTCGAAACTAAAACACCGGCAAAACCGTCTCCTATCGACGACAATTTTCAAGGAATATGTAAAATGCAACTGAGTTGTTTGCCTAGCGCACGGTTGTCGACGCTTCGTTCGAGAACGCGCTCTCGATGTTCTGACTGTTAAGCGACGTTAGAACAAAGTAGTACGTATTTGCATTGAGATTGTCGATTACGTAGGTCGTAATGCCAGGATTAGAGATCTCGATTCTGTTGGGATAACTACCGCGCACTGTGCCGTAGCGGATCCTGTACGCGGCAAGATCTGTCAGCGTCGTCCCATCGGTATTCGTCGTTGGCGCTGTCCAGGACAGCGTAACCGTGCCGGCAGCAGCCTGGGAGACGGTTATTGAAAATGCGGGGAGCGACGAGGTGAATCTGCCGTCGCTGACAAAGATCTGTATATCGGTATATACGGCAGTATCGCCCGGTGACGGAGTTCCGCTCAGACTGCCGGTGTCGGGGTCGAAGGCTGCCCACGACGGTAAATTGAAAATCGAAAACGTCAGACTGTCGCCGTTAGGGTCGCTGGCGTCGGGCGCGAAGGCGTACTGTTGATTGACTGTCGCGGCTGACCCGGGAATGCCCGAGATGACCGGTGCGCCGTTTAACGACGAAGCCGACGCAGTTCGCTGGCTCGCTGCCGGGGAAGTCACGCCACCGGAGCCTCCGGAACAACCGACTGCCAATACGGCCGTCAAGCCAACTGCAAGTGAACGAACACATTTCTGGATCATCGGGACTTCGACGCGACCTGTATTACTGTTTGATTGAGCATGTATGCGTAAACTTTATGACAAACAAGACGCACTCGTAAACTGTACATCGGCGTCGACAATGAAAAGCAATCGCCATCGCCTATCGAGGGTGAGATATAGCTAATGCATCGTCTTAGGAATTGGACTCAACTATATATATTCACGAGGTTTTCACCTGAGCTTCATTTCAGTGGTTACCATCCGGTGTAGCCACTCTCGAAATTGACCGCTGTTGCAAAAACCGAAACAAGCTTGAAACCTGCGCGGCCGTCGTGACAAAGCGTCACAGGGAAGAGTCGACGGTCGCGGGGCGTGTTTCGCTGGCCAGTGATCGTATCGCCTTGATCGGGCGAGGTGATTGACGAACAGCGATAGGTGCCGCGTCGCGACAATCGGCGGGCTAGTTGATGGTTTTTGACGCCTCGTTCGAGTAGATGCTCTCGATCTCGCGATCGTTGATTGATGTCACCACGAAGTAGTACGTGCCAGTACTCAGATTTTCGATTACGTAGGTAGTGACGCCCGGGTTATCGATGCGTTCCTCGTTTGGATAGTCTCCAGGCGAATTGCCATAGTAAATCTTGTAGGCCAACAGGTCAGTCAATGTACTGCCATCAGTATTGAGGCTCGGTGCAGTCCATCTTAGCGTTGCCGAGCCGGTTGCAATCTGTGAGACGTCAACTGAAAACGCAGGTAGGGATGTCGACAGGTCGCCATCACTCACTGTTATGCGAATATCGCTGTACACAGCGGCATCGCCTTGTGAGGGCGTACCACTGAGAAGGCCTGTATTCGAATCGAACGTAGCCCATGCCGGTCGGTTGGCAATCGTAAACGAAAGGCTGTCGCCGTCGGGATCATCCGCGGTTGGCTGAAATGAATAAAGCTGATCGACGGTTGCCGACGTTATTGGATCGCCGGAAATAGTTGGCGGCTCGTTGGTCTCTTCCGCTAAAACCGACACCTCGAAACTGCCCAGCGAATCAGACAAGCTGCCGTCACTTACGGTGACAACTATGTTTCCGTATATTCCTTCGTCGTTCGCTACAACAGGACCCGACAATCGCCCGCTGGCCGTGTCGAAACTCGCCCATGCAGGACGATTGGAAATCGAGAACGTCAGTTCATCGCCGTCCGCGTCTGTTGCTGTTGGTTGAAAATTGTAGATATCGCCAACGGTTACCGTGAGCGGCGGACTGCCTGATATCTGCGGGGCCTCATTTGTATCGGGGTTGTCTACATTGATCGAGAAGGCAGGCAGCGTGGCCGACAATTCACCATCGGTTACCGAGACAACGATGTTCTGATGGCTTCCTTCATCAGTTGGCTGCAGGAGCGCCCGCCAGCAGGCCGGTCACTGCACTAAATGATGCCCAGGCCGGTCGGTTCGCAACAGAAAACGTCAGGTCGTCGCCGTCAGGGTCAGATGCGCTGGGCTGAAAACTGTAGATGTCGCCAACAGCTACCGTAAGCGGTGGGCTGCCCGATATCTGCGGGGCTTCATTTGTATCGGAGTTGTCTACACTGATCGCGAAGGCAGGCAACGCGGCGGACAATTCGCCATCGGTTACCGAGACAATGATGTTCTGATGGTTTCCTTCATCACTGGCCGCAGGGGCGCCCGTCAGCAGGCCCGTCACTGTACTAAATGATGCCCAGGCCGGTCGGTTTGCGATAGAAAACGTCAGGTCGTCGCCGTCAGGGTCAGATGCGTTGGGCTGAAACAGATAGAGTTCCGCAACGGTTGCACTCGATGCAGGTGCGCCTGAAATTTGCGGTGCGCGATTCGAAATGACGGGATCCTGAATGGTGATATCGAACGCCGCCAGCGCCGACGTCAACTGGCCATCGCTTACCGATACCGCAATTCCTAGGTATATGCCTGCATCACCTGGAGCCGGTGTCCCGGTCAACGTTCCTGATGATGGGTCAAACGATGCCCATCCTGGCCGGTTTACGATTGAGAACGTCAGGACGTCGCCATCAGCGTCGGAAGCGCTCGGTTCGAAAAGATAGTTTTCGCCTATTCGTCCTGTCGCTGTGGCGCTGCCTGAAATCAGGGGAGCACTGTTGGGCACGGCCGGGCTTTGAACGTCTATCGAGAACGCGGGCAAAGATGCAAATTGCTGGCCGTCACTAACCGAGACAACGACGTCCCTGTATTGCCCGATATCTGTTTCTGCAGGCGCGCCCGTCAGTCGGCCGCTTGCTGTATCAAAACTCGCCCACGCTGGTAAGCCGGTAATGCTAAAAATGAGCGGGTCGCCGTCGGGGTCTACTGCCGCAGGCTGAAACATATATTGCTCGCCGGTTATGACGACATCGGGGGGTACGCCAGAGATTGCCGGCGCACTATTGTTAGAGGTATCGAGAACTGTCACCGAGAAGGGTGGCAGTGCCGCAGATACCTCGCCATCATTCGCCGAAATCCTGATTCCTGCGTAGCGGCCCTGCTGGCCCAGTTGAGGAATACCCGACAATCGACCAGTGGACTGATCGAATTCTGCCCACATCGGCTGATTGGCAATAATAAAGGTGATTGCATCGCCGTCCGGATCCGCGGCGCTGGGCGCAAAGGTCCAGGCCTGCCCGATCAGCGCATTCGTACCTGGATTGCCCGAGATTGACGGCGGCGAATTTGCCGACGATGACGCGGAACTCGGTGCAGTCTGTTGCAAAGCGCCGGACGGTGGTACTTTGTCGACGAGATCAGAACAACCGATTAGAAAAGACACGGTCATGCCGATTGCAATTGACGATACGATTCTGTGATTCACAACTGATTACGGGAGCAGATGATTGGTTACAGGTCAGCTCTGCTGCTTATTTTTTCTTCTTGTTTTGAGTGGAACGGCGCGGCAGAGACTTGTTTGTTATCACGTTCGACTTGGCGAAATAAAGACGGCGCACGGCTGCCAGCGACTGGCCGCCGGAAATTCTACATTGATGTTCTCTGATTGTGATCTTAAATGATTGATTTGTAGAGAATTTATAGTTTCTCTACGCCGCGAAACGGTCGCCCAGTGTCAACCCTATTGAATTCGCCAGGACAGGCGACGGCACAGCGATTCACTGGCCGAAATGCGCAAAAAATTATCACCGATTAGTGACTATTTTCTGGTACACATTACAGATTATGTCAACATGTCTTTGCACGTTGTAAAGGCGGCTTGCGTCTGTGAGTCCAGCCGACCTGATTTGCTCAGCCAGCATATCGTCAGTGCACAAACGATGCATCGCGGACGCCAGCGCCACCGTGTCTTTTGTCGGCACGAGCAGGCCATTGACGCCATCGTCGATTATATCGGGTGCGCCGCCGGCGTCGGTTGCGATGACGGGTGTACCGACGCCCATGCTTTCGATGATGACTCGACCGAAGGGTTCGGGTTCCGAGGAAGGGCAGACGACGACATCGGACGAACGCATTATCTCCTCGATGTCTGTACGGTGGCCCGCCAGGATCACGCTTTCAGCCAGTCCGAATTCGTCAATCAGTTCCTGCAGTCCGGCAACGTAAGCGCGACCCTTTTTCGAGTCTTCTCCACCACCGACAATAAGGCCTCGTACATGCGGATCGTGTTTTCGCACGTCTGCGAGTGCGCGAATGAAATAGTCCTGTCCCTTCCAGCCGACCACCCGACCGGCGAGTGTGAATACTTTGTCGGACCTGTCCCAGCCGAATTCCGCGCGTATGTCCCTCGCTTCAGTGCTCGTGTTGAAACGTGTGAGATCAACGGCATTAGGCACAACGACGCAGCGTCGATCATCGACACCCTGAGCCACCGCCGTCTCTCGGACAGCATTCGAAATGCAAAAGAAAGTGTCTACCGACCGCGATGCCCAGATGCTGGGTCGCGTTAGTCGTCCAAGCGTGCGCACATGACAAACCGCGGGCACCCGACATCGTCGTGCCGCGAGAATGCCTGGTGTGTCGCTGGCGACTCCGTTGTTCAGGTGGACGATGTCAGGCTTGCACTCGCTAATCTCTCCGTGAATCGACTTTGTAGATCGGCCATCTAAAGCGCAAGAACTGCAGCCCGAATTTGAACGATTCGTAACAGCTTTCTGCCCGTGGGCCTAGCGCGCTGCGAATCTTCGCCTGCATACCCAGTTTTCGAAGGTCTCTCGGCTGACCCTTGCTGGAGCTGTATGGATACAGAGAGCGTATTGTTGCGCCCGCCGTTTCGAATCGCCGGCATGTTCTCTCCTCCGGCATCGAAAAAAACAAGACCGTCGCTTCGTATTTACGCTTATCAAGACCACCAACGAGGCAGAGCAAACTCTCCACAGAACCGCCGGTCGAGTACTCGGCAACATAGAACACGTGGATTTTCTTCGACGTCATTTGCTTCAGGAATGGGCTCGGATGATTTCGGCTACCTGTTCGATGCGATGGTCCCAGGTATTGTCCGCCGCAAAGCGAAGATTGCTCGCTACGCCTGCCGCCATCGCAGCCGTATCCAGGCAGGATTCGCACGCGCTGACAAAAGAACCCACGTCGGCAAAGATATTGATGTGTCCTTCAAAGTCGCGTGCTGCGGCGAAGTTGGTCGCGACGACAGGTTTGGAGGCGGCTGCGTATTCGTAGAGTTTCAGAGGGCTTGCATGCTCCGCACGCAGGTCGAGCGCGTAGGGGATCATGCAGACGTCAAACTGGTTGACGTACCGTGGCGTTTCGTCAACCGACTTCTGCCCCAGGAAATGCACATTGTCCAATGCGCGCAGACTCTGCATCTCCTCGCCACACTGACTTTCATTAACAGCGCCTACAAACACGAAATTCCACGCGGGTCGTGCACAAGCTGCTGCGTGCAAGAGACTCAAATCAAGGCGTGGCGAGATTAGCCCGGTGTAACCAATGATCGGCCCGGCAATATGCGTCATGTCGTCAGGTCGGCCATGCGGACAATTGGCGTACGCCTCAAAGTCGACAGCATTTGGAACGAGATAGGTGTTCGCGTTGTAGGGTGATTTATTTGCCAGCAGGGTCGGCGTCACGACTATAGCGATATCCGCTTTCTGCAGCACAGCGCGTTCTGTCGCCACGATCTTGCGACGCATTGACTCCGGCGGTTTGCCGTACCCGCTGTACTCATCAACGACATGATAGATCGTCAGGCTGGATTCGAATGCCTCAATAAAATCTATCATCTCGGGTTTTGAGAACCAGGTTACAGGCTTTGCACCGCGAACTTTCGCGACCCGTGCAAGAACGGACAGGTATATGCGGATGCTTGGGTTCTTCAATGGTGCACGGCCGATAATGGGCAGCCACCAGGGACTGTGAAAAATGTTGACGCCGGAGGCATCGCGGGTGAAGAGCCGCGAGCGGTGTTTTTTGCCGCGAATCAAATGTCGCAGAATCGCTGGTGGTTCCACGTACCAGACATGGTTTGTCTTTGCGAGCCGACTCATCAGCTGGTGACGATTGCGCCACAAACCGGCCCACGGCTCCGGACCGAAATAGACGATCGTTCTGTTTTTCAAGGCTTCAGTCATCGGCGACGCGTATCCGCAACTCAGGCTGTCCAGGACTGGGCCAGCGCGAGGTCATCGGGCGTTCCGATGTCCAGCGAGGCGCCGTGCTCGAACGACACTGCGCCGATTTGCATACCGTCATTAATGGCTGCCTTGAATACCTGCCCGAGGTGGTCTGCATTGGGCAGAACGTCGGGTTCATCGATCGGAACAGGATCGACCCGCAACTTGCTGAGTAGGTAGCGGCTGAAAGAGGGCTTCCAAACAGCCAGTATCCAGGTCAGGTCAAGCTCCGTCTGGCGCGGTTTGATTTCTATATCGGCGACGTTGCCCTGTTTGTCTGTTTTTACCATATCGCTTTTTTCAGGACTGCCCGTCGGAAATAACCCAAGCACGACGTGCGAGTCGCCTGACGCCAGGTTTTCCATCATGGCTGACAGGGCGTCGTTTGGCTTAAACAGGATATCCGGAAATCCGAATGCAACGTCACGCTGCTGGATGTCCTCGAGACCCATTTCCTCGAGGCCCAGGGCGACCGTCTCGGGAACTCCGCTGGTGCCTGGTGTGAATCTCAGGTCGAGACGCATGTGCTCCCATAGTTTGCTCTGCAGATAGGCCGTCAGGTCGGTTTTTTGCGGCCGCAGAACAACCGTCACATCCTGTATTCCTGCGCCACACATTATGTCGAGTAAATGTCCAATCACCGGTCTGCCGTCGCTGCCGACAGCCAGCATTTCTTTCGCGTTCTTATGCGTCGGCAGCCGCGATCCCAAGCCGGCAGCCGGAATCAGCCCAACATACTCCGTAGGCCCGGAATTCTCTAGGTTTTGGTCGTCATCCGGCACGGGTCGTGGGTCTCATTTGTGAGTGAGATCATATTCACATTAATATGCCGATCATGGTGACATACTCCGCCGGGTCAGGGCAGGCCAGACCTTATGAGCGGTTTGCAGCGCGAGTCGCACTGCCTGGAGTGCGCTGCTGGCGCGTGCCGGCACGAAATCGGGTCACCGGGTTTTCCAATCCGTTGTGATTCCGACACAATAAAAAACGCAGAGACACGAAAAGGAATAACTGCATGAAAGCGGTAATACTGGCAGGGGGCTTCGGTACCAGGATCTCGGAAGAAACCTCGGTACGTCCCAAGCCAATGATTGAAGTGGGCGAAAAGCCGATTCTCTGGCACATCATGAAGATCTATCATGCGCACGGCATAAAGGATTTCGTCATCTGCTGCGGCTACAAGGGCTTCGCGATCAAGGAATACTTCGCGAACTACCTGATTCATTCCTCCGACATTACTTTCGACCTCAGTACTCGAGAAACAAAAATTCATCGATCCAGCGCCGATGACTGGCGCGTCACGCTGGTCGACACGGGCCTCGATACCATGACTGGCGGCAGGATCAAACGAATTCGTGACTACCTGGATGACGAACCGTTTTGCATGACCTATGGCGACGGTGTCAGCGACGTTGACATTACGGCGTTGGTGGATTTTCACAGGGAGAATGACTGCCTGGCGACCATGACAGCCGTGCAACCGCCGGGACGATTCGGCGCATTCACCATGGCTGGCGGCGAAAACAAGATCAAAACCTTTCATGAGAAGCCCGAGGGCGACGGCGCGTGGGTGAACGGCGGCTTTTTCATACTCGAGCCTGGCGTACTCGACTATATTGACGGCGACGCCTCGGTCTGGGAGCGCGAACCCATGGAGCGACTCGCCCGCGAAGGCCAGCTCAGCGCGCGACGGCATGACGGATTCTGGCAGCCGATGGACACATTGCGTGACCGCATGCAGCTCGAAGATTTGTGGACGTCCGGTAAGGCGCCCTGGAAAGTTTGGCAGGATTAAGGGAGTAGAATTCAGATCATGAAGATCGTGATTACAGGCAATATGGGCTACGTTGGGCCCATCGTCACGCGGCACTTGCGGCAGCGTTTTCCGGACTCGACGCTGGTCGGTGTGGACGTCGGATTTTTCGGACACTGTCTGGCCGGGGCAGAATCGCTGCCGGAAAGTATGTTGGATATACAGCATTTCGCCGATGTGCGGGATGTCGACGAATCGATCCTCGATGGGGCAGACGCGTTAGTCATGCTTGCGGCCATATCCAACGATCCAATGGGCAAAGCATTCGAAGCAGTGACTGCCGAGATCAACAGGGATGCCTGCGTTCGTCTGACCGAGATCGCGCGCGAGAAGGGCGTTGGCCGGGTGGTCTTCGCGTCCTCCTGCAGCGTATATGGATTCGCAGAGGGTGGCGCGAAAAAGGAAGAGGACGAACTGGATCCATTAACGGCCTATGCACGTTCAAAAGTAGATACTGAAAAGGCGATCAGCGATCTGGCGACCGAGAACACGCTGATCACCTGCCTGCGATTTCCGACGGCCTGCGGCATGAGTCCGAGGATTCGCCTGGATCTTGTACTGAACGACTTTGTGGCCTCAGCGGTTGCCACTGGCAAGATCCAGATCTTAAGCGACGGCACACCGTGGCGGCCGCTGATCGATATCCGGGATATGGCCAGGGCTATCGAATGGGCGATTCTTCGTGATGCCGCGTCTGGCGGTCAGTTTCTCGCCATTAATGCCGGACGAGATGAGTCCAACAACCAGGTGCGGGCGCTCGCAGAGGCGGTCAGGGAGGTCATGCCCTCCGTTGAAATCGAGATCAATCAGGACGCGCAACCGGATCGCAGGTCCTACCAGGTCGATTTCGGTCGTTACCGGGAGCTGGCGCCGGACCACCTTCCGGCAGTATCGCTGGCCGAGTCGATCAGGCTGTTGCGCGACGGCCTTGAACAAATGGGCTTCAGCGATACCGGGTTTCGGGACTCTGGTTTCATGCGGTTGAAAGTACTTTCCGGTTTACGGGAAAACGGCCTGCTTGACGAGCGGCTCAGATGGGCGCACGCCCGATGAAGTTTACCGAAACCAAGCTCAAAGGCGCCTACCTGATTGACCTCGAACCCATCGGGGATGAGCGCGGTTTTTTCGCACGTGCCTGGTGTCAAAAAGAATTCGAAGCCGCCGGTCTTGACACGCGCGTGTCGCAGGCCAACATGTCCTTTAGTAAAGACAAGGGAACGCTGCGGGGAATGCACTGGCAAAGGCCACCCAATGCCGAGATCAAGCTCGTGCGTTGCATACGTGGCGCGATATACGATGTCATTGTCGACCTCAGAAAAGACTCGCCGACCTTCCTGCAATGGATAGGTGTGGAACTCAGCGCCGAGAACCGCCGCATCATACTGGTCCCGGAAGGCTTTGCTCACGGGATGCAAACCCTGGTTGACGACACAGAGACTTATTACCAGGTATCCGAATTCTATACACCCGAGGCGGAAGGCGGCGCACGACCCGACGATCCGGCCTTCAACATTACGTGGCCGTTGCCGGTGACAACACAATCCGACAAAGACGCTAACTGGCCGGACTTCGATCCCGAGCGCTCGGCAATCAATTTAACGACGGGGGAAGCTTGACATGATCATCGTGGATAGCGCACTGGCGGAACGCGAGCAACAGGGTCGGCCCATCAGGGTCGGCATGATTGGCGCAGGCTTCATGGGGCGTGGCATCGCACTACAGATTGCGCAGTCGACGCCCGGTATGGAGCTTGTCGCGATCTGTAATCGCAACATCGAGCCGGCACGCCGTGCGTATGTCGAGGCTGGCATCGAGTCTTTCGTTGAAGTTGAAAATGTCGCGCAGGCAGAGGCCGCCATTTCGTCAGGCAAGTTTGTCGTCTGTGAAGACCCTGATATCGTGTGTACCGCGGGGCCGATCGATGCTGTGCTGGAAGTGACCGGCGCGGTGGAATACGGCACGCATGTTGCGCTAAAGGCGATCGAGCACGGCAAACATATAATCCTTATGAATGCCGAGTTAGACGGCACCATTGGGCCGATTCTCAAACGCCGTGCGGATCAGGCCGGGGTCATCTATACCAACACTGATGGCGACCAGCCTGGTGTTATCATGAATCTTTACCGCTTCGTCAAAGGCATCGGCGTCCGCCCGGTTCTTTGCGGCAACATCAAAGGACTCCAGGATCCCTATCGCAATCCGACCACGCAGGCTGATTTTGCCAGGCAGTGGGGCCAGAAAGCCCACATGGTGACCTCATTTGCCGATGGCACGAAAATCACCTTCGAACAGGCAATTGTCGCCAATGCAACCGGCATGACCATTGCCAGGCGTGGCATGTTCGGTCCAACCGTTGCGAGCGGTACGCCGATCGAGGAGGCGGCCAACTGGTATCCCCACGAAGCCGTTCTGGACGGGCCGGGCATTGTCGACTACGTCGTTGGGGCGGATCCTTCGCCGGGCGTATTCGTGCTTGGAACGCATGATCATCCTGCGCAACAACATTATCTCAATCTCTACAAACTCGGCGAGGGTCCCCTGTATTGCTTCTACACGCCATACCACCTCTGTCATTTCGAGGTACCAACCACGGTGGCGAAAGCGGTGCTATTTGGTGACGCGACAATCGCGCCGATCGATGGGCCGTGCGTCGAAGTCGTTGCGACCGCCAAGATCGATCTCAAAGCAGACCAGACCCTGGATGGAATCGGTTATTACATGACCTACGGCCAGGCAGAGCGCCCGGATATCTGTCAGTCCGAGCGACTGTTACCCATGGGGTTGGCGGAAGGCGCCCGGCTCAAACGCGATATCGCGAAGGATGCGGTGTTGACGCTTGACGATGTTGAATTGCCGGCAGGTCGATTGTGCGACCAGCTTCGCGCCGAGCAGGACGCCCTGTTCGATTTCTCGAACCACAAGAAAGCGGGTGCTGTCGGCTGATGAGTATTGCAGGTCAGGACACTACCCTCGTTGAGATCGGCCCGCCGCAGGGCCTCGAGGCCATCGATTTTCGCGAACTCTGGCGCTACCGGGATTTGTTTCGATTCCTGGTGTGGCGCGACATCAAGGTGCTTTACGCGCAGACCATACTCGGATTCTCATGGGCAATACTTAATCCGGCCGTACAGATCATCGTCTTCTCCGTCATTTTTGGCAAAGTGGCCAATATTGACACGGGTGGTGTGCCCTACATCCTGTTTTCAACCGTGGCGATCATTCCGTGGACCTACATGTCTGATGCCATGACCGCCGCCAGTCAGAGTCTTGTGCAGGGTAGCGCGATGCTCGGGAAGGTCTATTTCCCGCGTGTCCTGTTCCCGATGACGCCGGTATTGGCCAAGCTCGTCGACTTCTCCATATCGCTGGTTATCCTGGTGCCGGTGATGATCTACTACCAGGTGACACCGACCTGGAATTTGCTATTGCTGCCAATGTTGATCGTAACCATGATTCTGGTGCCCACCGGTATTGGCATGTGGTTGGCGGCCCTGGCTATCCGCTATCGGGACGTCCGCTTCGCAATGACCTATGTAATCAAACTGCTGATTTACAGTGCGCCCATCCTGTACACGGCGGCGAAAATTGCACCCGATGTTCGCTTCTGGTATTCACTGAACCCGATCGTTGCCGTCATTGAAGGATTTCGAAGCTGCCTGCTCGGTGGCCCGATCGAATGGCAGTTTATCGTGCCCGGCATGATTACGTCGTTGCTGATATTTTTGTCCGGGGCGCTCTATTTTCGCCGTATGGAAAGAGTTTTTGTTGACGTCATCTGACGTTGCAGCTTTTTTGACACCAGCAAACCTGCACAGTATTCCGGATAACTAAATGACATGACAGACTATGCGATAAAAGTAGACAACGTTAGCAAGGTCTATCGAATTGGCGTCAAGAGTACGAGGAGCGATTCGGTCGCGACGAGCGTGGCCAACTTCCTGCGCAGCCCGGTTTCGAATTATCGAAAGTACCGCTCCCTGTATCAGTTCTCAGATAAGGAGCTATCGAACGAGTACTCGGGTGAGGACATTCTGTGGGCGCTCCGGGATGTGTCGTTCAATGTGAGCTCGGGCGAGGTAGTTGGGATCATCGGTATCAACGGCGCCGGTAAATCCACGCTGCTCAAGGTTATTTCGAGAATCACGCCGCCCACCGTCGGAAACATAAGCATCCGCGGCCGGGTCAGCAGCCTGCTGGAAGTTGGCACAGGCTTTCATCCGGAATTAAGCGGGCGCGAAAACGTCTTCCTGAATGGCACAATTCTTGGTATGCGCAAGACCGAGGTCGATAGGAAATTCGACGAGATTGTAGACTTTGCCGGTATCGAGAAATTCCTGGATACACCGGTAAAACGTTACTCCAGCGGCATGCGCATACGCCTTGCATTCGCGGTTGCCGCGCACCTTGAACCGGAGATCCTGATCGTCGACGAAGTACTGGCTGTCGGAGACGCGGAATTTCAGAAGAAATGCCTGAACAAGATGGAGGACGTTGGAAAAGAGGGAAGAACGGTCTTGTTTGTGTCGCACAACATGGCTGCAGTGACCCGTCTTTGCCGGCGCGGCATCCTGCTATCTGCTGGTAGCGTCATAGAAGACGGCGATGCGCATTCGATCGTCAGCTCGTACCTGACGTCGGGGCTCGGGACGACGTCAGCGCGCGAATGGTCCGGCACTGACAAGGCGCCGGGTGACGAATCCGTAAGGATCAGAGCGATTCGGGTTGTCAATGAAGACGGCAATGTGTCGGAAGGGTTTGACATCAGGAAACCGGTTGGCCTGCAAATGGAATACGATGTCCTTAAAAGTGACAAGCCTTTAATGCCCTATTTTCGGCTTGCCAACGATGAAGGTGTCATTATTTTTTCGACGATTGATCAGGACTTTCGCTGGCATGACGAGCCGCGTCCACCTGGCCGATATGTGAGCACAGCGTGGATACCTGGCAATTTGCTGAGCGAAGGGATGGTCTATGTCACACCGGCAATGCGCACCAAGGTTCGCAGCTACATACCATTTTTCCTGGCGGATGCGATAGCGTTTAACATCATCGACACCATGGACGGCGGGTCCGCGCGCGGCGGATGGGCGGGCGGTCTCATTGGCGCCGTCCGACCAAAACTCGATTGGGTGACGGATTACAGGTCCGACAGCAAAGCGGCGACCGGCTAAACGGAAGATAACCGTGAATCTGTTTTTTTTGGGCTGCGGCCTGCAGCAAGGCCAGTCCAAACAGGTATCGCACGCCCTCAAGAAGACTGCGCGGATTTACTCAACCCTGCACGGCGGGCAGTTCTACTCCTGGCAGAGCCAGTGCCAGGGTACGATGGTCGCGTGTCAGCATCCCTCGGCCGAATGGCTTGGCGCCCGCAGTTACGTTCATGAGAATGACGACGCCCTCGTAGTCTATGACGGGCTTCCGATTGACGAGAGCGCCCGGCTTGACGCTCACGTCGCAAGCGAGTTACACAGAAACTGGGACGATGTGGCACATGATCTGGGTGGATTCTTCTGTGGCATCCGCATTCTGAAAAGAAACCTGCAAACGGAATTACAGCTGGATAATTTCGGCACGCATCCCGTCTATTACCGGAAGTCAGGAGAATCCTGGCTGATCAGCAACAGCGTCGCCCTGTTGGACAAACTGAGCGGTTCCTGCGAACTGGACTCGGTCGGTGTCAGTCGCTATCTCTCGCTGGGGTGGGTCGCAGGCAATCGAACCCTGCGCAAAGGGGTTCGTACGTTTCCTGCCGGTGAGCGCTGGATCTGGAAGCAGGGAACGCCGAACCCGGAAAGGCGTCAGACAACGACCATTGAATCCCTGACAGGACCGCCGAAGTCGACGCCAGGTCGTGCAGAATTCGGACGGCTGAGCGAAGCAATGGCGCGTCCGCTCAGGTCCATCGGTCGCAACTTCGACAGCGTACTGTGCCCGTTGACGGGTGGCAGGGATTCGCGAGTGCTGGCGGCGCTGCTGGTGCACAACAAGGTAGCCGCTCGTTACTACACGTATGGCAACACGATTGGCGTCGACGGGGAGATTGCCGGAGAGATAGCCGAGGCGCTAAACGTTGATCACGAGAACCTGGTGACGGAGGCCAGCGATCTGCTGGCTAACTGGGAGACGGAGGCGGAGAAGCTGATTCTGCAGGGGGACGGCATGTGCCCGCTGCAGCTGGTGCTAAGCAACAGTACAGCACACAGCGTGGTTACAAAGCCGCTGCCCGTCCGCATCTCGGGCGCCGGTGGCGGAGTGCTCAAAGCTCACACTTTTAATCCTTATCAGGAATTTCGCGGCTTGACGGTCGGTGATATTCAGAAAAACCTGGCGAATCTTAACATCAGTGATTCCGGTGGACTGATCAGCCCGGAGGCAGTTGCAAACGCGCGCGCATTGGTCGATCGAACCGTTGAGCGATATGCCGACCTGGGCGTGGACTTAAGCGACATCAACGACACATTTTTTCTGTACGAAGAGGAAGGCCGCAGAGTAGGGCAGGTCATGCACCCAACGACATTTCTGCGCGACACGTACTCACCGTATTATTCGCGTTCGGCCGTGACAGCGGCATTCTCTGTTTGCGCCCGCTTACGGCGCATTCTTCCGTTTCACCATGGATTGCTGCATCAGGTGGCCCCGCAATTGCTGAATATTCGCTTTGACAAGGGTAGCTGGCGGAGTCGGTCGCCCTTTTTGAATTTTTACCAGGAGCTGGCGCGGCAGGTACGCCGACGGCTGGTCGCGAAAACGTCCGAGCAATTTGCCCGGACAAAGCCTGTCGCGCCGCTGCATTTTATTATCAAGGACACGGGCTTCGAGCGACTAAAGTGGTTACAACAAATCCAGGGCAAGCTCCGGGAAGACTGTCTTGATAACAGGAACTCGGCAATATGGGATTTTGTGGATCGAAATAAATTTGACGCATTGACTGCGGAGACGGCAACGACCGACGATCTGTCACGCAATGCGAATTTCCTGTTCCATGTAGCAACCGTTCACTACTATGATTCATTGAGCAGAGGCCTCGCGGCGGACTGAACTGTTGGCCGACCTGAATCGCAGATGACATACCGGTATCGCAAATTGGGTGATTACCTGGTGCGTGCTGACCAGGCGATTAGCGAAGCGCTGCGGATTTTCCTGTTCGGCTATTCCAGGCACCGACTGGATTCCCTGGGGATGTCCCGATCGACCGCCCGTAAAATAGTACTGGTCGCCCTCATAAGAAGGTTTCGCCGTACCAGTCCATCGTTATACGTTACGTTGCCTGTGCGCACCCAGTTAGGCATGCGTGTTCATCGCGGCTACAAAATGTTTGATTTTGATCGGTCCGAGGTTACCAAGGTCTTCAGCGCTGACGTGACCGCGCAGGAGGCTTCTCATGAGATTTCGTCGTCAGAGAAGGCGTCGCTGGTGCCATCCGCGCCGCGGTTCCTGGAGGCAGATGTGCGGGGCCGGTGGTTTAAGGAAGAATACATTCGCGGCACGCACGCGACGAAACTGGTCACCGCCAACTCCAGTGACTACCGGCGTTACTACAAAGATGCAGAAAAGTGCCTGCTCGATCTGGCAAGTTGCAGTCCGGCGACACCCGTTTCTGTTCGTTCTCACATCGATAAACTGGCGAATATCGACTTTCGCGAACGATGGCTGCAGGGAGGCGCATCCGTCGACGAGGTCGATCGGCTGGTTGATTACGTCGCAAAACTTAGCGCATGGCTGATCGATAATTCCGAATCTGATGTCATACAGTTAGTTCCGACCCACGGCGACTTTTCGCTTGTAAACGCAATCGCGACAAATGCCGGGCTGCGATTTATCGACTGGGAGGGAGTCAGTACGGGCGGCGTTTTTTCCGATATTCTGAATTTCGCCTTCGTTGAACGTTACTACGGTCGCGCCGCGCCGGAATTCCCGGCAGAGGTGGCCGCAATGCTTGCGCGTTACCGCACGGCACTATCTGATCACTGTCGTCCGCTTACAAGTGATGCTTCGATCAGTGATCACTTTGCACGGCGCCTCTACTACCTGGAAAGGACGCGGTTTTTGATCGAACGGCAGGTCACGCCGAATCAACGCCAGGTGATCAGCAAATCCATGGCAATGTTTATGCAGTTTGATGCCGAAACGGGTGATACGCAGGTCTGATGTATCGACGCAGCGACATGCGTTTGCAGCCTCCGCATTCCGTGTCAGTCTCGCTGCAATTGCGTTAATTGCATCGTAAAAACCGTTGCAAGCGCGATCCGTACATGGCAAATTACTTGACATAATCCAAAGAACGTATTGATTACTTTAGAATAAGAATATGTCCTGGAACCCTTGCGGGGGGCGGATTTCACTGTCCACATCGCTCGAAAACCGGCGCCGGACAGCGGCGCGTCAACTGTGACGCAGGTCTCGATTCCGACCGCGATTCTTGTCTCGGACAATCCACAGGAAGGCGCGTAGTCTGCGATCCATAAGTGGTAAGAAAAGCATAAAAATATGGGAAATGCCCCGAAAGTGCCGGCAGATTGTGGTCAGCCGGTATTCGTGAAGAAAAAAAAGACGCCAGAAAAAGAAATGACGATGACGACAGGAGTACTGGCAGGGGATGGCGCAGGGCGTGCTCATCCCGCGAACACATTCTCATATCTGGACCGTTACGGTTTCCGTGATGTAACGGGTGAAGATTCAGGTGGGCATGCATAACCAGCATCCTCACGTATTTACAGGCCGAAGCTTGACTTCAGGTGTTAAAGGGAAGTTATAAAATGTTTTTATCAAGATTGTTAAATGGACGAATCCTGACGATTGGCGCGGCCGTTTTGGTTCTCGCAGGTTGTGGCGGAGGCAGCAGTACCGTTGCTACACCACCACCGCCGCCACCGCCGCCACCGCCACCTCCCGCAAATGTAGCGCCGACCGCTGACGCAGGTGCTGATCAGACTGTTGCAGAGCTCGCGATGGTTAGCCTGACCGGTATGGGCGCAGATACCGATGGCACGATCGCATCGTATGCCTGGTCACAGACCGGCGGTACAGCGGTGACACTGACAGATGCTGATATGGCAAATGCCTCATTTACGGCACCCGATGTGGCGGCTGACGAAGATCTCACATTCAGCCTTATCGTCACCGACGACGACGGTGCCACTGGCGCCGACAATGTCATCATTTCGGTTACCAACAACAATCTGCCGCCAACGGCCGATGCCGGCGCTGATCAGTCAGTGGCCGAGGGAACAGTGGTTAGTCTCGTCGGGTCAGGTATGGACGCGGACGGTACGATTGACACGTACGCATGGGTGCAGACTGCAGGCACTGCAGTCACTTTGACTGACGCAGACATGGCTACTGCAACTTTTACAGCACCGATGATCGCGGCCGATGAAGACTTCACCTTCAGTCTTACGGTAACGGACAACGACGGAGCAACGGCCGCAGATAGCGTGACCGTTACCGTGGTTAACGACAATATGGCACCCACCGCCGATGCGGGTCCGGACCAGGTAGTCGCGGCGCTGGCGCCAGTGACGTTGGATGGCAGTGCGTCGGACGATCCCGATGGCACGGTCGATACCTATACGTGGACGCAGACAGCAGGCACGCCAGTCACGCTTGACGAGACGGTTCCGGCTATGCCGACATTTGACGCACCTAACGTCCAGGCAACCGAAGTCCTAACGTTCGAGCTGGTGGTAACTGATAACGACACGGTTATGAGTACGCCTGACTCAGTGGACATCACTGTCGATCCTACGCTGGCACTACCGTTCCTCGATACTTTCGGCGACGGAAATGCTGATGGCTGGACAGTTGTGGACAACAGTACTGACGGCAACGCACCAGACTGGGGTATCAATTCAAGTAACTACGTTCAGGCGGCGACAATTCCTGATTTCGGTGGCGACCTGGAAGAGACGTATCGAATCGGTACGTATTCGTATCTTGTAAGCAGCCTGAACCTGACTGACTACCGATTCGAAGTTGATATGCGTCCGCGGCCGAATAGCCTGGATGACATTGGTGTCATGTTCAGGTACACCGACGACCTGAACTACTACCGTTTCTCGATGAATGCGCAGTACGGCTATACCCGTCTCGAGAGCAGAGTCAACGGAACCTTCATGACATTGTCGAAGAACTTCCTCGGCTACGGTGTCAGTGAGTTGCAAATGATCGCTATTGAAGTCGAAGGACCGCTGATCCAGGTGTTCGTCAATGGTAACCCGCTTTTTGCGGTCAGCGATTCAGATCACGCTGTCGGCGGAGTCGCGCTCTACTCGCGTGACGGTGTACGCTATGATGATGTGAGTCTCGATGTGAATTCAACCAATCCCGAAATCGTGATCTCATCGCCGGTTTCGAACAGTCTTTATCCGCAGGGTCCTCGTGACATCACCGTAACGGCTGTTGCGCGCAATATACCGACCGGCGGCACCGTGGACGTCGAATTCGTCGGCACACCTGCCTGTAATGCGGCAACGGAAGTATCACCAGGTTTGTACTCTGCCTTGTGCACAAATCGCGCCGTGCGCGATAGCCAGGTTAGGGCCTACCTGCGCGATAACGGCGGCGTGGAAGTCGATCGTGATTCGAATTTCGACGTGTCAGTCGGTGCGGACGGAATGGGTGACCTGTATACAGCGTATGGCGACAGTATTACCCAGGGACTCCTCGATACGTATCGACGTGACAACCTGAGTCTGACTGCCGCTAATTCGGTATTTTCCCAGGCAGGCTGGGTCGGACCGCTGACGGACATGCTGACGATCGCAAACTCGCAACAAAACGTCATTGCCAACGAGGCGGTAGAGGGTGACACTGTTCGTGACATCCGCTTCGAACGTCAAGGCTCGATCTTTGAGCGGAACCGTGGCCCTCTGCCCAATCGTGCGCTCGTGTTGCTAGGTACGAATGACACCGGTTTCTTTAACACACCGCCGGGACTGGGCTGTGCCGGGCCGGGGCCTGGTTGCGACGCGACCTACAACGTGGACATGAGATTCCTGCTGCAGGACATCAACAACAACAACACTGGTGGTGGAGCGGATATCATCTATCTCGGCATCATGCCGCCGATTTTTGGTGACGGTGGCGGAGAGTATGCGGCGGCGGATCTGCTGTCAGCCGATCCGAACACGGCGGTGCGAAACAAGCGCATCCAGGCATTGAATGAGGTTGTTATACAAGACCTGGTGCCCGGAATCGCTTACGTCACTCAGGGTCCGGACCTCTTCACCTGCTTCCTGTCGGGTACCTCGAACCGGTACAGCATGTTTGCCGACTTCCTGCATCCAAATGCGCTCGGTAACGCCTACGTTGCGGCACTGTGGGCAGATGCGATTCTCAATGGAGCGATTGCCAACACGTGTCCGACGATATCTTCCGTTTACTTCGTGGAAGGACTGGATGGCTACACGAATGGCTTCAAGCAGAATCTCCTGGAAGATGGAGATGCTTACTACAATGACGAGGCATTTGCGCTAACTGGCATTCCGGCGGCACTTGAAGATGGTGTCTGGATAACGCAGGACAATGCGGACAACGGCAATGCGGCCGCCGATT
Source organism: uncultured Gammaproteobacteria bacterium (assembly GCA_963850825.1). Classification (GTDB taxonomy): domain Bacteria; phylum Pseudomonadota; class Gammaproteobacteria; order Steroidobacterales; family Woeseiaceae; genus SZUA-117. The sequence goes on along the minus strand of CAWKOQ010000020.1, from coordinate 414,973 downwards.
TCATGGAGTTTGACGTCGGCATGACCGGAGTGAACGTATACATCGCTTATGATCCCGCGGGTGCCGCGCCAAACGCGACGGCGTCAGCGGCGTTCGCGGCGTCAACCTTGACGGTAGGCGTCTCTGATCCGGCAATTGCAATTTCGGGCGGGGGAGACCTGGCAGTTGTTGAGGCACTCAACGTCACAGGTCCGGTCACAATCGGTGGTACCGTTTCAGCCGAGAGGCATTCCGAGGCAGGGTTATATCGTAATCGTTGTCGCTCCCTAGCAGTGCACACGGTCCGGAAAATAACTTCGGTTAATATAAGAACGGTCATCTGATACGGACGGGCTATGTTAGGAAAACTGCGCAGACTCTGGGAGCGCTTTTGGATGAGTTTGGCAGGTACGAACCGGTCGGGCCGCTTTGCGGCCCGACTTGCTTCGGCCTTCGCTCCGCCCTACATGGCACGTGACTATCTGGCCCTTTTTGGGCCGAATCCCTACATCGATCCAGAAGCAGTGATACATCATGCGGATCTGGACATAGGGCCACAGGTGTTTGTTGCCGATCGGGTGATTATCTACCAGGCGGCCGAGGGGGGCAGTGTGACACTATCGAACAACGTCAACGTACTTCGGGATTGTGTCCTGGAAACCGGGCAGGGCGGTTCGATATCAATCGGCGCAGATACGTACCTCCACCCGCGTTGCCAGGTAATGGCCTATAAAGGAGACATCTCAATTGGCGATCACGTCGCGATCGCGCCCGGCTGTGCGTTCTATTCGTACAACCACGTCGCGGCGCCTGGCAAGCTTATCAAGCGACAGCCACTGGAGACGAAAGGTGGCATCAGTGTCGGTGATGGCGCATGGCTCGGGTTCGGCGTGATAGTGCTTGACGGCGTTACGATAGGACCGGGTGCTATCGTCGGGGCCGGCGCCGTGGTGACCGGGGATATTCCGGAAAACGCCATTGCTGTCGGCAATCCGGCGCGTGTCGTTTCGCATCGCGGCCAACAAGACTAAACAGGATACCTTGATTGTGACTGTCGACAGTAACCTGGTCACCGTGATAACGCCGGTCTATAACGGCGCCCCTTACCTGCTGGAGTGTATCAATAGCGTCCTGAACCAGACGTATCGGAATATCCGCTATGTCATCGTCGATAACTGCAGTACCGACAGTTCGTTGCAAATCGCCGCAAAGGCCGCCGCAACGGATGACCGCGTTACGGTGGTACAGAGCAGTGACCACGTTGGCGTCATTCAAAACTGGAATCGCTCTCTGAGCCATCTCGACCCGCTGAGCAAATACATCAAATTCGTGCATGCCGATGACTGGTTGTATCCGGATTGTGTTGCCAGGATGGTCGAAGTGGCGGAGGCGAATTCCAATGTTGCCCTGGTCTCTTCCTACCGCCTGGAAGAGAATCGTGTCTCGCTCGACCATCTGCCCGCTGCGGCCCCGCTGATACCGGGTATCGATACCTTTAGTATGAATGGTCGGTCCGCAGGCAGGGCCGTGCTGCTCGAACGAGCGTCGGTGCTCGGATCACCCTCATCGGTTCTGATGCGAACAGCCATAGTCTCCCAACTGACTCCGTTCTATGACGACGACTACCTGCATGCTGATAAAGATGCAGCTCTCCGGCTTTTCGCCAAATACGATTTCGGGTTTGTGCGGCAGGTGCTTGTATTTACACGCCGTCACAACGAATCCGTTTCGTCGCTGACCCATACGTTCGATACACGGCGTCAGGAAAACCTGTTGTTACTGCAAAAATATGGTCCTGAGTTTCTCTCCGATGAAGAATTTCGATTTGCGTGGCAACGTGAACTACGGGACTACTATGATTTCCTGGCGAGCAACATCGCTACCGGGAAAAGCGCGGATTTCTGGACTGCGCATGAGGAGAATCTGAAAAAAGCCGGCACAAAGCTGAACAGACTGCGATTGACGGGTGCATTTCTGCGTCGGTGGTTGAACCCACTAACGGCAAGCAAAGATCTGCTTCGAAAAAGATCTGTTTCAGTAGCGCCCGCGACTCGCAAAACTCCCGATCAGGATCGTCAGGAAAGTGCCGCCCACGATGCGTGACGTCAGACTGGCAATTACAAGACTTTGTTTACTTACCGACAATGGTCGCTAGCGACCGGGTTCCGGTACAAGACTTCGTATGCGCCAATTACTGTTAATCAGCCTTTTTGCCATCTTGTTGAGCGATATTATGCTGGGGCTCGGTCTGGCCCTGGCGCCTGGGTTAAGCCTCAAGAACGCAATGTTATACGTAATATTCATTGCGCTCGTGCTCGAGTTTTCAGTGGGCCACCGAGATCTGCTGAGTGAAACCTTTCCGCTGCACATACATTGGCTGCTGCTTATTATTTATGGAACATTCACCTGGCTGGTGATCGTCTTACTGGGTGTCCATCGGGGTTACGGCGCCCTGCAAGGTTTTATTTCCTTGAAGGGACAGTTGGTCGATCTGTTCCTGTTTTTGCTGGTCTATCTTTATGGCCCAAAAGACAAATCTTCGACCCTCAGTCTTCTGCGCTGGCTTGCTACTGTCCTTATTGTCGTAAACGTCGTCACGATGATTGACGTCTTCAACGTTCCAGATCTGGGCATCATCACTGACCGAAGGGACGGCCGACTCGCCGGACCATTCAACGAAGTCAATCAATATGGGGCCGTCCTGATTTTCATCATTCCACTTACGGCCGGGTTAGCGCTCGCCTCGCGTGGACTCATGAAAGCGTACTATGGATTTGGAACGCTGATCGCGTTCATTCTGCTGGGTCTGACGGTATCCCGGGGATCCTACGTTGGACTGCTTACGGGGGGGGCCATGGCGCTCTATCTTGTTCGCGATCATATTCGCCGGGAGATGGTCGTTAAAGGTGCGGTTGCCGGTTTTGTGCTGCTTATTCTCGTCGCCGGCGTAATTGCCTATCAAAATCCTGAAGGCTTCCTGGATAAATTCAATGTTGCTGGCGCATCGCTCGAGCGAGTGAGTTCGGGCAGGACTTTCTTCTGGCGTCAAACCCTGACAATGATGTCTGACTGGCCATTTTCCTTCTTAACCGGCTACGGCTGGGATGCGTATGCGACACTGTTTCTTGGTTACGGCGACCCTCACAATACCTATCTAATGTACTGGTTCAACTTAGGTCTTGTTGGTCTCGGGCTTTACGCCTCAATTGTATTCTGGATTGTACGGTTTGCGCTCAAAAGCCTCGACACGATATCTGCCGACATCAAACCCATCATTATTGGTCTTGTTTTTGGCCTGCTGGCGCTGCACGTCGCACTTTTCTTTGTTGGGCTTTATGCATCGTCTTTGTTTATCTGGGCGCTTGTTGGCGTAACTCTGCGTTTGCTCACCGAGGATTTGCATGCGGCGAACAGTTCGATCCCAGTGCATAACACAGGTGGAGATTCCTGATGCCGAAAATTTGTTTTGTCGAAGCCATGACCTATTCGGTGCTGAACCCGAAATCGTCGAATAGTCCCGGCGGTGAGGCTGTACAACATACGCTGCTCGCGAGGGAGTTTGCCAGGCAAGGCTGGGACACAAGTGTGGTGTGTCGGGACATCGGCCAGGAAGACGGTGAAGTCATAGACGACGTGACGGTGTGGAAAACCTTTGACCGTGATGAGGGGTTGCCAGGAATTCGCTTTTTCTACCCACGCCTGCATAAACTCTGGCGCGCGCTGCGGAAGTCAGATGCAGACGTATATTTTCAGTCCTGCGCGGGGCTGAATACCGGCGTTGTCGCGCATTATGCGAATCGGCACGGAAAGAAAATGATTTTTCGCATTGCGCACGATACAGATTGCGTGCCCGGTGAGCAGCTGATCAACAACAGCCGTGATCGCTGGCTCTACGAATACGGACTCAAATCTGCAGATCTGATCTCTGCGCAGAGCGAAGTGCAGATGCAGGCCATGAAAGCTAATTACCATCTGCCTGCAACGATCGTAAACATGGTCGTCCAGCCCCCGGAGGAGTTGGCGACCGTGGAGAAAGATATCGATGTTCTTTGGGTCAACAACTTGCGTGGCTTCAAACGTCCGGAAATAGCCTGCGATATCGCGCGGCAAATGCCGCACGTTAAATTTGTCATGATTGGTGGGCCGATGACGGGGTTTGAAGCATTGCACCAGGAAGTCAAACGCGCGTCCGTGGAATTGCCAAACCTGGAGTACCTGGGACCTGTTCCGTATGCAGAGGTGAACGCTTATTTCGCGCGAAGCAAGCTGTTCCTCAATACTTCGGATTCCGAGGGCTTCCCGAATTCATATCTTCAGGCCTGGATTCGTGGTGTCCCGGTCATCTCCTATTTTGATCCGGACGGCCTGATAGCCTCCGAAGCGATTGGTGCGACGGTCGCTACACAGAACGATTTTTGCCGACCGATAGAGCAGCTATTGGGTTCGACATCGGAGCGAAACGCGATCGGGGCGCGGGCCAGGCAGTTCGCCCACGACAACTACTCTCCGCGAGCAATTGTGCAGCGCTACCAGGAATTGATCGGGAATGTGCCTGGAATAAAAACGACTGATGGTTAAACATCGGACATTGTTTATCGTCCCGACGCTCAGACGAGCTGGAGCTGAGAATCAGGTCGTTCAGCTGGTAAACGGCTTGTCGAACGACGTTTTCGAGAAACACCTTCTGTCGTATTCGCCGGGAGACGAGTTATTGGCGGATGTAGACACTGAACAGGTCACTTACCACCGCTTGCGCCGGACGGCGAAGGTTGATCTGTCAGTGGCCAGGGCGATCGGCAAAGTCATCGATGAAAACATGATCGATACTGTTCACTGCACACTTGAGAATGCATTGCTCTATGGCTTGCTGGGCGCGCGCAACGCAGTACGAACGCCGCGCTTGATATGCGCCATTCACACGACCAGGCAACCGAGCTGGAAAAATGACGTGGCGTATGCGCTGCTCTACAAGCATTTGCTGAAGCGGTGCTCCCAGGTCTGGTTCATGTGCAAGTTTCAGGCTTTACACTGGACGGACCGTGCCCCTTTCCTGCGCGAGCGTCAAAGGATCATCTACAACGGCATCAGGGCTGAGGACTTCGTACCAAGCGAGTATGTTGATTCTGGAATCGCACTACGCAGGCAACTTGGAATTCCGGACAGCGCGAGGGTTATATGTTCAGTAGCCGGGCTTCGACGTGAAAAGGGTCATGACGTACTTCTGATGTCCTTCAAAGAACTGTGCGAAGAATCTGAGCTTGATTGCTACCTTTTGTTAGCGGGATCAGGACCGATGGAGAAGAAATTACGCAAGGCAGCCAATAAGCTCAGGATCGAATCCCGGGTAGTGTTTCTCGGTGAGGTGTCAGACGTAAGGCCACTGTTAGCGACCGCAGATTGCAAAGTTCTGGCATCAGCGGCAGAGACATTTTCGATGGCAATGCTCGAGGCAATGGCGATGCAGGTACCGGTAATCTGCACGAGAGTCGGAGGTGCGCCTGAGGCGATTCAGGACCGGGAATCCGGACTGCTCATTACGCCTGGTGACGTAGCGGAACTCGCGCATGGACTGTCCTGGATTCTGTCCGATGATTCGAGGCGGACGCAAATGGGGGTGGCGGCCAGGCGCACTGTGACGCGGAACTTCACCTATTCCAGAATGGTCGAAAAGAGTCACAGCTGCCTGGTTGACCAGAGCTGAAGGCGCAATTCAGCGGAGCGATGGTCATTTTACCCAGGTGGATTCGACGCAGGTTGCAGAATTCCAACCGGTAGTCTCATAGTTGCTCCCGGTAATTCGCATGCAGCAAATCCTGGATTAATCCTGAGAAAGCGACAACAACGCAGCATCTGTCGAATCGCTTCATCGATCACGGCCACTCCGCTGGGATAGGGTTAAGTTTATGAAATATATTGGGAAAGTGTGTTAAGGCAGTTCAAGGGACCCGCAGCTCCTCGAATAATGTGCGTCAAATCACACTTTCCAACGTGAAACTTGCCTATTGTTTGCGCTTAATTGCCGGCAACATTTGTGCCAACTGAATACCCGTTCTTCGTTGATATGTTTAATTGAGCGGCCCAGGTTGAACATAAAGCGCCGGCGTTAAATCAGAGCCCTCAGCAGCATAAAGCCGACGATTAAGGCCTGTGCAAGCCAGGCCAAGTTTAATTCGAGAGTAACAAGATACCGATATGATGCAGTTATTGAACAGATTTAATTCGTTCCGATCAGAGATCGGACGACAATCAGGAAAGCAATTCAGCCACCAGGCCAAGGCTCTGCCAAGTGCAGTCCTGGCCGTTTTTGTTGCCGTATCCTGCGTTGCACTGAACGCACCCGCACTGGCGAACGGCAAGGCACTGAAAAGCACTTTCCCGCGAATTGGCGCGATCGAGATTGCGGGGACGCACGATACGGTCAAACCGGAGTACCGCCAGGCTCTCGCCAAGCACGACATCGTGATTCTCGGGATGTGGCGCGGCTGGTCCGGCCGGGATTCCGAGACGAATGAACAACTGCGTATGCGGGATGTCGTCGTCGACATCAAGAACCGCGCTGCGCAGGATGGAAACGGCGGCATCCTGATAGGCAAATATACGATTTTCATGGAGAGCGGCTCAGATGGGACACCCGGCTCAGCCTCATATGACAGGTGGACCAAGCTGCATAGCGAAGTCGGACCGGGATACGCGACCAACAATGATTGGTGGGCGCGAAACTCCAACGGTGAAAATGTCGGCAGCTACCCCGGCAGCTGGAACACCAATGTTACCGAATTTGTTCAGCGGGACAGCAATGGCGATACCTGGCCGGAATGGGCTGCAACCCGTGCCTACGAAGTCTATTTTCGAGACGTGCCCGAAATGGACATCTGGTACATCGACAACTGGTTTTACCGACCCAGGGTGACGGCGGATTGGGACGGCGACGGCACGAATGATGACAGGAAATCCGATTTCGTGGGCCGCGAATACCGCAAGGGATTCATAAACGGCTTGCGCCGAGCCCGCCAGCTCGCGCCCAATATGATCGTCATGGGCAACGTCGACGGTGAGCCGCAGATTAGCAAGGGTATGTTGACTGAACCTGAATACAGGGGTCAGGTTGCCGCACTTTATGAGGGCGCGATGGGCATGACCTGGTCTCAGGAAACCTGGGGTACCTGGGAAACGATGATGGAGCAATACCAGACGACGCTGCAGAACGCCAAAGACCGATTGCTCATAATGACCGTACACGGAGACGCAACCGATTATAAGGCCATGAGATACGGACTCGCTTCGTGCCTGATGGATGATGGTTTTTATTACTACACATCACACGACAGGGAATTTCGATCCGCACTTTGGTTCGATGAATACGATGTCGACCTGGGGCGGCCAATCGATCCGCCACAATTCAGCGCCTGGCAAAAGGGCGTTTACCGGCGCCGGTTCGAGAACGGTATGGTACTCGTCAATCCGAAGGGTAACGGGACGCAGACCCTGGCAGTCGAGCCTGGTTACAAGCGTATTGCCGGAACCCAGGATACGCGCACCAACAGCGGCCAGTCGGTCAACTCCCTGCAATTGGCGGAGCGAGACGGAATAGTACTGGTTTCAACCGATTCGTCATCTCGTATTAACAGGCCGAAACCACCGGTTATCAACTGATTCAGATAGCACCTGGCATCCGACAACGCTTCGCGGCAACACTGCTCAGTATCCAACCCGGCCTGGATCAGCCTATGTTTGAGACCGATAAATCGGTCGTCGGATTGGCACGTATTCCCGATCGCTTGCTAATTATCGTTCGTTGCGGATTTGCTTGCCGCGACCTGGCTCGCTATCCAGCTGTAGGTCTTTTCCAGTCCATCTCGAAGCGGCTGTGCGGGGCGCCAGCCAAGTTTTTCCTGGATGAGCCGGTTGTCGGAATTTCGACCCCTGACGCCCAGCGGCCCGGGAATATGCCGAATTCCGACCTTCTTGCCGGCGATATCCATGATGATCTCGGCAAGCGCATTGATGCTGACCATCTCTTCCGAGCCAACGTTGACCGGACCTGTCCAGTCTGAGCGTGTCAGGCGAAGCACGCCTTCAAGACATTCGTCGATGTAAAGAAAAGAGCGCGTCTGGGTACCGTCACCCCAGATCTCGATTTCGCCGCCATCCTCAGCTTGCGCAATCTTCCGGCACAGGGCCGCGGGGGCTTTTTCGCGACCGCCGTCCCACGTGCCCTCGGGTCCGAAGATATTGTGGAATCGGGCGATTCTTACATCGAGCCCGTAGTTGCGATGAAAGGCCAGGTAGAGACGCTCGCTGAATAGTTTCTCCCAGCCGTATTCGCTATCTGGATCCGCGGGATAAGCGGAGTCTTCAGCAGTCATCGGGTTGTCCGGATCCAACTGATTGCGCTCCGGGTACATACACGCCGACGATGAGTAGAAGAACCGCCTGCAGTTTCGCTTCCAACAGGCTTCAATCATGTTGAGATTGATCAGTGCGGAGTTGTGCAGGATGTCGGCGTCATTCTCACCCGTGAAAACAAACCCGGCACCGCCCATATCGGCGGCGAGTTGATAGACTTCGTCAAATCTTCGATCAGCTGCAGATCTGCAGGTAGCAGGATCGCGCAAATCGCCCATAATAAAGTCGTCGGCATCGGTGTCGCCAAATTCCGGATATTTGAGATCGACCCCCCGGACCCAGAATCCTTCCCCTTTGAGTCTCTTGACGAGGTGAGATCCGATGAATCCCCCGGCTCCACAAACGAGTGCCGTTTTCATTTACTACTCCTTCTTTTTTTTCGAGCGTCCATACGTGTTTTTGATCGTCTGAATGCGACTGCGTGTCGTCCAACTGCCTGCTTCATGGACGTTTCCGGCCGAGGATTGAGCTGCCGTGCAACGACCGGAGAAGCACGCTGCGGCGCTAACCGTTCGTCCCGGCTACAGCCACTTTCAAACACGGGCTTTCGAGTTCAGATAAGTCACACGCGAAGCAGGGCAGGCCAGCAGCCGGAATTCATTTATGAATCGAGTTCAAATCAAAGACCTTGTTGATTTATTCTGGTCGCAGTGGTTGCATCATTAACAGGTGAAAAGGATAAACCAAAAGAGCAGAATCGAAACAGGAACTGGGTCACACTACATTCCACGAACTCACGTAATACTTTGATTTTATTGTATAAATAAATTTAACATAATCCAAAAATTATTTCGACGCCGGCATCTTTGCGCCAACGAAAGACGGCTCGATGCATCAATTTCCGCCGCGTTTCCGGAACCACTGATAGCGGGCTGTTCGAAGAAGAAATCTGGGCGCCGATATCAAACTCCGGCGCCAAAGCCGGCGTGGTTCCTGGACCAGGCGAGGCAACCATTCGAGGCCCAGGTCTTGCCAAAATGGTCCCGCACGATTGATATTGCCTACCAGAAAATCAAAGACGGCACCGATCGGCCCGGCAAACTTCACGTCGAGTTTTGCCTGGTGTTCGTAGATCCATTTTTCCTGTTTGGGCGCTGTCAATCCCACCCAAAGCACATCGGGTGACGCTTTATTGACAGCCTCAATCATCTCCTGATTGTCCTGGGCAGAAAACTCGCTTTTGAAGGGTGGCGAGTAGGTACCCGCTATCTCGATCTTTGGAAATGCTTCGGCCATGTGTTTTGAAATCTTGTCAAGTGTCTCGTTGGATGACCCAAGGAAGAAACAGCTTTGCGATTCCATACCATTCATCAGTTCGGAAACGGCAAGAAATACGTCCATCCCGGTAATGCGTTTTCTTATATGACCGCCAGCAAGACGAGATGCATACACTACCCCGATGCCGTCTGCGGTCAGGAAATCTGCGGAGTGCAGCGCACTGGCAAATTTTTTATCATCGGCGGCGACTTCCGCCGCATGTGGATTCAGGCACGCAAAGTACCGGCACTTCCTCGCGTCATCACTGAGCCAGCCTGCGACACAATCAACAACGTCTGCCTGCGTGTCGCGACAAACGTCATATCCGGCGATGTCCTCTGTTCTAAGTGGCATATTCAACTAGTACTCAGTGCTTGCAGAAAGTCTCAAGGGTCGCTGTGCTGGCATACCGTACGATCTGGCAGTGGTATAGCACAGTTGTGATCTGCTGGTGAACCGACTGGTTCCGGGGCTGGCCCGGACCTGTTACACCTCGTTCGGTACGGGTTCAAATATCCTGTTTGTTGTCGAGAAGAGTTCCCGCCCCGGAATCGCACCATCTGCTAGTATTCGACTCTTGCTGACTTGCACAGAAGGGTTGGCAAAACTGCAGTCAAGCCTGTTTATGTCTCTCGAGTCCTGTCGGGGAATCGGCGACACGGAGTCTATGGAGAATTCTCGATTGGGATCGAAGAAAGTACGGGTCTGTATCGTACAGACGGCGGATCCCTGCGGATCCATACCCGGTGGAATTGATACGTTCATACGAGGCGAGATCAACAACGCACCCGAAGATATCGAATACAGCGTGGTCGGGATCACGACCGATAGCGTCGCACGCCCGGTCGGGCAGTGGACTCGCTGCAATTTACACGGGAGCCGCTTTAACTTTTACCCGGTGACGGATCATCAGCCCGACGATAAGAAACCGATCATTCCATCTGTCGTACGATTCTTGATGCGGCTTGGTTCGGTTGTTGACGATATTGATGCTGACGTACTCGAGTTTCACCGTGTCGAGCCAATATTGAGGTTCTGGTCAGACTCGCGGCCCAAGACAGCGGTGATGCATCAGAATATGCAGTCACTCTACGACAAGCGCAGCGGCGTCCGCTGGTCAAGTGTGCCGAGTCTTTACTTTCGTCTTGAGGACAGGCTTGTGCCGAAGTTGAATTCTGCTTTCTGCGTGAGCCAGGATGCCGTGGAGCACTATCAGTCGCGTTATGCGAATCTGGCTGCGTCATGCCATTTTCAACCTACCTGGGCAGATCCACGGCAATTCTCTCCGCCCTCGACAACGCGTAAGCGTGAACTTCGAGAACAACTGGCGTCCGACCTTGGGTTGAATGCTGAAAGCCCGTGGCTGATTACAGTGGGTCGACTTGTCCGCGAGAAAAATCCATTGTTACTGGTTGCTTCGATTCGGAGACTTGTCGAGCGTGGAAAGGAACAAATAGGTGTCTTGATGGTGGGTGACGGACCCATGCGCCAAGAAACCAGCGAGGCGTTCCATCAGGCCGGTCTTTCTAACATCGTTCGATTCCTCGGGTCGAAAGACATCGATGAAGTCGCCCGGGTCCTGCAAGCTGCAGACCTTTTTGTTCTGACCTCAGCAAATGAGGGTATGCCAATGGCGGTAATCGAAGCGTTGGCAAGCGGTGTCCCGGTTGCGACAACCCGGGTGGGCGAGGTGGGGCGCTTGGTTCACGACGGCACCTGTGGGCGAATCGCGGAGGCTCACACAGAAGAAAAGTTCGCCGACGCGATCGAGTGGTGCCTGGATAACCTCCAGAGTATATCGGGCGCACCCTGTGTCGAGTCCGCCAGCCGATTTCGGCCGGCCGCTGTTCTTGAGCCTGTTTATGAAAACTATCGCCAACTTGCTGCCCTGAATACGGCCAGCAATTCCGTTCTCACACATTCTTGATCTCAGCGCCGTGACTTGATTGATCATAGCGCGAACCGTCAGGTAGCTTTTAGCTGCGCTTACTCGGCGCCTGGCTGAATCTGCAGGCGATTTCTCGCGCTGCAACGACACAAGCCAGCAGGCGGCTTTCGTTCTGGCAAACTTCGCCAACCGGGCACTCGAATGCGCCTCAGCCACCGGACATGTGACACAGGGTGCAATGAGGCGTAGTTCACGCTTCGAGGCAATCAATCAGACATATCGGTCGGGAAGCATATTGGCGATAATGCCAATCCGATTTGGAGCACCCGAAATGCGGCCAGGCAGTCCCATCCAGATGTTATTAATCTTGCTAGTTTCGGTTCTATCGGGACTGGGTCTGGGACTTCTGACTGTTGCAGGCATTAGCGACCTGCTCGGGCTCGCGGCACAGTCGATAGTTGCTTCCAATTTCGTCATCCCGGTCCTGATCGTGACCATCTTCCTGTTCGGACTTGTTTGTAGCGGTGACCGGATCCCACGCTCACTTGGGTGGCTTCGGCATCCAAAGATTCGCTGGATCGCCGTTGGTACAGTGGCAACGGCATGCCTGGCTCTATTTGTCGCAGGTGTCGATGGCGCGAATACCTCGGCATGGCGGGCTGCGAGCCATCTAACTGCAGGCGAAGGCGTTAACAAACAGCAGCTCCGCGAATTTGGACGACAATTTGCGCGACTAAGCGGCGGCCGATCGTCTCCGGTCAATGACTTGTACGGAACAGTTGCCGTTGACTGGCGCGTTTGGCTGGTAGGCGGTGAAGCAGATGTACTGCTTCGGTTCGGCACGCCTGCCGCCTCCGCAGGGGACGCCGAGTGCGACGCCAGCGGCGAAATAAGAATTGTCGCTGCCAGCCAGGACCAGGTGCTCAACGAGACTGCAGCCTCGTTTCGAGATGTCTGTGGTCGATGGAAACTGGTTCAGGTCGAACTGCCGCGCGGCATCACCGAGATACGCTTCACGCTGGACCGTTTTGATCGCACGGGTGAGACAGCCATCGACATTATGCTTGCTGCAAACAGACCGCACTACACGTGGTTTTGGAACCTGTGTTCGGTAATCGGCATCGGCCTGGTACTGGCAATAATCTTCTTGCTGTCTGTCAATCTGCGTGAAAAAAATCGTTCCGGTTCACTCAGTGCGGGTCTGAGTCGCGAACAAGCGCGCAGGCGGGGCGTTTTCACTACAGGGGCAATCTTACTGTTCGCTCTCGTCAGCAACGTTTTTATATATTGGTATGTTTCGCAAGAGAAGACTATCTATACCTGGGATTATTCCGGCTATTGGACGTCTTCGCGCAACGTCAGCGAGTTTCTGCGGGGCGCCGAACGTAAGACGACCACGCAGCTGGCAATGTCGTCTCAGAGTCCGGATGACGAGGTTACGGCTAATGACGCAGATACCGCAGTACCTGATCCTGGCGCGCTGTCGGCGCTTATTCGAAATATACGATTCTCCGAATACAACGTATCGTCAAATTTACCTGTAGCGATCGTTATGGCCGCGTTCGGCGGTTCGCGCATGGTTTACGAGCTGTCACTCGTCAATACCTATGCGCTGGCCGCAGTTCTTATGCTGATAGTAACCGTACGCGCGACTGGCCGGGAGGACACTGCTCGCTGGCCCGTTTGGTGGCCGATCCTGCCGGTTCTGGCGGTAGTCTGTTTCGTGCCGTTCTGGGTACCCATTGTCCGCGGTTACATGGGGGTCAGTGTCGCAGCATGCAATCTTGCGGTTCTCTGGCTCTATTTCAGGCAACCGACGCGTGAAATCAGTACGACTTCGCTGTCGATGATCGGCGTATTGCTGCTTGCCGGTGTGATACTGCAACGCTGGAATGCCTATTGGGTTGTCGGATTCCTGGTAATGGCATTTGCGGACAGCGTGTGGCAGCTGATCGAAAGACGTCAGTTCAACCTGCTGGAGTCATTGCGTTCGATGCGGGCACCCATTGTCAGCGGCTTTGCAGCCTTCGCGCTATTCGCCGCCGTTGCCTGGCCTAAGATCCAGAGGACCGTAACGACCGATTACGCAGATCTCTACTCTGCGTTTCAGGAAGATGACAACATGATTTCAGCGCTCAGTCGCCAGGTTGAAGCGTTTGGGGCCGGCATCTACGCACTATTTCTGATCGCGTTTGTATTTTTGATAACAAATGTCAGCACTCGCCGTGTCGCACTGTTACTGGGTCTGCAGCTCGTGTGCGGCTTCATACTTTTCTCCCGGACACAGACAATGGGTCCACACCAGTACTTCATTCTGCTGCCAGGAATGCTCATCCTTTTGTCGCTGGGGCTGACGACCGGTATTGCCAGTCAGCGGCGGCCGATTGCCCTCGGGAGCATCAGCGCGGCTGTTCTGGTTCTCATATTGGGCGTGGCATCCGCCAAATCGGTTTTCATTCCATCCGCATCAACCACCGGTGTTCCGACAACCAACCGCATGCTGTCGCAAAGCTACCGGCCACCGCTCATCAGCAACGATCTCGATGAGTTCCTGCGACTGGCAAAATATGTAGACGAGCTAATGGTTGACGCTCCGAAAGAGCAGGGCATCTACGTCCTTTCCGGATCGGCTACCTTGAACGGCAATCATTTGAAGACAATCACCGTGTCGACGGGTGCCCCGTTCAATTCTGCCGAGCGCATTCTCGGTAGCTCGGTCGTCGACAAACGCGACGGCTTTCCACGCGATATTTTTCGAGCGCACATTCTAATATCCAGCGAACCGGTACAGCTGAGTCGCCGTCCGTCAGATCAACAAGTCATTCGCATTCCTGCTGACCGCCTCTTCAGTGGCAGCGGTATTGGCGCAGCTTTCGAACGGCTTCCGGCCCGGTTCCGCCTCGACGGTGACGTTGACGCGGTCGTCTTTCGACGGACCCGGCCAAACACGACAGAAGAGATTGCAGAACTTAGTGACGCTTTGCGCGAATTCTATCCGAACCGGCCGAATGTTTATCAATAGGCAGGCTCGCTGCAGTGTCAGCCGGTTTCGTATCCGAGGATCCTGAATGCTTGTCGGTGACCCAGATCCATTAATCTGGCGGTCAGGGGATGTATCGATGATCGCCAGCGCTCGAGAGAGCTCGTTTCGATGCCCTCGCCAACGACACCTGGCCGATCGAATGACGAACCGAACCTTTCGGGGGACAGCATCTGCGGCAAGAAATCAATTTCGAGAAAATCGCATACCCTTTGTATCTCCGATACCGGGTCTTGCACAACATCCTCGTACCGGACTAACTGATAGTTAGGCAGTTCATGGAGTTGCTTATGCAGGCGCGCCGTTAGTGTCAGTTGGATATTGATATGCACGAACTGGCGAAAGCGCATGTAACCGCGACTAAACCAGCTTTGCTCTTCTGACAGGTACTTATTGGCCTGGGAGGCATAAACAGCCTTCGGGTTGCGTGTCGTGTGCACCAGCCGGCAGTCTGGATACCACTCCAACAATTTGTCCGTGAATAAATAATGTGTTGGAAACTTCGAACCGCACCTCGCCTTGTTGCGCATCTCCGCATGGACAACAAGAATGGCGTGAAATATATTTTGCATGGTCAGCGGGCGACTTGACAGTTGGCGACGCATCATGTCGCGATCCAGTAGCCGTTCTGCCTCCTGCCAGAACCAGCCTTCCGCTGCGCCCGAGTAAAGCAGGCTCATAAGCTTATCGAGTGCGTGGGGACTGTCCAGGCGCCCTACCTGTTTTCGGATATTGGTTGCGACGTCACGCCGAAGCCAGGGCAGGGAATAGAAATGTAGTTCGTCAGCCAGGTCGATCTCGGGACTTTTGTTCAGAATGGTCCTGAGCATTGTGGAACCCGTTCGGGATCCACCGATTATAAACACGGGGCGATCGATTTGCGTTGCTTCCTGATCAGTAGTCATTTGTCTTTCAGAATTGTTGCCGAAGGGCGTCGGCGCTGGTAGCTGATCGACGCTGAATTCTATATGGTTGACACAAGACCTTCTACGAACCGGGTTCACATCATGGTAACTGGTGGATCGTACAATTCTGTGTATTTCGTCGTGGAGTCCTGTTCGAGGGTGTCGTTATAATACCGCGTCCGGTTAAATCGAATTTGAATCAATGCTCAAAACGTCCTTGACAGGGCGCATAAAAAATCTACCAATTGCGAATTTAACACCGGGCTGGCGCCGATTGAATTATGAACTCACCTGTACGCGGAACATGGCATGTCATCACGAACGAAGCGGAGTTTCGAAATCTGCAGGAGGACTGGGAACGACTCTTCGCGGCCAATCCGAAACATCGTCCATTCCAGGCCTGGAGCTGGACAAACGCATGGCTGAAACATCTTGCGGGCCCTCACGAATTGCACGTCATCTGTCTGCGGGGTGAGGGTAACGAACTGCAATTTGTACTGCCGCTGGTGAGAGCAGGTCCGAATGGGCGCGGCAGTCGCAAGCGGCTCGATAACGTGTGTGGATACGGGCCGGAATGTTCCGATCACGTCAGCACACTGCGGCTGCCTTCGCTCGATTCGAGCGTGGCCGGAATTGCAGCCGCCGCGATCGCCGAGTCGTGTAGCACCGCGGATCGTATTGAACTTGGCAATCTGGACAGCGGCGAAGACTTCACTCTGAATCTGGCCAGAGAGACTCGGCATAACCGCCGAGTTGTCCATCTCGAAAATTTCGCGGCATGCCCTTCGGTGGATTTACCTGCTACTTGGCCAGATTACCTGCAAATTCTGAGTAGTAACTTCAGGTCGCAGGTGCGACGCTTCCGGAAGCGAATTGAGGCGAATGAGAACACGAGATGCAGAACGCTCGATCCTTCCGAGGCCGAAGCATTCGCGCATGCACTCATTCGGTTAAATCGCAGCCGCATGGGACACAAGGGCCAGGTTTCCAGTCTCGAGGACCCTGCGTTCCGGGATTTTCTTGTTGACGCCATACCCGCAATGGCGCTGTCGGGGCTCGCCTGGATGGACGTCGTGGAGACGGACGGGCAAACCGTATGTGCGGCACTCAACCTGGTACATGGTCAGTCCATTTACTACTACCTGGGCGGCTTTGATGACGCCGCCAGGGACTTGCGACCTGGCACTGTGTTGTTCGCACGCGTAATCGAACGCGGCATTGACGAGAATTACACGAACTACGATTTTCTTCGTGGAGCGGAGCCATACAAGTACAAATGGGGGGCAACTGACGTGCACACTTGCCGCATGACCATTTATCCGCATGGAATCGTACGTGGCCAGCTCGCATACGGCGTAAACAGACTGCGGGACAAAGGGAGGACCTTTGTCCGCCGGATACGCAAGTAGGCGGATTCACATCTCTGGCGTAGCCGGCCGCGAATCTGTGACCTGGGTTGCAGCTACTCACGGGCCGAATTGTACATAATCATTAATCTAATCAACGGAGTACCGGGTTCGGCCGCATAATCGTGCCGGCTGCCCGCATCTGGCGATGCTAATCATAGTGGCAAGATCAGGGTGATACCAGGAGTGCAGGGACATGGGTGACGAGTGTGACACGGAAAATTGACGTCCTGATTATTCTGCCTTTTCCTGGCTATCCCGAGTGGCAATTCCGGCTCGTGGAAAGGCTGCGCAACCTTGATTACGTCGTGCCGACGGCATTTGGCCTCGGTGATGACAAGGGAACGCTCAATTCCCGCCAGGACCTTTATAGCTACTGGCAAAAACTGGACGCAAGGACATTTGTCATTGATTCTGAGGCGGCCGGCCAGCGTGGGCACGAGGAGCTGGCCAGCGACAGTTCCGGGGGACGAACAGCGTGTCAGCAGGTGTTCCGGAAACTGGATCAGTTAGCCGACACCGTATCGGACGATGCCTACGATATCATTTTGTGGCTGTTGCCCGGATTTCCGCCCAAGCAATTGTTGGCAAAGGCCCGTTTGGGCGTATGGTCGTTATCCAGCGTGAAGAACGACGCACTCGGGTTCTGGGAGCTGGTGGACGCCGTGCCTGTGGTTACCTGCGAACTCTTCACCTCCGATTCGAATCCAGAACGACATCGTCTACTTGGACGAACGTTTGCCAAGACCAATCATTTGTCGCTGACAAAAACGGTACGACATATACGCGCAGTCGATGAATCCCTCGTGGTTTCCAAATTAAACGATATACATCGTGGTGAAGCGTCGACTGTAAAATTACCGCCCGCCGAGAAGAGACTGACTGAGAAAATCGGGCGTCCTGGAGCGATCCGGCTGGTCGCCTCACTGAGCAAGCTCTACGGCCGCTACGCGCTTAATGTTGTGAAGCGGCAGTTCCATCGAAACCAATGGCAGCTCGCTTACCGTATTGGCGGGGAGCGCCTGTCGCAGGACGGACTGATGCGCCTGGCTCCCGATGCTGGCAAAGACTTTTGGGCAGATCCGTTTGTGATTCGTCGTGACGACCGCACAATGATCTTCTTCGAAGAATGGGAGGGAGAGAAATTCAAAGGGCGAATTGTTGCGGTGGAGGTCGGGCCCGACGGCAGCACCGGCCCGATTCAACCGGTCCTTGAGTGCGATTACCATCTTTCCTATCCGTTCCTGTTTGAGCACGACGGCGAGCTGTACATGATTCCGGAGAGTGCAGAGGCTGATCGCGTTGAAGCATTTCGGTGCATTGAATTTCCGCATCATTGGGAGTCACATGCGGTGTTGCTGGACAATATACGGGCATTCGACGCAACTCTGGTGCAGCACGGTAACAGGTGGTGGATGTTTGCGGCGGTACAGCACAACGGTAATTCGACCTGCGACGAGTTGTGGCTGTTTCACGCAACCGATCCGTTTGCTGAATGGACGCCGCATCCCGCAAATCCGATCAGCCTCGATTTACGCTTTGCCCGTCCGGCAGGGGCCTTCTATAGCCATGACGGTGAGCTTTATCGGCCGGCTCAGGACTGCTCGGTGCGTTATGGCTACGCTCTTTCTATCCAGCGCGTCTTGCAGCTTGACCTCGAGAATTACGAGGAAGAAATGGTCGATCAAATACTGCCGGATTGGGCCGATGATATCGGTGGCACACACACAATCAACCAGGCGAACGGACTAACCGTTTACGACTGCTACGCGCGCCGCCGCCGGTAGTCAATTACCAGTGACGGGCGCTTAGCCGTAATAGTCGTAATAACCTGAAGAAGGTGATTTCTCTCGGGACTGGTTGAGAATCGTGCCGAGAATATTAACGCCCTGCAAAAGTTCGTATGCTTCAGCGAGGTGCTCTCGCCGGCACATTCCTTCCGCAACGACCAGGAGGAGCGCGTCCATCAATGGAGCAAACGCGAGCACATCGTCACCCGCCAACGCCGGTGGCAAGTCGATAATAGTAATTGTTTTCGGACCGAGGCTCCGCAATTGTTGCACGAGAGCACCCAGCTCCGGTGACGATAGCACCTCGGATGAGTCACGATACGTTGTCTGATTGGTCATTATGGCCAATCGACTTTCGCCCGGACGAACCAGGATCTGATCAAGATCTGTGGTACCGCTGAGGTAGTCTGACAGATCCCGACTGGGCTCAATGCCCAAATACGTGTGCAACGATGGCCGACGCAGGTCCAGGTCAACAAGAATAACGTTATGGTTGACGTCCTGGGCGAGGCTGTATGCGAGGTTTATTGCAGTAACCGTTTTACCCTCACCGGGGCCGGTGCCAGAAACGCCG
Source organism: uncultured Gammaproteobacteria bacterium (assembly GCA_963850825.1). Lineage (GTDB taxonomy): Bacteria > Pseudomonadota > Gammaproteobacteria > Steroidobacterales > Woeseiaceae > SZUA-117. Next base: position 395,728 of record CAWKOQ010000020.1, on the reverse strand, counting down.
ATGACATTCCATCCCGAGGCGCGCAGTCGCTGCAGGATACGCGTGCGCAACACCTTGTAAACGGCTCTTTGCGGCGAATCCGCCTGGGCCGCGACGAGGCGGTTCTTTTCCAGGCATTCCTCATCTGGATTGATACTGGGGAGTCGGGCGAAGTTGATTACTCCTTCATCGGCGTCAAAACCGCCCGTATGGCCATTGGCTGCCGCTACCGCGTTCCCCTGGCGCTGCTCTCGCTTCAAGGCGCGTTTCTGCGCCTCAAGCCTGCTCGCCTTCGCAAGTTCCTTTGCTATTCGTCCCATAGTCTTCTCAAGTTTACGATCAACAAGTCCTTAAAATACCTGAATAAATATCATATAAACGATCACGGCTGCGACACCCAGCGCCGACGACGACCAGATCATCGTCCGTTTCTGGCGTTCTGCGTCGTTCTCGAGCACCGGAATGATGGCAATTGGCGGCATATTTACTATGTTTCGCAGATCCCGCGAGCCGCGCACGGTCGGATCCAGACTCTCAGAAAACACGACCGCACCAAATGCGCATCCGACAGCGAAAATTATTCCCAAAATTATGATTGCGAGTCGATTCGGAAACGCGGCCGACTGTGGTTCTCCCGGCATACGCTGCAGGACATACCTTTCGCCCTTTTCCGACACCTCGAGCTGCTGTGCTCGTTGTGCATCGGTCTGTTTTCGAATCACTTCGTTATATTCGGCGACCGCCTGATTGTATTCTCGATCAAGCGCAAGATACTCGCGCTCAACCTGGGGCGATTGAACCAGGAGAGACTCGTAGTCCCTGATTCTGGCCTGCAGATCTCGTGATTTTTGTTGTGCAGCGCGGAGTTGTGTATCTGCACTGCGGATCTGGACGAGAATACTAACGTAGGCCGGGTTGTCCGGCTGCGTGGTCGTCGACTGCACCGGAGCTGCGGAAATTGCCGTTAACCGTTGTTGCAAAAAATCGATTTTGTTGCGCAGGCTGCGAACATCCGGATGATTTTCGGAATATCGCTGCTGCGCTGCGGCATAAGCACGTTGGGTGACAACCAGCTCCTGGCGTATCGTTTCAGCTTCCCCTGCATTGCTGCCACCGCTCAACAATGCGATCTCGCGAAGCGTGCGCACGATATCAGGATGCTCAGGTCCGTACTTGGACGACAACTCGACGTACTGTTGTTGCAGCAGCCTGAGGCGGTCCGTGCCAGTAAGCATTGTTTCACCAGATGCAGTGAAAATCGGCGCGTTCGGGTTTTCCGTCGCCAGGTCAGTCTCCAGGATCTGACGTCTTTCCCGCAAATCCCGTATCTCACGATTTATATCGTCCAGGTCACGTTCCGCGCGATCAAGCATTTGCGCATTGATGTTCGCCGATGCGGGAAGTGCCCCCGCGTTTCGTTCCTTGAATTCTGCAAGTCGCGCTTCGGCGTCGATGATTCTGAGGGCGAGTCGTTCGGCATCACGGCGGAAAAAATCCAGCGTCTCTTCGACAGACTGATTGCGACTGCGGCGATTCTCTTGAAGAAACCGATCGGCCAGGCGTTCCGCTACCCGCACTGCCTTGGCTGGCGACTCTCCGTAATAGGACAGATCGAATGCGATTGTTTCTCCCTGATCCTTTACCGCTATGTCTTCGCGAGCCTGAATGGTAACGACCTCGACATCACGCCGAAACTGACTGGCGGCAGCATTCATTGACTTGTCGGCGATCAATTCCTGGTAAAGACCAAATTCATTAATCCACGCCTCGACATTCTCTGCTACCAGGACCTGGTTGCGAATACGATCAATCCGAAGATCGGTGTCATAGTTCGCCACGGTCGTCTGGACCATGTTTTCCGGAATCTCCGGTCTTTCGATAGCGATTGTTGCGGTGGATCGATACTGGTCATCCAGTAACAGAGTACCGAACACCGTGGCAACAGCAACGGTCGAAAATACGATAAACATGCTCGACCGGCGCCGGCGCAGCAAGGCGAAATAGGCCTGCAGCCCTGAACGTTCTATCTCCACGATATTCCCTTCGTTTTATCCAAATTCCATTGGTGTAAATTATTGTTCATGGCACCAGGACTACGTCTCCAACTTCCAGAAGTATATTCTGCGACAGATTCTGACCCTTAATAATATCGCTATAGCGGAATTCTCTAATCGTCTGAATTCCATTTCGCCTGCGCAGAATCCTGATGTTATTCAGCTGCGCAAACGGCGTCGTTCCACCGGCAATGCTCAGCGCTTGCATAACATCTACCCGCGGATTCATCACGAACTCCCCGGGATTCTTGACCTGACCGATTACAAATATCTTATTGCCACGTATCTCTGCCACCGTCACCGTCACAACCAGGTCTGGGATGTACGTCGCAAGTCGTCTCTCGAGCTCTTGCCTGATGTCTTCCACGGAGCGGCCCTGGGCAACAATATCTCCACTCAGTGGAAACGAAAATGCCCCGTCCGGGCGAATCAGAACGGTGCGTTGCAGATCAAGCTCCTTCCAGACAGATACCTCGAGAAGATCGCCCGGGTTAATCAGGTACTGCGTCCTGTCCGGTGCACTCTCTTGCGAGAAAACCGGGGACATGCCCAAAAAGACGGCAGTAATGACCAGTGGAGCCGACCATTTTAAGCGCGAAAAGCAGCGCCGCGCGCAGTGCCGCAGCTGGCGGTCTGTCAACTTAAGAAGTTTGTTGTAGTTCAAGTTCCAACCCTTCGTTATTAATATAAAAAGTATTCGAATAGTAACAAAATACTCGACTACTCAGCCGCGTACGGGCTTGATCTCAGCTGCGTCAAACGCCGTCTCGTCGGTCAGATTCTTTCGCACATGTGACTGATTCTAGCTTTTTTTTCTTGACATAATTGGCCACGCGGCACTCTGCTTAGGGGGTGCGGCGCGCCTCAGTCATCCAGTTATTCACAGTTTGTCTTCTTGTTTTCTGCGGAGTTCCGCCTATTTGATGATTCGACTTCAAGTTTCGTATAGTGTGGACACGAAGTATAGAATCGATTCAAGAGGTGTTTTACAGGGTGATTTGACTCAGGAAGGGTAGGCGGTTCGCGCCAATTCGCGATGTGCTCACTCCCTGCGGCAAAATCGACTCCTTTCACAGTTTCTTGTTCTGCGGGCTAATTTACCACGTGAACGATCGAGGGCTGTGACATACGTCACATTCTTCGTCTTAACATTCCGCGATAATTGCAGTGCGGGAAATAATAATAATTCTAAAGGGTTGGACATAATCTTGTTGTTGGCGAGTTTCATAGGATCTGTAATCGCCTTTGGCTTCACGAGCATCCTCATCTTGTGGCTGTTCTCAATTGCCAAAGCCGTCGGTTTAGTCGACGTCCCCAGCGGTCGCAAAACGCATGAAGGAGAGGTCCCGCTGGTCGGCGGCCTGTCCATCTATATCGCTGCGTTTGCCGCAACGGTAATCACCGGCTTCATTATGTCGGACGGATCTGTCCTGCAGGAGAACAGCGGATTCTTTCTTGCAGGAATGTTGCTCCTCCTGGTCGGCGTCGTTGATGACTACATTGAGTTGCGTCCCGTCGCCAAGCTCGTCGCACAAACTGGTGCGGCGCTTATCATGATCTTTGGCGCCGGTGTCGTTTTGAGAGACGTTGGCGGACTCGGTAATAACGGTGAACTGTTATCGACGGGAGTTTTTGCGATTCCATTCACTGTCTTCGCAACGATAGGCGTCATAAATGCCCTCAATATGTCGGACGGGCTGGACGGTCTTGCAGGCAGCCTGGCACTGGTAAGTTTGTTGGGTTTTGTTGCAGCGACATTGCTTTTTGGCGGCGGGCAGGACATCGGCCTCCTGAGCATACTGGCCGCCGCTGTCGCCGGGTTCCTGGTGTTCAACTTCCGGTTTCCAGGGCGACGCTCGGCGATCGTTTTTCTGGGTGATTCCGGCAGTATGTTCCTGGGTTTGGCCGTCTGCTGGTTTGCGATCAAATTTTCACAGGGCGAAAACAGGGTGCTCGCACCGTCAGCGGCGTTATGGTTTCTGATTTTGCCCCTTTTCGATGCGGTCTCAATGACCACGCGTAGAATATTGAAAAAGAGACCGCCATTTGGTGCGGATAAAGAGCATTTGCATCATATCTTTTTGCTGGCGGGGTTCACGGTTCAGGAAACTGTCCTGGTAATGGCAGCAATTTCGGTCGTCGGTGCGGCTATTGGAATCGGTGGGACTTACTATGGTGTGTCAGAGTACATCATGGTCGGTTCGTTTCTTGGCCTCGGGCTGCTGTATCTATGGATGATTGTTCGCTCCTGGACTGTCATGCGATTTCTCAGGAAGTCCATTAACAGGCGTACGAGTATGGTCGACCGCCGGGTTGGCGGAGAGCGACGTAATAGTTCTGTCACGTATCTCGGCCCCGAGCGGAGGTCAGGTGTCGACAGGCGTGGCGATCCACGCCGAAATGATGATGCCAATCCCATTGAGGAGCTGAGCAAGACGGGATAGGCCAGCTCGCCGATCAGATCATGTGGCAGACGTCGATCGGAAAAATTCAAAACCGATTTCCTTGACGGGCCGTGATCGGAATGGGAACAACAATCCGAACCACGCTATGTAGCCGGCATACCCGATGATGACCGACCCCATATGCTTGCCCATCTCCAGGCTTGGATAGTTCGTCACGCCTACGAAGCCTACTCGATACTCGTAACCAAGTTTTCGCATCTCAGCGTCTGAAAAAAGATGAACGGCCGGGCTAATTCGTTGGCCGCGGTGTGTCGATCGCGTAAAGGACTTATAGGAGTAATTGTAAGGTTTCTTGATTCTAATCCAGACATCGTCCGCGTCCGGCGCGTAATCAACGCAACGCCAGATGTAAGACACGAGGAGCCTGCCGTCGAATGCGCCGTAGGCCAGGTCACCGCGCGCTACTGCAGCGGTAACGAAGTCTACTCCCATATTGAGTTCGGGATCCTTACTCAGGCCCAATAGCTCTTCGGGTTCAATCAATCGAAAGTCCAGGTCGCGGTCTGTGTCGGGATACGTTGGCGATTCGGGAATTCTGCGGCACCTTACAACATAAATGTGAATGCCAAGGTAACGAGCGATTCCTCTAACGAAGAGATTCAAAAAAGCGCGTCCAAGCCCCCATCGATTGGCATTTGCTCGCAGATTGCTGAGTCTGCTCATTTGAGCGGAGCTGTTTGCATGAAGGTAGCAGCGGGCTGGACGGATGCAATCATTATATATTTGACATGGCAGTGGCGCACGCGCGGCTGCACTGGGAGATTTGGCCGGACTGGTTGAGGAAACCCGGGATAAACGACAAATCGCAGGTCACACCCGCAGACCGGAATAGTGAACTGGATGTCAGTATGCTCGATCTGCAAGTCCGGTATTGCAGACACGTATGCTTCCTGCTCCACCGCCGGATCGGCGTGCTGCCAGGTTCCGTTGACGCATCTGGAATGGCTGCACGTCTTGGCATGATCAGGAACAACATTCTGACCGGCACGTGCCAACGAGAGTGGATAACGGTCAACGTCTGGCAGTAAGCTCCAATTGTCGGAGCCGTATTAATGTGGCGCGCTTGATCGACGTGCGTGCTTCTGCGTTGCACAGGTGGCCCCGTGTATTTCTTTCCCTTTGGGCAAGAGCAGTGGTCTCAATAACCGGTTCGCGCGCTGTTTCATACGCCAATTTATGGAAAATCAGTCTGCCTGGCGCGGAGCAAATGAAGTATTATTGCAGCTGGCCTGAAGATCCGATTGATAACCCGCCTTAAGAAGGGACTGATCGTGAGTCGAAATCTGAAGATTTCCAAAGGAAAAGCGTTCGCACTGATCATGTTGCTGGTGGGTGGGTTGGCCATCACAAAAGTGGTTTTCGATCCTGAGACAGGCATCATGACGCGGGGAGATTTAGTGTTGTCATGGATGACGGCAACAGAGAACACCGCTAGCAGTCCGCAGACCGTTTTGTCAGGCTATACCATATATTGCTGGAATGCCGAGGATCACAAGACTGAAACGATCCTGATCGAGGATCCCGCTCAGACCAGCTACGAGCTGGAACATTTGCGGCCAGGTACGTATCAATGCGCAATGTCCGCTATCACAGCGGACGGCAGCCAAAGTGCGCTTTCGAACGTCATTACACGTTCGGTTCATTAATCTATACGAGAACCAGCGGTGACCAGCGCACCCTGAAAAACCCGCAAGCCTTTCGGTTCAATAACCTTACTTAATCACGGATACAGATCTGTAATTCGTGTGAGACGCAGTCCTCATTCCTATGCGCGTGTTTCGGCACCCTTTCAATCAGGGGCCGCCTGTATTATCGATTGGCAGGGGCAAGTGCACACGGACGACCAACGTGCGCTGAAACATTGAAATGGATGCAATGAAAAAAACAACAGCCTTCATCATAAGTCACGAACCGGACGCGACCCGAAAGGTAAAGAACCAGGCGACAGGCATTGCCGCGCTGACACTGACTCGAGCGCTCGGCAGAGAGGGCGTCAAGGTCGTGCGTGTGCATCCGGACCACTTCGATGACAGCCTTTACTCTCGCTACAGTCATAAGACCGAGATCTGCCCGAACCCGTATGAATCCGAGGTCGACCTGGTTTCCTGCCTGGCTGCTCTCGGGAATCGATACCCCGGCAAGAAAGTCCTGGTGCCGGCCTCAGATGAGTCTTCCTTATTTCTGGCGCGCCATGCCGATGAGCTGCGCAGGCAATTTGTGCTGCTGAATCCCACGCCGGCAACGATGGCGCGTATCAAGGATAAGCGCAGGCAATACGAGCTCGCCGTTGCAAGCGGGGTACCCATCCCGGAATCCTACTTTCCAGAAAGTAAAGCAGAGCTTGCAGATATCGCCGCGCAGTTAAGCGACTATCCTTACATTATCAAGCCACTCGAGGCACATAACCGGAGGTTCCAGCAATTCGATTACATCGCGAGTGGATACAGCGCCGTCACCGTTCATTCGCGAACGGAGTTAATCAACGAGTACGCACGCATGTCGTCGGCAGGCAGCAATCTGATGATTCAGGAAATCATTGCCGGCAATGACGAACACGTGATCACTTTCCTCGGGTATTGCTCGGAAGCGTATAAGCCACTCGCACACTGCATCAGCAGCAAGCTACGTCAGGCACCCGTTGATTTCGGGGACTGCACGGCAACCGTCACGTGCCACAACGACGTGGTCGAGCGGTACGCCAAGCGACTCGTTAATCAGTGTGAGTATGTCGGCATCGTCGGTATCGAATTCAAATACGATCCAAAGGTAAAGGACTACAAACTCATCAAGATAAATACCCGGCCGGTCAATACGATCGGTATTTCGATGGCGTGTGGCGTTAATCTCCCTGTCATTGCATATCGGGATGCTATTGGCGACAAGCAGGAGCCCATACTTAACTGGGAGGATGGCGTTATCTGGATGCGCCTCGCGCAGGATATATCCACAGGACTCGAGCTACGTCGTGGCGGTCGACTGACCATTCCTCAATGGTTCCGATCGATACGAGGTAAACGGGTACACGCGTTGTTCGCATTCGATGATCTGCGCCCGTTCATCAGGTTTTATGCACGCTACATCAGGCGGCACCTCGGAAAACCGGCGCCAGGAAGACGGCGCCCCAGGTATCTTCGTGGCCCGCGTCGATTGTTGCAGCGTTTCAGCGCCTGGATGTTTTAAGGGTTGGCATTGGATGCCAATAGGCGAGTGCTTCACGCCGCCGGCTCAGTGTCCCCATTGCCGGATGGAAAACCGATTCCATATCCCACGTGCAGGATTAATACTAACGACGCGCCGAATCATGCAGGGCGGTGTAGTCGCGCCCGACAGTTGCTTCTGAGGCACGCAACTTGCGCCAGGTGTCTTGATTTTACGAATCAGGGGCGGCGCGGCGTTCGATCACTGTATTCCGGCATGTGTTCCTAACTACGGGCGGCGCGGAGTTCGGTCGATGTATTCCTGCATGCGGCCTTCATTGTAGAGCTGCCGGAAAAATGCATCGGGGTCGCATTCGAAAGGAAAAATCGTTGCATCGGGCTGACGTGTCCAGGCTCTCCTGCGAAGCGACGGGCGAGAATAATTATCCGGATCAATCAAGGTCACAACAACGGACAGTCGATTGCCTCCGTCGGAGAGCCGATAGCGTTCGGTTATAGTGGCGCCCTCCGAAATGGGCTCGCCGTTGAAGTCCCTGATTGTCTGCGACAATAATTTTGTTTCGATCACCAGCTCGCCATTCTCGAGGCCGCCGGTTGAATATCCCATCGCAGAGTTAGGATAGAAGTCAGGGTCTTCGCGACCGTCCGTAAAGACGCGTCGCAACAGGTTGAACGCCTCATACAGGACCACAATCTTGTCGTCGTCGACCACTATTTCGAAGGGAAACGACCACGTGATTGCAGAATACAGGCCGGGAGAGATGCAGCGCTTTTGCGGCTCATCCATTCGTGCATCGTATCCGGCATGCCAATCCTTTGCGGCCGGTGTCATTTCGGTGGTCCACTTGCGAAAATCGAGTCCGCGAAGCGGTGCCCAAATGCCGCTCAACCGGGATAAATCGGTGATCGGCGTCTGTGGCGGTTGCTCTTCGTAGGGCACCGCTGACCAGCTCGAGCCGTCTTCGCCAAATTCGGCAGCAGTCTCAACGACGTCAATCGAGTTCATGACGCCGGACATTTTCCCGTTTTCCAGTTTTCCGGTCAGTCTGCGCTGAAAGAGGTACCCCTGCCGGTCGCGCGAATCGATGAATAACTCAATTGAGTCGCCGTCAATCGTTACTGGTGCGGGACCGCCTTCAACCCAGGCAATCCAGTCTCCATTTTCCTGGGTTAGCTCGAGCAAACCAACCAGGGGTTCCGCAGGTATCTGCACATTAAGCAGCCATGAGCCCTCGAATTCGGTTTCGTCTGCCTGCACAAAGGGCGCAATGCACCCGAGCAAAAATGCGATAGCGGGTCTTCGCATCAGTTCTTGATGTCGTAGGCAACGGATCGGGATGTCAGTATGCGTCCATCGGGCAAAGTCACATCGATGATTGACATGATGGTTTTGTTGGTGTGTCCAATATGGCCGTACATTTTGATTCGATCCCCGACCTTGATCGTGTCCTTCATCCAGCCCTGTCTGACGAGTTTGGTCGGCGTTAGTCCGCGGGTATCCCAGAGAACTGCATTGCCGTCTTCATCAGTCACTGTAATGTAGTAGCGAACATGTGGGCTTCTGAACCAGACTTCCGTAACGACGCCCTCGATGGTCTTCGGTGCGTTGCGGTCAAATTCGGCAGCGTAAGAGTGATGGGCAGCAGCCTGGCTAGCGAACCCAAAGGTGCTCAACAGAATAATCACAGTTGCGATCGGAGATTTCATAGGCCAGCCACTCTTGCGCGCGCAAACAACCACACGAGTATAGCCTCTAATTGGCCAGATTTACCGGGTCTTGAATGAATCGGGGTTGAGGTCGTGGCGTGCGAGCAGTTTGTAGAAGTCGGTTCGATTTCGCTTCGCGAGCCGGGCCGCCTGGCTGACGTTGCCGACCGTTATCTGCAGGATCTGAGACAGGTAATTCCGCGTGAACTCATCTCTCGCATCGGTGAATGACGCCAGTTTTCCAGCATGTTCGCCGAGTGACGACTGCACCAGTTCGCCGCTGATGACGGGTGAGCGCGACAGCGCGACATTCTGCCTGACGATATTGTAGAGCTGACGAATATTGCCCGGCCACTCCGCGGTTACGAGTAATTCGACCGCCTCCGGCGCATACACTTTTCTTTCCTGGTCGGCTTCGGATGCGATTTGCTGCAAGAAATGCGATACGAGAAGGGGAATGTCTTCGCGACGTTCGTCGAGCAATGGCAGGCCAATGTTGACCACATTCAGCCTGTAATAAAGGTCCTCCCGGAATCCACCGTCGCGCATCATAGCTGGCAGGTCCCGGTGGGTTGCCGATATTACGCGCACGTCAACCTGCATGGCCTCCGTGCTGCCGACCGGGCGCACCTGGTGTTCTTGCAAGACGCGCAACAACTTAACCTGCAGGCGCATGGGCATGTCGCCGATTTCGTCCAGCAGCAAAGTGCCTCCCTCCGCTGCCTGGAACAGGCCCTCGTGATTTCTTGTGGCGCCCGTGAACGCGCCTTTCATATGGCCGAACAGCTCGGATTCGAGCAGGTTTTCCGCCATTGCGCTGCAATTAATCGCAACGAATGGTTTGTCCCGTCTCGGGCTCGCGCGATGAATCGCCCTGGCCAGCAATTCCTTCCCGGTTCCGCTTTGTCCAGTGATAAGGACGCGGGCATCTGTTGCGGCGACCATCTTCGATTGCGCCAATATTTCCTTCAACTTCTGATTGCGCGTAATGATCTCGGCTGCCCAGTCGTCATCGACTTCAGCCGAGCCCGATACTTTCATCGCGCGCTCGACAGTCTCCATGAGTTCGTCTTTGTCGATTGGTTTGGTTAGAAATCCGAAGGCACCACTCTGGGTTGCCGTGACCGCATCCGGAATCGTGCCGTGCGCAGTTATGATAACGACGCGCAATCCCGGTGACTTGATCTGCAGCTCGTTGAGCAGTCCGATGCCGTCCATCTTATCCATTTTGAGGTCGGTCACGACGAGATCGGGCCGGAATCGGTGCAGAACCGCCAGCGCTTTGTGTGCGCTTTCCACTGCTTCGACCTCGTAATCCTCCGCCCGAAGACGAATGCTCAGGAGGCGCAGGAGTCCTGGATCGTCATCGACCAGCAGGATTTTGCCTTTTGATTCGGGATGGTTACTTGCCATAGTCGTTAGCAGATTCTTTCCGTGTTCCGAATTATGTCGTCGCCAGTTTACAACGGCAGGACCAAGGTTGCTCAGGACCCGTCAAAAGCCGGCACAAAGTCAGAGTCCCACCACCGGCTAACGGGGATCCGCGTCGTCAGACTGCTCGCGAATAGATCTCTCAATAGAAGTTATTGCCTCGAGTTTGGATTCGGCATCGGCCAGCGATTCACGAAGCAGCCGGTTTTCGGCCTCGATTCTCGCGATACGCTGCGTAATTGCAGCTTCCTCGGACGTTGCCGCGCGAGTGCTCTCGCTCCGCAACCGGCGCGCTTCATTATCGGTCACAATGCGAGATTCCACGACATTCAAAAAAATCGTCGCCAGCGCAATTTCTGAATTCGTCATCAATTCCGTCTGCGCGAGGAGCTCCCGCAGAATGCCCTGGGCCTGTGCGCTATCGGCTTCTGCATGACCTGGAGTTGCAAGTACCAGGGCAAATCTAAGTCGACTGGATGTGCCCGGTGTCAACTGCGCAGCTGCCTGCGCGTCGGCAAAAATTTCCGCCTGCGTTGCCGGGTCTCCGCCAGTCAGCGAATACAGCTCTGTCAGGTAGGTGTTAGCTTCGGGGGCGCCAAGTATGACGGTATCGTCCGCCTCTGCCGTTCGTCTGCCTTTGAGCCAGTTGGCGGTTGTCTCGCAGCCCGACAGTATCAGTGCTGCGGCCAGCACACTGACAGCCAGTAATCGGTGTTTTCGTGAAACTCTAAGCATTTGCCGCGATCCTCTGGTTCGCTGCCTGCCGCTTCTGCGGAATATGTATCTGAAAATGGGCGCCCGAAAATTCGTCCGAATTCACCAATTCTACTGATCCATCATGTGCCTGTATGCATTCGAGAACGACTGACAGCCCGATCCCGGTGCCGGCTATATGTCCGCCTTGCTCCTGATTGCCCTGGAAGAAGGCCTCAAATATCCGTGGAGTCTCATGTTGCGGAATTCCGGGCCCCGTGTCCGCGAACTCGAGCACAAAACTCGTGGGTGTGGATTTCGCGCGAATTGTAACAACTCCGCCTGTCGGGGTGAATTTGACGGCGTTGGACAGCAGGTTGTCCAGTACCGTCCGGAGCTTGTCACGATCGGCCGTTACCACGATGTCTTCCACATCGAGCTTGAGCTGGATTTGCGCTGCCTTAAGGGCCAGGCGCTGCGCCTTGGCGACCGAGATTACCAACGCGCGGAGAGGGAAGTCGGTCAGCGTCAGCACCTCGTTCTTGGACTGCCAGGCGCTGAAACTCAACAGATTCTCGATTAATTGCTGTAGCTTCAAGCCGTTTAATCGAAGGATATCTGTCACTTCGCGCTGTGGTTTTTCGAGTTCACCGACCGTACCATCGAGCAGCAACTCAGTGCCCTCGCGAATATTGGCAAGGGGTGTCTTCAATTCGTGCGACATGTGTCGCAGGAAGCGATTTTTTTCCTGGGCCAGTTCCAGCAGACGTAATCGGAGCCACTCCAGCTGGCGACCGAGCCGCTCGAGATCGCTTGGCCCTTTAACTTCGATGGGCCGCGAAAACCCGCTCTTGCCAAGCTGCGCGATGGCCCGGTCGATTTGCCGGATCGGTTTGGCCACAAGTAGCGTGAAAAATAGTACGAGAATAAGCGTTCCGGGAACCAGTGCCGCAGTCTGCCATGCGGATACCTGTTGTGCGCGCCGGGTGCTGTCCTGAAGTTGGTTCAATTCGAGTTCGATATGATTACTCAACGTGAGCGACAGCCGGGTGACGCGTTGCCTTAGCGTTGCAAATTCGGCGACGACCGCCTCTCCGGCCTCGTCCGTATAGGCTGTGTCAGACAGTGTGTCTACAATGCGCCGGGCAGAAACGAGGATGGAGCGAGCGAAGGAATCGGCATTCGCTTTTTCCGCGAGCGGCGACATCTTTTCGATTCTCTGCTCCAGTCCTTCCGCGTCTTGCTGCAACAGATTCAGGCTGTCCTCGTTCCTGAGTACGAGATATTGACGGGCTACGCGCTCAAGCGAATCCACCTGCTGGGACAGAAGTCGGTTGTCCTCCGCCGCCGTAATGCCAGTGACCACGAGTTGCTCGCTCTGTTCGGCAAGCCGATCCAGGTTGACCAGCGCCCACACAATAGCAATCAACAATGGCAGCGCTACGAGCCCGAAACCGACGAGAATCAGGCCATTCAGAGACTGTGGGCGTGGGAAAGCCATGCCGTTTAGTGTAGCACTCGGAAACGACTCTCAGCTTTCATTTGCACCGGGTTCCGACCAGTATGCGTGTGGATCCCGCGCCGCGATCTTCTGTTCCCAGGCGAGAGCGGTCTGGACGATCATGTCGAGGTCATCGTACCTGGGCGTCCAGCCCAGCACCTGCCGTATACGGTCCGCGACCGCGATTAATGCAGGCGGGTCGCCGGCGCGTCTGGGTTCATCTTTAACTTCAAGTTCTGCGCCATTGGCCTTTTCTACCGCACGAAGCACCTCTCGAACACTGTATCCGTGTCCATAGCCACAATTGAGCGTCGTCGCTTCGCCGCCGGCACGCAGATACTTCAATGCATCCAGATGGGCGCTCGCCAGGTCATCGACATGGATATAGTCTCGCAGGCCCGTGCCATCCGGTGTCGGGTAATCCGTGCCGTATACCGAGACGTGCGGGCGTTTTCCGACGGCCGCTTCACAGGCGACCTTGACCAGCAATGTCGCCTTGGGTGTGGATTGCCCGATAGTCCCGCCTGGTTCACAACCGGCAACGTTGAAGTAGCGCAGGACGACATAGGATGGTCCTCCGGCCTGCGCCAGATCCCGCAGCATCCATTCGGTCATTAATTTGGAAGTGCCGTAAGGATTGATCGGACTGGTCGGTGACGTCTCGGATGCCATGCCGTCCCCGGGAATGCCGTAGACGGCGGCCGTTGAGGAAAACACGACGTGCCTGACGCCATGGCGATGACTGACTTCGAGTAGCGTGCGGCTGCTGGCGGTATTATTGCCGTAATATTTTAGCGGATCAGCGACAGACTCCGGAACAATGGTGTGTGCCGCGAAGTGCATTACCGTATCAATATTGTTTGCGGCAAACAGTTTTTCGAGAAGCCCCGCATCGCCCGTGTCGCCAACCACGAGTTCCCCGGACGTGACGGCAGCCTCGAATCCCGTCGAAAGATTGTCCAGCACGACGACGGACTCGCCGGCCGCTCCCAGTTGACGAACGACATGGCTGCCAATATAGCCGGCGCCGCCGGTCACCAGTATTTGTCCGTTTTTCATAAAGTGATCAACAATCCTGAACAAAAGCGCAGTTGAGCATTCTAAGTTTGAAGATTCTACCAATACTTTTCGGTGTAACAGGACTTGCGTCGCACTAACTGTTTGAAAAAGCAGGGAGTGTCGCTAAAAAAGGACGATCTGCGTCCTGTTCTATGGCGTATTAGCTGGATATGATCCCTCAATCGACAGTGAACCAGAGAAACCGGCGCTTGGGATGCCAGGATGGAGATTGAACGTGAGAATGAAGGGAAGCATTAACCGCAGGATATCGTTCCTGGCGCTTGTCATCCTTGCCGCTGTAACCGGATGCGGAGGAAGCGGCAGCAGCATCAGCGCAACGCCGCCACCGCCAGGTCCGCCCCCACCGCCGCCCCCACCTCCGGCCGCGACCGTCACGATCTCCGGGGCGCTTAACTATGAGTTTCCGCTGCGGAATTCCAGTTGCCGGGGAATCGACCTGGACAATCCGGTGCTGCGGCCGATTCGCCAGGCAACCGTTGAACTACTGAATGCTGCGGGCACGACCGTGCTCGATTCCCAGTCTGCGAGTAACGGCGGCACATATGCTTTTGATGTGGCCGGTTCAACTGATTTCATCCTGCGCGTACGGGCCGAGCTCAAGGCACCGAACTGGGATGTCGAAGTGCGCAATAATGTGGACACGTCCGCCAATCCGCCGCCGCTCGCGCAGCGTCCGATCTATGCGATGGATATGCCGTTCAATAGCGGTGGAGTCGATATCACCGACATGGACCTGACCGCTGTGACAGGTTGGGACGGGAGTAGTTATACCGGCACGCGGGTCGCGGCGCCGTTCGCCATACTGGACACGATTTACACGGCGATGCAATTCGTGCTCGCCGAGGACGCCGCCGTCACATTTCCGGCACTCGATGCATTCTGGAGTCCGGACAACCAGGCAGCCAGCCCGACAGACATCGATGTGGGCGATCTGCCGACCTCGATTTATGACGGCAATAATTCGCTGTTCCTGCTTGGCAAGGCGTCGTCCGACCCCGACGAATTCGATGATCACATCGTGGTGCACGAGTGGGGCCATTACTTCGAAGACAATTTTTCGCGCTCCGACAGCATAGGTGGCAGTCATGGCCTTGGCGATTCGCTCGATATGCGCACCGCTTTCGGAGAAGGATGGGCGTCTGCATTGTCCGGTATGGCGTTGAATGATCCGATTTACTGCGATACCCGCAGCGCGACCTCCGGCGGTGGATTTAGCGCGGAAACCACTACCGGTGGCGTCAACGGCTGGTTCAACGAATTTACGATCATCAGGTTTATTTACGACCTGTGGGACACCGACGATGACGCTGCCGACAACGATACGTCGAGCATTGGCTTCGGGCCTATTTACGATGTCATGACCGGCCCACAGGCAACGACTGCGGCGTTTACCAGCGTATTTTCGTTCGCGACCTACCTGAAGCAGCAGGGCACAGGACAGGACGCCTTCATCAATAATCTGCTGACAGATGGCGGCATTAACCCGGTCGGGATCGATATCTGGGGTTCGACGGAGACCAATGACGGTCCGGCATCGCCCCCGGACGTCCTTGACGTCTATACACCTTTGACGCTGGGCGCAGCACCGATCAACATCTGTGCGAACAGTCAGTTCGATAATGCTCGGGATGGGAACAAGCTTTCCCAGCACCGCTACCTCACTCTGAACGTGCCCATGAACCAGCAGGTGACCTTTACGGTGACAGCGAATCCAGCGCCCTCGCAACCCTCGGCGGGTTTCGATTGCACAGCGGATGACAACGATCCTGAAAACAATGAACACAGTGATCCTGATATCCTTGTATATCGGGACGGTCAGCTATTTGTTCTTGGTTTTAGCTGCACGCCAAACAGCGAAGTGGCGACCAGTGGCGGTCTGCTGACAGCAGGGGACTATGTCATCGACCTCAACGAATTTCGCCACGAGGATGATGATTCTCCCGGCAATTTTCCTGAACAGGTTTGCTTCGATGTTACGGCGAACTAGGAAACCAACTTCTCTAATCTGGAATCGAGCATGAAAATCATACCTACGACCGTCATTTTACTTCTTGCGATGTTCGGATTCGCCGGCTGCGATGGCGGCGGTTCATCCGGGAGCAGCGTCGACGACAGTTCTCCCAGCTCGACCATTAAAGCCTTGCCTGGTTCCAGCGCTTTGAGCGAGGCCTCGCCGGGCAAGCCCGGTGCCCCTGTCGATATCAGCTACGAAGTGATCGGCAACGCATTCGTCGGTGTGCCCGTCGCTATCAACATCAGGATTGACGCGGCGCAAGGACCGTTAGACGTGCAATACAGCATCAATGACAGAAGCGCGGTCATGTTTCAGGACGGGCAGGTCGAGCAACTGGAGATCGTGGATCCAGGCGTTGGCAACGTGCAGCAGATTACCGTTATCCCGCAGCGCGAGGGTCGCATATATGTCAACGTTTCTGTCGAAGTACCCGCAGATTTCGGGACCATGATTCGCTCAATGGCCATTCCGATCAATGTCGGTAACGCAACAAAAGAAACAACCGTGAACGGCGAGCTGAAACAAGGTCCGGATAATGAGACCGTTATCTCGATGCCGGCTCAGGAAGCCAATTAATGCGTGGTGCAAGCGTGCCGGAATTTCAAGTCGGGTTTGACCGGCTGTTGTCCAGTACCTAGGTCGAAGTTTCGCGTCGAAACTGCAGCGACTCGTCAATTCCCGATTACGTCAAACTATTCTCACCGGATCTGGTTCGTGAGGATCGACTCGCTCGATGTCGATTACAGGCGAAGTAATTTTCGGGAAAATTTTCCCAATATTTTTTTCAATACTAGAGCCACTTCACAGACGTTTTGGCCGGATGTGACTACCGTATAACGCAGACTGCTGCCAATGTGCCGAAATGCCATCGAATAGTGGTCAAGCCCAGTAAATTCATACGCAATACGTGCACGAATGCGAAAGGAATCCTGGTGCAGGGAATTTACGGCAACATATCGGGGTAGCGATGCATCGCGATCTGAGGAAGCAGATTACAAAGGCGACGGAGAAGTCGGGCATTAACAAGCTCGACTTCATCGACCTACTCAGATTAATCGACCAACATTATGACAAAATGGAAGCGACCATTTCCCAGTCGCTAACCACACAGACGCTCTCCGTCTCGACAACGCCAATCGAGTTCATATTTGACAGCGTCACCGAAGCACTTCTGTCCGTAAGCGAAGAGGGCACGATCCGCAACTGCAACAAGGTATGTTCGCGATACTTCGGTCTGGACAAAGATGCTCTCATTGGTTCGTCGATTGTTTCGATTCTGCCAAACTCTCAGGGAAAAACGCTCGCGGACTTCCTGCAGCCCTTCCAATCCGACATTGACGATACCAACGTCGATTTTTCGGGTGGGGAGGTGGTTGCTTCAAGATTCGATGGCAGCGTGTTTGATGCCGAAATAAATTCGAGCTGCCTGTTTGTAGGCGACGAGCGGGTATTTGTCATCAGCCTGCGGGACATCACCGGTCGGAAGAAGGCTGAGAAGTCGCTCAAGGAAAATGAAGAACGTTATCGGGCGCTGGTTGAAAATGCGCCGGAGGCGATCGTTGTGCTGGACGTCGCGAGCAATCGCTTCGTGGATGCAAACGAAATTGCCTGCCAGCTGTTCAACCTGTCGCGCAAGCGGTTATTGAGTATAGGACCAAAGGCGATCAGTCCGACAATGCAGCCCGACGGAACACCGTCATTTGGCATCAATCGTGGATACATCGAGCGAGCACTTGCAGGCGAACATCCCGTTTTCGAATGGACGCACAAGAATTTCCACGGGGTAGAGTTTCCCTGTGAGGTTCGATTCAGCAACCTGCCGTCGCAGGATCGGCAGCTAATTCGCGTTAGCATTTCCGATATTGCCGAGCGCAAGCGTAACGACGA
Organism: uncultured Gammaproteobacteria bacterium; assembly: GCA_963850825.1. GTDB lineage: Bacteria > Pseudomonadota > Gammaproteobacteria > Steroidobacterales > Woeseiaceae > SZUA-117. The sequence goes on along the minus strand of CAWKOQ010000020.1, from coordinate 377,759 downwards.
ATTTACCTATGCACAAAACAAGATCCTGGAGATGGTCGCCACCAACGCGCCGTGCGATCGGACCCTGCGATCGATCTGTCGATGTATCGAAAAGATCGGCCCCGGCATGTCGGTCGCCATCATGCGATTGGATGTGAAAAGTCAGACTTTGTCGGTAGAGGAGGCGCCAAGCGTACCTGGGCCGTTCAAACTTGCACTGGACTTTCTGTCGGTCAATCAAAACGGGGTGGCGTGCGCGGCCGCGGTTTTTGCAAATACGCAGAAAATTGTGGAAGACATTGCGGCGGATCACGGCTGGGAAGGATTATGGTCGCTCGCTGCCAAGCATGGCATACGGTCTGCCTGGTCTTTTCCTTTGCATGGAGAGAAAGACAGAATAATCGGTACGCTCGACATTTATCTCGGGCAGACGAGACAGCCGTCGACTGACGAACTCGACAAAATCAGCCAAATGGCGCGGCTGGCTGGATTGGCGATCAAGAAACAAATGGACGAAGAAAAACTCAAAACCAGCGAATCCCGGTATCGTGGACTGTTCGAGAGTGTCGTAGACGGCGTATACATTGCATCGAGAGAGGGCGACATAATTACGGTCAACCCTGCGCTCGTCGAGATGCTGGGCTATGACAGTGTGGAGGATCTGAAACGGGCCGGTCGCACGACGGTGCTTTATGTGAATCCAATCGATCGTGAACGGGTCTTCGCCAGGCTCGAGGCCCAGGGCGTGGTCAAGAACTTTGAGTATCGACTGCGCCGAAAGGATGGACGAGAAATTGTCGTTCTCGAGAATTCCCGTGCTATCTACGATGACGAAAACCAGGTGATCGCCCATGAAGGTACGATCACTGACATAACGGAACGAAAAATCGCTGAAACGCGTGTCTTCGAAGAGAAGGAACGTGCGCAGGTTACGTTGCAGTCAATCGGTGACGGCGTCATTACAACTGATGCTGAGGGATGTGTTGACTACATCAACCCGGTTGCCCAGGACCTGACCGGGTGGGATATGCGCAATGCGCGCGGCGAGTCGATTGAATCATTGATGACGCTCATTAACGAACACACTCGCGCTACCGTTTATAATCCGGTTTCCCGCTGCCTGAAAGAGGGCCGGGTCATCACGCTCGCCGAGAACTCCGTATTGATCAACAAGGAGGGTAACGAGGTTCCGATTCAGGATTCGGCTGCTCCCATTCGAGATCGCATGGGGAATATTATTGGCGCCGTGATGGTTTTCCACGATGTGAGCAAAGAGTCACGACTGTTTCGTAAATTGTCCTACCAGGCATCACACGACATGCTGACCGGGCTGATCAATCGTCGTGAATTCGAGAATTGCCTGGTATCGGCGCTGGATAATGCGCACGAGAATCCAGGGTACACCCACGCACTATTATATCTTGACCTTGATCAGTTCAAGGTCGTTAACGACACTTTTGGTCATACCGCGGGCGATGAGTTGCTAACGCAGATAGTGGAGGTCGTACAAAGCAACATCCGCTCGACGGATACCCTGGCTCGACTTGGCGGCGATGAATTCGGGATTCTTCTGGAACGATGCAGCGAGGAGCGGGCCATGGAGGTCGCCGAAGCCATTCGTTGTGCAGTTGAAGATCACCGCTTCAACTGGAAAGATGCATTTACCAGCGCACGCTGTTCAATTGGAATCGTGATGGTGTCCAAGGAGTGCGCCGATGTCGCCAGCATCATGAGCTTCGCTGACGTCGCCTGTTATTCGGCCAAAGACATGGGGCGCAACCAGATTCATCTCTATCAGGACAGTGACGCGTCAACTCGTCATGAAGAAATGAAATGGGTTTCACGTATCACAAGCGCCGTTGAGGAAAATCGCCTCGAGCTCTTCTATCAGCCGATTGTCGCTATTGGCAAGGAGAATGGTAACGCCCGGGGGCACTATGAATTGTTGCTTAGAATGCGGGATGAAAAGGGCGATCTGGTAGGTCCCGACCAGTTCATTCCGGCTGCAGAGCGATACAATTTGATGTCAACGCTTGATCGTTGGGTAATTCATCAGGCCTTGTCGCAACTCGCTGACCGAAATTCAGAAGCGAAACAGGCTCATTTCACTCTGGCCATTAATCTTTCCGGTACCTCCCTGAGTGAAGACCGCTTCCTCGAATTCGTGATCGAAGAGCTCAAGAAACAAAATCTGCCTCAGGGCGCGATATGTTTTGAAATCACCGAAACTGCGGCAATTTCGAACCTGTCTCGTGTCATCCACTTCATGCAGGCACTCAAGAAACTTGGCTGTAAATTCTCGCTGGATGATTTTGGCAGCGGCTTGTCCTCATTCACCTACCTCAAGAACCTGCCGGTCGACTATCTGAAGATCGATGGCCAGTTCATTCGCAATGTTGCCGAGGACACGGTCGATGAAAGCATGGTCAGAGCAATCAATCAGGTCGGGCAGGCGATGGGTATCGAGACCATTGCTGAACGGGTAGAAACGAAAGAAGTCCTTGATAAACTTAGTGAATTGGGAATCGAGTTTGCACAGGGATACTATATTGCCAGGCCGACGTCAGTTGAGACATTCGAGCCATGGGCTGAACCGGTTGCCTCCACGCGACGAGCCTGAATGGCTGGCTACCGTTATCTTTCGCCGGGATCACCTCAACGCCGATTGTTGCGGTACACTTCCAGCGAAATAACTATTGCCAGATAATTTATGCCCACAGAAGGCACTGACAACCGGCCAGCCCAGGCTGCGCTACTGAACGACGACGAGCCCCCTGCGTTCGTCATTCGCAATCCCGACGCGACGTTACCCATCCTGCTGGTTTGTGATCATGCCAGCCGCCTGTTTCCGAAGGCGCTGGGCACGATGGGCCTCGATCCGGGCGCAAGGCTGTGCCATCTGGCCTGGGACATCGGCGCTGGTCCATTGACCGAGCAACTGGCCGCAAGCCTGGGAGTCACTGCGGTCCTCTGCGAATACTCCCGGCTCGTTGTCGATTGCAATCGGCAACTAATGGATCCCGGCGCATTCCTGGAGTTTGGCGATGGGGTCGTCGTCCCGGGCAATCGAAATATTCAACAGGAAGACAGGGATCGGCGCGCGGATGAAATCTACTGGCCGTACCACAACGCCATTCAGGGACAACTGGAACGCTTCAGCAAGCTTGGCGTGCAACCTGTTTTTATCGCTATTCACAGTTTTACACCGGTGATGAATGGGCAGTATCGCCCTTGCGAAATCGGGATCCTCTGGGACACCGACCGCGTCACCGCAGAGGTCTTTATTCACGACTTTCAGGATGCGGGATACGTCGTAGGCGACAACGAACCTTATTCCGGGAAGGCGCCACAGGATTTTACGATTGACCATCATGCTGAAGGAGCAAACTTGCCGCATGTCGGAATCGAAATCAGGCAGGACCTGATTCATCACGATTACGGCGTTGAAAAACTCGCCGAGACAATGCACAAAATAATTGAAACATTGCCGGCACGGATTAAGCCGACAAGTATCGCGTCAAAAAATCCCGGTCAGACGGCCTGACAATAAAACAGAAGGGCATCCATCGTGCTAGTAAAAGAACCGGAGTTTACACTTGGAGTCGAAGAAGAATATCTTCTGGTCGACCAGGAAACGCGCGAACTCGTTGTCGACCCGCCTGAGTCCTTGCTCAGTGAATGCGAAGAAATGCTGGGGGGGCAGGTTACGACTGAGTTGCTACGTTCGCAGATTGAGGTGGGCACGAAGGTTTGCACGAACGTACGGGAAGCTCGCGAAGACCTGGCAAGACTGCGCAGTTGCATCGTAACGGTTGCTGACAGGCATGGTATCGCGCCAATCGCATCATCGACGCATCCGTTCAGTCATTGGAGAGATCAAAAACACACGCAAAAAGATCGCTACGAATCCCTGACGGCAGAAATGCAGGGGGCGGCGCGCCGTCTCGTGATATGCGGAATGCATGTTCACGTGGGCATTAGTGACGATTCACTTCGCATTGATCTCATGAACCAGGCGGCCTATTTCCTGCCGCACCTGCTGGCGCTGTCATGTTCATCTCCCTATTGGAATGGCATCGACACCGGGCTGAAAAGTTATCGGTTGACGATTTTCGATGCGTTGCCGCGTACCGGATTGCCAGAGAAGTTTCAGAGCTATAACGAGTACGAAAGGCATGTCGATATTCTGATCAATGCTGGAGTAATCCAGGACTCCACCAAGATTTGGTGGGACATGCGGCCAAGTGGGAGGTTTCCGACGCTGGAAACGCGAATAATGGACGTTTGTACGCGACTCGACGACGCCATTTCCCTTGCTGCTCTTTTGGTCTGCATAATGCGTATGCTCTACCGTCTGCGCACCAAGAACCAGCGATGGCGTACCTACACGCCGATGTTGGTCAATGAGAACAGGTGGCGTGCCATGCGCTACAGTTTTGACGAGGGCCTCATCGATTTCGCAAAAGGCAAGATCGTCCCGTTCGATCAACTGCTTGACGAGATCCTGGAGCTGACCTATGAAGATGCCCGGGCACTCGACTGTGAGACGGAGGTTGCATCCGTGCGAGATATATTGAGTCGTGGTACCAGCGCACATCGGCAGCTAAAGGCGCATGAATTATCCCTGGCCGCCGGCAACGATCAGGAAGGCGCTCTGCGAGCAGTCGTTGATACTTTGATTAGCGATACGCGCGACGGATTCTGAGCCAGCAGCCGACCGGCTGCGCTGTCGCCAATGGGTGCCTAAAAGCGTGATTTAGAACGCAAAATCCTTATGTGGAATGCGCTGCATGTCGCATCAATATTGGCCGCTGGTCGATAGTATGTCGAAATGACCGCCACTAACATTTGCCTCTGCGACTCGCCGACATGACCGGCCAGCTCATAGCGATTCTGCCGACTGTCTTTGCATTTGCAGCAGTCATCTATCTCTGGTTAGCGGTCAGGGTTTCGCGCGCCTCCGGCGAAGCATCCAATAATTCGATTGCATATTTCCTGTTCCTGATAGGCATGATGGTGGCCGGGAGCGCATTCGCCTACAACACGACTGACCAGAACCTATATGGAATCGGGCGGACCTTGACGTTTTTCAGCGCAGGGTTTATCCCGGTCGTCTTCTACTCGATCTATCGTGAGTTTACGGTTGGCAGGTCGCACGGCGTCGTACTGGCTCTTTTGTCAGTGATTCCCATCATATCGACGGGTCTGGCGATGACCAATCCAATGCACCATTTGATCTGGACCGTCGTTGAAATTGACGGTGCGGTCGAGTTCTCCGACGCGAGCAGCCATACATGGTTCGCTCGCGTGCATGCGCCGTTTGCGTACGGCCTGTTTGGATTCTCCATTCTCGCGATGGCCGGGCGACTGCCGTCGATTGCGCGGGCACACCGCCGCAAACTGGTTTTATTGCTGACGTGCGCCATTTTGCCACTTGCTGTCAGTGTCGCAAATGTTGTGTTCAAGGTTGGTCCGGCAAGTTTCCCGTTTACTTCTTTGTCACTGGTCCTGCTGTTGCCGCTATACGGCTGGGCGAGTGTAGCGCTTCGGGTGTATGAGTTTAGCCCTCTTGCCTACCAAACCATGTTTGATCATGTGCGCGATCCGATCATCGTCCTGGACAAGTCGCAACGAATCATCAGTGCGAATAATCCGGCACAGGTGCTCTTGCGCTCGGATGAGAACACGCTGCTGGGTCAAAGGTTATGGGCAGACATTCCGGAGGCTCAGGCAATACTCGATCACAGCAGGGATCGGGAACTCACACAGACGCTCCGCATGAAGTCAGACCAGTATTATGAATTGAACAGTTCCCCGCTCAAGGGCCCATCCGGTCAACATCAGGGCACCGTCGTTGTTTGCCGCGACGTAACGGAAAGAAAGCGAGTGCTTCGTGCCCTGGCCGACAGTGAGCATTTGATCCGCTCGCTCGTTGAGCATTCTTCAAACGGGATTCTGCGGTTCGGTCGGGAGCACCATGACGAAAATTCCCGATTCCGCTGCATTTTTGCGAATCGTGCTGCAGAGCGATATTTGCAGAATGAACGTGGGTCATTGGTCGGCATGCCACTCGAGAAACTTACATTGCTGATTCCTGAAAACCTGCAAGAGCAATTCGGCAACGACAATCCGCGGAGATCAAGTACCAGCTACGAAACACAGGTCGAAATCGATGGTGAAGAGATCTGGTTGCGTGTCGTGGGCGAGCCGGTTGGGTCGGATTTCTCGGTTACGCTGATCGACATCACGCAGCGGAAGCACGACGAATCGAAGATTCTTGCCGATGCTTTACGGGATCCGTTAACTGGAATTCTAAACAGGCGTGGTTTCGAGGAGCGGGCTGCAGAGGCAATTGCCAGGCACGAGAACGGGGCAGTGCTGTATCTCGACCTCAATCACTTCAAATCGATCAACGATCGATTTGGTCATCAGGCAGGCGATGCGCTATTGAAAGCGTTCGGCCACCGACTGGAATTTTGCCTGCGGCCGGAGGACATTCTTGCCCGTTTGGGTGGTGACGAATTTGCGATCGTCCTGCCTGGTGTTTTGGTTGAAGACGCAAAGCACGTCGCCGTGCGGTTGGTCGATACGGCGTTTGAAGCCTATATCATTCAGGGGCAGGAAATTGAATGTTCGGCGAGTGTGGGTATCGCACTGATGCCGCAACATGGTCATGATTTATGGCACCTTCTGAGCGTTGCCGACCAGGCAATGTACAAATCGAAAGGGATCAGCAAAGAAGACGCTGCAAATGACAAGGCCGGCTACGTCGCAGCCTCCATCGCTTCCTGATCACCGGCCGGCGTCAATTCATCGCCCAGCGGCGGAGCTCATGGCGCCAGTCATAAGTTGATCAGGTCGGCAGGCGTGCTGACTTCGCCGCGGTCAGGGCGGGCCTGAGTAGGAATTGATGATCCGCAACTCGACCACGGTTGGATCTGCGGTGTCCAGGATCGCTACGTCCAGGACGTCGCCATTCTGAATGTCCACCGGTAGGGGTGCCGAAATCGGTATCTGTGAGCCAGTGGCGGCGACAAGCATGTCAAATGCCCCGTTTTCCGGGACGACAAATTCGGTGTCGAGCAGGAACGGCAAGCCAAAAAATACCGGAGTTGATTCTTCCGCAATCGTCGTGCCTGGTTCGACCAGGTAAATATCCACGGGGCCCGCATTAACGGAAAAACTGGAGAGCCTGATCTGGGGAAACGCAGAAATTGGTCGTGCGTTGTCGTCAAGCTCCTTGAAAACCGGGTTGGCCGCATCACCCGCCAGAGCGATGGTTTTGCTGCTGTTGGCGGCCAGGCCGACTTCCTGGTCCAGAATCGGTGCGCCGACATTTCCGGCCACCGTCACCGCGGCAGGAAGCGGGAAAACAAGCGTGTCGTAATAGCCCGAGATCTCTGCAAAGGCGACATTCGGAAACACAGCCGTCGCGAAATCATTATTGACAAATCCATCGATGTTGCCGGTTCCGAATGCAGCATGTAACAGACGCAATCGTGACGGGCTGTTAACGTCCGGTAATAGTATCGTTGCGCCACCATCCGTGATCAGTGTCGCGCCAATGTTGGCCGTAATTGACGGATCCGGATCAAACAGTCCTATTGTGACTCTCGTTGCAGCCGATGCGGTTATTTCGCCGGATTGAAACAGGAATGTGCCGGGGACGTCTTTTGGTGTGACGATCAATTCAAACAGACCATCTGTGAATTCCTGGTATGGAATTCGCTCACCCACGTTGAGTGAGCCGATCGCCCCGCCCATAATCGGCATGGCGCCAACCGGCGCGAAGTAGATGTCAACTTCCCCCTGGCCCGTAGCGAGGTGGTAAAAATCGGCTTCGAAGACGGTATCCTCTGCAGCGAATTCCCGCTCTGGATCTTCCCATACCGTGACCGACGGATTGTCGATGGACCCGGACAAAATGATGGTGTACTCGGTATCCGCGCCGACGTTGAGCGACTGTGAGGCTATCCGGGTCAGCTCCGCACCTGCGCTAAGACGACCATCAAAATTGAAGTTATAGGTCAGGTCGTCATATTCGGCGAAGCCGGCCGCTCCTTTGAAAAAAACGCTGTTAATAGACCGCTCTTCAATCAGAAAGTTGAGTTCGGGAGAGTCAACGATCGCGTTGATTCCTCTGATCTTGCCCTTTCCTGTCGCCTCAAGGCGCGCGGTGTCGGAACAGCCAGCAATCATCGCCAGTAAAAGGGTGGCTGCGACCAGCGTCGGGGTTACGGAAAAGGTTTTCCGAATCATGCCGTAAATCTTCAATTTCTTATGTTCCTGCCAGCGCGGCCCGCGAGAAAGCCGCAAGCTTCGCGAAAAGTGAACGGATTGCGCTTGCCTACCCTGTGTCCCGATAGCCATAGACGGACTTTAGTTCGAGAAACTCGTCTATCCCGTGCGGGCCCCACTCGCGACCGTTACCGGATTGTTTGTAGCCACCGAAAGGCGCCTGGGCATCCAGCGAAGCATTGTTGATGTGTACCATACCGGTATGCAGCCGCGCCGCGATGGCGCGGGCGTGATCCAGGTTCTTCGATGAAACGTAGCCGGACAGGCCATAAGGCGTGTCGTTCGCGATGTTGACGGCGTCGTCCTCGCTATCATAGGGAATAATGGACAGAACTGGCCCAAAGACTTCTTCACGTGCAATGGTCATGTCATTACTAACGTCCGAAAATACGGTCGGTCGCACGTAATAGCCTTTTTCCAACCCCTCGGGCCGACCGGTGCCGCCCGCGACCAGCGTTGCACCCTCATCGATACCCGCCTGAATCAATCCCTGGATCTTGTTCCATTGAGCCTCCGATACGACAGGGCCAATTCGAGTTGCCTCTCCCTGCGGGTCGCCTGGTGTTGTCGAGGCCGCCCGCTTCGCAGCGATCGCTGCGGCGTCGGCAAGTTTATCTCGGGGCACGAGCATGCGTGTCGGCGCGTTGCAGGACTGTCCTGTGTTTTCGAAGCAGTTGCTCGCGCCCCGAGCAACTTCCTTCTCAAAGTCTGCATCATCGAGAATGATGTTTGCCGATTTCCCACCTAATTCCTGCGCGACACGCTTAACTGTTGGGGCGGCCGTCTGGGCGACTGATACACCTGCGCGAGTGGAGCCGGTGAATGAAACCATTGCGACGTCAGGATGTCCGCTTAGCGCAACACCGACTGTCGGACCGTCGCCATTGACCAGGTTGAAAACGCCGGCAGGAACGCCTGCTGCATCGAGAATTTCGGCAAAAATCATTGCGTCGAACGGCGCGATCTCGCTTGGCTTCAATACCATCGTGCACCCGGCCGCTAAAGCGGGAGCCACTTTCACGGCAATCTGGTTTATTGGCCAGTTCCACGGGGTTATGAGAGCGCATACGCCGATAGGCTCTTTCACGATTTGCGTGGTGCCATGCTGTATTTCGAATTCGATTTCCTTCAAGGCATCGATGGACGCCTGGATGTGCTGTGGACCACTCGCGGCTTGCGCGTATTTGGCCAATTTCCAGGGGGCGCCCATTTCCTCCATGATGGCGGTTGCGACGTCATCGTGCCGCTTGGCAAATTCCTCCAGGATACGCTCCAGCAACGCGATTCGTTCTTCCCGACTGCTGGCGCCGAATGCCGGCCCCGCGCGCTTTGCGGCGGCAACCGCTTTGTCAACGTCAGCTGCCGATCCCAGGCTGATTCGGCCGCATATTTCTTCAGTAGCGGGATTGATAACCGGAAAAGGGTTGGGCGTTGCCGGGTCGACCCACTGGCCATCGATATAGAACTGCAGCATGTCACGCATCTGGTGTTTCCTGTCTTGTCTGTGGCTTGAGCGACCGCGAATGATATCGCAATCAGGCCAGAATCGCGGCAAAAAAAGCAGCGATCGAATGGCGGCGCGGCGCATAGGCCGATAGCATAGGCATCTATGCCGGATATCATGGACACACTCGCGCAAATCGTCGGGGCAACCGATATATTGACCGGTGACGATCGGTTCGTTCGCAGCACCGAATGGGAGACTCATCAACCCTGTCATGCGCGCGCGATCGTTCGCCCATCGTCGACTCAACAGGTCTCCGAGATTATGCGTGCCTGTCACGACCACAAACAGACTGTTGTGCCGTATGGAGGGCTTACCAACCTGGTCCAGGGATGTGTTACGACCCCGGCTGACATCGCCTTGTCATTTGAGAAAATGAACCAGATCGAGGAGGTCGATAGTACCGGGCACACGATGACTGCGCAGGCCGGCGTCACCATGCAGCAGGCGCAGGAGCGGGCAGAACACGAGAATCTTTTCTTTCCGGTCGATATCGGGGCGCGTGGAACCTGCATGGTCGGTGGCAACGTCGCAACCAATGCGGGCGGAACCAAAGTCATACGCTATGGGATGATGCGCAATTCGGTGCTCGGACTGGAAGTCGTGCTCGCCGACGGCACGATTCTCGATTCCATGAACCGATTCCTCAAGAATAATTCCGGTTTCGATCTTAAGCAGCTATTTATCGGTACTGAGGGTGTCCTGGGCCTGATCACGCGCGTTGTTTTTCGGCTGGACGTGCTTCCCAAGACCCACAACGTCGCTTTCCTGGCATGTAAGGACTACGCGAGCGTCGTCGCGGTTCTCAAACGCGCAAAACAAAGCCTTGGCAGCGGGTTGTGCGGTTTCGAGGTCATGTGGGATAACTTCGTGCACCATGTGGTGCAGCCGATCGGATCGTTGCGGGCGCCGATTGCGCCTGAGTATCCTTTTTATATCATCATCGAATCCATGGGGACGCAGCCGGGTGCGGATGACACTGCCTTCGAGGCTGCCATGTACGAATTGATGGAGGGCGGGCTGGTTGCCGACGGCGTGGTCGCGAAATCAGACAGCGAGCGCGAGGAGATCTGGTCAATACGTCACGAAGTCGACTGGGTTGTGCGCGACGCGTTCTTGTTCGACGTCAGCTTGCCAATCGAAGCCGCGAGTGACTACGTCGACACCATCACCCAGCGTGTCAGGAATGACATCGAGGATGCCCGGATCGTCTCCTTAGGCCATCTGGGTGACAACAACATTCACATCTGCGTTCTGACCAATGATCGCTCAACGGCTGACGCTGAATGCGCGCAGAAGCATATTTACGAGTCACTCATACCGTACAGAGGCGCCATATCGGCAGAGCATGGCATCGGACTCGAAAAGCGCGAATGGTTGCCAGTCAGCAGAACCGAGGCGGAGATCGAACTGATGAAGACGTTAAAGCGTTCGCTCGATCCCCGCAACATATTGAACCCGGGCAAGGTTGTTTCTGTCGACTGATGGAACTGCCGATACCAATTCCGGCATTGATCTCAGAAATCGTAGCGAACGCCGATCTGAATGGAGCGACCTGGCAGTGGGAATGTCTCCTTGAGTGGTGATGTGTGCTGGCGCGCGTCTTCGTCAGTCAGATTCTTGCCGCGGAGAAACAGGAATACATCCGGCTCTGTCCACAGATAAGAAACTTCTGCGCTGACTAGCGTATAGGCATCTGTTGGCAGCTCATTGGGCGCCGTCCGGTCTTGCTTGCGGTGATATCTCGCCTCCAGCGCGGCTTCGAAACGATCGGTCGAAAAGTGCAGTGCTGCTCCGTAACGAAGTGGCGGAATGCGCGGTAGATCGGTATTCGCCAATCGATTCTGGCCCCTCACGTAGTCACTGAATAACCGTGTATGCAAGTGGCCGTAAGTGGTCTCGAACAGCTCGATGCGTGCTTCGGCCTCGAATCCTGCCAGACGCGCTTCGGTCTGGCGATACTCGAAAACCTGCAGTTCGTCTTCGATCGCGGCCGTTGGTGACAGCAGAATGTAGTCGTCGATGTCATTGACAAAAAGCGCCAGCTCCCACTCGACGATTTCGTTCTCACCCCGCAATGCGACATCGATATTGGAGGATAGTTCGGCCCCCAGAATGCCGTTGCCGAGTACCACGGAACCCTTTTCAACCCTGTTGACAGCAACATGTGCGCCGTCAGCATACAGTTCCGTTGAATTTGGGTGCCGTTGGGTCAGTGCGTAGTTCACGGCGAGACTGTTGTCACCATTAATTAGCCAGATAAGGCCAACAGAAGCTCCGTACGCATTGTCTGAATACGGGGTCAGCTGGGATCCCGTATTGATCGTCTGCCGCTCGGCCCGTGCGCTCGCCTGAAGAATCCAGTAATCGTTTATCGACCATTCTTCGAAACCAAAGACGCTGGTTTGCTCCGTAGTCGACTGTGGCACAAAGGCCTCGTCACCTATCGCGTCAAAATCGAGTTTCTTGAATTGCACGCCCAACGCGCCATCGAGCGGGCCGACTTCGCCGTGACGCCACTCAAGACGGGTGTCAATGCCTTCAGCGTCAAAAATCGTTCCGATATCTGCGCCCTCGAGCTCCACGTGCGTGTAGTCATTTCGCGCCAGTCTGAATCTTAGCTGCGATTGTTCACCGATTTCGTATTCGCCCTTAACATCGAACCTGGATTGTTCGAGGTCGATGCGGACATCTTCCTCAACAGCGCCGTCCTCGTGTCCATGGCCGGGCACGCCGTAATTGCTGTTGTGCTGGCTTAACGCGAAGCCTATATAGCCTGAATTGTTGTTGAGCGTGACTGCTGCTGCACCGCCCTCGGTCTCACTATCCGTGTTATCGACAAGCCCGTAGGCCTCGTCAATTGCCACACCGCCATTTTCGGCAAGTTCGAGCGATCGCAGGGTGGCTGATTCCGCAAAGCCCGGTATTTCGACGTCATCCGTAGTGCGACGAAAGTAGTCGAAATGCCCCGCAACCCGATCCGTGCCAAAGGTTATCTGACCTGCACCCGACGCCGTACCGGTAGCCGAATCAGATCCCAGAGCGATGGTTCCCATCATCGGTTTCGACAGCGGTGTATCGGTTATGCGGCGATCGATTACGTTGACCAACCCGCCGGCAGCACCACTTCCATACAGCAGCGTTGCGGGTCCGCGGACAATTTCAATCCGTTCCGCCAAAGCGCTGTCGACGCTGACCGCGTGGTCTTCGCTTAGCGCGGATGCATCCAGTGAATCCAGCGCATTTGACAGGACGCGAACCCGTTCGCCGAACTGGCCCCGGATAACGGGCCTCGAGGCAACCGGGCCGAAATAACTCGAGCTGACCCCGAGCTCCTGCGAAATCGTCTCCCCCAGGCTGGCCGACTGTTTCTTGGCAAGTGCATCGCCGCCGATAATTCCCGTCGGCTGTGCCAGCTGTTCCACCGTACGATCAAGCGCTGCGCCCTGGACAATAATTTCATCTATCTCGTGCTCTTCGTATTCTTCTGCTTCTTCCTGAGCCAGCGTCGCATTTGACGTCATGCCGACAATAGTCGGCGCCAATATTATCCAAAAAAATTGTCGTAAACGTATCTTTAAACAAAACATATGAAATCCCATTCATCGGAATACCTGATGCCAACCGGAGTTCAGATTCGGCTGGGCGAGTGGCGGTCGCCACGTAAATTTAACGAGGTATCAGGAGAGGGGGGGTGCGCGAGCGTGGTAGGTCGACAGGCACTCAACGCCGCTTTCCGTCAGTTCGAAAACGGTGCTGGAAGCACAGGTATCCGAGGATGTGAATTCAACAATATGTTGTAGCGGGGCATCATCGTTTCTGTCTTGCTGGACGCAGATTCGACAGGACTTCGTAATATCTTCCGACGTGTGCGCAAACTGGTGACCAGCGACTGAAATTTGCAGGCACAGCAGCGCGACCAGGCCGACAACAGCGAATAAACGCTTTCGATCAACCGGAGTACACTTGGAGTACTGAGTACCTGTCATGACAATTAATATAGCTCAGGCCGTGTCGATCTCGCCAGTTCTTTTTGTCACGTCATCGTCATCGTGCCGTGTACGAACTAACGAAGTGCTTCTGCGCGGCAGGAGATTCCGTTGCCGGTCCGGGTTATCTACGCCAAGCGCCGATTGTCTTCGAATCCAATTCAATACGTTTCTCGTACGACGGTGTGGTCGCTCTTGGAAAAAATATCAATTCGGCGCCGGTGCCTCCTCAGGATGGCAGGGTGTCATGATGATAGTGAAGTTGGCCTGCTCATTCGCAACCAACGAGTCGCGTCGCCCACGCGCTGACTTGCCTGGATGCGCAGGTCGTACATCGAATTTTCCGCAATTCATTTCTAACGAAACTTTTCGAAAAAATAATGTCGATCTGCATATGGTAGTCTCGAGTCAGGACGAATGGAGCCGTTAACTCCGACAGCTAAACGTATTCATGGACCAACAAAAGCCTTGCGATAAGCGCCAGTTTTCATGGGCCAGGTTACTAATAATATAAGAAACAAGAAAACGCCCGATTGAAAGCACCAAGAATCGTTGCCGAATTTGAATATTCGTACGTCTTGATTGTCCGCATAGCGAGTTTTTACCCGCATATTCGACTGTAGGCATCTTTTCCGTAGGAGGATTAGAAAATGCATCAGATTCAGATTGAGCGCTTTCAATCGAACATGCTTGTCCGGTCGTAGTGGTTAGTGCGGATATCAGAAGATACGCTGCTGCGATTTAATCAATCTCAGTCTCACGATCAGGAACCGCGGTGAAATGACAATGATGTCTTCCTCAACAGATGATATGCGCCAAAGCCTGCTGGCCAAGAAAGCTGAACTGGCTGAGCGCCTCGATCGAATCAGTGCCAACGTTCGACGCCAGCTTGACAGCGACTCCAAGGAACAAGCAAAGGAACTCGAAGACCGGGAGGTCGTGGATGCGCTCGGTAACGAAGCGCGAGAAGAGTTAAAGAAAGTGACTGCAGCGCTTGCTCGCCTTGAGTCCGGTAGATTCGGCGTTTGCGTTACTTGCGGGTCCGCTATCGATCGAAACCGCCTGGTTGCACATCCTTATGCGGAAGAGTGCATTGATTGTGCGAGCGCTTAAGACCTGGCCAGCGTCAAATCCTGACCTGCAATACGACGAACGAGCGGCCCAACGACGAGTGGGATCAGGCTCATGGGTAATATCACGAGCCATCCCTCGACGCCCGGGTTCGATAAATTCATTAACTCACTGAGCATTGGCACGTAGATAGCGACGCCTATCAATGTGAGACAAACAATTATTGCGATCCATATCCAGATGTTCCGGGTTATTTCATTAGCAATGACATGACGCATATTGTCGCGCATGTTGAATACATGCCAGAGCTGGGCCAGGGCGAGCGTGCAAAACGATACCGTCACGGCTTCTTCCGTGTCGAAATCCAGGATAAGAAAAGCAATCGCCATTGCGGCGAGGACGGTTGCCGAGATGACCGTTCCATGGAGTCCAATACGTAACCAGTGGGACCGAGTGAGCAGGGTCTCTTTCGCCGGCCTTGGCCTGTTTGCCATTAATGATGGCGACCCTTCACCCACACCGAGCGCCAGCGCTGGAAAGACGTCGGTGACGAGATTCAGAAACAGGATCTGCAACGGCAAGAGTGGCAACGGCGCGCCAGCAATCGTCGCAAGGCTGACAATCAGGACTTCGCTTATATTGCAGGACAACAGGTAGACGACAAACTTACGGATATTCTCGTAGATGGCCCGACCTTGAGCGACAGCACCAACAATTGTGCTGAACTCATCGTCGCGTAAAACCATATGCGCCGCTTCCTTGGCAACCGCCGTACCGCGTATTCCCATCGCGACGCCGATATCGGACATTTTCAGCGCAGGTGCGTCGTTCACTCCATCACCGGTCATCGCAACGATGTAACCCTGCTGCTGGTAGAAATCGATCAAATTCAGCTTTTGCTCAGGTGTGGCGCGTGAAAAGACCCGCGCCTGAAGCAATTGATCTCGCTCGGTCCCTGCAAGCAGATGATCGAGCGCATCACCATTGATAAAAGTATGTGGATTGGCTGTTTCATCCGTGATGCCGACTTCAATTGCAATATTCCGCGCGGTCGCCAAATGATCGCCCGTTACCATCACGACGGAAATGCCCGCGCTGCGACACCGATCGATAGCATCCTTCACGCCGGCACGGGCCGGATCTTCGAGGGCAACGATGCCGAGCAGGACAAGGTTTTTGTACGGATCGTCAGCTTTATCGTCACCTTGCTTCGTTGCGATCGCCAGCGTACGCAGGCCCCGGTCCCCAAACTCGCGGGCCTGGTCGAGCCAGGCTTGCCTATCCTGCTCGCTGAGCTGCGCTTTCTCATCAAGGGTTCGCATGCTGCTGCAAACGGGTATGACGGACTCGGGAGCGCCTTTTACGGCAAACAGAATGTCGTCGCCGTGCTTGTGGAGTGTCGCCATCAGTTTCGACCGTGGATCGAACGATACTTCGGCGATTTCCGGTTGACGCTCAAGCAGTTCTTCCCGACGTATGCCGCGACGTGACGCGGCGACCAGCAACGCAAGCTCCGTCGGATCACCGACCATGTGTACTTCACCCTCAGACGTCTCATGCAAGGAGCCGTTGTTGCACAGCGCAGCATTCATCAATAGTTCGTCAATCAGGCTATACGCATCGGTTCCGATGTCCCGGCGCTCTTCGTCAAGTCCGCCTGACGACATCAATCCGGTCGTGTCAATCGTGATTTCCGTTCCCGCCAAACGAAGTGCCGTCACCGTCATGCGGTTTTCTGTGAGGGTGCCGGTCTTATCTGTCAGGATTACGCTGGTTGCGCCCAGTGTTTCGACCGCGGATAGTCGCGAGATTAACGCGTTCTGTTTCGACATTCGCCACATGCCGCGCGCCAGCGCAATCGTCGCGACAATAGGCAGACCCTCGGGTATCGCGGCAACGGCCAGCGCGATTGCTACCTCGATCGCCAGAAACATCTCTCTTCCGGCAATAATTCCGGCAATCGCGATAAACACAGCGATCAGGACCACGGCGCCGGCGAGTCGCTCGCCAAGTTCGTCCAATCGTTTCTCAAGCGGTGTTCGCTGCGACCCGGCATCCATAACCAGTTCGGAGATTCGGCCAAGTTCCGTATTGCGCCCGATGCCGACGATAACGCCTTTACCCGAGCCCCGCGTAATAGCCGTACCTTTGAACACCATATTGCGACGGTCCATCACGGGCGTCTCGCGATCCAGCGGTTCTGTGTCCTTGGCGACGGGAAGTGATTCGCCGGTAAGCGTCGATTCATCGGCCTGCAGTTTGGCGGCATCAATCAGGCGAACATCGGCCGTCACGATGTCCCCGCCATCGAATATGACGATATCGCCCGGCACAAGCTGGTCGGCCGGAAGCTGCTGTACAACGCCGTTTCGCATTACCACGGTATCGACACGACCGAGTTCCTTTAGCGCCTCCATAGAGCGCGTTGCGCGCCATTCGGTCACGAAACCGATCGTTCCGTTTATCGCAATCACCGCGAAGATAGCCAGTCCTTCCGCGTGTTCCGAGAACAGGATCGCAAGAACACCCGCTGCGGCGAGCAGCAGGATGACAAAACTCCGGAACTGGTCGGCAGCGATTGCCAACAGGTGGCGAGGTTTTGCGGCCCGCAAGGTGTTCGCGCCGTACACGCGACGTCTGTCGGCGACGTCCCGGGAATCGAGGCCCTGCGCCGGATCTACCGACAGCTCGGTCATGATCCTGGACGCGGCGTCACTCCAGGGAGCGTCGCGACTCGCCATGTCTGCCTGGCCGGAAGCTGTGTTCATATGGGTCTCAGGTTGCTTGCCACCGGTTCCTGCTAGCGCTCAAAGGTCGATTGCTCCACGTCGCTGCCACACAGCAGCGAACCGCTGGCTTCAAGATGCCATTGGTTGATTTGCTCCCATATTTCCTGTGCCGTTTCCGCATACCAGAATAGATCGCGATCTTCGAAGTCGATAACGCCTTCATCGACAAGGAATTCGGGGTCAAATGCCTGCCGCCAGAATCGCTCGCCGACGAGGATCACTGGCAACGGCTTGATTTTGCGGCTTTGTACGAGGTTCAGCGTCTCGAAAACTTCGTCCAAGGTTCCGTATCCGCCGGGGAATGCAACCAAAGCGCTGGCACGTAGCAGGAAATGCAGCTTCCGGATAGCAAAATACCGCACGCTAAAGCAGAGGTCCTCGGATATGTAAGGATTCGGGTACTGCTCGTGGGGCAACGTGATATTGAGTCCTATGCTCTTTGCGCCGGCGTCGAACGCGCCGCGGTTCGCGGCCTCCATAATGCCGGGGCCACCTCCGGTCATCAGGGTGACCCGGCAATCCCCGGCGCCACTGCCGGAGCGGCCAACAATTGCGCCAAGTTCCCGCGCGACATCGTAGTAAACGCTTTTCGCCAGTACTTTCTCTGCAATCTCCAGGCGTTTCTGAAGGTCGGGACTGGTGAGGCCTTTTTTCAATTCGAGTTGCAATGCCTCGACTTTCCGCCTGGCGGCGCCGGGCTCCGGGATGCGAGTGCCACCGAAGACGACGATCGTATGTTCGATTCCCTGTTTCCGCAGATGCAGCTGCGGCTTCAGGTAGTCGAGCTGCAGACGTGCACCGCGAACGTCGTCCAGATCGAGAAACCCGACGTCGAGATCCGCACGGCGATAGGTGTCGGAAGCAAGGAGCTTTTCCACTCTCTGCTGCGCATCGGGATCGTCCATGCTCGACTTGACCAACTGTGATGGAAGCGGCTCGATTCGATGAAGAGGGTGTGGTGGCCTGGGTATACCGTCCAGTTTATCTTTAGCGTCTGTCATGTCGACGGTTACCTGTTTTCATATCGAAATCGTTTGCATGTAGGTTGCAATAGTCACCGGAGATTCGTACTGCGCTCTCAATTTCGCTGCGAGCGCCTGCTGCGCATGCTCTTCTCCGTGCACAAGGTAAACTGGCGGGCCATTTTTGAAAGCGCCGTACCAGTCGAGCAGATCTGCCTGATCGGCATGGGCGGACAGCCCACCGATCGTATGTACGGTTGCCCTGACCTTGTAGTTTTCGCCCCAGAGCCTGATCTCGTCGGCTCCATCGACGAGCTTCCGGCCAAGTGTTCCAAAGGCCTGGTACCCGACAATCGCAAGATGACATTCGGGGCGCCAGATATTGTTCTTGAGATGATGATGGATCCTGCCGCCACTGCACATTCCGCTGCCTGCAATAATAATGGCACCTGAGTGAACCGAATTGATGGCCATCGATTCTTCCGTTGTCAGGGTCGCATGAAAGTTGGGCAGATCGGGAAGATGGGAATCCGGTCCAAACAGTTTTGCACCGTAAAGATGTCGATATTTTGCATACGTTTCAGTGGCTTTTATTCCCATAGGGCTGTCGAGAAATATCTGCCAGTTTGCGAGCCCCCACTGGTCGAAATTCTCAGCCATCAGGTAGAGCAGATCCTGCGTTCGACCAACTGTAAATGCAGGAATAAGAACATTGCCACGCCCGGCACGGGCCGTCTCGAACAGGTCTGTCAGTTCCTCAATCGTTTCTGCAAACGGGCGATGCAGGCGATCGCCGTAGGTGCTCTCCATCAATACGGCATCGGCATGGCTGCAACGGGCCGGTAAATTCATGACGGGCGCATCGCGATACCCGAGGTCGCCGCTGAACACCAGCGTTCGAGATCGTCCATCCTCGTCAAGTGTCAGTTCAACGATCGCAGAACCGAGGATATGGCCGGCGTCATGAAAACGCAGCGACAGGCCAGGTCCGATGGAGACGCTTTCGTCGTATTTGATGCCTCGAAACTGGCCCAGGCAGTTTTCGGCGTCCGCTCTCGTATAAAGCGCTTCGACCGGAGTCTGTTTCTTCTTCTTGCGCTTCTTGTTTTCCCATTGTGCGTCCTTCTCATTAATATATCCCGAGTCGGGCAGCATGATCTGGCAGAGCTCGCGAGTGGCGCGCTGCGTATAGATCGGTCCTTCGTAACCTCGTTTGACCAGTAGTGGAACCCGTCCGGAGTGATCGATATGCGCATGGCTCAGGATAACGGCATCTATTTCATCGACGGGGACGGGAAACGGGTCGCCGTTTTTTGCCTCGGCGGCTCGGCTGCCCTGTATCAGGCCACATTCCAGCAAAACGGTACTGCCGGCGGCTCGAATTACATACAGCGATCCTGTTACCTGTTCTGTTGCACCACAAAATTGAAGCTCAAAACTCATATGTCACTACCATTTCCATTCTTTGGTTACTAGATCCCACACGGTGGACCGATGATCAATACGTACACTTACTCTATTCACGCGAACATCCGACGCTTGCAGCGTCCTGGCAGCAGGGATTCGCTTCTCCGGAAGCCATCAGGAATTTGCCCGGGACCAGGGTGGTGCGGCTCACTTCTGCTGACCCGGACGAACTCCAGTATTCGCTGATAAGACGGCAAGGCCAGGACCGGCCAGTGTGTACTTCGAACCACTCAGCCGGTTGGTGTGTTGATTGTCGCTCCATACCAGCTCCCATTCTGCGCCTCTTGCCGTATCTGGCAATACAAACTCGAGGTTCTCTCCAAGCGAGTTCACCAGCACGGCAATCGAAGCGGTGCCGTCTTTCGGCATATCTGAAGTAGCGTAACGCACCCAGGCGAAAGCGGCATTAGTTGACCAGTCCTCCGCCTGCATTTCCCGGCCATCGGGATGCCACCACTCGATTTCGTCCGCGTCATGCACATAGCGGTTCTGCCGAATGAGTGGCACGGACTGTCGCAGGTTTACAAGTGCCTCGACCTGGGCCTGAAACTCCGGATCTGCGTGCAACCCGGACCAATCGATCCACCCGGTCTCATTGTCCTGCGCATATGCGTTGTTATTGCCAAGCTGTGAGTTGCCAAACTCATCGCCACCAAGGAGCATGGGTGTCCCCTGCGATAAGAGGAGCGTGGCTAGCATGTTCAGCCGCTGTTTTCGTCGCAAAGCGAGGACTTCTGCACTGTCTGTTCTTCCTTCAATGCCGTAGTTGCAACTGAAGTTGTGAGCATGACCATCACGATTGCCTTCTCCATTGGCAGCGTTATGTCGCTGCTCATAGCTGACGACATCGGCGAGCGTGAAGCCATCATGGGCGCTGATAAAGTTGATGCTGGCTGCCGGGCGGCGCCCGCTGTGTTCGAATATGTCTGATGAACCATGCAGCCGGCTTGCAAACTCTGACGCTTCGCCGTGATCGCCACGCCAGAATCGCCTCACCGAATTGCGGTACTGGTCGTTCCATTCGGACCATTGAGCGGGGAATTTACCGAGCTGATAGCCACCCGGCCCGAGGTCCCAGGGTTCGGCAATAAATTTCAGGCCATTCAGGACCTTGTCGGACGCGATTGCCTGCAACAGCGGGTGTTCATCCGAGAAGCCGTTAGCAGTTCGCGCGGTGACCGTAGCAAGGTCGAAACGGTAGCCGTCGACGCCCATTTCCGTTGCCCAGTAGCGCAGGCTGTCCAGAATCAATTCCCGGACACGTGGATGATCCGCATTGACCGTGTTGCCGCAGCCCGTGTCATTGATGTATTGGCCCGGATCACCAGGTACCGTTCGATAGTAGCTGAGATTGTCAATACCGCGAAAACTGAGCGTCGGTCCAAACCTGTCCGTCTCTCCGGTGTGGTTGTAAACGACGTCGATCAATACTTCGAATCCCGCATCATGAATCGCGTCGGTCATTTCGCGAAACTCCTGCCGCGGGCTGCTGATCGAATATCTGCTCGCGGGCGTGAAGTAGTTAATCGAGTTGTAGCCCCAGTAATTTCTCTGCCCCCGTTTCACCAGCGCTTCTTCGTCAATGAACTCATGTACCGGCATCAATTCAATGGTAGTGATTCCGAGCGATTTCAAATAGGCCAGTATCTCTGCGTTCTGCATGCCGCGGAACTTGCCGCGTTCAGTGGCCGAGACGGCGGGATGACGCATCGTATAGCCACGCACATTGGCCTCGTAGATAATGGTTTCTGACCACGGAACTGCCGGTTTTCGAGACCTGCCCGCCAGGTTCGTGCACACAACGCACTTCGGTATGAACGGCGCACTGTCAGACGTGTTCATCAGCATCTCATCGCCGTTGTGCATGAAATCAAACACGTTCGGCGACCAGCTGAATTCGCCGGCAATGGCGCGCGCATAGGGGTCGATCAGCAGCTTGTTCGGATTGAATCGCAGTCCTGCTTCGGGGTCGTAAGAACCATAGGCCCGATAGCCATAGCGCTGGCCAGCGTCGCAGCCTGGCAGATAGCCGTGCCAGGTGCCGTCAGTCTGGCCAGGTAGTTCGTAGCGCCGTGACTCGTGTCCGTTTTGGTCAAACAGGCACAGTTCAATGCGCTCCGCGGCGCCGGACCAGATCGCGAAATTAACGCCATCATGATCGAACGTCGCACCCAGCGGAACAGGGCGTCCGGTTTCAATCATTTGCCATTAAGTTCTATCGGACTGAGGCGCCAGATATGCTCGTTGTACTCACGCATGGTGCGATCAGTAGAGAATCGGCCCGAGGAAGCGGTATTGAGGATGCTCATTTCCGACCAGCGCTCCGTATCGCCAAAGGCGTCATTCGCGCGCTGCTGCGTATCGACATAGGCGCGAAAATCGGCAGCCGTCATCCAGGGATCGGCCGGTTCGAGTATCGATTGAATCACGCCGTCGAACACGTCCGGTTCGAATCGATTGAAATGCCCACTTCGAAAGAGCTTGATGACGCGCGAAAAATCATCATCAGAAGCGACGATGGCCTGCGGGTCATAGTCATGTCGCACAGCACTGATTTCGTCGACGGTCAATCCGAACAGAAAGAAATTGTCTTCCCCGACCGCATCCAGGATTTCAACATTTGCCCCGTCGAGAGTGCCGATGGTGATGGCACCATTCATCATGAACTTCATATTGCCGGTTCCGGATGCTTCCTTTCCGGCCGTCGAGATCTGCTGGGATAAATCGGCCGCAGGGCAAATCAACTCCATGGCGGAAACATTGTAATCGGGGAAAAATACCAGGCGGAGCCTGTCAATCATGGCTGGATCCGAATTAATGATCTGGGCCACATTATTGATGGCCTTTATGACACTCTTCGCCATCGCATAGCCAGGCGCTGCTTTGCCGCCGATGATGACCGCGCGCGGCGCCAGATCGTTTCCATCGCCCCGTTGAATGCGGTCATACAGGTGCACGGCGTGTAGTAAATTCAGGAGCTGCCGTTTGTATTCATGAATGCGCTTAACCTGAACGTCAAACAGCATTTCGGTGCCAATACTGATACCCGTCCGGCTCTTGATTTCCTGGGCGAGCCGTCGCTTGTTATCAAGTTTCACCTGTCGCCACCGCTCCTGCAGATTCTTATCTCCAGCCAGCGGCCCAAGTTTGCTGAGCTGCTCCAGATCGGTGATCCATCCGTCGCCGATATTCTCAGAGATCAACGCACCCAGGTTCGGATTGCACGCCGCGAGCCAGCGTCGCTGGGTCACGCCATTGGTCTTATTATTGAACTTCTCCGGCCAAAGCTCCGCAAAATCCCTGAACAGGCCTTCCCGGAGCAATCGCGAGTGTAGCTCGGCGACCCCATTGACAGAAAAACTCGCAGCGATCGCGAGAAAGGCCATGCGCACCATTGGCACCGAGCCCTCCTCAATGAGTGACATACGCGCCAAACGATCATTGTCCCCGGGCCAGCGCTGACTGACTTCAGTCAGAAATCGAGCATTGATCTCGTAGATAATATCGAGGATGCGCGGCAGCAGTCGTCTGAACATTTCCAGGGGCCATTTTTCCAATGCCTCCGGCAAAAGTGTGTGATTGGTATACGCCATCGTTTTGGTTGTGACGTCCCAGGCATCGTCCCAGCTCAGTTCTTTCTCATCAATCAACAGGCGCATCAGTTCAGGGACGGCTATTGCGGGGTGGGTATCGTTCAACTGAAAACAGTTCTTTTCTGCAAAGTCTGCATAGTTATGGCTATGCCGGAACTCCCAATACCGCAACGTGTCCTGCAGGCTCGCGGATGCCAGGAAGTATTGCTGACGCAATCTGAGCTCCCTGCCGATTTCCGTGGCGTCATTCGGATACAGCACCATGGTGATCTTTTCTGCATCATTTTTTGCAGCGACCGCGTCCGCGTAGCTGCCTTTGTTGAACTGATCCAGATCAAATCCGGATGACGCCGCCGCGGACCAGAGTCGCAGTGTATTGACGAGGTCGTTCTGGTAGCCGGGGATGGGTATGTCAAACGGGATTGCCAGTACATCTTCTGTATCCAGCCATGCATAACGCACACTTCCGCGGCGATCCCGTGTCATTGCCGTTCTTCCGCCGAACTTTACTGTTTGCGCGAATTCGATCCGCTCAATTTCCCAGGGAAACCCCTCGGTTAGCCATGAATCCGGCTCTTCGACCTGGTATCCATTATGAATTCGCTGATTAAACATCCCGTAGTGATACCGCAGCCCATAACCCATCACCGGATATTTTAGCGTGGCGCAACTGTCGAGAAAGCAGGCGGCTAGCCGACCCAGGCCCCCATTGCCGAGACCGGCATCCCTTTCCTGCGCCAGGACTTCCTCAAGTTTCACACCTAGCCGATGTAGCGCTGCCTTTGTCTCACCCTCGATGCCGAGACTCAGCAGCGCGTTACTGAGAAGTCGTCCCATCAGGAATTCAAGCGACAGATAGCAGACGCGACGACCATCATCTCGTTCCTTTGCCTGTTGCGTGTTGCTCCAGCGCTCCATGAGCCGGTCGCGCGCTGCATAAACAACGGACTGATACAGGAATGGCGAACGGGTATCGATTGTTCGCCGGCCGAGCATGCGTCCAAAGTAGTGCGTTAGATCGGCCAGGATCGCGTCGGCTGTCATGGGCAGGGGCGGGGCGTCAAGTAGCTCTATTTCGCCTTTCCCCTTCGTTTTCTTGGAACGAACTGCCATCGATCAGTCTCCGTGCGCATGGCCGCCTTTAGCGGCTGGCCTGAGAATCAGTGTTGACAACGGCGGTAGCGTCAGTCGCAGGGAATATGGCCGCCCATTGGCAGCTCGATGTTCTGCCGTGGTTTTGCCCGCATTTCCCTGATTGCCGCCACCATACTCCGCAGAGTCGGTGTTGATAACTTCTTTGAAAATACCTGCTGTGGGCACTCCAATATGATAATCGTAGCGGATTACCGGCGTGAAATTTGTAACGCAGACCACAATATTGCCGTTGCGGTCCCGGCGAAGCCAGGAATACACGCTGCTATCCCTGTCCTCCCGGTCGATCCATTCAAACCCCTCCTCCTTGAAGTCGATCTGATGGAGTGCAGGTGTTTCGCGATAGAGTCGGTTGAGGTCGCGTACCAGTTTTTGCACGCCGCTGTGGGGTGGGTAGCCAAGCAGGTGCCAATCCAGCGAACGGTCGTGATCCCACTCTCCAGGCTGTGCAAACTCTGCACCCATAAACAGCAGCTTCTTTCCGGGATGGCAGAACATGAACCCGTAGTAGGCCCGCAGATTCGCAAATCTCTGCCAGTCGTCTCCAGGCATTTTTCCAATCATCGAGCCCTTACCGTGAACCACTTCATCATGGGATAACGGCAACACGAAATTCTCGTTAAACGCATAGACGAGACCAAATGTCATCTTGTCATGATGATGCTTCCTGTGAACCGGCTCTTCATGCATATATTCGAGCGTGTCGTTCATCCAGCCCATGTTCCATTTGAAAGTGAACCCAAGGCCACCGGAGTAGGTTGGATGAGATACGCCCGGCCAGGCGGTCGACTCCTCGGCAAAAGTCGTCGCACCGTGTGCGTGCACCAGTTGATTCAGCTGGCGCAAAAATGCGACAGCCTCGAGGTTTTCGTTGCCGCCGAATTCGTTGGGAATCCATTCACCCGTTGCACGCGAGTAGTCGAGATAAAGCATTGATGCAACTGCGTCCACACGCAGCGAATCGATATGGAATTCATCGACCCAGTAGAGTGCACTACCAAGCAGATAATTGATAACTTCGCGACGGCCGTAGTTGTAGACGAGCGTGCCCCATTCGGCATGCGCTCCCTTGCGTGGGTCCTCATGCTCAAACAGTGCCGTTCCATCAAAGCGCCACAGTCCGTGTTCATCACCGGGAAAGTGAGCAGGGACCCAGTCCACGATGACGCTGATACCTGCCAGATGACACTGGTCCACCAAGTATCGAAAATCGTCAGGCTCTCCGAATCGTTGCGTTGGGGCAAACATGCCGATCGGCTGATAGCCCCAGGAACCATCGAATGGATGTTCCGTGACAGGCAGCAGTTCGACGTGCGTAAACCCCATCTCGCAGACATAACCTACAAGCTCGTCTGCGAGTTCGCGATAGGTCAGCGGACTACCTGACTGGTCGGGCTTTCGTTTCCAGGAACCAAGGTGTACTTCGTAAATGCTGATCGGCGTATCGAGGTGCGGTTCCGAATCTCGCATTGCCATCCATTTGTCGTCTTTCCAGCTATAGCGATCCTGATAGACGATTGATGCGTTACCCGGAGGCGGTTCGCAGTAGCGTGCGAACGGGTCGCTTTTCAGCGGCAGCAGTTTGCCGCGGCCATCCGTCAACTCAAACTTGTACTTCGCACCGGGCTTCACGTCCGGGACAAAGATCTCCCAAATGCCGTTGGCGGGGTGCAGGCGCATGACATGCCGGCGCCCGTCCCAGTCGTTGAAATCGCCTACGACGCTCACTCTCGATGCGTTTGGCGCCCAGACTGCAAAACGCGTTCCTGCAACGCCCAGGATGGTCTGACTATGTGCTCCCAGCGTCGAATATATTTTCTGATGTGATCCTTCGCCGAGCAGATACAGGTCCATTTCACCCAAAGACACTGGAAAACGGTAAGGATCCTCGATTTCGTATTGATGTCCTGAAGCGGTGGTGATCCGTAATCGATAGCGACGCTTCCTTGGTGGCATCATTGCCGCGAAGAAGCCCTTCGCATTGACCCGTTCCATCGACGCAAGCTCGTCGCCGTTCGCGCCGATAATCGATACCGATTGCGCCTGGGGCTGAAAGGTGCGCACGATACGCTGACTGCCGGCAGCATGCAGACCCAGTAGCGCAAAAGGATTGTTGTGACTACCGTCAACAACCGCGTTTATCTGATCCCTGAGGTTTTCAGAATCTGCAGACACATCAGTCATACAGGATCCCTGTGTAGCGTTCCGCTGCTGCAGCGCGGGTAAAGCGAGCAGCAGCTGCCCGGTCGCGGATGACGTCGCCGACGCCGCCAACACTACCCTTCGGTAGTGCGCCGTTTTTCGCGGCAACCAGGAATGTTCGCTGACCGTCTATGTGTGCACTCCTGATTTATCGGGTGAAGTGCAGGTTCTGTCCGAGCATTTCCGGAGTAACGAGAGTCAGACCGCTCTCTGTTACCCGGAAGCCGCGCTCACGATCGGCATCCGCATCCTCGCCAATAACGCTGCCTGTGGCAATAACCGCGCCGCGATCGATAATCGTGCGGTAGATTCTGCAGTTCCGCCCTATGCGGGTTTCGGGAAGTATGACCGAAGCCGTCACCTCGCTATGCGATCGGACCCTGCAATCCGAGAAAATCAGGGAGTCCTTTATCTTGGCCCCGGAAATCACGCACCCGCCGGAAACCATTGAGTCGATAGCGACACCGCGCCGGTCGGGCTCATCGAACACGAACTTGGCCGGCGGCAACTGCGCCTGGTGCGTGTGAATCGGCCATTCATGGTCATACAGATTCAGCTGTGGTGAGACCCCAACGAGTTCCATGTTCGCTTCCCAGAACGCGTCTAACGTGCCGACGTCGCGCCAGTAGGCTTGCTCCCCGGTCATCGCGTGCCGAAATGGATAGGCAAACACGCGGTAATCCTGAATGATTGACGGAATGATATTTCCGCCGAAGTCGTGCTTTGTGCCGGGCGTGTCTGCGTCTCTGATCAACTGTTCGAAGAGAAAACCGGTGTTGAACACATAATTGCCCATTGATGCCAGGCAGACATCGTCGCGACCCGGAATTGGCGCTGGATTTTCCGGCTTCTCGTCAAATGCGATGATCCTGCCGTCTTCATCCACAGTCATGACACCGAACGTTCCCGCTGCTTCTTCGATCGGGACTTCCAGGCAGCAAACCGTCATATCAGCAAGTTTTTCGACATGTTCCGCGAGGAATGGACCGTAGTCCATCTTGTAAATATGATCTCCGGCAAGAATCAGGACGAAACGTGGATTATGAGTCCGGATGATATCGATATTCTGGTAGACGGCATCGGCTGTGCCCCGATACCACTCACCGCCAACGCGCTGCGAGGCCGGGAGAATTTCCACGAACTCCCTGCTACCAGCCTGAAACCGGGACCAGCCGTTAACAAGGTGTCGAATCAGCGAATGGGCCTTGTATTGAGTCATTACGCCGACGCGCCGTATGCCGGAATTGATGCAATTGGAAAGCGGGAAATCGATGATGCGAAATTTACCGCCAAAGTAGAGTGCCGGTTTTGCGCGCCAATTGGTTAGCTCGTGTAATCGCGACCCCTGGCCACCGGCAAGGATGAGCGCCAGCGTATCGCGGGTTAAGCGACTGACGAAGCGCGCGTCTACGACGATATCGCCACTTTCCGGGACCTCAATTATCTTGTTGCTGGCAGTCATCATCGATAATTCTCCCCTTTTTTTGTGACACTAGCACGATCATCTTGCGTTCCCTCACCGTGTTGCCGAAAAACACAGCCGGCTGCCGAAGCAGCAGCATCCGCGCTAGTCGGCAATGCTGCGTCCGGAGGCTGCAACCATTTCTCCGATAGAGTCCATAAGCGCCGGTGTCAGTTGTTCCGACGTCGTCCGCCAGCGCCAGTTGTTGTCCAGTGTTCCCGGTGTATTCAGGCGAGCTTCGGACCCAAGTCCGAGGTAGTCCTGCAGTGGGGCAATCGCGAGACGCGCGCGTGACGAGAATGCAAGACGAATGAGATCCGTACCAATCGTCTCCGGGTTGCCGTTTGAGATATCGAGAACCCGCTGCTGTGTTTCGGCAATCTGTTCCGGGCTGCGTATGTCGTCCGGACTGCCATGGAACCACCCGATGGTAGTGTCATTGTCATGCGTTCCGGTGTAACAAACGCAATTTTCAACGATGTCGCCAATATCAAAGTGCTCGTCGCTGACATCAAACTGCAGCACGCGCATGCCCGGAATGCCATATTGCTCGCGCAGTTTCTCGACCTCCGGTGTAATGACACCCAGATTTTCGGCGACGATCGGTATGTCTCCCAGCTTGCGCCGTACCGCATCGAACAGCGCGTGCCCGGGTCCAGGTCGCCATTCGCCGACACGTGCTGTTTCTGATTCAGCAGGCACTGACCAGTAGGCGTCGAAGCCGCGAAAGTGGTCAATGCGCACAATATCCGCAAGCTCAACATTCTTCCTCAGTCGTTCAATCCACCATTCATAGTCGTTAGCGGCGTGCACATGCCAGTCATAAACGGGATTTCCCCAAAGCTGTCCGTCTTCGCTGAAGTAGTCCGGGGGAACTCCGGCTACATGCGTCGGTTTGCCGTCGCGGTTCAGACTCAGGATTTCACGATTGGCCCACGCATCCGAGCTATCCAGGGAAATGTAGATCGGCATATCACCGAACAGCAAAACACCTCGCTCACGGGCGTACTCATGTAATCGGCGCCACTGGCGATGAAACATGAACTGGATGATCTTAACCTTCTCGATTTCAGTGGCGGCACGAGACTCTACATCGCGCAGCGCAACTCTGTCACGATGCGCGAACTTGGGCGCCCACGCTGTCCAGGGTCGCTCATCGTGCCGGCTCTTCAGGATGCGAAACAAGGCATAGTCATGCAGCCATGCCGTATCGTTGGTTTCCAAAAAATCATCGAAGTCGGCGCGTATCTCTGCGTCTGCCTGGGCGTAAAAACGTCCGGCAGCACGATCGAGCAATTCCTTCTTTTTCGCAATCAGCTCACCATAGTCAACAGTCGTCCTGGGCAGGTGAATAAGGCTATCGGCCTCGTTTGAGGTCACGACACCGGCACGGATAAGCGTCGGCGTATCCAGAAGAAGTTCGTTGTAGGCAAAAGTCGACAGCGGTTGATACGGAGAGTCCCCATAGGCCGTGGCGCCGATGGGCAGAAATTGCCAGACGCGCAGATTCATCCTGACCATCAGGTCAATAAAGTCCCGGGCCGCGTCTCCGATCTCTCCAATGCCGTAGTCGCCTGGAAGTGACGTCATATGCAGGCAGACGCCGGCCTGGCGAGCGTCAGGCAACGTTTCGCGGTGACTGTCGATTAGGTTATTCGAAGATTTCATTTGACAAGTACCGACCGGATCAAAATCATGGTGTCGCTGTTTAGAAGACCGGAGATTCTGCAGACCAAGCAATGCCCTGTCTATGCGTCACGTCACCCTGCTGCAATCCGTTTCGGAGAGCCTGGTCGTGCCAAAGCAGATCACTAATGCAGTATTGATGGACTCTGGCGAGCCCAGGCAACAACATTAGGCACACATGCAACTACACTTTCGATCCTTCGTTACTGAATCCCACAGGCCAGGCCGCTGCTCAATATGCACAGTTACCCTTCGTGTGGCAATAAAGTAAACACAAGACGCCTGCCTAACGAAGCAAACAACCCGGAAAATGGGAGGTGCATGCCATGACATGGGTGATCGCGGCCTGATCGTATTCGTCGCCAGCACGATAGGTCTCGAAATAGTCGTTTAGCTTGCGAACACGCGTTTGCATTTGCGCTACGGACTGCAAACCCACCGAGACCCCGTAATTAGTAAACGCAAATCTCGTTTGCGGCAGGTAGGGTTCTCTACAGAAATAGCCTTCCGGTCGCCACATGCTATCAAGCATCTCGAGGCAACGCCGCCTTTGCACGATTGCCCATTGTTCTGACGGGAAAAAATGGCTGAGCCAGAGCATCATGCCGAGACCCAAGTCCTGCGTGATATACAGATCCGGGTTGTGTTTCTCGATCAGGCCCCGCATATCGGCGATCTCGGGTGCCAACGCGTCCTCACCGAGCATTCGATATGAGATATAGCCATCGAAGGCATCCAGCGCGCCGAGGCCGGTATCGGCGTAGGGACCGCTCAAATCCTCCTGCATTTTCCAGATAATTCCACGTCCGGGTATGAGGAACGGCTCATGAATCTGACGGACAAGCGCAATACCTTCCTCTCGGTAGTTGGGGAGATGACGTCCCAGGACGGCGAGCGCATAAAGCCACATCGCAAGGTAATGAAAATACTGCCCGTCCCTGTCCGGCGCCTCGCCGATACGAATGCCGCGTGGTCGACCAAGTATGCGATCGACCTCTGCGACAAGCCGCTCAGCTTCGTCAATAAACGAAATGTCGTCCAACTCTTCATAAAGTGACACCAGGAGCACGACCCCAAACGCGTCGGTCCACAGATAACGCTGTCCGTTGGGCCAGATTTGCTCCGCACGCAGCCAGCGAAGTTTGTCCAGAACGTAGGAGAGTTTCTGGTCCATTGGATTGTTCGACTCGCTCATAGGCCGAACGGGTAGGTGTCGGGAAGTCCCTCGAGTTCAGCAGTCTCGAATGGCTGCACAGCTTTGGTCGTGTCGATCCAGATATACTCGTCGAACTGCTTTGGCAGCACAGCATGAAAGTAGTGACTTGCGAGTTCTGTCTCCGGCCGGTAGATAACGCCTATTGCCCGCTCAAGTCTTGGCTTCATTAGCGCCTGCCCCGGTTGTCCAGACTGAAATTCGGCAAGGCCCAGCATAAATCCTGGCAGACCGGTTTCATGAAAGAGTTTTTCGTAGCTGCCGGCCAGTGCCGGCCGCACGGTTTTGATCTCCATGGATGCATCCCAATTCGATGCGGCTGCCACCGTGCCGCTGTCAGTCCCGAAGCCGATCGAATAGACGTTGTCGCCATATTCTTCGCGACACAACTGGCCGATGTTGTACTCACCACGATTCGACATTTCTGTCGCCGCCGCGTTTCCGATGTGGGAGTTGTGCGCCCAAACAACCGCTTTGTTGTCTGGCCTGTGGAAGTCTCGCAGGTTCTTCAGTGTTTCAAACATGTAGCTGTCACGGAGATTCCAGGATTCACGTGAGCCGTAGTACATGACCCGATAATAGCGCTCGGCGTTGGCAACCAGCCTGGCGTTCTGCACGGCGTCAAGGAATCGCTCGCCATCGTGCCGGGCGTAGTCATGCTGCTTGCCTGACAGTTCCCTCAACATCCGGACCACGTCAGGCTCACAACTGCGATAGGTGCCGGTCAGCGCTGCTTTGCCATACGTAGCGGGATCAGCTTGCCATGGTGTAAGACAACCATATCGACTGCGAGCAATCTCCGCTGTGGCCGGGTCGACGTCGTCAAGGTACTTGAGAATCGAACGAACCGAGCTATACAGGCTGTAGAGGTCAAGACCGTAGAATGCGATCCGCCGATCCGGATGTTCTTCTGTATTGTGGATTCGCAGCCAATCGACGAATTCCCGTACTTCATTGTTGCGCCACATCCAGGTCGGGAATCGAGCAAAGGCCGTCCACTCCGATGGCAGCGTATCGAAGTGTCGCACAAAATGATCAATGCGGGCGGCATCGGGCCAGTCGCCCTCTATTGCAACGAAGTTAAAATTCTTTTTTGTAATTAGTTCGCGCGTAATGCGGCTGCGCATCCTGTAGAACTCCGAAGTCCCGTGGCTGGCTTCGCCGATAAGCACGATGTTCGCATCGCCAATGCGATCAAGAAGCGGAGCAAGGTCAGCCGTCTCCAGAGAATCGAAGGGATTACAGCGGCTGACGATAGCGTTGGTCAGTTCCGGTTCGCTCGGCACAACAGCGGTAGCTTTGCGTGACGGGTGGGCCACGGGCTCCGCTTCTGGTGTCCAGCCTTCTTCTCCCAGCAGGGGCACGAATCGCACGTCGGCGAGATCTTCCTGCTGGTAATCAGATTTCGAGACGCGGGTGACGCGAATCAACTCCTGAATGCCACGGCAAGAGCCAACAGGGATGACCAGGCGGCCGCCGATCTTCAGCTGGTCCTTCAGCGACTCGGGTACTGCCGGGCCACCGGCTGCTACAACGATTGCGTCAAATGGTGCCTTATCGGGCAAACCAAGAGTGCCGTCGCCACAGATTACGTCGACATTGTCATAGTCGAGCTCGGCGAGTACCGATGCAGCCCGGGTAGCGAGTTCCTCTATTCGCTCGATTGTATGGACTTCGCCGGCAATCTCACCCAGCACAGCCGCTGCGTAACCGGAGCCCGTGCCAATTTCGAGGACTTTTTCCCCGCCGGTCAGCGCAAGGCCTTCAGTCATGAATGCAACAATGTAGGGTTGCGAGATCGTCTGGTTCGCTGCAATTGGCAGCGGCGTATCTTCGTAGGCAAATTCGCGCACGTTGTCAGGAATAAATAACTCCCGCGGTACTTTGCGCATGGCATGCAGGATATTCTCGGAGCGCACACCACGAGCTTCGATCTGGTTCTCTACCATCTGCTGACGTAAAGTCGAATAGTCTGTCATTGCTCTTCCTAAAGGTTCCTACAAGCCTCGGTCAGTCATCGGTTAGTCTTGTAGCAGTAGCTGCTGGCATTCGGTCTCGCGTCCACGCACAACGCGCCTGCCTTGCAAAGGTCCGCGGAATTCTGTGACAACTGTGCACTGGCCTTCGCGATGGTCGTCATCGTAGAAATAGAGTACGACCCAGTCGTCGGTTCGATTCAGTTCGTGCGCCCGCGCGGTATTCGAGAATAGTCCTGTGAAGTGCCAGCCCTGGTGTTCCGTATGCAGTACTGGCAGCCATGCCTGGCCCTCCGGATTGAATCGTCGGGGCGCTATGAGTGGCAAGCTACCGGCAGCAGCTTTGTCCCGATATTCCCGGTCGACATCTAGCAGAATCTGCACGGATGGCATCTCAACAGGCGCGCGCCGCCCGGTGGTCGCTCGGCCAAGCAACGACGCAAGGCCGGAGCGGACAGCAGCAGCGCGCCGTGGTCCGATACCAGGCAGCGCATCCAGTCGCCCATCGTGTGCCGCGATCTCCAGAGCTTCGAGTGATTCGATATCCAGGCTATTGTGGATCATGTGCGCGAGTGATGGGCCAATTCCAGGCACTGTTTGGAACAGTTTTTCGGGAACGGCAGACCCGCGTAATCGATCCAGTTGGGATAAGCGACCAGACTGGGCAATCTCGGAAATCGATGCGGCCAGGCCACGCCCGATTGTTGGTAGCGCAATAAGGCCATCGATTCCCTTGTCACTCAAAATCTTGCTGGCGTCCTCAGGCAGGGCTTCGAGCGTCTGTGCTGCACGGAGGTATGCATTGACGCGAAACGGATTTGCGTCCTGCTGTCGCAGCAATTCTGCGCAATCTCGCAATATCGTCGCGGCTTTCTCGTTGAAGATACTACGGCTCATGATTAATCGACCGCGTCATGACGAATCAACCTGAAGCTGATTCGACCAATCTAGCGCCCCGGATCTTCGATCACGATACGAACATTTACGTAGCACGCTGGACGTATAGTCGCCCGGTTTCGACTCTGGCGAACGCATTCACGTTGGCGCGTGCAGTGTTGTTCGATCAAAAAAGGCCTCTTGCAACACCCGAATCTGTACAAGCCCTGATATCGCGGGGGGTAACTGCGGTGGTAGATTCATCATATGGGTAGGATCGCCACACATGAGGACGTCATTCGACTGTTTCCAGGGATTCAGGATCACGCGAGCCTCGAAATCCTGTCAATGAAGGCAGCGGTCGAAGAACTCGAGGCAGCATTGCTGTTGTTGCAGGACGATGACGAGGCGCTAATCGATATCAAGCAGCGCCGCGGCGATCGCCTGAACGTACTGCTCGCAATACTTGCCAATTCGGAAATCAACCTCCAGCAGGATTTGGACCGATGAAACCATTTGCGAAAAGGACTTTGTCCGTTGGAGAACCAAATGAGTAATGGCGCGCCGGATATCCCGCCGGATAACCCAATCGAGATGCCACCCGAGCAAGCGCCGGTCGATATTCCACCTGGTGGGCCCGTTGAGCAGCCAGAGCCGGCGCCAGAACTGCCGCCGGAGCGGCCAATTGAGCTGCCGCCGGAACCAGCAAATACAGCGCCTCGTTGTTCGAGAGACTAACGGAGACGCTTGTATGTATCGCCTGGTCTGCATCGTTCTGGTTAGTACGTCTCTGATGAGTTGCTCTCAGGAAACGAACGACGCGAATAATCGAGATGACCAGGAAATGGCCCAACCTGGAGTGGCATCACAAGGGGACCGTGCGGCACCGGCCGATAGATCGTTTCTGTCCGGGGAGTCCGCCTACTATATCGCTTGTGGTTCATGCCACGAGACGGGAGCAGAGCGGTGCCCCGGTAACCGGCGATCCGGATGCCTGGTCGAATCGATCGTCACTCTGGCAGGCCGTATTGGCGGATCATGCGAACAAGGGATATATGGACATGCCCGCCAAGGGCGGCAGGGTGGAGTTGTCAGAATGGGTCGTAATACGTGCGACGGAATATATGCTGTCCCAGACCTATCCCGAATTGCCGCCCGAATAAAGAACAAAGCCGCATCGTGCTTAGACGCAACAGGTCCGCCGCTGCACCAAAAAAATAACGGGGACGCTGATCATGTCGGATTTGATTTGATTTGCGGAATCTACGTGGCGTAACGCCAAGTATGATCGCGCTGATAGGCGCAATTACGTACTCACCTGAATGTCGGCCCGCTGTATTATGAATTTGCGAGATTCGTGCACGTGATGTGAATGACATTCAGATTCAGACAGTCCTGAAATCGATACAATGCTATGAGGTTGGAGTAATGAAGACGCCCGTTTCAGCAATGCTAGTGACCTCAATCCTGCTGTTTGGATCTATGGTGATTGCGGACGCTCAAGAGTTGAGCGGGAAAAACAGCGGCAGGCCATCCGCGTTTACCGTGGACGGACCGTGGACACTGGATTGGACCGCGCGCAGTGAGTTTCCGTTGCTGGCGAGTATTGAGATTCGCTTATACGATGAGTCGACTGGTGACTTCGTCGGTATGGTCGCCGAGATCAAGGGGACGGGTAGCGGGCTCAAAGTGTTTGAAAATGACGGCACGTTCCAGGTCGTGGTCGTGGGTAATTTTGTGGAATGGGATATCGAGATTCAGGAAATCGGAGAAGAGCAGGCGGCCAGGCTGCTGCGAAGCGCCGAAGGGAGGCCATCGATCCAGGATGCTGCCGAACAGGCAAGTCGCCTGGTGCCTGAAGGCAGCTTCGAATCCTGGCGGCCGGAAAGCGACGAAGTGCTGCTGCTATTTAATGCGACTGGCGTCGGTTGGCGCACATCATTTTCGCCGGCCTGTCCAGGCCTTGATGACGCAACCGCTATTTCCTTCGTCATGGTTGCTGATGATGGCGGCCTGGGACAATACGACTCGATTCTTCTTGACGATGGCCAACGCTGCTATTTCGACAAGGTGATACCCAACCGATTGCAATGATTCGTCAGCGTCCCGAGGTCAAGCGCTAACTGCGCCCAAAGTCTTGTTCGTGTGAATACGGTGCGCCGGAGAAGAACACGCATTCGGACGGCCTGTGTTCGTCTATTCGATAATCTTTGAGCTGCGCCCGCGATTTCACTTTGCCGTCCTCCCGATAGACAACCATGACGGGCAGTTCGTCGAGTGATGCCGCACAGAAAATCGACCCGCTATTTGCGTTGTTTGTTGATGTGTAGCGAACCTCGACCGTGATTCGACCCTACAGCTATATTCGGCGTCGCGATCCCGGGGTGCCGCCCAATTCTGGCCGGCATTTACAATGCAAAAGGCCTACGGTCTCGAACTTCGTCTGCAATGGCAGTTCATTTGCCGGTAGGCTCGATTTCCAGCTTCAGCGCGATGAGCTCCAGCAGATCTTTCAGCGAGATCATGCCCACCAGTCGACCATCTTCGACGACCATAAAACGGGATGCGGTATCGGGCCGAATCATGGTTGAGAGTACCTTCATCGTATCTGCATCCGCGGGGACGCTATTCGATTCCGATACCTTCTCCATGACCTCGCTAATCTTTTTGCGAGGCCAGTCAGTTCTGGGGATTTTCTTGACTTTGTCGATGCTGACGCAGCCCAGAAGTTCTGCATCCGACATGACCGGAAACATCTTGAAATGATGCTCGTACACAAAGTCCTCGATCCATTTCTGGACAGTTATCGATGGCGGAACAGTCACGGGATTTCGCCGCATGAAATTCCTGACTGGCTGCCCCTGCAAAACCTCTTGCAAGAGCAGCTGTTGGTAGGAGGCTGCTGCGGCGCCGCGCAGAAACATGCCGATCAGAAACCACCACATGCCGCCAATGAAATTGCCTTGAATGACGGCAATGCCTCCCAAGATCATCAGTGCCAGACCGAATCCGGTGCCAATCCGGCTTGAGATCTGGGTTGCGGCGCGCATGTCATTTTTCCACTTCCACAGAGCCGCACGAAACATGCGGCCACCATCGAGTGGAAAGGCCGGAACCAGGTTGAAGATCGCAACGACAACATTGATGTAGGCAAGTTTGTCGAGCACGCCGACAAAGGAAACCGGCCATGCTCGTGCGACGGCGAGCGACTCGATTTCGTAAAACAGGAATGCAAGCAGAAAGCTCGCCAGCGGACCGGCGGCAGCCATCAGAAACTCGGACCTGGGGCTTGGTGGTTCTTTTTCCATTTCGGCAATGCCGCCGAATATGAACAGCGTGATCCCTTTTATCGGCATGCCGAACTGGCGCGCGACAAACGAATGGGCGAACTCGTGAAATACGATCGAAAAGAACACGCCTATCGCGCAGGCAATACCCATCCATGCGTACACGCGTGTTGGCAGATCCGGATACTCGACTGGAAATACGCCTGCTCCGAGAGACCAGGTGATGAGCAACGCAAGCAACAGCCAGCTTAGATCGAGTTTGACCTCGAAGCCAAACAGGGAAAACAGTCGATATTGGCCAAGGCCTTTCGTGACGTTGCTCATTGTTCGTCATCATACAACTTTGACCAGGAAAGGAATTGAGCTGCGCACTTCAGGGGTTGGTTACGAGGTGATGGTACGGCGTCTGCCTGAATCGCTGCGTGCAGCTTCTTGCGTCGCAAATAGTACAATTGCGACCTCGGCACGGGGTGACGGTTTTCACGCAGAATCTTTCGTCTGCAGAAACAATTGTAAGAAAGTAACGTAATCTTATGAAAAACAAAATAAATGTAGCCCCAATGATGGATTGGACAGATCGCCATTGTCGCTATTTCATGCGCGCCTTGAGTCCGTCAGTCGGTCTGTATACCGAGATGTTGACGGCCGCTGCACTCA
The DNA here is from genome assembly GCA_963850825.1 of uncultured Gammaproteobacteria bacterium. Lineage (GTDB taxonomy): Bacteria > Pseudomonadota > Gammaproteobacteria > Steroidobacterales > Woeseiaceae > SZUA-117. The sequence continues at coordinate 339,596 of CAWKOQ010000020.1, read as the reverse complement.
AGCATGGCGATGCGCAAAAACTGCTGCGATTTGATGACACGGAACACCCGGTTGCCTTGCAGATCGGGGGTAGCGATCCGGCGCTAATGGCGGATGCAGCGCAGATGGGTGCGGCCGAGGGCTATGACGAGATTAATATCAATGTCGGCTGTCCGAGCGATCGGGTGCAGAGTGGGCAGTTTGGTGCCTGCCTCATGTCGAATCCTGCCCTGGTCGCGGATTGCGTCCGAGCGATGCGCGGTGTGTGTGACGTACCCATTACGATCAAGACCCGTATTGGAATTGACGATTCAGATAGCGATGAGTTTCTACGAAATTTCGTTGATACCACTGCGGCTGCCGGTTGCGAAACTTTCGTCGTACACGCCCGGATAGCCATTCTCGAGGGCTTGAGCCCGAAAGAGAATCGTACTGTTCCGCCGCTTAATTACGAGCGCGTCTACCGCCTCAAGCAGGAACTACCCGGGTTAAGAATTATTCTGAATGGTGGCATTGGGTCGGTCGCCCAGTGTCATGAGCACCTGGCTAACGTTGACGGCGTAATGATCGGTCGTCAGGCCTATCACCAGCCATGGCTACTGACGGAACTCGAGCACGAATTTGGCGCGGGTCACGCGCCGAAAAACCGCCAGCAGCTTGTCCTGGACATGTTGCCTTACGTCGAAAAGGAATTGGCAGAGGGCGCGCAGCTGAAGCACGTGACGCGTCACATGCTCGGCCTTTTTGCAGGCCAACCGGGCGCACGCGCCTGGCGACGGCACCTGAGCGAGAATTCTCATGCCGCCGACGCCGGCGTCGAGGTGCTGCAAGCGGCACTCAACAAGTTGCCAGCTGCGGCATAGACAATCGCGGCTGCAGCCGCTCCCACGATTCTATTGAGCATTTCGCGAACTAATGCGCTCCCAGATCTTTGAGCACCGTGCGAGCGGCTTTAGCCGCGATTTCTTAAGCCACGAACGGTGATTGTTGTTCGTCATACCGCTACAATGCGCGCTGCCCACATAAACCTGATGAGACCCGTAAGCCAATGAGTGCCAAACCCGCAACCAGTCACAAAACGATGGCCGAGCAGGCTGATATCCATGATCTGTACGAGAAATCTGTACAAAACGTCGAGCATGAAGTGGAGTTCCTGCAGAAGACGTTCAAAGAGATTAGTGGTCGTACCGCCCATCTTTTTCGCGAGGATTTCTGTGGGACCGCAAGTGCTTCGTGCGAATGGGTCAAGCAAGGGGAAGCTTTTCAGGCTATCGGTGTCGATATAGAGCCGTCGGTCCTGGAGTGGGGGCGGGCGAACCGGGTCAGTCGCTTGTCGTCCGCGGATCAGGCACGAGTCCGCCTGATCGAATCCGACGTGATGACCGTTGATGCCCCGGCTGTGGATATTCTTGCGGCATTTAACTTCAGTTTTTTCATTTTTAATACCCGCGATCAGTTACGTAACTATTTCAAAAAGGCGTATGCAGGCCTGAAAGACGATGGCGTATTCTTTGTTGACATGTTTGGTGGCCCGGAGGCGCAGGAAGAAACGAAAGAGAAAACCAAACACAAAGGATTTACTTACATCTGGCACCAGGCCGAGTTCCACCCTGTGACCCACTATATTCGCTGTCACATACATTTTCGCTTTCCCGACGGTTCAAAAATCAAGAAGGCATTCACCTATGAATGGCGTCTTTGGTCCGCACCGGAGATACGAGAAATTCTCGCCGAGGCAGGTTTTCGCAAGTCGACGCTGTACTGGGAAGGCGAGGATGAGGACGGCGACGGCAACGGCGAATTCACACCTGATGCGAAGGGAGAGGCAGATCTGGCGTGGATAGCGTATATTGTCGCTGAAAAGTAGATAAGAAAAATGCTATGAATTTAGTGGCTTGCCTAATAAATGCATAATGTACATTAGCAGCGGTAATAAGACATAATGTACTGATAATCAGGGTGTTAGCGCTTATAATCGCCGGTCCGGCCGGCGTTTCGGCTGGGAATTCACAGGGTAACTACGGGATGGCCAAAGACCTGGAAGTCGCGATTCTGTTCGCCGATGTTGTCGGCAGCACCCAGCTGTACGATAAATTCGGTGACACGAAGGCCAGCGAGACCGTCGCCCGCTGCCTCGACATCATGAAAGACTCCACCCATCAGTTTAATGGCACGGTCATAAAGACTATTGGCGATGAAGTCATGTCGACGTTCCCAACCGTCGACGACGCGATGGGTGCCGCCAGCCAGATGCAAAAACGCATAAGCCTGGGCGACGACGAAATAAGAGTCTCCATTCGCATCGGCTGTCACTTCGGCCCCGTCGTGCAGGAACAGAACGACATTTTTGGCGCCGCGGTGCATACGGCGAATCGAATGACCTCGCAGGCCAAGTCCAAACAGGTGATCATATCGGGGACAACGGTTGATCAGATGAGCGAGGAATGGAGATCGCAAACCCGCCAAATCGATGTCGCAACAGTCCGGGGCCGGATCGACGAGGTCGCTTTGTTCGAACTGCTTTGGCAACCGGAAGAGGCCACCAGCATGTTGCCGACGATCGATTGGGAATCAAAATCCCAGGGTCCGAAGAAACTGGTTCTGACCCTGCGTGACACAAGGGTGGTGGTCGACGAAACGCGCAAGAATATCAATATGGGACGCGCCGATGAGAATGACCTGGTGGTCAAGGGCAACCTGATTTCCCGTATCCACGCGAGAGTCGAAATGCGTCGTGGCAAGTTTATCCTGATCGATCAAAGTACCAATGGTACGTTTCTCGAAACCGCGCGCGGCGATGAAATTTTCGTTCGTCGCGACAGCTCTGAACTGTCAGGTGAAGGCATCATTGGCCTGGGGCGCGCGGCAAAACCTGGCACGTCGTTGGCGATCCATTTCAGCTGCGAAGACTAGACGCGGAACAATGTCGTCTTGTTCAACCGGCCTTTAGCAGCTCGGCAAGCACTTCTTCCTGCTCTTTTTTCAGTGCCTCGGGCAGCCGTTCCCCGTAGCTATCCAGGTATTCGCCAACGGAATCCATCTCCTCGCGCCACGCGTCCAGGTTCACCGATAACAGCGCGTCCATCGTCTCGGCAGAGACCTCCAGGCCAGTGGTGTCGATATCCGATGGCTTGGGTAAATATCCGATTGGTGTCGTCCGTGCGTCAGCTCGATTCTCGCACCGGTCGATGATCCAGCGAAGGACCCGCAGGTTCTCACCGAATCCGGGCCACAAGAATTTACCGTCGCCGTCCTGGCGGAACCAGTTAACGTGAAAAATTCGGGGCAGGCTGTCGGAGCGATCGCTAAACGACAGCCAGTGGCTCCAGTAGTCGGCAAAGTTGTAACCACAAAACGGCTTCATGGCCATCGGGTCCCGGCGGACTACGCCGACTTCGCCAATATTCGCGGCCGTCGTTTCGGATGCGACACCTGCCCCGACGAGAACGCCGTGATTCCAGTCTTTTGCCTCGTAAACCAACGGTGCAAGCTCTTTGCGGCGCCCGCCAAAAACGAGGGCCGAAATGGGCACACCCTCAGGTGCCTCGGCGAGACTGGAGTAAGAGGCGTTATTCGTCGCCGCTACCGTGAATCGTGAATTCGGATGTGCCGCGGGGCCGTTTTCCGCAGCATAGCGTTGCCCGCGCCAGTCGGTACTCGGAGAACCGCTCTTCTTATCTTCCCACCAGGGTTCGTTATCTGCGGTCGTGCCGACGTTTGTAAAAATTGTATCGCGATGGATCATATCGAACGCGTTCTTATTGGTCTTTTCGTTCGTGCCAGGCACCACGCCGAAATAGCCTGCTTCCGGATTGATCGCGCGCAGTTTTCCGTCATCATCCAGATGCAGCCAGGCAATATCATCGCCCAGTGTCCAGACCTTCCAGCCTTTATGTGACTCCGGGGGAATCAGCATGGCGAGATTGGTCTTGCCGCAGGCGGACGGAAATGCACAGGCAATATAGTGTGTCTCGCCCTCCGGGTTTTCTATGCCGACTATCAACATGTGCTCGGCAAGCCAGCCCTCGGTCCGGGCCTGGTAGCTCGCAATTCGCAACGCGTGACATTTTTTTCCGAGTAACGCATTGCCGCCGTAACCGGAGCCGATACTCTTGATCGACAATTCCTCCGGGAAATGCATGATAAAACGACGCTCAGGATCCAGGTCGCCTGTCGAATGGAGGCCTTTGACAAAGGATCCTTCCTTTTCGATTCGTTCCAGGGCAGATTTACCCATGCGCGTCATGAGGCGCATATTCACAACAACGTAAGGACTGTCTGTTATCTCCACGCCGAGTCTCGCATAGGGCGAGTCAATCGGACCCATGCAATACGGTACAACATACATCGTCCGACCCTGCATGGCGCCTGCGAATAGAGCGTCAATTTTCGTATGGGCATCGTCCGGCGCCATCCAGTTGTTATTGGGTCCGGCATCGTCACGCGCCGACGTGCACACGAAAGTGAGATGCTCGACCCGCGCGACATCAGAAGGGTCGGAAAGGTGCAGGTAGCAGTCTGGAAACGCCTCGTCGTTCAATCGAGTCAATATTCCGCTCGCACACATTTCTTCGACTAGCCGGTCGTTTTCAGCGTCGCTGCCGTCGCACCAGTGGATGTCGTCAGGCTGTGTAAGTTCTGCAACGGAATCTACCCATTCCTGAAGCGAATTAAGCGTGGTCGTCATAATGGATCTCTTTGAATCTTAAGGAGTCGGATGCCGGTCGCCAGTCGCACCGGTTTCGCCGCGTTCAGGGTCGTGGATTATACATAGCCAGCCGGTTTCTGCATCCGTGAGGTCAGGTATCGACTATCGTTCAAACTGGACGCGGCTCGCAGATGTGGGGATCTTGTGATAATAGTTGTACGAGCATCACGGATCGTGGGCCAACAATGCCAGAACCGAAGAAATCCGAGAAATTTGGAGACGGGCGAGCGAAACCGGTCGGCCGTGAACTGCGCCTGGATAACGCTGATTTGTATCGAACGCTGTTCGATCGCGATCAGCGCGCCATAGCAGTGCTCGAGGGCGAGACAGTCATCGAGTGCAATGCTGCCATGCTCGAATTATTCGGTGGCACCAAGGCCGATTACATCGGCAAAACTCCCTGGGAGATTACGCCTGTGCGGGAGTTTGACGGCAGTCCTGCGGAACGGTCAGCCGGGAATATACGGAAGCGTACGAGAGGGCTCGATCCAATTCGACTGGGTGCATCAACGCCGGACGGATCCGAGCTTAGTCTCGATGTCTCGCTGACCCGAATTGAGCTGCCGAAGGGCAGAGAGTCGTCGTTTCAATCCGCGATATCACGGAATTCGCGTGCGAGCAGCATCTTAGTGAGCTCAAGATTTTCAGGCCAGATTGGCTGAGATATCGATTCGTTCGCGACAGGTGGCCACGAAGAAACGGACAACAGAATCACCGAGATTCTGCGACAGATCGGGGAAGACTACGATTGGATCGCGTTCGGCTGTGGTGGGACCGTCGCCGAAAGGACCGTCTATTGCAGTCACGACTGGGAGCGCGATGGCCCATCATGTCGTGGACGGATGTTAAGCTGACGATTGAAATCGAGCCGAATTCTGTCGGGGTCCGTGACTAGGTTCCATTTCACATCGGTCGATGAGCTCCCCGAAGATGACGTCGAAACCGCGCGTTTTGTGACGCCGAGGGCGTCCAGTCGTTGCTAATTGCGCCGATTGCCTTCGAGAAACGAGTCGTCGGAACAGCTTCATTCGCTACGCTTCACGAATGAAAGAGATTGGTCGCCTCGCGTCATGGACGAACTGGGCTTCCTGGCGCAGACGCTTGGATCTGCCTGGCAACGTGATGAGTATATTCGCAAGATTAGGCGAAGACGGAAAGCTCGACCTGGTTGAGATCGCAACGGGTAGCCCAGGTAGGGAGTTTTTCGGAATCGGCCCAAACTGAGGAATCGCTCGATTCGAGTCGCGGTACGCGATCTTTGCATATTGGCTCGTCAGGCCCGAGTGAAACCCTCCAGTTCGAGCCCGGTGAAGAGACTTCGTTGCGCTCGCTCATATCCAGAATCCTTCCCGATGAAGCTGCATCGGACCGGGCTGCTTGCATCACCGCAGACGTCGAATTTCGCGACTTGCCGTCATCCAGTGCTCGGTCGAGTATCGAGCTGCTTCGACCTGATGGCAACCGTCGTCAACAACGTCGCAAGGCAAAGGGCATGGACCTGCGTTTGACGCAGACGAACTGCGCCTCCGGTCGTTTGCGCACGTGGTCGCAGGATGTCACCGCTCGACCGGAATCAGGATACTACGTCGAGCTCAACGAACGCGAAGAAGATCTGGTGCGATCCCAGCAGGTGGCGAAGGTCGGAAGTATTTCGGAGATCGCGCTGCCCGGACAGTCGCTGGTCTCGACGGGTGGGGGACGTCGAAGTTTTCAGACCAGGCCCGCGCAGATTTTCGGCATCGAGCAAGGCACGGAGATCGGTGGAGCTCGCACTGTCACGTGTACATCCCGACGATCGTGACACGAGTCCTGAAGGCTGGTCGGGAGGCTGTTCGAAACAAGACCACCTACACCGCTCAGTATCGGGTAGTCCGTCCGGACGGCACCACAGTGCACGTCGAAGAACGGGCTCACATCGGAACGTGACGAAGCAGGGCCGCGTAGTCCGTTGGATCGGCACCGTGCAGGACGTCACAGTCCGTCGTGAACATGAATTGCGCCTCATCGAAACCTTGCGACGTCTCGAGGAACACGAGGCGGAACTGAGTCGTCCTGCAGCGCGTAGCCGAGATAGGCAGTTACTCCGAAACGGCAAGGCCCGGTGAGACGCTTTCGCAGGACTCATTCGGAATCTACAAACTGTCAGGGAAAGCGTGCGAAATATATGGAATCGAGCCGGGAACCGAAACAGTGGAACTCGCCATAGCAAGGATTCACCCGGAAGACCGGCTGCAGTTCAACGAGCCTCTTCTTCCCGGAGGATCCGCAAACGAAAATCAATTGCAGGACTATCGCGTCGTGCGCCCGGATGGCTCGACAGTATACGTTCAGGACCGCTGGGCAACGGATCTGAACGAAGACGGCGAAATTGTCAGGATCGTCGGTACCGTAATGGATGTGACGGCCCGCGTGGAATCAAATTCCCGACTGCAGAAGGCGCTGGTGGAAATCGAGCAGCTAAAGGAGAAGCTGGAGGATGAGAACCTTTATCTGAAACGCGAGGTTCGGACCGCGCGCCGTCCCGACAAGATCGTCGGAAATGACCCGCAACTCCTGAGCGCGCTTGCCTCGGCTGGTCGGGTTGCGCCGACTGATGTCACCGTCCTCATACTGGGTGAAACGGGCACGGGCAAGGAGCTGATCGCCCGCGAAATTCACGAGCTTAGCGACCGCAGCGAAATGCCACTGGTCAGTGTTAATTGTGCCGCGCTGTCCGTGGAATTGATTGAAAGTGAATTGTTTGGTCATGAGAGTGGTGCCTATACCGGGGCGCAGAAACAGCGCAAAGGCCGTTTTGAAATAGCGGACAATGGAACCCTGTTTCTCGACGAGATTGGTGATCTTTCTGCCGCTGTGCAGGCGAAGATTCTTCGCGTGCTTCAATCGGGCGAATTTGAGCGGCTGGGGGGAACCGAGACACTGCGGGTAGACGTCAGGTTAATCGCGGCAACTCACCGTGACTTGCAACAAATGGTCGATAGCGGTGAATTCCGGTCGGACCTTTTATACCGGATAAACGGCTTCCCAATCGTATTGCCGCCGCTACGTGACCGACGGGACGATATTGCCTTGTTGGCCAACTTCCTGGTCGAAAAACACGCAGGGCATCTTGGCAAGAATATTGAATCCATAACGCCGGACATGATCGTGCGCCTCAGGCAAATGAATTGGCCCGGGAATATTCGCGAACTCGAAGGCTACCTGCAACGCGCATTGATCGCAGCGACTGGACCGGTGCTTGACTATATTGAGGCCGACACGGCGGATGATCAGCTTGTGTCTATGGCTGATTTACAGAGTCTGCCTGTGGATGGGAAACTGGATGCAGTTCAACGTGAACATATTGTTCGCAGGCTGGAACTCTGTAATTGGGTAATTGGTGGCAAGAATGGAGCAGCCAGTTCGCTCGGAATGCCGGCCAGTACGCTTCGTTCGAAAATGAAGCGGTTGGGCATTACGCGGAGATCATAATTGAAGCATCAGCATTGTTCGGGCGTGCCGGCGATAACCTGTGCTTCGAAAGAAAAAAGAAAGCGAAAATCGCGGGTAACCTGGCCGGTCGACTTGTTGGCGCTATAGATCCAGTCGACCACTTCGACACGATCGCACCGCCCAAATCCCTGGTTGATCACAAAAGCCAGCAGCAGCGTATGATCATAGGCATCCGGACGTTCCGTTGAGAAGGAATCCAGTACTTTTCGCTGCGACGTTTCAAAAAATGTGAATTGCCACAGGTACTCCGCAAATTCGCGGACGATCTCGACTGATAGCGGGCGCGAATTCAGCGTGCCGCCATAGCCATGTCGCAGATTGCGGTCCACACCAGTGCGATCAATACTGTTGCACTTGAAGACCCTCGCGAATCCTGGCGATGTGTCATTTGGTACATTGCCGACGTCATCCGGAAACGAGAGTTCGCGAATAAATTCGAAATACTTGTCCGTCTCGTGCGAGCCGACGAGATTCCCATTGACCGTCCGGCTAAGGTTGTCGGCTTCTTCCCATGCCAGTGCTTCTGCAAAATCGTCAGTGCACAATTCATACGATACCGATGCGTCTTTGACGTGATAGAGCGTATAACTTTGTAGCGTGTCTGCACGTTCATCTATGAAGAAGCCGTCGGGAACCGTGTAAGCGCGGTCATAGACTGCCGCAATGATGTTCTCGTTTGATGGAATAAACTTGAGTGGCTGGATGTTGTTTGCCGCGGGGGAGTCGCTCGTGTTGGCGCCGTCGCCGCAGGCGGACAGGACAAGGAAAATTAAAATTAACTGGAATCGCTGCAGATTCATATTGCTCATCCCTGCCTGCTTGGCGCCGATATTTCAGCAGTGACTCAGTCGGAAAATCCGCGCTGGTCCTTTCGCCTGTTATCGGCAGGAAGAGCTTATTCTGTACCCTGCAATTGATACCTGGCCGCGCGCGACCAGTTGAGGGAATTTAAGCTAGGCGGCCGCGCTCTTTCGCCAGATGGACAATTGCTCTGGCGCCTGAACGCCCATTTTGACGCGATTGCTGCCGGAGGAAAAAATGGTGATCTCAATCGGGCCGTCGCGAAACAGATCGGCAAGGGTCATTTTCGGGTCGATGTTTTCAACCGGACGAATCAGGATCGATTCTGCATCTTTTCGACTTACTATTAACATTGCTTGATTCCTCTTCTAGCTAAACGAGTTCATGCTTCTGCAAGCGATCGTGTTTTGAGTTCACCGCCATTTTGACCGGTCGGGCCATAAGTATTCACATCGGTAGTTCCGTCCCTGAGTATCCCCAGCGCGTTGTTCACCTGTGCCTGGCGAACGCGGATGACTGCACCGTTTCCAGCGTTCAGATTGCTGCACGTCTCTGCGATATCGAGAAACCTTGACCAGGATGCCGCTATCTCATGCTGGTCATCACACCATTCAATTAACTCGGGCGTACTTTCACCATTACCGGGAAAGCCGCATTCTGTGGCGATTCTCCCGCGATCCTTGTCAAGGTCGTCCAGTTTGTTGACACAGACTTGCTTGCTGATCGCGGCTTCGTTGAGTGCCGTAGTGTCCTTCTGTTCCAGGGCAGAGCGTTCGTGATCGAGTATGTCTTTCAGTTCGAGCGCGTAGTGAATGCTCTCGGTAACATTTTCCTGGAACGTGTTTCTGCATTCTGCGGGCGCCATGTCTTTAACTACCGACCGTCGATTTCTTGGTCTAGTCTAAGCATGGCATCGGCAATCTTGTCGGCGTCGATACTATAGTCGCCGTTCTCTATTTGAGTTTTGACTGCATCGACGCGGGCCCGATCGACTTCCGGGATGTCCGCAAGTGATTTCTCCAGGCGTGCCAGCAACTTGCCGCCGGAAGTGAGCTCTACGGTATCGCCACCAGCTGCAGCGGCCGACGCTTCTTTGCCGGAGGTTGGCTTACCTGCATCTACGGTTTTCGAAGTGCCGGTCTCGCCGACTTTATTGCCAATTTTTCCAAGCAAACCCTGATCCATCGGATTGATCCTGTTAGACATAATTCCCTACCTCAACAATCATTGCTGCTTCCTCCCGTTATCGGCCCACAGGGCCGCAACTTTAGGATTCGCATTAAAAAAAACGCACTATTTGTGCACCAGTATTTCGACGTATTCCGGAGAGCGGACAAGGCCCTCAACCACTCGCTGTGAATTGAGATTCTCGACCCGGATGCGCTGGTTCAGCGCACCATCGGTCAAGGCTTTGCCAGCCATCGATATATTCATGTGGTCATTTCGGACCACCAAAGTGACGGATTGACCACGTTTTACGATGATATCCGCCTTGAGCATGGAGGGCGTCATAATTCGGCCTCCTATTACCTGATGCTTCAACCGCTGTCCCGACAGCTCTGTGATGCTCGCCAGGTACCCGCCGTTCAGGCGCGATACGTCATGCGCTTCAAGCGTCACATCGTCCTTGGTTACCAAATGGCCACTGGGCAGTGTCCTCCTGGCCACCAGGACCGGTTGCATCACAACCACGTTGACCGGAACGTAGACCTTCCACGGTCGAGTTCCTGTGCAGCGCACACCAATGACAGTACGGCTGGTCACTTGCGTGCCGGGCCGGACGAAGGGCTCGAGAGGCTGGCTGCAGCGCGGCAATCGCAGCCGTGGATCCAGATGCCCGGCGACGGGCGCAACTCTTTCGTCTCCCTTACCGAAGCGGAGTTTGGCGTAGTTCTCGGCAACTCTGGCGATCTCTTTGTTGGACTGCCATTCGGAGGCCTGCACCGATAGCGCCAGGCCCAGCATCAGGCAGGTACTCAAGAGTGGTCCGCAAAACCGAATTTTGCACCGCGACTGCCTGCGGAGCCGATGAGCGTCAGAATTGCGGCGCCTGATACGGCCGCGCGTCAATATGCTGACGCCGCTTTCGTATTGTTTTGCTGTCGATTCTCTCATTGCTCGCCAGATCCCTTGCTATGCCTTGGTTTCAGTCCGTGCCGCGAATATGCAGCGATTTCAGCGGTGGGCGTTTGTCCTCTATCTATGGCCTATGCTGCAAGACGCGTGCCAGCGCAGTGGCGAAAGCCCGGTTTTCTGCATCAAAAGCGGTAACGACTCGCCGTTGCGGCAAGTGTTTGCCGCTTTTCTTCCCTTCGTTGCCGCATCGATTCGTGATCCGTGCTTTACACAAGCCGTTCTGAATAGTTGGCATGGCAGTTGCATAGGTAGATGCAGGACATGAACGGAAATGTTGACTGACATGAAACTGCAACCATTCGCACATCACGAACAGGCTCTTAAATTTCGCGAGCTTCGCAACCAGGTGCTGTCGTCGAATATCGCTAATGCGGACACGCCTAACTACAAGGCGCGCGACATTGACTTCGGCACCGCGCTCAAAGATGCGCAATCCGGACAGCTGTCAATGACAAAGACGAGCGACCTGCACAAGTCTTCATGGAGTACTAACAGGTTGGGGCAGAGCGTTCAGTACCGCATACCCATGCAGCCTACGCTCGATGGCAACACGGTCGAGACAGATGTCGAACAGGCGGCATTCGCGGAGAACGCCGTGCAATACAGAGCCACGCTCTCATTTCTTGATGGACAAATCCGGTCGCTGCGATATGCATTGAAAGGAGGTGACTAATGTCACTCTTTAAGGTTTTTGATGTCGCCGGCAGCGCCATGAATGCGCAGTCGGTACGTATGAACGTCACCGCCAGCAACCTGGCCAACGCAGGCAGCGTTAGTGGCGATCCGGACAAGGTGTACCGGGCTCGCCAACCTGTTTTCAGTACGTTTGGAGACGCATTGGCCAGCCAGTCGGGAGTCGCCGGCGTCAAGCTCGATGGAGTCGTCGAAAGCCAGGCGCCACTGGAGATTCAGCACCGGCCCGATCATCCGGATGCCGATGAGAACGGGAATGTTTTCGTGAGCAACGTCAAGAATATCGAAGAGATGGTCAACATGATGTCGGCTTCTCGCTCCTATCAAAACAATATTGAAATAATGAATACGACCAAAGACCTGCTGTTACAGACACTGTCTTTAGGGCGCTGAGCCGGCTAATCGGCAACAGGAAATATAAATGGATGAAATAAACAATTTTGGAAACCTCGCGAACCTGGCACCTCCGCCACCGGCGCCGGATGGTCGCGATGAATTGGGTCAGGAAGACTTCCTGACATTGATGATTTCGCAGTTCCAAAACCAGGATCCCTTCGAGCCAATGGACAACGGTGAGTTTCTCGGCCAGTTGGCGCAGTTCGGAACGGTCAACGGAATCGAACAGCTGAATAGTTCGTTTGCGGGATTGCAGAACTCTATCCAGAGCGAGCAGGCATTGCAGGCTGCCAATCTCGTCGGCCACTCCGTCCTCGCGAGAGCCGATACCGGGTTCCTGGCTGAGGACGGACGCATTGCCGGTGCGGTTGAGCTTAACGCCAGCGTCAGCAACATCGAAGTTGATATCACGGATATTAATGGCCAGGTTGTGCGGCGCCTGAATCTTGGCGAGCAGCCACCAGGCCTTGCACGTTTCGAGTGGGATGGTAGCGACGTGGAAGGCAGGCAGGTGGAGCCCGGTCACTACCGAATTAGCACACGGGTTATCCAGGGCGGCTACGTTGAAAGCGCCGAGACATTGCTCGAAGCCAGTATTGAAAGCGTCAGTCTCGGTGGCCCCGGCCAGGGACTCACTCTAAACCTCCAGGGCGGCGACACATTGTCGCTCGGCGAGATTCGCAGAATTTTGTAATTAATCAGAAATAACGCAGGAGAAATAATATGCCATTTGCCATCGCACTTAGCGGGTTGAACGCAGCATCTTCCGACCTGGAAGTCACTGCCAATAACGTCGCGAACGTCAACACGCATGGGTTCAAAAAGTCGCGCGCCCAGTTTTCGGAAGTCTTCGCCATCGGAACGCAAAGTGTTGGTTCAAGTGCCTCCGGCAGCGGCGTGCGTCTCTCCGCTGTCGCGCAGCAGTTCACGCAGGGAAACATCGATTTCACCGACAACGCGCTGGATCTGGCGATCGGTGGAGAGGGCTTCTTCGTATTGAGCGAAAATGGTGCCCGAAGCTATACCCGTGCAGGCGCCTTCGGTGTCGACAATCAGGGCTATGTCGTCACTGCAGAAGGTGCGCGACTACAAGCATACCCTTTCGCTGGCAATGGCTTGTTCAATACCGGGACGCCTCAGGATTTGCAGCTGGTGACAGGTGCGAGCCCCCCGGAACCAACGACCAGTGCTGCGTTCGGCATCAACCTGCCTGCGGATGCGACGGTGCCGGCCAACCCGGTTTTCGATCCGACAGATCCGTCGAGCTTCAACCACACGACCTCTGTGACCGTCTATGACTCCCTGGGAGCGTCGCACACAGCGACGGTCTATTTCATCAAGGATGCAGCGGTGAATACCTGGAACACCCAGGTTGAAATCGAAGGCAATCCCGTTGCGGGTGCAACGCCAATCGTATTCGCCGCAGATGGAACGTTGCAGTCACCCGCGGGCGGTGCGATGCCACTGGCTGCATACAATCCAGGTACCGGCGCCGCAAACATCAATATGGCACTGAACTTCGGCACGGCAACCCAGTTCGGCAGCAATTTCGGCGTTAACTCGCTGTCGCAGGACGGATTTACCACGGGCCGCCTGACCGGCGTCAGTGTCGACCCGGAAGGTGTCGTGTTCGCGCGCTTTACCAACGGTCAGTCGACGTCGCTTGGCAAGCTCGCGCTGGCGAATTTCGTTAACCCACAGGGTCTGCAGCAGTTGGGCGACACCACCTGGGGCGAGTCATTTCAGTCCGGTGATGCGCTGCTCGGCGAGGCCGGAACAGCTTCATTCGGTAACCTGCAGTCTGGTGCGCTTGAGGCATCAAACGTGGATCTGACCGCACAACTCGTGCAGATGATTACTGCACAGCGAAATTTCCAGGCGAACGCACAAATGATTTCAACGGCGGATACGGTCACGCAGACGGTTATCAATATTCGCTAGTAGCGATGATTCAATGATGAGGCACGACAATGGATGAGATGGTTTACCTGGCGATGTCCGGCGCGAAACAGACTGAATACGCGCAGGCTATCAACAGTAACAATATTGCCAACGTATCGACGACAGGCTTTCGCGCTGACCTGCATTCTTTCAGTTCAGCACCGATCGAAGGTCCTGGCGTCGAATCGCGCATCAACGCCATCGTCGAATCATACGGTACTGATTATTCACAAGGGGCAATTTCCAATACGGGGCGTGACCTCGATATTGCTGTCCAGGGTGAGGGCTTCATCGCGGTTCAGGGGCCGGACGGCGAAGAGGCATACACGAGGGCTGGAGACTTGCGTGTTAACAGTGGCGGGCTCTTATCGACGGGCGCCGGACACCTGGTTATGGGTGACGGCGGCCCGGTCGCCATTCCCCTGAATAGCAGCTTGCTCATCGGCTCCGATGGCACGATTTCTCTACAACCGCTGGGACAGGGTCCGGAGACATTGGCGATTGTTGATCGGATCAAACTGGTCAAGCCGGAAAGTGGCGAGCTGCAAAAGGGTAGCGACGGATTGTTTCATTTGGCGGACGGAGAGATCGCCGCCGCAGATGCCAGCGCGAGAATCGTTTCCGGAGCCCTCGAGCGGAGTAACGTCAATATCGCCAAGACGCTGGTCAATATGATCGAACTGTCGCGACAGTACGAAATGCAGGTGAAGGTTATCAAGACCGCGGAAGAAGACGCCGATGCCGCTGCCCGACTAATGAGTATCGGCTAAGACACGTCATGACTAGGAGAACAAAATGACACAGGCATTGTGGATCGCAAAGACCGGGCTGGACGCGCAACAGACGCGAATGGCGGTCGTATCCAACAATCTTGCAAACGTCAATACAACCGGGTTCAAGCAGAGCCGGGTGGTGTTCGAAGATTTGCTCTATCAAACCGTGCGCCAGTCTGGTGGGCAGTCGTCGCAGGATACAGAACTGCCATCGGGAATGAATCTTGGCACCGGCGTTCGTGTCGTGGCTACAGAGAAACTGTTTTCGCAGGGCAGCATTCTGCAGACAGACAACGCTCTGGACGTAGCGATCAAGGGCCGCGGATTCTTCCAGGTGCTGATGCCTGACGGGAACCTGGCCTACTCGCGCGACGGTTCTTTCCAGCGCAGTGCCCAGGGCGAACTGGTGACGGCCAATGGTTACGTCGTGCAACCCGCGATCAATATTCCGGACGGCGCCCAGACCATCACCATCGGTGGTGACGGCGTTGTTTCCGTAAAACTTGCCGGCATTCCGTCTCCAACCCAGGTTGGCACGCTGGAAACTGTCGACTTCATAAACCCCGTTGGTCTGCAGCCGATTGGTGAGAATCTATTCACCGAAACTTCGTCGAGCGGCAGCGCGCAGGCAGGTACGCCGGGACTCAACGGCCTCGGCGGTCTGGCCCAGGGCGCGCTTGAAGGGTCGAACGTCAATGTTGTTTCCGAACTCGTCAACATGATCGAAACGCAGCGAGCCTATGAAATGAACTCCAAGGCGATATCAACCAATGACCAGATGATGCAATTCCTGAATCAAAATCTCTGATGGATGAACTAATGAAATTCAAGAAACTGACCGCCTGCTTCGTAATCCCGCCGATCGTGCTTGTATTCGCCGGCGGTTGCAGCATGTTGCCGGAAAAGGAGGAGTCCTACGCACCGCCAGTCCCCGAGATCGTATCGTCGACGGCGAAGTCGAGTGGCGCCATCTACCAGGCCGGAACGGAAGTTCGACTGTTCGAGGATTTGAAGGCGGGCAGGGTCGGCGACATTCTGACGGTACGACTGGTTGAGCAGACTACCGCCTCGAAGAATTCCGCGACGGCAGTTGCCAAGGCGACAGAAGTTAACCTGGCCAACGCAACCGTATTCGGGCAAACGCTGTCGAAAGATGGACAGCCGCTATTCGAGGGCAGCCTTAACGGCGATTCCGAATTCGAAGGTACTGGTCAGAGCAGCCAGAGTAATAGTCTCGTCGGCGACATCACCGTCACGGTCGTTGAGCGGTACCCGAACGGCAATCTGAGAATACGCGGTGAGAAGTGGGTCACGCTCAATCAAGGCAAAGAATTTATTCGCCTCTCCGGAGTCATTCGGCCCTTCGACATCGAAACGGACAATTCAATCCCGTCGAACAAGATCGCTGATGCCCAGATTGCCTACAGCAGTAAGGGTGTGATGGCCGCTGCGAACCGGATGGGCCTCATAGCGCGATTTTTCAATTCAATTTTTCATCCCTATTAGGACTATACGATGCGACTCGGAGATAAGGATTTTATGTGGCTGCGACGCCTGTGCTGGATCGCAGTATTTTTTATCGCGTTTGGAGAATTCGCGTTTGCGGAACGGATCAAGGATCTGTCCAGCGTAGCGGGAGTCCGAAATAACCAGTTAGTCGGCTACGGCCTCGTTGTTGGCCTTGACGGAACCGGCGATCAGACAAGCCAAACGCCTTTCACAGTGCAGAGCATCAAGAACATGCTGCAGCAATTCGGGGTTACGATTCCGCCGGGTGTCAACATGCAGCTGAAGAATGTGGCGGCTGTCTCGGTCCATGCCGACCTGCCGCCTTTCGCCAAGCCGGGCCAGACCATCGATGTAACAGTCGCATCGCTCGGCAATTCAAAGAGTTTGCGCGGCGGCAGTCTGCTGCTTGCGCCGATGAAGGGAGCCGATGGAAATGTCTACGCAATCGCACAGGGAAACCTGATTGTTGGCGGCTTCGGTGGGTCAGGCGCTGACGGCTCGAAAGTCACTGTCAATATTCCAAGCGCAGGGCGCATACCCAACGGCGCGACGGTCGAGCGTGCTGTTCCTAATGATTTTCATAACTTCGACTCGATCATGCTGAATTTACACGCTGCTGATTTCACGACGTCGAACCGCCTGGCAAACCTTATTAACGAGACGATGGGCCCTGGCACTGCGCAGTCGCTGGATTCAGTATCTGTGCGCATTCGCGCACCGCAGGATCCAATGCAACGTACGTCCTTTCTCGCACATCTCGAAAACCTTGAGATAGAACCTGGTGATGCCGCGGCAAAAGTCATCATCAATTCGCGAACCGGCACGGTTGTTATTGGCAGCCACGTACGAGTTACGCCCGCTGCCGTGTCACACGGTTCTCTTGTAGTGACGATTAGTGAACAACCGTTTGCAAGCCAGCCGATTGCGCCCTTTAGCGACGCCGGTCAAACGGTCGTGCTGCCGGATTCAGAGGTCTCGATCAACCAGGACGATTCGAAGATGTTCCTGTTTCAGCCTGGTACGAGCCTCGACGAGATTGTTAAGGCTGTCAATCGTGTGGGTGCCGCGCCAGGCGACCTGGTCGCGATACTGGAGGCACTCAAGCAGGCGGGTGCACTAAGGGCCGAATTGCTGGTGATCTGATCGGAATCCGTTATGACGTCAGCGATCACAGACTTCGGCCAATACTCTGCCCTGCGCCGTGGGGCAGACAACAACGACCCCGCTGTATTGCGTGAGGTTGCCGGTCAGTTTGAGGCGCTGTTCGTGCAGACGCTGTTGAAGAATATGCGTGACACGAGTCTGGCGGAACCGATGTTTGGTCAGAGTGACCAGCATGAGATGTACCAGGACATGCTGGACAAACAATATGCGCTGGAGATGTCAGGCGGCCGAGGAATCGGGTTGGCGGACATGCTGGTGCGACAGCTTGGCGGGGATCTGGCGGTCAAAAGCGACCTCGTGCCGGCAAAAAACAAGGAGATAAACAAAATGACAACAGCGGTATGGCCCGAGAACAAACCGGCCTGGTCCGAACCAGAGCAATTCGTACGTGATATCTGGCCGCATGCCAAGGAGGCGGCAGAACGGTTGAAAGTTGCGCCGGAAGGGTTGCTCGCCCAGGCGGCCCTGGAAACCGGCTGGGGCAAACACGTGATGCGGAAGAACAATGGCGAACTGAGCTTTAACCTGTTCGGTATCAAGGCCAGCGCCAGCTGGGATGGAGCGACCACTTCGAAGCCGACTATCGAGTTTCGGGATGGAATCAGCGAGCGCCAGACGGCCAGTTTTCGAGCTTATCCAGATATCGAATCGACGTTTGAAGATTATGTCCGTGTTGTCGGCACGCAACCGCGATACGACAGCGTCCGCAACCACGGTGACGATACAGCGGCTTTCGCAGAGGCATTGCAGGAATCCGGGTATGCGACGGATCCGGCTTATGCCAAAAAAATTACCGCCATTATTAATAGCAACACGATGAAGACGGCACTCTCCGACCTAAAGTCGGCGGAGTCACGGCCGATAAATGAAGAACGCATGCACGGCGAGGCTATTTAATGCCATGTTCACGACAGATTCGAACTCAAACATGGCGCGCAAAAGTCGACGCTGTGTTGACAACCAAAGGTATATATCGTGCCTAGCCTGCTAACGACCAGTTTGACCGGCATGCTCGCGTTTCAGCGGGCGCTGGAAACGACGGGCCACAATATTGCCAACGCCAATACGCCTGGATACAGCAGGCAGGTCTCGGAGTTCTCGACCCGGGTGGGCAGTGGTACCGGCGCCGGCTATATCGGTGGCGGCACGCAGATCACCACGGTCAAGCGCATCTATGATCAAATGCTTGGTGAGCAGCTGCAAACATCAACGACCAGTCACGCGCGATTCGAGATGTTGAACTCGTTGACGACCAGGATAGACAGCTTGCTGGCTGACCCGCAAACCGGATTGAGTTCCGGCATGCAGTCATTTTTCAATTCCGTACAGGACCTTGCCAGTGACCCGTCGTCAGTGCCGATTCGACAGGCTGTGCTGGGTGAAGCGGATGGCATCGTGCAGCGATTCGATGCACTCAACACCCGACTGCAGGAAATCGATGGCGAGGTCAATCAGCGCATACAGATAGCGGTGGCAGACATCAATCGCCTGGCAACCGAGATCGCCGATATCAATGGTGAAATTGCGTTGGCGCAGGGCAGGACCGGTCAGCCGCCAAATGATCTTCTCGATCAGCGTGATCGCCTGGTCATGCAGATGTCCGAGCAAACTTCAGTCAGCACCGTCACGCAGGACGACGGCACGATGAACGTGTTTATGGGTTCCGGGCAGCCGCTCGTGACGGGAGAAAGTGCGAAGTTGCTCGCCGTCAAGGGCAGCGAATTTGATCCCTTGAGGCTACAAATTACTTACGAGGGTAGCAGTGGCAGTACGCCACTGGATTCCAGCCTGACCGGGGGTGTCATTGGTGGCCTGATCGAGTTTCGCTCACAAATGCTGGATCCGGCACGCCAGGCGCTGGGCGAAACGGCCCTTGCGTTAACCATTCAATTTAACGAACAACACCGTTCCGGCATGGACTTACGTGGTGCGATGGGTGCCGATTTCTTTGGCATCGATCCGCCGACGATTCTCACGTCCGGCAACAACACGGGCACCGGCAGCGCAACAGCCGCAATATCTGACCTCGGTGGGATCAGCGGTGCGGACTACCTGCTCAGTTACGACGGCGCAAGCTATTCGCTCAGCCGCTCCGATACGGGGCAGCCGGTCACGATGACGGGTACCGGCACGCCCGCAGACCCTTTCGTGGCGGATGGGTTGAGCATCAGCGTTTCCGGGGCTCCAGCGGCGGGTGATCAGCTGTTAATTCGCCCAACGCGGGATGCCGCCGGGTCTGTTCGGCGTGTTCTCGATGATCCCCAGGCTATCGCGATGGCGCTGCCAGTGCGCGTATCCAGCGCCAGCACCAATACCGGCGACGGTAGTATCGGCGGCGCAACTGTTGTGGACCGCAATGATCCTGATCTTCTGACGCCCGCGCTGATTGCGTTCACGAATCCGACGACCTATTCAATCAATGGCGCGGGTTCCTTCGCCTACACCAGTGGCGACCCAATTCTGCTCAACGGATCGAGTTTTGAAATCACGGGGACGCCCGGTACCGGTGACACGTTCAGTCTCGAACCCAATTTTGGGGCGATTGGCGACAACGGCAACGGGCTGTCGCTGGCCGCAGTCCAGGCCGAACAGGTTCTGGCCAATGGCAGCGTTAGCATAAACGAGAACTATAGTCTGTTGATCGCAAACGTCGGCAGCACGACCCGCCAGGTGCAGTCGGGACTGGAGGCGCAGTCCGTGATTCTTGCCAACACGCAAGAAGCCTTCGACACCAAGTCCGGCGTCAATCTTGATGAAGAGGCAGCGAACCTTATTCGATATCAACAGGCTTATCAGGCAGTTGCGCAAGTCGTAGCCGTTACGAGTACCCTGTTCGAGACCTTGCTGTCGGCGACCAGGAGATAGCAATGCGTGTTTCAACCAATGGCGCCTATCAACGCAGCCTGACGATGATGCAACAGCTGCAGACCGCACTCAGCCATACGCAGCTTCAGATCGCCTCGGGTCGGCGTATCCTGACGCCGTCTGACGATCCTATCGCTTCCGCGCGAACCCTGAATATGCAGGAATCAATTGCACGACTGGACCAGTTCGAACGCAATAGCGATATCGTCGGAAATCGGTTGAGTTTCGAGGAGTCCGCACTGGGCAACGTTAACAATGCCCTGCAGCGAGTCCGCGAACTGGCGATTCAGGCCAACAACGCGACTCAGTCAAATGAGACCAGGAGCCTGATTGCGATTGAAATGCGCGAACAACTCGATTCGCTCATGCAGCTCGCGAACCAGCAGGATGGCAGCGGCCGCTACCTGTTCTCCGGCAACATGGACGACACTGAGCCTGTAAGCCGCAATGGTAACGTCTTCAGTTACAACGGCGACCAGGGCCAGCGCATGATCCAGATCGGCGATGCCCGTCAAATCGCTGATGGTGATCCCGGTTCGGATGTCTTTTTCAGAGTGAGAAACGGCAACGGAACATTCGCGGCGACGGCGGCCACAACCAACATCGGGACCGGCGTGCTTGACGGTGGCAGCGTGACCGATCAGACACTCTATAACCAGGATCAATTCACGATCCGGTTTATCGACCCCACCAACTATGAGGTGATCGATTCCAGTGCGGCGGTTATCGCCACTGGAACATTCCAGAGCGGCGGCACTATCGCATTCAGCGGCATCCAGCTGAGCATTGATGGTGATCCTGCGGCCGGCGATGAATTCGACGTGTCGCCAAGCATCAACAACAGTGTTTTCGCGATGATCGACAATCTCGCGTCCGCCGTTGAATCTACCGTTCTGGATGAAACATCGCGAGCGGCGATGAACAATGGCATCAACGCAGGAATTCTCGCAATCGATCAGGCGATCGGCAACGTAATAGACACGCGAACGCGTGTTGGGTCACGCCTGGCCGCTATAGACAGCCAGAACAATGCGAATTCGTCGACAATCCTGACGCTGCAGGAGACGATCGCGGATCTTCAGGATCTCGACTATGCGGAGGCGCTGTCCCGCCTGAGTCTCGAAGCTTCGACTCTCGAAGCCGCGCAGCAGTCATTCATTCGTACACAGAGCCTGTCCCTGTTCAATTATTTGTAGCCTGACGCCCCGCAAGCGGTTCAGAACGGCCTAAAGAATTTCCGGATTGTGACGATACTCTTCCTGTACCGCCACTAATTTTTGCCGTGGAATACGGCAGGACGCGTCTATGGATGTTGCTGCAGCCGAGCAGACCGGTAAGTTTGAACTGGTCCAGATACTCGCACAGGACCTGTCGAAAGGCGGCCTCGAATTACCTTCCTTTCCGGATATTGTTATCCGTATTCGCCAGGCTCTGGCAAATGAGAACGTAACGGTCGATCAGATCGTGCAGATCATTGGCGCGGATCCCGTTTTGGCAGCACGCATCCTGATGATTTCGAATTCAGCGGCGCTGCGACCGGCAACCGATCCAATCACCGACCTGCGCATGGCGGTGAACCGCATCGGTCACAGCATGGTACGCAATACTGCCGTTTCGCATGGTGTTGCAGAGTCCAAGAACGGCTACACGTTACAGGAAGCGAAAGTCTGTCTCGACAAATTGTGGGATGAATGTGCTCACGTCGCGTCATTGTGCTTTGTACTGGCCAAAAAACGGACCAAGCTCAACCCCGATGAGGCATTGCTGATTGGCCTGATGCACGGTATTGGCAAGCTCTATATCCTGAAAAGGGCGGAAAGCCATCCAGAGCTCTTCAACAATGAGAGCGAACTCTTTCGGGTCATGGATGACTGGCATGCGGCGATTGGCAGTTCCATCGTCGAAACCTGGGGATTTGAGCAGCACGTGTCTGATTCCATCGCGCATTACAGCGACTTTGACCGGGAACACGAAGATGCCGCTGACTACACGGATGTGCTGACACTCGCCCATATATTTTCTCAGTTCCTGCGCTCCGACAGCATGGAAGTTCAGCTCGAGAATGTGCCCGCAAGCCGTCAGCTAAACATTGGCACGGGAGACCTAATGCCCATTCTCGATGAGTCCAGAGAGCAGATTCAATCGTTGCGGCGTGCTCTCGGGAAGTAACCCGATGGGCCAGATTTGCGCCAGTTCACATTTTTGCAGTCGCTTGCTAAAGGTCTGGTCAAAGCTGCCGGTGCGATGCCAAACAATTTTAATCATTACTTCACCGCCCACTAAAGAATTTTTCAGGCGTACCGATAACCACACTGTACGGTGGTCCTGAATAGAAATCGTGGCCGACGACAGAAACTTCCGGCGGCATTAGCAGACCGGGTTATTTTAATGAAGGAGTTAAGAAATGGCACTTACGATCAATACCAACGTTGCATCGCTCAATGCGCAACGGAACTTAGGTCGTTCGCAAGGTTTGCTAAACCAGTCGCTTGAAAGGCTGTCTACAGGCTTGCGGATTAATAGCGCGAAGGATGATGCGGCAGGTCTCGCAATTTCCGAGCGCTTCACCACGCAGATTCGTGGTCTCAACCAGGCGGTTCGAAATGCGAACGATGGCATTTCACTGGCACAGACTGCTGAGGGCGCGCTGGCCGAGCTGAACAACAACTTGCAGCGTATTCGCGAGCTTGCTGTACAGTCGGCTAACGCCACGAACTCGTCTTCTGACAGAGCAGCTCTCGACCAGGAAGTGCAACAGCGCCTGGCAGAGATCGATCGAATCGCTACACAAACAGCATTCAACGATCAAACACTGCTTGACGGCACATTTGGTAATGCATCCTTCCAGGTTGGTGCCAATGTTGGACAGACGATCGGCGTTACGCTGAACAGCAACCTGCGAACAGTCAGCATTGGCAAGACCGCTGATTACGCTGGTGGCTCAGCATTCGATTCTGCCTTTGCATTAGGGCAGCAGGGCACTGGCGTTGACGCAAGTGCAATCGGTGCTGGCGAGTTGACCATTGCTATCGGCAGCGGTGACGCTGTTGCGGTTGTCGCATCTATCGCTGAAAATGCGGCAGCAGGCCTGACGGCCAGTTCCGCCCAGGCTAAGGCCAGCGCGCTGAACTCATCCGGTATTTCCGGTTTGACGGCAACCGCTGAGACCACGGCAGTGTTCGAGTACGCCGATGTCGACGATACCGGGTTTAACCTGACAATCAACGGCCAGGCAATCTACACCGCTCGTGATTTCTCTGGTGCCAACCTGACGGGAACCGACTTCGTAACCGCAGTTAATGCCAATGCTTCGGCAACCGGTGTTACCGCATCGTTCGACAGCGCCAACAGCCGTGTAACGCTGACGGCAGTCGATGGTCGCGACATTATCATTGATCAGAATGATGCAACTGTTGCTACAGACGTTGGCCTTGGTGTAACTGACGACACGCTTAACAACAGTGTCAACGATGCACTTGACCTGGATGCTGGCACGACTGCGAGCGCAGTTGGTTCCATTCGACTGACAGCTTCCGAGCAGTTGGTTATTGGTGGATCAACACCGGGCAGGATCGGTTTCACTGCGACGACACTGGCACTGGGTAACTCAGCGCTGAATACGGCTTCTGTTACCACAGTCGACAACGCTAACACCACGATCAATCGCGTGGATGCGGCGCTGAGCTCAGTCAGTGGACTGAGAAGTCAGTTCGGTGCTATCCAGAACCGCTTTGAATCAACTATCGCGAACCTTCAGGCTGTAAGTGAAAACCTGACGGCATCACGTGGTCGGATTCAGGACGCCGACTTTGCTGCTGAAACTGCTGCGCTGACAAAGGCACAGATTCTCCAGCAGGCAGGCGTGTCAGTACTGTCACAGGCTAACGCCCAACCGCAGTTGGCATTGAGTCTGCTGCAGTAAGTCAGTCTGAGGTAAATCTCTGAAGTGTGGGCGACATGGATGTCGCTCACATTCCTGGAGACCAGGAGTCAAATATGTCGGAGCAAGCACTTAAAGCACCACCCTCCGGCACCAGTTCAGTAACTGGTACCGCAGTAACGGGTACGTACCGGGTTGTGACGGACGGCAAACCTGACCCCACTGTCGGCAAGGAATTGCCGGATGTGGCGGTTGAGCAGCCGGATCTGGAGCGACTCGCGCAAGAATTGAACACAGCCAATCGGAGCATTGGCCGTGATCTGCGTTTCCAGGTCGATATGGAGCGCGGAAACGCGGTTCTACAGGTCATCGACAGTGAAACAGGTGAGATTATTCGGCAGATACCGCAGGAAAAAGCGGCATCAGCGTTGCAAAGTAGCGGCGCAGGGTCGTTTCGACTCTTTGATGCCCTGATCTGACGGACGGTCGCCGGATAGTTCGTTTTCTGACCGACGATTTGTTGCAGTCTTTCTTAAACTTGGCATGAAACTTGTAGTTAATTAGCTTATTCGTTGCCCAACAAACTGAGTTTGAGACAAAGACATGGCAAGTATCACTTCTACAGGAATCGGTTCGGGACTGGATATCTCCGGTTTGGTTTCGCAATTAGTAGCTGCAGAGGCGGCACCAGTGGAAACGCGATTGGGAATACAGGAAGCAAAAGCGCAGTCAAAGCTCTCCGCATTCGGCAGCTTGAAATCTGCGCTCTCTGACTTTCGTGACCAACTGGACGTCATGCGTAAACTGGATGGTCTTCTGATACGCAAAGGGTCGTCCGAGAATGAAGACCTGTTTACCGTCACGACGGACACTAATGCGCTGCCGGCGAAATACACGATAGAAGTTCAGCAGCTGGCCCAGGCACAGAAACTGTCATCAGGCGCATTTGCAGATTCTGATACTGTCGTTGGAACCGGAACGCTGACGCTGACGGTGGGCGCAGAATCATTCGCGGTTGAAATCGATGCAGAAAGCAATACGCTCGCCGGGATTCGCGATGCGATCAACAATGACCCCGATAATCCTGGTATCGCCGCGACGATCGTCAATGCTGATGCGGGGAGCTACCTGATACTGTCCGGGAATGCGACCGGCGTCGCAAACTCAATGACCGTGACACAGGCCGGTGGCGATGGTGGACTTGCTGCGCTCGAATATGACCCCGGCAGCGGATTGAACGCGCTGACCGAATCCATCGTCGCGCAGGATGCACTGGTTCGTATCGATGGGTTTGACGTCGTTAGCACCACAAACGTAGTCAATGAAGCGATAGATGGTGTCACTCTGAATTTGCTGGCGGCTGATCCTGATGAGCCGTTTGAACTGGACATCGCAAACGATCATGAGGCGGTACTGGCTTCCGTCGACAGCTTCGTTGAAAAATACAATGCGCTCGTTGGCGTACTTGATGAATTGACGATCTACGATGCGGAAACGCAGGTATCCGGCCCCTTGCTTGGCGATACAACCGCTCGCGGCGTTCGCGATCAGGTACGGCGCGCATTGAGTGAGTCGGTCACTGACATCGAGGCAGATTTCTCATCGCTTTCGGAAGTCGGGATCGAGGTACAGCTGGATGGCACCTTGTCGGTAAATACCAGCCGGCTTTCCACGGTCCTCAACGAAGACTTCAATCGATTCGGCCAGCTCTTTACTGCATCAGACGGCTACGCGGTACGTATCTACGATATCGCGGATAGCTATCTACAGACAGGCGGCGCCCTGCAGACCCGAACCGACGGTATCAACGCACAGATTGAAGATGTCGGCGAACAGCGCCTGTCGCTTAATGCTCGGCTTGCTGCACTGCAAACACGACTCCTGCGGCAGTTCAATGCGCTGGATTCACTGCTGGGAGAATTGAACCAGACCAGCAATTTCCTGAATCAACAGCTAACAAATTTGCCGGGCTTTACCCGGCCCCGGTCCAACTAACAGGATTTTGATATGACCATGATGCAAACAGGTGATTCGGCAGGACTGCTCGAATATCAGAAGATTAAGGTGCACTCGGAAGTGGAGGAGGCGACACCGCATCGACTGATCCAGTTGATGATGGAACGCGCACTCGCAAAGATTGCGCTCGCCGGGAATCACATGGACTCGGGTAATGTAGAGCAGAAGGGTAACCTGATAGGGGACGCGATAAATATTATCAGCGCACTCCAGCAGTGTTTGAATCACGATGCTGATGAAAAGATTGCCGCCAATTTTGACGCTTTGTACGATTACATGCTGCGTCGGTTGCTGCAGGCCAACCTCAACAATGATCGATCAATTCTGAGTGAGGTCGCGGATCTCCTCGGCGAGCTAAAGGAAGCGTGGGACATCATCCAGGACAAGGAGTAAGTCATGGCTGCAATTGCGACGGCAGAGGAACAATCCCGTTTCGAAGACATCACCGCCACGAATCAGCAAATTGAGGCATTGGCGGCTACCGGAGAATGGGAAGCCGTTTCGGACCTGCTTATCAAACGCAATGCGATGCTGCGCGATATCGATGATGAGCGAAAAGAAGACGCACTGCGAACGACCATTCAGTCGACGGCCCGCATTCGCACACTGGTCGAGAAAGCAAAAGACGAGATTGGTAAAGAATTAGGCCAATTGCAGCGCGGTAAGGAAGCCACGGCCAGCTACAACGCAAACAGCTGATATTCTGTCAATCAGGCAGATTTATTTGGTCGAGATAAATCAATTTCCGGCTTTGACCGTGCTATCTGGCCAGGATATCAGCGCTCAAAGACCATAAAACGACCGGTTGACATAAATCACCGGGCTTTGTGACGCGAGTCACAATCAAAGGCTTACCGACCGGATAAGCTGGTTGCCAGTGGAATCTCCTTTGACATAACGACAATGAAGGTCGTCAACTATGGCTGATTCAAGCAATAAACAGGCGAAAGTATTGGTCATGGACTCGAACCTCGTTCGGGCACGTGAGTTGAGTCATCGCCTGCGCTTCCTCAACTACGACCCTGTCGTTGCCGGCGACGGCAACCTCATTGACCCGCACGCGTCCGATCCCGGCATTGCCCTGGTCCTCGGAGAGGCCAACGAACCTGGGCTTCGTGATCTTTTTCACGAGGTTGCGCTTAGTCAGCCGGATCTTCCAGTGCTCCTGCTCGGTGCGGCTAGCGGCTCTAATCAGTTCGACGCTGACCTGCAAAATCGACCGCACTGGACGCTGGACGCACCGATTCGTCGCTCACAGCTGACGCAACTGCTCCGTCGCGCCCAACGCTACGATGGCACAGAGCGTCGTCAGCGGATAACGGGAAATTCGCGGCCCATACGACAGGTTCGCAAACTTATCGAACAGGTGGCCGAGTTCGATACGAATGTTCTGATAACTGGCGAGTCGGGGACCGGCAAGGAGTTGGTGGCGCGCACGATTCATGACCTGTCCGACAGAGCTGACCAGCCGTTTGTACCGATCAATTGTGGTGCCATTCCCGCCGAGCTGCTGGAAAGCGAGCTTTTTGGGCACGAAAAGGGTGCGTTCACCGGTGCAGTGAGCACACGCACGGGACGCTTCGAACTCGCCGAGGGGGGCACATTGTTCCTCGATGAAATCGGCGATATGAGCATGGATATGCAGGTGAAGCTGTTGCGGGTGTTGCAGGAACGATGTTTTGAACGCGTCGGTAGTAATGAGACACGCCAGACAGATGTCCGCATCATTGCTGCCACGCATCGGAACCTGACCGAAGCATCTCAGGCGGGCGAATTTCGTGAGGACCTGTACTATCGCCTGAGTGTTTTTCCTATCGAAATGCCGCCGTTATACAAGCGTGCATCCGATTTGCCGCAACTGCTGGATGAGTTGTTGGTTCAGCACCAGGGAGAAAACGCAGGTGAACTGAGGATCGGCCCTGAGGCGCTGCAGGCGCTGACCAGTTACGCCTGGCCGGGCAATATTCGCGAATTGAGCAATCTGGTCGAACGGCTGGCGATCCTGTACCCAACCGGTGAAATCAGTCTCGAAGACCTGCCGTCGAAATACCGCGACGCCGCGAATCAATGTCCAGTGCCCGATGCGGGTGCGCAGCAATCAGAACCAGCCGCGTCAACGCTGACCGGTGTGAGTCTGAAACTGCACCTGCAGGACATCGAAACCGATCTGATTTCCAGGGCGATGACCGAGGCCGACGGCGTAGTCGCCGGCGCCGCGAGGCTGCTGAACATGCGTCGAACCACATTGGTTGAAAAACTCGCGAAGTACAACCTGTCCTGATCCGGGTCGCCGTTCGTCCGGACGGCGCCAATTTTTCCGCGTATTTTGCTGGTCGTCAGAATTTTGACGCTGGTTTCCACGATAAAAAAACTCTATCTACCTGTTTTTAAACAATAATTGGTTCTGGCACACATCTTGCTTAGTAATTAAGCATGAAGTCGCAAGACCGCACAGGAGAATAGACTTGGCTAGTTCAGTCGCGAACGCGCAGGCGCTTGAAAGCGCATTCGAAGCGTTCAATCGTCACTCCAGCATGCTGGAGACATCCTATCAAGCATTGCAGGACAAGGTATCGGTCCTGAGCGCCCAGCTTGAAACGGCACAGCGTGTCGAGTGTCAACAGCATGTGGAGAAAGAACTGCTGAGCAACCGCATGATGAGGTTGCTTGAAATTCTTCCCGGTGCCGTCCTGGTCATCGACGGTGACGGGATTATTCGCGAGTGCAACACGCGCTCCGCGGAAATTCTCAGCACGCCGCTGATCGGATGTGCCTGGTCTGTCATCGTGCAGCGCGAATTCTGCCGGGGCGCGAGTCGTGACGGTGAGTTAAAGCTCAGGAACGGCGGCTGGCTTAATCTGTCCCGAACACCCCTCGGTACCGAGCCCGGTGAAATTTTGCTGTTGGCCGATATTACCGAGAGCCGCCGGACTGCCGAGCTTGTGCAGCGCTCTGATCGATTGACCAGCCTCGGCGAGATGACCGCGCGGCTCGGACACCAGATTCGCACACCGCTGGCGTCTGCACTGTTGTATGCATCGAAACTGGACAACACCGGCACGCCCGCACAAAAAGAAGCGGCCCGGAATGTCAGCCAACGGCTGCGTGACCTGGGAAGCATGGTGGACGATATGCTGAGTTTCGCAGCGGGTGCAAAGCAGCCTGGCGATGTCGTACTGGTTTCCGAACTGTTTCACGACGTGGCTGACGCAGTTGCGCCGCAGCTTGATTCCGGCAGCCAGATAAAGATTGAAACTGTGAATCCGGACCTGAGCGTCTTTGCAAATCGCGAGGCACTAAAGGGCGCGTTGCTAAACCTCGTGACGAATGCGGCTCAGGCCAGCGACGGTAATCCCGTTATCGAGCTCTGTGCCGTGCAATCAGGCAACCAGGTCTGTCTCACGGTCACTGACAATGGACCCGGCATCAGGAAAGACATCAGGTCTCGGTTATTCGATCCGTTCTTCACTACTCGTCCACAGGGGACCGGGCTGGGGCTCGCGGTCGTTCGTTCGGTCGCACAGGCTCACGGTGGCGAGGTCATGCTCGATTGCGGTCCCCATGGCACGGCCTTTTCTATTTGTTTGCCGGAGCTTCAGGAATATGACGCTCGACCGACTGATATAACAGAGGCCTCAGACCATGAATGATGCCGCGGTATTGATCGTCGAGGACGATGCTGACCTGCGGAATGCATTAAGGCATACGCTTGATAGTGGCGAATACCCGGTGCTTACCGCGGAGAGCGGGCCCGAAGCCCTGTCGATTCTGGACTCGGCGCACGTCGGATTGGTCGTCAGTGACATCCAGATGGAACCCATGAATGGCCACGAGTTACTTGGCTGCATTCGGCAAAGTTATCCGGACTTGCCAGCGGTGCTGATGACGGCCTATGGCACGATTGAAAGCGCAGTCGACGTGATGCGCAATGGAGCAGCCGACTACCTGGTCAAGCCATTTGAAGCGAAAGAATTGATCAAGACCGTCGACCGGCACCTGCGTTCACAACCCGTTTCTGATCAACCGCTGGCTGCGGACCCGAAGACGCTTGAATTACTGCGCATTGCCGGGCGTGTTGCCCGGACCGATGCGACGGTTACGATAAGCGGTGAAAGCGGCACTGGAAAGGAAGTCTTCGCTCGTTTCATACATCAGAACTCGGTGCGAGGCGACAAGCCATTCGTTGCGATCAATTGCGCCGCGATTCCGGAGAACATGCTCGAAGCGATTCTCTTCGGCCATGAAAAGGGCGCGTTCACGGGTGCCAGCAAATCTCACGCTGGCAAGTTCGAACAAGCCAATGGCGGAACGCTGCTACTCGATGAGATTTCCGAGATGGACCTCGGTCTTCAGGCAAAAATTCTGAGAGTCATCCAGGAGCGAGAGGTTGAGCGGATCGGTGGCACCGATACGATCCCACTGGATGTCCGCGTGCTCGCGACAACGAACCGCAATCTCCGGCAATACGTTTCAGACGGAAAGTTTCGCGAAGATCTGTTCTATCGTCTCAACGTTTTTCCGCTGCACATTCCTCCACTGAGGGAACGCAAGGCGGACATCGTTCCATTAGCCGAGATGTTGATCGGGCGGCTTTACGATGGTCAAAGCGCTATCCCGGAACTATCCGATGAAGCGACCGACGCACTGCTCAATCACGATTGGTCAGGAAACGTCAGGGAACTCGAAAATGTAGTGCAACGAAGCCTGATTTTGCTGTCCGGATCGGTCATCTCAGTTGACGACCTCGCTTTCGAAAATACAAACGAGAATTGCCAGGCCGAAGAATGCGCTGGTGCCCAGCTGCAGGATGATCTGCGGAAAACTGAATTCAACCTGATTATTGACGCGCTCCGCGAGGGCGGCGGTAACAAGACAGAAACGGCCGCCAGGCTGGGCATAAGCCCTCGCACTTTGCGCTACAAACTGGCCAGGATGCGCGCCGCAGGTTTGTCCGTACCCGACGGTATGTCGAATGCAACTCACTGATAGCAGGAAAAAAAATGAACGAAATTAGTCCCCAGCAATTGTTGACACAAATTCGCTCAATGAATGCGGAGCTGCAATCTCCGCTCCCGGGCACGGTCAACAGCCCCGACCAGTCCGGCTTCGGTGAGCTCTTCAAAGATGCCATCGAGCAGGTGAATGAAACACAAATGATTTCAACAGGCATGAAGCGCGAATTCGAATCAGGAACGGGTGATACCAGCCTGGCAGAGGTCATGATCGCTTCACAAAAAGCTGACCTGTCTTTTCGAGCAATGACGGAAGTACGTAACAAACTGGTTAATGCTTACCAGGAAATCATGAACATGCCGGTTTAAAGGAAAAAACTAAGCCATGGACAATGCAAATATCATCGACTCAGCGGCGACCCCTGCCCGGCAAATGACCTTGCTTGGCGTAATGCGGATTCCCGCCGTCAGGCAGGTGATCCTACTGCTCGGCGTCGCTGCATCTGTTGCAGGCGGTGCTGCGATTTTCTTCTGGTCGCAAACCCCTGCCTATACGCAGCTTCATATGGACCTCGACGGGGCCGATACGGCACAGATTGGGGAAGCGTTGCGAGCGGCCGATATTCGTTATCAGATAGACACAGCGTCCGGATCGATCCTTGTTCCCGAAGGAAAGCTGCATGACGCACGCCTGGAGCTAGCTGGTTTAGGTCTTCCTGCTGGCGTCTCTGCGGGAATGGATATGTTGCAGGACCAGAGTACCTTCGGCGTCAGCCAGTTTATGGAAGGCGCCCGCTACCAGTATGCACTTGAAGCCGAGCTGGCAAAGACCATTTCCCATCTCGGCGCTGTCCGGGACGCGAGAGTTCACCTCGCTATTCCGAAACAATCGGCCTTTATTCGAAATCAAAAAAGTGCCAGCGCCTCAGTGTTGTTGCAACTGTTTAACGGCCGCAGGCTCGAAGAAGGGCAGGCCTCCTCAATCGTGCACATGGTTGCGTCCAGTGTCCCAAACCTTGTTGCGAAGAACGTTACCTTGATCGACCAGCATGGTCGCTTGTTGAGTTCGGGTTCCGACGAATGGAATGATGCACAAACGACCAATCAGTTCAAACACACCGAACGTCTCGAAGAGTCATACAAGAGGCGTATCGAAGACCTGCTAACACCACTCGTTGGCCCCGGCAGGGTGCAGGCACAGGTTGTAGCCAACCTTGATTTCACGGTGACCGAGGAAACGCGCGAGGCATTTGATCCGGCCAGTACGGTTGTGAGAAGCGAACAGATAAATGAAGAGGAACGTAAGAACGGCCAATCTGCCGCTGAAGGCGTCCCTGGTGCGCTGAGCAACCAGCCTCCTGAAACAGCGGACACCGCTCAGCAAGTTGCCGGGGGAGCCGCTCAGGAACAAGTATTGAACTCGGTCCGGAGCTCCACGCGCAATTTCGAAGTGGACAGAACGATCAGCCGCATCCGTCCCCAGGCAGGTTCGATCCAAAAACTGTCTGTCGCTGTTCTCGTTGATGGTAGCCCGATTCAGGGCGTTGACGAGGCGCAGCAGACTACCCTTACAGAAGCTGATATCGAGCGTTTCACGAGCCTGGTCAAGGAGGCGGTCGGTTTCGACGCAGCCCGCGGAGATACGGTAGCCGTCGTCAATGCAGCATTTCGCAGTTTGCCGCAACTCGATCCTCCCGAGGAACCTGCGCTCTGGGAGCAGCCTGCAATCAAGGATGCCATCAAGCAGGGCGCCGGCGTGTTGCTGGTGCTCGTGCTGGGCTTCGGTATCGTTCGACCCATGCTGAAAAACCTGGTGGCGTCCAGCATGACGTCATCGACCCAGTATCTGTCTGCAGGTGGCGCGGCGCTGTCTGGACCTAACGATATGGCCCTGTCGGGCGCGGCAAACCAGATGTCCATTCCCGCCCCCGGTTACGATGAAAAAGTCGCGGCTGCCAAGAACATTACCGGCCATGACCCGGCGCGCGTTGCGCAAGTTGTGAAGAAGTGGGTAACAACGGATGACTGATTCAGTCACCGAGCTGTCTGGCACGCAGAAGGCCGCACTTTTGCTGATGACCTTGGGCGAGAGCGAGGCATCCGAGGTGCTTAAATATATGACCGCCAAAGAGGTGCAAAGCCTCGGAACTGCGATGGCCTCGCTCGATAATGTCACCAAGGAACAGGCGAGCTTCGTTCTGGATTTTTTCATAACCGATGTTGAGGACCAGGCGGCCTTCGGTGTTGCCACGCAAGACTATGTTCGCAATGTGCTGACTAACGCATTCGGTTCAAAAAAGGCGGACACGTTTATTGATCGTATCCTGATTGGTCATGACGTTCAGGGTCTTGATACCCTGAAATGGATGAGTTCATCGGAAGTCTTCGACATAATTGATGGTGAGCATCCCCAGATCGTCGCGATCGTGATTGCCTATCTCGACCCCGAGCAGGCGGCCGAAATCATCAACCTCCTGCCCGAAGAGCATCGTGCCGACGTTGTCATGCGAATCGCGCGCCTGAGTGATATTCAGCAGACTGCGTTGGCCGAAATCGAGAATCTCATTGCGACCAAGTCCAGCAACACGACCAGCACGCGTACCGAGAAAGTGGGCGGTGACAAAGTTGCAGCAAACATTATCAATGCGCTGGATGCATCAAAGGGCGAAGAAATCCTTGATAAAATCAAGGAGCAAAACGAGGAGCTGTCGGTGCGGATTCAGGAGATGATGTTCGTCTTCGAAACGCTGCTCAACGTCGATGACCGCGGCATCCAGGCGCTCTTGCGTGAAATCTCCAACGACTTGCTCGTACTGGCGCTGAAAGGTTGTGATCCGGCGGTGAGTGACAAGATTCTGAGTAACATGTCGAAACGCGCGGCGACATTGCTTGCCGAAGATATGGAAGCGAAGGGTCCGACGCGATTGTCTGAGGTCGAAGACGCACAAAAACAGATTCTCGAAGTTGCCCGGCGACTGGCAGAGTCCGGCGACATAAACCTCGGTCAGGGTGGTGGTGAAGAATATGTCTGAGCCTCCGACTGAGAAGCCCGGGTCGCAACAGATCAAACGATGGGAAATGCCGGCGATCGACGGGTCATCGGACAATGGATACCTCACCGCGGCGGGGCTGCAGGACCTGCAGAAACAGGCGTGGGACGAAGCTTTCCAGGAAGGCCGTGAAGAAGGCTTGCAGGCTGGCAACGACGAGGTTGGCAAAAGGGCTGCCCGATTTGACCAGCTGCTGATCGCATTGTCGAAACCGTTTGACCACCTGGACGGCACGGTCGAGAAACAGCTGGTTGAACTATCGATGACGATCGTCAGGCAACTTTTTCGTCGCGAATTACAGATCGATCCGAGTCATGTTATTGGCGTTGTGCGAGAGGCTATCAAACTGCTGCCGGTTGCGAGCCGGACAATCAAGGTGCATCTGCATCCGGAAGACGCACAGCTGGTGCGTGAATCGCTTTCGCCTACCGCGGGCGAGCGCGCCTGGGAGATCGTGGAAGATCCATTGATCAGCAGGGGCGGGTGCCAGGTAACGAGTGAGAACTCTCAAGTAGACGCACAGGCCGAGACCCGGCTCAACGCAATCGTGAACGCGATCACCGGCGACGAGCGTCAGAAATGAGTGCAGAGACAGAGCTTTTCGTTGGACCGACACCAGACAGAAACCTGGAGCGCGCGTTGCGCCTCGGTGCCTACGTGGATCGGGCATTGGACTTCTCCCCAAACCTGGTTGTCGAAGGTGTATTGCGACGCTCAGTCGGGCTCGCGCTGGAGGCCGAGGGCTGTCATGCCGCGGTTGGAGGTCGCTGCGACATTGTTGCGGAGGACAACCGTCGTATCGAAGCCGAGGTAGTCGGCTTTGCCGGCGAACGCCTATTCCTGATGCCAACCGGCGACATGCGTGGGATTGTTCCCAATGCTCGTGTCATTCCCGTCGCCGGTGTGCCCGGAGTGGCCGTCGGAGATGAGCTTCTCGGCAGAGTCTTTGACGGCCGTGGACGACCTCTTGACGGTGGCAAGCCCATCAAAAGCGGCCAATCGGTTCCGCTCTTCGGGAGTCCGATCAACCCACTTGAACGCAGGCCAATCTGCGAACCGCTTGATGTCGGAATTCGTTCAATCAATTCGTTATTGCCTGTAGGTCGCGGCCAGCGGATGGGCCTGTTCGCAGGATCGGGCGTCGGCAAAAGCATGCTGCTTGGCATGATGACTCGCAATACCCTCGCCGATGTCGTCGTTGTCGGCTTGATCGGCGAACGTGGCCGCGAGGTTAAAGAATTTATTGAAATGACGTTGGGCGAAGAGGGTATGCGACGTGCCGTTGTCATTGCGACACCAGCGGATGACCCGCCGCTTATGCGTATGCACGGCGCGTGGCAATCTGCCGCAATCGCCGAGTACTTTCGTGATCGCGGCAAGAACGTGCTGCTGTTAATGGATTCGCTGACGAGATTCGCTCAGGCGCAGCGGGAAATTGCCCTGGCGATCGGTGAGCCGCCAGCTACCAAGGGATATCCGCCTTCCGTGTTCGCAAAACTACCGCAGCTGGTAGAACGTGCTGGCAATGGATCCAGGGATCAGGGCTCGATTACTGCGTTCTATACCGTGCTTGCGGAGGGTGATGACCAAAACGATCCTATTGTCGATGCGGCGCGCGCTATTCTTGACGGCCACATCGTGCTGTCGAGGGACCTGGCCGACGCGGGGGTTTACCCGGCAGTCGATGTTGAAACCTCGATCAGTCGTGCTATGCCACAGATCGCTGACGAAGAGCATCAGGGCCTGATCTCGAAGTTCCGGCAAACTTACTCGATATACCAGGAGCATCGCGATCTGATTGCGGTCGGCGCGTACCAAAAAGGATCCGATCCGCGAGTGGATGATGCGGCTGCTCGCTGGCCAAGAATCATTGAATTCCTTCGGCAGCAGCAAGATCAGCGGGTCTCCACACTAAAAAGTATTGCTGCGCTTCGGGAGTTGCTGGATGTTCCTGTCGGCGACCTCGACGACAGTGACGGTATAGCAGACGGAGACACCTGATATGAAGAACAGGGCAGATCGAATGCAGAAAATATGCAAACTGGCCAAGGCTGAGGAACGCAGGGTCGCAGAAGAGATGGGCAAAGTTCAGCGATCACTCAATGCGGAAATCAGCCGTCTTCAGGAACTCGAATCGTATCGTCAGAATTACACCGAGCAATTCAAGTCCCGCGGAATAATCAGTGCCGCACGCTGGCAGGACTATCAGAATTTTCTAGAGCGCATTGACAGAGCTGTTGACGGACAAAAAGAACAGATCATGATGGGTCGGGAAACCAGGGACGTTCACCGTCGACGTTGGCTGGTGGAAAAGCAGAAGCTGGATTCTCTGGAACGCGTTGTTGATCGATTTCGCAAGGCGGAAAACCAGGCATCTGAGCGGAGATCGCAAAAGGCTTTGGATGATTTGACGGCAACCGGCAGGTTCTCCAAAGCACGCTCCCTGGAGTAATGCCCGTTATTACCGACGAATCGTCGTCGGCGCCACCTGACTGGCATGCTTCTTGCTCCCTTACTGTCAGGCCTTTCGTTTTGAACCCGCTACGGAGCTTTTCATGATTGTAGGAACAGATATTCTGTCTTTGGGCACTGCAAGTACGTCTATGCAAGCTGTTGATAATAATATAATTTCTTCCGAATCCACGGACCTTGAGGCGACTTTTGCCGAGGTCATGAGGACGCCGCATCGGGTGGGCAACCCTGAGTTCACGGGCGTCGTCGGTGAGGAATTGCCGGTTAGCGGCAGGTCCTTGCCGGTTCCTGTCGACTCGGAGCTCGTGTCGGAACAGGGTTTTTTACCATCAATAGAAGAGCTTGAACAAGACATTGCGCCGCTAACCGGAATCGAAGCGGAAAACGAAGCAGTCGTGCCATTAATGCTAAACCGTTCTTTAGCGGAGCTGGATAGGACCAAACCAGCAGCGCTTGCGGAAGCGGCAAACGTGCGCGCCGGAGACGGTGAAAAACCGTCGGGGATACACAATCTTCGCCCCGCATCCGATCCTTTTACGCGACTGGCCGTTGCCGCGGATCGAACGGTCGCGTCACGATCCGGTATCCCGACTGACGTGCAGGGTAACGAGCTCGACCTGGCACAGAAAAACGAACAGCTAACAACACAGCAGAGACCGGTGGTATTTGCGACCGAGGACGCTGCGCCACGACTGCAGAACAGACCGGTCTCTGAAGTTCTGGCCAGCGCGATGCCGGTTTCGACCGGCAGCGTGGAAAACCTCGAAGCAGTTCAGAAGCCGGGTGTTGCGCCCATTTCCAGTGCGTCTTCTGCCGCTGGTATCCTGGCGCCGCAAAGTCCGCAACTGGCGGCGTCCGCGCCAAAATCACCGGCCGTCTTTGCGACGTCCATTGACGTTCCTGTATTTGATGAAAGCTGGGGCAATGCCCTGCAGGATCGCGTTATGTGGATGACGACTCGTAACATTCAAAACGCCGAGATTCGTCTGAACCCGGCCGAACTTGGCCCGATTCGTGTCCAGGTATCGGTCCAGGATGATGCCGCGCAACTGACTTTTACGGCACAACACGCGCTGACACGAGATGCACTTGAGGTTGCGCTGCCGCGCCTCCGTGAAATGCTGAGCGAGAACGGCCTGTCGCTGGGTGACGCGACCGTTACCGACGGCGATAGTGGGGACGTGCACAAAGACAGCCAGGCAGAGGAGCATGGCGGCAGTGATAATGCCGGGTTCGATCAGGATGATGTCTCAGAGGCTGGTACGACACCGCTGCGTAGCGTTGCGTCCTCTGCGCTGCTGGATACCTTTGTCTAACTTAGGCCGAGCGCCAGAAAACCGTCAATTCGCCGGACCTCGCCACGGGTAATACGGCGCCAATTTTCTGACGGTGCCGCCCAACCAACCAACCAGTTAGAATTAAATCATTGTAAAATAAAGGAAAATACGTTCTCTCCCATTCTGGCACGAGGCTTGCATATTCATTAGCAGGCACAGATTGGAGCGAATAATGGCTGACGAAGAAAACGTAGTGGAAGAAGCGCCCGAGGAGAAGGGCGGCGGCATCATGAAAATGGCGATATTCGGAGTCGCAGGCATTGCGCTCATGGCCATTGGTATCTTCGCGGGCCCCGTGGTCAAGAATCTTATCTCTTCCCCTGAAGAGACCACCGCTGAAACTGCGGAAGAGGCTGCAGAGATACCTAGCGGTCCACCTATCTATCAAAGCCTCCACCCGCCGCTCGTCGTCAACGTCAAAGATGAGCAGGGCGATACGCATTTCATGCAGATAACGATGGAAGTCATGTCGCGTGATCAGGATGTGATCAACGCCGTCCGCGAGCACACGCCGGTTATTCGCAATGCGCTGATTCTCATGTTCGGTACGTCCAGGTACGAAGAAGTATCCACCCGGAAAGGGAAGGAAGAAATGCTCGAGAACGCGCTGACCGAAATTCAGACCGTCCTGACGGATCGAATCGGAAAGCCCGGCGTCGATGAAGTCTATTTTACCGCCCTGGTTGTGCAGTAAGCCTCATGACCGAAGCAAACGAAATGAACGACAAGGTGCTCACAGACGAGGAAAAGAATGCCCTCGTTGAGGGCGTCGAGTCTGGAGAAATCGAAGTACAGTCTTCAAGCGGGCCGACCTATGCCTCCGTAACGGCATTTCGCATTCCTGCTCGTGCGCATATCGTCAAGAATGGCTATCCGCGCCTGAAGTTATTAAACCAGCAGGTCGCGGAGCGCATCGCACGTGATGTAGAGCAACTATTGCAAAGAGACGTCACGGTCAATGCATCTGAACTCGTCGTGAACAGCTACGTTCGGGTTTGTGAGCGACTGCCGGACCTGGTTGCTGCCATCGTTTTTGAAGCTGCGCCCTTGCAGGGTCAAGGCCTGATTACGCTCGAATCATCAATGGTTCGACTTCTGGTCGACACGTTCTTTGGTGGGGATGGGGTCGATTCAGAAATCTACCCGGTTAACTCGTTTACAACAGGCGAACTCAGTGTATCGAATCTGTTTGCCTCAATCGTGCTCTCTGCCATTCGCGACAGCTGGGCACCTTTGCAGGAAATTGTTGCAGAGCGAGTCACAACGGAGGTCAGTATCGACCTCGTCGATATCGTTACAGAATCCGACCCCGTGATTTGTACGGAATTTGAGATCTCCTTATCCGATCGCCAATGCCTGTTCCAGGTCCTGCTTCCGATAGAAATGCTGCAGCCGTTGCTGCCGGTATTCGATGGTCAAAAAGGTGATCGCGACCCGGTTGACGACGCCCGCTGGGCAAAAGCGATCCAGCGCCGCGTCGTCGAATCCCGAGTGAACCTGACTTCGAATGTCTTCCTGCCGGAAATGACGCTCGGTGAGTTGGTCGAGCTGGGGCCGGGAGATGTAATCGAGATCGAACAGCCGCAACAGGCCACAGTGATGGCGAAGAATGTGCAGCTGATTAATGGCCGCCTTGGGGTACACCGCGGTCGGAACGCAGTAGAGGCGATCGAATGGGTCGATCCACTGCAAGCAGAATTAACAGAGATGAGAACCTGATATGGCAAGCGAAACACCTAACGATCCAAACGAACAGAAGGCCCCCGAAACTGCTGAGCCGGAGGCGCAGCAAGCGAGCCAGTATTCGCCGGATGAACTGCAAAACAAACCGGCACCGGCAACGGCGGGTGGCGCTGACGTCAATCTCGACCTCGTACTCGATGTGCCCGTCAACATCTCGTTGCGTGTCGGTTCGACCGAGATTTCCATTCGGGACCTCGTGAAACTGGTCGAAGGTTCCGTAATAGCGCTCGACAAGGAATCAACTGAACCGATGGACCTTCTTGTCAACGGAATTTTGATCGCACACGGCGAGATTGTTGTGGTTGACGAGAAATTCGGCGTTCGCCTGACTGACGTTGTCAGCCCGGTCGAACGAATTGAAACGCTCAACTGATCAATCAGGACTACGTTGTCGATGAAACCCGTATTCACAATTTCGCAACGCCTGCTGCCGGTCGCGCTCACCGGGGCGCTGTTGATGCCAGGTCCGCTGCTCGCGGCGGTCGATAAGGTCGCACCTTCTTTGCCGATTGGTTCATCGGAACTTTTCAGTGTAGGTGGTGGATTGATCGTGGTTGTTTTGGCAATCATTGTTCTCGGCGTCATCTACGCAAGGACACAGGGTCTTAGAACGGGTAGCGGCGGGGTCATCAATATCATTGCCACGCAGGCCATCGGCCCAAAAGAGCGGATCGCCATCGTCGAAGTCGCCAACAAGCAGCTCTTGATTGGCATGACGACAACGAGCGTACAGACATTGCACGTATTCGATGAAC
This sequence comes from uncultured Gammaproteobacteria bacterium, assembly GCA_963850825.1. Taxonomy (GTDB): domain Bacteria; phylum Pseudomonadota; class Gammaproteobacteria; order Steroidobacterales; family Woeseiaceae; genus SZUA-117. The sequence continues at coordinate 298,934 of CAWKOQ010000020.1, read as the reverse complement.
CAGTAGCCGTTGCGCCCGAACAGCGATCAAGTTTTTCAGACCGACTGAAAACCCTGATGGGGGACGAATCGAAATGAAACATCTGTTTCGCCTGCTTCCTGCCTTCCTGCTGATTACGTTGCCACTGGTGGCAAACGGGCAGACGGAATTGCTGCAGCTCGAAACCGCGGCTCCAGAGCAGCAGTCATTTTCGTTGAGTCTCCAGATCCTGGTCATGATGACGCTGCTGACGCTGCTGCCGGCAGCCGTGCTGTCTACCAGCGCGTTCATGCGCATCATCATCGTTCTCTCGATTCTCAGGCAGGCACTCGGTACTGCACAAACGCCACCGAACCAGGTATTGCTTGGCGTCGCACTTTTCCTGACTTTCTTCGTAATGACGCCCGTCATCGACAGCGTCTGGGCAGACTCGATTAGTCCGTACATGGAGGGAAACATAACAGCACAGGCAGCTTTTGATCTGGGCATTCAACCGCTCAGGGATTTTATGCTCAATCAGACACGCGACAGCGATGTGGCACTGTTTGCTGGCATCGCCGGATACAGTGAATTCGAGTCGGCGGCCGCAGTTCCGACCTCGATTGTCATTCCAAGCTTCATGGTAAGCGAGCTCAAAACCGCGTTCCAGATAGGGTTTCTGATATTCATCCCGTTTCTGGTCATCGACCTGGTTGTTTCCAGCGTACTGATGTCCATGGGCATGATGATGTTGTCACCGATGCTGATTTCGTTGCCGTTCAAGATCATGTTGTTCGTTCTCGTCGACGGCTGGGCGATGCTGCTCGGATCGCTGGCTGCCAGTTTTTACACCTGAGGAATTTTGAAATGACACCTGAAGCAGTAACGACAATTGGGCAGCAGGCTCTATGGACGACGATGCTTATCGCCGCTCCATTGCTGTTGTCGGCGCTCGCGGTCGGCTTGCTGGTCGGAATATTTCAGGCGGCAACGCAGATTAATGAAATGACTATGAGTTTCATTCCGAAATTGCTTGTTCTCGTTGGCGCTTTGATCCTCGCGGGGCCGTGGATGTTGAGCGTCATCGTCAATTACACGCAGCATATTTTTGAGCAGATACCAACGCTAGTTCCATGAGTGGATTTGGGAAAGGTAGCAATAATCATGTTTATGAGACAGAGAAGTGAACCTCGAAGTATCGATTGCAGCACTGGTGGATCACATCACTATCTACCTGTGGCCGTTCGTCCGCATCGGCGCCTTCATCATGGTGATGCCGGTGATCGGTGGATCCTTTGTACCGATGCCGGTTCGGCTCATTCTGGCCCTGGCGCTGACGTTGGCCATATCGCCGATACTGCCATACCAAACGACGACCGAGTTCCTGAGTATCGCCGGGCTGGTGTTGATGGTTCAGGAAGTGATAGTTGGCATCGCGATGGGATTCGCAGTGCAGCTGGTCTTCGACGCGATAGCTCTGGGCGGTCAGGTCATCGCCATGAGTATGGGGCTGGGCTTCGCCGTCTTTCTCGACCGGGAGCGCGGCGTCAATATTCCTGTCCTGGGTCAACTTTTCTTGATGCTTGGCATGCTCATCTTTCTTTCCCTGGATGGGCATCTGGCAATGATCCGCTTTTTGTCCGACAGCTTCCGGATATTGCCGATAGTGAACGGCGGCCTGGGTCAGGGCGCCATTTTGAATCTTCTGGAATGGTCGTCCCAGGTGTTCATCGTCGCAGTCAAGATCGCGTTGCCGGCGGTGACCGCCTTACTGGTTGTGAACCTCTCCTTCGGGGTGACGAGCCGAGCGGCACCGACCCTGAATTTATTTGCGGTGGGCTTCCCCGTCGCCATGTTGTTGGGTTTCGTGGTCATTTTTCTGAGTCTGGGAAGCCTGACGGAAAACGTATCCCAATTGTTGGGCGACGCATTCACGATGTTGCCGGACCTGATTAGGCCCTGAAGTAGAGAACAATGGCAGAAGAGCAGCAACAACAAGATAAAACCGAGCAACCGACGCCAAAGCGTCGTGCCGACGCCCGTAAGAAAGGCGATGTTCCGCGTTCGCGTGAGCTGACGATGACGGGTGTGATGTTGTCGGGTGCAGGGACCCTGATATTTATGGCGGCTCCACTGACTGACAACATCGGCACGCCATTCGCGAAGTCATTCGAATTTGACCGGGTGGACGTGTTCGATCCGGGATACATGACTGAATCGCTGGGTTTGGCGCTGCGTTATGTGATTGCCGGCATCGCGCCACTATTAATGGTCCTGATCGTTTCCGTGTTTGCCAGTGCCGTACTGATTGGCGGCTGGTCATTCAGTATGAAAGCGGCGGCATTCAAGGGTCAGAGAATTAACCCGATCAGCGGTTTCAAACGCATCTTCAGTGCGAACAGCCTGATAGAACTTCTGAAGGCGCTGGGAAAATTTGGCGTTGTTATCACTATCGCAATCTTGTGGCTGTGGTGGTCGCTGAATGATCTTCTGTCGCTGGGCATGGAGCCGCTGAAATCATCCGTTCCACACGCCGTCCGAATTTGCGCGATTTCACTATTGATCGTGAGTACCGGGTTGCTCCTGATCGCCGCAATTGACGTCCCGTTTCAACTCTGGAAATACCAGAAGAAATTACGCATGACGCGAACTGAAATAAAGGATGAGTTCAAAGAGACCGAGGGTCGTCCCGAGGTCAAGTCAAAAATTCGTGCCATGCAGCAGCAGGCTGCGACACGGCGGATGATGGAAGACGTGCCGACCGCGGATGTCGTCATTACCAACCCTACCCATTTTGCGGTTGCGCTCAAGTACGACGACAGTCGCATGGGAGCACCAAAAGTCGTCGCAAAAGGCAAGAACCTGATCGCCACGCGTATCAGGGAAATTGCCGAGGACAACAATGTACCCCTGTTTTCAGCGCCGCCATTGGCGCGTGCTCTATACCGCAGTACCAAGATCGGACAGGACATACCTGCCGGACTGTACACCGCAGTTGCCCAGGTTCTGGCATACATTTTTCGCCTACGCGACGGGTTCAAGCCCGGTCAGCAAGCGCTGCAAAAGCCCGAACCGGAAATTGATGAAGACCTTTTCTAACGGATGAGATTGAAGACTGGCTATGGCAAACACAAATAACAAAAGTATTCTCGTCGAGATCCTGAAGGCGTTGGGCGTACCGATATTGCTGATCATGTTGCTCGCAATGGTGATCGTGCCGTTGCCGCCGTTTGCGCTGGATGTCCTGTTTACTTTCAATATCGCCCTCGCAGTTGCGATCCTGCTGACGACAGTCTATGTGGGTAAGCCACTGGACTTTGGCGTTTTTCCGACCATCCTGCTGGTCGTAACGTTGCTACGACTCGGACTTAATATCGCATCGACGCGAGTCGTTCTGCTGGAAGGTCATACGGGCACAGCGGCCGCCGGGCGAGTGATCGAGGCGTTCGGCGAATTCGTTGTTGGCGGTAACTACGCGGTTGGCCTGGTTATTTTCAGCATACTCGTGATCATCAATTTCGTCGTCGTTACTAAAGGTGCTGGTCGGGTTTCAGAGGTGACTGCAAGGTTTACCCTTGATGCGATGCCAGGCAAGCAAATGGCAATAGATGCCGACCTCAACGCCGGCATTATTGATCAGGAAGCCGCGAAGCGGCGCCGCGCGGAAATTTCAGAGGAAGCAGACTTCTATGGCTCAATGGATGGTGCGAGCAAATTCGTTCGCGGGGATGCCATTGCCGGCATTCTAATCCTGTTCATCAATATTGTTGGTGGCCTGATCATTGGCACCGTACAACACGACCTCACGCTGTCTGCGGCTGTGCATAACTACACATTGCTCACAATAGGTGACGGTCTCGTTGCGCAAATCCCGTCCCTGTTGCTGTCCACGGCCGTGGCGATCATCGTTACCCGAGTGTCCCAGTCGCAGGATATGGGTAAGCAGATTTTTGCCCAGATCTTCAGTGACCGACGCACGCTGATCGTTACCGCGGCTGTAATGATGGTTCTCGGACTCATTCCGGGAATGCCGAATTTCGCGTTTATTTCGCTGGCATTATTGTGTGGATTCGGCGCCTATCGAATGTCCGGCAGTAAGAAAGTGTCGGAGATTGATGCCGTCGAAACCCAGGCGCCCGAGGCGAAGATGCCGAACCTTGGTTGGCACGACGTCGATCCCATCGACCTCATCGGCCTGGAAGTCGGTTACCGGCTGATTCCGCTCGTGGATAAAGAGCGCGATGGCCCATTGGTCAGTCGTATCAAGGGCGTGCGCAAGAAATTGACGGAGGAACTCGGGTTCCTCATTGAACCCGTGCACATTCGCGACAACCTGGAGTTGCAGCCGAATGCTTACCGCATCTCCCTCATGGGCGTGCCGGTGGGCGAAAGTGAAATTCATATTGACCGCGAGCTGGCAATCAATCCGGGCCAGGTATTCGGCAAGATTGATGGTATCGATGCCAAGGATCCGGCGTTTGGCCTGGAGGCATTCTGGATCGAGACCGGTCGCCGCGAAGAAGCGCAAATGCTCGGGTATGCCGTCGTGGATCCGGCAACGGTTGTTGCCACGCACTTGAGCCAGATTCTTAAGACCCACGCACATGAACTCCTTGGGCACGAGGAGACTCAGCAACTTCTGGATCGACTCGCCGAATCCGCGCCCAAGTTGGTTGAAGAGCTGACCCCGAAGACTTTGCCGATCAGCGTGATCTGTCGTGTGCTGCAGAACCTGCTGGAAGAGCAGATCAACGTTCGCAATATTCGAAGAATTGCAGAGACCCTTTCCGAGCAGGGAGCAAGGACTCAGGACCCGGACGTATTGTCTGCTGCGGTCAGGGTCGCCCTGGGTCGCTCGATCGTGCAGTCGGTGGCCGGGATGAGATCGGAACTCCCTGTTATGACCCTTGAGCCCGAACTGGAGCGGATCCTGAACGATTCGAGCGTCGACGGCGAAATTCATGGGCTCGAGCCAGGTCTCGTAGGACGTCTGCACGACAGTCTCTCGGAGCACGCCCAGCAACAGGAAATCGCCGGTGAACCGAGCGTGCTGCTGGTTGCACCAAATCTGCGGCCCTGGATGTCCAGGATGATGCGCGGCATACGGAACCTGTCCGTCCTTGCCTACAACGAAGTACCGGATGACAAGCGAATCCAAATGATTGGCGCGGTGAGTTAGTTCGCCAGTTTTACTGAAGGAGAAAGAACAAAGTGAAGATCAAGAGATTCATGGATTCAGATATGCGCCACGTGCTGCGACGAGTTCGCGAGGAGCAGGGCCCTGATGCGGTCATTTTGTCAAACCGACAGGTTGACGGTGGAATCGAAGTCATCACAGCGGTCGATTACGACGAGGCACTCATTCAGCAAGCGCTTGGTTCGCAGCCCGCCGCGAGCGATGAAATGCCGGATGTCGCGGAAGTCATACCAGATCCGATCGAGGATATAGCAAGTGACGTGCACCGGATCGAGGTGGTGTCAGCTGACCTTAAAGAAGTCAACGACGGGCAATCGCCAGTCGAGCCTGCTCAGGAAAATCCGATCGCCCCCACACAGGAGCCGGCATTCGCTGAGATGCGCTCCGAGATTTCATCACTACGCGGTCTATTGGAGACCCAGCTTTCCGGACTGGTCTGGAAAGACAAGACGCGGCGGTCACCCATGCAGGCTCAATTGCTCAGGAATCTGTCGAAGATCGGCCTCGCGCCCGATATCGCCAACATAATCGCCAATCGAACCGGGCCAATCGAAAACGACAAAGCGCTCTGGCGTGCACCCCTGCTGACGTTGACACAGACTATTCCGGTCACGTCCGACAAGTTGTTGCAAACAGGCGGCATCGCTGCGCTGATCGGCCCGACTGGCGTAGGTAAGACCACGACGATTGCGAAAATGGCGGCGCAATATGCCATGAACTTCGGCACGGACGATATAGCCTTGATCTGTGCGGACGCCTATCGAATTGGTGCCAAGGAACACCTCACCGCATTCGCTAATATCATCGGCGTCCAGGTTCATGCCGCAAGTACGGACGATGAGCTAACGGCTTTGTTGGCACGGCTCAGCTCCAAGAAACTGATCCTGATCGACACCGAAGGAATGAGTCAGCGAGACAGGAACCTGTCAGCGCGTCTCGCGGCATTTGGCAGCAACAGCGCTCGCGTAAATTTCTACCTGACGCTATCCGCTGCAAGTCAGGAGGCAGGCCTCGACGAAACACTGCGTGGCTTCAATAAAGTGCCGCTGGCCGGCGCGATTATCACGAAGGTTGATGAGGCCGGCCAGTTGGGTTGTGTGATCAGCACGATCATTCGCCACAACCTACCTATCGCCTATTTATCAGATGGCCAGCGTGTACCGGACGATCTTTACCCTGCAGAGAAGAAGCGACTTTGGCTGGTCAACCAGGCCGTCGAATGTATTCAGGCGAGTGAGCCACAGGTAAACGAGAGACTCATGGCCGAGGGATACACGGAGGTAAGTACCGCTAATGCATAAGAACTCGCAAGCAGCCGGAATAGTGCGCTATCAGGAACGACAGCCCGTCAAGGTCATCGCTGTATCCAGTGGCAAAGGTGGCGTTGGCAAAACGAACGTTGCTACCAACGTTGCGGTTGCCATGGCGCAGCAGATGAGAAATGTGATGTTGCTGGATGCAGATTTGAGCCTTGCAAACGTCGACGTTTTACTCGGACTGCAACCACGGTTCAATCTGTCCCACGTTGTCAGCGGCGATGTCGATCTCGCCAGCACCATCATGAACGGTCCGCACGGAATTCGGGTGGTGCCTGCCTCATCAGGCAATTTTGCAATGACAAACATGGTGCAGACAGCGCACGCGGCAATCATAAACGCCTTTTCGGATCTCACTGACCAGCCCGATACACTGATTGTCGATACTGCGTCCGGAATCTCCGACAATGTTGCAAGGTATCTGCAGGCGGCGCAGGAGGCTGTCATCGTGGTCTGCGATGAGCCGTCCTCAATAACGGATGCATACGCACTCATCAAAGTATTCAGCCGTAATCACGGTATCTCGCATTTTCATATCGTTACGAACCAAACACCGAATCGATACGCCGGGCAGCAGTTGTTCAGCAAGATCAGTCGCGTGACCGATCTCTATCTCGATGTTGTCTTGCGTCATCTCGGTAACGTACCGCACGACAACTACCTGCGGCGTTCGATACAGGAGCAAAGAGCTGTTGTAGATGCTTATCCGAAGAGTCCAGCCGCGGTCGCGCTCAAAGACATTGCCAGGAAGCTCGATTTACTCCCCATCCCACGGACCGCATCAGGAGGACTACAGTTCTTCCTGGAAAGCCTGTTGGAATCGGGAAGACATGCACAGGGAGAAACGCATGAACGCCTACAGTAACGTAGCGCCGAAGTCCTACGCATCGCAGGATGAATTGATCACGGCGAACATAACGCTGGTGAAGCGAATCGCACATCACCTGTCCGCTCGATTGCCGGACAGCGTGGAACTGGATGATCTGATGCAGGCCGGAATGATGGGCCTTCTCGAAGCAGCCGGTAATTTCGATTCAACCAAAGGAGCGAGCTTCGACACCTACGCAGGCATCCGCATACGTGGTTCCATGCTCGATGAGGTTCGTAAGCAGGACTGGACACCGCGCTCGGTGTACCGAAAGCAGCGCGAAGTTTCGGAAATGGTGCGAGCGATTGAGGCCGATACCGGTCGTACGGCAGAACCACAGGAAGTCGCGACCGGCCTCGGAATCTCGCTGGACGAGTATTTTGAGGTCCTGCGTGATACCGCAGGTTGCCGATTGTTCAGCCTGGATGAATCAATGGACGAAACCGGCCATGCCCATGAGGTCCCGAGTTCGAATACGGCCACGCCGGAACAGGAATTGAGACTGGACCAGCAGCGCAAGGAAATCAGCGACGCAATCCTGCGACTCCCCGAACGAGAACAGCTTGTGCTCTCGCTTTATTACGAACGCGAATTGAATCTCAAGGAAATTGGTGAGGTGTTGGGCGTCAGTGAGTCGCGAGTTTGTCAAATTCACAGCCAGGCAGCATTGCGGCTACGCGCGATGGTAATAGGCAAAGTGGAGTAACCGGACATGTCAGACAGTATTTCAGGAGTCAAGATCATCAATCCGGCCTACCCGGTGAGACCGACACTGCCGCCGGAACGAGACAGTCGCTCGGGTAAACGTCGAAAAGACCCGCCCAGGCAGGAACCGACGCACGAAAACGATGCCGATGACGATGACGATAAACCCACCATTGATGAGTACATCTGATGCGTCCTGGCATGGCAAAGAAAACTAAGACTATTGACGAGAACATCTGATGAGTCCCGGTACTAATACCGAACTGAAAACCCTAAATGAGTGCAAACGATGACTATTTTAGAAAACTATTCCCTTTACCTGCTAATGATCTGTAACGGCGTGCTGGCTGGTGCAGCTGCTATAGCAATCCTGCGGTTCCAGAATATGATGAAGAATCAGAAAGCGTTCTGGGACAGTCCGACCGGCGTTTCAATGTCGTCTCAGTCAGACAACGACGAGTTTCTCCGCGCTGTTGAGCGGCGCTTTTCGAAATTCGAACAAGGACTCGGAGACCTGTCTCATGTCGACAAATCGAAATCGGCGGCGCCCCGAAGCGTTCCGCACGAAAACGCGGTTCGAATGGCGAAGCACGGCGCGACAGTAGACGATTTGACCCGTACCTGTGGCCTGAGCGACATTGAGGCGCGGCTCCTGATGCGTGTCCACGGAAACTCCGGCACGTCTACCAGGCTGAATTGAACGTGCAGACTACCGACCCGAAAAGTCAGGAGTTCGAGTTCGTAAAACAGCTCGCCCATGATCTGGCGTCAGATAAAGTCAACCTGCCGTCGTTCCCGGCGGTCGTGATCAAGATTCGCGATTTGCTCGAGGATGAGGAATGCGATATTGCGCAGGTAAGCAGGATCGTTAGCGCAGACGCGGTACTTGTCTCCAAGTTGTTCATATTTGCGAACTCCTCCTATCACAACCGATCCGGTGAGCCCGTCACGTCACTTGAAGCTGCGATGTCGCGCCTGGGTCTTGAACTCGTGAGGAATACTGCGCTTTCGTTAGCCGTAAAGCAGCTCATGCTGGCGGAAAAGCATAAGTCCATAGTGGCCGACGTGCGGCTGATATGGAGTACGAGCATGCGTCTGGCCGCGCTGTCGTTCGCCATTGCCGAGAAGTCAGGCCACGTCGATGAAGAGACCGCATTCATGTGCGGCCTGCTGCACCAGGTCGGAAAGCTCTATATCCTGACCCGGGCAAAAGACTATCCAGATTTTCTCGGAGACAAAGCGTCGCTTCAGGAAGTCCAGGAGGAATGGCATCCGCAGATTGGACGTTCGATCGTCGAGGCTTGGGGGTTTCCGTCAAACGTCTCTCAGTCGCTGGAGCCGGCAGAATTCCGCGATGAACGTACGCAGTTGCAACCAGCGCTCGTCGATGTTGTGTATGCGGCAGTCAGACTGCTGTCGACAGAGGAAGCGAACTGGCCCGACTTGATAAACGAACCGATGTGGCAAAAGCTACGCCTGGCCGATCAGGATATAGCAGGAATCGCCTCTGGCTACCGAAAGAAATTGGCAACGATCCAGCAATCGCTGGCTTGAGGTCTGGGCGACACTCAGGCTCACCGCAATATTGCTAGTCCGTCGGTTGAGTCAGATGGTCCGCATCCAGCTTCAGTCTGCGCATACGCAGGGTTTCTGATTCGCGATCGAACAGATGCTGGATCAATATATCCTTTTGCTCCTGCTTCATACCCAGAAATTCCACCGCTATCCCGAATGGCATCGTCTCGTCGTCACCGGGCGGATCGTCGTTTCTCACAACACGACAAAAAGTCTCGACGTAACGATTATCTGATGCGAGCAGGAACCTGAGTGCCAGCTTGGCATCGGGAGGGAAGTTCTTGGCGGACCCGAACAGCATGCCATCGGCGCCGAGCTCACAGATCTGCGGCGGTTTTTTCGCGAGCGCAACCTTGCTGGCTTTCAGCCCTGGAAGTTCTTCCATCAGCAGCGAAATCTTTTCATTCAGGAGCATCATACATTCCGCGAGCGCCACGGATTCCGATTTCAGGACGAAAATCTTCTGGTCGAAGCGGGATTCGATGTCCATTAGCCTTGATCTAATGCCAACGCCGGTACCCTGAGCCATCTTCCAGTGCTCAAGACCCTGGTGGAAGTCGAGGTCACTGATGGGTTCGTAACTCAGGAAAACGGATTCTACGATGCGAAAAGACCGTCGATTTTTTTCACCACTATTCATAATGTCTGTTCCTCCGTCTCGCCTACGACGACTTGGGGTTCCTCTACGCTGATACTTCGCTGTTTGTCCAATTCATTTCCCCTGACGATGCTGATGTCAACGCGCCGGTTCTTTGCGCGGTTTTCGCTTGTGTCGTTGTCCGCCCGCGGCAGCGTGTCCGCATGACCGGATACGACAAACCGGTCAGGATCGATGGCCGCTTTTTTTAACAACTGGTGTGCGACTGATACTGCGCGCGAAGTTGATAGTTCCCAGTTTGAACGAAAGCGCGCATTTGAAATCGGGATGTTGTCAGTATGGCCAGATACGGTAACCATGCCGCTATTGTTGTCGATCAGTCCGGAGATTTTGTCGAGCACCGGGAGGAACTGCTTTTTGACGTCTGCGTGCCCCGAAGAGAATGATGCGTTTTCCAGGATATGGATGATGACCTTGGCGCCATCAGTCTGAACCGTCACGTCACCGTTTTCTATTTCGTCCTTCAAGGCTGCACGAATACGCTTGGCGTGTTCCTCGGTATCATCTTCGTCCTTTTTTCGACGCTCGAGTGCGTCCAGCGAATTCTGGTTAGAGTCGATCGTGAACTGACGCACCTCGTTCAATGCAGTCGGCTCGGGTTTGCCGGGGCTGAATTCCCGAGCGACCACACTGGTGCCTTTTGGAATGGTTCGGACCTCTACTTCAGTCTGGACGCCGAATGCGTCTTTCATCGAGCCTGATAGCTCTTTGAATTTGGCGGCATCCATCTCGGAAAACGCCAACAGCAGGACAAAAAAGCACATGAGCAATGTCATCAGGTCAGCGAACGTCATTACCCAGGCCGGTACGCCGGCACTTTCCTTTTTTTCCGGTGGCGCGTCAGACATAGTCGTCAACTTTCGTAGCTGTGCTAACCACCTTCATCTTCCTTGCGCCGTTGGGAACTTGGCAAATAGGTTTCCAGCATGCTCTGTATGACGCGCGGATTCTGTCCGCCCTGGATACTCAAAAGCGCATCGATAATGAGTGATTTGCTCTTGTTTTCTTCGAGGCTGCGCACAGACAGCTTGTCGGCGATTGGCAAGGCGAACATGTTCGCCAGAATTGCGCCGTAAAGCGTCGTCAGGAGGGCCACAGCCATCGCGGGACCGATCTGTTTGGGATCGTCCATGTTCGAGAGCATCTGCACGAGGCCGATGAGCGTTCCGATCATCCCCATTGCAGGTCCTACGTCGCCGATTGCCTTGAATATGTCCTGCCCGTCACTGTGTCGCTGCAACGTCAGATTCAGGTCCTTGGACAGCATTGCCCGCACCACATCCGCGGGGTGGCCATCAATCAGGAGGCCAAGGCCGGCTTTCATAAACTCGTCCGGTACCTCAGCGTCTTCAAGTGCGAGCAGACCGCCTTGCCGGGCGGTTTTGGCCAGCTCAACCGATGTTTCAATCAGTTCTTCAGGGGATGTTGGCTTGTGGAGAAAGGCTTTCGCAGCAATTGATGCCGCGCCAAGGAACTTGCCCAGGCTGAATTTCATCATCGTGACGAGAATCGTTCCTCCGATCACGACCAGCAAAGACGGGGTGTTGATGAATGTTCCGGCGGATCCTCCCAGAAAGATGGAGGTGATAACAATGCCAAATGCACCAATTAGGCCGATTAAAGTTGCCAGATCCAAAGTCTTACCTCCATTCTTCCGGACACTAGCGAATTCCGGCCGTGTTCCGTGGCCGGATCGCCTCTGGGCACGATTCCTAAGTTAGTTATCGACTGCCGGGGCCAATGCTTTAGGCATTTTGCCAACAAATAGGGGGGGCAGTCGGGCCGCTGCCGGTCAGGCGGCCGGCGCTTCGGGCGCAGCGAATTTGTACTGATTGCGGCCGGCTTTCTTGGCCTCGTAAAGGGCAGAATCGGCGCGATTGATGGCGGATGTGGCAGAGTCGCTGTCGTGAATCTCAGTAAAACCGATGGAGCAACCCACGCTAAGTGGCCGATCTGGATCTTCATTCCCAATCTGAATGGATTCAACAGTCTGCAGGAACCTGTCGAGCAAAGGCCGCGCATGCGCCGCGGAGGTGTCCGAGAGGATTACCGCGAATTCGTCGCCACCATATCGAGCGACGAAATCTCCTTTGCGAATGAAGGATCTGGCCAGTGATTCGCCAACCTTGCGCAGGACTTCGTCGCCGGCAGCGTGTCCATGATTGTCATTGATCGCCTTGAATTGGTCGAGATCGATCATCACCAGCGTCACGGGCTGATCGAGTATGAAATGCATATTGAGTGCTCGCGCGATGGCCCCGTCGAAAGCGCCTCTGTTGTATGCCTGGGTCAGCGAATCTCGCTGCATTTCTTCCTTGGCTTGCACCAGGTCCTCGCGGAGGCAGGACATGCGTGCATTTAGCTCACTAATCTGGGTCTCATACTCGGATTTTTGTTTCGCGAAAATGTCGGCAACATTGTAAATCGTGTCCGACACGACCGAGCGAATCTCGTCCAGGTTGCCCGATGCGACTGCCTTCTCGACGGCCCCGAGGTGCTCACGGACGCCGGTTTCCGCGTCCTGATCTCTTTGGCTCATCGACTTCAGGCCAGCGACCAGGTCCTGCACGATGTCGCGATAGTTGCCGATGCGATCGTTTACGAATGCCTGCTCGTTGCCGCGCCGATCAATGTAGAAGCGGCGGACGTTTGACCATTGACGCAGGCCATCGGGGTCCTGTGCTATGCCATGCGAGGCGACAGGCGCACCGTTTTCGACGTGGCGCGCAAACTTTTCGCACAAACCCCTGAACAATTCTGTGTCTGACTCGCCGTCAATGGGGAAGGACAGGTCTCCCATGGCACGAATGATGCTCACCAACGTGTCGATTGCACCATCACGGCTGTCGCTCTCCGCAGCGTTGTCGGCGTATGCGGCTTTATCTGACTCCAAAGACTTATCAGCAAATATCACTATCGGGGGCTCCGGCATAGGCGGCGTTGTACCGCCTGTTTGTGTCGTGATCGCGAATGCCTAGCCTGGCAAACCGATCCCTTAAACCTGTGTCGACCGAGTTACCTGATTCTTTACAGTGGGTTCATCAGCCGGCCGCCAATTTATCTGTGCTCCACGAAAAAATGGACCATATATAGTTTAAAAAACCTATATACATTCGTTAGAAATTAAGCATTTGTAATCTGCCGCTAATGGCCTATATTTGACTTAATAGTGAAGTTGTCGTTAAAACTCATTGATATCGTTACCTATTACCTGAGGAATGTTCCGGATACAGGAAGAACGCATTTCTCACTGATAACGCAGGAGTGAGAGAAAGAAAATTAATAAGAACAATAAGATAGAAGAATAATACAGACTCAAACGGTGCAGAAAGTTGTTGCAGTGTTGCCCCGATGGCGCGAATTCATGGGATTCGGGCGAATTCGAAAAATGGCAATAGATGATTGAGCGAAGTCAGAAATGGGCGAAAAAGAACATTATTCTTCCGGCGAAAGCCAGCGCAGTGCTCGGATCGAGAGCCGTGATGGCCACTAGCGGTCGTCTCATTATGGTGATTGATCAGTCCGACGAAAGAGCGGATAGCCTCAAGGAACTCATCGAATTCATGGATGCGCCGGACGTTTGCACCGCAACACCTGGAAACTGGCAGGTTCGTATGGGGCAGCACAGACTGGCAGCGATCTTCGTCAACGAGGAATTGCCGCAAGCGGACATGTCCGGCCTTCTGAACAACATTGGCAAGCTCGACCCGAACGTGCCAATTGTACTCATCAGTAGCGCACATCATGCTTGACCAGGATTACCCGTGGGCGCGGTTTTATAACCTGAGCTACCCGATTCAATTTGATGAGCTTGGCGAGGTGCTGGACGAGATCTGGGCGTCGCACAGTCAGCACCGGGAAATCCCGGCGCTGGAGACATCGAATTGCCGCCTGATAGGCGAAAGCAAAGACATGCAGATGCTCCGCCGACTGGCGGAACGCGTAGCCCCGTCAATGGCAACCGTTCTGATCACCGGAGAGTCTGGAACCGGCAAAGAGGTGGTCGCACGCTACATTCACGAGCAATCCGGTCGCGAAGGTCCATTTGTTGCGATCAATTGCGGTGCCATTCCGGATCACCTGTTGGAGAGCGAACTTTTTGGTCACGAGCGCGGCGCATTCACGGGCGCGGCATCCGCCAGAAAGGGACGGTTCGAACTGGCGCAAGGTGGCACGCTCTTTCTTGACGAAATTGGAGATATGCCGGCTGCGATGCAGGTCAAGTTGCTGCGAGTACTGCAGGAAAAAGTGCTCGAACGAGTCGGAGGCACAAAATCGATTCCGGTGGATATTCGCGTCATTGCCGCTACCCACCGAGATTTGCCCGTGCGCATCGAGCAAGGATCTTTTCGCGAAGATCTGTTCTATCGATTGAGTGTCTTTCCCATCGAGATTTCTCCTTTAAGGGAACGTCCTGACGATGTTGAACCACTCATCGACGAAATGATTTCCCGCGTCTGGTCGTCTCACGGTGTCAGGCTGTCTCTTGCGAATGATGTTCTGGATACGCTCAGGCAATACCCCTGGCCTGGCAACGTTCGGGAACTGTCCAATCTCATCGAGCGCCTGGCTGTCATCAGGCCGAACAGCGAGATCAAGTACAGCGATCTGCCGCGACCACTTCGTCGTGACGAAGAACTCCCCGTCGTAATGAACGACAGCTTGTCGAACAATGGTGCGTCCGGGCTCGCCGCGTTTCCCAGTGGTGGCCTGGATCTGAAGCAGCATTTGGCGGAGGTCGAGAGCACTATGATTCAGTCGGCACTGGATCAATCGGACGGAGTCGTGCAGAAAGCTGCCGAGCTACTGGGCCTGGGACGAACCACGCTCGTCGAGAAAATTCGCCGCCACAATTTGCGCAACTAGGGTTCTCTAATTACCGCTTCGTGGTTCCCGTTCGACCGGGCCGCCGCAGTGTGGGCAGGCGTGATCCGGCGGTTCCTGGCTAAGCGCCATCCTGACCATCCGGGTATCCAGTATTTGACTCGCCGCGTGTTTTCCGAGGCCGAGATCCTTTCTGAATGATTCGAGGTCAGTCTTTTCAGACTCGGTCAATATGCCATCGTCGAGGGCCTCTTCGGCTTTTACTTTGTACTGATTCGAGCGAAGCTCAAGTTCTTGTGCGTAGCCGGAGGCAAGAATGCCTGTGGGCAACGCAACCATGCCGATTCCTACGACGGTAATGAGCGCACCAAAAATTTTTCCACCGACCGTAATCGGTGTCACATCGCCGTAGCCGACCGTGGTCAGCGTTGCGAATGCCCACCACATTGCCGCAGGAATGCTGCCGAATGCGACCGGCTGCGATTCACGTTCGAAGAAATACATTCCGGATGCTGCCAGCAACATCACCGTTAGGAGAACAAAGAAAGCGGCACCCAGCGACCGCATGTTTTCCCGGCAGCACGTCATCAGCATATCGAAGGCCGAGGAGTATCGGGTGAGTTTCAATATACGTAGCAGCCGCACCGCGCGGAGAAAGCGCATATCGATACCGCCGAAGACACCAAACATCACGAGGTAGAACGGCAGTATCGCGAGGAAATCAATCAGCGCATAGGGCGTCGTCATGAAGCGGAGACGATTACTGAACCCGCTAAGCCTGCCATCCGCGTACCTGGGGATCTCGATCGACGTCCAGACTCGCAGCACATACTCGACGGTGAATACAGAGACTGTGACTACTTCCACCCAGTAGAAGAGATCGGCATAGCGAAGCTCAAGCTCGGGAATAGATTCGAGCACGACGGCGACGATACTCAGTGCAATGAGCGAGACCAGGAAAGTGTCGATGGCCTTGCTCAACCGGTCTCCGTCCCGGGCGGTCTCCAGCGCCAGGTACACCGATCGCCTCAACGAACGTTGCTGAGCGGGGGGCATTACGACCGTTGAAGCATGTTCGACCATTCGTGTACCGACTGATGAGGAGCTGTATCCCAGGTGTGACGTAGTCCACAGAAGATGTGCCTGTCTTTTCTATAACGGCCTGCACGCAATGTTCTTTAGGCCGCAACCCTAAAGTTTCCAGCCATTCAGGCGACAAAGTAAACGTAATGTAGAGCTAAAAAAGGACCGGCCAAGATGGCGCAGAATCGGCGGCAGCAACGCGATCGACATTCTCAGACCAAGTCGGGCACGCTTTTCAATCAGGGTCGGGTTGGAGGCGGGTCCAATTCTAGTGTGCGCTGCCTTTCAATTATCTCTTGCGTAATCCTGATGTCGGCTTGTGCCGGCGTTCGGACTGTCGACCAGTCAGTTGGACATGTCAGCGATGAAGCGCTACCCGCTTTGGACCTGGAGCCAATTGTCGATGAACCTCAACAGCTGCCGGAGCCAGTGCCATTGCCTCCGGTTGACACGTATACCGTTGTCGTAAAGGAAGTACCGGTCATCGATCTCTTGTTTTCACTTGCGACCGATGCCGGGCTCGACCTCGATATTCAGGCAGATAGCGAACGCACAATCACGCTGAATGCCGTTAATCAACCGCTGCCGAATATTCTCTCCCGAATCGCGGATCAGGCGGGTCTGCGTTTCGAACTCCGCGCAACCAATCTAATCATTCAGGAGGATCTCCCGTACTGGCATAACTACATGGTCGACTATGTCAATGTCAGCCGTACTGCAGTCGGCGAGGTTGGCGTTGCGACTCAAATAGCGACGACGGGAGGGACAGTTGCTGAGGAAACATCAGGTGGATCGCAGGGTAACAACGGAAACCTTTCAAAGACAACGGTAACGAGTCATTCCAGCAACGACTTCTGGGCGAACGTTGAAACCAGCCTTAACTCGATAATTCGTGACCGTGAGAGCGACGGTGCGGTACCGACTTCCCCGGACGCGTTCAATCCCGTAATCATCAACAGCATGGCTGGCGTTATTACGGTATTGGCGACGCAACGTGACCATCAGCAGGTACAACGTCACCTGGACAAGGTCACGACCAATTCGCAACGCCAGGTATTGATTGAAATGACGATCGTTGAGGTTGAGCTCAGTGATAAATATCAGGCGGGCGTCGACTGGCAGAGACTGTCGGACAACGCAGGACTGGGCAGTAATGGCATATCCTTCGAGCAGGACATGCTCGGCGGCAATCTCGGCACCTCCCCGTTTGTCAGTCTTGGATTCAATAGCACAGACCCGGATGGCAGCGGGGTGACCGGCGCCGTTCGCGCCCTGCAACAGTTTGGCGATACAAAGGTGCTCTCCAGTCCCAAGATAATGGCGTTGAATAACCAGACCGCGCTACTCAAGGTCGTTAACGAGGAAGTCTTCTTTACAATCGAGCTCGACATACGGGATGCAACGGCTAATATTCCGGAGCGCCGTACTTTTACCAGCGAAATTCATACGGTACCGGTTGGTCTCGTCCTGAGTGTGACGCCACAAATTAGCGAAAAGGGTTATGTGAGTCTGAACATACGCCCGACGATCAGCCGAATTACCGGGTTCGCCATCGACCCGGCGCCCCGGCTTGCCGATGTTGATTTCGACAACCTGATCCCTGAAATCCAGGTGCGCGAGATCGAGTCCCTTTTGCAGGTCCTCAATGGCAGAACCATCGTGCTGGGCGGCCTCATGCAAAATGAAATCGTCAAGAGCAAAGACGGCGTTCCTGGCCTGTCCAGAATTCCCAAGGTCGGCGGGCTGTTTTCATATACAAGTGATGAACTGGTCAAAACGGAGCTGGTCATTTTCCTCCGGCCCTCGATTGTTACAGGCGGCGCATCGCCCGCCGGCGCCAAAGGCGTCAGGGATTACTATCCGCAGATTGATCAGACGACCGGCGGATCGGGTTCCGACTAGCCTCGGAAGGTCTGGTAGCCAATGAAAAGCCTCCTAGTCGATGCACTTCGCCAGGCAAACGAAGATTCTTCGCCAGAAGTTTCCGAAGATAAGATGCGTGAATCCGGGGTACCGCCTGGTTCGGCGAGCGCCGAAACGGCCGATTCTCAATCCCTGGAGTTGGACCTGCTCGAGACCGGTCGTTACGAACCCTCTGCGGATACCAGTTTGGAAGATGCGCCTGATACCAGTGTCGATTCTGTCGCTGTCGAAACGTTGTCGCAATCGGTTCCCGCAGATACGGACACCACCGCATCCAAAATAACTGAACATCCGGATCCGAAGCGTTTGACGAATCAGGAGCGAAAAACTGCCGTTGCAAGAGTGGGTCATCAAAGTCCCCTCCTGTGCGTCGTTGCGATATTGGCATCAGCCGGGGCCTATCTTTTACTGAATGACCTGTCGGTGATGAACCTGTATGCGGGCCTGCCGCAATTGTCGGCGAGAGAGCAGACGTCTGCAGGTATGGAGGACGGCGATGCTCATGAAATAAAACTGCCACTCTCCGGTGTCAGTGTTTTCGAACAAATCGACGCAAGCCCAGTGGTCAAACCGGTTGCGGACGAACCTGAGGCGAAGCCCGCAGGAAACGAATCCGAGGTGGATCCCGTTCGAATTCCCATGCCCGAGGAAGCGCCAGGTAGCACGTCATCCATTTCACACAAGAGCAGTAACGCCGTCAGAGACGATGCCTATGCTTCCGTAATGGCTGCATACGCAGCCTATCGTCGGCGTGATTTCGGCGCAGCAGAGAAACACTACACGGAGGCCCTGGGAATTGAGCCTAATCATCGTGATGGCCTCGCAGGCATGGCTGCCGTCTATCTGCAAACGGATCGGACGGAACGGGCCGTCTCTGCCTATGAAAGACTACTTGCTATCGATCCGCGTAATACCGTCGCCGCCGCCACGATTCTCACGATACGGTCTGACGAAGCTGATTGGGAAATTGAGTCGGAGCTGAAGCTTTTGTTGCAGAGGTTTCCGGAGTCTCATCATCTGCACAACGCCCTGGGTTCGGTATACGTAGGACAACAGAAATGGCCGGACGCCAAACATGAATTTCTCAGTGCCTACAGGCTCGCGCCGGAAAACGCGGATTACAGTTACAACGCCGCTGTGAGCATGGATCGAATGGGTCAGCAAGCCGCCGCACAGGACTACTACAAAGTCGCGCTCGAAACGGCTACTGAGCACGCAAGTTTTGATCGTACAGCAATCCTGGCCCACCTCGACGTGCTGGCGCAGCAGCAACGGGAGCGATTATGAGCACCATCACTGTGCGCAAATTGCAGGCGTCGGAGCCAAGCCTGCCCTTGGGGAAGCGGTTGATTGCAGCGGGGCTCATCACAGATGATCAACTGCAGGTTGCCCTCACCGAACAAAGTCGCAGTGACGAACCGCTGGGTCGAATTCTTGTTCGTCTGGGACTAATCAGCGAAGGCATGTTGCGCGATACGCTGGGCGAGTCTCTGGGTCATGAAAGTGTAGACCTCTCAGAAGTCGTTCCCGATCCGGACGCGCTGCAGATGATTCCGAAGAATATCGCGCGTCGATATCACATGCTGCCAATCAACTTTGACAAGAATAAGAAGATCCTGACACTGGCAATGGCAGACACGTACAACGTTGTCGCGCTTGACCAGACAGCGGCGCTGATCGGAAACGAAATTGGGCTGGAGACGCTCGTCGCTGGTGAAGCGGAAATCGAGGCGGCGATTGAGCAGTTTTACCAGTTTGAACTGTCGATTCAGGGCATTTTACATGAGATCGACACTGGTGAGGTCGACAAGCTCAACCTTGCTATCGAGCATGAAGAGTACAGTCACCCGCTGATCCGGTTGGTCGATGCGATTCTTGCTGACGCAGTGAAACGCGACGCGTCCGATATACATCTGGAACCGGAAGCGGGTTTTCTGCGGGTGCGCTACAGAATCGACGGCGTGATGCGCCAGGTGATGGCCCTTCATCGTAGCTACTGGCCAGGCATGGTTGTCCGCTTGAAAGTGATGTCGAAAATGAACATCGCCGAAACTCGCGCACCACAGGATGGACGTATTTCGCTGCGGCTGGCCGGTCGTCCAATTGATTTTCGGGTTGCGTGTCAGCAGACGACGCATGGTGAAAACTTTGTGCTGCGCGTACTCGATCGGCAGAAGGGTATCTTGCCGCTGGAGAAACTAAATCTTGCCAAAGATACGTTGACGGCTATACAGGTAATGATGGCCAGGCCGGAGGGCATTATTCTTGTAACCGGTCCGACGGGTAGCGGCAAAACAACGACCTTGTACTCGATGCTTAACTACCGGAACGATGAATCGGTAAACATCATGACGCTCGAGGATCCGGTTGAGTATCCGATGGCGATGATTCGTCAAACGTCCCTGAACGAAGCCGCGAAGCTCGATTTCGCGAACGGCATCCGTTCGATGATGCGACAGGACCCTGACATCATACTGGTCGGCGAGATCAGGGACGAAGAGACCGCCGAGATGGCCTTCAGGGCTGCGATGACGGGGCACCAGGTCTTCTCTACCCTGCATACGAACTCTGCGCTCGGTGCAATGCCACGCCTGATCGACATTGGCGTCAAACCCCAGATCATGGCCGGCAATATCAGCGGCATTGTGGCACAGCGACTTGTGCGACGACTGTGCCGTCATTGCAAGCAGGCTTACGCACCTGATGAAACGGAACTGAAATTACTGGGTGCCGACCCGTCAAAACCGTTGCTGCTCTATAAGGAGAAAGGTTGTGATACCTGCAATTTCCTTGGATTCAAGGGTCGAGTCGCGGTAGTTGAAGTGCTCAAGATCAATGCAAAGATGGACGAACTCATTGCCCGCGCAGCCACCCGTCAGGAAATGCTCGAAGCTGCAGAGGCTAATGGCTTCAGGGATTTGGCGGACGATGCCGTGCGGCATGTACTCGCGGGCTCCACCAGCCTGTCAGAAATCTCGCGCGTCGTAGATCTGACGACGCGAGTCGGGTAGCGACGATGCCGAATTTTTCCTATCGCGCTATTGATCCCAACGGCAACATCGTCGCTGGATATCTCGATGCCCCGAACGAAAGCGCGCTGGAAGCAAGACTCAGTCAGTCCGATTCCGAGTTGTTGCGCTGCAAGGTGCAAACTTCGCGTCGATTCAGTCGCCGCAGCAAGGTATCGCGGCGCGATTTGATCGGCTTCTGCTTTCATATGGAGCAGGTGGCGCGGGCGGGCCTGCCAATGCTGGAGGCGCTGACCGATTTACGTGACAGCATATCCAATCCAGGATTTCGCGAAGTTCTCGCGAGTCTTCTTGCCTCGGTCGAGGGCGGCAAGAAACTGTCTCAGGCGATGCAGGATCATCCCGATACGTTTGATGAAGTGTTCGTGAATCTTGTCGCGGTAGGCGAGGAAACAGGCGAGCTGGCCGAGGTAATGCTGAAGCTGACAGAGGCGCTCAAATGGCAGGACGAACTCGTCGCGCAGGCCAAGTCAATCATCATCTATCCGGCATTCGTCGGCACGGTCGTGTTGTCAGTGCTGTTCTTCATGATGATCTACGTTGTCCCGCAGATGGTCGATTTCATTCGTGAGATGGGTCAGGACCTGCCACTGCACACCCGTGCGTTGATAGGGCTATCGAATTTCCTGGTCGGTAACTGGTGGTGGGTAATACCGCTGCCGCCGCTGGTCTTTTACCTGATTTCGTACTCGGCGAAGCAAAGCACGAATATGCGTTTCAGAGTAGATAACTGGAAACTGAAGTGCTGGTACACCGGTCCCATCGTTTCCAAGATCATTCTGAGTCGTTTCGCCAGCTACTTCGCACTTCTTTACAGTGCCGGCCTGGACGTGCTCGCAGCGCTGCGGATCAGCGAGGATATAGCCGGCAATGCGGTCGTCAAGGACGCGCTCGAAAAGATTTCCGAATCGATCAAGGCCGGTAAATCACTCAGCGCCGGAATCGAGGCAACGGGGCTTTTTCCGCCCCTGGTCGTGCGCATGGTCAGCATGGGCGAATCGACCGGTCGGCTCGATGCGGCGCTAAGTAATGTCAGCTATTTCTACGATCGGGAAGTTAACGAATCAATCGATCGACTCAAAGCCATGATCGAGCCGGCAATGACGGTCGTGCTCGGCGGCATAATGGCATGGGTTATGTTGTCTGTTCTTGGCCCGATCTACGAAACCATCAGCAGGATCGGAGTCTGAGATGGCCGTGCGCAGATTCTTCTATGTCACTCAGGATTCACTGATCGTATGGAATGCCGTTGGCCAGAACCTGTCCGAGGAGGCCACGTTTCCGAGCACTGACGAAGGCTACAGACTTTTCTCGTCCTATCTCGAGCAGGTGCCGCAGAAACGTGCCCTGATGGTTGTCGATGTGATTGAGGAAGAGTTCGCTATGGACTCATTGCCGGCGGTTTCAGGCAGCGATCGGAAGAATCTCATCGAGCGGCGTCTGAGCAAGCGCTTCTCTCGAACGCCGTATCGGGTCGGCGTATATCTTGGGAAACGTCGCCGGGCGACAGACAGCTTTAACGTTGTGTACGCGGCCATCACTAATCACGAGTTGATCGATCCGTGGGTCGAAATAATAGCGCATCACAAAGCGCCGCTGGTTGGTATTACATCGATCCCGCTGATAAGCGTCGATCTTCTGAAAGAGTTTCGCGAGCCGGCCGAAAACTCGATGCTGGTCACGCAGCACCAGGGTGGACGAGTACGCCTCGTATTCATCAAGTCCGGTCAGCCGGTCAGCGCGCGGCTATCGCGAGACCTGTCGACCGAAGGCGACGAATTTGGCGCGTCTCTGATCTCAGAAATAGTACAGAGTCGCAAGTACCTCGAACGATCCCGCCAGATCGGGGCCAACGATCCACTGGACGTGTATTTCATAGCGGACGAGCAGGAAGTCAGCGCTGCCTTAGCCAACAGTCAGGCGAACTTCGAGGCACACATAATTGATTCGCAGGAAGCCGCCAGGCAGCTGCGCGTCACCGGCGACTTGCAGCCTGGCAGTATGGAGGTTCTCTACCTGTCGCGGTGTATCCGGAAACGTCCGCGTCTGGAATACGTGCTGCGCGACCGGGTCGACTACAGTCTGCTGCTTCGCGCACGGGATTTCGCGATTGGCGCTGCGACTGCAGGCGCTGTTGCATTTTCCGTTGGCGCCGGAATCTATCTGACAGGCGCGTATGTCTTTCATGACCAGGCGCAGACAATTGACGCACAGATCGCACAGATGGAGGAAACCTATCGCCGTGAACATGACGAATTCGAGCCTCTGCGTGCCGATTCACACGAGATGAAACTGGCTGTCGATACGGGTGACTACATTCTGAGAAATTCGTTGCCGATCGAATGGGTGATGTCCCAGGTTGGTCTGGTTATGGGCGAGCAACCGGATATGCATATTGACCGTCTAAGCTGGGAGCTTGAATCCGCGACTGATCCAAACGAAGCGAATGCGAGGCGCGGAAGAAATGACAAAAAAATGCCGGTCAATATTCCGCAGGCAGCGGCGGTCACGGCGAATTTGAGTGGCGAAATTCGCCCCTATGACGGCAACCTCAGGCATGCGTTCGAGAAGATCGATACGCTGGCAAGTAGTCTGCAACAGAACACGGCTTTCGAACATGTCGCGGTCGCCGACTATCCGATCGATGCCAGACCAGATGCTGCACTGTCGGGTGAGATTCGACGCAAGGATGATCACCAGCTGGCGAGTTTCAGTTTGACCCTTACCCTGAGGATCGAAAATGAAGCCGAATAAACTGGACTGGAAATACCTGCGCAAAGGCACTCTTGTGCCAGGAATGTCGCTGCTGATTGCGGGGTTCGTGTTTGGCGCCAGCGCCTGGTATCACGGTTCTCAGGCTCGTGCATACGAAGTATTCACGGCTAACAAGGAAGCAATATCTGAGGACTACAATGAGCTGGTTTATCGTCGTCGACTTCTCGCTCGTTATCACCGCCGCTACCGGGAATTGCAGGACCTCGGATTTGTCGGGCGCGAGCGCCGGCTGGACTGGATCGAAACCATTCGCGCCGCCGCAAAGAGTCTTGATCTGGCGAACGTTACTTACTCGCTCGAGCCACAACTCGAGGTAATTCGGCCGGTGGAGTCGGCGTCGCCCAACGCCGAGATACAGATCTATCTGAGCCGCCTGGAGCTCGAGCTGGGTCTCGTTCATGAGGTCGATTTACTGCGCTTCTTCAATCGCCTGGAGCTCGAGGCGCCCGGACTCATGAAGGTCGATCAGTGCAACCTGACACGTGAGCCAGGTGCCACGGAGAAACTGGCGGCGGATACGAACATATCCGCGAGATGTTCGATGATAATGTTTAGCGTCATCACCTCCGATATCAGTTTTGCCGCAGTGGAGCCGGGCCTGTGAGGTACCTGGTCGTGACCCTCGCTGTTGTCGCAATCTGTGCAAGCACCGTCACGAGAGCAGACGAGCCTCCCCGAACTGCGAAGTCGGCAGGTAATTTGGATCTCGGACGCGTATTCATGAGCCCGGCAGAACGCCGGGAGCTCGATCGACTGCGCAAAGCGATTCCGGCACAGATGTCCGCGCAGGGTAGTCAGCCCGGTAATCAATCCTCAACAGCAGGATCAACCAACAACAAGGCTCGCCCGGCCGGGTACATCGTTCCATCAAGTGGTTCGCCGTACAAGTGGATGGATGGTGACTTTCAGAAGACGACCCGCAGCAACATCGATGCGGGTCAGCTGCCGGGCGGCGTATCTGTCATTCGACACAAAGGCGCCGCGACCGATCTGGAGCGGACGAACTCCCCTGACGAAAGTACAACAAAAGAGGCGCGTGCCGAGACAGTTTCCGAAGCGGAGACCGGACATGATGACATCAACTAGGAGTCGCCAACGCCAGTCGGGTGCCGCATTACTGTTGATGATGCTGGTCGTAATTGTCGGAGCTGCTGCAGTTCTCGTCACGCAACTGAATCGAAATTCCGTGAGATTTGTGCAAGCAACGGCGACCCAGGTCGCGTTGGCTGACGCTAAAGACGCGTTACTCAGTTTCGCGTTGTTGTATCCCGACACACATGCTAACGCTGCGATCCAGTTGCCTTGTCCGGATCTGGACGATACCGGCAGCACATTGGATGGCGAATCGCACACGTTTAACTGTGGTGCAACAGGCGTAACCATGATGGGCAGGCTGCCATGGAAAACGCTCGGTATTGCCGCGCCCAGGGACGGTGCTGGCGAATGTCTCTGGTATGCAGTGTCTGGAGAATACAAGAGCGCAGGCGTTGCCACGTCCGCGATGATCAATCCGGATTCCAACGGCCAGCTCGAGCTGTATCAGAGTGAAACCGGTACTTTGATTGAGGGCCAATCGCCGGACGAGCGACCCGTTGCCGTGCTTGTTGCGCCGGGCGCGGCCCTGGGTACTCAAGTCCGGCAGGCAGTGTCTCAGCCAGGTCAGCAATGCAGCGACGACTTTTCGCCTGCGTCATTCCTTGAATCCGATTCCGGCAGCGGAATATCCAATGCGGTGCTTACGGGAGGCGTCGGAATCGACCAATTCGTCAGGGCAGCAGGCGCTCAGGACGATCTGAATGACCGCATATTGTCAATCAGTCGGCACGAACTGGCCAGCCTGGTCTATCAACGGCATGACTTCGACGCGAGCATAGCGACTCTGGGCGATACAGTGGCAAGGTGTGTTGCATTCTACGGGCTGTCAAATCCAGGTGGTCCGAATGACCTGCGCCTGCCCTGGCCCGCACCTGTGACATTGGCAGACTACCGTGTCGACAGTCAGTACGACGATGTCGCGGGCGGAGTCCTGTCCGGTCGCCTCGCCGATATTTCTGCGGACAGCAATGTTGCGACCGGCAATGCCATTGGCCAGGTGCTGGCAGATTGCGATCCCGTCGCTGTACCCGGCTGGGGCCCCGATTTATTTGCCCAATGGCAGCAATGGAAGGATCATTTCTTCTTTTATGTTGCGGAGTCTTTCAGTCCTGCCGCTCCGGTACCCAGCACCTGCGTCAACTGCATAACAGTCAATGGCGCCGGCCAGTATGCCGGCGTTGTCATATTTGCAAACCGCCGCCTGAACCTACTTGCACAGTTGCGTGACGCACCGCCAATCGATGCAGACACCAGGAACGATATTGGCAATTACCTCGAGTCGGTGAACGCCACGAGCCACCCCTATGGCAGCGGCACCGTAGACCTCGAATCGCGGCCCGCGGACGACACCTTTAACGACATTCTTTTTTGTATCGATACATCACTTAACGTGACGAGCTGCTAGGCAGCCGGAAAGACGAGAAAACGCTATGAAAAGACAGGGCGGATTCACACTGGTCGAACTCTCGATCGTCATCCTGATTATGGGACTTATTCTCGGTGGTCTCGCCATGCCGCTGTCAACGCAGCTCGAAAACGGCAGAATTCGTGAAACGCGCGAGCAAACTGCTGAAATCGAGGCGGCGATCCAGGGATTTGCCATCACCAACGGCCATCTACCATGCCCGGCGACACCGGGCAGCAATGGATTGTCAGCAGTTTCCGGAGGTGGATGTGTCGCTCAGCACGGCTTCGTGCCGGCGTCCACGCTGGGACTGGTTGGACCGCGCAATACAGACAATTTGTTGCTGGACGCATGGGCGAGCCCGTTGCGCTACAGCGTCAGCGCGTCGGACGTCGACGGCGACGGTGACTGGGACTTTGTTGCACCCGCTGAAATGCGCGACGTATCGATACCCTTGCTTTCACCCGACCTTGTCGTGTGCTCTGCAGCGGCCGGTGCTTCGGCAGTCGCGTGTTCCGGTGCGTCTACAACGCTTACGAATACGGCGCCGGTCGTTGTGTTTTCAATGGGAAAAGACTGGGGTTCATTCGGTTCCGCCGATCAGCAGGAAAACGTCGGTTCAACGCTCGGCGGCGGGCCTTCCGGCACAAGCTATCCGGTCGCCGCAAACGTTGTCTTTGTCAACCGCCGCGCGAGCGATCAGTCAGGCAGCGAATTCGACGACATTGTGTTCTGGTCCTCGCCAGCCAGGCTCTATCACCGCCTGGTTGCGGGCGGGCAGTTGCCCTAGCGCCGGCAGTTTTTTATGAGACACAGTTCAACTATTGAAAAAGAACTTCTAAAACAAAGGCTTATACGTAAGAAATCGTTAAAGTTCCGGCTATCGTGGACGATAACAGGACTAGCGGCGCATAGATCGGCCAGTGACCCGACTTTCGCCAGGTAGACAATCTTTAAATTGAGGACAGCCCTGTGAATATTGATTTGACAAGTAGACGTAAACAGTCTGGATTCACGCTCGTGGAAATCGCCATCGTGCTGGTCATCATCGGGCTTCTGGTCGGTGGTGTACTGAAAGGTCGTGAGATGATTACCAATGCGAAAATCAAGCGCATCGAAAACGATTTTTCCGGCGTATCTGCGGCAATTTTCGCGTACCAGGATCGCTACGGCGTTTTGCCGGGTGATGATCCGGCGGCCACCACCCGATTCGCAGGCACGTGGGCTGCCGCGGACAATGGCAACGGCAATGGCAATATCACGGGTGGCTGGACATCCGTGACCAACACCCACGAATCGAGAAAGATCTGGAAGCATCTTCGCGGCGCCGGGCTGATCGCCGGACCGGTTGACGCTACCAACGCGAGCTACCAGCAGCCGAGCAATTCCTTTGGCGGATTGGTGGGTATCGATCTCAATCTGTACAACCTGAGTGGACACAATATTGTGTTTGGCGAGATTCCCGGTAACATCGCGCAGATTCTCGAAGCACGCGGCGATGACGGCAACCCCAGCACCGGGAGCATCCAGGCTCACAACACGCAAACCGCTTATGCGCTCGATCTAGCCTACGACGTCGGTTTTCGACAGTAAACTGGCGCGGCAGCGCGTCTGGAAAGCGAGACTCATAGTCAGATCGTCAGAAACCCGCCTTATGGCGGGTTTTCTATTAGCCCGATATTGACAGTCGCATAGACATTACGTGCGTTTCGTAGGTCTCGAGCAGCTCGGCAAAATTATCGCTCGTGATATCAAGCCGTTCGAGAGACGCATGGCGGCTGGCGGCGGAGAGCGCGGTTTCCGAATCGTCGACCAGCAGCTCACTCGCGGCGACCACGTCCACCATTGAAGGATCCGTTGCGACCTGGTCGTCGGCAGCGCTCATGGCATTCATCGTTTCGGCAATCTCGTCCGGAAATCCCCACGCCTGCACAATCGATTGCCCCACCGACGGACTCCACTGTGCCATGACCTGTTCGAGGGATTCATCGTCGCCAAGGAAATCCGGATAATCCTGCGCTTTGGTCAGTATATAAAGCTTGCCAACTTCATGCAGCAGCCCGCAAAGAAATGCGTTATCCGAGTTGACCTTCTGCGAGCGGTGCGCAAGTGTGTAACACATCGATGACAGTTCGATGCTGTTGTTCCAGAGCACCTTAAGTCGTGCCTTCAGGTTGTTGTGCTGAGAGGCGTCGAATATCTGTTCGACCGCGAGCGTGATTGCCGTGTTCCTGACGGCCTCGAATCCGAGGCGACTGATGGCTAATCCCAGGTCAACGATTTCGATTCCCGCGCGATTGTGGAATGCCGAATTCACGGCCCGTAACAGGCGTGAAACCAGGACAGGATCGGTTTTGGCAACCTCAGCGAGCCTGTCTGCCGTGCACGTCGGATCTTCCAGCGCGGTGCGAATACTGATGACGACATCCGGGAAAGACGGGAGGGCGATTTCCTTGCTGTTTAGCGCTTCAGCAAGTCCCTGCATAAAGCTTGCTTGTTCATCTGCGGACATTCATTGCGATTCCGATTTCTGGGCCGCGGTAACGTTATTCGTTTAGGCGCATATCCGCAAGTACGCGCAGACCGCTGCGGCACCCGGACATCCGGAATTGTTGCCGGCAAACAGGTAAACCAGCGAGCCTACATCGATTGGGCAATCGGCTCCGCCGCGGTCGTATCCGCAAACTCGATTGGCGCTCGCACCAACAGAATGCCGAGATTGGCCATCAACGAGACGGCGCTCACAAATCGATCGGCGCGCCGTGAATTCATTGTCTTCAGAAATTCACTCAAATCGATGGGCGAGAAAACGGCACAGGTACCGGTTGACTCGAACGCAGTTTCGAGCATTTCTTCGGATTCGGGCCGGGTCAGCAGGGCAAATGGCATCTCATCAAGCTCTTTGGCCTTTCTGAACTGCTTCACCAGCTTGAGATAGCGTGCATCCGGCTGCGAAAAATCGAGCAGTACGAGGTCTGGTTTGGGTGCTTCCGCAAAATGTGCCTCGCGCCGCAAATATTTCAATGCGTCTGCATTGGCCCCCACCGTGTGCAGTCTGCACCGGGTCATGGCGTTCTCCAGCGCTCCACGGACAAGCTTCAGGCGCCGTGGGCTGTCCTCGATGAGTAAAATGTTGAGCCGGTGGTTGGAATCGTTCATGTTTGTCTCTGCTTCGGTAAATTCTCTAAGTGCCAGCTGTATAAACAAGAAACTTAATGTCGTTTCTATATAGTTCATACTGCAGGTTTCATGCCACATGCGTGCATTTTGCGAAATACTTATATAAAACAATCAGTTATAGAGAAAGTGGACGTTCACGGATGCAGCCCGATCGGCACCAAAGGGCACGAATTATCGTGGCGGGCACGATATTTCGTGTTAGCATCGAAAACGCTCAATCAATTGACATAACGATACGGAACGGCGGCACCCGGTTTTGCGGTCTAATTTGATCAGGTGTACAAAGAATCGTTGTGTGGCAAGTGTTTGAAGGAAATTTCCGTTTACGTGTTGAGCGGATACGTCACGATTGACCGGGTCTGCATCGACCTGACATCATGCTGCCGTGAACGACCTGAAGGTTTTTTCGTGAGCAAATACGAACCATATGCGGAATCCGTTTGGTTCATTAGGACCAGCAGCAGACTGCAGATACGCACAGGAAATGCTTTAACATGATCTGGTCCTCAACCGTGCTCATGATCGGCCTCGATGTTGCCATTATCACGATGATCGTGGCTGTGTTTTTCGTGCTGGCTCGCCTCGGCATCTTTCGAAAAGGTGAAACACCACGCAACGGTCGTATCCTGATCCTCCTCGGCGTGGCCGTTGCCGGATTATTCTATCTGGCAGACCTGGTAAGCATGACGGTACTGCCGCCATATGTTGGCGACCAGCGTGCAATGGAGATCATGAGCTACCTGCACCTGGAGGCGCAATGGTATACGTCGTTCATATCATTGGTCCTGATCGTTTCCGGAATGATCATCGTTGCGAGACAACGCCAGGACATCGAGTCGACCATTCAACGCAACACGGACCGTATTGAACGGGTGCAGCAGGAGATCGTGCAGTCGGAACTGCGCTTCCGATCGTTGATCGAGCAGACACCGGATGCTGTTTACTGTTTCGAGTTCGATCCGCCTATGCCCACAGATTTGTCATTGGATGAGCTGGTTGAATTCAGCAAGCGCGGTGTCCTGGTCGAATGCAACCAGGTATTCGCGGAATCGCTCGGTGTAGAGTCGATTCCTTTCGCGCTCGGCCTTCGATTTGGGGACCTGGATTCTACCAAGGACCTGGAGTCCCACGAGCGACTGATTCGAGCCTTTGTTGAGAACCAGTATCAATTGAATTCCTATAATCTTGACTACGTCGATGCCGAGGGCAACGATCGGGCGCTTAAAATCAGTTTCACAGGCGTACTCCAGGATGGCCAGCTTGTAAGAATTTGGGGTTCTGAAGTCGACGTGTTTGCTCAAAAGCAGATGACCGCTGCTCTGCAATCGCGGCGTGTATTTCAGGATTTTGTGGCTGGTATTTCTTCCCGACTGATCGCCGTTGATGAGGATGATCCTGATGCTGCGCTGACGGATTGCATGGCGGAGGTTTGTGATTTCCTGGATTCAGATCGGGCAAGAATATTCTGGATTAACCGTGAGAAAATGAACATCGAATTGGAGTTCTACTGGAACCAGCATGGTGGAGCGCCCGTAATGAATCTTTCGCTGACTACGTTTCCGTGGCTGGCTTCGCAAATCTTTTCCGGGGAGTCCGTAAGATTAAGCACCATTGATGCAATGCCACCGGAGGCATCCAAAGACCTTGAAACG
This sequence comes from uncultured Gammaproteobacteria bacterium, assembly GCA_963850825.1. GTDB lineage: Bacteria > Pseudomonadota > Gammaproteobacteria > Steroidobacterales > Woeseiaceae > SZUA-117. The sequence continues at coordinate 267,691 of CAWKOQ010000020.1, read as the reverse complement.
GCGCGCAGCATGGGATTGACTTCTATCGTCGCCGTACCGCTTCGTGTTAGCACCGACGCGCTCGGTCTCCTGGCTTTCGGCAACATTTCCGATGACCGCGAGTGGTCTGATCAGATGCTGACGGATATTCGTGTAATCGCCGACCTGTTTGCGGGTGTAGTGGGCCGAATCAACGCTCGGAATGCGCTGAATGCGGCCCTTGCGAAACTTCGCGAGGCGAAGGAGCGGCTGGAGGCAGAGAATATCTATCTGCGGCAAGAAATCAGCACGACCCATGGTTTCGATGAAATTTGCGGCGAAAGTCCGCAGCTCAGGATGTGTCTGCAGCAGGTCCAACAGGTTGCGGGGACGACGACATCCGTTTTGATCCAGGGAGAGACCGGCACAGGCAAAGAACTGATCGCACGCGCGATTCACGAACGTAGCCTTCGCGCAGATCGACCACTGGTAAAAGTAAACTGCGCTGCATTGCCCTCGAATCTGATCGAAAGTGAGCTGTTCGGGCATGAAAAAGGGGCGTTTACCGGTGCCCATACGAGGAAACGGGGGCGTTTCGATCTGGCGGACGGTGGTACTTTGTTTCTGGATGAAATCGGCGATTTTCCCCTCGAACTGCAGGGGAAACTATTACGTGTTCTCCAGGAAGGAGAGTTCCAGCGGTTGGGCGGGACCGACAACATCGAAGTCGACGTGCGACTGATTGCTGCGACAAATCGTAATTTGCAGCAAGCTGTTGACAATGGAGAATTTCGGGCCGATTTGTATTACCGGATAAATACGTTTCCGATTAATCTTCCGCGGCTTACGGAGCGCGAGGGCGACATCCCTATTCTTGCAGAGCATTTCGCGAAGAAGCAGGCGACGTTGTTGGGCAAAAATGTCACCGCGATTTCGGCGACAATGATGGAACACCTTAATTCCTATTCATGGCCGGGAAATATTCGCGAGCTCGAAAGCGTCATACAGCGCGCATTGATTTCATCCGATGGACCGGTTATCGAGTCGCCGGAGTCAATCGCTATACTGGCAAGACCCGAAAGTGCTGGACGCAGCGACGCGGTATCCGGGATCGTTGATTTGAGCGCCGCGGAACGCGCACATATCGAAGACGTGCTCAGTCAGGCGCGCTGGGTCATTGGCGGAGCTGACGGCGCGGCCGAGAAACTTGGAATACCTCCCAGCACGCTACGTTCGAAAATGAAAAAACTCGGCATACAGCGCCCGTCACCACTTAGCTAGATTCCGTATCGGTCATGTGCCGCGCATGACATAAATCCTGGCTGCTGATCGTCAGCTATCGTCACAGGCCGCGCCATTGCTGGCCTCATGTGTGTGAGCGACTTCACGATCCAACTGTGAAGCTCCTCACACTTCGACAACAAATACGGCGCATATCGTGCAGCCGATTCCTGAATACGCAACATTCCCAACTGGTCTTCTTCGGGACAGCTGGATGGCTGTGCTCGGGTGTTTGCAGCAGATGCTGTGACTCGACGACCGGCGGAAGGATACCGCGGGGTTCCGGGAAGTGCATATGACCCGCAAGGGTTTTGAAAGCTGTTGTACGCGTTGCTTCGATTCAGGTTGGTCAACGTGCGCTGACGCTGTGATTAAGGAATGAACCTTGACACATGCACGATACAAAACCGCGACCCCGGCGGAACGGGCGCGGAACTTGCTATTTCCGCGCCTCGTTCCGTTGTTCTGGGCACTGGCATATTGGTTGCTGGCTGCGCCGCCTGCCTGGTCGGAAGGAACACCCGCCGGCACAGCAATCGACAACGTCGCAACAGTCAGCTTCGAACTTGCTGGCGTCAATACCACGCTGGATTCGAACACCGTCACTATCATGGTGCTCGAGCGCCTGGACGTCGTCGTCACCTTGCAAAGCCCACAGGTTGTCGTTGCACCTGGTGCAATTGACAGATCCATCCTGTTTACGGTGACCAACACGGGCAACGGCAACGATGTAATCGAACTATCGATAGACAGCGTTTTGGCGGGTGACGACTTCGATCCCGTTCCGGCAGTACCTGCGATCTACTTCGATACGGATTCAAGCGGAGACTTCAGCACCGGAGACGTTGCATACGTACCCGGTGGTAACAACCCGCAGTTGGCGGCGGACGAATCCGTCGACGTGCTATTGGTCAACGATATTCCAGGTGCAGTCGGGAACGGCTACCTCGGGCGCAGTCAACTGACAGCAACTTCGTCGACTGGAACTGGCTCGCCCGGTACAACGTTCGCCGGACTCGGTGACGGTGGACTGGACGCAATTGCCGGAGCGAGCGGCGGAACCGCAGCGGTATTCGGTGAATACATCGCGGCCGACGTGCAGATCAGCATGCTGAAGTCGATTGCTGTTAGCGATCCGCTCGGTGGAACTGAGCCGACGGTGGGCGCCACGTTGACGTACACGGTGACCGTCGAAGTTCTAAACGGCGGCACCATCACTGCAGGTACGTTTACCGATCCGATTCCCGTATCCACCACATTCGTCGCCAATAGCATTGTGCTGAATGGCGGCAACCTCACAGACGCAATTGACGGTGACGCAGGCGAACTCGATTCCAGCGGGATGGAAGCTGTTGTTGTTCGTCTTGGAGACCTCACGCTGGCGGATGGCCTGCAGACCATCGAATTCCAGGTAACGATTGATTGACCAATTTTGACTATTGATAGAGCGATTAGGAAGGGAAAAGACATGAATAACCTAGTGAAGTTTGCATTGATTTTATCGGGCCTCCTTGCGGCGGCGGTGTCGGCGCAGGAGTCAGGTCACCTGAACGTCCGCACAGTAGTGCAAAAAGAGGAAGTGATCGTCAGCGATCTGGGCGAGACAGAGCGGCGACTGGTCTCAGCAGACACTGTTTTGCCTGGCGATGACGTCATTTACACGATCACCTATACCAACGTCAGCGATGAGAAGGCGGAGAACGTGACTATCACGAATCCGATTTCAGAGAACCTGACCTACATCGAAGGCTCCGCCTTCGCCCCTGGGACCCTGATCGAGTTCTCCGTGGACGGTGGCAATAGTTTCGGCGCAGCGGCTGAGCTCCTGGTCGCTGACAACGGCATTGAGCGCCCGGCAGAGCCCAAGGACTTCACTCACGTTCGATGGACGATGCAAAACCAACTTGATGCGGGCGCGCAGGGAATGGCGCGTTTTCGTGCACGACTGAATTGATTTATCGATCGCAAAGACGATCCGCTAGAACGGGGAAAAACAAGGAACGTCGCGTGGCGTTTTTTGCAACGCAAGACCCATGCCGGCAAATGATAGCCGGTGATCAAATCTTGAATGGTAAGGAGTACCGTGATGAATGGTTTTAAATTGAAAGGCAACTTCTTCGCGAAGTTGACTATGTCGGCTGTGGTGCTGCTGTTTACGCAGCACACATTTGCAGCCGGGACTACGGCCGGAACGGCAATCGATAACCTGGCGACAGTTTCCTACGATGTGAATACGGTTCCACAAACCGTGATTGAATCGGCTCCAGGAACGGGTAACGCGACTCCGGGTATTGGGTCGGGAACGATTACGACGTTCGTAGTCGATAATCGCGTCAACTTTACCTTGGCTCAGGTTGGTTCCGCGAACACGACGGTGAATTCCGGCGATACGGACGCATTCGTTGAATTTACATTGACCAACGATGGCAACTCGGCACAAGATTTTAATATGTCAGTGCTTCAGCTCGCATCAACGGACACGGCGGTCAATACGCTGCTTGATACCGATGACGATATGGCAAATCTTCGTATTCGCGTTGGTAATGGTGGTGGCGTCCCCGCACTGGGTGATTTGCCTTACGGCGATGAGATCGCGGAAGATACGACTGTCACTGTCTATGTGTTTGGCGATGCCGATGTGGTTCTCGGCCTCGTGGATGGCGACGTTGCCAACCTCGAGTTGTCGGCTACCGTTGCAGAGGCTGGCACCGCTAATACGCTCGGAGCTGATCTCGGCAATGACGTACTAAACGCAGATTCGGCCGCCGAAGAAAACGTTTTTGTTGAAGGTGGCGGGCTGGTCCTGGGTGACGGAATTGAGCTTGCACGCGACGGTTTCATTGTGGCTGGCGCAGGATTGACGGTCACAAAGGTCGCGACGGTTGTCTCGGATCCTTTCAATACCGCCGACTTTAAGGCCATTCCTGGCGCAGTTGTCGAATACGTAATTACGGTTGCGAATAGCGGATCACTGGATGCCGACAATGTTTCGATTGCCGATGCTATCGATGGTGATATTCCTGCAGTACCGGGCTTTATCACAGGTTTCTATGGCGGTCAGGATATATCGGTCGTTAACAACGGTGGTGCACCGCTGCCTTGTATCGCCGACGGTAATCCGGCGGACGGTTGTACACTCGTCGGCCAGGATATAACGGTCGGCACACCGGGGTCTCCGATAACAGTGGCGGCAAGTACGTCGTTGGTTATCACGTACCGGGTATTGATCCCCTAACTGAACTGTTAGGCGATTGACCCAATCACGGTGCTAGTAAACCTGCACACGGTCTGGCGGCGTGCGCGCATCGAAAACGGTGCGCGCACCCTTGCGCCAGCCTGGGCTGTCCCGCGAGCGCCAGTCTGGCGACGTCGTGTTCGATGGTTACCAACGGGGGAGCATCTGCTCCCCCTGCGGTATTATGGGCGCCGTCCAAAGTACCTGTTGAGTCGTGCGGTCGTCGCATTGATGATGGCGTTGGTTACGCCACTATCACTCGGTGCGAGTCCACCGGGAACGGTGATTTCCAACACGGCACAACTCGATTATCTAAACTCGGTCGGCGTGCCTGCGACGCAACTCAGCAACGTGGTCGATGTCACCACCGCTGTCATTCGAAGTTCGTCCGGTGTCGAATTTACACGTGTTCTTTCCACCGGAATCGGCACCTATCAGGAACCGGTCGGACCATCCGCTTGCTTGGCGGCAGGTACATTCACACCGCTTGCCGATCCGGCGATTCTTGGTGGTGGCGTAGTCGATCCGACGATGACACACGACGTCAGTCCGGTAAGTGCGTTCAATCTTGGTGAAGCGTTATTCATCCGCCTGACAGACACTGATCAGGATGTCGATTCAGCGGTTGTTAATTATGCCACTGTCGAGGTCAGTCACCCGGCTTCCGGAGATTTCGAGACAGTCCAATTGACCGAGACCGACGTCGACACTGGCGTGTTTGTGGGCTATATCCAATCCGCAAGCGGGCCGGCAAATTCTGGTGACTGCGTTTTGCACGGCACATCGGACACCAACGTTAGCGTCGCCTATACGGATCCCGCTGATGCCGCCGATTCAGCGCAAGCTGAAGTGATTCTGGATCCAGTCAGCCTGGTGTTCGAATCGGCAACCGGGATTCCAATCGACGGCGCCACTGTTCAACTTGTCGACGCCGGGACAGGGTTGCCTGCAACCGTCTACGGCAATGACGGGGTAAGTTTATTTCCGTCAACTATCTCGAGTGGCGGGAACGAAGTCGATAGCTCGGGTACTCTCTATTCGTTTGGCCCCGGAGAATTCCGTTTTCCTGTTGTTCCACAAGGAAACTACCAATTCGTCATTACGCCACCCGCCACTTATTCTGCGCCGTCGAGCGCAACTGAATCAGATTTACAACTGTTGCCTGGCGCACCTTACGCATTGGGGCCGGCGTCTTTTGGCGCGGCATTCACCCACGCGACATCGCTGCCTGTCGACTTTGACATTCCGGTTGATCCACGCGCCGGTGCGCTATTCCTGCAGAAATCGACGACGACGACAACGGCTGCGCCCGGAGACTTCGTGCGTTATGAACTCGAGGTACAAAATACCGCCGCGACGGGTACTTCTGCCAATGTGAACGTCATTGATGATTTACCGAACGGTGTCCGGTTTATAGCAGGCTCGGCACAACGGGATGGTCTCGGTATAGCCGACCCTGCGATTAGCACCGATCTGAAAACACTGCAGTTTACGGTCGGCGATCTGCTTGCCGGTGAAAGTGCAGTTATCCAGTACGTGGTAGAAATTGTCTCCGGTAAACGAAACGACGAATTGGTTAACACGGCAACTGCGATCGCCGACGCCGGATTGGTTTCAAATGAATCCAATGCCCGCATTCGCCTCACCGAAGATTTGTTCAGAACGACCAGTACGATAATCGGGCGAGTGATCGAGGGTCATTGCAGTGCGGCAACGTTTTCTGACGATCAGGGAGTCAGCGGTATCCGCATCTACCTGGAAGACGGCAGGTTTGCTGTATCCGACGAGAGCGGTAGATTTCATCTCGAGGGTCTGCGACCCGGTACACACGTCGCCCAGATCGATCCCGACTCCGTTCCTAACTACTTTGAAATCGTAGGCTGTGATTCGGCCCCACAGTTCGCAGGCCAAAAAGATTCTCAGTTCATAAAATCACAACCGGGAAGCTTGACCAGGGCCGACTTCTACCTGCGTCGCAAGCTGCCACCGGAGGGCCTTGTTGACATCGAGATGCAGAACCTCGGTACCAACAGTACGCAAGAAGTTGCATACATCATTACACTGAGCGGCGAAGGAAATGTTCGAATTCGTAACACGGACGTTATGGTTCTGCTACCCGAGGGTGTTACCTACCTGGACGGCACGTTGCAGGTGGACGGTAAGAGTGTGGCGAATCCTCGCGTCGTTGGGCCATCAGTGTCGATCAAAATACCGGAACAGTTTGGAGAGTGGACCCGGGCAATCAGTTTCAAGGCCGGCATCTCCAGTGATACCCACGGTGAATTGACGACCAAGGCATTTGCAAAATTTGATTCGCCGATCGAAGCCGCGCAGAAGACTCCAATTGTCGAAACGAGAATGGTGCGGGAACAGGCCGTCATCGAAAATGAAGGTTACGTGCTCAACCTCAAGTTTGGGGTATTGTCGGCAGACTTATCCGACACAGATCGACTCTCTCTTGATGAACTTGTTGACGGCTGGAACGGTGTTGGCGATATCAATATTGCTGCGATCGGCCATAGTGACAGCCAGAGGATCTCTCCCGTGAATCAAGAGGTGTTTGCCGATAACTACGTGCTGTCGCGTGCGAGGGCGCTGTCTGCGGCGAACTACCTGGCTAATGCACTGGATGTCGATCCCAGGAATATAACGGTGGAGGGCCGCGGTCCCGATGATCCTGTCGCGAGCAATTCCACTTCGGAAGGTCGGCAGTTTAATCGACGCGTTGAACTGATACTCTCGGGCAAGCGTCCCACAAAGCCGTCCTTCCTGGAAGTCACTCAAGCAACGTCCGGAATCGTCATCGCGGCAACTCAAGGCGCTATTCCTGGTGCCGAAGAGGAGTCATTACGACAAAGTCTCGCGGACGCGTTCGATGATGATACTGGCCTGCCATCATCTCAGGTCGAACCGGCAATGACTGAGATGCAGGCCGGCACCGAGATGCTGTTACCCCGGTCAGGGTTCAATCCGGCTATTCCGTCTACCAAAATTTCGGTCAAGCATGGTTTGCGGCACAAGCTGGAGGTCACGATCAATGGCAGCGCGGTGAGTCCGCTGACCTACGACGGTGTCGAAGTCAGCGCCGACCAGACGTTCGCCATATCTCGCTGGAAAGGCGTCGAGCTGACGGACGGCGCAAACAAAATCAGTGTGATCGTGAGCAATTTGGATGGTGCTACAGAGACCGTGCTTGAGCGCGTGATCGATTTCGCCGGCACAGCGGTACGTGGCGAGATCGTGCCCGAAATGTCCGTATTGGTCGCCGACGGTAAGACACGGCCGGTTATCGCCATCCGCCTGTTTGACCGCAGCGGCAAGGAAGCCCGGCAGGGCGCGGTTGGAGCGTTTCGCGTCAACACTCCATACCGTTCCTGGTGGGAAGTTGAGTATGACCGCAAGAACGAAATCGTGGCGGTTGGTTCGCGCGAACCCTTCTATCGCGTCGGGCCCGGTGGAATCGCGATGATTGAGCTCGAACCGACAACACAGGCTGGCGATGCGAAGATCACCCTGAATTTCGATAATCGACGCCAGCAGGAGCTGCATACCTGGCTAAGTGCCACGCCACGTGACTGGATCCTGGTTGGTTTTGCGGAAGGACAGGTGGGTTACAACACGCTTGCCGACAATATGACGGCAGCGACTGAAGCTGGATTTGATGACGGTTACTATGATGAAGGCCGTGTAGCATTCTTCGCTAAAGGCCAGATCAAAGGCGAATATCTTCTGACGGCCGCATACGATTCGGATCGGGAGCGCAGCGCAAGCCGTGGTCAATTCCAGACCGTCATCAATCCGCAAGCCTACTACTCCTTGTATGCGGATCGCAGCGAACAGCGCTTCGATGCGGCGAGTCAACGCAAGCTGTACCTGAAGTTGGAGCGACGCCAGTTCTTCGCGCTATTTGGTGACTACGACACCGGTATGTCCGTTACAGAACTCGCGCGCTACGAGAGACGCTTCAATGGTCTAAAAAGTGGCTATCGCGGACAGAACGTCGGCTATACCGTCTTTGCTACAGAGACGAATCAGTCATTTGTTCGCGACGACATCCGCGGCGATGGCACATCGGGTCTTTACCGTCTCAGCCGGGCACCGATAATCGCCAATAGCGAGCAAGTGCGAATCGAAGTTCGAGACCGATTTGATACAGGCGAAATTATCAGCAGTACAACATTAAGTCGTTTTCTCGACTACAACCTGGACACGCTGGACGGCACCTTGTATTTCAAGCAGCCGGTGCCCGCGCGGGATCAGTCGTTTAATCCCATCTTCATCGTCATTGAGTATGAAAGTGAATCGAGCGCAAATGAAGACATCGTTGCAGGTGGGCGTACGTCTCTGCGCACTACGGATGACCAGCTCGAAATTGGTGTCAGCCATATCAATGAGGGCCAGCAGGGCGCCGCAGCCGACCTGACCGGCGTCGATCTGCGGTGGCAGATCAATACTGCAACCTTGCTGAAGGCAGAGGTCGCGTCCAGCAATCGCCTGGATAGCGGGGTGGACATAAGCGGCAAAGCACATTCCGTGGAGCTCGAGCATCAGGGCGAAAAGCTCGATATGCGTGCATACCTCAAAGAAATTGACGATGGTTTTGGTCTTGGACAGCAGAACGCTGCGGAGAAGGGGATTCGTAAGATCGGCATGGACGGGCGCGCCCAGTTGTCGAAACGATTTTACTTTGATGGCGAAGCCAGCTGGCAGCAAAACCTTCTCACCGAGGCGATCAGAAACACCGCCAGGGCCCAGCTGCGGTTTGAAGACGATGGGTTTACGTTATCCACCGGTATTGTACGTGCCGCCGATGAATTCGCAGATGGTGAAGAGAGAGAGAGTAATGTTGCGGAAGTGGGCGTCAGCAAGAAGTTTGGTCAATTTACGCTTAGAGGGACTGGTAGTTTCGAACTAAGCGACACTGCACAGAACGTTGATTTCCCGACGACGATAGTGTTCGGTGCAGACTATCGGTTAATGCAGGGCGTCGAGCTATTCGCAGAGCACGAGGAGGCCAGCGGCCCATTGCTGGAAACGTCGATGACCCGGCTGGGTGTTAAAGCTTCGCCATGGAACAGGGCCCAGATCAATTCCTCCATCATCAATGAAACGACAGAATTTGGTCCACGATTGTTCTCAAATATCGGGATTATCCAGGGTTTCGAGCTGAGCGAGCAGTGGACGCTGGACATCGGCATCGATCAGGCGAATACCATTGCAGATTCCACGATCAGGCAATTCGATCCCGATCGTGAACTGGCATCAGGGTCCTTCAATGACGACTACAGCGCGGTGTTTGTTGGTGCCGGATACGCCGCTGATCTCTGGAGTGCCAACAGCCGCGTAGAGTATAGAAATTCAGATACAGAGGAGCGCAAGTCGTTGCTGTCAGGTTGGTATCGTGAGCCAACGCTCGGGCACGGATTGTCGGCTGGCTTGAACATCTTTACGTCAGAGTTGGAATCAGGCGCGCAGACAGCGGCAGCAAATCTGAGATTCGGCTGGGCCTGGAGGAAATCCGAGAGCCGCTGGTCATTCCTTAATCGTATTGATTTGATTCTCGAAGATACCGAGCTCTTGCTGCAACGGGAAGAAAGCCGTCGGCTGATCAATAATCTAAATGCGAATCGTCGTATTAGTGCGCGAACGCAATTATCCCTGCAATACGCATTCAAATACGTAAAGACGATGTTCGATAGTCAGGCGTTCTCAGGCTACACGGATCTTGTTGGCCTGGATTTTCGTCGCGGCTTCAAGTCCAAGTGGGATTGGGGCGCGCATACGAGTATTTACCACTCTTATGAATCCAGAGTGGTTGACTACGGCTTTGGGCTTGATGTCGGATTTAACGTTCGCGACAACATGTGGGTGACCGTTGGCTACAATGTCGCGGGCTTCCATGACGGCGATTTCACGTCTGCCCGATATACAGCCCAGGGCCCCTACCTGCAAATCTCCGTCAAAGCGGATCAACATGCGTTGCGCAACATCGCGGGCCAGAGGCAATAACCGCATTCGTCGATTCCTGACGCCTTATTCGCCGTTTGTGACCGACGGGAATCGATCGAAACGATCTGCAGAAGAATTTCATTTGATTCCCACCCATTTCGTGAATGATTTCTTGTCCCGACACGGTATATTGCGGCAGTGAAATCCCTTACCGAGTTCTTTGGCCCCGACAGCCCTCTGAAACCGTACCTGCCCGGCTTCCAGCCGCGGGAGGGGCAGGCGTGGATGGCCGAAGCGGTTGCGGATACGCTCGCCAGGTCCGGCCAGCTGGTCGTGGAGGCGGGTACCGGCACCGGCAAGACCTTTGCCTATTTGCTTCCCGCGCTGATGAGCGGTCGCAAGACTATTATCTCGACGGGCACCAAGGCGCTGCAGGATCAGCTCTACCACCGCGATCTTCCACTGATCAGCAAGGCTGTCGGACGACCCGTCACCACTGCGTTGCTAAAGGGTCGGGCCAACTATCTGTGCCTGCATCGCCTCGATACGGTCGCCAGCCAGGTCACGGCCGAAAGCCTGATCGATGATCTTCATTCGGTGCGCGGCTGGCGCCACCGCACAAAAACCGGCGATCGCGCCGAACTGCTGGATGTTGCGGAGGACTCAAGTGTCTGGCCGCTCGTGACGTCGACGGCGGACAATTGTCTCGGTTCACAGTGTCCTGTTTACCAGAAGTGCCATGTCGTTAAAGCTCGTCGGGCGGCACAGGAAGCCGATCTCGTGGTCGTCAATCATCATCTGTTGCTGGCCGACCTGGCGCTCAAAGAGGAGGGGTTCATTGAATTCCTGCCGGGTGCGGAGGCCATCATCCTCGATGAGGCGCATCAGATCCCGGACCTGGCAGCGCAGTTTTTTGGCGTGAGTCTGGGCAGTCGCGAGGTCGACCGCCTGTTTGACGAGATACTGACCGCAACTATTGCCCACCGACAGGTGGAATTGCAGCGTCGACTCGATGCCGCACGGACGGCGCTCCGGGTGCTGCGCGCCGAATCTCCACGCGATGAAGGCAGGCATGAACTGTCGGCTGTCATGGAGCAGCTGCGGACACCGCTGCTCAGTCTGGGTACATCGTTGCGGGATTTGCTCGAAGCGCTCAGCCACCTCATTGACAGTTCCGCGGATCTGGAAAAACTCCATGATCAGCTGTTCTCCGTCGTTGAGCGTCTTGCGCATCTTGCCAGCGATGAATCCTGGGACGGCCTTCGCTGGCTCGATGTCAATCCTCGCAGTATCAGGCTTAACCTGACGCCGCTGGATGTCGCGGATACGTTGAGCGGACTCATTAACGCGAGACAACAGGCCTGGGTCTTCACCTCCGCAACGTTGGCCATAGGCGAGGACTTTTCGCACTTTACGGAGCGTATGGGATTGACCGATTCGACCTGCCTGACATTCCCGAGCCCATACGCCCTGGATCGCAACGGGCTGATCTGGCTTCCACCGCATATGCCTGCGCCGTCGGATCGCGACCACACCACGGAAATGCTTGAGCGGGTACTGCCATTGCTGGACAAGACTGCCGGCGGCATGTTTTGTCTGTTCACCAGCCACCGAGCTCTGAATGCTGCTCGTCGCTGGTTCAAGACCCGGCGAAAAAGACTAAAGGGCCGTCCGCTTCTCATTCAGGGCGATGCGCCACGCGACGATTTGCTGCGGCGTTTCAGGGAACATGGGAATGCGGTCTTGCTGGGAACGGGAAGCTTCTGGGAGGGTGTAGACGTTCGCGGTCAGGCGCTCAGCATTGTAGCAATCGATAAACTGCCGTTTGCTTCACCCGCCGATCCTCTAATGATGGCCAGACTCGAGTTCATTCGCCGCCAGGGTGGCAACGGGTTTACCAGCCACCAACTCCCGCTCGCGGCCCTGGCACTAAAGCAAGGAGCAGGCAGGCTGCTTCGCGATCAAAACGACTTTGGCGTCGTGGTAATTTGCGATCCGCGCATAACCTCGAAAGCTTATGGCAAGACTTTCCTCAAATGTCTCGAACCAATGCCATGTACAGACTCATTCGCTACCGTCAAAAGTTTCCTGGCCGCGCATGGTGCGGCCGATATTGACAGGCGAGCCGGTTAAATATGATGACCGGATTCCGGAATTGCGGGCGCGCCGGGAGGGCGGCCTGAATAGTATGGCGGCGTCGCGGACTCGTATCCCAAATGGGAGGAGATCTTGAATTTTCTCGCGATCGACACATCGTCAAACGCATGTTCCGTTGCGTTGGAAGTCAGCGGCCGCGTCCTGCACAGGCACAGCGTTGAACCACGGGCCCACACCACGATATTGATGCCCATGATTACCGAACTGCTTGCAGAGGCGGACGTCCAGCTAGGTGAGCTGAACGCAGTTGTGCTTGGCAACGGTCCTGGTTCATTCATAGGCATGCGGATCGGCGCATCCGTGGCACAGGGCCTGAGTTTTGGTGCCGGATTAGATATTGTCCCTGTTTCCTCACTGGCAGCTGTCGCAGCCGAGGCATTCACACAATGTGATGCGGATTGCGTCGTCGTCGTTCAGGATGCGCGCATGAACGAGGTTTACCTGGGGTTGTTCGAACGCGGTGATTCGGGACTCCCGGTCTCGCTTGGCAAGGAAGAAATCGTCGTAACCGGGGCATTGTCTATTGCGGCGGTTGAATATGCCGCGGCGGGGGCAGGTTGGGATCGTTACCCGGAACTCAAAGCCGCGAATCAAGGTAACATATTCGCTCAAGTACCTGTTTTGTACCCTGACGCGCGTCATTTGCTGGCGCTGGGCAGACACGCATTTGATGCCGGCGAGGGTGTGGCCCCCGCTAGCCTGGCGCCGGCCTACCTGCGCACAAAAGTAGCGGAAATCCCGGCGTCGAATAACTGATCCAGGCCGTAAATTGCACATTTGTTACACGTCTAAAACCACCTTTTCGTAACCTGTTTGTAACATTCTACTGCTGTAATGCTCGCATCCAGCCCATATGCGGTAACGAATCATACGCATGCCCAGGGTCTCTGATGTATAAGTAAAAAGTGATTGATTGTGGCCACTGGCAAGATTCTGATTGTTGAAGATGAAAAACCCATTCGCGAGATGATTGCGTTTCATCTGGCGCGGGCGGGATTCGAAACCCTTGAGGCGGAAGATTGTCGGGAAGCCAGAAAGCTACTGGCGGATGAGCGCCCCGTCATGGCCTTGATCGACTGGATGTTGCCCGATATGAGCGGGCTTGAATTGACGCGAATGTTGAAGCGTGATGACGAGTTTGAGGATATCGCCGTCATTATGCTAACCGCCCGGGCCGGGGAGCACGATAAAGTGGTTGGTCTGGAAGGCGGTGCGGATGACTACATCACCAAGCCTTTCTCGCCCCGGGAACTGGTCGCAAGAATCAAGGCAGTATTGCGTAGATCCAAATCCACCGATGGGGACACGACAAAAGCCGGTGATATCGTCATTGATTCGGCCGCTCATCGCGTCACCGTCGGCGGCAACGAGGTTCGCCTCGGTCCTACGGAGTATCGTTTACTGAAGTATCTGATGACACATGCCGATCGCGTATACAGCCGCAATCAACTACTCGATCGGGTCTGGGGCGCCAACGTTTATGTCGAGGAGCGGACGGTTGACGTCCACGTGCGAAGATTGCGCAAGGCGTTGACCGAATTCGGTGCGCAGCACCATATACAGACCGTTCGAGGCGCAGGTTATCGTTTTTCTGCGCGCGACAATTGAATCTGACAGGCGCTAACGTTAAGCAGGCATTCTTGTGCAATTAGCGCGACGAAAAGTCATATTTGGACACCTGCTGGTGCTGGCGGCGGGAGCACTCATCGGCTGGTTTTACGATCATACCGATTGGGGGCTCCTGGTGGCATCGCTACTGGCATTGGGCTGGAATGTTCGCCAGTTGCTCATCTTTGAACAGGCAGTGCGCGAAAAAGATTTTCACAATTTTCGCTACGGAGAGGGGATCTGGTCGCAGTTATATTCCCGGTTCAGTTATCAGCGCGGCCAGAGCAAACAGTATAAGAAGAGCTACCGTCAGTTGGTCAAGGAAGTTCGAAAGTCCACCAACGCAATGCCCGACGGTGGCATTATTCTAAACAGCGAATTCGAGATATTGCTCTGCAACAAAGCCGCGAAGAGACTCGCTGGCTTTCGCCGCCGCCAGGATAAAGGACACAGGGTGGACAACATTCTTCGTGATCCGGCATTCGGTGCCTATCTGAATTCCGGAGACTTCCGGACCGGCATAGAAATCCGGTCTCCGGTTGTGCAGGACGGTTGGTTGATGTGCCGCATTGTGCCTTATGGAGCGGACCAGCTTCTCCTTCTTATTCAGGATATTACGGAGCGTCGGCGACTTGCCGCGACACGCCGGGAATTTGTGGCTAATGCCTCGCACGAACTCCGCTCGCCGTTGACAGTGGTGAGCGGATACCTGGATACGATGGCTTCGGATCACGACATTCCTGCTCACTGGAAGAGACCACTGTTGCAGATGCAAACGCAGGCCAATCGAATGAACAAGATTGTGGCCGAACTGCTGGAATTGTCGCGGCTCGAAGGTGCCGGCGCCGCTCCAACGGACGAACTGATTGACGTTTGCGGAATTCTGGCATCGGTAAAAAAATCGATGAGTGGCCAGCGCGATGTCCCTGAAATCCGGGTGGAGTGCCAATCGGATGCACAACTGTACGGAAGTAATGCAGAGATAGAGTCGCTGATCGTCAATTTGCTCACGAACGCCATTCGGCATACGCCTCAGGAAGGACGGATAACACTGAAGTGGGCAGCCGAAAAAGACGCCGCAGAATTGTCTGTTTCGGATACAGGAATCGGTATAGAACCGGAACACATACCGCGGCTAACAGAGCGGTTCTTTCGTGTTGACCCCGGCCGTAGCCGCGAGGATGGCGGCGTCGGTTTGGGCCTGGCGATTGTGAAGCACATTCTGGAACGTCACGACTCCTACCTTGAGATTGAAAGCGAGCCGGGCACGGGCAGTCGCTTTTCGTGCAGCTTCGGTTCGAGCCGCTTAAGCGTGCCTGGATCTGCCAAAATCGACAGTATTCAGCGCTAGTACGGCCATTCCTGCCCCCGGCCTGGCAGCCGGCGACGCCGATATGAGCAGATTGCACTCCCGTGTCGACGCCTGCCCGGTGTCATGGCTCGGCCCGCGAGTTTCGCGATGTTGAACTGCGCACGTCCGTTTGCCGCCAAAGTTTTAGAGGAACCCAAGATGCCCCATTTTGCCGCCGGAATAATTCGTTTTCAGAACGACGTATATCCACAAAAGAAAGAACTGTTTCAAAAACTCAGCAAAGGGCAGTAGCCCGAAGCGTTGTTTATTACCTGTTCCGATTCCCGACTCGAGACGGCAATGATCACGCAGGCCGACCCGGGTGAGCTATTCATTTGTCGGAACGCTGGCAATATCGTGCCACCGCACATGACACACACCGGTGGTATGACGGCTTGCATCGAGTTTGCCGTGGCAGCGTTGAAAGTACCGCATATTGTCGTATGCGGGCACACTGAGTGTGGTGCGATGAAGGGAGCCATGAATCCAGAAGGACTCGATTCATAGATTCTGGATTTCTCGAGGGTACCATTTGTTGACGTATCGGCTGCGCGTGCCGTGGAGACGATCATATGCGATGCATGCGAGGCAGGACGCGTGGTGTATGAGACGGGCATGAGCGATTCCGTTCGCGAAGTATTGGCTAATCTCAATGCCACGCACTGCCTTCCGGTTGACACTCGCTACGAAACAAGAATTGAAGCACTTCGCGCCGCTGTCGACGCAATTCTCGCAAACCGTAGTGGCAAAAGCATTAGCCGAACCGAAAGCAGCGCCGTCTGCATCATAGAGATATCGTGGATTTCGGTGGAGCAGACGGTAACGATATTGCCCGTGGTGAGTTTTCGGATGCAGTCCGCCGGTGCGGGCTGCATTCTCCTTAAGCCAAAGCAAACTGCCGATAAATCCGCACTGGCAGTCGCTATCTTGATTATCGTTAGCGTGTAGCGAAAAACATTATCCGGAACAATCGCGGAATCGTCCTACTGAAAAATCCCGGCCGCATGGCTGCGACCAGGATTTTTTCTCATTTTCCGGATTCTGCAACACCGGATATTCGCGTTGGCGATCCGACTACAGGCAACCGGATAGTAAATGTACCGGTCAGAACGATACATCCCATTGAAATCGCACTCTGTTATCCGATTCAGACCGCCCGACCAGGCCGTCATCCAGCGTCAGATGCGAGTAGTCGAAAGTTAACTTGTTGTTGTGTCCACTGAAAAACCAGTTTGCACCGACCGTAAGTTCTTCACGTTCGTTTTCGAATGTGCGGTCGACGGCATTGGGCTCGTCGACAAAGGCGTAGCGAACGGCAAGTTCCAGAGGGGGCGGTACCGCTGGAAGTAAATTGTGGAAAAAGTAACCTGACTGGAAGTATCCGCCAGTAAGATCATTTTCTGTAACAGCCACCTGATCCTTCACAGTCTTGCGGTGATATTCCTGTTGCACTGAAAAGCCGCGCCATTTAAACGCAAACTCCTGCACAACCTGGTCGATCTTGAATTGATTTGTCGCCGCCGTGGCCGGTGACGTGAATCCATCGAGATTTCCACACCCGGACGAGGACCAGCGCGTGCAGCTACCTTCGTTGGTTGCGCCGCCGATAGCCAGGCTGCCGGTCGGAAGCTCGGTGTACTCAACGTCGGTCTGCCTTACGCCGAGGTCGCGACCCAGGAAGTTCCACTGCAATCGCCCCGCATACATCATCCCCGTGTCGTTGTTGCGAACTCCACGCCCCTCGCCGTTAAATACGCCTGCGTAGTACCGGAGGTCGGCAGGCGTATTCTTGAACAGATGCCCGCGCAACTGGATACCGATCTGTCGATCGATGGTAAACACACGGTTGGCGATCGAGCGCTCGACAAACTGTTGCCTGCCAGAAGAATCCACCCTTTCGCGGTTCAGGTCGATCTTCCACTGACCGACACGCAACGTGCCCCAATCCCATTTGGCGAGGTCGATTCGCCAGTCAATCACACGTGCACTGGCGGAAGCGCTGCTGCCATCGGCATCCCGGTTGGGTTGCAGATCAACCTCGAAATAGTACTTCAGCCAGGGTTGGTAGCCGTGACCCCCAATTTTCATCCTTAGTCGCCGCGGTTCAAATGTCGATTCGCTCGGCGCATCGAAAGCGGACAATTGCCTTGGGTCGCCGCTATAGGGATTGGTGTAACGCAGCTGTGCTCGCCATTGGAGGTTGGTTTGCCAATTGCCATCACGCGTTTCCAGGCGAAAGCCACTGCTTCCGTGACTTGCTTTGACGGGGAAGTCATTCTCGACGCTCTCGGCGACTTCATCGGCAATCCCGTCAGCTAAACGTCTATCAATAGCTGAATCGACAGATTCACTAATCTTCTCGTCGATCGATTCCTCAGTTGCGGTCGCGCCACCGAAAAGATCCTCGCTCGTCAGGGATTCTTTTTGCACCAAGGATTCATACTGCTCCTGGGTGATCACGCTGTTCTCCAGCAGAATATCCAGTAATTCCTTTTCTGCCGCCTGCACGTTGATTGTCATGAATATCAGTAACGCGACGGCGATGGTGCGCACTGATTTGACGAAGAATCCTCTGGGATTCATGGTTTTGTCTCCAATTAGCCGGGAACCGAAAGCTGGGCGGCAATTGTGAGACGTTTTTGTTACGATTTTGTGACAATAGTACGAATTTGTTTCACGCAATGCATGCCATTATCTCAATCGGCGCTTGTTCTGAAGTACTACTCGCGGCGGAAAATGTGCTTGCAGCAAAATAAGTGTCTGGAAATATTGACGTCGGTTTGCTGAGCGGCATAGTCCGGCGATGTTCAGGTTGGCCAATCGGAGGGTGGCAGGATCTCGATTCCCGCGTTTCTGCCGATAAGGTTTCCTCAGCACCCGCAAATAGCGTTACTGCGTGCGACGGAGAATTCGAACGTCATGATATTGTCACAATTTGAATTTATTGTCGGTCGCTAGCTCGACCGCAACGAGCCAGATATGGAAGCAAGCGACATTACTGATCACATTTCAAAGAGATTCAACAAGGATCTTGAAGACCTGAGAAATTCCGTGCTGACAATGGGCGGACTGGTTGAAACCCAATTGTCGAAAGCGATCGCCGCAATTGTCAGTGGTGATAGCGCGTTGGGTCTCAAGGTCGCTAATGATGATTACAAGGTTAACAACCTCGAAGTCAACATCGACGAGGAGTGCAGTCGAATATTGGCGACCCGCGCGCCGGCGGCCGGAGATCTGCGTCTGATCGTCGCCGTCATCAAGACCATTACTGATCTTGAGCGCATCGGGGATGAGGCCGAAAAGATCGGTTTTCTGGCGTCTAAACTTGCGGTTATGGATCGACCGTCGGATTCTTATCGTGAACTCAAGAACCTGGGTAATCACGTCCTGCAAATGCTCCGTGATGCGATGAACGCTTTTGCCCGCCTTGATGTCGAGGCATCACTTGATGTCGTCAGGGAAGATGAAGAAGTTGATGCCGAATATGAAGCAATTACTCGCCAGGGAATTACATTCATGATGGAGGATCCGCACAACATCAAACGAGTGATGAACGTGACGTGGGTCGCTCGTGCACTCGAGCGAATTGGCGATCATTCCAAGAATATCTGCGAATATGTCATTTATATGGTTGAAGGACGTGATGTCAGGCATACAGACATTATAGAATCGGCCGACATTTCTCCGGACTGATTATTAGTACATGACAATTCCAAGCAGACGCCAGCTGAATCTGGTGGGATTCTTAAGTTGTGTCGGCATGATGGCGTATGCTCTGTATGCCGAACATGTGCTCTATCTGATGCCTTGCCCGCTCTGCGTCTTCGAGAGAATCGCCACGATTTCGCTTGGCATCATCTTTTTAGTCGCAGCAATCCACAATCCCGGTGGAAAAGGGCGCTACGCTTACGGGACGCTCTTGACGCTTGCTGCTGCGGGTGGCATCGGCGTGGCCGGTTGGCATGTCTGGATTCAAAACCTGCCGCCCGACCAGGTGCCATCCTGCGGGCCGGGACTCGACTACATCATGGATTCTTTTCCGCTCGCTGATGCACTCAAGATGATTTTTACCGGGTCCGGTGAATGCGCGAGCATCGACTGGATTTTCCTGGGACTGTCGATGCCTGCCTGGGTACTTATCGCGTTAGTCGTTGTTGGCTCGGCAGGGATCTGGAACAACCTCCGCAGGATCTGAGCGACCAATCCTCCAGGCGGCGCCTAGGCATCCGTGAGTATGAGTTGCATGATCCGCTCGTATATTTTGCTGAGCAATGGCAGATGCGCCACTTCCACGCGCTCGTTGATCTTGTGAATAGTTGCGTTAGTCAGTCCTACCTCGATCACATCCGCACCGAATGGTGAGATAAACCGCCCATCAGACGTACCGCCACCCGTCGAGAGCGATGTCTCCACGCCGGCAATCTCGCGCGTAGCCTGCATGACAGCACTGGTGAGTTTGCCTTGCGAGGTAAGAAAGGGTTCGCCGGAAAGATGCCAGTCCAGTGCGTAATCCAGATTGTGACGATCCAGGATCGATTCGATTTTTTTACGCAGGTCGCGATCGTGCCACTCTGTTGAATAGCGAAGATTGAATATGGCACTAAGCGATCCGGGGATTACATTGTCTGATCCGCTGCTACTCTGAACGTGCGCGACCTCAAACGTCGTGGGTGGAAAATGTTCGTTGCCTTGATCCCACTCGATTTCATGTAACTCGGCGAGCGCGGGTGCAAAGTGTCGAATCGGGTTGCTGGCCAGGTGCCCATAGGCCACATGCCCTTCGGCGCCAGTCACCGTTATGGTCCCGGTGAGCGAGCCGCGTCTGCCGACCCGAACGACGTCTCCGGGGATGGTGTCACTTGACGGCTCTCCAACCACACAGTAGTCGATTCTCTCTTGTCGCGAACGCAGCGTATCGATGACTTTACGGGTTCCATTCACGGCAATCCCTTCTTCGTCGCTGGTGATCAGAAACGCGATGCTGCCGGTGAACGGGCCACCGCCTGCCATAAATCGTTCGGCGGCCGTAATCATGGCGGCAAGGCCACCTTTCATATCGGCTGCGCCGCGGCCACACAGAAAGCCATCGGCAATGACTGCGGAAAATGGATCCGATCGCCATTGGCTCAAGTCGCCAGGCGGCACGACATCGGTGTGACCGGCGAAACACAGGACCGGAGATGCTGTGCCGTGTCTCGCCCACAGATTGGTCACGTCACCAAAAGACAGTGTTTCACAGGCAAAACCGGCGCCGGTCAGACGTGCCCCGATGAGAGTCTGGCAGCCAGCATCGTCGGGCGTTATCGAGCGTTTTCCGATCAACTCCGCGGTTAATCGGACGGTGGGATCTTTATGCATCGCCCGGGCGTCGTTCTTTGTGTGGGTTATCGCCATGGCAATTCGTCATGAGCGCGTGCGGCAGCATCAAAAAAACTTTTAATAACAATGATTTGCGTTTCCCTGATTCTGCAATAATTCCGTAACAATTAGCCATTAAGCTGTCCCGCATCGAAGCCATATTCTTTGGAGGATAACTCAGTGGCGCAGAAGAGCATGAGATCGAATCCTGTTGCAAGTATCGCGATGGTTGCAACTGCCGTGGTTGGTGTCCTGGTTGCCAGCGTCGCCGTGGCCCAGGCGAGTCGCGACTATGTGTACATCGTTGGATCATCAACTGTGTATCCGTTTGCGACCGTGGTTGCAGAACGATTCGGTCGTGGCAGCGACTTCAAGACGCCGAAAGTCGAGTCAACGGGTTCCGGAGGCGGCCTGAAGCTGTTCTGTGATGGAATTGGAGTCGACTATCCCGATATCGCAAATGCGTCACGTGCAATTAAACAATCGGAAGTCGATATCTGCATGAGCAACGGCGTCAGCGAGATCATTGAGGTCAAGATCGGTTATGACGGTATTGTCTTTGCAAATGCGACCAGCGGTCGAACAATGGCACTGACGCGCCGGGATATCTTCCTGGCGCTGGCCAAGCAGGTTCCTGGCGATGCCGACGGCGAGTTGATTGAGAATCCGTATTCAACCTGGCAAGACGTCAATGCTGACTTGCCCGCGCAAAAAATTGAAGTGCTGGGTCCGCCACCAACATCCGGAACTCGCGATGCGTTTGTCGAGCTGGCGATGGAAGGCGGATGTAAGTCGGTGCCATGGATCAACGCATTGAAAGACACCGCTGGGGACCGCTACAAAGCTGTATGCCATACGATTCGTGAAGACGGTGCATTTATTGAGGCCGGCGAGAACGATAATTTGATCGTGCAAAAACTTGAGGCGAACCCTTCCGCATTTGGGATATTTGGATTCAGTTTTCTTGATCAAAACGCGGAGAAAGTAAAGGGTACGAGCATTGATGGCTCCGAGCCAACGTTCGACGCGATCGCTGACGGCAGTTATCCCGTGTCACGACCACTCTATTTCTATGCCAAGAAGGCCCACGTCGGAGTCATTCCGGGATTGAAAGGATTTCTGCGTGAATTCACGAGCGAACGGGCCTGGGGAGAGGAAGGCTACTTGTCTGACCGCGGCCTGATTCCGATGCCGGCCGGGGAGCGCGCAGCGGTGGCGGCAGCGGTTAGCACGTTGACACCCCTGACGATGGCAGGCAAGTAAATAACCCGGATTGGGTACAGTCGACGAAGCGGCCAACTGGCCGCTTCGTCGCGTTATCTCAAGCCGCAATCTTGAACCCACTTAACTGATGCAGACAACGACGTTAACTCTGATTCTGGTCGCCATCGCGGCGACCGCATTCTATTTTGGCCGCGAGCGTTCGCTGGCTGTAGCTACAGGTGAGCGAAAATTGCTGAGCCTGCATTCACTGCCTGGCTACTATGGATACTACACGGCAATCTGGACGCTTCTGCCGGCCCTCGGACTGCTCCTGGTCTGGTTACTTGCCGAGCCAAAACTCATCGTTGCAATAATCGTCAAGGGACTTCCAGAAGCGCAACGGTCGATGTCGAGCGGTGAGTTGAACCTGTTAGTCAACAATATTCAGAACTATGCGACCGGAGATATCGTCGCTGGCGACATCGAGCCATATCTTCGGGACGCTGCGCTTCAGTACCAGCAGGTGGTCACGGTAAGCCGACGTCTGCTGGTGGCATTTTGCATCGGACTGGCAACCCTGGGAGGCGTTTTCGCCTGGCGGCGAATAACGCCTGATTTTCGTGCCCGAAATCGCGTGGAAACTGTCGTTGGCGGGTTGTTAATCGCCGCGTCGAGCATCGCGATTCTAACGACAATTGGCATCGTCATGTCGGTACTTTTCGAGGCGATTCGGTTTTTTCGCGAGGTACCACTAACGGATTTCCTGTTTGGACTCAATTGGAGCCCGCAGACTGCAATTCGTGCCGATCAGGTGGGGTCCTCGGGCAGTTTCGGCGCGATTCCACTATTCACCGGGACCCTGCTGATCACCGGTATCGCCATGTTCGTATCGGTACCCGTCGGCATCATGACAGCGATTTATCTTGCTGAGTACTCTTCAACCCGAATTCGGGCCATTACGAAACCAGTGCTCGAGATTCTTGCCGGCATACCCACTGTAGTTTACGGATTCTTTGCAGCATTAACTGTCGCGCCAATTGTTCGGCGTGTCGGAGAATCAATGGGTTTTGAAGTGGCGTCCGAGAGTGCCCTCGCTGCCGGTTTGGTAATGGGAATCATGATTATTCCATTGGTGTCGTCACTGTCTGATGATGCGATAAACGCAGTACCGAGAGCTATGCGTGACGGCGCACTGGCGCTGGGGTCGACGCGTTCAGAGACGATGATAAAAGTTTTGTTACCAGCGGCACTCCCCGGGATCGTCGGCGGAGTGTTGTTAGCCGTGTCGCGCGCGATCGGCGAAACGATGATTGTTGTTATGGCCGCCGGGCTGGCGGCAAACCTGACTGGCAACCCGCTCGAAGCCGTTACTACCGTCACGGTACAAATTGTGACCTTGCTGGTCGGTGACCAGGAATTCGACAGTGCCAAGACACTCGCCGCATTTGCGCTTGGATTGGTTCTTTTTCTAATCACACTCGGTCTCAACATTCTGGGATTACAGGTCGTTCGCAAGTATCGCGAAGAATACGACTGATGGCGGGCAGCATCGATACATCCTCGCGAAAGAAAGTGGAAGCAGGTCTGGCCAGACGGCGCCGCAGGGAGTTCCTGTTTCGCGCTTTCGGCATGGCGGCCACCATGGTTGGTGTGTGTTTTCTAATCGCATTCTTCTGGACGTTGCTGGCACAGGGAGCGAGCGCCTTCGTACAGACGTTCGTCGAATTGGAAGTGGAGTTTTCCGAGGACGTTCTTGCACCGAATGGTGAGCTCGACCTCGCCTACGCGGATTTCGACGGAATCGCCCGGGCTGCGCTGCGCAAGAAATTTCCCGACGTCAGTAGCAGAAACGACCGCAGAGCGCTGTATCGTCTGATCAGTGTTGGGGCCGGTTATCAAATCAGGGAAGCGATCGAGGGCAACCCCGATCTCCTGGGCAGAATTCAGCCAATGACAGTACCCGCAGCTGCAAACGTCGATATGTTGATGAAAGGGAACATTGACAGATCCCTCCCGGAGAATCAGAGGCCGATGTCCGATCAGCAGGTGGCATGGGTTGATGCGCTTGTTGCAGACGACAGTCTCACCACCCGATTCAATCGTGCCCTGTTTACCAATGGCGATTCCCGGGAGCCTGAGCTCGCTGGAATTCGTGGTGCCCTTATGGGTTCGTTTTATATGCTGATGATTACGATTGCGCTCTCGTTCCCACTAGGAGCCGCTGCTGCAATCTACCTGGAGGAGTTCGCGCCCAGGAATCGCTGGGCGGATCTGATTGAGGTCAATATCAACAATCTCGCGGCGGTACCGTCAATTGTCTTTGGTCTTCTGGGATTGGCTGTCTTTATTAACTGGATGGGGATTCCACGGTCGGCGCCACTGGTTGGCGGTCTGGTGTTGTCGCTACTTACGCTACCGGTCATCATTATCGCTTCACGGGCTGCAATCAAGGCGGTGCCGCCATCGATCCGAGAAGCCGCTCTCGGCCTCGGTGCGTCTCGCATGCAGGTCGTGTTTCACCACGTCATGCCATTGGCGATGCCCGGAATGCTCACAGGGACGATAATCGGGATGAGCAGAGCGCTGGGGGAGTCCGCGCCATTGCTGATGATCGGTATGGTCGCATTTATCGTCGACGTACCGACAAGTCTTTCTGACCCGGCGACGGCTTTACCGGTACAAATCTACTTGTGGGCTGATAGTCCGGAGCGCGCTTTTGCAGAACGTACCTCCGCGGCAATCATTGTTTTACTTGGTTTTCTCTTGATAATGAATCTGGCGGCTGTGATCATGCGCCGAAAAGTTGAACGTCAATGGTAATGCAGAATTTGCGGCCAAACGATGAGTATAGAAGAATGCGGGATCCAGCAGGCAGCAACCAGTCTCATCAGTCTCCGATTGTGATTTTGCCGTCGCCCGGTAGTCAGGAGGAAAAAACAATCGACGCAGAGCCTGAGAATACGAGCACGGCCAATGAGGCGACCGACAGCAATATCGAGGCGACGTCGGAAACACTCGGAAATGTGCGTTGCCCTGATCCGTTTGTCATTGCAGAGGACATCAATGTCTTCTATGGAGACAACCATGCAATAAAGGATGTGACCCTGGAAATCGCAAAAAACCAGGTCATCGCGCTCATCGGTCCGTCAGGGTGCGGCAAATCGACGTTTTTGCGTTGTCTCAATCGCATGAATGACTCTATCGAATCCGCGCGCGTTACGGGCACAATTACGCTTGATGGACAGGATATTTACAGTAAGCACCTGGACCCGGTGGCACTGCGTGCGCGGGTAGGGATGGTGTTTCAAAAACCGAACCCGTTTCCGAAGAGTATCTATGACAATGTCGCATACGGACCAAGAATCCATGGGCTGGCGAGTGGTCGTGCTGAACTCGACGACATTGTGCATACGAGCCTCGATCGCGCTGGCTTACTCAAGGAAGTGAAGAACAGGTTGGACGATCCAGGTACGGGCCTGTCCGGCGGACAACAACAGCGCCTGTGTATTGCGCGGACAATCGCAGTCAATCCGGAAGTCATTCTGATGGATGAGCCGTGTTCCGCACTTGATCCAATCGCAACGGCGAAAATTGAGGATCTGATGGATGAGCTCTCCGAAAACTATGCCATTGTCATTGTAACCCATTCGATGCAACAGGCAGCGCGAGTGTCACGTCGGGTCGCCTACTTCCATCTCGGTACGCTAATAGAAGTCGATGAGACCGACAAGATATTTACTAACCCTTCACACAAGCTGACCGAAGACTACGTGACCGGTCGCATCGGCTGATTTCCGAAACTAGCTCAGCAGTCTGTCATATTCATCGGCGACGAAACCAACCAATACATGCTGGTCGTTTTCAAGCACCGGACGCTTGATCAGCGTGGGATGTTCCAGCAGCAGCGTTCGTGTTGTCCCTTCGTTAAGGTCGCTGCGATCGGATTCTGGAAGAGCTCGCCACGTAGTGCTGCGCGTATTAAGGAGCTTTTCCCGTGGCACGACCTTTAGCCAGCGGGCGATATCGGCGGCTGATAGCCCGTCAACCCGCAAGTCGTGAAACCTGTGTTCGATCTCATTGGCGTCGAGCCATTTGCGCGCTTTCCTGCAACTATCACAATTTGGAATTCCGTAGATTGTCAGCATTCCCGTCACACTATATTTTCGAGTTGATTCCGTTTATGAGTTCTTCACGTAATTCATCGCAGGCTGCATCGTCCAACGCGTTGAAATTCATATCCGAAATATAGAAAACATCTTCCGCCCGTTCCCCGATGGTCAATATTTTCGCCGTCTCAATATCGATTCCAAGTTCGACGAACAGTCGTCCGACGAATGAAAGCAGTCCCGGCCTGTCGCCTGTTACCAATTCCATCACGGTACGATTGTTGGCTGCATCCTGAGCGAAGCTGACGACTGTTTTGGTTGAAAACATCCTGGCTTGTCGCGGTGCCGGGCGGGTCACTTTCGCGTCGTTTTGATTGGCGGAAGTCAAGACTCGCGACAGCGAACGCCGAATCCGGGCGAGTCTTGCCTCATCAACCTCGGTGCGCTGATCCAGTTCCATGAACACGTAGTTGTCGAGGCTGAAATCATTTGCCAGCGGAACAATGCGGACATCGACGATAGTCATTCCCAGCTGATCCAGCTGCGCCGTCGCATGGGCAAATGTATGGTTGGTTCGTGGTGTGTAAAACATCGCCTCGATGCCGTCACCGTCTGATTGCAAACGAACATCGAGGAGACCCGCGTCGCTGACCGCGTTTGATCTGGCGAGGACGTCGGTGTGCCATGCAATTTCTTCACTACGATAGCGCAGGAAATAGTCTGCAGTGAAATCTGCCCAAATGCTGTCTATTGTTTTCTGCTCGACGGTCAATGCCTCAAGCAATTCGCGGGCATCATCTTTCGTCTCGCAGACAAGTAGCTCTCTATCGATAGGATTCTCCAGGCCGCGTCGCAAGGCGCGCGCGGTTTGTTCGTAGAGATCGCGAAAGAGCGATGCTTTCCAGGAGTTCCAGAGCTTGGGGTTTGTGCCCTTTACATCGGCCACCGTCAATACATAGAGATAGTCAAGATGCGTTTTGTCACGCACGAGGGCAGCGAATTCATTGATCACGTCAGGATCGCCGATATCTTTTTTCTGGGCTGTCATTGACAGGACAAGATGCTGCCTGACCAACCAGGCAACAGTGCGGGCCTCATACTTGCTCAGGCCATGCTCGAGACAAAATGCTTCCGCATCGACGGCGCCGAGTTCCGAGTGGTCTCCGCCGCGTCCCTTCGCAATATCGTGAAATAATCCTGCGAGGTATACGATCTCCGGTTTCTCGAACGACTGCATCAGGGGCGAACAATGCGGATGCTCGTGATCGAATCTGGAAAGCGCGAACCGCCGTAAATTGCTGACGACGAACAGCGTATGTTGATCGACCGTATAAGCATGGAAGAGGTCATATTGCATGCGCCCAACGATGCGTCCAAATGAAGGAACGTACAGGCCGAGCACGCCATAAAGATTCATTCTTCTGAGTCCATGCGTCACGCCAGCAGGCGCACGCAGAATGGCGAGAAATAGTTTGTGATTCCGGGGGTTCTGCCGAAATTCCTCATCGATCAGATGCAGGTTCCTGCGAATCAGTCCGACCGTGTAGGCGCTGACGCCGCGAATCTCCTGTCGTTGTTGGAGTAAAAGAAACAGCTCGAGTAAAGAAGACGGTTCATTGCAGAAGACAGCGTCATCAGTGGTTTGCAGGAATCCATTCTTGACCTGAAATCTCGCGTTGATCGGGACAGGTTCTGCGAGAGGGTCCAAAAGAATTGCTTCCTCAAACAACTGCAAAAGCATCTCATTGAGGCGGCTCAAATCCATGACAGTTCTGTAGTAGCGCTGCATGAGTTGTTCGACCGCGAGCGTGTAAGTCTCATCTTCGTATCCAAGCATTGCGGCAACCCGCGTCTGGTGGTCGAAGAGCAGGCGATCCTCGCGTCTTCCTGTCAGCGTATGCAGGGCGAAACGCACCCGCCAGAGAAACTCCTGTCCCTTTTTGAGCATCCTGAGCTGGCCGACCGTGAGGAATTGGTGTGCAACCAGTTCATCCAGCGTGTTCACGTCAAAATGCCGTTTTGCAACCCAGCCGATCATTTGTATGTCTCGCAAACCGCCCGGGCTGCCTTTTACGTTGGGTTCAAGCTGGTAGGCGGTATCCTCGTAGCGGTGGTGACGCAGGTGCTGCTCATTGCGCTTTGCGGAAAAGAATCGGTCCGATGGCCAGATATTTCTGGCCGCGATTGCTTGTTCGAGCTCCCGCAGCAGTGATCCGCAGCCATCGACAAGTCTGGCTTCGAGAAGCGTGGTCGCAACGGTAATATCGCTCTCGGCCTGTTCACAGCAGTCACGGACGCTTCTGACACTGTGTCCGATATCCAGCCCGACGTCCCAAAGTACGGTGAAAAAGTCGGCGATAACCGCAGCGGCATCGTCTGGCAGTTCTTCGTCGACCAATATCATAATGTCGATGTCGGAATAGGGATGCAGTTCGCCCCGACCATACCCACCGACGGCAACGAGTGCGGTGGAAGCGGCTATTGGTGCTGCATGCTGATGCCATAGTCGCCGCAGGACCTGGTCAACATGCTGCGCACGCAAATGGACGAGTGTCGAGACGGATTCGCCGGCCTCGAATCGTTTGCCCAGGTTAGCGGTTGCCGTATCAAGCGCTTTGCGGATAGCAGTCGCAGACTGTGGTCCTTCTTCGCCTAGAAGGTCAAGCAGATTCAGCAGCGACTCGTCCGACTCAAGAATGTGCTCAGCGGTCATTGGAGCCGAGTGTCAGGACCTCATAACCTGTTTCCGTGATCAACACGGTGTGTTCCCACTGGGCAGACAGCTTGTGATCCTTGGTGACGACCGTCCAGCCATCGGGTAGCAGGCGGACGTGTCGTTTGCCGGCGTTGACCATGGGCTCAACTGTCATGGTCATGCCAGCCTGCAGTTCGAAGCCGGTTCCTGCTTTGCCGTAATGCAGCACCTGGGGATCTTCGTGAAACACTCTGCCAATTCCGTGCCCACAATATTCACGAACCACCGAAAAACGGTTCTTTTCGACATTTTTCTGAATCGCCTCCCCGATATCGCCCAGGCGTTTTCCGGGGGCGATCTGTTGTATGCCCAGCCACATACTCTCGAAGGCGATGGTTGATAGCCGTTCCGCCTGGATGCCAGGTTTACCGACAAAGAACATTCGGCTGGTATCCCCATGGAAGCCATCTTTGATCACCGTGATGTCGATATTGATCGCGTCGCCAGATTTTAACGTGCGGTCGCCGGGTATTCCGTGGCACACGACATGATTGACGGAGGTGCATATCGACTTCGGGAAACCGCGATAATTCAGTGGCGCAGGGATCGCGCCCTGGGTCTCGGTAATATACTGATGGCAAATCCGGTCAAGTTCGTCGGTCGTGATGCCCGGAACTACGTGCTCTCCGACCATATCCAGCACATCGGCAGCCAGCCTGCCCGCAACCCGCATTTTGTCCTGCTCTTCAGAGGTCTTTATCGTTACGTTCATACGTATTCATAGTCTCAGGCGAAAGCCGGCGAAACCACACATTTAATTGCGGTCGAACCAGGATTCTATTCAGATCTGGCAAATTATGGGGTCGAACCGAGGTTTTTTTCCGCATTTCCGCGAATACACGAAAACCCGCGAAAAACCTCGGTTCGACCCCAATTAACTCGTTACTAAATCGTTGTTGACGCCAGCCCGCTATGGTATAAAGCGCGCGCCCTAGAGGCAATTACTTCACACGTGCACCGACACGTCGCGCTGGGTGCCCTGCTAAAAAAGGGGTTGTGCGACGGGGTGTGCGGAGGCCTAACCCGGAGATACTTTCATGGCAGACGTTTCTATGCGCCAGATGCTTGAGGCTGGCGTGCACTTTGGTCATCAGACCCGCTACTGGAACCCGAAAATGGCACCCTACATTTTCGGCGAGCGAAACAAGATCCACATTATCAATCTTGAAAAGAGCCTGCCCATGGCTCGCGACGCGTATGCGTTCATCAAGACCATTGTCTCGGACGGCGGCAAGATCCTTTTTGTTGGCACCAAGCGTGCCGCTCGGGATGCCATTCGCAGCGAGGCAATACGATGCGAAATGCCGCATGTCAGCCATCGCTGGCTGGGTGGCATGCTCACCAATTACAAGACGGTGCGCCAGTCAGTCAAGCGGCTCAAGGAACTCGAAGCCATGGCAGAAGATGGCGGTTTCGATCGTGTCACCAAGAAAGAGGCCCTTGGATGGCGACGCGAGCAGGACAAGCTTGAACGCAGCCTTGGCGGCATCAAGGAAATGACCGGATTGCCTGATGTGCTGTTTGTGGTCGATGTGGATTATGAAGACATCGCTGTCCGCGAAGCGCGCAAGCTGGGAATCCCGGTGGTCGCGATCGTCGACACTAACTGCTCTCCGGACAACGTGGACTATGTCATTCCAGGTAACGACGACGCGATGCGTGCGATATCCCTGTATGCCGCGCTGGTCGCAGATGCCGTCCTTGACGGCAAGGCATCACTGCCTGAGGTGGCCCTTGGCGAGGACGAATTTGTCGAGCTGGACGAACACGGCAAACCGAAACGCGCGAGCAAGAAGAAATCCGGTCGCAGGCCAGCAAGAAAGGCGACTGTGAAGAAGAAAGCCGACGTCACGAAAGTGGTGGCAGGGGCAAAAGTTGCCGGAACCAAGACGGCTACCGAAGCTGCCGAACAAGCTGACGAAACACCCGTCATTGAATCGGAAGCTACTGAAAAGGTTAAAGAAAAAGACAAGGAAGTAGTGGCTGAAGAGAAAACGCAGGCCGCAGATGCTGCCCCATCCGTTGCGGACGGTGGCGACAAGGACACCGCGAAGAAAGCTGCACCATCCGTTGCGGAAGCTGACGACAAGGACGCCGCGAAGAAAGCTGCACCATCCGTTGCGGAAGCTGGCGACAAGGACGCCGTGAAAAAAGCTGCCCCATCCGTTGCGGACGCTGACGACAAGGACACCGCGAAGAAAGCTGCACCATCCGTTGCGGACACTGACGACAAGGACACCGCGAAAAAAGCTGCGACAAAGAAGCCCGCAGCGAAGAAGGCCGCGACCAAAAAGGCAGCGACCAAGAAGGCGGCAACTAAAAAGGTGACCAAAAAGACGACGGCCAAGAAAGAGGCCGACTAGTCAGATCCGTGGCGACCGCCAGGCCGCTGCGGGGTCACGGCAACAATTTCATACAGAGGTAGAAAGTGATGGCTATCAGTGCATCAATGGTTAAAGAGCTTCGCGAGCGCACGGGCGCAGGCATGATGGAGTGCAAGAAAGCCCTGGTTGAGACTGACGGAAATATCGATAGCGCGGTTGAATTACTGCGCAAGTCCGGTCAGGCCAAGGCCGACAAGAAATCGGGTCGCGTAGCGGCCGACGGACGGGTTGTGATCATGACAGCAGGGCCGAAGGCGGCGATGTTGGAAATCAATTCGGAAACGGATTTCGTCGCAAAGGACGAAAATTTCATCAATTACGCCGCGGCCGTTGCGGCATGTGTGCTTGGCAGTGACGCGGCTGATGTCGAGGCGCTTGCCGCAGAATCACTTGCGGACGGTCGTAGTGTCGAAGATGCGCGCACTGAGCTGATCACCAAGGTTGGTGAGAATATCTCCGTACGACGATTCGTACGGGCGACTGCCCCAGATCATCTCGGATCCTATACGCATGGTGCCCGCATTGGCGCGGTCGTATCCCTGAAAGGTGGTGACGCCGAGCTCGCACGGGACATAGCAATGCATGTCGCCGCGACCAGCCCTGTTTGCGTTACAGAGGACGGCGTGCCGGCAGAGACGCTTGAGCGGGAGCGACGTATCTTTGCCGAACAGGCGGCAGAGTCCGGGAAGCCACCGGAGATCATTGAAAAAATGGTGAACGGACGAGTGGCGAAGTACCTGAAGGAAATCACCCTGGTCGGTCAGCCGTTTGTAAAAGACCCCGATGTCACCATTGGCAAGCTCCTGCAGGGAGCGGGTGCGGAAGTCACGAGCTTCGTGCGCTATGAAGTGGGTGAAGGCATCGAGAAGAAAGAAGAGAATTTCGCAGAAGAGGTCGCGAAACAGATTGAAGAAAGCAAGAAAAAGGCCGGTTGACGCGGCTCAGTCAGTTATAGATTTAAGCATCCGTTCTAAATTATTGAAAATTGTGAAAAAATTGGTCTATGGCTGCTGTATTGAGCTAGAATTTGGGCCCACTTCGCCGGGGCGAGATCTCGCGAAGGTAAGCTGTTGATTATTAAGGGAAGGGTATCAATATGACCGATGCTCCGGCGCTCTACAAACGTGTGCTCCTCAAGCTGAGCGGCGAGGCGTTAATGGGTGAGCTGGATTACGGTATTGATCCTGAAGTCATTCAGCGAATTGCCGCCGAGGTCGCCGCCGTTCGGAAACTCGGTATCGAGGTTGCGATTGTCATTGGCGGGGGCAATATTTTTCGCGGCGCGGGCCTCGCCAGGGCCGGAATGGATCGCGTTACGGGCGACTACATGGGAATGCTGGCGACTGTCATGAACGCGCTGGCAATCCAGGATGCGCTGGAGGCCAGCGATATCTTCGCCAGGGTGATGTCGGCCATCCAGATCAACGAAGTCTGTGAGGACTACATTCGGCGACGCGCAGTGCGACACCTGGAAAAGGGGCGGGTCGTTATTTTTGCTGCCGGAACAGGGAACCCGTTTTTCACGACAGACACTGCAGCCAGCCTGCGCGCGATCGAAATCAACGCGGATGTGATGTTGAAGGCGACGAAAGTGATCGGCGTCTACGACTCGGATCCCCAGCTAAACGAGGATGCATCGCTGTTTGACACGGTCTCCTTCGACAAGGTCTTGGTCGACAAACTGAATGTAATGGATGCTACCGCGGTAGTAATGTGCCGTGACAACAACCTGCCATTGCGGGTGTTCAGTATGGCGGAGGAAGGCACCCTGATCAGGACTATGACAGATCCAAACGTAGGCACACTGGTAACTGCCTGAGGCATTACCGCCGAACAGCAGAGGGCGAATAGCGTGATTGAGGACATCAAAAAAGACGCGTCAGCGCGCATGGACAAGAGTGTGGCGGCTTTGCGCCAGGAATTGACCAAGATACGGACCGGGCGAGCGCACACGAGTCTTCTCGACCACATAACGGTTGATTACTATGGTACCGCGACGCCATTGAATCAGGTTGCGAACGTCAATGTTGAGGATTCGCGGACCTTGACGGTGTCTCCCTGGGAGAAATCGATGGTCCAGGCAATTGAGAAGGCGATAATGACGTCTGATCTCGGGCTTAACCCGGCAACCGCGGGCACGATTATTCGCGTACCGCTGCCGCCACTGACCGAGGAACGGCGCAAGGACATGATTCGCCTGGTACGCCACGAGGCCGAAGGCGGTCGTGTCGCTATTCGCAATATTCGCAGAGATGCACTTTCAGATATGAAAGACCTGCTCAAAGAAAAGATGATCGGCCAGGACGACGAGCGTCGGGCTGAGGATGAGGTCCAGACAATTACCGATAAGCATATCGCTGCAGTAGACAAGACGCTCGCTGAGAAGGAAAGCGAGCTAATGGAAATCTGACGCGGCTTTTCTGGCGAGGTGAATAGTCCACAAAAAAAGGCGCAACGAATTGAGGGTGAAGCCATTCCCGCGCATATCGCCGTAATAATGGATGGCAATGGACGGTGGGCAAAATCCCGCAGGAAACCACGCCATGCCGGGCACAGAGCCGGGGTTAAATCGGTTCGACAAACAGTCGAACTGGCCGCGCAACGTGGCGTTTCCTACCTGACATTGTTTGCCTTTAGCAGCGAGAACTGGCGCAGACCGGAAGACGAAGTCAGCCGTTTAATGGGGCTTTTTCTGGAGGCGCTGCAACGAGAAGTCGACGCGCTGCATCGTAATAATGTACGGCTGACGTTTATTGGCGCACGTGACCAGTTGCACAAGGACCTGGTGCGAAAAATTTGTGCGGCCGAAGAAATAACGACAGAAAATACTGGCTTGAATCTAAGGGTGGCAGTGGCTTATGGCGGTCGCTGGGATATCGTCAATGCGGCGAAAACGCTTGCCAAAAGGGCCGTCAACGGAGAGATCACTGTTGCTGACATGAATTGCGAAAATTTCGCAGCGGAACTGGCATTGGGCGATGCGCCGGATCCGGATCTATTAATCAGGACGGGTGGTGAGCAACGGATCAGCAATTTCTTACTGTGGAACCTGGCCTATGCAGAGCTGTGGTTTACCGAGTGCCTGTGGCCGGATTTCGGCGAGCAGCATTTCGACGAAGCGCTGGGATTCTATGCCAGTCGGCAACGTCGCTACGGATATACGGGCGACCAGGTGGCCTGATGACATGCTGAAGCAGCGAATTCTGACAGCAATAGTCGCACTCATCGCGATATCGGTCGTGTTGTTCGTTGTGCCTGCTCCGGTAGCACGGTCTGCAATTGTCGTCCTGCTGCTTGCAGGGGCCTGGGAGTGGGGTGGCCTGATTCGCGACGGAGGCACGGCGACACGTATTTTTTTCACGGTTGCCGTCGCCGTCGTCATGACAGCAGTGTATTTTGCGTTACCCAGTCCGGACTCGCTCGAGCTCGTGTTTAAGGCCGCCCTGGTCTGGTGGTTTTTGGCGCTGCTATGGATGTTCTTTTATCCGACACCCATCCCGGCTCCGTTCGTGTGGGTCTGCGGCATACTGGTTTTGATCCCCGCCTGGGCCGCGCTCGATTATCTCTACCGCCGGGACGCCCAATTACTCCTGTTTGCCCTGTTGATCGTCTGGGTTGCCGATATTGGCGCCTATTTCGTTGGCAAGGGTTTTGGTCGTGTAAAGCTGGCGCCAAAAATAAGTCCGGGGAAATCCTGGGAGGGCGTGCTGGGTGGCCTGACGGCGGTGCTGTTACTTGCTGCCGTGGGCAATAATTTCCTGGGAACTGACATATCTGTGCTGGTGCCACTCTGTCTGGCAGTGAGCATGTTATCCATTGTCGGGGATCTGACGGTCAGCATGTTCAAGCGAAATGCGGGCGTAAAGGACAGCGGCTCGTTGTTTCCAGGCCATGGTGGCGTGCTGGATCGTATCGACAGCGTGAGCGCCGCAGCGCCACTATTTGCATTGGCACTTGGATGGATTGGTTTGCAGTGAATATTGATATTATTTGCCCTGTTCAGGAGCCGTTCATGGCACGGTCGTCAGACTTGCGGGGAACTGCGCTTGTGTCTGCCAGTCAGAGCGTGAGGATGGCCAGACTATTCGGGCTTGGAGCGTTTGCGAGCATCCTAACTAAGTACTTGATATCAAATAGAAAAGGTTATCTAGCGTGATCGATGCATTAACGAGTATTCTCGCATTCATTGTGGCGATCAGCGTGCTGGTCGCGGTGCACGAATATGGGCATTTTATCGTCGGTCGATGGTGCGGCATGAAGGTGCTGCGTTTTTCCATCGGATTCGGCAAGCCGATCTGGTCCCGAATTGGCAAGAAAGACGATACCGAATTCTGTATCTCGGCCATTCCACTGGGCGGATACGTCAAATTCCTGGGCGAACGGCCTGGCATCGACGAGCAGATCGACCCGGCCGACGAGGGGCGGGCATTCAATCATCGACCGGTCTGGAACCGCATCGCCGTGCTGCTGGCGGGACCGTTTTTTAATTTCCTGTTTGCATTCTTTGCCTACTGGGTGATTTTCGTCAATGGTGTGCCAACGATGCGACCGGCCGTGGGGGAGGTTGCGGACGCCTCCTATGCGGCGGAAGCGGGACTGCAATATGGTGACCAGATCGTCAGGGTCGGCGAACGCGATTCAGGCGATTGGGAGACGGCGCTCGTCTCCATGCTGGACGAACTGATCGGTGACGGACAGGTAACGCTCGAATTAGAGAACGGCGACGGACAGCGACGGACTGCGGTCATCGATGTTGGCGGCGAAGCGACTCGGCTGACTGAGCCTGGCGTCCTGTTCGATGGCCTTGGATTTCAGCCCTGGCAGCCACCGGCGATTATTGATTCAGTCGAGAATGGCGCAGCGGCGTCGAGAGCCGGGATAATGTCGGGTGATCGCATCGTTTCAATCGCTGGCGAAGCCGTAACGACTTTTTCTGATTTGCAGCGCATCGTTTCAGCGCGGCCTGATGAAATGGTTGCCATCGAGGTGGTGCGTGATGAAGAGCTCCTGGTCCTCGATACCACGCTTGGTTCGAGGGAAACCGATGGCGTCAGTACCGGCTTCCTTGGCGTGTCTGCCGGTGGTTCCATTCAGGACTATTGGTACGTTCGTCAATACGGGCCGTTGGATTCGATAGCGCGATCTATAGAAAGAACGTGGGCCTCCACCGGATTTACGGTTCGGATGCTGGCACGAATGGTTACCGGGGATGTTTCCATCAAAAACATCAGCGGCCCAATCAACATCGCGCAATATGCCGGCAGTTCAGCATCGGCTGGCTTTAACGCATTTATGAATTTTCTGGCGCTCGTGAGTATCAGTCTCGGCGTCCTTAACCTTCTGCCGATACCGATCCTCGATGGTGGACAGATCGTTTATCAGAGTATTGAAGGTCTGAAAGGCAGTCCTCTTTCAGAACGGGCGCAAATGATAGGGCAACAGTTGGGGATCGTCGCCCTTTTGCTCCTCATGAGTTTTGCTTTCTATAACGACATCGCCCGCATCGTTAACTGACTACGCAGCTATTGCCAAGGCCAACGCCAAACAATAATGAACCGATGAAATTTCCGAAGTTGAAATCTGACCTGTTGCATAAATCGCTGCTCGTGTTGATGTTCCTGTGGCTCACGAATCCAGGCGCCCTTTTTGCGCAGGATTCTTTTGTAGTCAGTGATATGCGTGTCGAGGGTTTGCAGCGTATCTCCGAAGGTACGGTGTTTAACTATTTGCCAATCAATATCGGCGATACCGTTGATTCCGTAAGAATCCAGGAAGCTGTCCGAGCATTGTACAGCCAGGCGCTATTCGACGATGTTGAGATGCGACGCGAAGGCGATGTGCTGATCATTGTCGTCAAGGAGCGTCCATCGATTGAGAACTTCACGATTGACGGCAACAAGGACATCAAGACCGAAGATCTGATGGAATCATTGCGCAACGTTGGCCTTGCGAGGGGGCGAACGTTCGACCGCGCGGTTCTCGACAACGTGCAGCAGTTTCTGACCGAGCAGTATTATGATCGGGGCAAGTACGCAGTTTCAGTGACAACGGATGTTACGGAACGCCCCAACAATACGGTCAGTATCAAAGTTGACGTCAAAGAGGGCGATCGGGCCAAAATACGGCAGGTCAACATAGTCGGGAATTACAGTTTTGACGAAAGTGATATTCGCGAGAACTTCACACTTGATACAGCGAACTGGCTGTCCTGGATCCGTCAGGATGATCGATATGCAAAAGAATCTTTAAGCGGTGATCTCGAGACGCTGCGTTCCTATTACATGGATCGTGGCTACGCCGATTTCCGGGTTGAGTCGACACAGGTAGCTATCTCGCCAAATCGTAAAGACATCTACGTAACGATAAATGTTCATGAAGGTGAGAAGTACACGATCTCGGACATCAAGCTTGTTGGTGAAATGGTCGTGCCCGAACAAATATTGCGCTCAATGGTAATGGCTCAGCCGGGCTCCATATTCAATTTGCGGTTATTAACGTCGTCGGCGGAGTTTATGTCGTTCCGGCTCGGCGAAGAGGGTTACGCCAACGCCAATATTGAGCCAGTACCAGAATTGGACTATGAGACCAAGGAAGTCGCCGTAACATTTTTTATTGACCCAGCCAGTCGCGTGTACGTGCGCCGAATAAATTTCAACGGTATTGACCAGGTTGACGATGAGGTATTGCGACGCCAAATGCGTCAAACTGAAGGTGCCTACCTTTCGAATCGACTGGTTGATCGTTCTAAAATACTTCTGCAACGACTCCCGTATGTCGAATCCGTAGAAGTCGAGAATATTCCGGTTGCCGGCAGTCCCGACCTGGTTGATGTCGATTTCGATCTCGAATATCGCATGCCGGGTCAGTTCAGCGGTGGTCTCGGCTATTCGGACGCGCAAAAATTGATGTTGAACGGCAGCATCGTACACACGAATTTCCTGGGTACGGGTCAACGCGTTGCGCTGAATGCCAATTCAGGACGGTTCTCTACTTTCTATTCGCTGTCGCATACCGATCCGTACACAACGGAAAACGGCGTTAGTCGAACGGCATCAGTCAACTATCGTGACATCACGCAGTTCACCTCCGCTTCATCGGATTTTTCCACGGAAAGTTACGGTGCGTCGCTGGAATACGGACTGCCAATCTCGGAATTCCAGAGATTGAGTCTTGGCCTGTCATTTAACAGCGCTGAACTGTTGTCATCCAGTCGCAGTACCGTGCAGGCGCAGGAGTGGGTGGCCAATAACGGCAATACGTTCGTGACGGATAGCGCCAACGGTGTCAACTTCTTTGGCACAGAGTTTGACGCAATTGAGTTGATTCTCGGCTGGACCTACGACAGCAGGAACCGCGCGCTGTTTGCCAATCGCGGTTCGAGACAACAGCTGTTTTTCGGCTACGCGGTCCCGCTTAGCGACGTCGAGTTCTTTACTGCGCGTTACAACTATACAAAATACGTTCCGCTCTGGGGGCCATGGACAGTCAGATTAAACGCCGAAATTGGCTACGGTGAGGCGCTGGGCGCCACCACTGCACTGCCGCCATACAAGCAGTTCTACGGTGGCGGGCCTGAATCAATCCGTGGCTACAAGGAGTCATATCTGGGTCCCAGGGATAGCTTCGGTAACCCTTACGGCGGCAATGTGTTGGTTGCGAGTCAACTAGAGCTTATAATCCCGCTGCCGGACAAATTCGCCAGTCAGGCGCGTGCCAGTATTTTTTACGATATCGGCAACGTGTTTAATACGGGCGAGGTGAGCTTTACAGACAGACTTGGCAGCCCGGTGTCCTATGAGCCGGATTTTGACGAGCTAAAGACTTCGGTAGGCGTCGCTGTACAGTGGCTGGCCCCACTTGGCTTATTTAGA
The DNA here is from genome assembly GCA_963850825.1 of uncultured Gammaproteobacteria bacterium. Classification (GTDB taxonomy): domain Bacteria; phylum Pseudomonadota; class Gammaproteobacteria; order Steroidobacterales; family Woeseiaceae; genus SZUA-117. The sequence goes on along the minus strand of CAWKOQ010000020.1, from coordinate 228,475 downwards.
TTTAGTTATGCAACACCCCTTAATGAATTCAAGGGTAATGACAGATTTTACGGAGATCGGATCGAAAGATTTCAGTTCTCTATTGGACAGGCGTTTTAAGGATTGGATTTTTTATGAATGTAGCAAAACCATACCTGGTTAAGGCAGTTGCAGTGCTTGCGTTGATCTTGTCGTTTAACATGTCGGCACAAGCTCAGGACGTTAAAATCGGGGTCGTCAATATCCCGGCGCTAATGGATCAGGCTCCACAGGCGCGCGTGGCAATGGCTGCTCTCGATGAAGAATTCAAACCTCGTCAGCGTGAGATCATTGCCAAGCAAACCGAACTTCAGGAACTGACGGAGAAAGTTCAGCGCGACCTCGCCGTTATGGGTGAGGCGGAGCGCACTAACGCAGAGAAGGATTTGCGGGCATTGCAGCGTGAAGTAACGCGGTTGCAAACGGAGTTTCGTGAAGATCTCAACCTGCGACGCAATGACGAACTTGGGAAGTTGCAACGATCGTTACTGAAAGAAGTGCAGGATTACGCACAGGCCTCCGGCTATGATCTGGTCGTTGGCGACGGCGTACTATTTGCCAGCACTGCGGTTAATATTACCGAGAATGTACTACGCGCCATGGAAGCCAACTTCCAGGCTGCTGGAAACTAGTAACGGAAAAGCCTCAGACGGCACTATTCTTCGTCAAACATGGCCGAAAAACGCTCATTTGCTCCGTGTAATCTCCGCGTTCTGTGCCATCTTTTCCTCGTCTTGCACTCGTCTGTGACTTTTCGCCGGTGTTGAGAATTCTGCGCTGGCTGCAAGTGGTCGGTGTCACTAAGGGAGAGTAATTTTGGCCAGAAGTTTAGGGGAACTGGCCGCGCAATTCGGTTGTGAACTTGTCGGCGACCCGTCCGCAGTGGTGGCCGGCGTTGCGACGCTCTCCAGTGCCGTTAGCGGGCAATTGAGTTTCTTTGCCAACAAAGCCTACCGTGATCAGTTGCTGGTCACCAAGGCTACCGCCGTCCTCGTCTCTCCTGAGTTTGCTGACGATTGTCCGGTTGCAGCGTTGATCAGCGATGATCCGTATCTGACGTATGCGAACATTGCCACCGACCTGCATCCCCAGTCGGCCGTCAGGGCCGGCATTCACGAAACCGCGAATGTCGAATCTGACGCGACCGTCGCAAGCAGCGCTGAACTGGCGGCGAACGCGAATATCGGGTCCGGCGCTTCGATCGGCGAGGGTGCATTCATCGGGCCTGGTGCATACGTTGGCCCGAATTGCTCAGTCGGTGCGTATTCGAAAGTGCTTGCGAACGCGACGCTGGTCCAGGATGTCCAGTTGGGTGAAAGGTGCATCATTCATCCTGGCGCGGTGATCGGCTCCGACGGTTTCGGTAACGCGAAAAGCAGTGAGGGCTGGGTCAAAGTTCCGCAGGTTGGCGGCGTGCGCATTGGTAATGACGTTGAGATCGGTTCCAATACGACAATCGATCGGGGTGCGATCGATGATACCGTTATCGGTGACGGCGCCAGGCTGGATAATCTGATTCAGATCGGTCACAACGTGCAGATTGGCGCACATACGGCATTGGCGGCTATGGTGGCGGTCTCTGGCAGTACGGTAATCGGCAAACGCTGCATGATTGGAGGGCGGGCAGGTTTCGTTGGCCACATCACAATCTGTGATGACGTATTTATTGGTGGTGCGGCCGTTGTTTCGAAGAATGTCACCGAACCCGGTTCTTATTCCGGTAGTTTTATGGCTGAAAAAGACCGAGACTGGAAACGCAAAGTTGCTCGTTTCAGGCGCATGGATGATCTGGTAAAGCGAGTCGTTGCATTGGAAAACCTGGTAAGTAAGGGAAGTGCAGGAAGTGATGGGGACTGAGCCTATGACATTGGATGCCATTCAGATTATGGAGGCGCTGCCACATCGATATCCTTTTCTCCTGATCGACAAAGTCACGGCTTGCACGGTCGGTGAATCCATTGTCGCGGTCAAGAATGTCACGTCCAACGAACCATTCTTTCAGGGCCATTTTCCAGGCAGGCCAGTGATGCCGGGCGTCCTCGTCATCGAGGCGATGGCACAGGCGGGCGGCGTGCTCTCCCACCAGACGATGATCGATGTAGAACCGAAACCATTGTTTTTTCTTGCGGGTATCAATAACGCACGCTTTCGGCGGACAGTGGTGCCGGGAGATCAGCTGACTATTGAGGTTGGCGTCGAACGCATAAAGCGCGGTATTTGGTTCTACAAATGTTCGGCAACGGTCGATGGCAAACTCGCAGTGGCAGCCGACATCATGTGCGCGCCAGGTGGCGAGCGTTGAATATTCACTCGACGGCTATCATCGCGGAATCGGCGAGTATCGCGGACGATGTGGTCATTGGCCCGTATTGTGTCGTCGGAGAGAACGTCGAAATCGGTGCAGGGTCGAAAATTGACAGTCATGTTGTAATCAGCGGGCCGACTCGCATTGGCAGGAATAATCATATCTATCAATTCACATCCGTCGGCGACGATCCGCAGGATAAAAAGTATCGCGGTGAACCCACTCGACTCGAGATCGGTGATGACAACACGATTCGGGAGTTCTGCACAATAAGTAGGGGCACGATACAGGACGATGGCGTGACTTCGATTGGCAGCGATAACTGGATTATGGCTTACGTGCATATCGCGCATGACTGTCGCATTGGCAATCATTGCATTTTTGCCAATAATGCAACGCTTGCCGGACACGTGCACGTGGGTGACTGGGCCATATTCGCGGGATTCACCGGGGCGCACCAGTTTTGCCATATCGGTGCCCACGCCTTTCTCGGCATGTATGCAGGTACCAGCCGCGACGTTCCGGCTTATACAATGATTGGCGGACAGCCGCCCGCACCAAAGGGAATCAATTCGGAAGGTCTGAAGCGGCGCGGGTTTACTACCGAACAGATACGCAATATTCGCAATGCCTACCGTGTCGTGTTCCGCAAAGGGCTAAAGCTTGCAGATGCCATCATTGAGTTGGAGGCGACGGCGGCGGGGCAGCCGGAGCTCGATATCTTTATTGCATCATTGAAGCGTTCCGAACGCGGAATACTGCGTTAGTCGTGCGCATTGCCCTTGTCGCTGGCGAAACCTCCGGCGATCTGCTGGGAGCCGGGCTGATTCGGGCGCTCAAATCCAGACGATCAGATATTCATTTCGAAGGCGTCGCCGGCCCGGCGATGGTGGCTGCCGGTTGTGACGCGCTTGCGAGCGCCGAAGAGCTCGCTGTCATGGGCCTCATTGAGCCGCTGCGACGAATACCGCGATTGCTGCAGCTGCGGCGCTCGCTGACACGACGCTGGACGATCCAGCCGCCGGATGTTTTTGTCGGTATCGACGCACCCGATTTCAATCTAAGCCTGGAAATGACGTTGCGCGCGGCAAATGTGAAAACAGTACATTATGTGAGTCCTTCCGTGTGGGCCTGGCGGCAGGGAAGAATTCGAAAAATATCCAAGGCAGCCGATTGCGTTCTCTGCTTGTTGCCGTTCGAGAAGGCTTTCTACGACGAACACAACGTGGCTGCGGAATTTGTCGGTCACCCAATGGCGGACCGCACGCCGGTACGGCCCGACACCGAGGGTGCACGGGCCCAGCTGGGCATCACTGCAGACAGGGTCGTTGCCGTGTTACCGGGCAGTCGGCATAGTGAAGTGTCTCGCCTGGGCCAGGTATTTGCGGATGCCTGTCGCAAACTGGCTGATCGCTACAGGCAACTGGCTTTTATCGCACCTATGGTGACGCCAGCTTTGCGTGAAGAGTTCTCGGCGCAGCTGGACAATGCCGGGATCGCCGATCGATTTCGTCTTGTCGATGGCAATGCCGGCACGGTCATTGAATCAGCTGACATTGTTCTGCTGACGTCCGGCACAGCTGCCCTGCAGACCGCGCTAATGAAGAAGCCCATGGTTGGCGCGTATCGGCTCGCCCCCCTGACCTACGCGATTGTCAAGGGCTTCGGCCTCGTCAAAGTGCCTTACTTCACCTTGCCCAATCTGCTGACCGAAAAACCGCTTGTGCCCGAGTTTCTGCAGAACGCGGCGAATGCGGAAGACCTGGCGAACGCAATAGCGGCGCTTCTCGATGATCCTGAACGGTGCCAGCACATTGCCGAGAGTTTCGGTGAGCTGCGATCGACCCTCGCGCGCACTGCTGACGAGCGGGCAGCGGACGCTGTCCTTGCAGTCGCGGTTCAGGGATGAGCGCCATACAGCCAGAATTTCACGGCGCCGACAGGCTTGTTGCAGGGGTTGACGAGGCAGGACGCGGGCCGCTCGCCGGTCCGGTGGTGGCGGCAGCCGTGATTCTGCACCGTGACAGACCCATTGCCGGGTTGATGGACTCCAAGGTGCTATCGGAAAAACGCCGCGAGGTATTGTCGACGGACATCAGGAACCTGGCCCTGGCGTGGTCGGTTGCGTGGGCCGATGCTGCCGAAATAGACGCGATTAATATTCTGCAGGCCACCTTCCTGGCAATGCGGCGCGCGCTGCTTGGTCTTAACGTGCTGCCCGGGCTTGCAAAAGTGGATGGCAACCGCTTGCCCGAGCTTGAATTTTCGGATCGCCGTATCGCCGGCGATGCCATCGTGCGCGGTGATGCCAGCGTTCCCGCTATCAGTGCGGCCTCGATTCTTGCCAAGGTGCAGCGCGACAAGATGATGTGCGCCGTGGACCTCCTGTATCCGGAATACGGTTTCCGGCAGCACAAGGGTTATGGCACGGCCGCACATCGCGATTGCATCGCCCGTATGGGCCCGTGTCCGCAGCATCGACGGACTTTTCGACCCGTTTCGACTCTGTGATGGTTCGAATGATGCATTGAAATTGCGGCGCAAGCAGCCGATGATTCACTCTCCGGGATGGCAACGTATTCCGTCTGAAACCGAGCAGAACAAGAGCGCCGTGAGCCAGTCTTTCGTCCATTTACACCTGCATACCGAATATTCGATAAGCGATAGCACCGTTCGGATTTCGGCGTTGATGCAGCGATGTGCGAGTTTTGGTATGCCGGCGGTTGCGCTAACCGACCAGGGCAACCTGTTTGGTCTCGTTAAATTCTATCGTCGGGCCTGCGCTAATGGCATCAAGCCGCTCATTGGCGTCGACCTCAAGATCGCAAGCAATGATGAAGACGATCGTCCGTTTCAGCTGGTGGTTCTGGTGCAGGACCTTGCCGGTTACCGGAATTTGACCCGGCTGGTAACCCGGTCATTTCTGGAGGGGCAGAGACGAGGCGTCCCCATCGTTGAGCGTCACTGGCTCACTAAGGATTCGACTAACGGCCTGATCGCACTGTCCGGCGGACTGGTTGGAGATGTTGGGCGTGCCTTGTCGGCCGGCCACCCGGAGCTTGCCGGCGAGCGCCTGGAATACTGGAAATCCCTGTTCGGCGATCGTTTTTATGTTGAGGTCACGCGGATGGGCCGCGCCGGCGAGGAAGCCTGTTTGCAGTCTGCGATCAAGCTCGCCGCTGAACAGTCAGTACCCGTGGTCGCGACCAATGACGTGCGGTTCATCGATGTCGACGACTTCAATTCGCACGAGGCGCGCGTCTGTATTCAGCAGGGTCGGACCCTGGCCGACCCGGATCGCCCCAGGAATTACAGCGAGCATCAGTATCTGAAAAATAGCGATGAAATGGCGGCGTTGTTTGAAGATATCCCGGAGGCGATTGAAAACACGGTCGAAATTGCGCGACGCTGCAATCTGGATTTGCGCTTTGGTGAGTCGTTCCTGCCCGAATTCCCGGTTCCCCAGGGACAGTCGCCGGACGAATTCCTGCGCGCGGAATCTGTACAAGGGCTGGAAGCGTTCCTGCATCGAAAAATGTTGCGGGATGATACGGCGGCAGACCGGTTCAATGCGATGGCTGCGCCATATAACAAACGCCTCGAAGACGAGCTGTCCGTCATCTGCGATATGGGATTTCCAGGCTACTTTTTGATTGTTGCTGATTTCATACGCTGGGCCAAGGAGCACAAGATACCCGTCGGTCCGGGCAGAGGTTCAGGGGCCGGATCGCTGGTTGCCTATGTTCTCGGCATCACGGACCTGGATCCGCTCGAGTACGACTTGCTCTTCGAACGGTTCCTGAATCCGGAGCGAGTGTCGATGCCCGATTTTGATATCGACTTCTGCATGGAGGGCAGGGACCGCGTAATCGATTATGTGTCAGAGCAGTATGGGCGAGATCGCGTATCGCAGATCATTACTTATGGCACGATGGCGGCGAAAGCGGTTATTCGAGATGTCGGCCGGGTGTTGGGTCATCCCTATGGTTTCGTCGACAGAATCGCCAAGCAGGTGCCTTTTGAAGTGGGTATGACACTTGAGAAGGCACTTGAGGACGAGGAGGAACTCGCTCAGATGTACCGCGACGATGAGGAAGTCGCGGGAATCATCGACCTCGCAAGGTCGCTTGAAGGATTGGTACGAAACGCGGGCAAACATGCAGGCGGCGTCGTGATTGCTCCCGATCAGCTGACCGATTTCACGCCGCTCTATTGTGAAGACGGCGGCGCGAACGCAGTGACGCAGCTGGATAAGGACGATGTCGAAGCCGCAGGTCTCGTTAAATTCGACTTTCTCGGTCTCAAGACGCTCACCATTATCGACTGGGCAGTGCAGACGATAAACGCAGAGGATCCGGACCGAATGCTCGATATATCGAGCATTCCCATGGACGACGAAAAGACGTTCAAATTGTTGCAGGCCTGCAAGACGCGCGGCGTTTTTCAGCTTGAATCCCGCGGCATGCGGGACCTGGTGAAACGACTCCAGCCGGATCAATTCGATGACCTCGTGGCATTGGTCGCCCTGTTCAGGCCCGGTCCGCTGCAATCAGGAATGGTCGACGACTTTGTATCGAGAAAGCACGACGTCAACAAGTCGGACATTGATTATCTTCACCCGGATCTGAAAAACGTTCTCGAACCGACCTATGGGGTCATCCTGTATCAGGAACAGGTCATGCAGATCGCACAGGTGCTGGCGGGGTATACGCTGGGCGGCGCAGACCTGTTACGTCGCGCCATGGGCAAGAAAAAAGCCGAAGAAATGGCGAAGCAGCGCGAAGTCTTTCTTAGCGGGTCGATCTCCCGTGGTGTCGAGGAGCGCACCGCGACACGAATATTCGACTTGATGGAAAAGTTTGCCGGTTACGGTTTCAACAAATCGCATTCCGCGGCATACGCGTTATTGTCATATCAAACCGCCTACCTCAAAGCACATTATCCTGCCGCATTCATGGCGGCAGCGATGAGCGCCGATCTGGACAACACGGACCGGATCGTAATGATCAAGGATGATTGCAGAAAGCTCGGGCTCGAGGTTCTGGTCCCCAGCATCAATCGGTCGGCCTACCACTTTGGCATGGCAGGACGAGCGTCGATCCTGTACGGCCTGGGTGCGATAAAGGGGGTTGGCCGAAACGTTGTGGAAGCGATCATCGAGGAACGGGAAAAATCCGGCGAGTATAAGAGCCTCAAGGAGTTTTGCCGTCGCGTCGACACCGAACGCATCAACCGGCGCGCGCTGGAGGCGATGATCAAGTCCGGTGCTATGGATGACTTCAGACTGTCGCGACGCCAGCTGATCCAGGAGTTGCCCAATGCCGTAAAAAGTGCGGATCAGGAGGCCCGTGCCCGGGCCGCGGGGCAAAATGACATGTTCGGTCTCGCTGAGCCAGTCGCGGAAGAACAGCGACCGGCGTCGCCGCGTCTGGAAGAGTGGACCGAGCGCGAACTTCTGGTCAATGAAAAAGAGGCGTTGGGCCTTTACCTGACGGGGCATCCTTTCGATGCCGTGCGTCAGGACGCCCGCTACCTCGTCGATGGAAAACTCGCTGACATAGCCTCGGAACCGCCGCCGCAAACGAGCACAGGTGAACGCAATTACCGCCAACCGCGGCGGGAGGTAACAGTTGCCGGTTTGATAATGGATATTCGTAAACGCGGAAATCGAGTTACCGTTGTGCTGGATGATGATTCCGGCCGTCTTGAAGTGAGCCTGTTTGCAGAATCATTCCAGGAATTTCGCCACCTCCTGACCAAGGATGAAATTGTTGTCGTGTCCGGCGCGCTGCGATTCGACGATTTTATGGGCGCATGGCAGGTTAACGCGAAGACCGTACTGCCCATCGACAGGGTCATCGAAAGCAAAGCGCGGGGCATGGTATTGAGCCTTGCTCCCAATGGGCAGGGGCAAAGCCTCCTGCACCGGTTACACGACGTACTGCTGCCCTATCGCGAAGGATCATGCGATGTCGCAGTGCAGTATGTTGGTAGTGATGCCGCCGCTCGTCTCAATCTCGGCCCGGATTGGTCGGTCCGGCCGAGCCGCGAATTGCGTGACAAACTGACAGAGCTACTCGGCCAGAATAGCGTGCGATTGCTGTACGCACCTGGACGGGAAATGAGGTAGAGTCGCATTTTAGTGCCTTCGCACGCCGCAAGCATGCTGGCGACGTTGCCCGACTGTAGCTGAACTATTACGTATGGATCTCAAGTTTCTCGATTTTGAACAACCCATCGCCGAACTCGAAGCGAAAATCGATGCGCTTCGCTATGTCGGTGACGATTCAGAAATCAATATCAGTGAAGAAGTCGCGAGGCTCAAGACCAAGAGCGAATCGCTTACAACGAGCATATTTTCGAAGCTGAATGCCTGGCAGATTGCGCAGGTTGCACGACACCCGATGCGTCCGTATACAGCGGATTATCTGGAGCAGATCGTACCGGATTTTCAGGAATTGCATGGCGATCGTATGTACGCGGACGATCCGGCGATCATTGGCGGTATCGGCCGGCTCGACGGCCGTGCTGTCATGTTTATCGGCCATCAGAAAGGCCGGGACACCAAGGAAAGAGTTCGCCGCAATTACGGGATGCCCAGGCCCGAGGGCTATCGCAAAGCGCAACGGCTGATGAAGATGGCGCAAAAGTTTTCGCTGCCGATCGTGACATTCATTGATACGCCTGGCGCCTATCCCGGAATGGGTGCTGAAGAAAGAGGTCAGAGTGAAGCAATCGCCTATAGTCTCTTTCTGATGGCAAAGCTTCGCACACCAATCGTCAGTGTCGTGATCGGTGAGGGTGGGTCCGGTGGGGCACTGGCTATTGGTGTCAGTGATCGGCTGCTGATGCTGCAGTACAGTATCTACTCGGTCATTTCGCCGGAAGGTTGTGCCTCCATTCTCTGGAAGAGCGCGGAGAAAGCGGCGGAAGCCGCGGAAGCGATGCGTATAACTGCGACCAGCCTGAGCGAGTTCGGTCTTGTCGACGAGGTGCTTCCGGAGCCACTCGGCGCGGCCCACAGGGATCCGGAAGCGATGGGCGAGGTGATCCGCAACGCGCTGAGCAAACACCTTGGTGATCTCGAGCGGTTGGACACCGATCAGCTTCTGGCCGAACGGCAGCAACGACTCAACGGGTTCGGTCGATTCAAAGAAGGGTAACTGTGTCTGTCGTCGTGGCTTGGATGATTGTAATGGGCACGGCAGTTTGATTGACAAGTGCAGGCGCGACAGATGAACCTCGATTCAACAGGCAGTTTCAAAAACGAATTGCTGCGGAAGCTTGATTCGCTGACGGCGGATTCTGCGCCAGCTCGCTGGATCGTTGCGTTTAGCGGCGGCATTGACTCAACCGTATTGTTGCATGCGCTTGCAAACTCCGGCACCGGAACCCCTGTCGTTGCAGTGCATGTTGATCACGGGTTGCACCCGGAGTCGCATGCCTGGGCGCTTCGCTGCCAGGCGGTGTCGAGGGACCTGGGCATCGCATACATTGGCCTTGAGGTGGCGGTGGGTGACTCTGCATCGCGCGGGCTGGAGGCTGCCGCCCGTGACGCCCGCTACGCTGCTTTTCGCGGAATTATGGAGGCCGGTGATTGCCTTCTCAGCGCTCACCATGAAGACGATCAGGCGGAGACGCTTCTGCTAAACCTGATGCGGGGCAGCGGAGTCGCCGGGCTTGCCGGTATTGGTATTCGCCGTGTATTTGGAAAAGGTTGGCTGCTACGTCCGTTGCTGGATGTGTCGTTGCAGAGCATCAGGTCATACGCCGACGCAGAGAAGCTGGACTGGATCGAGGATCCGTCAAACATCGATACGCGTTTTGACCGAAATTTCCTTCGACTTGAGATCATTCCTGCGCTTGCCAGCCGCTGGCCGGCGGTATCGGATCGTCTGAGACGCAGTGCCGAGCTCGTTGGTGAGGCAAGCGAGCTGCTCACGGAGCTGGCCGATATCGATCTGTGCTCAGCGGGCCCGAAAAACCGTCTCAGCATTAGCCGGCTTCGCACGCTTTCTGCGCCGCGCCAACGCAATCTGTTGCGACGGGCAATTCAGCTCTGTGGATTGCCGACTCCGCCGGCAACCCGTTTGCGGCAAATTGTGGACGAACTCATTCCGGCACGTGCCGATGCGCAACCGCTGGTGTCGTGGACCGGGGTTGAGGTCCGCCGTTATCGCGATGAAATGTTTATTCTCGCGGAAAACACCTATTCCACACCGCCGGTCTGCGGCAAACGCCTGGCCGGCGGAGATCGTCTGGAACTGGGCGCCGAGCTGGGTACGCTGGAGTTGGTGGCCACAGATAACGCGGGCATCTCAGCGGATATCGCAGAGGCCGGCCTCGACCTGCGATTTCGGGATGGCGGCGAGGAAATTCGGGTTGCCGGGCGCGAAAGTGCGCAAAAACTCAAGAAGTTGCTACAGGATGCCGCGGTATTACCGTGGCTGCGCGCCCTTGTGCCACTTCTGTATCAGGGCGAAAAGCTGGTAGCCGTGGCGGACATGTGGATTGATGCGAAAAGCACGACCTCACCTGGTTATATCGTCAGGTGGCACGACGGCCCGAACCTAAAGTAGCTCGGCGCATTGTGATGACTGCAGTGTTCTGATAACTTGCAACACCGTCTTTAATCAAACGACGGGTCATATCGAGAAGCGCCTGAAACACCCGCAGATGGCTTCTTCCGGGTCGGATTAAGAGCACAATGAGGCGCGCAAAAACGCGTTGAATTCGTGTCTTTGTTCCGACCCTTCTTGTTTCCCGGCGCCCGAAACGAACTGGCTGGCTTATGACTTCGTATGTATTTATCACTGGTGGCGTCGTGTCGTCTCTCGGCAAAGGGATTACGTCGGCATGCCTCGGCGCTATATTGGAATCGCGTGGTCTGTCGATTAGCATGATCAAGCTGGATCCCTATATCAACGTTGATCCGGGCACGATGAGCCCGTTCCAGCATGGTGAGGTCTTTGTCACCGAAGATGGCACCGAAACGGATCTTGATCTGGGTCACTACGAGCGATTTGTCCGCACGACCTGTGGCCGCAACAGCAATTTCACAACCGGTCGAATCTACGAGACGGTCATCGGCAAAGAGCGCCGCGGCGACTACCTCGGCGCCACCGTCCAGGTGATTCCGCATATTACCAACGAGATTAAGGACAGCGTCAAGAAGGGCGCTGGCGATGCCGATATCTGCCTCGTCGAAATTGGCGGCACGGTCGGTGACATCGAATCCTTGCCCTTCCTCGAGGCCATTCGACAGATGGGAATCGAACTGGGTCATGACAGGGTCGTCTATGTGCATTTGACACTGGTTCCCTATATTGCGACGTCGGCAGAGATTAAGACCAAGCCAACGCAACACTCCGTCAAGGAAATTCGATCAATTGGCATCCAGCCTGACATTCTTGTGTGCCGTTCCGAAAAAATGTTGCCAGACGAGCAGCGACGCAAGATCGCGCTGTTCACGAATGTTCAGGAGAAGGCTGTTATTTCGGCCTATGACGTTGATGATCTCTACAAGATTCCCGAAATCATGCATGCGCAGGGCCTTGATGACATCGTTGCCGAGAAGCTGAAACTGGATTTGCCGCCAGCTGATCTCGCTGAATGGCAGAAGATTGTCGAGGCGAAGCAGAATACGGTGGCCGAGGTCAATATTGCGATGGTTGGCAAGTACGTCGATCTTCGCGATGCTTATATATCGCTCAGTGAAGCACTTCTGCACGGTGGAATTCATACCGGTACCCGGGTCAACATTCACTATTTCGAATCGCAGGATATTGAAAAGAAGGGCGTTCACTGTTTGAAAGAGATGGACGGTATCGTGGTCCCGGGCGGCTTCGGCGATCGGGGCATTAAAGGCAAGGTAGCGGCCGTTCGCTATGCACGAGAAAGCAACACGCCATATCTTGGAATCTGCCTCGGAATGCAGGTTGCTGTAATCGAAGCGGCCCGCAATCTGGCGAATCTCGACGGCGCGCACAGCACCGAATTTGAACGCGGTACAGAACATCCTGTTGTGGCACTGATAACCGAATGGGAAACCAGCGCCGGGGAGCGCGAAGAGCGCAGCGAAAGTTCGGATATGGGCGGCACGATGCGCCTTGGCGCACAGGAGATTCAGTTGAGCGAAGGCTCGCTGGTGGCAACCGTCTACGGCAAGAACACAATCCATGAGCGGCATCGGCACCGGTATGAAGTCAATAACCACTATCGCAAACGACTGGAAGATGCGGGCATGCGATTCTCCGGCGTTTCCGTTGACGACCTTGTTGAAGTCGTCGAGCTCCCCGAACACCCGTGGTTTGTCGCCAGCCAGTTTCATCCTGAGTTCACGTCCAACCCGAGAGATGGTCACCCGCTGTTCACCAGCTTCATTCGTGCGACGGTGCTTGCCCATGACGGCAAGCTGCCCAGGGCGGCTGAGGCATGAATCTGTGCGGGTTTGAAATCGGCGCAGACAAACCCTTCTTTCTCATTGCCGGCACCTGCGTTGTCGAGAGCGAGTCGTCAGCACTGGATACGGCCGGCACGCTGAAGGAAATCACCGGCGAGCTTGGGATCCCGTTTATCTACAAGTCATCTTATGACAAGGCAAATCGCAGTTCGAAAGATGGATTTCGTGGGCCCGGGATCGACGAAGGCCTGCGAATCCTGTCAGAGGTCAAACGCCAGATTGGCGTTCCGATACTGACCGACGTGCACGAAGACACGCCGTTCGACGAAGTCGTCGAGGTCGCGGACGTGTTGCAGACTCCCGCATTCCTGTGCAGGCAGACAAATTTTATTCTCAATGTTGCCAGTGCGGGACGACCAGTGAACATCAAGAAAGGCCAGTTCCTGTCTCCTTGGGAAATGCAAAACGTGGTAGACAAGGCAAAGTCGACAGGCAACGACGACATCATGGTGTGCGAACGAGGTTTCTCGTTCGGCTACAACAACCTGGTATCGGACATGCGCAGCCTGGCGATTCTGCGGGGTACGGGTTGCCCGGTTGTTTTCGATGCGACGCATTCCGTCCAGTTGCCGGGCGGCCAGGGCAGTTCCTCAGGTGGCCAGCGCGAATTCATTCCGGTCCTTGCCAGGGCGGCAACGGCGGCTGGAATCAGCGGCGTGTTCATGGAAACGCATGCGGATCCTGACAGCGCTCTCAGCGACGGACCGAATGCCTGGCCGCTCGACAAGATGTATGCGCTTTTGAAGACGCTGCAGACGATCGATACCGGTGTCAAGCAGGATGACTTTCTTGAGTCAGAGTATGGCCTTGGCGTTTGATCGAGATCGCAGGCATCGCGCACCAGGTAAATCTATTCGCAGCAAGACCAATCGCGACTAGAGTCCAGTTTGCATCATATGCGGGCAACACCATACTGACCGGTGCGAACTGACATTGATTGTGCTAAAGGTCAGTTTGCACCGATCGAATTCCCGCGATTGCCGCATGGAGGCAAACTGGGCTTCAGCCGCGAAAATAGTTCGGAGATACGATGATAAAAATCGCTGATATTCATGGACGGGAGATTCTTGATTCCCGCGGTAACCCGACTGTCGAGGCGGAGGTGCGGCTGGCAGATGGCAGTTTCGCGCGTGCCGGTGTGCCATCGGGCGCGTCGACCGGCTCGCGGGAAGCGGTCGAACTTCGTGATGGAGACAATTCACGTTACCGGGGCCTGGGCGTGCAAAAAGCAGTGGCCAATATCAATGGCGTGTTGAAGGAAGAACTCACGGTTCCCGAATTTGCGGATCAGCGAGCGTTGGATCAGAGGATGGTCGAACTCGATGGCAGCGACAACAAGGGCAACCTTGGCGCCAACGCGCTGCTCGCAATTTCCCTGGCGGTTGCCAAGGCAACGGCGACATCGGCAGGCCAGTCCCTGTTTCGACATCTCGGCGACAGCACGACAATGCCCGTGCCAATGATGAACATCATCAACGGTGGTGCTCATGCGGATAACAGCGTAGACATTCAGGAATTCATGATATTGCCGGTGGGTGCACCCAGTTTTAAGGAAGCCTTGCGTTACGGGGCGGAAATTTTTCACGCGCTGCGAAGCGTGTTAAAGGGTAAAGGGCTGAATACCGCGGTAGGTGATGAAGGCGGATTCGCGCCTGACTTGCCGTCCAATCGTGCCGCACTGGATACGATTCTTGAGGCGATCGGACAGGCGGGATTTAGCGCGGGCGACGATATTCTTCTGGGCCTGGACGTCGCAAGTTCAGAATTCTTTACTGCGGGCAAATACAACCTGGCATCCGAAGGGCGCGAGTTCGATGCCGCCGGATTCTGTGATTTTCTAGCCGACCTTGTGAACAACTACCCCATTATTACGATCGAAGACGGCATGGATGAAGGGGACTGGGACGGCTGGCGCCAACTGACGGACAAAATCGGCCAGACCGTCCAGCTCGTCGGCGATGACCTGTTCGTCACCAATACCGCCATACTGGGTCGCGGGATTCGTGAAAATATAGCCAATTCTATATTGATAAAACCCAACCAAATCGGTACCTTAACGGAAACTCTTGATGCGATTACTATGGCGGTTGAGGCGGGCTACTCAGCTGTCGTGTCTCACCGGTCCGGTGAGACGTCCGACAGCACGATTGCCGACATCGCCGTGGGTACAAAAGCGACGCAGATAAAGACCGGATCATTGTCTCGATCCGACCGCATCGCCAAGTACAACCAGCTGTTGCGCATCGAAGAGGAATTGGGGGGCGCGGCACAATATGCCGGCCGAGAGGCCTTTTCGGTCAAGGCCTGATTAACGCGAAACGGGGAAGGCGCTTTTTGAACACTCGTTGGATAATGCTGCTGTTGGGAATGGCCGGGACGGCCATGATCGGGCAGTTGCTGCTATCCGAAGACGGCTTCTCTCGTACCCAGGATCTTCGCTATGCGGTCATGGAGCAGCGTGCCGAAAACGCCGCGTTGCGTGAGCGCAACGTTGCCCTGGAAGCTGAAGTGCTGAATCTCAAGAATGGGCGCGCCGCTGCGGAAGAACGGGCGCGAACTGACCTTGGCATGATTGGCAAGTCGGAGACGTTTTACCAGGTGGTGCCTGTCAAAGGTGACCGACTGGTTGCAGATGCCTACGTCAAATAGCCCGCTTCCCGAATGGTGTCGTGCCTACGGCAGTGATTTAATTCAAGGGCTTATCAAGCAAATTCCCAGTGATTTCCAGGTTGTCGAGGAGCTGGGCTTTGTGTTGTCCGGCGACGGGGAACATGACTATCTGTGGATCGAAAAAGAAGGTTCCAATACGACATGGGTCGCACGCATACTCGCTCAGCATGCCGGTATCGGCCAGCGCGATGTTGGTTACGCGGGCCTTAAAGATCGGCATGCCGTTACGCGGCAATGGTTCAGTGTCAGGAGGCCGACCGGCGAGGGTACGGACTGGGGCACCCTGAAGACGGACGGCGTCCGGATTCTCAGAACGGAGCGCCATCAACGCAAGCTTAAGCGTGGCGCACACGCGGGGAATCGTTTTCAGATTGTATTGCGAGAGGTCGAGATCGACGGCGTTGACGTCGTCCGGCGACTCGAAACCATTCGTGCTCGCGGCGTCCCGAATTACTTCGGTGCGCAACGCTTCGGGCGCGGAGCCAGTAACCTGCGAACGGCTGCAGGTCTTGCCGCCGGCAAGCGCTTGCAGCGAGATAAACGCAGCATCGCGCTGTCCGCGGCGAGATCGTTTCTTTTCAACGAGATTCTGAGTGCGCGCGTTGCGGATGGAACCTGGGATAAGGCGTTGTCGGGCGATACGATGAACCTGGACGGCAGTGGCAGTGTTTTTGTGCCGGATGAGATCGATGATTCCATCACGCGGCGAACGGCTGAACTCGATATTCATCCAACCGGCGCTCTGTGGGGCGACGCTGAATCGACTGAGGACCGGGCGCCAGCAATGCTGGAGCGGTCAGTCGCAGATCGATATCCGGAATATGTGCAGTGCCTGCGCGCCGCGAGAATGAAACCTGCAAGGCGGGCTCTGCGTGCCGTGGTCCGTGAGGTGAACTGGGATATTGGCAGGTCGGAGATCTGCCTCGAGTTTGGCCTCGATCGCGGTATTTTTGCGACCTCCGTCCTGCGGGAGCTAATTCTGCAATGAAGCAACGGGAAACGTTCGGCTGTGATGTTGCCCCTCAGCAAGCGGGCGCAACGCGAGTAGAATTTCTGAATCGATCTCTCGGCCTCGACGGCCCGCAGGAAGTATTCCGGTGTCTCCAGTGAATGTTCGCACAAGCGCCAGGATTCTGTTGCTCAGTTTCGCCGTAGTGGCTGCACATCTTTTTCCCGGCCTTGATAACTCTCTTGTTGAGAGCGGCGTTCGCAACGGGCTGCACCTTCTGGTCTTCGCCGTATTGGCCGTCATCGTGTTCGAGAATCTGAAGCAGAACGGAATCCTGAAGGCCGCGCTATTCGCTCTCGGTGTGGTGGCGTTGATCGGCGGACTGTCGGAGTTTGTTCAGTATTTGTCAGGACGCAGTCCCGACACGATGGATGTAGTCCGGGATTTGTCGGGCGCGGCGCTTGCTCTGGTCGCGCGGCTGCTGTGGCATCGGGCTTCGCGAAACGACAGCGCCGGCGTGGTTGGTCCCCTGTTACGGTCGATATCGTCTTTGCTAACGATTCTGATCGTCGTGCCGTTGTTATTCTGGTCGTCCATCATCGGGCTGGGGAAAACAGCGTCACCTGTCATACTGGATTTCGATCAATGGTGGAACAAGTACACGTTCAGACCTGTGAATGCAGAAATTGTGACGCCTGCTTCGCGGCCCGGAGCGCTGGAGCTTCAGTTACTGAACTGGCGCCGAAGTGGCTTGATTGTGTCGCCGATGATGACTGACTGGAGTGACTATCAGTTCCTGACCATAACAGGCGTCATGCAAAGAGGACCGGCAACCAATGTGACCGTCCGTATCAACGATGGAGCGCGAAAAAATATCTGGACCGATGAGTTTATTGCGTCAGTGGTCGTCACACCCGACGGGTCCACTATTCGAATACCGCTCGTTGAGTTGATGCAAGAGCCGGGGCAACCGCCGATGGACCTGGCGGATATCCAGGAGGTCGTTATCTTTGCGCGGGACGATAGAAAAGACACCGTGATGCTGATCGAAGACATTCGCCTCGAATAAGTCGGGTGGCCCGGACGCGGCGCTTCGACCAGCGAAGAACCGTTAGTATGCGCAGCCTGTGTCGCAACGATTCGACCTTACCGGTCAGTCTCCTTTACGGAACGTGCCGGGTCGGGTTTCCGCATTGTTCGCCTGACCATGGGCATAATGCAGATTCGCGCGAGGAAACCGGGAGAACCTGACGGATCGGCCCGGGAACAGATCGGCAGTCCGGTCAAAATGGCATGGCAACTGCGGTTTAAACGAGTCTCTGGTCAGGCACTGCCTTGTGCACTATCCGCTGCGCTCACGATGCCTGGTTTTTGATAAGCTCCAATTACTAAAGACCGCGAAACCAATATTTTGTAGGGCGGTCGAATGATCATGACACCATCCGAAGTCCGCATGTCATGTGTCAATGGAGGGAAATATGGAAACTGCCTGGATAAAGGTATTCATTCTGACACTCACTCAGTGTATCGCGCCTGCCGGCAAAATGATTTGCCAGGAAGAGACCGTGGAATATCAGTTCGCCAATGAGGATGATTGCGCGCGCGCACTGGTGCAGATGATCGACCTTGCGGCCCGTGCCGATAACATCCTTGTCGATCGTCAGAATTCGGATTGCAGGCCCGCGGTAAGGGAATCGAGTGTATTTGCAAGCAATGATGAAGCCATGTCTTCATTGGGGTCAGGTGCAAACCCTGTTTTGATTAATGATAAAGAGCCGGCTGATGATTTTCTTCAGGCCGCCCATGATGAGCGGCTGAAGAATATGAAGACCTGCGATGAAACCAATGGTGTCGCCCCATGCAGAGTCGGCGATATCATTATGGAGTCTGCGACGGAGTCGGCTCGTTCGGACGTCTGGCGGCAGCAGAACTAGGACCGCTGTAGTCGGCATAGTCGATAGCACCTGCCGGCCATGGGGTCATACGATGTTGTCGTCGTCGGTGGTGGAGCTGCCGGACTCATGTGTGCCATCACTGCCGGCAAGCGTGGTCGACGGGTTCTCGTCCTCGAGGGTTCGAACAAGATAGGCAAAAAAATCCTGATGTCAGGCGGTGGACGTTGCAACTTCACTAATTTGCATTGCAAGCCCGACAATTTCTTATCCACGAATCGGCGTTTTAGTATTTCCGCGTTAAGCCGTTACACGCCCGCAGATTTCGTGGCGCTCGTCGAGAAGCACGGCATTGCCTATCACGAGAAGACGGCCGGTCAGTTGTTTTGCGATCATTCTTCCAAAGATATTCTCGCGATGCTGGCGCACGAGTGCGACGCAGCAGGCGTCGAAATCATGACGCACTGTGACATTTCGTCCGTGACAAAAAACCGGACGTATCAATTGATGACAAGCAAGGGATGCTTTGCTTGTGCGTCTCTCGTGATTGCCTCGGGCGGCTTGTCGATACCCAAAATGGGTGCATCCGATTTCGGTTTCAGGCTGGCGCGACAGTTTGACATCGGTGTGCGAGATACCAGCGCCGCGCTGGTTCCCTATACGTTCACCGGTGAGGCGCATGCGCTGACTATGCGACTATCGGGTGTTAGCGTCAGGGTAGCCGTTGCTGTCGGGCGCCATTCATTCACAGGCGATGTGCTGTTTACGCATCGTGGTTTAAGTGGTCCCGCTGCGCTGCAATCCTCGAGCTACTGGACGGTGGGCAGGAGTCTGAGTCTGGATCTGATGCCCGGCCTGGATGCTGGCGAGTGGCTTTTGCGCGCCAAGTCGGATCAACCACAGTCCCTGCTAAGGACAGTGTTGGCGTCGGCATTGCCGCGATCCCTGGTGCTCGAACTGGAGGCTCTGTGGTGGCCTGAACTTGCTACCAGACCACTCGCGGCCATCCGTAACGACAGGCTGATTCGTATCGGGTCACAACTAAAATGCTGGCGCATCAAGCCGTCTGGAACAGAGGGTTACCGGACGGCCGAAGTGACTCTCGGCGGTGTCGATACCGATGCGCTTTCCTCAAAAACAATGGAATGTCGGCAGCAGTCCGGACTGTATTTCATCGGCGAAGTGGTCGACGTCACCGGGCAGTTGGGTGGCTTCAACTTTCAATGGGCCTGGGCTTCAGGATGGGCCGCCGGGCAAGTCGCCTAGGCGAGTCGCTGCCTGCTATTTCCGCAGCAGGACGTAGACGGCCCCGGTACCACCGTGTACCTGCCGTGTCGAGACAAAAGCGAGCACCTCTTCCCAGCGCCGCAGCCAGTTATTCACCTTACCCTTGAGTACGGGTCCGCGATTTCCGGACCCGAGCCCTTTACCATGAATTACACGGACGCACGTGAATCCACTTGCACAGGAACTGTTGACGAAGTCCCTGAGCACACCTTTTGCTTCGCTGACGGTCATGCCATGCAGGTCTACCTCGTCCTGCACGCTGAAATTGCCGCGGGCCAGTCTGCGTATCGTGCGACGGCCCACTCCTGGCCGCTGAAAGCGCAGACTTTCTCCGGCCCCGGTCTCTATCTCGTCGACATCCGCGTCGAGGCTCTCTCGTAGCACAGCGATTTCGTCTTCGCGTTTGAAACGTGCGCGTGGTTTCGGTTTTGGCTTGTAGTCCGGCGCGCGCTTGTCCTGAGCCAGCGGCGTCGCATCTCCCATCAAACGGCGAAAGAGGCCGCTATCATCATCCTCTTTGGGATCGTCTGCCTGGCTCACGGTCGTATTTGCACAATTGCGCTTTGGTGTGGATCAATCTTTGAGTATAGTGAGCGCGCCCTTCATATTCGAACAATAATTACCTTGAAAATTCTGGTCAGCAACGATGATGGCTACCTAGCCAAAGGCATTAATGCACTGGCTGACGCGCTTGCCGAGATCGCCGAGGTCACTGTCGTGGCGCCAGACCGTAATCGCAGCGGAGCAAGCAATTCGCTGACGCTGCAGTCTCCGCTCCGAGTGCGCAAAGTGGAAGATGGGCGGTACTACGTCAACGGAACACCTTCAGACTGCGTTCATCTCGCTCTGGCCGGATTTCTGGACGAAGATCCCGATCTTGTCGTATCCGGCGTTAATCACGGTGCGAATCTGGGGGATGACGTGATTTACTCGGGCACAGTGGCGGCGGCGATGGAAGGGAGATTCCTGGGCTTGCCGGCTA
This sequence comes from uncultured Gammaproteobacteria bacterium, assembly GCA_963850825.1. Taxonomy (GTDB): domain Bacteria; phylum Pseudomonadota; class Gammaproteobacteria; order Steroidobacterales; family Woeseiaceae; genus SZUA-117. Next base: position 207,910 of record CAWKOQ010000020.1, on the reverse strand, counting down.
TTGCGGTGTCGCTGGTCGGACGCAACAGCGAAAACATGGTAACGGCGGCCAGGGTGGCCACAGAGCTCGTCATTAAATTGCGCGACAATCCGTTGCCAGGCGACATCATGTTGAATGTCAATGTGCCGGACCTTCCTTACGATGAACTGCGGGGTTTCGAGGCGACCCGGCTCGGTTTTCGGCATCGTTCCGAACCCATCGTCAAGCAGAAGGATCCTCATGGCCGGTCAATTTACTGGATCGGGCCCGCGGGCGCAGGACAGGATACCGGGGCGGGCACTGACTTTGCTGCGATCGAACGTGGTGCGGTTGCGGTGACACCGATCAAGGTGGATCTGACCAGGCATGAAATGTTGACCGATATTGCGGGCTGGCTCGAGTCCTGATGCAGCAGGGCAGAGATATTCGCGGCATCGGCATGACGTCGGCGCGCACGCGAGACCGGCTCGTCGAGCGGCTGCGCCAGGAAGGTATCAGATCCACGGCAGTACTCGAACAGATCAGAAACGTGCCGCGGCACCTGTTCGTCGACGAAGCGCTGGCCAGTCGAGCGTATGAAGACACGGCCCTGCCTATCGGCCTGGGACAGACCATCAGCCAGCCTTACGTCGTTGCGCGTATGACCGAGGCGTTGCTCGATAATTTCAGCGGTGAGAGCGTTCTCGAGATCGGTACAGGCTGTGGTTACCAGACGGCGGTGCTCGCGCCTCTCGTGAAGAAGATCTATACGGTCGAACGGATCCGCGAGTTCTATCAGAAGGCGCGTCAGATCCTTCGCGAGCTGGACATCTACAACGTACAGTTTCGGCCCGGAGATGGCTGGGAGGGCTGGCCCAAATATGCGCCCTACGACGGCATTCTGGTTGCGGCTGCGGCAGAAGAGGTGCCGCAAAAGCTGCTCGAGCAGCTGGCACCGGGCGGTCGTCTGATCATGCCGGTGGGACCGTCGGGCAGGCAGGACCTCTTGATGGTGAACCGGCAAAACAGTCATTTCGAACAGACGTCGCTAGGCGCCGTCAGCTTCGTACCTCTGGTTAAAGGTAAATAGCCAATAAAACAACATCTTGTTTATACTTGTTAGCCTAAATTCTGATGGTGAACCCGACGCGATGTGGCGGCCATCCCTGCCTGGGCAAATAGACTAATGCGATTGTTTGGACCATTGTACGACCGGGTGCTCGGCTGGGCACGGCATCGGCACGCAGTGCGTTACCTGTGCGGATTGAGTTTTGCCGAGTCCTCGTTCTTTCCTATCCCGCCCGATGTCATGCTGGCGCCGATGGTTCTCGCGGAGCGACGATCCGCATGGCGCCTGGCGGCCATTACGACCGTGGCGTCGGTTCTCGGCGGTATTGCGGGTTACGCAATAGGCTATTTTCTGTTTGATCGGGTCGAGCCCTGGCTGCATGAGATGGGCTACTGGCCCGCCTACCTCAAGGGTAAGGAATGGTTTGCTTCCTGGGGCGTTTGGGCAGTGCTGGTTGCCGGGTTCTCGCCAATACCGTACAAGATATTTACGATTGCAGCCGGTGTTGCCGTCCTTAATTTCCCGGGTTTTGTAATCGCATCCGCGGTGGGCCGCGGGGCGCGTTTCTTCCTGGTTGCGGGCCTGATTGTCGCTGGCGGGGAGCGTATGGAGGCGATGCTGCCAAAGTATATCGAGCGCATAGGCTGGGGCGTTGTAGCCCTGGCCGCAGCAATAGCCGCATATCTGGTGATGAGGCACTGACAGACCGCATGTCGAAAGACTCAGGACATCGCATGATCGGGCGAATGCGCGGCGCCACGGTTGTGATTTGCCTCGTGCTTGGCGGCTGCGTTACCCCGACGTTCTGGGACCATACGCCACAGGAATCGCATGTCGTCAGATCCGGCGAATCGCTGTTCGTCATCGCTCATCGCTACAAACTGGATCACCGGGCGCTGGCTCGCTGGAATAATCTTGGCGATGGCACGCTGATTCACCCGGGCCAGGTGATCTACCTCAGACCGCCACCCGGCGGCAGCGCGGCAGCGCGAGCCGCGCCAAAGCGCACGATACCCCCGCCGCCGGCAGATCCGCCGCCCGGTTGGGGCTGGCCAACAAGCGGACGTGTCTCCGGTGAATTCGATGGCCGGCCCGGATCCGGCACCGGACTGGTCATCAACGGCAAGTCCGGCCAGCCCGTGCGTGCGGCAGCCGACGGCCGGGTTGTCTACTCTGGTGGCGGCCTGATCGGGTATGGGCAGTTGCTGATTCTCAAGCACAACGAAACCTACCTTAGTGCCTACGGCTATAACGCCACGCTATTGGTCAAAGAAGGCGAAAGCATCCGCAGGGGTCAGCGCATCGCCACTATGGGGGAGGGACCGGGAAAAAGGGCTCAGCTGCATTTTGAGATCAGGCGTAACGGTAAGCCAGTCAATCCACGCCAGTATCTGCCCCGGCCGTAGTTGCAGGCCGAGTGCGCTGATTCGCGCACCGGACCGAGTCATGCACGCTACTCCTGCTCCGAAATGATTAGCACCGCAGCAACATCCCGATCTTCGCTCAGCAGGATGTTGAAGGTTCGGCACGCCGCGGGCGTATCCATACATTCAAAACCGATACCGCGGCGGGCCAACGCGAATACCAGGTCGCGTGGCGGCAGGCAGGCATGCCAGCCGGTACCGAAGATAACAATTTCCGGGTCCTCGGCAATGAGTTCAGCGAAGTCCTCTTCGGCCAGTGTTGCCACGTCGGCGGCATCCCAGCCGCGTTGAATCGACTCGCGGAACAAGACGACGTTTTCACTGATTTCTTCGTTGCCGATCTTCACCACGCCTTTTTCGACGTGTCTTATGGAGATGGCCGAATTTGCTTCGCGGACGAATTTCATGGGCTGATTATCGCGTATATCGCAATCGATTTTCGCCTGTTTTTCGTTCAATTTTTCCTGATGTCAGTACACTGTCTGATTTTCGCGCAGCGTAAGCACGTCGGAAGTTCGGGATGAAGGACGCTCATGCAATTGTCATACTGCCTGACGGCGCACATGGGCGTGTCTCGGATGCGACTCAACGGCGCTGGCTGTCGCGTGGCATCGTGTCACAGCAGGCACCTGAAACCGAACTGCTTGGTGCCGTATTGTCTGTGATAGGTGCGCCAGTGCCTGAGAGCGGACTGGCTGCGCTGCGCTTTTGGGGCCAGACGGGGGAGCGCTCGGCCAGCTGGATGGCCGCGGCCGATCCAATTCACCTGGAGGCGCGACTTCGGGACCTTCGAATTCGCTCGCTGGGGCCAAGCCATGTTTCGCCTGCGGAAATGCGCATTCTCTTCGAGATGCTGCAGGCAGAGTTGGGTGGCAGCGAAGCGTATTCATTTACGCAATTGGGAATATCCGGTTATCTGCACAGTGAACAGCCAATTGCGACAGCCCCGGTGTCCGCTGTGATCGCCGACGGGCACGTGCCGGACAGGTTTCCGCCATCTGGCGGGAGCGCACAATCATTTCATCAGTTGCTGGGTGAGCTGCAAATGCTACTGCACGACCACGCGGTCAATATTGAACGCGAGAAAGCAGGGCAGCCGGCGATTAATTCTCTCTGGTTCTGGGGCGGCGGGGTCGCGCCGGAGCCCGTGGAGCGGCCGTTGCCCGATCTTTATTCAGGTGAACCGCTGTACAACGGGTATTGGGCAAGCTGCCTGGCGCGGGTCGCACCGTTTGAGGATTTCGACGCGTGCCTGTCCGGATCCCCGCGCGGATTCGTGGCCGTTGCCTCGAATGCCCCGATTCAAGACAGTCTGCGCAGCCTGGAAAAGCTGCTTGGTTCGGGCCGCTTGCGGCGATTGACGCTCCTGTGCAGCGATGGACTTACAGCCACTCTCGGTAGATTCGATCGACTGCGCGTCTGGCGGCGAACGGCACCCTGTCTCGAGGTCAGCGACAGTGACTGAGGCGCGTCTGCGGCCGATCCGGGTAAGATCCGTCCCCGCGGCATCACAGTCGGCGGCAACCGTTGACCCGGATCCTGTGCTGAATCGACTGTATGCGGCCCGCGGTATCACCAGTGAATCACAGCTAAGTTACAGCCTGAGAAGCCTTGCGCCCGTTAGTTCACTGGCCGGATTAGACACCGCCGTGGAGTTGCTGCTCGCACATGCCAATAAGCGCATCATTATTGTCGGCGATTTCGACGCAGATGGTGCCACCAGTACGGCGCTTGTCATGCGCTGTTTGCGAGCCTTCGGTATCAATGACGTCGATTACATCGTTCCGAATCGGTTCAAGTTCGGTTACGGGTTGACGCCCGAGATCGTCGCGGTTGCCGCTGAACGCTCGCCGGATCTCCTGGTAACCGTCGATAACGGCGTATCAAGTGTCGAGGGCGTCGAACTAGCACACAGCCTTGGCATCAAGGTGCTGATTACGGATCACCATCTGCCGGGAAAAGAGTTGCCGGCAGCTGATGCGATGGTCAACCCGAATCTTGACGGCGTGGATTTCGAAAGCCCGAACCTTGCCGGCGTCGGCGTCGCTTTTTACCTGATGGCGGCGCTCGGCCGCGAGCTTCAGAGCCAGGGCAAAACCGGAGCCGCAAAGATTCCCGCTACCTTCCTCGATCTGGTTGCGCTCGGCACGATTGCCGATGTTGTCAAACTTGATCTCAACAATCGTATCCTGGTACAGCAAGGGATTGCCCGCATTCGCGCCGGGCGGTCCGTTCCGGGGATACGGGCCTTGTTCAGGCAGGCCAATCGCGATCATAAACGCGCGGTCAGTACGGATCTCGGCTTCGTGGTCGGTCCTCGACTCAACGCGGCAGGCCGGCTCGAGGACATGTCCGTCGGTATTGAATGCCTGCTAACAGATAGCGAGTCCGTTGCCGACCAGATTGCCGCGACACTGGACGGTATTAATCGTGAACGAAAAAACATCGAGGCAAGAATGCGTGATGAGGCGTTCGCCTACGTTGAAAAAATGAACGCGGCGAATTTGCCCGGATGCGTTTGTCTCTATGATGCCGATTGGCATCAGGGTGTGGTCGGCCTGATTGCGGCCCGCGTGCGGGAGAGGTTTGATCGGCCAGTCATCGCATTTGCGCGCGAGAATGACGGAATGCTTAAGGGTTCCGCCAGATCCGTGCCGGGTGTGCATGTGCGTGACCTCCTGGAGGCGGTTTCGAGTTCTGCGCCGGGCCTGATTGTCCGTTTCGGCGGTCATGCGATGGCCGCGGGATTAAATCTTGCGGAGGAAGATTTCGCAGCTTTCGCCAATCTTGCAGCGCAGAAATTGGGCGACCTTTATCCGGATGCGGACCTTAGCGGCACGATCATGACAGATGGAGAGCTGCCGTCGACAGCAATGAATCTCAAGTTCGCCCGCGTGCTGAGAGAGGCCGGTCCGTGGGGGGCGGGATTTCCCGAACCCGTGTTCAGCGGCGACTTCGAGATCGACGAACAGCGCACCGTGGGTGAGAATCACCTCAAGTTGCGCGTGCGGCCTGCGTCCGGTGGAACGACCGTCGATGCGATCGCTTTTAACCAGGCAGGACCGGCGTATCGCGGTGTCGTCCAGATGACCTATCGTCTCGACGTCAATGAATATCGTGGATTTGAAACGCCGCAATTGATCGTGGAACAGATAGTAAACATCCAAAATTCCAGTCGACCGACGTGCTAACATCGCGCGTCTTTTCGCGCCAGTCGATTCAATCAACAAATAACAGAAATCATGGAAACCAGCCAGATCAAGCAGCGGATGATGGACCTTGCCGAACGCACCAGGGCGTTAAGGGGGTATCTTTGACTATGACGGCAAGTCGGAACGGCTGACCGAGGTCGGTCGGGAACTCGAAGAACCCGACGTATGGAATGACCCTGATCGTGCTCAGGCGCTCGGCAAGGAAAGAGCGCGGCTCGAAGCGGTCGTGCTGGGCCTGGAAAACCTGACCAGCGGACTTGCCGATGCCGATGAGCTCCTTGAGCTCGCGGTTGAGGAGGCGGATGAAGCTACGGTTGCAGAGCTCTCAGCCGATCTTGATGGCTACGAGCGGCGTATTAACGACCTCGAATTCAGAAGGATGTTCGCTGGCGAACTCGATCCGAACGATGCCTTTTTGGAAATACAGTCGGGAGCCGGCGGTACGGAAGCTCAGGACTGGGCAGAAATGCTGTTGCGCATGTACCTGCGTTGGGCCGAAGCACATTCGTTCAAAGCTGAGATCATTGAAGCCTCTGCAGGCGAAGTGGCGGGCCTGAAGAGCGCTACGGTCCGCGTATCCGGTGATTACGTTTACGGTTGGTTGAGGACGGAAACCGGCGTCCACCGCCTGGTCCGAAAATCTCCATTCGATTCCGGCAATCGGCGCCACACATCCTTTGCGTCTGTATTTGTCTCGCCCGAAGTTGCCGACGATATTGATATCGAAATCGATCCGTCTGACCTGCGGATTGACGTTTATCGCGCCAGCGGCGCTGGCGGCCAGCACGTTAACCGAACCGAATCGGCAGTGCGCATCACGCACATCCCGTCCAACACTGTCGTCCAGTGTCAGAACGACAGGTCGCAGCACAAGAACAAAGCAACGGCCATGAAGCAGTTAAAGGCGAAACTCTATGAGCTCGAGCTGCAGGCCCGACGTGCGAAAGCGGCGGAGGTGGAGGACAGCAAGGCGGATGTTGGCTGGGGCAGCCAGATACGTTCTTATGTGTTGGATCAGAGCCGCATCAAAGATTTGCGTACCGGTGTTGAAACCGGTAACACTCAGGCAGTGCTGGACGGCGGATTGGACAATTTTATCGAGGCCAGCCTCAAACAGGGACTTTAAGTGAGCAACCAGGAAAAACAGGATGAAAACACGCTGATTGCCGAGCGCCGCCGCAAACTCGAAGCGTTGCGCGAAGGTGGCAATGCGTTCCCCAATGACTTCAGACGGAATGCGCTCGCAGAGGAGTTACACCAGAGCTACGGCAAGCACGAAGACGAGCATCTGCGCGAGGAAGACGTTCAGGTTAGTGTCTCCGGGCGGATGATGGTGAAGCGAGTCATGGGCAAGGCCAGCTTTATAAAGCTGCAGGACCGGACCGGACAGATACAGATTCGCCTCGAACGCGACCGCCTGCCCGAGGGTGTCTATCAGTCATTCAAAAAATGGGACGTTGGTGACATTCTTGGTGCCACTGGAAGTCTCTTCAAGACGAAAACAGGCGAACTGACGGTCATGGCGGATAAAGTTCGCCTGCTTACAAAGTCGCTGCGGCCGTTGCCAGAAAAATTTCACGGACTCAGTGATCAGGAAACCCGCTATCGGCGTCGCTATGTCGATCTGATCATGAACGAGGAAAGTCGCAACACGTTTCGGATCCGGTCCCAGGTAGTCGCCTATATTCGCGCATTTCTCGATTCCCAGGATTATCTCGAAGTTGAAACGCCAATGATGCAGACCACGCCGGGCGGGGCAATCGCAAGACCGTTCAAAACCCATCACAACGCGCTCGACATGGAGCTTTACCTGCGTGTTGCGCCGGAGTTGAATCTCAAGCGATTGACCGTCGGGGGCTTTGAGCGCGTCTATGAAATCAATCGAAACTTTCGCAATGAAGGCGTTTCGACTCAGCACAATCCGGAATTCACGATGCTCGAACTGTATCGCGCCTATGCCGATTACGAAGACCTGATTGTTATGCTCGAGGCCTTGCTGAAAGGTATGTCAGAGTCAGTTCTCGGAACATCCAAAGTGACGTATCAGAATGAAACATTTGATTTCTCGAAGCCCTTCGAACGACTGACGGTCGAAGAGGTAATCATGAATTTCAACCCTACGATTGAACAATCAAGAATACGTGACCGGGACTATCTGATTGGTGTTGCGTCGAAGCTTGGTATCAAGATCGAAGATAACTACGACAGCGGCAAACTGCAGATCGAAATTTTTGAGAAAACCGGCGAGGAGGAACTGCGACAGCCGACTTTTGTTACGCAATATCCGACGGAGGTATCTCCGCTGTCTCGCCGCAACGATGCCGATCCGTTTGTGACGGACCGCTTTGAGCTCTTTATTGGCGGCCGTGAAATAGCGAACGGCTTCTCCGAGCTGAACGATCCGGAAGACCAGGAATCTCGTTTTCGTGCGCAAGCGGAGAATCGCAGCGCCGGCGATGATGAAGCGCTGGTGTATGACGCAGATTATATTCGGGCGTTGGAGTATGGATTGCCGCCGACGGCCGGCCTGGGTCTGGGTATAGATCGGCTCGTTATGTTGCTGACCGATGCTCCGTCAATTCGCGATGTGCTTTTGTTTCCACATATGCGTCCCGAAATTTTTGACTAGCTGAGTTGTCCAGCAGTAGCCCGATGCAGGTATGACGACGCGATTTCGTTTGGTGGAGGAAGTTCCCGCCGAGAATGAATACAGGGCACTCCGTGTTGCGGCGGGGCTCAGTCCGAAGTCGCCGGAGGCAGCATCACTGGGCCTGCCTAACTCCCTGTTCTCGGTATGTGTTCGGGATGATGCGCAGCTAATTGGTATGGGTCGGATTGTTGGGGATGGCGGATGCAATTTCGAGGTCGTCGACATTGCGGTTCACCCGGACTGGCAGCGACGTGGTATTGGTTACCAGATTATGCAGTCACTGATTTCGTATCTGAACGACAACGCACCGCCGTCAGCGTATGTCAGCCTGATCGCAGACGGGGACGCCGCGCAGCTATACCAGAAATTCGGATTCGAGTTCACCTCGCCGATATCCGTGGGCATGGCCCTGAGAATGTAGTGCAGCAAATGGCTAACGAGACTACCCGGATCTACTGAGGCGCGCGGGACTTCAGATAAGGTAAGGCAGCCCCATCGGAACAACACGGGTCCCGTTACTCACAAGAGTCTGACTATGGAGTTCAACGGGTGTTACCGCCAGCAGTTCGCTTCCGGATACGTTAACGACCTCGCCCACGTTCCTGTCGTCCAGGGACAGTTTCGCCCCAACCGACAGTCCGTCTTCTTCTGCCTGGTAACGCATCAGGCGGCGCTTGCTCTTGCCGAGGTTTTCCGTCCGTGCAACGACCTCCTGGCCCGCGTAACATCCCTTTGAGAAACTTATTGCACCAAGCTTGTCGAGGTTGAGCATGTGCGGCGTGTATTTCTCGGTGTTAGTTGCGTCGATCGTCGGTACACCTGCCTTTATCAGTTTTTCCGGATCGGTATCGTTTGCATTGACATGCTGTGTCCAGTCGAAACGATTTGTTACAAACTCAACGTCGGCTCGCATGCGGTACATTATCAACCGCTTTAGCAGGGTCTCCTGCATTCCTGCCGGGACCAGCAGTCCGATTGATGAATCCAGTGCGAGCAGCCGCAGCGTAGCAATGACGCGGCCCTTGGGATTGCACCACGCCGCGGGTAACTGTCCTGCGTTGGCCAGCAGGCTAATATCCTGCGTCAGCTGACCCTGCAAGAATTCGACGGCATCTGTGCCGCGGACTGTGATTTGTTTATACAACTGGAGGCCTACCTCTGGCATACTTCGCGCATGGTGGAACAACAAGACAAGCGAAGCGAAACCGACGTTTCGTCCACGATTCCGTCAGACAATAATGCGACGGCCGCGCCCCCAGGTAAAGCACAACCGAAGGAAATCGGGGGTCGGCAGGGGCCGAACCCGACGCGCTACGGAGACTGGGAGAAGAACGGACGGTGCGTCGATTTTTAGCGCTTTCCCGTTGCAAGACAGATGAAAGTAAAGGCATTACATGAGTAAAGAAGAGCGACCGCTCTCACCGCACCTGACAATCTATCGCTGGCCCATTACGATGACCTTGTCGATTCTGCACAGGATGACGGGGTTTGCGTTATCGGTGGGCCTGGTGGCGTTTGTGGTCTGGCTCGAGGCCATCGCGTGGGACGTTATTCCTTACGCTTCGCTGACCACCGCAATGCAGAGCATAGTAGGACAGGTTCTGCTGCTTGGCTGGCTGTTTTCGTTTTCCTTTCATTTCGCGAATGGCATTCGCCATTTGATCTGGGATACAGGACATCTATTCGAGAAGCAACAAGCCGACACATCAGCCTGGATCGTACTCGTGGCGGCAGTCTTGATGACTGCCGGATACTGGCTGGCGGTCTAGGGAGCGGAGTGCATTGATGAGTTTACGATCTCCTCTGTCGCGGGTTCTGGGTTCAGGCTCAGCCAAAGAAGGAACAGATCATTGGTGGATGCAACGCGTCACAGCCGTGGCGTTGTTGATTCTTGGATCCTGGTTTCTGATTTCGTTAGCCGGGCTGGACGGTTACTCCCGCAGTGATCTGTATGTCTGGGTTGGCGATCCATTGAATGCGGTGATGCTGTTGCTGGCGAGCGTTACGCTTGCCTGGCATTCAACCCTGGGAGTACAGGTGATCATTGAAGACTACGTGCATGGACCGGCCCTGAAAATCATGGCGCTGTTACTGAACAAGTTTGCCCACGTATTTCTGTGCGCGGCTGCGGTCCTTGCAGTATTGAAAGTCTCGCTCGGCGGTTCACTATGAGCGATTACGACTTCATCGATCATACCTACGACGTCGTTGTTGTCGGAGCCGGCGGAGCCGGGTTGCGTGCAACATTCGGACTCGCCGAGGCGGGTTTCAAAACCGCCTGTATCACAAAGGTTTTCCCAACCCGCAGTCACACGGTCGCCGCGCAGGGCGGGATCAGCGCGGCGCTCGGCAACATGGGCGAGGACGACTGGCGCTGGCACATGTATGACACTGTGAAAGGGTCCGACTGGTTGGGAGACCAGGACGCAATCGAATACATGTGTAAAGAAGCGCCGGACGCGGTTATAGAACTCGAACACTACGGCGTTCCATTCTCCCGCACCGAAGAGGGCAAGATTTATCAGCGTCCGTTTGGCGGCATGACAACCAGGTTCGGCGAAGGCACCGCGCATCGCACCTGTGCGGCTGCGGATCGCACCGGCCATGCGATGCTGCATACGTTGTACCAGCAATCGCTGAAACATGATGCGGAATTCTTCATCGAGTATTTTGCCATAGACCTGATGATGGACGGTGAACAGTGTCGTGGCGTCGTGGCGATAGACCTGGCGACCGGGCGACTGCATCGATTCCGGTCGCACCAGGTGATCCTCGCCACCGGAGGCTATGGACGGGCATACTTTTCATGCACATCCGCACACACATGCACCGGAGACGGAAATGCCATGGTGCTGCGGGCAGGATTGCCACTGCAGGACATGGAATTCGTCCAGTTCCATCCAACCGGTATTTATGGTGCCGGCTGCCTCATCACCGAGGGCGTTCGCGGAGAGGGCGGATATCTGACCAACTCTGACGGCGAGCGTTTCATGGAGCGGTATGCCCCGAATGCGAAGGACCTGGCCTCGCGAGACGTTGTCAGCCGGTCGATGACTATTGAGATCAGGGAAGGACGTGGCGTCGGTGCCGAAAACGATCACATTCATTTGCATCTCGAACATCTTGGTCCTGAAGTGATCGAGGAGCGTTTGCCAGGCATCGCGGAAACGGCGCGGATTTTTGCGGGTGTGGATGTCGGTAAAGAGCCGATACCGGTGTTGCCAACCGTGCACTACAACATGGGCGGAATTCCGACCAATTACAGCGGCGAGGTGGTCACGCTAAAAGATGGCGATCCCGAATCCGTCGTGCCCGGTCTCATGGCCGTAGGTGAAGCGGCGTGCGTATCCGTGCACGGCGCCAACCGTCTTGGCTCAAATTCGCTGCTGGACCTGGTGGTTTTCGGCCGCTCGGCGGCACATCATTGCGCCGATACGATGAAGCCGAATACCAGGCACAGTAATTTGCCGACGGACGCGGGGCAAAACAGCGTCGCGCGACTTGACGGACTTCGACATGCTGACGGCACTCGACCAACGGCCGAGATTCGGCTCGAAATGCAAAAGATCATGCAGAATCATGCGGCGGTTTTTCGTACCGGTGAAACGCTCGATGAGGGCGTTGGTCTGCTGCAACAAACCAATGCATCATTTGCTGATGTTCAGGTCGCGGATCGATCCATGATTTGGAACACAGACCTCATCGAAACAATGGAGTTGGAAAACCTGCTGCAGAATGCGCGCACGACTATTGAGTCTGCGGCACGCCGGCAGGAGAGTCGCGGCGCACATGCCCGCGAGGACTTCCCGGATCGCGATGACGAGAACTGGATGAATCACTCGCTGTCCTGGCTCGACCAGGGGGGCAACGTAACCTTCGGCGACAGGCCGGTGCATTCAACGACGATGACAGACGAAGTCGAGTATATTCCACCCAAAGCGCGTGTTTATTAATCGGCTGAAATGGAGAAATAGTTGGCTGAGTTCAGACTTCCACCGAATTCCAGAATCAGGAAAGGCAAGCACTTTCCGGCGAAAAACGGGGCTGGCAACATCCGCCGTTTTGTTGTGTACCGATTCGATCCGGGCAGCGGTGAAAACCCGTCCATGGACACCTATGAGGTGGACATGGATCGCTGCGGACCGATGGTTCTTGACGCACTCATTAAAATCAAGAACGAGATTGATCCCACGCTGACTTTCAGGCGTTCTTGTCGCGAGGGTATTTGCGGCTCTTGCGCCATGAATATTGATGGACGAAACACATTGGCCTGCACCGTGTCCGCAGATGGCATCAGGGGCGACGTCAAGATCTATCCGCTGCCGCACCTGGGTGTCGTGAAGGACCTCGTACCTGATCTCACCAACTTTTATGCGCAATACGCGTCAGTGAAGCCCTGGTTGCAGACGCGCACGCCGCCGCCGCCGGATCAGGAGCAACTGCAGAGCAAAGAAGATCAGGAGCTGATCGATGAGCCTGCCGCATGCATTCTCTGCGCCTGCTGCTCAACGAGTTGTCCGAGTTACTGGTGGAATAGCGACCGGTATCTCGGGCCAGCTGCACTGCTGGCAGCCTATCGGTGGCTGGTCGATAGCAGGGATGAGGCTACCGGGGAACGACTGGACGATCTTGAAGACCCGTTCCGCCTGTACCGCTGCCATACGATTATGAACTGCACGAATACCTGTCCCAAGAATCTCAATCCTGCGAAGGCCATTGCCGAAACCAAGAAGATGCTCGCCGAACGACGGCACTAGCCCGGACTATTCATGAATGCGCTCGCGCCCTTGCTTGATCCTTGTCCTCACACGGCATTTTCCTCTGTCGGGAATACACACGGGTATTCCGCTCGATCGGAAACACCCGTGTGCGAACAATGCTCTGTGCAATCATCGCGGCGATTCATGAATAGTCCGGGCTCGGCATGCAGTTAGCAGGATATGTGTGACAGGCGCCTGAAATGGCAGTGCCGGCGCGGCATGCGCGAACTTGATGTTCTACTGAGCGCCTATCTCGAAAAATCCTATGCCGCGTCCGATGATGCGAGTAAGAGGGCGTTTCGCAGACTTCTGGATCTTTCGGACCCCGACTTAAACGCGTTTCTATTGGGTGGCACCCAATCCGCAGACACCGAAATCGCCCATGCCGTCTCCCTTGTTCGAGGTGAAACTACGTCCTGATCCGCTGCTTCACCGGGTGGTACTCCTGGCCGGCGTGATCGCGATGGTGATCGGCGCGCTTATCATCATCGACTTGAGGCTCAACCTGATATGGCGATGCACGGCAGGTGTGGTATGGATCCTCGACTGCCTGTTTGAACTTCGGCGTTTGCTCGCGGGGATAGCGTGGGTCCGCCAGATCTCGCTGGATTCCGGTGGCGGCATCACCGCGCTGGACGCCTCGGGAGACAGCGTTTCGCTCACGCTCCAGTCTGGCAGCATGGTATTGCCTGGCCTGGCCTGGCTGCGGGTTGCCGATGAGGATGGTCGTTTTTATGCGGGCCTGTTTGCCCGCCGCCGAATGGGCAGTTTGGAGTGGCATCGCCTGCAACTGCTGTGGCAACAATCACGCAAGGCTTTTGGTCATCGGGCCGGACCTTGATACCATCGACTGTGAGAGGCAAAAAAACAACAATTTGTAAGCTCCGGGGCCCGGAATTGGCGCCGAACCGGAAAACGGTCACATTTCAGGCAAATCCCTAATGAATAGCGCAAAGTACCGCGAACTTTCCCATCCAAGCCCGGTCTATGCTGGAGTTGGCGGAGTTGGTTGGCTTTACCGCTCCTGGAGTGGGGCCTACCTGTATGGCAAATGAGACCACCGATGCTCAGCTGGTCCGACGGGTTCAGAAGGGTGACAAAGGTGCTTTTGATCTGCTGGTACTTAAGTACCAGCATAAGATCGTTAACTTGGTAATGCGATATGTGCGTGACCCTGACCTGGCATTGGACATTACGCAGGAAGCCTTTCTCAAGGCTTACCGGGCATTGCCAAGGTTTCGCGGCGATAGCGCGTTTTACACGTGGCTATACAGGATTGCGGTGAATACAGCGAAGAACCATCTGGCGTCAGTAAGAAGACGACCCATGGACGTCGAGCTGGATCTGCAGGACCCGGAGCAGTATGACTTGCATGCAAAACTCAAGGAGACCGATACGCCGGAAGGAATAACGCTTAGTCAGGAGTTGCATGCGACGGTGGAAAAGGCGATCGATGCATTGCCGGAAGACTTGAGGACCGCAATTATTCTGCGCGAACTCGATGGAATGAGTTACGAGGAGATTGCGCAAACGATGGATTGCCCGGTGGGTACCGTGCGATCAAGAATATTCAGGGCCAGAGATGCGATTGGCAAGAAGATTGGCGCTTTGGTGGATTAGGGGTTGCTAAGAGGGACGGGCCAACGGCCCGGTGCGGGGAACTATGAACGACGCTTTAAAAATGCAAATTTCGGCTTTCGTCGATGGAGAATTGCCGGAGAATGAGGCCGAGTTTCTGTTACGTCGGCTGAGCCAGGATGCGGCGATGCGCCAGCAGGTAGCCGAGTATCTGGATATCGGTCGAATCGTAAGACGGGATCGTGAGATTCCCGGCATGGAGGCCTTGCGCGGCAGAATCAGTGCAACGCTGGGTGAGGAGCGGGTCGTGGTTGAAGCCAAGCCGGAAGCTGTCGGGTCACGTTTCATGACCCCGGCCAGTGGCATTGCAGTAGCCGCAACCGTTGCGGCGATTGCGCTGGTGGGCTTGAGCCAGCTGAGCGTGCCCGTAAATTCGGAGTTAGGTTCGGCGGTTGCGGTTGATCTCGGCGGATCCTACACGGAGCCTTCGCAAAGCCAGGTGCTGGCGAATCAGCCGACCCGACGACTGCTGGAATATGGTCGTCGACACGTCGACAGTTCGGATGATCTTGGTTCTAATGATATTATTTCCCGAATGGTCACTTTCGAACTGCGCGAGGGTGAACTCGTAGAAATCGAACCCGATCCACATTTGTTGCCGGCTGACGAGGCAGGGGAAGAGATTGGTACGGCCGAGTAATACGTAGAGTCGGATAAGAATGCCTCAGACTGGTACAGAAAGCATAAGAGCGAGCGCTGGAAAGACGCCGCTGGCGGTCTTCGCGCTGGCGCTGGCGTTATCGACCAGCACGTCCTGGGGCCAGTCAAGCCCGGCCGAGTGGTTGGGCCGGATGTCCGAAGCGGTGCAGTCGACAAACTATGAGGGCACCGTGATTCGTCATCAGAACGGTGAATCTGAGGCGTTGAAAGTTGCCCACAAGATTGTGGATGGCGTCGTAACCGAGCGGCTCGCCTCTCAGGAAGGAAACGGCCTCGAAATCATTCGGATCGGGGACGAAGTTCACTGTATCTTGCCGGACCGGAAATCGGTTCTCGTAGAGACGTGGAATAACCAGAGCACGCTATTTTCAGCGTTGCCGCAAAGCGAAATGACGAACACGCCTCACTATGATATTTCGCTGGTTCGTGAAGGCCGCATAGCCGGCAGGTCCGCAGTGATGATCGCGGTGCGGCCCCACGATGAGTATCGATTCGGCCATCGCATCTGGTTGGATAAGGACACGGCTTTTCCGCTTAAGACTTCATTGGTCGATCTCAACGGTAATGTGGTTGAGGAAATTAAATTCGCGGACATTACGATCTCGGATAACATCAACGCGGCGGCACTGGATCCATCCGTGAGTCTCGATAGTTTTACCTGGTATCGTGAGTCTGCGCGCTACGATTCAACTGATGTCGAAACGAACTGGGAATGCGATGACCTTCCCGCCGGTTTTCGCGCGATCTCGACGCGGACGGAATTGATGCCCGCCGACAATGGGGACGCCGAATTTGCGACAACGCACATTGTGTACAGTGATGGAATTGCCAGCGTATCTGTCTTCATCGCCACCAGGACGGGTGAGGAGCGTCACGGCTGGGCTTTGGTTGGCACCTCCAACTCATTCACTGCCGAAGTCGACGGCTTCGAGGTCACCGCAGTCGGTGAGGTCCCTGGTGTTACCGTGCAGCGTATAGCCTCCTCGATGCGTCACCCCTGATTCCACCAAGGCGGAACAATCATTTTGCCGCCAGGATGACAATCGCTGACTACTTATGCACATTGGATGCGTGATATAAGTCCCGCATGGAAACGGCTACCGGCAAAATAAGTGCCCTGCACGGGCGGACGGCCACAGTATTAGTGAAATCAGCGTCAGTATGCTATCGCTGCGCTGCCGGCAAAGGCTGTGGTGCCGGGCTGTTCCAGGCGACCGACAAACCACGCTACATGCAATTTGAGCTTCCCGAGGGAATGTCGGTTCAGACAGGGGACAGCATCGATCTGACGATCGCTTCCAAACATCTGTTGCGGGCGGCATTGCTGGCATACGGTTTGCCGTTGCTATCCATGCTCGGATCTTTGCTTGCTTTGCAGTCTTTCAGCGCTGACTCCGGTGATGCCAGGGGAGTCCTGGTCGCCGGCGCTGGCCTTTTGGCGGGACTTCTGATCGGTCGGGCGTTGCTGGAGAGGGAGTCCGTCTGTGACCAGTTTGTGCCCAGGATCGGGAGGTCTGCCGATGGCAACACCGGTTGAGCGACAGGTGGACTCAATTACGGTGTATAGCCGGGCCGGCTGCCATCTTTGTGAATTGCTGGTCGAAGCACTATTGCCAATGGTACGAGGGCATTTACGGGTGGACGTCGTTGATATCGACTCACGGCCCGATTGGCAGGAGGCCTATGGCACCCGTATCCCCGTCGTGGAATACGATTCACAGTTTGTTTGTCAGTACAGTCTCGATGCAGCGGCGATTCGGAACATTCTGCGCAATCGCTAATTACGCTAACACTTGGGCTCATAAACGCGACAGAACGTATATACTTCGCCGCTGATTTAGCCGCCCAATACCAGTCAATCAAATCACCCGTATGGACCACATCCGCAATTTTTCGATCATCGCCCATATCGACCATGGCAAGTCGACGCTGGCGGATCGTTTCATCCAGCATTGCGGTGGCCTTCAGGATCGCGAGATGTCCGAACAGGTTCTGGATTCGATGGACCTGGAACGTGAGCGTGGTATCACAATCAAGGCTCAGAGCGTGTCGCTGAACTACACAGCAAGTGATGGTGAGGTTTATCAGCTCAATTTCATCGACACACCCGGACACGTCGATTTTTCTTACGAGGTGTCAAGATCCCTCGCGGCTTGCGAAGGCGCCCTGCTGGTGGTTGATGCAGCGCAAGGCGTAGAGGCGCAGAGCGTCGCGAACTGTATCACCGCGATTGATCAGGGCCTGGAAGTCTTGCCGGTCCTGAACAAGATTGACCTGCCGGCGTCGGACCCTGAAAAGGTGATGCAGGAAATCGAAGAAATCATCGGCATAGATGCGTCGGAAGCGCTGCGGGTAAGTGCAAAGACGGGTGCCGGGGTGCCGGAGCTTCTCGAGTACCTGGTCAAGAAGATTCCTGCGCCGACCGGAGATCCGGATGGTCCGTTGCAGGCGCTGATTATTGATTCCTGGTTCGATAATTACGTTGGCGTCGTTTCGCTCGTGCGCGTGGTTAACGGCACGCTGCCCAAAAGCAGCAAGATAACGGTAATGTCGACCGGACGTTCCTACGTTGCGGATCGGGTCGGGGCCTTTACACCAAAGATGGAAGATCGCAGCAACTTGTCGACAGGCGAGGTCGGTTTCGTCATTGCCGGGATTAAAGATATTTTCGGTGCGCCCGTCGGCGACACGCTGACGCTGACCAGTAGCCCATGTGCTGAACCGCTGCCCGATTTCAAACAGGTACAGCCGCGCGTCTTTGCCGGGCTATTTCCAATCAGTTCGGATGACTATGAAAATTTCCGCGAAGCGTTGCAAAAGTTGCGACTTAATGATGCAGCGCTGCATTTCGAACCAGAAACGTCAGCGGCACTCGGGTTTGGGTTTCGCTGCGGATTTCTCGGTATGCTGCACATGGAGATCGTTCAGGAACGCTTGGAGCGGGAATACAATCTTAATCTGATAACAACGGCTCCCACGGTGATCTTCGAGGTTGAGCTCGGCAACGGTAACGTCGAGTACATTGACAATCCCTCGAAACTGCCGCCTCTAAATGAAATCTCGGAACTACGCGAGCCGATCATCTCCGCAAATATCCTTGTTCCTGAGCAGCACGTTGGATCGGTCATGAAGCTGTGTATTGAAAAACGTGGTGTTCAGAAACACATGCGCTATCTCGGCGGACAGGTTGCTCTGGAGTATGATCTGCCGCTATCCGAAGTTGTTCTGGATTTCTTTGATCGACTAAAATCCGTGAGCCGTGGCTATGCGTCATTCGACTATCAGTTCGAACGTTTCGAGGCTGCTCCGCTGGTGCGCCTCGATGTCCTGATCAACAAGGAACGGGTGGACGCCCTGTCAATTATCGTGCACCGGACAAAGGCGAACAATCGTGGACGGGATTTGGTCGATAGAATGAGAAAGTTGATTCCCCGTCAAATGTTCGATGTCGCTATCCAGGCTGCTATTGGAGGGCAGGTCATCGCCCGCAACACTGTAAAGGCGCTCCGCAAAAACGTTACCGCAAAGTGCTACGGCGGCGATGTTTCACGAAAACGAAAATTACTCGAGAAGCAAAAAGCCGGCAAGAAGCGCATGAAACAAATCGGTTCTGTGGAGATTCCGCAGGAGGCGTTCCTCGCGGTTCTTCGTGCAGAGAAATAAGAGGCAGACACATTGAGTATAAATCTCGCATTGATCCTGGTTGTTCTTACTGCATTCAGTGGGGTAGTGGTGGCGTTTAATCGTTTCTATTACATGAGGATGCTCGGCGAAACTGGCAACAAGGGCAACGCGCTCGTACTTACCGTTATCGAATATTCGCGTTCTTTCTTTCCTGTATTACTTTTTGTCTTGATCATCCGCTCGTTTATTTTCGAACCTTTCCGCATCCCTTCTGGCTCGATGATGCCGACGCTGGTGCAAGGGGATTTCATTTTCGTCAAGAAGTTTTCCTATGGATTGCGCCTGCCGGTCATTGAGAAGAAAGTGATCGAGACGAGTGAGCCGGAGCGCGGGGATGTCGTTGTATTTCGCTTGCCGTCCAACCCAAAAATAAACTACATCAAGCGGGTCGTTGGTTTGCCGGGTGACATTATTGCTTACGATAATTCGCGACTGACCATCAATGGCGAGCTGATGGATGTCACCGCGAATACCGACGTGCCTGAACCGACATCAATCAACTCCGGACATATATATACGGAGGTGCTTGGCGATCGCGAGCACTCTATTCGCCACCGGATCAGCATTGAGGAAAACCGGAACCCTCGTGTGCGTGTCTACGAGGTACCAGCAGGTCACTATTTCATGATGGGTGATAACCGCGACAACAGCCAGGACAGCCGTTTTATTGGCACAATTCCCGAGACCTATCTTGTCGGCGAAGCGGTGCGGATCTGGATGCATCTGGATCTTTCGAACGGCCTGCAATGGCCGGACTGGGGTCGTATCGGGACAAAGATTCAATAATGTGGCGCAAGTCACTGATGTTCCCGCCAATATCGCGTTAAATCTTGGGAATTCCAAACTAATCTGATCGTTAAAACCAGTACCGGAGTCAGGCAGATGGACGCTTCAAACAACGGCAGGAAGGCAAATGCTCGGCAGAATTCGCCTGTTCGGATTGCAGGGCGTGAATCCGGAATTACGACGATTGGATTCCTGATCCTCGTTGTTTTTGTCGGCCTCTTCGCGTTCGCTGGCCTTCGCCTTACGCCGGTCTATCTGAATTACATTAAAGTGGCCGGCGTAATCGACGGCGTTTACGAGGAATTTGATAGTCAGAATCCATCGCGTGACGCCGTCCGACGGTCAATTCTGCGACGTTTTCAGGTAGAAAGCGTGAGTGAGCTGACTGACCGGGACGTGAAGGTTACTGCCGCCGATGGCGGTTTCATGATTGCCGCGCAGTACGACCACACCACTCCATTCATCGGCAACGTATTTTTCACTGTCAGATTCGACAAATCGGTGCTCATTCGCCGCTAGCAGCGCGTCCCGGGCCAATTCTCTCCGGACCGGCGCGGGAAGCTTCGTACTCGCAAAACCACTATAATCGGTCGTTGGTATTTATACACCCGAGCGATAACCTTGGACAAAGCCGCCTCCTGGCTTAAGAAAACACTGCATTACCAGTTCTCCGATGAGCGCTTTTTGAAGATTGCGCTGACGCACCGGAGTGTGGGGGGTGAAAACAACGAGCGTCTCGAGTTTCTCGGCGATTCTGTCCTGCAACTCGTCATTTCCGAGCTGATTTTCAATGAACGCACCGAGGCCAGTGAGGGTCGCCTGAGCAGGTTGCGGTCAAAGCTGGTGAAAGATGCAACGTTGGGTGATCTCGGTGCCGAACTGGGCCTGGGCGAACATCTGATTCTCGGCTCCGGGGAAAGAAAATCGGGCGGGCATCGTCGCGCGTCAATACTGGCCGACACCCTGGAAGCGCTATTTGGAGCAATCTATCTTGATGCGGGACTGGAGGCTGCCCGGCGGGCCATCCATGTAGCGCTTCAGAAACGCATCGAAGCTCTGCCCGTGGGTGCCGAACTGCGCGATCCAAAATCACAGTTGCAGGAAGACCTTCAGGCGCGAAAGCTGGAGCTGCCCACCTACGCAATTGAGAGTGTGAGCGGCAAAGCGCATCGGCAGTCTTTCGTTGCCAGTTGCGTAATCTCGCAACTGGAATTGAAGACAACGGGTACCGGTACTACGCGACGTGATGCAGAACAAGAAGCTGCACTTGCCATGTTACGCCAAGTTGAAGCAACGGAGTGAGCTATGAGTGATGACGCATATCGGTGCGGGTTCGTCGCCGTTGTCGGTCGACCCAACGTTGGCAAGTCAACATTGATCAACACCATACTGGGTAATAAAGTCAGTATTGTGACGCCCAAACCGCAGACCACGAGACATAGAATTCTTGGCATCGACTCGCATAAAACCTACCAGGCGATCTATATCGATACGCCTGGCATTCATCGTAAAGCAGCCAAAGCAATGAATCGCATGATGAACCGGACAGCCGTCAATGCACTGGTGGATGCTGACCTGATTTTGTTCATGACGGAAGCCAATCGCTGGACCGAAGAAGATCAGGATGTGCTCGATCGCCTCGAAAATACCGCAGCGCCGGTCATCGCGCTGCTCAACAAGATCGACAAGGTACACCCGAAGGAGGAGCTGCTGCGAGTTCTGGCAGAGATGTCCGGACGCGGGGAGTTCGCGGAAGTGATACCGGTATCTGCTCAAAAGAATGAGAATATCGATCGCCTGGTTGAGTTAGTCCCGACGTTTCTGCCTGCTTCGGAGCCGCTGTTTCCGGACGATATGACGACGGATCGAAGCGAGAATTTTCATGTTGCGGAAACTGTTCGGGAGAAGCTGACGCTCGCGCTGCGGCAGGAGATTCCTTATGGTCTGACCGTGCAAATCGAGCGCTTCTTAAGGGATGACAGAGGCATTGAGATTAACGCCATCATCTGGGTGGAGCGCGATAGCCAGAAAGGCATAGTGGTTGGCAAGGGCGGGAGTGTGCTGAAGAAAATCGGTCGCTCGGCGCGACTGGAACTCAAGCAGCAATTCGGCGTTCCGGTACATCTTGAGCTCTGGGTCAAGGTGAAAGACAACTGGGCTGACAACGAACAGGATTTGTTGCGGCTCGGCTATGAATCTCCATGACTGCGAGCAGGCGCGTCCAGAATCAACCCGCATGGCTGCTGCACCATCGACCGTTTCGTGATTCAAGTCGAATCCTCGATGTCCTGAGTCGGGATCACGGCCGTCTTTCACTCGTTGCGCGCGGCAGCCGGTCGGCAAATTCGAAACTAAAGGGATTGTTGCGTCCGTTTCTTCCGCTGCAGCTATCGTGGTTTATCCGCACGGATCTCGGCACACTCACTGGTGCGGAGATGAACGGCTCTCCTATTTCGCTAACCGGGGATGCGCTGCTATCCGCCTACTACATCAACGAGTTACTGCTGCACCTGTTACATCGTCACGATCCACAGCCCGAGATTTTTGAAGCCTATCAAAAGACCATCGACGCGCTGAATGGCCAGGTGGAAGTCGCGGAACAGCTGCGTCGGTTTGAACTTGAGATGCTTCGATTGCTTGGTTATGCGGTCAATCTCGATCATGATACGGAGTCGGATACCGGTCTGGATGCTGCTCAGTTCTACGAATACCATGTTGAACGAGGCCCTGTACCTGTTAGTCGACAGGAAGGGTCTATGGTGTTTAGTGGTGGTGAGCTCGTTGCGATTCGAAATCAGGAATTCTCGGACCCGGCCGCACTAAGAAACGCAGGTCGACTGCTGCGCCAGGTAATTGCCTGGCACCTTAACGGTAAAGAACTCAAAAGCCGCAAGGTTTTACAAGAACTGCGTCGTAGCGCAGGCAGGCACGGATAGGACATTGCAGAAGAAATATCCATTACATCTCGGTGTTAACGTCGATCATGTTGCCACCCTGCGCCAGGCGCGAGGGACGGACTATCCGGACCCGGTGGAGGCGGCCTTGCTGGCAGAAAAGGCGGGCGCCGACAGTATTACGCTGCATCTGCGAGAAGACCGTCGGCATATCCAGGATCATGACCTGCACCGACTTAAGGCGGTGATGCGGACGCATATCAATTTCGAGATGGCCGTGACAGACGAAATGATCGCCTTTGCCAGCGACCTTAGGCCGAGCGATTGTTGCCTGGTGCCGGAAAAGCGCGAAGAGCTAACCACGGAAGGCGGTCTGGATGTCGCCGGTCAACCGGATAAAGTGGCTGCTGCCTGCCGCGACCTCGCTGATGCCGATATTCGCGTGTCGCTCTTTATCGATCCTGATCCGCTTCAGCTGGACGCAGCAGTTGAGGTTGGCGCGCCGGTCGTAGAACTGCATACCGGCGCCTACGCCGATACGAGCGGCCCCGAACAAGCCGCTGAATTGGCTCGAGTGAGGCAAGCCGCGGCCTACGGTCACAGCAAAGGATTGATCGTAAACGCCGGTCACGGCTTGCATTACGAAAATGTTGGTCCCATCGCAGCCTTACCTGAAATCGTCGAACTCAATATCGGTCATGCAATTGTTGCGCGCGCCGTCTTTGACGGTTTCGGCATTGCCGTAAGCGAAATGAAACGCCTGATGGATGCCGCCCGGCGCGGAGAGAAAAAATGATTTATGGCGTCGGCACGGATCTTGTCGAATTATCCCGCGTACAGCAAACCTACGAGCGCTTCGGGAATCACTTCGTCGATCGACTGCTCATGGATGAGGAACGCGTCCTGTTTCAAAAGAACAAAATGCCGGTCCGGTTTCTGGCGATGCGATTTGCCGCCAAAGAGGCGACCGTTAAGGCTATGGGAACGGGTTTTGCCAATGGTGTGTGGATTCGTGATGTAGGCATTGTGAACAGTGACTGGGGGCGCCCGGAAATTATCTGGTCCGACCGCGGCCGCGACGTCTGCAATAACCTGGGTATCGGTGCAGGGCACGTCAGCCTGACCGATGAGGCCGGGCTGATACTGGCTTTCGCAGTGGTAATGCAGGCCGCCTGATAAAATATTTTACTTTAATAAAGAACTCTAATGCATTGTTTTTCCTTTGATATTGAGACTATTCCGGATGTCGAATTCGGTCGAAAAATGTGGCAGCTCGAGGATTTGTCAGACAAGGACGTTGCAACGGCAATGACGTTCAAGCGTTTGCAGGCGACGGGGAGTGAATTTCTGCCACTACACCAGCAGCGCGTCGTTGCTATTTCCGTGGCGCTGCGCAGCGGCGATACGTTTCGCGTGTGGACTCTCGGAGATCGGGAGGCAGGTGAAGCCGAAATCATTAAACGCTTTTATGACGGCATCGAGCGCTACTCGCCAGAGTTGGTTTCGTGGAATGGCGGCGGCTTCGATTTACCGGTATTGCACTATCGGGCGCTAAAACACGGGATCCAGGCCCCGCGGTATTGGGAGATGGGAGACACCGATCGTGAGTTTCGCTACAACAACTACCTGAACCGGTTTCACTGGCGGCATATCGATTTGATGGATGTGCTTGCGGGATTCCAGATGCGCGGGCGAGCGAGCCTCGACCAGATTGCGGTAATGCTGGGTTTCCCGGGCAAGCTGGGGATGAGCGGCGACAAAGTCTGGCCATGCTGGCTTGAAGGGGGTATCGACGATATCCGGGATTACTGTGAGACGGACGTGCTGAACACTTTCCTGGTCTATCTGCGATTCGAGCACATGCGCGGTCACCTGGACGACGCGGCACTCGAACGCGAGTTTGAGTTGGTCCGATCAACTTTGAGGGACATGGACAAAGCCCATCTGAATGAGTTTCTCGGCGCATGGGACTCGAACGGATAGACCATGTCTCGCAGCAAGAATGCGCGAAAACGGCGCGATCCTGAAACAGCCCGAATCGATTCAGTTACCCATGACGGTAAGGGTATTGCCGCCGTCGCCGGCAAAAAAGTCTTTGTGCCCGGCGCGCTGGAAGGCGAGACCGTCGTTTTCCAGCGGCGTAAACGACGCAGGAACTATGACGAAGCGCAGCTGCTGGAAGTCCTGGAGCGCTCTCCAGCCCGCCTGGAACCACGGTGCGCCGCATTCGGTGTTTGTGGCGGCTGTACACTTCAGCACATCAGCGCGGACGACCAGCGAGCCATAAAAGAGCGCGCGCTGCGCGATAACCTGCAGCGCATCGGGCAGGTGGAACCCGGGCGCTGGCTGGATCCGCTGTTTGCCGAGGGAGAGACGGGTGGCTGGGCCTATCGACGACGGGCGAGGCTGGCGGTCAAGGACGTCACCGCGAAGGGTCGGGTACTCGTCGGATTTCGCGAAGCCCACGCTCCGTATGTGTGTGACATGCACCGATGTGAGGTCCTTGCCGAGCCGGTAGGTGGTCTGATAGATCCCCTCAGCGAGCTGGTGGGCCGTCTCAGTATTCGCGCTCGACTGCCACAGATCGAAGTGGCGGTGGCGGATAACGTAACCGAACTCGTGTTTCGCGTTCTGGACCCGCCTTCGGATGAGGATCGGGCCGCACTGTCAGCGTTCTCCGTCGCACATGATGTGCAGATCTCGCTTCAGACTGGCGGTCCCGGCACCGTTGCAGCGTTGCAGGAGGACGTCACCTCTCAGAAACTGCGCTATTCATTGCCGGAATTCGACGTCGAGATCGAATTTCAGCCAACGGATTTTGTGCAGGTTAACGGTGCAGTCAACCGTTTGATGGTGTCGGCGGCCATCGATCACCTGGATGTTTCAAAGGAGCACCGCGTGCTGGATCTCTACTGTGGCATCGGAAACTTTTCGCTGGCACTGGCACGCAAGGCCGCGACTGTGCTGGCCATCGAAGGCGAGCAGATGCAGGTCGAAAGAGGCCGTCGCAACGCGGAGCAGAATGGCATCGATAACTGCGAGTTTCGTCAGGCGGATCTTGCCGCAATTGAAGGTAAGGAAAGCTGGCTCGCGCAGGATTGGGATCGCGTACTGTTGGACCCGGCACGCAGTGGTGCGCAGGAGATTGTCGCGAACATGTCGACCATCGGCGCGAAACGCGTCGTCTACATATCGTGTCACGCCGGCACTCTCGCACGAGACGCTGGTGTACTCGTCAAAGAACATGGTTATAGCCTGGAAGCTGCGGGCATCATCGATATGTTCCCCCATACCGGACACGTGGAATCGATTGCCGTTTTCCAGAAAGTAGCCTAGGCGGTCGATCCGGCAGCGGACGTTAGTCTCCGCCAGCTGAGACTTTGGCGGCAAGCTGCTACCCTTATGAGATGGCATTAGGACCTGTAATGCTGGATATTGACGGGCATTCGCTGTCGCCTGCGGATCGTGCGCTCCTGCGAGAGCCCGCCGTGGGTGGCGTCATACTGTTTACCCGGAATTACGCCTCACCGGCACAACTCTCTGATCTGGTTGCTGCCATTCGGTCTGTCCGAACGCCGCCGTTGCTGATCGCCGTTGATCACGAGGGCGGTCGTGTGCAGCGATTTCGCGAAGGATTCACTGCGGTGCCGCCAATGCGCGACCTGGGTCGGCAATATGACAGCGACGCCGAAGCGGCCATATCACTGGCGAAGACGGTGGGATGGCTGGTGGCCTCCGAGTTGCGTGCAATGGATATTGACCTGGCATTTGCTCCCTGTGTCGACCTTGACTGGGGCGTCAGTGAAATAATCGGTAACCGCGCGTTTCATCGCAAGCCGTCAATTGTCGGCGATCTTGCGAATGCTTATTGCCGCGGATTGCGCGAAGGCGGCATGGCGAGCGTCGCGAAACACTTCCCGGGACATGGGGCGGTTGTTCCGGATTCACACGAGCAACTTCCTGTCGATCGGCGCAGCTACGGAGATTTGCTCGATGATATGCGGCCGTACGAAAAACTGATCGGTACCCGGCAGCTGGCGGGAATCATGCTCGCCCATATCGTGTATTCCGAGCTTGATCAGACGCCGGCCGGATTTTCCAGTTACTGGATCCAGAATCAGCTTCGTTCGCAGCTCGGCTACGACGGCGCCGTATTTTGTGATGATCTAAGCATGAAAGCCACGAAACAGTTCGGCTCGATGACCAAACGGGCCAGGCTGGCGCTGGAGTCGGGTTGCGACATGATTCTGATTTGCAATGATCGGCCCGCAGCTCAGGCTGCGGTCGCCTCGCTCAGGGACTACTCAAACCCGTTGTCGCTGGTACGCCTTGCCAGGCTTCACGGCACCGGGCACGTAATGAGGGAGACATTGCTTTCCAGCGACGAATGGCACGCTGCCACAGAACGCCTGGAGCAGGTCCTCGGACGGCCAGAACTCAAGCTGAACGCCTAGGGTTGTGCTGCGGGCGACCCGGGCGTGACCCTCGGCGGC
This sequence comes from uncultured Gammaproteobacteria bacterium, assembly GCA_963850825.1. Taxonomy (GTDB): domain Bacteria; phylum Pseudomonadota; class Gammaproteobacteria; order Steroidobacterales; family Woeseiaceae; genus SZUA-117. Next base: position 180,682 of record CAWKOQ010000020.1, on the reverse strand, counting down.
AAACACGGTTCGAATGCAGGAACAAATCGCGAATCGTGAACTATGCCGCAGGCCATTCGCCGAATTCGTTATACGCTGCCCAGGCTGCGTATCCGATGAATGTCGATTCGCAGTCAATGAAGATTTCACCAGCATTTTCGACAGCCAGGGCAAGAATTGATTCTCTTCCGGCTGCTCGGGTGAGGAGCAATGAGAAAACTGAAGCGTGGCATCCTGGAGCAGCTGATCGAAGGATCGGCCGAGCCGGTATTTGTTGCCCGCATCAATCATCCCGACTGGCCGGTCGTTCTGAGCAACGCCGCTTTTGCTTCGATTTCGGGTGACAACGATGTTGACGGTCAGCCACTGGCTGATGTCGTCGAGAAACTCGTGGGACGTGATCTTGCGCTGGAAATCAGTGAGACCGTTCGCGGAGGCGATGAAACGTCGATAGCCGTGGAACTGGGTAGTCGTGAGTATTTGCTGGTTCTCAGACCTATCAAGGTAAACGGCGAAAGCAGCCCGCAACACTATGCTGCTTATTGGCGCGGCATGGCGGGCGCTGCGCACGTGGCAGACAATGAGATTCAACAAGCGCTGCTTAAAGCGAAACGTCGTATTCGTGATCTGTCCAGAGACGATGCAGCAACTGGCCTCTTGAATGAGCGGTCTTTTAGAGAGGTCCTCGCCCACGATTGGGCTGTGGCCGCACGTGAGAAGGCCAGCCTGGCTTTGGTGTCCTTTACGCTCGATGATTTTCCAGCCTACCTGGAAGTGTTCGGTCGGCATGCCGCTGATTCATGCCTGCGTCGCGTGGCCCAGGCAATACGCCGTTGCCTGCGTCGCGCGAGTGACGTCGCTGCAAGAGTGGACGCGGAAGACGGTGAGTGCCTGATCGTACTGTCTCATTCGCCTGATGAAAGTGGCGTGGGTGATTTTGCAGCGACTATTTCTGCGGCTGTCCGGGAACTGGGTCTGCACCACCCGCGCTCGAGCGAATCTCGCTTTGTCACCGTCTCGTATAAGACCATGGTCTGCACTGCCGGTACAGACATGCGCTCAGAGATCGATTTTCTGGATAGTGTGCTGAAATAAGGGGTATTTACCGATTCGGAGGCAGCGCTTGCCCGTCCGGGTCGGGGTTCGTTTCCTCGGCACTACCGATTTGGAATCGGAGCCAATTGGTCCGGGTCGGGGTTCTCTTCTTCTACCCTGGATATTTTGGCTATCACGCCAAAGCGTGGATGATCGTAGTATCGAAGCTCGCCGTTTCGGACGATGCGATCCTCCTCGATCCGGTAGTAAACTGTCGGCGTTATATAGTTCGGATCGAAGCCAAAGCGAGGTTCATTATCTCCGAATCTGCGCACCCGACTGTCCTGGACGGGACCGCGTATCGGCGACCTTTCTTCCAGCGACAAATCGACGACCAGGTGCAGAAAGCGACTGAGATAGAGGCTAATGGAACCTTCGAGGCGCAGCGGTGGATTTCCCAGGCGGCGCAACGCGATCGGCGCCGTGTCGTCTTTCTCCAGCGTCGGCTGTGTCCAGGCGGTGTGCATGATCGGCAGATAGGCATCCAGTAGTTCCAGTCGTTCATAGACATCGGTCAACACATACTCTTCACGCGGCAGTAACTTTAATCCGGCCCGTTCGTAGGTTGGTATTTCGACGAGCTCTATGTCGTCGTAGGAGATGTCTGGTTCAATGGCATCAGCTGGCTCGCCAGGGACTTCAGTTTCACTATCGAAATCCGTCGCCGCCGGCCGCAGGTCGCCAGTCGCATCCAGTGGCCCGACGGTAGCAGTCTCCCGCATGTCGCCAAACTCCAGGTCCTCCGGAACAACCGTAAAGTATTCATCCTCTGGCGTTGCTTCAGGTAATTCGTCGGGCAGAAAGGCTTCCGTACCGGCCGAGGCAAGGTCGGTATATTCAAAAATGATTAATTCAACGGCGTATTGGCGGATCGCCTCTTCGGCTTCGGATTCAAGTGCCACTACGCCGGGAACGGTCTCTTGTTGGCCAAACGCAGCAACAGAAAATATCGCGACGGTCACCGCAAAGGCCGCGAAGATACGTTGTCCTGGTTTGTTGATTCTTGAGAATTTCATCATGTCACTAGTGATACCTGGTCGGGCCTTGTGGTTCCCTGCAGCAAGGCTCCGCCAAGCTTTTCGAGCAAATGTTCAATTTGTGCGAATCGTTCTTCCGTATCCGACAGGTCCAGCCGGAACTGTAGACGATGTGCCCCACTTAATCGATAGATGTGGCCTTCATTCTGAACCAGGTTGACCAGCGCTAGCGGATCCGTGTGCGGTTGTTCTCCAAAAAGGACATACCCGCCGGCGTCGGACGCGTCTATCTTCTCGATGCCCAGCGCGACAGCATTGAGCTTCAGCGCCGCTATGCGCATATGATTTTTCGCTGCACTGGGCAGCAGGCCAAAGCGGTCGATCAGTTCAACCTGAAGCTCGCGTAACTCATCTGAACTCTGTGCGCTTGTAATTCGCTTGTAGAGCATCAAGCGAAGATGGACATCCGGGACGTAGTCGTCTGGCAGGAGGGCGGGTACGTGGAGATTAATCTCGACGCCGGCATGCAACGGCTTGTCAAGATCGGCAATCTTGCCATTCTTCAGAGCCTCGACGGCACGCCCCAGCAGTTCGGTATAAAGAGAAAATCCGATCTCCTGAATTTGCCCACTCTGGGTCTCACCCAGTAATTCGCCGGCCCCCCGTATTTCCAGGTCGTGTGTCGCCAGAGTGAACCCTGAGCCCAGATCCTCGAGAGAATCGATAGCCTCGAGTCGCTTGACTGCGTCAGCGGTCATCGCCGTTTTTGGTGGAGCAATCATGTATGCATATGCGCGATGGTGCGACCGACCGACGCGACCGCGCAACTGATGTAGCTGTGCCAGTCCGAATCGATCGGCTCGATTGATTATGATGGTATTGGCTGTTGGGACATCGAGTCCCGATTCGACAATTGTCGTGCACAGCAAAACATTGAAGCGCAAATGATAAAAGTCGAGCATGACCTGCTCGAGTTCGCGTTCGTGCATTTGCCCATGACCGATTCGAATTTCGGCCTCAGGCACAAGTTTCTTCAATCGTTGTTCGATATTGGCGATATCCGCAACGCGATTGTGAATGAAATAAACCTGGCCGCCACGCTTGATCTCGCGCAGACAGGCCTCCCGTATAACGACATCATTCCATTCGCTCACAAACGTTTTGACGGACAGCCGTTCTGCCGGCGGTGTCGTGATCAGAGACATTTCCCGTAGCCCGCCGAGCGACATGTTGAGTGTCCTGGGGATAGGCGTGGCGGTGAGCGTAAGAACATCAATTTCACTGCGTAGTGATTTGATCGCTTCCTTGTGGCGGACCCCAAAACGATGTTCTTCGTCAACGATCACAAGCCCGACATCTTTGAAGTCCTTGGTGTGCTGCAGAAGCCGATGTGTGCCAATTACAACGTCAACGGTGCCGGACTTCAGGCCGGCAACAATCTCCTGCGCTTGTTTAGCAGTACGAAATCGGGACAGCACTTCAATGCGAACGGGCCAATCGGCGAAGCGGTCCCTGAATGTCTGTCCGTGCTGTTGCGCAAGCAGTGTGGTCGGAACGAGAATCGCGACCTGCTTGCCGCCATGGACGGCTGCGAACGTCGCCCGCAATGCGACCTCCGTCTTGCCGAATCCAACGTCGCCACATACCACCCGGTCCATGGGTTGATGAGATTCCAGGTCAGCCAGCACTTCATTGATCGTGCGTTCCTGATCGTCGGTCGGCTCAAACGGAAATCCGTTTTCGAATGCGCGATAGTCTGCTTCGGGCCAACGAAAACGGTGTCCCGGCCGAGCAGCTCGCCTGGCATACACGTCGAGAAGCTCAGCAGCCACATCGCGAATCCTCGCGATCGCCCGTTTCTTGGCCTTTGCCCACTGGTCGCTGCCCAGGCGGTGCAGCGGCGCATTTTCGGGCGAGGCGCCCGTATAGCGTGATATCAGGTCCAGTGCGTTAACCGGAACATAGAGCTTGTCTCCGTCCGCATACTGCAAGTGCAGAAACTCTGCCTCGAAGCCTCCGACGGTCAGTGTGATGAGGCCGATGTAACGCCCGATGCCATACTCCGCATGCACAACGGGCGAACCTTCTTCCAGATCGTTCAGCTGACGGATAATTGTTTCGGGATCGCGCTCGGCTCGCTGGCGGCGATTTCGTTGCCGCGGCTTCTCACCGAACAGCTGATGTTCGCTGACAATCGCAATGCCATGATCGGGAAGAACAACGCCGTCATCGATCGGTGCAACGGCAACACCCGTTGTCTGTGTTCCGGACAAGAATTCGGTCCAGCTTTCGACGCGTACTGTTTCGATGTTACGTCCGGCAAGCAGTTCGAAGACGCTTTCCCGACGTCCTGCCGAATCGGCCGTAAACAAGACACGACCGTCAAACGCCTGCAGAAACTGCATCAAAGACTGCGCCGCATCCTCGTAGCGTGCTTCAATCCTGATTGCAGGTGGCAAGCGAGTCGCTAAGTTGACCGTACTATCATTTTCGGCGAGCGACTTGCTCGCGTAATTGATGCGTTGGAATTTTGATAGCGACGATTGCAAATCGGCCGGATCATAAAAGCTCTCATGCGGAGTCAGAATCGGGCGCTCCGGATCAAGGCTGCACAAGTCATGCCGCTCACCAATTTCCAGCCAGACCTGATCTATCGACGACTGCAGTTCCGCTGGCACGAAGAGAAGAGCGTTGCGCGGCAGGTAGTCGGTGAAACTGGCCGTGGATTCAAAAAACAGCGGCAGGTAGTACTCGATTCCACCGTGCGCGATACCGTCGGATACTTCACGATAGACTCGTGATTTTGACGGTTGGCCTTCGAATCGTTCGCGATACTGATGACGAAAATTACGAATGTCCTGATCGTCCAGCGGAATCTCACGAGCAGGAAGAATGCTGATCGCTGCGACACTTTCGCCCGATAGCTGAGAGTCAGAGTTGAAATATCGAATGCTCTCCAGTTCATCGTCAAAAAAGTCGATGCGTAATGGCTGGTCCGAGCCCATCGGAAACACGTCGAGAAGTGAGCCGCGAACGGCAAATTCGCCGTGTTCACTAACCTGTGGAACCCGCAGGTAACCACAGGCACCAAGTGATTCGATGAACGACTGCCTGTCCAGTGTCTGACCGGATTTCAGACTAAGAGTGCGCGCAGCGACATAGTCGACCGGCGGCAATCTTTGTAGAAGCGCGGGTGCGGATACCACCACGATTCCATGCTCGAGCCGGCCTAATGAAGCCAGCACCTTGAGTCTCTGGGAAACGATATCCTGATGGGGCGAAAAGCTGTCATACGGCAGCGTTTCCCATTCGACGAAATGCTGCACCGGGAGATCCGCGCCTGCAAACCAACGGATCTCCGCCTCGAGCTGGTCCGCGTGTCGCGGGTCATCGGCGATGACGACCAGCGGTCCTTCGCCCGACGTCGCGAGTTCAACCGCCGCCAATGCGGTGCTGGCACCGATCAGGCAGCCGAGGGACGTCTCGGCCGAAGACAGATCTAATAGTCGTCCTGCGGTTGCGGAACTAAGGAGTTTTTCCTGCGTCACGATGGGTTCTGGGAGCGGCGGATTACGGGGGGCGGGAATTATGGCATAGACCGCAGTGCCCGGGGCATAACGAAAAACGCGCAGGCAAGCTGCGCGTGATTCTCAATCCTGGTCGTTTAGGTCTAGCGCTTGGATACTGAGTGAATTACCTTGTCGAACTCGAAGAAAACCACAAATCCCGGATATTCCCAGCGCGATATTGGCGGTTCGCCCACGGCCTGACGGCTTGACTGCGGCGCGCCGTAGTTGGCTTCAACACTGGCCTGGGTCATGCCACGGGTAGGCTTGCCCGCCGCATCAAATGTCGATGCCTGGGCGCTACGGCTCATATCAAGGTTCTGAGCGCTCACGTTGACCACGAATCCCAGCGATAGGGCGAGAATAATTGTTGCACAAAACTTTGCCATTTGAGCCTCTCCAGCTGTCATCCCCGGCGACTATAATACTGTGCTCAGGGCCAAAAAACATTTGATTCGACAGGATTTTCACACTGTCGCGGCCCGCATAACGCCGACCTGGTTCTCACAATTACTGCGCATGGCAGACTATCGGTACCGTAGCCTTCCGCATAGGCTGATGAATGTGATCCCGATCACGGTTTTGCAGACTTGCCGTGCCGCGTTGCGGGCGGTGCGAGGGCGTTTATGTGGTTTAATGCGCCGCATGATCAATGCAGTCGAACTCTTTATCGGGCTACGCTATCTGCGCGCCAAAAGAAAGACGCGCTTCGTCTCATTCATCACCCTTATCTCACTATTGGGGATTGCCGTCGGCGTTGCCGCATTGATCGTCATTCTGTCGGTGATGAATGGTTTCGAGGGGGAGTTGCGCGACCGACTGCTGAGCATGACTGCGCATGGCTACGTCAGCGGGGAGGACGGTACCTTGCGCGACTGGACGGGAGTCCGGGAACGAATTGAGGCCGAGCCGGGCGTGGTTGCCGCCGCGCCACTCATTGAGATGGAGGGGATGGTCCGCACCGGCAGATCGTTAAATGGTGTTCTGGTGCATGGCGTCGATCCGCAGGCCGAAATGGCGATATCCGGCCGCAGCGTCGATTTCGTTGCGGGTAGCCTCGATGAGCTGACTCCTAACAGTCGCAACATTATTCTCGGCCAGTACCTGGCAATAGAGCTGGGCGTCAAGCTGGATGATGGCGTCGTCTTGCTCATACCGCGGCCTGCCGGCGATGGCACGCTGGAACCAAGACTTGAGCGCTTCAATGTGCGCGGCGTGTTTCGGGCCGGTGTGCAGGATCACGATGCTTCACTTGCTTTGGTGCATATCCAAGATGCAGCGCGATTGATGTCTTTGGGTGAGCGGGTCAACAAGGTCCGTTTCCTGACCGAAGACGTGATGTCCGCTCCGGCCGTTTCCGATAGTCTTCAAGAGAAGCTCGGCGATTCGTACCTGACCAGCGACTGGACGATCGAAAACGAAAGCTACTTTCGGGCGATACGCCTCGAGAAGATGATGATGTCGCTGCTGCTGTCACTCATCATTGGCGTGGCCGCGTTCAACATTGTGGCCAGCCTGGTCATGGTGGTGACAGACAAGACTAACGATATCGCTATTTTGCGAACACTTGGCATGGGGCCGGGAAATGTCGTCCGTGTCTTCTTTATCCAGGGAGCGGTCATCGGGTGGCTCGGCGTGTTCGTTGGCATAGCCCTGGGTGTTTTGTTGGCAATCTATGTGCCAGTCATTGTGCCGGCACTGGAAAGCGCTTTTGGTTTCCAGGTAATGCCCGGTGATGTCTACTACGTTTCGGCAATACCTTCCATCCTCGAAACCGAAGACGTAGTCATCATTGCCCTGGCAGCCTTTGCGCTCACGTCGCTGGCGACGCTGTATCCGGCGCGGCGTGCTGCCGGCGTCGATCCCGCAATTGCATTGCGGTATGAATAGAAGATGAAAGGCGGATACGAATTCTGGATTGGCAGGCGCTATGTGCGATCGCGTAGCAGCAACGGATTCATTTCGCTGATATCTGCCATATCCATGCTTGGCATCGCGATTGCCGTTGCCGTCTTGATCGTCGTCTTGTCCGTGGTGAACGGATTCGAGCGTGAACTGAAGGATCGTTTGTTGGCAATGTCCGCACACGCGACCATTGAAAACTCCAGTGGTGGCCTGACCGAATGGTCTGTCTGGGCAAAGACTGCCGAAGCGCAGCCAGACGTGGTGGCCGCGGCACCGTTTGTTGACGGCCAGGGGCTACTGGTACTCCGGAATCAACTAAGTGGCGCCCAGTTTCGTGGCATCGATCCGGTATTGGAGGCACGTGTTTCGGGCGTCGGCGGCACCGTCGTTGAAGGTGATCTCGAATCGCTTGTCGCCGGTGAGTTCAATATCGTATTGGGCCTTGAGCTCGCCGCGGAGCTGCAGGCGGCGATTGGCGACAGAGTCACTTTGACATTGGCCGAAGGTATTGTGACGCCAGCGGGAGTCGTGCCACGCACGAAACGCTTTATCGTGTCCGGAATCTATCGCGTTGGAATGTACGAATTCGATCGACGCCTGGCCTTCATCAACCTTGAGGACTCACAGCGTTTGTTTCGCATGGGCGATGCCGTGACCGGCATCCGACTGTCGGTGACGGATGTGTTCGATGCGCCGCAAATTGTGCGTCGCGCCGCAATAGAGGGTGGTGGTGGTGTACTGGTGACCGACTGGACGCGGCGCAATGTCAATTTCTTTCGCTCGATTCAGATTACCAAATCGATATTGTTTGTCATCCTGCTAATGGTGGTCGCCGTTGCCGCGTTCAATATCGTCTCAACGCTCGTCATGGTCGTAAAAGATAAACAATCGGATATCGCTATCCTGCGTACGGTTGGTGCGACGCCGCGCGACATTCTGCGAATATTTATCACGCAGGGAACTGTGATTGGTGTGTTGGGCACGGTGGCAGGAATGACTCTTGGCGTTTTGCTGTCACTCAACCTGGAAGGTATTGTGCAATTCATGGAAGCTACCTTTGGCATCAAGTTCCTTGCCGCGGATGTTTATTTCATTAGCGACCTGCCGGCGGATTTAAGAGTAATGGACGTTGTCCGGATCAGTTCGATTGCGCTGGTGCTCGCGTTGTTGTCAACGTTGTACCCGGCCTGGCGCGGAGCGCGGACATCGCCGGCAGAGGCGTTGCGCTATGAATGAAGCGACCAGCGTGGTTCTCGAGTGTCAGGCGATTGTACGCCGCTTCAGAGAGGGCGATTCGACGCTGGAAGTATTGAGCGGCGCCGATCTGATCGTGAAGCCCGCAGAGCGCGTGGCGATCATAGGCTCGTCTGGCTCGGGAAAGACGACTTTGCTGCAAATTATGGGCGGCCTGGATGATCCAACCGCCGGTACGGTTTTCGTCAACGGCCAGTCGATGTTGAATCTGAATGAGTCTGCAAAAGGTGTTCTGCGTAATCAGTACATCGGATTTATTTATCAGTTTCACCACCTGTTGCCCGAGTTTACGGCCCATGAGAATGTCGCAATGCCGCTCCTGATTCGGCGATTAAGGAAGGAAGATGCGCTCGAACAGGCTGGTGCATTGCTGGACAGGGTCGGCCTCGGTGCCCGACTCGATCACAAGCCGGGTGAATTGTCCGGCGGTGAAAGGCAACGTGCCGCGGTGGCCCGCGCATTGATCACGCGACCGAAGCTTGTGCTTGCCGATGAGCCGACCGGGAACCTTGATGCAGGAAATGGCGAGCACGTGCTCCGCCTGATGCTCGAGTTAAACGAGGAGCTTCAGACGAGCCTCGTAGTCGTCACGCATGACCACTCTATCGCCGCGAAAATGGATCGGATTCTGGTTCTTGAAAACGGCAAGCTACGCGACGCAACCGACCGCTAGCCTTGCGGCCCTGAACCACTGCGCTTTCTTTTTTTTGCAAGATAATCCCAGATTGACGCGCGCCACAGCAAATCGAGCGTGACGAAACCAATGAGTGCCAGGATTGCGCCGAGAAGAATGCTGCCCAGCATGAGCGGCTGCCAGATATAAACGAAGCGGTCGAGTAGCCAGGCGAAAGTCAATTCAAACTCAAACGGTTCCGGCGCCTGTCTAAGCAATTGCCGGCCGAGTTCGTACGCGCCATAGAACATCGGTCCAGCCGTAATCGGGTTGCTGGCCAGCGAGCTCAGCGCCGCGACTGGCAGGTTGACGCGTAACAGGATCGCCAGCAGGCACGCCGTGAGAATGTGCCCGGGAAACGGCAGGTAGGCGACAAACAACCCGAGCGCGAACGCCGGCACGACAGTACGGCGGCGAATCACCCAAAGGTTCGGCTCGTGCAACAGGTGCTCGAAGGGAGACAGCCACCACCGACCTTTAAGGTGTTCGCGTTTCACTGCGAACTTGCGAAAAAAACGTCTGGGCATCGTGCGGCGGCTTTGCTTCTATGGTCTAAAGAAAGGTTCAGGATCGTGGACCGCATCATAACGATAAATCGCAGGGAAGCGGAAAATGCGCCTGTTGTGTCTGTGCACACTTGCCGGTGCGTACTCACTGGAGCTCTTTAGTCAGCTGCCCGGGGGTCATGTATTCTTCGTTTGCATTGTGGCGAGTCTTGGCTGTTATGCCAGGCGCATCACCATTCCGCTTGGGTGCTTCCTGGCTGGCCTTGCCGTTATGGGTCTGGCGGCGAAGGCAATGCTGTTGGATCAGCTTAGCCCGCCGCAGGTGGGCCAGAAAATCGTATTTACCGGTCGAATCGACAGTTTTCCTGTTCATGATGGCACCTCTGTAGCATTCTTTGCCCGGCCGGTAGACCAGCCGGAATTGCCACAGCGAGTACGCCTGACCTGGCACGAGCCAGACGCCATTCCCGACTTCGCAGAAACCTGGCGCCTTAATGCGCGCCTGAAGCGCCCGCGCGGCTATGCAAACCCGGGCGGCTTTGATTTTGAGGGCTGGCTCTTCCGCGAACAGACAGGGGCAGTCGGCTACATCGATCATGCCGCTCACAGCTATCGTATTCACGGCGAATCGCCACCGTTCCTGGTTGCGGCACGGGTGCGAATTGTCAGGAGAATGATGACCTTGTTGCCGGAGGGCGCCGCATCCGGTGTCCTGATGGCCATCGGCGCCGGGGCGCGGCATACGATCAGCCCTGCTCACTGGGATCTGTACGCCAGGACCGGTACGAGCCACCTGATGGCGATTTCCGGACTGCATATAGGGCTGGCTGCAGGATTTGCCTACCTGCTGTCCTGGGGCCTGTTAGGACTTGCGGGTAAGGGGGGCAACATTCGCGACACCGCCCTGGCTGTGGCGATTGCAGTGGCGGGAGTCTATGCGGTGCTGGCCGGATTCGCGGTTCCGGCTCGCCGGGCCTTACTGATGGCCGGTATTGGTGGACTCGCGGTGCTATTGCGGCGACGCGTGTCGGCGAGTCACCTGGTGGCCGCGCCCTGCATGGCAATTTTCGCAACAGATCCATTGGCGATCCTTACGCCCGGATTCAAGCTGTCCTTCGCGGCAGTTGCCATACTCATGGGGATATCGGGCCAGCATGTTCGGTCTGTTGTCAGTTTGAAGAATCGAGCGGGTACGACTTTATCGGGACTTGCGCGGCTGTTTAACCTGCAGATCGCGCTGCTGATGGCTCTTTTTCCTCTGACGGCGCTCATATTCGGTCGCTTTGCGCCGCTGGCGCCCGTTGCCAATCTGCTGATTCTGCCGGTATTCAATCTCCTGATCGTGCCGTTGACATTGGCCGGCGCATTGCTGGATGGCCCACTCGCGCCACAGGGCGATTACCTGTTGATCGGGGCGCATGGCAGCGTGGCCACTGTCATCCAGTTGCTGCAGGCATTGGACGAATTGCCCTATGCGGATCAGCAGCTAAGGTTTCTGCGCGGTCCTATCGTATTCGTCGCTCTGTTACCTGCGCTGCATGTCCTGACGCCCGTCGGTTGGCCAGGTCGAAGACTCGCTTTGCTCGCGCTGCTCGCGGTTCTCGTCTACCGGCCTTCGGAGACACCGCAAGGATGCCTTGATTATCACGTGCTCGACGTAGGGCAGGGACAGTCGGTATTTGTGCGAACCTCGGGTTATGCAGTCCTGTTTGATACCGGTCCGGCTTTTGTCACAGGAAACAGCGCGGCGGAGTTCGTCATATTGCCTTTCCTGTATGGCCACGGTGTCGCGCACCTGAATCGTGTGATTGTGAGCCACGCCGACCTCGACCACGCCGGTGGGATTCAGTCCATACTCGCCGCTATGCCAGTCCAGCGAATCATGGTTGGCGAAGCGGTTGCTGGCATCAATGCACGGCAGACTCGCTGTGTTGCCGGCATTGCCTGGCAGGCAGATGGCGCCACATACTCGATTCTTCACCCGCGACTCCGTGCTCCGTGGACCCGAAACAACGCGTCGTGCGTGCTTGAGATCGCTATGGGCGAGCACCGCTTGCTGTTGTCCGGAGATATCGAGTCCCCGGTAGAAAAGCTGCTCGAATACCGGCGATCAGTCCGCCGCAGCACGGTTGTTGTCGTGCCCCATCATGGCAGTCGAACGTCTTCAACGTTGCCCCTCGTGCAGGTGACACGTCCCGAGGTCGCAATCGTCACAGCCGGGTTCGACAATCGCTGGGGGTTTCCGAAGGCCGAAGTCGTCGCACGTTGGGAATCGGTGGGCGCCACGGTATTGAATACGGCCACCTCCGGTTCAGTCTGGCAGCGACTCTGTGCCGGAGCGCCGCCGGGGGCTGTCCATCGTGAGCGACTCGAATCGAGGAAATACTGGCACGACATCCCGTGAGCGCAGCCACCACTGAGGAATTTTCCGGCCGGTCACTGTATATTCCGTTTTTCGCTTGAGTGTCTGTAGATGGTTGAAATCGTTAAAGCTGGCGGCTGGTTGATGGCGCCAATCATCCTTTGCGCCATAATCGCGATGGGGATCGTCCTTGAGCGTTACTGGACCCTGCAATTGAAGCGCGTTATTCCGGAAGACCTGACCAGCAAGGTGTGGGGATGGGTGAAGCGTGACGCACTTGATCAGAGCCAGATCCAGACACTTCACCAGGGATCGCCCCTGGGGCAGATCCTTGCTGCCGGATTGATCAATCGGGACCGCGAGCGCGCCATTATGAAGGACAGCATCGAGGACACCGGCAGGCACGTCGTCCACGAACTCGAACGCTACCTGGACACGCTTGGCACCATTGCCGCCATAACACCATTGCTCGGGCTCCTCGGCACAGTGATTGGCATGGTCAAGGTGTTCACCGCCATCACGACACACGGTGTTGGTGACCCAACAGTACTTGCGGGTGGAATTGCGGAGGCATTGATTACGACTGGCGCGGGACTGACGGTTGCTATCCCGGCGCTCATTGGTTACCGCTACTATCGCAATCGGATCGACTTTCTGGTCGTCGAGATGGAGAAAGAAGCCATCAAGCTCGTAGAAGCTTTGCACCGTCGGCAAGACAAAGAACCAAGAACCGGCGGGAAGAAATGAAACTCAGTCTTCGCGCCAAGGCGGAGCCGGAAGTCAACATGACGTCATTGATTGATGTCGTTTTGCTGTTGTTGATTTTCTTTATGGTCTCGACGAGTTTTGTGAAGCAATCACAGATTTCCATTCGTTTGCCTGAGGCCGACAGTTCATCCGTCGTAGAGCAACCACCGCGGCAGATTGACATTATGATTACGGAGCAGGGCACGTATCTCGTCAACAACCGTGAGCTGGTCAACAGCCGTCCGGAAACGATTCGCAATGCTTTACAGACAGTTTCCGAAGGCGACGCGAGTCTACCGCTGACCATCAGCGCAGACGCCAATGCTCGACATCAACACGTAGTGACGGCTATGGATGTCGCGGGCAAACTGGGCTTTACGCGCATCAGTATTGCAACGATCAATGATCCTACGGAACAGTGACGATACGTGGCTAGCAAGCTCAATCCGCGGGCGAAGGAGGTCTATGCCAGGTTGTGGGGCTATGTTGTTCCACACAAGCTGATCGGGGGAATCGCTATTTTTGCCATGGCGGCGACCGCGGCCGTCGAGGGTGGCATGGTGTGGCTCGTTGAACCCCTGATGGACGATACCCTGGTCGCTCACAATCTTGAAACATCTCGGTGGATGCCGCTGGCGTTTATCGCAGTTTTCATTATCAGGGGTTTCGCTGGTTTCGCGACAGAGGCATCTCTGGGCTGGATCGGTCGCAGCGTGATCAGCGCCTTGCGTCGCGATGTATTTGGCAAATTCCTGACGCTTCCGTCACGTTTCATTGAGACGCACTCGACGGGTCCCATGTTGTCGCGTATGACCTACAACGTCGAGATGGTCGCCGAATCGGTCACCAGCGTCGTTACGGTTTTGGTCCGCGACTCATTAACGGTGATCGTGTCAATAGGCCTGATGCTATACCAAAGCCAGCGCCTGTTTTTGTTCGTTGCGGTTTTATTGCCAATAATCGCGATATTCATTCAGCTACTTGGCAAGGCGTTCAGGCGTTACAGCAACCGGATTCAGGACTCGGTCGGTGAGGTAGCACAGGTGACCGATGAGGTGTTGACAGGCAATCGGGTCGTCAAGGTTTTTGGCGGCCACGACTACGAGATGGAGCGGCTGGTCAATGTCGATGAATGGAATCGCCGGCAAAACCTGAAGCTGATTCGTTCACGATCTCTTGGTGTCGCGGTTACGCAGGTCATCTTCGGCATTGGCGTATCCGGCGTCATTTATGCGGCCGGTGTTGAATCGGTAAACGGAAATCTCTCGCCTGGCAGTTTCATGTCTTTTTTCGGCGCAATGATGCTGATGATGCAGCCACTGCGACGCATCAATAATATCAACGCTACTCTGCAGCGCGGCATTGCTGCAGGTGACAGCCTGTTCAAAATAATCGACGAACCCGATGAAGTTAACAGCGGTAGCTATGCGCCAGACACCGTGCACGGCACGGTCGAGTTTCGCGATGTAAGTTTTTCTTACAACGGCGACAAGTCTCCGGTTTTGAAGAATGTGTCGTTGAAGGTCGAAGCAGGAAAAACGGTTGCGATTGTCGGTCATTCGGGTAGCGGTAAGACGACACTTGCGGGTCTGCTGCCGAGATTCTATGACGCGGTCTCCGGAGAGATTCTGCTGGACGATCATTCCGTGCTGGACTACGAACTGTCCAGTTTGCGTTCGAATATTAGTTTCGTCAGCCAGGATATTGTGCTGTTCAATGACTCCATCGAAAACAACCTGGCCTATGGAGAGCTGCGCAATTGCAGTCGGTCACAAATTCTTGAAGCAGCGGAAGCGGCACATATTATTGACTTTGTTAAGGACATGCCGAATGGATTCGAAACCAACGTAGGCGATCGGGGCGTTCTTCTATCAGGTGGACAGAGGCAGCGAATCGCAATTGGTCGTGCACTGCTAAAGAATGCACCTGTGCTGATACTGGATGAGGCAACGTCGTCACTTGATACGAAATCGGAACGGCGTATTCAGGAAGCGCTTGATAAATTGATGACTAATCGGACGACCCTGGTAATCGCGCATCGATTGTCGACAGTCGAGAATGCGGACCAGATCATCGTTCTGGATCAGGGGAGGATTGTCGAATCCGGTACTCACAAAGAATTAATGGCAGCACGTGGGCAATACGAAGGCCTCTATCGAATGCAGTTCAGCGAAGCAGAACCAGAACCAGGCAGCGGCTAACAGTGCATGAGTGTTCCGGGTACCCGGCCGATTAACAAGTACCGATGAGCCGAACAGAAGACAACTGGGTTGCGAAAATCTGGTACGGGGATTCGCCGCTGGTCTGGATTCTTGTGCCCCTTAGCTGGCTCTACGCCGCCGTCATCAGATGCCGTGGTTTGCTGTATCGACACAAGATTCTTCAATCGCAATCGGTTGGAGTGCCGGTCGTCGTGGTCGGGAATATTACGGCCGGCGGCACTGGTAAGACGCCTCTCACGATATGGCTTGCCAGTACGCTGAAAGCGCGTGGATTCTCGCCCGGTATCGTCAGTCGCGGTTATCGCGGGAATGTCGGTGCCGACCCTGTGGAGGCGACGCCGCAGAGTGATCCTGCCGTCGTTGGTGACGAAGCGGTGCTGCTGGCCACTCAAAGCGGATGTCATGTTGTTGTGCATCCGGACCGCATAGCCGCTGCGACCCGGGCGATTGAACTAGGCGCCGATGTCATCATTGCGGACGACGGTCTCCAGCACTATCGCTTGTCACGTGATTTCGAAATTGCCGTCATTGACGGCCATCGAGGGTTCGGTAATGGACGGCTTCTGCCGGCGGGACCGCTACGGGAAAAGCCAGCACGCCTTGAGTCTGTGGACAAGGTCGTCGTGCAAAGACGAGTGACGCGGCCAGGCAGTGAGTTACGGCAGGCATCCGACAGACGACCGATACACTTTTCGCTCAGGCCGGTCGCGATTCGGCGACTGGATAACGCCGAGACTGCCGACCTGGCGGATTTCGCGGCGCGAAAAGTGCATGCGATCGCAGGCATTGGTAATCCCGATCGTTTTTTTCGCTTGCTCGAATCCTATGGGATGATCGTGAAGCGACATCCACTTCCGGATCATGCGAAGATCTCTCCAAGTGACGTCACGTTTGACGACAACCTTCCCGTCATCATGACCAGCAAGGATGCCGTCAAGTGTCGGTTCCCCGAGGCAGCGCAGTGTTGGAGTGTCGAAGTGGAGGTCGAATTTGAAGGCGAGGAAGGCGATATGCTGCTGGAACTGGTGCTCCGCAGTATCGAAGCAGAGTCGACCGCGTCATGACTGAGTTTGTCGTTGTCATTCCAGCTCGCTACGCGTCCGAGCGTCTCCCCGGCAAGCCGCTGCGACTGATCGGTGGCAAGCCGATGGTGCAGCACGTGTATGAGCGTGGCACCGAAAGTGCTGCCTCTGACGTTGTGATTGCCACCGACGACGAGCGGATTGCGGCTGCCGCAAATGCTTTCTCCGCGACATGCTGCATGACATCAAGGGCACATAAGTCCGGAACTGACCGTCTCGCCGAGGTCGCTCGCGAGTTTGGCTGGACCAGCGACAGCATTATCGTCAATTTGCAGGGTGATGAGCCGCTGATGCCGCCACAACTCATCGATCAGTGTGCAGCATTGCTGGACGACGACCGAGCCGATGTTGCGACGCTTGCCTCACCCATACAATCGCGGGAAGACTTCGAGAATCCCAACGTCGTAAAGGCCGTCGTGGATGATGAAGGTTTTGCTCTGTACTTTAGCCGCGCAGCGATTCCCTACTCGAGGTCCGCGGCCAATAGTGATCTGGCTCGACAGTCTGCGTTACACCATCATGGAATTTACGCCTATCGCAATTCAGTCCTGCAGAAAATCGTAGCCGCAGCCCAGTCACCCCTGGAAATCTCCGAACAACTCGAGCAATTACGCGCATTGAGCTTAGGGCTAAAGATCAAGGTTGGTATCCCGTCAGTTCTCCCGGGTCCCGGCGTTGACACCGAAGAAGATCTCGAAAGCGCCGAACGTCATTTGCGGTAAAGATTACCGGGGCAGTCCGAGCCACTCTTCCGCTGTTGCCAGCGGTGCGTCAAGTGCGTTCAGAAACGCCTCGAGCTGGCGTCGTTCGCGGCGGCTCAAATACAGTTTTTCTTCGGCTTCGTTGTGCCCAATCATCGCAAGCGGCGCTTCGTTGTAAAGATCTATGACTTCGGCCAGCGTTGCCTGCTGGCCTTTGTGTGCGTAGGGCGCGGTTCCGCCAAGGTTTCTCAGCGAGGGCGTACGCATTGCACCGAGGAGTTCGATGCCACTCCGCACATAGGTCAATTCGTCGCACCGCCTGCTCAAGTCGTCGCTGTAGTTGCCGGCGCAGTTAAATGGATCGGCAAGCGCCTTTTTTAGTCCGTCCGTGCGCCCTCGATCCGGTACTTCGCCAGGAAAAGACAGAACGCCGGTGTTGTGAAATTCGTTGTTGGTAAACAGGGGTCCATTGTGGCATTCGGTGCAGCGTGCCTTTCCGATAAATAATTGCAGACCGAGAATTTCTTCAGCAGTCATCAGAGACTCTGCCTCATCAGCGTCACCGTTTATCAAGGTGTTCACGTACTCGTCGAATCGTGAAGGCGCGGGCAGCAGCAGTCTTTCATATGCCGCTATCGCTTTGCCTATGTTGGCAAAAACCGTATTGACTCGGTGCTGGTCTTCGGCAGGCATCGAATTCCATGCGGCAGCCATGACGGGATCATCCAGCGGCGCTGCTGCTTCGGGAAATCGACTTCCGTCAGAAAAATCGGGCAGACTGCCGAACAATGCTTCGTACTCCGCGCGATACCCTGGCTCAACGGAAATGAAGCGGGCGAACTGCATCCGGTTGCCGCCGTGCTCTGCCGGATCCTCGAGTGGGGAAAGCGCCTGAGCCCATAGGCTATCTCGCCGGCCATCCCAGTACTGCCAGGGGCTATAAGCAGAGCCAACGATGCTGCGTGTGTTGCGCCCTGACAGGCCTATGCCCCGGCCTTTCTGGAAGCCGTCGGAGAAGCGCCGCGTCGGTTGGTGACAGGTAGCGCACGAGACTGCACCGTTCGCGCTGAGTCGCGTATCGAAGAATAACTTGTGGCCAAGTTCTGCGGCGCGGAGATCATCAGCGACCGCATTGGACGGATCGGTAGGGAGGGCGGGCAGGTTTTCGAGCGACAGTGACTGCAGCACGACCAGGTCGCTTTCAGTCCATGCGGCGGGGTTGCGAGGACCCAACTGCCACCATGCAGATGCCACCAGTGCGATTGCAACCACCGCGACTATTTTGTTTCTGTTACCCGCAGTCATATTGTCAGGGAAATCACCACGGTATCGCGACGGCCGTCGGCTTCGACGGTAACAGTCAGTTCCCAGTAGCCGCTCATATGGAAGCGCATTCCCTCGAGCACGTAGTCTCCGTTACCCAGTGATTCTGTCATTCGCGGGCTGGTCGGCAGCCCATGATTGTGCTCCGGCATTCCACCAGTAATGCTGATCGTTGCATTACTTAACGGTTCGCCAGTGGAGTCCACGACATGGAAAATCCAGCGATGAATCTTATTGATAGTCACCGGAGACAGTTCGCTCGTGTAACTTACCTTGTAGTAGCCGGATCGAGTCGGCCAGGATTCTGTTACATCCTCTTCCTGGGCATATGCTGCAACCGACAGGCAAACGAGCAAGAGCAGCGTGGTTGTCACGCGGTTACGCACGAGCAGGCTCCGCTTCAGCACGCTCGGCGAGATGTTTGCGCCAGCGTGCGATCGATCCATTCATCCATAGAAAATTAAGCTGCAGAAAGATAGCGCCAACGATGAACCAGATCCAGATTGGCACACCTGCGAAACCGACCTCGAAGGGAAAAACTGCGGTGTAAATCTCGCCGGTGTCGGCTTGTTGTACCGTGACGATGCCAACAAATTCACCTTGCTCGTTGAAAGGAAACAAGTAGGTAAAGACATCAGGTTGGATGGTTGCCGGATAATGGAACAGTGTTACGTCATCCAGATTGTCGATTTCTTCGACGTCTTCCAGGATCGTAAACACGCCTTTTCCAGTCACATTGCGAATGACGCGAAAGTCGATGGGAACATTGCCAAGGCCGCTATGTTCGTATTCCATGACAAACGTCGCCGTACCCGTACCCGGGATATCCTCGCAATATTCATTGTGCCCCCGCGACTGTGGCAGATAGATCTTGAAGTGCGCGCGGTAATAGCCGATTCGAATGATGCACAGGTCGGCATCCGGCGTAACGCTGCCATGGGCGAGCGTGGCCTTGGGCATAATCGCGAGGCCGAGGATGAAGATGAATGGAATTACAAGAAGCGGGCGGCCGGACATGGCGCGTATTCTATAGAAGGAATCGTCTGGTCAGTACCCCATTACCTGATTTGGGATGATGACGCCGTTACGCTCCGCGTACTCGTCCCACAGTCGGATCATCTCCTGGAGTTTCCCGGGGTTCTGGCCAGAGACGTCGTTGAGCTCGCTTGGGTCCTCTGCAAGATTGAATAGCCTCCACTGATACGCTTCCGCGACCGGATCGCGCGCGGTCCAGAAGTCGTCGTCAGGTTCCTGAATGATTTTCCAGTCCCCTTGGCGGATCGCGGTCTTGCCGAAAAGCTCCCAGCCAATGGCTTCGTCAGGTTCATGGGTCACTTCGGACTCGCCGCGCAACATTGGCAGCATGGATTTTCCGGACATTGGCACTACTTCGCGGCCCTTGTACGCCGTTCCGGGATGAGCGGCGCCGACAAGGTCGAGAACGGTCGGCATGACATCCTTGACGGTCACCAGCTCGTTGTTGACCTGGGCCGCGGAAAACTCCGGATAGTGAATGAACGCGGGCGAACGGATACCGCCCTCGGAGGTGAAACCCTTGAACATTCGCCAGGGTCCGACGCTCGCACGAGCCCAGCTTGCCCCGTACCACAGGAACGAGTCCCGGTTGCCCATGTTCTCGTAGCTGTTGTCGCAACATACCTCGAGCCAGCGGGCGACGGCGCCGATCGATGTGCCGAGAGGATGGCCCTCTGCACCGTTATCCGACAGAAATACGATAAAGGTGTTGTCGAATTCATCGACAGATTTCAGGTATGCGACTAGTTCACCCACGTAGGTATCGATGTCGCTGACCATCGCCGCGTAAATTTCCATCAAGCGCGCTTCCCGCTTCTGCTGCTCGACACTCAGGTCCGCCCACGCCGGTTCCTCTGCCAATCGCGGGTAGGCCTCGATCGTCTCTGACACGAGGCCAAGTTCCTTGAGCCTTGCGACGCGCCGCGCATGCAGAACATCGTATCCATCATCGTAGCGACCCCGGAATTTCGTCCTTGATTCCTCTGGTGCCTGCAGTGGCCAGTGAACCGCCGTATACCCCAGGTAGCCAAAAAATGGACGACCGTCGTCGCGGTTGCTGTCGATGTAATCGATCATTTTCCGGGTGAAAAAACGGCTCGTATAAAAATCCTCCGGGAGTTCATCCACCATGTCATTGTCTTCGCGATAGGGCGCTTTCCCCGGCCCCACCATCGGCAGCATGTCGAAATGCCCGGCGCCTCCAGCCAATGACGCGAATGAACGCTCGAAACCACGTGCAGCGGGACTGTTGTCGTCACGATATCCCAGGTGCCACTTACCCGTCATATACGTGTGGTAGCCCGCATCACCGAGCAACTCGGCAATGGTTGCGACCCGCCTATGCAAATGTTCTTCGTAGCCTCGTTTTCCAACCTGGTTAGGTGCAATTTCCCTGTACATGCTGCCCATACCTGCCGGGTGGTTGTCTACTCCCGAGAGCAGCATGGCGCGGGTTGGAGAGCATGTCGGGGCCGTGTAGAAATTGCTGAACATGACGCCATTGCGGGCTAATTGATCCAGGTTCGGTGTCTCGATCTCGCTGCCGTAAATACCGAGATCCGTGTAGCCGAGATCGTCTGCAACAATGAACAGGACATTTGGCGGCTGCGCGCTATTTGTCAGGGCATGTTCAGTGTCCTGTGCCGGGTCGTCCGGGGCACCGCATCCGGCTAACACGAGGAGCACCGCGAATGCGACAGCTGTCCGGCGACGCGTAGAATCGAGGAGATCGTTCCTGCTCATCGGCTGTTCACAGCTCACTTCGAATGGTCCAGAGTTCCGGGAAGAACCGATGGTCGACTATGTTGCGGAGCCAGCCGACGCCTGCAGACCCCCCGGTGCCGGGCTTGAAGCCCAGAATTCGTTCGACGCTGACGAAGTGACGCCATCGATATTGTGAGATCAGATCCGCGAGCTCGGTCAGATTCTCGCCGAGCACGTACAGATCATTATTGGGGCTCGCATCACGATAGACATCAAGCCATGCCAATTCGATGCTGCGGTGAGGCTTGTACGTTTCGGTCCAGTCCCTGTGCAGGCACTCCGGTGCTATCTCGTGGCCCCGCCTTGCGAGCAACCGAATAACCTCATCGTAGATGCTGGGTGACTCGAAATTCCTTTTGATAGCGGGATAGACGTGTGGCACGTTCTTGTGAACAGAACACATCTTTTCTCTCTTGTTTCCCAGGATGAATTCGACATGCCGATACATGAAGGACTGCTGGCCAGAAGCTACGTCGAGGTAATCGCGAAACTGGTTGAATCCATCGGTAGAGATTGTCGACAGGACATCCCAGAATCCGACGATTTGTTTTGTAATCTTCTTGGTCCTGTCCAGTAACACGGTGGCGTTGGGCAGGTCGTCATCACGAATTCGCGCTCGTGCGTTGTACAGCTCGAAGTATGCTGCCTTAAACAGCAGTTCCTTGGCCTGTCCCATGATGATGAAACACATTTCGTCGTACCCTTCGGATCGCGGATGCTGCAGGCTTAACAGCAAGTCGATACTCTCGTAGTCGATGTAAGGGTTACTTTTTCCTTCAAATTCAGTAATTGGCATGCCAGCCGTTTTTGCGACTTCTTCCTGCCGTTCCTTCTCTGAGCCGACGTGCATGGGTCGCGGCTGGGGTGAGCCGTCGACGCCGTCGATTTGCACGACGTCCGGGATCTCGAATTCGAAACTCATCAAGTCTTCTCCATTGTTGCCGGCAGTGCAAAATCGGTGCGGCAGGTTCGTTGGCGCGTTTTAATCTTCTGGCGACGCACGCCAGGATTGAGCAAGATAACAGGCCCGGACAATGGCGCAATGTGCGCAGCCGGTCAAAACAGGAACCCTCCTTTCCGGCCAGTGTCCAAAAAAACTTATACGCGGTCATGAGCGCGTGAAACTCTGTAGAATGCGCGCCTGAAGTGTACGGGTGAACACCGACCCCGAAAATACTCTGATCAATGGACTGGTGGTCGGCAGTCTGAGTTACGTAATGTTTGAGTTGAAGAAAGTACCGTAAATGCCTGAGCAGGAAGAAAAAGTTTCTATCTTATTTGTCTGTATGGGCAACATTTGTCGCTCTCCAACAGCGGAGGGCGTGTTTCGCAAGCTGGTCAGCGACGCCGGTCTTGAGGATCGGATTCACGTTGATTCCGCCGGGACGCACGCCTATCACACAGGCGAATCTCCGGATCGACGTGGCATGGAGGCAGCAGATCGACGCGGCTTTTCGCTCAAGGGGATTCGCGCCCGACGGGTAGTCGAAACAGATTTTGCGGCATTTGACTACATTATCGCGATGGACGAGGACAATCTCGCTAAGCTTCGCGAGTCTGCGGACGTCGATCATCACGGCAAGCTGCGGCTATTCCTCGAATTCGCTGCAGCCTCGACTTTGACCGAAGTACCCGATCCCTATTACGGTGGACTCGCCGGATTCGAGCGTGTCCTGGATCTGGTTGAAGATGCCGCACAAGGCTTGCTCGCAGAGATCAGGCGAGACCTCTAACCGGATCGCCGCGCCTGCGACGATCCGTTACGCTTAATCAGTCTTTGTCTGTCGGCGTTGGGCCGCCTTCCGGTTCCCATGGTAGCAAGCGGGCAGCAGGCTTTTCCTGTGGTTTGGGTTCCACTGACTTGGCAGTTGCGACCACTTCTGGTTTTGAGACCGGTTTCGCTTCGCCATTTCCAGCCTCTGCGACTTTCTTCGGCTTTGCGGGTTTCGGTGGTTTGATGATCGTCAATTCCGGCTGCGTATCGTCGAAACCGGCAGGTCTTGCTGGCTTCTTTGACTCCTGCGACGGAACGGACTTCACTGCTGCGGGTTTCTCCGCTCCAGGCTGTCTTCCGGAAACGGGTTTCGCCGAGTCTGATTTCCGAGTCGGCTTCGGCCTGGGAGATTCTGCCTTTGCCGAGTCTGATTTCTGAGTCTGAACCGGGCCGGGAGATTCCGACTTCGCCGAGTCTGGTTTCTTGGTTTGAACCGGGCTGGGAGATTCCGACTTCGCCGAGTCTGATTTCTTGGTTTGAACCGGGCTGGGAGATTCCGACTTCGCCCTGCTTGGCTTCTTGGTCTGAACTTGAGTGAGCGGTGTCGGCGCTGCAGCGGGCTTCGGTTCAACCCTGTCGGCTGCGGATTTCTCTGCTGGCGGCACCTTCGTTTCTACCTGGGTCAGAGTCGCGCCAGGTTCGGATTTCACAACCTCAAGCTTTGGCGCTTTCTTGCCCTCCGCCTTGCCAGGCGTTTTCTTCTCTGCCTTGCCTGCAGCGGCGACCTTTTTCCGTGGCGCTCGCTGCGCTTGTTTTGGCGGCGCATCCTTAACGGACGCTACAGATGACTCGGGTGCGGCAGCATCTTTTGCCGTCGTTTCTGATTTCGATCGTCTTGGACGTCGGGCGGGTTTCTTTTCTGCTTCGGGTCCAGTTTGAGTCGATGCCTGTTGCCCGGTCTGTGGCTCATTTTGCTGGTTAGCGGACTGATTCTCGGTGTTATCGGTCGTATCCTGACCACGCCGCCTGCGGCGCCCGCCACGACTGCGGCGCTTGTTGGCGGTTTGCCGAGTATCACTCTGACTATTCTGACGCTCATCGCCGCGCCCGGATTCTCGCTCGGTATTGCCCTGTTTGGCTGTGCTGTGATCCGCCTTTCGTTCTGCCGCATTACCCGAAGCCTTTTTGCCGCGTTTTTTGGCCGTCGTCTGCTTCTGGCGCTGTTGACTCTTGTTGCTACCCTGGCGTTGCGAATCGCCGCGCGTCTTGTTTCTTTGCCCGCCACGTCGTCTGCTGTCGGACTGTGACTTGCCGCGCGTCTGAGCGGGTTGTTTCTTCTTCGGCTCTTGTTCCTCCGCAGATCCCCCAAAGAATCCCGCGAGTCGAGCCAAAAGACCCGGCCCCGACTTTTCTGCTGCGACCGGTTCCGGTCGTGGTGGAGCAGGTGTCGTGGCAACGACCGTGGTAATTGCGGCAATCTCTGCGGCTTTCTTGTCCTGCATCGTTTGTGTGATTTCCGGTTCGTCTTCGGATTCCACCAGCATGAAGCTGTTGCCGACGTTCTCCGGAAGATCGACCTGATCGTCACGAACGCGCCGGACCTGGAAGTGCGGCGTTTCGAGCGCCGGATTTGCAACCAGTATCACCTGCGTATCGTGACGCGACTCGAGGCTCTGTACCCAGTCACGTTTTTCGTTCAAAAGATAAGTTGCCACTTCGATAGGCAATTGTGCGATGACTTTGGCGGTTCGTTCTTTACGCGCTTCCTCGCCAATAATTCTCAGGATGGCAAGCGCGAGCGATTCCACGCTTCTAATGTTGCCAATGCCTGAACATCGCGGGCAGACGAGATAGCTTGACTCGCCCAGTGACGGACGCAGCCGTTGTCGTGACATTTCAAGCAGGCCAAAGCGACTGATCTTACTCAGCTGCACGCGTGCGCGGTCCTGGCGAACCGCATCGCGAAGTCGATTTTCGACGTCCCGTTGATTTCGCTGCGGCCCCATGTCGATAAAATCAATCACGATCAGGCCGCCGAGATCACGCAGACGCAGTTGGCGTGCGACCTCGTCGGCCGCTTCCAGATTCGTGTTGAGCGCGGTAGCTTCGATGTCGCCGCCCTTGGTCGCACGAGCGGAGTTGATATCAATCGATACCAGCGCTTCCGTATGGTCAATAACCAGGCTTCCGCCCGATGGGAGGTTTACGGAATGCGCAAATGCTGACTCGATTTGCGAGTCAATCTGATAGCGGGTGAAAAGCGGTACAGAATCTGTGTAGTGCTTCAACTTACGCAGGTTATGCGGCATGACCTGCTCTACAAATTCTTTTGCTTCCTGGTAGGTAGCGTCATCGTCAATCAGGATTTCGCCAATCTCGTTTGTGAGATAGTCGCGTAGTGCCCTGACAACCGCATTGCTTTCACGATAAATCAGGAATGGCGATTCGCGCTCGACAACGACTTTTTTGATCGCTTCCCAGACAGAAAGCAGGTTCTCCATGTCCCAGGTCAGTTCTTCGCCTGCACGCTCGATTCCCGCCGTGCGCAGAATGACACTCATGTCATTCGGTACGTCGACGTCGCGCAGAGATTTGCGCGCCAGATCGCGGTCTTCGCCGACGATGCGGCGTGAGACGCCGCCCGATCGGGCTTTGTTGGGCTTCAATACAATGAAGCGACCTGCAAGGCTGACATAAGTGGTTAGTGCCGCGCCCTTGTTGCCGCGCTCTTCCTTGTCAATCTGGACGACAATATCCTGACCTTCACGAAGAACGTCCTTGATATTCGGTTTGCCGGAGCCAGGCTCTTTGACGAAGTATTCGGGGGATATTTCCTTTAGCGGCAGGAAGCCGTGGCGTTCAGAACCGTAATTGACAAAGGCCGCCTCGAGACTGGGCTCGATACGGGTGATTTGCCCTTTGTAGATATTAGCTTTCTTACGTTCGCTTGCCGGTAATTCTATGTTGAGGTCGTAGAGGCTCTGGCCATCGACCATCGCCATGCGCAACTCTTCTTCCTGAGTTGCGTTGATTAACATTCTTTTCATGGTGCCCTTCTTTTTGATCTTTCGCGGGCAGCAGGCAGGGTTGGCTCAATGAGAGCGAGGCGGCGGAGCAGGGGAATGCAAAGTGGAGCGGAAGACAGCGAGTGTCTGCGCTCAAATTTACTGACATCGAGTGGCCCTGATCTGTGTTCATCAGGCCCAGCAAAAAACTGATCATTTATACCCTGCGGCCAAGCCGCATCGGCGCTCGCCGGATTACCGTGCTTGCTACCGTGGAATCTGGTCTCGAACCAGCGAGGCCAGAAATGAATTGAAAAATTGCTTTATGCGCCCGATTGACAAATTCGCAATGCTTGTTGAAATCGGGCAGAAAAGCCGTTCGTGCGGCGGGTAAATTTGCCCAAATGCCGTCACGGGCAGGTAATATAGCATAGCTGCCGGCTCCGGCAACGCGAATTAAGTCATTGAGCCAATTAAAATAAGTTGCCATTCATGAATCCCAGCACTCCGTCACATAACGACGCCCGGCAAACGGGCGTGCGCAAAGTCCGCATTGATCCCGACCTGGCGGGTCAGCGGATCGATAATTTCCTGCGGCGTGAGTTGCCGGGCCTGCCAAAAGGCCGCCTGTATCGAATCCTAAGGCGGGGAGAGGTGCGCGTGAATGGTGGTCGGGTCCGCGCCGACTACCGCCTGGTTGACGGTGACGAAGTGAGAATTCCACCGGCAAGGATCAATTCTGGGCCCGGCGCAGCGGCTCCGGGGCGGATAGCCAGCCTCGAAGACCAGATCATTTTCGAGGACAAGCGGATTCTGGTTGTCAATAAACCGAGTGGTCTGGCGGTCCATGGCGGAAGCGGCATCAGTCATGGCGCGATTGAGCTGATGCGTGAGGCCCGGCCCGAGTGCCGCGACCTGTCCCTGGTGCACAGGCTCGACCGCGAAACGTCGGGATGCCTGGTCTTCGCCAAGAAGCGCAGTGCGCTGCGCGAACTGCACGAACGGTTTCGACTTGGCACGGTGGAGAAAAACTATCTGGCCCTGGTAGCGGGCGACTGGCAGTTTGGTGAGCAGTTGGTCGATGTACCGTTGTTGGTTGAGCATCGCAAGAATGGCGAACGACATGTCGTCGTGAGCGGTGGAGGCAAGTCTGCAAAGACGATGTTTCGATTGTCCCGTACTTTTGGTCAGTACAGCCTGATGCAATGCCAGCCGCAGTCTGGTCGTACGCATCAGATTCGGGTTCACGCCCTACACACGGGCCATCCAATCCTTGGCGATGATCGATACGGCGATGCCGCGGCCAACGCCACGGCGAAGAAATTCGGGCTAAAGCGACTTTTCCTGCATGCACAGTCGATAGCTTTTCCCGACGATAGCGGCAATGAGCTGCACTTCACTGCGCCTTTGCCTGAGGACCTGGATCGTTTTCTACAAAGAATTCGTGGCGGTAGCAAAAAGATGCAGGACCGGGAGTCTCGCTCCGGCCAGGATGCAGGTGCTCGCAAAAGGCAGAAGCAGAATCGAGTACGCCGCGGGAAGCGTTGAATTATCGCGGCTGAAGCCGCTCCCACGTCGCGAACCGATAACGTAGAAGCGGCTTCAGCCGCGATTTGCCCGGGCTGATTCCAAATATTAAGTCAGGGCTGCAGATAACCTAACTCTTTCAGTGTGCCGGCAAGCCAGATCATGGGCAGGCCGATCAACGCAGTAGGATCGTCCGTCGTCACCGATTCGAACAGGACGAAACCGGCACCTTCAATCCTGAAACTACCGGCACAATCATAAGGCTTGTCGTGGTGCAAATAGTTGTCCGCCAGGCGTCGGTCGAACTGACGAAACCTTACCGTCGTTCTGTCTGTGTGCTCGTAACGGCGTCGTGATATGGGATCGAGTACGCAGACTGCTGTCAGGAAACTCAACGCCTTGCCCGAGGCCGCCAGTAACTGCTCCACCGCTTTCTGATGGTCGCCCGGCTTACCTAGCACGGTGTCTTCCAATACCGCGAGCTGATCCGCGCCGATCACGAGTGCGTCCCGATTCGTGCTGGATACCGACTCCGCCTTGATGCGGGCGAGTCGGGTGGCCAGTGCTGCCGGTTCTTCGCCTTCTTCGGCGGTCTCGTCGACCCCGGGGGCAATGCTCTCGTAGTCGTCGAGGAACCGGTCCAGGAGTCCCTGCCGGTAACGTGAGCTCGAGGCCAGCAGAATCTGGGGAGAGGATGGATTTTGCATATGTAATCAGTATGTTGTGGTTTTTTGTTAAGTGTAACCCTGTTAGGCGGCGGTCATTCAACAAAAGTTCCCGGTTAACCTGCGCCAAACTTTGACACTGCCCTTTGACCTCCTTATCATGCGCCCGCCATGGCGAATCCAATCTTCGACCGCTACTTGCCCAAAGAACTGGCAGAATTAGGTCAAGGTATT
The DNA here is from genome assembly GCA_963850825.1 of uncultured Gammaproteobacteria bacterium. Lineage (GTDB taxonomy): Bacteria > Pseudomonadota > Gammaproteobacteria > Steroidobacterales > Woeseiaceae > SZUA-117. The sequence continues at coordinate 152,346 of CAWKOQ010000020.1, read as the reverse complement.
GAGTATAAAGGGAAAATTGGTGATCTTGCACGATTGAGCGCTATCATCGAGACGGAGCTGGCTGCGGAAACGGAGCCAGGACTGTCGCTGAAATGGCGGGCAGCGCCGGTTGATATTAGACTCGCGTTTTCCTGGCTGGATGGCCAGGCCGGGATACTGGCGGTCGAGGGCCGCGCAGCGGCGACGATCACGGCAATATGCCAACGATGTCTTGCCGTGTTCGAATTTGACCTTCTGACACCAATAAGGACGATTCTTGTTAGTTCTTCGGCCGATTCGACAGCGCATGCGGGTCTTACTGAGTACGAAGTCTGGGATCTCGAGGAGGACGCGGTTCGACCGATTGACCTGGTCGAGGAGTTGCTGGTCATGGCGATACCGTTCGCGCCAGTGCACGAATCCGAGGATGCATGCGCTGCACTGGCGGGTTCTGCCACGACTGCCGAAGCGGATACGGTTCGTCCGTTTGCGGATCTTCGGACGAGGATGGAAGAAGTGGATAATTGAGCGTCGGGTTCGCGCCCGACTGGATTTGGAATTTGATGTTGACCGAAAGAGTCATCATTACTGGAGATTGGAATGGCTGTACAAAAAAGTCGCAGAACCCCGTCAACGCGTGGCATGCGACGTTCGCACCACAAAGTTAAGGGACCGGCACTGTCGGTCGATCCCACATCAGGCGAGACCCATTTGCGGCACCGCGTAACACCGGATGGCTTCTACCGAGGCAATCAGGTCATCGCGCAGCCGGACGTTGACGACGACGAAGAATAATCGTTCTCTGTCTCAGGCAGGTTGTCGGGTAAACCGGGCAGCTAACCGAAAGATTTAGTGGGAACAAATTCCGTCATATCACTGGATGCAATGAGCGGCGATCTCGGCGCCGAGATTGTCGTGCGCGCGGCAAAGAGAACTCTGGACGAGCATGCGGGTCTCGAACTGATTCTGGTTGGAGATGAAACTGAAATTGCCGGCCATGTCACGCGTATTGTTGGCGATGAGCCCAGACTTTCCATCAGGAATGCCACTGAGGTGGTCGGAATGTCCGAGGCGCCTGCCGACGCGCTGCGGAAGAAGAAAGACTCTTCAATGCGAGTCGCGATAAACGCGGTCAAGGAGGGCTCCGCCCAGGCATGCGTCAGTGCGGGGAACACGGGGGCGTTGATGGCTACTGCGAAGTTCGTGTTAAAGATGCTCCCGGGTATCGATCGACCCGCCATTATTGCCGAATTGCCCGCGATAGGTGGCACTGTCCATATGCTGGATCTGGGCGCGAACACTGTAAGCAGTGCAGCTCAGCTGTTTCAGTTTGGAGTCATGGGTTCAATCGTTACTGCGGACATCAGAAATATCGAGCGACCGCGCGTTGCGCTTCTCAATATCGGCGTGGAGGACACCAAGGGCAACGAAACCGTGCGTGACGGAGCGGCGCTATTGAATCAAAGCGGCCTCAACTACGTCGGCTTCATCGAGGGCAACGAAATATTCTCGGGCAAGGCTGATGTCGTTGTCACAGATGGTTTTACCGGAAACATCGCACTGAAAACCATGGAGGGTACAGTTGGCCTCGCGTCGCACTATCTGCGCCGTGCGTTTACACGAAACCTTTTATCCAGGGTGCAGGCATTCTTGGCCAAGTCGGTCTTGACCAACCTTTCCGTTGAGATGGATTCGCGAAACTACAATGGCGCATCATTGGTTGGGCTTAATGGTATTGTTATCAAGAGCCACGGCAGTGCCGATTCTCACGCTTTTCAACACGCCATAGAAACTGCGCTTGTCGAAGTCACAAACCAGGTGCCGCAGCAGATCGGCAATTTGCTGCAAAAGGAAACTGCATGACCTATTCAAGAATTGCGGGTACCGGCCGTTATTTACCAGAGCGCATCCTGACGAATGCCGATCTGGAAAAATTAGTTGAAACCAGCGATGAGTGGATACGGACCCGCACGGGCATTGAGCAAAGACACATTGCGAATGAAGAAGAAAATACTTCCGATCTTTGTGTCGAGGCGGCGAAGATCGCAATTGAAGACGCCGGTGTTACGACTGCCGATATCGATCTGATCGTTATCGGCACCACGAGTCCCGATCTGATTTTTCCCAATATCGCCACGATCGTGCAGCACAAAATGGGCATACCTGCGTGCGCGGCATTCAGCGTCGAAGCTGCGTGTACCGGATTCATCTATGCACTGAGCACTGCCGACAAGTTCGTTCGTGCAGGCGACACCAAGTGTGCGCTTGTAATCGGTGCCGAGATAATCACAAAGCTGATCGATTGGGAAGATCGCAGTACTTGCGTTTTGTTCGGTGACGGTGCGGGCGCGGTCGTACTCCAGCCTGCAGACGAACCCGGCATCATCTCCACGCACCTGGGTGCTGACGGACAGTACAAGGATTTATTGTATTATCCGGTGGGCGTTTCAAATAACCTCGCCGCCGCAGGTGTCGGTGATTCAAGAATCATGATGAGTGGCAACGAAGTTTTCAAAGTTGCCGTCAGGACGTTGGCTACCGTCGCGCAGGAAGCGCTGGATGCAAATGGCATTGGGCTTGACGACATTGATTGGCTGATTCCGCACCAGGCGAATTTACGCATTATCCAGGCGACAGCCAAACGACTTGGCCTGCCAATGGAAAAGGTCATTCAGACTGTACAAATTCATGGCAACACGTCGGCTGCATCCGTACCGCTGGCACTTGACGTCGGAATACGTGACGGACGTATCAAGCGCGGCCAGACATTGCTGCTGGAAGCATTCGGTGGTGGCTTTACCTGGGGTTCCGTACTGCTGAAATACTGAAGATTTCTCTGCCGTCGGACACGACGTTCGTCGCGTACTGAATCAGCTTCCATGCGCCGGTGTTTATTCCAGATCGTTGTGGAAGATCACCACACCGCTGATGATTTTTTCGTCCGTCTGTCTTTCGCCAGTCGCCGTTTCATTCGTTGCTGCAGTTGCTGTCGTCTTTTGTCGATTCGATCCCGGCGAGCGGCGCTATCTTGCTTTCCTTTTGAGCTTTTATCGTACGCGTCACGAAAGTCACAAAAGTCATCGTATGCTTCACGCGCATGTTGCAATTCGCGAATGACCAGTTCGATCATGATGATGTCATCGAGATAGCCGATTACGGGGATGTCGTCCGGAACGATATCTTCAGGGTCACCGAAATATACAAAAGTCGCTAGCAAGCGTTCCCGTTCTCCTGTTGGAAGGTTCCACTCTTCGTCCTGCAACATTCGAATGAGCGCTTCAAGCTGCGGCAAACGTTTTGAAACGAAATCGGGCAGCGGCTTTTTGCTCTTTATTGCAGCAAGCACATCCCCGATTGCTTCAATAATTTCCGATTCTTCGGCGTGCCGAACCGCATTACGGGATTTCTTTAATGCCGCACGAAAAAACCTGAGATCACGGTCACTCAGTTCGATAGTGAATTTCATTGTCAGTCACGCAGGTGATGATGAGGCGACAAGGCTACCCACCTCAATTGTGACGGTCAACGCGCACATTGATTTGCACTGCTCGTCAATCACAGATCTTGTTCCATTTGTGAAATAATAGACCCGGAATTGCAGTAGGTGGTTTTTTCATGAAACTCGTCATAGGCAACAAGAACTATTCCAGCTGGTCGCTGAGATCCTGGTTTCTGCTAAGGGAAGCTGGCATCGACTTCGAGGAACAGCGCATTCCTCTGGACGAAGCGTCGACTGCCGCTGCGCTTGCGGCGGTATCGCCGGCGCGCCGCGTACCGGTGCTGATTCTCGATGGTCAGGCTATCTGGGACACACTGGCAATCGCCGAAACGATTGCTGAGCGCTGGCCTGACAAGGCTTTATGGCCCGCTGATGACAAGTCCCGGGCGCATGCTCGCGCCATCAGTGCTGAAATGCATGCTGGTTTTCCCGCGTTACGTGAAGCAATGCCTATGAATTGCCGCGCAATGGGGCGTAGAGTATCGCTTCCGAGTGATTTGACGGCGGATATCGACCGGGTTATTGAGATCTGGACAGATTGCCAACACCGCTACGCTACTGCGGGTCGCTGGCTTTTCGGTAAATTCAGCATCGCTGATGCGATGTATGCGCCGGTTGTTTTGCGCTTCAGGACATACGGCATCAATCTACCTGAGTCTGCAAGCAAATATCCGGAACGATTGCTGGAAAGCAGTGCGATTCAGGAGTGGCTTTTCGAAAGCGAATCGGAAACCGAAGTCATCGATAGCGAAGAAGTAGGTCAATAATGGGTACAACACGGCAATTTGTCACGGTACTCCTGCTTGCAGCGTTACCAGTCTGCGCAGTGGCGGAGGTCTATGATCTGCCGCCGGAAGGAAACGACGTGGTCGGGGCTTTGACGACAATCACAGCGCGTGCTGAAGACACGCTGCTCGATGTCGCGCGGCGCCACGGGCTTGGCTACGAAGATATCGTGCGGGCAAATCCTGACGTCGATACGTGGCTGCCGGGTGAGGGCACATTGGTTACATTGCCAACCCGTTACGTGCTGCCCCACGGCCCGCGTGAGGGGGTGATACTCAATCTCGCCGAATACCGGATGTACTACTACCCGGTACCGGAAGCAGGTGAGCCGGCGGTTGTAATGACCTATCCCATCAGCATCGGGCGAATGGATTGGGAAACCCCATTGGGTCGAACATCGATCATCTCCAAGGTTCGGAATCCGGCATGGTATCCACCGGAATCAATTCGCGCGGAACACGCGGCGGACGGCGATCCGTTACCGAGAATCGTGCCTGCAGGACCGCAGAACCCATTGGGTGAATACGCAATGCGCTTAGGTCTGCCCGGGTACCTGATTCACGGTACCAATCGGCCATCGGGCGTTGGCATGCGTGTCACCCACGGCTGCATTCGCATGTTTCCGGAGGATATTGATTACTTGTTCGGAAATGTGGGTCTTAATACCAGTGTCAGGATCATCAACGAGCCTGTCAAAATCGGCTGGAATGGTGATGAGCTGGTGGTTGAAGTTCACCCTACGCTGGAAATGTCGCCGGCGCCGGCGCCGGACGAAATAGCGGGCGCAGATGTTTCCGAGGTTGCGGTCGTGGATTCTGATGCGCCTGTCGTAGTCGATTCCACACCACCGGTTCGAGGTGCGATGACTTCGCTGACACAGCAGTTTGTCCTGGCCACTAATGAACGGCCGGCAGAATTGGACTGGGAAATTGCGGAACAGCTACTTGAGCGTGCGGATGGTATTCCGGCAATTGCAGGGCGCAAAATAAAAGACGCCGCGACAAGCGCGGCGTCGGAATAAGCCTGCTGTGTTTTTTACTTAGCCTGTGATCTCTGGAACATGCGTTCCAGTCGGTCACGATTGGCGTCGCAGCAAGACTGGGCTTCAGTTGCTGCTGATAGCGCCTGGTCTGCAGTGCTCTGAGCGCTTCGAGCTGATTGTGCAGCGCTGTCGGCTGCGGCGCGAGCGGCTTCAGCTGCTGATTTGGCGGCTGCTGCATCTCTCGCTGCATTGTCTGCAGTCGCTTGTGCAGCATCAATAGCTGCCGAACTCGCGCAACCAGAGGCTACGCCCAGGACGAGCACGATAGCGCCCACTTTCAATACTTTCTTAATCATTGTCCAAATTTCCTCTGTTGGATAAAAATGCAGGCGCATTATTTCGTAAAGTTCCCTCGTCCGCAACGAAATTCCTTGTTTTTCTTAGGGTTTGTCTCTCTTTAGTGACATGAGTCCGGTGCGTTTGGTCCATGTGCCGACCACGGTTGACCCGGCGAGTGGTCGCCGTGAATCTTTGCTACCCCGATATTTGTTGTTGGGGGACGCTTGAAGTGGCTAGTCACAGGATTGAGTAACGTTCCTGCAATGCAGCATGGTGAATGGATTCTGGCTGGTCGAAATGAGCCGCGCTGACCTGGGTAAATCAGTAGCGAATAAAGTTTTGCTACTGTGTTTACAAATGGAGTTAGCTGTATATAATACCACTACTGTTTATCTATACAGGTATGTTTAAATGCGCCAACTAACCCCTCGGCAACAGCAAATACTCGAATTAATTCAAGACTTTAGCAATGAGTTCGGCATGCCGCCTACGCGTGCCGAGATTGCCCGGGAGCTTGGTTTCAAGTCCGCCAATGCGGCCGAAGAGCACCTGCGTGCGCTGCAGAAGAAGGGTGTTTTAGACCTGATACCAGGTGCCTCGAGAGGGATTCAGCTTAAGGACTCGTTGCGCGAGCAGCTTGGTCTGCCACTGGTTGGTCGGGTTGCGGCGGGCAGCCCGATTCTCGCTGAGGAGCATATCGAGGCACATTACCGGGTCGATCCGGCGTTTTTCGATCCCAAGCCACACTATCTTCTGCGCGTTGATGGCATGAGTATGAAAAATGCCGGCATTCTCCATGGCGATCTCGTTGCGGTGCACCGGACACCTGAAGTGCGTAGTCGACAGATCGTTGTTGCCCGTGTTGATGACGAAGTCACCGTCAAACGCTACCGACAGGATGGGTCCGTAGTCTGGTTGCTGCCTGAGAACGACGATTTCGAGCCGATACAGGTCGATCTGAAAGTGCAGGCGATGGTGATTGAAGGTGTTGTTGTTGGCGTTATCCGCGACGGCATGCCGCTCCATTAGTTTATAAATTAGATGCCCGATGCGCTTGAGACTCTGCTAAAAAATCCACGTATCTGGCGGGGGCAGGCTCAGGCGGAAGACCTAAGCTGGCAAGGGCTTGCCAGTGGTTATCCCAAACTTGATCAACAACTGCCCGGTGGCGGCTGGCCACAACATGCCCTGACTGAGATCTTGCTGGACCATTACGGTACTGGAGAGCTGCAACTCCTGATGCCTGCGCTGGCAAGCTTAAGCCAGCCGCGGGAGGACAGGGAGGCGGGTTGGATTGCCTGGATTGACCCTCCTTTCGAACCTTATCCACCTGCTCTTATCCAATGGGGCGTCAATCTTTCCCGCGTTTTAATCGTCAGGCCGAAAAAACCGCAGGAGTCTTTGTGGGCAGCTGAGCAGGCGCTGTCCTCGGGTAATTGCGCGGCAGTTCTGCTCTGGTCAACTAAGCTTGACGATGCTGCCAGTCGACGCCTGCAGCTGGCGGCAGAAGCTGGGCAAAGCTGGGCTATTGCCTTTCGTGCTTTAGAGGCTTCGTCACAGCCATCGGCAGCGGCTTTGCGTATTCGACTTGAGGCAGGCGATACCGGCACCGATCTTGGTATTTTGAAAAGTCGCGGCGGTCGACCAGCCGTGGTGCGAGATTATGCAGGGCTGTAGGAGCGGCTTTAGCCGCGATTCATGTCCGCCCCTGCCTCACAAGTGATGACGGATACCTAGGATTGTTCTCGTCATGGCTAAATCACGCAAATCATCTGCCCGTTCCCGGGAAGCTACCCCGACTCCCTCGCTAAAGAACGAGCAAAGCAGGGCGCAACAGCACCACGCACCTGAACAGCTGTCGCTGGTGGCGACAGATTTTAAAAGCCCATCTCCATTACCACCGCCTGTTAGCTCACTTCGCCAATTATGGCTGTGTATCTATTTGCCGATGTTGCCGCTTGAGGCAGTGCTCAGTTCACCAGAACCTGCGGCAGTTTTTGAGGAAGAGCAGGGCATTCGCAGGATTCTGCTGACAAATGCAGAGGCCGGGGCGGCAGGGATCGGTCCGGGACTTAGCGTCAATGCTGCATTGGCGCTCATGCCAGCATTAAGGCTTGAAGAACGGCGTCCGGATCAAGAAGCGCGCGTTTTAAGAGACCTTGCCGAATGGTCTGAGAAATTTACCGCGTTTACATCTGTCGAAGCACCTTCGTTATTGCTCCTGGAGATAGCAGGGAGCCTCAGGTTGTTTGGCGGCATAAAAGTATTGCGCGAACGCATTGTCAGGGGCTTTGTGAGCCAGGGCTTTCATGTCAGGGCGGCAATTGCGCCGACACCGCTTGCGGCTACCTGGTTAGCACGAGCGGGGCAGAAAGTTTGTATTCGCGATGCACGTCACCTGGTTGGAAAATTAAGTCCCTTGCCAATTACTTGCCTTGGTTGGCCAGACGCCGTCTGCACATCATTAAAGGGTATGGGCGTCACGTCGGTCGGTGAGGCCTTGCGTCTGCCAAGGCAGGGGTTTGCCAAACGTTTTGGAGCTGGTCGCCTGCTGGAGTTTGATCGTGCCACAGGCCGCATGCCGGACCCGCGCGTCAGTTACAGGGCGCCTGAGCGTTTTGTCGCTGATTACGACCTCAATGAGGAACAGAGTGATAACCGTTTGCTTCTGAATGTCTGCCAGGAATTACTTAAGAAGCTGGAACGCTTTTTATTAAGCCGGCAAATGGTGGTGCAGCATGTTGAGTTTATTTTTTTTCACTTGCAGGAACCTGCAACGCACATTGCGTTAGGTTGTGTGCAGGCTGATCGGGCCGTGCAACACTGGTTTGACCTGCTTGAAATTAAACTCGATCGTTTAGCCTTGCCTGCACCGGTTATCGCGATTCAGTTGAGTGGTGGTCAGGCACAAGGTTTTACTGCAGAAAACGATATCCTGCCCTTCAATAAACAGGAACGAAAGAGAAGCAATACGTCGATTACACATCTCACCGAACGTCTTTGTGCGCGCATGGGTAAAGAAGCCGTTCACGGTGTCGAGACGGTGGCGGAGTATCGGCCTCAATATGCATGGCGTCGACGAGATGCGTTTGACGACGTGCCGCATTGTGTGAGTGCTTCCGACTATCGAAACTTTACGGGACATCCTGACGAGTCGGCAGTGCTGGCAGATGTTCATCGCACCAACAGCCTGATGTTACGACGCCCCCTGTGGATGTTGCAGGCACCGAAGTTACTGGCGACAAAAAAGGATGTGCCTTGTTATCAGGGCGTTTTACAAATACTCGATGGCCCTGAGCGACTTGAAACCGGCTGGTGGGATGCTGGTGGCATTGCCAGGGATTATTTTGTCGCGCGTAATCCTCGCGGTGTGCATCTCTGGATTTACCGGGATCGCGCCCGCGAGTCATCTCAATGGTACTTACACGGGATGTTCGGATGACAGCATATGCCGAGCTGCATGCGATCAGCAATTTCACATTCCTGAGAGGCGCATCTCATCCTGAGGAACTTGTCGAAACGGCCGTAAAACTGGGTTACGAGGCACTGGCAATTACAGATGAATGTTCAGTATCCGGCGTTGTGCGGGCGCACGTTACGGCAAAAGAAAGCGGCCTCAGGAAGTTAATCATCGGTTCTGAATTTCGCCTGGAAAGTGGCCTTAAGCTGGTTGTGTTGGCGCAAAATCGCACCGGCTATGCGGCGTTATGCGAGCTGATTACCCGTGGCAGGCGGGCAGCTGAGAAAGGGTGTTACAAACTGACTGCCGATGACTTTTATGACGGACTGAAAGATTGTCTCGTGTTATGGGTTCCCGCTAACCAGTTACTGCTGGGTACTGAAGATGCCTGGATCACAGATGTTTTTCGCGATCGGTTGTGGATTGCGGTGGAGTTGCTGGCCGATGGGCTCGAGCGATTGCGCCTTGAGCGCCTGCAGAACCTAAGCGAGGCATTGAGCCTGCCGCTCGTCGCCAGTGGCGATGTCCATATGCACAGTCGTGAACGTCGTGCGCTACAGGATACTGTGACGGCCATTCGCGAAGGCGTCACTGTAGATCGAGCTGGGTTTTCATTATATCCCAACGGCGAGCGTTATCTCAGGTCGAGAAAGACGGTTAGCAGGGTCTATCCCAGCGCGCTGCTTCAGGAAACGCTCCGCATAGCGGAATCGATTGAGTTTTCTCTCGACGAATTGCGCTATGAATATCCCGATGAGCTGGTACCAGGCGGTGAAACACCGACGACTTGGTTACGCCATCTGACCGAAGCAGGGATGCAGAAACGCTGGCCAGCCGGCACACCCGGGAAGGTCACGAAGTTAGTTGAGCACGAACTCGAACTGATTCGTGAATTGAAATACGAACCTTTTTTTCTGACGGTGTATGACCTCGTCGCTTTCGCCAGGAGCCAGCATATTCTCTGCCAGGGCCGTGGGTCTGCAGCAAATTCCGCGGTGTGTTTTTGCCTTGGAATAACGGAAGTCGACCCCGAACGAATGGCAACGCTGGTTGAGCGCTTCATTTCCAGGGAGCGTAACGAACCGCCGGATATTGATGTCGATTTTGAACACGAGCGGCGCGAAGAAGTCATTCAATACATTTATCAGAAATATGGCAGGGACAGAGCTGCCCTGGCCGCAACGGTGGTTACCTATCGGCCGCGTAGTGCATTGCGTGATGTCGGCAAGGCACTGGGTTTAAGCGGATTGCAGGTCGACAGGCTGGCCAGGTCGATGCAGTGGTGGGATGGCAGTGAAGTTGATGAGAGTCGTGTTTTAGAGGCTGGCCTTGATCCTGCGAGCCCACTCATAAGACGCTTGTTATACCTCGTTAAACAGTTGCTGGGTTTCCCTCGCCATCTTTCACAGCATGTCGGCGGCTTTGTCATATCGAATGGGCCTTTGTCAGCACTCGTTCCTGTAGAGAATGCGAGCATGGACGATCGCACGGTCATTCAATGGGAGAAGAATGACCTTGAAGACCTGGGGTTACTCAAAGTCGATGTGCTTGGTCTTGGCATGCTAACCGCTATTCGGCGCAGTTTTGATCTGATACGGGATTACGACGGAAGAGAGTACACGCTTGCGACTGTGCCGGCCGAAGACAGAAAAGTTTACGACATGATCTGTGAGGGAGATACGATGGGTGTTTTCCAGATTGAGTCGCGCGCACAGATGGCAATGCTGCCTCGCCTGCGGCCACGCTGTTATTACGACCTGGTTATTGAAGTCGCCATTATTCGTCCCGGGCCAATCCAGGGCGACATGGTGCACCCATACCTGCGCAGGCGAAACGGAGAGGAACCAGTGCAGTATCCCAGTGATGACGTCAGGGAGGTTCTGCAACGGACCTTGGGCGTGCCCATATTCCAGGAGCAGGTGATGCAACTGGCCGTGGTGGCAGCGGGCTTTACACCGGGTGAAGCGGATCGCCTGAGGCGTGCGATGGCAGCCTGGAAGCGTCGTGGTGGACTGGGCCCTTTTGAAGAAAAGCTGATCAGTGGCATGCGGGACCGTGGCTATGAGGAAGACTTTGCACGCCAGATTTTCCAGCAGATCCTGGGATTCGGCGAATACGGGTTTCCGGAATCTCATTCGGCCAGTTTCGCGTTGTTGGTTTACGTATCCTGCTGGCTAAAGTGTCATACACCCGCGATGTTTACCTGTGCATTGCTGAATAGTCAGCCGATGGGTTTTTATTCGGCGTCGCAGCTAACGCAGGATGCGCGGCGTCATGGTGTGGAGGTCAGGCCCGTTGATGTGAACGAGAGTGTTTGGGATTCCAGCCTCGAGCGCGCCGAGAATGGTGAGCCGGCACTTCGCCTGGGGTTACGGCAGGTCAAGGGGCTGTCGGAAGTAGCAGGGCAGGTACTTGTCGAGAAGCGCGTAGATCCCTATCGCAGCATTCAGCAGCTACTCGAGCGCACCGGGCTGAATCGGCGTGAGCTGAGTGCACTTGCCGGGGCCGGGGCCTTGAAATCGCTCGCCGGACATCGGCATAAGGTCAGCTGGACAGTCGCGGGGGTGGAGGAACCCACACCGCTTTTTGCCTCACTGGACCGGTATGAGGCGACGCCAATGTTGCGGCGACCCACGGAAGGGCAGGATATCGTGGCAGATTACCAGGGCCTTGGCCTGACCCTTGGCCGTCATCCGATGGCACTTTTCCGCGAGGATCTGAACGCCTTTAAATATTTGACTGCAGAGCACCTGAAGGCTTTGCCAACCGGCAGGAGAATCAGTATTGCCGGGTTGGTTATTACCAAGCAACGGCCAGGGACGGCGAGCGGCGTCACTTTTGTGACCCTGGAGGATGAAACCGGTTGCAGTAACCTGATCGTCTGGAAAAAAATCGCTGATGAGCAGCGGGATGTACTGCTGAACGCAAAACTAATGGGCGTGCAGGGAGAATTGCAAAAAGAAGGGAAGGTTATTCATGTGGTCGCCAGGAAGCTGGTCGATCACACCGATTTATTGGGAGAGTTGTCCGTGAGATCGCGGAATTTTCGCTGAAAAACTCCTGCTCGCACGGACCCGTGTATTAATCGGATCCAAAATCTATCGCGTACGTATCCTCAAAAGATTTTTCTTCGGCCATTTCTTCCAAACGTCGTCGGATTTCTTTTCTCCGGCAGGCATCCTTTTCGTCGGTGTCGCCCAGCTCGGCAATCAACCGTTCAACATTGATTTCGGCCGTGGAAATAGTATCGTCGACATCGTCTTCACTTGCGCCGGACAGAATGACGGTGTCTGAGAAATCATCGTCAGCATCGACCTCATCGTCGTCCACGTCATCTTCAACTTCGTCAACATTGGTCACGTTACCAACATCGACATTGTCATCATCTTCCGGTATCTCGGTACCGACTTCGTTGCCCATAGTTACAAACCTCGATATGACCCTACAAATCCCTACTCGACACAGTCATCCATAACTTCTTTTAGCCTGTATACCGCGAAAAAAAACATGACGCAAGCACGCAATCGGCACATTTGCAGACTGACCAAAACCAGAAAAACCAAAGACTTACGAGATAGCTATCGAATCAGGTTGTTGATTTCGAAAATTGGCAGGAGGATAGCGAGGACGATGAGCAACACAATGGCGGCCATGATGATAACCATCAGCGGTTGCATTACGCCGAGTAGTGTCGCGATCAGCCCGTCAACTTCCTTTTCCTGATTAGTGGCTGCACGCGACAGCATTTCTTCGAGCTTGCCGCTTGCTTCGCCGCTGGAGATCAGGTGTGTCGTCATCGGTGGGAAGAGTTTGCTGCTGGCCAGTGATGAACTGATCATGGCCCCTTCGCGAATACGAAGAGATGCCTCTTCGATTGCTTCTCGCATCGGCATGTTGACAACAACCTGCGAGGCGATGCGCAGTGACTCCAGAATAGGGACACCACTGCCGGCAAGAATACTCAGTGTTTGTGTGAAGCGGGCGGTGTTGATGCCGCGCGTCAATTTGCTGACGATAGGCAGACGCAATAAGACGTGATGAAATTGCCGTCGTGGACCATCGCGTTTCAATAGCTGTCGCGAACCGTAGATGAGGATGACGATCGCAGCAATGATCAAATACCAGTAGCCACGGATAAAGTCGCTGGACCCAATCATGATGCGCGTCAACAATGGCAATTGTTGATCGTAATTCTGAAAAATATAGACGACCTTCGGTACGACATAGGCCAGCATGAAGCTGATAATTCCTATCGCCGTTACGACCAGTGCAATTGGGTAGATCAGCGCATTTCGTACCTGCTGCTGCAACGCCTGCCGCGATTCCGTGAAGTCAGCCAGTCGCTCCAGGACAGCATCGAGGTGACCGGACTGCTCGCCGGCGGCGACGGTCGCGCGGTAGAGGATTGGAAATGCCTGCGGAAAATCCGCCAGGCCGTCCGCGAGTGAGTGCCCTTCCATGACTCGCGACCGGACGCCAAGCAGGATGCTCTGGGTACGAGGGTTCTCATTCTGCTGCCCGACTGCCAACAGCGTTTCCTCGAGTGGTAAGCCTGCTTTGGACAGTGTCGCCAATTGCCGCGTAATCAGGGCGAGTTCATTCGCAGATAGTCCGCTGCGCACTGAAAAACTCGACTGCCGCTTCGATTCCTTGCGTGCGACCTCGGTGACGCTGACAGGCAAAAGGTGGCGCTCCCTGAGCATCTGCCGAACATGCTTGGGCGTGTCTCCCTCGAGCAGGCCTTTCGACTCTTTCCCTTTCTTGTCGAGTGCTACGAATTCAAAGGCGCCCATGGATAGCTCTCAGCCACCAAACCAGAAACAATTGTACGCCGCTATTTTGATCAAGAGCGTGCTTAGTCGGCGCGGGAGACGCGCAGTACTTCTTCCAGCGTGGTATCGCCGGCCAGCACGCGCCGCTGACCGTCATCCCGGATGCTTGGTGTCAGCGTTCGCGCGTACTTTTCGAGGTTTTGTTCACTGGCGCCATCGTGAATCATGGTTCGCATCGTGTCGTCGATGGCAATCAGCTCGTAGATTCCGGTGCGGCCACGAAATCCGGTGTTGTCGTCATTCTCGGCACGATACAAGGTTGGCGGATTGGCGGGGTCGGCGTGCAGCGTACGACACTCGTATTCGCGGGCGGTGTAGGGCACTTTCGTGTCATTATCGAGCACCCGTACGAGCCGTTGTGCGAGCACGCCGATCAGGCTGGACGACAGCAGGAACGGTTCTACGCCCATGTCGCGCAGTCTGGTTACCGCACCAGCGGCGGTATTTGTATGCAGCGTCGAGAGCACGAGGTGACCGGTAAGACTCGCCTGGATCGCTATCTCTGCGGTTTCGAGGTCACGAATTTCTCCGACCATCACGACGTCGGGATCCTGACGCAGAATCGCCCGGAGTCCGCGCGCAAACGTCATCTCGACCTTGGTATTCACCTGGGTCTGACCGATGCCATCGATAAAATACTCGATCGGGTCTTCGACGGTCATGATGTTTCGACTGTTATCGTTGATGCGTTCAAGTGCCGCATACAGTGTCGTCGTCTTGCCCGAGCCCGTGGGGCCGGTCACGAGAATAATGCCGTGTGGCTTGTGGATGAGATCGTCCATCAGTGCCTGGGAATTAGGTTCCATGCCCAGCGACGTCAGGTCGAGCCGCCCCGCCTGCTTGTCGAGCAGCCTGAGTACGACACGTTCTCCATGCCCTGAAGGCATCGTCGAAACACGCACGTCCACGGCTCGACCGGCAATCTTTAAGGAAATGCGGCCGTCCTGTGGCAGTCGTTTCTCGGCAATATCCAGTTTTGACATGACCTTGATCCGCGATACGACCAGTGGTGCAAGCGCGCGGCGGGTTTGCAGTACTTCCTGCAAAACGCCGTCGATGCGGAATCTGACACCAAGTCGGTTCTCATACGGCTCGATATGCACATCCGACGCGTTTTCCTTAACCGCTTCGGTCAGAACTGCGTTAATGAAGCGAATAATTGGCGCATCGTCATCGCTTTCGAGCAGATCGGAAGGTTCCGGTAACTCCTGTGCGACCTGCAGCAGATCGGTGTGCTCGTCGAGATCGCCAACCATTTGCATGGCCATCTGGCTGCCCTGCTCGTAGGACTGCTGCAACATGCCATCGAATGCATCTGCAGAAACGCGCGACAGCTTCAAAGGTCTGCCCGCGAAACGCCTGGCTTCTGCGAGACTCAATGGTGATGCGCCGGTGCGGTAGACCGCATGCGCGACACCGTCCTCAACTTCCCGAATCAGGACGCCATGTCGTTTCGCGAACGAAAAGGGCAGCACCTTGGCAGTTGGCGCGTCGACCGTCTGGTCGGTCGCCTGGCTAACGCTGGGTTCGAGCTCCAGTACGATTTCTGTGTTGTTATCCATTTACGTTTACTGTCGCCCGCCTAACGATTCGTTTCAGGAACGTCACTGCTCGACGTCTCGGGAATGTCCGCATATTCCTCAATCGGAGGTAGGACAGGACGGTCGGCGAATGGCATCAGGTCAACCCGCCCGCCACGCTGCGCGTCACGAATCGTGTTGTATTTCGCGTTTGTTTCAAATGAAGACTGCATTGAATCCCGCAGTATTTTGGTGCGAATAAATACCATCAAATTCGTTTTGACCAAATCCGTCGAACGGTTACGAAACAAGTTGCCCAGAATCGGAATGCTGCCAAGAATGGGCACCCGTTGATCACTTTCCCGCAGCGTGTCCTCGATTAGCCCGCCGAGTACGAGAATCTCACCGTCCTCGACGATGACAGTCGTTTCTATCGTGCGCTCGTTGGTGATGAGATCGGCCGCACCGGCGGAAGACGAAGCGATACTTGAGACTTCCTGCGATATTTTGAGAAGGAGCGAATCGCCGCCACTGATCTGCGGCGTGATCGTGAGTTTGGTTCCAACCTGTTCGCGCTGAATGGTCTGGAACGGATTTACCGCGCCGCCGGCACCCGTTCCGGTATTCGAAAAAGAACCAGACAGGAACGGCACTTCCTGGCCGACATTCAGGCTGGCCTCTTCGTTGTCTGTTGTCACGATGCTTGGCGTCGAAATAACATTGGTATTCGCATCGCCTTTTATCGCATTTAGCAATGCTGCGAAGCTGGTGCCTGAATCACTGATTCGTCCGACGCCCAGCGTGATGCCTGAACCGATGAGACCGGCAGGGTTCGTAACGGTATCGCCACCGCCCGCTATAGCGCTGCCAAGTGAAAGAACCGACGCGCCTGACCCCGGAAATTCGGTTATCCCGAGCGGATTGTTGGTGCCGCTTCCGTCGACTGCCCAGGTGACACCGAAGTCTGCCGAATTGTCGGCAATAACCTCCACAATAATTGCCTCGACGAGTACCTGAGCACGACGTATATCCAGTTTGTCCACAATACCCATCAGCGAGCGCATCAACTTCGGCGGTGCACTAACCACAATCGCGTTATTCTGAACGTCCGCCCAAACGCTGACATCATTCGCAGTGTTTGCGCCCGGCGCGGCGGCTTCGCCTGCTGCTTGTTGTGTGAAATGGGTTTGTAGCTTGGTGGACAGGTCTTCGGCGTCGGCAAAGCGCAAGTAGCGAACCTGCGTGTCGCCGCCGTCCTCGAGTGGCGTATCCAGATGTGCCACCAGTGCTCGCAGCCTGAGGCGCTCGCTCTTGTCTCCGCCAATCAGAATGCTATTCGTCCGCGCGTCACTCACCAGCGATGTGGTAATGGGAACGCCATCGGCACGCGGAGTCTGTGACAGTGCAGTCAGGACGCGGACAACCTCTGACGCTGAGGCATGTTCAAGGCGAACGACTTCGATATCGTCATCATTAGACTGATCAATGCGCCGAATGATGCGCAGCATGCGATCTACGTTTGCAGCACGATCGGAGATGATCAACATGTTTGAGCCGGGGTGCGCCGCGAGATGGCCATACTGTGGAATCAACGGACGCAATATAGGTACTAGCTGCGCGGCGCCAATATTCTGCACCTGAATAACCTGGGTGACGATGTCGTCCGCAGCCGCCGTATCAGTTGTCAGCAACCCGGAATATTGTCTCGCGCTGGCGTCCGGAACGATCTTGACGATGTCGCCAGTCGTCATCGCGACAAAACCATTGACCTGCAAAATCGACAGGAACGCTTCGTAAAATGCCTCAGGCGACATGGGAGTCGATGACAGCATGGTTACTTTCGCGTTGACTCGCGGATCCAGAATGAAATTGCGTCCGGTTACCTCGCCCACCGCTTCAACGATCTGACGAATATCCGCTTCGCGATAATTGGGGGTAATGGTCGGTTCCTGGCTGTTTGCCAGTGGCAACAGGAACAGGATGAGCAGCGCCGCAAGGGAAACCCGCGTTCCAAGAGTTAAAGACTGCACTACATTCAATTCCTTCATTGCTCGTCATCCAGGCTAAGCTGGGAGGTACTCAATACAATCACTTCCGGCTGACCATTTCTTTCGACTGTTACCGAAACCTGGTCTTTGTCGCCGAGTCCCTGGAAAATCTGTGTTGCCTGTGCCGGATTGGTCAGTGCCGCGCCATCTACATCTTTGACCAGGTCACCAGGCCGCAAGCCCAGAGCAGCGAACTGTTTTCGATCTCTGCCCGGGTAGACGCGAAAGCCCTGCATCTCTCCGGAGACGTAATAGGGCGTCGGCCGAATCACGTCGGCCAGTTTCGACACGTTGTCGGAGATTACATTCTGAATGCTTTGAGAATTGTTAGCCGCCCTGGCGACTGTTGCGGTGTTGCGTCTGATCGGAGCGCTACCGGCGGGAAACTCTTTTGGCAGTTTAAGTACCTCGAGCACGCCGCCACGATTCAACACGACTCTGTCCGCGAAGATCGCGTGCAACGTGGCGCCAGGCGCAACGGTATCTTTGATCGAATAAATTTTTTCTTCGTTGCGATTGTCAGCAATAATCGCGATCGATGATTTTTCCTCTGGCGAAGCGATCGTGCCCTTCAGTGAAAGACTCAGCCGGGTCTCCGCCAGGTTTTCGATGTTTTCCTGGGGCGCTACGACAGCTTCTTCCGGATCGGCTTCTCCGAATAGATGCGTGTTGGCGATGAGTTGTGCGTCCACGTTGGTTGTTGCCGCGCCGGCCGCACGGGCTATTTGCGTTGGCGGCGTAATAATCTGGTTGCCGACATCTGATCCCGGCATCAGCATCCAGATGATTCGGGCAAGCTGCCAGGCGATAGCGACAACGAGGACCAGGGCTACCCAGCGCGGCAGCGACTTGTTGACAGACGCGATCATGCGTTCTGTATCCAGGCTGCTGAAATCAGACCATTTTGCTTCCATCATCATGTCCGGGTTGACCCTCGCGTCAATAGCTGCCCCAACGCCACAGTTGACAGGCATACACCATTAAACGCAGAAGGTGAATGATAAGGTCTCATCACGGTCGGCAACAAGCCCGAAAAGTCAGAAAAACCTATATATGGCAATGATATACCTCTTTTTCCTAAAGTATATTTTTAATAATCTGCCGTTTGGCCGAAAAATCCCGGAAATCCGTTCTGATACACACTTGGAGAATGCCGCATCGTGCCCATATATAATGACCGTTTGATAGCACCATCATCACTGGCAAACTGCCGCATTAGAAAGCACGAAATTGACACCATGACCGACCGAAATACATCACAGCCGGGTATTGATGACCATGATCTGGCCGTCAAAGAGGCTGAACCCAAACTCAAGCGGCCACCATTGTATCGCGTGATTCTGATAAACGACGACTATACGCCCATGGAATTTGTCGTCGAAGTCCTCGAAACCGTATTCGGGATGGGACGCAGTCAGGCTACTCGGGTTATGCTCGAGGTGCATACGAAAGGCAAAGGGATCTGCGGTACCTTCAGTTATGAGATTGCTGAGACAAAAGTTGCACAGGTCAGCAGTATCGCGCAACAACAGCAGCACCCATTGCTGTGCACGATGGAAGAACATTGATTTATCTGATATTGACTATGACAGGGAAAACGACGGCGCAATGACATGTTAAGCAGCGAACTCGAATTTTGTTTGAATGAAGCATTTCAGGGTGCCCGGGACCGACGCCATGAATTCATGACAGTAGAGCATTTGTTACTGGCTCTGCTCGATATTCCGCGCGTGCATGAAATACTGAAGGCCTGTGAAGCTGACGTTGGACAGTTACGCCGACAGTTAATCGAGTTTATCGACGAAGCAACACCGTTGATGCCCTTGGGTGATGAAGGCGATGTCCAGCCAACCTTGGGTTTTCAGCGCGTCTTGCAGCGTGCCGTCTACCACGTCCAGTCCAGTGGCAAGAAAGAAGTCACGGGGGCTAACGTGCTGGTCGCGATATTCAGTGAGAAACAGTCGCAGGCCGTCTACTTTCTTGGCATGCAGGACATTACGAGGCTGGATGTTGTCAACTACATTTCACATGGAATGCCGCAGGTTCCAGGAGATGGAACCGACGCAGATCAGGAAGGGTCCGTCGACACTGAGTTGGAAGCGGACACCAGTGCGCTCGAGAAATATGCAACGAATCTCAACAATCGAGCTATTGAAGGCAAAATCGACCCGCTTATAGGGCGCGATATCGAGATCGAGCGGACGGTGCAGATTCTTTGCCGGCGGCGCAAGAATAATCCGCTTTATGTCGGTGAGGCCGGCGTAGGGAAGACGGCTTTGGCCGAAGGCCTCGCTCGCATGATTACAGAGGAACGGGTCCCGGACGTTTTGCGGGACGCAACTATCTATTCTCTGGATATGGGCACGCTGATTGCGGGCACCAAGTATCGCGGCGATTTCGAGAAGCGCCTGAAGGCCGTTATCCGCGAAGTCCAGGAAGATCCGGGCGCGATACTTTTTATTGATGAAATTCATACGGTTATCGGGGCAGGCGCGGCGTCTGGCGGCGTCATGGATGCCTCGAACCTGATTAAGCCGGTGCTAGCCAACGGCGAGATCCGCTGCATCGGATCGACGACCTATTCCGAATACCGTGGCGTGTTCGAGAAAGATCATGCCCTTGCGCGCCGCTTCCAGAAAATCGATGTGCCGGAGCCGAGCCTCGAGGAAACCATTGATATTCTGCGCGGACTCAAAACCCGGTTTGAGGAGCACCACGGGATCAGCTACGACAACGATGCCTTGACCGCTGCCGCCGAACTTGCGTCAAAGCATATCAACGATCGTCGATTGCCGGACAAAGCGATTGATGTCATCGACGAGGCTGGCGCAAATCTGCGCCTGAAACCAGTTGACGAGCGTGGCGAGTCTGTCACCGTCGAAATGGTCGAAAATGTCGTGGCAAGGATGGCCCGAATCCCACCGAAGAGCGTGTCTGCGTCGGACAAAGACGTATTACGAACTTTGGAACGCGATCTCAAGCTGACTATATTCGGGCAGGACCCGGCTATTGAGGCCTTGAGCTCCGCGATCAAGATGTCACGGTCCGGCCTCAATGAGGAAGAAAAGCCTGTTGGGTCTTTCCTGTTCTCGGGGCCAACCGGCGTCGGTAAAACGGAAGTGACGCGCCAGCTTGCAATGGTCATGGGTGTCGAGCTCATTCGGTTCGACATGTCCGAATACATGGAACGGCACACCGTTTCCCGGCTCATTGGGGCGCCGCCTGGTTATGTCGGATTCGACCAGGGCGGACTCCTGACGGAGGCCGTTACCAGGAATCCGCATTCCGTTGTGTTGCTTGACGAGATAGAGAAGGCGCATCCGGAAGTCTTTAACTTGCTGCTGCAGGTTATGGATCACGGAACGTTGACGGACAACAACGGAAGGAAAGCCGATTTTCGAAACATCGTTCTGGTGATGACAACCAATGCTGGTGCACAGGAAATGAGTCGGGCCTCGATCGGTTTTACCCAGCAGGATCACAGCACGGATGGAATGGCGATCATCAAGAAGGCGTTTTCGCCGGAGTTTCGTAACCGACTTGACGCCATCATCCAGTTTGCGGCACTTGATGCGCATTCGATCGCGCGCGTCGTCGACAAACTGGTCGTGGAGCTGGAAAGCAAGCTCGGTTCAAATGACGTCACGCTGGAACTGGATGATGCTGCCAGGGATTGGATCGCCGATCGTGGCTACGATCCGAAAATGGGCGCGCGACCGATGGCCAGAATCATTCAGGAACATATCAAGCGTCCGCTCGCCGAAGAATTGCTGTTCGGCAAGCTGGCTGATGGCGGGCACGTGCGGATTTCGGTCGGGGAGGACGGTAATCTTCACCTTAAAGCCGAGCCCAATCTCAAGGAATTGGCACACCTGCCCAAAGAATAACGCAACCGGAAACGCCGCCTCCGGCAGCATTAATTCGCGGCTTAATCCGCGAGAGTGACGTTCACCGACGATTCCAGTCAGCGATTTTGGAGCAGCTCTAGCCCAATTTGCCCGCGGGGGTTGTATTGGTTGCGGTCGGTGCAAATTGATCCGTAGCGCAATAAATGTCAGTTCGAACCAGACAAATGGCATTCTTTGTCATTCGCAGGTGAACCGGGTTTTAGACGCGAAAGTGCAATTCCTGGCCCGCTTGACGGGAACCCAGCGGTTCTGACCCCGGGTGTTCACCTGCCTCGATAGACGATGCGGCCTTTGCTCAGGTCATACGGCGTTAATTCAACCGTGACGGAGTCACCGGTCAGAATACGGATGTAATTCTTGCGCATTTTTCCGGAGATATGCGCAGTCACGACGTGACCGTTTTCCAACTCGACCCTGAAGGTCGTGTTGGGTAGCGTCTCGGTCACGACGCCTTCCATCTGCAGCGCTTCTTCTTTAGCCAATTTCCTCAAATCTCCGGTATGTCCAGCGAGCCGAATTGTGCAGAAAGGCGGTGGTCATTGCAACGAATCACTCAGGAATTCCTTTATATTGCAGGGTTTTGCCGGCCATGCTGTGAATTGGGTCGCCTCAGAGCACGATTTGGCCAATATTGCGGCAAATACCCGACGCGGCTCGAGCCTGGCGCCAAGACTCAAAAGGTGCGGAGATTCGACCTGACAATCGAGAAGAGCGAAGTCGTTCTGGCCCAGAATGCGCATCAATGCCAGCATGGCCGCCTTGGAGGCATTGGTCTTGCGGCTGAACATGGATTCACCGAAAAATACCTTGCCGATCGATAGCCCGTACAGGCCGCCGACGAGCTGGCCCGCTTGCCATACTTCGATGGAGTGCGCCCAGCCATCAATCTGCAATCCCTTGTATGCCGTGATCATTTCGGCAGTGATCCAGGTGCCATCCTGGCCCGCCCGGTTGTCGGCACAGGCGGCGATAACGCCGTCGAAGTCGGTATTGAAGCGGATTTCGAATTCGCTGTTGCTGAAAGACCGTCGCAGCCGTCGCGGTACATGAAACTCATTCGGATAAAGCACGCAACGGGGATCGGGTGACCACCACAATATCGGCTGTCCGTCGTCGAACCATGGAAATATGCCATGGCGATAGGCGTACAAAAGGCGCTCACTGCACAGGTCGCCACCCGCGGCCAGCAGACCATCGGGCGAATCGAAAGCTGATTCAATCGCAGGAAATGCGCTCGGTGGGTCGTCACTGCTGATCCAGGTGATGCGCGGCGATTTCATGATTGCGTTTCGCTGTCGGCTGGCGAGCCAGGGGATTTGTAAGGGCTGTGTTCATTGACTGCGTCGATGTAGGAGTCAACGTGACGTCCTTCAGCGCGTAAAAATTGCTCCACGGCAGAGAAGAATTCCGGTCTTTCCAGCCAGTGAGCAGACCACGTCGTGACCGGAATGAACCCGCGACTTATCTTGTGCTCTCCCTGAGTTCCTGGTTCGAATTTTGCGCGGCCATGCTTAATGCAGTAGTCGATGCCCTGGTAGTAGCAGGTTTCGAAGTGCAGCGCATCGTAACGCGCATCGGCGCCCCAGTAGCGACCATACAATGTCTCCGGACTGTCGTAAAAAATGGCCGCAGCTACCGGCACGTCGCCTTTTTCCGCCAGCACGACGAGCAGGTTATCAGCGAGCTGCGCCGACACATCGAGGAAGAAAGTAAAACTGAAATACGGCATGGAACCGCGCCGCAGGAACGTTATGCTGATAAGTTCATAGATGTCTCGCCACATCGCGGTGTCGATGTCTCGTCCTGTCAGGTGTCGAAAGCTGATGTCCTGTTCGGCAACGCGTCGTCGATCTCTGCGCGCCTTTTTTCTCTTGGAGGAGCTGAACGTGCCGAGAAATTCGTCGAAGTCGCGATATTCATTGTTATGCCAGTGGAATTGACAGTCCTTGCGAATCTTGAGTCCGCACTCCTGCAGCACCGCGAGTTCTGACTGTTCAGGAAAGAGAACGTGAATCGAGGAGTGTCCCTCGGCGACGGCGAATTCGCGCGCACTATCAAGTAGCTCAACCGCTAATGCGGGGTCGTCTGTCAGCAGCTTCCTGCTGGTTGCAGGCGTAAAGGGAATAGTCGAAACGAGCTTCGGGTAGTAATCGAAACCGTTCTGCTGATAGGCCTGCGCCCAACTCCAGTCAAAAACAAATTCTCCCCAGGAGTGCGTCTTTTCATAGAGGGGCAGAGCTGCTCGCAGTTTGCCTGATTGATCAAGAAGCCCGACATGGCGTGGCGTCCAGCCTGTGGCTTCTGTCACCGAACCGCTACGTTCCGCAGCTTCAAGAAACTCGTGCCTCAGGAATGGATAACGGTCTCCCGCAAGGCGATTCCATTCACGAGCGTCGAACTCGCTGATGCTGCTGGCTATTCTGACCTGCATCGTCCCTCGCGCCAATCATTCAGTGGCTTCGGCATCCAGGAACTTCTCCGCGTCGAGGGCGGCCATGCAACCGGCGCCGGCAGAAGTGATCGCCTGGCGATATACCTGGTCGGCAACGTCACCGGCGGCGAATACTCCCGGGATGCTGGTTGATGTAGCGTCACCTGCCAGGCCGGTTTTGATGACGATGTAACCGTTCTTCATATCCAGCTGGTCAGCGAACAGGCCGGTATTCGGGCTGTGGCCGATGGCGATAAAGACGCCGGCCAGGTCAACGTTGGTTGTTTGGTCCTCGTTTTTGGTACTCCGGACACGGAGCCCGTTTACGCCAGCATCATCGCCGAGAACTTCGTCGACAACGTGATCCCAGAGAATCTCGACTTTTCCGTCCTTCTCTTTCTGGAATAAATGATCCTGCAGGATTTTCTCCGAGCGCAATGCATCACGCCGATGTACCAACGTCACTTTGGACGCGATGTTGCTCAGGTATAGCGCCTCTTCGACGGCGGTGTTGCCACCGCCTATGACAGCGACGTCCTTATCTCTGTAGAAGAATCCGTCGCAGGTGGCACACGCGGAGACGCCGCGGCCTTTGAAGGCTTCTTCTGACGGTAGCCCCAGGTACTTGGCTGTTGCGCCTGTCGCGATAATCACGGCGTCGCAGGTGTATGTGCCATAGTCACCGGTCAGGGTGAAGGGGCGTGCGGAAAGGTCGGCTTTATTGATGTGATCATTGACGATTTCCACGTTGTAACGCTCGACGTGTTTTTTCATGCGCTCCATCAGTTCGGGGCCTTGCAATCCTTCTACGTCACCCGGCCAGTTATCGACGTCTGTCGTCGTCATCAACTGTCCGCCTTGCTCGATGCCGGTGACGATGACCGGGTTGAGGTTTGCTCTCGCCGCATAAACCCCGGCCGCATACCCTGCTGGTCCCGAGCCGAGGATAAGAACGCGGCAATGTTTCGTATTGCTCATGTATAATTTGCCTTCATGGTATTCGCCAACCGATCCCACTAAACACTTTGTCCAAGCCAAACGAAATGCGTCCTTGCTGGTCGCATTCAAGGCCTGAACGGGTAACGTGGATGAGAATCTGCAGGGCAAGTGTAGGGAAAATTCATGGTGCGCGTAAGGGGCAGGCGGAAGTGGTCCGGCAGTAATTCCGGCGCTGGTCACGGTGAATCGCGCGCTTGGCCTGTCAGGATCTGTCGCTTGGCGGGAAGGTTATAAGCTAGTAAAATCATTAAGTTGTAAAATAAATATTTCAAACTACATTAATATGGCAAGAGCGAAACAAATAAACAAACGAACCTCCAGGGTGTCGGCGCAGGTCGTCAAGACTCTGCGTGAAGGTGCGTTGGCCATATTTATCGCGTTCGCGGTCATCCTGTGGGCAGCATTGTTTACGTACGACCCGGCCGATCCCGGATTTACCCAGGCGAGTGGCGGTGGCGAAATTCACAACGGCATGGGCCGCATCGGTGCGCTGATTGCGGATTTGCTGTTCAACCTGTTCGGTCGACCGGCATACCTTTTCGCAATCATGGTTTTCTTCTTCGGCTGGATGATCTTCCGCGAGCAGCGCGACGACGAGCGATTTACCCGTGCCGACTACGCGCTGAGATTTGGCGGCTTCCTCGCGACCCTGATCACGAGCTGTGCCCTGGCCACATTGCATTTTTCGTCAGACGGTTTTCGTGAGACTGCCGGCGGCATCGTTGGCCAGGTTTTCGGCGAGAACCTGGCCGACCTGATGAAGCTCCTCGGGGCGAGCGTTCTCCTGTTCTTCCTGTGGGTGGCGTCCGTCTCGTTATTCATTGGTATTTCCTGGCTATCGATCATGGATCGTGTCGGTCAGTGGTGCCTGCTCGGTTACGAGAAATCGCGTGAAAAGATAGGAGAGTTTCGTGACCGTGCCGAAGGCAAGCGTCAGCTCGCTGCGCGGCAGGACGTCTTCGAGAAAGAGAAAAAACGCACGGCGGGTCGATCGCCACCACGAATCGAACCGTCAATGGCGGCTCTCGAGACCAGCGTTCGTGCAGAGAAAGAGCGACAGGTACCGCTGTTTGAACCGCCATCAGAGGGCGAGTTGCCGCCGCTGTCACTCCTGGACGATCCGGCCCCGCAGACCAATGGATACTCGGAAGAATCTCTCGAGGCGATGTCGCGCCTGGTCGAACTCAAACTTCGCGATTTCGGCATAGAGGTAGAAGTGGTGTCGGTCTCGCCAGGGCCCATCATTACTCGCTTTGAACTCGACCCGGCACCCGGCGTCAAAGTAAGTCAGATTTCGAACCTGTCAAAGGATCTCGCACGATCATTGTCCGTCGTCAGCGTGCGGGTTGTCGAAGTTATTCCAGGCCGATCCTACATCGGCCTCGAGATTCCCAACGAGAATCGGGAAATCGTGACGCTTGGCGAGATTCTTAAGAGCAAGGCCTACGACGATCTGGCCTCACCGCTGACCCTGGCGCTTGGCAAAGACATTGGTGGCAACTCCGTAGTCGCTGATCTCTCACGAATGCCGCATCTGCTCATTGCGGGAACGACGGGTTCCGGCAAATCTGTCGCGATCAACGCGATGGTGCTTAGCCTGCTCTACAAGGCGAAGCCCGAGCATGTTCGCCTGATTATGGTCGACCCCAAGATGCTGGAGCTGTCGGTGTATGAGGGAATACCTCATTTGCTGACCCCCGTCGTGACCGACATGAAAGAGGCGGCCAATGCATTGCGCTGGTGCGTCGGCGAGATGGACCGTCGCTACCGGCTGATGGCATCACTGGGCGTACGTAACATCGGCGGCTACAACCGAAAGGTGAAAGATGCCATCGACAGTGGTGCGCCGATCCCGGATCCAACCTGGAAGCCGCCAGAGATCGAGGATCCCGAGAAACCGGTTGAGCATCCAACCCTGACTCCTTTGCCTTTTATCGTCATCATCATCGATGAGCTTGCCGACATGATGATGATCGTCGGTAAGAAGGTGGAGGAGTTGATCGCCCGGCTTGCGCAGAAGGCGCGTGCGTCCGGGATTCACATGTTACTGGCGACGCAACGGCCGTCCGTTGATGTGATCACGGGACTTATAAAGGCCAATATTCCCACGCGTATCGCGTTTCAGGTTTCGGCGAAGGTCGATTCCCGTACCATCCTCGATCAGATGGGCGCGGAAAACCTGCTGGGGCATGGCGACATGCTTTACCTGCCGCCTGGTACCTCACTGCCAACCCGCGTCCACGGGGCGTTCGTTGCAGATCATGAGGTTCATGCGGTGGTGCGAAACCTGAAAAAAGCGGGTGCACCACGCTATATCGATGAAATTGTTGACGCGCCTTCGAGTCTAACTCCAGGACTGACCGGTATCGATCCGATGCCGGCAGACCAGATAGATGCGGAACAGGATCCGCTTTACGATCAGGCAGTGCAGGTGGTCATGGACACGAGAAAGGCTTCGATATCAGGCGTGCAAAGGCGACTCAAGATCGGCTACAACCGGGCGGCTCGAATGGTGGAGACCATGGAGGAGGCCGGGCTGGTTGGTCCGCTGCAGTCGAACGGGGCCCGTGAGATCCTGGTTCCCGTGCCCGGCAAGGAATGACACGTGAACGGTATACGACGCTTCTGGCTATTGCTCCTTGCCTGCCTGCTTTGTGGGGCAGCGGCTGACGCTCAACAGGTAGAAAAAGAGGCAGGTCGCCTGCTCGTTGAGGACTTCCTGAACAACGTCATCACGATGTCCGGGCGCTTCGAGCAACAGTTGGTGGATGCCAGCAGTGCCGTCATCGAAGAGTCATCCGGCACATTGGATATTCGGCGGCCAGGCCAGTTTCGCTGGTCGTATAGTGACCCCTACGAGCAAGTGCTGATTGCCGACGGCGTCAACATCTGGAGTTATGACGTGGACCTGGAGCAGGTGACGGTCAAGGGCCAGTCAGACGCGCTTGGCAGTACCCCGGCAATACTGCTAGGTGGATCCAGTGATGTGCTGGATGATTTCGACTACATTGGCAGCTTCTCGGATCGGGGCACGGTGTGGGTACGACTGCGACCCAAGGATACGGAAAACGGATTCAACGCGGTCGAGCTGGGCTTCACTGACGGCGATCTGACGCGCATGCTGTTCACCGACAATCTTGAACAGACGACGCTGATCGCGTTGCTCGATGTCAGGTTTAACGAGCCAATCGATGATCGGCAGTTCGCTTTTGCGCCGCCCGCCGGGGTTGATGTCGTCGGCAAACCGGTTACCCGGTCGCCTGCAGAGTTCTGAATGTTGCCACTGAGCTATCCCGGGCGATGGAGAATCGCCGGTGTCCTGCTGCTGATTGGCGTCCTTGTAACAGCGATGATGCCTGCGGTGTTTCCAT
This sequence comes from uncultured Gammaproteobacteria bacterium, assembly GCA_963850825.1. Lineage (GTDB taxonomy): Bacteria > Pseudomonadota > Gammaproteobacteria > Steroidobacterales > Woeseiaceae > SZUA-117. Next base: position 124,192 of record CAWKOQ010000020.1, on the reverse strand, counting down.
GGTCGGGCGAGTTGGAGGCGCGCTGGTTGCAGCTGTCTGACAAATGGCTGCATGGCATTACTTTTGCCTTTCTGGCAGTTTGGTATTCTGGACAATTCGCGCCTCGGTCCTACTGGTGGCTTGCAGTCGGATTGCTGGCATTTGGCGCGCTGATCGAGTTTTGCCAGTCGCTGGTGACATACCGCACTGCTGAAACCGGCGATCTGGTCGCCGACATGCTCGGAATCGTGGCCGGCCTGATCCTTGCAGTCATCGGATTAGGTGGCTGGAGTTTGCGCGCAGAGGACTGGATGCGGAAACGCTTTGGCTGATCTATTCCAAAACCAGGCAGAAGAAGAATCACCCGAGGTCGATATGAATCGACCGCTGGCCGATCGCGCTCGGCCGGATTCCCTGGACGGATTTTTCGGACAGGAGCACCTGCTGGCGGATGGCAAGCCACTGCGAACAGCAATAGAGCAGGGGCGGGTGCATTCGATGATTTTCTGGGGGCCACCGGGGACCGGCAAAACGACCCTGGCGCGAATGATCGCAAACGCGACGGATGCACATTTCATCGCTTTGTCGGCTGTGATGGCGGGCATCAAGGAAGTGCGTGCGGCAGTTCAGGAAGCAAAAGAATATCGGGAGGTCTACGATAAGCGGACAGTCCTTTTTCTGGACGAGGTGCATCGTTTCAATAAGTCGCAGCAGGACGCGTTTCTGCCGTACGTTGAGGACGGTACGCTGACATTCATTGGCGCAACGACAGAGAATCCGTCCTTTGAGTTAAACAACGCGTTATTGTCCCGCGCACGTGTCTACGTACTCAAGTCACTCGATTCCACAGCGCTTCATGAGGTGCTCGAAAGAGCCCTGCGGGATGCCAGCCTGGGCCTGGCTTCCGAGAATGTCGTGTTGGATGACGATGCCGCCGAGTTGATCGTCATGGCTGCCGACGGCGATGCCCGGCGCGCGCTGAACCTTCTGGAGCTCGCTGCCGATCTTGCGCCGGCAACAGATGGGACCCGGACTATCACGGTGGCGATTGCGCAGGACATTGCGCAGGGCAGTCGGCGTCGTTTCGATAAGCAGGGCGAGTATTTCTACGACCAGATATCTGCGTTGCACAAATCGATCAGGGGTTCTGATCCCGATGCGTCACTCTATTGGCTCATGCGAATGTTGGATGGCGGTTGTGATCCGCTTTACGTCGCGCGACGAATCATTCGGGTTGCGTCCGAGGATATTGGAAACGCCGACCCGCGCGCGCTCCGGCTATGCCTGGACGCGTGGGAGACTTATGAACGTCTCGGCAGTCCTGAGGGTGAGCTGGCAATTGCGCAGGCAGTCGTGTTCCTGGCATGCGCGGCGAAGAGCAATGCCGTCTACGAGGCCACAAAAAATGCGGCCGCCGATGTCCAGCAGTTCGGGACTCTGGACGTGCCATTGCACTTGAGGAATGCCCCAACGCGCCTCATGAAAGACCTGGGCTATGGCGAGAATTATCGCTACGCCCATAATGAGGAGGATGCGTTCGCGGCAGGTGAAACATACTTTCCCGACGACATGCCGGCGCGTAAGTATTATCATCCCGTGCCGCGTGGTCTCGAGTTACAGATCCGCGAGAAGCTGGCGGAAATCGCCGAGCGTAATGAGCGAACAAAAGACTCATCGAACGATTAACCCAAGAGATGATTGACCCAAGAAATGATTGACCCAAGAGATGATTGACCCGAAACTCCTTCGCACAGCACCTCAGGATGTTGCCAGCAATCTTGCACGACGTAATTTTGAGTTTGACGCGGCGACATACGCGAAACTCGAAGAGCAGCGAAAGTCACTGCAGGTCGATGTAGAGAATCTGCGCTCGGAACGCAATGCCAGTGCCAGGAACATCGGCAAGGCGAAAGCACAGGGCGAGGACATCGCCCCGTTGTTGGCTGCAGTTGAAGATCTTGGAACCAAGCTCGAGAGTGCCGACGCCTCATTGCAGGCGCTCCAGGAGGAACTTCGGGAACTCGAGCTCGGATTGCCGAACCTGTTGCACGACGATGTGCCCATCGGTTCCGATGAAGCGGACAATGAGGAGGTACTGCGCTGGGGAGAACCACGGAAGTTTGATTTCGAGCCGGTCGATCATGTTGAACTTGGAGCAAATCTCGGATTGCTCGACTTTGATTCGGCCGCGAAAATATCCGGATCACGATTTGCAGTCATGCACGGGTCTTTGGCGAGGCTGCATCGTGCGTTGATCCAGTTCATGCTGGATACGCACACGGGCGAGCACGGTTATCAGGAAGTCTATGTCCCGTACATCGTAAAGACGGACGCGCTCATCGGCACCGGACAGTTGCCGAAGTTCGAAAACGACCAGTTCAAGACAAATGATGAACCGCCTTTCTACCTGATCCCGACGGCTGAAGTTCCCGTGACAAACCTTGCGCGTGAGAACATCATCGAGGCAACGATGATGCCGACAAAATATGTCGCGCATACACCCTGTTTCAGATCGGAAGCGGGTTCGCACGGCCGCGATACGCGCGGCATGATTCGCCAGCACCAGTTTGAAAAGGTTGAGCTGGTGCAGATGGTGGAGCCATCGGCTTCCGACGACGCGCTGGAGGAGTTAACCGGGCATGCTGAAACGATTCTGCAAAAACTGAATTTACCGTATCGAAAAGTAATCCTGTGTTCAGGTGACGTCGGCTTCGGCTCGCACAAGACCTACGACCTGGAGGTCTGGCTGCCGGGACAGGAGACGTATCGGGAAATCTCATCCTGCAGTAACTATGGCGATTTTCAGGCAAGGCGCATGCAGGCGCGCTGGCGAAATCCGGAAACAGGTAAACCGGAGCTGCTGCATACGTTAAACGGTTCCGGACTGGCCGCAGGACGCGCGTTGATTGCGGTAATGGAAAATTACCAGGAGGAGGACGGCAGCATAGTAGTGCCGGACGTCCTCAAGTCGTATATGGGTGGCGTCGAGAATCTGAACGTCGGATAGCCGACGATGATTAGGCACAAAAAAAAGGCCGGCGATCGCCGGCCTTTTTTTTGAGCTGTTGAGCTGCCTAATCGCGACTCATGAACAACCTGAGAATGTACCAGAACATCAATGCAATTGAGCCGAAGAGCTGCATCGATGCCGCGACATATTTGTCTTGCGGGTAGTGATGGATGATGTTTGACGTATCATACAACACCGCTGCGCCGGCGAATCCGATCATCGCAACTGAAAACCAGGTGCCCAAATGGAAACCGGAGATCATGCTGAAGATGATGCCGACAAAGGCGAGTAGGCCGCCCCAGACGAGCATGCCACGCAGGAAGGAAAAGTCTTTGCGAGTGATCATCGCCGTTGCGATCAGTCCGACACAACCGAGCACCGTTACGCCGACCGCGTTGTCGATAAGGCCGGGACGCATTTGCGAAGCGATGTAGAGTATCGGTGCGAATATCATCGCTTCTACACCGATGAAGAACGCCAGAGCGCCGTATTGTGCCTGAATCGACTGCACCCGGTGTGCTACGTGCGTTGCACCCCATCCACCAAGTATGAATGCACCAAAGATCATCCACCAGATTTCGCTGAGGCGCATCGCCATTGCTTCGGCTACGCCGGCCTGGAACAGGTAAGCTTCAATTGCCGCAAACGCGAGAATTGCTCCTACAACGTGGGCATAGCACTTCCAGATAAAATTCGAGCGATCTTCTACTGATGCCTCGGATACTGGCGCCAGGTAGTTGACGTTCTGGTTCATTCCGAATACTCCTGATTTAAAAATCTATTACGAAAGTCTAGCATCTCTGACCGATATGGAATCCGTCTGGTTCCACACTTTTTGGTCGATTGACCGTAGCGAAATGGGGTCCGATTCAGCAAGATCAAGCACTTGCCGTCAGATAGGGCCGCAATTACGGGACCATCTGTGCCCTCGTAACTACCGTCGAACGTATTTCTTGACCGCGCGCGGTCCGACCTCTGCCCCGTAGATGTTGCCGGCACCATCCACCGCGACGCCTTCTGCTGCACTGGTGCCGGAATTATCCTGGTCAGGTTCCGGGTCCGGGATGAACGTCGTCACGAAGCCGTCTTTGGCGCTGCCGATACGAATGCCGCGTTTCCAGCCGGTGTTGCGGCGCGCGTTTGACTCGGAGTCCGCAGAATACAGGATGTCATTCCCGTCGATGAACAGGCCGCTGGGCCGCCCGAACTGGGTCCAGGTTGAAAGCCATTCGCCGTTCTGGCTGAAAATCTGCAGCCGACTGTTGCCACGATCGCCGACGAACAGCCTTCCCTGGGAATCCATCGCCAACGCGTGCGGGTCACGAAACTGCCCATGATCGCCACCGGTCGAACCCCACTGCATGAGGTATTTGCCGTCCTTGTTGAACTTGATGATGCGATTGTTGCCGCCGGCATCGTGACCGTCAGCGACGAAAATGTCGCCGTTGGGGGCAACCAGCATGTCAGAGGGTTTGTTGAAGACGTCAATGCCATCACCGGCGACGCCTTCCTTGCCCAGCCGCATGAGGAGTTCGCCATCGGGGCTGAACTTCATGATGGTGTGACCGATCCCTTCGGGTACCGGTGCATAGCCGACGGCGTCTGCAATCCACACGTTGTCATCGGCGTCCACATACATGCCATGTGGCCAGGTAATCATGCCTGAACCAAAACTCCTGACGACGTTTCCGTCAGGGTCATACAAGAGCACCGGATCAACGTCGCTGCCGACACAAAGATTGCTTCCGCATCGTTCTGCAACCCAAATGTGTTTACCGTCATTGGCAGGATAGATCGCACTGGTTGCTCCCCATTCGCGACCATCCGGTAGCTTCGCCCAACCCTCAATGGTTCTATACGTGTTCGGCGCGTTGTTCTGGGCGAAGACGATTCCGGTGCTGGCCAACACACAGATGACAAGACGCAGCGAGGTCTTAATTAGTCGGTTCATTTTTTCACCTTACGAAAATCAGTTATCAACGAGAAAACTTCAGTCAGCGTGAGCTGTTGCCCGACGAGACGATTCGGTTTTTCAGGATACCCACACCTTCCACTTCGATTTCAACGGAATCGCCGGGCTGCATGGCGCTCGTTGCCCCGGGCGTTCCTGTGTAGATAATGTCGCCTGGATGAAGCGTTACGTACTGACTGATATAGCTCAATACGGCGTGCGGGTTGTGAATTTGATCAATCGAGCTCTGATCCTGCATCGTTTTGCCATTCAGTCTTGTTTGCACACGCAGATCCAGGTAGTTCAAGCCGGTCACGATCGCCGGGCCGAGTGGTCCGAATCCGTCCGTACCCTTTGCGCGAAACCACTGCAGGTCATTTGCCTGCCAGGACCGCTCGCTGATGTCGTTGCCCGCCGTGACGCCAAATATATAGTCGCCGGCATCTTCGACGGCAACTTTGCTCGCCGTTTTGCCGACGACGATCACGAGCTCGCCTTCAAAATGCACATCCGTGGCGTCTGCGGGGTAGTGAACGTCGGTATCCGGACCGGTGATCGTTGTGGGTAATTTCAGAAACAGGGGTGGATATTCCGGGATCGGCCGGTTCTCCACATGGGTCATATCTTCGCGATGACTGACGTAATTGTAGCCAACCGCGATGACTTTGGAGGGTTCCGCCGGCGCAAGTAAGGTCACGGCTGAAGTTGCGACACGTTTGCCCGTCTGTCCGCCACCATCCCATGGCGCGGCGTCGAGTTCGTGAATCTGGTCACCGTCCTCAATGCCGTAGTGCACCCGCTCGTCGTCCGAATAACGAACATACCTCGTAATATCTGCCGCCATTGCTAGTGCCCCGCTAAACGCAATCAAGGCAAGCGCCGCTGCGCCAGCCACCCGTCTTTTCTTCATTTGAATTCCCCCGAATTCTCGCCGACATCTATTCGTGTTTTGAGGTATCGGCAGACTGTCCTATTTGAGTCGAAGTCTCCGTGCACCGACGCAGTAATGCAAGTCATCTTTCGGATGAACAGGTCGTTGTAATGCATCCTGAAAAACTGCATCGTGGGCTGACGTTGGGCGCAGGAGGCGAACGCATGCAGGAGATGAACTGGGGAGTATGGTCAATGCTGCCGCTCCTGACGACGCTTGTGCTTGCGTTCATCACCCGCTCGGCACTGATCGCCATGCTGGTCGGCACGTTCGCCGGCACGCTGATGCTGGGTAGTGCGCCTGGCGTTGGTCTGAACGAACTGTTTCAGGCGTCATTGGGCAATGGAGATTTCATCTGGATTTGTGAAATTGTCGTCCTGATCGGAATTCTCTTCGAGCTATTCAAACGAGCGGGCGTGCTGGGCGCACTGGCGCGACGATTTTCAGGCGGTTCCGGCAGCCGACGGAAGATCGAGATATCCGCCTGGGGTATGGGATTCGTCATCGTCGACGATTATTTCAGTCCGCTCCTGACCGGGGCGATTATGCGCCCGATGTCTGATCGTGCCCGGATTCCGCGCGAGAAGCTGGCGTTCATACTCGATGCGACGACGGCTTCAGTTTGTATTCTTGTGCCATTCACAGCATGGGGCGCCTACGTTGCCAGCCTGATCGCCACGCAGGCCGGTGTTGGCTCCGTCGATCAGGGATTGGCAATATTCATTGGCGCAATCAAATACAACTTCTATCCAATGTTGATGCTGCTGTTTACGCTGCTGGTGTGTGCCGGCATCATTCCGGACTTCGGGCCAATGCGTACAGCCGAGCGTCGCGTGGCCGAGACCGGTGCGTTGATACGTCCCGGTGCCAAGCCGCTGGTGTCTGACGGGGACGACGACGTGCTGGTGGCAGCGAGCGACTACAAGCCGTCTTTATTGCTTGAGTTGCTGGTGCCAGTGCTGCTGCTGATCGTGGTCGGCACCTGGACAATAATTCAATCCGGCTCGGTGAAGATCGTTGAGGCATTCATGTTGGCGAACGTCTGGCTGATTGCTGTGCTGACTGTCAAAAGAAGCTTCACAAGCATCACAGAGATTGCCGATATCATCGTTGCGGGAACCAGGAACGTGATGGCAGCGTTGCTGATCATCGCGCTGGCCTATGCGCTGAATTCGGTCACGACTGAACTGGGGGCAGGGCTGTTCATTATCGAACAATTTACTGCAAGTTTATCCCCTAATTTATTGGTTATAATAACATTTATGTTGACTGCCGCTATCTCGTTTTCGACTGGCACATCCTGGGGAGCCTACGCGATGATGATACCGGTGGCGCTGCCGGTGGCGTTCGAGCTAACAGGCGGAGATATTCAGCCGTTGATTTATCAGACAGTTGCCGCAATCGCCGGGGGCGGCATATTTGGCGACCACTCATCCCCGGTATCCGATACAACCGTCCTGTCATCCGTTGGTGCCGGCAGTGACCATATCGATCATGTGATCACGCAGTTGCCGTATGCGTTGCTGATTGCGTCGATCACGGCGATCCTTTACGCCTTGATCTGACGCTGGCTCACGAGCGTAGTGACTGTAATTGCTAGGGTGGAATTCAGCCGGAAATATAGTGCTGCAGCTGATCGATCAGGACTTGTTGCTCGCTGATCATGGCCTTTACCAGGTCACCGATCGAAACAACGCCAATGACTCGTTTGTGATCGAGGACGGGCAGATGCCTGGCACGTTTGTCCGTCATCAATGCCATACACTCGTCGACGGTTCGTTCCGGGCTCACGCATAGCACGCGCGTTGTCATCACCTCAGCGACAGTGGACGTCTTGGAGCTCTTTCCTTCAAGGATGACTTTGCGCGCATAATCCCGTTCGGTCACGATCCCGACCAGTTTCTCTCCATCCATGACCAGTAAAGAGCCAATACCTTTATCCGCCATAAGCTGGAGGGACTCAAACACCGTACTCTCGGGCTTAACGGACCAGATTTCGCTGCCCTTGGATTTGAGGATGTCGCTAACCGATTTCATTTCGTGAAGCTCCTTCAGCAGATGGAATGTTAAGCATAGTCCATGAATGATCGGCTAGAGGCAATCGCGGGAAATGACTATTTGCCGCCACGATAAAGACCTAGTCTTGAGCAGGCGGGAGTGGCGCCGTTAGTTTTAGAATTCTGGGACTGGGCATATCTTCCAATACGTATATCGCACCGTCAGCTCCCTGGCTTACATGGCGCAGTCTATGCCCAGGTTCGTCCAGTAGTCTTTCTTCACCAACAACATGGTTTCCTGCCAGAACCAGCCTCGACATGTGCATTGACGAAAGACCGGTCAGGAATAAATTTCCCTTCCATTGCGGGAACATATCGCCTGTATAAAACATCATATCGGACGGTGCCATCGACACAGGGCTCCAATAATAAACAGGCTGCTCGGTTCCAGGTTTGGTTTTGAGTCCTGTTCCAACGGGTTTGTTTTCGCCCATTCGACCGTAGGACACATATGGCCAACCGTAGTCTTTGCCCGCAGCGATCACGTTCAGTTCGTCACCGGCAGTAGGTCCCTGGTCGGCCACCCAGAACTCACCAGTCTCCGGATTCTTCTCAAGGCTGTTTGAATTACGAAGCCCAATAACATAAGCCATATCGTTGACATCATCATTGCCGATAAACGGATTATCATCAGGCACCGACCCATCTGTATTCAGGCGCAGAACCATACCAAGCGTGCTTTTGAGATCAGGCTCACCCATCGGGCTTTTTCTTTGGGTCGTTATCAGCAATCTGCCGGTATCATCGAAAGCCATCCTGGTTGGAACCGTTTCAATCACAACTTTCACATCTGAAATACTTTTTTCGTCTGCAGAAAGCCTGGCGCTCGCAACCCGCCAATGTCCCCATGGGTTGGCGGTTTTCTCTTCTGGTGGCAGCTGGTTCCAAGCTTGCCGCTCAGCATTGAATCTATCGTATGTCTCGTCCGAATTATCGCTGTCGACTCCAGCAGGGGCAGCCAGATAGACGAAATAGAGCATGCGGTTGTTCGCGAAATCCGGATCCAGAATGACATCATTCAACCCCCGTGAACCCCAGGCCCGCACGGCGGGCACGCCCTCAATAGGGTCGGAAACACTACCGTCAGGGGTAATGATTCGTAGCCGGCCGGGCACCTCCGTCACCATCATTTTGCCATTTGGCATATGCACCATTGCCCAGGGACGATTCAGTCCGGTCACGAAGTCTGTAACGACAAAACTTGCGCTTTTTGGTGCAAGCGGCGCCCTGGTCTGGCCTGCAAACGTTGGCGGAACGGCGTGGTTGCCCTCAAACACTTGCTGTGAAAACGCTGGCGCGGCAATAGCTGTCGAGAGAAGACAACCAGATATGCATCGACGAACTAGCTTAGGTAACTTCACTTGCTCACTCCCATTTCCATATTTTGCTGTGCGGGTATAAAGGACAATATTCGCATTCCGGATCCTGAAATGGCCGATCTGATTGAACGGGCCTTGCGTGAAGGTTGGTTCGACAGCGACAAAGCCAATTCAGCTTACCTTTGAACGTCGTCGCAGTGGGGGAATAGGGCGGGCAACGGGATAATTCTGCGGTACGTTTTGTGGCGCGAGATAAGTCAATGTCACAATTAATTCTTGAATAACAAGGCATTACAAACATTAAGTGGCGGAGAGGGTGGGATTCGAACCCACGAAGGGCTACTAACCCTTGCTGGTTTTCAAGACCAGTGCATTCAACCGCTCTGCCACCTCTCCAAAACTTGAACCCACCGCGAGGTGGGATTGACTCGTCGCTTCGCTCCTCGCCCTTCGGGCGCGGTCACTCTGTTCCCGCGTCCAAAATCGTATCCGACGATTCTGTGACTCGGGCCATCCTGGTCCTCGCCCTTCGGGCGCGGTGACTCTGTTCCCGCGTCCAAAATCGTATCCGACGATTCTGTGACTCGTGCTTCGCTCCTCGCCCTTCGGGCGCGCTTCGCGCGTCTGTCGGCCAGCTTTGCTGGCCTCGGCTCGAACCCACGAAGGGCTACTAACCCTTGCTGGTTTTCAAGACCAGTGCATTTACAACGCGCGTCCTGCGCGTTGCCCTGCGGGCGCAGTCACTTCGTTCCTGCGTCCCAAATCGCTCCCGGCGATTTGGTCAACCGCTCTGCCACCTCTCCCAATCAGTCAACCGCCCATCGAAAGCTCAAAACACGCCGACGACAGAGCGGCGCATTTTGCTCGGCTTCCGCCTGCTTTTCAACAAAAAGCACTACAATCATTGATATTGGCTCCTGCCGGAATCATATGGACTCGAACGATACGAATTCCTGCCTGTCTCAGGTGGTTATGCGCGCGGGATTCAACGCAACGAAATGATGATTAAGTCTAATATATTCAAATATATACTGCCTATGGTTGCGGGCTTCGCGCTGTTTGCGTGTGGCGGGGCGCCCGTGGCGCCTGTCGAAAAGTCGACCGCCGACTACGTCAATGAGGCAATGACGGACTTCAAGGCACTGGAGAAAGGCGGCGGCGCCTCCGGTCAGACCTGGTTCGATCTTGCCGTGAAAGCGCGCATGGGCAGAGACTATGACATCGCCAGGCAGGCGCTGATCCGCGCGGAGAAACAGGAATTCTCGCCGGTCCGGATTGGTTTGGAGAGAGCACGCATCAACGCGATCGCGGGCAAACCGGATGCCGCCGTGCGCGAATTGCAGCTGCTTTACAGTTCAGGATTTACGTCCGTCGGCGTCATCACCGACGACCCGGATATCAATAGCCTGGCCGGGCAGGAGAATTACGACGCACTCGTGTCCAGCATGTCAGCGCAGGCCTACCCATGTCAGGATCGGCCGGAGTTCAAAGCGTTTGATTTCTGGATCGGTGAGTGGGATGTCGCGCTGGCGAACGGCACGCCGGCCGGTACCAACAGCGTTAAGAGCGCAGAACGCGGCTGCGTCATCATCGAGAACTGGACCAGTACAACCGGTGGCACGGGCATGAGCGTCAATTATCTCGATAAAGCGACCGACCAGTGGGCGCAGGTCTGGAACGCTGAAGGTGGCAGCCAGATCAATGTCCGTGGCGGCCTGACGGGCGAGGGCATGCGCCTGGTCGGTCACATACATTACGTCGGAAATGACACCACCGCACCGTTTCGCGCACTATTCACATTGCTGCCTGACGGACGTGTGCGACAATTCTTCGAGCAATCCAATGACGACGGCGAGACCTGGGTGCCGTGGTTCGAAGGTTTCTACACGCGCAAGAATTAAGCGAGAGCATATAAAGTGAACCAACCATTCAGAAACAGACAGCTACCGGCGGGTAATCCACTGGCAAACGTGCTGGTCGTCATCGTCGGAATCATCGTGATTTCCCTGTCGTTGGCGCTCGGATTTGTGGTCTTTGTCGGCATTGCCGGGTTCATGCTCATCATGGCAGCCGTCGTGTCGGTGCGCGTTTGGTGGCTCAAAAGGCGATTTGCGGCCAAAGTGGGCGAAGAACCCCGCCATTCGCCAAGGACAACCGGGACGATTCGCATCATTGAGGGCGAGTATCAGGAAGTTCGCAAGTCCCGCGACGATGAATCTGACGGCCAGGGCCATTAGCGGAAAATAGTCAAAACAGCCAAAAAATCGTAAGCTCGCGCCTCATGCGAAATGGAAACTCAGATCTCGAGCGGCGCAGAAAGCGTCGCCGGCGCCGTATCCAGGCGATCATCATCTACACTGCGATTGCGATCGGCCTTGCGTGGTTCTTCGAATCTCAGGCAACGACGACGATGATTTTTGTTCGTCACGCAGAGAAAGCGCTTACGCCGATCGATGACCCAACGCTTTCGCCCGCCGGAGAGGTCAGGGCGGCCGAACTGACCCGGCAGCTGGTCGACGCCGATGTCGTTGCCGGCATCGATGCGGTCTACTCGACGCCCTATAAGCGCACAGTGGAAACCGTTCAGCCTGTCGCTGACGCGCTCGGGCTCGAGGTCAATTTATATGATCCGGACGACAACGAAGCGGTGCTCGCGAAGATCCTCAAAGAACACAAGGGAAAGATTATCCTGGTCGTGGGGCATAGCAACACGCTACCCACGCTGATTGCAGATCTTGGCGCAAGCAAGCTGGTGCCGCCAATTGCCGAGCTCGAATATGACAATATTTACCTTGTGTCCATTCCGTGGTTTGGCAAGACAAAAACCATTCGTCTTCGGTATGGCGCTCCTTTCACGGGTGAACCCGCGGACGCGTCTTCCGTGGGCATGAAAATGACGAATTGAGCGATGATTAAGCAAGAAGAATTGCATGTATCGACGCGTGGTCGTGGCACCTATGACCTGAGTCATCAAATCCAGAGCATTGTTGAGTCCACCGGAATACGCACCGGGATGTGCCACATATTCGTGCGTCATACCAGCGCCTCGCTGATGCTCTGCGAAAACGCCGATCCGGCCGTTCGCGTCGACCTGGAAACTTTTATGCAGCGCCAGGCGCCCGACGGCGATCCGGCGTTTACGCATACTGACGAAGGGCCGGACGACATGTCTGCGCACGTCCGCAGCGTCCTGACGCAGACGGATCTGAACGTTCCGGTTTCAGACGGGCGTTGTGCGCTCGGCACCTGGCAGGGAATCTATCTTTGGGAGCATCGTCTTGCGCCACATTCCCGGTCAGTCATCATTACCACGACCGGAGAGTAGGGGCACCTGAGTTCGCCAACGGAAGCGGGTTGGCACGGCTTGAGGATGGCGCTATTCCGTATCGGTCTTGATCTTCAGGCCGGCTGTTTCCCGCAACATGACGGCTTTTTCGATAAATTCCTGGTGCCGCCCGATCTGTACGTTTGCCTGCACGGCATCCTGAATTTTCTGGCCCTGGGTGACCAGGTAGGTAATGCGGCGCACCCCGAAACCCAGGGGACCATCGGCGTCATACATCTTGATGGCCACCTTGTCCGGATCACACACAAGCGTGAATGGGAGCTTGTGTTCTTCCTTGAAGCGTTTGTGGCTTTCTGCGTCCTGTGGACTTATGCCAACGACCCTCAGACCGACAGACACGATGTCGTCATGCAGGTCGCGAATCGCACAGGCCTCCTTGGTACAGCCCGGCGTAAAATCCGCCGGGTAGAAATAAAGAATAACGGCGCTGTCCTGCAACAGCTGAATGAGTGACACTTCGTTGCCAGTTTCATCCGGAAGAATAAATTCAGGTGCGACGTCTCCGACTTTGAGCATTCACTGGCTCCGCTGTTATTTTGGAAATATCGATTGCATGACAATGTAACCCGGTTCGGTCATGGCAAGGTTGCGATAGGTCTCCTGCGCCCGCGTATTGTTGTTTTCAACATAGAGGCGCAATCCACATGCATTCTGATCTTCTTTGACCAGCGATTCAACATGCTGATACAGGGCGGAAAACACGCCCATACGGCGAAACTCGGCAGGAACATACACGCTCTGGATCCACCACAGCATACCGTTGCGCCAGTCACTCCATTCATAAGTGACCATGATCTGGCCTGCGACCTTGCCAGCGATGATCGCGAGCCAGTAACGACCCTTGCCTGAATCGGCCAGTATGGCCGCCACGCCGGGACCAATCAGGTTGGGATCCAGCTGCTTGCCTTCGGTTTCATCGGCCAGGCGTGAGTTGAATTCAACGATCGAGGCCTGATCGGAGGGTTTCGCTTCCCTTATTTGTATGCCCACGCTTGCGTTCCTTCAGATCAACGGCCGTATTCTGCTTTCTTGGTTATCGACGCCCGGCTACAAGGCATTTTATAATCGATCCCTGCACGATGATACCGGCGAATAGAAACCGGATACGAAATAGTCCAGAAACCATTGCCAACAAACTGCCGGTTCCCTGAAACAATTTTCGAGGCATTTCCATGCAAAGTATTATTCCGCTAGTCGCTCTGGGTGGTGTCGTCGCTCTGATCAGCGCATGCAGCGAGAGTACGACACCTGTGCCGGAGGCAGTCGATGAACCGGTAGCACAGGCAGAGACTGTAGTCGTACCAAAATACAGTGCCGAGGCGTTTTTTGAAACCACCAGCTACGGGTTGGTCGGGTCAGCCGCCCACGCATTCTCGGCAGATGGCAAATCGCTCCTGATGTTTTCGGACGCCACGGGCGTCTTCAACGCCTATTCTCTGCCCGTCGATGGTGGAGTGCCAGTCCAACTCACGAATTCAGATGACAATGCGGTATTTGCCGTTAGCTGGTTTCCGAATGATGACAGAATTCTCTATACCTATGATGGCGGAGGTAACGAACTCAATCATGTGGTCGTCCGCGAAATCGATGGCACAAGTCGGGACCTGACACCGGGAGACGCTCTCAAGGCGGACTTTGTAAGTTGGAACGATGATGGCAATAGTTTCTACCTGACGACGACAGAGAGAAACGAACAAAGTTTCGACGTCTATCAGTATTCCGTTGACGACTATAGTCGCAATCTCATTTACGAGAATCCCGGTTTCGAGATCAGGGCGATCAGCGGCGATGGACGCTGGCTGGCACTTGATAAGCCGCGCACGAGCGCTGATGCTGATGTCTACGTTGTCGATCTCGAAAGCGCTGAGAAAGAAGCGGTCCTTATTACAGAGCACGACGGGAACATTACCCATTCGGCGTATGAGTTCACGCCGGACAATGCCTCACTGATTTATGCGACGGACGAGCATGGTGAGTTCTACCAGGCGTGGTCGCACAATCTCGAAACGGGTGAGAAAACGGCGCTAATCGATGCGGATTGGGACGTTCAGTATGTCGCCTATTCGAGGTCAGGGCGATACCAGGTGTCAGGCATCAACGCCGATGCGCGCACGGAGGTCACGATAACCGAGACGGAATCCGGCGAAGTCATCGAACTTCCTGCACTGCCGCACGGCGATCTTCGCAACGTTCGGTTTTCAGCTGATGATCAGTATGTAGCATTGATTGTGAATGCTGACGACGCGCCGTCGAACATACATGTCATAGATCTGGCAGCCGGCACCGCCGCCCAGTTGACGGATGCGCTGAGTCCGGAAATCGACCCGAGTCATCTCGTTGTCAGCGAAGTCATTCGGTACAAGAGTTTTGATGGATTGGAAATTCCGTCGATACTGTACAAACCGCACGGTGCGAACGCAGCGAATCCTGTGCCGGGCCTTGTGTTAGTGCATGGTGGCCCTGGCGGTCAAACCCGCACTGGCTACCGCGCGATGGTGCAGCATCTCGTCAATCATGGCTACGCAGTGCTCGGTGCAAACAATCGCGGCTCATCGGGTTACGGAAAGACGTTCTTTCATCTCGATGACAAAAGGCATGGCGAGGAAGATCTGCAGGACATCGTGCACGGTCGGGCATACCTCGAGACGCTGGACTGGATCGATGGCGACAAGGTCGGTGTTATCGGTGGATCGTATGGTGGCTACATGGTCGCAGCTGCTTTGGCTTTTGAGCCTGAAGCTTTTGATGTAGGCATTGATATTTTCGGTGTGACGAACTGGGTTCGGACACTCGAGAGCATTCCGCCATGGTGGGAATCGTTCAAAGAGTCTTTGTATGACGAGATGGGCGATCCGGCGACTGACGCCGAACGACACCGACGAATATCGCCGCTATTTCACACCGAGAACATCATTAAGCCGATATTGGTGATCCAGGGCGCCAACGATCCACGCGTATTGCAGGTTGAAAGCGATGAACTGGTGGCCGGTATTCAGGCGAACGAAGTACCGGTCGAGTACATCGTGTTCCCGGATGAGGGACACGGATTTCGTAAGAAGATTAACCAGGTGACGGCATCGAATGCGTATGTAAAATTCCTGAATACCTATCTGAAAGGCGAGGTGACGCGGTAAACTGTCATATCTGCCCTGGTAGCTCAGTGGGGTGAACGCCGTAGATATTTGCTAAACAATGCCCCGGTAGCTCAGTCGGATAGAGCACCAGATTCCTAATCTGGGGGTCCCATGTTCGAATCATGGTCGGGGCGCCAATAACGAACGGGTCGCAAGACCCGTTTTTTATTGGTGGTTCGGCCTGCTGATGAGGACATCGTTCGACAAAATGCGTCAGCATTTTGGGCGTCGCAGCGGGAGCTGCGACGGGTCGGAGACCCGAAGATCGCGTCGGCGCGATCTGAGCCAATCATGGTCGGGGCGCCAATAACGAACGGGTCGCAAGACCCGTTTTTTATTGGTGGTTCGGCCTGCTGATGAGGACATCGTTCGACAAAATGCGTCAGCATTTTGGGCGTCGCAGCGGGAGCTGCGACGGGTCGGAGACCCGAAGATCGCGTCGGCGCGATCTGAGCCAATCATGGTCGGGGCGCCAATAACGAACGGGTCGCAAGACCCGTTTTTTATTGGTGGTTCGGCCTGCTGATGAGGACATCGTTCGACAAAATGCGTCAGCATTTTGGGCGACGCAGCATTAGCTGTGACGGGTCGAAGGCCCGAAGATCGCGTCGGCGCGATCAGAGCCAATCATGGTCGGGGCGCCAATAACGAACGGGTCGTAAGACCCGCTTTTTGAGAGCCATCGAGCAGAGGGTCAAGCGACCTCGTCCTTACTACCCAAGCTGCAAAGTTAGAATGCGGCCAACAATTCGAGAAACACGAGAACTGATTCAGGATCCAAGATAGCCGCCATTCCTATAGCAGCTATCAAGACGATCCTGACTCCACCGCGTCTAAGCCCCGACAGCGGCGGGAACTCAAGAGCCGCTGGACACCTTTATTTTCTTTGCCGCAGTAGGTTTGCCCTTCTTCTTCGGCGCCTCGATTTCCAGCATTCCATGCTTGAATTCCGCCTCAATCTTATTAACGTTGATATCCGACGGTAAAGCGATTTGCCGATAGACGTCGTTGCTCCGGAATTCGCTCCAGTGAACTTTTTCGTCGTCTTCCTTGCGCTCGTCCTTGCGCGAGGCCTTGACGATTAATTCGCGAGGTGTTGCTGTTACCGAAATTTCCTCCGGCTCGAAGCCCGCCAGCGCTACCTTGATCTCGAACTCATCGTCTTCTTCCACAAGTTCGGCAGTGGGCCAGCAGATCTCGCGTTGCGCGGTCAGCCAGTCGTCGACGTCGTTGCCCATACCGAAGCCGCGGTTGGCGAAGAGGTTGTACGCGCGCACTCGAATCCTGTCCGCAATCTCGTCGAATTCCTTAAATACCGGCAACTTGCGGTCCTTCGGGGAGCGCACTTTTCGAACTTTTAGATTAGACATAGGATACTCCTCTAGTATTCAAAACTGTCGAAAGCGAAATAGCCTGGATTCGCCAGCGGCGCGGCACCGGTCCAGATTGTTGCCTGTGTTCTTCGTTGCCAAAGCCAGCGTAACCAACAGTGTCTTATAAGCTGCTGCCATATCAACTATGCGATGGGCAGGTGCGTTTTGAAATACGTAGAAATCGCTGTCGCGGAACCACCGGGGACCACTGCAGCGCGTGTCTTGAGCGGCGGGCTATCATCTGAAAACTGGGGTCAGACCCCTATTTCTCAGCTCCAGAAAAACGGTCGATGTATCGCGAGGGTAAAACCAACTTAAAACCGTAAAACCGGGGTCAGACCGCATTTTCATCAATGAGTGCTGATCCGGTCAATGCAGGAAAGCTGTGTTCAGGCGAGGGAACAAACTGATTGCCGGCAAGCGCGATCCGACCGCTGTTTTCAACGGAGGACACCAAGGTAAAGCAGACATCGTTCGACGTATGCGACGTCATTTGCAAACCATGGTTAATGTAATTTCTCGAATGATGTTTCCGCGGAAACGCGAAAGTCCGCTTTCATCAATTGTGGCCGTTCGGCTAAAGTGCGGTCTGACCCCTATTTTTTCTCGTCCGTCGTAGCGCCCCGCCAAGGCTATGTACTACAGGGCAGTTTTTTCTTCGTCGTAAAATCCCATGCGGTGGCTGATTGCCTTTTTTGCAATGATCGCAAACTAGTTGGGGGTCGAACCGCGATTGTGGTGGTTCGCCCCCAATTGTTCGTGCGGCCTAGCCTCCTGCGTCAGAACCCCAGATTTCCTGGAGTCGTTTGTCCCGGCCACAACCCCAGCGATAAGTTTTATAGCGAATCGGGCTTTTCTTGTAGAAGTCTTGATGCCCGCTTTCGGCGCCACGAATTGGGAAGAAGGTACCGGCCTCCAGGATCGGCGTGACCACTTCCTGATCAGTGAATCTGCCGATCACTTGTTGCTTCGATTTCTCGGCAAGTGCCCGTTCTTCATCGTTCGCGACAAAGATCGCGCTGAGGTAGCTCGGGCCTTTGTCGCAGAATTGCCCCCGGGCATCGAATGGATCGATGTTGACCCAGAAATGATCCAAAATTCCCTGGTAGGAAACCACGGCGGGATCATAGGTAATCTCCACTGCCTCATAGTGGCCCGTGTGGTCACCTCGATAAGTCGGGTTTGCGGCAGTCCCGCCCGTAAACCCGGAGATAACATCGGTTACACCGCTTAAAGACTCGAAATCTTTCTCCATGCACCAAAAACAACCACCCGCCAGTATGGCCTTGTCGGCAAAAGCTGCGGGTGCACACAGGATGCTAAGGCAGAATAATATATTGATAGCGATAATTTTCATCGGAACTCCAGTTTGCAACCAGTTGTCAGTTTATTCATTTGTCAAACCTGAGGCCTATAAAACGGTGCAGACAGATGATTGCCACAGAGTGTTGCCGCATTTGCAGACTCAGTTTCATGGTCAAATAGACAGCAAAAAACGACGAATTGTTTCAAGTATTTACCATGTTCAGCACTTTGGATCAGCTGCCGATCTGGGAACACTAGCTCGCGGGCCCCGGCATGGCGAAGTAAGCTATGGCCGCACTCTATTTCAAGCAGTGCGACTTCCTGCGTTTCTGGACCGGCGTCGCAATGCAAAGGCGTCGTAGACGAATCTTGCGAGTGTCCGCTTCGTGGTCTTGCCCGGGTTTCGGGGGTAAAGCGGACATTGAATTCACCGAAATTAACAAAAATCGAGGTCCGCTTTCTGGTATGGCTCCGCTATTTCGGACCACCATACTAGGGGCAGTCCACAGTCCACCTTTGGCCAGAAGCAGACACTTTCTGCATCGAAATTGTAAGAGTATGTTTCCAAAGACCACGGGCCATCTGGCACGCCTGGCGAGTCGAGTAGCGTGGTGACGACGCAAGTTATTCAGGGCAGAAATCGAGGACACTGGCGATGCAAGCGTCTGACCATTCCCCGCTGGAACTGGTGACCTGTCGATTATAAATTCGATTTGTTGGATGTAATGTCGATTCCAATATAACAAGGCATTCGTAGCGAATGTCAGGCACATCAATAACACTGAACAGCCTGAGAGACACGGAATCTGTGGTGCTTCCGTTGACGAGAGTCTCAAAATGCACGAGCGTTGGACGGGTACCTCTATCGCATGAAATCGTCGCGGCTCCGCCCGCTAGTCCTTGCGGTATCAAACTTCCGCCCCAGGCTACGTACAGATCGATCGCCCGACTATAATACTCATCGCAAGGACAGCTAGCCTCAGGCCATGCCTTTGGCTCCTCGACCCGGACAAGCCTTACCGCATCGGCACTCATATTACCATCCTTGCCAAACAGGCTAATTTCCGGGACGACTCCTGGCGAGAAAGTGTAGGTACCAAGCATATTCCATTGTCCTCCCAGAGCCGGGTCTCGCTGGTTTACGTAGGCTAGGAATGTCCCACCATCGTGCTTTATGCGGTAGGGGACGGAAGTCGAACGAATTTCATGATAGGTCCACCACGCATAGACATCGTAGTCGCCGGCTTTTGGCACCACGGGAAACCAGGTAAATGATCCATCACGATTTTGGTTGTAAAGTGAGTTACCCAAATAGGGATTTGGGCCAGATGAAGACCACCAGAAGCCGATCTGACGCGTATTTGCATCCCGATTGTCCACGATGATCTCTTGCGCCCAACCGAGCGTACTCGCGAACATTGTAGAAAGCGCGACTAGTCCAACCAGCTTCACCGCATGCGTAGTTCTAATGACGTGTTCTTTCATGACTAATCCCCTTGCTACTGAATTGCTGGCAGCCCGGCGATCGTGAAGCCCTCGTGATTGATATCTCGCCGAGGAAATGAGGACCCGTGGCTTTGCGTCCCTGGCTTTGGCAAGGTTTGCCTTTTATTTAGTCCCTACAGTTTTCGCCGACTGGAAAGGATCGTCAATGCGTGGAACATCTGATTGCTCTAAGGGATTAGTGACATGACCGCTTCGGGTCATTAGCAGACCATTTGCCCGATTCTCGCCTAATGTCCGCTTTCCGGGGAAATCGGACATCTGGAGTTGCGGAAGACGACGTGTTGTTAACGTAACAATGCAGGCGTGGAGAGCCCATTAAGAAACGTCCGGAGCCCTGCAATGTATGCGCGCTCATCCTGGAGAAACGCGTCGTTATGGGTGCCATGAAGCGCCAATAGGGTACGTGGTTCATTCGCCGACGCGAAGATTGTTTCGCCATGGTGGAAGGGGATGATCTCGTCATCGCGACTGTGAGCGACCAGTACCGGACAGCGAACGTCTCGAATGTAGTCACGTGTCGCGTGCCTTAAGCGGCTCAACCAGCGGGCCGGGAGCCACGGATAGAGTTCCTGGGCAATGTCGGGAACGGAAGTGAAGGACGACTCTACAATAAGCGCCAGTGGCTGATGCTGCGTGGCCAGCCACGACGCCGCAGACGCACCCAATGAACGCCCGAATATGATGATGTCGGTGGCGGATATTCCGCGTTCTATTGTCAGGTAACGCCACGCCGCGTCAGCATCGCGATAGATCCCCTTTTCTGTCGTCCTTCCGCCGCTCTGACCGTAGCCGCGATAGTCAATAATCAAAACTGACAGGCCCAAATCGTGGAACTGACGTATCGAGTCCAGGCGATGTGAGATGTTTCCTGCATTGCCGTGAAAGAAAAGCAGTACGCGAGAAGATCGCCCCGCGATGAACCAGCCATGCAGTATCACTTCGTCAGTCGTCTTGATGGAGACATCTTGAAAGTCCATGCCAACATCGGTCGGTGTCATGGTCAACGTTCGCCCTGGTACCTCTGCAAGGTAGAGCATGCGACCCTGCATGAAATATACGAGGACGACGAGCAGGCCGTAACAGGAAGCGACGACTAAGATGAATTTCAGCATGACATTCTGGGTCTCTTTCCCACAGATGTATCGCACAACCTACCTATATCTGGTCAACTGCCAACGTCCGCGGTTTGTATTCGGCCGGTCGCAAACACTCGACAATTACTCCGAAACCTCTATTCCCCGCCAGAATGCGACACGTCCAGATATTTCGGCTGCCGCTGGCTTTGGGTCAGGGTAGTACCAGGCAGCGTCCGAATTCACTTCATCTCCTACCACAATATTGTAGTAGCTCGCCTGACCCTTCCACGGGCAATTGGAGCGTGTATCACTTTCGCTTAGATAGTCGTTATTAACGCTGGTCAATGGAAAGTAGTGGTTCCCTTCGACGACGACAGTGTCATCGCTATTCGCAATCTCGGTGTTGTTCCAAACAGCTTTCATATTCTTTCCCTCTTGTATTCATACCCTTCGCTTTCGGCCAAAAGGGATCAGGCATTGTTGCAAAAAATTCAGGTTGCGGCAGGAACGTATGGGAGCTCCCAAAGTGGAAAGACACGAGACAATGCCGATAACCCCAACGGGTGTTTCAATTTGCCGGTATCTATGGCTTCCCTGATCTCATCCAGAGTCATGAGATGTACACGGATTGCTTCGCCGGCGTCCGGCGCAGGCGCTTGCACGACCTCGACATCTTCTACCAACCAATGATGGCAAAGATTATTGTGAATCGCCGGGTTTGCCTGCACCGAGCCCAGATACTGCCAGGCGCCCTTACCGAATCCTGACTCCTCGAGGAGCTCACGTTTGGCTGCGTCGAGCGAATCCTCGCCAGAATCCAACATTCCAGCGACAGGCTCAATCGTCAGTTCGCCAACACCGAATCGGTACTGTTCCACCATCACTATTTTTCTATCGGTAGTGACGGCGACAACGGTCACCCAGTCAGAAGTTTCCAATACCAGGCGCTGGAATTCCGCCGCACTAGTCGGGTGCCGCATCGTGTCGAGGCGAACGCGAAAAAGGGGTAGCTCTGGCCCCTCTTCGCTGCCCAATTTCACCCAGCGTAAGGCATCGTCGTTCATTATTGCTGTCTCTCAATCAAGTATTGGGATTCGGCTGACAATATCGACAGAGTCGTTTGCAGCATAGCCGACGGGTGTCAGCGTTGGCCCATTCACGGACCATTTCCCCGATTCTAGCCTAATGTTCGGATTAGGGGATAAAGGGAACGTTTGGTGACCTGGTTTGGCCAGGTCCACGCTCAATGTGCGTTTTCCTCTCAAGCGGACGTTCGGGATGGCGCTCTTGCAGGAATTTGACAGCCCGCTTTCAGGTATGGCCCCTTGCAAAAGCCCGCAGCTGCTAGTCTTAGCAATTGGCGTCGACGGAGAAATGTGGAGATTCCGTATGGATACAGTAATTCCTTTTAGTTCGCTGCTTTTTGAGGGGATGGTAAGCACTCCGGAGATGCGCGCAATCTGGAGTGAGCAAAACACGGTTCAGAAATGGATGGACGTCGAAGCCGCAATCACGCGTGCGCAGATGGACCTTGACATGATCCCACATGACGCTGGCGAGCAGATCATTGGCCACCTGACCTTGGAGCGCTTTCCAATTGAGAAAATTTCCGCCAAGAAACAGCTGCACGATCATCTAATGGTGTCGTTTCTCAAAGCCTTTCGAGAGGTGTGTGGCCCTGCGGCAGAGTACTTCCATGTTGGACCCACGACACAGGACATCCTTGATACGGGCGTAACGCTGCAGATACGTGAGGCGAATGAACATATCCTGGCGCAGATGCTATCCCTGGAGGAGGTCTTCTGCGATCAAGCTATGAGGTACCGGGATAGTGTCATGATGGGCCGGACACATCAGCAGCATGCGCTCCCTCTGACCTTCGGTTTTGTTCTGGCAGGTTGGGCTAACCAGGTCCGGGATCATATTGAGCGGGTGAGAGAAAGTGGAAAACGCCATCTTTTCGCGAGTGTCTCCGGAGGTGTCGGAACACAGAATGCTTACGTGGAGCTGGTGGGGGAGGAGAAGACGCGAGCCCTGGAGGACAAGGTGTGTCGCGCCCTTGACCTTAGATCTCCACTCATTTCCCTCCACTCTCGCACGGACCGATTTGGTGAGGTGGTAAGCAACCTCGCCGCGCTCTGCAGCTCTATGGGCAACATCGGGATGAATATCGTGTCCCTGCAGCGGACGGAGGTCATGGAAGTTGAGGAGTCGAGCACTGATGACCGCTACGGCAGCAGCACGATGCCAAACAAACTTAATCCTGAGGTTAGCGAGCAGGTGGATGGACTGTCAAAAATAGTCCGCTCTCTCGCTTCTGCAATGCAGGACATTGGAATGCACGAACAGCGAGATGCAACGCGCATGCCGGTTCAATTCACCGCTTTGCCGCTTAGCTACATGATGACGGCGAGAGCTTTGACGAGCATTACGGATACGATAAAAAACCTTGTCGTGCATGAAGATCGGATGCGGGAGAATCTCGAGCATCCGAATTTTCTGGGACAGGCGGTGGGCGAGCGGCTTATGATCCGTGCGCACCAAAAGACTGGTAAACGCGACTGGGCGCATACGATTCTGCATGACTGCGCGCGGATATGCCGGGAAGAGGGGAGATGGTTCCGGGATGTTGTCTCCGAAAACGCGGACATGGGTCGCCTGTTCACAAAGGACGAGCTCGACGAGATATTCGATCTGACAACCTATACCGGCACTGCCGGTCTGCAAACGGACCAGACCGTTCGAGCATTACGCTCGACCAGGCCACAGCTCGAGATCCGCGATTAGTCTCAGAGCCTGCGCGTAGCTGTCAAACTAATCCGGTGGCAACCCGAGACGAAACTCCAACGCAGAATGGAAGTCGTCTTCCAACCCTGGTTCTATTTTTTGAAAGCGACCCTTTTCATCTTTCGAAAAAGCGATTTCAAGAGTTGACCATAGATGATCAATGTCGGCAGAGGATCTTTCCACCACCAAGTGACATGAAAGTCGCCGCGTGCAAACGTCGTTGCCATATTTTTCAGCCATGAAGTGGCGGAACCCAAATCAAGGCGACCGGCTCGCCAGTCGCGCAAAATCCCTTGAATATCGCCCATTAGCCAGACCACGCGCTTTCCGGCGGGATAGTCAGAGGTTTCCTTTGACCGTTCTACCCTTTTACCCATCAAGAACTCAGCGTTTTCCACAGCCATCTTTGGAAGATCATATCCACAGTAAAAGGCCAGGGCGCAGGATGCGCCGAGCCTGGGATTAATCTCCAGGAAGTTCACTGAATCCGTTGAGTCGTCAACAAGAAACTGCACCGACCCCACACCAGAATATTCCAACTCCCGGGCCAGCGCCTGACACTGTTCTTTGAGATTGACTGTTGGTCTGACTGACACGCCCTCTACCAGGTATCCGGTCCCGTCCCTTCGGTCTGTCCGCAATACCTTGAATTCGAAATAGGAGAGGATCTCGCCGCCGACGGCGACGAAGTGGCAGGTGTGTCGATCTCCTCGGGCGTACTTCTGCACCACCAGGTATTTATGCGCCTCCGGCCATGCAGGGATCGAAGCTGTCATCTCTTCGGCGGAATGAATGATGATTGCCTTTTCCCCAAGAAACGGGGTAAAGGAATCGTTGGGTTTGATCACACACGGGTAGCCAATGCGTTCTATGCTCGATCGCAGTTCTGTATAACTGTATGCCTTTTCGAAAGCCGGTTGGGAAATGCCAAGGCGCTCATTTGTAGTGTAGACATGAGATTTGTTCTGGCAGTTAATTGCCGTTATTGGGTCTGGCATGACCACTGCAACGGAGGCTGGCAATTGGCCAATATGTCGGGCAATGCAGGAGATCTGGGTATCTCCAATGGGGAATATCATTGGAATTTCGTCTCTTTTAGCGAGAAATTCGTTTAGCGCAGCCACAAAATTCGATTCGTTATCTTCGACTTTGGGGTGTTGCCATACCTCGGCCGTATATCGGGAGTGGTCGGTGAAAGACCGCTGCCCGTCTTTCCCAGCGATAACGTAATATCCCGCTCTGCCCAACGACCGGATGACGGTTAGCGCGTGACGGTAGTTGCCAAGAACCAAAACCTTGTTGTCGACCGATTTCATGAATTTCCAGAATGCTTGTTTGGGGAGCGCCCGTTTTTCTCCAGAGCGGACTTTCAAACAGGCAACAATTTGGTGTTTTGGCAGGCTATGCGCAACGACCGGCTTAAGCCATTAGCGGTCATGAGGTTCAAATCCAAACTGATAACCGCTATCGGGAACAAATCTGCCGTTCGCTGACGTCGAGGGACAGTCTACTCGATTGGATATAAGTAAACTGTCCCCCGGATACCTGGGAAATGTCTACTCAGGTTTGCGGTACTTCTGGACAAACGTTGTCGTCTTACCCTGAAGGCCCGTCTCAAACCAGACATTTTTTCGATCGTCGTCCGGATTGCTGAAAATTTCCGGTGCGTCGCCTGCAAACTCAAAGCCAACACCCGTAATGTCCGCTTTCGCCATTTCGGGTGGCGTGCGATGCCAGCCGCCACTTTCAGCCCGCCCAGAGCCGTCAATGGCCGCATGTTCGATGATGATAACGGTACCACCGGGTTTCAAGACTCGTCGAAACTCGCCGAATAGTGCACTGGAGCTATCGGGGAACATCTCACCCGATCCGTCCGCATAGTGCATGTGATGAAAAAGATATGACACCATGATCGAGTCAACGGAACCGTCGCCAAGTGGAAAGGCCGCACCGCTTTCGAGCGGCATCAGCTCGATGTTGCCAAACGGCGCAAACTGCGCTGCCCACGCTGCCTTTTGTTCGTCATAGCGTTCGCCGGCACGCTGATGTGCATAGACTTTGCCGCCATCACCGACGACGCCGCTAAACAGCTCCGCCCAATAACCGCCACCCGCACCGTAATCGAGGACGACGTCGCCTGCATTCAGGCCAATGAATTCAAGAACCTGATCGGGCTTACGTGCACCGTCGCGCTCGCTGTTCGCCTCGGCTCGGTTCGAGTTCCCGATTGCATCTGCAATGGCTTCATGGTGTTCCGCGCTGGCGATACCCGTTGCCAGAATCAGGGTGGCTGCGGCCAACGTCGTTAATGACTTCATCTTGTTCTCCTTGGACTGTTCGGTAAGGTAGTGGTATGCAGAGTCTACCCTGATTGGGTGACTGGTAAATCGAGGGACAGTTTACTCAATTGTAGCCAGGTATTCTGCCGGTTGAACATCTAACTATCACGCGCAAAAACACGCTTTGAGTCAATAGCGGCTATTCAACCAGAGATGGCTCCAGTGGCCGCTTTCGGACCTGCAGCGGTCGTCTGATCTATGGGCGCAGACACGTCACGCCAACCAGCGTAAGGTGAGTGTCAACGGACATACTTATGACTAGGCAAACAAACGTTTTCATATTGCTGGCCTGCCTGCTTAACCTGCTGGCTGCTGTTTCGTCAATGGCAGATGAGGTGAGAGATGAAAGTGCCCGGAAGTGCATATCTGCACGCAATTTGACGAGTACCGTGGTTGTTGATGATCGAAATGTCCTTTTTTTCATGATTGGCAAAACGATCTATCACAATATCCTGCCAAAACGGTGTGCGGGGTTGGCTCGGAGCGGAAGCTTTCATTACAGTCGTTTCGCTGGACGCCTGTGCAGCTTCGACCCGATCCGGAAATATAATATCGATGGCAGTCTGTCAGCCAGATCCTGCCTACTCGGCGACTTTCATCCGGTAACTAAGGAAGATCTGCCAGCAATCACCGAAGGGCCACACAAACCGCCACGGTCCAGACCGCTGCCGTCATCAGAAGTCGAAGAGGTCACTGTAGAATCCGACGTGGAATAATCGGGTCATTCCTGATTAATGGATTAATCCGTTAACTAAAAATGTCCCAACTTACAATTAATTCCCGTGATTATTTCTTGCACAGGATGCCGCGGTCCTCACATCGTCTTTGACGCTCGGCATCCATGCCGCGATTCGCCTTGATCAGGTTGACGTACGCCTTTTGCATCTCCGGTCGTTCTGCTATCAGTTCACCAATTTCCTTCCACATGAGCTTCTCTTTCTGTTTCAGTCTCGACCCTAGCGGAGTGGATGAATATTGCATGTTTGCGATGACCATGTCTCCAGCTGCCTGGGCCTGGAGTGTCTTTGCAAATCGTGGAGTACACGCATGCTGTCTCCTGCGGCTTCCGACAGGCACGACGTATTGACACTCGACATCAAATTCTTTTTTGGTGTTCAGTGAGTTAAACACCGTAAAGAAATTCTCTTCAGCTCTATGTAGCTCGAGCCGCAATCGAACCATCGATTTTTCACCGTATACGACAATCTCTTCTATCTGATCCGGCGGAGGCAGTTCATCGTCCTGAACCGAGGCCGTCTGGCAGAAGCCGACCGGAAAAAGCGCGAGCGTAAGCGCGGCTGTGGTCGCGGAAAACTTACCGGCTTGGATAATACGCTGGAGAAACACACAGCCTCCGTCGCGGTCTGCAGGTCCTGAATTGTAGCAATTCGGCGTGAATATCGCCCCAGTACGACTTGAAAGACCGTTGCCAGCAACTCTGCACGGATTCCTCGATCAGGCCGCTCGAACCGGGTGGGTGAAGACGGGTGCCAGGTCCTGTCAGCCTTTTCGCCAAACTGGGTCACATAGATTCGTTTCGCATTATGGCAAACTCCTCGAAACTGAGAGGCAAGGGAATCCATTCATGCAGATCTGGTCGCAGGCAAAATCGATGGCCGAAAAGACACCCGACGAGCGCAATCGCTACGTCGATTTCCTTCGCTCGGTATCAATTCTTGTCGTTATCGTCGGTCACTGGCTGATCGCGACGGCCTGGTATGTCGATGGCTCGCTGATACACGGTCATCTCCTGAAGAGCGAGCCGCAAACACAGTGGCTCACGTGGCTGTTTCAGGTCATGCCTATATTCTTCATTGTGGGCGGTTATTCCAACGGTGTTTCGCTCGAGAGCGCGCGCAAGAAAGGTACCGATTACGGTGGCTGGCTATCGGCCCGTTTGAACCGGCTCGTGGCACCATTGCTGGTGTTGATCATCAGTTGGGCCATCATCGGCGTTGTGATGGGCATGTTCGGCGTCAGCCCGGCACTGATTCAATACGCGTCGCAAGCATCATTGATCCCGACCTGGTTCCTCGCCATTTACATCATGGTCGTGATCCTCGCGCCGCTCACCTATCGATTCTGGAGGAAATTCGGCTTTCTTTCATTCTGGGTTTTTGTATTCGTTGCTGTCCTTGTGGACGTCGCGTTTTTCGCTGCCGATATTCAGTGGCTCGGGTGGAGTAACTATTTTTGGGTCTGGCTGGCCGTGCACCATCTCGGTTTTGCATGGCGGGATGGTCGTTTCAGCAGTCCGCCGACCTTATTGCTCTATTCCGGACTTGGGTTGTTAGCGCTCTGGCTGCTTATCTTCAAAGGCCCTTATCCTTTCGCAATGGTTGGTTCGCCGGATGAGGGGCTCAGCAATACACTGCCGCCAAAGATAACGTTGCTTGCTTTGGGTGTCTTCCAGTTCGGTCTACTGCTCGCAGTCGAAGGTCCAATGCGAAAGGTACTTTCCAGTGTTCGCCTGTGGGCTGCAACGGTACTGATCAACAGCATGATCATGACGGTCTATCTCTGGCATATCACGGTGATGATTGTGTTTGTCGGCCTTATGTACCTCGCCGATGGATTCGGCCTCGGCCTGGAACCCGGCACGCAGGCGTGGTGGCTCTCCAGGATTGCATGGATTGCCGTTTTGCTAACACTTTTGTTGCCAGTCGCACTGGCATTGTCACCACTGGAAAGGCGGTCACGAAATGGTGATGCATTACCACCGTCACCCGTAAGACAGATCATTGGTGCGATGATGCTTTGCCTGGGCATAGCGCTGCTAGCGATGTATGGCTACGGTGGTGGCCCAATACCGAACCTGGACGTTATTTCGTTTGCACTGGTAGTGGTTGGCGCTGGCGTTAGCGGTTTGTTGCCTACGTTTGGCAAGAAGTCATAACAGCGGTTCTATCGGCAGAAGATTAACGAACCCCAGCTGCAATCGTTTGCTGCGGCTCACCTCGAAGTCAGGTGCGAACTCGCTCGTCGTTTGCCAGCTGTTTTCGGGACGCATGTCTTTCTCAATGCTTGCCGTCAGTTGCCTTGCGAGTTCTTCGCTTTCAATCAGTACGCCGACCTCTGTATTGAGATTTGCCGAGCGTGGATCAAGGTTGAACGTGCCTATAAAAACCAGGCGATCATCGATTACCATGCTCTTCGCGTGCAGTGCGAAGACGGGGTTTTTTTCGGCAAGTCGCGGATATCGCTTGATCAGTTCAAGCTGAATGCCGGGATGGGGTTTGAATTCGAAGAGCTCGATACCAGCGTTTAGCAGACGGGGACGCTGCCGGTGGTAACCACTAAAGGCGGGTATATTGTCGGTTGACGCAAGTGAATTCGTCGATATGCGAGTACGGACGCCCCGGCTGTTGAGTTCCGCCAGCAGCTCTATTCCGCCTTTTGGCATGATGAGGTAGGGCGACTGAATTAGAATCGAGTGCTTGGCATTCCTGATCGTGTCGAAAAGTTTTTCTGTCGATATGCCGCCCCCGCCAAGCCCCGACTTGCCGTCGTTTTTCCCCGGGGCATCGCTGATAAAGTGAACAGGTTGCCAGGACATTTTCTGCAGCAGCGTGGGGAATGCGGTGGGTAAGTCGACGATTGCTTGCCTGACTTGTGGTTCGAAATTGGCCGGATCAGCAGCATACAATCGGAGTTCATCAATTTTGCGCCTGGCATTCACTTCCGTGATCGAGTGTTTGCCAGGATCGATCACTTCTGCGACCGGCACGGCCAGGGTGCTCGTCCAGAATTCATTAAAGTTGTCCTGCATGTCGGAGACAGCAGATCCCAGCAGCAGGATGTCGCGATCACGAAAATTGTACTCCTGGTCGAAGTCGAAGTACTCATCCGCCATATTGCGGCCGCCTGTGATACCGGCGATGCCGTCAAAGATAGCGGCCTTGTCGTGCATTCTCTGGTTAATGCCGCGAAACTGTGTTGCGACATTCCAGATGCGACCCATAAAGGACTGTCCGACCGAAACTGTCGGATTGTAGATGCGAATGTGCACGTTCTGATGAGCCGCCAGTAGCAACAGCGTCTCATCCTCGGCGTCAACCAGCATGTCATCGACGAGGACGCGCACGGTCACGCCGCGATCGGCCGCGCGGAGTAGTTGCTCGGCGGCCAGAGTACCGACGTTATCAGTGCTCCAGATGAAGTACTGCACATCGATACTTCGTTGCGCGTGCTGTGTCAGCCAGGCTCGACCGACCAGGGCCTCTTCGCCACGCTCAAGAATATAAGCACCGGTCGATTCCGTCATGCGTTCGACACAGCTATCGCAATTCTTGGCAATCCAGTGCGTCAGGGGTTGCGCGCCAAGATCGAGTGTGCACATGAGCAGCAATCCGCAACAGCTGTTGCGCAGGCCAATCAATAGTTGCTTCCTGGTTTTGATTCGGTACGTCATGAGGTTTTTTTAAGCGGACTCAGCACGCTGAGTCTACCGCCCGCGCGAGCGTCGCGCCGGATGCAGCGCACAGTATCGCCAAGTGATCAAAAGGTTATATAAAATAGATAGTTATCGATCAGATAATGGTTGAGAAAGAGTCAAAAATCGTGGACTAACGCATTGTTTTCATTTTCCCGGATTAGTACCCTAAGCGTGATAAATCCTTTGGGTGGTTGGCATTAATGGGTTCAATTCTTCGTATTTGGGTAATGCGCGTGCTGATGCTTGCCGTTATGGGCTCGACATCGGCCGTTGCCGATGAGTTCCAAACAGGCCTGGATGCGTTCGGTGACGAGAACTACGCGGTGGCACTAGAGGCGTGGATGCCGCTCGCCGAGAGTGGCGACCTGAATGCCATGTATAACGTCGGGCTGATTTACGACGAAGGTCTTGGCGTTGCTGTGGACAAGGCAGCAGCACTGAAGTGGTATCTCCCTGCGGCTGAAGAGGGCGACGTGTCGGCGCAATTCAGCGTTGCCATAATTTATGATTTCGGCGCCGGAGTCCCCGAGGATAATGAGAAAGCGATCTTCTGGTACACGCAGGCTGCCAGGCAGGCGGATGAGCAGGCTCAGTATAACGTGGCCCTGATGCATGCCAGGGGCGAGGGCACCAAAGTTGATCTGGCCGAGGCGGTCAGGTGGTACCAGCTAAGTGCGGATCTCGGGCTTGCTGCAGCTCAACACAACCTTGCCCATTTGTATGACATCGGCCGCGGCGTTGCGGAAGACAACCAGAAAGCAATGGCGTTGTACCAGAAGGCCGCGGCGCAGGGTGATCGTCAATCTCAGTACGCTATCGCGTTGATGTACGATGAGGGCGACGGGTTTGCAGAAGACGACCTGGTCGCGGTTGACTGGTACGAACTTGCCGCTGAGCAAGGGCATATAAGTGCGCAATTCAATCTAGCAATCATGTATGACGTCGGCGAAGGCATTCCGGAAGACAATGCGCTTGCGATCAAGTGGTATACAGCCGCCGCCAGGCAGGAACACGCAGATTCACAGCTCAACCTTGGCATCATGTACGAAAATGGCGAGGGTACCGAAGTAGATTACGCGCAAGCGATGCACTGGTATCGTCGCGCGGCCGATCAGGGGCATCGTGACGCACAATATGCGGTTGCGCTGATGTTCGATGAAGGTATGGGTGTACCCGAAGACAACGTCGCTGCGATTGCCTGGTATACGCAGGCCGCCGAACTGGGTGATGCAATGGCGCAAAACAATCTCGGCGCGATGTACGACGCTGGCGAGGGAACCTCTCCCAATGATAAAGAGGCGGTGAAGTGGTACGAATTATCTGCGAATCAGGGCAACAGCATTGCGCAGAATAATCTCGGCGCCATGTACTATGCCGGCGAGGGCATCAGGAAAAACAAAACCGAAGCTTACAAATGGTTCTACATCGCTGGCGAGCTGGGCAATGACGACGCCAGAAGCAACAGAGAACTGGCAGCCACCGGTCTGCGCAGTTCACAGGTGAAGAAAGGCAGGAAACTGGCGCTTAAATGGCTGAAGGATCACGAGGAATCCTCCGCCATACACTAACAGTCTTGCATTGGGGCCATAGCCCGAATTCCTATCCCGGTAAACTTACCGACTATTCGCTCAGCCGCCGTCTGTTCCATCATTGCCGCGAGTATTGGTGCGGCTTCTTCCTGGGTGCGCTGGACTGAGGCGCGAGAGTTCAAGCGGTCCCAGTAATTGCAGATATTCTGGTGGTCGTCGAATGGGGCAACCTGCTGCGCGTAAAACAGGGCAGGTGCTGCCGCGCAGTCCGCCATCAGGAATTCGTCGCCATTCGCATACGCCTGCTGGCCGAATTCATTTTCCATGAATGCGTACATCACGTTGATCTGCGACCGGGCTTTCTCAATCCGCTCGGGATCTCGCTCGCCCTCTGGCTTCATTCCCTGAAACAACAAGGTGACGACGGTTTCATTCAGGTAGAGATCGAACATGCGATCTTTGAAACGAATTTTCCGCTGTTCTTCGGCTGAGCCCTTGAGCAACCTGGGTTCACCGAGATGATCGATATACTCGAGGATGATGCTCGACTCAGGGACAAGGTGACCGTCGTCGTCGAGGCACGGAATCTTGCCCATCGGATATATCTCACGATAAGCGTCCTGCGCCGCCGGATCCATCAACTGGATGATCTGGGGCTCGAACTCGATACCTTTTTCGTAAAAACCGATCAGCACTTTTTGCGAATAGCTTGATATTGGGTGATAGTAAAGTTTCATTATTCTCCTCCGGTTATTAAGCAGCTTTCTCAAGTCGATTCAGGCATCCATCCCAGCCCTCGTTATGGCTCTCACGCATGTCACCATCAGGGAAACCCTCATGCGTAAGCGTAAGTTCCGTTTCGGATTCACCAAGCGCCCGAAAATTCAGTGTTACGCGAGTGGTTACATTTGAGTCCGCCCATTTCCAGCTAAACACCAGCACTTCGTTTGGCTGTACGGTTTCGTAAACACCGCTCGGAGAGTATGTCTCGCCGTCCTCGTTCTGCATGACAATCCGATAGTGTCCGCCTTCGCGCAAATCAAGTTCGGCAATCGGGATAGTCATTCCCTCTCCAGGGCAGAACCACTTCTTCATCAATGTTTCGTTGGTCCACATGGCGAACAGGCGTTCCTGTGATGCCGCAAAAACTCTTTTGATG
This sequence comes from uncultured Gammaproteobacteria bacterium, assembly GCA_963850825.1. GTDB lineage: Bacteria > Pseudomonadota > Gammaproteobacteria > Steroidobacterales > Woeseiaceae > SZUA-117. The sequence goes on along the minus strand of CAWKOQ010000020.1, from coordinate 90,956 downwards.
ACAAGGCTCGTTTCAGCATCCATGAGACTACTCCTCGTTTTCTGTTTTCTGATCGGCCAACAAATTGTCGAGGGCGTCGAATCGAGACTCCCAGAATTTGCGCTGGAAACTGATCCACTGTTCCGCGGTTATAAGGCTATTCGTTGCCAGGGAGCAACGATGAGTTCGCCCATTTATGTTTCGGTCGATCAGTCCGGCGCGTTCCAGGATTTTCATATGCTTGCTAATGGCGGGCTTTGACATCGCGAAGGGTTGCGAAAGCTCTCCAATGGTCGTCGAGCCCTGGCTGAGGCGCGCAAGAATCGCTCGCCGGGTGCTGTCTGAGAGAGCAAAAAAAACCTGATCCAGCTGCGAGTCTGTCGGCAATGGCCTTCCTGATAGTTAACCAATCAGTTAACAATAGTCTAAGAGTGGCAGGAATGCATGCCGATTTTGGATACCATTGCCTGGATACCAGCGGGGAGTGGTCAATTGTCGATTCGAACGCGAACTATCGAGTACAAAGACGGGAACGTTGCCCTGGAGGCTTACATGGCCTGGGAAGGTGGCGGTAATGACCCCAAGCCCGGTGTGCTGGTCTCTCACGCATGGGGTGGTCGCAGCGGATTCGAGGAGGGCAAAGCAGAAAAACTTGCGGAGCTTGGTTACGTGGGTTTCGCGCTCGATCTCTATGGCAAGGGTGTGTTGGGCACGACGCGCGAGGAGAACAGCGCGTTAATGCAGCCACTGCTCGAAGACAGGGCGATGCTCCAGCGCCGCATGCGCCTGGCACTCGAACAACTCAGAAAACAAAAGGAAGTCGATGGTGCACGTGTCGCCGCAATGGGTTTTTGCTTTGGAGGGCTGTGCGTACTGGACCTGGCGCGTACAGGGGCAGACATCTGTGGAGTCGCCAGCGTCCACGGCTTGTTTAATCCGCCAGGAAATACGGAAGGGCAGCCCATAACGTCGAAAGTCCTGGTACTGCACGGCTGGGATGATCCTATGGCGACGCCGGACCAGGTACTGTCGCTCGCCGAGGAGCTCACGGCGGCGGGGGCTGACTGGCAGATTCATGGATACGGAAACACGGTACACGCCTTTTCGAATCCGGCCGCCGACGATCCGGCGCATGGGACTGTCTATGATGCGGACGCCGCTCGCCGGTCGTGGCAAAGTCTGCAATTATTCTTCGCCGAAATTTTCTGACTCTCGATATGGCGGATATCCAAAAGAATGGGTAGTAATGGAACACGTTTGTATCAACTGACGGGCACAATCGTTCTCGCCTTAATTCTTGGCGGCTGTGGTCAGGGCCAGGCGCCGGTCGAGGTGCAGCAGATTTCTGGCGACGGCGATGCGTTGACGACGGGAGCGACCGATGCCAATACCGCGATCCTGGAAATCACAGCAGACCTCATGCGCGACTACGTCAAAGAACTATCGGACGACAAATATGAGGGCCGTGGGCCGGGCTCTCGTGGTGACGTAGCGGCGCGCCAATACCTGGCGGGTGAACTTGAGAAACTCGGATTGTTGCCGGGCGCTGCAGACGGAACCTGGGAACAACCCTTCGAACTGATTGGCGTCACCGCGGATCAGCCCGAAGAATGGTCATTCCGCAAAGACGACGACGAGCTAACCCTGAAGCAATGGGACGAATTTATCGTTTCCAGCGGCGTTCAGGGGCAGCGGGCGGAAGTGAAGGATGCCGAGGTGGTATTCGTGGGTTACGGCATCCAGGCGCCGGAATACGAGTGGAACGACTACAAGAACTACGACGTTACCGGCAAAGTTGTGCTGGTCATGAATAATGATCCGGACTGGGATGAAGATCTGTTCGCTGGCGAAAAACGTCTTTGGTACGGGCGCTGGTTATACAAATACCAGACCGCCGCGGAGCAGGGCGCGATCGGCGCAATCATCATTCATACGGCGCAGTCTGCCGGATATCCATTCCAGGTTGTGCAGACGTCCTGGACCGGCGAGCAGTTCGAATTACCCGCCGGAGATGAAGCGCGGCTGCAGGCGGCAGCCTGGCTTACCGAGGACTCTTCGCGGGCCCTCGTCGAAATGGCGGGGCTGGATCTGGATCAACTGCGAGAAGCCGCCGACAACCGCGATTTTGAGCCGGTACCGCTGGGTGTGACGACATCGATTGCGTTCGATGTCTCAATTAACTCCGTCGAATCAGCAAATGTTCTTGGCCTGTTGCCGGGCAGCGACTCTGAATTAAGCGACGAGGTGGTTATCTACACGGCGCACCATGATCATCTCGGAATCGGGACGCCCAACGAGGATGGCGACGCTATCTACAATGGCGCGATGGACAACGCATCCGGCGTCGCCCAGGTAATGGCCATCGCACGTGCGCTCAAAGCATTGCCCGAGGCGCCGCGCCGGTCAGTGCTCTTTGCGCTGGTTGGCGCGGAAGAGCAAGGTCTCCTCGGTTCAAAATACTACGCCGCCCAACCAACATTTGCGCCGGGCAAGATAGCGGCGAATCTGAATTATGACGGTGGCAACATCTGGGGTCACACGCATGACGTGACCTATATTGGACTCGGCAAAACCACAATCGATTCGATCGTGAGTGGCATTGCGGCGGAGCAGGGACGAGTTGTTAAACCCGACCAGTTTGCTGACAAGGGATACTTCTACCGCTCGGATCAGTTCAGCTTTGCGCAAATCGGCGTTCCCGCGATGTATCTTGATACGGGTACTGATTTTGTCGATCGACCGCCGGGATGGGGCGAAGAGCAACTGAATCATTACACCGACGTAAACTATCATCAACCAAGCGATGAATACGATCCGAGCTGGAACTTCGAAGGCATGATTTCAGATGCGCAGCTCGGCTACTGGACCGGGCTGGCAATTGCCAACGCTGACGAAATGCAGCAATGGGTGCAAGGCGACGAATTTGAAGCGGCGCGCATGAAAGCCCTAAAGGAAGTCGCCGAATAGTCAGGCGGTTGCGCTCAGCTCGAATCCGACTGCTTCTGTTCCCAGCGATCTCGTCGCTTGGCGGCCATGGCGTAGAAGATCAGTCCAACCGCCAGCAACCCGCCAGTGACAAGCCAGGAGCGTAACTCTGATTGGGCACCGATAAACAGGCAGACAAGCAGTGCGATTATCGGGATCGTATAACCCCCCTTGAGGCGATAGGCTTCCCGCAGTTCCTGTTCACTCGCTTTCTTCCGGATGATCGGCAGCGCGGCAATGCACAACACGTATGAGATCAGTCGCGTCAGCGAACTTGCGATAGCCAGCCATTCAAAAGAACCGGACAAAGCGAATGCCAGGCCAAGACCGCCCAGCATCAGGATCGAGTTGCTCGGCGTAGCGTGCTTTTCGTGAATGTGTCCAAACCAGCGCGGCAGTAGACGTCTCTCCGCGAGCGCGAACGGCAACCGTGGCACCGCGAGCATTATGCTGGAGAGGTTGCCTCCAATCGAAAAGACCGCGGCGAGCGTGATCAACTGGGCGCCGGGATTGCCCATGAGTTCGCGGCCAACATCGATGAGCGTTGTGCCTTCGGCGCCTGGGTCGGGCAATACCGAAATAAAGACGATAACGATGAGGAAATAGAATATGCCGACGACGATTGGGGTCATAACCAGCGCGCGAGGCAACGTCTCCTTGGGATTCTTGGTCTCGCCCGACATGATCGTGGCCGATTCGAAACCAACAAACGCATAGATCAGCAGCAGTGTCGTTCCGCCGAGGTCATCGATTGTGGGCATGGTCGCCGGGAACAGTGTCTCACCACTGACGTGCTGCAAACCCAGCACAATGAGCAGAAGTATTGGCGTTATTTTAAAGACCGTTATCACGGCCATGGTGCGCAAGCCTTCCTTCAGGCCAATGAAATTCACCCATGTAAGTGTGCTGCAGATAAATGTGATCAGCAGCGCACGGCCGATACCGGTCTGGAACCATGGCCACACGGCGCCAAGATAAATCGCCATCACGGTCGTGTTCGCAGCAAACGCGGTCATGCGGCTGATAAACAAAATCCATCCCGTGCTGAAACCGACGAGCGGCCCGAAGGCTGTGGTCGTGAACAATACCGGCCCGCCGGATTCCTTGAAGTAACTTGCCAGTTCAGCGAACGTCAAAACAATGGTGATGACCAGCAGGCCTACTACGAGAAACAGCCACGGACTGAGCGCGCCCGCACGTGCCGCAACGGTAGCCGGCAACGCGAATATGCCAGCACCAATAATCGAATTAAGTACCAGGACTACGGCACCGGCGAATCCAATTCCGCGCAGCAGATTTTGCTTATGAACTACCTTTGGTTCTTCTTGTAACACTCAACCCCCGGTTGCGCTTGACGCGTTTATTATTCTCGTTGCCCTAATTCTTACCAGTGCTTTACGAATCAGCGTGACAGGCTCTTGTAAGAGCGATCGATAAACCTTACTGGGTCGCCGAATTCTACGTCGAAGTCTGCCGTTGGCGCGGCGGCAAGCACGTCTTCCAGTGACATTCCCGCATCAATCATTGTATTGATTCTGTTGCGGACCGTTTCGAGCATCGATATGTATGCCGCAAATTCGTCATATCCCGTCACCTTGCCATGCCCGGGTACCACGACGCTGTCCTCGTTGATACGCGCGAGGATTTTCTTGCAGAAATGAATCATTCCGTTGAGGTCGCCGCCGTTACCGGCATCGATAAACGGATAGCCACCGGCTCTGAATACATCGCCCATGTGCAAAACATTACTCTCGCGAAACAGGACAGCGGCATCACCTGTCGTATGGGCCGGTCCAAAATGCATCAGGTCGATCGTGTGGTTATTAAAATGAAACTGCATTTCGTCCGTCGAACGTAATCACCGGCATAGCCTCCTTCGGGTACGCAGGCTGCAGGTAGGCCAGGTTAACGAGGTCAATCTCGTGCTCGCCAGCCATCATACGACGCGAGTTGGACTGCGAGACCATCCAGGAACCGTCCCGGCTCGAGCAGCGGGTTGCCATTCGCATGATCGAAATGCCAATGCGTATTGACGGTGAAGTCGATTCCGTCGCCGCCGAGTTCGTCGATTGCGGCGGATATGCGGGGAATCATCTCCGGAAACTGGCTATCGACCATGAGCACACCCTGGTCTCCAATCGATGCGACGATATTGCCGCCCACGCCGTAAAAGCACATGAATGCCGGGTGCGACAGTCTCGGTCGTGATCTGCGTATTCTCGAGATCCCATAGCCGAATGCCGCTCCCAATTCTTCAAAAGTGACATAGTCGTGTGCCTGAGACGGTAGCCCCAGCGCCAGAATTCCCATAGCTATCAACAATCGTTTCATTGCATCCGTCCTTTACCGAATGTTTTCTTATACGAAGAGGAGCGTCGCTACCAGCAGGAGTCGGTATCGACCTCAGGTCGTCCAAAAAACCATTTGCCCCCAACGCGGTCCGATGGGCACAATGAATACCACAAACGGGTGTACTGCATGTCTTTTTATCAAAAACTTATTGTGATATTGGCGATTTGTCCGGGTATGAGCGTTGTCGCAGGCGCTGCTGAGCTTGCGGATATCAGGAATTACATCGAATACTCGCCGGCATTTGCAAGTGCCGGTCAGCCGACCAGGGAGCAGCTCGGTCTATTGCCGGACGCTGGCTTCGAACGGGTCATCTACATTGCATTTACCAACGGACGCAATGCAATTGCGGATGAGGACGCGGTCGTCAAGGAACTGGGCATGGACTACGTGCACATTCCGGTCATATGGGATGCGCCGACCAAATCGGATTTTTATACATTTGTGGGTGCGATGCAGGTTGAGCTGGACAGAAAAACCCTGCTCCATTGCGCGGCAAATTTCAGGGCATCTGCCTTTAGTTTTTTATATCGCGTCCTGCACGAGGGTGTTCCGATCGCCACCGCCAAGGCCGACATGAACAAGATCTGGATACCCAACCAGGTCTGGACGGATCTGATCTTCGAGGTTTTGGCAGACAATAATGTCTCTCCGGAGTGCGAGGGTTGCGATTGGTCAGTCGGCGAGTAGAATTCTGACAGTGGTACGCGCTACAGGATCGTGAAATGACCGATCCATACAAAATAACAAAGGCAGTCGCCTTGCATGGTGATATTCAATGAAGATGACTATACGGGCCAGTGGTTTGCTGGCATCCCTTGCTCTAACTGTCTCGGCTGCGTTCGCTCAGAACGCGGACCTGGTCGTAACCAACGGCACAATCTGGACTGTCGATGAGGACAATCCGCGGGCAGAGGCCATTGCGGCCCGGAATGGACGGATCATCTTCGTCGGCTCCACTGCGAACGCAGCGATTCACATAGGCGAGGCGACGCAGGTCGTCGACCTTGGGGGTGCTTTCGTAACACCCGGGTTCTATGACAATCATGTCCACTTCGAAGGCACCGGGCGCCTGTTGTATGGTCTCAACCTGCTTGATGTTTCGGACGAGGCGAATTTCGTCTCGCGTATTCGCGATGTTGATCGACGCTATGCACCGGGTACCTGGATCACCGGCGGCGATTGGTCCGCGTACGAGACCTGGGCCGAAGGCGAGGTCGCCGAAGCTGGTCGTGAGGTCAACCCGGATGATTTGTACGGTAATTTCTTTTTGCCGAACAAAGACATGATTGATGATTTCACCGAGGATCGGCCTGTGTTGGTACGGCGCTTCGATCGCAAGGTCTACATGGCGAATACCGCAGCGCTGGAACGGGCCGGCATACGCAAGGGCACGCCGGATCCCGAAGGTGTCGCGGTCGAGCGTGATGACAGCGGCGAACCGACCGGCGCGTTGTTTAACCCGGTGTCGGGTGCGGTGGAATCCACGGTGCTGGTCCGGGATAACGTGCGTACATTGTTTAGTGAGTTGATTCCGGAGCCTTCGCGGGAGCAACGTATCGCGGAGACCAGGGAAGCCTGGAGCAAGATGGCCAGTGTCGGGCTGACCAGTTACTGCGATATCACGTCCAATCCGATCTACGTCGATATTTACCGGGAGATGCGTGACAAGGGTGAGATGACGGCGCGAGCGCGCTACCGTCCGCCGCTCGATCGCTGGGAATCGATGGCGGACCTGGGCATCAAGGTTGGCTTCGGCGACGACTGGATCCGCTTCGGGGCGACCAAGGCCTGGATCGACGGCATCATGGGTAACAGTTCGGCACGCTTCTATGAGCCGTATACGCACAATCCATCCAGCCGCGGAATCTGGCGCGACATCATGTTTCCGTTCGAACGCAGCCCGGACAATCCGGAGGATATGCAGAGTCGACTGGAGCGCCTCGCGATTCAGGCGGATGCTGCCAACATACAGCTGACGGTGCACGCCATCGGTGACGAGGCAAACGGGTACCTGATGGACATGCTCGAACGCATCATTGCAAAAAATGGCGAGCGTGATCGTCGCTTCAGACTCGTTCACGCACAGGTCATGACCGATCGCGATATCAAGCGTGGTGGAGAAATGAATATCGTCGCCGAGGTGCAGCCTTTCCACACCTCGGATGACATGCGCTGGATGGAAGAACGCATCGGTCGGGATCGATCGCGTGGCGCGTATGCTTTCAGGCGCCTGTGGGATTCCGGGGCAGTGGTCAGTTTCGGTTCCGATTCGCCGGGTACTAATGCATCTCGCTACTACCTCAATCCAATGCTCGGACTCTATGCTGCCGTCACGCGAAAGACGTTGTCAGGCCAGCCCGAGGGCGGCTGGTTTCCGCAGGAGAAATTGAGTGTCGAAGAGGCGATTCAGGCGTATACGCTCAATACGGCCTATGCGGGTTACGAGGAGGGTATGAAAGGATCGATTACTGTCGGGAAGCTGGCTGACTTTGTCGTGCTGTCTGACAATTTGCTCACCATCAATCCGGACCTCATCAAGGACGTCACTGTCAAAACCACTTACGTTGGTGGCAAGGCTGTTTACGAGGCGCCGTAGTTCGGCAGTTCACGGTGCAGAAAGCAATCGCGATTGCGGGCAATATCGGCGCGGGAAAATCCACGCTGGTCGATTTCCTGAGTCGCACCTACGGCATTGCGCCCTATTACGAACCCAGCGAAGACAATCCCTATTTGCCGGATTTTTATACGGACATGAACCGTTGGGCCTTTCGTTCGCAGCTCTATTTTCTCAGCAACAAGTTTCGCATCCACCAGGAACTCGACCGCATGCCGGGCCTTGTCGTCCTGGATCGCACAATATTCGAAGACGCAGAGGTGTTCGCAACCGCGCTGCATGAGATGAAGCATATCGACGATCGCGACTGGCAAACCTACCAGGCGTTCTATCAGTCGATCCTCGAGGCGATACAACCACCGGACCTGATGATTTATCTGCGCTGTTCGATGCGGACGCTCAGGAAGCGCATCCGGATGCGCGGCAGGGCCATGGAACAGGACGTGCCGCTGGCATACCTGAAGCGGTTGGAGCGGCTGTACGAAGAATGGATCGGGAACTATGACCTGGGTGAAGTCCTGATTCTCGAGACCGACAACCTGGACTATATCCATGACCTCGTCCACCGTCTCGATGTAATGGAACGCATCGAGGCGATGTTGCCGCCTGGAGTTGGCAAGCCGGGGTGCTAAGTCGATGTTGCCACGCAGCCCGTCGATGAAAGCCGGGTAGCCAGGCCTAGTTGCCAAACAGCTCGATAAATGACGACGGTACAGGAATGCCATCAGCCATGGCTGGCGTGAACGTGCTGGCCAGGATCGTCTCCTTGATGGCGTTCTGGCAATTGGCCGTCGGCATCACGCCGTCCGCGTGGTCGATCGAGGGGTTGCCCACTTCGCCTTCTTCGCTGAGATAGGCGCGCACCCAGACGGCATACTTTGCGCGCCGCGGGCAGGCCTCGGTCCAGACTTCATTTTTTCCGATGACGCGCTGGCCCGCTACGTGATCGTAACCGTACGCCGCCACGTTTTCTTCGTAGCCCGGATTCAGGTAGATATCGACGCGCCTGTTTGCCCTGGCAATCGCCTCGGCCTCGAGCTTCTTATCCAGCTTCTTTTTTTCCTTCTTGCTTAGTTCTTCCTCGCCTTCCGCGGGCTTCGGTATTGGCGCTTTTTTGACGGCGTCGGACGTGAATTCCACCCGAAACTGCAGATAGACTTCCTGTGGCTTACCGTTGATGAGGGCAGGATTGAGGCGCCCTTTCCTGGACGCTTTCACCAGTGCCGCCGTGAACGCCTGCTCGAACGGATTCTTCGCAAAGCAATTGGTATCGCTCATTCTGCCGGAGGAGTTGATGACGGAAAAACAATTCAGGATCAGTGATACCTGCGTCCTGACTTCTTCGGGCCACTTAATATTGTTCGCAAGCTGGTGTTTGCGCTCGTCCACATCGAAATTGGCAGGCCGCATGCCCTCGGCTGCCATTGAGGAGCTGCACAACGCCAATAACGTCGTCAAAGCCAGTGTCTGCCGCATACCACTTCGTCTCTTATTAAATGCCTGTCTCATTAGAATGCCAGATGCATAACAGGTTCAATCGCCGAGCTGAAAGTTTCTGCGCCAGAACTCGTGCATCGACTTGAATACGTGCAGCTGTGCCGCATCGTCACTGATACCGTGTTTCCGCATCGGATAGATCATCATGTCGAATGTGATGCCCGCCTCGATCAGGCCGTCACTGAATGCCCATGAATTTTGTGGGTGCACGTTGTCATCATAAGTCCCGTGAACCAGCATCAACCGGCCCTGCAGGTCACCCGCACGTGCGGTGTTGGACGAGGCCTCGTAGCCTTCCTCATTGTCCTGCGGTCGCTTCATGTAGCGTTCGGTGTAGATCGTGTCGTAGTAGCGCCAGTCGGAAACAGGCGCAACGGATGCGCCGGCGGCAAATTCGCCGCTACTCGTCATGGCCTGCAATGTCATTGAGCCGCCGCCGCTCCAGCCCCAGATTCCGACGCGATCCGGGTCCACGTAGGCCTGGGATTTAAGCCAGGTAATTCCGTCCAGCAGGTCGTTGAGTTCCACCGGGCCATAGAGCTGCTTGACGATCGTGTTGGCGTCTGTCTTGCTTTTTCCCGCCGCGCTTCGATTGTCCACCATGAAGACAATCACGCCGCTCTCAGCCAGCAGCTGATGATAGTAGCCGCGCGCACGGCCCTGCCAAGCGTTGACGACAGTCGGGGCCGATGGACCGCCGTAGACATAAGTCACGACCGGGTATTGTGTGTCGGCATCGAAAAAGCGCGGTTTCAGCATCATCGCGGGCATCTCGAATCCATCGCTCGCCTCGATGGTGAACATCTCCCAATTTTGCAGATCGAAGCGTTCGGGAATCGTGGTGCCCGTGTCGGCGATCATCCGGGTCCGGCCATCTGTAATCTGATGTACCGCGAGCGAGGGTGGACGATCCAGTGCCGAGGATGCATCCAGGTAGTGCTTGCCATCAGCACTGAAGCGGATCGAGTGCACGCCATCGGCTACGGAAATACGTTGCATATCATTGCCATCGAAGCCAATCCGATACAGGTGTCGTTCTGTCGATGCCTTTTCGAGCGCCGTGAAATAGATTATTCGCGCTTCTTCGTCTATATGACTGACGGACTGACTCATTCCCGGCGCGCCGCCGGACGCACGCAGTGCCCAGTCGCCAGTCGTTACCTGGTGAGACATCTCACCATTCATGTCGAACATATACAGGTGAGCGTAACCATCCCGCTCCGATTTCCAGACAAAGCCCGCCTCGTTGTCGAGGAAATACAGGTCATCGTGCACATTGACCCAGCCTGCATCGGTTTCTCGCATCAGGTGAGTCGCTTCGCCCGTCTCAGCGTTGGCAAGAAAGATATCGAGTTTCGTCTGCGGCCTGTTCATGGTCTGCACGGCAAGGCGTTTACTGTCAGGCAGCCACTGGATGCGTGGCAGATACTCGTAAGGATAGGCACCGAGATCGATCCACGTACTTTCGGTATCGTCGATAGTCACCACGCCTGCGCGAACGCGTGGGTTAGCCTCACCCGGCTTTGGGTGACGTTGTTTTATCAGGCGCGGCAAATACGGTTCGAAATCGACGTAGTGCATTTCACCGACGCCGGATTCGTCAGACTGCAAATACGCAATAGCGCTGGAATCCGGCGCCCACTCGTAACCTCGGTCGGCACGATTCAGCAGCTCTTCCCAGTACACCCAGGAGACGGTGCCGTTTAACAACGTATCGGAGCCGTCCGTGGTCAGGCGCGACTCTTCTTCGTCGGCAATATTCCATGCGTAAATGTCGTTGTCCCGGACAAACGCCAGCCATTTACCGTCCGGGGAAAAGCGTGCGGATGTCTCTTCGCTGTCGGTTGTGGCAACGGCCGTCACGTTCGATGAGCGCAGGTCAAGGAGAACAATGTCACCGGATTTCTGGTACACCGCCCAGCGGCCATCAGGACCGAACGCATTCGGCCACCCTAACTCCTCGTATGGCTCGTCGGGTTGGAGAATCTCCGTCATACCGGCAATCGCGCGTTCAGCGTTGACGAGGTTTCTGCGACGCCCGTTGCCGGCATCGAAGGTTTCGATGGTTCTTTCGATTTTGGGCAGACCGGCGCTGTACAGGGCGACAACATCGTTTTGCAGCCATGCAGTCTGTGGCAACGACATTGCCGCCTTGCCTTCGTCGCTAAAAATCCACTCCAGCTCGAGTCGCTCCTCCTGGCCCTTGGCGATGCCCGCAGCGACCAGTGCTATCGACATGACGGAGATCCACGACGGGATTAGGAGGCGATTTCGCATGATTTGACCTTTGTGCAACACTGGTTTTTGTTAACAAGCTGCTCGTGAGCTGCTATTTTGCCACGGCAGTTTACCTTAGCGAGTACCAAGCCGCATGACCGATACACCACACGACCTGGGCGGCGAGCCTGATATTGTCACCGGTTCCGACGCGGGTCCGCCACCGGATGCAGCCGCGATTCGCAAATTTGCGTTGCCCTCGGTACTGGGCGTGGCGACGTTTCTGACGCCGGTTAAAGTGGATGGTAACTGGACCATTCTGATGGGCCTGATTTCTGACACCGGGCGAAACCTTGTGGGGGCAGGCATGCCGTGGGTCGTATTTGCGCTGTTGTGCATTAGCGCATTTGGGACGCTCTATGCGATCACGATCGGTCGAAACAGTATCGACGAGGGCTCGTTGTCCGCGCGCCTTTTCAAGGTCGCACCGATCTGGGTAGCGCTGCGCGTCACTGGCCTGATTATGGGGACTATGACCATATTCCAGGTTGGGCCGGAAATGTTCTGGCAGGCAAGTACGGGCGGAACGGTGCTCAATGACCTCGCCGTCAATATCGTTCCCATATTTCTGATTGCCGGTCTGCTCATGCCATTCCTGACTGACTACGGCCTGATGGAGTTTATTGGCACGCTGCTCAAACGTTCTTTTCGCAAACTGTTTACGTTGCCAGGTCGATCGGCGATCGACGCATTAGCATCATGGATGTCGTCTGCGCCGGTGGGTGTGCTGATCACGATCCAGCAATACGTCAGTGGGCATTACACAGGCAGGGAAGCCGCAGTTATCGCTACAAATTTTTCGGTGGTCTCCGTGCCGTTTGCGCTTCTCGTTGCAAAAACTGTTGGTGTCGATGACCGCTTTCCGCAGTACTACCTTGCGGTTGTTATCACCGGCGTCATAACCGCCATGATCATGCCGCGGATTCCACCGTTGTCGCGTTTCGCGGATACGCCATACGACACATTGCATCCGCTAAGGGAAACTCATTCCGATGGCAGTCAATCTTTACTGAACGAAGCGCTTACATTGGCGGCAAGGCGCGCATCGATCGCGGCGCCGCTCAAAGAGCAGTTTCGTGTCGCAGCCGGCCACATCCTGGACATCTGGTTCGGCCTGGTGCCCGCTGTCATTGCGGTCGGCGGAGCAGGAATGATTCTGGCCGAAGAGACTCAGGTCCTGCAGATGATTACTGCCCCAATCGTTCCCATACTCGAGTTTGCGGGCTTGCCGGAAGCGGCCGCCGCAGCGCCGGCCCTGATCGCCGGCTTCCTGGATATGTTTCTACCGGCTTTGCTGGGTTCAGGCATTGAGTCGGAGCTGACCCGATTCGTCATAGGCGTTGTGTCCGTTACCCAGCTTATCTACATGTCGGAAATTGGCATCCTGATGATCAAGTGCGAGATCCCGCTCAAGTTCTGGCACCTGCTGGTCGCGTTTATCTTACGCACGGTAATCGGGCTCCCGATCGTACTGGCGTTCGCCCACTGGTTCGTTTTTTAGTCAAACAATCCTGACTTGGCGAGCTGACGCGCAATGCGCGTCATCTCGTGGCCGTTCTCTTCCTCGTCAAAGCTGCCGAAGAAAGCAACAACGAGGTCGCGTGACGGTGAGATGTACAGGCCCTGTCCGCCGAAACCCCCTTTGAAGAAGTCACCATCGTGCATGACGAAGTCCCACTGGTAGCTGTTGTGACGGGGTATTTCACCATCCACTTCGTTGTCATCGTCGTCTTCAGCAGCATTAAAGATTTCCGGACGGCCACCTTTTTGGATTTTCTCGAGGTAAGCGTCAGAAATAACAGGTTGCAGACCTTTGCGACCACTCGGCGTAAAGAGCAGACCGAAGCGGGCCATGTCCCGGAGCGTCGAACTGATGCCGCCACTGGCGATCGGCACGCCGCGACGCGGCGCGACGATGATGCCATCCGACTCGGCCCCCATTTTTTGCCAGATTTCGGTTGATATCAGGTCTGCGTAGGGTCGGCCGCTAATTGACTCTGCCAGCCAGCCGAGGATGAAAGTGTTGGGCGACGTATATTCGAACGCTTCGCCGGCGGGCCGGTGCGACTCGAGTGTTGCCATGTACTCGAAGGGACTGTCCATCGTGGCATCAGTCGCACGCAACCATCCGAGTGACGCTTCGTACTGGTAATAGCAGCGCTCCGGATCGCTGTATGCACCTTCTTCGCCTTCGAGGCATCCGATACCTGATGCCATATCCAGTACATCGTGAACGGACACGTTTGCCCAACCAGACTCCTGCAGCGACGGCAGATACGTGTTGACGCTTTTTCCGACGTCGATCTGTTCCCGATCTTCCAGTATGGCAATCAGTGTTGCCGCGTGTCCTTTGGATACCGACATGTACAGATGCTTGTCCTCGGGCCGCATGCGGGGATAGGCCTCGAACACGATCTGCCCACGGTGCAGAACAATGGCGCCATTAACGGTCGAGTCGTTGACATAGTCTGCCAGCGGTTTCTTTCCGTTATCAGTTGTCGTAGCGAATTGTGCGATATCCGCGCGGAGATTTGCAGGTAATTCCCGCACAGGTCCACCGCGACTGATGACGGAATGATTCCAGAATTCCGGCATGTTCAGAAAGACGTACCGCATCAGCGGGCCACCATCATCCCAGTTATCCATCGTCCACTGGTTGCGAAACGCAGTGGCTTCGTCAAGTGTGTAACCGTTGTCATCACTAATTGCGACTCCTGAGGAGGCAATCACAACTAACAGTATTAATGCTCTTTTCATTGACCGATCCCTTATCAGCCCAGCGGTGGCCGTTCATTTGCCACACCGAGTGCAACCTCGAGTGCGCGCCCGACTGTAATTAACTTGCCTTCCTCGAACAAGCTGCTCCACAAAGTTACGGAGCGCGGAATGCGATGTAATGTTTCATCGGTGTCGTTTTCCGGGTGATTGAACAACGATCGCGGTGTGATCTCCTCGAAGCCTGCGCGCAGGGTCAGGCAGGGCTGGCCCGTGAAATTGGTCAGGCTCAACATCGGATTGCCGAAACTCGGGCCGAAAACGACATCGACCTGCGAGAAGAATTCGTGCGTATCCTGCATGACGCTCCGGCGGAGCCGATCGCCCTGCACAAAGTCGACCGCGGAGAAATAACGCGCTTGGCGGAAACTGTTAGGCCATGCATTGTCGATTTGTCGACGCAGCAGGTCGTCACGTCCGGATAATGTCAGTTCTTCGAAAGCGGCTGCCGATTCAACGCCGAGGGCGCTCATGATTTCATTCACGGGAAGATCGGGCAACGAGATTATTTTAATCGTTGCGCCGAGATTCCTGACGACGTCGAGTGCTTCCAGATCAGTCGCCTGAACGTCGTCTCCCTCGAACCAGGCCGGGTCGTAACCGATTGTCAGGTCGGTTACAGACTGACGGCCGTCGTAGGCGAAGCCCATATCGATTGAACCAGTGTCGAATTCGTCATACCCATTGAGCGCGCTCAGTACCATTGCCGTGTCTTCCGCATAGCGGCACATCGGACCTATCTTGTCGAGCGACCAGCAAAGCGCCATCGCGCCAACGCGGGAAACACGTCCAAAGCTTGGTCGCAGTCCGGTCAATCCATTGCGATCGGACGGAGAGACAATTGAGCCCAGGGTCTCAGTGCCGATGCCAAATGAGCACAGGCCCGCAGCGGTCGCCGAGCCTGAACCTGCGGACGATCCGGAGGCACCTTCCTTCGGGTTCCAGGGATTGCGCGTTTCGCCGCCAAACCAGACGTCGCCCCATGCCAGTGCCCCGAGGGTCGTCTTACCCAGGAGCACGGCGCCTGCATCCCGGAGTCGCCGCACGACGGCGCCGTCGCTGGTTGCAACGCGGTCTTTATAGGGTTCAGCGCCCCACGTTGTCGGAATGTCGGTCGTATCCAGCAGGTCTTTAACGCCGTAAGGAATTCCATGCAGCGGCCCACGAACCTGACCGATGGCGCGCTCCCTGTCTGCCTGGTCCGCCTGCTGACGGGCAAGATTGGCTGTCACCGTAACGAAGCATTCAAGCATGTCGCCGTAGCGTTCAATTCGCTCCAGGTATAACTCGGTCAGTTCCCTGCTGGTGATCTGGCCCGTCGTCATCCATCGTGCCTGCTGCTTGACTGACGCAAACGCGATGCTCTCGCTAGTCCGATGGAATTGCGCCGATTTCTTCAGGGAACAGGGTCAGGTCGTTCGATTGTTCGCCATACCTGACGCCCGGAAGTCTTGGATCGAAGCTTGTTGCGGGTTGCAGCGTAATTGGAATCTCTTGTTCCCTGCGTTTCCTGAGAGACGCAATCTGTTCAGCGAAGAAAGCGTCGTCACCTTCTTCGACAGGACCGCCGAGTATTTGCCGGCGCTCGGCTTCCGAGAACGCGAGGCCGAATAGTTTCTCTGCCTCCGCGAGTGTCCTCTCGGTAATGCGTTCGTCGAACCCTGACCAAATATCACCGACGGCCTGGTCGCCGGTATCACCGCCCGGGCTACATGCGCTTAATGCTGCACTGCCACCACCCAACAATGCGGCGGCGAGGATTCTGCGACGATTCAGTAACTGTTGTTCGGTACTCTTCATTGTTGATCCTCTACATCGGCGTCGTTCTTCGTGCTCGCCAGTTTTTGCTTTATGCTTTGTGGGATGGACCAGTTTAACACTCCGTGGCGCGTAACTTCCGCCGCCATTTATACGACGCCGACCGATTCTCGCGTCTATGGAACGCTTGATATTGATGTCACGGATGCGAAGAGATTCATGCACGAGCGGCGTGAGGCCGGCACAAAGATAACCATGGTGCATCTTGCCGTTGCGGTATTGGCGCGGGCGGTTGCGTTCGATGTCCCGGAACTCAATTGCTTTATTCGTCGCGGCGGCATCGTCGGACGCGAGCGACTGGATGTGATGGTTCCGGTTGCGATGGACGGCGAGGGCATTACATCCGTCATCATTAAGGACGCGCACGCACGCAGCGTCAGCTCGATCGCCGAAGAAGTAAGTGCTCGCGCCCGCAGCGCCAGGGCAGGTGAGGAATCAAAGGCTGCCCGGAACAAATATGTTCTGAACCGGATTCCCTGGCCTTTACGCCGGCCGGTATTCCGGTTTCTCAAATGGATTACGGTCGATATGGGATTCGAGATAAAGGCGCTCGGATTATCCGCCAGCAGTTTTGGGTCGTTCATTGTGTCTGACATCGGCAGCCACGGGCTGAAAACCGGCATGACTGCCTTAATGCCCGCGGCAAAAGTCCCGGCTGTTATTGTTCTGGGCAAAGTTGAGGACAAGCCCGTCGTCAGGGATGGCGAGATTGTTGTCCGCACTATGCTGCCGCTGACCGGTACATTCGATCACCGTATTGTAGATGGCGCCCAGATTGGTAAGCTTGCGCGCGGTATCAAGAGAAATTTCCGTAAGCCGGAATGGCTCGACGAAGTGCCAGAGGCCGAAGTGGGCCGCTGTATCTTCAAACCAAGACAATAACTGACTAAACGTAATCAGGAAAAGCGCCATGACGTCGACGATGAAACCAATTCAATCTTTTCTCCGCATTTTAGCGCTCGGTTCGCTCGGAATATTCGGATATGGGACTTGCTTCGCCCAGGACGAAGAAGCAGAGGATGTGCCACAGCCTGCCTGGGCGGAGCTCTCCGACGGAGAGCGACGGGAAGTGTTCGCATTTGCCGAGGACTACAAGACCTTCATGGCGAGCGCAAAGACGGAGCTAAGTTTCGTCACTGAGGCACTTGAGATTGCGCGGGATGGAGGTTTCCGGGAACTCAGGCCCGACAGCAACGTGCGGCCCGGCGCGCGCTTCTACGACGTAAATCGCGATCGTACATTGTCGCTTATTGTCGTTGGTTCAGAGCCGTTCACGGATGGATTTCGCGTCGTCGGAGCACATGTGGATTCTCCGCGCATCGAACTAAAAGGCCGGCCGCTTTACGAAATGGAGGGGTTTGCTTTGTTCCAGACCTATCGACATGGCGGCATAAAGAACTACCAGTGGGTAAACCTGCCATTGGCGCTGGTTGGTCACGTCGATAAAAAGGACGGATCCCGTGTCGATATCTCAGTCGGTCTCGATCCCAAAGATCCCATTTTTGTCATCCCGGATCTCTCGCCGCACGTCGATCAGGAATTCCGCGAGCGTATGAATCGCGATGTCATCATGGGTGAAGAACTGGATCCGCTGGTTGCGTCGATTCCGGACGCCGACAAGTCGATTTCAGGGGCAGTGTTGACGTATCTCAATAGTGAATATGACATTGAAGAAGAAGACCTCGTCTCGGCCGAGCTCGTACTGGTTCCTGCTATGGCGCCACGCGACGTTGGCTTCGATCGCAGCATGATGGCGATCTACGGGCAGGACGACAAGCTGTCTTCCTACGCGGCTCTGCGGGCCATCCTGGAGCAGGGTACGCCCGGCCAGACGGCGATCGCGTTTCTCGTGGACAACGAAGAAGTCGGCAACGTAAACAACACCGGCGCCAGGTCCACATACCTGGTCGACCTCATGAGTGAGCTCGTTTATCGCCAGCGTGGGGACGCGTACAGCGACTACGATCTGCGTCGCGCACTTCGCAATACCAAAGTGGTGTCCTCCGATGTAAACCCGGGCATTCACCCGGCCTATCCAGGTGTCTGGGAAGCGGGCAATGCGCCGCGGCTGGGATTTGGCGTCAATCTTAAGCTCTATGGTGGGGGATTCAATGCGAACTCGGAGTTCATCGCGTGGAATCGTGCCTATCTCGATGATGCGGGCGTTGCATGGCAAACCGCGACCTACAAAGGCCGTGCGTCCGGCGGCACGATTGGCAATTCGCTGTCCAAAGACAACATGGAAGTTATCGACTACGGCGTGCCCGTGCTTTCGATTCACTCAACCTATTCCATCAGCTCCAAGGTCGATGTGCACATGTTGTTTCGCGCCATGAACGCCTTCTACAGGTACGAAGACTGACAGCCGCTCCTGCGATGGCGTGCGGTTATTGGTCTAGTTACCAGGGCAGCACATAGCCTTCCGCGTGCCAGAAGCTACCGCTGTTGTCGAGGTTGAGTTCGTCGAGGCGTGCGATTAGCCCCTTGGCGGACTGTGTCGGTGAAATGCCGCTGCCGCCGGTCATATCCGTGGCGACGAGACCCGGATGCAGCAATGCCACGGCAACGCCGCGCGGCGACAGATCGTGATGCAGGTTCATGCCGACCATGTTGACGGCAGTTTTGGAACACCGATAGCCATAGTTGTTGCCGGAGCTGTTGTCATCGATGGAGCCGACGCGGCTCGTGACGATGCCGACTTTCGAACCGTCGGAAAGGTTTTGCAGTAGCGCCTGCGTCACACGAAGCGGGCCGAGCGTGTTGACGCGATACTGCTCGACCATCTTTTCGAAGTCGATAGTGTCAAGTTTGTCCCAGCCGCCAATACCCGCGTTATTTAGTAGAATGTCGATCTTCTCGTCGCCAACCGCCTTGGCCAGCGTCCTGACACCCTCTTCGGTGCCAACGTCGACGCCATCGATAACCCGGATGCCGAGTGCTTTGAGTTCGTCACTGGTGCTGCGACACACGCCAATTACGTCGTCACCGCGTGCGCTGAATTGACGCACAAGTTCGAGGCCAATGCCGCGATTGCATCCTGTAACCAGTACTGTTGCCATTAATATTCCTCTACTTTTGATCGGTGCGTGACAGTGTCGTGGTCAGGCGATAAAGAAACTCCTGACCCTCAAAATACGACTTGATCCGGATGCGTTCGTTCTGGCCGTGAGCGCGATTGTCATCAATCTCTCCAAACAAACCGGAAACACCATAGACCGGTATGCCGGCGATTCGCAGGTAGAGCCCGTCAGTTGCGCCAGTGCTCATGGTCGGAATCACGGGCACCCCTGGCCACATGTCATTCGTGATCGTTTCAATCGCGCCCAGCATCTCGTCAGTCAGGGGCGAGGGTGGCGACGGTTTTGCGGGAGCGGCCCGCGTGATGGAGACCTGATCATTGCCGACGACGGTCTCGAGCGTATTGTGGACGGCGTCAATAGATTCACCCGGCAGTACGCGGCAATTGACGGTCGCACGGGCACGTTGCGGCAGTGCATTGTCTGCATGTCCGGCATCCAGGCGCGTTGCGACGCAGGTGGTTCGAAGGCGCGAGTTGTAGTAGGGCGTGTCGGCCAGGAACGCGATGGCTGAAGGATCAGGTGGACTCTGCAAAACACCGCGCATTGCCTCGGCGAGTTCACCGTCCTCGAGTTCCGCGGAGCGCTCGAAAAATAGTGCAGTCACTTCGTTCAGGCTGACCGGGAAAGCATGGTTCCTGATCCTGACCAGCGCGTCAGCGAGATCATAAATCGCGTTTTCTTTGACTGGCAGCGAGCTATGGCCGCCCGGGTTTGTCGTTTCGAGGATGAACGTCTGGTAGACCTTTTCGCTGGCCTGGACGTTGTTTGAAATGTGTATGCCATCCTGCATGGAACCGCCGCCGCCTTCATTCAGCGCGTATTCCGCATCGATCAGGTCCGGATGCGCTTCGAGGAGCCAGCTCACGCCGTTATGGTCGCCGGTTTCTTCATCCGCTGTAAGCGCAACGATGATGTCGCGGTCTGGCTGAAAGCCTTCTTGCTTCATGCGTATGAGGTTGGCGATGTGTATCGCTGCCTCATCCTTGTCATCGGTGGTGCCACGACCGTAGTAGTAGCCATCCTGCTCGATAAAGGTAAACGGATCGAGTGTCCAGTCAGCGGGGTCGGCGGCGACGACATCGATATGCGCGAGTAGCAGGAGTGGTTTGCGACCCGAATCGCGGCCCCGGTAGCGGGCCACAAGGTTGCCCTTGCGATCCGCCGGTGCCAGCACCTGGACGTCCTCCGCCGGAAATCCGGCAGCGAGGAGGCGATCCGCCATCGCCTGTGCTGCGGCCGTATTGTCCCCGGTCGCGTCCGTCGTATCGATTTCAATCAGCTCCTGCAGGATATCCCGCGCCATTTGCTGATGTGGCAGCAGTTCGCCTGAAACCCTGGTTTCCGGAGTCGGGGCTTCTTCCCCGGTCACCGCTTCTTCGTTACTGCAGCCTGCCAGTGAGATGGCGGCCATAAGCATGGCCAGTGCTGATACGTGGTCGTTCCTGAGCATCGGAATTCCTCGGCAATGTGCTTGCCAGACAGTTGGACGCGCATTCTGAACTATCCGGTGCATAGACGGGAAGCCGTATGCTCCGATTTTTTGATGTAAAAAATATTTGACATCGCGACAGGCCATAAATACCATGTAAAAAATCTTTTACATCGAGGTTCGCTAACGTGGATATGTCATTCCAGGAAAAAAGTATTATTGGCTCGCTTGTGATTACCGTGGGTCTATTTGGAGGTTATTTTCTCAAGGTATTTGAGGCATTTACGTCACGTTCCTCAGATGCTGTCGCAGGTCTGCCCGGGACGCTGGTTGGCGTCGTCATCACGGTGGTTATCGTGGAAGTCGTCTACCAGGTTGCGATCGCCATCCTTGGTGGCGAAGAAGACAGCGATGAGCGCGACCGACTGGTCGATGCCAGGGCAACACGGATCTCTTATTACGTTCTCGCGGCTGGTTGCATTACCACTATCGGGCACATGATGTTTTCGGCAATGGTTGGCGAGTGGCTTCCCGAGGGCGTCACTCAGACGCCGATTTTTATTGCGAACATGCTTGTTTTCTCCTTCATTCTTGCAGAGATCATCGGTTTCTCCATGAAGCTCTTTTATTATCGCCGGGGCGTTTGAAGTGAAGAAATGCACTATCCGCAATAATGTTCGCGTATTACGTGCGGCTGCAGGAGACATGACGCAGCAGGCGCTCGCCGAGAAGATCGGGGTGACCCGGCAAACGGTCGTCGCTATTGAGAAAGCGAAATATTCGCCCTCACTGGAAGTTGCGTTTCGGATTGCGGAAACATTCGACGTGCCGCTGGAGCAGGTATTTCAGCATGCCCCCTGAATCTGCATGAGATCGTGCAGAGAGTCGTGAAATCGTTCGAATAGTGTAAAGTTGCCGGGCCAAAAATAATAAGTGGGGGAGTTGATCAATGACACGTCCGGGTCTTGCCTGCGTGGCTTGTATGTTTGCATCAATCGGTCTTAGTGCTGCAGAAATCGATCGCAGCGAATTTCCTGACAACCTGAAAGCCATGGAGTGGCGCGAGGTCGGTCCTTACCGGGGTGGACGTTCCGCCGCAGTGGCCGGCATTCCAGGCGATCGCAGCACCTATTATTTCGGAAGTACGGGAGGCGGTGTCTGGAAAACGCAGAATAGCGGTCAATCATGGAGCAACGTCTCTGACGGCTACTACGGCGGGTCCATCGGCGCCGTTGCCGTTTCCGAGTGGGATCCAAATGTCGTGTATGTCGGCGGCGGCGAGAAGACAGTGCGCGGCAACGTATCGCCCGGCGACGGCATGTGGCGATCCACGGATGCTGGCGATACCTGGAACCGAATCGGCCTGACCGACTCACAACACATTTCCCGAATCCGGATTCACCCGAAGAATGCCGACCTGGTGTATGCGGCGGTGATGGGCCACCTGTTCGGGCCGAACGACGAGCGGGGCGTATACCGGTCAAGGAATGGCGGCGAGACCTGGGAAAGGGTTCTTTTCGTCAACGATGAAGTCGGCGCCGTCGATCTTGCGATGGACCCGACTAACCCGCGCATCCTGTATGCGAGTTTCTGGCGAATTCTAAGGACACCTTACAGCCTGGAAAGCGGCGGTGAAGGCTCCGGCATATACAAGAGCCTTGACGGCGGCGATACCTGGGAGGAACTGACCCGCAACGAGGGCCTGCCGCAAGGCACGGTCGGCATAAGCGGCATTGCGGTTTCACCAACGAATAACAAGAATGTCTATGCGATCATCGAGGCGGAGAACGGCGGCGTCTTTCGCTCCAGGGATGGTGGCAAAACCTGGTCGAGAACCAGTGAAGATCGCAACCTGCGGCAGCGTGCCTGGTACTACACGCGAATTTATGCGGATCCGGCGGACGAAGAGTCCGTTTATGTTCTCAACGTGCAATTTCACTATTCGAAAGACGGCGGCAGCTCATTCTCCACCATCGATGTGCCGCATGGCGACAACCACGACCTGTGGATTGATCCGAACGATCCACTGCGCATGATTCAGGCAAATGATGGCGGCGCGAATGTTTCGTTCGATCGCGGCGCGACCTGGTCGACCCAGAGCAATCAACCGACTGCGCAAATGTATCGCGTGTCCACGGATAACGATTTTCCGTATCGACTCCTGGGTGGCCAGCAGGACAATTCCGCAGTAAGAATCCGTTCGCGTTCGGCATTCGGCGATTCAATCGGCGTACGCGACTGGGAACCGACTGCGGGCGGCGAGAGCGGCCATATTGTGGCGAAGCCCGACAATCCCGACATCGTTGTTGGCGGCTCCTACGGCGGTTACCTGCGCGTAATCAATCATCGAACCGGCAGCGTTCGGGCAATCGACGTGTGGCCAGACAACCCGATGGGATGGGGCGCTGCCGAGCTGAAGTATCGCTTCCAATGGAACTTCCCGATCCTGTTTTCGGTACACGACCCCGATGTTCTCTATGTCGCCGCGGACGTGCTGTTTCGCACCGACAATATGGGACAAAGCTGGGAAACGATGAGCCCGGACCTGACGCGCGGCGACAAAGGCAAAATGGGTCCTTCCGGCGGACCCATCACCAAAGACAACACCAGCATTGAGTATTACGGCACGATTTTCGCAGTCGCTGAGTCGCATCATGAGAGCGGTGTGATCTGGACAGGTAGCGACGATGGGCGCGTCAATGTGACGCGCGACGACGGCGACAGCTGGACGGACGTAACACCATCGGCGCTTCCCGAGTGGGCGCAAATCAACAGTATTGATATTCACCCGTTTGAACCCGGCGGCGCATACATTGCGGCCACGCGCTACAAACTTGATGATTTTGAACCTTATCTTTACCGAACCACCGACTGGGGCCGGAGCTGGCAGAAGATTACTGACGGCATACCCGAAGATGAATTCACACGTGTCGTACGTGCCGACCCGGACCGGGCCGGGTTGCTTTATGCCGGAACAGAGCAGGCGATCTATTATTCTTCAGACGATGGCGATAGCTGGCAGTCACTGCAGCTCAACCTGCCCGTGTCACCAATCACCGACCTGGCGGTGAAGGAGAAAGACCTGGTTGCGGCCACGCAAGGTCGTGGTTACTGGATACTCGACGACCTGAGTGTATTGCACCAGGTGGATGGATCGACGCAGTCCGCCGCGGCCCATTTGTACGCACCACGCGACACGTATCGCCTGACGTCCGGTGGCCGCGATGATGAGCCCGGTAGCGCAGGAACAAATCCTCACGTTGGCGTTGTTCTGCATTACTCGCTTGGCGAAGAACCTGCGCCCGACGTTGAAATGATGTTGAAGATCTTTGCCGAACGCGATTCGGACCCTATCTGGACGTGGACGCGCAAACCGCCGCCCGCCGACGATGAAGAAGAAGAGGAGGAGGCCGGGCCGAACGACCCGCCCGATACAGAACTTCTGTCATCTGACAAAGGCCTCAACCGCTTCGTCTGGAACCTGCGTTATCCGGGTATGGAACGATTCGACGACCTGATCATGTGGTCGGATATGCGGGAAGGTCCCAAGGCAGTGCCGGGAACGTACCGTGCGGAGCTGACCGTGGGCGAGGTTGTGCGTGACGTCGAGTTCGAGGTGGTGACGGATCCGCGCTCATCGTCGCGCCCGGCTGATTATCGCGAACAGTTCGAATTCATTTTGGAGACCAGGAACCTGCTTTCTTCGGCGCACACCGAGGTCAGGAAGATTCGTCGTCTCAGGACCCAACTGGAGGCCCTTCAGGTGCGCCTGGAGAAGGACGCGGAATCAGATAGCCGCGTCGCGGCCCTGCTCGGTGAGGTCAATGCCCTGATGGAGACGATCGATCCGATCGAAGAGGCGATTTACCAGACCCAGAACGAAAGTCGGCAGGATCCGCTCAATTATCCGATACGGCTCAATAACAAACTCACCAGCTTGATGAGAACGGTGGACGTTGGCGATGCCCGTCCGACTGCAGGTGCCATCGGCGTCCGCGACGAATTGAGTACTGCGTTAGAATCCGAGCTGGAATTGCTGGAGTCCGTCTGGGAAGAGAATGTCCCGGCACTCAATAGCCAAATTCAGGAAATGGGTATCGATCTGGTTTCGATAGCCGACGAATAGAGGGAGAGACAGGAATGAAATCAGGGAAAATTTTGTCGATTGGCCTGGCAGCCGGACTGATCATCGCTGCTGGGATCGTGAATGCGCAGCAAGCGCGCAGTTATGTTGAGGGACGGTCTGCCGCCGATACAAACGCAGCGCCATACAGTGGCGCCGTGATGGTAGGAGACACGTTGTACATTTCGGGTGTGTTGGGCCTCGTGGACGGAAAGGTGCCGGAAGATCCGGCCGAAGAAGCAAGTGTGGCGCTCGATGCAATCAAGAGAGCCGTGGAAGGTGCCGGCATGACAATGGATGATCTCGTAATGGTGCAGATCTACTGCTCCGATGTAGCGCACTACGGCGCGTTCAACGGCGTCTACAAAACCTACTTCACGAAGGAGTAT
Organism: uncultured Gammaproteobacteria bacterium; assembly: GCA_963850825.1. GTDB lineage: Bacteria > Pseudomonadota > Gammaproteobacteria > Steroidobacterales > Woeseiaceae > SZUA-117. Next base: position 65,638 of record CAWKOQ010000020.1, on the reverse strand, counting down.
CCGGCGCGTGCCTTCATTGGCGCGGGGAACCTGCTTTTCGATGCCAGGTTTGAAATTCTGGCGATTGCAGCGAAACGACCGGACTAAATAATCGGGGTCGAACCGCGATTACAAAAACTTCGGTTCGACCCCGGTTTTAGTTAATCGGGGTCGAACCGCGATTACAAGAACTTCGGTTCGACCCCGGTTTTAGTTGTTGAGACCGATCGCTCCGAGCAACTGAACGAATCGCGGGTCGTCCCGGATGAAGTCGTAAGATGGATTGATGCGCATGGATAGCAGGGCGCGGATGCCGGTACCGTTCTGATGTGCACTTGTCAGTGAAGCGATCGTATTCTCGGCATCGCCGATGGCCGCGTAGATCTCCGGAACTTCGGCCCCAAGATTCAACCTGGCAATCAATTCCTGAAGATCGTCTTCTATTTCTTCGCCTGCCTGCGCCCGAATGATAACTTCTCCAAGGGCGATCGCTGTCGGTACATCGCGGTCCGTTGCGCGCGCCCAGTTCTCCAACTGCACCGCGGCATCCACGGCTCGCCGCGCGCGAATTTTTGCAATCCACAGATTCGCCATGAGTGACGAATAGCGGTCATTCGCAATAATCGCTGCGCCGACTTCGAACGATTCATCCCACTGGCGCGCATCTGCAAGAATATAACTCAGGTTCGTTGCCATCAGGGTCGACAGTGGATCCGCGGCAACCGCTCTCCTTGCCATGCCAATTGCTTCGTCATGCTTGCCTTGCCAGGACAGCAGATGTGAGTACCAATGCAGTGCATTGACGTTCGAGGCATCTACTGACAATGCATTCTGGAATGATCTTTCCGCGCTTGCCCAGTCATAGTTGTGCAACAACTGGTGCCAACCCAGTGCCGCCGACGCGTCGGGCGAGTGCGGATCGAGCGCGATTGCCCTGTTTGCTGCGGCAGTGGCTTCCATTCTTACCTTCAGTGGATCCGCAGAGGCAACGTAATTCGGAAGCTCGAGCCAGGCCTCCGCCAGGCCGGCCCATGCAAGGGCAAACTGCGGATCTATGCGGACGGCAAGCTTGAGACGGTCGATAGCGGCCAGCATCGATTCCGGCCCGCGTCTGGCCAATGCCTGCTTACCGGCAAAATACGACTCCAGCGCCAGCATGCTTTCGGTCGGTACGACGCTGATTCTCTCTTCTTCAGCCTCACTGAGTTGTGCCTTGAGCTCGTCTGCAATTGCAGCCGATATTTCAGCCTGGATTGCGAACAGGTTCGCCGCATTTAATTCGCGATCGTAAGTGTCCGCCCAGATCGTTTCATCGGTGCGAGTGTCAATCAGCTGCAGGTTGATGCGCAGATCATCGCCGGCGCGCTGTACGCCGCCTTCGATGACACTGCCGACGCCCAGTTCTTCGCCTATCTCCCGCACATTCTTCGTCGTCTCCCTGTATTCCATGACCGACGTCCTGGATATCACTTTCAGGTCGGAGATCTGGGCCAGTCGGGTCAGCAGCTCGTCATGGATTCCGTCGGCCAGGAATTCAGCGTTTTCCTCGGCTGCGCTGCCATTCGTAAACGGCATGACCGCGATCGTACGGCGATAATCGACGTCCGGATCCGGAACAATCTGATCGGGAAAAATATAGTTGTCGACGACCAGGAAGACGATCGCTACGCCGAGGAGTGCTATGACGATGTGATTGAGTTTACGTCCGGTGTGGACCGTTATGCTTTGCGTTTTGTCGACGTCCGAGGTGGACTTCAGACCTTCGGGCGTCAATTCGAATGCCCATGACAGCAAAACGGCGATCGGGAAGGCCAGGATCAGAAACAGGACCAGGATCTGCATGGCCCAGGCGGGCGCGTTAAAGACTGGAAGGATAACGTCGGCAACCTGGATGATCAGCCACGATACGATGACGTAGGCCAGGCTGACCTTGAATATGTTACGTCGCCTTAGTTCTCCCAGAAGGGCCATGCTGCACTCCGGTTGCAACCTTTCACGGATTCTACCGGGCGGGCGGAAAAATCTCGCCAGCCAGGTGGAAAATTATTCTTCTGCTTCACCGTCCCAGTAGTCCACCGCGGTCGATTTTCTGGCAAACAAAAGAAAAGTGCCGGGATCAGTTGGGTTACGCGTTTTGCCGTGCCACACACCATACTTGTCCGAATCGGGATAAAGGAATACGTCCGTATGATCATTGGTACTCAGCGCGATATAGGTGAGATCGGCCGCGGATGTGTTGATAATCTGGTGCGGTTGTGCAGGATCCGGTGGAGAACAAATAAAGTCTCCGGCTCGAATCGGATACTCCTCGTCGGCATGTCTGAGCGTTCCCTCGCCGGACAGGACAAAGAACATCTCCTCAATGACATAGTGTGAATGATAGGGCCAGGCGCGCTTGCCTGGCGCCAGTTTGACGACAGCGTAGCCGAGCTTTTCCGCCCCGATTTTCCCGGAAACTTCGGCTCGCTCGGCGCCGAATTTTTCACCCTTTCCGAAATTGGAAAACTCCAGGTCTTCTATATTTATTATTAGCTTAGACATTTTATCTTCCGAGCTTTCTAAGTTATTCACTCACTATTTTTTGTGCTGCCTGATTCCTGATGCTGCCGAGCGGGAGAAACGGTGTCAATCCAGCTTCACCTGATTGTCCGAACCGTACGTGATTGCATCGTTGTCGGCAACGTATCGCCAATTGGATTGCGGTCAGGTCATGACATCTGCTCCAATGCGCACTTCCGCCAGTTGCGAAAGGCCAAGAGATGTCAACCAGAACCTTATCCGTACTTGTATTGATTGTTTTAGCGGCCTGGCCAGGGGCCTTTGCGGCCAGTGCTGAGTTGCAGCGCCATACGGTCATGGCGGACGGCCATCCAATCGCGGTGTGGGAAAAGAGCGCCGCTGGCGCGACGGAAGCGATATTGCTGGTGCACGGCAGGACCTGGAGCGCGTTGCCGGATTTCGACCTTCAGCTGGAAGGTGAGGATCTGTCGATGATGGACAGCCTCGTCGATGCAGGTTACGCCGTTTACGGGGTCGATCTGCGCGGATATGGCGAAACACCCCGCGACGAGACGGAGTGGTTAACGCCCAACCGTGCTGCCGATGATGTCGCGATCGTTATTGACTGGATCGCCGGGCAGGCGGATCTGGAACTGAGCCCGCACTTATTCGGCTGGTCCATGGGCTCCACGATTTCACAACTGATGGTGCAGCGGCATCCGGGGCAAGTGTCTTCGTTGACTCTTTTTGGCTACTGGCGCGACGTCGATGGCGTCATTCCGGCCGACGAGCCGGGCATCAGGCCGCTCAAAGAACCCAACACGGCCGAGGCAGCAGCCAGTGACTTCATTACGCCCGGTTCGATTAGTCAGCGTGCTATCGACGCCTACGTGGCAGCCGCGCTGGAAGATGATCCGGTTCGGGTCGATGTTCGCGGGATGGACCAGTACAACGCCCTCGACGGGTCGAAGATCAACGTGCCGACCCTGGTCATTGCAGGAGAACATGATCCCCTGGCGCCAGCAGAGAACCAGGCGAAACTGATGACGAGCCTGGCCACGGGCCACAAGCAGTATGTGTCTGTACCTGACAGCGATCACGCAGCATTGCTCGAAAAGCCGCGCAACTATTTCATTCACGAGATCGTCGCATTTCTCGAAGGCGTTCGACTGCTCGAAAACTAGATTCGGCGCCAGCGAGATGTTGTCGTCGTTCAGTCCGGCGACTGACTCAGAACAGACATGAGAATTGCGATGCCTTCGATGAAGTTGCCCAGGCGGAGATTCTCGTTAGGGCTGTGCTGATTGTTGTCGATGTTGACAGTTGGCACAGAGACGGCCGGGATACCCAGCGTCTCAACGAACGGCGCTATCGGGATTGATCCTCCGCTGGTCCGAAGCAATATTGGCTCATTGCCGTAGAGATGGCGCATGCCGGCACGAGCCATCAATCCCGGTGCGGAATCGAAATCAGTGCGAAACGCGTTGTAGCTGAATTCGTGCGTGAACGTAACCAGTTTGTCGTGCCGCAAGCGCTCCTCGTGTGTCGGCTCGTGATCGACAATGGTGTACCCAAGACCCTGGATGTGCGCCCGGATCAAACCGAGCAGGCGCTCGTAATCCGACTCCTTGACGAGTCTTATGTCGAGTTCAGCTGTCGCCGTTGCGGGAATGATGGTGCGGGATTCCTTGCCGACCCATGCGGACGCCATCCCGCGAATATTCAGGGAAGGATATTGCAGGGCTTCCTGCAAGCTTGTCGCCACGGCGTCGGATTCGGTCAGGCCCATGCGCGCAAGAATTTCGTCTTCATCGTCCGGAACGGCGTCCAGTATTCGCTTTGTTGCAGCGTCGATATCGATTCCGTCGTAAAAGCCGGGCAACGTCACAACACCATCCTCGGATTTCATTGAAGCAAGTATCTGTGCGAGGCGGAATCCCGGATTTGGCACAAAATTGCCGTAATGTCCGCTGTGCTGCGGGACGACTGGCCCGTGCGCAACGAGTGTTACCGTGACGATCCCGCGAGCGCCAAATTTGATCGTCGGTTGATTGCTCGCATGGGGCGGCCCGTCGAATATCAGCAGCATATCGGCGGCGAGCCGGTCACGGTTGGCAACGACGGCCGGAGGCAGGTTCGGCGATCCAAGTTCCTCTTCGGTATCGATGATGACTTTCATGTTATAGGGCAGCTCAAAGCTGGCCTCTTCAAACAGCCGCATAGCCATCATGAATTGAGTCATCGGTCCCTTCGAGTCGGCCGCGGAACGGGCGAACACTCGCCAATCGGGGTCAATTGTATTCTCAGTCAACTCCCAGGGTATGCGCTCAAAATCCCCGTCTTCCGTGCGTGTTTTGAGAACCGGAGTGAACGGATCTTCCTGAAACCAGGCCGAAGGATCCACCGGTTGCCCATCTGCCTGCAGATAGATCAGCACTGTCTTTGCATCAGTGGCGCGGTGTATTTCTGCAAGTAACAGCGGGCTTCCTGCGGTCGGAATACGAGTCGTTGTGAACCCCAACGAAACAAATTTGTCTTCCATCCACCCGACCAGGCGCTCTATGTCAGCCGGATAGTTGGCATCGTTGGGCAGACTCAGAAAATCGCGATACAGTGACAGTGAGGATCGAACGTTATTACTAACCAGTTCTCTAATCGTTTCCACCGGCATCGGGTCTGCATTGATCCTTCCCGCAAATACCATTGAGAGTGTCGTGACGGCAAGCAAGGCGCGACGGCAAACAGTCATGTTCATTACAGATCCCCACGGTCAAACAGGGTGGAATGTTAACGTTTTCGGGCCGCGCAGGCATGCTGCTTCGTGCACCGGTCTTATAAAGGGCCAGCGCCATGGTTATGATACGTCTTTGATGATCGCATGGACTGGTAGCAGACCTTGAGTGGCACACCAATAGAGGTTCGCGTCAGGGACCTGACACGAAGTTACCAGGAGGGCGAAAGGCAACATCATGTGCTGCGCGGTCTTGACATCGACGTTGCCCGTGGTGAGACGATTGCGCTGCGTGGCAGGAGTGGCTCGGGAAAATCAACACTCCTCAATATGATCAGCGGAATTGACGTTCCGGATGCGGGCACGGTTGAGGTCGCCGGCGAAAATATTACGCGCATGACTGAGCACGATCGGACCCTGTTTCGCCGCAAGCACGTAGGCTTTGTTTACCAGGCATTCAATCTTGTACCGACACTCAATGTCGGCGACAACATTCGCCTCGTCCTCGAGCTGAATAAATTTGATCGCGCAGCAGCGCTTCGGCGAACGGCGGAACTGCTCGACTCGGTTGGTCTCGCAGACCGGATGACAAGCTATCCGGACGTGCTCTCCGGTGGTGAACAACAGCGTGTTGCAATCGCGCGTGCGCTCGCCCATGGGCCGTCTTTGCTTTTGGCCGACGAACCCACTGGCAACCTTGACGACAATACCGCCGAAGTGGTCCTGCAATTGCTTGATCAGATGATACGGCAAGCCGGCGGAACGATGATCATCGCAACCCACAGCGCCGCCGTCGCCAGCCGCGCCGATCGCGTTCTCGAACTGCACAACGGAACACTGTCGCCTTGAATCCGGTCCTCGTTCGAGCCAGCCTGGGATATTTGCTGCGGCATCCGTGGCAGCTGGCGCTGGCTCTGCTCGGTATTAGCATTGGCGTGGCCGTGATGGTGTCCGTCGATCTCGCCAATCAAAGTTCACGGAAAGCTTTCATTGCTTCCATGAACGCGGTCAACGGCGATGCAACTCATCAGATTGTTGCCGGGCCGGGCGGCATTGACGAAGCACTTTACGCGCGCTTGCGTGTCGAGGAGGGGATTCGCTCGATTGCACCCATAGTCGCGGGCAATGTCCGCGTCGGTGATCGTACGATGCAGCTTCTCGGTGTCGATGTATTTGCCGAAAGGGAGTTTCGATCGTTTTCTTCACCTGCGAATGCCGTTGCGGATGATGACAGTGGTGCTGAAAAGAGCATAGAAGACACTGTCCGCCGTTTCCTGGCCGGCGACGGCGCAGTGTTGATGTCCGCAAAGACGGCAGCGGAACTCGAGATCGCGCCAGAAGAGACATTTGAACTGGTCGCAAACGGCAAGTCCTTTGTTGCGCGCATTGCCGGCTTTCCCCGGGGAGACCCGGAGGCCCAGCTGAGTAACCTGCTGGTTGCCGACATAGCGGCCGCTCAGCATTGGCTCGGCCTTTCGGGAAAACTGTCGCGAATCGACGTAAAGATTGCAGATGGCGACAGCGCGCTCGAAGCGCGGCTCCGTTCGCTGCTGCCGGCTGGAACAGAACTGTTGTCGGCCGCCGGACGTACGCAGACGACCGCAGACATGAGCGATGCGTTCATGACGAATCTCTTTGCGATGAGCCTGCTGGCGCTACTGGTCGGTATCTTCCTCATTTACAACAGCGTGGCATTTGCAGTGCTGCAGCGACGCGAACTGATCGGCGTGCTGCGTGCTCTTGGAGTCACCCGGCAGCAGGTATTTCGACTGATCCTGGTCGAATCCACGGTCATCGGTCTGCTTGGTTCAGCCCTTGGCGTTGTCGCCGGAATCTGGCTGGGAGAAAAGCTGGTGGTTCTGGTTTCCCGAACCGTGAGCGATCACTACTTCATCGCTAATGTGACGAACGTGAGTATCGATCTGTTTTCTGTCGCGAAAGGATTCTTTGCGGGCCTGTTGGCAACTATTGCGGCGGCCGCAATTCCGGCTGCGGAAGCATCGGCCTATCAGCCTCGCTTGACGCTTTCGCGATCGGTTCTGGAGGCTCGCGCCAGCGGGCTATTGCCGAAACTGGCTTTTGGCGGCGTCGGCTTGATGCTGATCGCGGGACTGCTGCTGTGGGGTTCAGGAAACCACCTGGCCGCGGGGCTGGTGGCCCTGTTTCTCCTTATTTTTGGTTTCGCGCTGTGCATCCCGATATTCGTCCGCCACACATCGGAGTCGCTTGCACCGCTGGCGAGTAAGATAGGCGGGATTGCGGCGCGCCTGGCTGTCGGTAGTGTGAGCAAGAGCCTCAGCAGGACCGGTGTAGCGGTGGTCGCATTGTCGATCGCAGTCTCGGCGACCATCGGCGTGAGCATCATGGTTGAGAGCTTCCGTTCGTCCGTGAGTGATTGGCTGAACACGACGTTGCAGTCCGATGTCTACGTTGGCGTGCCGCGCGGCTCACTCGATCGTGAGCTGATTTCCGACCTGGTGTCAGTTCCCGGTATTGTTGATTACAGCACCAGCCGGCGTTCGTGGCTCGAGGGCGAGGCCGGGCGCACGCAGATAATCGCCATACAAATGGCGCCCGGAAGCTACAAGGGAACGAAGATTCGTGACGGCGATCCGAAAGATGTCTGGCGGCGCTTCGATCAGGAAGATGGCGTACTCATCTCTGATGCCTACGCATACCGCTCGCAACTGGCCAGGGGAGATTCGCTCGCGCTGAATACCGCGGCCGGCCTTGTGGAGTTTCAGGTTGCAGCCGTGTTCCAGAGTTACGACTCGAACAACGGGGCTATGATGATGAGTCGCAGTACCTATGATCGGTATTTTGATGACCCCGCCGTCGACTCGATAGGTCTCTACGTGGAGCCGGGAACCGACCTGGACGATCTGATGAGGCAGTTACGCGAAGTTGGCGTCGGCCGCCAGTCGCTGATCATGAACAGCAATGCGCGCATTCGGGATATCTCGCTACAGATTTTCGACCGCACGTTCGTCATTACGAACGTTCTTTACTGGCTCGCGGTGGGTGTTGCTGTCATCGGCATATTTGGTGCGATGCTCGCGCTGCAGCTCGAGCGAGCAAGGGAATACGGAATTCTGCGGGCAATCGGGATGACGCCCGGCCAGACTGGAATGCTGGTTGGCGCACAGACCGGATTCATTGGTCTTCTGAGTGGCGTCGCCGCAATACCGCTGGGCCTGATGATGGCATGGGTGCTGATCGAGGTGATCAATCGCCGCGCCTTCGGCTGGGAAATAGATTTCACAGTGCCATTCGAAGTGCTGGCCTGGGCGTTGCTCCTGGCCGTGGGCGCGTCCCTGCTGGCCGGTATCTATCCTGCCTGGTCCGCGGCACGAACCCGCCCGGCACTGGCAATGCGGGACGAGTAAATAAGTGATTTTTTACATTAATAAAAGCTTGCATCTCATTGTTTTTACAGTGATAGTAGTGATATCAGCGGCATGCGACACACAGGAACCGGGCAACGCTGAGCAGCCCGAGGTCCTGCGAGGCGGCTCCCGACTTTCCGAACTGCTGAGTGGCGACGCATCCGAAAATTTCGCTCGCGCCATCGAACCGAGAGCGTTTGTCTTTCCCCGCGACCATGGGCCGCATACCGACTATCGCAATGAGTGGTGGTACGTCACCGGCAACCTGGACGACGAGGAGGGGAGGCGGTTCGGGTTCGAACTCACGTTCTTTCGTTTTTCGCTGGCGCCCGACAATCACAGCGAGTTTGACTCGGCGTGGCAAACCAACCAGGTCTATATCGCCCATTTTGCGATTACCGATGTCGCCGAAAAGGCCTTTCACGTAGCGCAGCGTTACGCGCGTGGGAGCGCCGGGCTTGCCGGCGCACAGGCGAGTCCATTCAAAGTGTGGCTGGATGAGTGGTCGATATCGGAGACCGACTCACCGAGCGACTCCACCCAATGGAATCTGACTGCGACAGATGCGGGTCTCACTCTGGACCTGAACCTGTCCGCATTGAAACGCCCCGTTCTTAATGGCCAAAACGGTCTGTCACAGAAATCCGCGGAGGTTGGCAACGCTTCCTATTATTACTCGATGACCCGACTGCAAAGTGATGGGACGCTTCGGATTGGTGACAGGACCTATGCCGTTAGCGGTTTATCCTGGCTGGACAGGGAGTGGGGCAGCAGTGCGCTTTCGTCCGGTCAACGCGGTTGGGACTGGTTCGCGCTGCAGTTGTCAGACGGGAGCGAGCTGATGTTCTACAACATTCGTCGCAACGATAATTCCGCCGACAGCCACTCGGCGGGCACCTGGATCGATCGGGAGGGTGCGTCGGGTTATTTGCGTCAGGAGGATGTGACCATCGCGGTGACTGACTATTGGGACAGCGCGCGAGGTGGTACCTATCCCGCAGCCTGGAACATCGACATTCCTGCCCGTGATATATCACTCGAGGTGCGGCCGGTGCTGGACGATCAGGAATTGCTGACTACTGTGCGCTATTGGGAGGGCGCAGTCGATGTCGTTGGCGTGCGGGGTGAGGAGATTGTGACGGGTCGCGGATACGTTGAACTGACCGGGTACGCCGACGATTAAGCCGGGACGTCGGAACTCTACTTCATGAAGACTTCCTGAAACGACTGAACAAACCGCCCGATTTCTTTTCTACCTTTTCCTCGGCGGCTGCTTCAGCATCCATCCTGGCGATATCAACTGCCTTTAGCGTCTGTGTGATCGACGTGTCGATCTGATCCTCAATCGACTCGGGTTTCGGCAGGTGCGACTGCCGCGCTGGCGGTGGCGAAACGCTTTCGCCCAGTTCGACGTTCTCCGTCGCCATATTTGCGACGTTATTCTTCATCTTGTTGAGAATTTCCATGCGCATGGCGACGGATTCATTCAGCGGCACGTCACCACCGTCCAGCAACGTCGGAACCCTGGGAGCCTTATGTTTTGGCGCAGCAGCTTTTGGCGCAGCGGCTTTTGGCGCAGTGACTTTTGCGGCCGGTTTTTCCTCGACCGCTGGCTGTTCGCCCGTTTTCTCGAGCGATAGTTCTGTCACCTCTTGCTCTACTGCATCATTCGCTGCGCCAGGCATGTCCGACTCATCGAGCTTCACTGGCGACTGTTTATCCAATTCTTCAACTGCACTGGTTTCAGCGTCAGGAGGATTAGCAACCACCTCTGCAGCTATCTGGTCAAACGCCTCGGAACCGAAGAGCGTTTCGGCCATTGCGTCGCTGAAATCTTCCAGCGAATTGGCGGTACCAATTTCCGCGGCGAATTTGTCGAATTCTGCCTTTTTCGGCTGCTCACTCGAGATTGCCTGATCCAGTGTGATCTCCGGTATGTCCGCCGCCGGTGCATCAGCTTTGCTTGAAGGTTCGCTGCTTTTCGGCGCAGTTTGCGGCTCAATGGTGAGTGATGCACTGGTTTCGCCATTCTTGGCGGCCTCGAGTGCATCCTCAAGTGCACCAATATCTTGCCTGGATTTCTTCGCGATTCCCGAGACGGTCAGGTCGGTGACGGTTAGTTCGCCGGTATCGGCGCGTGAATCCGCAAGCGGTTCCGCGTGTACTTCATCGACCTGATGCCCCAGGGCATCAAGGTCGGGGAGCGGATCGAGTTCATCAAATATTCCAGGATCCGTGGCCGCGGGCGTTACCGGCTCGTTTTTGTCAGAAACGGCGCTTTCTGCCGCCGCAGCTTCCGCCGCCGCGACTTCCTGTTGCTCCAGCGCGTAGGCCATCTCCAGCTCGGCCAGCATGGCCGCTTCCTCATCCAGTTCGCCTGGAGTATCCGCTTCAGCCGACGCTGCGGATTGCGGCTCATTATCTTGTTCGTCGTCCGTGCGCTCTGCCGCAGCGGGGGCCGATTCATGCTGCTCCGCGGATTTGGATTCCTGCGCTACTTCGACCCGCATCGAATTCGACAGCGTAGGCAATTCCATTGCCGAACTCGACAATTCGGTATCCTTTGGAAGAACAGGCAGTTCCGGTTCATCCTTCGCTGATTCGGCAGCGGATTTGTCTGTCGCAATCGAGTCCAGGTCGGGCGTTAGTGCCTCCATCACGTTCGTGGAGTCAGCATCGATAGCAAGCGCGTCGTCAAGACCGTAGTCAATATCGTCTTCAACACTATCGTCTTCGACCGCCGTAGCTTTGGTCAGAAGCGCTGCGTCAGGGTCGCCGCCAATGGTCTTAATGGTCTGCGTATCTCCGCTGTCGCTTTCAGGTGCTTTGGCAGCACCTGCGCTCATCGCCGCGGGCGTGGCGATAACGGGGTCGATGTCAGTCAGTGTCGTCGCATGATCGGCCGGCTCGGCAAGTTGCCTTAGCTCGGGTTGTGTATCGTTGATCAGATCGGGAATGAGGCTTTCTTCGGCTTCCGCTGCGGCTACGAAATCGTCTGCAACATCTGACGCGTCTGTTTTGCTCTCCTCAGTCGCCGGCTCGTGCTGGATGCCTGCACTGTGCCGACTCGCGAGTGGCTCAGCCGTGTTCTGCGTTTTCGCCGGGTAGCTGCCGGATTCGACGACGATGTCGTGCCCAATGTCGGGTTTGACCGGGAGATCGGCCACTGCGGCTGGTTCGAACGCATGGACTTGCAACGGTTCCGGTTCTGGTTGCCTGGGTGGTGATTCCCAATCGACATCGTCATCTGCGACGGATCGGCCTTCAATACTGGATTGCGTTTCGGGCTTGTCGGTTGAGACCAGCGGGGCCGATACGACTGGTACGGAGACGCTGGCCGCATAGCCGAAAGTGCTTTCAGCAATCTGCGCCATCAAAGTCGGTGTTACTCGTGCCTGGTTTTCGTCCATCGCTGCCATCAGTGCTTCCTCACAAAGCGTATTGATGACCCGGGGAATGCCTTCGGAGCAAGCAGACAGGATATCGGCGACACCTGCGTCGAATATCGATTCGTATTCGCCGCCGGCTTGCCGCAAAGCATGCTTCAAATAGCCCTGCACTTCGGCGGCGGAAAGCGGCTCGATTTCCTGGCGCAGTCGGACCCGTTGTTTCATGCGCGCGAGATCCGGTTTGGACAGCAGATCCCAAAGACCCGGCTGTCCCATCAGGATTATATTTGCACTGGATGTCGCACCGGAATCTGCAGCGGTCAGCGCCTCGAGTTCCACCAACGCGTCGATTCCTACTCGATGTGCGTCTTCGACGACGATAGCGACCTGTACGCCGGTGGCCGCTCGTTCGTGCAGGAAACGGCGGAAAGCACCGATCTGTCGAATGGTGCCCTTGGCATTGGTGCCGACGCCGAAACCGGCCAGTAGTAATTCAAATAATTCTTCGGGTTCCAGCTTCATGCGGCCGACCGTTGCAACCAGTCGTCCCGGATGAATCAGCTCCAGTCCCTTGCCGACGAAGGTTGTCTTCCCGACGCCAACCGGGCCCGTGACAGTAACCACCGCGTCCTGAGCGCCAAGGCCCTTATGCAGCGCCTTGATCTGCTCGGACTGTCTTGGGCTGACGAATACGGCAGTGCCTTCGGCGGTCGCGCCGAAGGGTTTCGAATTCAGGCCAAAATGCTGTAGGTACATGGCAACCCTGCTGTATTTATGCGGGCTCGCGTCAATTGCGGAGCCGAACACGCAGTTTGCAAGCAGGGCCGTGGTTTTTCAGGGAGTTATGTCACAAAAAGGCAGGTTGAGCCCTCCAAAACAGGCTCTTTCTGACTATTCTGCGGGGTCCTTCCTGAGATGGTAGTTGAATGCATCACCATTCATGCGTGCGTGCATCCACAGGACCAGCATGCCCTCGACATGACGGGCGTTTTGCACCGGGCCCAGATCAATGGGTTCGAGCCCCATTCCGGCAACAATCTCCGCAACAGTGGCCTTGGCCTCGGCGCTGTTACCGACCAGCGGTATGGTCAGGGGCCCGCCCGAGGAATCCGGGTCGACCATGTGGCGCCAGTTGAGTGTGTTAAACGCTTTCACCACATGGGCACCAGGTGCAACCGCCTGGATCGCTTCAGCGTTGGAGGTTTCGCTCGCCAGTCGAGGCACGTCATCGCGGACGTAATTATTCGTTGGATCGATAATGATTTTGCCAGACAGGTCGCCCAGGTCCGAGGCAATCGATGCAGCCAGTCGGCCCGGCACGGCCAGCACGACGATGTCGGCACCCACAATCGATTCCACCTGCGTGGTCGCAGAAGCATTTCCGCCGGTGCGAGCGACCAGCGCGCGCACATCACTTCGATCCGGATCCCGCGACCCGTAGACGATCTCATGTCCCTGTGCTGCAAACTCGGGACCGAGCGCACCGGCGACGTCCCCGGTGCCAATGATTGCGACACGTGCAGCGAAGGCAGTGCCAGAAAAAGTGGCGCCCGCCATAATGAACGCGATAAGTAAGTGTTTCCTCAACATGAGCGTAACTCCTGACTTGAATAGGGACATTGAATGCTCGTTCTCAAAGGCGCGTAACGCGCGTCATTGCCAAGTAGCTGATCGGGATACGCTGGATAGTGGTGCAACGGTATTCACTTTTCAAGAAGACTCTGAAGCAGCAACGACTTCAGAAGAAGCGGCGACGCAAGGCGTTCGCGCGCCAGGTCAGGCTACGACAACTGTCGGACGAGGTCTTCGAACGCGCCGGGATCTGTCACGGCGACAAAAATCAATCCACTGATTGCCCCGCACAGATGCGCGTCGTGGTTGATTCGCCCACGCTGTTGGGTAGACGCCCAGTACGAATAGGCGACATACCCCACGGCAAACAGGGCTGCCGGAATCGGAAACGGAAACGGCAGGATCATTAATGTCGTCATGGGGAAGTAGACGATATACGCGAACAATACTGCGGATATCGCCCCCGACGCGCCGAGCGAGGCGTATTCCGGGTTGCCTTTATGTTTGTGGTAGGTACATCCGTGACTCAAAAGTAGTCCGACTGCATATAGCACGACAAAATTGACGGTGCCGATGTAACGCTCGAGCGCAAAGGCGAAGAACCAGAACGTGAACATGTTGAAAAGCAGGTGCGACAGGTCGGCGTGGACGAATCCACTCGTGACGATCGTTTCGTACTGCTTCGAGCGCAGGAACCAGTAGGGCCTGAACAGGCTTCGCTGTATCACTTTTGTGTTGGCATAAAGGCCAAGCAGGCTCAGGAGAATCGTCGCGGCGAAAATTACGCTCGCACCGTTTTGGCCGATCTGATTCATTCACATTACCTTTCAGACTGTCGTAGGGTGATCGCGGCCATTATGCCTGAGTCAGGTACGGAGAAACCGGATCAGTCTTTATCCTGCCCTGGGCCCGTGCTAGCGTCTGCTAATGAATACCTGGATTGTTCTTTTTCGTGGCATCAATGTCGGTGGCCGCAATATCCTGCCCATGAAGATCCTGGTCGAATTGCTCGAATCGCTCGGCTGCACCAACGTCAAGACGTATATCCAGAGTGGCAATGTTGTGTTGCGGTCACCGGAGAAGAGCGCAGCGGCCCTTAAGAAAAAAATTCAGGCGGCGATCGAGTCGCGACTGTCTTTCGAGCCATCGGTTTTGCTGCTGTCCGTCGATCAGCTGACAACGGCGAAAGAAGAGAACCCATTCCCGGAGGGCACCAGCGAGCCGGCATCGTTACACTTTTTTTTTCTCGCAGATCAACCGCAAGAGTATGACGAGAAAGAATTGGATGCCCTGAGGGCGCCGACCGAACGCTTTCAATTGCTTGGCAATGTTTTCTACCTGCATGCCCCGGACGGCATCGGACGATCGAAACTGGCCGCTAACGTCGAGAAAAGACTCGGTGTCGCAACCACGGCAAGAAACTTCCGCACTGTGGACAAGGTTCTGCAGCTGGCTGCGGCCGCGCCAGAAGACTGACGCCGGTTCACTGCAAAAAAGAGACGCCGACCGTTAAGCGTAACGATCGACGTCGCAGTGTGCCCTGTGACAACTCGTTGCCTAGAAGCGAAATTCGAATCCGACCGAAGCCATCCAGACACTGTCAGCCTCATCGATGTCGTACCAGTCAACCTCTGCTCGAATGCCGAATGCCTCATTCGTATTCCAGCCCGCGCCGAAACCCAATGCGAGGTCGGTGCCGTCGTCTGTATCGACAAGTAACCCGTCGATGATCGAATCGGCCTCCCAGGCGACAATGCCTGCTTTGGCAAACAGGTTGACGCTGTCTGATAGCGGCAGGTTGCCGACGCCATAGATGTTCCAGCCGGATGCATCGATCTCTCCAGGCAAGCCGGCGACAATGTCTTCCGGCGAGCCAAAGTCGATGTATCCACCCTCGATGGCGAGGTTACTGTTGAAGGTGTAGTTCGCGAAGAACTTGTAGCCCGTGTCGTTTGCGTCGAATTCAAAACCGGGTTCGTCTTCCTCTATGTTGACGTAACCGATTGATGCGCCTAGCGTAAGACGTTCGTCCGCATAGACACTCGTTGCCGACAGAAGTGCGAGCCCAAGGAGTGCAACTGTGAAATTTCTCATGATTGGAATACCTTTGCGAATTTGAAATCACGCCGGGAAATGCCCGGCAGAATGCAAAGATAGTCGTTGTTATATTAACGCTCGCTGAATAAGCAGCTTATGCAAAAAAACAATATCGTCAGATTGATTTGAGCATTGGGAGAAACCCTTGCAGTTTCTCGACATCTTCCAGCCAACGCAGTATCGCAGGGTAGGGGGCCATGTCGATTTCCCCTTCATTAGCGACGCGCAAATAGCTGTACATGGCAACATCCGCGATGGTGACGTGATCGGCGGCGAGCCAGGTAGTCGTTTCCAGTACCGACTCCATCCAGGTCAGTAGCCTGTCTGTCCACATACTCGCGTCGTCGTAATGATAGTCGCGGTCAAACAGCTTGATTGCCCTGGCGATTACGGGCCCGCGAAACAATTCTCCCGAGGCCGTGGATAGCCAGCGCTGGATTTTTGCGGCGCCCGCGGGGTCTTCCGGCAGCCAGCTTTCATCACCGTATTTCTTGGCGAGATAAACCAGTGCGGCGGTGGAGTCAGTAATGACGTCGTCGCCATCCACGAGGGTGGGCACCTGGCCGAGCGGGTTTAATTTTCGATATTCAGGATCCTTGTGCTCGCCTTTCCGCATGTCGACGTCGATTGTATTGTATGCAAGACCCAGCAAGGACAGGAATAGTCGGACACGATGGGAGTGGCCTGAAACTGACGTATCGTAAAGTGTGATGCTCATCGGATCATCATAGCAGGGGGATCAGGTCGAAGTAATGCTGTCTCGCAACTCTGCGTTTTTACGCTACATCCGGTAGCATTGCCCGGATGCCAAAAATGAAAGCCAGCACCCTCCGAATCGGTCATCGTTACCGACCAAACCGCCTCGCCCCGGACTACGATGCAATCGTCATTGGATCCGGCATGGGCGGTCTGACCAACGCTGCTTTACTGAGCGCACTTGGCTGGAAGGTTTGTGTTCTGGAACAACACTACACGGCTGGCGGATACACGCATTCCTACGAAAGAAACGGCTACGAATGGGACGTCGGTGTGCACTACATCGGTGATGTCGGCGCGAAGACGCGCACGCGCCGAATGTTCGACTTTCTCACCAACGGCAAGCTCGAATGGGCGGCCATGGATGACGAATATGATCGTTTCTACGTCGGCGACAAGGTATTCAATACCCGTGCAGGAAAGCGTGAGTTTAGGGATAACCTGGTCAGGCAGTTTCCTGATGAAGCGGGTGCGATCGATGCCTACATGGAGCTGCTCGCCCAGGTGGGCGGTGCCTTGTCGATGCTGGGCATGGGCCGGGTTCTGAAACCCTGGCAGCGTTCGCTGGCGGCCCCGTTCCTGAAATGGAAGATGCCTGGCGTCATGATGCGCAACACCTACGAGGTGCTGAGCGAGCTAACCGATAACAAAGACCTGATCGCGACAATATGCGGTCAGTGGGGAGACATGGGACTGCCGCCGAAGCAATCGGCATTTGTCGTGCATTCCATGATTGCCCGGCATTACCTTTATGGTGGCTACTATCCGGTGGGCGGCAGCTGGAAGATCGCGGACACTATTATTCCGATGATTCAGAAATCCGGTGGCGAAGTATTCACCTACGCGCGGGTAAAGGAAATCCTCATCGAAGATGGTCGCGTGCTTGGTGTCGAGATGTCGGACGGTCATCGCATCGAATGTGACTGCGTTATATCGTCGGCGGGCATCAACAACACATTTAACCATCTCATCGCGGAAGAGCAGACGCATCGTTTCGGTTATGACACGAAAATGGAACACGTTCGCCCCAGCCTTGGCCACCTGGGTGTCTACATCGGCCTGAAGGAAACCGCGGAAGAACTTCAGTTACCGAAAACGAATTTCTGGATATATCCCCACAACGATTTCGACGCTGCGGTCGACGAATTTCTGCGTGATGAAACGGCGGAATTCCCGGTTGTCTATATTTCCTTTCCATCCGCAAAAGACCCGGACTACCTGAATCGACATCCGGGAACCGCAACGATCGAGATCGTCGTGCCGGCTCCATACGCGTGGTTCGAACAGTGGGAAGGCAGCACGTGGGGGAAGCGTGGCGCGGACTACGAAGCGTTCAAGCAGAACCTGATCGATCGAATAATGCCGCATCTATACGACAAGCTGCCGCAACTCGAGGGCAAGGTCGACTACTGTGAGCTATCAACCCCGTTGTCAACCGAGTGGTTCAGCGGCTACCAGCGCGGAGAACTGTACGGGCTCGATCACACGACCGAACGCCTGCAGCAGGACTGGCTGACTCCCAAAACCAAAATTCGCGGCCTCTGGCTGACGGGGCAGGACGTGCTGACGTGCGGAGTGACCGGGGCCATGATGTCCGGCGTGTTGACGACCACGGCGATGGTCGGCATGCGCAAGGTTTCGCCACTGATGAAAAAGATCTACGGATAAGCCACGCTGTTGCCAAATCGTCCTCCGCGTCGTCTCTAGATTAGCTCCGTAAATCCCTGCACCAGCGCAGCAAGTGGTGCACTGATGGCAACGGCGACATTGGTTGTCGCGAGTTGATCGGCAAGCGCCCGCAGGAATTGTTTCGTATTGTGCAGTTCAGCCATGCCCGCCGGAGTGCGGAATGCATCGGACCATTTTTCCATGGTCGACGGTGCCGAGAACGACTCGAGCCATACGGCCGTGATTTCAACGTCTAACAGTTGCCGCCTGATCAGCGTGCTGACGACGCGCGCCAGCCGATCGCTTTCATTGAATGTATACGAGGTAATCGCAGGAGCGACCTTGCTTCTGACCGCGGTAAGTACCGCATTGGCCTGCGCTGGTGTCGTCTTCGGATGCAAGGCGAAACGCCAAAGCAGGTCGCTAACGTGCGCGACCGGATGCACCCAGCCGATGTCCGCTATAAGCCCCCGGAAGTCCTGCTCGCGTTGCAGTGCTTCAGTCGCATCATTCAGCAGGACCTGGCGCTGCGCCGCCGACATGAATGCATTGTTGGTGTCAGATCGCATGAGTTCGGCAAGGATCAGCGCGGCGAATGACCTCGATAGAGAAAATTCATTGCCTGATTGACGCATGCGCATGCTGAGATCAACAAGCAGCTTTTGCCTGGTAGCGTCGGAGAGGCGATCGTTGCGCAGCCATTCGACGTAGAGTTCGTATCCGATCTGATCGCGTAATTCCGGATTGGGAGACCCGAGACAGGAAATCAGCTCGAGGGCGAGGCCATCGACTGACGAAGAAGTCGCTTCCGGCGCCTGCCTGATGGGCCGCCAGTAGGCCAGTGCCGCGTTGGTATCCAGGCAATCGACACCGGTGGCGTTTGAGATGGAGACACTCGAGCTCACGATGATTGCCGCGAGGGAGACGATAACAGTTTTGCGCAATGGTACAGAGTGGGTTAGCGGAGAAGTCATGGTGTGTCTCAAATGAAGATTTGGCGTACGACGGCTATTTGTGGGACCGAAGCCGGCCGGAAACATTCCCGGCGGGGCCGTAATCAACAACCTTCGCAGTCTTCGTCCCAGTACGGCGTGCCTTTGAAATAGTCGGCCAGGAAGTCAATGAATGCGCGGACACGATAGCTCAGGTGGCGGGTTGGCGGGTAGACCGCGTATGCCGGGGTCTCCGACCACCGGATATCAGGCAAGACTTGCACCAGCGCGCCGTCGCGAATGAACTCATGCGCAATAAACGTTGGCTGGATGACGATGCCAAGGCCGTTGGCGGCGGACTTGCTGAGCATTTCGCCGTTGTTGGCGGTAAGCACAACACGCACCTTGACCTGCTGTTGATGGCCATGTTCGTCAAACCAGGTCCATTGATCCGAATCGACAAGATTGCTGTAGGCCAGGCACCGATGATCCGCGAGTTCTGCGGGGGTTGACGGAACACCGTGCTCGTCCAGGTAGGCCGGGCTCGCAGAGACGACGGCGCGTGATTCGAACAGGCGGCGCGCAATCAGTGACGAGTCCGTCAGGCGCCCGATGCGCACGGCGACGTCGATGTCTTCCTGAATCAGGTCTGTGTAGCGGTCGCTCAGATCGAGGTCGAACTCGACCCGTGGATGGAGACGTGCAAATTCGTTGATCGGCGCGGGCATGTGCAGCAGGCCAAATGAGAGCGGCAGGGCGATTCTCAAGCGACCTCGCAGCTCTCCATGTTCCTGCGCGACGGCCGACTCCGCCTCATCAAGGTCGGCGAGCAGCCGCGCTGAGCGTTCGTAAAAGCTGCGGCCGGTTTCCGTCAGGTTCAGGGTTCGCGTCGTCCGTTTGAGTAACTGTGCGCCGAGTCGCTCCTCGAGCGCCGATACGCGCCGGCTGACGGCCGATTTGTTGGCCTTGAGGCGCTCTGCGGCCGCCGTGAAGCTGCCTGTTTCCACCACCGCCGTGAAGGCCTGCATATCCTCGAATTTGTCCATATTGTTGTTATACACGCAACAAAGTGGTGATAAAAGACGTATTTATGAGCTGATCAACAACATAGATACTACGCTCCATGGTTAAAAAGACGCCGGCGACGCCGGAATGACAGGGAAGAGTGATATGGAGAACACAGGAACCGAACGCCTGCAGTTATTGCGCATCGACTCGAGCGGGAAATTATCGGGTTCGAGCACGCGCGCACTGCTGGACGACTTTGTTGCCGCGATCGAGGATCGATACGGGGACGTTGCCATTCAGAACCGGGATCTGGCGAAAGGTATGCCGCATGTGGATCACGACTGGATCAGCGCGAATCTGACGCCGGCCGAGGACCGGTCTCCGGAACAGCACGAGAAGCTCAGGTTTTCCGACACGCTGATCGACGAGCTGCAGACGGCCGACCTGATCGTCGTCGGCGTACCCCTATACAATTTTGGCGTACCGGCCGCGTTAAAGGCCTGGGTGGACATGATTGCCCGGGCGCGAGTGACTTTTCGCTACACGGAAAACGGGCCCGTTGGTTTGCTGCAAGGCAAGAAGGCCTGCCTCGTAGTAGCCAGTGGCGGCGTCGCTGTCGACAGTGCCGCCGACTTTGCCACTCCATACATGTGCCAGGTGCTGCGCTTCGTCGGTATCACGGACATCGAGATAATCGCTGCCGACCAGCAAAATAAACGTGGTGATGATGCCATGAGCAGCGCGCGGGCAAGGATCGCCGACGTTGTTCATACCACTCCGTCCCTCACCGCAAACCGCCAGGTTGCGTAATCGACACAAGGAGAATTCAAATGATCCAGGTAAGGCGTTCGGCCGATCGCGGTGCAGTGGATATGGGCTGGCTGAATGCGAAGCACAGTTTCTCTTTCGGCGACTACTACGATCCGGAGCATATGGGTTTCGGCAAACTAAGGGTCATCAATGAGGATCGCATCGAACCGGCACAAGGTTTTGGCACACACGGTCACAAGGACATGGAAATTGTCACGTACATGATCGACGGGGCGCTCGAGCACAAGGACAGCATGGGCAACGGTTCCGTGATCAGGAGCGGCGAAGTGCAGCGAATGTCGGCTGGCACGGGCGTGATGCACAGTGAGTTCAACCACTCCGGAGCGGAGCTCGCACACCTGCTGCAGATATGGATCTTGCCGGAGCGTTCCGGCATCACGCCAGGGTGGGAGGAGAAAGTTTTTTCGGCTGACGATAAACGCAATCGACTGCGGCTGATCGCATCCCGGGACGCTCGCGAAGGGTCACTGAGGATTCACCAGTCGCTGGATCTCTATGCGACGGTGCTTGATGAAGGTGAGTCGGTTGCACACGCGTTTGATGAGGATCGCCAGGGGTGGATACAGGTTGTAAACGGCCAGATCAGTGTGAACGATTCCTCGCTTGAGGCAGGCGACGGTGCTGCCATCGAGAACGTCAGTGAACTGAAGATAACAGCCGTGTCTGACTCAGAGTTCCTGTTGTTCGATATGGCCTGAACACGCTTCGGGCAGCTGGTTCCCGCGACGCCGGTCGGGCCGCGGTGGTGGCCCGACTGCTTGTCTAGCAAGTTACAGCGCAGAACATGCCATTAATCGGCATCGGTTTGCCACAAGCTGATCCGAATTGGGCGGTATAATTCGGGCAGATACGGGAGAGGTCAGTATGACTGAATCACCTGAATTGCCCAGAAAACCAATGCTCCTGATCGCTGCGGTCCAGGGCATAGCGCTGCTTTTCCTGTATGACGCCACGGAGTCCGGGACGTGGCCGAGTGCATCGCCCTTGTGGAATTTTCCGCTGTGGCTTATCGCCGTAGCAGTTCCCGCTCTGTTGCTGCTTTCCCTCGAACGGGGCAAGGAGATTCGGGCGGCGAAATTCATAGGGGCATTTGCGGCGATTCTCATCTCCCTTGGTGTCTATATCGGCTGGCAGGCAACGCCATACGACGAATTCCCGGTCTCAGAGCTGGCATTCGTTTACGCGCTCAGTATCGGCCTGGCATGTTTCAAGGCACTCATGTATCTGCAACAGCGAGTCGCCAGGAAGCCCATGACCTATGAGGTCTTGTTTACGTTCTCGTGGCGCAATGCGTTGACCATTGCACTATCACTGATACTGACCTTTGTCTTTTGGTTGATCCTGATGCTTTGGGCGCAGTTGTTTCGCGCGATTGAAGTCGACTTCTTCTATGACCTGTTCCAGGAAGACTGGTTTCTGTTTCCGGTGCTGAGTGTCGCGCACGGTATCGGCGTCATCATTTTTCGCAATCTCACTCGTGTGATTGACAGCATCACGCGATTATTCGAAGGGCTGATAAAGATACTGCTACCACTGGCTGTCATCGTCGCGGTCGTTTTTCTTGGCGCCCTGCCGTTCGTGGGACTGGATGCCCTTTGGTCGACCGGCCGCGGCACTGCGCTACTACTGTGGCTCCTGGCGGTAATCCTGTTTTTCACCAACGCGGTCTATCAGGACGGCAGGGGAGACCGGCCCTATCCTCTTTTCATTCACCGCATCATTTTTGTTGCGCTGCTGACCACCCCGGTCATATCGGTATTGAGTTTCTATGGCCTCTATTTGCGACTGGACGAATATGGATGGACCGTGATTCGTGGCTGGGCGTTCATCACCTGGTTGATCCTGACGCTCTTCGTTGTCGGCTATGTGACCGGAATAGTCAGAAAGCGCGACGACTGGACGACGGACCTGGCAAAAGTGAATACGGGCATGGGACTGGTCGTGCTCTTCCTGATGCTGCTGGTCAATAGTCCCGTCCTTGATCTGCGAAAAATCTCACTGAACAGCCAGGTTGAAAGAGTGGAATCCGGCAAAGTTGAAGTTGGCGATTTTGACTTCTGGTATGCGCGCCAGTCATTGGCGCGACCCGGTTACCTGTTCATGGAGGCCAAAAAGGCAGAGATTGGCGATAGTGATCCGGACCTGCTCGCGAAGATCGAGAGTCCGGTGGCGAAACATCGTGCTCGAAGTGTGCAGGCGACGGAGGATTTATGGGCGAACATGACGTACCGACCGGAGCGGTTCGACGTGCCCGATTCGCTGCGCACCAGGATCACTGACTACGGCGCGGGGTATTCCGAGCAGTATCAAACCGTATTGGTCCGGATCGATCTGGACGATGATGGCGTTGATGAGTACCTGTACCTGCTGGCGTATGAGAACTATTTCCAGGCCGGGCAGCTGTATTACTCTGCGAACGATCGGTGGAAGAACATCACTGTTAGCGGATTCCCTACCACCGGCAACGTTCGCGATGCGATTGTGAACGAGGACATTGAAATTGTGCGACAGCGTTTTGGAAACGTGAGGCTCGGTGATTTGTTGCTCCGTCCGTTGGAGGAAGAGTAACGGAGAACCTCGTGATCGAACGAAACAGGACACCGACTTGCTCGTAGACATATAATCCCGGGTATCCAGTCACGACACGGAGCTCGTCTAATGCCTGTTCGATTTATTTTCACTCTTGTTCTTTCGTTTTTCGCCACCAGCGTTTTTGCCCAGGCGCCTGCGACAGGTCCGTACGTCAGCAGCGGTGGGCCGGCATTCGAAGTCGCAAACAGGGATGTGCCGCTGCGGGACGGATACAAGTATCGGGTCGTATTCGAAGCAACCGAATATCCGGGTGAGGTGACGGACGCCAATCGCGAGTTCACGATCGTCGCGCGCTTTCTCAATATGCATGGCAAGAACGGGGTGCCACTCGAGGACATGGATATTGCGGTCGTTATTCATGGCCAGACATTGATGGCGGCATTGAATGATGAGGCCTATGAAAAAATCAATGGCATCAAGAATCCGAACCTGCAGCTTCTGACGGATCTCGCTGATGCCGGCGTCAAATTCTACGCCTGCGGTCAGTCCCTGGGTTTCCGCAAATGGGACAAAAGTGACCTGGCGGAACCCGTGCAGGTCGGCCTTTCTGCGATGACGATGCTGGTGACTCTGCAGGCGGATGGTTACGCCTTCTTGCCCTGAGTCACTGCGTTTAATCCAGCGTCCCCGAAGGTCTTTAATAACAATAGTCTTCAACAACAATAGTCGGGATCCAGACAATGACAGACGAGAGAAAAGTCTCACCGGGAGCGCTCGGAATTGCTGTCGTGGTAGCGCTCCTTGTCGGTGTACTGGCATCGCTCGCAATTCGGACGCCCGGCCAGATAAGTGCGCGTCAGTCAGCAACGCAGGATTCCGGAATCGACACCATTCGCTGGCGCGTGACCTCATCGTTCACAAACAACATGCCGGTCATCGGCGAGACGCCGGGCAAATTGGCCGTCGCGCTGAGAGAAATATCTTCCGGTTCGATCGACCTGCAACTGTTCGAGCCTGGCGAGGTGGTGCCGGCGCTGGAGATCACTGAAAGCGTCAAAGAGGGCAAAATTGAAGCCGGCTTTATGTGGATCGGATACGACCAGGGGCGCATTCCGGCGTCCACACTGATTGCCGCTGTCCCGTTTGGCATGGAACCGATGGAATTTTCGGCCTGGTGGTATTACGGAGAGGGGCGCGAGCTCGGGGAGGCGCTCTACGCCGAACATGATGTGTTGCCCATTCTTTGTTCAATTACTGGCCCGGAAACTGCCGGCTGGTTTCGGGAGCCCGTTGAGTCGCTGGACGACCTGGTCGGTCTGAAGATTCGCTTTGCCGGCCTTGGCGGCAAGATACTGCAGCGAGTTGGGGCCTCGGTCACAATGATTCCGGGGGGCGAGATCTTTCAGGCGCTCGAGAAGGGCGCGATTGACGCATCGGAATTTTCATTGCCGGTGGTCGACGAAATGCTGGGCTTCGGTCGCGTCGCGAAATACAACTACTTTCCAGGCTGGCATCAGCCCTTCTCAACGGGGCATCTCTTGATCAATTTGCCAGCGTGGAACGCGTTGAGCGCCGAGACGCAGGCACTCATTCACCTGGGCTGTAAGGCGATGGTTACCGATGCGATGGTTCAGGCAGAATCCTTGCAGGGGCCGATCATCAGGGATTTCGCCAAGCAGGGTGTATCGGCTGAAACGCTCCCGCTGGAAATTCTCGAAGAGCTGCGCAGAGTATCGATCGAGGTTCTGGATGAAGAGGCAGAGAAGGACGCCGACTTCGCGCGGATTCTGAGCTCGCAACGGAAATTCTCGGAATCCTATAACTTCTGGAAACAGAAGGGCTATTTGCCGCGCGATTTTTGAGTTGGGGAATCCTGCACCTTTGAGCGTCGATACTTCAAAACTCAGCGAAGTACTGCCGCACAGCGACAATCTGCCGCACACGGCCTTTTCCACCCGGACCAGACGTTTCTTTCGAGCGTTGTCAGGCGCTCTGTCCTGGATCTGGCTGGTGCTTGTCGCGGTAGTCGTTCTGAACGTGACGATGCGTTATCTGTTCGGCGAAGGGCGCATCGAGTTCGAAGAGATTCAATGGCACCTGTACGCGATAGGCTTCCTGATCGGAATGGCGACCTGCATGGATGCGGACAATCACGTCCGTGTCGATGTATTCCACGATCGCATGGCATTGAGTACCAAGTGCTGGATCGAATTGTACGGCCTGCTACTCCTGTTCCTGCCGTTCATCGTCTCGGTCTTCCTGTTTTCGGTGCCCTTTGTCGCGTATTCGTTCGACAGCGCGGAGGTTTCTGATGCGCCCGGCGGACTCCCTTTTCGCTGGATCATAAAGAGCATCCTGCCGTTAAGCATGCTGCTGCTATTCATTGCCGGCGCAAGCCGCTTGTCGCGGGTGAGCGCATATTTGTTCGGCTGGCCGAATATCGAAAAGCAACACCGGAATGACAATGTCGATTAACGACGCGCTTTCAATCCTGATGTTCGCGTCGTTCATCGGCCTCATCCTGACGGGATTCCCGGTGGCCTGGGTGCTCGGCGGTTTATCGATCGCATTCACGGCGATTGCGATCGTTCTTGACGTTGATCTCGGCTTCACAATTGGCGTCGACTGGGCCTATGCCTCGTTGAGCGTGAACCGCACCTGGGATGTCATGAAGAACTGGGTCCTGGTCGCACTCCCGCTCTTCATTTTCATGGGGTTGATGCTCGAGCGCTCCGGAATAGCCAGCGACCTGATGGCAAACCTCACCCGGATTTTCGGCAGGGTTCGGGGCGGCCTTGCGATCGCGGTAACCATTATCGGCGTGTTGCTTGCAGCGACGACCGGCATCATCGGTGCATCCGTTGTACTGCTGGCCCTGCTGGGTCTGCCCGTCATGCTGGAGCACGGATATCGAAAGGACCTTGCATCGGGAACCGTCTGCGCTGTCGGCACGCTGGGCATCCTGATCCCACCCAGCATCATGCTGGTGCTCATGGCCGATCGTCTCGCCATGCCGGTCGGCGATTTGTTCATGGGCGCGATGTTTCCCGGACTATTGTTGGGGCTCCTGTACATAATTTACCTGTTAATTATCAGTAATGTACGTAAGGATATTGCACCACTTCCTGAAGATGTGGAGCCGGTGACAGTTGGCGCGGTCCTCGCCGTGTTCAAAGCGACACTGGCGCCGTTTGGGCTGATCCTGGCGGTGCTCGGTAGCATCTTCTTCGGTATCGCAACGCCAACGGAAGCGGCCGGCGTCGGTGCATTCGGAGCGTTGTTGCTGGCGCTCTTTCGCAAACGACTGTCGAAGTCGGTGTTGGATGAAGTGCTGGGCCAGACCACGATGACGACGGCATTCATATTTGCGATCTTCGTCGGAGCAACCGCTTTTTCTGTCGTCTTGCGTGGTCTCGGTGGCGACGAGCTGATTGAGGGCGCGCTGCTCAATTTGCCGTTTGGACCGACCGGCATCGTCATTACGATCCTGTTCGCGACATTCCTGCTCGGATTCTTCCTCGACTGGATTGAAATCTCGCTCATCATCCTGCCGCTGGTCGCGCCTGTCGTGCAGAATCTCGGCTTTGACCTGGTGTGGTTTACCGTTTTGTTTGCCGTGTGTCTGCAGACCTCGTTCCTGACGCCGCCCGTAGGCTTCGCAATCTTTTATCTTAAGGGTGTGGCGCCCGAGGAGATCGACGTTCGCACCATCTATCGCGGCGTCGTTCCCTTTATTCTCCTGCAGCTCCTTGGCCTGGCGCTGATCTTTATCTGGGAACCGCTGGTCACGTGGTTGCCCGCGATGGCCTATGATTGACCTGTTTTTGGCTGTCGTTCGGTGCACACACGCGCAGCCTGTGTCAGACAATAATTTCAATTGGGTAAGATAAATGAAGGATAAGTTACAGATCACCGCATACGAAGTCGTCGAAGAGCCAATGCCGCTGCGCACGGCGCAACGGTCCCGCGACTGGATCGACGCGTTGCCCGAACGGTTCGCCTATCGCTGTTTGCCGCTGGCGATTGCCAACCAGGTAGGCTGGGAAATCCTCAATCCTGTGCCATTTACGGCAAAATGGAATGGAAAGGATGGACTCGACGCAATCGCGATCAAGTTCCACGGTGAATCGTCTGCGCTTATTGGCTCGCATTTTGGTCACGGCGTACTGACGTTTTCGCTGGGCTATCTTTTTCGCACCACCAAATCGCACAACCTTTGGGTAAGAGGGCCGGCGAATCGACCGAAAGATGGTATCGCAGCGCTGGAAGGCCTGATCGAGACGGACTGGGCGCCGTTCACGTTCACGATGAACTGGCAGTTCACCCGGAAGCGACACAAGGTCACGTTCGAGAAGGACGAGCCAATTGCGACCGTGATGCCGTATCCGCGGCACTATGCCCGGAAGTTCGAGCCGATGCTGAAGAACCTCAACGAAAACCCGAAGCTCTACCAGCAGTATGTGGATTGGCGTGACGACCGCATAAAATTCAACGAAGAGCTGCAAAAGACGGGAACCGAGGCGCAGAAGCAGGGCTGGCAACGAACGTACATGAAAGGGCAGGACCAGACGGGCAATACCTTCGCCGGCCATGAGACCAAGGTCCAGATGAAGGATTTCAAGCGACAGTGATTATCGCAGCTAAAGCCCAGTTCGCCTGCGAATCAAGAAGCAGGTAATTGTCAGGTGCGAACTGACATTTATTGCGCTAAAGATCAATTTGCACCGACCCCGCTACCACCACAGCCAGCGAGGGCAAATTGGGCCAATGCCCAGTTCGCCTGCGAAGCACAAAGAATGGTATTTGCCTGGTGCGAACTGACATTTATTGCGCTAAAGATCAATTTGCACCGACCCCGCTACCTCAACAGCCAGCGAGGGCAAATTGGACTCCCGTCGCGAAATCTCAAAAAACTCTAATAAATCCTTCCCTTTACGGTCGGGACTGTTATAGTCCGCTCCATCTTGGGGCCCATCGGTCGGCGCCACACACTCCGAGCCCGCATTTCAGCGGCTGCCGGAGCACTTAAAGATTTCAAAGCCTGGACCGAACCTTAGGCGGTTTATCCCCCTCGAGTCAGGCGATCCGGAGTACACAATCCAATGTTATTTAATGAACTCGGCCTGACGGCCGAACTGCTGCGTGCGGTCGATGAACAGGGCTATACAACAGTCACCCCGATCCAGCAGCGAGCTATACCTCTTATTCTCGAAGGCCGCGATATTCTCGCGGGCGCCCAGACGGGCACCGGCAAGACAGCCGGCTTTGCGTTACCCCTATTGCAGCACCTGCAAACCTCGGAGAAGAACCGGCGCAGCATACGCGCACTGATTCTTACGCCGACACGCGAACTGGCGGCCCAGGTCGCAGAAAGCGTGCGCACTTATGGCACGCACCTTCCATTCAAGACGGCCGTGATCTTTGGCGGCGTCAGCATCAACACGCAAATCGCAAAACTCAGGAAAGGCGTCGACGTCGTTGTCGCCACGCCGGGTCGTCTGCTGGATCACATGCAGCAGGGAACGATCGACTTGTCGAGAGTCGAATTATTGGTCCTGGACGAAGCGGACCGCATGCTGGACATGGGCTTTATTCGCGATATCCGTAAAGTCCTGAAGGTCCTGCCCGCCAAGCGCCAGAACCTGTTGTTCTCTGCAACTTTTTCAGACGACATTCGCGCTCTCGCGGCGAATCTCCTGGATTCCCCGGTCGAGATCGAAGTTGCGGCTCGCAACAAACCGGCAGAGCTCGTGAAACAGATCGTGCATCCCGTCGATAAAGGGCGCAAGCGCGAGTTGCTGTCGCACCTTATCGGCTCAGAGAACTGGAAACAGGTTCTCGTATTCACACGCACCAAGCACGGCGCGAATCGCCTGGCAAAGCAATTAACTGATGATGGCCTGATGGCCGCGGCGATCCACGGCAACAAGTCACAGACTGCGCGTACACGTGCGTTGAGTGACTTCAAGGCAAACAAGGTTCGCGTACTGGTCGCAACGGATATTGCCGCGCGCGGCCTGGATATCGACAAGCTTCCGCACGTCGTCAATTATGAGCTGCCGTTTGTGGCGGAAGACTACGTGCATCGTATTGGCCGTACCGCCCGTGCCGGACACGAAGGTCACGCCGTGTCGTTAGTTTGTGTCGATGAGGCAAGACTGCTTGCAGATATCGAGAAGCTGCTCAAGAGCAACATTCAAAAACAAATCATTCCCGGCTACGAACCTGATAAACGAATCAAGGCGGAGCCTGTCACACAGGGCCGCGGCGGTAATCGGCCGTCAGGCAATCGGAACAAGAAGCCACGCAGTCGTCGCAGCGGGCCGCCGAAGAAAGCCGGCGGGAATCCGCGGCGGCAGTCCTCTGGACGGCAACGCCGGGCAAGCTAACGTATCGCGGAGCCCGAAGTCAGGGCTCCGTTATTTTGCCTGGCTTTCCGCCATGCAACCTGGCTTTAACGCGATCCACAGGTAGTCGATCGGTTCATCGCCAGTGTTGCCGGATTCATGCCTGGCATCCATCCCCAGTGCTGTATCGCTCCAGCCGATTTCGCCGTCCGGTGAAATGCCGGTTGTTGCGTCGTCGCCATAACGAACCGTCCATTCGCCCCCTTTTATATGCACATAAAGCTGATCGGGTGGGTGACGATGGATGCCTTCCCACTGTCCTGGCTGAATCACGTATCGCTGCACCACCAGCTTGTCGTTCTCAAGCAGCACTTCGCCGGCGATATTGGGGTAATACTGGTGACATGGATTCGGTGGGCCGTCACCGTGATGGTCCGCGCTGGCGGTCACGCCCAGCAGAATGAGTAGCAACAGCTGAATTCGTACCATACTTTTCTCCAGACGAATTGGGTGGCGATAAATGAATCGTTATTCTCGCGATTGCTGGCGTCGGTAGGAAACATTCGATAGCACAATCGGACTGACCCACACGGATTCGACATATTTTCCGTCCAGCATGGCCGGTATCCAGCGGCCGTTTTTCAATTGAGTCAGGAATGCGTCCCGGCAGCGGCTTGGTATGCCGACTGTAGACATGACATCAACGTCGCGAGGATTTCCGGTGGCCTCAACAATGGCTACCTCAAGGATCAAATCATCCTGCCGCCATCCTCTGCAGCGGTTGGGAAATTGATGCGGCGAATATCGCTGCGCCGACACGTAGGTCAGCCCCAAACGATCCACGTTCTTTTGATTATTCGGGTATACCGTGATCTTTTCCAGTTCTTCATCTCGTTCAAAAATCACCGTAAACTGAAAATCGACTTCCTCGGTATGGCCGTTAACCGTTGCCGGATCCAGGCGCGTTGCGTTGAAGCGCCGGCTAACGGCCAGTGTGAAATCCAGATTGGGATCCTGTGGCGAGGAGCAACGAGCGTCTTTGAGTCGCCCTTTGGCCGAAGCGCGACCAGAACATGTGACCGTGAGTGCTCCGTCAATTTCCACGTCCGGGAAGTCTACGAGATTCTCCAATGCACGCTTACCGCTGACAAAGCGTGCGTGGGAGTATGAGGTTCCTGCATCATTTACCTGACCATGTGCCGCAGAAACGGCAAGCATTACAAAAATGGCAATTGTGACGGTTACTCGTTTCATAAGCTTGATGATCGTCGCGCGCTGACTTGGCAATCTATTTGAGTATGTTGTGACAGGCAAGTTTGGGGTGCATTTTCGCCTGTCGAGTGCGCGAATGAGTCAGAAATTGCGCAGCGGCCCGAGCTCGGGCCGGATTGATCAGATAGGCTGACGCCGCGCGTCGCCTGGCCCTGTTGGCGTTGTGCCCTTGATGAGCAGCCCCAGGATGAGAATGACGATCAAGCCGACTCCGACATAGGCGAACAGGTAATACCTGAGTCTTGCCTGTGACGATTCGTTGAGGATGGTATCGAATCCGGTCGAGGAGAATGTTCCCAACGCCTTACCGTCTGGCGAGAATCGGTAGACGCGGTCGTTCTTCCAGTCACTAATCAACACTTCGTCGTTGAATGCCCGAATGTCGATCGGGTCTGCGTCGCCGGGTAAAGGCAACCTGTACTGGTACTCCCAGGCGTCGTCGAAAACGTAAATGCCGCCGTCGCGCATGTTGGAGCGCATGTTATTGACCCACCAGTGTTCACCGATTCTGGCGAGATCACTTGGCCATGTTTGTCGTGATCGCTTCGCCTCCCCGGCAACGACGTCCGCGGCACCAATTTCTCTGCCAAATGCCTGCGTATCCGGGTCAACGATCGCGACCCGATGATGATTGGTATCCGTGATAAAAAGCTGGTCATCATGGAGAACAGGGTCATTCGGGAAGAGAAAACCACCAACGGGGCCGCCTACCAGCGCGCCGCTGGATGAGAATTTCCGGACCACGTGCCTCGATGTATCGGTGATGTAGACGTCGTCGCTGCGCCGATCAATAAACAAGCCATAGGCGGTTTTGAAATCGACGGCCGATTCGCCGAAGGTGGCACAAGACCTGGCAGTCAGGCTGCATCGTGCAAGACCGGTGTTTGGCGTCGTGGGGGTGATGGCCTGTGAATTGGTTTTTCGCTGGAATGCGCGAATATTATCCATAAGCGTGCGGGAGTCGGGACCGCGACGCAGCAGGATATCACCGTTAGAAAAGAAATCGAGCGCGCCGATCACGCGGTCGACGCCCAATTCACTCAAGTCGTGTCGAGCGATGAACCTGCCGATCTCATCGTGCTCGAGCAACTGGTTCTGCATCTGGACGTAGAGATGTCCGTCGGGAGCAACCCGGAGTTCCGACGGTCCGCCAATTTCCTTGGCCTGGCCGCTGGCCCAGAACCAGATGCCGATACCGGTGACCGTGAGAGCGATGACCAGGGCAGCGATAACCGGGTTAACGTTGGCGTTCATGGGCATGATCAGGTGGCAACCGGGGACTATTACGATAGTTTAATCGTCAGATTTTAGGTGAGACTTGTGCCGCACTTCATTGATTATAAAAACGAATCTATTCTCTCAGCTCGGCTGCCAGGTAGTTTGTCACGGTGCCAAATGGTGTAACATCGCGACAGGTGAAATGATCAGGACTGAAGCAATTAATAATCACTCTATTAGACAATCGAATCGTCGTGCGGCATGCGCTATCGCGCTGGTTGCGTTGGCGATGTGTTTTTTTGCCGCACGCGCCAAAGCGCACCATTCCTTTACTGCCGAGTTCGTCGCGGACAAGACGGCGACGCTTAACGGGACTATTTCGCAGGTCTGGTTCAAAAACCCTCACGTGCGTTACCTGATTGTCGTCGAGAACGAAGATGGCGAAGAGGAAACCTGGGACGCGCGCGGTTCTCCGGTCGTCTGGCTGGCTCGCAAGGGCTGGACCAGGGACACGATCAAGGTCGGCGACCAGGTTGAAATGTATGGCTACCTCGGTCGCGATGGAATCAAGATGCTTTCAATCATGACCATCACGCTGGCCGATGGAACCGTGCTGATTGATAAAGCGCCGGAGTAGTCAGCCCATGACCCAGTTGATGAAAAAGTCTCTGCTAGTTGCGCTGTTTGTAACCTTGCTTGGTGCCATTCCGGTGGTTGCTTCAGCCGATGTCGACGGTCGCTGGATCCTGTCCCTGCAGGACAAGAATCGGACCCTGGTCGGTTTGCTCGAAATTGAGAAAGGCGAGGGCGGCTGGATTGCGCATCTTGAAGGCGGTCCTGCCAGCGTGGAAACGGACGGTGACAGTATCGTTATCATTGCGGACAGCCGGGACGTGCGCGGATTTGTATTCGATCGACGCATGACCGGCGTTGTCGACGGCGACTCGATGACGGGGACTTACGAGCAGGTTGGCGCGGCGGCACAAACAGAGGCGCCGGGTCCCTGGACCGCGCAACGTGAAGTAGCAGAATCGTCCGTGGCCGGGGATCCGATGCCGTTCGATCTGTCGGGTACCTGGACCGCAACACAGGAACTCGATTTTCGTAAATACACGATGTCGCTCACTGCGGCGGGCGAAGCCTGGCTCGAAGGGTATCTTCCTTATTACGACCAGCCGGATGTGCGCTGCACGTCCATTGGATTACCGGCGCTGGCCACCTATTCATTTCCGTTCGAAGTCATCAGTTCAGACAACCGGCTGACGATGATTTACGAATATCAGTCGAAGGTACGCCGCATCTGGCTGGACGGACGCGGACCGGGTGAGTTCGTTCCGCCGTCGCGCATGGGGCATTCCAACGGCCGCTGGGAGGGCAGTACGCTCGTCATAGACACCAACAATCTCGACCGGACGGTCCGTGATTTCCGTGGCGAACTCATCTCCGAAAACGCAACGATAGAAGAGCGTTATTCGCTGAGCGACGATGGCGATACGCTGACCGCAATAATCACGGTGCATGATCCGGAGTATTACTCGCGACCGCCGGTTCGGCGTCGGCAATGGGTGCGCAACGACGAGGCCGACATCTTTCCGTACACCTGTGATCCGGATTCTTTCTACCTGAAGATGTACGAAGACGGTGAACTCGACATGTATATCGAGCGAACTGAGAAGCGCTTTTAACAGTGGGTTGAACTTGCCTCAGCCGGCACGATACCGCGTTGAATGCTGTCTCAAAATGCTCGTGTACCAGTGTGTACATTCCGCTTTTTCGACACCATTCGCCTTGTCTCCTGTGCGCCTGAGATTGTTTCAACCAACTGTTACGTTGGTTGAATCGGCGCAATTGCAGCGTTACAACAGCAGGTCTTCACCGATCCGGTGATAAAGGCTGGCCGAGTCGATCAGGGCATTCGCGGTTAGCGACGGCACGCCATAGACCTCGGTTTTCGTCTTGTAGTCCTGGCGTATTTTCTGTAGCAGCAGGTCGAAGTCACCGTCGCCCGACAGAAGCACGACAACGTCGACATCGGGTGCCGCATCGAGCACGTCAATCGTAATGCCGACGTCCCAATCGCCTTTCGCCGAGCCATCGCTGCGCTGGATGAAGGGCTTGAGTTTTATCTTGAAGCCTAAATGCCTTAGTGCGTCCTGGAATTTTCGCTGGCCATCGTCATCCCGGGCAATGGCATAAGCTGTCGCCTGGACCACTTCACCGTCTGCGCCAACGCGCCGCATCAGTTCCTTGTAATTGAACTGACGGCCATAGGCCTGGCGGCAGGTGTAGTAGATGTTCTGCACATCCACGAAGATGGCGATTTTTTTCACCAGCGGTCTCTGTCAGACATAAACGCCGCTCTCGCACGTCCATGTGCTCCGCGGCATAAATACATCCATGTATAAAAAAGGGCGGGACCGATTGGTCCCGCCCTTCCTCTTATCAAGCTTGTCGGCAGTTAAACTGCGACGATGTTCTCTGCCTGAGGACCCTTCTGGCCCTGTGTAACAGTGAACTCGACCTTCTGGCCTTCAGCCAGGGTCTTGAAGCCATCTCCAGAAATGTTGCTGAAGTGGGCGAAAACGTCAGGGCCTGATTCCTGCTCGATGAAGCCGAAGCCTTTGGCTTCGTTGAACCATTTAACGGTTCCAGTAGTTGTTGCCATGATTAATACCTATTAAATCAAAAGTTTATTTACCCTCGTGAAAGGGCGGTTGCGCTAGAAGTTTGCTGCTACTTATGAAAAACAGGACGAGGAACTACGAATGAGACTTCGGGCTGGGCCATAAATACTATGCTGACTTACAAGCACCACAAATGATATAGGCTCTGTTGCCTGTGTCAAGCGATTTCCTCATGTATTTCAACCACCTGTCTGTCAGAATTCTGCAACCAGGTGTGTGTCAATGGCGACGGGAGGCCTTGATTCGATAGACCTCGGTCCAGTTTTCGCCGCCATCAGAGGATACTTCCAGCGTCCAGTTCCAGCCATCGGCGTCCGCCGGGAAGAAGGTAATTTTGCGCAGGGGGTCGGGAATCGGCGATTTATACATCATCACGATGTTCCCGTTTTCGTCCAATTCGGCCTGAATATGGGCAAATCCAGGCAGGCCCTTGATCGCCCAGGCAATATCCCAGGATGCGGTTTCAGTGTTGTAGGTCCTCAGGTTTGTCCCTACCGGGCCACCGTTGGGCAGCCAGAAGTCCTGTATGGCGGTGCCATCACCGAGGCAGATAAAATTCCAGCGCGCGCCAGCGCCCGGTTTCCATCCGGAGCCGTCCTGGCTGAGCTGAGAGTCTTCGATATCCCAATCGCCAATGTACTGGCCAAATTCGGCCAGCGGACCCTGCATGCAGGCGTCTTTACTGCCAACCGGCACGGAATCCTCCTGCGCTTCGGCAGGCACGCCTGAAATGAGGGCCAGACCAACCACCAGTAGATGAACACGCATCAGAACGCTCCCCTTATTGACTCTGTCTATTCTGACCCTGACCTACGCCGAAATTCCGCGTTTTCGCGGGTTTTTCCGCAATTTGGCTATTGAGACGGTTCTCACAGCCATATTACCGTCGAATTGCTACCGTTATTTCCTGCAACCGCGCTGTCTGGGAGCCACCAAGGATGAAAGGCAAGATCTTCGCTCTGCTTTTTGCGCTCCCATTTTTTGGGGTCGGAGTCTGGATGGCCTGGTCGATTGGCAGCAATCTGCTAGACGCGTCCCGAATGAGCAGCTGGGAGCCCGTCCAGGCATCGCTGCAACGTGCCGGATACGATAGCCACAGCGGTGATGATTCAACCACGTACGAAGCCTATGCCCGCTACACCTACGCTTTCGGCGGCCGGCAATACACCGCAGATCGGGTCGCGATCGCCGGTGGCGCCGACAACATTGGCAGTTACCAGAACGATCTGGGTAACCGTCTAAGTCGGATCATGTCGCGCGGCGAAACCGTCACCGTCTATGTCAATCCGCAAGATCCAACCCTGGCGATCATCGATCGCTCGCTTCGCTGGGGCCTGATCGGCTTCAAGTCCATCTTTCTGTTCGTCTTTGGCGGCGTCGGGCTGGGACTGATTATCTTCACCCTGCGCGCGCCGAAAGAGAAAGATCAGACGGCGATCAAATTCGTAGACAAGCCGTGGTTGGTCAACGATGACTGGCAAACCGCGAACATCAAGTCGAGCTCGAAGGCGACGATGTATTTCACCTGGTTTTTCGCTGCAATCTGGAACCTGATTTCGGCGCCGTTGCCATTTGTTATTTATGAAGAGGTGACGACCAAGAACAATCTACCGGCACTGATCGGGCTTCTTTTTCCGGTGGTCGGAGTGGGGCTGCTGGTCTGGGCCATTCGCCGGACTCTGGAGTGGCGCAGGTTTGGGCCGGCGCCTGTCACATTGGACCCGTATCCGGGATCGATCGGCGGCCATGTTGGTGGCACGATTGACCTGAATCTACCCTACGACTCGAATCACCATTTCAGCATGACGCTCATCTGTCTTCGCAGCTACATGTCCGGCTCGGGCAAGAACAGGAGTCGCAGGGAAGATGCCCGGTGGCAAGATACCCAGGTTGCGCACGCCGCCGCTCCGCCTCGCGGGGTTCCCGCTTGAGTTTCCGCTTCGACGTGCCTGCCGATCTTTCCGAAGCGGATGCCGATCGAAGCGATGACTCGTACATCATCTGGCGGCTCAATCTCAAGGCAGATGTTCCCGGCATCGATATCGACAGGGACTACGATATTCCGGTGTATGCGACTGCCCAGGAGTCTGCGCAGCTGTCGAATTTCTCTATCGAACAGGCCAGGACAGAACAAAGAAAAATCGACAACAGCGAGATTGAAAGGCTGTTCGAGATTGAACAAGGCGTCAGCGGAAAAACCATGTTCTTCCCGATGGGACGCAATCTTATGGCAGGACTTAGCGCATTGCTGTTCGGTTCCATTTTCGCAGGCATTGGCTGGTTCCTGCTGACGAAGGAGAGCAGCTATTTCATGGGCGGCATCTTCGGCCTCGTCGGCGTGATCATTCTTGTTTCCGCTTTCTACTTTGTGCTTAATTCGCTCGAGGTGATCAAAGACGGCGGCGAGCTGCGCACGATCCGCAGAGTATTCGGTATCCCGATAAGGCGTCGGCAAATGCGCATTTCAGACTTCGTCCGCTTCAGCAAACGGGTCACATCGAAGACGCAATCGGGCAGCAAACATGTCATCCGTTATGCCGTGTCCGTTGTGGATCGAAATCACAACCGCATGGTGGTCGGGGAAGGTTTCTCCGGCGTGAGCCAGGCCGACGCCGCGGCAGGATTCATAGGCCGGGAGTTTGGTCTCATCACGCGGCCCGATTCAACACGCGACATCAAGCCTGAGCCAGAGGCGGAGCACTATAATTTCCTGACGGCCGACTAGCGCAAGAAAGATAACCGGGGTCAGACCGCGCTTTTCATAACCGGGGTCAGACCGCGCTTTTAGGTCGTTCCTGGTACGACTTCTTCCCCGAAAAATCGCATGGCCGCCGTCATGGTGACAAACAAAATGACGATCGCAACGCCAAGTACGTAGGGTGTTTCGAATAGCCCGGCCATCCCAAAGGCGAGTATTGTGACGAAGCCCGTCAGTCCCGCATACGCGGCCTGTGTCACTACGTGGCTTAGATGGTTGCAGTTGGCGCCAACCGATGCGAGCACGGTCGTGTCCGAGATCGGTGAGCAGTGATCACCGAACAGGCCGCCGCTCAACACGGCGGCAATCGTGAGGTACATCGATGCGCCAAGGTCGAAGCCGACCGGAACCGCGATAGCCATCAATATTGCGAACGTGCCATAGGATGATCCGGTGGACAATGAAATCAATGCACCGAGCACGAATACGATCATCGGAAAGTACATTGGCGAGACTGAATCGCCTATCAGGGAAGCGAGATAGTCAGCCGTATGCAGGTCAGTCGTTACGGAGCTCAAACTCCAGGCGAGAACCAGGATGATCGAGACGTAGACGAGGCTTTCGGCACCCTTGATAAAGAGGCCGATCATTTCTGTATAGGTGCGTGACTGGTGCCGTCGCATCATTTCCATGCACGTCAGGGACGCTGTCAGGTAAGACAGGATCAGCGTTGAACGAATGTGCGCCCCGGTAATGCCGCCGTGTGTCGCATGCCAGGTGATCAGCCCGATGACCAAAATAAGCATCACGCCCAGCGGGTAGAGAAACATGCCGACAGGCGTATTCTCGTGGCTTTCTTCTTCCGACTCCGGTTTCGTGGCGGCCTCGTGCATCTCTCGAACCATCAGATAATCTCTCTGCACGCGCTTCATCGGCCCGTAGTCTTTACCGGTGTAAATCACGATAGGAACCGTCAGCAGCGCAAGAAATGCATAGAAGTTATAGGGAATGACCTTGATGAGTACGGTAAATTCATTCTCGGTTAGCCCGATTTCGGCGTAGGTCTTTTCGATCAGCGACATGATGTAGGCGCCCCAGCCGATAAACGGAATTAGTATGCTGATCGGGGACGACGTCGTGTCCAGAATGTAGGCGAGTTTTTCGCGGGCAAGTTTGAATTCGTCGAACACGGATCGATACAGCGGCCCGATGATCAGCGAGTTGCCCGAATCCGTGAAAAATATGGCAAGTCCCGATAGCCACGCCAGCAGCTGTGCTCGTGCGCGCGTTGAAACGATGGACAGCATCTTTTTTGCGAAGGCCTTAGCGCCGCCGGATACCTCGAGTAGTTTCACGAAGCCGCCGATGACCATCATGGTAATGATGACCTGCGATTGTGTGCCGGAGGTGAATTCGGTGAGAACCTGTTCTTCGATTGCATTCAACATCATGTCGAATGGATCGAAGTCGACAATGATGAATGAACCGCTTGCGATGCCGACAATCAGGGCGATGAGGACGTTCTTGCTGTAAAGCGCCACGGCAATAGTCAGCAATGGCGGCACAATCGAGAGAAAACCGTAGTCGGACATTATTGTTCTTATGGGTCCTGTAGACGATTCTGAGCATAGCACGCAGGCGATGTATTCCCGCACCGCGGCAACGAGGATATTTGTTACGAATCCGCCCATAATGCGCGTGTCTGGCACAGGAAGAAGGCATGACAGCGGTATTTGCTGATTTGAAATCTGAACCCTTCTGGTGGGAGGAGGCGCCTCGAATCGCCGAGGAACCGCCGCAGTTGCCGACGCAGGTCGACGCGCTCATTGTGGGCGCCGGTTTCAGTGGCCTGGCGACGGCACGTACGCTGGCAAAGGCCGGACAATCCGTGCTCGTGTGCGAGGCGGGATTCCTGGGGTTTGGCGCGAGCACACGTAACGGCGGCATGCTCGGGCCGAGTTTTCACAAACTGGGCGTCGATGGGCTGAGCGCTTACTACGGCAAGGACCGGGCGTACGCGATCCTGCGCGAGAGCATCGGCTTCGTCGATTTCCTGAAGCGCACTGCTCGAAGAAGAAAACATAAGCTGCGATTTTGCCCGGGTAGGGCGGTTTCGCTGCGCATCACGCCCCTCGCATTACGACGAAATGGCACGCACCGTGGAGCAGCAAAAAGCGGCAACCGGAATCGAGGCAGAACTGTTACCGCGGGATCGGGTGCGCGAAGAAATCGGGTCCGATCGCTTCTATGGCGGCGTGCGCTACCAGATAGACGGCTTACTTCATCCGGCAAAATATCACGATGGTCTGGTGCAGGTCGTGCGTCACGCCGGTGGCGTGATTGCGCCTGAGACCGAAGTGTTGAATATCCAGCGCAGTTCGAATGGCTTCCGGGTGGCGACGTCACGCGGCACGGTGGACGCACAACACGTGGCTATCTGCACCAACGGTTATACGAAAAAAGTAACGCCCTGGTTCCGACGCAGACTGATGCCGATCAGGAGTGCAATGATCGCAACCGAGCCGCTTGAACCTGAGCTGATAGACAAGCTCATGCCAATGCGTCGCTGCTATGGCGACAGTCGCCGCATCATGGCGTATTACCGAACGTCGCCAGACGGACAACGGATTCTGTTTGGCGGCCGGGCAAGCTCGCAAGACAACGGCCCGCTGAATGCGAAACTGCTGCGCGAATCGATGCTCGAGGTATTTCCGGAATTGGTTGACGCGCGCATCACGCATTCCTGGTCTGGCCTGGTGGCCTATGCGTTCGATCATGTGCCGCATTTGGGCGAACACGACGGATTGCACTACGCGATGGGCTACTGTGGCTCGGGCGTCGCACGAGCCAGCTACTTCGGAACGAAGCTAGGCCACAAGATGCTCGGCAATGCGGAGGAGGGTGTAACCGCTTTCGATGATCTGCCGTTTGAAACCAAGCCGTTCTACAACGGCAACCCCTGGTTTCTGCCGGCGATCATTCGCTGGCATCGCTTTGTTGATCGTCTGGGCGTATAGCCTGGAGGCGCTCGATGTACTCTACGAGCGATTCCTCAATTTCAATGCCGCCGTGATTTAATTTTCTCCACAGCCCAATGGCGGCGGTCAGACCATCCATATGATGATCCGGTTGATCGCTACGTCCGAAGTTTGTCCTACTGATAGGTTCGGCCCTTGTGCCGTAACCACCCATCGATATGCATTCCCTGCGGATCGTGATGCGTCCAGTGAATCACGCCACCTTGCGGATTGGTTTCGAATTCGCCATTGAATTCCACTGTATCGCCAACCTGTATGTTGGCGACTCGCGCCGCGAGGTCGATGTTGTGGGCGACCAGCAATGTTTGTCCGGACGGGAGGCGTAATATAAATCGTTGATGCCTGCTGCCCTCATTGTCATCGGACAGAATGCGGGTAACGACCCCACTGCCTTGCGTTTGCGTGCCATCCACAAGTGCAGCAGGCGGTCGGCCTGGTCGATCGGGCGAAGATGACTCATCAAATACTGTTGAATCGTCTATAGAGAAGAAAACGACAGCAAGCGCAATCAGTATCAGAACAAGTTTTTTAAGCTGCGCCGTCGTCACGGTCATTCTTGTCGCCGTTAGCCGATGACTTCCGTATACAGGCGCTGCAGATTCAGCCCAAACAGCTTCTCTAAGTTGCCCTCACTCATGCCGCGCCTGGCTAGGCCGTCCCAGATGGTCTCCATGCGCCGTGGGCCGTTGAGCTCCTCGAAATAGAGCGGCCACTGCGAACGGTCGAAGTTTTCCCCTTCCTCGCGTTTCAGCTCGGCCAGGTATTCCTCCGTCAGCACCAGGCGGCGGTGATCCCGGTCGCTGCCAATGCACACGTGATCGATGCCCGCCACGTTGATCGCATGTTCGATGTGCTGGTAATAGAAATGCACCGCGTCATCGATCTGCCGGGTCATGAACGGGCGCATCTGCGTCACGCCGAACAGGCCGCCTTTGTCTGCGATCGCCCGGATGTTTTCGTCAGTCGTGTTGCGATTGTGTTCATAGAGCGCCTTGCAGCAGGAATGCGAGGTGATGACGGGCGCACTCGATGCGGCAACGGTTTCGGCCATCGTCCGCATGTTGGCATGCGACAGGTCGATCAACATGCCGACGTCATTCATCTTCTCGACCAGCTGGTGGCCGAACACGGTCAGGCCCGAGCCATTGAGTTCATTGCAGCCGGCGCCGGCCCAGTTCTGGTAGTTATAGGTGATCTGGCTCGAGCGCACGCCGAGGCCATAGAACACATCGACATTATCGAGGTCCTTGCCAAACTGCGTTGAGTTCTGGAACAGGTAGAAGAGGGCGATCTTGCCCTGATCGCGCGCGGTCTGGATGTCATCGATGGACGTCGCTTTCATCCAGAACTGCGATTCCTTGTTGATGAGCGCGTCATACTCCAGCACGCCGTCAATGGCCCAGGCATAGGCTTCGGCTTCGTACGACTTTGGATCACAGAGGGTGACGGTGATGGAATTGATGCCGGAATCGATCATTTCGCGGCACAGCTCATCGGTATACACCTCGCGAACTTCGCCCATCGCATCGATGACCAGCGCATCCTGGGTTGGTGTGCCAGCGGCGAGTGCATTGAGACTCAGTCCCGTGGCGGTGATGCCGGCGACACCGGCTGTGGCACCGAATGTGAATTGGCGTCTGTTGATCATCGTCTCCCCCTGAATCGATCGATTTTTTATTCCAGCGCGCGTGCAGTGCTTTTCCATAACACTTTAGTCGCGCATAAGCTGATGCTATCACAGGCGTTTTTCTTTTTTGAAAGCTTCACGACTACTGCCTCGCCGATCGATCCGCATATTCAGATCCGTGAAGATTCCGGGCGGAACATTTTGGTATAATCAGGCGATAATCAAGCCAAACTCCCACTCAAAACAGGCTGGGAACGCCAACAGGATTTCGGGATGCGACGATACAGGACCCTGGGAATGACCATCGGATCGGCGCTTTATGCGCTGTTGTTTTTGCAGGCCTGTGCTTCGCAAGAAGAGAGAGATGCGCGAATGGTCGATCTCAACCGCCAATGTCCTCCTGGAAGAACAATGGTCTGTCAGAGCAGGGGATACCGCAGGCTAGGGCCCCGCAGGATCGCCGAACGCAATGATCCGGACAACAACTGCAGGTGCGACATTCAGTCTGACGTAGATGTGCTACGCGGCGTCAGGCCGTTTGAGTAGCGACAGAGAATCACGTCGTTTCCGAAGCAACGCGGAATTGCCGCGCCTTCAGGTTTGTAGGACTTCTTCCAGCGCCGTAATCAGCGCATCCACTTCGTCCAGCGTGTTGTAGTGCGTCATCGACACGCGCACGCAGCCACCGTTTGACGT
Source organism: uncultured Gammaproteobacteria bacterium (assembly GCA_963850825.1). Taxonomy (GTDB): domain Bacteria; phylum Pseudomonadota; class Gammaproteobacteria; order Steroidobacterales; family Woeseiaceae; genus SZUA-117. The sequence goes on along the minus strand of CAWKOQ010000020.1, from coordinate 22,678 downwards.
GATATCCAGGTATTCGGCCAGCCGGCGTGCGTGGAAATCACCAAAGCGCACCGCAATGTTATAGGCGTCGATCTTCTTCGCGATTACCCCGGCATTCTGTCCCTCGATGATGAAGCTGATGGTCGGCACCCGTCGCGGGTCGTCGCCATGATCGAAGCCGATGATGCGGCAATCATCACGCGAGCGAAGATACTCAAGCAGCCGCTCCGCGATCTTGTTCTCATGCTGCGTGATCTGCTCGAAGGCGGCCTCGATCTTCTCGCGCACTGAACCGGTCACGCCCGCCCGCTCGCCAAGTTCCGCCAGGTACTCGACGATGCCAATGGAAGAGTAGGAGAGTTCGTAACTGGCGTTGCCAGGCTCGAGCTTCGCGGGCACTTTGTCCTTGCCGTAGAAGTAGTGATAGAGATTATCCAGCTCGGCAAACAGATCATATTTGCCGTAGAGAACGGCGTGGTGCGGGCCAAATACCTTGTAAAGACTGAAGGCAAGGTAGTCCACATCCAGGGCAGCGACATCGATCGCCCTGTGTGGCGCAAAAGCGACTGCATCAACACAAATCAACGCGCCGTTGTCGTGCACGACCTTCGCGATGTCGGCAATTGGATTGATCGTGCCCAGGATGTTGGATACATAGGTGACGGCGACCAGTTTCGTGCGATCCGTCATCAAGTCCTGCAGGTCGTCGAGGTTGAGCTCGAGGGTATCTTTGTCGATGAGCCAGGTCTTGATCGTGGCCCCGGCTTCTTCGAGGCCAACCCATGGGCCGATATTCGACTCATGATCTGAAACCGTGATGATGACTTCGTCACCCGGTTCGACCTGGCTGCGCATTGCGCGGGCAAGATTCTGCAGCGCCACCGTCGTCGACGCGGCGAACGCGATTTCCTCGGGGCGACTGGCATTCACGAGATGCATCATGGCTTCGCGTCCCGCGTGCATCGCCGCGGCGGCCTTCAGCGACAGGTCATAGCTGCCGCCGGTCTGAACGTTCATGTTGTACAGGAAATCGTTTATGCGCTCGACGCTGCGCGAAAGGATCTGCGTGCCGCCGGCATTGTCGAACAGCGCCCATCCTTTCTTCAGGCCGGGAAACTGTTCGCGAACGAAATCGATATCCAGTGCTGCGTGTTTACTCAATTCATTTCCTAAAATCAGTGCGCCAATACGGCGTTCAAAAAATCGCGTGTACGTTCTTCCTGCGGCGCATCGAATATCGCGTCCGGTTTGCCGGTCTCGACAATCTTCCCACCGTCCATGAAGACAACACGATCCGCGACCTGGCGCGCAAAGCCCATCTCGTGTGTGACGACGAGCATCGTGACGCCCGAATGCGCCAGGCGTTTCATGACGTCGAGCACTTCGCCAACCATTTCCGGGTCGAGCGACGACGTGGGTTCATCGAACAGGAGGATCTTCGGTTCCATTGCCAGCGCCCGCGCGATCGCGACGCGCTGCTGCTGTCCGCCGGACAGCTGATCCGGATATTTGTCCGCCTGCGCTTCGATGCCGACCTGCTGCATCAATTGCAGGGCTTTTTCATCGGCCGCCTGGTCACTGGTCTTTCGCACCCGTATCGGCGCGAGCTTGATGTTCTGGCGGATCGTCATGTGCGGAAACAGGTTGAACGACTGGAACACCATCCCAACTTCGGCCCTGACGTGAGCGAGTTCCCTGCCGCGTTTCACGGTGATGCCGTCGACTACGATCTTGCCGGGATTGTCGAAGTGCTCGAGCAGGTTGATGCAGCGTATCAGCGTGGATTTTCCCGAACCGGACGGGCCGATGATACACACGACTTCGCCTTCGGCAACTTCAAGATTGATGCCGTCCAGTGCAGTGAAACTGCCGAACTTCTTGCTCAGGTGGCTGATCGAGACAATGCCGGTCATCGGGCCGTCTCGTTTCGGTATCTCTTCTCCATCCGGCCGACCATGTAGACGAGCGGCCAGAGGATGGCGATGTACATCAGTGCGGCAACGATCAGCGGTGTCGGATTCGCTTCGAGCGCCTGCGCCTGCGTCGCCTGCTTGAGAAGATCCGGCATCGCAACGACCGACGCAAGTGCGGTGTCCTTCATCACGTTGATGCAGTTGTTGGTCAGCGGCGGGATCACGATGCGAATGGCCTGCGGCAGGACGACGTCCGCCATCATGTGCCGGTAACTTAGGCCCAATGCCTGCGAGGCCTCGAACTGTCCGCGGGGTACGGCTTCGATGCCGGCACGAAATATTTCCGCGGTGTAGGCGCCGGACACCAGCGTCAGCGCAAGCGCTGCGGACATGAACGGCGACAGGCGCAGACCAACAAAAGGAAGCGCGTAGTAAACGACGATGAGCAAGACCAGAATCGGGATCGAACGGAAAATATCGATGTAGATCTTCGAGACGATGCTGGCCGGCCTGATGCCATAGATGCGAATCAATGCAACGATCAGTCCGAGGACAAGGCCGGCCACGATCGCGACCACGCCCAGGAACAACGTGATCCTCAATCCCGAGACCAGCAGCGGGAATGAATTGACCAGGACACCCCAGTTGAAGAAGGTTTCGACGAAACTCATGTGAGCGGGGTCCGGTTCAGTGTGTGGCCGGTTTTTCTTCGACGGCCACCGTCGCACTGTCGTCTGCCGGAACCGTGCCGAACCATTGCTCGTGCAGTTTGGCGACGAAGCCTTCCTGCTTGAGCGTGCTGATGATGTCGTTCACTTCATCAGTAAGCGGATCAGTCTTGGCCAGCATCATCGAATAGCGCTCGCCGGTTTCGATGCGTTCGATGACTTTGAAGAACGACTTGTCCTTGATGTAGTACTCGAGCGATGGGATGTCGGAGATGTAGCCATCGATGCGCCCGCTCTGCAGGTCGAGCATCGCGGGCGCGAGGCCCTCGAAGCGGCGAATGTCGTCGAACCCGTACGTGTCCCGGTTGCCGGTGGTCCACATGTCGCCCGTCGAGCCGGTATCGACACCGATGACCTTGCCATCCATGTCTTTAAGGCCCGTGGCCTTGCTTCTGGAAGAAACCGTCAGAGACTGTGCGCTGTCGTAATAAGGTTGGGTGAATGAAACCGAGCCGAGCCGCTTCTCGGTAATGGTAATCGATGACAGGGCGATGTCGATGCGACCGGACTGCACGGCGGAGAACAGGCCATTGAAAGGGATGTTGACGACCTCGACTTCCCGGCCCAGTCGTTTGCCGATCTCCTTGACGAGGTCAATCTCGAAACCGACGAAATCACCGGAGGCGTCCTGGAATTCCCACGGCACGTTGCCGATGTTTGCACCGACGGTCAGGTCGGCCGCGGCGGCCGTGCCGGACAGCGCCAGTGCACCGATAACGATGGAAATGAATAATGATTTCAACGGTCTTCCCCCTCGGGCGTAATTAGATCACGCCTGACCGGACAATCCTACAGAGCGGGCTCACACGTAGCTGAGTTTGCCGTTGGCATTGGCGATATTGGCAGTGCGGAGGATGCTGGCGTCGTAGTCGGGGCTCTGGATCGTGCTCATCACGACATAATCGGCCCGGGCGCCGTCGTGATCGATGTCGAGACGAATGTAACCGTTATGCCGCCCATTGACCCACACGAGTTCCTCGTTTCTTTCGGCTATCAGGCTTTCGTAGCGCTCCAGGGCCTCGGCTCCCGCCGCCAGCAAGCCGCGCGGCGAGGTGATGCCGGTGGTGCCGAGCTCGACGCCCATGCTTTGGCCCGCGTCATCATAGAGTGCATTCTGCCAGTAGCTGTGGCTGTCGCCGGAGATCACGAGCAGATCTTCCGCACCGGCATCCTTCGCGACCTGGTAGAAGCGTTCGCGGGCCGCCGGATAGCCACTCCAGGAATCGAGGTCGCCTGGCAGGCCGAGATTTCCGGCATACGTGAGGAAATCCAAATAGCGGCGCTCGGATTCGGACAGCGTTTCGGCAAGACCCGAGAAGTAGGGCGTATCGATATTGGGCTCGGCCATCTTGGCCATGACCGACTGGTTGCCGATGACACGCCAGCGTCGTCCCGACTGCACGGACTCGCGGAACTCCGCTGCGAGAAACCTTTCCATGTCCCGCGACAGGTAGTTTCTCTCCGGAGCACCCACGACGTCGTTGAAGAACGCCTGTGCCTCGGCCGGGCTGCCAAAGCGGCTGAGGTCTCCGTAATCGATCTGTATATCGCGACCCGTGTGGCGACTCTCGAGCGTGATCAGGCTGACCAGGTCGCCGTACTTGTAGTGGCGCCAGTAGTTCTGCATGGGCACACCAATGGCAGGCGGGCGAATCGGCATCCACTCGTAATACGCGGTCATCGAGGCGAGACGGCGATCGCGCCAGACGCCTTCATCGGGCTGGTGATTCTCTGCACCGCCCATCCAGGGGTTGTTCGCGGATTCGTGATCGTCCCAGATCGCGATCAGCGGATGGCGGGCATGCATCGCCTTCGAGCCGGCATCCGCTTTGTACTGGGCGTGGCGGGTCCGGTAATCGGCAAGCGTCACGATCTCATGCCGCGGCTCGTGAATGCGTCCGAGGCGTCTGCCTGCCTCGCCGCCGTAGCCGTTCTCGTCGTATTCGTAGATGTAGTCGCCAAGATGGGCGACCAGGTCGATGCTGGCGTCGTTGGCGATATCTTCGTAGGCATTGAAATAGCCAAACGGATAGTTCGAGCAGGAGGCGACCGCGATGACGAGCCGATCGATGTGCCCGACCGGCACGGTCTTTGTCTGCCCAACTTGCGATGTCGCGCCATCGGCGGAGAACTGGTAGTAGTAGCTGCGGCCCGGTTCGAGATTGCGCGCAATCACATTAACCGTGTAGTCGCGTCCTTCGTGTGTCTCGAACTGACCGCTGCCAACCACGTTGCGAAATCTTGCATCCGTCGCGATCGTCCAGTCGACATCGACGGAACTGGTGTATCCGCTGACGCGGGTCCAGAGCACAACGCTCGTTGGATCCGGATCGCCACTGGCAATGCCGTGGGCGAAAACCTCGCCTGAATCGCGTCGTCGGGTTGATGTTGTGCTGCAGGCTGCCTGCAAAAGCAGGGCAGAGGATGCGCCTACCAGCGCCTGTCGTCGCGTAATCTTTTTAGGCATCGTGATCTTTTCTCCGTCAGCGCCAAATCCGCTGGCCTGACATGTTTTTGTAACCGCTATTGGTCGACGACGTCCGCTTCGGTGAAGATGTCGGTGCCACCGCCTTCCGCACGCCCGATCGTAATCTCATCGCCGATGGTCAGCGTCATTAAATCTTCGGCGACCAGCATTTCGCCGTCGTAATCGGTCATGCCGAGCAACTCATCCGATTTAATCTCTGGCGGAATGATGTGCGAGTAAACGGCAAGCCTCGGTTTGGTTTTCTCGAACACATAGGCAACCTGCGCCGGCGTGGAATGTACGGACAAACTGACGTTCGCCAGCTTCGCCTCCGGCGAGTCACCCGGCGCCGGTACCTGTGTCTCGTGAATCAGCACGTCGAGATCCTGGCCCATCGGAATGATCTGGGTGGACGGCGTCGAACGCGTATCACCGGAAAACAATACCGATCTTCCGCCGTAGTCGATGCGGTAGCCCAACGTGGCACCCTCGAGTCCCAGCTCTTCGCCGGTCTCGGTATTGATAGGCAGGTGTTCCACATCGAAGGCCGTGATCTTGATGCCATCTTTCTCAAAGAACACGCCGGGGCCGACGTCAGTCGCGAGCAACTCGGAGCCGCGCTTGTGTACGCCAACGATGGTGCGATAACGAATGTCCCAGTCATACGCCGCTTCAAAGTTTTTCATCATCGCTGCCGTGCCTTCGGGGCCGTAGACGTTCATGGGCACTTTGCGGCCGAACAGCCAGCCGGTCAGCCACAGGCCGGGCGCGCTGATCGTGTGATCGAAATGCAGGTGCGTGATGAGCAGGTGGTCGACGTCGGTGAGCATCTCGAAGCCGCCTGCCTGGAACAGGCGCTCGCGCATGCCCGGACCTGCATCCACCATGATCTTGTAGTCCCCGGCTTCCACGAGAATGGCCGGTCCGTAACGCTCATGCGAGGGCCGGGGCGCCCCGGTGCCGAGAAAGGTGAGCTTGATCTCGTCCTCGGCGGCGACTGCCACTGATAACCCTGACGTGCACAGGCTGAGCGCGATCAGCGATGCCACACACAGACGTATTCGATTCATTATTATTTCCCCCGGCGCTCGACGGGCGCCAGTTGTGATTCTACCTGTAACGAGGAGTTATGTGAGTAGCTTGTCGAAGCGGCTTGTAGGAGCGGCATGTAGGAGCGGCTTTAGCCGCGATCTTTCAAACCCACCGCAACCCAACCCGTAGGAGCGGCTTTAGCCGCGATTCTTCCGAACCCGCACGCCTAATACGCAATGGCATAACAATCCCGCCGCGGATCCGCGGCAGCAATCCGGTTACCCGTGGCCGGGTCCAGCAGCACGGCCGTCGAACACCCTGAAATCCTGAATGGCGGCACCACGGTCACATCATGGCCACGGTTCCGCATCTCATCGATTACTTCCTGGCCAACGCCCACTTCCAGGTTGACCCGGTTGAAGCCGGTCGTATGCGGCCAGAACGACTGGTACAGGTGCAGCGTCTGCAAACGCGGCCATTCGATGGCGGAATGCAGGTTCGGATACCAGTTCGGCCAGAACTCGACGACATTGAGGAAGGTCTGCAGGATGGTCTGTTCCTGGTTGTCGCCACCCGGCGTGCCGACGGCCATTAGCGGCTTGCCATCCTTGAACACGATGCTCGGCGTGAGCGTATAGCGTGGTCGTGACCATGGACGCAGCTGCGCGGCCTTGCGTTTGTCGAGCCAGAACTGTTCGCCGCGAACACTCATGCCGATGCCGGTGTCGCCGAGAATTACCGCGCCACCGATCCAGCCGCCACTTGGCGTGCTGTCGAACACGTTGCCGTCTTTGTCGATGATGGCGATGTGCGAGGTGTCTTTGGCAGACTCCGGAAAGTCCGTCACGTCGGGCGACAAGTTCGCGGTCACGGATTCTTCCCCCGCTTTCCAGAAATTCCATTCGTTCATATCCGGATCGAAGGGCAGGGGATCACCTGCGACGTAATCGAGCGAGGCGCGTCCCAGGTCGATCTCTGCGGCACGCTGTTTGGCATATTCCTTGGACAACAATCCAGTCGCTGGTACGTCGACGAAGTCCTGGTCGGCGTAGTAGGTATCCCGATCGGCGTAGGCGAGCTTCATCGCCTCGATCAATACATGCGTGTAGTCGGCACTGTTGTGTCCCATTGCCTGCAGGTCGAAGTTCTCGAGGATGTTCAGCGTCTGCAGCAACATCGGGCCCTGGCTGTTAAAGGGCTGCTTGTAGACGGTGTAGTCTTTATAAGTTGTCGCAGCCGGCTCCTCGATGCGCGCATAGAATTCGGCGAAGTCGGAAATCTCATACGGCGCACCATTCTTCTGCAGGAAGGCGACCATCTCTTCGGCGATGTCACCTTTATAAAAGCGATCTCTTGCCGCTATGACGCCGGCTTCGCGTCCCTGCACACGAATGACTTCACGCTCGGCCGCGACCATGCGCTTGAACGTATGTGCCAGGCCTGGGAATCGAATGGTTTCGCCGGCTTGATAGAAGGAGCCATCCGGTTTTAGCCAATACAGGTAGTTAAATGGCCAGGCCTTGATGAACTCTGCGTCACGCTCGATCGCGTTAGCGGTTCGATTACGCAACGGAAAGCCCCTTTCTGCATATTCAATGGCGCGAGCAGACACCTGCTCAAAGCTCATCGTGCCCCATTGATCAAGAACGGTCAGCGCGCCATGCAACGCGCCGGGAATCACTGAAGCATCCAGCCCCTGTCCCTGCAAATTCTTACCCGCTGCCAGCCAGTCATCGACATTGGCAGCGGCCGGCGCCCAACCCTGTCCAGTAACCGAAGTGACTTTTTGTTCGGACACCGGATAAACCAGAATCAACGCCTCGCCACCGATGCCGTAGAGATCCTGTTCAACGACCCCGCCGACCAGCAAAGCAGCGACGCCCGCATCAAACGCGTTACCGCCTTGCTGCAAAATCTCGAGCGCTGCAGCGGTCGTCAGCGGATGCCCGGCTGACACGCCGGCATTCCTGCCGATGATCGGCGGGCGAAGCGGAGCCGTCGGCGTGAGGGAGACTTCTGGCTCGGTTTGCTGCGCTATCTGGGGCGAGGGCGTTGTAGTGCAGGCGGCAAGGACAATTAGCGTAACGTAAAAAACTGATCGCACGTTTTTGAATGCCGATCTAGTGTCGCCGTTTGTCATTTTGTTCCCCGAAATCGCTCGATGTCAAAAGATGATAGCGAAATTCGAGCAAGATTAGTTATTTAGTAAGATGTCAGGATCATTTAGTAGAAAGCTGTCAGATTTATTTAGAAAAAATAAACCTGATACAGTTTGCGAGCTGATGCTTGACCGACTCCCAGCTGCTTCGCTCGCACGATGCCATGTCACACATGTCATACTCGACACCAACATATCCAGCGAGTCATTTGCGACGAACGGAGTCGATATGGGTAGCATGACAAAAGCCTTGTTCCTTTCCGGACGAATATTGTTAGGCCTTTACTTCATTGTTCCCGGCATGATGAAAGTCCTCAACTTCGGTGGGACTGCGGAATATATGGCGACGCACGGCATGGTTTTCGTCCCTTTCTTTCTGACGCTGACCATCATTCTCCAGGTCGCCGGGGGTGCGTGCCTTGTGATCGGCTACCGCCAGCAGCAGGTGTCGTTTGTACTGGCGGGACTTGTCCTGGTCATTAGCCTGGTCATGCATAACTTTTGGGCCATGGAGCAGGGCCTGCAACGGGCTCACGAGACGCAAAACTTCATTAAGAACATGGCGATCATGGCGGGACTACTGGTCCTGGCCGGTGGACACATGCCCCGATCCAGGTAAACAGTACCGCGTCCGCAGCAGCGGCTCCGTCTCATACGCAATGGCGTGAAGATGAAGACCCTGATCGGCAGCCGTCGCCGTCGCCCGCGGGCCGGCAAAGTCAAGGTTTCCGGTTCTGGGTTTTTCCGCCTGCCGGCAGGTAGTGCAGATACCTATTGGGTTTCGTCGCGTGACGGTCTACTGTTTGGGTATCGTCAATCCCGGGTTATTTCCGTGCAGAATATCAGGTGCCTGCTACTAACGGTGATGCTATGCGGCACGGGCGCGAGTGCGCAGGTACCCGACGAAAACTGGGACTTCGAAGACGGGTACCAAACCCAGATGCTGTACCTGCACTCGCTGGTCAACTACGCCTACGATCTCGAATGGCAGTACGAGTGGGAGAGACGGCAGTTCGCTGGCAACTCCCTGCGCATCAATACGGGCAGCGTGTCGTCTGATGAGTTGCTCACCGATACCGACCTCAACATCACCGAACCACTCAACGAGAAGTGGCGATTCATGGGGCGGTTCACACGCGATGGGTTCCGCTGGCAGTCGGTTCGCGAGGAGCAGTTATTGTTGGGACTCGAACGTTCGATTCTTGAATCCTCCGCGGTTTACGTGACGGTGAACCCGGAGTACGACAAGGAGAGCATCGATATCGCCGCCGGATACGCGTTTTACAAGGACAACCGCGAACAATACGTCCGTGTTGGCGTGCTGGCAAAGGACTTTGACTGGAGTACCAAGAATGCATTCGACGGCAATCAGGACCAGAGCCCGATCGCCGTGGAGTGGGCGATCAGGCTGGGCCTGGCCACCAACTGGTGGCTATACAGCGACGGCGAGGTGGGCTCAGGTTTTGAACGCACGTTTCCGGACCCAACGAAATCGCCCGACGTACTGCGCCACGACCGCCGCGAAAACAAGGCCCAGATCCGACTGACGCGAGCAGAGCAGGATGGCAAGTCCTGGTCCGCCTGGGTCGCCTGGTATGACTTCAATGAGTTGCAACAGTTTCGGCCGGCGGGTTTCGACTATGACTACAGCAACACAGTGCTAAACGTCGCTGTAGAGCATACGCGCCGAATTGGAGATCGCCGTCGGCTACGCTTGCTCGCGCATTACGTGGACCAGAAAGCCGAGTCGATCGGCTTCAACGCGCACGACTACGACCGCCAGGACCTGCTGGGCGGGATATTCTACGAGTACCTGTGGCCGATGAGCGACGTGTCGCTTGCTTATATCCTGGGTCAGCCAGATATTATTTACACCGCACCTGATCCAGGCGACAACTATAAGCGTGACGACTACCGCGACAAGGTGATCGTCGCCTGGCGTTACACGTTTTCGGAAGACGCGCAAATACGGCTATCCATCAGTCACGAGGTCGCTGCCGAGGGTTTTGGTGGGGGCGCGGTGCAGTTTCAGATGTTTTTCTGACACCTTTTAATTTGGAAACTGGTCGACTTGCTGACGACAGTCGGTCTCTCGAGAAACCAGGGTCGAACCGTGATTTCCCCGGTCGGTGATTCAAGCCGGCCGCAGCGCACCGACAGACGCACGCACTATTTGAGTGGGGACAAGTTCATTACAGTATGGCAGCCTAGGCTTCACCGAATGATGATGAGCCAGGCGAGCTATCGCCATGACCGTTGACTACCGGGCGGAATTCGATATTCCGCGAGACATTTGTTACCTGAATGCTGCGTACATGACGCCACAGCCGCGTGCTGTTGTAGAAGCCGCGATTCGCGGGGCGACTCGGCGCTCGCGGCCATGGCGACTCGCACCGCCCGACTTTTTCAACGAGGTCGAGACGCTGCGCGCCGCATTCGCGCGCCAGGTCGGGTGCTCTTCCGACAATATCGCCATCGTGCCATCGGCTGGTTACGGAGTGTCCTGCGCCGCTAACAATTTGCCGACCAGGCAGGGTGACGTCATCCTGGCATTAAGCGATCAGTTTCCATCGAACTATTACGCATGGCGCCGCCAGGCTTTGGCAACGGGGGCCGAGTTTCACATCGTCAGCAAAGGTAGCAGGGCAGTCCTGGACCGACGCCCTGCTCGAAGCCATCGAACTTCGCGGAGACAACATCGCCATCGCGACGCTCGAGGGGCACCATTGGGCTTCCGCCGAGCTTATCGATCTCGAAACCGTCCTTCCTGCACTGCGCAAAGTTGGCGCCCGAGTCGTTCTCGACCTGACGCAATCGATCGGTGCCTTCCCAATCAACATCAGCCGGCTTGCGCCAGACTTTATGGTCTCATCCGGGTACAAGTGGCAATTCTGTCCGTATGGTGTCGCGTTCCTCTATGTCGATGAACAATACTTCGACGGTGTTCCGATTGAGGAGGCCTGGATGGGCAGAGACGGCGCGGAAGATTTTTCGCGGCTCGCCGATTTTACAGATCACTATCAACCGGGCGCGCGCCGCTACGATGTGAGCGAGAAGTCCAGCTTTTCGAATATCGGCGGCGCGGTGGCGGCGCTGCAAAAGCTTCAACAATGGGGCATTGGTACGATTTCAGACACGCTCGCGACGACCAATGCCCGCATTGCCGGGATTCTGGCGGACCACGGATTCGAGACGACGGCTGCCGATGTACGTGCGCCGCATTTCCAGGGAGCACGTCTCCCGGCCACCGATCCGAGAAAGCTGGCGACGCGGCTTGTCGAGAATGGCGTCTATGCCAGTGTGCGCGGCGACCGCTTGTGGGTCGCGCCTCATCTCTATACGGACGATGAGGATCTTGCGCGTTTTGACGGCGCGCTTCGGGCGGCAGTGGGGTAAGCAAGAAAATCCGGGGACAGTTTACCTATTTCTCTTTCCACCAGGCTTTGACGGCCAAAATTTACGACTTGCCTCATGGACGTTCGGCAGGACATCAGAACCGGTCACTGAAAAGGTAAGTGCGTGATCGGTCAGCGCGGATGTACGCCTTGATTCCAATTTCAATTAAGTAAACTGTCCCCGTAATTTCCGTAATTTCCGCAATTTTCGGACAAACTGCCGTCGATCCAAGTGCGCACGTTTTATGGCACTATGGCTGTCAAATAACAGCCGTGCCACCAAGCGCACGTACGTGGAGACACCATGAACCTTACCGAACACTGGGTCGGTTTCGCAGCACTGGCGATATTCATCGCTGCGTATAGCCTTGTCATCGCGGAAGAATACATCCACCTGCGAAAATCAAAGCCGGTCATGCTCGCTGCAGGCCTCATCTGGGTTCTGATCGCCATCCAGTATGTTGGTCGACCGGACGCAGATGCTCCCGGTGTGGCTGTCCATTATTTCGTCGCAGAATTTGCCCAGCTGTTCCTGTTCCTGCTGGCAGCAATGACTTACGTCAACGCGATGAGCGAAAGAAATGTTTTCATGGCCTTGCGAGGTTGGCTGGTCCGGCATTCGCTAACCTACCGCACCATGTTCTGGATAACGGGCATCATGAGTTTTTTCCTTTCGCCCGTGATCGACAATCTCACGACGGCACTGGTGATGTGCGCGGTGGTGATGGCCGTTGGCGAGGATAACCCGAAATTCGTCGGTATCTCTTGTATCAATATCGTCATCGCCGCGAATGCCGGCGGGGCGTTCAGTCCATTCGGCGACATCACGACGCTGATGGTCTGGCAGAAAGGAATATTGCCGTTTCAGACATTCTTTTATCTGTTCCTGCCGGCAGTCGTTAACTACGCAGTGCCGGCAATCGTCATGTCATTTGCGGTGCCCAATCTACCGTCGAAATCGGGTGATGACAGCACGCACATGAAACGCGGCGCGAAACGAATTATCGTGCTTTTCGTTTGCACAATTCTGACCGCAATATCCTTTCACAACTTCCTGCACCTGCCACCGTTCCTCGGCATGATGACAGGGCTGGCCTACCTCAAGTTCTTTGGCTACTACCTCAGGAGAACACATACGGTAACCCGGTATGATCGCAAGGATTATGGTGAGATCGGGGATGTATCGCCGTTCGACACGTTCCGCGAAGTCTCTCGGGTCGAATGGGACACGTTGTTATTCTTTTTTGGCGTCATCATGTGTGTCGGTGGCCTCGGATTCATCGGCTATCTCGAGGGCCTGTCCAGCTATTTTTATGGTGACCTTGGCGCAACCACTGCAAATATTCTCGTCGGCCTGCTGTCCGCGATTGTCGACAACATTCCGGTCATGGTTGCCGTGCTCGAAATGAAGCCCAACATGGATGTCATGCAATGGTTGCTCGTCACGTTGACCGCAGGAGTTGGGGGAAGTCTCCTGTCTATCGGCTCGGCTGCCGGCATTGCGTTGATGGGGCAGGCCCGCGGTCAATACACATTCTTTCTGCACCTCAAGTGGACGCCGGTTATTGCCTTGGGCTACGCGCTGAGTGTCTGGCTACATCTATTGATCAATCGAGGTTTTAGTGGCGTCGCGGCCGCCGGCTAGCGCCGTCCGGCGCAACCATACAGATGCGAATTTGAACGCTGGCAAACGATCCTGGTTTGCCGTGCGAGTGGAGAACGCAAACTCTGCTGACGTTTAGCACGCTCATTTGGGTCGGGTTTCTATTACTGATTGCGGTGATGGTCGCCATCGACCTTGGTGTCTTCCACAGGAAATCTCGGGTCGTCGCATTGCCTGAGGCTCTGGGCTGGACGGCCATCTGGATCTCGCTTGCACTCGTATTCTGCGTCGGAATGGAAATCCGGGGACAGTTAACCTATTTTTCTTCGGGCCTGTGTGCGGCTCAATTGAGTAAACTGTCCCCGAGATTCGGCTTTAACGTCGCCGCCGTAGGAGCGGCTTTAGCCGCGATTCTGTGTCAATGGTGGCAGAATTATTTTTCTGCTCGAATGATTCAAAAAATAAACCTGACACCTTCTAATTCGGGCGGCCCGATTACGCCAGGCCAGAATCTAGTCGACTTGCGGACGAGAGTGAGTTTCTAACTCAAACAGTTCTTCCAGCAGGCTGCGCCATTCGAGGTATCCCTGTTCCACCCAGCCGTCGAGCTCTTCAACCCGGGTTTCCATCCTTTCAACGGTAGCGGCGACCTCGTTATTGAAAGCTATCGCAAGGCGATCCTGCTCCTGGGCGGTATACCGATGGAATTTGTAGGCGTCGTATTGATGCTTGACCGACTCCCAGCTGCCGCGTTGGTATTCACCTGCTCTGGATTCTGCAAACCTGACATCGTCTGCCTGGAACTCGACGTATTTGCGACGGTACTCCCGCCACACCCGATAGGTGTACGTGAGGTCCGCATAAAACTCCCTGAACTTGGTGTCCACCGTGTCCGTGATCAGGAACTCGGTGTTGCGAATCGTCTCGATGCGACGCAGCATCGGGTCGTTGCGCGCCGGTAATCGCAGCAATCGCAAAGTCCCGTCGTAGTTTTGCCCGAGGTATCCGCTGAACGCGCTCGGTGCAAGTTCGCTGGCGTAAAGTATCAGCGACGTGCCCTTGATTCTCGATACCGCCGGGTCGCCAATTTGATCGCGCATTGCCGCGAGCTCGACAGCGATATCGGTATAGAGCGCCTGAAACTCCGGCGTGCCCTTATCCTCTTCGCGTGATACCGGCTCGTCACTCGCCTGTCCGGTAAAGACCTTGTCCAGCCAGGTAGTCCCTGACGCATCCACCGCACGGATCCGTAGCTCCAGCCAGTCACCGTCCGATCGGACAATCGTGCCGAAGAGCTGCAGTTCTGCCGCATCATCGGGCTCTGTCACGACCCGCACTGCGCCCCACTGGCCTGACTCCACCAGGGTCTCGCGCAATAGAAACGGCAGCAGCTTTGCTTCGATCTCGCGAATGCGGGGAAACACCTGCAGGTCACGATACGCCGCAGGATCGTCAGGTATGCCCGGATCAAAGACCGGGATCGTCACGTTCAGGTCGGTACCGTCGTTGGTCGCCGGTACCAAAGGCGCGCCGGCTTGAGCGAGCGCGGTGGACGAGGGCGTCGCAACGACGAAAACCAGCATTGCCCCTATTACAAGGCGATGATGGAGGCGCATGGTCACAGCTCCAGGTTACCGGTGCTGCAGACGCGTTTCATGCTGAGCGTCTCGATACATTGAAACTTGCGGGGATTCTTCTCGAATCGCCAGTAATAGTGGCTCAGTGTGATAGGCATCGGCGCGGTACTCGATGACACGGTGGTAATGACACGTAGTTCCCGTCGATTGTCGGACACATGGAATCGATGCATCACACGCAAGCCGTCCGGCATATCGTGGATCGAGATGAGTCGCTTGCCATCCCAGCCACAGGTTTCGCGGCCAAAAACGCTTTCGATAGATTTCGCCACGCCCTCGTAGAACGCACACTGGAGGGAGAAGTCGTCCCTTCGTTCGACGAGAATCTCGTGCTCCGTCTGCGAGATTGTCAGTTCGTCCGGTCTCGTAATGAGTTCGGCAAGCCGGGCGATCGGTATGAGCGTCGACACGTCTCTTTGCGACGCCATTGGCAGCCCCTGGCCGATTTGGTCACGTCTCCTGCTTAACTGCCAGACGGCGTTCTGAAATACCTGGTTGACCTTGTCGCCGCGCGCGTAGTCACGGGCCCAGGATCCGCTAAAGTCAGCAGGCATATCGCCCTCGTAATATCGCGTGCCTTCGACGAGACGCACTTCCTTTTGAGCACAGCCGGCCAGGCACAGGCAGGCAGCGAGCAGGAGCGACGTGAAGGATCGGGAATTTGGGCAGCTGGGACTTGGCAAGATAGTCAGGTATCACAAGGACGTGTTGTCGGGGATGGGAAATTCTACCGCGTTCGCGTGCTCTGATCTGTCAAGAATGGTTCATCGAGGGGCAGGCGGTAAGCGGATGGTGGGGATAATCTGCCGCGCTTTGTTCGAATGCGCTGTTTTCTGAGGAATTCAGAGGTCTGACCGACTGTTCGTTAGACGGTCGGGGAATTGTGGTTCTATGTCATTTCTTGAGCCGAGCGGCGGACTGAAAACCCGCGTGTCGAAAGCCTGACCACCAAGAATCCCAAGCCGGATGGGAAATCACCTCTTTATTGCCTGTGCTGGCGGCGAACTGCATTGCGAGCACCGGGGTGATCGCGTCATCATGAGCGGCCAGTGCACGCTCTTTCTCACTGGTAGCATCCATCTTTGAAGAAGAACCGGTCGTAAGAAGACGATTTGCATCCAAAGCGCGACGAATCGGCCGCATGGCGCATCTACCGGTATGAGTTTTCCCATAAAAACGCATACCAAGGAGAATCCGATGCCTCGAGCGCGAGCTTACCGTGGGCGCCCGACTGTCATATTCTATTTGGCATTCCTGCTGGCGGGTACCGCCATGGCCGCGCCGGCCGACGATCGCGATGCTGCCGTCTTCGGGCACGTCCAGGCCTTCGAGAAATCTGGCGACATTGAACCCGGGGAACTGCTGCGCGAGTTCGAGAATGAGCGCCTGGCCGCGGCGTGGCTTGCGGAGACGACGCCTGAAGAGCGCCTTGCCTTGCTGCGCGGCATTCAAAAGGCCGCGGCGGGCGCAGGCGGCGCCATGGTCGAGGAAGACAATGGTGAAATCCGTCTCGAGCTGCTGGGCAGAAACCCGTTCGCCGTGCTGTTCCGGGTACAGGACGAACCGCCGTATGCGATTACCGCGCTCCGCACCGAGGCAGGGGTCAGCCGGCCAAAAGTAAGCTGGGACAGCGTGTCTGAACGGGTTTCGGCGATGGAAGACAAGGGATTGTCCGGAGTGATTTACGTTGCCCGCGACCACGAAACGCTAGTGCGGGAGGCGTATGGCAAGAGCAATCGCGCGCTTGGCTATGACACTGAGCTGGATACCGTTTTTGGCATCGGCTCAACGCCGATCGACTTTACGGTCGCCGGCGTGCTGCTCCTAGCACAAGAGGGAAAGCTGTCGCTCGACGATTCCATGGACGCGTTTTTCGACGGCGTGCCAGCCGACAAGCGCGGGCTGACGATTCGTCACCTGATCAGCGGGCAATCGGGTTTGCCGGACTTTCATCACATCGACAGCGACTGGGACGCGGATCTTGCATGGATCGATCGCGACGAGGCCGTGCGCCGCATCCTGGCACAGCCGCTGTTATTCGCGCCCGGTAAAGGCAATGCACACTCGCATTCTGCTTACGGCCTGGTGGCGGCGATCATCGAACGTGTCAGCGGGAAGGGCTACTTCGAGTACGTGTCCGCCACGTTTTTTGAGCCCGCGGGCATGCAGCGCACCGGCATGTACGGTGACGACGGTGGGCTCGGCTTGCGCGACTTTGCGGTGGGCTACGGACCGAGCTCCGTCGGTGTGCCGAACATTCCGCCCAACTGGGGCCCGACCTCTTGGCTGGTGATGGGCAGCGGCGGCATGTACTCGACGCTGGGTGACATGCTGCGTTTTTATCGTTTCCTGCAGTCGGGCGACGTGCTTGATGAGGAGCATGCCAGGCGCATGGGCGGCGAGACGGTCGCCATCGGCGGCTCCGAGCGCGGCTTCTATTTTTTCTATGCGACCAACGGCCGCGGCAACACCGCGATGCTGTTGATGAACGGCGGGGGTCAAAGTCCTGAGATTCGGGACCTATCGCAGGCCCTCGAAACGCTGGTCATGAGAGGCGTCGAGCCGCGATAAGGCAAGTTCAGGAAGCTGAGTTGGCGGAGCGGCGGACTGAGTCCCGGCGACCGACGCGCGGTGAACGAACACATGCTGACGAAGTCAAAGTGATCGACCCAGCCGTTGCACGGAAAATAAGCAGGACAAACCATCGCGGTCGACCGGGGGGGATTCTATGAATAGCGTAAGCAAGCGGGGTGTCTGGCACGGCGTAGTTGCTACTGTTGTGGCGGTTTTCGTCTTTGGACAGGTGGTCAATGCTGACGATGCCGGGGAGCACCTCTCGACGCCATTCGATGATATGACATGGCAGACGGCCGAAGCCACGGACATGGCGCTGTTTGAGCCGTTCATCGGCAGATTCGTAAGCGACGACAAGACCTCTGCGGAAGGCACCGAGTACCGATTTATCATTGATTACGATTGGTATGACACCAAGAAAACAGTCGTCAAATACACACTCGAGATTGAGTTCCCTGAACAGAACGACATCCGCCCGATAGGCGAGGGCTATTACCGCTTAGATCATCTCAGTGGCCGCATCGCAGTGGTTGGCGTATTCCGCGACGGGCGCTCCGGCGCCGGCTTCATGACACCGTTTGACGTTAAGACCGGTTCCAGAGAAGTCCGTATCCGCACCGCATTGCCTGGTGGCAACGCGGGCGAGGTGCGCGACACTTTCTGGGTAATCGATCAGGACACCTGGGGTAATCGTACGTTTATGCGCAGCGGTGACGCGCCGTGGCGGCAGGTTTCCGAAGACGTCTATCACCGTGTCGTGTCCTGACTCGACTCCACCGCTACAGCGCGCACTCCGTGCGTACTGATTCGGTGGAATCCTTCTACGAACTCGGCGTACGTCACACAATCACGGACTTCTTTAGCATCAGACGCATCAAATCTGTGATTGGATGTCTATCGACGGTGACAAAGGGCCTGGTCCGCCGATGTTCTTCCCGTTGACCCACAAGGTGACTCGATCTGTCCACCCGGACTGGAGATGCGTGAGTTTTGCGTGAGTGAGTTGTGCATCGTTATGCATAGTGATGCAAATTAAGCAACGGACGACCCGGTAACTGGTTGATAATTAGAGACAGAATCAGCCACTTAGCGTTCTGAAAATCCGCGTGTCGGTGGTTCGATTCTGCCCCCACCATTTAACGCTTTGCTCCGGCTGCCTTTGCTTCGCAGAGCCATTGCTCGTATGTCGACGACAAGATCTCTATTGACGACGTCGTCTTGCTGACTGTTCGGCCGATTTCTGGTGCTATCCTTGGGTTAACGGAAGTTTCCAGGGCGGCAACGTGAATCCCGACCTCCTACAAGGATTCAATCTCGGAGACCTGCTCGTCGACCCTCGCAAGGGGCAGATAATCGGTCGGGCAGGCTCTGAGTGCCTGCCACCGAAAGCCATGGAAGTGTTGCTGTGCCTGGCGTCGAATCCCGGCGAGCTGGTCACGCGAGACGAGCTCATAAACACCGTCTGGGGAACAGGTCGGGCCAACACGGAAACCCTGACGCATGCGATAAGCGAAATACGCCACGCGCTGGGTGACCATCACGACGAGCCAAAGTACGTTCAGACGCTACCGAAGCGTGGCTATCGGCTCGTTGTGGGCATCGAACCAGTATCGGCGCAAACATCCACCGTGACCCTCGACACGCACGGTAAAGCAGGCGCAGGCCAGATCGGTTTGCTCGAAAACCTGCAACAGCGTGGTGTGCTGGAGACAGGAGTTGCCTACCTGGTGCTCGGCTGGTTGCTCATCCAGATCGCCGACATCGTTTTTTCCCAGCTACTGCTGCCAGCGTGGGCCGGTACGTTTGTCACGGTTCTGGTTATTGCTGGCTTTCCGATTTCTATCCTGCTCTCGTGGTTCCTTGAATTTCGCGATGGCCGCGCCGTACGTCACGAATTGTCACCCGGCCACATACGCGAGGATCGATTTGGCCGAACCTATATTTCGATAATCGGCGCGCTGGCGATAGCGGCCGTGGTCGTATTTGTCTATGACAGGAGGGTGGGACTGCCCGAGGCAGAGATCACAAAAACGCGGGACATCGCGGAACAAGCCGGTTTGCCACCCGTGCAGGACAATTCCATCGCTGTGCTGCCATTCTTCAACCTCGATGGCAGTGATGAAACCCAGGTCTTCTCGAATGGACTTGCCGACGATGTCATTACCCGGCTCTCGCGGGTACCCGGGCTGCTGGTCTCGTCGCGCGGCGATTCATTCACGCTGGACCCGAACTCTGCTTCATCGCGAGTACGCGAGCGTCTGCGCGTTGCGCTTTATCTGGAGGGCAGTGTGCAAATAGACGGCGATCTGATGCGCGTTACTATTCAGCTCATCGACTCCGATACGGGATTTCACGTGTTGTCCCGACAATTCAATCGCCCGCTCGCGCATTTCTTTGATATGCGCGACGAGATAACCGAACTCATGGTTGCAAACGTGCGTGCCGCGCTGCCGGCTGAGACGCAACAGCTACCGATTGCCGACTACGAGGCCTCGGATCTGAACGCCTACGTTCTGTATCGCCGCGGCAAGGAGATCTACGAGCAACCGCGCACGCTGGAGACGATCGGGGAGATCATCGACTACTATCAGCAGGCTCTCGCTGTCGATCCGCGATATGCAGCTGCGCACGCCGGGCTGTGTGACACTTATGTCGCCCGCTTCGAGCTCAGCAATTCGGCCGACGACATCGCAATCGCGGAACGTGCCTGTGCAGCGGCGCTCGCATCGAATGCGCGTCTCGGCATGGTGCACACGGCACTTGGCGAGCTTTATCGGCGAACCGGGCGCATGGCGGAATCCGAGGAAGCATTCGGTGAGGCGTTACGCATCAATCCGCAGGACGCGCAGGCGATGATCGGCCTGTCCAGCGTTTATGCCAAGCAACAGAAATACACGGAGGCGGAGGCGCTTCTGCGTACCGCGATCGAGACACAGCCCGGCAACTGGCTCACGATTAACGGGCTTGGCACATTCTTTTTTGCGGTGGGACGATACCCCGAGTCGGCCGATGCTTATCGCCAGGTAGTCCTGCTTGAACCCGACAACTACATGGCGCGGGCAAACCTTGGCAGCGCATTGACGATGGCCGGTGACTTCGAAGCAGGCAGACTGGTCTACGAGGAATCGCTGGCAATCGAGGAATCCCGCAGCGCGTATTCTAACCTCGGCGTAATCTACTATTACTTAGGGGAGTTCGAGGATTCTGTGGCGACGCATCGCAAAGCGGTACAACTGAGCCCGATGGATGCCGTGAAATGGTTGAACCTGGCCGACGCGCTGTACTTTGCAGGTCAACGTGAGGAGGCAGCGAGCGCTTTTCGAAGCGCAGCTGATCTGGCCAAGAGCCGGGTCAGCGTGGACCCGACCGATGTCGACACGCTTTTTTCGCTTGCCTGGGCGCAGCAGATGCTGGGGGAAAGCGCAGCAGCAAAGGCAAGCGTCGCAAAAGGGTTCAAGATTGCACCAAAAGACCCGTACGGCTTGTACTACGATGCGCTCATCGACGTCCGGGAGGGCGACCACGCGTCGGCACTGGCGGCCCTCCACCTCGCTTTAGAGAATGGTTACCCGGCGACAATGCTTGCAGCAGAACCGTACCTGAATGACCTGCGCGGGAACCCGGAATTTCAGGAGATGATCTCGGACAGTCAATGAGCAGACGATTACGCGGCATTTTCGGAGCGGAGCAACTACACTGAATAGACACAATGATAATAATTCACAGCCGAGCGCGCCGAGCCGTTGCCCGGACGACGCAGGTGACCTCGCTCAGTCAGTGAGCGCGATCGCTTATTCGCGTTGACTCCGCATGAATGTCAGGAGTGAGCGAAGCTCAAGAGGGCCAAAAAGGAGAAGATCATGAACAAGAAGAATAGATGGCACCCGATTTCAGTAGTCGCACGGTTTGGCGCAACGCTTGCCTGCATCGTCGCGCTCGCAGCATGCGCTTCCCCAGCGTTGGTACCGGCGGCGCAAGTGACGATTAAATTCATAGGTGACTGCCCTGACAGTGTGTCGCCAGATCCGGTAAACGTGAACAAAAGTCAGAGGATAGAATGGCAGAGTGACCCGGTAAATAAGAGGTATTCAATCCACTACGATCCGTTTCACGGCCAGCCGCTTAACTCGAATGCCTCGGGTTTCAAGAAGTCGCCTCCGATCGATAGCAGCTCGCCGCATATTAAGTATAAATATACCGTCATCGGCGACAACTGTGCGGTCCCACTCGACCCGCGTATCGTCGTGAACTGACACGCCGCGCGGCCCACATTGGGGAATCTGACCATACGACTCGCCGACGACGATCAAACCGTTGGTGAACCGGCAGCCCGCGCTTTGGTCAAAGCGGTGCGTGATTGGCGACCGTCCTGAGGTATCGTGATTCCGCGGATTTGAGAAGGGGTCGAAGCGATTTTCCAGTGTTCCACAAAAATACGGTTCGACCCCATTAACGCGCTGTTCAGCGTGTCGTTTATCATGCTCACTGCTGCTTCGATGCCAGCAGCGCATGCGGACATATATAAGTGTACGGATGAATACGGCAATGTCGCGTATCTGCAGACGCCGTGCCCGGCCGAAAGAGTCGAAGAAACTGCCGTCACCCACGACGCTGACGCCCGTATCGCAGAGGCGGAGAAAAGCGAAGAGATGACGGAATCGTCGCCCGAGCCGCAATCGCCTGAAGCGCAAATTCCTACTTCCCGGCAACCAGGCGAACCACTCAAAGTTTGTAAGAAGCGCTTCCGCGATCAAATTGATGAGATCGACGCGGAAATACGATCTGGTTTCTCGCCCGCGCAAGGCGACGCGTACAAGGAAAGATTGATGGTGCTTACTCAACAGCTTCGAGCGTGCGAATGAATCAACCTGGCGCAACCTAGGGGTCGATTTTCGAGCCTTGCCTGTGCCCACTTTGGTGCCCAAACCATGATCACCTACCGCTACTCAGGGAAACTTACCGCGTTCAGAATCAGCCGCGGTACGTGCTCTTGGGTTACCTTGAGTCACGGCAGGCGCAAGACGTAGCTATCCATCGACGTGTGGTGCGATTTTCCGCGTGGCAATGCGCCAAGAAGTTACACCTGGAGTGACCGTACCCCTGAATTAGAGCACGAGGCCAAGTGGGGAATTGAGCAAATCAGCCTGCCGGCATCCCTGCCGAGTGCACCCTTCGCCTGTCGTTCCACGCAA
>CAWKOQ010000019.1:0-37580 GCA_963850825.1 uncultured Gammaproteobacteria bacterium | reverse complement strand
CATGCGCGTGCCCAGCGAGTGCAGCACAGTGGCGTCGTAAATCTGGCGACTGCGGCCGGCGGCCATCACGCTAACGAGAACGAGCAGGCTCGCAAGCAGGCTGACGCCGGCGATGACGCCGAGGCCGACCACCGCTTTGCCCAGGATGTCGCGTGCCGATGCCAGCAACGATGCGGTACGCACGGTGACGACGTTGGGCGCAACCCGGGCGATGCGCCGCTGGGCATCGATCGCATCAGCATCACTCATATACGCAGCGCCTACATGTCGAAAAACCATGTCGTCGAGCGCTCCGTCTGAAACGATGCCTTCGAACCAGAAGCGTGTCTGTAATCCTTTCTGGCTGAAGATGGCTTCGACCCGGGTTGTCACGGTCTTACCCTCTATGCCAAACGTGATGACGTCGCCGACCTGCAGTCCCAGCCTTACCGCTTCCCTGTCTTCCAGCGCAAGTCGCGGCGACTCGGAATCGGCCTGCGCCTCCCAGGCACCGGACGTAAACGTAACGTCGTCGATGTTGTTAGCGGAGTAGCTCAAGTCGTAGTTGTCCTGCGACATATCGCGGCGTCGTGCGCTGCTTAAGTGTGTGAGCTCGGATACGTCCACGCCGTTGACCTTGACAATGCGCGCGCGCACCAGCGGTGTCGTGTCGACGCGAACCGATTCCCGCGAAGGCCGAATGGCTGCGACGACGTCCTGCAGCTGATGGTCCATGACGTCGTACAAGACGAGCGCCGGTGATTCTTCGGGAATCGTTTCATTGATCGTTCGCAGCAGTGACACGACAACCATCGTACACGCGACGAGCAGGGTCAGCGCCAAACCGAGCGACAGCAGGGTGGCGCGCAATGGCGTGCCCGGCCGGTGCAGGTTGGCCAGCGCCAGGCGCAGGTAGAAACGGCCGCTCAGAGCGGGATGATCATCGAGGCGCCGTGCCGCAGCCCGTATGCCGCGCACTAACATGTCGAACAGCAACAGCAGGATACCGACAGTCGCGATGAATCCGAGACCGAACATCCTGTCAGGAAGCGCCAGCAGCACCAGCGAAACGATGATTGCCGCACAAGCCAGTGCGCTGAGCCACCAACCGGCCGATGCGTCGGACACATGCGCTGCAGTGCCACGAAAAAGCGTCGCCGGTTGTACCGACAACGCCCGGCCAACGGCAGGCAAGGCGAACGTGAATGCGGTGAGCATTCCAAAGACCAGGGCGATCAGGATCGGCGCTACGAGGCTCGACGCCGTGGTAGCCAGTGGAATTTCCGCTGCGACGATGCCCGTGGCTGTCAAAGCCAGTCCGGCGCCGACAACCGCACCGAGCAAACTTGCGCCGCCACTCATGATCGCGACCTGCAGAAGAATGACGGTCGCCAGCGGCCGATTGCGCAGGCCGAGTGCACGAATCGTCGCGATGGTCTTTAGTTTGGGCTGCAGGTAGGCCTGTATGCTGTTGAACACGCCAAGGCCACCAATGAACAGCGTACTGAGAGCGATGATGATCAGTCCCGATGCAAGCTGACCGAGTCGATCGGCTATGCGTCGGCTGCGATCTTCGAACGTGCGCACTTCCCAGTTACGGTCGGGAAATGCAGCGTAGAACTGCTGCTGCCACGCATCAGCCGGTATTGCCGTGCGAACGCGATAGTCAAAGTCGATCTGGCTGCCAAGTCCGATCAGTCCCGACGGTTCGAGTGCCTGCTCACTGACGAGCACCGGCGCGCCGCGCCACTCCGCGCTGAGTGCGCGGTCGGGCTGGTGCAGCACGAGTGCACGTACCCGCATCGTCAACGCCCCGATGAAGATGTCGTCACCGATGCCAATACTCAGGTTCTCGGCAAGCACCGGGTCAATGGCCGCGCCCCATTGACCGTCGCTGAACGCCGTGATCTCCGAGAGTGGCAATTCAGGCTGCAGCGTGAGCTCGCCGTAGAGCGGGTACATGGCGTCCATGGCCTGGATTTCGACGCGCAGAAAGTCGTCCGCAGTTGTGCCGAGCATCGTATCGAGTTCAGTGACGAGCGAGACGTCACCTCGATCCCGCATCCAGTCGAGCACCGTCTCAGGTAAGGCGCTGTCGGCGTCGACTTCGACATCCCCGCCGAGCAGTTGACGCGTATCGGCGAGCAGGCCCTGGTTGATCAGTTGATACAGGCCGCCGGTCGCCGTGACCAGCGTAACGCCGAGCGCCAGGCAGGCACAGAATACCCACAGCGAGCGGCCGCTCGCCCGGAGATCGCGCCAGGCCAGGTCAAGCAGGAATCGCATGCCCTGCATCCTCGATGAGCCTGCCGTTGTCGAGATGAAACACTCGCTGGCAGCGCCGTGCGATCTCGGTGTCATGGGTAACGAGCACCATGGTCGAACGCGTTTCGGCATTGAGGTCGAACAACACGTCGATGATCCTGGAGCCGGTGTTGATGTCCAGGTTGCCGGTGGGTTCGTCGGCGAGCAGCACGCTCGGAGAATTTGCGATGGCGCGCGCGATGGCGACACGCTGCTGTTCCCCGCCCGACAACTGGGACGGGTAGTGATGCGCCCGCTCGGTGAGTCCCACTCGATCCAGCAGCTTGTGCGCACGGTCCCTGGCGTTCTCGCGGCCGGCGATTTCCAGCGGTAGCGACACATTGCCGAGCGCCGTCAGGCTCGGCACGAGATGGAACGATTGAAAGACGATGCCCAGCTTGTCGCGGCGGAGATCGGCAAGTGCGTCCGCGTCGAGCCCGGTAATGTCTTCGCCGTCGATCATGATGGAACCGGCGCTCGGCGCCTCCAATCCGGCAAGCAGGATCAGCAGCGTCGTCTTTCCGGAGCCCGACGGGCCGACGATGGCAACGGTTTCGGCGTCAGCGATCTGCATATTCACTTTCGCCAGCACCTCGAGCGAACCTGCTTCGAGGGGATAGGACATGCTCAACTCATTGATTGCGATCATTCGTTACGCTACCTGCGCTCATAAGTGGGGTCAGAGTAAAAACTATCTTTGAGTAAGAATAAGAGAATTAAGGGGTCGAACCGAATTAAACGACACTTTGCGTGAATGACAGGCCGAGGCTGGTTAAATAAAAAATCGGTTCGACCCCTTAATTCTGGTTGCCGAAAAACACTCTGTTGCGCGCGCCTGATTTGGCGACCACAATGTCCGGTTGACCATCGTCGTCAAGATCGCCAACGGCGAAACCGTAGGTAGCACCCTCGTTGTCACTCAAATCGAAGTTGTGGAACTGTCTGTCGGATCGCCGATTGAGAAAAACCGTTGTGGCTGCCTCGACATAACCGACAATGATGTCCATGGCACCATCCTGATTCAGGTCCGAGATCGCCAGCGCGTACGGCATGCGTGACGAGTCATCGATGACATACGCCTCTGAAAATATGCTGTCGCCCAGGCCATAAAAAATAGTGGTTCCGCGGAAGTTTCGCCCCCTGGCCACAACGCCGTCACCGCCCTCCGAATTGCCCGTGTGAATAGCCACGATATCCACCTCGCCGTCCTGATCAACATCCGCGACAGCCGTTGCACGAATCGCCGCTTGCGGAGGGCCAAAGGGCTTAGCATCGAATCGATTGCCTTTGCGCAACTGCCCCAGGTAGATATGACTCTGTCCTCCATCACGATGCGGGACAACAAGATCCGTCAGGTCGTCACCGTTTACATCGGATGGTGTGATGGTCGTGGCCGACTCATCGGAAAATTGCTGACAGTCGGTCTGAAATCGCCCGTCGCCTAGGTTAAGACAGATGTAATTCGGACTTGGCCCTTCAAGTGGTCCACGATTGGCAACTATGATGTCGGGCAGCATGTCGTTGTTAATGTCTGTGGCGCTAACGTTACGCGTGTTCCATTGCGGTTGACCGAAAGTAGATCCTGCAGAAAATCTACCATCGCCAGCGTTGAGATAAACAAGACTCCGATCAGGGTTGTCATTACTAACAACAACGTCGAGATCACCGTCGCGATCCAGGTCGGCCAGCGCACCCGTATAGGAGCGATCGGCGACATCGCCGAGGTCCGCAGCCGCGTCGAAGTTCCCGGAGCCATCACCGAGCAGGTATTGGTTGGTAACGGGCCAGTGGCGACCCTTGATCAGCACAATATCGAGATGCCCATCGCCATTAAGGTCACCAATACTCGCGTTTGCCGATGTTGTTGCCTCTTTGTCGAGGTACAGCTCGCGGTCAAAGCAGACCAGGGGAATATCGGTCACGGTGTTGGCTGCGGCTCCACAACCGGCAGCTTTGGAGTTGCCGGTGAAGCCGAGCACTAACGCGAACCACACAATAGTCAGCTCCCTCGGGGAGTACCCATATAGCGAGTTTCGTTTCATTCGAGTCCACCGGATGTTGGAGGCCGGCGCCTATTAGACTATATGCGAGCTCCAGAGGAAAATTGGGGTCGAAGGTAAACAAAGAAAAGGTGCCCGAAGAAAAGGTGCCGGGCACCGACTTATCTGACCAGAAGACAAAGAAAAGGTGCCGGGCACCGACTTATCTGACCAACAAGGTAAAGGGGTCGAACCGAATTTATCGACACTCCAAAAATCGGTTCGAACCCTTAATCGCGAAAACAACAAGAAGACACTCGACGCTCACAAATGCGGTTCGACCCCTTTATTATTGGCACCCATGCGAACGGTAGCAGCTCAGCCTAAGACACACGTCAAGGGAACCACCTTGATGCTTCTGACGAGCGTGTCTTCCTTCAGGTCAATGATTACGAACCCGTTAGCACCCATGCTACGAAGTCTTCTATGAACCTGCTTGGCAAGGTCCATCTCAGTAGTGGTCCGGAAACGATTCTGGGAAATTGAAAACGGAATTCCCTTCCGGCACCGGCCATCCTGAATGTTAGCGGTGCCATAGGATTCGTCAACTTCCTGGTAGGGGAAATTGTGCTCAACGAAGGAAACGAAATCCTCTGCTTCAACTGGCGCTGAGAATATTGCGCACAAGACGATGAAAATAGCTTTGGAGAAAATGTGCATGGCGTTCCCTGCAAGAGCACATGATTAGAATAGATCTTAGCGGAACGATGCCTGTGAGGTCGTTGAAGTTTGTCACAATTCGACTGGCTTAGATTTGGACAATACGATTTTTTCCAAGCGCCTCGCCGCGATTGTGCGATTCACGTCACAAAAAAATGGCTGTGACATCCGATTCTATGAATAGAGTAAATCGGATTACAGGTGGTCCTCCAAACCAAAACTACATCTGTTCCATCGGCGTTGACGGTATACATGAGCAAGCGGAGAAAAGGTGCCGGGCACCGACTTATCTGACCGAATTGGTCATGATTCCCACAGATTGACGCAATGGCGATCGATTCCCGTAGTCTTACCTTCGGAATTCGGCAGAAGCATTCCGTCGCTTACGCGTCATCCCTGCTGCCACACAGGATCAAGAGAATAGCCAGAATATCAGCAAACGAAAAATCAGAGCAAAGCTAATCGACGAATAGTCAATTAGGTCGGTGCCCGGCACTGGAAGCTCACTGGAAGCTTCACTCTGATTTCAATTAATCGCGGTTCGACCCCAATTAACTGCGGTTGGGTCTTCGAGGTCACCTCGACCCACAAGAATTCATTAGTTACGAGTTCTATATTTCGGGCGTACCAGTCTTCCCCTGGACACCATCGAAGGCTTCTTACTCCGTCATTGAGTCCATAGTGATGATGACCTTGCCACGCGCACGCTGCGTTTCCAGATATCGCAAGGCATCAGCGGTTTCAGCCAACGGGTAATGCCGATCAATCCGTGACGTCAGGCGCCCGTCAGCCATCAGGCTGGCAAGGTATTCGAGATCATCGCCCTCCATCACTGCCAGCATCGTGCTCAGTTCCTGGTCGACGAAGGGCGACAGCATCGCTGCTTTCAATGGCGGCCCCAAAGGCGCGATCCAGTTTCCCTTTGGACCACCGACGATCACCATGCGTCCCTGGGGCTTAAGCACGCGGCGATTTGCGGTCAGGGACTGGTTGCCGACCATGTCGACGATCAGGTCGTATTCGTTACCGCTGTCGGTGTAGTCTTCATTCTTGTAATCAAAAACATGATCGGCACCGAGTGCGCGCACCATCTCGACATTGCGCGTACTGCAAACACCATGTACTTCGGCACCGAGCGCTTTAGCAATTTGCACGGCATAAGTTCCAACGCCACCCGATGCACCATTGATCAGGACTTTTTCGCCCGCCGATAACCGGCCGTCATCGCGCAGCGACTGCAGAGCGGTCACTGCGGCTATCCCGACAGCCGCGGCTTCTTCAAAACTTACGTTCTCAGGTTTCGCGGCTATCGCACCATCGTCAGGGACTTGCAGGAATTTGGCGAACGCACCGCTTCGTCCGCCAAACACGGCATCGCCGACATTGAACTTCGTTACGTCGTCTCCAACCTCGGCGACAACGCCCGCAAAATCGACACCCATGCGCTGATCACTTGGCTTGCCGATGCCTGATACGAGACGCATCAAGTAGGGCGATCCGCGCATGTAGTGATAGTCGAGTGGATTCACGGCTGCGGCTTTAACCTCCACGATGACATCATTCGGTCCCGGTATCGGTTTCTCGACGTCAATATACTCAAGCGCCTCCGGCCCGCCATAGCAACGTGATACAACGGCTTTCATCGACTCTGCATCGCCAGACACACCTGGTGGTGGTGTGCATTCGGGCGTGTAGCTGATCGTAATCGCAAGCGCGACAATGGCCAACGCCAAAAAGGCCAGAACGCCGTTAATAATTTTGTATCGAAGTTTCATTAGTCACTCATGGGTTGCGAAAACGCCTGCTCGATCATCTCGCGAACGAATTTCGATTGGATATCACCCGCACTCATCAGCTTGATGTGCCGTCTGAACTTTCCCTTACCTTCCAACACAGACTCCGGGTCGCTGAACATGTAGCCGTTACTAAATTCCAGGCTCACATGCTTCTTATACACGAAGTGGCCGCACACCATTGTTTTGTGCACACCCGGCTTCCTCTCGAACACAATACCGCCATACATCGGTCGACGGCCCGCACTGGGACATACCTCGGCAATAATGGCATCAATCGTGTTAGTGATTTCCTCAGCAGTTGTTAGAACAAAGCTCATCGCTATATTCTACCAACACGGGTCGGAGTAAAACCTTTCCCCGGGGCTAATTGACGCGAATCCGGCCCGAGCCGGTGTCGATCCGCAGGAGTGGTCCGCCGCCGCAGTATTGGGGGTCGAACCGAATTAGTTGACACTCCAAAAATCGGTTCGACCCCTTTAAGGCCAGGCTCCTTTAAGGCTTTAGTTACACACTGTTACCAGGGTATTGACTGAACCCGCTTGCACCGGCCCGAATCAGCGGCGAGACTAAACGCATGTTCCCTCCCCGGATTGCCTTGTATGGAACTCGTTGTATTCGACCTTGATGGCACGCTACTCAATCGAGAGTCGGTGATCTCTGACTACACGAGCGAGACGCTCAAGCTCCTGACCGAGCGCAATATTGCCTATACGGTCGCGACAGGGCGCACCCTGCACGGTGCGCGCGCGATTCTCGAGGGTCATTGCTTTCAGCTGCCGCAGGCATACAAGAATGGCGTGATGATCTGGCACCCGAAAACAAAGCACTTTTCCCGCGGAGCCACGCTCACACCCGATGAGCTGGACAATGTTGTACGCGCCTGCCTTACACAGGGAGTTACGCCTTTCGTCTTTGCACTGGACGAAAACAACGAGAGCATCGTCTACCATCCGCCGCTGCAGACGGACATTGAGCGCGAGCTCATCCGCAGCATTGGCGTCGAAGAGCCAGTGAAGGTGCGCGCTCTTGATGAACTGTCTGCCGATGCCACGATCACCCACGTGAACTCCATCGGCGACGGCGAAGCCATAAATGCTGTGCTCCACAGCGTCAATGACGAGCCGCACCTTGTGGCGTACTCCGGCGTCGCTCTGGAAGGCCAGCAATGGCGCTGGCTCGATGTCCACCACAGCGACGCCAGCAAGGGCGGCGCCATCACGACGATGAAGAGTTTGCTCGGCCTTGAACGCGTCATTTGCTTTGGCGATAGTGACAACGACCTCAGCATGTTCGCGGCGGCGGATGAGAGCTACGCACCCGCTAACGGCAATGACAGGATCAAGTCGGCCGCCACGGCGGTTGTCGGACACCACGACGAGGAGGGTATCGCGCGCTTCCTGCGTGAACGCTTCTCGCTTGATGCGCCGTGAGCTGCAGGCTCTTGATCATGCGGCAATCCCCGGCCGTGCACCTCGACATGATTCGCCCATGAGTCGGGATGACCTCATCACGTCCGCGTTCGGCCGATTCGTCAAGGTCGGCGGAATGGTTGGCCGTGTCGGCGTTTCCGTGCTGGGCGAGCAAGCGGTCGGCCTGCTCCGCGACGGACCCACCAAGCAGCTCAAGAAGGCCGAGAACATGATCCGAAACGCGGCCCGGATCGCAGATACACTCGGCGAGATGAAGGGCGCTGCAATGAAGGTCGGGCAGATGCTTAGTCTCCACGCGGGCCTGTTACCCCCGGAAGTCGCGGCCGTTCTGAGCGTTCTGCAAAAGGAGGCGCCGAGCGTGTCATTCGAGGTCATGGAGCGCGAGTTGCGCCGCGAACTCGAGAACTTCGATGCGCTATTCGAGTCCCTGGAGCCCGAGGCTTTCGCTGCAGCATCGATCGGCCAGGTCCACCTTGGCGTACTAAGAGATGGTCGACAGGTGGCGGTCAAGATTCAGTATCCTCGTGCCGATCGCATGGTCGAAGCCGACTTGAAGAACCTCAAGGCCCTGCTGGGCAACCTGGTGAGGCTGTTCACTGATATCGACTTCGAGCCGATCTGGGAAGAGGTCAAGGAGCGATTGCTGGAAGAGCTCGACTATCTCAACGAGGCAGAGAATATTCGGCGAATGGCGGCGATGCATGCGGATCTTCCGGAGATTATCGTTCCCGATGTCGTGCAGGAGGCGACGACCCGACGCGTTTTGACAATGGAGTTTGTGGACGGTATCCCGCCTGCTGAAGCGGTCTCGGATCGATATCCCGCGCGTCTCAAGGACCAATGGGGAGCCGTATTATTCGAGTTCACGCTGCGCGGCCTGGTGCAGCAGAAATTCATCCACGCCGACCCAAACATCGCAAATTTCGCTTTCCGCGAAGATGGCAAAGTGGCCGTCTACGACTACGGTTGCATGAAGGAGATACCGGCGGATCTCGCAGCCGGCTATCGGGTCTTGTTTCACTCAGTGATCAGTAATCGCAAAACGGCGATCCCCGAGATTCTGCACGACATGGGTGTCTTCAAGGAAGGTGGCGCTCCGTTGCCGAGGGCCATGACGGATCCCTATGTCGACCTGGTGCAGGATATCGTGCGCGCATCGCCACCCTATACCTTTGGTGAAGACGCCTCGATTTACGAAAGCCTGTACGACTTGGGTATGTCGAACTGGCAGGATGCTACCGATATCCGCTTTCCCCGCGACGTTGTGTTCATAAACCGAACGCTGGGCGGTCTGTTCGGAAACCTGAGCACGCTCCGAGCAACAGGTCCGTGGAGAAAGATCATACGCAAATACGCGGCTCCTCCCTCCGCGGCGCGGAGAACAAAAGAACCTCGCCGTCGCAAATCAAAAATCGCTGTGAGGACGTAGGTCCGAACTCAAATAACTATGCGCAGCCTGGTATATGAAATGGGCGACGACACAACAGTAATATTGCACGGAAGCATGCACAGCGGTCATCAATTCCTGGAGACGGCGACGAGGCTGCCGCTGACAGTTTCGGATCGGCCTTGGACGATCCTCACCCTCCGGGCGGCTTCGCCGTCGTTGTTTGCCTCGCAAACCGCTCCGCCCCTGGCCACCACATACCAAAGCGCTCCGTGAAGCAGCGCTTTGGTATCTGCCATTACTTGTAAACGTTTGTTCCAGGATAAGGGAACCGCGGATCAAAAAAACCCCGGGTCTCAAAGAGTCCCGGGGTGATTCCATTTTTTAGCGGCTTATAAGCGTACCGCTACTTGTTACGGCCTTCTGTGGCGCCGTAAGCAATCGCGCTCTGGTTATCCTCGATACCCGTGAAGCCTTCGTTGGGATTGAACACGTCGCGAACGAACTGCACGTTGGTATCGTCAGCGGTTCCGAAGATACCGTCAGGACCGAGGCCCAGGATCGAGAAGTTCAGGTTGCCACCCTGGTCCATGATGTTGGCTACCGCGTTGAACTGATCGGTATGCCAGCAGCCCAGATAATGACCGGCTTCATGGGCGGTGATCTCACCCACGCCAACGCCAATGACATCGATAATTCCCACACCCAGCGCGCGCGGAGTGTTGTTAAGGTTCACCGAACTTGGCGCCTCACCACTTAGCAGGTCGAGCAGGACGAAGGCTGTCTCTTCCGTATCGTAATTGCCGACGTCGATCGACTGCGCAATTCCGATGGTGCTGACGAGCAGCTCCGAAATGCGGCCGCCAACGATGACACGGCTGACGTTTGGTTCGCCCCATGGATCTGCGTGATCCCGGCTGTTGCGGATTTCGATCTCGAACTTTGGATTCGGCCCGAGCCAGTCGAGGTCCGTGTCCAAGCTCTCTCTGACAATGGCTAAGATTGAGTCGATCACGGCATTTTCGTCAGCCGGGATTAGACCCCAGTTCGGCAGGAAGTCTTCCAGCGGCGACAGAAACGTAAAGAATGCGAACGGGGGTGGGGGGCAAGCAAAGATCGACTCGCACAGGTCGACGATGGCGCCGTCGAAGTCCAGGAAGATGATCTGCTTTTCGCCGCGATCAGCCGTACGCAATTCCGGCACAAAGGAAGCTAGGTCGAGCGCGAAAGGCCCGGTTGCGCTTCCGCGTAGTCGCAAAGTGAACAATCCCGGTGTATCGACGACATGCCCGACTTCGGCAATGCCGGCGGGCAGCGGCGTGCCAGTATTGAATATGCTGTTGCTTGATCCCGAAGACCCTTGCCGTAATGTGCCAGTGTGATCAATCAGTGTGAGCTCTGCGGGCGTGCCATTAATTGCCGCGCCGACGACATCCCCTTTCTTCGGCGTGAATGAAATGAGCTGCTCGTCGAAGTAATCCAGGCCTATCGTCACCGTATACAGACCTTCGTTACCGGCTCCGCAGAACCCTCCGACGCAAACTCCCCCGCCGCTGGAGCTGTCGAATGGGTCGTTGAGAATCGGGTTGCCAAAGGTGCCGATCGAGACGAAATAGTCCCCATCGGCCGGCGCCGCGACTAATACGAAACTGTCGAACGTGCCGCCGCTATCATCGTTGAAAGCAATAATCTGGCCTGCCGCGTTGTAAACCGCAACGGCAGGATCGAGGAGATCAAACGGCAGCTCGGTGTCCACGTCGACCGTGATCGTGACTCCGGCGTTTACGCCGCGAATTGCGTAGAAGTCGAAGTCACCACTGCCCGTACCTGCCAGGCCGAACGGACCGTTGCCGATCTCGCCGTTAGCTACGATGGCGCTTTGCGCTGTGAGGCCGGTTTCGCTGGCGAGCGGGATAGAACCCTCGTCTTCAGGGTCCTGGACAAACGCGCTGGCCGGCGGAACCGAGAATTCTCCGGTGATCTGCACTGTATTTGCTTGCGAGGGGCCGGTGCCGAACTTCGAGACCTTGGTGGTCCCGTTACCGCTACCGGTCATCCGCACTTTGGCTGGCTTGTTTTGCGCCGCCGCGGCCATGCTTAGCTGGTAGCGCTTGGCCTCCCAGTAGTTCCAGTCAATGTAGGTTCCCTCGGGGCGCAGACTGGCCCATGGATTGGGGGTCGTCGGTATAGATGTATCGAGCTCATGCGGCAAGAGCTTTGTACCCTGGGATTGTTCCAGAATAGACGCCGGGTCGAGCGTTGATTGTGCGCCGGTGATGCCGCTGTACGTTATGGCAGCAATACCCAAAATGCACACAAGCGAATAGATACGCGATGAAAGTGGCCTTGCCATATTCCCGTCCTCCCTTAATTAAGACGAAGTAGGTGTTGGAATTTTTTGTTATTCGCACGATCCTTGTTCCACTTATCGTGCCGTGGACGATCGCGGTTACTTCTTTACAGGACTCATTACTTGTTATTTCAAAAAGTAATATCCGTGCTTTGAAAGCCCTGTCAAATCCGGCCTGAATTCGATTGATGCAGATCATCAAGTAGGAAGCACAACCTGCTAATTACTGGAATGGAAATTTGAAAACTCTCACGACGCGTAGTTAAACCAGGCGTTAGTCAGTGCGCGAAAATCTTAAGGGATCGAAGACTGCTTATGTTAAAAAGGTCGAAGAACAAAGGGGTCGAGAAGAACAAAGGGGTCGAACCGAATTTTCTGTTATAGATTCTCGACCTGCCACGATTGCCGGAGTGTCGATTAATTCGGTTCGACCCCTTTAAGATATTTAAGATAAGAGGCTGTGGCTATTCTGCCGGCTCGGGAAGCAGCCCAAATGCCTGTTCCGCCGATATCTGGGGCGTACCAATTAGTGCGTCGTAGCGCATGTATTTGTCCAAGCGAACTTTACCCAATTGACGGTGGCGAACGAGATCAAGCATCTTGCCGACGGTTGCCAGTTCATTGACCTCGTAAAGTTCGTACCAAAATAAAGGGAAAATAAAGGGGTCGAACCGAATAAGAATAAAGGGGTCGAACCGAATAAGTCGGCACTCCAAAAATCGGTTCGACCCCTTTTTAGAGCAGTCCTGAGTATAGTGTCGCAATGAAACTATTCAGGTCTATCACCAAAGCGCCACTGCCCGATGGATCCTTGTTGCAGGAATTCGTCGATCTTGGCGAGTACACCGATTGCTTCGTAGTACTTGTTGGAAATGACGTCACTTTTCCGGAGTATGTCGAGTCGTTCTATACGACAAGCCTGTTCAAGGCGGAGCGCCTGATATTGAAGTGGCTGATTTCGCGGCCGTCGACGGACGAAGAGGCGAGACAGCTCTCACGCAACGAAATTCACGCGTTTGCTGCCTGGAAAGAGCACAGTCGCCGCGATAATCAGCTGGTGATGATGGATTTTCGGCAGCAGACCTGCTCGTGGTTCATGCTGGTGCCACAAG
Source organism: uncultured Gammaproteobacteria bacterium (assembly GCA_963850825.1). GTDB lineage: Bacteria > Pseudomonadota > Gammaproteobacteria > Steroidobacterales > Woeseiaceae > SZUA-117. The sequence goes on along the minus strand of CAWKOQ010000019.1, from coordinate 24,523 downwards.
AGAAAGGAAGCCGGCTGTATTTCGGGTCCGCCGTCATGCGCAACCAGGAAACCTCATCGGGCAGGAAAATGAAATGGACGTACCGATGCCTGCTGGGTTTTCATCGGCTCTATTCGCGCGCCCTGCTGCACGCTGCTGCCCGGCGATTAGGGGGATGATGCTGTCTTCTGTCGTGGTGTCCGGATCAATGGGGTGCAATACCGGGGACAGTTTACTTATTTAAGAAATGAGTAAACTGTCCTCCGAATCCCGGGCGGAGCTATTTTCATGCCGGGCTCGTGACCTTTTCCAACCAGGTTTCGAGTGCTCGCGTAGCACGGACATCATCGCGGTTGTAGGAGAGGATATCCTTCTTGATGGCTTGTCTCTCGCTATTGTCATTCGACTGCAGAAAGTCATGATATCGAACCACTGACCACTGCGAGCCCGATTCCTCCAGTTCCCACCGGAAGTTCACGAGATCCTTGCTCTTGCAGATTTCTTTGAGGCCGTATCCTCTCGTAGGCAATATCAGGGATTCAAACACCGTTTCACGCAGGTCGTACAACCCGCCGCCGTTGAGCAACCATTCCACTGTTGGATGTTCAATATCCTCAAAGGCACGGGCGTACCGGCCTATGACGTCGCGTTCGAATCGCGCGTAGTGCACCAGTACCGCGTCGGGAATGTCCGCCCGGAGTTGGGAGACATAGTTGAGAAACTCATACCAGGTGTTGCGGTCATTTTCCGGCCCGCCGTCATGCCAGATGTATTGGAAGTCAGAGGTCTCATACGGTGGCAGGAGAAACCCCCACAGGTAGACTTCTTCTGACGCATCCGCCGCCAATGGGTTGGTTTCAATATCGAAATGAATCGGCGTTCCCGGAATTGGCGCTGGTTCCGATCTCACAATGACTTTCTGGTTGATCAGCGCATCTGCATGCAGAACGGCTTTGTGTTTTTTCGCGCCCTTGAAGTACGGTACGTCGGGCAGTGCGTCCGCATCGCGGGCCTGTAACTCGGCGAGCGTCGAAATGCCGGCATCATTCAGATGTGGTATTGCTCGGCCATCAACAAAGTAGTTCTGTCCTAAGTCGCCGTTACTTCGAAATTCCGGCACACAAACATCTCGATACGGGCATGCGCCGCACTTTGTCGCGCCGAAATGTGCCTCCGGTCGAGGAGAATCGGCGAGCACTGCCATATCGGCGAGAAATTCGTCTGCATGTGCGAGATCCTTATCATTGATGAGCTCGGTTTCGCCGTTGCCCAGGAGTGCTCTGGTGTGAAGGTCGGATTTCAATACTCTCTGATAGACGGCGAGCTGAATCCTTACATCCGGCTTGTCTCGCACGGACCCCGCCAGTTTCGCGTCTGCGGCCCGGTAGCCTTGTTCTTCAAGCATCAGGAAATCGGGCTGCGCCACTACGGCTAACTCGTCGTCACGGAACTTGGGTTGATAAATGAGCGGAATCCGAGCTGCCATCAGGTCAGCCGTATGTGCTTCGCCGGTTGCCGCTTGATATTCACCCAAGGTAGTGAGCACGGTGTGCTCGTGTTCCATACCCGCCCGCATGATCAACTGTTCGAACGCATCTGGCGCGTAGCCGAAATCCGGTTCGCGTATATCAAACCAGGCACGCCGACGACAGGATTTCCAGGCGATCGCGTCGGAGGCATTTGTGAGTCGCGTTGCTAATTTACCAAGCTTCATTCGAACTTACGGTAACAGGAATTGAGCTACGGCCAAGCCCGATTATTTTCTTCTGCCGAATTCCGGGGACAGTTTACTCAATTGAGGCCCAAACTACGTCGAAAGAGAAACAGGTCAAGAAAAGGTGCCGGGCACCGACTTATCTGACCGAATTGGTCATGATTCCCACAGATTGACGCAATGGCGATCGATTCCCGTGGTCTTACCTTCGGAATTCGGCAGAAGCATTCCGTCGCTTACGCGTCATCCCTGCTGCCACACAGGATCAAGAGAATAGCCAGAATATCGGCAAACGAAGAATCAGAGCAATGCTATTCGGCGAATAGTCAATTTGGTCGGTGCCCGGCACGGTGTTACAAGTTCAAAAAATTTAAGGGGCCGAACCGAATTTTCTGCCATTGATTCTCGACCTGCCACGATTGCCGGAGTGTCGACTAATTCGCTTCGACCCCTCTGAGGCTGTGGCTATTCTTCCGGCTCGGGAAGCAGCCCAAATGCCTGTTCCGCCGATATCTGGGGCGTACCAATTAGTGCGTCGTAGCGCATGTATTTGTCCAATCGAACTTTACACAATTGACTGCGGCGAATGAGATCAAGCATCTTGCCGACGGTTGCCAGTTCGTTGACCTCGTAAAGTTCGTACCAGCCATAGTTCCGTGACCCCAGGGTGCCTGCCTGGGTCAGATGATCGTCAATCGTGCCGATCATCTTGACACCCATGAATTCTGGGGACAGTTCACCTATTTCTCTTTCGACCTACTTTCGGCCTCAATTGAGTAAACTGTCCCCGGAATTCCAATCATCCCGGCAAACTAACTGACCTGGAGAGAACATGACTGATTCACTGTCACGACGAAATTTCATCAAGGCCTCGGGCATTGCCCTTGGCAGCACCGCCTTGCCCGCCACACCCATGATCGCGGGCGCGGCAACCGCGAAGGCTTTAGCATCGAACCCACCAGAGGTTACGCGGCAGCTCGCCAACTGGATTGTTACCTCGGAATGGAGCGACATTCCCGAGCGAACCCGGTACGAGGCCGTTCGCTCAATCTTTAACTGGGTCGGTTGTTGCCTGGGCGGCGCAAGGCACGAAACCACGGATCGTGCGATAGCAGCCCTGGCCGAGTTCTCCGGCAAGCCGGAGGCCACCGTGATGGGTCGCAACGAGCGGCTCGACATCATGCATGCGGCGTTGCTCAACGGCATCACGTCTCACGTCCTCGACTACGACGATACGCATCTGGATACGATCATCCATCCCGCCGGTCCGGTGGCATCCGGATTGCTCGCCCTCGCCGAGAAGCACGACGTCAGCGGCAAGGACTTCATGCACGCGTTCATCCTCGGTGTCGAGGCTGAATGCCGCATTGGTCTCGCTGTTTATCCATCACACTACGAACGCGGATTTCATATCACGGGTACCGCCGGCGTATTCGGATCAGCGGTCGCCTGCGGCAAGCTGCTCGGCCTCAACGAACAACAGATGATCTGGGCAATGGGCATTGCGGCCACCCAGTCAGCGGGACTGAAAGAAATGTTCGGCACGATGTGCAAATCGTTTCATGTCGGCAGCGCTGGACAGAACGGTTTGAAAGCAGCATTGCTTGCCGCAAAAAATTACACGAGCTCTCCTGGTGTACTGGAAGCGAAAGAGGGATTCGCATTCACGTATTCCGACGAACAGGATTTCTCACAGATCACGGATGAGCTCGGCACTCGCTGGGAAACCGAAAAGAACACCTACAAACCGTTTTCCTGCGGCATCGTCACTCACCCGATCATCGACGGTTGCATCCAGTTACGGAATGACCACAACCTGACGGCTGATAAGATTGAAAAGGTATCGCTTCGGGTCAACCCGCTGGTAATCAAGCTGACCGGCAAGAAAACACCGCAGACGGGACTCGAAGCCAAGTTCAGTATTTTCTACATCAGCGCGGCCGCGATCGTGACCGGCGTTGCCGGACCAAACCAGTTCACCGACGAAGCCGTGCGGATTTCGGAAGTCGTTGCATTGCGTGACCGCGTCGAGGCAAGCGTCGATGAAGACGTTAGTGAAGAAGAGGCATTCGTTTCGATCACACTACGGGATGGCACTGTTCATTCCACGCATATCGAGAATGCGATTGGCAGCGTCCAGCGCCCATTGACCAGGGAACATCTCGAACAGAAATTCGCAGACCAGGCGCAGACCGCATTACCGATGTCGCAGATCGAGGAAGTAATGGCGCTGTGCTGGGAAGTAGAGAATCTCGATTTGGTCGGCGAGGTCGCGCGCGCAGCCGCTGCCGTGGATAATGGATCCCCGGTCCCTGCGTGAGAATCTGCCCCATGAAATTCTGTCTCCGTTTGCTCCTGGTCCTGCCATTGTCGCTGTCACCCGCCATCGCCCAGCAGCCCAACGACTACGACTACTTCCAGGCCAACCGCACCATGATTCGCAATGGTGCGCAGGCAATTCTCATGTGCAACGGCCTGTTTACGTCGAACCGCACGCTTGAGCAGATTTTCAACCAGGAACTGGCCATCCTTGCCGATCCGGTCGGCTCGACCCGAGGCGGCGACTACGTTGTCGACACCGAACGCCAGGCGGTCGCCATCGGTGGCGGCGATTCAGGCCCGATCATGCGCGCGGCATTCCGTGAAGGCGTCGGCTGCGTGATCATGTCGCCGGACCAGGATTTCGACGATATCGACAGCCTGCCGACCCAGGCGATTCCCTATCCGGACATGGATCCGGCGACAACGCCCTGGCCTAACGGCGATCTCGTCGAGAACAAGACGCTGCCCTCCGAGGTCAATGCCCGGGCACTCGACACGGCCAGCGAGTGGGCATTTAACCGACCAACGCCGGAACAGGACACCCTGAGTCTGATGGTGGTTTACAAAGGTGACATCATCCTCGAGCGCTACGCCGACGGCGTGGACATGAACACCCGGACCCGCACCTGGTCGACGGCCAAGAGCATCACGGCGACCCTGATCGGCATGCTGGTCGATGAAGGGCGCATGTCGCTCGATGAACCCCTGGGGCTGGATTGGCTGCCAGCCGTGCGCAACCCTGAGACGGATCCGCGCAATACCATCACCCTGCGTCATGTACTCAACATGTCGACTGGCCTGTACCCGGTCGACGGCAACGGCCCGAGCATGTATGCAGCGACGGGTTCGGGTCTCGCCTACTGGGCCGGTGCCAGCTCCAATGAGGGAGCCAGGCGCCGTGGGCTGATTCGCGAGCCGGGCACCTACTGGGACTATGAAAACTACGACACGCTGCTGCTCGTTATAGCGATGAAAAAAATCCTCGGCGATGACAAGACCTATTTCGAGTTTCCGCGCAGGCGGCTGTTCGACAAGATCGGCATGCGCAATACGCTTGCGAGTACCGACCGCTTCGGCGACTTCATCCTGAGCAGCCAGATCTACACCAATGCACGCGACCTGGCACGCATCGGTCTGCTCTACCAGCAAGGCGGTGTGTGGGACGGCGAACGACTGGTGTCGGAAGACTGGATCGAGTTTGTGACCACTCCAGCACCTGCCTCTGCGCCCAACGGCAACAACTACGGCGGCCAGTTCTGGCTGGTGCCGGATGATCGCAATGACATACCCAAGTCGGCCTACTCGACATCAGGCAATCGCGGCCAGTACGTTATCGTGGTACCGACGCATGACACCGTCATTGTACGGCGTGGGCTGGACTACGGCGGCCAGGGCTTCAATCGCTGGGATCTGACCCGCGAGGTCCTGAAGGCAATCCCGGAAACCGGCGCCGGCGACTAGAAACGCGGAAACCGTTTCCCGCGGTGCCTGAGAAAAGGTGCCCGAGAAAAGGTGCCGGGCACCGACTTATCTGACCGAATTGGTCATGATTCCCACAGATTGACGCAATGGCGATCGATTCCCGTGGTCTTACCTTCGGAATTCGGCAGAAGCATTCCGTCGCTTACGCGTCATCCCTGCTGCCACACAGGATCAAGAGAATAGCCAGAATATCAGCAAACGAAAAATCAGAGCAAAGCTAATCGACGAATAGTCAATTAGGTCGGTGCCCGGCACGGTGTTACGCTCGGCGAATAGTCAATTAGGTCGGTGCCCGGCACGGTGTTACGGGTCGAATAGTCAATTAGGTCGGTGCCCGGCACGGTGTTACGTTGCAGCAACCACTCAATCCCGTTGGCAAGGTCAAGCAGCCTTCAAAAATTCGCGAGAAACACGAGCGCGATAGCAACTGGCACGATGTAGCGGACCAGTGCGTGCCAGGCTCTATAGACTGCGCCGTCCGGCAGTCGAAGCTCTTCGCGTGTCGCAGATTGTGCAAGTCCCCAGCCGGCAAGCAACGCAACCAGCACACCGCCGGCCGGCATCATCCAGTTTGAGACAATGTAGTCGAGTGACTCAAATATGTTTCTGTCTGCAAACGCCGGGATAAATCCCAGAGGATGAAAATTCTGTAAATCGCCGAAAGAAAAAACGGTGCCAAGACCAGCAACCCACAACATGAATGTCACCAGCAGTACGATTTTGTGCCGAGACATGTCACTGTAATCTTCAATAGTGGAAACAATGGTCTCGAGGATCGTGATTGCAGATGTCAGCGCGGCAATGGCCATAAGACTGAAGAACAATGGCGCAAGTATGGCTCCTCCAGGCATGCCCCCGAATGCAACAGGAAGCGTCATGAATATCAGGCCCGGGCCCTCTGCGGGTGACAGACCGTTGGCGAAGACAATTGGAAAAATGGCGAGACCGGCGAGTAGAGCAACGCCTGCATCGGCGCCGGCAACAATAAGGCTGGCACGCAGTATGGAACTGTCCTGGTCCATGTAGGCGCCGATGGTAAGCAGCACGCCGAGTCCGATCCCAAGAGAGAAAAACGCCTGGCCCACCGCCAATAAAACGGTCTCCGCGCTGAGTTTGGAGAAATCCGGGACAAATAGAAATTCGGCGGCAGCCCGAATATCACCGGCCAATACGGCATAGGCCAGGAGCACAATCAATAATACGAACAGGGCCGGAGTTAACCAACGCAGGACATTCTCGAGTCCATGACGAATCCCCGCGGCGACAGTCATTGCAGTCAGGCCGAGAAAAACTATTTGCGACAACATCATGCGTCCGGGGCTGAACATTAATTCTTGCAGGGCGACCTCGGTTCGCGCTGTTGTGATACCTGAGAAACCAACGGTCACGCTGTGAAAGAAATAGTCAATGGTCCAGCCGGCGATGACGCTGTAGAAACTGAGCGCGATGAACGCTCCGATTGCGGCCATCTGACCATAGTATCGCCAGGTACGGCTTATGCCGTCCCGTTTCTGAAGGTTATCCATTGTCTTAACGACACTGGCACCCCCTCGTCGGCCGATAAGAAATTCCGCAATCAGCGCAGGCAGTGCAACAAAAGCGATAGCGAGGACGTAAACCAGAACAAACGCACCACCACCATTTTCGCCGGCTACGTAAGTGAATTTCCAAACATTGGATATACCGACGGCACTGCCGATTGCGGCCGCCAGGAACATCAGATTGCTCGACCATTTACGCTGACCAGGCATTGGGCTCGTTCCTGCCATTACTGTGCAGCGGAATCCTGTAGATCCGTTTTGATAATCCTGTAATGCTCGGTGGCACTCTCTCTTTCAAGGTCATAAGGATCGCCATCAGGGCAGCGTTGGGTAGCCAGGTGCTGGCTTAATCGCTGCCGATCTTCGGCATCCAGGTGAATTGCTGCAATAGCCTGGTTCTCGGTCGCCCGTGACTGGCTACCGATCCCCAACACAATTGCGGCAACCCCTGGTTGATCCAGGACCCAGCGACTCGCAATTGATTGCATGTTTGTGTTGTGCTTTTTCGCAATATCATCCAGCAGTACGAGTAACACCTGAAAATTGTCCCAGCCGCCTGCATCGTTAATTATCAATCGGTATTTTTGCTGTGACCGATTCAATCTGTCGGGTAACGGTCGACCAAGATAGTTTTCGCTGACAAACCCACCAGCAAGTACGCCATAGGACAACATACCAACATGATTTTTTACGCAGAACGGGCTTAAGCTCTGTTCGGGACGGCGATCGACTAGCGAGAACTGTGTCTGTACGGACACAATGGATGCATCGCGTTCGATGAGCTTCTGCAGTTGTCTGGTGTTGAAATTGGTGACGCCTAACAACCGAATCTTGTCGGTACTTTGCGCGAGTAACAATCGCTCATACATTCGTTCAAGGCCAGGAACATCGTAGTCCCACCAATGGAACTGAACCAGGTCAAGGCGATCAACACCCAGCTTTCTTCGTGACAAGTCAATCGCCGCGTCGATTTTCCTGTTATTGAGTTGCCCAAGTGAATGCTTATTCGGTACGAATTTGGTGTGAATTTGAATCTGATCGCCATCGCTCAGTGAACGTCGAAACTCACCCAGTAACTCTTCCGTACCAGCGTAGATATCGGCGCAATCAAATGTAGTTAAACCATGGTCGACCAATTGAGCAAATCGGTTCTGCATATTCCTGACTGAGGAAGGCCCACCACCATGACCAGGTGATAGTTGCCAACAGCCATTTATGATGTTGGCAATAGAATACCCGGGCGCAAGGTTCACGCGCGGTACATCAATCATCGGCGTTCTTTTTCAGCGGTACGGCAGTCGTATCGCTATGACGAAATACGGTTTTACCGGTGCGGGAAATTCGAAAGCGAGCACCGCAATTCGGATCGGGGCAAGCGATTTCAGCATCGGTGGTCATCCAGTCATTTTCGTGCGTTTGCCTCTGTTTCGCCGGCAATAGCGGCAAAATAGCGGCGAGTGCATACATCGAGAATGAACCCCCCTCTGGAAAACGTAATGTCTTCTCCACATACGTCAAAGGAGTCGCCTACTGTATGCTTGCAAATCATTGCAGACTCGTCGCCGACTACCTCGACTTTCAGGTTCCACAATTCGAATTCGTCATTCATTCGTATTTGGTCCTCAAAAAAATGTTCGCATACAACGCCTGATCGATAGCGTAGCACGGGCACTAGTTACGTAATTATGGGAACAAGGGTCGAACCGATTTTTCGAAAGTCGCCGTATTCGGTTCGACCCTTAATTCTCTTTATCAACGGGATAGTTGATCGAGCAGACAGTGTCATCGGTGTTGACAAACCGCCGCAGGTCGGCGTCGAGCGTGTCAGTCAAGCGAATAAGGGAATAAGGGGTCGAACCGAATTAACTAATTTATTCGGATCGACCCCCTTTTTTGCATTTTTTGTTGTTGAGCTGACTAGCGGAAATAGTATCGAGCTCCGATGGAGATCAGGTCTGCATCTCCCCCGAACTCCAGGCTGAGCCCTGCGGAGAACTGGCGGGTGAAATAGTAGTCGCCGGCCACCTCCAGGTAAACGTCGCTGTCGTCGAGATTGATGTAGTTCACAGAACCGCGAACCTCGAACTGCGGCGCGAGAATGCCGCGCAAGCCACCCGACAATGCAATCCCGCTTTCGTCCGATGAGCCGCCCGGCGTATCGACGTCTGCGTTCACGAATCGCCCGGTTGCGACGATATCCCAGTCCGGCGTGTAGCTCCAAACATAACCGCCACCAATCTCGAAGATGTTGACGTCGACGTTACTGTTGAAGTCGGCGCTGGTCAGGCCGCCGAGGATGATCCAGTTGTTACCGAGATCGTATGACCCGTTGAAACGAAAACCGTCGCCGCCATTGTCGTCAAAATCGACATAGCGTAGTTCCGCATACGTGTAACTAAGGTCAGCTGCCGGCGCAGCGTTCGTCTGCGCAAATGCAGCGCTGTGAAATAAACAAATAACGGCCAGGCCGTAAATTGTCTTCATGGTGTGCTCCAGGGGGTTAGCGAAGTGTGGTCGGCTGAATGGTTGCGACCGATTGCGCCGCGCATACTAACTGCCATGTAAACCCGTCGTCCACTGGCTTTGATTGAGCAGCGCCGGGCAGGTTCAATCTTCTGCTAACCAACTGTTTGTGTGTGACTTGCGGTGATGAGCCCAGTGTCGCTATTTGGCGTCACTGTGCCTGACATTAAGGTTAAGGGGTCGAACCGAATTATTCGACACTCTAAAAATCGGTTCGACCCTTTAACTTAACTTGAACTTAACTTGTAACTTGAACTTGCGGTACTCTTCAATTCTCTCAATAACCCTTTGCGAAAGTCGCGGATTGACTCGGCCAAAGTAGTGTCGTCCCATCCGGCCCCGCGTAATGAGGTTCGCTGCGTGGCTGACGGATCGACGAACTTGAGGCGATGATCACCCAGGGAAATGATGTCGTTGTTGGCAAGGACGTGGCACTTCACGCGTTTGCCGTTGATGTAAATGCCGTTGCAGCTTTTCAGATCCACGATCACCGTCGACTTTTCGTTCCGGATGATAATGGCATGTTGCCGGCTGATCCATTCATGAACGATGTCGATATCGCAAAGCGCGTTTCGCCCGATCAAAAGGCGCGGCTTGTCGATGTCGATCCGTTCCAGCGTCTTGCCTTTGCAGGTGTGGATCAGCTGAGGCAGCGGTACGACAACGTTGGGCGGCTTCTGTTCGTTTTTGGCCTTCTCAGGAATGTGTTCGACCAGTAAGGGGATACACTCCGCTTTCGCCAGCGCCATCATCGCCAGGCGATCAATCGCACCGGGCAAGCCGCCAGATGCCTCATGCAGTCGGTTGCACACCTGCGGTGGCATCACGGCCGCCGGGTTGTTACAGCCGCCGCTCTTGAGTTTCTTGTGGGTGTAGGTGGCGGTTTCGGTTCTCGTCATCGGCTTTAACTGAAACTTGCCGGTCAGTCGGCTCTCGACTGACTGCAGCGCCGGTGCCTCGAAAACCGGTAGCCTCGAATGGTCACTCGAAAAAATGATCCTGAGAACGCTGTTTCCATTGACCGACATCGCGGCCAGCTCCGAGAGTACCTCGAGCACGACGGCATTCATCTTGTGTACATTTTCGACGACGAGCACCGGTGCTCGACCGATTGCAGCCTGCTGCACGGCAACCACCCGGATCATCTTGAGGCGCTCGGTGTCTGTATTGAAGCCATGGTCGTAGCCGTACTGGCCCAGGATGTTCGTCAGGAGCGATGTCGAGTCCATGCGCGCTCCGTCGACGACGGCAACCAGTTGGTCGCCGGGCAACGAGCTCGCGAATCGCTGGATGATCGTGGTTTTGCCTGAGAGCGGCGGGCCGTGGAAAAGACCTAGGCCGCACTTGTTGGCGTGGGTCTTTTTCAAAAACTGGAGAGCGTTTTTCTGTGAGGCGTACGGGACCAGTACGAGTGGCTTCCCGTGGGTTCGAAACGGTTGTTTTCGCAGCCCTGTATCGGCGAGTTTCATCTGGCGACTCCGCTGTCGTAGACGATTACCTTCGTCCTTAGACCGGTTGTTTTGCGTCCCCATCTTTCGACGGGTTTGCCTTTGTCAATTACCCCAAGGTAAGCCAGCAAGGCCCTCGTATCAAGCGGGATTTGACAAAAGATAGCGTATGAATCCGTCTGCGATGTCTCGCTCCTGACCACCATATTAGAAACGCCCCTTTACGGGGCGTTCTCGTATCCTTTTCTTGACCTGACGATTGGGCTAATTGCCTCGAATCCGGCCGGAACCGGTGTCGATCCGCAGGAGTGGCCCGCCGCCACGAACCTCACCGACAACGTGCTTCTTCGAGATTCGGCCTTCAACCGCCAACGGGTGATCAAAATGGAACAGGGTGCCAGCGGTAGCTCTGTAACTTATGATCTTCTATCTCTGAGACGATTCATTGTGTCTTTGCCGAGAATTCGATCATCCGAGTTGAACCCCTTACGCAGCAATTGCAACATCGAATTGCTGGATTAGACCCTTCATGAACTCTGCGTAGGCTATGACAAACGGTCAATCTGTGCGAAATAACAAGTTACAACGTTACCACTGGCACCCTGTACCGTTCCGAAATCGCCGCAATACGTGTATCTGGGTCACCTTGGGACATGTCGGATAGAGAAATCTGTTCGACCCCATTAATTGTGCGTCGTCCATAATGTTCATCGTCGAAGAATGATGAGACTTTTATTGTTCAATTATGTAAATACGCTGGAACCGTCTGCGATCAATACACGTTTAAGTGTGAGCTACATCCGGATTGCAGCGCACTCAATATGGGAAAGTGCGGGCACTCGGCGGCGTACGCATCTGCGTTGCCACAACTACTGGTTAGGCTACCGAAAGGCATCATCTATGATCACTCACTCATTCAAATTCACTTGGACCGCAACGGCCATCACGTTGCTGTCCTTGGCTGGTTGCGACGGTAGCTCGGACCCGGTCGAGCAAACCGGCTTCCTGTCACTAGGCATCAGTGACGGCCCAATAGACGCAAAGAAAGTCTGTATCGCGTTCACCGAGGTGGAACTCAAGGGCCAGGGCGCGCCTTTTGTGATCGAGCTCGGCGGTGTACAGAATATCAACCTGCTCGACTTCCAGGGCGCCAATGCCGCACCTCTGCTGTTCAACGAAAAAATCGGTGCTGGCGACTACCAGTGGCTGCGGCTGGGCCTTAACGCGGAAAATGGTGGGACCGGTGGAACAGGCGACGATTCGGCCAGCCTTGACTGTGTCGGCGATGCTTCTTACGTCACGCTGGAAAATGATTCGGTGCACAATTTGTACATACCGAGCGGTGCGGAATCAGGTCTCAAATTGATCAACGGCATCACGATCCCGGCCAATGCGACCGCCAATTATACGGCGGAAATCGACCTCATGCTGTCGATGAAGGATCCAATTGTGATGGGCGATGACGCCAAGCTGCGGCCGACCGTTCGACTGGTCAACAACATCGAAGTCGGTACGCTGACCGGTGACGTACATATCGACCTGGTTCCCGACGGCGCGTGCCCGGACCCATCCGTATTCGTGTTCGATGATAACGTTATGCCGAACCCTATCGAGATAGCCGACGCCGTGGACGAAAATGATCCGATTGCGACAGCCATGGTTGAAAAACGAGATGATAATGGCACGATCAGCTATGACTACACGGTCGGGTTTCTGCTAAGCGGCGATTACAAGGCGGCGTTCACTTGCGACGGTCAAACGTTCGTTCCCGACATCGGCAAGGATGCAAACATCAGTGCTGGAACCGTTACGACGGTCTCGTTTCCCTGATCACGATTTTCTTACCGCGATAGATGCAAAGGCCCGGTGCGGACCGGCATCGGCGTCAGGGCTTTTATTGCGTGCCAATCAAAGTGAGGGATTAGGGGTCGAACCGAATTAACCGACACTTTGCGTGAAAATGTGCATAGCTCGCAGAAGCCCATTCGGAAGACAATTCGGCAATGCCACGCCAATGCAGATACTTCATTCCCGGGATGCCGCAGCATGTCATAACACGCGGCGTAGACAGGCAAGCCGTATTCTTTCACGAGCAGGACTACACGCTCTATCTCACAGCATTGCAGGACGCGGCGGCAGCAAATGAATGTTTGATCCATGCCTATGTCTTGATGACCAACCACGTGCATATATTGGTCACTCCAGGGCGAGTAAGATCATTGCCCTTGATGATGCAGGCGATAGGGAGAAACTATGTGCAGCGTTTGAATGTTCGCTACGGCCGAACCGGTACACTATGGGAGGGGCGATACAAAGCCAGCCTGGTTCAGGAAAGCAGTTACCTTCTGACATGTCAGCGATACATCGAGCTCAACCCCGTTCGTGCCCGTATGGTTGCCACACCTGGCGACTACCCGTACTCGAGTTATGCTTACCACGCGGCCGGAGGCGATGACGCCCTGATTACAGCGCACGCCTTCTATCTTGATCTGGCTGTCGATCCTTCAGCGAGGCAACAAGCTTATCGAAAGCTCTTCCACAACCTGATCGAAGAAGAGTTACTGACCAGGATTCGTAAGAACACCAATGCTTGTGGAGTTATTGGCGATAGGCGTTTCAAGGAGCAGATAGAAGCGATGTTGGGCTGCACGGTGCCAACCGGCAAGCGTGGCAGGCCAAGGCTGGTTAAATAATAAATCGGTTCGACCCCTTAATTCAGGAGACATCATGCCTACAGATAACGAGAATCAGGCGACCGCGGCCGAACGGCAGGGGGTCCATCACAACCAAGAGCAAAACCGATTCGAACTCAGCCTCGACGGCGCCGATCCGGCGCACGCCGACTATCGGCGCGACGGAGACACGCTCGTATTCCACCACACCTACGTCCCTGAGTCAGCGCGCGGGCAAGGCCATGCGGCTACGATCGTGCGTGCCGCGCTGGATTACGCACGGGACAACAACTTCAAGGTTGAGCCCAGCTGTTCTTACGTAGCCGGCTACATCGAGCGCAACCCGGAATACCAACCTCTAAAGAAAGAGAAATAGGGGTCGAACCGAATTAACCGACACTTTGCGTGAAAATGGCGATAGCTCGCAGAAAGCACATTCGGAAGACAATTCGGCAATGCCACGCCAATGTAGCCACTTCATTACGTCATGCTGACACGATAGCCGTTGTGCTTACGAACGTTTAGTACGCGGTTGTCATCGAATATCAGGTACTGACCCTTGATGCCGGCGAGGCAACCCTCGATCTCCGCTTGCTTGTCAAAGCCGACACTCTTTACTTTCTCCGGGTACCGATTAACGGGATAGTTGATCGAGCAGACGGTGTCATCGGTGTCGACAAACCGCCGCAGGTCGGCGTCGAGCGTGTCAGTCAACGATGCCTTCGTGGCGACAAGATCCGCATCGATCACCTCATTTTTCAACATGCGCTGCCAGTTGGTCCGATCTGTCAGGTGCTCTTTCATGGCAACTTCAACGAGGCCGGCCGTGTAGCGATTGGGGACGCGAGCAAACACGATGGCATCGGTCGCGCCCTGATCGATCCAGCGGGTGGGCATTTGCGAGGCCCGCGTGATGCCCACCTTGACCGCGGAGCTCCTCGCGAGATAGACAATCTGCTCGACCAGGCAATGTTTTTCGGCCCATGCCATGTCCCGCGCCTCGCCTTCGTGTGCCCGGCATAGCTCCGGACGGATGATGCATTCGCTGGACTCCGGAGCGTCCCGAAAGCACGGGTAGCAGAAACCCTGCCCGAAAGACTTCTTCGTCAGCTGGCCGCAGGCAATGCAGTTGATTGTGCCGTCAAAACTCAGTTTGATGGTTTTGCCGATTTTTGCGTTCATATCGATCGGAACGTCATCCAGCACTAGCGTGTAGTGCGCGACATCCCCGAGTCGGGTCTGCATTTTTCGCAGGTTGCCGGAAAGGTGTGCATCTGAGGTCATAGGGACCGCCTGGTCTGTTCGTGGGTCGGGTCACAAGAATAAGGGGTCGAACCGAATTAAACGACACTTTGCGTGAATGGCAGGCCGAGTCCGGTCAGATAAAAAAATCGGTTCGACCCCTTGATTTATGAAGCCCTGGCACTTGCGTCGCCGCTTGAATCAAGGTTAATTACCGTCTCATGACGTTCACGGACGTCGTATCGATCGAGGAAGAGGATTTCTAACATGATCAGCCAACAGTATGCGCGATCGCGGAAATCTGCGTTCATACTACCGATAGTATTTGTCGCTCTCGCTTTCGGTGTTGCATCAGCCCACGCCCAGGATACGGATACGATCCGCCAATACCAGTTCGAGCGGGCATCGAGCGGATACCGGATCGTGATGAAGGAAGTGCCACGGCCGGTCGCCGGCAAGAACGAAGTGCTCGTTCGCGTCCGAGCTACGTCGCTGAATCGACGCGACCTGAATATGCTCCGCAACGATTACGGTGACGACTTCAGCTATGTCGGCAGCATTCCGTTGTCCGACGGTGCCGGGGAGGTCATCGCCATCGGAAAAGGTGTAACCCGCTTCAAAGTGGGGGATCGCGTTACCGGAATCTTTTTCGAGAAATGGATCGACGGCGCGCCGAGCGAGGAAGCACTGTTGTCGGATCGTGGCGGTAATGCCGGTGGCATGCTTTCGGAAGTCATCGTGACCCACGAAAACGGCCTGGTTTCGATACCCGAGCATCTTTCCTACGAAGAAGCAGCCACTCTGCCATGCGCCGCGGTGACCGCCTGGGTCGGGCTCTTCAAGCGCGGGCGCATTGAGCCCGGCCAATACGTGTTGCTCGAAGGTACCGGTGGGGTTTCGGTTTTCGGGCTCATCTTTTCGAGTGCCCTGGGGGCAAATTCGATCATCACCAGTTCGCAAGATCACAAGCTGGAGCGCGCCATGGAAATGGGCGCCATCGGCACGGCAAATTATCGCAGCAACCCGGACTGGCAGCTCAAAGTGAAGGAGATCAGCGGTGGCCACGGCGTCGACCAGGTGCTGGATGTCGGTGGTCGGGATACGCTGTTTAAGGCACTGGAGATACTCGCCTATGGCGGCCATATTGCATTGATCGGTGGCTTGACAGGCTACGGTAGTGATTTGCCGACAGATTCGATCATGTGGATAAATGCGACGGTGAGCGGTGTCTACGTCGGGTCGCGCGAGGACTTCAAAGCGATGAACGCTTTCATCAGCAAGCACGCAATTCGCCCGTTGATCGACCGTGTGTTTGAGTTCGAGGAGGCTCCTGCTGCTTACGAGCACATGGAGAGTGGTGATTTCATGGGGAAAATCGTGATCCGGCTGTAAGCGCCTGTTAGCCGCATTCGGGAATTACGGGGACAGTTCCCTATTTCTCTTTCGAACTGGCTTTGAAGATCACAATGATATAACCGGCTATAACTCCCAGACTTCTGACGAAGACCCCAATAGTCGTATGCTAGCCAACAAGTTTACGAGTACTACCAGCCAATCTGTTTTTCACCTAATACAGACAGTCTTGTCAGGAATAAGAAAATGAATAGACATCGCCATGACGAAAAATAGTAGACGGGATTTTCTCAAGCTTGAAAATTCCAGGGACAGTTAACTTATTTCTCTCGCGACCTGGTTTCGGCCTCAATTGAGTAAACTGTCCCCGGAATTTCATAGAACCTGAAAATGTGCCGGATCTACGCGAGGAACGACGCTGTACAATGTGTCACTTCCGGCAACTATAGAAAGAGGGTCAACACTGTGAAAAGAAATCTAAGCTGCATGATCATTGCGCTGATGTCGTTTTCAGCAATGGCTCAACAACATAGTGAGGAACACGCGGATCTGTATGCGGCAATCCAGTCGTTCGATCAAGCGTATGCCACCAACGATACTGACACCTATTTCGACTATTACGCCGAGAGTGCGACCGTGTTCTATTCTGGTGACCGACAGGACCTGGCGGCTTACGCGGAAAGTTGGCCGAAGTTTATGGAAGCGGGCGGCGGTGTCGAGAAGAACGAAATGTCGGACTTAAAGGTTCAGGTTCTGGCTGGTGGCGACGCCGCCGTTTCGACGGCGTTCATCGACAACATCACGCGCTCGCCGGATGGATCAAGGGAATCGATCCGGGCGTTCGAGACCGACGTGTGGCAGAAGATTGACGGCGAGTGGAAGGTCGTTAGTCTGCACTACACGGAGTTGCCAGCGGAAGAGTAGAGAGTTCGACCGCAATAAATTCATTTGGCCCTAATCTGGTAAAAGCTGGGTTTCAAAAGTGCGAGGTAATACTGGGGACAGTTTACTCATTTCTTGAATAAGTAAACTGTCCCCCGAATCCATCAATCCAGTTAGTTGGCCAAAATCACGTCAAAGACGCCTCGACGATAGGTGTTTGAGCAGCGGTAAGACACCGGTAATTCTGACCACTCAAAAACCACATTGCCCGAATAAGTTGCGCCCTTCAGATCATCAAGCTCAATGGCTGTAACCTCTCCGAAGTCATCAAGCATCGCAACAATGGACACCATATTTGAGGTTGCCTGGCAATGTATTTTCTGCAATGTGGATTCGCATTTCCACTCTTGCGCCGTGTCACCGAAGTGTATTGTGGCCACGAGGTTGTTCATCTGCTTGCTATCTTCCCTCATGACATTGATCCACATCTCGTCCGATCGTGCGAGATTGGGGCAAGGTTTGCCGTTTTCGACGTTGCTCGACGGCGCGTCGCTATCGGGACTGCTGCCGCACCCCACCGCGATGATCGCTAAACCGATAATTGCCGCCTCTCTCATAGCATTTCTTCTTGTTGAGCCGAGATTCTGAGAATAATAGCAAAGCTCATGTGCCACTTCCTGTATTGGGCGCGCCCAACTTTCGGGGGCGCAATACTGGGGACAGTTTACTTATTTAGGAAATGAGTAAACTCGCATGTGGCTGAGCACCCCCGCCCACCGTTAATCTGGTGCTCCAAGGCGCCAGGTTTTCAGTCGAGTACCTGGCCTCGAACCCGATGGTAGTGATTGCTCATCACGGCAGATCAGATGATTTCGTGCGCGTGGCATGACAGCCAGGATACCTGAGCGTCGCCATCTAACGGAGCGGAACAAACGGCCGGTCTCGGCTAAAATACGCCTGCTCATGGTTTTTCCACGGTGAGTGTAATTGCCGGTACGAAAAGCCGACGTTCAAACTGTTTTCTTAGGAGCGAGATACATGGCAGATGCACCACCTGTGGCGAATCTGGTTGACAAAATCGAGGCGCATGACGCGTCTGTGGTTACGGCGATATCGGCATTGACAGATCGCTGCCTGGTCGATGCGCGTAATCGGACGCTGTTTGACGTGGCAATCCTCTCCGATAATGCCGAGGTGATTGCGGTGCTGGCATCGGATCCGGATGCACTCGAATTCTCTGCGCCGGTTGACGCGAAGAGCAAGGAGCCGATCAAGCATGCCGTTGCAATGACGGCGGTCGAGGTGCCCATCTCGAAGCTGGAGACCTATCTGGAGAAAGCCTTCGGGGAGGACCTCGCTTACGGACGTACTCCTCTACATGTGGCGTGCCGGGCCGGCAATGCGAGCGCCATGGAAGCACTGCTCGCCTCGGGTGCGAAAACCAATGTAAAGGACGCGATCGGTCTCACGGCGCCTGAGCTGGCTTTCTATGCCCACGGCGAGAAGGGGTTGCGCGACTTCCTTGCCGTTTTCGAGAGCAGCAGCCAGACACAGCTTCCCGTGGGCAAGCGCCTGCTCAGGGAGACTTTTTCCTTTCCCGAGACGATGGCGCAGCTGCTTGAGGTCGCCAAACTCGACGCGTTCGCGCGTCGCCTGCTGTTTTGTTATCGGTGCGCATGGCTGGATATTGATGCGGTGCGCAGCATGCTGGCGGAGGGACAAGATCCCAACAAAGGCGTGACGGTCGAGCTCAATCCGTTGTGGGAAGCATGCACGTCAGCGATGTTGTGGGACGAAGCGATACCGGGCGGATTCGAGATGGCGTTTCACTACACCAAGCATATGGGCCACCCCGGTGCGAGCGCGGTCTCCTTCGACAACGATTTACTGAACGAAGACGGTTCAAACTTCGGCAAGTTGTTCGCCGAGGCCAAGCGCAAGCAAAAGTCACAGATCAAGACGGTCAGGAAGATGACCATTGCGCCGGATGCGGAGCGCGAGGTGATCAGGCAGCGGATCGCGTTACTCGACGTTCTGTTCGATACAGGGATAGACGTCGCTCTTGCGCGCAAGAAGCAGGACTTCGTCACTTTTGGTGATCTGAAGCAAATGGGGCTGGGTGACGTTGCGGCCCGTCTGAAGCAGCGTGGCGGTAGCGCTGCCAAGGCACCGAAAAAGCGCAAGCCCGCGGCGTCGACATCCTGGGAGCTGGAAGGCGAAACCGGACTGAATACGGAGTATTGGCCTGAGGAGGGTGCAGGTGGACTGCTTCGCCTGATCTTGCACAACGTCTACGGCCCCGTTGACGGGGTCACGCTTTCCGTCCGCCTCTCGCGCGAGAAATCGAAGCCGGATGGTAAATGGCGCGACCTGAAGCCAGTGATGGAGACCGTGGAGGTTGAGGGCGAGATGGTGTCGCGGGCCGGGTTAACCGAACCGGTCTATGGTGACTCGCCGTGGGAGGCGATCTATGAGCTTCCCATGAAAAGGGCGCATGGCACCAACGTGTTGTGGATTCGCCTCGACCACAAAGAAGAGGAGCGGCTGCGCGGCGAGCTGGACCCCTGGAAGTTTGCGAAGGGCTGAGAGGCCGTGCGCAAGCCCTGCGCCATGCGGCCGGGTAACAATACCTTTGCACGAAGCGTCTTTAGTTAGAGGGCCCTGATCCCTTCAATTCGTCGCGATACGCTTAATGGTGGGAATGTGTTGTTGAAACATTGGGGTCGAACCGCAATTAATCGGTTCCTCAATCGTTTCGCCAGCCCAATTAATCTCGGTTCGACCCCTTTTCCGCATGACAGCTGTGTGAAGCACATCACCGCCTTTTCGCGTCGAATGCCATATCAATAACGCTGGTGCGTCACTAAACGAGTGTTTGCTCGTCAATTGCCGTTATTACCTGGAGTTTATTGCGACGATGAGAATCCGACGAACCACGCGCCCGATGTTGATGCTTACCGCGCTTGCCGGTCTCTTTGCAGCTGCCTGTGGGGGATCCAGTGGGACAGCGAGTCCGCCCGCGCCACCACCGCCGCCGGTTGCGGCAGACTGGAGTATCGTCGTCGATACGGCCAATGTTGCTGCGCCGCTGAATCCATCGCTCATTGGCTATTACGATCTGTCGGGGGTGCTGCTTGAATTCGAAAATGTCCCCGACCTGATCGCTGCAATGAACCAGGTCGGTTTCGTGCCAGCAGGCGGTGTTGGTGCCGATTGGCGCATTGGTCTCGGTCGTTGGGAAATCTCCACGGAAATATTCGGCACGCTGACCGACACCTCGGTGTGCATCAACGCTATGCCCGAGAATCAATCCGCATTTGCAACCGATGTTGAGCTGTTGGCGAGTCGAGATTGGTTCACTTACACGGATGGAACGCCGGTTAGCGGCGCCGATATCGTCGATAGTCGCTTTGCGCTGAGCTATGTGCGGTCTGTCATCGACAACGCAGAAACATTTGGCGCCACCCCGTATTTGTCGATCGATCACATGCCCCGGGCATTGTCCGTTAATCAAACACCCAATCGGCTTGACTGCACTGCGTCTTTCACCAATAGCGTCTCGAACAACGAGCCGGCCGATCCAGCCGTTTTCGCGCAAGCCGTCGCCGGCATGGTGCAGCGCGTTGTCGAGGGCACTGGAACCGGCGTCGGCGATGAACGGCCGCGTGCGGTGCAGTACTGGGAGGTATGGAATGAGCCAGAAATCGCGACGTTCTGGGAGCCGACCCTGGTTGCGGACCCGGATTCCATTTTTCGACATGGCCATAGCGACCCTGCTTGAGCTTGACGGATACCGAAGTGTAACTGCCGACGCGAATGGACAGGCCATCAGGATTGGTCTCGGAAGTTTCATCAGTGCAGACACGGCCGTCGCAACGATTCAGAGTTTTGATCCGGTCAATATCCCGATGGATTTCGTTTCTTTCCATGGCTACAACGACGATCCGCTGGTACTTGTCGACGCGATCGGACGTGTAGCGACAGCGATTGAGAATTCGTCCAATTACCAGGGAATCGAAATGGTGTTCGCAGAATGGGGGCCGGATCTCGCAACGCGTGCTGGTGACCAGCAGTATGCGGCGACGATGGATCCCGCCCTGCACGCGGCGACGGTCGTGGCACTTGGCGCGTCGCTCGGCCTCGATCGATCCCACAACGCCATTTTCTATGACTTCTTTCCAGCAGTTGCATTGGGCCTGATCGACAATTCGGGTGCGCCGCGCCCGTTATACCGAGCCTATGAACTGATGGCGAAACTCGTTACTGGCAGCGCCGAACGACTGACAATAACGGGTCTGCCGGACGGTCGCCTGGACGCGGGAATGGGAGCGGCGCTGGTCGCACAGGAAACGCAAAGTGGCGTCGTACGCGTTCTGCTCGTTAATCGCAACGCCAATTCCAGAACGGTGAAGATAACGCTGGATGGTGCGGAAGCGACACCCGCGCAATTATTTGTATTCGATGCCAGCGCGAACCCGGCGGACGATTTGCCGACTGTGCAAGCGCCGAGTGCTACGTTCACGCTTCCAGCTCGCTCCGTTGCCGTCGCGGAATTCTAGACGAGAGGTTGCGAATTTGAGGACATTCCTGATTCAGCGTATTAACGTGCTAATTCAGGAATGTCCCCATCTCCTTTTTTAATGCGCCCAAAAATCGGTTGTTTCGAGACGAGAATCTCCGAATTAAGCCGCTATATGGGCGCTATCTACGGTAAATACACACTATATTTATCGCGATACGGAGGTCCGACCTCATTCGCAGTCCTGATATGTTTAGATCAGGAAGATTTGTCCAACCGGTTTTACAACATTCATAAACAAATGCGACAGGAGCGATCCGACCGTGAAAGCAACCTGGAAAGACGAAGTGATAGCGGAGTCCGACGACACAGTCGTTGTCGAGGGCAATCATTACTTTCCCCTGCACTCGGTCGATGAGTCTTACCTGAAGCCCAGCAATAAAACCTCCTTCTGCCCATGGAGGGGCACCGCTAACTATTACACGCTGGACGTCGACGGCACTGAAAATACCGATGCCGCCTGGTACTACGGGAATCCCAAAGACGCCGCCAAACAAATCGCCGGACGCGTAGCATTTTGGAGAGGCGTTCAGGTCGTCGAGTAAGCTCGCGTAACTGTTGCGACTACCGACCAGGATTGTGATTCATTGCAACAACCCCTCTTCTCGCATGGCCGTTTGAACAGCTTCTCGCTGTCGAATTCCGTCCAAATATTGCCCCAGATTTCTGTAGTTGCTCATATCAGTATCAAGCTTGAACGCAGGTATCCAATTCAACATCGAAAATAGGGGTCGAACCGAATTAATCGACGCTTTGCGTGAATGGCAGGCCGAGTCTGGTCAGATAAAAAAATCGGTTCGACCCCTTAGTTGCGGGAATGCCCGTCAGCCCCGTTGCCAGTTTTCAGATCGCTATGTCACGCGGGACCATTCTTGTTGGACCCCATTGTTGTTTGTGAAATTGCGGTTCGACCCCACTTTTCAGTTCGACCCCTTAGTTGCCTTGGTTGTTTCGAGTGGGCCACCATTCCTTTCAAACAGCTATCGCGAACTGCACCGGCGCGGCTATTTACGTTCCGGCGCGACGAGATCCTTGAAGAAGTCGGAAATTGTCATCGTGGAGAGATCCCGCAATTCGCCGGCATCCAGATACGATCCATGACACGAACTGCAGGTCTCGTACCAGATGTGAGGTTGTGCCGGATTGACGACCCGAACCATTCCTCCACCGCATCTTGGACATTGATAGCGATCGATGGTATTGCTCTGTTTACCCACTTTCTTATCCCCGGTGTCAATCGCGGCTGCCGCCTGCTTGCACTTTCATGACATCGAGTTCGCCCGCGTCGAACCAGATGCCATGGCAGATGGTGCAGCGGTCAACCTCTGTGCCTTCGTATTCGATCTGTTCCATGTCCGCTCTGCATTTTGGGCAGCGCATGGCGCCCGACCAAAAAATGCCGGCTTGGTTGCCACCGACTCCGATCGTGAATCTCGGACCTTCGCGTTTTTTGTCGCGTGATCCTGTGCCATGTTGTTCGGATTCGCGATGATGGTGGTGTCTGTGGAACAAGAGCACGATGATCATCGCGACAATTATTGCGCTGAGCAAAGTGTAGGACTGAACGTAGCTCGATTTTTCAGCAGTCATTCCATAGATTTTTGATCCGGCCGAATGCCCGAGGTCGGCGACTGACATGTAGATGGCGAATTGCGTTGCCGAGTTGACGCTTTTGCAGATTGCCATAGCCAATGCGACGCTCGCGACCATCATTACTGGCAGCATCATTACCCAGATCGACAGCATCGACCGGACATAGAGTGTGTTCTGCCACAGGTGCTGAGTCTGCGCGAGCAGGAATGCGTGAACAGCGAGTAGTGAGACGGCCAATAACAGCATGCGCTTTGCGCCCATGCGATCGATTGCCGGGCCAAGCGCAAGCGCGAGAACGGCACCGATCAGTCCCATCATGGCAACCAGCTGCGACCATTGTGGTGTCGTGTAGCCGAAGAGGTTCACCGCGGCGATTGGCATCAGCGCCTGGCCATAGCCGTACACCAAACCGTAGAAGAACATGATGGCCATGACAACCAGGCTGGTTCGGACCCAAAGAACATTGTTGAGCTCCTTGAAGACCGCGCGGAAAGAAGTATCGGCGCGATGCACGGATGCTGCCGTTCCCTTTGTCCATGGCAAAGTGCGTTCGCCCTCGCGCTCCACAACAAAAAGCGTGTCCAAGAGAGC
This sequence comes from uncultured Gammaproteobacteria bacterium, assembly GCA_963850825.1. GTDB lineage: Bacteria > Pseudomonadota > Gammaproteobacteria > Steroidobacterales > Woeseiaceae > SZUA-117. Next base: position 602 of record CAWKOQ010000019.1, on the reverse strand, counting down.
GAGCGCTGCAACGGCCGACGCGATGATCGCGGTCGTCTTCAGACCCACGGTGGTAAGAAGCACGCCCGATACGGCAGCTGTTGAGGCCCAGCCGATGGCCTTGCCGAAACTCATAAAGGCATTGAGTCGGCCCTGCTCCCTGACCGGCGTGAGGTCGATCGACATGCCATCGACCGCGACGTCCTGGGTTGCTGCGAAACTGTTGATAAGCACGCCAACAATCATCAATAGGCCGATCTGTTCGGTGGGGCGCTCGATGAGCATGAGCGCCAGCAATGAAAGCGACAGACCGAGTTGCGCGCCGAGCACCCATGGCCTTCTTCTTCCCATGGGCAGAAATTCGTAGCGATCCATCAATGGGCCGGTGACCAGCTTGAAGGCCCAGGGCAATACGATGACGGCGAGATAAGAACCAATGTCCCCGGCGTCGACGCCCTGGCTAGCCAGCCACACCGGTATGGCGATTGCCAGCAGGCCCTGCGGAACGCCCTGGGCGAAGTACATGATAGCGCCCGTGACGTAACGTACTCGCGCGTTGTCCGCGAGTGTAAGAGAGGATGCCATGTGGTGAATCCCGATTGTTGTTCTTGTTATTAAGTTCA
>CAWKOQ010000018.1:0-25765 GCA_963850825.1 uncultured Gammaproteobacteria bacterium | reverse complement strand
GACCGCAGTGGCGCAATTGAGCTCCATATTCGAACCTATTGGCGGCTACGGAGAACATATCCGCATGGTGCCGTGGCCGGATTCCTATCGGGCGCTAAATGATCTCGATGGAGAGGCCGGCGGACGCTTATGCCGACGAAGTCAAACAGGCTATCGAATCGTTCGCGTCGGCCGGAATCAAATTTGCCGGCATGCTGGTTTGTCCGATTTTCGCGAATGAGGGCCTGCCGAATATTCCCGCCGGTTACATGGAGAAAACAATTCGGTCACGTGCGCGCGGCCGGTGGCCTCTATATCGCTGACGAAGTTGAGTCAGGATTTGGTCGCACGGGCAGATGGTGGGGACATACGTGGAGCGGCATCGTCCCGGACATCCTGACGCTGGGCAAACCCATGGGGGCCGGGCATCCGATTTCCGGTGTCGTCGCGCGCGGCGAACTGCTCGATAACTACCGTCGGCACGAAATGTACTTCAACACGTTTGGAGGCAATCCGGTTTCCTGCGCGGTGGGACGCGCTGTTATCGACGTTATCGACAACGAAGGCCTGGTCGATAACGCGGCGCAGGTGGGCGACTACATCCTGGCGGAATTCACGAAGTTGCAGTCGAAGCACGACATCGTCGGTGACGTACGGGGTTCAGGACTTTTCTTCGGAATTGACCTGGTTTCCGACCGGGTAACGAAGGAACCAGATGCTGCCGCAGCAAAGAAAGTCGTTAACAGGATGCGCGACAATGGCGTTTTGATGAGCAAGATCGGCGAACACGACAACGTTCTAAACTGCGGCCGCCATTATGTTTTTCGAAAGACAACGCCGATCTGATGATTTCAACGCTAGATGACGTGTTGGCGGCTGCATGACCGATTTCTTCGACATTGATCCGGAAGCCAGGTGAAGCGCCTCGAGGAAGCCGGCCGCGACGCCTTGTCTCGCTGGAATATCGAGGGAGCGACTCTCGATCTGATCAAGCATCGTGAGAACGCAGTTTTTCGCGTCGAAAATGATGGCTTCAAGGCGGCATTGCGTCTGCATCGCCACGGCTACCACTCGGACGACGAATTGCGCTCCGAACTGCAGTGGATGCAGGCCTTGTCCGATGCTGGCGTTATGGTGCCTGACGTCATTCCGGCTGCTTCGGGGGAGTTGTTCGTTGACTACTCGGCCGACGGATTGCCGGGTGAGCTGCAGATCGACTTATTCGAGTGGATTGACGGCGAGCAGTTGGGGTCCGTCGAGGAAGGTGTTGCCGACGAAGCCGACGTTGATGCCACTTACCAGGCGCTCGGTGAGCTTGCGGCGCGCGTCCACAACCAGGCAACGTCCTGGCAACTGCCACCGGGATTCGTACGACACGCCTGGGACGCCGAGGGGCTCGCAGGCGAGCATCCATTCTGGGGCCAGTTCTGGAAGCTGGACGCCGCGTCGAAAACCGAAACTGACTTACTGGTTCGCGGGCGCGACAAGGTGTTTGCTGAGCTCAGCCAGTTGCCTAAGTCCCCCCACAATTACAGCATGATTCACGCCGATTTCGCACCGGAGAACGTCATGATCGACGGTGAAGATGTGCGTCTCATCGATTTCGACGATGCCGGTTTCGGCTGGCATTTGTTCGAGCTGGCAACATCACTCTATTTTATTCGGAGTGAACCCTACTTCGAGCAGGCGCAGGAAGCGCTGATCGCGGGTTATCGAAAGCATCGCCAATTGAGCGATGAAGAATTGGAATCATTACCGCTCCATTTCCTGGCGCGCGGCTTTACCTACGTTGGTTGGGTGCATACCCGACACGAAACAGAAACGGCGCGCGAGCTGACGCCGATGATACTGTCATCAGCCTGTGAGCTCGCCGAGAACTATTTAGACATATGAAACGAGGTGCATGATGAGCAAGAAGTATGAAATGACAATAGGTGGCAAAACGGTTTCCGCGGATTCCTACGTTGATGTTCGAAATCCCGCCAACACCGAAGAAGTGGTGGGCCAGGCGCCAGTCGGCACCAAAGAACACCTCGACCAGGCCGTCGCTGCTGCAGCCAAGGCCTATGAATCCTGGCGCTATTCGAGCGACGAAGAGCGAGTCAACGCCTGTAACGCAATCGCCGGCGTCTGCACCGAGCATGCCGAGGAGCTGGCCACTCTACTCACCAAGGAACAGGGCAAGCCACTGGGCGGCCTCGGCTCGAACTTCGAACTGGGTGGGGCGGCAGGTTGGGCAGGCTATACAGGAACGCTCAGCTTGCCGGACAAAATCATCGAAGACAGCAATGAACGTCATGTCACGCAAAAGCGTGTTCCGCTCGGTGTCGTTGGTTCGATCACGCCGTGGAACTGGCCGCTGATGATTGCGATCTGGCATATCGTTCCAGGTATACGCACTGGCAACACGGTTGTTATCAAGCCATCGCCATACACGCCGTTGAGCACGCTGCGCATGGTCGAATTGATTAACGAAGTGCTGCCGCCAGGCCTTGTCAATGTCATCTCCGGTGGCGACGAGTTGGGTGCGGAACTCACCGGTCATCCGAGGGCAACAAAATCGTATTCACGGGATCGATCGAACTGGCAAGAACGTCATGGCGACTGCGGCAAGGCACCGTCAAACCCGTGACGCTCGAGCTCGGCGGCAACGATGCGGGCATCGTGCTCGAGGCGAGGACCCCGCGAGGTGGGCCGAGGTATATCTTCGGCGCCTTCATGAACAATTCCGGACAGACCTGCGCCGCGCTCAAGCGACTGTATGTTCATGAAGACGATCTGGATGCCACGGTAGATGCCCTGGTCGGATTCGCCGGCAATATACCGATGGGTGACGGCATGGAAGAAGCCAGTTTGCTCGGGCCGGTACAGAACTGAAGGGCAGGTCAAACGGGTCGTCGAACTGGTGGAAGATGCGAAAGCGCATGGTGGAAAATGCGTTCTTGGCGGTGAGCCCACGGGCGGCCCAAATTACTTCTATCCGGTCACCTTTGTGACAGGCATTTCAGACGGTGTGCGACTGGTCGACGGAAGAGCAGTTTGGGCCTGTGCTGCCGATCATCACCTATACAGATCTGGACGACGCCATTGCCCGCGCCAACGCGCTGGATTTCGGCCTGGACGCGTCTGTCTGGGGTAGTGACAAGGAAGAGACGGCCCGGGTCGCCGCGCGCCTTGAAGCCGGTACAGTGTTGATCAACAAGCACGGCGAAATCGCACCGCACATACCATTTGGCGGAATCAAATGCTCCGGGCTCGGCGTCGAATTTGCCGAAGAAGGCCTGGCGGCATATACATCAATCAAGATCATTAATGCAGCGGCATAACATTATGAAGAAACTAATACTCCTTACTTTGTTTTTCGCGGGAACCGCATTCGGGCAGATTCAGCCAGAACCGGCCGGCGTGATCAGGACTTTGCCTGACACCTGGCCGCCACACTGGATGATTATTCAGGACGGGGCGTTCTTTCACATGAGCAACGGCAAATACATCGTTGTTGATGCTGATTCGGACAATCCGGCAAGCCGGATAAAGGGGATGCGACGGCAGCTTCATTCACAATTTCACAGGCGAAGTCACGACCGGAGATGTACGTCTCGGAGACGTTTTATTCGCGCGGCACACGAGGCATGAGACTGCAATGTTGACGATCTGGGACAAGCAAACGCTGTCGCCTGTCGATGAGGTGGTTATGCCGCCCAAACGCCTGAGTGGAATGCCGAATAACTACAACGTGCAGCTGGTCGATGATGAAAAGATAGCCCTGATCTATAACTTCACGCCGGCAACATCGGTGACCGGTTCATTGACATCGTCAACCGGGAGGTTCTGAACGAAGTGCCTACTCCGGGTTGTTCGCTCGTTTACCCAATGGCAGGTCGCGCTTTCGCCTCCATTTGTACCGACGGTTCGATGATGAGTGTGCAGCTTAACGAAGACGGCGAACAGGCATCGTCTGCAAGGACGGAGGTTTTCTTCGATGCCAACAACGACCCATTGATGGAAAAAGCAGCGATGGTTGATGGCGTAGCTTATTTTCCCACGTTTCTCGGGCGCATGGTTCCGGTCGACATGAACGGTGAAACCCTGGAAGTTGGTGACCCGTGGTCACTGATCGGCGATGAAGAGGGCGGCTGGCGTCCAGGCGGCATTGCGGTGACCGGAACGGATTCGAGCGGACACATTTATGTGCTGATGCATCCGGACGGCTACGAAGGATCACATAAAGACCCCGGCACGGAAGTCTGGGTTTTCGATCCGGAATCAGAAGAGCGTGTTGATCGGATTGAATTACAGTTGCCGGCAATTTCGATCGGTTTGACGCGCGACGATGACCCGTTACTGGCCACAACCAACGTCAATCTCGAGGTCGATATCTACAATGTAGAAAGTGGCGATTATCTGCGAACGCTAACTGGCCTTGGTGCCGAGACGCCGTTCTTATTGCATGGCGCGAATTAGGAAATCTTAAGGATGTTGAATATGAAATGGATAGATGGATGGCTTGATAAGTCCGCTGAGTACACAACACGCGGCATCGCGCAGCGAACCTCAAGACGCGGGTTTCTCGGCAAGTTTGCCGGGGCGATTGTTGGCGGCGCGGCAACGGTTCCGTTGCTTCCCGTGGCGCGTTCGCAGGAAAGCGGAACGCCGGCACCACTGGAAGAAGGCGATACAGCGAGTTGTGATTACTGGCGCTATTGCGCGATTGACGGTTTTCTATGCGACTGCTGTGGCGGTTCGATGAATTCCTGTCCGCCAGGCACGGAAATGTCGCCGATTACATGGATCGGGACTTGCGAGAATCCGGTCGACGGCAAGAACTACATCATTTCCTACAATGATTGCTGCGGTAAGGCTTCCTGTGGCAATTGTCTGTGCCAGAGAAACGAAGGTGACCGCCCGATTTACAATCCGCGCGTTGCCAACGATCTCAACTGGTGTCTTGGAACATCAAGCGCGACCTATCATTGCTCAACGGCAATCGTCATCGGCGCGGCCCTGGAAGACTGATGAAGATCTTCGTAACCGCACTGGTCGCGGTTTACGGCGTGTCCGCCGCCGGTCCTGTGAGTGCGCAGGACCAAAACAGCTACGATGCTGGCGCTTATGCAACCTGCGCTGCCTGCCATCTGCCGGACGGCGCCGGCATACCCGGGGCTTTCCCGCGGATCCGAAGCCGGGCAGCAGCAATTGCACAGCTGGATGGCGGGCGTGACTACCTGATTACCGTCACATCTTACGGCCTGATGGGCAACATCACCGTCGATGCCGCTCAATATTTCGGCGTGATGCCGGGCAACAGTGCAGCAATGTCGGCTGAGGATATTGCATCGGTACTGAACTATATTGTTTTCGAACTAAGCGATGAAGACGCTACAGATGTTGACGAGTTTACTGCCGAAGAAGTCACCAATGTTCAGTCAGGTGTTACATCAAAGGGTCCTGCGGCGGCCGGCGAAATTCGCAAAACTTTGGTGACAAAGTACGGCGACGGATGGCCGTGATCCGCAGGCTACTCGTTCTTTCGTTGTTGTTGGCCGGTGCGCATTCGGTAGCTGATGACGAGCGTGCACACGTAAATTACATGTTGCACTGCCAGGGTTGCCATTTGCCACAAGCTGAGGGCTTCGCGGGCAGGGTGCCGCCGATGAAGGACTTCGTTGGCTACTTTCTTCATTCCCCCGAGGGCCGGGAGTTCCTCATTCGCGTGCCGGGCGTCGCACACTCTGCGCTCGGTGACAACGAAATCACTGAGTTAATGAACTGGCTGTTGCAAAGCTTCAGCGCAGATCAATTGCCGGCGACCTTTGCGCCGTTTACGGTAGATGAGGTAACTGCACTGAGACAGGATCCGGAGTCGGCGCCGGATACCGCACGCGTAGCCATTCTCGGGAAAATCGCTGCAGATCTTCCCTCGCTGGCTAACGAGCTCGCCAACGACAATAATTTATAACTAAGGGGGCCAAATGGGCGTCGAAGCAGAAATAACTGACGATCCTGCCTTTCAGCAATTGCTCGCTACGCGCAGCCGCCTGCGCTGGAGTTTTTCGAGCCTGATAATTGGCGTTTACCTGGGATTCGGCATCGCGGGAGTCTATCTGCCGGAAAAATTGGCGGCCCCGTTTCCTGGCGGTGTAATGCCGTGGGGACTGGTAATGGGCTTCTCCATTATCGCCTTGTCGATCGCGTTATCGATGATCTATGTACGCGTCATAAACAGGCTTGAAGCAGAGAATACTTTCGCCAAATGGCGGAATTAGTAATGGGTTCGGGTCTGAATCTCAGTGCAATCGTCGTATTTGTCGGTTTCATTTCGTTAAGCCTGTTCATTACGTGGTGGGCCGCGAAGAGAACCCACTCGGCAGGGGAGTTCTACACCGCCGGTGGGAAAATTACCGGGTTTCAGAACGGGCTGGCGCTCGCCGGAGATTTTATGTCCGCCGCGACGTTTCTGGGCCTGACCGGCCTTGCTTTCATAGGCGGGTCCGATGCAATGCTCTTTACCGCGGGCGTTACGGTTAGCTGGGCATTCCTGCTGTTCGCTTTCGCTGATCGGCTACGTAACCTCGGCAAATTTACATTCGCCGATGTCGTTGCGTACCGGCTCCATCCGGAGAAGCTACGCGTCCTTGCCGCAGTCGGTACGCTGACCGTCGCCATTCCTTACCTCATCGCACAAATGGTGGGTGCCGGATCGCTGATCGAAGCATTGTTCGATATTCCTTACCTCGCCGCCGTACTGATCGTGGGAACGTTGATGACTGTCTACGTCGTTTTTGGCGGAATGCTTGCGACGACATGGGTACAGCTAACCAAGGCAGTGCTTCTGCTGTGCGGCGGGACAGCGCTTTTACTCCTGATTCTTGCTGAATTCGGGTTCAGCCTCGATGCGTTATTCGATCGGGCCGCCGCAGTACATCCGCGAGGCAAGGGTATTTTTATGCCAGGTGGACTCTATGATGACCCAATCAGCGTCCTGTCGCTGGGACTGGCGTTCGTCTGTGGCACGGCTGGGCTGCCCCACGTGCTCATGCGCTTCTTCACAGTTCCCGATGCAGCACAGGCGCGACGGTCGATCGGTTACGCTGTTGTGATTATCGGCTATTTTCAGGCCGCGATCGTCATCATCGGTTTTGGTGCAATCGCGCTGCTCATCGGCGAGACGGATTATGTCAGCGAGTCCGGTCAGATCACCGGCGGTGCGAACATGGTGTCGATTCACCTTTCGAGACTGGTCGGCGGCGAAGTTTTTTTCGGCCTGATCGCAGCGGTGGCATTCGCAACAATTCTGGCCGTGGTCGCAGGAATCTTGTTGTCCGCCTCTGCGGCAGTCGCACATGACTTCTACTCCCGGGTCGTTCGCAAGGGCGAGATTTCCGATGCGGACGAGGTGTCTGTGACCCGGTGGGCGACGATAATCATTGGCGCGACGGCTATTGGCCTGAGCGTGTTCTTCAGGAACATCAATGTCGGCGTATTGTCCACGATCGCGCTTGCGATTGCCGCGAGTGTCAATTTTCCGGCGATCTTCCTGGTACTGTTCTGGAAAGGACTGACCACCCGGGGCGCTATCGCCGGCGGCGTAACCGGACTCACGGTTGTTTTGGTGCTGGTCTTGCTAAGCCCAACGGTCTGGGTCAACGTCCTGGGCAACGAGGTAGCCATTTTCCCATACGCGTATCCCACGTTGTTCTCCGTGGCTGCGGCGTTTGCGGTGACTATCGTGGTCTCAATGATGGACAAGAGTGCGAGAGGCGATATCGATCGTGCAGCTTATTCCGCACAGGTTGTGCGCAGTGAACTGGGAGAGAAAAAGTGAAAAGAATTTTCCTGCTGGCCGCCACGGCATTGCTGTCAGCCTGTGCCGAGGAAGCGACAATGAAACCAATCCCGGCTTATCCCGGCATCTCAGACCTGGTCGCGATGATGGAGGCCGGTGAGACCACGAGTACCGAGATCGTTGCTGAGTTACTCAGGCGATCAGACGCGGCGCGAGGACTGAATGCCTACATCATCATTGATGCCGACAGGGCGCTTGATCGGGCGCGGGAACTCGACGAGCTACGCGAGGCAGGCAACGTACTCGGACCGCTGCACGGGGTTCCTCTCGTGGTGAAGGACAATATTCACGTTGCCGGGATGCGAAACACCGCCGGAACACCCGGCCTGGCAGAATTCGTTCCGAACGAAGACAACGGAGTCGTCGCGGCGCTGCGGGAAGCCGGGGCAATAATCATTGGCAAAGCCAATATGCATGAACTGGCATTTGGCATCACCAGCGACAACGCGACGTTTGGATCGGTTGCGAATCCCTATGACCTGACAATGTTTCCGGGTGGCAGCAGCGGTGGCACGGCCGCTGCGATATCAGCTGGACTGGTCCCGGCCGGACTTGGCACGGATACGGGCGGGTCAGTCCGGATTCCGGCTGCGTTAACGGGCATAGTCGGGTTTCGTCCCAGCACGGATCGCTACGATTCGACCGCGGTAACGCCGATTTCACATACGCGAGATACCGTAGGACTCATCGGGCGACGCGTCGCGGATATTGTCGTCATGGATCAGGTTGTTGATCCGGGCGGACAAACCATGGCGGCACTATCTGCTGGCGATATTCGCCTCGGTATTCCGCGGGCTTATTATTTCGACAACGTCGACGAACAGGCAAGTGTCGTTATCGAAGCTGCGGTGGCGAAGCTGCGCGAATCGGGCGTAACGCTGGTAGAAACAGATCCTCCGGGCCTTGAGGAATTACTGGCACGCAGCGCGTTTCCCATTGCGCTTTATGAAGTGATGACGGATCTGCCGGCGTACCTCGACGAGTATTCCACGGGCAAGGATATTGCGGCCATTGCGGACGCTGCCGGGAGTCCCGATGTGCAGGGTCTTTTCGGGTCGCTGCTGAGCGACGGCCAGATACCCGAAGAAGTGTATGCGGACGCATTGGCGGCGCGTGCCGAGATGCGCGAGGTCTTTGCCGCGTATTTCGCAACGTCTGATCTCGATGCGATGATTTTTCCGACGACGTTGTTACCCGCGAGGCCGATCGAAAACAGTTTGCAGACGGTCGAGCTCAACGGAGCGCAGGTGCCAACGTTCCCGACCTATATCCACAACACTGACCCGGCAAGTATTGCCGCATTGCCTGGCATCAGCCTGCCTGTCGGCCTGACGGCCGACGGCTTGCCGGTTGGAATCGAGATCGATGGCCCCGAAAGATCGGACCGCCATTTGCTTGCGATTGCAGCCGAGTTTGAGAGGATTTTCGAATTCACTGCGCGACCATAGGTATTCATCGCAGTTTCGCCTGCGACAAAAAAATGCTAATTGATTGATGTAAGAATGGTTTGCCTGAACGGTATTCACTTGACCTGATACAGAGTTATCTATTTGTCAAAAATGTTTGTATCATTTTAAGCAAGATTATTTCAACCATAAAATATTCGCAGTAAGCGATCCAGACATTGTTCACTTCGGGGGAACACAACATGCTTGGGAATAAAACTATTGCCGGATTGTCTCTGACATCCGCAGCACTGCTGACGTTGGCGCTACCGGTCAACGCACAACAGCTTGAAGAAATTGTCGTCACGGCCACGCATCGCGAGCAAAATTTGCAAGACGTACCCGTTGCGGTAACAGCAATCGGTGCTGAAGACCTGATCAAGGCGGATATATTCGATGCGGCCACCATTGCCGCACATACACCGGGTTTGGCCTATGCCGAGTTCTCTCCAGGCCAGGCGACTCTCTCGATGCGTGGAATCAGTTCAGCCGACGATGGCGCCGGGCTCGACAACTCTGTGGCGTTGTTCCTGGACGGTGTTTATATCGGCCGCGGCGCGAGTATTAACTTCGACATGTTTGACCTGGAGCGCGTCGAGATCCTGCGCGGACCACAGGGCACACTTTTTGGTCGAAACTCAATTGGTGGCGCGATAAACGTCATATCGTCGAAGCCATCCGACGAGTTTTATGCAAAAGTTGGGGCAACGGCAGGGAACGAAGGCATTCTTCGCTATCAGGGTCTGGTCAGCGGGCCGTTGAGTGAAAACGTCTCGGCCAAGATTTCCGCGACGCACCGCGAACATGACGGATATGTCCGCAATCTTGTGTTGAACAAGGATCAGCAGAACGAAGATCAGACGTCTGTTCGCGGCCAGATTCGTTACACAAGAGATTCATCGGAATGGCTTTTTTCTGCTGACTGGATGGAAGACGATCGCGACGACATGGGTCGAACACCAGTAGTCGACAATGCGCCGCTCAGCGCAATACTTGCGCAGAACGGCATTACAGGTCCGCGTCAGAATGCATCGTCACGCCCGGGTTTCTCCAAGCGCATGGCTAACGGCATCAGCGCGCAGGGAGACTTTGAATTCGACACCGGTGTGTTGACTTCGATTACCGCTTTTCGTCATTCGGAGACCGATTGGGAGATGTTATCCGTCGGGGCGCCATTGGGCGGTCTCGGCTTGCCGTTCGATGAAGTCATCGATGACATCGTTGAAGATATCGACACGTTCTCACAGGAATTCCGCTGGACATCGTCGCTGGGCGGAGATATTGAATACACGGCTGGATTGTATTTCTTTACCGAAGACACGGACCGCACCGAGATATTCAGAATCACACAAGCGGGTACGTATGCTGATCCCACTTTGCCATTCCGAATTACGGACGTCGGTAGCCAGGCAATTATTGGCAACGAATATGCTCGCACAGCGAACGAGACGACCAGCTATGCGGCATACGCACAGGCGGATTGGCAGGTAAACGATCAATGGCGTGTCACTTTTGGCGGACGCTATACGGTCGACGAGAAGGACTACACGGCGGAATCCGTAAATTGTCAGCTGGTAGCGGACAACGATCCGTCGATCATTGGAACTCAATTCGAGAACTTCGCGGCGTGTGGCGGTGTCGGCGGTAGTCTTGCGATCATCGCCGAGGCATTCGAGGTGAAGCCATCAGATGACTGGAGCGACTTTTCGCCGAAACTGGCAGTGCAGTATTTTCCAAATGACTCGGTCATGATGTTTGGCTCTATTTCCAAGGGCTTCAAGAGCGGCGGCTTCGCCGGTTCGCAAGGTGTCGAATCCAGCGCTTCAACGCCTGTTGACCAGGAGACGGCGATCAATTACGAGTTCGGCCTTAAGGGCGATTTGCTCGAAGACACGTTGCGCTTGAACGCGACTTTGTTTTACACGGATTATGAAGATCTCCAGGTCGTTCGCTTCGGACCGGTTCCAAACTCGACGTTCGGCACATTTGTCACAACCAATGTCGGCGAGGCAGAGATCAAGGGCCTCGAACTGGAAATCAACTATTTCATTACGGACCAGTTTCGCGTGGCCGGGCACTATGCCTATCTCGATACTGAAACCTCGGATCTGATTTTCGAGGTATCAGCAGGTACGATTGACGCATCAGGCAAGACGCTGACTCGGGCGCCGGAAAACTCCTATAACTTTGCGTTCATTTACGACATGCCAATGACGTCGGGCGACCTGGATTTCCGGCTCGAGTTCACGCATGCCGATGAGCAAAGAACGGACTTTGTCGACGACCGAATTATTCAGGACGAATATGACCTTATCGATGCCCGTTTAGGCTGGACATCGCCGGATGAGAAATGGGATGTGGCAGTCTGGGGCAAGAACATCACGGATGAGGACTATATCTCGCACATGTACGTCATCGGCCCTGGAGGAATTGGCGTGTGGGGCGCGCCGAGCACGTTCGGTGTGACGGTCAATCGGCACATTGACTGATCGGCGGCGATAGTCGATAAATTACGGTGAACAAACAAAGGGTGCGCTTGCGCACCCTTTTTCTTGGGGAGATAAGCCTGTGAAGATCACGCTACTCATTGTCGCGGCCTTCCTCATCAGCGCATGTACTTCGATTGATCGCCCGCAGCTTATCGATGAAGTGCGTGTGGTCCGCGACGACTACGGCACGCCGCATATCTACGCTGACACGATTTACGGTCTCTACTACGGTTACGGCTATTCGATCGCACAGGATCGCCTGTTCCAGATGGAGATGGCGCGCCGCAGCACGCAAGGGACTGTTGCAGAAGTCCTCGGCGCGGAATACCTCGACTACGACAAGAACGCGCGCACACTGTTCGATCCGGCATCGATTCGGCGTCAGCTGGCAGCACTCGAGAACAAGGATAGAGATGTATTCAGCGGTTATGCAGCCGGGCTTAACGCCTGGCTTGCTGAGATCGCGAATTCACCGGATGAACTGACACCGAAGCAGTTTATCGACATCGGATTCTCGCCGACGGAATGGACCGATTACGACGTTGCGATGATCTTCATCGGAACGATGAACAATCGCTATGGCGATTTCAATACCGAGCTGGAGAACGCCGCGATCTTGAACGCGCTAGTGGCGCAACACGGTGAAGCAGCTGCGCGCCAGCTGTTCGATCTGCTAAATCCGAGGTTTACCGACAATGCGCCGACAACGATTCCGCGAGCAGACTGGTCGCGACCGGCACGGGATAGCCTCGCGTCTAAGTACTCCGAATACGCTCCTGTCGCGTTGACCCGGAACCTTTTCGATACGCCCGTAACCGCAGGCTTCAGTAATTGCTACATCCTTGGGAAAGAGAAACTGGTTGAGGGCGGTTCAATCCTGGTCAATGGCCCGCAATTTGGCTGGTTCAGTCCTTCCTACGTTTACTCGGTCGGCATGCACGGCGCAGGAATCGATGTCGTTGGCAACACGCCATTCGGCTACCCAATGGTGATGTTCGGTCACAACAGCACCATCGGCTGGGGCAGTACCTGGGGTGCGAGTGATATTGTTGACATCTTCGCCGAGCAGATAAATCCGCGGGACCCGGGGCAGTATTTTTACAAGGGTCAGTACGTTGACCTGTCGCATCGCGCAGAGATTATCAAGGTACGCGGATCAGCCGCTGTGGAATTTGATGTTTACCGTTCCGTTCACGGCCCCATCATTCAAATGGATACCGATGCAGGTATTGCCTATGCCAAGCACCGGGCCTGGGACGGCGGGGAGCTCGATACGCTGCTCGCGTGGCTGTATGCAACCTGGGCGCCCGATTTCGATGCGTGGAAAGCCGAAGCGGAGAAGTCCGCGATCAACGTCAACATGTACTTCGCTGATGTAGACGGCAACATTGGTTACTTTCACGGGGGGCAGTTTCCCGAGCGGGTCGCGGGCCATGACAACCGCTTTCCTGCCAATGGCGATGGCTCCATGGACTGGACCGGCCGACAGCCAGTCGATGTCGCCAATCCGCACGTGCTGAATCCGGTTTCAAATTTTTTGGCGAACTGGAATAACAAGCCCGGGCATGGCGTCATGAACCCGGACTTCTTCTTCTATAACTGGTCTGCCGCCGACCGCGTCGAGACTCTTCAGCAGGCGCTGTCGGCGCAGGATCAGTTTACCGCGGAGGAGGCCTGGTCGGTAATCGAGAAGAGCTCATACGCGGACATCTACGCACGCTATTTCCTGCCGCTCATTGATGACGCCGTTTCCGGGGCCGACAACGCCCGCCTGCGCGAAGCGAATGAGCTGCTGCAAGACTGGAATCGCTTCTCACGGGACGATGATGGAGATGGCTTCTACGACGAAGCAGGAACCGCGATTTTCAGGACATTTGTTGGCAAGCTTGTCGAACGCGTTCTAAGCGATGATCTAGGCGACGCCTATGCCTATTTCGCGGATACCGGATATCCGACCGCCGCTAAACCAACGGGTGCCGGCACCAACATCGGGCCGGGCGTCAAGGCAGTATTCGATGCACTGGAAGGACGTACAGATTTCGATGTCCTCAATGGCGAATCGGCCAACTCCGTCATCTTGACGGCGCTGCGGGATGCGCTGACAGATCTTGCAGAGCGCAAAGGCCAGGTCCTGGCCGACCTCAGGATGCCGATCGCGAAACGACCGTTTTCTACACGGAATTTTCTCGGCATTCCCCAGGCGAGTGAAGCAGAACTGATGATTGCGCCCATCGAACAGAATCGAGGCACGGAGAACAACATGATCGTCATGCATCGTGATGCGATCGTCGCCTGGGAAGTCGCGCCCCCTGGCCAGAATGCGTTCATCGGACCCGATGGCAGTCGTTCCGGGCATTACGCAGACCAGTTTGAGATGTATCATCAGTTCGGCAGGAAACGCGTCTGGTTTTATGCCGCCGATGTCGAAGCCAACAAGCAGTCTGAAACAATTTTGACCTACTAATCGGAGAGCGAAGTGGTAAATCGTGTTCCTAATCCGGATGACTTCGAGCCTATCGAAAAGGCGAGTTTGGATGAGTTGCGCAGTTTGCAACTCGAGCGAATGCAGTGGTCGATCGGGCATGCCTACGACAATTGCGCGCCTTATCGGGCCAAATGTGACGCGGCAGATGTAGCTCCGTCAGATCTGAAATCACTGGCGGACCTGCGGCACTTCCCGTTCACCGTTAAAGACGATCTGCGGCAAAGCTATCCGTTCGGCATGTTTGCCATGCCGCAACGAGACGTGGTCAGGATTCATGCGTCGAGTGGTACCACCGGCAAGCCGACAGTGGTTGGCTACACCAAAAACGATATCGATGTATGGGCCACCGTCGTTGCCCGATCGATTCGCGCGAGCGGCGGCGGGCCAGACGACAAAGTGCATGTTGCCTACGGTTACGGCCTGTTCACCGGCGGCCTTGGTGCGCACTATGGGGCGGAAAAGCTCGGCTGCACCGTCATCCCGATGTCAGGCGGGCAGACACCGAAACAGGTTCAGCTGATTGTCGATTTCGAACCCGACATCATCATGTTGACGCCGTCCTACATGCTCAATATTGCGGACGAATTCGAGCGCCAGGGCCTGGATCCCGCCAAATCCTCACTCCAGGTAGGCATTTTCGGTGCCGAACCATGGGGCGATGCGATGCGCAAGGAGATCGAGGAGCGTTGCGGCCTGGATGCCGTCGACATCTATGGCCTGTCAGAAGTCATGGGTCCGGGCGTGGCGAACGAGTGCATCGAAACCAAGGACGGGCCAACGATCTGGGAAGACCACTTCTATCCCGAGATCATCAACCCCGAGTCAGGTGAGCCCGTCGAAGACGGAGAAATGGGCGAACTCGTTTTTACGTCACTAACGAAAGAGGCCTTGCCGATTATTCGTTATCGGACGCGCGACCTGACCCGGCTGCTACCGGGCACCGCGCGTACCATGCGGCGCATGGATAAAATTACCGGCCGCAGCGACGACATGTTGATTATCCGTGGGGTGAACGTCTTCCCGACGCAGATCGAGGAGCGCGTGCTGGCAGTGAACGAACTCGCGCCGCATTATCAGATCCGGGTGTCTCGCGACGGTCGGCTGGACGTGGTGACCATCCAGGTGGAAAAGACCGTCGAAGCGGCCGGAGCGGATGCCGCGGAACTTGCGGGCCGCCTGCGCAAGGACGTCAAGGATTACATTGGCGTCAGCGCGACGATCGAAGTCGGTGATGCCGGCACGGTGGTTCGGTCGGAAGGAAAAGCGGTGCGGGTGATTGACGACCGCAAATCCTGAATAAAGGCGGGTCCGGCGTCCAGCGACCGGACGATATTGCCGGTATCGCTCCGGTCGTCGACTTCAGCTTATCGTCTGAATTTGTGAAATAATCGGGCATCAGCGAACCAACGATAAAAAGAACCGATCGAAATGATAAAGCGACGTACGGCCCGGTGACTGTCTCTATCCAGAACAGCTCTCTTAATCATGACATGCTGTCCAAAAAGGACTTAAACGATCCGCTTGCGCCATTCCGCGAACGTTTCCTCATTCCTGACGACCTGGTGTATATGAATGGGAATTCGCTGGGGCCATTAACGATCAGTGCACGGGACCGCATGACGGCCGCCGTTGCCGACGAGTGGGGCAATGCGCTCATACGCGGCTGGAATTCGGCAGGTTGGTACGACATTCCCTGGCGGCTCGGTGACAAGATCGGCAAACTGATTGGCGCGGGGCAGGGAGAAACGGTGGTCTGCGACAGCACCTCCGTCAACCTGTTCAAAGCCGTCGCCGCTGCGCGCGGCCTGCGTCCCGAGCGGACGAAAATCGTCACCGAGGCCGGCAATTTTCCGTCGGACCTCTATGTGCTTGACGGTTTAAAGCGTTTTGCGGGCAATGCGTTTGAGGTTGATATCAGGCCCCGCGAAGAGGTTGCCGATGCGATCGACGCAGAGACTGCGGTCGTTGTGCTCACGCACGTTCATTACGTGTCTGGTGAAATTTTTCCGATGACCGAGATTACGCGTCTCGCGCATGAGGCGGGGGCGTTGATCGTATGGGATCTAAGCCATTCTGCCGGTGCCGTGGCGACCAATCTTAACGAAAGCGAAGCGGATTTTGCTGTCGGCTGCGGCTACAAGCACCTGAACGGCGGTCCCGGCGCGCCGGCGTTCATATTCGCCGCAAACAGACACCATGCGGAAATGTCACAACCGCTTAGTGGCTGGTTCGGGCACGCGGATCCCTTCAGGTTTACGGACGATTTCGAACCGGCCGATGGCGTGCGCCGTCTTTTGTGCGGCACAACCGGCGTACTGAGTGCGACCGCCCTCGAGGCCGGCGTCGACCTGATGCTGGAGGCAGATCCGAAGGCCATGGGCGAGAAAGCCATTGCGCTGAGCGATCTGTTTCAGCGGCTGGTCTCGGAGACCTGCAGTGGCCAGGGACTCGAATTACGTTCTCCACCTGATGCTCGTCAAAGAGGTGCGCACCTGTCCTACGCACACAAGAACGGGTATGCCATCATGCAGAACCTCATTGCGCGCGGTGTCATCGGCGATTTTCGCGCGCCCGACAACATGCGCTTTGGTTTCTCACCGTTATTCATGCGTTACACCGACATTCTTGATGCGGTAGAAATCTTGCGCGACATACTGGAGTCGCGTTCGTATGAGGACGCGGAATTTTCGAAGACACACTCGGTTACTTAAGGAATTAAGGACTTAAGGATAGATACAGTGCATCCATCTGCTCATTCCGATACGTTTACCCGAGATAATCTCCCGGCACCGGAAGAGTGGCCGGAACTGACCTTCGAGCTGCCGGAGACGCAGTATCCGCCACAGCTGAATTGTGCGGCTGAGCTGGTCGACAAGCAGGTTCAATCCGGCAACGGAGATCGAGTGGCGATCCGTGGCAAGGACGATACGTGGACCTATCGCCAGTTACAGGAAAAAGTTAATCGCATCGCCAACTATCTCGTCAGTGAGATCGGTGTCGTTCCGGGCAATCGCGTCCTGCTGCGGTTCCCCAACTCGCCCCTGTTTGCGGCCTGCTACCTGGCCGTACTCAAGTGCGGTGCGGTTGCCATACCCACGATGCCTCTTCTCCGTGAATCGGAGCTTTCGGCTATCGTCGCAAAAGCCCACGTGCAATTCGCCATTAGCGATGCGCGCCTGATCGATGAAGTACAGAATATTTCGTTTGAGCGGCTGATCACTTCTGATGAGATCCTTGAGGGCATGGAAACGGCTAGCGCTGAGTACGATGCCATCGGGACCGCCAGTGACGACGTTGCGCTGATTGCTTTCACCAGCGGGACGACGGGCAAGCCCAAGGGTTGCATGCATTTTCACCGGGATGTGATGTCCATGTGCCACACGGTCAGCACACACGTGCTGAAGCCTACCCCGGATGATGTATTTATCGGCTCGCCGCCGTTGGCATTCACATTCGGACTTGGCGGATTATTGGCGTTTCCGCTGCACGCGGGCGCAAGCACAATCTTGCTGGAGGCTGCGCCTCCACCGGTGTTGGCCGATGCGATACAGACTATGGGCGCAACGATCAGCTTTACCGCACCGACAGCCTACAAGGTGATGCTCTCGGATGAGCACGTCGACAAAATGTCAGGGCTGCGCATTGCGGTTTCCGCGGGAGAGCATTTGCCAAAACCCGTGTACCTGGAATGGATGGAGAAGACCGGCGTGCCGATGATCGACGGCCTCGGGGCGACGGAGATGATTCATATCTTTCTCTCGACGACGGGTCACGACGACAAACCAGGGTCGACCGGCGTTCCGACGGCAGGCTATGAAGTGCGGATCGTTGACGACGATCTGAATGAACTTCCGGCAGGCGAGGAAGGTTTGCTGGCGGTGCGCGGGCCGACCGGCTGCAAGTATCTCGATGATCCGCGCCAGGGTGACTACGTCAAAGGTGGCTGGAACCTGACGGGTGACGTATTCAGGCGTGATGAGGATGGCCACTACTGGTATGTCGCGAGAGGCGACGACATGATTATCTCATCCGGCTACAACATCAGCGGCCCGGAGGTTGAGGAGGCATTGCTGGGTCATGGCGCCGTTGCCGAATGTGCCGTCGTCGCTGCGCCGGATGCGGATCGCGGACATGTCCCCAAAGCCTTCGTGGTGCTAAGCGACGGCCACAGCGCATCGGACGAGCTGACGAAGGAGCTGCAGGACTTCGTGAAGCAGGCGATCGCACCATTCAAGTATCCCCGGCAGGTCGAATATGTTGATGCACTGCCAAAGACCCAAACCGGTAAGATTCAGAGATACGCACTGCGTTCGAAATAGGTTCGATGAATAATCGAAGACAAAACGAATTGAAAAACTGGAGGCGTGAATGGTTTCGGCAATCGTGTTGGTAAAGACAGAAAAGGACAAGACGCCCCAGTTGGCTCAGGAGATCGCCGATATGAAAGGTGTCAGCGAGGTGTTCTCCGTGACCGGTCGCTACGACCTGGTCGTAATCGTAAAGGTGAAAGTGCTGGATCAGATTGCGGATGTCGTCAGCGGTTTTATGCGACAGATCGATGGCATTACCGAAACCGAAACGCTGATCGCGTTTCGCGCGTTCTCGACCGTCGAGCAAAATGCGGGTTTCGACCTCGGTCTGGACTGAACAGGCGTATCGGTACTGGCATCATTAAGTTTTTCAGAGGCCTATTTTGGTGGTCGCGCGATCGCTTCGACCGACGAAATCAAGTAAACCATGATCATTCAACAGGCAAATAGCATGCGTGCGCTCTGTTACGAGAGTTACGGAAATGTCGATGTTCTTGATCTTCGGGATACCAATGTGCCGGACATTGAGGATGACGAAGTGTTGGTCCAGGTCCACACCGCTTCGCTGAATCCGTTTGACTGGAAACTGCGCAGCGGAATGCTGCGTAACGTATTCGATGTGGAGTTCCCCATAACGCCTGGGCGCGACGGCTACGGGAAGATCGTTGCGATCGGCAAAAACGCTCAGGAGCTGGACTTAAGCGAAGGTCAGCTCGTCAGTTTTATTTCCAGCCGACTACGACAAGGTTCGTTGGCAGAATATGCTGCCGTGTCGGCAAAGGATAACGTCGTTCCGGCTGCCACTAACCTGACGCCACAGGAGTCAGCTGCGCTGCCGCTTGTCGGTCTGTCTGCGTGGAACGCGCTGGTAGATACTGCGGAAATCCAGTCGGGAATGCGTGTCCTGATTCACGGTGGCTCAGGCGGGGTTGGCGCTCGAAGCCTGGATGAAAACGG
Organism: uncultured Gammaproteobacteria bacterium; assembly: GCA_963850825.1. Taxonomy (GTDB): domain Bacteria; phylum Pseudomonadota; class Gammaproteobacteria; order Steroidobacterales; family Woeseiaceae; genus SZUA-117. Next base: position 6,254 of record CAWKOQ010000018.1, on the reverse strand, counting down.
ATCGGTAATTCGACGCTTCAGCAATGAAGCAGCAAAGGAAGATGAGGGTGGTTTTGTGAAAGGCGTCATTGGCGAACCACCGTCGCCTTCGCTCGACACCAATAAGGGTATGAACCGCTACATTTGGAACTTGCGCACTGAACGTTACACGGAAGTATCGGACACGATCCGTTATGTCAGCACTCGACCCTATCGCGTTGCACCGGGTACATACCACGCGCGCCTGATGCTGAACGGCGAGAGCATCACGAAATCATTCGAAGTTATACCGGACCCGAGACGCGATGAAATATCTGCCCAGGCCTGGAATCATCAGCAGGAATTGCTGTCCGAATTAGGCGCTATGGTGAACGAGGTCCACAGCGCGACGAATCACATGCGCTCGGTGGCTGCAGACGTCAGTAACATTATTGTTGATACGACCTCGATGAGACATGAAGTGGATCAACTCAAAACGCTTGGTCAGGCCTTGATCGAAAAGATCAATGCATGGGAGATCCATGTGCCGCAGCCGGAATTGCCCAACAACGTGCAGGATCTGATCGCGTTTCCGAGCCGCCTTTTGAGCACGCAGATTCTCCATGTCATGCGGGCTATCGATCAGGACCCGCCCGTCACCGCAGGAAGTGAACTACGCACGCAGGAGTTGCGGGACCAGTGGTCCGGCCTTGTATCAGATATGTTCGCGATTCTCGACAATGACCTTCGAGAGTTCAACGAATTATTGGGCGAGTATGAAATCCCCGTAATTAGTTCGAGCCCAGTTGAGTAATCGAAGGCATGCCGAAAACTATCACGGCTCCGCAAACGCTTTGCGGTGAATGTGAAGTTTTGAGCGAGCTCAGATCGAAATTGATTAGACAATCACAAGAAGAGGAACTGAACTGATGGGACTTGCCAATTCTCGAATGTCCAGCAACAACAAACTCAAGTTGGGTTTTTTCTCACCGAATTGTTCCAGCGGCATGTCCGTAACCAAAGCGCCGGAGCGCTGGGTGAACTCGTGGGAGAACAATATCAAGCTGGCGCAGATGGCAGACGACGCTGGCATCGAATTCCTGTTGCCGATCGCGCGATGGATAGGATATGGCGGGGAAACAGATTTTCATGGCAGCGTACTCGAGACGATTACCTGGGCGACCGGACTGCTTGCACACACGAAGCACATTACGATCTTCGCAACCGTGCACACAGCGTTTATCCACCCTGTCGTTGCCGCCAAGCAGCTCGCGACGGCGGATCAACTTGGCAAGGGACGGCTTGGCCTCAACGTCGTCGCCGGCTGGAACAAGCCCGAATACGACGCGTTTGGCATCGATTTGCCGGAAAAGCATACCGACCGATACGCGCTGGCACAGGAATGGTTCGATGTGGTTCGCGCCATCTGGGATCACGACGGTCCCTTTGACTGGAATGGCAAGTTCTTCAAATTAAAGGGTATTTACGGTTTTCCACGCCCCTTCGATGGCTCGCCGCCGATCATGAACGCTGCCGGCTCGAAGGAAGGCCGAATGTTCGCTACCCGGAACGCGGACTATTTGTTTTGCATTTCTGTCGACCTGGAACAGTCCAAAGCCGAAGTCGCCGATATTGCCACACAGTCAAGCGAGATTGGCCGCAACACGGGAACGGTCACACTAAGTCACGTGGTTTGTCGCCCAAGCAAGAAGGAAGCCGAAGAATATCTGCGTTATTACGCAGACGAACTGGCAGATTGGGATGCCGTTGAAAATTTAATGCGGCTCCAGGGAATGCATGCGCAATCGTTTCCAGCGGAGGCGCTGGAAATGTTAAGAGGTCGATTCGCTGCTGGCCATGGCACGTACCCGCTTGTTGGTGATCCGGACACGATCGCAGACGAAATGGAGAAAATTACGGCGGCCGGTTTTGCTGGCACGACACTTTCATTTGTCGACTACGTGAAAGAGTTCCCATATTTCAGAGACGAGGTTATTCCCCGGCTGGAGAAAAAAGGTTTGCGGGTCCCGGTCGAATCGGCGTGATGGAGTCAAAAATTGCTGAGACACGGCGTGACATCGATCCTTTACTGGCGAATCGCTGGAGCCCAAGAGCGATCAATCCGGATCGACCGCTAAGCGGCGAAATGCTTACAAGTCTGTTCGAGGCCGCGCGTTGGGCACCATCGTGTTTCAACCAGCAACCCTGGCGTTACCTGGTTTGCAACAAATTTACGCATCGTAAAAGCTGGGATCAGGCACTGCTGACCCTGGTGCCCGGAAACAGCCGCTGGGCCAGAAACGCACCCGTGCTGATTCTGGCTTTCGCCGACCACGATTCCAAACTTAGCAATGGCGAACATAATCGATGGGCGGCCTATGACACCGGGGCTGCGAGTGAAAACATCTGCCTGCAAGCGTCCGCCCTGGGCCTTGCGGCTCACCAGATGGGCGGGTTCGATGAGGCAAAACTGACATCGCTGTTTGCTGTACCCGAGGGATACGAACCGCTCGCAGTCATTGCCGTAGGCTATGCAGGTGATGCAAATTTGTTGCAAGACTGGCAGCGTGATCAGGAAAGTGCGCCACGTTCGCGTTTGCCACTTCATGAAATCGTTTTCTCCGGTAAATGGAAGCAGTCGTTCAGCGAGTCAGAGTAGTATGTGCCATCCGCAAATCGCCGGGTTGCATGAGGTAAACTAGTGGCGTGAGTACGGCTAAAGTGCACGGTAACCAGGCAAGGTAACTGAATGGGTCGAAAACAAAAATTTCAGCCAATGCAACGTTTTACCGATCAGTTCCCGGACGTGTCGGGTAACGAGATTAATGGACTCGGCGAGTCGGCGGAACGACGTCCATCGCCGTTCTTTTGGCATCCACCCGATCGTCAAACACACGCCGCGTTACAAAAGGAAGTCACCGACTACCATCGGCAGTCACCGGAAGTCCGTAAGTGGTTCTCGCCGAACCCGCCGGGCGGCAGGGGGCCGGAAGCGGTACCGCAGAGCGAACAAAAAATTACCAGGACGCCGACGGAGTGGTCGGCTGCAGTCAAAGAATTTGCGTTTGCCAATGAGAGCGATCTTGCGGGTATTACCCCAATTGATCCGTTATGGATTTACGAAGGTTATTCAATCGACGAGCCGAACGTTATCATCATCGGCGTCGCAATGGATTATGACGAGCTTGCCGAGGCGCCATCGAGTTTCGAGAACCCACGGACCGCCGTTGTCGTCGCAAGAGAATACAACCGCGCTTCCCGGGCCTGCCGCGAGCTAAGAAACTTTATTCTGTCACAGGGCTACTATGCGAAGGCGTACCAGGGTCCGTATGCAACGGGTCTGAGCATGATGCCTGCCGCGATCGCAGCGGGTCTTGGCGAATTGGGCAAGCATGGTTCACTCATCAACCGTGAGTACGGATCCAGCTTCAGACTGTCCGCTGTTACAACCGATATGCCGCTGCATCCGGACCAGCCGGATGAGTTCGGCGCCGACGATTTCTGCATGCGCTGCCAGGCCTGTGCGAACGCGTGCCCTCCGGGCGCTATCGCGAACGAGAAGCAGCTCGTGAGAGGCGTCGAAAAGTGGTATGTCGATTTTGACAAGTGCATCCCATATTTTGGCGAAGCGCTGGGATGCGCTCTTTGCCTGGCGATCTGTCCGTGGTCGCGCCCCGGAAACTCGCTCAACCTTATACAAAAACTACAGAAGCGTTCGGCCAGGGCAGTAGCAGGAGAAGTCACGCGCTGCCCTGATTCGATCGACGTTCAATGCCAGTGTTCAAAGAAACTGTGTTGTACGCGCTAGGGAATGAGCGAATTCCAGTTTTCGAGCAGATGATCGCCAGCACGCGCCGTTAATGCGTGAATGGTAAACGTCGGATTAACGCCGGCACTGGTTGGAAAAATGCTGGATCCAGCGATGACGAGATTTTCGATGTCGTGACACTGTCCGAATGAATTCGCCACCGACGATTTTGGATCGTCGCCCATCACGGCGCCGCCCAGGATATGCATCCCGGCTTGCGGGCCGGTCCACACTTCGGTCGCACCGGCCGCCTCAAACACGGCCTTGCCTTCGTCAAGAGCAGCCTGCCACAGCGCTTTTGATTTGGCGTGCGTCGAATGCGTAACTTTCGCGAGTGGCGTTCCATGCTCGTCCAGCTGATCGCTGAGTGACACAGTATTTTCAGCTACTGGCAGATCTTCGATGACGCCGGTCATCGTTGCAAAGTGCTTTGCCGAATTCTTCATGAAATCATGCAGGTCGTCGCCGAATAAATCAGGTCGGGTAGTCGAAATTCCCAACAGGTCATTCGGCTTGACGGCATTTGCGATCATCCATTGATAACTACCAAATGCGCCCGACTCACTGTGGGTATTTTTGGCGTAACCGTCTTGATTGACGAGCTGTCCGCCGAATGCGCCCATGTAGCATTGCGTCTCTTCAGCAAACAACCCGTAAACAAGCGCGGCCGGATGCGCCATGATGCCCTGGCCCAGTGTGCCGCTCGAATTTGCCAGACCATCCGGATGGTTTTCTGTTGCAGAGGCTAACATCAGGCGCGGGTTTTGAATGCTGAACGCAGCCATGACAACAAGGTCAGCCATCAGTCCTTTTTTCTCACCTGTTGCCGTCGCATATTCGACGCCAGTGGCGTACTCGCCATTGTCGCTGGTCAGTATTCGGGTCACCGTTGATCGTGAGGCGAGAATCGCCCCGGCCTGCAATGCAATTGGAAGGTGAATCGTCAATGGATTCGCTAAGGCGCCGATCGGGCAACCTGCGTCGCACCATCCGTCCCAGATGCAAGGCGCGCGTCCTTTGTAAGGCGTGCTGGTGACAGCCAGTGGTAGCGGCGCAGTCGACATACCTCGTTTTTCGAAACCGCGAGCAATGATTTCACCCTGCGGGAATAAGGGTACGCCGGGCATCGGATAGGGTTCGCCAGGTGGGCGCCAGATTTCTTTTTCTGCATCTCCGGATACGCCACATTCGTCTTGTACAGCGTCATAATAGCCCTGGATGTCAGTATAGGAAATCGGCCAGTCGTTACCTTCGTCATACAATGACCGGGATCGAAAATCTTCCTCGTGCATGCGCGGCCACACCGCGTAGTGATGCATAGCGCTACCGCCCACGCCGAATCCCGCGTTAAACGCATTCCCTACGGGATTGGCGCCTTCCTCGAGCACCGGGGCACCGCTCCACTTCAGTCGCCGCGCCCAAAGCGTGGAACTCACCAGGTCTTCGTTTTTGCGATCAGGTCCGGCTTCCAGGATGACAACTTTCTTACCGCCGACGGCAAGCTTTGCCGCCATCGCGCTGCCTGCGGCACCCGAACCTACGATGATGGCATCGACTTTTTCATCCGGAATGTTCATTCGCCCCACCTGCTGGTTGGCTCGATATGTGCCATATACGGTACGCCCAGAGATTCCACGCCTTGCTTCATTCCGTAAACCACGTCGACCGCATCATTGCGCAGGACAAAATAGAAGAACGGGCTTGGCGGCCCACTCCAATTAGCAGGGTTTGCCTGTGCGATTTGCCGACGCAATTCACCCTGGTCAGTTTCGTTCAGGTCTGCAAACGGGAGTCCTGATTTTTCCTCTGCAACGATATCGAGTGCGGCAAGCCCGCCCTGATAGAAGGGCGCAAAGGGCGCCGGTACACCGAGGTACTTGATCATCAGAAGTTGATCTTCTCCTTTGGCACTCAACTGGTGATCGACAAAATGTGACAGGCCTGCGGTTCCGCTACCTGGCAGGAGGATTTCTCCCAACGCGTCCAGCGTGCGAGCTTCAGATTCGGAAAGCACACCGTATGCGACTTCTTTCTCGCGCGCTTCCCGCGGCGTCATTTCCACCTGGCAGCCACCAACATAGAACGTCAGCAAGCCGATACCGGAATTCTGCAGAAATTTTCTGCGCGTCTGTGTCATCAAAAGCTCCCGCTAGCCACTCTGATTCGCAGAGCGGCCAGACACGAACAAACTAGAATGCGCGTCTTACGCTGACGCCATACCAGCGAGGCGGCTGGAATGAGATCTCGTTACAACCGCACAGTGTTGCCAAATCAAATCCCTGAATGCCGACACGTTCGTCCGACAGGTTGTTGATCTTCAGATCGAACTGCCAATAACCTCATTCTCATCCGTCCAGCCGATGCCGGCATTTACCATCGCGTACGCATCGTATACGTCGGCATCGAAATTGCGGAGATTATAGAAATACTCGTCTGAATAACTGACGTCAGCTCGCACATTCATCATGCCGTTAAGCGCGGGCCATTC
>CAWKOQ010000017.1:0-135249 GCA_963850825.1 uncultured Gammaproteobacteria bacterium | reverse complement strand
AAGCTCTGGCGACTTTTTTTGGCTGGTGTACTGTCATCAATGTTGGGCTCTTATTGCTTGTCCTGGCACTCACAGCGGCCGTAAACAAAGAAGGGTTTCCTTTCGACCTCATTGCCAGAATTTTTGGCATCACAACGGCAGAAGTCAGGGCAACCCACTTTCGCGTCTTTCAGCAATACCGTTTCGCGATTGTCATGTTCAACCTTGCCCCCTACCTGGCCATCAAAATCGCGGCCTAGTCCATGCTAAGCGGTCAAGAAACCACGCGTTGGGGCTTTGGAGTGTTTCCTAATTCGAATCGGTCGTTACTCGTACTTGGCGCCCTTCTGTGCAGCTCGGCGTTTTCACAGGAAGTTTCTCAAGACAATGTTGTTCTCATTGTAGGAGGCACTTTCTGGATGGGCACTAGCGGCAGCGACATTCCTAGTCTTAAGGATCGCTACGACCTGAATTTCCCCGGAATATTCGAGAACGAAACACCCGTCCACCAAACAACTATCAGTAATTTCAAGATTGACCGTTTCGAAGTAACCAACTTCCAGTTTTCGGGATTTCTTATCGAAAACACCGAATGGCGACAGGAGCAGCTTCCCGATGACAGGCACAACGGCGATTACCTTAAGAATTGGAATGATGGCCAGTATCCGGAGGAATTGGCTAAGCGCCCCGTCGTTTACGTAACCTGGTCCGCAGCCCAGGCCTATTGTCGTTGGCGCGGCGGCCGACTTCCCACTGAAGCCGAGTGGGAATATGTTGCGCGTGCCGGAGATTCCCGGGAATTTCCCTGGGGTAATGCGCTGCCTTCACCTGAGCGGGCCAATTACTCTGCCAGCAACCACGACGCGACGACTGACGTCGGCACGTATCCACCGAATGATTTTGGCGTCTATGACCTGGCCGGCAATGTCTGGGAGTTCCTCTACGATGCGTGGGAGCCGGGTTATTCACCCGTTTCGCAAGTGAATCCCGTCGGCGGCGGTCTTGTGACTGTGGCAGAAGAAGCCGAAATGACCGGACGTCGGGCAGTTCGTGGTGCGAGCTTTGGCGGCTCCGTGGTTAATATTCGTACTCGCTGGCGCGACAGTCACGTTGCTACAAATGCGATTGAGTTTGTGGGATTTCGCTGCGCGTACCCGGAATGACAGGACGGATTCGAAACTCCGATTCCAGCTGGTAGCATTGCGCAGTCGTTTCAAGGCCAGGTACAGGAATCGTGTATGAGTTATCAGGAAGCGGAAACTCCGATCTGCTCGGAAATGAGTGGATCCGTCGCATTGACAATCGAGCCGAAAGAAAAGGACCTCGGTGAATTTACAGTCCGGCGCATACTGCCAGCACGCGCACGAAAAATGGTCGGTCCGTTCATCTTCTTCGACCACATAGGTCCCGCAGAATTTGCGCCCGGTAATGGAATCGCCGTTCGGCCTCATCCACATATCGGCATTGCGACCGTCACTTACCTGTTTGAAGGCGAAATCATTCATCGCGACAGCCTCGGCGTGACGCAGCCGATTCAGGCTGGCGCGGTTAATCTGATGACGGCTGGGAGGGGCATCGTGCACTCCGAACGCGCCGGGGAAGATCTCCAAGAGATCTCCATGCTGCATGGCATCCAGTCATGGATGGCGCTGCCGACTGGGCAGGAAGAAATGGAACCGGCCTTTTATCACCATGCCGCCGACGAACTGCCCGAACTGGTCGTTGGTGATGCGACAGTGCGCGTAATTCTTGGCGAAGCGTACGGGCATGCTTCCGCTGTTATCACTTATTCACCGATACTCTACCTGGACTGTCGGCTACCGAAGGGTAAGAAACTCGCACTGCCCGAAACTTTCCAGGAGCTGGCCGCATATGTCGTCAGCGGCAGTGTCCAGATCGAACAGCACACGTACGCTGCCGGGGTCATGGCCGTCGCATGCGCCGGCAAACAGATTCAACTTGCGGCGTCGGAAGACAGCCACGTGATGGTCATCGGTGGCGATCCGGTTGGCGAAAGGCACATTTGGTGGAATTTTGTGTCGAGTTCGAAAGATCGTATTGAGCAAGCCAAGTCTGATTGGACGGAAGGACGTTTTGAGGACGTTCCCGGAGATTCTGAATATATTCCTCTGCCAAAATAGGGCTGGAATGAAAACCCGTTAGTGACTATCGCGCTCTAGTCTCGCGATGAGACTCGACGTATCCCACCTGCCGCCGCCCATTTCCTGTACGTCTTTATAATAGGAATCAACGAGCTTCGTCATGTCGAGCCGCGCACCGTTTCTTTCTGCCTCGTCAAGCGCGATACCAAGATCTTTGCGCATCCATTCAACGGCGAAACCGAATTCGAATTCGTCATTGACCATCGTTTCCCAACGGTTTTCCATCTGCCAGGATTGCGCCGCCCCCTTGGAAATTGCCTCGATCACTTTGGCAGTATCCAGGTCTGCGCGCTTCGCAAAATGCAGTGCCTCCGACAGACCCTGAACGACACCTGCAATGCAGATCTGGTTGACCATCTTGGCGAGTTGGCCCGAACCAACCGGACCGATCAGGGTAATTGCCTTGGCATAGCTGTCCATGACCGGCAGCGCGCGCTCAAACGTCGCGCTGGCACCGCCAACCATGATGGTTAGCTGCCCATTCTCAGCACCGGCCTGGCCGCCGGACAACGGCGCATCAAGAAAACCAATCTCTTTGGCCGCGGCTGCGCTTGCAACCTCGCGGGCTACTTCGGCCGACGCCGTCGTATGATCAACGATGACACAACCCTCGGCTATACCTGTGAGGATTCCATTGTCGCCAAGAATGACTTCACGAACGTCATCGTCATTGCCAACACAGCAGAAAACGATCTCCGCGTTCCCGGACGCGGCGGCAGGCGTGGCAGCATGGCTACCGTCGAAATCTTTACACCACTGATTCGCTTTCGACGTTGTGCGGTTGTAGACAACAACCTCGTGTCCTGCTTTCGCGAGATACCCGGCCATCGGATACCCCATGACGCCCAAACCGACAAATGCGACTCGCATACCAACTCCCCAACTCAAAAAATTTAGCGGGCGCCAGTTTACCAGCGAACGGGACGTATCAGGCCGCCTGATCCGTCCTCATCGGTTTCTTGGCTTTCTTCCGGGGGTCGAGGCCGACCGAGCGCGCAATAATCTCACGCATGATCTCGGAGCTACCCGCATAAATCCTGGAGATTCGTGCATTCAGATACATACGGCAAATGGGGTACTCATCCATATAGCCCGCGCCGCCATGCAACTGGACGCAGTCATCCATCACTCTGCCTTCCAGCTCGCTCGTGTACAGCTTCGCCTTGGCGGCATCATCAGCGCTCAAATTTCCTTCGTTGTGCTCGATCACGCATTGATCAACGAAAGCTTGCGCGATATCGATCTCCATGCGCATGTCCGCCATTTTGAAGCGCGTATTCTGGAACTCAGCGATTGTCTGACCGAACGCCTTGCGCTCGGTGATGTAGTCCATCGTTATATCGAAGGCAGCGTCTGCCGCGGCCAGGTAGCCGACCGCGCCCAGCAGTCGCTCCTCTGCCAGAAAATGCATCAGGTGATAGAAACCCTTGTTCCACTCTCCAAGCAGGTTCTGTTTCGGCACCTTGACGTTGTTGAAGAACAACTCCGCTGTGTCCTGACTTTTGAGACCCATCTTTTTCAGGTTGTCGCCGCGCTCGAATCCCTCCATGCCGCGCTCAACGACGAACAGGCTGAGACCGTGGCCGCTGTTCGGATCCGTTTTTGCCACCACGACAATAAGATCGGCGAGAATACCGTTCGAGATATAGGTCTTTGAGCCGTTCAAAAGGTAATGATCGCCCTTGTCCTCTGCCTTGGTCCTCAGTCCGGCGACATCGCTGCCGGCGCCCGGCTCCGTAATTCCGATCGCGAGAACATGTTCCCCGCTAATGCACTTCGGCAACCAGCGCGCTTTTTGTTCGTCCGTGCCGAGTTCGCCAATGTACGGCCCGACCAAACGGTTGTGCAGCGAGGCGAAAAAACCGGCATCACCGTAACGCGCATTTTCTTCTATGAACACCTGCTCATAGCGGAAATCCTCAACGCCGGCACCGCCGTATTCCTCATCGGCCCACATCAGGAGAAGCCCCTGTTCGCCCGCTTTCAAATACGCCTCGCGATCGACAATGCCCTGTTCCTGCCATTTGTCGCTGTGCGGTTGAATCTCGTTTTTCAGGAAGCTCCGCACTGAATCGCGAAACATTTCATGTTCTTCGTCGAAGAGTCGTCTTTTCATTTCATTATCCTAGTGTCTACCTGGCAAGTTAATCCGTCACTCGCCTTTGAATTCGGGTTTTCGTTTTTCCAGAAATGCACTCACTCCTTCTGCGCTGTCCGCGCTGCCGCGCAGTCTTTGCTGTAGCGGTGCTTCCACATCGAAAGTGCTGGCCCAGGAGCCGCCTGTCGCATGGCGCATCGCTTTCTTCGTTGCGGCAATGGAGAGAGGAGCACGTTCCGCAAGCGACTTTGCCCAGCTAACCGCCTCATCCAGCAGTGATTCCGCCGCAACCACTTTGTTTGCCAGTCCAAGCTCCAGACAGCGATCCGCGGGGATGCGTTCGGACTCGACGCTTAGTTGAAAGGCGCGGCGGTAACCAAGCTGGTGAACCAGTAACCAGGTCAAACCACCGTCAGGCACCAGTGAAATTGTCGTGAACGGAGACAGGAGGAATGCCTTATCGGACATGATCAGCAGGTCGCACAGCAACGCGAACGACATACCTATACCGGCCGCCGATCCGCCAACTGCTGCTATGACCGGTTTCTCCATATCCCAGATACACTCGAGCACCGGCCGGTACTCGGTCTGCAGCATGTCCTCGACGCTGTCGTCGGGATTCAAGCCATCTTTAAGATCGGCACCGGCGCTGAATGAGCGGCCCTCACCAGTCAGGACGACAGCTCGCACAGACGTGTCAGCTGCTGCGCGCTGACAGGCGGCAAGCAGATCGGCGCGCAGCGTTCTATTAAATGAATTCATCGCTTCCGGACGATGAATCGTAATTATTGCGACTGCTCCATCAGTTGCGTACCGCACGGTTTCGTAGTCGCCCATGAATTATTCCTTGTGGCGCGGTTAAGCGCCGCTGGTGCCCGCCGCCAACGACATTCTCAAATGCATTTTCATGTCGTCGTTGGCTTTCTGGAAATCTATCGACTCAGGATTGATTACCCACAGGTAGGTCATGCCAGAGATGTATGCAATGTATTGCGTCGCGACGCTTTCCGGATCTACTTCGGCTCGAATCGAACCTGCCGCCTGCGCAGCGCGCACCCACGCCGCAACGTCATCCTGTTGGCGCCGATGAATTGATACCGACGTCTGGCGATACTCTGACTCGGGACTCGCGGCGCCACAATAAAGAATCTGCAATACGCGCGCCTCGTCTGGCGAATCGCTGATAAACGTAAAGAACGAATCGAGTGCCGCGCTCATCGCATCAATGCCAACCTTGTCGCCAACATCCTCGCGCAAGTAATCGAGCCACCGGCGCGAAATGGATTTGCAGACCGCGTCAAACAATCCGGCCTTGGAACCAAACCGGTAGGTCGCGAGACCCCGGCTGTATCCGGCCTGCTCACCTATAGCCGCGAGGGTGGTCTTCTCGATGCCATGCCGGAGGATCAGCTCGATTGCGGCATCGAGCATGGCGCGATCAGAGATCGCGCTGCGTTCAGCCTGCGTGAGCGGCCGATCGCCAGCGGACGTTATCGGGGCAGTTGAGGGCATGGTATTATTCAGATATAAATCAGTATCTTAAGAATAAATAAAGATACTTGCTGTTGACAAGCAAGTGAGTATACACGGTCAATCACCCGCAAACCAGTGCAAAAGAACCTGGTTAACGACACACTTCGCAATCTCACAGATACGAACTCACAGGTAAAACCCGATGCGATCATTCACCCCGGTTCGGCTTGTCCTCTCATTGTCGATAGTGACCTTGACAGGAATTGTTTCCTGCACCACCGAGGCACCGGAATCCAGTTTCTCTTTTGTCGAAGCGACGATTGAAGACGTTCAGTCAGCTATCTCCAGCGGACGGTCGAGCTGTGTCGACATCGTCAGCGGATACCTGCAGCGAATCGAAACGTATGACAAATCATCCGGGCTGAACGCAATTATATTCACCAACCCGAATGCGATCACGAAAGCCGAAACGATTGATCAGCGGCTCGCGTCCGGCGAGACGCTGGGATCACTTTATTGTGTGCCGGTGTTGCTCAAAGACAATTTCGATACCAGCGACATGCCTACCAGCGGCGGTTCGATTGCGCTCAAGGAGAGCATTCCTCCCGACGACGCGTTCATGGTGAAGCAGCTGCGTGCGGCCGATGCGATCATCGTTGCGAAAACCAACATGGCCGAGTGGGCTTTCAGCCCAAGAGTCACCGTGAGTTCCTCCTACGGCACGACGGCGAACGCCTACGATCTTGATCGGGTTCCGGCCGGGTCGAGTGGGGGCACGGCATCAGGAACAGCCGCAAGCTTTGGTGTGATCGGGATGGGTTCAGACACGGGTAACTCAATTCGCGGCCCATCCTCGCATCTTGCCCTGTTCGGCATTCGTTCGACGCTGGGATTAACCAGTCGCGACGGCGTCATCCCGCTGGCGTTCGACCGTGACGTTGCCGGCCCAATGACGCGCACGGTAACCGATGGAGCAAAGGCCTTTAACGTCGTCTCGGCGTTTGATCCGGCCGACCCCTATACGGTAGCCGGAAAGGACCGGCACGCTGATGACTACACGCGTTTTCTCGATGCGAATACGCTGCTGGGAAAGCGCATCGGCGTTCTCGGCGCACTGGTCAGGACCGAGGATGCTGACGAGGAGATTACGCAGATATTCATGCAGGCCGTTACCGATCTCGAGATGGCTGGTGCAGTCATCGTTAGCGACTTCTCCATCGACAATTTCGACACGCACCTGGAGGGAGATTATTTTTGCGCTCGATTTCGTTACGACATGGCGCAGTATCTGCTGTCACTCGGTGACAACGCGCCGATACACGATGTGCTCGAAGTTTTGGATACGGAACAATATTCGCCATACGTTAAAGAGTCGCTCGAATATTTCGGTGGCAATCCGGCCGACGTTCACCCGGCTGATCTCGATCCTCCCTGCCCTGACTTCGCACAACACGAAGGTCGGCAGGCGTTTCTTGCAGATACAATTCGTGCGATGGATGCTGCGGAGGTAGATGCGATCATCTATCCCAGCTGGACCAACCCACCTGCGCCGCTGGCGACCGGCATAGAAGACTACAAGGGTGATAACAGTCAGCTTGTCGCACCGGCAACCGGATTACCCGCTGTCAGCGTTCCCATGGGCTACAGCAACGGACATTTGCCGGCGGGGTTGCAGATATTAGGCCGACCGTATTCAGAAGGCCTGTTATTCGGGCTGGCCTACGCCTATGAACAGGCGACACTGCATCGCGTGGCGCCTGATGCTTTTCCCGAGCTCTAGGGCGCTAATCCAGGAGGTCAGTGCGCAGATCCTTCAGCCCTGAATCACACGCGATGATCGGGAACGTGGCGCCCGTCATCCCGGGCTGTATGTGCCTGCCGAAGCCAGCTCGCTCGCTTCTTCTTCGGTTAGACCCCAGTCCAACAGAAATTGCCTGCTGCCGTTCGCAGGACCGCCCGGACCGCAACTCACTTCGGCTTCGGTGCGCGAAAATCGCGGTGCCGGGCCCGGCTGGACGATCCCATCCACTTCAATGAACGTATTGCGCGCTTTGTTGTGTACGTGAAGTGGTGCTTCGGTGAGCGAGAGCACTGGCGCAAGGCAGGCGTCCTTACCGGAAAACAACTCGCACCAGTCCGCGCGGGTCCTGGTGGCGAAGATTGCTTCAAAGATCTCTTGCTGCGCCTGCCACTTTGCCTGGTCGTGCTGCTCGTGCGGCAAAATCTCGCTGATCCCGAGCGTGTCGAGAAGCGCCACGAAGAATTGTGGTTCGATGGCACAAACAACGATAAATTCCTCATCACTTGTCTTGTAGGCCCGGTAAAACGGTGCCGCACCATCCAGAAAATTACTGCCTCTCTCGTCACGCCATATTCCGGCTGCATGCAGGCCGTAAAACAGAGTCATCAGGGAGGCAGCGCCGTCGACCATCGCGGCATCGACAATTTGTCCCTGACCGGAACGACTGGCCTCGAGCAATGCTGCAAGAATGCCCATCGCCAGGTATGCCCCGCCCCCACCGAAGTCTGCAATGAGGTTTAAAGGAATCGTCGGGCCCGAGTCTTTTTGACCAATCGCTGCCAGCGCGCCCGATAGCGCAACATAGTTGGCATCGTGTCCGGCAGAATCCGCGAGCGGACCATCCTGTCCCCAACCCGTCATGCGTCCATAGACCAGGCGCTTGTTTCTCTGCCAACAGACTTCCGGACCGAGGCCCAGCTTTTCCATGACCCCCGGGCGGAATCCCTCGAAAAGCGCGTCAGCCGCGCCGCAAAGTCTTAGCAGGGTGTCGACGCCCGCAGATGATTTCAGGTCAACCGCAATCGCTGGTCGACTACGGTTCATCAGGTTGTATTTCCCGGGCAGGCCGATGCCGACATCGGCGGCGACCGGCCGCTCAATTCGAATGACGGAGGCACCCATATCGGCAAGCAGCATTCCGCAGAATTGCGTTGGGCCAATGCCGGCCACTTCAACTATCTTGTAACCCTGGAGTGGCCCCATTGAATTGTCCGATCAGCTTGTTCCGTTCACGCCTACAGACTGCCGCAAAGATGTCCCCCGTCGACAGCAACAATGCTGCCGGTCATGTAGCTTCCAGCATCAGATGCAAGCAGCAGCAGCGGCCCCCCGATTTCAGGCAATTCTCCGACACGTCCAAGCGGGACCGCGTACTTGATCTTCTCATGTGCCGCGTCGTCAAACTGGTGTTCGTTAATCTCGGTAACGAAATAACCGGGCGCGAGCGCGTTCACGCGAATATTGTTGCGCGACCACTCCAGCGCCATCGCTTTGGTTAACTGAATGACACCGGCTTTGGCCGCGATATATGAACCAAGTGCTTTGCTGACCCGCATACCCAGGATTGATGCAATGTTAATGATCGACCCGGGTTTGTTTGCCTTGATCATCGAATTGGCCGCTGCCTGCGCCACCAGGAATACGCCTTTCAGGTTTGTATCGAGTACCAAATCCCAGTCTTCCTCACTCATGTCGGAAAGAAAACCCTGACGGGCAATGCCCGCGTTGTTGACGAGAATGTCCGGCGTACCCAACTCGCTTTCCGTTTCGCGAATACAATTCGTAATCGAGAGCGAATCGGTAACATCGAGTTCGAGACAAACTGCCGTGCCTCCCTTACTTCTAATTATCTCCGCGGTCTCATCGAGTTTTTCACGCCGACGCGCGGCGAGCGCAACCTGTGCGCCTGCCTGTGCCAGCGTTTCCGCAAACTGTCGTCCCAGGCCGGATCCCGCGCCCGTTACCAACGCGACTCTGTTGTCGAGGTTGAACTGATCCATTCTTATTCCTTTGCGCACCGAAGACGGCGCTTGCGCGATTATTCGCGTCGTTTTGGTTTATACGTGCCCGTTGCAGTTGCGCAAAGGCGATTGTGTTTCGGGTCGAGCAACCTCGCCTCCGCGAAGAAAAGCGAGCTGGTGGTCCTGATCAACTCCCCTTCAGCGATCGCGGTGTCTGCCTGGTGCGGCGCCATGTAGCTGCAATTCAAGTTTATGGTCACAGAGACGAACTCCTGTGACGCACCGTAACTGCCCGCCACAGCCCCAGCGATGTCGAGCAATGACGCGATGACGCCGCCATGGAGAAAACCCACGGTGTTGCGATGCTCCGCGCGCACCGGCATCTCGAGCTTGGCATAGCCCGCCTTCCAGGCCACAAGCTTGAAGCCGAGGAACTCGAGATAGGTGCCCGCATAAAGCGTTGGGGTGTCGAGAATACTGCCCGGCATTTCGTCTGCCACTAAGATTGTGCTCCTGAGGGTTGTGTACCTGACAGCACCGCTCCCGAGCGACGCAGGATGGCCAGGTATAAGTCCGGCTCCGGTCGCACGCGATAATTGTCAGTTTGATCTGAAAAAATAATCGTTCCACTGGAATTTGTAACGACCAGTGTCGGCATTACGGTGTCTGCCGCATAGCCGCCAGGCATGCCGGCAGGTACGCCGTTTTTCAGACCGATATCCAGCGACTCCGCAAGCTCGTTGCCCGCATCGACGAGAAATCTGAAAGGCACGTCGTGCAACGACGCCAGGTGGCGGCTGGCAGCATCGGATTGCGGACTGATGAGCACCACGGTAATTCCCAGTGCCTCCAGGTCCTTGTAACGCTCCGCGATCTCGGTGATCTGGGCCATACAGAGAGGGCACCAGTTGCCGCGAAAAAACAGCAGAACGGCTGGAGACCCACCGAGAGATCCGGAATGAAATTGCTCGCCCTCGCTATCCGCCAGCTCGAAATCCGGTAATTTGCTGCCGACCGAAAGATGACCGCTGGCAATACGATTGAATCTCGAGTACCAGAAAACGTACAGGACGAAGATTAGTGCCGAGAGGCCCGCCACCGCGGTCGGTTGCCATCCGGAACGAAATTCAACGAGTTGCTGCCATACCGCGATAATAAAGCCGGCGCCGGCGAGCAACAGAAAGCTTGGCAGATTCTCGCTGGTACGCTCGACGCGTGACAGCAGCAACCGGGCCATCAATATTGGTAAGGGCAGAGACGCAATGATGGCGCCGATCCAGGCGGTCCTTTGATTCCAGTCAAAGATTGCCTGAAGAATCGAAACCACCAAAAGAACGGTCACAATGCCGACGGCAGGGAAGATAAAGAGTGATTTGTTTCTTGCGTTACTGACCACGGTCGTACCTGAATTATTTTGCCCAAAGCTTACCGCAGATCGCGACCCGCGTCTGAGACGGTTCGGTGACAACTGCCGTTACATATTGCGTCGATACTCGCCTCCGACCTCGTATAGCGCCGCTGAAATCTGGCCCAGGGAATTGGACTTGACCGTGCGGATTAGTTCCTCGAACACATTGCCGCGGGATCGCGCAACTTGCTTGAGGGCTGCAATCGCGTCAGCCGCCTCTTCTGCGTGCATGTCGTTAAATTCGCGAACATGCCTGATCTGATCGTCTTTCTCGGTATCTGTTGACCGGATCAGCTCGAGCTCGTGCACCTCATCTTCATGCCCTTTTTCTGGCAGGAACGTGTTTACCCCGATCAGCGGATAGGAACCATCGTGCTTCTTGCTCTCGTAGTAAAGACTTTCCTCCTGGATCTTGCCACGCTGGTACATCGTATCCATCGCACCAAGCACGCCGCCACGCTCCGATATGCGGTCGAATTCCTGATAGACAGCTTCTTCAACAAGATCGGTCAGCTCGTCAATAATGAACGAACCCTGCCACGGGTTTTCGCAGTAATTGAGGCCCAACTCGCGAGAAATGATCATCTGGATGGCGACGGCACGTCGAACGGAGTGTTCGGTCGGTGTAGTCAGCGCTTCGTCGAACGCGTTCGTGTGCAAACTATTGCAGTTATCGAACAGGGCATACAGTGCCTGCAGCGTCGTGCGAATATCGTTAAAGCTGATCTCCTGGGCATGCAGGCTGCGGCCGGAGGTTTGCACGTGATACTTGAGCATCTGGCTACGCGTGCCAGCGCCATAGCGCTCTCGCATTGCCCTGGCCCAGATCCGCCGCGCCACGCGACCGATCACGGAATACTCCGGATCCATCCCGTTTGAAAAGAAAAAACTCAGGTTCGGCGCAAATTCGTCGATGTCCATGCCGCGCGCCAGGTAATACTCGACGATCGTGAAACCATTGGACAGCGTGAAGGCCAGCTGGCTGATCGGGTTGGCCCCTGCCTCGGCGATGTGATAACCGCTGATCGAAACGCTGTAGTAGTTGCGCACTTTGTGGTCGATAAAGAACTGCTGGACGTCGCCCATCATCTTCATCGCAAACTCTGTCGAGAATATGCACGTATTCTGCGCCTGGTCTTCTTTCAGAATGTCGGCCTGGACCGTGCCGCGCACGGATGCGAAGGTATGCTCACGAATCTTCGCGTAAGTTTGCGCGTCCACGAGTTTGTCACCGGATATGCCGAGAAGTCCGAGGCCAAGTCCGTCATTGCCCGGCGGCAGTTCTCCTACATAACGCGGCCGCGGCTTGTCCTTGAAATAAGCATCGATCCGCTTGCTCGCCTCCTCCCAGCCGCCACTTTCCCTGAGGTGTTTTTCGACCTGTTGATCGATCGCGGCATTCATGAAGAACGCGAGAATCATCGGCGCGGGTCCGTTGATCGTCATCGACACGGAGGTCGTCGTCGCGCAGAGGTCGAATCCCGAATAGAGCTTTTTCATGTCGTCGACCGACGCAATTGACACGCCCGAGTTACCGACCTTGCCGTATATGTCGGGTCGCTCGTGAGGGTCTTCGCCGTACAGGGTCACCGAATCGAAAGCCGTTGAGAGTCGCGCCGTCTCCTGCCCCTGCGACAGGTAGTGAAAGCGTATGTTGGTTTGCTCGGGCGTGCCCTCGCCGGCGAACATTCGAATGGGGTCCTCTCCCAGGCGGCGATACGGATAGACGCCCGCAGTGAACGGATACGCGCCCGGCAGGTTTTCCTTCATCAGGAATCTCAGCCGCTCACCCCAGTCAGAAAAATCCGGTACCGCAATCTTCGGGATCTTCTGGTGGCTCAACGATTCACGGAAGTTGGCGCCCGTGACGTCCTTGCCGCGAACCTGGTATCGGTATTCTTCAGTCCGCACGGCTTCGCGACGCGCGGGCCATTCATCGAGCAGCGCAATCGCCTCGGTGCTCAATTCGCTGAGTGCTTCCTGGTAATGCTGACGCAATACCAGCACGGAACGATCCTCATGGTCCGCCAGCGCCTCCGGCTTGAAAGCACCAAGCGGTTCCGGCAGCTCCGGATCGGCCAGTGTCTTTAGCGCCACATGGATATGCTGCAGCTGGCTTGCCGCCTCGGCCTGTCGCTGCAGATCCGCGTTGATTGCGCGGCCCTGGTCGCTGATCTCTGCGAGATAACGAATCCGGTTTCCCGGTATCAGGACGCTCGCACGGGGTTCTTTCTCCGTTACATCGATATCCGGTGCCCATTGCCCGGAATCGAGGCCGAGCTTCTCGGCCATGCGCCGGCAAAGTTCAACAAACATCCAGCTGATTCCGGGGTCGTTGAACTGACTGGCAATGGTCGGATAGACCGGTATGTCAGCGTCATCGATCCGGAACTCGACGTGATTGCGCTTCCACTGTTTGCGTATATCCCGCAGCGCGTCTTCAGCGCCGCGCTTGTCGTATTTGTTCAGCACCACGAGATCGGCGAAATCGAGCATGTCGATTTTTTCGAGTTGGCTGGCCGCGCCGTACTCGCTCGTCATTACGTAAACGGAGTAATCGACGAGGTCGACGATTTCGCTGTCGCTTTGCCCGATGCCGGCGGTCTCCACGATGATCAGGTCAAAGTCCAGGGACTTCAGAAAAAGTATCTGATCTGCAAGTACCTTGCTGGTTGCGAGATGCTGGCGGCGCGTCGCAATCGAACGCATGTAAACGCGTTCCGATCGCAGTGAGTTCATGCGAATACGATCGCCGAGCAGTGCACCACCGGTGCGCCGGCGGGTTGGATCCACGGCGAGCACCGCCATCTTCATCGTCGGGTAGCTGGTGAGAAACCGATTGAGAATTTCGTCCGTTACGCTGCTCTTGCCGGCACCGCCAGTGCCGGTAATGCCGATAACCGGAACCGAACGTGACTTGATTTGCCATTCTTTACGGAGTGCAGACATCCTCGCGTCGCCACAGACTTCAGCCTCGATCGCTGTAATCATTGCCGCGACATCCGTGGAATTCCCTGTGCGCGTCTCGGACGGCAACTCTGCGGTCTGGCGGCCGTCCGCGGTGCGCTGAACGAGATCGGAAATCATGTCCGACAGCCCCATTTGCATGCCGTCGTGCGGGTGATAGATGCGCTCGACGCCGTACTCCATCAGCCTCGTAATTTCATCCGGCGTGATGGTACCGCCGCCGCCGCCGAAAACTTTGATGTGCGGTGCGCCGAGTTCACGAAGGCGATCAATCATGTAACGAAAGAATTCGTTGTGACCACCCTGGTAAGAGCTGACCGCAATCCCGTCGGCATCCTCCTGGATCGCGGCGCGCACAATATCGTCGACGCTGCGATTGTGGCCAAGGTGCACGACCTCGGCGCCCTGCGCCTGGATCAGACGCCGCATGATATTGATGGCCGCATCGTGGCCATCGAACAGCGACGCCGCCGTTATGAATCGCAGCGGCAGTTTCTTGGTTTCGCCGGAAACGCCTGGCAAATCGGACTGAGCTCTACTCATTGCCCATTTTCCTCGAACTGTTTGCGCCAGAAATGCCCGCCAATGAGCGGTTATTTCTTTTAAAATCAACAATTTCTGGCATTGCAAAAATTTTAATCTAGATTAAAATAATGCACTCTCACCAAGACTTCAAGTGCACACAGCCGCATTCCGGGGAAAACGACGACAATGGCAACAAACGCCGACGAGACGCGCTTCGAGATTCAGCGCGACCGCATCCTGAAAGCAGCGGCGACCTGCTTCAATCAGAAGGGCTATAGCGGGACCTCGCTCAAGGATGTGTCGCGGCATTTGGGCCTGACCGATGCCGCGCTCTACTATTACGTCAAGAATAAGGAAGAACTCGTCTACCAGTGTTACCTGCGAGCTGCCGAGCTCGGACGTCGTGCCATGCAGCAGGCCGTGCAGGATGGACGCGACGGTTTTGAGCAGGCGAAATTATATATTCGCTATCACATTGACATCATGGTTGGGGAGGAAGGACCGGTCGCGATCATGAGCGAAGTTCCCTCGCTCAAGCGCACGCATCGAAACGAGGTATTGGAACTATCCCGACAGCACAGTACGAACTTCGAGAAAATCCTGGAACGCGGGATCGAGGACGGCAGTATCTTGACGTGCGACGTCAGGATGACGGGTAACGCCATCATGGGATCGATCAACTGGATACCGAAGTGGTATCACGGCAAAGCCGCGATGGCCGCGGAGATTCGCGACGAGTTTCCACAGATTCTGACAAGAGGATTAAGGCCTGTTGGCGGGCGATAGCGCCTCAGGGATTATGGATTATCCAGCGCCGTCAATTCTTGCTTGATGTCTGTTTCCAGCATCCTGGTCTTTTCAAATTCTTCTGCCAGGACCGGGTCAACAATGTCCACTTTGGCATCGAGATAATCAAGACGAGCGAGCAATCGGCTGCGGATCTGCCCATAGTAGTTGGGGCCGAGCTGCTCGCCCGAGGGCTTAATGACGATCGCCGGTCCGCTGACCACAGACCCTGTAATTCGTGTTCCGGTTTGCGACTGCAGGATGCCCAGGTCGCGCTGAATAAGCTCCATGATCAGCTGACGATCACCGATTGATTTCCAAAGCTCAAGGAAGCGAATATCAGACGCCCAAATCTCCTCCGATGACAATTGTGTAGCCAACGCATCGCGAACTTCGACCAGTAAAGGCTCCCTGCGCTCGGCTGCAAGCCGAAACCAGGACAGCGCTTCGACCGCGTCACGCGGCACACCCTCCGCATTCAGATGCATGTAACCGACCATGTACTGCGCATACTTGTCGCCCAGCGGTGCAAGATCCTTTTCGTAAATCAGCAACGCGCGTTCAAGATTGCCTGCGGTATATATTTCCTCGACACGCTCCTGCATATGGCGGGTGCGATTATCGACGACGGTACCGGGAAAAGGCTCGTAATCCTGCGCCCGGACACCTGCGCACAGGAATACCACGAGCAAACCCGTATAAAATGCCAACCTGATATTCAAAGTCCTGGAATTCCGCGACGGCTTACGCCTTGGTTACATTATAAGAGTGCCTGAACACCCGGCAAGTTCCGTATTCGACTCGCGCATATATGATCCCAGGGTGCTTGCTTTGAGGTGTTAACTAGCTGGGATCCTTAAACTCCGGGGCTCGCCCTTCGCCGACCGCCCGCGCCGCTTCCGCCATGTTCTCGCCTGCCATGACGGCCATTTGGAGCTCCGCCTCGCGCCGCAGCGATGCGGCCGGATCGTGCTGCCACGTTTCGTTGATCAGGCGCTTGATGGCCCGAATGGCATCGGGAGATTTTCCCGCAATTTCGTTTGCCAGCGCGTGTGCTGCCGCTAAGGGATCCTCACTGAGTTCTGTAACGACGCCAAATTCGAGTGCCTCGGTGGCCGACAATACGCGGCCCGTGTAGGCAAGCAGCCTTGCTTTATCCTGCGGTATAACACCTGGCACTGTGATCGATATTCCCATATCCGGGATGATGCCCCATTTAATTTCCATAATGGATATCTGCAGGTCCGGCGCTGCATAGCGAACGTCGGCACCCATCGCGATCTGAAAGCCGCCACCGAATGTCGCACCCTGCAATGCCGCAATCACAGGCACCGGAAGCTCTTTCCACAGCGTCGCCACGCTTTGATAGAAGTTTGCCGCAGACCCTGCTCTTGGTTGCATCCGCCCGGTGAGTTCAGCGACAGATCCGTTCCCGGCAAACACGGAGATATCTATTCCTGCGCAAAAGTGTCCGCCGTCACCATGCAGAACGACGGCGCGCACGCGATTGTCTCTGGCCAGGGATTCCGCAGCATCGATGATTGCTGCGAACATCTCCAGATCGATCGCGTTGCGTTTTTCGGCACGATTTAGTGTGACAGTCGCAACGTGGTTTTCAATTTTTGTGATGACGCGTTCACTCATAAATCGGGTCCTCTAGCCAGTCAGCGTGCACCGGCCATTATTGATAACAACTGCGTCCCGAGCTCGAACGCGGCAACGAAACGAAACAACGTTTCGATCCTGCCACATCTCCGTCGAAATCAGGTCACCGGGATATACGGGTGCACTGAAGCGCGCATCGAAACTTTTTATCAGGGTGAAATCGTAGTCACAAACGGTTTGCAGGACAGCATGACACGCAATGCCATACGTACAACGCCCATGCAATATTGGCGATCTGAATCCGGCATTCTTTGCGACGTCGGAGTCGACGTGCAGTGGATTCAGGTCGCCAGACAACCGAAACAGCAGCGCCTGATCCGTCCTGGTCTGAATGTCGCACGTCATATCGGCCGCCCGGTTTGGAATCATGTGGCGTGCGCGTACGATTGGCGGAGGCCCACCGAATCCACCGTCAGCTCTGAGAATGATGCGGCTCAAGAGCGTGCAGACAACGACGTCATCTCTGCGCCTTCTCAGCTCTGACTCGAGTTCAACTTCAGCACCTTTGTCGGCGCCATGATCAAAGACATTGATGACTTTTTGATTGAGCAGGAAATCTCCTGACCCGGGCAGCGGTCGATACAGCTCGATATTTTGCGTTCGATGCAGCATCTGCCGTGTGTTGCAATCCGTTGCCGCAAGCAGGTCATCGGGTATCAGCATGCTGGCGAAAGAAGGCAGAGTGTGGGGGCCGTAACGCTCATACACATAGGCCAGTTCGCGGTGCTCCTCCGGATTCCTGCCAATGCCAATACCGAGGGCATACAGCATCGCATCCTGCTCGCTGTACGTGATCGGCAGATCGGACAATTCCGTTGCCATTATTGCGTCGTAGCTGATCGCCATTTCGAGTGTCGTTGTTGCTCTGCTCTGTTGCTGGTGGTTCGCCCGGGAACGCATTCTAACAGCAGCGGTCAGTCGTGTGGCGCAGTGACGGCAAACTGTCATACGATGACACGATGAATGGTACTGACGCAGGTTGAATGAACATCGATGACTCGCTGGTGCTGCGGGCCGCGCACCGCTCCGAGGCCAGGGAAATCGCGACGCTGTCCCGACTGCAGGTTGAGCATGGCCTGAACTGGCGCTGGACGGCCGCAAAAGTCAGGCGCCAGATTGAAGATCGGGAAACAATGGTCCTGGTTGCAAGCATCGATGGCGTATTGCAGGGTTTTGCGATCATGAAATTTGGCGACATGGAGGCGCATCTTTTTCTGCTGGCCGTCGAACCGAAATCGCGTCGCCAGGGCATCGGCACGCGACTCGTGCGGTGGCTGGAGAAATCGTGCGAAACCGCTGGCATGCAAAATATCAGGCTGGAAGTGCGGGCCTCGAACAGCAATGCCCTCAAATTCTACGAAAATCTCGATTACCAGCGTGTGGGCAGGATCGCAGCGTATTACGATGGACGCGAGGCAGCCGTCGTCATGGCCCGTTCGCTAGCCGACAAAATGCGCTCTAGCTGATTTTCTGCGCATAGCGCCACCCGATTTCTGCGAGTGGCCGCACCGCTCGCGCCGCGGCGGCACCGTGTGGACTGGACGCCGTCCCATCACGGACGCGCCCGGCGATGCCCTGAAGAATCGCGGCCAGACGGAAGAAATTATAGGCCGCGTAGAATTCTCTCTCCTGGATGCCATCGGCAAGACCTGTTCGCTCGCAATACGTGTCAACGTATTCGTCCTCCGTTGGAATGCCCAATGCGTGGAGGTCTTTACCCAGCAGTCCGGTACTGCCAATGCCGATCTCGGGCATCTGCCAGGACATCAGGTGGTAGGTGAAGTCGCCGATGGGATGTCCGATCGTCGAGAGCTCCCAATCCAGCACCGCGATTACCCTTGGCTCGTCGGGATGAATAACCATATTGTCGAGCCTGAAGTCGCCGTGCACAACCGCGGCGCGTTCGCCATCGGGAATGTTTTCTGGCAGCCACTCCATCAGGCTATTCATCTCTTCAATCGTTTCGGTTTCCGAAGCACCGTATTGTCCGATCCAGCGAGAAATTTGCCTGGCGAAGTAGTTTCCGGGTTTGCCGTAGTCGGATAACCCGATTCTCCCGACATCATAGTTATGCAGATCCGAGATCGTCTGATTGACGTTGTCGTAGATGGCGCTGCGTTCGCCGGGATCCATATCGGGCAACTCGAGATCCCAAAAAATACGCCCCTCGACGTATTCCATGATGAAGAACATCGTGCCGACAATTTCATCGTCACGACAAATGCAAAAAGGCCTGGGGACTGGAAAATCTGCGGCATAAAGCGCGCTGATTACCATGAACTCTCGATCCACGGCGTGCGCCGAGCGCAATAATTTGCCAGGAGGCTTTCTCCGCAGCACATACTTGCCTGAAGGCGCCGTGAGGAGATACGTGGGATTCGATTGCCCACCCTTGAATTGACTGACCTCGAGCGGCCCCTGAAAGCCGGACACGTGCGACAACATGTAGTCCTGCAGGCGATCGGTATCGAGCGCGTAGCCTTCCGCTACTTCCCGAGTGCCAACATTTTGCTCCTGCCTGATACTCACACAGCCAATACTACATGACTACATGCGGAAGATTCCGAGCGGCGTTTCTTTTTCTCTTGGCCGGTTCATTGACGCCGACACGGCCTGCCCCAGTACCTTGCGTGTATCGACCGGGTCGATGACACCATCGTCCCACAGGCGGGCGCTGGCGTAGTAGGGATGGCCCTGCTTGTCATATTGACGCTGAATTCTGCGTTCGTAATTCAGCTGTTCCTTATCTGTCCAGGTTTCGCCCCTTGCAGCCATGCCGTCTCGCTTGACCGTCGACAACACAAGCGACGCCTGCTCACCACCCATTACCGATATGCGAGCATTCGGCCACATCCACATCATCCTGGGACTGTAGGCTCTGCCACACATCGCGTAGTTTCCGGCGCCGAACGACCCGCCGATGATGACGGTGAACTTCGGCACTGATGCGGTTGCAACGGCGTTCACCATTTTTGCACCGTCTTTCGCGATGCCACCATGCTCGTATTTCTTGCCCACCATGAATCCGGTGACGTTTTGCAGAAACACCAGTGGAATGCCGCGCCGATTGCAGAGTTGCACAAAATGGGCACCCTTTTGCGCTGACTCCGAAAACAGGATGCCGTTATTCGCGAGGATGCCAACCGGGTAGCCATAAAGATGTGCAAATCCGCAGACGAGCGTTGGTCCATACAGCGCCTTGAACTCCTGGAACTCGGATCCGTCGACCAGGCGTGCGATCACTTCGCGCACGTCGTAGGGATAGCGAAACTCCCTCGAAACCACGCCGTACAGCTCCTCCGCGGCATACACCGGTTCCGCGGAATCGCGCAGTTTTACAGGCACCTCCTTGCGCCAGTTCAGGTTGCCGATAAGCGTTCGAACCAAGGCAAGCGCCTCGGTATCGTCATCGGTGAGATAGTCCGTGACTCCCGAGATTCTCGAATGAACATCACCGCCACCGAGGGTCTCGGAATCGACGACCTCGCCGGTCGCCGCTTTAACCAGCGGCGGGCCGCCGAGAAAAATCGTGCCCTGGTTCCTGACGATGATCGCCTCGTCACACATCGCCGGAACATATGCCCCGCCTGCGGTACAGGATCCAAGCACCGCCGCGATCTGTGGAATTCCCTGCGCGGATAATCTGGCCTGGTTGAAGAAAATGCGCCCGAAGTGATCCCGATCCGGAAACACTTCGTCCTGCATTGGCAGAAACGCGCCACCGGAATCCACCAGGTAAATGCAGGGCAAGCCGTTTTGCTCCGCCACTTCCTGTGCCCGGAGATGTTTCTTGACGGTCAGTGGATAGTAAGTGCCACCCTTTACGGTGGCGTCGTTTGCCACGATGACACAATCGACGTCGCTGACCTGACCAACCCCGGTAATGATGCCGGCCGACGGCACCTCGTCGTCATACATGCCGTATGCGGCTAGTTGTCCCAGCTCGAGAAATGGTGCACCGCGGTCGACCACCGAACGAATTCGATCTCGTGGCAGCAGCTTGCCGCGAGCCAGGTGCTTGTCACGGGAGCGTTCGCTGCCCCCTGCCGCAATTTTCTCGAGAACACTCTTCAAGTCGTCCGCAAGCTTGCGGTTCGCGGCGTCGTTCTGCGCGAAGTCCTTCGAGTCGGTCTTAACTTTGGTTTTTATGATTGGCATACGCGTAGCCGCTACATTCCTTGTCACCCGGTGGCGTCGAACAGCTCCCGGCCAATAAGCATACGCCGAATTTCACTGGTGCCTGCCCCGATTTCATAAAGCTTGGCATCCCGTAATAATCGACCGGCAGGATACTCGTTAATATAGCCGTTTCCTCCCAACGCCTGAATCGCCTGGTCCGCCATCCAGGTCGCGCGTTCAGCCGCCAGCAATATGCAGCCTGCCGCATCGAAGCGGGTAGTCTGGCCGCGGTCGCAGGCGCTCGCAACCGCATAGACGTAAGCGCGGCAGGAATTCATCGCCGTGTACATGTCGGCAATCTTTCCCTGCATCAACTGAAATGTTCCCACCGGGCGCCCGAACTGCTTGCGATCATGCAAATACGGCATGACCAGGTCGAAGCAGGCGCGCATGATGCCCAGCGGTCCGGCCGCCAGGACCAATCGCTCATAATCGAGTCCGCTCATCAGAATCGCCGCACCCTTGCCCGCGTCGGCCAACATGTTCTCCGCCGGCACGCGACAGTCCTGTAAAACAATCTCGCCGGTATCCGAACCGCGCATGCCAAGCTTGTCCAGTTTCTGCGCCGTGCTGTATCCGGGCGACTTTTTTTCCACAATGAACGCGCTTAGCCGGTTGTGCCCGTCGGTCCGTGTTTCCGTAACCGCGTAGATGATCGCAACGTCTGCCTCCGGTGCGTTGGTAATCCACATCTTGCTGCCATTCAGAACATAATCGTCGCCATCAGCAGTGGCGGTCGTCGTCATGCCCATCACATCCGAACCCGCGCCCGTTTCGCTCATCGCCAGTGCGCCCACATGTTCTCCGGAAATCAGTCCGGGCAGATACCTGGCTTTTTGCTCGTCGCTCCCCCAGCGATGCAACTGATTAACACAGAGATTCGAGTGCGCGCCATACGAGAGACCGACCGAGGCAGATGCCCGGCTTATCTCCTCCATCGCAACGACGTGGGCCAGGTAACCCAGGGCGGCACCTCCATATTCTTCCTCGACGGTAATCCCGAGCAGGCCCATGTCGCCCAGTTCTGGCCAGAGATCGCGTGGAAACTGGTTGGAGGAATCGATGTCTGCCGCCCGCGGTGCAATGCGGTCGGCTGCAAAATCGCTTATCGACTCACGCAGCAGATCAATGTCGTCCCCGAGGCCGAAGTCAAAGTCAAACATGCGATTTCTCAATAGTGTCCGCCGGAGGAGGCATGTTCCCAGAAGCACCGGCGACGCTGAATACCATTGCGACGGTACTTGATGTAAATAATTGTATTTAAACGTTATTTTACATGCTGCTCAGGTCGTCGATCAGCAACGAAAACAGTTCGTACTGGGAGCTGATACCCAGTTTGGCGAACAGGTTTCGCTTGTGGACCATGACCGTTCCGGGCGCAATATCGAGCTCACGAGCCACCGATTTGGACGAGTGTCCGCGCAGCAGCAGCTGACTGATCTGGCGTTCACGTTTTGTCAGCCTGGACTGCCCGAAGTTTTCGAAACAGTCCGTCAGGCGACGATGCACATCATCCTCCCCGCGGGCGTTGCCGGTTCGCGAGACCCACGCCTCCCATATCCGCTGCAGGCTGGCCTGGACCATCGGCTCGATCAGTCGCAGACAATTGACCTCCGACTTCGTAAACATGCGACTGCGTCGGCCCACAACCAGGACGACAGTGGTTCTCCTCGATACCGGCGCCAGGTAGTCCATCTCGTCGAGCAAATGGGTGCGCTCGCAATACTGGCGATAGTACTCGCTGGATCGGAATCGATCGGGTAGTTCATCCCTGAATCGACACAAGCTCGGTTTTTTGTTCTTCAGCGACAGCTGGTACAGCGGATCCAGCAGGTACGGGCCCTCGAGATAACGTTCCAGGTAGTGCTTGCGTCCCGCAGGTTCAAGCGTGTGATGCAATACGTCCGGGCGCGCATCGCGGTGAAACGCAATCAGGCAGGTACCCTCGTGATTTGCCACTACGTCGATTGCGTCAGTCAGTCCCACGGCGATTTGTCTTGCGTCTGTTGCCGCGATGATGCCGGCGACCGCGTCGTGCCATGCGCTGGATTGAAAATCGTTTTGCATATTTGACGCTAGGAAGCCTGATAAAGGGCGGCCGTTGCACCGCTTGGATCACGAATGACGGCAAACCTGCCATCTCCCATGGCTTTCGGACCGACCAGGACTTCGCCGCCATTAGCGGAACACGCGGTGGCACTTTCATCCACGTTTGGAACGACGATATAAATCAGCCATTGTCCCGGCAGCTCCGCATTGTCACCGCGCGCGTGACAGATGCCGGCAGCGGCTTCCTGACCACCCGGCGTCATCATGCAATAGTCCGAGTATTCACCCATATCGACTTTGCTGGGTGTCCACCCGGCAACCGCTGCATAAAAGTCACGCAGCGCTTCAGCATCCTCAACCGTGATGTCTATCCAGCCAATCTTGCCCAACCCCACCGCATCACTCATTGCATTTTCCCACGTCAAAAGTATTTTCGATTACTCGCCCGGACCAGCTCGATCGGGATGTTCTATTAATGATGAAGAGTATCCTCCGACTCCAGTTCATCCCAGATCTCTTCTACCCACTGCTTTATCTGCAACGCCTCGTCCCAGCGGTTTGACAGCTCACGCTGATCCGCGCCTGTGATCGCGTAGGGCGGCGGGCCAAGCTCACACAAAAAAATGAGGGTCGCGTCCCCGTCATTCCTGTCGCGCCACAGTCGCATGCCTTGTCTCCACCAGCCCCTGAAAATCGCCACCCACTGCTGGTGCTGGGGAAAATCAATCTGGATCTGCACCTGCTCGCGATTCGCAACCCGCCCCTGGAAGCAATCGGAGCGTTCGAGGACACGCTCAATGTACGCCTGGTCAATAGTGCTTATTGGATTGCGCATTTCCCGATCGACAACGAAATGCGAGAGATCGGCGCAAAGCCTTAAGTCTGGCACCAACTCAATCACTTGCAAGGTGTAGTACAGGTCGTTAAGGAGGCTGTCGCGATGGGTCTCGAAAAGCATCGGCAGGCCGGCAGCCCTGGCCTCTTCCGTCCAGCGATGAATAACGGGAACGGCATCCGCCGGATTGATCGGCATGACACCGCCGATGATATTGACCAAAGCCGCTTCGAGCTCATTCGCCAGTTCATACAGCAGCTGCATGTCACCCAACTGGTATGGAAACGCGTTCATCATGCACTGGAGATCGAAGGATTCGTAATGGTCTTTAAGTTTTCGGGACTGCTCGATTTCGTCAACCGCGGGGTCGATGCAAACGCCGTCGAAACCAGCCTCGGCAATCATTTGAAAGCTTTCTGCGTGCGTGCGTTCGGCGACACCGGGAATGCGCTGTTCCATCGCCCAGAGGGACTGAAATACCTTCAGCTTTTGCATTTGCAGTGGCTCAGAAGGAAGTCAGGAAAGAGGCGGCGTTGCCACCATAGACCTCGGCGCGCCGTGCCGCGACAAGAAACTCCCTCCCTTCCGGAACGATCCCCTCGTGATTTCCGAAAATGCGATTAACCCGTTGCTTGTGAAAAATTTTTAGCTGGGCCCACAACGGTATGACGGCCCCGGGATCCGTACCAAACATTTCACGATGTTTGGCCGGCAACCGATACCACGGCACCGACATGTCGTCGTGGTGTGCATTGTGAAACCCGAAGTTAAGCGTAAACCAGTTTATCCAGTCGACGCTCAACGTATGCGGATTGCTAAACGTATGCTCCTGCTCCCACTCGAAATCGCCTTTGCGCGGCGGCTTGTCGAATTCGAACAACGTCAGGCTATACGGATAATCGTGCTGCAAACTGTCCATAAAACGCAGGACAGTCATCATCAACATGTAGGCGATCGCATACAGTATCGCGGCCTTCGGCAGGAAGATCAGCAGCAGGAGATAAATGCCACCTCGAATTGCAATAACGGCAACATTCCGGCGCCTCTGGTTTCTTCTCTGAGGAATGGCGAACGACGTTATAACCATGATCCCGTGCATCAGGAGATCGTGCGCCGGGATATAGAACCATTCCAGCAGACGGGTGATTTTCAGTATTCGAGGATGATTCGAGAAAAAAGCCTCGTAATCGAACCACACGACGTCATCGTTATCGACATGATGCCGAAAATGTTTGTATCGAATGTCTTCATAGGTACCGTAAGCCGAGCCGCACATCCAGCTAAGGGCGCGACCGAGCAGCGTATTGTGCCGGACACGCCTGAACACCAGGTTGTGCCCACACTCGTGAATCATGTAGGCGGCGATGACCATCCCATGTGCGAGCAGGAGTGTAGCGAGCAGATTAATGGCCCAATGATCATGCAGCAGGCCAAGCCAGCCTATTACATAGGCGGCGATCGCATAGACCACAGCACCGCCGTGATAGTACAGGCCGCGTGGCTCGTGCAATAATCGGGAAAATGCCACTTTTTCTCCATTATTCAGAGGCTTATCGAAATCCCGGCAACGCGTGCTGAGACTCTTCTCCTCAAGATAACTGCCCTTCAATGCAGAGACAAGGCTTCGCCGTGGCCCTGTATTATTAGCTTGGCAGTATTGTTAGCATACCTCGCGATCGGACGAGTCAAGATATGAAATTCGAAAACAAGGTTGTCATCATTACCGGCGCAGCACGTGGGCTGGGACAGGAATACGCACGGCAATTTGCACGCCGCGGTGCTCAGGTGGTCGTCGGCGATATACGTGATTGCGCCGAAACGCTGAAGATTATTCAGGAAGAAGGCGCACAGGGTGTCGCACTCAAGACCGATGTCACGAGCTCGACCAGTACCGCGAAACTGGCGAATGCAGCCATCGAAAACTTCGGTGGAATCGACATACTGGTTAACAACGCAGCGCTGTATGGCAGCCTGACATTTGCGCCTTTCGACCAGCTTTCCGAGGATGAGTGGGACGCTACGATGAACGTCAACGTGAAAGGCATCTGGCAGTGCTGCAAAGCCGTGGTGCCATCCATGCAAAAGCGCGGTGGGGGTGCAATCGTTAATATCAGTTCGCTGGCGGCCACTTATGGAATGCCCAACGGATTGCATTACACCGCCTCGAAAGCAGCTGTCATCGGCGTTACCCGGGGGCTCGCACGTGAACTCGGAAGGCACAACATTCGCGTTAACGCGGTCGCACCCAATGTAGTCGACACTGATGCTACTGCGGAAGTTTTCGGGGACAAGCGCGACAAGATCATTGACGTGACGCTATCCCAGCAGGCCATTCGCAAGCCGCTCAAGACAGAAGATATCGTCGGTGCGGTGTTGTTTCTCAGCAGCGACCAAAGCAAGGTAACTACGGGGCAGACCATCATGGTCGATGGCGGCACCGTATTCTTATAGTTCATCTAACCATATCGGCACGCAGGACGACGATTTATGAAACTGGTAACCGCAATAGTAAAACCTTTCCGACTCGATGATGTCCGCAATGCGTTGAGCGAAGTGGGTGTTCAGGGAATGACGGTTAGCGAAGTCAAAGGCTTTGGCAGACAGCGGGGACACACCGAACTTTATCGCGGCGCGGAATATGTGGTGGATTTCCTGCCGAAAGCGAAAATCGAGGTAGCCATCCCTGACGACCGCCTGGACGACGTCGTTGAAGCCATCATCAACAGCGCCAAGACCGGCAAAGTTGGAGATGGCAAGATTTTCGTGAGCTCACTCGACCAGGTATGGCGAATCCGGACCGGGGAAACCGGCGACAGCGCGCTGTAATCGACCATCGCCGAGCTGCCGCACCTTTGCTCGCCTGACTAAGGGTCGACCCGTTTCCCGCCCGGGTGTGTGAAGAGCACGAGTCCGAACCAAAACGCAAAGACAACGTAAACCGCTGCCAGAACCATCACAACTGTCGACTCCACCTGGAGTATCAACTTGATCGCGGTAATCGCAACGATTGCGAAATGCATGAAATTACCGAACGCAAGCGGCCTGCTATAAATCCCACCGATCAGTACGCCGCGTGCACTCCAGTTGAGAATCGCGAAGCCCAGGTACAGCGCGCCAAGTACCTGGAGGATCAGTACATTCCACGTATCCACCGACGTGCCCAATGATCTGAGCAACTCCTGCGGCAGGAACGAAGACGTGATTCCCAGCACGAACATGAAGACAGCGCTGGCCGACATCAATAATCTTGTGTGCACTCAAGCGACTCCTGCAGATCGGGATTGCATGGGCAAAGTTGCGGTGGTCGCGTGAGCGACGGCGCTCAGAAAAAGACCAGAGCCAGGTCGGTCAGGAGACAGAAGCGTTCTACAGTGGACGCCAGACGAAGCCCTCACCACGACGGCGGTAGACGCTAACCGCTTTACCGTAAACGGCCGACTCCTCAATCAAGCCGAAGTACCGTCCATCCAGGCTGCGTCCCCTATGATCGCCAACAGCCAAAAGCATTCCCGCAGGGATTGGAACCGACGCGATGTCCGGACCACCACCGTCAGCGAGGTTAAGGCCGATAATTTTCTCGCCAAACAATTCTGCCGTGCCAATTCCATAGGCCGCGGGAGTGCCATTCACCGTAAGGCGACCATTCATCATCGAGATACTGTCTCCACCAACACCGACTATGCGTTTGATCAGGCGCGTGCCATCTCGGGGAGAGTCAAAGATGACGACGTCGCCGCGCTCCACCGGCCCGAGGTCGATCAGCTCAACATTGGTGAAGGGTACACGCAATCCGTAAGCGGACTTGCTCACGACGACGCGATCACCACTTAGCAGCGTGTACTCCATCGAACCGGATGGGACGTAATAATGATCGGCAAACGATGACCGTACTGCCAGGACACCCAGAACAAGGAGGAGTATCGATGGCAGTTCAGTCTTGAGCCATTTCCTCGATTTATTCATGGATTGTAAGAACACCCAGTCTTGAGCCGCTTCGGCATTGTTCTCATAACTTTTTCAGACAATCTTTAAACGTCTAAGTTGCAGCTGGAAAGAAGGCATAAAAAGCTGCTCGCAAAACCATGACCCAGAGAACCAGAGAACTTATGAAGTAAGCCCTGAACCTGTGCATTACTCTGTTAGTTGTGCAGTAAATGACCGCGTGAATGACGCGACCGATTACAAAGAGCCATGCCGAGACCAGGTAGAATTGATCCACGCTCTCTGTCGCGTACAGGTAAAGGCACAGCGCATAAAAAATCACCGGAAGCTCAAACAGGTTCCGCAGCGCATAGGCAGGCAGATTGACCTCTGCCGGCACGATCTCATCCATTTTTGCGGGCGTATCGACGGTACGCAGGCTGACTTTCTGGCTAAGGATATACGATGTACGCTTGACGTACATCGTAATCCAGATGACCAGCGTCAGCCCGATTAACGCAAAAAATGGCTGAAATATCAATGCGTTATTCACAACGATTCCCTCTGACAGAGGTTTCGCTATTCCCCAAAATAAAATGCGTTTAGCTTGTTACCGTCGAGATCGCGGAAGTAGCCAGCGTAGAAATTATCCATTCGCTGACCCGGTGCACCTTCATCGCTGCCGCCAAGTTCCAGCGCTTTCGCATACAACGCATCAACCTTTTCCCGGGAATCGAGGACGATCGCCACCATGACACCATTGCCGACACTTGCCGGCTTGTCATCGAACGGCTTTGCTATCGATATTGCTGCCGTGCCAGGACCGGTCGACCAGGCAATGAACGTGTCGGTCTCCATAAAACGGCCTGCACCAATTGAACCCAACAGTTCGTCGTAGTATTTCGCGGCGGCATCAAATTGGTTCGTGCCAAGTGTTACGTATCCAATCATTTCATTCTCCTGCTTATTGTTTGGTTTCGATCTTGTTGTTTGGTTTCGATCGTCCTGTTATTGGACCTCGATAGGCGGCCATATGGCAACAGGTTTTTGACACGACCGAATTTTGAGATTTGAACCTATTAAATATTTCGTGCGAAGCGTGCCGCTCCGCGCGCTTTTGCCCTGGCCGCTTCTGCTTCGCGATTCTTCGGTTCTGAGTCGGTCTGCAGGTTGTCGACCAGCCGCCGTGCAACGACCGCAATATCGTCTATTGCTTGCTCAAATAGTGATTCATTCGCTTTTGATGGTTTCGAAAATCCGCTCAGCTTGCGAACAAACTGTCGGGACGACAGATAAATCTCTTCGTCGGTCGCTGGCGGATCGAAATTGAATAGCGTCTTTATGTTTCGACACATAGTCTGTCACTCCGCAATTATCGGCGCCAATATGGCTGACCAGGATTTCAGTTTATCGACATAGCGCATGGACGCAAATGCCGGGCTGGTTGACGGCAATATTTCAAACACAATTCCGGCGAAATCTCGCTCGATATCTGACGACACGAGTTTCTTGAAGTATTTCGCGGCAGTTTGCCCATTAAAGCAGATTAGTCTGATGCCCGGGTGCTGTCCAAGGAATCCGCTGAAGTCGTTTGCGATTGCCGTGCGCCCGACTATCGCAGAGTCCATACTGCCGGGCCTTTCGGATGATGCCAGTACATCCCAGACCGCAATATGCCGGGAAACCAGAGCCTTCGTTCGCTCCTGATACGATTCTGCCGGCCCGGCACCAACCAGGTCACCCATGATTTTCCAGAATGCATTTTGTGGGTGGCCGTAATACTGACCGAGTTGAATTGATTTCTGACTTGGCAATGAACCCAGTATCAGCACTCTTGGTTTATGACCGATTATTGGCGGGAACCCGCGCGTGTCAGACACTGACTGTTCCTAAACTCCGCCCGTCATATCAGGCGATGCTCCAACAACTGCACCGCGATCTGCCGCCATAGTGGCGGTCGCTGCACCGATACCACGACTCGCCCCGTTAGTGGGTATGGCAGTCATGTTCATATTCGAACTATGCTTCGACCAGATCCCGGCTACTTTCGTTCGCATACAGGTAGGCCGGCAGGGCGCACGACAGTCCAATTGTGAGGTTCAGCACAATGAACAGCAATGGTTTTGGTCCTTTCCCCTGACCAAATCGGCTGAACATCGCGACCCAGAAGACGAAAGAAGAGATCAACAGGTCGGCGGCAAAGCCACCCGCTGCGGGATTAATGAAAAGTGCCGACACGAAGTCACCGATACCAAATCCAATATCAGCGAAGTGCTGCACAAAATAAACGTACGGCACTATAGCGCCGGCAAATGCCAATGCCAGGTACACTTTCCTGATCAACGTGTTATTGGTCGCCACTAATCTCTCCTATTTCGCGTACTTCGACGCGCCAAGAAAATGCAACGACACATAGGGCTCATCCCCAACGACCCAACTATCGTGCGGGTCCGGCGGCACGTAAAACAGATCGCCCGGTCGCATCTCGGTGATCCTGCCGTCAGGAAACGCCGCTGTCGCGACACCGGATACCACCATGCCCACATGCTCGACTGAGCAATACTGTTCGCCAACATCGGGACCGACGTCGTCGGACCATTTCCAGCCGGGCTGGTAGGTCGCGCGGCCGACTGTCATGCCACCGAGGGTTACCGTTTCGAACTTCCCTTTCGCAAACGTCGTCACTTCGTCCGGATCGTCGAATCTTTTCAGAATTACCGCAGCCTGATCATCTGTCATTCGCTTTTGAATCCCACTTTTTTATGTTGACCATCGCAAAAGGGTTTATTGTTTGACGCGCCACAACGACACAGTGCCGTCTGCTTTCCGTGCCACGCTGCACGGCCACTGGACGCGATCATCGTCATGTTACCGCGCACCAGGAGTGGCCCATCTTTCGCCAGCTTGACCTGCAGCTTGCCACCCGACTCGGAAGTGCCACCACCAGTATCGCCAATGGCGCCATAGTCTTTGAAGCCCGCCTCTTCGTGACTGTTGTCGCAGTAGGGTTTGTTTTTCGATTGACCGCAACGGCAAAGTGCGGCTCGAAAATTGAGCCCAGGTACGTCCTCCGGAGCCTCGTCGATCTCAAGGTCACCGCGAACAAACAGGGGTCCGTTGTACGCGACCTGAATCGTGTTCTCTTCAGGCGCCTTCTCGATACGCGAACCGTCAGCAAACTCGACGGACAGCGCTCCTGTGGGGCAACGCAGAATAACGTCGGTCACTTCGTCGTTAGGTGCGAGGTTCGGGTCGCACCAGGGTTTTCGGCCACCGATAAACAAGTCCCCTTTCGCCCGACCGCATTCACCGACGTGTATGCAGAGTTTGCCGTTCCATGAGACCGTCGCCTCGTCGCCTGAATATTGAATGGTTTCTTTTTCGGACACTTGAGCTTTCCTCGCAGCGAATCGTTAAATATAGACGTGCAGCAATATACCGCAGAAATGAAATCGTGTGCTGCGGTTCAATTTCCAGGCTTTTCGAACTGATATGCCGGTTTTCATGTGCCGGAACTACCGCGAACATCGACGTACACGGTGATCGGGCAAGGAGGCTCGGATGCGCACTGCGACAATGCTATTCATAATGTGCTTCGGTTTTTCGGCTGGAATCGCTCACGAGCGCCCGGACAAGATCGAATGCGCGGCGATTAAGGAGAAAATTCGTTATATCCAGTCGAGGATGCGTGCCGGGTACACGCGTGCCCAGGGCGAGCGTATGGAAGAACAATTGCGAAAATTGAAGTTGGCGCGCAGCAAGAAGTGCCGGTAATCGCGGCCAATCCGCCCGTCAATATCCGGATTGCGGGCGTCGGCCGGTGCGGATTGATCTTTAGCGCAGGTATCCATGGCTGCGCCAATGACATCAATCTACGGCAAGAATCCTGTCCATCAGCTCCGGATCATCCGGCATCAAGCCCGCGGCAGGCAGCCGCTGTACGAGGTCTCGCCACAGCGGCCATGCATCAAAGGCCTTCTTGAAGAGCGGCAGAGACTCATCGACTTCCCCCGCTGCGGCAAGCGTGGCGGCATGCCAGAAAACCATTTCATGGCTGTCAGGCACCAGGGCCTCCGCACCACTGTACGCGATGACGGCCTGTTCCATGTCGCCATTGGTCATGTGCTCGTCGCCTGCATTCATCAATTGATAGGCGCGTGCCATCGTGAGTAGACGACGCAGTTCCAGCAAGGGCGTCGGGTGATCCTCGATGCGTAGTTCGAATTCTCTTCCTCCCCATGCCGGCAGGGAAATATCACCACTGACCACCAGGAGCGCGGCAGACTGCTTTCCCCGGACATCGCCGCCCTCGCCCTGTGCCGCCTCCAGCGCAAGCATCAGTCGTTCGGCAAGATCACCGGCGCCGTTCTCGAAGGCAGTCGCCATTGCGGAACATACAGTCGACTTCCACATCATGTTGGCCTGAACCGCATAGTTTTCGCCGGTAATGTTGCAATGTTCGGCAATGGCATTGCTGCCGGTGTGATTCGCAACAAAGCCGTTCGCATCCACCATGCCGACCTGCCTGACGTCCGCGTGCTCATCAGCTGCCAAAAGCGCCGTCAGCGCCTGGCTCGCAGTTTTGCCGGTGCGCATCAGCTGCAGGCCTAACGGTCCGTAACTTGGTTCGACGAATGATTGTGTAGCGACTGCACCAATTCCGGGTTCTGCCCAGATAACGATCGATCCGACCGAGAACCAGTGTGACTGCACGGCGGTGCCCAACTCGCCTGTATCCGGATCGCGAGCCACAATGGAATACGTACTCACCGGTCGCAGCGGTTTTCCAGGCTCTGCAAGAGCGTTGAATACGGGAAACATCGCCAGGAAAATAAAAAGGCGCATGGAAAGTCTTTTCATAACTACCTCGGTTACTGCATGCGCCGAACGGCCGCTAGCCTGTTGTCGTTATTAAATTTCATCCGGTAACTTCCGAGTCGACCCGGCGTGATTCTGACCGAATCTCCCACTTTGGGCCTGCGTACGGTTCGCGTAGCCTCGGTTTCGCGCCAAACCTGGCCATTCTCCAACCGCGCCTCGAATCGCCCGTCAATCGCTTGCCGCACCTCAACGATCGTTGAAAACAAGACTTCGAATTGCTCTTCCTTCTTTTTCTCGCGTTCAGCTTGTCGTGCAGCTTTCGCTTTCTGGTCCTCCAGGCCGAAATCGCTGCTCTCAGCAGCGGGTGCCATTGGTGGCGCGTCGGCGGTTTCATTCGCTGTGGCTGCGGGTGTTGCAGGAGGCGGCTCAGCCATTTCTTTGACCACGGCAGCAGGCGCCACGGGAACAGATTCAACGACAGCTGGGGCAGGCGGGATCATTACCGCGGGCTCATCCGGAGTCTCGGCAACAGGAGACGGTGGCTCCGCGACAGGCGCCGACGGGGCCTGTTTCAGACCGCCAACCACCGCATTAAAGCATTCGAGCCTGTCTTCGGTATTGCTGATGCGATCGCAGGCGAGGAGTCGCTGCTGAGTCTGTGTTTGAGCATCGTCTTGTGCTACTGCAATCGTGGTCATGCCGATAGCAGAAATCGATGTAACCGCAATCGCGGTTTTCTTTACGCCTATTCTCATTAATTTGACGAACATCAGTTGCCCCTATATCGCGTCAAATGATGAGCTTATCTTATCAGCCGACCCTGACGACGAACACTGGAGACAAAAAAAACCGGGGCCATTTGGCCCCGGTTTCCTTGTTCTCTTGCTTACGTCGAACTGTGAATCAGAAGCTCTTCACGAAATTCAGGAAGTAAGACGTACCGATGAGGTCGTAACGCGCCGAAGCAACAGCATTGTTTCGGTTAGGACCTGCTTCCTGCGAGATGAGCGGCGGCTCTTCGTCAGTCAGGTTGTTAACACCGATTGTCACAGCCGCAGTCTCCCAGTTATAGGTCACACCGAGATCATGATGCCACTGTCCTTCCGCAGCCGTAACGGGCCGTACTGCACCGATGCTCGGAATGAGCTGCGTTGTGGTCGCGAAACCGTAATCCGCGAAGCCGTCTTCCTCGAAGACTACGTTCGGATCCGCACCCACCGCACAACCGCGCAGGCACAAACCATTCTCGTCCGTGATGACCGGATTAGCCAGACCTTCAGCAAACTCGGTATCAGACCAGTAACGTGACTGCAAAACGAAGTCCCAGTTGCCAAAGGCTGCTGCGACCGTGGACTGGAAGGTCCATTCCGGGTTACCGATGCGTCCTATGTCGTCCACGATTGCGGAACCATTGGCATCTGCTTCACTCGGCGGGAATTCCTGGCTCAGGCGCTCACTCATGAACGTTGTAGCGGTTGACCAGTTGAGATCGACGCGGTCGAATTCCACTCCAAGACGGGTCGTGATGTCGTAGCCGTTCGCCGTCTCTTCACCCGTGTTGACAAAACCTGCCCGCACGAAACCAATGAAGTTGTTCTGTGGCGTTGCATTCGGCCGGTTCCTTTCAACGCGGTCACAGAATGGGCTGGCCAGGTTCGGCTGGTCGTTAAAACAACGCGCAACGATGGTGCCAGGATCCAGGGCACGGACGGTGTCTTCAATCGTGATATCGAAATACGTCAAAGCGACATCGAAATCGAAGCGATCGGTCCATGGCTGGTTCAAGGTCAGGGTAGCCGTCAAAGACTCCGAAGTTTCCGGATTCAGGCCTGCCGCGCCACCGACCGAAGTCGGAATAGCAACGGTAAACGCGGTTCCCAGCTGTGTTACGTCAGCACCACTCTGGATACAGTTAGCAATCAATCGGTCCAATGCAGGACTTGGGTCGGCCATTGATATAAGTGGCTGACGGCATGGATCGCTGCTGCCCGGAAGTGCTCCGGCCTGGTCTGCCAGGAATTGCTCCCGCAGGTTCGGTGCGCGGAATGAAGTATTGAACGACGTGCTGAATGCAGCGTATTCATTGATTCTCCACAGACCACCGATCTTGTAGACCGTCTCGTTACCGAAGTTTTCATCGTCGGTGAAGCGAACGGCGGCATCAATCTGCAACAGGTCGGCCCATGACGCATCAACAACCAGCGGCGCCGAGATTTCTCCGTAGACATCGAACGTCGTGCGACTGCCGCGTGTCTCACCTTCCTGCAGCGGGTTCTCCGCGGCGTTCAGGCCGAGCACACCGATAGCATCGTTCTGCGAATCGATCTTGTCTTCGCGTGCCTCGATACCAAATGCGGTTCCAACAGTCTCGCCGTTCCATGACAACTCAAACAGGTCGCCGGTGACGAAAGCCTGGAATACTGACATCTCGGTGACCGTGCGGTTGGTCCTGTTACCCATCAGGTAGTCGCGCTCAGCTTGTGAGCTGAATACGCCTGAGTTTGTCACGCCGTCTCCGACAACGCTCATATTAAAGACATCAAACGGCACACATGGCGGCGCTGTAATAAGTCCACCTGGCGCCAGGAAGCGTGGATCACACACTACCTGACCGTTAGGCAAACCAGTCACAGGATCGGCAACTGCGCCGAGGTTTTGCGTGGCGTTGAACAGTTGATTCTCAAGCAGGACTCTTTGTGATGCGAATCCGGTGCTGCGATCGTAGCTACCCGAAATGTCGTAACTCCAGCGGTCGCTCCACGGCATGTCGCCGGTGATGCCGCCAACGAGGCGTATCTGCTGCAGCTCGACATCAAAGATCTGCGGGATGTCATCCATCGTCAGTACGGGGTTCACAGCGAATGAAAACGGATTCATCGGGTTTTGCACAAGCTGAAGCCCACCGTTGGCGTCCAGGATTGGCGTATTGGAGTCGTCTACGAGCGGGATCTGTCCAGGAATGCCCGGGAAGATCTGCTCGCGCGCGCCAATCACCCTGTTCGTACGATTGAAGTAATAACCTTCGAAATACGCTTCCTCGTTATTACCCCAATCGAGATCGAGGTGGCCATTCATGACCAGTGAGAATCGCTCGTAAGGGCGCCACAAATCGGCGTCCGCGCGATCGAGCTGATCGTTGGTGCTCGGGTCGTAGCGGAATCGATCCAGGTAAAACGGTCGACCAGAACTCGGAAAGGAGTCGACGGTCGAGCCGGGTGCCGGCGGCAGTGCCGAAAACAGCGAGTAGTTCGTCACGGGCTGACCCGGATTCAGGCCGGTCGCGCCATAGCTAATATTGCTGCTGCCTGGCGTGTAGATGAGACGCGTGCCATCGACGGGCGAAGGAATCATGCCGTCATCCGCGACCAGTTCGCCTGCGGGACCATCGGCGAATGCGTCAAAGCCCAAAGTCGTCATCCAGTTATCAGGGAAGTCACTGCGGCAGTTGAGGATCCGTTGGCCGGACATCGTCTGGCTGATACCGGAGGTACCACGACGCAAACAGGATGTGTACGAGCGGTCGCCTGTGCGAACCCGTTCCTGGCGGGAATACTCCATGCCGAACGTGATATTGCCGGTGTCGCTGCCAACGCCGCCAACAAGAGAGGCCTGATAAATCTCGCCGCCTGAATCGTTTGGCAGCTCAGTATTCATCGTGAAGTTGATGCCTTCGAAGTCTTTCTTCATGCGTACGTTTACAACGCCCGCAACTGCGTCGGCGCCATAAACGGTTGAAAGACCACCGGTCAGAAGGTCAACGCCTTCAACCATGCCAATCGGAATCATGTTGATATCCGGCTGCG
The DNA here is from genome assembly GCA_963850825.1 of uncultured Gammaproteobacteria bacterium. GTDB lineage: Bacteria > Pseudomonadota > Gammaproteobacteria > Steroidobacterales > Woeseiaceae > SZUA-117. The sequence goes on along the minus strand of CAWKOQ010000017.1, from coordinate 98,816 downwards.
GGGGGGCGCCACGAATACCGGCGAGGCCCAGGCGCTTGCCGTTGACAAGAACCAGCGTTCTTTCGCAACCCAGGCCGCGAAGGTTAATACAGGAAGACCCTACGCCACCGTCGGCCGGAGCCTCGGATGCGTTGGTCTGACCCGCATTGGTGCTGATGCTGCCGTCAATCTGTGTACCACTGGAGGCGGTTGATTTCTGCAGCAGCTCCGAAATAGAGACGATACCAATCCGCTGTGCGGCCTCAGTGTTGAGGATCTGTATTGGGGTGGTCGTAGAGAACTCGTCCCGAGCAATACGGGAACCCGTTACTGTTACTTCCTCAATCATCTCTTCGTCGACGCCGTCTTCCTGCGCCTGGGCGGGCATGCCGAACAGCATCCCTCCAAGGGCAAGGGGCGACGCCCAAATCAAGCGCGACAAGCGCTTCTCAATATGCATAACTTTATCTCCCAAAGATTGACCGTCAGCCGTATCGCTCAAAGCATGCGGTCGGAGTACTTCTATTTCGTTATTTTTCCGCTGCAGCGATCAGAGCTCAGAAAATGTCCGTTCTCGAGCCGTCATCCATGACCAACCATTCGTCCACAGGTAAGTGAGCGCATTATCTACTTAAAGCAGCGCAAATATCAATAAATTGTTGTTTTGGAGACGCTGATCGCGCGATGCGCTCGGTCTGGCTGAATATATCCTTATAGAATAAGGACTTTCTCCGCAAATTGATTTGTTGCATTGTCGCAACACTGGTGATTCTGTGCGTCAAAGGGTGAGCGCTGACAAGGCGCTCAGCGATTCACATTGCGACGCGACCGACGGTTGCTCGCAGATTTCGCCAAAGAAGCTTTGTAGTCAGCCTCGTGGTAGAAATATTCGGCGCGATAGCGCTGGTCGCTGGTCGCTGCAGCTACCCCGTCCTCATATCGCGGCCGATAGATGAAAGTGTCTACCGCTTTGTGCACTCTTTTCTCCATTTCGGAAAAATTAGTGGGATCCGCTTCGACAAGCTGCACGTCCTCTGCCCTGCCGCGATCATTGACCGTAAACGCCAGCACGATCTCCCCTGTCAGATAATCCCCGGGGTCCAGCTTGTCACTGTCCCGCCTGTACTCGAAATTGGCGTAAGGATCCGGTTTCGGGCGCGACAACGGAACCGGTTTTTCGAGGTGTTCAGCGCGCACCGCCAGCTGGTCATCATTCGATGACAGCAGCGCCCAGGTCGCTGCATAGTAACGATCTGCCAGCGAATTAGCGCCGAAGAGCGTGTAATAGTCTGCGAGTGCCAGCAAGCAATCTTTATTGACCTGCCAATTGCTCTCGGGACTGTTTTCCGCAATCCAGAGTGCTTTCTTGAGATGCTTTTCGGCCTTCGAGGAAACGACCGCGCGCAGCTCTTCTGTGCGCATGGTCCGGGTATAGTTTGCGGCAAGCTGTATGTTGGGCTCGACCAATGCGAGATCTGTGTCCGCGAGATGTTTCCTCTTTATATCCAGAATATGGCGCAAGGCAATTCGCTCCGCCGCGGGCATGTCGTATCGTCTGTAAATTTCAGCCTTTTGAGAAACCGCGGGCAGCATTTCCTCCGAGCGCTTGCTGTATTTGCGTGAGTAGAGCCCGACAATCCGATCAAGCATATCCAGCGCCGCTTTTTTGTCGTTGTTATCCAGATGAATTTGCAACTTTGCCTGGAGCAGCGGCAATTGATCGAAGCTATGCGGCCCGAAATTGACGTTGCTGACATGCTGGGCCCGATCCAATACCGCAAATGCCTCGCTGGGTCGACCCTGGCCAAGGTGTGCGATTGCCAGGCCCCGCAATGGCTGAATAAGCGCAGGGCTAAGATTGTCGTCCTCTCTCGCGATCAGGTTTATGGCGGCCGTGTAGTTTTGCCGGGCAGACTCGATGCCGCCACGGTAGTACTGGACAATCGCAAGATTGTGGAGCGCGAGTGCGCGAGCGGATAACGCATTCGAAGAATCGGCATCAACACTTTCGACGACTTGTTTGGCAAAGATCTCCGCTTCGGAGTATGCCTCGTTGGCCAGTGCCTCACTCATTTGCAGGAATTTGTCGCGATTGTCCTGGCCGGACGTTGTCGACGGCGACTGAATTAACGTCGACAATTCGAACCTGGCGGCGAGAGCAATCGCCTCGGCCGTCCCTTCAACTGACTCCTCGTTCCCGTGCACAGCGACGCTGCCTAACAGAGCAATCGTTGCTACCCAATGGCGTTTTCCGTCAGTTTTCCGCATTGCTGACAAACAGTGTCGTGTGGTTCCAGTTACAGGAGGTCAATATAGACAGGGGATGATTCTATTCGTTCAGATCTAAAACACCAGTTAACCGGATATCAAACTTATTTCGGCGGTATTTAATAATCGTCAGTTAGCCCGAAGCATGGGCTGCCATTTCCAGTAAGACAAAGACCGCCACGCCCACTCTGCCGGGCCAAACCGGAAATGTCGCAACCAGAGCGGGCTCATCCATAGCTGAAAACCCAGCATTGCGGCCACGAATGCCATTTGCCACAGGCGCGGAACCTGCCCGTACAGTCCGAAGCCGTAGCCATAGAAAATCGTCGTCATGACAATGGAATGCATCAGGTAATTGGTAAACGCCATGCGGCCGACGGCCGAGAACCGGTCCATCAGGTTTTTGACCGCACCGGATTTGACGATCAGCATGACCAAAGCGATATGCCCTAATGCTATGCAAATGCTGGCAACGTAATTTGGCAGTCCGCCAATTTGAAAAAGCCACGTCATGTCCCACTGATTGGCCTGCATGCCATAGGCGCTGTAGGCAACCAGTGGGAGTCCGATGCCGTAACCGGCCAACAACATCCTGCGATACCAGGCTGCCGATCTTTCTCCCGAGATAATGCCCAGCTTCATCATAGCCATACCGATGAGCATCAGGCCGCCCACCCGCCAGAAAATAAAGCCAATAGTGGCCTGCGTCTGCATCATCTGGACGGTTGGCAACCGATGCATAACGATGCCGGAATAACCACCGGTGTATGCCGCCATGTCCTCTTCGACCTGCTGCTCTGGCGGCTTCATGAATATGGCCATTTCCTCCCAGGCTTTGAGGATCTCCGTCTGTTCGTCTGTGAGTTCTTCTCCTGCTTCCTGCAGTTGCATGACCTCGCTACCGGTCACCTGGAGCTCTTTCATGTAAGTGCCGCCGCCATAGCTCATTAGCATGCCGATCGGCAACAGCAAACAGCCAATGACTATCAAGGCACGCGGCGAACGGTTGCGGAACAGGAATACGAACATGCCCATCAAACCGTAGTGGAACAGGATGTCGCCCATCCAGATCAGGTAACCATGCATTGCACCTATTACCATTAACCAGAAGCAACGCCGGTACCACAACCCGCCGATACTTGGCGCCGCGTGCATCGGCTCGCGTTCCCATCATCACTAACCCTGCGCCAAACAGGAGCGAGAAAATGGTCATGAACTTCTGGTCGAAGAAGATATGCGTGAAGAACCACGTTGCCGAGGTTGTACCACTCGGTTCCGCCGAGCGCGAGCGGGTTCTGATAAGCGATGAACGGCATCGCGAAGGCGTAAATATTCATGACCAGTATGCCGAGCACCGCGACGCCGCGAAGCGTATCGATTGCGACCAGTCTTTCTGCGCCTGGTGCTGGTGATGCCGTGCCCAATTGCGGGTCTTCGGTTGAAGCCTCATTCATGGCACTTCCCGATATTTTCAGTTGCTGGGCAGTTTAGAACGAATTTTCCGGCATTGTCATTACAGACGCGGTTCCCGAGATCACGGCACGCATATAAGCGAATGAGCGCGGCAGGATGTGTTCGGCATAGAACGTCGCGGTGATCAGCTTGGCCGCGCAAAACGACTGGTCCGAATTTGCAACGCCCGAACCCCGGGTGACGGCCAGTGCGGCGCGCGCCATCTGCCATCCGCCAACCACGACACCGGCCAGCATCAGCAGGTTGACTGACGCGGCGCCTGGCGCATTCTGATCATTAGGTGCATTGCTGATCAACCAGTCTACGGCAGCTTCGAAGTGATCGATGCCGGTTGCCAAAGACGATCGCAATGCCCCGAGCCCGTCGATGCCTTCGAGTTCACTTGCAACATCACGCATCTCCGCGATCAGGCCTGCTGCTGCTCTGCCCTCGTCGGCCAGTATTTTCCGCCCAACGAGATCATTCGCCTGGATACCCGTTGTCCCTTCATAGATCGTCAGAATACGCGCGTCCCGCAGGTGCTGTGCGGCGCCCGTTTCCTCAACAAAACCCATGCCGCCATGAATCTGTATCCCGAGCGACGTCACTTCCTGTGCGACTTCCGTCAACCAGCCTTTCACAATCGGCGTCAGCAATGCCATACGCGTATCGGCCGCCCCACGCTGGTCTTCGGCGGTGCCATGATGACCAAGATCCAGCTGCGCCGCGGTGACGAACGCGACCGCGCGCATGGCTTCGATCTGGGATTTCATGACGAGTAGCATCCGGCGAACGTCCGGATGATTGACGATCGTGACCCGGCCTTTCTTGCCGGGGGCGCTACCCTGAACCCGCTCCAGGGCAAAATCCCTCGCCAGCTGATAAGCGCGTTCGCTCAGGGATAATCCCTGAATGCCGACATTGAGTCGGGCGTGATTCATCATCGTGAACATGCACGCCAGGCCCTTGTTTTGTTCACCGATGAGATAGCCTATCGCGCCATCATTCTCGCCGAAGCTCATGACGCAGGTTGGGCTCGCGTGAATTCCGAGCTTGTGTTCGACGGACGCGGGATACACGTCGTTCTGTTCGCCGAGGCTGCCATCGTCGTCAATCAGGAACTTGGGCACGGCGAACAGGCTCAGGCCGCGAACGCCTTCAGGCGCGCCCTCCAGCCTGGCCAACACCAGGTGCACGATATTCTCCGACATCGGGTGATCGCCCCAGGTGATATATATCTTGCTGCCATGGATTCGGTATCGGTCACCGTCAGGCACGGCTCTCGTTGCGACGGCAGCCAGGTCAGATCCTGCCTGCGGCTCTGTCAGGTTCATCGTCCCGCTCCATGTGCCGCTGATCATGTTTGCCAGGAACAAGTCTTTTAACGCCTCACTCCCATGCGCCTCGATCGCCACGATGGCACCGGCCGTCAGCAGTGGGCACAGCGAGAATGCGACATTGGCCGACTGCCACATCTCGACGGCTGCCGATCCGATTATCTCGGGGAATCCCATGCCACCGAACGCGGCGGGCGCCGGCAGCGACTGCCACCCATTCTCTGCGAACTGCTGATACGCGTCTGCAAATCCATCTGCGACAACGACCGCCTTGTTTTCGACGCTGCATCCGGCGCGATCGCCCGGAATGTTGAGCGGCGCCAGAACGTCGCTGGCGAATTTGCCCGCCTCGTCGAGCACCTGGTCGATGGTATCTGCATCGATTTCCGCGAAACCGGGTAGTTGCAGAACGTCGCCGAGGCCGGACAGTTCATGGATCACAAATTTCATATCTTTAAGTGGAGGAACGTAGTCGGTCATTTCTTTCGCTTTTTTTGTTGCCAGGACAGGAGTGGAATCCTAGCACCTGCAGGGGCAATCAACGACAGGTAGAGAGCGGACACAACGAGGTCAGAGCGCTTGCTGCCCGCCACGATCATCGGCGGCGTCGAAACGCACCGTCAAATCGCGGCTAAAGCCCAATTTGCCTGCGCCGCTCATCGTGGTTGCGGGATCGGTGCAAATTGATCTTTAGTGCAATAAATGTCAGTGCGCGCCCAGCGTCAATTATTGTTGAATATTGCAGGCGAACTGCGCTTTAGCCGCGAATGTGCAATGCCTGGCCAGGTTTGGGCGACAGCAGTGGGCCAGGTACGGGTCAGGCCGGGAAGAAATCGATAGGTTTGGTTGTGGTGATGGGCTCAACGTCTTTGGCGTCGAAACGGAACAACAGGACTCGTTGTACGAGCCTGCGCTCGAGCTCCGGATCACCGAGTTCACTCGAGACAATTTCACAGGCGCTCACCGCGCCGCTGGGATCAATCGTCAGGCGCAGCACGAGCTTGCCTTCCAGTGAAGGATCCATGCGCAGAGCGCGGTTGTAAAGGGCGAAAATGGCACCTTTATTCTTGTCGAAGACCAGCTCAATTTCTTCCCGAGACCGCGATGCTTTACCACTGGTCCCGGTTCGTCGCGCGCCGCCAGCAGACTGACCAACCGACGCGACGGGACTTTCGATCGCAGTGGTGTCTCGTGCGGCCAGGCCGGTGCCGCCTGTATTACGACTCATAGTCGTGGTGTTGATGCCGCCACTTGCAGTGCCGACTTTCGATGTAATCATAGAGCGTTCATTGCGCGCCGCTTCGCCCACCGATGCCGTCAATGGACGATTATCCGCAACAGTCTCGAGCACATCGCTGTCCGCCAGGGCCGCCAGATCTTCCGTGAACGGTAACAACGCTGCCTGTGCCTGTTCGCGGGCAACAGCCTGCAGATCGATCTCGGGCTCGGGAATCGGTTCAGGCTCTGGTTGCGGCTCCGGCTCCGGCGGCGGCGTCTCTTCAACCACCAGCTCGGGTTCCGGCTCGGCAATTGGATCGGGCTCGGGTTCCGGCTCAGGCTCTACCGGTTTGGGCGGCGGTGGCGGCGGTTTCTGCTCAAGCAACAGTTTCGCAATTCGCGCTGGAATCTCTTCTATCTGGTTCGGATCTTTTTCAGGCAAAGGAATCCAGGGCAGCACGACGCCGAGGAAGAAAGCCACACCCATGACGATGCCGAGCAGACGCTGGTACTTCCTTTCCTGTCCGTGGTAGCTGGACCAGGGCAGCGTGTACTCTCTGTAAAAAGGAATGTCCAAACCCTAACTCCTAAATCCTTATCCGCTCGATGAGGGCCGCTTAACGCGACGCCCTGAAGTCACTGACATCGTCGAGTTTTTCGGAACTCTTCTGCAACACGGCAAGCGAAATCTGTCCGTAGTCTGACTGCGTGCACGTCGCCATAACCTTCTTTAGCAACCTGTACGGTATGTCCTTGTCACCCATGATCGTTACTTCACGCCCGGCAATATCGTCCTGCGCTTCGCGCCGCAGAACCCGATCGTTTTGCGACAGCAGCGCCTGTCGAAGCTCGGGGATGTCGTTGCCACGAAGCGCCAGGACGTCGCTGACTTTCGCGACCGGCGTGCCCTGCACGATGATGTATTCCTCACCGATAACGATCACAACCGTTTCCTTGGCTTTTTCTTCCGCTATCGATTCCGGCAACTGAACATCCTTGGCGTTGGGTAAAACCTCAACGTCCGAAGAATTAACCAGCAGGAAGAAAACCAGGATGGTAAAAATATCCATCAACGACACGAGATTGAGTGGCGCACTCTTACCGCGCTTGTGATGGCGATCCATGCGTTTGGCGCGTCGCGACTTAACCATGATTCAGACGCCTCCGAGGACCGGCGCGTCACCGATCGATATATCCGGGAACAGGTCCCGACGTTTCACGCCGTCCTCTTCAACGATTTCCGCAACGCGCACGCGGTCCATGACCTGTACCAGTGTGTCGTAGGGAATTTCGGATTCGAGAAGTATCGATGCGTCGGTCTTTTCCGGATAACTTGCCTTTATCTCGGATAACTTTTTGCTTAAAGCGTCGTAGTCGTAGCCGTCATCAGCGTTCGGGTAAACGCCCAGCGCGCCGAGGTTTCGATCACCAACCTCGATCTGCGCTTCCCTGACAGTCACTTCCAGCTGGAAGGTCTGTTCCTGCGGATTCGCGGGCTCGGTAGAGGAGGCCGGCAAATTCAATTCCAGAATTGCCAGTCGCGAGAACACCGCGGTAATCAGCAGGAACGGAACCAGGATGACCATCAGGTTCATGAACGCCGTGATATTGAGCTCAGCCGTCTCTACGTTGTGACGACCGCCCGCTCTGCGGCTACTAATCATTATTACGCTCCGGCAGGCTTCAGCTGACGTTCGGTGACCGCGTTCAGAAATTTGACGCTGGCCATTTCCAGGCTGTCAACGATCTGGTTCGTCTTGGTTTGCAGAAGTGCATGAACCAGCAACAGCGGAATCGCACACATCAGGCCGAACGCCGTCGTGTTCATCGCGACCGAAATACTGGCCGACAGCAAGTCTGCTTTATCCGCCGGATTCGCGTTCGATACTGCGGTGAACGCGGAAATCAGGCCGATGATTGTGCCAAGCAGGCCAAGCAGTGTGGCGATGTTCGCGAGCGTGGCGAGATAGTGCGTGCGCTTTTCCAAACGCGGCAGCACTTCCATCAGGCTCTCTTCCATCGCCTTTTCGATATCGTCGCGACGACGTGCTGACTTAACGCGGTACAGACCGTACGTCAGAATCGATGCAATCGCTGCTTTTGATTTGCCAGTAACAGCGGCTGCTTCCTGGAAGTTACCTGCCTTCAAATACGGCACGATTTTCTTCCACAGCGAGCGATTAGATGCACCCGACATTGTTAGATACGTCCAACGCTCGATAGCGATTGCAGCTCCCAGCGCGAACACGAACAGGATTGGGTACATAAACGCACCGCCTTCCTGGAAAAAACGGACGATGCCGCTTAAAAAGCCCATTTGATTTCTCCTCTTTCAATCAAATCATTCGTTTCAATCAAAATATTTGTCATTCGAATTACTCTTCTTCCTCGCCGTACAGATCGCTGTAGTAGTCGACCTGCCGGATAAATTCTGATCTGTCTATCGGCGTCAAAACTTCATCGAGTAATGTGTTGACCGGTTTTCCCATCAGGTTGCCAGGATCAGATTTCTTCCATGGCACGATATAAAGTACCTTTGGCAGTTCCTGGTTGCCGGTAATCTCCGTACGACCCAGGTCGATCTCGTCCATTACGCCACTCGAGTTTTCACGCCTCCTGACATCTGCCGCCAAAACTGCTGTTGAAACTGCGGGTTCAGTCGCCTCAATCTCGTCAGCCGTCGCCTCCGCCAGTTCGTCCGAGGATATCGCCGGCTCGAGCTCATCGATCTCTGCAGCCTGCTCCGCGTCGGATAATTCCTGCGCCAGGGCGCCCGGGGGGCCCATGGCAAGTAGCAAGGCTGCCAATGGTAATAATCTCGTCTGAATCGTCTGCATGCCCGCTACTCCGTCACATTTGCGGTTCTTTGTGTGGCACTAATTCGCCGTTTAAGGTCCGCAATCCACTTTGTGACCTGTTGATCATCGCCCACCAACTCCTGGTAGCGTTCATAGTGCACCAGCGCCACGTCCAGGCGCTGCAGGTACAAGTCGTTCAGGACGCCAAGATTGTAGTGCGCCAGCGCGTAGTCGGGATTGGCGGTAATGGCCTTCGAATAGGCGGATTCCGCTTCCAGGAATTTGCCCTGCCGTCGCAGGAGCATACCGAGCTGATTCAGCGCCGCAGCGTGGACAGGGTCAACGATCAAAGCGTCAGTCAGGCTGTTCTCTGCGGCCTGAAGGTCGCCACGAGCCGCGAATATGATCGCCAGGTTGACGTGCGCGCCTGGATAATCCGGATATTGCAGCAAGAATTCCTGGAAACGCAGTTCGGCATCGATGCTATCGCCCGCTGCCATCGAGGCAACGGCCTGTTCATATAAAGTCAGTGCCTTCGGTGGAATCTCGCGGGTTTCCAAGGGCCGGCCGTCCGCACCGACGGTCGTATTACGGTCGGCACTATCCTTGGCCGGCCGCGGACCTGATGCACAACCAGCCATTATGAGAAGCAGCGCGACAATCGCAATAATTCGCATGTTGTTAGTACAAAGCGGTGACGACATCTTCACTCAACTCCAGTTTGGCGTATCGACCCGGCATCAGGCTCGCGAGCTCTGCGTAACTCTTTTCAACCCATTCGTCCCAGACGCCGTCCGCCGCGCGCGCTGCGTTTGTCTTGAATAACTCGATGGCTTTTTCCTCAAACGGAAATGTTTGCTCTTCGAGCAGCAGGTCATACTGCTCGAGCGCCAGCTCGTCGAGACCCTGGGGCCGTTCGGAAGCCATCAGATCAGCGCTAAACTGTTGATATACCTCGCCAAGCCTGAAGGTTGCCGCAGTCGTGACCTCTGCCACGCCATAGGCAGCAGCGTCACCATAAACCTTGAGTACATCCTCCATGAGAGACTTCTTCAGTTCCATGCTTTCCGCCAGGGGCTGTGAAACCTTCTGCACCATAAAGCTTCGGCGGACCGGCTCTGCCAGTTCCAGAGAGGCCTTCGCTGCCAGGAAGCGCGTCCGATCGGTTCGTTGTCCACCGGCGGTTGCATCAACCCTGACCATGTCCCTGAGTATTTGTGCACGCTCATTCGCATTGTTGTTCGTTTCAGCAATTTCCAGGAGGCGAAATCGCGCCTCGATCGATTCGGCGATCGGATTGGGATAACGCGCGATAATTTCCTCGAGAACCTGTTTTTCCTGCGCGACGGCGGCGCCATTCTTGTAAAGTTCGGATGCTTTCCATAAAGCCTCTCGGCGGACATCGTCTGTCGACTCAGGCGCATTTGCGATGCGCACAAATTCGCCTGCTGCCTCGCCGCTGCGCCCGGACTCAAGATACGTGACTGCAAGTTTCTGCGTAACGTCATCCGCAAACTCGCTTTCAGGATAATCCCGACGGAAGTCCTCGAGCACGCTGGACGCGCGATCCCAGGCCTGCAGATTAATGAGCGCCGCGGCGGCATCGTATTCGGCCGTCACGCGGATGTCAGAATCAGGAACGACCTGACCGAGGCGTCGAAAATGTCCTACGGCAGCTTCCAGGTTGCCGGCATCGCGTGCCTGTTCGCCTTGCTTGTAGATAGACGATGCAATGCGGTCCTTGATTTCCTGACTGGCTACAGCATCGTCCGCTGGCGTATAGGGACGCAATGCGTAATAGGCCTGCTCCGCCTCGACGAAATTCGCAAGGTCAAACTGCGAATGCGCGATCACAGTCCACGCTGTTCTCGCCAATGGTTGTTCGACGGGCGGTTGCTTGCCGACGACCGACTGACCGACAGCGATCGCGAGGTCGAATTCGTTTTGCTGGAAAAGATCCTCGGCGACGGTGGTCAGGACCGCGCCGGATTCGGGATGCCCCGGGTAGGTGTCTCCGAAACGCAGCCCACTGTCCAGGTAGCGTTGATGCCACGCAGTTTTCGCTGCGCCACTGAGCGATTCCTCGTGCTGTCTGTACGAGAGAATGGCCGCATACGCTGCCTCGGCAGAATGTTCATTGTCCGGATACGTATAGGCAGTGCGCTCGTACTCGTCGGTCGCCGCCTGAAAATCTTTACTTTCATAAAGGATTTCAGCGAGCAGGAAATTGGTGTTGGCACTATCCGCCTCACCCGGGAAGTAGTTCAGGTACTTCCGATACCATTTGCCGGCCTCCTGGTAGTCAGTCAGATTGCCTTTACCCTGCGCCTCGGCATGATAGTACTGGGCCAGGTCATTCAGATTATCCTTGAGATGCGCCTCTACCGTTGCATTCGCTTCACGGGAGTTTCTATCCCAGAAAGCACTGTCCATTCCGTATCGATCCACGAATCCCTTCTTGCCTTCCAGCACCAGGGTGGGGAAACCGCCGCGCTTGTATGCTTCGATTACTTCGACCTGCAGAATCGGGGACTTCGGGTGGTAAGGATCCCTGGCGACGAATGCTTCGTAAGTCTCGGCGGCATCCACGAAACGCTCTTTCTCAAGATACAGGTCACCAAGATTCATGTAGATGATGTACCCGTATTCCGGATAGCCGCGACTGTCCAGAAACGCAGAGATACTCTCGGGGCCTTCCATATAGGAGAAACTGAGACTCAGGACCCGGAAAGTGTCCTCTACCAGCTCACGCGTGGCACGCGCGAGCTCGTCGAGCCGATTGTCGCCTTCTTTCAGCTCAACGCCAGCTATTTTTCGATCGAGAAGATCGAAGAACGGATTGAGACTGTCTTCGTGCCAGGCCAGTTTGAACTGTGACCAACCGAGTTTGTACAGTGATTGCTCGTAAAATCTGGATTCCTCGCCATAGTCCACAACGCTTGAGTATGCCGCTTCGGAATCGTTGTAGTTTTTCCGCAGGAACAACATTTCACCGCGCCGGAACTGCACCTCATCCAGTAGCGGGGTATCGGGATAGCGCTCGATCAGCTCGTTCAAAACCTGTAGCGCTTCATCTGTCTTGCCGGCGACTTCATAGGCCCTGGCAAGCTGATACAAAACCGAGTCGTTCCGGCCATAGTCCGGATAGGACTCAAGCAGTGCGTGGAAAAGACCGACCGCATTGTCGTAGGCGTCGAACTCGATAGCGCCTGCATTTTCGGCAAGCTGCTGCGCCTCGGTTGCTTCAAGTTCCAGGTCACCGAGCCTGCGCATTGCCTCTGCCCGCAGCGCCGGATCGTTGGACACCAGGTTCAGAAACGCTCTGTAGTTATCACGAGCCTGGTCGGAACTGTTCAAAATCACGCTGCCCGGGCGAATCTCGACTGTCTTATTCTCGAGGCTTTCGATCGTGTCACGCTTTTTGACCTTGGCGCCAAGCGCGGGCGCGGCAAGGCCGATGCAGGCTGCAACAATCAGGACTTTCCGGGCGGATACGAACATCATTGGGCTGCCGCACCGACGGTTGCCGCACGATCGTAGATCGCCGCAAGCGCAAATCGCGCCTGGACTGTATAGGCGTCGAGCCTCTGTTTCTGCGCCTGCAGCTCTTCGACGGCCACCCCTTCCATGAACCCGCGCTGCGCTAACATCGCTTCCTCTACCCGCGCCTTGAGACCGTCGATCTGCGGACTTAGCCCCTCGACGCGATTGTTGAAATCAGCAAACAGGAGTGGCTCCGTGCGCATTGTCTGGTCGATCTGACGTCGCGCGCGTTGCGTTTCTACCAGCGCCTCGCCGGTCTGCCGCAAATCTCTGCGGATCCTCCACAGTCGATCCTGGAATTCGCGATCAAGGTTCCATTGCAGCGCGCCTTTGAGCAGGCGAACCTTGTCGCGAACTTCTTCTGCTTCCGGAATGTTGGCACGTAGCGCAGGGTTTCTCTCGATCGTGGCGATTTCGCCCCACAGCTCGAATTCGTATTTCGTCGCCAATGCCAGTACGTCCTTACTTTCCTCAATACCATTGAGGCGTGCATCAAATTCGAGTTTACGGCTGACCATGCCATCGAGATCCGCTTGTGCAAGGCTGTTCTGAATCCGCGGCAGCCGGTCATTGTAGGCGTATTCCCGGGTGCCGAGCATATTGCGAAAGACGTCGACGCTCTGTTGCCAGTCGTCGAGGTTGCGCCAGAGGTAGTGCAGATCGCGATAATTCTTCAGGCCCTCCTGGAACTTGTGGGTAGCCAGCAAATGATAGAGGTATCGGGATTCAGGCCCTTCGGGCAACTCCTCGAGCTTCCAGTACCAGCCAGTGGTCTGGTTCTCGTCCTGCTCCAGGAACTCATTAAGTAAGTCACCACTTTCGATATTCAGGATCGCCGTATCGATTCGGTTGGTCTCTTCATAGAACGCTTCTATTGCATTCAGATAATGATCCGCGGCCTGGCCAATCGAATCCAGTTCGGCCATCGCATACGGAATCGCCAGCATCGACTCCTGCACCGCCGAATCGAGCAGGTCACGATTGCGCAGCTCCATCCAGGGGACCAGTGCTCTGCGAAAATTTTGTATCTCCGCGTCAGCCCAGCCAATGCCGAGTAATGCCTTGTTCGAAAACGGACCTTCAAGCCGCACCCGGTTCAGAGATCGCTTCGCAGCCTGCGGCTGTTCATCCTGCAAGTAGGCGTAACCCAGCGCAAGATTCGCCTTGTCACGCAACGAACTCATTTCTTCGTTCAGCGGCTCGATTTCGCCAAGCTCGTCAAGCATTTCGGCGGCTGCATTCACCCGCCCGCTGCGCACCATCGCGACGCCAAGATTAAACTTCGCATAATTTGCCCAGGCATCCTTTCGCGGCCAGTCCTGCAGCAACGCAATGGCGTCATTGTGCTGGCTGCTGTCTATGTGCAACTGCGCCTGCAGCATGTGCCGTTCTGCTTCCAGGCGCTCTGGCAGCTCCTCCGAAATATTATCGAGGGCGCCCTGCGCTTCGCTCAGGTAGCCACGTTGATGCCAGATCTTGGCAAGGAAAAACCACGTCCTGTCGCGAATTTCCTGTTCTACATTATCGGCCAGCAGGCGCTCGAAAATTTCCGCGGCACGCATGTGATGACCATAGGAAAGATAAAGGCCGCCGAGGAGTAGTTCGGACTCGTCAAGATGGTTTTCCAGCTGTGTTTTCTTTTGGCCCGCAAGTAGCCGCACGATGGCCGGGAAATATTCTTCCTGGTAGAAATAGAACAGCACCTCACCGTAGTGGGCGTCTTTGACGACCGTTGGTGCCGGCCGATCGTCCGCCGCTTCAACCGTTGACGGTGGCAAAGCCACCGTCATCAGCAAAACCAGAGAAACGAATGTCAGGCAACGAGCGATCAAAGATCACTCCCATTCCTTGATGACAAATTCCGGCTGTTGTTTCTTGACCCTGTCTGTAATTTCCAGCTCGATATACTTCGCGCCAATACCCTTGCCAATACTTACAGTGGCGCCACGTCGATAATCGCGCACATGAGGACCTTCACCGGTAAATACGGCGACCAGCTCGTGGTCGCCAACTTTCAGATTTTCCATATGAACTCTGTGCACGCCGCCGCGTAGCAGAGCATCGACTTCTCGTTGCGTATAGAGATAGTTGGACACTTCCTTGCCGTCGATCTTCAGGTTCACTGAATCGAGATCAAAGTATTCGCCGACATCCATCGATATGAAAAAGGCGACCTGTGAATTTGCGGGGAACAGCAGTTCTTCTTCGAGCAGGAAAAGGTCACGATTGAGGTCGAGAACTTCTTTCTTCAACGTCTGCACGTTTTCATCAAGACTCCTGAACTCCTGCCTGGCCTGCGCTTCGTCGATTTCAACAGACTGAGCGCTAGCCATTGCCGCATCGGAATCGAGCGGCGCGACATCCTGAGCCAGCACGGCAAATGAGCCCACCAGCCACAAAACTCCTGCTATGCAGATAAATCGTAATCCTGTCACCTTGCTTTCTCCTGCCTGTTCGACCGCTGTCACCTGCGCGCCAGCCGTGCGGATCAGATCGATCAATTATTCACGCAGCAATGCGCGAATTTCGGTCAAATACTTTTCTTCGTATCCCGGCTTGTAACCGTGATGGACGTGTCGCACGTTGCCCTCGCGATCGACCAATACCGTTACCGGCATCGCTTCGACGTCATACAACTTGCTTACTTCCTTGCGCTCGTCAAACAACACGGGAAAGTTCACGCCAAGTTCTTCTATCATCTGCATCGCGCGACGAGAATCGTCGTCGATGTTTACACCAAGCAGAGTGAAGCCAACGCGCTGATAGCGAGCATAAAGATCATCGAGCAATGGCATTTCCTGTCGGCACGGACCACACCATGTCGCCCAAAAATTGATCATTACGACGTCGCCCCGATGCTCGCTGAGGCGCAGGTTCTGGCCTCCTGAGCTCTTCAGAACAAAGTCCGGGGCTGACTGCCCTTCCAGGGATGACGATGCCAGCGACGTAGCCGCAAATACCGAGAAAGCTGCTCCTAGCAGTAATGTCTTTAGTCCTTTCATGATCTCTTCCTTTGTCTTTGCCTACGGCTCACAAGTCACCGGACAGGCGCTTTCAAGAACTCTCAAAGAGAATCCTCCACAAACGTCGACACACTTTTTTGTGCATGACCGACCGAGCTCGACATTCGCAATACCGCCGAACTCAGATCATCACAAGAGAGCGGCCATCGACGCCAGATCCTTGATGTGCATAGTGACTGTTGGCTCCTTTTGAGGCCGTGATGACGTTCACAAATGACTCCAACGGCCTGAACATAATTGCAAATCTGGAAAATCGAATCAGCAGAATGCAGCAGACTATAGACCAAGATTAAGTTAAATGGATCTGGCTTCATTTTTTTGCCCGGATTGACGTCGGGAATCGGCATCGAAAAGACGATATTTGCCAATATCGGGACCGGGCATTGGTCTCCGTCCGTGATCTATAATAGACGTATATTTATGAATTTAAAGGGAAAAAACGTCTCCGTTCGGCGACAGAGGACGTTGCGCCAGCGCGACATTCAGGAGAAAAATTCGTGGTTAATCAGGGGGTCGCAGACCGTCCGAATAATACATCTCACCTGCGGCGTTAATCACGATGCCCTCGTAATCAGGCAACGTCGAAATCAGGCGCAGACCCTGATCGACTCCCATGACGAAAACCGAGGTCGATAATGCATCGGTCATAACCGCATCGGGGCCGATAATCGTCGCCGAGCGAACTTCGCCGGCCGGCGTGCCGGTCGAGGGCACGATGATGTGGTGATAACGCTCGCCATCTTCAATGAAGAAGCGTTCATAGTCGCCGGAGGTCG
Organism: uncultured Gammaproteobacteria bacterium; assembly: GCA_963850825.1. Taxonomy (GTDB): domain Bacteria; phylum Pseudomonadota; class Gammaproteobacteria; order Steroidobacterales; family Woeseiaceae; genus SZUA-117. The sequence goes on along the minus strand of CAWKOQ010000017.1, from coordinate 82,422 downwards.
AAATCGCTTCGTCTTCGAGCGGAATGGTGACCGCGACCTCGCCTTCGTTACGCGGATTTTGCACGCCCACCATCCACGGCAGTCCGAGACGATCACCGAGCAAGCGGGTATCACCGCCGGCGGTGACGCGTGCATTCCGGACGCCGAAGCGCTTGGCTATCTCGACGCCACGCTCCACAGCGTAGCCTTTTGCAATGCCGCCGAGATTGATACGAACGCCATCCTGCAAAAAGTGCACCGTGCGCTGGTGTCGATCCGTTTTCACCAGTCGATAATCGATTAGCTGGAGCTCGCTGGCGACGACCTCCTCGGTGGGCCGCAGTCGCTGCCGAAAATCGTAGTGCTGTCCAACGCTGTCGTAAGTAATATCGAAGGCACCGCGGGTCAACACGGAAATATCCAGCGACCGCTCCACGAGCTGAAACAGTTCGTCACCAGCGGCAACCGGATGTTTCGCCGCGTCCCGATTGACGCTCGAAATCAGACTGTCCTCGATGTACGTGCTCATCATTTGATCCAGCCTGGCGACTTCAACAAACACGGCATCCAGCGCCTGCTGACCCTTTGCGGAATCTTCATGCCACAGGTAGACGCTGACTTCCGTACCCATGTGCGGCTCCGCCTTACCGAACCACTCAGCGTACGAAGGCCTTGAATTTATTGAAATTGCTACCAGAACAGTCGCTAGTGTTAAGCAAGCCAAGCGTTTATGCTTGCTGTCATTACTACTCACCGGGGAGGTGGACCGTGTCGTCATTCGTAATATTCCTCGCGGTAATCGCGGCAATCATAGTTTTCGCAATCGGTATCTATAATAGCCTGATTAACTTTAGAAACCGTGTCAAAAACGCGTTTGCCCAGATTGACGTTCAGCTGACTCGCCGACACGACCTGATCCCGAATCTCGTCGAAGCCGTCAAAGGCTACATGAAGCATGAACGCGAAACGCTGGAAGCCGTTATAAATGCGAGAAACACCGCGGTTTCCTCTCTTGATAACGCCAAGATCGACCCATCCAACGCAGCTGCGATGCAAGAACTCGGCAAATCCGAGGGCGCTCTGGGCGCAGCACTCGGCAGGCTTTTCGCCCTGTCTGAAGCCTACCCTGACCTGAAAGCGAATCAAAACATGATCCAGTTTCAGGAAGAGCTGACCAGCACTGAAAACAAGGTCGCTTTCTCTCGCCAGGCATTCAACGACGCGGTTCTCACTTACAACAACAAAGCGCAAAACTTTCCGAACAATTTCATCGCGGGCATGTTCGGTTTCGAACTTGCAAGCTTCCTGGAAATTGAGACGCCGGAAATGCGTGCGGTGCCAGAGGTCAGCTTCACTTAGCGTTTTGTGACGCGATTGGCGCGACGTTGACAGCCAGCAGCCTCGATACAGCAGCGCAACAATGAATTTCTTCGACGCACAGGACAAGGCGAAACGAGCCACTCGCTGGCTCATCGTCATCTATGTAATAGCGACGATTCTGATTGTTGCCGGCGTCACGGCCATCGTCGGTGCGGTGCTCTATTCTGCTGAGCAGGGCGAGATTGCCAACCCTTCAGTCCTGGGCGGAACGGCCATCCTTGCGACGCTGTTCATCGTGGGCGCGACTTTATACAAGACGTCCATACTGTCCGGCGGCGGGGGACGGGTCGCCAAGGACATGGGCGGCACACTGGTGCCAACGGACGTTCAGGACCCACTGCGCAGGCGATTGCGAAACGTGATCGAGGAAATGGCAATCGCATCCGGTGTGCCCGTGCCGGAAATTTACGTACTCGAATCCGAGAGCGGCATCAACGCATTTGCAGCGGGCTTCACACCGGGCGATGCGGCAATCGCCGTCACCCGGGGCACGCTCGAACAGCTGAATCGGGAGGAGCTGCAGGGCGTCATCGCGCACGAGTTCAGCCATATTCTGAATGGCGACATGCGCCTTAATATCCGCATGATGGGCGTGCTGTTCGGGATTATGGTGCTGGGCATTATTGGCAGAATGGTTCTGCGCGGCAGTTACCATGGCAGCTATATTTCCAGCAGACGAAACAGAAGCGCTCCGGCGATCATGATGATCGGCCTGGGACTGACCATACTAGGCTGGATCGGCGTATTTTTTGCGCGTCTGATAAAGGCGGCAGTCTCGCGACAACGCGAGTACCTCGCTGACGCCTCGGCAGTGCAGTTCACACGACAAACTGATGGGATTGCCAACGCACTGAAAAAAATCGGCGGCTACAGCCATCATTCATATATTCGCGAAGCAGATCCTGAAGAGGTCAGCCACATGCTGTTTGCCGGCGGCGTCTCAAGAATTTCATCGCTGTTTGCTACCCATCCGCCTCTCGCGCAGCGAATTCAGGCCCTCGACCCGTCATTTGTGGAGAATGACTATCCGGTCGTTGATGAAAACCAGATCGGCGATGCGTCGGCGCCGGAACATGCCGCAGGATTCGCGCCCGGTAGCACTGCCGAATTCTCCGACAATAATCGTGTCAATGTGGATGCACGCCTTGCCGAATCGATTGGCCAGCCGACCGCGGAGCACATTGCGTTTGCGCGCCGACTGCGTCGTTCGATTCCGGCAACGCTGTACGACGCAGCCCATTCACCGACAGGAGCCTACCTGCTCGCCCTGGCACTGGTTGTCGACGAGCCTCACGCGGATCGGCAGATCGCGATAATTGAAAGCCAGCTTGGCGACCAGCGAGCCAATCTCGTGCGCCAGTACTTCAATGAACTAAGCAACATCGGTGCGACTTATCGATTGCCATTGCTGGAGATTGCGTTCCCCGAACTCAAGCAGCGTCCCGCACCAAAACTCCAGTTTCTGCTCGACCTGGCAAGGCGTTTGATTGAGTTCGACGGGAAAATTGATCTCCGCGAGTTCTGCTACTACCGAATACTTGCCCGCCACCTCGAACAGGCGATTTCTCCGGCCGTGGATCAAAAAGGCAACCGGGTATCGAAGTCCGCTGCCCGCGCCGCTGCGGTCAGCCTGATAAGGATCGTCGCTGATCAGGGCAATGAAGATGACGAGTCTCGTGAGGCGGCGTTTGCGGCCGGTGTCAGCGTCTTCGGCGGATGGGCCGGCGAGCGGCAAAGCATTACCGGAGAAGATCAGACTGTTGAAAAGCTCAACCAGGCCCTCGATGTGCTGCGCCGGATCAATTCAGCCGGGCGGCAAAGCCTTATTCAGGCCGTCACCCAAACGGTGTCGAATGACGGCAGGCTTACAGCCACCGAGGGCGAACTGTTGCGCGCAATCTGCGCGAGCCTTGACTGCCCACTTCCGCCAATCCTCTCAACCCCCTGATAAACCAAATTTTTCGGTGAGTCGCTGTGCCAATTGGCGTATCATATGCCGGTGTGGCGGATTCGTCTGCCAACGACTCTGAAATGTTAAAGAGCTGTTTGCCTTGGGCGGCAACAGCGCACAACTCTAGATTCACTATTTTAGGAATAGAATCATGCGTTTACGCCAATTTACTCTCGTAGTAGTACTGTCTTTTCTGACGTCATTGCCTGCAGCTGCGGCAAGCAAAGAGGAGAACCGGATAGCCGACGCCACTGATGTTGTCGATCAGCTGTTGCGGATACCCGAGCAATCGGTTCCGCCCGCGCTGCTCTCACGCGCCTATGGGGTCGCGGTTATTCCCAATGTCATCAAGATTGGATTCGGCCTTGGCGCACAACGGGGAAAAGGTTTGCTGGTTGTCAGGCAGGAAGACGGCAGTTGGAGCAACCCGGCATTCGTTACGATGACCGGGGGTAGTGTCGGATTTCAGGTAGGTGCTCAATCGACTGACATCATTCTCGTATTCAAGACGCGCAGGAGCGTAGACGGAATTACCAATGGCAAACTGACATTGGGCGCGGATGCGTCAATCGCTGCCGGACCCGTTGGCAGACACACGGGCGCCGCAACGGATCTCAAGTTCAAGTCCGAGGTATATTCTTATGCACGGAGCCGCGGCCTGTTTGCAGGCGTAGCGCTGGCAGGTGCCGGCGTGACGATGGACCGCAAGGCGAACGCCGCGTTTTACGGCACGGCCAATATTACGCCCGAACAGATTTTTGCCAGCACCGGCAATGCAGCACCTCAATCGGCAAACAACTTTGTCCAGATCCTGACGGCGCAGACGCGCCGGTTGCCGATGTCGGCTGCCATGGCTGCGCAGGCGAAGGGTCCCGCCAGAGTCAAACTGCAGCAACCGCGGGAGGAAAGAGAAACCGAGGTGCGCACATACGGCATGAACAAACCGGATGAAATCGAGTAACAGCGTTTAACGGTACACAAGAAGCAACTCTTTGCAGGAATTTATCGAACAGACTCAGGCCTGGGTCCAGTTGCTTGGACCCAACGTCTATCTGCAGGCGGTGGCGATCGCCGCAATCTTTGTCATCATCGGCAAAATTGCCGACCTCGTAATATCGCGCCTGATCGCGAAACTCGTCAGTCGTTCCCGAACTGACATCGATGACAACCTGGTGGCGTTACTGCATCGTCCGGTCTTTATATCTTTCGTATTGCTCGGACTGGCGTTAGCGACAGACCGTCTGCAGTTGCAGGGTGCACCCCAGTACCTGACCCTCGGAATCCTGAAAACGATAGCAATCGTTATCTGGTACAGCTTTTTCCGCGGCCTGGTGCAGATCCTCGTTATTGCGCTTTCCAGAAGCGGTGGCGCCAGTAAGTTTCCCGAGAGCATGCTGCCGCTGCTAAATAACGTCCTCAAGGTTGCCCTGTTTGCGCTGGCAGTCTATTTCTTTTTCCTGGCCTGGAGTATTAACGTTACAGCCTGGCTCGCGTCCGCAGGTATCGTTGGGCTGGCGTTGAGTTTTGCCGCCAAGGATACGCTCTCGAATCTGTTTGCCGGCGTCTCTATCGTGGCGGACGCCCCATACAAAACGGGTGACTTCATAACGCTGGATACGGGCGAGCGCGGCATGGTAACGCACATCGGACTGCGCAGTACGAGAATCCTGACTCGCGACGACATCGAGATCACGATACCGAATGGACTAATCGGCAACGCCAAGATAGTCAACGAGGCCGGCGGACCTTCCACAAAACATCGTATTCGAATACCGGTTGGCGTCGCGTACGGCAGCGATGTCGACAAGGTGAGTGCAACACTCGCGGCCGTCGCAGACAACCACGAGGAAGTGTGCAAGTCTCCTGCGCCGAGAGTTCGATTCCGCCGCTTTGGTGACTCGAGCCTGGACTTCGAAATGCTCTGCTGGATAGACCTTCCCGTAAACCGGGGGCGCATGATTCACGAGTTGAACACCGCGGTCTACAAATCATTTCAGCGCGACGGTATCGAGATTCCGTATCCGCAAAGAGATCTGCACGTCAGAAGTATGCCCGCACAGGTGGGATGATTTTACTCAGGCGACTCCTGACGCCGCCTGAGTTCTTCGCGAATAGCACCGAGGTCTGTTGCTGGCGCCTCGACGGGTTCATCTGCAGCCGGTGGCGCAGTGTCCGATGGAAGCGTGGTTGCAGGTTCGACAGGTTCGACGATAGCCGAGGGTTCGTTGCCCGACGTTTGCGGACCGGCATCGGTCGGAGGTCCCGCGACATCGCCTCCAGAGCCACCGCCAAACAGGTATTCATCTTCCTCGCGCTTGCGCTGTTCTTCTAAAGAGCGGCGACGCGCTTCGGCGGCGGCTTCCTGAGTCCGGCGCAACGCCTGTCTTTTTCGTTCCGACTGCTTTTCAAGACCTTCTCGCCGCGTACGTTCCGCGGCTGCTTCCAGCCTGTTTACCGCGTCGCGAGCGTTCATGCATTCAGCAACGTATTTGGATTCTGCACGATTCTGGGCACAGCGAACCATCGTTGCCTCAAGCAGACGCGGGTTTTGCATGAATTCTGCAGCCGAGATCGGCGGTGGTTCCTCGGCACAGGCACCGAGCAGCAGCAGGCCACAGAAGCAGCTTGTCTTGTGCAGTATCTTCATTGCCGTCCGCATGTCATATAAAACAGAGCGATCGCCCACTCATGGCCAGATTGCGGCATATCATAGCATCGGGAGTCTCGTTCACATTGTGGGCGAGTTCGCACTTCAGCCCGTCAACGCATTGATTCTGGCCGCGTTATATCTGTGACAAGGGATTTTGTCAGTGGTGCCAACGGCATTCAACGACCAGGGAGGTCATCGTGAAAAAATTTATACTTATCAGTATGTTACTATTTTTTCAGTCCGCATGTACGATGCAAGCCAGCAGGCCGGTCGAGGCAGGGGCCATGCTGAATTTCGTCGATCTGGCCGCCGAGATTTCGGTGCGCCATGAAATTATCGAATCGACCGCAGCAGTCGACAAAGATGAATCCGGGCAGTCGACTGACTGAAGCAAAAACCGGGCGACACAGTTTGCCGGCAATGTGGATACCGCCGCAGCGCTAAGTTGATATAGTTCGCGCGTGTCCGAATCCAACCAGTTTTCGCTGCTGAAAGAACGGCGTTTTGCGCCTTTCTTCGGCACACAGTTTCTCGGGGCATTCAACGACAATATTTTTCGTAATGGCCTGATTATTCTGATCACCTTCCAGGGTGTGAAGGTGTTCGGACTGGGCGTCAGCCATCTTGCCAACCTGGCTGCCGGTTTGTTTATTCTGCCATTCTTCCTGTTCTCGGCAACTTCCGGGCAGATCGCCGACAAGTACGAAAAATCACGACTAATCAGAACCTATAAACTGGTCGAGATTGCCTTGATGCTGATAGCCTCGGTGGCGTTTGTCACAAAAAGCTATTCGATACTTTTCCTGTTGCTGTTCCTGATGGGCTGCCAGTCAACGCTTTTCGGACCCGTAAAATACGCCTATCTTCCGCAACATTTGGCGACCGCAGAACTCGTCGGTGGCAACGCGATGGTGGAGTCCGGCACCTACCTTGCAATAATTTTCGGGCTGATTGTCGGGGGGCTGTCTGTTGCAGTCGATCCGGACAAACAATACGTCCTGACTTCATTTCTGCTTTGCGTCGCTGTGCTCGGATACCTTACAAGTCGCGGCATTCCGGAAACCACAGCGGTTGACCCCAGCCTGCGAATAAACTGGAATCCATGGACCGAGACGATACGCATCATTGGATTCGCGCGTGAGGATCGGAACGTATTCCTTTCGATACTGGGAATCTCCTGGTTCTGGTTTTTTGGTTCCGCAATGACCATCCAGATACCGGCGTATACGCTCAATATTCTAAACGGCAATGAAGAAATCACGACGATGATCCTGGTCGCATTTGCCGTTGGTGTCGGAATTGGTTCGTTGCTGTGCGAAAGACTATCCGGTCATAAAATTGAGCTTGGTCTCGTTCCGTTTGGTTCGATCGGGCTAAGCGTATTCTCGCTTGACCTCTTTTTCGCGCAGGGCAATATTCACCCGGTGGCGGTCGCATCAGTTGGCGAGTTTTTCGCTCGGCCAGGCGGCCTGAGAATACTGCTCGACATGGCAATGTTAGGCGCATTTGGCGGTCTCTACAGCGTGCCCTTGTATGCATTCATCCAGCAACGCGCAAAGCGGCAACACCTTTCGCGCATCATTGCCGGCACCAACATCATCAATTCGTTTTTTATGGTCTGCGCCAACATCCTTGCGGTAGTTCTGCTGAACTTTGCAGGAATATCCATCCCGGAATTCTTCGTTGTGCTTGCGGCTCTGAACGCTGTCGTCGCAATTTACATCTATTCGTTGCTGCCAGAGTTTCTGATGCGTTTTGTCGCATGGATCATTGTCAACACGTTGTACCGGATAAGAACCTCGGGTCGCTCGAACGTTCCCGCGGAAGGCCCCGCTATTCTCGTTTGCAATCACGTCAGCTTTATTGATGCGTTGATTGTTAGCGGGTCGATAGGAAGACCAGTGCGATTCGTCATGTCGCACAAAATTTTCGATATTCCACTGCTGAATTTTCTCTTTCGTGATGCGAAAGCCATTCCCATTGCTTCAGCCAAAGAAGATGCGGAAATACTCGAACAGGCGTTTGCAAGCATCGACAAGGAATTGGCAGGCGGAAACATCGTATGCATTTTTCCCGAAGGTGGTATTACGCGCGATGGCGAAATTCAGCAGTTTCGGCCCGGCATCGAAAAGATTGTTGCACGCCAGCCCGTACCCGTCATTCCGATCGGTCTCGGCGGTCTCTGGGGAAGCTGGTTCAGCCGCCGCTCGAACGGTAAATTGCAGCGGCTACCGGGCAAGCTGCTGGCGCGAGTCGATGTACGGATAGGCGATGTCGTGCGGCCTTCCGATGCAAGCGCCGGCAATCTCGAACTTCTGGTCAGAACCCTTCGCGGACGAAATCGCTAATTGTCTGGCCCTGGAGTTTTTGCGTCCACTCACGCAATAGACCCGCCCGCGTGCCAAACAACGCCGGACCATCCTCATAACTGAACTGAAGTTCCGCCAATTCCGTTCTTCCGGTATCGCTGGTCAACAGGAGTACATGGTCGCCTGCCTGGCTTGCCGAACCGGGCGTCGATTCGAAAACCATTTCTGATCCGCTGACCGCCTTTGGCACGCGTATGCTGTCGCTCCATATCGGACCCGCCGGCGAAATTAACGCACGATGAATCCAGCGGCCGGTTCTGAACAGGACGCGAGACTCGTTAGGGCTAAATGCGACGTCGCGCACAGCGTTTGGCAAATTGAGGAATGAAGAACTCACCTGCCCGTCGTCCGGATTAAGCTGGCGGACCGCATTCTGCGCATCAACCAGGATGATAAGCTGCCTGTTCGGCGCGATTTCGAGGCGTCGAATCGGCACCGGACCTCGCCAGACGCTGCTGAGATGCCAGTTGCCGGTCCGGTCGGCATAAAAATTGAGCAAACTTCCGCCTTCGCCGGCCAGGTAGAGCTGATCATCGGCGGCGAAGGCGAGCGCATTATGCGCCTCGCCCAGTTCAATGCTGGCAAGCTCGATGCCCTCTTCCGTATTCATTACCCAAACACGCTGACCGCTCAGTACTGCCAGTTGCGTGGCTGTTGGTGAGAAAGCCATCTTGTCGATCCTGCTGACATCAGCCTTGCCGTAAAAAGGTCGCGGCAAGCCACTGTGGCCATCCCAGATTCGAATCGTTCCATCGGCACCCGCGCTCGCGACGAGAGCACCATCGCTGCTGAATGCCAGCGACAAGACGGCACCCCGGTGGCCCAGGAAACTGATCTCTTCACTGCTGGCTAAATCGTTGTCGACAGCAGAATCAATTTGGCGAATATGCACGTGCCCGGAGCGATCACCCACAGCCATGCGCTCTCCGCCGGGAGCGATGGCGCTGACCGTCGTACCGCCATCGGCCGCTGCCGACTGCGCGCCGGAATCAGCGCTCGCCGCGGCATCCGGGACTGTCGTGGCAGTAATTGGCGGCACAGTCCAGAAGCGCGCGATATCATCCTCTCCCGCGGTGACCAGGAGTCCTTCGTCGCCGCTGAACCTGAACATTTTTTGCGCCGCAGGCAGCAACCCTGGGTCGAGCAACGGCCCGGACGGCGCGCCATTGAGGCTCTGGAAGATCTGCATTCCTTCGCGTTGATTGCCGGCAATAAAACGTGCGCCAGACGGTGAAAAGTCCATATGCCATTCGCCGACGCCGGATTCCTCGTAGACGGGCGCTTCTGGCTGGCGCGTGGCCCAAAGTGACACGCCCTGATCCCCCAGAACCACTCCAAGTGATTCTCCATTTGCGGACAATGCGATCCGACTGGGTTGGGCACCGAGATCAAGCTGGGAAATCAGTTCGCCGTCACGGAGATTCCAGATTCTCACAGCACGATCAAAATCTGCCACCGCGAGATACGTTGCGGATGCATTGATTGACATCAATGCTGGTACCCCGGCTATGCTTATGTTGGCGATGACGTCGGCGGTATCGATCGACCAGGTCTCCAGCAATGTATCCTGCTCGCTGCGACTGGAAACCAGCAGGTGTTTGCCGTCACCGCTCAATACGATATCGCTGATCGTCGTACCCACGTCCAGAGCTGCATGACGCCTGCCGTCATCCGTCCTCCACAGGTTAATTGTGTTCTGCGACATCGTTACCAGGAATTGAGCGTTCGCGCTAAGTCCGATAACACGCTCGCTTGCAGGTACCGCAATCGTACGCGCGGCGCGCGCGTAATTCAGATCCCAAAGTCTCGCGCTGTCGCTTTGCAGAGCGCGTGCAATCGCGTAGCGACCATCCGCAGCAAACCACAGGTTTTCGGACGAGCGTTCAACCGGGTCCGGCACATCCAGTCCACGTTCGAAGCTCTCGACAACGACCTGGGAATTCAAACTCAGCTTCCACCCGACCAGATGACCTGTGACGCCCGTTGCTTCGTCACGAAGACTCAGGCTCCAGGTTCCGTTGAGTGATTCGCCGACGAGCGGCGCCAGTTGGGTTGATGAAATGCGAATCTCTTCGTTTGCGGCAGACGACAACTGATTCAGGCTGATTTCAACCGTACGGCCCGATGGCGCGATCAGCTTCATGCGCATGTCGTCCAAACGCGGATGACTCACGTTCACGGTGAGACCAATTCTCTCCGTGGTGCCATTAAGATCGACGATCACCCGGCGAACCAGCGGCGCAACTTCGAGTGCGGACATTGTCCATGGCTCACGAGCCTCAATGCTGTTTCCTGCAGCAGTCCATTGCCTGATATCCGCGCCTCGATGCCTGGTCAGGAGAGCATTCTCCGAATCAAAAACCATGCCGTCAGCGTCAGTGCGCGGAATAGTCCCAAGTAGTTGGGCATAGTCATCTCCGACCAGGGAAGCGGCCCGTCTGCGTCGGTCCTGAGTCGTCACAGCGAGGGCTTCTAAAGAGGCTAGCAGCGCCTCGTCGCGACGTTCGTTGCGCATCGCGGTATTCGTACGTCGGTCCCAGAACTCCGCTGTAAGGTTGTCGGCGAGACTTGCACCGTCTGGCAGAAGCGCCGAATACCGCGAAATATCACGAATCGCGTTTCGATCGACAGCTTGCAGCGCGCGGTCTTCCAATACGAATCTGTACATTCGATCCGCCGCCGCAACATGACCTGGGAAAGAGCGCAGATTCTGATAGGCATCGGAAACGGTCTCGAGGTCATAGGTGGTGTTTGCCATTACTCTCAAATATGGCTTTGGCAGCAGTTGCGTGTAGGCGAACGGGATGGCGACCAACGCAAGAAACACACCGGCCGCTATTGCCGGCCCGCGCCACCGCAATGGCAGGTTCTCGTTGGCCCAACGCGCGGTGAACACGGTTTCGTATATTCGATTTCGAATCGCGAAGTCGCCGCCATCATTTACGACCACAAGGCCGATTGCCAGGAGCTTGCGATGTAGTGCGGAGTCCTCGTCGCAGGCAATAGTGATGCCCTTGCGAATCTGTCCATACAGTGTAAGCAGCGCCTCGTAGTCTTTCGTGTCGCCAAGGACAGCGCGCTGAATGTGACTGAGATGAGGTTCGTTTGAAATAACAGAACGCCCCCCCAGTTGTTGAAATGCGAGCCGGTCAATCGCGTCACCGACATCGTCAGAAATATTCTCGCGCGCTATCGCGCGGCACAACTTCTGACTTAGATACGGTTGACCGTTTGTCCAGTAGAAAACCCGGTCAAGAGCCAGCTCTGCTTTTTCCAGTGGCAAATTAAGCTCAGCCACGAAAATACCGAGATCGTCCCGCTCGAAATCGGCCAGCCGAATCTCTGTTGAAACGGCGAACGGCGACAGCTGACTATCGCTAACGAGACTGTGCGGGTCACATTCACCGATAATGACAAATCCAAGGCGATTGAATTCAGGTTCGGTGATTCGGGAATTGTGCGCCGCTCGTATGCTGGCCAGGAGATGTTCGCTAAATGGAAGATCGGCCACGAACTCAACGCCGTCAACAATGATCACGACGTTTTCCTGGATATTCTTGAGAATGACCTGTACGTAAAATTCAACAAGTCTCTGGCGATTGCTGAGAATCGAATGATCCTGCCACCACATCTGCAAATCGGTTTTCAATCGCAACTGGCGCGACAGACGGTAAGCGATGCTGTAATACCAGCGCCCCGCATCCGTCCCGCCGTCTCTTTCACTGATCTGGGCAAGATCCAAAACTGCGACTTTGAAACCGTTGTTCTGCAAGCGGGCGGAAATCGACGCCACGAGGCTGGTCTTGCCGGTTCGGTCAGGCGCAATGACATGGGCGTAATGGCCGGCAACGACCGTATCAAACAGTAAATCATCGGCCGGCCGTCGCACGTATCCTGGCCTGACCACGTGCAGCGGCGCGCCTACATTGAAAAACTCGCCGGTCTTGTCCGTTCCCGGAGCAGGTTTTTTGTCTGATTCTTCGCTCATAGACTGCGCTATTCTTGGGTCAGGCGCAGTATGGCGCCGTTGAAACGATCGCTCCAGTTATATTCAATGCGTGAGTGTCTGATATTGCAAGCTTCCCGTTCTAAGTTGTTGAAAAAGGACCTGTTTGGGTGCACCGAACTGCATGAGCGCGGTGCGTTGGAAATCGTCCGTCGTGATGCCCGGCAGGCGCATTTTGCGATGCGTTGGATTGCACGCAGGCTCCTGGCACGCGAAGCGCGGGCACTCGCCGTCCTGGATGGTATCGGTGGCGTGCCAGAATTAGTCAGCGTGAATCCCGGGATTCTGGAACGGAGCTATATTCCGGGCCGGCCGATGCAGGAAGGAAAACCGACGGATCCAGACTATTACAGGGCGGCCTCAAAGTTACTCAGGAGACACCACCGTCTCAATGTTGTGCATAATGATCTTGCGAAGGAACCGAATTTCATTGTTTCGCCAGATGGATTGCCAGCAATAATCGACTACCAGCTGGCGTGGTTCGCGCCTGGACGCGGCAGGCTCTTTCGCATACTGGCGCGTGAGGATATCCGCCATCTCCTCAAGCACAAACGGACCTATTGTTCGCAATACCTGACTGCCCGTGAAAAACAGATCCTGGCGAACCCATCGTCGATCGCCCGCATTTGGTCGCAGACCGGGAAACGGCTCTACCTGTTCGTGACGCGACGAATACTGGGGTGGCGCGATCGGGAAGGCGCCGGAGACCGGTTTTAGTTCGACAGCACTTGGTCGAGCCGGCTGTCACAGTTATGATGCGCGTCGGCGCAGACGAACAGATCGGAGAAGGGAATTGACGTACTGCCATAAACACAACCTGGTCGCTCCGGACGTCGCCCTCGAAGAGCGAAAATTCGGCATTCGAGTAGCGTTACCGGCAGAGGACACATTTGCCCGCATGCTTGGTGAGTCGTGGGAAACGCTCCACTGGTATCGCAGCGAAGCCGAGCGAGACCGAGCATACGAAAAAATGGCAACGCGACACGGTTACTACCGCAAGACAGACACCCCAACCCAGGTTCTGACGAAGATCGTGCGCTAGGCGCTCATCCTAGCGGCGCGGATTGCCGAGAAACAGGTAGAAACTGCTGTTACCGCCCTCGGAGATCCCGGCGCCCAGGGAAAGCAAACCAAGATAAGTGTCCACACCGGCAAAAATGCTGCCATTGAGTATTAGTGAGCTGGCGTCGATGTCTGCCCGGTTCAGCCACACATTGCCTGCCTCCAGGGAACCGCCAACATAGATAGGCATGTTAAACGCCCTGCCTGCGTCGACGCCTACCGAACGGTAATACACTATCCGGGCCAGGCCGGCGTGGGGTCCGTTGAGCTCACCGCGTTCGAGACCAGAGAGCCGGAAAAACCCGCCCAGGGGAAAGAAATCCTGCACCTGGTTAACTGGCTCAAAAGTGGTTGCGTATTCAAGGCCCAGCTGCATGGTATTCCTGCTGTCTTTGCCCCATGACCAGACCCGATCGACGCTCGTCAAGACGGAATCGAAACGACTGTCGGCACCCAGACCCGGCCGGGACAGCAGCCACTCGACGTTGACGCGCGTGCCTGAGTGCGGAATCTGGGCGTCGTCCAGTGTGTCGACGCTAAACCGCGCAAACAAACCGCCCTTTTCAAAATCGAAATTAGGTAGCAGCGGATCACCGACCTTTATCCTTGCATCCCCGATACCGCGGAACGCGCCAAGACGAAGCTCGCCCCAGCGACCGAGTTGACGACCGACATCGAAACCGAATTCAGCCTCTGAAACCCGGTAGCGACCTGTGGCGATGTCATTTTGAAAAGTATTTGCGTTACGCTGCTCGAGCTTTATGCGGGGCGCAACAAAATATCGCGAGTCGGAACTTAGCGGCTGGTAGAACTCGGATTCGAGTCCAGGTTCAGTCCCGACCTGAAGGTCGTTACGCCACTCGGCGCCCAGCGGATTGAGACCCGTCATGGTTAGCCGGCCGGCGACGTTGAAGGCGGTCGAACCTTCGAAATCGTCTTCCAGCGTAAGCGCGAACTTGGCGAAATTAGGTCCCCAGCCTTTTGCGCGTGTTCTGAATTCGACCCCGGTCTGGTCCCCGGCCTGGACGAGCTGGTATTCGACATTTTCGAAGCTATTGAGGCCGTACAACCGTCCGGCGTCCTCTGCCAGCTTATCGGCGTTAACGACATCGCCCGGTTCTGTGGTCAGGCGTGCGAGCAAAACTTCGTCCGCCAGCGGCCCGTCGCCGGTAACCCGAACAAAATCAATGGTTTCAGGCTTATAGTCAGTGCCCCGCCTGCTCGCCAGGTAGCGCGCATACTGTTCGGCATTCAGCGCGAGGCCGCGCAGTCGATCAGCCTGCTCCCGCGTCGCCGCCTCACCTGGCAGGATCGTTTCCGTAATCTGTGCAAAATTTGTCGACCCATATACTCCGAGGTCGGGCCGAATGAGTATGTCGTTTTCACGCAGGTCCTCAAGTTGGCGTCGCGTTTCCTTGCGAATCAGTATTGTGAGCATCTGCCCCGTGATCTCGAGCGCCGACTGCAGCTGATCCGGCGGATACAACGGAAACTCGACATCCACCGCGATGACGATGTCGACGTCCATGCTGCGAATGGCATCTACCGGGACGTTGCCAACGAGGCCGCCATCGACCAGTGTCCTGCCGTCCACCTCAACGGGCGAAAAAATTCCCGGCGCTGACATACTGGCGCGGGCCGCGAGTGCCAGATTGCCCTTCGACATCACGTAGGGTTCGCCGGTCTCGATATCCGACGCTACGGCCCGAAACGGTATTGGTAGCATGTCGAAATCCGTTACTCCGGCGACGTGCAGCAATTGTTCACGCAGCATTAGTTGCAGTTTTTGCCCCTGGATAAGTCCTTTTGGCCATTGCAGTTCCCCACCTCTCACGCCAACCTCGAGCTGTACCGGAAACGCCGCATCGTCCTGTTTACGGCGAAATGAAAGGTTCCGACGCCGGGTCGAGTCGACAAATGCATTCGCCCAGTCGATCGATCCGACCAGTGCTTCAAGTTCTGCGGGACTTCTGCCCGAGGCATACAAGCTTCCTACAACAGCGCCCATACTGGTGCCGGCAATCGCATCGATCGGTATTCGCAGACGCTCCAGTTCTTTCAGGACACCGACGTGCGCCGCGCCACGTGCGCCACCGCCGCCAAGAACAAGACCGATACGCGGTCGCTCCGCGACAGCTGTCGATTCAGTTTGAGCGGCCACGACGGGAGAGGCTGTAAAGATGATGGCCAGAAGAACATTGGCCCTTAAGGAAAACCACGACATAATAAGCAACTCTTTTTGATCAAATGAATCAAACGCAGGGGATCATAATAACGACTGTCGTGCCCGAAAGGTTCGGGAAGATCAGTTCGAAGTCAGCAAACAACAAGTGAGCACGAAGAATGGCCGACCCAAAATGCCCCGATTGCGGCGAAAGCGGCATCGAAAAAGTGGTGGCAACACCGAGCAAGGAACAGTCCAAAGAGCGCAGACCGTGGTTTTACGTCGCACATTGCGACAATTGCGGCCACGTCTATGGCATTTTTACCAAGCACATTTTCGGCAATAGCGGGCCAAAACTCATTCTCGAAGGAAAGAAGTAGCGAGCGATCAGGGCAAGAATCGATCGTTATAGGCTTGCAGCCCGGCAAGTTGCCGCTTCAATTCAGCAGCATCCCAACCCGCCTCCGGCGCTGCGATTTCGGCGATGCGTTTTGCGAGCGATCTCCCCTGGTCCGGCCTGAATCCCAGCATCATGCGGCGATGCACGATGTCGGTCAGGTTCACCGCCATTTCCCGGTGAATGACAAAGGCAACCTCCGCAACGAGGACGGTCTTTTCGTCATCCGCAAAGTCTTCCGGAACAAATTCCGGTACACCTGCGGTGAAAGAAGCCGCGCGACTTCCGTATACACCAAGCAGCCGGGCCACACATTCTTCCGACAGACCCGGCAGTTCCTCGAGCCGCACTTTCGCCGCGGCCAAATCCTGCGCGCCGGGAAGCAAAAGCGTGCGAGTCTGACACTCACCCGACTTCACATCGATCCGCTTCGCGGCAATATCGACAGCCTGCTCGGCCAGATTGCGGTAGGTTGTTAGTTTGCCGCCAATGATGGAGATCAGTCCCTTTGCCTGGCGCTTATGCCTGAAGATAATGTGCTTGCGAGTGATTGCGGACTCCGGCCCCTTATCGCGTTTGGGTAACGGTCGTACGCCAGCGTAGGCAAAATGGATATCGGACGACGAAAGCCGCGCTTCCGGAAACACGCTGTTGGTTTCTTTTAGCAGGTAGTCGATTTCTTCTTTGCTGGCGCACACATCGCCGGGGTCGCCGTCATACCGAATATCGGTTGTTCCGATCAGATACTGCTGATTCCAGGGAATAATAAAAAACGGCCGGCCGTCGGTCCGGGCTTCAACATAGAACGCAGCCGTCGGTGCGCCACTGAATGGTCCCACGATAATATGACTGCCCTTGGTGCCCCCCATGAATTTCGGTAGTTCGCGATTGACGGTCGCCAACACCCGGTCAACCCACGGCCCGCCTGCATTGATGATGGTTCTCACCTTGACTTCACATTCCTGGCCGCTCACCCGGTTTTCGAACTGCAGCCCACGGACGATCCCTTGTCGCACACTGATACCAATCACCGGGCTGTAATTCCTGACATCAGCCCCGGCCTCCTTCGCAGACAGCACATTCTCGAGAACCAGCCTTTCCGCGTAGGTCACCTGTGCATCGTAGTACTGCGCGCCCCCGACGAGGCCTTCGCTACTCAGGCCCGGCTCCTCTTCGAGCAGCGCATCCCGACTGAGCATTCGGTGACGTGGAATCTTCTTTCCGATCGACAGGAGATCGTAAGCAATCATGCCAAGATTGATAATGAATTTGCTGCGACGACTCGAGCGGTAGATTGGAATATTTATGCGTATTCGGTCGACGAGATGCGGCGCGACATGGCGTAGTCGACGTCGTTCATGAAGAGATTCAAACACGAGTGGCAATTCACCGTGTTCCAGATAGCGCAGGCCGCCATGTATCAGGCGGCTGGACCAACTTGTCGTGCCGCTGCCAAAATCATTCTTTTCCAGCAATATGACTTTGAAGCCGCGCAGGGCAGCGTCGCGCGCAATGCCGGCGCCGTTTATTCCGCCCCCGATGACGGCAATATCGTATTCCCCGACAACGTCACTCATCAGGGTCTCGTCTGTCCCTCGCCGCGCACAATATACTTGTAACTGGTCAGTTGTTCGGCGCCGACCGGTCCACGCGCATGAATCCTGCCGGTTGCGATGCCGATTTCTGCGCCCATACCAAACTCTCCACCATCGGCGAACTGCGTCGAGGCATTGTGCAAAAGAATTGCGCTATCGACCTCGGTAAAGAAAGTCGCCGCCGCATTGTGGTCTGCCGCGACTATGCATTCGGTATGGCCGGACCCGTATTTCGCAATGTGCTGCGTGGCTGCATGAATGTCCGGCACGATGCGGACAGAAATAATCTTGTCCAGGTACTCAGTCGACCAGTCATCTTCAGTCGCAGCAACCGAGTGCTCGTAAAGACGTCGCACAGCCTCATCACCGCGCACTTCACAACCCGTCTCGGCTAATGCCGCACAGACGACGGGTACGAGGCGTTCCGCAGCCGCTTCGTCGATCAGCAATGTCTCCGCGGCACCGCAGATACCCGTGCGGCGCATCTTCGCATTAACCGTTATGCTCTTCGCCATCTCCGTTTCCGCCGATGCGTGCAGATAGACGTGACAAATACCTTCCAGGTGACCAATTACCGGTACCCGGGCTTCCTGTTGCACCCTCTTGATCAGGCTTTTGCCACCGCGCGGTACGACCACGTCGAGATATTGACTCATCGAAGACAGGAGGTACCCAACGGCCTCGCGATCAGTAGTAGGAACCATTTGAATGGCTGCCTGATTTATCTTCGCGTGTTCCAGGCCGGCGAGGAGACACTCATAAATCGCGTAACTTGAATGATAGCTTTCGGATCCGCCGCGAAGGATGACCGCATTGCCTGACTTGAGGCAAAGCCCCGCAGCATCCGCGGTCACATTCGGCCTGCTTTCGTAAATTATGCCAATCACACCCAGCGGCACACTGACCCGCGCGATCCTCAATCCGTTCGGACGAGACCATTCGGCCAGCACTTTGCCAAGCGGGTTCGGTAGTGCAGCGATCGCAGTTAAGCCCATGGCAATTGACTCGACGCGCTCAGCGTCGAGCGCCAGACGATCCAGCATAGCGGTCGAAAGGCCTTTTGCACGCGCCGCGGTCATGTCTTTCATGTTGGCCGCTATGATCTGATCACGGCGGTCGAGAATTGCTGTCGACGCAAATTTCAGTGCTGCATCACGGTCGGCTGATGTGCTGCGTGCAAGGTCTGCAGCGGCAGCCCTTGCCGCGGCGCCAAGCGCATCCATGGTCTTTGCGATCGTTGTATTTTCGGCTGCGGAATTCATTTTCGCTCGAACAAGACCATATCGTCCCTATGCACCATCACAGACCGGCCCCGGTACCCGAGTATTCCCGCGATCTCCTCCGAATGACAACCCTTGATCGCCATTGCCTCGTCACTGGAATAGGCGGCAAGCCCCCTGCCCAGCTCAACGCCCTCGTGATCGATCAGTTTCACAGCATCTCCCCGTCCGAAATGTCCGGCAACCTTTACCACCCCTACCGGGAGCAGGCTTTTGCCGTTCATCAGTGCTCCGGCCGCACCCTGGTCAAGGCGAAGCTCACCACTGACCTGCAGCACCCCGGCCAGCCACTGCTTTCGCGCGCTGGCGGGCGATTCGGCCGCCGGAAAGACGGAATGCCTTGCGCCCTGAAACAGCGCCAGCAGCGGCCGGTTAATGGTGCCGTTTGCGATTACCGTTGCGCATCCTGCATGGGTCGCGATACGTGCCGCCAGAAGCTTGGTATTCATGCCACCACTGCCGATCGCTGATGAGGAATCCCCCGCCATTCGCAGATGCTCATCGGTAATCGACTCAACGACGTCAAGATACTCCGCGTCGGGATTCTTGCGCGGATCAGCCGTATAAAACCCGTCGACATCGGAGAGCAAGATCAGTCCGTCGGCCATAACCGTTTGCGCAACTCGCGCGGCCAATCGATCATTATCGCCATAGCGAAGTTCGTCCGTCGCAACAGTGTCATTCTCGTTGATCACAGGTACAACATTGTGATCGAGAAGTTTTTCCAGCGTGCCGCGCGCGTTCAGGAATCTTCTCTTCACTTCCGTGTCGTCGGGCGTCAGCAATATTTGTGCGGCCCGAATGTTGTGGCGACCTAAAGCTTCCTGATAGGCATGCACGAGCTGAACCTGGCCCGCAGCTGCGGCCGCCTGCAATTCCTCCAATCGGGACCGGCGCGGATTGATTCCCAGCACCTGGCTGCCTATGGCGACAGCACCAGAGGACACAACCAGGACCTGGTGACCGGATTGACGCAGATAATCGATATCGTCAGCAAGCCCATCCAGCCATGCCCTGTCCAGCCGTTGCTGGTCATCGACCAGCAACGTAGATCCAATCTTTATTACCAGCCGGCTTAGACTGTTGAGCACCGGCAGCGACACCTTGGAAAATTAGCCAGTAAGTCGATGGTGGCGGGCATAGGAAGACAACGTGATCTCTCCTTGCGAAACAGCCACACTGCCGCTGCGCGCAACCGCTGACAGTTTGCCGAGCTTTTCCGCTGCCCTGACAAAACCGTCAATGTCATCCGGATCGCCGGTCATTTGCACCGTGAAGCTGACTTGCGAATCATCAAGGACCTCGCCCCCATAGCGCCTTGCCAATGCGGCTACGCGATCGGAGCCACCTGGCGGCAGCTTGATTTTCAGGATGGCCAGCTCGCGTTCAAAGTGCTCGCCTAATGTCATGTCGTGAATATTGACGACGTCCACAAGCTTCGCAAGCTGCGTATTGAGCTGCGCGATTGCAGCGTCTGAGCCGGAAATGACCAGCGTCACTCTCGACACCAGGGGATCATCTGTGGGAGCAACGTTCAGGGTTTCGATATTGTAGCCACGACTTGAGAACAAGCCTGTCATTCGCGTCAAAGCGCCGACTTCATTTTGCAGCAGAACAGAGATTACGTGTCGCATTCAGGGAAAGTACCAGCAGTGAGTTTTTGGGTTCGGGTGAAACCATCTCGCGATCCATATGCAGCAGATGTTGGCCCACTTGGTTGAGTATTGCAATGCAATACGAATTAGTAAACACTCGACGAAAATCCGGCACTTACACGTACTTTCTTAATTTCATCCATGTCTACAGATCGCATCCCCATTGTTGCCAGAACGCAGCCGACGCCAGGTACTGTCATGAGCGGCGCGGACATTGTTGTCCAGGTATTGGCGGACGAAAATGTCGATACGATCTTCGGCTACTCCGGTGGTGCGATCCTGCCGACTTACGACGCGGTATTCCGCTACAACACGGAGCACCGGACAGACAACAATCGGACGCCACTCTCGTTGATAGTCCCGGCGAACGAGCAAGGGGCCGGGTTCATGGCGGCCGGGTATGCTCGCGCCAGCGGAGAGGTTGGCGTCGTGATGGTGACCTCGGGTCCCGGCGCAACCAATACGGTGACACCAGTTCGCGACTGCATGGCGGACTCCGTGCCTATCGTCGTCATCTGCGGGCAGGTGCCAACCAACGCAATCGGGACCGATGCATTTCAGGAGGCCCCGGTAGCCGCCATCATGGGCGCAATCGCCAAACACGTGTTCCTGGTCACCAAACCGGAAAGACTGGAGGCGACCCTGCGTTCGGCATTTGAGGTAGCGCGCACAGGACGACCTGGTCCCGTTGTGGTCGATATCCCGAAGGACATACAGAACTGGACCGGCGCATACACTGGCGGCGGCGCCTTACCTCTGCACGGCTATCGCAGCCGCCTGCAGAGCGTGCTGGATAATCATCTTAGCGATGACGCCTGTAGGCGATTGTACGAGATGCTGTCGGAATCAGAGCGGCCGCTGATCTATGCGGGGGGCGGTGTGATCAATGGCAACGCGACGAAATGCATGCGACGTTTCGCGAGTGCCTACGGCATTCCGGTCGCAACCACATTGATGGCGCTGGGTGCGAGCGACACGAAGCACCCCTTGTCACTACACATGCTCGGAATGCATGGCACGGCGTCGGCAAATTACGCCGTTGAAGATTGCGACCTGCTGATCGCCATTGGGGCCAGGTTTGACGATCGAGTCGCCGGCGACCCCGAGAACTTTGCACCGAATGCGAAGAATATTGCGCATTTCGATGTTGACGTGTCTGAGATCGGCAAGGTGAAACGTGTCGACTGGCATCATGTCGGGGTCCTGGCACGTGACCTGGATGATTTGCTGGCTTACGGCAAGAAGCATGCAATTGAGTGTGATTTCTCAATCTGGCACGAAGAGATCGCCGGGTTGAAAGACAAACACCGCCTGAATTACGACCGCGACAGCAAGCTTATTCAACCGTATGCGGTCATCGAAGAACTGAATCGTCTCGCGGGAGGCGAAGCGATCATTTCGACCGGCGTTGGTCAGCACCAGATGTGGGCCGCGCAATACTTTGACTTTCGCGAGCCACGGCTGTGGCTGACGTCGGGCAGCATGGGCACGATGGGTTTCGGCCTGCCTGCTGCGATCGGAGCACAGTTCGCCAAGCGGGATCGCCTCGTCATTGATATCGACGGCGATGGCAGCATGCGTATGAATATTGGGGAACTGGAAACGGCGACGACCTACGGTTTGCCGCTCAAGATTGTCGTCTTCAATAATTTCGGCGACGGTATGGTTCGCCAGTGGCAGAAATTGTTCTACCAGGGACGCATGTCGGGCAGCGATAAATCACTGCACAGCAAGGATTTTGTCAAGACTGCCGAAGCCGATGGCTTCAAGTTTGCGAAGCGCCTGGACCGCAAGGAAGACTTGCCGGACATCATCAGCGAATTCATTCATTTCTCCGGTCCTGCATTTCTGGAGGTGATCATCGACCCGGATGCCGGCGTCTACCCGATGGTTGGCCCGGGACTGAGCTATAGCCAGATGATCACCGGAGATTATATCGTCTCGCGCGACGAACCTGCGGATGAACAGCCCGGACCCAGCGAGATGTTTTGATTGGCGCCAGCCGGCGTGAATCCTCGAGAACCTCAAATATCAACGGAATAGAGGCAATACCCGCTAGCCAGGATACGTGAACATGATCACGTACCTTGCTCGCCGCTGCGACTAGACTGATTCCACTGCCACGACAGGCCATCAGCGGCCTGCGGCAATCCGGAGTCAGCCATGAATCGCCCATACGCATACCTGCTTCCCGTCACACTACTACTAACGGCATGTGGCGGCGGCAGCAGCACTCCGGCAACCATCCAGCCTCCCCCGGGTGGAGGAGCGCTCGTCATCTCCACAGCCAACGCCAAGCCTGCGGTAAGAACGGCATACGGCTCGTCGCAGCAGTCAATGGTACCCAGCGGACTGGTGACTGGTGCCGGCCTGGTTGCTGACAGCGGCGGCGGCCTGCAGAAGCTGCAGCTGGAAAACCGCCTGCCCGATCTGCTAACCAGGGCGCTACAGAAAGATCCACTTGGCCCGGACGTGACAGACTGCGATGCGGGTGGCACAACAACGATTTCAGGCGAGGTGGCGAACCCACAGCTCCTGTCTCCCGGCGATCAGATCAACGTGGTCTCGGCGGATTGTGATAACGGGCTTGGCGCGGTCACTAACGGTCGTATGGAATTGACCGTTGTTGCTTTTGACATCGATCTCGCTACGTTCGGATTCCGCCTGGAGATGGACGTACGACTTGTCGATCTCGAAATTGCCACCACTGCCGAAACAGTACTCAGCAATGGTGACTCCACCGTCATAGTGGACCTCACCGGAATCCCAATGGCGGTAACGTCCATCACCGGCAATTCGTTGATCGTCCAGTCCAACTCACAGACTGATACGACCAGTGGCTTCTCCACAGTACAGACCGTGGATACCAGCGTCATGCCCGAGCCGTATACGCTGACATCATCGGGAACCATCGACAGCACGGAACTCGGAGGCATGGTGACCTATTCGACACCGGTCACGTTCCAGGGCACGGGCACCGATAACCCGTTCGCAGGCGAGTTTCTCGTCACTGGCGCCGACGGCGCCACGATTCGTTTGATTGCGCTGGACAGCACCAGCGTCAGAATCGAAACTGACACCAATGGCGACGGCGTCATTGACGCGACAGAAGACACGACCTGGGCAGACATCGCACCCGAACCGCAACTATTGTAGTGCGCTCCGGTTCCTGAGCTAATATCCCCTCAACTGCTCGGGGGATTAGCGCATGACGTCATCGATACTCAAGGGAAGCTGTCTTTGCGGAACGGTTCGGTACGAGATAGCCGGAACGCTGCTCAACTTTTTTCATTGCCATTGTCAACGCTGTCGCAAGGCAAACGGCACTGGCCATGCGAGCAATATCATTCTGAAGCCGGACAAAGCCGAATGGAGCTCCGGAGAATCCGAATTGCGCAGCTTCAAAGTGCCCGACGCAAAACGGTTTCGGAATTTTTTCTGCAAAAACTGCGGCAGCCCAATGCCCAGAATCGCACCCGATCTCAGCATCGCCGTAGTGCCTGCCGGCACGCTCGACGCAGAGCCCGCGATATCGCCTACGGCGCGAATCTTCTGGGAAGACAGGGCCAACTGGTCATGCGAAGCAGGCAGCGTGCCGCATTGGCCAAAATATCCTGAATAAGACAAGGCCGCGTTTTGCCGCGGCGTTGTTGCGGACGGTATTAGTCGGTATTCTGCGTACCCTGATAATCACCTGACAAACTCTTTGGAGAGGAATAATGAGGCACTTCAAGCTCATCGTTATTTACACCGCCGCAGCACTCGCTCTGGTCGCCTGCAGCCAGTCGGAGCCCGAAGCCCCTGCTGCTTCAGAAGCCCCGCCCGCTATGGAACCGGCGCCAGAAATGGAGATGCCCATGGATCTGCGGGCCGCGCTTGCGAGCGATGCGCGCTCCGAGGAAGACCGTGCCCGTGACGCCGGCAGACGACCTGCAGACGTTATTGAGTTTCTCGGCATCGAACCGGGGATGTCCGTTGTCGACCTGATGGCGGCGGGCGGCTGGTACTCCGAAGTACTGTCGCACGCAGTCGGTCCAACCGGATCAGTGGACGCACAGAATCCGTATTGGTTGCTCGCATTCCGCGACGGTGCAATGGGCAAAGACCTTACCGCGCGTATCGGTGATCGGCTTGACAACGTCAACCGCGTCGATTCCAGCTGGGCCGAGCTTGCTGCGTCCGGCGCGCAATACGATGCGGCTTTGTCGGCACTGAATTTGCACGACGCCTACCTGCAATCTCCTGAAGCCGCTGCAGAGTTGATGTCAGCGGTTTACATGGTCCTCAAGCCTGGCGGTGTGTTTGGCGTAATCGAGCACGCGGGCAACGCTGACGTTGACATGAACGCATTGCATCGCATGAACAAAGACATTGCAATTGAACTGGCCACCGCCGCCGGCTTCGTCGTCGAAGGCGACAGCAACCTGCTAAGCAACAGCGACGATGATCGCACACAGAGCGTATTCGCAGAGGGGATACGGGGAAAGACTGATCGCTTCCTCCTGAAGTTGCGCAAACCGGCAAGCTAAGGCGTTCTGGCTGCTGCGGCCGACGCTGCAGCAGCCAGCTTGACTATCGTGAATAGCCGTCAGCGCAAGCCTGCGACGATGGCGATCATCTACACGACCACCGCAATGCTCGCGTTCGCGGGCAATTCGATCATATGCCGGCTGGCGCTCCGCGATAATGCGATCGACCCGGCAAGTTTTACCGCGATCCGCCTGGGATCCGGCGCTGTTGCACTCCTGATCATTTCTTTCCTGGCGCGGCGCCCAACAGAATTACGTGGCCACGGCAGCTGGATATCCGCGTGCCTTGTTGTTTGTGTACGCCCTCGGGTTTTCCTTCGCATACATATCCCTGAGCGCCGGCGCTGGTGCACTGATCCTGTTTGGCTTCGTGCAGGCCACCATGATCCTGTCCGGCCTGCACGCCGGAGACCGGCCGAGCAGCGGCGAGTGGTTTGGGTGGATTCTCGCCTCCATCGGTCTTATCTGGCTGCTGTTGCCGGGAGAGGAAGCTCCCCCATTGACCGGCTCGGCGCTGATGGCCACCGCGGGCGTCGCGTGGGGACTTTATTCCATCCGCGGACGAGCCGAAACAGATGCGCTGGTCGCGACGACCGCAAATTTCACGTATTCCATTGGCATGGTGGCAATACTGGTCGCGATCACCGCCGCAAACGTCGAAATCTCGGCACGGGGAGTAACGCTTGCGATAGCGTCCGGTGCACTGACATCCGGCCTTGGCTATGTCATCTGGTATGCGGCCCTCGAATACCTGAGCACCATGCAGGCCGCGCTGGTCCAGCTGTCAGTACCGGCGATTGCGACGGCCGGCGGCATATTTCTGCTGGCCGAATCTGTATCGCTGCAATTTGTCCTGTCATCGATGCTTGTGCTGGGCGGAATCAGCCTCGCCATGACCCGCAAGTCCCGACGTTAAGCCAGATCCACGTTACACTGGCACCCGGTATTATGTGAACTGGCGCATGGAACATGGTCGGCGAATGCCACAAAGTACAGGGTGTAACTGCTCAGAATTGAGAGTTAGTGGGAAAAACCGCATTAAACCAGAGAGTTAGCTCTTGAGCGATAAGGATCGATGCTAATTACACCTAACAACAAAGACCTCAACAAGATCGTCGTACTCAATCCAAAGGGTGGTTGCGGCAAGACAACGCTGTCTACCAACCTGGCTGCGTACTACGCGAAACGTGGTCCGATTCCGGCCATCATGGATTGCGATCCCCAGGGATCGAGTATGACGTGGATAGAGCGGAGGCCTGCGGCGAATCCGCCCATTCACGGCATCGCCGCGTACAAGCGCACGATGCAGGCTACACGCAGCTGGCAACTTCGCGTTCCCCAGGAAACGGTCAACCTGATTGTCGACTCGCCGGCAAGTCTCTCGCATGACGATTTGCGTGAGGTGACCCGGGACACGAGCAGTATCCTGGTCCCGGTTTTGCCCTCATCTATCGACATACATGCTGCGTCTCGGTGTATTGCGGATCTGCTGCTGGTCGCCAAAATAGATCGCCGGGACAGGAAGCTCGCGGTCGTCGCGAATCGCACACGAAAAAACACCAAGAGCCTTGCGAAGCTGATGCGCTTTCTCGATTCGCTTGGCATTCCAATTATTGCAGTCATGCGCGACAGTCAGAATTTTGTGCATGCTGCGGAAAAAGGCATCGGCATCTGCGAAATGCAACCATACAAAGTACGCAAAGACATTACGGAGCTCGACAAGATAGTGGAGTGGCTCGATGCCTGGAAAGAACGCCGCTACCGAAGTGCAGAAACGAGCATCATCGAGCAATCTCCACGCCTGGCAATGTTTGCCAAGCAGGAACTCGGCACAAGTTAGCTGCAACCCATCGTCGCGTGCAGCGCGGCGCTGGTTTTGCGACCGACTAACCTCTCTGGATCGCGGCGAACAACTCAACGTCGATATTGCCGCCGCTGATTACCGCCACGGTGACTTTGTCACGTGTATCAACTTTGCCAGACAGAACAGCTGCGAGTGCGGCAGCTCCGCCCGGTTCGACGACGAGCTTCAGATGCCGGAACGCAAATCGAATTGCTTCCCTGACTTCATCGTCGCTAACAGATGACGCACCCGCCAGGAGTCGCTTGTTAATGTCAAAAGTGATCTTTCCTGGCGTCGCCACCTGAAGCGCATCACATATCGACTTCGCCGTAACATCGACGCTCTCGCGCTGTCCCGTCTCCAGGGATCGAGCCGTATCATCAAACTCTTCCGGCTCGATAGCGTAAATATCGACATCGGGGAAAGCGTCACATATAGCGATTGCGCAACCCGCGGTAAGGCCACCTCCACTGCAACAGATCAGCACCTGGTCAGGATTGATACCTGCCTCCACGCATTGCGCAGCAATTTCCAGCCCGGCCGTGCCCTGCCCCGCGATGATGTGTTCATGATCATATGACGGCACGACTTCACAACCTCGCTCCTCAGCCATGGCACGCGCGATCGTTTCTCTATCCCCGGTGTAGCGATCATAGAGGACTGTTGTACCGCCGAGCTTGCGAGTGTTCTCGATCTTGATCGTGGGCGCATCTTCGGGCATCACAATCGTCGTCTGGATACCCAGCATAGTGCCGGCCGCCGCGACCGCCTGCGCGTGATTTCCCGACGAAAAGGCAACCACTCCAAGTGCCGCCTGTTCGGGCGTCAACTGACTCAACAGATTGTAGGCGCCCCGTATCTTGAAAGATCCCGTACGCTGCAGGTTCTCAGCCTTGAGCAGAACTTTCCCGCCCGCGATTTCGTCCAGCGCTGGCGAAGAAATTAATGGCGTTCGCACAATAATCGCTTCCAGCCGTTCTGCTGCGGCGGTGATGTCTGCCGGTCCAATCATGTTCTGGAGATCCTTAAAGTTCCTGTGCGAGACGATCGATTTTCGCTGCACAAATAAAATCGTTGTCGGAAAGCCCGTTAATGGCCGTCGTAAAATACCTGATCCTGCAGCTGCCATATTTGACGGTGAGCTCAGGATGGTGGCCCTCGTTCGTCGCAATCCAGGCAACCGCATTGGTGAACGCTAAGGTCCTGCTGTAGGCGGGAAACTCGAAGACTCGTTCAATGAAGCCGCTGGCGGTATCAAGCGACCAGGCGGCGTCGAGAGATTGCAACAATTCTGTCGCTTCCTCGGCAGATAGTGGCGGTACGCCACCCTCACACGGTTTACACTTTTTGTCCGCCAGATCAGGCAACAGCTGCAGTCCGGAGCTCAGGAAGCCGCAGACTATACGGCCCGAAGGAAGCGGTGGCAAAAAAAAATGCCGACCCTCGAATCATCGCAGGGTCGGCGAGGCGGAGACTCGTTACTGAGTCGCGGGGTATCTGGCTGCTATGTCAGAAACCGCCTGACCAGATTGAAATCAACGGGGGTTAGACGCGAACGCTGGCGTGTCGCTCATATACAGCACGAGGCTCACGCGACGTTGCAGCGCATAGCTGTCAATGTTTGTGTCTACGGCGGGGGCTTCACCGTGCGCATCTGTCGTGATCCGCGTGTCGGCAATACCGTTTGCGATCAGGAGGTCCCGCACGTTTTGCACACGACGCGATGACAGTTCCTGGTTGTAGGTTGCATCACCACGCTCATCGGCGTAGCCGTCGAGGCGAATCCGTATATCGGGATTGGCGGCGAGGCTCGCGGCCAGCTGACCAAGCTTTCCGCCTGTGGCATCAGCGAGCACGTCTTCACCCGTGCGGAACAACAGGTCCATCTCGATACCCGCCGCAAGCAATGCCAATAACTCCGGCCTTGCAAACTCGCGGATTTCCTTTAGCTCACCGTCCCTGGAATGTATCTCGCCATTCAGGGTAATTATGTTTTTTTCCAGCACGGCAACGCGGCTTCTCGAGCCATCGAGCGATGCGGTCAGAGCTTCGACTTGATGGTCACGCTGATAGAGCTCGTCACCAACCTTGGCGCCCAACGCCATGCCGACAATTGCCCCAATCGGTCCTCCCGCGACGCCGCCGATCACGGCACCGAGGCCGACACCGGCAGCTTCCTCTTTGGAAGTACCCTGGGCAAACGCAGGGACGGTAATGAAACATGCTAGCAGGCCAAGAAAAACGGTTTTCCTAAACATTGTGGAACTCCTCCAAAAAATGGGTGGCCATAACGGGCCGCCTTCGGAATCAATTACACAATCAGAACGGGCTGGGACCGGGGCAGGAAGATGTCAGGACAAGGATCAATTCTGACCAAAAGTGGCAATGGCTCGCCGGATACGATTGGTCGCCGATCCTGAATGATCGTGGATCGCGGACCGGGAACAGCGCTACCGATTTCCCTCGGTCAGCGCGACAAAAGTGCCGCCATTGCGCTCACACAGAACCCGCATCAAGCCTGCGAATTTTTGTGAGCTTTGTGGCGGTGTGCCGGTGAAATTATATGGAAAACCGATCGCATGAATGCGTACACGGCGATCGCCATTTTCGTCCTCGATATTGATGTTGTCGATCTGACGCAGAACCGCTTCCATCGAATTGCCCTGAAACTCATCGCCGAGAACGTAAATGCTGATCTTTTTATCGGGTGCCCAGAACGTTTCAATCGCGTAGGCAATGCCGTCCGACGGGTCACTGTCACTGAACGGCGCCCACGTACGCATCTGCGTCTTGATCGCTTGACGGATCTCGGGCGAGTCCGAAATCCAGGTGCCACCGTACTGCTGAAACATGTAACGCCCATTGTCGTTCATGATCTGCAGGCCTTTGACCTGTGGGTAGACGTTCAGGACCTGGGCCAGTTTCTGCTCAGCCCATCCCCACTTGGCCTGCATGCTGCCGGACGTATCAATAACGAAAATAACGTACTCGCTATCGACCGGTATTCCGCCCACAGCATCGTCAGGCGCCCGCCGAAATGGTCGCAGATTCAACATCTCCTCGGTCAGTCGCTGTCGGGCAGCGCGCAGGTCACCTTCATCCAGGTTGAGTGCCGGATCGTCCGTGTTGAGCAGATTGTACTGACCCTGAACGCTATCCAGTTCCTTCTGCAACGTCGTGAGCCGCATCTTCGTTTCCGAAGTTTCCAGCTGGACGACACCCAGGGCACGGTTCATCACCGTCGTCTCGCCGCGTATCTGGAAGAGTTCTTCCTGCAGCTTTGCGATTAACTGCGCCAGATCCTCGTTCGTTTTCTCGAGGATAACCGGTTCGTAAATCTTGCTCAGAACGAGTAGCAATACGATCGCGCCAAACCCACAGCAAATGCAGTCAAGAAATGACAGGCTAAATGCTTCAATGTTTCGCTTACGTCGCGCCATGTTATGGCCAGTCCTTGCTGATACTCATAAACGAACCGCCGGTCTGGTATGCCAGCAGCCAATAGGCAATGGCCGCGTAGTAATCGCCTTCCATTGGATAGAGCAGTATGTTGATCGGCACCCCGGATGGCAGCGTATCAATTGCAGAATAGTGATATCGAAGTCGTTCCGCGCCGGTTACCATACCCCGCTCTGCCTCCGGCGAATCCATCGTTGGCAATCCGTCAACCAGCAACAGCACATTGTCCGGCGCAGGATTGAGGTTTGAAATAACCTCGTACGCCGCATGCATGTTCGTGCCTTCTTCAGGAATCGTGCGCCGCAGCAGACGAATGGCTTCATCCACTTGTGTTCCGTCACCCACGTCGAGCCAGACATTTTCGCTGCCTTTCAGGACAGGTCTGGCTTCGGTATTAAAAGTGTATATCTGAAACTGGCTGTCAGGCGGAAACTGGGCAGAAAGCCAGTCGACGCTTGCTACAGCCTGGCGCCATTTCAGGGAACGTAGTTTGTTTGCATCCGGTAGATTGCGTCGTCGGATGATATTGACAATTTTACGATCAAGCATGCTTGCCGAATTGTCCACCAGAACCAATATTCGGTCACCACCGACTTTCAGACCGGTCAGGTACTGACGATCGCCGTCACCGACGAACGTGCGTACCCGGTTACCTTCGCCTTCGCGCTCCTTCTCCATCGCCAGGAGCCGCTTTTTCTCTTCCTCGAGTGACTCAATATCTGATTGCAACTTCTCGACGCGTTCGATTTTGGCGAGCGTGACCGAGTCGTGTTTAACGAGTTCTTCCTTGAGTTGTTCGATGAGCGCGATAATCTGCGCAATGCGATCCTCGGCTCGTACCTGCTCATCCTCCAATCGATCCATCGTGTTCCTGGCCAACACAAGGTTTTTTCGTTGCTCCAGGATTTCAAACTCCAGTTTGACCGTTTCCGCCTGTGCGCGCTCCGGAGGATTATCTGACTCGTGCACCGCCTGGGAGTTAATGATCATGAAGAACAGAATAACGGCACCGAAACCACAGCTCATGCAGTCGAGAAACGACATGCTGAAGACTTCCATTTGGCGGCGGCGTCTAGCCATTTTCGATATCCGTGGTGATCAATTGAAACTCAAATCCGGGCGAACCGATACGCAGCGCGTCACCGACCTGCATGACTGACGAGCCGTCTACCTTGTGACCGTTGAGAAACGTGCCATAACGACTGTGATCCTCGAGCACGCACTGTCCATTCTTTCGGACCAGCGAACAATGCCTCCTGGATATCCCGGGCATATCAGCCGCCACCGCGAGGAATCGCTCTCCCGCACTCTCCTGAGACCCGATAACCAGTGGCGAATTCCCTATTTCGTAGCCATTGTGACCGAACAGAAGGTGCGTTGGGACGCCGTTTTGGCTGTTGTCGATGGCGTCCCGATCAAGCTCCACCGCTACCTGATCCCAGGGCAATTGCCGCAGCAGGCTGACGCCCTGCCCGGCATCGTTTCGTCCACGGCAGCGGGCAAGCGCGCCACGCGATACGGCGCCCGGCTCAAGAACGAATACCTCTCCACCGACACGCGCCTTGAGCATGTCCATGAGACCTGGCAGACGAGCAATGCGGCCGGTGACCTGCACGGCGGGCACGTCTTCCGCTCTGAACAATGCACGCAGTTTGCTGGCAATCTGCTGATAGACAGGTGCCGCTGCCCCTACCAGCGACAACGACTCGATTTCGGCCTGGTAGGCAGTTCCGCCAGAGATTAATTCCACCGTGACGCTGTCTTTTCGACAAGCGTCACGCAGCCATCCGCCCAGACCGTCCAGCAACATCTGTTCTGTCTCTGCCTTATGCAGAGGATCGAAGCGGGATTGCTGCACGAAGGCCTCCGCAATTGACTTCAGCCAGATATCGTACAGCGCATAGATGCCCGCACCGTCGAGCATTTCGTTGCGATCAATTTGCGCCATCCCGGGCTGGGCCAGGCGCGTTAACATTGCTTTATGCAGGCCGAGATCTACATGCACCGGCACCGCGCCTTTGTACTCCCGGCGCGTTGCGGCTACGGCAGCATCGACCAGGGCAACGACCGGCAGCTTCAATTCGCTGGCGATCCCGAGGAACAATCCCAGGTTCTCAGGCGTCATGTAACCGGGAACAGCGACCACCAGTTCCGTCGGCGTTGTGCCGACGGACGCCCAGATATCTTCCAGCTGCTTGCTGGCAAGGTCCGCTGAACTCAGATGCGCGAATCTGCGATCACTGAACGGAGTCGTGTTTAGATCAGACCAATACCGGTGCTGAACTCGACGTGGATCAATCCTCGACTGCGAGAACGCCTGCGCCCCGGTTGTCACGCGCTCGTTACCCAAATATGCAAAACCCGGTGCCTGGTAAACAGGCTGCTGACCATCCGAAAGCGTGATGCCAGCGTCATTTAGATTTAGTGCAAAACGACTCATTCAGTTCTCATAACGGCAGACGACTAGTCGCCTTTCATGTGCCTGATCAGCTTGTCATCCAGGTAAATCTGGCTGTCGAACACCAGTCGTTCCTGTAGCAACTGCAACTGATACACGAGGAACATCAGGAAAATACTGATGAGCAGCGCGATGAATGTTGAGTTGAACGCGACACCCAGGCTTTGCGTAACGCCGGCAATATCGCCCTGCACTGCTTTGTCCGCCTGGGCCAGCGCCTCGCCGATACCGCGCACCGTGCCTATAAACCCGATGGAGGGAATCGCCCAGGATATATATCGAATCATCGACAATTCGGATTCGAGGCGATCGGCCTCCGACTCGAAAACAATATTGGTTGTGCTGGAAACATCCTGAATATTTCGCGTTGAGTTGAACCGTCGCAGTGCATTTTTCAGCGCGCGCGGCAACAACATGCTTTGGCGATCTTCAGGTAATGCTTCGACCTGGCGCGCAAACTCCCGCGTATCCTCCGGCAGTATCCGCATGCCTTCTGCGATCGGAATCAGCTCGACGTCGAGAAGATTGCGCTCCCGAACGAGCTCCCGCGCCTTGTAGCCCATGATTGCCAGCGCCCAGAACATCAGGATGAAACACGACTCCTGTTCGAGATCCTTGATCAAAACCCAATTCGAACGATCTCTGACGTAGTCCGGATCCGCAGCTGCCTCGATGGCCTGCTGCTCCATGATTTCGGTCGCATTGGGCCTCACGATCGAAACATAAAAAGCATGCACCACAATGATCGCGATGATCAGTGCAAAAAGCTGGTAGACAAACTCGACCGGGATATTCTTCTTCTTCATCAATGACTTCTCTTGGGTGGCAAATTCAGGCGACGTCCGGACCAGCGCGCAATCAGATATTGGAAGGAAAAGGTATGGGCTCGTCCGCCGGAATTTCCTCGGTTGGGACGAAATCGTCCTCGTCTTCTTCGTAGACCTGCTCGTCCAGGTCATCGTCATCGAGTATTTCTTCCGGCGCCGCATCTTCAGCAGCAGCGGGAGGACTGGCAGCATCCGCTGCATCCGCCGACTGCTCATCCTGCGACCAGGAGGCGCCCGCGAGGAACAACAACAATATTAGACTTATCAGGTAGTTAGACATATTTGTCTCGCTCAGCAATCATGGCAGGCAACGGCATCTAGTTGGACAAGTTTCGCACCCAAATATCCGTAGATTTACCCTACAAATTTTCGCTGTGCGGAAGCGGACTGAAAAAACCGTACGCTCACTCCACATTTCTCGCCAAACGGAAGCCAACGTCGGGGCGGGCGCGATTGCCAAAATCGCGGTAACCGAGACGCAACTGCATGATACCGGAGTGCATCCAGCTCGATCCACGAATGACGCGATTTGAGCCCCGCGCAGGTCCTTGCGGATCCTCTACCGGATCCGCCTGTCCCGGCGTCGCAACAGAATAGTAGTCCTGCACCCACTCGGCGACGTTGCCACCACCATCATGAATGCCCAGCGCATTCGGAGCAAACGTACCCACCGGCGCCGTCGACGCGTAACCGTCGTCCCAACCCGGCAGAATGGATGGAACCAGCGTGTTCGCAGACCTGCCCGCATAGTTGCCGCTATCGCGGCGTGGCGGCATGCGTCCGCCCCAGGGGAAAGTCGTCGCATTGGGACGCCCCTGGTAGCGTATGGCCCATTCCCACTCTGCTTCCGTGGGCAGGCGATAGCCATTGGGTGTCGGCGTAATCGGTTGCCAACGCTCGAAGACTTTTTCGTACGCCGGAGTTAGTCCTTCCTGGGTACTGAGCCAATTGCAGTATTCGACGGCATCCTCCCAACTCAGATTCGCAACGGGATTCAAATCGCCAGCCAATGCGACGTGCAATGCTCCACCGGAATCGTGCCCGGAGCGGAATCTCCGAAACTCGCGATTCGTCACTTCTTTGGTGCCAATGTAGAAAGGCTTGGTCAGCACGACGGGCACCAAAACCTCGTTTGCGCGCCTGCCCTGCTCGCGTCGCGAAGTTCCCATCACGAAATTGCCGGCCTCGACCCGGCGAAGCTCCTGACCCTGCGAGGTTGTAATTGAATTCGCGGTACTGCGTGCGACCACCTCGGCATCCGACAACAGGCGCACCCGGATCGTCTGAGGATATCCCGGCCGCGGCGTCACGCTGCGGGCAAATGATGCGTATCCGTCCTTCTTCACCTCAAGTCGATGTGGTGCGGACGACAGATTGAGCGTTACTGTGCCGCTGCCGCGCGCCTGGCCGTCAACATAAACCGTCGCATCATCTGGAAGCACCGCGACGGTAACCTCACCAACCCGTGCCGTCATATCGACGCTGATTTCTTCTGAAGCTGCCGCTTCCAGGCGCACGCGACGTGAAGCGGTGCCGTAGCCTGCTTTTGACAACCCGATTTCGTAATTCACGTCAGGCGACAGTGCGATTGTCACAGGCGACTGACCGCGATACCGGCCATTAACGGACACATTCGCCCCACGCGGAATGGAGGTGACGCGCAGTTGTGCATTGGCCGACTCGAGCTGCACCGTTGGCAACACCTGGTCAATGTCAGCGACCGCATCGACGCTGCCGTCCCATGCCTTGAAACCGTCCTTGATCAGGCTCAGGGAATGCGCCCCTTCCATCAATTCAAGTCGCATCGGTGTCTCACCGATCTGCGTTTCACCCTGGTAGATCGCCGCCCCGGACGGATTTGAGCTCACCTCTACGTCGGCCCAAAGCGGCACGAGCTGCACATCGAGTCGTTGCTGGATTCCCAGTCCCGGCACGACAAGTCGCTGTGTGAACGGCAAGTAGCGATCCGCGGCCACCGTGACCGTGTGCGTTCCGGGCTCGAGCTCAAGCGGCCCGAGCGGCGCAGGCCCGACCCGGGTGTCGTCAATGGTGATCAATGCATCCACGGCGGGACTGGTCGAGACGGTCAGCTGGCCGGGTAACTTGCGCATTTCGATGACGATGGTTCGACTCGGTTCATCCCCCACCTTGAAGCTTTGCGCGACGTCAAAGTATCCTTGTTTCGACACTTTGACCGTGTAGTCGCCCTCACGCATAAGTATCCGTTCACCGACCGGAAGTTTGAACCACCCGCCCTCTATCGATATTTCATCGAGCCCGGCAGGTTGCACATCGAACTGAATCGATTTCGACGTGAACAGCAACGACGACAACGCCACGAGCAAAACCACAACACCGCCAACAACCGACTGCCAGCGCGGCCCCGTGTGCGCGACGACTTCCGGCACCGCCTCCGTTGACCGTCGGAACGCTGTCGCCACAATCGTCTCTTCCGCCGGCGCCGCCGATGCAGCAGACAATTCGGGCGGCCTGGTCACATAAGCGCTGCCCTCCAGGTGGACGCTGAGCAGCATCGCGCCGTCGTACTCAGCAATGCTCACCCTCGATCCGAAAAATTCCAGCTCGTCGCCAACGTTCAGCTTGGTCGAAGTGGTAAGCGCCTCACCATTGATCTTCAGTGCCTGCAGCAGCCCCCGCCGGCTGTACGAACGGTTCGCCGTCCAGTTCATCGAGCAGTGCGACCGCATTTCGCCCCGGACCGGGCAATCGAATCTCGCAATCAATGCCGGTACCTATACGCAAGGGCAACTGACTCGCCGCAAGGCGACGTTCACCCTCGTTGTCACGAATGATGACGGCGTTGAGTTTCAAATTGATTCCTCGCACAGAATGACGATCGGTTGCATTTCGACTTCAGGAGCCACTCTGAATTCAATCCGGACGTCACGGTAACCAGCCCGATTCCCGACCGCAACATAGACACCCGGCCGCAAACTTAAATCCTGCCGCGCAAAGGTGCCCAATTTTCCTATTTTGAAGATGGCGACGTTAGTCTGCTCGTCCGAAATCAATGTCACAGGCACCGGAGTCGCAGCCCTTTTCAACAGGCGTGACAATTCGTTCTTCTGATCTTCCAGGCGCGGCCCTACTGGCTGCAGTCGGGTTACGTCCAGGAGCAAATTCGTCGCATTCTGCATGGTGACCTGATCACTGAGGGAGTCGGGCTCAGCGATCAACGCTGCGAGCCGCGCGTGCAATGCCGATCTCGATCTTGCCGCAGATAACCCGGCATGCGCGAATTGTAAATCCGGGTCAATTTTCAGAATATCTTCATACACTACGAGTGACGCCTCCCACTGTTCCGCGTCATCCAGCGCTATTGCTTCCTGCTCCAACCGACGGATATCGGCCAGACGAATTTCCTGATCTACCTGCAGCAGTCCGTCAGCGGGCTGGCGCGAGTTGGGATCGAGCGCTTTGGCTGCATTGAACGCTGCGCGCGCACTGTCAAAATCGGCGGCAAGCAGGGCATCAAAACCCTCGGTCATGCGCTGCTCGAAAGACAATCGCGTGATGGTGGACCTTACGCGCTCGAGCGCGACGGTAGCCGGCTCCCACAGCGGGTCCAGTTCCAGCGCTTTTTCAAAGGCGAGCTTTGCCGCTGCAAGCTCAAGATCTACCTCGAATTCTCTGCCCTGACTCATAAGCGTCAATACAGCCTGCAGATTCCTTGCGCGGGCAAATCCGGCCTCTGCTTCGCGATGGCCCGGTGTTATCGAGGTCGCGAGATCATAGAGCCGGATGGCCTCCGAGACATCGCTGTTGTCGAAGGCTGCCTGAGCGGCAGCCAGTGTTTCTTCGAATACTTTTTCGATGCGTGCGAAAAAGGGCTCGAGTTGTCGACTCGCCTGGCGGTACTTGTCCCCGGCAAGACGATAGTTTCGGTCGACGTAGGCCTGATCTCCCTCGGCATAGACATCCAGCGCGTCAAGATATTCCTGCCCACCCCAGCGATCTATCGCACGAAATCGCAGCCGTTCCAGCTGCGAGAGCAAATCGCCCAGCGCACTGTCAGTTGCAGCTTTGATTTGCGCGACCGATGTTGCTCCGTTGTCACCCATGTTCTCGCTGAAGGAGGTGTCCGCGCCGGTATTCGCTTCCGAAGATCCCGGATCCGGTACCGCTGGCGATTCCGAACCTGCTGCAACCGGCTCGGCCGGCACCCCGGTATCGGAGTCAACCGCGGCTTCAATTGGGTCCGACTTGTCAGCCGTGCCTGGCACATCCGGGCTAAACAGATTTGGCAGCACGAATATGACGACCAGAAACAGCAGCGCAGCGACGGCGAGCCCGCCGTAGAGAACGGCTGGCGAGATCCCACCCGGTGATTCTGCAGCTGCGGCCGGTTCAGCCGATGCCTGATAGTTTCGCTGGCGACGCGGTCTCGCCTCTACACGCTGGACCGGCTCGTCAATGGCACTCTCGCCAGAAACAGAACGCGCCGGCGCCGGGCCGGGAGCGATGCCGGCTTCCGCGAGCTTCGCGGCGACCGATTCGGCATCGGGGCGTTTGCCGATGTCGGCAGCAAGCATATCGCGAAGCAGTTGACGCAATGACGCGGGCATCGGTTCGCCGCCGGCGATGGATTCGCTGACTTCCCCGCCTGCCGGCGGCATGCCGGTCAATAACTCATGCATCAGC
Source organism: uncultured Gammaproteobacteria bacterium (assembly GCA_963850825.1). Lineage (GTDB taxonomy): Bacteria > Pseudomonadota > Gammaproteobacteria > Steroidobacterales > Woeseiaceae > SZUA-117. The sequence goes on along the minus strand of CAWKOQ010000017.1, from coordinate 44,156 downwards.
ACGCCGAGCGAGAAAATGTCGTCTGCCGCCGCCGCTTCGCTGCCAGCTTGTTGTTGGGGGCTGCTCGCAACCTCAGACCCGCCACCGGTAACGGAGACGGCATCTTGGCTATCACCCGCAACGCCGAAATCAACCAGGTAGGGCAGCCCGTGACTGTCGAGAAGTATGTTTGTGGCTTTGATGTCCCTGTGCACGACACCCTTGCCATGCGCGTAACGCAACGCATCTGCGATTAACGCGACAGGCCGCAGCGATTCGAATGGGTCTGTTCCTGCCAGTGCACCAATGTGCGTCGCACCAATATACTGGAGACCGTAAAAGGGACCGTCCGCGTCATCGTGGTATTCGAACAAGCGAACAATGTTGGCATGCATCAGTCGACTGCCGATGCGCCACTCGCGATTGAACAGCAACCGCTGCTGAGGATCGGCAGCGAATTCCCCTGCCAGGAATTTGAGGGCAACCCGGGAATCGAGGCGTTCGTCGTGTGCGAGCCAGACCTCGCCGGATCCGCCAGCCCCCAGCCGTCGAATCAGCGTATATCTGTCCGCGAGACGCGTACCTTCATTGAGGATCCGCATAAAATCCCAAGTCGAATCTATCCAGTCGGTTGCGGTTGCTGTTGCTGTTGCTTTCTGGACGGATCGCTAACCTGAATGACTTCGGTGAAACCCGTTTCGGTCTCGTATATGTCGCGAAGCAATTTGCGCCAGCTCTCGTATTGCGCCTCGGCAGTTCCGGTGAGTCGCATTGTTTCTCCCTGAACCTGAACAACCATTGGCGCTGCTTCCGCAACAAAAGACTCGGATAGCTCCTTGATCTCTTCCCGATGAATATTGGCAGACCGATACTGGCCGAAAGCATTAATGATCGAATTCCAGCCTTTGTTAATGGCAACGTTCTGGGCGATTCTTTCGGCGGAGTAATAGCTACCGTCTGTCTGGATACTCGCCGAGCCTACGACGACTGCAGCGCCCAGAAGCGCTCGCCGCATGGCCGCCGCACGCGATTGTCGAAACGCGACCGATTGCTCCCGGGTCCGTTTCCGCCAACCTTCATAAGGCAGCGCAATGCCATAATAGAAATTTGCGTAATGTTCGTTCAACGTATCAACGACAAGCCGGTCTCGCTCGCGGATTTGTCGCAGGCGATCGACCATCGGATCATTCTCCGCTGGCAACCGCTGGACCGTAATAGCCCCGTCCTCATCTTCTGCCAGGTGTTCGCCGTATGCAGTCGGCGCCATAGCCGCGAAAAATGTGAGTTCCGACACCTGCCGAATCCGCGAGATATCTTTTGGATCAAGCGTCAACACATAGGCATGCAAGTCGTTCGCGAAATCGTTAAATATTTTTTGATACGGGTCCTGCGTTCGATCCCGATACTCGGCGTATGAGGATATCCCTGTCTGCATTGTGTAGGATCTTTCGAACCAGAACCGACCGGTCGCATCTTTCGCCTGCATCTCTACGGTGATGAATTCGCCGTCGGACTGCTCGATTGCGCCGCTTACCAATACATCAGTGGAAACGTCCTCAGAGGGTATTACCCGAACGGCACCCCAGAAACCGGTGCCCTGCAACGTCGTCTTGATGTGATACGGCAGATAACGCGCTTCCGCCATGCGAACTTCAGGATAAATCCGCGTTTCCTCGACATCGTTATCCTCGGGTACGCCGGCATCGAAATTCAGAATTCCCACATCAAGCAGCAGGCTTTCCGATACTTGCAACGAAGCCACCTCTAATGGTGACGTTTCAGCGTGGATAACCTCTGTGACCGTGCAGCCGGACAGCAGATATGCACTAAGGACACCAGCCGGGAGTAACCGCAATTTGTTTCTCATATTCTCTATCTGAATCCGTTCGGTTCTGTAGCCTAATTAAGATCGTTGTAGGATCGATATTCTTCCCATAGACGTTCACGCAATTCCGGATCGGTCTCCGCCAGCGCTGCCTCCCTGAGTTGCTTGGCAACAATGTCTTCACTGACCAGGTCGGGAATATCGTCCGGCGTACGGGCCTGTATCTCTTCTTCGCTGAGCCCACCGATGGAGGCTTCTCGCTCAGTTGGAGGCATAGCCACAGTACCGGCTTCGCCGGCTCCTGCGCCGCTTCCACCACCGCCGCCGCCGCCGCCAGCTCCTTGCGAACCCAGTCCAACCCGGCCGGTACCCGCGCCGCCGCCCGAACCGCCAAATCCTTCGGTATTCCTGCCGACTGTCGAAATCTCGCGCTGCTCGTCGCCCAGGACTTCATCAAATCCGCCAACAGATTCATCGAGCGTCTTTTCCAGTCTCGCTTTGCGATCGGCATCACTTTCCCCCGGAAACTGTCCGACACTGCCATCGCAATTGTCATCCGGGCCACCCCAGCCGCCAGTCCCGCCGGTCGCGTCCGGATCGCAGTTCACGCCCGTCCCGTCTCCGGCCGTGCCAGCGACGCCACCAGCGCCACCTGCTCCGGGAACAGGTCCACTCACGCCGCGAATCTGGCCGGCGCCGCCACCGGCGCCGCCTCCAGCACTTCCGCCGGACGAACCACCCTGCGTTCCGCCTCCGGAAGACCCGCCTGACGCGCCACCGGAAGAGCCGCCTGACGCACCACCTGACGATCCGCCGGACATGCCGCCCGAGGAGCCACCTGACGCGCCGCCCGATGATCCACCTGACTCGCCGCCCGAGGAGCCACCTGACGCGCCGCCCCCGGAAGATCCGCCGGACATGCCGCCCGATGACCCACCTGAAGAGCCGCCTGAAGATTCACCCGACGATCCACCCGACGACCCGCCCGATGACCCGCCGCCAGGAATGCTGACGCCACCGCCGCCTCCGGAAGATCCGCCGGACATGCCGCCGCTCGGGGAGTAGCTAACCGCGCACCCGCCCAGTATCAAAACAATAGCCGCCGATAAAACGCCAACGCGCAGTTTCGGAGTAATAACGTTTGTCTGGCTGATCGGGTTCATCGATTTACCGCCCTGAATTTACCGCCCTGAAATTGAAACGCCTGAATCATCCGGAAACGCCGCTACCCTGCGAAAGTCTCCGGAATCCATAGTCTTATGTTCGATTGGAGAGCAATAACGACGCTTTAGTTCCATCAAACACTGCGCAACGACGAGCTATTTAATCTGCGCCAGGTTCCCTGTGACCATAATACGCGCCAGCCGTTGCCGCAACTGCGTTTGGGCTGTTTTGACTGGAGAAGATTGTCGATTCGAAACCGGCTGGAAACCGGCAAGGTAAGCGCCTGTTTTTTAATGATTACTTGCTGATGCCAGGGACTCGCCTGGCGGCCGGTGAGTGGGATCTCGAACGGCGTTGCGCCGTTGCCAGGCCGGCTGACTTTACATAGATAGCGAACCCGGCAAACCGGAGAGATCGGGGGGAGGATCTCCGCCTGGCTGCCGGGCCACTATTGCCACACTACTGGTGGACCAGGCCGTCGTTTATTGCGCCTGTTCGCGATTGCGATTCCTTTGGCCACGACGGCGATCATTCGGCCGGAACTCCGCCATTTTTTGCTGTTGCTCTGGCGTCAGAATTGCGTGCATATCTGCTCGCAACCGGCCACGCAGTTCTGTCGACGACACTTCGAGCTCGCCTTTGGCGGCCGCAAGATTCTGCAGCTTTGCACCGTAGTCAGGATCGGTCACATCGAGCTCGCGCATCGCTTTGCGATTCTCGCGGCCGTTTTCGCGGAGTGACTCCATCTCGGGTCTTGCGCTCTCGACAATGTTGGTCATTTGCTCGACCTGAGTGTCATCGAGGTCAAGTCTCCGCGCCATCCCCTGAATCATTCGCTGCGCGTCCATCGAACCACGCTCACCGCGATCCCGATGCATTTGTTTGTGGCGCTCGCCTCGATTTGCGCCGCCATCTTCCGTTTCCTGCGAATTTGCCGAGCCGTCTATTGCGAACAAAGCGATGATCGCGATCAAAACAGGCAGATTGTTCTTGCTCATGGTCTATACCTCACTAATAGTGCTAAAGATCTCTTCTCCGACCGCTTGTGCGGCTGCGTTTGATACAGCCTATCTGTGCGTAGGTAAGCAAACGTCAATGTACGCGCAGATTCTGCCAAGAATTGTCAAGGACGGACTGCAAGACATTGCACTGCCCGGTGCATTGGCGGACGATGCCAGCCAACGTTCACAGATTTCACCGCAACCATGATTGATGCAAGCAAGCCCTCCTCCATCCTGCTGATCGACGACGATCGCGAACTGGGAAAAATGCTCAGCGATTTTCTGTCCGGTGATCGGCTGGACGTGACGACGCAGCATACCGGAGAGAGCGGACTTGAAGCGTTCGCGAGGGGGAAGTTCGATCTTCTGATACTCGATATTATGATGCCCGGCATAAGTGGTCTGGACGTGCTGAAGAAAGTGCGCCAGACGAGTACTGTTCCGGTCATCATGCTCACGGCGCGAGGCGATGATATTGATCGCATCATTGGCCTCGAATTTGGTGCGGACGATTACCTGCCGAAGCCGTTCAATCCGCGCGAGTTACTGGCACGCATCAAAGCCATACTGCGCCGGTCTCAGCCGCAAGAAATGACAACTCAACGCTTGAGCCTTGGCGATATCAGGCTGGACGCGCGAACGCACCAGGCCTCTGTGAATGATACGAAGTTGCAGCTCACCGGAACTGAGTACGAGATTCTGCGATGTCTTCTCGAGACGCCAGGTGAGGTCGTCAGCAAGGAGCAACTCAGCGAACGTGCCCTCGGTCGAAGACTTCTGCCCTACGATCGCAGCGTCGACACACACATCAGCAATTTGCGCGGCAAGCTCGAACGGGCCGGAAACAAGAACGAGACCATTCAGAACCAGCGCGGCGTCGGATACCTGTTGATTCCGGGCGCCTAGGCAGTCACTTCATGCATAGCCTTTTTCTGCGTTTCTTTCTGTCCTTTTGGCTGATCATTGGAATCATCATCGGTGCAGCGGCAACGGGCGGCTTCTGGTATGCCGAGAGGGTGCAGGATGCCATCGATCATTTCGAGCTCGACGATCCGCTGCTGGACGGCAGTTCTGCCCTCGAGACGGGCGGACGAACTGGATTGACGAACTGGCTGCGTAAATATCCGGCAACGCGCGGAATTACTCTCTACGTAATCGACGACAACGGCAATGACATCCTTGACCGCCCGTTGTCCGCACGCATATCCAGTGCCTTGCGGCGTCACCAGGAGTTCCAACGCTCGCGGTCATCCGGGAGAAATGATCCGCGAAATCTCAGGCGCTCGCGCCATCTGCCGCAACTGGTCGGCGCCAACGGCGAGACATTCACTTTTTTCGTTTCAACGTCGAGAATTCGGGAAGCAATCTGGGGCGCTGCGGACGTCAGGCTGCTGTTATTGATTTTCGCAATACTGGTCAGTGGTGCGGTGTCCTACGCCCTGGCCAGCGCGATATCCCGGCCCGTGAGACAGTTACGCAGCGCGACAGTCACCCTGGCCGATGGCGATCTCGACGTTCGCGTTGCCAATTCAATTGGTAATCGACGTGACGAGCTCGGCATGCTCGGACGCGATTTCGACACGATGGCCACCAAACTGCAGCGTGCCGCGCAACAGCAAACGGAGCTGTCGCGCAATATCTCGCATGAATTGCGCTCGCCACTGGCGCGAATGCGCGTCGCGGTTGAACTGGCGCGGGGAAAGGCGGGTGAGCTGTCAGAATTTGCGCGACTTGATGACGAGGCAGAGAGACTTGACGGCCTGATCGGTCAGATCCTGAGTTATACAAAACTCGACACGCTGCCGAATCAGGGCAAAGTCGAATTTGACGTTGCGGAGGCTGTCGCCGAGGTTGCCGAGAATGTCAATTTCGAGTGCAAGTCCGACTCCGCCAAAGGCGTGAGCGTCGCGACGAATGCGTCATCCGCAGTCATTGTTCCAGGGCATTACGATGTGCTGGTCAGCGCCGTGGAAAATATCGTGCGTAACGCAGTGCGGCATAGTCCGCCTGGCAGCCAGGTGACCATCGATGTCAACGCGAACTCTGAGAATGTTGCCATTGAAATCTGCGACAGCGGGCCTGGTGTCCGGTCGGACGATATTCCACGCCTGTTCGACCCGTTCTTTCGTACGCGAGAATCTGCCGAGGCCGACAGTAATGGCGGAACGGGCCTCGGATTGGCTATCGCCCGTCGTGCAGTTGAGTTGCACCACGGTGAGATCGTTGCGAGAAACCGTGACGAGGGCGGGCTATGCGTCGTGATTACGCTGCCCCGGCATTAAGCGTCAACTCGAGCGAACGGCTTTCTGAAAAGAATGACAGATAGATCGTCGGGCTTGCTCGGCTGGTGCATTGTCTCGACATTCATACGTCGACTCGCGAGGCTGATCATCGCTTTCACCGCATCGGCCAAAGGGCCCTTGCGAATAAACTCCTTGATCTCGTCGCCGTGCACATTGTCGGTCAGCCCGTCACTGGCAAGCAGCACCGTGTCCCTGGCATTGAGTTTCGTTTCCGCGCCAACGTCTATGCGCATTTCGGCGGTCCCGATGAAGTTCGAGACCAGGTGACGTTCTTCGTGATGCAAAGCGTCGCGTTGATTAAGAAACCCGGCTTCGACAGCGAATCCGGTCGGTGAATGTGCCATTGTTTGTGATCGCACCCTGCCCCTCTGACCAACGATCATCGCCTCCGAATCCCCGATCTGATAAGTGCGCGCAATGTGACCTTCGATGGCGACGATAGTCATGGTCGTGGCCGATCCATTGCCGATATCGAGCACGGACCGGTTGGCCGCATCGATGCCATTGAGTATTGCGGTTCGCAGCAGCATTGTTTCGCTCATCGCTTCATTTAGCGAGGCTTCCAATGACGCAATGGCGGTGCGCGACGCGCGGCGCCCGCCCGGCAACCCTCCGGCGCCGTCTGCAATGACCAGCACAACGGCGCCCGGCCCGTATGGAATCGCGGCGACGCTGTCTTCATTCTCTGTAACCTTGTCTGGTGCCGGAGCCGTGTACGCAACCAACGAGCCGCCGCCAACATCAGCGATCAGGTGATCTGCCTGTGTAGCACCGTCCAGCATCATGGTTTCTGTATTCATCGATCGATCGGGTCGTTGCACCAGGGGCAGAATTTCCAAAACTCCCGGACGATGCCCGACTGGCAAGACCTGCATTTTTGCCTGCTGCCAGGTACTTTCGAGGGCTTCTTGATTTTCACCCGGCACCACGGGCAGTAACGCATGAACGGCATCAGTGGTTCACGGCAGCGGGGATTCACGCATTTGCTGGCATAGCGCTTGTCTGTGTAGCGACGTGTCGTCTCCATCTCGAAGCCGGGACCATAGCACCAGGCGCAGTATCTCCAGTCTGTTTTTACACCGCGCTCACAGCGCGGGCAAATGGCCGGCATGTCAGTGTCGCCGCCCCGGGCAGGGTGTTTAATTCCACACCATGGACAACCCTGCATACTCTCGGCGACCGGCCCCTCGCAGCGACGGCAATGCTGGCGAGTGCCCAAATCGTGCCGATGCTGTTTCTGAAATTCCCGCCACTGGAACTTGCGCGATCCCGCACCCCTGACGGATACACTGCGACGCTTTTTGGCGGGCTTTTTGTCTGCGCACTTACGTTTGACGCGGCGAAACGCCGTTGCCATTTCGCTGGCGTTCCGATAACGATCTGCAGGATCAAGCTCGATCGCTTTTCGCAGCATTGAAGCCAATTCAGGCGGATACCTTTTTTGCAGCCGCTCATATCCAACCATGGGCCACTTGAACGGCCACTCCGGCAATTTTCCGGAGAAAAGTCGGTACAGGACCAGTCCCAGGGAAAACACATCCGACTGGAATTTTGGGCGGCCCATAGCCTGTTCGGGTGCAATATAGTCGATGGTTCCGGACCCGGACGCCTTTAGCGTTCTCAGGCTGATCTTCGCGAAACCGAAGTCCGCCAGTTTCAGGCGTTGGCCTGGAAACAGAATAAAGTTCTCGGGTTTGATGTCGCAGTGAATAATCTTCTTCTCATGCGCATGCGCAAGCCCGGCCAGCGCCTGGTCCGCGATGGACATCGCGTGCGCGGCGGATAGTCGCCTGACTATTCGATCCGCCAACGACTCCGTGCCGAGCTCCATAGCGATGACAAAATTGCCGTCAATGAAACTGGCGTCCTGCACCGGCAGAATGTTGACATGGTTCAATCGCGTCGCGATCTGAACCTCACGAAGAAAATCGTCATGGCTGACGTTATCGTCGGCTTTTGGAATTTTTAGTGCGACTTGCGTCTTATGAATTGTGTCGGCCGCCCGGTAAACATCGGCCAACGGGCCGGATGCGATACGACTGAGTATTCGGTATTTACCGAGTTTTTGACGAGCTCGAAGCAATGCGAAATCAATCCAGTGAGACCTGGGCCAGAGTCAGATTCTGACCGCGATTCGATGCCAATCATTGTTTGCGAGACGGACTGAAGTCAAGTGTAGAAATCGAATTGATTGCGGGGACATTTGCGACTTCAATCTCGCACTGAATTGCTGTGCACGCGACTGACGGCATCCTGCCATCCGGCATAGAGTGAATCCCTCCTGGACACATCCATCGAAGCCTCGAAAACTGAGTCCCGTGACCACAGTGAAGCGATGTCTTCGACCGACGAATAAACGCCACATTGCAGGCCTGCAAGGAAGGCCGCACCAAGCACGGTTGATTCAACATTGCCCGGCCTTTCCACAGGCAGGTTCAGGATATCTGCCAGGAATCCCAGGAACCAGTCGTTTGCAACCATTCCACCGTCGACGCGAATGATGTTGGGTTCGACGCCGTCTTCCGACATCGCTTCAAGCAGGTCCCTGGTCTGGAATGCGATGGCCTGCAAGGTTGCCGTAACAATTTCATTGATTCCGCTGTCTCGCGACAGCCCGAGAATTGCAGCCCGCGCGTCTGGGTCCCAGTAGGGCGCGCCGAGGCCCGCGAAAGCAGGCACGACGTGCACATGCTCGACCACGCCGGTGGCTTTCGCGATAGCCTCGGTTTCTGCCGCGTCATCAATGATCTTCAGTTGATCCCGCAGCCATTGAATCGCCGAACCCGCCACGAAGATGCTGCCCTCGAGACCGTAGGTGACAACCCCACCCAGTCTGTATGCAACCGTTGTTAACAGGTTGTGCTCGGAACGAAGCGCAGTGCCGCCCGTATTGGCGATGACGAAGCAGCCTGTTCCGTAGGTGCTTTTGGTCACTCCTGGCGCAAATCCTGCCTGACCGATGAGCGCAGCCTGCTGATCGCCAGCCATGCCACAAATTGGAATTGCCTTGCCAATGGTATCTTCATCCGTCGTGCCGAATTCTGCGGCACAGTCCATTACGTCCGGCAATAAAGACGCGGGAATCCGGAAGACATCGAGCAGCTCCTCATCCCACGCCTGCTTGTGAATATCAAATAACAGGGTTCTGGATGCGTTGCTCGCGTCCGTCGCGTGGGCCCGGCCGCCGGTCAGGCGCCACAGGAGGAAACAATCCACGGTGCCAAATGCGAGCCGGCCGGCCGACGCCAGTTCCTTCGCGCCGGCGACGTTGTCGAGAATCCAGACGATCTTGGTCGCCGAGAAGTATGGATCGAGACGCAAGCCGGTTTTCGCGGTGACGCTGGCTTCGATACCGGTCCCCTTCAGTTCACGACAGTACGCCGCTGTCCTGCGATCCTGCCACACGATCGCGTTATGAATACACTGACCCGTTTCGCGATCCCAGATGAGCGTCGTTTCGCGCTGATTCGTAATACCCAGTCCGCTGACGGTTATTTCGCCAGCCTCTTGCAGCGCTTCACGGGCGACTGATTTAACGGATCTCCAGATAGCCTCCGGGTCGTGCTCGACCCAGCCCGGCCGCGGGTACTCCTGGGGGAATTCCTGCTGCGCACCTGCGATAACCTGCGCGTCACGATTGTAGATTACGGCGCGGCTGCTGCTCGTACCCTGATCGATGGCCATCAGGTATTGCATTTCATCATCCATCACAGGTTCCCTGTAGCCTTCCCGGGTGGCAGGCTGTAAAGAGGCTTGCTTATCGACATCTGTTTGCCGGCTTCTTCCGGCATGCCGATACCGGTCTGTGCATCTGCGAACTTCTTGATGTTTGCCAGGATATGCGCCGGCCACGGCGACACGCGACGGGTCTCAAGATCGACATGCAAATTCATCCATTCCGTTGTGGCCACCAGGTATTTCTGGTCTGCATGGTACATGCGCTGAAACTGATGGATGCGTTTCTCATCGTACGCAAGTATCTGCGCCGTAACGATATAGGGCTCATCTTCGAGTAGTTCGCGCTGATAGGTTACGTGGCATTCAACCGCGAACGTAGACCCCTGGCCGTTGTCAATATATTCATTGGTTATCCCGAACGTGTCCCACAAAGCGTCGACAGCGTTATCCAGCGCCAGGATGTAGTAGGCAACGTTCATATGGCTGTTGACGTCGATCCATTCGGGCTTGACTCTGCCCGTGCAAATCACGCTTCCAATCACCTTACTGTTACTCATTCTATGGTTAGCGCATGCAGGTTTTCGAAGTACCGCAGTGCTTCGGGATTGGCCAGCGCATCCGTATTCCTGACCGGTCGACCATGAATCACGTCGCGTACGGCGAGTTCCACGATTTTTCCACTGATCGTCCGCGGAATCTCGTCAACCGCAATTATCTTGGCCGGGACATGGCGTGGCGTTGTATTCTCCCGAATCACTTTACGGATTCTTGCCGCTATTTCCGCGTCGAGTGTCGTGCCTTCACGCATGTGCACAAATAATACGACGCGGACATCATCATTCCAGTCCTGGCCCACCGCGATACTTTCGAGCACCTCGTCGAGCTTCTCGACCTGACGGTAAATCTCGGCGGTTCCGATTCTGACGCCACCGGGATTAAGAATCGCGTCGGAGCGACCATAGATTACCATTGCGCCGCCTTCGGTAATCTCCGCATAGTCACCGTGCGCCCAGACGCCTGGAAACCGCTCGAAGTAGGCAGCATGATATTTCGCACCGTCCGGATCGTTCCAGAATCCGACCGGCATGGATGGAAAAGCATTGCTGCAGACGAGTTCGCCACTTTGTCCAATCAGTGCTTCACCGTCGTCGCTGTATATCTGCACGTGCATCCCCAGGGCGAGGCACTGCAGCTCCCCGCGTCGAACCGGTAGCAGCGGGTTTCCTCCAGCAAAGCAACTAATGATGTCGGTTCCACCCGACATCGATGACAATTGCAGATCGTCCGATATGGCGTCGTAAACGTAGTCAAAACTTTCGGGGGCCAGCACCGACCCTGTCGACAGAATGGTTTTCAGTGCGGGCAAATCAAATTCGTCTGCTGGTCTGACGCCCGCCTTCTGCAGTGCCGAGATAAATTTTGCGCTGGTGCCGAAAACGGTAAGTTCTTCTTCTTCAGCCATCTTCCACAATGCCCGGCCTTCTGCATAGAATGGCGCACCGTCATAAAGCACGATCGTCGCACCAGTTGCCAGCGCACTTACCAGCCAATTCCACATCATCCAGCCGCAGGTCGTAAAATAGAACACCCGATCATCGGGACCAATATTACAGTGCAGCATGTGCTCCTTAAGATGCTGTATCAGCGTCCCGCCAGCGCCATGGACAATACACTTGGGAACACCGGTCGTTCCCGACGAATACATGATGTAGAGAGGGTGATTGAACTCAGTCGGGACGCAGTCGAGCGCCGCGTCTCCCGCGCCAAAATCCTCCCACAGTATGCCGCCGCGTATCCCGCCAACTTTGACCGGCTCTCCGGTAAATGGGACGACGACGGTTCGCTCGATACTGGGTATCTTGTCAAGAACGCCGCGAATCGCCGCAAGAGAATCGAAACGCTTGCCGCTGTAGAAATAACCGTCAGCACAGAACAGCACTTTGGGTTCTATCTGGCCAAAGCGATCAACAACACCATTAATGCCGAAGTCCGGCGAGCACGATGACCAGATCGCCCCGATACTGGTGGCGGCGAGCATGGCAATAATGGCCTCGGGACAGTTGGGCAGGAATCCCGCTACCCGGTCACCCTTGGCAACGCCAGCTTTGACTAACCCGGTAGTGGTTCTTGCCACGGCCGTGCGTAGTTCGTCGAACGTGAGCTGTCGGCGAACGCCATTCTCACCACGAAAAATTATTGCCGCCCGATCACCCGTGTGCCTCAGGATGTGCTCCGGGAAGCTGATGCTCGCATCGTCAAACCACTTGGCCGTCGTCATATCCCCCGGCTGGTCGAGCACCCTGGTGGCCTCGCTGGCGAATCTGACCTCCGCGAAATTGCACAATGCTTGCCAGAAATCCGGAGCGTGTTCTATTGACCATTCGTAAAGCGCGTCAAAATGATCGAAACCTTGCTTCTGCATGAATCGATACATCGAGCTACTGCGGGCACGTTCTTTCGAGGGGGTCCAGAGCACTGGATTTTCTGGCATTTTCGGCGCCTTAGTTTTATTTCGAGGGTGCAGCTCCGGCGAGCTGACAGTCACACTGGAATTATGACGACTTTATCGACGCCCCGCGCGAATTCTGCGTCTGTTCTTTGCGCGGGCAACGTCTGTTCCCGGCAGTGATTCTGATACAGATGGCGTGGGCCCGTCCAGAATTGTGTTAATGACGCTTGAAATGATATCGGCTGGGCCTATTATTCGACCTCTGCCCATCTTGTTCGGCCGTTTGACAGTCGGTCCCCGATCCACGCGCGATATTGAACTCAAAGGACGTGATGTGAATGCGATCTGGTATGTAATCGGCGGAATCATCGTGCTCGCCGCCGGTCTCTTTATTTTTCGAGACAACGTGCGTGCGAGGCCGGTTCCGGACGCACTCAGGCCCGGAAGAATCCTGCCTGAATTCACGGCTTTGAATGAAAAAGGCGAGGCTCTGAGTTCCGGTCTGCTGCGGGACAAACCCTCGGTGTTGCTTTTCGTGCGCGGCTCATGGTGTCCGTTCTGCAGCAAACAGGTAGCAAATCTCACCGGTTACTACAAAGAAATCACTGACTCCGGGGCCAGGTTGATCCTGATCACACCCAACCCGCTGGAGACGACCCGACGGGTCGCCGATTTCTTTGAGGTCGACTTCGAGTTCTGGCTGGACGATTCGTTAGCCATAGGAAAAAAGTTAGGGTTGGTCCAGATGGGCGGCGTACCGGAAGATAGCCGTTCCGAATATGGCAATGACACGTTGTGGCCGACTTCCGTGGTAGTCGACGCCGATGGCGTCATCAGGCATACCGAGCTGTCACGATTCATCGCCGATCGGCCGAAACCAGAGAAACTACTCGCGGTTGTCAAACGGCTGCAGGGCCTCCCGGTATAGGCACCGGCCCCCTGGAGGTCGTGTCTGCCCGGATACCCCTGTCGGTGGAAACATGGCCTGCAGGACGTCAGGCGGCGGCAATAATTCTCTTGGCCTGCTGATCGGCAACGACATTGGTCGGCAAGTCATTTGCTGCGGATTCCTCGAATATACCGGTCAGGCGTGGGCCAATCGCTGCAACCTGCTCCATGACGTCTTCGTCTGTGGCGTCACGGTAATACTCGCAGGCAACATTGATAATGCCGCCGCCGTTGATGACATAGTCGGGCGCATACAGGATGCCAGCGTCGTGGAGTCGCTGTCCGTCTGCATCTGTTTCCAGCTGATTGTTCGCACCGCCCGCAACGATAGGCACCTTTAACAAGGGTATGGACTGCGCAGTCAGTATCGCTCCCAGTGCACAGGGTGCCAGAACGTCTGCTTCCTGTTGAAGAATCTGGTCCAGCGGCGTGGCCGTCGCCGCAAACTCGGAGACTGCCCGCTGAACCCGGGCGTCGTCGATATCCGCCACAAGCAATTTTGCGCCCGCGGCGTGCAGCAATTTGCACAGGTAGTAGCCGACGTGGCCTACGCCCTGCACCGCCACTGTCAGGCCGCCGACATTTTCGCGGCCCAGTTTCATCTGAACCGCCGCTTCGATGCCTTTAAAAATTCCGTAGGACGTCTTCGGTGACGGGTCCCCGCCAGCCTGGCCTTCCTGTTGCGCAAGTCCGGCAACGTACTTTGTCTTCCTGGCAATCGTCTCCATGATTTCCACGCTCATGCCGACATCCTCTGCCGTTACGTAGCGGCCGTCCAGGGAATCGACAAACTCGCCATATTTTTCATAGAGCGCATCGGTTGCAGAAAAATCAGGCGTCTGAATAATCACTCCCTTGCCGCCACCGAACCTGAGGCCGGCCATCGCGTTCTTGTAACTCATGCCCCGGGAAAGGCGTAACACGTCGTGGAGCGCTTTCGCATCGTTCGCATATGGCCAGAGCCGGGTTCCACCGGCGGCTGGTCCGAGCGCTGTCGAGTGGACAGCGATTATTGCCTTCAGGCCAGTGCTCGCATCGTGGCAGAAAACGACGCGCTCGTGAGCATCGAACGCGGAATCACTAAATACGGCCATTGGGGACCCTTGGGCGGCGGTTCGTCGAATAGTTTCTGGCGGAACTTGCCGCCATGGCGCGCGGATTCTAGCACCCATGACTCACGACGTCATATGCGGATATTCCTGATTTGAGCCACAACTGAGCAGGAATCAGAACTGGACGTTGACGGCCTTGCAAAGAAACTGCATGTAGGGCGTCGCGGCGCGGAACGCGGTCTCAACCTTCTGTTGAAACCGGGGGCTGAGCGCATCCTCGAGTGACATATTTTTGACGGCGATGAAGTCCTTGCGCTTGATATCTTCGATCTGGGGGTGTTCTTTTGCGAATCCGCGCGGCGGTCGACTCAGAGATTCGCCACCAAGCCTGAAGTGACGCCTGAAAGTCTTGTCGTCGCGTACCCGCTCCCATTCGGTCGGCTTGTCAGAAATTCTGTCCCTGATTCCTTTCAGCGCGTCCGACGCGGGCCGCCACATACCCGCACCGAGAAACACCTGCTCAGGGTCGATATGGACGTAGTAGCCTGGCGCGTGGACATCTCGTGCCTGTTCGTGCCGAAACTGAATGCCTATGTTCGTCTTGTAGGGCGTCTTGTTTTTCGAAAACCGGGTATCGCGATAAACGCGCATCAAAGACCCGCCCATGCGCTTTGGTATCGCGGTGAAATGGGGTGCAATCTCCGCCAGTGGATCATGCATCGACTGGATGAAACGCAGCGCAACATCCAGTACCTGCTCCTCATAGCGCTTCTTGTTTTCATTGAACCAGTCACGATTATTGTTGTTCTTGAGCTCAGTCAGGAACGCAACAGACTCTGGTGTAAACCTGGCATATCTACCTGCACCCATACATCTGCTCTCCGGTTCAGGACGCCTCGTCGTTTTTCGGGTTGGGGAACATGTCGGACTCATCTTCACCAGCACGCGGCGCAAGACAAACGAAATCTTTTTCCACCAGTATCTTCAACTGGTCACCGCCGTCCAGATTCTGCTCCGAGACTATCGACACCTGCTCAGACTCGGCCCACTGCTGTACGTCCAGTCGCGGAATTCGGACCGTCAGTACATTGTTCGAAATATGCGCTTCGGGTTTGACCGTTGCCGGTGAGCTTTCGAAGACATACTCAAAGGAATTACTGCCGCTGAACTGGACTCGGCCTCGCACCAGGCCTTCATTTTTTGCTTTATCGACCTCAGTCTGAGTGAGGCGTAGGCGAATCGAATTGTCGCGGATACGGAGTTTCACAGGGCATTCCCGTTAGTGGTTTTGCGACCGCAATTAAATCATGGTTGCCGCAGCATGAGTAGCGCCGGCGCAAAACAAAGTTTCGGAGCAGGCGCAACATTACTGCTATTGTGCTGCAGTCAGAATAATGGACCTCTGCATTGATCACCGATCCCTTTTTTTACCTGGTAGCAATGCCGGCTGTCATCGTCTATGGCGTCGCCAAAGGTGGCTTTGCCGGCGGGCTTGGGGTGGTGTCTGTGCCGTTAATGGCATTGGTTATTTCACCTTTACAAGCCGCAGCTATTTTGCTGCCTATTCTTTGCGTCATGGACCTGGTCGCCCTGTGGAAGTATCGAGGTCGCTGGGTGTGGTCAGAATTAACCCTGCTGATTCCTGCCTCGCTGCTGGGCATTGGTGCGGGAACACTGATGTTCAGCCAGATGAGCCCCGCCATTATTCGTCTCATGCTGGGAACGATTGCAATTGTGTTTACGCTGCACCATTGGCTGCAGACGCGCCTTGCAGCAAACACTCCGCAAAAACACTTTGGCCCGGTAGTTGGAATCCTGTCTGGCGCAGTTTCAGGTTTTACGAGTTTCGTTGCCCATGCGGGAGGTCCGCCGCTGGGCATGTACCTGTTGCGCAGGGGCTTGGACAAGACGGCGTTTGTCGCGACGACGGCTGTTTTCTTTGCGGTCGCGAACTACGTCAAGCTTATTCCGTATGCATGGCTGGGACAGCTCGACGTCACTAATCTAAAGACATCCTTTGTGCTGATGTTTCTGGCTCCGCCATCGATTCTGTTCGGCTACTGGCTGCATAATCGCGTTTCCGAATTATTTTTCTTCAGGTTCGTTTACGCAAGCCTGCTGGTCGTGGGCATCAAACTGGTGTGGGACGGGATAAGCGGGCTACAGTGAATCCAGCAGCGACTGGACCTGCTGAACGTCCGGAAATTGCCGCGCCAGTACAACGGCAACGTCCCGGGCGGCCTCGGTTTCGCCCTGGTCCCGCAGCATGGTTGCCAAAGCCCAATGAATATCGAAGTCCGCAGGAAAACGATCCTTGACATCCGTCAGCAGCTTCGTCGCCGCCCCGGGCTGCCCCAGCGAGTTCAGTGCGACCGCATAGACGTACGCATAACGAGCGCTGTCCGGATCTGATTCCATGGCCAGCCGGAGCTCGTTCAGACCTTCCTCCTGGCGCTCGCTGCGCACCAACAACAGGCCGAGCGAATGATGCAAGTCGGCTGCGTTCGGGTCCAACTCCAAACCCTCGCGCAGCAGCGCCTCGGCATCATTATCGCGATTCATGCGTCGATACAGATCCGCATAATTGATTCGAACGAACACCGAATCCGGCGCAAGCCGGAGCGCCGTTTGAAACTCTGCCTCGGCGCTGATTGCGTCGCCGGCCTCTGCGTAAAGACTGCCAAGGTTGGCGTGCGCCTCGGGCCGCTCCGCGATTGCCAGCAGCGCGGCGACAAGTTCTTTCTCTGCGGCGACAAAATCGCTTTGAAAGCGCTCAGGGAGTGCCGAGCGTAGCGGCGAGATTTGCCGCGCTGCTTCTATACGGACAGCCCGCAGCGCATCTGTCAGCAGCGTGCCGGCCCACTCCGCACGAATCTCTGGTGGCAGTCCGGGCAACGCACGCAACGCACCGATTCTTATGAACGGGTCGCCATTGGCCAGGCCCGCCTGAATGACGGCTGCCGCGTCCTGCGATATCGGTGCCCGCAACTCCGCTAATGCCGTGCCGCGCGCGATACCCGGGTGAGTGCTATCGCCAATAACCTTGAGGAGTTGCGTGTTCGCATCGGATGCGCCGGTCCGTGCTGCGTGCAACGCGAAACCATAGTGAGCGCGATCGCTGGTTCCGTACCAGTCTGTTAATGCCGCGATCGCCCAAGTGGCATCTCTATCGTCGTGGCATTGATTACAGGCGTTGGGAGCCCCGGTCGCGAGTGACAGGTCCGGACGCGGCAGACGAAAACTATGGTCACGTCGACCATCAACGACCATATAGTCACGCGATGTCATATGGCAATCAACGCAGCCGACCGCATCGGCAGCGTGCCTATGATGCTCTGTACCGGAGAATTTCGCAGGAAGATGGCAGGTCGCACATATCGCGTTCGGATCAGGTCCGGTACGCAGGTCACCACTGTGCGGCTCGTGACAATCGGTGCAACTGACGCCGGCCTGGTACATGCGGCTCTGCAGAAACGATCCGTAGACATACACCTCGTCACGAATCTGGCCGTCGGCGAAATACAGATTGTCATCCAGGAGCGCAGGCAAATGCGTGTCCAGCAATGAATGACCGAATTGGTAACTGGAGTCGATGACACCGCGCCGCGCGTGGCAACGGCCGCAGGCTTCCGGCTGTTGCGGTACCTGCATGCGCAGTTCACTTCGCGCCGCGACGCCAGTTGCAGGGTTCATTTCCCAAACAGCGCGGCCGGTGTCGTCAAGATCAACAAGCAGGCCAAACTGGCTATCAAACTGTTCCGCCGCCGCCTGTTCGGCATGCACTGAGGCCGGACCATGACAGCTCTCACAACCCACACTGATTTCGAACCAGCTTGTAGCAAAAGTATCGGCGGAGACATCATAATTTTTTTCGAGGTCCGTCGAATGACACTCCGCGCACATGTAATTCCAGTTCTGCTCGCGACCGGTCCAGTGCAACTCGTCGCCGCTCTCGATCGGCTCGTCGGGATAGATGTGGTACCAGCGCTGTCCGCCGTCCCCTGCAGATCGTGAATCCCAGGCAAGCGGCAACGTTTGTAGTCTCCCATCCGGAAACTCGATCAGGTATTGCTGCAATGGCTCAACGCCGAACGTATAGGAAACCAGGAAGTCCTGTAATTCGCCGTCGGCATTGTCCGTACGGACATAGAAATTATCGGCGCGCGTGAAGAAACGGCTCGTGGTCTCGAAATGGGTGAACTCAATGCCGGAGAAATCGCCCAGCACCGTTTCCGGCGTGGCATGCTGCATGGCCAGCGCGTGATCCGAGCCCTGCCACAATGCATATTGGTCCGGGTGACATGCAGCGCATGATTCAGACCCCTGGTATAGGGGTGTCGCAGTCGCGATTGTTGCTGGAGATTCTGTGGCCGGAGAACAGGCTGCGATAAACAATACGGAAAACAGAATAATTCGGCGCAAGGAAATTCCCGCAACATCTGATACGAATATCGCGAATTCGGCGGACTGCATTTTTTCGCTTCCTTTCAAAAATCTCCGCGGAGACACAATGCAGCTGCCCTTTGCAGTCCTCAACTATCGGCCCAGTATTCGCAGATCGTCGTCAAACTGCCGCAAACAATGACTATTCGGCGATTACGTTTTCCGCCTGCGGGCCTTTCTGGCCCTGGGTCACTTCCATGGATACTTTCTGTCCCTCTTTGAGAGTCTTAAAGCCTTCCATTTGAATCGTGCTGTGATGAACAAAAACATCTTGCCCACCTTCACGTTCGATAAAGCCAAATCCCTTGTCGTCATTGAACCATTTAACGGTCCCGGTAACTCTTTCCCCTGACATATCTACCTCTTAAGAAATACTCGCCGGTAGCAACCAGCGTTGATCGCATTCGCATGACGCGAAGCCAGCAATAGTCTACTAGCAAATAAGTTTCGAGGCCCGTTTTTGGGGTTCAATTACGCGACGCCAGCATGCGAACCGCCCTAACTAGAATAGCTAAATGCGTGAATTTTCGATGTCTTTTCGGTTCGAGAAAAATAATCATTCTGAAGATTCGCCGACGCATCGGTCGAACTCCATGCGCTTATTTCGGGCTACAGGCCTACGGCTGAAATAAGGGGTTTGGCAAACAAGGAAATCAATACGAGGCTAACGCCACCGATGAGTACGGCGGCAAACAGGCCAAGGAGAAACGGGCGCGCGCCAATCTGTCGAATACCGGAGAACATCGATGTCAATCCCACCGCGGCCATTGCCAGCAATAGACAAGACTCCGCCGCGTCGCGAATAAACCGCACCAGGCGTGCCCACTGCTCCGGATCAAGAACACCGAACGCCTTGTCGCCCAGGTCGCCGAACGTACGCAACGCCGACATCACCGCGAAGCCGATAATGAACCACGGGATCAGTGTCCACCAACGCCCTGCCGGAGCATCGCCTGGGCCGCGATCCGCTCCATACAGAATCCCAACCAGTGGAATGACAGCGATCATGCACAGGTTCCTGACGAGCTTGGTGACGGTCGCAATATCCAGGGCCACCGGCGCGTTGTATTGCGCCTCATACATCAAGCCGGCGCCGGCAACCTGGGCTGTTTCGTGGATCGAAGTGCCCAGAAACAGGCCCGCCAGAGCCGGCTCATCTGCGAACAGGTAGTAGCCCAGGATCGGATAGAAGAACATCGCCGCCAGGCCGAACATCGTGATACAGGCGATCGAATAACTGACTTCGGACTCGTTGGCTTTGATCAGTGGTGCCGTGGCAACGATCGCTGTCGCGCCGCATATGCTCGTGCCGACCGCAATCAGTCCGCTCAATTGCCGCGACAGGTTCATGGAGCGGCCAAGAAATCCGACTACAGTCAGACCGATGCCGATCGCAGCGACCACAAATGGCAGCGCGACCAGCGTGAAACGACCCGCACCGAGCAGGCTGAGCCGAATTCCGAGCAGCATGATGCCGATGCGGAGAATGGTTGACGTGCAAAACTTCAGGCCCGGATTGAGACCAATTGGCAGCCTGACCAGGTTTGCGACCAACATGCCAAGGATAATGGCCATCATGATGGCGCTCACCGGGCTTTTTGCAAACCCGAGTACCGATTCGCCAAACCACTCGGCAACATGGCCGGCCGCGTAAGAAATCAGAACAGCGAGACCGATGCCCGCCCACCATAGAGGGCTTCTGAAACTGTTAGTCACTTAGATTCTTTCCGGCGTTATTCTGGGATCTTCGAGCGTTTTTGGATGTATTTTTCGCTGAGTTTCTGCACGGAATTACAGCCAACCAACGCCATGCTACGTTCGACCTCGGAACGAAGCAAACCCAGCGCATGCTCTACTCCTCGCTGCCCGCCAGCAGCCAGCCCGAACAGGTATCCGCGACCGATACTGCAGGCTGTGGCGCCGAGCGCCAGGGCCTTGATGATATGCGTTCCACGGCGAATGCCACCGTCGCAAATAATCTCCAGCCGGTCCCCAAGCTCGTCAGCGATAGGGGCAATACAGTCGACCGGCGCGGGTGCCGTCTCGAGCTGGCGGCCGCCATGGTTCGATAGCATCACTGCGGTTGCACCGGATTCAGCCGCCTTGCGGGCATCAGCGACTGTCTGAATGCCCTTTACGACCAGGGGCCCGTCCCACAGCTCCGCCAGCCACTCGACGTCCTTCCAGCTGATAGAACGGTCGAACTGGTTGTTTATATAGTCCATCACACCATCGCCGATCTCCGTGGACGCATTGGCGCTGCTGATGACGTTCACCATATCGAACCCGGGCTTCATGATGGCCCGTATAGTCCACGGGAAATGTCTCGCGTAACTAAGCACACTGCGCGTGTTGAACTTTGGCGGCACGCCAAAACCCGTGACGAGGTCCCTTTCCCGGTTACCCGCAACCGGAGTATCGACGGTCAGGCAGAGGGCGGCATATTCCTGTTCTTTACAACGCTTTACAAAGTCACGCGAAATCGCGCGGTCTTTGAACATGTAGACCTGGTACATTTTCGGCCCAGCCGAAACAGATGCAACGTCTTCTATGGATGTTGTTCCGAGCGTAGACAGGCTATAAATCGTGTCGAATTTGTGTGCCGCACGAATGACGGCGGGCTCGGATTCATGATGAAAAAGCCTGGATGCGCCAGTGGGTGCCAGGAAAACCGGCCAGCCTATCTTTTGTCCCAATACCGTGGTTTCTGTATTGATGCGACTAACGTCGGATAACTGACTTGGCAGAAGCTCATAATCATTAAACGCCTGGGTATTGCGACCAAGCGTGATTTCGTCGTCCGCCCCGCCGTCCAGGTAGTTGAATATCGGCCACGGCAGGTTTCTTTTCGCGAGTACACGCAGGTCAGTAACGTTATTGCAGTCGCCAAGCCGGCGAATGGACGATTTTCTACGCTGCATTCGACTTCATCATTCGATGTTTCCATACCCGACAGGATTCAAGCGCCAGTAGCAACAGAAAATGCACCAGACCGGGGACAAAATCAAACGCGACGAAAATCCAGTGAGTAAAAGTGAGCAACGCGGCCGCGTATACCCAGCGATGCAGTTTTTTCCAGCCATTTTTCAGCCATCGCACAGACTGGTCGTTGCTCGTTGCGGCCAACGCAATGAAAATGACCAGCGCCACCCAGCCGGTCCACATCGAAAAACCGGCGCCTTCCCTGAGTATCAGATCCAGGCTCTCTTTCCTGTCGACGTAGACAACAGCATGCAGCGCCGCAAATGCGAAGGTGGCCACGCCGAAGTATCGTCGACGAGATTGCAGCCATAGCGGCCACGAGGCTTTGGGAAACAATATCCGGAACGGCGTTATCGCCATCGTTAGCATGAGTAAGCGCGCGGACCACTCGCCTGAAACGTGAATAATCTCTCCGTAAAACAGAAATTCTGTGTGCCACGCGTTGACGAGCCAAACGAACGGGCACGCAAGCGCCAGCCACAGAAAAACCCTGGAATTAAAGATTCGCCTGATTTTGTCCAATATTGGCTCCACGGTAATTGAAAAGAATTGTCTATTCCGGCAACTCTCAATTGACGCTGCAGGTTGCTGGTCGCTAGTATCCTCGCAACAGTTTACTGAATTCACCATGCCAAAGGCCCCCACATGAAAGCTCCCAACCTGCGCTTGTTCGCTATTGCCGTACTAATGACATTGACTGCATCGATCTCGCTGGCGGATGGCATCCTGGACGCCAATGCCGCGTCGGCAAATGAAATGGCGGAATTGCCGAACATGACCGCCGCAATCGCAGAAGCGATCGTTGCAGGCCGCCCGTTTGCATCGATCGGCGCATTGAATGAATTGTTGAGTGCCAATCTGGATGACGAGCAGCGCGAAGAACTGTATGGCCACCTCTTCGTTTTCATTAGCCTCAACAATGCAACGAATGCAGATATTCAGTTAATTCCCGGCGTCGGTCGACGCATGGCGCATGAATTCGAAGAGTACCGCCCGTACTCGAATATCGAGCAATTCCGGCGCGAAATCGGCAAGTATGTCGATGAGGAAGAGGTCGCCAGGCTGGAGCAATACGTTACGCTGGACTAGCAATGTGTTGACCGATTCCCGGCAGCAGATTAAGTTGCCGAAGTGATCGTCGCGACGGATCGGCAGATGAATACAACGGAATACGATCTGCCGTTTCATGGCGGTGATAGCCGACGCATTACCACAGCCTGGGTGACGCTCGGCCTCGTGTCGCTGATACTTGCCGGAATCTTTTCTTTGTTGCTGGTATTGGCTCGCACGCCTATCGTCCAGGGCTGGATCCCTTTTATTGATTTCTTCCAGGTGTCCCTCGTTGTCCACGTGACCCTGTCAGTGCTCATTTGGCTGCTATCCATGTCAGCCGCCATGTGGAGCCTGTGCGCAACGCAGGAGCACCCGTTAATGGACAGGCTATCTTTTGGCCTGGCCGCGATCGGCACACTGATTGTCGTTATCGCTCCGTTTGCCGGTGCAGGCAACCCGCAGATGAGTAACTACGTTCCCGTTCTGCAGCACCCGCTGTTTTTCACCGGTCTCAGCCTGTTTGCGTTTGGCATCACTGGCCACGCCCTGCGCACGCTCGCCACCTGGCGCGGCATTGGCGCGAACCTAAGCGGAGGTGAAGCACTGCAGGTCGGCGTGATGATGTCGGCGATGGTGACGGGAATTGCCATCCTTGCGGTGCTGGCTTCCATGCTGGGCATACCGGGCGAAATGGATGGTCAGATCTATTTCGAGTTCCTGTTTTGGGGTGGCGGGCACGTCATTCAGTTCAGTTACACCTTGCTGATGATGATCAGCTGGGTGGTACTTGCCCATGCCAGTGGATGTCACCTGGAACTGACCCCTCGCCTGACGCTCATCTTCCAGGTATTCCTGATCTTGCCGATTATCGTTGTGCCGTTCCTGTACCTGGCCCACGACGTCACCTCTCCGGGTCACCGGCTGGCATTCACGGAATTGATGAAGTACGGGGGCTTGTCCTGCCTGCCGCTGGGGATCGCGGTCCTGGCAAGCTTTCTCAATGCCGACCGTCTGCGGGGTGAAGCGTGGTACCTGCGGTCTGCGCTATGGAGTTCGCTGCTGCTGTTTGGCACCGGCGGCGCCCTGGGGTTTATGATCTCCGGCCTGGACATCGTCATTCCGGCCCACTATCACGGTGCCACCGTCGGCGTTACGGTTGCGCTCATGGGGCTCACCTACTACCTGTTACCGCGCCTTGGTTTCGGACCATTGCCGCACAGAATGGCCTTCTGGCAGCCGCTCCTTTACGGTGGCGGACAATTGATGCACATAGCCGGTCTCGCATGGACCGGGGGATACGGCGTGCAGAGAAAGACGGCGGGGCTCGCCCAGGGGGTGGATCGGCTGGGCGAAATTGCTGGAATGGGTCTGATGGGACTCGGCGGACTGATATCGGTCATCGGCGGGCTTCTGTTTCTGATTGTCGCCTGGAAATCGATGCGCGTCAGGAGCAGGCAAACGTGAGTGAAATCCTGATATTCACGCTGAACGGGATATTTATCTACCTGGTTGCCGACTGGATCGTCAGAAAGATCGAATCGATGCAGGGTGGCGTATTGAAGCAGCGGCAGATCGTATTCTTTGTGGTCTTCCTGTCACTTGCACTCGTCACGTTTCAGTTTTTGCGCATACTGTTACAGACCACCTAAGGTCCCACTTGCTTCAGAACAAAAACCACGGGAGCAGCAATGAGTGACGAAGGTGCGGAGCTTCTGCACCATCGGACGGTGTTCGATGGCTGGCGCTCGATTCGGATTTCTCTCTACATGACGCTTGTTGGCTACGGCGTCCTGGTTGGCATTCCTGTCATCAGCTCCGCCTGAGAAAACCTTCTCGGTTTCACCGAAGTCGAAGTCGGTCGGGTTGCCGGCGCAGACCTCGGAGGCCTGTCGCTGGGCGCCGTGCTTACGGCTGTTATCATCGCCCGAATCGACCGCCGCCTGCTGGTGCTTGGCTCCGCCGTCATTGCCATCACGGCTAATGCCCTGTGCACGGTGGTGGTCGATTATGAGCAGGTGTTGTGGTTACGTTTGCTGGCAGGGTTCGGCAGCGGCATTTATACAGCCGTCGCCGTCGCAACGCTTGGCGCATCGTCGAAACCCGCTCGCGCATATAACATGATGCTGTTCGCATTCGCGTTTTCACAGGCGCTCGAAACACACTTTCTGCCGCAGTTATCCATGAATGGAATCTACTTCGTGTTTATCAGCTGTTTCGCATTTGGGCTCCTGTTTCTCGATTGGGTACCGCCACGCCCGGTCGACAAAGCGCTGGATGTCGAAATCGATGTTGAGGAGAAAAGCGGCGAGCATCATGTCGAACATAAACACGTACCGGCATACGTTCCATGGCTATGCCTGGCTGCGATTGTCGTGACCTATATCAACATAGGCGCCTACTGGACGTACATCGAACTGGCCAGCGCCGATTCCGCCGCCGACCCTGAATGGGTGGGACAGGTACTGACGTGGTCGTCTTTTCTGAGTCTTGTCGGTTGCGCGTTCGCGACCCTGATCAGCAACCGTTTCGGACTCGCCCGCCCACTGCTGATTACGCTGGTCATTCAATCAGTTATTGTTGGAATGCTGGCCGGAGGCATCAACAATACGAACATCATTTTCAGCGCGTTCATGTTCAACTT
Organism: uncultured Gammaproteobacteria bacterium; assembly: GCA_963850825.1. Taxonomy (GTDB): domain Bacteria; phylum Pseudomonadota; class Gammaproteobacteria; order Steroidobacterales; family Woeseiaceae; genus SZUA-117. Next base: position 18,638 of record CAWKOQ010000017.1, on the reverse strand, counting down.
CCTGTGGGTATTTATCGATGTCTACCAGATGTCGACGGTTGCCAATGTAGACCACTCGGGACGCTTTGCGGCATTGATGCCCGGCGCTCAGGGACTCGGCCAGATTATCGGGCCGAATGCGGCCGCCACGATCCTCGGAATGGGGCTGGGCTACAGCGGCGTATTCATTATGTGTGCGTGCGCCGCATTGACCGGTATGTCAATTTACGCGTTCATGTATTTGCGCCTGCGGAAAGTCATTCCTGCGCTGGCGGATGCTTCGTGACGGCAGGGAATCGCGACTGAATAAGGAATCGCGACTGAAGTCGCTCCCACGATGCTTCATAGAAATGGTGCCGGAGCAGCTTTAGCCGCGATGCCCAGCCTCACAGAGATTATGTGAGAGCAGCTTTAGCCGCGATTCCCTAATGGTGCGGCATATCCAGCTTGCCATGCAGGCGCGAATCGAACGTCGAAAAATGATTGCCGAACCAATCGGATAGCCGCTCCTGCAGCAGCGGCAGGCCGGCGTCGGGATCAGAAGCGTAGGCATCCATCAGATCGCGTATCTGATCGAGCAACTCTTCGTGATCGTCTTTGTGCGGTTCGTATTCGTCGTAACCCGACTGCTTCATCACGCGCTCCTCAAGCGCGAAATGTGCCGAAATGGCCGCATGAATGTCGCCAAGAAACTGATCTATAGAGCCCGGATCTCCCCGATCCTTCATTTCCCTGTGAAGATCGTTCACCAGCTCGATCATCTCACGATGTTCGTAATCGACAGATTCGATGCCGACAGAATACTCAGGTTTCCAGCTAAGAAAGGTCATCGTCTAATTTACTCAATAACAAATGTGTTACTCAGATTGTCAAAACCGATCACCAGGTTTTGGCCTGGTTCTATACTCAGGTCCGCGGTGCGTTCATAGTCGAATCCGTCATCGCTGCCCGAATCATTCATACCGACGAACAAGCGATAATCGCCGGCAGCCAGCCTGGCCCGGTTGTATACATTTATCTTGCCGTCTGACCACAGGCCGCTGGGCTGGAGTGTTTCGGAGAACAGGACCTCGTTGCCGGCGCGTACCTGGATGTATGCAGCATGTCGCTCGCGCGGACAGGAATTGGGTTTACGCATGTTCGGCGGGAGCTCGTTCAGTTCTGCCTGGGTCAACGCCCGGCATTCGCCAACGCGCTGAGCAGCATGCGAAAACGACAGCGATATGACGGCTTCATTCTCCCGCAGCATGTGGTATTCCGGCCAGACGGATAACAGTCCAATCACCGCGGCAAATGCGGTATAGGTAATAGCCTGTCCGATAATTCGCGTCATGCAACACTCGCGTTTCTATCAGTTGCCGAATCTGGCAAGGACGTGCGCAGCGCTGCAAGCTGCTTAAGTACGCTGCCCTGATACTGTGGCAGATCCTGCCATGCACGACAGATTCTTGATTCATCGATGCGCCTGCGCAGGCGCGGGTCCCGTTTGCGCGTCACGCGATCTTCGGTCCAGTGTGTTCCGAACCGATACCGGCAGCGACCATCCGAACATCCGGTCATCAGGATCGCATCCGCAAGATCACGACTCAATACGTAATCCAGAAAGGGCGGCGGCAGCTGCCCCATACATTTTACTTCCACTACAGCCTCACCTGCCTTCTTTAACGTGGCTGCCGTCGAGCTTCCGCTGCAGCTGAAACTTAATATTCGTTTGTCGCCGGTTAGCGATCCGGCAACATTGTGGATCCTCTCGCGCAGCTCGGCAGCGGTTATTTCCGGCAGATCAATCCCCGGGATTAATTCAGCCCGGGTGCGAAACGGCGTCGCTGTTGGACAGGCACCGACGCATATTCCACAACGGGTGCACAGATCGGAATCCACAACGGCCTCCAGATCGTATTTGGCGCCGTCGCTTCTCGCCTGCATTTGGATGGCTCCGAATGGGCAATCGTCGGCGCACCGCTGACATCCATTACAGTTATCCAGATCCACAATTGCCGGCGCGGCGATTTTTCCCGGCGGCAACCAGGGAGCGAAGCAGATCAGGCTACTGATTCCTACCAGGAATAACCAGACGAAGCCCGGCGACCATTGCTGCACCAGCGGATAGGCGTGCAGATAGAACCAGTCCAGATTTACCGATTGTGTTGCCATTGCCAGGTTTGCTTTGTCCTGACTGACAGCCGGAAATACGAACGACAAGACGAGCATGCAGAGCAAAGTGCCCGCCATCAGTCGCCGGGGTGGGTTGATAGAAGGGCGAGACAGGCGGAAAACATGCAGCCAGATACCGAAGACCAGGAAGATTGGCAGGCCAATCAGATGCATAAACGCCATCAGCGTGAAGAATCGGTCGCTAAGCGCAGATTCGATCAGGAAGTTTCCCGCCATGGAGTCCGTAAAAATAGGAATACTGTCCAACAGTTCCGCACTTGTAATGGCGACGTACTGGGCAAGTTCATCCCAAACCAGCCAATAGCCGGTAACACCCAGTGCAAACAGCATCCAGACCAGGGGCACACCTGTAACCCAGCTGAACCAGCGTTTGAGCCGATAGGTATCGAATGCGAATTCCTTAACGATGTGCACAAACAACGCAAGGATGGCCGCATCCGATGCATAGCGATGCAGGCTGCGCATGATGCCGCCGAGGTACCACTGCTCGTGCGTCAGGTACTCCAGCGATTCAAACGCTCCCGAAACGCTGGTGCGGAAAAATATTAACAGCCAGATACCGCTGATCAGCACGATCCAGCAGAAGAAGATGATGAGCGCGCCTAGATGATTGAGCGGATTCTCAACTGGTCCGAAGGCCCGCGCGAGCGGTCGATGCAGGATGCCGAGGCTGGCACGAGCCACTTTTTGCAAATATGAAAGCAAGCTTGGCTCAGGAATCTCGTGCGGGACGAAACCCTCTCCAGAGATAGACCGAAACAGATAATACGATAATAAACCCAATAGCGATCTGAATAAAAAGGGAGTTGTCAATTTCGTAACGACCGCTTGCCGGATTGAACACGGTGCAGAACAATCGTACGCGATCAACGAGACTAGACACCATGTGACCGGCGGATTCCGGGCGATTGAACACGAGTTGCTTCAGCGGCTCTACAAGCCACGGTAGTTCGAACGTTACACCGTATACCTGGTTGTACACGGTGCTGTCACGATCAATGATCGTGACCTGATTGATGTGATCGAACCCGCGCGGCGTCGGGAAATAGATGAATCCCAGTTCCGCTGACAGCGCCTCGATCGTCTCCTGCGTGCCGCTCAGGAAGCGCCAGCCATTGGCATTGATGCCCTGCTCTCTTGCAAAGGCATTCATTGCATTGGGCGTGTCGTGCGCCGTGTCAAAGCCGATGGTGACGATCTCGAAACTGTCCTCTCCCAGCACTTCACGGGCAGCGCGGGTCGTCTGATCCAGATGCTTCGTCGTCATCGGGCACACATGATGGCAGGAGGTAAATATCATACTGATAACGAGCGGCTTGCCCGCGTAGTCGTGGAGACTCACGTTACGATTAAGCCCGTCAACAAACTGGTAATTGCCGATTTTCGTGCCGACGGCTGCTTGCGAAATCTGCAGCGCTTTGTCCGCATCGTAATTGTCGGTCGCATCGACGGCTGCGAGTCCGATTGCGGGAATCGCCACTGCCAGGGCCGTTATCAGGTGCAATGCTCGGTTATTCATTGTGTCGCAGTCGAAAGAAGGCACGTACGAGCGGCTTTGTGATTTCGCGGCTAACGCTGCTCCCACGGGACCTCATGAAATCGCGGCTAAAGCCGCTTCCACACAGCAGGATTCCAGGCCAGTCCGGTCAACTCATGGGCCAGACGGAAGCCAGGTACTTCCAGTTGACGGCATAGTAAAGAACGAAGATCACCAGGAAGAATATGGCCAGCAGAAACGTGCCAGGTGCCGCAAATCCCCATTTGCCCGCAGCCGCGTGACCACCATCAGGCACTATCACCGGCTCGGCACGTGTCAATGTAGTCGTCGTGAAGCCGAAGCTGGATTCAGACCCAACCGGTTTGCCAAAGAACACTGACAACACTGTCACCAGGATGTAGATAGCCCCGCCAAATATGGCAGCGACACCCGAAATGCCCACAACACCCATGAATGTGTAAGCGCTCGCCGGATAGTCAAAACCAATCATCGCGTCGGTAAACGCCATGTCAAAGTGTCGACGTTGCACACCAAGTGTGCCGGCGCCCATCATCGCCATCGTGAATACCATCATGCCAATACCGAACAAATACGGCTGAATCTTCGCAAGACCAGGCAACATCACCTGCTTGCGAAACAACACGGGAATCAGAAAATACGTCAGTGACATGAAGGCAAGCGTTGTGCCAATAACAACCGTCGCATGGAAATGCCCGGGCACATAGATCGTGTTGTGAATGATGATATTGATTTGCTCTGTACCCATCACCACGCCGGAGATACCGCCGATAAAGCCAAAGCCAATTAATGACAGGAACATGCCCGAGAAAACCGGATTTCCCCACGGTGCCTTTCTAAGCCACTGGAACAAACCGTTGGTAAATCCCTTGGCGCGCTGTGCGACTTCAATAGATCCGGGCACGGTCAATCCGTGCACCATGCTTGCCAGGACCGCCAGGTACATAGCATAGCTCGTGTTGAAAATTTTCCACTCGGAGCTCAATCCGGGATCGACGAGCAAATGGTGCGCACTGGCTAGTTGCAGGAAGGCGATATACAGGAAGAACGCCGTGCGACTGACCTTTTCCGACAACGGCCTGGCGCCGAAAACAATCGCAGCAATTGCGTACCAGACGGACACATGGGCAGCAACATTGATCTGTTGTGAAGAGTGTCCCAGAGCCCACCAGACAAGGCGGTACATGGCTGCGTCAATATTGTTTATGTATCCGATTGACCAAAGGTAAGTTGGTATCAGGATGACCGCGCCTGACGCGATCGTAAATACGGCAATGATGCATGCCGTCAGCGCACCGAAAGTGACCAGGGGAATCGAACCCTCGTAGGTCTTCTCTTCTTTTGCGATGACGAGCGTGCCAAGAAAAACGAAACATCCGAGCAACGCACCGACAGCAAACAGAATGAGCCCGAGATAGAAGTTGGGATTGGCCGGCATCGGCACATACGACGTCATCATGACCGACGCATCCCCGTTCAACACCGCCGCGTTATTGACCACGATTCCGATCAGCATCAGGGCAAAACCAAGCCAGGCTATTCTCGGCGTCGCCAGGCGGCATTTGAGCAGCGTCGACGAGCAAAAATACAGCACCGCGATCTCAAAGGTGATGATCCAGAAAATCAGCATGTTGACACCGTGCAACGTCAACACCTGGTAGAAACGGTCGGCCGGCAGAAGATGCACGGCAGGCCAGCGAGTCAGCGTCACCAGCAAGGCTGTTATGCCGCCGAACAGGAGGATGACGACTGCCAGCACCGCATTGGAGCGCATCAGTAATTCGGCAGGTTTGTGGAACTGCAGGCCGGATTCGGGACAGGTTCTGTAGAGTTCATTATTCATGATCCGCCCTCGACGACATAAATCTTGCCGGTCATATTGTGATGCCCCAATCCACAATACTCGTTGCAAATAATGGTCTGCTCGACGGAGGTATCCGGGGTAACGGTGATAACCATTTCGTAACCGGGCAGAATCTGGGTGTTGATATTGACCGGCTGCAGCGAAAATCCATGCTGCCAGTCCATTGAAGAGATATGTAACCGGTAGGTCTGCCCTTTCTCCAGCTCCAGGAGCGGCCACCATTGCCACAGCCTTCCCAGCAGGTAAACGTCACTCCCTGGCGGTGGCCTTACGACCGGCAAATTCGCGGCAGTTTCCGTTCGCACCGTGTACTGGTCGACCATCGCCTGCGTCTTGGCGAGAAATGCCTGTGGCGTAGTTCGATAGGCTTCGTTTGACAGGTTTTGCTTACCGTAGATGTGCCAGAGCGGCATCATGATAAACATGAACAAGGACCACACTAATGCAATTGCGATCCAGGTTCCCTCAACTCTGTCCAGTGGCTGTTTCCACCAGACGATTTCAGCAGGCGGCTGTATTGCACTCACGACGTCACCCCATTTGTCTTTCGCGTTTGAATACCGCCGTTAAGGCGCGATTGGAATCGTCACAATCTCCATGATTCCCCAGATGATGTAGAACACCGTCGGCAAGACGACGCCTACAAACAGCAGGATAAAAGGGTTATCAAGAATGCGTTGAAAGATCGGAATTCTGACGAAGGTTTTTGAACCAGTTTGCTCTTCATGCATTTCCAGTTTCCTTATATGCCGATGAAGAATGATGGGGCACGCCAGGCGGCCGCTGTGTGGCTAGTGATCGTCGGTACAGTCTGGCCCCAAAATACAGCTCTAATTTAGACCTCTTGCTGCGCACGAAAAACTGGGGAAACTACCTAGATCGATGCCCCCGGCTGCGTAGCGCCTCAACGCAGCAAAACAGTTAAGCTTGCGCGCATGAATAAGCAATCGATTGTGTGCACCGCAGCAATATCAATCCTCGCCGGATGCAGTGGCGCCCCCGACGGCGAAGATACAATCCACGATACAAAATATCGTGCCCTGGCTGCTGCAGGAGTCGTCGTGGAAAAAGGGACCGGCAATTGTGTGGAAGACACGGTCACCGGCCTGATCTGGGAGACCAAGACCGACAATGCGGGACTGCATCATTGGCAAAACCGGTACAGCTGGTTCAACCCGAACGAGAACAATGACGAACTGGACTACCGTGGCCTCGAAGATGGTGGTGAGTGCACAGACTCCGCATGCGATACCTGGAACTTCGTGCGCGCTGTGAATGAAAAAGGCCTGTGCGGATTCCGTGACTGGCGCATGCCAACCCGCAACGAGTTGTACTCGATCTCCGATCGCCGCAAAGTCGCTACGCCGCCAACGGCAAACATCGACTATTTTCCATTCATGCAGGCTGACGAGTACTGGACCGGATTCGACTACGCAATGCAGTATGAGTCTGCGTGGGCGTGGAATTTCGTTTTTGGCCACGACCGCGTCGACTGGAAGAGAAACCCGAAGTTTGTGCGCCTGGTCCGCGGCGAGGCGGCCGGCCTGGAAGAGGTCAAAGAATAAATCGATGGCGACACTCGTACGAATTTCCTTACTGCTCGTCATTGTCCTTGTGACAGTCAGTGCCTACCTGAGACTCGATCACTCCGGCATCGGTTGCGAACCGTGGCCCGCCTGCTACGGCAATATAGGCGTGCCCATTGATTCTCCGAGCGCTGCGGGAACCTATGAGCGGCTGCTGGAAGAAGCCAGCGAACCACTGTCCTGGGCGACACCATTGCACCGCCTGGTTGCAAGTGTGCTTGGCCTGGCAATCCTCGGCATGACATTGCTCTCGTTGCAGCAGAGGAAGGACCGCGTCGCCGCTTTCTCACTCCTGGCATTGACCGTTTTTCTCGCATGGCTGGGGATCTATTCGGAGGGCCTGCATAGCCCGGCGGTCGTGATGGGCAATCTGTGTGGCGGATTTGCGATGTTGGGCATTCTCGGCTGGCTGGTTGTTCGCAAGCCGCTGTCGCCCAAGGCAGAAAGGTCCCGGCTACATTTCGCGACAATTGCCGCGCTGATTTTTCTCGGCGGTCAGATTTTTATCGGCGGACTGACGAGCGCGAATTTCGCGGCGTCGGCGTGCCAGACCATTCCGGACTGTCATGGCAGCTGGCTTCCCGGCCCGGATGTATTCACCGCTTTCGATTTGTCGCGCGTTCACGATATCGGATCGAGCGGCATGGTTCTTGGCGGTCCCGAGCGAGCCGCGATACATAAACTGCACCGGATTACGGCCCTCATTGCAGCTGCGATGGTTATGTTCGCAGGTTTTTTGGCCGTCCGCGCCGGTCGTGACTTGCGGATCGTCGGCATCGCATTGATCGTCGTTGTGGTTCTTGAATTCTCGTTGGGTATCGCATCGATTCTCGCCGGCCTGCCGATAGTGCTTGCCGTGGCGCACAACTGGCTCGCCGCCATCCTGGTGCTGGCGATGCTTAAGTTATTTGCGGAAAGTCAGGCGGGTTCCGGCTGAACTTGCTCGCTGAGTCAATCGGATTGTCCAAATCCGCATGCTGGCGTCGTATCCGGAATCCGGAGGAGGCAGGCGTAATCTCAGCCCGCGTTACGCTGCTGAATCAGGAGTCGCTGGGATTGAACCTGACCGTCTTCGCCGCCGTGCGAACCCATGAACACGGCTGACTGGCTTAATCAGTTTCATCGCGTCACGACAGCCATGCCTAATGTGATGGAAGTACATCGAATGAGCGGGGATGTCGACTACCTGATTCGCGCCGTTGTGCCCGACATGAATCGTTGCGATGAGATGTACCGGGAGATGATTGCGAAAGTGAACCTTTTCGATGTTAGTTCGTCTTCTAGTATGGAGACCATCAAGTACACGACCGCACTACCGCTCGACTATCTCTGATATTATTCCCGCCCGCCGAAAACTGCCTGACCGAATTAATTGCAATGCGAAACTCACCCGCTGATATTAACCGACGAGTTGCACAATGGCTGCTGGTCTGCTGTGCGTTGGTGTTCATCATGGTTGTCCTCGGTGGAGTGACGCGGTTGACAGGATCCGGATTGTCCATGGTCGACTGGCGGCCGGTTACCGGCTTTCTTCCGCCGTTGAGCGATGAAGACTGGCAGAAGACGTTTGAGATGTACCAGCAATCGCCGGAGTTTCAAAAGGTCAACTCACAAATGAGCGTGCATGACTTCAAGGGCATCTTCTGGCTTGAATTCCTGCATCGTTTGCTGGGGCGCATTATAGGCATCGTCTTTCTCGTGCCCTTCCTCGTATTTGCCGTCAAAGGCTATATTCGCAAGGATGAGTGGCTGAAATACGCAACCATGTTTGTGCTCGGCGGCCTGCAGGGTGTGCTCGGCTGGTACATGGTCAAGAGCGGCCTCGTGGACAATCCACACGTAAGTCAGTATCGACTAACGGCGCACCTGGTCGCAGCATTTCTCATATACGCGTATATGTTCTGGGTTGCGCTGTCGTTGCTGTTCCCGCCCGACACGCACAGACGACATCCCTGGTACGGCAAGACGCTCGCACTAACGATACTTATATCGGTGACGGTTATCTCCGGCGGATTCGTTGCAGGCCTCAAGGCGGGCAAGATCTACAACACGTTTCCCATGATGGGCGACTACTGGGTGCCGCCGGGACTGTTGGCGCTCGAGCCCTGGTGGCGAAACCTGTTCGACAATATCGCGACGGTGCAGTTCGACCACCGCATCCTGGCGATCACGACGTTCATACTCATCATCGTTTTCTGGGCCAGATTTCCGAAAGCTGACCTCCCTGCCCGCCTGCGCAAGGGCATCAACGCGTTACTACACACCGCCACGCTGCAGGTTGCGCTGGGAATCACTACCTTGCTTCTGGTCGTGCCGATCCCGCTTGCCGCGACGCACCAGGCTGTCGCCATGTTGCTGTTCACCGTCGCACTCTATCTTTGTCACGGATTGCGACGAGCCTAGACACCGGTCCCGGTTCCAGCCTTACGCGGCCTTCGCCCGCCTGAAGCCGGGCCCATATGCGCGAAATATGGCCTGTTTCACAGGCAACCGGAAAGAATTAGGCGATAATTTCCGTATCAACTTTTGTATCGTTAGATGGTGAGCGAGCTATGCGAGACATTGCTATCAATAGGGTTATGACCACGGATCCGGTGACCGTCGGGCCGGCCGACCCTATTACAGCGGCCAGGCAACTGCTTGAGCCGGGACAGATTCACCACCTCCCCGTCGTTGAGAATGGTCTTCTCGTGGGCATCATATCGACGTCCGACCTCCTGAAATTCCATCTCCTGGAAGGCGGCGCAGCTACCGCTTCCGCGGCAACGGTTTCGCAGATAATGGAAGCAGATCCCGTCACACTCGAATCGGGCGCAAGTCTGCGCGATGCGGCGAACAAGCTGTCCGTTGGCGGATATCACGCGTTGCCGGTCGTAGAACCTGACCGCACGCTCGTTGGCATTGTAACGACCAGTGATCTCATCACTCACCTCCTGCACCAGCTTCCAAGCGGGGATGGCAGCATTCGACCTGAAGAGACAGCCAGTGTCACAAGCCGCGTTGATAACGCAGAGGTAACGCAAGTGATGCACCAGGCGGAACAAGCCGTGCAGAGCGGCAGCGGGCCAGCCAACATCTCCCGCATACTGCTGAGCCTGCGTGACAGCAATCGATCGCTCCAGAAAGCCTGCCAGGCTGCGGAGCTCTATATGCGCAGCGGTCACGGCGAGCGCGAGCACAGTGTACTCGTCAAGTGCCTTGCGAATCTGCAGGAACGCGGCCGCAGCGACCTTTAGGGACTGTGTTTTTTCGAGATTGTCCGGCTGCTTCGGCAGCCGCACATGACAGTCGTTCGACCGAAAAGAAACTGATCGATGTTACTCTGCCAGGCAGCAACCTGGCCGTCGCGCATGGCCTCGTAACCTCGCTGCGTGTTGTGTGTCGTCCCTGCCCTGGTACCACCAATAAGGGAATTCGGTTTGAACAATATTTTGAGCAATTCTTTCTGGCTGGCTGTCCTGGTCAGTGTTTTGAGCTTTTCACTCACAGGACCGTTGCTGGCGGAAGAAACACGACTGGTTTCTGTTGGCGAACATAATCTGGAAGTAAGCGTCCAGGGAAGCGGCGACCAGACTATCGTGTTCGAATCCGGACTTGGATACGACTATGCGGTATGGGGAGAAGTTGCCGCAAGATTAAGCCAGTCCGCGAAGGTCGTTAGTTATTCCCGTGCCGGAAACGGCGGGTCGGACAAAAGCGATCTGCCCCGCACCCTCGAACGGGTCGCAACCGAACTGAACAATTTGCTTGTGGCGGAGAAGCTGAGCCCGCCCTTTATTCTTGTCGGTCATTCGGCCGGTGGTTTCTATATCAGAAAGTATGCCGAGCTTTTTCCCGAGAATGTGCAGGGATTTGTGTTCGTTGATGCCACGCCGGAGCAGATTCTCGTGCGGCTGAGTGAAATTGACCGTGAAAGGATGCTGAAGGAAGAAGTAGTAATTAACGCCATGATGCCGGACCACGTAAAACCGGAAGACATTTACTTCTCCAAAATTACTGAAACCGGCGTTTATCCGGCAACGCGCAAACTACCGGACGTGCCGGCTGCCATGGTCACCGCGATGCGGCGGGAGCACCCGCAGTTCCTGTTCCACAGCATCGAAGGTAAGCAGGCATGGCGAGAGCTACATGCGGAGTTCATCTCGCAATTCAGTGATCATCTGCACATCGTCTCAAGCGTGAGCGGTCACAATGTACACCGGGAGCAACCCGACGTCGTGGTTGGTGCTATTCAATATGTAATGCGCCAGGCAGCCGAACCCACGACGGACGAAGCGTCGGGCGCCCCTGAATAAGGCTGATCAGGCCGCGCTGACACGCGGTTAGAGCAGCCAGAGTGCCCTGGCCTGCCACCTTTCTGCGGAAAATACTGATTGGGCGCGGCCAGGCCATGCGCCACGATTCGTACCATGGGTCAATTCAACGCACATGAAGTTTGCTTCGATCAGGCCCTGATCGAGCGCTATGGGGGCCGCGGTCCAAGGTACACCTCGTATCCCACCGCGCTGCAGTTTCATGAAGGCTTTTCCGCCGCTGACTATCGCCGTCACGTCGTGAACAGCAACGCGTCTGGACGTCCACTTTCTTTATACGTGCATATCCCCTTCTGTAGTTCTCTCTGCTACTACTGCGCCTGCAACAAGATCGTGACGCAGAATGCAGAGCGCGTGGAAAAATACCTGCGCCATCTCGATAAGGAAATCGACATGCAGGCGGAGCTTTTCGACAGGAAGCGCAAGATTGAGCAGCTGCATTTCGGCGGCGGCACGCCAACCTATCTGAGTGAGCACCAGCTTCGCACGCTCATGGCGCACCTGCGTGAAGCGTTCAACTTCGACGAAAGCGACAGCCACGAATTTTCCATAGAGGTTGACCCGCGTTCTGTCGATTCCAGAATGATGCGCATACTCGCGGAGCTGGGGTTCAACCGCCTGAGTCTCGGCATCCAGGATTTTGACCCCCAGGTACAGCGCGCCGTCAATCGAATCCAGTCGACCGACGATGTCAGCTCACTGATGCGCGATGCCAGGGACAATCACTTCCGCTCGGTATCGTTTGACCTTATTTATGGCCTGCCCCACCAGACTGTCGAGACTTTCGACATGACGCTCGACAAAACGCTGGAAATGCGCCCGGACAGGCTCGCCATATATAACTACGCACATTTGCCGGCCCGCTTTAAGGGCCAGCGAATGATCAACGATACCGATATTCCGCCGCCGGAAACGAAACTGGAGATCCTGCATCACACGATCGATAAGCTGGCCAAATCCGAGTACGTGTATATCGGCATGGATCACTTCGCGCTACGGGACGACGATCTGGTTCGCGCGCAGGACAATGGATCGCTGCAACGCAACTTCCAGGGATACTCTACGCACAGGGAATGCGACCTGATTTCTCTTGGCGTCAGCGCCATTGGCAATATCGGAAACATCTACGCGCAGAACACGACGTCGACGATCGAATACGAGGCGATGCTTGAAGCCGGTAAGCTTCCGATTTGCAGGGGCATCGAGGTCGACGAGGACGACTTGCTTAGAGCTGAAGTGATCAGCCAATTGATGTGCTACGACCGGCTGGTGTTCGCGGAATTCGAGGCAGCCCACGATGTGCAGTTTCTCGACTACTTTCGACAGGAAGTCGGCGATCTCCAGCCGTTGATCGAAGACGGCCTGGTAACCATTGACGACGCCGAGATCATAATCACGCCAAAGGGACGACTGCTGCTGCGCAGCATCGCCATGGTCTTTGATCGCTATATAGGCGGAGACCAGCACGACAGTCGTTTTTCAAAAGCAATCTGATAGACTTCCCGTCACTCCAAATCACGATGTGATGCAACGTTTCATGATGTGAACGTGCCCGCAATCCATTGCCAAGAAGAATCAGAGTCCAGATATGAGCAACGTACCTTCAGATATTGATATTGCGCAGGCCGCTAATAAGCTGCCTATCTCCGAGATCGCGGCAAAACTGAACATCGCCGGGGATGACATCATTCCTTACGGGCATGATAAAGCAAAGATCGGCTATGACTTCGTCAGCAGTCTCAATGACAAGGAAGATGGCAAACTCATTCTCGTCACCGCGATCTCGCCGACGCCTGCAGGCGAAGGCAAAACGACTACGACGGTCGGACTTGGCGACGGACTGAACGCGATCGGCAAAAAGACGGTGATCTGTCTGCGCGAGCCGAGCCTTGGTCCCTGCTTCGGCATGAAAGGTGGTGCGGCCGGCGGCGGCTACGCGCAGGTCGTGCCCATGACCGACATCAACCTGCACTTTACCGGCGACTTTCACGCTATCGGCGCAGCGCACAACCTCCTCTCAGCGATGATCGACAATCACATGCACTGGGAGAACCAGCTCAACATCGATCCGCGTCGCGTTACGTGGCGGCGGGTTGTCGACATGAATGACCGTGCACTCCGAACGATTACGTCCGGCCTCGGTGGTTTTCACAACGGCGTGGTTCGCGAAGCCGGCTTCGACATCACGGTCGCATCGGAAATCATGGCCGTCTTTTGCCTGGCCAACGATCTTGAAGACCTGCGTGAACGAATCGGCAACATCACGATTGGCCATACTCGCGATCAGAAACCGATCCAGGCACGAGCGCTGCAGGCGGAAGGTGCGATGACCGCCCTGTTGCGCGATGCACTGCAGCCCAATCTTGTGCAGACACTGGAAAACAATCCGGCGCTAATGCACGGCGGGCCGTTCGCCAACATCGCGCATGGCTGCAACTCGGTCATTGCAACCAGGACCGCGCTAAAACTCGCTGACTATGTTGTCACCGAAGCGGGTTTTGGCGCAGATCTCGGCGCCGAAAAGTTTCTCGACATCAAATGCCGCAAAGCGGGCCTGACGCCGGATGCTGTCGTGCTGGTAGCGACGACGAAGGCGCTGAAGATGCACGGTGGTGTGGCCAGGAATGACCTGAAGGGCGAAAACGTCGCAGCAATCAAGAAAGGCTGTGCAAATCTCGGTCGGCACATTCGCAACCTCGGCCAATTCGGTGTACCCGTTACCGTCGCTATCAATCATTATGTGACGGACACTGACGCCGAGCACCAGGCAATCAAGGACTACTGCGAAGAATTCAATGTGACCTGCACCGTGTCCTCGCACTGGGAACATGGCGGTAAAGGTGCAGTGCCTCTCGCCGAGGCCGTCGTCGATATGATAAGTGACCACAAATCCCAGTTCCGGCCTTTATATAAAGACGATTTGCCGCTCTGGGAAAAAGTCCGGCGTATCGCGCGTTCTATTTACGGTGCCGAAGACATCATTGCCGACAAGAAGATACGAAACGAGTTCCAACAGTTCGAAAAAGATGGCTACGGTCACTATCCGATCTGCATGGCCAAGACGCAGTACAGTTTCTCAACCGATCCGCAGCTGCTTGGTGCACCGTCGGGCCATGACGTGCCAATCCGGGAAATTCGCCTGGCCACCGGCGCGGAATTCCTGGTCGTGATCTGTGGCGCCATCATGACCATGCCCGGACTGCCGCGCGCGCCAGCCGCAGAACAGATTAGTGTTACAGAAAATGGGAGAATCACCGGCCTGTTCTAAACCCCAAAACCGGGGTCGAACCGAGGTTTTCTGCCGCTCAACTTAAAATCGGGGTCGAACCGAGCTTAACTTAAGAATATGATCTACCAAGCTTTTTAATAATCGAAAGTGCGGTTCGACCCCGATTAAATAACAGGATTAACGATGAAACAACAAGCGACCCGAATCGCACTCTTGGTTATTTCCCTGGCGATCACGCTACAGGCCAACGGCAAAGGCGAGGCGCAGAAGCGCTGGGAGCTGATGAACCAGATTCGTCAGGACAAGTTTGATCTCGTCCTGCCCGAAGTGATGCGCGAAAACAGCGTTGACATGTGGATCACGGTCAATCGTGAGGGATTCGATGATCCGCTTACGGAAGACTTTGGCAAGGGCTACACCGGTTCGTATGGGTACTATATTTTCACGGATCGCGGCGAAGGCCGCATTGAGCGCGCGGTTCTCGGCGTCGAGACAGCTCTTGTAGAAGACAATGGCGCTTACGATATTTTCGGCAATGCGAAAGAGCTCAAAGCGTTCGTTGAAGAACGGGATCCGCAGACCATCGCGCTGAACTACGCGCGCAATATCGGTGCCGCGGACGGCCTGAGCCACACCTCACACCAGAAACTAACCGAGGAACTCGGTTCCAGGTACGCGGATCGCTTCGTATCTGCCGAAAAACTGGCGTCCGACTTTCGCTCACGCCGCGTGGCCTCCGAAATCGCCGCATTCGCCTGGGCCGGAGAGCTGTCGCGGGATATCGCAGAGCGCGCCTTTTCCAACGAGGTGATCACGCCGGGCAAGACGACGCTCGCGGATGTTGCCTGGTGGATGCGTGAACAACAGTTTGAAAACAACCTCGGCACCTCATTCGGCATGCCCTCGGTGTACATCACAGGTCCCGACGGGTTTGTTGCGCTCTCCAATGATCACGTCATTCAGCGTGGTGATTTCCTTGCAATCGACTGGGGCGTTGGCTACCTGAACTTCTATACCGACATGAAACGGCATGCCTATGTCCTGCAGGAGGGTGAAACTCACCTGCCCGACAGCATGCAGAAGGCATTCGATAATGGGCGAGCAGTCCGCGACATCCTGAAAGCCAATATAAAAGCCGGTCGGACGGCAGGCGATACTTTCGATCTGTTGAATCAGCATATTACCGATGCCGGATTCAAGGTGATGGAGACCGCTAATACGCCCACCGATGATCCGGACATTGTCGACATCATTATCGGCTGCCACTCGGTCGGTAATCTGGGTCATGGCATCGGGCCTTCGATTGCCTGGTTCAACCCTGAACGCATGACGTATGTCATTCAGCCGACGAACCTTTTTTCGATTGAGCTTTTTGCGTATACCGCTATACCTGAGTGGGGCGGCAAGAAACTCCGCATTCCACTTGAGGATGACGCAATCGTGACCGAGCGTGGCGTAGAATGGCTCTACCCGGTGAATCAGAAAGTATTGCTGATCAGATAAAATCACCGTGCCAGGCAATTTTCAGGGGGAAAACGATGGGCGGCAAAACTGCGCTTCTATCCACACTATTTAGCCTTGCGGCGCTGATTACGTTCGCCCCGGTCGCAGCGCACCACTCTTTCGCAACTCATTATGACGCCACGAATGTTGTCGAGATATCCGGCAAGCTGTCACGCGTCAGAATGCGCAGCCCACATTCCTTCTTCGAAGTGGATGTCGTCACCGATAGCGGCTCAACTGAAACCTGGGAAGTCGAAGCCCATGCTGTACCTATCCTGCGGCGACTCGGCATCAACCGGGATACACTTAAAGTCGGCGACGAAGTGACCATACGAGGTCCGAGAAGCCGACGTCCGGAAAAATTGCTGCTGTTCGGTGCCGAGATCAACACTGCCAGCGGCCTGCAATTCGAAATGCTGAATTCCATTCGCAAGGCACCGGAGAATCGCATTACGGATACCCGGGAAGGCCTTGAAGGCGTCGATCGAATCACCGGTATCTGGATGACCTTTATCAGTGGACAGAAAGTGGCTGACTCACCAATGCCATTGAACGCCGCAGGGCTCGAGGCAAGGAAAAACTTTGACGTCATAAATAACTCATCATCCGAATGCGTAAACCCAAACCTGCCCTCGCTGTTGATGATTCCTTATATTTACGACATCTCGAACTACAGGAATACGATCTCGATATTTCATGAGTATGGTCGTGTATCCCGTCAGGTCCGGCTCGGGTCAGATGAGCCAAACGTCACCGACCCGCAATACGGTCGGCGAACAGGCCGATACGAAGACGAAACGCTGATTATAGAATCAACCGGTTTTCCTGCACTGTCTGCCGGCCTGGCATCCGGATGGGATCCCAATGGCAATGGCGCAGATGTTCCCTCCAGCGAACAGAAGATACTCGTCGAGCGATACACGATTAACGAAGATGGCTCTGAACTATCGCTCAACTACACCGTAACTGATCCGGTGTATTTGATGGAACCATTCTCGGCAAATATCACCTTCTACCGTCTCGCTGATGATTCACCCATTCACGAGTTTGATTGCGATGCTGAAATTGCGTCGCGCTCGACGCAGAATGCAGCGATATTGGATCAGTAACATCGCCTTGGGCAGAGCGCTCCAAGGGGCAGTATTGGGGCTGCTGATGTCTGGCCTTGCGCATGTGGCGGCAGGTGCTGAATTATCAGCAGCCCATAAAGAACTCGTTGATGCTTTTGTTCAAAACTATCGAACATCCACACCGATAAAACCCATCCCGGAAGGCAGCCTGTCAGAGGATGAGGCGTACAAGATCGCCGATGCCTATGTTAACGAATTGATGACCACTGAAGGTTCAGTAGGCGGCTACAAAGTCGGCACCTTCGAAGCGGGCATCTATGACAATGGCCCGGTTGATGGTTGGTCTGGCCCGGTGACGGCAATCATGTTTTCAAACGGGCTGCATCAAAGTGGCCATCACGTTTCCGTTGATTGCTGCAACTTCACCTTTGTGGAGTCTGACTTTGCCGCAGAGGTCGGTAGTGACGCGATCAATGAAGCCGAAACAGATCTTGAGTTTCTTGCCGCCCTGAGAGGATTCCATCCGTTTATTGAAATGCCTGACATATTGACCACAGCGAGTGGGGGATCAGAATTCTCCGGAGTCGCAACCAACTACGATTTTCGAACAGGTATCCTGGGGGATCTCATCCTGGTGCCTGCTACTCAGGCTGGCCTGGATCGCCTTAACTCATTCAATTACAAGATGACGAATGAGCATGGTGTCGTCCTGGGTGAAGGGAACATTAGTGACGCTTACGAGCCGATCTACCGCGTGCGCGCGATCAGGGACCGGATCCTACAAAGGGGCCGACGCCTGAAAGTGGGCGACATATTATCCCTGGGAAATATGGGCACCATCCGTCCATTAATGCCGGGTGGCATAATGTTGTCGCGGCCACGTTTTGAGGGAAACATCGGAACGGTTACCTATTATGATCTTGACGCGAACGGACCCGCTAGCGTTAGCGTACATATAGATCGTTAGAGTCCTTAAGATATCCAAAGAACCACTCTCGCGAGCATGCTGCATGCAGAGGAACGTTGCGCCGATCGTCAAGTGCCAGGATCCACCATCGGATATCGTAGTATTGGAGAGATTCTGTCTTCGATAGTCTCCTGAAAGCGGGCGGTTTTGAAGAAATAATTTATGGCAGACAATCAGTTCGAAAAGGGTGTTGCATCCGCGGTACTGCACTTCATATTTGGCGCTCTATTTGGTGTCGTTGCAACGGGCGGCGCCCTCTGGATGTTTATTAGTCCACCGCTCTGGCTGCAACTGTCCGTCGTTGGCGCCCTGGTTTTCGGTGCTTCTGCGGCGATATGGCGCAGCCGATTCTGGGCGGCGCTGGCGAACAATCCACTGTTTAGAGCGTGGCGCGCATTGGTGGGTAGATGGTAGACGGTCGGCATCTGGCCGAATG
>CAWKOQ010000016.1:0-101323 GCA_963850825.1 uncultured Gammaproteobacteria bacterium | reverse complement strand
GATTTCAACCGATCGACGCAACAGCTGCTTCCGGGCGTAAAGTGGACATCGGCCCTCGAATTCAAAGCCCAGCGTGGCTGAATGATTGATGCGCAAAACACCTCAATCGGTTCATGTAGGCAACGTGTAGGATCTGGACGAGTGAGAGCGGAAACTTGGGGTATTTGCCGCCTACATAGTGCCTACACGGAAAATCAGCGGTTCAGGACGGGCCGATAACTTGTTGATTTAATAGCGCGCCTGGAGAGAATAGCGTCGCTTTGCCGGCGCTTCGCGCCTCGAGGCGAACTTCCGACCACCTCAGCAGATGCACTGTCACCAGCAACTAAGATCATCACAAGAAGTACTGGGTTCGAAGCCAAATATGAATCGAGGTAATCTGTTTTCAAACGCGAGTACAAGATGACGCGCATTTATTCAACATTCGATCAGACCGAACTCGACCGGGAATACTCGCCCAGCAGTTGCGTTGACAACATTGACGTTTTTCTGGATGAGTACGTGCGTCTCAGCCAGGTAGCAAAGCAACAGGCCATGAGCGATGGCACGTGCCAACCCGATCTGCGTTATGGACCAGGTGCCGAGGAGACGATGGATCTGTTCAGCCCGCCCGCAGCTGGTCCGGCGCCGCTACATGTATTTATTCACGGCGGCTACTGGCAGCTGCTGAGCAAGAACGAGTCCTGCTTTGCGGCACCGATGTTTCAGGATAGTGGCAGCTATTTTGTGGCCACAAATTACACACTGGCCCCTCACCAGACACTTTCCGGAATTGTCGAAGAAAATCGTCGGGCAATAGTCTGGCTTTATAGCCAGGCCGACAAGTATGGGTTCGACAGAAACCGCATCTTTCTGTCCGGAAGTTCCGCCGGTGCCCACCTCGCGATGATGATGCTGCTTACCGACTGGACCGAGTACGGTCTCCCTGCAAACACGATCAAGGGGGTCTGCGCGATAAGCGGCGTATTCGACCTGGAGCCGGTGGCCTTAAGCTACGTGAACGACGTGGTTGGCATGGATGCGGAAGAAGCCCTGCGGAACAGTCCCATTCGTCACGGCATGCGTAATCGGTGTCCGGTCATCCTGACCTACGGCGACAACGAGACCAATGAGTTCAAACGCCAGACAACAGAGTATCGAGACGTATTAACGGACGACGGCATTCCCGTCGTTTTCGGCGAAATCAATGATCGGAATCACTTCGATATCGTTTTTGAACTTACGAAAAGCGATACCTGGCTTGCGCGGCAAGTGCTTGGCCAGATGGGTCTCCTCTGATTCCGCAGCAATGGACGCGCTGGCTCAGGCTGTCCGAAACAAAACTCGGTTCAATCGCCGAGCCCATGCGACTCGTACCACGCAGCCCAGGCCTCGAGCATGTGCCGCGTATGCGCCGGCTCACTGAATCCATGCGGCTCGCGCGGATACGCAAGCATCTCGACTTCGACGCCGGAATCAGACAACGCGCGGTATAGCGTCAGGCCTTGCGGGAACGGAACGCGATCGTCTGACTGTCCGTGAATGATGAGCGTAGGCGTTTCTGCCTGGTGCAGAAATCGCATCGGATTTGCCGCGTCAAAGCGTTCGAAATTCTCCCACGGAATCGTCGTATATTCCCACTCGGCTGCGACGCCATGGTTGATGTCAGACACGACATACTGGTTGACCGTGTCGACGACCGCAGCGCCAGCCACGGCTGCCTGGTAGCGATTGGTATGACCGATCGTCCAGGCAGTCAGGTAGCCGCCCCATGACCATCCGCCGTAGAACAACTGATCGGGGTCCGCGATCCCGTCATCAATCAGGCTATCAACGCCAGCCTCAATATCCATAAACTCGATCTCGCCCAGGCGACCGCGATTCGCGGCATAGAACTCGAATCCGTAGCCCAGGCCGCCACGGTAATTCGGACGCAATACAGACAGTCCTCGTGACGCGAAGTAATGCGCCCATGAACTAAACGATTTTGTGGTCACGGAATCCGGGCCACCATGCGGCAGAACCAGTAACGGGCCGGGAGCGCCGTCCATACTCATCGGCGCACGGAAGAGCACGCCCTCTATCGTCTGCCCCTCCGGATTTTTCCACGCAACAACCGCCTGCTTACCCAGACCCCAGTTGGCGATCTGTGGATTCACGCGCACGACGACATCTGTCTTCAGACCCTTGAGCGTAATGACAGTCGGGTCCGGCGGCTCATTGGTCGTCGATGATACGGCGGTAAACAGGCGCCGATCGCTGCTTGGAACCATTGCTCCGGACAGCACGCGACCAGGCTGACCGATACGGTCAACACGTTTGCCGTCAATTGAAAGTCGGTACAAACTGGAATCTGTTCGCTCAATGATGTGTGCGATTAACGATTTGGAGTCGCGATCAAAAAAGAAGCCACCGATCGTCGGGTCCAGAGAGGCGACGGCATTCCACTGACCATCTCCTTCAACCTCATGCACCGCCAACGAGTTGAGCAGGCTCAGGCCGCCGTCGGCATACGCGAATGCAACCAGGCGACTGTCCGGAGACCATGCCATGTTCCCAATCGCGGTTGGCGAGGCCAGTAAAGTTTTCAACACATCGCCGCTGTCCGCCGACAGCACCCGTGGGGTCCGCAAGCTGAAACTGTAGTACGGGTCCGAGGACACCGACGTGCTCACAAGAAAGTTGGCTCCGTCCGGTGACCAGGAGAAACTGGCAATGTTCATATCATCAGCGGATACCTGTCGCGGATCCCCTCCGTCGACCGACACCGTCCACAGATGTTGATTGCGCCAACGTCGGTTCCAGTCGATCGCGCCACCGCTGGCCCAGTCGAGCTCCTTTTCTTCAGAACTCTTCGGCGCCTCGGCAGTGAATGCGAATTGCTTTCCATCCGGCGACCATGCGTAGCTTCCCGGCTCGACGTCTCCCGTATCGATAGCCTGGGCTTCTCCGCCCCGCAAATTCAGAATGAAAAGTCGCGCCTTGTCGTCCTTGTTGCGAAGGAATGCGAGCCGATCGCCGCCAGGA
Source organism: uncultured Gammaproteobacteria bacterium (assembly GCA_963850825.1). GTDB lineage: Bacteria > Pseudomonadota > Gammaproteobacteria > Steroidobacterales > Woeseiaceae > SZUA-117. The sequence continues at coordinate 98,317 of CAWKOQ010000016.1, read as the reverse complement.
GAAAAGTGCGGCTGACTGGCGCGCTCTTCACCAAATGTCAATTGAACCGCATCATCATCGCCAACATTGACCATCCAGACCTGGGTATCCAGCGTCCAGCCAGCCTTCTCATCGTCGGCAGCGAATTCCGCTTCGTCGTCAAACACGCGGGTGGTGCGTACGTAAACAACACGGTTGCCATCGGGAGATGGCGAAACGCTGGAAACATCGCTCATGGAGGCAACATCGAGGCCGGTCAGCCGATCCGAATCTGCCGCCGTTGCGGACAATGAAACCGTCGCAATTGCCAGGAATTTGACGAGGAATTTAAGTTTCATTTGTAGCACCCGGTCGTACTGAGACCCGTGATACTAACCTGAATCGAGCAGGTTGCCATCAGCCTTTGACCAGCTCGCATCCGTACTTCGATGAGAGGAAAGGTCGCACGCAGCATGGTATTCTACGCGCATGAAGCTCGAGACCCGACCCGTTGCGAAAACCAGCCTGCGCATTCGCAGGCCGGTCGCCGAAGTCTATGAAGCTTTTGTAAATCCCGACATCATCACGAAATTCTGGTTTAGCCGAAGTTCGGGGCCGCTGGAAGAAGGGAAAACGGTTCAGTGGTATTGGGATATGTACAACATTTCAGCTGATGTAGTCGTCAAATCCCTGGTGCCAAATGAACGCGTGGTGCTGGAATGGTCATCCGAAAATGTCGCACCCACCTCCATTGAATGGACGTTTGAATCGCGGCCAGACGACCACACTTTCGTCACCATCGTCAACGAGGGTTTTTCTGGCAATGCCGACGAAATGGTCGCTGCCGCACTTGACTCCGTAACTGGATTTACACTGGTGATCGCGGCGGCGAAGGCATTCCTGGAGCACGGCGTCGAACTCAACGTAGTCGCCGATAAAATATAGGCGCAACTCTTGCGTGGCATCTTGACCGGAGCATACGTATGAAAATGCTCAGAAACTCCGCAGCCTGGTTGGCAACCTGTATGTTCGTGATACACCCGGCGACGGCCGACGAGTCACAACTCGGCGCATACAACGAGTCGGCAAGCGTCATAGAAATCGCGGGCGAGGATTTCGCCCGGAACTTTGCAAGCGTTATCAGCGCTGATTCAAGAATCGATTGGGAAGTTTATGTTCCGGATACCTATGATTCGGACGTACCGGCAGGCGTCATTGTCTATATCAGTCCGAGCAACTCCGGAAAAATCCCGCAACATTGGCAGTCCGTTATAGAGGCGCAAAATCTCATCTGGGTGTCCGCCAACAAATCGGGCAACCGGATAAATCCCAGGCTTAGGATCACGTACTCGCTGCTGGCGCCGGCGTTCATCGACAAGAATTATGAAATAGATTCAAATCGAATCTATATTGCTGGCCTTTCCGGGGGCGGACGTGTCGCAAGCATCGTCGCACCCGAATATCCGACCCTCTTTCGGGGTGCCATCTACATCTGTGGCGTCAACGATTTAGACAGGAAATCCCGAGAGCAACGCGACAGGATTCGATCGAGTCGTTTCGTTTTCCTGACAGGCAGCGACGATTTCAACCAAAGGGAAACCAAACGAGTTCACAAAGCCTATCGTCGAGCGGGAATCGAGGACAGCTATTACCTTGAAGTACTCGGAATGGGCCATGAGAATCCGGACGCGGAACGGTTTGCAGAGGCCATTGCCTATTTAGACAAGCAGTAATCCTGGATCGCGCAGATCGACCTGGACAGGGACCCAGGCAAACCACGTTCCCCTGTTCAGGCAGTGTAAATCGTCGGAAACCAGTCTTCTCTCAGCTTCTGACCATCCTGCATCTCGTGTCCGGCAAATGGCGGTGACGTAGGACCGGGCCGCGAAATATAACGAGCATCGTCGCCCACGAGCCGGACAGAAAAGGCTCTGCGGCGGCGTTTCGAATTATTCCCGCGCGCCCCATGCAGCGTTCTGTAGTCGAACGCCACGGCGTCACCGGGCTCCATCTGCCATTCAAGAATGTGCATCCCATCTTTGTCCGGATCGGGAACGGGCATGTAGATGTCCTCGTCCGCATAGAAGTTTGTTTCAGACAACCACCGGGTCGGCAGCACTGGCTTTTCCCAATGATGAGATCCGGCAACGCAGCGCAACGTCGCTTCCTTTACCGGATCGACAGGGCACCAGAGACTCACTGTCTGCTCGCCTTCGACAAAATAGTAGGGGGAATCCTGATGCCACGGCGTCGCCTTTGAAGTACCGGGCTCTTTCACGAGCACATGGTCGTGGAATAGCTGTACCGACCGCGATTGCATGAGTTCAGCGGCCACAGACCCCAGCCCGGAATTGCGAATAACCTCCTCGAACTCGGGAATGCGGGTCCAGTTGCAATAGTCATCGAAGAAGCGGCCGCTCTCCCCTTCCTTCAGGTTCTCAGCCGCATGCGGGCCCGGGCTGGCCATGTTTCGGTCGATGCCGGCGCGGATGACATCAACCCAGTCCCGGAACAGGCCCTTGATGAGTACGGCACCGTCTGCGCGATACGCCTCGACAATTCCTGAGTCCAGAGATAAATCGTCAGCCATGTAAATGATCCATTCCATTCGTTAGGATGAGAAAAGGCGTGCTCTTCCATTTTATACCCACCCTCACAGACGAATATGCTTAAAAACACGATTTGTATGGCCGTAACGACCCATCAGTTGGCGGCAACTTATGCCCTTTGAACTTCAGCCGCACCTGGACGGCAATCTCTTGAAGCTGCGACCACTGCTGGAAAGCGACTACCCTGCTCTTTTCGGCGTCGCCTCGGACCCACTCGTGTGGGAGCAACATCCCGCCAGTGATCGATATAAAGACGAGGTATTCAAGCTGTTTTTTCGGGACGCAATCGATTCCGGCGGCGCATTGGTCGCCATTGACGTGGAAAGCGATGTCATTATCGGGTCATCACGCTACTACGCGTACTCCGAGTTGGATCGCTCTGTCGAAATTGGATGGACCTTTCTTGCCCGGGCCTACTGGGGTGGAATCTACAACGGGGAAATGAAAAAGCTGATGTTGCAGCATGCTTTCCAGTTCGTGGACAGCGTGCACTTCGTGATTGGCGAGACAAATGTTCGATCGAAAAAAGCGGCGGAGAAAATCGGCGCTGTCCAGATCGGCACACGATCGGATGAAGCTGTCGGGACGAGTTATGTTTTTGAGATAAGGAAAGCCTGCTACTTGAAAAGACCACTTTGATCGCGGGAAATGTATCGAATCCGAACGGGCCTGGTACACGGCCTGCCGGGTTCGACTTATTGGCTCAGCATCGCGTGGGCAACGATAGCGCCCGTAGCCGCCGGTAAATGGCTCGGCCACAGAACTTGCTCAATTGAGCAGCGAATGATTACGCACAGCCCGTCGATGGAGATTAGAGCATTGCACGCAGGCAGTTAAGAATCCTGCTCTTGCGCCTGCTCCAATTGATGCAGATGTTGCCTGTCTTTGTCACTTGATCGTTGCCGCTTGTAGGCGATGACACGCTCAAGTCGTACAAACGGAATACCGTCGATCAATTCTGCCTCTTCGATCAATTCGTTCACGTCGAATTCACCAATACCCCACTTCGTTCCGAAGGTAAGCTGGCCGTCAAATAGTTCGACCATGTCGACGTCGTATTGCTCATCGTGTCGAAAGTCTCCGATTATCTTGACCTGCTCCCAGGCTCGCCCACGGCAAATTACATCGAGATCGTTTGTTGCGGCGATGATGCCACGAACGATCAGAGGTCCACTCCCGAATACTGCGTAATCGCGGGGCGCAAGATTCAAACGTTTGAGTTCTTGCAGCAAGTTAATCAACCGGGCACCTCTGCCGGCGTGACCGGATTTGGTTCGCGGAAATTGGGAGGCCTCATGATTGCCAAACTAAAAATCCGTAGATTGCCATGGCGATCAAGCGTTAATGTATGCAACGGCACCGCCGATTTCCGGGACCGGCGGGCGAAGCTGTTTGTCCACCAGCCCGCCGCAGTCCCGGCATCTGAATTTCGACTCAACCAGCAGCCGCTCGCCGCGGCCACCCGCAATAAGGCCAGGCAAATCTGCCTCGCCCCATCGATCACACTCCATGCAATACAAACCGAGCGTGTGCCGCTGTTTCTGCAAATCAATGAATGTCGCGAGCTGTAACACCGGTCAGGACATCGATAATACGTGCACAGGTCAGATGAGCCTCATCGCTGCGCCAATCATGCCGCCGATGACAAGCACCATCATCACCAGCGCTCCAAGACCGAATCCCATTGACCGCTTATTCGGGTCACTGATATAGGCACCGCGATAAATCTGCCGCGCGATGACATACACAAGACCCAGCCCGGCAGCGACATCCGGTCGAACATAAGTGGCGAATATCCACAGCGCCGGAATGACGAGAACCAGCTGCTCAATCGTGTTCATGTGCACACGGAAAGCACGTTCAAACTCTGGCGGACCCGACATGGCAGGGGCCGGACAATCATACTTCACCCTCGCTTGCCCAACCTGAAACGCAAACATAAACGCCTGCAACAATGCGAGGCCTGTGACAATGGCAACTAATTCCACGGGTATTCTCCTTTATTATTTTTCTGATCAGGCAGAATTCTGACTCTGCATCATGTGAATTGGCGTGTAGACTGCTGCGTTAAACATACGCCCCATATTTCGACGGGCGGCTCGATCAACAATAGTACAGCAATCCGGGATCGCCACGCAGGCGACCCATAAAGAAAGGTCCAGTTGGAGTCAGAAGAAGGTAAATCGGTTACACCCGGATTCGTCCGGCTTGTCAGCCGCACACTAGGGATCGAGCCCGGCGAATTTGTAGCTGTCGCCTGGTCGTTCACCTATTTCTTTTGCGTCCTATCCTCCTACTACATGTTGCGCTCGGTTCGCGAAGCCATGGCAATTGTCAGTGGTGTCAGAAACATTCCATGGTTGTTTACCGGCACGTTTGTGCTGATGATTCTTGTGACTCCGATATTCGGTTGGGTTACCTCAAAATATCCAAGGCGCACGTTCCTGCCGTGGATTTACTATTTTTTCATTGCAAATATTCTGATTTTTTACGTCGTCTTTACATATGCGCAAAATAATGCGATCGATCAGGTCTGGATCAGTCGTGCGTTTTTTGTCTGGCTAAGCGTATTCAATCTATTCGTCGTATCGGTCTTCTGGAGCTTCATGGCCGACATCTATTCCCGCAAGCAGAGCCGGCGTTTGTTTGGCGTAATCTCAGCCGGTGGCAGCACCGGCGCGCTTATCGGACCGCTGGTGACAAGTGTTCTGGTTACTCGCATTGGATTTCAAAACCTGCTGCCTATTTCCGCGGTCCTGCTGCTGCTCGCCGTTTATTGCGTTTACCAGCTGCGTCGCTGGGTGAGGCAGCGTGATGCGATGAGTCAAAATGGACAGGAAGCGCCTGATCAATCAGCCATCATTGGAGGGAGTGCCTGGGCGGGAGCCAAAATGGTTCTCACCACACCCTACTTTGGCGCCATTGCATTTGCATTGGCTTGCGCCAATTTCCTTGGCGGAGCGACCTACATGTATATGGCCGAAATGGTCAGCATTACGTTCGAAGGGACCGACAGGCAGACCCAGGTTTTTGCAATCCTGGACGCGTTGATCAATGCGCTGTCATTTATCGGTCAACTGCTCCTGGTCAAGCACTCGGTGCGCAGACTCGGCATAGGTTGGACACTGGCCTTGCTGCCGGTAGTCTCGGTCGTCGGCTTTGCCCTCCTCGCTGTTAATCCCGCATTTATTATTATTGCCGGGTTGCAGGTGCTCCGGCGCTCTCTCGGATTTGGTTTTAGCAAGCCGGCCAATGACATGCTTTATGCTGTCGTTACCAAAGAAGCGAAATACAAGGCCAAGAATTTTATCGATACCGCGGTTTATCGCGGCTGGGACGTTGCCTCTACCTGGACCATTCGAGCGATTAGCGGCATTGGCCTAAGCGGCATTGCCATGGTATGTGTACCGATTGCCGTAGTCTGGAGTTTTGCGGTTCTCTGGATTGGAAAAGAATATAAACGACGCGATCTGGAGCCGATAACCGATGCATAATGTCAGCCTCGCCCGCCGCCTTGGCGCCATTCTTTACGACAGCCTTCTCGTGCTGGCGCTCATGTTTATGGTTACCTTGCCCTTCGTGGCATTTCGAAGCGGCGAGCCCGTCGAACCAGGCGAGGGTCCGTATCGACTGATTCTGCTGCTCGTTGCCTATGCTTTTTTCGTCGGTTTCTGGACAAAATCCGGGCGGACCCTGGGCATGCAGGCATGGCGTGTGCAGATAGAAGGCGCTGACGGCGCCAAACCCGATATCGCCCGCGCGAGCCTGCGTTTTTTCGCAGCAATCTTGTCGCTGGTTCCCTTCGGCCTTGGATTCTGGTGGCAATTATTCGATAAAGACGGGCTGACCTGGCACGATCGCCTGTCCGGTACACGCATTCGTTACTACCCGAAGCCGCCAGCGTGAGACTTGCCGATCTATCTCACCCGCGTCAGCGCGAATGTGGTTATCCCGAGCAAGGCCAGCGACGGTAACCACGTAACGATGGCCGGATTGAGCCTGAAGACCTGACCTGAGTTGGCCAGCATTTCACTGGCGAGGAAATACGCGAGTCCGATCAGGACACCGAGCATCAGGCGCCCACCAGAACCCGCCGATCGGAGCGAACCGAACACGAATGCCAGCGCGAGAACCGGCATCAGGATAACCGTCACAGTACGCGCAATCCTTGACCACAGCTCGGTTTCATATCGCTGCGCATCAAGTTCGTTCTTCCTGAGGTACCCGATATAACTCATCAACCCGCGAGCGGACAGACTGACGGGTTTCACCAGTGTGACTCCCAGCATATCGGCATCGAGGTCAAATGACTGGACCGCAACCGACGACTCCACGACCTGCACCGAATCATCCTGAAACCGCGTCTCCTTGAAATTCTCAAGAACCCAATTGTCCGAATCGTCTATACCCGAGTTGTCGGCTCGCGCTATCGAGCTAAGCGTGTTGTCTTCATTAAAACGAAACATGTACAACGCACCAAATTCAAATTCTGAATTGATTCGCTCCAGGTGAAGAATAACAGGTCCATCTTTTACCCATGCCGCATTACCGATGTCGCGGTCTTCCTGTTCGTAACGAGCTTCGTCACGCATCGTTCGTGCAAAATAGTCTAGCGACGGACCGATAAACTCACCAACCAATCCTGTAAAAACCATGAGCACGACGCCCGAGACTGCAACCATGCCCGCCAGTTTCGCCACCGACAAGCCGGCGGTTCGCATCACAACCAATTCGCTGTTGTTCGCCAACGCTCCGAGCCCAAGCAAGCCACCGATAAGGGCAGCGATTGGCAACATCTCGAAAGACAGCTGTGGCAGGCGCAACAGGGCAAACAACAGCGCCTGCGGGGTCTGATAATTACCCTGGGTCATATCCAGCTGGCCAATGAACTCAAACAGTCCGGCCAGTGCCAGCAGAACCAGCAAGACCAGCAGGGTACTGCTCAGGATCGATCGCATGAGGTACATCGCCAGCAGACTCATGCTCTCGCTCCAAATGCGAAAATCCGGCGATGAATGCCATTCTGTAGTCCGAGCAAGCCCAAGGCTGCGAACAGCATCGCACCATGCACCCACCAGAGTCCGACCCAGGCGGGCACAACCCCCTGCTCAAGCCAGGCTTGTCCAGCACTCAAAAGATTGAGATAAATAATGAATACCAACAATCCGATTGCGAGACGACCATAGCGTCCTTGGCGTGGCTGGCTTTTACTAAGGGGCACCGCGAGCATCGCCAGAATCAGCGTGGATAGTGGTATGCCGATCCGCCAATGAAGCTCTGCCCAGGCTTCCGCGGCGTACTCGCCTTCAACAAATCCGCAGTGCGCATCGCACGCGGCTCCACCTCGGGCTCCTCGATATTCGGCAGCTGATACGGGAATGCCATGCTCCGCGAATTCCATTACTCGAAACCGTGACGTCCCGGGCATACCTTCATAGCGACGACCTTCATGCAGCACAAAAAAACGTTTGTTCGGGTCGTCTGAATCAATCTGTTCGCCGCGCTCGGCGATGACGACTTCGACACCATCGTCTGTGAGGCGCTGCAAGAAAACGTTCTCGATGACGCCCTGCGCCGAAACGTTTTCCGCGTAGACGACTGCTCCCTGGCTACCACCGCTGGTAAATCGACCTGGCTCGATACTTGCCAGATCAGCCTGGCGCCGTGCTTCGAGACCAACCCGCTCAATCTCAGTCAGAGCCATAGGCGCTACTTCCAAGGACAACCAGCCGACAGCAACGACGAGCGGCAACAACAGGAAGGAAAGCGGTCGATAAATGTCTATCGGGCCAACGCGACAAGCCATCATCGCCGGCATTTCGCTATCGCGGTAAAGTCGACCGAGCGCGAGCATAATCGAGAGAAAAAGTCCGATCGGTACCAGGATGGTCAAATACTGGAGGCCGGTCAGGCCGATGATCTGAAAGATCGCATCTTTGGGCAATTTGTCTTTCGCCACGTCACCAAGAACGCGTGCAAACTGGTTTGTGAGCAGAATTGCCAGCAACACCAACGTGACCGCCAGCCAGGATTGGGCGATTTCACGAAATATGTATCGATCGAGTATGCGAAACATTGCTATATCGGTGATTTTGCTGACTTTTGGACAGCGCGAATCGCCCCATGTTCAGCCGGATCGGGTAGACTACCGCTTTTAATTTGTCCGTGACAGCCCCCGGGTCACAAGACCAATGGCAATATCAGATTTGCTGTCGGGACGCTTGCCCGGTGACCGCCGGATTGACAACAGATAGACCGCTTGATTGACAACAGATAACAAGAAAAAGCTATAGCCTTCCAGGTAGATTTCATGAGTTGCCGCAATGTCCACACGACAGTGGAACGAATCTGCACGGAACAAGCGTTCGAGGAGTTATTGATTGATGGAACTGAGTACTACGACCAGTGCAGCATCCCGCCGCGCGAGCGCCTGTCTGCTCGTCGGCGTTTTCGCCAAAGGCAAACTTGGTATCGGCGCAGCCGATATTGACGCATCATCCAAAGGCGCCCTTAAGAAACTCGTCAAGCAAGGTGATATCAGCGGCTCGCTCGGAAGTAGCTTGATGCTGACCACGCTGCCGGGTGTTCGAGCCAAGCGGGTGCTTGTTGTTGGACTCGGCAAAGCGAAAGAATTCGGCGTAAGTGAGTTTCGACGCGCGATCACCTCGGCCGCCAGTCTGGTCAAGAGTAGCAAGATCGCTGACATAGTCAGTTACCTGGATCTCGAAGCAGTTCGGGATGCGGATGCTTACTACCGGGCAAGGTACACCGTGGAGACGATAGGGTCCGAGCTGTACCGATTCACGGAAACGAAGAGTGGGCGACCGCCACGTGGCCATGCCCTGAAGAAAATCTGTATTGCCGCTGATTCGCGTAACAATGCCAGCAAGGCATTGCGCGGTGCCGAACACGGTCAGGCTATTGCTGAGGGTATGTCACTGGCCCGAGACCTGGGCAATTTGCCGCCAAATATTTGCACGCCTGCCTACCTTGCACGCACGGCACAGAAGCTCGATCGGCAGTACAAATCTGTCACCACCAAGGTTCTCGGAGAGGCCGAAATAAAAAGACTCGGAATGCACTCATTCCTGTCAGTGACCAGCGGCACGGTCTTGCCAGCGAAACTTATCGTTATGCAATACAAAGGTGCCGGGAAAGACAAACCGATCGTGCTGGTTGGCAAAGGCATTACATTTGACGCCGGGGGAATTTCATTGAAGCCTGGTTTGGGCATGGATGAAATGAAATTCGACATGTGCGGAGCCGCGTCGGTCATCGGCACCATGGCCGTCGTTGCAAAACTGAAATTGCCTGTCAATCTCACGGTGGTCGTGCCGACTTGCGAGAACCTGCCAAGTGGCACAGCAACGCGGCCGGGGGACATTATCACGAGCATGGCCGGCAAAACCATCGAAGTACTCAATACAGATGCGGAAGGCCGCCTCATACTCTGCGACGCATTGACATACTCACGTCGCTTCAAACCAGCAGTCATCCTGGATGTCGCAACGTTAACCGGCGCGTGCGTGGTTGCATTGGGTCATCACCGAACCGCCGTCATGACTCGAAGTGATGCGCTCGCAGGCAAGATCACGGCGGCGGGCATCGCCGCTGACGATCGCGCCTGGCAATTGCCGATTGACGGTGAATACGATAAACAGCTGGAAAGCAATTTCGCGGACTTCGCCAACGTCGGTGGCCGTGATGGCGGGGCTGTCACCGCAGCCAGCTTCCTGAGCAAATTTACTGCAGGCATGAACTGGGCTCATCTAGATATCGCGGGCACTGCCTGGAAATCGGGCAGCGCGAAAGGAAGTACCGGCCGGCCGGTCCCGTTGCTGTCAGAATTCGTCCTGCAACATTCGCGCGCCATTCCTTAGAACGTGTCGCAGATCGATTTCTATGTGTTGACGGCGAGCGGCGAGACCGCGAGACACCAGTTCGCGTGCCGCCTGGCTGAGAAGGCCTACCGGCTGGAAAACCGGGTTCACATCAGAGTCAAGGACGCAGAAACCGTGCAGAAGCTCGACGAGCTCCTGTGGACCTTTCGTGACGGCAGTTTTGTACCGCACGAAGTGTCAGGCGCTGGCAGTGATGAAACTGTCTCACCGGTCACCATTGGATATGACGCCCTGCCATCAGCGCAACCCGATCTTTTGATTAACCTGGGTGACACAGTCCCCGACAGCACGGCCTCTTTTCCGCGCGTAGCAGAAGTTGTAACCTCCGACGAAGGCAGTAAGGCGCAAAGTCGCGAGCGATTCGTGCATTATCGCGACCAGGGACACGCGCTTAACACTCACAAACTCTGATTCGGCAGGCGTTCACCTGGCATCAGGCTTCCTTACTTTTCATTACCAATATCAGACTCATTCATGGACAAGTCCTACCGCCCAAAAGACATTGAAGAACGCCAGTACAAACGCTGGGAAGAAAACGGCTGGTTCGCACCTGCCGGCAGCGGCGAACCGTACTGCATCGTAATTCCTCCCCCAAATGTCACCGGCACGCTCCATATGGGCCACGCGTTTCAGGACACGATCATGGATGCCCTGACTCGATATCACCGAATGAATGGCTACAACACGCTGTGGCAGCCCGGCATGGATCACGCCGGAATCGCGACACAGATGGTGGTGGAGCGACAGCTCAACGCGGAAGGTTTGTCACGCAACGATCTCGGCCGCGAAAAATTTGTCGAGCGTGTCTGGAACTGGAAAGGCGAATCCGGCGGCCAGATCGCCAATCAGTTTCGACGCATGGGCGCGTCGCTGGATTGGACGCGTGACTGCTTTACCATGGACGACGAGTTGTCAAAGGCCGTGATCGAGGCATTTGTCCGGCTCTATGATGAAGGCCTTATCTATCGCGGCAAACGGCTGGTGAACTGGGACCCGGTCTTACACACCGCCCTGTCGGACCTCGAGGTTCTGCAAAGTGAAGAACCGGGCAACCTCTGGCATTTCCGTTATCCACTGGCTTCTGGCGACGGACACCTGGTGGTCGCGACAACGCGCCCGGAGACAATGCTGGGTGACAGCGCGGTTGCTGTTCATCCTGATGACGAGCGCTACAGGGACCTCGTTGGCCAGGAAATAATCCTGCCGCTGGTTAATCGTCGAATCCCTGTCATCGCGGACGACTATGTCGACCCTGAATTCGGCACGGGCTGCGTCAAGATTACACCAGCGCATGACTTCAACGACTACGAGATCGGCAAACGACACGATCTCGCCGAATACAACATCCTCACTGACAATGCAGCGATTAATGATTCGGCACCGGAAGCTTATCGCGGTATGGATCGTTTTGACGCTCGCCAGAAAGTTGTTGCGGACCTGGACGCGCTGGGCCTGCTGGACAAAGTCGAGGAATACGATCAGAAGCTACCACGCGGCGACCGCAGTGGTGCCGTGGTTGAACCCTATCTGACCGATCAGTGGTATGTCGACATCAAGCCGCTTGCGGAACCGGCAATCAAGGCGGTTGAAGACGGCGACATAAAGTTCGTGCCCGCCAACTGGTCGAAAACCTATTTCGAATGGATGCACAATATTCAGGACTGGTGCATTAGCCGCCAACTGTGGTGGGGTCACCGCATTCCGGCCTGGTATGACCAGGACGGCAACGTATATGTCGGCCGTGGCGAAGCAGAAGCACGCGCCAAGAACAAACTGGATAGCTCCGTCGTTCTGCGCCAGGACGATGATGTGCTCGACACCTGGTTCTCATCGGCACTATGGCCTTTCAGTACGCAGGGCTGGCCCGAGAATACCGAATCCCTGAAGACATTTTACCCGGGCAATGTACTGGTCACCGGCTTCGACATTATCTTCTTCTGGGTAGCTCGAATGATCATGATGGGCCTCAAGTTTATGGACGACGTGCCATTTCACGAGGTGTATATCCACGGCCTGATACGCGACCCGGAAGGCCAGAAGATGTCGAAGTCCAAGGGCAACGTTTTGGATCCTCTCGATCTCATTGACGGAGTGGACCTCGAAACCCTGCTAAGAAAACGGACCAGCGGGCTCATGCAGGACCACCTGAAACCGAAAATCGAGGCAGCCACGCGCAAGCAATTTCCGGACGGAATTGACGCATACGGCGCAGATGCATTGCGGTTTACGTTCGCGTCACTGGCAACCACGGGAAGAGACATTCGCTTTGATCTGGGTCGCATCGAGGGTTACAAGAATTTTTGTAACAAGCTCTGGAATGCGTCCAAGTATGTGCTGATGAATACGGAAAATTTGACCGAAGGTGCCGTTGAATACAGTACGTCCGACCGCTGGATTCGTTCCCGTATGCAGATTGCGGCGGCGACAATGAAGAATTGCTTTTCCAGCTATCGACTGGACCTCGCGGCGGCTGCAGTCTACGAATTTACCTGGCATGAGTTTTGCGACTGGTATCTCGAGCTTTCAAAACCGGTACTGCAATCGGACGGCGCGTCCGCGGCACAAAAGCGTGGCACCCGGCGAACCCTGGTGGAGGTACTGGAAGGCATACTGAGAATGCTGCATCCGCTGATGCCCTACGTCACGGAGGAGATCTGGTCGGAAGTTGCACCACGCGCCGGTATCGCCGGGGAAACGATCATGCTGCGGCCGTATCCCGAGGCAGATCCGAACAGCAACGATGACGTCGCTGAGGAAGAACTGGAATGGGTGAAACAATTTATCCTTGGAATTAGACAAATTCGCGGGGAATACGACATCTCACCTGGCAAGGTCGTGCCAGTGCTCCTGGAAGAGTATAGCGACAGGGACCTGGCATTCGCTGACAACAATGCACTTCTGCTCAGCCGGGTCGGCCGTGTCGAATCGGTGCGTCCGCTTGCCGCTGACGAAGAGGCGCCACAAGCCGCGATCGCCCTTTTGGGTTCGATGAGAATACTCGTTCCGATGGCAGGATTGATCGACGTCGAGGCGGAGATCGATCGGTTGGAAAAGCAACGTGACAAAGTCTCCAGTGAGCTCGGTCGGAGCAATGCGAAACTCGGAAACGAAAAATTTGTGAACAATGCGCCGGAGGCCGTGGTTACACAGGAAAGGCAGCGCGTTGTAGAATTCGAGCAGCAGATTGTCCAGCTCGATGAACAACTTGCACGACTTCGGGCAAGTAGCTGAATCGAATGTGAGGATCAGTTCACAATCCTGGTCGCCGCACCGTGCATTGCTGGCAGGATTTGGCGAATATTGGCCTTGATTCGGCGACACTTAAGGGAGTGACAGATGCAGCAGGGAAGTACCCTCGAGAAACTGCCACGAAGCGGCGAAGAACAGAGAGCGGCCATAGACGCTGCTCGGCAGTCGCTGGGGAGCATCGTTCTCGGCAAGGACGCTGAAATTTCTCTGGCGCTTGCATGCCTCCTCGCCCGCGGCCATTTGCTGATTGAGGACCTGCCGGGCCTTGGCAAAACGATCCTGGCCCAGTCCCTGGCGCGAGTCCTCGGTCTGAGTTTTCAGCGCGTCCAGTTCACGTCCGACTTACTGCCCGCCGACATTGTGGGTGTTTCAGTCTTTCACCAGGCAAGTGGACAGTTCCAATTTCAGAAAGGCCCCATTTTCGCCGAACTGGTGTTGGCCGATGAGGTCAACCGGGCTACGCCGAAAGCACAAAGCGCGTTGCTGGAGGCGATGGAGGAACGTCAGGTTTCAGTGGACGGCACGACGCACGAACTGCCCTCTCCCTACTTCGTCGTCGCCACGCAGAACCCGTCGGATCAAATCGGAACGTTCCCGCTGCCGGAATCGCAGCTCGACAGATTCCTCATGCGCCTGCAACTCGGTTATCCAAACGAAGACAGCGAGCGTGCGTTACTGACCGGTGCAGACAGGCGACAATTGCTTACCGAAATAAAGCCAAGCCTGAATCCAGCAACCTTGCTCGAATTGCAGAAGGCCGCGGCCAAGGTACACATGACCGATCCGCTGGTGGACTACATCCAGGCACTGGTGCGCTTTACCAGGGAATCTCCTGAAATAGAAATTGGCTTATCACCGCGTGGCTCGCTGGCCCTCGTAGCGGCAGCAAGAGCTCATGCGTTCATCGAAAATCATTCCGGCGTTTTTCCTGACGACGTTCAGTCTGTTTTCGCACCCGTCGCTGGTCACCGGTTGAAGCCCGCCAGCAATTCTGCGTTTCGGACACAAGCTGAGTTAGCCAGACATGTCCTCGACAACGTCCGCATTCCCTAGCCACACAGCAAGAGTCGTTAGCGCAGATTCCAAATCTGCTTGGCCATCGCATGAGTTATTTCCAACAGACCGCTGATTTCTTTTCAGCAGCGACATACCGGCGAGCGATCCGGACGCGCGTTCGCGGCTGGGCAAGGAAACGACAAGGCAAGGACAAAATCATCACGCGCCTTCAGTCCCGGCGCATATACATCCTGCCTACTGCCGTCGGATTGGTCTTCGGACTAATGGTATTCACGATGTTGCTGGGCTCGATGAACTACAACAACAACCTTTCATTCGTGCTTACGTTTCTTCTGGCAGGCATTGGCTTCGTCTCGATGCATCAGTGTCAACGCAACCTTGTCGGACTCGAAATCGCCTTTGCGGGCGTTGATCCTGTATTCGCCGGCCAGGCGGCGGAGTTCAAGATAGCGATTACCAATCATTCAAAAAACCGCAGGCCGAATCTCCAGTTATACGTCGGTGGAGTGTCAAGCAAGATTGAGGAACTCGCACCGGGAGAGAGCCGCATATTCAGACTGGAGATTCCGACTAAGAGAAGAGGTCGCATCCACCTGAACCGCTTCGGTGTGCGCACTTTGTTCCCGTTCGAGCTGTTCAGGTCCTGGGCCTGGCTGTACATGGATCTTGCCGGGCTGGTTTATCCGAAACCAGCGCGAGGCGCTCCGGAGCCACCGCCCACGCAAACAGCGCATGGGCATCGTCAGCATGACGCGCGCGGCGAAGAGGATTTCGCCGGCTTGCGTCGTTTTCATGTCGGCGACTCGCCGCGGCAGGTTGCCTGGAAGGCGTATGCCAGGAGTGGCGATCTGCTTTCGAAACTATTTTCAGGTGCAGACACAAGCAGCCAGTGGTTCGACTTCAACCGGGTAGAGGCAGGCGATACAGAACAGAGGCTTTCGGTTCTGGCACGCTGGATCGTCGACGCAGACCGCACCCAAAGTGATTATGGCCTGCGAATGCCGGGCGCTGAATTCAATCCGGCGCATGGCGACGCCCATCGCCATCGATGCCTCGAAACACTTGCTTTTTTTGACAATGAAGACGACGTGCAGCACGGAGAATACCCGTGAGCAAGCGCACGGGCACCGACGGCTCATTGCTCGCCAGCCTGCCATGGACCCTTGGGGCGCTGACCTTCGCGGTTCTGCCGCACGTGCAGTTTCTTCCAATTTGGGCGACAGGTGCATTTGTTGTGTGCGCAGCCTGGCGATGGCAGGTAGAGCGAAGGCGTTGGCGCCTGCCGCCGGCATGGATTCGGATCGTTCTGGCACTCATGTCTTTCGTGGGCGTTCTGCTTTCATATGAATCCGTCAGCGGAGTCGGCCCCGGATCCGCATTGCTAGCCGTAATGGCCGCACTGAAACTGCTGGAAACCAGGCAACGCCGCGATCAATTCGTGCTCTTGTTTATATCGATATTTCTGATTATGTCGTCGCTCCTGCGCGAACAATACATATGGTCGCTTCCGTATCTCATTGCCGGCGTCCTGTTCACGATGACAGCATGGCTGCATATGTCGGTATCCAAACAAGCCACGATCGGTCGAAGCCTGGCGTCCGCAACCCGACTGGTCGCATACGCAGCACCGCTAATGATTGCGATGTGGATATTTTTTCCACGCATAGCGACGCCCTTCTGGGCGGTACCAATTGACACGAGCAGCGCCACATCGGGATTGAGCGATCGTATGAGTCCCGGCGATATCAGTTCGCTATCACTCTCGAACGCCGTAGCGTTTCGCGTCAATTTTTCCGGCGCTGCTCCACCACCGCATCAGCGATATTGGCGCGGACTTGTCTTGTACAACTACAACGGGCGCACATGGACCGGCGGTGGCCCGTCTATCGATCCGCTCGCGCGTAGCGATGTGGAATACCTGGGCGAACCGGTTGCGTACCAGATTACGATGGAACCGACCCGTCAACATTGGGTCTTCGCACTGGATGTTCCATTCGAATGGGATCTGGATCGCACGTTTATGGCATCGCAGCAGCAGCTTGCGCGCATGCAGCCGCTCGATCAGCGCATAACTTACAGCGTGGTTTCCTACCCTGATTTTCGGCTTGGCAGGCAATTGTCCAGCTTCCGGAGATCCAGCTACACGCGCCTGCCGGAAGCCGGCAATGGCCGGTCGTTGGCGCTCGCCCGGGAAATGCGGGCGTCCGCGGGATCAGACGAGGTCTTTATCAACCAGGTGTTGCAAAAATTCAATCGCGAGGAATTCTATTACACGCTCGAGCCACCGGCTCTTGGCGAGAGCCCGGTCGATGAATTTCTTTTTGAGACTAAACGCGGCTTTTGTGAACACTACGCGTCGGCCTTTGCGGTGCTCATGCGTGCTGCCGGTATTCCTTCCCGGGTCGTTCTCGGATACCAGGGCGGGGAAATCAACCCGCTGGGTCAATACATGATCGTCCGCCAGGCCGACGCACATGCCTGGAACGAAGTCTGGTTGCCTGGAAGGGGTTGGTACCGGGTCGATCCAACTGCAGCGGTCGCACCGGAACGAATCGATGCGGGCAGATCGGGGGCAATGTTTGATGGCATCGGTGCAGATTGGGGACTCACCGCCCCCTCGGAATTTCTGTATCAGTTAACGCTCACCTGGGACGCACTCAACGCAAAGTGGAACGAATGGATACTGGCGTACGGCCCGGATAATCAAGGTCGATTCATGGAGTGGTTGGGCATGGAGGATCCCGACTGGCAGAAGATGATGCTGACGCTGGTCGCCATTCTTGCCATCCTGATCGGCATAATCAGCGCGCTCCTGGTTTTGCGCTACCGCCCCCCTCCGAAAGATCACGCAGCAAGGCTGTACAGCAAATTCACGTCCGCAACCGGAATCGATCCGATGCTGGGAGAGACGCCGCTGACGTACTCGAAACGCCTCAGCTTGGAGCGCTCAGGCGTTCAGGAAGAGGCGGAGGCAATAACAGACCTTTATCTGCAAGCGCGCTACGGCCCGCCCGAACGGGTGCGAATGCCAGCGCTGCAGGCGGCAGTCACCGAATTCTCACGACACGGCTGACAGGCAGCACTACGCCGACCAGGCGGTGCCGGCGACTGGCTGGCCAGGCAGCCTCCAGAAAAACTGCGTTTTTCAACAGATTGCGGGCGGCACAGGCATGTGCCGCCATTTTCGATGGCAGCATGCCATTGAAAATGGGAGACATTCGAAAATCCCACTTTTCGAATGTCGACGTTGAAAAAGCCAGGGACGGCTTTCTCAACAGATGCGCGCGGCACACGGATGTGCCGCCATTTTCATGGCAGCATGCCATTGAAAATGGGAGACATTCGAAAATCCCACTTTTCGAATGTCGACGTTGAAAAAGCCAGGGACGGCTTTCTCAACAGATAGCGCGCGGCACACGGATGTGCCGCCATTTTCAGTGGCAGCATGCCATTGAAAATGGGAGACATTCGAAAATCGCACTTTTCGAATGTCGACGTTGAAAAGCCAGGGACGGCTTTCTCAACAGATAGCGCGCGGCACACGGATGTGCCGCCATTTTCAGTGGCAGCATGCCATTGAAAATGGGAGACATTCGAAAATCGCACTTTTCGAATGTCGACGTTGAAAAAGCCAGGGACGGCTTTCTCAACAGATAGCGCGCGGCACACGGATGTGCCGCCATTTTCAGTGGCAGCATGCCATTGAAAATGGGAGACATTCGAAAATCGCACTTTTCGAATGTCGACGTTGAAAAAGCCAGGGACGGCTTTTTCAACAGATAGATTAGTACTCCCGCGTTTCCCGAAACCGGATATCCGGCCAGCGTTCCAGTGTCAGATTGAGATTCACTTTTGTCGGCGCGATGTAGACCAGGCTGTCGCTATGATCGAGCGCGAGATTGTCGTGTGCCTTGCGCTGGAACTCCTGCAGCAACTTGTCGTCATCAGTTTCGACCCAGCGAGCGGTCGCAACACTAATCGGTTCAAACTGACACTCAACCTTGTATTCATCCTTCAATCGATGGGCGACTACGTCGAACTGCAGGGGTCCAACAGCTCCGAGTATCAGATCGTTGTTGCGCATCGGTTTGAATAACTGGGTCGCGCCCTCCTCGCAGAGTTGTGCGAGCCCTTTTTGCAGTGCCTTGAGTTTTAGTGGGTCTTTCAGGATCGCACGCTTGAAAATTTCGGGAGCGAAGCTGGGGATCCCCGAAAAGCGAAGATCTTCACCGCGCGTGAAACTGTCGCCAATATTGATCGTGCCATGATTATGCAAGCCAATGATATCCCCGGCGTAGGCCGACTCGGCGTGCTGCCGATCGGCAGCCATGAAGGTAATCGCGTCTGCAATCTTCATCTCTTTGCCCGACCGAATGTGCTTTAGCCGAATGTTCTTCTTGTATTCGCCCGAACAGATCCGCATGAACGCAATGCGGTCGCGATGCCCGGGATCCATGTTTGCCTGGATCTTGAACACAAAACCGGTCAGGTCTTCCTCATCTGGCTGAACCAGCCGCGTATCACTATCCCGGGGCGCCGGCGCCGGCGCATGCTCGACGAATTCGTCCAATAACTCTCGAACGCCAAAGTTGGAGATTGCCGAGCCAAAAAAAACAGGAGTTTGTTTCGCGTCAAGATACGCAGCTATGTCGAACTCCGGACATGCGCCTTTGACGAGTGCGACCTCATCGCGAAATCTTTGCGCATCGTCACCCAGAATTTCGTCCGCCTGATGCGACTGCAGGCCATCGATAACATCGATCGTCGACGCCTTTTCGCGGCCGGCGGCCGAATAGAGATAGATGCGATCATGCAACAAATGGTACACACCTTTCAGCGACCGGCCCATGCCGATTGGCCAGGTGATCGGTGAGCACGCGATTCCAAGCACGGACTCGATTTCATCGAGCAAATCAACGGGTTCCCGACCCTCACGATCCAGCTTGTTTATGAAAGTCATGATCGGCGTATCGCGCAGGCGGCAGACTTCCATCAGTTTGACGGTCCGTTTCTCGACACCCTTGGCACAATCAATAACCATCAGTGCCGAATCGACGGCGGTCAACGTGCGATAGGTATCTTCGGAGAAATCTTCGTGCCCGGGCGTATCAAGAAGATTAACTACCCGATCCCGGTAAGGAAATTGCATTACTGACGAGGTAACCGAGATGCCGCGCTGCTGCTCAAGTGCCATCCAGTCTGACGTCGCGTGCCGACTGGCTTTACGCCCTTTTACGGTACCCGCCATATTGATGGCGCCACCATAAAGCAACAGCTTCTCGGTAAGCGTTGTCTTGCCCGCATCGGGGTGAGAAATGATGGCGAAAGTGCGCCTCCTGCTCACTTCCTTCTGAATGGGTGACATGGGAACCCGCCGCAAAGGGGCCGGAGTTTAACGGTTGCAGGCGTATCCCGCTACCCGGTTCTTTTCATTACCTTTGAAAAGACCGCGGCGTCCTCACGGCCCTCTCTCGCCTGGTAGTAGGCTGGCCGATTGGCGATGTTGCGAAATCCCTTTTTTCGATAAAGGTCAATCGCTATTTCGTTCGAGGGCCGCACCTCGAGAAATACTTCCCTGACCTCTTCGCACTGTGCGACGTCCAGTATTTCATCGAGAAGAAGCTCACCATAGCCGAGTTCGCGGTACATCGGGTCTACGCAAAGATTCAGGATATGAGCCTCACCCGCGGCGACCGATAGTATTGCGTAACCAACTACGCGATCGACGCGCTCCACGACAATGCAATTGTACCCGGCCAGGAGGCAATCCCTGAAGACACCGTGGCTCCAGGGAAAATCATAGCTCCGCCGCTCGATATCGGAAACAAGCCCGATGTCGTCATGAGCCATCACCCTGAGATGCGCGGGAATCTCTCGTACCGGTGTAATCATTGAGCGCCTTTGTTCATCAAATCAGCCGCAAAACACAAGTCTTGCCACGCTTTTCGCTTCTGCGTCGGACTTCGAAGCAGATAAGCGGGATGATACGTCACAACAACGGGTATCTGTCCATCGGACAGGTAGTGTTTTTGCTGACGCAACCGGCCGAGCGGCGCGTCAGTTTGCAATAGCCGCTGCGCCGCTATCCTGCCGACTGCAACAATTATCCTCGGGGCAACCAGTTCGATCTGCCGTTCGAGGAAATGGCGACAGGAATCGGCTTCTTCGTTTGCCGGGTCCCGATTGTTGGGGGGCCTGCATTTCAGGATATTTGCGATGTACACGGTCTCGCGGGCAAGACCAATGGCACGCAGCATCTCATCCAGCAACTTTCCTGCCCGGCCGACAAACGGCTCACCCCGTCTGTCCTCTTCAGCGCCGGGTGCCTCGCCGACGACCATCCAGTCAGCCGTGTGACTGCCAACACCAAAGACGGTCTGCGTGCGGGTCTTATGTAAAGTGCACTGCGTGCAGCCGGATACTTTGGCTTGCAGTGCAGTCCAGTCCGGGGCGGGCTGATCGGGGACGTCAACTGCATCGGTCTCGATCACTGGTTCAGGATTGTCTGCATCTGCACCGCGCATTGCGTACACATCGATATCCAGCGCCTTGAGATAGGCGCGGCGCCGGGATTCTGCACCTACGTCTGCCATAAAACGCCTCGCAAGAGCCTCTGGCCCCTCAGGGGTGCGGCAGTTTAGCCAGCACGTCGACACCTGCGGAAACCCGCTGGCCCTTCTCTACCATTACACGTCCATTGATCGGCAATTGTACTTCGGCCAGCCGGGTAAGACGCAAGTAGGCACAGCGCTGCCCTTGTCCGACCCGCTCGCCGTAGCCCAGAAATGCACGCGGCGCCAGGCCAAGACGGTGCCCATGAAACTGCAGCACGATGTCGTCACCCTCGTCGGTCTGAACCCAAAGACCTGTGCACGCGCCTGCCACAGCGGTATCGGTCACTGCGGCACGAAAATCCATGATCTTCCCCTCAGCAGGACAGCGAGCCGTATACGTGCCAAAACTATCAACGCGCACGAGAATTTTGTGGGCTTCCGCGCCCAATGCACCCTTATCGGTCAGACCTACTTCGACCACAATACCGTCGACCGGACTGACAACGCCCAGCGGTACTGCCGGTATTGCGCGGCGTGGATCTCGAAAAATCAGGACGAACCAGAGCAGGAGGAGCGCTGGAATGACGGCAAATGAAGCAAGGCCGAATTGCAGACATGCGACGATCGCGGCGAGCGCGGCGAACAGGAATGGAATGCCCTCATTGGCGACGAATGGATTGCGCTTGCCCTTCAAACTATCTATTTCCTGTTCTGTACCTGAACACCGCACCGAGCCTGCCCGCGGCAAGCTATTCAGGCGATTTCTTACCTGAACTCTCGTGTAGAATACGCCCGCCACTGCAAACGGGAACAGATCATACATGCGTTTTACCAGGTTTGGACTAAGTACTTTGCGAGACACGCCGGCCGACGCCGAAATTGTCAGTCACCAGCTAATGCTGAGAGCCGGACTGATACGCCGCCTTGCGTCCGGGCTGTTCACCTGGATGCCAATTGGCTTACGTGTCCTGCGAAAGGTGGAAGCAATTGTGCGGGAGGAAATGGACCGGGCCGGCGCCCTGGAACTCCTGATGCCCGCAGTCCAGCCAGCCGAGCTGTGGCAGGAATCGGGGCGTTGGGATAAATATGGCCATCTGCTGCTGCGCATGCAGGATCGACACAAGCGCGATTATTGCTTCGGCCCGACCCACGAAGAGGTAATTACAGACATTGCTCGTCGCGAGCTGCGCAGCTACAAACAGTTGCCAATCAATTTCTACCAGATTCAGACGAAATTCCGCGATGAAATCAGGCCTCGGTTTGGTGTGATGCGAGCACGCGAATTCATCATGAAGGACGCTTATTCCTTCCACATAGATCATGCCTCCCTGGAGGAGGGTTACCAGGTCATGCATGCAGCCTACACCGCCATATTTGAGCGGCTCGGTCTTGAGTTTCGTGTCGTGGATGCCGACAGCGGCGAAATTGGTGGCAATCGTTCACAGGAGTTTCACGTCCTCGCCGATTCCGGCGAAGACGCTATTGCATGGTGCGACGAAGACAATTTCGCATCCAACGTCGAAACCGCCGCGACGCTGAAACCAGGCGGCAAGCCACCTGCTCCGACGCTCGAACTCGACAAGAAAAGCACGCCAAATGTCCGCACGATCGAAGAACTCGCGGAGTTTTTACAGGTTCGCCCCGAAGAGACTCTGAAAACATTAATTGTCGAGGGTGAGACAGGTCCCGTTGCATTGGTTCTTCGCGGCGATCACGAACTGAATGCGATCAAGGCGGCGAAACTGCCTGGCGTCGCTGCGCCGCTAACGATGGCGGATCCTGCGACCGTTCGACAGGCAACCGATTGCGAACCTGGCTTTGCCGGTCCTGTAGGTCTGAAAGTTACCACCTACTTTGATCACGCAACTGCAGTTATGTCCGACTTCGTATGTGGAGCAAACGAAGTCGACATGCATTACACCGGGGCAAATTTTGGACGTGATATTGACATGTCCGAAACTGTCGATATCCGTAACGTCGTCGAAGGCGATCCAAGCCCCGGCGGTAAGGGTGTGTTACAGATCGCGCGTGGCATTGAGGTCGGTCATATTTTCCAGCTCGGCACCAACTATTCTGACGCGATGAACGCATCGATTCAGGACAACGACGGTAACGACGTTACGATGGCAATGGGATGCTACGGAATCGGTGTAACGCGAATCGTTGGCGCCGCCATCGAGCAGAACCATGATGAGCGGGGCATTATCTGGCCCGAGCCGCTGACGCCATTTGACGTGGTGTTGATACCGATCAATATGCATCGTTCAGAGCCTCTGCGCACGGCGGCGGAAGCGCTTTATGAAGAACTGCTCGATCGTGGTGTCGACGTACTTTTCGACGACCGCGACGCGCGCCCTGGTGTCAAATTCGCAGATGCTGAGCTCATAGGAATTCCACACCGACTCGTGATCAGCGATCGCGGCCTGGAGGCCGGGGAACTCGAATACCGGCATCGGCGTGATGAAGAATCGCGTATGATGAAACGTGATGACGCTCTCAATATGCTATTGGAGTCGTCGTTAAGCTAGAAGACTATTGATTAACGGAAAACGTTGGGATTACTTGTCGTGACAGGATCAAATGCATGCGGTTCGCAACGATAATCACGGCTTTTCTGATCTATGCGTCGCAGCCAGCGGCGCTGGCACAGGAGCAGCCTGATCCGGAGCTCATTAACCTGCTGCGCCAGGCGGCCAACGAAGTCGACAGTTTTCATGATCACTTCGATGCCCAGGTCTGGTTAACTGACATGTCGTCGCGACTTGCCCGCCAGGTTGAAGATCCTGGGGAAAGAATCGAAATACTGCAACGCGTGCATCGCGAAGCGACGCGTGCCGAGTTACCACCGGAACTCGTGTTGGCCGTTATCGACGTGGAAAGCAATTTCGATCGATTTGCGATCTCTGTCGCCGGTGCGCGCGGCCTGATGCAGATAATGCCTTTCTGGCTCGCTGAAATTGGTCGACCCAACGACAATCTCATGCACATAGAAACGAACCTGCGCTTCGGATGCACAATTCTGAAGTACTACCTGGATATCGAGAAAGGCAACCTGCCACGCGCACTTGGTCGCTATAACGGCAGCCTGGGAAAGCGCAAGTATCCGAACAAGGTCCTCGATAAGCTTCGACTGAAATGGTTCAGGGTGTAGGGATACTCGAATTTATCCCGTTGTGAATTGACGCGGACGCGAGCACTCGATGCGTTGCTCTTCCACCTCAAGAACGTCAGCCAATTGCGGGCCATGCCACAACCATGACTGAAGCTCCTCAACCTGATGGTCGGCACCGCAAACGCGAACTTGGACACTACCGTCTGACAGATTTATTGCATGCCCGCAAAGGCCCAGCGATGCGGCACGTGCCTGAGTCGAATCGCGATAGAATACGCCTTGCACACGACCGGTTACCCTAAATTGACGACACACGATTTCGGCCACTAAACATCGGGACTGCGGGTATTTTTGTCAGGGTCGTGGGTCCGCGATGTCCGCGTTTTCGGCATTTTCCAATGCATCCAGCGCGCGATTCTTGGCCGCAATCGCGTCGGACCGGGCCTTGGAATAATCTCGCTGGGAGAGACTTCTCTGGGCGCTGTCCAGCAGCGACTCGGCGGCACGCAAATCACCGGACGCCAGCTGGGCCGCACCGGCATCTCGAGCCACAGCGATCGCCATCCGCGCATCACTCATTTCCTGCACCGGCGGACCTGACTGGCAACCACCCAGCGCAATCAACAAAACGGCAAGAATACCGCGCCACGCCACGCCTGCATGGCGTGCCAATCCGGCAATTTTTTGCGGCGTATACACGCGGCAACGCTAGCAAGCGCCGACACTCCGCGTCAAGCAACACTACCCTGACTGACGGGGAGTCGATCTGCTGCTAGAGTTGCCGATCGTCACAAACCACATGAGGTCATTAAAACCCCGATGAGCCTGACCATCTACCACAACCCAAGATGCTCCAAGTCACGGAAAACCTTAGAGATAATTGAATCCCATGGCATATCACCAACAATCGTCGAATACCTGGTGACACCGCCGGACGCAGAGACGTTGCTGCACGCAGCAAAGCTGATCGGCGTACCACTCGCTGATCTTCTGCGCCGCGGCGAAGAGGATTTTCGAAACGCCGGCGACAGCATTCCGCTGACTGATGCAAAAGCGCTCGCATCCTGGTTGCGGGATCATCCAAAGGTCTTAGAGCGACCCATTGTCGTTGATGCAGCCGGTCAACGTGCCGTCGTCGGTCGACCCCCTGAAAACGTCCTTGCGTTACTCGAGCCATGAAGGAAATCCTGGTCCTCTATTACTCGCGATTCGGAGCGACAGAAAGCCTGGCCAGGGAAGTTTGCAGCGGGGTTGACTCGGTCACGGGTGCTGCCGCCCGACTTAGAACCGTTCCCGCCGTCTCCAGCGTCACAGAATCAACGGAGTCCGACGTCCCACCAGCCGGACCGCCATACGCGACTAATACCGATTTGCAGGAATGCGCCGGTCTGTTGCTCGGTAGCCCGACCCGTTTTGGCAATATGGCAGCCTCGCTCAAGTACTTTCTTGATGGCACGGGCAGCGCCTGGGTTAACGGCACATTAAGTGGCAAACCCGCCGGCGTTTTTACATCTACGTCTTCGCTGCATGGGGGTCAGGAAACAACACTGCTAACGATGGCATTGCCGTTGATCCATCATGGAATGCTGCTGGTCGGAATACCCTATTCGGAAGAAGCGCTGTCCACGACAACAACGGGTGGCACACCGTATGGCGCCAGCCATGTGACCTGGAGCCGGGATTCAGATGCATTGTCGGCGACGGAGAAAACACTTGCGCAGGCGCTCGGCAAACGCGTGGCGCAGGTCGCGCTAAAACTGGCGCACACCTGAGCCAGGATTCCCGCTCAGAGGCGCTTGCTGCCGGCCTGACCAAGCGCGAGGACCTCCCGGACAAAAGGAATCGTCAGGCGGCGTTTTGCGATCAGACTTTCAGAGTCCAGTTTGTCGAGGAGTCCGTACAGGCTGGCCATATCCCGTGAACTACGGTGCAACAGGTATTTCGCCGCATCACCGGGCAGGTCCAGTCCGCGATGCCGCGCACGTAGTTGCAGTGCCTCGATTCGTTTGGCATCTTCCAGCGCATTGATCTTGAACAGTGGCAGTCGGGAAAAACGACTCACCAGGTCCGGCAGGACAAATCCACAGTCCCGGGGAGCCGCAGATGCTGAACAGACCAGGACGCCCCCTGTTTCGCTCAGCGCGTTAAACAGGCTGAAAAGCGCGAGCTCCCAGTCTTCGCGGCCGCTGACCCGGTCGACATCATCGAGGCAGACGAACTGTCTGCTTGACAA
The DNA here is from genome assembly GCA_963850825.1 of uncultured Gammaproteobacteria bacterium. Lineage (GTDB taxonomy): Bacteria > Pseudomonadota > Gammaproteobacteria > Steroidobacterales > Woeseiaceae > SZUA-117. The sequence continues at coordinate 71,684 of CAWKOQ010000016.1, read as the reverse complement.
GCCTTCCAGTATGTCCGGGCCGACGTCGATAAAGCTCGCGACAGGCAAGAACTGCGCGCGGTCACTGGCACGCTCACATACCGCCTGCAAAAGATGGGTCTTGCCGGTCGAATGCAGGCCGCGCAACCATGCACCGGGGCCAGCCGGATTGGTGCTCAGGTCCTCCAGAAACGCCACCATTGCCTCATTGCCGGTCGCCAGGAAGCTCTCAAATACGGCATGGTCCTGCAACTTCAGCGGCAGCGCGAGCTGACTCAAGTCTCAGCATCCGGTTGAGGTTCTTCTGACGTGCTCATCAGATTTTCAGGCGCTGGATGTTCTGCAAGATATCTGCGGTAGGCAAATCTGACCAGAACCGAGAGGACTGCCGCGGCGGGCAATGCCAGCAGGATACCGAAAAATCCGAAAAGCTGACCGCCGGCGGCAACTGCAAAGATCACAATGACCGGATGCAAGCCGATTTTGTCTCCAACCAGCTTCGGCGTCAGCACAGAACCTTCAATAAACTGGCCAATTGAAAATGTGGCAATGACTCCAACCAGCCGCAAGAGTGGGTCGGGCTCCAGAATTACAGTAAGACCCGCAAGCCCGATTCCAAACACAAAACCGAGATAAGGAACGAAACTGACCAGCCCCGCCACGACACCAATGGCAATCGCAAACTGCAGGCCGACCAGGCTCAGGCCGGACGAGTAGATAATAGCCAGCGCGAACATGACCATAATCTGGCCGCGCAGGAACGCACCGAGTGCTTCATCCGTCTCGCGAGCCAGTCTGAAAACAGTCTCTCGCTGTTTTTCAGGAACGAGGGCACCGAAGCTGCGGATGATCTGGTCCCAGTCACGCAAGAGGTAAAACGTCAGGATCGGAATCAGGAACAGGCTGATGACAGCAGCTGCAAGTGCCCCACCCGATCGACCGACGGACATGAGAACCGTCGCACCCCAGCTGCCGGCCATGTCACTGTAACGCGCGACAAAGGCACCGATGCCGATATCTTCGCCAGCTTCGATACCAAGGAAGTCGGTCACGTTGGGAAGCCACACCTGCTCCGCCTGCGTCACGATGCCCGGTAGTGCTGTCAGGAGTGCGGAAACCTGCGTACTAATCAGTGGCACGACCAGTAACACGAGCAAGGCAATTCCCGCGAATGTCAGGAGGAATACCATGGCCACTGCCAGGGTTCGCGGCAACTTCAATCTCTGCAGTCGATCCGCCAGCGGGTCACCAATATAGGCAAGCAATGCCGCGGCAATAAATGGCGTGAGAACCGGGGCCAACAGCCACAAGAGCCAGCCAACCAACGCAATGGCAATCATCCAGTTATTTCTTAAAGTGTTACCCACCAGTGTTTGCTGCGTCATAATTCGGATTCGCTCGATTGATCGTCTGACTTGCCCCCGCCTGACTTGCCATCGCCCGGCTCGCCCGCCTGTTTCGCGCGCCTCGCCCATGACCAAACATAGTCAATTCCACTTATCACGATAGTGACGACCACGCTGGCGCCGATGATGGTGATCGCAATCTTGTCCGGCCAGCCGAAACCAGCGCGACTTAGCACAAACACGATAAAGAGCAATTGCAGGGCGGTATTGAGCTTGCTGATCCTGGTCGGCTCACCCTCTACCGGCCTTATCAGGAAATTGTAGACCGTTGCACCCCCTACAATGACGACATCACGGACAACAACGAGTGCCGCCATCCAGACAGGAATCAAACCCGTAATCACCAGCGTGATGAAGGTACCGCCAACCAGCAATTTGTCGGCGATGGGGTCCAGGAGCGCGCCAATGCGCGTGTGCCAGTCAAAGCGTTTGGCGAGGAAGCCGTCTACCCCATCTGAGAAACCCGCAATGAAAAACAAGATGAGCGCCAAGCCGTAGCGTCCCTGCACGATATACATGAGGATTGGCGCAATCATCGCGATGCGCATCAGGGAAATTGCGTTTGGCAACCAGCGTAATGACATATATTTGGATTTCTGGATTTCGGCTACGTCTTAATTCGGGACCACGTCCCTGTTGATAATCCGCCTTTCGTTCCGACGAAAAAAGTAATCGAACGAGCGACCATCGCCTGGTTCGCGCATTCGACTACCGACCGGTTTGCTGTCATAGGCATATGGATCCGGATCGATGGCGCCTGCCGACTCGACCGGAACCAGGATGCCGCTCAGCGCAAGCGCAGCGCGCAGACGGTCCGCGCCGCCGCGAACTTCAACCTCGTACGTGATTCTGTCTGCATCTACCGTCTTGATCATCAAGCGATCCAGAACGCGCAGACCCTCCATATACTGTTGCACCTGACCGTAGTCTTTGACGGAACTGATGCCGGAAATTGTTAGCTGCATGGATTCACCCAGGTCATTCCCGGCTAATGCATCCGTGGCAGCAATTGAATCAGCCAGCAGATTGATGGCCTCCTCCGGCTCGCCGCTCCAGTCCTGCCGCTGGCCGTCCCGATACCACGTCCACCGGTGCGCTTGCGGGGTTTCTGGCCTTATGCGCCCGACGATTACGGACGATGCCTCATAGCGTTGCGACGCGGCTATCAGCTGTTCATCAAAGCCACCCCAGATATCGCTGAAACTGACGCTCGCCAGGTCAGTTGTATCCAGTAAGGGGAACGCAACCGGAATTCCACGCCTGGTAGCAACTTCCTTAACCCGATCGCGCAACATTTCATTGCGATCGTTCGCTAAGGGGGAAACGCCATATGCCCGGCCCTGATCATCGGCACCAACGATTTCTCGCTCTCCCATGCCCCGGTCGACGGCCAGCCAGATCAGGGTCAATGGGCGATCGGCACCCCAGATCGGGGCGCCTGCCTGACGTAAAACCCGCTCGATTTCCTCTCCATACAGGGACACGATCAAGGTGTCGTCCGGACCAGGCTGAAATTGCCGGACATAGCGCTCCGGATTTGGAAACATAGACATTAACTCTTCTGACTCGGCAATTCCCGTGGAACCCGTCATGCGAATCAGCACCTCAGTGAGCGCCACACGATACGCCGTACGGCGCGCGTTCGATTCGTTGGGATCCAGAGGCACATCAACGGTATAGAGCGACGTCATCTCCACGGCAGTTGCAGGCCTCGCCAACCCGGTGACTGCCGCAACAAGGAACACAATAACAACGAACGCATCGCGCGCGCTTTGACTGCGAATCGTGCCCGGAATGACTGATTTTTTGTGCATTTAATCTACCCGGCCCGTCAGGGCCTGAAATGGGTGGTTTCGCGATACCTGCCGAAGCTCTATTATATCGCCCTCACAGGAATTGCCACTCTATTATGTTGGCAACGCCTTGATCTCACGTGTTCGGCCGGCGCCGACATACAGGCGACCCAAGAACGGCAAGCATGACAACAAAACCACTAACGTACAAAGATTCCGGCGTCGATATAGACGCCGGCAATGCGCTTGTTGAGCGAATCAAGCCCATGGTCGCCAGGACACGACGCCCTGAGGTCCTGGCAGGACTGGGCGGATTTGGCGGTTTGTTTGCCATACCGCCGGACCGCTACCGGGAACCCGTGCTGGTGTCCGGCACCGATGGCGTTGGCACGAAGCTTAAACTGGCCCAGCGCACTCAGATTCACGACACGATCGGCATTGACCTGGTGGCCATGTGCGTCAATGATGTGCTGGTTCAGGGCGCCGAGCCGTTGTTTTTCCTGGATTATTTTGCTTGCGGACGGTTGGATACCGATATCGCTGCGGCCGTCGTCAGCGGCATCGCTGATGGTTGCCAGCAGGCAGGCGCGGCATTGATCGGTGGCGAGACCGCCGAAATGCCGGACATGTATGCAGACGGGGAGTACGACCTTGCGGGCTTCTGTGTCGGTGCCGTTGAGAAGAGCCAGTTGATTGATGGCTCTGCGATTAGCACCGGCGATGCCATTGTCGCCCTCGCCTCCAGTGGTCCGCATTCCAACGGTTATTCGCTTGTTCGAAAGATTCTCGAGGTTGCGGAGAATCGCGACGTTAACGGCATGCCGGCAGAATCACTCCTGATCAAGCCGACGCGCATTTACGTGCAGTCGATCTTACAGCTGATGTCGAGCGTTTCAGTCAAGGGACTTGCACATATCACAGGGGGCGGCATCACGGAAAACATACCGCGAATTCTTGCCGGGGATCTGCATGCCGAAATCGACGTCAATAGTTGGCGGCAGCCGCCGATTTTTGACTGGTTGCAGGCGTCGGGACGTATCGATACCGAGGAGATGCGCCGCACTTTCAACTGCGGTGTGGGAATGGTCGCCGTCGTTGGCGTTGATCACGCCAGTGACGCAATCGAGATGCTGAACGCCGCTGGCGAGAGCGCCTGGCTTCTCGGTCGTGTTGCCGCCGGTGCGGGACCGGTTGCGTACGTTTGACCCGGTAATTCATGAGCCAGTTTATATCAGCTGCCGTTCTGATTTCGGGTGGCGGCACCAATCTGCAGGCTTTCATCGACGCCGTAGCGGCCGGCGAGCTTGACCTCAAACTGAGCGTCGTCCTCAGTAACCGGGCCACCGCCGGCGGACTCGCGCGAGCGGAAAAAGCCGGGATTCCAACCACATGCGTAGATCATCGGGCCTATCCTGATCGTGAAGCATTTGACGCAGCGCTCATCGAGACGCTGGCGCCTTACGCTGTGGATATCGTCATACTGGCAGGTTTCATGCGCATCCTGACGCCTGTATTTATCGAACAGTTCGCGGGAAAGATCTTCAACATTCACCCTTCGCTACTGCCGAAATATCGTGGCCTGAACACGCATGAACGCGCCATCGATGCCGGTGAGCGATGGCATGGCAGCACCGTTCACTTCGCGACTGAACAGCTGGACGGTGGTCCCCGTGTTCTGCAGGGCCGCGTACCGGTACTGCCGGACGACTCGCCGGAAACACTCGCTGCGCGGGTTCTGGATATTGAGCATCGGATTTATCCGCAAGCCGTCTCGCTGTTTGTTTCCGGGCGGCTGCAATTCCGGGATGGTCATGCGTGGATGGACGGCGAGCCACTTCTGGTGCCACTGGAGTTCAAGAACTAGATGCTATTTCCCTTTCCGGGGCATGGGACGGGTGGCGTTAGATCAGGCCCTGGGAAGCGTTACGCCCTGCTGCCCCTGGTACTTGCCGCCTCTGTCGCCATAAGAGACTTCGCATTCCTCGTCTGCCTCGAAGAACAACATCTGAGCAACGCCCTCATGCGCGTAAATCTTTGCCGGAAGCGGGGTCGTGTTCGAGAATTCCAGCGTCACATGCCCTTCCCATTCGGGTTCCAGCGGGGTCACGTTGACAATGATTCCACACCGCGCGTAAGTAGATTTGCCAAGACAGATCGTCAATACGCTACGCGGTATCCGAAAGTACTCCACGGTCCGCGCCAGGGCGAACGAATTTGGCGGGATGACACAGACATCGCTTTTCTTATCCACAAAACTCGATTCGTCAAATGCCTTGGGGTCAACAAGCGTCGACTCTATGTTCGTGAATATCTTGAATTCGTCGGCGCAGCGGACATCGTATCCGTAGCTCGATGTCCCGTAGGAGACGATGCGCTCGCCATTTCGCTCGCGTACCTGCCCCGGTTCGAAGGGTTCGATCATGGCGTGTTCGGACGCCATTTTTCGAATCCAGTGATCTGCTTTGATACTCATTCCGTCGCCGTCCTGCGCCGCTCAATAATGGCCACTATCAGGTTTCCTCAACAACTATCTTGGGGAATTTAGCGCTGTAGTCTTTACCCTGCATGGCCAGCCTTGCCGCCATCCGCCTGGCCGTTCGCAGATACGCCTGCGCCGGCGCTTCCCCGGGCTCCGCAACCACGCTCGGCCGCCCACCGTCAGCCTGCTCGCGAATTCGCAGATCGAGCGGCAGCTGGCCCAGCAAGTCGACGTCATACTCTGCAGCCATGCCAGATCCACCCCCGCTGCCAAACAGTGGCTCTTCATGACCACAGTTGGTGCAAATGTGTATGCTCATATTCTCGACTATGCCCAATACCGGCACGTTCACCTTGCGGAACATTTGCAGACCCTTCCGTGCATCCAGCAAAGCGATATCCTGCGGCGTCGTCACGATCACTGCCCCGCTGACTGGCACCTGTTGCGAAAGCGTCAACTGAATATCGCCCGTTCCGGGCGGCATATCGACGATCAGATAGTCAAGGTCAGACCAACGGGTCTGCTGCAACATCTGGTTCAACGCCTGCGTGACCATCGGACCACGCCAGACCATCGGTTGATCCGGGTCGATCAGAAATCCGATCGACATCACCTGCAGACCGTGTGCGCGTGGCGGATTCATCGATTCACCGTCATCACTGGTCGGCCGCTCGCCTGCCACGCCCAGCATCAGCGGAATGCTCGGGCCATAGATATCCGCATCGAGAATACCAACGCTTGCGCCCTCCCGGGCCAGCGCTAGGGCGAGGTTTACAGCCGTCGTCGACTTCCCGACCCCACCCTTACCCGATGCAATCGCAATAATGTTGCGCACATTCTCCATTGGTTTGAGGTTTCGCTGGACGCCGTGGGCAGTAATTCTAGTGGTCACCTCAACCTGCACATCGCTGATCTCGTCGTCTGCGAGCAGCAATTCGCGAATCGCGTCCACCAGGTCGCTTTCGATTTCCGCAGCGGGAAAGCCAAGTTCGACACACACCTTCGCCAGGCCCTGCTCCAGGCTGACTTCAGACACTTTGCCGACGTCGCCAAGCGGGTATTCCACGCCAGGCACTGAAAGGGTTTGAAGCGCTTTTTTGTGAAGTTTATCTGCTGACACAGTCTCGTTTCATTTGTTTGAATCAGGTTAAATTGCCGCAAAGGATGCAGGTAGCAGCGTCCGGAGCCGGTATTGTACCCACAGATTAGGCCAATGGCTGCAAGGGATTGTGGAAATTCCGCTTGCCCAGATCATCCGCAGTTCACATTTCGAGCGGCAGTCTATGTGGCATAATATCGAACCAATTGGGTACGGAAGCGACAGCGGATTTGCCATAAGGCGACTAAATCCATAAGAGCGCTTGGGCAAAAGCGATACCAGACTAGATGGCGTTGGAAATCAAGGATCAGATCGTACATTCAGCGGCGACGGATGCTGCCCGCGTCGTATCTGCCTATCTGTCGATCGCGCATGCCTTTTTCGGGATCAATAGTCTGCCCTCCATGCCGGACGATTCCTGATGGCCATCCTGGGCGGATTTCGCGCCGATCAGCTGATCGGGCAACTGACCAGCGAATCAGATACCGATAGCCGCTCGGCGCAAAAACTGATCGAGCGCCTCAAAAAGATCGGTCCCAAGGTCATTCCGCGAGTCATCGACGCCCTCGCGATGAGCGACAAGAGCCATACCATGGTTTTCGTCGACATACTGTCAAGCTATGTAAACGACAAGACACTCAAGTATTTCAGGGAGGGCCTCGCGGACGGCGGCGAACGCGTCGTTTCGGGAACGGCCTGGGCTCTGTCCAGCAGTAACAACTACAACGCGAACGCGCTGCTCGAGTTTTTTGATGACAAGGAGGTTTCGAAACCGGCCCTCATCGAGGTGCTCAAAGTACACAAGAAAAATCTGAGCGTGCACGACCTCCTGCGGCGCGCCTATGAACTGGACCCCAAGGAGAAGACGGCACTCTTCGCGATTATCGAAGACGTGGTGTCTCCGGAGATGGTGCCGGACCTCATCAACCGCATGGGCGGCAAGGACCCTGCCATCAAGATTCACCTGATGAACCTGTTGTCCAGATTCCAGCGCGACGACATTAATCGGGCGCTGGAGATGCAGCTGAATGATACCAACCGAATGGTGCGCAGTGCGGCACTTTCGTCCCTCGCGAAACGCGAGGGTCCGATCAATATCGATAAGGTGGCGGCGCGCCTGCAGGACCCCGATATTGAAGTGCAAAACAAAGCCGTTGATGTAATCGTCAAGATAAATCACCCCGATACGGTTCGGTATCTGGTCGAGGCATTGAAAGACGAATCGGAGTACACGCGTCGCTCTGCGGTAGAAGTTCTTAACGAAATTGGCGATCCGAATTCGGTCAAGGAATTGTTTCAGGCCATCAAGGACGATGACTGGTGGGTGCGTGCCCGCGCCGGAGACGCGCTGGCAGAAATCGGTGGACCGAAAGTTGTCAATTCTGTTCTGCAACTCATAACGGACAAAGATGAAGACATTCGCCGAACGGCTATTGAAATACTGAATTCCGTGAAAGATGAGTCAGCTGTTGCGGCGCTGATGAAGGCAACTGACGACAGCGACTGGTGGGTACGTGAACGGGCCGTTGATGCACTTGCGCAGATGGGCAGCAAGGAGGCACTACCAAAACTACTTGAAATGCTTGGTAAGGGCGGAAAATCCGACACTGTCATAGTCCGTGCGATAGGCAAACTTGGCAACGCCGACGTGATTTCGAAAATCCTGCCGTTGCTGAATCGAACCGAAAGGGAAATTCAGGTTGAAGCCATCAAGGCCATCTCTCACCTTGCGGATGCAGAACATGCTGACACCGTGCGTAGCGTACTGCACAAGATCAAGGAGTCAGACGATCGAACAATCGTCAACAACGCCGACATAGCGATAAAAGAGATTGACGCAAAATTTTCGGAGAGCGTTCTGGCCGAAAACATGCGCGCCGAAAAAATGTCGGACCACACCAAGACGCTGCTGCTTGAGAATGAAGAACTCGAGAAACTGATCAGTGCGCAAAAGAAAATCGAGCGAACTGCGGAAAATGAGATCTTGCCGGAACAAATGTCTCCTGTGCTCGATATCGCGAAGCTGGAGCCTGGTGACATCATTGAGGGCCGCTATAAATATATCGAGAAGATAGGCAAAGGCGCATTCGGCACCGTGCTGCTTATGCAGGATCAGGTCGTCGATGAGCGCCTTATTCTCAAATTCCTGAACCCGAACGTTTCGTCCGACGAAGAGATGATGAAGCGCTTTGTGCACGAACTGCGCTACTCACGCATGATCACGCACAAGAACGTCATTCGAATTTATGACTTCCTGCATTTGCAGGGTGCCTACGCGATATCCATGGAATATTTCCCATCGCATACACTCAGCGGCGAAATCCCCGACAATACGCCCATGGCCTTCGAAAAGGCGCTGCAGTTCTCAATGGATATGGCAACGGGAATGGCAGTCGCCCATCAGGCCGGCGTCATTCATCGCGATCTGAAGCCGGCGAATATTCTCGTCAACGAGGTCGGTCTGCTGAAGATTGTGGACTTTGGCGTTGCGGCCGCCGCCAGCAGTGGTGATACGCAGCTGACCAAGACTGGCTACGTGATTGGTTCTCCGAAATACATGGCGCCGGAACAGATTCTTGGAAAGAAAGTTGATGAGGCCGCGGATATCTACAGTATTGGCGTCATCATGTACGAGATGGTCACTGGTATACCACCTTACAGCCGCGGTGATCATATGTCCGTCATGTATCAACATGTACAGGGCAAAGCCAAGCTTTGCCAGGAAGTGAACCCGGAAGTACCTGACGATTACGCGGCCCTGATCGCCAAAGCCATGTCTGTGGACAAGTCCAAACGTTACCAGTCGATGGACGAATTGATGGACGCCCTGACCGAAATTCAGCTCTAAATCCCTTGCGGCCGGGTCTGTCGGCCAAAATGTGCGCCAACGCACTGGCGTGATCACCTGATTCCGCCTAGGATACGTCCAAACCTATGATTTATGGGCGTAATTGACCCCTGGAAGCAGGATTGCCATGCCACGCATTGATTCGTTTTTAAAGCTTGGGCTCGCACAGGGCTGTTCAGATGTGCATCTCGCCGTAGGCATCCCGCCGATGCTGCGCATGAACGGTGATTTGATGCCGATCAAATTCAGAGAACTCGCCGACACGGAGCTCGAAAGCTACGTGACCGAAATCCTGAGCGACTCGCAGAAAGATACCTTCTACACCGGCAAGGACCTTGATTTCTCTTACGTCGCGGAAGAAGGTGCCCGTTTTCGAGTTAACCTGTTCCACAAGGATACCGGTGTAGGCGCGGTGTTTCGGTACATTCCGAATGAAGTCCCGACGCTGGAAAAGCTCAACGTACCAGACGTCATTCGCGATTTTTGCGACTATCACCAGGGCATGGTTCTGGTCACCGGTTCTACCGGTACCGGCAAATCGACGACCCTTGCCGCGATGATCGACCATCTCAATAGCACACGCAGCCTGAATATCATCAGCCTCGAAGATCCGATCGAGTTTGTTCATCCGAGCAAGAACAGCCAGGTCATTCAGCGAGAACTGGGCACGCATCTTACGAGCTTCGCGGATGGCGTCCGATCAGCGATGCGCGAGGATCCGGACGTTGTACTCGTCGGTGAGATGCGCGATGCGGATACGATTTCCATGGCGATGACTGCAGCCGAGACGGGACACCTTGTACTTGGCACGCTGCATACGACAAGCGCCGTCAAGACAATTGACCGGGTAATCGATGCACTTCCCGGAGACCTTCGTGAACAAACAAAGAGCTTTCTCTCACAGAGCCTCAAGGCCGTCGTTAGCCAGGTGCTGGTTAAAACGCCCGATGGCCGGGGACGTAAGGCGGTCATGGAAATCCTGGTAAACAACCGCGCCATTTCAAAATTGATCATGACTGATCAGTCGCACCAGATTCCTTCGCAACTGCAGATGGGCGCTGACGTCGGCATGCAACTCATGGATCAGGCATTACTCGCTGCGATAGAGGCGAAAGAAGTCGATCCTGAGGATGCCTTTCGACACGCTCTCGACAAGAAGCAGTTTCAACGTTTTGTCAGCGATTCCAATATCCTTCCTGTCATTGACAGCAGCGACTCCGCGCTGGTCGAAACCGGAGATATCGTGTGAACAGAATTGATATTTTCCTGCAGGATGCGCTGGCAAAGAATAGTTCGGACCTGCATTTTATTTCCGGCGACCCGCCGCGCGTTCGTATTCACGGATCATTGAACTTATTAAACGACCAGTTGTTGAGTATCGATTTCGTCAAAGAGGCGCTCTACGAAATCATGAGCGGCACCATGCAACGCGATTTCGAAAAAGACGATGCGGTCGATTTTGCGTACGAAATCGAGGGCGTATCACGATTCAGGGTGAACGTGATGCGACACCTGAATGGGATTGGCGCCGTCATGCGTGCGATTCCATCGAAAGCGCTGACCCTCGATGACCTCGGTATGCCGCTGGCCGTGAGGAATCTGTGCAGGCAGTCACAGGGAATGATTCTCGTCACCGGCAAGACGGGCTCTGGAAAATCGACAACGCTCGCAGCGATGGTCGATGCCATGAATATTCGCATGAAGGGTCACATTCTCACCGTGGAGGATCCGATCGAATTCGTGCACGAACGAAAAGGGTGCCTGATCAGTCAACGAGAAGTGGGATTACATACCCATAGTTTCGCGGAAGCTTTGCACTCGGCGCTACGCGAAGACCCGGACGTTATTCTTGTCGGCGAGCTACGGGACCTGGAAACAATTTCTGCTGCAGTAACCGCTGCCGAGATGGGAATTCTGGTCATGGGAACGCTGCATACGAACGGCGCAGGTCAAACCGTTGACCGAATCGTCAATACGTTTCCGTCGGACAAGCAGAGCCATATTCGAACCATGCTTTCGACATCCCTTCGCGGCGTCATTTCCCAACAACTGCTGCCTACGAAGGATGAGCCCGGTCGGGTGGCTGCGCTGGAAATCATGGTGAATACGCCGGCAGTCGCCAATCTCATCCGGCAGGGCAAACTGGAGCAGCTGGAAACCGCGATGCAAAGTGGCGGTGCCAATGGAATGCAGACGATGGATACGGCATTGATGGATCTTGTCAGGAAGAACCGCATTGGCGCCCTGGAGGCCTACCAGCAGTCCAACAACAAGCAGGTATTCAAGCGACTGGTGGAAGAGGAAGAAGAACTCGCACAGTCGGAAACCGCTTAGTCCAACGCCCAATCAAATCAACCCGGTAAGCGCCGGCATGGCATAATGCGCCGCGACCTCGTGTTTTGAACCTCAGTGCAGCATGACCAAAGACATACGTAAAATAATGGTGTCCAGCGCATTGCCCTATGCGAATGGAGACATTCATATGGGGCATCTCGTCGAGTACATCCAGTCGGATATCTGGGCCAGGTTTCAGAAGCTCCGCGGGCACCTGTGCACCTATGTCTGCGCTGCAGATGCGCACGGCACGCCGATCATGATCAAGGCGCGCCAGGAAGGTATCACGCCAGAGCAGCTTGTGACCCGCGCCGCGAAAGTGCAGTACGAAGATTTGCAGGCATTTGATGTCGATTTCGACAATTTTCACACGACGCATTCTGATGAGAACGAACAGCTCGTCTGCCGGATTTTTGAGGCGCTTCGCGATGCAGGTCATATCTACACCAAGACGATCGAACAGGCCTTCGACGAGCGAGAACAGATGTTCCTGCCTGATCGGTTCGTCAAGGGAATCTGCCCGCGATGCAAGACTGAAGATCAGTATGGTGACGCATGCGAGAACTGCGGTGCCACCTATACGCCGAATGACCTGATCGATCCTGTATCGATTTTGTCCGACAGCAGGCCCATCTGGAAGGAATCAGAACACTATTTTTTCAAACTCAGCGCATTCGAAGACCGTCTGCGGGCCTGGATGAAATCCGCCAATCTGCACCAGAACATTACCAGTAAGCTTGCAGAATGGTTCGAGACCGGTCTGCAGGACTGGGACATATCAAGAGACGCTCCCTATTTTGGGTTTCAGATTCCCGGAACGACAGATAAATATTTCTACGTCTGGCTGGATGCGCCGGTGGGTTACCTCGCCAGCTTCCTGCAGTATTGCAATGCCCACGCAGAGATCGATTTTGAGGAATACTGGTCGCCGGGACACGACACGGAAACTTATCACTTCATTGGCAAAGATATCGTCTACTTCCATACCCTGTTCTGGCCGGCGGTGCTCGAAGGCGCTGGCTTTCGGACACCGACCAGCGTATTCGCGCACGGTTTCCTGACCGTCAACGGCAAGAAAATGTCGAAGTCGCGCGGCACTTTCATCAATGCCCGCACTTTTCTGGACAACATCAATCACAACCACCTTCGTTATTACTATGCCGCCAAATTGGGGCCGGGCATGGACGATATCGATCTCAACCTCGATGACTTTATTGCCAGGGTCAATTCCGACCTGGTTGGTAAGCTGGTTAACATCGCGAGCCGTTGTGCCGGTTTCATCAGCAAGCGCTTCGACGGTCAGCTCGCTACGACACTTGACGATCCGGATCAGTTCGCGGAATTCGCGGCAGCGGCTGACACGATTGCTGAACATTACGAACGCCGGGAGTATTCCAAAGCCATGCGCGTAATCATGGCGCTCGCTGACCAGGCAAATCGCTATATCGAAGCCAGGAAGCCCTGGGTGATGGTCAAGAACGATGACCAGGCGGACGACGTGCAGCTCGTGTGCACGCAGGGGCTGAATCTCTTCCGTACGCTGATGATCTATCTGACGCCGGTTGTGCCGCAGCTGGCTGCAAAAACACGCGAATTTTTTTCCGAGGACAGTTGGCATTGGGATTCAGCTCAGCAGCCACTACTTGACACGGCGGTGTCGCGATTCAAACCACTTTTAACGAGAGTAGAACCCGAACAGGTAGCAAGAATGGTAGAGCAATCCAAAGCAACAAACGGTGCGCCGGTGGCCGGGAACACGGTCTCTGACAGCAGTGAGATCACGATCGATGATTTCATGAAAGTTGACCTCCGCGTTGCGAAGATCGAAAAAGCAGAGCCCGTGGAGGGCGCCGACAAATTATTGCGACTGACCTTGAATCTCGGTGACAGCTCAAGGCAGGTCTTTGCCGGTATTAAATCCGCCTATGATCCAGATGAACTGACAGGCCGCCTCGTCGTCGCCGTCGCCAATCTCAAGCCGCGAAAGATGCGTTTCGGGATGTCGGAAGGCATGGTTCTGGCGGCAGGCCCCGGTGGCGAGGAGATTTTCCTGCTGTCGGCTGATTCAGGTGCCACCCCCGGAATGCGGATTAAATAGGGAGCAACTTAAAGCGCCATAAAGGTGTCATAGCCGGCCACACCTTTTACAATAAGCCCACAATGGCAGACCTGATTCTCATCATCGTTGGCACCGTGCTGGTCAACAATTTTCTGTTGGTCCGGTTTCTCGGACTGTGCCCTTTCATGGGCGTCTCGAAAAACCTCGAGGCCGCATTCGGCATGTCGATGGCGACCGCGTTCGTGCTGACCCTGTCGTCTGCGATTGCGTATCTCATGCACGAATACGTGCTTGTTCCGCTCGAGCTCGAGTACCTGAAGACCATCAGCTTCATACTCGTCATTGCCGCAAGCGTTCAATTCACTGAAATCATGGTACGGAGACTGAGTCCGCTCCTGCACCAGCTTTTGGGCATCTATATCCCGTTGATCGCAACCAACTGCGCCGTGCTTGGCGTCGCGCTGCTGAATGTGCGCGAGGCGGAGGGATTTGTGCAATCCGTATTCTACGGTTTCGGCGCTGCGGGCGGATTTGCGCTGGTACTGGTGCTGTTTGCGGCGATTCGGGAAAGACTGCAGGCCGCTGATATTCCACGGCCTTTTCAAGGTACCGCAATCGCACTCATGACCGCTGGCATCATGTCGCTGGCTTTCATGGGTTTTTCCGGGATGGCGAGACTCTGACCGATAATGTGGACATCGACAGCCATCGCTATTCTGATTATTGCCGGAATCGCCCTCGCGGCGGGCTTATTGCTTACCCTTGCGTCACGACAAATGCCCGGCGATACCGAGGAGATTGTTGCAGAGGTCGATGCCCTGCTGCCACAAACGCAATGCGCACAGTGCGGTTATCCGGGCTGCCGTCCTTATGCCCAGGCTATCGTCACCGGCGAGGCGGCGATCAATCTGTGCCCACCTGGTGGTGATGACACGGTCCAGCGCATTGCCGACCTGCTTGGCGTCGAGCCCGGCCCGCTCCTGGATGCGAAGGCTGAGCCCAGTGTTGCGCTCATCGCGGAAGCCCAGTGCATTGGCTGCACACATTGCAAAGATGCCTGCCCCGTCGATGCCATTACCGGTGCACATCAATTCATGCACACAGTGATTGCATCCGAATGCACAGGCTGCGAGCTTTGCGTGGCGCCCTGCCCGGTTGATTGCATCAGCATGGTACCAATACGATGAGTTCCGGCGCCGCCACATATGACCTGGGTAAACTACACGGCGGCCTGCGGCTGCCGGGCGAAAAAGCTACGTCTACGTCTGCGGAAATTCAGGTTGTGCCAGTACCGGACCAGCTCGTATTGCCGATCGCTCAGCACGTCGGAGGACCCGCACAACCTGTCGTCGGCATCGGCGAGTACGTGCTAAAAGGACAGCTGGTCGCAGAATCTTATGGCTCAATCAGTGCGCCTGTCCACGCATCGTCCTCGGGCAAGGTCGTCGCGATCGAACCGTGGCCGGTTTCCCGTCGATTTGGAGAAAACGCTCCGTGCATCGTCATTGAATGCGATGGCGAAGATCATGCCGTCGAGGCGGCCGATGCTGCAGCGCCATACAACACGCTGGAACCTGAGTCACTGCTGCAGATGATCCGGCAAGGCGGTATCGTCGGACTTGGCGGCGCGGTCTTCCCGACCGGGCAGAAGCTGATGCAGGCAGCAACAATGCCGCTTGAACACCTGATACTCAATGGCGTTGAGTGTGAACCCTACATCAGCTGCGATGACATGCTCATGCGCGAACAAGCGGCCGAGATACTGGGAGGCGCCCAGATTCTGCTGCATGCCCTCAAACTTGATAGTTGCTACGTGGTCATTGAAAGCGATAAACCCGAGGCTATAACTGCTATCGGTGAAGCATTGGGTCTGCTTGACGATGCACGCATTACTCTGAAGCAGGTGCCCACCATTTACCCTTCCGGCGCGGAAGATCAGCTTGTTCAACTCGTCACGAACAGGGAGGTACCCACCGGAGGGCTGCCGACAGACATCGGCTGCGTCGTGCAAAACGTGGGAACTGCCGCCGCCATCTATCGCTGGATATGTGAGGGCGAACCGTTGATCTCGCGCGTGACCACGGTCACAGGACCCGGTGTGGCAAATCCAATGAATGTCGTAGTCCGTATTGGAACGACTGTTGCGGACATTGTCGAATTTGCCGGCGGTTATACGGAACAGGCAGATCAACTGATTATCGGTGGTCCAATGTGCGGCAAATCTGTTACCACGGATCGCGTCCCATTGGTCAAAGCGACTAACTGCATCCTGGTGCTCAACGAGACCCGATCAATTGGTACGGAACAACCCTGCATACGCTGCGGAGAGTGCGCGACCGTCTGTCCGATACAGCTACTGCCACAGCAGCTCTTCTGGCACGCGTGTGCGGACAACGAAGCCAAATTGCGATCTTACGGATTAACTGATTGTATCGAATGCGGCTGCTGTGACCTCGTGTGTCCAAGCCATATTCCGTTGACAGCCAATTTCCGCAATGCCAAGGCACGCATTCAGGAACTCGCGGACGAAAAGGCCAGGGCAGAACGTGCGCGTATTCGCTTCGAGTCCAGAAACGAACGACTCGAGAACGAGAAGCTTCTGCGGGAATCCGAGCTTGCAAGGCAGAAAGAAGAAGCAGTTAAGGCCGGACCAACCGCAATTGAAGAAATCCTGAAACGGAAAAAACAAAAACAGGATGAGAGCGAGGACTCCGACTGATGGAATTCGAGCGACGCGTTGCACCATTCATGGCCCCGTCGACTGATGTAGCGTCAGTCATGCGACATGTGCTCTACGCGCTGATCCCCGCTGCCATTGCCTATGTCTGGTTTTTCGGGCCCGGATTCATTCTTAATCTGATCGTTGCTGCGCTTTTCTGTATTGCAGGCGAAGCCCTAATGCTCAGACTTCGCGGCAGGCCAGTGGAAGCAACGCTTGCTGACTGCAGCGCGCTGGTCACGGCCGCGTTGCTCGCCTTTGCGATGCCGGCACTCACGCCGTGGTGGGTGACGGCAACAGCCGCCCTCTTCGCCATGGTCGTCGCCAAACACCTGTATGGCGGCCTTGGCTACAACCTGTTCAACCCGGCCATGGTCGGCTATGTCGTCGTTCTGGTCGCATTCCCGATGGACATGAATCTATGGACTGCACCGCGCATGGGGGATCTCGATTATCAATTCCTCACCTTTGCGGAAACCGCGCGTTTTACGCTGACGGGGGCATTTCCGGAGGCACTGTCGTTTGATGCTGTCAGCCGTGCAACACCACTGGATGTCGTAAAAGCCGGATTGAACAACATGCAGACGTTTGACGAGCTGCGGGTCTATCCCATGATGGGCGACTTTGGCGGTCGTGGCTGGGAATGGATCGGCAATTTCACGGCAATCGGCGGAGCCTGGTTGCTTCTAAAGAAAATTATTCGCTGGCAAATACCGTTCGGAGTACTCGCAGGCTTACTCATACCGTCCAGCCTGATGTATTTCCTGGTGCCCGGAATCAGCCCAAGTCCCGGGTTCCACCTGTTTAGCGGCGGCGCGATTCTGTGTGCATTCTTCATCGCCACAGATCCGGTATCGGCAGCCACCAGTGAAAGAGGTCGACTGGTATACGGCTTCGGAATCGGTTTCCTGATTTATGCGATTCGCGAATGGGGCAGCTACGCGGATGGTGTCGCTTTCGCGGTGCTGTTGATGAATATGGCCGTTCCTGCGATTGACTACCTGACGAAGCCACACATCGTCGGTCACCCGTCGCGCAAAAGCGGTGCGCGATGATGGCCGACGCACAATCCTCGTCCGTTTGGACCAGCGGCCTGATACTCGGCGGCCTCGCCGCTATCTGCACGGCGCTGGTCACACTGACACACAGCTCAACGGCGCCGCGGATAGCCGCAAATCAGCAGGCCTATCTCGAGCGAAGCCTGCAACCCGTACTGGCAGGTATTAGCTATGACGGTAAACTTTCCGAATCGACCCGCACGATACCTGCGCCGCATGAATTGCCAGGCAACGATGATGTTTCGATCTACCGTGTCTACGCAGACGAAGCCCCGGTTGCTGCACTGTTTGTCGTCAACGCTCGAGACGGCTTCTCCGGGCCAATACAACTACTGGTCGGTATTCATGCAACTGGCACCATTACCGGTGTCCGTGTCCTGCAGCATCGAGAGACGCCGGGATTGGGCGATCTGATTGAAGCAGGCAAGTCAGACTGGATTCTGCAATTCGTCGGCAAGTCATTATCGGAGCCGCCGGCGACGGCCTGGGCGATCAAACGCGATGGCGGTGATTTTGATCAGCTAACCGGTGCATCGATCACACCAAGAGCTGTCATCAAAGCCATAAAAGAAACGCTGTTATATTTCGAAGGCAATCGCGACACTGTCTTTGAGCGAATCGATGAAACGTGAGGAACCATGAGCGATAACACAGGTATTACAGACAAGCTCAAGACCGGGATCTGGAACGACAATCCGGGATTGGTCCAGCTACTCGGCCTTTGCCCGTTGCTGGCAGTGACAACGACATTCGTCAATGGCCTGGGACTCGGTCTGGCCACCATGCTCGTCCTGACATTTTCCAATGTCCTGGTGTCGGCTACCCGCAAACTCATTCGGGCGGATATCCGTATTCCGATGTACGTATTGATCATTGCCAGTCTCGTTACCTGCATCGAAATGATTGTTCTGGCCTGGTTTCCCTCGCTCGGCCGGTCTCTCGGTATTTTCATTCCCTTGATTGTGACCAATTGCACGATTGTTGCACGTGCCGAGGTATTTGCGTCGCGAAACAATGTTGCGTCCAGCTTTCTCGATGGCATCGCAATGGGAAGTGGTTTTGCGCTACTCCTGATCGCAATCGGTACATTTCGTGAATTAGCAGGACAAGGATCCATCATGTCCCGCCTGGACATGCTGATTGGTGGCGAGCCGATGAACGGCCTCGTCCTGGTTGACGGGGGCTTCCTCCTTGCTATTTTGCCGCCTGGGGCATTCATGAGCCTGGCATTGTTTGTTGCCGGAAAGAATGCACTGGATCGGCGTCGCCAACAAACCAGTCGCGCACTTTCCACAAACAGACCGCGCTAGTTCTATTGCGTTTATGAACAAGGCCATTCGAACGGAGATTTATTCACGCCTGCGGAAAGAGATTCCGCATCCTGAAACTGAATTGAACTATGTCAATCCGTTCGAATTGCTCATCGCGGTTATTCTGTCCGCGCAGGCGACCGATATCAGCGTCAACAAAGCAACCTCGCTCCTCTATCCGGTTGCAAACACACCGCAGGCCATCCTCGACCTGGGCGTAAGCAAACTCAAACGCTACATAAAGACCATTGGGCTATACAACGCGAAAGCCGAGAACATCATCAAGACCTGCCGCATCCTGCTGGAACAGTTCGGTGGCGAAGTGCCGCGAACGCGGGCCGAACTCGAGTCACTGCCTGGTGTCGGCCGAAAGACAGCCAATGTGATTCTCAATACCGCGTTCGGCGAACCTACGATCGCCGTGGACACGCACATATTTCGTGTATCCAACCGGACCGGACTCGCTGCCGGAAAGACTCCGCTGGAGGTCGAAAAACGCCTCACACGATTAACGCCCGACGAATTCAGACAGGATGCACACCACTGGCTCATACTTCATGGCCGATACACGTGTAAGGCACGCAAACCTGAATGCCCCACCTGCGTCATTGCGGATCTTTGCGAGTTTCGTCGCAAGACGCGGGCCGAACCCACATGATATTCGGCCAGGATCGAAACGAGCTTCGGCAAATGTATATCGATGCCTGGAGAAAATCGACGGCTGGTGAGATCCTGTCACCGCTCGAGGCACAGATCGCCGCGGTCATTGAAGATCATCCCGAGTACCAGCCAATGCTTACGACGGAGAGTATCGACAAGTCGTTTTCGCCCGAATCCGGTCACACAAACCCCTTTCTGCACATGGGCCTGCATCTGGCGATTCGCGAACAGGTCGCCACTAATCGTCCGACGGGCATCAGGACGTTGTTTGAAGAACTGCGTGCGAGGCTTGGCGACAATCACGCGGCGGAGCACCTGGTGCTCGAACGCCTGGCTGAGACACTCTGGGAGGCACAGAGCAATAACACGATGCCGGACGAGGCCGTTTACCTCGAGAGGCTGGGCAATCTCTAGCGCCAATCCAGCCTCCGTTGCCCGGGACAGTGTAATAATAGGCCCCTGGATGCGGTCTACTGAAGCAGATCTGGAGCAAGTTGAACGATGTTAGGCAAAGCACAAGAGTATCCGGTTTCGGGCGCTGGCCTCGGCCTGCGCCGTGGCCTGATGAACAAGCTGATGGCAGATCCACCCTCTGATATCGATTTCATGGAAGTCGCACCTGAGAACTGGATTCGGGTAGGCGGAAAACTCGGACACAAGTTTCGGTTCTTTACGGAACGCTATCCGTTCGTTTTGCACGGTTTGTCCCTCAGCATTGGCGCTCCCTCGCCGCTTAACGAGGCGCTTCTTCGAGACATCAAGGCGTTCATGGCCGAGCATGGAATCGAGTTCTACTCGGAACACCTGAGCTATTGCGGTGACAATGGCCAGCTATATGATCTTATGCCAATCCCGTTCACGGAAGACGCTGTTAAATACGTTGCCGGGCGCATCAGGCGTGCGCAGGACATACTCGGGCGCAGAATGGCGGTGGAAAATGTCTCTTACTACACGCCGACGGATACGTCGCTCTCGGAAATTGAATTTACACTCGCCGTTCTGGAAGAAGCTGACTGCGACCTCCTTCTCGACATAAACAATATAGTAGTTAACAGCATCAACCACGAATACGATGCGCGGGAATTCATGCTGAGCATGCCGCGTGACCGGATCAAGTATTTCCACCTGGCCGGACACTACGTTGAAGCACCTGACCTCCGTATTGACACACATGGTGCTGCTGTCGACCAACAATCATGGCAGTTGCTGGCGGAGGCATACGCACATTTTGGCAGCGTGCCAACGTTGTTGGAGCGCGACTTCAACTTTCCGCCAATTGAAGATCTCCTGGACGAGATCCGTCAAATCAAAAGCATGCAGCAGACCGCCGCCGAGAACGTGCGGGAGTCGGCCCATGGCTGAATTACCTGATTTCCAGGAAATCCAGTATGCGTTTGCGCGCCACATTCGTGATCCGGAGAACAACCCGCCTCCGATCGATACCGAAGACCGTCGCATGGCGATCTACCGCGAGCTGTTTTTTAATAACCTGTTGAGCCTGCTCAGCCAGACGTTTCCAGTTCTGCAAAAACTGCATTCCTCAAAGAAGTGGCGCTCCCTCATTCGCCAGTTTATGGTGCAGCATGAAGCCCAGTCGCCCTATTTTCTCGAGGTTCCGCATGAGTTCGTGAAGTTCCTGGAGAACAGCTACGAACCGAAGGAAGATGATTTTCCGTTCCTCCTCGAACTCGCACATTACGAATGGGCTGAGCTAGCACTTTCCGTATCCGACGAAGTGAATGACACCACCGGCATCGATGCCGATGGCGATCTGCTCGATGGCATACCAGTCCAGTCAAGACTTGCGTGGACCTTTGCCTACCAGTTTCCCGTTCATCGGATCTCCGCGGATTACCAGCCAGACGCCCCACCGGATGAACCAACATTTCTTGCCATCTGCAGGAAAGCCAGTGATGACATGGACTTTATGGAATTGAACCCGATCACGGCACGCCTGCTGGAGATGATTGGATCAAACGAAGAAAAATCCGGCCGCCAATTGCTGGCGAATCTTGCCGCAGAAATCCAATATCCCGATCCGGCGTCACTCATTTCACATGGCCTGGTCGCCATGGAACAAATGCGCGAAGCAGAAATCCTCCTCGGCGTGAAATAATTTCGGCTCAGTGAAGGTCTGGTTTGCCGTAGTGACTAATGTTTGTACGGAGTGCAGATGATGGATCTTCTAAGAAAAATTCAGGGCTGGCTCAATCTGACGAACGTTGCCGACTTTCTCGGCCCGCTAGCCTTAAGACTTTATCTTGTGCCCGTATTCTGGGTTGCAGGCATGAATAAGCTGAGTGGCATTGACAATGTGATCGCGTGGTTCGGCAACCCTGACTGGGGCCTGGGACTTCCCGCGCCGGCACTCATGGCCTACCTGGCCACGGGCACCGAAGTTTTGGGGGCCGTAGCACTACTGGTCGGTCTTGGAACCCGCTGGTTTGCAGTACCGCTCATGATTACCATGCTGGTCGCGGCATTTTCCGTACACGCGGAGAATGGCTGGCAGGCCGTCGCCGATGCAGCCAGCCCATTCGCTAACGACAACATTGAAGGTGCGATGCAGCGTCTTGATAAAGCGAAAGACCTGTTAAGGGAGCATGGCAATTACGACTGGCTGACCGAGACCGGCAATTTTGTCATTTCCAATAGCGGCATGGAATGGGCGATCACTTACTTCGTGATGCTGCTCGCGCTGTTCTTCAGCGGCGCCGGCAAACTCAGCCTCGATCATCTGATTGCGAAGCAACTGCAGAAACAATAACCAGCTTCGCGAAAGCTTGTCTCGGCAAACTCCCGTACGACAGTTGCTCTGCCCTGTTTGCTCTGATACCGACACCCGTCACCATTGGGAGAAACAGTGATGAGAGATACATTCGTAAGCGCATTGAATGCAGTCCAGGTCCTTTCGGCGATTTTGGTATTCCTGATTGGGCTGGGCTTACTCGCAGTCATCTTCATGTACATCGTCGATGTCAACCAGACGTCTCACGCCATCCGCAGAAACTTCCCCGTCATAGGACGATTTCGCTATCTGTTCGAGACACTTGGCGAGTATTTTCGGCAGTATTTTTTCGCCCAGGATCGTGAAGAAATGCCATTCAATCGCGCTCAACGTACGTGGGTGTATCGTGCGGCAAAGGGAGCAGACAATACGGTCGCGTTCGGCTCGACGCGCGATTTACGCCCGGTTGGAACGATGATTTTCGTTAACTGTGCCTACCCGGTCCTGGAAACCGACATTGCCCCAACCTCGAAAGTCGAAATTGGTCCCTATTGCAAAAAACCATACGTAACGGACTCGCTCTTTAACGTATCGGCAATGAGTTTTGGCGCCATTTCCAGGCCTGCGGTCCTCGCGCTCTCAAAAGGCTCGGCAAAGGCCGGCAACTGGATGAACA
This sequence comes from uncultured Gammaproteobacteria bacterium, assembly GCA_963850825.1. Taxonomy (GTDB): domain Bacteria; phylum Pseudomonadota; class Gammaproteobacteria; order Steroidobacterales; family Woeseiaceae; genus SZUA-117. The sequence continues at coordinate 48,536 of CAWKOQ010000016.1, read as the reverse complement.
CAGGAGAAGGCGGGCTATCGCCTTATCATCTCGAAGGTGGCGCCGATATCGTATTTCAGATTGGCACGGCAAAATACGGCGTACGCAATACCGACGGTTCGTTGAACGACGATAAGCTCCGTGAGACCGCCGGGCACGAACAGGTAAAAATGATCGAGATTAAGCTTAGCCAGGGCGCGAAACCCGGTAAGGGCGGGATATTGCCCGGTGAAAAAGTCACGCAAGAGATTGCCGGTATCCGCGGCATCAGTGTGGGTGAAGATTCGATCAGCCCCAATCGCCATCCGGAGATAGATTCGGCGGAAGACCTGCTCGACATGCTTGACCGGATTCGCAACCTGACGGGCAAACCGGTTGGATTCAAGAGCGTTATCGGCGCCTATGGCTGGCTCGACGAGTTATTTGACCTGATCAAAGAACGTGGCATAGAAAGCGCGCCGGATTTCATTACCGTCGACAGCGGCGACGGTGGCACGGGAGCTGCCCCGATGAGCCTCATGGACAACGTCGGCCTGCCGCTTAGAGAAAGTCTGCCGTTGGTGGTCGACAAGCTGATTCGACACGGACTGAGAGACAGGATTCGCGTGATTGCCAGCGGCAAACTGGTCACGCCTGCCGAGGCGGCCTGGGCGCTTTGCGTCGGCGCGGACTTCATCAATTCCGCACGTGGATTCATGTTCTCACTCGGTTGTATTCAGGCATTGCAGTGCAACCAGAACACCTGCCCCACGGGCATTACCACGCACGACAAAGGTCTGCAGCGGGGTCTTGTCGTGGCAGACAAAGCTGAGCGCGTGTATCAGTATTCCAAGAGCATGCAGAAGGAAATTGGCGTCATTGCCCATTCTTGCGGCGTCAGGGAACCACGTCTTTTACAGCGATTTCATTGTCGGATCGTCCAGAGCAATGGTCAGTCGATGCCGCTTGATGAACTGTATCCGCAATTTGCAGGTGCTGTTGAATAGACTGCGCTGGCTGGCGCGAATTGATCTTTGGCGCATTTGTCGATCTGTTCGCGACTGCGGCCGATTTGCTCAATCCCGCTTTCGCGGCTGAAGCCGCTCCTACGGTCGATCTGCTTAACCTGCTTTCGCGGCTGAAGCCGCTCCTACGGTCGATCTGCTTAACCCGCTTTCGCGGCTGAAGCCGCTCCTGCGGTCGATCTACTTAAGCCGCTCCTGCGGTCGATCTACTCAACCAGCTTTCGTGCGAGGTAGCGCCCGAATTGCCACGCATTTCTTTCAAGATAGCTCAACGGTCCCCGCCCTGCATCGGGTGACCGCGTGGTCTTTGAGAGATTCTCAACAATGGCTTTGTCTTCGCTATTGACCTGATGCAGTAAGCTCATCTCGTCATCAATGTGCGCCTGACCTGCCTTCCCGGCATCCAGAAATTCGCCCGGGACTGACACCGCCCACCGAATTTTCACTTGCTCTGTGCCGTGTGGAAGTATTGACAGATACCACAGCATGTCTGGCTGCAACTGCATCACATGCGACGGGAACACGTTGATTACGTAAGTACGATTTCGCTTGGCGCCTTTGAGCCATGTGTTGTCCGCGTGAGCCTGGTTTGAATCGGGCCCGTCGTCCTCCTGCACGTAAAGATAGCTATAAGTATCCTCACCATCGAACAGGTGAGTTTGCTCCTCAAAGGAACCATACTTTCCAAACGAATTTTTGTGCACTTTGTGAATATGGTAGGCGTCCATGAAATTTTCCACGAGACACTTCCAGTTTGTCTCCCAGGTTTCAGTCTGAGAAAAAACGGGCACGTAGTCGCGTATCCGATAATCGCCAATCATGCCCGACAAAATATCGAGACGACTGCTGATCGGTCGCGCGTCGGGATCGAGATTGACGTAAATGAATCCCTCCCACGTATCACAGGCCAATTCCTTGAGTCGGTGTGCGCCAATACTGAAACCGGGTGTGTCCTGCATGAACGGAGCGCCAACTAACCGGCCGTCGAGCTCATAGGTCCAGGAATGATACGGACAGCTGATTCGCGTTGCGTGACCGCTATCCGTTAGCAGTCGTGCCGCGCGGTGCGCACATATATTCGCGAATGCCTTTACCGAATGGTCACGCTGGCGAACCACGAAGACCGGTGACTCGGTGATGTCGCGACAGACATAGTCGCCGGGTTGCGGTATCTCCGCGAGTCGTCCGAGACAAATCCATTCACGCCGAAATATCCGCTCCAGTTCGAGCCTGAAGATGCCGGCGTCATGATAGATCGCCGGCGGCGGACTCTGCGCGGACGTAAAATCACGATCGGCATTTTCAGCCAGTGCCCCAAGAAGTTCTTCGGTAGCGGCCGGCAACCGGGTTCACCGCTTCTTGGGCATATACAGATCGGTCAACGTGCCCTCGAAGGCTTCTGCCGCAAACGCGATCGTTTCAGACAGCGTCGGATGAGGATGAATAGTAAGGCTGAGATCAGCCGCATCAGCCCCCATTTCCACCGCCAGACCGACCTCTGCAATCAGATCACCGGCATTCGGCCCAACTATTCCGCCACCCAGGACACGCCCGGTCGACTTATCGAACAATAACTTCGTGAAGCCTTCATCACGACCCAATGCTAATGCACGGCCGCTGGCAGCCCACGGAAACTGGGTCTTTTCGTAGGCGATCCCGTCAGCCTTCGCTTCGGTTTCCGTCAACCCTACCCACGCGATCTCCGGATCCGTGTAGGCAACGGATGGAATCGTTCGTGCGTCAAACGCGCTTTTTTCTCCGGCGGCGACTTCTGCGGCTACTTTTGCCTCATGGGTGGCTTTGTGGGCGAGCATCGGTCCACCAGCAAGATCACCGATCGCGAATATATGCGCTACGTTCGTCTGCATCTGCTTGTTAACTGCAATGATGCCGCGTTGGTCGACCTTGACGCCCGCCTTTTCGGCGTCCAGTTTGTCGCCATTGGCACGTCGGCCGATCGAGATGAGAACTTTGTCGAATGTGTCTGTTGAGTTTCCGTCTTTACTTTCGAACAAGACCTCGATACCGCTCTTCGTCGCCTGAATTCCTGAGACCTTCGTGCCCAGCATGATCTTCTCGTAGCGTTTGTCCACAATTTTTCTGAATGGCCTGACGAGATCCGCATCTGTACCGGGCATCAGCGTGTCTGTGAGTTCGACTACGCTAACCTGGCAGCCCAGCGCACTGTAGACGCATGCCATTTCCAGGCCAATGATGCCGCCACCGACAACCAGCATGCGGTCGGGTACAGGATCCAGCTCCAGCGCTCCGGTGGAATCGACAATTCGGGGATCGTCCGGCAAACCGGGTAACATCGCCGGCTCGGAGCCGGCGGCAATAATGCATTTGTCGAAGCCCACGGTCTCGCCGTTATCCAAAATCAGCGCATGTGGTGACGCAAATTTTGCCGTGCCATGAATCACCTGCACTTTGCGCTGTTTCGCGAGTTGCGTGAGCCCGCCAGTCAGCCGACCGACCACTTTGTTCTTCCAGTCTCGTAGCGCGCCGGCATCAATCTCGGGCGTGCCGAATTTGATGCCATGCGCGGCCATCGAGTCTGCCTCCTCAATCACGTTGGCTGCATGCAACAGCGCTTTGGAGGGAATGCAGCCTACGTTAAGACAGACGCCGCCGAGCATGGGCCACCGCTCGATCAGTATGACTTTCAGGCCGAGATCGGCTGCCCGAAACGCCGCCGTGTATCCGCCGGGCCCGGCGCCAATGACGACCAGGTCAGCTTTGTGCGTGGTGTCCGTGACAGGTTCGGAAGCCGCCTGCTGATTGCTGGTTACCGATGCCAGTATCTCTTTTTGTACTTCAGGATCAAGAACGACGGTCCGACCGGTCTCGTCGTCGATGTCCAGAGTTTCAATGATCGCGACGATATCCCCTGCATTGACTTTGTCACCTACAGATACTTTGACACCTGCAATGACGCCCGCATGTGATGCCGGTACATCCATGGTCGCCTTATCCGTTTCCAGCGTAACGAGTGGATCCTCTACGGCTACGGAATCACCTACTGCAACAAGGACTTCAATGACTTCCACATCATCGAAATCTCCAAGGTCAGGAACAACCAGTTCGATTGGTTCCGTCATTATGGTGTCGCCGCCAGAAGTTCATCGACGTCGGCCAATTGCTGGCACAGAAACGTCGTGAATCGAACCGCGTAGGCACCGTCGATCACACGATGGTCGTAGGAGAATGAAATTGGCAACATCAGTCGAGGTTCAAATTCGGTACCGTTCCACACCGGCTGAATCGCCGAACGCGACACACCGAGTATCGCAACTTCCGGCGCATTGACGATCGGCGTAAACGCGGTTCCACCAATGCCACCCAGGCTGGAAATAGTGAAGCTGGCCCCCTGCAACTGGGTGCCTTTGAGTTTTCCATCCCGCGCGTTCGCCGACAGTGAGCCAAGCTCCGCGGCGATCTCATACACGTCCAGTCGATCGGCGTCATGTATTACCGGCACCATCAGGCCATTTTCCGTATCAGCCGCGAACCCGATATGGTAATAGTGCTTGTAGACCAGCTCCTCTCCGCTTTCCGACAGCGACGCATTCACCTTGGGAAATTCTTTGAGCGCGGCGATGCAAGCCTTCAGAATAAATGCGAGCGGCGTAAGTCCAATTCCTTTTTCTTTCGCAGGTCCCTTTAATTTCTGGCGCCGCGCTTCGAGCTCGGTGATGTCAGCCAGGTCGTGCTGGGTGACATGGGGAAGATTTATCCAACTCGCCTGCAGTCGCGGACCGGATATCTTCTGGATTCGTGTTAATGGCTGCGTGTCGATCTCGCCGAATTTTGCGAAATCGACAACCGGCACCTTCGGCAATGCCCCTCCGGGAACGGCCGCCCCGCCGCTTAGAATCGCCTTCACAAACGCCTTTAGATCGTCGTGGAGAATTCTGTTCTTTTGACCAGACCCTTTGACTTGAGCAAGATCGACGCCCAGTTCTCGAGCCAGCTTTCGTACCGACGGGCTGGCATGGGCCCGCGAAAATCCGGCTTCGTCGATCGGCGGCAGCGCTTTGGTGACCTGCGTCGCAGCCGGTGCCTGCTGCGCCGGCGGCGGCTTCGCAGCGGGCGCCGTCTCCGGTGGCGGCGCGACCACCGCCAACTCGGTGACGGTTGCAGCGGCACCCTCAGAGATCGCCTCTGCATTGATAACGACAACCGGAGATCCCTTGGAAACCTTGTCGCCCACTGAAACCAGGACGGATTCGATCGTTCCGGCAGCCGTTGACGGCACATCCATTGCCGCCTTGTCTGTCTCGATCGTGACCAGCGGATCATCCATGCCGACTTTGTCCCCGGCTGCCACGTGTACCTCGATTACATCGACATCGTCAAAATCGCCGAGGTCGGGCACTTCGATCGTAAGCTCTTCGCCACCCATTGGCTGCGGTGTCGCGACAACGGTGGTATCTCCTTTTAGCAGTTCGGAGTTTATGGCCGGGGAAACCACAACGGTGTCGCCCACCTCTACCGTCATTGTCCCGATGACGTCTCCTGAGGAAACGGTATCGCCAACGGCAACCGAAATCTCTGCGATTTGCCCATTATTCGGCGCAGGCACATCCATCGTTGCTTTATCGGTCTCGAGCGTTAACAGACCATCTTCCCGGATCACATCATCTCCGGCGCCGACGAGGATCTCGATGATCTCGACATCCTTGAACTCACCAAGATCCGGCACGACGATATCGATAATTTCCGCCATCAGAGTGTCACCGGATCTGGCTTGTCAGGATCGATGCCGTACTTCTTAATGGCTTCCGAAACGGTCTTTTGGTCAACCTTGCCGTCATCCGCGAGCGCCTTGAGGGCCGTTACGGCGATGTATCGTTCGTCCACCTCGAAGAACTGTCGCAACGCTTTGCGCCCGTCACTGCGTCCAAACCCGTCCGTGCCAAGGCTGACATACTGGCCGGGCACCCAACGTTGAATCTGGTCCGGCACGATCTTCATATAGTCGGTTGCCGCCACGTAGGGACCTTCCCGCTCCCCGAGGCAGGTTTCGACATAGCTCTTGCGTGGATCGCTCTCCGGATGCAGTTGATTCCAGCGTTCCGCTGCGAGCGCCTCGCGTCGCAATTCATTGAAGCTGGTTACTGACCACACATCCGAGGGTACCCCGAAATCATTCGCGAGCAACTCGGCTGCGGCCAACACTTCTCGCAGGATGGTGCCGGAACCCATTAGCTGAACCCTGATCTTCCCCTGGCCACCGACCTGCAGCAGATACATACCTTTGAGGATGCCATCCTCTACACCACTGGGCATCGGCGGATGCACGTAATTCTCATTCATGCAGGTGATGTAATAGAAGACATTTTCCTGCTCACCGATCATGCGCCGCAAGCCTTCCTGGATGATGACGGCCAGTTCATAGGCGTAGGTCGGATCGTAGGAGACGCAATTAGGAACAGTCGATGCAGCGACCAGGCTATGACCATCCTGATGCTGCAGCCCTTCGCCCGCCAGGGTCGTTCGTCCGGCGGTGCCGCCGATCATGAATCCCCGGGATTGCAGATCGCCTCCTGCCCAGACGAAATCGCCGATGCGCTGGAATCCGAACATTGAGTAGTAGATGTAAAAAGGAATGGTCTGAACATTGTGATTGCTGTAAGACGTGCCTGCTGCCAACCAGGAGCAAAACGCGCCCGCCTCATTGATTCCTTCTTCGAGGATCTGTCCCTTCTTGTCCTCACGGTAGTACATCAGCTGATCCGCATCCTGCGGCGTATATAACTGGCCCTTCGACGAGTAGATACCTATCTGCCGAAACATGCCCTCCATACCGAAAGTGCGCGCCTCATCGGGAACGATTGGCACGATATTCTGCCCGATCTGTTTATCGCGCAGCAAAGTCGTGAGTATGCGCACAAAGGCCATCGTTGTTGAGGCTTCACGCTCCCCCGTGCCTTCCAGCTGCGTTTTGAAAACATCCAGCGAAGGAATTGGCAGCGATTCGGACTTGGTGCGTCGCGTTGGCAGGTAACCGCCGAGAGACTGGCGTCGCTCATGCAGATACTCCATCTCTACGCTGTGGGCGTCAGGCATACAGTAGGGTATGTTTTCAATATCCTTGTCGGCGACCGGAATATTGAATCGATCCCGGAACTCCATTAATGCATCGACATCAAGCTTCTTCTGCTGATGCGCCACGTTCTGTCCTTCGCCGGCAGTCCCCATGCCAAAACCCTTGACAGTCTTGGCCAGGATAATGGACGGCTGTCCTTTGTGATTCGTAGCATTGTCATAAGCGGCATAAACCTTGCTTGAATCATGTCCGCCTCGATTCAGTCGCCATATTTCATCATCGGACATATTGGCGACCATCGCCGCTGTTTCAGGATACCTGCCGAAGAAATTTTCCCTTACATATGCGCCGCCCTTGGCCTTGAAATTCTGGTACTCACCATCGACGCATTCTTCCATTACCCGCTTGAGCAATCCTTCATGGTCTTTTGCCAGCAACGGATCCCAGCGGGAACCCCAGATGACTTTCACGACGTTCCAGCCGGCACCGCGAAACGCGGCCTCCAGCTCCTGAATTATCTTGCCGTTGCCGCGCACCGGCCCGTCGAGGCGCTGCAGATTGCAGTTCACGACGAAGATCAGGTTATCCAGCCCTTCGCGCACGCCCATCGTGATGGCACCCATTGACTCGGGTTCATCCATTTCACCGTCGCCAAGAAAGCACCATACTTTGCGATCGCTTCGCGGAATCATCTCGCGGTTTTCGAGGTAGCGCATGAACCGGGCCTGGTACAGGGCCATCATTGGACCCAGTCCCATTGACACAGTTGGGAATTGCCAGAAATCCGGCATCAGCCAGGGATGTGGATACGACGAAAGACCACCTCCGCCAACCTCCTGTCGAAACCGGTTCAGCTGATCTTCGTTCAGGCGTCCTTCCAGGTAGGCGCGGGAATAGATACCCGGCGCGGAGTGACCCTGGAAAAAGACCATATCGCCGCCATGGGTATCGGTCGGTGCTCGCCAGAAGTGATTGAAGCCAACCTCGTACAAGGTCGCCGAAGAGGCGTAACTCGATATGTGTCCGCCGTATTCGGAGCTCTTTCGATTTGCCTGCACAACCATCGCCATGGCGTTCCAGCGAATATAGGCCTCGATTCGACGTTCGATGGAACGATCGCCCGGATACTCGGGCTGACGTCCGGTTGCGATCGTATTCAGATAGGCGGTATTCGGCGTATACGGCAAATATGCGCCGGAACGACGCGCAAAGTCGATCATCTGATTGAGCAGAAAATGCGCGCGCTCCGGGCCGTGCGCGCCCAAAACCGAGTCGATAGACTCCAGCCATTCCCGGGTTTCCGTAGGATCTATATCGTCAAATCTGCCTGGCTCGCTCATAGGGTCGCTCATAGTTCGTCCACAAACATGCCGTCCCGAAACTTGCGGGGATTAACGGCGTGAATTCGGTCAGGTGTCCTGCTAGGATCACCGCTCGATCGAATCCGGGTACCTGCCCGGATTGCGTTTTTCTGATAGCGCGTATTATGGCCCAAGCAGGGCGAAAAAGGTTAACACTGAGATGCCAAGTCTGCTCGAAAAATACAGGCAAAACACGCCACCAAAAATGACGCAGGCCACGGGGCGCCCCGGTGGCAAGTCGCTGGCCGGTATTGATCAGTTGCTGTTGATACTACCTGGCCGAATTCCGGCGGCGCTTTGGGGAAAGATTCCGCAGGGAAACGAGCTGCAGGCATTGATGCGACGCAGCAAAACGGATGCGGTGCCCGCCGTTTCAACGCACATCAATAACAAGCGCCAAACTGCGCTACATGTCGGCAAAGTGGAAAGCGGGGACAGCGAGTTTGAATTGCTCACCTTTTCGCGCCAGATGATCGCCGCCGCTACCACAGACAAAGCAGGCACCATTGGTATCTGGGTCGCCGGATTCGATGCAGAGACGCAGGAGCGTCTCGTTGCGCATATGATGGCAGCGGCACTCGCCGCGGCATTCATCATGCCGAGTTACAAAACCAGGGAAGCACCCGCTCGAATCAAGGCAATCAGGATCCTGGGACTGGATAGCAAAATCGATTTAGGCAGAGTCGCGGCGGAGGCCGAGGGCAACAATCTGGCGCGCTGGCTAACTGCACTTCCACCCAACAAGCTTGACGCCACAAATTACGCCAAGTTCCTGAAGTGGCTGGCGACGGAAAATGGATGGCAGTTTAAAAAATTCGGCGTAGACGAACTCAAGAAGATGGGCGCAGGCGCTTTCCTGGCAGTGGCTCAGGGAAATGCTGACAAGAGTGCATCGATCGTTCGACTCCGCTACAGGCCAGGTAACAAATCTGCGAGTCCGGCACTTACCCTGGTTGGGAAAGGCATAGTCTTCGATACAGGCGGCACGAATCTCAAGCCGTTTACGTCAATGCTCGATATGCATATCGATATGGGCGGCAGCGCCGTTGCAGTTGGTACATTGCTTTCACTTACGCAGCTGAAGTTAAAGCACCCTGTCGACTGTTGGCTCGCGATTACCGAAAACAGAACCGGGCCGACCGCATACAAATCGCAGGACGTCGTTACCGCTATCAACGGAAAGACAATTCAAACGATTCATACAGATGCGGAAGGTCGCATGGCATTGGCCGACACGTTGGCACTTGCGTGCCAGGATTCTCCGGCCGTCATAATTGACTACGCGACATTGACAGGGGCCTGTGTTACCGCCGTCACAACGCGCTACAGTGGTGTATTCACAAACAAGCCTGACCTGCACCCGGTCCTGAAAAAGACCGGCCGGGATAGTGGCGAACGGGTCTGGCCATTCCCGATCGGTAAGGAATTTCTTGAAGACCTCAAAAGTGATACTGCAGATATAATGCAATGCTCTCCGAGCGCCGGCGGCGATCATATTCTCGCTGCGAGCTTTCTGCAGGAATTTGTCGATGACAAGTGTTCCTGGGTGCATATAGACCTGAGTGCCTGTCGCCGCAAGGGAGGGCTTGCACATGTTCCAACGGAGACCACTGGATTCGGCGTACGCTTCACGATGAACCTGATCATTGACAAGAACTTGATCGGCCTCGCCGAAAAGATTTGAGCGTCCCGTCACTGTGACCGACTCTGCTGACATTTCGCAGCGCTTCCGCGGATTCCTCCCGGTTGTCGTTGACGTGGAAACGGGTGGCTTTAATTGCAGGACCGATGCGCTGCTCGAAATTGCCGCTGTCCTGATCGAGTCACACGAAGATGGCACGCTGACTCGCGGACATACTGTCCGTTATCACGTCAAGCCGTTTGAAGGTGCCAATATGGAACCCGCGTCATTAGCGGTGAACGGCATCGATCCGGATCACCCACTGCGTCCGGCGATCGATGAACGCGATGCGCTGAAGAATGTGTTCAGCGAAGTCAGACGTGCGGTAAAGGAAGCGGGCTGCAGCCGAGCAATCCTCGTAGGCCATAATTCAGCGTTCGATCTCGGGTTTGTAAACGAGGCGGTGGCAAGGACGGCAATCAAGCGCAACCCGTTTCACCCGTTTAGCAGCTTTGATACCGCAACATTATGCGGCGTCGCCTACGGTCAGACGGTACTGGCGCGTGCAGTGCAGGCGGCCGGGTTCCCCTGGGATGAAAGCTCAGCCCATTCAGCAGCTTATGACGCTGAAGTGACCGCGGATGTCTTTTGTGATGTCGTCAACAGGTTTCAGCCTTTCTTCAAGTCAGTTCAAAATCAGGCCTGACTGTGTTGGCTCACTGATCGCGAAAGCGAACTGTCGTAACGACTAACCTTTAAGAACGTTTTGTTTGTTCCGTTTCAGGTTGATCGGAATCGGCATCGACTTCGTCGTCGGCACTGCGGTCGGACGACCGATAAAATAACCCTGCGCGTAGTCGATTCCAAGGTCTGCCAGCAATGACAGTGTCGGCCCGCTCTGGACGTATTCCGCAATCGTCTTCATGCCCGCTTCCCGCCCTATTTCCGCTATTAGTCGGACCATTTTCTGATCGACCGGGTTGTCAACCAGATCCCGAACGAAGCAACCGTCGATCTTGATGTAGTCGACTTCGAGCCGCTGCAGGTACCCAAACGAGCTGTAACCGGTGCCGAAGTCATCCAGCGCGAGCTCACAGCCAAGCTTTCTCAGCGATGCGACCTGGCACTCGACATAGGACAGGTGTCTTACTGCCAGGCTTTCAGTGATTTCGAAGATCACCGAATTGGGGGGTATGTCATATCGTTCGAGGTGACTTCGAACAAAACCCGTCAGATCGTCCGCCTCGAAAGCATTGGCTGACAGATTGAGAGAGAAGCGAATATCCGGACGGGTCTCCCGGTATTCGGACAGAACTCGAAGCGCGTTCTTGACGACCCAGGTATCAATTTCGGCCATCAGCCCAAAGCGAACGGCTGCGGGCAGAAACGCATCCGGCGAAATCGTTTTTCCATTCTCCCCAATCAATCTCAGTAAGACTTCGTGATGCGTGATCGTGCCGGTCTCGATCTCTACGATTGGCTGGAATCGAAGGACAAACAGATCGTTGTCGATTGCTTCTCGCAGCTTGTTCACCCAACCCACGTCGGCGACGATCTTCTCAGCCTCGCCATCAGACATACTAAAGAACTGCAATCGGTTTCGACCACTCTCCTTGGCTTCTCTGCACGCAATATCTGCCTGCGCAATTATATCGTCGTGATCAAATTTGCCGGCACCAATCATCGTTATGCCGATGCTGCAGTGAACATGAAAGATGTGATCATCTTCAATGTGAGCGAGGCGCCGCATGTCTTCGAGCACTTTGTCCGCCAGGCTTCTGGATTCGTCTTTATTGAGGTCCCTGACAAGTACGGCGAATTCGTCGCCACCGAAACGAGCGACCAGGCCATTTGGAGACACGGTACGCTTGAGCTGATCCGCGACTTTCCGAATAAGCCGGTCACCGGCCGGATGTCCACAGGTGTCATTGACGTACTTGAATTGATCGAGATCAATGAAGAACAACGCACTTGAAGTTTCATTCACAGTGACGTTGTCAATTTCCTTTTTCAACTCTTCGACAAGACGTCGACGATTGAACAGACCGGTGAGACCGTCGTGATTGGCCAGGCGAAGCAGTCGTGCATCACGTTCGCCAAGTGCGGATGCCGTCGTTTCCAGCGCCTCCACGATTTCGGAAATTTCCCGGTGTTCTGCCGGTTTGAACTCAACCGTGAGATTTCCCTTGGCCAGCTCCGCGATCGGTTGCTGAAGATCCGAGATCGCCGTCAGTGCCCGCGCGAGGTAGCGCCGTCCGAGGAATCCGGAAACAACCAGGAGCAAGAGCAGCACACTGATCGCGATCTTGATATTGGTGAGAAGTCGATTATGGAAGAGCGAGAAATCGAGTTCGAGGCCGACGAACCCGATCAGGTTCGTTTGCTTGCGTGGCGATTCTGCTGACGGGTCAAAATTGAAAAGCCCGTCTCCCGGTATGGATTCTGTCCATACCGGCGCCATGATCTCAAAGGCCCTTGCATTCAGGAAACTGGAATCAACGAGGTATGGCGCCTCGGTACCAATCAGGTCTTCAAGCTCAGCAATCTTCGCAGCATCAATCGTCGGGTATTCGCCTGCGATTTCGGGCGAATTCTTCAATGAGTAAATGACCGATCCGTCACTTTGGTAGTACGAAACCCGGTCGATCTCCGGGTACTTGTCGATAAAGCTTTCCAAACGCAGTATCGCCTCATCATCGTTGGGCAGATATAGAGGCGCGCCGAGTTCGTTTAGCTCTTCAGTCCACTGCATGGCCCAGCGGCTGTAGTTGTCCTGCAGTACCCATTGGCCGCCCCAGTAGAGCCCGGCAATCGCCAACGCGCCGATAATTGCAGTAATCATCAATTGCAGCGACAGAATTTCGTTAATCAGGACACGCTTCCCCAACCGACGCGACGACGTAAAATTCGCGAACATTTCAGGGCTTGCGCCGAACACCGTTGCGAACCACTGTTTCATTTAGAACCCGCGACAGTGAGCTCGATACTAGCGTCTGCCGACGCCAATCCAAGTCTTTGCAACACGGCCGGGTTGGTTTGAATATCGACAGCCGAGAGCGAGGTTATTGCCGGCACACTGTCAAAGTCGTCATTCAGGACTTCGTCCAGGAGTCCGGCGATCGTTGCCGCGATGTCGCTGTTCAAAGTCCCAGCGTTAAAGACGGCCCCGTATTCAAGCAGCGGCTCGTTATAGACGACGACCTGAACCCGGTGGCGATTCGCGTAGGCCATCATTTCAATCAAAACGCCGCGACTCAGTATCCGGTTGTCGGGAAAAAGGACGAAGCCATCGATTTCTCTGACGAGGCGGTTGAAAAGATACAGCGTCTCGCGATCTGTCTTCGCAATTGCATAATGGAAATTAATGCCACGTTCCTTCATTGCCTGTTCTGCCTCTGCAATGAGATCATCATGGTCAGGCCCGATAATTGCGCCGACATTTTTGAGTGTCGGGTCGATTTCCTGCCACGCCTCAAACTGCAGATCGAGGGGCGGCAGGACACTGACGGCTTTGACTCTTTCCGACAACAGCCCCGTTTCGGCAATATTGAAGACCTGGCTTACAACCACGGGAACAGTAGAGTAGCGCGCTGCGGCCTCCGCGCTCGCCAAGCCAACGGCGACGACCGCTACCGCATCGGAATCGGCAATCGCCGCAAAAGCCGCCTGGGGTGGCATGCTCTGATCACTAAGATCATAGATCTCGTGGTGATCAAGAAATTCACTTAGAGCATCAGCAACTCCGACGTAGGCTGGCGTGCGATCTGAAATAACAATCGCAACCAGTGGCTCGATGGTTTGCGGCTCCGTTTCTACAACAGGGGGCGGTTCGACAGGCGGCGGCGGTTCGACTACCGGTTCCGGCTCAGCTTGCGGCTCAGGCTCTGGTTCCGGTATCGGCGCGGGTTCTGCAGTCACCACCGGTTCCGGGGGAGACGTGGCAAGAATCGAGCAACCCGAGAGGATAATGAGCGACAGGATCATCGACGATCTTGCGATCATCAGACGAATTGATCTCCTGTATATCATTCGACAGAACTCCGCTGCTGCAACGCCGTGATGGCTGGCTGACTGGCGGTGATAATCTGTTCGCCAGCACGCTCTTCCCTGAGCGAATGACTATACGAAAGCCGCAAATATTAAGCAGTGATGCGTGTCTCAGTTGCCAACGGGTTTGACATAAGTTCATCTGACTTGCGGACACGACTGGGCGCAGACCACCATTTGTGGTCGATTCAGGAAATTTGCCGCGAATGGTCAGTCGGCGGCGGAATCGACCGCATCTTCGGAGAGCAGCTGACCTAGTTCACCCGAATGGTACATCTCGACGACGATGTCCGCGCCGCCGATCAGTTCACCGTCGATGTAGAGCTGCGGAAATGTTGGCCAATTCGAATAAGACTTCAGCCCCTCACGAATCTCCGCATCCTCAAATATATTGACGTAGGCGAATTGACGACCAATAGCCTTCAGGGCTGAAACTGTCTGACCGGAAAACCCGCACTGCGGAAAGTCGGGCGTACCCTTCATGTAAAGTAACACAGGATTTTTCTCGATCTGTTCTTTGATTCTGTCGTTGACGTCCACTGCTTGACCCACCCTTGTTTTTTTGCATTCGCCAGACATGTGGCTGACGAGTCGTTTTTCAATTTCCGTTGCGCATTTTCTAGCGCATATTCGTATTCACGACGACACGGCTGTCCACGCTGACAACTCCAATCGTATTCCGGGCAATATCCACCACCCGATCCCGAACAGCATAACTTCCCACTGTACCTGTCAATGTGACACGACCGGAACTGGAGCGTATCCCAATCCCGAACTCGCTGATTTCGTCGTCGGCGCTGTACTGCTGCCGCAGTGCCCCGGATATCGCAGTGTCTGTACCTGACTGGCTGGTACCCTGGCGGCTGGTTGGCGCTCGTTCGCTCGTGGCACCACCGCCAAGCAACATTCCGGCGCAGCCCCAAAGGCTCAGCGAGGCGAACATGACAAATAGCATTCTCATAGGTGAGGGGATCACATGCTGTATCAGGCCTGAATTGTACTGAAATGCCTGTGCGGAACCTAGCGCGGTCGTATTCTGACTGTCAAAATCCTGCAATCCGACGCCCCAATCACTATAATGTAGCACTCGCCTTCGTGTGAGACGGCGCCGCTCCCCGGATTCTTAATCCGAGCGACAAAATAACCAATAATCCTCTGGGAGAAATCAGAATGAATCCACTCAAAAGCGTTCCGGGCACGATAATCGCCGGATTCGTACTGTCAATCGTCATCCTGTTAGCAACGGGGGATGGCCCCATCACCGCGATTGGTGCGGCGAAAGGCTAATTCGCATCCTGATCTGGCTACACGTGTTTGCCGGTATCATCTGGATCGGGTTGCTCTATTACTTCAATTTCGTGCAGATTCCCGCACTCGGCGATGCCGCCAATGATGATGGCGGACCCGGTGGTGCCGGGATCACGAAATATGTCGCTCCGCGCGCGCTATTCTGGTTTCGCTGGGGCGCAGCAGCAACGTGGATCACTGGCGCAGCTTTTCTCTTGCACAGAGGCGAATTTGGCAATGCATTCATGCTCGGACTGGGTGGCGAGAACGTAAACGCCTATGCGATGACCATCGGCATTGGCGCCTGGCTGGGCACAATCATGTTATTCAATGTATGGGTGTTGATCTGGCCAAACCAGAAAAAAGTCCTCGGCATGGTCGAAGCCAGCGCTGATGAAATCGCGAAAGCGAAAGCCATCGCATTTACCGCGTCGCGGTCGAACACATTGATGTCAATTCCCTTGATCATGAGCATGGTCGGAGCCGGCCATGGCTTTATCATGTAGCTGAATATTCCTGTTCGAAGGAACCCGGCCTGGTGCCGGGTTTCTTTTGTCCTTACCAAACATGCAAATAACCGAACAACTATCTGAAGCCATATCGGGCAGCGTATCGATCGCCATCTTCGAAGATCTCGGTGGTGGCGATCTGACGGCACAGTTGGTTCCTCAAACCGCATCGGCAAAGGCGATAGTCGTTGCCCGGGAAGCGATGACCGTGGCGGGTCAACCATGGGTCAATGAGGTATTTCGACAACTGGATCCTGACGTTGTCGTCGAATGGATGTGTAACGACGGCGACCGTGTCCCGGCGGATTCCGAGATCTTTATCCTGAACGGGCCGGCTCGCGCAATTCTGAGCGGTGAGCGCACCGCGCTGAATTTCCTGCAGTCGCTTTCCGCCACCGCGACGACGACGGCACGCTATGTTGAAGCTGTCGCGGGAACCAAGGTACGGGTACTGGACACGCGCAAGACAATTCCGGGGCTACGCCTGGCGCAAAAGTATGCTGTCCGGTGCGGCGGCGGTGAAAATCATCGCATCGGCTTGTTTGATGCAATTCTGATCAAGGAAAACCACATTATCAGCAGCGGCAGCATTACTGCCGCTGTCTCAGCCGCAAGAAAACTTCACAGCGGCCTTGCCGTTGAGGTTGAAGTTGAGTCGATTGCAGAACTGCGGGAAGCGCTGGCAGCGGGCGCTGATCGGATGTTGCTGGATAATTTCGATATCGCCGATCTGCAGCACGCCGTCGACGTAAACCAGGAGGAAGGAAACCCGCCTGCGGACCTCGAGGCATCGGGCGGAATCACGCTGGACACTATTCGTGCAATCGCCGAGACCGGCGTGGATTACATTTCGGTCGGCGCGTTAACCAAGCACATTCGTGCCGTCGATCTGTCGATGCGTTTTCACTACGACGACTGAGACGCCGCCTGCAATTCCGGGCGACGGTCGAGATGGTCGGTGACGGATTCATACGCCATCGCAAACTCGAGCACCTGCCGGTCCTCGCCGAACGGTCCCATGATCTGCATGCCCATCGGCCTGTCCTGATCGTCGAATCCCGCCGCAACATTGCACACTGGCAGGCCACCCAGCGTGCCGCCGATGACAACCTCCATCCACCGATGGTAAGTATCCATCGGGACGCCGTTGATCTCTTTCGGCCAGTGAATATTCTTGTCGAAGGGAAATACCTGCGCGGTCGGCAATACCAGCAAGTCATACTGATTGAATAGCCGCTGCAGTTCGTCGAACCAGTCTGCCCTCGCTATGCCTGCGTCGTAGACCGTTCTGGCGGACGTGTCAAAGGCTCCCTCAATTTCCCAGACAGCCTCTGGCTTGAGAAGCTTGCGTGTGTCCGGATCATCATAGAGCGGGCGCATGCCATGCCGCGTCCAGTGACGCAGTGTCAACCAGGTTTGCCACAGGCGCTCCAGATCATATTGAGGCAGGCATGGCTCGATGATTACGCCATGTTGACTCAGGGTCCCGAGACTTGCCTCGCACAGTTCGAGGACGCCTGGTTCCGTCGGCAGGTAACCGTCAAAATCGCCCATCCAACCGATCTTCAGCCCCTGGAGATTCGCCGGACTGAATTCGCTGACCGCAGGCAATCTGTCGCGCAATGACAAAGGCTGGATCGGAGTTTGTCCCGCGATGGTGACCAACAGCCGGGCGGTATCCTCTGCATTTCGACCCATCGGGCCGCCAGTACCCATCTGCTGGTAGAAGAGATCGCTGCCGCGACTGTCCGGCACTCTGCCCTGTGTCGGTCGAAAGCCGACCACGTTGTTGAATGCCCCCGGATTTCGAAGTGACCCCATAAGATCGCCGCCGTTGGCGACGCTTAACATATGCGTGCCAAGGCCGCATGCGGCGCCGCCACTACTGCCGCCGGCGGTCAGATCCGGATTATAGGCAGAACCGGTTACACCATGTACGGGATTGTAGCTCTGCGAGCCCATACCAAATTCGGGCAGGTTTGTTTTGCCGATGAATATCGGTCCCTGGCGCCGAATTCGCGAAACGAGCAAGTCGTCTTCCTGAGCGATCGTGCCGGCAAAAATTGGCGAGCCGTGACTGGTCGGAAATCCTTCCACGTTGGCATCATCCTTGATCGCTTGCGGCATGCCATGCATCCACCCCCAATACTCATCGTTGTCCAGGGCGCGGTCGGCAAGTTCAGCCTGTTTGATCAATTTGTCATCATCGACCATGCTGACGATGGCGTTGTAAGTCGGGTTGTACTTGCGAATTCGGGCAAGGTAGGCCTGCATGACCTCTACGCAAGTAACGTGCCGCTGCCGGATTGCAGCAGACAGCTGCGATGCAGACATCGCAGTCAGGTCTGCGGGCATGTCTTGCGCCATTATTTCCGCCGGCAGTGACATCGCCATGCCGGCGACTGACAATCCTCCAAGAAATTCTCTTCTGTCCATCATTGCGCTCCGTTTGAACTCAAAGTATAGCCCTAACAACGAGGTACAAAACTGACGGCGCAAGAAGACAGCCTACGCCGGTGTAAAAAGTTGCGGTCATAGCGCCATAGGGAACGAGTTTCGGATCTGTCGCGGCGAGTCCGCCGGCCACCCCGCTCGTTGTGCCCATCAGGCCACCATAGATTATTGCTGCGTGAGGATTATTCAGGCCGATTCGCGGGGCAACAAAAGGCGTGCCGATCATTACGAGCACCGACTTGGTGAGGCCGGCGGCAACACTTAATGCGATAACCCCGGACTCTGCGCCCAGGGCGGTTCCGGTCACGGGGCCGACAATGTAGGTTGCAGCGCCCGCCCCTATTGTGGTGACCGAAACAGCGTCGGTGTAACCAAAGGACACTGCCACAATGGCACCGACCACGAATGATAATACGACACCGATTACGACGGAAAATGCGCCGACGACCCCTGCCCGTTTTAGAGCATCAATATCGGCTCCGAACGCGGTTGCCACAATCGCAAAGTCACGAAACATGGCGCCGCCCATAATCCCTACGCCACTCAGCAACCCGATATCAGCAAGGCCACTGTCACCGCCTGTCGCGCGCCCTCCCAAATAGGCAAGCACCAGTCCGAGCGTAATTGCTATTGCCGATCCGTGAATGTGCCCCCGGGTGAGGTGGCCGGAGATCTCATAGGAAAGCCAGACGAGTATGCCGACAAAAGCGAATGCGGTAATCAGCGCGTTCTTTTCGAGGACGGCCGACAGCGAATCAAGAATCATGCTGGTCGCCCTGGCCGAATTTTGACAGCACCGGAATCATCGCGAAGCTGACTATGACTGCGGCGACACCCGCGACAATTGCCATCCAGCCACTGGAAACGGCGGCGATGACGTTCTGCTTCGCGGCCATTGCGACAACAATCGGTATATACATTGCACTCCAGAACCCGATGCCCTTTTCTGTCGGCTCCCCCAGAGTAAATTTGGTGTGTGAAAGGTTTGAGAGAATGATAAGCAAGAGCATGGCGATGCCAACGCCACCGACGTTCGCCTGGACTCCGATAAGATCTCCCAACACATCACCGACAAATACGCCGACCAACATGCAAAACGACAGCAGCGCTACGCCATAGATAACCATCAAAAATTCCCTCTAACAAAAACCGGGGTCGAACCGAACTTTCAAACCGGGGTCGAACCGAACTTTCCGACAGTTTCAAACCGGGGTCGAACCGAAGTTTCCGACAAACCTCTTAGTAATTGTATCGAATCGAGGTTTGCTGGAAAGTGGTGAAGTAACTTTGATTTGACCTCGTTTATTGACGCCCTGTGCCAGGTGCAGTACCAATCGGCCCCATTTCTCGGGGGTTAGTGACGAAACTTCGGTTCGACCCCGGTTTTTGAAAGATGATTCAAAACTTCGGTTCGACCCCATTTTTGGGCGATGGTTATTTTCCTTTATCAATCTTTGCGCCTGCCGTTATCATGCACGGCACCAAGGTAAAAAGCGATCGCAGAAACGATGAGCAATCTGGACTACAACCTCTATACGCACTTCCAGCGTCAATTTGAATTGCATTCCGGGAAAGAGCTGTTGCGTGATGCCGACGAGCATTCGTTCCGCTACCTCGATATTGGGAACCGCGCCGGTCAAATTGCCGCTTACCTGGTCTCGATTGGCGCGACACCTGGCGACCGGGTCTCGGTGCAGGTCGAGAAGTCGGTCGAGTGTCTTTGTTTGTACCTCGCCTGCCTGCGCGCGGGCCTCGTATTCCACCCCCTGAATATGGCGTATACGCCAAGCGAACTCACCTATTTTCTTGGGAACGCAGAGCCGACCATCGTCGTTTGTGACCCCGTTAACGAGAACGCCATTAGTGACATCGCCACCGGGTCAGGCACGCCGGAGATACTGACACTTGATGCACACGGCACAGGCACGCTCTCTGCTGGCGCAGATAAACACAGTGCCGAATTTGAAACAGTAGCGCGTGACAAAGACGATCTGGCCGCATTGCTGTATTCATCCGGAACGACCGGCGTACCCAAAGGCATCATGCTCACACATGCCAATCTGTTGCGAAACACGGAAGCACTGGTCGAGGCGTGGGGATTTAGCAGCAAAGATCGCCTCCTGCACGCGCTACCAATCTTTCACGTGCACGGTCTTTTCGTGGCGATTGGCTGCGTGCTACTTAGCGGCGCAAGCATGCGCTGGCTGGCTGGCTTTGACGCTGGCACGGTTATCAGGTTCCTGCCCGAATGCTCGGTTCTTATGGGCGTACCCACTTACTATACTCGCCTGCTTGCGGACGCCACATTCGATGCCGACGTCGCTCGGAATGTCCGCCTGTTCGTATCCGGATCAGCGCCGCTACTCGAGGAAACTTTCGTCGAGTTTGAACAAAGGACCGGTCAACGAATACTCGAACGTTACGGCATGACGGAAACCAACATGAACACGTCGAATCCGCTCAATGGCGAGCGCAAAGCAGGCACGGTCGGTCCGCCATTGCCCGGTATCGACGTTCGCATTGTTGACGATGAAGGAGCGGCGGTTGATCAAGGTGCGACAGGTAATATCCAGGTGCGTGGGCCCAACGTTTTCATTGGCTACTGGAAGATGCCGGACAAGACTGCGGAAGACTTCACCGACGACGGCTTTTTCAACACCGGTGACAAGGGATCGATTGACAGTGACGGCTATGTATCCATCGTCGGCCGCGCAAAGGACATGGTCATCACGGGCGGACTAAACGTCTATCCGAAAGAAATCGAATTATTCATTGACGATCTGGATGGGGTGACCGAATCGGCGGTGATCGGTGTCCCACACCCGGATTTTGGGGAAGGCGTCGTCGCGGTAATTGTGCTGGCAGCGAAAGACAGTATCGACGAGCAAACGGTAATCGCTGCGTGCAAGACTGAACTGGCCAACTTCAAAGTGCCGAAACGTGTTGTCGTGGTGGATGAACTGCCGCGCAATACGATGTCGAAGGTGCAAAAGAACGTCCTCCGCGACACCTACAAGGACATTCTGGCAACGCAACCGTAGGAGCGGGTTGTGGGAGCGCCTGAATATGCTCCTACGCGACGGCGCGGGTCACACGTTTGGGCTCGGATACTCCGTAGCCCTGGGCATAGTCGACACCCATGCCCTTGAGCATCGTGATGATCTCTTCGTTTTCCGCGAATTCGGCAATGGTCCGTTTGCCGGTGAGGTGTCCAATTTCATTAATCGAACGAACCATTTCCCTGTCAATCGGATCATGCAGGATCTCCTTGACAAAGCTGCCGTCAATTTTGAGAAAATCGACCGGAAAGTGCTTCAGGTAACCAAACGATGACAAACCGGTGCCGAAGTCATCGAGGGCAAACATGCAGCCAAGCTCTTTGAGCGCGTTGATAAAACGATTCGCCTGAGAATAGCTCGCTATAGCTGCTGTCTCCGTGATTTCAAAACAGATTTTTGTCGCATCAAGTCCGCTCATCTGAAATTGTTCGATTACAAACGGCAGAAACTTGTCATCGCCAATACTCTGGCCGGATAGATTGATCGAGCACATTGACAGTCGCTCTCGTTCGTCCGCTTCCGACACCAGCCAGCGGAACGCATTCGTAATGACCCACCGATCGATTCGGGGTGTCAGGCTAAATCGCTCTGCAGCCTCGATAAACAAACCCGGAGCGATGATGCCACCCGTTTCGTCGCGCATGCGCAGAAGAATCTCGTAGTGGGCTCCATCTTCGACCGTCTGTAGTGGCTGAATGGTCTGCCGGAACAGTTCGAAGCGGTTTTCCTCGAGCGCATTGTTGATACGTGCAGCCCACTGCTGCTCCCTGCGGCGGCGCTGCAGGTCAAGGTCGTTTTCTTCGAAGCTGTGAATTCGGTTTCTGCCCGCTTCCTTGGCCGCCGCGCAGGCGCTGTCGGCCGCACTGAGCAGTGCGGCAACGTCTTCGTTTCCAGCCGTAATTGGTACGACACCGATACTGACGCCCAATCGGAAGCTGCGATCATCCCACATGAACTTAAAGTCCCCGATCGCGACCCGTAATATTTCGGCAGTTTCCAATGCCTGCTCAAGATTGCAGCTTTCGAGCAAAACACCAAACTCGTCGCCGCCAAGCCGGGCAAGCGTATCCCGCCAGCGTATTTTCGATTTCAGAAGTGCGCCAAGTTGACCCAGCAAGGCGTCACCTGCCTGGTGGCCGCAGGAATCATTCACGATCTTGAACTGGTCGAGATCGAGGTAACACAGTGCGTAGGAGGTTTCCCGCGCCTTGGCGCTCTTGAGTGCCCGTTCCAGCCGGCTCTCGAACTCTGCCCGGTTGACCAGGCCTGTCAGAATGTCGTGACTGGCGTGGTAGCTTAGCCGCCGATTCAGTTCACGCGATTCGCTGACGTCATGGAAAACCAGCACGCCACCCGTTACGTCACCTTTGCCGTCGCGAATGGGGGACGCCGTACTTTCGATATAAAGCTCATTGCCGTCCCTTCGAATCAGCAAAGCTGGCCTGACTGACTTGATAGAGCGGCTGCGCCGGATCGATACCGCGAGGGGATTCTCCAGCGGCTCGCAAGTTTCCTCATGGAAGCCGCGAAATATTTCATCGATCGGTCGACCGCTCGCATCGTCGACTTTCCAGCCCGTCAATTCCTCAGCAACCGGGTTTATGTATTCAATATTGCATTCGGCATCAGTGGTAATAACGCCGTCACCAATTGAACGCAGCGTAATTTGCGCGCTTTCTTTCTCGCGAAACAACGCCTCTTCATAGAGTTTTCGTTCAGTAATATCGACTTCGACCCCGAGAAGCCGGATCAAACGCCCACGATCATCCTGCAACGCCTTGGCACGGCTGGTCATCCACCGCCACTCTCCACTCTGGTGCCGCATGCGGTGCACGCTTTCAAAGAACTCTGTTTTCCCTTCGAGATGCTCGCGCATCTTTTTCTGAACACGCGCCATGTCATCGGGATGCACAAGTCGATACCAATCAGGCAGAACGTCCTCCTGATCGACATCGTAACCAAGCATGTCTTTCCAGCGCCTGGACAGGCGCAAATGTTTTGACTGGCCATCAAAATCCCAAATACCGTCATTTGCCGTCAGGCTGACAAGTTCGTTGCGCTCTTCAAACTCGTCCAGAAGATCTATCGAGCGCATTCGCTCAAGGCCTGATGCGAGGGACGTCCCAATTAACTTCATCAGCAAATGTAAATTCGCATCGCTGCTTTCAAGCGGTCGCTCGTTTGCCAATGCCAGGTAGCCAGCCGTTTCGCCGCGAACGGTGAAACCTATTATCAGCGCCGACCCAATGCCAAGATCGGCGAAGCGGGCAAACTCTTCCTGTGCATCTTTATGGCCAGCCGAGGTATCTGCGATCTCTATCACCTTTAGATGTCCCAGGTTCTGACATAGCCACGGCCAGTTGGACAGAGATTCCCCGGCTAATGCCTCGGCGTTGCAGGAGGAAAAAACCGAGCTGGACGCCAGCACGGTCTCAATTTCGGACAAATCGTTCTTAAAGAGTACGAGGAACGCGGCATCACAGCCGGTGGCATCGGGAAGCTCTGCAACATTGTCCTGCAGCTGCTCTTTGAATCGGTTCTTGTCCAGATTCTGGACGTTTACGGCAATCTTGGTTTGCAGTGCATCGACTGCGCCGCGATTGCGCTCGCCAGGAGGCGGCCTGCGGCGTCTGACCGGTGTTGGCGGGATTGCCTTGGAATCAGAAATCGTGCTCATCCGAGGATTCGTTGTCGAAGTGAATGCATTTTGACATGTTACAACAGGAATACAAGATAAGTCCCTGTATTTTTTTGATTTCTAGGCATTCTGGAATTCGCCAGCAGTACGAATAATGGCCGATTTCCGTAATCCGTCAGGTCAACCGGTCAACCCATTCCTCTCAGCCGCGTTATAGCCACGTAACGAACGCAATTCGACAGGGAGATCACTATGAATGCCTCGAACGACCGCCTACCGGGTGGTGTAAAAAATTCTACGATATGGATATCACTTGCGCTGATGTTCCTAACCATTTCGCTTTCCGCCTGTGGCGGCGGCGCATCCACCACGGAAGTCGTACCACCGCCTGCGGCGAGTGTATGTATTCCGTCTGATCCATCGACAGCGGATGAATGTGGCTCGGTCATTATCGGGCTGACAGATGCTGACGGTGATTTTCTGAGCTACTCGGTCGATGTGACCGGGCTGACGCTCGAGAAAGCAAACGGCGCGGTGATTGACGTGCTGCCCAACAGCACGCGAATCGACTTCGCGCAGTATGTCGATCTGACGGAATTCATCAGTGTCGCAACAGTACCGCCGGGCGTTTACGTTGCCGGTACGATTCACCTCGACTACAGCGATGCTGAAGTTTTTGTTGAGGCTGATGGTGCCGCCAAAGAAGCGACGATTGTCGATGCAGACGGAATCGCTTTTGATCAGACGTCGCTCAAGATCATGCTATCTGATCGTGATCAACTAACCGTAACGAGAGCTCGTGCATCGTTATTGACGCTTGATTTCGATCTGGATGCATCGCACACGGTGGATGTCGTTCCAACACCTGCAGTTGCAGTTGCCGAACCGTTTATCGTCGCCGAACCCGACCCCGTTGATACGAAAGATATTCGAGTCAGAGGTCGATTTATCGACGCGAACATCGAAGAAATGTATTACGCAGTTGCACTGCGGCCTTTCTACGATGCCGCGAACGATTTTGGCCGCATGAAAGTCAACGTGACCGATGCTACCGACTTCGAAGTTGACGGCACGGCTTATACGGGTGAGGAAGGTCTTCGTGCGCTGGAAGCTGCGGGTCAGGGAACGCTGACAGTCGCGCAGGGCACGGTGAATGTCGCCGAACGTGAATTTACGGCGAACATCGTACTGGCTGGCAGCAGCGTACCAGGCAACGGCCTGGATGCTGTGAAAGGTAATGTTATTTCCAGGCTCGAGAATGAACTGATTGTGCGTGGTGGAACGGTCATTCTCACCGACGCCGCCAGCGTAACGCGTTCATTCTTCCGCGATGACGTCACTGTAACCGTAGGCCCCGACACTGTTGTTTATAAAACCATCGATACGGATCGACCGTTGGGTGCTCCGATCAGGTTGCTGGACAACAGTGCGATTTCGATCGGACAGGCCGTAACAGTTCGCGGCACCATAGTCTCCAACGATGAGTTGGGCGTACATATCGACGCTACCAATGGTGCCGTGCTCATGCATATCACCCATTTAAGTGGTTTGGTCAATACCATCAATACTGGTCAGACCGACATCGAACTGCACGCGATCGATCGTCGTCGGGTTCAGGCCTTTGACTTCACCGGCACCGGCATGTCACCGGAAATGGATGCGGACCCTGCGAACTATGAAGTCGCAACAGGAAACTTCCTGATGCCTTCAGACGCAACCGGCCAGCCAGTGGTTGTCTACGGCTTCCCGAATGAGTTTGGGGCCGCGCCGCCGGATTTCGAAGGCCGCACGATTATTGACTATTCGGATGTGCGCAGCTCTATCGGTGTTGGCTGGGGCGCTGCTGGCAGCACCTCACCGTTTCTGATGATGGATAGTTCCGGACTGTTGCTCGACCGTCGGGAGTTCGGCGACGACCAGCGGCATCACATCAAGCAAGGCCCGGTCCTGATAGATCTGTCCACACTTGATACGGATACGTTGATTGCGCCGCGTGAAACAGGCAGAAAACTGTTTACCGTGAAAACGTCCGACAGCCTGCAACTATACGCAGACTTTGACGACTTCCTGACGGCACTATCCATCGAGCTTGACGGCGTAAATGCTGCGAGATCCATGTATGCGCGCGGTCAGTACAACGCGGATACGAACGTATTCACAGCCTACAAGATATTCGTTTATATCCTGGAGCCATAAAGGTGTCTTGACCTGAACATCGCCGCTTCGGTTTTCCCCCTACTGAATCGGCAGGACTGGTTCCCACCCCGCACATGCTTGTGCGGGGTTTTTTTTGCTTGCTGGAACCAACCTGTATATTGACGCAATGACTACAGCCGAGAGCGCCAACTGGCACAAATCCGTCGCGTCATTGATTGGCGCTAACATGATAACCATCATCCTGGCGCTCATGGAAGGATGGAGTCTTCAGGACCTGATGGTTATTTACTGGGCGCAAAGCGTCATTATCGGCATTTTCAGCGCAAAGCGAATGCTGGCGCTCAAGGAATTTACGACAGAAGGTCTGTCGCAAAATGGCAGGCCGATTGCCGCGACCAAAAAATCTCAAAGAAGCATGGCGGGATTATTCGCCCTGCATTATGGCGGGTTTCACCTGATCTACCTGGTTTTCATTTTGTCTGACGAGCGTAATGCATTCGACGGGAACCTGTTTTTTCTCACCCTTTGCGTCCTGGTATTTCTGGTCAACCATTACTTCTCGTTTGTCGAGTATCGTGAACAGGACGCGGGACGAAAGCCCAATATTGGCAACATCATGTATTTCCCTTACCTACGCATCGTTCCGATGCATTTGACAATTATTCTGGGTAGCGCAATTGGCAGCACCGGACCGGGATCGCTCTTGTTCTTTCTCGTGCTGAAAACGGTCGCCGACGTGATCATGCACAGTATCGAGCATTCTGCGGCACTGAAATAGACAGTCACGACTATCGCGGCTGAAGCCGCTCCCACGGGAGATGTTTGTGTTTCCGGGATCGGCTATCGCGGCTGAAGCCGCTCCTACGGGAGCCTGTTTGTGTTTCCGGGATCGGCTATCGCGGCTGAAGCCGCTCCTACGGGAGATTGTTTGTGTTTCCGGGATCGGCTATCGCGGCTGAAGCCGCTCCTACGGGAGACTAGTTTGTGTTTCCGGGATCGGCTATCGCGGCTGAAGCCGCTCCTACGGGAGATCAGCCTGCACGCGTGGGAGCGGCTTTAGCCGCGATTGGCCTGCCCCTGGCAACTAATTCAGAGCTCAGATCTGGCCCTAACTGGCTTACGACGATATACTCGCGGCCGCTTGAGCGGCACCAATAGAATTGACCCTCCAAAATGCCGGATTAGCTCAGTTGGTAGAGCACATCATTCGTAATGATGGGGTCAGGTGTTCGAATCACCTATCCGGCACCAATTTTAATCGCGGCTGAAGCCCAATTTGCCCGCGGCGACAATTGTGGCGTTTGGATCGGTGCAAATTGATCTTCAGTCGAATCTTAATGCTCGCGCGTTCACGGTCGAGAGACCCGGTACCAAAGATCAATCAGCTACAACCCACCTCTACGTCTGTTTGTTACGAAGTCGGATCAGGACTTCAACGCCATCCTGTTCAGTACCCTCTGGCAGCGGCGGCAGATTCAGGACACCCACACTCGAGGCCGGTATATCCGTTAGTTCCCCGGTTTCAACATGATAGAAATGATGATGCGGGTGGGTCGTGGAATCAAAGAACTTGCGGCTGTCGGCGACGTTAATTTCCTTGACCAATCCGTGATTAGTGAATAATTTCAACGTGTTGTACACGGTCGCTTTGGATACCCGGCTTCCTGAACGACGCAACTGATCGATTATCTGATCAGCGGAAAGATGCTGGGGACGTGCCAACAACGTTGCTGCCACTTCCAGCCGCTGGGCGGTGGGCAGTATTCCGTGTTCTTTTAATTTTTCCTCAATTTCCTGTCGTGACATGGCAGGAACCTCTATGAATCAGGTAGTTGCCGAGTATAGACCAATTCTAAATCGAATAGCCCAATCTGCCCGTTTCACCGATATTCGGCCGCGTGCAGGCACCCCGTAAATCATTATGCTTGGGCAGGTGAACAAGGAGGTTCTCGATGCGTAAACGGACCGCAATCCGTGGCTACAGTCTTCTCGAGCTAATGATGACCCTCGGGCTGGTTACGGTCGTCCTGACACTTGGTGTGCCGTCATTCGGTAATATTATTGCAAATCAACGCCTTATGTCGGAAATTAACGCGCTGTTTCACGACATACATCTGGCGCGAAAAGAGTCCGTCGTCAGGCGTCGGGTTGTCAGCTTGTGCCCCACTTTAAACGGCAACGCCTGTGAACCTGGGTCTGACTGGTCCGCAGGCTGGATGATGTTCGTCAACCTGGATCGCGACTGGCCCGCGGTGCGCGACTCGGGGGAGCCGGTGCTGAGACGATACCAGGTGAGTCGGCCGACCCGGATTATTGCGAATCGGCACAGTTTCTCCCTGCGCTCGACCGAACTCCGTGCCACCAATGGCACTGTCGTCTTCTGCGACCCGGCGGGCCGCGGGACCGCACGGGCCCTTGTGATCAGCTATACGGGCCGCCCGCGGGTTGCCTACAAAAACCGCCGCGGCCGGCCCTACGAGTGCGCGGATTAAGTTAAGTGCAATTCTCCTTTTCGACCGCTTGTCCGGACCAAAACGCCGCTTGTCGGATAGTTCTAAAGGGCCGTTTTCCGCTCTGTATATTGCCCGCATGTATAAGAATCAAGAAACGGGCTTCACGTTGTATGAACTGCTGATTGCGATGGTCATCGTCGGCATCATTCTGAGCTACGGGATACCCAATTTCGCGGAATTTACGCAGAACAGTCGACTTGCGAGTACCTCCAACGATTTGCTCGCCAGCTTCCAGATGGCGCGATCAGAGGCTGCCCGATCAAAGAACAACATCACGATCTGCTCAAGTACGAATCCGCTGGCCGCAACGGCAAACTGCGGCGGCAATTTCAATAACGGGTGGATCATCTTCGTCGATATCGACGGAGACCTTAACCGTTCGGGTGCCGGCGAAAACGTGCTGCGTGCCTTTGCTCCTGTGGCATCAGGCGTAAGTATCACCACTAATGGCGGCTCTACCTATTTCTCGTTTGCGGGCACGGGACTGGGCCGCGGTGACGTTGGACTGACCCCTGCACTATCGACCGCGATGATTTGTGACGGTCGTGGCATCGATGTCGCGCCTGGCGGTCGCGCAACGGCTCGTCGCCTCGTAGCAACTGCAATCGGACGCGCAACCATAATTAGTGATCATGCGGTCATCCAGGCCGCGGGCGGCGTCTGCCCATAGATTTGGAATATCAATGATGCGAAACCAAAAACAACTAGAAAAAGTACGCGGATTTACTCTCATCGAAGTACTAATAGCGATGATCATCATGTCAGTTGGAATGCTGGGCATCGCCGGCCTGTATGTGACCAGCATGCAGGCGGGCAGAACCTCCATACTGCGACACAATGCAGTAACGCTCGCAGGCGACGTTGCTGACCGAATTCGCGCCAATCCGCGTGCCGCCGCCTCATATGCGTTGGCCGACGCGGGTGTACCGAGCGCATGTGTCGCTGCCAACACGAACTGCACGCGGGACGAGATGGCTGCGAACGATATCTACTTATGGAATCAGCAGGCACGGGACACGATGCCGAATGGCACCGTCGCCATTGTTTTTAACAACGGTGTCGCGCCGCCAACCTATCAGATTACGGTCTCGTGGACGGAACCGGGCGAATCACCCAATCCCAGCTATTCGATCACCATTCCCGTTCTCGGAATCTAAGTGCGATGAAAAGTCAAAATCCAAAGAACAATCTCACCACGCAACAGACTGGTATGACGTTGATCGAATTGATGGTTGCCCTCGCGATCGGATCGTTCCTGATGGTTGGCGCGGTGCAGATATACAATCAAAGCCGCCAGGCTTTTGTCATTAATGAATCGATCGCCCGCGTCCAGGAAACCGCGCAATTTGCGATGGACACCGTTGAATCTGACCTGCGCATGGCCAGCAACTGGGGCTTGCACAGTCGCGGTCTTGCGATCGAAGGACGCTCGACTACGGCCAACGCCAATCCATTGTCGCTGGCGGATGTCCCAACAGGCTGTGGCGCCAACTGGGCGCTTGATTTGATGCGCCCCGTCGATGGCGACAACGACACTTACTCGTTGGCTTGTGGACCGGGACCGAGCGGCACGGAGACGGCTCAGGCCAGCTCCGACACTATTACCATACGACGTGCGACGGTTGCCCCAACAGCACCGCAAGCCGGGCGCCTGCAAATTCAGAGCACCCGAATTCAGGGTCAGCTCTTTAACAGCGACACAATACCCGGCGGATTCAGTGCCGCGGAATCGCAGACCCACGACCTGATGGTCAACTCCTACTATGTCGCTGCCAGTTCTACGCTCATTCCGGGAGTACCGACGCTGCGTCGCAAGACCCTGATGAGGGTGGGCGGAGTGCCCGCAATTGTCGATCAGGAGATCGCACCCGGCGTCGAAAACATTCAGTTGCAGTTAGGTGTCGATGTCGACGAAGACAACACCGTGGATCGCTACGTCAATCCCGGCGATGTGATCATTACTCCTGGAGCGGTGGGATTCATACCGGGCTCCCGTGTCATTACCGCGCGTCTCTGGATGGTCATTCGCGGTGTCACCAGGGAGACCGGCCTGGTTGACAACAACACCTACATCCCTGCCGGCGTAAACCTGGGAAGCTACAGTGATTCCTATCGTCGCATGCAGGTTTCGAAAACGATCTTGTTGCGCAACGCCAGGACATAACCACAGCATTGAGCAGAGAATCATGATGAATAAATTCAAATTAAAAAATGATCAGACAGGCGCCGCCCTCATTGTAGGACTCATATTGCTGGTGGTCGTAACCGTACTCGCAGTTTCGGGAATGAACACAGCAACGACTGAGTTGGCGATGGCGCGCAACAACCAGAATTACGAGAACGCATTTCAGGCTGCGGAGACCGGCCTTGAACAAGCCATCTCGCGTGGCTTGTTCAGCACCACGGGGACAGTCACGCTTGCACAGGATGTCAATGCCTATGACAAGGTCTCCTCGACTATAGACTTTGAAGATTCGACGCTGGTCCCCGACCGCGCTTTCAGCCTTGGGGTTGGCAGTGGAATATCGGCCTATCACTTTATTGCCACGTCGACGGCAGAGTCCAAACGCGCCGGAGTAGCGGGAGCAGCAACTGACCGCGATGCTTCGGCAATCCATACACAGGCGTTTTATGTTGTTGGTCCGGAACAGCCAACGCTCTAACAACTGACCGCTAAATCAATATTGAGAACGGAGTAATTTCAATGCAAATTCGAATCACGATCGCCGCAGCCTTGATGCTTATGCTGATGAGCGTATCTGTTACCGCACAATTCAGGACAATTGAATTGGCGCACGAAGTACCGTTGACCGAATTTGTTGTTCCGGTGTCACAGAACGGGACTCTGAATTTCCGCGGTTGTGCGGATTGCCAGTCTTTCAGCTCGAGATTGACGCCGAACACGCTCTACGTCATTAATAAACAGGAAGTTTCGTTGCAGGAGTTTCGCAAGCAGGTGACCGGCGTCGGCGATCGCAGCAAATATTATTTGACTGTGGTGCAGCACCTGGAAACGAACACCATTACTAAAGTTTCGATCAAGCTGTGAACGGAAGCACACCTACCCGTATTGAGGAAAAGATCATGAAGATCCGTACGAAGAAATTGGCGTGGATGACTACTGCGGGCCTTTACGCAATAGCAGCTGGCGCGCCAGTCTGGGCCGACGACACGGAGCTTTTGTTGCTCAATCCGAGCTCTATCGTCCAGCCGAAGCCGAACGTCCTGTTTATTCTGGATACGTCGGGTAGCATGGATTCACTGGAAGAGACGGCTAAACCGTACGACCCTAATCAGACTTACACCACAGGACTCTGCGACCCAAACAAGCTGTACTGGACCGATGTGGACGTGGTGCCGGTATGCGCAGGGACAGGTCTGGATACGCAGGTAATTGAGAAAGCCGCATTTAAATGTGATGCCGCAAAGCGACGTATGGACGGCATCGGCAACTATGCAAACACAATGGTTCAGTGGCGTGGATCATCCTCGACGTCGGGCACCATCTACTGGTGGCAGGATCTCCTGCCCGGCGACGAGACAAGCTGGGTCGAATGCCAAAAGGATAGCGCCAAACATGGCGACGGTACCGCCGGAGACGTCTATGCGACCGCTTACGCGTGGTCCAGCGCCTCAGCAAATGCCTGGGTCAGCGATCCCGCTACCGAACTGTCATGGGGCAGCGCGCCGCGAAACGTCGAATACACGGTATACGACGGCAACTGGCTGAACTGGAAATCCAACCCGGAACTGGTCAATCTCGAGCGCCTGGATATTGTTCGAAAAGTGACCACAACGGTCTTGAATTCCATCGAAGATGTGAATGTTGGCCTGATGCGCTTCAATGACTCCGAAGGTGGTCCGGTAATTCATGCGGTTTCCGACCTCAATACGAACAGGGCCAGCATCATCAGCAAGATCAATGCACTGGATCACGACGGGCAGACACCGTTGTCCGAGGTTCTGTACGAGGCTGCATTGTACTGGGATGGGTTGCCGGCCGAATTCGGCCAGAAAATCAGCGAACATCCGACCGATCCGGCTGCATTGATGTCCCCAACAGGACCCGGACCCGAAATCTATCGATCGCCCATCCTCGATTCCTGTGCGAAGAACTACAACGTGTTTTTGTCGGATGGCCTGCCGAACAATAACGACAAAGCCCCGGCGCTGGTGGCATCGCTGCCAGGATTCGCGGCAATCACCGGAAACGCCGCGTGCGTCGGCACCGCTGATGGCGACTGCCTCGATGAGATTGGCCTGTATCTGAAGCTACATGACACTGACACTACGATGCCTGAAGTTCAGAATGTCACCACTCACACAATTGGCTTTGCCACCGACATTGACATTCTCAAAGACACCGCAGCCAAATCTGGCGGCCGGTACTTTCTGGCCGATGACGTGCAGACGCTAACCGTCGCGCTGCTCGAAATTGTCAATGACGTCACTGACAAATCGCTGGCCTTTTCTGCTCCGGCAGTTTCTGTCAATACGTTCAACCGAACTCAAAACCTGAACGACATTTACCTCACAATGTTTGGCGTCAAGAACAAGGTTCACTGGCCGGGCAACCTGAAGAAATACAGCATTACCAATCGCGTAGTCGTCGATGCAATGGGCAATCCGGTCCTGGATTCGCAGGGCAATGAGATCATCAACCCGACAATTACAGATGCGAACACAAGAGACGCGGTGAACCCGACCAGTGGCTTCTTCCTGGGCACGGCTAAAAGTTTCTGGAGCGCCAACGTTGACGGTAACGACGTATTAAAGGGTGGTGCGGCATCCAGGTTACCGCCTCCCGCATCTCGCAAACTCGTCACTTATAATGGTACGGACTCAAATCTCTCGTCTGCAAACAATGCAATTGTTGCGACGAATATGGGACTTGTGGCGTCAGATTTCGGATTGACAGGTACGACCGGTGAACCTACAAAGGCTCAACTGATTGACTGGATGCGCGGCGTTGACGTTCGTGATGCGGACAACGACACGGATATAACAGAAACGCGTTGGGAGACAGACGCGATGGGCGACCCACTGCATTCGCAGCCTGCGTCCATTGTCTACGGTGGTACAGCCGCTAGTCCGGACGTGGTCGTCTACACCGCAACCAATGATGGCTACCTGCACGCAATCAACGGTGACACAGGTGTCGAACTTTGGTCATTTGTGCCGAAGGAGTTGCTGCCAAACATGACCCGCTTGTTCTTCGATCCGGACTCGAAATACAAGAACTACGGATTGGATGGCAATATCGTTCCGGTCGTTTTTGATGAAAACAGGAACGGCATCATTGACGGCAGCAACGACTTCGTTCGAATTATTTTCGGCATGCGTCGTGGTGGCAGCACCTACTATGCGCTGGATGTGACTAATAAGAATCAGCCGCAGATGCTATGGACTGCAAGCCCATCAGGCCTGGGACAAAGCTGGTCGACTCCGGTTGTCGCAAAAATTGATGCACCGGGAGTAAGTTCAAACAAGGCGGTAGTTGTTATTGGCGGTGGCTACGATCCGGTACACGATTCAAACGCTCACCCGACCGTTGACGACTCTGTAGGCGCCAGCATCATCATGCTCGATCTGGAAACGGGTGCTGAGCTCTGGCGCGCGGCCAAGACTGTGTCAGGCAGCGGAGACAGGGCGGTCCCAGGGATGAATCGTGCAATTCCAGCAGAAGTTCGCGTCATCGACATCTCAGGTGATGGCTTTGCCGATCGCATGTATGCAGCCGATCTCGGCGGCCAGATCCTGCGCTTTGATATCTACAATGGGGTGACTGGCGTCGACTTCGTTACCGGTGGCGTAATTGCGCAACTGGGTGCAGAAGGCATGAGCGGCACGCCCACATTGCAGGATACAAGACGTTTTTACACAGCGCCTGACGTCTCGCTATTCAAGAGCAATATTGAACGCAATCGGTTCCTGGCGATCAGCATTGGATCAGGATACCGCGCCCATCCGCTGGACAACATCAACAACGATCGATTCTATTCGCTCAGAGACGACAAAGTATTCACACAGATGACTCAGCTTGAATACAACGCCTTCCCGATCATCAGGGAAAGCAACCTGGTCGACGTCCGGGGACAGGTAAGGACCGTACTGGGGCCCACGGACAAAGGCTGGATGTTCACCTTGCCGTCCAACCAGAAAATATTGTCGGATTCAATCACGTTCAATGATTCGGTCTTCTTTGTTGCATTTTCTCCGGATATCAACTTGTCCAATGCCTGTGCAGCCGGCGCAGGAACAAACTTCCTGTATCAGGTCAACGTGATAAATGGCGATCCGGTTGTGAACAACCTGGACACACTGGCTGCAAGCGCTTCAGACGATGCTCGCCGAAGCACTTTGCAACAGATTGGCATCGCACCAAGCCCGACAATTCTGTTCCCAAGTGCAGACCCCGCAACGTGCACTGGTGCGGCGTGTTCGCCGCCTCCGATCGGCTGTGTCGGTGTCGAGTGCTTCAATCCCGGATTCGAAAATAACCCGGTGCGAACACTTTGGACGCAGGATGGCATTCAGTAGTCAGCGAATGCCGGATACGGAGATTTGAACATGCGTAAGAAAATGCGAGGTGTCACGTTGTTGGAGCTGATGATCGTTGTCGTCATCATCAGCATATTGACGGCCATTGCGTATCCGAGTTATCGGCAATATGTGGCGAAGGCAAAGCGCAATGAAGCCAAGGCGGCCTTGCTGAAGATTGCTACGCTTCAGGAACGTTGGTATTTGCAGAACAACACCTATACCACCGACATGACCAATTTGGGATTCACCGCTGCTAATAACGTTCCGACGGATTCAGGAGCCTACATCGTGAACGTCACGGCGGCTGACGCAAGTACGTTTGCGGCTAATGCCAACTACCAGCCAACGGATGTTGAGGCGTCGAAGTGCGATATCTTTACGATCGACGGCGCCGGCGTAAAGGGCTCCTCTCCGTCGGCAGACTGCTGGACCAATACACGCAGGTAGATTTTTATAACTGTAAAAACCGAGAAAGCCGATCTGACCGGATCGGCTTTTTTTATTGACCTTTTTCGCGGCTGAAGCCCAGCTCGCCGGATCTTCCCTGCATCATATAGCTGTCTGTTGCGAACTGACATTTATTGAGCTAAAGATCAATTTGCACCGACCCAAAGTGCGATACCGACTGGGGCAGGCAAATTGGGCTTCAGCCGCGATCAAATTATTCGGCTTGTTCTTTGCCCGAAAAGAACAGCGTATCAATGATCAGAAGCACGGCCCCGACCGTAATTGCCGAATCGGCAACATTGAAAGATGGAAACGGCCAACCCATGATCAAAACCTGGATGAAATCGACGACACTGCCCAGGTAAATTCTGTCGATGACGTTGCCAATTGCGCCGCCGAGCACAAGAGACAGTCCGGCGCGCAGAATCGACTGACGGGACATACGTATCCGCCACAGCCACGACACCAGGTATGCGCTGACCAGAATCGCCAATGTGATAAAGAACCACCGCTGCCAGCCCGGCGCATCAGCGAGCAGGCTAAACGCTGCGCCCGTATTGCGCTGATGCGTGATATTGATGAATGAATTCAAGGGTATCGTGTCGTACAACGGCACCCACTTGATTATTGCCAGCTTCGTAACCTGGTCGAGCGCGACGATAACGCCCGACAGCACTATCCATATGTAGAAAGACGTGTTTCCGGTTCGCTTCTTTTCAGTTTTTTCTGTCAACATTCGTTCCCGGTTACCAACTTAAATCCGTCAGGCCGCGAGAATTTCGCGAGCCCGTGCGGAGTCCAGATCCATTTGTTCTATGAGTTTAGCGACATCTTCGAATTTTTCCTCGCTACGCAAGCGAGCAATGAAATCGACGTGTATGTACTCGCCGTAAATATCGCGGTCGAAATCAAAAATATGCACTTCCAACAACGGTTTCGTTCCGGCAAATGTAGGGCGCGTGCCTACGCTGGCGACGGCGTCTAACGGCCCCCAGTCCGAACCGGACACACGTACGGCGAATATCCCCATGACCGGGCTTTGACGCCGATTGAGATTAACATTTGCCGTCGGATAACCGAGGCTTCGACCGATTCTATCGCCGACGATGACTCTTCCGGACATGCGGTAGTCCCGTCCGAGCAACTGCCTCGCGCGCAAGAGGTCACCTTCCCAAAGCGCTTCCCTGATTGCAGTACTGCTTGCTCGTTCGTTATTGGAGATGACACTCGACACCTGGTCGACGGTAAATCCCAGCGCATCGCCGGCTCGCTGCAGAAGCTTTATATCACCGACTCTATGGGCCGCAAAACGAAAGTCGTCTCCTACGACCAGGTGCTCTATGTTCAACGCATGTATGAGAATTTGGCGGATAAACGTATCCGCTGCGATGTTCTTCATCGATGAGTCGAACCGCGGGCAATAGAAAATATCGATTCCTGCAGCTGATAATGCTTCGAACTTTTCCCTGAAACGCATCAGCCGCGCGGGTGGCCTTTCGGATTGGAAAAACTCTCTCGGCGTAGGCTCAAAACTCATCACGACGGAGGGTAGCCCACGCTCCCTGGCGATCTCCTGAACGTTGCCGAGTATCTCCTGATGACCCAGGTGCAGACCGTCATAGGCCCCAATGGTCGCCACGCTGCCGTTGGCAACACGGTCAAAGGGAAATTGATGGACACTACGGGATAACAACATATGTGAATTTATAAAGTGGTTTCAATCCTGATTGTACTAGGGGCGGAGATTCGATGCGCTATCCGGATTCATGGCGCAAGTGTGACAAACGCATACCTGTAACCAGCAAGGTCACGAAATAGACCACGGCGGCCGCGACGACAACGACTCCCAACCAGCCGGCTCGCTGCAGGACGGAAGCACCGAGCCACCCTTCCAGTGGACGCTCGAGCGCCTTCAGGCAGGCGGCCATAGCGGCATTTGCGATCACGAAGCGTACACACATCGAGGGCCAGGAATTGGAATGCTGAATCAGATTCTCCCGCCGAAGGCCTTTGTAAAGAAGCCATGCGTTAACCACGGCGGCAATTGATATGGCCAGTGCCAGGCCGGCGTGCGTGCCAGCGAATCCAATGCGAGTCAGGCCGTATGCAAAAACGACGCTCAATACAAAGTTTACAGCCAATGCGATCAGTCCAACTTTGACCGGCGTTTTCGTATCCTCCCGCGCAAAGTAGGCGGGCGCCAGGATCTTCACGAATGAGAACCCGACAAGCCCAACGGCGAATGCCTGCAGGCTCAGCGCTGCCATCTCGACGTCGAAGCGACTGAATTCACCACCATAAAAAATCGTGGCGATCAGCGGTTCAGCCAGCATGATCAAACCGATTGCAGCGGGCACCGCAATCAGGATTATCAGTCTCATGGACCAATCGATTGTGCGCGCGAATTCAGTCATCGAATTACTGGCCGCCTGGCGCGACAGGTACGGCAATGTGACCGTTGCCAGTGCGATGCCGAATAGTCCCAACGGGAACTCCATCAACCGGTCGGAGTAGTACAGCAGGCTTACCTTGCCAACTCCGAGGAGCGACGCGATGATGCCACCAAGCAACACATTAATTTGCGCGACTGAGGAACCGAATATCGCAGGCAACATCAGTTTGCCAACGCGTCTGACGCCCGGATGGCTGGGATTCCAGCGAGGTCTCGGTATCGCGTGGATCTTCGCGAGGAATGGCAGCTGGAAAAGTAACTGCACGACGCCCGCGACGAACACTGCATACGCCAGCGCCATTCCGGGTTCCGTAAGTCGCGGTGACACCCATAGCGCGAAACAAATGAGCACGACGTTCAGGATGACTGGCGTAAATGCCGGTACTGCGAATTTGCCATACGTGTTGAGGACGCCACCGGCGAAAGCGGTCAGCGAAACGAATAAAAGATATGGAAACGTGAAACGCAGCATGACCGTCGCCAATTCAAATCGGCCATCCTCGCCGACAAAACCCGGCGCGACGATCAGGACCAGTATTGGCGCGGCGATGACGCCAACCAGCGTGACGACGAACAGGACCAATCCGAGCGTTCCCGCCACCGCATCGACAAACTCACGCGCGTCGGCGTGACTGTTCTCCTCCCGATAACGGGCCATGACAGGTACGAAGCCCTGTGAAAAGGCGCCTTCGGCGAAAAATCGGCGCAACATGTTTGGGATGCGGTTCGCCACAATGAAGGCATCCATGACGATAGTGGCACCGAAAAACCGGGCAAAGACGACGTCGCGAACCAGCCCCAGGATTCTCGAAATCAGCGTCATCGAGCTCACCACGGAGGTCGAACGCAGCAGGCGTGCCCCGAACCCGCCCTTGCCAGACTCCTCGGCGCCGCTCTTGGAAGCGTTTTCCGGCGACTGATCTTGCGACATAGACTAAGGTTTTCAGGCGAATCAGGGGCGCTCAGTGTAGCCCGAAATACAACCAAAATCAGTGATTTAGGGCCGCACACCCGTTAGCAGCGAAAGACTCGGGCAGAATCATTGACAATCGCCCAAGGCCCGCGAATAATACGCGGCTCTTCAGGGTGTGGCTGGTCGGATTCGCCGAGCAGAGCGCGGCCCGGAACAAACGGAATTTATACAGTGGCAAACATCAAATCGGCTCAGAAGCGGGCCCGACAGGCAGACAAGACGCGCCTCCTCAGGATGGGACAACGCTCAAAAATGCGTACCCACATCAAAGCGGTTCTTGCGGCTGTGGAGAAAGGCGATAAAGACGCGGCCGCCGCGGCCTATAAAGAGGCTGTTCCGGTTATCGATGCGATGATTGGCAAAGGTGTGGTCAACAAGAATAAAGCGGCGCGACATAAGAGCCGGCTGAACAAAATGGTCAAGGCACTCGCCGCCTGATCTACGTCTGCAAGCATCTGCCCTGAATCTCTACTCGGGCATCAAAAAATCATGAATTAACTACGCCAGCCGCGCACGTCGGGCTCCTGTATCCTGCGCGCCTAGTCTTCAGCTTCGTCCAGTTCGTCAAGTTCACGCATCACAGCTTGCCCAAGTGCAGTCGTGCCCTCGCCGGTCTCAGCGCTGACCAGGAATACCGGACCATCCCAGCTTAAATTGGCGACGAGTTCTTCTTTGACTTTAGCCTGTTCTTCTGCCGGCAGCAGATCGATTTTGTTGATGATGAGCCAGCGCGGTTTATCCGTCAGATCCCCTGAAAACTTCGACAGCTCACCCGCGATGGATCGAAACGCATCTGCAGGACTTTCATCGGCATTGATCGGAGCAATATCAACAAGGTGTAACAATAATCGCGTTCGCTGCAAGTGCTTTAGGAACTGAATTCCGAGGCCTGCGCCTTCCGCAGCACCTTCGATAAGACCCGGCACATCCGCCATCACAAAACTCCGCAGCGGCCCAACCGACACAACACCGAGGTTCGGATGCAACGTGGTGAACGGGTAGTCCGCCACCTTGGGCTTGGCGGCTGACATCGATCGAATCAATGTGGACTTGCCAGCATTTGGCAGCCCAACCAGGCCAACATCCGCAAGCAGCTTTAACTCAAGCGCCAGATGGCGGGCCTCGCCGTGTGTGCCCTGGGTGATCTTTCTTGGCGCACGATTGATGCTGCTCTTGAAGCGTGCATTGCCGAGCCCGCCGCGGCCGCCTTCGACGACCTTGATTCGCTGACCGTCTTCTGTGAGGTCGCCAATGAGCTCGCCGGTATCGACATCGTGTATGACCGTGCCGCGCGGGACGCTCACGTCGAGATCCTCGCCGGACTTGCCGGTCATATTACGACCAGCGCCACCCCGCCCGCTTTCAGCTTTGAATCTTCGCGCAACCCTGAAATCGACCAGCGTATTGATCGACTCGTCGGCCACGAGGTAAACATCGCCGCCATGACCGCCATC
The DNA here is from genome assembly GCA_963850825.1 of uncultured Gammaproteobacteria bacterium. Lineage (GTDB taxonomy): Bacteria > Pseudomonadota > Gammaproteobacteria > Steroidobacterales > Woeseiaceae > SZUA-117. The sequence goes on along the minus strand of CAWKOQ010000016.1, from coordinate 7,986 downwards.
ACCGCCGTCCGGGCCACCGCGCTCGACAAATTTTTCACGACGAAAACTGAGGCAACCATGGCCCCCGTTACCGGCCTGAACCCGGACTGTTGCTTCGTCGACAAACCGCATTGAATTCTTCCATCAAACAATACAAAAACCGGGGTCGAACCGAGGTTTTCTATACCAGACTATTACTTGCTTACAATTCGTGCATAGAACGGCGCCGGCTGGACTTCAGTCGATAGGCCAGGAAACTGCGGTTCGACCCCACTTTCGCATATGCCAGGAAACTGCGGTTCGACCCCAATTTCCCGCGCCATAACAAAAAACCCCGCTTGTCGCGGGGCCTTTCTGATTCTATGTAGGAGCGGCTTTAGCCGCGATTCCTTCCGCGATCCCCGCCTCAGTTCGCAACAATACTCACAAACTGGCGATTCTTCGGCCCTTTCTTCTCGAACTTCACATGCCCATCGCTCTTCGCGAAAAGGGTGTGGTCCCGGCCAATACCGACATTAGTGCCTGCATGAACACGGGTGCCACGCTGGCGAATAATGATATTGCCGGCGGTCACTTGCTCGCCACCAAAGATCTTGACCCCAAGCCGTTTGGATTCCGAATCGCGACCGTTCTTACTACTACCGCCTGCTTTTTTGTGTGCCACTGTACTGTACCTGTCTGTTTTACTGCCCGATCGTGCGAGCGGACAATGCTGAAAAAAGTTTCCGAACGTCCAATATCGCGGCTGAAGCCGCCCCTACAGTCGCTCCTACTTGGTTTTCTTCGCAGCCTTTTTCTTGGCTGGCTTCTTCGCCGCTGCCTTTTTGGCTGCAGGCTTTTTCGTTGCTGCTTTCTTGGCCGCCGGCTTTTTCTTGGCCGCCGGCTTCTTGGCCGCAGGCTTCTCGGCCGCTGGTTTCGCCTCCGCTGCCGGTTTCTCGGCGGCTTCCTTCTTCGGAGCAGCCTTACCAACGGCACTGATATCGGTGATCTCTACTTCAGTAAAGAACTGGCGGTGCGTATGTTGCCGCAGATAATTCTGGCGACGCCGAAACTTCACCACGCTGACCTTCCTGGTCTTGCCCTGCTTTAAAACCGTGGCACTGACGCTGGTTCCGGACAACAGCGGACTGCCGACCTTGATATCGCTGCCTTCACCGACCAGCAAGCACCTCGTCGAAACTAATCTTGGCACCCTCGTCAGCATCGAGTTTCTCGAGCTTCAGGGTTTCGCCTTTGCTCGCACGGTACTGCTTGCCGCCAGAGCGAAAAACCGCGTACATCGTAACCTGCTCCAATATGCCAGCCGCGATACACGCAACTCGCTGAAAAATAGAAGATTTCTGGGTGCCGGCCGATCGGAATACGATCCCTGCGGGGCCTGCAGCCACTAAAAGAGCCGGAATTTTATAGATTCGGGGCCGTCGGGTCAACGAAAGCGGGATAAAAATCTAACCTTATTTCAATAACTTGCAAAAACCCGCGATAAATACGCCGCACATCTCGCAGGTATGCAATATCTGGCAATTCAGGCATTATCGCAATAGTCATGCAGCCTGCCGAAAATACAGCCGTTCAACCGGGTTTTGAAGACGTCAAAGCCCTGGCTAGCGACGATATGCGGGCGGTTGACGACATCATACGTCGTAGCCTGCAGAGCGACGTGGCGCTCGTGTCGCAGGTGTCCGAATACATTGTCACCAGTGGCGGCAAACGCCTGCGCCCCCTCATTGTTTTGCTTGCGGCCCGTGCCCTGGGGTACCAGGGAAACCAGCAGATTCGTGCCGCCGCAATCATCGAATTCATTCACACGGCCACCCTGCTCCATGACGACGTGGTTGATTCGTCGGATCGACGCAGGGGCAAAGACACAGCGAACAACGTATTCGGCAACCAGGCAAGCGTGCTGGTCGGCGACTTTCTCTATTCCAGGGCCTTCCAGATGATGGTGGATATCGGTCGCATGCAGGTGATGCAAATCCTCGCCGACGCGACCAACACGATCGCAGCAGGCGAAGTGATGCAGCTGATGAATGTGCATGACCCGGATGTCACGGAAGGAGCCTACCGCAAGGTCATCTACCGAAAGACAGCGCGACTGTTCGAGGCCGGCGCCCAGATTGCAGCAGTGCTCGCGGAGCGTGACCCGCAGGACGAGCCGGCGATGATTTGCTACGGGCAGAATCTCGGTACGGCTTTTCAGCTGGTTGACGACGCGCTGGACTACGACGCATCCCCTGAGGAATTGGGCAAGAACTTAGGTGACGATCTGGCAGAGGGTAAACCAACGCTGCCCATAATCTATGCGATGGAGAAGTGCTCAGAGAACGAAAGAAAAATGATTCGTTCAGCGGTCGAGGAAGGCTCATTGGAACGACTGGACGACATTCATGCGGTTATTGAATCAACAGGCGCGCTGCAGTACACGGCGAAGCGCGCTCAGGAAGCTGCAGATATCGCCATCGAAGCACTAAGCGATATTCCGGACTCAGAATATAAAGAGGCGCTAGTCGCCATCGCAGATTTTGCGGTCAAACGCAGATCCTGATTTAACAAGCTCCAGGAACAGATAATGAAGAAAATTAATATTCTTTTGGCGTCATTGTGTCTGACTACAACGGTCTTTGCGGACGAAGGCATGTGGACGATCGACAACTTCCCATCCGCCGACGTGGAGAAGAAGTATGGTGTCAGGATTGGTGATCAGTGGCTGAAAGCAGCCCAGCTTGCGACCACCCGACTCGAAAACGGCTGCACCGGATCATTCGCATCAGCTGATGGACTCGTGCTGACCAATAATCACTGCACCTGGGGCTGCATCAGGAATCTCAGCAACGATGAACGCAATTTGTCGGACGAAGGATTCATGGCAGCGACACGTAGCGAAGAGCTGCAATGCCCCGGGGAACAGATTTCCGTGTTAGTCGACATGGACGATGTGACCGGCAAAATCGCCGCGGCGACAAGCGGCCTGTCCGATGCCGATGCAAACGATGCAAGAAAAGCGGAGCTGACAAAACTGGAATCAGCTTGCGAATCCGATGCCGGTGGCAAGCTGCGCTGCGAGGCCGTGACGCTATACAACGGCGGTCAATACTTCGTATACCAATACAAGCGCTATGACGATGTACGCCTTGTGTTCGCGCCTGAACTCGACATCGCTGCGTTTGGTGGCGACCCGGACAACTTCAATTTCCCACGCTGGAGTTTCGATATGTCATTCCTGCGCGCCTACGAAAATGGCAAGCCGGCCAGGACACCCAATCACCTGAATTGGCGACAAGCCGGGCCGGACGCAGGCGAGCCCGTGTTTATCGCAGGACATCCCGGCTCGACGGATCGGTCATTGACTGTTTCGCAGCTGAAAATGCAGCGCGATGTCAGCATCCCGCTGTACCTCTATCGGAACGTCGAATTTCGTGGACGACTATTGGCATGGAAGGACACCAGCCCCGAGGCCGCGCGTGCAGTGCAGCAAAGAATTCTTGGGGTGGAGAACGGTATTAAGGTCCGCCGCAACGAACTCAAAGCACTGCAGAATGACGCGATGATGGCGACGAAGATCGCGGAGGAAGAGTCGCTCAAGAAACGTGTTATGGCCGACCCGGAAATGCGAGACGCTTATGGAGACGCCTGGGACCTGATCGACGGTGCAGTTGCCACAATGCGCAACATGTATGAGGACTACCTGTTTATTGAAGCAGGGGCCGGGCTTTCCGGCAGTCTTGCGACCTATGCGAAAACCATCGTGAGAGGTACCGCGGAGCGGGAAAAACCGAATCGAAGAGCGCATGCGTGCCTACACCGATGCATCGCTGCCGCAGCGTGAGCAACGCCTCTTTGCGGCACGGCCCATAAACAAGGACTACGAAAAACTGGCGCTGACTTTCTCCCTGGAAAAAATGCGCGAGTGGCTGGGCCCGGATAGCGAATATGTGCACAAGATTCTCGGCAACGATTCGCCAGCTTCGCTTGCCGCCAAACTGATTGATGACAGCGAATTAAACGACCCTGAAGTACGCAAGGCGCTTTGGGAAGGCGGCGTAGCCGCTGTCGAAGCCAGCGAAGACCCATTGATTCAATTGATGCTCAGGATCGACCCGGATAGTCGTACGTTGCGTAAGAAATACGAAACGGAAGTCGAAGCTCCAGAAATACGCGGCGAAGAGATGATCGCGGATGCCCGCTTCAAGGTTTTTGGTACGGAAATCTACCCGGACGCGACGTTTACGTTGCGTGTGACGTACGGATCTGTGAAAGGTTGGGAAGAAAAAGGAAAAATGGTCGATCCGTTTACGCGCACCAGCCGACTCTTCGAACGCACGACCGGCGAACGACCTTTCATGCTGCCAGCGTCGTGGATCGACGCACGCGAATCACTGGACCCGGATACGCCATTTAACTTCTCTGCGACGACGGACATTACTGGTGGCAACTCCGGAAGCCCAATCGTCGCCGCGGACGGCACACTGGTTGGCCTGGCTTTCGACGGAAACATTCACTCCATAGCAGGCGGCTACTGGTTTGATGAAACGCTCAACCGAACGGTCGGTGTGAATACGGCGATCATCCTTGAAGCATTGGAGGCGGTCTATAATGCCGATCACCTATTGAGCGAACTGACAATCGTTAATTGACTTACAACATATCAGGCTGTTCCGGTGACGATTAAGCGACGACATTTTCTTTCGGCAGGAATGGGTATAGCGGGCTCGCTTGCGTTGACCGGTGGGCGGGACGCGTTTGCGCCAATCGTCGAACAACTTCGAGTTCGCCATCGTCGGTGCAGGTTTGTTTGGCTCGGCGGCGGCAAGACATTTGTCGACAACAAGTGACAGCGTCGTATTGATCGGGCCCGACGAACCGAAATCTCGCCGCGATCATCAAGGCGTCTTCGCGAGCTACTATGATGCGAGCCGCCTCGTTCGGGGCATCGACCCCGATCTTCTGTGGGCCACACTGGCGAAGCGCTCAATTGGCCGATACAGAACTATCGAGAAAGAACAGCGGGATCGATTTCTATCAGGACATCGGCTACATGATGGTGACGCCCGGCGGGCTCGGTGAGGACTGGTTCAACTTACCGGCTATGCGGGAGGTCGCTGCCGACCTGGGAGTCAGCGTCCAAGACCTGACCGACGGCGAATTGAATGAGCGGTTCCCTTTCCTAAACTTCACGCCGGGATCGAGCGCGATTTTGCAGTCCCGGCATGCCGGGTATATAAATCCGCGATACCTGAAAGCAGCGCAACACAAGATTGCGACGTCGCAGGGAACGACTGTAATACGTGACGTCGTGACGCGTATCCGCAAACACGGATCTCAGGTCGAGATAGCGACAGGCAACGGCACAACGCTGCGCGCCAATCGAGTGCTTGTTGCAACGGGTGCCTACACCAATGCGAGCAACCTATTACCCCAAAAACTCGATTTCCTGATCCGCGCCGCGATGATCATGGAGACTGAAGTGGAAGCAGGCACGCGACACAACTACCCGACAACGCTATACGCCAAGACTGACGGCGAGCAAGACTTCTGGGGTCTGCTGATGCCACCCATTCGCTACGACGATGGCAGGACGATACTCAAGACAATGGATGGCTACTACGGAGCGAGACCGTTACGGGGGTACGAGGAGTTGGGCAACTGGAATCGCGGCAATGGACATGTGGAACATCATGCAGCGCTGAAGCGCGCATTGCGTGAAGTCTTCCCGTCACTTTCGGTACGTTCCAACGAATTCAAACCCTGTCTCATCACAGACACGCCCTCTCATTTTCCTTATATCGATATGCTCGACGAGCGAATCGGCGTTGCCGCCGGCGGCAATGGAAAATCAGCAAAATCATCAGACGAAATCGGCCGGCTGGCGGCAGGTATGCTACGAACCGGCGGCTGGTCATCATCGCTGCCTCAGGCGGCATTCAAAGCCAGATTCAGCTAGTCAGCGGCAGTATTCGGGCTTAGATGGTCTGGCCGACACCTCTATATATAGGTATGATTGCGGCCGGTTCGGGGTGTAGCTCAGCCTGGTAGAGCACTGTCTTCGGGAGGCAGGGGCCGGAAGTTCAAATCTTCTCACCCCGACCAACTATTTTCGATAACAACTTACCAGATCAATTCTTTACAAATTCCCTCATTGGCCACTGTCTTTTTTTGGGCCTGATTGCGGGAGTTTTGCGGGAGTTATTGAGCCCCTCAATTATCCTACTGATAAACCTAAAGCAATTGAGTGGGCTGCCCAGTCCACTGTCTGAGTATGGCACGCTCTGGCCTCACAACCGACGATCGACCGACCGGTTCCTAGCCAGGGATTCAAGGCAACTATTCCATTTGGTTACGAGTCGCCCTCCGGAGCTGACCGACTGAGACACACCGAAACCGATAAAACACATAGCCGTATTCTTGGGGAATTTTGATTTAAAATCTGTTGGCAATCCAGCATTGGAACCTGCTCCAGATTTGGTCACCCCATCGGTAGTATCCACAACCTTGTGATCCTCAGATAGGCGTAAACTTCAAACAATAGAGAAAGTCCATCGTTCAGGTGCCCCACGAGGTGTCTCACCCAAGGCTCTTGCAAGACAGCAGATCTTTCGCCAAAAGAATGAGGCATATGGCATGAGTTTCTACAATAATTTCAAAATCTCCCGCCAAACGGTGTCTATCGAAACTACATCGGTAATGCCAAGCACCAGCAAGAAAATAAATTACAGCCTCGCCCTGCTGATTCTCATTACCTTAGTCCTCGCCGGCGTTGCCACGGCACAAGACGCGGTCGAAAGCCCCGCTCCGACGCCGCCGATTGAAATGTCGGAAATTCCTGCCCGCGCGGCAACTGTAAGCGCCTATATAAATGAATCTCAGGAATTACTCAATCGTGCAGAACTACTCGACGAAATAGAGAACAATTTCGCACAGCGCGATGTCGCGGTTGCTCGAAACCTGGTCGCTTTGCGCAATTCAGTTGCTGCCGCATCCTCCCGCGATGCGCTTGGTGAGCTCGAACAGGAATGGCAAGAATCGGATCGCATACTAAAAAACTGGGACGATGACCTGCGTCGCATCGCAAGCATTCTGGAAAAAGAGCTTGAACGACTTGATAGTAGCGCCGAGGTGTGGCGGAGCAGCTATCGTTGAAGCACAGTCAGCTGAAGTAGCGCCGGAATTATTGGAGTTAGCGCGTGCAACAGCGGATTCAATAGACCAGGTTCGCGTGTCTCTTCGCGGCGTACTAAGTCGAGCATTCGCATTGCAGGGAAAGGTGGGGCGCACCCAAAACTCAGTGCAGACTGCGCTGGATAGAATTGCAGACGAAGAGGCAAGCTTGTTAAATAACCTTCTTCGTCGAGAATGACCGCCGCTTTGGAGTGATACGATTTACGGCGTCTCTATTCTAGCTATGGCGGAGCGTGCCGGGGGCGAGCTTTCCAAATCCTGGAACGCCATCAATCGGATGGTCAGCGGTGAATTGGATCGGCTTGGCTTTCAACTATTGCTATTCACCGTAATCGGGCTGCTTCTGAACCGGGCTCGATCACACGCTCGTGATCTTACTGACTCAGATCCAATGATAAAAACGGCGATGAGCATTTTCGAAAGACCGTTTTCGATTGCAGCGTTGATCACCCTAATGATTACGCCCCGCTTATATCTGTCAACGCCGCCAGCGGTATACGATGCGATTGGGCTGTTGATGCTCATACCAATTCTTCGCCTCGTCAGCCCGCTACTGGACGCGCCGCTTCGGCCTGCTTTATATTTTCTGGGCGGACTTTATTTGATTGACTGGTTACGAGATTTGCTCGAGCCGCCCCCTTAGTTTCGCGACTGATATTTCTGATCGAGATGCTGATCGCAATCGCACTAATCGTCTGGGTAGTGCGTTCGAAGGCGCTACATCGACCCGATGCTAAGAAGTTACAAAGCACATTGCGCTTTGCGCTTGATGTTGCACTCGGCCTGACCGGCCTCGCCGCGCTCGCTACAGTGGCCGGGTTTGTCCGTCTT
>CAWKOQ010000015.1:0-73997 GCA_963850825.1 uncultured Gammaproteobacteria bacterium | reverse complement strand
GCCCCTGCCTCCCGAATCCAGATCTTGGATGTTAACTGATTGTTTTTATTGACTGATCAGGAGGCGTCCACGGACAATATTGCCGTACCGTGCACAACGACGCAGGACTGACTCCCGCAAAAGTCCCACAATCTGAGCTCAGATTGAAACATCGCCCTCCACAGGCAGGAGTCACAGGTTCGATCCGAGGCGAGCTTGCGAGCCGACAGACGCACGAAGTGCGCCCCGCAGGGGTGACGAGCGTAGCGAGGAATCACAAATCGCGGGAGCGTATTGGACGCTGAAGGCGCCCTTTAGGGTGAAGATCGCCCTCAGGCGATCTGAATCAATCCTGTCCGGCGCGCCATATTTTTTAATGGGTTACACACTTTTTCCGCCAAATTAAGAGGGCGTTGTGACCACCACCGCCGCTCCTGGTGGTACGATGCGGTTTTCCATATTTTGAGAGCATACGCATGAGGACTTCGACTGTTTCACCGCGAAGATCGGCCGGTTGTTGATCTAAGGATGGGATCGAGACTGGATTTTGACTACCTGCGAAGCCAGGTAGTCGGTGCCGACGCGGCCATTGTGACGCCATTCGGTGAACGCCTCATGGTCTATGCGGACTACACAGCCTCGGGGAGGTGCGTCAGCGCGATCGAAAGCTACATTCAGGGCTTACAGAGGATTTACGCAAACTCCCACACGGAAGATGACATTACCGGACGATCGATGACGCACCTTCTTGAGCAGGCGGAATCCGCGATCAAGAGTTCGGTTAATGCGGGCCCGCACGGGCACATTGTTTGCGTGGGCACAGGTGCCACAGGCGCCATTGACAAGCTGCAACAGATTATCGGCGTTGCATTGCCTCCTCACACCCGTGAGAGATTTACATATTTGGTCGAGGAGTCGCTCGGAGTAGATGCGCTTGTGCGGTTTGAGAAATCGCTGGATAGCCACCAACCGATCGTATTCGTTGGCCCCTATGAACACCATTCCAACGAAATATCCTGGCGCCAGAGCCTTGCGACCGTCGTCGAAGTCGGCCTGAGTGGTGATGGCGGAATAGATCTGTCTCATCTTGAGGCGCTCCTTCAGGACCCAGCGTATCAAAACCGAGTACGTATCGGCTCGTTCTCGGCTGCGTCCAATGTCACTGGCCGAATCAGCCCGGTACACGAAATCGCTGCCATGCTTCATCGGCACGGGGCAATAGCCTGTTTTGACTACGCGGCCAGCGCGCCGTATGTCGAGATCGACATGAACCCTGCGGAAGGAAGATACGAGGGTGATGCGTCACTTGACGCGGTGTTCATTTCGCCCCACAAGTTCCTGGGTGGGCCGGGCTCCAGTGGCGTGCTTGTTTTCAAGGATCATCTATATCGAAGAGACTTGCCGCCAACCGTAAGTGCCGGGGGAACGGTTGACTACGTAGGGCTCACAGGCCATGACTACATTTCAGCGGTCGAAGAGCGAGAGAAAGCGGGCACGCCGGGCGTGTTGCAGGTTCTGAAGGCGGCGCTGGTCTTCCAGTTGAAGGACGAAGTTGGCGTCGATGCGATAGAAGCGCGTGAACAGGAACTGGTATCGCGAACTGTTATGCGTCTGAAGTCGAATTCGGCAATCGAGATCCTTGGGAGCCCCGACCCCACGCAACGAATCGCAATTGTCTCGTTCAACATTAAGGGGAGGCAGGGCCGATACCTTCACCCGAAATACGTAACACGGTTGCTGAACGACTTATTCGGAATTCAGTCCCGCGCGGGCTGTTCCTGCGCAGGCCCTTACGGACATCGATTGCTCGACATTGACGAGGCGACGTCAGAGGACTATCGCGCGTGGATAAGTCGTGGCTATTCTGGAATCAAACCGGGATGGTGTCGGATCAGCCTGCACTATGTGATGGATGACGTCGAGGTCGACTACATTCTTGATGCAATCGAGTTCGTCGCTGAGAATGGTAGCTATCTTCTGGACTTGTATGATTTCGACGTTTGCAGCGGCACCTGGACCCACAAACAAGATGACGTAGAGCTGCCCAGTCTCTCCATAAGCGCGGCTGTTGAGCAATCATCTGATCCGGTCCCAGTTCTGGATGCCGGGGAACGTCAGCAGCTGTATCAGTCCTTCCTGGCGGAAGCGCGCCGATTAGCCGACGAGGCAGTGCGGGAGGATAGTATCAGCGAAGTAGAGCTCAGCGGCGACGTGGAGAAGCTGAGGTTTTTCGAGTTGCCCCGTTAGCGAACGCGTGCCTGTTACGGCACAGATTTTGTGACCAAGACCGACACGTGACCGACAAGATCGGCGCTATTGGGTGTTCTTCGTCAGCAAACAGACACGCACACACGACACCAAAATAGACACGCACAGAAGGACACCAAATAGACACGCACAGAAAGTGCACCAAATAGACACGCACAGAAAGTGCACCAAATAGACCACCAAATAGACACGCACAGAACCAAAGAAGCAGTACCAAAATACGTCACCAAACAGACACGCACAGAAAGTATTTAGACATTTCCGCATGGTGAACGAACAGGTCAATTGGTAGGGCTATCTGTCCTTGATCCTCTTTCGCGAAGAAGTCGGACAGCCGCACCGCTCAGACGCAGGGCCTGATATTGCCTTCTGACACGGATCAATCGGATTGCGCCAGGCGCATTACTCTGTTTCGGTAGTGTTGCCGGAAATCAGTGCTGGCCGCAGTCCACTGCTCGACCGACAGCCCAAAACGTTCAAGTATAGGTGAGAGACTAGGGTCAATTCGGCCGCGTTTGTTGCCGTTGACGATACGAGCAGTGTTGTCGGCCAAGGCAAAGTAATCTGTTTTCCGCATGGGTAGGCTGGCAGTGATCTCTTTATTTCTATCTTTGCTGTTGACGGTATCTGAGAAGGGCATTAGCGGTCGGATCGGGGCATCGAAATGATTCAGCTCACCCTGATCGACCATCTCGGAGATCGCCTGTGCCAGTGTGTCCCTGTGTTCATCTCCGGAAAGTCGGGTTTTGATACTGGTGTAATCCGATTCTTCCAGTGTATCGGCCATTTGGCCACGAATGGGATTCAGATCCACATAGGCCATGGCAGTCAATAGGGCGGCATCAGAACGTAGCGCTTGAGAATGAAAGCGTGCTTCCCAGAAATGCCCGGTACAAGCGTCTTCGGCATTTGCCTTTCTGGCAATAGGCTCATTCAGACATTTCATAAACCAGCTCAAGTTCGCCAGACGATCTCGATAGACGTTCGCAATCGATGCAACAGTGTCTTCTTCTGCTGTGCTCAACGGTTCACCCGCTCGGTAGCGTTGAACCAAGAGCGGGCCCCTGAATAGTGCCGTCCAGCGCATTAGTACTTCGTCATTACTCCACTGCTCACTCTCTTTGGGGTTGAGCTTGATGACCAGGTGGTAGTGATTACTCATGACCGCGTACGCACAGATATAGATACTAAAGAGTGAGGACAACAGTCGAATCCGGTCTTCGATCCAACTTCTGCGATGTTCGTAGCTCTTGCCACTGCGTCTATCTATACCGCAAAGAAAAGCCCGTCGAACACAGCGCGAAGTGATGTGGTAGTAGGGTGTGTCCGAAACACACACCAGATGCTTTCTGGCTCTGGGCATGATGCAGACATTACGGAACGTTCGACAGTAACTGTAGGCGGATATCTCTACATTCTTTGATGAAATGTGTCTGTCCCAACGCCTACAAGTTCCAACGCCTCCGTTTGATGAAATGTGCCTGTCCCAACGCCTACCGACACCAACGCCTCATGCAGTGCCTGTCCCAATACCCGACATTCTTTGATGAAATGTGCCTGTCCCAATACCCGCCTAAATGTGCCTGTCCCAACGCCTCATGCAGTGCCTGTCCCAATACCCGACATTCTTTGATGAAATGTGCCTGTCCCAATACCCGCCCCACAAATTTTCCAGCTCCAATGCGCCGCCATTCTCAATGATGAAGAAACTTGATTTTTCAGAACGAAGAACTGGTTGGGCGCCGCTTTCGGCCCTGATAGTGACCGGATGTTTTACGAACGCGTATTTTGTCAGCAAGTACTCTTCGTCGTTGTTCAGAACCAGGGTATCGCCCGGACTGCTGTTGTCCAGTGCATCACGAATCGTATTCGTGCCAGCCTCGACTAATACAGTCTGCCCACTTTGGAATGCAATGAGTTTGTCTTCTTTTGGGTAGAAGGCAGCGCCGGTCTCTTCCTTTGTAACCGGCAATCTGACCTCGCCAAAGCCGATTTCATTGACGAGCAACATGGCCGGTACGCGCAAGCCGAACTCGTTTTCAACAACTGAATAGGGTGCTTTGCGAAATCCGATCCCAATCGGGACGTCAGCTTCCTCAGAGCACTATTACAAAGATGGAATGTTCCATGTCGCTGATGCGCCCGGACTTGGCGTAGAATTCGACGAACAAGAAGCTAAACGCTATTCCTATCAGCGTAGTTATCATCCGAAAGTTCGGTTAGAAGACGGAACGTTGTGGAACTACTAAGCATGAACAGGATTGCAAGCGGAGTCCCATTGCCCGATTCAGCCTGCAAGACGATCGCAAACATTAAGAGGGATTTGGCGAACAGACCGCGCACCAACTCAATCGATCGTCAAACATTGGAAATTTCTGGACAGCGAATGAGGAAGTCAAAATGACCACATCTAATATTCCTGCGCATGGCGTTGTTGACCAAAGCAGATGCCCACGGGCTGGCAAGTAGAATCCGACATATAAACGTCCAATTTGGACTTGTAAGCAGTCATCGGCGTAAGATCATGCAAAGAGTCTGCCTATGACTCCGCGCGGACATAGACGCAATTCCTGATTCAGATAGAAGAGCGAGAGTTGCCAATGCGATTGACCCGAGTTTTGAAGTCACTGACCAGGAAAATACTAACAATAGCCTTGCTGGTCCCTGTCGCTCAGTCCAGTGCGACATCGCTGTTTGAAGATACTGCTCCCCTTGAGGTTAGCATTTCCGGACCGTTGAGCACCCTGTTTGAGGAAGGGGACGATCGCAAGGAATTGCCATTTGCTCTGCAGGCTAACGACCTCTCACACTCGATCAACATTCGATTGCGTGGCAACAGCCGCAGGCGCGTGTGTGACTTTCCACCATTGCGACTCAATTTCAAGGTCGACGATACCGCGCAATCGGTATTTGAGGGTCAGGACAAACTGAAACTGGTTGTCCATTGCCGAAGTACCGGTGCGGCCCAGTTAGACCTGCTGGAGGAATACGCCGCCTATCGGATATTCAATCTTATTTCAGAAGTTAGCTACAACGTGCGTTTGCTCCACATTACCTATACGGATACGGATGGTCGCCTCAGGGAGAACTCCTTCAACCGCTATGGATTCTTGATTGAATCAGCGTCAGCGATGGCTAGCAGGATTGGCGGAGAACCCGCGCATGTGCCGGCAGTTTCACTGCCTTCCCTCGATAGTCAACAGGCTGCAACCGTTTACATCTTTCAATACCTCATCGGTAATACTGACTGGTCGCTGGTTACTGCCGATACTGATGACACCTGCTGTCACAATGGTGATCTTTTCGACATCGGATCAGATCGGTATTACGTGCCTTACGACTTCGACCTTTCGGGCCTGGTAAACGCCAGTTACGCACGGCCAGATCCTTCACTTCGGATTTCGAGAGTGACGAAAAGACGATATCGTGGTTATTGCATCTCAACTGATGCACTGAAGAACGCAATGAGTGCCATCAAGGCTAGAAGAGCCGATATTCTGGACGTAGTCAGCCAATTGCCCGGACTCTCTATGAAGGATATTAAAAGTAAGACAAAATATCTCGATCAGTTCTTTGAACAAGCAAACAACGAGGACAGGATCGTGAAATCGTTTGAGCGCCGGTGCCTCTGACTTAGATCATTCCTAATGTCTGGTACTGATATAAGTGTGCATAGGGGCAATAGATTGCGAGCCATGCCTTTCGAAGCGGATACCAGAGATTCGAGCATGTACATGTGCGGTAATCAGGTAATCGTCAGCGTTGGTCCGTTGGCGGCCGCACCATACTCAGATAGCGGCCGTTCGAGACGATTCTCACCCTAAAGGGCGCCTGCAACGTCCCAACGATTTCGCGTTTTGTGACTCGGATCGGTCCTAAGTGAACCTCACCCCAATGGGGCACCTGCGGCGTCCAAAATGCTGGCGTATTTTGTGAACTCCGAGCGGAGTTCCTTCTTCCGCGCCCAATATCAAAATAAAAAAGCTTCTCGTACCGGTGAGAAGCCTTTATTTAAATTGATATTGGTCGGGGCAGTTAAGAGTTGAGCAGGGCCGATCGATTGCTGCATTGGTGGAAAATGGTTCGAAGATTTGATTGAACGGCAGCTGCGCTGCCTCGCTATCGGCGTCTGTCGACCGGTTGACCGGTCTCGGCGCGCGGCTGTGCCGCTCAACCCTTCGGGGCGCACTTCGTGCGTCGTGATTCGCAGCGCGAATCGCTGAACATTTTGATTCAATTCCAAATCCTGCCCAATGTCTAGAAACAAAAAGGCCGGCTTCCCCTCGCGGGTAAAAAGCCGGCTTTTCTTATACTGAATATTGGTCGGGGTGAGAAGATTTGAACGAGGATGTCAGTAAGAAATCGTGTTCGGTTGGCGCAACGTTTCTATTGAGTGGGCCCCTGCCTCCCGAAAACAATTTCACACTCGTTTTTTATCAATAGCTTACGAGAATATCACGAATAATAACAATCACATACGGTATTTTTCGTTCACATCTTAATTACGCTAAATCACGCTGGATCACGTTCGCGCTGTGGCAATATTGTGGCAGCTCAAAGCCAAAATTGAGAGCCGATCTATGGCACTTAGTGCTATAGTTATGGTCCGATGTTGAGGATAGTAAATGCGGGCATTCAAGATCAAGGCATTCGCCAAATGGGCGAATGGTGAAGGTCTAGGTGATGACGCCTTGGCATTGGCGGTGGCCGAGATGGAGAAAGGCCTGATTGATGCGAAGTTAGGTGGACAGGTAGTCAAGAAACGGGTGGCGTTGCCTGGACGAGGTAAGCGGGGCAGTACCCGGACGCTGGTCGCGTTCAGGCAAGGCAACAAGGCGTTCTTTATTTACGGATTTGCGAAGAATGAACGCGCCAATATTAGTGACAAGGAATTGCGGGCGTTGAAAATGTTGGCGAAAGAGCTGGTGAGCTACACAGCAGGGGCGCTCACCAAAGCAACGGAAGCCGGCGAATTGATTGAGATCGAGGTAAACGACAATGGCTAAGAAGATTTTGGATACCGTACACGATACGGCAAAAGGCCTGCACAAGGCCGGCGTAATGGACACCAAGACCATGCGCGAGTTCGATGCGCTTTGCCTGACGCCCGTGAAAAACCTGAGTGCTGCCCAGATCAAACGACTGCGTACGCGAAACAAAGCAAGTCAGGCGGTGTTCGCCGCGTACCTGAACACTAGTCCGTCGACCGTGCAGAAATGGGAACAAGGTCAGAAAAAGCCCAATGGTCCGTCATTGAAGCTGTTGAACCTCGTTCAGGATAAAGGTTTAGAAGCGCTTGCCTGACCCGAGCCAACTGAAAGAAAGATTTTCAATCTCAGGCTGCTTTTCGAAGGTACTGGTGGTGGAGTCCACCGACCTTTTTGAGTTCGACGATTCGCCCTTCACTGGAAATCTGGGCCGGCCACCGATTTGAACCACGCTTCCTATAAGACGCCATCGCTTCTTCCTTACGTCAGAAACGAGTGTGACAAAAGTGTGGCAAGTACTCTTTAGGTAACCCCGACAGGATGTGTCGGGTGCGAATTCCAATTCAAGCCGCTACTGGCAGCTGATACAAACCGCGACATCGCTTTTGCCAACTGTAATCATCCAGGCGCGCGATCATTCGGTCCGCGATACCGCCCTTTTCATTAGGGGGAGCGCCGTCGAGCCCTCGGTGAACTCGATCTCGATTGTAGTACTCCTTAAATAGAAGCAATTTCCGTTCTAGATCGCGAGCACTCCAGAAAGGTACGTGATCGAGATACTCTCTTCGTATTGTCCCGATCAGTCTTTCGACAAAAGGATGCGACAAAGGTGCGTAAGGCACAGTCTTCACCTCCGTCACTTCAAGAATCCGGAGGTTGGCGTTCCATCGGTGGAATTGAAATAGCGGATCGTTGTCCGAGCTCAGATACTGGGGCCCTATAGACCTGCCGACGATGTTGTTGAACATGCGGCACACTATAGGTCCATCGACTACGCCAGAATGGACAGCGAATCCAATGATTCGCCGCGTAAACTGATCCATGACGACCATCACCCAGTGGGACTTGAGGAGCAGCGATTCACATCGAAAGAGATCCACACTCCACAAACTGTCTTTACTGTGACCAAGGAATGAGAGCCAAGAGGGGCCGTTAGATCCACGCTCCGGTCGGTAATGCTTGGCCAGCACTCGACGTACGACATCTTTGTCAATCTCTATATTGAAGACCAGCGAGATTTGGTCGGCGATACGCTGGTAACCGAAGTTCGGGTTTCTGCGCTTCATTTCGACGATAGCTGAAACGAGTTCTGGAGAAGGTCCTGTGGGACCGGGCTTGCCGCGATTTTTCGGCGTAAACAGAAGGCGGTACTTTCGTTCTACCAAAGCTCTGTGGAAGCTGAAGAATTGTGGCGGGCTTAAGGACAATGGCTGACCGTAACAAGCGGGTAGGGCGGATCAAGATTGTACACAACCCAACAATGATAAGGTCTGCAGGCCGTAGGACCGGTGCTCGCGCACGGGAGCGATTAAGAATAAGAAGCTGATGTTTTACGAGCAGCGATTCAGCAATGACGGACCGAGTACCGCCAGGCCCGAATAGGCGGGCGATCGTTACGAATAGGTGTACGAAAAGTATGGCGAGATCACGCATTACTAAATCATCGTAATCGAATCGCCGCGTTTGACAAGACTTGGAAATTTCTCAAAATTATGCGAAGAATAGGAATTCGCACCCCACAGGTTTGCGTGTTTTGCCCCGAAGTAGAGCTGAACTGGCGGTATCGAAGCTCGTAGTAACTCAAGCATAAGAGCCTGCGAAATGTTCAGGGCCGTTCACATTGACAGGGAAATAGTGTTGTTGCCGTTTCGTGACGCTGCGGCCGAAGCGGCCAACGTGTTGGACTCACACCGTGGGGCACACCCTGAACGAGCGTCGACAATAGAAGAATAGACTCAAGAAAGTTGTTGTCGTAGTCGACCTCGAGTTTGCGAACGAGTCGGCTTCTCTGTATCGGGCGGCACTTTGTGCAGGTGTTGGGATTGACATGGTGACAATTCTTTCTGCTGGGATGCTGCCGTGCTCGGCCGGTGGCTATACCAACCAAAGCAAATGCATGATCTCGGTTTGTGGGTTAATCGCAGGGGCGGGCCGCCGACATACAGGGGTGTTAAGTGCTGGCGATCCGTTGCCTCCACGTATCAAGCCCGATGGTTGCCGCCGTCGCGCGGCCGCAGATGGCCCTGGTAGAGAAGCGTCAGGCGGCCTGGGCTGAATGCCACCAACTTATCGTGACCTTGTTGGAAGACGTTGCGGGAATCCGTTTCCCGCAACGAGGCGACGCGGAAGATTTCGCCACTCGTCGTTACGATTTTCATTACCAACGCTATCTGGAATCAGCATTAGCCGGTTTGTCTCGATCTGCGACGGTAAGGGCGTTGACATTAAATGGTTCGGTGCCAGCGAACCGACCGGTTCTACAAGTACACCAGCGCATCGGCACTACATTCGTCAAGCAACGAATGTCGAGAACACGCTGGGGATGCTGTCCAAGTTGTGTAATCGCAGATTGCCGCAGTCGTTGCCCGACGCCGATTGCAGAGCGCTTGCCGGTATCATATCGGCATCATTGAAAGAGGTTCATGACACCTTGCGCGGACCTTGCATACCAATATCCGCAAATGAAAACAGGCCAGGACGAAATCGTCTCTGGACCTGGCGGGGTAGACAGGCAGTAGCTCGGCACTTCCAGCGCATTCGACAATGGCGCATTGGCACCGAAACTCGCTGCCAAGCAATCGAGCTAATCGACGGGTTTCACGCAGAAAAATTGATAGCAGGGATCCTGTTTTGATGTCGGCGGCAGAATGGTGGTGGTTATTTTTACAGTCTCCAGTTAGTCTTCTAATACAAGTCAAACGATAGGCTGCCCGCCGACGTTGCTTCGATGCGAGGGGTGAGTGATGAGAATTGCGATCATATTATTGTTGGTAATTTGCAGCGGAATGATTGCCTGCTCGAAAGAGACGGCACAGGAGGACGCGGAACGTCTTGCAGTTGCCGACGACATGATCAATGCCTGGAACACGATGGAATGGGATCGCGCGTTTGATTTGTTCGCAGACGACGGCGTCCTGCACAGTGTGATGATCGAGCCGGTTGTTGGTAAGCAGGCGATTCGGGACAGGCTGCTGCCGTTGGTGCAGAATCTCGATCGCATCGAATTACAGATCCGCAACAAGGGGATCGTTAACGACGTTGTCATGTTCGAGCGGGTCGATGATTTCGTCTACAAGGGCAGACACTCGCGGGTTCCAGTCGTTGGTGTGATGGAAATATCAAACGGAAAGATCAACGAGTGGCGTGAGTACTATGACAAGGCATCGTTGGCCGCCGCGCTAAGCCCACCCGAAGCGGCGTCCACTGTCGGTAACGAGATTCTTGAGTTGACAAAAAAACTGTCGACGGACTGGAACGCTGGCGAGATGGCCCTGTACCTGGATGCTTACAGCGGAGACGTCGAGATGTCATTGCTGTTTCAGAATCAAATCGTCGCCAGCAAGCAGGAACTCATCGATTTTTTTACGTCGTCGTGGACGACGGAAGAAGCGATGGGAGACTTCGAAACTGACCAGGTGGGCATCCGTCAGATCGCGCCGGGTACCGCTATCTCGCGTGGCTTGTTCGAGCACCGATTTCCGAGCGAGACAGTTCGCGGAGCATTCACTCATGTCTGGCAAAAAACGAATGCGGGGACCTGGAAGATTATTCACGAACATACCTCCCGCGGCCCGGACGAATAGCCTGCTTCGATGAACAGCACAGTAATCGTCGCCCTGATGTTTGTTGGCCTGATGTCACTGGAATTTTTTCGCGGGCGCTTCAAAAAGATGACGGCAACGGTCGACGACCGTGTCGTCGAGATTTTCACTACGTTAAGCGTTCCGCTTCTGGTTGTTCCAACAATAGTCTTGGTAACCTACGCATTAATGGGCTGGCTAGTGCCCGACTTGCAAGGGGCGTGGGGCCACCTCCCTGTTTGGGCGATGGTGCTCATACTCCTGATTGGTGACGACATGACGCAATACTGGTGGCACCGTCTGTCGCACTCCGTTCCTTTTCTTTTCAATTTTCATCGTGCACATCACGAGCCTCGCTACATTAGTGTGCGCATTGCCTATCGAAACAGCCTCTTGTATTTCATATTCATGCCGACGATCTGGATCTCAGCAATTTTGATCTACCTTGGATTTGGCGCCGTCTTCGTCGTCTATTCGTTAGTAAAGGCGCTCGTCATTTTCGGTGCTCACTGCGCAGTTCCCTGGGATGCTTTCCTCTATCGTCATCGATTCTTGTCGCCAGTTGCATGGGTGGTTGAGCGCGTTATTTCAACGCCATCAACCCACTATGCCCATCACGGCATGGACCCGGCGGACGGCGTTACCAATTACAAAGGCAATTACGGCAATCTTTTGTTCTTATGGGATGTGATGTTTGGTACTGCACGGATAACTCGGCGTTATCCATCGGAGTTCGGGATTGCCGGCGATCGGCGCGCGACCTTTATGCGGCAGCTGTTTTTTCCGCTATTTCGTTCCTGGAAATAGAAGGTACTCTGCGTCGATTGTGTTGATGTATTTAGCCTCTATGGTTTGGACAAATTGCGACTGGCGGGGTACGAGGGTAGTCTTGAGGGTCTATTTACGAAAGTGAGTCAAATTGACGTTTCGGCCGGAAGACGACCCATCAGGCGATCGAATGAATCAAACTGACAACTGGCCGGGTACGCGCTACGCGTGGTTCGTCGTCGTCGTCTTGATGGTTCTCTATATTTTTTCGTTCGTGGATCGCATGATCATCGCGCTCCTCGTTGCGCCCATAAAAGAAGACCTCAATCTGTCGGATACGGCCATAGGCGTCCTGCATGGATTGGCTTTCGCTGTTTTCTACACCTTTGTCGGTGTGTTTCTGGCGCGTCTTGCAGACTCCTGGAATCGCACCAAACTCATTGCCATCGGCGTTTTCATATGGGGGCTGGCGACTGCCGCGTCCGGACTGGCCGGTGGCTTCATGACGTTATTTTTTGCTCGGGTCATTGTTGGCTTGGGTGAGGCGACACTTTCTCCAGCTGCTTATTCGATGATTTCCGACTATTTCCGACCGGAGCAGCGTGGTCGCGCGATGAGCGTTTATACGTCGGGAATCTACTTCGGCGTTGGCGCCGCGCTCATATTCGGGAGCATAGTCATCGGCCTCGTGAGTGGAGAAGGCGCAATCCACATTCCAATGTTTGGCGAGGCCGCCCCCTGGCGCCTGGTGTTTATTGCTGTGGGGCTACCGGGGCTCGTGCTGTGTGTGTTCGTGTTGTTATTCGTGCGCGAGCCGAAGCGACGTGAACTCGGCAATGCGGCGCCGACGTTCGCGGCGTTTCGAGCGTATTTCCGCGCTCGGAACAGGCTCTATCTTAGTCACTTTATCGGCTTTTCCTTTCTTGTCATGTACGGCTACTCGCTGTCCGCCTGGACGCCAACGTTATTGGCGAGGGTTCATGGGATGACCGCCGCAGAGGCAAGTCTGAAGTTAGGCGTCGTAATCCTGTTGGCGGCCCCTGCCGGCGTCATGTGCGGCAGCGTATTGACACAGCGGCTGCGCCAAACGTTTGGTCGGGCTTCCGTTCTTCGCGTTGGCATGGTTGCCGCTATTGCAGCAGTACTCCCGGCCATTCTCTATCCCATTGCCACGAATCCAATGGTGGTGTTGCTCTTGATTGGGGTCACGCAGTTCTTCATATCGTTGCCATTCGGCGTTGCTCCGGCGGCATTACACGAGGTCACGCCGAACCAATATCGGGGACAGATAATTGCGTTGTACTTGTTTGTCATCAACCTTATCGGTTTGGGTATGGGGCCGCTGTTGGTGGGCGCGATGACCGATCACGTATTCCGCAACGAATTGCTTGTTCATTATTCGATGCTTGTTTTAGGCGTCATTTTTTTGCCGTTGTCCGCATTCTTGCTATCAAGAGCAACGGCCATTTTCATGCTTCATGAAGAAGATCGCCCCTCAGGGGAGACTTCGCAATGAGGGCACTGGTTTGCTCTTCACTCGGTTCATTCGACAATTTGTCGGTAGAGGGAGTCGCCGACCCAGCTCCCGGTGACGACGAGGTGCTGGTCGACGTCGTCGCCGCGGCACTCAATTTCCCCGACATTTTGATAGTCGCCGGCAAGTATCAGATTAAGCCAGACTTACCGTTCGTGGCGGGCGGTGAAGGGGCCGGGTTCGTCAGCGAGGTCGGGCGGGATGTCACTGGTTTCAAGCCAGGTGATCGGGTCGCGGTGGTTGGCTCCGTTGGTGCGTTCGCCGAAAAAATACTCAAGAAGGAAACCGAGCTAATTCGTATTCCGGATAGTATGAGTTTTGATGTCGCGGCGGGATTTTGTGTCGCCTATGGCACGGCATACTACGCCTTGAAGCAGTGTGGGGACGTTCGGAGGGGAGAAACCGTTCTCGTATTGGGCGCGGCAGGAGGCGTCGGCCTTGCGGCGGTGGATATTTCACGAGCATTGGGTGCGAGGGTTATTGCTGCCGCATCCGATGACAGTAAGCTTGCAGTTGCAAAGTCTGTTGGTGCCCATGACAGTATTCGATACGATCGCGATTCGCTGAAAGAACGGACCAAGTTGCTCACCGATGGCAAGGGTGCCGACGTGGTGTTCGATCCTGTCGGTGGTGACGCCTCCGAGCAGGCATTACGTGCGATCGCATGGAATGGACGCTTTCTGGTGGTTGGATTTGCAGCTGGAGAAATTCCGCGTGTGCCTTTGAATCTGCCGCTGCTCAAGAACTGCAGTATTTGTGGCGTGTTCTTCGGTGCCTGGGCGCAGCGATATGCGGACACCTACAGCAGTAATTTCGACGAACTTTTCGCTCTGTACGGCGAGGGTTTATTGCATCCCGTAGTCAGCGAATCTTTCGTGCTCGGGGATTTTCGCGGCGCATTCGCATCCTTGTCCGAACGTCGCGCGACAGGCAAGGTTATCCTGCGTATCCGGGACGAAATTCAGTAACAGTGAGACTAGAAGGAGAATGGTATGTCCGCGTACGTTGTCAGTCGCGTTAATGCAACAGAATGGAGTTGGCTCAAAGAGTATGGCGCTGCAACAAAATCGCTAATCGAAAAACACGGCGGTCGCTATCTTGCGCAAGGGGGGAAAGCGGTGGCTTTGGAAGGTGACGAACCACTTCCGGCCGCACTGGTTGTCATTGAGTTCCCGGACATGGAAAGCGCGATGGCATGGTATGAAGATGCCGAGTACCAACCATTGAAGGCGTTGCGCAAGGCGAATGCAGACGTCGAGCTATCGCTCGTTGACGGTTTGTCCTGAGTCAGGGTTCGCCTAATCAGGCTACGAGGGAGGGCCCCGACAGCAGCTGATCCCTCCGAACGCCACTAGCGTCAAACAATCTTGCGCGGCGCACGGCCGGCTGTTACTTTCACAACAAGACTAACAGAGGATACTTGGACATGGATATTGAGGACAGCGTAGCAATCGTATCGGGTGGCAATCGTGGAATTGGCGAGGCCTTTGTCCGTGAATTGTTGCACTGTGGTGCCCGCCGGGTTTTCATCGGTTCTCGATCTCTCGAAGCAGCGGAATCCTTATGCAGTGAACTGGGTGAGCGCGCAGTTGCTGTACAACTTGATGTGACCAATGAGGCAGATGTTCAAGCCGCCGCGGCTCAGTGCGATGAAGTCAGTATTGTGATCAACAATGCCGGTGTTTACGGTGATCGAACGCTTATTGGCGCGGAAGACATGTCGGCAGCCCGCTCGGAGATGGATGTTAACTATTTCGGCGTCTTGTCCATGTGTCGCGCGTTCGCTCCAGTTCTGAAACGCAACGGTGGCGGGTCGATCATCAATATCTTGTCGGCAGCCGGAATCGTCGCGGTGCCGAACATGGGCGGCTATAGCCCGTCAAAGTTTGCGGCGCGCGCGCTAACGACAAACGTTCGTGCCGAACTGGCAGGCCAGGGGACACACGTCGGCGCCCTCATCGTGGGCTCCGTTGAAACTCGAATGTCGGCACACGTCGCTGGCCAAAAAGAGCCGTCGTCAGTTGTTGCCAAAGCAGGGATGAAGGCAATTAGAGCCAGGATCTCTGAAATGGACACCGACGCAATGGCGGTCGGAATGCGTGCATCTCTTGCGCGCGATCCGCATAACCTGGAAAAAAAGATGGCTGCGCTTCTACATGCCGAGTCATTGTCGACCGGTCGTTGAGTAGGGACTACCATGTCTGAAGCGCATCCGTATTGGTTTGACACGTCACGACCGACGCAGCAAAACGCCGTGTTGCCGTTTATGTTGGAGCGAAATGCTCGGCTTGCCCCGTCTCGAGTGTGCTGCAAATTTGCGGATGGCACGAGTTGGAGCTACGAAGAAGCACTAACTCTGACGAAGCAGACAGCAGCTTATCTTTCCAGCGTTGGTGTAAAGCGTAATGACCTTGTCCTCGCATGGTTGCCGAATGGGCCCGACATTTTGCGTACATGGTTCGCGCTGAATTACATTGGCGCGGTGTTCGTTCCGCTAAATCTCGACTATCGCGGACGAATCCTCGAGCACGTGATTCGCGAAACTCAAAGCCGGACAATGCTCGCACATCCGCAACTCATCGAGCGCCTCGACGAAATTGACACGTCTGAACTGAAAACGGTGCTTGCCGTTGGTGGCAATGATGGGCGTATTGGCGACAACATCGAGGTAAGCGGAACGCAATTGGCATTCGATAACGAAATGGCTGAGCCGGCAGACGTCAACGTCTGGGACCCGCAGATGGTTATTTTTACGTCTGGTACGACCGGGCCATCAAAGGGCGTGCTTTGTCCGTACCTGCAAATGGTGACGGTAGGCAAGGGCTCCTACGGCTATATGACTGAAGACGATTGCATTCTGATCGACCTCCCAATGTTTCATGTCGGCGGAGTCTCTCCAGCAATGGCGGCGATTACGAATTGCGCAACGATGGCGTTGTATGACGGATTTAGTACACGAGATTTTTGGAAGCGCATAAAAGACAGTAACGCGACCACGACGTCGGGTCTGATCGGGTCCATGGCGGCATTCTTAGCCAAGGCGCCGGAACAGCCGAATGAAAAGGATAATCCACTGCGTATGCTGACCTGCATGCTCAATGAGCAGGCGATTCAGGTTGCAAAACGTTACGACTTCAGCCTCTGTTCCGGTTTTAACATGAGCGAGCTGTCCGTGCCGTTGGTAACGGAAGTGGATTGCGGTATTGCAGGGAGCTGCGGCAAGCCGCGCACCGGCTGCGAATGCCGCGTTGTCGATGAGCACGACTACGAATGTGCACCTGACGAAATTGGTGAGCTTGTCGTTCGTACAGATCAACCGTGGGAGACCAGTCTCGGTTATTTGAATCGCCCCGATGCGACAGCCGCGGCGTGGCGAAACGGGTGGTTTCATACCGGTGATCTGGTCCGCAAGGACACTGACGGGAATTTCTTTTTTGTCGACCGGCTAAAGGACGCAGTTCGGCGGCGCGGTGAAAACGTCTCGTCGCTCGAGGTAGAGAGCGAGGTTCTCGGCTACGACGCAGTTGCCGAGGCCGCAGTTGTCGGCATGCCCAGCGAGTTGGGTGATGAGGACATTTTGGTTGCCGTGGTTGCGAAACCGGACCAAAGCATCGATCCGCAAAAGCTGATCGAGTACCTCATTCCGTTAATGCCGCACTACATGGTGCCGCGTTTCGTCCGAATCATGGACGCCCTGCCAAAGACGGCAACGAACAAACTAATGAAGTATGCGATTCGCGATGACGGCATCACCAGCGATACCTGGGATGCGGAAGCGGCGGGTATTTTTCTCAAGAAAACCCGGCTTTCATCCTAGCTCGAACAGAGCTGCTCTAGATTGCCATTGCTCCGCATACCGGAGCAGGCCACTCAATGTTTTTCTCCGCACTCATCAGCTCATCAAGACCAGCCAATATGTCGTCTGGGAACTCGTTCGTGCGGCGAGTGCTGAGACTTGTGCTGGTTGCCACAAACTCGAGCGTGCAGGCAAGCTCGTCCCGGTCGGCGTTGACGATAAATATCATGCCGTGAATACGCTTTCGATTCCTGGCTAGAAACCGACCGTGTATTGTCACGCGCTCGCCGACGTGCAGCTCGCTTAAGTAGTAGATGTGATGTTCCAGGTCAAAGATGCCCAGGCGCCGGTTTTCAAAATATTCAAGGTCAACGCCGGCTCGCCCCAACATCGGCCAGCCGCCAATTTCGTAGAGAGTTTGGTAATACTGGATATTCACGTGTCCGTTTTGATCCTGCCAGTCTGGCGGGATGGTATGTTCGGCCAATTCGTCGAGTTCACGTACTTGTTCAGCGCTGGGAAAAGTTCTGGGCATGCTCTATTCCAGGATAATTACTGAGTCGTCCGGATCTTTTGCATACAGTCGTGCAACATCAGCGGCGCGCCTTCGCAGCGCAATCGATTGATTGACGGTGCCTTTGTCGGATATTTCCTGGCCATCAATACTCGGCGATTCGATAAGAAATGCGACACGCTTGAGCCGTGTGCTGGTGCCTGGGTTTTCTCGATTGTGATCGGACAGTTTTTGTCGAACGGTGTCCCGCAGATCTGCGTCGCTGGCGAGGCCTTCCGCCGTCGTCGGCAACTCTCTTTCAAGTGTGCGTTCGGCCACCGCGCGATTGAGCCACATTAATGCGCCAACATAGTCATCATTAATGCCGCAGATAAGCGCGTCGCTGACAAGCGGCGACAAGGACTGGACTAGTTGAGCACGCAAGCGTCCACCCGAAACCCAGGTACCGCTGGCTAACTTGAACTCCTCCGCGATTCGACCCGCAAATTTAAGGCCCCGACTGATGTCACCGGGCACAATAAAATCTACGTAATCTCCGATGCGCAGAAAACCGTCTTCGTCGTACAGGTCGTCAGCCGACTGCCCGACGTAGCCGGGCGTCGTCATCGCGCCTTGCATGCGAATTTCGTAGCGATCGTCGGCCGGTATGAGTTTGATTGTTAGTCCGGGCATAGGCAGGCCGACACCCACTTCTTCGCTATCGAAATAGATTGCCATGCATCCGGATGATGTTTCGGTAGCGCCATAACCCGTGGTAAAAAAGACTCGCTTACCTGTCTCCTCAACGGCCATAGACTGCAAGCGGTCATAGAGGCTTTGAGGGAGACCGGCGCCGCCATACAGCGCGAGCCGCAGCTTGCTGAAAAATGTACGCCGTAGTTCGGGATCGGTATCCATTGCGTCAGCCAGCATCGCGTAGCCGGCCGGCACGTTGGTGAAGAAACGAACCGGTACATCTTTGAGATTCTTTACCGTTGTCTCGAATTCACCGGGAATCGGTCGACCGCCGTCGATGTACAAGGTGCCGCCGCTGATCATTACCCCCATCTTGGTGAACGCCCCGGAGACGTGGTTCCACGGCAGCCAATCCAGCATAACGTCATCCCAACCCGCCGTTTCACCGAGGACCTGGCAGCCTTGCGCAAGATTCGCGGTTATCATGCGTTGCGTCTGGATGACGGCTTTGGGCAAGCTGGTTGACCCGGAAGTCAGCATTAGAACGGACGGCGCGTCAGGGTCGATCGACTCAATGGATTCTTTTACAGCGGCACTGACCGTGGTTTGCAGCACTGTCTCGATTGCGATAGCCGGGCGATTCA
The DNA here is from genome assembly GCA_963850825.1 of uncultured Gammaproteobacteria bacterium. Lineage (GTDB taxonomy): Bacteria > Pseudomonadota > Gammaproteobacteria > Steroidobacterales > Woeseiaceae > SZUA-117. The sequence continues at coordinate 55,031 of CAWKOQ010000015.1, read as the reverse complement.
GCTCTGACGGTGCGGCCGTGACGATGATGGCGTCGCCGAAATCGACGGCTTCCAGCGCAGTCTTGAACGCGTCTGTTTGCTCGGCGAAAACGACAGCCGGGCGCAACAAATTGATGACATGATTGAGTCGCGCGTAATCGCCACCCATCAATGCGTAGTTAATACTGACGGGACAAACGGGGACCTGTGCGGCCATGGCGCCGTATTTGAACACTGCGTGCATTATCGAATTTCCCGACAGTATCAGCAGCGTTCTATCGTGATCGAAGCCTTGTTCAATCAACCATGCCGCGACAGCGCTGCTGTCACGAAAGGTGTCGGCATAACTTGCCTCAGCCCAATTGTCCTCGGCATCTCTTTGCTTGAGGTACGGCTGTGAGGCACGTTTCTCAGCCTGATCAGCCAAAATCTTCGGAAGGTTTGGAACGTAGTCCCCAAGTTCGGCTGTCGGCCGTATGATTAGGGTGCCATCAGCTCTCTTGGATACATCCATCTCGGCTGACGGGAAAGACACATCGCGAAAAGGGATTTCGTTCAGATTCATACGCGGCTAAAACGGTTCATAGGACGGGTCATTCTCGCCTTTGCTGCCGAGTAGCGCACCCGGATTATCGAAGTTGATCAATCCGTTGACCCAACCTTCGACACTGGGTGCGTCGCGGTTCCAGTCAAGGATTGTCCTGCGGTGAGCAATTTTCCAGTGATTGTCACGGAATTCGAAGCGGTCGTACAGGCGCCCGCCGGTTAACGTATCAGTAGTCACTCCGTTAACGCTTATTCGTAGAAACGTCCACACGTTGGTCTCTACCCGCGCGCCATCGTCCTCGAAGTCTATGTGCGAACTGCCGAGCAGGTGCTGCATCGCATCCATTTTGAGGATGCGCGGTATTGCGACGTCAACATACTCGTGAGCATTGCCGGTGAAGTTGCCTGCATGCTCCTCAATGGCGTCATTGTGATAGCAGGACTTGAGCAACTGGCCATCGCCTCGATCACAGCCGCGGGCATAGCGGGCTAGCACGTCCAGGATTTCGACTCTCGCCATGAGTTGTTGCTGTTTGGTCTCTGTCATAATGATCTCGCTCATGAGGATTTCGGGGGTAGTGGGAAAAAGGCGCTGGTTCGTTGCTTGTACGCTTCGAAGTCCGGACGCTTCCTGCTCATGCGTCGTTCCAGTAGTCCTTTTCCGGTTGGGCCGAGCAAAGCGTAGTAAATCGTTGCCAGACTGATGACGGTCACCAGGCCCCAGGTATTCTCGATTGCAATGAGGAAAAAACCCAGCCAAACGCAGGCTTCGCCAAAGTAGTTTGGGTGACGGGTATATCGCCACAGCCCTCTGTCCATCACCTTTTTGGCGTTGTCTGGATTGCCAAGAAATCTCGACAATTGCCAGTCGCCGACCGTCTCAAAGACCATTCCGACAAGCCACAGCGCTATGCCGATGTAGGCCAGCAAGCCGAGTTCTGCCGGCGTGTCCATCGTCATCGCGAAGATCAGTACCAGCGAAACCAGCCACATGAACAGCCCTTGCAACAAGTAAATATGAATGAGGCTGTGCAGCGTGTAACTCTTGCCCTGCGACTCGACATGTTGCCGAAAGCGCGCATAACGCGGGTCTTCTGCACCCCAATTGCGCCAGCCTATATAAACGGCTAAGCGGATGCCCCATACGGCAGTCAGGACAGTCACAAGATTGCGGCGCTCTTCGCTGCCGTCGGAAACGGTCGCGGTGAACCATACGATGACGACGAATCCGACACCCCAGAATATGTCGGCGATACTTGAATCCCGAATGACGACACTTAGCGCCCAAAGTGCCACCATCATTGCTAGTACGAGTCCGGCATTCATTGATGCCACGCGTAAGAATTCGCCTGTCATTGCGTTCTCTCTTCTTGTCATTGTCGACGTGTTGGCACGCCGAATCCGAAAGCTCGGTACTGTGTTAACATGCATCAGTCTGGTAAAGCAAGTGAGTCAATCGGAATGGAGTTAAATGATTTTGACGGTCTGCGCCCGCGTACCTCAGGATTGCGCGACGACCACGACCATTGGCGACAGACGCTGCGTGATTTTGTCGACAAGCACATCGCTCCCCACATTGAGGCCTGGAGTGATGCCGGTACGTTTCCCGACTCGCTGTACGAAGACGCGGCGAAGAGCGGATTGCTGGGTTTCGGCTTTCCACAGGAATTGGGCGGCTGGAGCAAGGACGTTGACCTCTATCACCGCATAATTTTTGCGGAGGAACTTCATCGCCTCGGTTCTGGTGTGGTGTTCGCGGACCTGGCAACGCATTGGATTGGTCTGCCGCCGGTCGTTGACCACGGTGCCGCCGAACTGTGGGAAACCGTTGTCAAACCGATCCTCGCGGGACGCCAGCGAATCGCATTTGCCGTGACGGAACCGGGTGGCGGATCTGATGTATCGGCTTTCACGACGAAGGCCACGCCGGATGGAAGTGACTATATACTTTCCGGTGCCAAGACCTTGATCTCCGGGGCACTGCGGGCCAACTGGTTGCTTGTCGTTGCGAGAGTACCTGGCGACGATAAGGGCGGATTGACCTTGTTCATTGTCGACGCAGCGGCCGCAGGCGTTTCCATGTCACCCGTGCCCGGCCTTAGCTGGTACAGCGCAAGCAACGGCACTATTGAGCTGGACAACGTTCGGGTACCAGCGACGATGCGTATTGGTGAGGTAGGGCAGGCTTTTCGCGGCCTGACGAAGCAATTCAATATTGAGCGCTTCAGCGGCGTCGCCTCTACCTTGGCGTTGGCGCGCGTGGCGACCGCCGACGCGATTGCGTGGGCACAGGAACGTAAGGCGTTCAACAAGCGTCTTGTCGAGCATCAGAGCCTTCGACATCGTTTGGTTTCGATGGTCCGGGAGGTCCACGCCGCGTACGCCTATCTTGATCATTGTGTGTGGCGATTTGAGAGTGGGGAACTGCCTATAGCCGATCTGTGTATGTTGAAGATTCATGCGACGGGCGTTCTGGAGCGTTGCGCGCAGGGAGCGATGCATGTACTGGCTGGTGAAGCCTACCGCGGCAACTGGCGCGTACAGAGAATCCATCGAGAGGCACAAATATTCACGCTGGGCGGGGGCACTGAGGAAGTCCTTAGCGACCTTGCGGCGCGGCAAATGAAATTCTGAATTCAACCTGGGAGGTAGCCAAATGACCGATAAAATGCAGATCATCAAGCAAATAAGAAAAGCCAGCCTGGAAAAAGACCATGAGGGTTTCCTACGCCACCTAGCTGATGATATCGAGTATCACTACCATATGGGATCACGGCCGTTAATCGGCAAAGAGTGGGTGCAGAAATTTCTGAATAAATATGACTCCATCACTGCGGACGTGGTTTGGCGCATCGACCGGTACGCAGAGGTTGATAACTGCCTGCTGCTGGAGGGGTACGAGGAATACACCGATCTGCGGACCGACGAGAGGATTGCGCATCCCTATATGGGAGTTTTCGAATTTGACGGCGACAAGGTCGTCAAATGGCGTGACTATTTCGAAATGAATCACGTGAAAGAGGGGACTTGATGCCGGCTGTCGAACAATCCGTATTGCAGCTGGCAGATAGTTTCATGGATGCGTTGGAGCGTTGCGATGTGGACGCAGTCAGGGCGATCTACGCGAGTGACGCGAAGCTTTGGCACAACTTTGATCAGAAGTTGCAAAGCGTGGAGGAGAACATCAAAACACTGGAGTGGTTGCACGCCAGGCTTAAGGATGTCGAGTACCACATAGTACGCCGGGATCTGATCCCCGGCGGCTACTTTCAGCAGCATATCTTGCGTGGAACACTGAAGTCCGGTGAGTCATTCGCGATGCCGGCGTGCGCAATCATCAAGGTTGAGGATGGCAAGATCGTTTCGCTTGATGAGTATCTGGACGCCGGTCACACCAAGCCGCTACGCTCCGCTTGAGCGCCTGACCGAAACCGGAATCGCGCTCATACGCGGCATGCCGCTAAATGGGTCGTAGTGGCACTCATCGTCGATCAATGCTGAAACACTGGTGCCTGTGAACGTTGATTGTTGCGTTGATGCATTCGCGTTTGGAAACCCATGGCTCACGGAAACCACGCCGGGCCTGACGTCGTCTGCCAAGTGTACGATGCCGACTGCACTGCCTTTTGGGCTACGAATTTCAACAGTGTCGCCATGATCAATGTTGAGCCGCCCAGCATCGGACGGATTCATGTGGACCGGATTGTACGGCCGTTTCTTTTTGAGCGCCGGCAACAAATGGCCGACGGAGTTGTAGACCTCGTGTTCCCGACGACTCACTAGCAGTAGGTCGATCGCCTGATCACTCTTTGCTTCGATCTCGCCATCCCGCACTTCAGCAAGACGAGCAAGTTCCGCCATCATGTCGACGTCGCCGATTTGCAGTCGGTGTGGCCAGTCGGCGTCTTTTGGGACCGCGGGCGCTGAACGATGTTCGAAAATATGACCGCCCGGGTGCGCCTTTATCTCATCCAGCGGCACCGGGCTACGGCGCACAAATGCGGCAATAAGTTCGTCGGTTGTTGGGGCAGTTTCCATATCATAGGGTGTGCCACGATAACTCAACGGGAGTTCCATGCGTCGTGCGATCTCGTAGAAAACTCGCCAATCTTCGACAAGCTGCGAGTCCTTCGCAACGTCAACCAGTGCAGGCTGATATTGCGCATAGGGCTCCTGAAACCCGATGGACAGACCGTAGGTGACCATGCCTTCATTGGCAAAGGAGATGGCAGGCATTTCGAAACCGAACTTCGGCCCGAACACGTAGTCGGCCATTTGCGCGGTCGCCGACATTTGCGGGTCGATAACAACCAGCAACTCCAGTGACTCAAACGCGCGTTGGACCTTTTCGCGGTTCGGGAATGCGGTTAGTGGATTACCACCAACGACAAACAGCGCCTTCACCTGTTTTGGGCCCGGTGTCAGAATTTCGTCGGGTAACGCCGCCGTCGGCAATCCAGCAGCGGTATCTTGCAGGTTACGCACCCGGAGTTTTTCGCCAAATCCGAATCCGGCCCTGGGTTTTTCTGCGCGTGCGTTTCCGGAGAACATTCGAAACAGGACACCAAGGTTGCGAACCGGTTCACCTGCTTTTACCCAGCGACCGCAAAGCGTGTTGAGGCATAACAAAAGGTACTCGAGCAACGTGCCGTTCGGTGACATATTCGAACCGGTTCCGCCGGTTGCGTTGCCACCTTTGGCCGTCGCAAACATTCGGGCGGCGGCAATAAGGTCGTCGTCACTGATGCCAGCGAGCTTGGCGACGATAGCGGGTGTGAAGGGCTCAACCTGCCGTGCGAGTTCGTCCAGACCCTCTGCTTCTGCAGCGACGAATGACTTGTCATAGAGCTGTTCGTGAATGATGGTGCGAATCATCGCGGCAATGATCTCGGCATCAAATCCCGGCAGGCATTGCAAATGAATGTCGGCTTTACCCGCAGACTCCGTGCGACGCGGGTCGACAACAATTAGCTTCATGCCGTGCTTACGTGCCTGGTGCAGGCGACGTGCAGGGTTGAATGCAGGAATACCACCCCACATCGATACGAGTGGATTCGCGCCAACCAGCATGCACACATCGGAGTCAGCGAAAGCCTGCGGACCAGCACCCCAGCGTCCATGCAGCGCCATCGAAATAGGTTTTCCCGGCTGATCGATCGTGGCGTTGCTAAAGCGCATGGGTGAATCGATCGCATCCATGAACGCATGACGCGTCATGACGCCGGCGACGCAAAAATGACTAAAAGTGCCAGAGTACATGGCTACTGAACGCGGACCGTTTGCCGCCACTATCGACCGCAGTTTTTCTGCAACGTCGTCCAATGCACTATCGAGCTCGATAGTCTCAAACTGACCGGACGCGTTGCGCTTCAACGGTGCGGTAATGCGCGATTCACTGTAATGCCATTCGTGAAAGTTACGACCCTTGATGCAACTGTAGCCATGATAGACAGGGTTGTTTTTGTCGCCGATAAGGTGCGTGACTTTGCCATCGTCAATGTGCACGTCCATCGCACAAAACGCGTGGCAAAATCGACAAATTCCTTTTTGAACGTCGACGGTCATTGTTTGTCTCGTGGCGGTCCGGGAATCAGGCCATTGGTTGACTGCATATACGCCGCATAGTCGGGCTTTTCACGGGCCAATTTCTTATCCAGTGTGCGCTGCCCTGTCACATTGACGATCAGGTAAGTGTAGGCCAGCGGTCCAATGATAGTGATAAGGCCCAAAGCGTTTTCGCAGGCAATGACAAACAGACCCCACCAAACGCACAGCTCGCCGAAATAGTTTGGGTGTCGTGAATAGCGCCAAAGTCCGGTATTGAGTACTGTACCTGCGTTCACCGGATTCGCTCGAAACCCGGTCAGTTGTGCATCTGCGATGGTCTCGACAATAATTCCAGCAACGCAGATGAGGCCGCCCGTATACGCAATCCAGCCGAGCTCGAGCGGCGAGCGATAAATCATTGCCACCTGAACCGGTAGCGAGACAAGCCACAGGACCGCACCTTGCAGTAAGAATACCTTACGCAGGCTCAGCCAGACAAAGGCACGATTGTCGTCGACCCAAGATCGAAGTTTGGAATAGCGGGCGTCTTCGCCGTGCCCCCAATTTCGCCGCACCAGGTGCCAGGTAATCCGGACGGCCCATAGGGTGACCAAAACCAGGATAAGCTGCTTGCGCGCGACGACACCGGGCCCAAGCTGGTAACCGCAATAGGTGACGGCAAGCAAAATCAAGGCGAAGGACATGTCGATAATGCTGACGTCCCGGAGGGGGATGCTGATTAGCCACAAAATCAGGACAGATCCCATAATAATAGCCAGGTTGAGCAGCAAAATCGTTACGTCGTGTTGTCCGGGCCAATCCATATTGTCGCGGTCGATAGCTCTGTTAACTTTGGGAAAAATGTACCTTTCGTGGCATTTCCGTCGGAACCTGCGTGTTCATTTCGCGGCACCAATCTGGCAATTGCGCGCGAGCGAAAGAAAGGATAGGCTTCGAGAGTCTAATTACGCAAGTAATTTTTGGGGACGGTAGTCGGGATCATTAAGAATCTGCTTTGTCGGAATTCCATGTTGTCCAGATTTGGCGACACGGCGACAAATCGTCTCTTTTGTCAAAATGCCTCGCGAACGCGTTGAAGTGAGCGAAGCAGGCAGCCTTAACCAGGGGGTATGGATCTTATGGGCGCTACCGAGAAAGTCTCTATCAGACGCATCGTTTCACCACCGGTAATTATTTCTTCTGTAACTTTATTGATGGCCGCATCGGGCTTGCACGCTCAGGAGCTGGAAGAAATCGTTGTTACAGCACAACAACGAGAGGTCGGTTTGCAATCGGCACCGGTTGCTGTGACCGCATTTACAGGCGAGAGCCTAGAGCGTAATCGAATCTTTTCCGTCAGCGATCTCGCATCGTCAGCGCCGGGATTGTCGTTGACGCAGGGCAGTTCGCCAGTCGACCTTGAAGTCAATATTCGCGGTATAACGAACACTCGACTGGATTCGCCATCAGGTGAGTCCGCCGTAGGCACGTTTGTCGATGATATTTATATCGGCCGCAACGGCGGCATGAATACCGACTACTACGATATCGAACGTATTGAGGTCATTCGCGGGCCGCAAGGTGTGTTGCTTGGAAAAAGTGTTGTTGGTGGAGCGCTTAGCATCATTACCAACAAGCCCGAGTTTGAAAACTCCGGCGCGATTACGGTTGCTCTCGGCAACTACGATTCGCAACTGATGTCCGGGCACGTTACCGGTGGGTTCAACGACGCCTGGGCGGGTCGTTTGTCATTCCAGACTCGCAGACATGATGGTTACGCTTACGATGCTTTGCACGATCGCGAAATCGACAATTGGGAGTCCAAACAGGTTCGTGCTCAGTTGCTTTATCAGCCCGCGGATAGCAAGTGGAATGCTCGCTTGGTTGTAGATTACAGCAAAGACCATATGGATGGCCTGAATTCTGTCGCGATCAGTGACGGCCAAACTGGCGGATTTCGACCACGTCCCTGGAGCCAGCTGCGAGCGTTCCTTGGCATAACCGATCCGCGTGTAAGCATCCCGGAAGAAAATGTTTTTGCCGGTGATTCATCGCCCACCCAACAGTTTCTGAGTCGCGAGTCGGGCGGCCTTTCATTCAATCTGGAGGGTGCCTATGATTCGTTTACCCTGAACCTGATCACCGGCTATCGCACTGGACGTGCGAATAACCTGTACGACCAAACAGGCGGTGGACCCGATGTCCTGGATGAGACCGAAACGTTCGGCGTCGACTTCGACGATTTTCTGGCGTTTGACCCAACCGCAGCCACTTTCCTGTTTTCTGAACCCGTTGGGGAAAATGCCGATATTTCCGCCTTCAGCCAAGAGATTCGCCTGACGTCAACTTCGGACGGACGGATTGACTGGATCGCCGGCGCCTTCTTCAAGAAAGATGATATCGATAAGTTTGATCGCTTCGTCGGTGAAGGAAATTCCGGTGCACTGCCAACGCTTAGCGGTGAGAGCCATTGGATCAATAACGGTGAGAACACGAACATCGGTGTGTTCGGCCAGATCGGATGGCGCTTTACTGACACCCTGAAGCTTAACGTGGGTGCGCGCTGGACGAGTGACAAGAAAGAAGGGAATATGCAGGGCATAGCCGTCGCATTGGGTGACCGTTTCAATCCGGCGGACACTACGCCATTGACACCGCTGAGCGTGGAATACAGTACGGCATACGGCAATACCTGGAAGAAAACGACGCCACAAGCGACGTTGGAATGGCAGCCGAATGACGACCTGTTCATCTACGGAACGATTTCCACCGGATTCAAGGGCGGCTATTTTCAGGATACGGCACCCAACGCATTTGCCGCTTCTTTCGCGACGCGGCCAGAGGAAGTGACGAACTACGAGATAGGCGTCAAGAGTGATTTTGCCGGTGGTCGGGCTCGCCTCAACGCGGCGGTATTTATGATGGATTACACGGATTTGCAGGTTGAGCAAACCAACCAGGACTGCCTCTGCAATCTGACGGAAAACGCGTCTGATGCCGAAATCAGTGGTATTGAAACAGAATTTACGTTCGCGGCAACTGAGAACGTTCTGATCAATTTGTCCGCCACGTTCCTTGATACGGAATACGTTGAATTCAGAGAAGCGAGCGGTGTTATTAGCTCTGGCAACCCATTGCAACGGACGCCGGAAACGCAGTATGGCGCCAACGTTGACTGGACTATCGGGGATTCGGTAAACGTCTTCATCAACTACGCGTGGCAAGACAAGTTGCCGTGGCAGCCGGCCAATCTGAACTTTGAGGATTCTTACGGTCTGCTCGATGCCCGGGTTACCTACGCACCGGCGGATGCACAATGGTCGGCGTCTGTTTGGGGTAAGAACATCAGCGATGAACTGTATCGGACCAACGTCATTCCGTTCTTTGGTGAAGAAGTCAGTCAGTTTGGCCCCCCCGCAACATACGGCGTTGAATTCAGCTATACGTTTGAATAATTGAATTGCCGTACGTGCTTATCGGCGTGGCCTCTGAAAGCCTGCTTTAGCAGACTTTCATTGGCCACGATCGATACTTCCACGTTTTTCACCATTTTCTCAAGGTATTAGAGATGCCCACTGAGCGTGTCCGCCGAATACAATCAACCATAGAAAACTGGGAGCATCCGTATCTTTCCGGTGCATGGACGCCAAATTACGACGAATACAATGCGACCGGCTTAGAGGTCATTGGTGACGTGCCAAGCGACCTTGATGGTGTCTATCTGCGCAACACCGAAAATCAGATCCATGAAGCCATCGGCCGTTACCACCCGTTTGATGGCGACGGAATGATTCACTCCATGAGTTTCGCCGACGGAAGGGCGACATACTGCAATCGATTTGTTGAGACAGCAGGCTTCAGGGCTGAGCAGGAGGCGGGTCACTCGTTGTGGGCGGGTCTGATGGAGCACCCGTCGCGTTCGCTACGGCCGGGAATCTGTGCACAGGAAGGATTGAAAGACTCGTCGTCAACGGATGTCATTGTGCATGCGGGCCAGGCGTTATCAACATTCTATCAATGCGGGGAAGGATATCGGCTCGATCCTTACTCCCTGGATCAATTCGGTACGGAGAGCTGGGTTCCCGATGACGGCATTTCCGCACATCCGAAGGTGGATGAAGCGACGGGTGAACTGCTGTTTTTCAATTACTCAAAGAAGGCGCCGTTCATGCACTACGGCGTCGTCGGCGCGGACAACAAACTGAAGCATTATGTGCCGATACCGGTACCTGGACCGCGCCTGCCGCACGATATGGCGTTTACAACGAACTACTCAATTCTGAACGATCTGCCTGTCTTCTGGGACGCGGAGCAGCTCAAACAGGGCAATCACGTCGTACGCTTCCATAAAGATATACCGACTCGATTCGGCATCATTCCGCGTTTCGGCCAGCCCGAAGATATCAAGTGGTTTGAAGCGGCTCCGACCTATGTTCTGCATTGGCTGAACGCGTGGGAAGAAGGAGACGAGATCGTACTCCTGGGATACTTCCAGGACAGACCAGTCCCACCGAGTCGGGAAGATGCTCCGCCGGGCTACGAACGCATGATGGCGTACCTGGATCAGTGGGCCATTCAGCCACGGCTGCACAAGTGGCGATTTAACATGCGCAGCGGAGAGACAATAGAAGAAAGGCTCGATGATCGCACGCTGGAATTTGGCGTCATCAACTCGCGCTTTGGCGGTGTCAAGAATCGCTACGGGTACAGCGCAAATCCGTTACCGGGTTGGTTCCTTTTTACCGGCCTGACGAAGCACGACCTCCAAACCGGTCAGTCGTGGTCAATCGATATGGGCGAACACCGTACCTGCAGTGAGGCGGCTTTTGCGCCACGCGTGGGAGCAAAAGATGAGGACGACGGCTACTTGATTACGTTTGTCACCGACATGGCAGAGGATGCCTCAGAATGCGTCATTGTCGATGCGCAAGACATTGAGGGCGGCGCGATCTGCCGAATAATACTGCCGCATCGTATTTGTGCAGGCACGCATGCGACCTGGGCCAACGGCGACGACATCCGAACTGCGCAGGCGTCGTAGCGACTTTAGCCTTCGGCAGCAATCTGTTTTGCGCGTTCCACACTGGCCCGGTACGGCTTCAAACTCAGCCACACCGCTACGACACCCAACGGAATGACGATAGCGCAGACAAGTGCCATTGAGTAGCGCAACATGTTCGGGTCCCCGAATCCATAGTCAGTGACCAAGGCCACCATCGTCGGCCCAATGCCAAGTGCTATCAGGTTGCCGACCAGGAAGTACAAGGCTGTCATTTGGGCGCGTAGACGATTCGGGGCGATGACTTGTAATGCCGCTGCTGGCAGGCCTTGCGGAAAGGCAAGTAGAAAGGTAGTTACACCCAAACTGATTACGGCCAGCGTCTCATTCGGCATTAGCGGTGTCGCGATAGCAAACGGAATCGCGATAATGCCGCCGTACATCGTCGCCCGAAGGATCGCGTCCTCGCGTCCGCGCTGATGGAACCAGTCAGCGACGAAGCCACCGGCATAGACACCTGCGGTACCCAGCACAAATGTCATCCCACCGTAGACGAGGCCAATTCTTGGCGCGTCCCACTGGTAAGTACGAATGAACCAGGTTGGTGTCCAAATCAGGTAGGTGACAATGCCGATGCCTATCAACGAAAACGCCGCAAAGTGCCAAATGACGGTAAATCGATTCTCACTGAGAAACTTCTTGAGGTCTTTGAAAGTTGCGCCGTCACTACTCTTAGCGGCCGCTGACGTGCCGCGGCGCAACGGTTCCTTGATAGTGAACAGCAACAAGAGGATAGGCAGGCCCAGGAGACCGACAACGAAAAATGTCAATTGCCAGGAACGCACGGTGCCGATAAGCGGCAGCTCCACAGGCGGTGCGGCCGACACGATCTTGATCACTAATCCGCCGATCATCAGTGCCAATCCGGCGCCGAAGTACACGCCCATGGAATAGACGCTAAATGCTCGTGCAATACGATTCTTAGGGAAGTAGTCCGATATTATCGAAAACGCGGCAGGCGACAGCGTCGCTTCACCAACTCCAACACCGATTCTTGCCAGGAACAACTGCCAGAAGTTCTGCGCCGCGCCGCATAGCGCAGTCATTAAACTCCAGCCAGCAACGCCGGCCGTAATGATGTTGCGACGATTCGACTGATCGGCGAGACGGGCCAACGGTATTCCCATGACCGTGTAGAAAACAGAAAACGCGAGTCCAGCCAACAAGCTGATCTGCGTATCTGATACTCCAAGGTCATTGCGAATCGGTTCGACCAGCAGGCTCAGTATCTGCCGATCGATAAACGAATTCGTATAGGCAAGCATCAGCACGCCGACCACGTACCACGCATAGATGGGATTCGGCCAAGGTGGCTCGTCATGCGCCAACGCTGAATTTGGCAGGGGTGATTCTTGCTTTTCGGTCAAATCGTGGTCCTCAACTGCCTGATCTGCATGATAGTTTAGTTAGCTTGCATAGTAAGACTGCGAGTATAATGGCACGAAAAGGACGCCTAAAGTGCATCGCAAGCTTTTCTATCTGTATATTTTCTCATTGTCTGCGTGCGGGCAGGGTACAGACGCCTCCGTCACAAATGTCATTCCGGCCGACACGATTTTCGTCGGCGACAACATCATAACGATGGAGGATGACCTCACTCCGGTTAGCGGTGTGGCCGTTCGCGGTGAAGAGATCGTTGCCGTCGGGGATGCTGACCGGGTCTTACGTTATCGCGGTGATCGAACCCGAATTGTAGAACTTGGCGACAGGGCTTTGTTACCTGGGTTCGTCGACTCGCACGGTCATTTCTCGGCCACCGCACGTCTGAGCGATTTCGTCAATCTGTCGTCACCGCCGGTAGGCGCGGCCGAAAATATCGACGATATTGTCAGGCTGTTGCAACAGCGAATAGCCGCCGTCGAGGCGCCCGCTGGCGGCTGGGTCGTAGGCTACGGTTACGACGATTCGCTACTTGCCGAAAAACGTCACCCGACGCGCGACGATCTCGATGCCGTTTCTACAGAACACCCGATCTTATTGATGCACGTGTCGGGGCATTTAGCGGCGACAAATTCGCTGGCACTACGAAAACTCGAGATTAACGCTGACACGCCGAATCCGAAAGGGGGTGTGATACGTCGCCGCGAGGGCAGTCGCGAACCAAATGGCATTTTCGAGGAGTCGGCTGCGTCAACAGTGTTGTTCGGCCGACTCAATCAGCTGACCGGGGATCGTTTCGTTGAGCTTACGCGGGACGCAGCTACTCAGTACGCTAGCTATGGAATAACAACGGTGCAGGATGGGGCGATCATTCCCGCGGACCTTCGGATACTCAGGGATGCTGCTACGACTGAGCCGTATGTTGTCGATATCGGCACCTACACCTACATGACCGCGCTGTCGGAAGATGACTACCGTGATTTCGTTTCAGAAGTCGAATACGCCGGCGGGGTTCGACAAATTGGCGTCAAATTCAGTCTGGACGGGTCGCCGCAAGGGCGAACCGCTTGGATGACTGAACCCTACGTGGAAGGTCCGCCGGGCGCCAAGGCCAGCTATGTCGCGTACCCTACGACGGATGCCGAATACTACGTGACACGCGTGGCGGATCTGATCCAGCGCGACATCCCGGTATTGGTACATGCGAACGGGGATGCGGCAATTGACCTGATGATCGACGGCGTTGCCGCGGCGGTCGAGGACTCGCCAAAATCAAATCATCGTTCGGTAATTATTCACGCGCAGCTGATGCGTAATGACCAGTTAAGAAGGGCTGCTGAACTGGGTATCGTGACCTCGTTTTTTTCTGCGCACCCGTTTTTTTGGGGTGACTGGCATCGCGTAAGTTTTGGCGAAGGACGCGCGCAAAACATCAGCCCAACTCGCTGGGCGATTGACAACGGTGTCAGTTTTACGCTGCACAATGATGCGCCGATCGTGCCGCCGGATATGATGCGATTGTTGTGGGCGACCGTAAATCGTACGACGCGCAGCGGCTACATTCTGGGCCCGGATCAGCGACTCACCGTGAACGAAGCGTTGCAGGCCATGACCTTGGGTGGCGCCTACCAGTTTTTTGAAGAAGACCGTAAGGGCTCGTTGCGCGTCGGCAAGCAGGCGGACCTGGTTATTTTGGACGCTAATCCTTTGCGGATTAACCCGGCAGAACTCAAAGATATACAGATCGTCGAGACGTTCTCTCGAGGCCGGTCCGTCTATCAAAATCCGGAGGTTGTATTGAAATGACTGAATTCGAAGTGGTGGCGACAGACTTGCGGTTTCCCGAAGGGCCGATTGCGATGCCGGATGGCAGTGTGTTATTGGTCGAGATCGCGAGGGGCACGTTGAGTCGCGTTCATCCAGACGGCAAAGTAGAAGTCGTAGCAGACCTCGGTGGTGGTCCCAACGGCGCCGCTATCGGTCCCGACGGCTATTGCTATATCTGCAACAGCGGCGGCTTCGGCTGGATCGACGTAGACGGCTTGCTGTATCCCCATGGTGTCGCCGACGACTACGCCGGTGGCCGTATAGAGCGTGTCGACCTGGCGACAGGCAAATTTGAGCGCGTGTATGATTCTTGTGACGGCAATGCTCTCGAAGGGCCCAATGACATCGTGTTCGATAAACAAGGTGGTTTTTGGTTTAGCGACACCGGCAAGATATATCACCGCAAGGCAACGCGCGGTGGCATCTACTATGCGACAACAGATGGTGGCCACATCAGCGAAGAACTACATCCGGCGGAATACGCCAACGGCATTGCGTTGTCGCCGGACGAGAAGACACTGTACTTCTGTGAAACTCTTAATGGCCGCTTGTGGCATTTCGATATCACGGCTACCGGCACCCTGGAGGAAGGCGCAGCAACAGGCGATCCGCGAAATTTGTTGTATGCGCCGGGCGGTCATCTGGGTTTTGACTCTATGGCGGTCGATAGCGACGGCAATGTGTGTCAGGCGACCGTTTTCACGGGAGGTGTCAGCGTTGTTTCGCCGCGCGGCGAGCTCGTCGATTTCTACGAATTTCCCGACCCGTTGGTTACCAATATCTGCTTCGGAGGCGACGACATGTGCACCGCCTACATTACTCTATCCGGGACTGGCCAGTTGGTGAAGATGCGCTGGCCACGACCGGGTCTAGCACTGAATGGTCTCAATCAGTAAGTGTTTGCGATGTTCTGTCAGGCAAGCTGGCGTTCAACTGTCGCAAGGTCAAAATAGTCGCTCCAGGAACAGATTTTTCCGTCGCGAAACTTGAAAGACGCCATATACGGTACCGACACTTTCTTGCCGTTCTTGGTGTAGTTTTCAGTACCTTCCAACATCAGGCTGTCAGCATTTTCCAACACACCTTTGACCTCGTAGTGAATGTCGGACATGCCTTTCGCGAACTTGCCGAGAAATGCGCTAATCGCCGCTTTGCCAACAACCGGTTTCATTGGAACGTTGTCCCAGACCGCGTCCTCTGTGCAAAGGGCCATCGAGCCGTCAAGATCGCCCTGACTCCAGCACGCAAAAAATTGATCCACGATATCTTTGTTCGTCATATTGGGTCTCCCTATCACTGAATTTGACCGAATCAGGTCTCACGAGTATCTTAAGTTCATTAGTACAAGTAACTCAACAATTACAACAATAGGCACGGCGGGAAATCGATGGATACACGTACTTTTATCAAGATACTCAATTTCTATGGTCGATTTACGCCGAGCTATACCAAGATCGGTTACTTCGCGCGCGGACTGTTCCTGAGGCGATATACAAAAGACTATGCTGGTCAGCGCTGGCTGATTACCGGCGCGTCGGGCGGCATAGGCCGCGCAATGGTTATCGCTGCGGCCGAGTCCGGCGCCGAAGTGGTCGCGGTCGCCCGCAGCGAAGCGAAGTTGCAGCAGCTGCTTGATGATTTGCCGACCGACGCCAAAGCTCGTGTTAGTTACGAAGTCGCCGATATGTCGTTGCAGAGCGATACGGAGCGCTTGCGTGATCGGCTTATTGAAGGAGAAGCATTCGATGTGCTGCTCAACAACGTTGGTGTCCTATTTCCGGAACTGGCCATCACTAGCGAAGGTCGCGAAGCGACATTTGTCACCAATATCCTGAGTCATTACATACTGACAGAAGGATTGGTAGCGAACGATAAGATCGTCTCGGGCGGTACGATTATCAATATGACATCCGGCGGTATGTACAACATGCCCATCGGTACTCGTAAACTGAATGTGACGGACGCGTCGAAATACAACGGCAAAGTTGTCTACGCAGCCCATAAGCGTGGTCAAGCAGTATTGACGGGCTACTGGAATGCGAAGTTCAAGGATAGAGGCATTCAATCGTATGTCATGCATCCTGGCTGGACAAAGACTCCCGGCGTCAAAAGTGCATTACCGGTTTTTTATAAAGTGCAAAATATCATCCTTCGTACGCCGTACCAGGGCGGTGAAACGGCACTTTGGCTGGCGTCTACGCGGCCACCAAGCAGCGATGATCCTGATGGAGGGGTCTGGCTTGATCGCCGCTTGCGGCCGGCGCACATGTTCGATTTTACGAAGACACCGCAATGCACGGTTGATGAATTCATAGCCTTCCTTGATGCTGAAGTTGCACAAGGATCAGCGGCCTGACCGCGACTGCACTGTGCGAACGACACCGCAAGAACTAATTGACAAGCATGTCCAAGCGGGTTGGTGGGGGCACGACACGCTTTGTTCACTGTTCGATAACGCGCTTGACCAACAGCCTGAGCGTCTCGCGCTGCTTGACGCACCCAACAGATCGTCACTGGTTGCAGGCGCCCCTGCACGATTAACCTACAGAGACGTCGAGGAACGAGCCGGAGCCATTGGCGCAGCGCTTCATGCCAGCGGGATTCGCGCAAATGACATCGTTGTTGTGCAGCTGCCGAATATCGTCGAGCTACCCATTTTATATCTCGCGCTTGCCCGAATCGGAGCGATCGCAAGTCCCGTACCGGTTCAGTACGGTGGCCACGAGCTTTCAGAGATTAAGAAATCACTAAACGCGGCAGCGTATATTTCTGTATCCCGTTTCAAGGAGCAATATCTACTGGCCGATCATGCCGACGTGTTTAATGGCTGCAAATTGTTTAGTGTTGCCTCCGATCCCGACCCGGAATCGGACGTCGTTGATCTGGAGCGCCGCAATCTTGGTACCGCTGAACAGGCCGCCTACGATGCGTATTGCGGCGACTTCGTGCCCGACGCCAATGACATATTCACAATCTGCTGGACGTCCGGTACGACTGGCACACCGAAAGGTGTACCGCGTAGCCACAATCATTGGTGGGCGACCAGTATCGGCAGTGGCGACCTCGCGGAATTGCGTGACGCCGATGTACTTCTAAACCCATTTCCGCTTGTCAATATGGGTGGGATAGGCGGGTTCTTGTATAACTGGCTTAAGTGCCACGGAACTCTCGTGCTACATCATCCGATGGATTTGCCCGTGTTTCTTGGGCAAATCAGTGATGAAAGCGTTAACTATACGATTGCGCCGCCCGCACTGCTGAACACGTTGCTGCAGAACAGGCAATTGCTCGACAGTCTTGACCTGACCGCGCTGCGCTCGATTGGCAGTGGCAGCGCACCGTTGTCGCCGTGGATGGTTGAAGGCTATGAGAAGGACTATGGCATAGCCATCATGAACAATTTCGGTTCGAACGAAGGAATGTGCCTGGTATCGGGTCCCAAAGAGGTTCCCGATCCTGCACTGAGAGGCGAATTATTTCCACGTTTTGGCATAGAAGGCTATTCCTGGAACAATCGCATCGCCGACATGTTTGTTAGTAAATTGGTCGATACCGATACTGGTGCAGAAGTTGTTGTACCTGGCGTTGCGGCTGAAATGTTGATTAAGGGGCCGACGGTATTCGACGGCTATTGGAACTCGCCCGAGGAAAATGCGGATGTGTTTTCAGCAGACGGCTACTTCCGTACCGGCGACCTGTTCGAAATCGCAGGCGATCGTGAGGAGCAAAAATACTATCGGTTCGTTGGCCGCCACAAAGATATTATTTCTCGCGGGGGCATGAAAATTTCGCCGGCAGAATTGGACAATCTTCTGGCCGGGTACGACAGAATCGCGGACGCTGCGGTCGTAGGCGTTGCCGACCAGATTCTCGGCGAGCGCATTGGGGTCGCGGTGGTTCCGAAACCGGGTGAGTCTGTGACTTTGGACGAGATTATTGCTTTCCTGAAGGCGGAGGATATCGCGGTATTCAAGCTCCCGGAGATGATATGCGTCCTGGACACGTTGCCCCGAAACCCGCTGGGTAAGGTTTTGCGGCATGAGTTGATTCCTGTTTTTGATGCACAAAGGAGCTGCACGAATGACTGAGGCTTACGTTTACGACGCCATTCGCACGCCGCGAGGGAAAGGTAAGCAAGGCGGTGGGTTGCACGAGCAAAAACCGGTACAGCTATTGTCACAGTTGTTCGCCGCGTTGCAGTCACGTCAAGAATTGCCAGGCGACGCGTTCGATGATGTCGTTCTCGGTTGTGTCACACAGGTAGAAGAGCAGGGCGGCAATATAGCCAAGGTTGCCGCTTTGTATGCCGGACTGGCGAGTCGGGTATCCGGAATTACGATCAACCGCTACTGCAGTTCCGGGCTCGATGCTTGTAACTTTGCCGCAATGAAGGTGATTAGTGGCGTCGATGATCTAGTCATCGCCGGCGGTGTCGAGTGTATGTCGCGTGTTGCAATGCTGTCCGATAACGCGAGCTTTTACAGCGATCCTGCAACCATTAAAGCCGCGCGCTTTGTACCGATGGGGCTTGCGGCAGATCTGATAGCAAGTCTCGATGGCATATCGCGCGAGGACTGTGACGCTTACGCAGTGCAATCGCAACAGCGCGCCGCGAAGGCGAGCGACCAGGGGCGTTTCGCTCGCTCATTGATCGCTATAACCAATGACGATGGAAGCGTCGCACTCGACAAAGATGAAATTATTCGCGGCAACGTCACAGCGGAGCTTCTTGCGAGTTTTGAGCCTAGTTTTCCGAGCTTTGCCGTACACTACGAAACACCTTTCAAGAAGGCGTTTCCCGAATTGGAAACCCTGCAATTCGTTCACCACAAAGGAAACTCGCCCGGCATTGTCGATGGTGCGTCGATGGTGCTTATCGGCAGTCGTGAAGCAGGAAGAAAGTTTGACCTCACGCCGCGAGCCCGCATTCGAACGATGAAGAATGCCAGTGCAAGTGAGTGGCTTGGTTTGACCGGCGGAATTGATGCAGCTCAAGCCGCGCTCGCAGCTTCCAACATGCAGGCGAGTGATATTGATCTTTACGAATTCAACGAGGCGTTCGCCTCGACGAGTATCAAATTTCCGCGCGAGCTAGACATCGATCCCGAGATCGTTAATGTGAATGGCGGCGCAATATCGCTGGGTCACGCGATGGGAGCGACCGGCGCTTCACTACTCGGAACAGTGCTCGATGAGCTGGAACAGAGTGATCTTTCGACGGGGCTGATCGCAATTTCAGGGGCGGCCGGCATCGGGGCCGCTGCCATTATTGAAAGGGTCTGACGTATGCATCCGCGTGAAAGAATTGCCGAAATCAAGTCTCAGTTAGCGGTACCGGCTGTGGTCGCGCCGATGTTCCTGGTTTCCGGGCCGGATATGGTAATTGCTGCAATAAAGGCAGGGATGATCGGCGCGTTTCCGGCTCCCAACGCGCGTGACATTACTATTTTTGAAGACTGGTTGCAGCGCGTCAGCAACGCCGCGAATGCGGACGACGGACGTCAGTTCAAAGGCAGTTGGGCGGTCAACTTGGTCGTACACAGTACCTATCCGCGATTAGACGAGGAGGTTGCTCTGCTCGAAAAATACCAGCCGCCACTGGTAATCACAGCGCTTGGCAGTCCGAAAGCGATCGTCGAGCGAGTGCACGGGTATGGTGGAATGGTGATAGCGGACGTCAACAGTGTTGAGTATGCGCGCAAAGCCGCTGCCGTCGGGGTTGATGGCCTTGCGTTGGTCAGTGCAGGCGCGGGCGGGCATACAGGACACGTAACCGGCTTTACATTTATTCCTGCCGTGAGAAGCTTCTTCGACGGTATCGTCATTGCCGCGGGCGGTATCTGCAACGGCCAGGGTGTTCGCGCCGCGGAAATTCTGGGCGCGGATCTTGCTTACATGGGAACACGATTTATCGCGACGGACGAAAGCCTTGCTGTGCAGGAATACAAACAGATGGTTGTCGACGCCGGTCCCAAAGACCTTGTGCTGACCGACTCGTTCAGTGGTGCGCCAGCGTACTACTTGAGGGATAGCATCATTCGGGCCGGGCTCGATCCGGACAACTTGCAGCCCGGCAACGGTATGAATCTCGGTGGACCGGAAAACGAAGTTAAAGCATGGAAGGATATTTGGTCAGCTGGGCCGACCGCACAAGTAGTGCATGAGATTCAGTCCGTCGGATCACTCGCGAGCAAAATCGCGGCGGAGTACCGCGCGGCCTAGTGGGTGATTGCCGTCCGTTACTTTTTGGGACTCGAGGTGCTCGTCCGGTAGCGAGCGTAGTCTGGACATTAATCGGTCTCTGTCGGTTCAAACACCCTGGCCATGTACCCGGACAGATCATCCTGCACTTCTTCGGCGAGTCCCGGCTCGACGCCGGCAAGCGTCTTGGCGAGTTGTTTCTTGAATTCTTTCTGCATTTGCCGAGCGATCTGAATCCGTTGCGCCTGCGGTGACC
Organism: uncultured Gammaproteobacteria bacterium; assembly: GCA_963850825.1. Lineage (GTDB taxonomy): Bacteria > Pseudomonadota > Gammaproteobacteria > Steroidobacterales > Woeseiaceae > SZUA-117. The sequence goes on along the minus strand of CAWKOQ010000015.1, from coordinate 34,236 downwards.
CGGCACCGTGCATGGACTCCGTCAGGTAGCCGACTGCGTTGCGTCCAAGTGTCATATTCTCGATCAGGCGCAGGATACGAATTCGGTCCTCGACATCGATCCCCTTGCGTCCCTTGAGGTATTTCCGGATGACATGGCCGATCTCCGGGCTGTCGAAATCCTGCTGCGAAGGCGCAGTTACCATTAGTCCGCCTGCGATATCCTGCGCGAGGCGACCGATCTCATACGGCATCTTGGTCACATGATGCTTGCAGACGTTCGCGATCATATCGTCGTTGAGATAGACACCCGATTTCATCTCGGATGCCTGGTAACTCGATGCAATACCCGTGCTGTAGATTGTCTCATTCAAGTGTGTCATTTCGACGAGTTTGTCTTTGATGTGAGAGACGTTCTCAACGCCGTTGTAATCGGCTGCAGTAGCGGCGGCGCCAATCAGGACATCGCCGACGCCAGACTTGCAGACATAAGATCGTCGGTGATAGCAGGTGAATCGCTCAACGAGCATGGCGGCGAAATCGTACTCACCATCCATAAACACGTTTTCCCATGGGATGAACACGTCATCGAAAATGACCATGGCTTCCTGGCCGCTGAACTTTGCATTGCCGGCATCAATGTCGCCGCCTTCCATCGCTCGGGAGTCGCAGGACTGCCTGCCGTAAATATAAGTGATCCCCTCCGCATCGACCGGGATAGCACCGACAATGGCGTAGTCTTTATCGTCCGGGCCAAGCCGCATGGTCGGCATCACCAATAGCCAGTGTGAGTTGATGCAGCCGGTCTGGTGTGCCTTGGCACCGCGAATCCATACACCGTCCTCGTTGCGCTTCGACACATGCACGAACAGATCCGGATCATCCTGTTCATGCGGGGCCTTGCTGCGGTCGCCCTTGACGTCGGTCATTGCACCACCGATCACGAATCCGGAATGTTGCACCATCGTGACAAAGCGTTTGAAGCGCTGGTGGTACTGCGTTTCGTTCGCTTCATCAATCTCGTAGGTCACTGAGTGCAGTGCGTTGATCGCATCCATGCCTACGCAGCGCTGGAAGCAGGTGCCCGTGAGTTGTCCCAGCCGTCGCTGCATTTTGTTCTGCATGACGAGTTCTTCCGGGCTTCCGGCGATGTGGGTAAAGCGATTGACGCTTTGGCCGGTCAGTGGCGACATGGCAGTGGCCAGCTCAGGATGGTTTTTTGCCAGGTCGTAAGTCGCGGCGACGGCGTTAATTGACGGGCGGATAATCGGGTGATCGACAGGTTCGTCAACTCGTTCGCCGAACAGGTAGACCTTGAGTTTTCGACCACGCAGGCTGTCAATGTACTCCTTGCCCGTGGCGATGGGCGGTGGAGAATCGTGGCCCTGTGGGGCTGTGGGGTCGGTAGCCATCGGAAGACCTCAATGAGAATTATTCTCGAAAAATAGTTGGCCTGGCAGTCGCCGACTCACTTGCCAGCAGCGAGATGCACTGGTAGCTTTCATTATTAGACTGAGTCTGTCAAGGGGCCAGATCGGCGCCAACCCTATTGAGTGTTTTGAAGAGGCTGTTATGAGTGTGGAACTTGTAAATCGTATCGAGCCAAACATTGAAAACTGGGACCATCCGTACCTGCAACGTGTGTGGACGCCGAGTTATTCAGAGTACAGCGCGACCGATATGGAGGTGATCGTGGAGATCCCGAAAGACATCGACGGTGTCTATGTGCGCAACACCGAAAATCAGATCCACGAAGCCATCGGCCGCTATATCGACAAAGATCCATGGCATCAGTAACTGCAAACGGAATCCGGATCGAGTTCGAGGAATTCGGTGATCCCGGTGATCCTGCGGTTGTACTGATCATGGGATTCGCCGGGCAGATGGTGGTTTGGCCCGAGGCCTTTTGCCGAGTGCTGGCGGAGCAATCACTTCGCGTAATTCGCTTTGATAATCGCGATGTGGGGCTGTCAACGCACCTGGATGGCGTTAAGGCACCGGGTATGGTGCGGTCCATGATCGGCAGTCTTCTGGGCATCAAGTTCAAAGTTCCATATTCACTCGACGACATGGCGTTGGACACGATCGGGCTACTCGACGCGCTGGACATTCGCCAGGCTCACATGGTCGGCGCATCGATGGGCGGCATGATCGCGCAGATTATCGCGGCGAAGCACGCTGATCGTGTGAGGAGCCTGACATCCATCATGTCGACGAGCGGCAGTCGTAAGCTTCCGGGCCCGCGTCCTAAGGTCCTCAGGCATGCCTTGTTCAAGCACAGTAAGAACTTCGATCGGGAGCAGATGATCAAGTATCTCGTCGATTTCTGGCAATTGAATGCAAGTCCCGCCTACCCAATGCCTGCCGAAGAAAGGCGCCAGCGTGTCACATCGTGGGTCGACCGCAATTTTGACCCGGCTGCCGATATCAGGCAGTTCGCAGCGATGGCGACAAGCGGCGACCGCACGAAGCTGCTGGACACGATCGAGCGGCCGACGCTCGTTATCCATGGCGAGGACGATCCGCTGATACCGGTCGATGCTGGCCGGCACACGGCGCAGTGCGTTGCTAACGCAAAACTGCATGTAATTCCCGGCATGGGCCATGATTTACCTGAGCAGCTGATACCGGAGTTCGCGAGGTTAATCGCGTCTCATTGCGCCGTTGCCGGCGATGGCAACGCGAATGTCGGGGCGGAGGTTGCCGAGTTCGCATGAGGCAACTCACCGCCCAGGATGCTGCGTTTCTGTACCTGGAGAGCCAGGGGGCGCATTTGCATCTGACGGCTTTGTATATCTATGACCAGTCGACCGCACCCGGTGGCGTGGTGCGCCACAAGGATGTTCTCAGGTACGTCGAAAGCCGGTTGCACACTTCGCCCGTTTTCAGGCAAAAACTCGTGTCGCTGCCGCTCAGCGTCGACTATCCCTACTGGGTTGATGACGAGCAGTTCGATCTGGAATTTCATATTCGTCACATCGCATTGCCCGAGCCACGCGACTGGCGGCAGCTGTGCATCCTGGTTGCACGCATTCACTCGCGCCGCCTGGACCTCAGCCGCCCCCCTTGGGAGATGTACCTCGTCGAAGGGCTCGATAACATCAAGGGCATTCCCAAAGGCGCGTTCGCGATCATCGCCAAGTATCACCATGCGGCCATCGATGGTGCGACGGGCACGGAGATCGTTGCCGGGCTGCATAGCACGACACCTGAGTTCGAATCGGATCCGGAGGCCGAGCCGTGGGAGCCGCAATCCGAACCGTCCTGGCTTGGCCTCATGGCTCGCGCCGCTGTCAATAACATCCGCCAGCCGTTCCAGCTGGCGAGGGCTGTAGCATCGGTTCTGCCCGGTGTCAGTCAGTCGCTTCTCAAGGGCCAGTTGCCCGACATCAGCCAGAATTACGAGGTTCCCGATACGATATTCAATGCTTCGGTATCCGCGCACCGCGTATTCGACGGTATAACGTTCAAGCTCAAGCAGCTGAGCGACATCAGGAAGGCCGTGGCCGGGGCAACTGTCAATGATGTCATCCTGACACTGTGTGGTGGAGCGCTACGCGAATACCTGCTGAGCAAGGACGAGCTCCCGGAAGAGTCGCTGATCGTCATGGCGCCAATCAACACGCGTACGGCCGAAGAGTCCGATGTTGCCGGCAACGTGCTCGCAACGATGACCGTGCCCGTGCATACAGATGTGGCCGATCCGCTGGCGCGGCTGCGGGCGGTACGAGAGGCGACGGCCGGCGCCAAGGCGACCGACCGCGCGATCGGGGCACGCCAGATGACCGACATTTCGCGGCATATCCCGTCTGCGACCACCGCACTTGCAGGCCGGCTTGTCACGGGTCTCGGTCTGGGGCACCGGGCTGTCCGACTGGCGAATTGCACGGTGACCAACGTTCCCGGGCCTCAGCACCCGCTTTATCTCAACGGGGCCAAGCTGCTCAAGTCGACGGGCTGCGCACCCGTTCTCGACGGCATGGGCCTGATCCTGACGGCGATCAGCTACAACGGCGAGATCGTTCTGTCGATTACCGGTTGCCGCGAGATCACACCGGATCCGGAATTTTTTGTGGCCTGCGCCAGGCGCTCGTTCCAGGCGCTGAAAAAAGCGGCTGAAGCTGAGGCAAAAAGAAGCAGTCCGCGAGCGGCAATGAAAAAGACGAAGGCACGCAAAAAGGCCGGCTAGTCGGTCATACCCCGAATCTCGTGGAGTTGCTCCGATATGAAGCGGAGATCATTCGCAAAGTGCTTGCGATTGTTTGCGACCTCTTCGCCGGCCCCGAGGAGTCCGCGATTCTCAGCCAGCAGGTAGCCATTGGTCAGTAGTGCCCTCGAGGCAAACCCCGGGTAGCCGGCACCGGTCTTGCGACTTTCGGCCTGGCACCTTGCGACGTACGCCACCTGGTCGTCGGCCGCCGCCGCACCGTCCTGCAGCAGGCAGTCTGCGACGACCTGGTATGCGTTGATAAACGGTGAAAATGCGCCGTAGGCGACGAGCAGCGGTTGGCGACGAAGCAGAGCTACCGCGTCCTCCCTGTCCTGATGGAGAATCTTCTCCATCGGTGCGTCCAGGTAGCTGAGTTCATCGGTGAGTTGTTGTCGGAACGCTTCCGAGCGCGCAAAGAAGAACTCGTACTTGAACAGGTCTCTCAAACGACGGATTTCTGCCTGGAATGCCTGCTCGCCGGAATCCGATTCGGCGTGCGCAATATTGAGCAGGCCGAGCTCGGTGAACGCGGCGATGACGAAATGGTGCACGGCCATATTGCTGTAGTACAAGGCAACGAGGTAGCGTTCGGGGACGATGCTGCAATATTTGCCGTCGGGATCTTTCTGCACAATACCGTTGGTGATCAACGCGGCGAGGGCGGCTCCCACGTCGTTCGGGACAGGTCGGTTCGGTGTGGCGAAGATCGATGCGGACTGGCGACTTGCCAGGTACTTCTCCAGCGCTTCGACGTCGGCATGAATACTTTCCGGCCTGGCCGCCGTGCGGCACAGCAGCGACATCAGGATCAGTGAGGTGACGGTTGCCGGCGTGACCTCGTTGATCAGATAGCAGACTTCGAACGCCAGCTTTTGCACATCGATGATTTCGGGAGAGACCAGCTGTTGGGTCTCGCTCAGATCGGGCGCGTCCGGCGTTTCATGCATGGTGACATCTTCACCGAATCGAATGTAGATGTTGCCGTAGTGGTTGCCGAGTCGCCGGATATAGCGAATGAACCAGCCCAGGCTCTCGGGCTTCTTGGATGCGCCGGATTCCTGTGCTGTCATATCGGTAACGTCCGGAATCTGGTCGTAGGATACGGATACGGGGATGTAGGCGACAACGTCTTCGCCGAGCGGCCGTGCCGCATCGACTACATATTTCAGGAGCCCGATCTTCGGCAGGACGAGCTTGCCGGTGCGTGAGCGCGTACCTTCTATTGCCCAGCTGAATGAGCAGCCCCTGTCGACCAGGTATCGGATGTAGCGGTGCAAGACGGCTTTGTAGATTGGCTTGTCGGTGAACGTGCGCCGGATGAATATTCCGCCGGCCCGACGTGCCAGCGAACCGAAGCCCGAGAAAGCCATGTTGATACCGCCAAAAATGTAGGGCGGCGCGATGCCATTTCGGTAGAAGAAGTCATACAGGACGAAGAAATCCAGGTAGGTCTTGTGCGTCACGAGATATACGACGGACTTGCCCGCCGCTAGATTACGCACGCGGTCAAGTTCCGCCGTGTCAAAGTGATATTCGGGATGATAACCGCGGCGGCAGATGTAGCGACTGAGCCAGGCGAACACGGCGACCCATGGGCCGCTGCGCTTGCTACGCATTTCCTCGAGGTTTGCATTCGCTTCGGAGCGGACGGCTTTGATCGATTGCCCCGATTGCTGCGCGATGGCTTCCAGTTCTTCCTGAAACGCCGGGTTGTCGAGTATGCGTGGCATCAGCTGGCTTGAAACTTTATTTCACTCGCCGCAATTTTACATCCTCATCGCGGGTCTGCCCGAGTTCCCTGAGGAACATGCGACGAATTTCATCGACGCGATGATGGATGTTATCGGTCGTCCAGTCGACGGTAGCGACGGGAGGCAATACCTTGACGCTGATCCTGGCCGGACGAATGAATATGCCACTCTTGGGCATCGAGTCTGACGAGTTTGCGATCACGATCGGCACGATAGCGACGCCGGCCTGCATCGCGATGTGAAACGCGCCCATCTTGAACCGGCCGAGTTTGTACCCCCGGCTGCGCTGTCCTTCGGGCGCAATCGCGAACGACGTCCCGTTCCTGAGGCTGTCGACAGCGGGCTTCAATGCCTCGATCGCCTTGTCATGATCGTCACGATCGATGAACACTGTACCCACTGCATCGAGAACCGTGCCGACCAACGGATTCAATTTCATCTCTTTCTTGGCCACACCTGTGAAGTCCCGCCGCAGAAGCCGCGAGATAATCAGTGCGTCAGTCTGACTCTGATGGTTGAAAATGAAGACGGCTGGACGATGCGACCAGAGGTGCTCTTCGCCCTCAGTCTCGATGTCCAGTCCGGCAACCGCGCTGCCGAAATCACCCCACGTGGGTATCGCGACATTGACGAGGTCACGCTTCGACTGGTTGAGTAATAACGCCGGAAGGCCAGTCATGAACGAGCCGACCAGGCTACTGTAAACCAGGCTGGTCCTCACGACATCGGTAAGTCCGGGCAGTCCGCGGCTGGTAAACCGTTGCACAGGCCAGCCTTCGCGTCGGGACTTGCGGGCCAGTCTACGATCCGGATTGATCGGCCGCGGGAATCCGACAGCTTCAAGCAGCGGAATGTCCTCACCACCGTCGGAATAGAAATAGCTCTTGTCGAGTTTGACGCCATGCTCGTTGGCGAAGCGCTGTGCCGCATGCAGCTTGCCCTCGCCGTAACAGATTGGCGGGATAATCTCGCCCGTAAGGGCGCCGTCTTCGACCTCGAGTTCGGTGCACAGAACATGCTCGATGCCGAGCTCGTCCGCGACATGTTGTACCTGGTATTGCGTCGCCGACGATACGATAACAATCGTATGTCCTTTGGCGCGGTGGGCCTCTATGAGGGCGCGCGACTCAGGGTAGATACTGCCTGAGAGGTCCTTCTCATAGACTTCCCTTGCGGTTTCCGCCAGCTCAGTTTCCGATCTGCCGCGCAGGCTCTCGGCCGATCGGGCCAGGACGCGTGCAAAGTCGGCCGTGCCAATGCCGTATTCCCAGGCCGCTACGAATTGCGCGAACATTTCCCGCGGCGGCATGTTGCCGCCCAGCAGTCGGCGTTGCACGAACGATGCCACCGAAAAGCCCGCAATCAGCGTCCCGTCGAAATCGAAGAATGCGGCCGTGGTGCGTCCGCCTCTCGACTGATCGACCTCAGCAGTGACCTGGGAATAGTGTTTCACTGCGCGCCCTTGAAAAATGATACGGCGGCGTTCTTCAATGTCCTGAAATAGATGCCGGCTGCTCCGCTGCCCGCTGACAACGCCGTTTTTCCGACGACCCCGGCATATTCTGCTTGCTGCGCAATCCTGGCAGCGATGCCACCGCTATCAGCCGCTTTTTCGGTGACGTCTCGGAACTCCCGTTCGAGCGAGGATGCGTGCTCCTGCAGCATCTGCCACATTTCCGAGATGCCTGTCTCGATAGCGTCAGCACTGACAATCATATTGTCGAGTTGCAGGAACCCGAAGTTTGTCACCTTGCGCGAAATCTGTCCGGAACGATTGGCGAAGTACTCGTAAAGGACCCGGTATTCGCGCTGGACGGTCTCGCCGAAGAGTGGATCTTCCGCCGCCTCGAGGCGCGCCTCGATGTCATGCCAGTCCTTGCTCGCCAGGCATCGGGTTGCACTTGGGAAAAGTTCGCTTTCCTCAAACTGCATGTGTTGCCGGAGTCTGTGGATGTAAGCGCCAACAGCGTCGCGCACAGCCTTCGCATCTGCGGCTGTTTGGCGTTCGGCGGCAACCTCGAGCAAGTCCATGAGCTCGCTCGTATTGTTGTCCAGGAAGCCATGTTCCCGCCGCAGGCGTGCCACGTCCTTCTCACGAGCGGGGTTTCGCCGCACCAGTTTGTCGAACATCAGGTCTTCGGTTGGGTGGTGCACTTTGTCGGAATAGTCGTGCATGTAGCGCACGATGTCCTGCATCAGGAAATAGTCGCCCATGGCGGGCTCATTCATGCTCTCGAGGTGCTCATCCAGCGTTTCGACCAACAGGTTCATGTAACGATGTTCGTCGGACAGCGTGACGATCGGTGCAGGAAGTCTGATCGCCGGCTGGTTCACGGTCCGCTCTCCGCGAGCGCCGTGATGTCGGCTGCGACTGCATCTTCATCCTGAGCAGGGTAGAGTCTTGAGACGACAGCTTCGAGATTTTCCGGAAAGTAACGATAGGGGTCGAATGGCTCCCAGTCGTCGCGATCCTGGACAAGTCTGTCGGCGATGGCGAGCATTACCCAGGGATTGACGGACATGCCGACGTGCGAGGAGAGTACACGGAGATTTTCTCTCGGCGCGGCGTTATCGCTTTGATCGACGATGTACTGCGGTATTACTGCTGATGACTCGTCAACGACTCCGTCGCACGGGCTGTGAATCGATATGCACGGCAGCGGTGGACGATCGGGACCGAGGTGTAACAAGCCGCGGCGACCAGCCATCTCGGCGTGTGACTGACGGCTCACCCAGTAGCCCATTTGCGCAATCACGCGATTGTCGTGCGTCTGCATATAGGGGTGCAGTGTTGGCGAACCAAGCATGATGACGCGATCGATCTCGTCCGGCATGTGCGCCGCCAACTCGCGCGCGTATACGCCGCCGAGACTCTGTCCAATCAATGCCACAGGCGCCGAATGCTCGTCGGCGAGGCGGCGAATAGTTTCGCCGACCTGGTGCGTCATCTGATCGAGAACGTCGCTCCAGCTTCGGCCTTGCGGCCCGAGATTGCGTCCCATGCCCCAGCTTTGTGCCGCGAATCCATGCCTGTTCAGGAATCGCCCGAGCCGCGAAAGCGTGGTCTCTGATGCCAGGAATCCCGGGATTGTCACGACGGGGCGGTTGCCGTCAGCGCACGGAGCCGCCTTGTCCAGTAACCAGCCGCCGGACAGGGCCAGTCCGAGTTCGGCCCTGGCGGCGAGCATGTCGGCCTGCAGCTTCAGGAAATCATTTAGCACGTTCTCTGCGCTCCCAGCCTGTCAGCTTGCGAATCCCGGATTTGGCATGATATCGTCTATAAGTCTAATTATACAAGTAACTAGTCATCACTCTTGCCTGGATCTGGCGCCATCTGCGACGTTGGCTCTATAAGACAATAATCCCATGGCTTCCAACTACAATAAGGATTTGGCACATTTGACCGGCATGGAGCGTGTACCGCGCTTCTCGAGCGGCGCCGATGGTCGCATCGTTGATACCGATGACAAGTTGTACGTGACAGCAACATCTGCGGCATTGATCATTTGACGGGGCAGGCATGAGCAAGTTATTCGAGCAGCATCGCGCTTTGCTGGACAAGGCAATCGATGCCTGCAAAAAGCGCTATTCGTGGACCGCGTATCCCGAATCTCCAAGCAGCAAGATACACGGCAAGGAGATTCCTGCGCAGGGCAAGGCGGCGTTCGACGCGTTGCTGGGCCGACCGTTTGCGATGGACATGCCGGGCACGATCGATCGCGTCGGTGAAGAAGTATCGCCATTTACGGAATCGCCACTCGGCATCACCTATCCGAAAGTCGATGTCCACACGCTGTTCGAGGCGGCCAGGGTCGCGCAACGGGAATGGTGTGCACTGGATACGGAAGAACGTGTCGGCGTGTGTCTCGAAATTCTCGACCGGTTGGGCCAACCCGATTCGCTGTTCGTCAATGCGCATGCCACCGTGCACACGGCGGGGCAGAGCTTCATCATGGCGTTCGCCGGCTGCGGTGCCAACGCACTGGATCGCGGTCTCGAGGCACTCGCGTATGCGTACAAGGCGATGAAGGATGTGCCTGCAACGGCGAGTTGGGAGCGTCGTTTCGGCGCCGCCGCGGAAACTCGTCTCGAGAAACGTTATCGCCTGATTCCTCGCGGCACTTCGGTTGTGATTACATGTGCGACGTTCCCGCAGTGGAACGGCTATCCTGCCATCCTCGCAAGTCTCGCGACTGGCAACCCGGTCGTCGTCAAACCGCATCCGAAAACGACGCTGCCAGTAGCGCTGTTCGTACGCGCGATGCGTGAGGTACTCGCCAAAAACGGCCACGACCCGAATCTCGTGACAATGGCAGCGGATACAGGGGACACGCCAGTTACGATCGAACTTTTGCATCACCCCGACACGGCAATCATCGATTTCACGGGAGGGCCACAGTTCGGCAAGTGGATCGAAGACAATTGTCCGAATGCGCTCGTCTATACCGAGACGGCGGGATGCAATTCGGTCGTCATCGAATCGAGCGACGACTTCCAGGGCATGTGCGATGCGATCGCGCATTCCCTTTGTCAGGCATCAGCGCAGATGTGCACCAGCGTGCAGAACATTTTCGTGCCGCGGGACGGGATTGCTACAGATGCAGGGCACAAGTCTTTCGACGATATCTGCCATGCTCTTGTTGCTGCGGTCGACAAGCTGATCGCAAATCCCAAACAGGCCGCATATCTTTGCGGTACGCTCGTTGACGAGAATATCTATGGCGCGATCAAGTCCATGGCTGCCGCCGCCGGTGTGAGCGTGCTGCGCGAATCGGGCCCGTACGAGCATCCCGAGTACGACAAAGCGCGGACCGCGACGCCGTTGATGCTCAAGGTCGACGCCGGCGACAGAGCGCTGTACGGCAAAGAACATTTCGGGCCGATATCGTTCGTTATCGGCTGCGATAATGCCGACCATGCGCTGCAGCGCGCGACCGAAGACGTGCGCGATCACGGTGCAATTACGTCACACGTCTATTCGACCGATGCGCATTTCCTCGAGCTTGCGGAAAACGCGTATCACATGGCAGGCGCGTCACTGGCATGTAATCTGATCGGCATGCCTATCAACTTTGCCGCTGCCTATTCTGACTTTCATGTCACGGGTTTGAACCCGGCCGGCAATGCATGCCTGTCCGATCTCGCGTTTGTGACGAGTCGTTTTCGCATCGTACAGACGAAGTTTCCCGCCGCTGCAGAAACAGGCTGAGGATCATGGGAGCCGCTAGAATCTTTGTCGTCGGCATCGGGATGACGCAGCTAGGCAAGATGCCGGATCGATCAGTCAAGGACCTGACCCGTGAGTCCGTGGGCCTGGCGCTTTCCGATGCCGGCATTGACGTGGACCGGGTTCAGGCGGCCTGGTTCGCCAACACGCGACAGCCAATGCTCGAAGGGCAAAACACCGTAAGGGGGCAGATCGCGCTGCGGCCGCTTGGTTTTGACGGTATCCCGATCGCAAACATCGAGAACGCCTGCGCCAGCGGCAGCACGGCGTTGTTGCAGTCGGTGGCATATCTCAAGGCCGGCCTGGCCGAAGTCGCCCTGGTTGTCGGCGCGGAAAAGATGTTCTTTCCTGACAAGCCTGAGGCGATGTTGGCCGCATTCAAAGGTGGCACAGACATTCATGCCGTTGCCGCGACTCAGGCTTGGGTCAATACACTGGCGGCCGAGGTTGCCCCGGCTGAGGCGAGTGACACAGCCCAGCGCAGTTTTTTCATGGACGTCTATGCCGCGTTCGCGCGCCAGCATATGAAGACATTCGCCACGACGGTGCGACAGCTGGCTGCGGTTGCGGCCAAGAACCACCATCATTCGACGATGAATCCGTTGTCGCAGTACCGGGTCGACATGACCGTCGACGAGGTGCTCGCGGACAAGCCGATCTGCTGGCCGTTTACGCGCTCGATGTGTGCGCCGATCTCGGACGGGGCGGCGGCTGCGATCGTTTGCACGGAGTCCTCCCTCGCGGAATTCGACCGATCGCGCGCGATCGAGATCCGCGGCCTGAGCCTGGCCAGCGGCACGCGGCGTGATATTGGCGATTACGAGAACCATATCGGGCGGCACGCGGCACTGCAGGCCTACGCACAGGCGGGAATATCGGCTGCGGACGTCGATGTTGCCGAGGTGCACGATGCGACCTCGTTTGCCGAGATCCTGCAGATCGAGAATCTTGGGCTTTGCGCGCAAGGCGAGGGCGGCCCTTTTAGTGAATCGGGTGCCACGAGTATTGGGGGGCAGGTGCCGGTCAATCCATCGGGCGGCCTTGTCTCCAAAGGTCACCCGGTCGGCGCAACCGGGATCGCACAGGTCTTCGAACTCGTTACGCAATTGCGTGGCGAGGCGGATGATCGACAAGTCGCCGATGCGCATGTCGCCGTGGCAGAGAACGGTGGCGGCTTCTACGACGTCGAGGAAGCCGCGACGGCCGTAACCGTGCTGGCGCACTAAGATGGCCGTCGCCGAAAGTCTCAGTCGTTTGCTGTATCGGGGTGCCGAGTTGGACCCCGAGGCAACGGCGGTAGAAGACGGTGACGATGCAGTCTCGTACGAGGACCTGATACGACGAGTCGAATCAACGAGTGCCGCGCTGCAAAGTCTGGTTCCGAACGGCGGTCGCATTGCGCTCTGTGCCGCGAATCATACTGATCATCTCGTTACGTACCTTGCGATCCTCATATCGGGTTTCGTCTGGGTGCCGCTCAATCCGGCCAACGGGCGCGAACTGAACTCGACCCTAGTAAACAAGGCGAAACCCGATCTGCTGTGTGTCGGTCGCGAATCCGTCGACCACGTGCCTGAGACGGATCAGCTATACAGGCTGGACCAGTTTCCGGCTGAGAACGACACATTCGAACCGCGGCACCCGGCGACTAGTGAAATCGCCGCGATCAAGTTTACGGGCGGAACGTCGGGCGAGCCGAAAGGCGTCGTGCAGACACACGGCAACATGCTCGCCGTGATCGAAAACATGCAGGCTTTCTACGAGTTCGGCCCCGGTGACTGTAACCTGGCCGTCGCACCGCTGACTCACGGGTCTTCGCATTACCTGTTTCCGGTCCTGGCGGCGGGCGGGCGACATCGTTTTCTTCCCGACCGTTCGCCGGATTCGATTCTGGCAGCGATGCGCGACAATACGACCGTCACGTTTATGCCGCCGACACTCATATACAAGCTAATGCAGACGGACGGTCTGTCGCCCGGGCAGTTTCCGATGCTGCGGCACCTGACCTATAGTGCGGCACCGATGCCGCCCGAACGCATCGTCGAGGCGCAGCGGGCAATTGGCCCGCGCATCTCGGCGCTGTACGGCCTGACCGAGGCGCCGGTTACGATCTGCGGCCTCGGCACAGAAGATATGCGGGATCCGAAGCTGCGCGGCACCGTCGGCAAGGTGTGTGTCAACAGCCACGTGCGCGTTGTTGACGAGGGCGGTGTCGAAGTCACGGCAGGCACAATTGGCCGTATCGAGGCGAAGGGCCCAATCGTAATGCAGGGCTACCTCGACGAGCCCGAAATGACCAAGGCCACGATTCGCGACGGCTGGTTGGCTACCGGTGACCTCGGCTCACTCGATGCCGAGGGTTACCTGGCACTGGCAGGTCGAATTAGTGACGTGATAATTACAGGCGGTTTTAACGTCTATCCGGCAGAGATTGAGAACGTACTCGCCACGGTACCCGGTGTAAGGGAGTGCTGTGTCTTTGGCATCCCGGACGACTACTGGGGCGAGCGCATCGAGGTTGCGGTGGTCGCGAACGGTCACACCGACGAAAAGTCGGTAATCGAAATTGTAAAACAGGAGCTCGGTTCGGTCAGAACACCCAAGGCTGTGCATTTCGTCGACGACTTGCCAAGAAACGCCGTTGGCAAAGTCGTTCGCCGGGACCTTGCAGAACTGTTCGCATTGAAGCGCCCCGGGGCGCAGGAGTGAGGAAGAGTATGACAACTGAGTTCAAGGGCAAGGTCGTTGCGATTACCGGTGCAGGGAAAGGGCTCGGCCGTGCCTACGCCCTGTTTTTTGCGGCGCGCGGTGCGAGTGTTGTTGTCAATAACCGCAGCCACGAAGGAGAGGAGGAGTCATCGGCAGATCGAGTCGTCGACGAGATCGTCGCGGCAGGGGGGGAAGCCGTCGCAGAGCACAGTTCTGTCGAGGAACCCTGCGCGGGCGATTCGCTTCTTGCCACGGCACTGCAGAACTTCGGCCGTCTCGATTCGCTCGTCGCCAATGCAGGTGTTACAGAGAACGCTACGTTTCGCAAGCAAAGTTTGCCGGAACTGCGACGCAATCTGGACGTTAACCTGATGGGAACGCTGAATGTTGCACACCCTGTATTTCGTCATATGTGCGAGCAGCGACGTGGCAGCATCGTCGTTACCATCTCTTCGGCTGGCCTTTTCGGCCAATTGGGGCTGCCGGCATACTCGACATCGAAAGCCGCACTTACCGGCCTGATGCGCTCGCTGAGTCTCGAAGGCGCATCGAGAAACGTTGCTGTCAACGCGATCTCGCCGTATGGAGCGACGCAGATGATTGATGGGCTTGTTACAGATGAGGCGTTCGGACGACTCGCTCCCGAGCATGTTGCACCGGTCGTCGCGTGGCTCACGACCGGGACTGTCACCGGCGAGATTCTGATTGCCGGCGGTGGCGGCGTCGCGAGAGCAAAAATGAAGACGACTGCAACCACGCTGGCATCAGGATTCGACAATCGTGACTGGCAGAAACTGGCCTCTGACGGGCTGGATCTCGAGTTCGATAGTGGGTACGACAACTACGAGAAATTTCTCGCCAGCCTCGGCAACTGATCAGGGAAGATGCTTTTCGGCGTCGTACTCTGTCACAAGGCGATCCACGACAGGATTTTTGCGCCCACACGTCTGTCGCACCCTGCCTGATGGCGTCCCCGACTTGCGAATACTGACTTTCATTATTAGACTAATAAAAACCGCTTTAGCCAGCAACGAACCAGCGGGGTGGAGACGCATAAGTGGGGTGGAGACGCATAAGTGGAGTCAATCGGGCAGGTGATCTGGTTCGTTTCCGTGCCAGTACAACTCGGTCAGATGTTTACGTTTCCTTCGGAACTCGGATGGCCGACCTATGTCGGCGTGTCCGTCTGGTTGATCGGCTTCGTTTTTGAAACAGTCGCGGACTTACAGCTGACGCGCTTTCGTGCCGAACCTGCGAGTAAGGGCACAATACTGCGCAGCGGATTGTGGCGATACTCGCGGCATCCGAACTACTTCGGTGAACTGTGCGTCTGGTGGGGACTGTTTCTCATCGCCTGCGACGTTCCGCCGGGCCTTTTAACGATCATCGGACCGGTTCTGTATACTTACCTGATAGTCAACGTCACGGGGCAGGCGACGCTCGACAAGAAACTCGCCAGAGAACGGCCCGGTTATAAGGAATACATGGAATCCACAAGCGGCATGATCCCTATGCCACCAGGGAAGAATCGGCCTCACCCGTGAACGACAAGCCGAAACCACAAGTCGATTCGGATCTTATCCTCAGCAGTCAGGTGGCGCAGGCCCTGGCGGTTATCGGCGACAGCTGGGCTTTCCTGATCATGAGGGACATCTATCTCGGCGTACGACGTTTCGAAGATCTCAGGAAGTCCACCAGTGCGGCGCGCGGTACGCTGGCGTCGCGACTGAAGTCGCTGGTCGGGAAAGGCATCCTCTACAAGAACCCTTATCAGACGAGCCCGATGCGCTATGAGTATCGACTGACCGACAAAGGCCTCGACCTGTATCCCGTCGTGCTATTGATGTGGGCTTGGGAGCACAATTGGGGACAGCGCCGTTACCTGCCCGAATCACTGATCCACAAGTCATGCGGAAAGCCGATGGTGCCGATCTACCGGTGCGGCGAGTGCAAACAAAAAGTGCTCCCGCAGGACGTCAGGTTTTCGCCCGGAAAGAACTTCGCTGCTGTAAAGAAATTGCCGCCGAGGTATCAACGCCGCTCCAAATCGAAGCAAGAGAAGAGCGGCGATTTTGGCAAGGAAGACGTTTCGGTGCTCGATTGCGTCGGCGATCGTTGGACGTCGCTGGTTCTGGCCGCGGGTTTCTTCGGACTTCAGCGGTTCGACGATATTGCGTCGGCAATCGGCATTGCGACGAACATTCTGGCGGATCGCCTGCGGCTGCTCGTCCAGACCGGCGTTCTGGATCGTGTGCCCTATCGCGAACGGCCCGTCAGGCACGAGTACCATCTGTCGGAAAAGGGCAGAGACCTGTATGCGCATACCATCGCGCTGCACGACTGGGCCAACCGCTGGCTGATCAAGCCCGGCAAAGAGCCTCTAGAATTGACGCATCTGCCCTGTGACAAACTGTTTCACGGCGAAGCGGTCTGCAATGAATGTGAACAGATATTGAACCCGCATGACGTCAGCTACGATCGTGACTAGCTGCGACTAGTGAGAGTCGAGGATTCGCTCTACCGCTTCCCTGGCTGATGAGGCCGCCCCCTCGGTACCTATAGTGCCAGGCGTCGTGCTGCCGTCCCCGACGTTGTACAGGTTCTCGATGGAAGTGGTGACCGGCAGCATGTGACCGGCCCAGCGGTGCATACCCGGACCCTGTCCGGAGTGCTTGGCTTTGACGAGGAATTCGCCGCCATCCAGTCTTCCCGGGAAATTTTCTTCGAGTTCGTGCAACGTGTTCTCGAGTTCCTCTTTCAGATTTGCAGTCGCAGCATCGGTCGGTGCGCCAAAAGCTGTATGCAGGTAGCGTCCAGGCGGTGATATGTCTGGCGAAATCAGCGATGGAATTTCAAGGTAGATCAGGTTCTTGTTGTTGCCAAACACGAGACAGCCATCGAAGTCCTCGATCAGCGGCGCATCCGTTACGAAGGAAATATGAAATATGGGGGCTTCATGAGGAGACTCGTCGAGTTTGGCCAGATAATCTGCGTCGAACTTGTCTCTGCCACCCGAGAGGACCACGGTCCGGTCCGGTCCTGTGTTGGACAGGATATAGTCGCCTTCAAAGAATTCTTCCCCGCGATCTCTGGATTTTGCGAGGACGCCGGTCGCCTTGCCATCCTCGATCCGGATTTCGCGGCAGGTCGTTCGCCGCAATATCCGCGAGCCGCGCATCTCGATTGCCTCGGCAAGGGCATCCATCAATTCGCCGTTGCCGTTGACGGCCATGCCGAAGCGACTGCCGCGGCTGCTGTAGGCAAGAAATCGAAAAAACTCGCCGGCCGGTATTTCATGCAGGTTCGTACCCATCAACGCCGCGCAAAAACCCTGGAACAGTTTGATGACGTTTTCATTATCGGTGTGTTGCTCGAGCCAGTCACGAAACGTCTTCGAATCGTCTGGCATATCTTTCATCGCGGACAGGAAATGCTGGAACAGCTGCTCGGTGCTGTCCTCATCATCTTCAAATGCGAACTTGATGATGCCGCGCAGCCCGCCGCCGGATTCCTGCTGGTCGTAGTCGCCGTGCGGCAGTCGGTAACGCATGCGACCCGTCAGCTCTATCATGTTCATCGGTACATTGAGCAGGTCGAATGCTTGACGGATGGCACTCGTCTCCGCCATTGGGATCATGATTGCACCCGTGGTTACCCGGCATCCGTTTCTCATACGATGTGAACATCGTCCGCCGAGGTGCGGTGACTTCTCCAGGACGAGAACGCGCTGCCCCGCCGCCGTGAGCCGCGCTGCCGCGCACATGCCACCCATGCCCGCGCCGACAATAATCGAATCAAATCGCTCGGTCACTCCATTAACTCCTGCAGGTTAAACTCTCTCGATAATGATTGCCTCGCGGCGTGCGGACTGCATCGTAGATGAATGCGTCCCTCATTCGGGCGATGCCTGATCGAACAGGTGCTTCACGTCCCGGCGCTGAATTTTACCTGTCGCGTTGTACGGCAGGCTCTCCGCACACACCAGCTTCTCAGGAAGCTTGAATACAGCTACACCTCGTTCCTTCAGAAAGCTCGTCAGATCTTCCAGAACGATAGTCTCGCCGGGCTTGGCAACCACAGCAGCGCCGATGCGCTCGCCCATGATTTCATCGTCGATACCGACTACGCAGACCTGGGCAACCTTCGGGTGCGCGGCCAATTCATTGTCGATCTCGTCGGGGGAGATGTTGACGCCACCACGCACGATGATGTCCTTGCAGCGTCCGACAAACTTGTAGAACTGTGGCTGTTCGCCTTCGCCCGTGATCTCGAATACGTCGCCGGTACGGAAGTAGCCATCCTCCGAAAACACTTCGGCATTTGCCTCGGGCGACTTGTAATAACCGTCGAACACAGTGGAGCCCCAGATCTCGAGTTCGCCTTGCTGCCCGACTTCGGTGACTTCTTCACCTGATTCCAGCGAGATGAGACGTGTCTTCATGTTGTTGGCAGTGCGGTTGGCCCACTCGAGGCCTTCGACGCCGAAACGCGGGAAGAACTGAGCGCGCTCGGCGTAGTCCGGCAGTTCCTTCGGTCCCGATGCGAGGCAGATACCCTCATTGGACCCGAATATGTTGAGGATTTCGATGCCGAAATCCTTGCCGAAACCGGCCACCATGAACTCGGATAGCGGCGCACTGCCGGAGCCGATGCAGCGCAAGCTGGAAATGTCTATCGAATCGAGGATCTCGCGCTTCTTCAGCAACATCGTCAGGACCGCAGGCGGTGCAATCGTGTACGC
This sequence comes from uncultured Gammaproteobacteria bacterium, assembly GCA_963850825.1. Lineage (GTDB taxonomy): Bacteria > Pseudomonadota > Gammaproteobacteria > Steroidobacterales > Woeseiaceae > SZUA-117. The sequence goes on along the minus strand of CAWKOQ010000015.1, from coordinate 15,620 downwards.
GACCTTCTCGTCCTGTATTTGCTTTAGGAACACCTGCATGTCGAACGGATGATGCAGCACCAAAGTGCAGGCGCGCATCATCCAGCAATACAAGAAGCCACCGAGGGCCGCCATGTTAACGAGCGGGAAGGGGTTGAGGAGAATCTCGTTGTCCTGTAACAATGCCGCATCATGCGAACCGATCGCCGAGGCCATCCACATGTTGTGGCTGCGCGGTACGCCTTTGGGTTGGCCGGTCGTTCCGGAGGTCCAGCAGATCGTGAAGATGTCGTTCGCAGTAATATCAAGACTGTCGACGTATGCGGTGTAGTTAGGATTATCGTCCGGTTTATCCGACGATAATTCCAGGGAGATTGCGCCATCAGGCACGTCGCTGCCAAAACAGAAAACCTTGCAGCCATCTTTGAACACGGCACCAAGCTCACTGGCGAAGTTCTTGCCCTTAAAGTTCGTCAGCGAAATATAGGCGGCTGGGTCGACGACTTTTTTTGCCTTCTCGAGTTCAAACGAACCGTATTGCATGGGTACCGGGCTGATGATGACGCCCAGTTTGCCGAGTGCCAGGTAGAGGGCCGCGAGTTCGACGATATTCGGCAGTTGCACGACAACAATGTCGTCGCGCCGCAACCCGGTCTCATAAAACCGGGCAGCGAGATTCTCGGCCACGTTCGCAAGTTCGGCAAAGGTGAATCGTTGCGCCTCGCCGTCCGTGAAGTCGCTGCGATTGTACTGATCGACCAGTGCCGCGTGGTCTGGGTGGGATTGAACCGCTTCCCGGAACAGGCCATCGAGTGTCTGGTCGCACCACCAGCCGCGTTGCGTCAGGTCTTCGATCCTCTCAGTCGGTGTTGTGCGCATGTTGTCCTCACTACGATTGAATATCGAACGGCAGGCTAGTATCCTCTCTCAAGTCTATTTATGAAAGTTAGTCAAATCAACAGGAATTGAGGCATGCCGGCTAGAATCGACTTTTATCTCGATTTTTCGTCAGCTTATTCGTATGTGGCAGTGCCACGAGTCATACAATTTGCGAATGAGCGCGACGTCACGATCGACTGGAAGCCGATTGTGCTGGGCGCCGTCTTCAAGTCGCTGAATCATGCGCCGCCTGCCGCCGAACACCCCAAGATGCGTTATGCGCATCGCGACCTCACGCGCTGCGCTGAAGCAGCCGGACTGCCACCCTTCGTATTTCCAGCGTCATTCCCGTTTAACAGCATTACAGCCTCGCGGGCTTTCTGGCACCTTCACAACGGCGACGCGGCAAAGGCCGTCGAGTGGGCACAGGCAGTCTTTGCTGCGACTTTCGCCGACGGGCGCGACTGTTCCGACCCGGAGGTACTGGCCGGTATCGCCACGACTCTAGGGCACGACGCAGAACAACTGCTCAAGGCGGTGTCAGATGATTCCGTCAAGGCCAGGTTGAAGGAAGTGACCGGTGAGGCGATGGACCGCGGCGTATTCGGCGCGCCCACTTTCTTTTGCGACGGCGAGATATTCTGGGGCGGCGACCGGCTGGCGCACCTTGAGCGATATCTCGACAAATCCTAATCAATCAAAAGCGGCGGACACAATGACAGAACGCGTTTACATTCTTGGCGGTTACCAGACCGACTTCTCACAAAATTGGGCCAGAAACGGTATCGAACTTTTCGATGCTTTCGGCGGTACCGTGCAAGCGGCATTCGATGCCGTTGCTCTCGAGCCTGAAGCGGTCGAGGTTGCGCACGTCGGTAACTTTGCCGCTGAGCTTTTTTGCCGGCAGGGGCATCTGGGCGGATTCTTTGCAGCGCTGCATCCCGCGTTCTCCGGCTTGCCGGCCTCGCGGCACGAGGCAGCCTGCGCGTCGGGGAGCATAGCCGCCTTATCGGCTGCAGCCGATATAGAAGCCGGGCGATACGGCCTTGCGGCCGTGATCGGCATCGAGCAGATGCGCAACGTGTCGGGGCAGCAAGCAGCGGAATACATCGGCGGTCCCGCGATGTGGAGCGGACATGAGGCAACCGACGTAACCTATCCCTGGCCACACATGTTCAGTGAGGTCGCGATCGAGTACGACAATCGCTTTGGCATCAAGCAGGAGCACCTCGCCGGCATCGCCAAAACCAATTTCGCCAATGCGAAGCGTAACCCGAATTCGCAGACGCGCAAGTGGGTTTTCACAGAAGAGAGTTTTCTCGAGGACGATGATGCGAACCCGGTCATCGAAGGGCGCATTCGCAAGCAGGATTGCGGCCAGATCACCGACGGCGCGGCTTGTGTGTTTTTGGCCAGTTCGGCAAAAGCGGCCGAGTACGCCAAATCGCGTGGCCTCGACATCGCCGAAATTCCCTACATCAAGGGCTGGGGGCATCGGACGGCGCCAATCAGCTACGCCCAGAAGATCGAAGAAGGCCGGAGTGGCGACTACGTCTTTCCACATGTGCGCGGCACGATCACCGATGCGTTTGCCCGCGCAGGTATCGGCGGAGTCGATGATCTGGATGGCATCGAGACGCACGACTGTTTCACAAGCACCGAATATATGGCCATCGACCATTTCGGCATCACACCGCCGGGCGAGAGCTGGAAGGCCGTCGAGGAAGGCGACATCGAGATCGGCGGCCGCATTCCGGTCAATGCGAGTGGTGGCCTGATCGGTCTTGGCCACCCGGTTGGTGCGACCGGCGTTCGCATGATCCTGGACAGTCATAAACAAGTGACGGGTACCGCCGGCGACTACCAGATCGAGGGCGCGTCAAACGTTGCGACGCTGAACATCGGAGGCAGTGCGACTACGACCGTCAGCTTTGTTATCGGCACATAAAGAGAGCCGCCAATTGACTTCAAGTGCCAAACCCGTAGTCGTCCTGATACCCGGCATGGGCAATAACGCCCGACTCTGGTCGGCGCAGGTTAGAGACTTGTCTGACGATTGCGAGGTCATCGTCGCCGACTACACCGGCGCGGCGTCGATCGACGAAATGGCTGATCGAGTGCTGGCTCAGGTGGCGGCTCGATCGTTTTCGCCTGTCGGCTTTTCGCTCGGCGGATACATCGCGCTGAACCTGATCGGTCGCGATGCAGTACGCGTTGATCGGCTGGCATTTATCAGTGCATCGCCATGTGCCGATTCCGATCAAGTCATCGAACAACGGGAATTCCTGATCGAGCAAGCGCAAGAGGACTACGACTCGGTGCTCGAGGATATAGGCAAATTTATCGTATGTCCGAAGGGACCGTTTGCCCGCGAGACGCGGGAGGCCGTCACGGTCATGGGAAAGGAACTAGGCGTCGAAGAGTTCTGCCGCCAGCAACGTGCGGCGATGCGGCGGCCGGATTCTCGGGAGCAACTCTCATCGATCCAACTCCCGGTAAGGGTTCTTTGTGGTGCAGAGGACCGGGTGACACCGGTGAGCGGAAATCGGTATATAGCGGACCACATTCCTTGCGCATCGTTGCAGGTACTCGAGGACACCGGACATTTGCTGCCGCTCGAAAGACCGGCGGAAGTCTGTGGATTTCTAAGGGAGTGGTTATGGAACGATTTGACGCCATCGTATTAGGTTCTGGCGTCGGCGGTATGTGTGCCGCGGCGCTGCTGGCCCATGCCGGTCAACGCGTGCTGTTGGCGGAAAAACGCCGCTACCTTGGCGGTCGCTTTTCGACGGTCAACCACGATGGTTACATGTGCGCCACGGGCGGACTGGCTGTCCCCGTTGGGCGCGACATGGAAAAGGTCTGCGAGCTTGTTGGCATTCCCTCCGGGGTAAAGCCGAGCACGCGCGTAGGAATGTGGCTTGACGGCCAGGTCTATGATCTCGCTAAAGGTGCCACGCGAACTATTATCCGTGATGTCGCGAGCGACCAGGACGAAGCACAGCGAGTTATCGATGCGCTCAACAAGGCAATGAAAGATGCGCTCAACAAGGCAATGAAAGAGGAGTCGCCGTCTGCAGAGATCAGCTTCCGGAGCTGGCTCAACCAGTACACAGAGAACCCGAAGATTCATGGCATATTCCAGGCCACCATTTCGTCGCTGTTGACCGTAAATAGTTACGAGTTACCGGCGGCCCAGTATTTCAAGTTCATCAAGGTCATAGCGCCGCTGAAATTCGGATTTATCGAGGGCGGCAGTATCGCTCTATGGAATCGCATGGCTGATCTGGTTCGGGAGTCCGGAGGTGAGGTGTGGGCCGGCGCTACCGCCGAGAGCATTCATGTGGCCGAGGGCAGAGTGGAAGGTGTGCGCATCCGCAAGGACCGCGAGTCGATGGATGTCCGTGCGCCGGTAGTGATCAGCAACATCGGACCAGCCGGCACGGTGGCATTGGTCTCGGACGGTTGTCTGGATCCTTCCTATGTCGAGCGCATCAACAAGGACATGACGCCGACCGCAATCATGTGGCTTCATTTTGCCAGCGATGAATTGCTGATGGACTACTCCGCCATCAGCGTCGGCTGCAGCCGACGGGTCAATATGATCGACGTGCCTTCTCTGGAGGCCGACGGAGTCGCGCCACCTGGCAAGCACCTGTATACCGTGGGTGCAGCACCCAGGGACAGCCTGAACCCGGGCGACATCAAGGCGGAGCTTGGTGAGGTTATAAAGGACCTCAACGACATCTTTCCTGACTTCGAAGATCGTTGCACGATCCTGACCAAGACCTGTTACCGAGGCAAGTGGCCTGGCTTTCGAACCGTGCCCGACAAACACGTCGATCACCGCACGCCGATTGCGAATCTCTACAACGTCGGCGACGCTGCTTGTCCGTCAGGCTACGATGGTTCCATGGGCGCGGCCAAATCGGCGCGACTCGCGTTCGAGGACATCACTGCCTGAGCTCTGGCGCTAGCCCCAGGATGCTATCTGGTTCGGCTTCATCCAGCAGGCGTGAAAGCCTGACGGTATCTGGTGCGGTATTCGGACTCTTGCGACCGGTCCCTTGTTCATGTCCTGAGCGTCCAAAATCTGTAGCTGCTGTTCACGGGTTTTGTCGTTCCAGACGAAAGTAACGACGTAGCCGTGATCTTCGCTGCGTGGGTTGTCCGCCGGCGCAAACCACGGTTCGCTGTACCAACAGCTTTCGTGCCCGTCACTCCACTCACCGACGCTCTCGCCGGTGTCGGTATTGAATTTACGCAAACCTGTCCAGCGCAGGACGGCGGGATCGTGGTCGACGAAGTATCCCCACTGAGTCTTTCTCCCTGTCAGGGCAGCATTGTAAGACGGGAATTCGACGTTGCGGACAGGATCGAGGCATTCCTCGATCGCCTCGCCGGTTTTCAGGTTCATGCGGTAGCGCCACAGCCGGGCATCCATGATGCCGCTGCCAATGTTCTTGGCAGTACGTATTTCGTTGATGCCGCCTCTGAGGTCTTTTACCGGCATGTAACGGCAGGCCACCATGACTACCTCATCGCCTTCTTCCCAGGCGTTGATGACATGGTAGAGAAAGCACGGCGAGAACTCGAACCAGCGAATCGAGTCGCCTGCGCCATGGCGCAGTATGACGCCAAATCGCGCCGGCAACGACGAGTCGAACAGGATCTTGTGACGGCCGGCGCGGAACGCGTCAGGGTCATTGAGTACCGGTAGATCATGAAGGATCGAGTAATTCTCGGTGATCGCCATGTCGTGCGGTAGCCGCGAACCCGGCAATTCGATGAGCACCTGGTGGGTCGCATTGCCCGAGGCATCGACGACGCCATAGCTCATGTGCGGGTGCGCGTTGTAATAATCGAAGAACAGCAGCTCGCCTGTTATTTCGTCGACCTTGGGGTGCGCGGAGAAGCCGTTGCCCGGACCGAAGATATAGTCTCCCTTGGCGACGGTATCCAGAGTGATCGGATCCAGGTGATAAGGCACGCCGGCGAGGTACCAGCTGGCCACCGCGTGGCCGGCATGGCCAATCACATCGGTGTTAGCGCTGTCCCTGAGACGCTTGTCTTCACGGCCCTTGCGCGTTGCATAAATACCCGCGTGCAGACACTTGCCAGCAGCATCTTCTTCCAGCCAGGCGTCGGTACGCACCCACTTGTTGCGATACACAACCTTACCCCGATCGAAATGCGCGGAATGCAGCATACCGTCGCCGTCGAACACGTGATGTTGTCCCATCGGCTCGAAGCGCGGGTTGGGTCCGTTGCGCAGGTAAACGCCGTTAAGGTCAGCAGGAATCTCGCCCTCAACCGCCAGGTCGTCGAGCACGTACTCCTGGAAAACAGGCGCAAGGACCCCTGTCACCATCGATCCGTGGGATTCGCCGAAGGGCGCGTCAGGTTTGATGAGGGGGCTGTTCATCGTGATAAAACCTCAAATACCGTGTTTGATAGTAGTACGCTAATCCAGTCAGTCCAATAATGCAAGTATGTCATATCGATGCCGGGTCATGCGTAATCAGGGAGTGACATGCAGGTGACCGCCGCCCAATCGAGCCGCTGATGCTTACTAATTACAGCGGCTAGCCGCGTGGCGATATCAGCAGGAATGTTGGTGGATCGCCGCTCCCGAAGGTCAATATTGATCGATAGGAATTCGATCGTGCTGGCCAATACGTTCTTGTCGTCATTCACTACAAACAACACGCCCTGAATTCGTTTCCTGTCACAGGCGAGAAACCGCCCGTACGCCGAAACCCGATCACCGACATGCAGTTCACTCAGGTAGCGAATGTGGTTGTCCAGGTCGACGAGTCCCATCTTCCGTTCCGCAAAGTATCGTCTATCGATTCCAATCAGGTCTAACATGGGCCAGCCGGTCTCGTTGTATAGGGCCATGTAAAAACCCACGTTAATGTGACCGTTCTGGTCTTCCCACTTTTCGGGAATGACCTGACTCGCCAGTAACGGGAGTTCGCGAACCGCGGTGACATCAGGGTGGTCCCGTCGACTGGGCATTATCGGGACTTCAGGCTCGCGTGAGCATCGATCCACTCCTGTGCACATAGTGCGCCGCGGAAGGAAATCTCGTTTGCAAGAACGGCGATAGCGCAGAGCTCCACGAAATTATCGATCTTTCTGGCGACGTAACGGTCGATCAGCTCGAGGCATTCGCGCTGTGATGGTAGCCCGGTGCCACCGCCGGCCGTGTCGGAGGTGACGCTCGGGATATGCACGTCCCAATGCGAAGTGTTCTTGTCCTGCTTATATTCGAAGAGTTTGTTCGCCCAGCGACATTCGATTGTCGCAGCGAGCTGCGCAGGAAAATCTGGGTGGTTAGCTGTTTTCACCATCGGTTCACGTTAGTGACTTGCATAATTAGATTATAGTATGATCGCAATTCATATTGCTCGCAACAAGATGGATCATTGAGCGAAATTTTTCTTATCCGGCATGCTCAGGCGTCGTTTTCTGCTGATAACTACGACGAGCTGTCTGAGCTGGGTGTCGAACAGTCCCGTATTCTGGGGGCATATCTTGCCGAGCACGACATCAGGTTTGACGGTGCGCTGTCCGGTGCGATGCAGCGGCACCGACAGACGCTCGACGAAATATTGAACGTTGTGCAGACCGGCGGCCCTGTAAAGACTCATGAGGGGCTCAATGAGTACGATTTTCGCGCGATGCTTGAGATCTATTGTGACTTGCATGCCGAGGATGAATTGGTGTTGGCTAGAAAGACTTCTCCGCAGGACCGCAAGGCGTTCTTTCGCCTGTTACGACGCGTGCTTACCAGTTGGTCTGTCAATGAACTCGACGGCGCGCCGGAATCCTGGAATGCGTTTCAGCAACGTGTGGCGGATGCGCGCGCCGAGCTGCAAGACATGTCTTCAGGCGCGCGACGAATTATCGTGATGACTTCCGGCGGCGCGATCAGCATGTTCGTCGGATCTGTGCTAGGTCTTTCGCCCGGAAGAGTATTCGATCTGAACATGCAGTTGCTGAATACGAGCATTACCCGATTCTACTGTGATCATCAGAACATCAAGCTGGCCACGTTCAATACGGTTCCTCATTTCGCCAGCCCAAAGCGATCATGGTTACTGACCTACAGTTAGTTTGTCGAGCCCGGGACACGAGGAGAAATATCCGATGACGCAGGCAGGTAAGGAGAATCTGCAAAGTACGCCGGCGCGAAGGCCTGGGAAGATGGAAGAAATCAGCGCGCCGTTCATGTTGCTTGCGAGCGACGCAGGCAAGTTCATCAATGGTGTGGCCTTGCCGGTCGACGGTGGCCACTGCATCGCCAACATGTAAGTTGCAAGAGAGAAACATTCGGGAGTTCATAAGGTGACAGCAGATGCTATTTAGATTCAGTGATGACGTAAATGCGCTCAAAGACGCGCTCCAGGCATTCATGCAGGAGCACGTTTACCCAGTCGAGCATCTCTACACCGAGCAAGTCGAAAACGCCTACAGTCGCTGGGCAACGCCACCGGTCATGGTGGAGCTTAAGGCGCAGGCGAAGGCTGCGGGCTTGTGGAACCTGTTCATTGACAAAGACCACAAAGAATACGGCGGCAAAGGCCTGAGCAACCTCGAATACGCACCGCTCGCCGAAACCATGGGTCGCGTCCTGTGGGCACCGGAAGCGTTCAACTGCAGTGCGCCGGATACGGGAAACATGGAAGTCTTCATGAAGTACGCAACCCCGGAACAACAGGCGCGATGGCTTACGCCGCTGCTGGAGGGGCAAATACGATCCGCCTACGCAATGACGGAGCCGGCCGTCGCGTCGTCGGACGCGACCAATATCGAGTGTTCCATTACCAGGGACGGTGATGATTACCTCGTGAATGGCAGAAAGTGGTTCATTACAGGCGCGATGCACGAGAATTGCAGGATCATGATCGTCATGGGCAAGTCAGATCCGGACAACCCAAACCGGCATGTGCAGCAGTCGCAAATCCTGGTGCCACGTGACACGCCGGGCGTGACGGTTGTCAGGCCGCTGCGCACGCTGGGATACGACGACGCACCATTGGGGCACGCGGAGGTCAGTTTCGACAACGTGCGGGTGCCTGCCGCGAATATATTGCTTGGCGAAGGCCGCGGCTTCGAAATCGCCCAGGGGCGCCTGGGGCCGGGCCGCATTCACCACTGCATGCGACTGATCGGCTGCGCACAGCGTTCAATGGAACTGGCTTGCCAGCGAGTTGACTCGCGCAGCACATTCGGCCGCAAGATTGGCGAACATCAGTCCGTGCGAGAGGGGATTGCGAAGTCCTTTGCTGAAATCGAGCAGGCAAGATTGTTGACACTATTGACTGCCGACAAGATGGATCGGGAGGGCAGCAAAGAGGCAAGAGATCTGATTGCCGCAACCAAGATCACGGTGCCGGTCATGGCGCAGACTGTCATTGACCGCGCAATTCAGATGCATGGCGCCGGCGGCCTGACTGGCGACTGGTTCATGGCCGACGCGTTCAACTACGCGCGATGGTGTCGCCTGGCTGACGGGCCTGACGAGGTGCATATGATGGCGCTGGGCAAGCAGATCATTAAGCGCCATGCAGGTTGACCGGTCATGAACGTCGATACGCTCGATCTGCAATCGCTCGGGGCCTATCTCGAGGCACGAATCGGAGGGTTCAAAGGGCTTCGGAACGCCACGAAGTTCGCCGGCGGTCAGTCGAACCCCACATTCCGGTTGAGCGCTGATTCCGGGCAATACGTGTTGCGCAAGCAGCCACCCGGCGTGCTGTTGAAATCGGCCCACGCGGTGGATCGCGAGTATCGGGTGATCCGGGCCCTCGCGGACTCGGACGTGCCGGTGGCGCGCGCTTACCATCTGTGCGAAGACCCGGAAATTGTCGGCAGCATGTTCTACGTCATGAGTTTCGAAGATGGCCGAATTTTCTGGAACCCGGCGTTGCCGGAGGTTAACCGGGACGAACGTGGCCGCTTGTATGACGAGATGAATCGCGTGCTGGCGTCGCTCCATGACGTTAATATCGACGCGGTCGGTCTTGCTGATTACGGTCGCCCGGGAAGTTACTTCGAGCGCCAGGTCGGACGGTGGAGCAAACAATATCGTGCGTCAGAAACGGAGACGATCGAGGCCATGGATCGTCTCATCGAGTGGCTTCCCGCGAACATGCCGGACGACGATGGGCAGGTTAGCGTGATTCACGGGGACTACCGGATGGACAACATTATCTTCCACCCGAATAGTCCCGACGCGCTGGCGTTACTCGATTGGGAATTATCGACGCTGGGGCACCCCTACGCGGATCTGGCGTACCAGTGCATGCAGCTGCGGATCGGATCGAACGAGGCCGTGGCGGGGCTCGGCGAGGTCGAACGAGCTCCGCTCGGCATTCCGACCGAAGAAGAGTATGTTGCCGCGTATTGTCGCCGACGTGGCCTCGCTGGCATTCCGAACTGGGACTTCTACATCGTCTTCAGTTTCTTTCGGCTGGCGGCAATTCTGCAGGGCGTTCTGAAGCGTGCCATCGACGGCAATGCATCGAGCAGGAAGGCGTTTGACTACGGTGCACTCGCCCCCAGGCTGGCAAGACTTGCGGCAGAGCTTCTGTGACCTGGTCTGAAGAAGCGTAGAATAGCGCCCATATCCTGTGCGGTCTGCAGTGTTCTTGACCCACTTCTACGACTGACCCCTTTTAACACCGCCTATCTGGGTTGCACTCCGAAGGCAGGGTTTTATTGACTGATCAGGAGGCGTTCACGGACAAGATTGCAGTATTGTGCAGAACGATGCAGGACTGACTCCCGCAAAAGTCCCACATGCGCTTCTAGTACGACTCCCCGACCGAGACATGAATTGCGTCACTATCTGTCGACCGGGCATAGTCCAGCCGCAGATTGATACGTTTGGCCGTCAGCACCGTGAACCGAAGGTCAACACCGTAGCTGGGGATCGCTTCGCGTTCCCGAACGTCGTTTAAAGGAGCTGCCGACGTAGCCAGCACCTGCAAAGCCGGCGAATATCACGCGACGATAACTAGCTGCCACGCAAAGCACCCACGGCCAATGCTATCTAGCCGAAAATAAAAAACAGTCCGCCTATTGGCGTAATCGCACCCAACCAGCGCACACCGCTGAGCGTCATCAGATACAGGCTGCCGGAGAACACAAGAATCCCAATCATGAAAAGCCATCCCGACGCATTGATCCAGTTACCTGGCCAGCGTTCCGCGGCCCAGGCGACGGCGAACAAAGCCAGTGCATGGTACATCTGATAGCGAACGCCAATTTCAAAAACGGCCAGGAGGTCTTCGGTCACCCTGGATTTCAGCGCGTGCGCACCGAAAGCGCCGAGCGCTACACCGACCGCACCAGCGATGGCACCTGCAGCAAACCAGTTTGATTTCATCGCAAACTCCCGATTGGTGGAACATAGTGGTGACGAATTGACGTTTTGTCATTCACTGTCGTTATGCGCCGCGACGTAGCGTAATGCGGGACGGCCAACATTTCGGCAAAAGTGAAGATTTACACCTGTCATGGTGCCACGGAACAGGGCAGCGGTGACAACTCAAAATGTGTCAATAGTTCAGGCAGGGCACCGGAGTGCCGAATATGATGAGAGCGGAGATTTGCGGTATTGCCAAGGCGCACGGCCTGCGACGTGCTCAGGAAAGACAGCTGCCATACTCAGACAGTGGCTTGGTTTTCGAAAACTAGCGGTTACAAAAATATCGCGGGTATTTGCGGGGGTGCCATGTAGTCAGAATCGCTTAGCGATTCTGTAATTGTTCGACTCGTTAGATAGGACACGCAATGCCGAGTACGATGCGTTAAACGACATTAGATACTTAATCGAACAAAATGGTCGGGGTGAGAAGATTTGAACGAGCATGTCAGTAAGAAATCGTGTTCGGTTGGCGCAACGTTTCTATTGAGTGGGCCCCTTCCTCCCGAAAACAATTTCACACTCGTTTGTTATCGATAGCTTACGAGAATATCACGAATAATAACAATCACATACGGTATTTTTCGTTCACATCTTAATCACGCTAAATCACGCTGGATCACGTTCGCGCTGTGGCAATATTGTGGCAGCTCAAAGCCAATATTGAGAGCCGGCGGATACGCAATGGCCAGACAACCCAAAAATCCGTCCCATCCCGGTGAGATATTGCTTGAGGAGTTTCTTGAGCCCAAGGGTGTTACGCAGGCAGCTCTCGCAGAAAAAATTGGCTGGACGAAAACTCGCCTAAACGAACTCATCAAGGGGAAGCGGGGTATCACCGCGGCAGCGGCATTAGATCTGGCTGACGCCTTGGGTACGTCACCGAAACTGTGGATGAACCTTCAGGCTTCATACGATTTGGATAAAGCGGCAAAGGCGAGGCGGGTCGCCTGAGTGAATATTGCCCATGAAGCATATTCAAGACCTAGCTCAGCCGTCCGTGGTAGTGGAGTTAAACCCCTCGTAATCTGCGCGAGATAGGCGTACGCGCTTTTCAGTTGCATTGATCTGAGCGTTGATTCTTTTTTTGACCGCCCGATGACCCCTTTTTGTTTTGCTTGCTGTATGTGCAGGTAAGCATTCGGACAAAGGTGACGGACGATGGGATTCGTAAACCGGCTTCACAGCAGCCGAACGCTGCGCCAGAGTCGGGGGCGCAGCAGCAAACGCAGGCGATATGACTATCGCCTGCGTGCTGTGATCTGCCTTTGTCTGTATACGCACAACTTTGCAATAAGCGGTGTGGCGACCGACGACGCCGTGCTTTCTCAATGCCGTGCCAGCAAAGAGTGTGTTGACGCAGGTGATTCGCCGGCTTTTCTCGGTAGGCGAATGATGTGCCCGGGAATTGTCCAGAATGACCGTTGACTCCGATGAGGTGATTCGCAGCATGCAGACGCTAACGAAGGTGAGGTGAGATATTTCCCGGGGTGCGATGCGGCTTGGCGAATCCTGCCACCTTGCCCGGAAACTCGGTGACGGCTGGTCGGTAGGTCACCGAAAAATACGCAGGCGTTAGTAACGCCAAGTCTTACTATGAACGAGGAAACATCATGAATAGAATCGCCAACATCTTCTCATTGCTGCTTCTCATCTGTGCTGCGCCGGCGCTGGCTGGTGGTCACTGGTTGCCGGACCCGCCGAGCGACCACGACTACTACGATAACGGTGAGCCTGACGCAGAAAAAGTGGAGCTTGGCAGGCTTTTGTTCTTCGACAAGATATTGTCGGGCAATTTTAATATCTCCTGTGCAAGTTGTCATCACTCGCTAGCAGGAACTGGCGACGGCCTGTCGCTGCCGGTAGGTGAGGGCGGCATTGGGCTTGGCGTGACCCGCAACAACGGTGCTGGCGCAAGCGCTGTTCACGAACGTGTGCCACGCAACGCACCACCGGTGTTTAACCTCGGCGCCCGGCAGTTTCGCGTGATGTTTCACGATGGGCGCATTGCGGTCGATCCTTCGCAGCCTTCCGGTTTCCTTTCACCGGCAGGTGACGACCTGCCCTACGGGCTGGACAATGTTTTGGCCGTGCAGGCGATGTTCCCGGTGACCTCCGGGGCAGAGATGGCCGGTCAGCCCGGCGAAAACCCGATTGCGGATGCCGCAGCAGCGGGTGACCTAGCCGGTCTTGACGGTGTCTGGGCGCAGCTTGCGGAACGCCTGCGCGGCATCGACGACTACGTTGACCGATTTACGAGCGTGTTCGGCCTGGCCGACCCGGAGGACATCAGCTATGTGCATATTGCCAATGCCATTGCCGCGTTCGAAGCGGCGGCCTGGCGCGCGGACAATAGTGCGTTCGATCGATATCTGCGCGGCGATGTGCAGGCAATGAGCGGCCGCCAGCGCCGTGGTATGCGCGTGTTCTATCGGCGCAACCGTGGCGATTGTGCGTCCTGCCACAGCGGACCTTTCCAAACCGATCATTCCTTTTATGCCATCGGTATGCCGCAGATTGGTCCCGGCAAAGGAGACGGGCCGAGCGGCCGTGAGGATTTTGGTCGCGAACGGGTCACTTTGAACCCGGCGGATCGCTTCAAGTTCCGCGTGCCGACCCTGCGTAACGTTGAGCTCACCGCGCCCTATGGCCATTCCGGCGCCTTCGACACGCTGGAGGCGATGGTGCGCCATCATCTCGATACCGCAGGCTCGCTGCACAGCTATGACCCAAGCCAGGCAAAGCTCGCGCCGCGTGCCGATTTGGACGTGCTTGATTTCGAGGTGATGCAGGACGTGCAGCTGCGATCGGGTATCGCGGCGGCAAGCGAGCTTGCACCGCGTTACCTCTCAGACGAAGACTTTGAGAATCTCCTCGACTTCCTGCGCGCATTGACGGACCGGGGCAGCATCGACCTTCGCAGTGACGTGCCGGCATCGGTGCCGAGTGGTATTCCGGTGGCGGAGTAGGGCACCTGTTGGGTGCGAATTAGAATTCAAGCCGCTACTGGCAGCTGATACAAACCGCGGCAGTGCTTTTGCCAACGTAATCGTCCAGGCGAGCGACCTTCGATCCGTGATACCGCCTTGTTCGTCGGGCGGAGCGCCGTCGAGCCCTCGGTGAACACGATCTTGTTGTAATACTCTTTAAACAGAAGCAATTTCCGTTCCAGATCGCGAGCACTCCAGAACGGTACCTGATCGAGATACTCTCGTCGTATTGTGCCGATCAGTCTTTCGACAAAAGGATGCGACAAAGGAACGTAAGGCACAGTCTTCACCTCCGTCACGTCGAGAATTCGGAGATTGGCGTTCCATCGGTGGAATTGGAATAGCGGGTCATTGTCCGAGCTCAGATATCTGGGGCCCTATAGATCCCCGATGATGCTGTTGAACATACGGCAGACTGTGGGTCCATCGACTACGCCGGAATGGACAGCGAATCCGATGATTCGCCGGGTGTATTGATCCATGACGACCATCACCCAGTGGGACTTGAGGATCAGCGATTCACATCGGAAAAGGTCCACACTCCATAAACTGTCTTTGCTGTGGCCGAGGAAAGTGAGCCAGGACGGACCGTTAGATCCAGGCTCCGGTCGGTAGTGCTTGGCCAGCACGCGCCGTACCACATCCTTATCAATCTCGATATCGAAGACCAGGGAGATCTGGTCGGCAATGCGCTGGTAGCCGAAGCTCGGGTTTCTGCGTTTCATCTCGACGATTGCTGAAATGAGTTCTGGAGAAGGTCCTGTGGGACCCGGCTTGCCACGGTTTTTCGGCGTGAACAGCAGGCGGTACTTACGTTTCACCAATGCTCGATGGAAACTGAGAATCGTGGAGGGCTTCAGGACAATGGCTGATCGTAACAAGCGGGTAGGGCGCATCAAGATTGCACACAGCCCAGCAATGACGCGGTCTGTCGGCCGAAGGTCCGGTGCTCGCGCTCGCGAGCGATTAAGGATCAGAAGCTGATGTTTGACGAGCAGCGATTCAGCAACGACGGACCGAGCGCCGCCAGGTCCGAGCAAGCGGGCGATCGTTACGAGAAGGTGGATGAAAAGTATGGCGAGATCACGCATTACTGAATCATCGTAACCAAATCCCGCGCTTGACAAGACTTGGAAATTTCTCACGAATTTATGCGAAGAATAGGAATTCGCACCCAACAGGATTCAGCCTCGTTGCGAGAAACGAAAAGCCCTTGGTCCATTTCGTACTCAATCGCCCGCACCCACTGAGCAGCGGCTGCCCGTGTGCTGAATGTTTTGCTCTGTTCGGGATAGCCCTTTCTACGAACCTGGGCCTGCCACCGATTTGAAGCA
>CAWKOQ010000014.1:0-36796 GCA_963850825.1 uncultured Gammaproteobacteria bacterium | reverse complement strand
CCGACGCAAATATTCATCAAGTGTTCGCACACTCCAGCCTGAATAACCCTTTGGTATGGTCGGCCGGTCCTCTTCCAGCAGGTCCACACCCGCGATATCGAAGTGAGCCCAGACCTGATCTTCGGCAACAAACGAACCGATAAACGCCGCGCCGACACTGGCGCCGGGATTGCCCGCGCCGCTGTTTTTGATATCGGCGAACTCGGATTCGATTTGCTTGAAGTGCGTGTCGTCCAGCGGCAGTCGCCAAATCGCCTCGTTCGCAGCGTTGGACGCTTCGGTAAGTTGTTCTATCAGTTCGTCGTGACGACCGAAAACTGCGGCATAGTCATCACCCAATGCGCGGCCTGCTGACCCGGTTAAAGTTGCGACATCAATCAACACGCTGGGCTCATAAGTGACCTGGCCGAAGTGCACGGCGTCGGAAAGTACGAGTCGCCCTTCGGCATCGGTGGAAATGATCTCGATCGTAATGCCGGACATCGACGTCAGCACATCACCGGGACGGATCGCCGCACCCGAGGGCATGTTTTCTGCAAGCGCTGCCAATGCGACAACATTGACCGGTGCACCACGACGCGCCGCGGCCAGCACAGTTCCTGTCACAACGCCCGCGCCACCGAGGTCACCTTTCATCGCCCACATGCCGTCATTGTCCTTAAGCGAGATACCACCTGTGTCGAAAGTAATACCTTTGCCGGCGAGCACGACCGGCGGGCTGTTACCACCGGCCATGTACTCAATGATTAAGAGCCTGGGAGGGCGTGCGGAGCCCTTGCCAACGCCCCAATGCGCGCCCATGCCAAGCCGCTGCAGATCCTCCTCGTCCAGCACCTTGATTTCGACGTTGTCGAGTCCCTCGAACAGCGCCTCGGCTCTGTCGACGAACGACTGGGGATAAATAACGTTAGCGGGTTCCGAGGGCATGTTCCGCGCGAAGTACACACCTGCGGCAAGATGCACCAGGTCACTCTCGAACGACGCCTGTGAATTGTCGTTACTCAGGAGGCGCACGACCGGGAGCGTGTCCGGATCAATTTTGTCTGCCTGGTACTTATCGAAACGATAACTGCGGAGCAAATAGCCGAACGCGACACGCGCTGCGGTCGCCTCCGGATCCGCGTTATCGACATCCCAGAGAATCTGCACGCTGCCACCCTCTGTTGCCGCCAGCAACGATGCGGCCGTACCCCCAAAATCCTCAGCAGCGGCGCGGCTGACGGTTTCTGCTCCCAGACCGATCAGGTCAATGCGCGAATAAGGCGCGACACCATAGAGTGTCACCGTTGCGTTGGCTTCGCCGAGAAATGACGCTTCCGCCGCTGCAACCGCGAGTGCGCCATTCGTTCGCTGATCGATCGTTGCGGCGATGCCGCTCAATGACTCACCTTCGACGACAGGCACTACGATGCGTCCGTCTCCCGGAATGTCGAACGATGCAAAATCGAATCGTTGTTCAGCGTAAGTCAATGGGGCTAACGTAAGACAGACAAGTAGTGCAGCAATAGTTTTCAATTTAATTTCTCCACGTATTTTCCGATGGCGAAAAGGCTGGTTCGCTTCAACGGGTCTCGAATAAACAACTTCTCCGCCGACAATAATCGCAATCGGCTCAATCTTCTAGGTATAACCAGCCAGATTGTCAGCTAATTCACGTGAACGACAACGTCAAGAAAAGGGGTCGAGCCGAATTAATCGACACGCCAAATATCGGTTCGACCCATTAATCCGCGCCCAGACGGAGGCTTCGTGCCGCCGGGGTGAGCTTTGAGGATCGGTAGGACTTACTTGACTATCGTTCCGGGCGAATGACGACACACTACTCTGCCGCAGAGCTATTACAGCTCATTGAAGCGGCGAACAGTGTGTGAAAGAAGTGGTAATAAGCCCGAGTAAGTAGTCTTGCGGCGGCTGAGCGTCAGTTAGGCTCATGCGAATTTCACGCAAAGGTTTTTGAGAGCATCTTGGAAACGGCATAAGCCGTTGTGTAGGGTCTTAAGACCCTACATTGCGCCGCTAGTCCAGGCGCGGCGGAATCGAACCGAGCATAGAGAATCTTGGATCTAATTGTTAAGACATGTGAATCTACGTACAGGACACGCGGATTTTCAGAACGCAGTGAAAAGGTCTTTGGCTAATTTTATCAGTAATTTACCGGGGCGTCCGTTGCCCAATTTGCATCACTGTGGACATTTGGGTCAGAGTAAAAATCATCCAACTCGACGAGCGAGCTTTATAGCAGAAATGGGTCGAACCGATTTTAGAGTGTCGATTAATTCGGTTCGACCCCATATTCTGTAAATGAACTGCGCCTCGTGGCCGCCAGACAGGTGGAGACGAATGAGGAGTCGCGGTGAATGTCACACCGCTGTTAACATGGTCACTGCATGCAGACCTCGCCGCACAAACAGCACATCAAGCTATTGCTGACAGCAATATTCCTGTTCTCAGTCGTTTCCGTTTTCGCGCAACGACCGGCGCCGGGATTTGCCGATGCGGTCCTTGGCCGGTGGGACCTGACCGTCGAATCCCCAGATGGCAGTTATCCGTCATGGCTCGAAGTACAGCTGCGCACCGAGTGGCAATTGATGGGCAGTTTCGTCGGTCGTTTCGGTAGCGCTCGGCACATCGCTGCAATCGACTACGACAACGGGAGTCTCGAATTTCGTGTCCCCGTGCAATACGAACAAAACCCGGACGACCTGCAGTTCGTGGGAACGTTAAGCGGAGATCGACTTGAAGGCACTACGGTCGACAGTAGCGGCAAGACGCTTGCATGGAGCGCAGTGCGTGCGCCTTCTCTCGAGCGGCAACATGCGCGTCAGTGGGGCAAATCGCTCGAGCTGTGGAATGGTCGGAACCTCGAGGGCTGGCGGCCACGCAGCGATGAGCAGCCCGGATGCTGGTCCGTTGCAGACAATCTTCTGGTGGCGACGCCGCCATGCGTCGATCTGATTTCGGAGCGGTCCTTCGAGGATTTTCGCCTGCACGTCGAGTTTAAATATCCCCCGGGCAGCAATAGCGGCCTGTACCTCCGCGGCCGTTACGAAGTGCAGATTCAGGATGACATGGGCAAAGCACTCGATCCTTTGCGCATCGGGGGCGTTTACGGTTTCCTGACACCGACTGCCAATGCGGCACGAGCGGCAAACGAATGGCAGGTTTACGACATTACGCTGATTGGCCGTCGCATTACGGTGGTACTGAACGGCAGGACCATCGTCCACGATCGGGTAGTGCCTGGAATTACCGGCGGCGCACTGGACAGCAATGAAGGATTGCCCGGACCTCTGATGCTGCAGGGCGATCACGATCAGATCAGCTTTCGTCAGATTACGCTGACACCGGCACAATAACGGATGCTGGACAAAACAGTTCGCGAGGGAGCGACGTGACGAAGAAAATTCGAATGGGAATGGTCGGCGGCGGTAGCGGCGCACTTATTGGCGCAGTCCACAGGACGGCCGCCGACATCACGGGCGACATCGACCTGGTTGCCGGCGCGTTCAGCAGCGACGCGGATGCGTCAAGGGCCTTCGGCGTCGAACTGGGTCTGGCGGCGGATCGTGCATATGGAACATTCGCCGAAATGTTTGAGCGGGAAGCCGAATTGCCGCAAGACGAACGGATTCAATGTGTGTCGATTGTGACGCCGAACGATTCGCACGCAGACGTGGCGTGTGCGGCGTTGAGCGCGGGCTTTCATGTCATCTGTGACAAACCCATCGCTGGTCACCTGGAAGATGCACTTCGAATTGAAAATGCGGTTGATCACAGTGGCCTGCTTTTCGCACTAACGCATCCGTATACCGGCCATCCGCTCGCCATTGAGGCGCGTGAGCGAATTGCAGCAGGTGATATCGGTGAGGTTCGTCGCGTTGCCGTCAGTTATTTACAGGACTGGCTTTCGCGCGCAGAAGATACCAAGGCAAGCAAACAGGCGATTTGGCGCAGCGACCCGGCACGCAGCGGAGAGTCTGGCGCGTTTGCCGACATCGGTACTCACGCGTCCAATCTGGTCGAATTTATGACAGGGCTCAGCATTACTGAAGTTGCGGCGGAGCTGCGCACTGTTGTACCCGGACGCACGCTTGACGACGATGGCGCAGCGATGTTCCACCTCGCCAACGGCGCATCCGGCCTGCTATCTGCCAGCCAGGTGTGCAGCGGCGCACTGAATGCCCTTCGTATCGAGATTTACGGCGACGCCGGCAGCATTTTCTGGGCACAGGAAGCACCCAATTCGATGACGATTAAACATCGCGGCCAGCCCGACCAGGTTTTGCGTCCCGGCACAAACGCCGGTTATCTGTCGGAGCCGGCCATCGCAGCATGTCGCACGCCGGGCGGGCATCCGAAGGGCTATCTCGAAGCTTTCGCGAATCTCTATGCGGGCTTCGCCCGCGCCGTGCGTAACTACCCGGCGCATGGCGACACCGGCTGCGCCTCGGTAGCGGATGGTGTTGCTGCCATGCGCTTCATTCGTGCGGCGCTGATCAGCAGCCGCGACCAATCGGCCTGGACGCGGCTCGACGGCGGCGATACCTAATACTGCGAATTAGTGACACAGTAAGGAATAACGATGAAAGGACCTGCGATTTTTCTCGCGCAATATGTTGGCGACGAACCACCGTTCAATGAGCTCGGTACGATGGCCAAGTGGGCGGCGTCGCTGGGCTACAAGGGCGTACAGATTCCGACCTGGGACGCGCGTCTGATTGATCTCGAACGTGCCGCGACAAGCAAGGACTATTGTGACGAAATTGCCGGCATCTGCGCCGATGCGGGCGTCGAGATTTCAGAACTGTCGACGCACCTGCAGGGTCAGTTGGTTGCATCGCACCCTGCCTATGGTGATATGTTCGACACGTTCGCGCCGGCGTCTATTCAGGGCAATGAAAAAGCCAAATCAGAATGGGCTGCCGAGCAGGTAAGAATGGGCGCGAAGGCGAGCGCAAACCTCGGTCTTGCGGCACATGCGACGTTTTCCGGCGCGCTTCTCTGGCACACTTTTTATCCGTGGCCACAACGGCCCGCTGGCCTGGTTGAAGAAGGCTTTGCAGAGCTGGCGCGGCGCTGGCGGCCGCTGCTCGACGCTTTCGAAGATGCAGGCGTTGATGCCTGCTTCGAATTGCATCCCGGTGAAGATCTGCATGACGGCGTAACGTTCGAGAGATTCCTGGATGCAGTCGATGACCACCCTCGCGCCAATATTCTTTACGACCCCAGTCATTTCATACTGCAGCAACTCGACTATCTGCAGTTCATCGACTTTTACCACGACCGCATTCGTGCATTTCATGTGAAGGACGCCGAATTCAACCCGACCGGCAAGGCAGGCGCCTACGGTGGCTATCTCGACTGGCCGGAGCGCCCGGGACGGTTTCGTTCACCCGGAGACGGCCAGATCGATTTTCGGGCAATCTTTTCGAAGTTCGCGCAATACGACTTTCCCGGCTGGGCTGTACTTGAATGGGAATGCTGCCTCAAACATCCGGATCAGGGGGCTGCGGAAGGCGCGCCGTTTATCGCCGACCACATGATCCGGGTAACCGACAGGGCGGCCGATGACTTCGCGGGTGCGGCGCCGGACCAGCAGAAAAACCGTCGGATTCTGGGGCTGGATTGACCTATTCGAGAATCGATGCGAGCGCCAGGTGACTGGTTGCTGCAGACTTGAATGGGCCTGATGGCTGGTCGTGTTCTACCGCACGACTCGACGGAAATTTTCTACTAGCGCGTGCGCCGGTGCGGGCTCTCGTTATTTGGGTGCCCGGCGGTGAAATTGATCGATTGATTCGTGGCGGCTTCACGCCGGTTGCAGAATGAGAATTCGCGGTACACTAGCAACATATCCCGTGGCGGAGGAATCATGCTCCAGGAAGCCAGGCAAAGAGCCAATGCTGCAAACGAGCCCTACCGGGCGCGGATTGTCGATACCAAGCGTAGGCTGCGTGCCCGGATTACGGACATGCCTGCTCGCTTTGCGACTATCACCCAGTCCGTCGAGGCCCAGATAGAAGAAATCGTTCAGGAACGTGCTCAAGGCATACAACCGGTACCCGACCTCGACTTCCATCAACTTGATCAGGTAACGGAAGAACAGAAGCACAAGATTCGCCAGCGCGGCTGCCTTGTGATTCGGAATGTGTTCGAAGAACAGCGCGTCGTTGACTGGAACCGGCAGCTCGACGAATACCTCACCAACAACAACTACCTCGAAAAGCTCTCCGCCAGCGGTGCTGTCGACGACTATTTCAGCACCCTGGCGAGCGATAAGCCCCAGATCTACGGTGTCTACTGGTCGCAGGCGCAGATGGAGGCGCGAACTGATCCTGCGATGGCTGCGGTGAAGCGATTCCTGAACAGACTTTGGCGCGTAGACTCGCCGGAGGGATCTGTATTCGACCCTGATCACGATCTGCTGTACGCGGATCGTGTGCGATTTCGTCAAGCGGGGGATGTCTCACTCGGGCTGTCGCCGCACGTCGATGCTGGCTCAATCGAGCGATGGATCGACCCGGCCTACCGTGACAAGGTCTATCGTCACGTCTTCGGCGGCGACCTCACGCAGTACGACCCATTCGAAGCCTGGGGACGAACAGAAATCGCAGAGATTCCCTCACCCGCAGTCTGCCGAATGTTCCGAACGTTTCAGGGTTGGACGGCACTCACACCACAAGGGCCCAACGACGGCACACTGCAACTGCTACCCGTCGCTAACGCGATGGTCTGGATGCTGCTTCGGGCATTGCAAGAAGATGTTCCGGAGGACGAGTTGTGCGGCGCAGCCGCGTGTCGCGCGATGATGATCGTGAAGGAATACCACGATCTATTGCTGAGAGGCTACGGATCCATTCCACAAGTGGAGCCCGGTGACACCGTTTTTTGGCATCCTGACGTGTTGCACGGTGTCGAGGATGAACATCGCGGCAGCGGTTATTCCAGCGTCATGTACGTAGCACCAGTTCCCGACTGCGCCAAAAATCGTGTCTACGCGAAACTGCAGCAAAAAGCGTTCGAGGCAGGCCTTTCGGCTCCGGATTTCGCGGCCGAAGATTTCGAAACGGATTTCAAGGGCCGATTCACCAAACAGAACCTGAGTTCGTTGGGTTTGCAGCAGATGGGATACTCAGACTGACAGCGTGACACTCACCGAGTCGTGGTGTTCTAGTCGTTCTGTCCCAGGTGTTTATCGAACTGGATACCAATGTTTGGAAACAAGTCGATCAGTTCCTCTTGAGTCGGCTGCCTACCGTATTCACAAACTTCAAAGGCCTCGGCATACTTGGTTTGTGTGGCTATTTCAGCTCCATACGTGTGGTGAATCAGCTCTCTATATTGATCCGCCTGCTTGCTCCAGACAGGCTTCCATTGAAATTGATCAAAGAATTCTTGTTTTCTGAGCGCTCTGGCCTCTGGTTCATTGGGGACAGGATTAATGTCGACAAAGTTGTCTTTATACCAATAACTCTCTATTTGCGACTCCATGCACCATAGAGCATCCATTTTTTTGTCCATGACGGAATCAACAGGAACAGCAATGGTGGGATTAAAAGGAATTGGTGTCTGAAAGTGATCGTAAGAGAATAAAAAAACCGGGTTGTGAGTTAAACAGGGAACCTCAGGAAGAACATGTTTCACAGTTACCATAAATGCGGCGTCCTGCATCAATACGCCCGTATAACGGTGATCAGGATGATAGTCGTAAGGGCGATGCCCAATAACAATGTCAGCTTCCCATTCACGAATGTATTTGAGAAATATCAAACGATTTTCAAGTGATGGCATAAGTTGACCATCGTGAACATCCATTACTTCCGTCTCTATTCCCAAAGTTTCTGCGGCAGCTTCTACTTCTTTTTTTCGAATTTCTGCCAGCTCTCTACCAGATTTGAGAGCATGTCCCACATCGCCATTTGTTGCCGATACAAATTTGACTTTATGCCCTTCCGCTGCCCACATGGCCGCACATCCACCAACATTAAGTTCAGCATCATCCGGATGTGCTCCAAAAGTTAAAATGTTCAAAGGCTTCATAGACGATCTCCTTACCCAGATTAACATCACAATAAAATAGCAAGAAACCGCGCCGTCAGTTACGGATACAGGCTAGTCTGAAGAGCGCTCGACGTCGTCCTTAAAAGTCATCATAAACAACACGAGGACAAGCAACGCGAACCCTGCCGGCACCAACCAGAAGTCTTGCCAGCGCGCCAGCGTCAGCACGCTCGCGTCACCCAGGTACCTGTTGAAGAGCGCACCGGCAACCTGTGCGCCAAAAAACATACCAAGTCCGTAGGTCACCAATACGAGAAAGCCCTGAGCCTGGCCACGCACGGCGGGCGTCGATTTCTTGTCGACGTAGATGTGCCCTGTCACGAAAAAGAAGTCATAGCAGATGCCATGCAGCAATATCCCGACGGCGACCATCCAGAACGTCGCATCGGGTGCTCCGAAAGCGAACAGTGCATACCGCAAGATCCATGCGCCCATACCGATGGCCAACATCCACTTCACGCCCAAACGCCTGAACAACAGCGGCATCAGCAACATGAATGCCGTTTCCGACATCTGCCCTATGCTCATCAATGAAGACGGATTCGGCAGCACATCGACAAGCGCATTGCTTATGCCCTGATCGTAAACGGCATTGGCGACGAAAATCGGCGCGAAACTAAAGTAAGCAGCGAGCGGGATACAAATCAGGAAAGCACAGCCGATGAAGATGTAGAAGGATCGGCTGCCAAGCAAGCGCAAAGCGTCGACGCCCACGATACTGTGCACAGTCACCGCCTGTCCGGCGGCGGGTGGCGGAGTGTGTGGCAGCGTGAAGCTATAAGCGCCAAGCACCAGGCTTGCAATCGCCGTAGTATAGAGCGGCAACGGCGTTCGGTCGGGCAACTCTTCACCGCTGAATTGGCCGAGGACAAAGCCGATGAAAAGACCGGCAGCGATCCAGCCGATCGTGCCGAATACGCGGATCATCGGAAACTGCCGCTCCTGGTTTTCGATGTTGTGAAACACCAGCGAGTTGGACAGGCCTAAAGTTGGCATGTAGCACAAGTTGTAGAGCAGCAGCAGCACAACGAACAAACCGGGTGTTCCCGTCGTCTGCGGCACCGCGAACATGATAAGTCCACCGAGGATATGCAAGGTACCGAGCAATTTTTCGGCCGCGAAGAAGCGATCCGCAACCAGGCCCAGGAAGAATGGCGCGATGATGGCAGCGATGGGATTTACGGTGTAAGGCCAGTGTGTAAGGTCGGCCATACCCTGCGCCGCCATATAGTTGCCGATCGTGACGTACCACGCACCCCATACAAAAAACTGGAGGAACATCATTGCGCTGAGTCGCGCCGAGGTCGCGTTGAACATTATTCCTGTCTCAGGTTGTCCTGCACGCCTTGTCCGTCTTCAAAAAAATTGAACAGACGTAGCGGCCTTATAGTGGAGAGGTTTGTGCCTCATGGTCATGTTACGCAGCGCATCATTGATAATGCAACCGGTCGTTCTGAGACCGCGCACGACTGACAATGTCGGCGCTCTTTTTGAGACGACTAGAAGATAGTTTGTATCGACAGGGTAAGACGCCGGTAGCGGCTGCTGCAGATATTGGGGTCGAACCGAAGTTAGTGAAAATTGCGGTTCGACCCCTTTTGTCGTTGTGCCACTACAGGGCGGTCAGGTAGTCGTAGCCGCGGGCGACAGCAGCAACGGGCTCGGCCGCCACGTCAATTTCGACAAAGCGGTGGTCTACGCCGGTTGCATCGAGCGCCGCCATTACAGGTTTGAAGTCTGTGGGGCCGGACCCAGGTTCGATGAGCTGCGCCATTATGGGTATCGGATAGATTGTCGCGTCATCGCCTGGCGGCAAACCCGGATCGTAGTCCTTGAGATGCACAGAGATAACCCGGCCGGCGTAACGATGCAGCAATTCAATGGGATCGGCGCCCGCAGCGAGGGTCCAGCCGATGTCGAGCTCAATCTTGACCAGGTCGGCGTCCACCTGTGCGAACAAATAATCAAAGGCGTTTTCATCACCGAGCGACACGAATTCCATGTGATGATTGTGATAACCGAAGCCAATGCCGCTCGCGCGAGCCATCTCGCCCTGCCGATTAAGGCGTTCTGCAATCCTGTCGACCTGGTCGCGCCCGGTGACGCCCGTTACCTTGATCTCGCCGTTCCCATAGGTCAGGAAATCCGGAGCCATGCCGACGACCAGGTGATGTACCCCGATTTCCTGGGCGAGATCCGCAATCTCTGCAATATTCATCGCGTCGCCGCTGATGTGCGCAAGCGGCGCGCTAAGTCCCAAATCGGTCAGCATGGAGCGGAACTCCTGCGCGGAATGACCGAAGAACGGGTCATTAACAAACGCGTTTCCGCCGAGACCGAATGGCTCAACTTCCTGGTAGCCGATCGCCGCAACATCGGCGAGTGTCTTTCTGACATCCGCCTGCAACTGGCTCCTGAGTGTGAACAACTGCACGCCGATCCGTTGGCTGACACCACTGTCATCCCGCCCGCATGCAGTGAGCAGGCTGCCACTTCCGAGCAGCATCGCGCCGGCACCGAACTCTTTCAGAAACGTTCTGCGTCGCATTGCCCCTCCTCAATAAACCGTGACCAGGAATTACACGGCAGCAACGACTCAAGATCTACCTAGCGATATATCTGCATGTTTATAGCCTACACGAAACGCCACACACAGGTCGCCGGGGCGATTCAGGCGATAGTCAATCGCTCACGCACAATCGATAGCGTGTTCTTGACGCGCTTATCCCCGCTGCTGCTCAACCAGTACGAAAAATTGCTGTGATGATCTGTTGAAAATGACAGAATCATCGTTGGCCGGCAATGTCACGGGGAACTCGAGATGCAGGATGACCGAAATCTGCTGACGCGTCGCAAAGCGATACAAGGCGCGGCATCGCTGTTGGGTGGCACCATTGCAGCAGCGCAGCTGAGCACATTCATGAGTCGTGCGGCCGTCGCTGCCGCTGCAGGCGAACCACCGGCGTTTTTCGACGCGGACCAGTTTGCACTGATCGAGCGGATCGTCGACGTAATGATTCCCGAGACCGACACGCCGGGTGCGCACGCCATTGGCGTGCACCACTTTGTCGACTTGATGCTTGCTGAGTGGGCATCGCCCGAAAGGCAGGCTCGCTACGTGAGCGGTCTCGAGCAACTTGATGCGGAGCTTAAGGGACCCGACGGCGAAAGCTTTGTCGACCTGGCACCTGACCAGCAACTCGACGTGCTCCGCGCAGTGGATGCAGCGGCCTATGCGGACAATGCCGGCAACACTTTCTTCGTAGAGCTAAAGAAGATGATGTTGTTCAGTTTCTACTCGTCCGAGACCGGAGCGACAGAGGAGCTGCAATACGAAGCGCTCCCGGGTCCGTACAAACATTGCATGTCGGTTGACGAGGACGTGCGCGCCTGGTTTGACCTGGGTTTCACTTATGGCCTCTGAATCGAACGCTGACTTCGACGCAATCGTTGTCGGTTCCGGCATCAGCGGCGGCTGGGCCGCCAAGGAATTATGCGAGCGCGGACTCAAAGTGCTGCTGGTCGAGCGTGGTCGGAAGATTACCCATCGCGAGGACTACGTCACCGAGGGGAAAGGTAACTGGGAGTTGCCATACCGCGGGCAAATTCCTGAGCAGGAAGTCGAGCGCGACTATTCAGTGCAGAAAGACTGCTACGCATTCACGGATTTCACAAAGCACTTTTTCGTCAACGACCGGGAGCACCCTTACGAAACGCCGGACGACAAACCTTTTACCTGGATCCGCGGCTATCAGCTCGGCGGTCGATCAATACTGTGGCACCGGCAGTGCTACCGATGGAGCGACCTCGACTTCGAGGCAAACGCGAAGGACGGTCATGGTGTCGATTGGCCAATCCGCTACAAAGACATCGCACCCTGGTACGACCACGTTGAAACCTTCGCTGGCATAAGCGGATCGATTGAGGGCTTGCCGCAGCTTCCGGACGGCAAATTCCAGCCGCCGTTTCCGATGAACTGCGTCGAGCAGGAAATCAGTGAACGACTCAATAGCTCGTTTGCAGATCGGAAGCTGATCATTGGCCGGGCAGCACACCTGACTGCGCCGACCGACGAACAGCTCTCACTGGGACGCGGGCGCTGCATGAATCGCAATGAATGCCAGCGCGGCTGTTCGTTCGGCGCGTATTTCTCAAGTTTGTCGGCAACGCTGCCGGCGGCCGAGCGGACGGGCAACCTGACGACCGTCACCGACGCAATTGTCACCGGCGTAAATTTCGATGCGGAAAGCAATCGTGCGACGGGTGTCAACGTCATTGACGCGAATTCGAAGGACGGTCGCTCGTACAGTGGCCGAATGGTATTTCTATGTGCGTCGACCCTGGGTAGCGCACAGATCCTGTTGAATTCGACATCGGCGCAATTCCCGAACGGGCTTGCCAACAACAGTGGCACACTCGGACAGTGTTTGATGGATCATCTCGACCGCCCTGCGGCCGCCGGCATATTTCCCGGCTTCCTCGACAAATATGCGTCCAGCCGGCGGGCGTCTGGTTGCTACGTCCCGCGGTTTCGGAACGTCAATGAGAAAGACGAACGTTTTTTGCGCGGGTTCGGTTACCAGGGTGCGGCTTCCCGCCAGAGCTGGAAACAGGGAACGGCAACGCCCGGCGTCGGCGCAGAGATGAAGACAGCCCTGCGCCGTCCCGGACCGTGGACTCTGAGTCTGACCGGTTTCGGGGAGATGTTGCCGGACACTCGCAACCGGGTCTGGCTGGACGAAAAGCGCAGGGATCAATGGGGCATTCCGATCCTGCAGATTGACTGCCAGCATCGCGAGAACGAACTGGCAATGCTCGAGGCCATCGAAGCAGACGCTGTCGAAATGATGGAGGCGGTGGGCATGACCAACATCAAATCCGGGTTCAAAGCGTTTGCGCCCGGTCTCGGCATTCACGAAATGGGCACGGCTCGAATGGGCCGCGATCCGCAATCATCGGTACTCAACGAGCACAACCAGGCGCATGACGTGCCCAACCTGTTCGTCACGGACGGCGCCTGCATGACCTCATCGGCATGTCAGAATCCATCGCTCACCTACATGGCGCTGACAGCCCGGGCAGCCGCCGGAGCAGTGGAGATGTTGCGGGAAGGCAATATCTGACGAAGAAATTTTCGCGCAGGAGGAAAGTCTGCCGATTTTTGGTTTATTGGGGTCGAACCGAAATTAGTGAAAATTGCGGTTCGACCCCATTTCCTCGCTTCGACTTTCAGCGGTATCTGGCTGCTTTGGATGCTACGGTTCCGGCCGATTAGGTCCTTATTGCTTCTCTGCAGCGCTCGCAACCAGAAAGAACTTGAAGGTGATAGGATTAAGAACAAACCATCAGACGCGATAGCCCCGGCAGATAACCCGAAGTAGCAGACCAATTGGCCGCGGGAATGAGGAGGACCCCAAGATGAAAGCGGTACGTGACATCATGACGAAAACTGTCCAAACAGTACATTACGATACTTCAGTTGGGCATCTAGAGGATATTTTCGCTGCCCAGAACATCAGCGGGGCGCCGCTGGTTGACGATCAGGACAAAATAGTTGGAATCGTCACGAAGTCCGATATCAGTCGTTTTGACTCCACGGGAGACGACCCTTTCTTTGTAAAGGTGCATTCAATCGCCAGCCCAAAGGTGGCTACCGTACAGCCAGCAACTTCTATTGCGGATGCGGGTCAGAAGATGCTCGATGAACATGTGCATCACCTTGTCGTGATAGAGGGCGAAGCCATAGTAGGCATCTTGTCGGCATTCGACTTCGTCAAACTCGCGGTGACTCATTCGCGCGAGAATTAGTTTGCCAATCCTTCCAGAGTCAGTCACCGCTTCCTCTGTACGAAAATAGTCCGACGCACAAGCCTGGTTTATTGGGGTCGAACCGAAATTAGTGAAAATTGCGGTTCCACCCTAATTTCCCCAATACCACTATCCATTGGGTATTCGCGCCTGAACCTAAACTTCAGCTATTCTTCATGCAACAACATGACAGACGGAAGGTGCAATGAACCACTTGTTCAAATCACTACTAGTCACACTCGCCCTCACAACATCCCAATTCACTTTTGCCCAAGAGTGGACCACCCTCTTCGACGGCTCTAACCTGGGCAGCTTCAATACCCTCGGCGAAGCCCAGTGGATCATTATTGATGATTACGTTGAAGCCGACGGCTATACCGGGAGTTACCTAGTCACGAAAGATAATTACGGCGACTTTGAGCTCGAGCTGGAATTCTGGCCCAGCATGGATGCCAACAGCGGCGTCTACATCCGCAACCAGAGTGGTGAGAGAATCGGCGCCGATTTCGGCTACGAAATCAATATCTACGACACCAATGAGAACCCGGACAACCGTACCGGTGCCATCATTCGTTTCTCGCCACCCCTGGTGCAAGTCGTCGCCGGCGGAAAGTGGAATAAATACGAAATCAAGGCCGAGGGGACGCGTATCGTCGTCCACCTGAACGGCACTCTTGTCGCGGACCTCGATGATGATACCTACACATCCGGACCAATCGCTTTCCAGAATAACGGTGGCCTGATTCGATTTCGAGATATTCGTATAAAGCCTAAAAGTTAATTGGGGTCGAACCGAAATTGATGAAAATTGCGGTTCGACCCCTTTTTTGGAAAGCTTTCCCACAATGTGGGCATTTGATTTCGTTCACGACTACGTCTTCTCCTCAATGATTGGGCGTCAAATTAAAAATCATGTGATGGGAAGAGAAAGTATAACTGGGTTAGTTTTTGCTCTGACCCCAATGTTCGGAAGACCTGTGACCCCTGCCTTCGGAGGACAGCATCAATTCGTGGTGCCGAGTGCCGCCAGCCGTTCCACTGCCTGTTGGGTACGCGGGTGATCCTGGCCCAGAGCAGCGGATAGAATATCCAGACTTTCCTGAATCATTTGTTCGGCAGTGTCCTGCTCCCCCATCGCAGCAAGTACCGCAGCCTTGCCCTGCAGGTTTTGCAGGCGGTCTGAGTTGTCGGCACCGTACGTTGCGAGATAGTACTCGTCAGCAGCATTATAGTCTGCCAGCGCCTCTTGCAGGCGTCCCAGCTCGAGCAATACAAAGGCTCGGTCCTCGCGCAGGCCCGCCGTGTGGTAGTGATCGTCGTCATGTTCCATAGCGATGATTGTCATCGCCTGATCCATCTCGACCAGGGCATGTTCCGCTTGCCCTCGATGCAGTTGCACGGCGCCTTTACCTGCCTCGATCCATGCAAAATAATTGTGACCTTCGCCAATCGAGACCTCTGCATCGGTTTGCAGTTTCAGTAGCAGATCCTCCGCGGCGTCAATGTCGTCCTTGGTCCTGGGCTTGTCGAGCGGTCGAAGCAGGAGGTCGGCTTTGGCGAGACCTACGGCCAGGGTCATGTGATTACTGGGCCCCAGTACACGCTGCCCTAACGACCAGGCTTCCTCGAGATGCGGCCGAGCGTCGTCGTAAAAACCTTCATTCGTCAACAGGGCTCCAATATTCAGTAGTGCGATGACGGTACTCGGTGCATCGTCCCCTTCTACACGACGACTAAACTCAAGCGCTTCTTCAAAGTACCGCCTGGTCGTTACCAAGTCGCCGATTCCGGCATAGGCGACACCGATATTGGTTATCGTGGAGCCGACCTCATCGTGATCCGGCCCCAGTACGCGGCGGCGCGCTTCCAAGGTCTCTTCGAGAATCGGGATCGCCTCATCGGAACGTCCTGCCGTCCAAAGCGCCGCACCCAGATTGTTCATTGTCTTGAGTGTCTCTTCATCATCAACACCGATCGAGTTCTTCTGGCGATCCAGCACGTCCTGAAAGATCTTGATGGCATCGTCAGGTCGATCGAGGTGATCGTAGACGATGGCCAGGTCATTTCCCGCAATCATCGTACGGCGATCCGTTGGATCGAGGTGTTCAGTTCGCAAAGCGTACGCCGACTCGGCCAGCGGCAACGCCTGCTGCAACAGGCCCAGCTCACGATAGACACCACCAATTACAAACTGCAGCCGTGCCCGCAATATCGGTCGATCCGGAAACAGGGTTTCGATATCCGCAGCACCCTTGTCCAACAGTTGCCGTGCTGTCACGTTCTCACCGCGGCTATTCACCGGGTCAGCGGTCTCGAATACATCGGTCAAGAAACGAACCACCTCCTCAGCAGTCTCTGCTTCACGCTCCGCAACTGCAGCCTGACGTTCTGCCTCTTTGCGCGCCGCGTTCAATTGGTAGGTGTAGCCGATAGTTCCGCCAACAACCGCAACAGTCGCAATCGCGGCTATCAACGTCGCGGCGACGTTGCGACCAAGAAACTTGCGAAACCGGTAAACGCCGCCCTGACCTGCGGCCGCAACCGGGTAGCCATCGCGTAAGGCAGTCAAGTCATCCAGTAAGCGATTCGCGCCACGATAGCGTTCCTCCGGATCTCCGCGCAGACATTGCTCGATGATCAGCACGCATTCTCTCTCGAGTGTCGAGCGGCGTGACGCTGGCAATGCGACGCCACGCCCATCGGCAGCGCGTTGAATCGACTCGGTCAACGACGCTTCGGCGGTGGCCGGACTACCGGTCATAACTTCGAAGATCAATAACCCCAGCTGATAGATATCTGAGGCAACCGTAATAGGCTGGCCCAACAATTGTTCCGGGCTCGCGTATCTTGGTGTCAGTGGGGTGGCACGGGTTAGTGCCTGCTCCGACTCGAGCAGCTTGGCGATACCAAAGTCGAGCAACTTAACCTGGCCATCTGTACTGACCATTACGTTTGCCGGCTTGATATCGCGATGCACGACCAGCCGTGAATGGGCGTAGGCCACCGCATCAGCTGCGTCGATCAGTAGCTGCAGCCGCTCCGCACTACTTAACTCGTTCTGCTCGCAATAGTCGACAATCGTCTGACCATCGACCAGCTCCATAACGATGTAAGGCCAGCCCTCATCAGAGACGCGAGCGTCGTAGAGTTGGCAAACATTTGGATGATTCAGGCCAGCTAGTACACTTTGTTCCTGTGCAAAGCGCGAGCGGAGCTCTTCGCTCAGGCCGCTGGTTGCGGAGACCTTAACAGCAACCTCGCGCTCAAAACTACCGTCAGCACGCTGAGCACGATAAACGCGGCCCATACCGCCAGCGGCAATCAGGTCCAGTATTTCATAGTCACCGAGGGTTCGGCCCAGCACCGGATCATTGGCTTCTGCCTCCACACCTGCAAGCACATCAAGCGCGCCGCCTGTCCTCAACAGATCATTGTCCGAGTCTTGCGCCATTATTGTTCTTCTTTTGCAGCATTACTCGTCAAGTTGGCATATCCAGAGTTAGGGCGCAAATTACTCGCCAGTCAGCCTCAACTAGTAAGCTGCTCGACAACTTATCCCTACTATTTATTTACCCTAACGTTACAGACTTCGCAAGATTTCGCTCTTGATCAACGTTCAACGCCTTTTCTGTGCCAACTACGCGATCCGGAGCGCCTCCGCCGCGGCTCAACGATGCTATAGAATCTCCTATTCTTAATTGGTTGCTGATTAACATGCTTTTCCTTGTAAGTGGAACCTCCAAGTCTGGAAAGACATTCATCGCAAAGAAGATCCTCACGGAGAACCAGATTCCATACCTGTCTCTTGATTGGTTGATGATGGGGTTTAATGATGGAATTCCCGAATATGAAATCCATCATCTACTGTGGCCAAACGAAATTGCCGAAAAGATGGGGCCTTTTTTACTAGGCATGATCGACAGTATGCTCATTGATGGAATGGATTATGTGATTGAGGGCAAAGCAATGCTTCCTCAGTTGGTCGCCGACTTAGTCGAAAAACATCCTGACAAGATCAAGGTAGTGTTTGTGGGTTACACCGAAATCAATGTAGAGGACAAAGTTGCGCTGGTTAGAAAGCATGGCGATGGGGAGAACGACTGGCTGACTAAAGAATCCGATTCGGGGGACAGTTTACTCATTTCTTAGCCGAATTCCGGGGACAGTTTACTCAATTAGGCCCATATGCCTTGCGGGACAATCTGGCTGCGATCAAAAGAATTCGATCAGGCGCCGCATTGGGACTGGCGGAGCTGCCGGTGATGAGGTTATCGTCAGAAGCCTGGAAGTTTTAGCAGGCCAAAAATTGTGATCTTCAAAGCCAGACCGAAAGAGAAATAGGTGAACTGTCCCCAGAATTCCTCCTTCAACCTTCAGATAAGCTGATGCAGCTCCTCCATGCTCCGGACCTCGGCGAAGTAGATCTGTTCGATTAGGTCGTACAGCTCTTGGTTGTCGCCGAGATGGTCGAGGATGCCCCGATAGGTCTCCGCCGCTACCGTCTCCGTCTGCAAGACCTCCTGGAGCATCTTCTCGTAGTCGGTCGTATGGACGATCGGCGTCGTGTCGCGGTCGGTTACGGCGATGCCGCCGAGTTGATTGATCGCGTGGCGAACCGTGGCCGCGTGGTCAAGCGACTCGGTGGCCTCGGCTTCGAAGAAGGGTTTGAGATGGAGTCGGTAGATACCTTTCACGTAGGCGGCATAGTGAGCGTACATCACTATTGCTCGCATCTCGAGGCCGAGAGCCCGGTTCAGCTGGTCGACCAGCCCGCTGCTGTTGTCTGTCAAAGCGCCTTCCCCTGTTTCCAATACCGCTGCCGGGTGTGCGACCTGACCGGGCCGTCCGACGTTGTAAGTATACCTTGGTGCAGGGCTCCGGCTCCCGATTTTTGATGCCGTAGCTGAGGGCAGCATAACCTGGTTACTGACATCAAATGATCTTGGTGCAAAGCTTCCAGTGCCGGACACCGACCTAATTGACTATTCGCCGAGTAGCTTTGCTCTGATTTTTCGTTTGCCGATATTCTGGCTATTCTCTTGATCCTGTGTGGCAGCAGGGATGACGCGTAAGCGACGGAATGCTTCTGCCGAATTCCGAAGGTAAGACCACGGGAATCGATCGCCATTGCGTCAATCTGTGGGAATCATGACCAATTCGGTCAGATAAGTCGGTGCCCGGCACCTATCTTCGGGCACCTATCTCCGCACCTATCTTCTCCTCACTCCACCGGCTTGCTTTGATCCAACAAATCCGCCACTCCATCCTGCTCCCGCTCCTCGGATACCATCCTCTCCAGATGCTCATCCGGCCGCGTATCAAGAATCTCGTCATCAACCTCCACCGCCCTCTTGCGCGCGACTGGCGCTTCACTTATGGATCCAGTTCCCAGCCCGATCGTCGCTGCCGTCTCGTCAAAGCGCACCCGGTAAATGGGTTCGGGCAAGGTGAAGCCATTGTCCTCCAGCGCATCCTTTGCCGCGCGTATCGCCAGGCTCCGGCCGCGACCGAAGTCGGTTTGCCTCTGATTCACCCAGGCACCGAACCAGATTACGATGTTGGAATCCCCCACCGACTCGATCTTGGCGGCGGGGCCGGGCTCTCTCAGGATGAAGTCGAGCTGCTCGATCGCGGCCACACCGATGCTGATGGCTGCCAGCGGGTCGTCGTTCGCGTCAATGCCGAGTTCGAAGGTAAAGCGCCGCTCGGGGTTGCGGGTGTAGTTCAGAATGACGGCCTTGAACACATCCGCATTGGGGATGCGTAGGTGGTTGCCATCGGTGGTCATCAGGATCGTGGCGCGCGAGGTCAGGCGCACGACAATGCCCTCGTGCGCATTTATCATCACGTAATCGCCGGCACGAAACGGTTGTCGCAGGCTGAGCATGATGCTGGAAATGTAGTTCTCCAGCGTGTCGCGGACCGCGAAGCCAATCGCGAGACCGATGACGCCGGCGCCACCCAAAATCGTGCCAATCAGGGCAGATGCGCCGATCAGGTCCAGCGCGATGATCAGCCCGACGATGAATGCGATGATGCGCACCGCATGCGCCATCAGGTCGCCCAGGAAGGGGTTCGGCGCGATCCGATCCCAAAAAGATTTCCACTTGGCGAGACGGTGACCCAGCCAGGCCACAATCAGCAGGATGGCCACCGCAATTGCAAGCAGCGGCAATGCCCGTTGGAAGTCCCGCACACTACTCTTCAGGTCATCCACGACGGGCGCGAGGTTGTCTTCGACATCCAGCGTGCGCGCAATGTTCTCCTCGAGCGTGACAACGCCAGCCACGCGCTCGGCCAGCTCCACCGCCCGCTGTGCCTGCGCCTCGTTCGCAGTCTGGCCACCGAGCGTGACGACCCCTTCCTTCACCTCGACGGTGACTTCGACGAGTGAGCCGATCTGCGAGTAAATATTCTCGATGCGCTGCTGGATCGCTTCATCACGCGACTCCTCTGCCTCGACATCGATTACTCGTTGCTCAACATCCTGGGAGAGCTCGGATGCCTGCTGCGCCGACGCGATTGTTGCAGCACCGCAGGCGAACAATACAATGACCATTGAGTGCGCGAAATGGATTGGCATCCGACGATCTCCGTATATGTGTTTGTAAAAGGACTTAGCAGTCTACAGGAGTCGCAAGCAGAGTATGAAGGTGAGCAAAAACGGAGTCAGGTTTATTTCTCATGCTCTTTCGCAAAGGGGCGGGCGCAGGACTACACGAATAAACCTGACACCTTTTCCTGTTGGCTGTCGGTGACCTGCAAAAAACAATAAGGGGTCGAACCGATTTATTCGACACGCCTAAAAGTCGGTTCGACCCCATAACCCACGACCCCTTAATCCATTCGACCCCTTAACCCGGCCGACGTATGTGCGCACCGATGGTTGCGCCGATAGTGCATTTATCAGGCACAGTGACGCCAGATAGCGACACCGGGCTCATCACCGTAAATCGTACACAAACAATTGGTTAGCAGAAGTGTGAACCTGTTTGGCGCTGCTCAATCAAAGCGAGTGGACAATGGATTTGCATGGCCGGTAGTATGCGCGGCGCAATCGGTCGCAACCATTCAGCCGACCACACTTCGCTAACCCCTTGGAGCACACCATGAAGACAATTTACGGTCTGGCCGTTATTTTTTTATTTCACAGCACTGCGTTTGCACAGACAAACGCTGCGCCGACAGTTGACCTTAGTTACACGTATGCGGAACTACGCTTAGTCGATTATGACGACAATGGCGGCGACGGTTTTCGTTTCAACGGGTCGTACGATCTCGGTAACAACTGGATCATCCTCGGCGGCCTGACCAGCGCCGACTTCAACAGTAACGTCGACCTCGACATCTTCGAGATTGGTGGCGGCTATGTTTGGAACTACAGGCCGGACTGGGATATCGTCGCAACCGGGCGATTCGTGAACGCAGACGTCGATACGCCGGGCGGCTCATCGGACGAGAGCGGCATTGCATTTTCGGGCGGCATGCGCGGCCTTCTCGCGCCGCAGTTCGAGGTTCGCGGTTCTGTGAACTACATCAATCTCAATGACAGTGACGTTTACCTTGAGATGGCCGGCGACTACTATTTCACCCGCCAGTTCTCCGCAGGACTCAGCGTGGAGCTCGGGGGAGATGCAGACCTGATCTCCATCGGCGCTCGGTACTATTTCCGCTAGTTAAATCAACAAAAATAAGGGTCGAACCGAATAAATTAGTGAATTCGGTTCGACCCCTGGTCTCAGAATTTATTATGCGTCTCTCAACGGCGCGATTACATCCCGCCTTCGCGTGTTTTTATTCCATCGACAGCGCCGATGACCATGCGGTTGACAGCTTTTAGTGTGATGTCGCCCGGATCATTTGCCGGGATTGAGGCAAAACCAATGGCGGCTGCCTTCGGGTATTTGGCGAAGATCTCCTTGAACATTGCGGCGAGCTCATGACTGGTCGGGCCGTTTTCTGTCGGGTAATTGTGAAACGGCACTTCTTTGGCATCGAGAATGTCGAGATCGATATGCACGTAGATCTTGTCTGATACGGCGCTAAGCGCATCCATTTGATCATAGACATTCTGTGTAAGACCGCGGATATCGTCGACGGTGATATTTTCAATACGGTTTACGTCCAGCAGATGTTGCTCCAGTGGATCGACATCACGCAGGCCAGCAGTGACGATGTGAGTGGCGGGAAGTGGCGGATCCAATTTTGAATCGCGGCGCACCTGGTGCAAAGCCAGACCATTTGCGATGGCGAGCGGCATGCCGCCCATGGAGCCGGAGCGGGTGGTTTCAGGCGTGTTGTAATCGGCGTGGGCATCCAGCCACAAAATGCTGACCGCCGATGTATCGGTAGACGTCAATGACTGCTGCAAGCCACCAAGAACACCCAGTGATGACGGACAACTGGCCAGGAAAGCGACCGTAAAATATCCATCAGCTTCGTTTTGCATGATGTTGTCTGCAAGACGACCATTGGCATACCCCATTTTTCGCCAATTGCCATATTCCGTTTTTTCGCGTTCTGAAAGTTCGGCATTTGAAACACGGACAGTAGCATTCATGTCTCTAAGCAAATCCTGAATGCCACCATTGGCCATAACATCAGGACCATCAATGGCATTTTTGCCGCCACCCGATGACGGGCGTTGCAGCTGTTTGGCGATTGCGATGCGCATTGTGCCGTCGTCGTCAAAATAGTGTCGCGCAGCAGTCGCGTCCTTCTTAACCAATTGTGCGGACGCAATTGAGGATATGAGTGTGAAAATAACACCGCATGTCAATGCTTTGAATTTCATGATGTTGGTGCCTTGTATAATGTACTAACCGTTGGTTCGCTTGTTGATGCTTTCAATAACAACTAGAAAGCAAAGTCCCGTATCGACTGTAACCTTGAATTAGGGCATGGGCCATGTATGGATACTGAGCATATCAGCCTGCTTCCCACGCAGACACTGCGAGCGTCTTCTTTTAGTTAAGGGCTCGAACCGAATTTATTGATATTCCAAAAACCGGTTCGACCCCTAACTTATTGAAAGTCGCTGAGGACGTGCAGTTTCATTGCATGAGTGCCGACACCGCCATCTGCCAATCGATCTGCTCGCCGGCGTACCACTTGGCGTTGCAGCCTTCATTGTCCGCGGTCGCTTCGAAGAATTCGTCATTCAACCAGCGCTGCAACTCCTGGTCAGTAGCAACCCTGGGAAGCTCAGACCAGCCTGGCAAAGTGAGTCGTTGTTTATCTTTGAAGTAGACGTCGCCGTCCGCCGACTTCTCACAGCTAAAGCCGCCTTCATGCACCAGGTGATGATGATGCCGGCACAGTAAAACCAGGTTGTCCAAACTGGTCTCACCGCCGTCAGCCCAGTGCTTAATGTGATGACCATCGACGAATCGAGTGTGGGTGCAGCCCGGAAAGCGGCAACCACCATCGCGGACACGCAATGCCCGGCGCATCGCTGGTGGAATCGACCGGGAGCGGCGCCCGATGGTGAGCGGTTCTCCGTTCTCGTCCTCTTTGATGGAGACGATCGAGCTGTCGCAGCCAATTCGCCGCGACGTTTCCGCGGTAACGTGGGGGCCGTCCTCCAGTTCAGACGTTTCCGCGGTAACGTGCACTATGACCTGGTAGCGGTCGGCCGTGGAACCGGAGGACTCGTCGTTGTTCATGTACGTCTCGGCGATATTAGCCAGCGCATCGGCGCGGCGGGCCGCGACCGGCTGCCCTTTGCTATCAGAATCGGCCACAAAACTTTTCTCCGCCGCCATCTCGAGCGCTTTGACAATCAGAGCGCCCTGCTCGGCCGGCAGGCGTGCCTTGATGACCAGGCAACCGTCATGATCATAATAGTGACTGAGCTCACGATCCCGATACTTCTCCTCGGCAACGGCCGCCTCTTCGACCCGCTTGGCACTGCGATACTTTGCGACCAACTTTTCTACGTGATGCGCGGTGCCATGATTCGCAATCATCATCAGGTAGTCTTCATTGCTTGCATCGGCAATGCGCGTCATCGCCCGCACCTTGGAGTAACTGAGTTCGCCCTTTGACAGACCTGCTTCGATCCTGGGCAAGTTCGCCAGCGCTCTGGCCACCCGCACCTTTTCCCGTGCCGCATTCATGCCGATGCCGCATTTGAAATTGAGCCAGTGGGCACAGGAGCAAAAACCCTGCTCCGCCCAGCACTCCTGCTCATCGAATTCGCGGATCAAAGCCAGTAAACGGGCCTCGGCTGCGTAGAGATAACTGCAGAGTTCGGTAATTTGCTCACCCAGTCGCTCTGCCTCGGTGGGGACAGGATGGACATCTGAAATCGGGCTGATAGTGGCGTTTTGCACGGCTCCCTCCGTTGCGAACATGGTTACTGTGAATATATACAGTATACGCTTAAGCCACTGAAATATCGACTTAAAAGTGACAACGTTGAGCCTGTGCAGGATGGGTGGGAGGATGGTCG
This sequence comes from uncultured Gammaproteobacteria bacterium, assembly GCA_963850825.1. Taxonomy (GTDB): domain Bacteria; phylum Pseudomonadota; class Gammaproteobacteria; order Steroidobacterales; family Woeseiaceae; genus SZUA-117. The sequence continues at coordinate 12,474 of CAWKOQ010000014.1, read as the reverse complement.
CAGTAGCTGCGGGTGCGTAAAACGAGTGGTGGCCAGGGGCGGATCAGTTCGCGAAGCGAACTAAGACGGCGAAGCCGCCCGAAGGGTGAGGGTCGGCCAAAGCCTATCCGAATCAATCGAACCACCGACACGCGGATTTTCAGTCGCACGCTGGTTCGTCTGAGGCGCAATATTTCAATGGGTTACCGGGGCGTCCGTTACTCGATTTGCCCCACAATGCACAACAATGCACAGCCCAATCACGCAAAACTCCCGCACTATATCCATCACCTGTGGCGGTCCAATCGTAGTCCAACATCAAGCTTGGTCCGTGGAGATTGGGTTTGCTTCTTTTCTTCACCAGTCTTGTGCCAAACTGCGACTGCAGATTCTTCGAGGGTGACCATTGTGGATGACAGTTTCCCGGGTAAAAAAACGCGCGCGGCGCTCGAACGCGGCATTCCGCTTTTCAAGAACGGTTTGAGATTCGATGCCGAAATGGAGCGAGCCGGGCAACGCGGCTTTCGGCCGGTACGGCAGATCGTTATCGACAAAGCGGAGGGCGACTTCGTCTGGGACCTGGACGGCAAACGCTACATCGATTTCCAGAATGGCTGGGCGACAAACCCGCTCGGCAATTGTCATCCCGAGATTCTCGAGGTTGTCGATGCGGCCAACCGGCGCTTTGGCTTCCATTACGACCACCCGCTACGCTACGACCTGGCCGAAATGCTCGCCGACATCATGCCGGGCAAGGCGCTGCCACGAACAAATTACGAGGTGTCGGGTACCGAGGCGGCTGAAGCTGCCGTCCACCTGGCCCTCACTCACACGAAGCGGCGCTACATCATTACATTCGGTTCTTCCTACCACGGCATGAGCCTCGGCACGAAAGTCATGAGTGGTCTCGACGGCAGCTATGGCAAGTATCTCGAAGGTTGGGGCGGCGGCGTTATCAAGGCGCCCTACCCGTACAGCGAGGGAATTCCGGCAGGGATGAGCGAGGATCAATACACCGAGTACTGCCTTTGGTACCTCGACAACCACATTCCTTCCTGTATTGCAGGCACGCGACAATATCGCCTGTATCCTCGTTGAACCCGGTCTCGCCGAGGGCGGCAACTGGATTCCATCAACACGTCTCCTAACGGGCATTCGCGACATCTGTGACAAGAACGACTGGCTGATGATCGCTGACGAGGTGCTGACGGGGCTGGGTCGTACCGGCCGCATGTGGGGCGTTGAGCACTATGACGTCGTGCCCGACATCCTCGTGTACGGAAAGAACCTGTCCGGCGGCATTGCCCCACTGTGTGGAATCTCTGCGCGCGATGACATTATGGGCGACAACACCGAATTCAATTCCGGCTCGACATTTGCCGGAATGCCTGCAGGATGCGCCGCAGCGATCAAGACACTGCAGATCTTCGAGCGGGACCATATCGTGGCGCACGCGAAGCGGCTCGGTGACATCGCTACTGACATCATGCAGAGGTGGGAGTCGTACAGTATCGTGCGCCAGGCGCGCGGCAACGGCTTGCTGCTCGGCGTGAGTTTCGGCAAGCCCGAATCCGCCAGCGTCGATGAAAAAGACTGGTGGACGGCGCGGGCCGTTCGCGGAAAGATGCTCGAGAATGGCGTGTGGTCGATCTCTGATCGCGAGGACACGATTCGAATGTACCCCGCGCTCAACATGCAGGAAGCCGTGCTTCGTGAAGGACTGCAAGTCATGGAAGACGCTATTCAGCACGTCGAAAAACACGGGCACATTGAAGGCGACGCGGTGGCGTACCCGAGCGGCGTCTCAGGCTTTTAGTCGATACCGGCGTCGATCGCAATATGACGGCACAGGATTTGGCACGAACGCTACCCGCCAGATTCGTGCTTGCAGTTGTCGTTGGCGGCGTCATCGGCCTCGGCATACTGCGCGGCCCCGGTGAAATTGCCGCGGTCGTAACCGACCCCTATCTATATCTTGCACTCTGGCTATTTGGTGGTCTGTTTGTATTATTGAGTACCGCCGTCGTCGCCGAGTTGCTCAGCGTAACGCCGCGCTCGGGCGGCGCCTACACACTCGTTCGTCGCGCTTATGGTCCTTACGCCGGTTTCGTTATCGGCTGGGTTGACTGGATGAGCTTCGCCGCCGATCTCGCCTTGAAGGCGGTGGTCATCATCGAGTTTGTCGCGGTTCTCTTTCCTGAAGCGGCAGAGTGGCGTACGCAACTCGCTATCGTCACGACGACAGTGTTCGCGGCCATACAGCTGCGCGGAATCCGTCTGGGCGCGCTGATACAGGAATTCGCGACGACTTTGATCGGACTGGTCATTGTTGTCCTGTCGCTGGTGCTGTTTTTTGTCGAAGCGCCAGCAGCCGGTACGACGGAACTGGCGCCAGGCAACAATGCTCTCAGCGACTGGAGCCTGGTGATTGCGACAATCATATTCACGTACGACGGATGGCTTTATGCATCCTACTTTAGTGGCGAGACCAAGGGCGGTGCCGGAGCAGCAGCGCGCTCATGCATCAAAGGGATGGTTGTCGTGATCGCATTGTATATGTTGCTAAATGCCGCACTCGTGAAAAGCACGGATTTAGCTGCGCTTGCAGGTAGCGATCTGGCTATGGCGCGCGCACTTGAACTTGCTAATTACCCTGCAGCGGGCAGCCTGATTGTTGTCGCCGCCATCCTCATATTGCTGAGTCATCAGAATCTGGAATACATGGGTGGACCGCGTATTCTTCACGCGCTTGCAACCGACGGTCTAGCAACGCGGCGAGCACAAAAGATCGGCAAGGGCGGTAACCCGGTGGCTGCCGTCGTGATTACCTGGCTGCTTTCCGTTGGCCTGATTCTGGTTGGTGGCTTTGATTTCCTGTTGCTGCTTTGCGTGTTCTTCTTTGTACCGCTTTACCTGGCAATGATTGTCGGCGTTCTCATCCTGCGCAAGCGCGAACCTGATGCCGAGCGCCCGTACCAGGCGTGGGGCCATCCTTACAGTACGATCGTGTGCCTGACAGGATGGACGATTGTTACCTTGTTTCAGGGGTACGTCGAACGGGAGACGGCATTGTACGCAGTGGCAATGGTAGCCGTGTCCTGGCCGGTGTATCGGTATCTTGCGCATAGGTGAGGTTGCGGTACTACGTGATGGATTAGCGGATTTTCAGTGGCCGGCTTTCGCTATCCATCGTGACTCAACGTAACGCGACAGAACATTTTGCTGGGAAATAACCTGGTTTTTACACCGACCCCAATTGATCTGAATTACTCTATTCATAGAAACGGATGTCACAGCCATTTTTTTGTGACGTGAATCGCACAATCGCGGCGAGGCGCTCGGAAGAAGTCGTATTATCCAAATCTAAGCCAGTCGAATTGTGACAAACTTCAACGACCTCACAGGCATCGTTCCGCTAAGATCTATTCTAATCATGTGCTCTTGCAGGGAACGCCATGCACATTTTCTCCAAAACTATTTTCATCGTCTTGTGCGCAATATTCGCAGCACCAGTTGAAGCAGATGAATTCGTTTCCTTCGTTGAGCACAATTTCCCCTACCAGGAAGTTGACGAATCCTATGGCACCGCCAACATTGAGGATGGCCGGTGCCGGAAGGGAATTCCGTTTTCGATTTCCCAGAATCGTTTCCGGACCACTAATGAGATGAACCTTGCCAAGCAGGTTCATAAAAGACTTCGTAGCATGGGTGCCAACGGGTTCGTAATCATTGACCTGAAGGAAGACACGCTCGTCAGAAGCATCAAGGTGGTTCCCTTGACGTGTGTCTTAAGCTGAGCTGCTACCGTTCGCATGGGTGCCAATAGTAAAGGGGTCGAACCGCATTTGGGAGCGTCGAGTGTCGTCTTGTTGTTTTCGCGATTAAGGGGTCGAACCGATTTTTAGAGTGTCGATAAATTCGGTTCGACCCCTTTACTTTCTGTTGCCCGTTTGACGACTTGCTTTCGATTCGAGAACATCGCCTATCTCTGAATTTCATGGAGCGAGAAATTTCAGCGAGTAGTCCAGTAGCAACTCTGGAGCTTCTTCCGGAATATAGTGCCCCGACGGCAGCGAAACACCTGAAACGTCATTCGCAACCGACTCCCACTCGAACAGTGGCGAAAAGCAACGACCAACGGTCCCTTGTTCACCCCACAGGACGAGCAGTGGACACTCAAGCTTCCTGCCCGCATCGACGTCCGCCCGATCGTGGTCGAGATCAATCCCCGCGCTGGCACGATAGTCTTCGCAAATACCCGTCGCTGCACCGGGCAACTTTAAACAGCGCAGATACTCAGCCATAGCTTCATCCGAAAACGGCCGCAGTCCTGAGGATCGGGCGCCCATGATGCCCCGAAGATAACCTTCCGGATCGCTCTCGATCAGCAATTCAGGCAATGGCGCTGGCCGGATCAGGAAGAACCAATGCCAGTAGGCTCTTGCGAATTCCTGATTCGTCTGCTCGTACATCGCTAATGTTGGCGCGATATCCAATAACACCATTCTCAAAACTGAGTCAGGATGATCCTGTGCAATCCGATGCGCGACACGCGCACCTCGGTCGTGCGCCATTATCGAGAATCGTTGAAAGCCAAGTTGCGACATCAATTCCAGCTGGTCCTGCGCCATGACCCGTTTCGAATAGTTGGATGCGCTCTCCGTCTGCTCGGGCTTATCGCTGTCGCCATATCCCCGGAGATCAGCCGCCACTACCGTATATTGCGTTGCCAGATGATCGGCGATCTTGTGCCAAATAAAGTGCGTCTGTGGATGCCCATGCAGCAACAAGAGCGCCGGGCCGCTTCCGCCAATACGGCAATGGATGTTTATGCCGTTTGCGACGATCGTCTCATGCTCGAACCTGGTGAACATCTCTCCGGCTGACCTCCATTCGTGGCAACGATAGTCCCGAAATTCAACACGGCCACTGTTGGAATGGTACGGGAACACTATTAATACTGGCCAGGCATTCCCTTCGCGCCAACTGCTACGTCGGCAGTTCGGCCTGTTGTTGCATCAAAGGTGACACGACCATGCATGACTGTCTTCAGCACGTTAGTCTCGGAAATCAAGGTCGGGTCGATTTCCAGAATGTTTTCTGAAAGCACAACAAAATCTGCGTATTTACCGACCTCGAGCGAGCCTCGATCTTGGTCGTCGTGGGTTCCCCAGGCGGCATCGATTGTGTAGTGGCGCAGAGCGGCGTCGACCGATATCCGCCCTTCAGGATACCAACCGCCAAGCGGGTTGCCCGATTCAGTCATGCGTGTAACTGCGGCTTCAATTCCCTTGAGCGCAGAAAGTGTCATAACCGGATGATCGCTACCAAATACCTGATGGACGCCGGCGTGATCCCACAACGCAAAGTTATCGGCATGTCGCGCCCGGTCATGGCCCAGAAGTACCGCAAAATTTTCCAGAACTGTACTGTCCGGATAGGCGAACATTGGTTGGGTCGAGGCGATAACATTCATTTCCCGGAATCGCGCAAGGTCAGCAACGCGCGGCATCTCAGCATGCTCCACCCGGTGACGGTTGTCCCTCGTTTGATTTACCGTCCTGGCATACTCAAAAGAATCGAGGGCTTCAGAAATCGCCCGGTCACCAATCGCGTGAAGTATTACCTGAAAACCTGCTTTGTCATACATAGCAACAATTTTCTTCAGGTTATCGAGCTCCCAAAATGGTATGCCCGATGTGTCCGTACCAACATAGGTTTCGAACATGCTAGCTGTGGCGGCGTCAATTGTGCCGTCAAGCATGCCTTTGATCGAGCGCGATCGTACGAATGGGCCGTTCAGACGATCGCGTAGAGATATAGCTGTGGCGATGTGCGATTCAGCCGCTTTCACCGGAGCGACATTTCTATCCTCAGTCGTAACCATCCGAAGGGCCAGTTCCACCCGTTGCAGAATTCGCCCTTCAGCTTCCGCCCGCTCAAAAAGGGGAATGTTTTCTGGTGTAACGCCCGCTTCATGAAAGGCCGTCATGCCATTAGCAGCAGCGATCCGCATATTTTCCAAGAGAGCCTGATAACGCTCTTCTTCAGTAGGCGCCGGAATTAGGTCACTAACCAGATTCTTGGCGGCTTCCTGTAATTCACCGGTTGCTGCACCATCCGTTGTGCGAACTATTCGCCCATTTTCAGGATCGGCAGTAGCTCCATCGATGGATGCCAGCTGCATCGCAATCGTATTGGCAAGTGCCATATGGCCATCCCGCGAGCTGACAAATACCGGCCGGTCCGAAACCACAGAATCGAGGTATGAAGCCAGTGGGCGTTGGTCTGGGAAAGCACCATATCCCCAACCGAAACCCAAAACCCAAGGCGTTTCAGGGTTGGCCTCGGCAAAATTGAGAATACGTTGCTGAAGCTCTTTCAACGTTTCAGCCCCTGCCAAGTCGACTTGGGCCGATGCTTTGTACATGATATGTAGATGGGAATCCTGGAATCCGGGAGTGACCAGCTGCCCTAGAAGATCGTGGAATTCTGTGTCTTTTCCACGCCAGGCTTCAAGTTCTCCACTCGCACCGATAGCGACGATTCTGCCATCCTGGACTGCCATACTGCCGACCCAAGGTCGCACCGGATCGCCGGTCCAGATTCGTCCGTTGTCAAAAACGGCATCAGCCGAAGGCTGGGACGCGGTCCGCTCCTTCTCGCAGCCGACCAAAACGAACATAGTCCATATCACCACAACAATTTTATGCAAGATCAGCCCTCCTCGATTGATCCACCTACGGGCGCATGTGCTCGTTAATTCTGTGTTGTACAGACTTTTATTCATCGCGAAATCTCAGTATCGATTCGGAGGACAGTTTACTCATTTCTTAAATAAGTAAACTGTCCGCAGTATTGCACCGTCATCACCGGTTCCCAAGCGCCTGCCTCGCAATCTTGCTCCTGGTCTTGCACCAGCTTGCAATGTTCAGGACCGTGCCGCGCCGGAACATGCAGTTCGGCCAGAAGCCCGCATAAGAGAGTGTCCGGTCTTCCATCTGACTGCACCACGCACCGAAGAAGGGTGGTGTATCGGATCCCGTCGTCTCGAACACGTTCAGGTAGTTGGCGCACTCGGCCAGCTCGTCTTTAGTCGAGACTCAAGGGCAAAGCCAGCCTGAAGAACAAACCATTACCCGCCACCGGATGAGACAGATCTGTCTGAAATGTCAGCAGGCTGGTGCAGTCGCCGAGCATGGCACTCGTGGCCCCTTTCTCCCATGGGAACTCCGCCGTCAGGCCCGACTCACTTGCGTTACAGAAAATACCCTGGCGCTTCATTATTTCGGCGGCGAACTCGAACTCGTTCGCTTTCCAGAAGCACGGTTCGTCCCAGTGCGGGATACCGATATCCACCGGTCCGGGTGAAGCCGAATCAACGCAGTAGCGCATTACGGCAAGCACGCCAAGGGCCTGGCTCCAGCCAGTATCCGCTACCAGGGGTGTGTAGAGGTCAGCTAACGCAACGGTATCGACCTCGAAGATCGGCAGACCACTGGCGAGCACCCATTGCTCGTCGCCGGGATAGCGCACGATTGCGCCCGTTGTCGTCAACGTGTTGGCAAGCGTAATTTGCTCGTCCGTAAAGCCATCGAGAATGGGCAAGGGCGTCCGAACATCAATTCGTTCGGAAATCCGATACCCATCGACAGTCAGAACATCAACGTTTGATGCCGTGATCGTTGTACGTCCAACGCGACCGTCGAAGGAAATCTCCCGGTCAGTGATGATGGCGTTTTCTTCAGCAGCTGCGAACGAGCCGATTGCCTTCATTGCCTGCAACAACTCTGGCCGCGGCTGCCAGTCGGTGACTGAATGGAGCGTATTGGCTGCGGATATATTCGTATTCTTGCTTGATGATTTCATGTTGGTGCCTCCGATGGATAAATGAAAATCACACAGGAAGCTGACATTGATGAAGGTTGGCCCGTTTGTTTGCCGGGTCGGCCACATCCCCTCTGCGAGGTAACCACCTTGCCCGGGAGGCAGGTTGGCGGAGCGTCAGCTCTCTCTGGATGCGTGATTTGTTGCTTAATCAGTGAATGGTTTTCTTCCTCGGTTTCAATATCGTCCCGCCGACCACATAACCTCGATTCCTCAACGGGTGATCCTCGGGCAGTTCAGAGAACTTCAGCCTTCGCCGGTGCATGCGTTTCGGTGCGCCATTGCCATTTTTGCCGTTCTTGCCGTTCTCTTTAGACATGACTAGATCCCCCTGCCGCATTGCTTGCAGCGCCAATTCGGTGAATCCACATCGACCACACAGCCGCCGACGATGACATTGTCATCATTCGAATGCAGCAGCTCGTCGCTCGGATAGCCGTAAACGATCTCGGCGATGTTCCGTGCTCTTGCAATGTGGACAATGTTCCGGTTTTTGTGGCTCGCGCCGCGAATCGAGATTGATGATTTGTGCAGACATAACAGTTCCTCCAATGCGTTAACAAACACACCGGATGGACAACCTGGAACGATTCCCGCTTGGTTGCCGGTCCGGCCACATCCCCTTTCGGGTACCACCTTGCCCGGGTAGGCAGGTTGGTGGAGCCGCGCTGATTCTGCGAGGCTCGCTCTTGATGCGTTCCGTTAATTATACGCCTGTCAGTTCGAATTGGTAGCTGTTGAAACCAATCCGATGGTGGCAGTATGCAGCTGTGGGAACCAGAAAATTCAGCCTCATTGGCCGTTCCCGAACGAGACAGCAGTCTCCGTTACACACTGTGTAACAAAGCCCTCCGGCGGATCGCCGGAAAACCCGAAACGAAAACCGCTGCCGAAAGGCAGCAAGAAACGCCGGCCCGAGAGGCCAACACCTCGCCGTGGGCCGGAAACAGCAACGAGTGCGCCCGCGTGGGCGAGGAGATATCACCATGAATGAAATGAAACTGACTGAGGCCGGCATTGCCATCCCGGCACTGATGGAGGCGACGGTGTTCGCCGCCGATAAGCACCGCGGCCAAAAAAGGAAGGATGCCCTGGGCACGCCCTACATCAACCACCCGATCATGGTCGTCAACCTGATGGCCACGGTCGGTGGCATAACCGACATCGAGGCCCTGCAGGCCGGCATGTTGCACGACACGGTCGAAGACACGGACGCAACCCCCGAGGAGATCGAGGAGCACTTCGGTCGCTCCGTTCGAAATTTGGTCATGGAAGTGACCGACGATAAGAAACTCGACAAGGATGTACGCAAGCGGCTGCAGATTGAGCATGCGCCGCACCTGTCACCGAGAGCGAAGGTGATCAAGCTGGCGGATAAGATCGCGAATATCACCGACATGATCAAATCACCACCGGAAGGTTGGCCGCCAGAACGGCAGCAGCAGTACGTCAGGTGGAGCAACGAGGTGGTTGCGGGCTGCCGCGGCCAGAGTCCTGATTTGGACTTCTACTATGACGGCGCGGCGGCTCAGGCTCATGCAACGCTGAGCCGGGCCTCGTAACTCATGCATCTTCGCGTTTCGCGAAGTACACCGTCTAGTTTGACGCCTCGATAGCAGATATTGAGATCTAGACGTCACCGGCAAACGTTCATAACCCGTCTACGCCGAAACGTTGCAAAAGACTGCTTGGCAATGGCTCGCCCAACCGCCACGTTACCTTTATTGGTTGGTCACCATCCCAATCGACAAAGCGCACGTCGCCACAATAAACAAATGGGGAGGCTTTGCCGGCAGGTGTTTTACGCTTGTCACGAATGAACAAATGAACTTTCGTACCGTCTTTCTCATGGTTAGCAATACGACGACCAGGCGCCGAATCTCGCTTCGTTCGGTTTTGACTCATCCATTGAAACGTGTCCGTAGATAGGAATTGGTCCGCGTATTGATGTGCCTCAGCCATACCCTGCTTATCTAGCGAAACCAGAAGGAATAAATGCTTGTCTTGCTGAACGAAACCTTGGTTCCACCTGGCCGAATTGAACTCAAGGCCCCAGAGAACAGGTATTTCCGCCCGCATGTAGTCTTTCCAGAGTTCAGGACCAATGGCGGAAATCTGAATGGGCGTTAGCCGGTATTTACCATCCTGCAGCTCGAATTTCACTCGATAAGACGTGCCCGGTAATCCGGCATCTTCACCGAAAAATGATCTAAGGATGCTCGGCAACTGGTTATCGTCCGCACCTTCTTGTTGAAGGACGTTAATCGCTATCTTCACGAAATTCGCCTGATACTCCTGGTCGCCCACCACTACTGGCAGTCCAGCCGTTGGGAATTTCGGGATTTTTCTCTCGATCAGGCAAAAAGATAATTGGCTTACCAGCAGAGTGACTAACTTTGCAGACAAACTGACGAGCGCCTTTGCCCTCTCCCGGCAGCCTATCCAGGTATTGGGCCAACCTGTAGTCGCAAATCTCCCGGGTTAGATCTCGCAGCGACTCGGCCATGGAATCATCAATCTCGAAGCTGCTAAAGATGCCGTCATCAAAGGAAAAGTACTCCTTATCATTCATTCCCATACCGCCTACCCAGGCAGCAATCGGATTCGACTCCAATAATCCCTGCATGCTTGCTACGTTTTGCAGTGATGAACCAAATTCATCTTGGAGAATTCGTATACGACTCGCTATTCGGGTTGCTTGAGGCACAAGGTCTTGGATCTTGATCGACCCTGGAAACTGCTCTTTAGCAATCATGCCGAGCAATGTCACCATCTTGAAGCTTTTGTTCATTGGCGTAACTGCCAGAGCATCAAGAAAATCCTTTTGCGCGTCATATACGGCCGCCTCTTCGGGCGACAAATCGCCTTCGCTTTTCACGAAGTTTAACCACGAACCAAATTGTCTTTTAAGACTCTTGGGATCGTATCCCTCGTGATAAGCCTCACTCGCACTCGGCCGCCGCCCGTGTAATTCTCTGAAAGACTGATACCAATGAATAGTCTGCTCAGGTAGCGGTAGAGGCTTCGCGAGTTCCTCCAGAATCTTGATCGCCTCTAACTCGTATTGGACCGAACACCCGGGCGGCAACTGAAGCTCCCCGAGCTTCCACATCTGCGAGTGCGCGTCTCACTTCGCCAACATGATCTCCAACATTCGGGAATAACAATGCAGGAACTTTTAGGAATGTCTTATGGTTACCAATATAGTCAATAACATTTAGTCGTGACTTACTCGCGGCGCGCCTCAGTCCTCGTCCGAATTGTTGCAGCCAAAGAATCTTAGATTCGGTTGGGCGAAGCATCATGACCGTATCAATCGTAGGAACGTCGACACCTTCATTAAACATATCGACCGCAAAGACAACTTGCAGCTCACCTCGTTCCAATTCCTCAAGCGAGCGAACCCTTGGAGCAGAGCTTGGGCCAGAGTGCACCGCGACAGATCTTATACCGTGACGACCGAAAAACTCTGCCATGAAGTCTGCGTGTCGGTTTCGATACGCAAAAAGCCAAGGTTCTGCTTTGACCGTGCTTCTCCCACTGCTCAAACGCGTTCTCTGCTCGTTTTTCGGTCGCAACGGCAAACTCCAGTGCCTGCGGATCGAACCGACCGCTGCGCCACGGTATATTCGAGAAATCTACTTCATCGGGAACACCAAGATATGCGAATGGGCACAGCAACTCTCTCTCTATCCCATTAATTAGATCACATCGAAATACCAGGTTTTCACCGCACAGTGCTAATAGATCACCACCGTCCGTTCGTTCCGGCGTAGCCGTTAGACCCAGCATAAAATTGGGCTCGAAGTAGTCAATTAATCGTCGATAGGTGTTCGCGGCGGCATGGTGAAACTCATCTATCACAATGTAATCGAATCGCTCTGGGCTGAATTGGCGAAGGTGATTCGCTCGCCCGAGTTTGAATGGATGCAAACAACACATCCGCGTCCTTGTCGTATTGGCCGCCCATGTACAAACCGAGATTGGCATCCGGACGTATCTTACGAAACGTGTTTAGGGCTTGATTAAGAATTTCCTCGCGGTGCGCAACAAATAAAACACGGTCAAAATCGACACTATCGAAGGCCGCTAGCCAGGTCTTTCCCAGTCCGGTTGCCATAACCACGAGACCTGCCCTATTGCCTGCATCGCGGCTGTCTTTGAGGGCCACCAGCGCTTCCACCTGAATCGGATGTGGCACGGGAACATCCGCAGGCACCTCCAGGTCTACGTCCACACCTACAGCGGTCAGTGAGATCTGCGATACCTTTCGGCGTTTTACGTATGAAGCGATCCACTCTGAGCTAAGAAGAGCTGTCTTGCGATGCGCAAAGAGCTTCTCAAATTCCTCGGCAATGCCGGCTATGGGTTGCTGATCGAGACCACCCTCAATTCGCTGATTCCACTCGACACCGCTGTGCAAGGCGTGTTTGGTCAGATTTGAGCTACCTATGTAGGCGGTCGCTCCCAGGTAATCTTGGCGCAATAGATACGCTTTTGGGTGAAAGCCCAGCTCGGAATCAGTTTGAAATACCCGAACTTGCACATGCGCCGGATATTCCTGCACCAAGTCGAGTAAACGATGAAATGCCCGAGGCTCAGTGACAT
>CAWKOQ010000013.1:0-216005 GCA_963850825.1 uncultured Gammaproteobacteria bacterium | reverse complement strand
ATGACCGCTTGTGGTTGAAAGCAGACCCTCGATCACATCGGTTTTCCAATATCTGAACGACCGCTTTGAGTGAGAGCGGCCATTTACGAAGTAGCGAGAAAATCAGGCTGTCCAAACTTCCGCTTTCCCCCGAGCTCCGCCAGTGAGCTAACATTGGCCTGAATGCCCGCTAACGATCCAAGAAGGACATTGGCGAGGCGATAATTGGAGTAGCCCGCAGGCATTATGATCACAACATCTTTGACGCTATCGCTGGTCGCATCCATCTACCTTGTTGTTTCTGCATTCTTTAGTGCCAATCGCCAACCTGGCTACAGTCATGTAAGGCAAACGATCAGTGAGCTGGCGGAATATGGATCAGATCACACACGACAAGTATCTCTTCTGGTGTTTCTGCCAGTTGGCATATTGCTGGGCATTGTCGCCTGGATTCTACATTCCGCTCACCCGCCAATCGCCGCGCTGGCGCTTTCGGTTGCTGTTGGATACGGGCTAAGTGCGATCTTTCCGTGCGATCCGGGCTCCCCGCTCACAGGTTCAGTTCGCCAGGCGATTCATAATCTCGGGGGCGGGATTGAATATGTCGGTGGCGCCTTTTCTTTACTGTGGATCTCGGAATCAACCGGGCCTGAGTTTCGGGTTGCTGGAATACTCGTCGCTGCTTCCGCTATCCTGTTGTCATTCCAAAGTCGGGTTCGGGGAATAATCCAGCGCATTGCCGAAACGTGCTTGTTTGCGAGTCTTCTTGCTGCGTTGTGGATGATATGAAAAGTAGACAAAATGGGGACATTCCTGACTTAGAGGGTTAAGCCGCTAAATCAGGATTGTCTGCATTTCAGTCGTTCGGATACGCCCATTGAGGTTTAATCACGTGAATGGTCTGCTTTTGACCCGACGGGCGGCCTTCCGTCAGAAACAGCCCCTCCCCAGTTATCGGAGCGGTACGTCACAGCCTTAACACTCTTGGAATTACTGGAACACATCGGAGAACACGACTAGTGGGACTGTTTGAACGCTACCTTTCACTATGGGTTGGTCTTTGCATCGTCACAGGTGTCCTGCTTGGCAACCTGGTGCCCGGAGCATTCCAAATCATCGCGGAACTGGAGTACGCGCACGTTAACCTTGTGGTAGCGGTTCTCATCTGGATCATGATCTACCCGATGATGGTGCAGATAGACTTTTCGGCGATCAAGAACGTGGGGAAGAAGCCCAAGGGCCTTATTTTGACGCTTGTCGTGAATTGGTTGATTAAACCATTCACCATGGCAGCCTTGGGCTGGTTATTCTTCAGGGTAATCTTTGCGGACTGGGTTGATCCGCAATCAGCAACCGAGTACATCGCCGGAATGATCTTGCTTGGCGTCGCTCCTTGCACGGCGATGGTTTTCGTTTGGAGCCAGCTCACCAAGGGCGACCCGAACTACACGCTCGTGCAAGTCTCGGTGAACGACATCATTATGGTATTCGCGTTCGCACCACTTGCGGCGTTTCTCCTCGGTGTGAGCGACATAGCCGTACCGTGGCAGACGCTGCTGCTCTCTGTAGTTTTGTATGTTGTGTTGCCGTTGATTGCGGGCGCTTACACGCGTAATCGGTTGGAAGTCAGCGACGCTACTGGTCGGGTGGATGCCCTCGTTCGCAAGCTTAAACCCTGGTCGATGATTGGCTTGCTTGCGACCGTCGTATTGCTGTTCGGTTTTCAAGCCGAAAAAATAATTAGTCAGCCCCAAACCATTGTACTTATTGCCATTCCATTGCTGCTCCAGACATACGGTATCTTTGCGATTGCCTATGGTGCGGCAAAGGCAATGAAGCTTCCCCACAACATCGCCGCGCCCGCGTGCCTGATCGGCACTTCCAACTTTTTCGAGCTGGCGGTCGCCGTGGCTATATCGCTCTTTGGACTGAATTCCGGAGCGGCCCTGGCAACAGTGGTTGGCGTGCTGGTCGAAGTTCCTGTGATGCTCTCGCTCGTTGCGATAGTCAATCGCACGGGTTACTGGTTCAGAGGAAACGAATCTTGACGCAATCGTAGTAGTTTGTCCGACTTGATCCCTTGAACATCGGCTTCTGGCCGAAAGTAGCCCCGCTTTCTATTCATTTTAGAGTGTTGTTAACGTCTGCTTAGGGCTGCGGACTCACAGGATCGAACCAACACCTCCTTCTATATAGTGAGAGTTTAGGTGCTGCATCGACCAGTTGAAACCGCAACCCAAAGCGACCACCAAAATACTGCACACGAACACCGACATTCCGGCAAGGCCGTGATCTCAAGCTCAGTTGTCTTTCTATGCCTTAGTCTGTGGCGTAAGACATTGCCGTGGATCGGCAGACCCCGCAATTTCCAATCAGTCAGTGGATAACACGATGAAGTTGCAAAGACGTCCCCTGCCAGAGTGCGGCAGTGCCCGAACATAATATCGAGACCCTTCACGGCCTGCAGCTGATAGGCAATTTTCGACGGTTTTTTGGCATTGGCCGAGCTAGCAGGTAGGCTTGTTGCAAAAGTAGACGCAGAGAAGCCAGCCTTTGTCATTTTTCGACGAACTCAAGCGACGTAAGGTATTCCGGGTAGCTATCGCCTACGTCGTTGGGGCGTGGGTGTTTGTCCAGGCAGCGGATCTTGTTGCCGACAACTTCAACGCTCCGGACTGGGTGATGCAGATAATCATCGCCCTGCTGATCGTGGGTCTGCCCGTATCGTTGATATTGTCCTGGGTGTTCGATCTGACGCCGCACGGAATCGTACGGGCCCAGGACATCGATACGAGTGAACCGGCGCTTAGTAATACGCAAACCTACAGTCTCCTTGGCGGAATGTTCGCCGTGGTGGCCGTGATTCTCTACCTGATATGGCCGCAGACATCGTCTCCCCCTCCCACTGCCTTTGCCAATTCGATCGCCGTTTTGCCGTTCGCCAACGACAGCGCCGCGGAAGAAGATGCGGAGTTTTTTGCTGAGGGAATGCATGACGAACTGTTGACGCGGCTGGCGGATATTACGTTGCTTAAGGTTATTTCCCGTACCTCGGTAATGGCGTATCGCGACACGACCAAGAACATGCGGCAGATTGGTGAAGAGCTGGGCGTCGTCTATTTGCTCGAAGGCCGAGTCCAGCGCGCGGGCAACAGGCTGCGCATCATTCTTCAGCTCATCGATTCAACATCTGACGAACACGTTTGGCAGGACACTTACGATCGCGAATTGACGGCCGAGAATATATTTGCGCTGCAGGCGGAGATGGCGACATCCATCGCGACGGAATTGCAACAGACGTTGTCCCCCGAAATGACCGCCAGACTGAATGAGCAGCCTACGCAAAATACGCGCGCATACGACTTCTACCTGAGCGGCGATATGTACCTGAAACGTCGGCAAGCGGACGTGGCGATACGCCAATTTGAGAGGGCCATTGAGGAAGATCCCAAGTTCGCCCAGGCATGGGCGGCGCTATCCCGGGCGCACTCCGATATGTACTGGAATGGTATCGACAGAATTGACGGGCAACATCTCGAGAAGGCAAGAGACGCGGCTGCGACCGCATTCGAGCTGGTGCCTGATCTTCCGGAAGCCCACTTCGCTATGGGCTATTTCTTTATGTACGTCACTCGGGAGCATGAGAAGTCGCTGGCGGCACTTGCGTTAGCGGCGCGTGGCATGCCCGGATCCTCGGACGTGCAGGAGACAATTGCTGAAGTCCAGCGACGAACCGGGGATTTCGAGGCCTCGATTGCGACGACGGCTCGCGCCATCGAGCTCGATCCAAGGAATACTCGCCTGCTACTACAGCAGGCCACCTCCTACGCCCACATCCACGATGCGGCCCAGTTTCATCGGTTCCTCGAGCGAGTTCTCGAGATTGAGCCCGACAGCATTGCTGTACCTGGGCTCAGATTGCACTTCGGACTTAGACTGGGGGAAGATCTTGCTGCGCTGCGGGCAGGGGCAAAAGCCGAGGATTCAACTGTATTTCTTAACGGCCCCTGGTTTCGTGACCACTGGTTGCTTGGCATTTTTGAGCGGGACTTCGACGCCGTTTTGAGGTTACTCGACCAATTGCCGAAGAATGCGCAGAATACCACTACGATCGCGCAAGGTTACGCAGCCACTTATCGAATCAATGGCCAGCCGGATTTGGCGAAGCCGTATTTTGAATCGGCAAAAGAGCAGCTGGAGCAGCAAGTCGCGGGTACACATTGGCCGGATGGGCGATCCCGCAGGCTCATGCAGCTGGCGTTTGTGACGGCAGCGCTGGGTGACTTCGACGACGCAATTCCCCTTGCCGAAGAGTCATTGGCAATGAAGTTCCCCGATGAACCGATTGTCACGAAGTTTCTCCTTTATTCGGCAGCCATCGGTGTATTCATACCCGCGGGAGATTATGATCGTGCTATAGAATTACTGGACGAACATTTTGCAACGCCGGTTGGATGGTCGATTGAGGGGCTGTCGCCCGATCCCCGTCTCGATCCCATTCGCGACCATCCGGGCTGGCTGGCAATGGTCGAGAAATACAAACGGCAGTGAGCTTTCGTGAATAATTAGTAATTAGGGGTCGAACCGAATAAACCGACAGGAATTTATTCGGTTCGACCCCTTTATAGGTTTAGACCCCTTTATAGATGGGGTAATGGCCTAAAGTTTCAGATGCGCGAGCGGGTAAATGTGTAAAAATGAGGCCTGATCCCGTTTTGAGGACCGCCCTTGTCCTTATTTGACGAACTCAAACGACGCAAAGTATTTCGCGTAGGCATCTCCTATGTCATTGGCGCGTGGGTAGTAGCCCAGGCTGCGGATCTTGTTGCCGAAACTTTTCTTGCGCCCGTCTGGGTCATGCAGATGATCGTCACCCTGCTTGTCGTGGGTCTGCCTGTATCGTTAATTTTGTCCTGGGTGTTCGATCTTACGCCCGATGGAATCGTGCGAGCCCAGGATGTCGATTCAAGTAAGCCGGCGCTTAGCAACACGCAAACCTACAGCCTCCTTGGCGGAATGTTCGCCGTGGTGACAGTGATTCTCTACCTTATATGGCCGCAGACATCGCCTCCCGTTCCTGCGGTCTTCGATAATTCGATTGCCGTTTTGCCATTCGCAAATGACAGCGCCGCAGAAGAAGATGCGGAGTTTTTTTCGGTTGGCATGCACGACGAGATATTGACCCGGCTGGCGGATATTACGGCACTGAAGGTTATTTCCCGTACCTCGGTTATGGGATATCGCGACACGACCAAGAACATGCGGCAGATCGGTGAAGAGTTGGGCGTCGTGTATTTGCTCGAAGGCCGGGTCCAGCGCGCAGGCAACAGGCTGCGCATTATTATTCAGCTGATCGATGCAACGTCTGACAATCACGTCTGGCAGGACACGTACGATCGTGAGTTGACGGCCGAGAATATATTTGCGCTGCAGGCCGAGATGGCGACATCCATCGCGACAGAATTGCACCAGACATTGTCCCCCGAAATGACTGCCAGACTGGATGAGCGACCCACACAGAACACACGCGCATACGAATTCTATTTGAGTGGCGAAGCGTACTTGAAACGTTTGCAAGCGGACGTGGCGCTACGCCAATTCGGGAGGGCTGTCGAAGAAGATCCGATGTTCGCCCTTGCATGGGCGGCGCTATCCCGGGCGCATTCCAGAGCGTACTGGGATGGTATTACCAGAATAGACGGGCAACATCTCGAAAAGGCAAGAGACGCGGCCGCAACCGCATTCGAGCTTGCGCCGGATCTCCCGGAAGCCCACTTCGCTTTGGGTTACTTCTATATGTATGTCACTCGAGAGCATGAGAAGTCGCTCGCGGAACTTGCACTTGCCGCTCGTGGCATGCCCGGTTCCTCGGACGTGCAGGAGACAATAGCTGCAGTTCAGCGACGAACCGGGGACATGGACGCCTCAATTGCGACGGCGGCTCGCGCCATCGAACTCGATCCAAGGAATACCCGACTGATATTACAGCAGGCCACTTCCTACGCTCAATCCACGATGCAACCCAGTTTCATCGGCTCCTCGACCGGGTTCTCGAGATTGAGCCCGACGCGTTGCTGTACCGGGGCTCAGATTGCGATAGGACTCAGGCTGGGTGAAGATCTTGCTGTCTTACGGCAGCAGGCAAAGACTGAGGATTCAAGTGTATATCTTGACGGTCGCTGGGTACGTGACCACTGGGTTGCTTGGCGTTTTTGAGCGGGACTACGATGCCGTTATCAGGTTCCTCGACGATTTGCCGGATGATAATAAGAGAGCTATTGACTACGGAGATATCTATCAACTGGCCGGCCAGCCGGACCTGGCGGCGTCATATTTCGAGGTTGAAAAAGAAAGGCTGGAGCAGCAACTGGCAAGTCAGAATTTTCCCGACGCGAGGTCCCGCCAACTCATGCGACTGGCGAGTGTTACGGGAGGATTGGGTGACTTCGACGAAGCCAGGCGCCTTGCCGAAGAGTCAATGGCAATGAAGTTTCCCGATGAACCCCTCATCACGAACGCGCTTCTTTATCAGGCAGCTCTCATGGTCTTCATACCCGCGGGCGATAAAGATCGCGCTATTAAACTTCTGGATGAATATTTTGCAATGCCGATTGGATGGACGATTGAGGGGCTGTCGCGCAGTCCCTATCTCGACCCTATACGTGACCATCCGGGCTGGTTGGCATTGGTAGAGAAATACAAACGCTCTTAGGGTCGAATCGTCGTAACGTTTAGATTCAATGACTTACGCTGGACCGACCGCAGCACATGCAGGTCGCTCCCGGCTATATCTTTCGCGCGAAAATTCCCGCTATAATCAACGGGTTCGACCGATACAGGCGGGGGCCGTAACAATCAATAAGAATCCACTGGTGGCCTGGTTTGTCCTGACAATGAGTATGTTTGTTGTTGCCGCGCTCGCGCCCCGTAGTGCGATCGCGCAGGAAGAAGTTGTCAAAACCGCACTCGATGAAATAGTAATTACCGGCACGCGTCGCAAGGGTCGAACAGCCGTGGAAACGGCAGTGCCGGTCGACGTCTTTAACCGGGAGGCACTTGACAGCGTGTCGTCCGACGACATGCTCGACGTTATCCGGACGTTGGTGCCTTCGTTCCAGGTGCCGCGCTATCCAATCAACGACGGCGCGACCTTCGTTCGTCCGCCACAGCTGCGCGGAATGAGTGCCGACAAGATACTGGTGCTCGTCAACGGCAAGCGCCGCCACCGGAGCGCACTGGTGCAGCTGAGCGGAGATGGTGTACACGGACCTGATCTCGCGGCGATTCCAAGTATTGCTTTGAGATCCGTGGAGGTCCTGCGCGACGGTGCATCGGCGTTGTACGGTTCCGATGCCATCGCCGGTGTATTCAATTTCAATCTCAGGGATTCTGCGGAAGGCGGCGAAGTTCGCCTGCAAACCGGAATGTACACTGACGGCGATGAAAACGGTTATCTCCTATCACTGAACCAGGGCTTTCGCCTTGGCGACAACGGCTTTATCAACATCAGTGCTGAACTGTCGGACAACGAAGCAACCAGCCGCGGGACGTTTTATTCTGCAGCTGGGTTTACACCTGTAGAGGTCGCGCAGGTTTCCGGCCTGTTCGATCACGACCTCAATCCCGCCACGCCGGATCAGCAGCGTTACGGTCCGGACGCATTGACAGAAGTTTACGATCCGGTATCCGGTGAGTTCATAACGCTAGCCCGCGGCGGCGACGGTATACCTGACGATCTCGACACCCGCTATGCAGACAACCTGCAGTTTGCTGAAGTCAGTGACGGCCAGTTGGTACAAATTTGGGGTGCGCCAGACCGCGAGGCCTTTCACTCATTCATTAATGCAGGTCTGGAGCTTGGTGGTGGCAGGGAGCTGTATGGCTGGATGAATTACTCCCAAAGCGATTCGAACGGCAGTTTTTTTCATCGACGGCCGACTGACGCCATCCAGCGGATGTCGATGTTTCGCGAGTCGCGACAACAGCGTTGTCATCTGGTGCGAACTGTTCGGTGTGCTCTTTTCGCCCGCATTCGACCTGCCCCGCTGAGTCGGCCTGACGGATCCCATTCACAATGTTGGCCTGATTGGTTCGAACGGGTTCCACGGCTTCTTGCCGGAGTATTCGCCGAGCTATGGCAGGGACAGTTGGTCAGGTTATGTCGATCTGGAAGCAGATATCACTGATCGCTTCATGGCATCCGTTGCGGCAAGATACGAGGATTTCTCGGACTTCGGATCGAATTTTAGCTGGCGACTGGCTGGTCGCCTGCAGGTTAACGATGCGTGGATTGTACGTGCGTCCGCAGGCACCGGATTCCGTGCACCGACACCGGGACAGATTTCAAGTATCAGTGTTCAAACTGCGGCCTTCGAAGCGTACCGATAACGAGGGGAATTTTTCCGCCGCAGGATCCGGCCTCGCAGATTTTCGGCGCAACGCCGCTGCAGGATGAGACCTCGACCCAGTACACACTCGGCGTCGCATTTCAGCCGTCCGATGCCTTCACAATGACGCTGGACTATTACTTCATCGCGCTGGACGATCGAATCTGGATCTCGTCAAATTTCAATGTGGGTCCGGACGAACGCGCGCAGCTCATCGCGGTGGGTGCACCCGGTGCTGATCAGTTGACTACGGTCAGGTTCTTCACCAACGACATGGATACGGAGACCAGTGGCATCGACCTGGTTGCACAATACAATGTGGACTGGAGTGCGGGAAATACCCTGTTATCGCTCTCCGCCAACTACAATGAAACCGAAAGTCACGCGCAGGACGGATCGACAGAGCGATCCCACAAACCCGAATCCGGTGTACTTCCTCGGTGAGGCCGACGTGTTCCGTCTGGAGAATGGCAGCCCCGACACGCGCGTAAATTTCACCGCGAGCCACAGCTGGGCCAATAATGTCAGTGCAACGCTACGCGGTAACTGGTACGGCGACTACAAATTTACCAACAACTCGGCGAGCCAGTTCCAGGATATGGGTGGGGATGTTTACTGGGACCTCGATCTCGCCTGGAACTCAAATGACGTATTCAGCGTCACTCTCGGCGGCAACAACATTTTCGACGCAAGTCCCGATCCACAGCCAAATTTCTTCACGTGTTGCGGCATTATTGCTGATACGCGTTCGGTGATGGATTGGCAGGGCCCGTATTACTACATTCGCGGTGTTTTCAGCTGGAACTGACGAAACAGGAGATAGACTCAGGTGGCAATCGTTCCCCGAGGCAATCTATCTTCCGCCATTCGTTGCGGAACTTTTGCGGGAGTCAGTCCAGCACCGTATTGCACAGTACTGCAGGATAGTCCGTGAGCGCCTCCTGATCGGTCAATAGAAACAATCAGTCAACACCCAGGATATGGATTCGGGATACAGGGTCCCAGAGCGGCAACCATAATGTCGGTCGTGGCCGTTCTTAACCCGTTGGTGAGTTCCGCTTCGACCCATTGAGTCCGAATTCCAAAAAGGACGTTGGCGAGGCGATGATTGGAGTAGCCCGCAGGCATTATGGTCACGACATCTTTGACGCTATCACTAGTCGCATCTATATACCTTCTTGTTTCTATACTCTTCAGTGCCAGTCGTAAACCTGGCTACAGTCACGCAAGTCAAACGATCAGTGAACTGGCGGAATATGGGTCTGATCACACGCGACAGGTATCTCTTCTGGTGTTTTTACCAGTTGGCATACTGCTGAGCGTTGTCGCCTGGTTTCTACATTCCGCACACCCTCCAATCGCCGCGCTGGCGCTTTCGATTGCTGTTGGATACGGGCTAAGTGCGGTTTTTCCGTGCGATCCGGGCTCCCCGCTCACAGGATCAGTTCGCCAGGCGATTCATAATCTCGCGGGCGGGATTGAATATGTCGGTGGTGCCTTTTCTTTGCTGTGGATCTCGGAATCAGCCGGGCCTGAATTTCGGGTAGCTGGAATAGCCGTCGCTGCATCCGCCATCCTGTTGTCATTTGAAAGTTCAGTTCGGGGAATAATCCAGCGCATTGCCGAAACGTGCTTGTTTGCGGGTCTTGTTGCTGCATTGTGGATGAAATGAAAAGCACACAAAATGGGGACATTCCTGATTTAGCGGCTTAAGCCGCTAAATCAGGAATGTCCCCATTTCAGGCGCCTAATGCGGATCCGGTCTTCGTCGCAACTGAATAACTGCGACTCGAACGCAGTCCTACCAAACACTACCCAATGCGACTCTGATCGCTTCGCCACTGACACCACTGGATTCTTCGCTTGAAAGGAACGCAATTACCTCAGCGACTTCCTGCGTCGTCGCAACTCGGCCCGCAGGATAGAGTGCTGAGCGTTCATCCCATACCTGGTCGGTTGTGATGCCGCGATCAATGGCTTCCTGGGCGGCAGAACGTTCCGCCATTTCAGTGCGTACCCAACCGGGTAACACCGCGTTCGAGGTAACGCCGAATGCACCACCGTCCTGCGCGACGGAGCGCATGAGCCCCAGCAGCCCGTGCTTGGAACTGTTGTATGCGCTGCCGGCATGCTCGGCGACAATGCCTGCCGTAGAACTCGTGTAAACGACACGCCCGTAGCCACGTTCGGTCATTCCTTTTACTATGCGCTTTGACAGATGAAATGGTCCGTCAAGATTCACCCGCATCGTTTCGGTCCAGAGATCGGCATCCTGTTCCCAGATGACTCGTTCATGGGCTGAGCCAATACCGTGGTTGCAGACAAATATTTCGATGGGTCCAACACGCTCTTCAGCGTCTTCGACGGCGTGCGAACAACCCTCCGACGTTCCAAGGTCCGCAACCGAATACTCCAGACCAACGTCGGCCAGCTCCTGTTCGCTGCGGGCTACGCAGATTACTTTTGCGCCGCGTGAGGCCAAAAGCTCAGCGGTGGCACGACCGATTCCCCGACCGGCGCCCGTGA
Source organism: uncultured Gammaproteobacteria bacterium (assembly GCA_963850825.1). Classification (GTDB taxonomy): domain Bacteria; phylum Pseudomonadota; class Gammaproteobacteria; order Steroidobacterales; family Woeseiaceae; genus SZUA-117. The sequence continues at coordinate 205,113 of CAWKOQ010000013.1, read as the reverse complement.
CCAGTGCTACGCGTCCTTCGACTCCCGACATGCTGCAGATCCTCCCTACGGATGTTGCGGATCAGTATATAGAATCGCTGATCAGATGATTCATGTGCCGGCAGTTCTGTATGAACGCAAAATGGGGACATTCCTGATTTAGTGGCTTGACCCACATAATCAGGAATGTCCCCATTTAAGGGTCGGGTGCGCCGCCGGTCCGTTCAGACAGCCACTGTTGACTCGCGAAGCCGGGTCCAAAGCCGGATTCCAGCAAACGCGATGAACGGCGAGGTAAACAGGCCGGGGAAGTAGCCGCCGGCAACAACAGCCAACAACGGGTGTGCGATGCCATTGATCATGGCGGCTATCGCAAGGAACCACGAAGCGAAGTATGCGAAAGGCCATCCCGGGCGTAGTCCTGGAATACAGATAATCCAGATTGCGATCCAGATGAGGTTGAACGCAACGAAAAAGGTCTCGGACATGGGTGGCAGGCCCAGCAGGGGGCCCAGCTTCTCATGAAAGCCGGTCGCCCACTCTTCCGCAAAATGGACGCACTGGACTCCAACCGTAACTGTGAGTGCACGGGCCGAGGCGAGTCTTTCCGGCGCCTTGTCGGGGGTTGACCGGTGTCGAAGGGTCAGGATCAAGGCGGCGAACGCTGCAAGGCCCAGTGCGAAAATGGTGGGTAGCAGGCTCTGCAACATCTTCGTCTCCTGTTATTGATCCTTGCGCAATACCCGTTCCGTCAGTTCAGTCCAGTAGCGTGCGCCGATTGCAATTAGTTCGTCGTTGAAATCGTAATGTGGGTTGTGCAACGGCTGCCCCGCAGCACCCTCTGTGCCGTTGCCGATGAGGATGTAGCATCCATTCTTGACCCGGAGCATCTGAGCGAAGTCCTCCGAGCACGATGCCGGCGCGCAGTTCGCATCGACCAGTTCATTGCCGACAACCGATTTTGCGACGCTGGCTGCGATTTCGGTTTCTGCAGCGCTGTTCTGCAACACTACGAATTCGTGGCTGTATTCGAGCGTTACCGTCGCGCCATGCGCCGCGCCAATGTGTTCCACCAGTTGTCGCATCCGGCTCTCGATCAGCGCCTGCGTCTGCTCCGACAGGCCGCGTGTGTCGCCTTTCAGCGTAACCGTAGTGGGTATGACGTTGCGAGCGCCATCGGTCAGGATTTCAGTGACCGAAACGACGCCAGCCTCCATCGGGTCGAGCGAACGCGAGACGATCGACTGCAGTGCCTGAATAATTTCCGCGGACACGACCACTGGATCAACGCCAAGGTTGGGCATGGAAGCGTGGCCGCCGCGCCCGGTAATGGTAATCACGAAGTTGTCTTCGAAAGTCATCATCGGACCCTTTCTTACGGCGAAGGATCCTGCCGGTAGTCCAGGCATGTTGTGCATTCCGAAGACCGCATCCATTGGGAATCTCTCGAACAGGCCGTCTTCCATCATGGCGAGTGCGCCAAGGCCGTTTTCTTCATTCGGTTGAAAGATGAAGTAGACAGTACCGTCGATGGTGTCGCTCGCGGCCAGTTTTTCGGCCGCGTTCAACAGCATCGTCGTGTGTCCGTCATGCCCGCACCCGTGAAACCTGCCGTCATGTTGAGACCGATGAGGGAATTCGTTTTGTTCCTGGATCGGAATTGCGTCGATGTCGGCACGCAGGCCAAGCGACTGTCCGCTATTGCCTCGTTTGATGACACCCAAGACACCCGTCTTACCAATTCCAGTATGGGTTTCGATTCCCATGGCCTTGAGCCGGTCAGCTATCTTGTTTGCGGTTTCATGCTCCTGGAAGCCAAGTTCCGGCTTACGATGCATGTCGCGGCGCCACTCTGCCCAATCCTGATCTGCTGGTTTGGCGACTGTCATTGCGGCAAATCAGGCCGGTGCGGTGGCAGGCTCCGTACTCCCGGAAGCCTTGTCTGTCGCCTGTTCTTCAGCCGTGCGGTGTTTGCCAGACAGCAACAGGTACACGACCGGCACGACGAACAATGTAAACATCGTGCCGAAACTCATTCCGCCAACGATTACCCAGCCGATCTGATGTCGGGCCTCGGCGCCTGCACCTGCCGCGAACGCGAGCGGAACAGCTCCCAGCACCATCGCACCTGTCGTCATCAGGATGGGTCGAAGCCTGAGCGACGCAGATTCAAGCACGGCATCGTGTTTGCTTTTCCCAAGCTCACGCAGCTGGTTGGCGAATTCGACGATCAGAATACCGTGCTTGGAAATGAGTCCGACCAATGTGACCGCGCCGATCTGCGTGTAAATATTCCAGGACCCGGCATAATTCCACCAGCCGGCTTCGTTGCCATAGTTAAGCCCGGCCAGGCAAAGAAACGCGCCAAACATTGCCAGGGGCACCGACACGAGGATGATCAGCGGGTCGATAAAGCTCTCGAACTGGGCCGACAGGACCAGGTAAATGAATATCAATGCCAGCCCCATTAATATGGCGGCACTGGATTCGGATTCCCGCAATTCCCTGGTTTGGCCAGACAGGTCATACAATGTGCCCGGTGCAACCTCGTCCAGTGCGTTGTCCATCCAGTCCAGCGCCTCTCCCAGCGTGTAGCCCGGGGCAAGTCCCGCACTGACAGTTGCCGAGCGCAGCTTGTTAAAGTGATTGAGCTCCTTGGCGGCAACCGTTTCCGTAACGGTCGCCAGGTTCTGCAGCTGAATCATCGTGTCGTCAGAGCCGCGCACGAAAATATTGCTTAAATCACCTGGCGTGCGCCGGTACGAGTCCTCAATCTGCACGATAACGTCGTATTGCTCTGTGCCTCTCTTAAAGCGGGTTACGTTGCGCCCGCCTAACATTGTTTCGAGCGTACGACCGACCGCGTCGACACTTGCACCGACTGTCGATACTTTTTCTCGATTGACGTCAATACGAAGTTCCGGCTTGTTGAGTTTGAGATCGGTGTCCGGATTAGTCAGCTGCGGGTTGGTCCGTATCTTGCCGATGATGGTTTCGACCAGCTCGCCGAGTTCGTCCCAGGTGCCGGTGGTCTGAACGACAATGCTGAAGGGCTGCCCAAAGTCTCGCTGACCCAGCGGCGGCGGTGTAAAGGGAAACGCCATCAGCCCGGGTATGCCCATGAACTGTGGAAAAAGTGATTGCGCAATTTGTTGAGCACTACGTGATCGTTCTTCCCATGGCTTGAGTCCAACAAATCCAATCGCACTGGTCACGCCACTGAAGCCGACAATGACGAAAGAGCGACTTCTTTCTTCAACTGATTCGTAGATGGCTTCCATCTGTTTGGCATACCGGTCGGTATAGTCGATTGTTGACCCTTCCGGTGCCGTTCCGAAGCCAATGACAATGCCCTGGTCTTCCGACGGTGCGAGCTCATTTGGCAGACTCATCAGCAGCGCCACCATCGCTGCAACGATCATCGCGGCAGCGCCGATCGTCAGCCAGCGCAGCCTTAACATCCTGCTCAAGCCACGGTGATAGGCGCCGTCCAGTCCTTTCAAGACGCGTTCTCCGAAGTCGAACAGTCGACCATGCTGTTCCTCTTGCCGGAGCAGCTTCGAGCACATCATTGGTGAAAGGGTGAGGGCGGTGAATCCGGATACGATAACCGCGCCTGCCAGCGTCAATGCAAACTCGACGAACAGGAGACCACTGCGCCCGGTGGAAAACGCAAATGGCAGGTAGACCGCAGCCAGCGTCAGCGTCATGGCAATGATCGCAAAGCCGATCTGTTTGCTGCCTTTGAGCGCGGCCTTAAACGGGTCCATGCCGTTTTCAATGTGCCTGTAGATATTCTCGAGCATGACAATGGCGTCATCGACAACAAGTCCAATCGCGAGAACCATTGCGAGTAACGACAGCGTGTTTATGGTGAAGCCAAACATCAGCATGACCGAAAACGCGCCAATTAACGAAACCGGAATCGTCACCAGCGGAATGACAACGGCGCGCCAGTTTCGCAGGAACAGGAAAATAACGATCGCAACCAGGACTACCGCCTCCGCAACGGTCGTATAGACCTCGTCGATCGACTCCTGAATAAAAGTCGTCGTGTCGTGTGCAATTTCGACCTGCATCCCTTCCGGCAGCGTGCGGGTTATTTGCGGCAGCATCACTTTCAGTGCATTGGAAATGTCCAGCGGATTGGCGACGGCTTGTTTGACGACGCCCAGCGGGACTGCGTTACGCCGGTTGAAGCGTGCACGAAAACGGGAGGAATCGGCGCCCAGTTCGATGCGCGCGACGTCGCCAAGGCGCACCAGGTACTGATCCGTATTCTTAACGACGATATCCGCGAACTCTTCCGGTTCGTTGAGATCGGTCTCTGCCAGCACCGTGAATTCACGATCGCTGCTTTCCACGCGACCGGCGGGGACTTCGATGTTCTGCTGCCGCAGTGCGTTTTCAATATCCTGCGGCGTCAATTCAAAACCTGCAAGGCGATCCGGATCTAACCAGATACGCATGGCAAAGCGATTGCCGAAGACGCTGGCCTGCGCGACACCAGGAATGGTTTGCACACGATCCTTAACCAGGCGCGTGGCGATATCGGCAATTTCTGTAAGGTTGTGTCGGTCCGATGAAAATGCGAGATAAATAATTGGCTGTGCGTCGGCCTCCTGCTTTTGCACGATCGGCTCGTTCGCTTCTTCCGGCAGAAACCCCCTCGCTTGTGCAACCCGATCGCGCACATCGCTGGCCGCGGCGTCTGCATCCCGATCCAGCCGAAAGCGCACGGTTACCTGGCTTGACTCCGCACGGCTTACGGAACTGATGTAGTCGATCCCTTCGATGCCTGATAATGCATCTTCGATCGGTTTGGTGATCTGCGACTCGATCACCTGTGCGTTGGCGCCCGGATACGATGTGGCAACGGTGACGATAGGGACGTCGACATTGGGGACCAGCCGCACGGCAAGTCGGTCATAACTGATGATGCCGATCAGCAATATGACGACATTCATCACAGTCGCGAGGACCGGGCGGTTGATGGAGATTTCTGAAAGCTGCATGCCTGTGCCTAATTCCGGAAGCCGCTATCTGCAATAGTCTTGACGTCGGCGCCGTCGAAGATTTTCATTTGGCCCGCGGTAACCACTTCCTCACCGGCGGTTAGACCCGACACCACTTCAACCATCGCGTTCTGACGCTGACCCAGCGTGATCGTTTTTTGTACGGCTTTGCCATCTTCGACGACAAACACGGTTTTGTTCTGACCGATCGGCCAGATCGCCTGTTCCGGGACCATCAGTGCATCCGGCTTAACCTGGAGCGTGACGCTCACTTGCGCGAACATGCCGGGTCGAAGTTTCAATTCCTTGTTCGGCAGCCGGGCTCGAATAGTCACGCTACGACCAGCTACTTCGATTTGTGGCGCGATTGCGGTGATGACGCCCTCGAAAGCCTCATTCGGATAAGCACCTACCGAAACGTCGATCTTCAGGCCCGGTTGCAGCTGGGCCAACAGGGTTTCCGGCGCACTGAAATCCACTCGCAGTGGATCGAGTCGGACGACGTCGACCATGATCTGTCCAGTCGTTGCATAATCGCCGATGTTGATTTGACGCAGGCCCACTGTGCCATCGAACGGTGACCGAATGACCGTCTTGGAGAGGCGCGCTTCCGAGGACAGCAAGCGGGCGACGCCTACGTTGTATTCCGCGCGAGCGGTGTCGAAGTCGGTCGCGGAAATCAATCTGTCTGCAATCAACTCTTTGGCGCGATTATAGGCTGCTTCACGTTGCTCTACGTTGGCCCGGGCTTCATTGACTTCCGCTTCGAGCACCGTAGCCTCGATGGTGAAAAGGGGATCTCGTTTGGCCACTCGCTGGCCATCCTCAAAATGCAGCTGCAATACCTGGCCGGGCAGTTCCGCACGGAGCTCTGCCGAGGCATCCGCCAGGATTGTGCCTACCGCGCTCACGGAGGACCGCAGCGGTGCGGGCTCGACAATCATGCTCTCTACCGTTGTGGCCCCTCTGCCCGGCGGCCCGCCCTGGGCAATCGCCTGCGAGCACAGCAGAAGCATCAGCGCCTGGATCACACCAACAATGCGCCTGGAGGGCGCCGCTAAATTCAGATTCATTCTCATTATTATTCGCAGATTCTTATTCAAAGCAGCATTGCATCAAAGGCGCTCTGCTTGTTGCCGCTGGGCCTGATGCCCCTGAGGGCATGCAATATACCGAATTATAAGGCAATTTCGACCAATTTCGTCACGCGGAGTTGCATCAGGTGCGTTTAACGCGAGTAATGGTCGGTGAATGCCTGTTCTCTATGTTTCAAAGGTCGCATCTGCGCCCGAATGCCCGTCAGCGCGGGCTGAATGTCAGCATTTTCGGGGCCTCGGCAATGTATGCCGGCGGCACCTACGGCGAGTCAGACGGATGGGCCGGGATCGACTTCAGGTAGGCTGCAATGGCGGCGCGATCGTTCGGCGGGAAGCCTGGCCATGTTTTCCTGCACTTCGACCATCGAGCCGCCGAACGAATCGAAATCCGGGTCAAATCCCGACTCGAGCGAATAGGCGATGTCAGATTCGCTCCAGTTACCGATGCCATCCGGGTGGGGCGTTATATTCGGAATGCGTCCGGCGCTTTCTCCCTCAGGCCCTTCCGCAACTTCGAATGATTCGGCGCCGGCCAGGAAACGATCAACTATCTCCCCACCGAATTCATCTCTCGGGGTATGGCAAGCGCCGCAATGTCCGGGTCCCGTTACGAGGTAGCGACCTCGTTCTACAGGCGTTGTCGGAGCGGAGGCCTGCAATGACACATTCCGTTCCAGGTAGCGCCATTTCCATAGACCGACACCGCGACGAAAGGAATAGGGAAAGCTCAACTCGTGATCCGCAACCTGATTGGAGGAGGGCGGCAGCGTATCCAGGTAGGCTTTCAGGTCAATCAGGTCAGCGTAAGTGATGTTCTGATAGTGCGGATATGGGAAGGCCGGGTAGTAGTGTTCCAGCTCCGGGGACAGTCCCTTGACCATCGCGTTGACGAAGTCCAGCGTCGACCAGTCGCCGATGCCGTACTCAGGATCCGGCGAGATGTTCGGTGAACGGAAGACGCCAAATGGCGTCGCCAGTTCGACGCCTCCTGAAAGTCGCAGCAGGTCGTTTTCCTCGGCGCCCGGTGCCGCGTGGCATGACGCGCAGCCACCCGCCCAGAAAATCAGCTCCCCGTTCTCAATATCTGCGGCGTGCGCGGGAATTTGATCCGCTTGCAGCGGCCGGGGCATGGAGAGCACGAAAAAAACGCACGCGCATACGAAGACCAAGCCAAGGCCAAAGACGAGCGTGCGTTTCAAGTTCGCGTGACTTAACGGTTGGTTTGCTAGTCTTTAGATGCCCTGAACGGTTCGTGACAGCCCTTGCAGCCGTCGCCAACGGCGCCCATATTGCTGCGCACTGCGTCGAGGCCATCACCGGCTACGGCAGCCATTGTTTCCAGAGCTGCCGTGAGCGCACGGCTCTTCTCGCCAACGTCCGACATATTCGACCAGATCTCCGGTTTGGCCCAGGTCACGCCGTCGAGACCTGCGGCACTCATGTCCGAACCTGCGGGCCACATGGCCCCGTTTCTCATTTTTGAAGCTGCCAAAAGGTTATTGGCGGCATCAGACGCCTGGGCCGCATCGTAAGGCATTTCGCCTTTAGCCATGGCGCCGAGCATCCCGAGGTTAAACCGGTACACATGCATTAAGGATTGTCGCGCATCGATTTGATTTGCGAACGGTGCTTCGTCCTGGGCGAACGTTACAAAAGTGGTCGCGCCAAGCGCGACGGTAGCCAATGTAACTAATAATGTCTTCTTCATTAATGAGCTCCGTAGGATGGATGTTCAGTGATATGGGCGAGCCAGCAGGGTGATTCGTGATTCTTGCTTGCCCGGCTGCACGCTGTACCGATTATGACATTGGTCGCTGAGGAATTGTAATCTTTGCATTTCTTTGCGTTCTGGGATCGTGACGGTCGGAGTCGACGCCCAGGCTGTATATTTGTGGACTACAATGGCCGCCAGGCGGGAACGGAGCCACATACGCTCATCACGAATCTTTCATGAAAGCCATGCTTCTCGAAAAGACCGGATCGCTAACGGACGAACCGGAGCCGCTCAGACTCGCGGAAATATCCCGTCCCAGGCCGGGTGGCGATGAAGTGCTGATCGAGGTCAGTGCCTGTGGCGTATGCCATACGGAGCTCGATGAAATAGAGGGCAGGACGCCGCCATCCATCCTGCCAATCATTCCCGGTCACCAGGTCGTCGGCCGCGTTGTTTCGATCGGCGCACACGTATCCATGCTCAAGGTTGGCGACCGCGTCGGGGTTGGCTGGATATTCAGATCTTCGGGTGGTGACGACGAGAATATCAGTAGCGAGTTTGTTGCCACCGGGCGGGATGCAAACGGCGGTTACGCAGAGTACATGACCGTCGGTGAAGCTTACGCGCATCGTATCCCGGAGGGCTTTACCGACTTCGAGGCAGCGCCGCTCCTGTGTGCCGGGAGTGTCGGCTATCGCGCGCTCGGTCTTGCGAGTATTCAAAACGGTGATGTGCTGGGTCTGACGGGATTCGGCGGGTCCGGCCACCTGGTCCTGCAGCTGGCCAGGTACCTGTATCCCGCATCAGACGTCTACGTCTTCGCCCGAAACCCTGAAGAGCGCAAATTTGCCCTCGATCTCGGGGCAACCTGGGCGGGCGACACGGCCGAATGGCCACCGCAACAACCCCACGCAATTATCGATACGACACCTGCATGGTATCCCGTCCTCGCCGCGCTGAAGTGCCTGCGACCTGGCGGGCGACTCGTAATCAATGCGATCCGCAAAGAGGACAAGGACAAATCGTTAATGGCCGAAATCGATTACACGACGCACTTGTGGCAGGAAAAACAGCTGCAGACGGTTGCCAATGTGACGAGCAAGGATATCGGAGCGTTTCTAAAGATTGCCGCCCTGGCGCAAATTCGGCCCGAGGTGCAAATCTATCGCCTTGAGGATGCGAACGTCGCACTACGCGAACTCAAAGGCGGAGTTATACGGGGTGCGAAGGTACTCGCGGTTAGCGGCGACGAAAGCGATTGAGCTGAATCTGTCCCGAGGATTACGGCAGCCTAAGTGAAAGTACCAATGGTCTGACCCGCGCTGCGCAGTAGCATGTTCTGTAGAGCTTATTAAAGAGGGTCGGACCGATGCGTACTTTTTCCCAGGCTGTCGTATTGGCGGCAATCAGCGTCATTTTCATTGCGGCTTGTGCGTCGCAGACCGAAGTTGTGAAACTATACGACAGCCCGACGCGAACTGATCACACTTACAAGCGACTGTTTATTGTCGACGTTTCAAGAACGCAGGATCAACTGGTCGATTTTGAGAAAGAGATCACCGCCCGGCTAAAGCAGGAAAGCGTCGATGGTATACCCAGTTACACGCTGATTGAATCAGGCGCGGGCGTTCTCCAGGATGACATCTACCGGGCGAGCGAACAGGTCGGGGCCGATGGAATTCTTGTTGCGCATATCGCAAGCGTCGATACGACGATGGATGTCGAAGAGGGTCGCGAAGAAATGAAATTCGAATGTCGCGGCGGCAACCCAGTCGATTACTTCCTGTACGACCACGAGGTTCTGAGTGCTCCGGATTCGATCAAGATGGCGCACACGGTGGTCGTTGTCACCAATCTTTACGACGCCGCCAGCCGGGAACGTGTGTGGACGATACAGTCTACCTGCTTCGAGAAAGCGAGCATGAAAGAAGTATTGCTTGATGAGGCAGACGCAATCGTTCGCCAGTTGCGTATCGATAAACTGATCTAGCAGTCTATTGAAACAGGCCAAGCACGGAAATGCGTTATCTCAATCCCGTTCGTTTGGGCAAGAATTGCTGTACGGGGTGACACGGCGGCCATCGTCCTTTTGCCTGGACGATTGTATTCGCCGCTAACGCACAGAATTTACTCCGGTCTGACGATCAAAACGTCACACGGCAGATGGTCGAGCACGCGTTCCGCCGTGCTGCCGAGCACCATGCGTTTGATTCCCCAGCGCGCCAGCGCGCCCATCACCACGAGGTCGGCATTCTTGCTGCGCACATACGTTGGCAGAATCTCCCGGGTTCGGCCCGGCAGTTGATGCGTATGTTTTTCATCAAAGCCATTTTTTTCCGCTAATGAGTTCAGTGCCTCGCGATGCGTTTTCTGAATGCGTTTTTCCAGTTCGTCGATCGGTAATATTGTTGACTTGATCGAGCGATTGGCCGCCTTCCCGATTCCTGTCAGCTTCTCGTAAGTGTGCAGCAAGTGCACCTCGCCATTGGTCGGACCGGCGATGCTTTTCGCCGCATCGACGATCGCTTGATCAAGCGCCATCGGTTTGTCGTGTTCGTGGGTCGGATCGACCGCGGCAATGATAACCGGCTTGTCCCTGAATTCTTCACGCTTGACCAACCAGAGCGGGTAAGGACTCGTCCGAATCAGCTGCCAGTCGGTATCGATCATGATGCCGCGATCAGCTGCACTGTGATAGTGCGTCCCCTTGACGATAAACCTGGGATCGATGTTGAGTGCCTTCGCCAGGATGCCATCTGCAACAGGCCTTTCTTCCAACACGTCGGTCGTAACCGTCACGCCTGATTTCCTGGCCGACTCCGCGAAACCTTCAATCGTTTCTTTCTGCAGCTCGCTGATGTTACGAGCGATTTCCTTGGCCTCGTTGGATACGATGATCCGATAGCCCAGGGGACTGAAGGTCGGCTCGCACAACAGGAGTTCCAGATCGCAGTCGACTATTTTGGCCAGCCAGGCTGCCCGATCGACAACCGTCTGAGAATAATTCTCCATTTCGACAATCGCGAGAATTTTGTCTCTATTGCTCATGTAGGTCTCCGGTGTTTATTGCAATCATTCGAATAGCGTTTTCAATTTCTTGATGTCATAGCCGGTCGTGTTCAACGGTATTTCGCAATGCAGAGTTCGTTGCGTAGTTGCCGACAGCTCCTTTCGCAGATAGCCAAGAAATTTCGGCTCGGCGACGATCGCCAGGTGCTCGAACTTCCCTGCTGTCAATGCACTATTCAGGCTATCGCCAACCTGGTCCGCGAACCGGCGTACTTCGTGTTGGCGGGCCGTTTCCGCGGGCTCCATGGCGTGCCGCGCTTTGCCAAAGCTGTCGAACGCACGACCTGGCCGGTCTGACACACGATCATGTTCTGGCGACGTGGCGTCCGGGTTTGATAGCGACGCGATCTCGGTCCAGTCGCCAAACCTGCTTTGCGACAAGAATATGCGTATGTCGGCAGAGCCACCGACCACGATATAGGTCGGCCCATTGGGCAGGAGGTGCTTGCTGTCGTCGTTTTTCACTCGAATGCTGCTCAATTATGTGGATAACGATACAGGTTAAGAATTTGCTACGTGTATGCATATTCGTAGCTCGCCCCATGAATTTCGGCTAGTACTTACTTGAATTTCTGCAATCGTATCAGATTGATTCATGCCAGCCGCGATTGCGGGGGGGCTCGTCGACGCGTAGTCGGGAATGGCTGCGGCCGGACCCGGCTATTCAACGCGTATGGCTCTGAACTCGTCGACCTGCCGCTGCAATTCAGGACCGAGTATTTCGTCGATGCATCGACCGGATTCGTGCCCAATAGTGACGACGTATTCACCAGGACAGTCGGCCTTGCACTGGGCGGGTTCACAAAGAATCTGTCGGTTGGCGACGCTTGTGTGCTCGATTCAGGTGCACCCGGAGCCAGCGAAGAAGGTTGTGCAGTTGCCGGGCCACCGGCATTACGCTACCGGGAACCACCGCTCGGCGGTAACTTCAATCTTTACCTGCGCGCCCCCGGTGACACGAATGACGGCAGCGCTGCGGCGACGGCCGATGTGCCAAACTGGCTGGAATACGATTGGGATACAGCACTGCCGGGACTCGAAGACCCAACCGGGACAGCCGTATTCGGGATCTTTCGCGGTGCGGACCGACGCATATATACTCGCGAACTTTATTAGCCGCCAATTGTTCGCGGACCTCTATTGTGGGGGACCCGTTCGTGAGACCATCCGAAAATATGGCCAGCACACAACAAGGCTTCTCGCGCTCCAGTTCTCTCCTGTTAGTTGCCGCATTAATCTTCCTGGTACTTGCTCTGGCGATGTATTTTCGTGCGGGCGATTCTGGCACGAACGTGAGCGACGAAATTTTCAATCCCGGCTCTGCTGCCGAACGAGAGAAACAAATCGAACGAGGGAAGTACCTGGCACTGGCAGGTAATTGCGCCAGCTGCCACACGGCCGGCGACAGCGGTTTCATGGCTGGCGGCCTCGCGTTCGAAACGCCCTTCGGAACGATCTACTCGACGAACATCACGCCTGACGCCGCAACAGGTATCGGCAACTGGACGGGTGGCCAGTTCCTCGATTCGATGCGCCGCGGCGTCCGTCCCGATGGCGAGCATCTGTATCCCGTTTTCCCGTACACGGCTTTTACGAAAGTGACTGACGACGACATTGCCTCTCTGTTCGTCTATTTGAGGAGTATTCCCGCATTGCGCATGGAGGCCCCGGAAAACGACATAGCGTTTCCATTTAATCAACGCTCATTGATGGCAATCTGGAAGGCGATGTTCTTCGACGAAGGCGAGTATCAGTCCGACGATTCCAGATCTTCGGAGTGGAATCGGGGCGCCTATATGGTTGAAGCGCTGGCGCATTGTTCAGCCTGCCACTCGCCCAGGAACTTCCTGGGCGCGGAGGACGCCGACAGGTTGATGGCCGGCGGCGTATACACCGATAAGGTCCAGGGTGGAGAGTTGCGCCCCTGGTCGGCGCCCAATCTGACTTCCGTGTCGAATGGCCTTGGGCTTTGGTCGCATGAGGCTGTGGCGGCGTACCTGAAAACAGGCCAGAACGACTACGTCGAAACATTTGGTCCAATGAACGAGGTAATCCTGAACAGCACCCGTCATCTGAGCGAGGATGATGTGAACGCGATGGCGGTTTATCTCAAGAGTCTGCCCGCGCAAGAAAATGACCCGGGCCCGGTGGCCGATCGTAGCGTGCTGGGTATGGGGCGGACGGTTTATAACCTGCATTGCGGTACCTGCCATCTGCCGACAGGGTTGGGTGATGAGGAGTCGGCACCCAGACTGGCCGGCGGCAGCCTGGTCGTCCAGGCGAGCAATCCTGCCTCCCTGATCAACGTTATCCTGTATGGTCCCGAGCTGCCGGTTCCGCCGCTGCCCACCAGGCGCCGAAAGCCGATGGAAGAATTCCAGTACCTTCTAACCGATAGCGAGGTGGCGGCCGTCGCCACTTATGTCCGCAGTAACTGGGGTAATAGCGGCGGACAGGTGACGGAGAAACAGGTGGCCGCGCAGCGTTAGTACGCATCCTGTGACAGATGCCCGGCGGCGACGGTCAGGGCGTCTTCCCGGTGATATAATTGTCAGTTCCGTAAAGTGAGGCGATGCAGGCTTGTTGAAATATTGCAAAATCCGTTGTTTTGGTGAAATGCGTCGCGAGTTGCCTTCAATTGCGCCCGTTTTGGCGGCGCTCCTATTACTCGGCGGCTGCTCCGGCGGCACGCCGGAACCGGAAAACAGCGCGTCCCCGTTGCGGGTTCGGCTCATGACCGGAGAACAATATTCCAATACGTTAGCGCAGATTTTTGGTGCCGATATTGCGGACAGCGTAGCGCCACCATTGCCGCCGCTCACGAGAACCGATGGGCTGCTGGCGTCCGGCGCTACCTTCGTCGGTGTGACGTCCGACCAGATCCAGCAGATTCAGCAAGCTGCCGCTTTCGCCGCTGCAAAAGTGGTAGACGAATACCACCGCGATTTTCTAATTCCCTGTGAACCCGCATCGCCTACGGAAGCGGATTCCATCTGCGCAGCGCGGTTTCTAAAGAAGACCGGTCGACTGCTCTATCGCCGTCCTCTGGATGAAACCAGGGTGGCCGAACTGACCAGCGTGGCAGACGCAGCGGCCGATCAGACCGAAGACTTCTACGCGGGTCTGGCCCTTGCGCTGGAATCCATGCTGATCAGCCCGGAAGTTGTGTTCATTGTCGATATCGGGGAACCCGATCCGGACAACCCGGGGCAGGAACGCCTCAATGCCTACTCGCTGGCCTCACGGCTGAGTTTCTTTCTGTGGAACGCTGCGCCGGACGACGAGTTGCTGCTCGCTGCGGAAAGCGGCGAGCTTCACACGAAGGACGGCAAACAACGCGCAGTGACGCGAATGCTTAAGAGTGCGCGACTCGAAGACGGTCTTCGCGCGTTCTTCGACGACATGATGGCATTCGACGAGTTTGGCAGTCTTGCGAAAGATCCGCTCGTCTATCCCATGGTGACGGGCGCGACACTCGCGGACGCCCGTGAACAGACGCTGCTCACGGTCATTGACCATGTTCTGGACAAGGAACAGGACTATCGTGATCTATTCACGACGCGTAAAACGTTCATGTCGATGAACCTGGCGGCACTCTACGGAACGCCAACGACCAACGGTTGGGTGCCGTATGAGTTTCCCGCGGACAGCGCCCGCTCTGGCCTGCTGACCCAGGTTAGTTTCCTCGCAGCACATTCACACGCTGTTCGCAGCTCTCCGACCTTGCGTGGCAAAGCGCTCCGGGAATTGTTCTTGTGCCAGAAAGTGCCGCCGCCGCCGCCCGACGTGGATTTTTCGGCGCTGGAGGATGCCGGTGACGTGCCAACGGCCCGCGAGCGGCTGAAGGTTCACAATTCCAATCCATCCTGTGCCGGGTGCCACCTGATTACTGATCCGATGGGGCTTGCTCTGGAGAATTTCGATGGCGCTGGCCGCTATCGGGAAACGGAGAATGGTGCTGAGCTCGATATCAGCGGCGAACTGGATGGCGCCGAATACGATACTGTGGACGGACTGGCGCAGGCCATGCGGGATCACCCGAAATTGCCGTATTGCCTGGTCAACCGATTGTACGCATACGGGACCGGTGGACCGGTCTCGCTGCGTTACGATCGAGAGATCCTGTCATACTTCGAGGAACGATTCGGCGGCCACGGTTACAAGGTGCCCGAATTGCTCCGTGAAATAGCGCTCAGCCAGGCATTTTCGCGGGTCAGGCCGGCCCCGGAGCATGCGGAAAGAGTAGTGAACGGAACGGACGTAAAACCGTCAAAACTGGCATTAAACTAGTCGTGTCGAATAAAGAGGTGGTCGTCGTATGAGCAGGCTGAGCAGACGTCGCGTATTGAGAGGAATGTTAAACGGCAGTGCCGTGACCATCGCGCTGCCTCTTCTTGATTGTTTTTTGAATGACAGCGGAACTGCGCTGGCATCGGGCGCACCGATTCCCCAACGCTTCGGAACCTGGTCCTGGGGCCTGGGCATGAGCGAAGCGATATTCGTGCCGAAGAAGACCGGGCCGAATTTCGATCTGCCACCCGAGATCGCGTCGCTGGCACCGATTCAGGAACACATCAATCTCTACACCAACTTCCATGTCTTCAAGGATGCGGCACCCAACCTTTGTCACCACTCCGGCTGGGTCATTCTGCGATCCGGCGTTGCGCCATTTACGGCTGAGAACCGGCCGGGTGAGACGATCGACGTAACGGTTGCCCGAAAGATCGGTAACGCAACCCGGTTTCGGAGTCTGAGTGCGACCGCCACCGGCGATGTTCGCGACAGCTTCAGCTACGAGAACGGCAACTCCGTTAACGCGCCGGAATGGTCTCCACTTCGATTTTACCAACGGCTGTTTGGAGAAAACTTTCAGGATCCGAACGCGGCGGAGTTTACGCCGGACCCGAAGGTCATGGTCCGCAAGAGCTCGTTGTCGAGCGTGCTTGAGGAGACACGCGCTCTCAACAAAGATCTCGGCACGGAAGATCGCGCTCGACTCGATCAATATTTCACCGGGCTGCGTGACCTCGAACGTCGCTTCGATCTGCAGCTCACGAAGCCCGATCCGCGCGAGGCCTGTATCGTGACGGACCAGCCTCAGGATTTGCCGTCGGGTCTTGACGCAAACCTCGTGGCCAGGCGGCATCGAATCATGACGGATCTCATGCTGATGGCAGTCGCGTGCGACCAGACCCGCGTGTTCAACATGTTCTATGCGGCTGCATTTTCTGCAACCACCAAGCCAGGCTATGACAAGCCGCACCACACCGCGACGCATGAGGAAGCTGTAGATGAAGAACTTCAATGCCAGCCCAACGTATCGTGGTACACCCGGCGTGCAATGGAAGAATGGGCATACTACGTCGAGGCCCTGGCAAACTTCCGGGAAGGTGACGGTTCATTGCTCGACAATTCTCTGATCTACGCGACCACCGACCAGTCCTTTGCCAAGATTCACGGCATCGAGGGCATTCCTATGTTCAGCGCAGGTCGCGGTGGCGGCAAAGTCAAAACCGGTCTGCATATCGACGGCGGTGGCAGCCCCGGTTGCCGCCTCGGTTATACGGCGCTGCGTTTGATGGGCGTCGATGTGCCGTCGTGGGGTGACAAGAGCAACAATACCTCCAGCGAAATCGGTGAGATCCTCGTGTGAGGCCGGTCGGCTCAAGCCTTTTCATTGTCGCGGTATGCTGCTTGTTTGCCGCAGCATCGGCGCAGCAGGCGGACACGGCATCTTCAGGACCGGTGGAACAGTACGTAACCGTCCCGATGCCACCGGGATTTCGGGTTGAACACACGGAACTTGACGGGGCGGTATTTGCAAACGCCGACGGCCGCACCTTGTACACGTGGCCATCGCATAAACTGCGCAATGGCTACAGTGGCGAAACGCAGGGCAATCCTGCTTGCTATGACGAAGTGCGCACGACAACTGCCGGCCTGATGAGCCCGTACCCGCCGGGGATCAAACTACCTGATCTTGACAGCCGTCCAAGTTGTACAGATCTGTGGCCACCTGTGCTCGCGGATGACGATGCCAGGTCGATCGGGAAATGGACGATCGTCGAGCGCAAAGACGGCACCAGGCAGTGGACCTACGATGAGCAGCCGATTTATACGTCAGTGCTGGACCGTGAGCCGGGCGATGTGTTCGGCGGCACGACCCGCCGATACGGCGGCGATTCTCCTGCTAATCGCGTGCCGCTGGGTCCGCCGAGCAAGGTTCCTCCGGGCTTCGCAGTAAAAACGACGACAGTGGGCCGCCTGCTGACGACGGACAAGAATTTTTCTGTTTACACCTACGAAAAAGATACGGCGGAAACATCAGTGTGCCTCGATGATTGCGCGCGGACGTGGATTCCTGTCACCGCCGGTGCAATGTCTATTGCACAGGGCGAGTGGTCCATCATCGAGCGCTCGCCCGGCGTACGTCAGTGGGCATTCCGAAACAGGCCACTGTATACCTACATACTTGATCAGGCGTCCTGGAGTCTGGAAGGTAGCGACGTCGCTGGCTGGAGCAATGTCTACACGCAGCTTGCTCCGCCTCCGCCAGAACACTTTACCGTGCAGGATACGCTGGCCGGGCAGGTCCTGGCCGATTCACGCGGTATGACGCTGTACACGTATGTTTGCGGCGACGATTCGATCGATCAACTGAGCTGCGACCATCCTAACGATACCCAGGTTTACAGATTGGCGATGTGCGGAGCCGGTGATCCGGATAAATGCCTGGAGAACTGGCCGTACGTGCAGGCAGCAGACGGTGCAATGGGTTCCAGCCGCACATGGAGCGTCATTAGTATTGATTCGCGAACGGGTCATCTTGCGGCACCGGAACAAACAGATGCGTTAAGTGTTTGGGCCTATCGCGACCGGCCCGTCTATACCTATGGTGGAGACGACCAGCCGGGGGACGTCAATGGTGCGGGTACCGGTGAGTGGCGTGCCCAGCGAAATGGCTTGAAGGCAATTTGGTTAAGAGACGATTATATGCGTGGCACGCTATGAAGAATCGAATACCGGCGATATTGATATGGATTGGCATGACAGCTTCGTTCGCTGCTATTGCTGATGACCGTAACCAGATTGCGCCACCAGATGGCAGGATCGGATACGTGATGACGAACCTGTTCTGGTCGGTCTACCAGACGCCGAATGCGAAGGAAGAGTGCCCCAACGGGTTCAACGATGGTCCGCGTGAACAGTTCGAGATTCTGTTTCCCGATGTTGAGCAACGAACCGTCGTGGATACGCAACTGAAGCAGGAGATCGAGACCTGGCACCCGACAGACGAGCCCGATCCTTTGCCTTTCCACGAAGTTCAGGGGCCATACTCGTACGGATTGAACCTGGATGGAGAGACGGGGCCGAATGACTTCAGGCATCCCGACGGCGGGGAGGGCATCGACAACGAGGTCTACCGTGCGGTTGGTTGCGTCATCGGTTTCAGGGGGCCGGACGGTGTTGAGGTAATCTTCCAGGACAAAGCGATCGCCGACAGGCGTTACAACAGGACGATGATCGAACTTACCGGTGTTGATGACCTGGCGAATGACGACGACGTCACGGTGACCATCTATCGCGGTCTGGATCGACTGCTGACTGACGCGACCGGCCTGAAAGTCATGTCCGGAGGTTCGCAGAGAGTTGATAACCGTTGGGGTGCAAAACTGATCAGGCAGACGCAGGGGAAAATAGTCGATTCCGTTTTGACGACCGAACCGATAGCGCAAGTCATCATTCCCTGGATGAATCTGTCCGTACCAACAGTCCAGGTCATTCGCGACATGCGATTGCAACTGACGCTTTCGCCAGCTGGCGCTGAAGGCCTGGTGGCCGGTTATGCTGATGTCGATACCTGGTACAAGCAGCTGATCAGGAATGATTCAACGCATCACCTCAGCAACGGGCAAATTTCGGGCATCTCGCTGTATAAAGCACTGCGCCGCCTGGCCGACGCCTATCCTGACCCGGAAACAGGCGCTAACACGGCAATCTCCACGGCGCTCGATGTGAAGATGACGCAGGTCTTCATTGTGCATCCGCAAGGGGAGGCCGCTGGAAGCGACCCAATGACGCACTAGCGCCTGGCAACCGTTCGAATGAGTTGGCAGGCAGGTCCTGTGGTTGCAACCATAAAACTGACCGCAAGAAACGTAAGTAAATCCGTGAACGATTCAGAGTAAGTCGTTGACGGCCCGGTGCGCTTCTTCGATCGCCGATTCTGTCATCGCATTCGATGCGGCATCTGTGCCTGCAAAACTGATGTTGCCAAAACGCTCCCTTGCACGGAGCCAGTGTTGCCGTTCCTTCGGCCAATGGTCTGGTTCAAACGCAACCTGATCGGTTTCGGGGTCGTATCCATAGGCATAACCATGCGGCCAGCGATTGACCGTTATTCCCGCGATATCCCTTGCTGCGTCAAAGCCGCCGGCACCTAATAGCCGATTCAGCTGGTCCCGTATGTTGCGCTCGAACGTTTCGAAAGTCGTTGCAAGCAGATCCCGCTTACCGCCGGTAAACTGCGCGCGCGCACTTTTCCCGGTCCCGAGTGGAACACGAGTCAGATGCAGGACGATCGGTTCCTCAGGCGATTTGGCGCACTCATACCCACCCATGCTGACCGGGTAGTCGAGTGATACACGATGATGATAGCTGCCCGGGCAGTTGACCCGATGAATTCCGAGTTTGGCGAAACTCTTCCAGTTACGAATCAGGACGTTGGTATAAACGAGCGGCGCCCGGATGCAATTCGAAAGTGCGGCCTTCTGTAGCTCTGCCATCTCGGGGCAAAGACGAGGAACAATCACGTTGTAACAGGCCATTACGACTTTTCCTGATATTACGGTTTGGGCTTTACCATCTCTTAAATAGGTAATCCTGACCGGGTTCGACAGATTGTCGTCGGCGTGTTGCGCGCGCACTACCGTGCTGTTCAGCCGGATTCGAACCGGGGATTTTGCGTTATCGAGCTGACTGTAGTCGAAGCGTGCGTTAACAATGTCTTCCATGCTATCGCCGGTTGCGACCCCAGGGATCATCTTGCGTACAAGCAGCCTTGCGACAGAAGCATTGCCATCCGGAAAGTGGAAGATATTTGGTTCTTCCTCGTCTCCTTCCCGGTCGTGGGATTCGATACCAGTATTCAGATCTCCGAAACCGGGGTAACCGCCGGTCCAGGCGGCCCTTGCAGGATATGCATCGATGTCGACTGCCCAAACGCTACGCGCGGATGACTGCATTACTTTCAATACCTCCTCGTCCATGCCGGCACGGTCTTTCAGGTACGTGCGATAGTCCATGTTTTCGAGGTAAGTGCTGCGCTCTTTGACGGGGATGTCGTGCAGATAGTGCTGCTCGTCTCTGAACAAACGCGCCAGGTCGGCTCTTGCCTTTGTCGACAGCGGAGAATGCTCGAGAACCGATTGGTCGACGATGTCGCCGACGGCCAGGTGGTCCGAGCCGAAAGTCTCCTTGTCAAAAAACAGTCCCCGGGATAATCCAATCGACGAATACAAATCCTGATCAAAGTATTTGTAGAAGCGCTCGGTTTCGATGCCAAGGTCTTTGATCAGTTGCTTGGCAACATCGGGGTAACCGCCCGGTGCTTCCAGCAACATTGTGCCGCCATAACCAATAATGCTGCGATCGTCGAGCTGAAACTCGTTTCGTTTGGCGTGCCCGCCAAAATCATCGTGATTGTCGAGAATCAGAATGCGGGCATTCTTACCCGCAGCCTGCTGATAAAAGTAGGCTGCCGACAGGCCGCTGATTCCGCCGCCCACGACCACCAGGTCGTATTCCTCGCCCGATTCCTCACTGTCCCAAACGCTGCCATCGCGCGCCATATGAGCAACTTCAAAAGAGCCGGGGTGCGAACCACGCATGCCCGCGAGCTTGGGCGGGTAGTACCCGGGGACGTCTTGTGCACCGATATCCGCAGCATCCGATTGCGACGGCAACCAGGATGCGCCGATTGCGACGCCAACGCCGTTCAGAAAGTCGCGTCGGGAAATATCGATATCCATTCCCAGTCGGCGATCCGCTCTATTCATCTTCATTGTGACTCCAGCACCCAATGCAGCTTTCGACAAAACCTGTTGTGCGCATCAGCAATTGCGCAATACCGGGGCTGGACAGGATATCGCATCCGAGCGCTGCAAGGTATGTCAGGCGAGATTGACAACTGCGCCGCATGTACTGCAGATTGCATGCTCGAAGTACATTGCAGGCGGCCGTTTAGTGAAGAAAATCATAGCAAGAGTCGAGTCTGTCCATGCCGGGTCGAATGATGATCTGAGCAAGGAAGCGCACCCGACAATCCAGGTGGAACTGAACGGCATTGTCGGCGATCGGCACCGATCCAATGAGCGCAAAGCCTGGCAGGGCGACAAGCAGCCCAAAGGTACCGTTCGACGCAACGAGCGCCAATGGTCGGCGGTATCAGTTGAGGAGCTCGCCGAAATTAGAGAAGCGATGGATCTCGTTGATGAGCTGACGGCAACTTGTCTCGGTGCCAATCTTTGCCTGGCCGGCGTTCCCGAACTTTCCCGTTTGTCGAAAGGCACGTTGCTCAAGTTTCCGTCAGGGGCTGAGCTGGCCGTTGAAGAATACAATCCCCCGTGCCAGGACATGAGCAGGAAAATCGCAAACCTGTACACAATGCGTTCGGGTGAATCACCTTCCACGACTGCGTTTTCCAAGGCGGCCAAACTGACCCGTGGAGTGGTTGGCGTGGTTGAGGTAGCCGGACCGATCAGCGCCGGAGACGAAGTCGTTGTAGAGATTTACGAGACACCCGCGTGGCTCAGGCGCTCGACCGAATAACCTGGGCCTAGTAATTCGGCGGAGGCGTTGCCCGTGCCCGAGCAGGTGTCCAGAAAGGTTTTTGTTTTTGCACACACTTCACCACCCGACTGTACTGGCGCAGTTCCTTTTCATAGTAAATCTCCGCCCACAGTTCGCCCTGCAGATATTTCGTTTCAATCATGGCCAGCGCGATGTTCGCTTTCACTGAGGGCGACCACATGGCCGACGTGACGTAACCGACCTCCTGCGTGCAGCGTTTGTTCGTATAGATGTATGAACCGCCGGCGGGCTTATTCCCTTCAATGTCGAGTTTGGTCAACGTGTATTTCGGGCCACGTCGCTTTTCTTCCAACAATGCGCGTCGGCCACTGAAGTGCGGTTTCTTGAAGTCGACCAGCCAGCCGAGATTCAGTTCGAACGGGGTCTGGTCGTGTTCGAAGTTAACGGTTCGGAGCGCTTCGTTGAATTCCATTGCCGGCATGATGAATGCTGCCTCGAGCCTGGCCATGTTCGTAGCCGCCTCACCATAGGGCTGGATGCCGTAATTGGCGCCGGCCGCGTAGAGTTCGTCCCACATCCTGAGGGCGAGGTCAGGTTTGATCCAGAGTTCGTAACCGAGATCGCCGGTGAAGCCGGTCCGTGAAATCATCAGCGTGTCGTCATGGTACGGCAGCGTCAATATATCGAAAGGCTTTGCAGACTCGAGTGCATCCAGGCCCATGTTCCGGAGCACGGCGAATGACGTTGGTCCCTGCAATGAAAGTGCGGCAAGCTTATCGGTAATGTCGGTAACCTGTACGTCATCGAATCCGAATGCACTTTTTTCCAGCCATGCGTTGCAGGGACTGCCGCAAGTCAGCATGAACGTATCGTCCGACAGTCTGAAGATTGTGCCGTCATCGATCATGCGGCCTTCGTCGGTACACCAGACGCAGTAGGCGACCCGGTTGGCCCTTATTTTCCTGACGTCCCTGGTGACCATCCGATTGAGCATCGCTTCCGCGTCATCGCCTCGAATTTCGTACTTCTGCATCGGGCAGATGTCATAGGTCCCGCAGGTATTACGAACGCAAAAATACTCGTACTCTGCGTCGTAATAATAGTCGGCAAACTTGTAGCCGTTCCATGATGACCAGGAATCGCGAATGTTGAGCTCGCGCTGTCGCGGATGGAATGGAGATTCCTTGAGACGCTCGCCGGCGTATGGATCAGCAGTGTTCATAGCTTACTCATCGTAAAAGTCGTCTTCGGGGACGGTATTCGGTCGCTTCAGGTCCATGAGAATCTCACGCGCAGCGTTGGCGCCACACGCGGAGGAAACACCGCCGCCCGGGTGTGTCGAGGATCCACACATGTAGAGGTTCCTGACTGGCATGCGGTATTGCGCGTAGCCGGGAAACGGGCGGTTGAACAGCAATTGATCGATGGTCAGCTCACCCTGGAAGATATTGCCCTCCGTCAGGCCGATTTCCTGTTCGATCTCATGCGGTGTGCGTACTTCCATGTGCACGATCAGGTCCCTGAATCCCGGGCTGTACCGTTCAATCTTGTCAATCACCGTCTGCCCGAACTGGTCCCGCTTTTCCGGGGTCCACGGTCCACTTGCCAGCTCCGGCGGGCAGTACTGAATGAAATTGGACATCCAGTGTTGTCCCGGCGGTGCAACAGTGGGATCCCAGGCTGATGGAATTACGGATTCGATGAATGGATCGTCGGACCAGCGGCCACGTTTCCAGCAGTCGTAGGCTCGTTCCATGGTTTCCAGGGAGCCGGTGAAACCCTGTCCGCCGCGATCCAGGTAGCGGTTTTCCGGCACGCCGGTAAATCTCGGTAGTCCCGAAAGTGCGATGTTGACCTTGCCTGATGATCCACGAATCTTGAAATTTCGAGCCTTTTCGTAGATGCCCTCCGGCAAATCGTTCTTGTCCATCACCTGGGTAAAGGTGCGTTTGGCATCCAGGTTGGAGACGACCACGCGCGCCCTGATTTCGTCCCCGTCTTCGAGTACGACGCCAACCGCATTGCGTCCTTCCACCAGGATCTGCCGCACACCGGCGTTGGTGCGAATTTCGCCGCCGTGTTCCTTGAGTGCGCTTGCAATGGCGTTTGAAATGGCACCCATGCCGCCCCGCGCGAGACCCCAGGCGCCGATACTTCCGTCGACATCGCCCATGACGTGGTGCAGCAAGATATATGAGGAGCCCGGCGAGTAGACGCCCAGCGCCGTACCGATAATGCCGGGGCTGGCCATGGCGGCTTTGATCATTTCGTTCTCGAAATAGTCTTCGAGATACTCCGCCGCGCTCATGGTGAAGAAGCGGACGTATTCGTAGATCTCCTTTTCCCCAAGCTTCCAGAATTGTTTGGCCAGGAAAAGCAGTTCTTTAATATCGCGCGGCTTGAATGACGTGGGATCCGGCGGTGTTCTTAGCAGCGTCTTGCGGATGAGCTGTGAGTAACGCGTCAGGTCCGTCTGAAAGCGATGCATCGCGTCTGCATCGTGCTTCGAGTGGCGCTTCAGCTCAAGGTGTGCTGCCTCTTCATCATGGTATGAAAACAGCCGTTCGTCACCATCACCGAAATTGACGGTTCCAAGGTAGGGCACGAGCAGCAATCCGTGACGACCAAGGTCGAGGTCACGGTGCAACGACTGCCGCATCATGCTGCAGACATACGAACAGCTTGAGTAGGTCCAGCCTTCGTGCAGTTCCCGCGACACGGCTGCGCCGCCGATGTACTCGTTCTTTTCGACGACGACGACATTCAGTCCGGCTTTAGCGAGGTAGGCAGCATTCGTCAGACCGTTGTGGCCCGCACCGATTACAATTGCGTCGTAATTGCTCATCCCAGGATCACTTGCGCGGCGTTATGTCCCGCGCCACCCATCAGGTCGCCGCCCGGATGGCAGCCGGCGCCGCATAAAAATAGTCCGGGTACGGGCGTTTGGTACTGTGCAGCTGCGTAGGTTGGACGCATCATCAACATCTGGTCCAGCGCGAATTCGGTGTGGTGCCAGTGACCGCCGGTCACGAGATACTGTTGCTCGATGTCGGCGGGTGTCAGAAACTGCTGTCCTGTTATTTGCTCACGGATGCGTGGCGCATATTGCGCGATCGTGTCGATAGCACGTTCGCACATCTGATCGCGCGCCGCGTCGGTCCAACCTCCTTTCAACTGATTAGGAACGTACATAACGTGCGCCGACAGCACGTGCTGTCCGTCAGGGGCCAGCGACGCCTCCTGCAGGCTGGGCAGTACTATCTCCATTACCGGCTTGTTCGGGCAATCGCCGTATTTCGCATCGTCGAAGGCAAATTCTATTGCATCCAAATCGGGCGCTATGATCAGTCGCCCATCAGGCTGCTGCAAACGACTGAATTCAGGTAAATCACTAAGCGCGAGATGTAATTTTCCGACAAATCCGTCGCACCGGAGTCTGCGAATACGGTTTGTAAAGCCAATGTCGAGATGCCGGACACCGACAAGGTTCAGGAAAGTGCTTTTCGGATCGGCGCTGGAAATTACGCGATCCGCTTCAATTCTCTCGCCGTCATGCAGCTGGACTCCTGTTGTTCGTAACCCGTCGCCGCTTTCGCCGATCAGGATGCTTGCGACTTCGGCCTCAGTCCTTACCGTTGCGCCGGACGCCGTCGCCGATGCGAGCAGGGAATTAATCAGTCCATTGACGCCGCCGGCTGCAACCCCGTGGGCGCCTCGCGATTCGCCGCTCATCCTGTACAGCAGCGCCAGCACCGCGCTGTTCGGCGATCTTGGCGCCATCTTTGAACCAATCAGTCCATCCCAGCTCAACGTCGCCTTGAGGATTTCATTCTCGAAGAATTCATCCATAAGGTCGCGGGCAGGAAGGGACGCAACCCGCAGGAACTCCCGCATATCTTTCTTGCCGATGCGCCGGATATTCAGACCAAGGTGACCGAAAGTCATCAAGTCGGTGAAACTCGTGCTGCCGATACGGGGCATCGTCTTCAACCAGAACGGTTTCAGTACATCGGCAAAGCGCTGCATCGATTTGCAATACTGCTCGTACGCCGCAGCATCGTCCGCATTAGCGCCCAGCACAGCGTCATCACCGATGACAATATGCTCACCATCGAGATTAAGCCCGACCGTCCGCTGAGTATTTGACACCGGCTCGTAGCCGAAAGATGAGAGCTGCAGGTCGTTCGCAATCGCCTGCGGAAAGTGACTGACTGAGTGCGCGATTGATGCACGAAATCCAGGGTGAAACTCCCGGCTGGCGCCCAGTCCGCCCGCCGAACCGGATGCCTCCAGAACCAGCACGCGCTGGCCCTTCTGTGCGAGGTATGCGGCACAGACGAGTCCGTTGTGCCCGGCCCCGATAATGATTGAGTCGTACCGATCCAACCTGTATCCCCGCTCTCGATCTTTCTAATGAAGCCAGCCTGCAACGTGGCGAAAGTGCTGCGCGCCGGACTTGCTATATTTCCAGCGCGAGCTGGCGTGTCTGTCGGTAACACTCGCGGGAGTGGCTGAATCCACCCTCCCGCATCCGATTCTAGAGTGGTCCGCATGCAATATCAGCACAGATTTCAAATGATGGGGTTGGCGCAAATGGTGGCTGTGCCGCCAGGACTGTATGGCATCGGCTCCAGGCATCGTCGGAGCATGAAAAACAATCTGAAATCTGACATGCTGCTGCAGGTCGAAAATAAAACAACCAGAAAGAATCGGGGGATCAGGATGAAAAAACTTTTCGCTTTGCTGTGCACATCGATCGCGCTGATCTGTGCCGGCCTGGCCATTGCCGCAGAGACTGAGCGAGGTTTTTTTGATGGCATCGAGGCGCGCAATGTAGGTCCCTTCAGGGGTGGCCGCGCCATGGTCGCGGTCGGCGTTCGACAGGATCCGCAGACCTACTACATGGGTGCGACCGGCGGCGTCTGGAAGACCGCCAACGCCGGTGCTTCCTGGTCGCCAATATCTGATGATGATTTCGGTTCCGCTGCAGTGGGTGCTATCGCGGTCGCGCCATCGGATCCGAACGTAATCGTCGTTGGCATGGGTGAATCGCCGTTTCGCAACATTGCCTCATCGCAGGGCGATGGCGTTTACAAATCAACCGATGCTGGCAAGAGCTGGGTCCATATCGGTCTTGAGGACGTTAAGCAGGTCGGTGAAATCCGAATTCACCCCGATGATGCGGATACTATCTGGGTCGCGGCGCAGGGGAACGCCTACCTGCCAGGGCCAAACACAGGCATTTTCAAGAGCACTGATGGCGGCGCGAACTGGCGTCGTGTGCTGGTGCCGCTGAATGCAGCAACCAGCGCCGTCGATCTGGCACTGGATATGGAGAATCCCCGCATTCTTTATGCCGCCATGTGGGACAGCGTGCGTACCGCCTGGTCGCTGCGCTCCGGCGGTGAGGGCAGCGGCATCTGGCGATCGACTGACGGCGGCGAAAACTGGGAAAGACTGACCGAAGGACTTCCCGACGGCATGGGCAAAATCGGTGTGGCTGCGTCGCCGGCCAGGCCGGGCCTGGTCTGGGCCATCATCGAGGCGGAAGGTGACACCGGCGGTTTGTATCGATCCGATGATGGGGGCGAATCCTGGCAGCAGGTGAACAGCGAACAAGTGCTGCGTGCACGCTCCTGGTATTACATGCATATATTTGCCGATCCCAATGATGCGGACACCGTTTACGTAATGAACGCACCATTCCTGAAATCCATTGACGGCGGCAAGTCATTCTCAACCGTGTCGGTTCCGCACGGTGACAATCACTACCTGTGGATCAGTCCTGATGACTCGAACCGTATGATCAACGCGAACGACGGCGGCGCTAATGTGTCGTTCGATGGCGGTGCGAGCTGGTCACGACAGGACAATCAACCCACAGCACAGTTCTACCGCGTCAATACCGACAACCAGTTCGAATACAGAATCTATGGCGGCCAGCAGGACAACTCAACGGTTGTCATCAACAGCCGTTCCCGCGATGGCACTATCGGCCGTACCGACTGGGAAAGCCACGGTGGTTGCGAGAGCGCGCACGTCGCATTCGATCCCGACAATCCACGCTATACCTACGCGGGCTGTTACCTGGGCCTGATCGAGGAATTCGACACGGTATCGAGGACGTCACGTTCGGTTAAAGCGTATGAAGAACTGGGTCTGGGCGTGCCGGCAAGCGAGCAGAAGTATCGCTTCAACTGGAACGCACCGATTCAGGTGTCGGCGCACGATCCCAGCGTGATTTATCACGGCGCGCAGGTGGTGCTCAGATCGAACGATCGGGGTTTTAGCTGGACAGAGTTAAGTCCCGACCTGACGCGCGACGAGATCGACAAACAGGGATTCGGCTCCGGCCCTTATACGAATGAGAACATCGAGATTTACAACACCCTGTTCGTAATCGAGGAAAGCCCGCATGATGCTAACGTTATCTGGGTCGGCTCGGATGGCGGTTTGGTCCACGTCACGCGCGATGGCGGCGCCAACTGGGATGAGGTGACTCCGCGTGGAGTTGATCGGGCATTGATCAACTCGATTGACGTGTCGCCGCACGATCCGGCGGTGGCATACGTTGTCGCCATGAAATACAAGGAGGGCGACAACGCTCCCTACGTTTATCGAACCGAGAATTACGGTGCGAGCTGGCGCAGGATTACCGACGGACTGCCAGAGGAGCACTTTGCGAGGGTGGTTCGTGAAGACCCGGAACGTGCCGGTCTGCTTTTCGCCGGCATGGAGCGGGGATTGTTCATGTCATTCAATAGTGGAAATGACTGGCAAGCATTCCAGACCAACCTGCCCGTTGTGCCAATAACCGATCTGATGGTTCGCCGAAATGACCTGGTTCTGGCCACGCAAGGCGGGCGTTCTGGGTCGTTGACGATATCTCGCCACTCAGGCAATACGTTGTGGATCACGAAACCGCCACGGCGCACCTCTATGATTCTTCTACAGCGTATCGAATGACGCCTACTACCGGGGGGCCTTCCGGCGGAGAGAGTTCTGCTCCCAGCGCGCCAGGTGGCGCGGTTATTTACTATGCCCTGGCCGACGAGGCCAATCTCGAGGAGGACGAGTTAACGCTGGAAATTCTGGATAACGGCGGTGAAGTATTGCGCACGCTGAAGACAGACAAGGAGAAAGGCATCAAAGGGGGCGGAGCCAATGCGAGCTACGCCATTCCCGCACAGAAGGGCATCAACCGTGTCGTGTGGGATTTGCGTCGGAATCCGACAACATCGGTTGACTACAAGTTTTTGTTTGGCGCGGCGCGCGACGATGATGCGATTTTAGGCCCTACCGTCGCACCCGGAATCTACACCGTGCGGCTGAGTGTTGGCGACGTCGCAGAGGAAACGACGGTAGCGGTTGAGTGGGATCCGGTGAACGAGTACGACAGCGGCAGGCTCGCCGAACAACAGGCGTTTGCCGCGCGCACGTTCAACATGCTCGACGATATATTCAAACGTATTGACAGTCTCCTCGACATCAAAAAGCAGCTCGAGCTGCGCAAGTCTCTGGCCGAAGACGTCGGCGACGATGCGTTGGCTGAAGAAGCATCCAGGTTGCTTGACGCACTCATTGAGTGGCAGGAAAGTGTGACAACCCCGGCGCGTGAGAATGGTCAGGATGTTCTGAACTACGCGCCGAAACTCGATGCGTTTCTCATCAATATCTTCGGTCAGGCAGACTCGGCCGTGCTGGGAATTACCCAGGGACAACGTGATCGACTGGCGGATATCGAGCCGCAATGGGAAGCGGCCATGCAGGCATGGGATGACCTCGTCAGCAATGAGATAGCAGCCTTTTCAGGGCGCGCGGGTCCGGTGTTGATCTTGCCGCCCTGGAACTAGCAGCCGGTTGAAAAACCCTCATGCGGCGCGATACGGCGTCAAAGACGGCCTCAAAAGCCGGGGCCGCGAAGCGGTAAACTGGCGTGTACACTACGTTTTTTCGGCCGCCTTTTCCTTGTCTCGCACTCACCTGAGACTTTTTCAACAGGCTGCTAGGTAACGGGCGGGGAGAGTTGGCCTTGTACAAAGACGCATACGGACTGGAGGTTACCTGCGCCAGCGATGCTGCAATGCAGTCCTTTCTGGCTGGAATTAGCTGCGCGCTGCGATTCGATCACCCGGGCATCGACGAACTACGAGAAGCGGTCGCTCACGACGATGAGTTTGCGCTGGCCCATGCGACCCTTGGTCGGCAGTTACTGATTCACGGTTTTAAGGAATCATCGAAAACGCACATGAAGAAAGCCGTGTCGTTGGCAGACAATGCCAGCACAAGGGAGCAGCGCGCGATTACGGCCATGGACCATGTGGCGAGATTCAAACCTGATGCCATGCAGATCGTGCGCGCACATGTAGACGAATATCCGCAGGATGTATTCGTTCTTTCGTACCTGCTTGGCCCGTTCGGCATGCTGGCGTTTT
The DNA here is from genome assembly GCA_963850825.1 of uncultured Gammaproteobacteria bacterium. Taxonomy (GTDB): domain Bacteria; phylum Pseudomonadota; class Gammaproteobacteria; order Steroidobacterales; family Woeseiaceae; genus SZUA-117. Next base: position 174,992 of record CAWKOQ010000013.1, on the reverse strand, counting down.
CCGGTCAGGAAGACTGGGGCCAACAAAACCGCGACCTGCTCAGGAAAACGCAGCCTGTGTATCGCGAGGATGACTGGTGGCATATCACGACGCGCGGATTTTTTGCGGCTGAATCCGGTGAACTTTCGCTGGCCCGTGAGGAGTGTGAACGAGCCTGGTCAATCGACCAGAACGGCAATTGCGCGCATACGCTTGCACATATGCACTTCGAGGCCGATGTGGGACGCGAGGGCAGGACGTTTCTCGAGGACTGGCTGGCGAGATACGGTGACGATTCTGACATGCGCCACCATATGCACTGGCATGTATCTTTGCTCGATATGGAGGACGGGGTTCCTGCCGACGAGATCTACGAGCTCTATGATCGTGAGCTGGACCACAACGTCTGCGATCCCATGCCGCTGACGACATTCAGTGACAACGCAGCGTTCCTGTGGCGTTCGTCATTGTTGGGTATCGCAATAGAGCCATCCAAAAGCGAGGCACTGTGGGATTATGCCGGGCAACATTATCCTCGTTACGGATTTGGATTCGCGGACATACACCGGATCATGGCGGCATCGTTGCACCCGGACCCGGGTATGCAAATGGAATGTGCGAACCACCTGCACCAGGTTGCAAAAGAGTCGGGCAGTCGCATGGCAGAATGCCTCGAGATTTTTGCGCAGGGATTCGCTGCCTATGGAAATGAGTCATACGATGAGGCTGTGGAACTGCTGGCGCCGGCATTGGCGGATAGCGTCTTGCTGGGCGGCAGTAATCCTCAACGCCGAATTGTAGAGGACACCTACCTGGCGGCGTGCCTGCGGGCCGAACGGCTGGAAGAGGCCCGGGCAGTCGTACTCGGTCGCGCTCGGAAGAATTCAAAATTCGACCAGGCTGTTCTGCGGAGCACCGATTCCCATGAGTGACGCGAGGCTCGGATTGGAGGGCGAATTCCACGAGGCCGAACTACCGCTGCTGGTCCGGCGAGCCGGTATGGCCGAATGGCGCGATGGCGTCGTGCGGATTCTCGACAGGCGCCAATTACCATTGTCTGAAGTCTATGTTGACTGCGACAGCACCGAGGACGTTGCTATCGCAATCGAAGAGATGGTTATTCAGGGTGCGTTTTCTCTCTCGATCGCGGCTGGATACGGACTGGCCCTGTCTGCCACGGCTGGCCTGGATCAACTTCGCGATGCCGCGGCCCGCTTGAGAATGACACGCCCGACCGGTCTCGCCCTGGACCGCATGATGACCGCATGCCTCAAACGCGCCGGGGAAGCAGACGCGGCTGGCGAGTCTTTGCCTGATGCAATCGTGTCCACCGTCGATTCGGCGGCCGCGACATTGGCCAGGCAAGGTTGGAAAACCGGGCAACGCGCGGCTGAGCTTCTGCCGGACGGCGCGACAATCCTGACGCATTGTTTTCCCGATCGTTCGTATGTGTATCTGTTGATGGAAGCCGGGAGAGCCGGCAAGCGACTCAACGTTGTCTGCAGTGAAACACGACCTTATATGCAAGGTGCGAGACTGACCTCGCTCTGCGCGCTTCAGGCGGGTTTCGATGCGACCGTGATTACTGACGGAATGGGGGGGTACCTGATGCGACGCGGCGATATCGACGCGTTCGTTACCGCCGCGGACCGCGTTTGCATGGATGGCACGGTTTGCAACAAGATCGGTACCTACCAGTATGCGCTCGCTGCAAACGCAAACGACATACCTTACTACGCACTACGACAAAGCGGGCCGGACCAGGAAAGCGCTGGCGAGGCCGATGTCGAGGTAGAAATGCGGTCAGGCGATGCACTGTTGACTATAGGCGGTGAGAGAATCGCCCCACATGGTGTAAAAGGTCTTTATCCGGGTTTTGATATTACGCCGCCACACCTGGTTAGCAAGATCGTGACTGATCGCGGTGTGTTTGCAGCATCCGAAATTCATACTTATGCATCTGTCGCTTCATTTGTTAGTGACGCGATACTATGACTTCAACTTTGTTTGACAAGGAAATCAACTATGGCTGCTGCGTGGCCCGACCGATCTGAATTGCCCGACCCTAACGATCCCGCCCGAGCCGCGCAGCGGGCAGTGCGCTGTCTTCCGGGTGAAATTGCACCCAATGTATTGGTGCCCGGAGATCCTGCCCGAGCCAGGCGCATAGCAAACGAATGGCTGACCGACGCAAAACTGGTCATGGTGCAACGTGAGTTTCACTCCTACACCGGCAGCTACCAGGGGGTGCCGGTTTCCGTGATCTCAACGGGTGTCGGCAGTCCGGGTGCCGCAATGGTGATGCAGGATCTCGAGAAGCTGGGTTGCGAGGTTGTAATTCGTGTCGGCACCGCCGGATCCTGCGTCAAGGAGGTTGCGCCAGGTGACAATGTGATTGGCATGGCCGCAGTACGAGATGAAGGGTTGACGCAGAAGTTTGTGCCGCCGATGTATCCTGCAACTGCCAATATTGACGTGACAAATGCGCTGCGCGAAGCCGGCAAAAATCAACCGGTGTCCCAGCACGTCGGCGTTGTGCATACATCGGACTCATTTCGCAGCCCGGCGCTGGAACGAGACATAGAGATATCAATCTACGCCGGCGTATTGGCGTTCGAGATGGAAGCGGCAACCGTCCTGACGATGGCGGCAATAAGCCGAATCAAGGCCGGCTGCATCTTCAGTATCGACGGCTATGTGATGAACGTTGCCGGTGGCAACGTGGTACCCGATACCGAAGCGCGCAACCGTGGAATCAAGTGTGCCATTCATACTTCGCTGGACGCGATTGCAGGAATGTCCGGGTAATGAAAACTCTACTAAAGAAGGAGCGCAAGGGAGTTGCCAGAACGGCGCGCGATCTATTGCGCTCCGGTCTCGTCGTCAACACGTCTGGCAATGTCAGTGCCCGGGTCGGCGATCACGTTGCGATAACGCCAAGTGGTACAGCATACAAGTCGCTAAACGCTGCCGACATCGTCGTAATCGATATGCAGGGTGATGCTGTCAGCGGCGACCTCTTGCCATCGTCGGAAACACCATTGCACTTATCGATATATGCATCGGATCCGGATGTCAGTGCGATAGTGCATACACATTCCGTCTTTGCGACCGCGGTGTCGACGCTACTGAATGAATTGCCCGCAATTCATTATCAAATTGCTGATTTAGGCGGCCCGGTTCCCGTGGCGCCATATCAGACGTTCGGCACACCTGAGCTGGCAGCCGCTGTGACTGACGCAATACGCGGTCGATCGGCAGCATTGATGCAAAATCATGGCGCGGTCACCGTTGCCGATACCTTAGAGCAGGCGCTGGCTCGGTCGATCACGCTCGAGTGGCTGTCTCGCGTCTATCTGATATCCACACAGTCGGGTGAGCCATCTCTGATAGATGATCAGGAGCTCGAACGGGTCAGGCAACAGCAGGACAAATTCAGGGAAGAGCAGCAAAGGCGCTTTGCTTCCAGAAAATCGGCTAATTGCTGCGACCGCGACGCATAAGAATCGATTTGTGTATTTTTGTACTGTCAGCCTGGGGCAGACGAGCGTTTCCGATGATTACTGGGATCGTGATGGTCGGTTCTTCGCTTGCCGTTCGAGAAGCCATTTCCTCGCATCGGCTTCAGTTGGAAATACCCGTCCTGGCAAACCGCGATTAAATAGTGCCGTGTCTACGAATTTGACTGTATCCAGGGCTTCGGGGTTTAGCTCGACCCAGGCAATTCTGTATTTTTCATCAATCCCCAGGCCGCGAAAAAGCTCGATGAAGCTGAACCCGTCAAAAAAAGGCATGACGGTTAAGGATTCCGATATTCCCAATACGTCGTAGCAGTCGTTTGCTTCACAAGCGTCGACGACGGCGGACCAGAATTCAGTTGCCCACTCGATCGATTTGTGGGCGCGTGACAACGCCCTTATGTGGTCGCCTTCGAATGTAATCGTCGTGCTATTGGTCACAAATCATTTCCATATGCTGTGTATGTAACGCAATATTCTTTGCAAACGAGCGGAGCGGCCAGATAGCTGCAGTTGGAATTGTAACGAACGCCTGCGGCAATTTACCTTAGTATTATTCCTGATTAGCGAACCAGCTAATTTGCAAGTCCCGCCTCTGCGAGCAGTGTCACAAGGCCGATTTGTATGCCGACATGACCGTCCTTGTTCTGCCACCACTCATCCGGCGAATGTGAGTTTTCGCTAATTCCGCCGCGACTCATCGTGACAGCCGGAATACCCTTGGATATCGGTAGATTCGAGTCCGTCGATGAGATGCGCAGGCTGGGTTGCACCCCGAACGCAAGCGTAGCAGCCATTGCGCGTTGCACAATCGCCACCGATGATTCCTGCTGGGCTGCCGGTCGGGTTCCGACGCGCTGCACATCAACGGTCAGTTCGGGTCCATCAAGTCGATCAACATTTTCTTCCTGCAGTGCCTGTTCGACAGCCGCTTGCAGAACGGCATCAATATCGTCCAGCTTGTCCTGGCTGCCGGAGCGCATATCGACTTCCATCCAGGATTCGAACGGGATGGAGTTGATTGATGTACCGCCGCCGATTCGGCCAATGTTGTAACTTGTTTTCTCACCAACGGTTGTAACGCTCGGCGCATTCTCATCGAATATTTGTATGGCGCGGCCGAGCGCGTGGTGCGGGTTCGCCAGGCCGAATGCACCCCATGAGTGTCCGCCCGGGCCTTTGAACGTAACTCTGTAGCGGTGTGAGCCAACGCCTCCATAGACGATTCGCTCGGATTCCCCGCCGTCGACGGCGATAAGCGTGTCAATTTTCGCGGCACCGTCCCGGAACAGGTGCTTTACGCCGCGCAGGTCGCCGAGTCCTTCTTCACCGACGTTGCCGATGAAAAGTATATCGGCCTCTGTTTCAATGCCGGCATGCTCCATCGCGCGCAGGACGCCAAGTACGGTCACCAGCCCTCGCGTGTTGTCTCCAATACCCGGCGCATACATTTTTTCGTCGTCAAATCTCACGGTGACATCAGTGCCTGCTGGAAATACGGTGTCGAGATGGGCGCTGTAACCGATGACTCGCTCTCCATTGCGACCCGGGCGCCGCCCAATTGCATTGCCGACGTCGTCGATGGTTACGTCAGTCAACCCTGATTCGCGCAGCATTTGTGCGAATCTTTCGGCCCGCACCTGTTCTTCGAATGGCGGCGCCGGGATCTCAGTCAATTCAACCAGGTCGCGCCTGGATTGCGGCTCAATCGCGACAATATGTTCCATTGCCGTTTGTACACGACGATCTGCCATTATGGATTCTGATTCCGCCAGGTATTCCGGGAGGACCTCCGGTTCCGTTTGTTCCTGGGCAATCGACCCCTGCACGACCAACAGCAACATGATCGCCAGCACACAAATTTTTGTTCTCATGACCAGCCCGTCTCCCTGGTAGATACCTTAATTTCCGTTCTCGAGTTGTACATAGCCGATGCCGCGACGCATGACGATTTCAGTGCCGTACTGTTCCGACAAGCGCTGCAGGTCGCCGATTATCTTTTCGCCCAGCTCAGACCCCGCCAAAACAGGTCGGCCGCGCACCTGCGGCGGTTTTCCGAAGCCAAGGTCAATTGGATGCAACGCGAGCTCAGACAATTGACGGTCCTTGAAAGTGGGTACGGCTACGACTGCCTCCCAGATTCCCGGAACGGTGGGAAAGCCTTTCGTATCATTGGCGTAGCGAGCGTCATTAAAATCAGCGACGTGCGATTCATCGCCAAGTTTCTGACTCTCGTAGTTGTCTGACGGCAGTCGAATGAGCGTTTCATTCTGAAAAAGAAAATCTCCCAGGCTGTAGAGAATCGGTTTTCCCTGGAATATTTCGATACCGCGCAAGGTATGTGGCCCGTGTCCGACGAACACGTCGGCGCCCGCCTCGATCATCGATCGTGCAAATACTTCCAGGAACTCAGGCGATGCATCGCGGCGCCTGTCGTACTCGTGTGAGTGCATCGTAACAATCGTGAAGTCTGCCAAGCGACTCGCGTTGTTGACGACAGCCGAAATTTCCGAGACATCGTTTTCGTTAGCTACTCTCTGTATCCGGGCTTCGTCTCCGCGAGCAAAATTCTGGCCAAAAATCTCCATTTCACCGGGGGCATCTTCCTTCCTGCCCCGCGGTACACCATCCTGGTCTGTAAATTCCCCCAGGGATTCCCCGGTTTCCTCCATCGCCTCGTAGGAGGATTCTGGCAGAACGTAGGTAGTCTTGTAGCGCAGCGGGTTCAAGCCAGGCCTGGCCGGAATGTCGTCGCGCGATCGTCCCGCGCGCATGTGATTCGCGTAACTGGATGAGATTGATATCAGCGCGACCCGCGCCTTGGCAGTTTCAAGAAACTTTGCTTCCCTGGCCTCGGCGAGGCTCATGCCCACGCCGGCATGCACGATGCCGGCTTCCTCGACATATTTCGTGGTTAACTGCAGACCAAGCGTGCCGTAGTCTCCTGCATGATTGTTGGCGCGGGCTACGAGATCGAATCCGGCCCACTTGAGTTCGCCCGCAAGTTCGGGTGCGCCGCGCATCCAGGTGCCACCACTTTCAGCCATCGGATACGGCTCGTAGTCGTGCAACAGCATCTCGAGGTTGGTAAAGGCAACGTCGGCGGAGCGTACGAGATCAATGAGTTGCAGATACTCCGGCTCGTCATAAACAGACAGTTTCCGGGTGATGATGGAGTCACCTGTCAACGCCATCGAGAACGATTCATCTGCGGACCGGTGCTGCGCAACGCTCAGATTCGAGTAACTCACCATGAAAAAGAACGCTTGGAAAAGCAGAACGCACAATCGTTTCATTGCCTGGCTACTCCCTGGTAACTGGTTTCGAGCTTAGCAGTCTTGACGTTGTGCTTGTATAACAAATAGATTCAACGAACAAATAAGATTAAGGGACCTAGAGATGTTGAAACGATGTCTGATCGCTGCAATTGTGTTGACGCCATATTCATCAGTATCTGGACAGGATGGTGATGCGATCGTGGATTTCATCGACGGCCGCTACGAGTCCACGGCAGAACTGGCGCGGACTATCTGGGAATACGCAGAGGTTGGTTACCAGGAAACAAAAAGCAGTAACTTGTTACAACAAACCCTTGATGTCGAAGGATTTTCGTTGCAGGCAGGCGTTGCCGAGATTCCGACGGCATTCGTCGCAACCTATGGCAGTGGCGAACCCGTTATAGCCATCCTCGCGGAGTTCGACGCGTTGCCCGGAATTAACCAGGATGCCGTACCCACGCGGCTGATGATCGACGAGAAGACGGCGGGTCACGCCTGCGGTCACAACCTGTTCGCGGCAGGTTCGATCGGCGCGGCGATTGCCATCAAGCATTGGCTGGACGAAACCGGTGCATCCGGGACACTGAAGATTCTTGGCACGCCGGCGGAGGAGGGAGGCAGCGGCAAGGTCTACATGGTCCGCGATGGTTTGTTCGATGACGTCGACATCGCCTTGCACTGGCATGCGGGCGACAGGAACTCCGCGTCGGCAACGACGACGTTGGCCAACCGTTCCGCCAAATTTCGTTTTCGGGGCTTGTCGGCCCACGCGGCGGCTGCTCCGGAGAAAGCACGTTCGGCGCTGGACGGTGTCGAAGCGTTCAACGCCATGGTCAACCTTATGCGTGAGCATGTGCCACAGGAAACACGAATCCATTACGTGATTACATCTGGCGGCATAGCACCGAACGTCGTGCCCGATTTCGCGGAAGTCTATTACTACGTTCGCCATCCTGAGGCGGCCATGGTGAAGGAATTGTGGGAGCGCATTGAGAATGCAGCCAGGGGAGCCGCCATGGGAACCGGCACAAGGGTCGACTGGGAAATTATTCATGGCAATCACCCGCTGCTGGTTAACGACACATTAGCCAGGGTGATGGATGCAAAACTTCGACAAGTCGGGGGCGTCAGCTACAACGCGAATGAGCAGGAGTTTGCTGAGACCATTTACGCGACGCTGGATCACCCCGAGCTGCCACTCGGCAGCCAGGAAGAAATCCAGCCCTACGAAGTCAAGCTGGGATCGGGTTCAACAGACGTTGGTGACGTGTCGATTGCGGTTCCCACCGTAGGGCTGAACACTGCGACCTGGGTACCGGGTACGTCGGCGCATAGCTGGCAATCGACGGCGGCCAGCGGGATGTCAATCGGCTACAAGGGTGCGCAGGTTGCCGCGAAAACGCTGGCGCTGACCGCGATCGAGCTATTCGGGAATGCCGGGCTGAGAGCGGCGGCACGTGCAGAATTCGAGGAGCGGCGTGGCGCAGACTTTCAGTACGAGGCGCTCCTCGGCGATCGACCGCCGCCTCTCGACTACCGCAATTAGCCCGGCGAGCGGCGTTGCTGCGAACCGTGGTGTTTCAGCAACAGCTGTCAAATTAGTTGCGTGTGAAATCGATTGTTCGGGTCTGTCCGCCGGAAATCGCTAATAACCACAGGTTGGATTGACAGGCCGGCTTCGTAGTAATAGATTGGCTTAAACAACAGACAATTAAGTAAAAACACGTACACAGAAAAAGTTGACCTACGAATAAGTACGTATCAGCCCGGGGACAGGGCGGGGAGCCAATCCGGGTGCCCCAGCGATAAATTCAAGCGACACATTTTAGCAACAGTTTTGTTTTCGCGCGTATCAGATTAGCCAGCATTGCGCGAAGACAAACAGCCAATCAACGCAAAAAGATCGGGGGATCATCCTATGGCTAGTACGACCATTAAGGCGACCGCAGTTTCGACAGCAATCGCCATCGCATTGGGCACCGCACCGGCAGCAGTGGCTCAGGACGACTCTATTGAAGAGATCACCGTCACCGGCTCATACATTCGCAGAACCGAATATGAAGGCAGGGCGCCCATCCAGATACTGGATGCCGAGGCAATCGAGCTGATCGGCGCGGCTCAGCCTGTGGAGGTTCTAAAAAACCTGACGGTTAATAGTGGCTCGCAATTTTACAATGAGACCAACAACCGGGCGGGCGTTTCGCAGTTCAACATTCGCAACCTGGGGTTGGGTTCAACCCTGACATTGATTAACGGCAAGCGCGCCGGCATTGCGGCGGTCGCGGATGATTCAGGCACCGACTTTGTTGACATCAACCAGTTTCCGCTTGCGATGATCGAGCGTATTGAGATCCTGACCAATGGCGCCTCGGCGACCTATGGGTCGCAGGCGGTTGCGGGCGTGGCGAACATCATCACGCGCAAGGGTATGGAGGGAATTGAGATCTCCGGTGGCTACTCCACTTCGGAGATCGACGCTTTTAACATCAACCTGGCCGCCGGCGCTCAGTTCGAACAAGGTGGTTTCAATGTCTACATGACCTACTACGAGCAGGGCAATCAGGGTCGTTCGGAACTCCCCTTTCTGCAAGACCGCCTTAACGGTGCCGGCGTTGATGGACGATCCCGCTTCCTGTCCGGCACCGGTTCTCCGGGTTCTTACGAGCTCGCAACCCTTGCGGCGAACGGTGAGGCAGTCTCTGTTGCCGGCGCTATCCGTGTGCCGGATCCGGATTGCGTAGGAGCTGGCGGTGTTATTGGCGACCCGGTAGACACCGGTCTCAATCCGAACACCTGCCGCTACAACTTCGCTGACCAGGTATCCGTCATCGCGGCAGAGGAAAGGGCGCAGGTATTCACTGAGTTCGACTGGGAATTCTCCGACAAGGTCAAGTATTACGCAGAAGCCAGTTTTTCCAGCAACATCATCAAGACGGCCAACGGCGGTCAGCTACTGGCTACGGGACGAGCCGCCGGGGGCGCAGTCACGGTTCTGCCCAGCCATCCGTTCAACTTCTATATCGAGGATACCGCTACTCCAGGCGGCTTGACTTATATCGGGCCGGAAAACTGGGATCCAAATATCCATACGGGTGCGACGCTGCGTTCAATCCATCGACCACTCGGTGCATCCGTGACCAACACAGCGTTGACTCGGGAAGATCGGCGGGAAATAGACTACACGCGCATTATAAATGGCATGGAGTTTTCGCTGCCGGGTGACTGGTATGTGGATTTCTCTTATATGTGGGCCAAGGCTCAGCGCACAACGACCGATCCGAGCTCCATTCGCTCGGATCTCTACCAGGATCTCGTTCGTGCCGGCACATGGAATCCGTTCGGCACGCGTATCACTAATCCGGGCCTGGTGTCGCCAAAGTCCATAGCCGATACAGCAAATTGTTTCAATATTGATCTCGGCGCCTGCACTGCGGGAAACTCGAATAGCGTCCAGGACCAATGGAACACGCGCTCTGTCAGCACAGCAAGTGCTTCGGAGAAGGTGGTAGATCTGGTCGCATCAGGTGAGTTGTTCGACATCGGCTCCAACACGGTCGCAATGGCTATCGGTGCCCAGTTCCGTGATGTCGAGTATCTTTCGTTCCCCGATTCGCTCAGTTCAGCGGGTGAGGACGGCAGTATTGGCATCTCGGGTCCCGTAACGGGGCGCCAGGACGTCTTGGCATTTTTTGCAGAAGCCGTCGTGCCAATGGGTGACATTGGCGAGATACAGTTCGCGGTTCGTAACGAGGATTACGGTTCAGGTGTTTCAACCACCGACCCGAAGATTTCATTCGAGTTCGGACTGGGTGAGAACTTCGGTGCTCGCGCATCCTGGGGGACTTCGTTCCAGGCACCGACGGTTCGTCAGACGGGACGCGCGACGTCTTCGGGCTTCGTCGACGATCCCGCATCGGCGACCGGCCCCGGTGGCAGCACCGTATGTACTAACCAAGGTGTGGCCAACAATATCAGCGTCGTCGTCGCGGGTGCGCCAGGGCTTACGCCCCAGGAGGCCGAAAACTTCAGCGCCGGGCTTATTTTTCAGAGCGATCAATTCAGGGCCAGCCTCGACTATTTCCTGTTTGACTATACCGACCTGATTGCGGCAGAGGCGGGTTTCCAGGCTATCGTGGAGGCACAATGTGCGGGGATTGAAAATTCCGGTTTGCCAATCATTGCTGACCCCAGGGTCACCCGTGACTCCACCGGCCAGGTGCGCGAAGTTCGGTCACAATTCACCAACATCGGCTCTGTCGAGACCAGTGGAATTGATTTCAACGCCGACTACACCATGGATATTGGCAATGGTTCTTTGATTTTCGACCTCGGTGCAACGTACCTCTTGAACTTCGATGTTGACAGCGATGGTGACGGAGTCCAGGAATTCGATGGTGCGGGCAGCAGGAACTTTTCGAACAGTTTTGCCACCATGCCTGAGATTCGTGCGAACGCCGGTGCCACCTGGTTTACTGGAAGTCATACGGCGCGAGTGGGGTTGAACTACATCGACGGCTACTTCAATGACCAGGGCGGTACAGACATCAACTCCTGGACGTCGGTCGATGCAGTGTATTCGTACACGTTTACCGGATTGATCGGTGAAGGTGATACCACGCTTTCGATCGGTGCAAACAACTTGACGGACCGGCAACCGCCGGCGCTGTATCAAGGCGACGCCAACGGCGTGCGAGAAGGCCGATTCAATCCGAACGGCACGTACAATCGCGGCTGGATCGATCGCCCGGGATATGACGATCGAGCAGGTCATGACCTCCGTGGAACGACTGTTTACTTTCGCTTCAAGCACGCTTTCTAAGTATGCAAAAAGTAGGATTGAGAGAGGGGCCTCGTGCCCCTCTTTTCTGTTTAGGTGCGGCAATTCTGCTCGCAGCGAACGTGACTTTACATGCCCAGACGGTTGCAAGATCAGATCTTGAACGCTGCGCCAGTCTTGAGACGGCAGAGCTCAAACTGGCTTGTTTTGAGGCGCTCACGGCCATCGAAGCCAGTGGAGCTGAGTCTGCTGCCGATGCAACGCAGGAGCGGCCGCCGGAATCCACGGCTACCGATCAATCGTCGTTAGCAACTGCTGGTGCGACCACCGGCGTGATCGGGTCCGATGCAGGGCGCAGGTCCGCGACTCTGCCCGCTGCGGAGGAAGAAGATGTTGCTGATGTAATCGACAATCCAGGCCAGGAAGCCCCGGACGTAGTTCAAGCAGACGTTGCCGCCGATCTGGGTCGAGAGCAACTGAACAACGAGAAAGTCGTCAAAAAGGAGAACACGGTTGTTCGTGCGACCGTGAATGAAGTCGTGAGCGGAAGCTACGATGTACTCTATTTTCACTTCACGAACGGCCAGGTCTGGCGGCAGATTGAGCCGCGGAAATTTCGCTATCCGCGTAACGGCGAATTTGAGGTCATGATCGACACAGGCATGATGGGCGACTATCGATTACGCCTGGATGAAAACAGCCCAATGACTCGCATTAAACGCGTTCGGTAACCTTTAGAATGTCGGACCGGCAGGCATTGTATCGGCTGCAACGGTAAACTGGCGCCCCCACAAATCACAGCGTCGAAGGAATCGCAAATGTCCGAAGATCTAGTACCTGATTTTGACATCAAGAAAAACATCAGATTGCTCTTTCCTACGCCATTTGTTCTGCATGATTGGCCGAACAGCGAAAAATTTAACAGGGACTTTGCTGAACTGGTGCGGACCAGTGAAAAAGAGGACAAACATGGCTACGGGACCCGCTCAAACGCAGGTGGTTGGCAGTCGCCCGGGAACCTGATTACCTGGAAAGATCCCGTTGTCGAGGTTTTTCGTCAACGAATAGAGAAGCTCGTGTCGAACTTGCTGCAGGAAGTTGCGCGCGATACGGGCGAAAGTCGCTCGTTTCAACTGTTGATCGACGCCTGGGCCAACATCAATCGCAAGGGCGACTATAACGTCGTGCATACTCATCCGAATTGCATGTATTCAGGTGTTTACTATGTTCAGTCTGGCGAGCCTGACAAGACAATACCGTATAGCGGTTTGCTTGAGATTCTGGACCCGCGTGAGGCGGCCAACTACGTCCAGATTCATAATTCTGTCTTTGACGCACGGGAGTTTGTCGATAATGTCCCTGGTCGAATGTTGCTGTGGCCAAGCTGGCTCAAGCACTGGGTGCATCCATTCCAGGGCGAAGGCGAACGGATATCCGTCGCATTCAACGTGAACGTCGTCGAAATATCGAGTCAGAAAACCTGAGAGCACCCCGGTTGTTCCTGTCACCTGTCACCTGGCATTCAAAGCGGTCCGCCCAACCAGGCAGTAATTGCTCCAGGAATAACTGCAGCTAGTTTCTCTCTTTTCGAGGGCGATCGTCGATCTCGACGGCCGGTTCGACGGGTTGGGTTGCATCCAGGTACATGGCGCGCGCGATCTTCATTGACCGTGCCCCGGGATTGATTGCCTCACCTTTAAGAAGCTCACTTTCAGCTTTCTCGTATTGCCTGGTATAGATATAGATAAACGCCTTGCTGTTGTACGCTCGCCAGTTCCTGTCATTGCGTGCCAGCACGATATCGCAATACTTCAATGCGGTTTGGTAGTCTCCGATATTGGTGTACCCGGCGCAGAGATTGCTTAACGCAGCTTCTTCGTCTCTGGCGTTAGTGGCAGATTCCAGTCCAAGCAGAGTTCGCTTGATGCCTTCTTCATCTTTGCCTGCCTGAAGCAGGCGGGCGCCCTCAGCCAGGTCCGGATTCAATGATCCGATCACGTAATTGGGTTCGCTCGCCCAACAGGTCAGGCTCAGTGAAAGAAAAACCAGGAGTACGAATCGCTCGACCATGGGTTGGCCCCCGACAAGCTGAGTTATGAATGTTAGCAAGAAATACCATTTCTTGCGATCCGGTGAACGAGATCATCGTCCAGAATGTGCGGTATGCTAGTCAACTATACACACGGCGTGTGGGCAGCTGTCGAAACGGGGGTGTGCGTGCAAAAACTCAAACAAGTCTTAGTCATATTCTTATTATCCGCTATGTCACCGTTGACGGCTCAGGATTACAGCTACGACTACCAGATTCAGGAACATGTATTCGACAATGGCTTGCGACTTCTTGTGATTGAACGTCCCGAAGAAAGTCGCGTTGTCAGCAAGATCTTCACAGACATGGGCGCGCTCAATGAAACGCCGGGCCAGTTTGGCAGCGCCCATTTCCTTGAACATCTGATGTTCAAAGGCACACCCACGTTAGGGTCCCGTGACTGGGAGCGGGAGGAGGCGCTACACCGCCAGATTGAAGCCGCTGAAGACGCTCTGACTGAAGCGTTGAACAAATCCAGAAACGACCTTCGCGAGCGCGGTGTTTTCCACGACTACCAGCACAAGTCGACGACTCCCGAGATCGAGGAGCTTCGCGGCTTAATTGATTCACTCAATCGCCAGGTGCTTGAGTTGAACGACGAAGGACCGATGAAGAAGTGGTACCAGGCGTACGGCGGGTCTCGTTTGACGGCAACCACGGAACAGGAGTACATGAAGTTCGATCTCGATCTTCCTGCCAATCGCGTGGAATTGTTTCTGCGGGTCGAGGCCGATCGCATGCAAAACTCCGTTTTCAGGAATTTCGACGCCGAGCGCATGGTTCTGGTGGAACAACGCCTGGGCGATCTGAACCGGCCGGAAACCGATTTTCGTGAAGCGATGAATTCACTCGTCGGAAGAGCATCAATGGTCTACGTGCCGGAAGGCTACGCCAACGATTTCGATCAATACACGCGACGCTATCAGCGCGAGCTCTACGAAACCTACTTCGTTCCAAATAACACCACGCTCATATTTATCGGCGGCGTCACGCTGGCGGAAATGGTGCCGAAGGTAGAGAAGTATTTTGGTCATATGGAGCGCCGCCCGGAACCTAAGCGGTACCAGGGCAGGGAGCCTCTCCCAAGCGCGGAGAAAAGACTCAACTGGCGCAGCGATGATCTGAGTCCACGCATAGAAATTCGCTACCAGATACCAGGCGTAGGGCATCCTGATCGGCCACATTTCGACGTATTGGCGATAGCGTTGGCAGATCATCTCCAGGACGTCGTGACGAACGCCGGGATCCAGGGTCGTATTGACATTAATACTCGGGTGGTACACACGACGAGGTTTGGTCTGCCGGGGTCCATCAATTTTGAGTTGGTTCTCGACGACCCGAGCCAGATCTTTGCAGCGGAGAGAGTTCTGCTGGGAGAACTCGCTCGCCTCGCGAAAGAGAATCTCGTCGAAGACAAGATTGCACACGCGCGTAAGAAATTGCGAACTGATTGGTTTAGAACGGCAGCCGATCCCAACGAGCTGGCATTCCAGATCGGTCATTTCGAAGTCATGGACAGCTGGAAATCGTTGCGGCCGTATTTAGAGGCACGCGATGCTACGTCGGCCGACGATGTGCGGGCGCTGGTCCAGAAGTACTTCGTTGCCAGGAATCGTTCCATCGGCCTGGTCACGCCAATAGAGACTCGGCCATGATTGCGCGTGCGGGCCTCCTGACAGTCATGTTTTCGACGATGGTTGTGGCGAATGCCGTTGCGCAGGAACTGACTCATCCTACGAATATGCGCTTACCTGACAGCGATTTCGAGCGTCCCGCGCCCTCAGACTATGAGCTGACACTCGAAAACGGACTGACGGCTTACGTCGCTGAGTCCGGACACGTCCCCCTCGTCACATTGAGTGCCTTTGTGCGTGTTGGCAAGGTAGACGATGCCCGACAACAGGGTTCTGCCGAAGTTTTACTTGATGCGCTTCGTTCCTCCGGTCCGTCCGGGCTCTCACCGGATGAATTTGCGGTTGCCTTGAAATACATGACGGCGGACTTCGTTGTCGATATGCATGATGAGTGGACCGAGTTGTCATTGAATGTACCGACTGAAGACTTGCATCAGGCAATGCAAATATTCAGTGACCTGTTGCGAAATCCCGCGATTCATCCGGCAAACATAGAGCGAGCTGCCGGATATGCGAAGCCTGCAAATGACGATCTGGCGGGCGAAGACGGTCCGGCGTTGTATGAGGGTTCTCTGAATGCGGCCGTCGAAAAATTCTACGAAGTTCTTTACACCAATCACCCCTATGGGTCGCAACCCGTTGCGGCGGATTTTGAGAATTTGCAAGTCGCAGACGTTACAGATTTCCATGACGACTATTTTGTTCCGGGGAACATGGTACTTGCAGTCGCGGGCGATATCGAACCAGACGATATCAATGCGTTGATTGCAGACCATTTTGGCGATTGGGACGGCACGGATGCGCCTGATGCGATTCAGATGCCGGTAGTTCGTGCTGACGAATCAAGTCAACACAGTTTCCCAGTTGACAAATTGCAGAGTTGGCTGGTTTTTGGCCACGAACTGCCGCAAGTGCCGCTGGGCGATCAGGCCGCCCTGGAAGTCATGAATTATATCCTCGCCGGCGGTCACCTGTGGACTCGAATGACCATCGAAACGCGCTACAAATATGGCTATACCAACGACGCGAGCGGTTTTCTGGAAGACAAGTGGTACGGACCTGGCGCGTATAATTTCCGATCCTATAGTCGACCGGAAGTCATCAAGGCAATTTATGACAACATGATGGAAGAAATAATTCGCATCAGAGATGAAAAAGTATCAGACGAAGAAATGTTTGTTGCTAAAGGCGCGTTGGCCGACGGAAGTTTTCCGATTCAGTACCTGGATGGCTACAAGATCGTACGCAGTTTCGCGCTGGAAAAACTTCGCTACGGCAATCACGAACGATCGGCTTCCTACGTGGCGCGGATCCGTGCAGTATCAACAGAGGATGTACTTGCAGCGGCACGAAAGTATCTGAGACCCGATGATATGCAAGTGATTTTGATTGGTCAGCCGGAGGACCTGCTGGACTGACCAAGGATTGAAGAATCCCTCAGGCGACTGGTCGCAGCACTAAAAATCAGGGCCTTGTCAGCGGCTGACCGGCCAGAGCGCCGGTCGCTTCTCCGTCTCGAATAGCCATCTGGCCATTGACGAGCACGTGAACAACACCTTCAGAATATTGCCGCGGCGATTCAAAGGTCGCCATGTCACGATAGGTTTCCGGATCAAGAACAACCAGGTCCGCCACGTAGCCTTCGCGCAGATAGCCGCGGTCCGGGAGCCGAAAGAAGTCGGCAGCCAAACCGGAGAAACTTCGAATGACAAACTCCGGCGTTAGCAGTTTCTTGTCAAAAACAAACATGCGCATTTTCTTTGGAAAGGCACCGTAAGTTCGCGGATGCGTAATCGGCTGATCGGGCCGCGGCGTGCGGCCATCCGTGCAGGTCATCATCCAGGCTTCCTGCGCAAGCCGTTCGGTGTTGGCATCATCATACAGCTGAAGATTCATAACACCCTTGTTGCTGCTGCGCAGGATTTGCTGCACCGTGTCGGCTGGCTCCAGTTCGCGTTCCCGCGACACCTGTGCGAGCGTCTTGCCGTTGAGCTCGGGGTCAGGATCCACGAACAGGATCTTGTCGGCGCCGCCGCGTATTTGCAGCATGGCGTTGGTCGCAGCCTTGATCTGCGCAGCCGTTTCCGGATTATCAAAGCGCGCCACCATCTCATCCTGCCCGCCTGCCGCCGCCCAATCCGGGATGGTATACGAGCGAATATTGCTCTGGGTCGCGGTATAGGGATGCTGCGCTGCCCAGACGTCGACACCCCTGGCTCGGGCATCGTTTATTAATTGAGCGCCAACGTCACCGCGCCCATAGTTGTGGGCGCCCTGCAGGTTGTAGTGGCTGAAGATTCCCCGCAACCCGGATTCTTCCACAATCCGAATGCCTTCTTTTACAGAGGCTTCATATCCAATTCCCTCGTACACCGCGCCAAGGTCACGATCGTGAGTATCGTAGATTGCACCTTCATATTCCGCCGCAGTCTGTGCAAGCGAGATGACTTCTTCCGTGGATGCATAGGTTCCTGGAACGTAGAAAAGGCCTGTAGACAAGCCGAAAGCCCCTTCATTCATTCCTTTGCGAACGAGCGCATGCATGGCATCCAGCTCATCCTGCGTCGGCGCGCGATTAGCCGTGCCCATGACCGCATCCCGAACATGTCCATGACCTACGTAGAGGATACCGTTGGTACCGATGCCATTTGCTCTCCAGCGATCCAATCGGTCGGCCACATCACTGGTGCCAGCACCATCGAGTCCCAAGACAACCGTCGTGATTCCCTGGTACAGATAAGGGAGCGCATCCCTGCCGTAGTCCGGGTCCAATTCGGCATGACTGTGTGCATCAATAAATCCTGGAGCAATCCACAGGCCACTGGCGTCGACGGTGTCTCCCGAAACGACGTTGGCTGCATCCGCATCCCCGATGAAAACGATTTTCCCATCGGTGACTCCCAGGTCCGAAATCACGGGTTCGTTTCCGGATCCGTCAAAGACGGTTCCACCAACGAACAGCTGTTGCACCGTAGTTGCGGCATCGTCATGCGAATCGTTTGCGGGACTACAGGCCGACGCGACGATTGTCAAAATGAGCGTGGCTGGAAAACGCGCCAGATGTTTAACCTGCATAGTTCGTGCCTCGATGTCTCTTGGTATTATTCCGGTATTCGCGAAACCAACGCGGATACCGGATGTTTAGCCGACCATTCTGATTCTCGCATTTTTTCAATTTCTAATCTGCTCCGAGAGAGAAAATTGCTCTCCGGCGCCATGTTTTTTTCCGTTTCACGTCTGTCTTATTCGCATTTTCAAGACTAAACTAGGCTCAAGTCACATAGAGGGCGCTTTCGTGCAAAACCTAATACGTTGTTTCCAATTTCTCTCTTTGCTGCTGGTCCTGGCGAGTGAAATCGCATTCAGCGCGGATGTCGATCTCCTGATCAGGAACGCTCGCGTGGTCGATGGTACCGGGAGTCCCTGGTTCGTCAGCGATGTTGCCATCAATGACGGGCACATTATTGCGATGGGAGCGAATCTCGATGTTGATGCCGACCAGGTCGTCGACGCCAGCGGACGAGTCCTTGCACCCGGATTTATCGACGTGCATACGCACGTCGAATCCTCCGACGGCCGCGACGGCCTCGAACGGCTGCCACGCGCTGACAACTACCTGCTTGACGGGGTTACCACGATAATTACCGGCAACTGCGGCGGTTCCGAAGTCGATATCGGCGCATACGGCAATCGACTTACCGACCTCGGTATCAATGTCGCGACATTTATCGGACACAACACGGTCCGGCGTAATGTAATCGGGCTCGACAATCGAGCGCCGACAGCAGACGAAATGCGCAGGATGCAAATGTTGGTTGACAAGGCGATGCAGGACGGCGCCGTTGGCTTCTCGACCGGGCTTTTGTATGTCCCGGGAACCTATGCGACGACACAGGAGGTTGTCGATCTCGCGAAAGTTGCAGCTCAGTATGGCGGTGTCTACGCGAGCCACATGCGTGAGCAGGGTGCGAAACTACATGAGTCGATCAACGAGGCAGTCCAGATTGGTCGCGAGGCAAAAATGCCGGTGCAGATTTCTCACCTCAAAGTAAAGGGCCGCACTCGCTGGGGAACGATCGGTGACGCGCTTGAATTGATCGAGTCACATCGTCGGGCCGGTGTTGACGTCGTCGTCGATGCCTACCCTTACGAGAGGGCCAGCACGAATCTTGGCGTGAACATGCCGC
This sequence comes from uncultured Gammaproteobacteria bacterium, assembly GCA_963850825.1. Classification (GTDB taxonomy): domain Bacteria; phylum Pseudomonadota; class Gammaproteobacteria; order Steroidobacterales; family Woeseiaceae; genus SZUA-117. The sequence continues at coordinate 155,530 of CAWKOQ010000013.1, read as the reverse complement.
GTTGGGCAGTTTCCGGTGGCTCGGCAGATATTGCTGCCCGCATCGAGGACCCGGACACGAACGAGCGCCTGGTGTCTGAAATGAAGGAAATGCTCGTCGACGGTGGCTATCCCGACTATTCCTTTGCAACGGTTGCGCAATACGGACCTGACCCCGCTTATATTGGCCGCAATATCAGTGAGATAAACCGAACCCTGGAACGTTCAGCGACGACCGACAATGAAATCCGCACGATCTTCGATATGATGATTGATGGCGGTGCTGCCGGGAATATTCAGGGAGCGTCCATGATTTATCACTACATGAGCATGGATGACGTCGACACGATTTTCCGCTATCCGAATGCCGCTGTTGCCAGCGATGGATCAATTATCGCGCCGGGACGAGGGCAGCCACATCCGAGATCGTATGGCACAAACGCCAAAGTGCTGGCGGATCTGGTTCGAGACCGGAATGTGATGACGCTGGAAGATGCAGTGCGACGCATGACTTCTTTGCCGGCTCGCACATTCTCTTTTCATGACCGTGGGATTGTGCGACCGGGATTTGTCGCCGACCTCGTTTTGTTCGATCCTGAGACCGTCACGGATAAAGCGACGTTCGAGGACCCACACCAATACAGCGAGGGATTCGACTACGTTATTGTCAATGGTGTCGTCGCGGTTGAGAATGGCACTCCCACCGATAGGCGATCTGGGTCGTTTATCAAAAACGCAGCGACGAGATAGCTCAGTGCTTCTCGCACGATCACGAGGACGCATGTTGACCGGCCGGCTCACAAGGAAACTCAGGAAGTTGTCGAAGGTGTTGCTGCGAGTGGTTATCTGTGCTGTGCTTGCATCATGCGCCGATACCGGTGAGCCGGTTCGACCGAGGAGGCAGATTGACTCCTGTCCACCCGGATTGATTCTCGTATGCACGAGGTCTGATGACGAGCCACCCTCGGACGGTGATAGTGACGAAGTTCCAGAGTACGATTTTTGCCGATGCCAGCCAGATAATATGTAGAGAAACTACTTGAATGCGCCTGGATTGCGGCAGTTTCGGCGGCGTGCCGCAGGGAAAATTTCTATCTAACGTCACGTTCTCGTGCTGCAACGTATCCGGTTGGTCTGTGCTGGCAAAAGGTTGAAACTGAAACTGCCGCAGCCCGGTCATGCGTGCCGAATTCCGCTACAATTCGTGGAATCCAGATTCTTGATAACCCCGTAATTAGTTCAAACAATCAGGCAGGTTTCATCATGTTCAATTTTATCCGGATCCCGGTCGTGCGCGTCGTCCTCTGCTGCTTTAGCTTTATGCCGTTGTCGCTGCATGCGGCGCCCAAATCTCCCGCGGAAATATTCGGTTTCAATCCGGGTGACGACTACAAGCTGGCTAGTTATGAGCAGATGGAAACGTACTACCGTCAGCTCGCAGCGGAAAGCGATCGAGTCGAGCTACGTGAAATTGGCGAATCGGCACTTGGCCGACCGCTGTTCCTGCTGACGATCTCAAGTCCGGAAAACCTGGCTAACCAGGAGCGGTACAAGTCGATCAGCGCGCAACTCGCGCGAGCTCGCGTGGCTGGCGAGGAGGCTGAGCAGCTTGCAGCGGAAGGCAAGTCGGTCGTATGGATCGATGGTGGCCTGCATGCGACCGAAGTGGCTCACGGCCAGATGACGTCACAACTTGCACACCGGGTTGCCACCGAAGAGTCGGCTGAAATGCGCCAGATCAGGGAAAACGTAATTTTCCTGCTTATGCCTGTTATGAATCCGGATGGACTGGAGATCGTGCGCAAGTGGTATGAGAGTCAGCTGGGTACGCCGTTCGAACAATCGCGTCCGCCCGAGTTGTATCACCACTATGTTGGTCATGATAACAATCGTGATTTTTTCATGAATAACATGCCGGAGTCTAAGGCGGTTGCCAAAATTCTGTACAACGAATGGTATCCGCAGATCGTTTACAACCAGCATCAGAGCTCGCCCGGTTATGCGCGTATTGTCATACCTCCATATTCTGACCCCGTAAACCCCATCATTCATCCGGGCGTTACGACAGGCCTGAATGAGATTGGCAGTGCGATGGGCAATCGTTTCGCGTTGGAAAAGATGGCCGGTGCCATTTCAGATGTCGGATTTTCGATGTGGTGGAACGGTGGCATGCGCACGGTGCCCTATTTCCACAACATGATCGGCATTCTTACCGAAACCGGGCACGATTCGCCCTCCCCGAGATTTTACGATTCGAAGATCTTTCCCAGGACGATTGCATATCGCGCCAACCCGAGCGCGATCGGCAAGTTACCGGAGGAAGAGGAAGGAGTAGAGTTCACCGGTGTGCCGCCGGCAAGAGTTCTTTACCCCGATCCGTACCGGGGCGGCGAGTCGCATTTCAGCGAGCCCGTCAACTTCATGATTACAGGATCCATTGCGGTTCTGCGCGCCGCTTCCGATTCGAAACTTAAATGGCTTACCAATATCAATCGCATGGGGCACGATGCGATTGCCGACGGCGAATCAGGTACTCGCTACTATGTCATCCCCGGTGGGCAACGACATATCGATGAAGCGCGAAACATGGTCAATGTGTTGCTGGAGGGCGGCATCGAGATTGAAATTGCTGACTCCGCGTTCCGCGTAGACGGCCAGCGCTATCCGGAGGGCACCTACGTCATCAACGCTGCACAGGCGTTCCGTCCATACATTGTCGACCTGCTGGAAAAGCAGACCTATCCTGATACACGCCTGGACCCCAATGAAAAACCCAAGGCGCCATATGACATTGCCGGCTGGACATTGCCGATGCAGATGGGCGTTGAGGTGGACCATATTGCCAGCGATATCGACGCGGACCTGACCCGCGTTCAGGGGCTGGTCGGGCCTCCGGTCGGAACCGTCTCGGGCGGCGCCCGCTACGGCTACGCATTAAGCCATGCCACGAACTCCAGTATCAAAGCCGTCAATGAGCTTCTTGCGGATAACGAAGTTGTGTACTGGACCAATGAAGCCAGCCGTGCCGGAGGGAACAACCTGGAGGCGGGCACCTTTGTGATCGAGTCGGGCAGCGACACCGAGTCTCGCGTGGAGTACCTGGCCGCCGAACATGGCGTGGACTTTGTCGGGCTTGGTTCGCGGCCAACTGACAATATGTCGAGACTGAGATTACCGCGGGTCGGTATGTACAAATCCTACGTCGCCTTCATGGACGAGGGCTGGAGCCGCTGGCTGCTGGAGGAATACGGATTTGCGCCGACGTCCTTGCTGGATGAAGACATACGGGATGGCGATCTCTCGGCATTCGACGCAATCATAATTCCGCATCCGGACGGCAGCGCCGCGTTTAAGGACAACGTACAAAAGATACTGACCGGCCACGCGCCTGGCTCGATGCCCGAAGAGTATACGGGCGGCCTGGGACTGCAAGGCGCATTCGCGTTGCAGAATTTCGTGCAGAATGGCGGAACGATCGTGACTTTTGGGGATGCCAGTAATTTCGCCATAGAGCAATTCGGATTGCCAATCAGGAATGCGGTACTTGGAGCGTCTCGCGAGAACTTCTCTATTCCTGGATCGCTCATCAAGGCGACCGTAAAAATCGACGACCCGCTGGGTTACGGAATGGCAGGCGATGTCGCGATCAACTATGTTAATGGCGGTGCTTATGATGTTCTTGGCCAGCAAGGATGTGTCGACGATCTGTTGAATCAACGGCATTGTCGCGAGGTTGTCAGGGGTGGCAGGCCCATTGTTGAGCACGAGTCGGTATCGCGGTTTGACAGCATCGTTAATTTTGGCGCCGAAGAACTACTGATGAGCGGTTGGGCAACAGGTACGGAGCACATTGCAAACAAATCAGCAATGGCCCGTGTGCCACATGGCGAAGGCGAAGTCATCTTGTTTGCGTTCAGGCCGCAGTTTCGCGGCCAGCCCAGGGGGACGTACAAGTTGATCTTCAATGCACTGCATGGTTCGAGCATCGAATGAGCGATCATTAATGAGTAATTGTCGCAAGCGCTTGCGGCCTCACGGGTGAGATCGGTATGAGAAATAGTCTTGCGGTGTCAACGGCTCCGGTAAGAATCCTGTCGTTCGTGTTCCTGGCACTCGCATTTGGAATAGCGTCTGCACAGCAAAAAGATCTCCGGATCGACGGAACGCGTTTGAACGAATCGTTATCGCAACTGCGGACAATCGGGCTGAACGAAAATGGCGGATCGGGCAGGGTCGCATATAGTCAGTACAACAAAGAGGCTCTGAACTACCTCTCCGAATTGATGTTGGAGTCGGGACTGGCGCCTCATATTGACGTAGCCGGAAACCTGGTCGGGCGAAGAGAAGGCAGGTTAGAAGCACTGACGCCGATAATTACGGGTTCACACATCGATACGGTACCGAATGGTGGCCATTACGATGGCATCGTTGGTTCGCTGGCCGCGATCGAGGTCGCGCGCACATTGCACGAAAGCGGCTATGTCACCGATCACCCACTGGAAGTGATCATCTGGTCCAACGAGGAGGGTGGCAAGACGGGAAGTCGTTCAATCAATGGGTCGGTGGCACCAGACGAAATGAATCTGCCGAGTCTCGGTGACAGGACACTTGGTGAGGGCATCGCGTTTATCGGCGGCAAGCCGGATCGGTTGGAGGAAAACCGGAGAGGCCCTGGAGAAGTGGCCGCGCTGATTGAGTTGCACATAGAACAGGGTGCTGTTCTCGACAACGAAGGATTTTCAATCGGCGTTGTAGAAGGCATCGTCGGCATCAAACGCTGGAATATCACTGTGAATGGTTTCGCCAATCATGCCGGCACCACACCGATGAATCAGCGTCAGGACGCTATGGTTGGCGCCGCCCAACTTGCCACCGCTATCCACCAAATAATTACCGGGGAACCGGGCAGGCAGGTTGGCACTGTCGGCCGCATCCAGGCGTATCCGGGTGCGCCAAACGTTGTACCCGGAAAAGTCGTTATGAGTCTTGAAATTCGTGACCTGAGCATGGAAAAAATCGGGCGTTTGTTTGAGCGCATAGAATCGGAGTCGCAGGCTGTTGCGAAGAAAACGAACACCGTCATTACCTTCGAGCATTTCTATGAATCGCCTGCAGCTATCACTGACGACCGGATAAAGGGCCTGATAAACGATGTTGCGGACGAACTTGGACTTTCATCGATGCACATGCCGAGTGGGGCGGGGCATGACGCACAAAGTCTGAAAGGAATCGCGCCGCTGGGAATGATATTCGTACCCAGCGTAAAAGGCATCAGTCATGCGCCGACCGAATTTACCAGTGAGCAGGACATTACCAATGGCGCAAACGTCTTGATCCAGACCATTATCAGGCTGGATAAACAACTACGCTGACGAACTTTACGGAGTCCGATCAGCAATCATGGCGAAAGATTCGCTATGCGGGCGATCCACCTGGTTCGGTCACCATTCTCCACAAGGCCCATGCCCCCCAGGCCGATATCACTGGCAACACCATCCAGTAGGCATTCTCGTCAGGGAGATTCCAGCCAGGCGCGCCCCGCGCCGCCACAATGGTTGACAGGCAAACAACAGGCCAGTAAACGGTGATGCCGAGCGCAGCAACCAGCGTTACGCGGCCCCAATTACGATCCAGTCCGTAACCGATCAGGCCAAGCGCCAGCAACGGTATGTAAACGACGAGATCGCCGAAGGCGAATCCATACCAGAATGCGACGCCGACCTCGGTCACCACCTCGGCAGGTTCCTGCGTCCCCATCGAGATGCCGAGATCATAGTCGAACGCCGGGATTGCCTGCGCATAGACAAGGTATAGAAGTAGAAGCCAGCCAGGTCCCTGCAGCGCCCGAATTTTTCCGCGTCGATTTTTCATTGTCCTGACTCCTGGGCGAAATCGTCAATAGGACGATTCCTGACTCGTGTCTATGTTTTGACCGCACGAGAAAATGCGTTCATCACCTGCTCAATTTGCTCCGACCTGAAATCGTAATGCGTTACAAGTCGCAAAGTATCGCCGGACCCCGATACGAGCACCCCCAGGTCCTTCATTGCGCGCACCAGGTTCGCCAGTGAACCCTTGTTAATGCGGGCAAACATTATGTTCGTCTGCACGGTCGACATATCGATGTCGATTTCATCCAGATCGTTGAGGGCCAGCGCGAGCTGCTGTGCGTTATTGTGATCCTGATGCAGTTGCTCAACCTGCGCGGTGATGGCAATGATTGCGGCAGCCGCCACAACGCCGGACTGGCGCATCCCGCCGCCCAGCATTTTTCGCCAGCGACGCGCTTCGGTAACAAGCTCGTTCGTACCACACAGTACAGATCCCACCGGCGCGCCGAGGCCTTTTGACAGGCACACCGAGACCGAATCGAAATGGCGGCTTATTTCCGACACGTCGACGCCAAGTTTGACACTCGCATTGAATACACGGGCGCCATCCAGGTGTAATGCCAGCCCATATTCATCCGCAACGGAACGCGCTTCCGCAAGGTAATCCAGCGGGAGGACTTTGCCCATCTGCGTGTTTTCGAGACAGAGCAACCTGGTCTTCGCAAAGTGCGGGTCATCCGGCTTGATGCAGGCGGTGACCTGGTCAAGATCCAGCGTACCGTCTGGCAGGAAGTCCAGCGGCTGTGGCTGGATGCTGCCCAGCACGGCGGCACCGCCCCCCTCGTAGCGATATGTGTGTGCCCATTGACCAACGATGTATTCGTCGCCGCGCCCGCAATGGCTCAGAAGTGCGCAAAGGTTGGACTGCGTGCCGCTCGGCAGGAAAAGCGCGGCCTCCGTGCCCAGTTTTTCCGCCGCAATTTCCTGCAGTCGATTGACAGTCGGATCGTCGCCGTATACATCGTCGCCAACCGGTGCCTCAGCCATCGCCTTGCGCATGGCAGGTGTCGGGCGCGTGACAGTGTCGCTTCGTAAGTCGATGAATTCTGTTGGGGAGGTGCTTGCGGTCATCAATGACGCTCTCAGTGGTGAATATCGTCGAACGAGTACAATCTGAAACGATGAGGAGGGTCAAATGCCGAGCCGGCAGCTGACAGCTGACATGGTGCCTTCCTGTCCTGAATCCTGATGATCATATCGAAACAGTCAGCAAATGGTAGTGATGGTCATAGATAGTATCTGTCGGCCCTCCGGAGCCTGCCGGATTTTTTTTTCGAGCCAGCAGAAAAAGGCCGGGGCGAAACGCACCGGCCCTGAGAGGTGTGAATTTGAAGATTCGGTTTTCTAACCAGCGACCTTGATACGGCGCGGTTGGGCCTTCGCCTGTTTCGGAATCAGGATCTCCAGAACGCCATGTCGGTGGGTCGCGTTGACCTTTTCTGCGTCCACGGTTTCCGGCAGGATAAAGCGACGGTAAAACCGGCCGCTGCCACGTTCCGAGCGGCGGCTGACGATCTTTTCGTCCTCTCTCGCGGCCTGCTTGAAACGTTCGCCGGAAATGGTCAGGACACCGGACTCCAGTGTGATCTCAACGTCGTCCGGGTTGACGCCCGGGATATCTGCATACAGCTGGAATCGGTCCTCGAACTCGTTTATATCCACGCTGGGAATCCAATCGGCGGTGCCACCGCTGCTGTCGTTAGTCGACAGATTAGTGAAGAGGTGGTTGATATTATCCTGCAACTGACGAGCGCCGAACCAGGGTTCATGACTTACTAATGACATCGATCTACCTCCTGCTTTGATGGTTACGTAGCCGGACTCACCGGCCGACGCGATGTCAGATGTGGCTGCTGCCCGGGTTTTCAACCCCGATTTTCGAAAATTTTCTGGCGAGGCTTGAAATGCCGGGGAAAGCGCCTAGTTACGCACAGGATTTGACATTTGCTGAATTGCACGGGCCAGGGCAACAGTTCGTGCTCAACGTCGTAGGGAGGATTTCTTGATGAAAATTCAGAAATTTCAGGGCAGCGGTGCATGGATTCTTTGTTTGTTGTGGTTTGTGGCGACGCCTGAGTTAGCAGTTGCTCAGTGGCCTGCAGAATTATCGACAAATGGACGGCCGACGCTTGCCCCATTACTTGAGCGGGCATCGCCCGCTGTCGTGAATATCTCTGTTTCGGGCACGGTCCGTGCGCGATCGAATCCGATGCTCGACGACCCATTTTTTCGCAGGTTCTTCAATGTCCCGGAGCAACCTCGTTCGATTCCGCGGCAAAGTGCTGGGTCCGGCGTCATTATTGATGCAGATGAAGGTTATGTCCTTTCGAATCATCATGTTGTCGCAGACGCAGATGAAATCATTGTGACGCTTCAGGATCGCCGCCGCGTTACTGCAGAACTTATTGGCAGTGATGAAGGTACTGATATCGCACTCCTTAGAATTGATGCGGATGACCTGACGGAACTTCCCCTGGGCGACTCAGATGCGGTTCGGGTTGGCGACTTTGTTGTTGCGATCGGCAACCCTTTTGGACTCGGACAGACTGTGACCTCAGGAATCGTTAGCGCGCTGGGCCGATCCGGAATCAATGCGGATGGATACGAGGATTTCATACAAACCGATGCCTCCATTAATCCGGGCAATTCAGGCGGCGCCCTTATCGACATTGATGGAAGCCTCATCGGTATTAATACGGCGATAATCGCGCCGTCCGGGGGCAATGTCGGGATCGGCTTTGCGGTGCCCGTCGCGATGGCCGAGGCGGTGGTCGAGCAGCTTCTCGAATACGGTGAAGTTCGGCGCGGACGTTTAGGAATTATAATTCAGGATATTACGCCGGAGCTTGCAGAGGCCCTTGATCTTGAAGCTGCCGAGGGTGCACTCGTCACCCAGGTTCAGGAGGGATCAGCCGCCGAAGACGCGGGGCTTGCGGCCGGTGACATTGTCATTGCGCTCGATGGAAGCCCGATTACAAATTCATCGGAACTCCGTAATCGAATTGGTCTTACGCCAGTTGGCGAAGATATCGAAATTGCTTTTCTGCGTGATGGCCGGCGGCGAACTATTGATGTCGAAATCGGTACGGCTGGTCAAACGATCCTGGCCGGCGGGGATACTTTTTCCAGGTTTCAGGGCGCAGAATTCCGTAATCTCGAATCTTCGCATCCGCGTTATAACGACGCCATGGGGCCGATCGTATCCAGCGTGGAACAAGGTAGTCCGGCGTGGCGTAATGGAATTCGCGAAGGAGACATTATTCTGGCCGTGAATCGGGTCAGAGTACGCACGGTCGACGAATTGTCTGCCGTACTCGAGAGGGCGGGTGGCACGATAGCGCTTAATGTCCTTCGCGGCAATACGCGGTTGTTCATTGTTGTGCAGTGACGAAGTCTACATCCGCTGGCATCAATGAAAGGTGGCCCGACTGATTAGTCGGGCCACGTCGCTATTACGATCAAGTCTTCCCCAACTGGTGCTGGGCACCGTCAGCAATGCGCCTGTACCCAGCTAACTATGTCTGATGCACCAAGAGCGCCGGATTGGCGAGCGATTTCCTGACCGTTTCTGAACAGTGCGATGGTCGGTATGCTCTGGATTCGAAATTGCGCAGCAATATCCGGCTCGGTTTCCGTGTTGACTTTCGCCAGCCGAACGGTGGGCTCCAACTGACCCGCGGCCTGTGCAAATGCCGGAGCCATCATCTTGCAGGGCCCGCACCAGGGCGCCCAGAAATCCACAACAACCGGGACATCGTTGCGACCAATAAATTTTCCGAACGTCTGGTTCGTCAATTCTGTCGGATGCGCCGTAAACAGTATTTTGTGGCACTTGCCGCATTGCGGCTTATCGACGAGGCGTGTCGTCGGGATTCGGTTGACGGCGACGCAATGCGGGCAAACGATATGCTTATAATCAGGCACTGACTGGCTTCTCAGAAGAATGTTTTGAAACTCTGATTTGTGGCTGGGCCTGGCAAATTCAAGTATTGCTGTCTTACTCGAGCCTGTGCATCCGACGGCGCAAGGCGGCTATTTCATCCATCAAATCCAGCGCCAACGCAACGCCCGCGAGGTTAATCTCCAGGTCGTGCTGCAGACGCATGGCAGTCTGCGCCCTGAGCAGGCTGGAACCGGAGAATTGCCAGTGTTCCTCTTCCATGCCGGTCGGCTCCAGCACGCCTTCGTGAACGAGTTCGATGACCCATTCAGTTGAAGTCGAGCAGGCTTCGCAAAGTTCGACAAGAGATAATTCGATCCGATCATCGAGCACAACGCCAGTCAGTGTCTTCTCATTCATGAAGTCTTAAACCCCCATTTCGCTGCGCGGGTTAAACCCGAGCTCTTGTTCCATCTTGCGATACAGCTGCTTTGCACTGTCGCTGTCTGCCGGTGGCACGGTGATCGACAGAATCGCGTACAGGTCGCCGGGTGGCGCACCGGGTATGCCTCGTTTCTGCAATCGCAGCCTGCGTCCGGAAGTCGTTCCCGGAGGAACCTTAAGATCAACCGTGCCGTCGGGTGTCGGTGCTTTGATGGTTGCACCGAGGGCGGCTTCCCACGGCGTCACGGGAAGATCAAAATACACATCACGCCCTTCAACCCGGAACAGCTTATGTGGGTTGAAATCGATTTCGAGGTACAAGTCTCCGGCGGGGCCGTCCCCTAGTCCTGGCGATCCCTGCCCGGATAGCCTGATACGCTGTCCTTGTTTCACGCCTTTCGGAATCTTGACATTGAGCGTGCGCCGTTTCGTGGTTACGTGGCCGCTGCTGTCGAGTTCTGGCGTCCGCAGCGTGATGTCGCGAGTCGCACCCTGGTATGCCGCTTCCAGGTCAATAACTACCTTCGCGTGATGATCTTCACCGCGTGCATGAAAGCCGGTGTGTCGACGATCGGTCCTCGCAGAACCAAAGTCGCCGCCGAAAAGGGATTCAAAGAATTCACTGTAGGCCGCGCCGCCGCCCGTGCTGTCTCCACCGCTGAACTCAAATCCGGCATCCCACTGCGGCGGTGGTTGAAATTCCTGACCCGCCTTCCAGTTTGCACCGAGCTCGTCGTAGGCTGCGCGTTTTTCCGGGTCCTTGAGTACTGCATAGGCCTCGCCAAGCTCTTTGAAGAGTGCTTCCGCCTCCGCTTCTTTGCTCACGTCCGGGTGATATTTGCGAGCCAGTTTTCGGTAGGCGCGTTTGATCTCATCCTGGCTGGCATTCCGGTCCAGGCCCATGACGTCATAGTAATCTTTAAAGTCCATGCTTTGCTTCACCGAGCGGTCGTATATTCTGAGGGCATCAATCTACTCCAAGCCCGCCCTCAATTACATAGAGAAAACCCGCTGGCCGTAGCGTTGCGGGTTTCCCGTTCTGCCAAGTGAGACAGGCCAGGCATTTCTTGGTACCAGCATACTATCGAAATTGTCCACCCGATAATGGAGCAGGCGGATTCGACTCCCAAGCGTTCTTGTCGTGCGCACAACACACCGATAGACTCGGTCAGGCCAGCTTACTCAGTTGCAGATTGTCATTTCACCCAGGACCTCATTTTGATCTATAAAACCGCAGACGCCGACGTTGCAAACATAATCTCGAGCTACCAATTGCCGGATGAAATACCGTTCGGTGTCGAGATGGCGCCGGTCATGTTCAGCGCCGAGTACAGCGGTGGCGAGTGGCAACCGGGTTCGCTGGTTCCCTTTGCACCTGTGCCGGTCAATCCGGCCTCTACGGCGCTGCAATTCGCTCAGCAGGCTTTCGAAGGCATGAAGGCCTACAAGGGGTCTGGTTCGACGCCAACGTTATTTCGGCCAGACATGAACTGGCGACGCTTCGCCCGCTCTGCTGAACGCCTGATGATGCCCGTCGTACCGTCGGCATTGTTCGCCGAGGGCTTGTCGTCCATTGCTGCATCGCTGACTGAGTTCGTCCCCGGCGGGCGCGGCCAGTCGCTGTATTTACGACCAATGATGTTCGGGCTTGATCCTCAGTTCGCGGTAAAGGGTAGCGACCGCTTTCTCTTCCTGGTTCTCGCCAGCCCATCGGATGCTTACTATGCGGATGCGATCCGCATCATGATCGAGCGCGATAATTGCCGTGCTTCAAGAGGCGGGACGGGCGCGGAGAAGGTTGGTGGCAATTACGCTGCGTCTCTGATGCCGAATGCAAACTGCGTCCTGCGCGGCTTCGATCAGTCCCTCTGGCTGGACCCGACAAGCGGAGCCAATATCGAGGAGTTGTCGGCCATGAACTTTATGGCCGTGATAGACGGGGCGTTGCATACGCCCGAGCCAAGCGGATCGCTTCTCGAAGGGGTTACGCGAGATTCATTATTGAGGCTCGCGCCGCAGCTCGGAATTGAATCGACATCCCGGGTCATGCCGATCGATGAATTGTTGAGTGATATAGAAGCGGGTCGCTGTAGCGAGCTGTTCGCCTGCGGCACAGGTGCAATCGTGGCGCCTATCGCGACGGTTGGTGAGTCTGACGGGCGCGAATGGCAGCTGCGGGATAGTGGCAAGGTGTCTGCAATACTCCGGGATGCACTATTGGATATACAGGAAGGCAAGGCTGGCGACCCGTTCGGTTGGGTAGTAGACGCAGCCGATACCGATACGGTTGCCGCATTTATCGATCGTTAGTTTCTTGTGAGCCGCGCAATGACTGAATTTTTGCGCAAAAGCCGGTGACCTATAGCGCGCGCCCCCTGACGCTTCCAGCAAGCTTGTTGGCATTCATGTCGTATACGGAACAGACGACTTCGCGGTCGTTCTGAATCCAGCTTTCAGCCGATGGATACATCGTCAGAATATCGAGCGATGATGACTCATAGTCCTTGCCAACAAACGATTCAAAGCGTTCCATGCAGGCATCATTGGCCAGTTCAAACATGGCATCTTCATCGGGGTAGCTCGTCAGGGAGATGTCGAACACAGCGTAGGTCTCATTATCATGTGGAGAGGAACAAGGGACACCCGGCAGGCTGCTGACTTCGGCTTCGTCCGGACCAAGATCGTTGAAGCAGTCACCGACTCTCACATGAAACGCGTCGACACTGCCTTCACCAACGATCGCCCCGGAACTATCGCGATCCGCTTGTGTCGCCGCGCCGTAAACTACGAATCCTATCGCAGCCAATACATACCCAGCCCAATTCTTCATGGCGCCTCCCGGTTTGCTTGCACCGTAATGCCAAGCTTCAGTTTGAGCGATTGCCGTCCGCAAACAAGTGCGCAAGTCTCGAATTAAGTCGCTGAACAACTCCATCAGGCACGCTTTTGTTGTCATAATTCAGACCTGCCGTTCTCGCTAGTTTGAAAAACAAATACCTGCAGAGGTGCATATGTCCGAATCACTTGAAAAAAGCGCGCTGGCCTACCACAGCGCCGAACCCGCCGGAAAGCTCACCGTCATGGCAACCAAACCGCTTGCCAATCAGGTTGACCTGGCGCAGGCATATTCCCCGGGCGTCGCATATCCCTGTCAGCGCATTGCAAAAGATCCATTGACGGCGGCCATCTATACAGCGCGTGCCAATCTTGTTGGTGTGATTACCAATGGTTCCGCTGTGCTTGGATTGGGGGATATTGGCCCGCTGGCGGCTAAACCGGTCATGGAAGGTAAAGCCGTGTTGTTCAAGCGTTTTGCGAATATTGATGCATTTGATATTGAGGTCGACGAAAAAGACCCGGAGAAGTTTATCGAGGTCGTATCCAGGCTCGAACCCACCTTTGGCGCGATCAATCTCGAGGATATCAAGGCGCCGGATTGCTTCATTATCGAGAGTGCATTAAGCGAGCGGATGAACATCCCCGTGTTTCACGATGATCAGCACGGCACTGCGATCGTCGTGGCCGCGGCGATCAAGAATGGCCTGGACCTGGTTGACAAGCAGTTAGCGGATGTGAAGCTCGTTTCAACCGGCGGAGGCGCTGCAAGCCTGTCTTGCCTGGACCTGCTCGTTGAGCTCGGGCTACCGCGTGAGAATGTTACCCTGGTGGACCTTCACGGCGTGGTTTATTCCGGCCGCGCCGAAGACATGAATGACTACAAAGCACGCTACGCGAAGGATACGCAGGAGAGAACCCTGGACGACGCGATTGCCGATGCCGACGTCTTCCTGGGGCTGTCTGCACCGAACGTCTTGTCGGCCGACATGACGAAGAAGATGGCGCCCAGACCGTTGATTCTGGCACTGGCCAATCCGACTCCGGAGATCCTGCCGGAGGTTGCCCTCGCAGCCCGTCCGGATGCCATCATTGCCACCGGTCGCTCGGATTATCCTAACCAGGTTAATAACGTGCTGTGCTTTCCGTTTATTTTTCGAGGGGCGCTGGACGTTGGTGCGACCACGATCAACAAAGCGATGAAGACGGCATGCGTTGACGCAATTGCCGGCATCACAAGGCGTGAATCGACAGACGAAGTCGCGAGCGTATACAAAGACGAAAGTCTCGAGTTCGGCCCGACCTATCTGATTCCGAAGCCCTTCGATGCACGGCTGCACGTGGACGTATCGTTCGCCGTGGCCAAAGCGGCAATGGACTCCGGCGTCGCGCTAAGACCCATCGAGGATCTGCAGCGCTACAAAGAGAAACTTCAGGCGTTTAGCAACCGATCATTGATGTTCATGCAGCCCGTCATCGAGATCGCAAAGCGCGACCGTGAGCGCCTCGTCTACGCAGAGGGAGAAAACCTGACTGTCCTGCGTACCGTGCAGGGCGTTGTACGCGAAGGTATTGCCGAACCTATCGTAATCGGGCGGGCAGGAGTAGTGGCTAACCGGCTACAGCGGTTGGGTATAGACTTAAGCCCGGGTAAGGATTTCGAATTGGTTGATCCCGAGAACGACCCCCGCTACAACGATTACTGGCGCTTCTATCACGCGCGCGTATGCCGTCGCGGCGTGTCGGTTGCGGCAGCCCAGACGGTGATTCGCACTACGAATACGGCGATCGCCGCGTGCATGGTGGCAAAGGGGGAGGCCGACGCCATGATATGCGGCACAGAAGGACGCTTCGACCATCATCTCCAGCACATCATCGAAGTGATCGGCACTGAACGGCCGGGAGAGAATATCTCGTCTCTCGCTGCGCTCGTGTTACCACAGGGTCCGATTTTCATCACGGATGCGCACATCGGAATTGACCCGACCATCGAGCAGATCGTGAACACAACGATCGCCAGCGCCAGGCGCGTCAGCGATTTCGGCATCAGGCCGAAAGTAGCGCTGCTCTCACATTCCAATTTCGGTTCGTCGCGCGCACCATCGGCGCTCAAGATGCGCAAAGCAACGGAAATACTGCGTCACACCGCACCCGAACTCGAAGTCGATGGCGAGATGCACGCGGACGCGGCACTCAATGAGGCAATCCGCAACGCGCTAAACGAAGACTCGAGGCTCAATGAAGCAGCAAACCTGTTGGTAATGCCCAACCTGGACGCAGCGAATATCGCACTCGAATTGATGCGGTCCGTGAACGATGCATTGATGATTGGACCAATCCTTTCTGGAACCGCCAAGTCAGTACACATCGTGACACCGTCATCGACTGTGAAAGGCGTTTTCAACATGAGCGCCATCGCGGTTGCCGATTCCTGGCGTCGCGGTAACGCAGACCAGAGAAAAGCCCAGGCAACACTCGATTGAAAATCCAAACAGAGAATTCCAATGTTGAATAGTGCCCAGGCGATATACGCAAGAATAGTACCGGTCCTCATGCTCAGCCTCGCGCTTGTGATGAATCTGCAGGCTGCAGAACGGGATTTCCATGAGCTCGGTGTGATAATCGAGCGCGAGGTCGAAAACAAGAATCTGCCATTACTTTCAATCGTCCTGGTGGATGAAGACGGCATTGCATGGCGATTTGGTGTGGGAGCAGATTCCCGGAACCCGGGCCTGGTTGCCGATAGCGAGACCGCATACCGCATTGGGTCAGTTTCGAAACTGTTCACAGATATCGTCGTCATGCAGATGGTGGAAAAGGGGATTCTGGATCTCGATGAGCCGGTCACGACTTATCTTCCGGATTTCAATCCACAAAACGACTTCGATGCGCCGATTACGCTTCGCTTGCTGATGAGCCATTCGTCCGGCCTGGTAAGAGAACCGCCTGTCGGTAATTACTTTGATGCATCAGGGCCTTCCCTTGCACAAACCGTTTCGAGCCTGAACAGTACGGCACTCGTCTATGCGCCGGGCGGCAAGGTTCAGTACTCGAACGCGGGTATTGCCGTTGTCGGCAGAGTATTGGAAAGCGTCTCCGGGCTGCCGTTTGCGCAGCTGCTCGAAGAGAATGCATTGCGTCCGCTGGGCATGACGCACAGTGCATTTACGCCGGAAGAACGTGTAATAGAGAGACTACCCGAAGCCTATATGTGGAGTTACCAGGGCGACCGGACAATTGCGCCGACATTCGAACTGGGCATGCAGCCCGCTGGCAGCATGTTCTCGACGATGGATGACCTCGCACTCTTCATGGGCGCATTGATCAGGAAAGGAGCAGGGCTGAACGGTCGAATACTCCGCGAAGCAACGCTGGAGCAAATGTGGACGCCGCAGTCTGACATCAGGAGCGGCCGCGATCGGTCGTTTGGAATCGGATTCAGCTTGGGTCAGTTCGAAGATGAGCTATCGGTGTCCCATGGCGGGGCAATCTATGGTTTTGCCACCCAGCTCAAAGTATTGCCGGGCAGCAAAATTGGTGTTGCCGTTTCCACTAACCTCGACATGGCAAACGGTGCCATAAACAGGATTGCGGATCATGCGCTGAGGGTGCTCCTTGCGGAGCAGAATGGACAAGCGACGCCTGACTTTCAGGTATCCAGTGCCGTAGCAGATGAGCAAGCAGAAAAGCTCGCCGGTTTTTACGAGAACGAAGAGGGGATGATTCAAGTTACGCGACGCTTTGGCGACCTCTATGTCGAACGTATCAGGGGACTCTCCCTGAGGCTAAGAGACGCAGGTGGCCGCATCGTCATAGACGACATCATGGCCTACAGCGATGACGTCGCGTTTGCGGATGGCAAGGTGCGAGTCTTCGGTGAGGAATATAGTCCGTACCGGGAATGAGGAACCGGCTGATCTAAACGAGGAATGGGCTGACCTGGTGGGCGAATACGGATTCGATCACAATATCCTCTATATCAGCGAGAAATTCGGCCAGCTGCATGCCCTGATTGAATGGGGCACGGAATATCCGTTGCTTGACCTGGGCAATGGAAGGTTCAGGTTTCCACCTTACGGACTGTATCCGAACGAACAGCTCATCTTCGAAAGAAATGACAGGGGTGAAGTCGACAGAACAAGCCTTAACGGAATCGATTTCGAACGCAGATCTTTAGGCCAGATTGACGGCAACGTATTCCAGATCACGCCAGTAAGGCCTGTGCCGGAACTCGAGCAGGAAGCGTTGCTTGCAACGCCGCCAGCGGAAGAAGGCGACTTTGAACAAGCGGACCTGGTAGATGTCACCGAATACAGTGACACGCTCAAACTCGATATTCGCTATGCGTCAAACGACAATTTCCTGGGCGTGCCGATCTATTCTTCCGCCAAAGCATTCCTGCAACGACCGGCGGCTGAAGCGCTTGGAAGAATCAGTAGGAAACTGGCAGAGAAAGGCTATGGCTTGCTTGTTCACGACGCCTATCGCCCGTGGTATGTGACCAGGATCTTCTGGGATGCCACGCCCGAGGAAAGCAAACGTTTCGTCGCCGACCCATCGCAAGGATCACGGCATAATCGGGGCTGCGCCATCGATCTGACGCTGTATGACCTGGCAACGGGCAAACCAATCGAAATGGTAGGCCTGTACGATGAGATGACGCAGCGCTCCTATCCGCATTATCCTGGTGGTACCTCACTGCAACGATGGCACAGAGATTTGCTCCGGGATGCGATGGAGGCCGATGGGTTCAAGGTCTACGAATACGAATGGTGGCACTTTGATTTCGATGGCTGGGAGAAATACAGAATTCTGACGGATACGTTTGAAGCGTTGGAAGGGAAATAGGCAACGGGGTACTGCGCAACGAAAAAGGGCCCACGATGTGGGCCCTTTGAATGACGTGTGCTTCGAGCGCTTTGGTTGAGGTCTTGCTCTAAACCTGACGCCGACGACTTTGCGAAACCGGACTGCCAGCAAACCAAGTCCGATCAATGTCAGCGTTCCTGGTTCAGGAACTTGTGTCGTCGTTACGCTTGGGAGTCCGACTGCCTGGTAGTCTGGGTCTGCACAGAAGAAAACAGGAATTCTGGGCCATTCACATCAGCGAATAGCGGGCTACCGAACGCCGCCGGCGTCGAGAAAAATCCTCCGCCCTGAGTCGATCGGAACTCCAATAGCGTATTGCCGCCAATATCATAAATTAAGGTTCGCAGATCGCTAAGCCCTTGTGTGAATGCAGCCGTTATAGAATTTCCTGACCACTCAAGAGAAAATGCGGTCAACTCGAAGACACCGAAAATTCCATGAGCAAGCGACCCTGAATTGTTCGAATCTTCGCCAGTAAACGAGCCGCTCAGCTCCGCTCCCTCAGCGAAACCGCTGACTTCGAATTCGATTGTTATTGGATCTGCAGACGCGATCAAGGACCAACAGGTCAGTGCACCCAAAACCGCTGTGACAGGTAAAGTCCTTGTTTTTCTTATTTTGCTCATCGCTTAATTCACTCCAACATGTATTGCGAAAAGTAATCTGTATGGCATATAACCCTGCAAACTTCACGCCAAGAAATAAAATATCTTTTAAAAACATAGTATTATGTGGATTAAGAAAAAGTTCATCGCGAAGTCTGTCAGTTTCTCCGACGACTACAGCGTAGTAATTTGCGGCACCGTCGCGGTTGAATGCTTGCCACAATTCGTGTGTGGCGCACTAAATCTCTGTTTTATATGGGAAAATGAGAAATGTGTAGAAATTGCCAGCGCCGATTTTTTTTCTCTCTGGCTAATTTTTTTGTCAATTAATACGCCGCGCCGCCTCCTGAACCTTCATCTACTCTGGCCTTATATGTCTATGAAAATCATACACTTGCTTAGTTCAAGCCAATATCAGACTCCGCGTACCATCGATGTATTTTCTGTTGAGGAGCCATGTTGGTGTCCAGGAGGAGGGGCTCGAGGGTGAGCGTTCTCGTATTGCCCGTAACGGAATGGGTGCTCGTTCTCACTCAATCCGGGCGGCGTGCGCGCCAAAATCATCTCCGCGGTGCCAGCCAAGCCTGCCAACGAATGGGATTGAATCTGGTGTGGCGCGACAGCAATTCTTGATGAGGGCTCACCGATCGCTGTCGCGGTACGCAGCTAGAATGTGCGGCGACGATCCGCTATTAGTTTCGCAAACAGTCGAGTAACAGAGTTGAATTAGGACCCTTTAATGGATAAGTGTTTGCTTGGGTGACGGTCAAGTACGTTCTCCACGAATCCATCTATTTCGGGTTTGACCAGGTGCTTGCTAACGTAAAAATACAGCGGGACTATCGGGTAGTCTTCAAGTAACGCTGCTTCGGCCCTTGTCATCAAGTCAAGGCGCAAATCCGGGTTCGTTTCGACAGCGGCGCGATCAACAAGACTATCAAACTCAGCATCATTGTACTTGGATAGATTTTGCACACTGTCTGATCGAAAAATCTCCGTAAACGTCAGAGGGTCGTTGTAATCCCCGAACCAGCTAAAACGCATTATTTCCCATGTTGCTCGATCATTTCTTGAGTCGAGGAAGTACTTCCACTCCTTCTTCTCAAGTTCGACATTTACGTTCAGCACATCTCGCCACATGGCGCCAACGGCCAGCGCGATGCGCTCATGAATATCGCCGACATCGTAAGTCAGCTTTATCGTCAGCGGATTGGTTTCGCCATAGCCCGCTGCTGCATAACGTTGCCTGGCCCGGGTTTTCCTTGTAGCGGGTTCCTCATCCCGCCACTCATAGCTCGCGCCAATGTGATTGGCGACACCAGGTGGCACGACGCTATAAGCAGGTTGTTCTCCGCGACCGATTATCTGGATTAACTGGTTTCGATCTATCGCCAGAGAAAGCGACTCCCGAAGTGTCCGGTCGTCAAATGGCGCCTCCGTCAGGTCGAACGCAAGATAATAAAATGCCAATGACGGTGCGATATGAATCTCGTCAGGTGACGTATTCCGTAGCTGCTCAATGTTGTTGGGAGGGATTGTGTTCGTTATGTCCAGTTCTCCACTACGGTACATGTTCAGCTCGGTATTGGGATCTGCAATCGGGAAGTACTCGATTTCTGTGAAGTGAACGGATTTCGCATCCCAGTACATTTCATTGCGGCGTAATAGAATAGGACCACCAACCTTCGCGTCGGCTAATGAGTAGGCGCCATTGCCGATGAAGTCCTCGGCACGTGAAAAAATGCCGTTCTCCGCCATTTTGGCGTGCACCGGGAAAGCGATCGGCATAGCAAGCACGGACAGGAAGTAGGATGTCGGAGCGCGGAGCGTAAGTGTCAACGTCTGCGAATCAATAACCTGCACGCCAAGCGACTCTGGCGGCAGCCTGCCAGCTTTGACGTCAGAAAAATTTTGTATCGGCTCAAGAAGAAAACCATAAGAGGAGGGCACATCAGGCGATGCAACTCGCCGAAAGGCCCGAACGAAATCGGTAGCTGAAACCGGTTCGCCATTCGACCAGCGCGCGTCAGTCCTCAGCTTGAACGTGTATTTCAGCCCATCGTCACTTATGAACCAGGATTCGGCGACCCCGGGCGCGACGTCGCCTTCTGGCGATTCGGTGGTCAGGCCTTCGTAAAGGTCGTTTAGTACGTTGAATGCATGAACATCCTCCGCCAGCGCGGGATCCAACGTGCCCGGGTCTCCCCCATTGCCGCGCCGCAAGACCTCGGCGCGGTCAGTCTGCCCATCTGTACAGGCTGACCCAAACTGAAGGGACGCCAGTAATACGCAGATGATTACGATGGTGCGAGACATAAGGCAATGATTTCACACAAGAAATGCAATATCTACAAGCCATACGGGCTGACTCTGCGATTTGGCTGATTTGCGAAAACTTGAAATCTGCCATTAATGGGGTAAACTACCCCAAATATGGATATAAATGTCAAATCTGCTATTCGAAACGCCTGCCGTACGCTCTTGCGTCCGGTTGCTTCGATATTGCTCAGAGCCGGCATGACGTGGAAGGAGTTTTCTGAGCTGTCCAAAGGCGTCTTCGTGTCAGTAGCCACCAATGAATTCGGCATAAGGGGCCGGCCGACAAATGTTTCACGGGTATCGATTCTGACTGGAATCTCGCGCAAGGAAATTACAAGACAGCGGAAATTGCTCGCGGCCGATGAGCCTGTAACCACGGCCAAAACGACCGACGCTACGCGAATTCTTTCCGGTTGGTATCAGGATGAATCCTTTAACGATACTGCGGGTAATCCGCTACCACTGCCCGTCGAAGGTCCCATACCCAGTTTTAAAACGTTATTTGACGCGTACGGAGGAGATACGCCGGCGCAAACGATGATTAAGGAACTAGTCGCCGCCGGG
Organism: uncultured Gammaproteobacteria bacterium; assembly: GCA_963850825.1. GTDB lineage: Bacteria > Pseudomonadota > Gammaproteobacteria > Steroidobacterales > Woeseiaceae > SZUA-117. The sequence continues at coordinate 134,145 of CAWKOQ010000013.1, read as the reverse complement.
TCAGCCGAGATGGATGATGCCGGATTGATGATTGCGAGACGCCGTTATCACATGCCAGCGAATCTAGATGTCGGCAATCTCCACTTTTTTGGCGACAACCTGTTCGATCACGCACAAACATTGCGGAACAACCTGGCGAACGACGGTAGTCCAAAACGCCTTGAAGGATTCGCGGTCGACACACAGGTCAATCCTGACTGCACAGAAGAGTTTCGCGAATTTGTCGACAAAAAAGGCCAGCAATTTCTCGAGGAAATTGACGACTGGCTGGCTCTACACCGAATTGATCCAAATGATGCAACAGCATCGCCAATTCGACTCGGCCTCGGCATGTATGCCGTCGAGGGCCCATTACCAAAAGGCACATCGTCATGAAACCAATAATCAAACTCCTTGCGACCATCCTGTTTTTCAGCCTCGCCGCATGCGGGGGCAGCAGCGGGGGAGGCTCCATCACTGCAGCTTCGCCACCACCGCCGCCACCTCCGCCTCCTGTGAGTGGCATTGGTCGAACAGGATTTGCGAAGGTCCAGTCGCAACGTTCGGCAGTATTGTCGTTAACGGTGTTCGCTACGACACGAATTCAGCTGTCTTTACAATCGATGACGCACCAGGTTTACAGAATGACCTGCGTGTCGGCAATGTTGTCACCGTCCAGGGCACGATCGATGACAATGGCACAACGGGCATCGCCGAAGAGGTGACGCTTGACGATCTCGTCAAGGGTCCGGTCGAGAGTATCAATATCGCCGGAAAGCTCAATCGTAGTCCTTGGGCAAACCGTGCTGGTCAGACCAGAGACGACCTTCGATGACGGATTTAATCCAGCGTCGCTTGACGGTGTCATCGTGACTCAGATTGTCGAAGTGAGTGGGCAGATCGATGCGAACGGAGACATCGTTGCGACACGCATCGAACCGAAGCCTGCTGGTACTCAGTTTGAAGTGCACGGAACTGTGTCTGCTCTTGATAGTGGCAACATGTTGTTCAACTTACGCAACCTTGTCGTAGATTTCTCATCAGCAACGCTGGACAATTTTGCCGGTGGCCAGATCAGCGAAGGAGATTTCGTTGAAGCCAAAGGTATGTCGCTAGGCGCTTCCGGTGAGTTGATTGCGACGCAAGTCGAACTTGAGGCGCTCGTGCCAAATGCGAATGATGGCGATCGCGTGGAAATTGAAGGATTTATAACGCGCTTTGTTTCCGCGACGGATTTCGACGTCGCAGGCCTGCCTGCCACCACTAACGCCAGTACCGTATTCGAGGGCGGAGTAGCGGGAGATCTTGGATTGAACATCAAGGTCGAAGCTGAAGGTGATATAGACGGCAACGGAACGCTCGTGGCGACCAAAATCGATATTCGCCGGGCGAAAGCCGTACGCGTTACCGCGAATCTTGACTCCGTGAACGCAGCGAACGACTCGGTCGTGATTCTGGGAATCGACGTCTCAATTGATGCCCTTACGCGGCTCGAGGATAAGAGTAACGCCGATGTTGACCCACTGACGATTTCGGATCTGAATGCCGGAGACTACGTTGAGGTGCGCGGCGATGAATTTCCCGCCGGCAGTGGGGATATCCTGGCGACGATCTTCGAACGTGAAGACGCCGACACCGAAGCGATACTGCAAGGCTTTGTCGAATCTGTTAACAATCCTTCCTATTCCGTATTGGGAGTCACAATCGACACCAATGGGGGCACGATTTTCAGGGATGAGAATGACGTTGTGATATCGGCTACGGATTTCTTCAATCAGGTTGGAGTTAATTCCTTGGTCAAAGCAAAGGGAACAGAAGCCTCTGACACAAGCATTACCGCAACCGAGGTGGAGTTCGAGCTGGAATTCTAGATCGAATTTGTGTCGCGCTGACAGTTCCAAATGGCTGTCAGCGCGACCGTGCGTAGCTCGAATAATTCTGAATAATCTCCGCTCGGAATTGCTAGGGAACCGCCTGCCAGATTGTCCAGATACCGATCACGATAAATCCGATGCCTGCGGCGTAAGACAGATGTCGAGGATCGACATACTGCGAGACGAGCGAACCACCGGCAACGGCCAGCGTTGTTGCGAGGATCAGTGCAAGCGAAGCGCCGATGAATACCGAAACGAGGCTCACCGACTCCCTGGTTGCGAATATCAGTGTCGCTAGCTGCGTTTTGTCGCCGAGTTCAGCGAGAAAGACGGTGGCGAAGACGACACCCATCGTTTTTAGTTCCATTAGCGAGCCTCTCTTACGTCAATTGACTGTCTTGATATAGCGTAGAATTATTGACGCTTTGTCCTTATTGTCGCCGCAATCGCATTCGTTAGGGTGAACTCCCGCAACTTTAGTAGTCGTTGTTGCTGTTGATCCGATTTCCCGAGATTACGAGCAAACGAATAGGTTTAGTCCGTCAGCTCAAGTATAATAGGGTCTGATATGCATCCGCCTATTGAGCTTACGGGTGGCCCTGCCCATATCCTCCTTCCGCGGTTCCCGCTAATTGTGAGGAATTATGAGCGCAAAGATTCAAATCGGAAATATCCCATTTACTGCGACGGCTAACGATACCGAAGCCACAACTAATGGCGGTCTGCCTGGCGCATGCACTGCCTGGCTACGTATGGGGTGTTCTGTGCAAAGAGTTGAAATCAAATGAATGACGAGCTGATACTGGAGGAGGCGTACCACATCGATTCTGTTACGCCGTCGGAGGCTCCAACGGGTATGGAGGGTGATGATTGGCACTGCTACATAATTATGCAGGGTACTAATTCAATCCGCGGTTATCGTCAGGGTAAACGACGGGCTGTGATGACCGCCGTCGAAGAGATCGTTGAGCAGCTGAATGAAAGACGATTTGGAAAGCGCGGCCGGGCAAAGAAAGCGGAGGCTGCAAAGAAAGCAGAGGCTGCAAAGAAGGCAGAGGCTGCAAAGAAAGCAGAAGCTGCCAAGAAGCCGGCGCAATGAGAACACTGGAAACCTATGTCTGGTCCCGTTGACAACAACCTCGCACTTTTTTGCGATTTCGAAAATATTGCGCTTGGTGTTCGAGACGCCAAACACGCGAAGTTTGATATCAATGAAGTGCTGGAGCGCCTGCTGGTCAAGGGGAGCATTGTCGTCAAGAAAGCGTACTGCGACTGGGGTCGTTACAAGGACTTCAAGGCTCCGATGCACGAGGCGGCTTTCGAGTTAATCGATATTCCTCATGTGCGGCAGTCTGGCAAAAACTCTGCTGACATTCGCATGGTCGTCGACGCGCTTGACTTGTGTTATACGAAGTCTCACGTCAATACCTTTGTCATAATCAGCGGCGACTCCGACTTCTCGCCACTGGTCAGTAAGCTTCGCGAGAATGCGAAGACCGTGATCGGTGTTGGCGTCAAGAACTCGACATCCGATCTACTTATAAACAACTGTGACGAATTTATTTACTACGACGACCTGGTCCGCGAGCAGGTGCAGAAAAGCAAGCAGCAGAAACCGGCTCGAAAGCGTTCATCAAAGCGCAAAGTAACCAAGTCAAAGCCGAAAGATGCACAACAGGAAGGCATCGATCTTGCAATTGAGACAGCTGCGGCGTTGAAATCCGAGCGGGGCGATCAGGAAAAACTCTGGGGCTCGATGGTCAAGCAGGCGCTAAAGCGACGCCGACCAAGCTTTAACGAAGGCTCGTACGAGTTTGAGTCGTTCAGCAAGCTTCTCGAGGAAGCCCAGGCGCGCGGTCACCTGGAGCTGGAACTGGACGAGCGCTCAGGCGGCTATATTATTCGTAAGGTCATGCAATAGTCAGCACGGTACGAATCGTTCGCTGTCGCTACTTAGTCGCCCCGATTTTTCTCGCGCAGCGTCGGCGATACCAGCCAGGCGAAGAGGATAGCAGAGACGGCGAGGCCCCATACGATTACTCCACCGGCAGGCAGATCCGCGCTGACGGAAAGAACAAGTCCCGCTAAACATCCAGCTATACCAACACCGTATCCGCTAATGATCCGTATACTGCGTCGGGTTATATGGCGCGTGGCTATCGCCGGAATGATCAGGCACGCGAATACCAGGTAGATGCCGACGAGCTGGACTGACGCTGTCACAGCGAAAGCAAACAGGGCGTAGAAACCGAATCCCCGCAATCGATCTCGCATCCAGTACCAGGCTGCCAGTACCAGAGCACTAACGGCAAAGACTGGCAGCAATTGATCGTAGTTGACCCACAAAACCTGGCCGACGAGTAATTCCTTAAGATGCTCACCACCGTGCGGATTGCCGGCGAGCAGAAGTATTCCGGCAGTTGCCGCCAATACGAACGCAACACCGATCAAGGCCTCCTGTATTTCCGGCCACCACTTGTCAGTCAGATGCAGAATGTAGGCGGCGAGCAACGCTGCCGAGACTGCGACAACCTGCACCAACCAGCCCTCAAGTTCCCATCCTGTCGAATCTGCAGCGATGACCCCCAGAGCAGCGACCTGGGCGATCGCAAGATCTATGAAAATGATGCCGCGACGTATGACTTCCGTACCGAGGGGCACGTGCGTACTCAGGACGAGCAGGCACGCCAGGAATGCCGGCAGAATGATGCTCAGTTCAAACTCGTTCAACGATTGTGTTCCTCCAGCATCCGCATGGTCTCTTCAAATAGCGAAAACAAATCGACAGCGGTCTCCGTGCCGCCAACTGTAAACGGCAGCTGGATTGCGGGTATGTTGAGTCGTTCCGCCAGCCACAACGATGGTTTTTGATTCTCATAAGGTGTGCGGATGACCCCCGCCGGCGGACTGGGCGTAAGTTGCTCCAACAGCTTCGCAAGTTGTGCGCCACTCGCCGGAATGCCTGGCTTGGGTTCGAGTGTCGCCACGATATCCAGACGGAGCCAGGCAGCCAGGTAGCTGAAACTACGGTGATGGGATGCCAGTCGCATGCCATTCAACGCCAGCACCCGGTCGTCCCATTGCGTCATTGCATCGGCCCAGCGACGCTGAAAATCATCCAGTCGGGATTGATAGTCGGCGCTATTGGCAGGATCTATCTCCGCGAGGCGCGAACTCATGGCATCGGCGATGCGCCGCACGTTGCGCGGATCAAGATGTATATGCGGATTTCCCTGCGGGTGCACATCGCCCTGGGAGCGATCAATTCTCTTGGGTATTTCGATTCGTCGTACAAAGTCGGCGGCAAGAAAGTGACCCGGGCTTCCGACCTGGATCTTCGGGTTTCCCGATCGGCGCAAAAGAAGTGGCAGCCAACCAACCTCCAGGTCCGCTCCTGTGCACACGATGAGATCGGCGCGCCGCACGGCGGCGATCAGGCTGGGTCTCGCCTGCAATCCGTGTGGATCCTGAAAGGCTGTGGTCGCAACGGTAATGTCCGCATGCGAGCCTGCGAGTTCCTCCACCAGGGCCCCCCATTCCGGCTCGCAGGCGAAGACTTCAATCGCACTGGCAGAGAACGGAGTAAGTAATGCGATTGAAAGTGCAATCACCCGAATCATATTGTCGCCCCTAAAACTCGTGGGCGCCGTGAGCACCGACGCTCATCATGTATTGCAGGAACCATTGATTATCGCTCTCCGGTAGTACTTGATCTCGTGCATACTGCACTCGCAGTCGACTGAATTCGCTGGGCGACCAGTCAAGCATAAGGCTGTCGCGTTCCGAGTTTCGACCGGGATCTTCGAGAATCGTGCCTGAAAAAATCGGGCTGCTGTCGGCATCGACGACATCATGGCGGTAACCCACACGCCACTGTTGCGCGAATTGCCAGACACCCTGAAGGTACCAACCCATTTGATCGCCATCGTACACGAGACTATCGAACAATCCGTCTTCGGATCGCCGGAAGTATTCGGCCTGTACCTTGAAATTCGTTAGAGTCGAGTTGCCTTCTGGTGCCCACTTCCAGACGAAATCCACTGTCGTTAGATCACTGTCGCCTGAAAATGATTCACCGGGCGTGCCGCTTTCGCGACCAACTACGTCAGCCGACAACCAGGAAACGCCCAGCTGCCAGCTGTTGTCGAGGCCAACGTCACCGCCAATATTGGTAAATAAAGTCACGGCGCCGGGCGATTTCTCCCCATTGGCGGTTGCCGGACTACCGCCACCCCAGTTAACTTCCGCACCCAATTCGACGAGCAATGTCGCAGGTACGACCCAGCGCGCCTGCATACCGTCTGCAATGTACTGACCACCGAAAAAAGCCTGATAGGGTAGCGGCCGATCGACGAAATCGTCGGCGTGCCGATGAAACTTGTTGAGGTATCCGGCCTCCGAGAAAAATCGCCCAGCCGTAAGTGTCGTGCCATACGGCAGCCCGGTAGTCTGAAGCCAGGCCTCTTCCAGACCGATTTCCGTCTCTCCGTTTTCGCTTTCAATAGCCAGCGTCATATTGCCAAAGAAATTTGAATCAACAATCGCGTTCAGGTTGATCTCTGCTTCGCCGAGTGAAAATCCGGAACCTCCCGGGCCGGTCTCACCGCTCGGAAGGAAGCCGGGTACATCCTCCCACTGACTGTCCACGCTCGCTAATCGTCCGACGAAAACGGACCCGATCGCAGGATTGAAGGCATTTGCGGCGGACGACCCTGATGTTTGGTCTATCGCTGTCTGCTCGGCGACTTCGAAGGCCTCATCCGCATCGCGTTGGGCCCCCTGAGCCATTCGTTCCGCTCTGACCAACCGATCTTCGAGGTCAGTGATCCGACTCTCGTAGTCCTCGCGCACCTCTGTAAGGAGCCGCCGCAACTCAGTAATCTCTGTGGACAGGTCCTGAGCATTGCCGACTGGCGCAAGCAATAGGAACGATACGAACACTGCAAGATAGTGCGAGATTTTCACGTTAGTCGCTGCCCTTTGCGTCAACCCAGAAGCACTATATTGGCATTAACGTCGATTAGGCAATGTGGGAACTACGCAGGGCGAACTGCGCGAACCAGGGCCGTGCAGGGGAGAGTAATGGCCGGTACGTCCTGGCGACCGCGATCGGACGAAGCTCTCCAGGCTACGGTGACTCTACGTTAAACAATTGTTTTTAGTGGTTATTAGCTCTTTCCACATGCAGCATCGCGAGATATCGAGTGGTTTCCCAAGCCTTATTCAACCATAAATCAGGGATCGGAATAGCCGTTTGCCCTAAGGATTTCGCGCGAGCTGCCGCTATAGCCTATTGAGGAACCCAATTTTCGGGTCCCGCAGCAGTGGCATCGAATGTGGCCACGCGACCATCTCCAGCGCGGCAAGAAGAGCGAAGAATGACGGAAAACGCAAATCAGAAGATCGGACGCTACGAAATGATTCGCTCTGTGGGCCGGGGCGCTCAGGGAGCTGTTTACCTGGCCCGTGACCCGACGCTCGATCGCCTGGTTGCGATCAAGATCCTGACCGAGAATGATGCCGAGCTGAACAGGAAGACCGAAGATGGTGCGCCGCTCGAGGCGCGCATTTCGAGCAAATTAAAACATCCAAATATCGTCCCTATTTTCGATGCTGGCGAGTGCGAAGCGGGTCCATACCTGGTCTTCGAATACGTCGAAGGCAAAACGCTCGCACAGATTCTGAAGGCGAAGGGCGCTTTCTCGATAGAGACGGCTGTTCCCCTGATCGCCGCGATCCTGAAGGCAGTTGCCACGGCACACGCGTCGGAAATCCTGCATCTCGATCTGAGCCCGCGGAATATACTGATTGATTCGGACGAGAAGCCAAGGGTCATGGACTTTGGGCTGGCGCAGTACATAAGCATTGCACGGGAACCGAGGGAATTTGCATCCGGTACATTGCGCTATATGGCGCCTGAGCATTTCCTGGGTGAGCCGTTAGGTCCATGGACGGATGTGTTTGCATTAGGCAGCACGTTCTATGAAGTCGTGTCGGGCGAGCGCGCGATGCAGGGCACAACGCTTGAACAAATTCAGTACAAAATAATTGCTGGAGAGGTCGACTTCGCGCCGCTTATGCACGAGGAGCATGGTGAAGCCTTTGCACGTTTTCTCCAGGGTTCGTTAGAGAAGAGCCGGGAAGGCCGTTTTGCTGACTGCTCGATCATGAGCGAAGCCTTCGAATTGTTTCTCAACGAAACCGGCCTTGCCGACAAAGCGCATGCCGACGGGTCAAAACACAGCACAATTGAATTCCTTCTTCGGCGTATGCAGCGTACCGGAGATTTTCCGACCATCTCCCGGACCTTATCCGACATCAACCGACTGACAGGGGACGACAGCGACGCTAACGCGGACAAGCTCGCCAACGTAATCCTTCGTGATTTCGCCCTTACGGGTAAGCTTCTCAAACTTGTGAACTCGGCCTTCTACGGCGCACGCACATCAGAGGTTACGAGCATTTCTCAAGCCGTTGTGTTTTTGGGTCTTGAAAAGGTGCGGATGACCGCTAACAGTTTGACTTTCTTTGGACACATGAAAGGAGATTCTGCGGTCCTCAAGGATTCGATGACGAAGTCGTTTCTAAGTGGTCTGATCTCGCGTCACCTTGCGCAACTTTCGAAATTGCCTGCTGCAGAAGAGGCGTTCATCTGCGGTATGTGCCAAAACCTCGGCGAGAATCTGGTTATCTTCTATTTTGCCGAAGAATTTGACGGCATCAGCCAACTGCAGCAGAGCAAAGGTCTCGATAAATCCGCCGCAGCGCGCGGAGTGCTCGGCGTTAGCTACGCCGATCTCGGTGCTGCGGTTGCAAAGGAATGGAATCTTCCCGGCTCGATTATTGAATCCATCCGCGGCATTCCGCCCGGACAGCTAGCGCTACCCGAGTCCGACGACGAAAAACTCAGAGACTACGCAGTGTTCGCAAACGAGTTCTGTGATCTTTTTTATTGTTACGATCGTGAAGAAATTGAGCTCGCTATGCGCGATCTCCTGAACCGTTTCACACCCAGCGTCGCGCTGGAGCCGGAATACTGCCAGAAACTAATTGCGGCCGGGTTTAAGAAGCTCAAGGAATATGCGCCGATATTCGAGATAAATGTTGCGTCGAGCAGCTACTGCCAGTCCGTGCAATCCTGGCTGGATTCGCAGGCGGATACAGTTGAATCCAATGACGACAGCGCGGAACCGGTAGCTCGATCGGGCACGTAGATCCGGACTGGAAACGCGTCGATAGGTCCCATTGGCTCAACTGGAATTTTTATTCATGTACAAAAAAAGCCCGCATTGGCGGGCCTTTTCTGTTTGCTGTTGTTCGACCAGCTGTCGTTGTGGTCTACCCGTCAGATTGCCGTCGGCGGCTGGCGAAACCGATTGCAAGAAGTCCAATGCCAAGCAGTGTAAGGGTGCCTGGCTCGGGAACCGCAGTGGTTCTCGTTTGAACGCGCGGATGCAGGACAATTCGAAGACGGCGGACTGGATCGTTAACGCCGGCCACAACCAATCGTCCAATATTTATGAGCGCCGCTGTGGTTCGGTCGTCGCGGCCTCCATCGGGGTTCGTGGACAAGAACCCAAGAAGCCGGTGGCTGCTGATGTTGTAAAGCAAGACTCTCAGATTCTCAATGCTGTGCGTAAATTGCCCATTATTGCGAGGGCCGATGCCGCTCCAGTCCAGGTTGAATGCAGTTACTTCGCCTGAGCGTCCCAAAAACCCCAAAAAACCATTGCGATTGGTGTCTTCGCCGGTAAAGGAACCTGAAAGCGAAGGACCTCCACCGGGACCTGCCGTTATTCTGAATTCCACTGTGATCGGATCTGCAGATACCAGCGTCGACCAACAGGTCATCGCGCCTAACAGGACCAGTGCGGTTATTGATCGAAGTCTATTAACGCCTGTCATTGCTCTGGTGCTCCAGGTGGAATTGCAAAAGATGACCAATTTTACTTAATCAATGCACGATTGATGCCATATGTAGTTAAGTCATATAAAACAATGAGTTGTGAAATATGCTGTTCACGGAGTTAACATAATTGTAAGATTTGCCGACGCCATTTGTTACTGAACAGCCCTATATGCTGCGGTGCGGTCGCTTTCTACAGCAGATCTCTTATCCGGTAATACAGCATTCCCAGGGCGATCATCTGGTTGCCCATCCACTGCGAACCTGGAATGCGGAAGTGCTTCATGTCAGCGAACAGGTCGAATTTTTCCATGGTGCCCGCAATGGCGTCCGCTGTTATCTCACCCATGACATGTGTGGCGTTTACGCCGTGGCCGGAATAGCCCTGACAGTAGTAGACGTTGTTGTTGATGCGCCCAACCGCCGGAATCCGGTTGAGCACGATGCCAATCTTGCCACCCCACTCGAAGTCGATCCGAACGTCTTTCAGTTGCGGATATATTTTGAGCATTCTGGGCAGGATGTACGATTTGATGCTGGCCGGGTCTCGATTGGAGTAGTTGCAGGCGCCGCCGTAAAGCAGGCGTTTATCGGCTGACAGGCGATAGTAGTCGACGACCTCGTTCATATCGCAGACTGCGACGTCCAGCGGATTGATCTCGTTGACCACTTCCTCGGCAAGCGGTTCTGTACCAATAATGTAGCTACCGGCCGGGAAGACCAGCTTGGACAGGTGTTTTGGTTCGAGCAGGTTGTACGCATTGCCAGCCAGTACGACAGAGTCTGCCTCAACAACACCCGATGTCGTTTTTACTTTCGGGCGGGCACCATGTTCGATGCCGGTGACCGGGGATTGCTCATATATCTGCACCCCTTGCTCGTGCGCCGCACGCGCTTCACCAATGCAGAGATTCAGGGGATGCAGGTGGCCGTCACGGTAGCAGATGAAGCCACCCAGAAAGGCATCAGTTCCCAGCATGTCACGGGTTTTCTCCCTGTCCCAGACTTCATATTTATACGGGAAATTATGGCGGTCTCGCTCCGCCGCGTACTCCTCTGCGTATGCCATCTGGCGCGGCTTTAATGCTGTTTCCAGAAATCCGCTCTTCAGGTCGCATTGAATGCCGTACTTTTCGACCCGCTCATAGACGATATCGTTGCCGCGCCACTTGATATCCCAGAGCATGTCGGCGATGCCTTCGCCATGTTTTTTGCGAATCTTGTCCAGCCCGCTAATACCATTGATCAGCTGCCCGCCATTTCTGCCGGATGCACCCCAGCCAACCCGATTGGCTTCGACGATCGCCACCGAGTAGCCGCGTTCGGCCAGGGTCAGGGCGGTGGCGACGCCGGTGAATCCGGCGCCCACCACGCAGACATCCGCGGATTTGCTGCCTTCGAGTACCGGGTAATCGGTGACTTCATTGACTGTCGCCGCGTAATAAGAGCCGGTGTGTTCCTGTTTTTGATTGCTTGCTTGCATCGCTTTTCCCAGGGCCAATCGAGCGGTTTTATTTATATCAACTGATCGATATAATACAATTGTAATTGCCTGCACGAAGACAGGTCAAGGCCTGGAACGAAGGAATAATGCTATGCCGAAGATCGTTGATCATGATCTCCAGCGCGAGAGATTCGCCGAGGCGGCTATGAGCCTGATTGCGCGCCATGGTCTGGAAGGTCTGACCATGCGTGCAGTGGCTGCCGAGGCCGACTTGTCTTACGGATCGCTTTTTCATTATTTCGAATCAAAGGACGAGCTCCTGAAACATGCGATACATCTCTCGACATCATCGCAAACGAGGCGAGTCAATGAATTTACGAGCCGGTACGCCGGGCTGACAGCGCTCGAACACCTGTTGTGCGATGACGCGATAATTGATGAGTCATCCAGAGAAGCCTGGATGGTCTGGATGACCTTTCAATATAAGGTTGCTTTGCAGGCATCCTTTGCCGAGCTGCATTCCGAACTAATCGAGGGCTGGCTCGGCAGGATTACGCAATTACTCAGAGATGCACAGTTGGCGGGCGAGATCAGCGACTCGCTGGATATCGAATTCGAAGCCAAGGCTATCTGGGCCTATTCAGCCGGGATCGGCCAATTGGGCCTGCTGCATACCGAATCATTGCCCGCCAAGCTGCAGAAGCGGCTGATATCTGCCTATCTCGACAAACTTCGCGCGAGTTAATATCGAAAGACGTTGAAACTGATTTGTTTAGTCATTCCCAAAAATTCGAGCAATCTCGTTCATCACGTCAGGCGTAAAGCTGTCTACAAAATTTATTGCCTGCATATTTTCCCGCACCTGTTCAACCCGGCTGGCACCCGTCAGGACCGTGCTCACATGCGGGTTCTGCAAACACCAGGCCAGTGAGAACTGGGCGAGACTAGCACCCATTTGATCCGCAAGAGGTTTCAGTGCGGACACCTTGTGCAGCCGCTCCGCATCAGTCAACTGATCTTGCAGCCAGTCGAGCTCTTTGAGCGCTCCACGACTGTCCTTTGGAATGCCGTCGCTGTACTTACCTGTCAGCAGGCCTGACGCCAGGGGACTCCATGTCGTCGAGCCGTAACCGTGATCCTGGTACACGGGTTCGTAATCGGCGTTGAATCGATGTTGCTCAAACAGGTTATAGATCGGCTGCTCTACAACCGGCTTGTGCAGATGGTGGCGCTCGGCAATTTCAATCGCGCTCAGAATATCCGCCGCTTCCCATTCGGACGTGCCCCAATAAATCGCTTTGCCTCTTTCGATGATGTTATGCATCGCCCAGACGGTTTCCTCGATCGGCGTCGATGGGTCAGCACGATGACAAAAAAGCAGGTCGACGTAATCAAGATCAAGGCGTCTGAGTGAACCGTCTATACTTTCGATGAGGTACTTGCGATTCAGTGTGTTTCGTTCGTTGGGCCCGTCATGTAAACCCCAGAAAAGCTTCGTGGAAACCAGGTAACTGCTACGTCGCCAGCCCAGCTTCCTGAGCGCTGCGCCCATTAATCTTTCAGACTCTCCGCCTGCATAGGTCTCCGCGTTGTCGAAAAAATTCACGCCGGCATCATACGCAGCCGCCATCATTGTCATCGTCGACTCGATTCCAACCTGAGTGTGAAACGTGACCCACGACCCAAAGGACAGCTCGCTGACCTGGATACCTGCGTTGCCTAGGTGGCGATATTTCATGGACTCTCCTTCCAGGTCTTACGTGTGCTGGCTCTGCAGACTCGCTTATTCATCGATTGGTGGCAATCTAACCCAGCCTGAATTGTCTCTCGTTTCGCGCACGCCGGAACCGTTCGATTTAACTTTTGCATTATCTGATGGAGTTTATGCGGGTATGTTCTAAAAAATATGTTTTGTTAAGTACTTTTGGAATCTTGCGTTTGCCATTCCACAGCGATGCAATGGCGCCTGAAAAGCTCTCATTCTTGGTCAACAAGTCATTGCAAACGATTGATCTAAATTCGAAAAGATCAGTAACGAAAACCCGAAGATATCAAGCGTAGTTTGCACGGAAATGCAGCTCGACAATTCAGGTTTGATTATGCTGTTTACGACGGTGTCACCATGCTGTGAACGTTGGCCTCGATAGGATTGATCGTGCATACTTGTTCTACGCGAAGTCTTCTTAAAATAAAAACGGCTCACGACCAAATCGCCCCCTAGAATCGTTAGCCGATAAACTTCACGAGATGACGTCCGGCGAATTCTTTTTTGGCTAAGCGAAGTCAACAAACGTGGCAGATAAAATCGATATTGAAGATCCTGCGGTTCCGGCCAGCGACGGCGATGTTGCGCGTGCGGAAAGCAATAATATCGACGACGAGGTCACAGCGGCAATCTCGCAGAAAACGGTTCGCGCTTTGGGCGGTAACGGCGCGACGAACGATGACATTGCCGGTGGAAATATTGCCACCGGGCGAATCAGACTGACCGATAACACAGTGACGCACGCATCGGTGGACGATGAAGCGCTGCAACCAGGTTACCTGCTCAGTGAGCGTTTCGAAATCGTTGCCCTGGTTCACTCAGGCGGCATGGGCCATGTCTATAAGGCAGTCGACCTGCGTCGGCAGCGTAGTGGAACCGATCAGGTCCACGTTGCAATAAAGATGATGCGCCGCTCTGTTGCCCCGCAACTGGACGCACGACTGGCGCTGGAACGTGAGGCGGCCAGGACGCAGCGCCTTTCGCATCCGAATATTGTCACCATCTACGATTTTGATGAGCACGAAGAACATTTCTTCCTGATCATGGAATGGCTGGAAGGCGAATCCGCAAACGCGCTGTTGCGTCGGACAAGCGGCCGGCCGCTCGCGACGCAATTCGCCTGGCAGATCATTCACGGCATTGCGCAAGGGTTGCACCATGCGCATACGCACAACGTGGTGCACGCCGACGTCAATCCTTCCAATATATTTATCACCGACACGCAAGAGATCAAATTACTCGACTTCGGTGTCGCGAGACACAGCAGCGAGCCGCAGGTTGAGGCGGAAGACGGGATTGTCTGGGCAACCCATTCTTATGCCAGTCCCGAGGTGCTGTCCGGGCTGCCACCCACTTTTGAGGACGATATCTTTTCTCTTGGCTGCATCGCCTACCGTGCGCTAACCGGCCGACACCCGTTTGCCAGCATGTCATCGACAGAAGCCATGGATGCAGGCATGACGCCGGAGAGGGTGCCGGGACTTGCCGAAAATCAGTGGCAGATTCTGCGGCAGGCGCTGTCCTATCAACGATCCAACCGACCTGCTTCAGCCACCGCTTTTCTTGTCGATCTCCCGGCTTCGAGCGACGTCGAACCTGTTGATCGCACACCGGCTCGAACGTCATTCCGATGGGCACCGATAGTGACTATGGTGACCGCGATTGCTGTTACGACCGGAACCTGGTGGATAATGCAGGTGACCAGCAATAACCAACCGCTGATCGCCGACACGCCTCCGATTGACGCGGGGGAACCTGCGGTTTCCGCGGCTCCGCTTGAGCCATCCCGGTTGGACCTGTTGCTTGGCAGCGCTACACAGGCGATGAATGATCTTCGCTTTATTGAACCCGAGAACGACAATGCGCGTTCGTATTATCGTGAGGCGCTGGCGATTGACCTGACCAATTCGGAAGCGGCCAGCGGCTTGCGCAGGATAAGCGATGTCTATGTGCAGCAGGCCGATACCGCCTTGCGTGCAGGAAATCCCGCAAGCGCCATCATCGCCCTGACAGTCGCCACCGAGACAGATTCGCTAAATCCGTCGATTGCAATCGTCAATCAACTGCTGATGGCCCAGGCCAACGGCGAACTGGCGAGTGCGCGTCTCGCGGCTGCCGAAGGAGACGGGGACAGGGCGCGCGAATTGCTGGCTGGAGCGGAGCGTTTCGGCGTTATCAATGCGGCTGAGATTGATGAGCTCAGGAGCCGGATTGCACAGGATGAGTGGGAACGTGCGTTCCTTGGGCTGTTAGCTGAAGCAGATGCGGCTGTTGCGTCTGGCAGACTGATCGCGCCGCCCGAAGACAATGCCCACGCGCAGTTGATGGAGCTTCAGTCTACGTATGGCAATGAACCAAGACTGGTGACGTCAATGGAGCGCCTCAGTCAGAATCTGTTAATTCGTGCCGAATTCGAACGCACGGCTGCGCGGTTCCCGGAAGCCGCCGGGTTTTTGGATTCCGCAATTACGCTCGGTGTCTTGATTCCAGAGGTAATGGCCGCCCAGGACGCTTTGCAGCTTGCAATTGATGAAGCCGCGGAGGCCGAAGCTGCCGCACTGGCGGAATCTGAGGCTGCGATCTCGATAGCAGCATCGGGTTCAGTCGTCGATGAGAATGGAGAATTCGTGCAAGTGGGTGCCGCGGACGGTGTTCCTGCACTGTCGCAGGTCTCGACCGATGCCGACTCTGGCCTGGCACCGACGATCGCCGAAGAATCGGACGCGGCTGTAACGAACCAATTACCGGAGCCGGAAATGGTGAGTTTCTCTGATCTGCGCGTCGAAAGGCGCGTCGCTCCAAGGTTTCCGGCCAGAGCAACAGAGCGTGAAATGAGCGGATCTGTCGACCTGCGGTTCAACGTCAATACCGATGGCAGCACCGGTGAAATAGAAATTGTAGGGTCCGAGCCGGGTACGTTGTTTGTGTCCAGCGCCCGAAATGCGGTCAGGCAATGGCGCTTCGAGCGGCCTGATCGGGTGATCAGGACAGAGGTGAAGCTGAGGTTCGACTGGACGCTCGAGGAATGAGCATCCAGACGCGATAACGCCGCGATTCACTCGGTGAATCGCGGCGTTATCGACTTAGGTTGATTACGTGTTTTTTCTGCTTAGGCGGTGCGGCGTCGGGCAAGCCCAAGACCGAGCAGGCCGATACCAAATAACGCAAGCGTGCCGGGTTCAGGGACCTGGACTGCCTCAATCGACGCAGCGGCAAATACATCAAACGGATCGGCAATTTCGTCACCGACGAATCCATCAACAATCAATAAAGTGAGTCCGGTGCCAATGACGTCAAATGTCACGTCAAATAAAGAGAACGGCGTAGAAGTATCTTGAGAACCAAACAAGAAATCAAAAGTGAACTCTGCAACAAATGGAGACGGTACTGTAAAATCAAAATCCTGGAAAGAACCAAGAGGTCCATCAAGATCGGTGCCGAATACAACATCGGCGAAACTCAGTATCGTGTCATCAAATGTCAGGAACAGCAGATAATCGCCAATCAAGGATCCGTCCGGATCTATCGAAACATTGACAACAACCTGCGATCCCAGTGCCGGATCCGTCGGAACCGGATCGACGATCAAAATTGGGTCGGCGTTCGCGCCAGCTGCACAGTAAGACCAGGGCCGCACTCAAGAATATCCGTTTCATTTTGGTTTTCCCGCGATTGTTTATTATTAGTGTTCGGAAAGTTTACCGGGTCAATGTGCATTGCTTCCGCGTCGTGTTTACATAATCGAGATAAATATTGTGATCCTCATGCAAGCCGCAATCACTCAGCGACGGGTGATGCCCCAATGGATAGAAATGGGGCGGAACAAGCCGTTGCTGAGCGGATGAATTGCGCCTTGCCGTCCTGATCACGGAATCGCTACAGGTCGCGAATCCCTTCAATGTAGTTCCTTAGCGTGCCGGATCGTCCGAATTCTCCAATATTCCATCCCGAACCTTTGCTGAGAACTCGTTTTTCTACGCGGCTCGTTCGCCGGAGTCTGTTCGTGCATCGTTACCCCTAGGAGCGATTGAGCGCCCTATGATAAATCGCCGTCGCACGTTCGTTACGAATGCCAATTCCTGGGCGGCCTCGGCGGCTCGCATGACGCCTGCCTGCTATGATTCACTTAAATCATCCCAAATGTCCTGGTTCAATAAAAAGGTATAGAAAAAGTGTAAAAGGATGGCGCCACGGTTGCGAAGTGGAACTTCGTATACTGTTTTTGTGCGTAGATGTTCTGCTGCATGCCAATGGACGTATCAAGCTGCTGCTCATTCGTGCAATGCACCCTCAACCGCCTCTGTATAATCGATGCTGTATCGCTTCGCAGGTTTTATGTTGGCCCGCATAGGCCAGAATGATTCGAAGTCGTCGTTGATATAACGTCCCACGAAGTCCTGCGGCAAGATCATTAGCTTGTCAGTCAACGTATAACGAACGTAGGTAGAAACAACTCGTTGCGCGAAGCCAATGGACCAGTCGCGTTGCGATTAGTGATCCTGGAAACTGTTGGATATTGCGTTTGTCACGCTATGCGTATTGACGCATAGCTCGCTCACCCGGTATCGCATTAAAGCGTTACTGAATGCCATGCAACAGGGATTCAGTGACCGCATCCAGATCGTCGCATGGAGTTTTGCAGGGAAGCCTGTCTCTGTCATTATTCAGGTAGTGATGAACCTGGGCAAAAAGAAGATTACGCGTCGCTCCGTCATTCGGGATATCGCGCTTGGTGCAGCGACGGCCTTAGCCGGTTCATTATCGGCCTGTGCTGGCGCGGGGAACAACAGTCGCCCGGTCTGGCTCGACATGAGCCAGAAAGAACTTGACGATGCTTATTCGCAATTCATTTATGCGCCGAATATCGGGCAGGTAATCGATCGCTGGGGTACCAACAGCGAATTGGCGCGCAGCCGCCTGGGCCAGCCGCTGAAGTTCGCATACGGCGATGGGCTCGTTGAATCGCTGGATGTCTATCCAACGGCCCGGCCAGATGCGCCGGTACATATCTTCATACACGGTGGCGCCTGGCAACAGGGAACTGCAGAAAGCTATGGATTTCCCGCCGAATTGTTTGTCAATGCCGGCGTGCACTACGTGGTTCCCGATTTCAGCTGGATACAGGACGTTGGAGACAGCCTCTATCCGATTGCCGACCAGCTGCGCCGCGCGATTGCATGGGTGTATCGTAACGCCGAACAATTTGGCGGCGATCCGGACCGGCTCTTTCTGTCTGGCCATTCGTCCGGTGGTCACCTTGCTGGCGTGATGCTGACGACAGATTGGCAGAGCGAAGCAGGCCTGCCTGCCGATATCATCAAGGGCGGACTATGCTGCAGCGGCATGTTCGACATGAAGCCAGTGCGATTGTCATCCCGTGGCGACTACGTCGCCTTTACCGACGACATGGAGCGCGACATGAGCCCGCTGCGTCATATTGAGCAACTGCGTGCACCGCTGATCGTCGCCTATGGTAGTTATGAGACGCCCGAATTCAAAAGGCAGTCAATCGAGTTTGCAGAAGCAGTGGCCAACGCAGGCAAGCCGGTAGAGCTGGTCGTTGCCGAGAACTACAATCATTTCGAGATCATAGAAACGCTTGCAAATCCGCACGGCATACTCGGCAGGGCTGCGCTGGAGCAGATAGGCGAATTGACCAGATAAGTTCGGTCGAACGCCAGTTAGAGAGGAAGTATCAAAATGCAAAGCATAGCCGTTTATAGCAGAGGACGTGGTTCACGAATTTCTGCAAGCCTGACAAAGACGGTCGCATTGGTATGCATGCTTTTCTTTGTGTGTGCCTGTTCTTCCTCGGATACGGACGAGTCGACAACGAGTGCGGAAATTGATCACGAGTCGTCAGGCGATCATCGCGTCGCGCCGGACAATATTGCCGACCCGTGGGTACAACGCGTTGCATCTCTCAGTGAGAACAAGACGCCGCCAGATCCGGCTGCAGGCAGCTTTGGGCTGGACAAGGAGACCGGCGTTTTCACTCACCCTGCAATGACCCGTGACTCACATGACGCACACCCGTTCGATGGCACGCTCGATTACTGGGATCCGAACGACTACGCCAGGAACATGCAGGTCGAGGCCTACTACCCGATCACGGTAGAGCCCTTTCATACGTGGCAAAACATTGTCGATTTTGACGGTCGGCGATATCTCTACCAATACGTTCGCGGTGATCTCAAGATCATGGACATTACCAATCCCAGGGACGTCAAAGTACTGCTGACGCGTGGTCATACCTGGGGGCCGGAGGGCGGCGGAGAAGAGGAGAACCCTTATCCGGAAAACGACATGTTCGGCGCTGCAACCATCCAATGGAACGCCGCTCTTCGCACGTACATCATGGTGCAGGCGTTTGAAATTCGGCGTTTCGGATTGCTGACTGACAAATATTCCGAACCGGAACTGGTCGATAAGATTCGTCATAGCAACCATCTAAAGGGATTTAAAGTTTATGCGATGAACGGTCCGCTGCCTGATGACTGGGAATTGCTGTCCGAACGAACCACCGATTATGAACACCCGGACGCCGCCATTGGCGATCAACAGGGGTCGGGCGTGAGGGACATCCCCGTCTATTTCGGCGGCGAGTATATGTTTGTCGCCGCCGCCCCGAGTGCGAGTCACGCCCTGACCGAGTATCCGAACGACCTCTATTCGGCCGGGTACCAGTCCTGGGATATGTCCGATCCGGCCAATCCAAAATTCCTGGATCAGTTAAACGTGGACGGGCAGATTGCCGGGGATCCGGCGCATGAGGCTGCATACGTCAAGAATCCGCGCGCCGGAAACCGCACTTCATGGATGGGTGCACGTATGTCCCTTTTTACACCGACACCTGTCGAGCAGGGCGGCCAGTACGGTTACGCGGCGATGGGTGGCCTGGGATTCTACGTCGTCGACATATCCGACCCGACCGATATGAAAACCGTCGGGCACGTTGAGTTCGAACCCAAGGTCGCGGGCGTCGAAAGCGACTATGTCGATGTTTCCCAGGTCGAGAAAACAGGCATTGTCTATACCAGCGGTTACCCATTGAATGAAGATTGCTGGGAGCCCTACAAAGACATCTTCATGATCGATGTCAGTGAGCCCGAGAGCCCGACTGTGATTGGCGTACTGCCGCGACCGAAGCCGCCTGCGGACGCTGCGTTCACGGACTTTTGCCAACGTCGCGGAAGTTTTGGTCCAAAGCGCACCGGATACTACACCCAGCCCGGGACACCGCGTGACGGAATCCTGCCGTTCAATTTCTACAACGCGGGGTTACAGGTTTTCGACGTGAGTGATACAGATAACCCGGAAATCGTCGCCTACTTCGTGCCGCGATTCGACGAAGAGCGGGTTGTGAGCTACGCAATGGGGAATCTGTCTCACGGCGTCTACGTGGAATATGATCGCAATCTGTTCTGGCTCTTCACCAATCACGGAATTTACTGCCTGTCGAGTCCGGTGCTGGGCGAACCGAATTTTGGTCCGCCGGCAGAGCCCTGGCCGAGACGATGATGATCCAACGCGACAATTGCATGCGTAATCTTCTCGCAACGGCTGCCATCCTGTTTAGCGCAACCTGCTTGTCAGCGGAGGAGTGGCAGGACCCGGAAATATTCTCGATCAATCGTGAGGCGCCACACGCATCCGTTGTCCCTCATGAGCGTGCCTCGGGTGCGCTCGAAAACCCTCGCGGTGCTTCACCGTTTTATCGATCGTTGAACGGGGCCTGGCGGTTTCACTGGGCGCGGCGTTCGGCCGAAAGGACAGCGAATTTTTTTGAGGTTAATTTCGATGACACGCAGTGGCCTGAGATCCAGGTTCCCGGCAACTGGCAGCTGCAAGGATATGGCACGCCACACTACATGGATTCGGGCATGCTGGTCGGGTCCGCACCCGCCATCGACCTCGACTACAACCCGGTCGGATCTTTCAGGAGGACGATCGAGGTACCGGCCGACTGGGCAGACCGAGAGGTCTTTTTGCATTTCGGCAGTGTCGGTTCGGCGATGTATCTGTGGGTTAATGGCCAGAAAGTCGGGTACAGCCAGGGCAGCAAGGTGCCGACGGAATTCAATGTCACCCGGCATCTGAGAATTGGCGAGGAAAATACGGTTGCCGTTGAAGTGCATCGCTGGAGTGACGGCAGCTACCTGGAAGATGTCGATTTCTGGCGCCTTAGCGGTATGGATCGGGATGTATTCATGTATTCGCTGCCCAAAGCCCACATTTGGGACTTTTTCATTCAACCACGGCTCGATGAGAACTACGAAGATGCAGAGCTAAGAGTCGACGTTTCGCTGCGGAACGCTGCTAGCCAAACCCGATCGGGATCGCTTGAACTTCGGCTGACGGATCCTGATGGCAAAAATGTGATTCGGCCTGTCAGGCAAACTTACGAGTTGTCAGCTGATAGCGGATCGAAAGTCAACTTCAGCGAACGTATCAGGAATCCCAGGAAATGGAACGCAGAAGAGCCGAATCTTTATTCGGTTCAGATCGATCTCTATGGCGCCGATGAACAGCTGATTCATTCGGTGATACACAAGACCGGATTCCGCAGCAGTGAAATCAGGAACGGGCAACTGATGATCAATGGGCGCCCGATTACGGTCCGCGGAGTGAATCGACATGAGCACGATCCGGTGACCGGCCGCCTGGTCTCACGCGAGTCGATGCTCAAAGACATTCAACTGATGAAGCAGTTCAATATCAACGCTGTCAGAACCAGCCATTATCCCAATGACCCGGAGTGGTACCGGTTGGCCGACGAATACGGCATGTACATCCTCGATGAAGCATTTATCGAGTCACATGGCACGGGATATGATCCGGAGAAAACGCTCGCCAACAAGCCGGAATGGTTCGGCGCACACCTGGATCGTATGCAGCGCATGGTCGAACGCGACAAGAACCATCCATCCGTCATTATGTGGTCGCTCGGTAATGAGGCTGGCGACGGCAGCAATTTCGAAGCGTTATATGACTGGACAAAAAACCGTGACCCGGGACGTCCGGTTGTATACGAAATGGCCGATCTCCGCGACCATACGGACGTCTTCCTGCCTATGTACGCCCGACCGTACATTCTCGACAGTTACTCCTCGGAGCGCCGCAGCCGACCGCTGATACTGAGCGAGTATGCGCATGCAATGGGAAACAGTGTGGGTAACCTGAGTGTTTACTGGGACCTGATTTACAGTCGCGAATCTTTACAGGGCGGTTTCATCTGGGACTGGGTCGACCAGGGAATTGCTGCGACAAAGAACGGGCAGAAGTATTTCGCCTATGGAGGCGATTTCGAGGCACCCGGCGAGGAGGTTCGAACGGGCTTCAATTTCAATATCAACGGGCTGGTGAATCCGGATCGAATGCCGAACCCCCATCTGTGGGAGGTAAAGAAAAACTACCAGGTCGTCAAGGTTGATGTTCTGGACCTGGCTAAGGGAGCAGTCAGGATAACCAATCGTCAGGACTTCTCGAATATGGATGCCTTCACGGCGGAGTGGAGCATCAGTAACGACAGTGGCGTGGTCGCGATGGCAACAATCGACAACCTGGAAATCGATGCGGCATCATCGAAAGAAGTTGTTCTCCCGCTACCAGCGCTTGAGCCAATTCCGGGTGCTGAATATTTTCTCAACGTGACTTTTCGAATGGCAAACGGTTCGGAGCTGATACCCGCTGGCCACGTTGTTGCATGGGATCAGTTCAAGTTGCCGGTTTACCGACCTCGTAGCGCTGTTAACGTGAACAAGGCTGCCAAGATAACGCGATGGAACGAGGATGACGTGCTTTATCTCAAGGGCGAGGCGGAGGATTTTGAGGCAGCGTTCGATCTTACGAGCGGCAAGATTGTCAGTTACCGCTTTCACGGGGTAGACCTGATTACGGATGGTCCGCAATCCAATTTCTGGCGGGCGCCAACAGATAATGACTACGGAAATGAGATGCCGCGTCGTCTTGGCGCCTGGAAATATGCGATGCGCGATGCACAAGTCCTGCGGGTCGAGGCATCGCAGCACTCGGATCGGGATGTGGTGGTTGATGTCGTGTTCAGACT
The DNA here is from genome assembly GCA_963850825.1 of uncultured Gammaproteobacteria bacterium. Lineage (GTDB taxonomy): Bacteria > Pseudomonadota > Gammaproteobacteria > Steroidobacterales > Woeseiaceae > SZUA-117. The sequence continues at coordinate 111,108 of CAWKOQ010000013.1, read as the reverse complement.
GCCCGTTGGCAACTCCATCCAGAAGAACACCTATCATGTCTTTGGGAACGGTGAGATCGTCATCACCAGCAGTTTTACGCCTGGCGACATTGATATGCCCGATCTCCCTCGCTACGGATTGTATCTGCAGATGCCCGATGATTTCAGTCAGGTCGAGTGGTTTGGCAGAGGCCCGCACGAGAGTTACGCCGATCGCAAGAATAGCGCCCCAATTGCCCATTACACTGGTCGTGCGGACGAACAGTACTACAATTACATCCGGCCGCAGGAAACCGGCAACAAGTCGGACGTGCGCTGGATTGCGCTAAGTAATGCGGAGGGCATCGGGCTGCTGGCTGTTGGGGATCAGCCTATCAATGCGAGCGTTTATCCGTTTGATCATGCCGATTTTGACGATGGAGTGCCGCCTAAGCATCGGCATAGTTTTGACCTGGTCAAGAAACCTTATCTGACACTGAATCTGGATCACAAAATGATGGGCGTTGGCGGCGACACGTCATGGGGCGCGGTGATTCATCCGCAGTTTCGTGTGCCCGCCAAGGAATACAGTTATAGAGTCAGGCTTCAGCCGTTCTTACGCGTACGTGGCGATCTGGCAGAAATCAGTCGAGAACGATTTTGAAATCATTCAAACAATCGCGCCTGGAATCTAGGTCGTCAGCTACTAATACTCATACAACTCGACCCTGATGCCGTTTGGATCAAGCAACGCCATCGATCTCGATTTGCCAGAGCCGGACAATCCTAACGGCGCAACGACAGGAATACCTGCACCTGCAGCGCGACGCGCGCCAGGGTGACGTATTGCACGGTCCTGGTTCCTTTTGCGCCGACGACATGGCGCGATTTCTCGGCCGTGATTTCCGAGCGGCCTAAAACTTTGTAGCCCGGCAGTTCAATATAGAACTCAACCGTTTTGTCCAGGTCGCGCGTAATTAAACTGGCAGAGTGCATGAGACGCTGCGGATTGATCGGGAGCGGGAGCAGTAAGGCTGAGAGCTGGCGGCGCACAGGTTCGCAAGACCATTAGGAAAGCGGGCCGTGACCTATTGGGACAAAGGTGGCCGAGACTTCTTCAGACAAAGATCAACTAGTTCACTAATATTCGCAACGCCGACACACATGACGGTGTCTGCGCCGCCCCAGTATATTTTCACGGTGCCGTCGTCTTCTGCGATTGCGCCGCAGGTAAAGACTACATTGTGGACGTAACCGGTCAGCTCCCACGAATCCTCGGGCGACAGTATCCAGTCGTCGGCAACACCCAGGACTTTGGCAGGGTCCACAAGATCATGAAGCGCTACACCAAGGCGGTAAACAGAACCGTCCATTGTCGGGAATACGCCGTGGTAGATGTTTAGCCATCCCTTCCTGGTTTTTATTGGCGTCGCGCCGGGACCGATTTTCATTTCGTCCCAGTGATACGGAACAGGCTGGATCACCGGGACCGAATCTCCCCAGTGAATCAAGTCCGGTGACCAGGAAAGCCAGATGCACCAGGGATTTATTTCCGAATGGGGTCGATCCAGGCGCGCGTAACGTCCATCGAATGTGGCAGGGAAAAGCACGACATTGCGCATGTCTGCCTGACTAATCAGCGACACTCTTTCGACAGTCCTGAAGTCGCGCGTTTTCGCTAGTCCGATGCGAACGCCAAACCTGGAATACGCGCTGTAAGTAATATAATGCTCATCGCCGATCGTGCAAATACGCGGGTCCTCGACACCATACTCCTCGTGCACTGCGAATTCGATTTCGCTGGCGGGCACAATGAACGGCTTCGGATCTGCCCGAAACTTGAAACCGTCATCGCTGCGGGCGATACCGATAATCGATCTTCCATTACGTAAGTGCGATCGGAACAGCAGGATGTACTGGCCGTTAAACTTCGTCGCACCCGCGTTGTGAACCGTCTCAACGGCGTAGGGGATGTCGTGCCTGGTGAGTATCGGATTGCCCTCATAGCGGGTCACCAGCGGTTTATTTTTCATCGTGCCTCCCCGCTCACAATCTTCTCGTAAACGCGAAAATAGTCTCGTGCCATTCGTGTACTGGTAAACCGATTTTCGACATCGGTCCGGCAATCGGATCTGGCAATCGCTTCGACGGTGGCGACTGCATTTATCGCACCTTCGATGTCCTTAACAATATATCCGGTTTCCCCGTCGCGAATAATTTCCGGCATTGAACCGCGATCAAATGCGATGACGGGAGTACCACACGCCATGGATTCGATCAGGCTCAGTCCAAATGGCTCGTCGAAACTGATCAGGTGCAACAGTGCAAGCGCATGACTCAATACATCCCCCCTTTGGTCGGGCCCCACGGAGCCGACATATTCTATTGTTGTGCCATCAACATAAGGTTCCACGTGCGTCGTAAAATAATCCTGATCCTGAATGATGCCGGCGATAATCAGCTTTATGCCGGTGCTCCGGGCTACCTGGATTGCCTCGCGAACACCCTTGTCCGGATGGATGCGACCGAAGAACAGCAGGTACTCGCCTGCAGAGTCCGAAAATGGAAATTGTGTAATGTCAATTCCGTGATGGATGGTTGCGATGTAGTCGAGTTCCGGAGATTTGTCTGACTCGCTGATCGCCACATAGTGGCTCCGGGCATTGTATTTTTCGTAGACCGGCATGATTTTTTGCGAAGAAAATCCGTGAATCGTCGTCAACACTGGCGTCCCGACAAGCCCGGAGTACGTTAGCGGCAGAAAATCAAAATGATTGTGAATGAGATCGAATTCAGCGGCACGCTCAAAAACTGCGGAGATGTGCAGGCATTCAGCGACCTTCGGATCGACGGAATGGTCCTCCGAATATGATCGCGGACACACAGCAGCCAATTTGCCACTCGTCTGGGAATCCCCGGTAGCGAATAGAGTCACATCCAGACCCATACGCACAAGCTCTTCAGTGAGAAGACTGACCACTGTTTCCCATGGCCCGTAATGGACGGGAGGAGTGCGCCATGAGACGGGGCTGAGGACGGCAATACGCATGAATAAGCTCGAATCTAACGATTCTCAAAAGCGAAATTCTTGAAGCAAGCTTCCGGTGGCCTACAAGGCTATACTGCGCACGTCTGAATCTTGGCTACCGAATCATGACTATTGTCAGTCAGAATACACTTTGGCGCAATCAAAAGTGAGAATCAAAGAACAGCGCAAACAACTGGTCAAACGGCGGTCGACCGTGCTTAACGCCGAGAGCGCACGCGTCATTACACGGCCGCATATACCAGGAGACAAGGACCGCATAAAGACACTAATCAAGCGGGTGTCAAAGCTGAGCGACGAAGACGTTAAGCACCTGCTGGATGCTGTAATCCAGGATTTCTCGGGGCGTCACAGGAAGTTCAGAGAGACGCTGCAAAAAAACTTCGATCGAATCGCAGAACATGTTCCGGGCAAGACTTTATTGTCACCCGAGCAAGAACTGCTGCTGGGTGCCTACTTTACGGCGGAGTATTCTGTTGAGGCAGCCGCGCTCTTCAATCCTTCAATTGTTCCGCATCCTGATCAGAAAGGCGTTGCCAAGGGATCGCAGCGATTCGTCGTGAGCTTCAGGGCCACCGGCGAAGGTCATGTGTCCTCGATTGAGTTTCGTAGTGGGATGATTGACGAAAACCACGACATTTACCTGGATCCAATCAGCCAGTACGTTGCGACGCCTGAGACGCACACAGATCCTGCTTATAATCGTGTTCATTTTCGGCGAAAACTCGATGAGATGGGAGCAAATGAACGGGTCACAAATAAATTGTTGAAAGGGCTTGGCGAGACATTTACGTTGGGTCAGCTGGAAACAAAAATACGCAAACTTCTCTCGACGAAGTTTCGACTGAAGGACAAACGCACCGTAATTGATACGGCGTTATGGCTCGCCCGGTCCAACTACGAAGTAATATTTCGGCCTGACGAACAAATCTCTGAGCGAGTCATTTTCCCGGTGTCGGAAAATGAAAGTTCCGGTATCGAGGATGCCAGGTTTGTGCGTTTTCAGGACGAAGACGATTCAGTCATCTACTACGCGACTTATACCGCATACAATGGTTTTGACATACTGCCGCAGATTCTTGAGACAACCGACTTCCTGACATTCAGAATGCACACGATCGCCGGAAAAGCGGCGCAGAACAAGGGGATGGCGTTGTTTCCAAGAAAGATCAACGGCAAATACGGGATGCTGTCGCGTCAAGATGGAGTTAATAACTACATCATGTTTTCGGACAGCCTTCGCTTCTGGGATGAGGCGCAACTTCTGCAGGAGCCTGCCCATCCGCTGGAGTATGTGCAGGTCGGTAATTGTGGCTCGCCGGTAGAGACGCCGGACGGATGGCTCGCTCTTTTCCATGGTGTCGGACCGATGCGCAGATACAGCATCTGGGTAGAACTCCTGGATCTCGACGATCCGACGCAGGTTATCGGTCGGCTAAACGAGCCGATATTGACACCTGATGAGCATGAGCGCGACGGATACGTGCCCAACGTCGTCTATACCTGCGGCAGCATGATTCACGGGGATACACTGATCATTCCCTACGGCATTGCTGATCAGAGGTGCCGAGTTGCTACGGCCTCCGTAACGGAGCTGTTGTCGCAGCTCAAAGCAAGTTGAAAGCAACTTCCTAGGCGGCATCCGGTTGGTCGATGCGGCTCTCGTTAGCGTCAAATCCCGAAGTCTGATTATCACTGACTGTTAGTCCCCGCAGACTGTAAATAGCAAGCAGGGAACACAGGTAAGCCAGCGTGGATTCCGCGCCCTGATTCTCATTAACGCCATTCTGCATGAGCCCATCACGACAGCCTCCGCCGGCGTAGTCGTAGAGCTGGATCTGTTGGTCATTCCGCCCCAGGTACCAGTTGAAGCAAGTCGATGCCAGCTGCACCCACTCCTCCCGCTGGGTGCACTCATAGGCTTCAATGCTGGCACCGATCATCGCAGCAGCCTCGAGAGGTTGTTGATCGTATTGTGCCTTGGTCCCGCCTTTTGAATACCAGCCCTCGTTGCCAACAGGGGAGTACCGCCTATGGGAAGCATCGACTTCGATATCGCGCAGCCACTCAAGCACGTCAATGCCTTTCTTCACCATGTCGTCATTGTTGGTAACACGACCACAGGCCATCAGTGCTTCGGGCAGGCGGGCATTGTCGTAATTCAGCTCCGCTTCATGCCACTGCCAGTCTTTGGTGGCGAACTGGCGGAAACGTTCCATCAGCCTGTTGCCCAGCGATTCAAGCAGGCTGCGGACCTCGCGGTCATTGTCGTTTCGACGGAGGTACGCCTGCATACCGAGGATCGGGAATGCTATGGCCCGGGAGTCTGCAAAACTCTCCAGGGCCGGCAGTGCATCGTGGAAAAGTTCGGTCGCGAGAGCGACCTGGCCGACGTTATGCCCCCAGCCCGCCATTACGCCAAGCGCCCACAGCGCGCGTCCATGCGAATCTTCGGATCCAATGCGCTCCATCCATTGACGCTCGTACGACATAAAATTGCGAAATCTGCCAGTCTCTGGGTCGAAAGCATCATCCAGGAAACTGAGATAAATCGAGGCCAGATCGATCAGCGAGGAATCGCTGTGGTTTAAATCTGCTGCCCTGGTGGCGACAATCAGCGCCCGTGCATTGTCGTCCACGCAATAGCCATGTGCCCGGTTCGGAACCGTGAACCTGGCATGCTGGAGTATGCCAGTGTCATCCGTCAAAAGACGCAGATGACTCAGATTAATTTGTGGCAGTCGCTGTTCCTGTTGACTCAGAGTATTGAGTGGAGGGGCCTCGACCGCACGCGAACGCTCTGCACTGGCCTCTGAAAAAAGCTCCAGGTAGCGGCGGCCCATTTGCTTCATCACCATTGGGCGCGAGTATTCGTAGGCCGCACGACGCATCTCGAGACGCAACTCCGGAAAACCCAGAAGTTGATTGATCTCGCTCGCGATCGCCTTGTGATCTTTAAATGGCACGAGTCTGCCACGCCCATCAGCGAGCATTTCCTGAGCATGCCAGTAGGGGGTAGAGACGACGGCCTTGCCAGCGCCAACCGCATAGGCCAGCGTGCCGGATACGATCTGGGCCTCGTTCAGGTATGGCGTCACGTAGATATCAGCGGCTCGAATGATCTCGAGCAATTCATCGCGCTCCATAAATCGATCGTGAAATACGACGTTGTCGCCGACGCCAAGATCCTTCGCCCGGCGGTGCAAACTCAATCGATAATCCTCACCACTTTCAGCTTTGCAATGTGGGTGGGTGGCTCCAACGACGAAATAGAGCACTTCCGGATGCTGGCTGACTATCTCCGGCAGGGCATCAATCACAAACTCAATACCCTTGCCCGGTGAGAGCAGGCCAAATGTCAGAATTACAAACTTGTCGGCACGTACGACCTTCTTCTTACACGGATCCGGGTCGAGAAACGGTACATCGGGAATTCCATGGTGGATCAGAACAATCTTGCTCTCGGGAACCTGATAAATGTTCCGAAGAAAATCGGCACCTCGCTCACTCATCACAACCAACCGGTCGGACAGTTCAGCCAGCTGCCTGGTGATCTTCAGCTCTTCCGGTGAGGGATCTCTAAGGATCGTGTGAAACGTGGTGACCAGGGGCACCCTGAGGTTTTGCGCCAGTTCGACAACGAAGCTACCGCGTTGGCCACCAAATATCCCGTATTCGTGCTGCAGGCAGACTACATCCGGATCGAGCAAATTCAGGTAATTGGCGGCCTGAAGATATTCGCTCAAATTGTCCTGGCCAATCTGCAATCGCACCTCGTCGGGATACTCGTAGCCGTCCGGTCGATCATTCATGGCGACGACAGAACAGTCGATTCGAGGGTTGTTTTCGAGAATCGCCGCTGCAAGATCTGCCGTAAAGGTGGCGATTCCGCACCGTCTCGGTACGTACGAGCCAATCAGAACGACTGATTTTGGAGACGGCAGCATGATGAGGTCCCAGCGACAACCTAACTTTGAAGTTCAGGCCTGAGCATGCAGCTTATCATGTGCGAGCAATGGATCGCGTTCTGGCGCGCGACTTGGCACGGAATCCACATTACTTGCAGCGTTGGAACGACAACGACGTTATCTTGGCAGTCCCATAGTCTCGGAATGGTGCAGAAAGTCGTCCCGGTAGACGGGTAAGACCGGATGGGCTGCGAGCATTGTCCTTTCACAGCGTGCCGCAATAGAATCAGGAGGTTCTCGACGCCCTGTTTCCTGTTGAATCGGTAGCCGAGACATTGTGCCTTAAGGTATTTCCCGAAATTCTACGCATGGATGGATAATGGCTAACATAAAAATTGCTTTCCTCAACAGTCTCTTAATCTGTTATTTGGTCATTTCAGCGTGTTCCGGCCCGGATGACGGGGAGTTTAAAAGAGACTTCAGCATTGCTCCCGGTCGACACTGTTGAGCGTCTGGCTGAGCGATCAGCCCCGAAGTTTGCGGCCGGCGCTTCAGCACCGAGCTTTATCGTCGATCCGACCTGGCCGAAGCCATTGCCGAACAACTGGCGTATTGGCCAGGTTGGCGGGATCGCGGTCGATCAGAACGATAATATCTGGGTTTATCACCGACCCCGGTCATTGAGCTCCAGTGCTGCGGCGGGCCTGGGGGTGGCAGGCACTAACGTGGATGGCATACCAGTCGATGGCCTCGGCAATCCGCGAATCTATGCTGAACAGACTGCCGGTTGCTGCGTTCCAGCCCCTTCGGTGCTGAAGTTCGACCAGGCAGGCAACTTGCTCGATAGCTGGGGTGGCCCGTCGGATCCCGGCTTTCTTGAAGACAAGTGCCGCGCGGAGGACGGCTGCGTATGGCCCGGCAATGAGCACGGTCTTTTCGTTGACCACAATGATTTCGTCTACATCTCTGGCAACGGTACGGACTCCACCGGGCAGATTCCGTGGGCTGCGACGCACGGGGATGATTCACACATCCTGAAGTTCACTGCCGACGGCGAGTTCGTTTATCAGATTGGCCACGCGGGCATGACCGGCCCGGACAGCGAGGACATCGATGGCGGACCGAATGGCACACCGCAGCCTTACCGGGTCGCTGATTTCAGCGTCGACCCGAGCACCAACCGGATGTACATCGCGGATGGTTACGGCAACCGGCGTATTCTTATTGTGGACGCCGAGACCGGCATGTATGCAGGACATTTCGGCGCCTATGGACAAAACCCGGTGGACGATCCGGAAGGCACTGAGATTGACCCTTACGACGCGGGACCATGGGCCGGTGATTTCCAGGCCGGCAACTTGAAGCCCATGTTTTTCCGCAGTCCTCTTCACTGTGCGATCGTTAGCGCGGATGGCCTGTTGTATGCATGCGATCGCGGCAATAACCGCATCCAGGTTTTCGATGTCAATGAAGTCGGCGGGCAATGCTCTAACCCGAACGCCGAGGCCGGCGTGTGTGGTTTCGTGGGCGACATTTACGTCGCGCCACAAACTGCGAGTGGCACCGCTGTATCGGCGAAACTATCCACGGACCCGGAGGAGTCTTGCCTTTATGTCGGGGATCTGGCGAATGGCACTTTCTACATTATCAACAGGAAAAACTTCCAGGAGTTGGATCGGATTGGCAGGTCAGGGCGTCAGGTTGGTGAGTTTCACTGGCTACATGCCCTGGCGGTCGATTCGCAAGGCAACGTCTACACCGGGGAAGTAGATTCGGGACAGAGAATCCAGAAGTTTTCTCGCTATGGAGAGCCTGGATGCAGCGGAAACGGCAACCCGAAGATTGGGCTTTACAGCCTGAACAGGTGACACATTTTCGAATGCGACAAAAAGAATATCAATGCGGTAATGTCAAAAAAAAACAACTGAATGCGGGGTTGCACCATGGGCTATGGCGGTATTGGCGGTGAGATTTCACGCCCTGTTTCAGGGCTGATATCGATCTCGTTCAGGTGGTTTTTTCTATGTTTGTTATCGCTGCCGGCGCCGGCAGCTGATGATTTCGTCGTCGAACGAGACGTCATGATCCCGATGCGAGACGGCGTTCTTCTGGCTACCGACGTTTATCGACCAGTCTCCGATGGCAGAACAGTGACTGAGCCGCTGCCTGTGCTGCTGACCAGGACGCCTTATAACAAAGACAGGGAAAGAACGGTCGTTACCGCCGAATACTTCGCTCGCGCCGGATACGTGTCTGTTGTTCAGGACATGCGCGGCTTATACAAATCACAAGGGACGTTTTCCAAATACTCTGTTATGGAGCCGCCAGATGGGTTCGACACCGTTGAATGGCTGGCGAAGCAGGCGTATTCAAACGGTCGAGTCGGTATGTGGGGCACGTCTTACGCCGCTCATACGCAAGCCGATGCCGCAAAACTGAATCCACCGTCCCTGAAAGCAATGCTGCTTAACCAGGGCGGCATGGCCAACGCGTGGGATCACGCCGTTCGTCACGGCGGTGCATTTGAACTCGGCCGCGAACTGACCTGGGCATTCAGGCAGATTCCGGCGGAGTCCGACGACCCGGTTATTCGCAAGTTCTTCGAAACAGAAAAGATAACAGATTGGTACAGTGCTCTGCCGTTTCGTCGGGGCTTGAGCCCCTTGTCGATTGCGCCGGAATTCGAAGACTATATTCTCGACGAATACACGCAATCAGATTATTCAGATTTCTGGCGCAGGATATCGCTGAACTGGTCGGAGTACTACGATGAGACGACCGATGCCCCGATGCTGCACGTCGGCGGCTGGTACGACATTTTTTTGCGGGGCACCATTCAAAACTACGTTGAACTGAGCGCCTTGAAAGAATCTCCGATCGAGATGATGATTGGGCCGTGGACACATTCGGGAAATACCAGAACCTATTCTGGTGACGTTGATTATGGCGAGGTGGCCGCTGTTACTGATTTCGGCAACGAGTTTCAGCGACGCTGGTTTGATCGGTACCTGTTAAACGACGGCGATGCACCGCCGAGAAAACCGATCCGTTTGTTTATCATGGGAACCGGCGATGGGAACCGCACGGAGGAGGGCCGCATTGCTCATGGTGGTTACTGGGCCGAAGCTGATGCCTGGCCTCTGCCAGCTGCTCGACCGACCAGCTATTATTTTCACGCTGACGGCACTTTGTCCGAAAACAAGCCCGTTGAAAACGAGTCCTCGACGACCTATACCTTTGATCCAACACACCCCGTACCAACAATCGGCGGCAATGTCTCTGCACGGGTAACGGATGGTGCATTTGATCAGCGTGAACGGCCCGACTTCGTTGGTTCCAGACCGCCGTATCTTCCACTTCGCGCGCGTAGCGATATCGTGGTGTTCCAGACGGAGCCACTGGAGGAGGATATCGTCGTGGTAGGGCCGATTGAGGTTATCCTGTTTGCGTCATCAACGGCAGTCGACACGGATTTCACTGCCAAGCTGGTGGACGTGTATCCGCCGAGTGCGGATTTTCCTGGCGGATTCGACATGAACATTTCAGATGCGCTGGTGCGCGCCAGCTATCGGGATGATCGTCACACGAGGGACTTAATCGAACCGGAAGAGATTTACAGGCTAATCGTCAAGCCATTCCCAACCGCAAACGTTTTCAAGAAAGGCCATCGTATTCGAGTTGACGTGTCCAGCAGCAACTTTCCACGTTTTGATGTCAATCCAAACACCGGCGAACCGCTCGGCCAGAATCGACGTATGATCAGTGCAGACAACACGATTCACCACAGTTCAAGCTACGCGTCACAGCTTGTTTTGCATGTATTGCCGGAGCGGCCGGCACCCAGTGACGTATTTAAGTGACCACTGACTAATTTGCACATGGGAGCAGCGGCGTATGGATAAAAAATGCCTGGCAGTGCTGCTCGTCGTCATCTTTGCCAGCAGTGGTTTTGCGGCTGAGAGGATACATTTCCTCATCCCGGGCGGCGCCGGCGGCGGCTGGGATGCGACAGCGCGAGGCGTTGGCGAGGCGCTCGCGCGATCGGGAATTGTCGATGCGGCGTCCTATGAGAACCTGTCCGGCGGCGGTGGCAGCAGAGCGCTTTCTCACCTGATTGAAACTGCGGATCGCCAGCAGAATACGCTCATGATCAGTTCGTCGCCGATCATCCTGCGATCGCTAAGAAAGATTTACCCGCAGTCCTACCATGATGTTGTGCCGGTCGCCAGCGTGGTCGTCGACTATGGGGCATTCGTCGTGCGCATCGATTCGCCGTACCAGAAATGGCAAGACGTTATCGACGATTTTTCAGCGAATCCCCGTGGCGTAAATGTCGCGGGGGGATCGTCCCGCGCGAGCATGGATCACATCGTTGCCGCATTGGCGTTCACGAAATCCGGCGTCGACGCAAATAAACTGAAGTACATTCCGTATAACGCCGGTGGACATGCGATGGTCGGCTTGCTGTCCGGAGAAACACAGCTTTTGTCGACGGGACTCAGTGAAGCAATCGCACTTGCAGACCAGGGAGAGGTACGTATTCTTGCAATGACGGCGCCCGAGCGCCTCGAGCGCGTCCCCGAGATCCCGACGCTCGCTGAACAAGGCGTGCCAGCCGTATTTTCCAACTGGCGCGGTTTCTTTGCGGCGCCCGGCACCACAAGCGAGCAACTTCTTATGTTTGAACGACTACTGTCGGACCTGTATGAAACTGAAGAGTGGCGAAGCATCAGGGAAAATCGTGGTTGGACCAATTTTTTTGTGGCTGGCGAAGAATTTGCCGCATTTCTGGATGGCCAGGAACAGGAAATGTCAGAGTTGTTGCGAGAACTTGGCCTTCTGAACTAAGGCCGAAATCAAGTGAACTGCATGTCCGGGCATACCGTGTAGAAACGAGGTCGGAATTTCATTTGCGATGTATCTACTGAATAACAAAGACAGATTCGGAAGCCTGTTGCTTCTGGCATTTTCATTCGTGTACTTGCGGTACGCGCTCGATTTGCCGATTGATCCAACTGCCGGCGACGAATCATTCAGTGCGAGGACGTTGCCCGTTGGGCTGTCGGTCGCTGCAATCGCGTTCGCATTGGTCGAGTTATTCCTGAGCACCCGGCGCGCAAACGATAGCCGAATCAGTGAGGCGGTCGAGGGCTTCCGTTGGGGGCCCACGCTCTTGCTCGTTCTGTTAATGGGACTCTATTCCTTCGTCTTCGATACACTGGGCTTCATCCTTTCCAGCTATCTGTTTCTGCAATTCGGATTCCTGATTCTCGGAGAGCGGCGCGTCTTGCTGAGCGTCATCGTTGCTGTGTCGCTGGTTATGTTTCTGTGGTTGATGCTGACCCAGGTGTTCGGGATCTACCTCGATCCAGGTGATCTGTATCGATTCCTGGCCGGGCTGATACAGTGATTGACGGCATCATCACGGGTCTGCACACGGCGTTCTCGCCGATCAACCTGATGATGGTGCTATTGGGCTGCTTTGCGGGCACTTTCATTGGCATGTTGCCAGGACTTGGACCGGTATCCGCGATCGCACTGATGATACCGATCACCTACGGGCTCGATCCGGCGTCGGGTCTGATTCTGATTGCCGGAGTCTATTACGGTGCGGTTTTCGGAGGCTCAACTTCAGCGATTCTTATTAACGCGCCCGGCGTATCCGGCGCCGTTGCCACCGCATTCGACGGCTATCCATTGGCGCAAAGCGGCCAGTCCGGCAAGGCATTGGCCATTGCTGCGTATAGTTCGTTCGCTGGCGGGACAATCGGTGCCGTTCTGCTCTTCGTCTTCGTGCCGATCTTGGCGCGAGTCAGTCTGAGCTTTCAGTCCGCTGATTATTTTGCGTTGATGTTGTTTGGCTGCACCGCGATCGCTGCATTCTCCGGCAAGGGCCAGGTCGTGAAAGCAATCCTGATGACGCTCCTGGGTCTCATGCTGGCTACCGTAGGAGAGGACCCATCAGGGATTCAACGGTTTACATTCGGTAATGCCGATTTGTATGACGGCATCAGCTTCCTGTTGCTGTCGATGGCCACGTTTGCATTGGCGGAGGCATTGATGGTTGTGCTCAAGGGCGCGCGTGATTCTTCACCTGCTGGCAATCTGCGAAGTCACGACCTGGGGTCGCTGAAGGTTTCGCGAGAAGAAGTCAAAGATATCGCGCCGTCTGTCGGGCGCTCATCGATTCTGGGCTTTTTTGTGGGCATCCTGCCTGGCGCCGGTGCGACCATTGCATCATTCCTCGCCTATGGCATGGAACGAAATATTGCCCCAGACAATAAGAAACACGAATTTGGTCACGGCAGTCATCGTGGGCTTGCAGCGCCGGAAACCGCCAACAATGCCGCATCCACTGGTTCGTTTGTGCCGCTTCTGACCTTGGGTATTCCGGGATCCGCCACGACCGCGGTGATGTTGGGGGCGCTGCTTTCATACGGTGTACAGCCTGGCCCGCGGCTGTATATCGACAATCCGGCTGTTTTTTGGTCGGTCATCATTTCGATGTACGTGGGCAACATTGTTCTCCTGGTACTGAATTTGCCGCTCATCCCCTATATCTCGAAATTGTTGCGGGTCCCGCGACAACTGCTAACGCCAATTATCCTGTTCTTTTCGTTAATGGGCGTTTATCTCGTCTCGTTCAATACGGTTGACCTGACCATCATGGTCATTGTCGGTGTGATCGCTGTCGTTTTTCGGATTCTTGACTATCCGCTTGCACCCTTGCTGCTCGGTTTCATTCTGGGTGGCATGCTCGAAGACAATCTACGCCGTGCGCTGCTGATCTGGGACGGCTCATTTGCGTTTCTTTGGGAGCGTCCGATCACCTTAACCATAATGGTGGTGACATTGCTCACGTTGCTTGTGCCGTTATTTTCGACGTTGCGGGATGGACGCCGTGCTCAGCATCCGGACCCGATGTCCGAATGACCGGAGTTTCGATATCGAGAGTCCTGCATTGTTCGGGGCAGTCAAGCGGAGAAGCGCTTTTATCGATTGGCGTATCGACTGTTCTGGCCCGAAATGTCAGTCCTGACCATCCATTGTTTATATACTGTTGCTGGATTCTACTTGGTCCAGGAGGGGAGACAAATTATGAAGAGACGCGATTTCAACAACGTTCTGGGTGCGGTCGCCGTCGCACCCGCAATTTTAGGTGCTGCCCGTGATGCCAAAGCGGCCTCCGAGTGGTCGTTGGCTGCGAATGTAGCAGAGTGCTGTAGCTGCGAAATTCCGTGCCCGTGCAATTTCGGTCGACCGACGGACCTTCGCTGTGATGGCAATCGCCTGATTGAAATCTACGAGGGTCATCTCGGCAGCCAGGATCTTGCCGGCATTCGTTTCCTCGTGACTTTCGAGATGGGCAAGTGGAGCCGCATTTACGTCGACGATCAACTGAACGACGAGCAAATGGAGACTTTCGAATCCCTCATGCCACTGGCTTTTGGCTGGTTTCATCGCCAGTCACGATCGGTCGAGCGGGTACCGCTGACGGTCGTTCGCACCAGTGACATGGTCTCTTTTTCCACACCGGCATCGAAAGTCGAAATGAAGCCACTGGCAGGTATGGACGGCGGCCAAATCACGGTTAGTGGATTGCCGTCGAACGCCTTTTACGATTACGTCCAATACGAGTCCGTTGTGCATACTCATGCAGGGCAGGGCCGGGATTGGTCGTATAGCGGAACGAACGGCTTTACGTCGCGGATGCTGGCCAGCAGCTAGTCGGTGAGAGCGGGTTCCGCCGCAACTTTTTTGCTTCGCGAATCGCGAAATTTCTGGATAAGCCAATCGAACGCATAGAATCGCATTTCGCGATCGAGTCAGCCGATGAAAACTTTGTCGAACTCCTGCAGCGAGAGAGTGGATTATCCAAACAACGAATAAAGTCGGCGATGACAAAAGGTGCAGTATGGGTGAGCCGTGGGCGAACCACTCAGCGGCTACGGCGAGCGACACGGAAGCTACGCGCGGGTGATGAAGTTCATCTTTACTACGACGCAAAAATTCTGGAAGAGATTCCGGCGGAGCCAACTCTTGTGGCAGACGTTGGTGCCTATTCCGTTTGGAACAAACCCTTCGGATTGCGATCGCAGGGATCCAAATGGGGCGATCACTGCACAGTGACGCGCTGGGCCGAACGACACCTGCGACCAGAACGGCCGGCTTTCGTCGTGCATCGTCTTGACCGGGCCGCCAACGGTCTCATCCTGGTGGCTCACTCAAAGACCATGGCGGCAGCGCTTTCGAAACTGTTTCGCGATCGTTTGGTTGAGAAACGCTATCGGGCGACAGTGGCGGGCGACTTCTCCCGGCAATCAAACCCGCTACGTGTTGATACGCACGTCGACGGGAAGCATGCAGTCAGCGAGTTTTCTTTCGTGCGCGTTGAGGATGATCGCTCGGAAGTGGACGTGCGAACAGAGACCGGCCGCAAGCATCAGATTCGGCGTCACCTGGCAGGGCTGGGCTTTCCGATTGTCGGCGATCGCCTGTATGGCAGCGGTGCGAGTGACGGGATTGATCTGCAACTAACCGCTTATTTGCTCGCGTTTCACTGTCCGGTTGCTGATGAGGAAGTTGAGTATCGACTGCCGTTACTCTTCGAAATTCCCTGAGTCGGCTCCTGGTTGGCGCAGCTGACCGATGCGGTGTACGCACAGACTGGTAGGTCAAATGATCGGGTCGATCCTCACCCTGAGGACGCACAAGTGCAATTCCGCTAAGTCACGCCAACGACTTCGCACACGAAACTGTGATCTCGACAGGAACGCCACCGAAACTGTGTGCCAGGTCCCAGATTATGTCTGCTGGAGTGTTCTATGCTGCGGGAACTTACGGCAGTAGCACGTGACTCGATTCGGCGTTGCGGACGGGCTGGTTGATTTCCAGCCAGGATCAGTTCCGCCGGTCCCAGGAGTGTGTGTGCCTTTATCTATAGGTGGTTCCATGCGATACGCTCAAACCGTTTTACTTTCAGTCCTGGTGTGCGGCTCCACGATTTCCGCGTCGGAGCAGACTGCGCCTGCGTCGAAAACGTCACAGCGCAATGTGCAAATTGAATTTCAGTCACCGGCTACGGACTTTAACGTGGTCGACGGCGAGACGACCATTGAAGTGGAAGGCATTGCGTCGGCTATCGGTGGCGTACGTTATCTTGACATGATGTTCGTCATGGATACGTCGGGGAGTCTCAGCGGCACCGATCCGGAAGATTTTCGCTCGACAGGCGCGATCGGCCTGGTCAGAAACCTCTCGCCAAAAAGCGACATCAAGATTGGCGTCGTCAGCTTTGACAACAAGGGCGAACTCGCACAGCCCATGACGTCGGACCGCGACAGTGTCGTCCGGGCACTGCGGAATCTGCCGCGATCGGGCAGTACGAATCTCGCCGGCGGCATTCAGGCAGCGCTCGAAGAGTTCGAGAAAAACGGGCGCCCGGATTCTTCGCGCGTGATCATGCTGTTCACCGACGGCAAGTCGAATGAGAGAAAAGCATATGACGCGGCGCTGCAGTCACACTCGCAGCGCGCTACGATTCAAACGCTGTTGCTGGGATCAGATAAAAAGGGTACATCGATTCTGGATACCATTGCGTGGGCGACGGGTGGCAATTTCGTCCAGGTATCGGACCCGACCATGCTTCCCGAAGCATTCCTGAATCTTCGCACCACGGGCATCGACAGCGTCACACTGAGCGTCAATGGTTCCGAGCCGATTCCGGCGCGGCTCGCTGGCGGAACATTTGCAGGAAACCTGCCGCTTGCGGTTGGTGAAAATCGTATCGTTGCGTTGGCGACGAGCCTGGAGGGTGAAACGCAGGAGTCTGCCATAACAGTCAATGTACGTGATGCGAGCTGCGCGGCCCTGGAGGTGATGGCCGTGAATGACGGACGACCTGTCCTGTCCCTCGACGACCGGGCAGTAGAAATCGTCGTCGATGCGTCCAGAAGCATGTGGGGACGCATGGGCGGTGAGCCCAAGATGGTGGTTGCCAAGGAGATTCTCGAGGACGTCTCCTACTGGTTCCCTGAGGACCTGGATCTGGCACTGCGCGCTTACGGAAGCGCCAGCCCGAGCGACAGCAATGACTGCGCGGATTCGGCTTTACTCGTACCGTTCGGGGATGAAAACCGAGAGCCCATCCGCAGGGCGATCGCAGGATTGCGACCATTGGGGCAGACACCTATCGCCTACGCGTTGAACGAGGCGGCCGACGATTTTGGGACGCTGCAGAATGACCGCGCTCTGGTCCTGGTCACCGACGGCATCGAAAGCTGCGGCGGGGATCCCGTGCAGGCGGCTGAGGAGCTGCGCGAGCAGGGCATCATGGTTCACCTGATCGGTTTTGGGCTTGGCAATGCCACCGATGAAGATTCTGCGAGTCTGCAAGCCGTCGCCAATGCATCGGGAGGTCGGTATGTCACAGCCGGTAGTGCCGATGAACTCAAAGAGGCATTGATGCAAACGGTCGCTACCTCTTTCCGCGTATTCCAGGGCAGTACGGAAGTCGCGAGCGGGTCTCTCGGTTCAAATGAGCCGCTGTTACTTCCGGAGGGAGACTATCGGGTTGAGCTCGACACTTCACCGCCCCGGCAGATGCCGATTAGCCTGGCTCCGCGAGATCAATTGACATTGACCTTGGAGAAGCAAGGAGGCGTTGTGTCTCACATAGAGAGTCGCGGTCGTCTTCCGCACACGTCCTGCGAAGACGCCATCGCGTCTATGGAGCGATTGACGAAGAGGAATTCCGGGGACAGTTCACCTATTTCTCTTTCGGCCGGACTTTGACGACGACAGATTGCGAGCTGCCAAATGCGTGCTCGCACCTGACCATATTCGATGGACGTTCGGCAGGACCTAAAAGCCTGTCGCCGAAAAAATGCATGCGCCATCGGTCAATACGATTGCAGGCCTTGGTTCCGGACTCAATTGAGTAAACTGTCCCCGGAATTCGCGTTCAGGTTTGTTTCCCGAACTCCCTGATGAAGCGGCGGATGCGCGCGGCATTTGCGCCAACGTCGCTGCGGCCAACGCGCGACTTTGACCGCATGTCTAGACGACTGCCAGCGCCGTCTGCAGTTACGCGAATCACGACGTCGTCCTTGAAGCCAAACCAGAGCGTGGTCGCCGTCGCTTCGATACGTCCTTCGGCCGGTTCCGCGGCGACTATTTCCAGGCCCATTTCCTCCGCGGCTGCGAGTGCCTTGCGAAACGTCTCGTCGGCGGGTGTATCAAGGACCAACGTCTCGATATCCGGATAGCCCTCGCGCTGCTGCTTTGCAACTTCTTCGCCCAGGTACTCCGGCGGATTCGCCGCGCCGGCACGAACAGGCAGTACCGCAACGAACAGCGGGGGATCAACGGTATCGGTCGTGATGTCATGAATAAACGGGAGAGTTGTGGCGGTCCTGTAGCCGTTCCACGGCACCCACGCAGTGCCAAGACCAACGAGCAGCGCAATGGCCAGCATCGTACCGTTGCCGGCACGTGTCTTCGGGATGACGAATAGTATGCAAGCAATAACTGCCGCGCCGAGTCCTGCAAACAGCGCCCAGCGCATCAACAGAAAGCCCGTCGAGAAGTCCCACAATCCTAATCGTGTGCCGGGACCGGCAACCAAGAGCAGCAGAGCCGCAACAACGGCGATAGAAAGAGTGATCTTCGAGAATTTCATGGTGAGCCTTTCGTTTGCGGTACGCGCAACAGCATTTTCCTTTGTCACCCGACGTTCGAGCCTGCGGGGCCTGTTGGATACTATACCGATTCATGGGGCATTATCCCCGAGGAATCTAATCAGTATGGAGCGTGATGCTATTGATAAGCAGGTCGAAGTTCGAGCCGGTGTTGTCGCCATCCACGGAGGGCCACAGGCCCACCGTTTCAAAAGGCTGCGGAAAGTCGTATTGTTTCTTGAGGGGCCCGCGCCCAGCGGAAAACAGAAAGCGATTGGTCACACGAAGTGCATATCGAACAATGAAGTCTCTGACAGGTCAGGCTTCTGTGGCAGACTGAGGCCGTGGCCGAGTCTTTCAACAGATGCTTGATCTAATACCCGAAAACGTTGCTGCTATCACTGCCCACCTGCGCCTAAGCGAGTGGACCGACCACGCAATCCAGTCGCTTGAGACTGCCGGGCAGGGAAACATGAATCGCACGCTACGTGCGCATCTCGACGATGGCAGTAGCATGATTCTGAAGCAGTCGGTAGACCATGTCGCCAAATACCCGGACATTGCGGCACCAATTGCAAGAATTGGCGTCGAGGCTGCTTTCTATGCAGCCATTGCGCCGCACACAAAGCTTTCCATGAACACACCACGGTTAATAGGCTTTGATGCCGCGAACCATATGCTGGCGATGCAGGATCTTGGCGGTGGTAGTGACTTTACAGATATTTATCCAGGCAACGCGGGTGAAGGCCAACTCGCGCGCGAATCCCTGCGTCAAATTATTTCCTGGCTGTCAGACCTGCATGCAATCTCACCGCCAACTGATTTTCCTGCAAACAAGGAAATGCGTGCATTGAATCATGCGCATATATTCTGTATTCCCCTGGATACTGAAACACACGCGCAGCTGGGGGCCGTTCTGGGCCCACAGACAAGTAAGATCGCCAGGCAAATAGCGAATCAGCGGGAACTGCGTGCCCGCGCCCAGGACCTGGGTAGCCTGTATCTCGGCACGACAAGCGCTGCTCACAGAAAGTGCTGCTGCACGGTGACTTTTACCCGGCAAGCTGGCTACGCAGCGACGACGGGGGCGTCAGCATAATCGATCCGGAATTTGCTTTCGTTGGACCTGCAGAATTCGATGTTGGGGTATTGATGGCGCATCTGTATTTTGCTGGTTTCGATAGTGCAGCGATTAGTGCAGCTTTGGGAAGCTATCGTTTACCCGACCATTTCGAGCTGGCCCTGGCAGAGAGTTTCGCGGGCATGGAGATTATTCGCCGCCTGCTTGGCGTTGCTCAGCTGCCGCTTAGCGCGGAAGATCAAACCAAGGTCGAATGGCTAACGATTGCCACGAATCTCCTGATGAACAGCTAGCCGCATTTCTTCTTATATTTCGAACTGTATCGCCAGCGCCATGCGCTAGTGGATCACAGAATTAAGGTTCCAGTCATAGTTGTATCGAACGGGACCGGTATGCTCTCGCAGCCTGTCTGCAGCCGTAGCGTGTTGCGTGCCCAGGTAGCGCAGCAATTCAGCTTCATCCTTTGCGAAATCTCCTCTGTACCATGAAAAAATCTTTGAAAGATTCAGTCGGCCCCGGTCGTCGAAACTGGCACCGCGCGGGTGGTTTATGTAACTCTTTTCTGCTGCGCTGAACATCTCTTCCACGTTATCCGCCGTATAGGGCACCAGCGCAAGATTCGGACAGCTGATGCTGGCGCAGTTAACCGCGAAATGTATACGGTGGTCGCGCCAGATCGGGCGGAGAATTCGGTGTTCGATGTCATCCAGACTGAGCTCTCTCTCCGGCAATCTCGATGAGCTTGTCGCCCCACGGACCCGAGGAGAAAAATCCTTCTCCCATATCCCGTATGCTGCTCTTGCCGGGATTTCTCAATACCACTTCGACCGTTAATGCATTGTAGAGGTTGACCCAGTAAGCCAATTGCTCCGCTTTGCGCAGCTGTCTTGGGTCCTGCTCAGTCAGTTGTTCCAGGTAAGCCTGCAGGGACTTGCGATCACCGGAGGCAACGTCTGCATAGGCAACAAAGTTTATGCCACTCTCATCTGCCTGCACGTAGCGTTCGAGAAACTCTCCCCAGGCGCTGTGATCAATCGTCGTCTCGACAGACTCATCGCTTACAGACCAGATCGACCATGCTTCCGGCCCGGATTCCGCGGACACGCCAGGTGCCGTCAGAACGAAGAAAAACAAGGTCATGGATACTCTTGGAATCATAACGATCGCTCTTTACGTGGTTGAAACTATTCAGACCGGATGCAAGGGCATGAAATTACAGGTTCATGTCAATGATTGTAATACCAGCGCGCAAGCCGGGCAGGCGATACTCCCAGGGTGAAGGCCAGGGAAAAGAGACGATTCTTCAGTGTATGCATTAAAAACCCCTTTTTCTCCCAGCGTCTTGCGTCAACGAACACAGGCAGAGGCAGCGGCTGAAATCGATCGCTTCGCATCAAACGTCGCACCAGGCGAAATTCGTCAAATAGCGGTAGCGGTTCATGTCCTCCTGCACGTCTGTATTCTGCGGCAGTAACAAAGAGTGCCTGATCGCCATAGGGTATTCCCCCAAGTTTGCAGCGCAGCGCGACGGTGTACTCGATCCACCGTTTACGCAACGATCGGGGTCCGAGCAGGCGAAATTGAAAATAGCCGCCGATGTGTCCATCAGCAAAAGCCTGCATGACCGCCTCAACGGCATCGTCCGCAACCACCGCATCGGCGTGCAGAAACCAAAGGTTTGGCGCACTGGCGAGTTGTGCACCCTTAAGCAAGCGCGCGCCCCGTGTCTCATTCAGAGTGACACACTGCGCACCGTTCCTGGCGCACACACTGGCGACATCGTCATGCCCATCTGAATTACTTACGACAATCACTTCAACCCGATCGTCTGATGAGATCTGCGGCAACAGGCGTGCCAATGGCCCCGCATCACCACGACATGGAATAATCACGCTTAAAGGCGGCGACTCCGTCACGTCAGGGTACCGAATTCTTCGAGCAACACTGTGTTTAGCGCCTGTCGGGCGGGGCGCTCGTCGCCATCGAGGTGTTCGAGCAGTCTGAAGTGCATCGTCCTTTTCGTCAATGTCGAAGCCACCGTCGAGTCTGTGCACACTGCGTCCGCTGGTGGCGCAACTGTCCGCCAGTGCATTACCGAGTGCGCTGGTGCTCCACGGGAGTTCGTCGAGCTGCGGCCATCCACTTCGACTTGCCATCAATGTAACGCCACCGTCAGCGCCGTCTGCCAGAACGACATCAACATCATTCAGCGCATGCATAACGGCATCATAGTGTGTGTCATTCAGCAACGGCGCATCGCATCCCATATAGATTATCTGAGTTGCACCCAGCTCACGTAAACGGGAATCGACGGTCGCAATTCTAGAGCCAAGGTTGCCACTTGTTTGCGCAATGATGCATGTGCGGCTGCCACGAAACGCGGGTCTGTCGGACAGCGTTTCCGCCCAGGCAACTTCATCTGACGATGCGGGGGAGACCACAAATGTGCCATCCCAGCGGGCAGCGTCCTCCAGTGCACAGTCCAGCAGGGCGCGAGCAATACGCAGGGCTCGTCGCTCACCAATACAGGCCGCAAGGCGTTGTTTCCCGTAACCGAGTCGCGGCTCTTTGCAGAACAGGACCAGAACGGGGATCGAGGGATCCACAGGTTCTAGAACTTGAGCAAAAACCGCACAATTTTTCTTGTGCGTGGCGAAAACAACGAATCAGTAAAATACGAACCCGCCGCGCGTTTCGATATTTCAGAAAGGGTCGGGTAGGGCGAGATGATTCCGGCCATGTCAGCCATCTTGTAACCCTTCGCGACGGCAACCTGCCAGGGTTGAATGATTTCGCCCGCGCTGGAGCCCGCAATTCCAGCGCCGAGAATCCTGCCGCGCTTGCCAGCGACCACTTTTATTAAACCTGAGGTGATTCGTTCGGCGCGGGCCCGATCGTTCTCCGCATATTCCCACTGCACAACCTTGATGGCGTCGCCGTGTTGTTCTCTTGCCTGGGTTTCCGTTAGTCCAACCTGGGATAACTCCGGATCTGTATACGTCACCCACGGCATCGCAGAGTAGTCGGCCTTGCTAGGCAACTTAAAAAGTATGTTGCGAATGACTATGCCAGCGTCGTAACCCGCCAGGTGAGTAAACATCAATCCACCCTTGGCATCGCCAATAGCAAATACGTGCTTGTTCGTTGTGCGTAATCGCGAGTCGACCTCGATCCCGGAACGCGAGAACTGAATGCCCGCTTCATCAAGCCCCATGTCGGCAACGCCAGGCGCGCGCCCGGTTGCCATTAGTAGATGACTGCCGCGAATCTCCTCTCCATCGCTCAGAGTGACGCGAATATCGCCCGACTTGCCGGAAACACTCGCAATATCGACTTCTTCGCGAATTGAAATACCTTCTTCGAGGAGCGTCTTGACGACAATCGTCGCCAATTCAGGGTCATCTTTCGGCAGCGCGCGCAGGCGCTCGAGCACTGTTACCCGTGCACCCAGACGGTGGTGTGCCTGAGCCATCTCCAACCCGATCGGCCCGGCGCCGACAATAATGAGGTGGTCGGGGCACACCGAGTTCTCGAACAATGTCTCATTGGTCAGATAGTCGGTCTCATCGATGCCTGGAATGGGCGGGACAGTGGCACGACTTCCCGTTGCAATGACAAATCGTTTTGCCTGAATTCGTTGTTCGCCAACTGCAACCTCGCTGCCACCCGTAAATCGGGCGGCGCCCTTAATGACGTTTACCCCAAGACTCTCGAATCTCTCTACACTGTCATGCGGCTCAATTCCCTCAATAACTCCGCGGACATGTGCCATGGCAGCACCAAAATCGATGTCAGGGGTGGCTGGCTTGATTCCAAATGGGCCTGAATTTCGGAATGCCTGGGCATGTTTGCCAGCGGCTAACAGCGCTTTTGACGGGACGCAGCCGGTATTGAGGCAGTCGCCGCCCATTTTGTCCTTCTCAATAAGAACCACCTCTGCACCCATCTGGACCGCGCCGGCCGCTACTGAAAGACCGCCTGAGCCCGCGCCGATGACGCAGATATCAGTCGTAATTGTTGCGCTCACGATTTTTCCTCATCATCAGGATTGATAGTGCCCTTGAATATGATCGGTAACAGCGACAAGACTGCAAGACCGATGATGGGCAGAAAAACCGCCGGCTGAAGCAACACGTCAATGCCAACATCGGACGACTCAGTGATCGAGCTAAACCCTGCACCAACGGACGCATACACAAGCGTGCCAGGCATGATTCCGAAAAAAGTGGCGAATATGTAGACCTGGGTTGGCACGCGGAATGCTGCGGCCGCCAGATTGACCAGCCAGAACGGGAACAACGGCACGAGCCGAAGTATGAACAGATAGCTCAGAGCATTTTTTGTGAAGCCAGCTTCGAGTTTCGCCACGGTATCGCCGCCGCGTTTCGCCAACACATCGCCAGCAGCTGAGCGGCCGGCGAGAAATATGACTGTCGCACCGATAGTAGCGCCGATGACAACAGAGATGCCGCCATACAGTGTGCCCAATATGAATCCTGCGAGCAGCGTCATTATTGCGGCCCCGGGAAAGCTGATGGCCGTAACAGCCGCGTAAATTGCGATTATTCCGAGCATGGTCGTCAGGAGATTTGCGTCGGCGTAATTCTTGATCGCTTCCTGATTGGCTGCGAGGCTGTCAAGCGTAAAATATCGCTGCAGCCCGAAGCCAAAAAAGGCAGTCAGAGCCGCGACGATAATGCCAAGAGGCAGGAACCGTTTCCAGGCAGGAACGGTCGAAGTGGTTGCGTCAGTCATCGGTAAACCTGTTACGGCGGAATATTCTGCAGATTACGGCAGATTCTACGAGATACGACCGGTAAAGGTGGGCGTATATTACATGACCGCAATTTATCCACTCCCTTATTACCGGCGGCAGGTCAAAGTTCGCTTGACGTGGTTACGTCAGCATATAGCCGCCCAGATCATCAGGTGTGGATATTTTCGATCGCGAATCGGTGCTATTCGGTTGAAGACAGGCGTCAAGCGCTGCAAGATGACTGTCCTGCCACCATACATACGAGCACCCGCTGGGCTGCTCATGCTGAACAGCCAGCTAATTTTCCTGATCTGCGGACTTTGAAACAAATGCAAATTGACCAGAATACAACGCCGAATCCGGAGTCATGCGACCCAGGTATTGAAGCACGACTAGTGGTCGCAGCGCGCGACAGCGACAAGCTCGGCATTCGCGTGATGGACCTGGGGATTGATTTCAAAGACGTCATGCAGCGCACGCACGACGCCATCGCGCCGCACGGTTCCGCAGAAACCAGGGGCGCCTGACAGTGTCGGATTGGTTGCTGGCCAACGAGCCCCAGATTCGTCTCGCGACATTCCTGTCGATATTCGCTGTACTTATCGTGTTGCAGCAGGTCCGGCCGCGGCGCGACGTGATGGGTGGCTGGCGTCGCCGCACTACCAACCTGTTGCTTGTCGTCATCAACACGCTGATATTGCGTGTCGCGTTTCCGCTGCTGGCCGTCGATCTTGCCATCCGACTCGAACACAATGTGGGAGGGCCGCCCGGCATATTGCCGAACTGGGTAGTTGTGACAGCCGGCGTCATCCTGCTCGACTGCGCGATTTACTGGCAGCATCGGCTGATGCACAAGATTCCAATGCTGTGGCGACTGCACCGCATGCATCACGCCGATATCGGCTTCGACGTCACGACTGCGGTGCGCTTTCATCCTTTCGAGATCGCGGTGTCGATGGCAATCAAGCTCGCGCTCATTGCGCTCTTTGGCATACCCGCGCTCGCCGTGCTGATTTTCGAGATACTGCTTAGCGCCGGCGCGCTGTTCACTCACGCCAACATCCGCCTTCCCGACACCTTCGAACGCCGCTTGCGCTGGCTCCTGGTAACGCCCGAGATGCACCGTATCCATCATTCGGTTCACTGGGACGAAACGAACAGCAATTTCGGATTCCATTTGTCCCTGTGGGACCGAATATTCGGCAGCTACCGCGACCAGCCCCGCGATGATCAGACGACGATGCAGATCGGCCTGCACGAATTTCGTGATCGCCGCGATCAATCGCTGTGGGCGCTGCTCATTAATCCATTTCGTACGGTCGGCGCCCGACGAACGTAGCGGAGGCAAATAAGGACGTATACTCAGAATGGCCTGATCGCATGTCGACCATAAAAATTCCGGGAAATTCCGGGGACAGTTCACCTATTCCGCTTTCGACCTGGCTTTGATGGCCACAATTTACGAGCTGTTAAAGCTTCCGGCTTCCTAACGTAGATCTCATTGCCGGCGGGTCTGCCAGTACGACTATTACATGATGTGGATTTTCGGGAATTACGACTCGTTACAGTCTCGCCATGACCCTGCGCTGAACAAATTCACTGGAACTTAGGCAGGCCGTAAGCGCTTGTCACCGAAAAGCTGAATTCGCCACCGGTTAATATGTATGTGTGCCCTGGTTTAGGGCTCAATTGAGTAAACTGTCCGCAGAATTCGCCCAATTGAGTAAACTGTCCCCAGAATTCGCCGGACAACAAATGATCCTACGTCCGATGAGTCGAGTAAAACGGCTAACGTCATCCTGATTCCGCATAGGAGAAAAAATGTTCGAGCAGGACCTTCTCTATAGTTTCAATAGCGTGCTAATCGCCGCGTCGCTGTTTGTGCTCATTGTATTGGCTAATGAAGCCGGGTACCGGTTTGCATGGCGCTTTTCAGAGAAGCCCGACGAGGCAATAAAGTCGCAGACAAATTCGGTCCAGGCAGGAATGCTGGGCCTGTTGGCCCTCCTGTTGGGCTTTTCATTTACGATGGCCCTGCAACGATTTGATGGCCGCAGCGCATCCGTAATGGAAGAGTCGAATGCAATCGGAACGGCCTATCTCAGGACCAGCCTGTTGTCGGAACCCTATAGCGCTGAGGTAGATTCTCTCATAGCGCACTATGTGGATTTGCGCATTGAGAGCGGCGGGATTGATATGGCCGATCCGTCTGTCCGCGAAGACGTTATTGAAAAGACGGTGGCGTTACAGGGGCAACTCTGGAAGATTGCTATAGAAGCGGCAGATGCAGACCCTCGACCGGTCACGTCAGGCTATTTTATCCAGTCGCTAAACGAGGTTTTCGACGCCTATGGCAGGCGGCAAGCCGCACTGGAAAAGCACGTACCGGAATTAGTATTGTTTCTGTTGTTCACGATTTTTGTAATATCCGGTTATATCCTGGGATACGCATCGGGGTTGCACAGGCGTCGCGCCTGGATGGCGACGATGTCTATGACGGCCCTCATCGTACTGGTTATTTTTATCGTAATCGATCTTGATCGTCCCCGGCGTGGGCTGATTCAAGTGGATCAATCGAGTATGACTGGCTTGAAGCGGCAAATCGAAAAAGGCATCGGGAAGTAACCAGGGAATACCTGTGGAAGAGCAGATAAAAAAATGGCTATTTGATCCCGTTTTCGGAAAGATCATCGCAGCCACGTTGGCGGTGCTCGCTGTCGTTGTCGCGGTTCGATACGTACAGCGTGCCCTTGGACGGTACATCGAAGATTCGCAGCGGCGCTATCGTCTGAGAAAACTCGTGACCATCGGCGGCTATGCTGTCGCGCTTATTCTTCTGTCTGTTGTCTACAGCGATAAACTGTCAGGCCTCACCGTGATGTTGGGCGTGCTCGGTGCCGGCATCGCGTTTGCTCTGCAAGAGGTAATCGTCAGCGTTGCCGGTTGGATCGCGCTGTCTTTTGGGCGTTTATATGATGTCGGCGACCGTATCCAGCTAGGTGGTATCAAGGGCGATGTCATCGATATTGGAGTATTGCGAACGACGTTGATGGAATGTGGTGGGTGGATCAATGGTGACCAATACAACGGCCGAGTGGTTCGGGTCGCGAACAGCTTTATTTTCAAAGAACCAGTCTTTAATTATTCGTCAGATTTTCCGTTTCTCTGGGACGAAATCAGGATACCGGTACGATACGGCAGTGACTACGAAATGGCTCGGCAGGGATTTCAAAAAGTTCTTGAGGACATTACTGGAGAACACGCTCGTAAACTGAAAGGCGAGTGGCGAAAAATGACGGACCAGTACATGCTGGAAGACGCTCAATTGGCGCCGATGGTTTCGCTAAAAATGGATGACAATTGGGCAGAGTTTGCGTTGCGTTATGTTGTCGATTACAAAAAACGGCGCAGCACCAAAGATCGGATCTGCACCGATATACTCAAATTGATCGAGGAATCCGGAGACCAGATCAAGCTTGGCGCCCCGTCATTTGAAGTGGCTTCGATTCCCCCTTTGGATATTAACGTCCGGACAGGTGAATGACGACGATCAGCGACGCGACCGGGATCGTCACGGTCGGTGCCCGACTTTGGCGCCGAAAGCGGAGTAGCCTGCGGTTCCTCGAGAGCATCTGCGCGGGTCGAAAATGCGACGCATTACGGGCTCGTGGGTTACCTCAGGTTGCAGGCGGTTGTGAAACCTGTGCACTGGAAACCCGCGTGTCCCGGACTCACAACTACGATCGTAGCTTCGAAGCATTGGTCCTTCGCTGCTCGGTTCAACCGAGCTTTCGCAAGCAGCGGTCCGTTGATTAATCCGCAGCGTCGCCGCCTTCGTTCGGGCAACGGACGTATCGTTGGCACGCATAGATCTGTATCGACCTCTGATCTATAGTCGTTTCAACACCGCCGAACAAAACGGCGGGATTACGACCTGTACACCGCAATCAGGATACCCACTCGTGACCAAAATAACCCGCAAAGACTTCCTCGGTTTGTCAGCAGCTGCCGTTACGTCGGCTGTCTTTGGCAAACCCGCGTCGGCCAATGCCATGCAGGCCACTGCAGCTGCCGGGGTCGCGTCACGTCCCACGCTGATCCGCGGCGCCGATTTGCTGACCATGGATCCAGTGTTGCGGGAAATGCAGGGGTCGGATGTCCTGATTGAGAATGGTCGGATATCGGCCATTGGCAAGGGCCTGTCGAGCGAAAGTGCCGAGGTCATAGAAGCCAGCGGCATGATCCTGATGCCCGGCATGTGCGATGGTCACCGCCACCTGTGGCAAACCACTGAAGCTGGCCGGTTGGCGAAAACGCAACCCGGGCTCTATGCGAACTATCGGGTTTGGCAGATGAGCACGATGGTCAGCATGAACCCTGAAGATCATTATCTGGCCGGTTACCTGGGCGGTTTAATGGCGATCGATTCCGGTGTGACATCAGTGATCGACTATGCGCATGGCCATATCAATGCGGAAAACGCGTTGGCCGCGGGCGAGGGCGCTAAAGATTCCGGTGTGGGTGGATGGTTCGCGCTCCAGCTCGGCGTATCGTCTACTTATAAGCCCGGCGATGTCGTGCCGCTGTCAGTGGCTGATTCGCAGCGCATCGCACCTACGACTGAGACGCACTGGGCCACTGCCGAGCGTCTGCAAAAGGAAGTTTTTTCCGGCAGCTCCGACATCATGCAGCTTGGTCTCGCGCCCAGTTCAGGCACAGGCAGTCGACTCGAAGACATCAGGAAAGAATGGACCCGCGTGCGCAGCATGGGCGTCAGGATGATAGCGGCACACGTTCACAAAACACCAAGTCCAACGCCACAAGGCACGATGGGGTATCGCGACACCGGTGTACCTGACCTGCAGGCAGCGGGTCTGTTGGGGCCGGATTACCACCTGGCCCATGCCAATCGCCTCACCTCGGAAGAACTAATAATGCTGCGTGATACAGGGGGTATGGTGTGTGCAACCGCCATGGGCGAATTCCCCTATATGGCAAGCGCCAACCGCGGGCCGTCGGTACATGGGCGCGCACGGGCTGCGGGCGTGGCGACCGGGGTCGGCATAGATGTGAACCTGGCGCTGAACCAGGATTATTTCGAACACGCCCGGGCTGCTTTCTGGAATCTCTATCTGTCGCCCGAAGGCGCGAAGATCGCCGCGGCTTACAAGTCTGAAGATACGCTGGACTTCGTGACAGCACTTGGTGCAAAGGCACTGCGTCTTGGCGATGAGACCGGCACAATTTCTGTTGGCAAACGTGCCGATCTTGTGTTGCTGCGAACGGACCGTGTCGGATTTGCATCGCTGGGCAGTCTCGCCGATCGTGTCTTGAATTTTGCATCACTTCCCGACATCGACAGTGTTTGGGTCGCGGGTAGCGCGCGGAAGCGCAACGGTCGAATGATCGGCGTCGATTGGGCCAGGCTCAAATCACAGGTCGCTGAGGCGCAAGCGCGCATCGGGTCATTGGCGGCGAGCATTACTTTTACGTAAAACCGTTTCGTGGGAGCGGCTTCAGCCGCGAATGGATCGAGAGAGATACGGGAACAGTCCAATCATATTGCGATGAGAATGATTATGAATAAAAACCAGAGTCTTGCTGTAACTGGGCTGGCACTATCGCTAATAGCGACGCCCACGTTTGCTGCCGACGGCGACTATGCGTTCACAAACGCCAACCTGTTCGATGGCATCAACGATGCAATCACCGAGAATGTGACGGTGCTGGTCAGCGACGGGCGGATCGAGCGAATCGAGACCGGTACCGTTAACGTACCGCGCGAATACACGGTCATCGACGTTGAAGGTAACTTTCTGATGCCTGGCATGATCGACGTCCACACGCATATCGATACGCTCGAGCGGGCAGAGAGAGCGCTCGTCTCAGGTGTCACGACGGTTCGAAGTGCAAGTGTCAGCGCGTTCCAGGATGTAACGCTGCGTGAACTTGTCCGCAGTGGCAAGCTGGCCGGTCCGGAAGTCCTTGCCGCCGGTGTTTATGTGACACCGAATCTCGGTACAGCTGCACTCGCTGATCCGCGCCTGGTTGAGTTGTTCGACGGCGTCAATTCTGACGAGGAACTGCGGCGGCTCGTCAATATCAACATCGATCGCGGTGTAGACGTCATCAAGGCACGTGGCACGCAGCGAGCGGGTCTGCCGGATACGGATCCCCGGCAGCAGGCCTACACGGAGCGGCAGTTGCGTGTTGTTGTCGAAGAGGCGGCAAAACACGATGTTCCGGTACTCGTGCATGCGCATGGTGACGAAGGGGCACGGGCGGCAGTGCTCGCAGGGGCCAGGAGCATCGAGCATGGCACCTACATGAGTACGGAAACGCTGCAGTTGATGAAGGAACGCGGTACCTGGTTCGTGCCGACGCACGTGACGATCGTGGATCTGGTCGAGGAACGATTTAATTACGTGTTACGCCTGCGTGGCAGGCACATGGTGCCGCAACTGGAAAAAGTGATGCGCGAGGCGTACGAACTAGGCGTCAAATTCGCTACGGGTGCGGATAACTACTACGAGGTGGAATCAATCAATCGCATCTCCATGGAGATTGAAGCCTTCGCGAAAATCGGCATGAGCCATTTCGAAGCACTGCAGGCAGGCACGGTGAATTCGGCGGAGCTGCTCCGGGTAGACGATCGCACGGGCCGCATCGCCGAAGGGTTCGAAGCTGACATGATCGCTGTGCCGGGAAATCCGCTTGAGAATCTCCAGGTACTGGAGGATGTCTTGCTAGTGGTCAGCAACGGACAACTCGCGTTGCAGCGCATTCCATTCGGCGTAAAAGACTGAGCGATTCCACGGCCTGAGATTAGCGGTCGCGGTAAGAAGCCGGCTCTTCTTGATCGATGCTGCAATAGCTCGACTGTTATCGATTGAGGTAGAGTGTCTCTCTATCTTGGGTAGCGGAGTTACCAATGGACTTCTCTCGGCGTGACTTTATGGGTTTGGCCACGGCAGCCATGGCATCCTCTCGGCGGACTTTATGGGTTTGGCTACGGCAGCCATGGCATCAGGCGTGGCATCGCCGGTTCGCGCTGCGCCATCGGCAACGGGAGATGACCCGTTTAACTGTCGCGCGGATTTTCCGGTCCTCGAGAAATGGACCTATTTGAATTCACCCTACATCGCACCGTCTCCGCAATCTGTCATCGACGCGGTCGTCGCTTTCCATCAGGCCAAGGCCAGCGATCCTGTCAGTCTTGGATCGATGCTGGATGAGACGCGATTGCTGCGGCAGCGTTTCGCCAGGCTCGTGAACGCCGATATGGGCGAAATCGGTCTTTTGTCGGCGACGAGTGAAGGCGAAAATGTCGTGACCGCAGCACTTGATCTGCAACCCGGCGATAGCGTGGTAATAGACGATCTGCATTACGACACCACGGTTTTCCTCTACAACCATCTCGTCGAAGCGAAAGGCATTGACCTGCGCGTGGTAGAAAATGTTGATGGGGCGACACCGGTAGATGCCTTTGCAAGGGTTGTTGATGAAAGCACGAAGGTCGTTTCAGTGTCCTGGGTATCGCACCAGAATGGTTATCGGCAGGACCTCAACGGGCTGGCTGAGTTAGCCCATGCGCACAATGCATACCTCTATGTCGATGCCATTCAGGGCGTTGGCGCGGTGACACTCGACGTCAGGGAAGCCGCTGTCGACTTCTTTACCGTGGGCGGTTACAAGTGGTTACTCGCCGGGTTCGGCGTGGCGCCGTTCTTTGTTCGCGATGCATTGCTCGATCGTGTCGACATGGACAGGATCGGCTGGCGCCAGCTTGAAAGTGAGTCCGGGCCTGGCGAGTATCATTTCTATCGCGACGCGAGAAAATACGGCTACGCAACACCGGCTTTTGGTTCGATCTACCAGATGCGCGCCGCACTTGATTATGTGCAAAACATTGGCGTGGACAGCATCGAGGCACACGTCATTCCGCTCGCCAAAACGCTGAACAGCGAGCTGCGCGGCCTGGGCTTCGATGTGCTGACGCCGGTTGGGAACGCTTCGCCGATCGTGGCATTCAGACACGGCCGCGAGCCTTCGTTGGCCGCCACCAGGTTTGAAGATGCAGGGGTGAAGGTGTCCTTCCGGGAAGATGGCACGCAGATCCGTGCAGGTGTAGCTCTCTTTAACAATCGGGCGGATATCGACAAGCTGCTGGATGTTGCGCAGTCCCTGCGTTCCTGAGAAACCAGCCGTAGTTCGGGCTGCATAGACGACGTCACTCTGACTGCGACCTCCCGGTATCCACGTATGACTATCAATATCCCGAAGAGACCATTTGCTTCGATTGTATTGCTGCTGGTGGGCAGCGCAATTTTGTCACTCTCGGTCGGCTGTGCGAACTCACCGGAACCCCGCACAAAGCTGGACAGCATACGGAGTAGCGAGACGCTTCGAGTGGGAACAACCGGCGATTTTATGCCGTTTTCCTATCGTCGCGATGGATCCGGCACGCTGCATGGTGTCGATATTGCGCTTGCGCGGAATTTGGCAAGTGCCATGGGTGTCAAAGTCGAATTCGTGGATACAACGTGGCCCGAATTGACGGACGATCTGCTGGCCGATAAATTCGATATCGGCATGAGCGGCATCACGATCACGCCTGAACGCCTGAAGATCGCGTTCTTTAGTCGTCCGATCATGTCCAGTGGCAAGGTCGCGATAGCACGTGATGAGAACGCGGGTCGTTTCCGGACAATTCAGAATATCAATCAGCCGGGTGTTCGTGTCATCGTAAATCCTGGCGGCACAAATGAGGCCTTTGCCCGCGAGCATTTTCCGCAGGCGACGATCATTCTGAATGAGGAGAACCTGACTGTTTTTGAAAAGATTGATTCCGGAGTAGCCGATGTCATGGTGACAGACGCGGTGGAAGCAGCCGTGCAGGAAGTTCTTCATCCGGCTCTCGAAATAGCCAATCGGAATACACCCTTTAATAGCTTCGAATTCGGACTATTGCTACCGCGCGATCAGGCGCTGAAGAACTTTATTGACAGTTGGCTCGAAAACCACAGGAAGGACCAAACGTACCGGCAATTGTTTGACGCTGAGTTGACCATGATTGAAACCGCGTCGAATGATGGCAGTTGAACGATTAATTCAGGCCGGCCTCACCTTGCGGGCGTGAAGCGGGCTTTTCTTATTCTGAAATTGCGAGCGGGCGTTCGAGCGGAGCGGCGGCGGATGTGCCCTGGGATTGCGATTGACGAGGAGAGAAGATGGTATGGCAGCCGTGCTGCCGCGCAGCCAAAGTCACAGTTGCCGTCGGCTCCGATTGGCGCTGAAGCACAGGTTACGTTCGAATCAGGCCCAGGCTTTCTTCGACACGCTCAAGCCTTGGCGACCGGACTGGATAGGTTGCATAGGCCTGACGTTCAAAAGTAGGGGCATCTGCTACGTGATGGAGTAGACCGAAGTCGACTTCTTTCTCGACCATCGCGCGCGGCAGGTACGCGCTCCCCCCTACCGTATTGATATATTCCAGCGCCATCTTTGCGTGCGAGACCCGAGTATTCGACTCCGGCGCATCGGGAAATGCACGTCGATGATCGAGTCCAAACGTTAGCCCCCAGTCGACAAAAACGTAGTCTTCGCGTAGAGCCTCATCAATTGACAGGCCGGCACGGTTCGAAACACAAACGAAATTCACTGTCGCGATTTCCTTTACGTGCATGATGTCGAGCTGCGCAGGCTCTAACATGATGGCGACGTCCAGCGTGCCATCAATCAGGCGTCGGGTTAACACATCAGGCGACTGCGATTCGGCAATGATTGCCATCTCGGGATAGGCGCGCCGCAGTTCATGCAACCAGCGTTGCAACAAGACGTCCCACAGCCGCAGGCTGCCGCCAATTACGAGCTGTTCGCTCGACTCGGCGAGCGAGACGTCCTGGCGTGCCGCCCGCCAACCGGCGATCTGGCGTTCCGCGTGTCGGATCAGCCGACCGCCTTCAGGAGTAAGACGCATTTCGCGGCGCGTACGCTCGAATAGTGTGACCCCCAGCTGTTGTTCCAACGACTTCAGGCGACTGCTGACCGCCGCCTGCGTGACATGCAGCGCCTCAGCTGAGCGCCCGAAATGCCGGGTGCGATGCAGTTCTAGAAAGGTGCGAAGCAACTCAAGGTCCATGGAGTACTTATAAACAAAAGTTGTTAAAGTAACAAGATATTTTAGCTAGATTTGTTAAAGGACGTTCCATACAGTGGGGTCCGTACGGCGACTTTTGGTTGTCGTCGGACTATTACGACTCTCCTGGAGGCTGGAAAATGACTACGTTGACCAAATCTTTATTGTCCACGCTCGCACTTGTTGTACTTGGGCTGGGCGGAACTGCAGCGCACGGACAGGAAAACCTGCGTGCAACGCTCTTTGCGCAAACTGACGACGCCCTGAAAGCGGCTAACGAAGCTCGTGCCAGCGTTCTCGCGCCGAAGTCATATGGCGAAGCCGCGAAATATTATCGCTCGGCCGAAGATAAGCTCAATCGCGGCCGCAGCATTGAGAGTATCAAGAGAGACCTGGGGCAGGCGGCAAGTTCTCTGCGTCAGGCAGTCGAGGCAACGCGACTGGCGGGCATCACGCTTACCTCCGCTATTCAGGCTCGCAATGATGCTGAGACGGCTGACGCTGAGAAATTTGCGGCGGACCAATGGCGTGAGGCAGAAGAGAGATTTGCCTCGGCAGCGGGGCGGCTCGAGGATGGCAACATTAATTCTGCCCGCTCGCGAGCGAAAGATGCCGAGGAAATCTATCGAAGCGCCGAATTAGCCGCTATCCAGGCGAACTATCTTGACGAAACCCGACGACTTCTGACTCAGGCTAAAAGCGAACGAGTAGAGCGTTACGCTCCGCGCACGCTTGCAAAGGCTGAGTCGCTGCTGGCGCAGGCTGAAACGGCGTTGACGCAGAATCGTTACGACACCGACGAACCACGTAGCATCGCACGGCAGGCCAAGTATGAAGTGAAACATGCAATGTACCTGGCGCGCACCCTCAAACCTGTTCGGGATCGTGATGTCTCCCTGGAGGATTTTGCGTTGTCTACCGAAGTACCGGTCGAACGTATCGCTTCGACGTTGGACATGGTCGCAGAATTTGACCAGGGTTATGATGTCCCAACCGACGCGGTGTCAACGAAGATCGTAGCCCTGCAGAAGGATGCTTATGAATTGAGTGAGCGACGTGCGCAGATCCTCGATCTCGAGACTGAAATTCAACAGCTGGAGGGACAACTGGGCACGCAGTCGGCACGCCTGGCGGCGCAGGAAGAGCAGCGGCAGAGATTCCGCCAGATCGAAAGCATGTTTGACGAAGGTGAGGCCCAGGT
The DNA here is from genome assembly GCA_963850825.1 of uncultured Gammaproteobacteria bacterium. GTDB lineage: Bacteria > Pseudomonadota > Gammaproteobacteria > Steroidobacterales > Woeseiaceae > SZUA-117. The sequence continues at coordinate 75,342 of CAWKOQ010000013.1, read as the reverse complement.
TTTCACGCAGGGTCAAAATATACTGATCAGGCCGATTGGACTGGTGTTTCCTACCGGTAGCGCGCAAATCGAGGCGCAGTACTTCGCGTTGCTGCGCAAGTTACAAAACGCAATTCTCGTATTTCCCAACAATCAGGTGATTGTAGAGGGACATACAGACGCATTTGGTGGCGACGAAGCAAATCTTGCACTTTCGCGCGAACGTGCGGAGGCAGTGCGCAGCTACTTGCTGGCCAACATGTCCGACTATCCGGAAAGCGACGTTTCGTCAATCGGGTATGGCGAATCCAGGCCAGTAGCCAACAATGAAACCGTCGACGGGCGGGCGAAAAACCGTCGTATCGATCTGGTATTACGACCGAAGTCAGAATCGGGCGCACGCTAACGTGTTCACGCCGAATGCTGCTCTGTACGAGTTCAGAGCAGCCATTACGCACACTTTGAACTAGCAACGGAACGGCAGCCAGGTCACGGACAATGACATACGACACTTGTCGCTCAGACTACCTGGCGCTGGCGGGCGCCAAGTTGATCGAAATTCAGGCAAAGGTTTATATTGTCAAGGCGGTACTGAGAAACGAAATTGCGAAACGCGACGGCTGCGAGAGTGAGCAGCTGCGGCGCTCAAAACGCCAGGTGGAGCATTTTATGACCACAGCACAGCAAAAACTTGAGGACCTGAGAAATACGGAAGATGAAGATTGGGAAACAGCCAGGGACTCATTTAATACTGCCTGGGAAGACGTTGCACAATCTATCAGGACGGCAGTCGCGAAGTTCTCGTGATGCGGAATTGTCGCAACATGAGTGGCCCTTGCTAAGCGCTTCGGTCAGCTTCAGGGCAAATTAAGTCTCACGACCAATGTGGAGGTGGAACAGATGAAACAATTCAGAACTCGACCACTATTGAGTAGTACGCTGCGCACCTCAATGCGAGCACTATGTCTGTTCACGCTGTCACCGCTCATTTTAGGAGACGCGGCAGCGCAGGAAAGAAATCTCTTAACATTGGACGAAAACGTCTGGGCAACATTCTACGATCTGCCATCGCGGCGTTTCCGCAGTATTCGTGACGCCTTCGTGCGCCGGGATTTTGCCGCGGCCGAGAGTGACCTCCAGATTGCGATAAACTTCACCTCCATAGAGGCAGCGCGTGCTCTGGAAACACTCCAGCCACCAATGTCCGAGGCCGTTGCGGCACTGGAGAACATTCGTGACAATATTCGCAACACGTCCATATCAAGTAGCGACCTGGATTCGGCTTTCGCACGGGTCCACTGGCTGCTGGCGCAGCACTACCTGATGCTGGCGATTGACTCACGAGATACTGGGCAGCACAAAAACGCAGGGCGTTATCTGTGGGCCACCGCTCATCACCTCGAGCGTGCAGTCCTGTGGTCCGATGCGCGGATAGACCGAAGCGTTCTCGATGCCCTGGAGTCCAGCCGCCAAATGGGTTCCGCGCTGCAGACGAGCGATCGCCCGGAACGCGTGTACCGGGACCGACCTATGGCGGCAACCGGGAAGACGCTTATCAAGATTGGCGAACATCTGAATCGACGGGTTTGGGTGCGGGACAGTCTGGATCTGAGCAATTAGACCGCGCATGACTCGCGACCAATTCGAAATGTCTCAGCCGATACGCATTCATAAGTGGTTAACACTGGCAATCCAGGCGGCCCTTTCCAGCGGCCTCCTGTGTGGGCTATTACAGTGTTTGCGCTCTGGAGGGCACGAAATCATGAAAATTGAAAAGAAATCTGTCAGGCCTGGACGTCGATCCCTGTTCGCCTCGCTGACGGGTTTAGCCACTATTCTGGTACTCGTTGGCTGTGCAAGCAGCGGCTCGTCTTCGGCACGCGGCTATGAGTTGCGCATTCGCTATGCCGAAGTCGTGGATATTAATCGAGTTCAACTTCCGTCCGCGGCCCCGGCAGGCGCCGTTGTTGGAGGGTTCACGGGGCTAATGATCGCCCGAAACAGGTCAACAGGACGGCAGCTTGCTACCGGCGCAGGTGGCGCTGTACTCGGCGGTCTCGCAACGAGGGCGCTGGAAGGTGATCGACTCGGCTACGAATATCGCCTTCAGTTTGCTGATGGCAACGTATCCGAATTCATCACTGAAAAGGGCTACTTACAGGTCGGCGACTGCGTTGCAGTCGAACGCGGGCAGCATGCCAATATTCGCCGCGTTGCAAGTGTTCTTTGCGACAACGGACCGGTCAAAGTTATCGAACCGACGCATGTCCGCGATGCAGAGCAATGTCACGCGGCCAAGGAGCAGCTTTTGTTAGCGTCAACTCGTGAAGAGATTGATATTGCCTCGCGGAAAGTCAGCGTAATCTGTAACTGAAGTTGAATTCGTCGGGACGCATCAAGCAGATCGTCGATAACAGCCTGGCAGGGAGAAACGAAGTGAAGTTTTACACGAAACGAATTTTGCGCAGAGCTGCGTTTCTTGTACTTGCGTCAGGGTTACTCAACGGCTGTGCAGGCGGTTCCAGAGTCCAATTGAGCGATGCCGCGCTCGCCGGAAACCCAAGTGCAATGTGGGAGGACGGGCAGAAATCCGCTGATACCGGTGAGGCGCTCGTGTCGAAGGGTGAACAACGACTGGCTACTGGCCGCCGCCAGGTGCTTGAGGGTCAGGAGAAAATAGCAGCGGCCAATCTACGTGTCGCACAAGCGCGTGAGGATTATCAGTCTGCCGTTGCGGCCACCGGTGGGTCATCGGCGCCGACAGACCTGCAGGCCGAAGCAAAACGCCTGAAGGCTATCGGCAAACGCTGGGAAGAGGCTATTGACGCCGTTCGCGAGGGCAACAATCTTGTGGAGAAGGGCAACAAGAATCTGGACAAGGGGCAATCCGAAATACGAGAAGGTCGGAGCCTGATGGAGTCTGGCAGTACTTTGATGCGCAATGCTCAGCGCACTCGCATGGGCGATGATTTATTGCCTGTAAAGACCGAAGGATTATAGGCTGTGATGCGCATACGGGACTTGCATTGCAATAAGGCGACGGGCGCAATAAGACGCTCGCTCGAAGTCACCCTGTGGGTGATCGGAGTCGCCTGTGTGGCTGCCTTCGCATTAAGCAGGTTTGAGACTGCGCGTGCCCAGGCAGTCGCGATTCACGAACTTGAAACTCAGTGGCAGGAGCGCGCAAATACTGCCCCCGACCAATCACTGTGGTCTGCTAAGCGCATTGCGGAATATGCCGCCCTGCAGGCAGAGAACAGCGCGCCTGCGCCACTCGGCATACTGACGATTCCAGATGTGGATGTCCGTGTGGCCGTGTTCAATGGCACCTCCGAAAGAGTGCTGAACATAGGTGCCGGACGCGTTCCGGGTACCGCACAAATCGATGGCGACGGAAATCTCGCAATCGCCGCACACCGTGACGGTTTTTTTAGAGGTCTGAAAGATATCGCGATCGGCGATGAAATTACACTTCAGCGTGGTGTGGGGCCGGCGCATTACTCGGTGACCGACATCCAGATTGTCGACCCGTCCGACGTTTCGGTCCTGGCCCCAACATCAGATCCGACGATCACGCTGATCACCTGTTATCCATTTTACTTTGTGGGCAATGCGCCCCAACGGTTTATCGTGCGAGCAAAGTTGCAGACTCGCCGTGCCGAATTTTGACCTACGCAACTACGGAGATTTAAAAATGAAACTTAACGCAATATTCGCAATTGTTATTGCGACATTTATTGTCCCAGCAGCGATTCATGCACAGGAAAGTGACAGCATCCTGGTCGACGAATACATCACTTCGCAGGAATTTGTTGAAGCGACTGTAGTCAATGTGCGGTCCAAAGCACGCACATTGACAGTCAGGGGAGAGAAACGAGGACAGACACGACAGTTTGTCGTGCCTGAAGGTACGCGGATTTCTGTAAACGGCCGCGATGCACGTCTGCGCGACATTCGCAGAGGCGATAATGTCCTGGTCGCGATGCGGCCGAGACAAGACGAAGTTGTGGTTGCGCAACTACGAGTGCCGGAGACGGCTCGGACGCTGGAAGAACGTCGTGCAGAACCGGTAGCGGAGGAAGTTATGCCAACTACTTTGCCAAAGACCGCATCTCCATGGCCGTCGATACTGACTGTCGGCATGCTGGCGCTATTTGGCGCGGGTCTGCTGCGACTGACGAATCGGCAGTAGCAGCAAAAAAGTCGTCTGTAGCCGGCCATTGGCCGGCTGCGGCCTGACTGACGATTTAGCGCAATGTAAAAATGAAGCTCCACCAAATGTATGCCCGCAACAGCCGGATTCCTTTATGACATCCAGAACTGACTACTTTCGATGTGCGCTTTCCCGGGCAGAGGGAAACAGAGATCTGTTGTCGAAGGTGTCTGCAATTCCGCTATCCAATAATCGAAATCGCACGAGCATCATTCACTCCGCCAAAGAAATGCAAAGCGTTATTCAATTAAACCTGGCGAAGCTGGCAATTACGAAACCTAAATCATGGAAGACTCACGTGGCAGCTATCGATCGTGACTTCACCATGCTTGAAGACACGTTGGAGAAGCTATGGACGAAGCCTCTCAGTTGTCACAATCTCGATTCGTTCCACGTCGATCATACTTCCGGCAATTGAATTCGAAGCTGTGGTCATCAAAGCACCTATCTGGAGATATAAGAAATGAAACTTGCCATATTGTCTCGCGGCCCGACCTCGTACAGCACGAAGCGCTTGAAAGAAGCTGCTTTACAGCGCAACTACGACGTTAAGGTTTTAAATACGCTGAAGTTCGCGATCGATTTGCAGAGAGGGGAGCCGGATCTTTTCTATCGTCAAAAACCACTAAGCGACTATGATGCTGTGCTGCCACGAATTGGAGCTTCGATAACGTACTTCGGAACCTCTGTTGTCAGGCAGTTCGAGGAAATGGGCGTGTTCTGTGTAAACACATCAAACGGTATCTCGAACTCTCGGGACAAACTGCGCAGCCTGCAGATTCTAAGTCGCCACAACATTGGTATTCCGCGGACGACGTTTGTCGCTGATAAAAATGACGTCCTGCCCGCGATTGAGCGAGTGGGCGGGGCGCCCGTAGTAATCAAACTAATCGAGGGCACGCAGGGCATCGGTGTGCTGCTGGCAGAATCTACCAGCGCGGCCGCGTCCATCATCGAGCTTTTGCATAGCCAAAAACAAAATGTTCTGATTCAGAAATTCGTCGCTGAAAGCAAGGGCAAGGATATTCGCGCTCTTGTTGTCGGAGATCGCGTGGTAGCTGCGATGCGACGTGTGGCTCAGGGGCAGGAATTTCGCAGTAACGTGCATCGTGGCGGCGTTGCAGAATCAGTCGATCTTTCCGAAGAGTATCGTGAAACAGCCGTTCGATCTGCACAAATATTGGGGCTCAGGGTGGCCGGTGTCGATATGCTCGAAGGCAAAACAGGACCACAGATAATGGAGGTGAACTCGTCTCCAGGCCTCGAGGGCATCGAGACGTGCACGCAGCTGGATATCGCCGGCGCCATCGTTGAATACATGGCCGTACGAGTAGATTTTCCGGAGATAGACATTCGTCAGCGCCTGACGGTCAGTCACGGACACGGTGTCAGCGAGATGTTGATTCATGAGGGGTCAAAGCTCGAGGGCCTCTCTATCAAGGATGCCAATTTCGAAGATGTGGATATCAATGTACTCACCCTGTACCGGGACGGTAAAGCCATTCCCAATCCACGGACGTCCCGTGTACTCGAACCGGGAGACAAGTTGCTCTGTTTCGGCAAGCTTGAATCAATGCGCCATATGGTCCCGGCAAAGGCCCGGCGACGCAGACGCCCCGAGATCAAGAGCCTGGACACTGAAGTTGGCGATTAGCTGCCAACATAAACAGCAAACAAAAATCGATAATTCTGCAGCTAAGGTGCGTTGTTTAATAGTCTGAGGAGTCAAATGTGATAAAGGTAACCTCATATGATCCCAAGCTGAACAAGATTCAGCAGGGCGGTGCTGAGTTGATAAGCGCCTGGAAGGATTCCGCCGATCAACTAATCTGGATCGATATCGAAAGCGTTTCAAATGACAACGATGGGGAACTGCTGCTTGAATTCGGCATACATCCTCTCGCCATTCAGGATGCTTTGCGGCCCCGGCACCCACCCAAGATTGAGCGATTCGAAGATTTTCTGTTTATTCTGTTTCGTGGACTTGACGCCGACACCAGCGGCATAGACTTTGGCGTCATTCAGGTTTCGCTTTTCGTTGGCGATCGTTTTCTGATTTCACGACATATCGGCAGGTCGATATCCGCAAACTGGCTTTTTGAGCAGCTCAAGAATGAACCACATCTTATGTCAGAGGGAACAGGATCACTGGCCATTCGGCTGAGTAATCGCCTGGCCCGACGTTACGTTGAGTTGCTATTGGGACTTGAGCCGCGCCTCGATGAGATCGAGGACGAAATGTTTCAGCGCCCGGACGACTCGCTGCTGGCAGAGCTCACCCAATACAAGTCGCGCTTAAGAAACATCAACCGGATTGCAAAATACCACGAGCAAATAGTCGCTCGATTGCAAAGGGAAAAGGACTCGTTGTTCGACGAGTCCCTGGAACATGAAATTGTTGATCTTTACGAGCAAGTCGAACGCACGCAAAGTCTTGCCAATCTTTACTACCAGATAGCCACCGATCTTACCGACGGCTATCTCGGCATGTCGTCGCACCAGCTGAACCGGGTCATGCAGATACTCACCATCATTACCGTGATATTTGTGCCGTTGACATTTCTCGCAGGCATATATGGAATGAATTTCCAGAACATGCCGGAACTTTCCACTCGTTCGGGCTACTTCGTCGTAATTGCCGTCATGTTCGTCATTGCCATTATCCAGCTGTTCTTCTTTCGAAAGAGACGGTGGATATAGTGGACGACGAACAGCCGATCATCGACGCGCTCAGGGACGGAACACTATGGTCACAGTGGTCGACCAATATCACGACGTGGGCGAATGAGAATCTATTCTCAACTGACACGCTGATTGAGCTGAGCCTGATCGTTATCGCGGCAACGATTGCCTGGCCGATATCGATCGCTGTACGGAAGAGTATTCAAAAACTCGGTGAAAAACACGTCAAGTACGCACTTCTGCGCAGGCTATGGAAAGCTCTCAGCGGCATTGCCTTTCCAATTGTGTGGCTCAGTATTCAGTGGATTATCATAATTACGATGGCATACATTGGTTACCGGCATGCCGCGCTGGTAGTGACATCCAGCATGCTGACCGCATGGGTCGTGATTAGCATTGCGACAGTCTTCGTCGAGAATTCTCTATGGTCGAAAACTATTGCGGTCACAGCATGGATCATTGCCGTGCTGAATATCCTGGGTGTTCTGGACGAGGCCATTGTCGTTCTTGACAGTGCCGCTATTACGGTTGGGCAGGTCAACATCTCTGCTCTGACCGTGATACAGGGAACAATCGCGCTTGGCATACTGCTGTGGATAACGTCCGTTATCGGGCAACTGGCCGAAAGTCGTATCAAAGCGTCGCCCAACCTGACACCGTCGATTCAGGTTCTGTCAACCAAGCTGCTACGCATCAGCCTGGCTGCTATCGCCTTCCTGTTCGCGTTAAACATTGTTGGTATCGATATCACGGCACTGGCAGTGGTCGGAGGTGCGATCGGCGTGGGTCTTGGCTTTGGTCTGCAGAAGATATTCGCAAATCTTGTCAGCGGGTTTATTCTGCTGCTGGACAAGTCAATTAAACCAGGTGATGTTATTGCCGTGACAGATTATTATGGTCGCGTCGATTCACTGGGCGCACGGTACGTTTCGGTCTTAACGCGTGATGGAATTGAACATCTGATACCGAACGAAGAGCTCATTACCAACAGAGTAGAAAACTGGTCATACTCACAAAGTCTTCTTCGCATCCGAAAGACCGTCGGCATTCACTATAAATCCGATGTACGCAAAGCGATTAAGTTGTGCCTGGAAGCCGCCGATGAAACACCGCGCATCCTGAAAGAACCTGCCGCGGTTTGTCACATGCAGGAATTCGCCGATAGTTCAGTCAACCTCGAAATACGTTTCTGGATTGACGATCCCATGAATGGACGCGCGAACGTCATCAGCCCGCTGTTGCTCAACATCTGGGACAAGTTCCACGAGCACGGAATCGAAATACCCTATCCGCAGCGCGATCTTCATCTACGATCGTCAGACGTCAATGCGGCCGTCGAATTACAACCGGCAATGTCGCCATCATAGTTGCAGAGCAGGGGATTCCGGATCGATGCCACGCAGCAATCGACCCAAAAGATCAGCCCCGGTGATTACCTGCCGCCGCTCCGGTGTCCATAGGAGAACAATGTCTTTTTCAATCGCTTTGTCGCTTTCTGCTTCCAGTCCTTCTTTCAATGCGAGAATGATGTGACCCAGTGGTTTCATCGGATCTTTCACGACGATGGGGCGATGGCAATGTTCGTAGGGGTCTACGGTCGAAACATCGTCCATGATGGCCCGCAAATAGGAATCCGCGTCCAGCAACAGCTGCGGCTTTCCTGATTCATCGGTAATGATGGCCCACTTTCGACCAGAGGCGTTGACGCTGCGAACAAAAGAATCTTCCTGCGACTCCACTTTGGGCAATATGGGCAAGTCCACTTGTCGTAGGCAGCGCAATAACACTCAATGGATCGATGATCTCGCCCTCGTCCTCGATGGGCACGTCGTCGATATCCAGGAAATTGAGCGCCCCCTGGCCTTCGATGTGATCAATCTCCGCATGATCCGATTCAATATGCTTCTCAATAATATCCTTAAGTTGCCGCTCCTTGATGTAGACGATGCTCTCTTTTCCCAGCCATTTATCGAGCATCAGCGCGCTCGGCTTGGCAACGGGATAAAGGACATACTGATAGAATCGCAAAACGGGGCTCAGTAGTGATGCCATCCTCATTGCGTGGCGTGAAAAATAGGCCTGTGGAATGATCTCGCCGGCAAACGTAATGACAATTGTCGAAAAACAGAAAGCGACAAGCCCAGCCATTACTGAGTTCGATAGCAGTGTCAGCAACACGTTTATTCCTACGTTTCCCCAGAGGATTGTCGTCAATAAAAAGTTCGAATCTTTACGCAATTCGAGAATTCTTAAAGCAACCCGGCTGCCGGTGCCTGCCTCTGCTTCAAGACGCAAACGACTCAGGCTGAAAAATGCAAGATTCAGGCCCGAAAACATTGCCGAGTGACATAGGCAAATTAGAATGCCTACCCAAATAATATCGTCCATCCAGGACTCCAGAATTGTGCCTAAATGGCGCACTTTACTCGCACTGGTCGAAAGTTCCATCTCTAATTAAGCCGTTGCGGCGGTCTAAAGGGGGTTTGCCAAAATGCAGATACGGAGAAGCAGCCAGGGCGGCAACGGCGCCGCCCATAAGTGTGACAACGGGAAGGCCGAAGTCAAAGCCTGAATGAATTCATGAGGAAAAGTTGTGGATAGCAAAAACAGCAATACTGAGAATCAGATTCGCGAAATGTTGGCCAGCGGTCTGGATGCGGAAAAACTAGGGCGGGGGATAGACGACCTCGATTCAGCGGATCTGTTACATGCCGTTTTCATGCTAAGTCCTCATGATCAGCGAGCTCTTTTATCTGCACTATCCCCACACCGCGCGGCGTCACTCGTAGAGGAGCTTCCGGACGCACACGCAGCTGACCTGATCGAAGATATGCCGGTGCAGGATGCAGCCGGGATTGTCGAAGAAATGTCCAGCGACCATCGCGTCGACGTTCTCTCGGAGTTAGACAAAACCGAAGCCGACGCGATTATCGCAGAGCTTGACGAAGAAGATGCGTACGAAGTACGCGAACTCATTAGCCATGCACCGGATACAGCCGGCGGGTTAATGATGACTGAATTCGCATCCTATCCAATGGCCGCAACCGTTCGGGACGTCGTCGACGATTTAACCGGTGATGCCATCGATTACCAGTTTCTGACCGTCCACTACGTTTATATCGTGGTCAAATCCAAAAAACTAAAGGGTGTTATTCGTTTGCGCGATCTGGTGTTCTCTGATCCGACTAAAAAAGTCGGTGAAATTGTCACGCCTGCATTGACTGTTTCGCCAGATGCGTCATTGGAAGAGCTGGAAGAATTTTTCGACGAATACGATATCGCTGCAGTACCCGTTGTCGATTCTGCGCATATGCTGTTGGGTATCGTTCGCAGACGTTCAGTTTTGGAGGCCCTTGCAGAGCGCGCCGAGGCAGACAACCTCAAAGCGGCCGGTATTATCGGTGGCGACGAGTTGCGCAGCATGCCGGTATGGCTGCGTTCACGACGGCGTCTTGCGTGGCTAAGTGTCAATATCGTATTAAATATTGCAGCGGCCAGCGTGATCGCGTTTTATGAGGATACGTTGACCGCAGTTATCGCGCTTGCGGTTTTCCTGCCGATTGTTTCCGATATGAGCGGCTGTTCTGGAAACCAGGCCGTTGCCGTGAGCATGCGCGAATTGACACTGGGTGCGGCGCTCCCGTCTGACGTGCTAAGGGTCTGGCGGAAGGAGGCCATTGTCGGCGTTATCAACGGCCTGGCACTTGGATTATTATTGGGTATCGCTGCCTGGGCGTGGAAGGGAAATCCAGTGCTCGGCCTGGTGGTCGGCGGTGCGCTTGCTATCAACACAATTATTGCCGTTTCCATCGGTGGAACGGTGCCGCTGATATTGCGACGGTTGAAACTGGATCCGGCAGTTGCGTCAGGCCCGCTGCTGACTACGGTTACGGACATGTGCGGATTCTTCCTGTTGCTCAGTCTCGCAAGCCAGGTATTGCCGGCACTAAGCTAACCGCGCAATTAGTCGTCCTGAAGATCCGGTTCGTGCTCCGCGGCAAATTCCTCGACGAGATTCTCTGCCCGCGACGCGCTATCGAATGCCGCCACGTTGAACAATGCCTCACCCTCGTAGGCCAGAGGCAGATTGGCACATCCAATGATGATTCCGTCAAAAGGTGACACCACATAGTCTTCATCCGCGCCCAGAGGATCGCTAATTATTGCCAAACGCTGACCTTTCTTTACTCGGCTTCCCAGTTTCACTTTGTCACTGACTATGCCGCTGTCGGGCGAGCGTACCCACCTTGTATAGCGTGCGATCAATGGTTCTGAAGCTTTTCGTGGCTTGGATTCAGAGAGCATGCCTATCTGGCGCATGACATTGACAATACCGCGAATTCCGGCGCGAATGCATACTTCATCGAATCGCAATGCCTCGCCGGCCTCGTAGATCAACATCGGCATGCCTACGTCGGCGGCACATGCACGCAAAGATCCGTCGCGAATATTTGCATTAACTATGACCGGAGCGCCGAATGCTTTTGCGATTCCAAGCGTTCCCTCATCGTCCATATTGCCCCTGATTTGAGGCAAATTTGATCGATCGACAGCGCCGGTATGCAGGTCTATCCCGAAGTCTGCCTTGGAGACAACCTGTTCGATAAAAGTGTGTGCAATGCGTGAGGCAATCGATCCCTTTGGACTACCCGGAAATGAACGATTGAGGTCCCGGCGATCCGGCAAATAGCGTGACTGATTAATGAAACCGTGCACGTTGACAATCGGCACAGCCAGCAATGTTCCTTTTATTGAATTAAGCAATTTTCGCTTAAGTAATCTGCGAATGATCTCGACGCCATTCAATTCATCGCCATGGATGGCAGCAGACACAAACAACGTCGGCCCGGCGCTGCGGCCACAAATTATTTGCATCGGCATATGCAGCGACGTAGCCGTATACAGGTCTGCAATTGGAATATTGACGTCCGTTCGCTGTCCCGGAAGTATTTCCGTATCGCCAATCGTTATCGGATTATTCTTCGCCATAAGATCTCAAACTCTCTTCTTTTTCTTCTTCTTCCGTCGGGGCCGGCCAACTACATATGACCGGGCGGGATCAACCTGCGCACGATTTTTGATTGCCGTCCTTCCAAGCAACATGCGAAACCGCATGTCTTCCCGGGCGGTCAGCGTCATTTCAATTGGCCAGGTATGTGGCCCGATGGACACCGGCGTTTTGATGACCCACCGATATTCTTTGTGCCCGCCGGAATCGGTCACCAGCCTTTCGTCAATGACATCCGACGTGCAAACAACGACTTTCGTGCTATCGCGTTGCTTTGGATGAATTTTGAACTCCACGCGCGACACGCCATCTTCACTGAACGATTTGATCTCGAACGCATGCAACGCCGATGTCCTGGCCCCCGTATCAACCTTTGCCTTTATACGGTCTATGCCGAGTTCCGGGAAACTTGCCCATTCTCGCCAGCCGAATGTTAATAGTTCCTTATTCGGTTTTGTCACAGACACAAAGGTACCCTGGATTGAATTTCACCCATCTTAATCGTCTCCGTCCGAGTGTGCTGATGGACAATTATGCTTTTATTCTGGTCCGGAACAGTATGGAGCAACGGGAGCAGGTTTTGAGCCAATTTCCGCCGCCAAGTATCCAGCACTTCTGGCATGCCATTAATAAAAAATTTTTATCAAATAGGCAATTATAATTAGTTAGATTTATCATATGTGTTCTCCGACAATGGACCTTCAGCAGAAATCGCTGGATAGAGATTAAAATGGTTGAGGCAACCCGGCGAACTGGTCGTGCAGCCCCGTCATATTTGCTGGAAACGGCGCACGCAGACTGATCAACAAGGGGACGGTAACAATCATGGCATTTAAGCTAATTGTGACGATCGGTCTTGTGGTTCTCGTCATGGTATTCGCGGTGCAAAATGCGGCTACCGTCGAGATCAGGTTTCTGTTTCTCGAAGTGGCTATTCCACGTTCCTTGCTAATTTTTCTCATGCTGATGATTGGCGTTGTAATCGGCTGGTTTTCGCGATCCATCTACCGAATAACCAGGAGAACCGATTAAAACCACCGACCTAAGGATAAGGAAACCGGTGTCCAGGAACTCACATATTGACCGCAAGATTCATTGCCGAGGCTCGATGGTAGTAGCCCTTATTGGCGTTGCCATTATTTGCATGCCGCACGTGGTTTCCGCCGCCGATGACGATTTTGGCGTTTGGTCGGTCCTTAACGCCACGGATGCATTCCACACCGAGAGCGGCCCGAGCCGCTGGCGCTACTGGATTGACGCTCAGGCGCGCTATTTTGATTTGGGCAGCGGCGTCAATCAGTACCTGGTCCGACCGGCGATTGGCTACCAGCTTGGCGGTAGCGTTCAGGTATGGGCGGGCTATGCGCGTTTTCGCTCCAGGAATCGAAGCGGTGCGGTCGCCGACGAGAATCGCACCTGGCAGCAAGTAAACTGGACAGTCGGACAGTGGCTTGGCGGAACAGTCACCATGCGGACGAGGCTGCTGCAACGAAACCTGAGCACCGGTGACGACACTGGGTTGGTTTTACGGTTCCTGGCCAAATACACACGACCTATTGGCGATAACGGAAAGAAAAGCCTGATCATTGGTGTCGAGCCATTTTTCGACCTGAGGGATACAGACTGGGGCGGCGATGATGGCATTTTACAAAATCGTGTTTCCGTTGGCGTCGGCTGGCCTGTCCGCGAGAATCTGACGATTGAAACCAGGCTACATGAATCAATTCGTCTGGAGTGACAGCAGTGACAATACAAGCAATCACCTTGGCGTAATTAACTTCAAGGTGAAGTTTTGAACGCCGCGATTGCATACGAGGTAAAAGCATTGGAATTACTAAAATCACTGGTATGGGCCGCGCCCGTAATGTTCTGGGGCCAGACGGCGTCAGCCGACGACAACGAAACCATTAATGCGGAGCGTCCCGGATTCAGCTCGTCCCCGATCGCCCTCGCTCCGTCTTTGCTGCAGATCGAAAGCGGCTACCAGTACACGACTGACAGTGGTCAGATTGACATTGACGACCATACGTTACCGCTCGTACTACTACGGATCGGACTAATAGATCGGCTTGAGATGCAGTTCAGCTGGGCAGGAATGTCGTGGACAGATGTCGGAGGTCGGCACGTCAATGGTGCGAACGATGCAAGTATCGGCTTGAAGTGGCAGGTATCAGATGCCGATGCGACTGTGCCAATAGCATTGTTTGCCGGCCTGACATTGCCTGTTGGAGATACCGAATTCAGCAGCGACGAGGCGGACCCGTCATTTGGTGCGTTCTGGTCATACAGCGCGGGTCTTGACTGGTTCGGTACGGTGATTGTTGGTGAATCAGGCAACGACTCGTCAATTAGCAACGCAATCGGCATCAGTATTCCCGTCGATTCAGATAAAGGCGCCTACGTCGAATATTTTGGAAACTACGCTGGCGACGCGGGACCAGAGCACTATCTGAATGGCGGCGTCACGTACCTGCCGAAGTACAATATGCAGCTCGATTTGCACATTGGGCTCGGACTCAATGGTCGTGCGGCCGACGCATTTCTCGGCTTGGGAATGGCCTACCGATTCTAAGTCGATCTGATTCAATGACAAACAGACGCCGGTCCCACCTACTAACCTTGAGCAGAAATACGCTTGCCACTATCGATTTCAGATTGCAGGCCGGATTGGCATGCATCGCTTTGGCTGTCGCAAACGACGGCATTGCTGCGAGTGAAGTCAACTGGGAAGCGGGAATAACGACTGCATTTCAGGCAAGTGACGATGACCGGGTCGATTCGGAACTCACCGCGTCCGCCGATCTTTTCGTCACGATACCGAAATCCAACGGTGAGTGGCTTATCTACTTTGAGGCAAGCACGGTGCCGGACGACGACAGCATTTCTTCTCTTTATCCAACTGCAAATGCCGATGCGGGCTCGGTGCTAAATCGAGACGGCGATGGCGGCGTACAAATATCCGAACTCAACTACACGTTTTTTCTGGATAACAGCCGCACGTTGATGTTTGGCCTGATCGATCCTACTGCCTGGCTTGATCGCAGCCGCATTGCGAACGACGAAAACCTGCATTTTCTGAATGGCAGTTTCGTCAACAATGCGACCATAGAATTCCCGGACTACACGTTGGGCGGTGTATTTCGCTGGCTTGGCAACGATGCTCGTCCCGAGTTCACCGTAGTCGTTGCCAGCTCCGATGGTATTGCAGATTTGCCTGACCGTTCATACCAGGATTTGCTGAGTCTCACCGCTAATGAACGTGCCGCATTTCTTGGCGCCGGCGCGAGCTGGCTGCACAAGCGATCCTCCATTCGCCTGGGCGCATGGTTGAGAACGGGAGATCACGCTGTCGCAGGTAGCCCGGGCGAATTCGAAAGAAATTACGGGATGTATGCCGTTCTTGGCTGGCAGGATGGCAGCAATGCGCTGAATTTCCGTGTTGGACTGGCCAATGAGGCTGTGTCCGTTGCCACGCAGTTTGCGGCGATCGCGTATGAGCGGGATACGCCTATTGGACTGCTTGGAATAGGCGTGTCGCGCACGGCACTAACCAACCGTTTTCGGCGAGCGCCGCTGGAAAATGGCACCGATGCAGAAATTTTTCTGCGCATTCCGATTGGAGAGAGTGACGGCCATCTGACGCCGTCCATACAGTTCGTCGAGAACCCTGGATTTGATACGTCTGGTGCCACGCAAAGTTCATCGGCTGTTGTTGCAAGCATTCGTTTCCATTGGGCGTTCTAGGGCAAGCGTCACGGACCTGCCTCCCGAATCCAGATCCGGGATGTTAGCTGATTGTTTTTCCTGACTAATCAGGAGGCGTCCACCGACAACATTGCAGTACGTGCAAAACGATGCAGGACTGATCCCCGCAAAAAACTGCAGAATTCCTGTGAACAATTAACCGGAGCTTAGGTATCTCATCTTCAACGGGTTTCGATTCTGGGTCTGCTATTAGCTAGGCCACATTGTCATCGCCGTTCACTTCCGTCGGTGGACGGAAGCCGAATGCGAGCAGCAATGCGGCAAGTATCGATATCGTCATCGGAATCATGAACATCGATTTGAAGTCCGTGACGCCGTCGGTCGTATACACGATCTGTAACAGCCAGGGACAGATACTGTTGGTAATTAACGCGCCGACGCCGAGGATCATAAGGATCCAGCCGATGGTGCCACTCATGCGTATGGGGCTAAATTCGGCTGCCGGATCCTTCAGGGCATCAGCGCGCATAGTTATTCTTCCCCTGTTTCGCTAGACTCGGTGATGTCTGCGGTTGCAATAAAACGGATCATAAAATGAAAAGCGTATCCCTATCACGCCGACAGTTGTTAGGCAGCACTGCTGCTCTAGGCCTGTCGACACTTATCGCGCCAACAGTCGCGCTGGCGGCGACCGGTACGCCAAAGCGTGTCCCCGGTATTCAACTGTATACGGTCCGTGCATCGATGGCGATGGATGTGCCCGGTACATTGCGGGCGATCGCCGGCATTGGCTACAAAGAAGTCGAATTCGCAGGCTATGGTGATCATTCTCCAGGGCAGGTCCGCAGACTGCTTGATGATCTGGAGCTCAAATCGCCGAGCGCGCACGTGGATGCGGTGACTATTCGTGATGATCCTTGGTCGTTGATCGAACCGGCGGTTGCTATAGGCAACGACTACCTGACCATTGCCTGGCTCGAGCCCGACGACCGCCAGAGTCCCGACGACTACAAGCGTTGGGCGGAGACCTTTAACCGCGCTGGCGAAATGTGTCGCGACAACGGCATTCGTCTCGCTTATCACAACCACGATTTCGAATTCCTGTCGCTCGATGGTCAGGTGCCATTTGATATTTTGCTCAGCGAAACGGATCCGGCATTGGTCGACTTTGAAATGGATATGTTCTGGGTGCGGAAAGGCGGGCAGGACATCGTTGCTATCCTGAACAAGGCACCAGGCAGGTTCACGATGGCGCATATCAAGGACATGGACGATCAAGGCAACATGACGGAGGTCGGCTCAGGCAACATCGATTTCGAAAGTATTCTCGGCAACGAGGCAGCAGTGGGGCTGCGCCACCTGTTTGTAGAACACGACCAGCCAGCAGACCCGTTCAAGTCTGCAGCAATCAGTCACCTGGGGCTGGCGTCTATTCTCGCTTAGTTTAGTCAAGCCCCAAAATGCGGCGGTTTTTCTGCTGATCCGGCGCTGCACCGGCGAAATCATCAGCCGCCCTGTCGGTTACCCGGATCATGTGGTCGGCGATGAACGGTGCACCTTCCGCCGCCCCCTGATCCGGATGCTTGAGGCAGCACTCCCATTCGAGTACTGCCCAGCCGGGATAGTCGTATTGCGCGAATTTGGAAAAGATTGCGCGAAAATCGATCTGGCCATCCCCGGGTGAACGAAACCGCCCCGGACGTTCCTGCCAATCGAGATAGCCGCCGTAGGCGCCTGCCTTTCCGGTCGGATTGAACTCGGCGTCCTTTACATGAAACGCGCGAATGCGGTCGTGGTAGAAATCGATGAATTGCAGATAGTCCAGTTGCTGCAGAATGAAATGACTGGGGTCGTATAGAATATTCGCGCGAGGGTGATCATCTACTGCATGCAGAAATCTCTCGAACGTTACGCCGTCGTGCAAATCTTCACCGGGATGCAGCTCGAAGCAGGCATCAACGCCGGCATCTTCGAAAGCATCGAGCAGTGGCGACCAGCGTCGCGCCAGCTCCGCAAATCCCTCTTCAACCAGGCCAGCGGGTCGTTGTGGCCACGGATAAAATGTGTGCCAGAGGAGCGCGCCGGAAAACGTCGCATGTGCCGCGAGACCGAAGTTGGCGCTCGCCTTCGCCCCCATCTTTACCTGCTCCGCGGCCCATTCCGATTTGGCCTTTTCGTTGCCACGAATAGATTCCGGTGCGAACGCGTCGAACATATCGCCATAGGCGGGGTGCGATGCAACCAACTGACCCTGCAGGTGAGTCGATAGCTCTGAAATTTCGACACCTGCATCGGCGCAGATGCCGGCAATTTCGTCGCAATAGTCTTTGCTCGTTGCGGCGCGTTCCAGATCAATGAGTCGGGCGTCCCAGGTTGGAATCTGCACGCCCTTGTAACCCAGCGACGCCGCCCATTTGGTCATCGCGCCAAGCTCGTTGAACGGTGCTTCGTCG
Source organism: uncultured Gammaproteobacteria bacterium (assembly GCA_963850825.1). Lineage (GTDB taxonomy): Bacteria > Pseudomonadota > Gammaproteobacteria > Steroidobacterales > Woeseiaceae > SZUA-117. Next base: position 57,302 of record CAWKOQ010000013.1, on the reverse strand, counting down.
CCGACAAACTGCGCGAGAAATATTGCTGGTCCTTTCATAGTGACTCCTTACGGGTTGGCAGTTTCTTTGTTCTGGTAGTCCGCGCCGTCCAGCCGGGTCCAGGCCGATTGGTTGCGGCTGCTGGTCAACGCCGCACGAATAAAGCGCATGGTTGCAACGCCATCCGCTGCCGAGGCACAGCCGGTGCCGCCATGCGCCGGGTAGTCACGCACGGCGCGGGCGAACCTGGCATAAAGATTCGCGAAAGCCTCGATATACCCCTCCGGATGCCCGGCCGGTGTGCGGCATGCTGCGATGGCCGGCTCCGACAGATATCCGACGTTGACGCCGGGACGCATGACCTGGTCGGGCTCGCCGCGGCGCTTAATCGTCATCGTGTTGGGTTCTTCCTGAGCCCAGAAAATGCTGCCAGCATCGCCGTATATCTCGATACGAAGTGCATTCACCGCGCCGCTGCATACCTGGCTGGCGGATAGCAGGCCGGATGCGCCATTGGCGAGGTGAAACATCGCTGCGCCATCGTCGTCAATTGCACGTCCAGGTATAACGGTGCGCATTTCCGCTGCAACTTCCGTAATGCTCAGCCCCGTCATGAATTCGACCAGGTTGGATGCGTGGGTACCGATGTCTGCAAACGCGCCAGACTCGCCGGTGCGTGCCGGGTCGCTACGCCAGATCGCCTGTTTGCTTGCCTTGGTGTCTTCTGCGCGCGAAAGCCAATCCTGCAGATAACTGACCGCAACCCGACGAACCTCGCCGATGTCACCGGCCGCAATTCTCTCGCGCGCCTCAATGACGAGCGGATAGCCGGTGTAGGTGTGGGTCAGTGCGAAAATCAGGCCGCTGTCATTCACCGCACTCTCAATTCGAAGCGCATCTTCCAGGTGACCGGCGAGGGGTTTGTCACAGATAACATGAAACCCCGCGGTTAATGCCGCACACGCGGCGTCCGCGTGCGAATCGTTCGGCGTCACAATCGACACACATTGAATTCGCTCGTCTTGCGGCAGTTGGACTTCTTGCTCAAACATCTCGGCAAACGTTCCGTATGCACGATTAGCCGCCAGGCCCAATTCCACGCCGAAGGCCCTGGACGCGTTCGCATCGCTGCTGAACGCGCCGGCAACCAGGTCGACATCGCCGGTGATGTCGGCGGCCGTCCTGTGGACCGCGCCAATAAATGCGCCACCACCGCCGCCGATCATTCCCATTCGAATTTTTTCTGCCACATAATTCCTTTTTGATTCTATTGATCTGCCGCAATCTCAAGCACTAGTTGCATGCGGATGTGTAGAGAACGATATTACCAGCGGTCGCATACCCTGGTGCAAAAGAAGTCGCCTGGCGATCGGTCCGGGCAGTTGCCGCCCGACAGTACAAAAGTGGCCAGCTTGAACGTATGATCGGCATAATCGTGCTAATCCACGCCTTCCGAGGTCATTTTCGTGGCAGAAGAAGAATTCGATGCAATCGTCGTTGGGTCAGGGATATCCGGCGGCTGGGCCGCCAAGGAACTCACTGAAAAAGGGCTGCGCGTGTTGTTGCTCGAGCGCGGCAAGAATGTTGAGCATATAAAGGACTACGTTAATGCCCGCAAGGGCCCATGGGAATACCCGCATCGCGGCGGGCGCACGACGGCGATGGAAGACGCGTACCCGGTCCTGAAGCGCGACTATCCACTCAACGAAACAAACCTCGACTGGTGGGCCTCCGACAAGGACTCCCCATATACCGAGATCAAGCGATTCGACTGGTACCGCGGTTACCATGTCGGCGGCCGTTCACTACTTTGGGGGCGGCACAGTTATCGTTTGAGCGACTTCGACTTCGAGGCGAATGCCCGCGACGGCATCGCTGTCGACTGGCCGATCCGCTATGCCGACCTTGCCCCCTGGTACGATCACGTTGAGCGGCATGCCGGCATTTCGGGCTCGTACGAAAATATGCAGCAATTGCCCGACGGTCAATTCCAGCCCGCAATGCCGCTGAACTGCGGCGAGGATCTCGTGGCCGAAAGACTAAAAGGCGCTTTCAACGGTCAGCGACGCATGTTCCCGGGGCGCGTCGCCAACCTGACACAGGCCCTTCCGGGCCGCGGCCCTTGCCAGTACCGTAACGCCTGCTGGCTTGGCTGTCCGTACGGCGGTTATTTCAGTACTCAATCGTCGACGCTACCGGCTGCGATGGCGACCAATCGGCTGACGCTCAAGCCCTTCGCGATCGTTACGGACCTGACCTACGACCGCGATCGCAAGCGAGCCACCGGCGTGAATGTGATCGATGCCGTTACCGAGAAAGCTGTCGAATACAAGGCACCTATTATCTTCCTTTGCGCATCGACCCTGAACTCATCGTGGATCCTGATGCGCTCGGCTACCGACATCTGGCCCGGGGGACTCGGCAGCAGTTCAGGAGAGCTCGGTCACAACCTGATGGATCATCACTTCCAGGTCGGTGCGTCCGGCACGCTCAACGAAGCCTCACTTGACGATAAGTACTACGCGGGTTCGAAGCCCGTTGGCTTTTACATCCCACGCTATCGCAATCTTTTCGGCGACAAGCGCGAATACCTGCGCGGCTTCGGCTACCAGGGCAGCGCCAGCCGCACAGACTGGAAACGCGCCGTTCGGGAACTCGGCGTCGGCGGCGACTTCAAAGACCAGATGTCGCAGCCCGGTGGGTGGCGCATCGGGGCGACCGCATTCGGAGAGATGCTGCCCAGCCACGATAATTCGATTGGCATCGACGAAACGAAGACCGACAAGTGGGGCTTGCCGGTGCTCAAAATCGATTGCGAGATGGGTGAGAACGAACGGATGATGCGTGTCGACATGATGAACGATATGGCTGAGAGCCTCGACGCCTGCGGCGTTCGCGATGTCAATCCATACGACAACGACTATGCGCGTGGGCATGGGAATCCATGAGATGGGAACCGCGCGCATGGGACGTGATCCGAAGACGTCGGTCCTGAATGCCTGGAACCAGGTGTGGGACGCGCCCAATGTTTTCGTCACTGACGGTTCGTCCATGACGTCGGCCGCATGCCAAAACCCGTCTCTCACTTATATGGCACTGACGGCGCGCGCCGCCGACCATGCCGTTAACGAACTTAAACGGCGAAATCTCTGATGCTTATTCACCTGGAGCCTTGTCATGTCCTCTGATTCGGACCGTACTCAACTGATCAACCGCCGCGAGGCAATCCTGCGCGTCAGTGCGATGCTCGGCGGTGTGGCACTGGTCGGCCAGACTGCGATGCTCGCCGGTTGCGCGGCACAGCCATCCGGTGGACGGGCTGCATTGACATCGAATTCATTGTTCAAACAGGGTGATATCACATTGCTCGATGAAGTCGCTGAGACGATTCTGCCGGAAACCAGCACCCCCGGGGCCAAGGCAGCCGGGGTCGGGCCGTTTATTGCAATGATGGTAACCGACACTTACTTCGAAAATGATCAGCAAATATTTCGTGATGGCCTTAATTCTCTGCAAGCGCAAAGTCTGCGTTTGTATGGTGCACATTTTCAGATTGTCACGGTGGCGCAACGACTCACGCTGGTCGAAAGGCTCGACGCCGAACAGCATCTTTATATGCAGACTCGCGAAGAGGGTGCGCCGACGCACTATTTCCGCATGTTGAAAGAACTGACCTTGCTCGGCTATTTCACATCGGAAATCGGCTACACGCAGGCGATGCGATACACCGAGACACCAGGGCAATACGATCCATGTGCGCCGTATACCCCTGGGGATAAGTCGTGGGCGAAACATGCCTGACGAGTATTGAGATCATGCATTCGCGAGCGTGTATTGGTTTGCTGAAATCCTTCGTCATTGTGGCCAGCGCGCTTTTGGCAGGGGGTGCATGCTTCAGTGAGCCGGCTGACGATGAAGAGTGGATTGCGCTGTTCAATGGCAAGGATCTGAACGACTGGATACCAAAAATTCGCCGCCACGCGGCCGGCGTGAACTATCTGAACACGTTTCGCGTCGATAACGGATTGTTCACGGTGTCATATGACGGCTACGATGAATTTGACGAACAGTTCGGGCATATATTCTACAAGGACCCGTTTTCTCACTACCGTTTGCTGGTCGAGTATCGCTTCACGGGCGAGCAGGCGTTGAACGCACCGGACTGGGCGAATCGCAACAGTGGTGTCATGGTCCATTCGCAGGACCCTGAGACGATGCCGCCGGACCAGGACTTCCCGATTTCGCTCGAAGTGCAGTTCCTCGGCGGCCTGAGTGATGGAAACCCGCGACCGACAGGCAACATGTGCTCACCTGGCACGCACATTGAATACCAGGGCGAGTTCAATGAGACTCATTGCATTAACTCGACCTCTCCAACGTTCGACGGTGATCAGTGGGTCGTCGCCGAGGTGCTGGTGCTCGGTGCCGAAAAAATCACGCACTACATCAACGGTGAGCCGGTCATTGAATACGGGAACACGACGTTTGGTGGGGGTGTGGTCTCCGGGCATCGTCCGGAGATGAAACCGGACGGCGAGTCGTTGGGTGCAGGTTATATCTCATTGCAAAGCGAGGGTCACCCGATACAGTTCCGGCGCGTAGAGCTTCTAAACCTGAAAGGTTGCATGGATCCCCAGGCAAACAATTACAAGAGTTACTTCGTCGCAGGCGACCCGGAAACCTGCCGTTATTGATGCGCGGCTAAAGCCGCTCCCACATTATTGATTAGCACCGCAGGAGCGGCATTAGCCGCGAATCAATGTGGCCAATCCAGATTGAGTTGCTCGAGGACGCCGGCGAGGTGCGTCATTGCCTCGACGCTGGGCCCGGGGTAATCACCGCTAATTGGCACATTGCCGATATAACCGATGTCCTCAATGCCCGCTTCCGTCGTGTAGAACGCTCCGACGGAGAGAAATCTGAACCGCTCAAAGAATTCCACAATTCCGTCGCGCACTGCCGCGGCCGTGTCGCTTGTGGCAATGCTGTCCAGCAATTCTGTTGCCTGGTTGTTAGCAGCGGAGGCGAATGCGAGGCCATAACGGCTCCGGCTCTGCTGCTCCAGCCACTCGAGGCCCGCAAGTATTGTTTCCCGGTCATGCTGCTGTTGTTCATAGGGTGCACTGATCCACTCATCGATAAAGTCTGGCACACCGAGGGTACTTGCCGCCGGCGACCGATCGTCTTCCGGCAACATCAAGTCGCAAAGCGCTGCTGTTGTTTCCAGCTGCGCGCTGGTCATCGTCCTGGGCCAGGGCACGACGGGACTCAGAAGATCAGGGTCGGTTCCGTAGCCGACATTACCTGGTGTACCCGCTATGCCGAGCAGTGTGCCGCCTGCGCCCGTCGCCGGAGGAATTTCTTCACCAACGAATCTTGCATTCGAACCGCAGCCCGCATTGGCAGCAACCATTGTCGCCGCGAGCCACTTGATGGTGGTACGCCTGTCCACGCGAACCTGCCTGTGGATTTTTGCTTTCATAGTGCCCTGGACTTCAATTGCTCAGCGAGGTAGTCACAGTTGCGCCATGCAAGGGCCATTATTGTCAGCGTCGGATTCTTATGTGACTTGGTGGAAAAGACGCTGCCGTCCGCGAGGAACAGGTTCGCGATGTCCCAGGATTGACCGAATTGATTGGTCACTGATGAGCTGGGGTCGTCGCCCATTCGCGCCGTGCCGACCTCATGGATAATCTCTCCGCCTTTTGAGATGGCCTGCTCCGGTGACACGTCTCCCCATTGTATTTTTCCACCGAGGCGATCGATGATTTCCCTTGTTGTTCTCTGAAAGTGATCGACCATCCTGAATTCGTGTTCCGACCACTTGTAATGAAAACGCAGTGTTGGAATTCCAAATTTGTCTTTGGTGTCCGGATCGATCTCGCAGTAGGAATCGGCATTCGGAATCATCTCGCCGCGGCAGGTGAAGCTTAGAAAGCTGCCGTAGTAGCGGCGCATGTCTTCTTTTAATGCTTTGCCGTAACTACCGGCAAAACTCGCAATACTACCCAGCCCGAGACTCGGTTGACTGCGTCCGCTTGCGCCGAGTTCGTAATGATAGCCGCGAGGAAAATCGAGTTCGCCGCGTGCCTGTTCCTTATACAGCCAAAAAGGAATATACATATGCAATCCCATCGCACCGTCTTCGTTGTATGCAGGACGATTTTCAAGCAACGGAAACTGGGCACTCATGGCAGCGCCAACGGTATCCATGAGATTGCGTCCGACCTGACCACTGGAATTGCCGGCCCCGTCAGGGAAGGATTTGCTCTTCGAATTCAACAGTATTCGTGCCGTCTCACCGGCACTTGCCGCGAGGACGATAGTTCGACCTGATGCAGACTCGTGATTGCCGGTGTTTTTATCGATGTAGTTGACGCCGTCTGCGTTGCCGCTTTCATTGAGGCGAACTTCATAAACCATTGCGTCAGTCACGATCGTCAGGTTTCCTGTCGCGAGCGCCATCGGTAGCAACGAAGTCGTTGATTGGAACGCCGCGCCAATCGAACAGCCGCGCCCACAACTCGTCGCGTAAAAACACGCGGAACGATCGCCGAGCGGTCGCGTGAGAACGGCGCGGCGGGCCGGGACGCACGGAATATTGAGATCGTGACAGCCGGCCTGGATCAGGAGTTCGCCGACGCGAGGCGCCGGCGGCTTGTGCAACACGCCAGGTGACGAGTCCGGGTGATTCTCGAGTCCGTCGTTCCTGCCATAGACACCAACGATAGCCTCGGTCTTGTCGTAGTAGGGCGCCAGGTCGTCATAATCGATCGGCCAGTCGACGCCAAGACCGTCACGCGTGCGTGGCTTGAAGTCGTAAGGTCCCATGCGAAAGGAGTTGCGAGCCCAGTGGTTCGTGCGGCCTCCAAGCATGCGACTCCGCCACCACATGAAGTCCGATCCGGGCGCACTTGAGTAGGGCTCGCCAGGCATCTGCCAACCACCGTCGACGGTGGCGTCGTAATAGCCGAATGGCTTTTCCGGGGTACCCGTAGCGCGCAACGGGGCATCACGCGGCGCGGAGAACATGGGTGTTTCTGCGTAAGGGTTGTAGTCGCGACCCGCTTCCAGCATGAGCACTTGCAGCCCCTTGGACGCAAGCACCCAGGCTGCCATGCCGCCGCCGGCACCCGAGCCGACGATGACCGCATCGTAGCCTTCGTGTTTTGTGATCAGAGGCCCCCTATAGTTCTCTTATCCGGATATTGCGGAACCACACCCTGTCGGTGTGATCCTGGAGCGCGATGTGGCCTTTTCGAAAGCGGGCAAAGTGCTCCCAGTCCGCAAACTTCGACGCAGCGACCCGATCTGACCAGTCGTCTGATCCGATCGTATATTCGACAATCTTTTGATCGTTCAGCCAGTGTTCGACATTGGCATCGCGGACGATCAGACGTACCTTGTTGTATTCACCAACCGGTCGCACAACGTCTTCGGCCGCTGCATAGAGTGCGTAACAGGAACCGGCACTGGTTTCCGGCACTTCGCCGTCAATGTGGTTGTCGTCATCCAGGATCTGCATTTCGATGCCGGTCTCGTAGGCAACATCCTGCCCGGCAATTTCCTGCACACCAAAAAAGATGCCGCTGTTGCCACCCACAGAAATTTTCCATTCGAGCTCGAGCTCGAAATTCTCGTATTGACCGTCAGTGATCAGATCACCGCCGGTCATCACAGTCGTGGAATCGTCCACATCGAGAACAAGCGCATCGCCTTCGACGATCCAGGCAGACCCCGCCGACTCCTCGCCGTAGCTGCGCCAGCCAGTGAGATCTTTGCCGTTGAAGAGTACTGTCCACTCAGCCGCAGTATCGTGCGACACGATTTCATCCTGGGGGGTTGCAGGGTTGCAGCCGCCCAGTAGCGCCAGGCAGACAATAAACGCAGTCATTTTCCGCATCGGAATTCTCGCCTTTCTCAATCGGTAGGGAATTCTATCGTGTTCCCGTAATCGACACACGGCGTTGGTCGGGGCAGCCAACAGATGCATGACTGGATCCCGCAATGTTCCCACGTCTCGGCAACTACTCATATTTCGATAATAAATCCGAGGCGCTGAACGCTGAGCGACATGCTTTGTATCCCTCGTCAACCAGCTCACCCACCTGAGCCGAATCCGTTCTGGAGTATGCGCGAAGCTTCGGCGATATTACCAAATCAGCCTTTGATGTCTGGAGTTGAGTAGCGTTGTCGATCGCGAGATCGATCGAGTTAATCAGCACATCGACCAGGTCGTCCGGTTTTCGATACGACCGGTCCGCATTCAAATCCACGCCGACGATAATACCCGCACCCAGTTCTCTTAATGGCGAAACTGGCACGTTTTCCACCAATCCACCATCAACCAGCATCTGGTCGCCGATTTCGACGGGCGAAAAAATGCCAGGCACGCTGGTGCTCGCCATGACGGCTTGTGAAAGCGAACCCTCTGTCAGCACAATTTTTTTGCAATTTGCGATGTCTGTAGCAACGATGGCCAACGGTATCCGGGCGTCTTCTATTCGCACATCGCCAAGCAACTTTTCGATGCTATCGCCGAGTTTGTCATTGGTAAGGAGGCCAAATTTCAATTTCACCAGTGAAAAACTCGAAATGTCGAGCCAGTCGAGCCCACTGATTTCATCCTCAATATCTGAAATCGAGATCTCAAATGCATACAGCGCCGCAATGTAAGCGCCGATGCTGGTACCCGAGATGCAATGAACGTCGATTGACATCTCCTCAATTGCTTTAAGCACGCCAATGTGCGCGGCACCGAGCGTCGCCCCGCCGCCCAATGCAAGCCCTAATTTTTTGGTTTCGGTATTACTGTCCACAGGAATTCCAAAGCAAACGCGCTGCACGGAAGCCGCGTTGAGGCAACTCAGTTACCGCCTGCCCGCAACGATATCTCATTTTCTACGATTCTGTGCGCATTTGCGATACGGTGGGAGTTTGAAATACAAGCTGGCAGCCGCGATGCGGATTTCCGATTCCATTTATGAGGTGCTGACCAACGAGGAGGATACGCGCCTTTGCAAAGAGATCGGCGAGGATGCATGTCGTGAGGCGCCCAGAAGTTTCGTTCTGATACTACTCAGTTACTGCCTGACAAAACTGGGCGACGCGATTGCCAGCCCCAAAACGACGCTTGCCTGGCTAACCTCGATGGTCGGTGCACCTGCATTCGTGCTGGGTCTTCTCGTTCCAATCCGGGAATCCGGTTCCATGCTTCCCCAGCTTTTCATCGGAGGCGTCATTCGCAGGTTGCCGATACGGAAGTGGGTTTGGGTATCCGGGAGTGCAGGTCAGGCAGCATGCGTTGTCGGTATCGGCTTTGTAGCAGTTTCGTTGACGGGGATGACGGCCGGTTGGGCCATTATCGGACTCGTCGCTCTTTTCAGCCTTTTTCGCGGATTCTGCTCTGTTGCGGCGAAAGATGTGCTCGGTAAAATGATCCCGAAGCCCAAACGAGGTCAGTTGATAGGGTGGTCTGCAAGTGCCGCCGGGTTACTCAGCGTAGGGATTGGCGTTGTTCTGATGACGCCAGTGTCCGGCCAGCTGCGTGAGTCGTTCCTCGGACTGCTGTTGTTTGGCGCCGGCGTGCTGTGGCTAATCGCGGCCGCGATCTACTCGCGGCTGGACGAGTATGCTGGCGAAACTGGTGGCGGCCGGAATATCCTGGATGCATTGGGTCAACTGAGGCTGATGGCCACCGATAGGCCGTTTCGCCGTTTTGTGATAACGCGGGCCTTGCTGATGTGTTCGGCATTGAGCGCCCCATTCTACGTCGCACTTGCCCAGCAAAACTTCGGCGCGCCCGCCTACTTGTTGGGTGCATTTATTGTAGCGGCGGGGCTCGCGGGGCTGGTTAGCGCGCCCATTTGGGGTCGATACGCGGACGCGTCAAGCAAATATGTGATGATCAACGCAGCCCTCATCACGTCAGGCATTGGTTTGGCTGTGTTTGTCGTGAACAGGTTTCTTCCCGAGCTGAGTGGAACCCTGTGGTTTTTACCGATCGCCTATTTCATTCTGTCGTTGGCACACAGCGGCGTGCGCGTTGGCCGCAAAACGTATGTAGTAAATCTGGCGTCCGGTAACAAGCGCACGGACTACATTGCAATCAGCAACACGGTCATCGGCCTATTGCTGCTGGTCGTTGGTGCAATCGGCGCGCTCGCGCCCGTGGTCGGCAACGACGGGGTGATCGGCTTGCTCGCGCTGATGGGCCTGGCCGGAGCCGCATACGGCGCAACGCTGCCGGATGTGGAAGCGTGAACACGGAGCCTCGAGCGCATTGATCGAACCCGAGCGAATTCAGGTGCTGAACGACGAGCCGGTCGATACAGGCGGCGAGTATGTACTGTACTGGATGCAGCAGTCGCAGCGAGAGCCAGCTAACCCGGCGCTCGAATTTGCGGTGGGTTGCGCGAACAGAATCAGGAAGCCCTTGCTTGTTGCGTTCTGTCTTGCCGCCGACTACCCGGATGCAAATCGTCGTCATTTCGCATTTATGCTCGAGGGCCTCGCAGAGACGGCGCGGCGATTGCAAAAGCGCGGGGCCGGCTTCATTACGCGGCTGGGTCCGCCACCGGAGATTATCGCTGAACTCGCCGGCAGCGCCGCGTTGGTTGTCTGTGATCGGGGCTACCTGCGCCATCAGGCAGCGTGGCGCGATGAACTCAGCAAGAACGTCGGCAATCGCGTCGTACAGTTGGAGGGCGACGTCGTCGTGCCCGTCGAATGTACGTCGGACAAGCGGGAGTGGGCGGCCAGGACAATACGCAGGAAGATTAACGATCGACTTAACGGATTCGTGCGGACGCTTTCCTCCACCTCACTGGACGTGCCATTCACCAATCTGGATGTCAGTGGTGGCGTGGATTGGTCATGCTGGCGAGGCGTGCTTGATGAACTTGACATCGATCACGAGGTCGCCGCAGTTGAGCGCTTCGAGCCCGGTACTCGTGCGGCGCGAAAGAAGCTAACAGGCTTTCTGAGAAGCGGTCTCATCGGGTATGCCGACCAACGCAACGATCCGACCGACTCGAGCGCGTCAGAGCTGAGTCCTTATCTGCATTTTGGACAGATCTCGCCCGTGGAAATTGCGTTCAAAGTGTTGCGTGCCAAAGCACCAACCAAGGCCGACAAAGAGGCGTTTCTGGAAGAGCTCATTGTTCGACGTGAGCTGGCCTGCAACTTTGTAAGTTTCACGCCCGACTATGACAGTTATCAATCCATGCCCGAATGGGCACGTCGCACGCTGCGAGAGCACAAATCGGACGCTCGGCCAACAACCTACACGCGCAGCCAGCTGGAAAGCGCAGGTACAGACGATCCTTACTGGAATGCGGCGATGCTGGAAATGTCCAGGACTGGCTACATGCACAACCACATGCGCATGTACTGGGGCAAGAAAATTATCGAATGGACTAATACGCCTCAATACGCATACTCCACGGCCCTGTACCTCAACAACAAGTATTTTCTTGATGGACGGGATCCGAATTCCTACGCCAACATCGGCTGGCTGTTTGGTCTCCATGATCGAGCCTGGGCGGAGCGACCGGTTTTCGGGAAGATCCGCTACATGAATGCTGGTGGACTCGAACGAAAGTTCAAGATTGAACAGTACGTGCAGTGGGTAGACACACTTGGCAGCCCGAACGCAGACGAGAAGTGCTGACGATCTTAATCCCGCGCAGCAAAACGTCGGTTCGGTTGACACGCGTCACCGGCGCGCGTCGTTGGCGCCGGGATCCTAATCTTCTACTTTTAATTGTCGTACGTATCGCAGCGTAATAAACGTGATGGCCGAAATCAGCACGGCAATCTCCAGTTTATTGAACGCGACTGCCATGCCGATCAGTCCGGTGCTCCATATGCTCGCGGCCGTCGCTGTGCCGGAGACGTTGCCCTTGCTTTTGAGGATAGCGCCACCACCGATAAAGCCGATGCCCGTGATCAGGCCCTGCATAATTCGCGCCTCCGCGTCGGTCGAGTCCAGCACCGAAATACCGACCAGGGTGTACCCGCAGGCCGCAATCGCGACCAGTGGAAACGTGCGCAGGCCCGCCCCCCGGCTCTCCACCTCGCGATCCATTGCAACGGGGAGTGCGAGGACGTAGGCGGTGGCGAGGCGCACGAGGTTGTAGACTACTTCTGTCCAGTTGACGTCGAACGAGTACATCGTCTGCTTAACTACTTGCAGCAATCTGTTGCACGGGCAAAGGCTCGTGGAACGTAAGTGTCTGGTAGGGGAACGGAATCTCGATTTCGGCTTCGTCGAGCGCCCGCTTTACCTGGGCGACGACTGCGTCGCGGGACGTGCGAATGTCGACCGGCTTCGAGCCAGTCCACCAGGTCACCTCGAAGTCAATGCTGCTGGCGCCGAATGACTGTGCAAAAACCTGTATGGGCTTGTCCTTGTTGACGCTGTCGACACTTTTCACCGCGTCGGAAATGACGTCACGCGCCGCATCGACGTCTTCGTCGTAGGCCACGCCACACATCACTGTGACCCGGCGTGTGTCGCGCTCTGTCCGCACGGTAACAGGATTCTTGAACAGCACCGAGTTCGGGATGACCACAGGCTGACCGTCGGTCTGGCGCACCAGCGTATCCCGAATGGTAATGTTCTCGACGACGCCCTCGATGCCGTCGACCTTGATGTGGTCATCTATGCTGAATGGCTGCCGTAACAGGATCAGCATGCCGGCGAAAAAATTTTCAAAGATATCCTTGAATGCGAAGCCGATCGCGACTGAACCAAGCCCCAGGCCGGCAATCAGGTTGCTCGGCTTTACGCTCGGGAACAACACGATGGTCGCCAGCGCAAGACCGCTTGTCCAGACGGCAATCGTGACCAGCTTGCGAATGGCAAGCGCCAGTGAGCGACTCGCACTCTCGCCGGACAGGACCTTGGATGTAATGCGGCGGGCGAGCCGCGAGAGAAGCCACGTACCCAGAATCAACGCTACTGCCGCGACGATGTTCGGTAAGTGCTGAATCGCACCCTCTGCAAGCGTCTTGAGCTGCTCGGTGATAAGGCTGACTGCATTCATGGTTCCCTCCCGTTGTTGGAGACTGATTACTTGTAAAGTGGGGAGACGTTAACACAATAGTTGCGAGAACGCAATAATTGCGATGCACTACGAGTATGTATTGGTCGAACTGCATATCTCAGCCACATACGGCGTCGAAATGCCCGGCAACATCTTCAATGGCTCCAGTCCCTGTCGTCGTCCGGAGACCTGCGAAAATACCCACTAGCTGCGTGGATTTTCGCCGGTACATGGGAAGGAGGGGTGATTGGGAATTGAAAATGATGTTAGAGAAGCAAGAACGAAAGATGCTTCGAGCGGTCACTAGAACACAAACAGGACACCAATTTCAGGGGCAAAATCCGCCGCTTTCTTTGTGATGCCGAAACCGCTATTGAGCTTAAGAACCGCCCCCGGGCGCAGGGTCCATTGGGCCTCTCCGATGATACTCACCTCGTCCTCTTCGCCCTCGAGTGTGGCAACGATTCGCCATCGGTCGCTAACGCGCTTGAGATATTCCAGTGCGTATTCGCCGAGTTCGACTTTGCTCTCCGCGCCGTCATAAGCGACCGAGACTCTGCCGTTCAGCGTTCCCCATTCAAAACCGCGGATGAATCCGGCGCCCACAGCGAACTCCACGTCAGTTGCACCAATCAGAACTTTCTTGTCCTGAAATGGAAATTCCACTTCAAAAAAACTGTACAACGCCGGACGCTCACGGGTCTCTTTGCCCCACAGCCAACGAAGTTGAGCCTCGGCGCCGGCGAATCCCGACTCTTTTGTTCGGGCAGGCAATGGTGATGTGTCGAGAACTGCCTTATCGAGAGTCGCCGATGCGTACAATTCAGCTTCGAACTCAAATGCAAGCGCATCGCTAAAACCGTAGCCGATGAAAAGCACGGCCTCGTGCTGCGTCCCTTTGCCGAAGAATTCCTCCTCGCCTACGACGCCAGGCGTCGGAAAACCGAACTCTCGCGGATCATATTCTTCGTCGTTATTGCTTGAGTACTCATAGAACGGATACACCATCCACTGCCCATTCTCAATATAGGTGCCGAATTGCGAGGTGGGAATGCCTGGACCACGATCCTGCAGATAATAGGGCAGCGGCTCGTCCGCACCGGACGCCAGCGCCGGGAACAACATGAAGGCGAGACTCAACTTGAGGAAACCAACTGACATCCGTTGCATGGTAAAAACTCCAGTAGGGCAGTGGGGGACAAGAATCACGCGCGAGCGATTGTGTGGTCTTTACGTCCCTTTCCCGGTTAGACAGGCTTAGCCGGGAAAATCGGTCGCCGACTCTTCAGCTCAGACACTGATCAGCGAGAGCGGGTCGTTTCAATGCGAACACGTCGAGTCGGATCGGCTGTGAACAAGCCGTCGGGGCACAGCTCTTGCCTATATCCCAGCCGATTCGTCGGCGCCCGAAATGCTGGCGCATTTTGTGAACGAGCAGGTCAGTTAGAATGCGTGCCCGATTGGTGCAGCGTTTCTATTGAGGGGCCCCTGCCTCCCGAAGACATTAAGTCGTTTGCAAGCGAGTGGTTTCAATAGGCATGCTGGAGACGTCCGGGGACACAAGTGCCTGACCAGTCAGACCAGTCTGGACGGATCCCGGCGAATTTCTCGCAGTGACTTAATGCGAAGGAGACCTGAGCACCGTCGTACCAGGCACGCCGACCCTTGCCGAATAATCGACGCATCCCACCCTCTCAAACGTTGCACGACATGTCCTACCGTTCAATTTGCTTGAAGTGCTCCAGCGTATTCACGCCCGACACATAGGTACTTCCACAAATTGTTCGGCGTCCGAAGTTTTGGGAGGCTGCATTAATCCAAATACTCACTCAGGTGCGGGGGCGACGACTTCGCCGGGACGGTCATCGCGTCCTGAAGAATGTCGTTAGTCCCACAATGCGCCGACGCCAAAGGAACCGAGAAAATGGCAATGACCAAATCCTCCTGGGACGTTATCGTCATTGGATCAGGAATGGGTGGTATGGTCGCTGGAGCCGCACTATCGCGCGTGGGCAAGCGCGTGCTATTGCTCGAGCAATATGGCGTGCTCGGTGGACTGACGCATAGTTTCTCTCGCGACGGGTTCAGTTGGGACGTCGGACTACACTATCTGGGCGGGTTCACGCCGGGAGAGTCCGAAAAGGCCATCCTCGACTGGCTAACCGACTCGCCGATCGAAATGGCGCCCATGGGGCCCGTCTACGATACGCTGCATATTGGCGAGGCAGCACCATTACCGCTATCGCGCCCTGTCGAAGCGAAGCAGCTCGATCTCAAGGAGCGTTTTCCGGGCGATACCAAAGCGATCGACGCATGGTTTGACGCGATGGAGCGTGGCCGCGACGCAGCGATGACGATCATGCATTCCCGTGCAATGTCGGAAGTCCTGGGCAAAGGCTTGGTCTGGTGGAAGCGCGACGCAATTGATCGCTGGTGCGGGCGTACGACCGCTGAAGTGTTAAGCGAGATCACTAACAATGCCGATCTCGCCGCGGTTCTCGCTGCGCAATGGGGCGACTTCGGCGGCCGCCCAAGTGAGGCCAGCTTCGCAATTCACGCCACGGTAATTGGGTATTATCTGGCCGGTGCGTTTTACCCGGTCGGCGGTGCGGGTGTCATAGCGGAACATTTATTGCCAACCATCACGTCCGCGGGTGGTGAAGCACGCGCCGGTGTTTGCGTCGACTCATTCTGCTTTGACGGTGACCGCGTCACCGGCGTCACGACGACTTCCGGCGAGACAATCCATGCAAGTGCCGTTGTCTCCACGATGGGTGCTCGCGAGACTGTCGAGATGCTCAATGCAACAGATCCCGAACACCTGGCGTGGGCGGGCGATGTGCTCGAATTGCAGCCGAACATCTGCCACTTCTCACTGTACCTTGGATTCTCCGGTGATATCGAAGCAGCAGGTGCGAGCAAGTCGAATCATTGGTTATACCCGACCGGCGAGGTTGACGCATTATGGACCGAGGCACCCAAAGGTCCGCCGCCGTCAATGTTCGTCTCGTTCGCTTCTCTAAAGGACCCGAGCCATGACCCCGGTCCGGAGTCGAAACACTCGGGGGAGCTACTAGCCTGGACCGATTGGTCTGTGGTTGCCCGCTGGGCCGACCGCGCGCCCGGGGAGCGCGGCGAAAACTACCTGGTTTTCAAACGCCAGGTCGAAGATGTCTTGTTAGCGCAGTTCCGAAATTACTTCCCGGCGCTTGCCGACCTGGTGGTCTTTCACAACCTGTCTACGCCACTCGCGACATCCGCCATCACTGGACACAAGTATGGCGCATTTTACGGCCTGGAGGTGACGCCGCGACGCATGCTATCCAACGCGTTGCGTATGAAGACACCGGTTAAGGGGCTCTACCTGGCGGGTCAGGATGCACTAACGCCCGGCATACCTGGTGCGATGTGGGGTGGACTGTTATGTGCAGGCAGTATTGATCCGAAAGTGTTTGCGCACCTGAGTGCATGAGGCAGACGTTGAAAATCACGCACTACCTCTACAACACCTGGCTCATTGAAACGAGAAGCAGCAAAATCGCCATCGATCCCGGTGCGCTGTTTCTGCATTATTTCAGGCTCACCACGTTGATTCCAAAATCAGAGTGGAAAGGTATCACGCACGTTTTCATTACCCATGGTGATCCCGACCACTACTGGCATGCAGACCGGGTTGTCGAGGCCTCGGGTGCGGCCGTTATATGCAACAAGACGATGTTGAAAGATGAATCCGGCAAGAAGTTGATGCTCGATCCAAGGAACAAGGGCCTGACGTTTACGACAGCGATGAAGAACGTGCATCCAATTGCCGTTGATGAAAGGCTTGAGCTTGATGGGTTGACAGTCAGCGGGGTCAAGGCAACGCACGGCGAACTGGTACTGAAGCTGGGTCCATTTTCAAAGACCGTGAAGCCAGGCCCGCAAGAAAGAGTGGGGTGGGGCGCAATAGGGTTTGATATTCGGGTTGACGGCAAGAGCATCATCAATCTCGGAGATACGCTTCTGCATTCCGAGGAGTGGAAGATGATCAGCCAACCCGATGTCCTGATGATACCGATCGGTGGCAAAGCTGTTCATAACACTATGGATGAAGACGAAGCGCTGGAAGCAATCAGGATCATGAAACCGGCCGTGGTTCTGCCGTGTCACTATAACTGTCCGGCTTTTTTTACGAACAAATACAATCCCGCTGACGATGCGTACTTTAAAAGAGAGGCGGAGAAACTGGGTTCCAAGTGCATCATTTTGCGCAACGCAGATTCGGTTGAGGTGTAGATCTCTATACCTGACGACTTACAGCCACGCGCTAGTACGAATTCGTATCACGCTGCGGCAGAGGCCGTTTTTTACGTGGCCCTGGGCATGTTTTTCACGCATGCACTGGATGCAGTGCTGAATCATGAATGGAGAGTCATGCCGTCTGCCCCTGTACTGATCCACTTGCCGCTGCCAGAGGCGATTAGCCGGGGGCGCGTCTTCGCGACAAGCTCAGGCGATCTTATTGCTCGGGTTGACGGATAAAGCGGATTTCATCTCGCGCCAGAGATCCAGATACTCGGCATAGGCATCCGAGCCCGTGACCAGTAGCGGATGGAAGAAGAAGCTCTTCTTGATGCCTCGGCCGTACCAATACTCCATCACGGGCTTGCTGACGACATAAGAGCTGTCGCCGAACTTGTTGTAGACCTGCGGTATCCTGAAAACATCGGGCATCTTCTGCAGATCCTCGGCATCGCCGGCATGGAGCCCATAGGTATCTATGTATTTCCATGTGAAGACCTCCTCGACGTGCGTCGTCTCGTCCTGAATGAGCCGCGGTAGCCACTGGGCCGAGCACCAGGCCTTCCAGCCCGGTATCGGATCTTGCGTTTTGTGATGCAGCACCTGCGCTTCTTGGGCGCCGCTAAAGCGCTTCAGCGTCTCGTCCGCGATCTCGTCGCGCGCGATGAACCCCTCGCAGAACTCCATCGACCAGATGCGATCGTCATGGGGCTTGATCTTGTGGACGAATAACTTGTCTCTGACCTTGAACGCACCGAATTCCGTGACATGGTGAACAGGAAGCGTCTCGGCGTAGTCCATGTTCGCCACCGCGACCGTGTTGCTTTCGCGAATGACGTGTCTGGCCGTCAAGACGAAGTAGTCGTGTTGACGGGCCTGTGCCCACGATAGATCGAAATGCAGGCGCATCTCGCAGCCCGCGCCGTTCGCGAAGGCTTGCACGTAACGGCTGGCCTTCTCCGTCCCCCAGATTAGCCATGGAGAGCACATGTCCCTGGCGATGACCTCAGCTATCTCGGGGTCATCACAGGGACGTTGCTGATCGTTCCCAAAGAATCGAACGCGAACCCTCAAAGCCATGACCTATGAGAACGCGAGCAGCGGCACGGTCTTGCAAACGGCGGACATAGATGCGGCCAATGCGCCGCCTCGAATGGCCGTTTCGCAGTCGCCCTTTGTTTTAAGCATGAACCAGACGGCTCTTCTCTTGGAATTCATGATTACCTCGACAAGCCGCCTAACGCCGAAGCTCAGCTGCGCTTGATAGTGGCAGGGTCCCGGCCGTATCCGAGGGCCTTACAGTGTCAAGACGAAACAGGCTGCCGCGAACTGGACCAACGCGATCAACGGTCGCCGGGCGAATCGGTTCCTTTTACTGGATGGCATTGGTAACCCTTCTTTGACCCCCAGGGATTAAGTAGGTTGTTGATCCAAAGGATAACTCACTGGCGACCGTCGAACGAGCGTCGTGCCTCGCTCTTTCCCTATCGGCTTCATTAGGCGGATGAAGAAGTGAGGGGTGAGGACGCCGGGTGAGGACGCATGCGCCAAGGTAACTCAATGAGCTACACGCAGTGTCCTCGCCATGTGACTCAACTGATTAGTTTCTTCGAGATGGGATATCGGGGCAGTTATTAGCGAGGCCAATTGATCGATCGGTGCATCGATTGTTATAGATCGAAGACTTGAACCCGTTCGTACTTGCGATGACGCAATCGATTGGTTCTTGGAATCAATTGTGGGAGTCCCTGCCTCCCGAATCCAGGTCTTGGACGTTAACTGATTGTTTTTATTGATCGATCAGGAGGCGGCCACGGACACGATTGCACTACTGTGCATAACGATGCAGGACTGACTTCCGCAAAAGTCCCACATGGCAATAAGCAGAGTTGGGGCATCACCCGCCCATATCTTGACATGTCAAGATATGTCTTGATAGTATCCGCAGATGGCTGCAATCAAGATCAGTTCGAAAGTTGAAAAAGAGCAGTGGCAGGCGCTGCAGGATTTGGCCAAGGAGTCTCATCAGAGTATCTCCGGATTGCTGACGGAGGCAATCGGCGATTTTGTACGTAAACGGCGTTTACGCCCTGTGGTGCTCGATCATCTCGAGGAATCGATGACTGAGAACGAAGAACTGGGCAAGCGCCTTGCCGAATGATGGTATTCAGTTCCTATCAGTTGATGAAGCGATCGCGATTCACGAACGATTGATCGAACGATTTGGTGGAACGTCAGGTATCAGGGACAAGGGACTCCTCGAGAGCGCGCTGTTTCGACCCCAGACCGGTTACTACGACGACGTTGCGGAGCTGGCTGCGGCCCTTTTTGAATCACTGATACTCAACCATCCCTTTGTCGACGGCAACAAGCGCGTCGCGTTCTTCGTCACTGATACTTTCCTGAGGCTGAATGGCTGGAAGATTTCGGTCGAGGTCGGAGTCTGCCCATACATTCATTGTCGGTATGTTGGAGCGAGGTGACTGTAGCTACGATAAGGTGCTCCCATGGATCAGAGAGTCGCTTGTAAGAATCTAATTATTGGTCGGGGGAGTTAAAATTTGAGCAGGGCTAATCGATTGGCGTTTTGGCGAAAATTGGTTTGAAGATTTGATTGATGCCTGCGGCGTGAATTCCTTCGAATCCAGCTCGCTCCGCTCGCTTGCCCAAATCGCTACGCGATTTGATGAACTTTTCTTTTCAGTTCCATCTTCCGACCAATACCAAGATAAAAAGGCTCCCCGTTCCGGTGAGGAGCCTTTATTTATTTCGATATTGGGAGCGGGCAGTTAAGAGGTACGTTGAATTGATCGTTCAGCAGATTGTTGAGTAATTGCCCGAAGATTTGAACTCGCTCGAACTCGCGACAACGCAATCAATTGGCGCCTGGAATCTGTTGCGTAGGCCCCTGCCTCCCGAATCCAGATCTCGGATGTTAACTGATTGTTTTTAATGATCAATCAGGAGGCGTCCACGGACATGATTGCAGTACCGTGCATAACGATGCAGGACTGACTCCCACAAAAGTCCCGCAATCTTTAGTTAGGTCTCGATCAAGGGACTTCAGATCTAGATGTAGCACTGGCAACAAGAATTTGCGTGGATCCAAAATTCATTTTAATGCAGCTGCAACGCAAAAATTGCTAGCCCTTTAAAGGCCCGGCCGCGGATGCAAAATCACTTGCGTGGAAATCTTCTCCAATAACGACCGATGACGCACTTCGTTCGCGACCGAGTCTGAACTGAATTAGAATCATCACCTGAAAAGCGGTCTAATGAGGCGGCCTGCGAATCAGAATCGAGCCAGAAAAGTACCCAGGACCGGCGACCGACAGGAGGGGGTGTCCTGCGATCATCCGGCCCTGGGAGTCAAACGTACTCGCGGTCGTCCTGACGCGAGTTTTTTCGCTATTCAGGCCGTTTTAAATCTAGCCTCGTGCACTTTCGCGTGCGTCGAACCCATCCAGCCGAACCACCGTCAGCTTTTTGACCTCGGCTTTTGAAGTTACGATGCAGTCTGCCCTTGCAACAACCTTTTGACTTTGAGGGTCTTTCGCGGACAGGTGAAACAAGGTCCGCCTGTCGAGTCTTTGCGCCGAGACATCGCTGTCGTTTCCAATCCGATAGTCGACCGGTGCCCCTTGCGACTCAGCAATTTGCGAGGCCAGCGCTTGCACACATGCTTTGACGCCATCCTGTTCCGATGCAGCATTTGACAATAGAGGCGTTAGCGAAATGGCCACAGTACATAGTGCTTTCATTCGTGTTCGATTGTTCATTACAAATCTCCGTCGTGTTAGAAAAGCCCAAACTACGATGAAAGCTTATGAGTCGCATCGCGCACTGACAAACGTTGTTTTCTATGCCTCGCACAAATTTTTCTCACGCGCATTCCCGGAATTCGTTGACGATCCACTCGTTCAATTTGCGTACCTCGCACCGGTCTGCGTCTTCCGGTCGATGTGCAAGGTAGAAATCATCACCCGTTTCCAACTCGACATCGAATAAACGCACCAGGGCACCAGACCTGAACAGCTCCGAACCAACCGGCCAGGACACTAATGCAATGCCAAGGCCCTGTTCAGCGGCACGGGCCACTGCCGACATTGAATCGAAGCGAATCAGTTTTTTCGGTTTGGGCGCGGGAACGTCCAAGTGCTTCGGCCCAACGGTCCCAACCATCGCTACGTTGTTCGTGAACAATAAGTGTCTGACCGTCGAGACTCTTGAGGTCGTTTGATTTTTTGGTCAATCAAGCAAACTACGGTGCGCACGCCGTAACCACGCGATGCGCGAACAGGCGGTAAGTCGTCAGTTCCGGCCAGTTATCACTGCCGAGCAATATCGACAGGTCGGCTTCGGGTGGATGAGTTTGCATCGACACTGGGCAGAGTACTGACGCGTATGTCGGTATCTGGCCTTGAGTTCTGAAAGGTCGATAGCTTCGGCAGTAGTGCTTCATTGGCGAAGAACGGTGGAACACAAATTCGGACGATGTCGCGACCGTACTGAGTCCACAATTGTTGAGTTTGACTTTCGAGGCGAGCAAACATGCTGTCAAGGAATTCGAAATAGTTGCGCCCTGCGTCTGTGAACGCGAGCGAGCGAGTGTTGCG
Source organism: uncultured Gammaproteobacteria bacterium (assembly GCA_963850825.1). Classification (GTDB taxonomy): domain Bacteria; phylum Pseudomonadota; class Gammaproteobacteria; order Steroidobacterales; family Woeseiaceae; genus SZUA-117. The sequence continues at coordinate 35,377 of CAWKOQ010000013.1, read as the reverse complement.
CTCGAACAGGGCAACGCCGAGGAACGACTCCAGATTCCTGACCTGGTGGCTGACCGCAGAGGGCGTTACAGCGAGATCGTCGGCTGCCAGCTTAAAGCTTAAGTATCGGCCCGCGACCTGGAATGTCTTCAAGTATTTTAGTGAGGGTAAACGCATAGTAATTCTCATTCGGATTGTCAGAGCTGGATTTCAGAAAGCGGTGATTCGGCGTAACGTTCGAAAATCAGTTCCCTGCGGATAGAAACAAGGGTATGACTAGTGCTGCAATTGCCGTGCCAATGGTAGTCGTCCGTAGAATTGGATCTAACTGCAAATTACAGGGCTTATATGACATTTAATGGTGCAGACCCTGGATACTTTTGCACACGAATGGTGCATCGACTTGAAACATGACGCAATTGAAAGGATGTTGTTCCAAATATAGGTAATGACGTCGGCTACAATTGGTCAGCCTGATATCTGTAAGGCACAGTAGCTGGCCCCCAGCAGCCCGGGCTGCGGATGCAAAATCACTTGCGTGGGAATTTTCTCCATTAACGACCGATGACGCCCTTTGCGTTCGAAGCCTGTCCTAAATCGACTGTTTGCAATAAGTTCAGGCTTTCGCGCGACAATGCCGCCGCCAATATAGATACCGTCAAAAGCACCGAGTGTCAGCGCCAGGTTTCCAGCAACCTGGCCGAGAATTTCAAAAAAGGTTTCGACGGCCTCCTGGGCCAGTTCATCAGCGTTGTTCGACGCAAGGGAAAATATTTCTGCGGCGGAGATTTGTGAAACATGTTTGCCTCTGATTTTGGCGAACGCATCATAGATATTTACGACTCCCGGTCCCGACACCAGTCTTTCGTCACATACGCGGTCAAAATGATCGCGAAGTTGCGCGAGTAATTCCATCTGCACCTCGGACTCCGGCGCGAATCCGTTATGTCCACCTTCACCAATGATCGGCAGTGTTTGTCCGTCTTTCCTGCGCAGCCCCGCAGCGCCAAGCCCGGTTCCGGGCCCAACAATGCCAATCGAAAAATCAGATAGGGTCAAGTCGTGCGGTGCGGGCAACCCTACTGGCAAACATTCTTGGGGTAACAAATAGGGGATCGAGTAGGCAATTGCTTCGAAGTCATTCAGCAATCCAATTCGCGCACCGGCAAAGCTTTCTGCCAACGTAGTTTCGTTAAGAGTCCAGCTGTTATTTGTGAAGCGGACATTTCCGTCGACCACTGGGCCGGCTGCAGCGATACAGATAATGCTAGGCTGAGGGGCGCAAATCTCCTTTAGGTAGGCATTTATTGCGATGTCGGCAGATTCGTAGTCGCGGCATTTGAGCGTCATTTCTCCCGAAAATCCAGGTGATTCCGGATTCGCCAGCGCGAATCGAGCGTTCGTCCCGCCAATATCGCCAATTAACAAACAGGAAGTTCCTGCGTTGTCGTCGGGCGGCGATCTCGATTCCCTCGACCTCATCCGACCAGCCGTGCCGCATCTTTTGCAAGTCGGGCAGATGGATTTGAAGTCACCCGCAGCGATCAGGTTGATCGGCGCGATCCAGGAGCCACCGATACATGCGACGTTCTTAAGTTTCAGATAGCTGGCTGCCAGTTCCGGCGTAATACCCCCTGTCGGGAAGAATCGTGCTTCAGGCAGCGGCGCACCCAGCGCCTGTAGCATTCGCGTGCCGCCCGTCAGTTCGGCGGGAAAAAACTTGATGAGCGAATAGCCGTGTTCCTGAAGCCGAATAGTCTCGCTTGCAGTAACCGCTCCAGGTACGAATGGCATCTCGTGTCTCGCCGCCGCGGCAAGTAATGCGTCGCTCGATCCCGGGCTGACCGCGAATCGGGCGCCAGCGTTTTTCACCTGGGCAAACTGACTTTCGGTGCGTACGCTGCCTGCACCAATGCACGCTTCTGGAAAGGCTGCTGCTATGATTTCGATTGACTCGACGGCCCGCGGAGTTCGCAGAGTGACCTCAATTGTGGCGAGGCCAGCGTCAATTAGAGCTTCAGCCAGGGGTAACGCTGAAGCGGGATCATCGATCACGACGACCGGAATAATGGATAAACCAGACAGCAGGGTAGTCGCGTCCACTAGCAAACTTCCGAAAATATGCTGGCGCCCTTTTCCGCGCCCATTGCGTTATTGCGAAAGGCCGTAAATAATTCACGGCCCATCCCCGTGTGACTGCTGGACAGGTCCGGCGCTTCCTCGGGTCGCGATTCCAGTGATTCGCCTCTGGCATCGACAGTTAAGACACCATTGTCCGCGTCGATACTCACCAGGTCGCCGTCACGAATCTTGCCAATCAAACCGCCATTTGCTGCCTCCGGAGTGACCTGTATAGCGGCCAGCACCGTCCCCGACGCACCAGACATTCGCCCGTCAGTCAGAAGCGCCACCTTGTGGCCCGTATTTTGGAGCACGCTGAGAAATGGCGTTAATTTATGCAGTTCCGGCATGCCTGTCGCGCGAGGTCCCTGGTACGGTAATACAGCGACCAGATCCCGTTGAAGCTCACCGGCCTTAAAAGCCTCCGTAAACGCAATTTGCGACGGAAATACTCTTGCTTCTGCTGTAATGCTGTAGTGCTCGGGCGCGACGGCCGACACTTTGACCATTGCGCGGCCCAGATTTCCGTCGACAAGGCGCAAACCGCCTTCGGCGTCGAACGGATCGGTGACCGATCTCAGAATCTCGGAATCCATCGATTCGCTCGGTGCGGACTTCCAGTCAATCTCTTCGTTGTTCATGAATGGTTCGACACAGAATTTTTCAAGGCCGTTGCCAAGTATCGTGGACACATCCGCGTGCATCAGTCCCGCGTCGAGTAACTCTCGCATAACGAAACCGAGTCCGCCGACGGCATGGAAGTGATTGACATCCGCCATACCGTTCGGATAAACGCGTGCGAGTAGCGGAATCGCTGCAGATAATTCCGAAAAATCATCCCAATCGATCTTGACTCCTGCCGCCGCCGCGATCGCAACCAGGTGAATCGTATGATTCGTCGATCCACCGGTTGCAAGAAGCCCGACAATGCCATTAACGATGGCCTTCTCGTCGACGACCTCTCCGATCGGCCGATAGTTATCTCCCAGGTTGGTGATTCGCAATACCTGACCAACTGCTTCGCGCTGTCAAGGCGTTGCGCAATTCGGTGTTCGGGTTAACAAACGATCCGCCCGGCAGCTGTAAGCCCATGAATTCCATCATCATCTGGTTGCTGTTGGCCGTGCCGTAAAACGTACAGGTGCCTGCGGAATGGTACGACGCAGATTCGGCCTCAAGAAGCTCATCACGACCAATGCGACCGGCGGCATATTCCTCGCGGATTCTTGCTTTCTCTTTGTTGGGCAGGCCGGAAACCATTGGCCCCGCCGGCACAAATACCGTCGGCAAGTGGCCGAACGAAAGTGCGCCAATGAGAAGGCCGGGCACGATCTTGTCGCAGACACCGAGACAGATTGCAGCATCGAACATGTTGTGCGACAACGCGACCGCTGTAGACAGGGCGATAACATCCCGGCTGAATAGCGACAGGTCCATGCCATCCTGCCCCTGCGTCACTCCGTCACACATCGCCGGGACTCCGCCGGCAAATTGTGCGATGGCGCCGTAACTTTCCGCCGCCTTTTTTATCGCCGCGGGAAAGACTTCAAAAGGCTGATGCGCGCTAAGCATGTCGTTATAGGCCGAAACGATAGCAATATTCGGTACCGCATTTCCCGACAGCATTTTTTTGCGGCTGGAGCTGCATGCAGCCATGCCATGAGCGAGGTTGCTGCATGACAATGACGAACGAGTAGGTCCGTCATTGGCGGCCGCCCGAATCCTATCCAAATATTGCCTGCGAGATACAGCGCTCTTCTTTCGAATTCGCTCCGTCACACGTTCAAGTACTACGTTCATTTCTGTTGTTACTCCGAGTAAAGCTATGGCGCCCAGATGGTACGCACGGGAGTTCGCTTCTGATTTAGTAGTTTGCTCAACGGATAATCACTGTCGGGAAGCTTTGCTTGTTCGTATACCTCCCGCTTGGTATCGCCAAAAAAAAGCAACAAAATTTCGTCGCTATCGAGAAGTGCAGACATCGTCAACGAAACTCTCAAATGTGGGCTGGCTGACGTTCGGACAAGCATACAGTTTCGTTTGTTATCGGGATTGAGACCGTCATCTATCCGGCAACTATCTGGAAACAGCGAAGCGAAATGACCGTCCTCGCCTATGCCAAGTAGTGAGACCGCAAATGGCCGTGCAATCGATTCCATTCTTTCCTCAATGACGCTGCATTGATCTGTTGGTAAAAGGTCCTCGTCGAACATATTCAGCAGGTTGGCTTCCGCTGCATAGTTAGTCACCAGCAAGCGCCGAATCATGCCTTCGTTACTGGCATCATGATCTACGGGGACGCATCTTTCGTCACTTGGCAGGATGTGTACTCGATTCCATTTCAGGTCGGTGTCGGCCAATATTTTGAAACACGCTTTTGGCGTTGATCCACCACCGACAATCAACGTGGCTTGCGGCGATGCTGCGAGGCGACGCTTAATCGCCGCCACCATGTGATGCGCAGATGCCTCTGATGCCAGCGCCCGGTTAGCGAAAAACTCCTCGACAATCGTCATTAGTTTTCCGGATACCAGCTGCGGCCGTCCCGATCGAGCAGCATCGATGATGCAGCCGGCCCCCAGGTACCGGCGACATAGTTTTTGACTTTCTGATGCGTCTCTTGCCAACCGGCAATGATCTGGTCGATCCACTGCCATGCGGTCTCGATTTCGTCACGGCGCATAAAGAGCGCCGGGTTACCACGCAGGATTTCCATCAGCAGCCGCTCGTAGGAATCAGGGTAGCGAATGCCAAACGTCTCCTCAAAACTCAAGTCAAGAGAAACCGGGCGCAGTGCAAAGCCACCCGGACCGGGCTCTTTTGCCATCACCGAAAGATTAACGCCTTCATCTGGTTGCAGGCGGATTGTCAGGCGATTCGCAACAATGTCCCGGGTGAGGTCCGGAAAAATGGAATGCGGTACTTCGCGAAACTGGATGACGATCTCGGAGTGCTTGATGTTGAGACGCTTTCCCGTACGCAGATAAAATGGCACGTTAGACCAGCGCCAGTTTTCTATATCAAGTTTCAGCGCAACAAATGTCTCTGCGTTGCTTATTTCATCGCCAAGTTCCTCGGCGTAGCCGGGCACCGTCGTACCGTTTATCGCGCCAGCGGTATAGTGTCCACGAACTGTATGAGCCTTGACGTTATCAGACGTAATGGGTCTTAAGGCACGCAAGACTTTCAGTTTTTCGTCGCGTACGGCGTCGTGGTCGAGGCTGCTTGGGGCTTCCATCGCAACCAGGCACACAAGTTGCAACATGTGGTTTTGTACCATGTCGCGCAACGCACCCGTGTTGTTGTAGAAATCGATGCGGCCGCCGACACCCAGTTCCTCGGCAACGGTAATCTGTACGTGGTCGACGACGCCGCGCCGCCAGAGTGGTTCGAACAAGGTATTGCCAAATCGGAGCGCAAGCAGATTCTGAACTGTTTCCTTGCCAAGATAATGATCGATGCGAAAGATCTGATTCTCTTCAAAGCATCGACCGACTTCGTTATTGATGACCCGGGCAGACTCCAGGTCGTGCCCAACGGGTTTTTCGAGCACGATTCGCGTGTTGTCGGTAATTAATCTATTTTCGTGAAAGCCCGTGGCAATGGCGCCAAATAGCTGCGGCGCTGTTGCCAGGTAAATAACTCGGGTCCGATCATGCTCGCCTGACAAAGAAGCACAAAGATCGGTCCAGGTTTTGTGATCCAACGCGTCCGCATTGATATAACTGAGTCGAGCCTCGAATGCATTCCACTCGTGCACTTCGTACTCGCCGTCTTTGAGGTTCGCCTTCAAGGCTTCGTCGACCAACGCCAGGTAACGTTCGCGCGACATCTCGCCGCGGCCGACAGCGATAATACGGCTGCTAGCCGTAATCTGGCCATCACGCGCACGGTGATACATGGCGGGCAACAGCTTGCGCATTGCCAAATCGCCCGTGCCGCCAAAAATTATCAGGTCGAAGGTATCGACCGGAAGGAGTTGTGCCATTGTCGGACCCTTTGGGAAATTGGAGACGTCTTGCCGTCGCCGTCCATTGTCAAGATGCGGTCGATGCCACTTCCAATCCGGCTGCAGCTCTGTGTCGTTCCGTCAGGCTTTGCTCGACTTGTTTAATCGTGACGGAGTTAATACGGTAGAAGACAATTGCGGCTGCTCCCATAATTGCGAGTAGCGCGGGAAAAATGCTGAACATGAAGCGAATGCCGGCTAATGAAGTGCCTGTCTGTACCTCGTTGGCAACAAAACCGAAGAGCGACAAAATGATACCTGCAAGGCCCGCGCCAACCGCTAATCCCATTTTCTGCGCGAATTGCAGGGTGGAAAAGACGAGGGCGGTGGTGCGTCGACCGGATTTCCATTCGCCATAGTCCGCGCAATCCGCGTACATGGCCCAGACCAGTGCCGGGGTCGGTCCAATGAACAAAGAACCCAGGCAGTTTACGGCCACCATCGTCCAATATTGATCCGGCGGTATGATGTAAAAAAGTGCCATGGACGTAGCGTTGAGCAGGGTCAGAAAAATTAGCAAACTTCGTTTTTCGAAGTGTTCACTGAGCGTTTTCGTCAGGGCTATGCCCGTGATCATTGCTATCAAACCTAATGACATGAAAATCGCTGTTTTGTCGAATATGAGGAAGATTGGGGTGCCGTCGTCACCGACGTAGTACTTGAAGTAGTAAAGCAAGGTGCCGCCGCGCACGGCGGCGTTCATTAGCGTGAATATCGCGGCCAGGAACAGGGCGATCCAGGGTCCATTGCCAAGTAGCGCCTTAAAATCCAATTTTACGTTGGAATTGGTTTGTGTCGGTGCGACGCGTTCCCTCGTCGTGGCGAAGGTTACCCAGAACAAGATTATAGAGATCACCGCGAATATGATCATCGTCATTCGAAAACCAGCCGCCTCGTCACCACTTCCGAGGATGTTTTTTAGAGGGGTCACGAATGTGCCTATTATCCAGGCGGCAGAGAATGCGCAGATAAACCGGTAACTGGCAACCTTGGTTCGCTCGATCGAGGAGGACGATATCACCCCCAACAGTGCGGAGTAAGGCACGTTGATTGCAGTGTAGGCCAGCATCATCAACGTATAAGTGACATATGCATAGATGAGTTTCCCGGATTCCGAGAAATCAGGATTGGCGAACATTGCGTAACCGCAGACACCGTACGGAATGGCTCCCCAAAGCAAATATGGCCGGAACTTTCCCCAGCGTGAATTGGTTCGGTCGGCGATCAACCCCATAATCGGATCGCTTGCGGCGTCAACGATCTTGGTAACAATGAACATCGTGCCTACAGCCGCGGGTGAGAGCCCGAAAATATCGGTGTAGTAATACAGGAGGAAGATGTTGAAAACCTGGAAAAAGAAGTTTGAGGCACTATCTCCCAGGCCGTAGCCCAGTTTTTCTCCAAACTTCAGGGGTTGTACGTCGCCGGACATGTCAGGCTCCTATTTCCCGTGCGACTGGCCCGGTAGTCCGTACGTCATCCTGTCTCCCGCTCATCGAGTCAGGTACGGATACGTGGCCGCCGCCGGGCGAAACAAGGGCAAATGCCGTGGACGCATTAATCAATCGGCGATTCAAAGCGTTCGAACTCTAAGCGCTAATGCAAAGTGACCGGCATGTTTCATCTGTAAACGCAACTGGTTGTCATGGTGGCACAAAGCCTTGTAATTCATCGTCCATGAAATTGACAGCGCTGTCAAATATTGCTAAAACGCTGTGCAATAGTGCTGCCAAAATAACAATCGCAATCATTATTCGGATCGGGAAGATGGCGGTGACTCGCTGCGATACAGAGACCTGGCAAGACCCAAATTCCGTAAGCTGCTGAGCGAATTGGCTCCGGAGCGGATCTTCATGGCAATAAAATTCGGTTTCTGGGTATTTCGGATTTGCTCGACTCCATACGATGTTCTAAGGCCGCGATTTGCGTCCAACTGGTGACAATGTCAATGAGTAGTACATTTGCAAATGAGTTGAGTGATTCGCATGGGATCGAGCAGCGGATCCTCGAACTGCTGGACGAAATGACGCTGAATGAGAAGATTGGTCAGATGAGTCAGCTCAATGCGGGCGAAGGCTATGCGCCTCATTATCTCGCCGAAGGACTGCGAGCCGGGCGCATTGGCTCGGTGCTGAACGTCGTAGATTTAGATGCGATTAATGAACTGCAACGGATTGCAGTCGAGGAAAGTCGACTTGGCGTTCCACTTATGGTTGGCCGCGACGTAATACACGGATTCAAGACGGTAATGCCAATTCCGTTGGGACAGGCGGCCAGCTGGAATCCTGAGATTGTCAGGGCCGGTGCTCGCGTCGCGGCTCTCGAGGCTGCAACCGCTGGCGTGAACTGGACTTTCGCTCCGATGGTCGATATTTCACTCGACGCAAGATGGGGCCGCATCGCCGAGAGCCTTGGTGAGTCCGTATTCCTTGCAAGCGAACTTGCCGTTGCGATGGTCGACGGTTTCCAGGGTGACGATCTTTCTGCGGTTGGGTCGATTGCTGCCTGCGCCAAGCACTTCGCAGGCTATGGCGCCGTCGAAAGTGGTCGCGACTATGCGACCACCAACATTCCGGAGCACAAACTTCGAAACGTCTACTTGCGGCCGTTCAAGGCAGCCGTCGATGCCGGCGTGACGACCTTGATGACGTCGTTCTCCGATCTAAACGGCATTCCGGCAACTGGCAACGAGTTCCTGCTGCGCCAAATATTGCGGGAAGAATGGGATTTTGATGGTTTTGTCGTCAGCGACTGGGACTCGGTTCGTCAGCTACAGATCCACGGGCTGACAGAGAATGACAAAGAATCTGCGTTTGAAGCCGTAACGGCGGGTGTCGACATGGAAATGGCGGGAGATGCCTACATCCACTTTCTCGCCGAACTGGTCGAAGATCGCCGAGTCGACATCAGTACTATTGATACCGCCGTTGCAAATGTCTTGCGCGCGAAATTCCGCATGGGGCTGTTCGAAAACCCATATACGGATCCGGGTAAACTTCCGGAAATTGCGAACGAACATGCGCTCGCGACTGCGAGGACAGCGGCATTGCAGAGCGTCGTCATGCTCAAAAACGACAACCGCACGCTACCGCTGTCGGCCGAGCGCATGAAATCCGTGGCACTAATCGGTCCGCTTGCTGACGCGCCTTACCAACAGCTGGGTACATGGATTTTCGATGGCGATAGAGAACTCAGCATAACGCCGATGCATGCGATCCACAGCCTGGTCGGCCACGATATCGATGTTCGCTATGTACGTGCGATGGAAAACTCGCGGAGCAAGGTCAGCGGGGCATTCGACGAGGCCGTTGAGATCGCGCGTGACTCGGATGCGGCAATCCTTTTCCTTGGTGAGGAATCGATCCTCTCCGGCGAGGCGCACTCACGCGCGGACATCAATCTACCGGGAGATCAGGCAGAACTCGTGCGCCGCATACGGGAAACCGGAAAGCCGGTCATAGCCGTGATTCTGGCTGGCAGGCCGCTGACACTAACGAACATTGTCGATGAGGTAGATGCAATATTGTTTGCCTGGCATCCAGGGACGATGGGAGGACCAGCGATTGCTGATCTTTTGTTTGGCATTGAATCACCATCCGGAAAGCTCCCGGCGACGTTCCCTCGTATGGTAGGTCAGATCCCGATTTACTATAGCCAAAAGAATACGGGTAAGCCGCCGTCAGCCGATGACATCACGCACATCGATGATATTGATTCGCATGCGCCACAAACTTCGCTCGGCATGACCGCGTTTCACCTCGATGCCGGTTTCACGCCTTTGTTCGAATTCGGATTCGGATTGTCCTACGCGAATTTTGAGTATTACGACTTGAATACGAGCCACTCTGAGATTCGCATGGGAGACAAATTAACTGTCAGCGCTAATTTGGTTAATGCGAGCGATGCCGCCGGCGAAGAGGTCGTGCAGCTATATGTTCGTGATCTCGTCGGCAGCGTCACCCGACCGGTAAAAGAACTGAAAGGTTTCAAACGCGTACGACTTGGCCCTGGTCAGAGCGAAATCGTTGAATTTGAGCTGCATACCGATGATCTGGCTTTTTACGGCCGGGATATGCAGCTGAAGACGGAACCAGGTCGTTTCCATTTCTGGATAGGTGGTAGTTCCAATGCCGAACTTCAAGGCGAATTCGAGATCGTTGCAAGCGATTAGCGAATAGACATGATTCTGTGAATGAGAATACGCGTTACACAGTAACCGTCGCGTTAATAGTCGCACTGGGCGGGTTTCTGATGGGCTTTGATGCGTCGGTCATATCCGGCGTGGTGAAATTCATCGAACCGGAATTCAATCTCAGCAAAATTGAACTCGGTTGGGCGGTCGCGTCGCTTACGCTGACAGCTACGATGGCCATGATGGTTGCCGGACCCTTGAGTGATCGAATCGGTCGCAGGCCGGTACTGCGAATTGCGGCTGTGCTTTTCTCGGTGTCCGCGATCGCGTCGGCCGTTGCGCCGAATTTCATCTCGCTTGTAATTGCGCGAATGATCGGCGGATTCGGAGTGGGTGCGGCACTCATCATCGCGCCGATGTTCATCGCGGAGATCGCGCCAGCGGCACAGCGTGGTCGTATGGTTTCGTTCAATCAATTGAATATCGTGATTGGTATATCGGTTGCCTTTTTCACCAACTACCTGATTCTTGACCTCGGGCAATCAGATCTGAGCTGGGCCAGCACTTTAAGGCTTGACGACTGGAACTGGCGCTGGATGCTCGGTCTCGAAACTCTGCCTGCCATAATTTATTTCATTGCGTTGTACGCGGTTCCGGAGAGCCCGCGATGGCTCGCAATGCAAGGCAGGGACGAGGATGCGCTCGAGATTCTTGAACACGTCAGTGGCGAAGAACAAGCCACCGCGGACCTCAAAGCCGTGCACGACAGCTTATTGGCAGAAGCGGAGAAAGAGCAGGTCTCACTCGCTCAACTATTTCGCCCGTCCATGAAACTGGTGATGACGATCGGCATTTCAGTCGCGATCCTGCAGCAGATCACAGGCATCAATTCAGTCTTCTTTTATGCGCCCATGATCTTCGAACAGTCGGGCATCGGCACGGACGCGTCGTTCATGCAGGCGGTGTTGGTGGGAGTCGTAAACCTCGTCTTTACTGTCGTTGCCATACTATTGATTGACAAGCTGGGACGGCGACCGCTACTGGGTTTCGGGCTCGCCGGTATTGCGGTCTGCATGTTAACGCTGGCATATGGTTTCGGAGCGGCAACCTACACGCTAACCGCTGAGTCGATCGATGGGCTGCCGGATTCAATCGAGCGAAGCCAGATTGAGCAGATAAAGGACACAACCTACAACAGCGATATTGAGTACAAACGAGCGCTATCGGAAACAGTGGGTGACGAGGTTTTAAAGAACGACGAGTCGGCGCTGATAGCCGCTGCGATCAACATGAATTCAACCCTCATTCTTGTTGGCATTCTGGGCTTCGTCGCGAGCTTTGCATTGTCAATCGGCCCGATCATGTGGGTTCTGTTTTCCGAACTATTTCCAAACAGGATTCGGGGACTGGCTATTTCATTCGTCGGTCTGATCAATTCGGCCGTCAGTTTTTCCGTGCAGCTTGTCTTTCCGTGGGAGCTCGCCAACATTGGAAACGCCGGAACATTTCTTATCTACGGATTGTTCGCCGTAGTAGGCCTGGTCATCGTAATGCGGTTGCTGCCCGAGACTAAGGGAAAATCGTTGGAAGAGCTGCAGTCGCTGCTCGTTCGCAATTGATCAGGTGGTCATGATGAGATCTGTAGGGAAGAAAACCGTCAATTGTCTCCGACTAATCGTGGTAGGAGTTTTCATGCAAGGATGCGGTGAGAATGACCTTGAAAGTCAAGAATCTTCTGCGATAAAAGTTGAAGTTGTCGCAAGAGACGGTGGCTTCCAGCTGCTGCGGGGCGGTGAGCCGTACCTGATCAAGGGTGCTGGGCTCGAGTACGGCGATATCGTTTCTTTCGCTGCCCACGGTGGAAACTCAATTCGCACATGGACCACCAACAACGATGTCGAGACCGCGCAGGAAGTTCTCGACAAAGCGCTGGAAAACGGGGTCACAGTGTCGCTTGGCCTGCAACTCGGTGCGGAACATTGGGGCTTCGACTATGACGATCACGAGGCAGTCGCGGCTCAGCTTGAGGCGGCGCGCGGCGAAGTATTGAAATATCGTGACCACCCGGCATTGATCGTATGGATCATCGGTAACGAGCTGAATTTCGACTATACCAACGAAAAAGTCTACGACGCGGTCAATGATGTCTCGAAGATGATTCACGAGCTGGATCCCGACCATCCCACCACGACGACTGTCGCAGGTTTAGACGCGGATGTTGTCACAGACATCGAAACGCGGGCACCCGATCTCGACTTTGTTAGCTTCCAGGTTTATGGCGCACTTGCGGATTTGCCGGAGTTCTTAAGAGAAAAAGGCTATGTGAAGCCGTTTTTTGTCACCGAGTGGGGTGCAACCGGCTATTGGGAAGTTGACAAAACAGAATGGGGCGCGCCGATCGAAGCAACGAGTTCAGGGAAAGCGGAAACGTACCTGGACGGATACCGGAACTTTCTCGAACCCCTCGAGGGAAACCTCATCGGTTCATACGTATTTCTATGGGGCCAGAAGCAAGAGCGCACGCCGACCTGGTTTGGGCTGTTTACAGAATCCGGCGAAGAGACGGAAGCTGTTGACGTCATGCATTACATCTGGAACGGAACTTGGCCGGACAATCGTTCTCCGGTCGTCAAATCATTTCTTCTGGATGGCAGGACTGCCGAAGAGAATGTGAAGTTGCGCGCAGGCCAGTCCTACGATGCCGTCGTCGAACTCATCGATCACGATGGCGACCCTCTTACATATCGCTGGGAAGTCAAGCCGGAGAGTGACGCGACGCAAGCGGGTGGAGATTTTGAGGAGTCAATTGAGAATCTCGATAGCCTGATCAGCAATCCCGGCGAAGAACAAGTTGAAATTACCGCTCCGTTGAATTCCGCAGCTTACCGCCTGTTCGTCTACGCGAATGACGGCCAGGGTCATGCGGCTCACGCGAATATCCCCTTTTACGTCGACCAATAGATAAAAACAAAAGAGTATGTCAATGGATACACCCGTAACAGTTGAACAAGTCAACGCGCTGCTCGCAAAGATGAGCCTGTCGCAGAAGATCGGCCAGATGACTCAGGCCGAGCGCACGTTCGTGACGCCCAAGGAGATTTGGGAGTATCACATCGGCTCGGTCTTGAGCGGCGGAGGATCCTGTCCTGGGGACAATCGGCCGGCTGACTGGGTAGACATGAACGATGCTTACTGGATGGCGTCCATGGAAGCGGATGCCGAGCACCTGGCGATACCATTGATTTACGGCGTCGACGCGATACACGGACACGCAAACACACTCGGCGCCACGGTATTTCCGCACAACATTGGTCTGGGTGCGAGCCGTGACCCGGATCTCATCGAACGCATTGCAGCCGCAACGGCGAAGGAAATTCTCGCAACGGGCGTCGATTGGACATTTGCACCAACGCTCGCGGTTGCGCGTGATGATCGCTGGGGCCGCACCTACGAGAGTTATGCAGAAGACCCGTCGATCGTCGCGAGCTACGCGGATCGATTTGTGCGTGGCATGCAGGGGGATCTTGGCGACAATGGCGTCGTAGCCTGTGCCAAACACTGGGTGGGTGACGGTGGCACCCTCTACGGCATGGACCAGGGTGAAACAACGCTGCCATTTGCGGAACTCGAAAGACTGCATATTGCGCCATATCTTCCAGCGATCGACGCCGGTGTGCTGACCGTGATGGCCTCGTTTAACAGCTGGAATGGCGACAAGGCCCATGGGCATCGATTTTTACTGACCGACGTTCTCAAAGGTCAGCTCGGATTTGAAGGCTTTATCATTTCGGATTGGGACGGTATCAATTACCTGTCCGACGATCATAGCGAGGCGGTGGCGATGGGTGTCAACGCCGGAATCGACATGTTCATGATCGGAGGCGAGTGGCGGCCATTTATCGAACATCTGCATCGTCTTGTTGATGAGGGCACTGTCAGCATGGAGCGAATCGATGATGCGGTACGCAGGATACTGGCGGTGAAATATTGCTTTGGCCTGTTCGACAAACCGCGGCCTGCCGAGCGAGTTTGGTCAAACGATGCGTGCTTTGGTTCGCCTGAGCATCGGGATATTGCTCGCGAAGCAGTGCGAAAATCACTTGTATTGTTGAAGAACGAAGACACTGTGCTCCCGCTATCGAAACAGGCGCGAATCCTCGTGGCAGGCCGCCTTGCGGACAATCGTGGCGCGCAATGTGGCGGCTTCACGGTCGAATGGCAGGGTACGATCAGCAACGATTCGATACAGGGAGGCACGTCTGTCTGGGAGGGCGTCAATGAGTATGCGAGCAGCTGCGAACTTAGCGTTGACGGCAGCGCGGCGTCGCCGGACCGTCATGACATAGCGATCGTCGTCATCGGAGAAAATCCCTATGCGGAGGGTATGGGCGATATTCGAGCTGGCGATCACGTCATCGTCGAGTCGGGTTCGATGATTCGCGGGGAGATGAAGGTGCTGCAGGCCTATGGCAGTTCTCTGGAATTGGCAGAGCTTCATCCCGAGGATCTGAGAACGATTCAGTCAATCAGCGATCAGAGCATTCCCGTCGTCTGCGTGCTGGTATCGGGCAGGCCACTCGTTGTCACTCAGGAACTCGATCGCTCCAGTGCTTTTGTAGCGGCCTGGTTACCGGGCTCTGAAGGGAAGGGCATTGCCGAGGTGTTGTTCGGCGATTATGATTTTCAGGGTCGCCTGTCGTTTTCCTGGCCGAAAGATGCCGAACAAAAACTGAACGTTGGCGATGCGGACTACGATCCATTGTTTGCGTTCGGATTCGGTCTCAGCTATGCGTCGTAGGATCAGCGACCTGCCATTTGACGAGTTCGAGCGAGCTGAATAAGCCGGCATCAAACCAGTCCCTGTCTTTCTGCCCCTCGGGCACCGATTCGGATCCAAGAAAGTCTCACGCAAATCGCTGCCGTCATTGTCGCAATAGGCGACTATCAGCCCATTATCTCGCCGGCCCCCATACAAAATTACTCCTATCTAGCGTTACAACAACGACTTGCACACGTTGAATCGGGTCCGAGATCAGTGCCACAAAGACATGATAACGATTATTATTGACAGCGCTGTCAGTATGGCATATAAATGTTTCTATGACAGCGTTGTCATAAAAAATTGACGAATTCCAGGACAAATTTACCGCGCATATCCGCAACAGATCGGGGATGAAACAGTCATTCAATCTAGATTTAGATAAATGTCAGGGGGCTTTAAATGTACGGATTGACATACAAAACAACAAAATTGGGTGCTACACACAAAACACTTGGTCGCATCCTAACAACAATTCTGTTTCTGTCCGTATTGAATTTGGGCTACGCACAGAATGTGCCCGAGGACGCCGTAATAGAAGAAGTGGTAGTGACTGCAATTCGCAGTTCACTGACTCGTTCGATGGATGTCAGGCGCAATGAGTCCGGGGTTGTCGACGCGATTAGCGCCGAGGACATTGGAAAGTTCCCGGATACGAACCTGGCTGAGTCATTGCAGCGTATCACTGGCGTCTCGATCGACCGCCGGAATAACGAAGGCAATCAGATAACCGTGCGCGGCCTGGGGCCAAACTTCAACATGGTCACGCTCAACGGCCGGCAGATGCCAGTAGCATCTTCGCCGGAGCAGGAGAGCATTTCATCAGCGACGCAAAGTCGCGCGTTTAACTTCGCTGAAATTGCGTCTGAGTCTGTGACTGGAGTAAACGTATTCAAGACCGCCCGGCCGAACATGCCCTCTGGTGGTATGGGTGCGACGGTGGATATTATTACAGCCCGACCGTTCAATTACGCTGAAACAACTATCCTGCTCAGTGCGACAGCGGTCCATGACAGCTCGGTGGAGGTAGGGGATTCGATTACTCCGGAATTAGGCGGCCTTTTTTCGACGGTAATCGCTGATGGTACGGTAGGTCTGCTGGCTAACTTTTCTTACGCCAAGCGTGATTTTAGCGAGCTATCTACGCACTCGGATGGCTGGTTAAGAGATGAGCCTAAAGGATCCCCGACGGATAGTGATGGGCCGTATGAGTTCTGGTGTAATCACCCGAGCTCTGCTTGTGGCGGCGCACCTTACGTCTACAGGCCAGTGACCAACATTTCCGAGATTCAGCATAATGAACGAGAGCGCACGAACGCGCAGTTCGTCGCGCAGTTCGCTCCAAACGATGAAGTTGTTGTTACCGTGGACTATGTATTGTCCCGGTTCGATCGTAACCAGGACCGCTATCAGACCGGCTTGTTCGGGGTCGTGGCGGACGGTGTTGAAAATACCACGCTGACTAACAATTTTTCCGTTGCCAGCGCGAGCCGCACAAGCAACGTTGGGGCCATCGGTGCTGACTCGATTGTTTATGAAAATGAGCTGGTCATCGAGAATGACTCATTCGGCTTGAATCTCGATTGGCAAGTGAATGACACACTCAATCTCACGTTCGATGCCCACTCGTCTCAAGCCGTAAGTCAGCCGGGTGGCGAGATAAGCGACAATACCCAGATACTACAGGGCCCGCTCGGCATTAATTTTGATCTGGCTTATGACCCTCGAGGTGTCACTATTGCTGTCGACGATTCTGGCGCTTTTCGTGGGGAAGACCAATTTGGTGGCGGTGCGCCGCGACCCGGCGTTACAGAGTTTCAGGATGTAGACGGTTTTTCTCCGCTGGGCTCGGTTATTCGCAGAATCGCCGTCGACAATACCGTCGATCAGTTTCAATTGGACGCAAATTGGGATTTCGATGATGTCGTGGTATCTGCCGGTGCTTCTTACACGGACTACCAGGTGGAAACCAATGCACTCTCGAGTGGCTTCGTCTTCCAGAACCTGGACGATTGTAATGGGTGTAGCTCGGTTTTGACGCGCGATATCATCAATGCACCCAGCGGATTTAACGTGGTCAATCAGTTTCCTGTTAATGCCCTGGTAGCACAAACTTTCCCAACTCAGATCAGCGACATAGTGGCTGCGAACCCACCGACATTCTTTGGCGCCTCCGAGGAGTCGCTGGCGCTCTATCTTAATCTGGAAACTGATCTCGATATTGGTGGAATGCCGGCAAGGGTTTCTGCCGGTTTTCGTTATGAAGATACGGACGTAACCGGGTCGGCATTCCAGACGTTCCCGTCGTCCCTTACCATCACGACCTCTACCGAAGGTGTCGTAAATTTCGACCCGGCTGCTGTGCCGGAGCTGTTCGCGGTTAATGGTAGCTACGAGGTATTCTTGCCGTCGCTTGATTTCCAGATTGAACCTGTAGAGGACATTATCGCGCGTGTATCGTACGGCAAATCGATTGCCCGTCCGGACCTGAATGCGCTTCGACCCATCGCCACCGTCAGTGACTATCGCCCAGGTACCAGCACCGCCGCCGGCGGTAACCCAGGTCTAAGCCCGTATAGCTCAGACAACTTCGACGTCGCTCTCGAGTGGTACTACGACGCAGGCAGCTATGCAACCTTGACCTTCTTTTACAAGAAGGTGGATGACTATATCGTGACCGACGTCGTGAACGATGTATTCCTCGATAGCAATGGCAGTCCGCTACTGGATCCTCAAGGCCGCTTTGTTCCCTCACTTCCGGGTGATCCGGACATTCCGGTTACGAGTCAGCCAGGCGATCCGGAGGCAATATTTGCCTTTTCCCGACCGCTGAACTCAGCGGAGAGATCCGTCGATGGTTGGGAGCTGGCCGTACAACATATGTTCGGTGATTCTGGTTTCGGCATGCAGGCAAACTACACGATCGTATCGAGCGATGCTGAGTATGACCCCAGCAACTTTCAGCAACAGGCAATATTGATTGGCTTGAGTGATTCTGCAAATCTTGTTGGCTTCTACGAAACCGACTTGTTTTCTATACGCGCGGCAGCCAATTGGCGTGACGAGTTTCTTTTCGCTGAAAACCAGCTACGTGCAACGAATGAGCCTGTCTATTTCAAGGAATTCCTGCAGTTTGACCTGAGTGCTTCCTATAACTTCGGCGACACGTACCAGGTGACATTTGAGGCGCTGAATATAACGGGAGAAGATCAGCAGCAACGTGGCCGCTACCGCGATCAGTACTTGTTCGAGAATGACCAGGATCCCCGCTATACCCTTGGCATTCGTGCCAATTTCTGATTTGAAGACTGCTGGATAGAACATGGATGTTCTATCATTGCCGGGTCTGGCAACACCCTGTTGAGCCGCCTCCAGCTACTAGCTAGCTACTCACACTTTGCGACTGCATCCCTACACTATCACTATCCCGAATATGCTAGCGATCTCACTCATCAGATCAGGTGTGAAGCTGACCACGAATTGAATCGCCTTCATGTTCTCGTGTACTTGATCCGTTCGACATGCATCGGTAATAACTGAACTTACACGCCGGGTTTGCAGACACCAGGCCAATGGGGGTTGCGCGAGACTTGCACCCAATTATTCTGCCAATGGCTTAAGTGCCGACACTTTGGCCAATCGTTCAGTATCGGTCAGATGATCATGCAGCCAGTCGAGTTCTTCAAGGGCACAACACCTGTCACCTGGGATTCCATCGTGGTACTTGCCTGTCAGCGGACCGGACGCCAAAGGGCTCCAAATCGCCGATCCGTAACCTTGATCAATGCCCTGGGAACTCTAACCCGAACCGGAATGCGCAGGCCCGGTGGACTCTCTTATTCTCAAGCACGCGTCAATCGTGCGCGGTTTATCGGCTGCCGGTCTTGAGCGAACCTGATCCATGAGCAACTGGACCGCTGTTTCCGCCATCGATCGAACAGGTTGTCTGATTGTTGTCAGAGATGGGTAGATTTGTTGTGCCAGCGGGATGTCGTCGTATCCCGAGATAGATAGATCTTCCGGTATTTTGATTTCCATCTGATGGGCGACGCGTATTACGCCGGTGGCCATGTCGTCATTGGCAGCGAAGATTGCCGTCGGCGGGTCTTTGCGCCTAAGCAACTTTTTCGCGCAATCCTCACCCGAACTGAATGAGTTATCGCCCTCGATGACCAAATTCCTACGAAACTTAAGCCCGGCATTCTTCAGGCCATCCTGATAACCTTCGAAGCGTTTTTCCAGCGCTTTGTGATCGCGATTTCCGGTGATGAAGGCGATTTTTGTGTGGCCTAGTGAGGCAAGATACTCCGTCATTGCCGAGCACACTGTCCGATCGTTTGTAGAGACAGTCGTCTGTGACTCAGACAAAATTCCCGAAGATATAGTGACAGTCGGCGTCCCGGTCTTCTTGATTGTGGCTAGCAGCGAGTCCATATCGGACAGTGGCGGCGTAAGAATTAGCCCGTCGACTCTTGAGTGATCAATAAGAGACCGGATTTCTTTATTGAGATTCTTGTCCCTGTAATCACAGGGATGAATCACGAGGTCGTAGCCTTCCGATTGGCAAACTCTTAGTGCACCTTGCTGAATATTGACAATATAGTTGGAACTTGGGTTTTCATAGAGGCTTGGATCGTCGTATAAAAGTCCGATCAGGTATGAGCGTTTGCCCGCAAGGCTACGCGCCGACGCGCTCGGCCTATAATTGAGTTTCCGAACAGCTTCCAGCACGAGCTGCCGCGTGCTGTCACGAACATTGGGTTCGTTATTCACAACACGGGATACGGTCTTTATCGAAACACCGGCCATTGCGGCGACGTCGTCAATGGTCGATTTACGCATCCGCTATCTTTCCTGACGTTATCAACTGTCCAAATCAAATTCCATAGTAATCAAAATCGGGTGTAATTACGACAGCGCTGTCATTTTATGACTTTAGCCGCGCCCCAACCAGACAGCGGGGATTCCTGACAAAACACATGCCTGGTCTTCGTTTGTGGGTCAACCGCGGGCAACAGGCAGCTGCCATACTCAGGCAGTGGCGTTAACCGCTGACTCAACTGCTTAGGCTCTTCGAGAGGGACAATTGCGGGCCTCGAAAAAATCCCCACAAAAAGACAGTGGCCGGGTTGGGGAAACTGTAAAGGATTGATCTGGAAAAGGAGAAATTGGTCGGGGCAGTTATTAGTTAGGCGAATTGATCGATTGGTGTATAGAGAGTTAGAGATCGAAGATTTGAGCGAGCATGAATTCTCGCCAATGAATTCGGATGGAACAGCGTATCCATTGAGTAGGCCCAGCCTCCCGAAACCAGATGTCGGATGTTGACTGGTTGTTTTTATTGATTGATCAGGGGGCGTCTACGGACAACATTGCAGTACGTTGCAGGGCTGACTACCGCAAAACTGCCACATTCACCGAATAGCCAACGACGGGCAAAAGATCGATGGCCTGGCTGGTAACCAAGCCGCCCCGAGATCGCATCGTGGAACGACAGTCCACTCGGTACATTCTTTCGCTGCATTACACAACCAGATATAGCTGAATCGCTCGAATCTTCCGCAGAAATTCGGACCGATACGGCCCCTTCAGCTTTACTTGCAGGTCGCTGGTCGAACTACAAATCAGCATGCCGAATATTCCGATTAATCGGCCCTTAACGTTTGACACATAGTTAAGGAATGGATATCAGCCTGCGTTTTTGGAAATAACGAGCACGCGTAACGATACGGATAATCGGCGCCGAGCGCCGCAGCTAGGAATTTCTTTTTCCGAACGCGGCTTGCATCTGGAAGAACGTAAACGAAGCCGACCAGGTAATAAGGGACAGGCCGACTAACGCCTCTGTCGCGGTAATCAGCCGGAGCCCACCGCTTGGCACCATGTCGCCAAACCCAACGGTCGTATAGACCATTGCGGAATAATAAACCGAATCGAATGGGGAACTGCCACCTGCAAGGGCCAGGTGAATCATTCCAAAGCCTGGGTAGTTCCCTAACAGTGCATAAGCACCGGCGTAAAACCAAATTTCTACGATGTGCGCAAGCAACAGACCGATCATTGTTGCCAGCAATCGTCGGCGATGAGAACCGAAGGATTCCACCATTCGTTCGAGCAGGCAGAGACATTCATAATGGAACATAACTGACGCGCCAGCGAGGAAAACAGCGACGCCAATAATTGCCGTAAGCGAAAACATACAAGCTCCCTAATTTCTCCGTGCACGTCGAAAAAAGAAATGGATACATTATTTGCCGAGTCGTGCCCTATCACGCACTTCAAAAAGCAGAGTGATCATACTCGATATTATGCTGCCCTCGATTTGATCGTGGTGTAATTCGTAGTGTTATTGGGTGACCGGTTGTGGACTTTCCCTACTATCGCGAAACAGATAGCCCTTAGCACTTTGGTACGTGTCGCAAAGAAAGGAGCGACGGGTCTGGTTTACGACACTGCGTACCGCGAACGCTGCCATCACCGTGCCCTGAAACGTTCGAGGCGGATAGTATCAAGCCAATGCCAGCATAACGAAGATAAGCAAAAGCATGGATAGGAAAATAACTCCGCAGATTTCCCAACGCCGAAACCAGATTTCGAGCAGCCAATCACCGTCGAATGCCCTTAGTCCAGTAATCGTTCGGTGCCAATCAAATTCCCGGTCTCTCGTGTGCTGACGGTATCGATGGGCTGAGACAGACCAAGCTTGGCCAAGCCGGCTTGAAAGCCATATCGCCACACTCAGAATATCGCCGGCAGGAATCCGGAGAGCTAGCTTGACGGGCGATTTGCGGGCAAGTGTCCACGCTGCCCAAGCGCCTATTGCGCCGACGCCTGGTGGCCACAAAGCCTGCCAAAACTCAGCGACAGATAGTGATTGCAGGGCCAGGTTGTCAGCCTCGGGCCACAGCCAGATAGAGAATGCCACGACGTTCAGCAAGACTATCCAGGGCAGCCAAAGTCCGGTCGCTTGCCGTGACCGATCGGACCCCTGATGCCACACAAGATACAGAAGACGTGCCATCAAGAATGTCGTGCCGACGGCGATGAGTGACAAAACGATCGCTATCCAGTGAGACCAGGGTGCTGGCAGCACATAGGTCAACGATTTCAAGCCGATCTTGGCAACGGCGCCACTTGTGAACGGCAGGCCGACTATTGCGAGGGCCGGTAGTAACAGGCCGGCAACGACCGACCGGCGCTCGCTCGCGGCGCTACCGGTGGCGGCCGCCACGCCGACGCCGAGGAAAAGGGCGCCCTTGGCGAAAGCGTGGTGCAGTGCGTAAATCAGGACAGTCGACAGACATAGTGGCCATATTTCGGGTGCCGCCATACCGACTCCCACACCGACCGTCATGAGACCCATTTGGCTGATGCTCGAATAGGCCAGGACGGTCTTTGGCTCGTCCTGCAACAGGCCCACCAACACACCGTAAATGGCAGCGCCAAGACCGGCGGCGATACACAGTAAACTCCATTCGGGCAACGCCGCCTGCCCCAGCGGCAGGAACCGCAGCCAGCCCAGAAGCCCTGCCTTGATTATGGCGCCGCTCAGCACCGCACTGGCGGGAGTGGGTGCGACCGGGTGCGCGAGCGGCAACCAGACATGCATTGGTAGCGCGCCGGCTTTGATGCCGAACCCTGCGAGCAAGAGGCCAATGACCATGTTGCTTTGCGCGGTGACCGCGAATTGGTCCAGACTCGACGTTCCCGCGTGCCAGGTGCCCGCTACGAAGCCGGTGAACAGTAGCACCTCACCCAGCACAACGAGGTAGATGTAGACGCGCCCTGCGCGCAGTGCTTGTGCGTCACGTTTGTGCACAATCAGGCCGTATGATGAGAAACTCATCAATGCAAAGAAAAGGTAAAAACTGAGTACATCCTGGGCAACGATTAGCCCGAGATTGCCACTCATAGTCAGCAGATAAAAAGCGAAGAATCGCACGCGCCCGGGATCTGTCGCCAGGTAGCTTCGTCCGTAGATGCCCGCCAGCAGCCACAATACTGCCGAGAAAAACAGGAAGACCCTGCCGACGCCGTCAACTCCAAAACGGCTTCCAAGGAACAGCCAAGGCAGTTCCAGCATTGCTTCTGACGAGACCGCGGCAGCGATCAAAGCAGGCAATGACACCCAGGGCGCTATTTGAACGACCCGCCCTCGCCAGCGCCGCGGCAACAGCGCCACAGCCGTGACCAACGGCAGGAGGGGCACCATCAGGAGCACTAAGGACTCGAGGTACGATGCGGCAACCATTTCTCCGCTCATGGTCCGTATTCCCGCGCGGTTATCAGGCGCGCCCACTCGAGGGGGCTAAACGGAACATTCGCCAGCAAACCGACAGCCAATACCAGGAGCGCGGTGACCAGTGGCGGAAATAGCAACATCCAGCGGGTCTCCAATCGCCCGCAGGGTCGTTCGTCAGACCACGTGCCCTTTGCTTCCTTGAACCAGGCCGCGTAAATAATCGGTAGAAAATAGGCCGAGTTAAGTACGCTACTGGCGACCAGGACAACGATAATCCAGTCATGGCCCGCCTCCATAGCTCCGCTTCCGAGATACCACTTGCTGACGAAGCCGGCGAGCGGCGGAATGCCGATCATGCCGAGAGCAGCCAAAGTGAAGGCAGCCATAGTCCAGGGCATGCGACGCGCAACCCCATCCATATCGCTGATTTTGTGGATGCCCAGTGTCTCCGCCAGATTCCCTGCGCAAAAGAACAGGGTGATCTTCATCAATCCCTGATGGACCAGATGAACGATCCCGCCGATGGTGGCAAGCGGTCCGACAATGGCGACGCCCAAAGTGATGTAAGACACCTGGCTGATCGTCGAGTACGCCAGTCGACGTTTAAGGTCGTCCTGGAATAAGGCTCGAATTGAGGCGTAGATGATAGTCAGTGCCGCCAGTATCGCCAGCGGCAGGGTCACACCAAGATCGACGGCAGTTTCAATGCCATAAACATTATAGATCACTCGTACAATCCCGAAGGCACCTGCCTTGACCACAGCCACCGCGTGCAATAGCGCCGACACTGGAGCCGGTGCCACCATGGCCAATGGCAGCCACCCGTGCAACGGCACCAATGTCGCCTTCACCCCCAGACCGGCAATCAACAAAACAAAGATGGCAGTCAGTGTTTTCCGGTTTGCTGCTGCAGTCTCTGAAATGGACACAAAGCCACCGTAGGTGAATTCCAGGGTGCCGCACACGCTGTAAAGCCACACGGTTCCAAACAGCAACAGAGCACCGCCGGAAATTGTGTAGCGCAAGTAGGTCCGTCCCGCCAGTCGTGCCACGTCAGTGCCGCGATGCACGATCAACGGGTACGTGGCCAGGGTGAGCATCTCGTAGAAAAACAGAAACGTGATCAAGTTACCGGCCATCGCCACGCCGACTGTTGCCGTCACGCACAGACTAAAGAAGCCGAAAAATCGGCTACGATGGGGAGAGTCTTCGAGGTAGCCGATGGCATAGACAGTGGTGAGCAGCCAAAGGACACTCGACAACGAAACAAAGAGGAGCGACAGCGCGTCGGCGTGCAATACAAAATCCAGTTCGGGCAATAACGGCAGGCGGGTTTCATAGTTGGCGCCATTCACGACACCCCACGCCATCACGGCAACCAGCACCAACTTGAGTAGCGCACCTGACAGATTCAGCGTGGTCCGAATCCTGATGCTCGACTCCGGTAAAAAGAAGATCACCAAACCCGGCAACAGAGAACTTGCAAGAATAAACAGTGGCAGTGCAGCGCTCGCGTTCACCTCGCGGAACCGCCCAGGAACGGGCCGCCGATGTCCATCCACTCCAGAGGCCATGGCGCGACAAGCCCCAATAGGATGGCGGCTAAGGCCAATGCGAGCGCGGTCCACTCCATAACCGGCGGTACCGCCGTCGTCGGGTGAGGCGCTTCGGCTTGTGTGAAGGCGTGACCGACTACTTTGAAGACATAAGCAGCGGCCAGCAGACTACCGAGGATCAATAAAACTGCCCACCACCATTGCCCCGCATTCAGCGAAGCCTCGGCCATTAGCCATTTCGCAACGAATCCTCCGCTGGGTGGCAATCCAACAATGCTGACGCCGGCCAGTGCAAATGCGGCTAGCGTCAGTGGCAATCGTTGGGCGAGGCGGTCGAGATCCGCTATGCGATCATGTCCGGAGAATTGCATGATGTTTCCGGCCGCCAGAAACATGGCCGCCTTTGCCAGAGCGTGCGATAGCAATAGATAGAGGGCTCCCCTCCAGGCAGCGGTCGTGGCCAATGGGAAGGCCAAAAACAGGTAGCCCAATTGCATGATTGTCGAATTGGCAATCAAAAGTTTGAGCCGCGTGCTGCGTAACGCCTTCACACCGCCCCATAGAATAGCGGCTGCGCCAAGCACGCCGAAGAGTTGGCCGGGCACCTCGCTACTCGTGGGAAAAACGTCGAGCCAGAGACGCAGCAAAACGTAGAAAGAGGCTTTGACGACGAGCGCAGATAACGCAGCGCTAATCGGCGCTGGCGCACTGGCATGCGCGGGCGGCAACCAGAAATGCAACGGAAAAAGCGCGGTCTTAAGCGCGAGTCCGGCACTCATTAGTGCCAGTGCCGACCAAACTGCCGGGGACGACGTCACTCGCTGAGCAAGGATCGCCATGTCCGCGCTGCCAAAGCTATGGTAGATCAGTACAACACCAAGCAAGTAAGACAACGATCCAAGCAACGTCACCAGCAGGTAACGCATCGCCGCGATCGTGGCGCCCCTGCCGCCTGACAATGCTGTCAACGCTACGGCCGCGAGCCCTGTGAGTTCCAGGGTCACATAAAGGTTGAAGATATCGGCCGAAAGAAACAGTGCATTAAGGGCCGCTAGCAGAAACAACCACAGTGGCCAAAAATGCACCAACTGTTTAGATTGAAAATACGCCGTGGAATAAATGCTGATTGCAAAACCAACTACGCCGCTCGCAGCCAGCATCAGCAGACTTAAGCCATCAGCAACAAGCTCGATTCCAAGCGGCGCACCCCAGCCGCCTACCGTGTGGCGGTAGGCGCCCGTTGTAATTAGCCGAACGGTCAAACCGGCAACTGACAAGACCATGGCGAACACCGTCGTCAGTCCTAAGCTCCTGGCCACGCGCGGCCAGACGAAACACGCAAGTGCGCCGAGCAACGGCAGGATGATAAGAACGACGTCCCAGGGCACCGCTGTAACGAGCGTTCCCATCCGCGTTATTCACTCCGCTCATCTGGCAGTTCCGCATGTCCGGTTTCCGTTACGACTCTTAACATCAGCATCAGTGCAAATGCGGTCGCCGAGACGGCAACCACGATGCCGGTAATCACCATGGCGTGAGGCACCGGGCCCGGCACTGCATTGTCGGTGCGCGTTGCCAGTGCTGCCAGAATGAGAAACACGCCGCTCCCCATCACGTTGATCGCCAAGATCTTACGCAACAGATGCGCGTGAACGATCAAAGCGTACAGTCCGAGACAAAACAGACCGACCCCAACCAGTGCATAGAAGAATGCGGGGCTCACTGTCGACCCTCGTCGTGGGGACGTTCACCCAGGAATAAGGCGAACAAAGTGGTGCCGATTGAGAACGCCGCTGCGGTCTCCAGGATCCCGATGGAAATTCGGGCCTGCTCCGGAGGGAATTCCAGCAAGTGCTGCCCTGTCACGATCGTGACCAGCGCTGTTACGAGGAACAACCCCGGGCCCGCCACCAAGACGAGTCTTAGGGGCAGTTGCATGAATGCGGGGTGTGGTCGCCAGCCCGTTAGCACCAGCAATACACCAGCCGCACCGAGTACCGCCCCGGCCTGAAAAGCGCCGCCGGGTGCGCGGGAACCGACCCACAGAAGATAGGCGGCCACCAGAATTAACACGGGTGTCAAAACACGCGTCAACGTATTCAGCACGAGTCCCGCCGGGGCAGCACGTCGCGAAGGCAAATCGCCAAGCGACCATACACCCAGCAATGCCAGCAACAGCACGAGCGTTTCGAGCAAAGTGTCGTAGCCACGGAAGTTAAGCAATACCGCCGTCACCGGGTTGCTCACGCCACTGCTGTCAAGATTGGCGGCAACTTCCACGCTTAAGCCTGCGGCGTTGGGTGGCAAAGACAAGACAGAGTACGCAAGCCCCGCGGCGACCCATGACAACAGGGCTGCAGGCAACCATTGTAACTTTTGAACAGTATCAATTCGATTGCCTGGCTGATCCGATTCGGATTGCGCTTTTTCCGAAGGAGGCAACCTCGCCAATGCAGCGAGCAGCAAAGCTCCGGTCAGTCCCGCACCGATCGCTACCTCGGCAAGCGCAATATCGGGCGCATCCAGTCGCACCCAAGTTAGTGCCATCAGCAGTCCGAAAGTAACGAACAACGCAACTGCCTTGAAGAGTTGCGGACTTGCCAGTGCCCAGTACGCCAACCACAAAAGCCCCAATCCTGTCAGGGTATCGAAGATCCACTGCAGCAGAATCAGCGCCTCCACATCTGAATACCTCGTTGTAGTGCGCCTCTTGCAATTAAATGGGCGACGCTGGCACCGGCGAGCATTACCAACAGGGAGATCAGCAACAACTTGCCGACGACGAACCACGACTCAGCCTGCATCGCGAGACCCGCCACCATCAGACCTAATCCCACGTTGTCTGTTTTGGTCAGGGCGTGAAGCCGCGTATAAATATCCGGGAAACGCAGCAGGCCGACGATTCCTGCGAAAAAAAAGGCAGCCCCAAGGATCAGCAGTATCGATGCAATGAAATCATTCGGAGTCATATTCGACCTCATCTTCCGGCCAGACGCGCCGTACAAATGCCACCGCCGTTACTGCCGCTAGCAGCGCGAATACCATCGCCACGTCCCGCAGCGCGGAGTTACCCAATGCTTGCGCAAGCAACAGCAATATCGCCACCGATGTGGTACCAAATAATTGTACGGCCAACATACGATCGGCTGAGGTAGGGCCACGAAGTGCGCGCCAAATCCCTGCACCAAGCGTCAGCAGCAGGAATAACGCCAGTGTGAAACTGAGTGTTTGCACTAGCTCATTCCTCCCGCGTTACTGGCGTTGCGATTCCTCGCGACTTGATCACGAGCACCGAATCGTCGATCTGTTTCAGTATTGCCTTCGCAGCACTGCGTGCGGAGGATTTGGCAGTTGGTGATCGTCTTTCAGCCTCTTTCATATTTTCCTTCTCCGCTACGTACAGGCAAAGAAGCACCGAACAACGCGGCCACTCTTCGTTCCAACGTCTCAAGCTCTGACAGGACGTCCTTCCGTCCGTTGAGCACATGCACTTTCAAACAATTCGAGTCCAACTCCGCGCTCAATGTCCCGGGTAGGAGGCTTACCGTATTTGCCAGGAACACGCATGGCAGTCCCGATGGCAGCTGTAGCGGGTACTCGACTAAATCGGGGGCGATAGGCATGCCAGGATGAATCGCACGCCAAGCCACATCCGCACCACCCAGCAAGGAACGAGTGAGAAAAAAGGGCACAAATCTGAACAACTCATGCCAGACAAAAGAAACCGGAGAAAGGAGCGCAACACTGGCCGTCGCCACAAGGAGAACTGCCGGCACGCCGATCCACAAGGACGCTATTTCGCCTTCAACGAGGATCCACCAGACAAATGCAAACAGCAATCCGCGCCGCAGGACTCCTGGCCAAAGACCTTGCCACGCCGGACGCCAATTCGAGGCCGATGTGGCTCTGGTCCGCAATTTCTCGCCACCGCCATTATTCCGATTTTGGTCCATCGCGTGCTCTCCACGGATTCGCTCGTCAATACAGACGCATCGATCTGTTGCTTCCGGCCGCCGAGCAGCCGGAGATCCTCAGGGATCTCTTCCCCGAATTGCGGTGCCACCAATCGCCCGAAATGAGATCGGCAAAGGATCGCTTTCGCTCAGACCAGGGACGTCGATTCTCGGGCAGATATTGCCGGTGTTTACTGAGAATCATTTGGACTGGCGGTTAGGCATCAAGTGTGATCGGACTAACAAATCCCGGTGGTTTTACGGTAAGGACGGAGCAGTCAATCTGATTAAGAATGTTCTCGGCCGTGTTACCCATGAAAAAACCGGCGATTCCCGTACGTCCGACGGTTCCCATAATCATGAGATCCACGTCCAATTCCCTCGCTTTCATCGGCACGACGTATTTGGCGTCACCCTTGATCACGTGCAACTGAGGCTTAAGGTAGTCGACCATGTCTTTGCCGACCTTGGCGCCGTAGGTATTAACCAGATTTTCTAGCCAGCGATTTCGCGCGCTGGCTTCCGCTGCCACCATGGCGTCAAAATCTGCATTTGAAAGACTTGTACGAGATGAACAGTAGAAGTCTTCAGCGAACAGGCCCCACGCATGCACGATGTGTAGTTCACTGAATTCCGCCAAGGCCAATGAAGTTGACATTTCGAGTATCTGCCGGTTTAAAATATCCTTAACAGCCTCCTCCGGGTCCTGATCGACCGCCGCTAATATGCGACGATAGTGTGTATGTTCGTTCGATTTTATGATCCACACCGGACATGGACACTTACGCATCAGATGCATGTCGGTACTACCAAAAAGCGAGTTCTTTAGGCTTGAGGCACCCTCGGCGCTCTTGATAACCAGATCGTAACTGGCTCCTAGTACCTGGCGTATGATCTCGATAAAGGGCTTCCCGACAAGCACCTTCGCCTTGACTGCGATTTCTTCATCCGCGAACGTATTGATAATCTCGTCGAGCTTCGCGTGTTTCTCGGCCACAACGATGTCGCGGAGTTCCTTCGGCGTGACGGCGGTGATGGCCATCTGCGTTTCAGCTGAGACGGAATCGACAACGGCACAGATTGTCAGATCGGCCTGGTTATTCTTTGCCAGCGTTATCGCCCGTTGCGCTGCCTGAGCGTCGTCTGTGTCCGCATCGGTTATCAGAAGGATGTTGGAAAATCTTTTCATGCCTAATTACTCTCGCCGCGTGTAAGTCCTGCATTCCCGTGCCATTGTTTCGGCCAAGGTTTTTAGTTGCTTCGATGGTCGGACAAATCTCCTCCGGTGATCTGCAGGATCGTAGTCCGGCGCAATCAGTCCCCGTTCACGTTCGTTCCCCATACCTCCGCAAGGATCAGCAGCCGATTTCGCGTAAATTTTTCTGGATAACTTACGACGATCTTGAACATTACGGTAACACTTTGAATCTGCTCAACTTGCTTCACATTAGGATTTCTCCGCACGTGGTTTCGGTGGGCTGAGTGTCACGATGCTCCTACCAACTAATGATAGTACGAGATCTCAGATTGTCCGAGAATTGGGACAAGCACGTATGACGTACTATCGGGTGCCGTAAGGTGGCGACGAACGCCGCTAGCCCCACAGTATTGGGTTTGTGCTACTCGCCAATCTGAGTTAGCCACAGGTCTTGGTGTGCCGAAGTTTTCTCTGCGGCACTCAGTAACCGTGACAAATTCTGACGTTCCTCACGCATCTGAATCCATAGGGCTTCTAGCTGGGTCGCGAAAAATTTCTTTACGAGAAAGTCTCCCAGAGGAGCAATAATCGGTGGACGCCACCCAATGCATATCTCGCCTCGCAGCTGGGCATTAGATTTCGTCGGGCAGTTAATAGTAAGGCTATTTGATCAATTAGAGCATCGATTACTAGGGATCGAAGATTTGACGAAGATTGCTCCTAAGCAATCTCTTTCTAAAAGCTAATGTTAAACAGCAGAAAGCGGCAGCAATAAGAACATTCCCTTCGGGCGCCTGTGGCATCCAAAATGCTGGCGCATTTTGTGAATTCCGAGCGGAGTTCCATCATCCTCCCAAATTTGAAAAGAAAACGGCCCCAATTCTGGCGAGGGGCCGTTTTTTTAAGATTTGGCTGGGGCGGTTAAGAATTGCTTGGAGCTGCTCGAATGACGTACTAACGAAAACTGGCTCAAGGATTTGATTCGCGGCTGCGCCGCTCATCCCTTCGGGGCGCCTACGGCGTCCAAAACGCTGGCGGGTATTGTGAATTCCGGGCGGTAGCCCTAACTCAGCCGGCCACCTAACGAAAAAAGGTCGTCCCTCTTCGAGTAAAGCCGACCCATTTTCCATATATTTGGTCGGGGTGAGAAGACTAAAACTCGTTCGAACCTGCGTTAACGCAATCAATTGGCGCCCAGACTCTATTGAGTGGGCCCCTGCCTCCCGAAAACGATTTCACACTTGTTCATAATCAACAGCTTGCGAGGTTATCGCGATTCCGATCAATCACATACGCCGATTTTGAGTACTTTTGGATCACGCGAAATCACGATAAATATTAATCGCACCGTGGCAATATTGTGGCAGTGCAATCGAGTGAAACGGATCTGGAAACCTCCCACTTAATTTCCGTGATTAGGAATTCGCACACAACCGGCGGTTTTGGCGCCAGAGAAGCTGTGGCACATTTCGGATGAGTATTTTTGTACCCTGAACCGGACTGTTAATCATCCGCGACGCGGTCGAGATCGCCAACGTCCAGCACCGGTGCCGCGTCGATCTCGTCGGCGTCAAGTATCGATGCAACTCGCTCAAGCGTGGCGATGATCATCGCTTGCTCCCAATCTTGCAGGTTGCCGAATCCGCTTTCAAAGCGGTTTTGCAATGAATCAGGACATTTCTCCAACACAGCTTTGCCGACATCGGTCAATGCGACCCACACTCGACGGCGATCCTCGGTATCGCGCTCTCGTGTGACCAGTCCGTCAGCATCAAGCTTCTTCAGCAATACGGTCATGGTCGCCTGCTTCAGATCGATCGACCGGGCAATTACGCTTGGCAGGGACGCGCCGTTTTCGGCAAGGTGCTGCAGTACTAATAGTCGCGATGCCGTCAGCTCAGATTTGCGTGCTAGCTCGCGCGAGTTCAGCTCTGTTACTCGCAGAATACGGCGCAGTGCAATGAGCGCCTGGCTCGATCGATTTTCCATCCGCTCATGTTCACTGTCAGTAAAACGCCACTTTAGCCAAATTTGATTGCTAGTTCCCATCAATTTGCAACTTGGAGGACTCGGTAATTAGAATATTAAATTAATAATGCATCAATCTCGGTGACTCCTAATATAGCTTTGCATCAATAATAACAAATAAAAACAATAAGATACTCATATCTATTGCCGCGATATTCGCCAGGATGACACGAATGTAATGGTCATTTGCTTAAAAGTAGTTAGTTAGTTAAACTAAATATTAATTCGGGTGCCAGGACAGGCGCCGATTTCGCCAATAACGGCGACTCCGGATTCGACACAGCGGATCTGCAATACGCCAGGCAACCGGATTATTCGGTGCTAAAACAGAAGGAAGCACTCACTTTGCTACAAGTTACCAAGGACGCTCTATTAATCTGCAGTGAGACGGTGCGGCAACTGGCCCCACCGGCGTATACAAAGTGCCTGCGCTTTATCGAGCGCGACGATGGCGTAGCCATCTCTTTCGAGCGTCCTCAAAGTGATGACGGGCTTGTGCGCCACGAAGGCAGTGCGGTTCTCGCAGTCCCGTGGAAGAGTCATGAAGCGTTGTCGGGCATGACCCTCGACGTTCAAGAGGATGGCAGATTCATTCTGTCTCAATCCTGACTTTTTACTCGGCCTCCTGAGCCTATATCCAGGACTGGGAAACCGGCTCTTGGACAACATAAATTCCCGCCTGCGGTGGTCCCCGATGACGACATTGGAGAAAATGAACATGACATACAAGATGAACATTAAGAAGGCGCTCGTCGTACTCAGTCCAGATCTCATAAGGGCTGACAAACCGAAGCAATCCCCGCTGATACAGCGTGCAGTCGAACTGGCGAAAACCACCGGATGCGAACTTGAACTATTTCACGTCTGTTACGACGGCGGACTGGAGCACCAGCTATTCGAATCCAATGCCGATCTGGAACGTCAGCGAAAAAAATTGACCGACCAGGACGCGACGATGCTTGCTGAGATGGCGACGCACTTGAAAAGCGAATGTATCAATGTGCGCCATCAAGTCCGTTGGGACAGTCCGCGTACGGACGCGATATTGAGAAAGATCGCTTCCGCAAAACCAGATGTCGTAATGAAACAATCACGCGATCATAGCTTTGTACTTGGAATAACGTCGAATACCGATTGGGATCTTGCTCGCCGATCTACGGCTCACCTTTGGTTCGTTAGTGACAATATCTCTGACATCAATCGAGTCGTCACCGCGGTCGGCAACAAGTTCGGTGATCCCGGTGACATCACAACCGCCGAAGATTACGATCTCCTTCGAAATGCAAGGATGATCAATGCCGCGTTCAACGCAGAAATTTACGCGGTGAACGCGTATCAGGTCCCGGATTCACACCACTTTGGCGCCGGTGTGATAGGCGCCGTGGCGCCTGTTGTCGTTTCCGCGGACGAACAGCAAAAGAATCGCACACAGCTGGTCAAACATCATGGCGGTTCGGTGAAAGCGCTAGCGCAGTACTTCAACATAGACAAAGGGAACGTCCATGTTCGGGAGGGACACCCGAACAATGTTATCCCCGATTTTGCGAAATCTGTTGATGCGGACATGATCATTATGGGCGCAAGGAACTTAAATCGTTTTGAGCGCCTGATCAGCTCGGTAACTGTCGAGCCTGTCATGGCGGACACAAAATGCGACATATTGATCGTCGGAGAACGGAATCTGGATCCCGTACCGAATGTTGTCAAAAATCCCGTTTACGGTGTACCTCAATACGATCTCGAGCACGCCATAACGAACCCAGAGGCGACATTCGATTCGCCACTGGCCGTTGCGAACCTGCCCGCGATCAGTATCGAACTTCGTAATCGAATCCTGCAAGCGTGGGAATATGACATACGTGCGGAGATGACGGAAGAGAATGAAGGCGGACCTACAGGAGACATTGATATCAATGCCTTGGACGAAATCTTCTCCGCAAGGGCGATGCTTGAAACCAGGCAGGAAAAGTCCGGTAACGGCCATATGGCACTGCACGGTATGACCGGGTAGCCAATCGGCTACACACTGCAGATGGCAAACATCACTCATTGCGCAGGCGTCCTCAAACATGACAGATGACCGAAATGAATACATATCGAAAGCCAAAGAAAACCTCGACTTGCTCAATGCGAGGATTGTCGAGCTCGAGGCCAAGGCAAACGAAAAGACCGGTTAAATGCGTCGAGAATTAAAGGCGGAGCTCAACGCCATCCATGAGTCCAGAGCGGAAGCGAAATGTCGACTTGCAGTACTGCGCCTAGCGAACAAACTTGCCTGGGAGGACGTCAAACAAGGCGTCGAGCAGGCGTGGCATTCGCTGTCGGACGCCATCGACAGCGCAACGAAGAGGTTACATAAATGAATGACTTAATCGCGATTGACACGTATGGCCAGACCATTCGATATATCGGCGCTGATGGTCCAACGACTCGACGGATCATGGAAGACATATTCGCCAACAAGGAAGATCGTGCGGATAACCTTGCGAGCATGCTGGATGGTGTGGGGAGAAGAAAGTGAGGTTCAGGGTAGCGGGAAGCAAGATTATCTGCAGTCGCAAAGACAGTTCGATTCAAAATGACGAGGCGTATAAACGGGTCGTCGAGTTTGATGCACAAGTGGATTCTGTGCCTCCCCACGTTGCCGCGCGATTAGCTACCTGTGAAGTCGAGGAACTCCAGTGCTTCTTCGCCGAACGAGAGCGAATTCAAGCTGGCTCTGTGGAGAAAAACCTGCTTGAGGCATTACCCGGATTGCTAAAGGAGAGCACCGATATTCTTAACGCCGCCATTAGCGTCAACGAAACAACGTACAGGGAGCTTTCGGCGTCGATCAGAAAACTGCGGGGTGCATTGAATAACATCAAGCCCGTTTCGCGAGGCGAGCTGCAGCCACTGAAAGGAATGGCTGGTTCCGAAGCACAAAAAGAACGGCTGGAGAATATCAAGCGGAATCTTTAATTCGTTCTACTCACATAGTTGAGAAAAGATACACATTGTCTCAATTAGAAGACGCCGCCGGCCAGCAAATACACAAGGCGTTGGCGCGAATTCGAATACCGAATCATCAGCGCTAGTTTGCCGCTTAGCACCAAACGACGATAAACGTCTGACGTTAAAGCTCGCTGGGGCGGCGAGTGTTTTCACTTTCAAACACGATGGCGCTGTGCTGATCGCAGGGCCGACCGCGTTTAGCTCGTCGTGATTCGCTGAACTTCTAATTCAGTTCCAAATCCCGACCAATGTCCAGAAACGAAAAGGCCGACTTCCCCTTACGGGTACGAAGCCGGATTTTCTTAGTCTGAAATTTGGTCGGGGTGAGAAGATTTAAACTCGCTCG
>CAWKOQ010000012.1:0-16258 GCA_963850825.1 uncultured Gammaproteobacteria bacterium | reverse complement strand
ATGACGGTATTGCCGGCAACGTCCATCGAAGAGGTCCCCGAGATTTCCAGGCCGCTGATTTTCAAACTGCCACCGTCCGCAATTTCGAAAAGCGCTGTCCGTTCGAACTCGATCCTGGCGGTTGCGCCGCTTGCAGATCTGAAACTGAGCGGCTTGTCGATTACCAGCACCTGTTCAGCCAGATGTGTGCCTGCAGACAACTCAATAATGTCTCCACCTTCCGCCTGATCAATGGCGGCCGACAATGTTCCTATGCCTGTTGTGACCGAAATAGTTTTGCCGGTGTCGAAGCGATCGTCCGGACCCGGTTTCGGGTACCAGGCCACACCTGTTGACGCCTTGTCCAGCACTTCCAGGTCACGCCCTGCCCCGACCTTCATTCCCACCGGGTACAACAGGCCGTTTGCAGCTTCCTCGAGTGCAACGGACTCGTTCGTGAATCCGCGTGTGTTGGCAGGCGCGGAAACGCCATCCAGAACATTACCGGAAAACTCGATGCCGCTGATATCAGCGTGCACAGCAATCGAGTCGGCACCGTCAGGATTGTGAATCAGGTTGTTTTTGAAGCGAGTGCTTATGGGCGGCGCGGAGCGCTCTCGAATCGGCGCCGGCAGCCAGCTCGATGTGATCGCTGTCGATCACCGAGTTGTTCTCGATGAGCGAGTCGTCGACCTGGTGGTAGCGATTGATCGGCGAATCCGGCACGCCGTTCATGATGACCAGTGCGCCGCCGAAACGGTGCCCGGTCAAGCCGTACAGGTAATTGTTGCGGACGATCTGGCCTTTGTTGATGACACGGATGCCACCGGTGTGATCGACCCGGTTGCCGAGAAAAACATTGTTCTCGATCAGATTGTTGTTGCCGTGTCGCAGCGTCAGCGTGCCGCGCGACTCAAAGAAACAGGTTGCCGCGGAAGACGTTGCAGCCGGACTTGCTCGAGATGATCTCGACTTCCCCGTTGCAGCGATCGAAGTAGTTGTTCTCGACCGTGTCAGGAGTCGCTCAGCGAATAGTGGCTGGTACCGATGCGTAGCGTCTCGCCGCCGTTGGAGCCCAGCATCGGCCGCGGGCCAAAATAGTTGTGGTCAATCCGGTGATGGTTTTCCTGGCTCTCGTCGCTAGTCGAGTCCGCACCGCGAGCGTGACGCCCTGGTTGCTCTTGCCCTCGAGATGATTGTGGTCGAAGCGATTGTGCTTGCCATAGATCATCACCCAGAAGTCGGTCTCAAAACGTTCCGGGTTGTTGAAATGATCGATCACGACTTCCGTGACGCGCGAATGGTGCGCAAGGTCGCCCTTGGTGCGACGAAACGCGATCACGGTATTGGTCGGCGAATGGCCGTCCCTGAAGACGAGCCCGGATACGACGAGGTGTTTTCCGGCCAGTCGCAGGTTCGACTGGCCCGTGATAAACACGTCGCCCTTTCGTCTCGGCGGTCAGCGTGATCGGCGTCGTCCTCTGTCCCTTCGCCCGTGAAGAGGATCTCGAAGTCTCGCCACTCGCCGTTGGCCAACACGATCGTATCGCCGGGATTTGCCGCTTTCACGGCGTCTTTGTATTCCGCCTGGGTGCTGACAAGAATGTCCCTGGCTGCCGCGGGGCAGGCGTTCAAAACGATCAGGGCAATCAGGGCACAGGCAATCTGTGAAAAGGATCGGGTATTGCGGAGCATTATTCCCCTCGTCATTTTGTTTATGTATGCCCTCGATCGCCTATCGTAGACGGTGGTCAGGCCAGATGTCAACCAATTTTGCAGACCAATCAACGAACCACCGGACCAAATTGGTCTGCACACGTCCCTGCAGCTCTTCTAGCTGGCGGGCATCACCTCGCTGACGCTGAAGTTGGCAAAGCGAACCTTTTCCTCTTCCGGCCGCAAATTGGCCCAGTCGAGAATGGAGCGGCAGATGCCCCACTTGGGACGCACAAAGTGGCTGGCGTCTTCGCCGCGCCAGAGATCCAGGCCCTGCTCGTCGATGTCGAAAAAGACCGCGTCGTCTCCCCTAAGTACGAGACCCTATGGGACAGTCCCTTGACCACACATTGAACCACGGCGAAGTCTGGTCGCGGCTAAGAGCCGCTCCTACAGATCGTGAGAATTCTCAAGTTCGTAAAACGTAACCTGGTCAAAATCAGTCCCGTCTCCGGTGTTATTTTGTGTATAAGCGCCGGCCTTGAAATACATCCACTCATCCGTGACGTCGTAGCCACTGTTCTGTTGCCGCATATCCACGTAATTGTGACCGATGATGGGACCAGTGCTGTCACCGCGCCTTACAATGACATCAATGCGAGCATCCTGTTGCGTGATCTCGTAGGAGAAAATTTCATCCAGTGCAATGCCATTTTCCGGATTCGCATCATCAGCAGGCGCATTGTCCAAGTTGCTATTAACAGGACCAACCACGGGAAAATAGATGTCGTCCGAGTTTCGGATCTCATGTGCCAGATAAATAAACCCGCGCTCGTTTTCAGGGAACTTTCGATAATATAACCGCGCAGGCTCATCGCTTTGCGCGTGAATTTGCCCGATGATCACTCGGCCAACCTGATTGCGATCGCCCGTTTCGGTGACGTGGTTAACTGCGAGCGTACCGCGCAGCACCCCGTTACGTCCCCCTACCACCATTCCGGGATCCGGTTGATAACCCAGTATCCAGTTATTTCGGTTCACCCCCCGTGTACTGATACTGGTATTGCCGCGGCGCAGCATTTCGCGCAGTTCCGAACGCGTGTAGCTGGTGTTGGCGGATGTCTTGGCGCCGCCAATGGTGGACCGAAATACCATACCGCCGGCAGGGCCGGTGAAGAAAAACTCATCCGTGAACCCATTGTCCAGGTCAGTTTCACTTGGACTATCGGAGATGCCATTGCCATCGAGGTCAGCTGGCGTGTTCAACTTCCAGCTGATCAGTTCGAAGTTCGATCCTGGTGGTACGCCTGAGTCAAGCGCAAAATCTGATGCCGCTGCATTGCCATTTTGAAAAACTGCCGTTTCCATATCAAGGGTACAGCCAAAAGCGGTGCCTTCAATTATTGCATTGTCCGAATTCAGGGAATTGCCGTAGTTCTCTATACGAATATACTGTGCCGGCGTATCGGGCGTGTCATACCGTTCAAAACTCTGGGTCTCGCCAGAGGATTGTTGATCAGCCAGCAATGACTCGAAATTCACGCCATCAACGGATGCAAAAACACTGAACGAGGCAACGCGTTGATCCCCCTCAAACCAGGCGATTCCGACTTCCCTGACCAAATACCGCACACCCAAATCGAAGGTGATCGTTATCGAGTCTCCTGTAGTCTCCCAACGCGAAGCAGGACCCAGGTTGTCATCAATAGCCCGGTCCGGCCCGTTGCCTGCGCCGCTCTGCCCGTTATCCGCGGCGGCAACAACGTTGATGAGGTGATTGCCGGTGCACGATGTCGTGACCGGAGGGTCAGTTGTAGTTGGAGTGTTGCCGGCAGGCGCGCTTGATGAGCCGCCACCTCCACATCCTGTGACAACAAGCAGACTGGCGACCAAGCTGGCTCGATAGTTCATCTTCTTAATTTGCCTGTTCAAGTGGACCATAAGGAAATTCAGATGTTTTTGGGGGGGACAGACCCCTCACATCGGGTCAACCGAACGGGCCAGCTGTATTCGCCGGAAAGCAACCGAGACGTAATCGCCATTGGCCTTATCCGTTGCCCAGTCACCCGTGCCTGCACACGCGGCGTACCACATTGCAGGGTCATCATTCGTGCTGCACTGGTTGTAAGCGCCCGCTTTGAAGTACATAGCATCGCCCGAGTAGCCTTGCGGGTGATCTTTTTCGTCGACCTTTCCGTAAGCATCAACATTATTTGACAGGTCGATCTGATAATTGACTGTCTGCGACGGATCAGTCGTTCTAAACGTGAGATACATGATGTTGCCATGCACATTAATGTTGTAGTTGAACAGCTGTCCGAGCGCTATGCCCTTTTCACCAGGATCTTCGGGGTTTTCCCAGGTGTTACCCCAGACGGGGTAAGCGATGTCTGTCCTGTCCGGGTTGCTTTTCTCCAGGTTTCTTTCATAAGTCCAGAACACCGAACCGGTGTCATGAGCAGGCCATTTTTTGTAGTAGATCTTAATGGGTTCGTTACCCCAGCCAAAACCCTTGCCTTTCTTTATTACACCGTCATCCTTATCCGCGTGAATTTGCCCGACGACGACCGAGTAGGCCGGTTTCTTGTTCACGTGTTTGGCGTTTTTGGCGACATGCAGCACTTTTAGCGTAGCCTCCAACTGCCCGCCGACGTCAGCAAAGTTCCTGGCCCCGCGATGTGCCTTAAGCGCAAAATTGTTCCGGGGGTCGTGGGTTCCAATCCTGGTGTTCTTGCCGCGAAACATCTGGCGCAATTCACTTCGGGTGTTGGTGGAGCTTGCGGTCGTTATCGCTTTGTTGGGCGCAGCGAATACCAGGTACCCATCCTGATCAATATAGAAAAACTCCGGATGAGAATACTTGTGTATTGATCCGACCTTGATTTCGTCGATTTTGCCATCGTTGTTCTCATCCAGGGGTAGCGTGAGTTTCCAAAATCGCAGGTCAAATTTATCAGCGGGATTCTCCGCGTAAGCCACGGAGAAAGTCAGTAGTGCTAACACCAGGCTAGCCAACAAAAAACGCATAGAATAAACCTCTAAACCAACGGTACCGAGAAGCCGTTATCTAGAGCTTGACCCTTACACCGAGGAAATAGCGTGGCCCATAGGAGAGAGCCTGATAAACATTGCCATCAACGGCACGGTAGTCGATCCGTGGTTCATCCAGAATGTTCTTGGCTTCCAGCGTCACGTCAACATTATCGAACATCTTGTAACTCACCTTCAGGTCCACCCTTTGATTAGTATTTGTGTAGCGAATCCGACCTTGAGTGTCTCGCGTGAACTGCTGAAAGTAGCTCGATCGCATCTTGTGGAACACCTCGATGTTCCATTTGTCACTGCTCCAGTACAGTTGCGTCGCCGTCACGTGCTTGGATAAACCAAAGAGGTTGGCCGGTGGGAGAATACCAATTAACGGAGTCTCGGTGGCCTCTCCTGTTACTTGATCTACCGTTATGGTCACACCGTCACCACCATGCTGGTCTTCAAACTCGAAGTCAGAATCAGCATAGTTGTAGCTCAGCTTTCCGCCGAATCCGCTCAAAAACCCGGGCAAGTAATCAAATGCATGTGTCAACGAGAGCTCGATGCCCTGGATCGTACTGTCCCTGTCACTTATCTGTGTGGTTTCAATCAACCCCTGGACCGGGTTGCCATCGAGATTGAAAGTCTCAAGTTGTGCAACAGTCTCAAACCCACCGTTGAATTCCTTCCAATACAGCGCACCGGCAATCATCGTATCTGCGTTTGCATACCACTCCAGACCCAGATCAAGGTTTGTCGATAAGATGGGTTTCAGGAAGGGGTTACCGGTAGCGCCGATTCCATTAACTGCTTCAGCCAGCGAAGTATATCCAATCGAATCGCCAGTATTATCCTGGATGTCCCGGCCATTACCATAGGCGTTAGGATCCGGGCGAGACATTCCTCTGAAGATTCCGCTTCGCAGGATCAAATCATCATTCAGGTCGACAATAACCGTCAGGCTAGGTAGAACCTCTTGATAATCGCTTTTCTGTGTGTCGGTTTCAAAACCAGCACCAGAAGATTCTGAAACAAAAAACCCATCCTGGTCTTGTATTACGGTGATCGGAGCTCGGTAGCCTACAGAGGTGATATCGGTATCGACAATACGAACGCCAAAATTACCTCTTACCGGCTTGCCGGAAAATTCCGTTTCAAAGTCCGCTTGAGCATAAAATGCCAGCGTGTCTTCCGTTACATCGTTGGTTCCAGAAGTAATGCCATTTTGGAACTGTATCCCGCTCAAACCACCATAATTTGCTAACCAGGCGTTGGCAGCACATTCATAGTTAAAGGTTGCAAACTGGCTTACCGCCGTACCGCTGCTGGTGTTGGTTACAAGTTCGCCCTGCCTCACATTGGACAGGAAACCTGATTCCGGGAAACTTTGATCGGCACAGGCCAGAACATTGGCCAGTACAGCATCCGTCACAGCATTGTCTGCACCGCCATTGGGCGTTAACAGGTCCTCGTCCTCAAACAGGCTTGCACCTGCATCGTCTCTCAACCCTCCCAGTGATAAATACTCCATGCTGGAAGATCGCACACCCGCTTTCACGGTGTGTATTGCGCCCGAATCTCGCGTCCAGACCAGGTCCGCGCGCAAGGCATCCAGCGTATTGTCACGAACAATCTGACGTGCGCGGATTCGGCCACGGTTCCTTGCATTGAAGTAGCTTGGGTCGGTAACTTCGAAGCCATTGCCGCCATCGTCAAGAATAGTGGCAATTGGAGCCCCTTGTGGATACCCGTTTACATCCAGTTGAACGGTGAAATCATCGGCGTTACCGCCGACAAGATTATCGTCAGACGCTCCCAGCCGAAGCTCTACATCAGTCTCGGTTCGACTCGTATCAGAAGCGGCGTAATCAAGGATCAAAGTCAGATTATCAGTCAGGCTGTAATCAAAATTGATACCGTATCCTTTATATTCTTCAAGTCGCTGAAAATCAGTTGTATATGAAATAATATTCGTTTCAGAAACTGAAGAATAGACGACGCCAGTCGCCGGATTGGAGGTTAGCGCCGACAGATCTTCCTGCGTGGTTGAGAATTGCAGATCCTTGCGAAGTTCCCGTTGATCACGTTCGGAATATTGAAAATCCACAGTGACATCCAGGCGATCATTGGGTTGCAACTGAATGCTTCCAAAGACTGACTCTCGCTCATCATCCGTCGTGTTCTGACGATAACGATGATCCCGCGGAATATAGGCGAAAGGAATATCGGCGACCGAGTTATAGTTCGGGTTAGCGTCAATCAAGCCTTGAATCGCGTCATTACTGACGTCTCCGGCGCCATCATGACAGCGACCGACAGTGTCAGTTGGCAACGCGTTGGAAGAAAATGAGGTCAACTCACAGGCTTCCAGGCGACCGCCACCCGACGTCGCTTGGTATTCCTGCTCCGGGTTCGTTTCATCCCTTACTTGTACGCCAAGAGAGACGCCCAGACGGGCGCCACTGTCGAAATCAAACTGATCGATGTACGCAATCGTAGCGCGTGATCCATAATCCTGACCACCTGCAATGTTTGTCTCATCGGGGCTATGCGCAAGCTTTACATTTGCCTGCAATAAGCGCTTTCCATAGTCCAATGGTTTCTTGGTGTCCAGGTGGACCTGGCCACTGACGGCCCCCTCGATATATTCAGCTGATTGTGTTTTGTGAATCGCAATCTTGTTGAACATCTCAGAAGGGAAGATGCTGAAGTTTACCGCACGGTTACCACCACCATTCGTAGCTTCCCGGCCATTTACCACAGTCGTTCCCAAGAATGGCCCTAAGCCCCTGACAGAAAGTTCTGTTGCGCCTCCATTTTCGCGGTGTGAAGTGGCGCCGGTAATTGTCTCGAGTGCAGCACCAATCGACAGCGCTGGAATATCGCCGATTTCGTCGGCAGACAATCCATCGACTATTTGTGTGGAGTTACGCTTGAGGTCGATCGAGCGTTGGACAGTCGCTCTGGTCCCAACAGTGACGATCTCCTCAATCACATCGGTTGAATCATCGGATTGATCGGTCTCCTGAGCAAAAATCACTGGACTTGCGATTAAAGTCAGGCTTGCGGTCAATATTGCACTCGCTCTTGGTCTAAACATGTTTAATCTCACATTATTGCGTCTATTGTGATTTATTTTATTCAGAGTTCTATGCGTAAACATCGTCTATTCCTCGCCTACAAACACATCGAATGAACTACTGTTGTAAGGCGTAGCAGGGTCTGAGATCGCGCCCGCAATAGGAGCAGTACCATTCGTAGCTGCATCAGGATCCAATGAATTACCCACGGTGTAGGATTCAAAGTCATCACTGAATACTTCAACCTCAGAACCTGAATCCGATGAGTAGAGCTTCGAAGTCGTCAACAATGAAACCAAAGGCTGTGACGTCACTGGTACCGCCGACCCTGAACTGAACGGTTTCAACACCGCCTGCTACGCTCGAAAGATCGACGCTCGGAGAAGAAAACTGACCGCTAAAAGCAACCTGGCCGTCAATCGTCACCGTCACCAATGGTGCAACAGTAGCCGATGCTGCTGATGCATCCCAGGCGATCTCAAAATCAATAATCTGGTCCTCTGCGAAACCCGCCTCGGAACCACCACCACTTGAGCCTGCGAATCCGAAGATCATAATCATCACCACTGATATCCAGAGTGATATATGCCATAGCATTGTCTCGTGCTGGTACTCGAACCGTACAATCCTATTTGGGCATCTTCACTAGGAGATTCAGCCTTCGCTCCA
Organism: uncultured Gammaproteobacteria bacterium; assembly: GCA_963850825.1. Taxonomy (GTDB): domain Bacteria; phylum Pseudomonadota; class Gammaproteobacteria; order Steroidobacterales; family Woeseiaceae; genus SZUA-117. Next base: position 7,847 of record CAWKOQ010000012.1, on the reverse strand, counting down.
GCTTCTCTCAAAACCTGAGCCGTCATCCTGCCGTTTAGAATTGCAGCAGCCGGGTTTATATCTCAATTCGCCGGCATCATCATGTCGGCATCTGTCAGCGATGCGAGCAAACTGATTGCCTGATGTGCCGAGGCCACCAGCCGCAGCAGCACCAGTCTCCACCACAAACACATCGAATGAATTACTGTTGTAAGGCGTAGCGGGTCTCCGAGACCGCGCCCGCAATAGGAGCAGTACCAGCCGTAGCTGCATCAGGATCCAATGAATTACCCACGGTGTAGGATTCAAAGTCATCACTGAATACTTCAACCTCAGAACCTGAATCAGACGAGTAAACTTTGAAGTCGTCAACAATGAAACCAAATGCCGTGACATCACTCGCTACCGCCCACTCTAAACTGAATGGTCCAACACCGCCTGCTACGGTCGCAAGATCCACGGCTCGGAGAAGAAAACTGACCGCCGAAAGCAACTTGGCCGTCAATCGTCACCGTCACCAATGGTGCAACCAGTAGCCGATGCTGCTGATGCATCCCAGGCGATCTCAAAATCAATACTCCTGATCTTCCTGCGAATCCCGGCTTCGGAAACACCACCAGCTTACGCAAGATCATAATCATCACCACTGATATCCAGCGTGATATATGCCAAAGCATTGTCCGTGCTGCCACTCGAACCGTACAATCCTATTTGGGCATCTTCATTAGGAGATTCAGCCTTCGCTCCAGCTTCTCTCAAAACCTGAGCCGTCATTCTACCGGTTAGAATTGCAGCAGCCGGTTTATATCTCAATTCGCCGGCATCCCTACCGTGATGTAACTGGGATACCGTTCAATGACGTAATAGATCCATCACTTGGTCCGGAGTGATCCGTGATTCTGGCGGCTTTATCAGAACCCGTATCTGTTTCTATAGTCCCTCTGATAGTAATTACCAACTCGGCTGTGGTTCCATCAATGGACATGATAGATATGGTATCCGTTACATTCTCACCCTTAACTAGCGCGGCAATAGTTGGGTTCGTTGTGTCGAGCATGTATTCCCACGCGCCGGAAGGCAGGATCGAGAACGTTCCGTACTCGGTAGCCGTCGATTGCCCGACAAGCATATCTTCACCCGGATCCGGATCAATGACGGTCACCGTACCCGTCAATACATCGGTGCTATCGCTATCGATGGAGGCCGCTAAATTGAAGAAAGCAGCCGGCGTATTTTCTGCCGACTGCGCCGGCGTCATAGACTTCAACAACCGCGTCGACTGAACCGGGATAAGTCGTTAGCCAACGACTCCCCAACGTTGTACTCCTCGAAATCGTCCGAAAATTGCTCAGTTGTCCCGGCGGTGTCGGAATAGATTGCAACGTTGTCGATAAAGTAAGAACCAAAAGGAATGGTTGTACCGTTGTCGCCAAAGCGCCACTGAACACGTTCAACGCCCTCACTGAACCACTGATCCAGGTCTGTGAAATCGCTGTCTACAACCGCTGCAGTTGGGAATGCGCCTCCACCCAACACTTCGCCATTAATGACGATCGTGATCTGATTGGCTTGCGACATGTCCCACATGATCTCGATGTCGTACCATTCATTGGGTGTGAACGGGGCTGTGATGATACCGCGCCCAGGGTAGGCTACGCCGTAGGCAGAGTTGTCGGTATTGCGAACCAAGAACCTTGGCTCCCTGATGCTTCCATCATCCTCGGTAGCCTGTCCTTGTATGCGCAGATCCACCAGTGACTCCGAAGAGCTGCCGGAAGAACCATATAGCGTAATGTACGCGTCTTTCTGATTGCCATCGTCCGCAAGGGCCTCAGTCTTCAGGAATGAGAATGAGAGTTTTCCCTGCAGCAAATGAGGATCCAGGTCGAGTCTTAACTCACCCGTGTCGCCGTTAATGGTGTTGGTGATTTCAGCGACTTGTGTAAGCGCTGTAATACGGATGACCAAATTAGCCGTTGTGCCGTCGACGGAGGAAAGTGCAATGATGTCGTTGACAGATGCGCCAACTTCCAGGCCGGCCACTGTTGCATTAGCCGTATCAAGGGAATATGACCATGCGCCATCCGCAACAATGCTGAATGTGCCGTAGGTAGTCTGAACGTCTGTTTGGGGAGTTACCTGATCTTCACCAAAGTTCACATCAGTAACGATGACGTTACCTTCAAGAGGCGCTTCCTGATCATTAGGAATCGTAGCGCTCAAGCCTTCAAAAACGGCTGGTTCTGGCGCGTTGTTGATTGCGCTCGCCACGACGAGCAGGGCTTCGCTATCTAAGTTGCCAGCCACCGCAGAAGTGCCTAAATCTACGACCGCCTGGTTAAAGTCATCCAGCGAGGACTGAGAGAATGTGCCATCAGCCAAATCCGCGCCGAGATTGTTGATTATGTCCGCCGATGACGCGCCAGCGTCGCTAGCGTCCAGTTGAGAAATTAAAGCCAGCGCCGTCGCATATCTTCCTGCATCATCATTGTTAGCGACCGTCGTCGCCAAATTCGTTGGCGCGATTTCGGTGATGTCACCAAAAACGCCAAAGTTAACGCTAACAGCGGCGTTGTTAGTAGAAACGGCTGTGTTCAAATCACCCGTCGCTTCAGCAAGCTGGGTAGCAATTTCTGTTAATGGCGAGACGGTAAAAAAAACGTCACCGTCAACATTGACGACCGCTCGGGTGGCAGGCGCATCGAGTACGAGACCAGTCGCCTCATCGACATAGGTTCCGCCACTACAGGAAATTAACGCTGTTCCATCAATGGGAACCAGCTCACCGAAGCTCGCTAATCCACTGCTGGTTGTGCCCGAAGCCAACGCAGTGCTCGCTGCGACACCGCTAGAATTGACAGCAGCGATTTCACAAAGGGCCCCGTCTACTAAACCATGAACATAGAGCGCTCCAAGGTTAAAAGCGGCTTGAATATCAATAGGTGCGGATTCGACCGTCTCGCGAAGACCGGAAGCATCGGTATACCGAATAACAACAGTAACGAATTCACCACCTTCGTCTGCGCTTAGCGTGTAGGAAGAGGAAGTCGCACCTGAAATCAGATCACCATCTGAGAACCACTGATAGCTCTCACTGCCAGACTGAACGCCTTCGGGATCCGATATCGATGCCGACAGGGTTTCGCCTACAACGGCTTCACCGCTTAGGCTCGCGACCCCGTTAGAGCCCTGCACCAGAGCGGTACCATCCCTATCGCTGCCGCAGCCGACGAGCGTCGCAAATAGCACAGCATATAAAAAGACCTTGTAATTCATTACCCTGAACTCCCACATCAAATTTAATATTTTTAATATCAGCCTGACCGCTCATCGTGGCTGTTATTTTTAACTCGTCAACATGACTTCCTGTACCGAAAAATTCGCGAACCGGACATCTTCCTCGTCAGGGCGAAGATTGTCCCGATCCAGTATCGATCGGTAAATCCCCCACTTCGGGCGGACGAAATGGCTAGCGTTTGTGCCTCGCCAAAGGTCGAGAGCGGTTTCGTCAATATCGAAAATGACTTCGTCATCACTCATGCGCGTAACGATAAGTCGCAGGCCGCCGGATTCTGAAAAGGTCACGCGGCAATACGCTTCCAGCCATTCACCGGTGACCATGCTCCAGTTCTGCCGTTCGAGAATCGTGTCTTGCTGCAGCGGGCTGTAGCGAACTTCGATCCCATCTTCCCCGCTGCGCTCGGCGCCGGAGATCGTCAGTATCGGTTGACTGGCATCGCCGCCGACGGCTTTCAGCTGGAAGAAGTGCGAGAATCTCGTCGACACTTCCATGCTGTCATTGATCCGAAACTTCCAGCGATAGATAAACGTCTCGTTTTCATATCCCTTGACGGCTTCCTCGGACTGGTCGTAAGTCTTGATCTCATTACGCTGCCGATCCGTGTTTTCGAGTCGGTCGCGGTCTTTATCGATATCGCGATGAATGATAAAGACGAAGTGATTGCCGATCGTGGCGTCGAAGTCCTCGTAGATATGCTTCACGCCAGGGTGGTTCACGGCATACAGGTCCGGCGCTTCGATCGGCCCCGGAACGTAATCGCCGCCAAAATCCCGGATCAGGTCGTAGGCATCCAGCCCCGACTGGTCGCCGTCTGCATCCAGCGTGCGGGTGGTCAGCACGGTGTATTGCAGTATCGTCAGTCGGTGTCGAGACCGGGGGTGGCGTAACGACGACTGGCACCGCTGGAGCACCGCCGCCAGAGGTGCAGGCACCGAGCGCCAGCAAGGCGACTAACAAAGCAACACGCGGAGTAACCCAGCGAACTGCCATCGTCATGACTTCCTCAGGGTGTGGCTGGTACGCAATTCGGAATCCCCCATTTGCGTAATGTAATTCTTGTCCGCTTGACGAGAGCGTTTCGCATGCAAGCCGGTCGTCAAAAATTGGTAGGACCAATTGTACCGGATTACTGGTATGACCAATCTCCTATTATGCTCCTAACCAATCCTCAATTGCAAGCGCTTGGGGAGAGCAAGACCAGAACCGCGTCTCGATCGACGACCCTGCAGAGATCAGGCGAGCGCTAATCCGGTTCAAAATAGTGGTAGGGCCCGGACCATCGGTACTTCCTGCCGTCTATTTTCAGTCGATGTTTCTTCGACGCGGATGCATCTGAATTCGCCAGGATGAACACACTCGTATGCCCTTCCAGGTCTTCGATGGCGACTGCCGTGTAGTGTTTCATCGTCGTGAACGACGCTTAGCTCCGCGATATGGCTGTTTGAATCGACGGCAAGCTCGGACACCGGGCTGTAGCTGCCGTGCGGCTCGACTACGGTCGCGAATATCGTGTTGCCGGCAGCTTTCCGACGAAGCATGAACGCCGCATCCCGGCGCAGATTGAATTCCGGATCATTGGCGCCGATTCGCGTGAACAGCAGTTCGTCGGATTCTTCGGTCACCGATGTCAACGTGTAGAACTTGCCGTTGACCCATCCATGAGAACTTCGTGTTATCAGCGCCGGGCACTGCCCTGCCCCTCCACAAACAGATGCTGATAGCCGTTCTTCTTTCCCAGGGCGCTCAACGTTGACGGCGTGTCGTATTCGAAGTTGACCTTTATGACCTGCCCCATGAAATAGAACGGCAGATCGTATTGGTTCTCCTTGTCCGACATGACTTTGAGAATATCCAGCAGGAACGGCTTTTCGAAGTTTCTCGTTCTTGATCATTGCCATGGTCCGTTGCAGCTTCGGTTCCCGGATAGGCATTGGACTCCGTTGCGCTGACCACCTGCACGTCGCTGTTGGTGTCGTCGTAGAAGTAGAGTTCCGAGTGGTGCTGACTGCCGATTTCGTACTTGCCCTGGAAATGCGACGTTTCGTTCTGGGTAATCGTGTTGTGTGCGATAGTCTGCTTGGCCCAGGTCTTGTTCTCCTTCAGGTAGTTGCCGCCACCTTTTTGCTCGATATTGACGAAACGTGCGAGTCCGTAATCCTGCAGGACTTCATCGCCCTTCTCGTAAAGGGAAAACGACAGCTTGTCGTAGTGACCGTGGCTCAAGCCCTGCGCGGCATACTTGAAAACGAGTGTCAGATCCTCGTTGCCGGAACGTAACACCGCTACACCACCCTGCTGGCCGTCGGGCCCGTCCGACAGATTGATCGATTTCTTCTCGAAGGGCTGCGTTTTTCCGTCGCGAATAGCCAACGCAACGGAGAATCCTGCATCATCGAGCAGCACGCGACCTTGCTCTTCGGCGACGCTCAGGAGTCGCGGATCCTGCCCCCCACGTGGTAAGCGATATCGACCGCTGTTACGAGTGCGCCGGAGTGATAAGACATACCTTTTTGTCCGTCGTTCAGCGGGAAGAACTCACCGTCGGCATCCGACAGGGCCAGCAATGCATCCACCGCTTTCAGAAGCACGCCGTCTTTGTGCTGGAGTACTTCAAGTTCCGGTTTCACGTTGTGGAGGCCTTGCGCAAAGATCAGGAACGGGTACATGGCGTACCGCTGGTAGTAAGGGCCTTCGGTGTAGTAGCCATCCGGCGAGAACGGCTCCTCGAGGTTGGCCAGGAAGCCGGCTCTCCCGTCTTTGTCGTAGATGAAGCCGCCGTCGTTATCTTTGGCGGCGGTGTCGATCTCGTCGAACGGAATACCGTACAGCGCTCGCTCCACCAGTTCATCGTCTCCCATGACGAGGCCGATCATGCCGACGGCGGCGTTGCCCCAGGTACTGTGGTTGTGTACCCGGTTGAAGAACTGCGGGCTATCAACGGAAATATGGTCGGCGAACGGTCGAAAAAGATTCTCTTCGAGCGTCTCGCGCTCCTGCGCGGACAGCCAATCGTAGATCGAGTCGTAGGCCTGGCTCACGTACACCAGCCAGTTGGAATCGTTCAGGCATTGCCAGAACAGCTTCCCTCGCGCATAGGATCTTGTCTGTGGATGAAGCGGCAGGTCTTTGTACATTGCCTCGTACTGAAACAGCATGTCGCGCACGTAGACGGCGTATTTTTCGTCCTCCAGTATCTGGAACAGAACGCCCGCTTTCTGCATGATGAAAAAATTGCGCTTGTGCCGTTGGTGCGTGTAGCCGCCCGAGAAATCTTTCGGCACCGGAGTATCGATCCCGAGTTCGATTTCAGCATCCACTTCCGCCTTGACGCTTTCCACAGTGGCGTCGAAAAGCGGAACCGTGCCCAGTTCCGCCCGAATCTTCTCGACGCCGGCTTTGGTCATGATCAGGTTCGGGTGTTCGCCTGCCTGCGATATCGCCGGGACAGCCAGGCCCAGGATCACCAGAAATAATGCGATTCTGCTTCTCAAGTTCATTCGCTGCGTAGCCTCTTCAGAATTGTGTTCACAATGTTCATCGGCGGATAGCCGTGAGCGCGTGAATGACGCCGCGCAATTCGGCCAGTCCCTTCATACGGCCGGCATACGAATAGCCCGGCCGCACGCGCTTGTCCGACTTTTCCTCGCCCAGCGTATGGCCATGGTCCGGCCGCATCGGAATCGTGCAACGTCCGGGCGGCAGACCCTGTCGCTGCGCCTCCTCGTCGAGCAGCGCGTTGACGATGCCGACGATGTCGTTGTCGCCGTCGAGGTGATCGGATTCGTAGAACGAACCGTCATCCTCGCGCTTGATATTGCGCAGGTGCACGAAGTAGATACGGTCATGGAACTCGCGAATCATTGCGACGAGATCATTGTCGCCGCGCGCGCCGTACGAACCGGCGCACATCGTCAGGCCGTTCGCCGGGCTCGGCACGGCGTTGAGCAGCGCGCGCGCATCGTCGGCGGTCGATACGACGCGCGGCAGGCCGAACAGGGAAAACGGCGGGTCGTCCGGGTGGATCGCCATGACGACGCCGGCGTCTTCGGCCACCGGAATAATCTCCTCGAGAAACGCGATCAGGTTGGCGCGATAAGCTTCGTTACCGAGCTTCGAAAACTGTTCGATCGCGGCACGGATACTGTCGCGGTCGTAACTTCCTTCGCCACCCGGCAGCCCGGCGATGATGTTTTTCTCGAGTGCCGCACGTGCCTCCGGCGACATCGCATCGAATCGTTCGGTGGCCCGCGCGACGACGGCGTCGCTATAGCTGTCTTTCGCGCCGTCACGCTCAAGAACGAACAGGTCGTAAGCCGCGAAGTCCGTCATCTCGAAACGCAGCGCCTGGGCCTTGTTCGGCAACTCGTAGGTCAGGTTGGTGCGCGTCCAGTCGACGACCGGCATGAAGTTGTAGCAAACGCGATGGATGCCGGCGGCACCGAGATTGCGGATGCTTTGTTTGTAGTTGTCGATATAGCGGCGATACTCGCCCGAACGCGTCTTGATGTCGTTGTGCAGAGGTACCGATTCGACAACCGACCAAGTCAGGCCGGCATCCTCGATCAGG
>CAWKOQ010000011.1:0-9578 GCA_963850825.1 uncultured Gammaproteobacteria bacterium | reverse complement strand
CTGGAGCACCGCCACCAGAGGTGCAGGCACCGAGCGCCAGCAATGCGAATAACAAAACCACACGCACAGCAATCCAGCGAACTGCCATCGTCATGACATCCTTAGGGGTGTTGCTGGTACGCATTTCGGAATCCCCCTTTTGCGTAATATAATTCTTGTCCGCTTGACGAGAGCGTTTCGCATGTAAGCCGGCCGTCAAAAATTGGTAGGACCAATTGTCCGGCTTACTGGTATGACCAATATCATATTATGCTCCTAACCAATCGTGAATTGCAACTGTTGGGGAGGCATGACAGAACCGCGCTCGATCGACGGCGCTGCAGAGATCAGGCGAGCGCTAATCGGGGTCAGAAATAGTGGTAGGGACCGGACCACCGGTACTTCCTGCCGTCTATTTTCAGTCGGTGTTTCTTCGACGCGGATGCATCCGAATTCGCCAGGATGAACACACTGGTGTGCCCTTCCATGTCTTCGATGGCCACTGCCGTGTATTGTTCATCGTCGTGAACGACGCTTAGCTTCGCGATATGGCTGTTTGAATCGACGGCAAGCTCGGACACCGGGCTGTAGCTGCCGTGCGGCTCGACTACCGTCGCGAATATCGTGTTGCTGGCAGCTTTCCGACGAAGCATGAACGCCGCATCCCGGCGCAGATTGAATTCCGGATCGTTGGCGCCGATTCGCGTGAACAACAGTTCGTCGGAGTCTCCGGTCACCGAGGTCAGCGTGTAGAACTTGCCGTGACCCATCCATGAGAATTTCGTGTTGTCAGCGCCGGGCCTGCCCTGCCCCTCGACGTACAAGTGCTGGTACCCGTTCTTCTTTCCCAGAGCGCTTAACGTCGACGGCGTGTCGTACTCGAAGTTGACCTTGCAGAACCTGCCCCATGAAATAGAACGGCAGATCGTACTGGTTCTCGTTATTCGACGTGACTTTGAGAATATCCAGCAGGAACGGTTTGCTGAAGTTCCTGTTCTTGATCATCGCCATGGTCCGTCGCAGTTCGGTTCCCGGATAGGCATTGGACTCCGTCGCGCTGACGACCTGCACGTCACTGTTGGTGTCGTCGTAGAAGTAGAGTTCCGAGTGGTGCTGGCTGCCAATCTCGTACTTGCCCTGGAAATGCGACGTTTCGTTCTGGGTAAGCGTGTTGTGTGCGATGGTCTGCTTGGCCCAGGTCTTGTTCTCCTTCAGGTAGTTGCCGCCACCTTTTTGCTCGATATTGACGAAACGTGCGAGTCCGTAATCCTGCAGCACTTCATCACCCTTCTCGTAAAGGGAGTAAGACAGCTTGTCGTAGTGACCGTGGCTCAGGCCCTGCGCGGCATACTTGAAGACGAGCGTCAGATCCTCATCGCCATAGCGCAGGACAGCCACACCGCCCTGTTTGCCGTCCGGCCCGTCGGACAGGTTGATTGATTTCTTCTCGAAGGGCCGCGTTTTTCCGTCGCGAACAGCCAACGCAACGGAGAATCCTGCATCATCGAGCAGTACGCGACCCTGCTCTTCGGCAATACTCAGCAGCCGCGGATCCTGGCCCCCCACGTGGTAAGCGATATCGACCGCTGTTACGAGTGCGCCGGAGTGATAAGACATACCTTTTTGTCCGTCGTTCAGCGGGAAGAACTCACCGTCGGCATCCGACAGGGCCAGCAATGCATCCACCGCTTTCAGAAGCACGCCATCCTTGTGCTGGAGTACTTCAAGTTCCGGTTTCACGTTGTGGAGCCCCTGCGCAAAGATCAGGAACGGGTACATGGCATAACGCTGGTAGTAAGGACCTTCGGTGTAGTAGCCGTCCGGCGAGAAAGGCTCCTCGAGGTTCGCCAGGAAGCCGGCTCTCCCGTCTTTGTCGTAGATGAAGCCGCCGTCGTTATCCTTGGCGGCGGCGTCGATCTCGTCGAACGGAATACCGTACAGCGCTCGCTCGACCAGTTCGTCGTCTCCCATGACGAGGCCGATCATGCCGACGGCGGCATTGCCCCAGGTACTGTGGTTATGTACGCGGTTGAAGAACTGCGGACTATCAACGGAAATATGATCCGCGAATGGCCGGAAGAGATTGTCTTCCAGCGTCTTGCGTTCTTCCGCCGACAGGTAATCATAAATTGCGTCATACGCCTGGCTCACGTACACGAGCCAGTTGGAATCGTTCAGGCATTGCCAGAACAGCTTGCCCCTCGCATAGGATCGCTCCTTGGGGTGCAGCGGCAGGTCCATGTACATGCCCTCGTACTGGAACAGCATGTCGCGAACGTAGTTGGCGTACTTTTCATCTTCGAGGATCTGGTACAGCGCGCCGGCCTTCTGCATGATGAAGAAGTTGCGCTTGTGGCGCTCGTGCGTATAACCGCCTGAATAGTCCAGGGGAATCGGCGTGTCGATGCCGAGTTCGATTTCAGCGTCCACTTCCGCCTTGACGCTTTTCAAAGTTGCGTCGAAAAGGGGCACCGTACCCAGTTCCGCCCGAATCTTTTCGACACCGGCCTTGGTCATGATCAATTTAGGGTGCTCTTCTGCCAGAGATTATCGCCGGCATCGCCAGGCCCAGGATCACCAGCGTCAATCCGATTTTTATTCTCAAGTTCATTCGTTGCGTATCCTCTTCAGAATTTTGCTCACAATGTTCTTCGGCGGATAGCCGTGAGCGCGTGAATGACGCCGCGCAATTCGGCCAGTCCTTTCAAACGGCCGGCATACGAATAGCCCGGCCGCACGCGCTTGTCGGACTTTTCCTCGCCCAGCGTATGGCCATGGTCCGGCCGCATAGGAATCGTGCAACGTCCGGGCGGCAGGCCCTGTCGCTGCAGTTCCTCGTCGAGCAGGGCGTTGACGATGCCGACGATGTCGTTGTCGCCGTCCAGGTGGTCGGATTCATAAAACGACCCGTCATCCTCGCGCTTGATATTGCGCAGGTGCACGAAGTAAATACGGTCATGAAACTCGCGAATCATTGCAACGAGATCATTGTCGCCGCGCGCGCCGTACGAACCGGCACACATCGTCAGGCCGTTCGCCGGGCTCGGCACGGCGTTGAGCAGCGCGCGCGCGTCGTCAGCGGTCGATACGACGCGTGGCAGGCCAAACAGGGAAAACGGCGGGTCGTCCGGGTGGATTGCCATGAAAACGCCGGCGTCTTCGGCCACCGGAATGATCGCCTCGAGAAACGCGATCAGATTGGCACGATAAGCTTCGTTACCGAACTTCGAAAACACTTCAATCGCGGCACGGATACCGTCGCGGTCGTAACTTCCTTCACCACCTGGCAGCCCGGCGATAATATTTCTCTCGAGTGCCGCATGTGCCTCCGGCGACATCGCATTAAATCGTTCGGTGGCGCGTGCGACGACGACGTCGCTATAGCTGTCTTTCGCGCCGTCACGCTTGAGGACGAACAGGTCGTAAGCCGCGAAGTCCGTCATTTCGAATCGCAGTGCCTGGGCTCTGTTCGGCAACTCGTAGGTCAGGTTGGTGCGCGTCCAGTCGACGACCGGCATGAAGTTGTAGCAAACGCGATGGATACCGGCGGCACCAAGATTGCGGATGCTCTGTTTGTAGTTGTCGATATAGCGGCGATACTCGCCCGAACGCGTCTTGATGTCGTTATGCAGAGGAACCGATTCAACGACCGACCAAGTCAGGCCGGAGTCTTCTATCAATTCCTTGCGCTCCCGTATATCAGCGGGCAACCAGGCCTCGCCGGTCGGCACGTGATCGAGTGCGGTGACAATACCGGTGGCACCGGCTTGCCGGATTTGTTCGAGCGTGACGGTGTCATTGGGCCCGAACCAGCGCCAGGTTTCTTCCATTGCAGTGAGTCCTCGACTCTATTCGTTGTCCAGGCGTCGTCTGGCCGAGTATTCAGGTCAGCATACCAAGTCTGGTATTGTGATGCGCTATGAGCAACCGATTTTCCAAAACACTGGCACTGTTTCTTCCCGGGATTTTCCTGCTCGGATTCAATATCGGCACCGGGAGTGTTACGGCCATGGCCAAGGCCGGAGCGACCTACGGTATGTCCCTGTTGTGGACCATCGTAGCGTCGTGCCTGGCGACCTATTTCATGATCAACGCCTACGGCAAATTGACGTTGGTTACCGGGGAAACAGCACTGCAATCCTTCCGCCGCCATATTCATCCGCTGGTCGGCCTCTTTTTCATCGTCGCCCTGACCGCGGGGGTCTGCGGCAGCGTCATGGGAGTGATGGGCATCGTTGCGGAGATCAGTTCCGAGTGGTCGAAGTCCCTGGTTGAAGGTGGCATCCATCCCGTCTGGTTCGCCGCGTTTTTTGTCGCGCTGGTTTACTTTATTTTCTGGAATGGCACGACGCAGTTCTTCGAGCGCAGCCTGGCGGTCATCGTAGCCATCATGGCTGCCTGCTTCATTCTCAACTTTTTTATCCTGATGCCGCCGCCCGTTGAGATTGTGAAAGGTCTGGTGCCGTCGCTTCCGGATGTGCCGCTCGACGAAGGCAGAGGCCCATTTCTCGTCATCGCCTCTATGGTCGGCACGACGGTTTTCTCAGGTCTGTTTATCATCCGCACCACACTGGTAAAAGAAGCAGGCTGGACAATTGCCGATATCAAGAAGCAGCGCAATGATGCAATTGTGGCCGTTGCCATGATGTTCGTCATCAGCGGATCGGTCATGGCGGCAGCGGCCGGCACCTTGTACGTGGAAGGTTTGGGCCTTGATCAGGCGTCACAAATGATCGGCTTGCTGGAGCCCCTGGCCGGATCGTTCGCCGCAACAATATTCGCCGTCGGCATCGTCGCCGCGGGCGTTTCGTCCCAATTTCCCAATGTCCTGATGCTGCCCTGGCTGTTGTGCGACTATAACCAGTCAGAGCGGGACATGACGTTGCCGCGGTATCGCATCATCGTCCTCGTTATTTCATTGCTCGGGCTGGTAGTGCCGATTTTCGAGGCACGGCCGGTATTCGTCATGATCATCTCCCAGGCCTTCAATGCCGTCATCCTGCCCGTGACGGTCGCCTGTATTCTGTACCTCGGCAATCGGCGGGATCTCATGGGCGAACATCGAAATACGATTGCGTCCAATGTCGTGCTCACCGCGATCCTGCTGTTTTCCCTCGTCACCACGGCGATGGGCATCCGGGGTGTCTGGCAAATCATCGCGTCCTGAATCTTGACTTCCAAGTTAGTTATATTTGATTGTGACGGGGTGTTGGTTGATAGCGAAAAGCTAGGCAACAACGTTCTGGCCGAGATGTTGGCCATTTATGGACATCAGATTTCCGGTGACGAATCGATAAGTCGTTTCAGAGGAATGAACCTTACGAAATGCCTCGAGATTCTGGAGCGCGAAACTGGAATAGAGCTACCCGAGTCTTTTGAAACCGATATCAGGCAGCGCATGTCGTCGGTATTTCAGGCACAGCTTCAACCTGTCGAAGGGGCGCTGCGACTTGTCGAGTCGCTGCGAATCCCCTTTTGTGTTGCATCCAGCGGTCCAAGAAAGAAGATTGAGGAAAACCTGCAAACCACAAATTTGTACCCGCACTTCGTTGGCAAAATATTCAGCGGGTACGAACTTAATTCGTGGAAGCCGGACCCCCGTCTTTTTCTGTCTGCAGCGAGACATTTCGGCGTTGCGCCAAAAGACTGTATCGTTGTTGAAGATAGTTTCGTCGGCGTCAGCGCTGCAATAGCGGCAAACATGACGGTTCTTGCTTTGAATGCGACGGTGGACGACAGGTCTTTAGACGTAGCGCACGAAGTATTCGGAAGCCTGGATGAGATTCATGAGTTTTTCGTGTCACAGAATTTGTCGTGCAAATAAAAAAAGCCCCAGCAGTTGCCGGGGCTTTTTATCGAACTTAAATGCCATCATGGATGGCACTGTTCGATGTTGCGTTTTCTAGAAGCGGTAGCTGGCACCAAAGGTAATTCGACGATCTGTGAGGCCCTGGTAACACAGCAAAGCGTTTTCATTGACACAATATTGCGTCACTTCAGACTCAGTCAGATTAACGGCTTCGATTCCAACACTCAAATCATCAGTAACAGCATATTGGACGCTGGCATTGAGCTGTCCTCTATCATCCTGAACAACTGGAAAACCCCAGGGGTAGCTGGAAGTACTGCCAAAGTCATCCGAACGGTATGCTTCACGCCATGTATAACGCGTCCTGGCTGAAAGGCCATATTTTTCGTAGTAAACCGTAATATTGTAGGCGTTTTCCGACAAATCGATCTCAGATACCCGTAAAACAACATCTGTAGCACCGCCTGATGCAGCAAAGATATCTGCCGCACGCGATGTAGCGCCCCAGAATTCTTCACCACCAGAGAATTCCTGCTTGCTGTAGTTAGCTAGAAAGCCGAACCCAGATGCCCAACCGAGTCTATCTTCGAACTCTGAAAGATCGTACTGGAATGCAAGCTCAATCCCTTTCTGCGTGTTTTCTCCAGCACCGTTGATTATCTGCGAAACCGGAACACATACGCCGACACCAGTCGTCTGGTTGCCACTGGCGTCAAGAGGAGCGAAAACGTTCTGATCCGCAATGGGATTGAAAATACCACCACCTTCACAAGGAGCGGTAACGTCGCGAACATCAAGGGGATTCCCGTTGACGTCTGTCACGGACGTAGTTGCAGGTTCTTCTTGTTGAGAAACAAACAGACCGGTGCGTGTCTTGTGGAAATAGCCAACGCTCACCACAGCCGCAGGTGCAAAATACCATTCAACAGAGAGATCAAACGAATCGACCTCTTGCGGCACCAAACCAGGATTACCCAGATTAACTGCAGGGTTCGGGCTGGTGCTAAAGGTAAATGACGTTGACAGATCGTCGAAATCCGGGCGTCTGATGTCTTTACCCCAACCACCACGAATCACTACATTTTCGCTTACGTCTGCAACCAGGTTCAATCGTGGCAACACCAAATCATAACTGCCCTTTGTTGTTGTCGGCGTCGCCACATTATTGGTAACAGTATTTCCGGTCGAAGTAACGTCGGTTTTTAAGTAACGCAGACCCGCATTACCGCGGAAGATACCGGTCGAAAAGTTCATTTGCGCATAAAGAGCGTTAGTCTTCTCCGTAATATCAAAGAATGCACTCGTGCTCGATGTAGGTTCGCTGATTGGGCCACGAGTAGAGCCCGTAATTGCATTGTTAGCAAGAATGGCAGCATTCAGTGTGGCTAGCACGCCAGCTGGGTCGCCAGCTACCATGTCCGGGTTAATAAGAAGGAAATCCGGAACATATAATGCTCTGCCATCAGCATCATTAAAGTTGTTAGGGCCTGGAGTGAGGACACTCGCGAACAGATCACCCGTTGGGCTATCGGCAAACTCTCTCAAGCCTACGTTTGTACCAACTTCATCACGAAGACTACTCGTCTCACTATAACGATAGCCAAAATCAAAGGAGAAGTTATCGTCTACATCGTAAGTAAAATCAGCACGAAATGCGTGCTCGCTGTTTTCAGCTCTGTTTTGCCCTATGTTTACATCGCGCAGCACAATGTTCGCCGGATCAAGCAATTCCGCAGTCGTTGGACCGTCATATACCGGATCTTGCAGGATGCCAAATGTCAGCGCACCGCCCGTCAGATCATATTCAAAAGGTGTGCCATTCTCATTTGAATCGTAAAGATCTTCGTTGCCGTTGGCTTCGTTTGCGAGATGGTTCGCTAACAGAGCCGCTCCGTTGAGGGGCGAGTTCGGGTTGATAAAATTGAGCGTGGTATTAAATTCGGGAGTCGTGGAATCAGACGTTGACGTTGATATCTCTGCACGCGCTGAAAACCGGTCGTTTATCATCCAGTCGGCACCCAAGTTGAATATCTTGCTGTCTGTCAGGCGCGAGTTCGTATCACCTGAAAAACGCAGGTTTCCATCTGTGCCGTTCGCTTCGGTGGGAACTATACCCCGGACTGCCGCTTCGATGCTGCCGAGATTCTGACCATTTAGTGATCCAAAATTGACCGTCTCAAATTGTGAGATATTGCCTTCATTTAGGCCAATTTCGCCAGCACTAATACCCGATGCCTGAATCCGTGAGCTCTCTTGTCTGCGCTCTTGATCATTGAGGACCATGTCAAAATAAAACTTCAACTCATCGCTCGGCGCGAACTCCAACGAACCGGAAATGTTCGTCGTTTCATACTCATAGTTGTCGTAATCCTGAATAAAAAACTGAATGGGCAGATAATCGAAAGCGGTCGTACCCGGATTATCGCGATTTGCATCAACGACTGAATCGTTATCGCGATCGGTACGAGGACGGAAGGCGGTAACATCTTGTTGGGAGTAGCTTGCGCTGATTACGACACCAATATCTCCGCTGTCGATCGACCAATTGTCGCCGTAGGTACCTGATAGCCTGGGTGTCATGCTGTCGGTTGAAAGACTGCTGTCTTCCCCCTGGACGCGGATAGCATCCCAGGGTCTCGGTCA
The DNA here is from genome assembly GCA_963850825.1 of uncultured Gammaproteobacteria bacterium. Classification (GTDB taxonomy): domain Bacteria; phylum Pseudomonadota; class Gammaproteobacteria; order Steroidobacterales; family Woeseiaceae; genus SZUA-117. Next base: position 1,147 of record CAWKOQ010000011.1, on the reverse strand, counting down.
ATTCAAGAGGACGTATCGTTCTCAGGTTGATCGTGCCACCAACAGACCCTTCAATCGTCTTCGCTTCACTTGCTTTGGTGACTTCAACAGCCGCGATAATAGACGCAGGAACATCTTCAAAATCGATGCCGCTACGTCCGGATCCAGAACCCACGGTAGAAACACCGTTGATTTCGGTACGGTTTGCGTTAGTGCCACGGATTTGAACGCCGGTGCCGACACCGGCCTCGCGAGTAATCTGGACACCGGTAACATTCTCAAGAACCTCAGCGAGGTTTTGATCCGGCAGCTTGCCTATATCTTCCGCAATAATTACTTCGACCAGGTTCTCCGAATTTCGCTTTTGGTCAACAGCATTTGCAAGAGACCCCCGGATACCGAGAGTGACGATTTCTTCGATTACTTCTTCTTGCGCCATGGCTGCTGACGCGACGGTCAGCGACAGCGTGCCTGCGACCAGCGCAGTGAATATGCGATGAAAATTCACGTGTATTCCCCCATACATTGAGTTTAGTCGAATCGTTTCGATCTTATATGCCAGCTGCAACCAATATGTCAACCTATTTGGTATTCCAATTGTCATTAATTGGTATGATATGCGACAATGTCAGGCAAAACCAGCGTCAATAGCGGCGAAGCAACAGGCAAATTCGCGCTACCACTTGAAATCTGCGGCAATCCTGCGGACTATCACCATTGAACTGGAATGGACCATCGGTCATATCGATCGACACGGGAATCAGGCTATGACAGAAAAGCGGCTATATCACACGGTTGCTGACCAGATACTGAAGCTAATCAGCGATGGAGCGTTTCCTCCGGGAACCAGGCTTCCGGGTGAAAGGGAGCTTGCAGAGCGCTTCAACGTAAGCCGCGTCACTGTCCGAGAGGCCGAAATCGCATTGCAGGCACTGGGCTACATCAACATTAAAACGGGCTCCGGCGTCTACGTTCTGGACCCCGCCGAGAAGGCTGGCCCGGGCCTGCCGAGTGTCACCGCATTCGAACTCACCGAAGCCCGGCTGCTATTCGAATCCGAGGCGGCGGCACTCGCCGCCCTTCACATCAGCGATGAGACCCTTGAACGCCTCGGCGAACTGGTTGAAACAATGTCGAGAGATGACCCGCAGTTCAGCGAGGCATCTCA
>CAWKOQ010000010.1:0-77846 GCA_963850825.1 uncultured Gammaproteobacteria bacterium | reverse complement strand
ACCAGTCCGTGCCGTCGAAGTTGAAAAGGTACACCGCTCCAGCATTTACGGTGGAATCGTCATTCTGATCACCATTGATGCCGGTCGCAATGCTGTCCTCGCTCGATGCGCCGACGGCCAGCGTGTTGCCGTCTGCACTTAAGGCTACATCGCTACCAAATCTGTCGCTCACACCGGCGTTAGAAGCTTTGATGTAAGCTTCTTGCAACCAATTGGTGCCATCGAAACGAAACAGGTAAACCGCACCAGCTTCGCCCAACGAGTTGTCGCTCTGATCACCGTTTATGCCTGTAGCGCCGCTTTCCTCAAGCGCTGCGCCTGCCGCCAACGTGTTGCCATTCGCGCTCAGCGCGAGATTCCCCCCGAATGTGTCGCTTACGCCTGTATTTGAGGCTTTGATATAGGCCTGCTGAAGCCAGGCTATACCGTCGAAACGGAACAGGTACGCGGCACCGGATTGCGGCTCGAGTTATCGGTCTGATCGCCATTGATGCCTGTGGCGCTGCTCCATTCAAAGGGTGCGCCGACGGCCAGCGTGTTGCCGTCTGCGCTTAAGGTGACGTTTTCCCCGAAATTATCCCCGCCGTCAATGCCTGCGGAACCAGTATTGGACGCCTTGATGTAGGCTTCCTGAAACCAGCCCGCACCGCCGCTCCGAAATACATACACGGCGCCGGATTGCCCAGCCGAATTGTCACTCTGATCACCGTTGATCCCCGGTCGCGTTGCTGTCCTCCCATAGTGCGCCCACCGCCAGCGTGTTGCCGTCTGAACTTAACGCTACATCGCGCCCAAACCTGTCGCCCTGCTCGGTGTTTGAGGCCTTGATGTAAGCATCTTGAAACCAGTTAGTGCCATCGAAACGAAACAAGTAAACCGCACCAGCTTCGCCGAGCGAGTTATCATTCTGATCACCGTTTATTCCGGTCGCGTTGCTCTGCTCCCCGATTGCACCCACGGCCAGCGTGTTGCCATTTGCGCTTAGCGCGACGTTGGTTCCAAAATTATCGCTTACTCCTGTATTTGAAGCTTTAATGTAGGCTTCTTGAATCCAGATAGTGCCATCAAAGCGGAACAGGTACACAGCACCGGCGAATGCGGTCAAGTCGTTGTTCTGATCGCCGTTGATCCCCGTTGCGCTGCTTTCCTCATGCGGCGCGCCCACTGCCAACGTACTACCGTCGGCGCTCAGGGCAACTGCGGCACCAAAGAAATCCGTAAACTCACCCACTCCCCCGGTGTTGGAGGCCTTGAAATAGCCAATCGTATCGCGCATGACATCCGTCGCAGTCACTACATCGGAACTCGTGCAACCGGATACGTTGCACGCCTCGATGATGTATTGCCCGTTGACGAAATCGAACAAATGGACGGCGATATCCCGGCTGACGCTCAGCGTCCCTGCGGCAATGTCATTGCCAACCTGGGTAAAGCCCGAATGACCATCGGCGTTCTCCATCAGCCGGTAATAGTCAGCGCCGTCGACGTTTGCCCAACTGAATACGAGTTTCTTGGTCTCAGCGTCGACATTGACTATCGGCTCCGCAGGAGGCATTGGGGGCGTCGTCGCAGAAATCGTAACTGACGAGGGTGTGCTGGTTGCCGTTCCATCGTTCACTATCAGTTCTGCAACGTAATTGCCGTCAACATCAGGCGTGAACGTTGGCAGCGCAGTCGTAGCTGCGCTTAGTGTTGCTACGCTCCCAGCGGGAATCGATGAGAGCGACCATGAATAGGTCAATGCGTCACCATCGGCGTCGAAACTCGCTCTGCCGTCGAGTGTAACTCGCAGTCCGGTAGTTACGCTTTGAGCAGCACCCGCATTAGCCACTGGTGCAAAGTTAACGTTCAGTGCAGTCACCGTAACGGTATCTGAGGCGCTTGCACCACCATTATCCGTAACGGTCAGGCGAAAAATCAGGTCTTCAGATGCTGAAACCATTGGCGCGATAAATGAGGCGGTTGCCATATCGGCATCTGTCAAAACGACGATCGTACCGCTGTCTTGCTGCCAGCTATAAGACGCGATAGTCCCGTCGCCGTCCGCACCCGTTCCTGCCAGATTAACTATCGTCCCTTCGTCGGCACTCTGATCAACCCCTGCATTTGCAGTAGGTGCTTGATTCTGAGCGGGTGGCAGCTGCACCGGCTGTGGCGTCATTCCACTTCCGTCGTCACCGCCGTTGCCGCCACATGCGGCAATTGATGCGGTTAGAATAAATACGAAAAGAAATCGTATCGTCGCATTCATGCTGCTACTCCCGTGTGGTTGCAGCCCGGCGATCTTAGGTCCTTCGGGAGGTCATCCTCGGCTTCACGGAGGAAGCGAGGGCCCGCGGCATTGCGTCTCTGGCTTTAGCCAGGTTTACTTTTATAAACCATAACATTTTCTCGTTCCCAATTGCCCAGTCAATGCTGTCATACACATAGCAGCAATATCGCTTGTGGCCGAAAGCAGACCTGCCCATTTCAAGGTTTGGGTGCATTTGATGTCCGTTTTACCCCTTAAACCGGGCATTCCGGTAATATCGGTGAAAACGTCCGCTAATGACCCAAAGCGGCCAGTAAGCTGTCAGCGGCAATCTCTCCAATACTGTTCGAGCACAGTCATAAAAATGAGCTCGAGAGTCGGGAATGAATCTGCGGGATTCGTCGGCATCGCCGCTTAGCACCGAGGAGACAGGATCTGAGGACTAGCGTGGAAAAGCAGTCGTTCTTCGAGGAGCTCAAGCGGCGCAACGTGGTCCGCGTCGGCATTGCATATGCCGTGAGCGCCTGGCTGATCATCCAGGTAGCGGAGACAATCTTTCCACTGTTTGGCTACGACGACGCGCCAGCGCGATACGTGGTCATCGTCCTCGCGATCGGCTTCGTGCCTGCGCTGATATTCTCGTGGGCGTACGAACTGACTTCAGAGGGTCTCAAGAGAGAGAAAGATGTCGATCGCAGTGCATCGATAACGCAGGTCACGGGTCGCGGGCTCGACTTCGTGATCATAGGTCTGCTGGCGATCGCGTTGCTGGTTATCGGCGTTAACTGGCTATCTGGTCGCGGTGAACGCTGGGCGAGAGACGAGGCGATTCCCCTGGTCGAAAGTCATGTTGCCGCCGGCGATTGGGAGGCAGCTTACGCGTTAGCCAAGCAGGTAGCGGATCGTGCGCCTTCCTACGATGGCCTGGAGGAACTCTGGCGTAGCCTGTCGTGGATCACAACCATCCCGTCCGAGCCGTCAGGCGCGATGGTGTATAGACGCCCCTATGATAGACCGGACGCGGAGTGGGAAGCGATGGGGCGAACGCCACTAAGCGACATCCACTTTCCGTTCGGATTATCCGTACTCAGGTTTGAAGTAGCGGATCGCCCACCCGTTTTCCGCATCATGGGTGGTGGTCGTACGAACGGTCGAACGACACTGCGGTTTATAGAGCAGCGGTCGTTCTTCGGGTACGACAATTTCTACCCCGAGAGATTCAAGATCGATGCCGCCGAGGACCTGCCGGACGGAATGGTGCGCGTGCCGGGCTGGCGCCTCGACAATAATGATCAGACGGTCGACGTCCGCGATTTCTTCATCGGCAAGTACGAGGTAACCAACGCAGAGTACCAGCGCTTTGTGAACGCGGGTGGCTATGAAATTCCCGACTACTGGGCGGACGAATTCGAAAAGGACGGAAAGGTTCTGACGTGGGAAGAGGCGGCCCCGCTGATGGTTGATCGGTCCGGTCGTCCGGGACCTGGCACTTGGGTCGGCGGCACTTTCTCTGCGGACGAGGCAGATCACCCGGTTGCTGGCGTCAGCTGGTACGAGGCCGATGCCTATGCCCGTTTCGTCGGTGCCGAGCTTCCGACCTACAGCCACTGGCGGCGCGCAATTGGCAACAACGCCGCGCTTCCGTGGATGCTCCCAGCAAGCAATCTCGACGGTGACGGCACGGCAGCTGTAGGCGGCTTCGGCGGGATGGCTTGGACGGGCGCGTTCGACCTCGCCGGGAACGTGAGGGAGTGGTGTTCCACAACGACGGACGAAAATAGGGTGATCCTTGGCGCCGCCTGGAACGACGCACAATACGTCGTCCACGAATCGGTACTCGATGCCAGCGGTCTACCGCCATTCGACCGCTCGGCGACGAACGGCCTCCGGCTTGCGAAAACCAGAGACGATCCGACCGTTGCCGATCTGCTGCGGGCGCCAGCGATGGTCACTGGAGAATCACTGGATGCTGAGCCAGTATCCGACGAAATATTCACGGTCTACCGGAATCTCTACCAGTACGATAAAGAAGCGCCGCTCAATGCGCGCGTCGAGGCCGAAGAGACCAGGGGACAGTGGCATCGTGAATACATCACATTCGATGCTCCTTACGACGACGACCGCATCGGCCTCTATCTGTACCTGCCGCAGTACGATTCGGAGCCTCGACAGACGGTTCTATTCTGGGGCGGCACCGGCGGGCTGTTTCTGGATTCGATCGATAGTTACAAGACGCCGATCGAATTCGTGCTGCAAAGCGGCCGGGCGGTAGCGGTACCCATTTTCGCCGGGACATTTCAGCGCCGCCGCGATTCGCGCGTATCCTGGTCGACGATTGCGGGTCGGGACCTGGCGATCCAACAGGTCAAAGACCTGCGACGTACGGTTGACTACCTGCAGACGCGGAGCGACATCGATGCCGAAGCGTTTGGCTATTTCGGATTCAGCTGGGGCGGTCGGTTAGGCGGGATCGTGCTCGCTGTAGAAGACCGCATAAAGGCTGGTGTGCTCGACCAGGCGGGCCTGCAACACCTCTGGCACCCAGAAACCAGCGTCGTGAATTATCTGCCACGGGTAATCACGCCGGTCGTGCAGTTCAACGGCGTCTACGACACAGATTTCCGTTTCGAGACTTCTGCTGTGCCCTATTTCGAATTGCTCGGCACGCCATCCGAGCACAAAAAACACGTCGCGGCGTCGACCACGCACTTCGTACCTCGACCGATCGTCGTTGGTGAGACCCTCGATTGGTACGACAGGTACCTTGGTCCACCAGACTAATACTCATCCGACAGTCATATCCCGAGGCAGGTTAAATTATAGTGTCACGGGTCCGCTTGTGGCCGAATCCAGCCGCTGGCCTGCTAAACTACTGAGAGGCCGCTATTGACCCAAGCGGCCACCATAATTCCCATCATCGGCGACCGAATTGGACCGCCAACTCAATAGAGATATACCGCACCGGAATCGATGGCCGAGTTATCCGTCTGATCGCCGCCGATGCCTGTGGCGTCGCCGTCCTCAAGGATTGCGCCTATCGCGAGCGTCTCACCGTCCGAGCTCAGCGTCACAGAATGACCAAAGTGATCACCACCGAGAACACCGCCACAGTTGTTATTCGGTGCTTTAATATAAGCTCGTTGGGTCCAAGCGTTGCCATCGAATCGAAACAGGTAGGCGGCGCCAGCACCACATGAACTATCAGTCTGATCGCCGCCAATACCGTTCGCAGCACTGCCTTCGTTAAACGCTCCCACGACAAGTGTATCGCCGTCATCATTTAACGCGAATGCGCGACCAAAACCATCAAATTCGCCGGTATTAGAGGCTTTGATATATGCCTGTTGAGACCAATGGGCACCATCGAACCGAAAGACATAGACAGCTCCAGCCTTTTCAGCCAGGTCATTGTGCTGGTCACCACCAACACCTGTTGCGTCGCTCGATTCGCGGTCGGCACCCACAACGAGCGTATTTCCATCACCGCTAAGTGCAACGTGAACGCCGAATTTGTCACCGAAGGGAGTCCGATTCGCGTCGGTATTTGAGGCCTTCACATAAGCCTGCTGAAACCAGCTGTCGCCATTGAATCGAAAAATATACACCGCGCCCGCCTCGTTCACGGAGTTATCATACTGATCACCGTCAATGCCTGTCGCGGCACTGTCTTCCTTGGTTGTTCCGACTGCCAGGGTATTGCCGTCGCTACTGAGCGCAACAGCTTCGCCAAAGTGATCAAGCCTGTCCGGGTTGGACGCCTTGATGTATGCCTGTTGCCACCATGATGCACCATCTGATCGAAATAGATAGACTGCCCCGGTACTGGCAATGCCTCGGGTTTGATCATCGTTAATTCCAGCGCCGCTGCCGCTTTCGCCGTCTGACCCGACTGCCAGCGTATTGCCGTCCGAGGTCAGCGCCACGGTTCTGCCAAATTTAGTGTTCCGGTGCGTGTTAGAGGCCTTTATGTAGGCCTGTTGAAACCACTGTGTGTCGTCAAATCGAAAAAGGTAGACCGCGCCAGCACCTGAGTATTCCGAATAATCGAAATCGTACTGGTCGCCATTAATGCCAGTTGCGCCGCTCTCTTCGCCGATCGCACCGACTGCCAGCGTATTGCCATCCGCACTTAGGGCAACGGCGCCGCCGAAAAAGTCAATCTTTCCAGAATTATTAGAGGCCTTTAGATAGGCCTGTTGCGACCAATTCATTCCATCGAAACGAAAAACGTACACTGCACCGGTGCCCGCAGCGCGATTATCGTTTTGAGCGCCATTAATGCCAATGGCCGCGCTGCCCTCAAACATCGTCCCCACTGCCATCGTCATTCCATCTGCGCTCAATGCAAGGCTTTGACCGAAACGGTCATCGGGGTCAGTATTGGAAGCCTTGAAGTAACCGATAGCATCCAACGCCCCATCCATCGCATTGACCTCGGTCGAGTCCGAGCAACCGACGGAATTGCATGCCTGAACGATGTAGAGTGCATCGGCAAAGTCATGCAGATGCACAGCAATCGGTCGCCGAACAACCAAAGTGTCACTGGGGATGTCGTTACCCACCTGCGTAAACCCGGAGTGGCCGTCGGCATTCTCGAGCAATCGGTAGTGTGTCGCGTCCGAAATGGCACCCCAGCTGAAAATCAGCTGTTTCGGTCCAACGTCGACACTCACCACGGGATCGGTGGGCAATGAGACTGGTGCTGGCACTCGAACCACCGGGGGAGCGGCAGCGCCATCTCCACTACTGCCGCCACAGGCCACAAGCACGAGCGGAAACAGAACAATGAACGTACGCAAAATCTTTTGACTCATCCGTATCACCTCAATAGACATACACAGCGCCAGAGGAATAGGCCGATTGATCAGTCTGGTCACCATTAATGCCGGTAGCGGCGCCTGCTTCACCGGGTGCGCCAATCGCCAACGAGTTGCCGTCGCCACTAATTGCGAGCGCCGTCCCAAATAGATAACTGGCGTTGGAAGCCTTTACGTAAGCGTGCTCGGCCCAGATTGAGCCATCGAAACGAAAAACATATCCGGCACCCCCGCTCCACGAGCCATTGACTTGAACACCATTAATACCAACAGCAGTGCTGTCCTCAAATGGTGCCCCCACGACCAACAAGTTGCCGTCCTGATTTAGCGCGATTGTGTGCCCAAACCTGTCCCCTCCCTTAGGATTGGATGCCTTAACATATGCTTGTTGAGCCCAGTTGTTGCCAATGAAGTGGAACACATAGGCGGCGCCTGAGTGCTCAGCCGAGTTGTCGCTCTGATCGCCGTTAATTCCAGTTGCGGCGCTATCCTCAGTTGGCGCGCCGACTGCCAGCGTGTTACCGCTCGCACTCAGTGCGATGGCCGCACCAAAGGAATCCCCACCACCCACAGGAGGGTTTTCGGCGTTGAATACCGTTATGTGCGCTTCTTGAAGCCATTCCGAGTTGTCGAATCGAAATACGTATGCAGCGCCGGACCACCCAGCAGAATTGTCGGTGGCATTACTGTATTCTTCGGGTGCAGCAACAGCCAACGTGTTGCCATCACCGCTCAACCCAACATCAATGCCAAAAGTACGACCGCCTACAGCGTTTGATGCTTTTATATACGCCTGCTGCGACCATTCGTTGCCATCCTGGCGAAAGACATATACAGCCCCTGATTCGGAAAAGGTATACGCATTCTGGTCACCATTTATTCCTCTGGCGGCGCTACTTTCATTTGGCGCCCCGACGACCATCGTCCTGCCATCCGCACTCAGAGCGATGCTTGATCCGAATTCTTCTCCGCCAATACTTGCCCTGGGTTCGTCTGGATTTAACGCTCCGCCGCGGGTATTAGATGCCTTGATATATGCCTGCTGGTACCAGCCTGTACTATCGAAGTGAAAAACATATGCGGCACCAGAGCTTCCCGCCAGATTATTGTCTTGGTTACCGTCAATGCCCTTAGCATCGCTATCTTCGTGGGGCGCTCCAACGACCAGCGTGTCACCGTCAGCACTGAGAGCGATGGAATGGCCAAACTGGTCTTCTTGCTCAGTGTTGGACGCCTTGATGTAGGCTTGCTGGGTCCACGAATTACTGTCGAGTCGAAATACGTATACTGCGCCGGATTGCAGAGTAGTGTTGTCACTCTCATCACCGTTGATGCCAGTTGCGAAACTATCCTCACCAAGCGCACCAACGGCGAGCGTTTTTCCATCTGCGCTCAGCGCTATAGCATCCCCAAAATAGTCCCGGAACGTACTGTGGAAGAATTGTTTTGGGGACCCTTCGGCGTTTGACGCCTTGAAATATCCTATCGCGTCCAGTGCCCGGTTCATTGCATTGACTTCCGTCGAGCTATTGCACCCGGTGACGTTACATGCCTCGACCATGTACAGGGCGTTGGCGAAATCGTGCAAATGAACAGCGATAGGCAGTGTTACAGATTGAAAACCGCCAGAAATATCCGAGCCGACTTGAATGAATCCTGAGTGGCCGTCCGAATTTTCGAGCAGCCTGTAGAAGTCGGCATCTGGCACGTCTGCCCAATTGAAAATCAGTTGTTTAATCCCGACCTCAACATTGACGATCGGTGCCGCGGGTGCCGATACTGGTATGGGCGGAGGAAGGGCAGGCGATGGCATTGGCGGAGCGCTGGAACTGCTACCGCCACAACTAGCCAGCAACACAAGCAACGACATATATGGCACACGCATCATGAACCCCACGAGAATGTTTATTGATAGGATATAGGTCTTTCCCGTGTACTCTCCAATGCGGATAAATACGTACTTTGGCTGCGTTGATTAGCGTCTGCTTCTGGCCGAAAGCAGCCTCTCACTAGGTGATACACTCAGCGGCTGGTATTGACCCGAAGCGGTCATTCGCAAAATAGCGTATCGAAGGGGGCATTTTGCGTAGCTGCCGCACGCGAGCTAACAGTTCAGCCTCAAGAGAAGTAAATTGAGATTTGCAAATTTCTTTATTGCATTTTTGATCTGTATCCTTGCTTTTGGGTGCGGAATCGAGCGCATCGAATTTCAAATCATAGAAATTAGCTATTACCCAGATAACGAAAGAAACGCAAAGTTAGCTGAGGATTTGTTTCACTACGATCCAAGATACCTAGCCCACAAAATCCCATCGCTTGATGAAGAGACATCGAAAGGGCTTCAATTGGGATATTCCGGTGGTTCCCCTGATGGGAAATCGAGCTACAAAATAAAATACGACCTCAATAATCCAGCGATCTCATCGAATATCGATGACCTGAAAGCACAATTTGATAGTTATATTCCGAAACTTGCGGCTTTGCATGCTTCGAAAGAACCGATTTTCGCGGAGCTCAGACCGATAGGCTCGTCATGGGCACAGAGTTTTTTATCGGGAGATCTTTACCATCTGCTGGAGGAGAGTTCCGAAATACTAAAAGAGGCGGCCACAGTCGAACAATTGTCGGAGCTTCGAGATGAATTGCTAGATAATTACGGACCGATAACAGAACTTACATTTGTTCGCGCGCAGTTCTACGAGCAATTTGCTGAATTGCCCCAGTCCGTATCGCTATACTACGAGGCACAGGCAGATGAGGATATTTGGTTGCTAGTATCGTTTAGCCAGTACGAGACGGAGAATCAATGGCGAGCTAACGGATTCACATGGACAATAAATGAAAACTAAAATCCTGATGATTCAGATACGACTTGTTCACTCGAACCAAGAATCTCGTACCGAATAATTTGACAACTGGCCGCTTTTGGCCGTTAGCGGTCCCTGAAAACAGCAATATGTTGATCGCATTAACGTCCGCTTTCGGGAAAAGCAGACATGCGGTCAGCGTCGCTATGTCCGTTGCCGGTATGCTCCGGCTTGCACCAGCAGTCCCGCCGCCGCCCTAGGGCCACGCGACGGTCGGCACAACACTGGGAACCGGCTGGGATCGGACGTAGGTCACCAACTGCCAGACCGTCGTGTCAGAAAGAATGCCGCCGTATGCCGGCATACCGCTCGCCCGGCCGTAAAAGATCGAATGGAATAGCGCCCCATCTTCGCCGCCGTACCGCCAGCGTCCGTCTACCAGGCTCGGACCAACAAAGCCGACCGCGCCCCCGCCATGGCACCCGTCGCAGTTCATCGCGCCAAATAGCACTTCGCCCTGCTGAGCGGCGCTCGGATCTCCGCTGAACGGGTTGACGAGATCCTCGGCCGGGGGCGAGAGGTTACCGGCGGAGCCGTATTGATCGTAGCGCACGGATACGGGTGCGTTTCGTGATGTCTTGACGGCCTCCGAGCCGGCGGGTTCGGGTCCACCACAGGCTGCAAGAGCGAGCAAGGCCAACGCCAGGGCAAGCTTCAAAGCGCGAAGATCCACAACATTCCTCCCCGGCTCGTGTATCGCGCCAGATCCGGTGCAAAATCCGCCGGAGGCCTTATGTCGGCCGGGTCATCTGACCGCACGTCGCCCGCTATCAGGAACCAGTCCCCGCCAATGCCAGCGTAAACGGCTACATACTGCTTGCCGTCGGTGCCGCGATACGTGATCGGCGCCCCAACTACGCCCGAGCCGACCTTGAACTTCCAGAGCAGCTCGCCGGTGCGAGCGTTGGCTGCCTTGAACCAGCCGTCAAGTGTGCCGTAGAAGGTGACATCGCCAGCCGTCACGACGCTTCCGCTCCACACCGGGAATTTTTCCTTGATCTCCCATACGCGTCGCCCCGTCGCTGCATCCCAGGCGATAAACGCCCCAAGATGGCCACCAGGGCCGGCGGTATACGGAATGTTGGCACTGACATAGGGCGTGCCGCGGATATAGGCGGCGTCGCCCGACTGCCAGTCCATGCACAGGTTGTTTGTCGGTACATAAAATAGCCCGGTTCGGGGCGAGAATGACGCCGGCGATGCCGGGCTCTTGCCGCCCTCCAAATTGGGACAGATATTCCGCACCATGCCCTTCGACTTACCGGTAAGCTTGGTGGCATCCACCTCCGGGCGACCGGTTTCCAAGTCGATTCGCTTGGCCCAGTTGACGTGCACGTAGGGCTCAGCGACCAGCACCTCGCCCGTGGCTCGATCCAGTGTATAAGCGAAACCGTTCTTGTCGAAGTGGACCAGCACGTTGCGGCTGCGGCCGTCAATCGTCAATTCGGTGAGGATGTTCTCCGCGTTCGCATCGTAGTCCCAGTTGTCATTGGGTGTGAATTGATAGGCCCAAACCAGCTCGCCGTTGCCAGGCCGACGCGCCAGGACACTCGAAGACCACTTGTTGTCGCCGGCACGCTGCTCGGCATTGTAGGGACCGGGGTTGCCAGTGCCGTAATAAACGAGGTCTAGCTCGGGGTCGTACGTCAGCCAGCCCCAGACTGGCGCCCCGCCCTGCTGCCATGAGTCGCCGGACCAGCTGTCGAGCGCAAGTTCGGTGCCTTTGTCATAGAATGGTTTAAAGGTGTCCGGATTCGCCAGCACTTCGCTGTCCGGGCCCGTGTTCCTGGCCGTCCAAACGATGCTGCCGGTTTCAAGGTCCAGTGCCTTGAGCCAGCCATGGATTCCGTACTCTCCGCCCGAGGGCCCGACCAACACGCGGTCCCCGATGACCAGCGGCGCCATGGTGATTGTCTCCCCCGAGGCGAGATCCGCGACCTTGGTCTTCCACAGTTCCGCACCGCTCTTAGCGTCAACCGCGACGGTGCGGCCGTCAAGCAGGTTGTAAACGATTTTTCCCTCGGCGTAGACGGCACCGCGGTTCACCGCGTCACAACAGGCGACGCCCACCGAGGCCGGGTTCACGTCGGGACGGTACTTGTACCGAAGCGGGTAGTCTTCTTTGCTAAGGTCGAACGCATAAAGGACATTGGGATAGGGGGTGACTACGTAGAGGGTTTCGTCCACTACCAGGGGTTGCCCTTCGTGGCCGCCCAGCACCCCGGTGGAGAAAGTCCACGTTGGCCGCAGCTGTCCCGCGTTCGCTGCCGTAATCTCGGCGAGCTCGCTGTAGCGGGTGGCGCCGAGATCCTTGCCGGGACGAGTCCATTGCTCGTCGTCCTGACCACGGGCCGCACTGGAGAACACCGTGGTTAGAATCAGCGTGCCGATGACCGCGCGCAAACCTATAGTAGTCATCGACTATATGTAGCACGGGGGTGGCGGCGGCTGCAATACCAGGGCCGACGACTGTCTCGGCGCATGCAGAGTTGACCGGCTAAACATTTATATTCAGGGTGGTTTTGACTTGGAAGAATGAACGCGTAACACAAGCCTGGAAAGGCTACTTCTGGCCGAAAACGAACCTTCTTTTTCTTAGCATTTATCTGGTCTGAATTGCCGCTAATGTGGAAAGCGGACATTTAGCTTGAAGCTGGCAAAATCTCGTCATTGGACGTCCGCTTTATCGTCCTGTCCTGGTTTGGTGGACACCTTTAAATGTGCGCGATAATGCGCGAGGAGGTGATCCATGACGAAGAAGAAATACAAACGCTACAGTCCGGAGTTCAAGCGACATACGTTGAAGCGAGCCAGTGAAGATGGTGTAACGGATAAGGGTGTTTGCGAGGAACTTGGGATCAGTCCACGGCAATTACGCCGATGGCGAGATCAGTACCGCCTGCTGGGTGATGAAGCCTTTCCTGGCCAAGGCAGAAATCGCGATGATGAGGTTGCAGAGCTCAAGCGTAAGCTCGCCAAGGCAGAGCAGGAAAGGGATTTTTTAAGAGATGCGGCGGTTTTCTTTGCCAAGGAGTCGAAGTGAGATACCGATGTATCGCTCGACGCCGCAACCAATACCCAGTGAGGATGATGTGCCGCTTACTCGAAGTGTCGAGAAGCGGTTTCTATGCCTGGCGTAGTCGACCTGAGAGCCAGAGAGCGAAAACGGATCGCCAGCTGCTGCGGGTAATCCGGCGGCTTCATGCTGACAGTGATGGCGTGTACGGCAGTCCCAAGATGGCCGCTGAACTCAACGAAGAGGGTTACCCTTGTGGTCGGCACAAGGCAGCCCGATTGATGCGTATTGCGGGACTCAGAGGTTGTCCGAAGCGGTCTTTTAAGGTGACAACGCAGCGTGACCCGAGCCACCCGGTAGCGGACAACCTGCTGCAGCAAGACTTTACAGCCGCAGCGTCGAACGAGAGTTGGGCGTCAGATATCACGTATATCTCAACCCGACAAGGCTGGCTGTATCTTGCCGTTGTGATGGATTTATACTCGCGGCGTATTGTCGGCTGGTCGATGAGTCGGTGGATCAGTCGACACTTGGTAATCGATGCGCTGAACATGGCGATCGCACAGCGACTGCCCGATGGAACACTCATCCATCATTCAGATCGCGGCAGCCAGTATACGAGCGATGACTTTCGCGAAGAACTTGAAAAGCACGGCATTCAATGCAGCATGAGTGCACGCGGTAACTGTTATGACAATGCCGTCGTTGAAAGTTTTTTTGGGCTGCTTAAGCGCGAGCGAGTGAATCGCACACGATACCTGACAAGAGATGACGCACAAGCCGATATCTTTGATTACATCGAGCGTTTCTACAACCGCAAACGTCGGCACGGCTATCTTGGTAATATAAGTCCGGTCGCGTTCGAGGAGCGAACCAAAGAACAATTACAAACGGTCCATTAAACCGGGGCAAGACCATTATCCCTAAAACCGGACATTCCGGTAATATCGCTGGAAATGTCTGCTAATGACCCGAAAGTGTCGTTCAATATTTTCTAAAAAATGGTATCGGAAATGCACAAAACACTCCTCGTGATTGTCGTCACGTTGTTATTCGGCTGCGAATCAGAGCGGGTCAGTCCGGAAGAGGTTTACATGACCTACATCGCCCGCTCCGCCGCAGGAATGAGTTTCGATGATGAATTGGACTATTGGTCCGAGGAAAAAATTGCCCAGCTCGATGAAAGACTTGAATCACTTATGGAACGTAGCGGAAGGACTCGTGAGGAAGCGATAAAGCTCTACATGGACATATCAAAACGAACTGCAGAATGCACGGCACTCAAACTCCTCAGTAAGGAGGTTGTTCAGAGTACTGCTAATCTTGTATTCGCAGTAACTGATACCTGCGGTGAGGTGACCGACGCTCGCCACAATATCCGGCTAGTGCTTGAGCAGGAATGGAAGTTGGAAGAAGTCGAGGTAGTACTCTAGCTGCCCGCTTCTGACCGAAAGCAGACTGTAAAATATTTGGAAAATCGCCATCGCGAACATCCGCTATGGAGAAAAGCCGACACGCCGAGACAGGCTTCGCGATAATCGCTTCTAAAGGTCCGCTTTATCGCCGAAACCGATCATTGGGCCAGGATGGCCAATTAGCCCGTTGATGGCCCAAAGCTGTCGTTCGCGTTCGGGCATTGCAGCCCGTTGGCTGCAGGGGGCTTGCGGTTCTTTTTTGATGTGTCTAACCGCAATGAGCGTTGTCATCAGGGCATCGCTAAAAGCGCCAGATTTTGCGGCAGATTTCCTTTGACTATGGGGTCAAGCCGTCTATACTGCGCTCAGCTTGATAGTACGTCTGATATTTATGTCCGCCATTTCGAAGTTCCTTCTTTAATACCTCGTCCTGTTTTTCATAAGTAATAGCAGCACTTCCAGCGATATGGCCTTCACAAGAAGGCTCCAATTACTCTTGAAAAAATAGGATTATGACTATGTCTACAACCACTGGAACCGTTAAATGGTTCAATGACGCCAAAGGCTTTGGCTTTATTGAGCAAGAATCTGGCCCCGACGTATTTGCCCATTTCAGCGCTATTTCAGGCGATGGACACAAATCGTTGGCTGAAGGCCAAAAAGTCGAGTTCACTGTTACTCAGGGCCAAAAAGGTCCCCAGGCAGAGAATATCGTAGCGGCTTAATTAGCGCGATTCGGCCTGCAGTGCAGTCACTGCGGGCCAGCCTCACACTCCTTGGGAGTTGAGGCCTGGAAGGGCGGGACCGGTAGGTCTTGCCCTTTTTTGTTGGTGGAACAGTCAACTAGCCGCCTGGCTATACTCGTGCTGATAGATGCTGCAGATTTGAATGCTCGCTATTGCATTCAGACGCTTACCTGCACGGCGGCTTCTGGCCGAAAGCAGGCCTGAGTTTTCGCGGGTTGCGGCTAGTCTGAACGTCTGCTCTGGCGAAAAGCGGACAATTAGCAAGAACCTGGCGAAATCGGGTCACCGAACGTCTTCTTTTGTCCCGAAACCCGACGTTAGGCTAAAATGGGCGAAATAGGCCGCTAATAACCCAAAACGAACGTGCCGATACAGGAAGTAGTCGATAGCCAATCCTACACATCGATGATTGATTGTGTCATTTGGGGGAATCAGCCCGTGATTCGATTAATTGGTCTGACAAAACTGCTCATATTCGCGTCGCCCGCGTTGGCACGTCATAGTGATGCGGGCCTGGATATGAACACTGTGGTTAGTGTTGAAGGTGTAGTAACTGACTTCCGATGGCGCAATCCACACGTTTACATCACCATCGATACCACGGACGGACAAGGTGATGAGAGCGAGTGGAAGCTGCAGGCAGCTGCAATTTCTGTGATGTCGCGCATGGGTTGAACGCGCGATTCGATCGCCGTAGGCGACTTTATCAATGTGGAAGTTCATCCAGCCCGCGACGGGCGCCCTTATGGTTTTCTTAACGCGATTACCAAGAAGGACGGAACTGTATTGCCCACATCGATTGATGCCATTACCGGCGAACCAGTCCAAACAAGTGCTGAATTAGTTCGGGCAGCAACTTCATTGGATGGCATCTGGAAAATTGACTCTTCTAACATGGAGAGATATGCAGGCGGCTCGGAAGGATATTTCAAGGCGAATCTCGAGTTAACCGAGAAGGCACAAGCCGCGCAGTCAGTTTACGATGAAGAATCTGAGCAAAACCCGGTATCAAGGTGCATCGGTGTGCCAGAACCGTACATGACTGTTCTAGCCACAATATTTCCGCTAGAGATCAGAATCATCAGGGATGACAACACTGTTTCGATCCGAAGTGGAGCGTTCGACTATTCTCAGACTGTCTATCTTGATGGGCGCGGGCATCCGGAAAATGGCGAGAGGACGTTTGCCGGGCATGCCATTGGTTGGTGGGAAGAAGACGAGCTGTTCGTTGATACAAGGCTATTTGCTGATCATCTGGATGCTTATCAGATCGGCGTTCCTTCCGGAGCTGAAAAACATGTTTTCCAGCGATTCCGATTAATTGAAGGTGGAACCCGAATTGAAGTCGAGTTCACGCTTGAAGACCCGGAGTACATCATTGGAACGCCGGTCGATAAGAGAGAAATGATTTACTCGCCACATATTGAAATCGAGCCATTTGGTTGCGATTTAGAATCGGCGACGCAGTTTCTGAATTGACTGCCGAGAATGAGAATTTGATTTGGTCAATCAAGGTAACTGTCCCCTTAATTGCCACCTGGTGATGACTTGCAGGAACCAGCTTAAAGCAGGGGTTCGCGAAATACCGAATAATGCGAAGCTGGTCTAGGCACTGGGGCGCTGCCGGCCCGTAAGCTGTAACGGTGATCAAACGACTGCCGTCTAGCGCGTTTATACTTTTGGGTTCTAACCTAATCGCACTTGTATCCGCGCTCCTATTCCATTGGAATGCACTCGACATTTTTTTGTCGTATTGGATCCAAAGCTTCTTCATCGGCGTCTTTCAACGGCGCAAGATAATAGATATTTTCGAGCACAGGCGGCGTGCAACCGGAATAGAGTGGGTTGTTGTTAGCGGAACACGCGTATTTCCCAAAGACGGCGATGCCGGGTTTTCGATCATCTACGGTGTGTTTTGGGCAGCAATAGGGGTCGTTCTTTACTTTAGTGTCACCAAAGCTGAAAGCCTGACAATCAGCCTGCTTGATATCTCGGTTCAAAGTGCGATTTTCTTTTTGGCACACTGGTGGTCATACCACTCGAACAAAAAGAACGACGAACGGCGCGATCTTGACGTTATGGCCAACTGCGGTTTGCCTTTATTAAGGATGTTTCTGCCGTTACATCTTGTGTCCTCTGTCATCGATTTTGGCACTAGCTATATCCCATCCGTAATTGTCGTATGGATGCTGCTAAAGACCGTGGTCGACGTTGGTGCTCACCTAATCGAACATGATAAGAATCGTGTGAATATTAGTTAGCGTTTTCGAATCGAGTAACAACCGAACTCGTCGAAACAGACAGAGTACATTGCCCATTGCCAAAATGTGTCCTGGACGATCACTAAGATGGGTTTCACCATACTGACGGTCGGCAATTGGCCGAAAGCAGTTATTCAAGTTAGAGGCTTTCGAACGATTCTAATGACCGCACCTGGGAAATGCGGACACTCGGTCGCATGCAAAACTGGGAGAGCTACCCGACGGCACGTTGTCGGGCTCAATGTTCCTTCCCGCTATCCTGATTACCGCCGGCGCTCGATGATCAGGATACTGTAGCGCCCCTGCGGTCCGATGAACCACGACGCCATCGTGCTGGTAACGGAAACGATAAGCCAGCCGAACAGTGCGGCGAAGAAACCGGTTACCGAGAAGCCGTCCAGAAACGCCGCCACCAGGCCGAACATTGCTGCGTTGACCACCAGGAGAAAGAGCCCCAGCGTCAGAATCGTTAGCGGAATCGTGAGCAAGATTGCCAGTGGTCGCACCAGGGCATTGACGAGGCCCATCAAAATGGCCGCAAGAATAAGCGTGCCGGGCGTTTCAATATTAATACCGGGGATAATGGCGTTCGCGAGCCAAAGCCCGATTGCCGTGATTAACGTTCTAAGGAGAAATCCTGGCATAAACAATTCCGCCAATGCTGTGAACGAGCCATCTTACAGAAACCGCTTGCACGAGACATTACAGCGTTAGCTCGTGCCTCCGCGCGCCGCCTCAATACACGAGTTCGACCCAACGGCCCTGCTCGACCAGCTCAGCTTTCTTTTTCGCCCAGACGGTAGCGGACTCAGACATTTCGCTAAAAAGATTGTCCAGGGCGTCGCGGATCGGTTTCCTACCCGCGATGTACACGTAGGTGTGCTCGTCTGAGAGCATCTTCGAGATCTCGTCCGCCCGATCTTCGATCGCGAAGTCCCAGGCGATCGGGTCCGCCCAATTGGGACGCGGACTCAGTGCCTTGAAGGCCTCGAAAGTCGTCTCGTCATAATAGTTGGTGAAGTCGTCCCGTTTGTTGTTCATATACAGCAACTCCAGTCCCGAGTGTGCGCCGTACAGTAACCGCACCTTGCCCTGCCAGTCGCCGACGTCCTGATAGATGTGTTTAACCAGCGCACGAAATGGCGCAATGCCTGTGCCGAGACCAATCAGCAGCAGGTTTGCAGTCTTGTCTGTCGGCACGGTGAACGGCATGCCAAACGGACCAGTGATCGTGACCTTGTCACCCGGCTTGCGATCACAAAGAAAGTTCGAGTTAACACCAATGTATTGTTCGCCGCTGTAGTCGTCGACATAGTTGCAGCGACGCACTGCGATCGTGATTTTCGGGTTGCCGCTCGGCTTGGGCGTATCCGCGACCGTGTACAGGCGATGATGCACCGAGCCACCGAAATCGCCCGGGCCTTCGACGAGGACGCCTATACTTTGCCCAACCTCGAAATCAAACTGCTGTTTGTCAACTTCAAGAACGAGTTCGCGCACTTCTGCCTCGGAACCCTCCTCCGTGATTTCCTCGGTACTGAGTACGGTCGCCGTGAACTGCGGCTCTGTGGGGTAGTCTTCAAGGCGCATGACACGCACTCCTTTTAGTGTCACTCCTTTCGGAGCATTCGGTCTCGTGGCAATTCCCGCCAGCGTGGCTACAATTTAACTTCTGTCGCAGGGCGGATCGATTCGCGAAAACACGTACGAGAATCATGATGGCGATAAGCCCGGACGCCAGCAGAAGCTGATAAACAAACGTCATCGGCCCAGCCCCGCAAAGCCCATGAATCCCATGGATAAAATGCCGGCCACGACCAGCGCAGCCGCTGTTCCTTTGACCAGCTCAGGCACGTCATTCAGATCGAGCTTTTCTCTGACGCCCGCCATCAGCACCAATGCCAGGGCAAACCCGGCGCCCGCACCCAGCGAGTACACGACCGATTGCGAAAAACTGTAGTCGCGATTGGTTTGAAACAGGGCGAGCCCGAGGATGGCGCAGTTGGTTGTAATCAGCGGCAGATAGATGCCCATCGCCCGAAATGTGGCCGGGCTCAGTTTTTTCATCAGCATTTCAACAAGTTGCACGGTGGAGGAGATGACCAAGATGTAGGAAATGATTCTCAGGAATGGCGCATCCACGAAATCCAGCAACAGGTTGATCGCATAGGCACAAACCGACGCCACCAGCATGACAAAGCTGACGGCGCCGCCCATACGGACTGCCGTTTCGAGCCTCGATGAGACACCGAAGAATGGGCAGATGCCCAGGAAATACGCCAGCACGAAGTTGTTGACCAGCGCGGCATTCAAAAAGATAGACCAGTGCGACGCATCGCTCATGAGACCGCCTCCTGGACTCTCTTCTCAGCTTGTGTTTCGCGCTGCTTGATCCGGTTCACAATGAGCAGCCACAACGCCATGGCAAAGAACCCGCCGCTGGGCAGAACCATCACAGTCCAGGTCTGGAACGAATCCGGGAAAATCGATATGCCGAAGATCGACCCGCTGCCGAGAATCTCACGCACCACGCCGATGAAAAGCAGGGCAAACGTAAAACCAACACCCATGCCGAGGCCATCGAGTAGCGCCCGACCGGGTTTGTTTTTCGATGCGAACGCCTCTGCCCGCCCGAGAATCAGGCAGTTCACGACAATTAGCGCGATAAACGCGCCCAACGCACGATGTAACTCCAGGCTGATTGCCATGATCAGGTAGTCGACGGACGTCACGAAGGTCGCAATGATGCAGATGTAGCTAACGATTCTCGCTTCGCGCGGAATGAAGTTACGTAACAACGATACCGACAAGCCCGACATGAGCAGAACAAATGTCGTTGCAAGCCCCATCGCCAGAGCATTCATTGCCGTATTCGATACGGCAAGCGCAGGACACATTCCCAACACCTGCACGAAGACCGGATTGTCGCGCCACAACCCTTTGACGAATTCGTCGGTCGGAGTGATTTCCTTGCTGGCCATCTACCTGTCCCCTCCGATGTCTTCCTGTATCGCTGCAGCATCCCTTTCCAGCACGGGTACCCACGCGCTGGCGCTGCCATTCAGGATGTTGCCGATGGCCTCCGACGTTATCGTGGCGCCTGTAATACCGTCGATCTGCCAGGGGTCCGTCTTCTGCCCTTGTTTGACGGTAACGATTGAATTCGCGAGCCCATCGCCGCCGTCATTCAGGCGTACGTCGAGCGCCGCAAAGTTAGCGATGAAGTGCGGCTCGCTCTCCACACGGTCACCGAGACCCGGCGTCTCCTTGCTGTCGAGAATCTTGAAACCAACGATCGCGTTCGACTCAAACGAATAAGAATACAAAACCCGAATGTTGTCCTGGTAGCCCATTCCTTCGCCTGTCAGCACGGCCCCGACGAGCCGATCCTCCGCGTCGAAACTCAGAAACACGGGCAACGCAAGCGACTCGGTCGTGGTCACGAGCCGATTTTCTTCCGACATCGTTACCGCGAGCGTACGTCGCGTTGCGGGCAACACTTCCGCTATCGCGGCGGCCAGGAACCGCTCCTGGTTCTCGCGGATGCGTGCTGCGGTCGACTGGAAAACGATGACGATCACGAGCGCGCAGAACACGCCAATACCGACGATCGCACGATACATGGACCATGCTGACGTCTGCACCTGCACGTCCGGCGCGTTCACCCTGCCTCCCTGCCCGTGCCGAATACGCGGGGCTGAATCAGGTTATCAATGTGCGGAGACACCGCGTTCGCCAGCAGGATCGCGTACATCACCCCTTCGGGCATGCCGCCCCAGAACCGGATTACGACGATCAGCCCACCGATCAGGAAGCCGTAAAGCCAGCATCCGGCGTTGGTAATCGGAGAGGCCACCATATCGGTCGCCATGAAGACCGCACCGAGCATCAGCCCGCCGGAAAACAACATAAATGTGGGTCGGGGATAAACCGTCGGGTCATACAGCATGAAGACCCATGTGATCAGCGCAACGGTGGTCATGATCGATACCGGGATGCGCCAGTTCATCATGTTTCGGGCAACGAGATACACGCCACCCAGGAAAATCAGCGCCGCACAGGTCTCGCCGGCGGAACCGGTGGTCAACCCGAACAGCAACTCCTGGTTAGATGCCTGGATAGCCTCGAACTTCATTCTCGCCAGTGGCGTCGCCGCGGTAATCGCATCGTAGGCCGGCTGAGCGAAGGGGAAGGATACGACTGATGCGGGGACGTCAACGAATCGATTGTCCGCCAGTGGCAGTGACCAGTGTGTCATCGCCTGCGGGAATGCCGCCTGGAGAAATGCCCGCCCAACCAATGCAGGATTGAATGCATTACACCCGAGGCCACCAAACATGAACTTGCCGACCCCGACTCCAAAGATGCCCCCGACCGCGACCATCCATAGTGGCAGATCCGGGGGCAACGTCAGGCCGTATAACAATCCGGTGATTGCAACCGACCAGTCGCCAACCGTAGTCGGCTTTTTCGTCATTCGGCACAATATGTGCTCGGTCGCGACGCAGCTTATTACCGCTGTCGCCAACACCAGTGCAGCGCCAAGACCAAAAGCGTAGATGGAAAAAACGCAAACAGGCAGCAGAGCGAGGAAAACGTTGCGCATAATCACGTCGACGCTGGCCCCGCTCGAAATGTGCGGCGAAGAACCGATTTCGAGATATCGCTGTAGCGTGTTCATTGTGCTGCACTCAGTTTTCTCACCATCTTCTTGGAGAGGCGGAAATACTGCACGAGTGGAATGTGTGAAGGGCAAACATAAGAACACGCGCCGCATTCGAAGCAGTCCATCAGGTGAAACTCGTTCACCATGCGTTCGTACTCTTCTTTTTTCGCGAGGATGCCGAGCTGCGATGGATTGAGAAACAGCGGGCAAACCTCGACGCAACGTGCGCAATGTATGCACGGGTAGATCTTCTTGTGTCCTGTCGCCTCGCCGATCTGTGCGCTCGTGAAGGCGGTGATGCCCGACGTTCCTTTTGTAATCGGTATGTCGAGATTGGACACCGACGGCCCCATCATCGGACCGCCGAGAAAAACCCGCGACAGTTCCTTGCTGGCGCCACTCTCCTGCAATGCGTAGCGAACCGTGGTGCCTATCGGAATTCGATAGTTGCCTTTTCTTTCGACGCCCGGCCCACCGATCGTAATCACGCGTTCCTGGATGCCGTGGCCGTGTGGCAGGAGACGGCCGATCTCGGCGGTAGTCGCCACATTGACGCAGATCGCACCCACATCGGCGGGCAATCCTCCGGAAGGTATCTCGTGGCCCAGCAGCGAACGAATGACCATCTTCTCCGCGCCCTGCGGGTATTTCACCGGGCAGACGCGGACCGTGACCGGCAGGTCAGGCGGGCAGCTTGCCCGCAGCTTCTCCGCGGCATCCTGCTTGTTCGCCTCCACCGCGATAATCGCCTCGCGCGCGCCAGTTGCTCGCAGTAAGTACCTGATTCCCATAAAGATGTCGGCGGTCTGCTCGAGCATCACCCGATGATCGGTGGTCAGGAATGGCTCGCATTCCACGCCGTTGATGATGAGCGTATCGAGACTTTTTCCTTCCGGCGCCTTCAGCTTTACGTGCGTCGGAAAAGCAGCGCCGCCGAGGCCGACTATGCCGGCACGTTGAATTGCCGCAATGATTTCGTCCTGCGTAGCCGTGTCGAGATCGCAGGGTTCACCATCCGCCACCTCCTGTGACGAAGCAGGATGGGGTTCAATGTAGACGCTTTCCACCATGTTGCCGCCGATGCCGGGCGCGAGCGCAATTTTTTTTACGACGCCTGACGCCGGTGCGTGCATGGCGACCGACATGAATCCATCCGGCTCCGCGATCACCTGGCCGCGCGCTATTTCCTGCCCGGCCCGCACGACGGAAATGGCTGGCTTGCCGAGGTGCTGACTCAGCGGCACGATAAGTTGGGGGGCAAAGGGAAAGCGACGAATGGCGAGGTGACTCGTCTCGTCCTTCATTTCGGGCGGGTGAATGCCGTTTCTGAATGAATCTTTCTGTGCCAGACCCAACATACTAGTTATATTTTTCGCCGCGCTTGATCCACTTGGCGATATCTTTTGCACTTCGATCCCTGGGCAATCCGGGATGGATGATCTGCGCAGTACATTTTTCAGCTGACTTGACGATGTCGCGATACGGCCCGCCATCCGCGTTCTTTATGTAGGCCTTCTTGTCATCGTTGTAGGCAAAGATCTGCGGATTAATGATGATGCACTCGTCGCAGGTCGTGCATTCTTCCGTGTCGATCCACGGCGCCATGTATTCCCCGGCTGCCTCCGGCGCGGGCGAAGCTGTCTCGACGGCCACCAGTTGCGGTGGCTGATCCGTTGCCGGTTGCGCCGCCGGCGCGCTCTCGAGCATCGCGTTCAGGTCGAGTGCCTGGTTGCCACTGACAAGCCCCATCAATCCGGAAGCGATCTTCTGCACCACTTCCTGCCGAATGCGTGACTCGAGCTGTACGTCTTCCACGACCGCATCGTCTTCGGTTTCGGCCAGGCCCTTGAGCATGATCCAGAAATCGCGACGTTCCGCGGCGGACTTCACCATTGTGTTGTCGACCAGTAGTCGGCTGAGTTGCTGCTTCGCATCCAGCGCCCAGACGTAGGGCACCTTGCCTTCACGGTCATCTTCATCAAGATCCAGGAAGTCGCTGACCAGCAGCATGTCTTCATGCCACGCATCGCGCGGCACTTTCCTGAAATGCTTGCGGAAGCGGGTTTCCGTAACCGCGAAGTCGACGAACGTGGTTGGTATCTCCATTTCTTTTTCGCGGCCGCGTTCGACGTAGGTAATTTTCGCGACAGGCCAGTCGAGATTAATCGACGGATTGCCGTCGAGATCCAGACACTCAGCAACCGTGTTGCCGCGATCCGGATCGTAGCGGAACAGCGGGTAAGCTCGCGACTCCACCGCCAGCCGCGCCTGGTGACGACCCATGTCATCACCAATTCCATGCTCCGGCTGACACGACGTGTAGAGATTGAAGAGCGCCGGGCGCCTGGACATCAGCCCCTGCACGAAGCCTTCAATCATGTGGTTCGCGTGAGCCATCGTCGACTGCATGAAATAGGTCGTGCGATGGGCCATGGCAATCAGGCCGATCTCTTTGCGCGACTCTTCTTTTCCCTTGAGCGCTTTGCCGAACTGCGCCATATCCGAAATTTGCCCAAGAAAACCGGACGTGCACGCCTGCCCACCGGTGTTCGAATAAACCTGCGTATCGACGACAACAACTTTAATCGGTTTGCCTGACATCATCGCGCGCGACAGGTTCTGGAAGCCGATGTCGTACATCGCCCCGTCGCCGCCAATCGCGACCACAGGCGGACAGAGATGAAACTCTTCGTCCGAGAAATCCTTCCAGCTGAAGTAGCGATACTCCTCGTCCTGCCGTGCCGGATCATATTGCCCCCTGAGCGCGGCCTCAGCCAGGCGAACCGTCCGGAATCCGTCGGCCATCTTCGCCATGTGGCCTTCGTAAACGCCCATCGCCATGGACGTCGTGTCCTGGAAAAGATGATTCGCCCACGGAAATGGGTATGGATTGAATGGATAGGTGCTGCCCCACACGGACGTGCAGCCGGTGGCATTGATAATGCCCATGCTGGAACGCCCTTTGCCGGTCATCCCATCCTGGTAGCGCCACTTCAGGTCGTTCAGTTTCGCGATCAGGCCGGTCACATGCCGTAACCAGTCCCGATCGATCGGCTCAGCCTCATGCGTCTTCTCGATCGTGCCCGCAATTTTCGCCAGCGTAAGGTCGCCTTCATTATCATCACTCAGCACGGCAGCCATTTCTTCAGCGTCACCAACATCGATCTCACCGACAAGCGTCATCTGCACGTCTTTCTTGAGGCTCGCGATGAGCTCATCGATATGCGCTATGTGCTTTTTCACCCTGGGCTGCATCAGAGATTCAACTGTCGCAATGAAAAGATGGATGACCGTCTTCTCTGAGCATCCGAGACACGCACCGTCGCCACTCGCGAAGGGAAGATAGGCATCCTTGTTCAGGAGTATCGTTTCGAGCGCACCAATCCCCTCCTCCAGATCATCGACACGAATGTATTTTTCCGGCGTATTCGGCAGGTCCAGCCAGAAGTCCCAGTTCTTGCGTAAGCCCTTGATTGACTCCCCGGTCTGCGTCACCGGCCGCAGCGCGTCGTCGTTACACACTTCAACGCACTCCATACAACCTTTGCAGGTGTACGGATCGATCGTGATGCTGAGCAGACCGCCATTACCCGCCTGCTTCTTCTCCGGCAACGTGAAGTAGGGTCTGCAGAGTGCGAACTGAAAGTCGCCAAGCTCCTCGCGGAACCCGACGAATTCGCTTTGCAGCTGCTCTTTATCTGCTACCGCCAGATCCGCATCGTCGATCGTCGCCTGAATGGCATCGTCGATGATCAGGTCGACCGCGTCGGACTCGTCAGCGGCCGCGAGGAGTTTTTTGAGCTTCATCTCCATTTGCCGGACGGCGCGAGGCAGATGCACTGTCGGCTTGCCGGCCTTCTTCAATCGATTGACGACGGTATCGAGCACCTGGCCGGGCTCATTGACGAGTCCCGGAATCGCCGTGTCCGGACAAATCGTGTAGCAGTCCCCGCAGCCTGTGCAGTTCTCCGGGATGAATTCGGGATGCTCGAAACGGATGGACGTCATGTCGCGAAAATGCGAGGACACGGCCGGCATCAGGCTCATGCTCATGAAGGGATCCGCGGGCACGGAATCGCCCTGACCCGTCGCGTACATGCTGCCTGTCTGGGCCCAGAAGCGATGAATATCGGACGATGCGGAGCCGGACTGCGGCTCGCGTTTCACCATGACGGGGATTGGCAGCTGGCCTTTGCCATTTGCCTTTGCATCGCCAATGCTCTTGTCCGTGATCTCCGTGATTTCCTCGAAACCGCGGCGCACGACCCGCATGTTGTCCTCGACGACACGCGCGCCCTTCGAACCGAACTTGTGTTGCAACTGATCGCGGATTGCGTCGAGGAGCTTCGCCTCGCTCAACCCGTGTTTCTCCAGCAGCGGTGACGTCGCGAAGAACGCCCCCTGGAATGCGATGCCCTGCATCCTGAGTTGAAGTTCAGGATCGGTCGCCTCGTCGCGCGCAATTTTGAAAGCATCGAGATAGAAGACGCGAATGTCGTTTTCGATAATTGTCTTTCGATAACGCTGCGGTATCGACTGCCAGAACTCCTCGGGCGACCTGGCGTCGCTTTGCATTACCAGCACGCCGCCCTTGTTCAGACCTGCCACGGCATTCGTATGACTGAATACATTCGGGTCAGGAGACAGTACGACGTCGACATAGTAGTACTCGCAGTTGATGCGAATCGGTTCAGGCGCTGCTGACAGGTAATAGCTGGTCGGCTGACCCTTCTTTTCCGAGCCGTACTTCGGATTCGCCTTGACGTGATAACCCAGCAGGTCAAAAAGCGTCATCGCAAGGTTCTTGCCTGTCGTAATCGCTCCCCAGCCTCCAACCGAATGCATCCGCACGGTGATGCTGCCCTCCGGCATCAGGTTGGGATTCTCGCTGCCACGTATGGCGAGACCCGCAACGTCGGGATAAGCGTCCATGACCGACTGCTGATAGATTTCCTGCTTGGGCGTCATCATCGACTGGCGCACGAAGTCGATCGAAAGATAAAAGAAACGTTTTTGCTGACCGTCCGGGAGCATGTTCTCGACTGCGGCAACCACCCCTTCCGGTTGCAGGTCGCGGCTACCCAGGCCGAACGATCCCGAGTAGAGCGGCGGCATGTCGCTCAGGGTCTTGTAGGTTGCAAGTTCCGGATAAGCCGGGCTCTTCCTGCTATGGCTGTTCTCGAGGCTCTTGCTCAATACGGCGCGGACCTCGCGCACCAACGGCAGGTCTGCGGCCAGCGGTTGATCGGTACGCTCGAGTATGGCGACGCCCTTGCGACCTTTCAGCACGGCGGTAATCAGGTCACCGGGAAACGGACGGAACATCAGCAGGTTCACTACGCCGACCTTGATACCACGCTCCTTGCGCAGGTAGTCCGCAACCGCTTCGGCGGTCGGCACCAGGCTACCCTGTCCCAGAATCAGGTAGTCCGCGTCCTCGCAGCGATACGTCATCACCCGTTCGTAGCGACGCCCGGTCAACGCATGAAATTCTTCGAGCGCCTGCTCTGCCAGTGGCTGGAGGTGATCGAAGAAATACGGGCGCTGGGCCGCAACGCTCTGCATGTAGGAATCCTGATTCTGCACGACCCCCGCCATCACCGGATTGTCGACCGTCCAGAGTTCGGGAATGCGGCGTCGTTTGTCCCCGTAGATTATTTTCTGCGCGGGCGTGGGTGTTTCGATAAGGTCTTCCGGCGACCCGAGATACTCGGCGATCAGCTCACGCTCCGGGATCATTAGCGACTCAATCAGGTGGGTCGTCAGGAAGCCGTCCTGCGCGACGATGCCGGGCGTGAGCGCCAGTTCGGCAATTCGATGCGAGATAATGTTCAGGTCGGCCACATGCTGCGCATTCTTGGCGAACACCTGGAAGAAACCGGTGTCATCGACGCAGTGGTAGTCATCGTGCCCGGCATGCACGTTGAGCGTCGCTTTGGTCATCGCCCGGCAACCCATGTTCAGAACATAGGTGAGGCGCTTGCCGACGGCTGCGTAAAGTGACTCATGCATATAGGCAATGCCCTGCCCCGATGAGAAATTGGCCGCGCGAAGGCCGGTCATCGACAGACCCGCAGTAACGGCAGCGGCCGCGTGCTCGCCTTCCGGCTCGATGAAGATCAATGGCCGGCCGGAAATATTAATGTGTCCCGCCGCCGTCGCTTCTGCCCAGTATTCCCCCATCTGGGTAGACGGAGTAATCGGATAAGCACCCGCCCCATCAGTGGACTCCCGCTCGCACATGATTGCGGCAGTGTTGCCGTCCATCGCTGCGCGGACGCCGGGATACCGGGGTGAGTCTTTGCTCTTTTTCATGGTCAAATCTACCTGATCAAGTCGGAGTACTTCGCCGTGCATCGTGGCGGATCGTTCTGCGTGCTGCACGGCCAGCCACAGGTCCATCAGTTTCGTCGAACCATACGATTGCGCCGGTCGGGCAGCGTTCGATGGCGTTCTTTGCATTGTGATTACGCCCGTAATCCACGACGGGAAGGTTGTCGACCATCGTGATCAAACCGTTGGGCGCATCAGCGGCGCATTTGCCACAGGCATCACAACCGACCTCACAGTCGGCGAGCACCGCTTCACCCTTCTCCAGGTTCTTGCAGGCAACCCAGAGACGATGACTAACCGGATGCAGCGAAAATAAATCTTTGGGACAGGCATCGACGCAGTCACCGCAGGCGGTGCAAGCGTCCTCGATAACGACGGGAAGATCGTGTTCGGTCATGTAGATGGCATCGAGGTCGCAGACTTTTTCGCAATCTCCCAACCCGAGGCAGCCCCAGAAACACGCCTTGCCACCGCCAGCGACGAGCGTTGCCGCGCGGCAGGAGCCAAGCCCTTCGTAACGGGCGCGATTGCGAGCGACATTCGTGCCGCCGGCACAGGCAAGCCTGGCAACGACCTTCTCTTCCGCGCCGACGTCAACGCCGAGAAACAGGGCTACGTCCTCACGCTCGTCATCGTTCATGACGGTGCACTTGCCGGGAAGAGCGCTACCACCCACCATGGCCTCCGCTAGCCCCAGGCAGCCGGGAAAACCACAGGCGCCGCAATTTGTTCCGGGCAACATCTGGTGTGCCGCATCGATGCGGGGATCCTCGTCGACGTGCAGTCTCCTGTGTGCCAGAACCAGGAGCGAGGCAAACAGAAAAGAGAGCGCCGCAAGCGTCAATACGGCGATCGACATGCCGTCATCCTTGCCCACCCTTTAGAATCAACATTCTAGTGGTCGTACAGCGAACGCCGCATTGTGGAAAGCCCGTACAGATATGTGGTCTCTGAGGGCATAGCTTGAAACTACGGATATTTCGGCTGCGATGCTCCCTTGCACGATTGCTTTGAAGTCGCCGCCGGCCGGGAGCCAATGTTGCCAGAATCTGAAGCGAATGCCGGGCGCCAACCGATGGACCTGTCCTCGGCGCAGGTTCCTGTCGGGCGCGTGCATGTGATTGCGGAACGCTGCAAACAGTGCAACTTCTGCATCAACTACTGCCCGACGAAAGTGCTTGAGTATTCCCCGGAGATCAACGCCAAGGGATACCATTTTCCCGTGGTTGCCGCAGGCAAGGAAATGGCCTGCGTGCATTGCCGCTTCTGTGACCTGATCTGCCCGGAGCTCGCGATATTCACGACTGAATTGACAGACGAGGACATTGCGGAGCTAGCAACCGATGCCGGCTAGCGCACCCAACCCCGACGTAAGCCCGGACCAGGAGCCGAGGGTTCGCGCCGGCAGTCATTTCATGCTTGGCGATCATGCCTGCGCCGAGGGCGCGCTCGCCGCTGGGCTCGATTTCTTCGCGGGCTATCCGATCACACCGTCCACCGAGATCGCGGAACACATCGCGCAGCGGCTGCCGCCGTTGGGTGGTCGTTTTGTGCAAATGGAAGACGAGCTGGGCAGCATAGCCGCCATCATCGGCGCGTCGGCTGCGGGCGCGCGCAGTTTCACGGCCACATCTGGCCCCGGCTTCAGCCTGATGATGGAGAATATCGGTCTGGCGGCGATGATGGAATTGCCGATCGTCATCGCCAACGTCATGCGAGCATCGCCGTCGACAGGCCTGCCAACGATGGTGGGACAGTCCGACATTCTGCAGGCGCGGTGGGGGTCGCATGGCGACTACGGAATCATTGCGTATTGCCCGGCCTCGCCGCAGGAATGCTTCGATCTCACCATTCAGGCGTTCAATGCCGCTGACCAGTATCGGGTGCCCGTATTCATCCTGATGGACGAGGTTGTCGGGCACATGGCCGAACGCGTCATTATTCCGGAGCCCGGCGATATCCCGCATCACAATCGCAAGGGCCCGACACATGCGCCTGGCGAAAAACCCTTCCTGAGCTATGCGCCTGACGACGACCTGGTGCCGCCTATCGCGCATGCCGGTGAAGGATACAAGGTGCACATGACCGGCCTGACACATGACGAGCGCGGCTATCCAGCGCTGAATCCGGAAACGCACAACACGCTTGTCAATCGCCTCGTCGACAAGGTCCGACTGAATGCATCTGACATCGTAATGCATGAAGAGCTGGCCACCGAAGACGCAGAAACCATAGTCGTTTCATTTGGCTGCACGGCACGTTCGGCCCGACAGGCGGTACTGCGGGCGCGCAGCGAAGGCCTGAAGGTTGGCTTCCTCAGGCTGATTACCGTGTGGCCGTTTCCGGAGACCCGGATCCGCGAACTCATCGACAATGGAAACGTGCAGCGCTTCGTCGTTCCGGAAGTCAATCTCGGCCAGCTACGCCGGGAAATTGAGCGACTCACCAACCTGCCGGTCCTGCGCCTGAATCACGCTGGCGGCCGCATGCCGACCCCGGATGAAATCCTGGAGCTTATAAAATCATGAGCGCTACAGAACAAACCCTGCATCCCGCCGCAGACATCCATCCGATCGATAAGCTCCTGCGTGCCGATCGACTGCCACACATTCTCTGTCCCGGCTGCGGAATCGGCACGGTCATCCATGGATACGCCCATGCGATTGCCGCCTCCGGTATCGAAGAAGACAATCACGTTTGCGTCTCAGGAATTGGCTGCAGCGGGCGTGCTGCAGGCTACGTCAACGTCGACTCATACCATTCGACTCACGGGCGGGCACTGCCGTTCGCGCTGGGCATTGCAGTGCACAACCCCGAACTGAACGTAACGGTCATCAGTGGGGACGGCGACCTGACAGCCATCGGTGGCAATCACCTGATTCATGCCGCTCGTCGTAACGTCAATTTGAACGTCATCTGCATCAATAATTTCAACTATGGGATGACCGGTGGACAGGTTGGTCCAACGACGCCGATCGGCGCCAAAGGGTCCACCGCGCCGCGCGGCGCCGTAGAGCAGCCGTTCAACCTTCCCTACCTGGCAAAAGCGACGGGCGCGGTATTCGTTGCACGCTGGACCATCCTGCATGTGCGGGAGTTTCAGGCTGCCGTTCTTCGATCAATGGAGAAGAACGGTTTTTGTTTCATCGAGGTTCTCGCACCCTGCCCGACGAGTTTTGGACGCGCGAATGATATTGGTGACGGCCTCGACGAAGTGGAGATCTACCGTCAACGTTGTCGCATTGAAAACGGCGCCCAGAATGTCGAAGAACTCGACATCGATCTCATCGATGCAAGCCGGCCAATAACGGTCGGCAACTTTGTCGATATTCAGCGCCGCCCGTTTGGCGAATAACGGCACTGTTGGAATCCGATGTCCGCAAAACAGGAAAACACGTTGAGCCCATCCTACGAAGTACGCTTCGGCGGTGTCGGCGGGCAGGGAATCGTCCTGGCCGGACGGCTGCTCGGAAAAGCGGCTGCCCTTTATGATGGCAAAGACGCGGTGTGCACGCAGGCGTATGGCCCCGAAGCACGCGGTGGCGCATCGCGATCGGATGTCGTCATTTCGAATGAGCAGGTGGACTATCCATTCGTCACCAAAGCCGATGTACTCGCTGTATTTTTCCAGGAAGCGTACATCTCGTTTCGCGACTGCCTGAAGCCTGGCGGATTATTGATTGTCGACACAGGCCTGGTGCAGCCATTGGACGGCGACGACAACCTGCACGGGATACCGGCAACCAAAATAGCTGAAGAACTCGGCAGCCGTTTGGCCGCGAACGTGGTCACACTCGGCTACCTCGTCGGCATCACCGGCGTCGTCAGTGAGGAATCAGTGGTTAAAGCCATTCGATCGACGCTCAAAGCCAAAATCGTCGAATTGAATCTCAAAGCATTTGACGCTGGCGTACGACTGGCGCAGGAAGACCGCTCGCAATGACGGATTCAGTTCTGATTGTCGGCGGCGGCATCGCAGGATTGACCGCAGCGCAGCAAATCGCGGCTGCCGGGGCCCACGCGATCGTCGTAGAGCGCGAACCGATTGTTGGCGGCAGGCTCGCGGCGCCAATGACAAAGGCGAAAGCGATCGGTAACCGCGCGGATGGTGAAAAGATACCGTTGCTCGAGGCGCTCGCTGCCAACGACAAGATCGAGATCATTACCAACGCAACGCTCGAGTCGATCGATGGCAGGGCAGGAAACTTCACCGCTACAATCCGCAAGCGTGCCCGTTTCGTTACGGATGCGTGCACCCGCTGCAAGCTTTGCCACGGCGTGTGTCCGGTGGTGCTGCCAAATGCCTTCGACGCGGGACTTACATTTCGCAAGGCAATCTACACGCCGATGTTGACGACTTTGCCCGAAGCGTGGGTCATCGATATCGACAGTTGTCTCAATACACCGCCCAACTATCTACCATGCAATCGCTGTGTCGAGGTTTGCGATGACAACGCGATTCACTTCGATGAAGCGCTGGAAACCGTCCAGGAGCGGCAGGTCGGTGCGATTATCATGGCGCCGGGCATGACGATTGGAAGCGGCGAAGCCTTTGCAGAACTCGGATACGGTGCGCACCCGGACATCGTGACATCAGCCGAAATGCAAAGATTGCTCGAGTCGCCGGGCCCAACCGGTGGCTATGCGTCCAAGCCATCCAATGAGGAGTATCCGGAACGGGTTCTGCTCTTGCTCGACGAACCGTCGCCCTTCGCGCTCTACATTGCCGCCAGCCAGGCGCAGCAACTTATTGAGCAGGATATTGAAGAAGTGTCTGTCCTTGTTCTCTCCCAGCCAACCGGTGCCGAAGCCGCCGGGCAACTCACGGAGAAGACCGGAATCCGGGTTCACTGGGGCGCCGCATTAAGCGTGGAAGCGGATGCAGACGACGGCATTGGCGTTTCGTACGAGGACTTCATCGAGAAAGCGTACGTCAGGAAGACTGTCGATATGGTGGTGCTCTACGTTGACGTGTCTCCACCTGCCGAACTCACAAAGCTTGCCCAGGCGGCTGATATCGACATCACCGACGCTGGTTATCTCCGCGTGTCTGACACCAATGGCCAAAGGGTCGAAACCTCGCAGGCGGGCATTTTCGCAGCGGGTTGCGGGAGCGGGCCGAAAAACATCCACGATAGCATCGCGGACGCCAGGGCCGCCGGAGACGCAGCGCTGGCACAGCTCAACCCGATATTACTTGATCGAGAGGCGGGCAAAGCCCAACACGAATCACCTCCACCGCCTGATGAAGAGATGCGTGCCCAGATTGAAAAACTACTGCATGCATTGATCAATCAACCAGGCAGCTAGATTCAGGGCGCATCCCGTGCGACAACCAGATCGATAGCATGGTAGGCGGACAGGATCGCCCCTTCCTGCCATCCCTGGAGAATACTCAGGTGCTCACCCGCAAAGAATATGTTCTCGTCCGGGGTAAGCAGGGTAACCGGATTCGATACGCCCCACGCACCCAGCTGAAACGGCACCTTCGGCCACGCCACGCTTATGCCGTTGGTCGTTTCTCCATTCATTTCTGCATGCAGGTTGCTGCCCTGAGCCGTGGCGGAGTTGATGCGCTGCTGCGGCGACTGGTTGGCAAAGCTCAAGCCCGCTGAGCCACCAAAAATATACGCACCGACCAAAATGCCGTTGTCACGGCCGAAGCCATTATTCGGATACCAGATTTGCGTAATGTCCTGGGTCGTCCAGGAAATGCCGCCATAAATATTGTGATCCTGCTCCCAGAAGCGCCGCGACTGGAATGCGATCTTTCCAGCCGCCGCGTAACTGAAGTTGGCGATCTCGGATTGATGCGCGGCCGCGAAATCGTTCGCAATATCTCTCAGCACCGTTGCCGGAATTGTGCAGACACAGTAATCAGCATCCAGAGTGACAGCAGCGCCAAATCGATCCTGATAAACGACTCGCGCGCCTGTGGGTATCTTGCGGATTTCAGTCACAACCGCGTCCGTAACCAGGTCGCCGGCTACCTGGGTCTCGAAAGCCCTGGCGATTTGATCCATGCCACCGACCGGCTGCAACATCGTCGGCTGTTGTTCCAGCCCGTGCGCGAATCCACGCCGTTGCTCCCAGAAAGCTTCGGCGATCAGGTCCTGGAGCGCCAGCGGCGTGACTCGCTGTCCACGTAGTCGGCTGCCGGTATTCTCCTGCCCCGGAAATCCACCGCGCGATGAACCGGTATAGCCTAACGAGCCGTCGAGATCGCCGAAGCGAGCGAGCATACCGATGATATTGGCTTTGTCGGCCGCGTTCAGCTCCTGGTCGAGTGCGTTCTGATTGACAGCCTGTGCCAGCAGTCTCGCAATATTGCCGCGTGAGTCTGCGTGCACTCGCCTTGCGATGACGGGTTGGCCCCCAAAACGGGTCGTGGAATGCATCAGCGCCGCGCGGTTGTCGTTGGTGAATGTTTCCAGCGCAACGCTGAACTCGCGACAGTATCCCAACAGGAACTCATGATGAGGCGCGATTCGCGCGGGACCGGCGTTGAAATAGAGATCGTTATCGACATCGAACATACAGGTTTGCGTCGAGTCTGTTTCGGCGACGACGTCACCTGATCGAATGGTGCGATTGCGACCACCCGCAGTTGCAGTTGCCTCGAGAATCGTGCAGCTGTAGCCCAGTCGGGTCATCTCCAGGGCTGTCGTCATGCCGGCGATTCCGCCGCCCAGGATAGTCACGGTTTTACCGTTTCCGATATTAGCAGGCCAGTCTCCTGGCCGCGGCGACGCCATGTTCGGGGGCGGTGGAGGTGGTGGTAGCGGAGCCGGGGGATTCGAAACCAGCCCGGGTGCGGCGGATGATGAACCACAGCCAGCGGCAGTCGTGCCAATACCCATCGCCAGCATTGTGCGCAGCATCGCCGAGCTTCCGGCAGCGCGGCCAATCGAGGTGAGAAACTCTCTTCTCGCCATGCGGCTTTTCTTCGAAGTCATTGCATTGCCCCCGATTTGTTATTCGCCATTATAATTCGTGCAATGTTCACGAGGCAGCGGTGATGTACCATAACCCGCGCCAATCTCGCGCATGCATTGTTGGACCGGACGAAACGTACAGAATTCCCCCTGACCGGCCCGACGTCCGGCAGATACGAGCGTAATCCGACATTGGTGAAGAAGACAGATGAATTACACCCTCAGCGTCATGTTACTACTCCTGCTGGCCGGACCGGCCAGCGGGCAAATCACGCCGGTGGATGTTGTGCGCACAGCCAGTCCGACAGAGCGCGGACTGGCGGAATCCGACTTCCCTCGCGTGCAGGAAATTGCCGACGGCGTTTACACTTTCGAAGCCCTGACCGGACCGGCAGATGACCGCTACACGACGAACTCGATGTTCGTTGTCACAGCTGACGGTGTCCTGGTCGCGGATGGCCAGGGCAGCATCGAAGATACCGGCCGACTAGTCGCCGAAATCAGCAAGATAACGGACCAGCCGATAACCCATGTCATCATTTGCTCAGATCACGGAGATCACACGAATGGCAACCGCGCGTTTCCTGACGGAGCAGAATTCATCGCGCACAGAAATTCGCTGCCTGCGCTGACGAAAGCCGCGGAATCCGGTGGACTGCTACCTGATACCGTGCTGGACGAAAACCTGGACCTGTCGCTTGGCGGCCGCAGTATTCAGGTTCTGTTCCTGGGTCGCGCCCACACCGGTGGTGACCTCCTCGTCTTCCTCCCGGACGAAAAAATCCTCTTCACGACGGAAATATTCCTGAACCACATGTTTTCCGGCTACCGATCGGCTTATCCTGGCGAGTGGCTGCTTACAATGGACAAAGCCGAGGACCTCGATCCGGACATGTTTATTCCGGGACATGGCTTTGTCGACGACAGGAATATCCTTCGTGAAGAATGGTTCGCTTACAAAGACCACCTGCAGGTCGTTTACGATGAAGTCAGGCGCCTGCATCGCGAGGGCCACTCCGTCAAAGAAGCGATTGAGCAGGCGAACTTCGGCAAGTACGGAGACTGGTCGGGAGCGGACTCGCAGGGCCCTGTTGGAATTCGACGCATCTACGCCGAACTGAACGGGGAACTCCCATAGCCACGCCCGCGTTCGACAGCTGGATCGAGCAATTCTTTGCCGCCTATTACCGGCAACGGCCGGTCAACGCGACCTTTGTCGGCGTACACGACTATGATCATCGCCTGCCTGACTATTCGCCGGAAGGTGTGGCAGAAACCGTGGCCATCATGCAGGAATTATTGCAGCAGGCTGACAACCTGCCAGCCGAATCCCTGACCGCCGCACAGCAGATCGACAAGAAACTCTGTACCGGTTTTCTTCGTATCCAGTGCTGGGAATTCGACAGTGGCCGATTTCATCGTGGCAATCCTGCCATGTACTGCGGCGAAGCGATTTTCGGCGTTATGTCCCTGTTCCTTTCTGAATTTGCACCGCTTGCCGATCGCGTCAATGACGCCACATCAAGGTTGAACGCTATCCCTGAGTTACTTAGCCAGGGACAACAGAATATTCACGAAGCGCCGGGACCGTGGGTCCGGCAGGCAATTGAAGAATGTGACGGCGCGCTGCTCTTTCTCGGCGACGATGCAGCGCTTGCGGCCGGCGACGCGCACACGGAGGCATACCAGTCAGCCGTTCGGAATGCAGCACGGGCCTTTCAGGAATTCCGTGCCTGGCTCGCTGGCGAACTGACACAGAAGGCGATAGCACCGGTCGGTTGCGGTGAAGAAGCCCTGTCACTTCACCTGACCGATGGACATTGCTTGAATGATAAAGCCGATGACATTGCCGCGTACGCACAATCGGAAATGCAGAAAGCGGCGGATCGGCTAGCGGCATTCGAAAGAGACGATCCCCAGCTTGTTCAGCAGTCGCTGGATGAGTTACATCCGAATGTCGACGAATACTATGCGCGATACCAGGCCGTATGGGATGACGTTCAGCAGCTGGCGGTTAAGCACGAGCTGCTGAGCTGGCCGGAATTTCCGATTGAATACGTTGCGCAACCCACCTGGGCGCGACGCGCGGCACAACACCTCTATTTTCTCTACTACCGGTCTCCCGCTGCCTTTAATCGACCGCCGGTACACAAGTACCTGGTTACGCCGATTGAAGGTGACATGCCGGCCGGGCAGCAAGATGCATTGCTACGCAGTAACAACGATAGTGCAATCAAATTGAATCACGTCGTCCACCACGGCGGCATCGGCCATCACGTACAGAACTGGCACGCCTTTCGCTCCGAGTCACAGGTCGGTCGCATGGCTGCGGTAGATTGTGCATCCAGAATTGCCATGAACTGCGGCGGTACCATGGCTGAAGGCTGGGCATGCTATGCCACTGACTTAATTGCAGAGTTCGGTGGACTGACAGAGCGTGAGGCGGTTGCCGAATGGCAGACTCGCAAGCGCATGTGCGCGCGGGCAATCGTCGACATTCGTTTCCATCAGGGCCGCTTTTCTTTCGCGGACAGTGTCAATTTCTATATTGAACACGCCGGCATGGCACGCGACGCAGCCACCAATGAGGCTACAAGAAACAGCATGTATCCCGGTTCCGCGGTCATGTATCTCACTGGCTGCGACGCGATACACGATCTACGGAAGCAGCTGGCCAAAAAGTTGGGAGGCGACTTCAACCTGCGGGATTTCCATGACACGTTCCTCTCATTTGGTTCAATCCCGGTCGCACTGATTGCCGATGAGATGCTTAGAGCGCAAAATCAGGTCAACTAGTCGAAACTTCAGGTCAGAACAATCGATAAGAACAATAAGCATACGTACCTCGGCTTCAGTCTCTTCGTCCTGGTGTTGACCGGGTGCGGACCGGAATCTCCCGATGCGCCCGCGACCGCCGGCGACAACATTCTGCGTATTGCGTACGAACGTGAAATCGACGTGCTGAATGCCTACACGAGCCAGATGCTGGTCGATATTGAGTTCAGCATGGTCGAGGGTTTGGTGACGACCAACGAGTTCAATACTTACATACCCGTGCTTGCGAAGCAGATCCCGACTGAGGAGAACGGACTTGTCATCAGGAATGAAGACGGGTCCGTCGAAATGACCTGGCCGTTACATGAAAACGTTCGCTGGCATGATGGCGAGGCTTTTACCAGCGAGGATGTCTGCTTCACCTGGCGGTTTGTCGCCAGTCCCGGCTCGCAGACCTATAACCGCGATCAGTATCTTGGCATCACGGACTGCCTCATGCCGGATGCACACACGGTCGTCTTTCGCTGGGATGGTATCTACGGCTACTACGCCGGTTTGTTCGAGGCAATTCTCCCCGAACACGTGCTGGGTGGAAAATCAACGGACGAGATTATCAACTACACGCCTTATAACCGCGGCACTGAACTGGTGGGAACGGGTCCGTTCAGATTCGCGGAATGGAAAAGCGGCGAATATATTCGCGTCGTGCGTAATGACGACTACTGGCGCGGCGCTGACTATCCGGCTATCGACGAGATCGTCTGGGCTTTCATTCCAGACACCAATACACGACTTAACGCAATAAAAACCGGCCGCTATGATTTCGCCAGGATCGAATCGACCCAGGTCGCTGAGGCTGACTCTATTGAGGGGTTCAAGGCACATCGGATCAGCTCGAATTCCTTCATGCATCTCGATCTTGGCCTGAACACTGATCGCGCAAGAATTCTGTTCAGCAATCCGGAAGTGCGTCGCGCGATGTTTCACGCGATCGACCGGCGCGCCATTGCTGAGCAGTTGATGGAAGGCACCGTGACGCTCGCGAATTCGCCGATCAACCCCAGCAGCCCGTATCACAATCCGAACATCGTGCAGCCGGGCTATGACCCGCAGCGGGCGAAGTCATTGCTCGATGAACTTGGATGGATAGCAGGAGCCGATGGTATTCGGCAGAAAGACGGGCAACGATTCTCGTTCGTCATGCTCAATCGCGCCGGCCAGGCGGACCGCATCGCGGTTGCCCAGGTAATTCAGGCGCAGCTCAAGAGCGTCGGTATTGAAGTCACTTTCGAGACACTCGAGAGCGCCGCATGGACCAACCGCTGGCGTAACAAACAGTGGGAAGCCGTCGTCAGTGCCTGGTACCTGCCGGCCGACCCGAGCATTACCGGGCAATACCTGTGTGATGGCCCGAATAATATGACCGGCATGTGTGATCCGGCGCTTGACGAATTGCTGCTGCTTTCAGACCAGTCGCTCGACTTTGCCAGCCGCAAACAGTATCTGGATGCGGCGCAGGCGCATCTCGCCGACACGATGAAAGTCCTGCCGCTCTACTACAACGTCATCCCCGAAGTCGTCAACGAGCGTGTCAACAATTACCGTGGCAGCGGCACGAACTTCGGCAGCTTCTGGAATCTTTACGAATGGTCGTTTGCCGATTAGCGACAATATGAGATTTTGGAACCGATGATCGCCTATGCGACACGTCGGCTGCTGCAGATAATTCCGCTGCTGTTTGGCATCAGCATCGTACTGTTTGCCGTCATCCAGGCGGCGCCGGGCGGTCCGGAAGGCGCCCTGCTGAATTCCGGGCGTTTTATCGATCCCGCGGTGATAGAAGCATACCGGGAGCGCCTTGGTGTTGATCAACCCATTCACATTCAGTACGTGCGCTGGCTGACCGCGGCGGTCTCCGGCGATTTCGGTACAAGTTTTTCGACAACCCGCCCTGTGGCGGAGATGATCATGGAGCGGCTTCCGGCAACGCTCGAACTGATGGGAGCGGCATTTTTGTTCGCGGCCATCGTCGCGATATTCCTGGGTGTCATCAGCGCGATAAAACAATACAGCTGGTTTGACCACCTTGGTACCGGGCTGTCATTCGTCGGTATCGCGATGCCGGTTTTCTGGTTCGCGCTGATATTGCAACTGGTGTTCGGCGTGCTGCTCGGCTGGTTACCAATTGCCGGCACCGAAACAGTAGGCGCAACATCCCTCGGTGATCACCTGCTACACCTCGTCCTGCCCACGATCGTATTATCGTTTCACTACATCGCAGGATGGTCACGCTACCTTCGCTCCAGCCTGATCGGCGTTATGCGAGCCGATTATGTTCGCACAGCGCGCGCCAAGGGACTTCCGGAACGGCAGGTAATCGGCATACACGCACTGCGCAATGCACTGATTCCGCTGCTCTCTGTTATGGCCCTGAATCTCTCGAGCCTGTTCTCCGGCGCAGTCATCACTGAAACTGTTTTTGCCTGGCCGGGAATTGGCCGAATGTTCGTGCAGGCAATGTTTGCGCGCGACTACCCCTTGCTGATGGGCATCCTGATGCTCGGCTCACTGATGGTCATCGTCTTCAACCTGGTCGCTGACCTGCTGTACGGCGCGCTCGACCCGCGAATTCGTTATGACTGAGGTGTCCACCGGAAAGCTGATGGCTGACGAGCCAGGGATCTGGACGCAGCTGCGCCGGCATCGCCTGGCCGCAGTATCTTTCATTGTAATTGCAGTCATGGGGGCAGCCTGTTTCGCCGCACCGCTGATTGCCCCGTACGAGTTTGACGCCATTGATCTCGGCAACATCAGGGCGGCACCGGGCATCCAGCATCTTATGGGGACAGACGACCTTGGCCGGGATCTTTTTACGCGCGTTCTCTATGGCGGACGCGTCTCGATCCTGATCGGGCTGCTTGCAGCGCTGTTTGGCACCGTCATCGGCACCGTGGTTGGGGCACTCGCTGGTTACTTCGGAGGCCGCATCGACAATGTGTTGATGCGCATTACGGATGTGGCTTACTCAATTCCGAGCCTGCCCCTGCTCATCATTCTCAGCTCCTATACGCAGGCGAGTGGTACCTCAATGGCATTCATTATCGGCCTGCTCAGCTGGATGGCCACGGCGCGCGTCCTGCGCGGAGAGGTATTGAGTATCAGGCAGATGCTCTACGTGGAGGCCGCCCGCAGCCTCGGCGCGACGGATTTCCGGATCATTAGCCGCCAGGTGTTGCCGAACGCACTTGGGCCTATTGTCGTAAGCGCTACCCTGGCTGTTGGCTACGCAATCATAATTGAATCGTCGCTAAGCTTCCTCGGACTCGGCGTGCAACCGCCGACGCCGACGTGGGGCAACCTGCTTATGGACGCCCAGTCGACCATGGCTACCAAGCCCTGGCTGACTATTTTTCCCGGGCTCTGCATTCTGCTGATTGTCCTGTCCGTGAACTTTATCGGCGACGGTCTGCAGGACGCTCTCGATCCGGGCGGACGCAGCAAATGACTGCGTTGCTGGAAGTTGCTGAACTGGCAACCGTGTTTCACACCCGGTTGGGCGACATTCACGCAGTCCGGGGCATTTCATATACGTTGAATCCGGGCGAGTCGCTGGCCATTGTTGGCGAAAGTGGATCCGGCAAATCAGTGGGTGCCCTGTCGCTGCTGGGGCTGGTGCCAACACCGGGCGAAATTACCGGCGGGCGAATCATGTTCCGCGATCGCGACCTGCGAACCCTGCCTGCAAAAGATTTACAGAAAGTGCGCGGCCGCGATATTGGCATGGTGTTTCAGGATCCGATGACATCACTGAACCCCGTGCTCACGATCGGTTACCAGTTGATGGAGACATTGCGCTGGCATCTCGACATGAATAAAGCCGACGCCCGGAAGCGCGTCCTGGAAACGCTCGATCTCGTCGGCATACCGAATGCAGCTGACAGGCTCGCCGACTACCCACATCAGTTTTCCGGTGGCCAGCGACAACGCATCATGATTGCGATGGCGGTCGTTTGTCGACCTGCGCTGCTGATTGCCGACGAACCAACGACAGCCCTGGATGTGACTATCCAGGCGCAGATAGTAGAGCTTATCAAGCAGCTGCAGCAGCGACTCGGCATGGCAGTCATATGGATCACGCATGATCTGGCGCTGGTGGCCGGCATTGTGGACAGGGTGGCCGTCATGTATGCAGGCTCCTTTGTTGAGTACGGCCCCGTCGATGCCATATTCACCGCGCCGGCACATCCCTATACAAACGGGCTTTTGCGCTCAATGCCGCGTTTCGATCAACCGGATCAGGACCGGCTGGAGTCGATCGAAGGTTCGCCGCCCAGTCCGCGCACGATCGTGCCAGGCTGCCCGTTTGCTCCGCGGTGTCCGGTGGCGATCGATAAATGCGGTACGCAGCGCCCCGCCCTGGAAAGCAGGAGCGGCCGGCACTCAGTTGCCTGCTGGAATGTGAGCTCCTGATGAAAGACATCTTGTTCAGCGTCAGGAACCTGAAGAAACACTTCCCCGTACGGCGCGGGTTTCTGCGTCGCCAGGTAGGCGCGATCCAGGCGGTGGATGGCGTCAGCTTCGACATTCACGCGGGGGAGACTCTGGGCCTTGTCGGCGAGAGCGGATCAGGCAAGTCCACTACCGGCAGATCCA
The DNA here is from genome assembly GCA_963850825.1 of uncultured Gammaproteobacteria bacterium. GTDB lineage: Bacteria > Pseudomonadota > Gammaproteobacteria > Steroidobacterales > Woeseiaceae > SZUA-117. The sequence goes on along the minus strand of CAWKOQ010000010.1, from coordinate 35,111 downwards.
TGTTGCAGCTGGAGAAGCCAACAGCCGGTCGAGTGCTGCTCAAGAACACGGACCTCACGACACTCGGAGCCGCCGAACTTCGGCGCGCCCGGCAGGACATGCAGATGATCTTTCAGGATCCCTACGCGTCCTTGAATCCTCGCATGCGCGTGCGCAGCATCATTCGTGAACCGCTCGATATTCATGCGATCGGCGACGTATCGAGTCGCAATCAGAAAGTGAGTGAACTCCTGGAGATGGTCGGCCTTTCCGCGGAGCATGCGGAACGATTTCCCCACGAATTTTCAGGTGGCCAGCGACAGCGAATCGGTATTGCGCGGGCGCTGGCCACGCAACCCGCGTTCATTGTCGCGGACGAACCGATCTCGGCACTGGACGTATCCATCCAGGCGCAGATCGTCAATCTGCTGGCAGATCTCAAGGATGAGTTTGGCCTGACGTACCTGTTTATCGCGCATGACCTGTCGATGGTCAGGCACCTGAGCGATCGCGTTGCCGTCATGTATCTCGGTCGTGTCGTCGAGCTTGGCAATTGCCAGGAGATTTTCGAGCGTCCGTTGCACCCATACACGCGCGCGCTCATTGCCGCGATCCCGGTACCCGACCCGGCGGCGCATGCAGCCGGATCGCACGCATCACTCGCGGGCGACGTGCCCAACCCTGCAGCGCCGCCGTCCGGATGCAGGTTCCACACGCGCTGCCCGTTTGCCACAGACATCTGTCGTAGCGAAGACCCGCAGTTCCGGGAATTTGGGACTGAAGATGCATCTCACCGTGCGGCCTGCCATCATGCGGAAACGCTGTGAACAAGGAAGCCATGCATGTCGAATAAGTTGCGGGTTGCCGTTATCGGTGCCGGGCGCTGGTCCGCGGAAGCGCATCTCCCGGGCTGGCAACGATCGCCACTCTGCGAACTGGTCACCGTCTGCGACCTGGACCACGAGCTGGCTGAACAGCGCGCCGGGGAGTTTGGCGCACAGGACACAACCACCGATTATCAGAGGGTGCTCGAGCGCGATGACATCGATGTCGTCGATATTGTTACCCGCGACGAACATCAGGATCTTGTCTTTGAAACGCTGGAGGCCGGCAAGCACTGCCTGGTTGAGAAACCTGTCTGTCATCATTACAAAGACGTCTGGCGAGCGCACGAACTGGCGCTGGAGAAAGGCCTGAAGACGAAAGTTGGTCTGACTTTTCGATACGCGCCGGCGGTCATGTATATGTTTGACCTGATTCGCGACGGATTCATCGGCGAACCATTCGTCTTCAATGGCTACGAGCAAAACTCGCAGTGGCTCGACCCTGACAATCCGATGGATAAACGGATACACAAGAAGAAACCGCTGGGCGAGCCGGAATGGGGCACGGATCCGTCACGGGAAGGCATCACTGTCTCATCGCTCGAAGGATATGGCGCGCCGACGATCGACATAGGCCTCGAGTGCGTGGGCAGCGACCTGCAACAAGTGGTCGGCATCCTGGCGAATATGGTGCCGCATCGACGCAGGACCAATCTCGATACCGGGCGAGAACGCATCAATGTCGACGACCTGGACATGTTCATGGGCGAGGCCGTCAACGGCGCTCTGTTTTCGTTGCAGTCGAGCTATGTGACCGTGGGCAACTACCCTGGCATCGAGGCACGGATCTCAGGCTCCAGGGGTGCTATCCAGGTTCGATTGATTGAGGAGTTCGGCGTTATCCAGACCATCAAGACCGCAAAGCCCGATGCCGTTGAGTTCGTGGAGCGTGATATTCCGGCGCACTACATGCCGCCCGGTTCTCAGCCCGGCGACGACTGGGGTCGGGCGTTCTACGGCAACCTCGTCCACAACTTTTGCGAAGAAATCATCGACGGCGGTGCAACGAACCAGGGCAACTTCGCCCAGAGTGCACGCGTCCAGGAAATCATCAACGCGGTGACGATGTCGCACCGGAAACACCGGTGGGTTACGCTGCCACTGTCTGATCACGACGAGGATATGGGGCAGCAAAGCCCCTACTGATGGAAAGCCAATGACGAGGAAAATCAACTGGGGTGTCATGAGCACGGCGAATATAGGGCGCCGTGCGGTGAATCCGGCAATTCAGGCGGCCGTGAACGGCGAGCTCATGGCAATCGCGAGCCGGGATGCCAGTCGCGCGCGTGACTTCGCCGCGGAGTGGAACATTCCGGAGTCCCACGGCAGTTATGCCGACCTACTCGCAAACGAAAAAGTCGACGCCGTGTACATTCCATTACCGAACAGCCTGCACCATGAATGGACCATTAAAGCAGTGCGGGCTGGCAAGCACGTGCTCTGCGAAAAACCCCTGGGCCTGACGGAAGCTGAGTGCCTGGAGATGAGTGACGCAGCCAATGAGCATGGCGTGAAATTCATGGAAGCATTTATGTATCGCTTTCACCCCAGGACAGAGCGTGTGCTTGAACTCATTCAGGATGGCACGCTCGGCGACCTGAAAATGATTCATAGCGCATTTACATTCAGGCTTACCAAGCCTGACAACATCAGGCTGCAACCGGAACTGGGCGGTGGAGCCCTGATGGATGTGGGCTGCTACTGCATCAACATAAGCCGCACGGCGGCCGGACGAGAACCCACTGAGGTCCATGCGATGGTTTCCCGGGCGGAATCCGGTGTCGACGCGATGATGTCCGGCACGCTGCGGTTTTCGGACGATCTTCTGGCAACGTTCGAGTGTGGACTGAATACGAAACGCCGCGAGTCTTACGAGATTGGCGGTACGGATGCATACCTGGCGGTACCGGACGCGTTCCTTCCCGGTAAGGGCGACGCTGTCATCGAGGAGTATCGGGATGAGGGCGACCCGATCATTCATACGATTGCCGGCGTCGACGAGTACCAGTGCATGGTCGAACACTTCGCTGACTGCATTATTAATGGCACTGAACCCCGCTACGGCGCCAGCGAGGCGGCGCTGAACATGCGCGTCATCGAGGCACTGTACGAATCAGTGAGGTCAGGAGGCAGGACCGTATCGATCATGCCGGCATCCTGAGTGCACCTAAGAGCCAGCGATCAGCGCTCCCGGCGTCAGACCCGCAGGCGATAGCCGGTCTTGAATATCCACCAGACCGCAAGAATACAGGCGGCGAGAAAGCCGGCGGTCATTGTCAGACTCAGTCCCACGGACACATCCGCGTTCTCGTAAAAGCTCCAGCGAAATCCGCTGATCAGGTAGACCACGGGGTTGAATAACGTGACCGTTTGCCACACTGGAGGCAGCATACTGATCGAATAGAAGCTGCCGCCAAGAAATGTCAGCGGCGTAATGATCAGCGTCGGCACGATCGCGAGTTTTTCCCAGTTGTCTGCCCACACGCCCAGGATGAAACCGAAGAGACTGAAAGTGATGGCGGTCAGGACACAGGAACAGCAGCATCCAGAACGGATGCAGGATCTGGATGTCGACAAACAGGTTGGCCGTCGCGAGGATAATGCCACCGAGTATGATCGATTTGGTCGCTGCCGCCCCGACATAGCCGATAACGATTTCGACGACTGAAACCGGCGCCGACAACAACTCATAGATAGTGCCGGAGAAACGCGGAAAGTAGATGCCGAACGATGCATTGGAAATACTCTCCGTTAACAGCGACAACATGATCAGTCCGGGCACGATGAATGAGCCGTAACTGACGCCGTCGATCTCCGTGATTCGGGAACCGATGGCCGCGCCGAACACAACGAAATAAAGCGAAGTCGATATAACCGGGGATACGATGCTCTGAAACAGCGTGCGTCGGGTACGCGCCATCTCGAACTTGTAAATGGATTTTATGCCGTGCCAGTTCATCGTATTCGCTTCACCAGGTCGACAAATATTTCCTCCAGCGAGCTTTGCGTCGTCTTGACGTCGCGGAAATGGATGCCGGCTTCGCGCAGTTCTCCAAGCAGGGTCGTAATTCCGGTATTCTCCGCCTGCGTATCGTAGCTATAGATCAGTTCTTTCGAGCTTGCGCCCAATTCGAGATTCCAGGTTGACAGCTGCGGCGGAATCTCAGCTAACGGCTCGTCGAGTTCCAGGATCAGTTGCTTCTTGCCAAGCTCACGCATCAGGCGTTTCTTTTCCTGCACCAGGATGATTTCGCCATGATTGATCACACCGATGCGATCCGCCATTTGCTCCGCTTCTTCAATGTAATGCGTTGTCAGGATGATTGTGACGCCCGATTCCCGCAGTTCGCGCACGATATCCCACATGTCCTGGCGCAGCTCGACGTCAACGCCGGCGGTCGGTTCGTCAAGAAAGAGGATTCGCGGCTCGTGCGCAAGCGCCTTGGCGATCAGGACGCGGCGTTTCATGCCGCCGGACAGTGACATGATGACATTGTCTTTCTTGTCCCATAACGAAAGCGACTTGAGTACTTTCTCCAGGTGTCCGGGATCTGGCGCTTTGCCGAACAGCCCGCGGCTGAAAGAGACCGTGTCCCATACCGATTCGAACGTCTCGGTCGTTAGCTCCTGTGGAACCAGGCCAATGAGTGAACGTGTCTGTCGAAACTCGGTGACGCTATCAAACCCGTTGACCGAAACGTCCCCGCCGCTGGCATTGGCGATGCCACAGATAATATTGATCAGCGTTGTCTTGCCGGCGCCATTGGGCCCCAGCAAAGCAAAGATCTCACCTTCGTCAATATCGAGGTTGATGCTTTTTAGCGCCTCGAAGCCGTCGCTGTAAGTCTTGCACAGGCCGTTGACGCGAATAACCGGCGCACCTCCAGCCATCAATACTCCTCCAGGTCTCCACGCTCGGCTTTCTGCCGCACGACCATTTCGGCAACATCCGCCAGCAACGCTTTCGCGTCATACACGATGCCGTCTTTGATCGTATAGCGGACACCACCCACTCGCTCCGGCAGCCCCGTCTCATCGTCCAGGCGAACAGCGCCCGTGCCGTACAGCACCTTGAAGTTGGCGAGCGGATTCTCGTCAACGATGATCACGTCGGCCAGCATGCCAGGACGGATGACGCCAAACTCGATTTCCTTACCCTTGGGATCGTGCAACGCCTGTGCGCCGTACATCGTTGCTGAACGCACAACCTCCAGCGGATGAAAGCCCGCCTCCTGCAGCATCTCCATCTCCAGGATAGTGCCGAATCCGTAGAGCTGATAAATGAAGCCGGAGTCGGAGCCGACCGTTACGCGACCACCCAGGTTTTTATAGTCATTAACGAACTGCATCCATACCCGATAGAAATTCTTCCACGCGATCTCGTCAGCAGTCGTCCAGTCGAACCAGTAAGCGCCGTGGCTTTCGCGATTCGGCGTATAGAAATCCCATTGCGTTGGCAGCGTATATTCTTTGTGCCAATCCGCATTCCGCGCGCGCATCACGTCGCGTCCGGCCGAATAGATGGAGAATGTCGGGTCGAGGGTGAAGTCGAGCGCCTTGAACTCCTGCAGCAGCGAGTTCCATTTTTCCGAGCCACGACCCGCGATCAGGTTCCATTGTCGCGCCACCTGCCCGAAGCGATGTTGTTCGTTGTTGTAATTCATGTCGACCGGCCACGGCTGCACGTCGTTGTTCTCGTACATTGCTTCAAACAGGCCGTAGTAGTGAGTCAGCGTTCCCAAACCCAGTCGCGCAGAATCCTGCGCATTCATCTGGGCGACGCCCATCTGTCCCAGGTGCGCCGTGGAACCGAGGCCGTGCTTCTGCGCCTCGTCGAGCAGCGCCTCCATGATCGCCGGACGATGCGAGCCAAGCTTCAGGCCGTCCGCGCCTGCATCAGCAATGTATCGCACCCACTCTCTCGCGGCCCCTGGTGTCAGGATGTCCGTATCAGCATACTTCTCTCCTGAACCCAGCGTGTGGTAAGAAAAAATCCGCGGCGCAACGATTTCATTCTTCGCGCTACGCGTCTTCTCTGCCAGCGAGAATTCCATCTTGCTGCTCGGGACGCCACGAACTGTCGTAATACCGTGACCCATCCACAACTTGTAGCTGTATTCAGCCTCAGGCGCCTTCCCCGGGCCACCGGTGTGGGTATGCATATCGATGATGCCGGGCATGACGTAAGAACCATGCGCATCGATTTCCCGTGTGGCATCGCTCGGGCGCTTGTCCTCATCGATCTCGAGACCCGGGTATCCCACTGATTTAACTTCGGTTATGCGGTTGTTCTCGATAACGATATCGACCGGCCCGATCGGCGGAGCACCCGTCCCGTCGATAAGGGTTGCGCCGCGTATAATGAGTTTGGAATAGGGTCCGCCGCCTTCACCCGCCGACCTGTCCGGAGCCGGTATCATCACGGGCGCGTCGTCCTGCGCCACAGCGCTTTGGAAGGCGCCCATCGCCAGGGCAGAAATCAGCATCGAGCATGCTATTTGCGTTCGGATTCGAAGGTTCACTGTGAATCTCCCGGTCATTTCAAGATTGTAATTAATCGGAATAGCGTCGAATTTGCCACACACCATAAGTGAGCAGCGGCAGCACGAATACCAGCAGGAATCCCCACGTAATCGTGCCATAACCCTTGGCAACCAATGCCGTCAGGCCGATGGCGTCGGCAAGCATCACGGCGGTGAACAGAATCAGTATGGCGACAACCGGCCGTATCCAATTCGGCATTGTCAGCCCTTTTTCGAGGAGCGTATGGTCGATTCGCTCGTTAACGCCATGAATCATGGCGGCGCCGGTTTCAACGAACGTACCGAACAGAACGATGGGAAAGAGATAGACAAAAAACTCTGCTCCCTCCAGCGCATTCATCAGTACCGAGATGGGCAGCGGACCATCGGAACCGGCAGCAACCAGCAAATCGTATTGCCCGATCATGGCAACGAAGAACAGCATGGCAGGCACCATCGCAAGTGGTCCCGCCAATGCGCCGGCAATAACGGTTTCCCTGCGACGACTGTGATGGCGAATGCAAAACAGTATTGCCGGTATAACTGACATGTTGTAGCCGGAGAAGGCGACGCCGCTCCTCACCCACCCTTCACTGATTTCCGCCGCCGCAATATTTGCGGCGATATCGGCGCCGTTCTGAATCAGGTGCCAGCCGAAGAAACTGAAGTAGGTGACATACAGCACAACAGACCAGACGCCGAGAAACCGTTCAACAGCGGGCGTCCCGTAGAACACCAGCAGCGCAATTGACACCATGATTCCGGCAGTGCCGACAATGGCTGGCAGGCCGAACGTATCTCTCATGATGTCGCCGGCCGCGGCGCCGACAACGGAGATGACAAGAATCATCTGCAGAACGAAGAGCACTTCATAGAGCGGCCATGCCCGTCCAAGCAGTCTCTTGCAGAAACTCCGGTAATCGAAGAGTCGAAAGAGCCTCGCAAATTCATAAGCCGCCATCAGGACAACGCTGAAGATGACCGTTGTTACGGCCATTCCAAGCAAACCACCTATGGGGCCGTGACCCAGGAAAAACTCCGCCAGCTCTTTTCCGGAACCGTACGCGCCGCCGATTACTGCCGATTGAAAAATAAATCCCGGCAGGATGTAACGCTGGAACCAGCTGTCCTTCACCGAAAAACCGGGGTCGAACCGCAGTTTCTCCGCCGGGTGAAATGGCTCAAAACGTGGTCTTCTTGTAACCCTGTCAAAACAATCAATAACAGATTCAATATGCCAGGTTCGAAAACTGCGGTTCGACCCCGCTTATTTGGCCAAAAACTGCGGTTCGACCCCACTTATTTAGCCCCACAGGGCCGGGGTAAATACGTCCACGCGCCCCTTCTCGTAATGCATCGCGTTGTCGCAGTCTTCCGACTGCAGCAGTGGTCCGTCCAGATCAACATAGCGGCATCGTTGTGCGATAACGAACGATGGCGCCATAGCCAGGGATGAACCCAGCATATTGCCAACCATCAGTTCGAAGCCCATCGATTCGGCGCTCTCCGCAAGCTTCAACGCCTCGGTCAGACCGCCGGTCTTGTCCAGTTTGATGTTCACCATCGAATACAGACCGACGAGGCGTTCGAGATCGGCCGTCGTCGCGCAGGACTCATCCGCGCACAGTGGCAGTGGTGACTCGAATCCACGCAATGCCTCGTCGTCTTCCGTGGACATGGGTTGCTCGATCATCTCGACGCCCAGCTCCTTGAGCGGTTCCGCGAATTCCTCGAGATCCGCGACACTCCATGCCTGGTTCGCATCGATAACGATCGCTGAGTTGGGAGCCCCCGCACGAATAGCGCGGATCTGCTCGAGCGGATCGCCTATCCCGACTTTGACTTTGATCTGGGCATGATCACTGTGTTGTGCCGCATCTTCCCGCATCATGTCCAGTTCGGCTATGCCGACGGTATAAACCGTCGTAACGGGCTTCGGATCCCAGCCAATCATCTCCCATATTGTTTTCCCGGTTTGCTTCGCGGTGAGATCCCAGAGCGCGCAATCGACAGCGTTTCTTGCCCCGCCAGGCGGCAACAGCTGCTGCAATTCTTCTCTGCCGATGCCTGCCTGGATCTCCGCAGCAACGTCTTCGATCTGTTTTTGAATCGAGTCCGGCGTTTCCCCCGCGTATGAGACACCGGACGCCTCAGCACGGCCGGTGACATCGCCATCGCTTATTTCACAGATGATCGTTTCCGAGTGCGTGTGCACGTCGCGCGATATCTTGAATGGCTTATGCAGTTTCCATTTCTTCTGCATCACGTTTACGCGGTTCATCGGAATTCTCTCCTCGGCAATTGCTGCTGCACGACACGTACCTGGTATGTCAAAGACTTCTCCTACTTAAAAGTGTCGACAATGAAATCGACCAGCGGACCAACGCCCGTAGCGATCGGATCAACACAAGGCAAGCCCGTATCGTCCTGGATTTTCGCGATGTAAGCCGCGCGTTCCTTTGCCGACAGACCGGACGTATTCATACTAGTCCCGACACAGCGAATTTTGGGATTCGTCAGGCGCCCTGTAGCGACAGTGAGATCAATCAACTCGGCTATCGTGGGCAATGGAAAACCCGGGAATGCCTCGATCATCGTCCGGCCGGCTTCGTGACAAACAACGAAAGCATCCGGTTGCGAGCCATGCATCAGACCGAGCGTCACCGCCGCGTAGCCCGGATGATAGAGAGAACCCTGCCCCTCGATTACGTCCCAATGATCAGGATCATTGTCTGGTGACAGCACCTCGGCCGCACCGGACACAAAATCCGAAACCACGGCATCAATCGGCATACCGCCGCCGGCGATCATAATGCCAGTCTGGCCGGTGGCGCGAAAATCTGCATTCATGCCTCTGTCCGACATTTCTTTTGCAATCGACAGCGCGGAAAACTTCTTGCCGACGACACAATCGGTGCCGACCATTAGCAACCGTAGCCCGGTTCTCTTTTGGCCGTTACCAACAGGCAGGTCTGCTGGCGGGCGACGAATATCGACGAGGCGGACGCCGGCTTTATCAGCGGCCGAGGCAAGGCCAGGAATTTCGCTGAGTGACGAATGTGTGCCCGCGACGATATCGAGACCGGCCGCGACCGCCTCAAAAAGCGTATCTATCCAGTGCGGCGGAATGATTCCACCGACACCCGCGACGCCCCAGATCAGGGAGCGCGCCCCCGCGCCGGCCGCTTCCGCCGGCGTCAACTCAGGAAAGCCCAGGTCGACACCACTCCCCGGCAAGCGCAGCTGGCCCACACACAACTCGCTGCGCCAGTGTGCAATTCCGACAGCCGTTTTCGCGTGGCTACGCTGCGGTTCGTCGCCAAGAAACAATAAATATGGCGCCCTGATTTCAACCTGCATGCACTTGTCCTTATTATTCTGCTGTGCAAATCACACCGGCGTTATTGCGCCGGTGTTATGTGTCAATTATAGAAGTACTTGCCCGCTTACAAAACCTGGTCGAGCGCCTTCTTGAGCGTAAGTACGCTGCGGTCGATATTATGCAGCTTGTCCAGACCGAACAAGCCCAGGCGAAACGTCCGGAAATCCTCAGGCTCGTCACATTGCAATGGCACGCCAGCTGCAATCTGCAGGCCCAGCGCTGCGAATTTGCTGCCGTTACTGATATCAGCATCATCCGTATAGGAAACCACGACGCCGGGCGCTTCGAAGCCAGGCGCGGCAACGCTCTGAATACCCTTTTCAGCGAGCAGTGCACGAACCCTGTCTCCCAGCTCCTGCTGCTCGTCGCGAAGTTTGTCGAAGCCGTATGCTTTAGCTTCCAGCATAACGTCACGGGAATCCCGCAATGCATCGGTCGGCATCGTAGCGTGGTAAGCATGCCCACCACCTTCATAGGCGCGCATGATATCCAGCCACTTTCCAAGGTCGCACGCGAAGCTCGTGCTCGTCGTATTGGACGTTGCCTCGACGGCTCTGTCGCTAAGCATCACGAACCCGGCGCAGGGTGAACCACTCCAGCCTTTTTGCGGTGCGCTGACCAACACGTCCACTCCACTCTCGCGCATATCGACCCAAATCGTTCCCGAGGCTATGCAGTCAAGGACAAACAGACCGCCATACGAGTGCACGGCATCGGCAACAGCCTTGATATAGTCATTGGGCAACATGATGCCGGCCGATGTCTCGACATGCGGCGCAAAAACGACGTCGGGTTTTTCCCGCTCGATGACCGCAACGACTTCACTGACAGGTGCCGGTGCGAATGGCGCACGGGAGTCGTCGCTCGTTTGTCTCGCTTTCAGTACGGTTGCATGGCTGGGGATATCGCCCATATCGAAAATCTGTGTCCAGCGATAACTGAACCAGCCATTTCGAATCACGAGACATTTCTTGTTAGTCGCAAACTGGCGCGCAACCGCCTCCATGCCAAATGTGCCGCTACCCGGTACGATCGCAACGGCATCTGCCGAGTAAGCTTCCTTCAAAGTTGCGGACAGATCCGTCATAACTCCCTGGAATACACCCGACATATGATTGACGGCACGATCCGTATACACCACTGAATATTCGAGCAATCCGTCAGGATCCACATTCGACAAAAGGCCGGGCATACCTACTCTCCTTGAAAAAAATGCATTCTGCCACGGTTTACATGCCGATGGCCGTGATTGCAATCCTATAAGCTGATCCACCGGTTACACTGCAGGCTCAATCCTCAATGCGACCGCATCAATCCGCCTCGTGTGATATTTACGCCGTATTGCCAGCTGACGTTCGCCAGTTAGTCAGCGGTGACCGTCTGTGGCCCGGATTCAGTTGATGAGGCCGGTATGTCCTTCAGAAAGCGGCCCGTGATGACGCCGGCCGTCATCGATCCGTTGACGTTCAGAGCGGTCCGGGCCATATCGATCAGCGGCTCGATGGAGATGAGCAGCGCAGCGATGGTGACCGGAAACCCCATGGCGGGTAATACCACCAGCGCCGCGAATGTCGCCCCGCCACCTACGCCGGCGATGCCAAATGAACTAATCGCGACGATGGCGACCAGTTTCACAATGAAACCGATGGTCAGCGGGTCGATACCCATCACCGGAGCCATCATCGTTGCCAGCATCGCCGGATAAATGCCGGCGCAGCCATTCTGGCCGATCGTGGCCCCGAAAGTTGCCGCGAGATTCGCCACCGGCTGAGGGACTTTGAGCTCTTCTATTTGTGTTTCGACATTCAGCGGAATCGTGGCCGCGGAACTGCGGGAGCCGAATGCGAAGGTTAGCACCGGCCACACCTTTCGATAATAGTCGAGTACATCCACGCCATTCAGGCGCAGCAACAGTCCGTGCACGCCGAACATGATGAGGATCGCGATATACGAAGCCACGATAAACGAAATCAGATTCAGGATGTCACTGGCGTTGGAGCCTGCAACGACTTTCGTCATCAGCGCGAGGATGCCATACGGTGTCAGTGCCATCACGAGGTGCACGAGCTTCATGATGATCGACATCGTCGTCTCAATGAAACTGCGAATACTCTCGCGACGCTTCGGCTCCTCGTCCATGACGAGCAAGGCAGCAATGCCAAACAAAATCCCGAAGATGACGACGGCGATGACGGAGGTCGGTCTCGCGCCGGTCAGGTCCAGAAATATGTTGCTGGGGATAAAGCGGAGCAGCATGTCAGCGAGGCCGAGATCCGACATCGCATCCTGCCGAGACAGCAGCGTATCGGCTCGTGCGAGTTCGCGGGCACCCTCTGTAAGACCTTCGGCGGTTAGCCCGAATACGCTTGCCATTGTGATGCCAACCAATGCCGCGATCATCGTGGTGCCGATCAGAATTCCCACGACCATGCCGCCGATCTTTCCAAGTGCCGCTAACTTGTGCATGCGCACGACAGCGGCAATCATCATCACCAGCACCAGCGGCATCACGATCATTTTCAACAGGTTGACGTAGCCGTTTCCGATCACATTCGTCCATTCAAGCGTACCCGCGATCGCGTCAGACCCACCACCGTAGGCGAATTGCAACCCAAAGCCGAAAGCAAGACCTGTCACAAGACCCGCCAGGACCTGGCGTGATAACGAAAACCTGGGTTTTCGGAACCGGGACAGGACGACCATGAGCCCGACGAAAATGATGAGGTTGATGATGACAGGAATTGGCATAGCGGCACCCTTAATTACATTTATGATTATATTTATGGTTGGCGTCACGACTCATCATCGCGCCAGCTTGTGATACCTGAACCATTGAATTTACACCAATAAAGCGTCCAGCGGCAGCAGCCTGCCCAAAATCGACTGCTACGTGCAATAATCGCGACGCGTCTGCCCACATGAGACCAGGAAATGCTGCCGGATTTTCGACTCGAGACCTATTTTTCCCGCTGGGAGTTTACGGCGCGCTATCACATGTGTGCCTCCGATATGGAATCCATGTCCATTAAGGAATTGCTGGAAATGGGTGGCCTCGACCATGAGGGACTCGATAATTTGCGAATGGGCTATACGGAGACATTCGGCGCACCGAGCCTGCGTGAAGCGATTGCCGCGACCTACGACACACTTGGTGCGCAACACATTCTTACCTTTGCAGGTGCGGAAGAAGGGATATTCGCGGCGATGCAGGTCTTGCTGAGCGAAAGCGACCACGCCATCGTCATCACGCCGAACTACCAGGCCGCGGAAACCGTTCCCGGATCGATTTGCGACGTTTCCGGTGTCGCGCTGAATGCCGGGCAAAACTGGGCGCTTGACCTTGAGGCTGTGCAGGAGGCACTGCGGCCCAATACCCGGCTGATCTCGATCAATTTTCCGCACAACCCGACCGGCAAAGTGATTGATCGCGAAACCTTTGACCAGTTGATAATCATCGCTCGAGAACGAGGAATCTATGTCTTCTCCGATGAGGTATATCGCCTGCTGGAACGAAGCGCCGATGTGCGTCTGCCCCAGGTTGCCGATGTATACGAGCGCGGGCTATCGCTGAACGTCATGTCGAAAGCCTACGGACTACCCGGTTTGCGCATCGGCTGGATCGCTACTCAGGACCGGGAAACGCTTTCGCGAATGGAACGAGCCAAACACTATTTATCGATCTGCAATTCAGGTCCGAGTGAATACCTGGCCGAAATTGCACTGGGTTGTGCCGACAAGATTCTTGAGCGCAATCGGAAAATTATTCGGGACAACCTCGCGCTCTTCAACGAATTCTTTGCTGAAAACATGGACGTGTTCGATTGGCAGGAGCCCGATGGAGGCTGCATCGCGTATCCACGCTACAAGGGGCAGGAAGGCGTGGAAACTTTCTGCCAGGATCTCGTCGAGCAGGCCGGCGTGCTGCTATTGCCGGCAAGCGTATATCGCTCAGCGCTGACAGATACACCTGTCGATCGGTTCCGAATCGGATATGGCCGCGTGAATACGGCGGAGTGCCTGAAGGCGCTACGCGAATTTCTTGACGGGCGACCATGAGGGAAACACGTCAGTCAGTCAACCCGGCGTCAGAATTTTGACGATAGCCGTGGTACGTCACGTTTTTCACTTCTCAATCTGGCGACATTCCGCGAAATCGGATATATCAGTCGTGACGATGCGAAATAATTGAGTAGCGCACATGCATAACCCTAGAACATTGATCAGCGAGGCGGAAATAAAAACCCGGGTGGACGAACTCGCGGCGCAAATTTCTCTCGACTATGCGGATAAGGGTGAACTGGTCCTTGTCGGCGTGTTGAAAGGGTCATTCATTTTTCTTGCCGACCTCTCGCGACGCCTGAGCATTCCGCGGCATATCGAATTCATCGCTGTGTCGAGCTACGAGCATGGCAGCATTCGCAGTGGCGCGGTAAGACTGGTCATGGACGTGCGACGCAGCATTGAAGGTAAACATGTTCTGGTAGTCGAGGACATTGTTGACACTGGCCACACCCTGCACTACCTGATCGATATGCTCAAATCGCGCGGCCCCGCATCGGTTCGAACCTGCGCGTTACTGCACAAGGAGCACCGAACCGAGGTAGACGTCGAGATCGACTACCTTGGCTTCACGATCGGCGACGAATGGGTCGTCGGGTACGGTCTGGACTATGATGAGAAGGACAGGACACTCCCGTACATCGGCGCTATCGAACCGCAGGACTAGTTGTCCGCACAATCCCCGACTTCGAGTTCTATGGTCGAATGACCGATCTCGAATTCCGATTTCAATAGCTGCTTTATGCTGCGAACCAAATCGGTTGGGTCGTCTGGATAGTCTTCCACAACCACATGCATCGTCAGTATTGGATGCTGTGGAGTAAGGCCCCAGCAGTGCACGTGGTGAACTTCCGTCACAGCTGGAACAATCTCAACGATTCTTTCCTGCATCGCGCCCACATCAAGCCAGTCCGGTGCACCTTCCAGCAGGATATGCACGCTGCGCCGCACCAGGTGCCAGCCGCTGCGCAGCAGCAATGCCGCTACCAGGAGTGACAGAATCGGATCGATGGGCATCCAACCCGTATTAATAATTACGACGGCAGCAATGATGGCAGCGACCGAACCAAGCAGATCACTCAGTACGTGTAGTGCAGCACCACGAATATTCAGGTTTTCCTGGTCGCCTCCATGCAGCGTCAGAAAAGAAATGATATTGACGACGAGCCCACCAATGGCGACAAGCAACATCGTACTGCCGATGACGTCGGGTGGATCGATCATTCGTTGCACGGCCTCAAAGAGAATCCACGCGACGATCAGAAGCAGTGACAGGCCGTTAACGAATGCGGCAATAATCTGAAAGCGGTGGTAGCCGAAACTGCGCTTCGCGTCAGCGGGGCGCGAACTGACATGAAAAGCGAATGCAGCCAGGCCGAGTGCAATCGTATCGGTGAACATGTGCCCGGCATCGGCGAGCAGTGCGAGCGATCCGGAAATGATTCCGCCAACAAGTTCGACCAGCATGAATACACCGGTCAAAACCAAAGCAATCTGAACCCGGGAAATGCTGTTCTTATCTACGCCCTGGTCGTGGTGCGTGTGATGGCCGTGACTCATTCTTCCAGTGCGCGCGGTATTCTAATGTGTTCGACCAGGTGCTGAATATGCTCCGGCGGCGGTGCCGTAAAGTGACTCACCGTCAGCGCCACCGCGAAGTTCAGCAACATGCCAATGACACCGATACCCTCCGGAGAAATGCCGAACAGCCAGTTCGCTGCGACATTCTCGCCCCACGGTGCACCGGCCCATTTTAGAAACAAGCCTTTGAAAAATTCGATGTAACCGTAGGTGAACAACAGCCCGCTCAACATGCCGGCGATTGCGCCTTCCTTGTTCATGCGCTTATAGAAGATCCCCAGCAGTATTACCGGGAATAGCGATGCAGCGGCGAGACCGAAGGCAAACGCGACAACCTGAGCCACCCAGCCCGGTGGATCGAATCCCAGGTAACCGGCAATCATGATTGCGAACGCGGCCGCGATTCTTCCGGCCAGCAACTCACCCTTCTCGCTGATCTCCGGCGCAAAGATTCCCTTGATAAGGTCGTGCGAAACTGCAGCCGATATGACCAGCAACAGCCCTGCCGCGGTCGACAACGCCGCCGCGATGCCCCCGGCCGCGACCAGCGCGATAACCCAGTCAGGCAGCCCGGCGATCTCCGGATTGGCAAGCACCATGATATCCCGGTCAACACTGAGCTCGTTGCCCTGCCAGCCATAGCGATCTGCTGTTGCCTGGAAATCGGGATTCTGATCGTTGTAGTACTGAATTCGTCCGTCGCCATTTTTATCATCAAAGGCAACCAGGCCAGTTTGTTCCCAGGTATGCATCCAGTCCGGTCGGTCCTCAAAAACGAGGTTGCCATCGACGGCGCCAATCTCTCCTGGCTGAATTGTGTTTAGCAGGTTGTAGCGAGCCATTGCACCTACCGCGGGCGCGGTCGTGTAGAGGATTGCAATAAACAGAAGTGCATAACCGGCCGAGACCCTGGCGTCGCGCACCTTTGGTACCGTGAAGAACCTTACGATGACGTGCGGCAGGCCGGCAGTACCGACCATTAACGCCAGCGTAATACAAAAGACATCTATCGTACTTTTCTCACCACTGGTGAACTGCGTAAATCCGAGCGACGTGACAATCTCGTCGAGCTTATCCAGCAGGCTTACGCCGGTGCCGGAAATTTCACTGCCGAACGCGAGTTGCGGTATTGCGTTGCCAGAAATCTGGATGGCAATAAAGATTGCGGGGACGGTATAGGCGAAGATCAGGACGCAATACTGGGCGACCTGGGTGTAGGTAATACCCTTCATGCCACCGAGGACGGCGTACACGAAGACGATCCCCATACCGATGATGAGACCAACGGTTACATCGACCTCGAGAAAGCGCGAAAAGACGATGCCGACACCACGCATCTGTCCCGCGACGTAGGTGAAGGATACGAAGATAAGGCAAATGACTGCGACGATGCGCGCCGTCTTGGAGTAGTAACGCTCTGCGATGAATTCAGGAACCGTGAACTTGCCGAATTTCCGCAAGTAAGGCGCCAGGAAAAGTGCGAGTAGCACGTAACCACCAGTCCAGCCCATGAGGTAAACGGATCCGTCATAACCGAGAAATGCAATCAGCCCCGCCATAGAGATAAACGAGGCGGCACTCATCCAGTCTGCAGCGGTCGCCATGCCGTTCGCAAGCGGTGAAACGCCCTTGCCCGCAATATAGAAATCGCGGGTGTTATGCGCGCGCGACCAGATGGCGATGCCGATATAGAGCGCGAAGCTTGCGCCGACGACCAGGTAGGTTAATACCTTAAGCGACATGACTAATTTTCGTGGACATCATATTTCTGGTCGAGCGTGTTCATGCGCCACGCGTAAAAGAAAATCAGAAGGACAAAGACGTATATCGAACCCTGCTGAGCGAACCAGAAGCCGAGTTTGAAGCCACCCATACGGATCGTATTGAGTTCATCTACGAGCAGCACTCCAAACCCGTACGAGCACAAAAACCAGACGATCATGCAACCGAAAACCAGCCGCAGGTTGGCTTGCCAATACGCTTTTCTTTTTTCAGGTGTCATGGGCGCCTCTCAGGTCACATTCTTGTTTGTCAGCAATCTATCAGAGCATAATGCATTAATCACGACCCAATGTATCGTATAGCGCGTTTGTCTTCGGAGAGGATCAATACCGGTGGTTTCAGCTGCAGAGCATGAAAAAAAGACTATAGAAGTCCTGGGAAAGAAGATGGCCTATGTCGAAATCGGCTCAGGCGATCCAATCGTTTTCCAGCACGGCAATCCTACATCGTCATACTTGTGGCGAAACGTAATGCCGCATCTTGCCGACCAGGGCCGGTGCATCGCGGTCGACCTGATCGGCATGGGTGACTCCGACAAACTCGACAATGTAAACGATCAAAGCTATCGCTATACAGAACATCGCGACTATTTGTTCGCGGCATGGGAAGCACTCGGTATTCAGGATCGCGTCACGCTGGTGATACATGACTGGGGCTCGGCGCTCGGCTTCGACTGGGCCCGGCAGAACCCTGATGCGGTGCTTGGGATGGCTTATATGGAAGGCATCGTTTGTCCGGTCAGTTGGGCGGACTGGCCGGAAGCGGCTGCCGGTATATTCAAGGGCTTTCGATCCGGCACGGGCGAGGAAATGGTTCTCGACAAGAATTTGTTTGTAGAACGTGTTCTGCCGGGTTCTATTATGCGTCAACTGAGTGCAGAAGAGATGAACGTATACAGGCGTCCATTTCTTGAAGAAGGCGAGGATCGGCGTCCCACGCTGACCTGGCCAAGACAAATTCCGATCGACGGTGAACCGGAAGATGTGCACCAGATTGTCTCCGAGTACGCCGCATGGCTGGGCGAAAGCGAATTACCGAAATTGTTCATCAATGCCGAGCCGGGTGCCATTTTGCAGGGGCCGCAAAGGGAATTTTGCAGAGGATTCAAAAACCAGTCCGAAGTAACGGTGCCCGGTATTCATTTTATTCAGGAAGATTCGCCGGATGAGATCGGCCGGGCAATCGCGGCATGGCGAAAAGGGATTGCCTGATCGCGTCTAAAGCCCAATTTGCCCGCACCTGTCAAAGTAGGTATAGGGTTCGGTGCAAATTGATCTTTAGTGGAGTGAATGTCTGTTCGCGCCAGCCAAGCAGATGTTTCACAGCTGAAGCCGCTCCCACAATTCGATGCGCCAGGTTTAATCGCGGCTCTCGCACATCCCCTACGAATGGGGCAAGCACCCAATATCTGCGGGCCGGCAACGACATGCACGCTCCGCAGCATAAACACATCCCTGTACAAAAAAGGCGGCTCCCAAAGGAAGCCGCCCTACCATCAAAAGTACATCATTCCTGGCCTTATAAATCCCCCGCCAAGTCGTACCTGAAGGTGTCGTCGAAATTGATGGGAATCAGTCTCAACGAGTTAGTGTTGTTGTAAGGAGACTGTATTCAGGCGCAAAAGTTCGCAGAAATTGCACGTAATGTCAATTATCTAAACGACTTCGTAATGCTCCGACCAAATAAGCGCTGGTAATGTTGCTTAATCACAACAACGACTGCCCATTATGAATATGGAATCAATGACTTGCCCAGCCGACTGAAATTGACGCGCACCAGGTAAGCCGTTTCCAGGAACGCCAGACGCCGCCCAGGCCCAATCACTTAAACACGCTGTCGGCTGAAATAATGCGCACGTCTTCTGCGTCAAACCCCAGCGCCAGCGAGCCTATGATCTCGTCTTCTCGCAGAAGCGCCGGCGCCTTTTCCGCTTCATAGATCAGCGGCGATTCCTGATCGCTGACCAGTCGACCCCGCAGGTCCGCCGCATCCCTGGTGACAAAAACGTAGTGCATGTTGTCGGTTATCAGGTTTTCTCGAATCACGCGGTTGACGTCTGCCAACTTAAGCTTGCTGAGTCCCTGCCGCACGTAGTCAGCGAATTCATCAATCGCGTAATACTGACTGTCCAGCGCATAGCCCAGCTGTCTTGACTGGCCGTCGGCCATCAGGCTTGCGAACTTAGACAAGAATTCTCTCGTCGCCTCGAATTCTGTTTCTGTCATCCCATCTCTGACGAGTCTATCGAGTTCGAATTTGGCCGCCCGGGTTGCGAAGTGCGCATCGTTGTTGTTGCGCAGCGGTCGGATCCAGATCTGAAATATTTGCTGTCGCCGACCCTTGTTCGTATCCGGACGCATGCTGAACATGCCACCCGGAAAGTACTCAACATAGGCATAGGTACCGTAGTTCATACCCCGCTCAACCCGGATTCGCTGATACAGTCGACCATTCTCGCTTCTGTGCTCACCGAGATATGAGCGCGCAAGCCACAGTGCCAGCCAGTCGGGATCACCGCGCTTGAGATCAATCGGAAAACCGAACGATACGGCGACTGCAGGCGTTGCTTTTTCAATGATCGTCACTGAATTCGAATCGATTGAGTCAGCCGCCGGCAATTCGACCCTTGCTCGCGACCCCGACGGCAATACCTGCAGGTCCTGACTCAGCCTTGTCGCAAATGATTCCGGGTATCCGCCTGACAGGCCAATCGTCATGTTATTGACCGTGTAATACCTCGCATAAAAGGCCTTCACTTCATCAAGTGTAATTGATGCGATGTCACCACTGTTGCCGGCGTTCAAAGAGCCATAAGGATGCTGGGGACCGTAAATGTCCGCGCTCAATACTTCCTTGGCCAGCTCTTCGTCGTTGTCACTAACCAGATTCGTGCGCACCACGTTAATCTGCTGCGTTTTGACGCGCTCGAAATCCTGTTCATGCCAGCCGGGATTCAAGAGCTGGCTTCGAACATAGCGGTACCATGTATCAAGATTGTCTTTGTGTACCTGGCCGGACAGTCGCGTCATTTCCTTGTCAACATTTGCAGTGAAGCCGCTGGCGATTGGGTACATCGCTGCGTTGATTTCCTGGATCGACCACGTCGCCGAACCGCCCTCGGTCAGCATTGACGCGGTGAGTGTCGCAAGCCCTTTCTTACCTGCCGGATCCATCCCTGCCCCGGCGTGAATGAGAATACTGACGTCAACGAGCGGAGATGAGGCTATCGGTTTCGCAACGATGGCAACGGGTACAGCCTCAGTTCGCGCTGACAATATTTCATCGTCCTTCGGCTCAATTGTTCGACTGGCCGAATTGGTCGACGCGCCGCTGGTGGTGGCCCCCGCAACCAGCTCATCGAGCATGATTTCGTTGCCAAAATCCGCAATTGACGCCTCATTTGATAACGAAACGGTAACCCTGCTCGCGTCAGTAAAATATTCGTTCGCGAAATGTCGAATATCCTCAGCGGTCAGCGCATCGTACGCCTGGTACATCTCGTTGACGGTTTCCGGCGTTCGCGAATACTGCACGTAAGAAGCCAGGGCAGTGCCTATGCCGCTGGAGTGATCAAGTTGTGCAGCAAACGAGTAACGCAGGCGTGACTTGGTCTCTTCAACTTTCGCCGCGCCAATCAGCGTCGTTCGCGCCTCCGCAAGCGTCGCCAGTATTGCCGCTTCGACATCTGCCATGTACGACTCATCGGTCAGCCGCGCATAGATCAGATTCAGATTCGGATCCTTATTGAGTGGAAAATCTGTCGCAAGCGAATCCACGGATTGGTCGTCGATGACGAGCTTTTGGTACAGCGCCGACGAATCGGAGAAATACAACGCCGACAATAGATTCATCGCCGGCATATCTTTTTCGCCGGGCCTGAATGCGGGGCTGCGAAAACCGAGCAAAAGCCAGGGTTGCGTCTCTCCGTCCCACTGGATGTGCTCATATACCGGGCCCGTTGGAGCCGGCTCGACGGGAATCTCGACGGCATACGTACCCCGCTCCCAGCTGTCCCAATACTGTTTGATCAGCGAGTAGGTTGCCTCCGGATCGACGTCACCGACGATGAGCATTGCCGTATTCTCAGGCCGATACCAGCGATCAAAGAATTCCTTCGCGTACTCGATCTGGTCCGGCATTTGCCGGATGTCCTCAATAAAGCCCATTGTCGTATGGCTGTACGGGTGGACTTTGAATTGAAGTGCGCGGACACGCTCGAAAGCCGCGATCAATGGATTAGAATAATTTTTCAGGTACTCGCCGTTGACGGCGAGTGCATCCGTTCTGAAGTCGGCTTCCGTGTAGTCGAGATTCTGAAACCGATCGGCTTCGAGCTCGAGCATCTTCTCGAGGTCCGGTTTCGTAAACGTGATGTAGTAGTTCGTATAATCATCGTTCGTAGAGGCGTTGGTACTGGCACCGGCTTTTTTGAGAATCTCGGTATAGGCCTGCGACGAGTAATTTTCCGTGCCACGGTACATCATGTGCTCGAAAAAGTGCGCGAACCCGGACTTGCCAGCCTCTACCTCATTGCGCGGCCCCGCCTGCACCATGATCTGAAGATCGACAATATCGGGGTAGTCTGTCTTGACGATAATGACGCGCAGCCCGTTGTCCAGCTCGCGCATCAGGTACGGCATATCGAATATTCGCGACGCCGAATCTGTCTCAGTCACGCCGGCGGCTTCATCAGCCACCATTGCCGTGTCATTCGACTGGCTGCAGGCCACGAGCATCAGGCAGACGATGGCGCCGGTCACTCCAGATTTCATCGAATAATTCTCCGAACGGACTACAATAGATATCGATAGGACAGCGTGGAAGCATAAGTGGTTCAGCACGATTGCAAAAGCGTGCAGCGCACAAAACTCGACAGCCTGCCCCGCGTAATCCATGCTTTCATAGCTGAGGACGTTTTTGAATAAGAAAAAAAATCATGGCTTTATGCGTTCATCGCATTTGATGGCAAACCCGCAACCGAACGCTGCGAAGATCCTGACAGCGCAGAATGTGACAACTGAGGTGTACGATGATTGTTGAACAAATATGGACCGGGAATTCCTATCGAAATTTTAACTACCTGATCGCCTGTCCGGAGACGGGTGAGGCGCTTGCCATCGATCCACTCGATTTCAAAAAATGCCTTGCGGTCGCGAATCGAAAAGACTGGACCATTACGCAGATTCTGAATACGCATGAGCACCCGGACCATACCGGTGGCAACAAGGCGATGGTCGCCGCCACGGGCGCAACCATCATCGCTCATGCCGGCGCGAAGAATCGCATTCCGAATATGGATCGTGGTGTCGGCGCCGGTGACATCATCAAAGTCGGCAAGACGGTTGAACTTGAATGCCTCGATACGCCCGGGCACACGATGAGCCATATCTGCCTGCTATCCCATACGGATCAACCGGCTCTCTTTAGCGGCGACACCTTGTTTAATGCGGGTGCCGGCAACTGCCACAACGGCGGCCACCCCAGCGAGTTATACGACACCTTCACGAATCAGCTCGAAAGGCTGGACAAGAATACATTGCTGTATCCGGGCCATGACTACCTCGTGAATAACCTCGAATTCACGCTGGATAGGGAACCCGACAACGCGGCAGCGAAGAAGCTGCTCACTGAGTATGAAAATCAGAACCCCGACGATGCGTTGATAACGACCCTTACGCTGGAAAAGGAAGTGAACACATTCTTCCGCTTGCAGAGTCCCACCGTCGTTGCCCGCCTGGCGGAACAATTTCCTGAGTTGGGAACCAAACCGACGTCACGAGACGTGTTTCTGAAATTGCGCGAGCTAAGAAATACCTGGTAAGTCTCTAGTGAATTCTTTGCTGAATTTCTTCAAGCAAGGCGAACTGGTCTTTGCTCGGTTTATCCAGCTGCCGCACGGCAAGCCATAGCCATTGGATTGCATCGTAAATTCTGACCTGGATTTCAAGGTGCTCGCGGTCCTCGGCCGTCGCACCTCCCGTATAGGCGTTGAGCAACGTTTCCGCGCTTTCCGCCTGCAGGCCGTGATAGCCGATTAACGACGCCAGGTCGTAGAACGGATCGTTATCTCCAGCGTACTCCCAGTCGATCAGTTTTGGTGCCTGGTAACCGATGATATTTGCGGCAACAATGTCGTTGTGACAACAAGCCGTATCTCGCTGCGATGAAAGTGTTTCGACTATATCCACGCACTGCGTCGCGAAGGCATGTAATCCATCACGCTTCTTGAGATGACGCTCATATTGCGTCGCGAACCTGACCAGATCGAGGGTCTTGCCGCAAGCCGGCAAAACATGAACACGTCGCAACAATCCTGCAACGGTTTCTATTTTATCAGCGCTGCGAAGATCCCTGTCTTTCCAGACGCTGCCAGGCAGATATTCCGTAATCAGTATTCCGTTCTCCTGGTCATAGTGGATGATCGCCGGTGCAATATTCATTTCAGCTGCATTCGTGTGCGCCAACTGTTCACTGTCTCGATCGAAGTCAACAATTCCGGCATGGGTCGAATTCAGGCGCACCACGCAGGCGTCTGTTCCCGATTCGACCAGCCACGTCCGATTGGTGACTCCGCCAGGAAGCTCTGTGAACTTCGCGCCTGCGAAATCCCAGCCCGCGACTGATATCAGGGAATCACGGACTCGCTCTATTGTATTCATCAGGTAACACTCTGTTGATTCCGGCGCCACGAGTTTTTCCAGCTTATTATGCCGAATGGAATCATCACGACATAGGCGACAAACAGAATGGACGTTAGCTCAAGTCCTCGCGCCCAGTAGATTACAACTGAAACCGCATCGATGGCCAGCCAGTACCACCAGTTCTCCAACACCTTTCTTGCCACCAGGAATGTTGCCCAGATAGCGGCAAAAGTCGTCGCCGAATCGACATAGGGAAACGCCGCATCGGTGTGCGTATCCAGGAGATATCCGGATACCAGGGCACATAACGCGATCGTTGCAACAGCGCCGAGATGCACGCGAGTTGGCCATTTGACGACAGGCAGCAGGCTTGTGCCACTGCTGCCGGATCGCCAGATGAACCAGCCGTATATCGCCATCATCAGGTAAAAGACGTTGAGGAACGACTCCATGTAGAGCTTCGCGCCAAAGTACACGCCGATGTAGATCGATGTACTCACCCCGGCACAAAACCAGCACCAGATGTTCTCGCGAATGGCAAGAACCAGGTACAGGATCGCGAAAATTACCGCGGTTATTTCACCGATGGACCAGCCGGAGAGCTGCATCCAGATGTCGGAGGCGCGAGAATCCATTCTTGCGTATTAGTCTTTCAGCGGGTTGTTCAGGATCTTGATGGCAAAAACCGCCTTGGGATTCGAGTCAAAGGTCGCACCGATTTCCTTGTGCAGGGCCGTCATAACGTCGTCATAGTCACCCCGGATCTGCGTGCTCATGGGATTGGTGACAACCTCAAGGGCCGCGTGGCTGTTCAGACGTGCGATGACATCGTCAATCGGCGGAATGAAGTCTTCGGTGAGTGGATATAGGCTGATATCAACGGCAACGCGCATGCTAGAACCTCTTGTCAATGGTGAGACCAACTTGCCGGGGGTCCCCCTGGCGAATGAATAGTGCCGGTGGAAAGTTCGGTGGCTCGTTACCAAAGAAGAATCCACGCACGGCATAATGCTCATCGAAAACGTTTCTTGACCACAGCTGCACTGTCCAGCTCTCCGTCTGGTAACCGACTCTTGCATTGGTGACGGAATAGGACTGCGACTTTTGGTCGTGTGACACATCGAAGTAGAAATCGTCTTTTGCGGAAACGTCGACGCGCGCAAACACGCCGGAATCATGTCGATAGACACCGCCGAAGGCAGCGGTGTAATTTGGCGCGTGCGCCTGATCACGATCATCGATGCTGACCTGGGGCGTAAAGAAGTCATCGAATTCGGCATCGAGTAAACCCAAGTTGGCATAAATTTCGAGGCTATCGGTCGCTTGCCAGCGCAGGTCCGCCTCAAGACCCAACGTACGGCCCTGCGCCGCATTGTCGGTAAAGAACACAAACGAGGCCGGATCGTTCGGATCGATCTGGAAAGATGTTTCGACCTGTTGATCATCCCGCACGCTGTAAAACACAGAGCCGCTCAGTTGCAGCCTGTCGTCTGCGAACCTCGACTTCACCCCCACTTCGACATTCCACATTGACTCTCCGGCGAATTCGCGCCGGCCCGCCGGCACGAAGCCCAGGTTGAAGCCGCCCGCTTTGTAGCCACGTGCGACGCTTGCGAAGCCGGTCATTGTGTCGGTGATTTTGTGTGAGTAAGCGAGTTCGCCGCCAACCATATTTTCTGACGGCCGCAAATCGAGACCGGAGGAGTCTGTATATTCAACTTCTCGCCGCTCGAGCCGGGCACCGAGCGTCAGCTTTCCTGACTCGCCAACCGGGTATTCAAGCTGGCCGAATACGGCCGTGCTAAAGGCTTCGAATTCGCTGTCGAGCCGGTCATCCAGCGAGTCGGTAAAGTTGGATCCCGGATCGAAATACTCTCCCTGGTTTATTGTCGCCAGCTCTTCGTCAAGTTTGTTGATGTAGAAACCCAGGATCCAGTCCGTCGTGCCATTGAAGAGCCGCCCTCCCTCTTTGGAGATCAACCGTATTTCCCGGTTGAGCGCCATCCGTTGACGATCATTCAGTGAGACAAAATCATAGAGAACCGGTGACCACGCATCGTCGTTCCCCCAGTCAGCATCAAAAGAGAAGTCAATCTCGGAATCGACCACTGACGACACTGACGTGATCCTGAATTTTCTGCTGCCATCCCAGTTGATATTGAACGACGCGCCCAGGCTTCGCTGGGCGTCCTTACCAGGTTTGTTGGACAGAACCGTGAGACTGTTATCGATCGCGAACGCATCATATCCGTCATCCACGTCGCTATGCATGCCGGTGAGTTTGAACGACCAGTTGCGGCCGGCATCCCAGTTTAACCGGGCGCGAAAAGACGTTTCATTCCTGCCGTTCGTGTCGTCACGACCGAGATAGGGGTTCGCCCTGAATCCATTGCTTTCGTAATGATGCGCGCTGAGACGATAGCCCCCCGTATCACCGACGGGTCCACCAACGGCTATCCCACCACCAATGGCATCGTCGTCGCCGAGCAACAGATTGAGACGACCGCTGAAAGAGCCCCCGGGGTCTGTGCTCTGCATGTAGATAAGGCCTGCGAGCGCATTGGATCCATATCGCGTGCCCTGTGGCCCGCGCAGCACCTCGATTCGATCGATATCGAAGAGGGTTGCGATACCACCGATGCCGCTGAAATCCATATCATCCACAACGAATCCGACCGACGGGTTTGGCGCTCCCTGGTACTGCGCCAGTTCGCCCACGCCGCGAATCTGCAGGTATTTCGCGCGATGTCCGTCTCCCGACCAGTTCAGGTTCGGCAAACTCCCGATCAACTCTTCAAAATGCTGTACGGCCATCTCTTTGATCGTTGCCGCATCGAGGACCGTAATACTGGCAGGTGCTTCGGCGACCGGCACTCCACGGTAATCTGCCGTGACGATGATTTCGGTCATGGCGTCCTGTTCCTGCGGCATCGCGGCCAGGGGCAAACAGCTGCACACTGCGACCGAGAACAGTCGCACCCGGAATTTTATTGGTGGCATTCAGAAATCCTCTTCCTACGCCGGCATTACCCGGTTCAGGTTCTAGGGTTCCCATTACGACGCGGTTGTCTTGTCCGCGCCAAGGATCTCAGGCCCACATGGCCACCCCTGTGACGGATTGAACTATAGCGCATTCAAAGCGGCGACTAGCAGCGGATCAAATAGCGACTCCTGTTCGAATGCGGCCATTGAATACGACGACAGCAGCGATTTCGAACGGTCCGTTCAAAACGACCGTTGAGACAAGATTGCTGTGAGTGACCACTAACGACCCGAAGCGGGCTTTGACAGACGCCAGCGGTCCGGACCTAGTGCGCATCGGCGTAGTACAATCCAATAGCAAAGAGCAGTAATGGAGTCGGCATGTTTCTCCAGGGCATTACCAGGATCAGGAAATTTGATTCGCTCGGAATCTTACTGTTGCTAGAGTTTACGAGCATCAGCATGAGCCCTATCGCGCACGCTCAGGAAGATGGCAAGCGGCCTCCGGAGAATATTAATGAAATTATTTCTGAGACGGTCGAGCACGAACTCCCGGAAGAAGTTGAAGAAATAATCGTTTACGGAAACAAGCCTCTGCACGCATTGCGTCGCGAGGTCTACCGGGCCGAACAGAACTTCTTTGATGTATTCAATTCGCTCAATGAAGACGACGAATACGATGTCCGCTGTTTTTACGAGATCCCAAGCTTTACGCACATCAGACGGCACGTGTGCAGAGCAAGATTCGTCAGTGACGCAACATCTGCTGAATCTGCCCCGTGGTTTTCAGAACAGGTTGGAGCCATTAATCGGCCAGCTTCGATCGTGATTCAAAGAAAGAAAAAACGATTGCGAGAGATTATTGAGGCATTAGTCGCTGAACACCCCGAGTTACTCCAGGCCCTCAGCGAATATAGTGACAAGAAGCAGATTCTCGAAACGGAAAAAGAAAAAAGGTGAGATAGCAGATCTCTGCCTGGCACGAGAGAGAGGAAAACCTGATGCCCGTCCCCCGATGAACGATTCATAGCCTGGACGTATCAAACAGGCCGGGGCAAGCCCACACACCGGGGACCGAGGCTCAGTGGTTGGAAATGTCTTCGCGTTTTGCAAAAAACTGGACTCGCGCCGAGTTATAGCGGGCAAACGCTTCCTGCAAGTCCGGATTTGAGGCAATCAATGCTTCCATCTTCTCCTGAAACTTGGCCGTTTTCTCTGCAAGAATGGGATCAGCACTCTGATTTGCCACGCTGGACAGGTTATTGCGGTTTCGACGTGCGTGCCGCTCGAAAGCTTTCGTAACGAACTGAGCACGGCAGACGTGATTCTTGATGTTCGAGCCTGTAGGTTTCTCATAGAAGCACCGAACGTCGTACTCCTTCTCGTCGTTCAATTTGTTGTAGGTCGCGTAGAAGTCTTCCTCGGCCTCGTATGTCTCCCGACGCAGTTCGGACATGGATTTCTTGCTCACAACGACAATCTCGTCCATTGCTTGGTCCGTCGATGCCGCTTCATCTTGCCCGACGGCTGCCATCGGGAGCGTCAAAACGGCGGCAAACAGCGCCAAAATCGTACGATTCGGTTTCATTACAGTTCCTATGCGGATATTTAGTGTTGTAGTGAAGTATAACACTATATGACCATAACGCAAGTACGCAATTAAGTTCTTCATAGTGCTGTCCTGGTACCTAGTAGATGCACCAAGTGAGCAAATGGTTTATGCCGTTTAGTTATACGGAAGGATTTGGGACATCCTGATCTATTCAAGAAGTACAACAAGGTGGATTGCTCCCGTGACCCGCAAATGCTGACGTTTTAAGGCCCGCCACGATGACCTGCGATGCGCAAGCGAAGCTCATACGTGCGCGAGCATGGGAGACTGACGTCATCGAGGACTGGTTTTCATCCAATGAACAGGTCGTTCAGCTCCACGATGAATATGGCGCAGGATCGCTTCTGGTTCATATTCGAGATCAGGAGTGTGCCTCCTCCACATTGGATGTCTTCGACTTTGGCGCAGGCTGGCCTCGCGGAATCAGAACTGTAATCCTGATCGGCGAAGAGTCCAGGGTAAAGCAACAGTCTCCGGAAACAGGCGCGATCAGTCGGGCGAAACAAAGGCGAAAGTTTGCTGAGAAAGTGCCTGGTCTTAAATTGCTCTGAAAATTGCTTTTCAATTCGCGTTGCCGCCCTTCAGACCGAGATGGCTCGATATTGTTCGATTCTCGCCGTCAGCTCCTGGCGGAAAGCAATCCTTCATTTTCCTCGAATTTGGCTGGTCTGAACGTCCGCTTTACTCCCGGAACCGGACATTACGCCAGGATCGGTCAAAAGGTCTGCTAATGACCCGTAGCGGCCATAAGTGAAGGATAGAAAATCTTACGCTACGTGGTGGCTTGATGGTCGCACAACGTACTGTGAGCGGGAGCCATCGTGTGATTTGGGGCCGGCATTACCTTGAAGCCCGTCGATCGGAAGGGCAGTGCGAACAGGAAACGGCGATTGTCACCCCTGATACTAAAAAATGCGAGGTTTGGGCAGACCCTCTGGAAGTATCTGCCCGCGGAAGCCGCCGTTCGGAAATCCAGTGGTCGTTGCGAGCAAGTACAGATTACCCCTCAGCATGGCCTCATAGACGGAGGCGATATTGCTGATGCGCATTCCGCAAGCTCCCATCTCGTCTGTCGGCATGATATCAGCGTTGTGGAGGATGCCGCTTTCGCCAGGTTGGAGAATCGCGATGGCCGGACCATTCTGGCCTGGCGGTGCACAGTGAAGGTAGAGGGAGAGTATGCCCGGCGGCTGCGGCAAAAGTCCCGTATCGTACCAAATACGGTCAAGGCCCCGATAGAAGTAGATACTCGTCAAAAGTCCATTCTTGGGATCTTCAAGATCTACGGCAGTGCCAACAACTTGTTGACTAGACGACTTGACGTAAACCAGATCTTTCAATTCTCTCGCGTCTCTCAGGTTTATGTTCGCGCCATGGAAAAGCTGTGCCCTGAGACGGTTTGGCTGGAAATCCAGCATCTTCACCACGACGTAGAGTCGTCTTTCTGCCGAAGCAGCACTCAATGATGCGACATTATTTATCTCCATCCCGCAGGTACTGTCGGCGCTGGTCGCAATAATATGCTCGTTCGTGATCTGCCGCCCCACGACATAACCTCTTTCAGAACCTATGAATCGACCTTCAGGCTCGTCGAGCAACTCAAAGACAGCGGGGCCAACATCGCCGGCAGCGGCGCAGTGAAGCGTGGCTGATACCATTCTCTTCTGTGTCGGGAATCTGCCCAACTCGAGATGAGCCTGCGAATAATCTGTCGAGAAAGACAGTCGAGCAAAAGCGACCAGTTCGTTCCTTGACGTACCGTTATTGTCTACCAGCTGCTCCGCACTGAAACGCCCCTCAAAATGAAGAGGCGAAATGAGAAAGTTTGGGAAATAACGCGGGTCCAATGGCACCGCTTTGGATCCAGGAATCGAGAATGCCAAGAGCAAGCTAAGCAATGCAGCAACCAATACTCGTACGTTCATTCTGAACTCCTACCACATTGCGGCATTGACTACGTTCAGAATATGGCCAGAGAAACACATTAAAAATCCGTATGAGTACTTAGACGAATTGCGCGTGATGTCAGTAGATTCTATCGCGTCACCGAGATTGGAAGTTACGGTGAGGCACAACGGCGAACTGTCAGGGTTTTTCAATTCTCCTTTCGAGACGTCGGTCGGCGAGCGCTAGATAGTTTAGCTCTGAAATTGTAGGCAGTCATGCTCAGCCTTCATACCTTGTTTTAGCCAAAATCTTTAGATTTGATCTCAGTCTATAACGACCACTTCTAGCCGAAAACAGAACATTGTTCTGGCTGTATTGATCACTTTGGAACATCCGCTTTTCACTCGAAATCAGTCATTGAGCTAATATTGGTTTGAATGACCGCTAATGTCTGCAGTTTCAACCGGTGAACGCAACACCTAGTCTCTAAGTAGAGAGAGGAGCATGTTGCAGATGAAGTATCGAAAGAGGATTTACTACACCGAAACGGACATGTCACGAATCCCCTAGAGCAATAAGATATTCCGCGAATTGACGGTCTTCTCCATTAGGAGAAAAATATAGCTACCAGACAAAAGGCAAACCTAGCCAAAGCTAGGGACACAAAGCCACGGGTCCTCGCTTCGTCCGTGAAATTCCTATCACGAAAGACGCAAGATCGCCGGGCTGGTAATAATTCAACAGCAAGGGGATGCGAGTATGCGACAGATAAGGCTAGTAATGGTTGTTCTGTTCGCGTCGCCGTTTGCCGCGATGGTTTATTCCAATCCAGGCATGGCCGGGCCCATCGTACTCGATAATGGGGATTTCAACGGGGTCAACGGGATTGCGTCGGATCCCGATTTTGGACAACTTATAGCAGACGATTTTGTATTCAGCGAAGACACCGTCGTCGCGGGTATGACATTTTACGGGAGTTACATTTCCGACAATATCCCGGGCGATGATGTCGGCATTACTTTTTACGAAAATAACGGGGGTCGGCCCGGCACAAAAATCGTCAGCTTCGCATTCGGGGACGCTGTTATGCGTATTGACACGGGATTGGATACGTTTGGATCCGACCTGTATGCAATTACCGTCGAGTTCAACCCAACCTTGTTCCTTGCTGGAACGAGCTACTGGGTATCGGCGTTCAATGATGCACAGAATTCAAACCGTTGGGCTTGGGGAACGGCAGACAGCCCGGGCGCCGGACGCTACAGCCTCGCTTATACTCATAATGCTGGCCAGAATTGGTCCAATCGCGATGGCGTCGAGCTTTCTTTCCAGCTATCTGGAGGCGTGTCCCCCGATGCCGCGGAATACGGTGGTGTTGTTTTTCCCGCAGGAGCCGCTTCTTTCGCGGACCGAGTGATTGGATACGACCCCAATTTCGGGGGTGGTCCGGCACCGGACGAGACACAGCAGGACTCTCGGCAACTTCTTGGCGTGCCGGGACAGGGGGAGATGAGTCTGGGCAAAGGTGGTCGCGTGCGACTGAGATTCCTCGACAACTCTTTGACCGGTAGTGACGACAGTCAGCCGGATTTGTATATTTTCGAGGTCGGGGGAGAAGAAGCGACATACATCGACATCAGCAAGGACGGCAGACGTTGGTTCCCTGTGGGAACGGCGGCGGGCTTTGCCTTCGGAATTGATATTGATCAGTATGGATTCGACTCCAATGATCGCTTTTCATACGTGCGCATCACTGATGATGGGGATGCAAGCGGCGATTTCTTCCTTACTCCTGGCGCGGACTTAGTCGCTGTCGGGGCAAGATCCTCTGCGCCTCCTGTGTACAAGCAACCACCGATCAATTACTTCGTTCAAGCGCATATCGGCGGTCGAAGTGAGCTGATAATACAGGGCAACAAGTTGCAGTGGCATCACATCAAAGGAACAGCGCCTGGGCTTGAAAGAGCGTTCTGGAACTATGGTAGCAACTCGAACTCACCCACGATTATCGACTCCAATCAGGGACCAAACATTCCGTGGGTGCCCTCCGGTTGGCCAGGTGTAATTGGAAATGGCACCCACCCGGAATCTCTATCGAGTGTGTTCGACGCGCTTACACCAGTCTTTCCGGGAGACGGCAAATGCTGGAAGTTGGAAAAACTCTACGGTGCAGGCACAACCAAAATTATTCAACAGCCAAACGCCCTAAACGATTACTCGTTGGTGATCGAATTTGATGACCTGATCCTTGGCAAGCGGGGTGGCATGTATGATTTGCCGGGTTCCGGTTTCTATTCGATCAAGCTGGCACCTACATATACAAAATGCTAACCGTCACCAAATTGATGTGTTGAATTATGTCCCCTTGTGGCCGAAAGCACCCCCTCTTTTTCGTGATTTTCCGGCGATCTGAGCGTCCGCTTTACCTGGCAGGATCAAGTCATTGCCCGATCTGAACTGACGTCTGATTCGTATCAACTCATGATCGAGCTCGATCAAAACTTAGTCGATCCAGGATTCGCGAACACTTTTACAAAGATGCTAGATCGATCAGAAAACTTGTCAACTGCGGAGATGGTACAGATCGACAGTTTGTTAGGTACCGTAAAGTCCCTGTACCAAAGAGAATGTTATTTAGAGGCAAGGGGAGTTTTGGTTGAGTGTGAACAGATCGTTCGGTTAACGATTGAAAAGTATTTTGGAAATTGGTACGGCCAATCTTGGTGGCGACTCAACAAGCCTCTATCCGCGGGTGATTTGCGTTCCTTGCCAGACTGGATCGACACGGAAATCGAGAACATGGATCCGAACGGCTATCGCCAAATGATCGAGGAAGCAGCAACGCAGAATTCAATGACCGGTTGAAACTGCAGCCGAAAGCAGACCTTAGTTTTAATGGTTTTCGGCTAGTCTGAACGTCCGCTCTGAAGAAAAGCGGACGTATCGCTTGAAACTGGCCGAATCGGGTCACCTGTCGTCCGCTATGCCCGCAAAAGCAGCCCATTAGCCAATATCGGGGTGGAGAAATGGGGACATTCTTTGCCCTCCTCTACCAATTGCCGAAATCCCAGACGATCGAAACTGTATAGATCGGTCCCTTGAGGTCGCCAGAGTTTGGCCCAATGGCATCGATTGTGCCGAAATCAGCCTGGTGAATTCGAGCGCCGAGGACCAGTCCTTTCCATATGCTGCCACTGACACCAAGGTAGCCTCCCACTACGCTTTCGTCTGCTTCCGATGCCAAGCAATTCGGGATCGCCACACAGTCGATATATTTTGTGCTCGCAAGATAATAGCCGAAACCGGCGTCGAGATCGAAGTAGTTTCTGTCGGGCTCTCCAAAACGAAACTTTAGCGAAGTGGTGATATGCGCGGCATCGAGCGCTGATTCCAGTTTCGGTTCCGATTCCAAAAGGCTCGTGTTGAAGCCCATGGTGCCTATTTCGACTCCGGCGAACAGCCATGATGTTCCGACCGTCGCGATGCTTGTATAAGCGCCCATCTCTATACCGACGCCGTTAGTCTTAAATTGGCCGCCGCGACCGGCCGGCACGACATCACCAAGTCCATCCCACGAAGAGTAGTTCAATCCGGTACGAATACCCCAATAATGTCCAAATACGCTGTCACCGTCGGCCCCTGTCGCATATTGACATGAAAGAGCCAAGACAATTGTGACCACGAATAGAGGTAATATGCGCTCTCTTTGTCCCATTTCTCTCTCCTCATGTCCCGTCGGGCGAGTCTCGCAAGCCCTATTTCGATGCGTTGCGTATCACTTGCTGTATGGCTATTGGGGCTGGCAATGCCGTTCACCATTCGTAGAGTTACCTATGGGTGCAGTCGTCGTAATGAATGAATTAAGGTGTCGAATTAACCTGACACGTTTTTGGCTCGCTTTTGGCTGATTCTCGCCGTCAGCTCTGGCCGAAAGCGAATTGACAGCATGGATTGAGCAGAAGATTTCAACGTCTACTTTATCCTCGAAAGCGGATGTTGGGGCAATATCAGCGAAAAGATCTGCCGCGAGCCGAACCTGCCGCCCCACAATCCACTCATTAGGCTTTTAGCGGACGCACCAGCGATGGTGATTGAAATAACAACAGGAGAGAATTAGTGCCTTCGAAGAACGTACTGTTGATCGGCCTTGACCCCAGCGTGGTTAATTATGATCGCTGGCCTGGACTTTCGGCTGAAAAACTCGAGGCCGGGCTGAGGCGTGATGAAGCAACGCTAAACGATAGCGGTTACAACGCGAAAATCTGTTTTGTTGATCATGGCGAGACGGCCGAGCGCACGGTTGCTTCCGCGCTGGCTCAAACAGATTTCCAATGCGTTTTAATTGGGGCCGGCGTGCGCACGGACTCGGAGGAGTTCTTATTATTCGAGAAGCTGGTCAATCTCCTGCATGCTAAAGCACCTGGCGCAAGGATTTGCTTCAATACTGGCCCTAATGATTCAGTAGACGCAGTGAAGCGCTGGCTGTAACCGGCGCTCAAGTTGCCCCTGCTTATTACCGACAAGCAAACCCTCTTATCCGTGGATGTCGGGCATACTTATCTTCCGATATTGTCGAATGCAGGCATAAATTCTGGAGCGGGCCAAAGCCCGTCTCGGAACGTCGACTTTACTCCTGAAACCGTACCTCAGGTTAGTATTGTTCGAGATTTTCGCTGGTGGCCCAAAGTGGCCATAGGGATGATAAAGTTCTGAGGGTCTACAATCGGTCCAGCGCAGTATCGCAATGCCAACGAAAACCGCGCATGAGACCGCAGATTGAAGGGTGAATAGATGTCCATT
>CAWKOQ010000009.1:0-977608 GCA_963850825.1 uncultured Gammaproteobacteria bacterium | reverse complement strand
ACTACCTGGCGCTCAGTCGCACGCCAGTTAATCGTTGCGGGCCACTTGCGCTCCGACGCAGAACGATTCGGCGCGCTGGTGCTAACGGAATCCAGTCGTGGTGTCCTGCGTGGCGAAACTCCGCTGCGCTTTCGTGAAGATCCGAAAGGGCCAGTCGCGGTGACGAGAAAACCCGCCAGTGAGCACGTCGTCGCCGAAAAAGATCTCGACCTGTGGGAGGCGTTGCGAGCATGCAGGCAGTCGTTCGCAAGCGAGCACAATGTTCCTGCGTACGTCATATTCCACGACAAGACCCTGCATGAGATGCTGGCGTATCGCCCGCAGACGGCAGCGGAATTGCTGGGTATCAGTGGCGTCGGACAAACCAAATTGGATCGTTACGGCGACGGATTCCTCACAATTCTTCGAAATCGCCCCAATGCGTAGATTCTCGTTTATGCCCGCTGCATTACCAGACTGAAAATCCGCGTGTCCCGCATGTAGAGACACGATCTTAACGCTGAGATGCGGGCTCCTCTATGCCCGGTTTGATTGATTCGGATCGGCTTGAGCCGATCCTCATCCTTCGGGCGGCCTCGCTGCGTCCGCCGTCTAATCGGCTTCTCCGATAAGTCTGCCCATGGCCACCACAGGGGCATTTTTGTGTCTGGAGGCAGGGACCAGGCAGCGGGGCCGCGCAGCCACAGGCTAGTTGAATTTTTCTACGACGATCGGCCGCGTACCCGTGCGTTCGATGAGTTTTTCAAGCTTGACGCAAACCGGCATGAATTCGATTGCCCAGGCGAGCAACAGCGTCAGCTGCATCCCCAACCGCCTGAATCAACTTACATGAATAAAAGACAGGAACTTCTTCAATAAAGCGGTTTGCTGTCTCTAAAGGCAAGTCGCGACCACCTAATCAGATTGTGGAATAGACCTCCTCGCCCATTGCCATACTCTTCTGCGTCGCCCGTCGTCGTCACTTGTAAATGACGGGCGACCTGGCTCAAGTCCTCCAGCAAGATATGCCTGAGTTCCACGCGGGTACCGGTGACCTTTTCCAACTGGAGCACGGCCTTTACGGCCAACAAGGAGTGACCCCCGAGGTCAAAGAAGTTGTCGTGACGGCCAATCTCGTCGACGCCGAGTAATTCGGACCAAATCCCCGCCACGACCTTTTCGGTTTCCGTGGCCGGCGGTAGCTTCGTATTATTGCCTGCCACCCCTGTGGGTGCTGGTAACTGCTTGCGATCCACTTTGCCATTGGGCGTTAGAGGGATCTTGTCGAGCACGACATAGTGTTGCGGCAGCATATAGCTGGAGAGTTTCCTGCCCAGATACTTGCGCAACGTAATCGTATCCAGCCTCTCTTCGTGCTCGGGCACAAGATACGCTACGAGCCTCTTGTCGTCGGGAGCCGACTGCCAGACGTTTACCGCAACGTGCTGGACGCTCGGGTACTCACTGATGACCGATTCAATCTCACCCAACTCAATGCGAAACCCCCGAATCTTCACCTGGTTATCGATACGGCCCAAATGCTCAAGTGAACCGTCCGGCCGCCAGCGCGCCATGTCTCCGGTTCGGTACAGGCGACTGCTTCCGCCCGTGAATTCATCCGGCAAAAAGCGCTCGGACGTCAACTCCGGCTGATTGATATAGCCGCGCGCCACGCCGGCCCCGCCGATGTAGAGTTCACCTGTCACGCCAATGGGCACGGGACGCCGGTGGGCATCCAGTACATAGACCTGGGTATTGGCGATGGGACGGCCGATTAAAATCGGGCCGCCGGGGCGTTTCAGCTCGTAGCAGGTCGACCAGATGGTTGTCTCAGTGGGTCCATACAGGTTCCATACCGCCTTACCACGCGCGAGAAGCTCAACCGCAAGATCCGGAAGCATCGGCTCGCCTCCGCAGAGAACCGTTATCGGCAGCGTGTCGTCCCAGCCGGCCGCGATCATCAGTTGCCAGGTAACGGGAGTGGCCTGCATCATTGTTATCCCGGCCGCCGAGACGAGATCCAGTAATTTTTGCCCGTCCGAGGCTGATTCACGATTGGCGATAACCACGCTTGCGCCACTCGAAAGCGGCAGAAACAGTTCGAGAACCGCGATATCGAACGACAAGGTTGTCACGGCAAGCAACCGGTCCGTTTCGGAAATGCCCGGCTTCTCCGCCATACTGCGCAGGAAGTTGGTCACGCCCCGATGCGGCACCTGCACACCTTTGGGTTTCCCCGTGGATCCGGAGGTGTAGATAACGTAGGCCAGGTCGTCGGGGCTGCCTTCCGTAACCGGATTTACGTCATTTTGTTGGGCAAAATCGATCTCGTGCGTATCGAGACAAACAACTCTCGCCTTGTGTTCAGGCAAATGCCCCAACAGCCGCTCAACGGTCAGCAGGACTGAGATATCGGCATCGGCCACCATATATGCCAGCCTGTCCTGTGGAAAATCCGGATCCAGAGGCACGTATGCGCCACCGGCTTTCAGGACGCCCAATAAACCGACCACCATCTCGATCGAGCGATCCACACATATGCCGACCAGGGTCTCACTGCCGACACCGACCGTCTTCAGGTAATGAGCAAGCTGGTTGGCACGCCGGTTGAGTTCCTCATAGGATGCGGTCGCATCTTCGAATACCACGCCCACGGCGTCCGGGGTACGCTGTGCCTGTGCTTCGAACAACTCGTGCAGACGGGTGTGCTCGGGATAGGCGATTTGCGTGGTATTCCAGTCGACAAGCAGCCGTTCGCGTTCGCTTTCCGCAAGCATCGAAAGTTCGGAAAGTAGAACATCCTGATGGTCTGGAAGTCCTTCAAGTAGGTTTCTGTAGTGCTCCAGTAAACGCGCGATTGTCGACCGATCGAACAAATCGGTGCTGTACTCCATTGCCGCCGTGATTCCCTTATCGGTCTGCGTTAGCCAGAAGCTCAGGTCCGTCCGCGCTACCTGATTTTCTACTCGCATTGTCTTCCATGTAAGATCAGCAGCCTCAAAGGAACGATTTGCCACATCCTGAAATGCAAAAAGCGCCTGAAACAACGGTGTCCGGCTCAAGTCACGATTAGACTGCAGTTCCTGAACCAGCTTTTCGAAAGGAAGGTCCTGGTGGCTGTATGCGCCAATACAGCACTGTCGGACTCGCGCGAGCAGTTCCCGGAAAGTCGGGTCACCCGACACATCAGTGCGCAACGCGAGCGTGTTCACATAGAATCCAATTGCCTGTTCGAACTCCGGTCGATTGCGCCCATTAATAGGTGTACCAACAATAAAATCTTCCTGGTTCGTATAGCGATGAAGTAGCACGTTGAATGCGGCTAGCAGAACCATGAACAGTGTCGCTCCGTCCTGGCGCCCCACGCCTGTGAGTTTGTCCACCAGCGTTACCGGGAGCTGAATGGTCTCCGTCGATCCGCGGTAAGTCTGCCTGGGCGGGCGGGGACGGTCGGTTGGCATTTGCAATGTCGGCAGTTCGCCGCTCAGGCGCTCACGCCAATAACGCAGCAAACGTTCATGCTCGTTGTTATCAAGCTGTTTTCGTTGCCAGATCGCGTAGTCGGCGTACTGAACCCGGACTTCCGCCAGCGGCGATGGTTCGCCGGCAACATACGCCTTATACAGAGCCGCAAGTTCGTGCAACATCATGCCAAGCGATGATCCGTCGAAGACCGAGTGATGAGCCATGAAAAACAATACGTGCTCGGTTTCGTGCGTACGAATGCAAACAGCGCGCACAAGTCCCGCTTGCCCGAGGTCGAATTCCCTGTGGGCCTCGGACCTCAAAAGCTCCTCCAGCGCGATTTCGCGTTTTACAGCGGGCACATGAGACAAATCGACAAGGGGAAACTCGAACTCGATGGTTGGTTCGATGATCTGAACCGGCGAATTATTCTCTACTGCGAACCTGGTACGAAGAATCTCATGTCGATTGACAATCTCGTTTAATGACTGTTTCAGAACGTCGAATTGAAGCACCCCGTTCAGCCTGACAGCCGACGGGATGTTATAGATAGCGGTGTTGGGGTCAAGTTGATCCAGGTACCACAAACGCTCCTGCGCAAAAGAGAGCGGCGGATGCCCATCACGCTGTACAGCTTCGAACTGGTGCGAATCATTGGCTGCCGCGATCTTTACAGTTTGCAGGAACGCGATGAGTTCGTTTTTTCGAGAGGTCAGTTCGGTGCACATAGAAGGCGTCAAGATCCCCTCTGGCGCATTGCATATCAGATTCTCGCCATCAATCTTCAGCTCAACGCCGAGTCTGCGTAATTCCGTTACGTACGCAGCCGTCATCACAATGTTATCTCCTCTCGATTCTTACAATCGGGATCGTTGGTTGATTCCAACTTGGCGTATTGCAACAGGTCGATCTGGCTGGCCAGCGCGGCGATCGTGGGTGCCTCGAACATCGTCCGTAAAGGCATTTCGACGCTGGCAGTATCCCGGGTGCGGAATAGCATCCGTGATGCCATCAAAGAGTGGCCTCCGAGGTCAAAGAAATCGTCATTGACACCTACTGATTCGACACCGAGCAGTTCCTTCCAGATCTGCGCCAGTGCCTTCTCTGTCGACGTCCTCGGGGCGACGTAGGCCACTTCCAGTGATGACCTTGACTGATCCGGTTCGGGCAGTGCATTAGTGTCAACCTTGCCCGCAGAAGTAAGCGGCAAGGTGTTTAGGAATACATAATCGGCAGGAACCATATAGTCTGGAAGGCGATCGCGCAAAAACGCTCGCAATGACGGAGCAGATACATCTTTCTCCGCTACCAGGTAGGCGGCCAGGCGTGCATCGGATGGAGACGGCTTCCGAAGAACCACAGCACACTGTTGAATGGACGGGTGCTGCAGCAACGTGCTCTCGATGTCGTTCAGCTCGACGCGGAAACCGCGAATGTTTACTTGCCTGTCCGCACGACCCAGCAATTCAATGGTTCCATTCGGCTGGAATCTGGCGAGATCGCCGGTCCTGTAAATGCGAGAATCCGGCTGATCCGAAAACGGGTCCGGAAGGAAATGTCGATCGGTGAGCTCCGAATTGTTCAGGTAACCGCGGGCGAGACACGCGCCTGATACGAACATCTCACCAACAGCGCCGATCGGACTGAGGTTCAAGTGCTCGTCAAGTATGTAGACACGAGTATTCGTCAATGGCGTACCGATCGGCACACGGTTGGCAGATGCCGGTAGCTGCCGAGTATCATATTGGGTGACGTTCGACGAACATTCCGTTGACCCATAAAGATTCAGCAGTGGCGTATCGGGGAAGTTCGCACGCCAGCGCCCGACCATGGTAGGCGCTATTAATTCCGCGCTGGTTGTCGCCAGTCGCGGGGATTTCCAAAGGCCCGGGTTCGCCTCCGCCTGCGTGAGTACTCCCTCGAGAACAGCCGGGGAGGCCAACAGATGCGTTACCTTATTTGCAACAAGCTGTTTCCAGAATTCAGTTGAATCCAGCAAGTCGTTGCGCGTCAGGATGACCGTCCGGTGACCTTTCAGCAACGCTCCGAAACACTCCCAGGTTGCTGCTACCAGCGCGTACGATTTGTGTAAGACAGCCACGCTGTCGGGCTCAAACGGGTAGGACTCCCACATCCAGAATAGCCTGTTAAGTACGGCGTCAATTGTGATCAATACACCCTTCGGCGAACCAGTCGTCGAGGACGTATATACGATATTCAAAAGGTCTTGTGTGTTGCTGACGCATTCCGGATTGCTGCTGTCGTGCATAATTATCCGGCTCCAATCAGAATCGATATAGAGTTTGGCAGCGGAGAACTCCTCAAACCGGTCCAGCCGCTCCTGCAGCAGCAATAGCTGAGGGTCGGTGTCAGCCAGAATGTCGTTCAGCCTCAAGAGCGGATATTCCGGATCCAGTGCGATATATGTGCCTCCTGCCTTCATAATCGCCAGGAGACCGATCATCATTTCAATTCCACGCTCCATGCAGATCGCGACACATGTCTCCCGTCCAACCCCCAGGGATCGCAGACAATGTGCCAGTTGATTACTGCTGGTATTCAGCTCGTCGAAGGTTATTTGTCGTGAGCCACAGACATATGCAATGTCGTCCGAGCTCTTCTCCACCTGGCGTTCGAACAATTGATGTATGCACAGTTCATTGTCGAAATTGCAGTCGGTGTCGTTGAATCCGTGCAGCAGCTTGTCCCTCTCTCGGTTACTCAGGAGATTGAGTTTTGACAACGGCACCTCGGGATTGTCGACAATGCCGGCCAGAAGAACCGTGAAGTTATCGAGCATCCGAACGATAGTTGCTTCGTCGAAGAGATCGGTCAGGTAAGCCAGCTCCAGGTAAATTCGATCGTCGTGCTCCTGTGAGTACAGGCAAAGGTCGTATTTAATATAGGGCGTATCAATCTCGTTGTACGTAACCTCCAGGTCCCCGATCTCCGCCGAAGTATGAGGCAGGTTCAGCATATTGAACATCACCTGGAAAACTGGCGTAACGCTTGGATCGCGCTGGACATTTACGTCCTCCAACATCCACATGAATGGATAGTCTGCGTTACAAATGGCTCCGGTCACTGTTTCACGGACTGACCGCAGCAAATCAATAAAACCGGGATCGTTGTCCAATTTGCAGCGCAAGGGGAGCATATTCAGGAAGAAACCGGCGAGATCCTCGGTACCCTCTTGCGCGCGACTTGCAATCGGGGCACCAATAATAATGTCGTTCTGCCCGGAATAGGAGCGCAGCAACACATTGAATGCGGCGAGCAAAATCATGAACAGTGTCGCGTTGTTCTCGCTTGCCAACTCCCTGAGTTTTTTCGACTCCGCAGTCCCGAGCATGATGCTTTGTGACGCGCCGCGATAGCTCGGTGAGGCCGGCCGCGGCCGGTCGGTGGGTAGTTCAAGTACCGGTAACTCGCCGGCCAATTGCTCGCGCCAGTAGGCTCTTTGCTGCATCAGCTCTGAGCGCTTTATGTTCTCGTGTTCCCACACGGCATACTCGCCGAATGAGATATCCACCGGCGGCAATGGAGATTCGTCCCCGCCGGCAAATTTCCGGTATAGCGCCGCAACATCCCGGATAAGAATCGACAGACCCCAGAGATCGAGTACGATCTCATGGAATGTCAGCAGAAGCTGATGATCAGTATCTGACAGCTTGAATAGCTTGGCCTGGAACAGGGGATCATGCTCCAGATCGAGCGCATGTTTTGTTTTTTCGTCAGCTGCTTTGTCGATTTCCTGCCATTGGTCGTGTGCCGACATGTGTGACAGATCGGTACAATCAAGGTCGGCGCCCGGCCCTGCATCGAACTGTTGCGTTGGCAGACCGTTCTCGCTTCCGAATCGTACTCTGAGTATCTCGTGATGATCTAGCAATGCGTGCCAGACGCGCCGAAAAAGCGGCACGTCGAACTTACCTCGTAGCTGCAGCGTGCCCTGGCCGGTGTAATAGGGGCTTTTCGGATTCAGCCTCCAAAGAAACCAGATGCCCTGCTGCGACAATGTCAATGGATAAACCGAATTTCGAGGCGCGGATAGTGCTGACGTTGCTGACGGCAGCGCAATAGCGAGCGGCCGCTGAACCAGCTTGGCCAACCTTGCTATGGTCTGATTTTCCAGTAATTCCCGGAACGAGAGTTTTACCTGCAATCCTCGTCGTATTCGATTGAGGATCTGCATTGCGAGCAACGAGTCGCCGCCGAGCTCAAAGAAGCTATCGTTTATACCGACCTCATCCACACCGAGCACATCTGCCCAGATTTCACAAATCTTCGCTTCAGTTAGGTCCCGCGGCGCGATGTATGGCTGCTTGTGCTCCAACTGTCGGTAGTCGAGTTCAACCAGCGCTGCTCGATCCAACTTTCGG
Source organism: uncultured Gammaproteobacteria bacterium (assembly GCA_963850825.1). GTDB lineage: Bacteria > Pseudomonadota > Gammaproteobacteria > Steroidobacterales > Woeseiaceae > SZUA-117. The sequence continues at coordinate 969,782 of CAWKOQ010000009.1, read as the reverse complement.
TTGGCGTTGACCGGCAGCTCGCCCAAGCGAATGAATTGCTGCGGAATCATGTGGGCTGGCAGCTGGTCTGTGAGACGATCTCGCAATTCGGTGCTCGAAATTGCGTTGTTGCCAGTGAAAAAAGCGACAAGTACTTGCTGCGCGCCCGTGTCCACGCGCTTCCTTGCTTTGCGGTCCTTCGCGATCAATTTGTTTCGTGTGCCGGAAGCATTTCGAACGACGACGGCACAGGACTCGATCCCGTCAATGCATCGCAACGCTGCCTCGATGTCCCCCAGTTCGATCCGGATGCCCCTCAGTTTTACCTGGTTATCCTTGCGGCCCAAAAATTCGATTACGCCATCCGCCGTGATCCTGCCCTGGTCGCCCGTGCGATAGACCGGGTCCGGATAATCGTCATGGCACGGATTCTGGATGAACCTCGTTGCCGTCTCCTCAGGTCGTCCAAAGTACCCCATCGTGAGGTAATTACTGCGTACATAGATCTCACCGGCAACGCCGGCTGTGCAGGCATTCTGCGCGTCATTGAGAATCAGGATCTCGCGGCCGTCGATGGCCCGTCCGATGGGAACGGTACGCTGATTGGTCGCCAAGCTGTCAACCTCGTAACAGCTGGCGAGGATGCATTCCGACGGACCGTAGAGATTCCACAGTCGTGGCGGCTTAGGAAACAGACCAGTCCAAAGGCGAGCAAGGTCAGCTGGGAGGACCTCTCCTGTCAGCAACAGCTGCTTCAGATGCGGAAGGGCTTGCTCGCCGCAATTATTTGATTGCGCATCTATTGCTTTGATCAGTTCCGAAAAAAAACTCGGCACGACATTAAGAATTGAGACCTCCTCATCCTGCAACCAGTCAACGAGGGTGGCCGGGTTGTAGCGAATCGTCGAGGAAGCCATACACAGAGTCGCACCGAAACAGAGGGTGCCGAAAATTTGTCGATAGCCGGCGTCATAAGAGATCGACGCCCATTGTGCAACGCGATGCGGAGCACGGATATCGAACTGCGAGCTTTGCCAGTCAATAAACTGGCAGAAGCTTCGGTGCGACTGGACGATTCCTTTGGGTGTTCCTGCCGAACCAGACGTGTAGACAATGTAGACTGGATCACACGGATCGAATTCCTGATCGGGGTTATGTGTCGGCAGTGAATTAAGTTCGGACGGAGCCAGAATGCAGCCATCGGCGGAAACCTCTGCGACCTTAATTGTTTCTGCATCGAATACCAGGAGCTGTGACAATGGTAGCCGTGTGGTACTCGCCAACGCGCGGCAATGCTCCAGACAGGCGCGGTCCGTTATTATTAGCGGTGGCTGAGTATCATCGAGGATGGAGCGCAAACGCGCCGTTGGATGTTCGGAGTCAAGGCATACGATCACCCCGCCGGCCTTGAACACCCCGAAAAGCGACGCGATCTGGCGCGGACCATCTTCCAACATGACCGCTACTCGTTGGCCGTGCTTAAGCCCGCAATGCAGTAAAGCGTGAGCTATCGTATTACTGCTACTGTTTAGTTCCTGGTAACTTAGTTGCTCACCTTGGAACGAGATTGCCAAGGCGTGTGGAGTGCGGTCTACCTGCCGCTCAAACCGTTGGTGAACAACGTCACCGTCTGCGAGAGTTAGCGACGAGATTTCTTGCGTCCATGCAGTCATTTGCTGTTTTCCCTTACCATTCCAGTCCGCGGCCGAGAGCCTGACTTTTTCACGGTTTCTAAGCTCGTGACGGGCATACGGTCCCAGATGTCGCAGCGTCGTTACAAGTTAGCCCGCTGCAACAGATAACTCTGCCATTGCGTTGCCATATCGGCATTTTGGAGACAAAAAAATCATCAACCAGGACAATGGAAATTTCCGCATCTTGCGACCAGTACTTTTTGGTTCTTATCGTCTAAAGAATATCGTCAATGCTTGACCGAGAAAATTTTCTATCCCGCCCGCCGATTTTCATGGGCCAGCAAGGCGCAGTTTCGTTTTGTGTTAATAATTGAGCGATTCTCAGTAATCATGCTTGTTTTTTGCCTGCGAAGAGACCTTGGAGCATACATTTCAAATTGTGCGCGCATCGACAGTTGTTAATGTGATCGGTATCTCAAAGGGCACTCGATGGCCGGTGTTACTCTTATACTGCCCAAAGCAATAAGGGGCCATCGCGGCTTAAGCCGAGGCCATCGACAGTTCAGGTGGAGCCTTAGTTCCCGGCCACAGGACAGCGACCGAGGACAGAACGTGAATCAGGTAGAGAGCTTCTATTTTGGAAGCGGTGGTCAATTATTCGGCATGTACCATCCGGCCTCCGGCTACTCGTGCAATCATGGCATCGTGATATGCCCTCCATTGTTTCATGAGTACTATCGCAGTCACTTTACGATCAAACGGATTGCCATGGAACTGGCGAGTCGGGGTTACGACGTATTGCGTTTCGATTACTCGGGAACGGGGGACAGCAAGGGCAATATTCCATCGGATATATTCAGTGTCTGGAGCACAGACATCGGCGAGGCCATGGCCGAAATCCGGGCATTGACGGGGCAGACGCAGGTATCGCTGGTCGCTACCCGGTACAGTGCCTCGCTGGGCCTACCGTCGCAGGCAGAATTCACCAAGTTTGTCTGCTGGGATCCGATACTGGATCACTGCGACTATGCGCAACAAGTCGATGCAATAAACAAAATGTCGCTAGACGAGCACTTGCTGTTTTCGAAGGAAGAGCGGGCCATGCAGGTAGAAGACGACTACCTCGGCATCGGCTTGTCACGCACGTCGTTCGCTCAAGCACTGTCGGGGTTCGCGGAGCGTCTCGATGCACAGGGGCTGCGTGACCTGCCGCAGCGAAGCGTCAACATACACTCCGATGTGAACTGGGTGTCAGCCGGTCTCCAGATGATTTACGCTCATGAGATTATTAGGCAGGTCGCCGATGCGATGTAAGGTTTCTTGACAATGAGTAGCACGGCCGCCCTGGCTTACACACGCGACTCAGTCAAATCGGGTATCGTCGAGCAATCAACGGATGTGGATCCAGCAGCAGGACTCTTTGGGATCCTGACCCGCCCGGAGAAAGTGTGTCGGGAAACTGGCTTCATTTTCCTCAACTCGGGGCTCCTTCATCGCGTTGGTCCATTTCGTTTGTATGTGGATATCGCGAGGGGAATTGCTGAATCGGGGTTTCCATCGATTAGGTTGGATCAGTCCGGAAAAGGCGACAGTGATGCGATGCCTGGTGTCCCACTCCTCGATGCGACGGTCTCCAATCTGAGGGCAGCAGCAGCACAACTCGAACGTGAAACAGGTGCAAAGAAATACGTCATTGGTGGGCTATGCTCTGGAGCTGACGATGCGCTCCGGGCCGGACCTCAGCTGGACAACCTGGCGGGACTATTCATGTTCGACGGCTATTCGCCTAAGACGGCACGCTATTACGTGTGTCGGTACGGTCCGATGCTGTTATCGACAAGGGCGTGGCTCAGGCGTCTGCGATCGTCGCTTGACTCGAGTCAGCAACCGGACATCGGCAATATGCGGAACTGGGGGCCACCCCGGGAGATGATGGAGCGCTATCGTATTCTCGTTGAGAAGAACGTGCGTATTCTCGCCGTTTATTCGGGCTGCTCCGATAATTGCTATTCGTACCCTTCACAACTTACCGCGAACATTGGCCATCCACGCGCGTCTGCGCTGGTGTCAGAGATTTACCTTCCTAAGGCGACGCATATTTTTCACCTGTCGGCGCACCGATACGCTGCTGTAGAAGAATTTTCCGACTGGGCCGAGCGTTCGTTTCCGGATTCGAGCACGCTATAGCGTGTTCGGTCTTCGTGTCTCCAATCAACCGCGCAGTCGCGCAAGCACGACGATACGGTGATCAATATGCAGGGAGAGACTTACCTGTCTGCCGTTGCTTGTTTCCGCCAAACCGGAGTCGAAATTTACGATCACGTCTTCGAAGTCAAGGAAACATCCGTCGACAGGGTACACTGCCTTGAAGGTTGCTTCTTTTGCACAAAACAGGATCCGGCCCGCAACTTTTCCTGAGTCTTTGGGAGCGACGTCGCCGCGCACGACAACCATACTCTGCAGTTCTTCGGGGAGGGGTTCGGAAGGTTCGATGTCAATCCCAATACCGGAGACAGCCGCACGCTGTTCCAGCGCCGCAGCGCCGTAATGATCGGAATGTGATAGCGAGCCGACCCAACCTGGCGGCCAGTCAGGCGAGGCACCGCGTCTGTGGGGCATGCTCCAACCAGGAAAACCAACCTGTTCCAGCAGCGCCCTCGCTGCAATTCTTGCAGCGGCTGCCCGATTTCGCACAGCCTGAACAGCGTTTAGCATCGAGTCAGCCTCTTCGGGTGTCAGCAATTGCTCCAAATCGGGCTGAACCCGGTAACAAGCAACCAGGGCACCGGAATCTTCAAACAGGCGATCGAAATTCTCCATATGTCTGTCGAGACCTCCGGCGTTCTAATGACTGTCAGCCCGAATGCGCTCACGCGCAGCGCCGTGGGATGCGATGGGAGCCCCTGAGATACTAGTAGAAAGTTCCCTGCGATGTGTGGGCTCCGATATTGCGCTGGCTTCGGTTGATTCGATTGTTTGCCTCATTGCTCCAAGAACCTCAGTCATCCGGATCGCCCCGCGAAATGACCGGCGATCGACGGACGCAGGCGAAAATTGTCAATCGGTCACAATTCAACCATCACACGCGATGAATGCGATCCGGGAGATTTGCGTGAATCAGCTATGCGCCGTTGTGCACAGTGATGCAAATCAGGGCAACGGACGCCCCGGTAACTCATTGAAACACAAAGCCTCAGGCGACCCTACTCGCGACTGAAAATCCGCATGTCGGCGATTGATTGACTGCGAACGGGCTAGGGCCCGTTCTTGCCCTCGCTGCGCTCGGGTTGCTGCGCATCGCAAGCCGGTTTCGCCGGCTGATCCGCCGCTGGCCATCATTCTTATCCGATCCTAACCAGGGACATGGATTCGAGATTATACGGACGTTCGGTGTCAAGATTGTCGTCGCACCTTCTCCTGTGGGACTACTCGGCATTTGAACGGACTTGAGGGCCAAGACCCCAGCGGAAATACATCTCATGAAACTGGCTCGCCAGGTCTCGTCCTAGACCTTTTTTAAGCCGACCTCAATAGACAAGGTTCGCGACAGGCGGCGGTGTAGCAGTCTTGGTTTACTTGTCGGTCACGTCCGGATACATTCAAAACCCTGTTGCTGATGGCAAAAAGCTATGAAGCGTTTCAAGAGTATCCTTTTCTTCGCAAATCCGCTCGATAACGTGGAATCTGCCCTAAGGCAGGCGTTGTCTATTTATGACCTGGAAGACTCGCGCATTACTGTTGTTGAGGTGGCCAACGATATTTCTTCGTCGTTTGTGGAGGCCGGCATCATATCCGACGGATTGCGCGACGAAATTCTGGCAGAGAGGCGCAGGAATGCCGGAGCTTTGGTCGCAAATGTTGACGTATCTGAACAAATCGAAATAAAGCTGCTGACCGGAACGCCGTTTATCGAAGTTATCCAGGAGGTCATTCGCGGCAAGCACGACCTGCTGGTCAAACCGGGCGAAGGTGCCGGAATCTTTGACAGACTGCTCGGCAGCATGGATATGCAACTCCTGCGTAAGTGCCCCTGTCCCGTTTGGATCGTTAAGCCGACAAGCAAGCATAAGCACAAGACAATTATTGCGGCGGTGGATCCAGACCCGAACGAGGTCAATGCCGGACTGAACCAAATGATTCTCGAGCTTGCATCATCGCTGTCGGCACACCACAACGCGGATTTGCACGTTGTGGCGGCCTGGGGGTTACGGGATGAGCACGCCTTGCGTTCGAAGCAACATCAAGCCGGCCTGGATCAGTTTCGCACGGATATTATGAAAGCGACAAAGCGATGGCTCGACGAACTGACGACGCAGTTCAAGGCGGACGGCGTTGAGTTTCGCGCGCATCTTATTGAAGGGCGTGCAAGCGAGGTCATTCTCAGCGAAGCCAAAGAGCGTAGTGCGGATCTGATCGTCATGGGTACGGTTGGCCGCGTTGGCATTTCCGGCTATTTCATGGGCAACACGGCCGAAAGAATACTCACGGATATCGGATGCTCGGTTCTTGCGGTCAAACCACCTGGCTTCCAAAGTCCGGTAACCGTCTGAGCGGCCGCAGCGGGAGGCGGTGATAGCGATATTGTTGGCGGCTGGAGTTTTCTTTCGCGAATCGAACCGCCCCGGGCCACCAGTTTCTTCGATCGCGCAAGCAAAACGATATCGATCAGTACGCAGCATCCGGCGTGGCGCCCTTCGTCGTTTTCGGCTCCGGCACTATGGCGGGCGTATTCGTGTCCAATGGACCCATCCCGTAGACTGCGACCTCGCCGTCGTCATCACTGTCTCGTTCGTGAGTCGACGATGACTATCTAAAGCAATCGAGCCCGCAGTTTCACCGACTCATCCTGGTCGTTTCGGCGGGTTATGCCTGGCGGGACGAAAAGAGCGGCAACTGCATGACGGTGGTCGCCTCACCGACCGTCGTCGGATAGACTAATCTACTCGAATCTGCCGGTTTTTCGGCTCAGAGGAGGATATCCCAATGAAGGCAGCGACCATCGGATTGACCGCCATGATGGCGATCGCAGCGATCTCGTTCACGCCCACGCACGCGGAGGAGGGCGATGCCCTGCTCGTGCCGGACATGCCCGTCGCGACCAACATCCCGAACGCTCACGAGCTTCCCGACCCCAATATGAACTACAAGGTCGTGTTTTCCGTTAACCGGGACCCCCAGTCCCCGGACGACGTGAACCCGATGTTCAACGCGATCGCGACCTACCTGAACACCCTCGGACAGCATGGCGTGCCGCCGGAGAACCGCAACATCGTCGCGATGATTCACCACCGCACCGAGGGATTCGACATCGTCATGTCCAACGAGGCCTACAAGCAGCGCCACGATCGCGACAACCCCAACATCGAGATCATCCGCAAGCTCAAGCAGGCCGGTGTCGATATTCGCCTCTGCGGTCAGGGCCTCAACGGCCGTGAGATCGACGCGAAGGACGTCAACCCCGACATCCAGATCGACCTGTGGGCCATGACGTCCATTATCAACCTGATTATGGACGGCTACGCCCACATCGGCTGATCCGGCGAACCAAAACGGGCGGCGGCCCGGAAGCCGCCGCCCGCTCCATTCGAAGTCTGCAGTATTTGAGTAGGGACAAGTTCATTGCGGTATGGCAGCCTAGGACTCACCGATTGATGGTGAGCCAGGCCTGTTACCGCCATGTCCGTTGACTACCGGGCGGAATTCGATATTCCGCGAGACATTTGTTACCTGAATGCTGCATACATGACGCCACAGCCGCGTGATGTCGTAGCAGCCGCGATACGCGGGGCGACTCGGCGCTCGCAGCCATGGCAAATCACGCCGCCCGACTTTTTCAACGAGGTTGAGACGCTGCGCGCCGCATTCGCGGGCCAGGTCGGGTGCGCTTCCGACAATATCGCAATCGTGCCATCGGCTGGTTATGGCGTGTCCTGCGCCGCTAACAATTTGCCGACCAGGCAGGGCGACGTCATCCTGGCATTGCGTGATCAGTTTCCATCGAACTATTACGCGTGGCGCCGCCAGGCTTTGGCAACGGGGGCCGAGTTTCACACTGTTAGCAAAGGAGCAGGGCAGTCCTGGACCGACGCCCTGCTCGAAGCCATCGAACTTCGCGGAGACAACATCGCCATCGCGACGCTCGAGGGGCACCATTGGGCTTCCGCCGAGCTTATCGATCTCGAAACCGTCCTTCCTGCACTGCGCAAAGTTGGCGCCCGAGTCGTTCTCGACCTGACGCAATCGATCGGTGCCTTCCCAATCAACATCAGCCGGCTTGCGCCAGACTTTATGGTCTCATCCGGGTACAAGTGGCAATTTTGTCCGTATGGTGTCGCGTTCCTCTACGTCGATGAACAATATTTTGACGGTGTTCCGATTGAGGAGGCCTGGATGGACCGGGCCGGCGCGGAAGACTTTTCACGGCTCTCCGATATTTACAGATCACTATCAACCGGGCGCCCGCCGCTTCGATGTGAGTGAGAAGTCGAGCTTTTCGAATATCGCCGGCGCGGTGGCTGCGCTGCAGAAGCTTCAGCAATGGGATATTGCTGCGATTTCAGAAACGCTCGCGACGACCAATGCCCGCATGGCCGGGATATTAGCGGAACACGGATTCGAGACGACGGCGGCCGATGTACGTGCGCCGCATTTCCAGGGAGCACGTCTCCCGGCCACCGATCCGAGAAAGCTGGCGACACGACTTATCGAGAATGGCGTCTATGCCAGTGTACGCGGCGACCACTTGCGGGTCGCGCCTCATCTATATACGGACGATGAGGATCTTGCGCGTTTTGACGATGCGCTCCGAGCGGCGATCGAGTAGTCAACTATCCAGAGACGAACGTTGAATGCCGGGGACAGTTTACTTATTTCTTTTTCGACATTGAGTAAAATGTCCCCAAAATGCCGGGCATGAACTGAATCTGCCTGTTGGACACATTCGTACTTGTTCGCGCCAACGCTGGCTTCTCAGCAATGTGACGACGATCAATGCCGATAATCGCAGAGTACATAGAATATCGGGGTATCTGATTCTGCGCGTTAGGCCGTGCCGGAGCTCACCATATGCTCAAATTCCTGGGTGTTGTGTTCCTGGTCCTCATTGGACTGGCCGCCGTCTTTTTCACCTGGCTGTTTTTCAAAGTGAAAGGGAGTGTGCAGCAGCAGGCACGCGTATCAGCCATTGAAGAGGGCATGAATACACCGGCGATCGTCCTCGAACCGACCGAGCATCCTTCGTTGGCGCAGCCCGAGGCCGTTGCAGAACTGGTCGAACAGGCTGTTGGGTTGGGTGCAACAACGTGTGGCAATTACGACGCGCCTGCAGCGGGCGCACGGTTGTGCGCCTACACGCTGGAGACCCCATCGGTCTACATCGTTATCTACGACCACGACCAGGTTGACCCCTGGACGGACGTCGTGCTGCGCCTCAGCAAGGATAGCTCGTTCACGGCATCGACCGTGCCGGAGATCGCCAGGGGCGCACCACGCCACCCGGACGACGAGATCATCTTCTTTGCTCCTGGCACAATGACAGGCGTTCTCGTGCAGGCGGCGGCCGAACGTGCGAATGGTAATGCCACTTTGTCGGCGACGCCTGAAGCGTTTAAGACTTTCTTCGAGGCAGCGGCTGAAAGATCCACCAATTACATCCAGACGCAGGCTGTCAACCAGGAGTGGCTTGCAACGATTGCGGAGGGCGCGGGAGTAGAACTCACGGGTGACGAAGCCGCACAGATCAATTCCGGGCGCGAAGCAGAGCAGGTGGTGCAGACGGAGAACGACTGTTTCAAAAGCCTTGCGGAAAGTGGCGACTTCACCGCGGCACAGTGGAACGAACTGCGCGACAACCTGGTGGCGGTCTGGGACGACATGCCGGGCGAATACGTATCGGCGGTCTTCTACAATCATGTCGACATACCCGAGGCGCTGGAGTCAGCTGTCGACGCACTGGAGGAAGGCCGCGGTCTCGCCCGCGAACGCGTCGCACTGTTCAATGCCGAGCTATCGGAAGAGAAGTGCCTGATCCTCGTAGGGACCGTTTCGTCGCCGGTTGAGGCAGACATCTACCGCGATCAGTTCCCTGTGGACTGACCGGCATCCGTCATAACAGAAATTGGGGTCGAACCGCGATTTCCCCAATATTCGGGATACTGCGGTTCGACCCTACTTTCCCTCAATTGAGTGAACTGTCCCCGGAATTACAGCATGAACGACAGCAGCGTCGCGGTGCCGAGAAAGGAGATGAACCCTGCAACATCGGTGACGGTCGTAAGGATAATTGACGATGCGGTCGCCGGATCCTGGCCAACGCGCGTCAGCATTATTGGCACCAGGGCACCGGAGATGCCAGCGGCGACCATGGACAGGACCATGGCGACGGCGATGACCAGCGCCAGCCCGATAGACCGGCTCCATACGAACACCGCCAGCCCGCAGGTGAAAGCCAGCACTATGCCGTCAACCAGTCCAACTTTCACCTCCTTCGCCAGCACGCGACGCCACTCGCGAAGGCCGATCTCGCGCAGCGCGAGGCCGCGCATCGTGACCGCGAGCGCCTGCGAACCGGCGTTGCCGGACTGGCCCGCGACGACCGGCAGCAAAACGGCCAGCGCAGTGAATTGCGCAATCAGACTCTCGAACGCGCCGACCACCGCTGCGGCAAGAAACGCCGTCAGCAGGTTGATGTGCAGCCACGGCAGGCGCCGCTTGACCGAGAACATGGCGCTCGACAGGGCCCGCTCGTCCGCGCTCGCGCCTACCATTGTCTGCATCCCGGCAATCGCCTGCGATTCGATGGCGTCGAACAATCGCTGGTAGCGCACGACGCCCATTAGCCGCCCGTCGACATCCACCACCGGCAGTGAGTCGACGCGGTAACGTTCGAGTTGTTCGACGATTTCCTTGCGGGGCGCCGTCGCCAAAACGCTGCCTTCGAGATTCTCCAGCAATTCCTCCAGGCGCTGGTGCGACTCGGCCATTGCCATGGCCTGCATGTCCACCCTGCCAACCAGCCGGTTGCCGCGATCAACGACATACAGCGACCGCGTGCGCTGCGTACCCGAGCGCCGCAGCGTATCGAGCGCCTCCGCAACGGTCATGTCAATGCGAATGGTGTCGTACGGACGGTCCATCAGCCGACCCGCCGAATCCTGATCGAACTTCTGCAGCCGTCCGAGATCTTTTTGTATCGCCGCCGGCAGGGTCTCCATCAGTTTCATGCGCGTCGCTTCCGGCATTCCGGCAAGCAGCAGCAGCGCAAGCCGCGGTGATGCCGCTTCCAGCACGCCCTGCTGCTGCCCGGTATCCAGCCGGCCGAATACGGCCGCCGCGCGGCTGTCGACCAGCAGCTCGAGGCTCATGACCAAGGCATCGGGCTTCATTCCCACCAGCAGCCGCTGCAGCTCGGCGTCGGAGATCTTTTCCAGGGTTCGGGCAGCATCTGCCGGCTGCTGGCGGAGATAGGCTTCTTTGATCTGCAGGTCCAGGCTCATGGCTATTTCCACCGCGCCCAAGCGCGATCCAGCAACTGGCCCGACACGTACAGCATGTCTTTGCTTAGCGCTTCAAAAACACCGGCGGAGCGGCGGCGGCCGCTGGTTCGACGTTTTGTTGCAGCAAACAGCCTGGCGCGCGACACGCCGCCGAGGACACGCTGCTCGTGATCGATGACCGGAAGCCAGTTATAGGTGTGCCAGCTCGGATCTGAGATGGCGCTGGCCGCCGGCGTCTCGGCATACAGCGGCGGCGCTGCAATGAGGTAGTTTCGGATCGGACCGGTCACCGCTTCGCCGGCATACAGTTTCCAGACGTCGAGCAGACCGAGGTAGTGGCCCTCGCTGAGAATGACGACGGCGGGGCCGGTGGTGTCCGTGTCGATCTCTCGCAGTTCCGCAAGCACTTTTTCCGCCGGGATGTCTGCTGCGAACTTCAGCGGCACGTCTGTAACGAGGGCACCAACGCTGTGTGAGGGGTATTTGAGATACTGCAGAAAGCGTCTCCGGCGCTCACGATCTGGCAGCGAATTAACCAGCGCCAGGCAGCGCTCCCGGGGTATCCTTCCGAGCAGCGTAATTGCGTCGTCGACCGGCGCGTCGGCCAGCCAGCGCCCGACGGCATCCTCGTGGTCGTTCAACAGTTTACTCATTCTTGACACCGGCAGTCGCGACGCAACCATTACCGCAATGGCCGGCGGCAAACGATTCAGGACAGCATTTATCTCCTCATCCTCGCCGCGAACCAGGAGGTTCGCAAAGGTGTCCGGATGTTTCCGGGCAAAGTCCGCATTCAGGGCATCGATGTCACTCATCGGAAGAGTCCGCGCCGATGCGCAGCACGTTCGAATCAGCGAAGCGGGCAGCGGGAATTGTCAGGACGCCCTTACGAGTGGCGATGTCCACCCCTGTGCTGTGAATTTCGACGATCGGGCCTTCTTCGTCGTTTACCCGGACTCTCTCCCCCACGGCAAAGCGCTCGATCTCCTTGTGAGCAAGCAGGTTTTCGACATACGGGCGTGCGCCGAGTGCGAATGCGAGCATCAGGCCGCCGCCGACGATTGCGATCAGGATCAAAAGCAGGCGGGTGACGAAAGATATGTCGATGGCGATGTGCTGCAGTGCCATGACGACGGCAACCGTGATGATGCCGCCATAGAGGAGGCGAGGCGCAAAAGAATCCTCGCGAATGTCCTCAACGAGTTCCGTCAGCAAATTACTGGCAAGCAGTCCCAGCAAATGGCCTGCGGCGATGATCGCGAAACTGACGAGTGCTTGCGGAATAAAGGAGATGAGCGAGTTTGCCAGCGTCGAAATTCCACCGACGCCGAGAATACGCAGCGCATAGGCTATGGCCAGGACGAGAACCAGCCAGAACACGACCGCCCTGGAAATACCAATCAGTCGCGGTGAGAAAACACTCGTGTCCGATGTGGTGACCCGAGCTGCGCGCCGGTCGAGTGCACCGAGCGCGCGACCCAGCAGCATGCTCGCGATACGACCAACGATGAAGCCGGCAATAAGAACGGCAAGTGCTACTAGTTCCGGGCGGGCAGCGAAGCTGGGCACGAAAACTGACTCTTCCATTAAGCAATCTCCAGCGTTTATCGTGAGAGCCAATTGTGAGACCCAGTATCCCCATGTAGATTGACTCGTTCAAGTAACTTGATGAACTAAAGAGGACATTATGGACGACAGAGAAATGGCTGAACTGGCGGCACTGCCGGCTATTCTTCAATACCTGATCGTGAACAGGCGACCTGCGCACGACGACACGTCGGATCCGAAATGGCGGGAGACGTTTGAAGATGCTTATTATATCGCGCAAAGATTTGGCGCCGCCTACAGCCGCAACCAGCGGGATTAGCACGTCACCATACTGATGCAGGCGCTTAACGCTGCCTCATTATCGGGAAAAGCGATTTCTGGCAGGCTGGTTGCGCATGGATGCCGACCGACCTATGCCGGGGGAATATCACCAGGAACAACAGCTCTGCCGCCGTACAATAAGCCGAACCGGCCAGTTTCACTACGACCGGATCAGGAGCCTGGGGTTGATGTGCCGCCGCTCGTTGACAGTGACAGCCTGGCTATTTTGCGCACGTAAGTATTGATTCGTCGGTAATTCTCGATGATGTCCGTGCATATTTGAAAGGACTCCATACGTTTCGGTGCGTCGACTACCAGTCGCTTGGCGACGTGTGCCGTTGCCGCCTCGGCGAGTTCGTTGACAGTCGACTTGCTCTCGATCGCATCCAGCGCGGACTCTTGCTCACCTGTTTCCAGGGCGGACAATGCCATGTCGAACGACCGGCAAACTTCCTCGTGGAGCGGCCGCAATTTTTCCATTGTGCTGGCGCTGATGGTCAGGTCAGCCCGCATGCGTTTGTTCGCGACAGACATCATCTCCTTTTCCATCATATCGCCAATGTTCTCCAGGTAGTTGGCGATGCCCACAAAACTGCTGAGCTGGTGTGGTTGTTCACGAATCAGGTCTTTTTGCGACAGCTGGCCAAGGAACTGTATGACGTCAGCGTAGAGCGAGTCGATATCTTCGTCGGCACGCGATATCGCGGCAACTTCTTCTTCCCGTCCCTTGGTGATGACCTGCAGTGACTGCGCAAGCATCGACCGGACCAGGTCTCCGAGCCGCAGCAATTCCCGCCGCACCTGGTCGAGCGCGAGCGCCGGCTGTTCGAGAAAAAGCGCGTCCAGGTACAGCGGGCGGATGCCCACCGGTACCGGGCGCGGCGGTACTACCCAGTTCACTAAACGGCTGAGCGGTCCCGTGAACCAGATAAACACCAATAGGTTGCCAACATTGAAAATCGTATGCGCGTTGGCGATCTGTCGCGGCGTATCGGCCACCATGCGATCAACACCAGTCAGGGTTTCCGAAACGGGCGAGATGGCGCGGATGACATCAGCGAACTGGGCTATGAAAAATACCCACAGCAGGACGCCCGCGACGTTGAAAAATATGTGCGCCCATGCTGCCTGCAGCGCCTCGCGCGGCCGACCGATTGCGGAGATGAATGCCGTAATACAGGTACCGATATTGGCGCCGAAAATCAGCCCGATACCGGATTCAAGCGTAATCAGACCCTGGCTCGCGAGCACGATGACGATGCCGGTGGTCGCTGATGAGCTTTGCACGACCGCGGTGAACGCTGCTCCGACCAGGACCGCAAGTAAAGAGTTCTGCATGTTGAGCATCAGATCGATGAAGGGCGGCCACTGACGTAGCGGTCCGGTGGCGATACTCATGAGTTCCATGCCGAAGAAAATGAGGCCGAGACCCATCAAGACGGTTCCCCACTGTCGGGTTCGCTCCCTGCGCGCCAGGATTCCGGTAAAGAAACCGGCTGCAATCATGAGCAGCCCGTACTTGTATACCTGGAATGCAATGATCTGCGCCGTAACTGTAGTGCCAACGTTCGCGCCAAGGATCACGCCGATCGACTGGCTGAGTGTCAACAGGCCCGCAGTGATAAAGCCAACGACCAGCACGGTCGTTACCGAGGAGGACTGGATTACGGCGGTGACAATTGCGCCGGCAAATGCCGCGGCGAAACGATTGACAGTCAATCGCGCCAGGAGGTTTTTCATACCGCCACCGGCAACGATCTTGAGCGACTCGGTCATTTGCCGCATTCCGTACAGGAACAGCGCCAGCCCGCCGCCCAGCTGGGTAAATAGTACGCCAAACTCGAGCGTCGCCGGTGATGCTGCGCTGTTCACGGGCTGCTGTTCATGCCATAGATCATGACGGCCAATCTAATACCAGCGAAACGCATTGTGCAACACAAGCGGTGAGTAACCCCCCGGCGCGGGGGATCGAAAAGAAACAGAGAGACAGGGGTCGTGCCAATTCCGGGGACAGTTCACCTACCTCCTTTGTCGGCCACAATCTACGACCTGTCAAAACTTCCAGCCTGCTAACGAAGATCTCACCGCGGGCAGGTCTGCCAGTTCGACGATGGCGCCTGATCTCGTCTTCTTGTTTACAGCGAGCAGGCCCCGCATGGTATTTGGACCTATTAGCAAATCGCTTGAGCATTGGAGCACTCGAGACAAACAGATCGTCACGTTCTGTCAGGTGGTCGCCTGCACTTGACCATCTCCAATGCCCAGGGTGATCGCACAATGACGCCCTGGCAGGATTCACCTCAACATATCGTAAAGGCGCAGCCAGGTGATTTTTGTCTATCACGCATGAATGGAATCTTTCCTGCCAAAGATGACCACGCCATCCTGCACGAGCGTTAATACGCCGGGTGTATTGCCCGTGAGCTGACCGAAAAAGTCATGCGAGGCTATCTGGTGATCTGGGGACGGCGATCAGCTGTCAGATTTCAAAACGTGGGCACCAGTACCGTCGATGAGCCGGTTGCAACCGGCTCATCGACGGCAGGCATTGCTGTCTTACTAGTCTTCCGCCAACGCAGCCAGAGTCGTCTTGTCCTCGTCACTCGGCGCGTGATTGATGCGGAGCAAGATGCTGGCCAGCTTCCGCGCATCTGCCCCGGCACTGTCGTCGCTGATGATGTCCTCCAGCCGTTCGGTATCCTTCTCGAGGACCTTATGCTGGATATTGGAGATTGCCATCGCAATATCTGCCGCTTCCTCTGTGCTGTCATCGCTGTCGATGATGCCCTTCAATGCCGCCTTGTCGTCATCCGATGGAAAGTGATTCAGGCTCATTGTGATTCGGGCCATCGTCTTGATCGCCGCGTCGTCCGCCAGGACGAACCCAGTTGAAAAAAGCGAAGTAATGGCGATACCTGTCAGGACTAATGCGAACTTTTTCATGCC
Organism: uncultured Gammaproteobacteria bacterium; assembly: GCA_963850825.1. GTDB lineage: Bacteria > Pseudomonadota > Gammaproteobacteria > Steroidobacterales > Woeseiaceae > SZUA-117. Next base: position 953,860 of record CAWKOQ010000009.1, on the reverse strand, counting down.
GACCCCCTGCAAAGACAAATGTCAGAACCTGATTCTAGTCCTCATTTGGGTCCCGGCACACCTATTTTTGTGTCTGTTATCACTATTCCCCTACAACCGGAACGCCCATTAAATCCTTCACTACGACCAGCGGCCCCTGAAAACGTGCGCACAAGTGCGTGTGCTTCTCATTCATTCTGTTCAAGTCGCCGTCCAATCATCCTGAAGCTGACGTTGTCGCGCGGATTGCAAGCCCACCAGCACGGCATCCAGTAGATCCAGCGGGATGCTGAACGGAAACTTTCGAATGAGTGCGGCACGGAATCTGCTTATTTAGTTCTGGTTATTCCGGGGACAGTTTACTCAATGGAGCTCAAAACGAGGTCAAAAGAGGAATAGGTGAACTGTCCCCGGAATTCGCAAAAGAGTAATAGGTGAACTGTCCCCGAATTCGGATACGGCGATTCGTCAGCCTGAGAAAACGAGCGGAGATAACAACAGGACATCGCCACGGCTAACCTGCACGGGCTTCGAGAGACAGAATCGCCGGTTACCGGATCCCCAGGTTAGCAATGTTGCGAGCGTATCCGGATCGATGTTTAGCGCCGTCGGGTCCGCTGCAGAACGAAAATCGAGTGTCGAAACACGTGTGATGCCGGTAACCGCCAGTTCCTGGCAGGACTTCTGATCAAGCGCCAGGAGACCCGATTTCAACATCTTCGCAGGCGTCTGCAGGATTTCGCTGGCTGCCTCGTCGTGTTGCCAATGGCCCGGCAGACCGGCGGCATCGACATACAGATCGATTGAACCGGCGGCAGCCTTTTGCAGCAGCTGGTCCTCCGTAATCATCAGGCGGAACGATGCATCTTCCAGCCCGTACGTCGATTCTTCCAGCGGATTTCTGGCGACGGCCGGCTTCCCGGCGTCCCTTTTCTGTGTGAGCTCCTCGAACCGGATCGACTGCGTGTCGGTCATCACCTCAGCCTTCCCGGACACCTGAACCCGGACTTTCGGTTTCTCGGTATGCCCGAGAATTTTTCGCCATTGACTGATCTTCGGCATTGATGTTCTCCGCATGCCCGGTCTTGCGCGCTTTGTGCGGCGCGGCAGCGTCATAGATAGGTAACGTGCCTCCACATCTGTATCGGCCGGGCGCTCAAATTCCTTAGCCGGAATTTGGGGGCAGAGAAACAGGGGTCGAACCGCGATTATTCCGCGACTCCACCGATGTACGCGACGCTGCGGTTCGACGCTCCTAATCGCCGGCCTAACGATTTTCCAGCTTGTTCAGATCGATCACGCCGTAGTCGATGGCGCTAAAGGTGCGGAAGCCCTCCGAGAAGCGATCGTAATGTTCCCAGAAATCCGGGTTGGTCCGGCGGATGCCATAGTTGTCCATCAGTTCGGCATAGTCATCTTCGTTGTCCAGCGAGAGCAGTGACTTCACAAGTGCGTCAATGTCACCAATGTCAACCCGCATTAACGCATAAGGTCGCGGCCCGACAAATCCGGGCACGATGGACACCGTAGTTTCGGCAGGTTCGATATTGACGCTCTCCAGAAGAATCGACGTATTGTTCTTGTGGCCGACGTTTTTTATGAGCGTGAAGTACTGCAACCCTGAATCCATCTGCACCTCAAGGTATGTCACGTGAGGCAGAAAAATAAACGCCCGGCTTTTCTGCGATTGAAGCCGATCGATTGCCGGGCGTATTGGAGCAACAGTTGCTTCGGCTTGACCATCGAGCCGGAACTTGCGGTACATAGCGGCACCAATGTGCTCCGTCAGGTTTTCATATAGTGCCAGCTGCGGATCGCGGGCCGATGTATCCACGGCGTCTGTTTGCAGTTCGTCAAGCTTCGTCAATGCAAAATACTCCCTGACGCGATCATCGGCGCCGCGATACCAGTACTCAGCCGTCGCCTTTCTGACATCTGCCGGTAACAGCAGCAGGAACATCGACTCCCCTTCCATGCGCAGGAAGTCCATGTAAATACGTGACAACAGCTGGTGGCTGATGTTGCCGTAGACGTCATAACCCGCTACCAGCAGGTAATGCACACGTTCCAGCAGCGGGTAGTCGATTATCCATGCGGTTTTCGGAGGCTGGGCGATCAGACCTTTTTGCACACTGGCGTGATCGAAATGACGAAACACGGTAAGCGCAGCATTGGGATTCTTGCCCTCGCCATGCCAGATCAGATCGAGGTCGACGTGACCATTATCGTTAAAATGCTGTGCGACAAACTCGCGGCGCTTCTGCAGATACGCCTTTTCCTTTTCGGCATATTCACCCCACGAACTGAACAAACGCAGCGTATCTTCTTTTTCGGCCGGTAAATCGAGCGTGTTCTGGGCACTGGCCAGGTACTCCAGCATGGCTTCACCATCCTGGTAATCAGGATCGACAAAGAACACCCAGAAATGCTCGTTGATCACATTGACCGCCGACTGGCCTTTGCAGACCGGTCCCTTAATGAAGCCTTTCACCGTAAAGTTGGCTTCGGTCAGCATGAACTGGTAACGCGCTTTCGCCGGCAGCTGGGCAAACGTCTTAAAAGGGTTCGATGCGGACCTGATGTCGTAGGACGGCAACGACGTAACCTCGTAATCGGCATCGAAGAACCAGGTCGTCCAGTTCTTTAAGTGCGCCGCATCCAACGGGTACGGCATGTGCGTTTTGGCAACGGTCGTTTCCTTATTCAGGCGCAGACGATAGTACACGCGCTCCACGCCGGGGTCGTCGTAAGGTCGGCGCGTGGCGATAACCTGAATTGGCGAGCCTGGCGCCGTCGTCGAACGCACCATCTGGAAGTATCGGCGGTTCTCAATTTCCGGGAAATACAGGCTGCCCAGAAACAGATGCTCATAAACATACCGTGCTACCAGTTGGCCGCGCTGCGACTCCCTGTTCAGGAACGACTCCCAGCGTTCGATAGCCTTCTGCTCGGCCTCGCTCAGCGAGTAGTCAGTGTCATCAATGCCACCCTGGTTCACCCAGCGATCAATAACCGCAAGTTCGTCATCTTCCAATGCTGGCAACCCGTATGGCATGCCGCGCTGCGGATAATCGTCCGCGAAATCGGCCAACTCGTCCCTGTCACCCACGCATTGCCAACTTGAGCTGTCGTCCAGTGGCACGTTGTCGTCGAGAAACCTGTCCTGGGTCAGCGGATTCTCGGTCTTCAGCGCGAGCATGCCGCCCAGCACCGAGCCCTTTGCCGATGCGCCCGCCGCGGACGTTGCGACGACGGAGTGGAAGCCCTTTTCTCGCCAGCCCGCTTCCGTGTGCGCGTCCAAGAACAAGCGCGTTAGCGCTGCTTCGCGCGGTCGCTCGGGATCGTACACAAGGTCCTTGGAGCCACCGCGAACGACGCCGTCGTAGGCCGTCAGCTTCAGCTGGCACGGTGCGTCGTAGCAGGCGTGACAGGCAATGCAGCGGGCATCCAGGATGGGTCGCACGTCCTTGCTGAAACTCACCAGGTCGCCGGCTGCGGCCGGTTGCACGTCAGGCACGTCGAGCTGGGGCACATCCTGTGAGCAAGCGCACAGAGACATCATCAAAAGGATTGCGGCCAGGTGAGGGTGCTTGCTCATTAATTCTCCTTGTTAAAAAATTACGAATTCTCAACGATGCCGGCGTTCACGCTTGCGTAAAACTCTCACCAACCTGCATCCAGTCAATTATTTCGGCTGAACGCAAACAACATCCAGTAGTAGTGACAACAGATTGTTGTCCCAAATGTAATTAATTCAAATGATATGATAACCAAATGGACACTGTTAATTGGTACCAAACACTAGTAAAACCAGCATGGGCACCTCCGTCGTGGCTTTTTGGTCCCGTGTGGGCAGTTTTGTATGCACTAATTGCCGTGTCCTTTGGATACGTAGGCTATTTGTTTTATAAGGGCACAGTTCCATTTGCCGTTCTATTACCTTTTATTTTAAACCTGGTGTTTAACTTCGCGTTTACACCTTTGCAATTTGGCCTAAAGAACAACCTGTTGGCATCCATTGATATCGTTCTTGTTGTAGGAACACTTATTTGGGCACTGTATGCGATATACCAGTATGCGCCTTGGGTGGTTTACGTAAACATACCGTATTTGCTCTGGGGAACGTTTGCGACCGCCCTGCAATTGACAATTACAGTCAATAATTGGCCTGAATAAGAAAAAGGTGTCAGGTTTATTTGTCTTGGGAAACAGGGGTCGAACCTCGAGTTCACCGATGTTCGCGATACTGCGGTTCGACGCTGCCTAACCCCGTTGGGATCATGAAATTGTCGATGAGCGTCCAGGAACGACTGCAGTTACAGATAATTGGCGAATGCAGCGGGCAGGCCGAACTGACCATCAGAGTCGGACTTTGCCATCCAGAATTCGCATAGTGAAAAAAATCATAGTTACTGCGATTTCATGTCGCAATAACTCAGCAGAACTTCGTCCAGGACTGTCGCGACCAGGTTGTAACTGTCGTGAGCAATCCGTACGCAGGGCCTGAGCTATGCCACTGTCTTTTCTGCGACATGCCTGAGCGGATCTTATTCGGTGGGAAGGATTACAGTTGCTTGCAAGCGCGCAGTTGCTGCGTCAATGTAAGCAACTCGGCGAGGTATTGCTGGCCCTGTTCCTTCGAGTAGCCTTTGCGCATCTCAAGGTCGATGGCATCGATCGCATCACGGGTCGTCTTTTCGCACGTGGTTCGGTCTTGCGACACTGGTGCCTCCGGCTCGGGATCGGAGTGCGCGGATGAGTTTTCAAGTCCGTCGAAAGGATTAACGAAGTCAAGAAAGTCGTCAGCAGGAACAACGCTCTCGCTATCGCGTTCACCGTCGCCGGCATTGCCCGCAGGCGTGGGCTCCGGGCACGGTAATTCCTGAAACGCGATCGTGCCGTCCGCCAGCACGCAACGATGTATCTCGGGCTGCGCACCGACGCTCGTTGCCACGAGCGTCAGCAGCGCCAATCTCGTGCTCCGCATCAGGAAAGGTCCTTCCACATTCGGGGGGTCAGACCGAAATTCGCGATCAGGCGTTCTTTACGGCTCCGGCCAGTGCGTCGAGTGCTCCCTTGACAACTTTGCGTGAAGAGCCCACGTTGAATCTCATGTTGCCCGGGCCACCGAGGCCGTAGTTAGAGCCTGGGTTGAGGTAGACACCGGAGTTCATTACCAGCCAATCCTGCATGTAAACCTCGGGCGTTACCGCTTTCTTGGACGCCATTTCCTCGGCATTGATCGAGTCCATTGTTTTGCTGAAGTCCAGCCAGCTCAGGTACGTGCCTTCCGGCCGCGTGTAACCAACGCTCGGCATATTCTTCGCGACATAGTTCTCGACGAACTTGTGGTTGTCGTCCAGGTAAGCAAGCAACTGGTCGAGCCACTCAGCGCCGTCGCGATAGGCGGCTTCGTTCGCAACGCAACCGAGCGTGCTGACCGTGCTGAAGTGGTTATGTTTGACTCTTTCCAGCAGTTTCGGATCGGTCGAATGCCAGTAGGCATTCTTCATGCCAGCCATGTTGAAGGTCTTGCTGGCCGAATTGAATGACAGGCTGTTGGCGACGACCGCCTTGTCCGGGAGCCGGGCGAACGGTACGAACTCGTGCCCTGGCCGTACGAAGTCCGAATGGATCTCATCAGATAAGACCACGACGTTGTTCTTGAGGCAAAGCTCACCGATCCTGAGCAGCTCGTCCTCTGTCCAGACGTTGCCGGTTGGATTCTGGGGATTACAGACAATCATCGATTGTGTTTCCGGATCCGCAAGTCTCGTCTCGAGGTCGTCCCAATCAATTTCGTAACGACCGTCCTGGAGGTACATCTGGCTGTCGTCGGCAATCGTGTAAGTGTGCCGGGTCATGTAGTAGAAACCGGAGTAGTTGGGCGACAGCAGTGCCACCTTGGTGCCGGGCCGCGACAATGTTCGCAGGGAGGCGATCATGCCCGGATAGACACCCGACGACACCTGTATCATCGAGGGATCGAGTTCGAGGCTGTGTCGCTCGGCGTTGAACTGGGCTATCGCTTCCTTGAGCGAATCCGTGCTGCTCATGTAGCCCCAGGTGCGATGCTTGCAGCGTTCGGCCAACGCATCAGTGATGCAGGGCGCGCACTCGAAGTCCATCGTCGCGACGCCCATGCCGTATTTGAACTCGCCGCCCGGATATTTCTTCGCAGGGCTGTCCCAGCGGGCGCAATTCTGGTCAGCACGGTCGTAGACTGTTTCAAAATCGTAGTTGCCGCTTCTGAAAAGTGGTTTGCCCTCGTCGTCATCGGCAATGACAGTTGCCGGTGCGGCGCTCGCCAGGGCCGTCATTCCGGCGCCCTTCAGGAAATTCCGGCGGTTAAGCCCCCAATCGTTTGGCATTGCGTATCCCCTCTGAAATCGAACGTTGCTCGTCGACGCGAGCTGCACAAAAGAATACCAGAAAATGGTGTCGAAAATATATCTGACACCTGTCTGAAAAAGGTCTCGAAAATAAATCGAACACCTTTCTGACAGCTGTCATACGTACGCGGAGACCCATGCAAAGATCGCTGCAAGCGGCCACGCAATAAGAAAGAAGGGGAATATAACCTTGAACCACTGGCTGAAACGGATTCTTGCGATTGCGAGTCCGGCCAGCAGAAGCCCGTTTGTCGGGGAGATAAGATTCGTTAGTCCGTTGCCGAACTGGTAGCCGAGCACCAGGGAGTCCCGATTGACCCCGACGAGGTCTCCGAGCGGCGCAAGGACGGGCATTGTCAGGGCCGCTTCTCCAGACGATGACGGAACAAGAAAAGTAATAATATTGTGGGCGAGCAGGTTAAGGGTTGTGAAAGCGTAGGTCGGAACGCTGCTTAAGAATTCACTCAGGCTATGCAGAATCGTATCGATGATCATGCCCTGTTCTGCGACGATCAGGATTCCGCGTGCAAGCCCGATGATGAACGCTGCATAGATAAAATCCTTGCATCCGTCGACGAAGTGTTCGGCGATCTCGCTGGGCCCCATTTTCGCAACCGCACCGGAAATCAGCCCGCAGGCCAGGAAGGCTGCACCGATCTCAGCCATGTACCAGCCGCGTGACAAGAGGCCCCAACTGATCGTCGCCAGCGTAACAATGAAGGTTGCGAGGATGATGCGATCGCGAACGGAAAAATTCGGGTGAGCTTCTTGCGAACTTGCCAAAGTCAGCTCCAGCTCCCTGTCAGAGCGGAAGACAGGCGAGGACTCAGGATGTTTCCGCACCTTGTGGGCGTACCACATCGTGTAAGCGATCGCCACGAGCGTGAAGACGACCCACGCGATTGCACGAAGCCAAAGTTGCGGATTCCCCTGGATGCCGGCGATTGCCTGTGCGAGCAACACCGAGAACGGATTGATGGTGGCGCCGACATATCCGACCTGCGTGCCGAGAAACAATATCAATACTGCTGTCATCGAATCGAAACGCAGGAGGAACATGAGCGAAATAACGATCGGATACAAGGCGAGTACCTCCTCGCTCATGCCGAATGTAGATCCGCCGAGACTGAGAAGCGTGATCATTATCGGTATAACGAATATGCCCTTATCCGCAAGCGTTGTCGCAAGGACGTGCAGCCCGCGGTCGAGCGCGCCGGTTCGCGTGATAATGCCAAAAACACCCCCCAACAGCAGCACAAAGGCGATGACGTCCGCCGCGTGAACGATGCCCTTGGCGGGCGCGCTCAGAACGTCGAACGGCCCCTGGCGTAAATCGCGATCGATCAGTAACCTTGTCGATCGGACGGAATGTCCCCGGGACGACGGTGCTCGCAACATTGCCATCCGCCGTCGTCAACTCCTCGCGCTCGAATACGCCACTTGGCACGATCCATGTCAGGGCTGCGATGAGCATGATCATGACAAACAGGAGCACATACGTGTGCGGAAGCTCCCACCGCGCCTGTGTTTTCTGCAGGGTCACTGGCTTGCCTCCCGACTATTTATGAATTCAAAACTCAATAGCGTAGCTCGTGTCCGAATGCGCCCTGCACCTGGCAAATCTCCGCTGCGAATGAGGCCGCTGTCTCGAGGGAGTCTTCGATCAACGAGGCCTGCTGAACGCCGGCGCCGGTTGTGCCGCCGACATAGGAAACCAGGAACCCGCTGATGAAAGCATCACCTGCTCCCAGCGTGTCTATTGGAGTAACGGTATGCGGCGCCTGTCTGTACCACGATTGACCGTCGAACAGAATGGCTTCGTGCGGCCCGCGCGTGGCCACCGCGAGCGTACAGCCCGCGGCCCACAGCTTTTTCGAGGAGCACCATGGTCGCTGATTCAGTCCATTCGGCGCACGAGAAAAAACCGATGTCGACGTGGCGGCAAAGGGGCAGGGCGTGTTCGGCGTCGAAGTCATCCGAGAAGTCGTAGCTTAACAGGGGATTCAGCGAATGCATTCGGGCCAGGTGGTCATCGAGGTAGCTGTACGCGCTGGTATGCATAATTGAAAAAGTTTGCAAGTAGTCGAGATCGTCGAAGATGAACGCCATCGGTATGGACTTGCTGACACCCCCTCTGTTGGACGAAACAAAGACTCTCTCGCCGTCTTCGATCGTGAGTATGGCGCGGCCATTGGGTCCATCCGCACAACGGCAGTGGGAAGTATCCACGCCTTTCCTGGCAAGCGTTCGTTGCACATGTTCCGCCGCGTCATCACTGCCAAAAACGCCAAGATAGGCAGACTCGCAGCCCAGCATCGACGCGTACACCGAAAAGTTGAGCGCGTTGCCGCCCGGAAACATCGTCCGCATGTGCGCGTAGTCGTCGACGACATTGTCGCCGATACCGATAACTTTCAAGGTGCGGCCCCCGTCATCGCAATCAGTATTTCACTTTGCCCATGTAACGGCGTGTCTCGAGCGGGTGGTCACGAATCTTTGCCAGTGCCTCCCGGTAATCACACAGCACACTGTAAAAAAGGATCGGATTGAAAAACTCGACAACCGACTCGGGTAGCACACCGATACCGAGCTCCCGGGCGTCGACTATTTCAAATCTCTCCGCGTAACTTTTGAGGAACGCGATGACCCGCTGGTCAAGTGGGCGTGTCCGGCCCTCGTTTACCAGCACGATGAAATTCGTCTTCTTATCCGTGATTTCGAATGGGCCGTGAAAGAACTCACCTGAGTGAATGGCGCTTGCATTTAGCCACTGCATTTCCATTAACGAGCAGATCGCAAATCCGTAAGCGTGCCCGTAACTCGCGCCGCTCGACAGAACGTAGAACAGCTTGTCGTTTTGATAGGTTTCCGCAAATACCTCCACTCGCTCCCGCACGTTGTTGCGCGCTGTAGCGACGACATCGTCGATCTGCTGCAAGGCATTCCGGAATTCCTCGTAATGCGGATAACCTTCTGCCTGCTGCAAGATTTCAAGACACAGTGCAAGCGTGATCGCCATCGGATTGTTCTGGACACTCGACTCGTCGCCCCACTCGTAAACAACATTGTGATCTGCGAAAGCAGCAATCTCTGACGATTCGTTGTGCGTCAGGGTCACAGTGAGTGAGCCTCGTGCCTGGGCGATTTTCGTCGCTTCTACGGATTCCGGGGTGCCGCCGCCATGCGAGCACACGATCACAACAGACCGTTCTCCAAGCGCTTTTGGCACGGCGTGAACGAACTCGTTGGAGGTATATAGTTCGGCGCGCAATCGACAGCTTTCGCTCGCCAGGAAGTACCGGGCCGGGTAAAGATCGACCAGGGAGCCACCACAGGCAACAAGAAATACTTCCGAGACCTGACGCCCGTCCGCGGTCCGCGCTGTGAGGGATTCACCCAGGGCGCTGGCGTTCAGGGCGATGGAGTTCATGGGGCTATAACCTCATTTGAGCGGGATGGGCTGACGGTGGTGCAATTGCTGCCGCAAAAAAAGCGGAAATTCTATCGCCTTTGCGGGCACCAGTGCGCCGGGAATCGTGCCGAGTGACAGATGCGAAGCTTGAATTCTGTGTGAATGAGTTGTGCATCGTCATGCATTGTGCAGCAAATCGGGCACCGGATGTCCTGGAAAGGCATTGGAACATAGAGCGTCAGCAGATCAAACGGGCGATGACGTTGATCAGCAGTTGGCGGTTGCCAGGCAGGGGCGCTAATAGAGGGCGTCGGTGGTTCCAATGATTGCCTGGGCAGGCTGAATGTCCAGCCAACGACCGCTATTTTTCCGGTACGGACTCGACTCGACGGAATGCTCCGCTCGCAGACCCGGATTGCATAGGCAGCTGATCAGCGTCGAGACTTTCGAATGTTTGAGTAATGACTCTGCCGGTCGAAACACGATCGCCTCTCTTGAAAAGCCGAAGTAGCATGTTCCAGTATATTTTTAGCGTCGGCCTGAGGTCGTTCCAGGCAAGCGTTGAAAAGAAATTGGCGCGGACGGCATCCCGGCAGATTCTGCCAAGCCAGAGCAGCGACTGGCGTAAATCAATTTCCCTGTATACACGTGCTCTGCGTAGCCCTTGCAGGTCGTCGTGCAGACAATGGCGAACCCGGTAGTGAGGGTACTGCTCATCGAAATCCAACGATGCCTTATAACAGGCGTTCACCGCAGCGGCCGGCATTTCCATCCCGCATCCGACAGCAAGTGAAATAGCTGCACCGGATCGCGGATTGACTTCAAGGAAACACGTTGCTCCGGTTTGCGGATCCCGGAGAAACTGGAACAGGGCCATACCGGTGTAGTTGAGTGCTTCAACCATTCGCTCGCAGTATTCCCTGTGCAACGGATTCGGCGGGACAGATCGGTCAAGAACACTGTTGCCTGCATAGTCTAGCTGGTCGGTCCGTAAAATTTCCGCTTCGAAGTAGCGTTTTATTTTTCCGTTCTCGGCAATGACATCGCAGTTGTGTCGAATCCCTGCGATTTCATTCTGTACGATGATGTCGCTATCAGTCGCCGGCCAGTCACGGCAAAGCAACTCCAGCTTGTCCGCTGTGCGAATAAACACGCATTTCTTTTTGAGCAGCAGACTGGTGGATTCTGCTGGCTTGGCGATGGCGGGCAGGCCCAGTTCTTCGACCGCTTTTCGCAGCTCACGAGCCGACCGCACCGTGCGTGTTCCTGCTGTGGGCACGCCGCATTCGCTCGCCAGGCGATTCGAACTCTCTTTGTTGAGACAACGATATACAGCCTCATTGCTCGGCATCACTACGATAATGTCGCGAGGCAGGCTGTCCCTGATGCAGGCGACTCTGCGAATGTCGTCCTCGCCTACCGGGAATATGGCTTCGACAGGTGAGGGATTCTTCAGGTAGTCCAGCATCGCAATATCAAATGCCGCGGGCTCGTTGACAATGTCCGGGTGCAACCATGTCGAGGCAACAAAGCGTGAGTCGCGGACGTAGCCCTGTTCCAATTGCCCCGGTGTGACGCCAAGAATGATCTGGTGGCCTGCGCGGGCCAGAGAACGCGCAATAGTCAGGGTGTGTTCATAACACCCCAACACGAGAATCCGCTTAGACATAGTGTTGTAGTTGCTTATTCTTCTTACCGGGGCGCCACTATGAATCAGAAGCTAGAGATGATCTAGGTTAGTCGTGTAAATTATTGATTTATAACATTCAAATTGCATTATGTGACATACGCGTGCGTTGCCTCGATTGACGTCAAGGTTCGCGCCTTTTGACTCTCGATGCTCAATCGTGCTCGCGAACGAGGTGCAGTCCGTAAAGGCAGATACACTCAATGGCGCATCGTCATTTAGCGATTAATCCGGTTCGACCCCTTTCAAATCAGACGGAAATTTGGGGTCAGACCGCACTTTTGTCTGCGTCATCTACCGACACAATGCATTCGATGCTGAAGACCCAATCGTTTCGTCTCACATAACTACGAGAATCCGGAGTGCAGTGACGAGGAACGATTTGAACGTTACCGTGGCAGGTTCGAAACTGAATTGGATAAAAATTGATCGGCGGGCGTTCGGCGTACTACCAACGCCTGCCTTGTGCTCGGGAACGACGCCTTCAAAGATCAGATCGAAAGCGGTCTGAAGCGTCGCGTACGACTTGCCAAAATAGGGAAACCGCGCAGCTCGCCAAGCGCGTGAAAGTGCGGTCTGACCCCGGTTTTTTCTGCAAAATGGGCGGACACTTTTCAGCGAGAGAAAACAGTAGTCAGATAAATGATGAGCAGAAAACGATGCGCAGAAGGCTTCAATTTAGTGGCTGTCAGGCAGGTGGTTGAGCGACGGCACAATTTCTAAAAATAGATAATGTGAGAGTCAAACTGCAAAACCGCCTAAAGAGCTTCAAGTGCTGCGATGCGCTCCGGGATCGGCGGATGGCTCATAAACAACCGCTTGATTCCGCCTCCATGTCGGCCTGAGATACCGAATGCCTCGAGAGACTCGGGCAGGTGCGCGGGTGCGCCTCGGTCGAGGCGCGCGAGTGCATCGATCATCGGGCGCTTGCCGTTCAGTTTTGCGGAGCCTGCATCGGCGCGGAATTCCCGCTGGCGCGACACCCACATCACGATGATGCTCGCAAGCACACCGAGCACGAGCTGCGCGACAATCACGGAGACGAAGTAACCGATACCGTAACCTCGCTCGTTCTTGAGTACGACCCGATCGATGATGTGACCCACAATACGAGACAGGAATATGACGAACGTATTCACAACGCCCTGCACGAGTGCAAGCGTGATCATGTCGCCATTGGCGACGTGCGAGATTTCGTGAGCAAGCACACCTTCGACTTCGTCTTTTTGCATACCGCGCAAGAGGCCGGTGCTGACTGCGACGAGCGCACTATTGCGCCTGGCGCCGGTCGCGAATGCGTTCATGTCGGGCGAGTCGTAAATGGCCACCTCGGGAGTCTCGATGCCGGCATCGCGCGCGAGTCGTTCCACGGTGGCAACCAGCCAGGATTCCGCACTGTTGGCCGGTGTTTCAATGACGTGCGCGCCGGTCGAACGTTTGGCCATCCATTTGGACATCGCGAGCGAGATGAACGAGCCCCCAAAACCAATTACGACCGATAGAATCAGCAATGCCTGATAGTTGATGCCGGTACCCGACTCGTCGAGGATCTGGTCGACGCCCAGGAGGCGCAGTACGATACTCAACACGAGTACCACGGCAAGGTTTGTGGCAATAAACAGAGCGACGCGTTTGAACACTTACCTGACTCCGGTAATCATTTGAACGAGGAATAATATGCCTAGAAGCATGAAATTCAAGGCGTAGCATCACGAGAATTCTTCACGAGTCCTTCTATTGCATATCGATCGTCAGCTTTTCGCCATCCGCTTATGCTCGAGTCGCCAATTGAACATTGCTTGTTCGCATGTGCCCCATTTGGCCTTACCCGCCGAACACAATAAAACTCAGGCAGATATAGACACCATAGCAAGTCAATAGAATTGCGCCCTCCAGGCGGCTCAGAAGATTCCCCGTATACAGAAACAACATCAGCAGTAATGACGCGCCGAGCATGACCCACTGGTCGAATTGCAGGACTCTCGCATGCACGGGAAGTGGTTGAAGCAGGGCGGATACGCCAAGGATCCCCAACAAATTAAATATATTGCTGCCGAGCACGTTCCCAATGGCTACATCGGCATGTCGACGCAGCGCTGCGATGACCGAGATCGATAACTCCGGAAGGGATGTGCCCACTGCGACCAGCGTCAAGCCAATGACGGCCTCAGAAACGCCAAAATGCGCGGCAATTCCGATGGCTCCCTTAAGGAGCACTTGTGACCCGGAGATGAGTAGCAGCAGACCTGCAATCACTGTCGCGACCGTCCAGCCTGCTGACTTCGGCAGAAAGGTTAGTTCAGCGGCTTCGGCTTTGTGCAGTTCCGCAGAAGGCGCGGCGTGGCCGCGTTCGGTCCAATAGGCCCATACCAGGAAAACGACCAGCGACGTCAGGAGAATCACGCCATCTGCACGGCCCAGGGCGCTTCCGCCCACCAGGATGAGAAACAGCACGCTTGCCGCGACAACCGTGACGGCATCTCTGCGGAGTGCTAACGGTTTGACCGTCATTGGCGCGATCACGGCGCATATTCCCAGAATCAACAGAACATTGCCGATGTTGCTGCCGACTACGTTGCCGACAGCAATGTCGGGTTGCTCATTGAGGGCTGCAGTGACAGAGACCACCAATTCAGGCATCGAGGTGCCGAAACCAACAATGACCAAACCGCTTAGTAAAGGCGAAACGCCGAGTCGATTGGCCGCAGCCAGCGATCCACGAACCAATGCCTCACCGCCAGCGGCCAGCAAGACCACGCCGAGCATCAACAGCAGAAAATTCGTCACGGACTACGGCCGGCAGGTTGACCGGCCTTACTTGGTCGGCGGTGTGTGTTCGGTGTCACGCTCTGCACCGAGCGCGCGTAACGCCTTAATAACCAGGTCGAACATCTCGGGCCGGCTTACGGACATGCCGGCCTCTTCTTCTGCAACTTCTAATTCACGCGCGTCGTATTCCCAACGGCGCAAGATCTCGATTTTCTGATCACGGTTCAGATCAGCATCAGCAACGACCTCGCTCGGATTCGCATACACCATCGTTGGATCAAGCCGCGCTTTTTTCAGATCGGTCATGGACAGCAATTCCCGGAAGAGGAGGCCGGGCTTCACTATAACATGGCGACTTGCAGGCAGCCGCGGACGAACATATTCAGCAAGCCGCTTTTCTCCTGAACCCGTTGCGCTGTTGAATTTCGGATGAACATCGCAATGACGGTTTTTGAAGTGCTACCGTCGTGGACCGACGCAAATGGGTGCCAACTGCGGTGTCAATCAAGACGCGATGAAAAATCCTGACGACGTTTTATTCAGGCTTTGCCAATTAATTGTATGAATCCAGTATCTGTGTAAATAATGGCGTCATGCCAGATGAAATCCAACAGCTTTTGCGCCAGCACGGAGTGCAGGTGACTGCCCAGCGTTTGGCCATTGTGCGGGCGGTGTCATCCCGCCCCCACGCCACGGCCGACGAGCTGACCGAGGACGTGCGAGCGGTCATCGGGTCGATCTCCCGCCAGGCGGTCTATGACACGCTGGGCGTCCTGGTCGACAAGAAACTCGTCCGCAGGATCCAGCCAGGCGGAACCGCAGCCCGGTATGAGGATCGGGTGGGAGACAACCATCATCATCTTATCTGCCGTGGCTGCGACATCATGTTCGACATCGACTGCGCGGTCGGGGCGACTCCCTACATCACCGCGAACGATGATCACGGTTTCGAGATCGACGAAGCCGAGGTTATCTTCTGGGGGCACTGCCCATCATGCCGCAAGGCGGCAGCGGCCACAGAGCGACGTGCCGCAGCCGGCGCGCCGCCCGCATCGCAAGGGGATCCGACGCCATGACGCACGACCACATTTACTACCACTTATTCAATGCAAGGAACACAGCATGACTAGCCAAAACGCGAATACCGAAAGCAAGTGCCCGGTGATGGCTCACGCGCACACGGCGGTGGGAAGTACCGCAAACCAACACTGGTGGCCGAATCAATTGAACCTGAAGATTCTTCACCAGCACTCTTCCCTGTCCGATCCGATGGGCGAGGAGTTCAACTACGCCGAGGAATTCAAGAGACTCGACCTCGACGCGCTGAAGAAAGACCTCTATGCGTTGATGACCGATTCGCAAGACTGGTGGCCGGCCGACTGGGGCCACTACGGACCGTTTTTCATTCGCATGGCGTGGCACAGCGCAGGCACGTACCGCATCAGCGACGGCCGCGGCGGCGCAGGCTCCGGCTCGCAGCGCTTTGCGCCGCTCAACAGCTGGCCCGACAACGTGAGCCTCGACAAGGCGCGCCGCCTGCTCTGGCCGATCAAGCAGAAGTACGGGCGCAAAATCTCCTGGGCCGACCTGATGATCCTCGCCGGCAACTGCGCCATAGAGTCGATGGGACTCAAGATGTTTGGTTTCGGCGGCGGGCGCGAGGACATCTGGGAGCCCGAAGAGGACATCTACTGGGGTCCCGAGACCGCGTGGCTGGGAGACGAGCGCTACAGCGGCGATCGCGAACTCGAGAATCCGCTCGGCGCCGTTCAGATGGGCCTGATCTATGTCAATCCCGAGGGGCCGAACGGCAACCCGGATCCGCTTGCTTCAGCCAGAGACATTCGAGAGACGTTCGCTCGCATGGCGATGAATGACTACGAGACCGTTGCGCTCACTGCCGGCGGACACACCTTCGGCAAATGCCATGGCGCTGCCGATCCGAACAAGTACGTCGGTCCGGAACCCGAGGGTGCGAGCATCGAGGAGCAAGGCCTCGGCTGGGCCAACAGCTTTGGCAGCGGCAGCGGTGGCGATACGATCAGCAGCGGGTTGGAGGGCGCATGGACCAACAACCCGGTGAAGTGGGACAACGGTTATTTCGACAACCTGTTCAACTACGAGTGGGAGCTCACGAAGAGTCCTGCGGGTGCGCAGCAGTGGACACCGAAGGAAGCATCGGCGCGCGTCGTGCCGGATGCTCACGATCCGTCGAAGAAAAACCCACCGATGATGACCACGGCGGACATGGCCATGAAGATGGATCCGATCTACGCGAAGATCTCGAAGCACTTCCACGAGAACCCGGACGAGTTTGCCGATGCCTTCGCCCGGGCGTGGTTCAAGCTGACGCATCGCGACATGGGGCCGGTCTCGCGCTACCTCGGCCAGGACGTTCCCAAAGAGGAGTTGCTGTGGCAGGACCCCGTCCCCGCGGCAAAGCATAAGTCGATCGGCAAGCAAGACATCGCCGCGCTCAAGGACAAGATCCTCGCCTCGGGCCTGTCCATCGGCCAGCTGGTCTCGACCGCCTGGGCCTCGGCTTCGACGTTCCGCGGCAGCGACAAGCGCGGCGGCGCAAATGGCGCGCGTATTCGCCTCGCACCGCAGAAGGACTGGAAGGTCAATCAGCCGGCACAACTGGCGACGGTGTTGAAGACGCTGGAGAAGATCCAGAAGGATTTCAACAAATCGCAGTCCGGCGGCAAGAAAGTCTCGCTCGCCGACCTGATCGTTCTGGGTGGCTGCGCAGCCGTCGAGAAGGCGGCGAAGAATGCCGGGATCAAGGTCAAGGTTCCGTTCTCGCCGGGCCGCACGGACGCGTCGCAGAAGCAAACCGACGTGGACGCATTTGCCGTGCTCGAACCGACCGCAGACGGGTTTCGCAACTACCTCGGGAAAGGGCACGACCAGATCGGCGGAAGAGCTGCTGGTGGATCGGGCCAATCTGCTGACGCTGACCGCGCCTGAGATGACGGTTCTCGTCGGCGGCATGCGCGTCCTGAATGCAAACGTCGGGTCAGTCCAAACACGGTGTCTTCACCAAGCGGCCCGAGACGCTGACCAACGACTTCTTCGTCAACCTGCTCGACATGAACACGCAAGTGGCAGGCCGTCCTCTGCATCCGAAGACGTCTTCGAGGGGCACGATCGCAAGACGGGCAAGCTCAAGTGGACAGGCACGCGCGTCGATCTGGTCTTCGGTTCGAACTCCCAGCTCCGGGCCCTCGCCGAAGTCTACGCGAGTGACGACTCGCACGCAGTCGTTTGTGCATGACTTCGTGGCCGCCTGGGACAAGGTGATGAACCTGATCGCTTCGATCTCGCCTGATCCCGGACTGATGCGCATCAAGCAGTGGACGGGTTGGTGACGTTATAAAACCTGCGCCTGTACTTCGTGTATCCCGTCGATCGCACGAAATAACCGGCGCTGGCAAGAATCCGGACGAAACGCAAAACTGAAATCGGCTGCTGGTCCGGTCGTTACGGCCAGACCCACGCCAGTATCGATTCCGGTTCTTGAGTCGGTGGTAAGGGCCGATCAGTCCTGCATCTTCGTCCAGTTTTCAAGCCGCCGACACCTTGGATCAGTCCGCGACAAGCGATGATTGGCTCGCTCACGAGGCGGGCAGATTCGCTCCGCTGTAACAGTACGAAGTTCACTGCTGAGGTTGCTACGGTGCTGTTGGGTGGACCAGCAGTTCCGCTGAATCTGCCGACCGCTGTTTTGTGTTATGCCTTTCGAACGGCGCAGCGTTCAAAAACCAAGCTGCTGCAGCGCCGTCGCAACCCGTGTCCGCATTGGCTCGGACCTCATCGGAAATGCGCGAAAGAAGTCCACGCTCCGAAGCAGCGGACTGCGCTCACGCACATTCGCGGCCCACGCTTCGGCGCGTGCCGTGTCGCCAGCCAGTGCCTGCGCCGCTGCCGCAATCATTGCAATGAGGACATGCGCACCCGGTGAGCGCGCCGCGCGCTCGGTCCAGTCAACCGCTTCGTCATCTTCGCCGCGGGCCATGTGCGTGAAGCCACGTGTACCCAGCATTGCGTAATACAACGGGTCGAGCGGGCTCAGGCGCATCGCAAGGTCGACTTGTCCGCGACCTTCCAGTTCAGCACCCGCAAGCGTATTCGTCCATGCAAGGGCATAGACCCCCTGCGCGTAGTTCGGGCTGAGTGAGGTTGCGCGGTCGAGCCACGACCGGGCGCGCTCGAGATCGCCCTCCAGCCAGAAGCTGCGCCCCATTGTGAAATTCACAAACGGATCGAGCGGGTCGATATCGACGCCGAGTTGGGCGTAGCTGCGAGCCAACGAAATCTCACGGGGAATGTCGTCGGTCTGGCGCATGAAGGCGGTTTGAAAATGCACGAACGAGAGGCCGGCGTGCGCGCGCGCGAAGGTGGGATCCTGTTTTACCGCTTGCCCGAACAGTTCAGCCGCAGCGGCATTGTCTTTCTGATTGAATCGGTACAGGTGCTGCAGGCCGAGGTGATAGGCCGACCACGCGTCCAGGTTATCGGTTACTGTAAGGCGTGCGCCTGCCGCCTCGTGCAGCGGAATCTGGATTTCCAGCGACGTCAGGATCTTTGAACGAATCTCCGTGCGCACCGCGTGAACATCGTCGACATAACCTGTGTAACGCTCGCCCCAGACAACCTCGCTCCCACGCGTATCGACAAGCTCGGTCGTGACGGCAAGCTGCTGACCGCTTACCTCAACACTGCCGGAAAGACAGTAGCGAACGTGCAGGAGCTGACCGACGTCGCGCAGGTCCAGGTCCTGCTCGCGAAAGCGAAATGACGAGCCCCTGGCAATCACGAGCAGCCAGCGCAGGCGCGCAAGCTCGGTGATCAGTTCATGTGGCAAACCATCGGCGATGGTGTCGTAGGGGCCAGGGTTACCAACCCATCGAAATGGCAATACGGCAATTGATGGTCGCAGAGCGGCCTCTCCGCCCGCAAGCAGTGCTTCAGATTGTGCAGTGCCCGACGCTGTGGCGCCGACTCCCGGCAACACCGTGGCCGGATCTCGCGAGGGCCGAACGTCGGCGACAAAACGAAAACCCTTGCGGTGGATGGTTTTGATGAATCGCTGCGCCTTGCCGTCATCGCCAAGGGCCTTGCGCGCAGACTTGACCCGGCTTGCCAGGGCCGAATCGGTCACGACGCGTCCGTCCCAGAGCTTCTCGAAGATTTCGTCCTTGGATACAACGCGCTCGCGGTGCTCGATGAGGAAGGCCAGCAGGGCAAAAACCTGTGGCTCAAGCGGACAGAGCTTGCCGCCTTTGCGAAGTTCGAACCGGGCCATATCGAGTTCGAAAGGGTCAAACCGGTAGATCATGACTCCGAGCATAGAGCACTTGATGATCGGCGCCTAGAAACCTCCACAATATCTCCATGTCCTCTTCAAGTCTGGTCGCGTGCCGAGGCGTACAAATATTCCGACTGGCGGGCATACCGTCGCGAACCTGAGGAAAAAGGAGCTCGATATGAAACAAGCACGGAATGAACTACCAACCCGGCTGGAAGCCGGTGGTGTTTGCATCCAGGCCCAGGACTGGGGCGACATCAATGTCGCCCGCATTCGTTTTCCGAAAGGGGCGGATGCCGCACCGTTGCTGGAGGGCATGCCGCACAACCTGTGCCAATGCCCGCACTGGGGCACCGTCCTCAAAGGCTCCATCCACGTGCGCTATGCGGATGGGCATGAAGAGACGGTTGAGGCCGGCGAAGTCTACTACTGGCCACCGGGTCACACCGTCCGGGTCGACGAGGACTACGAGGCCGTAGAATTCAGCCCGAGCGGTCCGATGGGCGAGGTCATAGACCATTTGAAGTCGAAACTACAAGGCTAAAGGAGAATCACATGCCACTCGTAACAATTGACGTAATCAAGAATGTCTTCACCCCGCAGCAGAAAGAGCAGTTGATCGAGAAAGTCACGGCGGCGATGGTCGAGGTGGAAGGCGAAAACATGCGGCCCGTGACATGGGTTCGGATCAACGAATTTGAAGGTGGCGACTGGGCCATCGGCGGCCAGCGCCTGGCGGCGTCCGATGTGCACGCGATGGCCAAAGGAGAGGCGGCCTAGCGCATCGCGTCCCGACGGGACGCAAAATAACGTCAGGGGTGGAACAGACGCCTTTGTTCTTCCTGGTGAGGGCACGCAAGTTGGTGCCCGATCCAGGAGCACCTGTGAAAACCTATGGTAGCGAAACGGATCAAGGTGCTGAAACGTAATATTACACTGAGCCATCTTGCCATACGTGCGTTGATGCAACTGACCCACTGAAAGTTCGTCCCTGCTCAGCACATCTTCGAAAATCGTCGCGTATCCAGATTTACGCTTTTGCAGCAGATGGGTTGCTGCGCCATTCAGCGCGAGCGAGCGTTAAGCGTTTCGAATTCCGGGGGCAGTTTACTTATTTCCGTTTCGATATTGAGTAGCCTGTCCCCGGAATTGCAAGCGCGTGAAAGTGCGGTCTGACCCCGGTTTTTCGTCGGCTCGAATCCACTTGACTCAGGCTGTCGCCGCGTCATTCTTGTAGACGTCGAAATTGATCTCATCCGGATTGATATTGCGCAGCGTGTAGCCCAGCGACAAAACCGCGATCACCTGGAAGTAGACGCTCATGATGACCGCGTCAACAGAATCCAGGCTGTACAGGTCATCAGCGGCAGTCATCGCGATGAACACGCTCAGTGCCATGCTGACATAGAGCACTGACTTCAGACTGACCGATATGCGTTGCATCCTGTCCTCAGGGGACTGGTGCGGATCCAGTTTGCGACCGTACAGGTTCCACGCGCCGATAATCGCTATTAGCCCGTTCGTTGCGGTCATGACGATCGCTCTTTGAATCGTGTCGTGTCCCCAGGTCACGGCAAAATCATGCACATACAGGTCGAAGAGAATTGCGCCTGCGAACAGCAGCAATGTCATGCCGAGCAACCCGGGCGATACAAAGTCCAGGAGGCCGCGTCTGCGTAAGTCAGCTACGCGTGTAGACGCGGAATTCGCTTTTCTCATTTGCTTGAAGTGGCCGAATTCGGAGAATTCAACTGCCATCAGGGGCAGGAACTGAATCATGCCGTAGGCGGCAGGCCACGCGTTGGATATGAAGCCGTGCTCGGCGAAGGTACCGTGATCGACCCAGAACATCACCGCGAAGAGAATCACGAAGCCCAGCAGCAGGACGAACCGGCATGCGTACTTGAACGCCAGTTGCGCCCGCTTGTAGTGTTCGATGGGACGCGGGTACAGCTTCGGGTACGTCTCCGGAGGGTAGGTTGCCATGAGATGCCGCATTCTCGCCAACAGCTTGTTGGGAAAGTAGTAAGACATCAGAAAGATCTGACTTAGAAAAGCGATATAGAAAAGATTGTTTGACCAGGCCATGAGATTCAGCCTCCTGAGACGTTTTGTTCGTTCATGACGTTGCGAAAAGCGTTGTTAATTTCGGGGTCGGTGACCCCGGCTTTTCTGAACGCCGAAATGGATTGCTGCAGCTGCTCCACGACCCATGAGTTCAGATCCAGTTTGCTGTTTGACCGGCCCTCGGGATGGACGAAGGTGCCGCGGTAGCCACGCGACTGGATGACCGAGTCCCGTTCGAGCAGCCGGTAGGCTTTTGCGACGGTCTTGTTGTTCAGTTCCAGGTCGCTTGCCAGCTGTCGAATCGAGGGCAGCGGATCGCCGGGACCGAGCTGACCGCCGCTAACTGCTTGTTTTATCTGCTCAATCAGCTGCGCGAAAGGCGGGTTTGGGTCTTCAATGTCGATGATTATCTGCATAGAAATCGGTGTGCCATATGTACCATGGAAAAGCATGGTACATATGGCACACCAAGATGTCAAAGATTTTGGATGGCAGTTCCGGGGACCAATTCCGGGGACAGTTTACTCAATGGGGAAAGTAGGGTCGGAAGAGAAATAGGTAAACTGTCCCCGGAATTCCACGAACCGCAATTTTGCCAATGTTCGAAAACCGCGGTTCGACCCCTATTTCCCCTGTTTTCAGGTGAACTGTCTCCGGATCAGAATCAGGCAGATTGCTCTCGTATTGGATGGCTAGCCGCCGCAGTTTGCGAACACCTCAGGGAATCCGGACAGGTCGGCGAACTCCGGGGGGAGATCGCCAGGGCTGGCTGTTGAATACAGTGGCTGGCCGCGAAAATGCACATTTTGACCATCCCTGGTTATCATGCCGCCCGACGTCGAGACCGACGGGAAACCGTCCGGATTCCTCCCGGCTTTTCCGCCGTTAAGCGACAGTTCGGCGTCGTCCGGTGATAATCGCCGCTGTTCGTTTGTAAGCTCACCCAGCTGAAGGTCTATGTCCACGATTACTTCTCCGATGTCCTGGACCTCGATCTTCTTCAGGAACAGAATTGCCGGGCGCCCCCGGAAAGTCCCGGATGAGGTTATCGTGACGATAGTCTTCAAACGGCCTTTAACGACCTCCTGACCCGAGCAGTAGCCAATATCGAAGCGATGTGCCTCGTCATCCAGGTAGAGCACCAGCGAGTTCGCGTCAAGGTTCGGTGCCGGTCGCGAGGGCCTGTCGAAATAGACCGCTTCATCGCCGCAACTCGCTTCGATAGATAGTGGCGCGCTCCCGCTGTTGCTTCTCGCGCTGCCGCTCCAGGTCGCCGTCGTGCCATCAAAGGCGAACTGCGGTTTTTCGGCACCGTAGCTGTCGCGCCGCGGTGACTCGACCGAAAAACTGGCCGACTGCGGCCGGCCGTGCCCGTTGCTGTTGAAATGGAGCTCGGCACCGGCCATGCCCGGTGGCTGCAGCGCACTGATCTGGAAGATACCGTTGCGACTGTCGGTAACTTCGCATTTCGTTATCCTGAGTTCGTAGAGTGTATTGTCCGCTCGAACCGTCGCTGTGCCGGAGCCGGGGTGCGCTGCGTCGAACGCCTGTTGTTCCTGCGCGAGATTACCTTGCTTCTGCTGCGTTTCCATTTCGGCCATGCCGCCAAGCACGCCCTTCATCTGGGCGAGATCCTCCGGACTCATGCCCTGCTGGCGCAACATTTCCATGACCTGGTCGAGTTCGTCCTGCGCCTGCGCTTGCGCCGGGTTCTGGGTGCCGAACAGCACCGCAATGCCGAGCAGAAGAAACATCCAAATGGTCGCTTTGGTCGATTGTGTGTATCTCATAACTGGGTCCTTTGTCAGACTATGGGTCGAGCGCAATTCGTGGTCGCGATCCTTAGTTATTGGGTCAAAGTGATAGCTGCTGTGCCGCGTCGATAGGTCGTCGAACAGCGGTGCGACACGGGGAGCGTGTCCCGTTCGAATTCGACGGATCCGGCATACGCATACCCTCTCCGGTCGGTCAGTTGTCGCCCGTCGGAGCGCCCAACCTTGAGGCGCATTTCGTCGGCGCGTGCCAGGCTTGGGCAAGGCTCGGCGTCGACAGCCGATGACGGATTGCCCCCAGCGGAATCGCTGCCGCAGCCGGTGAGCAGCGTTGCCGTCGGTACGGCCGCCGCACAAAATGGTCGCGGTGCCCCGGCACACACGGTCAATGGCATTCTGGTCATCCCTTGGCTTCGAAATTAAAGGCTCTTAAGTATGCCATACGAAAAAGTGCCGTCGGAAGCGCCACCGGGAGGCGCCGAAATTGACGCATCGGAATTCCGGGGACAGTTTACTTATTTCCGTTTCGGTATTGAGTAAACTGTCCCCGGAATTGCAGACACTCGCGCGAGGCGTCCGCGCTCGCCGGTGAGAGCCTGGCGATAAGGGAATCCACGGAGGGCTTCTACCCGTGGCAGGTCGCTGAGGCCCGGTACGTTCTGGCTGTTGCGATGGACGACGCCGAGTTGCTCACGGAGACCAGGCAGCTGCTCGACAGCGAATTGCCCCCTGAACACATGCGCCGACAACTCGCTCCCGCGCCGTAACGGACCTGGAATTCAATTACTGCGTCGAAACGAATTTTTCCGAGTACGTAGCATCGGTTCGACGAATTCTTCTCTTTTAGAATGCAATTCCAAATTGCATTGCCGCCGATTTTGCGTCTCCGCTTGCAGCAACGGCAAAATCAACGACCAGTCGATTCCAGGCCGTCCCAGCGCCTATAGAGGCAATGCCGTCGCGATTACCACGAAAGTCGTGTCGATAACCGGCGCGAAGTTTGACCGGCTCGAGTCCCCATTCAGCACCAAGCGCGATCTCCTGCGTTGGTTCCTCGGTTCCGATCGGCTCATTGCGGGTAATATCGACATCGCCAGAAAATTGCACGTGATCCAGCTGGTATGCGGCGCCAATCCGCGCACGTGGACGAAAGCGAACCATGGTGCTTTGTGATGTCCGGTAATTACGTGGAATGACATCCTTGACCGCGAGCCCAACGCGTAAATTCTCACCGTATTGCTTCGCGAAGCCAATATCGAAATTCAGGCCCGCATGGAATTTGCTGTTGGCATCGACGTGAATTCGATCGTCAATTATACGCTCCACATCTTCGAAGGTTTCGATCGTTTGCGCTTTAACAGTGATGCCTGCCGCGATCGGACTACCGAACAATTGAATTTGCCTCGACATCGCAACACCGGCTTCTTTTACGATGGCGCCCGACGCGCTAACTGTCGAGTCGAAGTCGGCAATCGGGTCGATGAGCGCCCCGTTTGCATCGAACAATTCGGGATGCGCCACTCCCTGTGTGCCGTTTGATGCAATGAACCTCAGGCCTTCCTGATACGCTGCGAGAAGAGCGCGGTCTTCGACCGTTGCAGATGACTGCCCGCCCGCCAACACGCGAGCACCAAAGAAAAAGCCGGCGCCCTTGAAAAGTCCCGCTTCGCCACCGCCCATGCCAATATAGATATCGGCGAACAGATCTTCACCATCAAGCTCCGCGAGAGAGGCATCGAAACCCGCTGTAGCGTCGATAACCGACTGTGCCGACACTGCGTCCGGACTGGCATTGAAGTCGTCAATTGCGCGGGAAATCGACAGTTCCGGGTCACCCCGCGAAATGTCTTCAATAGTGAGCGCGGATTCAGATAACTGCGAAAAAAGGAGAGGAAAATAGAATCGTGCGTCTTGCGTTCGCTCTTCGATCTCGGTGTTAAAGGCCAGCAGTGCCGGGTTGTAGAACTGGGCGTTGCCATTGTTCGCCGATGCAACCGCGGAGCTTCCCATGGCGAGTGTGCGCGCGTCGTAAATACCGAATGTCGTGCCTGCCGCTGCCGGCAGGGATACGAATAGTTGTTGCGAGATTAGCAGCAACCAAGGTGCGGCATATCGCCGAATTCGACTTCGACGTCCTACGGGTCTGATCACAATAAATTCGTTGCCAGGGTTTTGGACGAACAACGAACTTTATCACCACTCGAGCGTGACAATCGCCAGCATGGAAATGACGAGTCACTGGCTGCTGTTATGGTCAGTACTATTTGTCATAATGGACTTTAGCGCGGTTTACTCGATGTGACTTGAATAGCCGGGGCGGCGGATCGCGATTGATAAAAGGCCAAGATTCCGATTGCAGCAGCTTGCTGACCGAATAAATTGAGCGCCCGGAAATACGGTTCGACCCCTATTTCTAATGATGGATAATGAGGTCATGATAAAGACCAGATTTTTCGGAACGATTCTGCTGATTGCCGGTGGCCTTGGCCTGAGCAGCGCGTGTGGACAGATGAGTTATGACTCACAGCGGCAGGCGATGATCGCAGAACTGCGCGACGAATCCCGCCTGTCCGAGGAATACGGTGCGCCGCCCATAAGCGAACGTGCGCTGGCTGCGCTCGGCCAAGTTTCGCGGCACGAGTTCGTGCCCGATGCACAGAAGCGCTACGCATATGAAAACCGGCCATTGCCGATCGGCGCCCGGCAGACGATTTCCCAGCCCTACATCGTCGCGTTGATGACGGACCTGGCCGAAGTGACGAAAGACGACACCGTACTAGAGATCGGAACGGGCTCCGGTTATCAGGCCGCGGTCCTTGCAGAACTGGCAGGGCACGTCTACACGATTGAAATAGTCGAAATGCTCGGTCGGCGGGCGGCGAACACCCTGGAGCGCCTTGGATACAATAACGTCACGGCCAGGGTCGGCGATGGTTATGCCGGTTGGCCCGAGCATGCCCCGTTCGATGCCATCCTGGTAACGGCTGCGCCCGAGGAAATCCCGGCACCCTTGGTCGACCAGCTTGCGGTTGGTGGGCGCATGGTCATCCCGGTCGGTGCGGAAAATGCGGTGCAGACGCTCCAGGTACTGACGAAGGAGCAAGACGGCCGCGTGATTGTCAGTAATGTCATCGCGGTTCGCTTCGTCCCGCTAACGCGCGACGAAAATCAGGGTCCCGAAAACCCGTAACGCATCTGCAACTCACCACTTCTGTAGATGAATAGTCGGATTCAATGCTTGTGCAACCGCGCTAAGCAAATCCACCCAGCAATTTCCTGAGATCGCCCAGTAGCCGGCGCAGCGTTCCGGTGATCAGTACGAACTCTGCATCCAGCCTGGCGAGCGGGTCATTGTGGTCGAAACTATCATCATCCATGCCGATGAAACGCAGTTTGGAGATCACGCCATTTTCATCCAGCACACAACTCATGACATTGTCATATTCGATGGCGAGATGCGTAAGGTGCATGCCATTGGCGACATGATTGCGAATCGTTTTATCGCTTAAGTCGAAGTCGGTCCAGCGGACGATAGAGTGGGCATCACCCGGGTCCTTCATGCGGCACTCACGGCCCAAAGCAAATTGCCGGGGGGCGTCCGCAAAGAATATTTTGGTCAGCAGTTCTTCGACGGGCCGCGTGTATTGCAGTGGTGCAAAGTTAAATCCATCAATCGAGGCTTGCAGTCGCCGAATGAATCGTTCTGCGGCGGAGTCCTGTGCGGCATCAATCCCGAGGACTTTTTCCTTGATGTCTACGTAGCCCCATATCCTGTCGGATTTAAGCAATGCCTTGGGCAGCAACTCATCGCGAGCTTCAGCTTTGAGGCGGCGCTTTTCGCGCGGGTTTGGCCGTTCCTGCATGCGTTGACGATAGTGTTCGATGCGCGTTTCGAGTTCCTCATTAATCACGGCCGGCGGCAATACGCGGGACTGGCTGCGCATTTTTATCAGATCGGCGCCACTCACGCGGCGGGCCAGCATGTCACTTGTATCCGGAGCAATCGGCTCCCAGCCTGAACTGCGTTCCGTCAGCGGTCCGCAGGGTTTGAAACCGGCTTTTTCCAGGTCTTGTGATAAGGCTTTTTCACTGTCCGGCCAGGCACAATCCAGGCGGTAATAACGCAGATTTCGGAACATATTGGATCATTCGCCATGAGAGGGCGGCGCAGTATCCGCATTTCCTTCGCCAATGTCACCTTTGATATGACAACGACGACAGTCGGGATTATTTGGGCATTATTGATTTAATGTATTGATACACTAAATCAGGAATGTCCCGATTTGTGTGTCGATCGATAAGGGCCCGAGCCGATTCTCGCAAGGTCAACCCTGTAACGTCCGCAGCTGTTAGGATCCGCAACAGATATGGACGAGCCAACTCTACAAAAAGACGATTCCGAGCATATCGCGCTGGGCATGTGGGCGGCTGTCGGCGCGATTTTAATGTTCTCGATAATGAACGTATTCGCAAAGTATCTGAGCTCAAACCACTCGGTTATTGAGATTGCGTTTTATCGTAACCTGGTTGCGTGCATACCATTCCTGACCGCGATTTTCATATTCGGGCGCCGCGAGATACTGGTCATACAAAGCAAACCTCGCTGGGTAGCGGTCCGCGCAGTGATCGGAACTGCAACGCTAACAACGACATTCGCCGCCTATTCGCTCATGCCGATGGCTGAAACGACGGTGTTGTTATTTACAGCCTCGCTGTTTATTCCTGTGCTCGGCGTCGCGATTCTAAAAGAGAAAGTAGGACCTTACCGTTGGACGGCGGTTCTCGCAGGCTTCATCGGAGTGTCGATCATGGTGAATCCGACCGGCGAGACGAATACCCTGGGCGTAGCAGTCGCATTGTCCGCAGCCTTTCTGCAGGCAATTATGAGCATCCTGCTGCGCCACTTAGGCGGACACGAGCGGCCGGAGACCATCACCTTTTACTTCTTCGTTATCGGTACATTCATGACCGGGTTGGCACTGCCGTTCTTCGCCACCGGGCTGACGCTGGCAGAGATACCGTTGATTCTTGGTATTGGCTTATCGGGCGCCGCCGCGCAGTGGTTGTACTCCGTCGCCCTGAAGCACACGCCGGCAGCCGTGGTGGCGGTTGTAAGTTACAGCAGCATTATCTGGGCAATACTATTTGGCTGGCTGATTTGGAACGACTGGCCGTTACCGATCGTATTTGCAGGCGCGGGGGTAGTTATCGCATCGAACCTGTTGATCGTGTGGCGGGAAAAACATCTGAGGCGTTCCGTTCAGGCTAAAGTTGCACAAGTTCCTTAATGGACCTGAATACGCTTCGTCGTAGATTGAATTTAACGGCCGTTGAGCGACTTGCTTATCTTCGTGAGCAGTCTGGATGAATGGATGTTGACGCCGTCGGAGATCATTTCGCTGCGCCTGTAGGATGACTCCTCAAGTACACAAGGATGGCATACCGCATGATACTCGCTGAAACCTGGTGCGGCTCATCCGCAATTGGTTGATTAACGCGGAAGTCAGCGGTATACCAGTCCTTCCAACATTTACAGTAGCGCCGAATGAATTTAGAAGAATATTGTCGATATGATGCCACCGGCCTCGCGCAGTTGGTGCAACGAGGTGATGTCAGGGCGAAAGAGCTGGCGCAACTTGCAGCGGAGGGTGTTGCAAAAGTAAACCCAATTCTCAATGCGGTTATCGAAACATTTGACGATCGTATTGACGGCCTCGATGAGGCATCGATTCCCGGCGGACCATTTCATGGAGTGCCGTTCTTCCTGAAGGATCTCGGGCCCCGGCAGAAAGGCCGTCGGCAGGAGGGCGGATCGCGATTGATGAAAGGCTTCGTTGCCGACTACAGCAGCTTCCTGACAGAACAAATTGAACGCGCCGGACTCAATATTCTCGGCCGGACGACTTGTCCGGAATACGGCGTAACCGGGACCACCGAATCGATCCTGACCGGTGCGACCGGCAATCCGTGGGATCCAACGCGCATCGCCGGAGGGTCAAGTGGGGGTTCCGCGGCAATCGTTGCGGCCGGTGTATTGCCAATGGCCCACTCGAATGACGGTGGCGGGTCGACCCGCATCCCGGCGTCGATTTGCGGCAATGTCGGCATGAAACATTCCCGCGGTCGCATCAGTTATGCCCCGGAAGGATGCGACCTGTCGTTTCCGCTCTTTTCAGACGGCGTCAATGCGCACACCGTGCGCGACGTTGCCGGGTTCCTGGATGCCGTCATGGGTCCTGCGCCGGGTGAGCCGATTCCTTTTTGTAAACCCGACCGGCCGTATATCGAAGAGGCGTCCCGGGATCCTGGCAAACTACGAATTGCCGTCTGCGCAGACAAGTTGGGACCGATTGCTTGTGACAAGGAAGTGGCCCGGGAGACCAACAGGATTGCGAAGCTGTGTGAGGATGCCGGGCACATTGTCGAGACGGCTGCGCCACCGCTTGATTACGAGCAGTACCTGCACGTGTTCAAACGCATCTGGTGCATCGACATCTCCGCGATGCTGGATTACGAAGCGGCGGAGATGAAGCGTGCTGTATCCCTGGACACGGTGGAACCGATGACGCTCAAAATGTACGAAGCGGGCAAGGATGCTACCGCGGCAGAGCGACTCGGTATATCGTCTGTTCTGTCAATGACCGGCAGACAACTCGGCGCATTTTACGAGGAATACGACTTGCTCCTGACGCCGGTCATGGCGCAATCGACGCCGCCGCTTGGCAGTCCCTTTAACCTTGTGCAGGAAGGCCAGTCGCTCGATGAGTGGTTCGAGAATGCGTTCCAATTGATTCCGATCACGCCGCTCAACAATTTCACCGGAACACCCGCCATTTCATTGCCGATGTGCAGAGACGGCAATGGCATGCCGCTGGGCATGCACTTCATGGCGCCGATGGGCAGGGAAGACAGGCTCTTTAATATTGCCGGGCAGCTCGAGCAGATTGCTCCATGGATCGATAAACGCCCCGGAGTGCATGTAACCTCAGCCTGACAGGTGCGCTGGAATGACGTCGCGTGCGAATACATCTTCGACCGTCTCCGCACGCCGAATGAGTTCTGCGGTATCGCCATTAACGAGCACCATGCCCGGGCGGGGCAGGGCATTAAAGTTGGCGGCGCTCGGTTCCGCGTAGGCGCCGGTATTTAGAAATGCCACGATGTCGTTTCGCTCAATGCGAGGTGCGGGCAACTGGTGCACGAGGATCTCTGCGTTGCAGGTTTGTCCAACGATGTCGTAGAGCCCCTCGTTATCGGACGCCATCTTGTTGGCGATAAAGTAGTCGTAGGCTGGTCGCTCCAGGTTAAAGCCGTGCGCGTCGAGAAATGTCTCTGCGGTGTCAACCTCGGCCCACCGGCGTTCGATGTGGACGTCGTCCGATTTCACATTGCGTACTTTCGTCAGGTGAATGCCCGTGTCGGCGTGAATCCCGCGCCCGGGTTCGATCTCCAGCGTGATGCCCGTCGGCTCAAAGCCGTGTTCAAGCAGTGACTCGTGTAGCGTCTCGCCCACCGTCTTTGCGAGCAGGTCGAGTGACGGCGTTTCGTAGTCAATGACCGCCACATCCGGATCGTGATCGAGCGGACTCGGAAATCCGCCGCCGACGTCGATATGCCGCGGCGACCACCCACCCATGCGTTCGCTGAGCTCTTTGGTTAACGCAATGCTTGCGCTGACCCAGGCTTTCCAGATGATCGGTCGCTTGCTGTGACGTCCCATGTGTACGTGCACGCCAACGGGTTCGACGTGCGACAGGTCAGCGATTCGGACGGCCATTTCCCACAGTTCCCTGGTCGGGATGCCGTATTTGATGATCTGCGTGAGGTGACTCACCTGCAGGCCCGGTGCGAAGTCAGACTCCAGTTCGAGGTCACCGAGGTAGGGCTTTAGTCGAAACAGCACGTTCGCTGTCGTGCCCAGTTTTGCCGCTTCTTCCTCGCACAGTTCGAGTTCGCGTGGACTGTCCAGGATAATGCGCGCGCCAGCCGCCAGTGCTTTCCGAATTATCTCGCGATCCTTGATCGAGCCATTCACCGACAACAACTCGCCGGTCACGCCAGCGCGGATCGCGCACTCGAGTTCGCCCGGGCCGAAAATGTCACACCCGGTGTCTTCCCCGGTCAGTATGCGCCTGACCGCGACGACCGGGTTGGCCTTTAGTGAGGGGAAGATGCGCACCGGGCCATCGCGCCAGTACGTTTCGAATGTTTTCTGCCAGTGACGCACATTGTTCCGCAGGTGCTGTTCCGAAACGACAAAGAGGGGCGTACCAAATTGTTCTGCGAGTGCGACGGTGTCACAATCCTCGATGAACAGGTGCTCACCGCGAACGCTCAAGGGTTTGCGCAACAGTTCTTCGGTGACCAGGGTTTCTTTCATTAACAATATTCCGGCTGCTGACCAGGTGACAAAAATAACATGCTAAAAGGCATCAAGGGCATTCATCATCTTGCGATCTCCGTGCCGGATCTCGCGAAAGCGCGCGACTTCTACTGCGGCGTGCTTGGCTTCGAGCTTGCCGAAGAATTCGATTTCGGTCCGGATGAAGAGAGTGATCGCGTGACGCGAGTCAAAGGTGCGCAGGCCGATGTCCTGATGCTGCGCGCCGGCAACATGCACCTCGAGATCTTCGAATTCAAGAATGAGGGTGTCAATGCGCAAGATGGCGATCGCCCCGTTTGCGACCACGGCTATACGCACTTCGCGCTAGAGGTTGATGGTGACATTCAGGCCATCTACGAGACGCTCGAGCAGGCCGGCGTCAAATGGCATTCACCCGTCGTCGGTGATCTGGAGGTCGAAGGATATTCGGTGACTTACGGTCGTGATCCATTCGGTAACGTCATTGAGATTCAGAAACTGGCGGAATCAAACCCGGGGCATATCCGGCACCTGCCACACTGGACGGCGTAACAGCGTTAGTCGCGGCCGCGCCGCAACAGTAACGCTGCGCTGACGAACACAGCGATTGCCCCAATCGCCGCGCCACCCCCCTGGTAGGTAACAGCAAGAAGCCCGTAATTTCCGATGATGGCGCCAGCCAGGGTCGCACCCAGCGTGATGCCGATGGCCTGCGCGGTCGACATCAGAACGACTAGCTGGCCACGCGTATCGGCGCTAGCGGCGAGCGCGAACATATAGGGCAGGGCGAAGTTCCATGCGCCGTTGTAGATGCAGATGGCGATGATCAGCCCGGTCTGATCCTGAAGATCGGCGAGCAACCAGACGGCCACTACCTGGCCGAGCATTGCCACGGTAAAGGGAATGATGCGGCCGAAGCGGTTGGCGACACCGGCGGCGGCGAATGCACCGAGCAAGCCGACGGCCATACCGATCGCCAGGGCGTTGCCGATGCCTTCGGCATCAATACCGGCCTCGTTACCGAGGCGTTCGACAAAAGCCCACACGCCCCCGATGCCCAGATACCAGATGCACTGGCAGCCAAGCGCAAGCCAGATCGGCACGCTGGAAGAGGCTCGTGACGTTGTTGCGGGCGCTTCTTCTCTGACGCCGCCGCGCGGCAGGCATCCAAGAAATGGCAACACTGCAATGGCCAGTAACGCGAGCGGCAGGAACACAGCCTCGGTGCCAAGCGACCCAATGTAAGGGGGCAATACCGCGAAGCCGAGAATGGCAACGGATACCTGGACAACCACGGCGATGGAATAGTTGCGATCCACCTTGCGCGTGTCGCCAAGCGCGGCTATCGCGAGCGCGTAGTTCGTTCCGATTCCCAGGAAACCGGTCAGGAAACGGATCAATGCGAGCGTTTCGAAATCGGTCGCATAAGCCGACGCAACGTTGCCAAGTGCCAGCGCGAGCAGGGCGAAAAAAGCCATGCGGCGCCAGTTCCACCGGCGAATCCAGAACGTCGCAGCGATGCCAGCCAACGCACCGCCGGCAACCTCCAGTCCGGCTATCAGCCCGAGTTGTTCCGCGGTGAACGAGAGATGATCCGCCAACGCGCCCAGGTACATGGGCTGGATGTTGAATCCAGCCACGGCCGCAGCACCGAGAAAGACGATGGTCGCGATGGACCGGGGACGATCGCGATCGCCTGTGTCGTTGTTATTGCTCATTCGCGTCGCACACATTACCTCAAGCCAAGTGTTGCGAGCCATGATCGGTGTGAAGATGGGATTATCGGGACATTCCTGATTAAATGTATTCATACACTAAACTAAGAATGTCGCGATTTGAGCGCGTGGAGCATGATACTTTGACTGGCGGAAGTTACTTCGCGACGTGAAAGACCAGGGAGAACGATATGAAAGAGGACAGAAATGAACTGCCGATACGCCTGCAGGCCGGGGACATCTGTATTCAGGGACAGGACTGGGGCGATATCAACGTCGCACGTATCCGCTTCCCGAAAGGTGCGGACGCCACACCGCTGCTGGAGGGCCTGCCGGGGGATCTGTGCCAGTGCCCGCACTGGGGCGCCGTGCTCAAGGGATCGATTCACGTGACTTACGCGGACGGCCAGGAAGAGACCGTCCGGGCCGGCGAGGTTTACTACTGGCCCCCAGGTCACACGGTCCGGGTAGACGAGGACTATGAATCCATTGAGTTCAGCCCAAGTGGCCCAATGGGTGAGCTCATCGATCATCTGAACTCGAAATTGGCAGGCTGAACGGAGAATGGCATGTCACTCGTAATGAGTGACATGATCAGGAATGTCCCAATTTGAGCTTTCTATCGATCACTCTTCGCTGATTGCGTCTGTGCTCGCGGGCGTCTGCAGACGAGCCACCCGAACCTCGTCCGCCCGCGTATCGAGCGCCGACAAAACCTCGAACACGTATCCATTCCACTCGACGACGTCGCCGGACACCGGTATGCGCTCCAGCTTGCCTGCCAATAGCCCGGTAAGGGTTACGACATCCTCGTCGATGTCCCTGAAATCGCCGAGCTCCAGGGCCAGCTTGCGCATCTCGACGGTCGCCATAACCCGGAAGCTGCCGTCGGGTTGTAGCGATATCTCCTCGATCCGGCTGGTCGCTTTCGTCCATGATCTCGCCGACCAGTTCTTCGAGTACATCTTCGAGCGTTACGATACCCTGTGTACCGCCGTATTCGTCGACCGCGACGGCGATATGCTTGCGTGCTTTACGAAACGACTGCAAAAGGACGTTGAGCCGGATGGTCTCCGGGACGAACAGGGTCTCTCTGACGATGTCCCGCCAGGGAATCTGATCGGGGTGATCCTGGATAGCAAGCAAGAGCTCCTTGGCGAGTACGACACCAGAGATATCGTCGGCCCGGCCGGTCGGCGAAAACGGAAACCGGCTGTGACCGGATTGCCGCACCACCTCGAGCACCTCATCGCGACTCTGTTCCGCGGAAAGCATCACGACTCCGGACCGCGGCAGCAGAATGTCCGCGGCATCGAGCTGATGCAATCGCGTCGCGTTGTCGATGATGCCTGCGGTCTTCGCGCCGACAATGCCTTCGTTACGCCCGATCGCGGTCAGCAGGCGAATCTCCTCGATCGACGTAACGGCTGCCTCACGCTCTCCCCGCAAAGCCCTGGATAACTTGCTGGCCATCCACACCAGCGGATTTAGCGCCAGCGTGAGATAGCGAATCGCATGCGCAACCGGCGCCGCGAGTCGTGCCGCGAATGTGACGCCAAGCGTCTTCGGAATGATCTCGGTGAATAGCAAAACTGCGAGCGTAAAGACTATGGTAAAAATCCACAGGCTTTGCTCGCTGAATACGTCAACATAGCTCGCGCCGGCTACTGTCGCACCGATAGTATGAGCGATAGTATTTGCGATCAGAATCGCCGCGATGGGCACGTCTATGTTCGACTTGAAGTCGCGCAGCAGTTTCCCCGAGCGCTTGCCTCTGCTTGCCAGAGCCTCCACCCGTGCCGGGCTGATAGACAGAAGCACGGACTCGAATATCGAACAGAGAAATGAGACGACGAGAGCCGTGGTTACGGCCGCGACAAGGATGTACATGAAGTCTCCTGGTGTCTTTCGGCAGCATAGGATAACGCATGCAATCGGGCGCGTGAGTGGCAGTCGCTATTTGAGCGCGGACATCAAGTCACCGTCATTCTCGCGGCTATCAAATAGAAGCCACACCTCGATTGAGCCCTTCCAACTCGAAGCAGGGCGAAATCGCCGCTAAGTTGTGCTCCAATTGCTGCCGTAGTTCCCCAACACAACCAGATGAAGATTCCTTGCTCATATTCATAAGGCGCAACTTCCGTTGGATCGCCGGCGGTTTCATGCTCAGTTACTTTTCCGGTTTCGGACAGACGTTTTTCATATCCGCATCTGTTTCGGAATGGCAATCGGCGTTTGGGCTGAGCCACGGCGAATTCGGGCGGCTCTACATGTTCGCTACGCTGGCGAGTGCGCTGTGCCTGCCATTCGTCGGCAGGCTGGTCGATCTTGTGCCGCCGCATCGCATCATCCTTTTCGTGCTACCTGTGCTGGCCGGGGCAGCGCTACTGGCCGGTTACGCGTCCTCCCTGCCATTGCTCGTCCTCGCCGTGTTTCTGCTGCGACTTGTCGGTCAGGGCATGATGACGCATATAGCGCTCACCACGACGGCGCGTTGGTTCGTTGCCGAGCGGGGCCGGGCTATATCCCTCATCGTACTCGGACACCAGGGAAGCGAAGCGACGCTCCTCCTGGGGTTTGCCGCGCTGACGATTGCCTACGGAAACCGGGCGGGCTGGATTAGTGCTGCTGCCCTGCTGCTTGTAGTCGGACTTCCTTTTGCCTATTGGTGCTACCACAAGCCGCGCGTGCCGCACGGGCGCAAGTCAACGGAGCAGAGCACCAGGCCTGAAGTGCGCAGCTGGACGCGGCGGGAAGTCCTGAGTGACCCTGTTTTCTGGGTACTCCTCACGGGTGTGCTGGCACCGCCGTTCATTGGCACTACGATCTTTTACCATCAGAACTATCTGACGGCGCTGCAAGGTTGGCCGCCGCAGCTTTTCGCCATGTCACTCATTGTCATGGCATTCACCACCATCGGCTGCGCTTTGCTGACCGGTGCCGCGATCGATCGATTTGGGGCAACGGTGATTCTGCCGTATTTCCTGCTGCCGATAGCGGCGGCCTGTTTCGTTTTGGCGAACAGCGGACCGGAAGTCACGTTGTTGATTGCAATGGTGCTGCTCGGAATCAGCTACGGCATATCTTCCACGCTGTTCGGTTCGCTGTGGCCGGAAATCTACGGTCTCGATAATCTTGGCGCGATTCGCTCGGTGACCGTCGCGGCAGTGGTTTTGGCAACGGCTGCCGGCCCCGGCCTGACCGGCACTTTGATCGATCGGGGCATCGACCTGCCTGCGCAAATGACATTTTTCGGTGCGTACAGTCTATTGGCAGCGGCGGCTGTGACGATGGCATCCCTGTCATTACGTCGGCGCACCTGAGGCACCGCCAGACAGAGATGGTCTTACCTCAGTCAGCGGGCTCGATCAGGAATACGTCGTCCTGATTTTCAATCATCCAGCGCACTTCGTCCTTGGTCACCTGTGCGGTTTCCTCGAAACGTGCATACCAGGTCCTGTTGTCCCATTCCGGAATCGGCGTATTGACATGCAATTCGATCGACACCCATTCATTGGTCTGCAGCGGGAAACGCACGCGGTCGCCGTAGGCGAACGGCAGGTCGGCAGCGACACGTGCACCAATGTCGTGCGCGACGTTGCCGACGGAGTGCCCGTAGACACCAATCTCGGCGCGCAGGGACTCCTCGCCGACGCCACCGCTATCCGGTCCGACCGCCCTGTAACCCTGCGCTGCCGCATCGGCATTGATGGATGACCAGATCTCGTGACCAATTGCGCCGGGCACCATTTTGCTGGCGTACAGGGCGCCCATTCTTTGTGCGTCACGCCACGCGGCCAGCAGGCCTTCCGGCAATACCGTTTCGCCGGGCTGCAGGATGTAGGCTGTGCGTTTGATATCCACGGCAAACCCGAGGTAGTGCAGCCCGCCGTCGATGTTAATAATGTCGCCTGGTTGCAGCGCAATATCCGGATCGTGCACCGGCATCATTTCACCGCCACGTACCACGCGTGTGGTGGCCGAGCTGGTGAGGCCCAGTTCGAGTGCGCGGTCTTCGAGCCACCAGGCGATGTCCTCGGATGTGGTTTCGCCGGTGCGGACGTTCGCGGTGCTCAACGCTTCCTGCATCCAGCGCGCCGTCCAGTTCAGGGCGTCGGTATACGCCTTGGTCTCGAGTGCCGTTCGATTCAGGCGAAAGTCACGCACGACGAGTTCAGCGGACACGATACGTCGGGCGTAGTCGTCACCAATGGTCTCGATCAGGAAATTGCTTAAGCCCACCGTCAGGCCGTCCGCATCCGGCAACGTGGTGGAAGTATTGACCCCAATTGTTTGCGGGTCGCGATCCAGCACGAGTTTGCGCAGATGCGGTGTCAGTCCCTCGGGGCTATACCCGTAGTAGATCTTTTCATCGTAGACCTGTGCTACAACCGAATTGGCAGGTTGTGAATGCGACCCGTAGTAAATTTTTTCCGGCGTATCGCTGCCGTTGTCGAAGAACACGAACGCTGCGCGCACACCGGAGAAGCCACCGCCGAGTTCGGCGTGCAGCGGGTCGTCATTGTTCTCGCGATCGAGCACGATCCACATATCGATATCATGCTTGCGCATCGCCGGCAGCAACGCCCGATTGAGCTTGTCGGCAACCATTTCGCGGCGGATCTCGAAGCGCGCCTTGGAACCGGGAATGTCATAGCCCTCGTCGGCCGACGCCAGGTGCCAATCGGCAACCAGGAGCAATGCCGTTACGATGCAGACGAAATTACGGTGAAACAATGAAATCCTGTGCATGAATAAATGCCTTGTGCGGTTGTGCTGAAACGCTTTTGTTGTTGGCACGCCCCCTGAAGATGCGTGTCAGTTGAATCTCCCGACCGAGAACGGCGCGATGTCGAGCGGAGCGTGACCGGTAAGAATCAGGTCCGCCACAATGCGTCCGAGTATCGGCCCCATGGTGTACCCATTGGCGCCGACAACGTTATAGAAGCCGGGATGTCCCGGCAACTCGCCGATGATCGGCGCGCCGTCGATCATGACGCCGGTCGTGGCCCAGCTGCGAATCAGTTGCAGGTTCCCGATCTGCGGGAAAACGCGTTGCGCGACCCAGAGGTTGCCCTCGATGCTGTCTCGCAATGTGATGGCCCGACTGCTGTCATTGTCGAAGCGCCCAGGCCAGCCGCCGCCGATGAGTATGTTGCCGTTTCCCGTCTGCTTCATGGTGAGGTGGCGCCGCGCCAGCGACAGCAGATACGGCAATTGCGTTTCCACGGTTTGCGTCACCAGCATCTGCTGCGGGGCGGATCTGACTGGCAGCACCGCACCGATGAGCCCGGCGATTCCAGCAGACCAGCCGCCCGCTGCGTTGACAATCGTGTTACAGGTGATAACGCCGCGATCCGTCGCGACCCGGTACCGGTGATTCTTATATTCGATAGCACTGACCGTAGTCCGCGCACTCAGTCGCGCGCCGCACTGCAGCGCCGCTGTCAGGACGTGTGGGGTGGCTACCAGCGGATTGATCTTCCCTTCGCCAGCGCAGAACGCCGCGCCGGCCACGTGTCCGGCCACCCCGGGGAACAGATTCCTGGTCTCACCTGCCGACAGGATCTCCGTCTCGATGTCGAAGTCTTTTTCCAGCGCCGCTTTCTTGCGCAGAAACCCGAGGTCATCCTCGTTATCGGCAAGCATCAGTCCACCGCCGATGCCGAGTTCGAAATCAGCCTGCAGCTCTTCCTCCAGGTCTCTCCACAGATCGATGCCGAGCTTTTGCAACGGCAGCGTCGATGCGGCCGGCGAAGCGTCGGCGTCCTCGTGGAAATCGAACGGCAGCAACTGCAGGTGCAAACTGCCGGCGTTGCTGCCTGAGGACTCTCCGTTTGGCATGCCGCGATCGACCAGCATGACGTCTGCGCCCGCGCGACCAAGATAGAGAGCGGTTGCCGTGCCGATGATGCCTGCACCGATAATCAATACGTCTGTTTCGCCGAGCAGCGTTGATGGGGCGATCGTATGGTCCGCCATCGCTGGCAATTCTGACGTTACGTAGCCCTGCCATTCCGGCTTTTCTGCTGCGATATCCGCAATGGTCACGGGCTTGACCGGGTTTTGTGCGGCGAATGCATCGGACGAAGGCGTTTGGTCCCCGCTCGTCTCCCGCATCAATCTGAGAATCGATTTCTGACAGTAGCGACCCTGGCAAAGACCCATCCCCGCGCGGCTCAGCCTTTTTAAACTGCCGATGTCCTGCACGCCCTCCTGCAGGAGAGCGCGCAGCGTTTGCACGTCGACCGCTTCGCAGCGGCATATGATCACGTCGGCCTCCGGCAGAACGGAGTCCGGTGCCTGGTACATCGCCCAGAGACTGCGCTGGAATCGACGGTGACGTCTGAGGCGGCGAGACTCGCGGCTGTCCGGATGCCTGCCAAGGATCGCGTCGGCGATCAGGTTGCCTTCTGCCATCGCGACCTGCGCGCCGCCCGGTATTGCGCCGTCACCGATGGTGAACACGCCCGGAATGCTTGTCTCCCCAAAGCGGTCACGCCTGGCAATCAGAACGCCCGGGGAGGTCGATGCTTGCTCGCACCCCAGCGCCCGGACGATTTCGCACGACGACTGTTGTCGGTAGCCGAGGCAGATGGCATCGACGGAGAAATTTTTCGCCGTCTCTTCGAGCGGCTTGCCGCCCGGGCTCTGAGCCGCAATTGTGCCGCTGCTCACGGCTTCGTCGCCTTGCGCACGCTGAATGTGGTGTTCGTAATGCACTGGCACCCTGGCTTTCCGCAGCGTACGCAGGTAGCCGAGTCCCTGCAGACAGAGTGCCGGCGATGCGACGACTGCGCTGGCGGACGCCAGCGCGCGTCGCGGGAACGGAGCCGGTGCGGACTCTGCGACGGCAACGACATCGATGCCGCCGCGAATCAACTCGCAGGCCAGCTGCAGATTGAGCGGGCCGTTGCCAGCAATCAGTACCCTGCGACCCGGCCCGACACGATAGGCACGCACGAGGCTTTGCGCGGCGCCCGTCGTCATGACGCCCGGTAGTGTCCAGCCGGGAAACGGCGGCACGGATTCGTAGGCGCCCGTCGCAACGACTAGCCTGGAGGACGTCACGCGATACGAATGCGACACCGTCGTTGCACAAATCTCGAGCTGCCCGGATTGATCGCGAAACGCGCCCCACACCGTTGCGCCGCTGATCAGTCGGGCGGGCGAGTTTTGCAGGCGCTCGAGCAGCATCCTCCCGTCGCGATACTGGCGATCGTCCGCACCCGCGGTTTTAACGGCCGCGATCTTCTGTTTGAAATATTGCCCACCGGCTTCGTGTCGTTCATCGACGATGACAACCGTCTTGCCGGCCTCGGCCAGCTGCACCGCGGCGGACGCACCGGCCGGACCGGCACCGATGATGAGCACATCGCAGGTGATCGTTGCCCGCTCACTGGAAGGAGTCGTTGCCTGTGGTTCCGGCAGACGTTCCTGGTATTCGAGCGTCTGTACATGCATCGCGGGTGTTACCGGCGTCAGGCAGGCGCGCTGCGGCGCGCAGCCGTTGACGGAAACGCGGCACTCGAAACAGGCACCCATGCCGCACAGCAATCCGCGCGGGTTACCTCGAGCGTCCTTGCGCAGTTGCAGCTTTCCCGCTGCGGTCAGCGCTGCGGCAATGCTCTCGCCCGGCACGGCGGCGATCGTCTCGCCGTCGACTGTGATCGACGTAGTCGCCGGATGGGTTGCGTCGCCGACGAGGCGGGCGCCTGGGGTGTCGTGCAAGGATTCAGCCCGGCGCCGCGGGACCATCGAACTCGAGGTCGAGGCCTGCAACGACGCGTTCCACCCACGCTCGCGTGTCGTCATTCGCTGGTAGTCGCGGCGGGCGCGGGGGGCCAACCGGGAGTCCCATCAGCGCCAGCGCGCACTTCGTCGCGCCGACGTAACGATCCTGCCCAACCAGGTCGATCACGGGTTTTATCTTGTCGTAGAGATTCGACGCCGCCTCGATGTCCCGCTCTTCGATACACAGGCGGTACAAACCGGAGAACTCGCGCGGCATCAGGTTGCAGCCCACCGCGGTCCATCCCACGGCGCCGTTCATGAAAGATTCGTAACCCATGATGCCGCCGAATACGGACATGCGACCTGCACTGAGGCGGATGATGTCGCGAACCCGCGTCGCATCCATGGTCGACTCTTTTATGTACGACACGTTGTCGATCTCGGAGAGCCTGGCAACGAGCGGCGGCAACATATCGACGTTCGAGGTAGCAGGGTTGTTATACAGCATGATCGGAATCGAGATCGATTCGCCGATCGTCTTGTAGTGCTGATACAGCTCGTCTTCCGTCGGCGTGCTGTAAAATGGCGGAATGATCAGCACGCCATCGGCGCCCAGGCTCTCTGCCTCGCGGCTGTAACGCACGACGTCCCAGGTGCTCTCGGCACCGGCGCCCACCAGTACCGGTACGCGACCGTTCGTCTGCTCGACGACGATCTCTGCGACGCGACGGCGTTCGTCATCGCTCAGAGAGAGAAACTCGCCGGTGCTCGCGACAGGGATCAGGCCATGTACCCCGTGACCAATCTGCCAGTCCACGAATCTTCGCAGTACTTCTTCGTCAACGTGACGTCCGTCCGCGGAAAACGGGGTAACGGTAACCGTGAACGTGCCTTTAAATTCAGCCATACAACTATCCAGCGGTGAGAGTTGGCATAAAGAGATCCGGAAGAAACGTCACCAATTCCGGCAGCAGCGTAGCCAGGATCAGAACCGCGATCATCAACAGGAACGGCAGACCGATCTTACGGGACACCTGCAATACCGTGCGGTTTGCGACGCTGCTCGCCACATACAGCGTGATTCCGTACGGCGGCGTAATCATACCGATAGACAGGTTGAGGATCACGATAACGCCGAAGTGCAGCGGGTCGATGCCGAAACTGACCGCGACCGGGAGCAGCACGGGCACCAGCACCAGGATCGCGGAGATACCCTCCATGAACATGCCGATCAGGATCAGGAGCAGATTCATCAACAGCAGGAACACGATGGGGTTCTGTGTTGCCCCGTGCAGCAGCGAGGCGATGGTCTCGGGCATGTTCTGTACGGCAATCAGCCAGGAGAAGATGCTGGCGGTTGCAATAATCATCATGATCGAGGCGGATACGGACGCCGCCCGCACGATCATTCCCGGCAAGTCGCCGATGCCGATTTCCTTGTAGACGAACAGCGAGATCAGCAGTCCACAGAACGCCGCGACGGCTGCGGCCTCGGTCGGCGTGAAGATGCCGCCGATGATCCCGCCGACAATGATGAGCGGCAGCAGGAATGCCGGCACGGCTGCCACGAACGTACGCCCGAGCCGCGCGAGGGAAAATGGCTCGGCATCGCGGTAGGCGTCGCCGCCGCGTTTCGCATAGAAGTAGCAGGCGATCATGATAACCAGCCCCATCAGCAGGCCCGGTACGATGCCGCCGAGAAAGGCCCGGCCGATCGACAGGTTCGACGTCGTCGCCAGCACGACCATCATGATGCTCGGCGGTATGATCGGGCCCAGCGTGCCGGCAGCTGCCATCAGGCCGGCGGAAAAATCGATGTCGTAGCCACGCTGCCGCATCTCCTTGAGCATGATCGACGATATGGCGGCCGTCGACGCGGCCCCGGAGCCCGAAACGGCGGCCATACCGATTCCTGCAACGGTGGCGACGAGCAGCAGGCTGCCCGTAATCCAGCCGACGAGCGCCACCGAAAAATCGATAATGCGCCGCGCAATCCCGCCGCGTTCCATGATGATCCCCGCCAGCACGAAGAATGGTATGGCCATCACGGTGAACGAATCCAGCCCGCCGTACATGCGCTGGGCGATGATGCCGACCGGGATTTCAGCGCTGTAGATCGTCAGCGCGGCTGATACGCCGAGGGCCAGGATGATCGGCGTTCCGACTACGATCAGGACCAGGAAAGCGATCAGCGTTAGCGTCATGTCGGCGTGCTTTCAGACGCCGGGTTACGCCACCTGGCGGCCATGGCAAGCAAAAACTCGAAGCCGAAGTAGGTCAGCCCGACAGGCAGCGATAGATAGGGAATCCACATCGGGATCTGCAGAACGGGTGAGGACTGGATGCGACCAATCTCGATAAGCGCGAAGCTGCCGGAGATGGCCTGCCAGAGAAACCAGATGCAGGGCAGGGCTACGACGACCGTCAGGAAACGCTGCGCCGGCAACGGCAGCACGTGCGTCAGTGCATCGACGCTGACGTGCAGCTTGTCCCGCATCGCGAGGCCGGCGGCAAGCAGTATCATCCAGATCTGGGCGAAGGTCGCGGTCTCTGCCGTCCAGTCGATGGAATAGTTGAATACGTAACGCCCCGCGATTTGCACCAGCACGGCGATGGCCATGTAGCTGAAGAAGAGGATGACCAGTCCGGTGACCAGCTTGCGCAGAGCGTTAACGACAGTACCCGTTGCGCGTAACATAGCGTCGAGCGGTCCGCTCATTGCAGGATGGCTTTCAGCAGCGCACGGTCCTCTTCGCTGGCCACGAATTTCTCGTAGACGGCTTTCGACGCTTCGCGAAATGGCGCCGGGTCAGGGTAGGTCACGGAGACGCCCTGGTCCTTGAGGGTCTCGAGCAGGCTGTTGTCGCTTTCGGCATACAGCAGTCGTTCGTGGTGCGCCGAGCGCAGCGCCGCGTCGGCCAGGATCTTCTGCACGTCGGGCGGCAGCGACTGAAAGCGTTTCTCCGACATAAGCAGGTCAGCTGTCAGCATGACCCAGCCCAGCTGTGCCCAGTGCGGAGCAACTTCGTAGAATTTCTTGTTGCTGTAGTTTGTATTTGCCGCTTCGGCGCCGTCGACGAGTCCGGTCTGCAGACCGCCATACAGTTCCCCGTAGTCTACGGCCACCGCGTTCGCGCCATACGCATTGAATGACGCAATGTGCGCCGGCACCGGCATCGTGCGCATCTTCAGACCCTTGAGGTCATCAATGGAGTTCACCGGCTTATCAGACGTCATGATGTGGCGAACCCCTGCTTCGTAGAACGCGAGGAGATGGAAGCCGCGCGCCTGGAGCC
Organism: uncultured Gammaproteobacteria bacterium; assembly: GCA_963850825.1. GTDB lineage: Bacteria > Pseudomonadota > Gammaproteobacteria > Steroidobacterales > Woeseiaceae > SZUA-117. Next base: position 909,364 of record CAWKOQ010000009.1, on the reverse strand, counting down.
GTCGCGCCAGTTCGTCGCCTACCTTGCCGTCCAGTACCGAGTACATGTGCTCCCGGCTACGAAACAGGAACGGCAGATCAAGGACGCCCATTCCCGGCACGAAATTGGTGACCGAACCATTTGCTGTGACGACGATGTCCAGCGCGCCGAGCAGCAGCCCCTCGAGCATGGCCCTCTCGCCGCCAAGCTGCATGGACGGATAGATGCGGATCTCGACCTGCCCCCCTGACTCTTCGTGGACGATGCGCGCCATTTCCATCAGCCCGAGATGGTAGGGCTCGTCGACATTGGTCGTGTGAGCGGCACGAAGGATGATCCTGTCGTCGGGCTTGATCTCCGAGCCCGGGCTGCAGGCGGCAACGCACAGACAGGCTGCAAGCAACAGGCAGGAGACGGCCGAACGGCCGGCTTCGCGTAGCCCGCCGGTCATTGCGCAGCAGGCGTTAGAGACACGGTGTCGAAACAGCAGCGAAATGTAGTCAGCGTTAGGTAATGCGCCACGCATAAATTGTGCTCTCTTCGATGCCAAATCCACTATCACTCAACCTGATCCAGCGTCACTTTACACGCATCGGGTTCGCTGCAATACGTTTCGCCAGGGATCGATGGATCACGGTGAGGCGTCGATCTTGAGTGGCCACCGGACGCCCAGCGGCTTAACAATCATCGTGCGCTCATTCCGACGGAGCAGGTCCAGTGCTTCGACTGCGCTAATTAGAGCGGCTACAGCGCTTCAGGATGCACCGTGCGAATTCCGCTCAAATGATACGATGGCGAGAGGTTGCAAAACGGCTCAACGGCGCCAAGCATCTGGTATGGCCTTATCCAATAGAAAAGCGGCGGCGAACCGATTCCGTAAGTACATCCGGCGCAGCAACGAACTGCACGCCGGGTACCTGGAGAATTCACACCTCCTGGATGCCTACGAGCGCTTTGCCGAATGGCAGCTCCAGCACTTGCTTCCCTACTTCAGCGACCTGCATGCCCGGGATGGATACGGGGCGGCCATTGAGTTCACTATGAACGACCTTGCCGGTATCGGCATCAGCAGACGCGACCGTGATCTCGAGCGAGCGGCCCCGGTGATTACCAACACACTGCCGCTTGCGGCGCTGGAGACCATTGCGACTGCTGCGGAGATGAACGCCCGGATACTGGAAGTGAATATCGGGATCTGTCGCTGCCTGATTGTGGGGAACGACCTTCCGGCCCGGATAACGGAATATGATTACTGCGTTGCCTGCCGCAAGGCCAGCTCCCTGGAGGAGTGTGCCGAACTCGTTCACCTGGTCACCGCGCTGGGCAGGACACTCCAATCACTCGTCCATATCCCAATGATTGGCATGACCCTTCGCGTTATGAGGATGCCCGCCCACGCCGGCGGGTTCGGGGCGCTTCAGGAATTCCTGGAAAACGGCTATCGAACGTTTAAACAGATCCCCGATATTGAACACTTTCTGGGCGAAATCGAGATTCGCATGGTCGAGGTTTTCGAGAGAATCTACACGGCATCACTGGATCAGCTACGATGACACCTACGCGCCGATTCACCTGTATTTATGAATTTCGGATAGTCAGTAGTGAACTCAACAGGGCGGCTTCGCCGCGCCGGACTCAAGCGTCATGACAACAAAGCACTTTCCGTACCGGCTGGACAAGCGCTGGGCCGCACTATTCTTCGCGCTGGGGGTGGGAGACGATGACGGCGTCGATGTTTCTGACAAAGGCGACCTCATTGCGACCTTCGGACGATTCAACGTGAAGACCACGCTCGACAATGTCGACCACACCCTTATCACCGGTCCGCACCGCTGGTACACCGCGGTTGGTCTGCGGCTCAGCTTTACCGACGACGGACTCACCTTCGGCACAAACCATCACAAGGGATTGAGCATCGCATTCGTGAACAAGGTGCCAAAAGTCATCGGCTTCAAGGACCACTCCATGCTGTGGGTCAGCGTCGCCGACCCTGAGGGCCTTGCCGCTGCGATCGGGAAGTAACCGTTGTGCACGTAACTGACATTAGGAAGATGAACAAAATGCCGATCCCGAACCGCTCGCAGCTAGCGGATCTCCGCGGCGCCACGCGTATGGCGGTCGACGCGACGGACGCAGTCGTCGGCGTCGTCGAGAAGATGCACCGCACCATACAGTTGCGGCCGGGGCCCATGGGTGATTCGGCGTCCGGTCGCCCAAGAGGGATTTCCGGCCTCGTATATCGCGGTGTTCGAGCGGGCGTTCGCCTCGTTGGACAGGCGATCGACGCCAGTCTTGCTCCGGTGACGCTGCTGCTGCCAGAGGGTGAGTCTTCCCCGGCCATTGAGGCATACCGTTCCGCGGCGAACGGCGTGTATGGCGACTACCTTTTACGAACGGGAAATCCGCTCGCCATCGACATGAGCCTTCGTTATCGGGGCCGACCTGTCGACCCCGGCAATCCCGGGAGCACGTTCGAGCAGCACAGTGATATCACGCCGGTGAACAGGCTCCTCGTACTGGTGCACGGGCTCTGCATGAACGACCGACAGTGGAATCACAACGGTCACGACCACGGCGCAGCGCTGGCCGAAGAGCTCGAATGTCTGCCGCTGTACTTGCGCTATAACAGCGGCTTGCCTATCGCGAGCAACGGCCGCGCGCTTGCCGAACTGCTTGAGACGCTGATCGCCAACTGGGCATCGCCTGTGGATGAAGTTGCGATCATGGGGCACAGTATGGGCGGACTCGTCGCCCGCAGCGCCTGTCATCACGCTCGCGTGGCTGCGCACGTGTGGCCGAAGTATCTTCGCAAGCTGGTTTTCCTTGGCACGCCGCACCACGGTGCGCCGTTGGAGCGGGGTGGTCACGGGCTCGAACTTCTGCTGGGTTTAAGCCCGTACTCGATACCGTTCACAAGTTTAAGCAAGGCTCGTAGCGCGGGTATCACTGACCTGCGCCATGGCGCAATCTCGGCTGAGGAACATGCTGTGCCGTTGCCCACTGGCGTGAAATGCTATGCGGCGGCTGCAGTGCGTGCAGCAAAGCGCAGCAAGCTGAGTGAGCGACTGATCGGAGACGGGCTCGTGCCGCTGGACAGCGCGCTTGGGCGACATCGCGATGCCTCGCGAGCACTGTTAATTCCGAAGAATCGCCAATGGGTTGGATACGGAATGGGGCACCGCGAACTCCTGAGTCACCCAGACGTGTATGCCCAGGTGCGCAGGTGGCTGCAAGACCGCGCCTGATGGGCTGGCTACGCGGAGATCCGGCTCGATTCGAAAGCGGCCTTTCCACGCAATGTATACCAGCATATTTCTATTCAGCCTGGTTCGCCGCATTTGGCGGCGCGGGCCTAATATCCCATAGCCTGCGGACATTACTCGCGGACCCGATTCCTTGTATAGTTACCGGCCCACAGGAGGATTAGTATGTCGCCCCACCACGATGTCGTAGCCGAGGTTCTTAAGCTGCCCGACGGCCCAGAGATCGGCGCGTTTTTCGACTTCGACGGTACCGTCATCTCGGGATACTCCGTGATGGCCTTCATCAAGGAGCAAATCAGGCGAGGGCACCTGTCGCCTCGTGAGCTGGTGGAGCTGCTGAGCGCGATGGCGAGTTTCGGTCTCGGCGACGTCGGCTTCTCCGCGATGATGATTGCGGCGTCTCAGTTTCTGCGCGGTATCAGGGAGGACAGCTACGCGAACTTCGGTGAAGAGTTGTTCGTATCGCACATCGCTCGCCTGATATACCCGGAGTCTCGTGCGCTGATCCGCGCACATCTCAAAAAGGGCCACACGGTTGCAATCATTTCTTCCGCGACCCCGTACCAGGTCCGGCCGGCTGCGCGCGAGCTTGGCGTCGAACACGTGCTGTGTACCGAGCTCGAGGTGAAGGACGGTGCTTTTACCGGTGCTGTTGTGCAGCCAACGTGCTTTGGTCCAGGCAAAGTGACTGCCGCCGAATCACTCGCGGAGCGATTCGGGGCCGATCTCGACAATAGCTATTTTTACTCTGACAGCTATGACGACATCCAGTTGCTCGAGCGTGTCGGCAATCCGCGGCCATTAAATCCGAACAACAAGCTGCTTGCAGTTGCCGAACAGCGCGGCTGGCCTGTGCGTCGGTTCGGAAGCCGCGGTCAGCCACACATCGCAGGTCTCCTGCGTTCGGCGATGGTGCCGGTTAGTCTCGTCGGTTCATTTCTCGCAGGTTTTCCGATCTGGGCGCTCACAGGCTCTAAACGCGATGCATTAAATTTCTCGGTGTCGTTGTTCGCTGATACCGCCAGTGCGCTAATCGGGCTGAACCTGAATATCGTGGGCGAACAACACCTGTGGTCACATCGCCCGGCGGTATTCATATTCAATCATCAGAGCAACGTCGACCTGGTTGTTGTGGCGCGATTGATGCGCCGGGACATAACCGGCGTCGGCAAACGCGAGATTGGTGATATTCCTGTGGTCGGCAGAGTCATGGAAGCCGCCGGCATGGTTTTAATTGACAGAAAGCATTCTGCAAGCGCAATTGAGACATTGACGCAGCTCGTGGACACAATGCGTATCGAGGGTAAATCAGTTTGCTTGTCGCCAGAAGGAACGCGGGCGGTAACACCCAAGCTCGCCGAATTCAAAAAGGGCGCTTTTCATTTAGCGATGCAGGCTGGCGTACCGATCGTACCGATCGTCATTCACAACTCGAACGATGTGCAGCCGAAAGGGGATGTGATTTACCATCCAGGTACAGTGGACGTCGAGGTTCTGCCGCCGGTTGATACAAGTAATTGGTCGGTGGCCACGATCGATGCACATGTCACTGACGTGAGAAATATGTATCTGCTGGCGCTGGATCAAAAGAAGACCGAGGTGATTATCAAAACATCAACGGATGAACCCGGCACCAAGTCGAAAGCCAGGTCGAATGCTACCTCGAATACGAAGCCCGGGAAGGTAAAAAAGCGCGCAGCGCCCAAAGTGTCAATATCCAGCGATAGCGATCAAGAGGCGCGTCCTTGATGTCGGAGAAGTTCTAGTGGACCAATTGAGCGGGCAAGACGCCCAGTTCCTGTACATGGAGTCGGACAACAATCTGACGCATATCACGTCGATTGGAATTTTTGATCCGACGACCGTGCCCGGAAAAGAGGTCGTTCGATTCAAGGATATTCTGCAGCATGTCAGCAGTCGCCTGCATATGAATCCAGTGTTCAGGCGGAAGCTTGTGCGCGTGCCCCTGGAACTCGATTTTCCCTACTGGGTTGACGATCATAGCTTCGATCTCGAGTATCACGTTAGACATGGTCGTTTGCCGGAGCCAGGCGATTGGCGACAATTCACCATACACATGGCGCGCTATCACTCACGACCCCTGGACATGAGCCGCCCCCTGTGGCAAATGTACGTCGTTGAAGGCCTTGACAACATCGAGGGACTTCCAAAGGGCAGTTACGCGATAGCGACGAAAATCCACCACGCTGCGGCTGATGGCACCTCGCTCGCCAAATTTTTCGGCGCCATGGCTGACATCGATAACAAGGGAACGCCGGCAATACCGCTGAATTCCGCGAAACTGTCACGCAGTCCCATGCCGAGCTTGCTGGACATGGGCGTTCGTGCGGCCTGGCATACCGTTCGTTCGCCGATCGGTATGATCGACGCTGTTATGCGCGCCGCGCCCAATTTGTACCAACTGGCGCAGGACGCGATCCGGTTGCCAAAAGAACAAAAGTATCGCGTGCCTGAAACACGATTCAATGGTCCCGTTTCGCCAAGCAAGATGTTTGACGCAATAAGGGTTCCGCTAAGCGATCTCAAAGCGATACGACTCCTGGTGCCGGACAGCACGATCAACGATGTCATTCTTGCGGTCTGCGGCGGCGGATTGCGCAAGTACCTCCTGCGCCATGGTGAGTTGCCCGAGGAGTCGCTGGTGGCCTGGGTACCGATCAATGCGCGCCAGGGCGCCGAATCGGGTGGCGAAGTTAAAAGCAACCACGTCACCTCGATGACTGCGCCGATTTACACGAATATCGACAACCCGGTCGAACGATTGCAGCTTGTAATGGCAGCGACCCAGAAGAGCAAGACGGCAAGAGCCGGCGTGTCTGCACGGGTGATGACGGACTTAAGCAAACATGTGCCGGCCGCGACCCAGGTATTGGCGAGCCGTCTCGTCTTACGCGCCGGTGCAGCCGCGCAGATGTGCAACCTGTTCATCTCCAACGTGCCCGGGCCCCAGGTACCGTTGTACATGAACGGTGCCCGGCAAGTGGGCCATTACGGGATGGCGCCGCTCGTGAACGGAATGGGTCTTTTTATAGCGACGCCAAGCTATGACGGGCACGTGTCCTTCAATATTACGTCGACCAGGGAAGTCTTGCCGGATATCCGCTTCTTCCTGACGTGCCTTAAGAAGTCACTCGCAGAACTGATGCGTGCGACAAAGCCTGTGAAGAAGAAGCGTGCCAGCAAAAAAACGCGGACCGTCAAGACGCCGCCGAAAGTGAACGGCGATCGGCCTGTGGCGCGCGGCGATCAAAGTCCTTGAGTATCCTGCTGAGCGTTCGACTGATCCTGGTTTGAATCCGAATCATTTCGATCTTCGGCCAGGTGGCTTTTTCACCCATGGTGATCAGCTCGATAATCTCTTCAGTGGACCGGTGTGCGAGTAATTTCAGCGGGTTAAAAAAACGCTGGTCTGGCAGAATATTGATGTCGCCGACGTAATCCTGGTTGATGATGCCGAGCGCGACGTTGGTCACCCGAGTCGCCATTGGGCTTATCGACAAGGGTTTCTCCAGAATCGTTGCGGTCGCGTTTACCCAGGTGCGGACCGTTCGGCCGGTGGCGAGTTTGATGGTTGATAGCAAGCCTTGTTCGCCAGTCGTATCCGTGATGAATGGAAAGATATGTGGATTGACCTGGCTGACGATAAAATGGTTGACGCCATAAATGCGAGCAAGCCTTTTGGCAGGCAGGTCATGGCTCAATGACCCGTCAACCCACTTGCGAGATGGCATGTAAGCCTGCCGCTCACCCTGGTCGTTCTTTGCCGCCAGCGCGACTGGCGGGAAGAAACCAGGCACGGCCGCGGAAGCCATGATCGCGTCGCGTACGTAGACATTCGGCGTCGTGATCGCATTCAGCAATCTCGATGTCTGGTGCCGTTCGGCCGCGGCAATCGAAACGTTCAGATGCCGGCCCGTACGTTTGTACGCTTCCTGAAACGTCAGATCAGGAATCAGGCGTTCAAGGACGGTGCGTACCTCCTCTGGCGTCGCAATACTCGGTGTCACTGCCGAGAGATGTCGCAGAATGCTTTCGTCCTGTTCGATCTCGTGCACCAGGTTTTCCGGATCAAAGATGTTTTTGAGGTCCTTATCGGAATGTGTACTTGCCAGGCAACCGACAATTGCGCCACCGCTGCTGCCCGAAAGAATGTCCGGCAATAGGCGTTGTTCCCATAGCGCCTTGACGACACCGATATGAAAAAACAGGAATGAGCCGGCGCCGCTCATCATCAACGCTGAACTGCCATAGCAATGCTGAGCCCGGTTGAAAAAAACCAGCCGCTCTTTCCTGGGTATGCTTTTTGCCGCGGGACTCGCCAGGAGCTCAAGCGCCCCCGTCACTTCGTTTATGTAGTCAACGATGAGTGCCTTCGTCCCGAATTTTGCCTTGCCATAAAGCTCGGCGCGACCCATACCATCTATATTGCCGTGAACGCCCTCATTCAGCGCATACAATATTGCGGCATAGTCTTTCTTGGCGCGCAGCTTGCGCAGCCTTTTAAGTCGGCGCCGAATGGACGTGTAATCAAATTCGGTTGATTCATCGTTGGACTTCCAACGGTTGAGGCCTGCACTTTCATCATAGGCAACGGCTGCATCTTTCCACTCGTCATATGACGTGGCCGCATCCATGTCCTTCTGCAATCGCTTTGTTCGTAATGAAACCATGCTGTGTTGTATGTACGCCATTCATAGTTGTAAATCACACAGTATACGGTAAAAGAATTCGGGGCGAGCCCTTGCAATTGTGATGGCCACGGTATTAGCCCGGCGGCACAATGCCCGCAATCAGTGCATGGTGGATATTGGACGTATGGGCGAGTTTTCTGACATAGTCCAGGCATGACTCGATCCGAAAATTCGCTTTTCTTTCGGACGCATTTGTTGCTGCATTACGATAATTGGATCCGGTAACCATGAAGCGCAACACAAGAACCCGAATCCTTGTCGCGAGCCTGTCGTTATTCAACGAGTACGGCGAGCCAAACACGACGACCAATGATATCGCGAATGAAGCCGACATCAGTCCTGGCAATCTGCACTATCATTTCAAAAAGAAGTCGATGCTGGTCGAAGCGCTGCTGGCCGAGTTTCAGGCCGACGTTCGTCACGTTCTGGAACCGCCGACAAGCAACGACATCACGATTGATCGTTTCTGGGCGTTCCTGCATTTGTTGTTGGAAGTGCTTGCGGTCTATCGATTCCTGCTTCGCGATATGGAAACGCTGGTTTCCGTCTACCCGAAGGTAGGTCACGCGCTTAAGGCGTTTTCGAAGGGGCTTACGGCAGTCATGCAACTCTATGTCGAAGCGTTGAGGCAAAACGGTTATCTGGAGGTCGACGACAGTGAAGTACCCGTTGTCTGCCGCAACCTGGTCGTTATCGCACTGTTCTCGGAGCGCTATGACGAGATATCGGGCTCCGGATCGTCGACCGATATGGCTGGATTGAGAATTGCACGATCCGTGCTCGGTATATTGTCGCCGCATTCAACTCAAGAGGCGTCGCAACAGCTTGCGGCACTGGCAGAGCACTACCGCTAGTCCAATCGGGGAGCCGATTGCAAGCGCTACGGGGCGGCGATAAAAAAAGGGCCGCAGCTGCGGCCCATATAATGTCACCAGTAAAAAATGGGGGATTACTTGGCGACCTGAGCAAGCAATTTGTCAAGCTTGCTGTTTAGCTTTCTGAGGTCACTGGTCGTCGCGACCGGCGAGTATTCGAGCACGGTTTTGACCGCAGACTCAGCGCGCTTTGAAACCTGCTTGCGGGTTTCCTTGACCTGTTTGAGGACACGGTTGCTCAGGCTGTCGAGTGAGTTCTGAGCCTGGTTGCGAACCTTCTCGCCGTCTTTGGCAAGCGCTTCGAACTTCGCATCGAAGTCCGACTGAACCTGTGAGGCTAAGCCGAGACCAGCAAGGAACGCCTTGTTGGCGACGATAATTGGTTGCTCGACAATAGTCCCTTCAAATCGATCGACAATTGACTGGGCCTGTGCTTTTGACTTGCGGGCCATTTTCTGTGCGGCCATTTCTTGATACTCCTGAGATATAGTTTTGAACCAAATTGCGATTGAACATTAACGTGCAGTTTTAGGGTGTTCACACTAGAATTAAATCAGCTGCGCTTTTTTGAAACAGCCTTCTTCGAAACTTTCTTTTTCGAAACTTTCTTTTTAGAGGCCGGTTTCTTGGCTACCTTCTTGGCACTTCGCTTGGCCGGGGCCTTCCTGGTGGCTGCTTTCTTGACGGTCTTCTTCGCTGCCTTTTTCCTGGCGGGTTTCTGTTTTGCGACGGATTTGAGCACCCGGTCCAGCTTGGCATTCAGTTTGGCAACATCGTGCTTGCTTGCAACGCCGAGCCGATCGAGCGCGTCATCGATGCGTGAGTCAAAGACAGTTTGCAATTTGTCCATCTGGGGGGTTTCGCGCATATGGTCAAGCAGCCCGGTCGCCTTGGATTGTGCATCGTCAGTCATATCGCGAATGGCATCCTGCACGTCGTTTATCAGGGTTTCGGTCTTGTTCGTTGCGTCCTTTCTAAAGGACTCGCCCTGTTTTACGAGCGTATCGAACGCCTTGCTGCCGGCTTTTTGGGTGTTGGCAAGCGCGCCGAGCCCGGCCAGAAATACATGCTCAAGCTGATCTGCGATCTCAGCGGTACGACCGCCACTATCTTTCTGTTTTGATTGTCGTTTTCGCTTTGCCATGATGTCATCCTATTGGTTTCAGAGTGTTTCGATGGGTACAATGCTAGGCGCCAAATCTAGGGTGGTCACACTAGAAATCCAATAATGAGGGCCTTCCCGCATGCGAATTTCCCGAAGCCATGATCTAGGCGTCGATGAGGCAAAGAACCGTGTGGTCCAAGTTGCTGCGACACTCGAGAAACAGTTCTCGCTAAGGTCAGAGTGGCGCGACGACGAATTGAGGTTCAGTGGCAGCGGCGTGAATGGTCAGATTGCGGTTTCAGACACGAGAATTGAGCTGCACGTCCGTTTGGGTTTCGCTCTGATGATGATGGAAGGCCCAATAAGGTCAGCGATAGAAGACGCCCTCGACGAGCAAATCGGGTAACACGACACCTGTGCCGAAACGAAGGCTGCAAAAAGCCTCGATTCGGCCACCACGCGCGTTCTTATTGTGTAATGCCTTCGGTTCGGATATGTAACTGTCGACCACAGTGTTTGCAGTGCACTGCATCCAGTTCGTGTCGCGTTAGTCCACAATCCGGGCATTCGTAGTGTGTTCGTTTCGGCCTGAAGATGGTCTGTACCAGCCGGATAAACAAGGCCACGCCGACGATCATGATGACCACTGCCAGTAGCCGGCCGGTGCTACCCACCAGCGTCACGTCGCCAAAGCCGGTCGTCGTCAGCGTCGTGATCGTAAAATACAGTGCATCGACGTAGTTATTGATCGAGTCATTCACCGGTACCTGGAGCACGTAGACGGTAGCGGTCACGACGAATATGAAGACCATCAGATTGAGCACGCTGAAGATCACATCTTCGTTTCTTGCAAAAAATCGCGAATGGCCCCGTAACTGCCGCGCCACGGCGTAAGAGCGCAGCAACCTCAATGATCTCACCAGCCGCAGGAATGTGAAGTTGCCAATCAGCGCCGGCACGAAGAGTGACGCGATGACTATGAAATCCAAAATAGTCATGGGCCTGGCGAGAAATTCCCCGCGGTCAGGGTTGGCGATCAACCTGGCTGCAAACTCGACCGTCAGAATCACGCCGATGACCATGTCCACGTAGATGATCCATTGGTGGGGTTCGATAAAGGTCGTGACCACGAAGTAACCGACGACCACCAGATCGAGGATAATAAACAGGTAGCGTGCCCGGAGGGCTCGCGGTGTGTCTCCGTGGTAGATCTCCCGACAGAGGTTCGACAACTTTTTCATGATCGATCAGGCAACCCGGGACCTGTTCTGAACGCTGCAGCGGCCCAGGCAGATTTTTGCGGAACACAAGTCATTGTGTCGTCTTGGCAACGGGCAATGCAAGAAGGGCACAAAGTCTTCTGCTGCTGATACTGCCTGATATGCTGTTCAACCCAGCGTCGCGATCGTCTGACGCAACATGTCGCGGTTGTCGATCATCCAGGGGTGAAAATCGTCGCGGTAGAACAGCCGAAAATCCTTGGCCACTTCTCGGATGATGCCGTGGCGACCAAACAGGAACGCATATCCCTCGCGCCAGAACGACAGCGACAACGCAGGCTTGCCTTCCATTCGGCGCATACGGCAAATCGTAATGAATACGTGGTACGGGAAGCGAACTCGAACGATACGCATGATCTGACGCAACATTTTCCGGTCGCCACCGCAGGCCAGGAACACGTCGTAAGCCACTGACTTGTGCTCGGTCTCCTCGACCGCGTGCCATTGCCAGAGATCAGCCATCACTGGATCAGCGCCGCCCATCCACGCCGAATTGCGCATCGAGCCCGCCGCGAACATCGCCGTAATGTGCTCGAGCACGACCGTTGCCGCCAATTGCACCATCGGTGGTTCCTTGTTCGCTCGATCGATTTCACGGATAAAAAGCGCTTCGAGTTTATCGAGATCGAAACCACGTGCCTCGGCGAGTACTTCGTTGTAACGCTGGTGTTCCCGTCGATGGATGAACTCCTGCTGCACGAACACCGCGGCGTCGCTCTTGAGCTTGGGATCTTCGATGCGCGGCAGGAAGTGTTTCACGCTGTCGACGAAAAACTTCTCGCCACTGGGGAACGACAGCGACAGGGCATTGAAGAACGCTGTCTGGAACGCGTGGCCGCCATGCCAGTCACGGGCAAGCGACTCGCGCAGGTCGAAGCTGCGATTGCGGGCCGCGAGTTCAACATTCGTGGGCGTATTGCTAAGGCCAGGATTCAGCATGCGGGAGGACAGGTAGCGAATGACAGGACATTCTAGCGCGCAAGCGAGGGTCAGTGCACCGGGACTGGTCGCTGAATGGGATGGGCTGATCATACCGGCGCGCGACGGCAGGCAGGTAGGCAAGTATCTCCATCAGAATTAGATTAAAAGATCTATATAACAATAAGTTGTGACATTAACTTAAGAGAATAGGTGACTAAGCCGCGGTGCTCGATTTTGTGTGCATTACTGTACCTCCCTGAAGTGTTCAGTCTTTCGAATCATCACCAGAAAGCACACCGTGGAAAGCCCCGCTGCGCCGAAAATCATGCACATCACCATGATCTGGTAGCGCACGGCAATGAGGGGTGATACGCCCGATAGAATCTGTCCGGTCATCATGCCTGGCAATGAGATCAGGCCGACAGCAAGAAACGAGTTAATCACCGGGATCATCGAGGTTCGAAATGCCTTGTCACGTGCGTTGTGAAAACTTGCGCCGTTGCCGATTTCCGCATGCAGTCGCTCCAGCGCCAGGCTGATGTTGGTCATGCTGGCCGCAAAGATCATGCCAGCAAGGGGAATGATAACGCTCGGTTGATACCAGGGATCGAGTTGCAATACGCCCTGAGTAATCAGTAACAGGGTAGTCCCGCCGCCGATCACGACGGACACCAGCGAGGAGGGAAAAAGCGAGCCTTTGGGCAGGTCGACGGTGTTCAATGCAATCCAGCTTGCGGCGACCAGCATGACGCTCAAGACACCCGTAACAACCAGCCCGGATTCTGTCTGGAATATGTAGACAAGGACGTAGCCGATCAGGGTCAGCTGCAACAGCATTCTCGCGATGGCCTGCAATGCACGACCGTGACCCTGGTTCCAGCGCCACATTAGAAAGACGACGACGGCGACGGGTAGAAAGGAAATGGCGAGTTGGGGCACCGATATGGTTGCGATGTTCACGAGCTCGCTCTTTTTTGTATTGCTGCCTGGCTCAATGCCGTGAGTCCGTTCGGATGACGGCAAACGGTTCCGAATCGTCATCGGGGCGCGTTGGCTGTCGGTCCACCATGTTGAAGTGGTCGCCCGGCGCGAGAAAATAAAACTGTCCGTCACGCCCAACGATCGTATTGCGGTCATAGATGGCCACGTAGCCCTGGCCAATGACCTCGAATTCGTCTCCTTCAACTACGATTGCGGTGTCCTCATCAATTCCCAGGCCGAGAAGTTCCGGATGGGCTTCGATGATCTCGATCAAGTCGAACTGACGATTTCTCACCAGGACATGCTGATCGATCGCCACGTTCTTGATATAGCCGAAACCCTGCTCGTGATCGCCCATCATGATTGTGTTCGTGTCTGAATCGCCGCGAGCAAGGTATGAGCCCTGGATCGTTGCGCCGGCCGACGAACCACCAATGACGCCGCCGCGATCCAGCACGGCTCGAAATTCTCTCTCGGTTCGAGTGCCCAGGTACGAGTCGGCAATTCGCCATTGCCTGCCGCCAATGAACCAAACGCCACTGGCTCGCTGCAGGGGTGCGACGAAAGCTTCAGTGTCGGCCTCTGCCGGATCCCTCGTGTGCAGGACGGTCAAATCCAACGCGCCGACTTTGCGGAGTTCCTCCAGGAAATCCCAGTCAAGGTCGTTGACGTCACCCTCGGCTGCGCTAGGCACGACAACGATGGGCGCTTCGGGACCACCAGCCAGTTCGAGGAATCGCTCGAAGATGGTCAGGTCTTTGATATTGCCGCCGGCCACGACCAGGGCGCCGCTCGCCGGACCGGTGGTCGGGATCATTTCTCCGGTAGTTGCCGTGTCTGATCCAGTCTCACCACAGGCAGCCAGCATTGCAGAAATGGCCGTCACAAGAATGGCTATTCGGTAAAGGCGGGTAATTATCATCTTTTGTCATCCTCTCCGACGGGGTTCGTTGAGAAGCGCTCAATTCTGGCATGGATGAGGGAGCAGCATAGGGCAAATACGACCGGGCTGTATTCTCCGCCTGAATGCACCGATCAAATGGGGACATTCCTAATTAATCGGTAGTCTGTTAGACGATGTCCGCGGCTGAACAGAATCGGAATCAAGAATGTCCCGATCAAATCCCGGTTCGGGTTCCGAGATATGAGTCGGCGGCTCGCCATTGTTTGCCGCCGCTGGATGATCGAGAATCAGGCAGATGCGTTCCCGATCAATTCCGTTGCTAACTGATGGATGTCCGGGCTGCTGCGCTGTTACACAATGAACTTGAGGAGAGCATGATGTTTCGTACGTTCATAAGAACAATAATCTTCGTCAGCATATTGCCCGGCAGTATTGCGTTGGCGCAAGACCCATATCTGCGACCGGCACTCGATAAGCGGCAAGCACTGGCGGATGTCCAGGGTGTTATTCCGCAGGTGCACGTCGCGATGACCAATGCCAACGTGGTCAACGTGCGCAGCGGGGAAATACTGCGAAATGTCACGGTAACTGTGAATGACGGGCTGATCGTTTCCGTCGGCAACGATCGACCGCCGGCGGGGGCCGAAGTTGTCGACCTGCGGGGACTCTATGTCACGCCCGGATTTTTCGAGGGCCATTATCACGGCGGTACTATGGCAGCGGCGCAGCGTGCGCTTGTCTCGGGCGTGACGACTGCGAAAGGCGCAAGCGTTCGTGGCTACCCCGATGTTGCGCTAAAGAAAATGGTCAAGTCCGGTCTTCTGGTTGGGCCAGATATTCTCGCAGCCGGTGTTTATGTGACGCCGGAGCTGGGAAATACCGATGCGATTCTGGCGGATTCCCGGCTCTACAAATATGCGAACAAGGAGCTGCACGGTGAGGCAGCGTTGCGAGATGTGGTCAGCATCAATGCCGATCGAGGAGTTGACTGGATCAAGACCCGTTCCGGCGGGTTGTCATCCCGTACCGGGGGACCTGACGCACTGACCCTCGTCTACGATCATGACGAATTGTCAGCCATCGTTGATGAAGCTGCAAAATATGACATCCCCGTGTCCTGTCACGCGCATGGCGTCGAAGTGATCATTGCCGCAATCAAGGCGGGATGTGCAAGCCTCGAGCACGCTTCCTACGTCGATGATGAAGGGCTTCGTCTAATGAAGGAGAACGGCACGCTATGGGTACCGACGTATATTTCAGTAACGGGTTTTCAACTTCCGCATGACGATTACAACACGCCAATCGCCCGACAACGATGGCCGCACCTTGTTGAAAATCTCGGTCGCATGATCCGTAAGGGACATGAGATGGGCATTACTATACTGACTGCGGTTGACTCGGGTTATGGACCGGAAAGCGTTTATCGCGTTGCGGGCGAGATCAACGCCTTCGTTGAGTTTGGCATGACTCCCTTGGAGGCATTGCAGGCAGCAACAATAAAGTCAGCTGAAGCATACGGGTTGGGAGGCCAGACAGGCATCATCGAGGCTGGACTGGAGGCAGATCTGCTGGTCTTTGACAGGAACCCTTTAGAGCAACCCTCGGTGCTGCACAACCCGTTGATGGTTATGAGTAATGGTCGGATCGGGCTCAACCGGCATGTGGGCCAGGCAATGATACTGCCCAATCATTAGAATGGTTAGGGTGAAAGCTGGGCTCACGAAGCGAGCCCACTGTTGAGGATGTTATGAGTAACTTCGCCAACCGCCTGAAACAGCAGGAACTGCTGCTCGGCACGATGCTAACGCTGCCGTCGCCCGAGATTGCCGAAATGATCTCTAAGTGCGGTTTCGACTGGCTGTTCCTCGATGGTGAGCATGGTCCGGCGTCAATACTCGACTGGCAGCGTGTGATGCAGGCGGTGAGCGGTCGGTGTGCCTGCGTACTGCGCGTGCCATCCTGCAGCGAGGTTCACATCAAGAAGGCGCTGGATATCGGCGCCGACGGGATCATCGTGCCGATGATCAACTCCGCCGAGCAGGCCCAGGAAGCGGTCGCCTGGACGCGTTATCCGCCAATAGGGCGGCGCGGTATCGGCCTGGCACGGGCGCATGGCTATGGTCTGGATTTCGGCGACTACATGGAGCGGGCGACCGACGAGATTGTGCTCATCCTGCAGGTCGAGCATATCGACGCAGTCGACAATATCGACGCGATCGCAGGTGTGGAGGGCGTCGACGCGATCTTCGTGGGGCCCTACGACCTGTCCGCCAGCATGGGTAAGACTGGCCAGCTTGATGACGCCGAGGTGCGTGCCGCGATCGACCGGGTAGGCACGGCCTGCCGGCAGAAAGCGCTGCCATTGGGGTACTTCGGTGTCACCGCGGAGAGCGTCAGGCCCTTGATTGAAGACGGTTACTGTCTCATCTGCGCGGGCACCGATGCCGACTTCGTTACACGGGGCGCCCTGAAGATCGTTGAATCGATCAAATCCTGAATAAGAAGAGGCGAATCGATTTTATGCGTTGAGTTAAATTCGGCTCACTCCCTTGTTACTCCTTTGAAGCGAGGACCATGCCCGAAGAATGGGCATTCTTATTGCCTCAATGTATGCTGGCCGGGCTGGAATTCATGGCAGGCGTGTACCCATTCATTCTGACGTAGGAGTCGTATCATGCGACGAATTTATCGATCCCTGATTTCAACGATGTTCGCGTTGGTTGTATTGAGCAATGCGGCATTTGCAGCGAACGACGACGGGACACTGACGATCGTCGTCTACGGCGCAAGTGGCAAAATCGGTGGCCTGATCGTGGACGAAGCGCTGGAGCGCGGCCACACGGTGATTGGCGTGTCACGAAACCCCGGGAATCTGACCGCTGAACACGAGAACTTTTCAGCTGTGCAGGGTGACGTGACGGACGTCGAGTCATTCACAGCACTGGCCCACGGTACGGATTCGATCGTGATTTCCGTGCGGGGAGACGCTGGCAAGAGTGAACCGGAAAATACTACCCATGCGCGAGCAGCGAGGACCGCTATATCGGCATTGAGCGGAATGGATAGTGCCCCGTACGTCATCCAGGTGGGAGGTGCCACATCGGTCTATGAAGACAAAGAAGAGATGGTGGCGAAATTGCCCATGCCGGCTGAGCCCGGCACGCCGTTTTTTGCCATGCTGATGGGTCACCTGGTCGCGCTCGAGGCATATCGCGCATCCGATATAGACTGGACCGTGATAACGCCGGCATACGAGATAACCGGCTGGACGCCGCAGGGTATTACGGCTACGAATGCCACCGGCCAATACCGAACGTCAACGACTGAGCATCTTTACGACGCTGATGGAAAAAGCAGGATTGATGTAGCCGACCTTGCTGCGGCTGCAGTCGACGAATTGGAAAACCGGAAATTCGTTAGGCAGCGTTTCATGGTCGGCTACTAACTGGCGGCCTTAAACCTGGCCCGGCGGGAGCGGCTTTAGCAGCGATCTTTAGTCGCCGCAAAAAGCAAAGTAGTAGCGGCTCTAGCCGCGAATCTCGATTAACCTGGTTCGACAACGTTTTTGGAGTAATACCACCATCGATATGCAATTTTCCCAGTTGGACCCGAGGACGCGCCGCATTGCCGAGCAGCTCGCCGGGGAGGCGCTGGTTTCAGTTAAAGTTCTTTCGGACGAGTTACAGCAGTATGTTGAGGAGCTCGACACCCACTCATCGAATGACGAGTTCGTCGATTACGATGTCGCCAGGCGTATCGCCGCTCTATGTCGAAAACTCCTCGATGCTCTTCCCGCCGAGCCTGACGAGCGCCAGCACCGACTAACGCAACTTGCCATCAACTATTTCGTCCTTGCCGAAGACGCGCAGGATGACAATCACTCGATGGCGGGGTTTGAAGATGACCTGCAGGTTGTGACCGCAGTCATTCACGAATTAGATCTCGGCCACCTGCTTGAAGAATAAAGCGGTCGATCCGCACTAGGCGATACCCATAATCTCGGTTCGACCCCGGTTTTGTGTGCGTTTGCGTCAGGGTGAACTCATTGCCTGATCGAGTTCGTCAATGTAACGCTGTTTGTCTGCCTCGCTCAGGAAGCTTGCCATAAACGCGTTTTTCGCCAGCGTGT
Organism: uncultured Gammaproteobacteria bacterium; assembly: GCA_963850825.1. GTDB lineage: Bacteria > Pseudomonadota > Gammaproteobacteria > Steroidobacterales > Woeseiaceae > SZUA-117. Next base: position 891,215 of record CAWKOQ010000009.1, on the reverse strand, counting down.
AAATGTCGGCGGCAGTCAAATCGAGCGCCTGTTGGATACGAAGATAATTCTCGCCAATGTAGCCGCCGAAGTATGCGGGATCGTCGGAATTAATCGTCACACAAAGTCCGCGCTGCAGGAGCTGCTTCAAATTGTGTTGCTCAAGAGTATCAAAGACGCGCAGTTTGACGTTTGATAAAGGGCAAACAGTCAGCGGAACCTGTTCGTCGACCAAACGGTCAACCAGAGCCGGATCCTCGACGCAGCGCACGCCGTGATCAACTCGCTCGACTTTCAGTAAATCCAGCGCCTCATGAATATATTCTGGTGGTCCTTCTTCTCCTGCATGGGCAACGGTCAAGAAGCCTTCCTGCCGGGCACGGTCAAAAACGCGCACGAACTTCGACGGCGGGTGTCCGACTTCCGACGAGTCCAGGCCAACCGCGTAAATCTTGTTTTTGAAGGGCAGGGCCTCCTCGAGCGTCGCCATGGCAGCGCTTTCGCTGAGATGTCTGAGGAAACACATAATCAGCCTGAAGGTGATGCCCAGTCGGGACTCGCCATCCAGCAATGCGCGGAAAATGCCATCGACCACGGTCGCGAAATCGACGCCGCGTTCTGTATGCGTCTGCGGGTCAAAAAATATTTCCACATGACGAACATTGTCTTCGGCAGCGCGTTCGAGATACGCCCAGGTCAGGTCGTAGAAGTCCTGCGATTCCTTGAGTACCTGAGCGCCTGCGTAGTAGATATCCAGAAACGTCTGGAGATTGGAAAAATTATACGCATCCCGAATCTCAGCCACGTTTGAGTAGGGAAGCGAAATTCGATTCCTTTGCGCCAGTTTCATCATCATCTCGGGCTCAAGCGTTCCCTCGATGTGCAGATGAAGCTCTGCCTTGGGTATTCGTTCGATTAGGCTTTTAAGATCCATATGAATCTCGCTGACAAGTCCGAAGATAATAACCCGCCGGGCCAGGGACTGTCCTTAAGAGGACTGTCCCTGGCTGAATTGCCATCAGACCAGCATCGTTCATCCAACAAGAGCGGTTAGATCCCTGTTTGCCGCCTCTTTTCGCCTTGAGAATGGCGACAGGCTGTGAAACAAACGTGTATCGTTGCGGTCCATTAAGCATCGCCAGCCGGGGGCTAATCCCAGCGGCCGGCCATTCAGATTAATGCCAAACAGAATGAGCGCGACCACGCATATGTCGAGATCGCGCCTGGAGTAGACCAAATGAAAAAAATCATGACGGGTGCTGCCGCACTGCTGGCACTGGCCGCTTGCGGGCAGCAGGACGCGCCGCCCATCGTCGACGAAACCGCTGCGCCCATGGTCCTGGGTTCGGGCCTGGATCTCGACGCTATGGATAAGAGCATCAAGCCGGGCGACGATTTCTTTGCCTACATGAATGGTACGTGGGTCAAAGAGACGGAAATACCGGGCGACAAATCAAACTATGGTGGTTTCATCATTCTTCGTGACGAAGCGCAGGAAGACGTCAAGGCGATCGTCGATGAGGCCGCGACTGGCGATTTCGCGAAGGGTAGCGACGAACAGAAAGTGGGTGATCTCTACAAGTCGTTTTTGGACATGGAGACCCGCAACGACCGCGGGGTTGCGCCACTTGCCAGCGTTTTCGAGAAGATCGACGCGATCGCCAGTTACGATGACCTCACCGTCTACATGGCGTCGGCCGGCAAACGCGGCACAAGTATGCCAATCGATATTGGTCAACTGGTTGACTGGAACGACGCAGATAAATACTCGATGATCGTAACGCAGGGCGGCCTTGGCCTGCCCGACCGCGAGTACTACACGCTGGATGACGAAAAATCGGAAGAGCTTCGCGAAGCTTACGTCGACCATGTAGGGAAAATGTTCGACCTGGCAGGTTTGCCTGACGGTGCTGCCGCGGCGCAAACCATCATGCAATTCGAAACGCGCCTGGCCGCGCAAAACATGACGAAGGAAGACGCGCGAAACAGGGCGCAAAACTACCAGACATTTGCCAAAGAGAACTGGGCCGATGTTATGCCGAATTTCAATTTCGATGTCTGGCTGGCCGAGGTCGGCGTTCCGGAACTCGACAGTCTCGTTCTTTACATGGTCGACTACCTGCGCGCGCTCGATGGCATCATTCAGGACACGGATCTGGAAACGTGGAAAACGTATTTGAAATGGAACGCGATCAACGCAAGTGCGAGCATCCTCAACGAAGAACTCGACAAGCAGAATTTTGAGTTCTACGGCAAAACGCTCTCCGGTACGGAGGAGCAGCAGCCGATGTGGCGCCGTGGCGTCAACGTGGTTAACGGTTCACTTGGTGAAGTTGTCGGCAAGGTTTACGTGCGCAAGCACTTCCCACCGGAGGCCAAGCAGCGGATGGAAAAACTCGTCGCGAACCTGGTGCGGGCCTACGAGAAAAGCATCAAAGAACTCGACTGGATGGGTGAGGAAACCAAGGCCGAGGCGCTCAGGAAGTTATCGAAGTTCACGCCTAAAATCGGATACCCGGACGAGTGGCGTGATTACTCGGCGCTCGACATCGAAGCCGCGGATTTGTTTGGCAACCTGGAACGCGCAGCGCTGGCGGAACATCAGCGCCAGGTCGACCGTCACAATGGACCGGTTGACCGTAATGAGTGGGGTATGACGCCGCAGACGGTTAACGCTTACTACAGTCCGGCGCTAAATCAGATTGTGTTTCCCGCGGCAATCCTCCAACCGCCGTTCTTCAACCTTGCCGCCGACGATGCCGTTAACTACGGTGCTATCGGTGCCGTGATCGGTCATGAAGTCGGTCACGGATTCGATGACCAGGGCAGCACATTTGACGGTGATGGTGCGCTACGCAACTGGTGGACTGATGAAGATCGAGCGGAGTTCGAGAAACGCACCGGCGCGCTTGTCGATCAATATAATGCGTTCGCGCCGTTTGCTGATCTTAATGTTAACGGCGAATTCACGCAGGGTGAGAACATTGGTGATCTTGGCGGCATCACGATCGGCTTGCTCGCCTACCAGATGTCGCTAAACGGCGAAGAAGCGCCGGTCATCGATGGCTTTACCGGGGTGCAGAGGGTGTTCCTGGGCTTCTCGCAGGTTTGGCGCAGCAAGATCCGTGACGAAGCGCTACGCAGACAAATCGCAACGGATCCGCATTCGCCGGAGGAGTATCGCGCCAATGGCACTGTTCGTAATGTGCCGGAGTGGTACGAAGCATTTGACGTGCAGGAAGGCGATGCTTTGTACCTGCCACCAGAGCAGCGCGTGAAAATCTGGTAGCTGAATTATTGTGAGGACAGTGGAAGGGCGCCTGTTGGGCGCCCTTTTTCGTTCCGCTATATTGAGGGGAACCGTCCCGCCGGGGGCGCTACCTTACCCGGCCGTAGCCGCAGACACATTGATCGTCTAAATAACATTAATAAGTTAAGATAAACCATTAATAATAAATCAATTATTTCGAATAAAACGAATCAATAAAACCGCTCTGATCCAGCTCGCGAATCAGGCTGTCGTCGTAGAAATCGGTCGGTTTGAATTTACGCATCTCGTTCGAATCATACATTTCGAAGGTGTTGTCGATGCCCTCGTAGCAGGGATAGGGTTTCTTCAGCATCCACTGGCCGCGCTCGTAGGCATGCGTTGCGATGTCGGTATCGGTGATGCCGTTCCATTTCGCCATTACTCTCAGTGCCAGGTCACGATCGTTGTGAAAGAGCGCGAGGCCCTCTACGGTCGCCTGCAGAAAACGTTTGGCCACATCGCGATTCGCTTCACTGTCGAGCCAGCCTTTATCGACCATGACGCTGTTACCCGCGACGGCGATGTTCCACTTTTGCGTATCCTCGAGAACCGGGAAGCCTTCCTTCATCGCCTGTGCGCCGCGTATTTCATTCGCCACGATCGCGTCGACGAGTCCTTGTCGAAGCGCATCGATATCGCGCCCTTCAAGCTTCAATGAAATGTCCTGCGTCGGGTCCCAGCCCATCCGTTTCGCGAAGCTCAATGCGGCAAAACCGAGTGTGGTGTCCCGACGGGCCGAGATGCCGAGTCTCTTGCCTTTCAGTTCTTCAACGCTGCTGATGTTCTTGCTGCCGATGATGTGCGGTCGAACGAGGCAATCGTTGCCGGCTATGGCGATCCGGTAGGGCCAGCGGGCCCTGTCGATTTTTTTGACGATGTTCGGCGTGTGGCCGTCAACGTAGATGTCGGACTCCCAGTCATCCCGACCCCGTGCACGATCGATGCGCCGCGATATCCGGGTGAATATGTCCGGTTGCGCGTAGATGCCGCCTTCAAACGCCGGTGGCGGAAGTCTGACGTCAATTGCCAGGCCATACTTTTCGAACAAACCCTGATCGAGGGCAATCATGAAAGGCAGCTTGCTGATCGATCGCGTGCCTAGCTCCACCTTGACCGGTATCAGATCGCGATCACTGCATGCTGTGAAGCAGACTAATAGCGCCGGGATACAGGCCAGGGTCGCCAGCCGTCGGAAAATTGTCACAGATTTTTCTCCTGGTAATTCCAGTTAATGATCTTACGCAATCGCGGCTAAAGCCGCTTCCACGCCAAGAGTAGCGTGGGAGCGGCTTTAGCCGCGAATCAATTTCAGTTCGCCGCATAGACCGTCTTACCATCCATGATGGTCAGGAGCACCCGGGCTTCGTTGATCTCGGTCACCGGGATTTCAAACAGGTTACGGTCGAGAACGACCAGGTCCGCCCGTTTTCCGACCTCGACAGAACCGGTCTTGTCCTCCAGTCGCATGATGTAGGCGGCATTGCGCGTATACATGTCCAGCGCGGTCGCCAGGTCGACCTCCTGGTTCTCTCCGAGAACCCGGCCAGATTCCGCGTAAGGGTCCTGTCGACGCACGGCTGTTTCGATCGCATCGAGCGGATTGAGGGACGTCACATCCCAGTCGCTACCCCCGACGAGCAAGGCGCCGGTGTCCTGGATGCTTCGTAGCGGATAAAACCGCTCCACACGCTCCGCGCCGACAATGTCGACGGCGAGGTCTACGTAGACGTCTGGGTAGCACCAAAAGCACTGGAAATTGGCGGCAACGTTCAATTCGGCGAAGCGTGGTATGTCCTCTTCGTCAATGAGTTGCAAATGAACGATCTGGTGGCGATTGTCATTCGGACCGTTGGCGAAGAACGCGTGCTCATAAGCATCGAGCGCAACCCGTATGGCGCCATCGCCGATTGCATGTGTATGTATCTGCATACCCATTTCATCTAACTTTTCATACAGGGTATTGAGTTCATCCGGCGGATAAAACGGTGGAAAATTGCTGCCGTCGAGGTACGGCTCGAGCATGGTCGACGTGCGGGTCTCGATGACGCCATCAATGAAGACCTTGACCGAGTCCACGTCCAGATAGGTTCCCCTGAACTGATCGCGCTTTGCCAGAAAATCGAATATCTCTGGTCCGAAGCTGGCTGCTAACTCGTCCTGCGGTGACAGTGAGGCAACAACGCGCGCGGTCAGGTCGCCGCGGCGATCAGCGGTCTTGAACAGCGACACATTGCCTTCACCTGTGCCCGGTTCGATGAAAGCAGTAATGCCATATTTGCTGGCCTGCTCGAGCCCGGTGAGCAGACCTTTGTAACGCTGTGCCTCGGTCGCTTCCGGTATGAAGACTTCTACCAGGTTCATTGCAGAATCGCGCAAAGTGCCGGTCGGTTCCCCTGAAACGGGGTCACGGACAATGACGCCCTGGGGCGGATCCGGTGTGTCTGAGTCGATCCCCGCAATCTCCAGAGCACGAGAACTTACCCAGGCGCTGTGTCCGAAATCGTCACTGAAATACGCTGGTCGTTCGCCGAATATTTCGTCGAGCATTGCCGCGGAGGGGGCGCCATCCTTGAACGCGGAAATTGGCCAGCCGCCGCCCAGCACCCATTCATCGCCGCCATACGCTCGCGAGTTGGCGCACTCGAGCAGCAGGCCGCGAAGCTTCGACACGTCCTGCTCACTCTGCAGACCGCATCGCAGCATCGCCGCGCCACCGTAGCGGATATGGGCATGACCATCATGGAAGCCCGGCATCAGCATCTTTTTATTCAGATCTACGACTTCAGTATTCGCACCCATAAATGCTTTGGCAGCCACGTCGGTACCCACAAATACGATCTCGCCGTCGCGGATGGCTACGGCCTCTGCCCAGGAACGGCTTTCGTCTGCTGTGTAGACGGCGCCATTGACAAAGACCCGGTCAGCACCGGCTGACTGGGGGCCGCTACAGGCTGACAATACACTGATCAATACAGTGGATATGAAGATGTTGAGCTGAATTTTAACCATTGTTGTCTTGCCGCTCCCCGCGAAGTCAATCCATTTTGCCCGTTTCGTTTGGATCATTTTATCAGTCAACGATGTTATGCAGGGGCTAAAACTAACAGGCGTCTGCGAGATCCGGCGCTTTGCGTTTCAGGTCCCGGTAAACGAATGCATAGATAAGTGATGTGGCAATGGCGGCCGCCGCACAGAGATTCATGATGGCGTCATAACCGAAACCAAGCCCGACCATGTAGCCCGCAAGTGACGGGCCGAGCGTCTGACCCAGGCCTTGTGCCGCCGGTACGAGTGCGATGAAGCGGCCGCTGTGATCGATATTTGAAATGGTGCCGAGCTGGAAGATATCGACGCCGTTCCAGAGCAGCTGGTAGATCATGAGTACGGCGACGAACGTAAAGGCGACCGTGTTTAAACCTAGCCAGACGAGCACTACCGCGATTAGAACCGGTGCAGCTAGCAATGGTTTCGACTGACCTCGCTTGCGACTGATTTTGTAGGCGACGAAGCAACCGAGAAGACTGAGCAATGTTGTAATCGATAGTGCCGCGGCGATGAAATTATCGTCGAAACCGGCGGTCACCCCCATGCGTTCGATGTACGCCCAGAATGCGCCAATCATGATGTAAAAGCAGGCGATGGCGGCAAGACAGAGCGTTCCGAGCAGCACGAGATTGTACGAGTGTGGCTGTGTGTGAATCTCATTGACCGTGTGGCCGGAGGCAACGGCATACTCAGCCTCGCTCTTGCCATGTATATGTTCGTCGGCCAATTTGCCGCGCGGCAGGTAAGGCCATGCCATCAGGCAAATCAGGTTAATGATGATGAACGTCACGAAGATGCCACTGACGCCCCAATGATCGCTAATGATTTCGAGTGAATACAGCTCGAGGAAGTTGACAGAAACGAACGTGAAGACCAGGAACGAGAAGTTGCGCGCCGTTTCTGTTGTTGCCGCGAGGTTTGCCAGTGCGATGCTGTAGCAGAAGCCGGCTCCGATGCCTGCGACCACGCGAATCCCCATCATCGACCAGAAGTCGTAGGCATAGATTGCGAAGACGTCAGCGGCGATTGCAACGCCAATGCCGACCGTGACCCATAAACGGCGATCCATCTTTGCAACATACAAAGAGACTATGATGGATGAGATAAACATACCGCCAAGATCCGCCGAGGCGATATAGCCGACTTGTTCTTCCGTAAACCCCCGAAAGTCGACGAGCGCGCCGACCAGTATGGGAAGCCCCATGAATACGGCCCAACCGACGACGGCGACGGCAATGCTGGCAACGATCGCCGAACGTTGATTGAACATCAAGTGCGTTCCGCAGGAGACACCGGTGCATTGTCAACGATCGGGCGCATTTATGGAATGTCCCGAAATTGATGTTGAGCAAGAACCGGGGGGCGGTCCCGTCGGGACGGTTCCAGCAGCATTGGGACTGTCCCCATATCCACCTGCGGAAAGGCCGGTTGCCGTCAACGCGCCACTTAACGTTCTGGTAGAGTGCCGGTTCTCCAATTCGCACCAAAGAATGCGATTAGCCGGAGAATTGAACAGGGGAAGGAGAGCTCAATGCGCAATTGGATTCAGAATATCAGCGGTGCCGGTATTGCCGCCGTACTGCTAAGTACCCCGGCGCTGGCCGAAACAACCTATATCAAAGCAGGTTCGTTGTTCGACTCACGTAGCGGGAGAGTGAGTCGGGATGCCGTGATTGTCGTGGAAGACGACCGGATAACGGCGGTTGGTGGGTCGGACATCAACATTCCCGCCGATGCGGAGGTGGTTGATTTGTCTTCTTCCTTCGTGTTGCCCGGGGTTATGGACATGCATACGCACGTCGTTGGCAATCTCGATAACTATTTCTTTGCGGGTTATTTTCAGTCGCCGCACCGAGCCACCATCGGCGGTGTCGTGAATGCTGAAAAGACACTCATGGCCGGATTTACGACGATTCGCAATGTCGGTGCTTCCGATTACGCGGACATCGCGTTGCGAAATGCAATCAACGCCGGCGAGATACCGGGTCCACGCATGGCGGTATCGGGACCCAGCCTCGGGATTACGGGTGGGCATTGCGACAACAACAGCCTCAATTCGTCATTCGAAGAACGGAGTGATGGCGTTGCTGACGGCCCGTGGGCCGTTCGCGAGAAGGTGCGCAAGAACGTCAAATATGGCGCTGACCTCACCAAGTTCTGTGCAACCGGCGGCGTCTTTTCGAAAGGGACGAAAGTCGGCATGACGCAGTACACGCTTGAAGAGATGCAGGCGATTGTCGATGAATCACACACCCACGACCGTAAGGTTGCGGCGCATGCGCACGGCAATGAAGGCATCAAACGCGCGATCACTGCCGGTGTCGATTCGATAGAGCATGCGAGCTTCCTTGACCGGGAAGCGATACAGATGGGCATTGATAGTGGTACCTATTTTGCTATCGATATTTACAACACCGAGTACACGCTCGAGAGAGGCGCGGAAAACGGTGTGCCGGAAGAAAACATCAACAAGGAACGCGAGGTCGGTACGCGGCAGCGCCAAAGTTTTACGCTCGCTGTCGAGATGGGTGCCAAGGTCGTCTTCGCGACGGATTCAGGTGTCTATCCACATGGCGACAATGGCAAGCAGTTTGCGCGCGCCGTGCGTTTCGGTATGACACCAACGCAGGCGATTCAGTCGGCGACGACGCTTACAGCCGAGCTATTGGGTTGGGAAGATCGTGTTGGCGAAATTGCGCCGGGAATGTTTGCGGACATCATTGCCGTCAACGGCAATCCGCTTGACGATATCAGTGAGCTTGAAGACGTCGATTTCGTCATGAAAGGCGGCGTTGTTTATAAAAACAGATAACAACGTAACATCGGGATAGACCGGTTTAGTCCGGTTAAAAGGGGACAGTCGCGATGGGACAGTCCCTTCGCGCTTAGTCCGGCTACAATCTGATTGAATTGTTCCCGGATCTTGCCGAGCCGTTGCACAAGATCATCGATCGTTTGTTTGACCTGCACCCGGTTGTTAAAGACCACCACTACCACCCGAAGATGCCCGGTTCGTGGTCGATCAAGGCAGTATTGCCATGTATTGCGCCGCACATGAATTATGCAGAACCTGAGGGCATTGACGAGGCACCGGCGCTGCGGGCGCCGTCATTCGCTGGGGCGGTGACGAATTCGCCGTCGATGCAAGGGATACCAACAGGAAATATACTGCGACGCTCGCGGAACGAATTCGCGCAAGCCTTTCGGGCCGTGTCTTCCCGGTCGGCAACGGCCAGGTAGCGCGTTGCACGGCATCAATCGGCTATGCGAGCTTTCCCTTTCTTAAGTGCCGGCCCGAACTGCCAGGTCCTCGGCGTGGCCGATGCTGCGATGTAGGAGGCGAAGCAGAAGCGAAACGCCTGGGTCGGTATCGAGGGTATCGACTGGAAATAAAGCAGCGACGAATTGTGCCGGGCAATCAAAGATGACCCCGGCAAACTCGCCGAAGACGGCTATATCCAGGCGCTCGAGTCGATCGAGGATGCGGCTGAAAGCGTCGGCTGGATTGCCTGGGACCATCCCACTGAGACTATCCCGAATGCGGAATGCTAGAATGGCCGACGTTCCATCCAGCTACCTCTGAATTCTTGGGTGAGATTATGAATGATTCCGATTTGTCGCGGCGTTTGTTCCTGCAGCAAGGGGCGGCGCTGGCCAGCACGTCATGGGCGCGACTGGTATTACCCTCACTTGCCACCTTGTCTCAGGCAGCCTGCAGTGCAAGAGATGAGAGTCCAGCAGACGTCGAGGTTGTTTTCTCGACTCTTGGCGCCGAAGAGGCCGTCGAGCTCGAGGCCATAGTAGCTCGAATTCTGCCTGCAACTGATACACCGGGTGCCCGCGAAGCAGGGGTCATACATTTTCTCGACCAGACTTTTGCAACATTCAATGCACCCATGCTCAACCCGGCCCGAGGTGGACTGAAGCAGTTCCAGTCCGGCATTGCGAACGGCGCCGCGTTCTCAACGTTGACGGAGGCGGAGCAGGACGCCTATCTCGAGACGCAACAGGACACGCCGTTCTTCGGAATGATTCGATTCCTGACGCTGTGTGGTTTCTTCGGCATGAGCAAGTACGGCGGCAACAAGGACGACATTGGCTGGAAACTCATGGGCGCAGATCCGAACGTGCATGTCTATACGTCACCATTCGGCTTCTACGATGCCGAATACCTGAAGGAGAATCCGAATGGCTGATACTCCGACATTTCCGACACGCGACGAAGTCGATTTCGTCGTCATCGGGTCCGGCTCCGCTGGCGGAATTCTGGCCAAGGAGCTTTCCACCGCTGGCTTCAAGACTGTCTTACTGGAGCAGGGACCCTACCGGAAGCAGGCCGATTTCACGCACGATGAGATTGACGTCATGCTCAATGGCGAATTTGGTGATGGTGGCCCGCGCGTAAACGGGCAGACTTTTCGCGACGATGAAAGCAAGGCAGCCACCAGCCCCTCGAGTGATTTCCTGGGTGGGTATTACTACGCACAGACAGTCGGTGGCAGTGGCGTTCAGTTCTCGGCGAATTTTCTGCGCATGCGAGAGATCGATTTTAAGGAACGCAGTGTATTGGGGCCTATCGAAGGAACAAACTTTGCGGACTGGCCCATCAGCTACGAGGAACTCGAGCCTTACTACACTAAAGTTGATTGGGATATAGGCGTATCCGGGGCGCCGGGACAATTCGATGCACCAAGGTCGCGGGACTTCCCGATGCCGCCGATAACCATCAATTCCTCGGGTGCGTTGATGGTCAAGGGCGCTAGCGCGCTTGGGCTGCACGCCGACGTGCAGCCGCACGCGATATTGAGCAGGGCGCACAATGGACGTGCGCCGTGCACAAACTGTGGTTTCTGCATGTTCTACGGCTGCGAAATGGGCGCCAAGTCTTCTTCTCTGGCGGCGATGATCCCGCTCGCGGAAGCCAGCGGCAACTGCGAGATTCGAGCCGAATGCGCCGCGTACCGTATCGAGACCGGCGCGGATGGTCGTGTCACCGAGGTGCTTTACTACGACGCGGATAGAAACGAACAGGCGCAACGTACGAAGGCTGTCGTGTTATCCGCCAACGGCGTGGAGACGCCGCGCTTGCTGTTGCTATCCGCCAATGATCGCCAACCAGACGGTCTCGCGAATTCCAGTGGCTACGTCGGCCGCAACCTGATGCTCAACGCCCATGCGTTTACGAGCGGTATCTTCGAACAACCGCTCAACGAGTTCAAAGGAGTACAGGCGACACGCGTCGTGCAGGATTTCTACGAAGCGGATCCGAAGCGTGGATTTTTCGGCGGTGGCGGTATCGATGCGCGTGCAATGTTTGCCGCTACGCCGTTAATGTACGCCATGGCGGGTTCGCCCCCGGACGCCAAACAGTGGGGCGGGACTTTCAAAGACGCTTTGGGGCACAACTTCAGCCGGTCAATGGGGCTGGCCGCTAGTGGCACCTCATTACCGATGGATCGCAACAACATCACACTCGACCCGAACAACACCGATCAATGGGGGCGCCAGTCTATCCGCATGACCTATCGCGATCATCCGGACGACCTTTCCAACATGGAGTTCATGCGTGACAAGGCGATGGAGATCCTCGACGCGGCCGGTGCCGTCAAAGCGTGGAGCGGGGAAGTCGTGCCCTCAACCGGTGGCGTACATCTGCTCGGCACCTGCCGCATGGGTGATGATCCTGCGACGTCGGTCGTCGACAAATACAACCGGTGTCATGACGTGCCCAACCTGTTCATATGCGACGGTAGCAGTCTCGTTTCTTCGACCCGCGGCCAGCCAACGATGACAATCATGGCGCTGGCTTTTCGTGCGGCTGAACACATCATCAAAGCGGCCGGCGCCGGAGAAGTCTGACGACCCGCTAAATGGGGACATTCCTGATTTAAGGGTCCAGTACGTTAAATCAGGAATGTCCCCATTTAATGCGAGCTATGCAGGTGCCGGTTTCAGTCGCGTCGATTCTATTTCGTAACTAGAGCCGTCAGTTGCCTGGAGATTGACCTCCCAAATCTCTTCATCGGGAATTTGAGTTCGTTCCAGGCCCGGCAGTTCTCGCTCGTCGTCAACCTGGATTCCCCAGACACGAACGTGACGCACCCCGACAACAGGAATTCGCTGACTATCGAAACGGTTGCGCAAGGCGTCATCAACGTCGTCAGTTGCCCAAATCGCGAAGCCGCAATCGGCGATGGCTGACACCTCTGCCGGCATTGCAGGTTGTATTGTCTGTTCGCTCATAACTTCACTACCTCCTGCTTATCTTAGCGCTGATCGGCGTAGCGCCGCAAGCGTCATCATGGTCGATGCTAGCGGCCTGCAGGTTTTCGATCGCCTGACAGGTAGCCTCGTCAGAGGCTCGCGCCTCGTCGTAGCCCAGGTAATGGCTAAGGTCGGAACTGACGATGATCAGCGTTTCCGGTCCGCCCCACAGTTGGTCGATGACCTGGCTCACCGTTTCAGCTGCGACATCGCCGACAACCAGCGGGACGAGCGAAAAAGACTCAATTACTGCCTGCAGGAAGGGCAGGTGGACCTCGAGGCAGTGTTCGAGCTCATGTGCAATATCCATGAACTTCACTTCGGGCATATCCAGCGTTGCGATTGCGTCCCTGTCCAGTGGCACATCGCCCAACGGTGTACGAAATGCGTCCGCCCGACTCAATGCGAGACCCCTGACCGCGACTTGGTGGCAGGGACCCAGCAGAATGACGCGCGTGTACAAGTGACGATAGGGTTGCAGTCTTGCGTAAGCTGCGCGGCCACCTTATATCCGCGGCATGCAGTTGTGAATAAGCATTTTAATCACTATTCCGGCATCGCCCGGATGCGTTACCTGGCACGGCTGGCTGCAATCTGCCTGCAAGTTCTGTCAGAACTGGGATATCTCGAAGTCGCGCGAATTCGACAAGCTGCAAGCCAGCGCCTCGCCGGAAGCGATCGTCGAAAGCTGCGCTCGAAACCGGCAGCCGCAGCGTCGCGTTTACCTACAACGATCCTGTGATCTTCCTCGAGTATGCCGTCGATGTGGCTGTCGCGTGCCAGCGAGCGTGACATCAAAACCGTCGCGGTCACGGCTGGTTATATATCCGCGAAACCCCGCGAGGAGTTTTTCCGAGCACATGAGTGCCGCCAATGTCGATTTGAAAGCGTTCACCGAACGCTTTTACTGGAAGATCTGCGGCGGGCACCTTGAGCCGGTTCTCGAAACGATCGAGTATCTGAAGCACGAGACCGATGTCTGGTTCGAGCTCACCAATCTGCTCATTCCTGGCGAGAACGACTCGGATTCCGCCACGACTGCCCATGAACCAGACCGCTAACACCAGAGCGCCAAATACCGTGTAGATAGTGGTAAACACCCACGGCTCGGCCTGGTAGAAGAGAAGCTCATGCAGCCAGTGTTGGATGAATGACTCCGCGTAGCCGGATTCGCCGGCGCGGCGGCGTAATTCGCTCTCCCAGATCGTAAGAGGGCACAGCTGACCGAACCAGGCCTGCAGCACGACAATCCCAATTGCCGTCAGATGAGCCAGGCGGAAGGAACGATTATGTATCCATGACCAATGCGCGAGCAGGCCGATCACTATCAGCACGAAGCCTGCGACGACGAACAGCACAAAAAGGAAGTGCACGACGAGAATCGTATCGGCCAGAAAGCCGTAGAGGCCTGCGTCAATCATGGACTCTCCACTAAGTGTCAGACCCCAAAAATACAAGCTCACGCAGGCGCGCGGTCTTCTTGTACTGATGGCCCTGCATCCGCCGCAGAATATTGTCCAGCATCCTGATCGACGCCAGAATATGCGGTCCTTTATTGAGCATCACGCAGTCGGCACGCTGCGACATTGCGGCGTCCGTAATCTCGGCGCGAGAAGGTTGCCCCTTCTTTGACCCCCGGTTCAATACATCGGTAGCCCAAATGACGGGTAGATGTGCGGCCTCACACAACCAGAGAAGCTCTTCCTGCAATTCAGCGAGGCGCTCCCAGCCACATTCCACCGCCAGGTCCCCTCTCGCAATCATGATCGCCGTCGGATAACTGCGCATGGCGGTCAGCAGCAGTTCGGGCAGGTTGTTTATCGCTTCCTCGGTTTCAATCTTGATGACGATGCCAGGGTGTCCGTTTTTTCCTTCATCCAGAAGTTCCTGCAGTTGAGAGATATCCGTTGCATCACGGACGAAAGAGAGACCAACCGCGTCCGCGTGGCTGCGTGCGAATTCGAGGTTTGCTTTGTCCGCTGCCGAAAGACCGGTAAGGTGAATCTGGCTATTCGGAAAATTGATGCCACAGTCTCCGCGAACCCGACTGCCGGTTGGTTTGGCGTGCGCGATCTGGATTTCGAGCTGTTCCTCCGATGCTGTCCGCACGATTCCTGTGATTTTTCCGTCATTGAATGAAATTGGATCGCCGACAGCAACAAATTCGAATACTTCAGGTTGCTGACACGCGATATGTGCCGGCGTCGTCACGTTTCCATCCGCATCCTCGACTGCGGGAGCGCCTTTGATGTTATCCCGATGCAGAATAAGCGTATCGCCGTTGTGCAACCGTAATGGTTGTTCGATCGCCGGGAGCAGACCGACCCGGTAAGTGATCTTTTCCCCGGTCTTTTTACGTACGAGTCGCAATTTAGCCCCGGTGGCGATATACACACCCTTGTAGGTTTCCACGGTCAGCTCGTCGTTCTTTTTCTTCCTTATCACTTTGAGACGTCGTTTCTTACCGCGCGTGTCTTTGATTCGGATAATGTCGCCAACGTCTGCGTATTCGATAAGCTCCCTTGGCACCGGAATCGCGGCCGTCTTTATGCCATGCAACAAAACATCATCAGGAACAAAGCGCACACGCCTTGGTGCAAGCACCCGTCCCATCGCATCACGTCGCGGTCGTATGTGAATAACGCGGGGCCCCGGGCGCAGCTGTCCTGTCCGGAGTTTGGGGCCGGCAAGATCCATCATTATCCGGCAGTTCGCGCCATTCTCTTCATTCACCTTGCGGACGTTCTCGATTATCCCCGCCCAGGTCTTTTCGGAATCATGACCGCAGTTAATCCGGGCGATATCCATGCCTGCGGCAATCATGTCGGCAACAAGCGCGTAGCTGGTGGCAGACTCAGCTGGCATGGTCACCATGATGTGGACATCCCGACCGTCACTGCCATCGCCAAAAATCGCTTTGTTGTGGATTTGCGCCCTGGGGTTCCTGAGATCCAGACGCTGGCGTTCGGCTATCGGCTCGAGAGTTGCAGCGCCACAAGCATTTTTCAGCGCATTCTGCACCATGTCGATTGATGCCAGGACATTGCGCTCGGCGCGGCCCAGGGATGACAAACCGAGACTGGCGAGGTCTTCCTGGAGATTGCGAAGGTCGGTGTGTCGCAGGGCGAGGTAGTGCACGAAATTCCTTGCGCTCTCCTTAAATTCAGGGTGAACCGCTTCCAACTCCGCCGCATACCTGGCCTCAAATTCACGAGCACGACTGCAGATCGCTTCAAGCTGATCGCTTACCTCTTTGATATTGACGACTGTGGTCACAGCTCCCTCCGCTAGGACTCTTGTAGCGCATCTGGCTTATCGGCGCAGTACCGGATTAGACGTATCCCCTCGATTTAATTGGGACATTCCTGATTTAACTGACTAATATGCTAAATCAAGAATGTCCCGATTAATTGCTTAGCGCAACGCATCTAGGCGTTTTCCGATATTTCCCGGCAATCGTCGGTGACCGACAATTACTGTGGCTTCAGCTGGGGCCGATCAACGAGTAATTTCGTTCGTCGTCAGAGACAAGCGCAATGGCATCTGAAACAACGGGTAATGTCCGTACGCTGATTGGCTACGCATCCGATTTGCTCAACTACCCGCGCTTGATCATCGAGCGCGACGTCGACTTTACCGATTGCCGTCACGGCGGCCGGCATAACGCGTTCCTGTCCGATTGTGCGGATTGCCAATTCGGCGAGGCGTGCAAATGGTTAGATTACTATCGAACCCCGAATCTTACAGGTGCTACGCTGGATGAGCTCACTGATGCGATCAAGAGTGCCTGTGACTATCTGCAGACGAAAATACGGGACGGGGGAGCAAGTGACGCGGAAATGCTCTCCTGGATACGGGAAGCGCGCCGGTTTCTGCACGCGCGGCGAGCGTAAATAGTCGTTGAGCGCATGCGCACGTTCAGCGAAACGACGACTGTCTCCAGGACGCCAAGAATGCGCGAATACCCCAAAATACGAGCAGGTTGTTGTCGTTTTTGCGCAACAAATCGCGCGAAAATAGTGACCTGGTCCATGTTCTTGACAGCGTCCTATTTAACAATAGTTGGTGCCCTAACGCATTATGTGACCCACAACACGAAAACCTTCTGTGTCGCCCGCTAGCATGCGCATCTCTTGGGCAAACAGCAGGAGAACGTAATGTTGCGTTCAACACTAGTAATGTACTCTCTCGGCGTTTTCGGTTTCTGCGACTGCCGCAGATTTCGATTACAACTATTTCTCACTCGGCTACGGCACCACCGATTTCGACGACATCAACGTTGACGGTGATGGCTTTGGTGTCGAAGGTTCGTATGCCATTAACGACAACTATCACGTGTTCGGCGGTTACGAATCCGCCGGCCTCGATTTTGGTGTCGATGCAACGACATTCTCCGCCGGCTTTGGGTACAACCGGAGCATGTCGGAAACCGTTGACCTGGTCGCCAGGCTTTCATATGAATATATCGAGCTTGACGCGCCTGGACTGGGTGACGTCGACGATAGCGGCATTGGACTGGGCACTGGTTTGCGCGTTGCAGCCAGCAACGAACTCGAGCTGAATGCTGGCATCGAGCATGTCGACTACAGCGACGGTGGTGGTGACACCGGATTCTCGGCTGCCGGTCTGTATAATTTTACGGATACATTCTCGCTGGGTCTCGCTGGTAAGTGGAGCGACGACATTTCCTCTTACACGTTGAGTGGTCGATTCTACTTCGGCGATTAAGAGCATCCGCAAGATCAAAGAACCCCGCCTGGTGCGGGGTTTTTTTTGCCTCGGCCGAATGTCAACAATCGTCAACAGTGCGTGTATGGCGCCATGCCCTTGTATACTGTTGTCTGTCATTCAAGTCGAAGGCCGGTGATGCCATGACCAAATATCGATCAATAGCAGGATTCCTCAGATCGACCAGCATGGTGCTGGCATTGTCCCTGGTCGCGGCCAGCGGCACGGCCAGTGCTCAATGGCTGGATAAAGTCAAAGACCTCCTTAACGACGGCGATGAACAAGAACAGTCGCAAGCCCTCGGGCTGTCCAGCGATGAGATTGGAAGCGGCCTCAAAGAGGCGCTCAGAGTGGGTTCCGAAACCGTGGTCGCCAATCTTGGCCAGGAAGATGGCTTCAATCTTGACGAGGCCATCCACATACCGCTTCCAGATCAACTCGACCAGGTCAGGAAAGTACTGGGAAAGATTGGGATGGATTCGATGTTGACGGATCTGGAGTTGCGCCTGAACCGGGCTGCAGAAATCGCCACGCCGAAGGCGAAGGAATTGTTCCTTGGCGCCATCAACGACATGACGCTCGACGATGTCATGACGATCTATAAAGGGCCGGAAGATTCCGCGACTCAGTATTTCAGGTCGAAGATGTCAGATTCACTGGCCACCGAGATGAAACCTATCGTGGATACCAGCCTGGCGGATGCCGGCGCTGCAAAATCCTACGACGAAGTAATGTCTCGCTACAACTCTGTGCCGTTTGTGCGCAAAGTGGACGCCGACCTGGGCGACTATGTCGTAGAGAAGGGGATGGATGGCATATTCTTCTATCTGGCAAAGGAAGAAGCTGCGATTCGACAAGGACCCGCTAAAACGCACAACGGACCTGTTGCAGAAGGTTTTCGGCAACTAGAGTGTGCTCTGCCGGCACCACTCGACGATGCAACTGACTGACAACGATCTCGCGACCCTGCGAGACGCATTTACGACGCTTGAGAATCCCTCGCTGGCAGTCCGCTTAAGTTCCGCGGTCGGTATGCCAGTCGAGGCGGTTACCCGGGAACTCGGCAAGAGAGCCCCGGATGCGGTGGTCGACGTCGTAAGCAAATCCACGCACAAGGCCATCGAGTTTGTGATGCAGAGCTCGGTGCGGACGATCAAAGATGATGCGCAGACGCCGGCCAGCCCCAGGCTGCACACGGCAGCGGCGATCACAACGGGCGCAGTTGGCGGGTTCTTCGGCCTGAGTACCCTCGTAGTGGAACTGCCTGTTACGACTGCGATTATGTTTCGCTCGATTGTTGATATCGCGCGGGCAGAGGGCGAGGCGCCCAGCGATCCGGAGACCTTGCTTAACTGCATGCAGGTCTTCGCCATGGGGAGCGGCATGTCCGATCAGGACGATGCTGCGGAGACCTCTTACTACGGTGTTCGCCTGGCCCTCGGCAAGGCTTTAACCGATGCGATGCAATACGTCGCGAATTACGGTGTGGGCTCAGCGAGTGCCCCGGCTTTGGTTCGCCTCATATCGGCTTTGGCGCACCGATTTGGTATTGTCGTCACGCAAAAGGCGATGGCCCAGACAATGCCTGTTTTGGGCGCCGTCGGCGGTGGCCTGGTGAACACTATCTTCATATCCCATTTTCAGGATATGGCCCGCGGCCACTTCGTCCTGCGCGGCCTGGAGCGCAAGTACGGTGCAGACGTTGTCGAGGGTGCCTACCAGCAGCTGAAAGACGACACCCTTCCTGTTTGACGGCCGCTTACGGCAAGCTGACTGCCGCTCTTTATTGATCTATAAACACTTATAAAACAATGAGTTATGCAATCTATTTAAAGTTATTTCGCTATTTTTTCCGCCACTGGCCGCTACTGTCCTGGTAGTAGTGTCCAGGCGCTGTTTTCTGTACAGCCAGTTCATAGAAGCGATAGGCAACCTGGGCAACTGAAGTACCCGTCTTCTGCGCCGTGCGAGTGAACTCCTCCCGTCGCTTGGCGTTGACGTCGGCAATCAGGGCGCGGACTTCGGCACTAGCCGGCGTTTGCACGGCAGCGATGTAGCCGTCAGTCGCTTCCCCAACCAAACCCTGTGATTTGGCGGTGCGAATATCGATGGCCCACGCATTCTGCAAGAGCATCATCAGGCCAATGGCTGCAAAAATCTTTTTCATAGTCATCATCCTCAAAATACGTCGCTTTCTTTGTCGAACAGGCCTTCCAGTTCGCGGTCGACCTGCAGGCGGATCTGATGCTCGATTTTGACGTTCAAATTGATCTCGATTGGCTTATCCGGCGCTTCGACTTTGACGGTCGGGTTACATCCACCGAGCAAGGTGAACAGGACAATCAGTAACAATGTTGGTTTCATGATTTCACTTACCTATTCTCACCAGTGCTGTTTGCTGTCTGAGCTTACCCTATGTATCAACGGCCGGGTAGCGAGCGAATTTACTCGGCGAGCCGTCTCTCCAGGAGCTCTTCTACCGCACGTCCTGCCTGCAGGCTTTTCAACATTTGCGGCACGTTGTTTTCGACGTTCAGGTTCAGAATGACGGGTCTGCTGCCTGCCATATCGGGGTTCCTGCCTTTCAGCTGCATTTCCAACTTAAGATCTCCTTCCCGGTTGTAACTAAGCGCCGACGTCAACGTGTCGTACTTAAAATGGCTCAGCGCTTCTCTGACCACTCCGATGCCGCTGCTATCTCGCCCAGCCGTCGCCTGACCGGCTGTGTAGCGGATCACGCCGCCCGGTGCCTCACCGGTCAATGAACCTGCCGCGATTGTAATGCCATCCTTATCCATGGTGATTGGAAGTTCAGCGTCAATACGCCCGCTGACCTCAATCGCCGCAAATTCCTTGAGCGCCAGGATCTCTCTGATGTCCATCGATTCAGCCCTGAGGACCACAGTATTACTGTCTTTATCTGTACGAAAGCTGAACGGATCGGCACTTATGACGCCGTCAAAGGCAGTCATGTGCAGTTCTGTAACGTCGGCCCCCAGGAGATCGGATGTCAGCGCGTAATCTGCAGTGATGTTCTCCACCGGCAGGCCCATGTCGATCAACGCAACCGCGATGCTCGACGGATTAACCGCGAAGCCGTCCTCATCGTCGTATTCGGCTTCGACGACGGTCGATAAACCAGTGAAAACCGTATCGGCGTAAAAGCCGGCAAGATCAGTGACGTCCACCCTCACTTGGCCAGCAAGACCCGATTCGGCATCGGTTGGACCCCAGCTCGCGCGACCGGCGATAGCGGCAACGCCAGCGATGAGGTCCCAGTCGGCAGTCCATCGCGTTACCCGCCTCGATAGTTTTCTCTCGCCAAATGAAATTGCGGTATCCGCAATCGCAATCTCGCCACTTCCATCATCGAGCTCGTATCGACCCTTGATCGTGCCGTCCTCAAAGAGATCGATCGTGCCCAGATCGAATTCGACCTTATCGTCTTGTCGTAAAACAGTTCCTCGCAAACCGGGCAGCACGATGTCCTGCGACTTCCAGCGGGTCTGAATGGCCGGTGCAAACAGTCCGAATCTGGCCACAGGCATCTGCTCCAGATCGGCAATCCTGACCGTTTCAAGAAAGAGCGGCGCCGAGGCCGAGAAAGAGTCACTCACCCTTAGAGAAGTGATTTTCGCATCCACCGAGTCGGCGTCAAACTGCCATCCCGCATCGACGACGGTGAGACTTCCCGCGGAGACCAATGTCGCTTCCAAATCGGCAACTATCGCGTCGGTTGTCTTGAAGCCACTTGCAGTCAGTCTGCCGCCGGGCCGCAAGTCGAGCCGCGGACCCGCAACAGGGAAGCTAAGGTCCTGAACCCACGACATATCGAACTGATCGATCGTCCCAACAGGAAGATCAGCGCCAGTCATGCTGATATTGGCACTCATCGTGCAGGTATTTCCGGACTCGCAGGAAAGTTCGGAGATAGACAGCGGGATATTCTTCCAGTCTTCGTAAGTGAGCAGGAGTGAAACGTCATCCTCGCGCAAACGCCAGTCGACGACCGGAAACGTCGCACTGATGTTTATCGCGCCGGCCGATCTGACCAGGATCGACGTCGCCACGGCGCTGGCGTCTGTATGGTAGATCTGCAGCGCCGTAGAGGGCGTCAGCGTCGCAAGCACGGAAGGGGATTCGCTCGTGTCATACGGAATGACCGCTTCGAATTCCAGGAGTGCATTTCCGGATTCGAGCGCAATCGTTGCCGGAACAATTCCCGTCAGTTTTGTCAATGGCTCCCAGGCGGGCAACTCGACTGAGGAGGCTCCCGCGAGTGCATAGCCCGCGTTATTCCGCCGCAAATGCCCGGATAGTTTGTGTCCGTTTGACCCTGCTGTTGCGTTCAGCACGGAAAGACTGATCTCGTGTTCTCTCGCGTCGACCTGCAATTCATCGATTGCCATCTCGATTGACGCAAAGGTCGCACGCAGCGACTGCCCGGTCTGCCGAATGCTCCAATGTACGTTGTCTATCACGGCGTAGGGCGAGATGCTGAGTTCGCCAACCGTTATCTCACTGCCGGCCAGGTTCCCTGGTAACGACAGGAACTGGTCGATCAGGCGCGCAATTTCAACCGGTTCGCCTTCGGTGCGAGTTGCCGTGATGATCGAAACTTTATCTGCAGAATAGTTTTGCAGTCCGTCGGCGGAGCTGCCTATTGGCAGGTTCAGCCCCTCGATCGTCACCGTTGTGCCCTTGGCATGCACCAACTTGAGGTGGCCGATCTTTGCGTTTTTGGTCGCCAGCGCATCCAGTGATACATCGACGAGCTCAATATCGTAGTCGGCTAGTATCGGACCGGAGATTCGCTGGATCAGGGTGTTGCGCAGGAACCAGCCGATCACTGCCAGAACGACGACGAATGCCACTGTGACGATGAGGATCTTCGTGAGTTTCATTTTGCAGGTAAGAGCGCTTTGTTTGATTTGTGGATAAACCGTGCCCACTCAGGATCACAATCATTGCACATCACGACCGCAGTATTTGGGTCCAGGGCGGGGCCCCCGATCCTCGAATCCGGGTTGCGGCGATTTTTCACATCGCACCGACGAAAGGCGTTGAATCGCAAATCAATTTCACCGTGAAAACCTCCAGCGTCCGGAACATGCCCACTTTATGTTAAACAGACAGGCCTGGGTGCTACTAGTTGCGCGCGTCGCAGCAGATCGAATCTGCGCTCAACACCTTATGTAGCAACGGATTCAAAGTCGCAGTGCTGCGCGCGGGCGAGCGGCCACAGGATCGCTCGCCCGGAGTCCTGCAGATTATGTTTAATCGGATTTCGAATCTGTTGCCCGATTGATTTAACCGCTTTTATGACCCCCGTCATAGCACGGTTTTACTGCTGTACCCACAATGGCTGATGTCGACTCTTTCCTGTTCTACGGGTGCCATCGAATGTTGAGAACTTTTCTGGCCGTATTGGCAATCGCGTTCCTGCTTGGGGTCCTGTCGTTGCTGACCATCGAGTCAAGGTCGGTCACCGAGGATTACTACATCGCTCACGCCAATCGCGTACGCGCGATCGAAACGTCGAAGGATGATCTGGCGGCAATTGTCCAGGGATCGCAGAGCGCATTCGACGAAGGTCGGGCTATATCCGAATCCGTCGATGTTGCGTTCGAGAGGCTCGTAACGAACAACGCGATCCTCCAGCAAATGCGGCTGTCAGTTCGTGACGATTCTCCGGTAACCGAACAACTTCCACTTTACGACGCTGCGTTGTCCAGGTTCATAGCGTCCGGAAAGAGCTTTGCAGACAGGCAGAATGGCCTTGCCGACGCGCTACGCACTATGCAGGAAGAGTCACCGGTAATCGTCAAAGATTTGCGACGACTTAACCTGCGCATTCAATCGCAAAACACGTTTTCCCTGGCTATCGATCTCATCGAGTTTGCGACCGGCCAGCGCCGCTCAGATGTCACCGAACTGCAGGAGAGAATCGATGCTCTCAGGAATGACGTAGACATCGAACAGCGTTTTCCGGGACGTGTCGATCCGTTCGCACAAGCCGCATCGCTGGTGCTGACCGAATTCTCCGCGGCAGAAGCTGCGCTTGCGAGCGTGAGCAGCAGCAACGTCAAAGATAACCTGTGGGTTCTCTCCGACAGTGTTATGAACGAAAATCGCCGCACCGTTGGCCGCGCAGAAAGGGCACGACTGCTGCTCTCAATCTGTGCGGTGTTGCTGGTGGTGGGAACCGGTTACGCCATGCTGCAGCTGCAGAGGAGCTATCGTCAACTGAATCGCAGCAACGCCGAACTCGCAACCATCAATACGTCGCTCGAAGATCGGGTGAGTTCCCGCACCGAAGAATTGTCCGGAGCCTACGATGACCTGAAGGAGTCCCAGGTACAGCTCGTGCAGGCAGAAAAGATGTCGTCCCTGGGTGAACTGGTCGCCGGCATCAGTCACGAGATCAATACGCCGCTTTATTACCTGTCCAGTAACGCAACCATCGTCCAGGAACGACTAGCGGACGCGAGAAGCTTCATTGATGTTGCAGAGAAGATGATTGCCGCGGTAGCAGCGCGTGAATCTGTCAAAGAAGTGGTTAGTCGCGGGCTCATCGATATGCGAACCATGCTGAACGAAGGCATGAAAGAAGATATCGAGGAGGCCGGTGACCTGATCCAGGACAGTATCGAAGGCCTCGAAGAACTAACGGAGCTGGCGCAGAGCCTGAAAGATTTTAGTCGACTTGATCGTGCCAAGAACGGCGAATTCGATGTCAACGATGGCCTGGACAAGACCTTGTTGATTGTGAAGAACCGTATCAAGAACAAAGTCACTGTGCATAAGCATTATGGCGAGGTACCGGCAATCAGCTGCTCGCCGTCGCAGATAAACCAGATTTTTCTTAACCTGATCACCAACGCAGCGGACGCCATCGAAGAGTCCGGTGAGATTGTTCTCCGAACCTGGCTCGAAGGCACGAATGTTTGTGTCAGCATCGGCGATTCAGGTACCGGTATCCCGGACGAGTTGCTGGCCAAAATTCGCGACCCCTTCTTTACGACGAAGGAAGTCGGCAAAGGAACCGGTCTGGGCTTGTCAATCGTGGATCAGATCATTACGGCGCACCAGGGCGAACTCAAGATCGATACCGAGGTCGGCAAGGGAACGGTTATCACAATCATTTTGCCGATCGTCGCGCTTGACAAGGAAGAAAATCCCGAAGAACGCTACATCGACGCAGAAACAGCCGCCGTGAATGGCGATCACAGTCACGAGGCCGTGGGTAAATCATCAAACGATCCTGGATTCAATGAAGCTGCAACGGCGCCTGACGAGAGTATCGACGAGATCCCGCGCGAAGAGGCCACAGCATAATTACCATGGATGGCAAAGCGCGCATTTTGTTTGTTGATGACGAGAAACGAGTTCTGAACTCGATGCGTGGACTATTTCGTCGCGAATTCGAACTCTTCCTGACGACCGAAGGATCCGACGCAATTCGCATCGCAAGGGAGAATTCCATCGACGTCGTGGTCGCCGATCAACGCATGCCTGGCATGACCGGCATCGAAGTGCTCGGCAAAGTGAAGGAGCTGTCACCGAAGACGGTCCGAATCCTGCTGACAGGTTACGCGGATCCGGAAGCCGTTGAGGGCTCAATCAATATCGGCGAGGTTTTTCGATTTCTGAGTAAGCCATGCCCACCGAAGACCCTGCGTGAAACGCTGCAACTGGCGGTGGAGGCTTCGCGCACGTCGGCTCCATCGGACACTCCGCCACCGCCGCAAGAGGCCGAGGTTGTTGCCACGACAAGCGACGCTGGCACAAGCGCTGAACCAAAGGCAAACGCCGTTGAGACGATGAGCCGCGCACCCACATCACGGGCGGAGGTCGTCAGAACAGCACCGGTGTCACAGTCGGATGGCGTTGCAACAGCATCCGCACCAGGCCCCGTCGTATCGCCGGTGGCGGCTGCAGCGCATCCGGCACAGCAGCCGGTCGCTTCTACGGCTGCGGCGTCAGCTGAAACAACTCGTCCGTCAGAACCGGTGCCACCCGAGACTACGGATCAGACTGGTCGTCAGAAACGGTTGGATACGGGAGTACAAACTTCTGCCGCCAAGCCTGATTCTGCGAGCTGGGTCATCAGGAATGAGGCGGAGGACGATTCGGACACAGCACGGGATCTGCCGACACTGGAGCCAGTACCATTGGCATCTGAAAGGCTTACGCGTCGGTCTGAAAGTGCGAACAATCGACCGGAAGATGCTGTTCCGGTCGCGCCGACACAAGCCACTGGTTCACCTTCTCACTGGGAGAATTCGACCACTATTGTTCTGTCGGGTGATACGAGCCACGAATTTCGTGCGCCGAATTTCGATTCGGTCACTTCGTCAGCATTCAACCGCGTCGGTGTCGTTTTCTTCACGGTTGATCCGGAGTTCGCCGAAACAGCGATGCGGGCCGCCTCCGGCGATCGCAGCGTAACACTGGCGACGACGTTGGCGAAGGTCGCCGAGACGATCGAAAAGAAGGAGGCTGGCGTTTTGGTAACAGACTTTACGACCAATAACTCCGTACTCCAGAGAATGCTGAGCAGTCTTAAGCAACTCCTTCCCGAGCTGGTAACGATTGTCGCCAGCAACAGTCGGGACACCACGGACATGATTAATCTCATTAACCACGGCCAGGTATTTCGCTACATCCTGAAACCGATCGAACCAAAGAAGCTCATGTACGAAATCAATGCGGCGTCGATCAAGCACCTCGATCTTGCTCAAAGTCCCGAACTGGCGAAACGACACCAGGTGGTTGATATGTCCGAAGAGGAGAAACCCGAAGAAACCCTGAATCAATTCGTGACCAGGATCCGACAGTTGCGCGCAGCGACCGCCGATCCAACAGATTCGTCGACGTAAGGATTCGGTGATAGAGACATGAACGAGCAAAACGAAAATAGTTCACTGCCCCTCCTGTTGACAATCTCGGCGGCCGTCCTGGTTACGGCAGCGGGCGGATGGTTCCTGCTCGACGACGATTTCGCGGAACCGACCAGCACGGCGGCCCCCGCCGCTGAGGCTGTTCCTTCAGCCGCGGCGGTCGATGCCCCTGAAACGGAGGCAGACCGGGCGGCAGAAGATCCGGGTCCAGAATCCGCCGTCGATGCAACGATTGAGGAACTGGTCAATCCCGAGCCTCTCGAGTCGGAATTCATCGAGTCGGAAGCTATCGAGTCCGGATCCGTTGAATCCGCTACGCAAAGCCAGGATGCGAATTTACGCAAAGCACGACTGGCCGCTGAGGCAGACATGCTTGCCTATCCAACCGATCAAAGCGCACTTTTCTACTATAACCAGATCCTGGAAGTCGACCCGGATCACGAGGTTGCCAAAGCCGAGCTCGAAACGACGCTTGGTCGCATTGGACAAACGACCGCACAACAGATGGCCGCTGAAGAATATGCGCAAGCGCACGCGCTTGCGGTGTTGGTTGCCATAGAAAATCCTGGGCATCCACTGGTACAGGAAGTCACGCGTGAACTGGACAGAATGACGAATGAGTACGTCGAGCTGGCGATTCAGCACGTGCAAGACGGTGATGATGAACAGGTCGAGATCGCGCTGGCGGCGGCAGCGGCGTTGCCTGGTCGAAATCCGGAGTACTTTACGGCTGTAAGAGAATCTATCGAGAACATACGTAGCTCGAGAATAGCGGAAGACCAGAGTCGACTGGAGCAAGTTCGTCTTGCCGCTGTCCAGGCAACCAATGCCTGGACCGAGAAGGTTCGCGGCGCCATTCTGGCCGGGCGGCTTGTCGCCCCCGCCGGCGAGAACGCGGTTGCGTACCTGGCCGAACGAGACTCCCCGAAGGCAGAGCAAGAGGCGTTGCAGGCAGAGTTGACCAATGCAATCCTTTCCGAGTGCGCTGCAAGGATCGATAGCGGTGGTTTTGCCGAGGCTGAACAACTTCTCGCAGCGGCGACCGATTTCCTGGGTGACAACGACGTCACGAGGACACTGCGCAGCAATCTTGATCAGGCGCTTATGGACGCCGAGTCCGCGAAAATACTGCAGGTAGAGGACTTTGTCCGGCTGAACACGGCGCCGGCACGGTATCCACGTCGTGCCCAGGAGCGAAACATCGAGGGGTGGGTAGAGCTGCAATTTACGGTGACCAGCACCGGCCAGACTGCCGATATTGTAGTTCAGAATGCCGAGCCCGGATCGGTGTTCGAGCAAGCCGCGATCGACGCGGTGGAGGCGTGGACTTTTCAGCCTCGTGTCTTTCGTGGCCAAGCGATTAATCAGCGTGCCGGTACGAGACTCGTGTTCAAATTCGAGTAAACATTTCGCGCACAGACTACGGTCTATTCAAAAACTCAATCGATCGCGCAGCGTCGACGGACAGCTTCGGCGGGCACGAATAATTGCTCCATCAGGTATACCCGGAAGTCGTCCGAGAAAGGCTGTTCCGCAACGGTTTCGGCCATACAGGTGAGCCACTGGTCACGTTCGGGAGTCGCTATGCGCAGATGCGCATGCACCCTCGGGATACCAATAGCACCGTATTTTTCATTATATAGTTTCGGGCCGCCCAGCCAGCCGCAAAGAAAGCGGGCGAGCTTGTCACGCGACACCTCGATGTCGTCAGGATGCATTGCGTAGATTGTGGCGAAGCGCGGGTCTGTGCTCATACGGTCAAAAAACATATCGACAAGCTGACGCAAGCCAGCCTCGCCACCGGCTGCCTGAAAGGAGGCATCGTCGGTGCCATAAGGCCTGTTCACTTCGGAGGTCATGTTGTATGTAACGCTAATAGCCGGTATCAAAATCGATAACGTACTTTAGCGGTTGCCCGTTGACGTATCGATAATAATTATCGACAAAAATTGGCACGATCAACAACGGATGGCTAATCGCTGCGATGTGTGATGTTACGGAGAGGTTAGGCGTATCCCAGAAACGGCTGTTTTCGGGCAATGGTTCTTCATCGAACACGTCAAGGGCCGCGCCGCCGAGTCGGTCGTTTCGCAACGCGTCGATGAGTGCATCGTCATCGACAACATTGCTGCGGCCAACGTTGATGAAATAGGCGTGCGAGGGAAGCCTGGCGAGTGCCGCTTCATCTAGCAGTCGGTTGGTGTCGTCAGTTTGCGGAAGCGTGGCAACCAGGTAGTCAATGTCGTTGAGGAACGTATGCAAATCCGCAACCGGCGATACAATGTCGAATCCTGAAACAGGTGTACCCGAGCGACTCAATCCCGTCACAGTCATCCCGAGGCACGCCGCGGTTGTCGCGATATGCTGGCCGATGGAACCGGTGCCCATGATTCCCAGGCGTTTGCCTTCCAGCGTGCCCGACATTGAGTGCGACCAGCGCCGTTCGCGCTGCATCTGCATTCTCTCCAGGATCCGCAGTTCATGCGCCAGGAGGTAACCCATGACGTACTCCGACATCTGCGGTCCGAAGACGTCCTTGACGCCTGTCAAAATGTAATCGCGCCGATCGAATTCGATGAGTGGCGTTACCCCGGCCCACGAAGATTGAATCCATCTGACGCCTGGCATTCCTGGCAGAGCCTCAACGATCATCGCCGGGTTACCAAACAGAATCGACTGATCGGTATATTCGTCGAGTGCCTGTTCCGCCGAGGCGCAGGCGGTAACGGGAATCGGAGCATCCGCGAGGCGCTCAATTTCCCCGACAAACTCTTCCGCGACGGCGGTTATTATCAGGCACTCCGACATGTTCTACTTACACCCTCTGCGAGTCATGACTGTCAGCCAAGCGGGGATTATGAGGGCTGAGTGCCAGGCTGCCCACCTATTGTGCCTGGTGGCTGATGTCCTTGAGCAGGGCTAGCAAATCGGTCATCCGCGAAGCGGCCTTCGGTGAGTGCGTCAGAAATGCTTTCATCGTGTCGTCAACGACGCCTGACGCATCGTCGAGAAGCTCGCGTCCAGCCGGCGTAAGGGCCGCAATCGCCAGGCGTGCGTCCCGTTTGCTTTTCACTGTAGAAACAATTCCGAGCTTCTCCATCGGCCGCAATGCCCGGGTGACCCCCGAGGGGGTGAGTCCCACCGCATGGGCCAGGTCGACACGACTTGCCTGGGCGCTGGGCGCGTCACCCAATGCCCGAAGCAGGCGGTACTCGGCGAGGCTAATGCCCCGGATAGCACCCAGGCTGTTGTCGAGGCGTCGTTCGAGGCGATTCCAGGCATTGGCGAAGGTGAGTGCGAGCGCCTGTTCCGGTGATGTGTGCATATTCATTGAAAAAGCATAACAGATACGTGAGTGATCATGCAATACACAGTTAAATGCAGGTCATGCCGGGGCCGTTACTGGTAGTGGATCTGCCAACTTCTTGCTGCGAAGACCACGCATACGGCCGGCTGGCAAATGGGCTTCCAGGTCGATCGCGCCCGACTATTTGGTAGGATGCGTGCCACACAGAGTCCACCCGGAGAATAAGGAATATGACCTCGAATCGCTTCACATCGCTCCTGCTGCTGCTCGTTACAATCGTGACAATCAGGCCGGATTGGGCTGTTGCCCAGGGCAATAAAGATCACGCTGACCTGGTGGCGCTGTTCGCGGAATGGCGTGAATTCGAAAGGCCACCCATGCTGGATGGCGCACCGGACTATACAGCGGAGCAATTTGCAAGCCGTTATGCGGCTTACCAATCGCTGCGGAGCGAACTGGATAGCTTCGTAATCGACGCATGGCCGATTCCACAGCAGGTTGACTGGCATCTCGTGCGTGCCGAAATGAACGGCTTTGATTTCAATCATCGGGTCCTGCAGCCGTGGGTGCGCGATCCGGCGTTCTATGACACGGTCTGGATGCAGCGTAGCGACGTGCCGGCGCACGAGGGTCCCACCAACCACGCGGTAGTTGAAATCTGGACGTACGATTTCCCCTTATCGGTGGCTGATGACCAGCGGCTCGTGCGCGAGCTCAGTGCAATTCCACCGCTGATGAAGCAGGCGCAGCGGAATCTGACCGGCAATGCACGCGATCTGTGGGTGACGGGCGTACACGATGTTAGCGACCAGATCACCGAGCTCGACCGGGTGCTCGAAATGGCCGGCCGCGATGCCAGTGCCGACCTGAAGCGCGTCATCGCGACAAGCATATCTGCTACCGAATCACTGGTCGCCTGGCTGGAAGCCGAATCTCCGGCGAAGACCGGGCCGTCCGGCATCGGCAAGGAGAACTACACCTGGTATCAGCAGAATGTGCATCTCGTGCCGTTAACCTGGGAAGACGAAGTCCGGCTGCTCAAACGCGAACTCGATCGGGCATGGTCGTCACTCAAGCTCGAGGAGCAGCGCAATCGTGACCTGCCACCGCTGGTCGCAGCCAGCAACCCTGAGGAGTATGCGGTTAAGGCAGAAGAGGCCGTCGACAGGATCATGCGTTTCCTCGACGACAAAGAGATACTGACGGTAACGGACTACATGAAGCCCGCGATCGCTGCCCACATGGGCTCGTTTGTGCCCCGGGAGAGGCGGAATTTTTTCTCGATTACATCGCACTATGATCCGGCACCGCTGTTTACACATTTCTATCACTGGCTCGAACTCGCACGCATGGATCTCGAACCCCATTCGAGCCCGGTCAGGCAGGGCGCGCTTCTCTACAATATTTTCGACAGCCGCAACGAAGGCACCGCAACGGGCGTCGAAGAGATGTTCATGCACGCGGGGCTCTACGACGACAGTCCGCGTTCGCGTGAGCTGGTCTGGATCCTGCTGGCGCAACGTGCCGCTCGGGGACTTGGGTCACTGTATGCGCATGCCAACGATATGACGATGGAAGAGGCCGGCGGTGTGCATCAGAACTTTACACCGCGTGGATGGATGAAAACTGAAAAGGAGCTGCTCGTCTTCGAACAGCATCTGTACCTGCGACAGCCAGGCTATGGGACCAGCTATATCACGGGCAAGTATCTGCTCGAACGTGCGTTGGCCGATTTCAGCAGGCAGTACGAAGAACGTGGCGAGGAATTCAAAATGAAAGACTTCTTTGATCGGCTCAACAGTATCGATAGTATTCCGATTTCGCTGGCGCGCTGGGAAATGACCGGACTGGACGATGACATCAGGGGGATGCTGGGTGAAGAGTAGGCAATCCCGGAGACGTCGCGCGCTTTGTGCGATTCCTGTTTTATGCCTGCTGGTAGCGTGCACAGGTGTTCCGGAAGGTGTGGAAACAGTCGAGGGCTTCGAGCTGGATCGCTACCTCGGGACCTGGTATGAGATCGCGCGTCTCGATCACCGTTTCGAACGCGGCCTGTCGAGCGTTACTGCGAACTACAGCATGCGCGAGGACGGTGGCGTGCGCGTGCTCAACCGTGGTTTTGACGATGCAAAGGGCGAATGGGACGAGGCGGAGGGCAAAGCCTATTTTGTAGGCGCGGAAGATGCGGGTCGCCTGAAAGTCTCGTTCTTTGGCCCGTTTTATGGCGGCTACAACATCGTTGAACTGGATATGGACGACTACCAGTATTCCATGGTGGCCGGGCCCGACCGAAGTTACCTGTGGATACTTGCGCGCAGTCCCGATATCGAGCAGACAACGGTCGACCGACTCGTTACAGTTGCGCGTGACCTGAATTTTCCAACGGACGAACTGATTTTCGTCCAACATCGAAAGGCGAATTAATGAAAACCACGAAAGGACTTTCCCGACGCACATTCGTCGCTGGCGCGAGTGCGGTTGCTACCGCTGCTGCCATGCCCAACAACGCCCTGGCAGTGCCGTCGGGCGATGCGCTGCGGCTGGCTGAAAGCCGCAGAGGCGAGATGATAACGCTTCTGACTGACATGCTCCGCGTACAGAGTTTATCCGGCGAGTCGGCTGCTGATGCGCAGGCTATTGTGAAATCCTACCTGGGTAATCTGCCTTATCGTATCGACGAGTCCGCCGATCGTCCGAGCCGGTATCAGGATCACGCCGAATACATGCCGCCGAACCCACCGGGTGACGGTCCGTTCATCAACGTTGTTGGCTGGCCGGAGAACCCGTCCGGCAAGCAGTACGCGATGTTCTCGCATATCGACACGCATACGATGGATCCCGGCTGGGAAACCAGGCCGCTGGAGCCAAAGATTGATGGCAATCGGATCTATGGCCTGGGTACGTCCGACGATAAAGGCGGCGTTGCCGCGATGCTGGTCGCAAGCGCTGCATTGGCCGAGGCGGGCGAGGCGCTGCCCGTCGTCATGAGCCTGCATGGCAAGGGCGGCGGCGGTCGAGGGAGCCTGCCGGTATTCGAGCGGCTCAGCAAAACGGATCACGACATCGGCGCAGTGCTGTATGTGCATCCGGCAGAGACCGGGCGCGGGCTCGACGATATCAAGAACGCCGTTCAGGGCATCGTCGACCTCAAGCTGACCGTCACCGGCTGGCGCGCACCGCCTATGGAAATTGGCAGCACCGACTCGTCGGCCTGGGCAGGTGGAGGTAATGCACTCGACATGTGCTGGCGGGCACTCGAGCATCTGCGCAGCAGTGCATTCTCTGACGTGCTGTTCAACCTGGGGATAATGGAGGGCGGCGATCGGGTAGGATCGGTAGCCGACGAAGCAGAGGCCACGTTCCGGCTGAAGTTTTCCGGATCCCACACCTGGGGCAGCCTTGTCGATGCTGCGCGCGATGCGCTCGAGGAAATGGCGGCAGCAATTCCGGCTGCGGATTCTGCGTATCAATTTGTACTTGAAACGGTGGGCTATCGCACGAACCCGGGCGCGGCGGACTGGAACATTCCGGTCAGCCGGGTACTGAGAGACTCGATTGAAGATGTGACCGGCAGGGCGCCGGATGCGTATCCGAATCACTACGCCGGCGATATTCGTTACCCGATTCGCCTGCTCGATGTGCCTGCTTACGGCATCGGCTCAATTGGCGGCAATTTCTACGGCCCCAACGAATGGGTCGACATCGACGATCTCGTCAAGCTGGTGGCTGTCCTGATCCAGACGCTGTCCGGATGGAAGTCACTTTAGTCTGACTGCATTGGTCTGGTAGAAAATGGCACTGTTAACGGAAGCGAAGCCAACGCTGCCAAGTACCTGGTATTACGACCCGGCGCATTACGAACTTGAACTCAACACCATCTGGTATCAGGACTGGGTGTGTGTTGGTCGTCTCGATGAGATTCCGAATCCGGGCGACTACTTGTCAGTAACGATCGGTAACCAGCGTTTGGTCGTCACGCGCAGCGTAAACATGCGGTTCAAAGTATTCCACAATACGTGTCGTCATCGCGGCTCGATCCTGTGCAATTCAGAACGCGGCCATTTTCGTAATGAGCGCATCATTTGCCCGTATCACACCTGGACCTATTCTCTGGACGGAGCGCTATTGGCGACGCCGAATCGTGTCGAAACGGACGACTTTGATACCAGGGAGTATTCTTTGTATGAGGTTCACTCCGATACCTGGGGCGGCTTCATTTTCGTGAATATGCAGGAGGAACCGAAGAATTCGCTGTCGGAATTTCTCGGCAGGGAAGCGGAGTATCTTGCGAACTGGCCGATCGCGGACATGGTGTCGGTGCAGCAGGACCGCATGGCAGTCGCCTGCAACTGGAAGATTTTCTGGGAAAACTACAGTGAGTGCTATCACTGTCCGCGTGTTCACCCGGAGTTGAGCAGGATTGTTCCGGTTTATAAAAAGGGCCTGCTCAATAGCGGCGACGATAAAGACTGGCGCCCCGAGTATGTTGGCGATGATGGCCGCCCCAGAGTAGCCAAAGGATTGCATACCTGGACACGCGACGGAAAATCATCTCTGCCTCCGATCGATGGCGTCAGTAACGACGAGCGCAGGGCCGGCATGACCTTCGCGTCGTTTACCGCTTGCATGTATGTCGTGGGACATCCCGACTACGTGCGCAGTGTCCGTTTGTTACCAACCGGTCCCGAATCAGTCGAACTCATCGTCGACTGGCTTCTGCTGCCTGGCGTTGCCGAGTCTCACGCGAGTGAACTCGAACACTTGTTTGAGCTGGGGCGGCTGGTCGTTGAGCAGGATGGCGCGATCTGTGAGGTTAATCAGGATGGACTAAGAAGTCTGCGTCATGAGGTGGGTGTGCTCGTGCCACAGGAACACGCACTATGGGAATTCCATGAGTGGCTGCGTGAGCGCATGCCCGCTGGTGCGATCAACCAGTAAAAAGTAGTAATCAGATTCGATCTTCCGCTCGTATGCAGCGCGGCAGGTTCCGCGAGCTCAGTCGTAGACCACCGCCCCGATGATTGCCAGGTGATCGATGACGCCGCGCCTGAAAGCTTCTACATTGACGCGTTCGTCGTTGCCATGTATCCGTGAGAACTCCGCTTCAGGTACGACGATCGGGTCGAAGCCATAGCTTGCAATACCTAAGTCCCTGGTGAAGTGACTGTCGGTGAAGCCACTGGCAACGGAGGGCATTACCCTTGACCCCGGATAGCGTTCCGACGTGACATTCTCGATGGCGCGATAGAGCAGGGTATTGGTTTCGGATACAGCCGGCGTGAATGCCATGATGACCTCAACATCAACACCGGTGTCCCTGATCATCTCCCTGAGTTCGTCCACGAACACCTTGCTCGGCCGATCGGGCAGGATACGGCAGTCAATTTCGGCCCAGGCTTCGGGCGGTACGACGTTGATCTTGTTCGAAGCTTCGAAGCGCGTCATCGAGCAGGTGTCCCGCGTGAGCGCGTGTAAAAAAGCGGAGTGCCCCTGCAACTTTTCGAGGAAACCGGGTTCTTTGACGGCACCAGCAATGTTGCTGTAAGCCTCCTCCCATTCCGGCGAGGCACTCAGTGACAACGACTGAAACATGGTATCCACCGCCGGCACGATGCGAGCCGGGAACGGATTTGCGCGCAGGATGCTCAGTGCGTCCACTATTCGTGTTACCGAGGACGTAGCGTTTGGCATGGAGCCGTGGCCCGGTGTGTCGACGGCAACGAGGCGCAGCCATACCGGAACTTTTTGCGTTACCTCGACATTAAAGATCAGTTCTTTTGCGGACTGCTCGCCATTGCCGCCTTCGTTAATCAGGAGGCCTGCCCCCGCGAAGATTTCCGGGTGGTTTTCGACCAGCCAGCCAGCGCCGAAAAGTCCGCCTGCTTCTTCATCGGCTGATGCGACGAGCACGACATCGCGGTTCAGCGGCGCGCCGGCACGGTGGAGGCTGATGAAGGTCGCCAGTTGCGAGATACCGGTGCCTTTCATGTCGAGCGTGCCGCGTCCCCAGAGATAGCCATCCCTGATTTCGCCGGAGAGCGGTTCGGTGGTCCAGTATTCGCGATCGGCAGGTACGACGTCCGTGTGCTGCAACATGATCAGCGCGGGCTCGTCTCCGCCTTCAAGTCGCGCCCAGATATTGCCGCGCCCGGGCGCGCTTTCGGCAGTCTCGTATGGGATGCCCTCGGCGTCGAGGATAGCGGCGATGAATTCAACAGCTCGCGCTTCATTTCCCGGCGGGTTGATCGTGTCGATACGTATGAACGCCTGCAGCCAGTCCAGCGCTTCGTCTTCAATCGACTGGCTGTAAGTTGGCAGGGCGAAAATGGCGAGGAGGGAAAACGTGACGAGTCGTTTTAACATGTTCGAACCTTTTGTTGTTTCAACTGAGCGTAGCACGACGATCGCTACTTGCTGTATTGCCGAAAAAAGTTCCATACCAGGTCCATGCCAGCATGGACCACCTCACCGGTTGATTCCGGGCAGTGTGGCTGACCCGGTATGGATTCGTATTGTCCCGGTGTCACGCAGGTTGCCGGAATGGACTGCACTCGCTGGCCGGGCCAGTCATGGCCGCCGTCAGGTTCGAGACAGCTGACAACTTCGTGTCCTTCATCGCGACATCCCGTAAAGGCTGCGCAGCTGACCCCAAGTGCGCGGGAGTAGTCATTCTCCCACGTCGTTGGTCCGGCATCGCATGCAAGCGTATCGGCCCAGACTTGCGCGGTTTTCTCTGCGGTCGTGTAAATGAAACCATCGCCGCCGGGTTTGCCGTCGAAACGCACGCTGTTGTCCTGTCCGCCAAACAGGTGCAGCAGCGGAATATCGTCCGTTGGGCCGCATGCATATCCGGGCGCAAGCTGCCCGATGATCGGCGCAACAGCGGCAAATCGATCCGACAGATTGCAGCCGAGCCTGAGCGCCATCATGCCGCCATTGCTGACACCAAGAAGATAGGTCCGATCGGCGTCTGTCTGGAACTCCGCGTGGACTTCGTCGAGCATTTTTTCAATGAAGCCAACGTCATCGTAACAGGACGTCCAGGCACAACGATTGCACGAGCCGCATTCGGGCGGGCACGGATACTGCACCGAGTCTTCGACGCAATGCGGACCCTCCGGTTTTGGCCCGAGGTTCGCTGCCAGATCGTTCCAGGAGGTCACGCGGTAACTGCTGCCGTTCGGTGCGTCGACGGCAAAGTGACTCCCCTGGGGGTAAACGACAATGTAGTTGTTCGCGTCGGCATGGGGGTTGAGGCTATGCGCAGCCTCGAATCCGGTTGCCGTGCTCGTGTAGCCATGTATCGCGACAACGAGCGGCGCGGGCTGGCTGACACCTGGCGGCACGTGCACGAAATACTCGCGTTCAATCCTGTCGTGCTGAATAACTCTGCGTAACATCGACCCATCATTGGTCGTCGCAACATCTCCCGCTCGCTCGACTTCTGAGCAAGCGGCAAGAAGCAACACGGATATACACAAGAATAATTCACGAAGTCTCACAATCTGTTTGCCTGTATCCACGGATTAAGGGTTATCATTATGCCTCGCCCATTGAGGAAAAGCTGATGCCACGTTTTTTCGAGATCAAAAACCTTGTCGCGATTGCGCTTCTTTCCTTCGTGTTGAATTCATCAGTCGTTCTTGCCGACGAGAGCGACGAACTCACGAAAATGTTGCAGGACTTCCTGGCCAATGTAAACGATGCCAATACGCACGAGCGATTCTGGGCGCAGGATCTTATTTACACATCGTCGCGCGGCACGCGCACGACGAAGGAACAAATCATGCGCGGCTTTGAAGACGCTCATGATGCGAGCCCGGCTGGCGGTCCCGTCTACTCTGCCGAAGACGTGCAGATCCAGGTTTATGGTGACGCAGCCATTGTTGCTTTCAGGATGGTGGCCACACCGTCCGAGGGGTCAGAAACCCAGGAGTATCTCAACACCGGCACTTTCCTGAAGCGCGATGGCAATTGGCAGGTTGTCGCGTGGCAGGCGACGATTATTCCCGGGACGATTATTCCGGCGCAGTGAATCTGATACCGGTTTGGGCGCAGCGCCTATTTTTTCCTGGCTGCTCGTCGCTGTAACTGCTGAATTATTCGCTCGCCCCGACCGGGTATGCTCCAGGGGCACACGGCAATGCAGATCGCGCACCCGGCATTCTCGTTGAAAAACGGTATGCACTTGTCGAAGTCCACGTACCACTTCAACCTGCCACGTACCAGCACCTTTTCCGGCATGATCGCGTCAGGTGGACACGCGTTGGCACAGACCTGGCATCGACTGCAAAAGTCATCAACGTCGTAAGAGGCACGTGGCGTCGGAATAAGCGGGATGTCCGTCAGCACAGCGGCGAGGCGAAAGGATGATCCATAGTCCTTGTTAATGATTGAGCCGTGTTTGCCGAGTTCGCCGAAACCGCATTCGATGGCGGGCGGGATGAGCAGGAGCGGGCCGGCCATTGGACCGCCCTGTGGCGTCGCATCCCATCCGCGCTGCCTGATCCAGGCGGCGATATCTTTGGCCGCTTTACTGCCCCGGCCATACTGCCGCACGACTTCGGCGCCCGCAGTCATTTTGGGCGCGGTTTTGATCTGCTCATAGTCATGCGCAATGCCGATCATGATGATCCATTTTTGTGGAAGGTTTACACCCTCGAACGTCCAGTCCGGGTTCAGGGCCGTAATCCCGAAGAGCTCCATATCGAGCGTTTCAACAAGGGCCGCCAGGTCGCGGGTCCAGTCCTCTGCCGACTGCTGCAGCGGTTCGCCGCTAACGGGTGGAACTTCAATCGCGAGAATCTTGGCGCGATCTTCGCGAGACTTGATGATGGCCGGATCATCAGTGTTTTGCGTGTAAAACCAGCTCTGCAGTTTGCCGTGTGCAAGCGTATCGGGATCGTGCCAGTAAATCGGTTTCGCGCGCCTGAATTCTGACTCCCCCAGGCCGTTAATGTCATTTCCCGACACGGGCGGTATCAGCGCCACCTGCTCGGGCTTCGGCGTGAACGGTTTGTAGGGAGACGTGGCCATAACAGTGTCCTCAAGGTGTCAATGGGTCAGCCGAACATACAATTTATCATGCCCCGATCGGCGTCAACTCTTTTGCGGCCAGTCGTCTGATAACGATCTTTCCCACCATGTCGCGACTGAAATAAACTGATAGACCATGACGCCGCCCGCGGCCAGTAACGCGATCAGGGCAGGCCATCCGGTATTTTCTGTCATCGCCAGATAAATGCCTGCCGTAATGCCGACAAATACTATCGTAAGCGTGGGCAGGAAATCTTTCACCCTGGCAGGTTCCAGGTGTCTGAAGAACGCATCATTCGCGCTGTCCAGTCGCGCCCGTTTCAACGTTCGGTGACTTATCCAGACCATTACGCCGAATACCACCGCGTTGCAGATCATCCACAAGCCGATATTTTCAGGTCCGAGTAGCTCAATCAGGATGAATTCCAATAGCCCGATGACGAACGGGTAGACCGAATCCGTTGTCGTCGGTACCCACCGCAACCGCATCACGTGACTGGCGTAGACGATCCAGATGAGCATGATTCCCACGAAAGTCGATAAAAGCTGAATCCACAACAGCACGGATAACCTGGATAATTCGAACAGGGGTCCATTCTCTCTTACGTGCGTCCAGAGAAATTCGAGCGCCAGGGCCTGAACAATGCTGAGCAGGGTCAGTAAGACGGTCGGTAGATTTGCCCTGGCGCGTTCACGAAGCTCCTGCATATCCGGCTATCCTAAATCCGCTCGAAGAAGAACCGGGCTTCTGAGTCCGGACTGCGCTGGCGACATTCGAACTCGGTGTTATAGGCAGAAAAACGGCAGAGCCAGTCGTAGATCGGCAGGTGAAAGTTGTTATCTGTCGTTCTGACAAACGCAGTTCTTGTTTTGTCCTGAACAAAAACGAGTCCGCTCGTATCAGCTTCGATGGTTACATTCCAGCC
The DNA here is from genome assembly GCA_963850825.1 of uncultured Gammaproteobacteria bacterium. GTDB lineage: Bacteria > Pseudomonadota > Gammaproteobacteria > Steroidobacterales > Woeseiaceae > SZUA-117. Next base: position 851,717 of record CAWKOQ010000009.1, on the reverse strand, counting down.
GAATTGCTGCATGCGAAATTTGCCCGCAAACGTGCGCATCTCATGGGGCGGTAGCGTATTTCTTGCCCGCGTGGCCGGCAGCAGTTTCACCGTCTGGCCGCGATACAGTGAAACCACGTCGTCATTGAGGCTTGCCGGCCAGGCCGAGTTAGATGACAAGGTCACGACAGTCAGGTCATTTTCGACATCCAGGTAAATCTGCGCGAGCGCGCCCGGAGATCGACCGGTTATCGTGATATCCCCATCGGCGGGTTTCTCAAAGACACTGAGCGACGTTTCGGCGCTCAAAAGACCTCCCCCATAGCTGTCGCGAAAAAACCGAAAGACATCCTCCGCATTCGCATAAAGCGAACCACCACCGATCCTGTTGGCAGTGATGTAGGTTTCCGCTGGGACTCTCTCCCCGTACACGGGTCCGGGTGCATAGCGTGTGGCCATATTGGGCACAGATTCGTTTGCCGCCTCATCGCCAAGCGACGGGTATCCCTGTAACGAAAACGCCTTCTCAACGTAGTCGCCGTAGCTCGTGCCGCTCGCGACCTCAAGCACCTTCGCCAGCAAGGCGTAGCCACCGTTGGAGTATTGCGAATCAATCCCGGGCCTGAACAGGAGGTCCTCCGTCGCGAGTCCGGTGATGATTTCATCCAGGGTCATGGCGACCGACATGTCCATCCAGTCGAGCCGGTTGGTATGCGCGATTCCCGCCGTGTGCTCCAGAAGATGCCTGATTGTGATCCTGCGCGCATTCGGAAAGTCGGGCAGAAAATCCGCGAGCCGCGATTGAAGCGTCAATTTGCCCTCGTCAACGAGGCGCCCGATGGCCGCCTGCGTAACTTGCTTGGATAGCGACGCGATGCGAAAGCGCACTGCGGTCGTCATCGGCTGGTCGCGCTCGTAGCTGGCGGCGCCAAAAGCCATTTGCCAGATGATTTCGTCGCCTTCGGCGATCAGGACAACGCCGTCGAAGGCCGCCATCCGCTGATACTCGCCAATATAGTCTTCGATGTCGCCAAAGCTGTCGGACTTTGCGTCCACGCAAGAAAGGCACAGCGCGATCGCTGTTGCATGGATGACTATTTGTTCGGCGATTCTTCTTGTCATTGTTGGCGCCGATCGTGTTTCAGGCGTCTATTTTTGCCTGGTCCACCGGAGACCGCGTTTGACCTGATTCAATATCAGCAGCCCGAGTATTGCAAACAACCCGAGGCTTCCACCACCGCCGCCGCTGCTGACCGGTGGCGGTACGACAGGGGGTGGGGCGTTTATCAAGGTGTTCGGAGCCGGATTCAGGCCGGCCACTCCAGCAGAATCAACCGTCGAATCGGTGATGATAATGGCCGAGATGGTCACCAGGTTGGTTGCGTCGGGATCGCCACCGGCGTAATTCCTGAGCGGTATTTCATTAAATGCTCCACCGAGGCCGAACCTTGGAACTGCGGCCATCTGGTCGATTACGCTCATACCGGTACCGACCACCTCACCGAACACCGTGAAGCCACCGTTTTGCGGGTCCAGTGCAGCGCTGTTGTCGATCAGGTTAAAAAACCACTGGCTGGTCGCGCTGTTGGGGTCATTGCCGAGTTTGGCCATTGCAATCGTGCCGCGAAGGTTGGAGAACTCAGGTTCGTTGACGACGGCGGGCCTTGCTGGAATGTTGCTTACGGGCCATGCCAGGTCGAATCTGAATCCTCCACCCTGGACGATGAATCCGGGCACTGAGCGGTGGAAGATGGCATTCGAGTAATCGCCGTTATTCACATATTCAAGGAAATTGGCGACCGTCGCCGGGGTCGCATTATCGTAGAGATTAACTTCAAAGTTACCCATAACTGTTTGAAATTCAACGACTGTTGCATCAGCCGATCTGGGCATTAGCGCCGCCAGCGTCAGCAGCATGGCGAGCCCGGTGACTCTAAGATGATGGGTTGTTTTCATTTGGTTGCTTCCCGGCAGGCGACCCCTTTCCAGGGTCTTCAGTGATGAACGCAGCCGCGCATGATACACAGCCACTCCCTCTCTGACACCCGCTGTTTGACGTAAGTTTCGTAATTCGACGAGTATGTTGGTGCGCGATTATCGGCTTATTGGGCGCTGCGGCCCAATGGCCTTGATGACCTCACGAGTCAGGTCGAACTCGTCGAATCCCTGCCGGCCAAAATCGAGACCGCGTCTTACTATCACAAGGTCGTGGGTTGGTACGACGATGACATGCTGGCCGCGATTGCCCGCCGTCGTGTAGGCGTTCTTAGGTACGTCATCCCGGTCGTCCGGGACCAGCCACCACTGGCCACCATAAAAATTGCCGCGTCCGGCCGTAGCGGGCGCCGGCGTGGTGACAAATTCGATCCATTCCTTGGAGATGATCTGTTCGCCATTCCAGATGCCGCCCTGGAGGTAGAGCAGCCCGAATCGGGCCAGGTCCCGTGCGTTCGTGTACACCTGGCTGCTCAGGATGAAGTCATGGAAGCGGTCTGCACTGACCAGCGTATTGCGCATGCCCAGCTTGTCGAGCAATGCGCGGCGCGGGAACTCCTGGTAGGTCTTGTCGTCGCCCAGGGCGTTCTTCATGGCGAGCACCGCGAGCAGGGTGTCGTAGTTTTCATAATCCCAGTAGCTGCCCGGTTCGCGCACCAGCGCGCGGCGTCGTGCGCCATTTACCGAGCTTGCGCCAGCCCAGTAGGACATACCGGACCCGGTAACATATTCCATGCCCTGGTTATCCAGCGGAAAGAGGCCGGTCGACATGTGCAGCGCATGCCGCAACGTGATTTCGTTGCGCGGATCGGCCTCTGGTGAGCGAATCTCCGGTAACCACTCGAAGCCAAGCGGATCATCGAGGTTCATCGTGCCGTCATCTACCAGTGTGCCGATCAATGTCGCAGCGATGCTCTTGGCGGTCGACCAGGTACGCGTACGGGTCGTCATGTCGATGCCCGGGGCATAACGCTCCAGGATGATGTCTCCTTTATAGAGGACCAACAGGCTGAGCGTGTCCTGTTCAGGGGTATCCCGATCGAATGCCCAGTCGGACGCTGCCTGCAGCGCCCCGGCATCAACATTTGCGGGTAAAGGCGCCTTCTCGACCAGGTCTCCATCGGGCCACGGTTGCGCTGCGGCATCGACGTCCGGGTAGGGAAGGTCCAGCCTTGGCAGGGAATCAATATCGTCAAAGGTCTGGTCCGGGGCCATTACGACACAGCCGATCCCTTCCCGAAAAGCCGCCCGAATGACCGTTCCTGTCGTTGGCCCGCCGATCGCGACCGCCCTAAGGTCATGATTGACCTCGTATTCGCCGCCAGCCGCCGTCCCCACAGGCCCCTCGAAGCGGGTCGGCGTCAGATAGGCGAGCTCCTGGTCGAAAACCTGTTCGAGCGTGCGGTTGGACGTAAACAAGCCGTTGCACATAAGGATGGCCTGCACGCCATTGCGGATCATCTGTCGATTGCTCGAGAAATAGTCGAATTTCTCTTCCTGCTGCGCGAGCGCGGGAGCAGCGAAAAACGGAGTGAGAAGCAGGGCAAGCAGAGCAAATCTTTTCATGGGAACCATCGCAGGGTGTGGTGAAGGCAGGCAACGAATATAATCGATGTGGTTCCATCCGGGAAATGAATCGTAATTTATGGAGTTGTATAGATGTTGAAGCCCCTTTTCAGGACGTTATTCGTCTGTTTCACGCTTGGTGTATCGGCCCAGGCAATCGCGGATCCAATGGACGAATTTGGCACCACCGCGAGCAACGTGTTCTTTTATTACGAAGACCTGGACGCCGCGACCGCGTTCTACACGGATGTCATGGGCTTCAGGGTGGCCGCCGATTACGGTTCCGCGAAAATCATGCAGGTGGCGCATAAGTCGTTTATCACCCTGGTCGACCATGAGTCCGGCATGCATTCGGCCGACGAACCGAAAACCACTGCGATTGCGATCGTCACCGATCAGCTGGACGAGTGGTGGGACTACATTCAGACGCAGGACGTCCAGATGCGCACGAAGGAATACAAGACAGAGCCGGGCAGGGCGCACCACGGTTTCGTTGCCGTCGATCCGGAAGGTTATTTCCTCGAGTTCGAACGATTTAACCCGCACCCGGAAAACGAGCGGTTCATGCCGGTACTCGACGCGACAGAAACCCTCTACGCCAGTCCTGATTCGAATGTTCCCGAAGGTTTGGGATTCAAAGCAACGGTGGTCTGGTTTTACTACAAAGACATGGAAGGCATACAGCGATTCTATGAAGACACGCTCGGCTTCGATCTGATTGTCGATCAGGGTTGGGCGAAGATTTATCCGACGGGTCCGACCGGTTACTTCGGCCTGGTTGATGAGAAGCTCGGCATGCACAACTTCACGGAAACCAAGGCGGTCACCCTCTCGTTGATCACAGCCGATATTGATGGCTGGTATGACTATGCGAGCAACAACGACGCGATTGAGATGCGCTCCGGGGAAATATCGGATACGGATCGCTATCGCGCGTTTGTCGCCTACGATCCGGAGGGATACTACCTCGAATGGGACACCTTCAAATCGACAGAGGAAAACGCCGCTTTAGTTGAGGCGATTGAAGCGGAATAAGAATGTGGCATTGACCAGGGGCGCTACCGATGGACACTTCCAGTGATCAGTCAGAAGAATATGCAGAGCAAAGGCGCAACATCATCAAGGGCGCAGCGATAGGACTTGGGAGCGTTTTTGCGGGGTCTGCATCGGTCGTGCAAAGCCAGGAAAGCCAGGTCAGGCGAGGGTCCCGACCTTACGTCGATGGCATTCAATGACGCCCATGAGATGAAACCGCTGCCGTACGCGGCGTCGTCGATGAACGGTCTTTCCACTCGCATCATCGAGTCGCACTGGGCGAACAACTACGGCGGCTCGGTACGTGCGCTCAATGCCGTCAACAAGCGCTTAGCGGACGCATTGGCCGATGCCGATACGCCGGCCTTCATTTACAACGATTTGAAGCGCGAGCACCTGATGCGAACCGGTTCTGTCATCCTGCATGAGCTCTATTTCGACAACCTGGGGGGCGACGGACGCGCAGCAAGTGACGCCCGCACCCTGATCGGGTCGGCATTCGGCGACTTCGATCGCTGGGAGACAGAATACCGGCGTATCGGTGCCGGCCTCGGCGGCGGCTCGGGATGGGTGGTCCTGGGGTACAACCGGCACTTCAAAGCGTTGGAGAATTACTGGATGGCCGATCACATGCATTCACCCGCTGAAACCGTGCCGCTACTGGTCATGGATATGTACGAACACTCGTATCAAATGGACTTCGGTGCGGCGACTGCCAAATATATTGACGCTTTCTTTGCCAATATTAACTGGGACAGCGTGATGGCGAGGGTCGAGGCGATCGCGTAGTGTTCGACTTGCATCTCGTCGATGCATGCGTGCCCGACATTAGGAAAAATAATGAATAAAAGAAGCCTGGTGCTGGTCACCATAATTTCGCTGCTGATCATGGGCGGCTGCGCCAGTTCAAGCGGGACGCCGGGAGCGAAAACCCGACCTAACCTGATCCTGATCATCGGTGATGGGTTCGATGATCAGCAAATCACCATTGCACGCAACTACCTGGTTGGCAGTGGCGGGAAGCTGCTCCTGGATTCCCTGCCGTATCGCGGCATGGTGCAGGTGCAGGCGGTCAGGGAAGATGATCCGGATGAGCCAAACTATGTCGCTGACTCGGCCGCGACTGCGACGACAATGGCGGGTGGGGTTGTCACCAGTCGCCAAAGAATCGGCACGACTGCCAAGACCGATCTCGATATTGTTTCAATGCTGGAGGATGCCCAGTCCGCCGGTTTGCGCACGGGCATTGTCACGACGGCGAGTGTCACAGATGCGACGCCGGCATCTTTTGTCGCGCATGTCAGTCATCGGTTTTGCCATGGGCCGGATAACATGGTGGAGCAAGGCGAGCGGCTCTCATCCGCAACGACGGACTGTTCTGCGGACTACAAGAAAAATGGCGGGCGCGGCTCGATTGCAGAGCAGATCGCATCGTCAAAGCTCAATATTATTTTGGGCGGTGGCTCGAGTACTTTAGCCAAATGACAGAAGGCAGTACGGATACGACTGTGCTGGAGGAGGCGCAAAGCTACGGATTTAAGACCATAGCCGACCGCGGCGAGTTGGCGGCCATTCAGTCGAATGAGCGAATACTCGGGTTGTTTTCCGGCAGCACAATGCCGGTTCGCTATCGTGGAGTAAATGGAGGAGAAGCCGACTTCCTGCAGCGGGTCGATGGAAAGGTCGTGTGGCCGGAACCATTTGCATGCGAGATAAACCCGGCCTCCGAGTCGATGCCAACATTACGCGAAATGACGGAGGTTGCACTGACTCAACTGGAGAATGAAGACGGTTTTGCGCTGATGATCGAGTCGGCGTCAATCGACAAGCAGGCGCACAATCGCAATCCGTGCGGATCGATTGGTGAAGTCGAGCAGTTGATTGAAACGCTGCAGGCGGCAATTACATTTCAGGAGTCGCATCCGAATACGTTGATTCTGGTTACCGCGGATCACGGTCATTCGGCAACGCTCATTCCTGACATCAGTGGGCTTGCTGAGCTGGAATATGGCTCTCCGGGCAGATTCGCGAGAATCAAAACGCCAGAGGGTGGCATCATGGGGATCAACTATGCCTCGAACGACTCGCCGATGTGGGATGAACATTCCGGTGTGGCGGTGCCGCTCTACGCAGTCGGCCCCGGAATTGGCGATATTCCTATTTTCATTCGCCAGGCAGAGATTCATACGATCTCTATGAAGCATCTCGGGTTGTCTGTTCGCTAACAGCGTGATTATCGAAAAAGTCACATGAAAGACTGCAATCAGTGCGGCAAATGCTGCACCAACTATGGTGGTGGTGGTCTTTCTGCGTCGGCAAGCGAAATCGACCAGTGGGAGACCTATCGGCCCGATATCGCGAGCTATGTTCGTGATGGGGAGATTTGGTTCAGTCCCGAGACCGGGGAATTGCTGACCAGGTGTCCGTGGCTGCGGAAATTGCCAGGCCAGCCAAAGTATATCTGCGAGATCTACGACGATCGCCCGAATGACTGCAAATACTATCCGGTCAGGATCGCGGACATGGTTCAGGACGAATGCGAGATGCTAGAGCCGCGGGATCTCGTCAATCCGAAACAGGCGCAGAAGAAGCTGGATTTCATCATGGCGGACAGCCGACCGCCGAGCCAAAAATAAAAGGGGTCAGAGCCGGGCTCTGATCCCTTCGTTTCAGCGATTACATCGATAGGGTAGATCCAGCAGAACGCGGTTTTCAATGCCTTGCCCGGCGACAGCTCGCATGAAGTTCGGGTAAAGTGATGGGTCGAAATGCGGGTACGACAGGTAATCTGCAATCGTATCGAAGTCGTCCTCCGCATCATATTCGTCGAACACAAGTGCAGCGGATTTGTCGTCGCCAATAATCTTGTAGCCAAGCCATTGGATGCCGATCGAATCAGAATACATTTCGACGCCTCTGGCGTGGAGCTTTTTAGCATCGTCGATACGTTGTTCGGCACAGGCCTGTCGCAGTTCAACGAGGTAGCGATTGTTTTCTGGCAATTCGCTGTTAAGAATTTTCGGCACTATGCGGCTTGCTCCATCGATGTCGCCTGCCCAAAGTAGCAATCGATGCGCCTGGTACATAGTTGAAGCATCGTCGCCATATTTTTCAGTGGTCTCATTGGCGATGATACGCATGAATTCGGCGTCTTCTACCGTGCGTAATCCCTGCATTGCCTGCATTCGCAAACTCAGGTGTAAATTCAGATTGCGCTTATTTCGTCTTGATCAGCACGTTTACATGATCGTGCATTGCCAGTTCTCTGTGCAGGTTGACAAGACCACCGAACCCAACTTCGTGTTGGGTCGTTTTCGAGGAATTCCGATCATCAGTCGCAACGCCCGTCGAAAATCGAGGGCGTTCCGAGCCTGTCTGCCCGGTAATTCAACTGCGTTGCCGGATCCTTCTCAAAGAATCGCTTTCTCCAGCGACTCAATCATCTGACGCGATTTCCTCGCGCGACCGCTCAGTAATTCCCGATGTGGTCAGATTATCCACTGACTGGCCCACCCAGAACCGAAAGAGCCTGTACCAGGCAGCCGCGAACTGCGGATCGATTTCAACGGCCAGCTCGACTGGCCGGCCAGCTCTTTCATCAGGTTCGGGAATGGCTTCGGGTCAAATTGGGGGTAGTTGAGATAGTCCCGCAGCGTATCCATGTCACCCTGTTCGTCCAACTCTAGGAACAGTCGTTCTGCCGCCTCATCGTCGCCGATTATTTTCGAACCCAACCATTTGATGCTTACGTCATCAGGGTAATCTTCGAGCATCTTGGCAAAGAATCTAGCAGCCTCGTCATTACGCTGCTCCGCGCAGAGCTGCCGTAACTGCGCGATCTTCTGTGTATCGACCAGCAGTTCACTGTTCAGAATGCGCGGCATTATTAGGCTGGCACCGTCGATATCCCTGGCCCAAAGTAACTGTCGATGCGCCTGGTATAGGAGGCTGGCGTCGTCGTCACCGAATCTCTCTATTGATTCCTGGGCGAGTAAACGCATGAAATCAGCATCTTCGAGGGTACGCACTGCTTGCAGTGCCTGATTTGCGATTGACATGGTCAATTGACCATTGTCCACAATTTCTTTGACGATCGAAGTTATATCCGAGCTGAGTCCAAGTTGACTCATGAGCAAAAAGTAAGCTCCGATGGCGTCTTCATCCCCCGGCCTGGCGTCGCGATAGTCCGTCAATAGTCGATAGGCCCGTCGCAAATCTCCGTCTTTCCACACCTCAAATGCGCGGTAGTAATTCCTGCTAACCGGATCTTCCTGATACCGGATAGCGTTGCTCAGAGCCTCATCTCGTTTGGTCACTTTCTCTTCGCGCGTAAATGAGTCAGGCCAAACAACATCTGGTTAGTTTGCAATTCTGTTGCCCAAAACCAGTAAAGCCTCAAATACGCCTGCGCAAATTCCGGGTCCAGCTCAATCGCTTTTTCAAAAGCATCAAGTGCATCAAGCACAACGTATGCATCATCAGTCGTTCCCGCCGCGCGCCATTCGCCGACGCCTGTCAAGTACGCGTCGTAGGCAGGCACAGAATTCGTGCCAGCCGACATCATTTCCGCGAGCGCTTCGGGATCCATTGCGGTTTCCAATGCGTTGGCAATCTGGATTGCGATTTCTTCCTGAATCGCGATGACATCATCCACTGTTCGATCGTAGGTCTGCGACCATAGGTGAAACCCATCGGCTGCACGAATAAGCTGTGCGGTAATTCGAAGCCGCTCGCCGCCGCGTCGAACAGATCCCTCCAGCACGTGATCTACGCCGAGGTCAGCCGCAATTGAGGGAACCGACTCGGTCGAACCCTTGTATCCAAATGACGTGGTCCGCGCCGAAACGAGGAGGTCGGGAGTGCGTGCGAGTGAATTCAGGATCTCTTCTGTCAGGCCATCGGCAAACCATTCCTGCTCCTGGTCTGACGACATGTTTACGAACGGGAGGACCGCGATAGACCGTGTTTTTGCTGCTACGATGTCCTCGATCGGTTCTTCCGTCGTTTCTTCAGTCTGCTCAGCGACGGGCGGTGCAGTCGCTACAGCGCCACGATCCAGCGTCTGCCGCTCCCAGATAAAATAGGCAAGCGCAACGACCAGCGAGGCCATGATAACGAAATTCAGTTTCTTGCCGGTTGAGTGGGTCAGGGATGCGGACAGATCGACTTCGCGCGTTTTCTTTACGCCCTCCGGCGTGATCTCGAACGCCCACGCGAATAGCAGGGCGAATGGAAAGCCAATGGCGATCAGAACGATAACCGTCTTGATAACCCAGTCAGGTGTGCCAAATGCCTCGAAAAGCAGTTGGGCAATCTGGACGACGATCCACCCTACGATGATGTATGCAGCGCCAACGCGCACGACGTTCCGGCGTTTTAATTCCCCAAACAGGCTACCCATAATCCCTTCTTGTTCAGATAGATATGCGTGCAGACGATATCACTAATTCGGCGTCATGGCGCTATCCCGGGCGCCATTGTTGATCGCCTCCGATCACCACTTGTTTCATGGCCTGAAGTGGTAAGTTTCGCCCGGAACCGGCAATGCCCAGGATGCTCCTCGCGGTCCACAATTCTCGCTGTCAACCGGGCAGTCGTCAGTGGACTTGTTAATTGGCCCAGCTCGAGGTCGGTCTGCGGGCAGTGCAGCCTCGATTCGTTCGGCGAAGTCATTGAGTTTGCCTTCGCTCAAAACAAACGTTACCGGCTTCAGACGCTTCTCTCGTGAACGAAAGAAGTCTTCCCAGTGCCCCATGAGCACATAACCGGTATTTCCCTGTTCAATGACCCATTCGGGGTAACGGTCGACATAGTTGTAACCGGGGACACACGCAATGTGCACATCGACGTCGCGTTCCGCTAGTAGCTCCGGAGGGATGTGACTCTCGTCAGATCCGGCCACTGCGTCCATGTAGTGAATGCGGAAAACGACATTGCCATCCGCATCGAGCAGGTCGACCAGGTATGCCCAGGTGGTGCCCAGCAAGTAGTCAGAAGGGCTTGCAGGAATAGTGTCCTGTGGCTGATCAACCGTGCCTTCGGATACGGTGAACGACATGCCGAGAATCTTGACGTTTGGCGCATGCGCGCTCGTAAGCGGCGTGATGCGAAACCCGGCCAGCAAACAGTCTTTAATTGGCGCGCCATCAGTCGTCGGCGCCTCGGCGCATCGAAATGTTTCGTTCGGCGGCATTATGCTCGCCAGCATATTGAGTGTCGTGCTGTTTGCTATGACGCCGGCCTGCTCGGCGGCGAGGCCGGCGGCACTGTAGGCAGGGATGTCCGCTGCGTGATCAACATGGCCGTGTCCGACGAGTATGAGACCTGCCTCGGAGAAAGGTGTGTTGTATACACCATCGATAACCGCGTCGAGATCAGGCCCGTTGTTTCCGTAAAACCCGAGAAAGCCATGATTCGAGAAGTAGGGCGCCATGAGCAGGTATTCGCCGCGCCACTTTACGCCCCATCCGCCAACGCCATAGTAGTGCAACGCCGCAATGTCATCGGCCACATCGAATTCATTGATATCTGCTTCCAGAACGTGCGACGGGACCCGTTGTCCGGCTACCTGCACGGTGCAACCGGGTGCGATGATGGACAAAGTGATCGCGACCGCCCCAATGAGCAGCAGCCACAAAGTTTTGCGTGGATTTCGTCGCGCTTGCTGATGGCCTGGGGTCACGGAAGACCTTATGTGAGTCAGATCGATGGGAATGATACGTCGAATTGTGCGCCAGGATCCTGATTCGTGACATCGACGCGTCCATTCATTGCGGTGACCAGCTGGTGCACGATGGCGAGCCCAATGCCGGTACCGACCGTCTCCCGTGTGAGCTCTGATTCGGTGCGGTAAAACAGCTGGAAGATTTTCTTCATCTGTCCTTTCGGAATGCCGGGCCCGAAATCGCGCACGGTGAATACAATGTTCCCATCCGTTGCGAGACGAGCCGTTATGTCGATCGCCTTCTCGGTTGCATCGCGTGAAAACTTGATCGCATTGTCCACCAGGTTAATGACGACCTGGGTGAAACAATCGACGTCGACCTGGATATTGTGAGTGTCGGTATCCGCGTCCCGTGAAATTTGCAGTGCAAATCCGGCCCGTTCAACCTGGTTGGTGATCTTGGACTCGATCTGGCTCATCAGTTCGCCAACCGCGATCGGTTGCAGGTTGAACTCGGGGTCGCTGCGCGTAATTTTCGCCAGCTGCAATACGTTCGAGATCAAACGTGTCAGGCGCTCGGATTCATCATGGATGTATTCATAGTATTGCTTCTGCTTGGCCTCGTCGGCCCAGCCTTCCTTCAGCATCTCGCCGTACATGCGGATCGAGGTCAGTGGCGTCTTTAGTTCATGGCTAACGGCCGAGACGAAGTCCTGCTGCTGCCGCGCGAGCCTGATCTGGCTCAACCCCAGTCGATACAGGGCAAGAAACCCCGCGAGGAATACGATCGCTATGATCACCGTTGACCAGGCAAGCACCCCGGCACCCGGTCCACGTGGCATCTGGTTTATCGAATAGACCAGTTCGAGACTGTCGAAGGGCGTCGACAGGGGGCGGCGGTAGAGCAGTGTGCCCTGCAATGTGCCCGAAGAGGCCAGGTAGTCTCTTCCAGTCGTGCCGTTGACAACGCTGATGATGTCGTCCTGGTAGCCGACGATGAGGTCGGACATGCTGGCGAGCGTCGTCTCTCGAAATGCAGTAGCGATAGCGTCTTCCGCGAAGACGTTTTGATCGAGCAACAGGCCCTGAATGTAGCGTTCGCCGTTGCGCCAGACTTTGCGAAACAGCACCAGGTGACCGCTGTCCAGCAGGCTGAACTCGTAGGGGTCGATCTCGCTCGAGAACGTGGTGATCGCTTTTGGGACGGCCTCACCTTCTGTGAGTCCGGCACTCAATTCGTCTTCCAGCACTATGGCTTCCGGCACCGCGACCTGTTCCGTGCGGCGTGCGCGAATGGGTGCCGCATCACTTTGCCGCTTGTCTTCCTGGAGCGCCGGCAGTTCCTTGTTCAGCTCCTCGGATTTCTTCTGCAGGTCTTCGTCGAGTTCGAGATCCTGCAGCCGCCCGAGCGCATTTTCGCGCCTGCCACTCTCGGCAACCTTATCGACTGGTGGCGCTTTGGCTGCCGCGGGTGCGGAGGATGCATTGAGCTGATCGAAGACCTGCTGGGTATAGCCGGTTTCCGGTTCTTCGACCTGCCTGACCGTCGGTTCCGCGATGCTTGTCGCCAGTGCATTGTCACGACTATCGTCAAGTCTATCGTCAAGTCTATCTGCGTCGTCTTTTCTGTCGGGAGCAGTTGCTTCGAAGGCGCCCGACGCGATCGGGGACGCTGGTGCCTGCTCCTGCGGCAGATCGGTGGGCTCATTGGTAATCGATAATCGGGCGGCCGTCGCAACGCCATCGCGCACCAGCCTGTTGTCCGCCAGGATCTGCTGGATTTGCCCGGCCAGGGCCGAGCGCTGGGCGAATTCTTCGGGTTCGATGCCGACGCTTGTTAAATCTGTCTCGCGATCCGGGAGTAGCGGGGTCGAGAATGTGCCGTCAGCATCAACCTGGAAGTATCCCAGTGCGCCTGGAAGATCCTGTGTCACGGGGTAGGCCGCCAGCGGCGATCTTTGCAGGATCTTCCCGCTCTGGGTCAGGTTCAGGAAGGCGAAATCGGCGAATCTCCTGTCCTCTGCCGTCGCGATACGCTCGGAGATCACGTTGTCGATGCGATTGGTGAGCGCCTCGGCCTGCGCCCGGTACTGGTAGAACGCCTCCCATTTGAGCTGCCCGTAAGCCAGCCAGATGACGACGGCGGTCGGTATGGCCAGGGCCATGAATAACACGCCAAGCAGGTTTCTCAGGCGCCGTTCGTCGTAGTCTTTAAGGAGTGTGTTTGGCAGCATCTCATTCGCCGGTCAGCAGTCGATAGCCCGCCCCGCGGACGGTCACGAGATGTTCGGGTACTTTCGGATCGGCCTCGATTTTTCGCCTGAGCTTCGCAATATGGATGTCGACCGTTCTTGTCTCTATGTCGAGGTTCTTCGCATAACCCCATACTTTTAATAGTAATTCCTCTCTTGGAACGGGTCGATCCGGATGCTGTGCGAGATACGACAAGAGCTCGATCTCCCGCTTGGTGAAGGTCTCTTCCTTTGCCCCGTTACGGCCGGAGAGATTGTCCGTGTCGATCTCCAGGTTTCCCAGGCGGATTGTCTTGGCGTGTTCGATGCCGGCTTTTGAGCGCCGCAGCACCGCCTCGATGCGCAGCACCAGTTGCTGAATGGAAAAGGGCTTGCCAACGTAGTCATCCGCGCCGAGCTTCAGGCCTGCCACGATTTCCTCATCGGAGGTCTTCGCTGTGAGCATGATGATTGGCTGGTCCCTGTCACTCTCCCGAATGCGGTTGCAGATTTCATAGCCGTCCATGCCGGGAAGCATGATGTCGAGCAGGATAAGATCGAATTTGCCCGTCTGGGCGAGTGCGAGGCCCTCCGGGCCGGTTGCCGCACTGTCGACCGCATAGCCATGGTAGACGAGTACGTCAATCAGGCCCTCGCGGATGGCCTGTTCGTCCTCGACAACCAGAATGTGGATCTTCTTATTCATCACTGCAAAGGCTATCAGTTCGCTGGAGCCCTGTGCGTGGCGCAATGTAACGTTTTTGTAAAATCAATGACTTGAGCATCTAGACGGTGAATATGGGGGGAGGGCCTTTTACCGCACCGGCGCATGCTGTAAAACATCACCCCTGCCGCTGGCACGCAAGTCGGCATAGCCATCAAATGACGGGGGTTTCATGTTCAAAAGAATTATTTCGCCACTTAGCCTGCTTATTCCATTGCTATTGTTGTTCGCGGGGTGTGCTGAGAAAGCTGCCGAGCAGGTCGTCGATCCGGAAATTGCTCGCCTGGAGGCGCGGGCGGCTACTGTGACGATTATTCGTGATGACTTCGGCGTGCCGCACATTTACGCAAAGACCGATGCGGACGCAGTCTTCGGCATGCTGTATGCCCAGAGCGAGGATGACTTCAATCGTGTAGAGCAGAACTACATCTGGGCCACCGGTCGACTCGCCGAGGTGGAAGGAGAGGAGGCGCTCTACAGTGATCTCCGGGCGCGGCTGTACATGACCGTGGCCGAAGCGCAGGCCGCCTATGATGAATCGCCGCAGTGGCTCAAGGATCTGTGCGATGCATTTGCCGATGGCATTAATTACTACCTGCACACCCATCCGGGCGTAAAACCGCGACTGCTGACGAAATTCGAGCCATGGATGCCGATGTTCTTCAGTGAAGGCTCGATTGGCGGTGATATCGAGTCTGTCGACGTCGAGGGCATCAAGATGCTGTACGGGGGTGAAGCACCGCTTGATACGCTTCGAAGCAGCGTGGTGGAAGACGGGCAGCTTAAAGAGCCTCGCGGCTCTAACGGTTTTGCGATCTCCGGCGACCACACGGCCTCCGGCAGCGCCATGTTGCTGATAAATCCACACACATCATTCTTCTTTCGCGGCGAGATCCACGTTGTCAGCGAGGAAGGCCTGAATGCATACGGCGCCGTGACCTGGGGTCAGTTCTTCGTCTACCAGGGTTTCAATGAGGACACGGGCTGGATGCATACATCGACCCGCCTCGACTTCATGGATGATTTCGTCGAAGACGTCTACGAAGAAGACGGAAACCTGTTCTATCGCTATGGCGACGAAAGCCGGCCGGTGGAGGTTTCTGAGGTCACGCTGAAGTACAAAGACGGCGCGGGCATGTCGGAACGCACATTCCCGATGTACCACACCCACCACGGACCGATCACGCATCTCGAAGACGGCAAATGGACGGCGACCGCCCTCAATTGGGATCCGGTTCGCGCCCTGCAGCAATCCTTCATCCGAACCAAGCTCGAGAACCACGAGCAGTTCTGGGAAATGATGGACATGCGCACCAACTCTTCCAACAACACGGTGTACGCGGATTCAAGCGGCAACATCGCTTACTACCACGGCAACTTCATACCGCGACGGGACCCGACATTCGATTTCTCGCAGCCGGTTGATGGCAGCAACCCGGCGACCGACTGGCAGGGACTGCATGATGTCGAGGAGATCGTCACGATTGTGAATCCGGACAACGGCTGGATTCAGAATACGAATTCGACACCGTTTACCGCGGCTGCCGAATTCAGCCCGAAACCCGAGGATTACCCGGTCTACATGGCGCCCGATGCGGAGAACTTTCGCGGCCTGCATGCGGTTCGCGTGCTGACAGATATCTCTGACCTGACGCTCGATGATTTGTTGGATATCGCGTACGACACCTACTTACCCGGGTTCGAGAACCTCATACCGGGGCTCATCGAAGCCTACGAAGAGTCCGGGGAAGCGGACAAGGACCTGGCGGGTCCTATCGATGTGCTGCGAGACTGGGATTTCCGCGTGTCGGCAGATTCGGTCGCCATGACCCTCGCGCATTTCTATGGCAGCCAATATAACGAAGACGGCGTTCAACCTGAGGGTCTTACATTTCTTGAGAGGGTCAACTACTTCGGTGAGGGATCGCCACACAATGAAAGGCTGAAAATATTCTCGGATACGATTGCGATGCTCGAAGAGGATTTCGGCCAGTGGGATGTGCCGTGGGGCGAGGTCAACCGCTATCAGCGCCTGAACGGAGATATCAAGCAACCGTTTAACGACGATGAACCTTCTCTCCCGATTGGCATGGCCTCCGGCAACTGGGGTGCGCTGGCGTCGTTTGGCGCACGTCGTTATCCGGGCACCAAGAAACTCTATGGCACGTCAGGTAACAGCTTCGTTGCCGTGGTCGAATTTGGCGACAAAGTGAAAGCCAAGAGCATGCTGGCGGGCGGGCAGAGCGGCGACCCGTCGTCACCACATTTTGATGACCAGGCACAGCGCTACGCGGATCGGGCGTTTAAAGATGTTGCTTACTATCGCGAAGATGTCGAAGCGCGAGCAACGCGGACCTATCATCCGGGAGAGTGAGGTAGAAGCACATGCATGGATCCGAATGGCCGCTTTTGGGGTGAAGCGGCCACCTGGAGGCCCTGATTTACACAGGTTCAGGCTGTATGTCCGCTTTTCCTCAAAGCGGACGTTCAGACCAGCCAAAATCCACAAAATCCAGGGTCTGCTTTCGGCGATGAGCGGTTGTCGTAATATCGTTAGTCAACGTTGCGAACTTCGATCGGTATAACCAAACCACACAATGCAAAAATTATCAGACAGCCGAAAATTACGAAAATTGATGAGCTGCTAAATCCGATTATTGTGATGGCAACTAACGAGGTAGTAAGGACAGCAAGAACAAGCAATAGTGTCGACGTGGAGTGCAGCCTTAACTTCGTATGACAGTTGCGACATTCAAGCTTGCGACCAGCATATTTTGACCAGGTGTTCATTGCTGTCTTCCCACATGCCGGGCATCTGTTTACGTTCACGATTTATGTCCGTTCTGGGTCATTAGCAGACCTTGTCACCGCCCTCAATGCAATCAGGGTGTCAGATGTATTTATCGCGGCAGCAGATAGATCTGACACCTTTTCGCGCTAACTCCCGTGTTCACTACCCACTAGCCAGATCGTAGAGCACGTAAGCCAATACAACGAGCCCAACGATAATGTATTCGAGTCTGTTTCGGAACCGTTCGTGCCTGAGTGGGAGGGGCAGGTCGCTTTCTCGACCTGCATGGCTGTCAATTTCCGTCGCGCCGATATCCAGTGACGTCGGGTAATCATTGACGGTCGCATAGATCTCGCCCTCGTCACCCTGCACGGTTGCTCCAAGTGAATCCGCAATTTGCAGCATTTTGGCCAGCGTCTTCCTGTCCGGATTTTTCGTGTAGATATTTCCCTCTGACCAGTCAAACCAAGGTGAGTAGTGGCGGGACGTCGGGCCCCACTCGGCAAACAGCGGACCATTACGCTCATCGATCGATAGTGCGGCATCTTCCTCGATCAGGCGTAGCCACTCTGCCCTGGAAATTCTGTGCTCTTCGTTCTCGGCCCAGAACCTGGCGCGTGTAATGTGCAGCTCGTATCCCATATTCCCAACTACTGCGCCAATGCTCAGAATGCCTGCTTTGGCTTGCGCAATTAAGGGGGCTGTAACCGCAATTCGAATTACGCCGACTGTCCCCGTAAATCCCGAGACTGTCCGCTTTTGATATTTAGCGAACTATCATAGTCAGACTAACAAAAACGTGTCAGAGATATTTGATGCAGCGGCAAATCAATCTGACATCTTTATTGTTCTAGCCGTTAACTTTATCTACCACCAAACTGGTTAGCTCTTCGAATGCCTGTTCGTTAGCCAGCATGCTTTGAGGAATACTTAGCTTGCCCTTCGGATAAACGATATTTAGAAATCGCTGCTTTTGGACCGACTGGATATTCACATCTGTAATTTGAGAATACATGATTGCCACTATCTTCTTACTAATGCCACTTTTAGGCGATAGGATTTCGCTTTTGGTGAGGACGATTTCCTTTTTTGTTGTCAGATTAGAGAGGAGAGCGAATGCACCAATAATTACGAACACGCCTGACACAACAGCCAGACACCAATAGAGAATAGTTGCACCTTCCGTTGAAAGCTCGATTATCCTGTTTAGAAGAAGACCTCTGTCATTCGTCAGTGCAATTTTGCCCAACCCTGATGCGCAAGCAACAAAGAATAATGTGCTTAGCGAAATAACAACAACATTCGGCTTATACTCAAATTTTACGTTGTCCATATCTTCTCCCGACCGTCTGCATTCTGCCCGTTAACAATGGAATCAGTAATAGATAATTGCCATGACAGTAGTCACAAAAAGGAGAATACAATCCCAACGCAAAGCGGTGTGAGATTTATGCGCCGCTGAATCAAATAATTCTGACGCCTCTATTCCGGCGTAGCAGACGTTCGGCAGTCCCGTAGATTGTATTTCTGACCCGGTACGGCTATAAATCGATGCGACCTCTAGTGCACCAATTGTTGTGATCACCCGGTAACCAAATATGCTGCCAAATAAAACGCTAATCCCTCTGCTTTGCAGTCTTTTAGCTCCGTCTGCCTGGTCCTCGGATTCACTGGATTCCTCGAGCCACGCGGAGTTTCGTGCCATGGAAACCACCATTCAGTCACGTGGAGTAGCGGTACCCGTAAGCTATGTGACGCCGGCGATCGGAGCGGATGAACGTTTTCCCCTGGTTGTTATGGCACATGGCCACGGTGGTTCTCGGCACGAAGGTGGCGGATATCGACTTGTCGCTGAAGCCATGGCCAAAAATGGGATTGCCTCGATCCGCATGGATTTTCCAGGTTGTGGCGACAGTACCGAGTCATTCACAAACAACAATCTCAGCAACATGTTGCTGGACCTGCAGGCGGCGCGCGACTATGCGGCATCGCGGCCCGAAATTGACGACGACAGGGTTGGCTTGCTCGGTTACAGCATGGGTGGGCGTTTGGTTGCCCTGCTGGCAGAGATGGACCCGAGCTACAAAGTGATGGCGGCCTGGACACCGGCTGTCACCGACGGCGCGCAAAGAAATATCGAGTCCCTGGGTGGAGCTGATGCCTACAACAGGCTCAAAGAAACGAGCACGTAGCACCGGAATGGCCGAATACACGACCCGCTGGGGGGCCAAGCTGCAGCTCGGCTATCGCTGGTTTACCGATCTTGAGGAAACGAAGCCACTCGATTCGCTGGCAACGTTCGAAGGTCCGTTGCTCATCTTGTATGGCGACCAGGATGATGTTGTTCCGCCGGCAACAGCAGAGACGGCAATCGCAGCAGCGCGAAGCAGCAGCGAGGTAGTTCGGCATGTGGTTGCCGGTGCCGATCATGGGTTGGGTTTTTATACCGACCAGCCGGAAATTGCTGCCGAGGTGGTGGCCACAACGGCCGCCTTCTTCAAAGATCGGTTATGATTTCTTCTCTTCGAAGAATACCGGGGACATTCAGGATTAATGCGTTAAAGCAGAATTTTCCAGGCCTTAGGCAGGGTTGAGATCGAACTGCAGAATCGTCTGGCCATTCGATCCTTCGTCGCTGATTAACGTCACTGTTGTCGCAGCGAAATCACATGGCGTCAACGTTTGTCGCACCAGTTGCTCTGCTGCCGCGAGGTCGGGGATATTATTCTCCTGCGCATCAAGACAGAATTCAGTGACAAGCGCAGCGCGACGGGAATAAAGCTGGACGCAGTACTTTCCTGCACCGCATGTTCCATTGTCATTCTTCCTGGCCGCTTTGATGCGCACGTGCGTCCCTCCCGGACAAATGCTGCTTCCTTACTACCTACCCGATGCCGGGAAGGTTTTGGTTCCACGCTGGATGAATCGCGCAACAAATTATGTTCAATATTGACGACTGGTTCAGTATAGGCACGCTGGCAGAACCCAGATTTGGCACTGGAGTTAAATAGGTGCGGCAGTATTTTTCAGGCGTCTGCGCGTTTTCTCGCTCGTCGCCATGAACTTGTTACGCAGATCCTTTAGCGCTTTCCTGCTGTCGTTATCAAGGTTAGCAGGAATCTCTCTGAATACTGAGAGCGTGGCGAGGTCATTGGCCTCGGCCAGGTTGAAATTCAACTCGCGTAATTCCTGTTCGATCTTATCCAATGTCAGATTTGACAACCCGTTCTCCAGATACATGGTCAGAATGGATAAGTATGGAGCACCCCGCGCAAATGACAACGCCGTACATCACACGATGGATACCAATGTCTTCGCTGTGTTCAGGGCGCAAGCGCGCGCTATGCGACGTCTTCCTTGATAGTCAGGTAGCCGGTATCGCGATACCAACCGCAGACCATGTCGGCATAGTCCATGGAGTAGTAGCGACCAACCTTGAACACTTCGCCGCCTAGCCGGTTTTCCTTGCTTTGCTCGGGCAGCATCTCACGCAGGGCGATTTCCTGGGCAGAATTCTGTGGCGCTATCAGCACCAGGTAAGAGGCGGACTTCGTTCCAGCGACGTAATCGTCGATCATTCCGCCGAGCTCCTGCATGATCAACTCTTCTTCTGCGCCGATGTTTCCATCGATGCCAACCAGCGAGCTCAATACGTCTCTAAGTTGGCTCGCCTGATCGGTTGGTGGAGACATGCGCACGTAGTCACTGACCAGGGCTCGCAAATCTGCGAAAGACTCTTCGCTACTGTTTTGATCGTGGCTGCCTGTCATCACGAGTTCGTCAAGATCGATATCCCATTTCGTCGCAAAGGAACGAATGAACTCGAGCTCACGTTCGTCCAGCTGATTATCGATGTTCGCCAGCGCATGCAGTATTCGAATGACCTGCCTGGCCCCAACCGGACGCATGAAATCGGTAAGCAATGTTGCAGCCTCGCTCTTCTCAAGCCGCACCGATTTCTTTAGGTTCGACCAGAAACCGAACTTTCGCTGACCCTCCACCCAGAATCCGATGCCGATCATGATCATAATCAGGTTGACCAGGAGGAAGACACCATCACCAATGGCACCTTCGTATGCGCCTTCCATCACGTACAGCGCAATAAACGGAATACCCGTTGCGAGTGCCAGGAGCTGCGCAGAAACCGATACGCTCTCGCTAACAACCGGTTCGTGCTTGCGGATCCAGATCTTGTTGATGGTCAGGTAAGCCTCAACGAAGATTAACACTAACGCTATGCGAACCCAGATCCTGATGAAGTCTTCGAAAGTAATATCCGCCAGCGACATGTCGGTTAGTCTCCTTGTTTGATCCAGTGCGCCTCATTGAAGAACTTCTTGTTGCCCTTGCTATGTGGCTCCGCAAAGTGCAACTTGATACCGGAGGGGTCTGCAACGTAGGTGATTAGCCATCCCCAGTCTGTCTCCACTGGGGGCGTGATCCTGACACTTGGATGCCGCTCTTCGATTTTGAGCTGTTGCATATAGTCGTACCATGCCTGGGCATCATCAACCCAGAAATGCAGCATGGCGTTGCGTGTTGGTTCTAACCCGTGGTGCAGCGTCACGAGGAAACGCTGATTCCCAAAGCCGGTGGCAAATTCGCATGCGCTGCTGCCGTCGTCCCAGAGTTTCTTGAATCCAAGGTCGGCGTAGAACGCTTTGGTGTCTTCGTAATTGTCAGGGCTGCAAATCAGGAATGGGCGAAAGTCCTTAATATTCGGTACTTCAACGTCGGGCTGCGACACATTGTCTCCTTATTCTGAGTTTTCGGATTGTCCCTGGCCGTCGGAACACGCTTTCGTAGATCCGGTTTTCTCCTGTCAGGCAGACATGCTTTGTAATTTCCTAGATTCCCATTCGGGCAAGTATGTTTATAACTTCCGACGTCAGCCGTTGTGCCATGGGATGATTGGTCGCAAATCTAGCCTCCAGTAACCTGGCTCTCTCCAGTACAGGATTTGCATCCTCCGCCGGCGTGTCAGGATTGACCAGGTCGTGTATGTCTTCATCAAGTTCCCGCATCAGGGATTGAGTTTCGCCGTCCAATTCCGTTTTTTGAAGTTCCTCGTGCAATTTGGCAAGGAGTTGTCGTATTTTTTCGTTGCTCATTTTGGTGGTTTTCCTGAGAAGCGTGTCAGTGATGGTTGAATGATTACAGTTTTACGAGGAGAGAATAGCATGCGCGAGGTGCGTCTAAATGCCGGTGGCAACTGGAACCGAACCCGGGGGTGCCGGCGCTGAAGTATGACCTGGGCGGTCTTACTCGGGAGATTTGTTTGCTTCCCGAAATCCCCATACGGCCAGTGCCCCGGGGCCCAGGAAACCTGTCACCGACACAAACATTGGTATAACCACGGCGTCAATTTCAAACGACCATCCGCTCAGGAGCCTGGTCAAATGTGCCAGCGCAACAACAGTGAATAGCGTGGCGGAAACGCCGCAATATTTTCTCTGATTCATAGCCAACTCCTAAGACGAACGACCAGCAGTGGGTCTTGCCCTGATCGTCGGCCTAAGTCACTGGCGACGCCACAGTGGATTGCCGTCATCCACCGTGCTGGCTCGAGGCGCTACGTAAACTCAATGTAAACAGGTCTGCCCAGGTTTTACCAAAGCCTGTCTTATCGGAAAGTGCGTGACTGCCTACCATGTTTCCACGAACTGAATACGTGGAGGCAACATCATGGCTTTAATCAACCGGGTCGCAAGACTCTTCAAAGCGGACTTTAACGCGGTACTCGATCAGATCGAGGAGCCCGAGCAATTACTCAAGCAAGCCATTCGGGATATGGAAGACGAGCTTGCTGTCAATGAACAACGCGTTGCGATTTGTGCACACGATCAGGAGACCCTGACCGTGCGGCGAAACGAGCTGCAATCTTCGATCAATGAATTCGGCGACCAACTGGATCTGTGCTTCGAATCAGGCAAGGACGACCTCGCGAAGACACTGATCAGGAAAAAACTCGAGGCCGAACGGATCCAGAAGAAGCTGGTGTCAAAGTACGACACGAATGAACGTTTCCTTGTGGAACATCGGACTCTCCTGGAAGAGAACCGCACCACGCTTGAGAGTCTGCGTCAAAAGGCAGAACTGGTCACGCACGGTTCGTCAGGCAAGGATGCCGGGTCCGATTACGATGACATTGGCTGGATGACTCGCGAACTCCGCATCGGCGATGACGAAGTCGAGATTGCCTACCTGCGTGAGAAAGCATCGCGAGGTGCGGCATGAGAAAGACTACATTCATTCATGGTGTCGTCGTCGCGGCAGTACTGGCTTTTGTAGCCAGTGCGGTAATCGCAACGCTCACGCCGTTCATCGGATTCCTGAGTGTCGTGCGGCTCGTCATTCCAGCGCTCGGATTCGCCTACCTGCTTTTTCTGTTTCGCTCCAACGACGAGCGCACCGGACGGCTGACGACGCTCTTCGCCTGGGGTCTTCTGGCAATGCTTACCTGGTGGTTCAGTCCGCCGTTGGGCTTCTATGTCCTGATCCATGTCGGTGCTATCTGGCTGGTGCGATCCCTGTACTTTTACGCAGGTGTATTTCCATCACTGCTGGATTTCGGGTTAAGCGCCATAAGCGTTTCCGCATTTGTCTGGGCGATCGAACGCACCGGCAGCATTTTCATGGGTGTCTGGTGCTTCTTCCTGGTACAGGCGCTGTTCGTCGCAATTCCCCGGACTCTTACACGGCGCAAAACTCAATCCGGTCCGCCAGTCGACAACGACAGGTTCGAGAGCGCGCGACGCCAGGCTGATCAGGCCCTGCAACAAATTTTTACAAACTAATCTCAAGGAGGATTTGACAATGAACACGAGAATCATAGGAACCGCATTATTTGCACTAACGCTTGGTGCTGTAGCGTATTACCCGCAGCTTCAGGCCAAGTCGGTGAATGTCGACCCACAGATCGACCCGAAAATCGACGCACAGATCGACTTGCACAGCACGGCCCAACGTCCCGTCGTCGACGTCGTCTTCGTTCTGGACACGACCGGCAGCATGTCTGGTCTGATCCAGACAGCCAAGGAGAAGATCTGGTCCATTGCATCGACAATGGCCTCGGCGCAGCAGACGCCGGATATCCGTATCGGACTGGTCGGTTACCGCGACAGGGGTGATGCCTACGTGACGAAGGTGGTTGATCTCAACGACGACCTGGATTCAGTGTATGCGACGCTGATGGATTTCCAGGCCGGTGGTGGCGGTGACTCACCGGAGAGTGTCAACAAGGCACTGTACGATGCGGTACACAGCATGTCCTGGAGCAAGGCTGATCAGTCTTATCAGACGATCTTCCTCGTTGGGGACGCGCCACCGCACATGGACTACAACGAGGTTCAGTACCCGGCGATTATCGCTGCCGCAAACGAGCGCGGCATCGTTATCAATACCATTCAGGCGGGCAATATTCCTTCGACCATCCAGCCATGGACGACGATTGCAAGCCTGGGCCAGGGTAATTTCTTCCAGGTGGACCAGGCCGGAGGCGCGGTTGCATACGGGTCACCGTTCGATACAGAAATCGCCAAACTGTCCGCGAAGCTGGACGCGACGCGTCTCTACTATGGATCCGAGGCGGAAAGAAAACGCATGGACGACAAAGTGGCGGCAACGGAGAAAGTCAACGCCACGGCATCCGTTGGCGCACTCGCCAGGCGCGGCACATTCAATGCAGGTGACGCAGGCCGCGAGAACCTGCTTGGCGACAACGAACTGGTCGATGCCATCGTTAGCGGCGACGTAGAACTCGAGGAGATCGAAACCGCTAACCTGCCGGCGGTATTGAAGCCGATGGCACCGGAAGAGCAGGTTGCCTATGTTGCCCGGCTCGCGGATGACCGAGCCGACATTCAACGCCAGATTCGCTCGCTGGCCGAAGATCGTGACGAGTTCATCGCGAAGAAAGTCGAGGAGGCCGGTGGCATGCGTGACTCTCTGGATCAGAAGCTCTATGAAACAGTGAAAGAGCAGGCTGGCAAGTCGGGGCTGGAATACAAGGATGGACCTGCCTACTAGTCTCCCGCCGGGCAAGGTTCAGGCCGGGGCCATCCCTTAGTCGGGGTGGCCCCGTTTTTTTTTGCGCTATGCAATACTGTGGATGGATTGAAAGAGTGCAATGACTGGCTGCCGGCTGCACAATGCGTCCAGCCAAATTTCACTCGAAGCAGACGGACATAATAATATGAACAAAAATCGAACCGGGCGCATCCTGAGTATCGCCGCCAGCCTCATGATGACAGGACAAGCGCTTGCAGACGAGTCGATGGTCGGCATGACGATTGACCATTCGATTATTCCTGCCGAAATTGCGAACAACGCCGTTCTGCTTCGGGAGCGGGCACTCCTCGACAATCTGTCAGTCGACATCGTCGAATCCGTTACGACCGAGGTCGGGCCGCGACGAATCGGCACGGAAGGCGACGTTCGTGCCATTGCCTGGGCACAGGCGAAGTTCAAGGAACTCGGCTTCGATCGCGTGTGGACAGAAGAGATCCCGGTCGAGCATGGCTGGATCAGGGGAGAGGCCAGCGCGGAAATCGTTTCGCCCTATCAGCAGAATCTCGTGCTCACGGCCCTGGGCTATAGCGTTGGCACCGACGGCGATCTCGTCGGCGAAGTGGTTGAGTTTGCCACGTTTGATGACCTGCTCGCCGTGCCGGAAGGCGACCGTCTGAAAGGAAAAATCGCGTTCGTTTCCTATAGCATGGCCGACTACGTGCCGCCGCCGGGCGCCTCGGGAATGGCCGGGTATGGCCAGGGTACCCGCGCTCGCAGCCAGGGCCACGTTGCGGCAGCCAAGCGCGGCGCGGAAGCGATCGTTATTCGTTCCGTGGGCATCGATAGCAATCGCAACGGCCACACGGGCAGCGGTTACGGCTACGAGGATGGCGTCCGGAAAATACCGTACGCGGCCGTATCCGCACCGGATGCGATCCTCATGCAAAACATGCTGAAGCGTGGCAAACCACTGACGATGAAGCTGAACATGACCGCGGAAATCACCGGCCCGATCGTCGGCGCCAACGTGATCGGTGAGATTACCGGTCGCGAAGGTTCGGACGACTACCTGGTTCTCGGTGCCCACCTCGACTCATGGGACGAGGGCACCGGTGCACTGGATGACGGTGCCGGTGTTGGCTCGATGATGGCCGCGGCGGCAATGATCGGCCAGATGGAGGGGCGTCCGCGGCGCTCAATTCGTGTGCTGTTGTTTGGCGGCGAAGAAATCGGACTGGTCGGAGTGCGGGAATACGCGCGAGCCAATGAGGCGGAGATCGGCAATCATCTTCTGGGCGCCGAGGTCGATGGTGGTGGTGGCAGGATCCATACGCTCACATCCGGCGTTGGCGAGCGTGCTCTTCCGGTCGTACGTGAAATGCACAAGTTGATTGCGCCGCTGGGCGTGGCATGGAGTGATGCCAATGACGCGGTGGGTGCATCCGATATGAGCGTGCTGGGCAGGGCGGGAATGCCTGCACTGAACTTCGGCCAGAACTCCAACGACTACTTTGCTTATCACCACACGCCGAATGACACGTTCGACAAGATCATTCCCGAAGACATGCGTTATCTGACCGCGGCGTACGCCACTATCTTCTACGTCGCCGCCGAGATGGATATCGATTTCAGGAAATAATTGGCACAAACCAGTCGCGGAGCTGGCCCTGGCGCGCTAACCACGGATCGATAGCGCTGAAATTGTCCGGTTCGAACGGCAGGCACGAAGACGTCTGTCAGGAAATGTGTGGATCAATTGACCACATTGGCAAGCTGTAGTTGAATGGCCGCACAGTTTTATAAATCGGTGCAACAGCACTCGGGGGAATACAAATTGAGCAATAAAAACAACGGCTTACTTGGTCGTCGGTCCGTGTTGTCTGGCATTGGCATCGCCGCCGCCGCGGTAGCGGGCGGCACGGCGACGGCGAATGCTGCCACCAGCGGGTTCGAACCCAAACGGCATGCCGAGGACGGCTGGCTGGATGAACTTGCGGGTAGCCACAGAGTATTCCTCGATTCTTCCTCGCCAGATGGCGGCGCGGTCGCGATGCTGTACGCGAATAACATCCTTAACGCGCACACCAAAGCCTATGCGGGTGGCGAAGAATCGGACTACGCGATGATCGTCTGCCTGCGACATTACTCGACCGTATTTGGTTTCGGCGATGCGGCCTGGGAGAAGTACGGAGAAGGTTTTTACAACAGGGTGGGCTTTGCCGATCCAGCGACCGGCGGAGCGCCGAAGGTCAACCTGATGCAGGTCGCAGGCCTTCGCAGCCTGCCGAACCGCGGCAATACGATCGAAACACTGGGTGCTCGCGGCGTGAAGTTCGCGATCTGCGACAACGCTGCGAATGTCATGTCGATGGGACTGGCCAGAGCAGGGTTTGGTGAGGCAAAAGACATCTATGCTGACTTCATTGCCTCGGCTGTTCCTAACAGTCGATTCGTCTCCGCAGGGGTAGTCGCGGCGACCCGGGCGCAGGAGTATGGCTACAGTTTCCTGTATGCCGGCTAAACAAAATTCTAGAGGGTAACGAAATGAAGAAAATGATATCGATGGTGGCCGTGATTCTTTTTGGAGTCACGACGTTTGGCGGCGCTAATGCGCAGACGAAAGAAGAAAAGATTGCACAGGCGGTATTGCCTTTGCCGGAAGATTTGCGTGCTGGTGCAGCGGTGTATGACTACAACGACAAAGGCCAGCGCGTGATGCTGCGTGGTGGATCGAATCATCTCGAGTGTAAGCCGCGCGACGAGAACGGTTTCACGTCGTGTACCGGCAAGATTACTGCCGCACGTCGGGACTACAGCGCAAAACTGGCCGCAGGCGGTCTGGAAGGTGAGGAACTGCAGGCGGCGATGCTGGCTGCAGAAGAAGCTGGCGAGATAGAGCCGGCTCCTTTTGGCTCGATGTTCTACAGGTTGTATGAAAAAGATGACCGTATTCAGTTGTTGTGGGTCGTTTTCCTGCCGAACGCAACGGCTGATGATCTGGGCATGTCACTCGAAAGCCAGCGCGATAACTCATTGGCCGGTATGGGCATGCCCTGGATGATGCGTGAAGGCACACCTTCGGCGCATCTCATGATTCCCATCAACGGCACGGAACTCTCCAATGCCGGCGGCGCGCCGGACAGACTGGATACGAAGTCGATTACCGATCTCGTTGTGCAGGGAACACTGCCGTTGCCGGAAGACCTCCGTGATGGAGCGGCAGTCATTACCTATGACGAATCTGGCGTGCGCCAGGTTCTCCGGGAAGGCACGAACATGATCGAGTGCCGTGCCCGCGATGAAGCCTCCGGATTCACGCGCTGCTATCACAAGAGTCTCGGTGCGGAAAATGACCTGCGAGCGAAGCTCGCGGCCGAAGGCAAATCGAATGAGGAGATCGGCGCTGCGCTGACTGCCGCGCGCGAAAGTGGGTCGCTTCCGACGGCCCCAATGGGTTCGATTGCCTATCGCCTCTACGAAGAAGATGATCGCTTGAAGCTGCTTTGGGTTCTCCGCTTGCCGAACGCAACTTCCGTCGAACTCGGTATGCCGACGGGCAGCCAGCGCGACAACGCACTTGCCGGTAGAGGGCTGCCATGGATGATGCGCGAAGGAACACCGGCCGCGCACCTGATGATTCCGATCAACAGTACGGAAGTTTCGAACAAGCCGATGTAAGTAAATGAGTCGGTATTCGCTGCGATCGCCGCATGCGGTCGTGGCAGGCGACACGCAAGCTCGTCGGCGACGTCAGATTATCTGTCGTCGTCTGACGAGCTTTCTTTTTTCAGGTTTGCGTAATATTCACGTATCGGCTTAAAGGGGCCCAGTCGGTGTTGCTCCTGCGGGAACGGATCGGCATACGGCGGATACGGACTGTCTATGCGCTTCGTTGTACGATCCGGGTAGTCAACCTCGAGATTGCTCTTGATCGGTCGTGGATGGGAATTGATGTAGGCAGCGACGTCGAAAGCCTGGTCGTCCGTCAGGTCTGGCTGGCCGAACGGCATACGCGCCTTGATGAAGTTCGCGGCCGTCAGCACGCGAGTCATTCCCGCGCCGTTGTTGTAGCTTTCCGGACCCCAGAGCGGCGGGAATACGTACCCGTCTGCAGGCTTTCCGGTAGCCAGGAGACCGGCACCGTCCGCGCCATGACAGACCTGGCAGCGATCTAGAAAGACGGTTTCTCCGGCAGCAACGTTTGCGGCCCGGTCGGGCTCGGCAAATGAGGGCGGTTCCACCAGGGCACGGTTGGTCTCACTCATCGCACCGTATTGATCGCCGAGGCCGAGAATATAGCGTTCCATCGCCATCATCTCGATGCTGTCTCGGGGTAACGGCTTGCCGTTCATGCTGCGCTGCATACAGCCATTGATGCGATCACGCAGATCACCGACGCGACCGTCCCGACCGGAAGGTCGTGGGTACTTGCTGGCCGCTTGCAGTAAATTCAGCGTGCCGGGACGGGTCCCGACGTCAATATGGCAGGACGCGCACGCCATGTGGGTGCCGCTGTAGCGCATTTCCGGATTGTCATGGTTCGGTCCAAGATAGGCACCGGTATCGCGAAGCAGTCGTTGTCCATACTCGGCCGTCGCCGCCGCCGGGATGTCGTTCGCCGCCATTTCTGCGGATCGGTTGGCGACCATAATCGTACCGACGGTCATAACGCCGCCCAGTACAAGTGCTGCGCCCAAATATCCCTTTTGTCCTTTATCAATACTCATCCGAAGTGCTCGCGTTCTTTGAGTTTGCCTTGTCGTTTTGTCGATTATACAGCCGAACCTGTTCCTGGAACGCGTATTTGGGGCGCTCGATCTGGTCTTTGAGTTCAGGCCTCAGGAAATAGGCGAGTGTGAAAACAAGCGCGAAAAGAACGGAGACGCACACAATTATTGCCGCAATCACTGCACTGCTCCTGTCCCGTTGTTGCCCGCCTCGAAAAATTGCCTCACGTAGTGCGCAACCGCCAGTATTTCTTCGTCATCCAGCCTGTCTGTCCATGGCGCCATCGAGGTTCCGTCCACGCCGTTCCTGAGAATACGCACGCTTTCGCTGTAGTGTACGCGCTCACCGCGAAAGTCAGATGGCGTGATTGGGAAATCGTTGGCCGCAGAACCATCGCCGCCACCGCTTTCGCCGTGGCACTCGGAACAATTAGCCTGGTAGACAACCTGGCCGAGCGTGAGTTCAGCGGGCGTTGGTGTGATCTGTTCATCGACATCGCTGAATCCAAGCACGATATTGGCCAAGGCCGCCAGATTCTCGGGTGCCTGATCGCGCCATGCGGGCATGGCGCTGCCATGTACGCCGTTCCACAAAATATCCGCCAGGCGGCTGCGGGAATACTCGCGTACGGCGAGATTCGTAGGCTGTGGTCTGAGCCATCGCGCGCCTGGCCCGTCGCCGCGACCTGCGTCGCCATGGCACCCCGAACAGTTATCCAGCCACAGCTGTTGCCCAACTTCTTCTGACGCTGGAGAGGACAATGGCGGTGCATTTCCTCTTGGGCGTGTGCGGGCAGGGTGTGCATTCAGCACCGGTGCCGCGAACGACATTTGTGCCCATTTGTCATCCAGCGTCGCGGCTCGCGCCGCGTCGTCAGCCTCCGGCCAGGCCAGCTCGCGGGCCGTGCCGAGCGTGTCGATATAGGCAACGAGGTCCTGTGCTTCCTGCAGCGGCCGATCGGGTGCTCCATCAAACAGCGCGGCATACGAGGGCATCAGGGAGAGTGGCACTGCCGCACGCGGCGCGAACAGGTGCAGGTAATGCCAATCTTTTGTGCGCGTTCTTCCGGCGCGAGCAAGGTCGGGTCCTATGCGTCGTGTTCCGAGCAGATGTGGATAGTCGAAACGGGTTTCCCAGGCCAGTGTGGAGGCGCCAAACCGGGCAATGTCTGCATCGGTGTAACGGACCTGCTGCGTGTGGCAGTACGCGCATCCCTCGCGGGCGTAAACGGCACGGCCGCGCTCTTCCGCGGTTGTTAATGGCAGCGGGTTCTGTGGCGCCATAAGGGCCGTTTGCTCCGCCAGAACCTGTTTAGGCCAGACGCCCAGCAGCGATACCGACATCACAAAAAATGCGACGCCGGCAATGGACGCGACCACATAGGACATCATCAGGGCCCTGGCCGGCGCAGCAGCCAGTATCGGTTCAACCTGAACGGCTTTCTGCGGTGATTCGCTGGCTCTGACGCTGCTACTGTCGCCACGCGGACCGGTGGTCAGGCCGAGCAGCAGGGCGATAAAGCCGGCAGCAATCGGAATCGCGGATAAGGTTCGAATTACCCAATAGGGCCGGGATGCCTGGATCGATTCAAGCCACGGCGCGTTCGACTGCCACAATTGACCCTGGATCACGCCGGCAATGGTCAGATCCACGACCATAATTGTGATTCCAACGACGAGGAGGCCGTAGGCCCAGTCTATTGCCTTGGCATTGTAATGCGCTGACGGAATACGCTGCCAGGCATGCACGATGCCCGCGATGCCCGCGAACGTTGCGAACCCGAGCATTGCGAGGTGCGAGTGACCAATTACCCAGTCGGTGAAATGGACGGCCTGATTCAAACTCATTTGCGCCTGCAGCGCGCCCTGGACGCTGACCACCAGATAGAAGACGACGGCCATCGAGGCGAAGCGCAGCCCCGGGTCTCGCGGAAACCATCCGGCGCCGCGTTGCGACAACATCAGATTTGAGACGACGATGACGACGATGACGCCCAGCAGCGCCGACGCGGCTATCGCAGTCATCTGAGCCTCCATCGGGATGACTGAGAATATGTAGTGATGTGTGCCGTTGAGCGGGTACAGGAAGAAGAGCCCCCAGAAACCGAGCATCGACAGGAAGTGACTGTATATCGGGCGTCCGGTTGATGCCGGGATGACGAAATACAGGATTGCCAGCGCGAGTGGCGTGACGAACAGTCCCACCGCATCGTGAATCCAGAGACCGCTAAAAGCAGCACCTGCAGCGCCGGGCACGAACTCCGGGACGATGTTGCCCATCGGATAGGACAGCAAAGTGAATACCAGCCCACCAATGATGTACCAGCTGGATACGTACAGGTTTTCGAGGCCACTACGAAAAAACGGCGGCAAGAACTGGGCGGCAGCCATAAGAAAAGCGACGATGACGACAGCGTCGACGACCAGTGGGAATTCCGCCCATTCGAGCGGCTGGCTGATGCCGGCGAGCACCAGGATCCAGCCCGGCAGCATCACCGCGAAATTCCAGATACCAAACAACCAAACGCCGAGTTTGTGGCTGGTGACAGGTTTACCTGTCAGGATTGGAACGGCGTGGTACAGGAACGCCAGGAAGGCATTGCCGAGCCAGCCGAGCATAATGCCCTGGGTATGGGCGTAGCGCAGGCGCCCCCAACCCAGTGGTAGCCAGTTTCCCATCAGGTCGGGAAGAAAGAACTGCAACGAGATGACGATGCCAAAAGTCATCGCAATAAGGAGCGTTATCATTGCCGCCATGCCATGGGCATGCACGAGTTGCGTGTCTACCCGACCCGCCGACCCGTGGTCCTGCGATTCAGTCATTCATTCCCCGCCTGTGTGATTTTTTTGGATTGTAACCGGTTTGTTATTTGAGCGCGTCGGTCAGCGCCGCGTAAAGCGCGTCCTGTAACGCCCAATCGCCTTCGTTGTCGGCGACCGGCCGGGCGCTGTGTATAGCGATCACGACATTTTCCTCACGATTGATGTAAATGCCCTGACCGAAGATGCCAATTGCAGTAAACACAGTGTCGTCGGTAAGCCACCAGAAGTAACCATACCCGGCGTAGGCTTTTGAGGGCGTTGTGGAATCGGTCATCCAGCCAGGCGCTAAAACCTCCGTGCCGTCTGCGAGTCTTCCCTCGTTCAGGGCGAACAAGCCTATGCGGCCATAGTCACGCAGGGTTGCGCTTATGCAGCAGCCGCCAAACTCGCCACCGCCGGGCTCAGTCAGTACCCACCACGCATCCGATTCCATGCCAAACGGCTGCCATATCTTTTCTGACAGATACGTCGCCAGGTTGTTGCCGATCGCGCTCCGCAAAAGCGTGCCGGCCAGATTTGTTTCCGCCGTGTTGTAGTTGAATGT
Organism: uncultured Gammaproteobacteria bacterium; assembly: GCA_963850825.1. Classification (GTDB taxonomy): domain Bacteria; phylum Pseudomonadota; class Gammaproteobacteria; order Steroidobacterales; family Woeseiaceae; genus SZUA-117. Next base: position 818,628 of record CAWKOQ010000009.1, on the reverse strand, counting down.
CTCACCCGGGGCGTTTTCGCGTGGCTTGTGTCGCAGATACTCGTACATATCCAGGGTGGCCCAGGTGGCTCGATTGATATCCGCTTCGGGATCTGCATAGTCTTCATTCCACTCGACGCCGGACGCCATTTGCAAGATATTGCGAATGCTGGACTGATCGTAGGAAGAACCTTTCAGCCGCGGCAGGTAATCGCTGACGCTTTCATCGACGTTGCGGATGTAGCCATCTTTGACTGCGGCGCCAATGAGCATCGAAACGACGGATTTTGCGACGGAGTACGAAATCCATTTGCTGTTTTCGTCGTTACCCAATCCGTAACGCTCGTAGGCGATCTTGCCGTCCTTGATGACGAGCAGTCCGGCAACACTTTGCCGCTCAAAATACTCGTCGGTTGTCAGGACCTGACCATCGTGTCGGATCTCGACCTTATCGAGATCAACCCGTGCGTACGGCAGTTCGAGCGGATTCTTGCCGGCAATAATCCGTCGGACCGGGGAAATTTTATCCATATTCCGGTAACTGGCAACCTGCTGTTCCGGCGTCCAGAAGAGCTGGTTGTCGGGCGAGCCGAAATGCTTTTCATCATCGGCAGGCTCGATAAAGGGTGCTTGCGCGCGACTGGCGGTCATCGTCATCAAGAGCAATGGCACCAGGGTCCAGCGCAGGCGAGCGTCTGATTTGATCGTCATAAGTTCGGTCTCAAAAGGGCGGCATCGTTTTCACGGGAAAATATCCGCGTTGGCAACCGCAACGTTAGCAAAGTTGCGTGACTGAGGGGAGGCTCCGCCGGGGGAGTTATTCCGCCACGCAGCTTGTTGCTGGCAGGATATGTCGTGTCTGGTCCCTGTCGTCGATCAGGATGCACTCACCATTGTTGGTGACCAGCCGGAACCGGAATGGCGCTTCCATTATGCGACCCTGCGGATTGGGATTGCTCATCGTTCGCGGCGGGTTGCGCTCGATCGTCAGCAGACTGCTCTTCGTCAGCGCATCTTCAGCCAGTGTCACGTCGGTGTGCATCGCGGTGTTGATCGCTTTCTGCAGCGCCGCACGGCTCGCAGCGTCGGGATTGACGATCCGGGCCGGCTGATCGCCCGCGAGCGTCTGGCATCCCATGGCGATTACGCCGAGTGCGGCTGCGACAACGCGGCGCACGACTATTGTGGTCTGCGCATGATGCGATTCGAGGCAAATGGCGATCTGCGTACCACACCATCCACCGAATCGAGTGGCAGCCAGGGTTTGCCAAATTGATTTTCGCCGAAGCTCACGGGCGTGACGCATCCCATGCCTGCCTGGTAGGCAAGCGCCACTTCGAGACGATTTTCTTCCGCATCGCCAAGCTGCTGCGTGTAGTCGTCTGCGACCGTGCAACCCAGCACATTGGCCATATCGTCATCGACCGCCGAGGGCACGAATCCATCGCTGTAGTCGCCGAAATTTTTGTCATTGACGGCACGAAACTGAATCGCGAAATAGCTGGTACCGCAATTGGGTTCTTCGTAGAAGCCATAAGGTTTTCCTGCAGTCGTCGTGCCGATCTGTATCACCTGGACATCGGCGCCCCGCAGGCTGTTTATCACAAGCTCGCTGGCCGAGGCGGTGCCGCCGCCGGTCAACACGAATACTCTGGACAGGTCGAGTGTTGGCAACGGCTGGCCGGCCGCAACGCTGAACCCCAATGTTTGTGTCGGGAAGGGTTCTGCAACGAGCGCCTGGCCGGTGATCGGATTGGTCGCCGGGTACTTGTCATTGAACTGCAGGAGATCGAATGTCTTGCCCGCAGTATTCGCCGCGCCCGCAATCATGTAAGCGAGCTGCCCGGCAATATCGCCGAAGCCGCCGCCGTTGTAGCGCAGGTCGACGACAAGGTCGACGATACCTGCACCCGCGTCCAGCGAGTTTATGGCATCGATCAGTTCTTCTTCCGACGGCGAAGTAAAACTGTTGAACGTCAGGTAACCGACCCGACCGGTTGGCGTATCAATCACGCGGGTATTCTGCACGGCGACTTCCGTAATGCTTGCGGACGTCAGCGTCACCATCCGTGAGGTTGCAGCGCCGGCATCCAGAATCTCGAACGTATGTGTTTCGCCAATCGTTTCCGGAAACAGACCCGCGTTGATGATATCCACGCCGGCTCCGGTCGGGTCATCAATGTCGGTTCCGTCGATGTTGAGGACTGTCGCTCCGCGCGCCAGGTTTGCAGCTGGTGCGGTGGCCGGCGTATTTGGCTCCGTGAAAGCAATGACGATCTGCCGTGGAGGCAGGCTTGTGATGACGGCCCAGGTCAGTCCATAGCCGGCGGACACGCCGCCCTGAAACAAATCGAACCACTCCTGCGTATCCACCGAGAAACTGAACTGATCTTTCGGTGTGCCCGTGGGACTCAGCTCAAAAGTTTTTAGCTGCCCAAAATAGGTTTCCGGGTTATTGAAAAGCCCGGGATCCTGATCGACGATCTCGTCGTACCAGAGGTAGGTGTCGTTGGTAAACGAGCGCAGGAAGTTGTTCTCATCCAGCGTCGTGCCGGCGATGTCCGGGAATGGCTGCCCGGTGGCCGGGTTCGTTCCAGAGCGGGGCGATGCACACTGATTCTGGAATGTTGATTGAGGCATAAAAACGCCTGGTTGCCAGTTGCTCGTCGGCGGTGGAGGCGGGGGCGGAGATGCGCTGACCAGTCCGCTGCTGCCGCCGCTACAAGCGGCGAGAGCCACCATTGCGGAGAGTAATGAAAAAAGTCGCAGAATCGGTTTGGTCACGGTTTGTCCTTTCGCGAGATTCGCTTCAATGTCCAAATAATACTCCGTTGTGTTATTGATCGACACTGTCGCGTTTTGCCTGCAGTGAAAATGTCCAATAGCAGATGATTGACTGGCCGTGGAACGCACTGGCGGCGGCCCAGAAAACTTTCGACTCCCGCATATGAAGCGAGTAGCCTTCGCTCCTGATGTTGACTTAATGCACTCGAACACTATGACGGGGAATATCGATGAGTGAGTCTGAGAAAAGAGGGCACGCAGACAGCGAGCGGAGAAGACTATTAGGACTCCTGCTGGCAGGTGGAGCGACCGCGACAGCATGTGCTGCCCAATCGGGCAACATGGCGGAGACCACCGATGACGGCTTATGTAACAGCCTGCTGTGGGCGGCCGCCTGGAAGCAGACCGCTGCCGAATACTTCGCGCTCTGCCACCAGGCTTACAACCTGGCGAAGTTACGCGTCGACCTTGCGCTGGAGAAACACGAGAACGGTGATGCACCGCTGGCCGTGATTACGGACCTCGACAATACGTCCATGCATGCGCGGAGCTACTGGGGCTACCTGATCAACCAGGGGTATGATTTTTTTGACGATGCGATCTGGGATGAGTGGCTGCCGAAAAATCTGATCACGGCGGCACCGGGCGCAAAAGATTTTTTCGACTACTGCGGTGCAAAAAATGTCGAAGTCTTCTACGTAACGAATCGCGATCAGGGCGAAAGAACCTATGAGTACGCGATGTCGCAATTGGAGTTCCTTGACTTTCCGTACGCCGATGACGAGCACCTGTATGTGTTCCAGGGATCGTCGGACAAGTCGCCGGCGCGAGATGAAGTGAAAGCTAAATTTGAGGTGGTCGTCATGCTCGGCGACAACCTCAACGACTACCAGCGTGACTACTATGTCACCGGCATCGAAGAACGACTGAGTGTCATGGAGCGCGACCGGGATCATTTTGGCAGAGAGTTTATTCTGCTGCCGAATCCAACCGACGGACATTGGGTTCGCGCGATTTTTGGCGATTCCGAACCCCAGCCGACCGATGAAAACCGCCGCTTGCTAAAGAAAGCGGCAACTTATATTGCGTGGGACGGCGAATAATCCCGTGACCTTTCCCGCCGCGGAAACGCTGCCGGAGTCACCGGAGCGCCAGTGGCGTGAGGGCATTCTGTCGGCATTGATCGCGTACCTGGTGTGGGGATTCCTGCCGGTCTATTTCGTCCTGGTCAAGACGGTCCCGGCCTTTGAGCTGCTTGCGCACCGGGTTATCTGGGCGGTGCCCTTCGGCGCACTGATCATTCACGTGCGTAAACAGTGGCCCGAAGTCAGATGGGCGTTTACGCACCGGGTTACGATGCTCTACATGGTGGCGACGTCGCTACTGATTGCCGGCAACTGGCTGGTGTATATCTGGGCCGTACAAAAAGACCAGATCTTTCAGGCGAGCCTCGGCTACTACATTAATCCACTGCTGTTCGCTGTGGCAGGTGTGTTCCTGCTTGGGGAGCACTTGCGTCGCCAGCAGATCCTGGCCGTTTGGCTCGCGGCGGTTGGCGTTATCGTGCTGTCGGTCAGCGGGGGCGAGTTGCCTGCGATCGCCCTGTTCCTGGGTTCCAGCTTTACGGTCTACGGCATCATCCGCAAGAAAGCGGCGATTCGGGCAATGCCGGGCCTGTTCGTAGAGACGGTTCTGTTGCTCCCCATCGCCATGGTCTACCTCGGGTGGCTGATGTCAGGCGACCAGGCGTTCTTCGGTGCAGCAGGCGCGGCGACGACGTCTATACTGTTCCTGGCTGGCCCGCTGACGGTGATTCCGCTCCTCTTCTTCGCCCTCGCAGCGAAGCGATTGCCGCTCGCCACCCTGGGAATGATGCAGTTTCTCGCCCCGACGCTGCAGTTCCTGGTTGGCGTCTACTACGGAGAGCAGTTGACGACGGCGCACATAATCTGTTTCGCGTGCATCTGGGGCGCGGTCTTGTTGTTCAGCGTTGATGCTTTGCAAGCGAATCGAAAACTGGCGAAAAGCCGGCTCTGATGCAACTATTATTCGTTCCTGTTCATCTCACTAATGAACAAAGCGGATCGAAACGGTTCGAATCCGGTACTGCCGGACTTGACTGATTTGGTGTTATAGTTGAGTATAACACCCTGCCTGAACGCCCGGGCGACGGCAAGCGCCGTCGAGGCACCGGGACAAGAACAGCTACCAACGGTGTAACATCATGACCCGTAAGGGAAAACGCGCCTTATTGATCGTGTCCATCCTCGCAGTAGCGATAGTGGGTGCCTTCGGCCTGAGCAAGATGAAGCCGCCGCCGGAGTCCAAAGATACCGCGGATGTCGCTCCACTCGTCAATGTCATTACCCTCGATGCGGTTGATACGAGCTTCCGTATCGATAGCCAGGGGACGGTTCAGCCACGAACAGAGACCACACTTAGTGCCGAAATCTCCGGTGCGATCGTCGGAATTTCGCCGAAGTTTGTCGCCGGCGGCGTCTTCCGGAAGGGTGAAGAACTGCTTCGAATAGACCAATCCAATTATTCAGCGGCAGTCGATCGCGCCAAAGCATTACTCGAACAGCGAAGAATAGAATTCGATGGTGCGGAGAAACTGCGCAGTCAGGGTTATCGTGCAGAGTCTGAATATGCCTCGGCGGTCGCCGCGCTTGCCGCCGCACGAGCTGATCTCGTTAACGCCGAGAGGAATCTGGAGCGCACGGTCATCAGTTTGCCGTACGACGGAATGGTCCGCACGAAAGCCGCCGATCTGGGGCAGTACGTCAATCCGGGCACGATGCTTGGCGTTACGTTTGCGACTGATATCGCCGAAGTCCGGTTGCCCCTTACGGATCAGGACCTGGCCTTCATCGACTTGCCGAACGCCGCCGATATTCGCGGCTCCGGCAGTAGTGCTGGTCCTCTTGTGCAATTAAGCGCGGTACAAAAGGGTGAAACCCGATCCTGGCCGGCGCAGATAGTGCGCACGGAAGGCGTGGTCGATGAGAAGAATCGAGTGACCTATGCCGTTGCCAGAATTGCAGATCCTTATCACCTGAAAAGTCAGAACGGGGGCGAGTCTGCGCTGCCGGTCGGGACGTTTGTTGCAGCCAGCATAGTGGGCACAACGGTCAGGAAAGTTATCCGTGTGCCCCGGGTCGCGCTGCGTGGCAATAGCCAGCTGATGTTTGTCGATGCGGAAGACCGGCTCTATATACGTAATGTCGACATACTCCGTTCCGATTCCGAGTTCGCCTATTTGCGCGGCGGTGCCGATGTTGGAGATCGCATCAGTCTGACGACTATTGAATCGCCGCTGAACGGTATGAAGGTTCGTACGAGCGACAGTCCGGAGGTTGGTTTGTCACTTGAGGATGATCAGGAGAGTGTTGCCGATGTGGATAAACACTGAGCGGCCTGAACCGGGCTTGAGCACATGAGCTCGCTCCGGGAGGATCCTCGGAAGGGAATCATTGCGTGGTTCGCGAAAAACCACGTGGCTGCCAATCTTTTGATGTTCCTGATCATCGCTTTTGGCGTGGTTTCGTCTTTGACGATTCGCAAGCAAACAACACCCGATTTCGAACTGAACTGGATCCAGATCCGGGTACCGTATCTCGGCGCCGCCCCCCAGGAAGTCGAGGAAGGGGTGGTCATAAAGATCGAAGAGGCGATTCAGGACATACCCGGCATTGTCGAGATCAATTCCCGTGCGTTCGAGGGCATGGGCAACGTCACTGCTGAAGTGGCGACCGGTGAGGATATCAACGAGATCCTCACCGAAGTCAAAACGAAAGTAGATGCGATTTCCACGTTTCCGGGACTGACCGAAAAACCGGTGATCTATAAACAGGAGGTGCCGGTTCACGTCGTTTTTCTTACGATTACCGGACCGCTCGATGAATATTCGAGGAAGGAGATTGGGCTCGAAATTCGCGACGAATTAATGCGCATCCCGTCCGTCAACCAGGTCCAGATTCTCGGTGACCGGAACTACGAGATAAGCATCGAGGTGCCGGAGAATGTTCTGCGTCAGTACGGATTGACGATGAGTGAAATTTCCCAGGCAATCCGCGAATCCTCTGTCGATATGCCCGGTGGTGCCATCAAGTCCGAGAGCGGCGACATTCTGCTGCGCACCGAGGGACAGGTGTATACAGGCCAGGAGTTTGCTGACCTGGTGTTGCGAACATTTCCTGACGGCACGCGCTTAACACTCGGTGACATCGCGACTATTCAGGATGGATTCGTAGAAACCGATGGTTATGCGCGGTACATGGGCCAGCCGGCAGCATCGATGCGGGTCATGGCGATCGGTCAGCAGAATGAGCTCAAGACCGCCGCAGAGGTAAGAGAGTACGTCGCAAAGAAACAGGAGACACTGCCGGACGGTGTTGCTATCGAAGTGTGGGTCGATCGGTCCTTTTACCTGCAGGGCCGGCTCGACATGATGGTCAAGAACATGCTGCAGGGTGGGCTGCTGGTATGCCTGATCTTGTCCCTGTTTTTACGGCTCAAGGTTGCGGCCTGGGTCATCGTTGGTATCCCGGTCACATTCTTTGGCGCAATGTGGTTGATGCCACTCGGTCCGTGGCCGGTATCCGTTAATACCATCAGTTTGTTTGGTTTTATCCTGGTACTGGGCATTGTCGTCGATGACGCGATCATCATCGGTGAGAGTATCTATACGCAAAATTCGTGCAGACGGCCACACGCTCGATAACGTGGTACGGGGTGCACAAAGAGTCGCGGTGCCGGCGACATTCGGCGTACTGACGACGATCGCGGCGTTCGCGCCGATGCTGTTTGTCGGGGGCATCGTTGGGCCCTTTTTTGAAGCAATGTCCGTTGTCGTCATTCTTTGCCTGATGTTTTCGCTGGTGGAGTCAAAGTTGATCCTACCCGCCCACCTTGTTCACGCGAATATCAAACCGGTTGACGAAGATGATCTGTTTAATCCGCAACGGGAGATCAGGTTTGTCGAAAAAGGCCCACGTTTTTTTCAACGGATGCAGCGTCATGTGCAACATGGTCTGCAACGCCTGATTCACGACTGGTACGTGCCGGCACTGCATAAGACACTGGCCAATCGCGGATTAACGCTGACCATCTTTGCCGCGGTGCTGATACTGACCGCCGGGCTGATGAAAAGCAGCCTTGTTCGCACGGTTCTTTTCCCTGAAGTGCCGAGTGATTTTATTCAGATCAGCATGGAAATGCAGAACGGCACTGCGCCGACTGTTCGGGATACCGCACTGTCGCGCATCGAACAGGCTGCATTCGACATCAATAGTGAATACCTGGCTGCAAATACCGGGGCAGACGATCCTATCGATCACCTGATTGTGTTCACGGACGGCGATGCTGGCGGATTTATCTTCGCGGAGCTTTATCGCGGTGAGGATCGGCCACTCAATAGCGATGAACTCATCGGTATGTGGCGCGAAAAAGTCGGCGAGATTGCCGGAATAAAAGATCTGACTTTTTCCGGAGGCGACCACATCGGCGGCGGAGCGCCATTGAGCTTCAACCTGTCAGGTAATAATTACGAAGGCCTGGAGAACGCGGCGGCCGAACTTGAGGACAAGCTCGCCGAGTACAACGGCGTATTTGATATTCTGAATTCCTCGAGCGCAGGAGGCCAGGAAATCAGGCTCGACATAAAGCCCGAGGCAGAAGCACTTGGACTGACGATGTCAGCGCTTGGCCGTCAGGTCAGACAGGCGTTCTACGGAGAAGAAGCGCAGCGTATCCAGCGTGGCCAGAATGAACTTAAAGTGATGGTGCGCTATCCGCTCAGCGAACGACGTTCCATAGCCGATCTCGAGAACATGCGGATTCGCACACCCGCTGGCGACGAAGTGCCGTTCAACTCGGTGGCGGAAGTGTCCTTCGGCGAAGCTTATTCCAGCATCTCGCGACAGAATCGGAAACGATCGGTGACCGTATCTGCCGACATCGATCCGGAACTGGTGGAACCAGGGGAGATAATCGAGGAGATTTCCGAGCAGTACATGCCCGGACTCTTGTCGCGGCATCCAGGCGTCGACTACAGCCTCGAAGGCGCGAGCCTGGAAGAGCAGGAGTTCGTGCGAAATATATCGATTGCTTCTATCGCGGCCCTGTTCCTGATTTATGCGTTAATCGCGATTCCGCTGCATTCTTACACTCAGCCGCTAATCATCATGTCAGTGATTCCGTTCGGTCTTATTGGCGCTGTCATCGGTCACATCGTGATGGGTAAAGCGATCAGCATGTTTTCGCTGTTCGGTTTAATTGCCCTGGCTGGCGTCGTGGTGAACGACAGCCTGATCCTGATCGACTTCATCAACAAGGCTCGCGAAGATGGCGTGACCGCCGTGGATGCGGTCGTTCGCTCGGGAATCGAACGGTTCAGGCCAATTATCCTCACCTCGCTGACGACGGCGGCGGGTCTCATGCCGATCATGCTCGAAACGAGTCTGCAGGCGCAATTCGTTATTCCTATGGCGATCTCACTGAGCTTTGGCATCATCTTCGCCACCATAATTACGCTCTTTCTGATTCCGTCTCTGTATTTGCTGCAGGAGGATTTTGGCGGGCTGATGCAGGACGCAAAGAACTTGTTATTGGGCCGTGATGCGGTCAGTGACAGCGGCACGGCTGATGCTTCATAACGGCGGGCGCTAGCGGCGCAGGATGGCGAACCACCGGGCAATGTTCAGAAGGCTCATCAGGGAAGCGGATACGTAAGTAAAAGCGGCAGCTTTGAGTAACTTGTGGGCGTGCTTTCGATCGGATTTCAATAGAATTTTGTGCTCGTCAAGCAATGGCAGCGCGCGGTTAAAACTCGCATCGAACTCGGTTGGCAGCGTTACCATGTGCACGACGGTCGACGTTCCCAATGTCATCAGGCCGCCGAGGAACATCAGGATACTCAAGCCCGGTACGCGGGTAATCGCGCCGACGAACGGCGATATCATCAGGATGCCGGCCCCGAGTTTTTCGAATTTCTGTGTCGCTTTGATGAGGTTGGTTCGATAACGCAGTGGCTTGTATCCCTGCTCATCCTGTAATGCGTGCCCAACCTCGTGGGCGGCCACGGTGATTGCAGTTAACGATCGTCCGTGAAACTTGTCTTCTGTCAGGCGGACTGCTTTGGCTGTCGGGTCATAGTGATCGCCTTCCGCTGTTTCCTCGACCGCTACGGCATCCATGCCGTGCGCATCGAGCAGGTGGCGCGCAAGCTCGGCGCCGGTGCCCGAGTATCTATCTGCCGGAACGGAGTAACGTTCGAGTACCCGTTTCACCCAGATGCCCGGAAGAAACACGACGCCCAGGAGAATCAAAGCGATAATGAGAAAGCCCATTCGCCGGATCTTACGCGAAAAAAAATGCGCGGGGGCAGGGTCTTTGTAGAGCAGAGTTCCAGCGCTTCAGAGAAACAACGTGCGCAAAAAATGTCCTGTCCATCATTTTTATAGAGCAGCATTAGTTGCGCTACCGGTGGCGGGATTCTTGTACCTGTTTCGTCCGCACTTGATGATTGTTACTGCTGAGCTGCCGACCAGATTTCCCGCCTGACGGCTTCGTGCAGGATCGATTTGACAGCCTTTTGGCCCCGTTTGTAGACGGGCGCGGCATGCCATTGGATCGTGGCGTGCTGGGTTATATCCTCGACGTTTCGCCGGCCGACCTGAGGTCCAGGTTGCAGGCGGCAGATGGATCCGAATTTGTATTCGAAGATCATGACTGGCCTCTCACCGAGCCTGACGACGACCGAGTGGATTCGTCAGAATCCTGGCGTTGCGTCCAGGAGTGCAACATGTCCCGGCAATTGATTCCGCAGGAAATTCCACTGATTGATTACCACTGGTCACGTCGCGTCTGCATGGGCCGTCAACGCCTTATTGTTGTTACACTCTCACAGGTCGTTAGAACTAACAAAAATGGAATGACGCAGAATTGACTCCTGAACAAATCACGCTATTTGCCCTTCTTTTCCTTGTTTTCGTATTCCTGGTATGGGGCCGCTGGCGCTACGACCTGGTTGCTTTTGGGGCGTTGCTGCTTGCGGTGCTGGCCGGCATCGTTCCAACAGAGCTGGCGTTCTCCGGATTTGGTCATCCCGCCGTCGTCATTATCGCGCTGGTCCTGATTGTCAGCCGTGGCCTGTCTAATTCAGGGGCGATCGAACTACTTGCACGGGTGGTTGTGTCAGGCAGCAGGAAACTGGCGGCGCATATCAGCATCATGGCGTCACTGGCCGCGGTGTTGTCCGCGATGATGAACAATGTCGCTGCGCTTGCCTTATTAATGCCGGTGGATATACAGGCCGCGAATAAGGCAGGAAGAAGCCCCGCGTTGTCGCTGATGCCATTATCATTCGCGTCGATCCTGGGCGGCATGATCACGCTGATCGGCACGCCGCCAAATATCGTCATTGCCGAGTTTCGAAATAGCGCGCTTGGCGCACCGTACAAAATGTTCGATTTTGCACCGGTCGGCCTGACCTGCGCGATAGTCGGGGTAGCGTATGTTGCATTTATCGGCTGGCGTCTCCTGCCGGCGGAGAGGCTGCAATCTGACTCAGGAAAGGACCTTTTCAAGCTTGCGGACTACATCGCTGAATTGAATGTACCGGAAGGGGCCACGCTGATCGGGTCATTCGTAAGAGACCTCGATGAGAAGGCGGACAAGAGTAACGTCAATATCATCGGCCTCGTTCGAAGTGGCAAGCGTATGCCGGGACTTGCCCGCGCCGTGGAGATCAGGGCCGGGGATCTGCTCGTTGTCGAGGGGGATCCCGAGAGCATCGAAGATGCCGTTGGCGGCCTGGGTCTCGAATATGTGGGCACGGGCAAGGGGGTACTGGAAAAGGAAGACCTCGTTCTTACTGAAGTCGTCGTTCCAGAGTCGTCGAGCCTGACCGGGCGATCCGCGATGTCGTTTCGCCTGCTGTATCGTTATCGCGTCGCACTGGTCGGTGTATCTCGCCAGGGCAGGCGATTTCGCGAGCACGTGCGCAAGCTCGAGACAAAAGCCGGTGACGTATTGCTGCTGCTGGGCGCAGAAGATCGACTGTCGGACGTCATTGCAAGACTGGGGTTGTTGCCACTGGCCGATCGCGGGCAGCGGGTTATCCAACGCAACAAGGCATCGTGGGCGGTTGGAGTATTCGCCGCTGCGATCATTGCGGCCAGCTTTGGCGTGATATATCTGCCAATCGCACTGGGCTGTGTTGCCGCTGCCTACGTGGTGCTCAATATTGTGCCGATACGCGAATTATATGACTCGGTTGAGTGGCCGGTGATTGTGCTTCTGGCCGGCATGATTCCAATAGGGTCTGCCATGCAGTCAACCGGCAGCACGACGCTGATCGCCGAAGGCATCGTCAATATATCTGCGGGATTTTCGCCGGTTGTCGTCCTGACGCTGCTGATCATCGTCACGATGACGCTGTCTGATGTGATGAACAATACGGCGACTGCGGTGATTGCCGCGCCGATCGCGATGGAAATCGCCGAAATCCTGAATGTAAGCCCGGATCCGTTCCTGATGGGGGTCGCCGTGGCCGCCTCGAGTGCATTCCTGACGCCGATTGGGCATAAGAACAATACCCTGATTATGGGGCCCGGCGGTTACCGGTTCGGCGATTACTGGCGCATGGGCCTGCCGTTGGAAATAATTATTATTGCCGTGGCCGTGCCGACGATTCTCGCCGTCTGGCCCCTGTAGAGACTGAGAAGGACTCGAACTATGAAAACCACTATCCAGTTCATACCGGCGGCGCTGATGCTGGCGGCATCACTTGTCCACGCGGATGATGCCGACTTCAAAGTTGCGACGATTATATCCGCAGAGCGATTGACGGCGGCTCAGGCCGAGGCGCCGGCGGATCGGGTGAGCGATCAACCGATCAGTCACGTCGAATCGGCCGAGGGCCGGCTGGGCGTCGGCGTCGTGCACCGACCGATTATTGAGCCAGGGGGCCCCATTGCTGCAATTCAGCACCACAAGCAGTCCGAGGTTTATCGGGTGATGGCCGGATCCGGCATTCTCGTAACAAGTTCAACGATGGTGAATTCAGTGGCAATCGACCCGGACGGCAACGTTGTGCGTAACCTGACCGGTCCGAGCGATCGCGGCGTCATTGAAAATATCGAGAACAGCGAGGAAATCGGGACCGGTGACGTGATCATTATCCCTGCCGGTGTCGCGCACGGATTCAGTGAGATCAGCGAGCCGATAACCTACATGGTTGTGCGCGTGGATCCAGAGAGGCTCGTTGCCCTCAAATGAGCCACTCGTTAAAGAATAAGGTCTGCCTGGTCACCGGGGCGTCACGGGGCATTGGCGCTGCGATTGCTACCGCATTGGCGGCCGCCGATGCCAGGGTTGCCGTTCATTACGGAAGCAACCAGGGCGCTGCGGAGAAGGTTGCCGAGCGCCTTGCAGGCGATGGGCACAGGGTATTTGGGGCCGACTTATCCGACGCCAGTGTTGCGACGGATCTGATCGACCGCGTGATTCAGGCCATGGGCCGCCTGGACGTCCTGGTGAATAACGCGGGCATCTACCGCGCGCATGGGCCGTTGGATGTCAGCGCTGATGAGTGGCTGCAGCGATGGCGTGAAATTCTCGAGGTAAACCTGGTGGGCCCGGCCGTACTGTGCCAATCCGCGGCAAAATGCATGGTCGAGCAGGGCGGTGGCCGAATCATCAATGTTGGCTCACGAGGTGCATTTCGCGGCGAGCCCGCAGGTCCGGCATACGGTGCGAGTAAGGCTGGACTGCATTCGATGAGCCAGTCGCTCGCGGTTGCGCTGGCGCCGCACAACGTCCAGGTATTTGCCGTGGCGCCGGGATTCGTCGAGACCGATATGGCGAGTGACTTGCTGGAGGGTGATGCCGGAGATGCCATTCGCGGCCAGAGCCCGATGAATCGTGTTGCCCAACCGGATGAGGTGGCGGAGACAATCAGATTCCTGGCCACTACCGATGCGCAATTCCTGACCGGCGCAATCATCGATATCAATGGGGCGTCCTATTTAAGAACATAGTTAAATCATAGGTATAGGCGCTATTCCTGATAGTCGTTGTTAAGTTTTAAGTGTGCTTGTGCTGGATTCACGGCCAGATCCGGCATTGACCACGAGGGTCGCCCGAGCCGACAAATATGTAAAACACTTGTCGCAAAAAGCCTGACGACTACGTCAGAAACTGACAGTTTTTTCGCTGTGTCAGGCATCCGCCAGGACACCCGGAATCTCTAAAAGATAATTAAAAACAACCGGTTAGAAGCTTTTCGACGCCTTGGGCCGATTCTGGCACGGGGCTTGCACTTTATTCTTAGTAGAAGCTGGGCAAACAGCGCGACGCATCGACACGGAGATTCATGACTATGAGTACTCAACTGATTCAGGACTGGACAAGTTCCGAGGTACCCATGAAGTACGGACAATCGCGAGACGTTCGTTACAAAGTCTATAAAGAAGGAACACGGCTCTTCCAGGAGATCCGCGATGTAGATGATCGACCCATACATACACTCGAATTGCCGCAAGGCATGGCGCTCGAGAAAAACAGCTACGAAGTGTTGCTGCGATATGTGTTGGTTGACGTAGTAAATTCCTGAGCACTACTCCAAAGTTATCGGGAAGGGACGGAAAGGGCCAGGGACGGCCCTTTCTTTTTGCCTGTCGATTATGGCGCTTGTCCGCAGTATTTTTTTGTGCACGACATTTATCGATGGCAGACTGCACCGAGTTTTGATCATCCCAGCGAGTCCATGATGCGCAATGCCTTACTCTTACTGTGCCTGTCCACGCCCGTTTTTGCCCAGGCGCCCATCGAATACGACGTATCTTTCGAGAATGCCGCTCATCACGAGGCTCGTATCACGGTCACCTGGGAAGACATAGGCGACGCACCGCTGCAGATGCGCATGAGCAGATCATCGCCAGGGCGCTACGCGCTGCATGAATTCGCGAAGAACGTTTACAAAGTATGGGTGGTCGACGGCGCCGGGAAACCGCTGTCATTTACGCGTCCCAATGCATACCAATGGGACGTGGCCGGCCATGACGGTACGGTGTCAGTGACCTATACCCTGTACGCGGACAGGGCCGGCGGAACATATTCCGGAATCGACCTGACGCATGCTCATCTGAATATGCCCGCGACCTTCATGTGGGCTCGCGGATTCGACGACCGTCCCATAAACATCACGTTCAGTCCGGCAGTTGACGACTGGAAAGTCGCGACACAGCTTATCCCGTCGGACGACGAGTTCGTCTTTTCGGCGCCTGATCTGCAGTACTTCCTGGATAGTCCGACCGAGCTCAGCAACTTCTCCGAGCGCAGCTGGACGGTGCAATCAAATGGCGAATCCGTCATCTTTCGACTCGCTGTGCATCATGACGGCAGTGAAGAGGATGTTGACCAGTACCTGGCGATGGCCAGGAATATTGTTGCAGCACAGGTGGAGATATTCGGAGAGCTGCCCGAATTCGATTACGGGACCTATACGTTCATTGCTGACTACCTGCCGTATGTCTCCGGAGACGGGATGGAGCACAGGAATTCGACCATTCTTGCGAGTAACGCAATCGTTGCTCGATAACGATTTCGGCCAGAAAGGGACGCTGTCGCATGAATTCATCCACGCATGGAATGTCGAGAGAATCCGACCGGCAAGCCTTGAGCCCTTCGACTTCGAGCGCGCCAACCTGTCAGACAACCTGTGGTTCGCGGAAGGGTTTACCTCCTACTACGGTGGTCTGGCGGTCCGTCGCGCCGCGGAATCGACGGTGGCCGATTACGCAGAATCACTCGCAAATCCGATCAATACCGTTACCCATTCGCCCGGCCGGGCGTTTGCGTCCGCACCCGGCATGAGCATGCAGGCTCCGTTTGTCGACGCGGCTTCCGCGATTGACCCGACCAATTTTGCGAATACCTATATTTCCTACTACACGTATGGAGCGGCGTTGGGATTGGCGCTTGACCTGACGTTGCGAGAGCGCTTCAGCGATGTAACGCTCGACACGTTCATGCGGCGCGTCTGGCAGGTGCACGGCAAAACAGAATTGCCCTACACGAATAACGATTTGCGTGAACGACTCGCCGAGGCGACGGGCAACGAGCGATTTGCAGCAGAATTTTTCGACAAGTTCATATTTGGCCAGGACTTGCCGGACTACAAGTCCTTACTGGCCAACGCGGGCATACTCGTTCGGCAGAAGAAGGGCACTGGCGCGTATGCCGGTCCCGTCACGCTGGAGTTCGAGGGAAATGACGCAATCATTTCGGACAACACGATCATCGGCAGCCCCTTATACGATGCCGGGCTTGATCGCGGCGACCGGGTCGTTGCGATCGATCGCCTGAAGATTCGCAGCCAGGCGCGCTGGGACAGCGCGCTGCGACGGTATTCTCCAGGCGATACGGCAACTATCAGTCACGTCCAGCGTGGCGTTGCGCGTAGCGCCAAAATCACCTTCACGGAAAATCCGCAGCTGGAAGTCATGACCTATGAGGCGGCCGACATGCAAGTCACTGACGAACAGTTACGCTTTCGCGCAAACTGGCTCGGTCAGGATAGCAGCGACTGACAAACGCTTATTTCGTCGCTGCAATGTCGATGATTGTGTACCAGAGAAACTGCACCAGCTGTTTTACGGAATCCTCTGACACGCGTTCATTGTCGCCATGCGCACCGTTGCCGCTGTTCATTTCTTCGACTGATCGCGTCGCACCGATGCCGTAAGATGCGACACCTTTTGCACGTACCTGCGCCATGTCGGTAGCGCCTGTCGCCATACGTGGCAGGACAAGTGCTTCCGGATACATGCGATTGGCGACTTTCTCCAACGACTGAAACATTTCGGTGTCGATAGGTGAGGGCGGCGCTTCAGGGCGATAGATAGGTTCGGGAACGACTTCGACATTCGGGTCATCTATGAGGACGCGAAGCTTCTCGTAGAAGGCATCGACGTCTTCGTCCGGCAGCATGCGAATATCGAGGATCGCGGATGCTTCCGATGGAATGACGTTTCTTCTGAAACCGCCATCAATTACCGTCGGGACGACGGATGTCCGTAAAACCGAGTAGTTGTAAGGGTAGTTCTCGAGGAAATACTGCTGAATCGCCTCCGTTTCTTCCGGGTTGTCCACATTCCGGTAGCGCCATGCATCCTCGGGATCTGAAATCGTTGCCAGTCGCTCGAAATAGGCGCGCGTCACGGGGTTGAGTCGCATCTCCGTTTGCCACGTGCCTGCCTTGGCGACAGCCTTTGCGAGCGCTGTGACGGCGTTGTCGAGACGGGGCACCGATCCGTGCCCCGCCGTGCCCCTGGCGATAAGCGTTGCGCGACGGGGTTTCTTTTCCGTGGACTGAATACCGACGACGGAGACCCCTTTAGCTTCAAGAATGTTACTGCCACCTTCCGCGAGGCAGAATTCCGCTTCGATCTTGTCCCAGTGGTGCTCGACCATGTAGTTGATGCCGACCTCTGGCGTGCCTTCCTCACCGGACTCGGCCAGAAAGATAATGTCGCGATCCAGATCGACGCCGTAGCGTTTCAGCATCTTCATCAGCATCAGGGCGGCAGTTACATTGTCTTTGTCGTCCAGCGTGCCGCGTCCGTAAATCCAGCCGTCTCTGCGCAACCCCCCGAAAGGCGCCTCAGTCCAGCGTTCTGCCTGGACGCCGACAACATCGGTGTGACCCATGATCAGGATCGGCCGTTTCGATCCATTGCCCCTGATTCGGGCGACCAGGTTGGCGCGCGCCGGATCAAGTGCAAACATTTCCGATTCGATGCCCTCAGCGGCCAGAGCAGCCTTCACGTAGTTCGCGGCCTCTGTTTCATTGCCGGGCGGATTCGAGGTGTCGATCCTGACGAGGTCGATGAGGTGGTTAATCGATTCCTCGCCGACCCCTTCCCAGTCAACGAGGTAACGATCCTGGGTAAACGCCGTCAATGGCACGATCAGGAATAATAGGGTAAGCATCCGACGCATAGTCGACTCCGCTGAGCTGTCATGGGTGACCCAAGTCTACATGATTCCCGCCCAATCATTGAACGCTCAAAAAGCCCCGCAACAAGTGCTAGTCTTGCGTAGAAAAGGGGAAAAGCAATGCCAGCAACAACCATTCGCCGGATTGTCGCGATTTCAATTCTGCTACCAGCCTGTCTCACTATGGCCGACGACGCGATTGAAACCGGTAATGACAAAGCCGAGAAACCCATTCCGGAGCCAACCCGATTCGTGACAGAGCATCGGGCGCAATTCAACGGGCAGACCCTTGCATATACCGCCACCGCCGGGGAAACCTATGTGCGCGACAACGACGGCGAACCCAAGGCCAGCATTTTCACGTTCGCCTACACGAAGCAGAATGTGCGTGAGGACGAGGTCAGGCCGGTCACCTTCCTGTGGAATGGCGGTCCCGGCTCAGCGTCCCTGTGGCTGCACATGGGGACGTTTGGACCAAAACGGGTCTCGGTCCCGAGCGATGCCGGCCATGCAGGCGCGCCGCCATATCCGGTACTGAGTGCCGGCGAGACGATACTTGATGTGACGGACCTGGTGTTCGTCGACCCGGTCGGTACTGGTTATTCGCGCCCGCTCGGCGCGCACGAGGGCAAGGAATTCTGGGGTCTTAACGAGGATGCGCAGTCGATGGCCGAGTTCATCCGCACCTGGGTGACCGATAACGGCCGCTGGAATTCGCCGCGCTTTCTGCTGGGTGAGAGTTACGGCACCACCCGGGGCGCTGCAGTCGCCAGGATCATGGAAGGCGACTTCATGATGGGTCTCAACGGCATCATATTCATATCCCAGGCGCTCGATTATCAGGGTTCTACGCCGTACATTCGCGATAACATCGTGGCGCACATTACCTACCTGCCAACGATGTCCGCGACGGCCTGGTACCACGACAAGGTAACGCCGAAGCCTGACAGCCTCGAATCCTTCCTGGCAGACTCACGTGCCTTTGCAACCGACGAACTGTTGCCTGCGCTGTTCAAGGGCAACACGCTGGACGCACAAACCCGGGCGCAGGTACGCGATCGACTGGCATATTTTACCGGGCTGAGCCCGGAGTACGTCGAACGCGCCAACCTGCGGGTGCAGGGGAGGCGTTTCGCCAAGGAACTGCTCAGGGAGGAGGGCCTGGCCATTGGCGTGAACGATGCGCGCTATACGACAAATGATATTGATGATCTCGACGCCGATCCCGCGGGAGACGCGGCCAGCGATGCATTTTCGAGTGCCTTCAAGTCCGCGTTGATGGACTATATGCACAATGATCTCGGCGTGCGGTGGGACCGGACGTATCTCGCACCCGGTGATGACGAGTTGAGCAAGCAGTGGCGCTATCGCACGACGCCCGATGACCAGTCCTATGAACCGATGTTCGTGAACACGGCAAGGGATCTTTCGGCAGCGCTGCGGAGTAATCCGTCACTAAAGGTGCTGGTCGCATCCGGTTATTACGATCTGACAACGCCATTCTTTGACGCGGAGTTCACGCTGAATCGACACGATATTCTTGCAGAACAGGTTCGCTACACGTACTACGGCGGCGGTCACATGATGTATGTGAACGAGCCATCCCGGACACAGCTCCTCGATGACACGCGAGCTTTTATCGTCGAGCAACTGGCTGAGGAATGAGGCGATGAGCAGACGTCACAAAGCGTCGATCGAAACTGATATAGCACAGGGAATGCATTACGTGGACGCTGTGACAGGCAGCGTCGTTCCACCGATAATGCCTTCGACGACTTTCGCGCGCGATGAAAACTACGCGCTCGTTTCTTCGGAGCATAGCTATGGCAGGGATGAGAATCCCAGCTACGCGACCGCGGAAAACATGCTTATGCGCATGGAGGGTGGCAGCGATGCGATGTTGTTTAGCTCCGGCATGGCCGCGGCGGCGGCCGTGGTGCAATCGCTCGAACCTGGAACGCACATCGTCATTCCGTCAGTCATGTATTGGGGACTGCGTAAATGGATAGTGGCGTTCTGTGCACGTTGGGGTATCGAACTCGACCAGTTTGATTCAGCAGACCCCGACGACCTGGCGGACAAGGTTCAGGCTGGCAGAACATCGCTGATCTGGATCGAAACGCCGACGAACCCGACCTGGGACATCATCGATATCGAAACCGCGGCCGAAATTGCGCACGGTGCCGGTGCCGTGTTGGCAGTAGATTCGACGGTGCCGACTCCCGTACTGACCAGGCCAATTGAATTTGGCGCGGATATCGTGATGCATTCCGCGACCAAGTACCTGAACGGACACGGCGACGTTGTAGCGGGCGCATTGGTAACTGCGCACGAAGACGCATTGTGGGAGACGATTTCAAACGTTCGCGCCGAAGCGGGTGCGATCCTGGGCTCTTTCGAGGCATGGCTCCTGCAGCGGGGCATGCGAACGCTTTTTATGCGCGTGCGGCAGGCATCCACGACGGCGATGGCGATCGCTGAGCATTTCGAAAACCACGCTGGCATCGAAGCCGTTCGTTATCCAGGGCTCGAGAGCCATCCCGGGCACGAGGTGGCGAAAAAGCAAATGGCAGGCGGGTTCGGCGGCATGTTATCGCTTTGCATCGCAGGCGGCGAAGCAGCGGCACTCGACATGGTCAAACGCTGCAACGTCCTTATCCGGGCGACGTCGCTCGGCGGTGTCGAGAGCCTGATCGAGCACCGCTATTCTATCGAAGGCGCTGACAGTCCGATTCCGGCCAACCTCGTGAGAATATCAGTCGGGGCCGAACGGGTTGACGATCTGATCGCAGATCTCGAGCAAGCGCTGGGGGCCTAGCCCGGACTAGTCTTCTTGCTTTTTCGAGAAGTCCTCGCCCGCCTTGTGAGATTCGAACACATACGCTGAGCCGTCAGACAGCAGCGCGATCGTGTTGAAGTCCTGCGGGCGGCTGTGCTCCATTCCGGGCGAACCCAGCGGCATACCCGGCACAGCAATGCCGGTGACAGCGGCGGGTTTTTCTTTGAGTAGACGCAGAATGTCCTGCGCGGGAACGTGACCCTCAACGAAGTAGCCGTCGATGACGGCAGTGTGGCATGACATCAGCGGGCCTGGAATGCTGTAGTTCGCCTTGAAACCGAGGATCTTCGGATCTTCGATTGATTTCACGGTGAAGCCATAAGACCGCAAATGGTCTGCCCAGACGTCGCAACAGGCGCAACCGGGATTCTTGTGTATTTCCACATGGTTGGCATCGTGGCCTTCATCCAGACCTTCCTGCTCGCCACAAAAGGCGATGGATGACAAGATCAAAGAGAATAACAGGGCGCTGATTCTAAGCACGGCTCGGTTCCTGATAGTTGCTGCCGAATTGAATCGGATGGGTTTCGATTTGCGGATATTACAGGAAGGACAGGCCGCCTGGCGCAAAAGTTCCTTCGGAAATCCCCTAGTGAGCCCGTGTCGATGCGGGACTAGTATCATTGAACAAATAGCTCACGTGAGAGCGGGATGAATGTCAGCGGAAATTCCCTGGTTAGATTGATCCTGGCCATACTGTGTGCGTCACCTATGTACGCCTGCACGTCTCAGCCCGAAACCGGAGAGATATTCACGTTTCCCGCCCGCTTTGCCGATGAAGCGCCGGTGGAGCCTCTGGTGGCACTGGCGGCTTTCCTGGACGACAGGCATTTCTATATCCGCTATCGCAAGGGCGAGGAGATACTTTTTACGGGCAGCGAATGGGGTAACCGAATCGAACTCCAGGAAATAAATGCCGGAGGCCCTGCTGCCGGACCGTACATTCTCCCTCTCGAATATCATCAGCAGCAGCGTTGGACAGATCCGCCAGTTGATCCTGTATCTGCAAAGATTCTTAGCAGTGACGACTGGCAGCAGTTTCGTGACCGTTTCTTCGACAGCATACTGCCGAAGACGGGAGATGCCGGCATCGTGCTGCATTTTTACATTGACGACTACTTCCTCTATTTCGACGCGGAGGGCGTATTTCATTCAATCGTGTTGCTGGACAAGCCTGCCGAATATTCGGTCAGTGACCAATACACGTTTGCGGAACTCGTCGCATCCGGCGCCCCGCAACTCGAGGAATACCTGCAGGAGAAGGGCGTTACGGATCGCCGAATTCTGTTTAATACCGGCGACACCGGCGCATATTCACTCCCATTTCTTTACGTCAATCTTGACCTGCCGTTGGCCGTCTTCGGTCGTGACCAGCCGGTCGGCAGGGTGCGCAGTACGGGTCGGTCCGTGCCAATTCTTCAGACCGCCGGACATATCACCCAGAGCCATTCCAGCGGGTTGGCTCTGCGCCCGATTTCGTCACTCTACAGGCTGCTTTTTGTCGCAAAGGGCGCCGTGACTGAAACAGCGCGGCCCGACTGGCTGGTCGCACTCGAGTCGTCACCCATCGAGCCTGTATACCAGGGCCCCGGCATGGACCTGGATGCCTGGGAAACCAGGCTGAACGACTTGACCGGCCGGAAGGCGACGCGGGGGACGATCGAATACCTGGTTGACGGGGCGGCGTTTTTCACTCGCTTCATAGATGCAATCAGCACTGCAACGGAATCGATTCATCTTCGAACCTACATTTTCGACAATGACGATTTCGCCGAGCGAATCGGCTTGCTGCTAAAGCGCAAGTCGAACGAAGGAGTGGATGTCAAAATGCTCTTCGATGGCTTCGGCACTATTTTCTCGACGCTGGAGGAGCAGCCAACACTTCCCGATGACTGGCAAGGCACGTCGTCGGTGCATACTTTTCTTGAGACCGATTCCGAGATCGATGTACGCCAGACGCCCAATCCCTGGTTTACGGGCGATCATGTGAAGACGATCGTTGTGGACAAGCAGACGGCGTTTACGGGCGGCATGAACATTGCCCGGGAGTACCGGTATGACTGGCACGACGTGATGATGGAGGTGCACGGGCCGGTTGTCGATCGGCTGCAGCATGAGTTCAACAAGGCCTGGTCTCATGCCGGCTTCCTGGGCGATTACGGTTACTTCCTGCGCCGTTTACTGCCAAAGCCCAATGATGCAGAACAGCTCGGGTATCCCATACGCGTTCTTTTCACGCGTGTGGATGATCCTGAGATATTTCGGGTTCAGCGAGAGGCGATTCGTAATGCCAGGCGCTACATCTATGTCGAGAACGCCTACTTTACAGATGACGCCCTGCTCTATGAACTCGTCAAAGCGCGCCGACGGGGTGTCGATGTGCGGGTCATTATGCCGCTGGTCACTGATCGGGGGCCGATTACAAGGAACAACGCGCTTGCCGCGAACGTGATGCTGGAGCACGGCATTCGTGTCTTCGTTTATCCGGGCATGTCGCACGTCAAGGCCGCCGTGTTTGACGGGTGGGCGTGCCTGGGATCTGCAAATTGGGACAAACTGAGCATGTCGATAAACAAGGAACTCAACCTCGCGACATCAAATCCGGAAGCGGTCGATGGCCTTATCGAAAACGTTTTTAAGGTTGATTTTGAGCGGTCGCCGGAATTGACGGAACCGTTTCCGGAACGGTGGTCGGACTTTCTGCTCGAATTCATGGGGGATTACATTTTCTGATCCGTTTGCGCGGGTCGCAGACTCAGATCTGGAGTTCCCGCTGCCCCGGCTGCCAGCGCGCGAGATTGATGTTGGCGGTGCCAATACCGATCGAGCGGACCCATTTTGCGGCCGCATCGAGCGTCACCCAGGTCTTGACTTTACCTTTCCGGGTTTCGGCCGTAATCGAGCCGTTGGGAGTACTGGCTTCAATATGAAACCTGGCGCCATAGCCGATGATGTTGATTTTCTTGATAGCCCCGGCGGTGACCATCGCCCTGATCATCTTTTCATCCATTTTGCTTCCTCGCGAACATTTCACTTTGTTCGGGAATAACGATTCCCGCCTCATCGCAATAACGTCGGATCAACATCTCGACCATGTTCGCAACACTCCGGTGCTCCATATCTGCAGCCTCGCGCACGGCATCCTTGATGCCGGGATCGATTCTCAGATTAAGCGTTGCGATTTTGGTACGTGCCATCGATACAATGTAGTGCGAAAGTAATGCGAATGTAACGCACTTTGCGTTATTCCACAACCGATACGCGCCCCGAAAGGTGAACCGCCGGCAATTCTGCGCAAAAAAAGCCCCGATCAAAAGCGATCGGGGCCGGGAATGTGGTTGCCCTGTGCCGCCTAGTTTCTGAAGGCGGGTGGCCTGTCGCCGGCAGACTGAAGGTAACGATCCCGCAGCAGCGTTTGGCGACTTTCCATCGATACCGCGGCGCCCTGGATATAGACCTGGTCCGGATAGCTCGTTAACTCCAGCGGATCGTCTGACCAGATCACCAGGTCGGCATCCTTGCCCGATTCAATGCTGCCGACACTGCCATCGACGCCGTAAATCTGCGCCGGAGCGAGCGTGATGGCCTCGAGGGCCTGGTCCCACGTCAAGCCGTTTGCGACGGATATTCCAGCCGACTGCGTCAGTAGCCTTGCATTATGCGTCTGGACGCCTGCACCAAATGCAATCTTGACACCGGCCTCCAGGAGCAGGTCCGCGGAATCGAGACGCGCGTTGATGTGATCGAAATCTCCGGGGAGATTGTTGATTCCATCCAGGATGACCGGAATATTCGCGGCAGACAAATGGTCGGCCACCATCCACGCCTCCGATCCGCCCGCGATTATTGCCCGAATGTTGTATTCCGCGGCAATATCGGCGACGACAATCAGGTCGCTGGCCCGGTTGACGTTGAACAGCATCGCCGTACTTCCATCAAGCACGGACTGCAGCACTTCAAGATCATTTCGACTCACGGAGAGATCGCGCCACTCGGCTCGCTCGAACGCAGTCCTGTTTGCGGCATACTCGGCGGCGTCGTTAAGTGCCCCGCGCAGAATCTGGACGGCGGCAGCCCGGGACCCGGCGGCAACGGCGCTACCGGTTTCCCCGAAATTGGCAACCACGACCGCGCCGTGTTTTACGAAGTGTTCAGGGCTGTCGCCGAGATGGACGACGGAACCCAGTCCCGACAATACATGACTGGTGTTGCCCGTCTCGTCGGGCCCCCCGGCCCGGGGCGTTATGGCTGCTCGTGTCACGCCATCGATGCGGCTGATTGCAACGACAATCGAGCGTGGATTGTAGGCTGCGGAGACGTCAAAACTGGCCGAAAAATCGGTGCCGCGCTGGGTCGAATCGTTGCTGCCTGCAACGGCGCCGACCTCACTCAATCCTATCTGCCCGAGCGGTGAGAACAGTCCAGGCGTAATAATCTTGCCGCTGGCATCGATACGTTCGGCGTCGGCCGGAATCTCCAAATCCGTACCGACTTCCGTTATTCGTCCGCCATCGATGATGATGGTTGCATTTTCGAGCGTGCCGTCAGGGCCAACCGTGTGCACGGTCGCGCCCGTAATGGCCGTCGTCTGGGCCCATAGCGAACTGGCAGTCAGCGTGAGGATTACGGCGCTCAGTTTTCGCACGGTCGTCATTGTGCACCTCCGTGTTGTGCGGAGGTGCCAAGCGTGAAATCCGTAACCGGATTACTTGAAGGCGTGTCACGGTCGTACACGAGAGCTCCGTCGATGTACACTTTTTGTGCTTTGGCATAGACGCTGAACGGGTTGCGGTCCCAAACGGTTACGTCTGCCATCTTGCCAGGCTCGAGCGACCCCGTGACGGCCGCGATGCCCAGGGCTTTGGCCGCATTGGAGGAAATCCAGCGTATGGCCCTTTCCGGAGGAATATCGATCCCGACACGCGCCGCGGCACCGATGACTTTGGCGCTTTCCTGGTTCAGGCGCTGGATGCCCAGCGCATCATCGGAGTGCATTACCGTACAGGCATTTGCCCGGTCCAGGATCGCGGCATTCTCGCGAATACCGTCGAACGCTTCCATTTTGAAGCCGTACCAGTCGGCCCAGATAGCGGCGCAAACGTCATTATCGCGCAGCTGATCGGCGATCTTGTATGCCTCGACACCGTGATGAAAGGCGGTCACCTTGTAGTTGAATTCGCGGGCAATTTCTAACATGACCGACATCTCGTCAGCCCGGTAGCAGTGGTTGTGTACCAGGATTTCACCATCCAGCACGCCGGCAAGTGTCTCAAGTTTCAGGTCGCGCATGGGCGCCTCGCCCTGGCCTTTTTCTGCGGCCGCCATCTTGTCTCTGTAGTCTGCGGCCGCGATCCAGGCAGAGCGATAGCCGGCGACATTGCCCATACGGGTCGACGGCGCGCGTCCCTGGTTGCCATAAAACCGTTTCGGATTTTCGCCACAGGCCATTTTCAGGCCATGCGGAGCCCCCGGAAATTTCATATCCATCACCGAGCGGTTGGGAATGTTCTTAAGTGTGACGCCGCGGCCGCCAAACAGGTTCGCGGACCCGGGCAGGATCTGCAGCGACGTCACACCACCGGCAAGTGCGGTGACAAATCCCGGATCCTGCGGCCAGACACTGTGCTCGGCCCAGACTTCTGCGGTATTCGGGTCCGTCGCTTCGTTGCCATCCGAATGGGCGTCAACCGATGGCGACGGATAATTACCGAGATGAGAATGCACATCAATCACGCCCGGCGTAATCCACATACCGGTGGCGTCGACGACGACAGCATCGCCCGCGGCCAGGCCGGATCCTACGGCCACTATTTTCCCGTCCTGCATCAGGACGTCGGCGTCGTCGAGCCGTTCGCCGGTGCCCGTCAGGACGGTAGCGCCCTGCAAAATCGTGGTCTCGGAGGGCAGCGCCTGATAGCGGCTGAGGTAGGATTCAGGGCCATCCTGATTTGTGCCGGGCTCACAGGCAGGCAGCAGGACAATTGCAGTCAGCAGTATTAGGGGCGACAGAATCTTCATCGTCTCTCCGACGTAATGGATCGATTATTTAGCTGTATTGGTGCGTCCGAGAATAACAGAAGGCAGATTGTGTCGGCAGCTCGTCAGGCGCATGCGGTTATTCGAATGGCTCCGTGACGCCCGGGAACAGAACGGACACCTGCACGGCAAATCGTATTAGTATTGGGCAGAATAAAAAATCGCAAGGGGGAAGAAATGGCCGATATTGATGACCTTCCGGCAGCCGGTAACGGGCTGCTGGATCGACGGATCTTTCTGCGTGCAGGCCTGTTGGGCGGTGCTGCATTGCTGACGGCGGAGGCGTCCGCAGTTGAGCGCGAGGCGTGGATGAAAGCGCCTGGTGAGGGCATGAGCGAGATCGGTTCTCCTTCGCCACATGAAGCGCACGTAGTTCGTGCGCCAATCGGATCTCAACGCGGGACCACAGGTTCTGGTGCGTCGAGGTCACCGCTGCAATTCCTCGACGGCATCATTACGCCAAGTCGCCTGCACTTTGAACGCCATCACAGTGGCGTTCCTGATATTGACCCGGCGCTGCATAAGCTGACGATTCATGGACTGGTCGAACGACCATTGTCATTTAGCATCGATGCGCTGGCTCGCTACCCGACTGTCTCGAGAATCCAGTTTCTCGAATGTTCCGGCAATAGCGGTGCGGGGCTTGCCCCGGAGCCGGTGCAAGGCAATTGTGCGCAGCTGCACGGTTTGGTCGCTGCCAGCGAGTGGGGTGGTGTGCCGTTGTCCGTTTTGCTCGACGAGTGCGGTGTTAAGCCCGAGGGCAAGTGGATAGTCGCCGACGGCGCGGACGCAGCGATGATGAGCCGCAGCGTGCCATTGGACAAGATTATGGATGACGCGATTGTGGCGTTGTATCAGAACGGCGAGCGTCTGCGTCCGTCGAACGGTTATCCAATGCGTTTGTTTCTGCCGGGCTGGGAGGGCAACGCCTGCGTTAAGTGGCTTCGCACGATCAAAGTCCTCGATCAGCCGGCGATGACCAAGGATGAGACATCCAAGTACTCTGATTTGCAGGAAGACGGCGTGTCGAAATTATTCAGCTTCCCGATGGGCGTGAAATCGGTCATCACCAGTCCGTCGCCAGGATTGACCCTGCAAGGCGCGGGCATCTATCAGATCTCCGGCATTGCATGGTCTGGCACCAGCAAGATTCGCCGCGTCGAAGTCTCTGCTGATCGCGGCCAGTCCTGGGCCGACGCCGCGCTCGATGAGCATGTGCTCCCGAAAAGCCTTACGCGTTTTCGCAGTGCATGGAATTGGGATGGTGGGCCGGCAGTTATTCTCAGCCGGGCAACTGATGAGGACGGCCGGGTGCAGCCCACTCGCGACGCTGTGCTGGAGGGACGTTCACCGGCTGCGTTTTACCACTACAACGGCATACAGGCGTGGCAGGTGGGCGAAAGCGGGGAGATCAACAATGTGTACGCTTAAGGTCGCTGCGGTTGCCTCGCTGCTTTTCTGCCTCACGGTGGCGGCGCAGGAATCTCCGGACCTGGGTATGCCGGTATCCGCCACAGAAATCGAGGCGCTGGACTACGCTGTTCAGCCCGATGGAGATGGCTTGCCCGACGGATCCGGGACCGCAAAACAAGGCGCGACGGTCTATCAAACCCATTGCCTGGCTTGTCATGGGGCAGAAGGCCAGGATGGCATTAACGACCGCCTGGCTGGAGGGCACGGCTCTTTGACCACGGCAAAGCCGGTAAAGACTGTCGGTAGCTACTGGCCCTATGCCACCACTGTGTTCGATTACGTGCGTCGCGCGATGCCTTATCAGACACCGGGCGTTCTTTCGAACGACGAACTCTATGCAGTGACGGCGTACCTGTTATTTGTAAATGACATTGTCGATGAGAATGCCGTCCTGAATGCGCAAACGTTGCCAGGTGTCCGCATGCCGAACCGGGATAATTTCGTGTGGGACTACATGCCGAAGGACTAGACCGGACCGGACAATTACGATTTTGAGAACTGTGACACCGATCTGCAGGCCCTGTAATTGCTAGCATTTTGGAGAGTGAAGTGTGAGTACAGGCCCAGGAATGAAGTCCGAAGTCATAATTACTGATAACCAATTGCCCGAGGATGTTATTGCGGCCATCCAGCAAGGCCATAAGATCGAGGCGATTAAACGCCTGAGAGAAGCGACCGGCCTTGGCCTTGCCAATGCAAAGGTGCTCGTCGACCGGGCAGCACAAACGCACGGGCCAACGAAGCCAATCCCCAATTTTGCTGATCAGCCGACAGGTGTCAGCGGTGTCGCCAAGATGCTGGGCCTGGTCCTTATCCTCGTTGCGGCCTGGTACTTCTACGAGGGCTGAAGCCTGTCCGTTGCGCCGGTTCAGCGCCAGCGACCCATACAACGCAGTCCAGGATCTTCCCGGTTTCCGCAGCCAGCGGTATGAACTCCGCTTTCCTGTTCACGGTCGAAATCACGAAGCGTATAATCAACGCGTCAGGGTTGGCCTGAAACAAGAGGAAAGATGATGACTACTAGTGATCAACCGGTGGATCACGTACCGCCACACGCGGACTCTGAACGCAACAAAGAACCCAGCGAACTGGAGAAGAACGTCAAGTCACGTTCGACCTGGATGCGCCTGGTTTTCATGCTAATCAGCCTGGCGCTGCTTGCAGTGTCACGGGTGGTCACCGCGGCGGTTGTGATCATTCAATTTTTCACGGTTCTCCTGACTGGTAAGGCGCATGACCAGCTGAAAGACTGGGGCCACTCACTTGCTATCTACTCATACCAGGTCGTTGACTACCTGACGTTCAATTCAGATATGAGGCCATTTCCATTCGACGCGGAATGGCCGACCGAATTGCCGCACGAAGCGCTTGCAGCGGAACCCGAGGCCGACGACAGCTAGCGAAACGCTGGCTCATTCCGGAAATTCCGTTTGGTGCCCGACCGCGACAAAAGCCGTGTTCGATGGCGCGCTCTTACCAAGTGGATCTGCGTCACCCTGCTGAAATAAACTGCAAAAGCGCAGTTTGAGAACGGGTCGTTCCCGGTGCGACGCGGCCGCTGCTATATTCGACTAACGATGAACGCGGATTTCTTTAACAATAACTGGGCGCTGCTGCTGGCTACCGTGCCGGCAGTGATCGTCATTGTATCCGTTATTCGGCAACTGGCCATGCAAAGCGCCCCGGGGCAGTTGCGCAGTGTGCTGGCGGATCACAACAGTGCGATGAAGATGCTCGTTGTTGCCCGCGCACAGCGTACCAAAGCCGAACGGCGCGCCGAAAAACTTGCTGCCAAAGCGGAACAGACGAAACCACGTGTTCTTCAGGAGGCCAGGGATTCTGCCCGGGATGCACAAGCGCTGGAAAAAATCGCTGCTGATAAAGTGCTGGTCACAGCCAATCACGTGCGCCGCGTCATTCACGAGGAATTTCCACCGACCCGGCATGCAGAGCTGCGTGCGCGGTATCTCCCGGAGGATGTTCAGGAAGAGCGGCCGTTTAGCTTTTGAGTCGCACGTGAATCCACGACTTCTCCGTCCGCATGGCGGTGCGGACAATTGTCGTCCGTTACCGATCGGAGCAAGGCGATGATGGAACTTGTATTCACAGTGTGTGAACTTGCGGGGCCTGCCGTGGCTGTCATGATCGGCATCACGCTTGCCGCGATTGCCATGGATAAAGTTCGGTCCGGTTCTATTTCCGGCGCGAAAAAGTCAGAGCCACCCGTCCCATCCAGGGCCACGTACGATGCGGCCCGGCGTTGCGCCCGTGTGGCTGCCGTCCCTTAATACCTGTTCACCATTGACGAAAACATGCCTGACGCCAGTGGCGTACTGGTGCGGCTCTTCGAAGGTTGCATTGTCCGCTATTCTTTCCGGATCAAACACGACAATGTCCGCATAAAAACCTTCACGCAGTTCGCCTCGATCGAGAATTCCGATATTCGCGGCCGGTTGCGATGTGAGTCTTCGAATTGCCTCTTCCAGTGAGATGAGTCTCTCTTCCCTGACATACCGGCCCAGCAGCCGGGCGAAATTACCGTAGGTCCTGGGGTGACGACCGGACTCCAAAAAGACGCCCTCGGCAGCGGGCGCACCGGCATCGGAACCAAAGCTTATCCAGTCTTTGTCGATTTTGCGCCGGACGTTTTCTTCCGACATCAGGAAATATACGGCATCGACCCGACTGTCGTCCTCAACGACGAGATCTATTGCAGTAACAGCCGGATCGGTCCCGCGTTCGTCGGCAACTTCCTGCAGTGTTTTTCCAATCAACGGTCGCAATGCCTCATTCCTGAATCCAACCAGCAGAATATTCTCGGGCCCCGCGGCGACGTAGAAATTCTCCCATTCATTCGTCGGCTGCTTCATCTCGCTGACAACCCGTTCCCTGGTTGCGGGGTCCTGTAAACGCTCGACCCATGCGTCGTGTCCGCCCTCCTGCACCCAGAGCGGCATGGTGGCGTTGAGTCCGGTCGAGCCGGCCGTGTAGGTGTACATGTCGGCCGTGATGAAGAGCCCGGCTTTGCGTGCCGCCTCGATCAGGTCGAAAACGTTTGACAACTTGTGCCAGTTCTCCTTGCCGGAAGCCTTGAGGTGATAGATTTCGGCCGGTGCACCGGTCAGGCTGGCTATCTTGATCAGTTCCTGTATGCCTTCCTCAAGCCGGTTGCCTTCCGATCTGATATGCGAAATATACGCGCCATCGTATTCAGCCGCGGCCCGCACGAGTGCAATGAGTTCGTCGGTGTCGGCAAAATTCGCCGGGGCATAGATGAGCGAAGACCCGACGCCCAGTGCGCCTTCCCGCATCGCCTGGCGCACGAGTTCCTGCATGCGGTCAAGCTCTTCGGTCGTCGCAGGACGATCGTCGTAACCAACTTCATGTACGCGCAGCGTTGTCGCACCTACGTACGAAGCGATATTCGGCGATACGCCCCGTCGCTGGAGATACTCGAGAAATTCACCGAGCGTGGTCCACTCGATTTCGTATTTGATGTCGCCTTGGCGACTGACCGATTGCTCCTTCATCGTCTCATTGAGCGGTCCCATGGACGAGCCTTCACCCATGACTTCCAGCGTTACACCCTGCTTGATGTCGCTCATGGCACGGCCATCTTCGATTAGTGTCTCGTTTGCCCACGACAACATGTTGATGAAGCCGGGGGAGACGGCGAGTCCGCGTGCGTCAATTTCGCTGGTGCCGCGTGAATCGCTTAAGTCACCGATTTTTGCAATCCGGTCTGCGGTGATCGCGACGTCCGCTGTAATTGGCGCGCCGCCTAAGCCGTCATAGACGGTGCCACCACGAAGAATGACGTCATAGTCACCCGGCGCGGAGTTGCAGCCGGCCACCGCAGCGATGAACAGCAATAAAACGCCACGAAGGCATAAACGCTTAAGCGGTTGCATGATTCGAATCTCCGGGTGATCTGTTGCTTTCAGTCAGACTAACTTGTCGCCGCCGCCTCCACGGCACGCCAGACGCGCAGCAAATTACCGCCGAGGATCTTTTGAATATCTTCCTCGCTGTAGCCACGCTCCAACAATCCTTCGATAAGATTCGGGTAAGAGGAGACATCTTTCAGTCCGATTGGCAGGCTGTCACCAACCCCATCGTAGTCAGAGCCGATACCAACATGATCGACCCCGACGAGATTAACGATGTGATCGAAGTGATCCAGCGTTTCATCGAGCGTCGCGTATGGGTAGCCGCCATGTTCCGTTGCGTAGATCAGATCGAAGGCGGCAGCCGCTTCTTCAGACCGCTCAATGCCGTTCATTTCAAGATAAGCGCTCATGGCCTCGCGCTTGGCGTTGCCGTAGTCCTGTGCGCGTTGTACGAGAAATGCGGAGCCATAGTTAATCATCACCACCCCGCCGTTCTCGGCAAGACGGACAATCATGTCGTCGGCGATGTTTCGTTCCCAATCGGGAGTGAAGTGACGTGCGGACGAGTGGGACGCAATGGCTGGCGCGGTGGCGATATCCATGACATCCCAGAATGCACCGTCAGATACGTGGCTGATGTCGACCATGATGCCTACGCGGTTCATTTCTTTAACGACCTCCGCGCCGAATTCGCTCAGACCATCCCATTGTTTGTTCTCGTCGTAAGATGAGTCTGAGATGTGGTTCGACAGACCGTGAGCCAGCGTGATGTAACGGATGCCGCGATCGAAGAAATGCTGCACGTTGGCGAGGTCGCCTTCGATCGGCGAGCCATTTTCCATCCCCATCGGCAGGGAAATCAGGCCGGCTGCGAATTGTGCTTCGACGTCCGCCGGCGATAATGCAATTGCGAATTTGTCGGGCGAATTCGCGACGATACGGTTGACCAGGTCAATGAGCGATTCCGCGACTTCCCTGGATCGTCCCTCGGCTTCAAGTCCCGCCGGTGTGTAGATCGACATGAAGGGTGCGTTAAGGCCGCCGGCAACGGCTCTGGGGTAATCGAAATCCCCGCCTTCGGTGCTTTCAGAGACATCTTCCCACGCGTCCACGAGGCGGTAGGGTACGTCGATATGGGTGTCGATGATGATGGCGTTCTTTGCAATTTCCGCGGCGCGAGCAGCATTATCGATAGCGGCTTCTGGCGCCGCGGTCGCGGCGGGCGCAGGTGATTCTGCCTGCTCGGCAGGTCCACATGCGGAAATCAAGACTACACTCGCGAGCAGCGCGATTAATCGAACGAACATTACTTTTCCCCTGATGTTTACGTGAGAGATTGCATCGACAGACAGCTTGAGTATAGGGAAAAAGTCAGGCTGCAGCAGCTTCCTCGTTAAGTTCGTCGCGCCACTCGGACAAGTTCATTTCGATCGCGGCAAAGCCGCCGATCCAGAGGAGCTCATCCCAACCGTATACGTAGTGACCCTTCCAGATCCAGAGCAAGGCGTTGCAGATAAGCACTCCGTAGAGTCCCATCGTAAGGTAGTTACAGATGACGATCGGCGGGCCCTCGGAAATACCCCTTTCCTGGAGCAAGACCACCAGTTCGATAATGAGAACGACCGACAGCCACACTATGGCGTCCTCGATGTCGACCGCGTAAAGGAGTTTCAGCTCGGAGATCCCCGCCGCGTCAGTGACCACCGGGTCTCCCCCTATTTGATACAACGCGCTGGCGCTGCTCAGCGACCCGCAGTTCGTCGCATCGATTGCCGTGTAGGCGAGATTTCGAACAAACGAGAAGGACTGATCGGACAGATCACAAACCGACGACAGGTTACTCAGCAGGGGAGCGTTGATCAGTTCGAAATAGTTGAACACATACGCGTAGACCGTGTGGGCCAGAAAAGCGTAACAGGCGATGCGCAGGGCGACAAAAATCCGGCGCAGGAGCCGTGCCATGTTGTCGTCCGACAACCAGTAGGTTTCAGCCTCGAATAGAAACAGCATGATGAACCAGGCGAGCTCGTCCAGTGAAGTTGCGTAGGAATTGAAGTATTTGAGTACGCCATCACCGTCGGTGAGCGTGTGTTGCGCCACGCGCCAGTCATCGAAAATGTAGTAGCCCCAGTTGACGAGCAACAGGGAATAGACGACCCACTTGATGGTCTGCCGTATTACGTCGATCCGATCAGAGTGTGGCGTCGATTCAATGGTGTTTTCGATGGAAGACTCTCCGTATAACCAGTCCGGAAATCTAGCGTATTCCAGATGCGGCCGAAACTGGTTTTTATTCTGGTCAATCAGGAATTATTAAAATTAGATAAAACAATGAGTAACCGCATTAAACTCATGTAGATAGTGAGCTATAGGTGATGTCTCTGCTGAATAGATTCAGTCACGAAGCCTCAGTTTTAAACTGTGTTTGACATAACCTGGCACAGTTCGAGTGATTGAGCGTGATATAAGTGATATCATTTTGATATCTAAATGATAGGAAGGAGAAGAATGATGGTCCGAGAGATTGATAGGAAAGTGACATCCGGATACCTGATGCTTGTCATTCTTTTCATTGCCGAGGCTGCAATGATATTTTGGTTTGTCCAGGCACTGCAGGCGTTCTCCATTGCCGGGATTATTTCCTCCGCCATCGCGATGGCCCTGGTCCTGGTTCTCTGGTTCGGCTTTTTCATGGTTCAACCTAATGAGGCGCGCGTGTTACAGCTTTTCGGCGCCTACGCGGGCACTGTGCGCCAGCCAGGATTACGCTGGGCTAATCCCTTCTATACAAAAAAGGCGGTCTCAGTCCGGGTGCGCAACTTCGAGAGTGGCAAACTTAAGGTCAATGATTCGCAGGGCAGCCCAATTGAAATTGCGGCGGTGGTCGTCTGGCGCGTCATCGACACTGCGGAGGCCATTTTCGAGGTCGATGACTACGAGCAGTTTGTGACGATTCAGAGTGAGTCTGCGTTGCGGAACCTCAGCACAAGCTATCCTTACGAGCCGCATGAAAACCAGCTGCTTGCATTGCGTAGCAACCCGAGCGAAATAGCGCAGGCACTTCGCGAAGAGATTCAGGACCGACTCGAAGAGGCGGGGGTCAATGTGATCGAAGCACGCATCAGTCACCTCGCATATGCTCCGGAAATTGCAAATGCGATGCTAAGAAGGCAGCAGGCCTCGGCGGTGATTGCGGCGCGCACTCAAATCGTCGCGGGCGCGGTCGGAATGGTGCAGATGGCATTGGAACAATTGAGTGCCAACAACATTGTTGATCTGGATGAAGAGCGCAAGGCAACCATGGTTGGCAACCTCCTGACCGTCCTTTGTAGCGAGGAGGGCGCAACACCGGTGCTGAACACTGGCTCCCTTTACACCTAAGCGCCGCGCTCTGACTGAAATCCCGTGAAATCACCGATACAGAGAATTCGATGAGTACACGCAAAGCGTTTGCGTTACGAATCGATGAGAAGACGATGGCCGCAATGCAGCGGTGGGCCGAGGACGATCTGCGCAGTCTCAACGCACAGATAGAATTCGTGCTTAGAGAGGCACTTCGAAAATCCGGTCGTCTTCAGAATGATGAGCGCAGGAAGGCCTAGGAAGTTGTGCGATATCGGCTGCCAATTCGGGCTATGATCGACCTATGAACCTTCTGTCTCTTATTCTTGTCATGATGGCGATCATAGTCGCCGGCTGTGTTTTCTACGTTGCCTGGCAGGTCTCTTCGGGAGAGTTCGAATCCAGGCAAACGGGGCCGACAACCGAAAAAGAACCGGGCGAAACGAAAGAGTCGTAAGATTCGCCCGGTTTCCGGTCGGGGCGGGGAGCGCCGAATTGCCAGTGCCGCAGCCCTGGCCTGCTGATCACTTTTTGCTAATTGCCGTTGCGCGGCCGAGAAGATCCGCGCCGTGACTGGCTGGATCCTGAGTTACTTCTCGGTGCGCTCGAGGCCCCGCGACTGTTGCCGGTTCGTCCCGATGACGAAGGGGCAGGGGCCGATACGCGCGGCGCCGAACTGCGTGGAGGCGCGGCGGACCGCTGCGGTGCGCTTTGAGTGGGAGCCGAGCTGCGTCGAGGCGCGGCGGACCTTTGTGGTGCACTTTGAGTGGGTGCCGCACTGCGTGGAGGCGCGACGGACCGCTGCGGTGCGCTGCGAGCGGGCGCCGATGTTCGCGGTGCACTGGAGCGGGCTGCGGCCGTCGTTCTTGGTCCTCGCGAACGTGTGGCAGTCGTGGGTCCTGGTTGTACCTGCCGATCCGACGTTCGTGGCTGAGACGATCGTAGCGTTGGCCGCTGAACGCCTGATGCTCCGTTGCCCGTCGCGGCGGCTGTGCTATTTGCAGGTCTGCGCGTGGTGGCCTGGCGCTGGCTCGCCGCCGAGCGGCCCTCGTTTTGCGGTGCGCGATTGGTTGCCTGCCCGGTATTCCGCGAACTTGTATTGACCTGGCGACGGTTGGTGCTATTCGTAGCCTGCGCGTTGGCAGCCCTGGAATTTGCGGCTTGATTCTCGCCGCTGCGGTCCCTGAACCGGATCGCAGCGGTTGCGTCATCCTGTGAACGTCGCTGCGACGTCTGCGTATTATTGGTCGCAATCCGTGCACGAGCATTCCCTGTGGTTTCAGTTCTGACGTCCCCGGCGTTCCTCCTCACGGACTGTCGTTGTGACCCGGCATCGTTGCCGTCGCGGTTTGAGGTCGCTGTCCGTCCGCTGCTCTGCGGGCTGCCGGCAACCCGATTCGTGCCGACATTGCTGCGAGCCGCAATCCGGCTTCGATCGGCGTCACTGCGCTGGCGAAGATTGAGGTCCATACGGCCGTTGTCGCGACTATCCAGTCGAGTACGACCAACCGTGTTCTCACGCCGCCTCTGGTCGCCACCCGGTGGGTAGTGATAGTTGCGCACCCGAGGTTCTGCGGGGCGGGATCCGGCGCGATTGCGCGGCCGCCAATGATCGCCATCACGATAACGGTTTGCGGAGGAGTAGCGATTGTTATTCACATACCACGTGTTGTAGACATTGATGCTCGGTCGCCGGTAGTAGTGGCTGTAGTAATTGTAGCCGTAGTACGGATGGCCCCAATAGGTGGGATGGTAGACGTTCAGGTAGTGATTAGACCAGCCGATAGAAAAGGCCGTCGTTACGCCCCAAAAGTAGTTGGAATGAAAACGATAGCCGGCCGGGTACGGATAGTAGTAGATCGGATAAGGATTTGGGTGGTAGTAATAGACAGGACGAGGCTGATAAACCACGACCTCGGCCGGTTCGTAATACGGCACATAAATGATTTCCTCGCTGACCGGTACGATCTCGATGACACCATCATCATAAGAAACGGTCTGATTCTCATCGGACTTGAGATTGCCGGCAGCGTAGGCTCGATCCCGAAAAGTCTCGACTGCAGCAATCACGTCAGCCTGCTGACCAATAACGGCGTCACCGAGTCTCCAGGTCCAGTCGATATCCTCATTCATCATCTGAATGACATCCGGGTAATTCAGCAGGGCGACGACAGATTCGTCCCACTCATCGTCAGGCTTGAGATTGCTATCGGATTCGAGGAGTTCCAGGAATCGCGCCGCCTGAACGATCTCGAGCGGATAGGTCGATGCCGGCAAGACGATCGCAAGCAGATCGTCGGGATAGAGCGCAATAGGTCCGACCAGGTCTTGAAGATCGGCGGACGCAAGAGTGGCTGCCGGTAACCGCGCAGTATCCTCTGACGTTGTGCTCTGTTCCGAATACGCGATCGGGTTGCCGTCTTCATCCACGGGTACCTGGGCAAAGGAAAAGGGGGATGCGAGACACAGGATAAGTCCGGGCAGGAACCACCTGGATTGCGATCGTAGTGTTGTCGTTTGGCCGTTCATCGAAGCCTCCTGGCAAGAACGTGTGCGACTTGCGCCCACTAACTCATGTTGAGCCTAAGAATAGCGCAATCTACCTGAATGGCCGCTTAACCCGCTTTTTAGCCACAACTGTCAGTAATTCAATGATTTAGGGCATTTTCCCGAATGTTGCAGAACCTGTAGGCGGTATTAATGGCCTGTGTTGGTTGAGACAGAGCACCTGCTAACAATAAGCCCAAAATAAAAGAAATGTATAGCAAAAGAACATCCGCGCCGGATCGCCGCCAATTGGACAGGCTCAACCGTTGCCCCGGTCCGCGAATTCCCGGCGAGCCCGTCAATGTTATCGCGCATCAGTTAACGCGGGTCGAAGAGGAGCCTGGGGGGCGATGACCCCTATGACAGCGCCGGGCCATGCCGAACTGATACCGGGATCGAGGCGCAATTCGGACGATCGTAAGCCCGACGGCGGCAGGTGCCTGAGTCGGGTAGCCGTGCGGTGCAGGAGGGAAAGAACGGGGCCGCAGGCCCGTTTTTGCTAGCCGGCGTGGATGCCGCCGTGCCAGGAAATAAATTTCCAGCTATCGCCATCTCGAACCAGGATATCCGTAAAGCGACCATTGCTCGACTGGACGCTCTTGTCCTTTGACTGCGTGACCGTCGTATACAAATAGTGAACGATGGCGACGTCGCCATGGACTACGATTGAAAGCGGATAAAGCTCGTGTGCGAGACCTTTGTTCTGATCGGCATTGAAGCGAGCCCACATGCGCGTAGACGCCTTGCTTCTGGGTGCGGGCGACGCACTTGGCCAACCCATGAAATCGGCAGACAGCATTGCATCGACCCAGCCGTCCTCGCCTTGCTCCTCGGCATCCCAGATCGCCTCGACGGACGCCCACACTGCGGCCTGATCGTCGACTTCATCCTGTGCAGTAGCGAAACCGCCCTGAAGCAACAGGATCGAGATAATTACCGGAAGAAATCTGATTTGTCGTGGCATAGCCCGGAAACCTCTAAGTCATTGCATTTCAACGATTTAGAAAGTCTACACTCAATAAAACGGGCGAAATGGGACCTGTATATCATTTGCGGGATTCGGTGGCCCGATAAAATCGTGAAGGGCGTCACGCTTTGAGTCGTCGAATATAATTTCACCATAAATTCGCCGCAACTCGTCGCCGGTCAGATAGCCGGGGTGGTGAATTTCGGTAATGGTGGCGTACTGGAAGGTGCGTTCGTCTCTTTGGACGTTGAGCAGATAAACGTGCGTGGCCAGCGTGTCAGGTAGTTCGAGGCGCATCAGTTCGCCGATTTCCGTATAGGATTTCGGGACTTCGAGTTCGCCGATGAACAGGTGCTGCTTGTTGAGCCGCCAGCCGGCATTCCTGAAGGTGGCGCCGATGGAGCCACCTTCTACGATCAGTACGTGTTCGCGGAGGTACTGGGGTGCTGGCTCGCCGGCAAAGTCGACTACGGCATAGGTACGCGTGGTTTTCGACCCTTGCTCCGAACTGTACAGGCTGGATACACGACGCCGGGCGTCTGCTCTCAGTACGTCAACGCCATAGCTGCCAAACGTCTGCTCGATACGATCGCTATTGAGCCAGGTGCTGTTTGTGCTGCAGGCAGAGAGCGCATAAAGCACCACGATCGACACCAGCGTGTGGCGAGAAAAATAACAATTAAAACGTTTATAAACAATGTTTTGCATGATATTTTTAATTAAGAATCTAGTTACCTGCGGTGACGCTCATAGTGAGATGAGACTCGGCGAGCATCGAGTTCGTAATCAGGCATGTCTTCTCTGCTTTTTGTAGCAGGCGTTCCGCCTTGTCACGATGATCCGTGGACGCTATTTCAAGTTCTGCATGAATGTCGAATCCCGTAAATTGCATACCGCCGTCAGCGCGGTCGAGTTTTCCGTTGGCGGTGCAGTTGAGTGCGAGCCACTCGAATTGCGAGGCCTTCGCGATGGCCTTGAAAGACAGGATGAAGCAATCCGCAACCGCCGCAACCAACAAAGACTCAGGCGACCATTTGTCCCCGGGGCCACCGAACTCGGCTGGTGGCGCGGAATCTATGCTGCTCAGGCCGGCTGCGGAAAGGCTGACGTTGCCTTCGGGGCTGGCGCTGGCGGAAACGGAATAATGATGTGGTAATTGATGCATTGCGAAATTCTCCGGTGGCTGATCGTTTACCCGATGACCAAAGCTTTATATTCTTACCGTTAGTCTGAATTCATTGTGACCGCGTAGCAATCGCGGTAAGTCAATATGTCTGAAGAAATCTCCTGTTTTCGATGTGGCGCATCCCTGGAGCATCTGAGCCTGCCACTGTCACGCAGAGATGCGTGTCGCGCGTGCCATGCTGCGGTTCATGTATGTCGAATGTGTATCTACTTCGACAAGAACGTGCCAAAACAGTGCGCCGAAGACGACGCCGAAGAGGTGAACGACAAGGAGAAAGTGAATTTCTGCGACTGGTTCAAGCCCGCTGCCGGCGTATTTGATTCGCTTGGCGCGACCAAGGCAGCGCGGGCCAGAACCGACCTCGATGCTTTATTTGGCGACGGGTCGGCTGGCGAGTCGGCGGTTGATCCCGATACTGCAGCTGCTGACGACCTGTTCAAGTAGAGTACGAACCCCTCTGTTTCACCCATTCAAGAAATGACTGGTATTGCATAGATGGCATTGAATCACCGCATAGTACGTCTCGTCGTGGCCTTCGCAGTTGGCCTGCTGGTGTCCTTTGGCTCGTATGTGTGGATCACGGATACCGAACGGCCTGCCCGACGAGCCGAGGAAGAAGGTGTCGTGCTCGCTGCCCGCGACATTCTTCGCGGGTACATAAATCACCCTAACCTCGAGCTGTCTGATCCACTCAACCGGGTACGGGCGGCAGGCAAAGTCTACATCTACCCCACGGACACAGGTTGGGAAATCTCGGGTCATTACCGCCGCAAGAGTGACCCGGCCTGGCATGATTTTCTGATGTCGCTGGATGACGAAATGGGCCTCCTGAGTTTGCGAGTAAACGACGATGATCCGCAATTGGCCAGTCTGGCCGGCGAAGATCCCAGGTTCGCCACATCTGAATAACAGCCGCCGGTCGTAGGCCTTGCATGCCCGCCGCATGGGCACGTGCACAAAATAAATGCGATTTTGGTAAACGGTTTTTCTCCCTGGCGCATCCAACGTACAGATCGGGGGCCTTGGGGCTGTGATTTGCCGTTTGGGGAAGATATCTGAAAATCGCGGATACATCGGGTCAGGACGTACAGCTGGCACCGAAGAGTGTTAAACATCGCAAGATCATAGGCGGCGCCATGCTCCTGGTGCTGCTGGTCTTGGCCTGGACCATCGTGCCCATGGTCAGTCGATGGGCGAGTGCCAGCGTGACCGTCTCGATCGACCGGCTGCGTATCGCGACCGTTACCCGCGCTGACCTGGTACGGGACGTTTCCGTCGAGGGTCGCGTGGTTGCCGCCGTCAGCCCGACATTGTATGCGCCGGCACAGGGCACAATCACGCTGTTGGTCGATGCGGGGGCCAGCGTCAGGGAGGGGCAGCCTTTGGCGCACGTTAATAGTCCCGAACTGACCAACCAACTGCGGCAGGCACAGGGATCGCTGGAACGGTCCGCAGTGCAGTTACAACGCCAGCGCATTGAGTCGCGTCAACAGGCCCTCGAAAAACGCAAAGCCGCCGATCTCGCCGATGTTGCGCTGGTAGCGGCAAAGCGGGAAAAGCGCCGGGCCGATGAGGCTAACGTCGTCTCGGTTATCTCAGTCATCGATTTCGAGAAAGCACAGGATGAGTTGCGTAACGCGGAACTCGCATACGCGCATGCGGTGGCGGATGCGGATCTGTTCGACGAACGGCTTGCGTTCGAACTCAAGGCAAGTGAGATCGAACTTCACGGGCAGCAGCTGCTTGTAGACAACCTGCAGAGGCAGGTCGATGAGTTGACTATCAAGTCTCCGGTAAACGGGATCGTTGGCGATCTCCTGGTTGATCAGAAGGCAGCTGTGTCACGGGACATGCCGGTTATGGCGGTGGTTGATCTGTCGCGATTCGAGATCGACGCACAGGTTCCGGAAAGCTATGCGGATGATCTCGGCATTGGAATGCAGGCGGAAATACTGATCGGTACGAAGAGGTACACGGGTCAGCTGGTTGCAGTGTCGCCGGAAATCATCAATAACCAGGTGGGGAGCCGCATTCGTTTTGTCGACGACATGCCGACAAATATTCGCCAGAACCAGCGCCTGACAACCCGGATACTGATTGAAGAAAAACCGGACGTGCTCACGTTGCAACGCGGACAGTTCCTCGAATCCGGCGCCGGCCGGGTCGCCTACGTCCTTGAAGGTGACAAGCAGGCATTCCGGAAGGCCATCGTCATTGGCGCTCGCAGCCTGGGCGCGGTTGAAATCCAGAGTGGGCTGGCGGAAGGCGACAGGGTCGTAATCTCGAGTATCGATCAGTTTCGCGGCGCTGAATCAGTCCTGATTACCAATTAATTGACGCAGGAGAAAAACGTCATGCTCAGCATGCAGAACATATCCATGGTGTACCGGACAGAAACCGTCGAGACGCACGCGCTGCGTGATTTCTCACTGGACGTGGACGAAGGCGAATTCGTCTCCGTTACGGGTCCTTCAGGATCCGGAAAGACCACGTTCCTGAATATTGCCGGGTTGCTCGAAGGATTCACCAGCGGCATTTATACGCTGGATGGAAACGATACGACCAGCCTGGATGATGCGGCACGATCCCGTCTGCGCAATGAAAAAATAGGATTCATATTTCAAAGCTTCAATCTGATACCGGAGCTGGACATATTCGACAACGTTGATGTTCCTCTTCGTTACCGTGGATTTGATGCCGCTGAAAGGAAGCGCCGAATTGATTCAGTGCTCGACAGGGTGGGACTGACGTCACGCAAGAAGCACTTGCCGTCACAGCTGTCAGGCGGGCAGCAGCAGCGCGTTGCGATTGCCAGAGCGCTGGCCGGAGAGCCACGTTTCCTGCTGGCTGACGAGCCGACCGGAAATCTTGATTCCGCAATGGCCGAAAGCGTCATGGAATTGCTTGAGGATATCAATTCGAATGGCACGACTATCATCATGGTGACGCACGAGCCGAACCTTGCTGCTCGAGCCAAACGCAATATTTTTGTTCGCGACGGACAGCTCTGCCCGGGTGAAGCAGATGTTCAGGCAGCGGTTGGCTAGGCTGACGGCAGATTCCGGTCACTCATTGCGTGGCCAAAAAACGAAGTATTTCCTGTGCGTAACGAGGCTTATAGGGCGCGCCATCCGGGCCCGCGTGAGTTCCCGGAATAACGACTACCTGCAGTTCAGCCATCGTTTCGCTGAGCGTCTCGAAATCACCCGCGGATACGACCGTGTCCTTGTCCCCAATAATGCCCAATGCGGGCACCGTGTTGGCGCGCAGATTATCTTCGTCCGGCGTCAGTTCATGCATGGTCATGCTGACCGCTGCCAGCGCCTTAAGGTCATTTCCGGGTAACACCATTCGATTCGCCATGCGCGACTCGGCTTCGGCATAGGTCATTTCCCGGGAGCGCCACGGCCAGCCGTATCCCCCGAGCGTAATCGTTCGCAATCGATCCGGATAAACGCTGCGAAACGTGTTGGCAACCTTTGCGCCCATCGAGTACCCGGCCAGGTGGATCTTCTCGACGCCGAGATGATCCATCAGTCGGCGCACGTCTTCGACCATCTGCATACCATAGCGGTCCGGATTGTATGGCTTGTCGCTCTTGCCATGACCGACCTGATCGAGGGCGACGACGCGGAAACCGGCTTCGACGAGTGCATCGAAAGTGCCGGGCCTGATGTACAGGCCTTCTGCGGAGCCGCTAAAGCCGTGTAACAGTACGACCGTTTCGCCGGATCCCGCCGTAACGTAATGCAGCGTGGTGCCGTTGGCGTCGAAGAACACGCTCTCGGCAGCCGTTGCATGCGTCGTCCAGAGGGACAAAAGAGAGAGGATCAAGGTCGAAAGTTTCATCGCATAGTTCTCCGAAGCCTGGGATTGCGGTGCTATGGTAGCCGGGAATTCAGCATGACTCTAATCGACGGGGAAGGATCTGTGTACAGCGCGGCATTCATTTTCAAGCCAGGCAATTATGACGACGAATTTCATCGGCTAAACGGGCTTATTGATCAGGCGGCAAATGCGACTGAAGGATACCTGGGCGCGGAGACCTGGCATTCGCAGGATGGCACGGTGCTGAATGCGACGTACTACTGGGAATCGCTTGACGCGCTCACGCAGTTTTCACGGAATCCGCATCACCTGGAGGCGAAGAAACAGTATTCGCGATGGTATGACGGCTATCACATCGTCGTGTCTGAGGTGATCAGGTCGTATGGCGACGAAACGATTCCTCATTTCACGCCAAATGACCGCAACCGGGCTGGCTAGCCTGACAGTCCGGCAACCTCCGCGGGTGTAACCCGGAGCGCTGCAGCGACCATGTTGAAAAAGTCGACTTCAAGGACACTCACTTCGGTGTCACTCTTGATGATCTCAGCCAGCAACTGAATGACGCGACTGCGGTCCTTGTCTGTAAGGTTCCGGCTGGCACTGCTGAGATACTTGGACAGCGGCGTGGATTCATAGAGCTCGGTTCTGGCGGCCTTGCGGACATCCTGTACGCTCAGGTCCGACCCTGTTTCCCGCTTCACGATTTCCTGAATCGACTC
The DNA here is from genome assembly GCA_963850825.1 of uncultured Gammaproteobacteria bacterium. GTDB lineage: Bacteria > Pseudomonadota > Gammaproteobacteria > Steroidobacterales > Woeseiaceae > SZUA-117. The sequence continues at coordinate 774,035 of CAWKOQ010000009.1, read as the reverse complement.
GATTTCCACTTCATGAATAGCGGCGTCCGAGCTGGAAGCTCGCGCCAGAACCATGAGGAGTACTTCCTGGTACAGCTCTTCCTGTGCCGCCGAATCCAGGTTTGAACCAGAGAATAATTTCAAAACGTTGCTTAGATCTGCAATGGCCATAGTGCACTCTTTATTGTTGTATTACGGATGTATTGTCTCGAACCCTGCCGAGTTTATACAGAATTTCGGTCGGAAGGGCTAGATTACTGGCTCTGCGCCGACCTGGCGCGTCTCCTCCGACTCCTGTCGCCATTCGAATACGTTCAATTCAATGAAGACAAACGCGACGATCCAGAGAAATGCGTCCCAGAAATCGACAAAATCGCCCTTTACGGCCCAGTATATGGCCGCGCAGAGCAGCGTCGAGTAAAGGAAGAACTTACTGGAGCTCGTCAGCCGGAGGATAAGCCCGGTTAGCATTTCCCGCTCCTGAAGTCGTACATCGATCTCGAGAACCAGGACGACCAGCAGCCAGACGGCGGCGTTGATTACATCGACCCAGGCCAGTCTCACGATTTCCGTATAACCGGTCTGATCGACGAGTGCGGTGAGACCCGAGAATTGCAGGAATTCCGGGCTGCTCGAGAGCGTCAGGCAGTTGTCCACGGTCAGGATTTCATATTCATCGAGGTCGATAGCGTAGGCCCACTGGCCATCGACCAGCGCGCAGAGGTCGCCCGGCCCGGGAAAAGGGGTTGCACCCAGCAGGAACAGCAGCTTGGTCACGTAGCCGTAGAAAGCGTAGACGATGAAGGCGTAGCAGATCGCCCGTAGTCCGTGCAATGACCAGGTCACCCGGCGGGTGAACTGTTTGTCGTCGAGGACATAGGTTTCGAGCTCAAACATGAGCAAGAGGACAACCCAGGCCGCGGTATCGATGCTGGCTGCGAAACCCTCGATAATGGCGTCCAGCGCGACGCCGTCAGTGAACCTGTGGGCCGCAGCTGCCCATTCTTCAGCAAAAAAAACATAGATATTAACCGTCAGCAGTGCATAGACGATGTACTTGAAGAACTGGAATAGTCGACTGCGATCGATGCTCAAAGCGGGCACGGCTCGTCCTTAAGAGGTGCCTGAAGTGTGCCAGCAAAGGGCCATAGAGGCCATATTTATGCCGCTATATGACCTGCGATCGGACCAGGTCGAGATTCCTTAAGGCAGTGAATTAACTGCGTTTTATTTCCGGCTATTTCGGCTATGCCCACTGTTCGCGGCGCAGGACATGAGCTGTTCAAGCGTAGTTCGGAATCTCCACTGAATGGCCCGGAGCGAGGGTTTATCGGGTCCATCAGGAATTCATCAGGCCGTCATCGCCCAAAGCTCCCGCTGCGCTCATGCACCTGGATCCCGGAAGCCTGATAGTCGTTGCACATTCGATGACTGATAGGCAGGAGCGCTGCGATGGACGTACAACATAAGACGGTCAAAAACGCCACGTCGGTGGCATTTGAATCCGCCAGACGATGGCAGAAGATTGGAGCGACAGGCCCCAAAGCCGAGTTGTTTGACCAGAAAGCGCGGGAGAATGCGCAAACCTACGCGCAGAATATCGAAGCTTATATCGGAACTGTAAGCGTGCCAGTCGGGCTCGCTGGTCCGATCAAAATCAACGGAAAGTCCGGAACGAAAGACTATCTCGTGCCGCTGGCGACCACCGAAGCTGCGCTGGTTGCGTCTTACAACCGCGGTGCCGGACTGATACATGCCGCCGGTGGCTGCAACGCACGCGTTGTCAGCGAGGGAGTCAGTCGTACGCCGATGTTCGCTTTTTCTAACATCGTCGAGGCCCACCAGTTTGCAGCCTTCATCGAGGCCAACGTTGGCAGGATGAAGGACGTTGTGCCGCAGGTCACCCGTTTCGGCCGGTTGCAGACCGTGCGCACCGTTATCGAGGGGAATCACGTTTATCTCGACCTGCGTTTCACAACCGGCGATGCCGCGGGTCAGAACATGGTCACATTCGCGTCTGATGCCGTACTCGGTTTCATTATCGACTCTGCACCGGTGAGACCCCGCTACTGGTTTCTCGAAGCGAATCTGTCAGGCGACAAGAAAGCCACCGGCAGCTGCCTCATGGATGTTCGTGGCAAGAGAGTCGTCGCCGACGTGGTGATTGCGCGTGAACTGGTGGAGTCGGTCCTGCACACGCCGCCGGAGTGCATGATCGAATACTGGAGTGCTGGCGCGATCGGCGGCGTAATGAGTGGCGCGACGGGCATCCACGGGCACTATGCGAATGGCCTCGCGGCCCTGTTTCTGGCTTGTGGTCAGGATGTTGCGTGCGTTGCAGAAGCAGCCAGCGGAATCACCCGATTGGAAATGACCGACACCGGCCATCTGTATGCAAGTGTGACGCTGCCGAACATCATCGTTGGAACCGTTGGCGGCGGCACCCGCCTGCCGTCTGCCAGGGCCTGCCTGGACCTGCTGGGACTGGCCGGTCCTGGTCACAGTGGGGCATTTGCCGAAGTGTGCGCCAGTATCGTGCTCGCCGGTGAGCTCTCCATTATCGGGGCATTTTGCTCTGGCGACTTTGCTGCCGCGCACCGTGCGCTGTCTCGCGGTGAGGCCATGCGCCCGGAGCCTGACCATGCTTAAGCGCCTGTGGCAATATCAGAAAGAGCGGTTTCCAATAGCGGCCCACGCTCCGATGGTGATCGTATTCTGTGGCTCCGTAATGCTGTTCTCTTCCCTTCAGCATGGCGAGTTGCCAACGCTCTACCGCGTTCTTGCGGCCTCGCTTAGCACTTTGATCATGTTTATGCAGTTGCGCGTGGCGGACGAGTTCAAGGACTTTGAAACGGACACGAAATACCGTCCGCACCGTGCGGTGCCGCGCGGTCTCGTATCGCTGCGAGAGCTCGGATGGGTGGCCTGGGGCGGTGCCTTGCTGCAATTCCTTATCGCGGTGACCGTCGACGTCGGACTGTTGCCGGTATTGTTTCTGACCTGGCTGTATATCGGGTTGATGACGCGGGAATTCTTTGTGCGCGAATGGCTTGTCACCACGCCATCTGCCTATCTCCTGAGTCACATGGTTGTGATGCCATTGATCGCCTTCTACGTCAGCGCCTTCGACTGGCTGGCTGATGGCAGGGAAATACCGCTCGGCATGCCGTGGCTACTTCTACTCAGCTTCGGCTGCGGGCTGATCCTCGAGATCGGGCGAAAAGTGAAGTCGCCGGACGCTGAACGCGAGGGCGTCGAAACGTATAGCGCCCAATGGGGTTTAAGAACCGCTGTCGTCGCATGGATAGCCTCTTGCGCTCTCGCGGTGGTTGCATTTGCAGGCGCGGTTTCTTTTGTCGGCGATAGCAGCAGATGGATCGGTGCGGTGATCGGCGTGACGATTCTTGTTCTGATAATCGGAATCCTTGCTCCCGCCAGTGCCTCTAATTCGAGATCCACCCGTTGGATTGAACCCGGTTCCGGTCTTGTCGCGATGTTGCTTTACGTTGCCGTCGGGCCGCTGCAGGTAGTGTTGGCCTAAGGAGATAGACATGAGTCAGATATTGTCCACAGAACGAATACAGGACCCGGGGTCGGCGGGTAACAAGGCTGCGCGACTCGCCACGCTCGATGCTGCCGGGTTCAATGTTCCGCCTTTCTTCGTGGTCGTCCAGGACGCTGCAACCGGCGGTGAGATCACGGCCGGCAATGACGGGGAGCTCCAATTAGCGATTCGCGAAATTTGCCCGGCGAAACAACCGCTCGCTGTCCGCTCGTCATCCAGGGAAGAGGACGGCAAGTCGCTGTCGTTTGCGGGCCAGTTCGACACATTTCTGAACGTCGCCGCCGCAGACGTACCTGTGTATGCCGCGAAGGTTTGCAGGTCAGCTGCCAACGAGAGAAGCAATACTTATCGGGACTCGCAGGGTGTCAGCGATCCCGGAATTGTGCCTGCGGTTCTGGTGCAACGCATGATCGACGCGGATTCGGCGGGCGTTGCATTTGCTGCGGATCCGGTATCCGGCGATACCAATGTGGCTGTTGTCGCGGCCGTCGCAGGAAATGGCGAATCCCTGGTAAACGGCGAGGGGCAGGGCGATACCTGGCGCGTCAATGCAAAGGGGAAAATCGAATCCTTTGAACTCGAAGGAAATCAGGCGGTTCTTTCCGGCGGACAGGTGAGGCAGGTGGCGGCACTGGTCCGTCGGGTGAGCGACCATTTCGCAGCACCCCAGGATATTGAATGGGCCTTCTCGGGTGCCGAACTTTTCCTGCTGCAAAGCCGGGATATTACAACGCTCGGTCCGACGTCGGACGTCGAGGCGTATGCGCTCTGGGATAACAGCAATATTGTGGAGAGTTATGGTGGCGTCACAACGCCGCTTACATTTTCCGTGGCAAGATCAGCGTACCAGGAAGCGTATCGACACATGGGGCGCGCTCTGGGTGTCAGCGAACGAGCCATTGCTGAGAACAAACGATGTTACGAACAGATGATTGGCCTCATACAGGGGCGCGTTTACTATAATTTACTCAACTGGTATCGGTTATTGATGCTGACGCCGGGCTTTCGCTTCAATCGCCGATTCATGGAACAGATGATGGGAGTCACGGAAGGCCTGCCTGCCGGGTCAATACCTGCGCCCGAAAATAATCGCCGCTTTGCGGCAGTGCGTGCCACGTTCGGTATTGCCCGTGTGAGTCAGCGGCTTGTCACCAAATTATTCTTGCACAATTCGCGGGTCAGTCTGTTTCATCGCAAGCTCGACGAGCTGTTGCAGCCTGTTGATTTGAAGTCGATGACGTTGAATCAGCTGATCGATCATTACGATTCTTTGCAAGAGAAAGTCATACCGGCGTGGGACACGCCGCTGATCAATGACCTGTACTGCATGATCTTTCATGGTGCACTGCGACAGCTATGTGGTCGCTGGGTTGCTGCGGACCTTGTCGATATTCACAACGATCTGGTTTCCGGGGAATCAGGCATCATCAGCGTGGAGCCTGTCCGCCTGATGAAATCACTGGGAGCGCTGGCGGCGACGGACAAGAAATTTGTTGCTTGTCTTTGCAGTGAATCGGTCGAATCGATTGAGGGGCATCGCGCGCGTAATGCACAGTTCTTTCTTGAGTTTGAAGACTACCTGGATCGCTTTGGTGATCGATGCCTGGACGAACTGAAACTGGAGAGCGAGACGCTCAAAGATAATCCCCTGCCATTGTTGCGAGGGGTTGGCCAGTTGGCGCGGTCCGGAAAATTTGCAACTGACGCAAACCCGGACGATACCCTGCGGCAGAACGCGGAAGCGAGAATCGCACCGTTCTTTCGCGGGCGACCGATCAGAAAGTGGGTTTTCCGCCTGGTCCTCAGAATGGCGCGAGCGCGCGTGCGTGATCGCGAAAACCTGCGCTTTGAGCGCACCCGGGTCTACGGGCGGGTTCGTGCAATCTTCGTGGAAATTGGTCACAGGCTGAGTACGCTTGGCGTGCTTTCGGATGCCGCTGATATCTTCTATCTCGATGTCGACGAAGTCAGTGCACTTATACGCGGCACCGGTTCCAGCTGTGAGTTTGCCGGCTTGGTCAGATCCCGGCGCAATGAATATGCTGCTTACGAAGCAGGGGAAGATCCACCGCGGAGGTTTGTCACTAATGGACCAGCTCAACTTGCCTCTTCCATGCGGGAGCTGCCGGTGCAGACGGAGGACGGGCATGCGGTCAGTCGCAGCGGGCAGGCCTGTTCGCAGGGGGTTGTCAGCGGCCCTGTCCGAATTGTCACCGACCCTCGTAACTGCGCATTCAAAAGCGGTGAAATTCTCGTGGCGCAACGGACCGATCCTGGCTGGGTGACAATATTTCCGCTGGTGAGCGGAATGATTATGGAGCGTGGCAGCCTGCTGTCACACTCGGCGATTGTTGCGCGGGAGCTTGGAATTCCTGCTGTTGTTGGCGTGGAAAATGCCTGTTCCTGGCTGCAAGACGGTGACTGGGTGGAGTTGAATGGTGCGACCGGGATGATCAGAAAACTAGCCATCGCTGACCGCGCTGCATGACGTCAAAGTCAGCTATCGCGGCTAAATTTTTGTGGAACTACCGTTTCCCGCTCAATAGTCTTGTACTGCTGGTAACAGTCATCGCCGGCCTGCAACTCACGACCTTATCAGTATCGAACTCGCTCGAAATCTGGTATCCGGAGGACGATCCCGAGCTCGTCAACTATCGCCGGTTTCAGGAAACCTATGGCAGTGACGAAATTATTGTCGTTGCAGTTCATAGCGCGCAGAAAGAACGATTCGTTGCCGAGGAGGCCAGTTACCTGATTGGCGATTTGACGGATCGCCTGCTGGATATCGAAGGCGTCGCCACGGTGACTTCGCTGGTTACCGTTCCGGAGTCCCTGGCTGAAGCGCGCGGACGATTGTTAAGTGCCGACGGCCAAACAACCGCGCTGGTGGTGCAGACGGTTGTCGACGCTGATATTGAAGCGCGCAGACATCAGCTGCTGCTTGACGTAAGGAGCGCCGTTGACGAATTCGATCTCGATGGTCACCTGGGTGGGTACGGGGTCGTGTTCGACGGACTGAACGAGGCATCGACAACCGGTGCCGCAACGCTCATCGTTTACGCGCATTTGCTCATGGTGATTTTGCTGTTCGTGTTCTTTCGTCACTGGCTGCCAGTCATCATAACGCTGGTATCGGTGGGCATTGCGACGGCCTGGACAATGGCGCTGTACACCGTGGCCGGCCATCAGCTCAACATGATCACGATGGTGTTGCCAACACTGGTATTGGTCATAGGCATTGCGGACTGCGTGCACATTTTGCGCAGTGTCGCACAACAAAACCGCGAACTGACGCAGAGCGAGCGAGTGATCGCGGGCATGTCCGATATTATTGGCCCCTGTTTTCTGACCACGGTCACCACTGCAGCCGGCTTCCTTGGCCTGACGGCGTCAGGCATGCCCGTAGTGCAACAGCTGGGTTGGTTTGGCGCAGTCGGTATCGTCGCAGCGTTCCTGGTGTCTGTAATCACACTAACGCTGGCACTGGCGTGGAGGCAGGCCGAGCCCGCGGCACAACGCTCGTCATTGGATGAGATTGCAGCCCGCCTGTTTATCTTCGCCAGGTCCCGGGCAAAACTGGTTGCGGCAGCGTATGCCGTGCTTGCCATTGTCGCGGTATTCGGCGTATCCCGGCTGAATAGCGATACCGATTCGATCGGCTATCTGAAAAAGACGCACCAGGTTCGCAGGGACTCCGACTTCATCGAGCGTGAAATCGGCGCCTACGTGCCGATCGAATTCACCATTACCAGCGACCGGAACATTCTGTCTGCGGATGGCCTTGACGCAATCTGGGAGTGGCAGGAAGCGGTCGGCGGCATGGACGAGATTCGCTGGAGCTGGTCGCTGATCAGCGCGTTTGGCCTGCCACCGGGCGAACCGCCATCCGCGGTCGGCATCGGACCGTTGCTGCGCCAGTACGAGCGCATGCAGACATTCTCACCAGTCGCTTTGCGAGGGATGATTGCCGATAACAGCCAATTGCGAATATCGTTTGGGGCACCCATCATGTCAGCGGCAGAGGTGCAGAGGCTTATCGCCGCGATAACTGCCAGCGCTGATTTGCCCGGTTATCTCATACTGCGGCCAGCAGGTTACTCACCGCTCTATACGAGAATCGTGGATGAAATAGTCGGGTCCCAGGTGCGCGGATTTGGCGCTGCGATAGTCCTGATTGCCGTTTTCCTGGGTGTCGCTATGCGGTCGTGGCGGCGGCTTTTTCTGGCCCTCCCTGCGAACGCCATCCCGGTTGCGATGACGCTGGGTCTGATGGGTCTCACGGGGATCCCCCTTGATGTCGCGTCAGCAACGATCGCGAGCGTGATTCTTGGCCTGGTTGTGGATGATTCCGTGCATTTGCTGCGACCGGCGGCAAATGCGGGAATCGATGGCTCACTGAAGATTGCAGCCAGCCGCACCGGCGGCACATTGCTGATGACCTCGCTCATTCTAGCCGCCGGCTTCCTTGTACTCGGGCTCGCCGAGATCCGTTCAATTGCCTGGTTTGGCGTATTGACCAGTTTTGCCGTAATGGTCGCGATCCTGACCGATCTGCTGCTTCTCCCGGCACTGGTACGTCTGTGCACGGACCAATCCCGCCAAGCATAAGCCATTGAAAAATATGTCGTTTTAATCGAAAGGCGTTCATCAGGTATTCCACAGCCAGATATCAGGCATCAATCAGGTGTTTCGCGCACCAGTACGCGAAGCTTGAGCCTCGGAAAACAGCAAACGAGGCTGCGCATGAATCACCAAACGGAAATCGCCAGTGAGGCCAGGTTCGACCGGATTCGCTACGCACAATGCTGGGAGGATGCGGACGTTCTACTGCAGGCAAGCAGACCGGACCCGGAGGATACCTTCCTGTCGGTTGCCTCAGCCGGAGATAATACGCTCGCGCTGGTCGGTGCCGGAGTCAGGCGGGTTATCGCCGTGGATCTCAATCCCGCACAGATAGCCTGCCTCGAGTTGAGGGTTGCTGCATACCGCCATCTTTCCCACAGCGAATTCCTGCTCCTGATGGGACAGCACAGTTGTCGCTACAGGATGGCCTTGTACCAGCGCTGCCGGGCCGGTTTGTCGGCAAACGCTTGCCGATTCTGGGATGCCCACCCCAGACTCATTGACCGAGGCGTTGCGCAGGTCGGAAAATTCGAAGGCTACCTGGATAACTTTCGGCGCTTTCTTTTGCCGCTCGCCCAGCGTCGGAGAACGCTCAATCTGCTGTTCCAGTTGAAATCGGAAGCTGAGCGGCGCGAATTCTACGAGCAGCGCTGGAACAACCGTCGGTGGCGAATTCTATGTCGGTTGTTCTTCAGCCGACTGACCCTGGGGCGCTTCGGTCGGGATCCTGCGTTCACGCGCTTCGCCGATGAACCCGTCTGGTCGAGTTTGCAGCGGCAACTACCGAATGCCCTGGTGCGGCAGGAACCGGATCAGAACCCCTATCTGCAGAGAATTCTTACGGGCCAGTTTCGCTCTGCGTTGCCCTGGTCCTGGCGCGCCGAAAATTACGACAGCATTCGCAACAACCTGGATGCGCTCGAGTGGCACTGCGCGCCTGTGGAATCCGTGCTCGCTAACCTGCCGGCCGGATCCGTAAACGGCTGCAATCTGAGTGACATTTTCGAATACATGTCGCAGGAAGGCTATGAGGATTTGCTGCGCGAACTGATTCGGGTTGGTGCCCCGGGTTGCCGACTCGTCTACTGGAATGTCGTGGTGCAGAGATCGCGGCCGGACTTTCTGGCGGGGGCGCTGGAGTCGCTAGGCGATTATGCGAAAAAGTTACACGCAATGGACAAGGCATTCTTCTATCGCGACCTGGTGATTGAGGAGGTGCTCTGATGGAAAGTTCGTTGCTGGCAATCGTACTGCCCCCATTGACGCTGGTGCCTGTGATGGGCCTCCTGTCCCGTGCGACGAGCGGGAATGAAGTTCAGGCTGAACTACGCCGCAAGGCGTTCCACGTAGCCATCGGTTGCATGTCCCTTTTCCTGCCCCTGGTGCTGACGGAAACCTGGTTGATTATCACGGCCAGCCTGCTGGCGTTCGGCTGGATGCTATCCGCACGTCATTTAGCCTGCATACGCAGTCGCTTTGGTGGCGTGCTGCACGATGCAGAACGGCGCACCCACGGAGAATTGTATTTCACAATAACGATCGCGCTGTTGCTGTTGCTGGCCAGCAATGAACCGCTTCTCTACATCGTGCCCATTCTGATCCTCAGCCTTGCCGATGCCGCAGCGGCACTCGTTGGCAAGGCCTTTCCAATTGGTCGTTTGAGCGGTCCGGCATGTGGCAAGACATTTTCCGGCTGTGCCGCTTTTTTCGTCGTTGCTTTCACGATCACCCTGTTGGCGCTGACCGCATTCGTAACGATTCCTTTTACAGCCGCGATTTCAGTTGGTTTTGTGGTTGCGATTTTAACTTGCGTCGTGGAGGCGGTGAGTACACGCGGTCTCGATAACCTGACCGTTCCGCTCAGCGCCTACGTTGTACTTAGCCTGTTCTTCCCGGGAGCATAAAGATGCACGATATTTTCGATATGCAGCGCGTTGATTACGATTCCGTCATTGACAGGACGGCGTTCGATCCGGACAGGTTGGCGATGGATCAGGTCGATCAGCATTTTTCGATCCTGGACCACAAGGATCAGATTCGAGCCCGATGTTCGCTCTGGTGGCGCGATTGCGCACGCGTCAACAGTGCGCGCACGGGAATAATCGGTCACTACGCTGCGACGGACGAAGTCTATGGCCGAACCCTGCTGGACCATGCCTGCAGGGCGCTTAAACGTCGCCGTTGCGAACTCGCCGTTGGCCCGATGGATGGCAACACCTGGAGAACATATCGGTTCGTCACGGATCGAGGCGTTGCCAAACCATTTTTTCTTGAGCCCGATAATCCTGATGAATGGCCAGTGCAATTTGAGCGTCTGGGATTCCAGCCATTGGCTCGCTATGTATCCGAGATCAACCCGCAGATGTCGCAACGGCAGCCTGAGCTTGGTGATCTGCGGAGCAAGATGTTGCAGCAGGGCATCGGTATTACCTCGTTGGATAAGGATAATCCCGACGACGACCTGGACGGTATTCACGCGGTGATCTGTGAGAGTTTCAAGGATGCCTTCATGTATACACCGCTCGAGCGGGATAGCTTCAGGCGCATGTATACGCCGTTGCTGCGGGAAGTTGACCCCGGATTGATGCTTCTGGCTAAACGACGCGACGAGGTGGTCGGCTTCGTCTTTGCGCCGCCTGATCTTCTGCAGAAGAATTATCAGGAGCGTGTGGATGCGATTGTGATCAAGACAATCGCGATATTGCCGCGCAGGGAGCTGAGCGGATTAGGCCGCGTTTTGCTTGTGGATATGCTGCAGAACGCGGTCTCAATGGGATTTACGACGGCGATCAGTGCACTGATGCACGTCGCAAACCGTAGCCAGAAAATCAGCAGTGATTGTGCCGGACCAATGCGGGAATACGCCCTGTTCGGGAAGGGGCTGTCCTGATGAACGTTTTCGACTTGTTCAGCCAGGCGCTCAGGAAGCAGGCCAAACGCAACGCGCTCATTAGCGGCGTTAATGGCAGACGCCAGGCGGTGACCTTCGGCGAGTTTGATGACAGGATTAATGCGGTAGTTGGCCAGTTGAACCAGCGCGGATTGCGTGCCGGAGACCGGGTGCTTGTGGCTGTGCCCGTTTCAATCGAGACCTATATCATTATGTTGGCGCTGCTTAAAGCCGGCATGGAGATCATGTTTATCGACCCGGCGCATTCCGTCTCATGTGTTGCAGGCATATTGCGGTCCTGGCCGCCGGCGGCCGTCATTTCGACCCGTGCTCTGCTATTGCTGCGCTTCGTGTTTCCCGAGCTTCGCCAAATCCCGCACAAACTCGTCATCGATGGACCGGAAAGCGGCACTTCACGGCTGACGTTCTCCCGCACGCCAGGCTGTTCGAAACCTGCGGTTCCCCGGTCATCGGCGGACTCCGCGTTGTTGACGTTTACGAGCGGTAGTACGGGCGAACCGAAGGCTGTGTTGCGGACGCATGGATTTCTCAGGCAGCAGTTACGAATACTCAACCAGGTTGCAGGCCTCGCAAACGAGGACATCGATTTCGTCGCGATGCCGATGTTCGTACTATTTAACCTCGCGAACGGCGTGACCAGCATCATTCCGGCCACCGACATGAAACACCCCGGGCGAGTTGATCACCGCGTTGTGATGCAACAGCTGCGCAACGAGCACGCAACCCGCATGATCGCCTCGCCGGCCTTGCTGGAGCGCCTCGCGGAAAGGGCTGATGCGGGTACCCTGCCCGAAATGCGTTGTATCTCTACTGGCGGGGGGCCGGTCAGTCCTTCACTGGGTGCCAGGCTGGTGCGAATTGCACCCGCTGCAGTGGTTCGCATCGTGTATGGCAGTACAGAGGCCGAACCCATCGCCTGCATCGATGCCGCAGATGTGTCGCTGCGCTCTCGAGACAAGATGCAGCAAGGCGGCGGGCTCCTGGTTGGTAAGCCTGTCGAGGGATGCGCCGTGCGCATTATTTCCAGCAGGCCCGGCCAGCTGGTGCCACCTTGCAACAGCGAACAGTTTGCGTCGCTATGTATATCCGCGACGGATTGTGCCGGGATCGGCGAGATTGTTGTTAGTGGCAAACACGTTCTAACCGGTTATGCCGACGTTGCAAACAACCCTGCTAACAAGATCGAGGTAGCGGGAACTATCTGGCACCGGACAGGTGACGCCGGTTATTTCGACAAGCTGGGCCGGCTGTGGCTGGTGGGGCGATGCAGCGCCGCGATCGAGGACAGGTGGGGCACCGTTTATCCTTTTCAGGTGGAGTACTCCGTCAACGCCGTCGCCGGGATCAGGCGTGCCGCACTCGTGCAGCTTGGCGGGGAGCGTGTCCTGGTGCTGGAGACGGTCGGCAGAGATTTTCGTTCAGCCTGCGTCGCGGCCGCCAGCTGCATTGCCAATCACCACATCGATCGAATCGTCACCGTCCGCAGAATCCCGTTGGACAAACGCCACGACGCAAAGATTGACTACCCGGCATTGCTGCAAATGCTCGACGGGCATTTCACGCGGTATCGACTTTTGCTGGTTGAGCGCCTTTCAAGGGCGCTACGCTTCTTTAGCGGCTGTTGCCGACTGTTCTCTCGCGCTTTGCGTCGAGGACGCGGCAGTAACCCGATTTCGCAGCAGCACAAATAGGCTCGTTTGCCGCCGCAGGCATTGCCAAAATCGCCCGGCAGCGTCTACAGTAATCGTATGGCCATGATTGGCGATACAAAAAGCAAGGCGAGGAAGCGCGACTGGCGTATCTGGTTCGGGATCGCGGTGACCATTATCTGGGTCGGCGGCGGAGGCTGGTATGTGTTCGGCGTCATGAGTGCTGAGTCCGCCAATCAGCTTTCACCGGAAGTGATTGGCAGCTTTCTTGAAGGTGCATTCGCGCCTTTGGCTTTCCTTTGGCTCGTCATTGGTTTGTTTATCCAGCAAAGGGAACTGGCAAACAATTCGAAAGCGATAAGACAGGCATCCAAGCAATCCGCGAAGCAAACGGCAGCAATCGCGGCGACCGAAATGAACGCCAGGCAGGAGACGTTTTTCAAGATAAAAGAGAACGTCAATCACCAGCTGGGTGGAATCACTGGCATGCTGTACTCCTCGTCAATGGGGTCGGTCGGCAGTGGCGAGATGACACGTGAAGAGACCGACGCAAATTTCAAACGCATCGCGGATGGCGACTGTGAGGTTTTTGCACGGATGTTTCTTGGCAGAAGCATGATCGATCATGCTGATCTTCAGGACATGTTTTTTGGCACGAAGATTCGGACCCGGCACACCCAGAATTTCATGCGAACTTTCGAGCGCCTGCGTCGTCTGGGTCGAAACTGTGATGTTGACGGCATCATCGAGGAGACCTTAATGCAAAGCGCCTTTGGGCTGCTCTACAGGCGCATGCTGGACCTCACACCGGATGACGGTTCAGACCACGTCATCACGAACGCCTGATGCGATAATCAGGAAGTGGCTATAGCGGCGACTTCGGTTTCTACACCAGCGTAATAGACCCAGACATTTTCTTCGCCTGTCAGCAGCTCTATGTATTTGGGATGGACAAAAAGTGTCTCCCTGCCGGACTTGTACTCCTTCAACACGCCGATGTCGCACAGCTGCTTCAGGTAAACCGAGGCCGTTTGCCGTTTTGCGACCCCGGCCGTCACAAGGTTATTGATGCGGCAGTAGGGCTGTTTGAAAAGCGCCTCGACCAACTCCCATGAATAGATCTTTGGCAGCTTCTTTTGCACGAATTGACTCGTGTGCTGCATCAGTTCACGAATGGCTTTGATCTTGTCGGTAGTCCAGATGCAGGTTTCCTCAACGCCGCTGAGCATGAACATGATCCAGGGACCCCAGGCCTGATTCCCCGTAACCTCGTTCAGGTGCCGGTAGTATTCGCCTTTATGCCGAATGATGTGTCTGCTCAGGTACAGAATAGGGGAATCGAGCAGGCCCTGCTGAACCAGGAACAGGATGTTGATTATTCGGCCGGTGCGCCCGTTCCCGTCCGTAAACGGGTGAATAGCCTCAAACTGGTAGTGCTGGATAGCCATGCGGACCAACGGGTCGATTTCCGTGTGCTGGTGCATGAATTCCGCCCAGTTTTGCAGCTTATCCTGCAGGAGTTTCTGCCCGACAGGGGGCGTATAGATGACCTCACCGGTCTTGCGATTACTGAGGCGTGTCCCAGAATCGTCTCGAATATCCAATTCTAAATCTTTGATAGTGCTGCATATTTGAATCGCCATATCTGTGCTTAACATCTGGCGTTGGACCATCTTGGCACCCTCGAACAATGCCGTCCGATAACGCAGCGCCTCTTTCGTTGCCGCGTCTGCTTTGTCCTCGGCCATGTCGACGAACTCAAAAAGCTTGTCGGTCGTCGTCACGATGTTCTCGATTTCGGAACTGGCCCGTGCTTCGAGCAGCGGCAACGCGTTGACCAGCACGGCTGCATTGGGAATCAGCTCGGCGGCTTGCTTCAACTCGGCAAGCGCTACCCGGGCGTTGATGCATTTCTTGAGGATTTCCGTCGTTTCGATCTGGTCGCCAGGCGGCGGCAGCGGCGGGAGTGCGTTAAAGGGTTTATTTGCATCAAAATCAGGCATGTAGATATGCTCCGCTGGCGGGTCAAGCGATCGACAGGTTTGGCCATCGTGTCGATCTTATCGACATTTCGAGTAAATATGTCGATAAAAAGGCATTTTGTCGACACATGCTGGCTTTGTGTCGACGTTATCGACAGGTTGTCCGCATATGTCGAAAAACAGGTCATTTATCGACACGTTGAGAGTATATGTCGATTTGGCCTGCATAAGAGTGATCCAGTGCCGCTGGCGCCAACAATTGCCTGAATATTCAGAAAAAATAATAAAAACAAAGAGTTATGGGGCAGCTTGCATAGCTTTGACCGGCGCTGCGCCAGCCAGCAGCCGGGTTTATGTTAAATGCATGCAGGACAGGGGCTGTCGGAGCCACGAACCAGGTTGGCGTTGGCCGTGTCAGCGCGTTGACAAATCCGGAAGCAGGAACTGGCGCCGGGCGGTAGCCGAATCCAACCGGTCGCTCGAGTAGAATTTACCGAGAATACCCGGTGCCCGCGTGAAAAGGTCCGGATTTCGCCGGACAAAAGCGACCCAGTCCCCGGGCGGGTCTCTATCGATGCGTTCGGCAACGATTACCATGAAAAACCAGGTGATGGTCTCGTGATACTTGGCCGGTACACCGAGTTTCTCGGTAAGCCGCTTAAGCGTCGATCGATAGCGCTGGATGCTGGAAAGCAGATCGTAGTCCTGGAGATAAGACCAGGCGACATAGACATGGGCTTTATGGTCGAAGTGTGCCGGGTCGACCTGCAACCCTTCAAAAGCTTCAATGGTCGGGCCGCAGGGCGTCGAATGGGTGTTTCGATCCGTATTTTGAGTCATTCCCCTGCCTCGCGCAGCCGATGGCTGTCAGCGGCGGTCAGCTCGCAATGGTAGATCTTCTTCAGGGCCGCAATCTTTGAGCGGGTTTCGGCGGAAAACGGTGTCTTGCCTTCAAATGTGTGCAGGACGATGCCCTCAAGCAGGTCACCAAGACTCAGGTCGCAGTATTCCGCCAGTCCTTTGAGTACCTTTAACAGCGACTTTTCCAGCCGAACGCCGGTCTGGGTTCGTTCGACCAACTTGCGGTTCATATTTGGCTCCAGGGTAGTTTGGTAACATGGTAACTCATATCAACGCGACGGTGAAATGCAGTGCTTGCAAGTGCTCGGTTATTACAGATTGTCAGTCGGCCCCTGCAGTACAATCATTGCGACATGGCTTCGTACTCAAAATGACGTCGGAACAAGGCGCTTAGTCAATGCCGACCTATACGGAACTCATGCGAGGCTTCGAAATCGGGGCGTGGACTGTCAAGCCTGATCGCGGTTTGATCAGTCGCGGCGATACCGAGCGTAAGCTGGAACCCTTGGTTATGGATGTATTCGTCGTTCTCGCCAGCCACGCTGGCGATGTGGTGACGAAGGATCAGTTGATCGACGCCGTGTGGGATGGGCGACCGCAGACAGATGATGTCATCACGCGTTGCATCGCGTCTCTGCGGCGGGGACTTGACGATAGCGCCAGGTCGCCAGCGTATATCGAGACGATTCAGAGGCGTGGCTATCGCGTCATGGCGCCGGTGGTGATGCCGGATGTCGGACTGCCGTCAGCCCCTGCGACCGCTTCCTCCAACGAGCCAAGATGGATGTGGATCGGGGCCGGGATTGCGGCGGTTGTTGCCATCGTTTTTTATGCCATGAGTGGCACGGAGACTAACGATGTCGGCGACGCTGGCGTCTCTTCGGTGTCCGTGTTCCCATTTGATTGCATGTTGGATACGGAGGAGACGAGCGAACATCTTTGCTTTGGTTTCGCCGAAGAAGCGATTAGCAGCCTCAACAAGATCGAGGACCTGAAGGTCGTCAGGAATCGGCAGCAGTACTCCGGAGATTTGCCGATTGCCGAGAATGGGCTCGTGACCGGCAGCGTCCAGATCATCGGTGATCAGGTTAAAATTTCGGCGCAACTCGAAGACACGCGAAGCGGGGCGGTCATCTGGACCGACACGTTCGATGCGGATCGCGGCAGTATCTTCGAGTTGCAGCGAGAGGTGGCCTTCGGGTTACGCGGCGCTATCGACGCAGAGTTCGAGGAGCCTGTCACCGATACGGGCATCCCGAAGAGCTACGCTGCTGCTGAGGCGTATTCCCGCGGTCGATTCCTGTTCGAACGCCGCAACCGGCAATCCACGGAAACAGCGGTGGCGCAGTTCGAACAGGCTATCCAACTTGATCCGGCGTTCGGACCCGCGTGGCTGGGACTTGCCTACACTTACTGCATCTGGCCTGACTACGACCTGACCGTCGATCGCGAGACAAGCTACAAAAAGGCGCTTGAGATAGTCGATCAGGGGATCGCGGCTGACCCGAGCATTCGCGCCGCCGCCGGCACCGTCTATGGTTTCGTCAACTACAAACGCAGCCAATGGATAGCTGCTGCGGAGGCCTTTGAGCCCGCATTACAGGCCGATGACGTGGAACCGATTGCGCACCATTGGTATTCGCGGGTGATGGCGAGCGTCGGCAGGCTCGACCTGGCGCTCGAGCATTCCCGACTTTCGATTGAGTCTGATCCGAACCACCCGGATAAAGCCATCATGTACAGCAGCCTGGCGATTGGTTATTTCTGGGTTAACGACATGGAGAATGCCCGGCGATACTTCGATATCGCGAACAGCATGGATCTGCAGTCATCCATACACTCGCTCGCCTATGCGCTGTTCCTGATCCGCAGTGGTGACATCGAGGGCGCCAAAACTTATGCGAAAGTGGGCCTCGATCAGAACAATATCGATTCGGTTTGGGTAAATTCGCTGCTTGAGGGCCTCGAAGCAGGTGGAGATCGTGAACGGTCGATCGGTATCCTGATGGAGCTTTCCGCTGCGGACGCGCTGCCGGAAAACGTCGAAATGACGCTGTGGATGTTGCTTGGAGAGGTCGAGCGGGCAATGACGGTGGCTCGGGGTCTGGGTGAGCAGGGCGGGTGGTTCGAAATTGAGCTTATCTTTATCGACGAGTTTGCGGCATTCCGCCAGCATCCCGATTTCCCGAAGTTCCTTGCGGATATTGGTCTGACGGAATACTGGGCCAGCGCGGGCTGCGCCTGGGCGAACGATCAGTTGACCTGCACCTGATACTCCGGCTGGACGCTTTATCAGTCTGACACTTTCCCTCTCGTTCTCTTCACCTTCGAACGATGCGCTTTGTCGGCAAGCCGTTTCTCCCGTGCTTTCTTACCTGGCCTCGTTTTCTTTCTAACCGTCGGTTCAATGAGCCCCTTACGGATCAGGTCCGCGAATCGTCGCAGGGCATCTGCCCGGTTTTTCTCCTGGCTGCGCGATCGCTGCGCTTTGATATTGATGACACCATCCGCGGTTATTCGATGATCCCGTAAACGCATGAGGCGGGTCTTCACTTCCGCCGGCAGTGCCGCGGATGCCTGGATATCGAATCGCAGATGTATTGCAGTCGCAACCTTGTTGACATTCTGCCCGCCCGGTCCCTGCGCACGAATGGCAGTCAGCTCGAGTTCCGCATCCGGTATATCGATTTTGTCAGTGATTCGAAGCATAGGCAGTTTAGTGTGTCCAGGTTGCCTCAGAAGCCAGGCAGGTAAATCGTACTCATACAGCAGAATATGTGAGAATGCGCAGCTTTGGCAGCCGCGACGATCATCAGAGCTTGACCACATGCATCCGAGAAACCTAATCATATTAACCAGTTGCCAGCTCATTTCGGCAACGGGTGCAATTATCATGGTAACGCTCGGCGGCATTATCGGCACCAAGCTTGCCAGTGATCCGACCATTGCAACATTGCCGGTTTCTATCATGGTGCTGTTTGGTGCGGCAACGGCGATACCGGCGACAATGCTGATGCGCAGGATAGGGCGCAAATTCGGTTTCGCCCTGGCATCACTCAGTTCGGTCGTTGCGATGGTCCTCGCCGGGCTGGCGCTGTACCTGGAAAGCTTTCCAATATTCGTGGTTGCCGGGGCTGTCTTTGGCCTGAATATGGCCTTTACGCTGCAATATCGCTATGCCGCTGCCGAAAGCGTCGAGCCGCAGTATTCCCCGCGAGCCATCTCCTTCGTCTTGCTGGGTGCCATCGGCGGCGCAATCGTAGGCCCCGAACTCGTGAAGTACGGCCAGTACGCTATCCCGTCGGTTCAGTATCTGGGCACGCTGATCGCGCTGTCCGGCCTTTATGTGCTGCAGAGTTTGCTCCATCTTACGCTCGGGCCATTGCGCGGTGAAGGTCCGACCTCTGTTGCAGAAGCAGCGCAAAGGCCCCTGCGAGAAATTGCTGTTCAACCCGTATTTGTCGTCGCTGTTCTCGGCGGTGCGGTAGCTTATGGCGTGATGACATTTATCATGACGGCGACACCGCTCAGCATGCATGTCCATGATGGTTTTTCCCTGGAAGACACCGCGCAGGTAATCCGCGGCCATGTGCTGGCGATGTATGTTCCTTCGCTGATCTCCGGAATCCTGATCGAAAGAATAGGCGTGATTCGAATGATGACCATGGGTGCATTTGGCCTGGTCGGCGCGTGCATGATCGGGCTACAGGGTCAGGAATACATGCATTACCTGGGTGCACTGGTTCTCCTCGGTGTGGGCTGGAATTTTCTTTACGTTGGCGGGACCACAATGGTCACGCGAACCTATGCTATGTCCGAGCGCTTTCGCGCCCAGGGTGTAAATGAATTCTGTGTATTCGGCACGTCGGCGCTCGCGTCGTTACTGGCTGGCACAATTATTCACGCGTACGGCTGGCTGACACTCATCCTGGTGCCCTTGCCGCTGCTTGCGATTATCATTTTCGGACTCTTCTTCGTCCGCAAGGATCCATTGGTTGCGAAACTGCAGCCGAGCGCGGCGTAGCAGGAGAGTCCTTTGAGTAACTGGCTTTATGACGATGCGATGTACCGTTTCGATCAGCGCGAGCCATCCTACTGGGAAGCAACCGCCGGTGCGCAGCTGCCCGCTGCCGCAGCGCTGGCAGGCGACGAACAATGCGACGTTGCGGTCATTGGTGGTGGCTATACCGGATTGTCGGCCGCATACCATTTGTGCAGGGACTACCAGCTGGATGTGAGGGTGCTGGAGGCCGGCCACATCGGGTGGGGCGCATCGGGACGTAACGGCGGCTTTTGTTCGATCGGCGGCGAGGCCCTTGGTGCCGAGAAAATGGTTGAGCGCTACGGCATGGACAATGCACGGTCCTACTATGCAGCCCAGGTCGAGGCTGTCGGACTGGTCCGTGATCTGATTGTTCACGAAGAAATCGATTCTCCGCGGCAGGGCGATGGCGAAGTCGCCATCGCGTTATCAAGTCGCGGGTTCGACCAGCTGAAGAAGCATGCGGAATTCCAGTTCCGGGTGCTTGGTCTCGATACCAAAATCCTGAATCCTGACGAGTTTCGTGAGCAGTATTTCGATAGCGCGCTTCAGCATGGTGGTGCTGTTCTCCGGCCGACTTTCGGGCTGCATCCATTGCGCTACGCTCACGGTCTCGCCGCTGCCGCTGAACGCCGTGGCGCGAAAATTCATGCCCACAGTGAGGTGCTGGATTGGTCGCGAGAGAATGGCCGCCACATTCTGAGAACCAATGCCGGAACGGTTCGCGCCGACCGCGTCATTGTTGCGACGAATGGATTTGCACCCGAGCACTTGCACGGAGAATTACGCGGCCGCGTGCTACCGATGATCAGTTCGATTGTCGTGACGCGACCACTGACTGCAGCAGAGCTGGCAACACATCAGTGGCAAACGGAGTGCCCGTCAATAACGTCTGTCAGTTTGCTCAATTATTTTCGCTTGTTGCCGGATGGCCGCTTTATGTTTGGTGGAAGAGGCAGTTCGAACGGAAATACTGCCAGTGCGGGGAAGAACTTTGCTGAGTTGATCGCAAGATTGCACGAGCTGTTTCCGCAGTGGCGCGATGTTGCAATCGACTATCGATGGCATGGCCTGGTTTGCATGACGCGAAAAATGACGCCCGCAATCGGTCAGTTCGCCGATGATAGTTCGACATTCTTCGCGTTCGGCTATCACGGCAACGGCGTCAATACTGCCACGTGGTCGGGCAAGCAGGTTGCAGACTGGTTGGCCACCAGCAGCATTGCATCAAATGCGGCGCCAGCATCGCTGCCCTCGATTGTGCAGGGAATGCCTGTTCGATTTCCTCTGCCGTCGCTGCGGCTTGCCTACGCCCAGGGTGCGGTCGCATTGCGGCGCCTGGCGGAGCGATTCAGCTAGGCAAAGAAAAAGGCCGGCCTGAAAGTCAGCGCCGGCCTGTATTTTTTCTTGTCGGGTTATCAGAAGTTGAAATTAAGCCCGACGCTTATAACCGGGTAGGCTTTCAGATCATCCTACCTCGTTGAGGAGTTCCGCGGTTTCCGCGTTCAGGTCATCGATGAAACCCGGATTCTGCGCCAGCGTGCCATCGGCGGTCGTGGTGATCGTTGGGTCCCCTTGCAGAAGCACGCCGAAATCCAGAGATATCCCAAGCCGGTCCAGTATGTCGAAGTCGAAGCCCGCGCCAACATAAGGTGCGAAGCTGTCAAAGCTCGCAACGCTTCGCAGCGTTCCAACTTCGGCGGCGGTATATGGAACCGGGTTATCGCCGATAAGAAAACTCTGTGTATCAACGCTGGCCAACTGCACTTCGTTGTTGTTGGTGAAAGCACCCGCAGTCAACCGAAATGGACTCAGGGGGAAATGGAAGTTGCCGGTGACGTAGAAAGTATCGAGCGCAAGTGTGGCGTTGTAGTTAATGCCAGCCTGCGACCCGCTGTCGTCATAATCGTAAAAGTTTGCGCCGGCCCGAACGTCGAGCCATTCGAGGGGTCGCCATGCTGCTTCAGCGCCGAATCCGAGCGTCCCGGCCTTTACGCCAAACCAAATGTCGTCATTTGCCGTCGCCGTGCCGCCGAGCATTAGTACGCTTAGCAATACGACGAATTTCGTTTTGAGGAATTCCATGTCCGTGCTCCATATCGTCCAATTCGTGAAATCTCGCCAGGTTGACAGGTTAATAAGCAGTTCCGGTTTGGACTGTGCTGTGCATCACAGCGTTACCCTAAGGGCAGCGAACTTTGCCTGGAATGTGCTGTTTTTGAGTGTTTCGTCCGGTTTTTGGCGCTGCCAGGAAGGCCCCGGTGGCCTATGGTAAGCGCTCGCACTAAGCGATAAACGGCGAGATGCATCCTGCTTCGCCGAATTCAGAGTAGTCAACAAGGAGGTTGATGACATGCGAGAACTTAAACTGGAGGAACTTGATGCGGTTGCGGGAGGCCTGCAATGCACACCGGCGAATAGCTACGGAGGAATCACTGACGGTAGCAGTGTTGGCCAGGACCTGATCAATATCTACGAAGGTCTTATAGCGGCGACATCTCACATGATCGAAAGAGTGGCCACTTCTTTCTAGAGCCTGGTTGTCAAAGTCGGTTGGGGCGGCGCTCTGTCAGGTCGTCCCCAATCTTCTTGCCGATACCAGCCAGCACGATGCTGACAGGCAAAGCACGAAAATGGCAAGTGCTGTTTGTAGCGCACCGCCGGGTTCCCATTGAAGCCGCCCCTGCAGCCAGTAGCCGTTGAGGCAGGCGCGATCGAGTTCAACCAGGAAGTTGAAGGTTCCGTGGGTAATGATTGGACCCCACAATGAGCGCCAATTGAGCGCCTGCACAGCGGCAAAGAGACCAAATAAAAACGCAGTCGGGTAGGTTTCAGGCTTGTGCAAGACGGTAAACAAAATGCTGGAAATCAAAATTGCCCGCCACCGCCCTGTTGGCAAAACAGACTGTAAGATCACGCCGCGATTAATGGTCTCCTCGACCACCGGCGTGAGTACGGACATGACCGGAATGGCAAGCAGCAGTATCATGGCGTCGGAGCAGCCGAACGTGTAGATGGGCTCAGCGGCATGTGATTGATCGGCACTGCCGATCCAGTCGAGCGTACTGTAGACCAGCAGGGCCTGGGAATTTGCGATCCATAGCAATAGACCTAATGCGACCGACACGCAGATAAGCCGGGTCCAGCTCCCCGGCCGCGCGCATTGCAGCATAAGCTGGGGCCGGATATCGCGAAGAACCGGCGCCAGGAATACTCCGAGCGCAACAAAGCCAATTGATGCGCCCGCATATTTGGCGGTGGCCAGGTCGATTCCGTTCTCGACCATCTTCACTTCGGTGACGCTGCGCAGAAATAGTGCCGACACCTGAAAGAGCATAATGAGTCCGATCGAAACGCGGATTCCTGGAGCCGGGGATTGTAGGCGACTGTCCATGCCGGCTTCCTGCGAAACGGATGGACAAGAATAGTCTGGTCTTATCGATATCGGTGACGTCTTTTGGCGCAGAACCGCCAGTTTCGGAATTCGCTAATCAGGCTGCGACAAAGTCTTCCTTGGACCGCACGGCGCAATCGGGACAGGCGAAATCATCCGGCAGAGATTCGAATCTGGTACCGGGTCTGTAACCTTCGTGGATATCGCCGGCGTCCTCGTCATATTTGTAGCCGCACTCGGGACATTGAAAGGTGCTCATGTGGCTGCCGCCTGGCTGTATCGTTCGACGATTTGCTCGCGCTTGTCAGGGTCGATATTGACCTTGTCCAGATCTCCGGAGATATGTGGCAGCGCGAGCAGGCGATGATCCATCACCCGGTACCAGAGCCATGGCACATACGCGATCAGGTAGACACCGAAGTACCCGCTTGGCAGCGTCGGCAGATTGTCAAAGTGCCGCAGCGATTGATAGCGTCTGAGCGGGTGTGCGTGGTGATCTGAATGGCGCTGCAGGTGAAACAAAACCAGATTGCTGTAGGTGTGATTGCTGTTCCAGGAATGATGCGGCTGGCAGCGTTCGTAGCGACCCTTGTCGTCTTTGCCGCGCAGCAGGCCATAGTGTTCGACGTAATTCGCACTCGTGAGTTGCCACCACGCGAAGATGTTGTGCAGTACAAGAAACGGAATCATCTTCCAGCCAAACAGGATCAGGAGACCCACTTGCAGGAGTGCCGAGAGCGACATTGACTGCAGAATCTGATTGTCCGGACTCCAGACCGGTTTTTCGCGTCGCATCAGTCGTTCAGTTTCGATCGCCCAGGCGCGCCTGAAAGCGCCCGGTATCTCGCGCCGGGCGAACTTGTAAATGCTCTCACCCATGCGGGCACTCGCCGGGTCCTCTGGCGTGGAGACATCGCGATGATGGCCGCGATTGTGCTCGATCCAGAAATGTCCGTAGACCGGAACCGCAAGGACAATTTTGGCCAGCGTCCGCTCCAGTTTAGACTTCTTGTGCCCGAGTTCATGGCCCGTGTTGATGCCCAGCCCGCTGGTTATGCCGGTGACTATGGCAAGACCCACCAGTGCCCAGGTGCTCAGGTTCTGCGTCCCCGCCCACCAGGCGGCGCCGATCAATGACACAAAATGCAGCGGAACGACGATGTAGGTCAGCGTGCGATAGAACCGATCGCGATCCAGTTGTATGACCACCTCTTCCGGTGGGTTGTTCTGGTCCTCACCCAGGAGCCAGTCCATAAACGGGGCAACGACGTATCCGCCGAACAGTGGCAAGAGGAGCCAGCCCTCTGCGCCGGTTAGCCAGTGCAGCCAGATGCCCAGCAGAGGTTGCAGCGGGTAAAGCAGAGACATCGTCCAGAGCCAGCGCTTGCGATCCGCATAGAAGATCGCCTCGCCATCTGGCGTAACCGCTGTATATCCTTTCATCCCAACCTGCCCGGACACTGAACCAAGCGCTGAATTATGGTGGATTGCCATTTTGTTGCCAACGTCAGAAATGTCCGGAATTGTGCGTCCAATCGCTGCTGTAAGTGTCGAAATGTTATACAGTTTTCATTGATTAACATGGCGCTGGATGGAAATTACCCGTTTAATCAGCCGGATATGATGATGGCACGTAACTTGCTTCGGCTTAAGGTAATTCATCAGGGAATAAGATGACGCAATCAAAAGAGGATCAGGGGATCGCTTTGGGTAGCCTTGAGGGAGTCGACGAACTGGATGAAACGCGGTTCGTAACCGATCGCCGCGACTTTTCCTGGCGCACGGTTTTGCTTGGATTTTTCAGATCGCGCCGCCGTGATACCCGGCGCCTGGACGAGGAAGAGCCGCTTTTTACCGACTGGCATCACCCGTGGTTATTCGTCTTGTCAGTAGGAATCATGCTGATGAGTGCGTTCGACGCGTTTTTTACGCTCCAGCTACTTGAGCTCGGCGCAATCGAGGTCAACCCTGTCATGGCCGCCGTCATTGGCGAAAGCGCCCTCGCATTCGCGTCGAGCAAGATGATTCTGACGGGATTCGGCATCCTCTCTCTGGTTTATCTGTCCAGATTTCATTTTTTCGACCGGATCCGTACCGGGTTGATACTCACGATGTTTTTCAGCACCTACGCCACTCTCATGTGCTACCAGTTTGTCAATCTGGTCGATCGGCTGTAGCAATCGTTCTATTCCGGCCCTGTGCATTCCCTATGTCCGGGCCTTGAGCTAAACTAGCGCCCCTTTTTAGCAGCAGCCTCTCGCGAACTCGAGAGCGACGCGATGAGCGACTCTCTAAAAGACCGATACGAATCATCACCTCTGTATGGCAGCAACGCAGCTGCTGTAGAAGCGTTGTATGAGCAATTTGTTGCTGATCCGGATTCTGTTCCTGACGGGTGGCGACGATATTTTCGCTCACTCGGGAGCGATCAGACCGAAGTGTTGCACGCACCCGTTCGAGAGCGCCTGATCGCGTCTGCGCGCAAGGCGCGCAGCAATGGCGCTGGCGTTGCTGCCAGGCGCACCGGTACGGTCGCCGCCAATGAGAAACAGGCTGCTGTATCGCGCATGATCCAGGTCTACAGCCTCCGTGGCCACCAGATTGCCGATCTTGATCCGCTGGGCCTGATGGATCGTCACGTACCGGGTGTCCTGAAACTCGACTACCTGGGCCTGACTGACGCAGATATGGACACGGAATTCGTGACGGGTGGGCTCGCTGGCACCGGCGACCGTCGCATGAAGCTGCGGGACATCATCGGTCTCCTAAGGAAGATTTATTGCGGCAAGGTCGGCGCTGAGTTCGCGCACGTCTCGCGGGCCCGCGAGCGCCTGTGGCTTCGCAAACACTTCGAACAAGGCATGGTATCCGGTGGTCTGGAAGAAGATGAGCGGGTCTGGCTTCTCGAAAAACTGACAGCGGCTGAAGGAATCGAGCGCTATTTGCACACCCGCTTTGTCGGACAGAAAAGATTCTCGCTCGAAGGCGGAGAAAGCCTGATACCGATGTTGGAGGATCTGATCCAGCGGGGTGGGAACTCTGGAATTCGTGCGCTTGTGATTGGCATGGCGCACCGCGGCCGCATCAACGTTCTGGTCAACGTACTGGGAAAATCTCCGGAAGAGCTGTTCGACGAGTTCGAAGGCAATGTTGATCCGAAGGATATGAAAGGCTCGGGCGACGTCAAGTATCATAAGGGCTACTCGGCCGATATGCAGACGCCGGGCGGCAATGTGCACCTTGCCCTGGCATTCAATCCCTCTCACCTGGAAATCGTCAATCCGGTGGTCGAGGGCTCTGTAAGGGCCAGGCAACAGCGCCGCGGCGACGCCGAACGTCAGGAGGTATTACCTGTACTCATCCATGGAGACGCTGCGTTTTCCGGGCAGGGTGTCGTCACTGAAACCTTTCAAATGTCGCAGACGAATGGTTTCCGTACTGGTGGCACAATTCATTTGGTCATCAACAATCAAATTGGTTTCACGACCAGCCGCCCTTCAGATGCGCGTTCCACGCCCTATTGTAGCGACGTAGCAAAAATGATTGAGGCGCCCATCTTTCATGTTAACGGAGACGATCCGGAGGCGGCGATCTTCGTCACGCGGCTGGCGCTCGAGTATCGCCAGAAGTTCAGGAAAGATGTCGTGATCGATCTGGTTTGCTATCGGCGGCATGGCCACAACGAGGCTGATGAGCCGAGCGCGACTCAACCAGTCATGTATGCCCAGATCAAGAAACACAGCACCACCCGAACCATTTATGCGGAACGCCTGAGTGCTGCGGGCGTCGTTGATGCTGCCGCTGCGAGTGGTTTGCAGGAGGCCTACCGTGACCGGCTGGATCGCGGCGAGCCGGTACCGGAATCGGCACTTGGCATGATCGGTGATGAGTATACCGTCGACTGGCGTCCCTACCTCGATGCCAGTTGGGACGACGAAGTCGACACGACGCTCAGCCCGGCAAAGGTGGCTGAGCTTGGTAAGAAGATTACCGAACGCCCGGCCGGGTTCACGTTACACGGCCGCGTGCAGCGCATTATCGACGACCGTGAGCGGATGGCAGCTGGCGAAATTGATATGGACTGGGGCTTCGCAGAATCAATGGCCTATGCAGGATTGATCGATGAAGGCTACGAGTGCCGCATAACGGGTCAGGACAGCGGTCGGGGCACCTTCTTCCATCGTCACGCGGTGTTGCATGACCAGGTCAATCGCCAGGAACATATTCCACTGCAACACATCTCCTCGAAACCGGATACATTCAGGGTAATCGACTCTCTCTTGTCCGAAGAAGCCGTTATGGCTTTCGAGTACGGCTATGCGACAACGGAACCCGGCACACTGGTTGTCTGGGAGGGGCAGTTCGGCGATTTCGCAAACGGGGCGCAGGTCGTCATTGACCAGTTCATCAGTTCGGGCGATGCCAAATGGGGTCGTCTGTGCGGGCTGACGCTGTTCCTGCCGCACGGGTATGAAGGGCAGGGGCCCGAACATTCGTCGGCACGCCTGGAGCGTTTCCTGCAGCTTTGCGCGGAACACAATATGCAGGTTTGTGTACCGTCGACGCCGGCGCAAATGTTCCACATGATCAGGCGGCAGATGATACGTCCGTATCGGAAGCCACTGATCGTGATGACACCGAAAAGTCTGTTGCGGCACAAGTTCTCCGTGTCGCCGCTGAGCGCGCTTTCAAACGGTCAGTTCAATGTCATCATTCCCGATAGCGCAAAGCTGGAACCGAAAACCATCAAACGCGTCGTTTTCTGCAGTGGCAAGGTCTACTACGATCTTGACGAATCGCGGGAAGTCCACGACCTGGCGAATGTCGCGATCGTCAGGATTGAACAGCTTTATCCGTTTCCGATCGATCACTATGCAGAAGTGTTGGCGTCTTATCCCAATGCCGAGGATATTGTCTGGTGTCAGGAGGAACCGCAGAACCAGGGTGCCTGGTACCAGATAAGACATCGCCTTCAAGAACCATTGTCCGACAAGCAACAGCTTTTTTATGCTGGACGGCCAAGTGCTGCTGCGCCGGCATCAGGCATATTCAAACTTCATCTTCAACAACAGCAGGCCCTGGTCGAGGCGGCGCTGAGTATTCAGCCCAAAGCCCGCAAGTCCACGAAACAGCCTGCGAAAAAACGGAAAACCTAATGACGATTGAAATAAAAGTTCCTCCGTTGCCCGAATCCGTGTCTGACGCGACGCTTGTCGCATGGCACAAGAAGGCGGGCGAGGCGGTCTCACGTGACGAGAATCTCGTCGATCTCGAAACCGACAAGGTGGTACTAGAGGTTCCGGCCCCGGCGTCGGGCACGATCAGCGAAATCAAGGTCGAGAATGGCGCCACGGTCGTTGCAGGCGATGTTCTTGCCCTGCTCGAAGAGGGAGAAGCGGCGACGGCTGCACCGGCTGCGCCACAGGCAGCGGAAATGAAGGTCGATTCGCCAGCTGTGGAGGCTGTTGATGCCGGGCCAGCCAAGATGAGTCCGGCGGTTCGGCGTCTCCTGGAAGAACACGACCTGGACGCAACTATCGTGATCGGTTCCGGGAAAGACGGACGCATCACCAAGTCCGACGTGATGAGTTATCTGAAGACGCATAGTGACGAAAACGTGGCTCCCGGAGATCCGGCACCGGAGCTCGAGGATGCTGGTACTTCATTCGGCCCTTCCAGAACCGAACAGCGGGTCCCGATGACCCGGCTGCGGGCACGCATTGCCGAACGCATGGTAGAGGCGCAAAAGACCGCGGCGATGCTCACGACGTTCAACGAAGTCGATTTGACGAAGGTCATGTCGCTGCGCAAGCGCTACAAAGAGTCGTTCGAGAAGGAGCACGGTGTTCGGCTGGGTTTTATGTCGTTTTTCGCGAAAGCGGCCGTCGAGGCGCTCAAGAAGTATCCGGCGGTCAACGCATCGGTTGAAGGCAATGACATTATTTACCACGATTACGTCGATATCGGCATTGCTGTTTCTTCTGAGCGGGGCCTCATGGTTCCCGTGCTGCGCGACGTCGACCATGCGAGCTTCGCCAAGATCGAATCGGATATCAACGTGTATGCGGGCAAGGCGCGTGATGGCTCGATGAGCATGGAGGATCTGACCGGTGGGACATTCACAATTACCAATGGCGGAATTTTCGGCTCGATGTTATCGACGCCGATTCTGAATCCGCCGCAAAGCGCGATTCTCGGCATGCACAACATCCAGGAAAGAGCGGTGGTGATCGATGGTGAGGTCGTGATTCGACCAATGATGTATCTTGCTCTGACCTACGACCATCGCATCATCGATGGCAGGGAAGCCGTGCAATTCCTGGTCAGCATCAAGAACTCCCTGGAAGATCCGGGACGCATGCTGTTGCAGCTGTAAAGAGGACATTGAGTAAAGCAATGGGTAGATCGTTTGACGTAGTGGTTATTGGTGCCGGTCCGGCAGGTTACATTGCAGCTATCCGCGCGGCGCAGCACGGCATGAGCGTGGCGTGCATCGATGAATGGAAGAATCGCGACGGGAAGAACGCGTTTGGCGGCACGTGTCTGAACGCAGGCTGCATCCCGTCCAAGGCGTTGCTTGAATCGTCGGAGTTATACCACCGCGCGAATCATGAATTCAGCAAGCACGGCATCTCCACTGGCGAAGTTTCAATCGATGTCGCGCAGATGCAGAAACGCAAGGCGACAATTGTCCGGCAGTTGACCGGAGGTGTCGCCGGCCTGCTCAAGGCGGCCAAGGTTGAAGGACTCGCCGGCCACGGAAAATTGCTCGGCGACCGTAAAGTCGAATTCACGCCCACCAACGGGGATGTGGAGGTACTCGAAGCGCGCTTCGTTATTCTGGCGACCGGGTCGACACCGGTGGAACTGAAGATTGCGCCATTCGACGGAGAGAAAATTGTCGACTCATGGGGTGCGCTGGACTTTGAGTCAGCGCCGGCAAAACTCGGCGTGGTCGGTGCGGGAGTGATTGGTCTCGAATTGGGTAGCGTCTGGAATCGGCTCGGGTCAGATGTGGTGATCCTGGAAGCCATGGAAGATTTCTTGTTCATGACGGATCGGCAGTTGGCGAAAGAAGCACATAAACAGTTCACCAGCCAGGGGCTGGATATACGCCTTGGCGCAGCGGTGACGGCGGCAAAAGTCAGTGGTCAGAAAGTCATGGTTGACTACACGGACAAAGATGGCGAACAGCAGCTGGAGGTAGACAAGCTGGTGGTCGCGGTCGGTCGCAGGCCGTTTACGGACGGGCTTTTGTCGGCCGATAGCGGTGTGCAGCAAGACGAGCGCGGTTTCATTGTGGTCGACGATGAATGCCGTACCAGCGCCAAGGGCGTATTCGCCATCGGCGATTGCGTCCGGGGACCGATGCTGGCGCATAAAGGCTCGGAAGAGGGCGTTATGGCCGCCGACCTCATTGCCGGTGAAGTCACTGAAGTTAATTATGACGTCATTCCGTCGGTAATCTACACTGCCCCGGAAATCGCCTGGGTCGGCAAAACCGAAGAAGAAGTCAAAGCGAGTGGCAAGGCATACAAGACAGGTAGTTTTCCGTTTGCTGCGAGCGGGCGTGCAAAAGCGATGGAACAAACGGACGGTATGGTGAAAATCATTTCGGCCCAGGAAGACGATGCAATTCTTGGTGTCCACATCATTGGCCCGATGGCTGGCGAATTGATTTCGGAAGTTGTCCTCGCGATGGAGTTTCAGGCCAGCACCGAAGACATTCAGCGAACTGTGCATGCCCATCCGAGCCTGGCCGAGGCCATTCACGAGGCGTCATTAGCCGTTGATAATAAGGCTCTGAACTACCCGAACAAATAGATAGCTGGATTCAATTCGATAACGGACGGAGGTACGCCAACCCCGTTTTAAGCGTGACTCGTCTTATATGCGACCCACCCGCCGTACGATGAGATGTCCGGCCAATCATGCTCCTTGACCAGTTCCTCGGGATAGAGCATCGCAATAGCTTTTCCGCCGCTGGCAAGCTGCACCTCCGCCGGGTACATATGCGGTGGCTCCGTTGACGCAAGATGAGCGTATTGTTCGGCCGTCAGCCGGTAGAGTTCCCCCGGTATGGAAATTCCGTCTTTGTCGACCTTGAAGATGCCGGGGTGCCATCCGTCTTTCACCGAGTGCAATCGATATTCCGCAGATGTGCTGGCGGGCCCGATGAATTCGGCGCCCTGCAAATTGCTGTGATCGGGCTGCCCGCTAAGAGCGGAGCCACAAATGAATACAGTGGTTGAGTCGTTCTCGGGCACAGTCAGTTATGCATGATTCGATAGGCTCTAACGTTCGGTTCAGGCGTTTGCGCAACGAAGCGTTTCCCGGTGAGGGGTCAGGGATTTCGATTATCATATACAACCGCCGACGTCAGATCACCCCGGTTGTGCACAATCGCTGACCACAATTGGCGTAAGGCGAATCGGCATACCGTCAAACTCGTCTTCGGACGGAGGTGACGTTTGGCAACTGCTCGAGTCTGCTGATCACGCGGCTCAAGGTTGGCAGGCCTGGTATGGATATCGCCAACGTCATTTCGACCTGCATCGTTCGTTTGTCTGTTTTTGTCTGCACGCTGTCTACGCCGACTTTCTCGTCGGCCATGACCGTACTGATGTCGCGTAACAATCCATGCCTGTCAAACGCCTGTAGTGATAACTCGGCCGGGTAGACTGCATCGGCCGATCCGCCCCAGCTGACTTCAATGACGCGCTCCGCATGGCGTGCCTGAAGGCTGAGGAAGTTTCCGCAATCCTGACGATGAATACTGACGCCGCGGCCAAGCGTTATATACCCGGCGATCTCTTCCGGCGGAACAGGCCGACAACATCGCGCAAAATTGTACAACAGGTCCCCGATGCCGCTGATTGCCACCGCGCCGGCAGCAGTTTCCTTGCGTGGTTTTTGACGACGTTGCCGAATGACAGGTGTCGATTCGTCTTTGCGCAGATTCTGTAGCGCGGACGCGACGGCGGATGAGGTGATGTCACTCGCTCCCAGGGCGATGCACATCGACTCGGTATCTTTGAGCTTGAGCTGTTTTGCGATGGTATCAGTGGCGATGTCGCGAACATTGAGTCGCGACAACTCACGCTCGAGAATTTCGCGGCCGTGCCGTTTGTTCTGATCCCGGTCACGCTGTCGAAACCAGTTCCTGACCTTGGTTCGACTCCGGGTCGCGGCAAGATATCCCAACTGCGGGCTTAGCCAGTCCCGGCTGGGTTGCGGATGTTTGCCGGTGATGATCTCGATCTTGTCGCCATTCTGGACGTGGTAGGTCAAAGGCACGATTCGGCCGTTGACCTTCGCACCTCTGCATCGATGGCCTACTTGCGTATGCACGTGATACGCGAAATCCAGGGGCGTCGCCTGTGCCGGCATTTCGACCACGTCGCCTTTAGGACTAACGGCATACACCCGATCTTCGAATACGTCCCCGCGAATCTGATCGAGCAGGTCTCCGCCCGATTCCGTTGGCTCCAGCAAGTGCCGAAGCAGGCGTATTTTCTTCTCGAAAGCGGCTTTGCTCGCGCCACCCTCCTTGTAGCGCCAGTGGGCGGCAACACCGAGTTCTGCGTGCCGATGCATGTCATGTGAACGAATCTGTACCTCCACCGTCTGGCCTTCGGGACCAATCAGGGCGGTATGCAAGGACTGGTAGCCGTTATCTTTTGGATTCGCGATGTAGTCGTCAAACTCACCGGGCAAGTACGCCCAGATGTTGTGGACGATACCCAGGGCTGCGTAACACTGACTGACGTCTTCTACCAGCACGCGAACCGCACGAACATCAAAGATCTGCTCGAGCCGCTTGTTCTTGCGCTGCATTTTTCGCCAGATGCTGTAGATATGCTTTGGGCGGCCACTTATCTGGGCGTGGATGCCGTTGTTCCAGAGCGCTTCCTGCAGTGTTGCGGTGACGTCGGCTATGAACTCCTCTCGTTCGACCCGTTTCTCATTCAGCGCGCCGGCAATCTGCTTGTACGTGTCCGGATCCAGGAAACGGAACGCCAGATCTTCGAGCTCCCATTTGAGCTGCCAGATACCCAGGCGGTTTGCCAGCGGAGCGTAAATTTCCTGTGTCTCGATAGCCAGCGCGCGCTGTTGCTCCGCTGTCGCCGTTTTTGCCTGGCGCAAGCGATAAAGTTGCTCGGCGATACGCGCGACGACGAGACGGGCATCCGATACGACGGCCAGCAACATCTTGCGTAATGCCTCTGACTGCTGCGTCGCGAGGGCCTCTCCTGGTGACCAGTCTGCCGGGAGCGTGAAGCCTCCCAGTTGTTGCAGGCCCTCAACCAACTCGGGAAGTTCTGGCACCGCCATTTTTCTCAAGGACTTGGAGTCCACCAGTCCCAGGCGTGCCGACGGGTATAGCTGCACAGCGGCGTCCATTATCGAGGGTAGCCCGAGCGGTTCGAGTATGTCGCAAATGTCTTTTCCCTCGCGGACCGCAGCTGCCGCGGCCTCCTGGTCGGGAATTGTCTCCAGCAGGCGCTGCGCACGTGCGACCGGGTCTGACGAGTCGGCGCCTTGCTCGAGAGATTCTTGTTGGTTGTCAGACATTTGGACAGGTCTTAGGTGGTGTGCAGTTACTGCATAACCGTTATCATACGCTCCGGGTTTGGGCCGCACATGACAATCTGGCGTTGCACGTCTCAGGCGTCGTATGCGTAACCCGTTGCGTGCGAGACAAAGCAGGGTATTTGGGCGAATGGCAGGACATAGCAAGTGGGCTAACATCCAGCACCGCAAAGGTGCTCAGGATAAGAAGCGCGGCAAGTTATTCACGAAGTTGATCCGCGAGATTACGGTAGCGGCCCGGATGGGCGGCGGCGATATGGACGCTAATCCCCGTCTCAGGCTGGCGGTCGATAAAGCCAAAGCCAAGAGCATGCCAAAAGATAATATCGAGCGAGCTATCAAGAAGGGCAGCGGTGACCTCGACGGGGCGGATTTCATGGAGATACGCTATGAAGGATATGGGCCCGGCGGAACCGCGGTCATGGTCGACTGCATGACGGACAACAAGAACCGGACAGTAGCAGAAGTGCGACACGCCTTTACCAAGTTCGGTGGCAATCTTGGTGCCGACGGGTCTGTCGGCTACATGTTTGAGCATGTTGGCACGCTGAGCTATCCACCGGGCAGCGACGAAGATGAGGTCATGGAAGCTGCTATCGATGCCGGTGCCGAAGACGTCGTGGTGGATGACGATAAATCGATTGAAGTGCTGACCGACCCGGCAGAATTTGAATCAGTGCGGGATGCGATGCGCACGGCCGGGCATGACCCCGACAATGCCGAGCTGACGATGCGTGCGTCGAACAGTACCCAACTCGAGCTGCAGACCGCCAGCTCGATGATCAAGATGCTCGAGATGCTGGAAGATCTGGACGACGTCCAGAATGTCTACAGCAATGCGGACATTTCGGACGCAGTCCTGGCGGAACTCTGAGGTGATGCTTGACTAAACGCCTGCGGATTCTCGGCATAGATCCCGGCTCACGATTAACGGGCTTTGGCGTGCTCGACTGTGAAGGCGACAAAGCCAGCTACGTTGCCAGCGGATCAATTAACAGCATCGATGGCGAATTTCCTGATCGGCTCAGGATGATCTTTCGTTCGGTTGGCGAAATCGTTGCTGAATACTGTCCCGATGTTGTCGCGGTCGAAAGTGTGTTCATGCACAAGAATGCGGGCAGCGCGCTGAAGCTGGGGCATGCGCGGTCGGCAGCTATTTGCGCAACATTCGCGCAGGAAGTGCAGGTATTCGAGTATGCGCCACGCGAAATCAAACAGGCAGTTGTCGGCACAGGTGCTGCAACAAAAGAGCAGGTACAGCATATGATTCGGCAAATGCTGACGCTCGACGGGGACCCCTCGCCCGATGCGTCCGACGCACTGGCGGCTGCGCTATGTCACGCGAATCAACGTTTACTGCAGCGGGCGCTGGGAAATGCAGCCGCTGTCGCGGGATTGAAATGATGGCACGATTGGCGCTCCTTCTTGTTCAAATCCAGGTGGCAGCAGAATGATTGGCTCACTGCGAGGGCGCCTGGCGGCGAAACTGGCGCCAAGCGTCGTTATTGAATGCGCTGGTGTCGGCTACGAAGTCGAGACGCCAATGTCTACCTTCCTCGAGCTCCCTTTGATTGGAGAAGATGTTTTCATCCACACACATATGCTTGTCCGCGACGATGCGCATTTGTTGTTTGGATTCGCAAGTGAAGATGAACGGCATTTATTTCGCACCTTGTTAAAGGTTAGCGGGGTCGGCGCGAAGATGGGATTGGCCATATTGTCTGCGATGACGGCCGCGGACTTCGCTCGCTGTGTGCAACATGAAGATACGGCGATGTTAGTCAGGATTCCCGGTGTCGGTAAGAAGACGGCGGAACGCTTGATCATAGAGATGCGGGACAAGATCGCCAAGGGGCCTGTGAGTCGTGTTGACGATGGCACGATCCGCGTTGCCGGCGACGCAAGGAGTGAGGCGATGGATGCACTGGTATCGCTTGGCTACAAACCGGCAGAGGTGCAGCGTCTGCTCGGGCAAATTGACCTGAAAGACAAAACCGCAGAAGACATTATCCGGCTTGCTTTACGCCAGGTCGCCAGTTAGGCCTGGCTTTCAGGATGCATACGACAATACTTAATAAGGTGAGCGGCAGGTTATGAGCAGTATCGAACATGATCGCCTTGGAAGTGGCGAGCCACGCGACGATGAGCCTGCGTTCGACCGTGCAATTCGCCCGAAGCGACTCGAAGACTACGTTGGCCAGCCCAGCGTCAAGCAGCAGATGAATATATTCATCACCGCAGCCAGGAACCGCACCGAATCGCTCGACCACGTGTTGATTTTCGGTCCACCCGGGCTCGGCAAGACAACGCTGGCACATATCGTCGCCAATGAAATGGGTGTCAACCTGCGGCAAACCTCCGGTCCCGTACTGGAGCGTCCCGGGGACCTGGCGGCGATACTGACGAACCTCGAACCCAACGATGTTCTGTTCGTGGATGAGATTCACCGTCTCAGCCCGGTTGTTGAAGAAGTCCTTTATCCCGCAATGGAGGATTTTCAGCTCGATATCATGATTGGGGAAGGGCCGGCAGCGCGCTCTATCAAGCTCGATCTGCCACCATTCACGCTGGTCGGCGCGACGACGCGCGCGGGTTTGCTGACTTCGCCACTCCGGGATCGATTCGGCATTGTCCAGCGGCTGGAGTTCTATTCCGAGACTGAGTTACGCACCATCGCGCATCGATCTGCGGGAATCCTGAATCTTCCTATCGAAGAAAAAGGGGCCATGCAGATTGCGAGCCGTGCCCGTGGTACACCGCGTATCGTCAATCGCCTGTTGCGCCGCGTCCGTGATTTCGCGGAAGTCGAGGCGGATGGCGTGGTGAGCGAGGCGGTTGCCGTGAGCGCGATGGATATGCTGGATGTCGATCCCAACGGCTTCGACGCGATGGACCGCCGACTCCTGCAGACGATCATCGAGAAATTCGATGGTGGCCCTGTAGGCATTGAATCCCTGTCGGCCGCGGTCGGCGAGGAACGCGGCACGATCGAGGACGTGGTGGAGCCTTACCTGATTCAGCAGGGATATTTGATGCGTACCGCGCGGGGACGGGTTGCAACCGGCAATGCCTATCTCCATTTCGGGCTGACGCCGCCGGCGCGGGAGGCGACTCCCGAGTTGCCGCTTTTTGAGAGGAACTGACGGATTCCGATCAGGTGGTGGACAATCAATTGAATCAGGAACCGTTTGCATGGCCGGTACGCGTCTACTATGAAGATACGGACGCGCAGGGCCTCGTTTACTTCGCCAACTATTTTAAGTTCATGGAGCGGGCCAGAACGGAATGGTTACGTGATTTGGGTGTCGAACAGGATGTGCTGCTTAACAAAGAGCGGAGATACTTTGTCGTGATCGAGACCAATGCCGAATTCTTAAGGCCTGCAAATTTCAATGATCAACTCGTTGCCACTGCCCGTCTTGTCGGGCTAACCCGTGCAACCTTTCTGATCGAACAGAATATCTATAGAAACAGCCTTGACGGTGAATTGTTGTGTACAGGTATGACGAAGGCAGCATACGTCAACGCCGAAACACAGAAGCCGGTCCGGGTGCCTGCACATATCTTTAAGGACTACAAACATGACGACTGATACGTCCGTTCTGACGCTGATATTTGATGCCAGTATTCCTGTCCAACTGGTGATGCTCTTGCTGCTCGGCGCATCATTTATGTCATGGAGCATCATATTTACAAAACGAAGGCTGATCAGGCGCACTAAAGCCGCCTCTGACGACTTCGAGACTGCTTTCTGGTCAGGTGGTGATCTCAATACGCTCTATCGCAGTGCAAGTCGGCAAAAAGGTGGCAGCCAGGGCATGGCCAGCATCTTTGAGGCAGGGTTTCGCGAATTCAACCGGCTGAATCAGCAGGGAGGCGTGCAGCAGGACAAGATTGTCGACGAATGCCGCCGGGCGATGCGCGTATCCCAAATGCGAGAGGTGGATCGACTTGAACAGAGTCTGGCGACACTGGCTACGATCGGCTCAACCAGTCCATACGTTGGCCTGTTTGGCACGGTGTGGGGGATTATGAATGCGTTCATGCAATTTAGCAGCATGCCAACAGTGACGCTGGCTGTCGTCGCTGCGCCGATCTCGGAGGCCCTGATTGCTACAGCAATGGGTCTCTTCGCAGCGATTCCCGCAGTGATCTTCTATAACCGCTATGCGGACAAGGTGGTCCGGCTGGAAATCCGCTATGACGGATTCACGGAAGAATTCTCCAGCATACTG
The DNA here is from genome assembly GCA_963850825.1 of uncultured Gammaproteobacteria bacterium. Classification (GTDB taxonomy): domain Bacteria; phylum Pseudomonadota; class Gammaproteobacteria; order Steroidobacterales; family Woeseiaceae; genus SZUA-117. The sequence continues at coordinate 736,201 of CAWKOQ010000009.1, read as the reverse complement.
CAGCGACACGCTCGCAGGCGCCCGGAGGAGAGCTGAGATGGCATCACCTCTGCAAAGACGAAAGTTGATGGGCGAAATTAACGTCGTGCCCTATATCGATGTGATGCTCGTCCTGCTCATTATCTTCATGGTCACGGCGCCGTTGCTGACCCAGGGTATTGACGTCGAGCTACCGAAAACAGGCGCCGAGCCGATCGAAGACAGCACCAGCAGTGTGCCCTTCGTACTCAGTGTCGACGCGGCCGGCAATCTCTATCTGAATGTTGGCGATGATGAGGACAGCCCGGTCGGCGGCAAGGAGATTATTGCCCAGACGGCACGCGTGCTCGACGCCAGCCCTGATACGCCAATCCTGGTAAAAGCTGACCGTGCCGTGCCTTATGGCATTGTCGTCGGGGCCATGGTGCTGCTCCAGCAGGGCGGCGCTGAGAATGTCGGGTTCGTTACTGATCCGCTGGATACTTACCCGGTGCCGGAATAACACTTAAATCACGTGATTCGCGACCAGCACAATATTATTCCCGTAACCATGGCTGGATTATTCCATGTCGTGGTTGCTGCGAGCCTCGTCTTCGCATTCGATTTTCGCAGTCGCGAATTTCCGGTTGTGCCGCTGGCGATTAATGCCACGCTTGTAACGGAAGAAGAGTTGCAGGCGGCACAGCCAGTTGTTGAAGAGGAACCGCCACCCGTCGTTGAAGAGGAGCCGCCCCTTCCGGTCGAACAACCAGAACCGGAACCGGAACCGGAACCAGATACCAGTGAGCAGGATCGGGTGCGCGAAGAGGAGGCAAAGCGCCAGGCAGATCTGCAGGCAGAGCAGGATCGCATTCGCCAGCAGCAGGAGCGCGACCGGCAGCGCCGTGAACAGGAGGAACAGGAACGCAAGGATCGGGCGGAAGCAGAAGTTGAACGGCAGCGGCAGCTGGCAGAGCAAAAGCGCCAGGACGACCTGGAGCGCCAGCGCCTGGAGAACGAGCGCCAACGGCAAGAGGCGGAGGCCGCAGAGCGCCAGCGCCAGCAACAGTTAGAAATCGACGCCGAGGCGCAGAGACTGGCGAGAATGGCGGCGGACGACGTCACCCGTTGGCAATACGCGATTCGGCAAAAAATTACACGCAACTTTGTGCTGCCGGCATCGGCGCCGGCAACCGGACTGGAATGTATCGTCAATGTACGCCAGTTGCCTGGTGGAAGAGTCGTTGACGTCAGGGTGGGGCGCTGCAATGGCGACGACGTCGTAAGGCGCGCAATCGAGGCGGCCGTCAACAAGGCATCGCCGTTGCCATCGCCCGATAATCCGAACATTTTCGAACGAGACTTGCAGATCGTGTTCAAACCTGAACAATAAGGGCACCTCTGGAAAGGCTTGGGCCAAAATCATGAAAGATTTGCTTGTCCGGTGGGCGATCACCCCTGCGCTGCTGTTGGTATGCGCCGGTGCCGCCAATGCACAACTCGAAGTGATCATTACCGATTACGTGGGCAAAAGGGCGCCCGTAGCAGTCGTGCCTTTCGGCTGGGAAGGTGAGACGCCAGACGCACCTTTTGACATCGATGACGTGATCTCGGCGGATTTGAACCGCAGCGGTCGCTTCGCACCCATCGATGAAGATGGCATGTTGCAGAAACCGACTGCGGCGGTTGACATCGATTTCGACGATTGGCGCATTCTGAACGTTGAGGCCGTGGTGATCGGGAAGATTATCCAGACCGGGACGAATGTTTACAGCGTCCAGTTTCAGGCATTTGACGTATTCACCCGCGAGCAATTAATCGGTTATCGAATGCCGGCGAGTCGGGGCACTATGCGACGGGTTGCGCATCGCGCGGCTGACATGATTTACGAGAAGCTAACCGGTATCCCCGGTGTTTTTGGTACTCAAGTCGCCTACGTGACGGCGCAGGGCACTACAGACGATCGGCTCTATACACTGGTTGTGTCGGACGCGGATGGTGAAAATCAATTCACTATCATGGAATCGACCGATCCGATCATGTCACCTGCCTGGTCGCCCGATAGTCGGAGATTGGCCTACGTCTCATTTGAGGGGGACGTGTCGACAATTTATGTCCAGACGCTCCGCACCGGCAACCGAATAAAAGTGTCCAGTCGTGCCGGCATTAATGGTGCACCCTCATTCTCGCCGGATGGCAGAAAGCTGGTACTGACTCTCGGTGGTGTGGATGGCAACCTCGACATCAACGTTCTGGATCTCGCAACACGCCAGTTGGAACGGTTGACCACAAATCGATCAATCGACACGGAAGGAACCTGGTCACCCGACGGTCAAAGTATCTATTTTACTTCCGACAGGAGTGGCGGCCCACAGGTGTACCGAATCAGTGCAAATGGGGGGTCGGCCGAGCGCGTAACCTTTGAAGGCAGTTATAATGCGCGTCCCAGGCTATCTCCGGATGGCAGCAGGCTGGCGTTGGTGCATCTCGATCGGGGGAATTATCGTATTGGTGTGCTCGATTTAGACGACAACGAGCTCCTGATCGTGTCCAATGGTCAGCAGGACGAGTCGCCCAGTTTCGCTCCGAACAGCGATTCGCTGATCTATGCGACCCGCGAGGGACGTAACGGCGTTTTGGAGATGGTCTCGGCCGATGGTCTCTACCGGCAGCGGCTGGGATCACGGCAGGGGGATGTTCGCGAGCCGGTCTGGTCGCCGTTTCCGCGTTATTAGAGGCGCATTTTGGAGTAAGTATTTACTTTAACGAATGTTTCTAAGCACATGTTTTTCAAAACTTTCCTTATCGTTTGAGCAAATTCAATACAGGACACAGAAAATGAAATTTAATCGATTGATCGCATTGGGACTGATCACTTTTGTGATTGCAGGTTGTGGTGGCAATACGATGCCGGACCCGGAAGCCGAGGCCGGGACAATGGTTGATGATACTGACCGCAGCCTGAGCGACGATTTCGGCGACGATGGCCTGGGCGGCGGCGAATTCATTGAAGATGATGACTTTGGCATGGATGAACTCACGATGGTCATCTATTTTGATTTCGATCAGTCTGCGCTGCGTGCCGAGTATTCAGACTTGCTGCAGCGGCACGCCGGAAACCTGGCGAACGACGGGCGCGCGCAAATCCGCCTGGAGGGCCATGCGGACGAGCGTGGTTCCCGCGAATACAATATCGGGCTCGGTGAACGCCGCTCACAGGCGGTGCGGAGCCTGCTGCTGATTCAGGGCGCTTCCGCTGATCAGATTTCGACCGTCAGCTTTGGTGAAGAACGTCCGGCGGCATTTGGCAGCGACGAAGAATCCTACGAGCTGAATCGCCGTGTTGAGATCAAGTACATCAACTGACGGATTGACGATGCCAATACGACTGTATGCATTGGGCCTGCTGTGCCCGGTCATTATCCTTGGCGGCTGCGAGCTTTTCGAGCCACCACCGCCGCTTGAGGACCCGGTAGCTGTCAGGCTGGACGAACTCGAGCGGCGCCTGGCAGCGCTCGAGCGCGTCCTGGCGAGCGGCAGCCTCATTGATTTGACCGTGCAGATGGACGAGCTGCAGCGTCAGACCTCCGAGCTGCGTGGCAGGACGGAATCGCTCGAGTACAATTCCGAGGGCACGCTCAGCCGTCAACGGGATCTCTATGGCGATCTTGACGAGCGCATTCAGTACCTGGAGCGTAATCTGCAGGCGCCCACCGCGGCGACCGTAGCGTCTGTCGCGCCGTCAGCCGGAGAGTTGCCGGTTCCGGGTGGTTCTGATCGGGAAAATTATGAAGCCGCGTTCGAGCTGTTGAAACAACAGCGCTACACGGAGGCTGGTGCAGCATTCCAGCAATTCCTGGCCACCTTCCCGAATAGCCAGCTTGCTGACAACGCACAGTACTGGCTCGCCGAAGCGTATTACGTAACCGATCAGTTCGAAGTCGCGCTTGGGCAGTTCCAGATCGTTGTGACCGAATATCCTAGATCCCGAAAAATTCCGGATGCATACCTTAAGATTGGCTATAGCAACTATGAGCTGCAGCGCTGGGACGACGCACGCACAGCATTGATGCGCGTTCGTGACGATTATTCGGACTCAACCGCGGCCCGACTCGCCGACCAGCGTCTCAAGCGCATGCTCGACGAAGGACATTAATCCCTGCCATTATTCGGGCGATCGGCGGACAGCACAGTTTTTTTGGGGTTATTCTTGTTATTTATGCGGGGTTAGGTATTATCCCGCCGGCATTTTCGCCATCTCTCATGAGACCCAGCATGGGGCGTTAGCTCAGAGGTAGAGCATTCGGCTTTTAACCGACCGGTCGTAGGTTCGATCCCTACACGCCCCACCATTTTTGGAATCACCCGAAGGGTGACCCCAAAAATGATGGGTTGAAGGAATTACTCGACGGCGTGCCATATCAGACGACCAGGCAGCCCCGAAACTCTAAAACGTTCACCGGCATTGGGGCTATCCCACTAAAGTTTTAGCGAAATCTCAGGATAAGTGACCGGAGGTTTTATGAACGGGGTTCGATCCCTACACGCCCCACCATTTTTGGAATCACCCGAAGGGTGACCCCAAAAATGATGGGTTGAAGGAATTACTCGACGGCGTGCCATATCAGACGACCAGGCAGCCCCGAAACTCTAAAACGTTCACCGGCATTGGGGCTATCCCACTAAAGTTTTAGCGAAATCTCAGGATAAGTGACCGGAGGTTTTATGAACGGGGTTCGATCCCTACACGCCCCACCATTTTTGGAATCACCCGAAGGGTGACCCCAAAAATGATGGGTTGAAGGAATTACTCGACGGCGTGCCATATCAGACGACCAGGCAGCCCCGAAACTCTAAAACGTTCACCGGCATTGGGGCTATCCCACTAAAGTTTTAGCGAAATCTCAGGATAAGTGACCGGAGGTTTTATGAACGGGGTTCGATCCCTACACGCCCCACCAAATACAAAGACCACCCGCAGGGTGGTCTTCTCTTTGGCGGACCGGTGGAATCGCTTGCCGGAGACGCAGCTCTCGACATCGCGGCTCCCCCGAATCGATGTCTATTTCCCGGACTGAGGGGTCACCCTGCAACAGTTCAGATCGCGGTGGCGGATACTCCACAGGCGCTATTGAGTGGGTTCGATCCCTACACGCCCCACCATTCTTCTATCTCCGGCCCATAAATGATTTCGAAAAAAACTACAGACGACCGGTAACTTGGCCGCTATCATTAGCGGCTTTGTGTGCCAGGTGAGTGTCGATTACGTGTCAGGCGACAAGTGGAAAATTCATAAATTTGGTGGCAGCAGTCTGGCGGATGCGACGTGCTACCAGCGTGTAGCTGAAATCATCGCTTCGTTGCCCCAGGCACGCGTGGGCGTCGTTGTGTCCGCTATGGGCGGAATGACCAACAACCTGCTGGAATTGTCGGCCATGGCCGAACAGGGTGGTGATCAGTATGTCGAGGCACTGCACGCGATCGGCGCACGCTACACCGATACCGCTAAACAGCTGATTACCGGTTCAGCGCTGGTCGACTTGCTTGATGGCTGGAGTCGCGACGCAAAAGAGGTCGAAGACCTCTTGCGGGCTATCGCGGCCGTTAAATCGGCGCCGCACCGCAGCCGGGATGTCGTAGCTGGTTTCGGTGAAATCTGGTCCGCAAGACTGCTGGCGGCGGTTCTCGAACAGGCGCTTGGGCCAGCGCGTGCCGGCACCTGGGTTGACGCGCGCGAAGTCATAACGGTTCGTCAGGGAGATCTTGGACCCGCCGTGATCTGGGATGTATCGCGGGCGAATATGGCTCGTCGGCTGGATAAGGACTTCACTGGTGTCGCGGTTATGACTGGCTTCATCGCCGTTGATGAGGAGGGCCTGCAAACGACGCTGGGCCGCAACGGCAGCGATTATTCTGCAGCAATATTCGCAGCGCTCACCGATGCAGATGAACTCGACATCTGGACTGATGTTGATGGCGTAATGAGTGCTGACCCCAGGCGCGTGCCAGATGCCCAGATTATTCATTCGCTGTCTTACAACGAAGCGATGGAACTTGCCTATTTTGGCGCCAAGGTGATTCACCCGCAGACGCTTGGACCGGCAATAGACAATGACATCGCGGTCGTCATAAGAAACAGTTTTCGACCAGACCAGCCAGGTAGTCGAATCAGCACCGTGACTTCCGCTGACGAGCAGATCAAAGGTATTACCGCAGTTGGCGGCATGGCGCTGATCAACCTCGAAGGAACCGGCATGATCGGGGTCCCCGGGACCGCGGATCGTCTGTTCGCGTCACTGAAAGATGCCGGCGTATCGGTGACGCTGATTTCCCAGGCAAGCTCGGAACATTCTATCTGCATCGCCGTTCCGGCTGAATTGGCTGAACGCGCGAAAAACACTATTACGGACGCGTTTGCGGAAGAACTGGACGGTGGCCAGATTCAGAAAGTCGACGTGACGGAAGACCAGAGCATCATAGCGGTCGTTGGAGATCGCATGGCTGGCTCGCCCGGTATTGCAGCGCGTTTCTTCGCAAACCTGGGGCGGGCGGGCATCAGCGTACGTGCAATCGCCCAGGGTTCGTCTGAAAGAAACATTTCGGCGGTGGTCGACTCAAGCGACGTCACGCGGGCTCTGCGGGCAGTGCACTCGGGTTTCTATCTGTCGGCGAAGACGATTTCTGTCGGCGTTATTGGCGCAGGCGTCGTCGGGGGCACATTACTCGATCAGATACTCAAGCAAACGAAACGGCTGCACGAGAAATTTGGCCTGGATCTTCGCATCAGGGCCATTGCCCGATCCAGCCGAATGTTGCTCGGTGAGCGCTCTATCGACCTGGAGGATTGGCGCAGCAGGCTTGATGAGAGTGAGGTGGCGGTCGACTTTGACGAATTTGAGGCGCATGTGCATGCAGAACATCTGCCGCATGCCGTCATTATTGACTGCACCGCAGATGACTCCATTGCCGCACGTTATGCTGGCTGGCTGGCGCGGGGCATTCACATCATTACGCCAAACAAAAAAGCATTCAGTGGCAGTCAGGCCTACTACGAAACCATTCGTTCCTCTGCAGAGGAGGGTGGAAGCCACTATTTCTATGAGACAACCGTTGGTGCGGCGCTGCCGATAATAAAAACGATTCGGGATTTGGTCGACACGGGTGACCGTATCCATTCAATCAAGGGCATCCTGTCCGGCACGCTCGCCTATTTGTTCAATGTGTACGATGGGAGCAAACCGTTCTCGGAAATCGTTATTGACGCCAGGGCCAGCGGTTATACGGAACCGGATCCGCGCGACGATTTATCGGGCATGGATGTCGCCAGGAAGCTGACGATCCTGGCACGCGAGTTGGGTCAGACAATTGAGATCGGAGATTTTCCCGTGCAGAACCTGATTCCGGAAGCACTCCGTGACGGCACTGTGGACGAATTCCTGGAACGTCTTGCTGACTATGATGAGGAGATGCTCAGTGCCTACGAGTCCGCGAAAGCACAGGGCAAAAAATTACGTTACATCGCAACGCTCGATGCCGATGGGAATGCCGAAGTCGGATTGCAGCGTGTCTCTGCAGAGGACGCATTCAGCAACATGCAGCTAACCGATAACCTGGTGCAGTTTACGACGGATCGCTATGCGAAGAATCCATTGGTGATTCAGGGTCCCGGTGCTGGTCCAGAGGTAACGGCGGGCGGTGTCTTCGGAGACCTGCTCAGACTGGCTTCTTTCCTCGGCGACGGTATCCATCTATGAAAAAGAGTGATTTTGTGACTGCATTCGCGCCGGCGTCGATCGGCAATGTTGGCGTGGGTTTCGATATGCTGGGACTGGCAATTGCGGGGGCGGGAGATCGGGTATCAGCGAGAGAAATCGATGCCGCCGGCGTAACGATCAAGGAAGTTCGTGGACTGGACGGAGAAATTCACGCTGAGCTCTCGAGCAATGCGAACGAGAACACCGCATCGATCGCCGCGCAATCGTTGTTGGATGAATCAGGCGTCGAAAAGGGGGTCGAATTGATCGTTCACAAAGGCGTGCCGTTGCAGTCAGGCATGGGCAGTTCCGCTGCGTCTGCGGTAGCCGCGGTCGTCGCGGTCAATCAACTGCTGGATGAGCCTTGGGCGATTGAAGAACTGTTGGCGCCGGCGTTGCAGGGGGAGAGATTCGCGAGCGGCGGATTGCATGCGGATAACGTAGCGCCGAGCCTGCTTGGCGGGCTGGTACTCTGCCCACAGGTTCTATTGCCGCAAATGATCTCATTGACGCCTCCCGATGGAATCAGCAGTGTGTTGATTCATCCTGAACTCCGGGTCAACACAGCAGAGTCGAGGGGGGGCCTTGCCAACGAATACTCCATGAACCAGTGGCTGACACAACAGGGTTACCTTGCTGGCTTCATTGCGGCCTGCGAGCAGAATAACGTTGACCTCTTGGCGCGATGCTTGCGGGACGAGTTAATTGAGCCGCAGCGTGCAGCAGCCGTACCGTGCTTCCCGGCCGTCAAAGACACTGCCATGAAGGCAAATGCCTACGGATGTTCTCTCTCTGGCAGCGGCCCAAGCATATTTGCGATTTGCGCTGATGCTGACGCGGCCACGCTCGCTGAAAGCATGGCACAAGCCTGCCAGGACTTCGGTTACGAATGCCAGGCCTGGATTAGCGCGTTGAATTCGCCGGGCGCCTGCATCGAGAAGTGCGCATGAGATTCATAAGCACAAGAGGTGGTCCGTCCGTGACGCTGGATCAGGCGCTGGAGCGGGGCATCGCCGAAAATGGCGGCTTGTTTCTGCCGGAAACCTTGCCCCGGATAGTTCTCCCGGAAGTCTCGGATATCGATGCAATCGGCGTCACTGCCAGGGCATTCCTGTCACCGTTTTTTGAGGGATCCGATCTCGAGGCACACTTGGATGAGATCATCGCGGAGACGTTTCACTTTCCAATTCCCTTGACTGCTTTGCCCACAACTTCCGGTAACTGCGAAATGCTGGAGCTTTATCACGGGCCTACTGCTGCATTCAAGGATGTCGGCGCCGGCTTCCTTGCCGCATGCCTGTCGCGCCTGGAAGGTGATGCCGAGAACCCGCTGACTATTCTTGTGGCGACGTCTGGCGATACCGGCGGCGCTGTCGCGGCTGCGTTTGATGGTCGGCCGGGAATGCGGGTTGTCGTGCTCTACCCGGATGGCATGGTATCCGCGCGGCAGGCGCACCAGTTGACGTGCTGGAGCAACAATGTTCTCTCTTTGGCGGTGCAGGGCACGTTCGACGAGTGTCAGGCCATGGTGAAGGCCGCTATGGCGAATCGACCGCTGGCCGCAAAGCATCGCTTCAGTTCGGCCAACAGCATTAATATCGGCCGCCTGCTACCACAAGCAATCTACTATGCTCATGCGAGTGCACTGCACTGGTCCCGAACCGGTACTGCGCCGGGATTCATTATCCCAACAGGAAACCTGGGCAACGCATTTGCGTGTTTCCTGGCCCGGGAGACGGGTATGCCTATCGGTGAAATCATCCTGGCCACGAATGCCAACCGGATTATCAGTGACTATCTCGATGGCGCGGCCTGGGACCCGCGAGCCAGCATCCAGACGCTCGCGTCGGCAATGGATGTTGGTAACCCAAGCAACATGGAACGCCTCCGGCATGTCGGTGGAGAAGCGGAAGAACTTGCCAGCAAAGTTCGCGCGCAATCGGTAACGGATGAGCAGATTAAACAACAAATCCGCAAGGATTTTGACGACCTGAACCTCGTCTCTTGCCCACATACCGCCACTGCAACTTACGTTTGGCAAAATCTCGATGATGAGTCGCGCTTATCGCAGGACTGGATCATTGTCGCGACGGCTCACCCTGCGAAATTCGAGCAGATCGTCGAGCCTGTAATTGGCGAGAGCATTGCACTGCCGGTTGTTCTGGCCGACATTCTGGAGAGACCCAGCCATTTTGTACCGATCGAGGCTTCGATGGTGGCGTTTGAAGCCGCCCTGGAGGAGCGGTTCGGCTAGGGCGCAGCCTACTTGCAATTAGGTGTTGGCCACAATAGTCTGAATCGGCGCTGCATTGATGGTTGAGCGCATGGAGCCGACCACCGAGCAATGAACGAAATCCTGCCAGAAAATATCTCCGCAAGCTGGTTAATGGCGGCGGTCGCGGCCCTGTTGATTGCGCTCTGGATAGTGCTGCGCAGGAGGCGCGGTCAGACGCAATCGCTTGCGGGCGTTCTGAATAGCATCGCATTTGAACGCATTCAGGGCCTCGTCATCCCAAAGGCCGATGAAGGTGAGATCCAGATTGACCATTTGATTCTGACCGCCCAGGGACTATTGATTATTGATATCAAGGATGTCGAAGGAGCCGTCTTCGGCGGCGACAAAATGCAGGACTGGACTGTTATTGGTGCCAACAGTCGATTTACATTCAGCAACCCACAGCCCGCACTTTACGATCGTATTGCAGCGGTGCGCCAGATTGTGCGACAGGTTCCGGTTTCCGGCCGAATCGTTTTTCTGGAGGGTGCGACATTCAGCAAAGGCATACCGAGTCTCGTATGCAATCTCGACGAGCTTCTTGGTGAGTTTGGCGACCAGGACAAGGCTGCGGCAAAAGTAAAGATAGAGGCATTCAAGCCGCATTGGGAACAAATACAGACGCTTTCTGACCGGGCTTCCGCCTGATTATCCCTTCTTCCAACTGACCGTTGAGGGCCGGAATATCTATACAGGCCTAAGGTTTCACGGGACTATAATTATCACTATCGCAACTGCCGGGAAAGGAGTATTTCCATGCGCAATCGTCTGCTTGTTTGGTTGTTTCTGCTGGGGTTCGCCAACGTAGCGCTGGCATTTGAGGTTGCCGACTACTCAGTCGTTGACCTTAGCCATGCCTACGGCGACTCGACACTCTATTGGCCAACGTCGCCGACATCTTTCGAGAAAGAAATCCTTGCCTATGGCGACACGGAACAAGGGTACTTCTATTCTGCCTACGCGGTGTGCACGCCCGAGCACGGAGGTACGCACATCGATGCGCCGGTGCACTTCGCCAAGGGGGGCTTAACGACTGACGAATTGCCGATTGAAGATCTGATTGCCCCGGCCGTTGTTATCGATGTTTCCACCAAGGCAGCGCAGGATCAAAATTATCGGTTAACGGTAGCCGATATAGAGCAGTTCGAACAAAGTCACGGAATGATCGCTGCGGGCACGATAGTGCTGATGAGAACAGACTGGAGCACGCGTTGGCCGGATGCAATGGACTATCTTGGAGACGATACTCCGGGTGATGCAAGCAATCTCCGGTTTCCTGGTTTTGGTGCTGCTGCAACTCGCCTGCTGGTCGAGGACCGTCGCGCCGGTATGCTTGGAATTGATACCGCATCGGTCGACTATGGTCGTTCGCAGGATTTTATTGTGCACCAGATAGGGGCGGCGCAGGGCGTTCCGAATCTCGAGAACCTGACGAACCTGGCTGCGTTACCCGCGACGGGAAGCGTGATCATGGCACTGCCAATGAAGATCGAGGGAGGTTCCGGTGGGCCAGTCCGGGTTATCGCCCTCGTGCCGCGTTAAGGGTCCGGAAGGTCAAAGAAGCGGGTAGCCGTTGCCGTCGTCAGTGCGGCAAGTTCGTCCATCGACTGACCACGCGCATCCGCGACGACTCGCAATACTTCCGGCAGGAACGACGGCTCGTTGCGTCGACCTGACGGCCTCGGTCGGAGCGTGCGCGGCAGCAGGTAGGGCGCGTCAGTTTCCAGCATCAGGCGGTCGTCGGGAATCAAGTGGACGATCTCTTTGAGATGTGCACCTCTTCGTTCGTCGCATATCCAGCCAGTGATGCCGATATGCAGGTCCATATCGATATATTTTCGGAGGTGCGCCTCGTCACCCGTGAAGCAATGCGCAACCGCTTGCGAGAGGTCATCTAAGCGCGGCTCCAGTATCTCTATAAAGTCCTCGTGCGCATCGCGCTGGTGCAAGAACAGCGGCAGTCGCGTTTCAGCGGCAATTTCCAGTTGCCGTTCGAACGCGTAACGTTGTGCATCCCGCGGCGAAAAATTACGAAAGTAATCCAGACCACACTCGCCCACTGCTACTACGAGTTCATGCGCCGTCAATTCACACAGCAGCTGGTGGACGCTGACTGAATAATCAGCGGCATGATGAGGATGTACGCCAGCGGTTGCGAACATCAGCCCGGGTTGGGACTCCGCGAGTGCGACTGCATCTTTGCTGCCTTGCGCGCTCGCGCCGGTCAAAACCATGCGTCGCACACCGGCATCCAGGGCGCGCTGAATCACATCCTGACGGTCCCGATCAAAGCTGTCATGCGTCAGATTGGCGCCGATATCAATGAGCTGCATGTCAGTTGGCCGTCAGCGAGGGTGCCAGCGAAACGTGATGGCGCCGAGCGTGAGAAAGGCGCCACTCATCACAGCCAGCGTTGCCAGCTCCGGCAGGATTTCCGTCAGTCCGGCGCCGTCAAGCATCACTGCGCGCGCCGCATTGAGGATATGCGTCAAAGGAAAAATGGCGGCCAACTGGCGCACCCAGTCGCTGGCGGCCTCCAGGGAAAACCAGACACCGGACAGCATCATCATTGGCCAGGTCACCAGGTTCAGTAGCCCGCCGGCGAGCTCTTCACTGGTAACCCGGGCGGAGATCAATAGTCCGAGCGAGACCAGCGTGATAGCGCCCAACAGGAGGATTAGCAGTAATAAGCCATAGCTGCCATCAACCCGCGTATCGAGAAAGTATTTCGTGCCGATAAATACAAAAGACGTGAACGTAAATATCAGTACGAGCCTGGATGCCACCTGTGCTATGACGAACTCGTAGGCGCGCAGCGGCGTCGCGCGCAGGCGTTTCAGGAATCCGTTCTTTCGATAGCGCACCACCACGTAGCCAACACCGAAAAGACTGCTGAACATCATGTTCATGCCAAGAATGCCGGGCAGGACCCAATCGACGTAACGGACCGCATCACCTTCGATCTGCGACCTCGAGAGTGTCCCGCCGATACCGGCATCGGCCTGCAAAAGTGCGAACTCCACAAAATAGCCTTTGGGTGAGTCAGGATTGACCCAGTATTGATTCCCGTCTCCCAAATCGACGAGCAGATCCAGCTGATGTCTCGATACCTTGCGCAGCGCGTCGTCACGGTCATCGACATTGACGAATTCGATGTAGCGGGTATCGAGAAACGGGTGGTCGGGTTCGGCGGCTGTCGTATCGGCATTCAGCACGCCAACGGTGTATTCGGCGCGCTCATTGCTGAATATGAACGAGAGCCCGAACATAAGTGCAACCGGCAGTATGAGGTTCCAGCTCATCGAGCCTCTGTCGCGCACGAACTCCAGGTTGCGGGCGCGAAAAATCGCGTAAATACGTTTCAACATGGCTCAGGCTCGCAGCGAATGACCCGTCAGATCGAGAAAAAGGTCTTCGAGGTTTGGTTGTCTGATTTTCATCCGATTGAGCCCTGATGTCAGCGCGGCAAGTTCGCGAAGCGTGTCGTTGACATTGTTGGTTTCTATTTCGATCACACCCTGAGTTTCAAGGACCCGGTGTTCGAGCGTGCTGAGATCACCGGAGAATTCAGCGATCGGCAGTTCGATGATGACGTTCTTGTAGTGCTGATGGAGCAAATCGTTGGGCTTGCCCTGGATGATAATCTTGCCTGCTTCCATGATTGCGATCTCGTCACAGAGAATTTCAGCCTCTTCCATATAGTGCGTGGTCAGGATAACGGTTGTGCCTTCATCCCGAATGCCCTTGACCAAGTCCCAGAAATTACGTCGGGCCTGTGGATCAAGTCCGGTTGTGGGTTCATCCAGAAACACCAGGCGCGGCCGGTTAACCAGGGCAACACCGAGCAGCAGGCGTTGTCGCTGGCCGCCGGATAATTTGCGATTGTCACGGTCCAGGAGGGCGCTGAGCGAGCACTGCTCAATAATGTGGTCCAGATCAGCCCTGCGGTCATACAGGCTGTGAAACATCTCCAGTGTTTCCTTTACGGTAATGTAATCCTGCAACGCCGTATTCTGAAACTGAATTCCCGCTTCCTCGCGAAATCGTTCGCCGGCCGGTGATCCGTAGTACCAGACTTCACCTCTGGAGGCTGGCGTCACACCCTCCATGATCTCGACAGTGGTTGTCTTGCCTGCGCCGTTGGGACCTAGCAGGCCAAAACAAATGCCCTCACGGACGGCAAAGGACACGTCATCCACGGCCAGGACCTCGGGGTATTGTTTGACCAGGTTTTTGGCCTCGAGGGCTATCTGCATGGCTTTTTTCGTCACGGCTGGTGCAAGAGCACGGGCAAGGGGCGTAAGGTTACCCTCTCAGGCAATGCCCGCATAGATAAACGACTGGCGCGTTTGCAACCAAACGCTTGTGAGCGGTATCTAAGCTGCATAAAGACCGGTTTTGATCCACTGTCACCTGATTTGAGGAATCAATAATGAGGCGAAATCCCAAACGCTTGTCCCTCTGCATCGCCACCGTCGCACTGTGCTTCGCAGTCCCGGTATTCGCTTTTAATGTCAACAAGAGCATCAAAGTGGCTGACGGGGCTGAATCCGACGGGGTATCGACGGTCAATGGCAGCATCACCATTGGTAAGAACGCGACTATTACGGGTTCCGTGGAAACGGTGAACGGCACCATTCGAATCGATGAGAATTCGCGCGTCGAAGACGCCGAAACGGTCAATGGCAGTATCCGGGTCGCTGCTGGCGTTACAGCGGAGGATGTAACCAGCGTCAATGGTTCCATCCGGCTTGGCGAAGAAGTAACGGTTGGCGGCGAAGTATCCGTCGTCAACGGCAAGATCAGCCTGGATAAGGGCACGAGCGTTGTCGATGACGTGAGCAATGTGAATGGCGAAATCACCGTGGTCGGCGCGGAAATAGGTGGCAATCTGGAGACGGTTAACGGAGATGTCACTCTGACGGACAATTCGACGTTGCGTGGTGATTTGATCGTGGAAGAGCCCCGGGGATGGGGCTGGAAAAAGAAGCGCCGTAAACCGATCATAATCATCGGGCCGAATTCCACGGTCATGGGCCAGATCAGGCTGGAGCGGGAAGTCGAGCTTTTCATCAGCGAATCCGCCGAAGTTGGTGGCGTTCGGGGCGAGCTGAGTATGGATGATGCCGTGCGATTCAGTGGCAGGCGTCCCTAGATCCCGACCAATAAAAAATGCAGGCTGCAACAGGAGTGCATAGCCGGTTAGAATCCGGTCGTGCATAAATCGGCCCGACAACTACTGTTATTCGAACCAGAGCGCGAAGAGCCGGGTCAGGTGCCTGGCTTTTCCGTGCGCGTGAGCGCACGCGCCAAACGCCTTTCTATCAAGGTCTTTCCGCGTGGTCGGGTTGAAGTTGTAGTGCCACGCCGTACCAGCGCAAAGGTGGTCAAGGCCTTTGTAGAAGAGAACAAGGGCTGGATCGATCGCGCGCGGGATTCGTTTGCCCAGAATTACACGCCCGAATCGTTCATGCTGCCCAGGCAGATCAATCTGCCGACAATCGATTCGCGGGTAATAGTGATCTATCGAGCAGAAGACGGCACAAAGACGGTGCGCTACCGCTTTGCTAACAACATTCTGACATTGAGCGGCAATACGAGTAATGATACGGAATGCGTGAAAGCGCTCAGGCGCTGGTTGTCCGGGATCGCCAGAAAGGCATTTGAACCACGCTTGCACGCTTTGTCACTGCGCACCGAAACGCCTTACGAGAAGATCCATATACGACTGCAACGTACCTGCTGGGGGAGTCGCAGTTCCAGCGGCACGATAAGCCTGAACCTGTGCTTGCTGTTCCTCGCGCCGGAGCTGACTCGCTACCTGATGGTCCATGAGCTCTGCCACGGGCGGCATATGAATCATTCGAAACGCTTCTGGAAGCTGGTATCCCGCTTTGAGCCAGGCTATCGATCACTTGATCGTCGCCTCGGCGAATCGTGGCGTGACGTGCCGAACTGGCTAGGAGTATATTAGGTAAAACAATAAGTTATTGAATAAATATAATGTTATTCATTACCCTTGGTCGAGCAATTCGCGCAGGTTGATTATGGCTGCATTGGCGCGCGCCAGGTAGTTGGCCATGACCAGCGAATGGTTGGCAAACACCCCGTAGCCGCCGCCATTCATCACCATCGGGGAACTCAGCGGTTTCAGGCTCGCTTCGAGTTCCCTGATGATCTGGCGCACGCTCACCTCCGAATTCTTGTCAGCGAGTACGTGGGCGAAGTCGAATTCAACGGCGCGAAAGAAATGGACGAGTGCCCAGGCAGCGCCTCGCGCCTCAAAAAACACATCATCGATTTCGAACCAGGACGTGCGGACATTAACTTTGTCGGGCAGCGTGGTATTGGCTTCTGCGGCCCGATCGCCCGCGAGATCCGTATTGATGACGTCGGTTGCCACGCTGTCGCCGAGCCTTCGGGTGAGGCTTCCCAGGCGCTTTTCAACCTGCGCCAGCCATTCCCGGAGATTATCGGCACGTGAAAAAAACTGTGCTTCCTCTGCGTTCATTCCAGCCAGGCTGTCCCGGTAGGTCCTGAACCCTTCAATGGCGATACGATACTCGGTCTCGGTCCGTGGCAATATCCAGGAATCATTATCGAAAAAGAATTTCTGTTCGGCGATCGCGAGGCCTGAATCTTCACGCGACTGGGACTGGCTGCGACTGTAGTCATTGCGGATTACTCGCGCCAGGTCGCGCACCTGCTGTACGACACCTAACTCCCAGTTAGGAATATTGTCCAGGAAAACGCTGGGCGGTGTGACATCGTTGGTGAGATATCCGCCGGGCTTTTCCAGCAGCGTTTCGGCCACGCGAATCAGCGTGTCGGTGGTTGAATAACCGACCACATTCTGATTACTGGCGGCCAGTTCGTTGACCCAGAAAATGTCGGGCGTTCGTGACCAGTACCAGCCAAAGCCGATATTGATGACCACCAAAACGAGCAGGGCGTACGCGGTAATCTTGCGCCATATTGGTCGGCGTGCGATGTCCTCGGCGGACTTTTTCTTCTTGAAAATCATGGGCGGCATTTCTTGTTAGAGTGACAGACAATCTATCAGTTCCGGCAGCACCTCGCCTGATTTTCCCTGCAGACTGCAATGGCTTCCCGCTGACAGAGGCGTTGCTTCAGGATTTATTTCTATGACGGTGGCGCCATTGCGTGCCGCGTTCTGCGCCAGTCCGGCTGCCGGCCACACTGTGGACGATGTGCCGACAGACAGGAAGACGTCGCTACGCCCGGAGGCCTCCGATGCGGTTTCCATTGCCATGGCGGGTATCGCTTCGCCGAACCAGACTACGCCCGGTCGCAACATGCCGCCGCACTGCGGACAGGATGGCACATCCGCGTTCTCGTCAACGTCGGCGACGATTACATTTTCGTTGAAGCAGCGGGTTTCAAAGAGATTGCCGTGAAACTCGATGACGCCCGAACTGCCGGCCTTCTGGTGAAGGCCATCGACATTCTGGGTGACCAGCATCAGGTCCGGCACCATTTCGGCAAGACGTACGAGTGCCCGATGGCCGGCGTTCGGGACTGCTTTCGCAACCAGCTCCCGGCGCCAGCGATACCAGCGCCACACGAGGGCGGGATCATTGAGAAATGCCTCCGGTGTCGCGAGCTCAAGCGGGTTGTATCGCGCCCAGAGTCCGCTTTGGGCGTCCCGAAAGGTTGGCACGCCACTCTCCGCGGACACGCCTGACCCGGTCAGGACGAATACCTGCTGCGCATCCCGAAGAGCGGTAATAGCGCCGTGCGGGATTGCCACTTTCTACTGGCTAAAATCGTTCACATGAGTGCGAGACAAGGCACGAATCAGCTGGGAAACGGAGCATATAAGACTCATATGTGTGTTTTTCGCGCTGATTCGTAACGCCGTATCGCGTCATGTGACTGGGTTTCAGGCTGCGGCGAGTTGTCGGAGGACGTAATGGAGGATACCTCCGTGCTCAAAATAATCGCGCTCTTTGGGCGTGTCGATCCGAATCTTGGCTGTGAACGTGATGGAGTCGCCTCCGTCCGGCGTCGCGGTAACGGTCACCGTGTCGGAATTCGCGTCTGCATGCCCGCTGATATCGAACACTTCATGGCCCGTCAAGCCGAGCGAATCGGCGCCTTCGCCCTGCATGAACTGCAGAGGCAGCACGCCCATTCCGATGAGGTTCGAGCGATGGATGCGTTCGTAACTCTTGGCAATTACCGCTTTCACGCCAAGCAGCATGGTTCCTTTTGCTGCCCAGTCCCGTGATGATCCGGTGCCATATTCTGCGCCGGCAAGCACTACAAGGGGCACGCCATCCTGCTGGTATTTCAACGCGGCGTCGTAAATCGACATCTGTTCGCCGCTTGGCTGATGACATGTCCATCCGCCTTCCGTGCCCGGTGCCAGCTGATTCCGCAGCCGGATATTGGCGAAGGTGCCTCGCATCATGACTTCGTGATTGCCGCGCCGTGAACCATAGGAATTGAAGTCCACCGGTTTTACGCCGTTCGCCTGCAGGTACTTTGCCGCCGGGCTGTCGGCGGCAATGCTGCCAGCCGGCGATATGTGGTCGGTTGTCACCGAGTCGCCCAGCAATGCCAGCACACGCGCGCCCTGAATATCACTAACGGGCCGGGTATCGAGCGTCATGCCTTCGAAATACGGCGGGTTTCTGACGTAGGTCGAATCGGGTGCCCACGTATAAATCTCTCCCTCGGGCGAGTCGATACTGTTCCAGTTTTCGTCCCCGTCGAAAACGCCGTCGTAGCTCGTTTTGAACATGGCGGAGTTTATGTTTTTCCCAACTGCCGCTTGAACTTCTTTTTGATTGGGCCAGATGTCCTTGAGATAGACCGGGTTACCGTCTGCGTCGTCACCCAACGAATCCTTGAACAAGTTGACCTCCATCGAGCCGGCAAGTGCATAGGCGACGACTAAAGGCGGCGATGCCAGGAAGTTCATTTGCACCAGCGGATGGATCCGGCCTTCAAAGTTGCGGTTGCCGGACAGCACGCTGCAGCCGACGATATTGCCATCGGTAACGCCAGCAGAGATCTCGGGCAGCAATGGCCCGGAGTTGCCAATGCAGGTGGTGCAGCCGTAGCCAACCGTATAGAAGCCGAGCGCTTCCAGGTCATCATCCAGCCCGGACTTCTCCAGGTAGTCGGTGACGACCTTGGAGCCGGGCGCCAGGCTGGTTTTAACCCACGGCTTGGATTTCAGGCCCTTCTCCCGCGCATTCCTGGCGAGCAGGCCTGCCGCGATCATAACCGCCGGGTTTGAAGTGTTGGTACAACTCGTAATTGCCGCAATCAAGACGGCACCGTCGGCGAGTTCGACCGGTTGGCCGTCAAGACTGATACTTGCCGTGCCTCCGGTCTCGCGATCGGCTGTCATCTTCGCCAGGTGTTCGCGATAGGTAGAATCAGCGACGCTCAGCGGGATTCTGTCCTGGGGACGTTTCGGCCCGGCAAGACTCGGTTCCACCGTTCCCATGTCGAGTTCCAGCGTGTCTGAATACAGCGGATCCTCCTGCCCCGTGTGGCGCCACATGCCCTGCGCCTTGGCGTATTCTTCGATGAGTTTGATGTGCCCGGCATCTCGGCCGGAGAGCTCCAGGTAGCGAAGCGTTTCACCGTCGATCGGAAAAATTGCACAGGTGCTGCCGAACTCGGGAGACATGTTGCCCAGCGTGGCCCGATCCGCCAGCGGCAGATGATCGAGTCCATCGCCGTAGAATTCAACAAATTTTCCGACAACGCCTTTTTTGCGCAACATCTCCGTGACCGTCAGCACGAGATCGGTCGCTGTCGTGCCTTCTTTCAGTGCGCCGGAAAGCTTGAAGCCGATGACATTCGGTATCAGCATCGTGATCGGCTGACCGAGCATCGCGGCCTCAGCCTCAATGCCGCCGACGCCCCAGCCAAGTACGCCGATGCCGTTGATCATCGTCGTGTGAGAATCCGTTCCTACCACGGTATCCGGGTAAGCGCTGCGCGTGCCGTCTTTTTCGGCGTCAAAAACGACCCTGGCAAGGTATTCCAGGTTGACCTGGTGGACGATTCCGGTATTGGGCGGCACAACCCGGAAGTTTTTGAATGCACCCTGGCCCCAGCGCAAAAATGAGTAACGTTCGCGATTGCGCTGGAATTCGATTTTGTTGTTCAGGTCAAGCGAATCGGCGGACCCGTATCGATCAATCTGCACCGAATGATCGATAACCAGCTCGGCCGGCGAGAGCGGATTGATACTGTCGGCCTTTCCGCCCAGTTTGACGACTGCGTCGCGCATCGCGGCCAGATCAACCACCGCCGGTACGCCGGTAAAATCCTGCAGGATAACCCGGCTCGGGGTAAAAGATATCTCGGTATCGGGTGCCGCTTTCGGGTCCCAGTTCGCCAACGCAAGAATATTGTCGCGGGTGACATCCCGGCCGTCCTCGAAACGCAGCAGATTCTCCAGCAGAATCTTGAGCGAGTAGGGCAGCCGTGCGACGTGGCCTTCTTTAACCGCGTCCAGTTTGTAAATTTCGTAGTCCTTGCCGCCCACGTTGAGCGTTGAACGAGCGCCGAAGCTGTCGGTCATGATTTTCTTCTCCGGGAGTTTGAGTTGTCCACCGCCGGGTCAAGTTGCGTTGAGCCCGAAGTGGGCCGGCATTATAGCGCCTTAGCCGGTTTTTAGCATCGAGTCTTCGGCACTGATTGCGCGGTCTACGACGGCGCCACCGAGGCAACGGTCGCCGTCATAAAAAACCACGTATTGTCCCGGCGCAACGGCCGTTTGCGGCTTTTCGAAGGTGACCGTGAGCCGTCCGGACGGGGGGATACTCACGCGGCAAGCCTGATCACCCTGGCGATAACGAATCTTGGCTGCGCAGGATAACGCCCCTGGCGGGGACGCGTTGATCCAGCATGCGTCGACCGCCTCCAAACCCGTGTGGTAACGAAGTGGATGCTCGCCCTGAACGACGATCAGCTCATTTGCAGTCGGTTCTTTTGCCACGACATACCATGGCTCGTCACCGGAATCCTGTCGGCCGCCGATACCCAGCCCCTGACGTTGCCCTGGCGTGTAAAACATCAATCCATGATGTTCGCCCACTAGTGTGCCTTCAGGCGTCTTTATGGCGCCGGGGTTGGCGGGGATGTAGCGAGAAAGGAATTCCCGAAATGGCCTCTCCCCGATAAAGCAGATGCCGGTACTGTCTTTTTTGCCATGTACCGTCAATGCGTGATCTCTTGCGCGCTGTCGGACCTCGGACTTCAGCAGCTCTCCGAGCGGAAACACCGTTTCTGCCAAAGCATCGGCATTTACAGCATGCAGGAAGTAGCTCTGATCTTTCTCCAGGTCCTTCGCTTTAAGCAGGTGCGTGACACCCTTATTGGTTGCCGTTCGGGCGTAGTGTCCTGTGGCAATCATGTCCCCGCCCAGTCTCTTCGCATATTCGAGGAACGTGCCAAATTTGATTTCGCGGTTACACAAGACGTCCGGATTCGGCGTCCGACCAGCACGGTACTCGGCGAGGAAATTTGTAAATACCTGCTCGCGATATTCGCGGGCAAAGTTAACGTGATGAAGTGTGATTCCCAGTTGCTCGCAGATCTGGCGTGCATCCTGGAGATCGTCGGCTGCTGTGCAATAGCCGTCGTCGTCCTCCCAGTTGGTCATATGCAGCGCCTGAACCTCGGCGCCCTGTTCCTGCAGGAGGATTGCAGCAACGGCGGAATCGACGCCTCCCGAGAGGCCAAGGATGATTCGTTTGCCCTTAAGCTTGGTGTGAGACTTGGTCATCTCCGGATATTTTAACCGGAACGATTAGCGAATGGCGGTGAAATTTGAGGTCACGTTTTCGATTCGCAGGCAAAGCCGGATTTGCCTGGAGAAATCAATAATCGCCTGCGGGCAGTTGCGAACTGACAATTGCTGCACTAAAGGTCAATTTGCACCGAACTCGAAACCGCGGACAAGGTAGCGGGCAAAGCGGGCTTCTGCCGCGATCGGTCACTGTCGGTGAAGTGAACTAGACCAGTGCGGCGTTAGCGAGTACCTGGTCTACGTTCTGCTGGACGGGCATCATGCCCGCCAGAATTGTCTCGGGCTGCCTGTGGCCCGCGAGATAGTCTTCGATCGACCGCAGGACCATCGGCGTGCGTAAGTCCTTTTTACGGCGTTGTACGTCGCTGATCGAGTACCAGTGTACAGCGCACACGCCGTCGTCCAGTTTGCGGTTCACGTCAACTTCTTTCAGGTCAGCGGTATAGGCGATGCGCAAATAATTCTGTCGCGTCTGTGGATGTATCCACAAATAAACGCCGAGCAGGCCATTGACGCTGATCGTGCATCCCGACTCTTCCAGAGCCTCGCGTTCGGTCGCCTGTTCGGGCGTTTCACCGGCTTCGATGTGTCCGCCGGGCTGATTGATGACAACAATGCCGGATGCGCGTTCTTCGACGATGAGAAACTTGCCATCATTTTCGACGATGGCCGATACGGTGAGATCAGTAGGTAGCACGGCACTCTCTATTGTTGGTTGTTATATGCCTAGCTGGCGAAATTCGATTTCGACTTCACTGGCCTGCCAGATTTCGTCAAACATTTTTCCGTAGAGCCTGGCGACTGCGGGCTCATAAGTGTCTGCAATACCTTCCCAGCGCTGGTGTTGCAGACGATAGACGAGGGCCGTCTCATCCGCGATACAGAATGATTCGGCGTGCGTCCGCAAGTCTTCGCGAACGTGGCGAAATTCAATGTAGGTATTCAGTCTTCGACCGAGGTGCACGAAGTTGTTGCCATTCTTAATGGCACGCGCCGGGTCCGCGATCAAGACGCGAATTCGAGAATAGGCTTGGGATAGCACGAGATGTTTGACGATTTCCAGAAAGTCCGGATCGTCATAAATGCCCGGATCGAGATCGTGCGTAAAAATCGATAACTTGCGAGTCGCTTCACTGGCGACGTCATTGACCGCCTGTCGCATTTCATCTTTGGTCGAAATGACCCATCGACGACCTTTTTCTCGAGCTTCTTCCATCGGTTATCGGATTCTTATGTAGAGTGGCCCCCGGGACAGAAATTTTACCGGGTGCCCTGGCAGCTGCGGTGGTAACTGTGTCACGTTTTACTGACACAGCCTGGGTGAGAACCGTTCTCATTCATTGTTCGCCCCCAGGTCGAAGGTCCCCTGTTCCAGCAACCAGCCCAGGAATGCAGAACCGGCGATTGAGTTGTTAAGTTCCTGAATTTGCGCAGGTTGTAGGTTGCCATCGTCGCAAAGCTGGCGGAAAAAAAGGATACACGCCGGGTCGCTGTCGCGTGCTTCACCATTAACGAACGCAATCCCGATCTCATTCTCCTCGTACCAGGCCAGCCGCGCCATACCGTGCACGCTGAGCGCCTCAATTCCGGTCATTGCACGCCGTATTTCGCCATTCGACGGCTTATCCGGATCCAGCCAGGCTTTGGGGTCCGTAATCTGTGAACCGAAGACGATGGCTGCCCGATGCGCGCCAAGACCGCTATCAATGAGTTTTTGTTCAAATAGTCGTTCGATCGAACGCCCCGATATTCGCGTCCCGGCGCTTTCATGCGGACCCAGGTCGGGATCGGCGTAAAACTGGCTATCGCCGGTGTCCGCTTTGAGAGACTGCTTGACCGACACCTGTGAAAGCACTCGTGATGCACAGACTGCAAGCTCGGTCTTGTCAGGCGCTCGCATGCCGATGGAATAGGTCGTGCATCTGTCTGTTGCAATTCCCCAATGTGGAATATCCGGCGGCAGATACAAGATGTCGCCACGAGTACAAGCATGCGTCGCCGTTTCTGAAAATGGCCTTAACAGGGCCAGGTCGGTCGCATTATCGTCCGGCGGCACGGAACGATCTTCGCTGATGCGCCACTGACGGGCACCAGCGCCCTGACACAGAAATACGTCGTAGTTGTCCTTGTGCGGTCCGACGCTGCCTCCGGGTGCTGCAAAACTAACCATTAAGTCGTCAATTCGCCATTTTGGAATAAACGACACCTGTTCGAACCAGGCGCTAAAATCTGGCAGGTGCTTATCCACATCCTGCACCAGTAACGTCCAGTCGTCGTCCGGAAGCGCACTCAAATAGTCTTCCTCGAACGGGCCGTGTTGCAAACGATATGCGACTCCGGAATCAGCGCCTTCAGTAAACACGATGCGGGACTCAACGTCCGGCTGCGTGGCAAGCCACGCCAGCTCGTCAGGTTCCAGCGTTGGCAGTGCGGTCTGGCCGAGCGTCTGGCGCATGAGAACCGGGCGTTTTTGCCAGTAATTCGCGAGGAATTCTTCCGGCGACATCGATTCTGGCAATAGCAACGGGCTTAACCGATCAAGTCAGTTTCTTTGCCAGTTCGGCCGCGATCCCGGTGTAATTTGACGGTGTCATGCCCAGGAGCCGGGTTTTCTCATCATCGGGTATGTCCAGCGTGCGAATAAAATCCTGCAGCAACGCCTTCGTTACAGCCTGGCCCCGCGTCAACGCCTTTAGTTTCTCGTAGGGCTCGGCGATGCCGTAGCGGCGCATGACCGTCTGGATCGGTTCCGCAAGTACCTCCCAGGCTGCGTCGATGTCCGCGCCGATCACTTGTGGATCTGCCTGAAGCTTTCGCAGACCCTTGACCATCGAACTGATGGCAATCATGACGTAGCCCAGCGCCAGGCCGAAGTTTCTCTGCACGGTTGAGTCAGTAAGGTCTCGCTGCCATCTTGAAATCGGTAACTTGACTGCGAAGTGATCGAGCATCGCGTTCGCAAGCCCGAGATTGCCTTCGGCATTTTCAAAATCGATCGGGTTTACCTTGTGCGGCATCGTCGATGAGCCAACTTCGTCGGCTGCGATCTTTTGTCGAAAGTAGCCAATCGAGATGTAGCTCCAGATATCGCGACAAAAATCCAGCAGGACAGAGTTATATCGTATGACGGCGTGACAATACTCTGCCGTCCAGTCGTGCGGCTCAATCTGTGTTGTGTGCGTGTTCGGATCCAGGCCGAGTGACCTGACAAAGTTGTTCCCAACGGCAAACCAGTCAACATCCGGATAGGCCGCAACATGTGCGTTGAAGTTGCCAACGGCACCATTGAATTTGCCTCGAATCTCAACGTCAGCCAGCTGCTTTCTGGCGCGCGATAATCGTTCGATAACATTCGCGATTTCTTTGCCAACCGTTGTTGGACTTGCTGTCTGTCCATGTGTGCGCGACAGCATCGGGAGATCTGCATATTCCGCGGCCATCGCACGAAGCTTTGCCGACAGCTCGCGCATTTGCGGCTGCAATACGTCGTCCCTTGCGGTGCGCAGCATGAGCGCATAGGCGAGGTTGTTAATGTCCTCGGACGTGCAGGCAAAATGGATAAACTCGCTCAGTCCCTGCGTGTCGCCGCCGGCACCGATCTTTTCCCTGATGAAGTATTCAACGGCTTTGACGTCATGATTCGTCGTTGCCTCGATACGCTTTACCCGTTCGGCGTCATCCGCTGTGAATCGATCCACAACATCGTTCAGCACATCCTTCATGACCGATGACAGCGGTGGGAGCTCGATGATCAATGGTTCGTCCGCTAGCCACTGCAGCCAGCGGACCTCGACCAGCACACGGTAGCGGATCAGGCCATACTCACTCAGGATATCGCGCAGTCCGTTTACCTTGTCAGCGTATCTGCCATCTGCCGGAGACAGCGCTCTGAGTCTGTTACGTTCCATCATATTCCTGAAGCAAGAATCGAGCCCCGCAACACTAGACTTGCGGCCGCAAAGCGCGAATCATACACCAATGGTCAGACATTCATTAGACGGTGACGCCGGTAAGGCGCACCTGGAGACTGCTAAACAATGAGTAAGAAAAAATTCCGCACAGTTCGCGACAGCATGGGCGAACTACAGGTTCCGGAAGAGGCGTTATGGGGCGCACAAACACAGCGAGCCGTGGACAACTTTCCGATCAGCGGCATGCAGATGCCGCGACAGTTTATTTACGCTCTGGGGCTGGTCAAGTGGGCGGCCGCAGGGGCCAACGCCGAGCTTGGCCTGGTGACTTCAGACAAAGCGGTTGCTATCCAGCGCGCGGCACTCGAAGTTTCTGAGGGGTTGCACGACGAACATTTTCCGATCGATGTTTTTCAAACCGGTTCGGGAACCAGTTCGAATATGAACGCAAACGAAGTAATTGCGACCCTTGCAACCGAATACCTGGGTGCTGCCGTGCATCCAAATGACGACGTGAATATGAGTCAAAGCAGTAACGATGTCATTCCGACCTGCGTTCATGTCAGTGCGGCCTGTGGGATAGCGGACCGGTTATTGCCGGCTCTGAAGCACTTGTCGAAAGTCCTCGAAAAAAAGGCCGAGGAGACGAAAAACGTCGTGAAGACCGGGCGAACACATCTCATGGATGCGATGCCGGTAACGATGGGGCAGGAGTTACTTGGATGGCGGGCGCAAATTGAGCAGGCGATTGAACGCCTTAATGAGACGATGATCCGGCTGACAGGACTGGCGCAGGGCGGCACCGCGGTCGGCACGGGGATCAACGCGCATCCCCTGTTTGGCGAGAAGGTGGCAAAGCTGCTCGAGGAGAAAACCAGGGTGAGCTTCAAGCCAGCGACCTCGCTTTTCGCAGCCCTGAGCAGTCAGGACACTGCCGTTGAGACTTCCGGGCAGCTAAGGACCCTCGCCGTGAGCCTGACCAAAATAGCGAATGACCTGCGCTGGATGAATGCCGGACCGCTTGCGGGCATTGGCGAGATTGCACTGCCGTCACTGCAGCCGGGTTCCAGCATCATGCCTGGCAAAGTGAACCCGGTCATTCCTGAGGCGGTGGCAATGGTTTGCGCACAGGTTATAGGCAATGACGCGACCATCACGATTGCCGGGCAGTCGGGTAATTTTCAGCTGAACGTAATGTTGCCGGTGGTCGCGCACAACCTGGTGCAAAGTATCGAGATACTGGCTAACGCAAGTACCTGCCTTGCAGACAAAGCCATCGCAGGTTTCACCGTGAATCAGGACAAAATTGACGAGGCGGTGGGGCGCAATCCAATACTGGTAACGGCACTGAACCCGGTCATCGGTTACGAGAAGGGCGCCGCGATCGCGAAAAAAGCCTATGCAGAAGGGCGTTCTGTCAAGGATGTGGCGCGGGAGGAAACCGATCTCACTGACGAGGAGCTTGATCGCCTGTTGGATCCGGCTGCCCTTACCGAGGGCGGCATCAGACACTGATGCCGGATGCACTGCGGTCAATTAGCGCGGACGAAATTCGTCGGCGATTGTCCGGTACTCGCATGCCGGATGATCCGCTCGCAGTTGATGTGACGGACATGCAGAACCGCCTGCCGGAAAAGGCGGTGCGTGAGTTGAGTGCGAATTTAAGGGCCGCCGCGGTTTTGATACCCATTATCGAGCGCGGCAGCTCACTCGCCGTATTGCTAACCGAGCGCTCAGCGGCGCTCCGGCACCATGCCGGACAGATTAGTTTTCCCGGTGGTGGAATGGAGAAACGTGATGAGAACATATCCCGGACTGCCTTGCGGGAGGCTCATGAAGAAGTCGGCATCCGCCCGGAAGAAGTCGAAATAGCCGGATTCCTGCGTCCGACACTCACGGTAACGGGTTTTGCAGTGACACCGGTGATCGGCTTCGTGAGTAGTGAATTCAGGCTGCGAGTCGATCCCGGGGAAGTTGAATCGGCATTTGAGGCTCCGCTCGACTTCCTGATGGACAGCCGGAACGCTGTCCATTCCGAACGGGAATTTCGTGGCACGAGGTTTCCTGTGACCACGTTTCACTATGATGGCCACCAGATCTGGGGCGCAACGGCGGGCATGCTCATGACTTTAAGGCAGTTACTAGTTAGTAATTTAAACAATCAGTTATGACTGAAATCAATAAATTACTTCAAGTAATGGCAGACCTCAGAGACAGGGAGTCCGGGTGCCCGTGGGACCTGCAGCAGGACTTTTCGACGATTGCCCCTTATACGATCGAAGAGGCGTACGAGGTGGCCGATGCCATTGAGCGCGGCGATATGGGGGACCTGAAGGATGAGCTCGGCGACCTGTTGTTCCAGGTCGCATTTCACGCACAGATGGCCGCAGAGCAAGGATACTTCGATTTCGAGGCTGTCGCGTTGACCATAAACGAGAAAATGATCAGACGTCATCCGCATGTATTCGGTACCGAGGAGGAACGCGAAGAAGGTCCGCAGCCGGGTGCCTGGGAGCAAATCAAAGCGGCGGAAAGGGCGGCAAAGCAAGGTGGCGATGATGCCAGTGCGTTAGCGGGGGTGCCTGTGGCACTCCCGGCGTTGAAAAGGGCTCAAAAACTTGGCCAACGGGCGGCAGCGGTTGGTTTCGATTGGCCTGACACGCAGGGCGTGCGTGCCAAGATAGCTGAGGAGCTTGCCGAGCTATCGGCGGCGGAGTGCTCCGGGCAGTTCGCCGACATTGAGGAGGAGATGGGCGATCTTCTGT
Organism: uncultured Gammaproteobacteria bacterium; assembly: GCA_963850825.1. GTDB lineage: Bacteria > Pseudomonadota > Gammaproteobacteria > Steroidobacterales > Woeseiaceae > SZUA-117. The sequence continues at coordinate 707,738 of CAWKOQ010000009.1, read as the reverse complement.
TCTCGGTGGTCAACCTTGCCCGCCATCTTAAGGTGGACCCGGAAAACGCGTTGTCGGCCGCCAACCGGAAATTCGAGCGACGATTCCGGGCCATGGAAGCCGAGAGCCTGGAGCACGATGAGCGGCTGGCCAGTCTGGATATTCGAGCGCTGGAAGAGCGCTGGCAAAAGGCCAAGAAGAAGACGTCAATCGAGCAGGATTGAGCGTTGGAAGAAGCCTGACATCGGCCGCGAAATGTTACAGTCCCTGTCGGATGTTGGCCTGTCCATCTCGGCGGCCTGAATCGCGTTCCCGGCGACGCATAAACAAGACCAATAAGACCAATAAGAATAGGGAGTGACTGAGAATGGCCCATTACCTCATTGCACAAGTGAAAGTGAATGACGATGGCTGGATTCCGGACTACGCGACGAATGTCCACCCAATCGTTGCGAAACACGGCGGCAAGTACCTGTCCAGAAGCGGCAGCATCACCACGATCGAGGGTGATACATGCGACGCAAACCTGGTCGCGGTAATCCAGTTTCCGAGCATGGACGCATTGCAGGCTTTCGTCTCTGACCCGGCCTATGCGCCCTATGCAGCGGCTCGCCAGGCGGGTACGAACAGCCAGTTTTTTGCAATCGATGATACGGACGTCGCGGGAACCATTCCGTACCTGACGCCGGGCGGGTAAGTCGGACATGCTTGCCGCGGGCATGGACACCCGTCATTGACTGACAGCACGTTTGCTCCCGATCGTGCCGGCCTGCAGAAGGCCCTGGACGCTTTGCTCGCCGCATCGTACGACCGGGAACCTGAGGCGCTACCTGAGTCACTCCAGGAAAACGGGCTCGGTGAATTCCACGTAATCGAAATGCTCGCGCCCCTCGTGCTCGGAGGCGCACGGCGTTTGGGCGCCGCGACGGCATTCGCCCATATGGACCCGCCGACGCCGTGGATAACCTGGGCGATGTCACTCTGGAATGCCGCGCTCAACCAGAATCTGCTGCACCCGGATGTCGCGCCGGTGGCCCGCGACATTGAAGTGGCCGTCATTCGTTGGCTGGCGCCTTACTTCGGCATGGCGGGCGGACACATGACGCCCGGCTCCACCGTGGCCAACCTGACCGCTTTGTGGGCGGCCAGGGAGTTAAGGGCTGTCAATCGGGTTATCGCCTCCGAAGCTGCCCACATATCGATAGCGAAAGCAGCCCACATCCTGCGTCTGGAGTATCAGAGCGTGCCAACGGACAGGCTCGGGCAACTGCGCCACGAGTCTCTGCCAGCCGATCTGTCAGACGCGGCGCTGGTACTCACTGCAGGGACTACCAGCGCCGGCGCGATTGATTCGCTGGAGTTTGGCGGCAACGCGGCCTGGACGCATGTGGATGCCGCCTGGGCGGGGCCTCTGCGCCTGTCCGATAGGCACAGGAACAGGCTTGAAGGGCTGGAATCCGCAGATTCCTTGGCGGTTTCGGCGCATAAATGGCTTTTCCAGCCCAAGGAATCCGGGCTGGTGCTGTTTCGCGACGTGGACGAGGCGCATGCAGCGTTGAGTTTTGGCGCAGATTACCTGGCCGTGCCCAATATCGGCCTGCTGGGATCGCATGGTGCGAACGCTGTGCCACTGCTGGCAACGCTCGCCGCGTGGGGCAGAAAGGGCGTCGAGGAACGGATCGACAGGGCTATGGCGCTTGCAGATGAACTACACGCATTCCTTGTCGGGCAGGCAGATGTGCAGCTGTTTTCACCCAACACCAGCGGCGTCATATTATGGCGAATTCCAGGGGGCAGCGCGCCGGAGAGCATCGTTAAGCGTCTTTCAGCGGGATCCGCGTCCACCGCCACTGCTGACGGAAAGGACTGGGTCCGGCACGTGGCCGCAAATCCGAATGTCGATATTGGTCGGTTGACAGGTGACATCCGCAAGCTGCTTACGCGGCGTGGCGACGATTCCTGACGGCCTCGAAAAGGCGTTCATAAACTGTTCAGTTTCAAGGAAAAAACACGCCGATACGTTCAGGCTCGGTTCAGTGGTGGCGATTTATTCTTCTTCCAGGCTCGAAAAAGGTTCGGGTCACTTTGCCAAGAATGGAGAACGATCATGAAGAGTAAATCCTGGATTGCGTCAGTGACGGGACTCGCCATTGCATCGCTGGTCCTGGTTTCAGTGCCTGCGAATGCGGAATACGCGTACAGCAGGGGGCAGAGCAAAGCCGTGTACGATTATGCACGGGTTGTCAGCTCATACCCCGTCGTGCGCTATGTGACGGTCACGACCCCGGTCAAGGAGTGCTGGGACGACGTCGAATACTATTCGGTACGTAACCGCCAGCCCGGCGCGGCCGGCAAGGCGCTGTTCGGCGCCATTGTGGGCGGCGTGATTGGACACCAGATTGGCAGTGGGCGTGGCAATGACGCGGCAACGATCGCCGGCAGCCTGATTGGCGCCGCTGTCGGTAGTAATTCCGGTCGACACGGGGCACGCGTGACCGAAAACGAGTATTCGCGTCCTGTCAGGCGGTGTTCTACAAATTACCAGGAGCACCAGGAAGAGCGTATCGACGGCTATGACGTCGTATACACCTACCATGGACGAAAATATTCCACACGAACGCCGTTTGACCCGGGCAAGAAACTGAAAATCCGGGTGGACGTCAGACCCGCCCACTAAGTGCGCGTCGCACCTGGCCTGTCGCCGGATCTGACTGTGACAAACTGCGTTGCAATCGGGCCGGCGACATACCACACTTGCCCCTGAATCAACCCTTCCAGGTAATTGGCTATGCGATTGATCAACCACCTGCTGCTTTGCTGCACTCTGCTTGCTTTTGCCGGATCGGCAGCTGCTTTGCAGGTCGAGCAAGAGGTGCCAGCCACAGCAGTGTTTGGGGGACCCGCCAACGTGATCCCGGGGCACGAAACCTACCAGAGCGGTGGGGTCACCCTGAGCCAGGCGGTGCAGCAGGTCCGACGGCAATATAAAGGACAGATTGTCAGTGCCGAAACCCAGGTAAACGGTAATCGCGAAACGCACATCATCAAAGTCCTGACCCCGGACGGCAAGGTAAAGACGGTCAGAGTGGCCGGGCGTCGTCGCAACTGACCACGGAGCTGAGCCATGCGATTGCTCGTTATTGAAGATGATGACACGGTACGGGAATCCCTCTGCCGACAGCTGAGTGAAGCCGGCTTCGGTATCGAACAGGCTGCAGATGGAAAAGAAGGCCTGTATTTCGCACTGGAATATCCAATCGACCTTGCGATCGTCGACCTGGGCCTGCCTGAAATGTCAGGTCTCGAAGTCATCCGCGAGCTTAGGGCAAAAGGAAAATCCTACCCAATCCTCATCCTGACCGCGCGTGATCGGTGGCAAGACAAAGTCGATGGCCTGGACGCGGGTGCCGATGACTACGTGGTGAAACCATTTCATTACGAGGAAGTTTCTGCGCGCGTCAACGCGCTCTTGCGTCGCAGCGGCGGATGGGCAACGTCTGTTCTGAATGCAGGTCCCGTTAGCCTCGACACGTCGCGCCAGGAGCTCAAAGTTGACGACGCGGCCATTGAACTGACCAGCTACGAATACCGCATCATCGAGCACCTGATGATGCGCGCCGGTGAAGTCATTTCCAAATCTGACCTGACGGACAGGCTCTACGATCAGGATTTCGAGCGAGATAGTAACGTGATCGAAGTATTCATAGGCCGCCTGCGTAAGAAGCTGGACCCGGACAACACACTCAAACCCATTGAGACGCTCCGCGGCCGTGGTTACCGTTTTGCCCTGGAAAGAAACCACACTGAATGAGTCCTGTCTCTTCGCTTAGCGCCCGACTCCTCATTTCCGTAAGTCTATTGCTCGTCGTTTTTTTCGGCATGACCATCGTTGTGCTGGATTCGGCATTTCGCGAAGCTGGCGAGCAGGCGCAGGAAGACATATTGGATGGTCAGCTCATGGCGCTGATTGCGGCCGCAGAACCCAACGCCGCCGGCGAGCTTGAAATGCCGCCGGATCTCGGTGAACCAAGATTCGCCAATATCGGCTCGGGCCTGTATGGCGCGTTGACGGATGATTCGAATTTTCCCGTCTGGACTTCGCGTTCTTCCCTGGGAATCTACGTGCCTTTTGGAACGCAACCGGCGCCCGGGCAGCGCACATTTTCGACGATCGAACTCGAGGATGGCACGCCGCTCATGGCGTTGAGCCTGCATGTCCAGTGGGAACTTGCTAATGGCGATCTTAAACCCTACACGTTCAGCGTTGCGCAGAGCCTGGATTCCTTCAATGCCCAACTGGCTGGCTTCCGACGGCAGCTGTTTACCTGGTTTGGCGCCGTTGCGCTCATCATGTTGTTTTCGATATCGGTCGTTATGCGCGGGTTACTGCGACCGCTGCGGCAGATCGACGCAGAGATAACGGACGTTGAGGGCGGTAAGCGACAAACCCTCTCTGATGACTTTCCTGACGAGCTGTCGAGCGTCGCCCGTAACATGAACGTGCTCATCGGCAGCGAGAGAGGACGCTCGGAACGTTATCGAAACACGCTGGACAATCTCGCACACAGTCTGAAGACACCACTGGCGGCTATTCGCGCCGTCCTGACAGAACAGCGCTCAAGTGAAGTCGCGGAAAAAATTGAGGCGCAGATCGAACGCATGAACGACATCGTCCGCTATCAGTTGAAGATTCCCGCGGCTCGCAGTAAGAAATTTGGTGTCATAGCGCTTCCGATCGATCAGGAGTTGAAAAAGCTCGTTGACGGACTGCATAAGGTCTACAGTGACAAGAGCCCGTCTATTGACGTCGATCTCGCGGAAGGAATTGTGTTTCGCGGCGAGAGTGGTGACTTTCTGGAGCTCGCCGGCAATCTCCTGGACAACGCCTGCAAGTGTTGTAAATCGCAGGTAAGACTGACGATCGGCCCGGTGTCCGGCGCATCCGTGGACTCTGGGGGCATGCGGCTGGTAGTCGAAGATGACGGCCCCGGCATACCTGAAGAAGCACGGGCGAAGTTGCTGCAACGGGGTATGCGGCTGGATGAAAGTGCACCAGGGCAGGGCATTGGCCTCGCCGTGGTGACTGACATTGCTGCTTCTTACGGCGGTGCCGTCACCATAACGGACTCAGACCTGGGCGGCGCCAAAATATCGGTGACGGTCAATCCTTCTTGATTGCGTCACTGATATCCAACAGCGGTTTGATCAGATCGAGCGGCAGAGGAAATATGATGGTATTGGTCTTGTCGCCAGCCACTTCTTTCATCGTCTGCAGGTAGCGGAGCTGCAACGCCTGCTTTTGAGTCGATAGTTCCTTTGCGGCCTCCGCCAAAATACCCGCTGCCTGACGCTCACCCTCAGCAGCGATGACTTTCGCGCGCCTGGCGCGCTCTGCCTCGGCCTGCTGCGCGATCGATCGGATCATGCTTTCATCAAGGTCGACATGTTTGATTTCGACGTTAGCAACCTTGATGCCCCAGTTGTCTGTACGTTGATCGAGGATGGTCTGAATGTCGGTATTCAGCTTGTCACGTTCTGCCAGCATGTCGTCGAGCTCGTGCTGACCAAGAACTGAACGAAGCGTCGTCTGCGACAACTGACTGGTTGCTTCAAAAACGTTTGCCACCTGGATAATTGCTTTCTCCGGATCGACGATCCGGAAATAGATAACCGCATTCACTTTCACCGATACGTTGTCACGCGAAATGACGTCCTGTGTCGGTACATCCAGGACAATGACTCGAAGATCGACCTTGGTCATCACCTGAACGAACGGGAACAGCAGAATCAATCCGGGACCCTTTACTTTTTGAAATCGACCGAGGAAAAATACGACGCCTCGCTCGTACTCTTTCAGTATCTTGACCGCGTTAAAAAGTATTATGGCAGCCAAAATGGCGGCTACGCCCATCGCTGTTACTGGCATGTTAGTTCCTTAATTATTAATTCAGGCCTGTTTTAATTCAGGCCTGTTATTGAGTGTCTGGAATTTGTTCGTTTGCCGACGGTTCGGGCTCAAGCGGCTCGACATCGAGCACCAGCCCGTTCAAAGCGCTCACCGAAAGGCGTTGATCTTTTTGAATGGGCACTTTGCTTCGGGCGACCCACGTTTCGCCTTCAAGCCAGACATGGCCGTCACCGTTGAACGATTCCGTCGCCACCGCTGTGCCATGCAGAATACGTTCACGTCCACTAACGGCGCCGCGACGTTGGAGTCTGAGCAAATACGTGACCAGCCAGAGCAATAGTCCGCCCATGATCACCGCAAGTGTCACGACGAACGTGATTGAAATTCCGAATCCGGGAATACCACTGTCAAACATCATGATTGAACCAAAAATAAGTGCCGCGGTGCCGCCGAGCCCGAGCGCACCAAAACTGGGTGCGAATGCTTCAGCGACAATCAGGATTATACCGACGACGATCAGCGCAAGCCCGGCGTAATTGACCGGCATGACCTGCAATGCGTATGCGGCCAGCAACAAACAGATGATTCCGGCAACGCCCGGAATAATGGCGCCTGGATTGTAACCCTCGAACAGTAGCCCATAGAGACCGACCATTAGCAACAGCACCGCTATTTCAGGGCTTGCAATGGTGTTCAGTATCTTCAGGCGCCAATTTGGTTCGAGGGTCTCGACAACGAGGTTCTCGGAGTCAATTGTGAACGGCTTGTTATTAACTTTGACCTCGCGGCCGTTAATGGCGCTGAGCAGTTCCGCTCGATCATCCGCGATCAGATCGATAACGTTTTTCTCCAGCGCTTCCGACGCCGTCAGCGTTGCTGCGTACCTGACCGCATCTTCCGCCCAGTCCGCATTGCGACCGTGGGCTTCGGCGAGGCTCCGAATGTAGGCAATGGAGTCGTTAAGCACTTTGCGCTCCATTGCCGAAGAAGAGTCGTTTTCCCCGTTGCCGGATTCACCGTTATCCGAAGTCTCCTCTGAAGCATCGTCCTGCTGTTCACCGGCCTCCTTGTCGGCAGTTTCCTCGGACCCTGGCGCCGGCTCTTTGTTGTCACCCGGCGAAAAGCCATCGCCAGTCAAAGAGACCGGTGTCGCCGCGCCCAGGTGCGTGGTTGGCGCCATCGCCGCGATATGGCTGGCGAGCAAAATGTAGGTTCCCGCACTGTCGGCGCGGGCACCGCCCGGTGCGACGTAGGTCACCACCGGAATATCGGATGCCAGGATAGCCTGTACGATGTCGCGCATTGGTGAGACCAGCCCGCCCGGTGTGTCCATTCGGATGATGATGACATTGGCGTTTTGCTCATCTGCCTGCTCGATGCCGCCGATAATGTACTCAGCGGTGGCCACGCCAAGCGCGCCTTCGAGGTCGAGCACAATGGCGGTGCCGTCCGCCCGCGCGGTCGTCACAGACCCAAAACCTGCGGCGACCGCCAGTAATAGCGACCATTTGATGCTTCTGACAGTTTTACTAGCAGCTTCGAACATAGCGTTAATCATAACAGGGCCTGATTCCCCTGAGGGTCAAAAGTTAGCGGAGTTTGTGTAATTTGGTGGAAGTGGCATGCTCTGTTATTTCGACAGCTGCGAGCCAAAATGTTCATTCGTTTCATTACGACCGGGGGTACTATCGACAAAGTCTACTTCGATGCCCTGAGTCAGTTCGAAATAGGCGATTCGCCGATCGACGCGATTCTTGCAGATGCGCTGGTTGACTTCGAATATGACGTTGTCCCCATGTTTCGAAAGGACAGTCTGGAGCTGACGGACAACGACCGGCAGAAACTAAAACAGTTTATCGAAGCGGATGACGTCGACCGATACGTTATCAGTCATGGCACGGATACGATGGTAGAGACGGCAGAGATGCTGAATGACTTGCCAGGCAGGACGATCGTTCTTACCGGTGCCTTGAGCCCGGCCCGCTTCAAAACGACCGATGCCATCTTCAATGTTGGCATGGCCGTCGCTGCAGTGCAGACAGCCGCCACAGGCGTTTACATCGCGATGAGTGGGCAGGTATTCACCGCCGGATCAGTAAGGAAGAACCGTGCCGAGAATCGCTTCGAGCGTGACTGAATAGCTCAGAGATCGAAACTGATTCCTTGTGCCAGAGGCAGGTCCTTCCCATAGTTGATCGTGTTTGTCTGTCGTCGCATATAAGCCTTCCAGGAATCCGAACCGGCTTCTCTGCCACCGCCCGTTTCCTTTTCACCGCCAAAGGCGCCACCAATTTCAGCACCTGATGTGCCGATATTCACATTCGCAATGCCGCAGTCTGAACCCGCATTGGACAGGAAGTATTCGGCGTGCTGCAGGTTATCGGTGAAGATCGCAGAAGATAAGCCCTGTACAACGCCATTCTGCATGGCGATCGCTTCATCAAGATCCTTGCAGGTCAGGATATAGAGGATCGGGCCGAAGGTCTCTGACTGCACGATATCCCACTCGTTTTTCGCCATCGCAATTGCCGGAGAGATAAAGTTCCCGGGCCCGTCGATTCGCTCGCCGCCACACAGGATTTCGCCACCCGCATCCCTGACTGCAGCTATTGCCGCTTCGACGCGTTCAACCGAAGCTGCGTCAATGAGCGGGCCCATCAGCGTGTCAGGGTCAAGCGGATCACCAATCCTTACCTGTCCATAGGCAGCAACGAGCCGCTTCTTCAGTTCGTCCACTCGAGACTCATGACAGATGATGCGGCGTGTTGTCGTGCAACGCTGGCCAGCCGTGCCAACTGATCCAAATACGATCCCCGGAACGGCGATGTCAAGGTTCGCGTATTCGTCGACGATAATTGCGTTGTTGCCGCCAAGTTCCAGCAACCATTTACCCATGCGCGAAGCCACACGCTCGCCCACATGTCTGCCCACGGCGCAGGAACCCGTGAAGGAAATCAGGTCGACGCGCTTGTCGTCGACGAACCTTGCCGCCAAGTCGTTATCTGCATCGTTGAAGACGTAAAAGATGTCCGGCAGTCCGGCATCCGCCAGCGCCTCGTTACAGATCTTCTGTACGGCAATACCGCACAGCGGCGTTTTCGGCGACGGCTTCCAGATGTTGACGTTGCCGCAGATCGCGGCAATGCAGGCGTTCCACGACCAGACCGCGACGGGGAAATTGAACGCGGTGATGGTGCCAACCACACCCAGTGGATGCCATTGTTCGTACATGCGGTGATGCGGCCGTTCCGAGTGCATGGAATTGCCATAGAGCATGCGTGACTGACCGACCGCGAAATCGCATATATCGATCATTTCCTGCACCTCCCCGTCACCTTCAGCTTTGATCTTGCCCATCTCCAGGCTGACCAGGCTGCCTAACGCGTCTTTGTTGTCCCGCAATGCATTGCCGACCCGACGAATAGCGTCTCCACGTGCGGGCGCTGTGATCTGACGCCATTCGAGAGCCGCCATGCGGGCCCCCTTGATCACCTGCTCATACTCGGCCTCAGTCGACGAGCGAACGCTCGCAATGACGGCACCGGTCGACGGGTTGACGGACTCGATCAGCCTGGCTGACGTGTCTTCAAGCGATTTGGAACCGAGCCAGGTACCAGGATTGGATTCACCCAGGCCGAGCCGCTTCAGTATGTCTTGCATCGTATTCCCCGAGAATCAGAAGTGTCATTACAGTGGCGAAAGACGTATCGCCGTTCTGCTGCAGGCGCGCATTGTGCCAATCTGGGGGCGGCCTTGCCAGAGTCAATTGAGACGCAATTCAGCAGTGACAGGATGTGGCCCTTGGTAGCCTGGTCCCAAGTACGACGGGTAACGTCACATATGTTGCGTAAGCATCTGATTGCCTGTGAAACTTTTGCGTCTGCCCGGCCTATGGGGCATAGTCCGCGAAAGTGGCAAAGCCCACCCTTTACAGCAATTCGGTAGCCTCCTGTGACACGTTCAGTAGCAAAAAATGATTGGCATCCGGCCAGCTGGCAGGCGCATTCCGCCCAGCAGCAGCCGAACTATCCCGACAAAGTGGTGCTGGAGAAGGCGATCGCCGATCTCAGCAAGCTCCCGCCGTTGGTCACCTCCTGGGAAATCGAGGCGCTCAAGGACCATATCGCCAAGGCTCAGCGCGGCGAGGCATTCGTCCTGCAGGGCGGCGACTGCGCGGAAAGCTTTGATGACTGTACGTCCGAGGATATCGTTTCAAAGCTGAAGATCCTGCTGCAGATGAGCGTTGTCATGCTCTACGGCCTCAAGAAGCCAGTTGTCCGTGTAGGCCGCATGGCCGGACAGTACGCGAAGCCGCGCTCCGCCGACACGGAAACCAGGGATGGCGAATCTTTGCCAAGTTTCCGCGGGGATCTCGTGAATCGGAACGCATTCACGGCGGCAGATCGCATACCTGACCCGCAGCTCATGCTGCGCGGCTACGAGCGCGCGGCACTGACCCTGAATTTTGTCCGTTCCCTCATCGATGGCGGGTTTGCAGATCTTCATCATCCGGAAAACTGGGACCTGGACTGGGTTGGACATTCCAAGATGGCGGGCAGCTACAGCGACATCGTGCATTCAATATCAGATTCACTGGATTTCCTTGAATCGGTCCTTGGTCGGGCGGTTCACCAAACTCAGCGGGCAGACATCTATGCGGCGCATGAAGGTTTGCATCTGAGCTATGAGCAGTCACAGACGCGTTATCTCGAACATCGAAATCGCTGGTACGACCTGACGACGCATTTCCCGTGGATCGGAATGCGCACAGCGCAGCTCGATGGAGCGCATGTCGATTACTTTCGTGGCATCAGTAATCCGATGGGAATCAAGATCGGCCCCGGCATGACCGAGGAATGGCTGCAAAATCTTATCCGGGTGCTGAACCCAAACAATGAACCCGGTCGAATCAGTCTCATTCACCGGTTTGGCGCCAAATCCATCAAGGAGGGGCTGCCCCCTCTGATCAAAGCCGTTCGCGAGACGGGTTCACCCGTTCTCTGGATCTGCGATCCGATGCACGGCAACACCGAAAGCACGGCCGATGGAACCAAAACGCGCCGATTCGACAACATCGTGTCCGAGTTACGATCTTCATTCGACGTGCACGAGGCGATGGGGAGCTACCTGGGTGGCGTGCATCTTGAGCTGACAGGCGACAACGTCACCGAGTGCACCGGTGGCGCCCGCGGACTCACGGATGGGGACCTCGCCCGGGCTTACAAGTCGCCCGTTGATCCACGCTTGAACTACGAGCAGGCGATGGAGGTTGCCATGACGATTGCCGGTTTATCGAAATCTAACGGCAAGCTCGGCAGAAAAGAAAGTTAGCCGTGTAGACTGGTGACGTACCCGGGCTAGCATTGCAGCAGCCGCCAGGCGTCCGCATTGTCGAGCGTAAGGGATTCTCCGGGTCCAAGGGCGCCAATTCGCCACGGGCCGATTGCGTGGCGTACCAATCTCAGTGCGGGTAATCCAACAGCAGCCGTCATGCGCCGAACCTGGCGATTTCTACCTTGATCGATGGCAACGTCGAGCCAGCTGGTGGGTATGTTCTTACGCACCCGAATCGGAGGCTCGCGCGACCACAGTCCGGCAGGCTCGGCGATTATCTGCGCATCAATCGTCCTGGCCCTGCCGTCTTTTAACAGGACGCCGGTGCAGAGTTGCTGCATTTGTTCTGCCGCCGCATCGCCCTCGACCTGAACCCAGTAGTGCTTGAGCATTTTTGAACCCGGTTGGCTAATCCGTGCCTGGAGTCGGCCATCATCGGTTAGCAGCACCAGTCCTTCGCTGTCATAGTCCAGGCGTCCTGCAGGGTAGACTGAAGGCGTATCGACGAAGTCGGCAAGGGTCGGTCGTTGGTCTGCGTCCCGAAATTGGCACAAGACTCGAAATGGTTTATTGAGGAGGATCATCGGCACGATGGGCGAAAGCATAGCAGGGAAAATTACGACGATCAGTGGTTCACTGTGTACCATGCAGCCTGCCAGTGACGGTCAATACGCCGAAATAATTTATATCGAAATCACATTATGTAATGACCAATAAATTGTTGTAATTTATGAATAATAAAGCAGATATTGAAATCATCGGCGACGTCGCGCCGGAATACGAATCAATCCTCTCGCCGGACGCACTGCGGTTTGTTGCAGCGCTCGCCCGGGAGTTCGGGCCGCGCGTTGACGATCTTCTGCAGCAACGAACGCAGCGCCAGGAAGCAATCGACGCGGGTGAGCGCCCGGATTTCCTGAGCGAAACCCGCGGCGTTCGTGATGCAGACTGGCAGGTCTGTTCAATTCCGCCGGATTTGCAGGATCGGCGCGTTGAAATCACAGGACCGACCGATCGGAAAATGATCATCAACGCACTGAACTCCGGTGCGCGCGTGTTCATGGCCGACTGTGAGGATTCTTTGACGCCGGACTGGGACAACGTCGTGCGGGGCCAGATCAATTTGCGCGACGCGGTTGACCGCAGCATCGATCTGGACGCCAATGGCAAGCATTACTCACTGAATAAAAACACTGCCACGCTGATCGTTCGTCCGCGCGGCTGGCATCTGCCGGAAAAGCACCTGTTGTGCGACGGTCGCCCGGTGCCCGGTGCCTTCGTTGATTTCGGTCTGTACCTCTTCCACAACGCCGACGGTCTTAGAGCCAATGCCACAGGGCCGTATTTCTATTTGCCGAAGATTGAATCTCACCTCGAGGCGCGGCTGTGGAATGACGTTTTCCGTTTCTCCGAGCGTTTTGGGATCGTTGAGAAAGGCGCGATAAAAGTGACGGTGCTGATCGAGACGATTCTCGCAGCCTTTGAAATCGATGAAATCCTTTACGAACTGCAGGACTACATCGTCGGCATGAATTGTGGCCGCTGGGATTATATTTTCAGCTTCATCAAGAAATTCAGCAATTTCCCCGGATTTGTTCTGCCCGACCGTGCCGAGGTCACCATGACCAGTCATTTTCTGCGCGCATATTCGCAGCTTGTCATCAAGACCTGTCATCGTCGCAAGGCGCTCGCGATAGGCGGCATGGCGGCGCAGATCCCGATCAAGGGCGATCCCGATGCTAATGAACTCGCTATGGCGAAGGTCCGGGCGGACAAGGAACGCGAAGTCGGTGACGGACACGATGGGACCTGGGTGGCGCATCCTGGATTGGTGCCACTGGCAATGGAGATTTTTGACGCCCATATGCCAGGGGCCAATCAGGTGGAGCGGCTGCGAGAAGACGTGCAGGTGAGCGCGGCCGACTTGCTGCAGGTGCCGAAAGGGAGGATTACGGAGTCCGGTTTAAGGGAGAACATCAGTGTCGCGGTTCAATACATGGCTGCCTGGCTTGGCGGAAATGGTTGCGTGCCCATCAACAATCTGATGGAGGATGCCGCTACGGCCGAGATCTCGCGCGCGCAGATCTGGCAGTGGGTTCACCATCCGACCGGGATACTGGACGAGGGCAGAAATGTCACCTACGACCTGTTCAAGTCTCTGTTACGCGAAGAAATGGAAAGAATTCGCGCTACCGTCGGTGAGCCGCAATTTGCAGCGGGACATTATCGTCGCGCGGCCAGCCTGCTCGACGAGATTACGGCGGCCGACGAATTTTCTGAATTCCTGACCTCTATTGCCTATCGGGACATTCCCTAGTCCGGAATTTCGGGCTGGTGTGCAATGCTGCCGTCATCGGTACAATGCACGCCATTTTGTGACTAATACGGAACCATCCATGCAATACGATCATATCCAGGTGCCGGCAGAAGGCGAGGTCATTACCGTTAACGGCGACCATTCAATCAACGTCCCGGACAAGCCCATCATTCCCTTTGTCGAGGGTGACGGAATCGGCATCGATGTGACGCCAGTGATGCAAAGCGTGGTCGACGCGGCCGTCAGGCGCGCGTACGGCGACTCGCGAGAAATTCAGTGGATGGAGATTTATGCCGGAGGCAAGGCGGTGGACGTCTACGGCGAGAACGAGTTCCTGCCTGAAGAAACGCTGCACGCGCTGCGCCAGTTCGTGGTGTCAATCAAAGGCCCGTTGATGACGCCGACTGGCGGTGGGATCAGATCGCTGAATGTTGCGATTCGACAAACGCTCGATCTGTACGCTTGTGTGCGCCCGATTCGTTACTTCCCGGGCGTGATCACACCGATGAAAGAGTCCAACCTGGTCGATATGACCGTCTTCAGGGAAAACACCGAAGACATTTATGCGGGAATCGAGTATCCGGCAGGGTCGCTCGAAGTACAGAAGCTGATCAAGTTCCTGCAAACCGAATTGCATGTAAAGGAAATTCGATTTCCTGCAAGTTCCGGCATCGGCATCAAACCGGTATCGCGCGAAGGTTCCCAGCGCCTGGTGCGAAAGGCGATTCAGTACTGTATAGACCGCGATGCAGGCTCGGTGACCCTGGTACACAAAGGGAACATCATGAAGTTTACTGAGGGTGCTTTCTGCCAGTGGGGATATGCGTTGGCTAGGGAGGAGTTTGGTGCGACGGATAAAGACGGCGGTCCCTGGGTCAGTTTCGAAAACCCGGTGACCGGGCGGGAGATTATCGTAAAGGATGTTATTGCCGATAATTTCCTGCAGCAGATTCTGATGCGACCTGAGGAATACGACATCATCGCAACGTTGAATCTGAATGGCGACTACATTTCCGACGCACTTGCGGCGCAGGTCGGTGGAATCGGTATCGCGCCGGGTGGCAATATCGGGGAAGGCGTCGCGGTTTTCGAGGCGACCCACGGAACCGCACCGGGTTTTGCAGGCAAAGACCGCGTTAATCCCGGTTCGCTGATTCTGTCGGCGGAGATGATGTTGCGCTACCTGGGATGGACGGAAGCGGCCGACTTGATCGTCAAAGGTGTGGCAAATACGATCGCGAATAAGGAATTGACGTTCGACCTGGCAAGGCTGCGGGCCGCCATTCAGCAGCCAATTCGCAAGACCCGACCGCATGCAAAGAGTGACGTCGAGGAAGAGCTGGAACAGATGATTCCTGGCGCGACATTAGTGGGAACAAATGGCTTCGGCGAGGCTGTTATCCGGCATATGGATGATTAGATGGAGTCTGCTGCATTCGATCGGGACTGCCGGCAGTGTCCTCGTCTCGCAACATTTCTCGACGAGGTGCAGGCGAAGCATCCGGATTATTATTGCCGCCCGGTTCCCCCGTTTGGCGACCCTGAAGCAAAGCTGTTAGTTGTTGGTCTCGCGCCCGGCATGCACGGGGCCAATGCGACGGGGCGGCCCTTTACCGGCGATCATGCGGGTATTTTGTTATATCAGATGCTGCACGAATTCGGTTTCGCAACCCACGCTGAATCCGTTTCCGCCAAGGATTCATTGCAACTGATCGATTGCCGTATCACCAACGCGGTCAAATGTTTACCGCCGGACAACAAGCCGGTTGGAGCAGAGATCAACACCTGCAATCAATTCCTGGCGAGCGAGCTTGAAACTCTGCCGCAGCATGCCGTCGTTTTTGCCCTGGGCGGCATTGCCCATCGCGCCGTTGTCAAATCAGTCGGTGGGCGGCAGGCCGACTACAAATTCGGTCATGCAACTGAGCATAATGTCGAGGGCCGTTTCACCATGCTGGATTCGTACCACTGCAGTCGCTACAACACCAATACCAGGCGATTGACGGCCGAGATGTTTCGCGCTGTATTTGCGCGGGCCCGCGAGTTGTTGAATGCCTGACTAAACTGATGAATTCATTGCGATGACCATGGCCGACCCGACAGATACCGAATCGTCATTCGATGCGCAAACATTTCTGCGCAGCCTGACACATCGTCCGGGCTGCTACCGGATGCTGAACGCAAAAGGTAAGACAATCTATGTCGGCAAGGCCGGCGATCTGCGCAAGCGCGTTGCCAGCTATTTCCACCGAACGCCAACCGATGCGAAAACGGCGGCCATGATGGAGCTCGTGGCCGATGTCGAAGTGACCGTGACTAACACCGAGACGGAAGCGCTGATCCTTGAATACAATCTTATCAAGGAGCATAAACCGCGTTTCAACGTCATTTTGCGGGATGACAAGAGCTATCCGTACCTCTACGTTTCCACCGAACATGCCTTTCCCAGGCTGCGCTTTCATCGCGGACCGCGGAAAGGGAAGGGGCGCTATTTCGGGCCGTATCCGAGTACGCGTGCTGTGAGGAAGACGCTTAATGAATTGCAGAAACTTTTTCTCATTCGTCAGTGTCCGGACAATTTTTTCAGAAACCGCACACGCCCGTGTTTGCAGTATCAGATCAAGCGCTGCACGGCGCCCTGTGTCGATTACATTGACGAGGAGGCCTATAGCGCCGATATCGATGCCGCAATCGGATTTCTGGAGGGGAAGAATCGAAATGTAATCGACAGCCTGGTTGGACGAATGGACAATGCATCCGGCGCCCAGGATTATGAGCAGGCGGCCAGGTTTCGGGATCAGATCAGTCGACTGAAGAAAGTCGAGGCCGAGCAGATTGTGTCGCGCGCCAATGTAGGAGACCTGGATGTGATTGGCATAGCGTCCTTGCCAGGGACTTACTGTGTAACGATGCTTTTCATTCGTAGTGGCAAGATGCTTGGCAGTCGAAACTTCTTCCCGAAAGTGGCTGGGGCTGCGACAGAAAAGCAGGTTTTGGGCGGCTTCCTGCCGCAGTACTACCTGAACAAGACTGCGCCGGCCGAGATCATTGTCGATGCCCAGGTTGACGACAAGGATCTTCTCGAAACCGGTTTTGCGGAGCGCTCCGGCCATAAAGTAATGATTAAACATAATGTCAGGTCCGACCGGCATCGCTGGCTGCAGCTGGCGCGAACCAATGCCGAACAGGGCGTCAAGCTGCACGTAGCCAGCAATGCAACGCTTAGAAAGCAGTTCGACAGCCTGGGTGACCTGTTGCAGCTCGAAGCGCCTCCGGCACGTCTTGAGTGTTTCGACGTGAGCCATACGTCGGGCGAGGCGACGGTCGCATCCTGCGTGGTATTTAACCAGGCAGGGCCGCTAAAGAGCGACTACAGGCGGTTCAACCTGACGCCTGACAGCGCTGGTGATGACTATGCGGCCATGGGGGAGGCTCTGCGACGGCGCTATGCGCGCATAAAGAAAGGCGAGGTGCCGATGCCTGACGTCTTGTTTGTCGATGGAGGCAAAGGGCAGCTTGCAGAGGCGCTGACGGTGCTGGATGAGCTGGAACTTGACTGGCTGCAGGTGGTTGCCATCTCGAAGGGTAAGACGCGCAGGCCGGGAATGGAGCAGCTGTTCTTGGCAGGTCAGGGAACGGCCACTATACTGCCGTCAGATTCACCCGCGCTGCATTTAATTCAACAAATAAGGGACGAGGCCCATCGCTTCGCGATAACCGGCCATCGGCAGCAGCGCGCGAAAGCCAGAAAGACGTCGCGGTTGGAGGAGATTCCAGGGCTTGGGCCGAAACGGCGACGTGAGCTTTTAAAGCAATTTGGAGGGCTGCAGGGTGTACGCGGTGCCGGTATCGATGACCTGGTTAAAGTCCGGGGTATCAGCCGCACGATGGCGGAAAACATCTATAACAACCTGCATCTCGAGGGTGGTTCCTGAACACGGTTGATTGGTATTGAAAGCAAATATCCCGAATATCCTGACCTGGATTCGCATCGCCGCGATTCCTCTGGTCGTATGGTGCTTTTTTAGCGATATACGCTATGAGAACAGCAATTTTGCGCGACCGTTAGCGGGGATTCTGTTTGGTCTGGCAGCCATTACGGACTTGCTGGATGGCTACATCGCAAGGCGCCTCGGTCAGACGTCCAGGTTCGGAGAGTTCCTGGACCCTGTCGCCGATAAGCTGATGGTGGCGACATCACTGGTCTTGCTCGTTCACACAGACCCGCGAATCTCGATGGCAATTGTCGCCGCCGTGATTATTGGGCGAGAAATCACCGTTTCTGCATTGCGTGAATGGATGGCGGGGATTGGCGCGGGTGCAGATGTGGCGGTCGGGTCCGCCGGCAAGGTGAAGACAACGCTGCAAATGTTCGGCATTGCCTTCATGGTTTACGAGCGACCGTTGTTAGGAATCGCAATATATCCATTGGGCTATTACCTGTTGCTCGCGGCTGCAGTCATGACTTTGTGGTCCATGTTTGTTTACCTTAAGGCAGCCTGGCCGACCATGATGAAAAATACCTAGTCTGGCCCGTATTTCCTACAATTTTACGGATGTCCTTGACAGTAGGCGGAGAGCGGCTAAAATCTCGGCCCACCCAGTGAAACGGGTCGAATTAGCGGGTGTAGCTCAGCGGTAGAGCACTTCGTTGCCAACGAAGATGTCGTGAGTTCAATCCTCATCACCCGCTCCAACGTGTAAAGGCCGTCCATCTGGACGGCCTTTTTCGTATAGGCCGCCTCGTGCTGGTAGTCCCGCAAAGATCGGCCCGAATTTGATCTTTTGATGTCAATCGGCGATATCGTTGGGGCTGTCAACGGCGGTCGGGCGCGGAGCAGAATAATGAAACAATCAATTGCGCATGTAGCGCTGGTCGTAAGAGATTATGACGAAGCGATCGACTTCTATACGAAGAAGCTTCGCTTTGATCTCATCGAAGATCTCTACCAGGCAGAACAGGATAAACGCTGGGTGCTTGTCGCGCCGCCGAATTCAGTCGGTACGTCACTGCTGCTGGCAAAGGCTTCAACTGCAGACCAGGAAGCATTTGTGGGCAACCAGTCGGGTGGAAGAGTATTTCTGTTTCTCAGTACGGATGATTTCTGGCGCGACTACGAGCAGATGCAGGCCGAACAAATAAGGTTTGTTCGCGAGCCAAAGAAGGCACCTTACGGTACTGTCGCGGTCTTCGAGGACTTATATGGAAACCTCTGGGACCTGGTCGAGTTTGCGAGATCCGCGTCTACCCCGACATAGCCTTCCGCCGCTTGCGAAACGGCTTCGAGCGGCCAAACGTATATTCACTGGCGGGGCGGTCGGGCCATCGATTTTCCGTGCGCGTCCAATTTCCCAATGAATTGAACGATTTAACAGGTCTTTACATAATCTGAACGCTCGCCTAAACTCGCATAGTCACACACAACATTAATAAGAGCCTTTAGCATCCTGTTTATAAAAGGCCAATCGAGGTAGCGTCCATGGATCAGAAGCAGCCAGCGCCGACGGCGGCGTCGTTTCTGCAAGAGCTTGAGCCGGCAGAACCATTCCACACTTTCCGGTCTCGCCGAGCATCTGACGAGTTAATGAGTGCGTTTACGGAAGGATTGCCGATGGCAGTCGTCAACAATGGATGGTCGTATGGCTCGAACCAGTTGATTCAGGCGTTTCTGGATGAAGTAGGTGACAAAGTATTTTTAATGCGCATTGCCGAGGCCTGTGAATCTGATATTGACTGCATGCGTGAGCTCGTTCGGCCAATCGGCGTTAATCCTGCCAAACTTGACGTTGCGGATCTCGAAAAGGTATTGGTCAGGTTCCTGGCTTTTCAGGAAAAGAGAAAACGACGCACAGTCGTCATTCTCGAAGAGACAAAAGACAATAGGGACTGGATCCGTGAGCGGGCTCGGCACCTGATCGAACTGGAGTCCAGAGAGCACTTTGGCATGTTAGTGATTCTCTCGCGGCGATCCAGGTTCAATGAGCAGCCCGACTTTCCACTGCTTGAAAATTTGAGCGCCGACGTTGGCGAATTTATATCGCTGACGCCATTTACCACCGGCGACACCAGAAAATTCATTCGCTGGCGGATCGATGCTGACGAGTCGGCCGATATCAGCCGTATTTTCGATTTCCAGGCGATTACGCTGATTCATGAATTGGCCGAGGGAATGCCGGATGCGATCGATGCGCTTTGCTGTGCATCGCTCGAGCTGGCCGACAAGGAAGATACTGCGCCGGTCACAACGAGCCTGGTCATGCGCGTTAGCGAGGAGCTTGGCCTGCAGCAGTCCGGCGTTCGTTCACATGTGGCGCCGGCCGAGCCATTGGGTGTCATACCGACCCTCAAGGTGCCGAACGTGCCGACGATCGTTGTAAGCTACCAGGGCAGAAAACTGCGTGAGTTAAAGGTTAACAAGCCGCGAATTTCGATCGGGAGGGGCACTGAGAACGATTTGTGCATCAATAGCCCGTTTGTCAGTCGCCAGCATGCGGCAATTATTCGCGACGGCAAGGAAACAGCGATCATCGATCTCGATAGCCAGAACGGGACTTTCGTCAATGCTGATCGGGTTCGTGCGAAAACAATGAGTGATCAGGATGAGATCAAGATCGGTCACCACCGAATTAAATTCATAGATCCGCAGGCGTCTCCGCGGGTTTCGCTGAACGGCGTATTGCGCAATCGCCCCGTTCGAACCAGTTTCCTGAAGCCGGGATCGGGCGTGCTGACGAGCAGCAGCGTTCGCGCCGGGGCGATGACAGCCAGGAAGGCGCCAGATTCGGACTGAGCACCAGCCCGCGCAAGTGGGCAGGGCCGTATTCAGTCAGCATCTAGTCCAGGTTAGACAACGGAATCAAGACGCTCCTCACGCCGTAGGTCCCTTCGTTCTCTGCCGTCCATGCCAGGATGAGTTCGGACTCTCGCGCTGCTATTTGTGGAACGCTGAAGGCAAATACGTCCGCTGCAAGTTCAACTGCGAGAGAATTGCCGGTGTCGCCCGCCGGCGAAATCCGTTTGATAAAAAGATTCCCGCCCCCCGCAGAGTCGCTGCGTAACCAGCTGACTGCGAGATCACCATCCGGCAACAGGGTCGCACCAACGTGGCCCAGCGGGCGCTCAGAATCTACCATCACGGGGTCGGAGAATGTGCGTCCCGCATCGCTGGACCAGGCGACTTTCACTACAGGCGTATCATTGGCCGCAGTAAACCATATGGCTGCCACACGTTCCCCGTCGGCCCGGATCACCGGACCGTTGACCGGACACGCGTTAATATCCCATTGATCATTGCTCACCGCGATGCCCGGCTGCCATTCCCCGAACTCTCGCCTGGAAACATAAATATCGCGGCGCTCGGCGGTCGTTCGATCACGATAAATCGCGACCGGGCCATCAGATGTCAATGCAATGTCGGTCTGGCAGCAATCACAGACCAGGTCATCGACCAGCGATTCCCGGATGGGCAATCCGTCCTGCGCAAAAGTAGCCGCACGAAGCGTCATACCGCTGGCGCGAACGTCGTTCTCGTCGTATTCATTGACCATTTTTCGGCCATCGAGCCACAGCATTCCGAGTCCATTGGAGTCGGGGAACAAGCTGACGAAGCCGTGCTCCGTCTCGGTACCGTCAGTGTGAGGAATGAATGGCTCGGACCAGCTAGCGCCCGAATCCGTGGAAAAGGCCGCGTGTATGTCATACGCGTAGCCCCCGGCTTCCTGGCTGACCAGCCAGTGTGCGGCCCAGAGCGACCTGGAGAGCGCGACTACCGATGGAAAGTCGGCCCAGTTGACGAACCAGTTGTCGCCTTTGGAAACTACCCTGGGCTCAGCCCACGCCTGGTCGACCAACTGACTGAATTTAAGCACATGATCGTCCCCGGCAGGCTCTATCCAGCTCAGCAGGATCGTGCCACCAGGTCCGGTCGACAGGTTCGGCGCCATGCTGTCTGCAGCCGCAGCAACTGGCAAGCTCGTTGGGAGCCGGTCCGGCGGTGCGTCCTGCGTGCAGGCGGATAGTAAAAGCAGTGCGGCGCAAAGCGCATAAAGAGGTAACGAGCAGACTATTTTCATACAGTGATTATGGGCCTGGCAGCGCAATTTGACCATGCCCGGAATATTCAAATTGATTCGGCCGGGCGGGGCGTTATACTGCGACGCCTTGGCACTTCTGTGCTATGTTTTTCTCGCTGAAATTCATTTTCGGCCAACCTGTGGCTAGGTGGCAGAGTGGTTATGCAGCGGCCTGCAAAGCCGCGGACATCGGTTCGATTCCGTTCCTAGCCTCCAAATTTCATGACTTTCTTTCGCCCGCGTGACGCAGCCGGCAAGCGCTACGGACTTAAAATCCGTTTCGAGAAATCGAGTGGCTCCCACAGTCACTTTCCGAGTACGATTTCAACCGATGAAGGCAAGGTATCGGCTGGATACTGCATGAGCAGAACAGCAATGACTAGTGTGCGGTTCTTGGGTTACATACTGGCCATCCTGCCCGTACCCCTTGCCTGGCATTCGGGCAGCGAATCCTGCGGCACCTGCGATTCATCACTCCATTCGTTGTCTTGGGCGACCCGCAGTGCTTTTGTCCAGCATGCATAGCCACGGTAATTAAGGTGCACGCCGTCTTCAGTGAACACTCCGCTTAGGACGCCCAGCGGCGCCAGCGCAGCGTTCGTATCGAAAAAGGTAAATCCCCTATCTTCCGCGGCCCGGACCAGCCCTTTGTTCAGCCTCTCGATCTTTTTGTTGATCTCGTAGAAATACGGATTACGGGTGCCAACGTGCAGGGTGGCCTGAACGACCACGGTGATGTTTGCATCCTGCAGTACATCGAGCACGGCGACGTAATCTCGATGGACTTCATCAACGCTTCGATTACTCAGGAAATCGTTAACGCCGATCATCAAATAAACACTTGCTGGTCCTAATCGTAGAACATCCCCCAATCGGGCTCGTAGTCCTTCGATCGTATCCCCACTGATCCCCCGATTCGCTATCGAACTGTCCTGAGCCAGATCGATCCAGTCTCCGTAAGCAACAATAGAATCGCCGAGCATGACCAGATCGGCTCCACCGACTGTGTTGGCAAAAAGAGCTATCCGATCTACGTATTCGGGACTCGATGTAGTTGGAGAGCGCTCGGCGCGCACAATTGAATGTTTGACGGCCGCCATAAGCTGGTAGGGAAAGACGCGGTATCGGCCAATCAGCGTACCTAGTATCAACGCAACTATAACTGCGATCACGGGACCAGCAGAAAGTCCATGAAGGGTAATTCGAAGGCCCTTCATCTGACGGTCACGCCGCACGATTTGTGGCAGTTTTGGAAATGTCGCTTGAACACGCGTTGACACCCTTTCTTTTGTTTTTTTAATAAGTTAGGGGTTGTTCTTAATGTCGCTGAGTATATCGGAAGGTGAAATTATGTAAAGAACAAACTTGGACCCATCGCGGCCTGAACGACCGTGGATCATTGTTGAATCGCCCCAGAATCAAGCATCTTCTGGAATACTCAGGTTTCACACCATATTTTGGACTCGGCGCTTTTTCGCGGCCCAGCAAAGAACTCGGCGACCTGTCACCCGGTAATCCGCGGCAACTCGCAACTCCTCAGTACACACTGCATTTACATATTGGGATGAGCGGTTTAGGCAGGGGCTCGCCGGTAGTCCAGCTCGTCACCGCATTACGTCGGCGTTCGTAAAAGTTGGG
Source organism: uncultured Gammaproteobacteria bacterium (assembly GCA_963850825.1). Lineage (GTDB taxonomy): Bacteria > Pseudomonadota > Gammaproteobacteria > Steroidobacterales > Woeseiaceae > SZUA-117. The sequence goes on along the minus strand of CAWKOQ010000009.1, from coordinate 684,489 downwards.
TGTCCGCTAGTCCGTGTTGGAGGCTTTCGTATCTGGCAAAAGGGGCATCCGTCTGGATCGAGCCTACCGACATCCCTAACGCTCAATGGGACTATCTCACTCCCAAAATCCGTGGCGAGGTCAATTGCTCAAAAAGAATGGCTAAGCGCATTTACGACTCAACCTAGAGCACGTTGTCCAGTAGCAGCGCAGCATATGCTTCTGGCATAAACGGAATTCTGGCAGTCAGCGAACCGCTAGTCCGCGGGGTTCTATTCGCAGCACGCGTGGGTTGGGTATTTTCTCGGGAATCCGCTAAAGGTCTCACTGATTGCCCAGCCGGGATTGCTGGCAGTGCGGAAGACGTATGAGCCCGAAAGATGCGGCGGCGGACGCGGGTTGTCATTAAAGTCGAGTGTGGCGCCATAGTACTGCCACCGGCGCCGATTAGCGCGCTGCCCGGCCGGGGAAACAGGGCGATGGGGAGTCCGCCGAAGTGGACATTCACAAAGTCGTTGGCAATACCGTTACTTTCGGCCTAGCCCGAAGCTGCGCCGACGATTGACCGCTCAACTCGGGAGGCAGACATCTCGGACTTAGTCCAAGTGGATTCAGTAGTCGCTCAGATTTTTATGCAATTCTTTGGCGTGAAAGCACCGCAGTATGGCCTTCGCGCAATTACCCGAGATGGGACCCAATGGTTTTTTGCCCTCAGACCATCGGGAATTGACCTTGGCGACCTGTTCAGGGTCATTCGTAGCACAAGTGATATTACAGGGGACTGTCGTCCGCAATAGCGGCGCTAATTCGGTTCCTCCAACAGCACCAGTTTCTTGCCATTCTTGTACCAGACTTCGCCAGTCTCGCCGTTCATTCGGACCACCCACGCACCTGAATCAACGCCAGAAGTATTCCCTGCAAAATAGACCCACTTGCCGCTGCAGGCCGCGTTTGAGCCTTCAGCGACACTACAGGTTTGCACTGCTGGCAGCTGCTGCTGAGCGTTCAGGGGTGAAATCAGGGCGCCCGCCAGGGCACCGAGGGTCAGTAGTAGCGCAATAATGGCTTTTTGCTTCATCAGAATCTCCTTTTTTTTCGATGTTTATGACTACGTCAGAGAATAGCGCAAATGGTCGATGGGTTTTAAAGGGCGACGGGTTGAGGCCTAGGAATCGGTTCATTCGTACAAGAGCCAGGCAGTAGCCATATTCTGTCCAAGAGTGTTTATAATGCGCGTCCCCAGCAGCACATTTGAGTTCACACGAAGTCGGAGTTGAGAGGTGGCATCGAGCACGACGGGCCCAATAGTTGTGCACAACCGAGTTCTAAAGGGCTCTTTTCGATTCCGTCCCTCGCCTCCAATTTCATTATTTGCTGAAGCCCGGGTGGCGGAACTGGTAGACGCTACGGACTTAAAATCCGTTTCTCGAAAGGGAGTGCGGGTTCGATTCCCGCCCCGGGCACCAGGTTCGCCCACATTGTAAATCGAGGCTCTTCAGGATCGGTGCGAACCTACCTTTAGTATTAGAAATCGGTATTGCGAGGATGTCAGTTTGCCATAGACGAACGACGACTTTTTAGACACAACCCATCAACGTTTATCGCTATGTTCGTACAGTCGCTAACAATCGTTGATGAGCAACTGGGAGACACAAAGCATTTCACAGAGTCTGTGGCCGTTAATCGCGGCCTGAATTTTGCGCTGTTCCTGACGGTTCACGAAGCGGAGCACTGGTTGCTCGGGCAGATCGGTAATAATTGATCATTACGCCGGACCCGGAAAACAAGTCACTCGTAATAGCCAACGACGTCACCGTCTGTCGTCACACCGAGACCGTTTAGAACCCGATTAGAGTAATTGAAGTAGGCGACAACCTGGTTTACCTCGAGGATTTCCCGGTCATTGCAGCCGGCATCATGAAGGATCTGCACATCGGCTAAAACCATGTCACCGACATTCGCCGTGAGCTTGGCCGCATAGTCGAGAAGCGCTAGCTCTTTACCGTCAAACACGTCGCCTGGTTCGCCGTTCTTGAGGCATTCATAGACTTCATCAGCACGATCATCGTCACCTATCAAGCGACGCGCATTACTAAAGTGATGAGTCAGGCTGTATGCACAATTGTTGACTATGCTGGTATAGCTGGCCACCACCTCGAGAAACCAGACCGGCAGGGTCATGTCCGGGTTGTGCAAAATGCTTTTATAGAGCTGCAGATGGCCTAGCATCGTTTTTGGTTGTAGCGAATGCACCTTCATGACATTGTCAATCGTGCCGTGCGGTGACTGCACTTTTTCGTATACCTGGCGCAGCTCATCATCCGCATCCTCGGGTTGCACAATCTGTATCCACGAACTCATATTGGCTTTCCTATTTTCGTATACGCAGGTAACAAGAAACACAACGCCGTCGCGAGACCGGTAACGCCTGCGGCAATCCACAGCATGCTGATATAAGACCCGGTGACGTCAAAACTCAACCCGAACAGCCAGGGTCCAAGCGACGTGCCTATCAAGAGTGACGCAAACAGTATTCCGTAGATTTCCCCGAAATGCCGGATGCCGAAATAACGGCTTGTCAGAAACGTCATCATGTCTATTTCGGCCCCAATGCTGAAGCCAATCAATACCAGTGCGACGTATGCTGAAGTACCGGCTGCACCGAGGGCGAGTATGAGCAAACCAACGGTCGACAAAGCAAACGCGGCAGCCGCGACTCTGGGTACAAAAAGACGGTCGCAGAGGTAGCCGATAACCACTCTGGAAATCATGATTGTGATGCCGATAATGCTCGCGCCATAGGCGGCGCTCGCCGTTGTCATGCCTCGGTCGACCAGCATGGAGACACTATGAATCATGAGGCCATAGAGGCTGAACGAAAGAAGGCCAAACACGGCAAACAGGTTCCAGAATGTCCAGGACTGCAGGGCCTCGCTTCGGCTGATCGAGATGTCGCCCGCAGTTGCTTCGCTTCCCGCTGCTGACATTCGCATTCTCAACTCGCTGGGCGCTTCCCGAAAAAACATTGCCACCAGTGGAACGGCAACCAGGCACGTCAGGCCGGCCAGAACGAAATAGGACATTCTCCAGCCATACGATTCAGTCGTTAGCTGCAACAATGGTGGCACATAGGTGTAGCCGAGACCTGCGCCGGCCAGCGTGACGCCGATCGCGAGGCCACGTCGACGATCAAACCAGGCGGATACCGTGCGCATGTAAGGCAATGCATTTGCGCCAGCGCCGAGACCGCCGATGACCCCAAAAATTGCCCACAAATGCCAGGGCGCCGAGACCAGAATGGGGATTGCTGCGAGTGACAACCCAACGACCAGCATCGATGGAATAAGCAGCCGCCTGGTGCCAATCCGGTCTGCCAGTCGCCCCGCGACCGGCAACGAAAAAAGTAACGTGACCGTAAAAAATGTAGAGGCCAGGCTAATTTGCGCGCGGTCCCAGCCAAATTCTTCAGTCAATGGCTTGATAAATAGTGCGAGTGAGCCGAAGGCATATTGGGATGGGCCGGCTGACATCCCGACCATGGAAGCAATTACGATCGGCCAGCGCTTACTCGTTTCGATGGAATCATGCGTTGGTTTCATGGTTGGCGGAGGCCGAATCTATGTGGCTTACTGATCCGTTCGTAGCAAATATTCAGCCCCGGGACCGGGATGGGTCCCGCGTTGAACGTCCACGGCAAAAACTATTGATCCGACTGGCTTCTCACACTGAAGCCGATAAAAGCAATCACCGGGCCGAAAATCAGGCCCGTAATCTGACCTGATCCAAAATCTGGATTACCGCCGAATCCTATACTGTCGGCGAGCGCTGACGCGATAAGGATGAGGATGCCGAAGCTTATCAACGTATTTCCTACGGTCTTGATATGCATTGCTTTTTCCCGCTGTACCGGCGTTTTGCAGCTAATTATTGTTCGTGCTGGCCCGCCAGGTCGGGTTGCATTCTAGCATGGGATTGGACATTTGTCGGACCATCAGCGTATCCGTTACGGGGTCCGAAATATGGGGCCACATACTGGCCGATGGTTTGGTCAGCCTCGCTTTCGATGACACCGGTCAACACTCGCCAACTTGCTATGCCTTAAGTGCGTTTACTGTTTGTTGTTTGCGAATTGCGCTTGTTATGCTTCGGCTGCAGTGCGGCCCTTACCATCCCTTCCTGAATGAGCTTACGACCGAATGGAAAAACAGAACATCTGTATCGTTGGCGCCGGCATTAACAGCCTGGTTGCCGCCAACTATCTGCAGCGAGCGGGCTGTCATGTCACGATGATCGAACGTGGGGACAAAGTGGGCGGCGCGTGTATTTCAGAAACGGCAAACGTCAACGGGGTAACACAACAATACGCACTCGGCGCATCCGTGCTGGGCCTCATGCAGGATTTCGTCTTTGAAGAAACGGGTCTCGCGCAAAAGCTGGATACATTTGTTCCCGATCATCCAAAGCTGATTCATTTTTCCAGCGACGATGAACCGACATGGATCTACCGTGATCCTGCGGAACTCGACCGGGAGCTGGCTAACAAGTGGGGCGAACGTGGGGACGTTGAAGCATTTCGCGCTGACGAAGCATCGCGTGGTTGCGTTTCTGCAGGAAGGGTACGTCAACGCTCAGCCACCGACACTCGCATCTGCCCGGAGTTCACTGGGGACAACACTCACCGAGTTGTGGGTAACCGGAAGTGCCCGTGCACTGTTGGATCACTACTTCACCAGTGAGCGCAGCAAGATCTACATGGCGATGACTGTCACTGAAAGCGGGCCAGTTCCACTCGATGACCCGTATTCTGCTTTTACCCTGCCGCTCATGGATTCTGGCTCAATATTTGGTGGCTACTACGGATTCGTAAAAGGTGGGATCTGGAAAATTACTGAAACGCTGGGTGAGATGAACGCCGCCATCGGCGTATCCACGCACGTGCGAAGCAAAGTTGTCGAGGTCGACACCTCGCTGAACAAAATCGTCTACGAGCACGATGGCCACGAGCATGAGTCCTTCTACGACAAGCTGATATTTGGTACCGACCCACTCACGGCCACCAAACTGGTCGGAAATGAAAGTCAAATTGAGAAGACAAGCAAGCAACGATTTAGAGGCAGCAGCGGCAAGCTGAACCTGATGTTCAAACACCCGGTGCGCTGGAAACATGGAAGCGACGCGCCCGACTCGGACGCTGCTTTCCGTTTTATCTTTGATGTCGACACCCTGGCTGAGTTTGAGCATGCGGCCCTTGCCGTGACCGATGACAGCCTCGATTATGTGCCGGGTTATATGCAAATTTACTGTGAGGGCGCCGCGATGCGCCGTTTGCGACACGACGAGCCCTTCGATCGGCTGGCGGTATTCTTCAAGAATTTTTCATTGGCGAACAACGGTGAAGCGCTGGCCGATATAGAAATACAGGCACGACAGAAAGTTTTGTCGTATATCGATAACCCGGAAGACTGTGCCTGGACCAGGCTGCTTACGCCAAAAGACCTTCAGGAACTATTTCATTTTCCGGGCGGCAATCTTGACCACACCATGCTTACCGGCGGCCAGACATTCTTTGACCGAAATTATTCGGACGATGCAGGCAGTAGTTTCTACCGCTTCGGGGAACTCCAGGACGTCTATATGTGTGGAGCGGGAACGTATCCCTGCGGATCCGTCGCCGGAACGCCGGGCTACATGTGCAGCCAGGAAGTACTGCGCAATTTGCGCTAATTCAAGAGTCCTGCAATCCTGTGTCCTGCCAGGTTAATCTGGCGTCGTGCTACAGAGCGAGCGCGGACCAGGTATTCGTGGCTTAATTCGACCTGGGGCGACTGCTGCGCGGATACGCGATCCAGCAGCTGCGATTTCACGTCGTCGGTGTAAACAAACATTTCGGCGAGGCGTGCATGATGATGCAACCACTCGTCAATAGCCGCGTCATCGACAGTTTCGCTTTCAATAGTCCGCAACGTTCTCGCAGATGGCGACAGGTCATCCATTTCGTTCGGTAACCCATCCCACCACCAGTGCAGGTTCTTCGTTTGCTTGCCGGTAAGCACGTCGATATCGTTCCCGCCACGATCGCCGGTCGGAAAATAGGGTTTGCTAAACAAAGCCACATTGTGCAGCGGCTGGTGCATGTCCCCGACCAGATGCAGGATCCAGCATAGTGCGACTGCTTTGTCTGCGTTTGAGGCCGACTCGTCTTGCCACGTAAGCAGATTGCCACGGAGTGCCTGAACGCTGTTCAGATTCTGCCGCAGCGGTGGCGTGAATTCCGTTGCCTTATTGTGGTGAAGCTCGCCTGCAAGCGCGGCTTCATCCTCCGTCGTCAGGAAAACCAGGAGGTTGATGTAGTGCCAGCGACTCCGGTTGTATTCCTGGCGGACATCATCTCCCAATCCCTGGATCAAATCAGGCCAGATCGACGCTTGTTCAAGCAGCCAGCGTTGCTTTGCAGTTGCTCCGCCACCTGAAATGCGGGCCGGCATCAACGCTTCAAAATCCTCCTGGTAGCGAGGATGATCCAGCAGGATCGCGGCAATCGCCTGCTGCCGGGAAGGAGTCATGGCGTCAAATGCAATCGCCGCGGTCGTTCTGTGGCCTTTGTCGCCCCAGCCCATCGCGGGTGTGGTCAGCAGCGAACCCAGCAGAACAGCGGCAATCAACAATCGCACGTGAATCTCCCCTGATAAATCGGATAGTGCAGGGCGCAAATCCTCCGGTTAGGATACCCCAATGGCGAAGCTTTATTTTTATTACTCTTCGATGAATGCGGGAAAGTCGACGGCCCTGTTGCAGTCGAGTTACAACTATCGTGAGCGGGGCATGACGACGCTGGTGCTCGCACCGGATTTCGATGATCGCTATGGCGTAGGAAAAATCACCTCCCGCATTGGCCTCGAGACGGCTGCCACGACGTTCAGGACGGATCAGGATCTCTTCAAACTGGTCTCTGAAAAAGTCAGGGAAGGCCCGTTGCATTGCGTACTGATTGATGAGGCGCAGTTTCTGTCAAAGGAACAGGTTTATCAATTGGGCGAGGTTACTGACGAACTAAACATTCCGGTGTTGGCGTACGGACTGCGTACAGACTTTCAGGGAGAACCCTTCATCGGCAGCAAGTACCTGCTCGCGTGGGCCGACAATTTGAAGGAACTTAAAGCGATATGCTTCTGCGGTGGCAAGGCGACGATGGTGATACGACTGGCAGAAGACGGCAACGCGGTCACGCAAGGATCGCAAGTCGAAATCGGCGGCAACGACCGCTACATCTCGATGTGTCGCAAGCATTTCAAAGAAAACTATTATCGCGAAACGCTGGTGCCGCAGCACCAACTACCACTCGACGTTGTGAAAGACGCTGAAGATTAGATCAGGCGGAATCGGAACTCGTGTCCGCTGACTGACCGGCTGCTGGCAGAATTTCGGTGTGCTCCCTCGCCAATACGCGTCGCATATCCTCCATCGATTGCATGACGACCGTGTCATTGAAACTCGTATTCTTGAGCGCGCCGCGATCCCTGGCCGCGGCATCGACGAATTTCAATCCGTGTTCACCGATAGTAATGATGTCGTTGTGCAGCAGCACCTGGTTCGAGACACGCCAGGAGTTGACGTAGGTGCCGTTAGCGCTGTTTAAATCCATCAGGAGCGTCGACGCGCCGTTTCGTACGAGTAGCGTGTGATGACGGCTGATAAAACGACTGTCGATTTTTACGTCGTTGTGCACTGAGCGGCCAATGAGCAGCCGTGAGCCTTCGAACTCGATCTTCTGCAGCGTCTTGCCGTTGTGAGTCAGGTAAAGCAGCGGGTGATTGCGCCGGCTTTTACTCTTCGCGGGTCCATCATCGACACTCGCGCCAAGGTTGGTACGCTCCGGAATGGCCGCATGCTCAATATCCCTTAACTTCACCGGACTAGTCCCGGCCGTCGCCAGCGCCAGCAGTCCCACTCTGTCTATGACGCCCGGCCATCCGCCTGATGCACGGTAAATCTCGTCACAAATCTCCTCCGGCATGACCTGATCCGGATCGAGGCAGCCGGCGTGACGGAGCTTCGCATAAACATAGTCGTTCGTTTCGCCCATCGTCAAAGGATCCAGGTGAAAATCCCCGGTCAACCGCTTAGCCATGCATTCCATTGCCGGCGCCCTGACGATGAAGTTGATCGGTCGGTCGCTCGCAAGGACCAGTTTGAGGGCGAACTTTTCTCTGACGCGAACTGCCGCGAGTTCGCATAACACTGCCAACGCGCCCGGCGTCATGTCGTGAGCGTTTTCGATAACGAGTAATGGTGGTTTGGCTGTAGCCGTTTGTTGGCGAATGAATACTTTCAGCAAACCGAGTAATTCGTTGACGGATTCGAACGGGTACTCGTAACCGAATTCCCCCAGTACCGTGTTCAGGAACTCGATCGTATCGAGCCCCGCGCCACTAATGACCGCAATCGAGCAATACGCCTTGTTCTGTGCGGCGAACCGCTTAAGGATTGTGGTCTTTCCGGACGGGGAAGGGCCCTGGAACAACGCCAGGCCGGAATTGTGCGTGCAGGTATCGGCCAGGAATTTAAACGCTTTCTCCTGGCCCTCGTAGGCAACGAAGACCACCGGTCTCCCGTGCGTACGGAACGGCTGTTCCTTCAAGCCGGCTGCGCCTAACTCCATAAATTTGAATCCGATACCAGTAGTTTTTTATGATTCTGCTACAGTTACTGGTGAATCCTCTCAGTCCACACCTATAACCGGACTAATCAGTCTACGGTTGGGTCAGATGTCATGCAATCAACTTCACGTAATTCCTTTGAAATCAATCGGCACCCCGCGCCTTTTGCAATTTAACATGATGTATCATGTCTTACTTCCTGATCTTAAATAGGAATTTATACATTGATACGGATGGAAAACTCTATCCCTGAAAGGCGACAGGCGGAGCTAAGGTATTGACTGAATTACTTTCCGGTAATGACCTCTGCCTGTTCCGGGGTGATCGTTGTCTTTTCAAAGCCATTAAATTTGCGCTGAATCAGGGTGACTTACTGGTGATCGAAGGTCCCAACGGCAGCGGCAAAACGAGTTTGCTGCGAGGTATCGCCGGTCTGCTCGAATTCGAACATGGCGACGTAATGTGGTCGGGAGATCCCGCAACGTCAAATTATCAGGCTTTCCGTGCGGACATGGTATGGCTGTCTCACAAGATCGGGTTCAAGGGTGATCTGAATCTGGTCGAAAATCTGCGCCTGGAGGCGAGTCTCCGTGCGACGCATGCGGACAGGTTGACGCAAGTCCTCGAGCGTCTGGATCTTGTTCCGCTGACAGACCTGCCGGTTCGGTCCCTTTCCGCGGGCCAGCAGCGGCGTGTCGCCCTGGCGCGAATGCTGCTGGCGAAAGCCCGGATCTGGATGATGGACGAACCGTTTACCAATCTGGACAAAGCGGGCCAGGTCCTGGTGTCCGACTTGCTGGCTGAGCATCTGGCCGGGAATGGCGCGTGCATCGTCGCATCACACCAGCCCTTGAACATCGACGGTCGAACCAGCCGGATCTCACTCTCGTGACGGATGTGAGCGTCAGTTCGCCGGGCCTGCTGGGCGGCTTTCTGGGCGTTATCAGGCGCGACGTGCTGCTCGCGTGGAAACGTCCGGGTGACGTCCTCAATCCGCTTTTCTTCTTCGCTATGGTGAGCAGCCTGTTTCCCCTGGCCATCGGTCCCGGGGCCGATCAGCTGGCACTCATTGGGCCTGGCGTAGTCTGGGTCGCAGCACTGCTGGCCGCCTTATTGTCCCTGAACAGCCTGTTTATGAGCGACTTCGAGGATGGCAGCCTGGACCAGCTGCTCCTCAGCCCGCAGCCACTGCCACTCCTGGCGCTGGGCAAAGCAATCGCCCACTGGCTGGTCAGCGGCGTCCCGCTCGTCGTAGTGTCGCCCCTGGTGGCCATCAGCTTTCAGATGCCCGGACAGACGATCAGCGTCATGCTGGTAACGCTGACCTTCGGCACATTGAGTTTAAGCCTCCTGGGGTCGATCGGTGCGGCTCTGACCGTGGGCCTGCATCGCGGGACAGCTTTGTTAAGCCTGCTTATTCTTCCGCTGGCAATGCCGATACTCATTTTCGGCGCACGCACGGTGGCGCTTGCCGCCGCTGACGACGCCGTGTCAGCCGGGATCTACTTCCTTGCGGCCTACTGTGTGTTGGCGCTAACCTTCGCACCATTCGCAACGGCTGCAGCGCTTAGGATCAGCAACGAGTAACCTGAAAATTATGTGGAAATTCATACACAAGCTGGCGTCGCCGCCGCATTTTTATCGGTTTTCCGGAAAGATCATTCCATGGTTTGCAGGCATTGGTGTCCTGTTGGTCGTTTACGGCACTTACGCAGGCCTGTTCCTGGCGCCGGCGGATTATCAACAGGGTGACGCATTCCGGATTATTTACGTCCACGTGCCAGCCGCCTATCTCTCGATGATGGCGTATTCGATCATGGCGGTATCGGCGGCCATAGGGCTGATCTGGCGTATCAAACTGTCACATGCGGTCGCGGCGGCGGCAGCGCCACTGGGTGCCTGGTTCACTTTCCTTGCGCTGGTGACCGGGTCTGTCTGGGGCAAGCCGATGTGGGGAACTTGGTGGGAATGGGGTGATCCAAGGCTCACATCAGAACTACTAATGCTGTTTTTGTATATCGGGTATATGGCGCTGCGTGCGGCGATTGATGACACGGCGAAGGCCGATAAGGCGAGTGCCGTGCTCGCCCTGGTCGGGGCGGTGAACGTGCCGATCATTCATTTCTCGGTGGAATGGTGGAGTTCGTTGCACCAGGGCCCCACGCTGATTCGTGAGGGTGGTCCTGCGATGCCGGTTGAGATGCTGTATCCCTTGCTGGCAATGATATTCGGCTTCACTTTCGTATTTGGTGCATTGCTGCTCGGACGCGTGCGCACAGAAGTGTTATTTAGGGAGCGTCGGGCACGCTGGGTCCGGGACCTGGTGCTTACGGGCGCGGAGCCGGCGTGAACGACATGTTTGCTATGGGCGGTTATGGCGCCTACGTATGGAGTTGCTTCGGTATCACTCTGATCGTACTGGTGATCTGCGTCGTCCAGGGACGTGCTCGGCACCGCCGCACATTGAAGGATATTGGCGCTCGAATTCGCGCAATGGAATCGAAATCATGAAACCAAGACAACAACGGATGCTCGCGGTCGGCCTTGCTGTCGCCGGCATCGCAATCGCCACGGTACTGACGCTGCAAGCCTTCAAGGACAATATGATGTTCTTCGTCGAGATATCCGAAGTCTCCAAGGGCAATTATCCCGAGGACCGGAATTTCCGCGTTGGCGGGCTGGTCGTGGAGGGGAGCGTCAAACGCGAAACGGGCAAACTCGACGTCGCATTCGATCTCACGGATCTGAATAGCAAGTTGACCGTGAACTACGCCGGCATATTGCCGGACCTGTTTCGCGAGGGCCAGGGAATCATCGCGCATGGCCGGCTGGACGACGGCGGTGTATTTGTCGCCGACGAGGTACTGGCGAAACACGACGAAAATTATATGCCGCCGGAAGTTGCGGACTCACTGGCAAAAGCCGCGGCCGCGCAGGAAGCTGCTTTGCAGACAGGGCAGGCGGAATAATGATCCCCGAGATAGGGCATTTTGCGCTGATCCTCGCTCTGTCACTTGCGGTATGTCAGGGTGTTTTGCCATTGCTGGGAGCATATAAAAACGATGCGGCGATGATGGCCGTCGCGCGACCTGCTGCAATGGGCCAATTCGTGTTTATTGCAGTGGCGTTTGCCTGCCTGACATGGTCATTCCTGCAAAGCGATTTTTCCGTCCTGTATGTTGCCAATCACTCGCAACTCGCGCTACCGGCACCGTACAAGATATCCGCCGTCTGGGGCGCGCACGAAGGTTCGCTGCTGCTTTGGGTACTGCTGTTGGCAGGGTGGACCGTTTTGGTCTGTCGCTACAGCAGCGAGCTGCCTGAGCGTTTCAGCGCCAGGGTGATAGGCGTCCTCGGGCTCCTGAGTTTCGGCTTTCTCCTGTTCACGCTACTAACCTCGAATCCCTTTGAGCGCCTGTTTCCGGCGCCGGCCGACGGGGCTGATCTAAACCCGCTGTTGCAGGATCCGGGCCTCGCCATTCACCCACCAATGCTCTACATCGGCTATGTCGGCTTCTCCGTTGCGTTTGCGTTTGCCATCGCGGCCATGATCAGCGGTGACCTGGATCAGAAATGGGCGCGCTGGACGCGGCCCTGGACTACCTGGGCGTGGCTTTTCCTGACGATCGGCATCGCACTTGGCAGCTGGTGGGCCTATTACGAACTTGGCTGGGGCGGCTGGTGGTTCTGGGATCCGGTCGAAAACGCGTCATTTATGCCCTGGCTGGTTGGCACGGCGCTGATTCATTCCCTGGCAGTCACTGAGAAACGTGGATTGTTCAAGAGCTGGACCCTGCTGCTGGCGATCGCGGCTTTCTCGCTTAGCTTGCTCGGCACATTCCTGGTTCGATCGGGCATCCTTGTTTCCGTGCACGCATTCGCGGTTGACCCGGAACGTGGGTTATTCATCCTGGCCTTCCTTGGAATCGTCATCGGAGGCGCGCTGATGCTATACGCCTGGCGCGCGCCCGCACTGGATTCGGAAGCTGGCTTTCGTGCCATGTCCAGGGAAACGTTTCTGTTGTTCAACAACGTTCTTCTGGTCATCGCAACTGCATTGATTCTTGGCGGCACTTTGGCGCCGCTGTTTGTTGAGCTGCTGGATGGCAGCAAGATTTCCGTAGGCCCACCGTATTTTGAGATCGCCTTTGCAATACCAATGCTGCCACTCGTTTACCTGATGGCAATCGGCATGAGCACGGCGTGGCGAAGCCAATCGCCCGATGGCATCGTGAAGAAGCTAAGAATTCCGATGTTCATCGCTATTGTTATCGGCATTCTGATCCCACTGGTGTTCTACGGTGGGGCGAGCGCGATGCTGGTTGCAGGCGTTATTGCCGGCCTATGGGTGATGATCGTTTCGGCGATAGACCCGATTCGTTCCTGGCGTCGTGCTGCGGGAACCGCCGGAATTACGCGCGGCGCGCTCGGCATGTCGGTTGCGCATTTTGGTGTCGGCTTGTTTGTTATCGGCGTGTCTGTGGTGTCGGCTTTCACGGTTGAAGCGGATCGCAGTTTGCGCATTGGCGATCGCGTGGAGGTTGCGGGTTACGAATTCGAACTACGCGGTTTGCGCGATGCGCAAGGGCCAAATTACCAGGCGCTGGAAGGCGAAATTGATATTTACAAGGGGGGTGATTTTGTTGGCCAACTGAGGCCACAGAAGCGCACCTATCTGGTGCAGCAGAGCCCTATGACCGAGGCAGGCATTGATGTTGGCTGGAATCGCGATTTGTTTGTCGCACTTGGCGATCCGCTCGGCAATGATTCATGGAGTGTCCGGCTGCAATACAAGCCGCTGATCAGGTTCATCTGGCTCGGCGCCTTCATCATGGCACTGGGCGGGCTGATTGCGGCCAGCGACAGAAGATACAAACTTACCGCGACTGCGAGTGAACGTGCTGAGATTCCTGAAGGGAAGCCGGCCTGATGCTCAAATTTCTGGCACCGCTGGTTGTTTTTGCGCTGTTAGTCGGCGTATTTATCAAAGGGCTTGATCCCGCGCGCGATCTCAAGGAGCTGCCATCGCCGTTTCTTGGCAAGGACGCGCCAGAGTTTGATCTGCCCAAAGTGAAAAATCCCGCCGAACGTGTGTCCAGCCAGGACTATGCGGGAGAGGTCGCGCTGGTGAATTTCTGGGCGACCTGGTGCGTGGGCTGCAGGCAGGAACACGGCTTCCTTATGGAGTTGTCACGCGAAACGGAGATTCCGATCTATGGAATCGACTGGCGGGACCAGCGGGATCCGGCGATCAGCTGGCTGAATCAGCTCGGCGATCCCTACGTTGCCTCCGGGTTTGACGGGGACTCGGTCACCGGCATCAACTGGGGCGTATACGGGGCACCGGAGACATTTCTTATTGGGAAAGATGGCCGTGTACTCTATAAACACCTGGGGCCGTTAAGCCGCAGCGTTTGGGAAACGGAGTTCGTGCCGTTAATTGCGGCCGAAGAAGGCAGGTAACTATGGCCCGAGGAATCCATGTCGTCATACTTTCACTGCTGTCATGGTCCGTTTGGGCCATCGACACCGGGAGAGCGTTCGAAGACGATGCAATGCAGGCACGCTATGACGAGATAATTTCGGAAGTGCGCTGCGTTCAGTGCCAGAACCAGACGATCAAGGACTCCAACGTCCAGATCGCAAGTGATCTACGGCGGGAAATTCGCCGCCTGCTCGCTGAGGGCGAGTCCGACGCAGAAGTGTATGAATTCCTGGTCGCTCGCTACGGCGAATTCGTACTCTATCGGCCGCCGATGAGCGGCATTACGCTGCTCCTGTGGATTGCGCCAGGACTCTTTTTGCTGATCGGCGGTGTCATCGCCGTGCGCGTTATTCGAAAACGTATGCGCATGCCAATTGATATTGATGGTGATTCGGAAGCGGAACAGGTAGTCAACTAGATCATGCTCTGGGTCATTATCGGTGCCATGCTGCTGCTTGCAGTGATGATAGTCGTCGTGCCTCTCTATCGGGAGCAAAAACGCCTGTCTGTTTCCATACTTGCGGCGACGGTAGCCGTCACGGCCATATCGGCAGTCATCTATAACGAGACGGGAACCCCTGGCGCGACGAGCCCGACTGTCACTGCCCGTTCGACAGATTCCCAGGTACCGGATGTCGACGCGATGGTTGCGTCGTTGTCGGCACGTTTGCAGGAGAATCCCGACGACCTGGACGGATGGAAGATGCTCGGTCGATCGTATTTTACGATGCGTAATTTTCCTGGCGCCATTGCCGCTTTTGAGAAAGCCGTTGAGCTTGATTCCGGACAGGACAGCCAGACGCTTGCAGATCTTGGCGAGGCAGTCCTGTATGCCGACCAACGTGCGCTGCTCGGACGAGCCGGCGAACTTTTCGAAAGCGCGTTAGCTGTCCAGGCTGCTAATCCGAAAGCACTTTTCTACGGCGGCATGGCTGCCGTTGAGCGCGGTAACAAAGAACTCGGTGCGGATCGCTGGGAGGCATTACTGGCGACTTCTCCACCCCCGAATGTGCAGGAAATACTGCGCCAACAGATAGCAGAACTGCGTGGCACCGCGGTAGAGCCGGCTGCAGCCCCGGTATCCAGCGCCGTTGTTACGGTGAATGTTGCGCTAGGCACCTCTGCGTTGGCTGCCGATTTGCCGAACGCCACGGTCTTTGTGATCGCGCGGGACCCGAATCAACCATCGCCGCCCATTGCGGCGGTCCGGCGGCAGTTGTCCGAATTGCCTGCCGAGATTCAGATCGGTGACTCCGATGCAATGATACCGGGCCGGGTTCCGTCGGGTTTCGCCCAGCTGGAAATATTGGCTCGAGTGTCATTGGGCGGTCAGCCCATCGCGGCTAGTGGTGACTGGTTCGGTCAGCAGGTCATCGAAACCAGCGCGGTCAGCAGTGTCGATATAACCATAGATCAACAAGTCCCCTAAGCTTGCGGGAAGCAACGTAATGCACAAGTACGACCTGATACGGGACGGCGACAAGCATATTTTGCGCGTTCCTAAGGGCGACATCGGGCTATTGAGTTATCCGCTTTACAACAAGGGGGCCGGCTTCACTGCCGCGGAGCGGCAGCGTTTTGGGCTCGAAGGCAGGTTGCCAGCTCAGGTCAATGACATCGATACGCAGGCGGAACGCGTATTCAACTCGATCATGTTCAACCAGGATCCGGTCGGTCGTCACATCGGACTCGCTGCACTGCAGGACCGCAACGAACACCTGTATTACAAACTACTCGAAGACCATCTCGAGGAGCTGATGCCTATCGTCTACACGCCGACGGTCGGTAAGGCGTCGCAGTACTTCAGTCGTGTCTTTCGTCGCGCTCGCGGTATCTGGATTACGCCGCACCATGTGGGACGAATTGAAGCAGTACTGCGGAGCGCAGCGCCGTTCACCGATGTTCGGCTCATGGTCGTAACAGACAATGAAGCAATACTGGGTATTGGCGATCAGGGTGCTGGCGGGATGGCGATCAGCGTTGGCAAGCTTGCGTTGTATTGCGCCGGTGCAGGCATTCACCCGGCCCGTACGCTGCCGGTCAGCCTGGACGTCGGCACCGACAACGAAGAGTTGCTTGAGGACCCCCTGTATCTTGGCTTTCGTGAACGCAGGCTGCGCGGTGAAGCATACCTGGCATTGGTGGACGAGTTCGTCGCTGCGGCCAGGGCAGTCTTTCCGAAGGTCATGATCCAGTGGGAGGATTTTCGCAAGGATAACGCGCTGACCGTGCTCGAGCGCTACAAACATCAGGTTCCGTCCTTTAATGACGACATTCAGGGCACTGGCGCCGTGGCCTATGCCTGCATGGGCGGCGCGAGCAAGATTACAGGTGACGATATCAATGCGAGCCGCGTGCTGATCTTTGGTGCGGGCGCCGCCGGTTACGGGATCGCCAAAAGAATAATGACCGGACTCGAAGCCAATGGTGTCCAGGGCGCCGATCTCACACGGTCTGTTCTGGCAATGGACAGCCATGGAATCCTGACGCAGGACCGATCGTTTTCAGATTACAAGAACGAGCTTGCCTGGCCGGTAGAGCTTGCCGCCAATCTCGAGCTCAATGAGCAACAGCGCACAAGCCTGGTCAGCGTTGTCGAGGCCTACAAGCCAACTGTACTGGTCGGAACGTCTGGACAATACAGCGCGTTTGACGAGTCCGTCGTGAAGGCAATGGCGAAACATTGCGAACGGCCGGTCATTCTTCCGATGTCGAATCCAACGGCTATCAGCGAAGCAATTCCTGAGGATGTACTTCGCTGGACAGACGGCAAAGCACTGGTTGCTACCGGTAGTCCATTCGACCCTGTACCGATGCGTGGCGGATCAAAGCGTATTGGCCAGGCCAACAACGTTTTTATTTTTCCCGGACTGGGGCTGGGCACGATCGTTGCCAGGGCGGCCGAGGTCACGGACGGCATGCTCAGCGCCGCGGCACAAGCACTGGCAGACAACCTGAACGAAAACGACATTGCAGAGGGCGCTCTTATGCCGGAAGTGACTCGTCTTTGGGATATCAGCGGCGAAGTTGCCCTGGCCACAGCGGAGAGCGCAATTGCCGATGGCGTAGCGCCGCAAATGGACCGGTCCGAAATCGTGGCAAAGATGACAGACTATCGCTGGCGGCCAGTCTACCCGGAAATTGTTGAGACCTGATGCCTGCAGGAGAACGATATTGAGCGGTGAGATTCAGATTGAGGCAGCCACCATGTGTTTCGCCTGTGGAACGGATAATCCAATAGGATTGCAGATTCAGTTCGAGCTTCACGACGGTCAATGCCAGGGCAGGTTTACACCAACAGAGAATCACGTTGGTTACGAGAATACAGTGCACGGCGGCATCATTTATGCGGCGCTGGATGATGTCATGGCAAATGTCCTTTACCTGCAAAAGGTGAAGGCGCATACAGCCCGCTGTGAGATCCGGTATCGGAGGGCGCTCGAAGTCGGACAGAGTATTGTGCTGACCGGCTGGATTGAGAGTGAGAAACGCAGACTGATCGTTCTCAAGGGAGAGGCCAGAACGGCCGACGGCGAAGTTTTGATCGCAGACTGCGAAGCAAGTTTTATGCGCGTATAGCAGTCAGACTTTTTGTGGGGGCACAGTTACCGTGTCGCCGAAATCTTCCGCGTCGGTGCGACGTGCTATTTCCCGATCGATCCCTGCCGATGCCTGATTGAATGACTTTTGCAGTCGCCGTAATTGAACAAATGACAGTGACTTGAGATTCAGCTCGGCCAGCATCTCACTCGCGACCTTGGCCGCGTCGTCTTCCAGTGTTTCATGTTCGACTGTTTCACTCATTGTGGCCAAGTTTAGCAATCGATACGTGCTTTCGGTGTGATGCTGATCACGTAGATTGTGCTAGCATCTTCGCCGTTTCAGATTCCCATTACTGCCTGGAGTTATTGATGTCACTACCCGCCGCACTTGACGGAAAACTGCGTATCCCCGTGATCGGGGCGCCGATGTTCATTGTTTCGGGACCGGAGCTTGTCATTGCTCAATGCAAGGCTGGCATCATTGGTTCCTTTCCGGCGCTGAACGCCCGTCCTCAGGCGATGCTCGGTGAGTGGCTAACGCGAATAGAGGATGAGTTAACAGCATACTCTGAGGCCCATCCGGACCAGCCGGTAGCGCCCTATGCGGTCAATCAGATTGCCCACGCGAGCAATGATCGGCTGCTGGCTGACATGGAAACCTGCGTCAGGCATAAGGTCCCAATCATCATTACCAGTCTCCGTCCGCCTGCCGAGATAGTGCAGGCCGTGCATAGCTATGGTGGGCTCGTGTTTCACGACGTCATTAATGTTCGGCATGCCCGCAAGGCGATCGAGCAGGGCGTAGATGGGGTTATCACGGTATGTGCCGGGGCAGGGGGACATGCGGGCACCACCAGTCCATTCGCGCTTGTCAAAGAAGTGCGCGAAATTTTCGACGGCACAATTATTCTGTCTGGCAGCATGAGCCGCGGCAATGACGCCCTTGCCGCCCAGGCAATCGGGGCGGATCTTGCGTATATCGGCACGCGATTCATTGCGACAGAGGAAGCGAACGCAGCGCCTGGCTATAAGGAAATGATTGTGGCCAGCAAATCTGCAGACATTGTCTATTCATCGCTGTTCACGGGTGTACATGGCAGTTACCTGCGAGGCAGTATCGAGAATGCGGGCATGGATCCCGACAACCTGCCGGATGCGGACAAGACAGCCATGGATTTTGGCAGTGCTGGTGGCTCAAAGGCCAAAGCCTGGAAAGATATCTGGGGCGCCGGACAGGGAGTCGGCAGCGTACATGACATTCCGCCGGTCGAAGAACTGGTCATGCGCATGGAGCAGGAGTATCGCGACGCTCTTCGCCGGCTGACTAACGCCTGATCAGCCTGACGATCCAGGTTGCCGCAATGGCAAATGTCAGTGTGATGACTATATCGAGCAAAAGACCCAACAGGTAGAAGCTCGAAATACCGGCGATGCCGCCGCTTATATGGAAAGGCATCGGAAAACCGATAGTCAGTTCCTGGTCGCAACATACCGGCGCGACAATATGCCGTAGCCATGACCAACCGTTTGCGAGCACGAAAAAGGCGGTGACGCCAATGAACGTCTTCGATTGCCGCAACAGTCTTAGCGAAAACTCCATAGGGTCAGGTCACGCTGCAAATCCGCCGGGGCCTACTGCCCTGCAGGCGGCGGTTTCTGCTGAATAAGCCGCGGCAGTGTCAACTGCCTGCATCCGGCGGCGCAAGCCCGGGCAACCCGTCGAGGCTCTCGGCGTTGCGCGTCCGGCGATATTCCAGAATGTCGTCCTCGCTCTGATTGCTGAAGTAATTCGGCAGAGAGTCCCGATGCTTCTTGAATTCATACATTGGCACCCCGTAGCCACAGGAGTCCATAATCTTGTCGACTCTGATTTGAATGATATTTCGAACTGCAGGCATGGGCGGAAACTTCTGCAGAATCTCGGTGAAGCCTTCCTCGTGGGGTTCGATCGGCGTACCCGTCCCGTAAAATCGGTAGATCATCGGTGGTCCCTCGAAGGCACACATCATCAGTGTGATCCGTCCATTGTCCTTCAGATGCGCCACCGTCTCGATACCGCTGCCACCGGTGTCCGCATAGGCAAGTTCATTCGGGCCCAGCACGCGCAGACAATCCAGTCCCTTCGGGGAGCAGTTCACCAGCCCGTCAACGGCATTGGGTGCGGTCGAAACAAAGAACACTTTTTGGCGCGCTATCCATTTCTGGATGCCATCAGTAATTTCCGTATATTCTTTGCCCATGCTGCTTCTTCTCCACGGTAAAACAGAACCAATGGGTACAGCTTAATTGGTGCGCCCGCAAATCTCACTACCCGAAGCGCGTCGAATTGCACTTGCGGCGGTTGGATTCGGGCGTCCGCGACCAACCGCAAAGATCAATGCCGCGCACATCGCCCGGGTCATACAAAGTCTTGGGCTGCTGCAGCTCGACTACGTCAATGTTCTGGTTCCGGCACATCTGCTCGTTGTTTTTTCGCGGCTGGGGCCTTACGAACGGGCGCGATTTCACAAGGTGGTTTATGAGGGAAGGGCCTTCACAGAACACTGGGCGCATGAGGCGTCGATTGTGCCGGCGAAACTCTGGCCGGCACTGGAATACCGGCGGCAGGACTACCAACCCTATCAAAACAGCCCCATCATGCAACTTAAAGGGAAATCTGAATACCTCAAAAAAACCTATGATTTAATTAAAGAAAAAGCGCCGCTCACTACTGCCGATCTGCCCAAGGTCGAGGGCCCTAAACGAAGGCCTGGCGACTGGCATCGGAAGCTACCAAGGTGGGCGCTCGAGTATCACTTTGGCAAAGGTGACGTGGCGGTGGCGAATCGCCTGGATAATTTTCAGCGTGTATACGATCTGCCGGAGAGGGTGGTCGACAGCGAGTATCTCAACCGGTCACTGACCAGGGAAGACGCTCAACGGCAGTTGCTCGGTATCGCCGCGAGCGCGCTTGGCGTGGCAACCGAGGATGATTTGGCCGACTACTATCGCATGTCACCCAAAGTGGCCCGCGTGAGGATTGCTGAAATGCTGGATGCCGGGGACCTGACAGAAGTCGAGGTCCAGGGATGGTCAAAGCCGGCCTACCTCTCTCCCGATGCAAAGACGCCGCGTTCTATCAGGGCGGCAACGCTTCTGTCTCCGTTCGACCCCGTAGTCTGGTATCGACCCCGGGCCGAGCGTCTGTTCGACTTTCATTACCGCATCGAGATTTATGTGCCAGCAAAGAAACGGAAGTGGGGTTACTACGTGCTGCCGTTTCTCCTGGATGACCGCATTGTTGCAAGAGTAGACCTGAAGGCCGATCGTGGGAATTGCGCTTTGCTGGTCCTGGCCGCGCATCCAGAGGACGGGATCGATACGGAGCAGACGATTGCAGCGTTGGGGCGGGAGCTTCGGCACCTCGCCAACTGGCTCGACCTTGAAAGAATCAAGGTGTCACGCCGTGGAAAGTTCGCCAGGGCGCTTGCAGACTACGTTCGAGACAATCTGAGCTAGGTCGCGCTCATTGCGCCTGCGTGTACTCGTCAATCACTTCCTCGATTGCCGCAGCGCAAACGCGGCAAAAATCTTTTGTACGCGTGAACATGATGCAGTTTTGTTCGGAACGGTAGTAACCCTTGGCCTGATAGATCGCACCTTCGAAGGCACCGACATCGTGCGCATACGGTGCCGCGGAGAACATGCCTTCGACAATGTCCTGATTCTCTTTGAACAAGCTGTTCATCTCGCTTTCGGACACGTTCTCCTTGCGCATTTCGGCCCGGCGCGCCTGGTACGCCATTGAATGCGCTTCATAGGCTGTTTTCGGCCAGGGCGTCGGCAGCGGTGTTGACTCGCTGACGAGGTGTCGCCATTTGAGATTGTCCGGATCGAGGAGGGCGGTCACATTGGGTTCGTACGGCTCAACGATCTCGTCGGACGACTCATACGCGACCGAACTCGTGTAGTACTCATCCGCGAGACCGGCGAAGTGATGGGCGAATTCATGTACGAATAGATAACCGGCCCACTCGCTGTTGGCC
The DNA here is from genome assembly GCA_963850825.1 of uncultured Gammaproteobacteria bacterium. Lineage (GTDB taxonomy): Bacteria > Pseudomonadota > Gammaproteobacteria > Steroidobacterales > Woeseiaceae > SZUA-117. The sequence continues at coordinate 662,801 of CAWKOQ010000009.1, read as the reverse complement.
GCCGCCGTGCTGAACAGTCCATAGATGCCGCCGCCACCATAAGTCTCGCTGTTCGTCAGGATCTCGACAAAGTCATACGGGGTCGATGAGGCGATTCGGCGCCATTCACGATTGTCATTCGTCAGTACGTAGCGCTCGCTGCGAAACGCATCGTAGGACGCGCCCACCGGGGAATCCCGATACACGCCGGTGGAGGGCCGCGAGACGCCGGATTCCGCTGCTGGCGGTGCGAGAGCCCAGATGTTGAAATCAGAGCGCCGTTCACGAAAAGGCGGTGTGGCAAACAGCAAATCGGTCAGTTTCCGCGCCTTTACCAGGAAATCCGTCTGTTCATCGGCGGTGTAACCGTCACCGAGCAGCAGCACATCAACTTTCGTCCCGGAGTCACCATTGTGTTCGATAGCGACGACGTGCTCGGCGTAAGCATCCTTTTCCCGGTGAACCAGGTAGTCGTTGGGATCCAGCCGGATTCGCCACACTTCGACAAACTGGTTCGTGGGCCCGCGTTTCTTCAGGATAATGTCGAACTCCTGCTCCTGGTTCGGAAAACGCAAGGATTCATGAAAGGTACGGTTCATGCTGCGCGCTTCGCCGGTTGTCTCCCATTCACCGTAGATGCTGCTGAAACTGCGGGACCAGGCAACGCTTCCGGATTCCGGATCCACGATCTCGAAGACATATTTTCCCCGCAATGTCCTGTCTTCCGGTTGCAGAAGATTACCCGAGAATGTCTGCGCTTCCAGCACCAGTCGGTCGAGGCTGAACATTTCCGTTGTGGCGTTTCCGCTGTGGTAGTAGTCAACGCGCAGGGTTTGTGGATTCGCGGCTAAAACAACGTGCGAAAACAGGAATGAAACAAGCAGAGCGCGACGCAGCATGATTTCGAATCCTGTCATTAGATCGTTGTCATTGGGCGTATTGGCGAACCATCGAAAAACCGGCTTAGCCTGAACGGTGACAGGTCGATCGGATTGTCGGCGCCGGTGAGCATGGCAGCCAGGGCCTTTCCCGCGCCGGGACCAATACCGAAACCATGGCCGCTAAAGCCGGTTGCAATGTGAAAGCCGGACACATTGCCTGCTTCGCCAATCATAGGCACAACATCGGGCGACGTTTCGACCATACCCGCCCAGGCTTCGACGATCTTGACATTCGCCAATTGCGGAAACATAGCATCCATATTCCTGCGGATTCCTTTGAGAACCCGTTTGCTCGGCGCTGGATTCAGAACCCGCAAGCGCTCGAATGGAGATTCTTTGTCAAGCGCCCAGCGGCGCGGCATTGCCAGCTCGTCGAAAAAATCCTTGCCAATGCGCAGGCGGAGTATTTTGATTTCCTGCATCAATGCGGGCAGGAACTTGAATGCATAACGAAACGTCGACGGCGTAATGCCGTGATCGAGGATCGATCCATGCGCAACCGTGTAACCGCCATCCTCTCGCAGGCGGATCCCGAGCCGATCGTCGAACAGATTTCCGTCGAGAATCTTCCCGGCTGGTCCCGTTCGGGCCACGGTTCCACGCACGCGCAGCTGTGGTACCGGGATATCCATTGATCGACAGAAGGTCGAGGTCCAGGCGCCCGCCGCGCACAGCACGACTGAAGTTCGAATCGAACCGTGCTCTGTTACGACAGCGGACACGTTCCCGCCGCTTGCCTCGATTCCGCGCACAGCACATGCAGTCAATACCGTCGCGCCGGACCGCGACGCCGCGCGTGCGATTGCCGGCGCTGTCTTGTGCGGTTCCGCTCGACCGTCACTCGCCGTATACAGTGCGCCGGGCCAATCTGCCGTCGAGCCCGATACCAGCTTACCGAGTTCGTCTCGATCGACAATCCGGGTATCAAGATCGAAGTCCGCGGCTAATTCGAGCCATGCATTAAATTCGTCAAACTGCTTTTCATCCCTGGCGGTGAACAGGCACCCACCCTCGGTGAAGCCGACACTTTCGCCGAGTTCCTTTTCGAGATCGCGAAATATGCGCAGACTCTCGAGCACCATCGGCAACTCGCGAGGGTCCCTGCCTTGCGCGCGCACCCAACCCCAGTTGCGACCTGACTGTTCGCCGGCAATATGGCCTTTCTCGCATAAAACGACGTTGATTCCCTGGCGAGCGAGAAACCATGCAGTAGAGACACCGACGATTCCGCCGCCGATAATTACGATGTCTGCCTGCTCTGGAATCCGCCCAGGTTGCGTAAAGGCGCCGCTCCACGTGCTCGCCACCATACTGTCGTTTTCTGCATTCACTGTTGCTTGCTACTCATATTTAGGCGATAAGGATTATAGCGAGATGGCAGCCAATGTCTTGCCGGCGCGAATCCAATCGGCAAAGGGTTTTAAGTAGATCATGAATTTCAAGAGCGCCTTCCTCTTTTCACTGCTTTGCATAGGCGGTTGTTCCACGCCTGAAGTCCTTGAATCAAAGGACGGGACGGTACCAGTGGGCATCGACCTGAGCGGTACCTGGAAAATACGCGCGGATGCCGCGGCAAGCCAGTCGCAGGTTCGGGATGCGATACGGAAAACCGATGGCATCAAGGACGACGAGTATTTCCGCAATTCCAACCGCCAGCCGACAGGCGCACGTGGCGGTTCGGGATCAAGATCAAGCCGAAGCAAGGGTGGCCTTGTGCATGTGTTTCTCGAATTAGGTGAATTGCTTAAAGTGTCACAGACCGCGGGCGGTTTGTTCATCAGTTTCGATCGGTCGGTCGTCGAGGAGTTTCGCTTTGGCGAGAATCGAATCGTAAGCGTAGGCCAGGTGGAGGCACAGCGTGTGACCGGCTGGGAGGGTAATACCCTGGTCGTCGACACACTCGGTCGCAACAATATGAAACTCACTGAGCGGTTTCGGCTGCTGGAGAACGGTAGCGTGCTTGAGCGTACGATCATGCTGCGCAGCAAAGCCAAGGATGAAGAAAGTGTCGTTCAGGTATTCGACAAGGTGAATTAGCCGGCCGCTAGAGCGCTTGATAATCCGTCAGCACCGCTCGCATCTGGCGCTTTCCCTTGCGGTGCTGCTCGATGATGACAGGCAGATAACCAAGCTCCTCGACACACCACAGCGTCGTAATTCGCGATGAATTTGTCGCCTGATGCTGAATGCCGATCGCCTCGAAACGACCAAAGGGCACCTTGACCGGCTTGCTGCCGATATTGGTAATTGAAAGCAATTTGAGTTTTTCGGCATCCTGCAGCGAATACCGGGTGCGTTGGATCCCGTTAAGCAGATCATTCATCAGCCCGTACTGCAGCGAAACCCGGTCGTGCACATCACCATTAATCTCCGCGGCAAACTCGCTGCCATCAATGGTTCCGCCGATGGATTGGGCCGCCCAGTCGAAAGCAAGATCGACGGTCTGACCTCCCTTGGACAGCGTATCAACTGAAATGAATCGTTCCGGGCGCAAGCCAGCGTCCGTGGCGCGAATAATCGAACTTTCCCGAATCGATCCGTGCGCGATCAGTCGGGACATGCCGGTTGCTTCAATTGACGATTCCGCACGGTAACCGCCGTCCACTGCTTCTACCCGGGTACGCAGCTTGCCACCGAGAACACTTATTTTGACCCTGTATTCCGCGGCATGCGGCGTAACCGCACCGTCGGCAAATGCAGTACCGCCGATCGAGAGCCACAACGTACAAAGGAGAACATGTACACACTGCAATCTGAATCTGTAAGAGATGCTAATCATTGGGTTTCACCGGCATCTTGCGTCAACAAAGCCTCTGACTCCAGTATCAGGGCGTTGGTTGCATCTTCCATGCGAATTCTGTGGATTTCCATTTCTTCCTTGCCCGCGTTGCGGGGTACCGATACGGGCTCGCCGATAGCGAGTACCACTCGCGCAAATGGCTTCGGAATCATGAAGTCATCCCACCGCCTCAGATACCACGCCCGGTCTGCGGCGCAGGCCAGTGGCACCATCGGCGCGCCGCCAATCCGCGCCATCAGGACCGCACCGGTTTTGAACACGTGTTTGGGCCCATTCGGGCCATCAGCCGTGGTCACAATCGATATTCCACGTTTCATCATTTCCTGCATGTCCCGCAGCACCAGCGCACCGGTCTGGTTCGCGGAGCCACGGATGACTTCGGCGCCCCACGAGCGGGCAATTCTGTCCGGGACCTCTCCGTCGACCGACGAAGAAACCAAAAAGCAGGCTTTGAAACCGCGGGCGATCCAGTCTTTCACAAGCGCCGAACAAAGCACATGGTGCTGATGCCAGTAGCACGGTGCGTAGACGGTATCCGTGTCGCTGATGATTCTATCTTCGAACTCTTTGCCGATAACTTTTCGCACACGATATGTCGAGGTCAGCAGGAAAAAAACCGCGCGTAAAACCGGCAGGCCGAAAAAATAGTACAGGCGGCGGCCAGCGGACATTTCGCGGCGCGAACGGCTGCTGCGACGCGCCTCTACGTCTGCGAGATCCGGTCGGGGTTTCGTATCGGACATGAATAAACTCGTGCACCGTGCGACGGGCAGTTTGCGTGCGGAATCAGCCATACTGACAGCATATGGGACACGGAATGAATCGAAGATGAATCTTCACGCCTGAAACTGCAATGCCGTATCTTCTGGCGGGCGAGTTTGCAGTATCCCTGCGTAGCTGGTCAATGTAATATTGCGCCAACTTCGCCCCGGCTGGCATCGGCCAGCGCCCGTAAATACCCTTACAATCATGAACCTACCTGACAATAGGAAGCGTGTACCGCCCGGCCCGACAGACCCGGTGACGCTGGGAATTGACCCGGACACGCTGGCGACGCTCGAGGAACTGCAGTCGCAATACGGGAACATGGTCGGGGTGCGAAAGGCAAGCGGGCGGGCGGCGTATTTCATCAATGACGCCACGGCCGTACGCAGATTGCTGGTGAAACAGCATGCCCGCTACCGCAAGGGACCCGGATTCGAGCGCGTGAAAATGCTCCTGGGCAATGGCCTGATCGTTAGTGACGGCGAAACCTGGAGACGATCGCGACGAATGATTCAACCCGCCTTCAGCAGGCAGAACGTGCATCGCTTGATCGAGGTCATGATCGCATGCACAAAGAGCAGGGCAGCGAGCTGGGATACGGTGGCTGAGGAGGGGGGATCCCTCGACATCACCCAGGAGATGAATGATTTCGCGCTCGAATTGATCCTCCGGTGCATTTTTGGCGCCGACTATGACGATCAAATCATGGTCGGGGGCAAGAATCCGTTCGCGTTTCTGAGCAAAGATTCGGCGCGCGACCTGCGCGTTGTGCTGCAGGTTCGTGAATCCCGGGATCTGATCTCACAGGTCATCGCAAAGCGCCGGGAGAAAGCCGGGGAGATGCAGTTTGATTTCCTTTCAATGTACATGTCTGCGACCGACAAAGATGATCAACCTTTCACCGATACCGAATTGCTCGACGAACTGATTACCCTGATTGTGGCGGGTTACGAAACGTCGGCCGGCACATTGAATTGGGCATGGTTTCTGTTGGCCACTCACGCGGATGCTGAACTCGCGCTCCTGCGCGAGGCCAGTGAAAGCATTTCCGATGCAGCCGAACTGAATCAACAGGTCCTGACGGACATGAGCTACACACAGCAACTACTGGAAGAAACGCTGCGACTGTATCCGCCAGTGTGGTTGTTTACTCGCAGGGCGGCGGAAGACGACACATTAGTGGATTATGACATCGAGGCCGGCACGGATATCTATCTGTCACCTTATATTCTGCACCGAACGGATGCGTATTGGCCCGACCCGGAAAAATTCGATCCGATGCGATTCGCAGAAGAGCAGAGCAACCACAAAAAAGGTGAGCGGCCATACTTTCCTTTTTCTCTCGGTCCGCGCCGGTGCCTTGGCGAATATTTTTCGTTCCTCGAGATGAAAGTACACCTCGGGTTGCTCATACAGAGGTTTCGTATGACACTGGTGAGCGATCGGGATCCTGAGCTGGATCTCGGCATCAATTTGCGCACCAGGAACAGCATCATCCTTCGACCCGAACTACGCGACAGACCATAGATGAGACTCTACGAAAGCATGCCGCACATCCTGATGGATGCGCGCAATAAGGAACGCGACATACGTTTCATCAATGGTGACCAGGACGAATCGGTCCTCCCGTTTTCGATCCTGTGGGACAAGGCGACGGTTTTGCTGGGGACCTTTCAGGCGCGTGGGATGGAGCCCGGCGACGAGCTGGTGATTTTCACGCGTTCAAACCAGAGTTTTGTGATCGCGTTCTGGGCGGCGATCATCGGCGGCATAGTGCCGGTACCCGTAGCCGTCGGCATCAGTGATGAGCACCGTCTGAAATTGTTCAGGATCCTGAGGCAACTCGAGCGCGGCACGCTGTATACCGAATCCGAACTACTCGAACGACTGTCTGTCTTTGCCCATGAAAACGAACTGAACGACATTCTCGAAAAGCTACAAAGTAATGTTGTGACAGAGAATGACATTGTTGACGATGCTTCAGGGATACCTGTTGAAGTCGATCCATCCAAAACCGCGTTTATCCAGTATTCATCGGGATCAACCAGCGACCCGAAAGGTGTGTGTCTCAGCCACGCAAACCTCACCGCAAATATTCGGGCGATTATTGAGGGTGCCGACTGGCGAGCGGACGACCAGAGCCTGAGCTGGATGCCGCTGACACATGACATGGGGCTGATTGGCTATCACCTGAGCGTACTGGCAGTTGGCATGAATCACGCTGTCATGGATACCAGTCTGTTTGTGCGGCGGCCGCTGCTCTGGATGCAGAAGGCAAGCGACCTTAAAGCGACGCAGCTGTGCTCGCCCAATTTCGGTTACAAGCATTTCCTGAAACTCTTCGAGCGCAAGGGCCTCGGGGATGCCGATCTGTCTGCGGTAAAGCTGATCCTTAACGGAGCCGAACCCATTTCGTGGGATCTATGTGAAAGTTTTCTCAAGGCGCTCGAAGCGCACGGGTTGAAGCGCAGCACGATGTTTCCGGTGTATGGCCTTGCCGAGGCGACGGTCGGTGTGACAGTGCCCGTCCCTGGCACTGAGTATTCCCGCATTGTCGTCGATCGACATAGTTTGAAGATCGGTTCTGCGTATGTCGAGAAAGCCGCGGATGATCCTGATGCGGTCAGCTTCGTCAAAGTCGGCAGGGCGATTCGTGACTGCAGCATCCGCATCACGGACGATGACGACCAGGTCGTTGAAGACGGTATCGTTGGTCATATACAGATCAGTGGCGCCAGTGTTACCAAGGGCCTGTATAACGACACCGAGGCGGAAATCGCGTTATTTACGGACGACGACTGGCTGAGAAGTGGCGATGTAGGTGTGATCGTTGACGGCGACCTTGTCATCACCGGACGATCGAAAGACCTGATCATTGTGAATGGCCAGAACTATTACCCACATGACATCGAGGAAATAATAGCCCGGATTGATGGACTTGATCTTGGCAAGGTGGTCGTTTGTGGCGTCAGTTCGTCCACCAGCCAGACCGAAGAGTTGCTGGCGTTCGTGCTCTTCCGGAAAGACGTTGATTCGTTCCATGAGATTGCCGATGAGGTGCGCAAAATCGTTGGCGAGCATGCCGGTCTGGAGGTCGATCACGTCATTCCGGTTAGCCGCATCCCGAAAACGACAAGCGGCAAGGTACAACGTGCGCACCTTGCGCGTGACTATCAGCAGGGGGAGTTTGATGAGGTCCTTTCCGAGCTTGCACCGGGTGAGCCTGATGCGGACTCTATGGATGAAGATCCATTGATCAGAGAAATCGAGTTGATATGTCGTGAGTTTTCCAAAGAACGAATCATCGGGCCCGATGATAACCTGTTTGAGGTCGGCATCAGCTCTCTTACGCTGACAGAAATCATTCTTGCCGTGGACGAGAAATATCCCGGCAAAGTCGATATCAGCGACCTGTTTGATTACCCAACCATACGCGAACTGGCGAGATTCATGCGACGCGGACAACAGCGCGCGGCGGAGGGAAATCCATAATGAGCAACGCACGTATCATCGGCACGGGTGGCTACCTGCCAGAACGTATCGTGTCCAACAAGGAACTTGAGGACATGGTTGATACAAGCGACGAATGGATTCGGGACCGTTCGGGGATCAAGAGACGCCGGATCGCGGCAGACGACGAAAAGACCTCCGATATGGCATTGGCGGCTGCCAATAGTGCAATCAAATCGGCCGGCATCGCTGTTGATGATATTGACCTTATTATTGTTGCGACGACAACGGCAGACAAAGTCTTTCCGAGTACAGCCTGTATCGTTCAAAGGCGGCTGGGGTTAGAGAGAATTCCGGCGTTCGACATTAACGCCGCCTGCTCCGGTTTCATTTATGCGCTTGACGTTGCGAATCGATTCATCAGGACCGAAGGCGCGACGACAGTGCTGATTATTGGCGCCGAGATTTATTCCCGTATCCTCGACTGGACCGACCGTACCACCTGTGTGCTTTTCGGCGATGGCGCTGGCGCGGTAATCCTGCAGGCAGCCGACGACGAAGGCGTCATCTCGACGCATATACACTCGGACGGCAAGCACGAAGAATTGCTGCATGTCCCGGCCGGAGTGTCCTCGGGGTATGCCGATGTAACCGTGGAGGCCGCTTACATCCAGATGAAAGGTAACGAGGTATTCAGAAAGGCCGTAAGCACACTGGGAGCAATTGCTCGGGAGACCTTGCTCGAAAACAATTTCGAACAAAAGGATCTCGACTGGCTCGTTCCCCATCAGGCCAATTTGCGAATTATTTCTGCGGCGGCGAAAAAACTGGGCCTGCCAATGGATCGGGTCATCGTGACAGTCGACGAGCATGCAAACACGTCGAGCGCGTCCATTCCGCTGGCCCTTGACGTTGCTGTGCGGGACGGGCGGATCAAGCGTGGCGATCTGCTGCTATTCGAGGCGTTTGGAGCCGGGTTTACCTGGGGCTCGGCCCTGGTACGGTATTGATCTTATTGAGCTGGTGGTAAAGATCACGAATTTGCAGGCGCGAATCCGGACACCATCTGGCGCCTTCGCGCGGCAAAAATCCGCGCTCAACTTCCACCCATTGTCGCTGTATCCTTTTGCCTGCGGGCCCAGCGCGGATTCGGCGTTAATTCCGCTCTGAATCCGGGGACGCATAGCGCGATGACGGGTTGCAAAGTAAACTGTTTCGCCCGACCAAGAATAATAACGCTGTGAACGACAAGATCGATCGCCTCTCCGAGCTAAAAATCGACCGGACAGATATGCCTGCCAAACCTCGCCGCTGGCCGTGGGTGCTGGGTGGCGTCATCGTGGCTGTTGGCGTTGTAGCGCTGCTCCTGCGGGCAATTGTGAACGGGCCGATCGAAGTCGAAGCGCAGACCGTCCGGATCGTACAGGCAAATACGGCAGGCGCCAGCGTACTTGACGCATCCGGTTACGTGGTTGCGCGACGGCAGGCGACCGTTAGTTCGAAAATTGCCGGCAAAGTGCTGGAAGTATTGATCGAGGAGGGCATGACGGTCGAGAAGGACCAGGTTGTGGCAAGGCTCGACGACAGCACTCAAAGAGTGCAACTCGCACTGGCGCAGGCACAGCTTGGTTCGGCGGAGGCCGTGCTCGATGAGATACAGGCGCAACTCACGCAGGCAGAACTGGATCTTGTCAGGGCTGAGGAACTATCGCGGCGACAACTCGCCAGCGCCGCCGATCTCGATGCCGCAAGAGCGAATGCAGAGACCCTGCGCGCGCGACTCGCATCGGGGAAGGAAAACATTGTGGTCGCGCGCCGCGGCGTCGATGTTTCCAAAGACCAGATGAATAACACAATCATTCGCGCCCCCTTCGCGGGCGTCGTTGTCACAAAGAATGCGCAGCCCGGCGAGATGATTTCTCCAATATCGGCGGGTGGCGGTTTTACGCGCACCGGCATCTGCACGATCGTCGACATGACATCTCTTGAAATTGAAGTCGATGTTAATGAAGCCTACATACAGCGAGTTCAGTCCGGGCAGTCTGTTAATGCCGTGCTGGATGCCTATCCCGACTGGCAAATCCCGGCGGAAGTCATCGCCATCGTCCCGACCGCCGATCGTCAAAAAGCGACGGTACGGGTTCGCATCGGGTTTCGGGAAATCGATTCGCGAGTACTGAGAGACATGGGCGTGAAAGTCGCTTTTCTTGGTGAGCAGCAACCATCGACAGACACTCCTGTGCCAAGGATCTACATAAGTCGTGATGCAATCAGAACCGACAGCGAAGGCGCTTTTGTGTGGATAATTCGTAACGACAACGTGCAGCGTCGTGCCGTTACGCTTGGCGGAAGCTCTGCCCTCGGCCAGCAGGTAACGAAAGGACTAAGCGCAGGTGACAGAATCGTGACGGGTACAGAAGAAGAATTGCGTTCTGGCCAAAGCGTCAGGGTCTCACAATAAGCTGCAGGAATTGAGGACACCACTATGAGCAAAGATCTCGTCGTTTTAACAGATATCAGCCGAACCTATCAAAAGGGCAAGGAAAAGGTCGAGGTATTGCACAAGCTCGATATGACAATTAAGGAAGGGGATTTCCTGGCGTTGATGGGCCCGTCAGGCTCCGGAAAGACGACGTTGCTCAACATGCTTGGTGGCCTCGACAAACCGACCTCGGGTAGTGTTCGAGTTGGCGACGACGAACTCCAGAACATGTCATCCAGCGCGCTGTCAAAATGGCGCGCTAACAATATCGGCTTCATCTTCCAGTTCTACAACCTGCTGCCTGTGCTGACTGCGCAGAAAAACGTCGAACTGCCGTTACTGCTGACGAATCTGAGTCGCAAGGAACGCGCAAGTCGGGCGGCAACCGCATTATCGATAGTGGGCCTGGAAGATCGTGCCAGTCATTATCCGCGGGAATTATCCGGCGGGCAGGAGCAACGCGTCGCCATTGCGCGGGCGATCGTGTCCGATCCCAATCTCCTCCTGTGCGACGAGCCGACCGGCGACCTGGATCGCGAAACGGCGGATGAGATACTGCAGCTGCTGCAGGCGCTGAATCGTGAACACAACAAGACTATCGTGATGGTGACCCATGACGCGCAGGCAGCAGAATATGCCAACCATATATTGCATATGGACAAGGGTACGCTGGCTATGGAGACCGTCGCATGAAGTACTTCTACCTGGTCTGGAAAAGTCTATGGCGGAAAAAAGTCAGGACGATTCTGACGATCCTTTCGGTTTTTGTGGCCTTTCTCCTCTTCGGGCTTCTGAGCGCGCTCAACCAGGTTTTCGGTGGCGCCGCCGATCTCGCAAATGCGCAACGGCTGGTCACACTCGACAAGATCTCGATCATAAATTCTATGCCATCCTCGTATTTGCAGCGTATCGAGTCTGTATCCGGCGTTAAGCGAGTTGCTCACGCCAGCTGGTTCGGTGGCTACTACCAGGAGCAAAAGAACCAGTTCCCGCAGTTCGCGGTCGATCCTGAACGTTACCTGGATGTCTATCCGGAGGTCATTGTGGCGGACGAGCAGCGTGAGAAATGGATGAGGACGCGCGACAGCATACTGGTCGGCCGCGAACTGATGGAGGCATTTGAATGGTCCGTTGGTGACAGGATTCCGATTTACTCATCAATCTGGACCAACAAGAGCGGCAGCCAGGTCTGGGACTTCGAAATCGCTGGTGTTTTCGACAGCGATGACCCGCGTGGCAACACGCAAGCCTTGCTCATTCAATATGACTACTTCGACGAAGCGCGGGCGTTCGGCAACGGCTCGATGGGGTGGTTCATACTCAGCATCGATGGTGCCGCCAACGCGGCGGAGGTTGCTAATGCAATCGACACGCAATTCGCGAATTCGCCGAATGAGACCAAGACCAGTACTGAAGCGGCCTTTGCAGAGTCCTTCATCGGCCAGTACGGCAATATCGCACTGATCATCAGCCTCATCCTCACGGCGGTATTTTTCACCATTCTGCTCGTGAGCGGCAACACCATGGCGCAGTCCGTCCGCGAGCGAATTCCCGAGCTTGCAGTACTGAAGACGCTGGGCTTTCAGGACAAAGGCGTACTGGGGATAGTCCTGGCCGAGTCAACTTTCGTCATGCTCATTGGCGGCGGCCTGGGTCTTGGCCTCGCGGTCCTGATTGTCAATGTTCTCGGACTGGTGCCGCTGGCAGGCTTTTACCTTGACGGCGCTGCATTGGCATTGGGCGGGCTCTACATAGTCCTCGCGGGATTGATTGCCGGGATATTTCCGGCGATTCGAGCCATGCGTCTCACCATCATCGACGCGCTTTCGCGCGCCTGAGGGCGACCCGATGTCGTGGATTCAACAGATCATCGCCGTGACGGCGCTAAACCTGCGCAGCATTCCACAGCGACTGGGCGCATCGCTCGTCGCGATAGTTGGTGTCGCGGCCGTAGTTGGCGTGTTTGCGGGTGTGCTCTCAATGGCGAGTGGCTTCAGGAAGACCATGATTGCCGCCGGAACGACTGACACCGTCATCATATTGCGTGCCGGTTCGACAGGCGAGCTTGCCAGCGCAGTCAGCAACGAACAGATACAAATCATCCAGACGTCACCGGGCGTCCGCAGGAATGGCGGGACGCCCGAGGTCTCCGGGGAGCTGTATGTCGTCGTCGATGTGGCCAAAAAATCCACAAATGAAGCAGCGAACGTCCCATTGCGTGGAGTGCAGCAGGGCGCGTTCGACATACGAGACAACATGAGCATCATTGAAGGCCGTATTTTTGATGAGGGTAAGAACGAACTGGTGGTCGGCAGGAGTGCGCAAAGGCAATTCAAGGGCCTGGAGGTCGGTGGCGTTATTCCGTTCGGCGTCGTCGAATGGACCGTCGTTGGTGTATTCGAGGACGATGGGAGTGTTTCTGAATCGGAATTGTGGGCTGACGTTCGTGTCGTACAGGCGACGTACAGACGAGGAAATTCCTTCCAGACCGTCCGCGCCAAGCTTCAGTCGCCCGAGTCAATTGACGAGTTGAAGGCGGCGCTGGATGCCGATCCCCGTATTGACGTAGACGTGATTAACGAGCGTGAATTCTACTCCCAGCAATCCAGGGCGATGTCGGACCTGATCAGTTTTGTCGGCTATCCCCTGACTTTCCTGATGTCGATCGGGGCCATATTTGGCGCGCTGAACACGATGTATTCGTCCATCTCAGCGCGTGGGAAGGAGATTGCGACGCTGCGAGCAATCGGTTTTCGTCCATTGGCCATTTTGATCTCGGTCATCATCGAATCCGGCGCACTGGCGATCATTGGTGGTGTCGTCGGAGGCGGTCTTGCCTGGCTCTTCCTGAATGGCTTCACCGTCTCGACATTGAATGCAGCCAGCTTTAGTCAGGTTGTATTCGACTTTGCCGTGTCGCCGGATCTGATTGTCCAGGGGTTGATTGCGGCCGTTGTTATAGGCCTGGTAGGCGGGCTGTTCCCGGCAATCCGTGCCGTGCGCCTGCCGGTCGCGACAGCGCTCCGCGAGCTCTAAACCCCTGTTAAGCATGATATTTATGTGCACAATTGGGCGAAAAAATGTTTCGATATTAGATTAACAAAGACATGTAACATATTGTTTATTAATTGTAATTCCTTCTTTCAACATTGCTGCTAGACTAGGGTGACCGCTTCCCCCTGAGCTCAAACGCCAGGTTTGCGAGCAAAATTATAAGAATAAGAAAGGGGATAAATATGGATGTTTCCAGAATCGTCCGACTGGTTGCAGTTCTTTTTGCTGTCGTTGCCGGGCTCGTCACGATCCCGTCGGCCGGGATGATTATTGCGATCCTTGGCCTGGCTGGCGGCTACTTCATCGTAAAAGATCGACGGCTGTCATTCATGGTGATGACACTGACTTTGGCGCTGGTACATGGCGCACTAACGCCGATTCCGGCCATTGGCATCTGGCTCACGGATGTGCTCGCCAGCGTCAGCGCGCTGCTCAACGCGGCCGCCTGTACGGTCATCGTAATGGACATTATCGATCGCCTGAAAACCTGAATCCGGTCTGTTGGCGCCCCGCTTCACATAACGTGACCAATTGGGCCAAAAACCGGTGAATTTATGTGATTCCCTTCACAATTCGGCCTCATTACCGTCTCTATACTGCGACATATAGAGCTGTCGCCATACGGAGACAGATGACAGATGCCAGGGAAAACCGGACAACGAAATGGACACGCCTTTATCTCAATCAAATGTTTCACTGAAATTGTCCTTGATTCAGAAGCGCTGCGAAGAGCTGATGGAGCAGGAGCAAAGTGAATTGCGCCTCGAAGACGGCGAAGTCGAGCAAACTCCCGCTGACGGCGCCTATAACCCGTATAACCGCACCTGACAGCAGCACGCTTAAGCCGGACATCCGGCCGTGTCAGAGCGTTTTCAGGCGGCGTCACGGGCCTCGCGATGCAGCGCCCGCAGCAGAAACAGTCGCCAGATCCAGATTCCCAGCACCAGCAGCGCCGAGGTGGGCAAGGCGAAAGCCGGCATCGCAATCACCAGGTAGTCATAGATTCCGTGCAGAAGTGCCGTGACCCCCAGGCTGGCGACGACAGTTCTGATGACATGGGTTCGCCTTAGACAGGCAAGCCCGATGTAGTAGCCCCAAATAGACGCAAGCACCATGTGCACGACGGGGCCCGCAAACCCCCTGGCGATGGCCTCCAGACTGCTGACGTAGCCAAGGTAAAAGTAGTTTTCGACGGCAGAGAAACCGAGGGCGATGAATGACGCGTAAATGATGCCGTCTATGGGCTCATCGAATTCGGAAAAGCGGAGAATGACGATGGCAAAGGGAATCAGTTTTGCGAGTTCCTCAATCGGACCGATTGCCAGCAGGGCATACAGGAGCAGGCCTGCCCGATCATTATCTGCCAGTAGAAAGGCATCTTGTCGCAGGCCGAGGTAGCCCAAACCCTCGTACATAGCGATACCAAGCCAATAAGAGCCTGCGCCCAGCAAAAAAGCCAGAATCAGGTGTCCGATGGGTTCGGGCAGGTGCCGGTCCTTGTGATAGTGATAGCCGGCCCAGAAAAGGACAGGCAGGATCACCGGAACAATGAGCATTGAAAGCTGCATGCTGGAATTGTCTTACTTGGCGCAAGCGCCGGCGTTGCTGAAGTTCACATCGCATCAACCAGGTCGGGGTCTGTTCGCCGCACCTTACCTGTGATTCTGGGCCATCCATGACTGGCCAATTGCCTTGGCCGGCAGTTCCAGTCCGAGTTCCGGAACCTCCAGGGCGATCCAGGCGACGAAGGAATTGCTGTTAGGGCCCGGCCACATCCTGTACTCGTCCGGATAGGGATAACTCCTGACTGCCTTCTCGACCTGTGCTACTAACGATTCCGCTTCGATACCGCGTTTTTCGTGCAGGAGTATGGCTGGCGAGCCGAACCATGGCTTGTCCGGCTGACCCTCACTGACACTCAAAACCGGACGCCCGCGACGCTGGCGCCAGCCGATGACCTGGTAGATCTGATAGGTATCGGCGTCGCGCGCTTTCGTTGCCACCCAGGTATGGATAGCGAAATGACCTCTGAATCCCCACACATCGGCCCCGTATACCCGCACCACTGCGTCTGAATAACTGGCAGGATCGGGCGCTTTCGCAGTCCCGAAGGGGGTTGGTTCCAGTGCAAGAGAAGTGGCCCACAGTGAGGCACCGGTCAGCGCCATGAATACAAATACAGTGCTCATAATCCTAATTATTCTGCGCATCGAGGTTGGTTATCTTCCACTTTGGTGGCCAGGTATAAACCAGCCAATCAAGCTGTGACACATGCGGAGCACGCATGGTTCCGGTCGATTAGAACGCCCGATGATTAAGTTACAGGGCAATTGTTGCTTTATCGCCGCGAGGCCATAATTATGGACATTGTGCCAAAGGCGCCGGACCGGCAGCAACCAAACAGACTATGTGGCACGAACGATGGCGGTAGCGGACTAAGATGAGACCTGTGAGATGAGGAAATACACCCGATTTCTTCGACAAACGATTGTCGTCTCGTTTGCACTTGTGGTCACGCTCAGCAGCTGCGCTACGACCACTCGAACTAACCTGGTGACCCTGGACGACGCGTCAGAGTGCGTCGTTTTGCTGCATGGGCTGAATCGGAGCTGGCGGACCATGAACAAAATGGCCGTGGCTTTGCAGGACGAGGGATTCTCCACCGCCAATGTCGATTATCCGTCGCAACAGGGCACCGTGGAGGGCCTGGCGTCAATGGTCGTCACCAGCGGCCTCGACCAATGCCGTATGACTGGCGCCAACAAGATTCACTTTGTGACCCATTCGATGGGCGGCATCTTGCTTAGATACGCTCACGGGGTCGAGCCAATTCCGGAGCTGGGTCGGGTGGTCATGCTCGGGCCGCCAAACCAGGGCAGCGAGGTGATTGATCGTACGCGGGACTGGACCGTGACAAGAATGATTTCGGGGGAGGCTGGATTGCAGCTGGGAACGGGCGAAGACGACATACCTGCACAATTGCTGCCCGTCAATTTCGAGCTTGGCGTGATTGCCGGAACGGGAACGATCAACCCCTTTATGTCAGCCGTATTGCCGGAATACGACGATGGCAAAGTCACTGTTGAGAGAACCAAGGCGGACGGCATGGCGGATTTTCTTGTTGTTCCGGTCTCGCATTCCTTCATCATGCGCAACGACAAGGTCATCGACAACACGACTGTCTTCCTGCAGTCCGGCCATTTTCGCGACCCAATCGCTTCTGATTAGGGGCATTTCACCGGTTTTCAGCTTTTTTTCTGCATGCAGGGAATAAATCCCGCGCTGACGCGTATCTATTCTGAACCGTATGAATATGACTCAGATGCGACACGAATTAGTTGAACTCGGCGGCGGAGCGCACGCCCTGGCGATCCAGATCATGGGCAATGCTGACGATGCCGCAGATGCCGTGCAGGACGCGTTGACGACTGCACTGGAACGGCCGGGTGCGTATCAGTCGGCTAAAGGTCCTTTGCGACCCTGGTTTCTGCGCGTGGTCAGGAATCGATGCATTGACCTTCTGCGGCATCGCAAGCCCGGCGGCACACCGGTCGACGAACTGATCGATCCTGCGGCGGGGCCGGAAAAAGCGGCCGAAAATGCTGATGTAACCCGATTGCTGCAGCTGGCGCTAACGGCAATTCATCCTGACCAGCGGCAAATCGTGGTATTGCGAGACTACCTGGATTTGCCCTACGCACAGATAGCGACTGTGCTGGATATCGCCCCGGGCACGGTGATGTCCCGCCTTCACAGAGCCCGTGTCGCACTGGCAAAAGCCTATAGGGAAATCGATGAGTGACGAAGTGAATGACCAATCACATGTCGGCGAATTGTTATCCGGTTTCGTCGATGGAGAACTGACCCAACAGGACGCCCAGAGGGTCCGGCTACATGTCGAGCAATGCGTAGCCTGCGGGCGGGAATTGGAAGAAATTCAATTGTTGCGCAGCAAATTGGGCGCAGCGCGATTGAGCAACGTGAATGATGACATGTGGAGAGAGACGATGAGTGATCCATCCGTTAAAGCAACGCGCGGAATCGGTTGGCTGTTGCTGATCGGCGGTGCGCTGGTCGCCGGCGGTTTCGCAGTTTATGAAGTATTCACCGAGTTTTCGTCGTGGAGCCTGGTGGAAAAACTGATTGTTGGGGGAGTCTACGGTGGGGGACTGTTACTCTTTCTGTCCGTCCTGCGCCAGCGACTCGTCGAGCGCAAGAAAGACCGTTATAAAGACGTGGAGATCTGAGCAATGATTGTAGTAACCAGCGAATCGATCGCAAACAAACGAATCGTAAAGACCTTGGGCATTGTTCGTGGCAACACCGTCCGTGCGCGTCATATCGGCAAGGACATTATGGCCGGACTGCGAAATATTGTCGGCGGCGAAGTACACGAATACGCAAAGCTCGTCGCGGAGAGCCGCGAGCAAAGTCTGGACCGTATGGCAGCCGAGGCTAAGGAACTCGGTGCCAACGCCATCATTGCAACCAGGTTTACGACATCGGTTTTGATGGGCGGCGCGGCGGAATTGTTAGCGATCGGCACGGCGGTTGTGATCGAGGATATCTAATACCGGAAAGTCGCTATGGCAATTCGCCGATTCTACGAAGTTCCCTTTTCGCCGGCTACGCTATACGACGCGTGGGTTTCCTCGGCAACCGTAATCAGCCCGGCAACTGCTATGGATATTGAACCGGTGGTGGGTGGACCCTTTCGCCTTATCATGGCAGTGGATGATTGCACCGCGATTGCAGATGGGCGATTCCAGAAAGCTGATCCGAACAAAAACCTCCGCTACACATGGGAGTGGAACGGTGATGGAGAAGTCTCGATAATCGACGTGACGTTTACTGAAATCCCAACAGGGACACGAATTGACATCCATCACAGCGGATTCAGCAAATTAGAAAGCGCGGATAGCCATGCGGGAGGGCGGGGACAGCTATATTCATGGGCTAACCGAATTCCTTGCCAGGCCGCAAGCCCGCTGAACGGTTTATTGAGCCTGCTGCCACGCCTCAATACCGCCTTCCAGCGAGTAGGTTTCGATGCCCTTATCGGTTAGATAGTTAGCCGCCTTTTGGCTGACCCACTTGCCCTTGACACAATACACCACGACTTTTGACTTCGCAGGCACCGCACTTGCCCAGGTCTCTATGTTTTCCGGATCCATATAACGCGCGCCGGGGATGAGCGTCGGATTAGCCTCGTAGTCCTCGAACAAACGAACGTCCAGAACGGTTACATTCGGATCGGAACGCATTGAATTGAGTTCATCCACGCTGATCGTATTTTCGTACGAGGGTCGATATTGATCGCGAAAGTCATACCGCCCGGTGGTTGCACATCCCGAGATCAAAACGTTTGCGATCACTATTGCGGTGGCCAGGGATTTCATGGTCTCTCCTGCAGGCACTGTCGACGAGGCAGGCTTAGCGCCCGGTTCCTGCTCCATTGATAATGACGCATGCACCGGATTCATCGGCTTCCGGCAGTATGACAGACATCCCGCTCAGTCGCTGCGCGGCTGCTTCTGCGGCGTTCACAACATCCCGGATATAGACCGCCTGAATCTGCTGTTCGTGGACAGAGCGTATTTCCGCAAACACTTCAGGATCCTTTTCTCCCGAATCACCGATCAGTATGAATGTCCGCTCCGGAAACTGATCAAGCAGGGTTCTGATCTGCCGGACTTTCTGGTCGAATGTGGCCTGCTGAGAGCCTGACGCAAGCAGTGCCCAAATGTCGGCGTAGGATTCCGATTCGAAGGGGTTCGTTCGAACGTCTTTCATGTGAAAGCTGCCTTCGGGAAATCCGCCATCGCCCGAGAAAAGAAACTCACTCAAGGGTTGATACATCTGCCAGGGACCGCCCGATACATAGTGAAATGCCGTATCGGAATTCATCGCCGTATAGTATTCCGCCATGCAGGGTGTGGCGCGAAAATCGCGGAAAAAAGTGTTATTCAGGACGGCCTCTTCTCCAGAGGGAATCTCGGTTACCTTGATCGTATCGTCTACGTCAGAAATGACCGATACACCGCGTGGCGGAATCAGCCGAACCCGTCCAGTACCGATATGGTCATCCGATACTGCCCGAAAAGATAGCCAGCCATCCGCCGAATCCTGCCGATCGAGCAGCTCGAGTGCCTTATGCTGCGTAACATTGATTCTGCCTTGTAGCAAACCGTTACGGTCCGTGTAGGTGTCACCATCAGGGCTGCGCAATCGATAAACAATGGATTCGGGGTCTGCATCGAACAGGAAACGAACGGTTTCACGAGATTCGCTGTCTGCAATAAAACCTTCCACTCGATGCTCGAATTGCGTTATCTGCGTTTCACTCAGTTCTTCGATGTTTGCTCTTTGCTGCAGCTCCTTGCGTGCGGCATCCGCGACAAAACGGCGCGCAAAGTCCGGTCTCTCATGCACCCAGACTTTCAGCGGTATTGTCCATACCTCGTCTGCGAGATAGCCGTAAGTGGTATAGAAAGTCACGCGTTTTTCGGGCTCACTTTCCTGCGCCACGACGCTGGCTGCTACAACGATTAACGCAGTCGCGACTGCACAGAACAGGCGCACCTGCACACTGCGGGTCATTTGGCTGTTCATTGCTTAATTACCTGCTGGAAATGTAAATCCAATGTAAATCCTGTTGTGATCATTTTACGCACTGCTGTCTGTTAAGACATGTGCATCGCGCCACATACTGCCTCATCGAATCAAATCACCGAAAGTGAGGTAAGGGAAATGTCAGTTAACAATCGGAAGTTACGCCAATCAATCGCCGTGTGCACAGTGTTGGGTTTTTTGTGCACCGGCAGCGCCCAGGCAACCAAGATCGCGATGCCGGACGAACAAAAACAGCCGGTAGACCTGGTAATCGCACTTGACGTCAGCGGATCGATGTCAGGTCTGATCGATTCCGCGAAACAGAGACTCTGGGACATCGTGAATGAGCTGGCCCAGGCCAATCCCCAGCCGGACCTGCGCATGGCCATATTGACCTATGGTAATCCGTCCTATGGTGCGCAGACTGGTTATGTACGGATCGACATGCCGTTCACGCGGGATCTCGATGCAATTAATCGCACCTTGTTCAGTTTCGGCACCAATGGTGGTGATGAATATGTTGCACGGGTTATCCACCGCTCGCTGACGGACCTGGACTGGAGCGATGATGCGGATGCGCTCAAGATCCTGTTTGTCGCCGGCAATGAGGAAGCGGATCAGGATCCCGAGATGTCCGTCGGGTTTGTCAGCAAAGTGGCCGCCAACAATGGAATTGCTGTGAACACCCTATACTGCGGCGGCGAGAATGACGCAATCGTCGCTGGATGGCGAGAGTTCTCGACACTGACCAATGGGTTGTTTGCGAGTATCAACCAGGATGCGGCCGCAGTTGCGAATGTCGCGACCCCGATGGATGAACAACTCGCAGAGCTGAATAAAGAATTAAACGAGACTTATGTGGCCTATGGCAAAGACGGCGAGCAACACAAGGCAAACCAGGTCGAGCAGGACCGGAATACGGCAAAGATGAGTGCCCCGTCTATTGCGAGCCGTACGCTCACCAAGATTGGAGAACTGTATGACAACGCCAAATGGGATCTTGTGGATGCATTCGAGTCGGGCGCCCCGGTCGCGGAAATGGAACCTGAGGACCTGCCCGAACCGATGCAGACGATGAACGTCGAGGAACGTCAGGAATATGTGCAGGAGCTGGCTGACAAACGGCAGGCTGTCAGTGCCCGGATTCAGGAAATCGGACAACGGCGGGATGATTACATCGACGCGGAGCGCGCCCGACTGGCAGGAGATGCCGATGCCGGACTCGACGCGGCCATAGTCAATGGCGTCCGAGAACTGGCGGAAAAAAAGGGCTTCGAGTTCGAGAACTAGATCCTGCTCGGGTCGCAGCACCAACTATCGAACGCCAGTCCAGCCGGACTGGCGTTCGATCGTGTCGGAAGGAGAGGCCAGGATCCGTGAGGCGTTATTTAGTACGCCACAGCCTCGAGGTTCAGCAGGGCGGGAACATCGCTGGCTTTATAAAGATCGATCTGTGACATAGCAATTGGGTCGTTCGGCTTGGCCGTGATGGATATGCTCTCTTTACCATTCAGGAACTCGACATACGGATCCAGCAGGTACTGGTCGAAGATTATGCCGTTGGATTCGCCATAGAATTTAAAGGCATCGAGCTGGGCTGCCAAAATTTCCTCATCGGAGAGCCCAAGCGCCTTGCAGTGCTTCCGGACCCGTCCGTTCAGCGAGCGGTCCGTGTAATTGATCGTCATATTGCTTAGGCGAGGGCGATAGGCACTGCCTTTCATGATCTCTGACATGAGGTCGCCGGCCAGTTTCAACTGTGCTTCGACATCCCACATGTCCTCGACACTTGAGTCGATTTCGAATGAGATTTGACCGTCCGAGTTAGCGACATTGACTGCCATTGAGAAGACCTGTTCCCCATAGCCCAGCTTGGCCAGGGTTTGCGGCGAAAAGCCGTATTTGCCCGTGCACATGGCAGCCGTGTCTGCAGCATCCTCGGCCCCGCGAAATTTTGCGGTAAAGTCGTAAAACTCGTCGTAATAGTCAGCATTCGTGGGCACATGCAGTCCCTCAACCAGGAATCCAAACGAGTCCGGCACGCCATCACTTTGCATCCTGATGTAATCGTTCATGTCTACCAGGTAGAGAAAGGACGGCGTATCAATGCCCAGTCGTTCGATCTCAATGCCATCGCGAAATTCGTGCATACGAATATGAATGTTCTCAATGGTCAGCTCGCCGGTCATCGTCGAACGTACGCCACCGTACTCGACATCGGCGTACGGAGACATCATCAGAACGACCATATCCATCGCATCGCCGACCTCCTTATGGAGATACGCCTTCGCGGCGCCATAACTAGCGGCGCTCAGCAATACCACCCAGACAATGAGACTCTTCATACCGTTTTCCTATTTAGTCGGTAAACCGCTGATTTAATGAGATATTATTTCCGTAAAAGGGGATAAATAAAACATAACGCGTCACACATTCGAGAATCCGGGGGGAGAAAACCCGGTCGATTCGTTAGCAACGCGGGTCTTCGCGGGAACTGGCACAATAGGGTTCGCGAATCCCATCGAAAAAACAACGTCAAACGGGATCTCAGTGAGTTGTCAGTGCGGCTTTTTGCCGCCGCATTGACGTACAGGTTGCCTTGGATCAATGAATAAACGGGTTGTGCGGGCAGAACGAAAGTGAGCTTTATTTCCGAGATCGGGCCGTTCATACCGTCCTTGTGGGACGGATTTGTGACGACAGCCGCAGTCAGCGTCGCGTCCATTCTGGGTAGCTTCATTGTCGGTATCGCACTTGCGATCACGGCGACCTATGGCAGCCGCAAAGCTGCAACCGCCGCGGCAATCTACATCGAGACTTTCAGGAATATCTCGTTCCTCGTCCTGATCTTTTTCTTCTATTTCGGACTGCCGGAGCTCGGCATATTTATCAGTGCATTCTGGACTGGCGTCCTGGTCTTGTCCCTGGCCGTTGGCGCTTATGTGGCAGATGCGATCTCAGCCGGGCTGAAGAGCGTGCCAAGTGGCGTCAAAGATGCGGCTACCGCATTCGGATTGTCGACGGTGCAACGCATTCGCCTCATAGAATTGCCGCTTGCCCTGCGCGTCGCACTGCGGCCACTCGGCTCACTTTTCGTGAATCTGATCCTCACAACCTCGATCCTGTCCACCATTACGCTGAATGAACTGACCAATGCCGCGAAAATCGTGGCATCGACGACTTTTCGCCCGTTCGAAGTCTACTTTCTGCTGCTGGTCTTGTATTCGGTCCTCACCTACCTCTGCTCTGCAATCGTGCACCGAATGCACCTGCGTGCGAATCGCTTCCTGAAAACCTGACGACTCGCTATGCCGACTCAGGAAGGGTTCAACCACTACGATCTCATGCTCTGGCTTTCCGGCCTTGGGGTGACCCTGAGCGTGTTCGCTTTAAGCTCGGTATTTGGCTGCCTGCTTGGCACGTTAATGGCCGTTGGTCGATATTATCGAGTGGTCTTCCTGGCCCCGCTGTTGTTCGCCATTGGGGAAATTCTTCGCAACTCACCGGTCATCGTGCAGTTGTTCCTGGTCTATTTCGGGATTCCGATGTTCTTTGGCATCCGGATTACCCAATTCGAGGCGGCTATTTTTGTACTGACGGCGAATACGGCAGCCTTCATGTCCGTTGTCGGGCTGTCCGCGCTCGAATCAGTCGATCAGGATCAGGTGCTGACCGCACGCTCGTTTGCGCTTGGCGAGATGGACATACTTCGACGAATACTCGCACCGCAGGCGCTCATCGTGGCTCTGCCACTGACCATTGGGGTCCTGGTTAATCAGGCCCAGGTTACGTCATTAATATCCGTCATCGGCGTAGCGGATTTGACCCGAGTCGGTCATATTCTCAACCAGAAGACCTTTGAGCCGTTCATTGTGTGGCCCGCGATCGGAGCCACTTACCTGGCGATCTCGTTGGGTATCTCGGCACTTGGCAAGCACCTGGAGAAACGCATCAGGATGTCTGGCCCGTGGATAAACCAAAAAGAGTCATACGCTCTTGATTAAATTCACTAACGTCAGGAAGTCGTATGACGGCAAAGTCGTTCTGAACGGAATCGATCTCACCGTTCAGCCGGGAGAGATCGTCTCGGTGCTTGGCGGAAGCGGTGCCGGCAAAAGCACGATTGTGAACTGCATTAACGGATTGGTATTACCCGACTCAGGTACGATCGTGCTCGATGGATTTTCTATTGCGGATCGACAGGGACGGCACGAGATTCGCAAGAAATGTGCGACCGTGTTCCAGAATTTCAATCTCTATCCGCACCTGACGAATATAGAGAATATTACGCTCGCGCCCGTCCGCGTGCTCGGCGTTTCGCCCGAGATGGCCTCCGCCGAAGCGCGCGAACTGCTGCACTCCGTAGGCCTTGGCGAGCACGCTGATAAATTCCCGGCGCAGCTGTCCGGCGGTCAGAAACAGCGGGTCGGCATTTGCCGGGCGCTTGCCATGTCGCCGGAATATCTTCTGCTTGACGAGATTACGAGCTCACTGGATCCGGAGATGACCGCAGAAGTCGTTGATGTCCTGAAGGTGCTTTCGACAAAGG
This sequence comes from uncultured Gammaproteobacteria bacterium, assembly GCA_963850825.1. GTDB lineage: Bacteria > Pseudomonadota > Gammaproteobacteria > Steroidobacterales > Woeseiaceae > SZUA-117. The sequence continues at coordinate 638,169 of CAWKOQ010000009.1, read as the reverse complement.
GCATGACGATGATTCTCGTCACGCACGAGCTCAATGTTGCGAAGAGCATCTCCACCAGGATCATATTCCTGGAGCAGGGACAAATCCTGGTAGACGTGTCCCGGGATGAGTTTTTCTCCGCGGCATTTCTCGACCAGAATCCTCGCATCAAGAGCTACATCGCAAGCTCCAGTGGAATGTAGACGATGAAATTGCTAGCCAACGAAGAGGGGCGCCCTGGAATTAAAGTCGCGGTGGCCGAACTGCGAGCCGCCAAAACGGGCCTGGACGCTATTGTGCGGGGGGTAACGGCGGTGGAGTATTCCACGGATGCCCGCAGCGTCGGCTTCGGTGGCTGGCCAAACCTGCTGGGCGAAATGGAATTTGATGCGAGTGTCATGGATGGTGACACCCGGGAGACCGGGGCGGTTGGTGCACTGCAGGGTGTTGTAAGTGCAGTCGCGGTCGCCCGCCAGGTGATGGAGAGATCGCCGCACCAGATTCTTGTTGGAGACGGCGCAAAAAGATTTGCACAGGATATGGGGTTCGAACTCGAGGAAACACTCTTCGAGGACAGTCGCAAACAGTGGCTGGAAACCCTGCGAAAAACGCTCTCGGCAGAACAAATGGCTGCTTTTCCGGATATCAACCTGTCTGCAGTTCCGGTCATCGCGACAAACCCGGAGCAGGTTCGCGATACGACGGTATACCTGTGCCGCGACGGGAACGAGACGATTTCCACGGCCAGCAGCACCTCCGGATGGGGGTGGAAGCATCCGGGCCGTCTCGGTGACGCACCGATTTGCGGCGCCGGCTTTTATGCGGATAGCCAATACGGAGCAGCCGCATGCACGCACACCGGCGAGATGGCCATACGGGCCGGTACGGCTCATACCGTGGTAAGCGCGCTTAAAGCAGGTGCTTCTCTAGCGGATGCTGCCAGAATGGCCATTGACGATCTCAAACGACTCAAATCCGGATTTCTGAGTGGCCTGGTCATTCACATGCTGGATGCGCACGAAAATCACCTGGTGGTTAACTTTCGCTGCAAAGAGCAGATTCGCTATTGGGTCTGGACGCCTGAACTCGAAACAGCTCAGTTATGCGATGCAGATATTGTGGTGGAGTAGTGATTTGAAGCGTCGTGTATCAAAGTCCCTTGCGGTAGCACTTGGTGCGTGCCTCCTGGCCAGCAACGCTTCGGGCGCCGGCGTCCTGGACGCGATTACGAAACGTGGCACCATCGTTATCGGTGTGTCGCCAGGCGCTGCTCCCCTGGGTTTTTACAACGAGCGCAATGAACCCGTCGGATATGACATCGACATGGCGCGACGACTTGCTGAAGCACTGAGCGCAGAGGCAGAGTTCGTCAATGTGTATGGAGACTCGCGCGTGAGTATGCTGGTTTCCGGACAACTTGATATTGTTATCGCCAACATGACAGCAACGGCAACGCGCGCGAAGTCGGTCGATTTTTCTGATCCCTATCTGAGAACGGGCCTGCGGATTATTGTCAGGAAGGATTCCGGTATCACCCGATTCGAAGATCTGAGCGGACAAAAAATTGTCGTAGGAAGAGGTTCCAGCGGGGAGCTCTTCATCAAGGAGGCGCTCCCCGATGCTGAGCTCGTGTACACCGACAGTTTTTCGCCGAACGGCGTATTGTTACTTCGTCAAGGGCGTGTAGCTGCGGCGATTGAGGATAATTCCATCATTGATTACCTGGCAGCAAAAAGCCCGGATTACGAGATACTCCCTGAACTGTATCTGAGTGGGCCAATCGCGATGGGCGTTGCCAAGGGCAATCCCGAGTTTGTGCGCTGGATAAATAACTTCATCTCAACGTATATCTCAAGTGGTGACTACGAGGCCCAGTACAAAAAATGGTGGGGCGACGACACAAATCCGCCCGTATTACAGGTGCAACGTTAATGGCGGATAAGAGTTCCGAAGCGCAGCTGGCAATCGATATTGGCGCGACAAAGACGGCATTCGGCATTTTCAGTAATGAAGGCGAACTGATCCACCTCCAGGAAGAGCCTACCGAGACGAGTGACTGGGATGCCTTCGCGACGATGCTGCAAGCGAATGTCGCGCAGATTGAAGAGCAGTTTGGGGCGGTTGATTCGATTGGTATCAGCATTGCGGGTACGGTTGACCCACGCAACGGCATCGCGGCATGCGCCAACGTCCCCTCGATCTCGGGCCGAAATCTTGCTTCCGATCTGGAGCAACTGACCGGTCGCAAGGTTCGTTTGGGAAATGACGCCGAGTGCCTTGGACTTGCAGAGGCGATCCACGGCGCGGGACAGCACTACCGCCATGTCTTTGCAATTGTTCTCGGAAGCGGGATTGGGGGCTCGATTATTATAGACGGCCGCCTGATCACGGGCGCCACAGGTCAGATCGGGGAATGGGGGCACGGGAATCACATCGATCACCTGGTTGCGAGGTACGCGCTGGAATCGCGCCAATGCGGTTGTGGTCGACGCAATTGTCTCGACCTGTTCGGTGCAGGCCTCGGCATGGCGAACATTCATGAAGACCTGTCCGGCACGCGCACTACCGCAATGGAGATACTGTCGCTGTGGCACGCGGCCGACGCTGCGGCGACAGAGACCGTGACCACGTTCGTAGAAATCGTCAGTTCGCAACTCGTGCTTGCGGTGAACGTGATCGATCCCGATATCGTCCCGGTCGCAGGGGGCCTGTCAAATGACCAGGCATTGATTGAGGCGCTGGATCAGGCGACGCGGGCGAGATCACTCGGTCGGATCGAGCGGCCACTGATCGTGCCCGCGAAAAACAATGTCCACGGTTGTCTCCTGGGCGCATCATTGCTCCGTGAAGAAAACACCGGGCCTGCCCAATAGTGGGCGCGAGCAAGCATGCCAGTGTGCGCCTGGAGGTTTGCGTAGACGGAGCCGCAGGGGCTGCGGTCGCTGCGGAATCAGGAGCCGATCGCATCGAGCTTTGCTCGGCGCTGAGCATTGGCGGGATTTCGCCTTCGCTTGGCGCCGTGCGTACCGCATTAGGAATGAATATCCCTGTGCACGTCCTGGTAAGGCCCCGGGGCGGTGGGTTTCGTTACAGTGACGTTGAAACCGGCACGATGCTGGAAGACATTGCCGACTTCGTTACCGCAGGGGCTGCCGGACTGGTAATTGGTGCGCTGGACTCGAAAGACGATCTTGACGAGCAACCTGTTACGGCACCTGCTGAGCGCGTGTGGTGATCTTCCCGTGACGCTTACACAGAGCCTTTGACTACGCGAGAAATCAGCGCGACGCACTGGAGCACGCAATTGATCTCGGCTTCAGCCGTGTCCTGACTTCGGGTGGCCAACCCGACGTGATCCGCGGTCTTGCGTCTCTGCGTTCCCTGTTTGAACAAGCCGGTAGACAGGATAACGATCATGCCCGGCGGTGGTATTACGCCGGCGAATCTGCCCGAATTGCTTGCAGCGCTGCCGCTTACAGAAGTGCATGCGTCCTGCAAGCGGACAACACGCAACGAGGCAGGCAGCGACGTTTATCCTGGTTCACTCGATGACGGCGCTCATGTCGAGACCTGCGCCGCAACCATCCGGTCAATGCTAACTGCATTAAGGAGGTCCGGACCTTGACATCAACTATGCCACTGACAGTTGCACTTGTTGGATTCGGCCGGATGGGGCGCAGGCACGCAGACGTATATGACAAGTCTGACCATTTCGATCTTGTCGCAATTTGTGGCAGGGAGTATCAACGGCACGACGCAAACGCATCTGCATAAGGACGTAGCGTTTTTCACTGACTATGACCAGGCGCTGGCAAGTTTGCGGCCCGACCTCGTTTGCATCAGCACACACACAGACACACACGACGAGTATGCGAGGAAGGCAATAGAGCAGGGCAGCAACGTTTTCCTGGAGAAACCGGCTACGACAAGCCTCACCACCACCAGTCAGCTCATCGACTACGCTAACGGTCGCAACATAAAGCTGATCGTTGGCTATATCCTGCATCACGACCGGTTGTGGGCGACATTCATTGAGGAATGCCGGAAGCTTGAGCGACCAGTGCAGATTGTGATTCAGCTTGATCAGCATTCCGAGGGAGAGGAGTGGGCCGCACATCAGAAGATTCTGCGTGACTCGTCAATCGCCTTCGATTGTGCAATCCACTTCTTTGACATCATGACTCAGGCGATCCAGCGCGAACCCGCGTCTGTCGATGCGATTACCAGGAACACGCATAACGATGCGTCACTGAATGACAATTCTTTGTCGTCAACGATAACCTTTGCCGATGGGTCGACAGGAACCTACATAAGCGCCTGGGGTCCAGGATTCAAGGCAGATCCGCTGTCGGCTATTCAGGCGACGGGACAGAACGGTATTGTCTCAATTATAGAAGATGAGGGTCGCTCAGACGTGGTTGTCAGGCAGAAGGACCAATGCGATGAAATTGTCTATTCGGATTCGTTGCACCTCGAACACGCGACAGAGCAACAGCAGGCATTCGTCTTCGAATGTATAAGCAATGATCTTGATCTCTCCGAGCATCATCGGCGTACGCTATTAAGCATGAAGCTGGCCGAGGAGGCCGATCTCGCCGCAGACAGTCAGGTTGATGATGATTAAAACACGTCTACGCACGAGTCCCGGGGACGTTCATGAGGAGCATTTTGGCATCGGGGAGCCATCAACTTTTCCCCTGGGCGGACGCCGGTCAAATTGGTGCTGGTCTCGGTTTTCTGCACGTACAATTCGACCTGGATACGCCTGCAAATGTAGAATTTCGATACCGGCTTCGACCGGGCTCGTGGATTATCAAACAGCAGAAGGAAACTTGGTTATGCGTAGACTTATCACCAAATCTTTAGAAATGCTGAGCATGGTCGTAATTTTTTTCCTGGTCACAGGTGCGGGCATAAGCGGCGGCAGCGAAGGCGGTTTTGTGGGGCTGATTGTCGGCATGATCGGCGGCGCGATCATGTCAATCGTTATATTCGGTGCGCTATTTGTGCTGATGGATACCGCCGACAATACCAGGCGCCTGGTAGAGTTAATGGAGCAACAGAAGCGGGATTAAATGACAGTGTACCGAGCAATTCCTGTGATCCTGGTGGCTGCCTGTCTTGGCGTGCTGCCGTCCTTTGTAGCAGCTGAGGTTTTCGATCTCGGCGGCATGTATACCTATCACTACCGTGATGGTCGTTACGCCGACTGGGGAGACTACGCGCTACACGGCGCGCACATTGCGATTCAGGAGGCGAACGAATCGGGCTTGCTCGGAGATGACCGGATCAGGCTCACGCGCGAAAATACGATCGACTATCACTGTTGGCCGGAAAATGCCGCGAAGATGGCGGAAACGCTGATGCAGAAAGAAATCCTGGTATTAACCGGTGCGGATTGCAGCGGACCCGCCGTGGAAATAGCGAGGATGGCGGCGCGCTACCAGGTGCCGGTTATTTCGAATGGCGCCAATGCATCGAGCTTGTCGTCCTCGGAAGAGTTTCCGTGGTTCGTTCGCGTCGTGACCCCAAGTGAGGCGTACGAAGGTTATCTCGTGGATGTGGCGGCACACATTGGGGTTACCGAGATTGGTTATTTTCATACCACAGACGCCTGGGGTCTCGGTGCGCGGCGCGTGATACACGAATACGCAGAACGGCGTGACATCATAATTGCGAAAGAATATGGGTTTCCGCGTGATACTGATTACCCGACTCTCGAGAAATACCTGGCGGAAGTAAAAGATGCCGGTATTCGGCACATCTTCATGACAGGCCCTACGCCTGACACGGTAACGCTGTTCCGCGGACTTCACAGGCTCGGCATGAACAAACCGGGTTATTCGTTTTACGCTGCTGAAATGATTTCTGCGGACGAAGATACCGAGGCGGTGCAGGGTAGCCTTGGCTACTTTGCGCCGATGACAATGTTAGTGGAATCGGACAGGTTAAGCCGTTTCAAAAATTTACTGGAGGCGCGACTTGGCACCTCGGTTGATCCAAACTCGAAGGCCTTCTTTTATGGCGCATTAAGCTACGACCATATCCTCGCCGTTGCTCACGCGATCAGGTCGATCCGGAAAGACGATAAGGAAGTCAATCGGAATAACATGATGGCCTATTTGCGTGCCATGAATTTTGCAGGTGCAACCGGTCAAATCTCACTCGTACCCGGCACTAACGACCGGGCCAACATGCCCGTACAGATATTCAACAGCCAGGGCTACAAAGCCGACGGCAAAACAGTCAATTTCGTTCCGGTTGGCTCCGTTGACCCGGTGACCGGCAACCTGCTGCTGGATGACAGCGCAATTCTGTGGCCCGGATCCACGCGAACGGCACCAATTCAATAGACACATGCATTGGAGTCCGGTTAAGCCTGCGAGAAATGATCTGGATCCACATCGACGCCATGCGCGATTTGCTGACTGCGGCAATTCGTAGGACATTCAGCAACACATCGCTTGCTTGCGCAAGCAAACCAGGGAGGAGGATTCAGCAGCGGTAAATGGATTACCCGGCATCACGTAACACTATGTGTCAGATTGCCGCGCTGCCTGAATCAGCTTGTTTGCGTATCGCTTGACCTGATCCCAGTCCGTGTACTCGTAGTCTTTTGACACGTCAGTACCTTCGCCCGCCGATTTGGCGATCCGTTTCATGAGCCACTTCATCGGCAGCGGATATCTCGAATACATCAATGCGCCGGCGATCATTTCGGTGTCATCAAATGCAACGTGTAATTGCCCTGTCATTTTTTGTTGCGCGTCCATGAGCCATTTCTCTCTAAGCGCAGGATCTTTGGTAGCAGCGCTGAGCAGGACAAGGAAGAAGGAACGAGTTCTTGATTCGATCTGCTCCTGGTTACGATTAATGAATTCAACAATCTCCGGTTCCAGGCCGCCTGCGTGCATCGAAGCCCCAAAAACGAGCTGACCATATTGTGCTAATTCAATATTTCCAGTCTTATCCGTGTCCGACGCACAAATTAGCTGTACATGCACGCCCGCACTCTCCAGGTGATCTGCAACCCGGATCGCGATTTTTTCAGTTTGACCCTCTCGCGTGGCGTAAAGGATTAGTACCGTCTTCATGACCAGAGCCGTCAGCATCCCTCGAAAGGTCAATCATAACCAAGAATAATGTTTCGAGGCGCGAAAAAGGAATGCTGGGGTGGAACCGCTCCCGGGTTCTTTCTCGATCGCGTATTAGATCGATAATGCCATTGGATAGCGTCGTCAATTGCTGTCCTCTATTGGATCTTGTATGGAACCTTTGCCGAGCCTATGATAACCGCGTAGCAATTATCACCTCTGGGACAAGGAGGAAATCATGAGCGATGATATTCAAGCGCTTGAAAAAAAACTCTACGAGTTGACGACGAAGCTCAATGAGCTCCGAAAGGAAAATGCCGGCGACGAGGTAGCCAATTACACGTTCTCCACACTGAATGGCGACGTGACGTTACTGGATATGTTTGGCGAGCACGATCACTTGTTACTTATTCACAATATGGGGCAGGGGTGTCGTTATTGCACGCTCTGGGCAGACGGATTCAACGGGTTTCTGCCGCATCTCGAATCCGCCATGTCCGTATTCCTCGTTTCGAAGGATGCACCGGCACTGCAGCATACGTTCGCAAATTCGCGACACTGGCGTTTCCGTTTGGCTTCGCACGGTGGCGGCAATTACATCCAGGAACAGACCGTCATGGCAGGGCAGGACAACATGCCAGGTGCAGTGGTCTACCAGCGGAACGGTGATCGCATTGTCAGGAAGAATGCCACGGTGTTTGGACCGGGTGACCAGTTTTGCTCTCTATGGAATCTGCTGGGCATGGCCGGGCTGAGTGAGGCGGACTGGACACCACAGTACAAATACTGGCGTCGACCCGAACAAATGGACGATGGCGGTGCGAACCTGATTGAGTGAGAAAAGTCGTGGCGGGGCGTTTTGACCAGGATTCCACGGCATCAGGGACGCAGGCAGTATTCTCCATTCGAGAATGTCTGAAACGAGTGTGCGAATTCAACGGTTGCTGCAACAGGTTGTAACCGGGCGCCCTTTAACTTGCCAACCTGCCCAATGCCGTCAGCCCCGAAAGAGGAGTTGGTAGGAATGTGCACCATAGTGCCATCCGGACCGGGCGACAGTTCGAGTGTCACACCCTCCAGTCGGCGATCCCAAACTCGGTAAGAGATTCCGTCCGCCGCAAGACGGATTGCGATGGGCAGCTCATCGATCGTGTCCTGCAGCAGGCCCGCGGAACGCAGCTGCGCCCATTCGTAAGCGCATGAGCGGTCACCGTGTTCGACCCCGACCACCCACCTGAATTCGGGCAATTCAGTGTCATCCGAGCGACGTTCGTCCCAGGTATCAAAGCCGAAAAGACGATAACCCGGTGTCGCGTCTGGATCAGGTTGAAACACAAGGCTGTCGGGAAAGAGCTTCAGCCATTCATCCAGCGTTACTTGATCAATGCGAAATTCGTTCAGTCGGGCACCTGTCATCGGCCCAATAGCTGCCTTCCCGTTTGCCTGATACCAAATGCTGCCCGTTCCAGCGTCGCGGTATACCGAGTTGTACTGAATGGCACCGACCAGTTCCAGGTCTATCTTCTCGTCGCCGATGTACGGTGAAAATACTTTGCCCGTCCTGCACATCGTGCAGTAGGTGACCCAGATAGGAACACCATCCAGCTCGTCATCCAGGCGATGGTGATATGCGAGGAGGCGGATCGGGTACGCCTTGGCAGTTTCCGGACCTGCAATTCCCATCACGATTGTGCTTCCAGGCAGGGCATCACTGGTGCCTTGAGCGAATTCGATCGTCTCTGGCTCCTCGAACATAACTGGCGCGAGGACAGTGCGCAGCCCCAAAAGCACGGCGACAGCAAAAAGAACTGCTGCGATCGCTCCCGCAACAGCAGCTGTACTCTTCCTGCTCTTTAGAATGGCGAAAATCCCGTAGGCCATTCCCACCAGGCCCAGGAGCTGAAAAACCGGCACAACACGGGCGAGGTAATATATGACCGTGATGGAATCCAGCGTTTGCGAGCCTGGAAACGGATTCAGGAGGTAACTCAGAATGCTCTTGGGAACGAGAAGGAGAAAAAGTCCCAACAGAAGGGCTGCCCAGGGTTTCATTTCCGAATACACCTCGCTAGGGAGACTGGACCGTTATGGCACTCCGCAGTGTAGCAAATCGAGGTCGCCACATAGGGTTAGCATGGCATACGGCGATTCATGCACGCGAAATGGCATCAGAAAATCAGAATCGGGCATTTAGCCCGACGAATATCCGGAACTGCGACGCCAAACCCGCGTCGGCCTGCACCAGGCACGTCAGGCCGCCAGAAGACACGCAAAACACGTCGGTGTCTTCGTCAACAACTGCGGCCACCCATCGTGCATCCAGGGTTAGTCCGAACTTCCGGTCGGTAAAGAACTTAACTCCACCACCCAGAGAAAACGAGAAATAAGTGTCGTCTTCGAGGGTGCTGTCTCCCGGTTCAAATTGGGAAATTCCGACCGTCGCTGCCGCATACGGCCGCATCGCTTGTGAGCTCGTTTCGTAGGTGCCGCCAACCTCGAGCTTTCTGATCGTTACATCCAGCGAGGGCAGGGTCGGTGTCGACGTCTTTGTGTCCTGACTTGCGTACTGGATTTCCCAGGTCGACTGACTGTCGGCACGAATATTGACCTGAAATCCAACGGCTGCGCTATCGTCGAGCTTCAGCTCATCCTCAGTGAATCTGTCCTCGAAGGTGCCCCCTGCCACGTATCCAAGCAGAGACGTGAGTTCAATGCGCCGTGTGCTGTCATCTGCACTCGACTGCACGGCCAACAAGCACGTGACAGCACCTGGTACCCAGGCGAATTGTCGCGAAATCAACTTCATCCCTTGATATTAGCTCACAATCCCGCAAGACCGGCATACTCGTTGGGCCCGACCCACCACTGGCAGAGTCCTTACGCAAAATATCGTATAGCACTCGTAATTCATGAGGAGTATTAATTGCTTATCGTAAACCGTCACGGGGAGAATCATGGATACCAACGCGCTGCCGAGATATGACATGAGCGACAATCCGACTGGCTGTTGCCCGAAGTTCAATCCGAAGAACTGGGATAGCCAGGATCTTCACTTCGAGGAGAAGCTATTCGTTCGCGCAAAGACCAAAAGCCTTGCTCACATTCCATTAAACATGGGCTCGGTCTTTCGGAAAACCTTTCAGGCAATAGAAGAATCAAAAGCGATGAGTGAAGCCAATTTCATCGTGCTGAGCCGTGAATGTTCCCCGTGGTCAGCAGAGCATCTCTTTGCAGTGACCAAAGAGGTACCTGATCTTGAGATGACCCGGCTGAGCGGCGACTTCATTACCAGGGTCTTTGAAGGGCCGTACAAGAATCTGCCGACATGGGACAAAGCGTTAGTCGAAGACCTCACGGCACAGGGAAAAGAAGTCAATCAGCGCTATTTCTTTTACACAACCTGCCCGAAGTGTGCCAAAGCATATGGGAAAAACTATGTCGTTGGAGTGGCAGCGATTCAATAGTTTCATCGAGAGCGAAGCAAGCTGGTCCACAACTTTAGCTGTCATCACAAAGAAGGCGGGCGACGCAGCACACCGTTTCGTTCACATAGACTTCAACCTTTGCTATCACGCAGCCTCGAATTTCTTCCTGGCTTCAGCCATCCACTTTTCACCTTCTTCTTTTGGTTTCCCTGCCATTTCCTGCATCAGGTCTGCGTGATCGGCCATCCAATGACCGCGCGCCGCAGCAAACCAGGCATCAAAGTCTTCGCCTTGAATATCTGCATCGCAGACTTCGCACTTGAGCGTTTTCATAAGGTTTCCTTGAACAGAATGATGCGAAATAGTAGCACACGGGCAACGTGGCTCAGAGCCAATACAAGGATCAACTACGCTACACTCGGCGAGCGGGGTCGGGCACGAAACAGGGGCAAATAATGGACGATGAGAATGCTGGACGAGTTCACTGGAGTTTCTGGGTAATCGGCGCCATCACACTAATCTGGAATGTCATGGGCGCCATCAACTTCATCGTGCAAATGAATCCAGAGTCACTCGCCGCCTATCGCGAGACGGAGCGCGCAATCATCGAAGGTCGACCTGCGTGGGCGACCGCAGGATTTGCAATAGCCGTTTTTGGCGGTGCACTTGGCAGTGTTCTGCTATTACTCAGGAAGTCGATTTCTATCTACTTATTTGTCGCCTCGCTACTGGGTGTAATAGCGGCGCAAGTTCATACGCTAAGTATCGATGTTGATTTCGGGCTTGGTGAAATTCTGGGAATTATTCTAATGCCTCTCTTGGTCGCCGGATTCCTGATCTGGTACGCGAAACAAGCACAAAGCAAGCGTTGGCTCAGTTAAGGCGCTTTTGCGCCTGTTCGCGTGCGTTAAGGAATCAAGCGCGGCACAAACTTCGTCATTCCTGTTACCGGGCCAACCTCGCCAGCATAAACCACGCCGTTGCGATCGACTGTCACACCTTCCCCCATGGAACCAGTGCCACCCATTCCTGAAGAACGTTCTGAAACATGCTCGGGAATAAAGTACAGCACCTGGCCGTTGCGCGCGTTGCCGACACGCAGGCCCTTCCTCCAACCACCCGGGTTGTAGTTGGGATCAGATTCGGAGTCGATGGCATACAGCATGTCGTTGGAGCGATCGATGTACAGGCCACTGATGCGACTGAACTGATACCAGGTATCCAGATGCTCCCCATCCTGTGTAAAGATCTGAATGCGGTTGTTGCCTCGATCCGCAACGAACAGGCGACCCTGGGAATCGAACGACAGTGAGTGAGGAGAACGGAATTGCCCATCTTCCAGTCCCCATTCGCCAAAGGTTTTAATGAAAGTGCCATCGGGAGAAAAAATCGAGATACGGCTCTTCGAGTCGGGACCCGGCTCATCCTGAAACTGTGCGCCGTGAGTTTCGCCGACATAAATATTGCCGTTGGGTGCAACGGCCACATCATTTGGCTGAGTGAAGTGGGAGGGCGGGTCGCCCATTTCGCCGGGTGTACCCAGGGTCATTAACAGCCTGCCGTCAGGGCTGAATTTCAATACTGCACTTCCCCGGTTAGCGGCCGCTGGATTCTCCTTTAGCTCATCTGCATTTGCCAGGCGCGCATCGGCGACCCAGATGTTCCCATCGTTGTCGACGTCAATGCCATGCGGCCAGATCATCTGGCCGGCACCGAAGGACGCAACCACGCGCCCGTTGGGATCCAGTTTGACCATGGGATCAACAGCGGACGTCGCGCATGAATTCGTTCCGCATCTATCGCCCGCCCAGACGTGGATACCGTCGATGTCGATATTGACAGCACTCACTGAACCCCAGGACCTGCCATCGGGCAAGGTGCCAAAATTACGCTGGGTTTCATACGGATTTGGCAGGTTGTTGACTGGCTGCTGACCCGCATGGGCTGCGGGCTGAATCGCGCCACGCTGTGCCAATGCAGTTGTAGTCAATAAGGCCAGCACGATCCCGGCAGAACCTGCGCCGCGCAAAAAACGAAACACCGGCCGCAGGCTGTCGTTTTGAGTCCTGTTCATTGTTTGCCCCTTGGATTTTCCAATCAATTACTGGTAGTACTGAGTTCGAATTGTTTACGCGCAAACAGAAATTTCATAACGCTTGCGGTCGCGTTGATACATCAGTCGCAATCACAACATAGATACTGACATGCACGCAGTCAGTGTGGCGCATGGCCGGGCAGATCAAATGGCTACTGCGCCGATCCCAGATGCTCGAGCATCAAGCCGCGCGCAGTCCCTGCGTCGAATCCCTTCCAGTATGTATGCTCTTCAGTCTCTTGCTCTTCATTCTTGGAGAAGACACCGTCCTGGGCGTTCGGCACAAGCGTCAGATACTCCAGCCTATCCGTCCTGCCTTTCAAATTGTAGTCAAAAAATGCCGTGGCGAAATGATCCATGATGTTATTCATACGGACAGAATCCCAGACCGGATCCGTGTAATGCGACGCGCCTGTCCGGTCTCCGTTGCTTTGTATTTCAACCGGCAACGGAATAGGCGCACCGGCATTGTGACCGGCATTAACGTAAGTCAGCAGGTAACGATCACTGCGCTTGGCGTTCTGGAATATCGCACGCGTTCCGTTTTCGTAACCAGCAATGGCATCGACGCTGCCAGACAAATAGAAGGTTGGTACCTCTATACCGCTCAGGTCATCCGGATTCCAAACACCGGCTGCCATTCCCCACGGCGCTACGGCAAAAGCGGCTTTTATGCGCGTATCGAGACTCTTTTGATAGTCGGGATTGGATGCAGCATGTCGGTATGCCAAGCCGTTTGGAGGCGCCATTTCGTGAGAGACCAGCCCTTCGCTGTAACCGCCGCCCAGATTGATGACCAGGCCGTATCCACCCATCGAATAGCCGACAATCCCGGTATTTTCCGCGTCTACCAGTCCGCTTAGAAAACTGGTGGCGCTATTTGAAAACATGCCCATCTGGTCCAGGACGAACAGCTGATCCAGCGGCCTGTGATAAAGCGTGCTGGCAATAGGCGCCTGGTCGACATACGTGCTTTCGCGGTGATCGATGGAGGCCACCACGTAACCCTTACTCGCCAGGTTCTCGCCCATGTGGCTCATGAGATAACGATTGCCCGGATACCCGTGCGAGATGATGATGAGCGGCACAGCCCCGATGTCGGTCCGCGGGCTGGCATCCCTGGTGGCTCTGCCGTGCAAAGTCGCTGTAATGCTCAGGTTACGGGTCGGCGTGGTGTATTTTGTGCCGGCCTGCTGATTTTCAGTGAGCGCTGCCGGGTACCACACCTCAACTGTCAGGCTTCGGTCGTAATAAGTCGTCTCACCGTCCTCGGCCGTATTCAGGACATCAGGTCGATTCTGATCCGTCAGTTCCAGCGTGCGCACTCCAATATCGTACTCGCCATAGGCTGCGAGCTCGGGGGCATCGTGTCGAATAATGTCGATGCGATTAATTTGGGCCAACGCGCTGACAGACATGCAGGTCGCCAGCATGGCAATTAAGGTTCTTTGCATTTGCTTATTCCGGGGTAATTCGAGGTAGAAAATGTGCCGCCAGGTGATTATCAAAGCAGGCATCAGACAAACAGTTTACTCAACTGGTTCCCGATTACTCAAGAAAGATGACCGTCAGCTATGCAGCCGACGACGGCGATTCAGCTGGTATCTTGCCGGGTGGGCATGTCAACGCCCGGATACGCCCGTTTCAAGGCCTGTTTGCGCCTGCAGAACCAGGCTTATTTGTTACAATTCGGGTGTCGAAACCCCTCGGAGTCATTATGTCTACCCAGAATATTGTTCGAATCTGCGGGAATTGCGTCGCTGGAATGCTGTTAATGCTGATGCTGGCACCTGTTGGCACCAGCCAGACGGCGTCCGCGCAGGAAAGCCAGGATGTCACCAGCGATAAGTCAATTGGCGAGCTGCGGAAGGAAACTGAAAGCGCCGAAAAGGACTTGTTTTCGATATTCAATGACATCAATAGCGACGACGACTATGACGTCAAGTGCAAGCGTGAAAAAAGCCTGGGGTCTCGCCGCAAAGAACAAGTGTGCACGCCTAAATTCGCACGCCGGATGCAGTCCAATGCGAGTGCGGACCTGGTAGGACAGGGGCGCTGGGATGCGCCCTCGCAACCAGGATCGCGCCTTCAGGAAAAGAAGGACCTGATGCGCCAGGAAATGACCGAGCTGCTGGCGACCAACACGGAATTCAGTGCGGCTTTCAACAGGTTTGCTGCGGCGAAGCGCGCCTACGAAGCCAAGCTTCACAGCAAGTAAAAGGATCGATGCGTCGTTGTCCCGGAAGAGCCCGGGTGGGCCAATGCTTGCTTGCGGCGTTCCCGCGGTAACGCTTTCTAGAATGATTCTCGAAAAGATCAGTAAGACATTGTTTTAATAGCTTTTTTTAGCTGCACTTCCTGCAACGCGCGACGAACACAATTGAAGATAAACAACGTTGGAGGTCTACGGCGGTTCTCGTGAGTTCGTGCCTTTTCTGTGACAACGTTCCAGTTGGGATGTGCCATTTTATGTAAAACTCCGGTCCGGCAGTACGATAAGTCTGTCAAACGCCACGCAAATGTCCCGGTGGCTGGAGAATCCATTACCGCCGGACAGCATGCGTTACCCAGGACACGCAGAAGGACGAAAAAATGGCACTGTTCACTAAAGCAGACGAAGATAATTTGCACGATATAGGGTCGGCGCCAAAGAGCGGGCAATCGCGCCTGATGCGATCCAAGAGCGTCTCCGTCATTGGACCGACGCTGGTTTTCAAGGGCGAATTATCTGCCGATGAGGACCTGATTATCGAAGGTCAGATAGAAGGCACGATTGCTCATCATAAAAAGCATTTGACCGTAGGAGAACAAGGGCGGGTGACGGCGGATATCCACGCCAGCTCTGTCATTGTCCTGGGACAGGTTGTCGGAGATATCCATAGTGAGAGCATGGTTTCGCTAACCAAGAGCTCGAATGTAAAGGGCAATATTTTTTGTGCCCGCATCGCCATGGAAGACGGCGCAAGATTCGAGGGCCGGATCGATATGGGAGAACGTGACGAGACTCCGACGGTATCGAAAAAGCCTGTGGACGCTGAGCCCGACAGCCTCGCCTAGGTGGGAGAGAGGACGTAGAAAAGCTGACACCTCCTGATTCTTACGGTGCGGTTGGGGCAAATGGCTCGCAGGAAATCTCGCCCCTGGTAATCGTAAGGAAACTTGCTTCTGGTACGGGAATCCAGTCCTCCTCGAGATTGCTCAACGGCTCGGAGACAATCGCGCGGGCGTCCCTCGAAAATCGACCCGCGGCGGGTGCAATTTCCTTCGTCGCATCGCGACTTGCACTGTGAAACAGTGATCTTGATTCGCCCACCGTGGAATAGCGAACGGCGTACAGCGATTCGCCGTTGCTGATACCGAGGGTCATTTGCAGCGCATTTTCTATTCCGTGCTGCGCGGCCGTGTGTTCGACGAATCCTGCCATACGTGATACTCCGGCATGGACGTCGCCCTCCATGCCAAACGTCAGCGCGAGCAGGAACATGAGTTCGGAGTCCGTCGAGCCGGTAATGAAAGGGAATAATTCAGGCGAGACTGCGAACGCAAGATCACGATGTAGCTTGCCGAAATCATCGATCTCGCCGTTGTGCACGAACAGCCACTTCTGGTAATTGAATGGATGACAATTCGTCCTCTGTACCGGGGAGCCGGTCGTGGCCCGGACGTGTGCCAGGAACATCGGAGATTCGATCTGTGCTGCAAGCGCCTGCAGGTTGCTATCGTTCCAGGCGGGCCGGATGTCCTTGTAAACGCCCGGCACGTCGCGTTTACCGTACCAGCCAATGCCGAAACCATCGCCGTTTGTTGTGTTGGCTGCATCTTCGGCACGCAGGCTCTGGTCGATCAGGGAATGGTCCGTCTTGAACAGCACCTCTTCGAGGAGAATCGGTGCCCCTGAGTAGGCAAGCCAGCGACACATGGAGTTTCCTTCAGGTTTGTTGTGCGGGAATTTCCAACAGTTTGCGGGCTCGATAGGCAATAGGCAACTCGATCAGCATAGAGCCCAACTGTGCCGTATTCGGGTGACAGTTCACTTAACTTCAATTTGCGAAAACTGTCCCCCGATTTTGCATCCGTGCGGGCCGATCTCCGCTCGCACCAGCGCTGGCAAGAAAATGCTGCGAACTGAAACCGGCCAGCCTACAAAACCGGCTGGATGTTGTATGCGCGCAAGAGGGATTGGGAGAGACGGAACCTGCGAGCAAAGCGAGGACGAAAGCTCGATCGCTGCTTACCCCTCAACCGCATACCTCAAGCACGAACTAACGCGGGATCAATCTATCGGTCCAGGCCATCCAATATCGTCGGAATCGGTACAGCAACACCGGCTTGTGTGTGCCCGCAGACGTTGACCCCGACCAGTTGCTTGGCGCTGTTTATCACGGGGCAACCACTGGTGCCGTTAAAACCCACGCCGGATTTGAATTTGTACATTAACGCCCGGTTGCTTGAGAAGGTTACTTGCGCTGGGATCAGTTTCTTCTCTTCTCCCTTAGCGTCTTGCGTACAAAGCAACCAGACACTCTGGCCAACCTGCGGCGGTATGGCGCTAAGAGAAAGATCGCCACCTCTCGGCACAGTATCAGTGGTGAAGAATGCGACGTCACGACGAGCATCTTGCATGGTACACGTGCTGTAGGACGGACCGATTGCGGGTTGGGCATTGGATACGACAGCCGTTGTGCCGGACATCACTTCGACGCTATGGACATCCTTGAAACTTCCAACAATTACATGGGAGGCGCTGACGACGTATTTCCGGGAATCCACGTTGAGAACAAAACCATGTCCGGCGGCATAGCTTCGAGTGCCTAGATCGATTCGCAAGTGACCGACAATCTCTCTGACCCTGCAGTTTCGGGGTGCTTTCGCCGGGGCCTGCGTACTGCCCGTATTCCACTTCGGCAGGCCTGTACAGGAACTTATACGCCAGGAAACCGGCGATCAGGAGCAAGATGGCTTTCTGGTAGTTCATCTATGCTCTCCTTGGCGGTGTCTCGTGCGGCGCGAGCAATGTTCGGGCAGGCCCTGCGGGTAACTTGAATACTAACGTCTGGAGCGGTAATTGAAGTGTGACCTGGCCCGGGGAATCGCAATCCGAACCGGGTCAGATAATGGCGATTTCTTGCCGTTTCAATCAGTATTCGAGGGTATTCGGGGGACAGTTTACTTATCTCCAGTTGAGTGAACTGTCCCCAGGTTTGCTCCGGGCAATGCGCTTGCGCGCCCTGAACTACCGTCGTCAACCCTATTGAATGACGTACGCTGGCCCTCGTAGTGCACGGCCTGGCAACGCACGTGTGTATTCCCCATCGTCAACCACAGCAGTGCCGTTAACAAATACGTATTTCATGCCATCGGGATAATGAAAAGGGTCCTCGAATGTAGCATTGTCTTTTATTGTTTCCGGATCAAAGATGACAATGTCTGCCATGTATTCCTCTGCCAGTATTCCACGGTCCTTGAGGCCAATAATATCGGCGGGAAGGGAGGTCAATTTTCGAATTGCCTCCTCCCAGGTCAGCAGTCCCTGTTCACGAACATAGGTGCCGAGCAACCGCGGGACTGTTCCTATGTGCCGTGGATGGACCAGCGGCGGCAGATTCTCTGAATCGAGATCGAGGGCACTGCCATCGGTACCCCCGGCGACGTACGGCTGTAACAGGACTTGTTTTAACGTGTCTTCTTCGTTATTCCAGTCGATGACAATGCCACGACCTTCCTGGTCGAGCACCACGTCCATGAACACTTCTTCCGGTGCTCGCTCAGTGAGGCTCGCAACTTCGGACACCAGTTTGCCATTGACTTCAGGGTCATCGACACCCAGTCGAATATGATGCCAGCCGACGTTCGCGAAGTAGGGCGGCTCGGTTAAAAATGTTGCGGCGATCCGTTCTCGCTCCGCCGGGTCGCGCAAGCGCTCGAGCAATTTCTCCAACCCTCCGTCGTGTGCCCAGGCCGGAATATAGTCACGCAGTCCGGTAATTCCCCAGGTATAGGTGTAACTATCACCGGTAACTTTTAGCCCCCGTGCCCGGGCTTCATCAATGATTGCGAGGAATGAATCTGCTTCAGTCGATGATGTCGAATTGAGATGAAAAAAATGAATCGGAGCACCTGCCTTTTCGCCGACAGCGATGGCTTCACGAATCGCATCAGAATCAGTACCGTTCATGGTGCGGGCGTGATTCGCGAAAACACCTCCCATTTCGGCACCCGCACGCACGATGGTAGCCAGCTCATCGGTGGTCATGTAGACGTTTGGTACATAACTCATGCCGGCTGACACACCCAACGCGCCTTCACGCATGGACTTGCGTACAAGCTCCAGCATTTGCTCAAGTTCATCGTCGGTGGGCGGGCGATCATCGTAGCCCATGACCATCGCCCTGAGTCCGCCGGAACCGACGTAGGAAGCGACGTTAATCGAGATGCCTACTTCTTCCATGTAATCGAGAAACTCGCCGAACGTTTCCCACCTGCCCAGCAACTCATCCGGCAATTCATTCAGCTGGAGGCCGCCGAGTGGACCCATCGATTCGGTTTCGCCGTATATCTCCGTAGTGAAACCCTGGAGGGCGAAGGAAGGGCCTTGTCCGCCATTAAGTAATCGGTAGGTTTCCGAATGGCTGTGCATATCGATAAAGCCGGGCGTCACATACAGACCACTTGCGTCAATTGTGCGTGTGCCTCTTCCATCGATATCGCCAATTGCCACGATTCGATCACCGCGGATACCTATATCGCCGACAACGCCCGGAGTGCCGCTTCCGTCAAAGACCGTACCGCCGCGGATCACAAGATCGTAATCGACTGGCTGCGACTCGCTACAACTGCTCGTTAGAGCGACGATGATCAGGCTGAGCGTCAGGAATCTCGTATGCATTAAGCCTCCCGGATTGAGAATTGGCGCGAACTCGTTCTGAATTTTTGGTTGTCCGTTCGATCGGAACCGCGTTTAGCCTATACCTCTTCGCGCGTCTCCGCGAGTTCAGTTACGAACGCCAAATGTCCCAACGGCGCTGACGGCGAACAAATTCCGCGAAGGGCGACCGATTAGTCTAAGCGGCAGGCATGGGACACGAATCGCCGTTCACCGTGACTAATAAGGAATCAAGGCACTATTGGTCTGAAGGGTCGCAATTGGCCCAATGCGGTCGTTCGGCAATCTGGACAAAATCCCGTTCTGAGCGACAGAAATTACCTCAAAACCGACATTTGATAGCCGACCGATGCCGTTCTTGGACCTGCGGGCTGGATTTCTACAAAAGCAACGATACGTACGTCATTGCTCCATTTTGGCGGCGGCGTATCATTCGTGCATGAGTGAGGACAGCAAAACGGGGACAACCCCGGTACTTGACGAGCCCGACGGCCGCAGCGGACTGATGCGGTCGATGCTGCGCTCCGTTGTGAAGGTCATTACGACGTCGGACGCGCCCGACTACGATCAGCCCTGGCAGACCGAGGGGCCTGACGGAGCAGTCGGCTCAGGTGTAATCGTAATGACATCACGGGGGGCACGGGTGTTGACGAATGCCCACGTGGTGCAGAACCAGGTTTTCATTGAGGTGCGCCGCTACGGCAAATCGCGCAAGTTCGAGGCATCTGTCGAAGGCGTCGGTCACGTCTGCGACCTGGCGCTCTTGAAAGTCGAAGACCCGGACTTTGCGAGCGGCGCGCCGGTGTTCCCAATCGGGGATCTGCCATCGCTGGGCGACCGCGTAGCAGCGCTCGGCTTTCCGATTGGCGGCGACCGACTGTCGATTACCGAAGGCATCGTTTCCAGGATCGAGATGTATCCTTATGCTCACAGCCAGCGCAACCTGCTGGCCGTTCAAATCGACGCGGCAATTAACTCGGGCAGCAGCGGTGGACCGGTAGTCAAGGATGGTGAGCTTGTCGGCATTGCATTCGAGTCTATGGACGATGCCGAGAATATTGGCTACATGATAGGCGCGCCGGTGGTGAAGCACTTCCTGCGTGATATCGAAGAGGGCACCGAGGATGGCTTTCCGGACCTGGGCGTTGTAACCCAGGAGCTCGAATCCAAGGCACACCGTCGATCATTAGGTTTGGGCCCAAGCAGTCACGGTGGCGTTCTGATTACCGGAGTGGTCCACGGTGGCTCGGCCTGGGGAATCCTCGAGACGGGCGACGTCCTGTTGATGCTCGACGGAAAGCATGTTGCGGCGGATGGAAGCATTCGTTTTCGCAAAGGTGAGCGGATCGATTTGGCTTACCAGGTTGCGCGGCGCCACGTCGGCGAAACCATGCGAGTTAAGGTATATCGGGACGGGGCGGTGCTGAGTTTCGACTTACCGATGAAGCCGCCAAGCTTCCTGGTTGCCGAGGATTGCTACGACGTCAAGCCGACCTACTATTTATACGGCGGTCTGTTGTTTGTGCCGCTGAGTCGTGACCTGTTGATGACCTGGGGATCCGAATGGTGGCACGAAGCTCCATCCGAAATCGTTGCGATTTATGAGAATGAGATTCGCAGCGCTTCGCGGTCAGAGGTTGTCCTGCTGCAGAAGGTTCTCGCTGATCGCGTTAATCAGGGTTATCACGATATTGAAGCGCTGATTATCGACCAGGTACAGGGTCACAAGATCCGGGACCTGAAGGAACTGATTCAAATTGTCGAGTCCGCAACGGACGAATTCATCCAGCTTTCAGAGTCATGACGGCGACATGATCGTCCTGGAGCGCGACGGCATCGAAAAGAGAAATCGCAACATATTGCGTCGCTATGGGGTGCCGTCCGATCGTTCGGTGACTCGGTGAATCTGCAAATTAAAGCAGGGGAAGGTCAATCCGATCGAAGGATCGGTCCCGAGAGGCGAGTACGGTCCGCAAAACCGTGACTACGGAATGTAACGGGGCGTGTTTTTGGCTATTGGCGCCTGAAATAGGTGGCGATATGCAAGCGTATGAATGAAATCTAAAAACGAATCCTGAAAAGTATATCGATGACGGCAAATTGCGTCAGTACATGATGCCTGATTATGAATTGGGCTGTAGACGTGTCATACCGCCAAATGCTTAACTTCCTGCACTTTCCCGAAATAATGTTGATGTTGATATTAGTGGGATAGAGAGCATAACGCCGATAGCAATTCGAACAAAAGATGGCAAAGATATATTCATGGTATTGGCCCCGGTCCTTCGCGGTATTCGCCAGAGCGGGTGAACTCGCAATTAGTAAGGCCATCTGGTCTGCTTAAGAAATATGCGAAAGTTAAGATGCCGCACACGCTTGGAAGTTAGTGCTAGAGTTTCTCTTTGATTCGAAGTGCGGCGAAGAAACTTATCTTGCCTTCCTCCAATAACTTTCGCGATCTCAAACTGAAACCAGGCTTACTCGGCAACCTTGCCGATCTCGGTTATACCGAGATGACTCTGGTGCAGGCCGAGACTCTGCCTTTGCTACTCGCTGGCGCGGACGTACTGGCACGTGCAAAGACGGGCAGCGGAAAAACAGCTGCCTTTGGTCTGGGCATTCTCAATATGCTGGATGTGTCATCGTTCAAGGTGCAAGCGCTGGTGTTATGCCCCACCCGCGAATTGGCCGATCAGGTCGCCAGAGAAATTCGCCGACTAGCCCGATCGATCCCGAACATCAAAGTCCTGAGTGTTTGCGGAGGTGCACCGTTACGCGATCAGACGGCGTCGCTGCAACGCAGTCCTCACATCATTGTCGGTACACCGGGACGCGTGCACAAACATTTGCGCAGCGGCAATATTGATCTCGGTTCTCTCCATGCGTTCGTACTGGATGAAGCAGACCGAATGCTGGATATGGGATTCATGGATGAGCTAGATGCGATCCTGGCGTACGTACCGACGAAGCGGCAAACGCTGTTGTTTAGCGCAACGTATCCCGAGGCGATCGCTGATATGAGCAGAAGAGTGCAGCATGAGCCACGGACGGTTGATGTTACCGATGATGAACAGCCCGCGCAGATTACGCAGACCTGGTGTTCTGTGACTCGCGAAAATCGAAATGTGGAGCTGGTGCGGACATTGCGCGCCTGGGGCGGGGCGCTCAACCTCGTGTTTTGTAACACCAAGGTCGATTGCGCCGAGGTTGCCAGGCATCTGCAGTCTGAGAATATTATTGCGATCGCACTACACGGCGATCTTGACCAGGCACAGAGAAACCAGGTTTTGGTGCGTTTCGCAAATCGGAGCGCGAGTGTGCTGATTGCCACTGATGTTGCAGCCCGTGGACTGGACGTGAAAGATATCGATGCCGTCTTCAATTACGAATTGCCGCAGCAAGCTGAGGTGTATGTGCACCGCATCGGTAGAACCGGGCGTGCCGGGAAAACGGGCGTCGCGATAAGTCTCGTTGAGGACCGCGAGATGTGGCGACTGCAAGAAATTGAGAAGTCGCTCCCGGATTCGCTCATTCAGCAACGCGGCATTCCCGATGCGAGACGCGGTGACGAAACACTCGTGCCATTGATGACCACAATCCAGATCAGCGGCGGGCGAAAAAATAAATTACGTCCCGGTGATTTGCTGGGTGCTTTGACAGCGCAAGGCGGCATTCTCGGAGACGCCGTTGGCAAGATCGACCTGTTTGATAATGACAGCTATGTCGCCGTGCAGAATAAACACGTGTCGAAAGCATTACGGCAGCTAAGTGATCGGCCAATAAAGGGCAGGAAATATCGTGCACGAGTCCGGAAATAGCGTCTGCCTCACAACGCCGTACCGTCGTTTATATGCGTATAATGTATATTATGTTAAATCAGAATTGTAGAGAGACTATTGCAGCGCCAGACCTCTCCGCCACCACGTTCAGTTGCCGGCAACTATTGGTAACGGATGGATCCCAGGGACGTATGAGCACAATCAGACGCTACCGCCCTCAAGACGCTCCTGACCCTTAAAACAGGATACTTGCGAATCCAGAGACCCGAAGAGAATGACAGCAACACAATTCGAGGCTCTGCGGGCTCCTGGTTGGGCATCCTGTATCGACAACGCCGACCCGCATGACAACAGCGAATGACAAACGGTCAATTCGTCTACACTTGGGTCAATCGAATCGGGAGTTTGCAATGAAGTTAAACTGGTTTGCAGTGGGCGCAATCGCGGGTGCGGTCGGGGTAGCTCTCGGCGCTTTCGGTGCACACGCGCTGAAATCCCGGGTGACCGAAGACCTCCTGACCGTTTTCGAAATCGGCGTTCGCTACCAGATGTACCATGCTCTGGCATTGTTCGCCGTCGCCTGGGCTGCGGAACGCTGGCCGGGGAACTGGATCATTGCCTCGGGTTGGCTTTTTATGGTCGGGATTCTTGTGTTCTCCGGTAGCCTTTATCTGATGACCCTCAGCGGTGCGCGCTGGCTGGGCGCAGTTACGCCGATAGGCGGACTGTTTCTTATTCTCGGTTGGATAGCATTAGCTGTGGCTGCGTTGCGAGGCAGCGAGTGAGCATAAGGTGATATTTCACCGTCTATTCCTCCCTTTGCCAGAATCTTGGCGCGGTATTCACTTTTGCCGGGCAAGTCTCGGTCAAGAGTAAACGTCGATCGGCAGTGTTTTTAGCGTCACGCAATCAAAGATCAGTGTTGTATGTCAGCGCGTTTTGAAGCCCAATAGCATGTCACCAATCGTCGTGGGCAGACTTTGTTTGAGCAGGAAGACGCAAATCCCGGTCGAAATAATTGAGAACGTCGTCGCGACGGATAAGACACCACGCCAGGTTGGCGAGCAATTTCGTCGCCTCCTGGACTCAGGACACCGATTGCGGGCGGCTGGCAAGGCGAAAGACGATCCGTCCATGCTTTTGCGGACCGGCTATACGCCAAAATACGAGGTTGAGCTGTTCGGCACGCGCTTCTTTCTATGCAATCAGCGTGACGCACACGAGCTCAAAGCGATGCCTGCCTATGTTCTCCCGGCGAAACAGGCCGGTCAGGGCAAACCCGATATTCATGCAAGAGTGTTTTACAAGGACTCATCACTTGTCTGGCGGTCCGCATCGCACTACATCAACACGCCCCATGAGCAATGGATCGGGAAAGGCGCGCTGCGATGGCACAACAAGCGCGGCATGCGCGGTTGGTTTAGTGCGGAGGAAACCACCAACCTGCCCTATGAGTTGCAGTCTGCGCTGGATGATGTAAGTCATCGAGGTCGGCGTAAGCAGAACGATAAAAGAGTGCTCTTCCTGGTCCTGCACAATGCGCCGTCGCACAGGGTGCGGCCCTACCAGGACTTCGAGGCCCCTCGCACGAAAGCAATGAAATCAAGGGCTAACCGGATTAATGACGGTCGGCCAATCGCCTGGTTCACGGATGATAACGATCCTCGGACCCTGCAGATCGAGCCCGGATTCGAACCCGATTTCAATGCGGTTATTGACGTTTCTGCTTCGCGAAGCTCAATGTACGGTGGCGCAATAAGCAAATACCGTATCGCGTCGAAGAACAGGCGGATTCAGTACCTGTTTGTCGCCGGTCCGCACCATGTCTGGATGGTGCATCCCCAGGCATTCACGGTTGAGCTTTCAACCTATGGCTTACGCACGGTCGATGTCATTGCCGACGAAGATCTCAATATCCCGGGCTACGAATTCTTCGACAATGCTGGCACCGGGGAAATCGATGATCAGATTCCAGCGGGCTTTGCCGGCCCGGTTTGCCCGGTTGACCCGGACCGTGCCGACGCCTCGCCCTGGAACGAGCAATTGCCGATCATACGGTCGTTTCGGCGTTCGGTCCTTGCAACGTGAGCAGCTGACGACAGGTCACTGCTCTCGACTTTTGATCTCATTACACATTAACTAGTGCTTATAAGACGCTGTATATATTGCTCTTTACTCACTCTCAGCTACTCAGCCTCTGTCGGAAACTCCACCCAGTAGAGGCCCCTGAGATCCCCGACCTCAAAGCCAGTCGCCGCATCTCCCGGGTATGATTCGTTGATCCTTGCAGCAACGTCCGGCGCCAGTACCTTCCCGTGGCAGGCAAGACAAAGCGGCTGCACCATTATCGGTTCGGCATAACCCACTCGATTATTCGGCAAATGGGAGATCATTGGCGCCGGTTCCGAGTCGGCCTGCAAGTAGTTCTCAAGAATGTCGCTCACCCAGCCGGGGGGCTGATTTGCTGGATTTCGCAGCCGGTGACTGGTCCTGCCAATCTTGACGCCGTCAGTCGAAAGCGCATTCGCGATGGCTGGCGCCTGCTCCTTACACACACTAATAGCGTGCACAGCGCCCTCCTCTAATCCCGACACGAGCGCGTGCTTCAAATCCTGCTTGAATGGCAACAGAAGTTCTGCTCCACGTGCGACTGTATCTTCGCCCGTTAATGTCAAGTCGGACGAATGGGCAGTGCCTATCGCAACGAGCCCCAACGTCAGCATTTTCAGTCGACAGGTCATTTATTGACTCCAGATCGCGAGGCGTTAATTGCGCTGCCTTCGATGCTGATGGGCTTGATGTGCGGCAAATTCATTCGGGCTGGCGCGACCGTCACCGTCGGTATCGATATCTGCAAACGTCGTTCTACCCGCGTTTTTCATCTCGCGGCCTTCCTTTGCTTGTTTCACCACACGCTCAGCGTGGGCTTTTACATATTCATCCTGCGCTATGTACCCATCGCCATTCATATCGAAATCAACGAATGCAGGCCTGCGGCCCCCGCCGGATTGGCCGCGACCGGCACCTCGGCCTTCTCTCGCCGCCCTCCTCTTGGGCGCACCTGACAACGAAACGCCTTGCTCCGCAGCACGGGCACGCATTTGCTCCTTGTGTGCCTGCCGAAATTGCTGTCTCTCCTCTTCGGTCTCCAGTGCACGCATTTCGTCTCGAAACGAAAGTCGTTCCTCCTCGGACATCAGCTGCCAACCGTCGACCGCTACCGCTGACTGAGTTTCTGATGCGGATTGCTGGTCCTGGCTGAAGGCAGTCGTCCCCGTTGCGATGAGTACAGCAAAAGACATTGCTAACATTGTTCCGTTTTTCATTGATCTTGGTCCTCGTCTTGCGGTTTATCGGTGTACGGTCATCGTCGTTTTGGCGCGTCAGTTCCACGCTGTCGATTGCGTATGACCCGAGCGACAAGCCTGCGTCCAGATGATCTATATATGCACAATAGCTAATTTAGCATTCTCTAACATACGTATTTACCGCATAGCGATGCCGGCAACGTAATGCGCTGACTAATTTATACGCATGGAGTTACCCCTTCCTAAACGAACCATTTGACCGGCAATCGGCGTCCGCCGCGTTTAGAACCTTGATGTCGAGGAAATCGTTGGTGTTTTTCGCGCGGCACGCGCGGCCGAGACTAAAACGATACTGACGTCACGAACTCCGCCAAATCGATGTCAGCCTTCTCCTGGTTGTACCAGGGAATAAATTCCTTTGGTGTGGCCGATGTCGTGCGCAATTTGATGTCTTTAGCGTCGCTCAGCGCTTCAATTTGTTCCAGTGTCACCTGGTAATAGGCATCGACGTCTTCGTCGAATATCTTTTTGTAGGTTCGTTCGCTGGTACCAATGGCCTCGTGCGACCAGCTCAGCAGGTCGAGCGACAGCACGTCTCCGTCAACTTCAAAATTGACGGTATCGAAGCCAGCGGGATATTCATTGTCGCTGTTCACATGCTCATAATCCCAGATACCAAGCCACAGGAAATACTGCAGCGAGCCCATTCGATTGACTTCGATTGCCCCTACCTGGATATATTCTCTCGCAGCAGGGTCAGAATACTGTGCATCCGGCGACATGATGAGCGGCGTCCGGGGACGCGTAATCGTGACCGAGGTGCGCGCATCCAATGACTCGATCACGGGAGGCTGCCCGGCAGCACAACCAGTCAACGCCAACAGCATCGTCGTTGAGATTGACAAGAAAAGGTGTGAATATCGCCGGCACATAGTGCTGGCAAGAATGCCTCATAATGGACGCCTAATAAACTCTTTTCCCAACACCTGGACACTTTTGCCGGGTCAACCTGGAAGCAGTGTGCGTGTAGCCTTTTGCTTGAGACAGTGAGAACTGAATGACCAATGCAATCAAAGCCAAAGATCTGCCGAGCCTGGTCGGCAAAGAACTGGAACCCTCTCCCTGGGTGGATATTACCCAGGAACGAGTGAATCAATTTGCCGATGCCACTAACGACCACCAGTTCATTCATGTTGACCCTGAAAAAGCCGCCCAGACGCCATTCGGAGGCCCGATCGCTCACGGCTTCCTCTCCTTGTCTCTGTTGTCCTACCTCAACGCGCAGTCCGGTGTGGTTCCGGAGAACCTGGTCATGGGGATAAACTATGGTTCCGACAAGGTTCGTTACCTCATGCCGGTCAGGGTTGGAAAACGCATCAGGTCACGCCAGAAAGTACTGGAGATCAGCGAGAAGAAACCAGGCCACTGGCTGATGAAGACAGCAGTAACGGTCGAAATCGAGGGCGAGGACACGCCGGCATTGGTAGCCGAGATACTGTCGATGATGGTTGTCGGCGATTAATGAATTTAAATACAAAAGAGGCAGGATAATGAGTATCAGATTGGACAACCAGGTGGCGATAGTAACCGGGGCCGGTCAGGGCCTGGGACGCTGTCACGCACTGGCACTGGCTGAGCGCGGCGCGAAGGTTGTCGTCAACGACCTGGGTGACGATAAGGGCAAATCGGCGAATGCAGATGCGGTCGTTGCAGAGATAGAGGCAGCGGATGGTGTCGCGATGGCGCACGGCGCTAATGTCGCAAACACGGACCAGGTCAACGACATGGTGTCCCGGGCAATGGATGCATGGGGCCGGATCGATGTGCTCATTAACAATGCCGGTATCCTGCGCGACAAGACGTTTCTGAAGATGTCCATGGATGACTTCCGCCTCGTGGTTGATGTTCATCTCATTGGCACTGCCAACTGCACCAAAGCGGTATGGGAGATCATGCGCGAACAGAATTACGGTCGTATTGTCTTCACAACCTCAAGCTCAGGCCTGTACGGCAACTTCGGACAAGCCAACTACGGCGCCGCCAAAATGGCGATGGTCGGCCTGATGAACACGCTGCACCTCGAGGGCGCCAAATCCAATATTCGCGTCAATTGCCTGGCACCCACTGCAGGCACGGCGATGACAAAGGGCCTGTTCCCTGAAACGGTATTCGAGCTACTGTCACCCGAGTCAGTCAGTCCTGCCGTTGTATTCCTGGCCGGCCCGGATGCGCCCAGTCGCAAGGTACTGGGTGCCGGCGGCGGCAGTTTCGCTGTTTTCAAAGGCTTCGAGACAGACGGCGTAAACCTGCTTCCCAATGATCTGTCACCGGAGGGCATTGCGGCCGCCTGGGACAAGATCGACGATGAAACCGGCAAGCAGGAATTTCAGAGCGGGTTTGAGCAGGCGACCAAGTTCGCCACCAAGGCCGCGCAAAATCTTGGCATAGACCTAACAGAATAATTAATCAAAGGAACCAAAATGAGAGAAGCTGTCATCGTATCAACGGCACGCACGCCTATTGGCAAGGCCTATCGCGGAGCATTCAATAACACCGAGGCGCCGACGCTTGGTGGCCACGCGGTCAGGCACGCTGTTGAACGTGCGGGCGTCGATCCCAATGAAATAGACGACGTCATCATGGGCTGCGCGATGCCGCAGGGTTCACAAGGACAAAACGTTGCCAGGCAGATCGCGCTGGCTGCTGGATTGCCGGTTACGACGGCAGGCATGACCGTCGATCGCCAATGCTCTTCGGGCATGATGGCGATTGCGACGGCGGCCAAAACCATCATCTCGGATAACGTCGACATCATGGTGGGTGGTGGCCTGGAATCCATAAGCCTGGTGCAGAACGAACATGCCAATTCCTACCGTGCAAAAGACCCGCGTCTGCTTGCAATACACGAACACATGTACATGCCCATGATCGACACGGCCGAAGTCGTCGCGAATCGCTATTCGATCAGTCGTGAGGTTCAGGACGAGTACGCTTTGCAGAGCCAACAGCGAACTGCTGCCGGCCAGGAGAACGGTCAGTTTGAGGACGAAATCGTTCCCCTCCCCTCAAACAAAGGCGTGATGAACAAGGAGACGAAAGAAATTTCGTTTGCAGATGTTGTGCTCGAAAAGGACGAAGGCAATCGCCCGTCCACGACACTCGAGGGTCTTGCAGGACTGAATCCCGTTCGGGAAAACGGATTCATTACCGCAGGTAATGCAAGCCAGCTATCGGATGGTGCTTCAGCCGCGGTGCTGATGGAGGCCAGCGTCGCCGAAAAACGTGGCCTGACACCGCTGGGTATCTATCGCGGCACGGCTGTTGCCGGCTGTGAGCCTGACGAAATGGGTATCGGCCCGGTGTTTGCGGTGCCCAAGCTACTGCAGCGAAACGGACTGAAGATGGACGATATCGATTTGTGGGAGCTCAACGAGGCCTTCGCCGTACAGGTGCTCTATTGTCGCGACAAACTGGGAATCCCAAACGAAATCCTCAACGTTGATGGCGGGGCAATATCGATTGGTCACCCCTACGGCATGTCCGGCGCGCGCATGGTAGGCCACGCCCTCATCGAAGGCAAACGTCGTAAGGCCAAATACGTGGTGTGCACGATGTGCATCGGTGGCGGCCAGGGTGCGGCATCGTTATTTGAAGTTGCCTGATGAGGGCGCTGGTCTGCAACGAGTACGGGCCACCCGAGTCGCTCGTCATTGAAGAGCAAGCGGACCCGGTTCCGGCAGCCGGAGAACTGGTCGTTGACATCAAGGCTGCCGGTATAAATTTTCCCGACGTGCTTTCGATTGCCGGAAAATACCAGGTAAAAACGCCAACGCCTTTCGTTGCTGGCAATGAGGCGGCTGGCGTGGTCTCCGCAATCGGTGCTGGCGTCAGTCATTTTGCCGTGGGCGACAAGGTGATCATTACAACCCGTGGCGGAACCTTCGCCGAAAAATGCGTGGCGGAAGAAATGACGTCTATGCCACTACCCGCGGGCCTGAGTTTTGAGCAAGGCGCCGGTTTCGCCGTAACCTACGGCACCAGTTATCACGCGCTTAAGCAAAGCGCCAGTCTTCAGCCTGGAGAAACCGTACTCGTGCTCGGTGCCGCGGGCGGCGTCGGCATTACGGCGGTGGAAATTGCCAAAGCCATGGGCGCGCGTGTGATCGCTGCTGCCAGTACGCAGGAAAAACTGGAATTCGCCCGCTCGGCCGGCGCGGACGAAACGATCAACTACTCCGAAGTGCCACTAAAGGAAACGGTCAAGTCCCTGACTGACGGCAAAGGCGTTGACATCGTATACGATCCGGTCGGTGGCGAACTCGCGGAGCAGGCTTTCAGAGCCACCGCATGGCACGGTCGTTATCTCGTCATAGGGTTCGCGTGCGGAGACATCCCGGCGTTCCCGGCCAACATTGCGCTGCTAAAAGAGGCCAGCATCATCGGCGTCTGGTGGGGTACGTGGGCAGCGAAGAACCCACACATTCAAATGCAGAACGTGCAAGAGATGGCGACGATGATCGCTGCCGGGATCCTGGTTCCCAGGGTGACGGAGTCATATCCGCTCGATGAGTTTGCAGAAGCGTTCCGTTCGATAACCGAGCGACGGGCTCGTGGCAAGGTGATACTCAGGATGACCTAGTGTGCAGCAGCGGCTGTTATACGGCGACAGAAATTAGTTACAAAAAAACGCCACACCGGCTTCCCGATGTGGCGTTTGTTGTCTATCGAATATTCTTCCAGTGATACGCGTTAGAACTGTTTACCCACTGTCACGCCATAAGTGAGTGGCTGATTTCCGTAACCGAGAAAACTGCCAGCCTGGAATGGTACCGGTGCAGAACTGAGTAAGTATCTGTCATCTGTGAGATTACGGCCCCAGACGAGTACATCCCAGCCGCTTTCAGATGAGATGCCGAAACTCGCATTGAGCAGACTCACTTCGCGTCTCCCTGCGAATGCCGGCACATTTTCGTTTGTTCGCACCTCGTCCTCATACAGGTAGTCGGCGCGGGCAAACCATTCCAGTCCATTGGCGAGATATGCCGAATACGTCGCGGAAGCAGCCACACTCAATTCATGAATTCCAGGCGGCTGTGTTCCGGACAAATCCACAGGTCCGGTTACACCAGACGCACCGACGAATGAGTCAAATACAGGATCCATCCACGTTCCAGCCAGCGTCAATTGCCAGTTTTCAGTCGGGTAGAATGTGCCGTCAAACTCGAAGCCGGTTGCAGATTGTTTGCCTGCGTTGGCCAGATTGAATCCGAGTCCGGTAAAAATGTTTGATTGAAAACCGTCAATTGACTGATCGAATATCGCGAGATTAATCGCGCCCTTTGCAAATCGGGCCTTCAGGCCGATTTCATACACAGTGGACTCCTCTGGTTCCGCAAAACGCGTGCCGGAAACGAGATTCGTCACACCGAGACCCGCCGCTTCTATCGCGGCAAGGTCCGCAGGAAACGGGCGCGAATCCCGTGACAGATTCCAGGATGTCGCTTTGAATCCGGTCGCTGCGCTTGCATAGATATTGACGTCATCATTGAGATCAAATGCGATCCGTGCGGTCCAGGTCAAATCACTATCATCAGAGCTGCCGTTTTCGACGACATTTGGAAAGTCGACGTATGGCAGCAGCACTTGCACGTCCTGGAAGGGCAGCAACGGATTGCAGAGTGGCCCTGTCATCGCCGTGCAAGGCACTGTGCTAAGCCCCTGTGCCTGTGCGAATTGCGCCGGGAACAGAGCGAAGTTGGCCGGTATCGGCGGCTGGCCGCCGGTTAGCGCGCTGAATAGCTGTGCGAAACCAACCTGAACGAAATCGACTGCGGCAAACGCGTCCGTATTCACCGGCTGACGAACGAATACGTCCTTTTCGTCCTGGGTGTAATTCGCGCCAAGTGTCAGCGTCGTTCGATCGGTCAGATACCAATCGATCTGGCCAAAAATCGACAGTGCAGTGTTGTCCTGACCCGCATTCTCGACAACCCCGGTGCCATCCGCAAAAAACACGGGCGGCAATCCGCCCAAGGCTGCTTCCAATGTCGCCAGCGAGCCTGGCAATCCGGATCCTGAGATCTGACCGGCGAGGAGATCAGCATACAAGCGGGCATCCGACCCATAATTCAGTGCCGTATCAAATTTGATTTCCTCACTGAAGAAAAACGCGCCGATCATCCAGTCAACATCTCCACCTCCCGTTGATGACCAACGTAATTCCTGTGTGAATGTATCGATGTCAGTCTCATTGAAATTGCTGCCGACAATATCGGCACTCGTGAAATCGACGTCCGCATCTTCTATACGATTGACATCTCGAAATGCCGTAATTGACGTGATCAGCGAATTCTCGAGATCAAGATCTGCCTGCAGTGACACACCGCTGTTCTCGACCAGGTTGATCGGATTGCGGTTTAGATAGCCGGAGTCTGAAAACACGTTTTCAGGAACGAGATTTCCACCGACGCCAATGACGGCGGCACCGGTCGGCCCGTTGATCAAATTGCCAACACCACAGCAGAGTTCGTCAATCTCGTCATAGTCAGCGATGATTCGCAGTGACAAATTGTCCGTCGGAATCATCGACAGTTGACCGCGAACACCCCAGCGATCGCGCTCGTTGTATTCTGAACCGTCTTCCAGGTTGTCGAAATAGCCGTCGCGCTGGTTAGTGCCGACCGACAAGCCGAAACCTACGGTGTCCGACACCGGCCCGGAGATCTCGCCTTTTACAATAGTCTGACCGTAGTTGCCAAAGGTTACTTTTGCCGAGCCGCCAAACTCCTGACCCGGCAGTGCGGTAATTACGCTGATGACACCGGCGGATGCGTTCTTACCAAAGAGTGTACTTTGCGGACCACGCAAGACCTCGACCCGCTCCAGGTTCGGCAAATCGCTCAATGCGGCCGCGGAACGAGAACGATAAACGCCATCAATGAAGACGCCGACCGATGGCTCGATGCCCGGATTGTTGGCGCCATTGCCGAAGCCGCGAATCAGGAAATTGGTGTTGCCTGATGTTTGCAGCTGCGTGACACGCAGCGACGGAACGACCGTTTGCAGATCTAATACGTCATTGATCTGCGCTTTCTCGATTGTTTCACCGCTCGTTACCGATACGGCAACCGGTATCTCTTGCAGCGTTGCCTGCCGTTTGGTCGCTGTCACCGTGATTTCTTCGTATATGAAATCTTCCTGAGCATTGACCGTGAGTGCCGGGATGCCAATCGAGCTCGCAACTACGAGCCCGAGGCAGCGTCTAAGTTTGTCGTTCATGAGTCCCCCATGGAGATTTGTGACCATTGTTAGGTAATCGCATACGCGAAGGCGGGCAATAATACCGCAATCCCGGGCTATGGGGTGCCAAGTTTGGTGAATTATCTTCGGTAAGCTCCTACTTGACCTCAGTATTTCAACCCACACCGCATTCATCGATGAAAACTCACGGTTTTTCTGGTCTTACTGGTCGTCGACTCCGGACCCTTTCCGCGTACGATTTACCTTACGTAATCTGCAATGGCGTCATTTCGGCGCTCTCTCGGCCGGGACCTTGCACCTGATGCTCCATGAGAACCTGGCGCAGCCGACGGCAACGGGGGGGTAGCGAAACCGTTTTCTGCGGCTGCTACCGCGGCCTATGCTCACTAGCAATTGCGTCAATTGACCCGTCTTGCCTCATGAAACCTACAGCTGCGTCAAAAGAATTAATAATGCGAGCTTCCGTTTCACGCGCGAAAGCAAGTCCCAAATGCAGCTGACAAAATGGCCTGTCAGGTAGTAGAAACTCGTTCGGAAAATACCTTTGTGCCATGTCAGCACCGACGTGAATATTCAGCGCCGCGGCGTCGACTTCGCCCGAGATTGTCAGCTCCAGGGCAGAACGGTAATCCGCTACGCCGCGAATGTTGATATTGGGGAACCGAGATTGGACGGCTGTCACGAGCGGTCCTGCAGACGGCGTCGCTATTGCAGTCATGGGTGCCTCGGCATTGCGTAACCGAAACCAGGCCCCACCGGATTCGACCAGCGGCGTAGAAAATACCACCTGCAGTTGCCTGTCAAGGGTAATCGCGATGCCGGCGAATGCGTGAATTTCGCCATCTGCAAATTGGCGTGCTAAGTTATCGAGGGAGCGAGGAACAAATTCCACGGAGTATGCGGCCATTGCCATGGCCCGCTTTACAATGTCAATTACGATGCCCGAACATTGCTCAGAATCACCATGCGCGAACGGATAGAAGTCCCGGTTGAATCCAATACGAAGTGTCTTGTGCATGTGTGTTGCTGCCGGATACCTGATTCAATGACAGTTGCAGAGAGCCGCACGCGAAATTTGTCATGCATGACGTGAAATTGCCAACGATTCTAAATCCCTCTCTCGATGAAAGTACGAATCGGGGAAAATTCTTTGCTTCGTTCACACCCGACAAAACGGCGTTGTTGGTCATCGACATGCAGAATCACTGGGTCGATAAGGATGGGCTTAGCTACATCCAAAAAGCCAGAGAGATCGTGCCAAATATCAATCGACTCGCTGACTCGCTGCGGACAGCCGGTGGAATGGTTGTCTGGGTGATTGTGAGTTTTTCGGACGAGGGGCGATCGGCCTGGCCAATGTTCTTTCAGCATCTCGAAAACACAGATGACGGTGCGCGGGCCCGCCGAGACCTGACCCCCGGGAGTCCGATGCACGACCTTTGGCCAGGTATGGATATGCACGTTGGCGATCCGATTATCTCCAAAGACCGCTTCAGTGCATTCATCAAAGGATCGTCAAATCTCGAGGAACTGTTGCGTGGACATGGTATCGACACCGTGCTCATCACGGGTGTTGCTACCAATATATGCTGCGAGTCGACGGCGCGGGACGCAATGATGCTTGATTTTCGAACGGTGATGGTTGAGGACGCAAACGTTGCGCGAACAGATGAGGATCACATTGCGGCACTGAGAACATTCGCGCAGGTTTTTGGCGGCGTCATGTCTACCGATGACGTCATCAGCAGAGTCAAGCGGTAGCAACTTCCGGTTCATGCCGATTCGGTTTCTACCGCTCGCGACGGGCCTGCTGCCGATCGTCGCCATTCACGCAAGCCTGCTGCTCGCAATTAATGCCGGCGCGATCCCGGCCTGCATACCCTACATCGACGGTTGCGCTTCGATCAGCGCGACCGGCCGCTATGAACCTGCCGTGTTCGTCTTCAAACCGTCAATGACAATCCAGGCTGCGCTGCTGACGGCCTATTGGTATGCAGCGGTCGGCTGGTTGCGTTCCGTGTCAGGACAACACCAACGGGAAAACGCCGGTCGGTCAATCCTGGTTTTCGGCGCTGCGTCTTCCGTTGCGCTGATCATTTACGTGACCTTCCTTGGCACCCAGACCCCCCTGTATGAATTCATGCGGCGGTTCGGGATTTACTTTTACTTTCTGTTCATGGTGATTGCGCAGATTACGTTAGCGGTGAAGACCCTCCGCCTTGCAAAGGCAAAAGAGCTTCAAAAGGTACAAAAAGTTGCGCGCTTGCAGTTGTGGCTGGCATTGTTTCCCTGCGCGCTGGGCGTATTGAATCTGACTCTGAAAGCGACACTGGATGAACCCGATGCGGCGGAGAACATCATCGAGTGGATTGCTGCGCTCATGATGCAGACTTATTTCGTATTAAGCTGGTTTTCCTGGCGGACGACGCAGTTCGGAAATGAATGGAAAACAGTCATTGACTGACGCCTGCCACCTGCCTGAAAGGATCGCCAAGCGCTGGATTGGTCGTGACGGAATCATCTGTCAACGCCCGAAGAAAGCTCAGCAGATCTGCGCGCTCCGAGTCACTTAGATCAAACTCTCGGACAAACACGGATTTATAGGGATTTCGACTGCCGTCTCCCGCAAACGGCCCTTCTTCTATTTTCCGTCCACCCTGTTGATAGTGATCAAGCACCGCAGCAAGCGTCGCGATACTCCCGTCATGCATGTAGGGCGCCGTCAGGGCGATGTTACGCAGACCTGGCGCCCTGAATCGGCCCATATCACGCCGCTCACCGGTTAGCTCCAGCAGCCCCTTGTTGTCATCAGGATAGGCGCCGTTCGAATCAATGTTATAGAGGCCGGTGTTGTGAAATCCAACCGACTCAACTACTGCGTTCGCGTGCGTGCTGCTATCTGTGAAGTTAAAGCCTCCGTGACAATGAAAGCATTCGAGTTCCTCGGAAAAAAACAGCTCCATTCCCCTGACCTGCGCAGCAGACATCGCCGCGGCATCGCCCGCAAGATGACGATCGTAGGCAGAATCAAATGAGACAATGCTGCGCACAAAGCTCGCGATGGCTCGTACCGTATTGAGAATAGAAAAGGGATCTGCATCGTCGGGAAACGCACGAGGCATGAGCTCACGATAGCGAGCGTCGCTGCGGAGCAGCTCGATGAGCATAGACTCCCTGCCCGCCAGTCCCATCTCGATTGGGTTTTCACCAAACATCGGCGTCAGCGCCTGCACCTCAAGCCGATCCAGGAACGGGTTTGCCCATGTCAGTCGACTGCCATAGGCAACGTTGACCAATGACATAGCGCTCCGCGGATGCGTTTCTCCGGTCGCCCCGATTGATCTCGATTTCCCGTCAGTAAATGCGAGCGACTGAATATGGCAGGTTGCACAGGACGTCGTGCCATTGATCGAAAGACGATTGTCATGAAAAAGCCAGCGACCCAGCTCGACCTTGACCGCACTCATCGGATTATCAAGTGGCACGACTGGTAGCGGAACATTGGGCGGCAGGTGCCATTGATAGTCGTCGTCAACTGGCCATAAAAACCAGGTCGCGATGCCTGTGACTAGCAAGGCGATGACAACGGCGAGCGGCTTCATTCAATGTGCTCGCCGCGAATTGCGCGGACGGGACTGGCCGTCTTGCCGCTTTCAAAATTGATGCCCAGCGCATCAAATGGCGCGACACATGTCGATTCGGCCGGCCCGGAGGAGCAATCTGATTTTCTCCCGTCACCAAAATCAATTCCGGAGAACAGATCTCCCAGGTCAATCGTGACGTGATCCTGGCCCGGCGTAAATGTCGCGATAACGACTTCCGGTCGATTTGCCGCACGACATCCCTGTATATCGCCGATCGTTCCCTCGCACCGGCTGCTGCCCAGATGAATCCAGAAACCGTCAGTTGCAGTCTCTACCCCCGCACGAAGAAATTTGTAACCTGACGCCCAGTGCCAGTGCATATCCGTAAAATTCAGCGGAGCCATGGCAGTCAGAGCGTCCTCGTGATTCAGACTCTCCGGTACGCCTATGCGAAAGGAAAGTCCGCGAACTTCCGAAGACTCGTAGCGACCCCGGATGATGGTGTTCATGCGCTCGCTTCCGTTAATGCAAGCCCCTTGCCCATTCTCAAAATCAAGCAATGCGACCGCCCCCGTCTGCCAGAATTCGTCCGGGCGCAATGCAATCGGTATCTCGTGTCCATCGGTGGCAAGCAGGCGAAGGTCGTACACGTAGAATCGAAGGTCCGTCATCGACACTGCGCCTGCAGGTTCATCGCAGCTGAGGGGCTCTCCGCCATAAAGGACCGAAAACGGGATCTCGATTTCGCTGGTCTGCGGGGTGCAGGCCACGCCAAACGAAATGATCATGAGAAGGGTCAGTCTTTCCACGCGCCGGGCCACCGGAAAAGCAGATGAATAGTCAGCATGGAATTGTAAGCTGAATTTGGCTGGCGTTGTGTCCGGGCGTCATCGCACTGCAGTGAATCGTGGCAAGGCAGAATATATTGAAACGAATCCGAAGGTTCAGGTAAAAGCCGTGACCTGGTCGCCCGGACTCTCACCATCGTCATCTTCACTGTCGGGCGCGACTGAGTAGTCGAGCACCCCGGTGGCAAGCAGGTCGGTTGACGCCTGGGCAACGGATAGCTCAGTCTCCACTTCCCGGAGCTTAACCTCCGATTTTACGTTCTCGGCGGCACGATTCGATAGTTCGGCGCGAAGCTCACGTGTTTTCATCACCGATTCCTTGAGATCCTGGCGGAGTTCGGCCATTGATTGTTGTTGATCAGTGATAATGCCGTCGCGTTGCTCCACCAGTTCCTTTTCTTCGGCAAGTTCGGACTTCAGCCTGGCAGCCTGTTCCTTTGCCTTCTCGCTGTCCGTCTGCGCAATACGCAGTTCGGCATCAAGATTCCTGATGCGATCATCCCTTGGGTCACGCTTGCGGGCTTGAAAACGATTACCCACGTAGGCTCCAATTTTGCCCACAAGCCACCCCAGCAGGAACGCGCCGCCTGCGACATACATTAGGGTATCTGGGGTCTCCATGAACATTGCCGGGTCCTTTTGGGTGCTGGCAACAGCTTAGATTAGGCACTTTTACCATCGATGAAAGGACAGAGTTCTCAATACAGAATCCCACCTGATGAGACATCCGTTCCCCGTTCTAGCATTGACAGAAGAATAGAAGTTATTTTTATTTATTAATCAATTATTTACGTTATTTATTTAACGTTTATTCTAATTAGCGTGCCTAGCCCCTCAGCGCGGCAATCGCCTGATCCGGAAAATCGGTAAAGACGCCATCCAGTTTTAGCTCATCGACAAACCAGCGCACCATTTGCTGCAGGGAATCGAATCCCGGCGCCAATTGATCTGCACGAAACGTGTACGCATGCACATCCAGGCCCACAGCATGCGCTGCAGACACCAGCCCTAGCGAAACCGGACTTCCATCAATTTCACTCAAGGTCACGAGGTGGCCGATGGAGGGACCAATGCCATCGACTGTGCCAACCAGGTTCCTGAGTGCCTCAGGCGTCCTCAGTTCGTCATAGTCCGTGTCTGATTCGCCCCAGGAATTTTCACCAATCAACTGCACCATCTTTAACTGGCAACCCAGCTCATGCCTTATACGGCGAACCTCGACCGCGTCGAAGCACTGTAAATAACAGTCATCGTTTTTTGTCCGGTACCCCAGGTCATCCAGGAGCTGGACGACCTGCCGACTGATGTCCGATCCTTCATCCCGGTGCCATTGCGGCCTTTTGATCTCCGGGTAGATGCCAACCTGTCGACCGGTCGAGTGGTTCAGCCCCTGAATTAGTTTGATTTCTTCCCGCAGTGTTGGCACCCGAAACGGGCCAATTCCGGTCGGAAATCGATTCGGAAATACCGCAGTCACGCCGTCGGCAGCGCGTCGCTCCCACGCCACCAGCGACCGTATCTCCGCCAGATCGAAATCCCGCGCATAGAAACGACCGTCCTCCCTGCCCCTGTCCGGAAAACGCTCCGCAACATTAGTCACACGGTCGAGGTGGATGTCGTGCATGACAATCAATTCATCGTCGCGAGTGGCGACAATGTCCTGCTCGATATAGTCGGCGCCGAGCGCATGCGCGTAGGCCTTCGCCTCGAGCGTATGCTCCGGCAAGTAACCACATGCGCCGCGGTGGGCGATAACTTTGGCAACAAGGTCAGTCATTCGTTAAGTCTTGCTTAATCAAGCGTAAATTCAATCGTTTCCCAGCGCGAAGTGTCTTCGTGCCGGGCCTGCCTCATGAGCGCATCGACTATCTCACGCTCATTCCACCCGATGTGCTCGGCGACACGCTCGACCAGCTCCGGGGGTGATTCAACGATGCCGCCAAACGGCCGAATGGCAATCATCGGTCTGCCATTCGCTTCGGCGACGTCCATTTGAAACCGAGTCAGATCATTCTGCTCCATATACTGCGAAGCGAGCACCAGGACCGCCTCACATTCCTTGATCTGACTGATCAGCTCTTCCTTGATCGCATCCAGGCCGCCGTCATCCGGCATTTCCTCCGGCTTGCTGGTGTTGATATAGAAAAAGCGCTCCATACTTTCGAGAAACTCGAAAACCCGCAGGTAGTCGTCACTCGTCTGGAATGTGTGGGTCACAAATACCCGAATAGGGTTGCTTTCAGACACAAGATCCTCCATCTGCCATCCTGCGAGCCACTAGTGTATCTTAGCCCCCGATCATGAGACTACTCCTGTACAACATCCGTTATGGGGTTGGCGCCGGCGCCTCCATGCACATGCCGCTTCCGGGTGCAGGATACATACTGGGAAATCAGAACGTACTGCCCGACATCGCCAGGTTCATCAAGTCCACCGATCCTGACATTGTTGGCCTGATCGAGGTGGATACAGGCTCGATCCGCAGCCGAAATGTCAACCAGGCCGAGACCATTGCCGCCGAACTTGGCATGAACTCATCGTATGAAACGAAATACGGTGCAAAGTCGTTGAACCAGCTCCTGCCTATCATCCGCAAACAGGGAAACGCATTTCTTGCCGCGCCACGAGTACATGGCGAGACATTTCACTATTTCGATACCGGCATCAAACGGTTGATTATCGAACTTGAAATGGCTGAATTCACCGTGTTCCTGGTGCACCTGTCGCTGAAGTACCGACACAGGCATCTGCAACTCCGCAAACTTTACGATCTGATCGAGCAACGCGAGAAGCCGGTCATGGTTGCCGGAGACTTCAATACATTCTGGGGCGAGAATGAAATTTATTTGTTCATGCGCGCCGCAGGGTTACGGAGCGCCAATGTGAACAGCCAACCGTCGTACCCAAGTCGCTCTCCGCGCAAGGAACTGGATTTCGTTCTTTACCAGGATGGAATAAACGTCACGAACTTCGAAATTCCCCAGGTCCGCCACTCGGATCATCTACCTCTAATTTGCGATTTTGAGCTCGACCAAAAAAAATGACAGACCATCAAAAAGAACAGACGCACTGGCACCAGGAAACGGATGAGAACGGCACCGTCTGGTTGTGCCTGGACAAATTCGAGAGTAGCGCCAACGTTTTGTCCGAATCTGTATTGCGTGAGTTCGAGACTTTGCTAACTGCATTCGAAAGCAAACCACCCGATGGAATAGTCATTTACTCCGGCAAGGACAGCGGATTCGTGATGGGCGCTGATATCAATGAATTCACCAGGATTGAGTCGGCCGAAGACGCATTTCATCTGATTCGACTCGGACAGCAATTGTTTAATCGACTTGAAGCGCTGCCATGCCCGACTGTGGCCACCATTAACGGCTTCTGCCTGGGCGGCGGTTTCGAACTGGCGCTTGCGTGCAAATACCGACTGGCGCTGGAAAACGACAAGCCGATCATTGGACTGCCCGAGGTCCAGTTGGGACTGCACCCAGGTTTCGGCGGCACGGTGCGCTCGGTCAACATGGCTGGTGTGCGCAATGCGATGCAACTCATGCTGACCGGAAAACCGATCCGGATAGACAAGGCGCAGCGCTTTGGCTTCATCGACAAGATTACCCCGGCTGACAGTTGGCGCGAGGCTGCCCAAAGCCTGCTGAAATCGGGACGTCCGAAAGCGACGGCACCGTTCCTCGATCGTCTGCTGAATCTCGGCTTTGTACGACCGTTTATCGTGCGGGCGCTGACGAAACAAGTGTCCAGCCGAGCGCGCAAAGATCATTATCCGGCACCATACGCGATGATTGACCTATGGAGTCAACACGGCGCTTCGGGGAGCGGCGTCTATGAGGCGGAAGCAAGGTCGTTTGCCGACCTGATGATCGGCTCGACGTCGAGGAATCTCGTACGCGTATTCTTCCTGCAAAACCGCCTCAAGTCCCAGGGAAACAAACCGAAAGAACGGATCCGGAATGTCCATGTCGTTGGTGCAGGTGTAATGGGTGGCGACATCGCGGCCTGGTGTGCGCTGCGCGGGCTCAATGTCACCCTGCAGGATCGCGGCGAGGAATACATCACCCCCGCACTGCAACGGGCTGCAAAGTTATTCGATAAACGGGTTCGCAAACCGGAGGAGCGCTCTGCCGTCGACGAGCGACTGAGGAGCGATGTTGCGGGCGATGGCATTGCCGGTGCTGACCTGATTATTGAGGCTATTTACGAGAACCTGGAAGCCAAGCAGGCGCTCTATGAAAAAGTCCAGGCTACGATGAAGCCTAATGCAATTCTTGCGACGAATACGTCGAGCATTCGCCTGGAAGAGCTGCGGACGGCATTGCGCGACCCGGACAGATTCATTGGAATTCATTTCTTTAATCCGGTCGCACAGCTACCGCTTGTCGAGATTGTCCGCTGCCAGGATACGCAGCAAGAGGTCCTGGATGCAGGCTTCGGCTTCGTCAAGGCAATTGGCAAGTTCCCGCTGGAATGCGCGAGCTCACCGGGATTCGTGGTCAATCGTATCCTCGGCCCGTACATGGCCGAAGCTATGTACCTGGCTGAAGCGGGGGTTCCGTTGACCACAATCGATCGTGCGGCGGAACAATTCGGTATGCCAATGGGGCCTATAGAGTTGATAGACAGCGTTGGGCTGGACGTCGCCATGCACGTGTCTGAAGTCCTTGGTGCGGCTTTCGATCGGGAGGTTCCGGGTACGCTCGCGGAAATGGTGGAAAACAAGCGCTTCGGGCGGAAGTCGGGACAGGGTTTTTACCGCTGGGAGAACGGCAAAGCCGTGAAGCCGGCGGCAGATATTGCTGAAATACCGGCAGATTTACAGGACCGCCTGATCCTGCCCATGGTCAATGAGGCGGTGGCCTGCCTGTCTGAGAGAGTGGTCACAGAGGCTGATTTGCTGGATGCAGGCGTAATATTCGGCACCGGCTTCGCCCCGTTTCGAGGTGGCCCGCTTCAAT
Organism: uncultured Gammaproteobacteria bacterium; assembly: GCA_963850825.1. Lineage (GTDB taxonomy): Bacteria > Pseudomonadota > Gammaproteobacteria > Steroidobacterales > Woeseiaceae > SZUA-117. The sequence continues at coordinate 594,944 of CAWKOQ010000009.1, read as the reverse complement.
ATGCACGGGAACGAGGGATCGAAAACGTCACAGGAACACTCGATCGTTTCACGGAAGAGCTCGGGGAGCGGTTCCGACCGCACCCTGGGTGGGCTGCGTTTGCTGCTGAAGAATGACTGTCGCGACGCCGCGATGCTGATAAACTGTGCGGCGCTTCACGATAGCGTGGCACCACGGTATCGAAATACCACAAATTGAAGTTAGAATAAGGGCTTATGCGTGTCTGCAGGCGCCACGGCGATGGTCTGCAGCGGCAACCTTTTGAGCGATAACAGGATGAATGATGACCGCTGAGCAGCTAGACATTGATCTGCTCAAGACCTTCTCTCCGTTAGATGGGTTGAAACGAGACAATCTGGCCGCCCTTGCCAAAAAGGTGCGGATCCGCGAGCTATCGCCGCAACAAATCCTGTTCAAAGAAGGCGACACCGAGAAGAGAACCATCTATATCGTCTCGGGCGCGCTGGAACTGATCGATGACGGCAATATTGCCGAGGTAGTCGAGGGCGGCACCGACAGTGCGCGCAACCCCGTTTCTCCGCATTTCCCGCGGCGCTATACCGCGCGCGCGCACGATCGGGTGCAGTACATATCGATCGATAGCGACCTGCTGGATGTCATGCTGACCTGGGATCAAACGGGGTCGTACGAAGTCTCCGAATTGCAAGGCAAGTCCGAGGACGTCGGCGGCGACGACTGGATGACCATGCTCTTGCAGGCCAAGGCATTCCACAAGATTCCGCCGGCCAATATTCAGGCCATCTTCATGCGCATGCAGCAGATCAATTACAAATCCGGGGATGTCGTTCTCAAGCAGGGCTCCGAAGGTGACTACTTCTACGTGCTGACGCGCGGCAAGTGCCTGGTAACACGCGAGACGCCGCTGAATAAAGAAGGCATCAAACTGGCCGAGCTTGCCGTTGGCGATACGTTCGGCGAAGAGGCGCTAATTTCGGATGCCAAACGCAACGCCACCGTGACTATGACCGCCGATGGTTCTGTCATGCGCCTCGGCAAGGACGATTTCAAACGGCTTCTGAATGAACCGATGCTGGATTGGGTGGAACCGGCCGAGGCCGATCAGATAATTGCGCAAGGTGGTGAGTGGCTTGACGTGCGCCTGCCCAGTGAGTTTGAGAATCACCACAAAGACGGGGCGATCAATATTCCGCTCTATTTTATCCGGCTGAAAATCAATACGCTGGACAGGAACAAGAAGTACGTTGTCTGCTGTGACACGGGTCGCAGGAGTTCAGCCGGCGCCTATATTCTCAGCGAACGGGGCTACAATGCGCATGTGCTGCGAGGCGGCATCAACGCCAACTAAAACGACGACGCATCACATCGTGTGCAATTCTCCTGCAACGGCAACAAAATACGAAATCGATTGGTGAGAATTGATCATGTCCATCCCTGGACATGACATTTGCTCCGCAAATGCGCTGACGCGTCCAAATTCGCTCCCGGCGAATTTGTGATCTTTAGTGCGTTACGTGCGAAATGTGCTTGAGGCAACTGCTTACAACTACATCGTGTGCGTGGGTTTATCCCCGCCTAAAGCACCCGCCAGATAATTCTCGATCTTCTTCTGCGTATTGCCCTGGTCCTGGTCACTGAATTGCACGCCGATCCCCGCCGTACGCTTACCCTGGGCACCTTTCGGCGTCATCCAGATGACAGTTCCGGCTACCGGTATCTTTTCTTCCTCGCCCATCAGGTTCAGCAACATGAACACCTCGTCGCCGAGTCGATAAGAACTATTGGTAGGAATAAACAGACCACCGTTGATCACGTACGGCATGTAGGCGAGATACAGCGCGCTTTTGTCCTTGATCGTAAGTGTCAGTAATCCAGGTTTACTCATTTTTTTATCACTCAGTGTCCGCAACCGACTGCAGGCTTCCGGCCCAGTCGATCAGCAGGCATTCCAGCGTTAGTTGCACATTGAACGAGCCAGCTGGCTGGCCGCGCAACCTGTTGATTATGTCTAAATAGCAGAACAAATTTCGCCTGTCTATGCGCCCCAGCACAGAATCGCCAACGACAGCGGAAACGCCCGTTGGCGCACTCCCCGAAATCCGCAAGATACACGTCTGAATCTGCCGGCTAATCCAGCTAAAAACGAATTCCGGCTCATGTTTGGCCCATTTGGCCGCCACCTGCAGTGGTGCCACCCGACCTTCCGCCACAGCGGCGAAATCACTCGCCATGGCCTCCGTCTCGTCCAGACGGTCATATGCACGCAGGGCCGCCAGAGGTGCAAAGCCTGCGTCTTTGAGAACCGCGGCCCATGAAGTACCCGGCTGCAACCCCTGCAACCAGTCAAGGCCAACCTGTTCACTGGGCACGTGCACATTCAAGCGCTGACAGCGACTGAATATGGTCGCCGGCAAGCGTCCCAGTCGATCCGCGACCAGAATAAGCAAAGCATCGCCCGACGGTTCCTCAAGAGTCTTCAGGAGGCTATTCGCTGCGTTGTTGGTCATCGCCTCGGCCGGCTCGATTACGGCAACTTTGCCGCCCCCTGCATAGCTGGTGAGGCTCAGATCGGCAACTAACGATCTGATCTGCTCGATGCCAATAGCATGTTTGTCCTCGAGCGTGGTCACCCAGCGAAGGTCTGCATGTTCCGGAACTGAAAGCGGGTATTGTGGCAGCGACTCGCCCAACCCGATGCCAAGATGCTGCCGCGAGAGCCAGGCCGCGGCCGCCCGTTTACCGGTGCCAACCGCTCCGGAAATCATCAGCGCATGCGCCGCCCGACCCTGCGCCCTGCTCGACTCAAACGCGTCAACAACACTCTGTAACCACGGTATATCCATTATATTACAATCATTTATGTAGACTTATTAATCTTCTTTATTACTAAAAAGCCGGCCCAATTCGACAGCGATCGAGTCCCTGACCTGATCCAGTGTTTCACTTGCGTCGATCACCACAAATCGTTCCGGATGATTCCTGGCGAGCGCGAGATAGCCGCTTCGGACACGCTTATAGAAGCTCAGCGCCTGGCTATCCATTCTATCCGCGTTGCCGCGTGCTGCCGCACGTTGCATGCCAAGCTCGGCAGGCGCGTCAAGAAGAATGGTCAGATCTGGCTCGATGCCGCCCTGTACCCATTCGGCCAAGTGCTCAATCTTCCCCATATCCAGGCCGCGACCACTCCCCTGATAGGCGCGACTTGCATCCGTGAAGCGGTCACAAACGACCCATTGACCACGCTCCAGCGCCGGGATGATGGCGTTCTGCAGGTGCAGTGAACGACTCGCGAAAAACAATAACAACTCGGCGATTTCCGGTACCGGTTCCTGGTCATTCTCCAACAGCAATTGGCGAATCCGCTCAGCCAACGGCGTGCCCCCCGGCTCGCGGGTGCGCATGACCTCGAAGCCTTGCGTTTCGATCAATTTGGTCAGGAAATCAATGTTGGTTGATTTTCCGGTCCCCTCGATACCCTCAACCGTTATGAATTTACCGCGCATCAGGCTTTTCCTTAGGCTAGCGATTACGAGATGCGCGCTCGCGAGCAAGATATTCCTGCACGGCGGCATCGTGCTCAGCCTTGGTATTCGAAAACTTGTGGCTGCCGTCACCAAGCCCCGTCGCGACAAAATAAATTTCAGTTCCGGGCGCAGGGTTCAGCGCAGCATTGATTGCTGCGCGCCCCGGCAGCGCTATCGGGGTTGGCGGCAATCCGCCACGAGTATAGGTGTTATACGGTGTATCTGTGCGCAAGTCGCGTCGCGTAAGATTGCCATCAAATTCCTCGCCGATACCGTAGATGACGGTCGGATCCGTTTGCAGACGCATGCGTTTCTCCAGTCGGCGCACGAACACACCGGAAATCTGCGGTCGCTCTGATGCCAGGGCCGTTTCCTTCTCAATGATTGACGCAAGCACGAGCGCTTCGTAGGGGCTGTCTAACGGCAAGTTGGCAGCACGCGCATCCCACTCCGCTTTGAGGCTCGCTTGCATCAGGTCGTATGCCTGGCCCAATAATGCAATATCCGTGGTCCCTTTCGGGAACCGGTAGGTCTCGGGTAGAAAGAGGCCTTCGGGGTGCGTCGCCGTGGCAGCAAGGCCTTCAAGGAGTGCTGGCCAATCCTCGTACACCATGCTATTGACGACGACCTCATCCTTGTTCAGGGCGTCCACCAATTCTCGAAATGTCCACCCCTCGACAATTGTGAACGAATAAAGCCTCACGTCCCCTGCGATGAACATATCCAGCAACGTTCTTGGCGTCGTGCCCGCTGCAATCTGATATTCGCCCGCATGCACGCTGCCAGCCTTATCCGAAAACCTTGCATACATCCGAAACAGGGTGGGTTGATCGATGATTCCCTGTGCTGCAAGCGCAGCGCTGATTTGTCCGAATGCCATCCCGGGACGAACTTCGAAAAAGACTCCAGCGCTGTCCACATTGACCGGCGTCTGTAGAAATCGATTCAGCTGCATTGTCAGTCCGAGCACCGCAAGACCAATGGCTGCGGTCAATCCCAGAGTGATTTTGAGGACGAGGCTCATCCGCCAAGTATATGGCAGGGCTTTGAAATCAGTCGAATGCCCTGAAAACAAGGCTGGCGTTGGTACCGCCAAAACCGAACGAATTGGATATCGCAGTCCGCACCGCAGCCTCACGGGCCGTGTTGGGAACGTAGTCCAGATCGCAGGCTTCGTCCGGATGCTCCAGATTGGTCGTTGGCGGCAGAATACCGTCGCGGATGGCGAGCACAGAAAATATTGCTTCGACAGCACCGGCGGCACCCAGCAAATGACCGGTGCACGATTTGGTGGAACTCACTGCAAGTGTCGCTGCAGAATCCCCAAACGCTCGTTTGATTGCCGCCGTTTCACCCTTGTCTCCGACCGGCGTGGAGGTGCCATGGGCATTCAGATAATCGATGTCCGAGGGGTCAAGCCCGGCATCGTTAATAGCGGCAGTCATACATTTACGCGCGCCCTCGCCGTCCTCCGGAGGAGACGTAATATGATGCGCGTCGCCGCTCATACCGAATCCAATCATCTCGGCGTAAATATTGGCGCCACGCGCCTTCGCATGCTCGAGTTCTTCGAGGATGAGGCAACCAGCCCCATTGCTCAAAACAAAGCCGTCGCGATCTCTGTCGAAAGGCCGGCTTGCTCCCTGTGGATCATCGTTCCTGGTCGACATCGCCCTGGCAGAGCAAAAACCGCCCATGGCGAGCGGTGTGGTGGCGTATTCCGAGCCACCCGCGAGCATGATGTCCGCGTCTCCATGCATCACGCTCCGCGCGGCTATGCCAATACTGTGCGTGGAGGTCGCGCAAGCCGTAACGATAGATAGATTTGGGCCGGTCATGCCATACATGATACTGACGTTGCCCGACACCATGTTTATGATGCTGCCGGGTATGAAAAACGGCGATACCTTGCGCGCACCACCGGCAAGGAATTTGTTGTGATTGTCCTCGATCGTTGCGAGACCGCCGATACCAGCGCCCATCGCAACTCCAATGCGATGACCATTCTCTTCTGTCACTTCGAGGCCCGAGTCCCTGAGTGCTTCGACACACGAAGCAATGCCATAGTGCATGAAGACATCCATGCGCCTGGCATCGCGTGGCGGCATATAATTGGCCACGTCAAAGTCGCTGACAGTGCCGGCTATCTGTGTGGCGAATCCACTGACGTCGAAATCATCCAGGCGCCGAATTCCGGAACGACCTTCACAAACAGCGCTCCACGCAGTAGCAATATCATTTCCTACAGGAGAAATGATACCCATACCGGTGACTACGACACGTCGCATGCTCAGTCGATTATCCGCAATATTATGGGTGTTGAAATGGCAGAACTGCCGATGGCGAGTGTGGTACGGAACGCGCGATGGTCACCCATCGCGCCGCGCCGATAATTATGCGCTCTTGCGCGCGTTGATGAAATCAATCGCCTGTTGCACAGTCGTGATTTTCTCGGCGTCCTCATCAGGAATCTCTGTTTCGAATTCCTCTTCCAGCGCCATAACCAACTCGACCGTGTCCAGAGAATCAGCGCCCAGATCATCAACAAATGAAGCCGCGTTGGTGACTTCATCTTCTTTAACGCCCAATTGTTCGGCGACGATGCCCTTAACCTGCTCTTCGATACTGCTCATTTTTATCACTTCTCCTTAAGAAGAGACTTGCAAATCTGTCCGGCCTCTCTGGCCAGTTTCACACGGTGTCTCTCATCACCGTAATTTATACCCTCATTCGTCGCAGTTGCGCATTGATTGCCGGCCTTAATAGCGCGTAAGTCTTTGATATTTCAAGCGTGACTGCGAGGCCCGGTATTGTATGTGAATCCGAATAGGCAATCTAGTATTCCAACAAGGCGATTTTGGCGCAAAAACCATCGCCACCGCAGTGTCCTTAGTCCATAAGCATTCCGCCATTGACGTGCAGCGTTTCGCCTGTGATATAAGCCCCTGCGCCGGAGGCGAGAAATACAACTGCAGCGGCGATATCGCTCGCCGCACCGAGCCGGTTGAGCGGAATCTGTCCCAGCAATGCCGTACGTTGCTCCTCGGGCAAAACGCGTGTCATATCAGTGTCGATAAAACCGGGCGCCACGACGTTGACCGTAATATTGCGTGAGCCGATCTCCATCGCCAATGATTTTGAAAAGCCAATCAGTCCGGCCTTTGCCGCTGCGTAGTTGGCCTGTCCGGCATTGCCCGTTACACCGATCACCGAAGCAATATTGATGATGCGGCCCTGTTTCGCCTTCATCATGCCGCGCAACACGGCCTTGCAAATACGAAATGCGCCCGAAAGATTCGTCGACAGCACGTCGTCCCATTCTTCATTTTTCATCCGCATCAGCAGGTTGTCACGTGTAATGCCTGCATTATTAACGACGATCGTCGGCGCGCCCTCGTTGGACTGAATCTCTTTGATTGCTGCCTGAACTGATTCGTCGCTGGCGATATCCAGAACCAGCCCCCGACCTTTCCCGTCGAGTGCTGCCGTAATGCCTTCGGCGCCGGCTTCCGTGGTGGCAGTGCCAATGACCGTTGCACCCGATTCGGCAAGCGCGCTGGCAATAGCCGCTCCAATGCCGCGCGACGCGCCGGTCACCAGCGCGATCTGACCGCTTAGCAGGGTTTCAGAAAACAGACCGGTCATTATTTCGCTCCTTCAATGGCTTTATTAAGTCCCTCAGGCGAATCGATAGAGGCACTCGACAAACTGCGATCAATTCTTTTCGTCAGGCCTGCAAGCACTTTCCCCGGGCCGCACTCGACAATCGAAGTTGCGCCCTGCCCGGCCATATACTGTATGACATCTACCCAGCGGACCGGGCTGTAGATTTGCTCTGCCAGCCGTCGACGAATGTCACCCTCGTCACGATACGGCGTGACGTCAAAGGCACAGACTACTTTAGTCGCAGGTGCCTTGAATTCAATGATGTTCAAGCTATCGGCCAGTGCCTCGCCCGCTGGACGCATCAGAGATGAATGCGAGGGTACGCTGACAGGCAGCACAATCGCTCTCCTGGCGCCCGCCCCTTTGGCGAGATCGACCAACTGAGATATCGCTCGTTTGTGACCTGCAACGACGGTCTGCCCTGGCGAATTGAAGTTGACCGGCTCAGCAACACCGATGACCGAAGCATCGTTGCAAACATTGAGGATGGACTCTGTATCAAGACCCAGGATAGCCGCCATTGCGCCTTCGCCGGCAGGAACAGCCTCTTGCATGAGCTCTGCTCTACGTCGGACGAGACGAATACCATCGGCGAATGCCAGTGACCCTGCACACACCAGGGCTGTATATTCACCGAGGCTGTGCCCTGACATCAGTTCAGGTATTGCCCCCCCGGCACTCCGCCACGCGCGCCATGCCGCAACGCCCGCTGTGAGCATGGCAGGTTGCGTATTGACAGTTTGGTTGAGTTCCTCCACGGGTCCGGTCTGCACAAGGTCCCAGAGATCGAAACCCAAAACAGAACTCGCCTCCGAATAAGTCTCTTCAATTAGCGGGTAGTCAGCAGCCAGTTCTGACTGCATGCCGACGGACTGGGAGCCCTGCCCGGGAAATACGAATGCGAGTGTCAAGAATCTTCTCCGTCGATTGTTTTACGGGAGTTGCGCGTGAATTATATAGAGGCTCATGGTTGGGCTCTATGCCTTAGTATAAAGGCAGCTGTCGCCCCGCCAACGGCGCCGTAGAGATGGGCATTTACAACCACATCTCCACCAGAGGTCGACTCAGAACCCGGTAACGGGCCAAGGAGCTGTTCATAGACCAGCTTCGCAATAACCAGGCCGCAGAGGATCAGTGACTCCGTTCGCAGCGTCCCGATACCCTTGATGGCCCCAGCGAGCATCAAGCCATGCAGCAAACCGGACATACCCACGTACCAGAGCATATTCGGGTCCAGGAACCAGAACCCGGCGGACTGGAAAACCAGCGACAGTGTCGTTACCAGGATCCACTCGGGCACCGAGTAATAGCGCCCAACAAGGAGCCACGTCAGGAACAGGCCCAGCATGTTCAGCAGCAGGTGAGAGTTGCTCAGATGGGCAAAATGCGCCGTTAAGAACCGCCACACCTCGCCGCGCTCTATAGCGAGACGGTCATATTTCAGGAGTTCCCTGCCCTCATCACCAAATGCGCCAACCAGAAAAGAGGCGATAATCAGTACAGCCGCGAAATGCCAATAAGTGGCCTGCCTTATGCGAGAAATGAGACCCTGTTCACGACGATTGACTAACCCCATGAATGATATACTGACGTTTAATCAGATCGAGAGTCAATGTATGACTTTTACGGGTCGAATAGAGCGCTATTTTGGAGCAGATCAGGTGGGCAGAGTACACAATCGGAAACAACGCGGTTTTACCTTGATTGAGATTATGGTTGTCGTCGTCATTTTGGGCATTCTGGCTGCAATCGTAGCGCCCAACGTGATCAGCAAGATCGATGACGCACAGGTGGCTCGTGTGCAGCAGGACCTGCGCGCGATCGAAACCGCATTGAAGTTCTATCGGCTCGACACCTTTGCCTATCCCTCCAGCGAGCAGGGTCTTGAGGCCCTGATATCCAAGCCTGCCGATCCCAATATTCGCAACTGGAAAGCAGGAGGCTATCTCGATCGCATGCCGCAGGATCCCTGGGGTAACAACTACCAGTACCTGAATCCCGGCCAGAATGGGGAAATTGATATCTACACTTTTGGCCGCGATGGACGACCCGGCGGTGAAGGTCTGGATGCTGACTTCGGCAACTGGAATCTTTGATTTAACTGACTGGGCAGAACGCTGGCGCCAGTCACATAAATCGGACGGTTCAAAAAATGTCAGTCCGTACCCACCGACGCAATGACTCAGCGGCTCGATACGGGGCCGGTTTTACGCTTATCGAGATTCTGGTGGTGCTGGTTATCGTCGGCATCATTGTTGCGGTTGCGCTGTTGTCTTTTGGCACGCTTGGCGACAACCGGAACCTCGAGACCGAGGCCCGGCGACTGTCGACGCTAATTCAAATGGCGAACGACGATGCCACCATTCAGGGTCGCGATTTTGGGCTCGAAGTCATGCAAACGGGGTATCGTTTCGTTGAATTCGATCCATTTCTCAACCAGTGGTTCGAAGTGACCGATGACGACTTCATGCGCGAACGAGCGCTCGAGGAGGGTTCAGAATTCGAATTGATCATTGAAGAACGCCGTGTCCTGCTCCAGGATGAGGCGCGGAATACCGAAGACGAAGACGATGATGAAGACAGCCGAGACCTCACCGATGACTACCTGCCGCATATCCTGATTCTGTCCAGCGGTGACACAAGTCCGTTCGAGCTGCGCATTATCCGTCAGTCTGACAAAGCAGAAGTTACGCTCACGATGTCAGCGGCAGGTGAGCTCGAAATCGGTCCGGATGATTCGGATGAGACCTAGTCCCTGCAGCGGGTTTACGCTCATCGAAGTGCTGGTGGCACTGGTTGTCGCCACCCTGGCGCTTGGCGGTGTGCTGGCTGCTGTTAGCCAGATGGCCGATGCCGGGCTCGCGATGCGCGAACGCACCTATGCCAGTTGGATAGGACAGAACAAAATTACAGAACTGCGACTGGCTAATGTCATTCCCGAGGTCAGCGAATCAAATGGTGAGGTCGAATTCGGCGGACAGGAGTGGGCCTGGACGGCGAATATCTCGGAAACCGGCGTCGAAAATCTGTTCCGGGTCGACGTAGACGTCTTGCGACCCGGCACCGATGCAGTTATCCGCACAGTCGTAGGCTTTATTGGTGAACCCAGCGTGCCGGGACAGAGCAATCGCGCCTGGGCAATAGATCAAGGACCGGTCGGAGAGGAGCAGTGAGTGCCCGGCGGCGCATAAAGGCATTCACGCTGATCGAAGTCCTGGTTGCAATGGCCGTATTTGCGCTGGTCGCTGCGTTGTCGTATGGCACGCTTAATCAAACCCTGCTTAGCGCCGAATTGTTGAGCGATCGAATGGATCGACTTCAGGCGCTGCAGCGGGCGGTGCGTTTGCTGACAGACGATTTGCAGCAACTGACGCCACGCCCCGTTCGTGACGAACTGGGCGACAACTACGGACCGGCGCTGAACACGAGCTTCCAAACGGGTTTTGCGCTGGAGCTGACGCGCGGCGGATGGAGCAACCCAATGGTACTGCCACGCAGCACGCAGCAGCGCGTCGCGTATCGCATCGAAGATAATGAGCTTGTCCGCTACTACTGGAATGTGCTTGACAGAACGCTGAGTAATGAGCCGATTGTGGTCACGCTGCTGGATGGCGTGGAGAGCCTCCAGTTTCGCTTCTATCGTTCAGATGACGACTTCGTGGATCAGTGGCCGGCAACGAATACGGCAGGCCCGCCCAATGTCCGGTCCCGTCCCCGGGCAGTCGAATTTATACTCACTCTGGAAGATGAGGGCGAGATTATGCGACTGATTGAGGTGGCCCCGTGATGCGACGAAACCGGAATCGCGGCGTTGCCCTGATCACGGCAATGCTGATCGCGGCGCTGGCCACAATGGTTGCGGCGAACCTTAGCTGGGACAACGCACTGGATGTGCGGCGCACCATGGTTCTAATGAACCGGGATCAGGCCGTTCAGGTCGCTCTCGGGGGCGAAAGCTGGATTATCAGCATTCTGCACCAGGACCGGCAGGACAGCGACACTGATCATCTGGGAGAGTTGTGGGCCTCTGATCTTCCCGGCCTGCCGATTGAAGGTGGTGAGGTGTTTGGCAGGATCGAGGACTTGCAGGGGCGGTTTAACGTCAACAACCTGGTCGACGATCGCGGCAAGATTGATGAAGATGCACTCAACCAGTTCCGGCGACTGCTGAATGCACTGGGACTGGATCCACGCTTTGCAGGCATCACGGCAGACTGGATCGACAGTGACCTCGAGCCTTCGTTTCCTGACGGTGCCGAAGATTCGATTTACACCGGCATGATTCCCCCTTACAGGACTCCGAACCAGGCGCTGACGAGCGTCAGTGAACTCGCTGCTATCGAAGGGATGGACAGGGCTACATTCACCCTATTGGCGCCGCACGTGACAGCCCTGCCGGGTCGAACGAGGATAAATGTGAATACGGCGACACCACCAGTGCTGCAGTCGCTGGACGAAAATATGACCACTGCGGACGTTGAAGGCCTGTTGGCCGAGCGGGAAAGCGCCGGGTTCGCTGATATCGAGACCTCTTTCGCGCCACTTGTGACACCGGATGTGATAAACAATATCCTCGATGATGAGACGCAGCACTTTCAATTGAAGGTCGTCGTGCAGATTGATACCGTGCGCGTCACGATGAACACGGTGCTGCAACGCGGCCAGCAGGGCAATGTAACGCCAATCCTGCGGAGCCTGGGAACTACCTGACATGTCCGAATACCTGGTCATACGCCTGGGCGACAACGCGAACGAGCTGGTGCACTGGATGGCGGTGGATTCGTCCGGCGCACGTCGCAGCCCGCCTGTCGAGGGGACGTTGTCTGAAGCTGTCACCGACATTCAGGATCGTGAAGTCATCGTGCTGGTGCCAAGCGCGGAAGTTCTGACCACCAGTGTCGACATCCCGGTAAAAGGTGCAAGACTCCAGGCGGCGCTGCCCTATGCGCTGGAGGAGTATCTCGCGGAAGACGTCGAATCTTTGCATTTTGCCGCCGGCACCAAGCGATCGAGTGGCAGAACGCCCGTAAGCGTGGTCAGCCACGAGCGCATGCATGAATGGATAGCGATTCTGACCGACGCCGGAATCACGCCGAATTCCATCATTGCCGATAGCTATGGACTCGCGCGCATTCCCGGCACCATCAGCATGCTGCTGGCCGGGGACTTTGTATTCATCAATGATGGTAGTGACATCGAGTTGGTCATGCAGGGCGTCAGCCCGGGTGACGCACTTGCCGCCATTGGGGCACTTGATGACGGCGTCGAAGCCGAATCGGACGAGGAGTCACCGGCCCCTTCAATGCCGCGACATGTGCTGGTTTATTGCGAGCCCGGAGACGACGAACGCTACCAGCATGACTGGATTGCAATGCGCCACGAACTGGACAGTGTCGACGTGAAACTGCTGCCTGACGGTGTGATGCCACGCCTCGCTGTCACCGTTGCAACGGGATCCGGGATCAACCTGCTGCAAGGACAATATGCACCGAAGAAAGAATACTCCGGGCTCTTCAGGCCCTGGAAGACAGCTGCCATGCTGCTGCTTGCATTTGCACTCATTGGACTTGGGGCAAAAGCGGCCGACTATTATCTCCTGACCCGGCAGGAAACCGAGCTGCGTCAGATGTTCAATGCGGAATACCAGCAGATGTTGCCCGGCGCACCCGAAATCGACGATCCCGCCGCGGTGGTTGAATCTTTACGCCGCCGTTTAGGCAGTGGAGACGCGCCACCTGTGTTCCTGCAGTCCATGGAGCAGCTAAGTCGCGCCATCAGTCAAAATCGGAATGCGAAAATTCAGGCCATCAGTTTTCGCGCCGGCGTTATCGATCTGCGCGTATCGGCACCGGACGTTGCGACTCTCGATGGGCTGCAACGAGCCATTGCTCAGAATAGTCAATTCCAGGCCACCATCCAGTCGACCGATCAGGATGGAGAAGCTGTCAGCAGTCGAATTCAGATCCAGGTGACAGGCTCATGAAAAACTGGTTTCTGACACTAGATCAACGTGAGCGTGCATTCGTCGCCGTTGCCATCTTGTTCGTCGTTCTTGCGGCAGTTTGGTTTGGCGTTTGGGAACCGCTGGACGCCGGACACAAGAGAGCCGCCGAGAACGTCGCTACCTGGCAACGGTCACTCGCCGAGTTACGCCCGATGAAGGGACAGGTGCAGGCATCGACAAACGCACGCCCTGCGGCGCCGGGCCAGAATCAATCGCTGGTCGTCATTGTCGATAACAGCCTGCGCCAACGCGGTCTGTACGGCTCGCTGCAAAGGAGCCAGCCGACGCCGGCTGGCAACGGCATTCGAGTCGAATTTGAGGGTGCAGCTTTCGACGATCTGATGCTTTGGCTCGGCGACTTGCACCGGCAGTTTGGCCTCCGTGTACAGTCTGGCAGCTTTTCAGTCGCCTCGAGCGAAAGCCCGGGTCGGGTCAATTCGAGCGTAACGCTCGAGCGCTAGAGTCGTTCCAATTGGCCTGTATCGGCGCAATCTGATTCAAGACCACTTCAATCGCACACAAAAGAAATTATGAAACGCTACATTATCGCCGGATCGATCGTATTCCTCGCTGTCCTGGCAACGACATTTCCTGCCCGCGTTGCCTACAACCAGTTTGCGCCGCCCGATCTGAGTCTTACCGGAATTTCTGGCTCGGTTTGGAACGGTGCCGCCGCGGAGGGTCTTGCGGCCGGTGCATATCTCAGAAACCTCACCTGGAAAATCAAACCAGCATCGATCTTCTCCGGACAGCTTGCCTATCGGGTCTCCGCACAGCCTGCGGCCGGCCAGATTGATACAGATGTTGCCATCGCGCTGGATGGTTCTCTGACGCTCTCGAATTTATCCGGGTCCGTACCGCTCGATTTTGTGCATGAAGCGTTTCAACAGGCCGGTATTGGTGGCGAGCTGACATTGGATTTCGCACGGTTGGTGTTGCGCGACGGATTGCCCGTCGATGTCGAGGGCAGTGTCACGGTCACGAATTTTTTTGTGCCCAACCTGTCTTCGGCGAGGCTCGGCGATTATCGGGCACAGTTTTACACCGAAAACGAAAGCGTTATGGCCAATGTCACGGATACTGCAGGCGTTCTCGAAGTCGCGGGGGTCGTTACGCTTGCGCCGGATCGCAGTTACAGCCTGATTGGGGATGTTGGCGCAAGGCCTGCCGCCCCGCCGTCTGTGACGCGACAGCTTGAGTTCCTCGGCAGTCCGAACGAGAGAGGCATGCGACCATTTCGCTTCGAAGGATCGCTCTGATCATTCAATCATCAATGGATACCTCACAAAACTCCCTCAGCAACGGAAAATACAACGCAGTTCTAACCTCTGCGCTATGCAAACCCGCGTATATCTCCGCGTAACGGCGCAGCTGCGGCCGGTAGCGATCGGACTCCTGGCGCAGAAACCCACTCAAATCACCGCCTTCGTGGGTACTGGTTTTATAGTCCACAATCCAGTGCACTCCGTCCTCGTCAATTCTCACTCGATCGATAATGACGGATTCAGCGCGACCGTTATGCATGCCGGTCACTGCCAGCTCCGAATGCCCCACACCGCCCAGGAGCCACTGCCCTCGAGCATCATTCAACGTGCCCTCCACCGCTTCGTTGGCGCGCTCCCAGACTTCGTCCATGTCTTCATCGGCAACGCCAAGATCCTGCGCCCACCGTCGAGCAGTGGCCTCATCGGCTACAACATTACGCTCAGGATAAGCCGAATCGCGCTCACTTAGGCGCTGCAATAGACGGTGAACAATGGTACCTGCGTGCCGTGCAGCGGTGCCCACCCAGTAAAACTCCACTGGCTGTTCGGAATCTGCAGGCGCACTGCGAGCAGCCAATGACAAAGCATCGTGACCTGGCGGAATCGGTGCGCGCCAGGCATGCTCGAATCTTCGCAATACCGGGTTGACCAGGTTTCCGTTTGCGTCCACGTCTCCTTCACGACCTTCAACAACCTTGGGTCGCGCAGAAAACGCATCGAGATAAGGCTGCTCCAATGCACACCACAGCCTTGACAGGAGAGACCCGCTAACGGGTTTCCTGATGCTCTCCCCGTCCGGCGTGGTCGTCACACTCCCGATCAGGTGCAGTGACTTGATGGCGCGGGTGCAAGCAACATACAGAAGCCGGTCCAGCTCCATTCTGCTCCTGTCCTTTTCTGTCGCCTCAATAAACTGGTGTAGTGGGTCGTTCTCGACGTCTGACCGTGATCCAACCGGACTGATTATCATTTCATTCCCGCCAGCAGCAGTCGGAATATTAAGCCAGCTCAGCACCGACTTGTCGCCACCCCGTGTTGCGCGGCCCAGACCGGGTAGCACGACATGATTAAACTGCAGACCTTTCGCTTTGTGCATGGTCATCACCTGCAATCTGCAGCTCGAGGACACCATACTCGAGACGCGCTCGTCGTCCAGCCTTCCCTCGAGCTCCCGGACATCCTCCAGCGTACCTGCTTTCTCGATCTTTTCGAGCACCGCAAAGAACCGGTAAACGTTCTCCAATTGCTCTTCGTCGCTCAACAATGCCGGGCCACCTAGCGCGCACCAGGCTGCCTCCACCCGATTTCGCAATGTCGAGGTTGCCAGACGCCTGATATAGGGTGCTATCGACTCGAGGAATTGATTCACTCGCATCAGGCCATCTTCAGTCAGTGCAGCCAGACGATTCGCATCGGCCAGAATCTCGACCAATGTCAGGTTGGTATCATTACATGCGAGCGCGTGCAGATCCCGCCACTTTAGTCCTACCCAAGGACTGCGCAAGACGGCAAGCCATGCCAGGCGATCTCCCTCGTGACACAACGCACGCGTCAAAGCCAGCGCATCAATAATTTCGGGCAGGTCGGTCAGGCGATCGATCTCGACTGCCTGGTACTCGATTCCCGCCTGTCGCAATATTGGCAGGAGCGCCGTGAGCTGCGTCCTGCTGCGCACCAGTACAGCAACGTCATCCCCCGTTGATTGATTTAGGCAGTCACGGATTACTTCCAGGGTTTGCTCCGCTTCTTCGTCGCTGTTGGCGTCAAACAAGCTATGGACCGTGCATTCACCCTCGCTGGCATGCTGCTCCACCGGGACAGAGTCGGAATAGGAAATTGCGCCGCCAGCTACATTGTCGCTGGCCGGCATGACCTGCATGAAAACCGTGTTGACCCAGTGCACGATATGCTCGCCGGAGCGAAAGTTCCTGCGCAATAACAGCGGTTCAAGTAACACGTTGCCGATGCCAGTCTTGCGCGCCAACAGGAACTCGCCCACTTCCGCATCGCGAAACCGATAGATCGACTGCATCGGGTCCCCGACACAAAAAATTGTGCGACCGTCCTGCGGGGTCCAGCCCGCTATCAGTCTCCTGAGCAGCTCGTACTGACCGAAGGACGTATCCTGCATTTCGTCAACGAGCAAATGCTGAACCTTGTAGTCGAGGATCAGGGCTATCTCGCCTGGATCATCCGCGGATCCAAGCGCCCGACCTGCGGACAATGCGACTTCGTTGTGATCACTTACTCCGCGTTCACCAAACAGCCGCCGCAACTCGCCCACCGCAAGCGGCAGCAAGTCGAACAAGGCAGTCAGCACCTTCCATTGTTCGTCTGAGTAGACTGCGGCTGGCAAGAGCCTTGTTCGATGCAGGCTTTCACGAAGAACATGACGGCTATGAATACTGGCAATCAAATCGTAGAGCCGCTCTTTCTGACCATCATCGCCCGGTGGAAAACCATCGTTCTTGTTAATGCTCTTCCGCCACGCGCCGGCTTTGGTCAGCAACAAATCAGCAATTGACTGCCACGCGGAGCGTTCACTGGCAACTGGATTCGGCATTGTCACCACCGTGGCGAATGCTGCGAATGGATGCCCGCCTTTCCCATCATCAGCAAGATTCTTCGCGGCATAGCGAAGCAAGGCCAACAACTCCTGGTGTGACTCCCCGGGCAGCTGTGTCATTACCTCTTCAAGCTGTGCGGCGACCACTTTCTCGATATTGCGTTCCAGCTGGCTGCGCGTATCTCTTGCCTCATCGACACTGGCGAAACCCGTACCCGTAATCGACAACCACTGTTCGCGCGATGCAAGCATGCGTGCCAGATAGGCGACATATAGTGAAACATTGTTATCGAGATGAACCAGGACATTTTCGACGACGCTCCCCGGTTGCTCGGTCGATGCAAGATAATCAAGCGTTGCCGTCGCGGCATCCCGATAGATACTGTCCATTTCAGCGTCGCCAATCGTCGCGCTGGTACCGCCAAGCCCGGAACTGAAAGGCAGCGAGCGGGCCAGGCCGGCGCCAAACGCATCTACCGTCTCGATCCGCATACGTCCGGGCGACTCGATAAGGCGCCAATCTTCGGCCGCATCCCGGGCGAGCACGTCCGCAGCGAGCGAAAGTGTGAGGCGCCCGTGTTCAGACCGGGGCTCAAACCCATCCCGGGATTGTTTAAGCGCACTCGTTACCCGCAGTTTCATTTCCAACGCGGCCTTGCGCGTAAATGTAATCGCGAGAACCTCTTCCGGATTTTTCACGAGCGGCAATAACCGCAGATAGCGTTGAATCAATAACTCGGTTTTTCCCGAGCCTGCCGGTGCCTGCACAATAAACGAACGGCTAATATCCAGGGCGTCCGCCCTGGCTTGCCCATCGGCATCAAGGAGTTGTTGCTCACTACTCAAGAGATTGCACTCCTTTACGGCTCAGAATCCGCAGGGGCCGGTCGTCACTTGTGGAAAACGAACGATTCAACCGCGCATCACCCGCAGCGATTCCCTTTAGTGCCTGATGCACTTCCGCCTGCCACAAGTGCAATGTCTCCGTCCATTCATCGGTGTACTTTTTGCTCCAGCTCCCGCCCGCTCCAGCGCCCCGGGAATCGATTATGCGGCTATCGATATTGATCAGTGCGAGTCCTCCTACCTCCTCCTGAAGTGCATCTGCGTACACGACGAGCTGCAAATCCGTTAGAGCGCCGGCGCGATCCAGAAAGTGCTTGGGGATGCCCGTCTTGTAATCGATGACAAGTAGCCGCCCGTCGGCCAGCCGATCAATGCGATCAACTCGCAGACCGAGCTCCACCCCGAATTTTTTGTAGTCGACCTTTCGCTCCACGTCCGCAACGGTGAACGGGACGCGATTCGTTTCCGCGACAACAAAACTCTCCAGCAATTGCAGCAGGCGCCCTCGCTCAAGGCTCAGAATTCGCATGAGCACAGAGTCCGCACTTCGACTGTGTTCTGCGAGAGCCGCGTCCACCGCGCTGCCTACGCGTCGCTGTCGTTCGTCCGCTGTCCAGCCGATGATTTCGTCTTGTGAAGGTCTGGACGCGAGTAGATTGTGGAGCGCGTTGTGGATAATATTGCCGCGCACGCTGGGGGACAGACCAGCTGCAATTGTTTCCAGCGTCCGCACGCCCAGGCGACCGTAGACGAATGCACCGAACGGCTCCAGATACTGTCTTTGCACCGTATATGCGCCACCGCGGATTTTCTCATTCGGGCCGACCGGCGGTATTGGGTCGTCCGACTCGAGTGGCAGTTCGTCTGCTGCTGCCAGCGCCTTCACATACCAGCCGGGATCATCCGGTGGCGCCATCGGCAGGCAATCCAGTTCATCGAGGATACTGGTCGGTGTGAGTTCCAGGTCATCCTTCGTCGTTACGGAACTAAAGACGCATTGTTCGCCTGACGCGGCGAATCCACGCAACACCTGCCGTGCGAAATCCAGCGTATCTCCCGGTGTGGCATCGGGCATGCGATAGCGTCGCTGCAGAGGCAGGGGGATGAATCTGGATGGCGTCGAGGCAGGCGGCCATTGAGATGCGTCCATTCCGCTAACCCAGACATGATCGAATTCAATGCCAGTTGCTTCCAGTATCCCAAGTACCTGCACAACACCAGGACCAGCCTCGGGTTGATACAAGGTATCCGCGGACATGGAAATCAGTCTTCGCACAATTTCGCCGAAGTCAACGCGCGGCGATACTACTTCGATCCGCGCGCATTCGTTCAGGAGTTCGCGCCAACGATTCACGAGCTGAAATTCATCGCTTTCCAATGACGCGGGGCCTGGCCAACGCAAAGACGTCAGGAGAGCGTCAATCTTTTTCACCCACTCCCCGGGCTTCAGGCGTTCGCCACCTTCCGCGCGCACTTGCGCCAGCGCGGTGACACATTCCAGGAATCTGATGGTGTCTTCCGAGCTTTCGCGTCCCTTGAATACACGGACGAAATCTTCCGGCAACCATTGGCGATCGGGATGGCCGCGTAGTTCCAGTTCGAGCCGGCTGCGACCTGTGGTCGTGTCACCGGCAATACACCGGCTTCGCAAAAGAAGACTGATTTCCCGACTATTCAGCGCCTGACTCGCCCAGCGCAGCGCCAGCAATGCAATCCATATCGCTGGATACTCTGAGAGTTTCCGTCCGTATGACACATTCGCGGCAGAGGCAAACTCCGGTCCCCCATATTGCCAGCCGGGTACCAGCCCCTCTCGTATGAGGCGCGTACTCTCGGCCGCGCTTGATTCAAGCATGGGCACCACGATCGCGATCTTCGCTGCCGGATGCTCATCCAACTGACAGCGCGCCCAGGCGCCCGCGGCTCGCAATTCTGCATCAACACGGTCGAATGACACCAAACCCGCTCTGGCGCCGTTTTTCGGCAGGGGGGCAAAGTTTACCGCCGCTCCTGATCGCTCCAGGGACGCCATGACCTGACGCACGCCGGGACTGACTCGATCAAAGCCCGCAAATGTCACGTAGGTAGACGGCAATATCGTGCCTTCGTCCAGCAACCGGCTGACCAGGTTTACCTTGCCACCGCCGTCAATCCAGTTGTTATCCCTTAGTCGTTGCCAATAGTCCTGTGCTGCCTCCGCAAAAATACGTTCGTCCTGACCGCGAGCTGCCTCACTTAGCTCCGCAAGAGGAATATTCCATTCCTGAACCCGCAACCACGACTGAGCGGCCTGTCGAACCAGGCCACCAAATCCTGGCAGACCATCAGGAACCTGGCGCTGCAAGCAGCGCTCCCAAATCAATGTGCTCGATGCTGCATCGATAATCCGCGGCAGGCCGGCGGGTTGCTGGACACGGTCGAGCTGTCGACTCAGCCAGTCGTGCCAGGAAAATATTGCGGGCGTCAGCCAGGATTGATACCCGGCCGCTTGCTGCGCCCGGTCATGGGCGTTGCGCAGTTCACGCGCCAGTCGGCGACTCGCCGTTACGACCTCGCGATTTTCGCTGACAGCCTCCTGAAGCCACGAATACATGAGATCAGGCAAATTGATCCAGAAGCGAATTCATGCGGTCAAAGACATCGTGGAGCACGTCCGGATCCGGCAATGTGGTAATGCGAAAGTGATCGGTGTAGCCGGTATTGAAACTGCTGCCGGGGGCGACGAGTACATGCTTTGTTTCCAGGAGTTCGAGCGCGAATTTCTGATCGTCAAGCACGTCCGCAATCGCCGCGTCCAGGCGAATGAAAGCGTACATTGCACCCATTGGCCTCGTCATGCTGAGGTATTGGCTGTCGTCGACAGCGTCGATGACAGCCTGGCGAGACTGGTACAAACGCCCTCCAGGCTTCACCAGCTCCTTGATACTTTGAAATCCACCCAGGGCCGTCTGCACGGCCCATTGACCAGGTACGTTGCTGCACAGACGAAGAGATGCCAGCAATTCCATACCGCCGCGATAGTTTTCGGCGAGATCGAGATCACCGCTGAACGCGCACCAGCCAACCCGGTAGCCACAGGCACGGTAAACTTTCGATAGTCCGGAAAAGGTGAGGCAGAGCGTCTTCGTCACCAGGGTCGCGAGCGGAATGAACTCGGCATCCTCGTACACCATCTGGTCGTAGATTTCGTCAGACAATACAACCAGGTTGTTTTTTTCGGCAAGATCGACAATCTGTTTCAAGGTGCGCCGGTCGTAAACAGCGCCACTAGGGTTATTGGGGTTGATCACAACGATGGCGCGGGTCCTGGGTCCCAGCAACGATTCGATGTGTTCGAGGTCGGGCAAGAATGCGTTTTCCGGGGGGCAGTCATAGTGCCTGGCTACGCCGCCGTTCAAAGCAACGGCGGCCGACCAAAGCGGATAATCGGGGCTCGGGACCAGTACCTCGTCCCCCGTATCCAGCAATGCGCGCAGCGACAAATCGATCAGCTCGCTTACGCCATTGCCGATAAAAACGTCGTCTGCCGTCGTATTCATGATTCCACGGTCCTGCTGCTGCATGACGACCGCTTCTCGAGCTGGAAAAATGCCCTTTTGATGGCTATACGGCTCCGCGGCGCCGAGGTTCTCGATCATTGCAAGGCGCATCGTTTCCGGTGTCCTGAAGCCAAACAGGCCAGGATTGCCGATATTTAACGAAAGTATTTCGTAGCCGCGTTTTTCGAGCTCAGCCGCGCGATGTGCCAGCTGACCCCGAATCTCATACTTCACATCGTTCAATGTCGAGCTTGTTCGAACGGAAGCATTTCCAGTTGGCCTTGTCATATGGCCCCCGCGATTCGCAGCGAATCGATCTTGGCGGTCGAATACCCCAATTCCTGCGACAGGATTTCTGCCGTGTGCTCACCGAGCAGTGGCGGTGCATTTTCATATTCTACCGGCGTAGCCGAGAATCCTACCGGATTCGAAACGGTTGGAATTTCGCCGGCAGACCCATGCCGGATCATTCGCACGAGCTGCCGTTCCTTCGAATAGTCGTTATCAAGCACCTCAGCTATCGAGTTGATCGGACCAGCAGGCACACCACAATTGGCCAAAGCCTGGAGCCAATGCCCTGTACCTCGCTCACCAAACTTTGCTGCCAGCAGGGGAATCAGCTCTTCACGATTCTCGACTCGGTCTGCATTTGTCAGAAATCGCTGCTCGACAGCCAGGCCCTGCAGTTCAAGGCACGTGACGCAATCAACGAACTGGCGATCATTCCCCACGGCCAGCGTCAGATGACCATCGGCGGTTGCGAATGTCTGGTACGGCACCAGGTTCGGATGCCCGGTACCGTATCGCTCGGGCACGGCATGACCAACGAGGTAGTTCATGTTCTGATTGGCGAGCCACGCGACCTGGCTGTCATACAAGGGAATATCAATCTGTTGACCACACCCGATTTCATCGCGAGCAATCAGTGCCGCCATAACGGCCGTAGCTGCATACATTCCTGCCATGATATCCGCAATTGCGACCCCAACCTTCTGCGGCGATCCGCCTTCCGCGTCGGACGCACCGGTGATGCTCATCAAGCCGCCGGAAGCCTGGATCATTGCATCGTACCCCGGCTGGTCTGCGCGAGATCCTGTTTGGCCATAGGCCGACACTGAACAGTAGATTAGCTGAGTATTCAGAGCCCGCAAACTGGCATAGTCCAGTCCATATCGACTCAGCGTGCCCACCTTAAAATTTTCGACGAGCACATCGCTGTTGAGCACCAGGTTCTTAACAATCTCGATGCCATCAGGGTGAGATAGGTCAACGGTCATCGAGCGCTTGTTACGATTGGTGGAAAGAAAATAGGCGGCGTTTCGACCTGCTGCCGAATCCCCTGAGTGGAGCCACGGCGGACCCCACGATCGAGTGTCATCGCCAGATCCAGGTCGCTCGACCTTGATAATGTCAGCGCCATAGTCGCCCAGCAGCTGCGTCGCCCATGGGCCGGCAAGAATGCGGCTCAGGTCGAGCACCTTTACCCCCCGTAAGGGGCCATGCGAGGTCGTTGGATTGGAATCAGCCATAGGCCGCGAATTGTCGAGCGCCGACGGCGATACCGCAAGAAAAATAAAACCCGACCACCCATAGGGTGGTCGGGCGGGTCCGCACGGAGATTGCGGATTGCGTGGCTCTATCGCCTGCCCCGGGGTCGTTAAACCTCAGAACAAAACGATCTAGCCTAGCTCTTCGACCTCGGCGCCTTGTATGTCTGCTGGCGCCGGATCCTGTAGTTCGGGCGGCGATTTCTTGCCGTACCTGATGAGCAACTCTTCGACCTGCTCGTCATTTACACGGCTGATAGCCCGTATCGGCATGCCTACGCTGGAGATGCCCTCGAATACGATCCGGTCGCCGCCGTATGGACACAACCAGCCGTCCCTCGACGTAAAGCCTAACCGGAACGCTGATCGCAGCTCCATGGACGTTCCGGCAAGGGTCACAAAATACTTCCTGTTTCCCCCGGCCGTCATCAGAAGGCTTTGCCTGTCCAATGGTTCATAGTCTCGGATAGTCCGGATCGAGATGCAATCCGAGCCCCGGTAGTTCATATCAGATGCAGGCTCGGAATCTCCCTCAGTGGTCGCGCACGATGCTAATAAAACACACGAAATACAAGCTATAACTCGTTGTTTTAAAATTATTTTTCCTGCAATCCACATCGCAAATGATCCGTAAGGCCGGGCCCTCAATTATGACTCAACTTATTCGGTTTGACTGCCGGAAATCACATTAAGTTCAGCGTAAATCCGCGAGACGGGCAGCCGCCCAGGCAGTCAATTCGAGGTCGCAATCGGCCGGGATGTATCCCTGATCCACTCACTCCAGGACCCCACATAGAGCCTGGGTGGCGTGAGTTCAAGCAGGTGCGCCGTAAGGAGAATATGACATGCAGTCACACCGGAACCGCACATCACGATCGCGGGCGCCTCGGGGCAACCTCCGAGCGCTGCCCGCCAGAGATCAGCCAGCTCCGGCAAGGGGAGCCAGGTGCCATCCGCGCGGATCGTTTCCAGAAATGGCAGGTTCACGGCGCCGGGTACATGGCCAGCAACCGTATCGATGGGCTCGGT
Organism: uncultured Gammaproteobacteria bacterium; assembly: GCA_963850825.1. Taxonomy (GTDB): domain Bacteria; phylum Pseudomonadota; class Gammaproteobacteria; order Steroidobacterales; family Woeseiaceae; genus SZUA-117. The sequence goes on along the minus strand of CAWKOQ010000009.1, from coordinate 570,979 downwards.
CTTGCCATCGAATCGCGGCCGATCACGAGCATCGAGCAGGATCTGCGGCTGCTGCGACTGAGTCGCATCGAATATTTCCGCCGTAGTTGCAATCATGCCGTGGTCGGGCCGCAAATTAAATTCAACAGGATCGAATGCCGGAATTTCGGTCGACAATTTCAGACCCGCTCTCTCCCAGGCTGCGATTCCGCCATCAAGCACGGCAACCTTGTCGTGCCCCACCCAGCGCAGCATCCACCACAAACGCGCCGCGGTAGCACCATTGGCGTAGTCGTAAACAACGACCTGAGTGTCGTTTTCGATCCCCCACCCAGTCAGCAACCGCTGAAAATCGGGCAGCGTCGGCAAGGGGTGGCGTCCTGACTCTTCGGTGATCTCGCTGGCCAGGTCGCGATCAAGGTCCGCGTAGACGGCTCCGGGAATATGACCGGTAAGGTAGTCGCTCCGTCCCTTTTCGGGCTGCATCAGATCGAATCGGCAATCAACGACGCGACAGGCCGACGCATCAATCAGCTTCTCAAGTTCATGCGCATCAATAAGATTCCTGAACGTGGTCATCGGTACGTGGTCATCGGCGACTATCTCTCCATGATTGGGGCTGAATTCTGTCTATTTGCCTTGTACACCTGATGCCGGTCGGACACAATATGTGCCGACGGTTTTGCCCGTCAGCTTACTCTCAACAAGATTCAAGATCAGGAGTCCAACCGTGGATAAGATCCTAGTGGGCCTGAAACGTGTGGTTGACTATAACGTACGCGTTCGTGTCAGGTCAGATGGTAGCGGCGTCGAAACAGATGGTGTCAAGATGAGCATTAATCCGTTTGACGAGATCGCACTCGAAGAAGCATTGCGCATCAGGGAACGGGGTGAAGCGAACGAGGTCATAGTCGTCTCGATAGGTACGGCGGATGCCCAGCAACAACTGCGCACAGGTCTTGCGATGGGCGCCGACCGAGCTATTCTCGTGGAGACCGCTGCTGCCGTTGATCCGCTGACCGGCGCGCGCGTTTTCCGGGCACTGATCGAACGAGAGGAACCTGGCATTGTGCTGCTCGGAAAACAAGCTATTGACGACGACAACAATCAAACTGGCCAGATGCTGGCGGCTATCTGGGATCGTCCGCAGGCCACTTTCGCATCGAAGGTGGAATTGAATGGAGACAAGGCAACCGTCACTCGCGAAGTTGACGTCGGCCTTGAGGTTATCGAAGTCGATTTGCCCGCCGTGGTGACGACGGATCTGCGCCTTAATGAACCACGATACGTAAAGTTGCCTGACATCATGAAGGCAAAGAAAAAGCAGCTGGACCAAATTTCAATTTCCGAGCTTGGCATAGAGCCTGCAGCGCCTATCGAGCAAGTGGAATTCGAACCGCCGGCTGAACGGCAAAAAGGCGTAATCGTGGAAGATGTTGCCGGACTCGTGACGGCCTTAAAAGATAAAGGGTTGCTCTAATGACAAAAATTCTGATCATCGCCGAACACGCTAACGGCACGGTCAATCCCAGCACAGCGAAGAGCGTAAGTTGTGCTGCGGAGATCGAAAACGCGGAGATTCACGTTGCTGTCTTTTCCGATGATGGGAAAGACATCGCGGAGCAGGTTGCGACAATGGATTCGGTCTCCCGGGTTATCCAGGTTGACGATCCGGCAAATGACAATCAGCTGGCGGCCAGGCTCGCTCCGCAGGTGGTTGCAATGGCGGACGGCTATTCACATATCTTCGGCCCGTCGACTACATTCGGGAAAGACCTTATGCCCAGGGTTGCCGCACTTCTGGGCGTGAATCAGATCAGCGATATCATGACTGTTCTCGGCAGCCGCAGATTCAAACGACCAATATACGCTGGTAACGCGATCGTGACCGTTGAGGCCCCTGCAGATAAAACGATTGTCGCGACAGTTCGTACCGCCTCTTACAAGGCAGTCAAGGATGGAGGAAATGCCTCTGTCGAAGCAATCTCGATCGAGGCACAACTACCCACACATACCCGCTTCGTTGAGCTGCAGGCTGGCGCTTCTGATCGACCGGATCTGCAGACGGCAGCAAAAGTTGTTTCCGGCGGCCGCGCGCTGGCAAGCGCCGAAAACTTTGAGGTCATTTACAAACTGGCAGATGCACTCGGTGCAGGCGTTGGCGCATCGCGGGCGGCTGTCGACGCAGGCTATGTACCCAATGAAATGCAGGTCGGACAGACGGGGAAAATTATCGCGCCCGATCTCTACGTCGCTATCGGCATATCAGGTGCTATTCAGCACCTGACAGGCATCAAGGATGCGGGCACGATTGTCGCGATCAACAAGGACCCGGACGCGCCTATATTCGAGGTCGCCGATATCGGCCTTGTCGGCGACCTCTTTTCAATCGTGCCGGAGTTACAGGCCGCCATCGGCGGCTGAGCCCATTCGGCCTGATTTCAGAGGTTGGCCAGAATAGCCTCGGCTTTGCTGACCTCGAACTGACCCGGTGCTTCCACGGCGACGTGAGTCGCGGTGCCATCGTCAACCACGATGGCGAAACGTTGAGCACGCATTCCCATACCGAACGGGGTGCCATCCATTTCGAGGCCTAATGCCCTCGCATAGTCGCCATTGCCATCGGCAAGCATTTGAACATTGTCGCCAACGCCCTGGTCTTTGCCCCAGGCGTTCATGACGAAAACGTCATTAACCGACATGCAGGCAACTGTATCGACGCCCTTCGCACCCAAGTCCGTCGCGTGCTGCACGAAACCCGGGAGATGCTGCGCGGAGCATGTGGGTGTGAAGGCACCAGGCACGGAAACCAACACGACCTTCTTGCCACTAAATAATTCATCCGTTGACACTGCACCGGGTCCCGCTTCCGTCATTACACCAAAAACGCCCTCGGGCATTTTTTCACCAGCCTGAATTGTCATTCTATTCTTCTCCACTCAATATTCGTTTTCAGCAACATGTACGACCAAACCATCCCAGTCGTCATTCATTTCAAGCTGACAGGTCAGTCGGCTATTGTCTTTTCTGTCGTACGCAGCATCCAGCATGCTGTCCTCCATATCGTCCATTTCCGGCATCTTTGCCAGCCACGCCTCGTCGATATAGCTGTGACACGTCGCACAAGCACACGCGCCGCCGCATTCAGCGACAATACCGTCAATGTTGTTATTGATCGCCCCTTCCATGACCGAATAACCATTTTCGACGTCGACTTCCTTGCGCGCACCATCGGGAAGGACAAATATTACTTTTGGCATACTGTGTACCTGGCTCAAAAAATGAGGGCGCATTGTAAGGACGGCAAGCCGCTCAGGTCAATTACCGCGAGCCCACCAGGCTCCAAATAAAAAGCGGGCGCCGATTGGCGCCCGCCGTCGTACTATCTGTATTTGATCAGATTCGTTCTGCAGCAGCGAGTCGTTGCCGGAGATCGCGCAGCTGCTTTTGTGCCGCATTTTCTGCCAGCTGGATTTGCCTATTTCGTTCCAGGTCGCTTTCAATGACGCTAACCCATTGATTTGCAATCCTGCGTGAGCGTTGAGTCTTGCCGGCCTCGCGGAACGCTGCAATTGACTCATTGTATTTCTTTTCATTGTAGAGACACATACCCATCGAAATTTGTGCATTGTCCGGGCTCTTGATCTTGCCCTTGCGGAGGCCTGACTGAATCGCCGTTACGCATTCGCCATACATGCCGAGGTTCAGATACGCATTGCCAAGCCGCAGGTCAAGTTCACCTTCGTCACTAAGTCTCGCCGCCTCCTGCAGAGCAGGAATAGCCATCTCATCTTCGTTAGCAAGCGTTAGCGCCTGCGAAAGCATCCTGTAGTTTTTGGCATTACCAGACACCCTGCCGCCATCTATTTCTTTCTGCAACAATTTAGCTGCCTTGTAAGGAACTTCGTGCTGCATGTAGAGCTGCGCCATGGTGGTGAGCTCCGCCTCCTTCTCGAGAAGTCCCTGCGTGTGTGCAGAGTCGTATGCAGCCATCAGATTATCGTCCTCGCCGAGTTCCGTGTAGGCACCCGCCAGTGAGAACCAATAGTTTTTCTTGGGCCAGTTGGCCAGCAGGAGCTTCTGAATGTCACGAACCTTGGTGTAATTCTCCTGCTGAAAGTAAGCGAAATTCAGTAGCACGTACCAGTCTTCCTTAATTTCGAGCTCCCGTTTTACGGCGACGTCCATCGCCGTTTCTATTGGCTTGACCATATCCGCGTAGCGATTAACCTGATACAGGTTTTGCGCATAGAGAATATAAGCGTCCGGGGGCGGGTTTGTTTCGAGCACGAACCACTCATCAAGCAGCTTCAACGCGCTGTCGTATTTTTCCTGCATCGTCGACAGCTGCGCCATTGTGTACAGGGTTTGCTTCCTGATTTGATCCTCGATGCTCGGAATTCGCAGCATCTCTTCATACGTTGCCAGCGCTTCGTTGACGTTATCGAGGTTGTAATGAACGAAGCCAATGTAGTTCAGCACGTTCTGCAGTTCGTATTCGGTCAGACCTTTTTTTGTCTTAAGCGCATTCAGCATGCGTAGAGCGCCCTGCTGATCGTCAGCGTCGATCATTTCCTGGGCCTTTTGAATGCGGTCATAGACTTCTTTACTGACTGCTTGCGCCTGCTTGGTCTCTTGCTTGTCCCGCTTATCGCGTTCGTCTTCCTGCGCATATGACCGTGCCGGTCGCCAACACGCCGCAAATCATCAAAGCAAACCCAGTCGGGTAAGGAAACGGTTACTGATATTCATAAATGCTATTCCTTGGTTAATTCCCGCTCAACCGTCTATTCTTCAAGTTCGAAACGAATACGTGTTGTGACACCTGGCACGTCTACAGGCACGCCATCAACAACGCGAGGTTTGTATTTGAATTTCAATACCGCTCTCGTCGCAGCCCGTTCGAAAAGGCTGCTTGTCGAAAACGTCACAACAGGATCTTTAACCGTTCCGGTCGTGGTCACCGTAAACGACATATCCACATAGCCCTCGACGCCTCTCGACAATGCACGAGCCGGATAAACCGGAGCTACACGCACGATCGGCAGGTAATCACCCTCAGCGATATTCATGCCGCCGGGTCCGCCAATGTCTACGCTGGCGGACACTTCCGGTGCCGGAATAGCAATCGTCGGCGCATTTGGATCTACAACGTCAGTATCCTGCGGCGGAACTTCCGGTGGAACCTCAGGGGGCTTCGGTGGCTTCTCTGGTGTGAAGTCTTCCGTGTTCAGGCTCTCGTTCCTCTTTATGCGGACGAAATCGAGAACGTGCTTCGTGCTTTCCTTGCTGATAGCGTCTTCTGCGTGCTCGATGAGCAGATGCATAACAAAGATCAGCGACAACGTTATCGCCGATCCGACGACTATTGAGAATGCATAACGGCCTATCATAATTAGCGCTCCTGTGCGGCTTTCAGCCGCTTCGCTATATGCATCGGAATCGCGAAGTCTCTCATTACAGACCGCGCTTTTCCGATTCGGTTCCTAGTTGTTATTTGCAGCCAGCGACACGTTGAAAACACCGGCTTGTCGGGCGGCATCCATAACGGTCACGAGCGTTTCGTTGGTCGATTTCTTGTCGGCCTGAATAACAACAGAACCCTTGGGGTTCTCCGCATGTAATCGCTCGATATTTGGCCGGACTGCGCGTGGATCGATCATTCGCTTGTCGATCCAAATCTCATCATTCGAGCTAATGGCAATAAGAATATTGGCATCGGCAATCGATTCAGAGGTCGGCGCATCCGGACGATTCACATCGATGCCGGCTTCTTTAATAAAAGATGCCGTTACGATGAAAAAGATGAGCATGATAAATACAACATCGAGCATAGGCGTGAGGTTGATTTCATTATCTTCCTCGTCGCCACCCATTCCTGCTTGTGCTCTACGCATTTCAGTGTCCTTTTAGTGGTCCATCGTGAGTGAGTCTTCCAGGAACTCAACCTCACGTGCCGCACGGCGGCTAAGTATAGTAACAAGGAGCACCCCGGAGAGTGCGCCAACCATTCCCGCCATTGTCGGCACAGTGGCCTGGGAGACGCCCGCAGCCATTGCGCGAACATTTCCTGAGCCAGAAACAGCCATGACCTCGAAAACCTTGATCATGCCCGTCACAGTGCCCAACAAACCTAATAGTGGACAGAGTGCCACCATGGTTTGAATCATGGGAATCGAACTGTTTACCGCTAATGAAAACCGCGAAATCATTCCCTCGCGAATCATATGTGCGTTCCACGAGCGGCGTTCCGGGCGCGCTTCCCAGCTATCATGGATATTTTCTGACATCGCTTTCATCGTCGAACGGAAATACATTAACCGTTCAATGATCAGCACCCACATCAGAAATATCGTAATCGCAATCCAGCGCAACACCGGACCACCCAACTCCATGAAGTCGCGTATGGCCTCAATACTATCAGCTAGCCAAAGCATTACTTCTCCTCAGCCGGCACTAGCCGTGCTTTTCAGAATGCGTGGCAACAATGCCCGCACTTTGTGACTGAAGGATATTGATGATCTTACGGCTCTGACCGCTAACCAGGGTATGAATCAATACCATTGGAATAGCCACGACCAGACCCAGTACCGTCGTCATCAATGCCTGCGAAATACCACCGGCCATCATCTTCGGATCACCCGCACCGAATAGTGTTATGACCTGGAAGGTCTTGATCATACCGGTCACCGTTCCGAGCAGACCCATAAGCGGTGCCACCACGGAGATAACCTTAATGAACAGCAGCCCCTTGGTGAGCCCGGGCATTTCCTTCAATGCGGCTTCGCTCAGTTTCAACTCAACTGTTTCTGTATCAGCGCCGGAATTCGACTCGTAAGCAGCAAGGACACGTCCCAGAGGATTGTCAGTGCTTGCAGTGTCACTCTTCAACTGCGCACTAACCTTCCGTGAAGCAGAGGAAAGACCGATCCAGCGTACGAATGCAATCAGCAAACCAATGATACCGAGACCGATGATGTTGTAACCGACGATGCCACCCTGGTTGATGCGGTCAGTAATCGTCGGCGATTCCACCAACAGATCGAGAATTCCGCCGCGGGTACCGTCAAGTCCGAAAGTAACCGGCCCGGTCGTCGCCGCCATCATGTCCGCAGTCGAATCCGTGTAGCGACTCTGATCCGGTTGACGCTGCAATTCGACAACCGATCCGGTTTCGCCATAACGCAGGTAGCCATCTTCAAAAACGATGTTAAATGCGCCAACGCGAACGATATCCGTGGTAATGACCTCGCCGTCGGCCCTGGTCACCTGCTGAGGGAATCGAACGATCTTGCCCGTCTCGGTGATCTCGCGCTGCAACTCAAACCAGAGACGCTCGATTTCCTCAATGGAGGCCAACGAGGCCGAACCGGCCATCTTTGATCCCAGCTCAACGAGGAATCCCTCACGATCAGGAAACTGAATGTTGGTTAGTGACGTGTTGAAACGACCCTGCGCATCACCTGCGACAGTCTGCAGAACACCAAACAACTCTTTTAACGCACCAAGGCGCTCATCGAGCGCAGCACGCGCAGTACGATTTGCTCCTGGTTCGTATTAAAAAGTGCTTCCAGGCGTTCACTGTTTCGCTCCTGTCGGGTACGTTCGGCGCGTGCCTCGTTGACCAGGCTCTGCTGTTCGCTGCGAGACTGAGCAAAGCGTGCCTCCCGCTGCTGCGCCTCCGCACTGTCCCGCGCCTGCCCCTGCTGAATTTGCTGCAGAAGTTCCGTCATCGAACTCGCGTCTTCCTGAGCCTGTGCGACACCCATTGCCACAAATAAGCTTGCGACTGCTATTGCTATACGTTTCATCGATCAAGCTCCCCCAACAGGTTTGGCTGCTGGAAATGGCAACAGAACCAGCTCCGGCGCAATAAGCTGCCGTGCGATTCGAATACCTTTGCGGACTTCGTTGCGGTACTCGCTGCCAAGTAGCTCGTATTGCCCCGACTCGGGATTCCACCAACCGGTTATCTGAGTATCGTCTGACTGAAAGTAAAGACCGACACGGCCGACGCGAAACATGTTGTATTCGCGCACCGCACCGTCGACATTCAGCTCTTCCGTGTAACATTCGCTGGACGTACCGTAATCCACTTTCGATCTGGTATGCCTCCATCACCTTGCGGAATTTCTCAGCAACGCTGACGTCCGACCGCTCCATGATGTCTTTGAGGTCATTAACGCGCTTTTCGCGCTCGCTCATCAGGAATGGAATATCAAGAGAAATCGATTGCTCGACGCCGTCGATCATTCGCTCCATCAACGGAAATATCTGCCGATTGATAACGTCGACCTGCTCCATTGAAAGAGTGATATCGTCAAGCGTCGCCTGCTGACCGTTGGTCTGCGCCGTCATAAGACGGTTATAAACCTTTAAGCCGTCGATTTCTTTATTGATCGAGCGGTAGTCATCGGCAAGAGATCGGGTGCCTTCTACAACCGCGTTAATTCTCTCTTGTGACTCCTGCGCGAGCTCAAGTCGTCGTATATCTGCCTGAAGGACCTGATCGACTGAAGAGGTCTGGGCGAAGACGCTGCCAGCGGCTATGACAACTACCCCAATGGCTGCACCTGTCATCTGCCGGCTGCTGTATTTGCACCGTTTCATTGATACTCCTTAATACATCGAGTTTTTAATAGTTATAGGATTCTGGGAGAGGGATGCGCAGTAATCATGTGACGACTTGCACAACAAACAGACGGATCTGCACCCCTGTGCTTACAATCCCCCTTGCGCTCGCGACCCTCTCCACTACCGTCGCGGCGATTAATTCTAGTTTTATTACCTGTCTCTTTAATTTTTTCGGACCACCCGGTCGACTGTACACCCCCTGTGCAATCGACCTCGCTGATTGGGTCCCGCCTTTGTTCGGCGTCAAGAATACCATAAGCAACATAGATCGCCAGCCTTACAACAACATAACGTTATGTCCAAGTGTCGTGCCCGTTTTTCCAGGACTGCCCGAGCTTCGGGAACGCTCGTTATTGATTTCATCTTCCACAACAGCCTTCGCGTGCCGCTGGCCGCCTGCGCAGTGTTCGCTCGCCGTAGTATCTGACCTGCAGCCTGATACTTCGGACGCTATTAATAAAGCGACTCCAGTTAGTTTGAATCTGCTTGTCGCACTACGACTGGCGACCCGGTTTTGTCGGCTTGCGAGAATTCCAGCTTTCAATTTAAAACCTTTACATCAGTAAGTTATAACTGTTGTTTAAAGCTTGTTCGAAACAATGAACTTCAAGACAGGAGCAAATGACCATGGCGGCAGCGACCTCTGTCCTGCGCCTGCAAAGAATCCGGATTCGTAACACAAGTAACTGAAATTTCAGAAGTTGACATCCACGGGTCCTTGCAACATGATCCGCGACTATGAGATCAGGAACGCAAATCGTTTTGCGAGCAATCTTCGCCTGCAGGCTGCTTATTCGGCAGTCGGTGCTTATGCTCCTTAGCAGGAGAAATGGCCGGTAGCGCTCGATTATAGGATCTCAGCAACGCCGGCCCCGCATCCAGACAGGATTGTGGGGTTTTTTTTGGTGCAGGAATCGTTTTTTGACTTGATAAAGACTGTGGGAATCGAAAATGCAAATGTATTCAGAAGAAGACGTAGATACTTCATGCCTTGAAGGGAAGCAGATCACGATCCTGGGTTTCGGTAGCCAGGGACGGGCCCATGCCCTGAACCTCAAGGACAGTGGTCACAACGTCGTTATCGGAGCACGCGCTGGTGGCGGCAGTTTCACTAAAGCCGAGGCCGACGGCTTTGTCGTCAAAGAGCCCGCCGACGCCGTGAAAGGCGCAACGATCGTGGCGATACTGACGCCCGACACGTCTCAATCTGCACTATATGATTCCGTGGTAGACAATATTGACCAGGGGGCCGCCCTGCTCTTCGCGCATGGGTTCAATATCCATTTCAAGCAAATTTCACCGCGCAAGGATCTCGACGTCGTCCTCATCGCGCCCAAAGGTCCGGGCGATCTTGTGCGCCGGCAATACGAGGAAGGTCACGGCGTGCCCTGCCTGGTGGCTGTAGCACAGGATGCTTCCGGCAATGCGCTAAAACTTGCCCTGGCGTATGCGCAAGGAATCGGTGGAGCCCGGGCGGGCGTCATCGAGACGACCTTTGCAGAGGAAACCGAAACTGACCTGTTCGGGGAGCAGGCAGTGCTTTGCGGCGGAGCAACCGAGCTTGTGGTTGCGGGTTTTGACACGCTGGTAAACGCGGGCTATCAGCCGGAGGTGGCCTATTACGAGGTCATGCACGAACTCAAGCTGATTGTTGACCTCCTGCACGAGGGCGGTATTCGAAAAATGCATGAATTTATCAGCGAGACCGCCGCCTGGGGTGACCTGATCAGCGGGCCACGCGTCGTCGATGATCATGTGCGGGCCAGGATGCAGGAAGTTCTGGACGACATCCAGGATGGCACTTTTGCCAAGCGCTGGATTGAAGAAAACAAAGCCGGTCAGCCGGAGTACAAGAGGTTGATGAACGCCGATCTGGAACACCCGATCGAGGCAGTGGGCGCCAGGCTGCGCAGCAAGATGGACTGGCTGGAGAACTAGTACCCCGGTTTTGGCGCATCAAGCGCATCGGATCGCAGGATCAGGATAACGACAGCAGGATTGATTGGAGCACGACTATGGCGGCAAATCGAATCAAGATATTCGACACGACACTGAGAGACGGTGAACAGGCTCCCGGTTGCAGCATGACGCTCAGGGAAAAGCTCAGAATCGCCAAGGCGCTCGCCGACCTCAACGTCGATATTATCGAGGCGGGCTTCCCGGCCGCATCGCCCGGCGACTTCGATGCCGTAAAAGCCATTGCGGATGATAATCGCGGCCCTGTCATTTGCGGGCTCGCTCGTTGCAATCCCGAAGACATCGAAAAAGTTCACGCGGCCGTCAAAGGCGCCGATAATCATCGCATCCACGTCTTCGTTGCGACCAGCTCGATACACCGTGAGTACAAGCTCAAGATGGCGAAGGAAGAAATCATCAAGAGCGCTGTCAGTGCGATCACGATGGCGAGGGAGCTTTGTGAAGATGTCGAGTTTTCTCCGGAGGACGCGTCCAGAACTGAGCTTGGATATCTCGCCGAAGTGGTAAGCGCCGCGATTGAAGCAGGCGCGACGACTGTCAACATTCCGGACACTGTCGGGTACACGGTTCCTGCCGAATTCGACAGTCTGTTCCGCTATCTGCACGAACATGTCGAGGGCATCGAGAACATCACGCTCAGCGTACACTGCCATGACGATCTCGGCATGGCCGTTGCCAATAGCCTGGCGGCTGTACATGCAGGCGCGCGCCAGGTGGAGTGCACTATTAACGGAATCGGAGAGCGAGCTGGCAATTGCTCCCTGGAAGAAGTCGTGATGGCGCTTAAGACCCGCAGCGAGTTTTACGGGATGGAAACGGGAATCGATACAACGCGCCTCTACCCGACCGCACGCCTGGTCTCCGGCATTACGGGCATGCAAATTCCGCGTAACAAGGCCATTGTTGGCGAGAATGCCTTTGCACATGAGGCCGGCATTCATCAACACGGCATGCTGCAGCATGCGTCCACCTACGAGATTATGAGCCCCGAGGAAATTGGTATCAGCAAGTCCAACCTGGTGCTGGGAAAACACAGTGGCAGGCATGCTTTTCGCGACCGTGTGAAAGACCTGGGGTTTGACCTCGACGACTTTGAAGTCAATCGGGCCTTCCAGGAATTCAAGAAACTGGCTGACAAAAAGAAAGATATGTACGACGGCGATATTGAGGCGATTATCATGAATGTCGACAATTCCTCAACCGGACCGTGGATATTGAAATCGTTGCAAATTACGTCAGGGACCGGAGTCGATGCCTCGGCTACGCTCGAGCTTATCGACGAAAAGGGTGATCAGATCAGCAAGCGGGCAGTGGCCGATGGGCCAGTGGAGGCAGCTTTCACCGCCCTGGAAGATGCCAGCGGAATAGATTTGACGCTCAAGAATTTTGAATTGCATAGCGCGACGGTCGGCGAAGATGCCCAGGGCGAGGCGACGGTCACCGTGGAATTCAATGGGAAGCCCTTCCGTGGTCATGGCGCAAGTCAGGACATCGTCGAGGCCGCCTGCCGTGCTTACCTTGAAGTGATCAATCGAATATTGCGCCGCAGAGAATTAGGGCTGGACGATTCAAAGACATCGACTGACGTCAATCGAGCTACGATCTGATGTGGTGGGTGCCAAAAAACGCAGGCGCTTGCTAAGCTTGTCGGCCGACCTGATGGATGTGTTTCGGAGAATTCTGCAATGAGTTTCAGTGGTGGAAAACTGATCTGGCAAAACGGTCAGATGGTTCCCTGGGAACAGGCAACTGTTCACGTAATGGTGCACGCCCTGCACTATGGATCTTCCGTTTTCGAAGGAATCAGGGGTTACAAGACGCCTGATGGTCCCGCCATTTTTCGTCTGACTGATCATATGCAGCGGTTTTATGACTCTGCCAAGATCTACCGCATGCCGCTGGCCTATGAATTGGATGAACTTGTGGAAGTTTGCAAGCAGGTTGTCCGGGCCAACGACCTGATGAATGGCGCGTACATTCGCCCGATTGCGTTTCGTGGTTACGGCGAACCCGGGCTGGCGCCAAAGCCGGACCATCGCGTCGACATTGCCATTGCCGCCTGGGAATGGGGGGCGTATCTCGGTTCGGACGGTTTGGAAAATGGCGTAGATGTCTGTATTTCGAGCTGGCAAAGAGTCGCGCCGAACACGATTCCGGCACTGGCCAAAGCAGGCGGAAACTATCTGTCAGGCCAGTTGATCAGCACGGAAGCAAAAAGGCTGGGTTTTCACGAAGGCATCGCATTGTCGACGGATGGAACGGTAAGCGAAGGCGCCGGCGAGAATCTGTTCATGGTTCGTGATGGCCGAATCCTGACGCCGCCGGCCGCGTCGTCCATTTTGACCGGCCTGACGCGCGACACCGTTATCAAACTGGCCGGTCGCATGGGCATCACGGTAGAAGAGAAGGCAATTCCTCGCGAGGCTTTATACCTGGCGGACGAAATTTTCTTCACCGGAACGGCAGCAGAGGTGACGCCTGTTCGTTCGGTCGACCGAATTGAAATTGGACCGGGCCGCCGCGGGCCAATTACGAAGCAATTGCAGGACGCTTTCTTCGGCCTGTTTTCCGGCCAGACGGAAGATCTCGACGGCTGGCTGGAGTACGTTGGTCCAACGTCGGCTGTCGCAGCGGGCGGAACATAAGCAAACACAGCGTGAGCAAATCTGTCCCGAAAACCCTTTTCGAGAAAGTCTGGCAGGAACATCTCGTCAAAGACGAGACGCCGGACACGCCCGCGATTCTGTACATTGATCTGCATTTGATCCACGAAGTGACGACGCCGCAGGCTTTCGCTTTGCTGCGAGACCAGGGTCTTTCGGTGCGCCGTCCTGACCTCACTCTGGGCACAATGGATCACTCGACCCCAACCACGCCGGTGCGCTCTTTCAAGGATCTCGCGATCGTGGGTGAGGGTGCTGCCAAACAAGTTGCCAAAATGCAGGAGAACTGCGCAGAGTTCGGTCTCGAACTACACGGCTTCGAGTCGGACTATCGTGGCATCGTACACGTAATGGGTCCGGAGCTCGGCGCAACGCAACCCGGTAAGACGATTGTCTGTGGAGACAGCCACACGAGCACGCACGGCGCTTTTGGTGCCCTCGCCTTTGGCATCGGCACGACGGAAGTAGGACACGTACTCGCAACACAGTGTTTGCTGCAGCGAAAACCGAAAACGCTCGCAATTGAAGTCACAGGGCAACTGCCAACAGGTGTAACAGCGAAAGACGTCATCCTGGCAATCATCGGCGAGATCGGGGTCGACGGGGGCACCGGTCATGTCATTGAGTATCGCGGTTCCGCGATTGAAGCCATGTCAATGGAAGAACGCATGACGGTTTGCAACATGTCGATCGAAGCCGGTGCAAGAGCGGGGATGATTGCGCCAGACGAAACAACGTTCAAGTACCTGCAAGGCCGACCGAGGTCTCCACAGGGAGCGGACTGGGAAGCCGCTGTAACACGCTGGCGTGCATTGCGCGGCGATGCAGACGCGACCTTCGACAAGACCGTCACGATTGATGCCAGCAAACTGCGACCCATGGTGACATTCGGCACGAATCCGGGAATGGTCATTCCGATAGACGATGACATCCCGGCAGAAATCAGCGACGCCAGTTTTCAGAAGGCATTGGATTACATGCAGGTTACAGCCGGACAGCCGTTGAGTCGTTCAAAGGTAGATGTTGTATTTATTGGCAGCTGTACGAACTCCCGGATCAGCGATTTGCAGCAAGCCGCGGACATTCTGCGCGACCGTAAGGTTGCTGATGGCGTGCGCATGCTCGTTGTCCCGGGATCACAACAGGTCAAGAAGGAAGCGGAATCGCTTGGTCTGGACAAAATATTTACTGCCGCTGGTGCGGAATGGCGTGAGTCAGGCTGTTCCATGTGCCTGGGCATGAATGGCGATACCGTCCCCAAAGGCCAGCTAAGCGTCAGCACGAGCAACAGAAATTTCGAAGGTCGCCAGGGCATTGGCGCGCGCACGATCCTGGCAAGCCCAATGACTGCCGCCGCCTCCGCGGTCGCCGGACGCGTCGCCGACCCGCGCGAGTACCTGAAGTAGAGACGCATGCAGCCCATTAGACGCCTTACATCGAAGACGGTTGTTCTGCCAGCGACGGACGTCGACACAGATCAGATAATTCCTGCCCGTTTCCTGACGACCACGACTCGGCAGGGGCTTGGCACCAACCTCTTTTACGACTGGCGTTTCGACGCGAGCGGCGAAGAGAATGCGGAGTTCGTACTGAACAAACCGGAGGCGGTTGGCTGCAATATCCTCGTAGCTGGCAGAAACTTCGGCTGTGGCTCCTCACGTGAGCACGCCCCGTGGGCACTCCTCGATTACGGCTTGCGTGCCGTCATCAGTACCGAAATTGCAGACATCTTTCGCAGCAATTCACTGAAGAACGGTTTTCTGCCAATCGTGGTCGACGACAGCACGCACGCGTGGCTGCTGGATAATCCCGGTAGCGAAGTCACGATCGATGTAGAGCATTCGACAGTTACCCTACCTGATGGAGAGTCCGTGAAATATCCGATCGATACTTTTGCCCGCTACTGCCTGCTGGAAGGAATCGATCAACTTGGATTCCTGCTTAACCACGCGACGGCGATCCAAGACTTTGAGGAGGCCAGATCCTGGACGCCCTGATAACTGTACTTCCCGGAGACGGCATCGGACCCGAGGTCGCGACTGCGGGCGTACAGGCGCTGGAACGTATCGCGGAGGTATACGGTCATAATTTCCGTTTTTCGGAGCAGCTGATTGGCGGTGCCGGCATCGATGCCGAAAACGACCCCTGCCCTGCCAGTACTCGCGCCAGCTGTGGCGAAAGCGATGCGATCCTGCTCGGCGCGGTCGGTGGGCCGAAATGGTCGGATCCGAATGCGAGCATTCGACCGGAACAGGGAATACTGGCGCTTCGCGCCGAGCTTCAGGTATTCGCGAATCTTCGTCCTGTGCAACCCATGGACGAATTGGCCGAGGCCTCGCCAATCAAGACCGAGCGTTTGCAGGGCGTCGATATTATGGTTGTGCGGGAGTTGACGGGTGGAATCTACTTTGGCGAAAAAACCCGCGACAGTGAGACCGCAACTGATCTTTGCACTTATCACCGCTACGAAGTCGAGAGAATTGTTCGCGTTGCGGCACGCCTGGCCGGACAGCGCAAGGGCAAATTATGCTCAGTCGACAAGGCAAATGTGCTGGAGACATCGCGCTTGTGGCGTGACGTGGCCACGACCACACTGGCCGCCGAGTTTCCCGAGATCGAAAGCGAGCACATGCTGGTGGACGCCGCCGCGATGCATCTGATCAATCGCCCCGCGAGTTTTGACGTTATCGTGACGGAGAACATGTTCGGCGACATTCTCACCGACGAAGCCTCGATGCTGGCAGGGTCGCTCGGAATGCTGCCCTCAGCATCTCTGGGCGAATCGACTCGTGGGTTGTACGAGCCGATTCATGGTTCAGCACCCGATATTGCGGGCAAGGGCCTCGCCAACCCCTGCGGCACGATCGCCAGTGCAGCGATGTTATTGCGGCATAGCCTGTGCCTCGAGGAAGAAGCGACTAAAATCGAGCAAGCGATTCACGCCACTGTCGCGGCCGGTGTACGCACGGCCGATATCGCTGGCGATACCGGGCAATTCGCATCAACCATCGAAATGACCGCTGCAATTATTCAGCGACTGCAGTAAGGGCCGGATACTCCGCAGCTCTTTGGGCAGCGTTCAGCGCCTGCAGAACATCGAGGACCAGGTCCTCGCTGCATTCAATGCCGACCGACAGTCGAATCAGATTCTGATGAATGCCTGCCTGCGTCAGCACCTCTTCAGCGACAGGTGCATGCGTCATTGACGGCGGATGACAGACGAGGCTCTCCACACCGCCCAGTGATTCTGCAAGTGAAAAGAATCGCAACGATTCGACGAATGCCTTGACCGCGGCCTCGCCGCCGGCGATCTCGAAACTCAACATTCCGCCAAAGCCGGATTGTTGCTGCAGCGCAATTTCGTGGCCGGGATGGTTGCGTAGTCCCGGGTAGTAAACTTTCTCAACCGCATCATGTTCGTCGAGCAGAGTCGCGAGGATGCCAGCATTCTTTTCGTGCTGTTGCATGCGGGCATGCAAGGTTCTGACGCCGCGTAAGGTCTGATAGGCATCGAACGGCGCACCGGTGATGCCGAGGCAATTCGCCCACCATTGAAGCTTTTCCGCCAATTCACTCGTTGCCGCGATCACCGCACCCCCGACGACATCGCTATGACCATTCAGATATTTTGTCGTCGAGTGAATAACGACATCCGCGCCCAGTTTGATCGGTTGCTGTAACGCCGGCGAAAGAAATGTGTTGTCGACTGCAAGTAAAGCACCACAGGCTTTGGCCGCAACCGACATTTTTTCAATATCAACGATCCGCAATAGCGGATTCGATGGTGTCTCAACGAGAATCAACCGCGGCTTTTCTGCACACGCGGCGCGTATCGAAGTCTCGTCTGTCTGATCAACGAAAACCACACGAAAATGCCCCTTTGCCGCGAGGCTTTCAAACAGGCGATAAGTTCCCCCATAGCAGTCATGCGGCGCAACAAGCAGTTCGCCAGGTTCCAGAAGCTGCAGAACCAGGTTCAGGGCCGCCATTCCAGAGGACGTAACCGAAGCCCCGGCACCACCTTCGAGTTTACAGAGCGCGTCCGCCAGCGCGTCGCGGGTTGGATTGCCGCTGCGCGTGTAGTCGTACTCGCGCTTTTCGCCGAATTGTCGAAAAGTGTAGTTGGATGACAGGTGCAACGGTGGCACGACTGCGCCATGTTGCGCGTCGGTTTCGAGTGCTGCGCGAACGGCTGCTGTTGCTGAATTTACTGAAAATGTCATTTGCTGATCTCCGCTTCATTCCGATGTGGCGACGCCTGGTCGCATCTTTCTCATCAGATCCCTGCGAAAACCGCTTGGGTGGGTGCCGTTACCTGCATCAAATCGTTACTGCCGACCGGACTTCAAAAACGACACTCATCTCTCGGAAGTGACATGCACTCCGCAGGAGTTGGCACCTTCTCAGGATGGTTAGTCCTGCAGGTTGCCCCGGCTTCTTCGGGCCTTTCCCTCAGCCGGTCTCGATGAGTTCTGGCAAGTCTATGGCCACTGGATGACAACAGTCAACTGCTGGTGAAGAGAAATCCTGGATAATAGAATTATATGCTTATATGTTTATTTAATATCTCCCGGGTGCGCCTGGCCGATGCCCCTTACTAACGGCCCTTGAGGCTGATCGCACCTTCTACTAATGTGCTAGTACGCTAGTACAGGTCTCCTGCATGAAACCTAATCGAAACGACTCTGCCAGTTATAAAAAGCGCACCGAAGACGCGCTATTCCGGGTTATTGCATCACTGACTGACGTACATGAATGTCGCAATTTCATGAAGGACCTGTCCACACCTGCCGAATTACAGGCGATGGTAGACAGGTGGCAGGTGGCTCAATTGCTGCACCAGGACCTATCCTACCGCCGAATCAACCAATTGACCGGCGTGAGTGTCGCCACGATTGGCCGCGTTGCAAGGTCTGTTACCGACGGATTCGGTGGTTATGCGGCGGTACTTAGCCATTCCGCTGCGTCGGAACACGGCGGCGATGCCAGGAAGCCACGATAGCGCAGGTCACCATGACTCCGCAGGCGCCGATTGCCGAACGCGCCTCCGCCATTCAGCAATGTTCAAGAAAACCTGATGCCTGAACAAAGATCACGGCGGTAGAATAGTCTTCGAAAAACGGGAATGAATTGAATGACAGCAAACAAGATCGTGCGTAAGGAGGTTTTGTCCCTGCGCACATTGACTACAGGCGCTCAGGACAATCACAGCATTCGCCTGAATGCGAACGAAGCGCCTGACAGCCACCGCGCCTCCGACGATAATCTTGGACTCAATAGATACCCGGAGGTACGTCCCTCGGAGTTGCGGTCACGCATGGCGCAGTTGTACGGGGTATCGAGCACCAATCTGATGGTCACGCGAGGCAGTAGCGAAGGGATAGACGTTCTGATTCGCGCCTGTTGTCGCGCTAATCAGGACAACGTGTTGGTGCTGCCTCCCACTTTCGAGCTATACCGTTTTTTCGCTCAGTTACAGGGCGCCGCGGCGATAAGCGTCCCATTGCACGCGGAAGACGATTTTGCGATTGACATCGATGCTGTATTGGCGGCGTGCACAGACAATACGAAATTGATTTTTATCTGCAGGCCAAATAATCCTACCGGCAACATCGTGTCACACGATGACATTACCAGGATCGTTGAAGCTCGCAGGGACAGATCTATTGTAGTTGTGGACGAAGCCTACATCGAATTTTCCGGCGAGAAATCAGTCGTATCGGAGGTAGCCGCTCATGAGAACCTGGTCGTACTGCGAACACTGTCAAAAGCGTATGCACTTGCAGGTGCCCGCTGCGGTGCCGCAATCGCCAACGAATCAACGATAGACGTCATTTCCAGGGTCCTGCCACCTTTCTCATTTTCAACGCCAGTGATCGACAGCGCCCTCAAAGCCCTGACGGACGAGAGACTGGCTGGCTCGGAACGCTGTATAGCCGAAATAGTTGCCGAACGAAAACGCATATTTGACGAGTTGAGCAGCCTTCGGTGCATAGACAAAGTATGGCCATCATACGGAAACTTTTTGCTCTTTCGACTAGCAGACCAGGCATCGGTTCTGGACTTTCTGAAGTCCGAACGAATTCTCATCCTCGGCTACGGAGAGCAACCGGGGCTCAAGGATTGTGCAAGACTAACGGTAGGCAGTCGCGCCGAAAATGATGCGCTTATAAACGCGCTAAAAGAATATGGGCATGCCACATAGCGGGCACTTTTGTCGAGCTGGCGCTACTCACGCACGGCAGGAGATTTACGGATCGTAAGCTCCAGGCCGACAAGAAGCGGGCCGACGTATTTGTTGAATTCTCCTGACGCATCAGTCGCCTTTCGAGAATCGCCTTGCAAAACCCGGCTGTCCTGCAGATTAGTCCCAGTTTGCCGCCCCTGCCCCTGCGTCCCAAAGTCCGGATCATCGCAAATACAGTCGATCTTTCATGCCTACAGTTTAATTTTGCGACCGCTCACTCTTGCGGGCACAGTCGATACACAGTGTCGCAGCTGGATCGAACTCCAGTCGCTTGCGATCGATCGGTTCTTCACAGGCCCTGCAATCGCCGTAGTCGCCCGAATCGAGCCGTCCCAGGGCCTGAGCCACCAACTGCAGTGTCTGCTCTCTGCGGCGCCCTGAGGCCTGCGACATCGCTTGCGCCTGCAGAGCGTCCATGCGCGACAGTCTGCCAACCTTCGACTGGTCCAGCTCTACCACCTGCGACGCTTCGTCGCCGGTCGCCGCGAGAGAGACGAGTTCGGCTCTGATGCGCAAGAGCTTGTCACGAATGGCGTCGCTGAAGGAATCATTCATTGAGTACGTCACACCGTCATATATTAATAATAATATGTTTTACAACAATGAGTTAATAAATATACTTAATGTATATTCTCTAAATCGGCGAATCAAACACGGTGAGTAACTCCTGTTCGCGATCCCGCGTAAGTCCGGCCCGCAGTGTTCGTTGCGCCTCAACGGACCGGGTCCGGTGCCAATCGAGGGTATCTTTTGCGATGACCGCCAGCGGTCGGAAGCGCATCCCCTTGTCTATCGCCCGTCGATTAACCATTCGCCCGTAATTGAGGTAGCGACCCCTGGGCGGCTGCCAAAATGCCAGGCTGCCCTGCGGCGTTTCGCCCTGGTCAATCAGGAAATCCCAGGGTACCCACCTGAGGACTGACGGAGAAGACGTTATCGCTCTGATTCCATGAACCAGGCCGGCGCTATCCAGGGCAGATTCCGGCCCCTCCGTGTTGTAGATTCCGGTAGTCGAATTCTCCAGCAGGTGGACGTAAAACTCGGCCAGATCCCGGACGTCAACAAACTGTATGGGGTCTGTGGGATCACCCTGAACCAGCACTACTCCGCCGTCATCCAGGCGGTCCACCCAGTAGGTGAACCGATCCGACCGATCTCCGGGACCGACAATGACCGGTGGCCTCGTGATGAGAGTGCGGGCTCCGAATCCGCCCTGAACGATTCGCTCCGCAAGCACCTTGTTAGGCCCGTAACCATCCCATTCCGATTCCGGCAGATCTTTTGGTCCCACCGGCGCATCTTCGTCCATCACCTCCGCGGTGAAGTCTGTGTAGACCGATCGCGTCGACGTGAATAAATACTGGTCGCATGCGTTCTTCAGGAGATCGACACTTTGTCGAACCTGCAGCGGCGTATAGCCGGAATTATCAAGAACGGCATCCCATTGACGACCTTCAAGTGCCGTCAGATCGCTGTTTCTGTCACCAACAAGTTTTTCTGCATCCGGAAACAGGTGTGTATTGGTTCGTCCGCGATTAAACAGTGTGATTCTGTGCCCACGATCTATCGCGCGCCTGACAAAATGTGGTCCGATAAATCCCGTACCGCCGAGCACCAGGATACTGAGCCCACCGCCAGACGTTGACTGACCAATACTCTGTCCTGCGCCCAGCAGGCCGGCGGCAGTGGCGCCCAGGGAAGCTGCGAGGAACTCGCGGCGTGAACTCATAGTATGCCTCCTGTCAGCATGAAGGACGATTGTCGTTGTCATGGCCATAGAAGGCCACGATCCGCCAGTCGTCATCGATTCTTTGCAGAACGTAGAGCGTCGTCCTTATGGCCGGCGCGATCGGATTGCCATCGTGATCAATTCTCGAATAACGAGTATCGACCAATGCCAGTGAATCGGACGCAACGCAAACCCTGAGATTTTCGATGCGGGACTCTACCCAACCTTGCGCTTCTATTCGCTCAAACAGACCATTGAGATTTTCAATAGCATCCGCCGGATCAGCATAGATTCGATGTCCCGCGCCGCCCCCAATTTGCACCGGTGTTGAATAAATATCATGCGCAATGCGTTCCACATCTTTCGCATTGAATACAGCAAAATACTCATGGAGTTTCGCACCTGCAGCTTCGTTGTCAGCGGCAAATACCGTTGTACCTGCCAAAACGATTACGAGCGCAAGGACAACATTGGTCTTCATTTCCCAATCCCCGATTCGAAGTTTTACTTTAGCGCAACCGCCAACCGCCCTCGACCTAAATCGTAAATTCGCGAGGTATATCCCTTAGATTATAGCTGGAACTCATTGCTCGCCCGTAGGCACCGACAGTCGCAATCAGCACGACGTCGTTTTCCATACTTGGCGGGAGAGGACGGTCGGAACCGAACTTGTCACCCGTTTCGCAGATGGGCCCGACGACGGTCACTCGCTCGCTGGCCTCTTCTGCAATCCGGGTGAGATTAACGATCTCATGATAGGCGTTATATAAGGCAGGCCGAATCAGTGCATTCATGCCGGTGCTGACCCCGACATATTGCATATTTCCCTTTCCTTTCAATTGCGTTACGTGGGCTAACAGAACCCCCGCAACGGCAACGAGATAACGCCCAGGCTCAAGCCACAGCTCGTATTTCGGATGACTCGCTTTGAACTCAGCGAGGTAACGATCAAGCGCTGGCAGATCGAACGACGGATCGCCTCTTTTGTCCGGCACCCCTATCCCGCCGCCCAGATCAAGAACTTCGACTTCGGGAAAGCGTTCGGCGGCCGCCAGTAATGCCCCCGCCACTGCGCGCCAGTTTTCAGGCTCCAGAATGCCCGACCCGCTGTGCGCATGAATTCCGATCACGGTTGCGTTCGCCGCATCAACCAGTTCAACCAGCTCGTCCAGTTCCTGCAGCGAAACACCAAACTTGGATCGTTTTCCAACCGTTACAACATGCTCGTGGTGACCGCCACCGTGATTGGGATCGATCCTTACAAACAAACGCTGACCTGCGAACAACTCCGGCCACGCTTTCAAAGGAAAAAGATTATCAAGGGTTATACGGAGGCGCTCCTTTATTCCCCACGCATATTCTTCGCGTGGCGCGAAATTCGGCGTAAAGAGAATTCTGCCGGCCGCGTTGTCTGCCAGAGCATCGCGAAGGTGTGTAACTTCCCCAGGTGAAACGCAGTCAAAATCGACACCTGCATTTGCCAATGTTCGCAGAACGTCCGGATTGAAGTTGGCTTTCATCGCATACAGAACGCGTGACACCGAATTCAATGACAACATATCCAGTGCCGCTCTTTCGATCGTTTCCAGATCGTATACGTAGGCGTTCAGATTTTCTTCCGCAACTTTTAGCAACTCGTCGCGTTTTCTCACCCACCAAACTTCTTGCTGTGTTGCTTGCATTCCCTGTGTCCCGGACAAAAAAAACCCGCACGGAGATCCTTGCGGGCTTTATGACAGTTTCCAGGCTCTTTTAAGTTGGCCGGTTTCCCCGTCGCTCTCACCCACGCACCTCTGGCGCGCCATTGGTTTTAGGTATTATCGGGTATTGACTCAGTCAACACCACGGCACAATACGTGGGCAGATATCAATTTGGTCGACGAAGTAAATCTGACACAGCCGCTCAGGTCAAGTTTGACCGCTACATTTTCACTCCCAGGGAGGTGCAACGGTGACCGCGCCTTCCGATGCTGACAGCACCTCGGCGCGATATTTCGCCAATATCCCGGTGTGGACACTGGATTTCGGTCGCTTCCACGCGGCTCGACGCCGCGCCATTTCGTCATCTGTAATCTGCAGATCGATACGGCGTTCCTGCGCATCGATAATGATTCGATCCCCATCTTCAATCAAAGCGATCGCCCCGCCGACGGCAGCCTCAGGTGAGACGTGACCTACCACGAAGCCATGACTGCCACCCGAAAAACGACCATCCGTAATCAAGGCGACATCCTCACCCAGCCCTTTGCCCATAATGGCGCCTGTCGGACTGAGCATTTCCCGCATGCCGGGACCGCCTTTGGGTCCCTCGTAGCGAATAACGACGACATCGCCGGCAACAACATCACCATCAAGGATCGCCTGCAGGGCCAGCTCTTCCGAATGATAAACCTTCGCCGTGCCTTCGAAATGCAGGCCTTCCTTGCCAGTGATTTTCGCAACAGCACCGTCCACTGCAAGATTCCCGTACATGATGACCAGGTGCCCTTCCGGCTTAATCGGATCATCAAAGCCCCGTACAATTTTCTGGTCGGCAGGATAGTCTTCTACATCCACCAGATTCTCCGCCAACGTGCGTCCGGTCACGGTCATGCAATCACCGTGTAGTAATCCGTGGTCGAGCAATCGCTTCATCAGCGGTTGGATGCCGCCGATTTCGATCAGCTCTGACATCAGGTACTTGCCGCTTGGCCTGACGTCGGCCAGGACAGGGGACCTGGCGCCAATACGCGTAAAGTCATCCAGCTCCAGTTGAACGTCGGCCTCTCTTGCCATTGCCATGAGATGCATGACCGCGTTAGTTGAACCACCAAGTGCGTTGACGACCGTTATCGCGTTCTCGAACGCCTCCCGCGTCATAATATCGCGCGGCCTGATGTTCATTTTGATCAAATTCAGCACAGCCTCCCCCGCCCGCATGCAGTCGTTCGCTTTGCTGTCGGAAGTCGCCTCCTGTGCGGAACTGTTGGCAAGACTCATTCCCAGAGCCTCGATGGCTGACGCCATGGTATTTGCGGTATACATGCCACCGCAGGCTCCGGGGCCCGGAATAGCGCTTTGTTCTACTTCCAGTAATTCTTCGTCGCTGATTTTGCCGCCGGCGTGCGCACCAACAGCCTCGAACACTGAAACGATATCGCGACGTTTTGCGCCCGGCTTGATGGTGCCACCATAGACAAACACCGACGGACGATTCAGACGTGCCATTGCCATGACACAGGCCGGCATATTCTTGTCACAGCCCCCAATCGCGATGATTCCGTCGAATCCTTCGGCACCTGCAACGGCTTCGATGGAATCCGCAATGATTTCACGAGACACGAGCGAATAACGCATGCCGGGTGTCCCCATTGCTATGCCATCAGAAACCGTGATCGTATTGAAGATGATGGATTTGCCGCCCGCGGTATCCGCACCTTCAGCAGCCTTTTTCGCCAGCTCGTGAATATGCATATTGCATGGCGTGATCATGCTCCATGTTGAAGCAATTCCGATTTGAGGTCGTTTGAAATCCTCTTCCTCGAATCCCACCGCCCGCAACATAGCGCGACTTGGCGCTTGTGCCACGCCATCGACAACGACGCGCGAATAGCGTCGCAGTTCTTTTTCTTCCATTGATCGTACTCTCAGAGACTTGTCGAAATTGTTACTCGTAGATGCGTATTCTACGTGTCATCATCCCTGATCATAACCGCGATTTGCGAAAAAAGATTGGCATCGGCCGGCACGGTCGCCGTATTCAATTCAAGCATGAACGCTTCGTCCGATTCCGATCTCGTGTCCTGTCCCAACGGCACCAGTATTCGCGCTGTGCGCTGCCCAGGCGCGAAATAAACCACCGAAAAGTCCGGGGCAAAATAGTCCTGGCCTTCGGTAGCCGTTACATCCGTCAATATGTAGGAAACTTCGAGAGGCTCGTCGTCTGGTCTGAATCGAATCACGTCGATTTGTGCCGCCGGATCAGATTCGCGTACCGAAACCTGGTTAACCGCAAACGCGACCGTATTAGGCGCCAGGCCCGCTTCAAACGCTCGCTGATCGTCGTCTTCGAGCGTTAACCGGATGGTACCGAGTATCGATACCGCGCCATCTGCCTCAAGGACATGCAGCGTCACCTCGCGATCCGACTCGCGAACCGGATTTGAGCGCATGGAAATCGTGAAACGCGCGCGATCCTGCCCGGCAGCAAAGGAAACCTCACCGTCATTTTCAAGCGCATATTGACCCGTCTCCAGCGGCGAACGATTACCGCTAAATTGGGATTCCACAACTGCAATGGTCATTTCTTGAGAAGCATCGGACCGCACGAAATCGACAATGGCTGCCGTAGTGTCTTCGCGTATCGCGAGATCCGTCGTCTCGACCGCATTGCCGGAAGAAGCCAGTGCGATCGTCACTGTCGCTGGTGGCAGGGATGACCAGTCGATCAGATTCTCCGCAACAAGAACCGCCTCCTCTTCATCCGCCACCACTTCTGCGTCCGGGACCCCTGTCAATCCATCGCTGTCGCCAGCCAATCCAGCTTCGACTGTCGGCGCTTCGGTCGTTTCGTCCGCCGCTTCCTCGTCGATATCAGAATCCGCTACCGCGTCGATATCAGAGTCCGCTACCGCGCCCGGCACGTACTCCGCGATATCCTGCAGTGATTCATCGATGACAGGCGCATCGATGATTTCGGGATCCGGGTCAAATGCGTCAGTGATTAGCGAGACGTCTTTTGATTCGATCGCTTGTCCAATGCGGTCAACCAGGTCTTCCTGGCTGGCAACGAAAGCCACTCCCACAGCTATCGCCGCAAAAATTGTAACTCGTAACAACGATACACGTGGTGCATCGTCTTCCGGTTCATACATGATTGATTCGTTATCAACTCGAATCGCTCTCACGGAATCCTTTTTGGGTTGCGGAAACTCTTGTGTCATTAGCAGGTCGGTTTCGCCATGCTCCTCGTCAGTATTCGTTGGAGCAACGGGTGGAGTGGCAGTTTCAGCCGTTGACGGAGCACGAATATCGGGCACTTCCGGTGCCGGCTCTTCCGTTTGTTCCACGCTCTCCGCTACTGCTGAAAAACCGGCGACCGCGTTCAGTGCGTCGACAAACGCCTTCGGTGACGGGTAACGTGTTACGCGTGAATAGGACAGTGCCTTTTTCAACGGTTGCCACTGTGCAGCGCTGATGCCCTGCGGCTTCTGTGGTTCCATTCCGTCTTCTGCCGCCTGCGCCGCGTTCCTTGGACCGTAGACGCGGTAACCGGCAATCAATCGGTACAGCAAGCAGGCGAGTGAAAAGACATCGTCTGCCGGAACCGGATCTTCGCCCGTGAGGACCTGCATGCTCGAGTAAGCCGGCGTACCGGTCTGCATTGCGCCGGGATCAGATCTGGGCTTACTTTCATGCTCCTTCTGACGTACCCGTGCGACGCCGAAATCGATCAGCTTCACATCGCCCGCTGGCGTGATGACGATGTTTCCGGGTTTTACGTCGGCATGTATGACGCCCCGCTGGTGCGCATAATCGAGCGCACGGCCTGTCTGCCGCACAATGTCCAATGCCCTTTTGACGTCCAGCGCATTGCCACCACTTTCATCGAGGATACTTGAGAGCGAACGACCCTCAATCCACTCCATAACGATAAAATAGAGTTCATCCTCCCTGTCAAGATCAATGAACCGCACAATATTCGGGTGAGTCAGGCACCGCCCCTTGGCCGCTTCCTGTTGCAATGCGCGTAAGGCAGTGCCGTTTCTGGATAACTTCGGACTCAGTACTTTGATGGCTACGAAGCATGCCTCTTCGCCTGCTTCAGCCAAGCGCCTGTCGAGGGCTTTATAGACAACACCCATGCTGCCTTCAGCGACTCGTTCCTTCAAAAGGAATCGATCACGGAGCACCGAACCAATCTGCAAATTGTCTCCGGTGGTCGCTGCCGATTGCGCCTTCGCCGCCACCTGTTTTTGTGTCGCCACCTGCGCCGCTACTTGCGCCTGTGCCTGATCTTCAATCACTGCGGTGGTCGCGAATATCTCGTCGGCCATCAAACTGGATTCGGGAAGTGGTGCCCGGGCAATCTCCTCGGTAACAATCTTGCCGAGCAGGTTTTGTACCAGCTCGTAGGTTTCTTTGCGCAGATTTCCCGCGTCAAATTGTTTCTGCAGGGTAGCGCGTATATGCGACTCAGTTTCACCATCGCTGGATAGCAGTGAACGCATCGCCATGCCGAGGTCGGCCAGCATCTGTTCATCACCGGCATGTCCCTGAAGACGGCTTTCCAGTGAAGAAAGCTGTTCCTCGTAGGACTGCGCGCCTTTTTTCTCGCTATCCGTACTCATATCCGGCGTATTCTAGCCCGAAGGCCGCTGCCTCAATGGGAACTGGTCGTCAGAATACCTTTCCCGGATTCATGATGTTACGCGGGTCCAGCGCCTGTTTTACGGTCCGCATGAGGCCGACTTCGAGATCTCCGCGATACTTGAGCAAATCGGCTTTTTTGGCCTGGCCGATGCCGTGTTCAGCGCTGATGCTGCCGCCAAATCGTTCCACACAGTCATAAACAAGCTCTGCCAGCGGCTCCCGCTCATCCAAAAACGCCTCCGCCAGCCAGTCTGCCGGTTGGCTCAGGTTGAAATGTATATTGCCATCACCGACATGTCCAAATGCGACGGGTCGAATGCCGGGCATGTATTCTGCGACGCATCCGCTCGCCATATCAATGAATTCACCCACGTGGCCCACCGGAACTGACACGTCGTGTTTGAGACTGGCACCTTCTTTCTTCTGCGCCTCGGAAATTGCATGCCGCAGCCGCCAGAGCGACGCCGCCTCGCCACGATTCTTGGCAATGATCGCGTCTGTAATCAATTCACGTTCCAGGCAGCTCATCAGGCTCGTTTCCAGCAGTTCGTCATGTGCAAGGTTTGCGGCCTCGATCAGTACATACCACTGCGAGCCATCCGACATTGGAGCGCGGGCGTCGGGAATATGCTTTTCCACGTAACGAATCGCTCGCTGGGGTATTAGCTCGAAGGCCTGCACCTGATCCGCAAGTTGTTGTCGCAATACCGCAAGCAGGGAAACTGCAGACGTCGGAGAACTAACCGCGACAAGTGCCGTTTGCGGATTCTGAACCGCCGGGAAAATGCGCAGGCAAGCGGCGGTAATGACACCGAGCGTACCCTCTGCCCCAATAAATAGCTGCTTGAGGTCATAGCCGGATGTATCTTTTCGTAGCGAGCGAAGTCCATCCCAGATCGTTCCATCAGCAAGAACCACCTCTAGGCCCAGGGTGAGGTTTCGGGCTGTTCCATACCGCAGAACGTTAATACCCCCTGCATTGGTAGACAGGTTGCCGCCGATCTGGCAACTGCCCTCAGCTGCGAGGCTAAGCGGAAAAAATCGATCGACTTCGGCGGCCGCGTTCTGAATTGCGGCCAGTGTGCAGCCAGCGTCCGCGATCAGGCTATGATCGTCCGGCGACAGCGCGCGAATCCTGTTCAATCCCGACAATGACAGTAGAACCTGCTCCCCACTGCTATCCGGAATAGCGCCCCCGCAAAGACCGGTATTGCCGCCCTGCGGCACCACGCCGGTCCCGCTTTCGTGACATGCCCGCACCACTGCCGCAACTTTTTGTGTCGTGTCCGGCGATACCAGCAGGAGCGTCCGCCCGGTCCAGATGTCCCGCCATTCGCGCAGATGAGGCTCGAGCTCGTGACTATCCGTCGTCCAGTTGCCGGGACCCACTATGTCTTTCAGCTCATCGATCAGCATTGGTCAAGCACCGCCTGATCGAGATAGGTGGTGTGGTCGATATTACTGCCACAGAAAATCAGCACCACTTTTTTTCCACGCGCCTTATCCCTCAGGGGTCCTGCAATTGCCGCTGTGGATGCGGCGCAGGCGGGCTCCACTGCAAATTTCATCTCTCTGAACAAGATTCCCATCGCTTTTCGCATGTCGTCATCACTCACCAGCACCACGTCATCTACATTCTGCCTGCAAAGTTCGAATGAGTACGGCAATGCAAATGGCGCGCCCAGGCTATCGGCAATCGTGTCAACGCCATCAAGATGTTCCGGTTTTCCACTTTGAAAGCTCAACTGCATCGAATTGGCACCTTCGGGCTCTACTCCAAAAATGTCACATTCCGGATTGAGTTGCCTTACGGCACTGGAAATACCCGCGCACAATCCGCCCCCGCCAATCGGACAAACCAGCATGTCGAAATTACCGACTTGTTCACATATCTCCAGGCCAACAGTCGCCGTACCGGTTGCCACCTTTTCGCCTTCAAACGGATGTATAAAGAACCGCCCTTCACTTTCCCGAATCTCTTCTACCAGCGCGAAGGCTTCATGTACGTTGTCACACAGCACAACTTCGGCACCATACGACCTGGCCGCTGCAACGCGCGCCGGATTGGCAGTCCGCATCATGACGACTTTTGCACTCGTACCGACAGCTCGGGCAGCAAATGCCGCCGCAATCGCGTGATTGCCTGCACTCACTGCCGTAATCCCGGCCGATCGCTGTGCCGCGTCCAGGTCAAGAGCCACGGACAGGGCACCGCGAGGCTTGAATGTGCCCGTTTGCTGTAAGAACTCCAGCTTGCCCCATAATTCGCAGTCTGCGTCCAGCGCATGCTCAAGATTCCGGCACCGGATAACCGGCGTCCGCAGCAACCACTGCCCTAACTGGTCCCGGAGCTTTCTGACATCCTCAATAGCTGGAGCCACCGCCACATCGCTACTCAGCATCGCGCACAAGTATTATGTAAAACATTGTCTTTTCTCGAAATAAGCATTAACTGTGATATGAAACACATACGGTCGATTCCTGATAATACTTGCGCTATCTACAATTGTTGATTACTTTCGATCACGTTACCCCCTACGCACTCTATGCCGTCATCACTGGGCAGTGATAACGACTTACCTGGCGAACTAATGGAATTTGACGATCTTTCGCAATCAGGCATTCGGCGAATCGCTAACTATTCGCCCTACCTGGATCAACTTGCAGGCTTTGCGAATGAGATGGGTCTTCGTCAGCGCAGCAACCTGGTGCACCTGGAACGCTGCCTGAATACAGAGTGGTCGCTCGGTCAGAATTGCATCCTGAGCTGGTGCCCGCTGGACGACGGCATCATGGTCCTTGTTGTGCCGCATTATGCCATCGCAGAATATACGGCGGCACCTGACTCGGATCCGGCCATGCCACAAAGAGTCTCGGCCCGATTTATTACTGAGTTGATATCAGGCGAGCGCCAGCTGCGTTTATCGCAAATGCAAAAAGTTGCCCGGCTACTCAACGTTGAACCAAAGTTTATAGTGCTTCGTCAGGCATTGAGTGATCATCCGGTCGAAACGCAGATTGTAGAAAAGATGGTTCGTCGCTACGGCATCAACTATGTCGACAGCCGCGCGGTAACCCTGTTCGATATTGTCGGCTTCAGCCTGCTGACGCCGTTCGAACAAATGACACAGCTGAACAGTCTTTCGTATTCCCTGAATTCAGCACATGCGAAAATGCTCGAATTGGACGTAGGGATCAATTTCGCACGCTCATCAAGCGGCGACGGATTTTATATCTGGAACCGCGATCATGGCATTCAGGCCAACGTCAATCTTTACCACTTCATGCACCTTGTCCTGGCAGATAATGCAATTGCGCAAGACAAATCTGCGAGCAAATCGGTGCCGCAATTGAGAGCCTGCTTCCACGTTGGCAGCTGTTACGAATTTCACCAGGCAGAGGGTCTAAATCCGACAGTGCACGATTTTATCGTGGGAGACGTTACGATCGAACTGGCGAGGATGATTGAGGCTGCGTTGCCTGGGCAGATCCTCGTCGGCGACTTCATGGCCGATCTGAGTGATCAAATTACCGACGCCACTGAGTCTCAGGTCAATCTGGACGCAGTATCGTTTCTCCATCACGCCCAGAATAACATCACACAACTCAGCGGACTTGAACTGTCCGGTGAACGGGTAACCGCGATCAAGTGTTACCTAACAGGGCAAAGATTGGAAAGTGGAGACTTCAATATTCGGCGTTTACTAATCAAAGACAAGCATGGTCTAACCCGTTCGGCATACAACGCAAAGATCAATATCTACCGTGATACGGCGCAACCGATTCTGTTGGGAATCGAGGATCGTATGCTGGCGCCCGATTCGCCAGCAGCCCTCAGGCCCTCAACATAGTCCAACGCGAATCGAGTATTAGTGCACGTGCCGAAATGTGCGAATCCTCGTTAGAACGATCCAGCACTTCCTGGCCTCAACTCTTCTCGAGTATTCTGGATGCGCTGTCGAACAAAATGGCCTCCCCGCACTCGGCAAGGAAGCCACATTTTTTTTGGCTGAAAATTGGGAGCGGGTCGATAAAAATCGCAAGATCCGGAATCAATCGCAATTGTTGACTCGGACTCGAAGATTGATTCGGATCGCTCCGAAGCGATCCTCACCCTGACGGGCGCCTTCGGCGTCCAAAACGCTATCGCGTTTTGTCGATCTTGGGTTCAGTTCCATCTCAGCCGACCAATTTTGAATAAAAAAATGGCCTCCCCGCACTTGGCAAGGAAGCCACATTTTTTTATTCAAAATTGGTCGGGGCGAGAAGATGGGCGATCAGCTTCGCTGATACGCCTGTCGGCCGACTGCGTCGGCCTCGGTGCGAACCTCGATTCAGTTCGATCTCAACCGACCAATTTTGAATAAAAAAATGGCCTCCCCGCACTTGGCAAGGAAGCCACATTTTTTTATTCAAAATTGGTCGGGGCGAGAAGATTCGAACTTCCGACCCCCACAACCCCATTGTGGTGCGCTACCAGGCTGCGCTACGCCCCGACCGTGTCTTTCGTACATACAACGAAACAAGGGCGGCAATGATACTTGCCGCCCTCGAATCTGAAAAGCTTTAGTTAGCGACGCAGAATCTTCAGAACTTGCTCAAGCTCGATTCGCAGCTGCTTGATTATTTGCTGGCTTTGGCTAACGTCTTCTTTAGCCTGATCGCCAGTCAATCGCTGTCGCGCACCACCAATCGTGAACCCGTCATCATACAGAAGGCTCCGAATCTGCCGGATAATCAGCACATCCTGACGTTGATAATAGCGGCGATTACCTCGTCGCTTTACCGGCTTCAGTTGCGGAAATTCCTGCTCCCAGTAGCGCAGAACATGCGGCTTTACAGCACACAAGTCACTTACTTCACCGATGGTGAAATAGCGTTTTCCTGGGATTGGTGGTAATTCGTCGTTATTCCCCGGTTCCAGCATAGGCCTCTACTCGGGCTTTTAGTTTTTGTCCTGGTCTGAAAGTCACAACCCGGCGTGCAGTGATTGGTATCTCTTCACCCGTTTTTGGATTTCGTCCCGGACGTTCATTTTTATCCCGAAGATCAAAATTTCCGAATCCGGAAAGTTTGACTTGCTCCCCAACTGCGAGCGACGCCCGCAGCTCCTCAAAGTACAGATCGACAAGTTCCCGAGCTTCGCGTTTGTTCAACCCGAGCTCGTTGAATAGAGATTCCGCCATATCTGCTTTTGTCAGTGCCATTAATTATTATCTCTTAGTACTGCGGCGAAATTCTGCTCCAATTTGCTGAGTACCGCAGCCATCGCGGCGTCTGCATCGTCGTCAGTAAGGGTGCGCGATGTTTCCTGCAAAATCAAGCCTAAAGCTATGCTTTTTAGCCCTGCTTCTATTCCTGGGCCCCGATAAATGTCAAAAATCCTGACGCTTTTGACAAGTCGCGGGCGCTGCTTCCTCGGCTGACCGCAGGAGCTCGGAAGTAATGATATCTTCCGCAACGACGACCGCAATATCACGTCGAATAATCGGGTATTTTGAAATTGCTTGCGCCACCGGCACGCTTGCCGCGAAGGTTTTTTCCGCATCGAGTTCAAACAACAATGCACCCTTATCGAGATTAAATTTTTCGCGCAATTACTGGATGAAGTTTTCCGACTACACCCACTACTTCCGAACCGCGCAAAACATTTGCAGTCTGTCCCGGTTGCAAAGCCGGATGTTCAGCCGCAACAAAAACAAATTCATGTGTACAACCAGTCATGCCTAGCAACGCAACAACGTCTGACTTTATGTCAAAAAAATCAACTACCTGAGAAGGGCTTCCCCATTGCTCAGCAACAACATCTCCCGCTATCAATCCTGCCAAACGTACGACCTCAAGCGGATCTTTCAATGAGCCATGAAACGTCTTGCCGATTTCAAAAAATCGAACGCGGTCTTGCTGTCTTGAAATATTGGCCGACGCAGCGCCCAGCAAACCAGGCCATACCGATCCGCGCATCACCGACATTTCAGACGAGATTGGGTTACTTAGAATTAACTCGGATGATTCACCGGTTATTTGTGAGTTCGTTTCAGTGTCAATAAAACTGTAGGTAATGACTTCCTGGTAGTCACGCGCGACAAGCACGCTGGCGACCAGATCCAGCTCGATTCTTGACTCATTCGCCCTCGCCAACGGTGTCTCGGCGATCGCTGTCGCCTCCGGAATCTCATCATAGCCATAGATTCGGGCCACCTCTTCCACCAGCGCATCCTCGACGTCAATATCGAACCGATAACTCGGGATTTTAACGTCCCAACCGGTCGCATCGGGCTTCGTCTCAAAGCCAAGAGCGGTCAGGATTTCTGTTACGCGGTCAGGATCTATTTCTGTGCCGAGAATTCGCAGCAATCGCTCTTGCCGCAATCTAAGCGGCGCACGCGGCGGAAGGTGGTCAACTGAAACATGGTCCACTAACGGACCCGCCTCTCCACCTGAAATCGAAATCAAGTAATTCAGTCGCGCGTTCGATCGCCCGTGCCTGCAGATCCGCATCCACACCGCGCTCAAATCGTAATGACGCATCCGTGTGCATTCCGTATTGACGTGCGCGACCCGCCATGAACTCGGGCGGCCAGAATGCGGCTTCAAAAAATACGTCGGTTGTTTTGGTCGTCACCGCAGTGGAAAGACCACCCATAATGCCTGCCATGCCGATAGGGCCTGAGTCGTCCGTGATTACCATTGTGTTTGGCAGCAATTCAACCTGCTTTCTCATCGAGCAATGTCAATCGCTCGCCCTTGCTGCGCAAGCCGGGGACGAATTGGGCCGTTCAACAGCCCATAATCATAGGCGTGCAACGGCTGTCCGAGTTCCAGCATGACGTAGTTCGTGATATCGACAACCGGGTGGATCTCCCGGAGACCGCTGCGTCGCAGCCGCTCCATCAGCCACACCGGTGATCGTCGACGAAAGGTCTATATTTCGAATAACCCGAGCCGCAAATCTCGGGCACCCTTCAGGCAATACCAACTCTACAGGGTGCTCATCATCTATGGTCGCCGCAACAGGTGACTATTTGCAGCAGGTTCAGTTCGGTTGAAGTCACTGCAGATACATCCCGGGCAATTCCCAGCACACTGAAACAGTCCCCACGATTCGGTGTCAGATCGAGGTCGAACGAATGATCCGGAAGATTAAGATATTCGCTCAACGATTGCCCGGACGGAGCATCGGAGTGAAGTTCGATGATTCCGTCAGATTCGTCGCCCAGACCAAGCTCGACTGCCGAGCACAAGCATGCCATTGGAAACTACACCGCGAATCTTTGAACGACGAAGTTTCATACCATTTGGCAATCTTGGTGCCCGCAGGAGCAAACGGGCTTTTCATTCCTGTTCGAAACGTTTGGAGCACCGCAGACCACCTCCAGCACTTCCCCATCACCCGTCGACACCTGGCATACACTGAGTCGATCCGCGTCCGGGTGTTTTCTGACATCGAGGACTTCGCCAACAACAACGCCATCAAGTCCTGTGCCGTGAGATTCCACAGCATCGACTTCATGACCAATCATCGTCAGTCGATGGGCCAATTCGGCCGTGTCCAGAGTTGGATTGACCCATTCGCGCAACCATTTTTCCGAAAACTTCATTGCCTGCTGCGGGTCCTCAGTTGAACTGGCGCAAAAAGCGCAAGTCATTTTCGAAGAATGTTCGCAGGTCTTTGACGCCATAGCGCAAGCATGGCCAGGCGCTCGATTCCCATGCCAAACGCGTAGCCCGTGAATTCTTCCGGGTCGATGCCGGCATTGCGCAGAACATTTGGATGCACCATGCCGCAGCCGAGAATTTCGAGCCACTTGCCCTCCTCCCATTCAACATCGACCTCGGCCGATGGTTCCGTGAACGGAAAATAAGACGCCCGAAATCTAAGCTCGGCTTTGCGTTCGAAAGTAGTTCTCAACGAACTGGTGCAATACGGCCTTAAGATTAGCGAAACTGATGCCGCGATCGATGACCAGGCCTTCGACCTGCTGAAACATCGGTGTATGCGTCTGATCAGAATCGCAGCGATATACTCGACCCGGCGCAATGATACGGATAGGCACGCCTTCCTCGACCATGGAGCGAATCTGCACCGGCGACGTGTGCGTCCGCAAGCAAATTCCCGCCCGGAAAATAGAACGTGTCGTGCAGTGCACGTGCCGGATGATTTTCAGGAATATTCAACGCCGTGAAGTTATGAAAATCATCTTCGATTTCAGGACCGGTCCGAACGCCAAAGCCCGCATCCCGAAATATCTTTTCGATTCGTATCGACGCTCGCGACACCGGGTGCCGCCCGCCGATGCCAACGCCACGACCCGGGCAGTGAAACGTCAACGGCATCTGCACGAAGTTTTTCAGCCAGTGCGTCGCGCTGCAGCGAATCTCGACGTGCCATTGAGGCTATCCTGCAGCGCTTTTTTCGCCCTGTTGATTTCCTGGCCGGCAGCCGGTCGTTCTTCAGCGGATAAAGCACTCGAGCCCTTTGAGGCGAGCAGTCAGCTCGCCTTTTTTGCCCAGGTATTTGACGCGCACGGCATCCAGCGCCGCCAGATCAGGCGCACGTGCAATCTCGGCCTCAGCCTGCTCTACGAAGCTCGCTCAATGACTGCATCAGGAATACCTGTCAGGCCGACGCGACAAACGCGTCGGAAGCGGGATCAGCTTCCAGCCAGTGCGGCCTTCGCCTGTGCGGCGATCGCGCCAAATGCTTCCGGATCGTGCACGGCGATATCAGCGAGCACCTTTCGATCAACTTCGATTTCCGCCCGGTTCAGGCCGTTGATCAGACGACTGTAAGACATGCCATGCAGTCTTGCCGCCGCATTAATACGCGTAATCCACGAGCGCGCGAAACTGACGCTTGCGCTGACGGCGATCACGATAGGCGTACTGGCCCGCCTTGATGACTGCCTGTTTGGCTGTCTTAAATAATTTGCTGCGCGCACCGTAATAGCCCTTCGCTTTCTTGAGGACTTTCTTGTGCCGAGCTTTGGCGACAACGCCACGTTTAACTCTTGCCATTTCTCAATCCTCTCTAGCTGTAAGGAAGCATACGCTTCACGCTTTTTACGTCGCATTCGGCGACTTGCAGGGTCAGGCCCAGCTGGCGTTTACGCTTTGGACTTCTTCTTCGTCAGAATGTGATTGAGATGGGATTGGGAACGCTTGAAGCCGCCCTTACCCGTCCGGCGGAAGCGCTTGGCAGCGCCCCGGTTGGTCTTCATCTTGGACATTAGTGTCTCCGTATTTTCTAGCCTTGCTACGTACAGCCATCTGGCTGCCGCTACAGGCGGGTATTGGCGTTCGCAAACTTGCGTTGGCTCAGCCGTTACTCACTTTTTCTTTGGTGCCAGAACCATAATCATTTGCCGCCCTTCTAACTGCGGCATTTGTTCTACGACAGCCAATTCTTCCAGGTCATCTCTGACCCTGGCCAGGAGTTGTGCGCCTAATTCCTTATGCGCCATCTCACGACCTCGGAATCTCAATGTGACTTTTGTCTTGTCACCAATCTCAAGAAACTCCGTCAGTTTCCTGCAGCTTGATTTTGTAGTCACCTTCATCCGTTCCCGGACGAAACTTAATCTCTTTTACATGCACCTGCTTTTGCTTGCGCTTGGCAGATTGCGATTTCTTGTTTTGCTCGAAGAGGAATTTGCCGAAATCCATAATTCGGCAAACAGGCGGGTCAACATTTGGTGACACTTCCACCAAATCAAGACTCTCATCCTTGGCAATTACCAGTGCGTCTGCCAACGGCATAACGCCCCGTTGTTCACCTGTCAGAATCGATTACACGCACTTCACTTGCATCGATTTCTTCGTTGCGCCGGACTCTTTTTGATGCTGCGATACTTAATTCCTCCTGCCAAAAACAATACCCGCGACTCGGACGGCCCGTTATCAGGTCCGTCCAGTAGCGCGGGACGCGAATTTTAAAGCCGGAAATGCCTGATTTGCAAGAAACTTCGGATTATATTGACAAATTTTCGGTCGCATAGCGACCCACAGCCTGTCTCGATCAATTTCTCTGGCCGATCGAATCCAGTTCCAAATCAGACAAATTGTTGGAATTCCAGAGAAAACGAGCGATTTTTCAGAATCTTCTGGCTGGTCTTTTGGCGGACATGCCAAGAAAGCAGCTCAGCCTCCGATCGATGCGTGGGGCCAATCGAGGCTCAAAACTGATTAAACCGTCGTGCCGATCGAATAGAGATCAGCAAATGCGGAAAAACGTGCACTAAATTCGGAGTTCATCGACCGCTGCCGACTGGTCCGTCTGCCATTCGAACAGTTCAACCTGCGATCGATGCGTGGGGTCGATCGAGCCACCAATCCTTGCCGCTGTGCCCGCCTGAAGTGGCTGAGCGAACAAGCAATCATCGGGGTCCTTCTGGCTGTTTTCCTCGCACTATTACCGACCGAGCAGCTGGGTTTGCGATCGATGCGTAAGGTCGATCGGGCCGTCGTGCCATTCTGATGCGCCGACCTGGTAGCAGAGCGAACGAGCAATTTTCGGTGTTCTTCTGGCTATCTTCCTCGCACTATTTCCGGCCGGGCAGCTGGGTTTGCGATCGGTGCGTGTGGTCGATCGGGCCATCGTGCCATTCTGATGCGCCGACCCGGTAGCAGTGCGAACGAGCAATTTTCGGTGTTCTTCTGGCTATCTTCCTGGCATTTTGCCAATCGATCGGTTCAACTTGCTATTTAACTTGGTGGGCGATGGTGGTCTCGAACCCGGCCCGGAAGTGCGACGACGGCAGGCTCAGACCGCAGGACAAAAATAGTCGGGTAGCCCTGCTCACCGCAAGAATGTTACTGATAAGGGGGTGCCACTTTCGTTACAACGGGCACCAACGGTGGTGAGATCGCCGTCGCCGACACGAAAAAGGGGCCATCGGCCCCTTTTTTGTCTGGTGGGCGATGGTGGTCTCGAACCCGGCCCGGAAGTGCGACGACGGCAGGCTCAGACCGCAGGACAAAATGGTAGCCCTGCTCACCGAAGACTGTTACTGATAAGGGGGTGCCACTTTCGTTACAACTGGCACCAGCGGTGGTGAGATCGCCGTCGCCGAGAAAAGGGGCCATCGGCCCCTGTCTTCGATTGGATGCACCTGAGCTAATCGCCCTGCTTGAGAAATCTACTTTCTGGTACCTGCCTTCGTTTGGATGCCCCTGAGCTAATCGCCCGCTCGAGCAACTACTTTCTGGTATCGCCGTCGCTGGTTGATCTCGAGCCATCGCCCTGCTTGACGATGTCTACTGCTGACCTGCCTTCGCTTGCACCCCCTGAGCTAATCGCCCTGCAACTCTTTCTTCAACGTGCCTGCTACATCCGGTCAACATGCTGCCAATCGAACACTTCTGTGCCCTGGGCTGGCACCCCACTGAGCTAATCGCCCTGCAACTCTTTCTTCAACGTGCCTGCTACATCCGGTCAACATGCTGCCAATCGAACACTTCTGTGACCTGGGCTGGCACCCCACTGAGCTAATCGCCCTGCAATTCTTTCTTCAACGTACCTGCTACATCCGGTCAACAAGCTGCCAATCGAACTTCAAACGGGCGACAAAGATACTTAAGCGTATTCAAAGGTGCAATAACAATATGAAAGCAAGTGCAGGAGCGGCTTTAGCCGCGATTCATCGATCCTCGCCGCACTGAGCCGAGAAACGGATACCCCAGATCTATCCCGCCAGCTTGTCGCTCAGCCCAAAGCCGATCTCACGCATCTTCTGGATTTCGTCACGTAACCTGGCCGCCTCCTCGAATTCGAGGTCGCGGGCGTGTTTCAGCATCTTCTTCTCCAGCTTCTGCGCTTTTCGCAGTACTTGCTCTGGCGTCAAGGATTCGTAGGCCGTCGCATCTTCGGCAATACGCCTCCTGCCCCTTCCCGGCACCGGATAAGCAGCTTCCATGATGTCGGCGACCTGCTTGACGATCGTTTGCGGCTTGATTCCGTGTTTCTCATTGAACGCGAGCTGACGATCCCGGCGGCGAGTTGTCTCGTCAATTGCCCGCTCCATCGAGCCGGTCATCTTGTCGGCATACAAAAGCGCCGTGCCGTGCAGGTGCCTTGCGGCTCTACCTATCGTTTGAATGAGTGACCTTTCGGAGCGCAGGAACCCTTCCTTGTCCGCATCGAGTATTGCAACCAATGACACTTCCGGCATATCCAGTCCCTCACGTAACAGATTTATGCCCACCAGAACATCGAAAGCGCCGAGCCTCAGGTCACGGATGATCTCGGTCCGCTCGACCGTCCCAATGTCAGAATGCAAGTATCGGACCCGAATACCGTGCTCCTGCAGATAGTCAGTAAGATCTTCGGCCATGCGCTTGGTCAGCGTCGTAATAAGCACGCGCTCATCGACCGCCGTTCGCCTGTGGATCTCCGATAAGACGTCGTCCACCTGGGTGCGGGCTGGACGAACTTCGATAGACGGATCAACCAGTCCCGTCGGACGGACAAGTTGCTCCACGATATTGTCCGAATGCTCCTTTTCGTAGTCACCGGGCGTTGCGGACACGTAAACGGTCTGCGGAGACATCCTGTCGAACTCGTCAAATCTTAAGGGTCGGTTGTCCAGAGCGGATGGCAGCCTGAAACCGTACTGCACCAGCGTTTCCTTACGTGAGCGGTCGCCCTTGTACATGCCGCCCAGCTGTGGAATCGTCACGTGACTCTCGTCCACGATCAGGATGCGCGTTTTCGGGCAGGTAGTCGAACAGGCATGGCGGTGCCTCGCCCTCGTCCCGACCGGACAGATAGCGAGAATAATTCTCGATGCCCTGGCAGTATCCAAGCTCCCGAATCATCTCGATATCAAATAAAGTTCTTTGCTCAAGCCTTTGAGCTTCAAGGAGTTTTTCATTCTCCCTGAGGTATGCAAGACGATCCCTCAGCTCGATCTTGATCTCGTCGATCGCACCCAGAAGCTTCTCTCGCGGTGTAACGTAATGGGTTTTCGGAAACACGGTCAGGCGCGGGACCCGGCGCAACACCTCGCCGGTCAACGGATCAAAATACGATAGCGACTCAACCTCGTCATCGAACAACTCAACGCGTACGGCATCCCGCTCCGATTCGGCCGGAAAAATATCGATGACATCACCTCGCACCCGGTAATTACCCTGCGACAGGTCCAACTCATTCCGCTTGTACTGCATCTCGGCGAGGCGTCGCAGGATCGTCCGTTGATCGATCCGCTCGCCCACGAGAAATGTGCAGAACCATGCTGAAGTACGCTTCCGGATCGCCAAGTCCGTAAATCGCCGACACGGTGGCGACGATTATCGCGTCTGGCCGTTCAATCAGCGCCTTGGTAGCCGACAACCGCATCTGTTCGATGTGCTGATTGATCGATGCATCCTTCTCTATATAGGTATCGGAACTCGGCACGTAGGCCTCCGGCTGATAGTAGTCGTAGTACGACACGAAATACTCAACCGCATTGTTTGGAAAGAATTCCCGCATCTCCCCATACAGCTGCGCGGCAAGCGTCTTATTTGGCGCCAGAATTATCGCCGGCCGCTGGGTGGTCTGAATCACGTTTGCGACGGTGAAGGTCTTTCCTGACCCCGTGACGCCAAGCAAAGTCTGGTGGGCCAGCCCATCGCTCAAACCCTCGACCAGACCAGCGATCGCCGCCTCCTGATCGCCGGCCGGATTGAACTTCGAAACCAGCTGCAAAGCCGCCGTTGGTCGTCGACCAATGATTTCTTGGGGAGATTGGTGGATTGACGTACCATGCGCGTTCATTTCCAGGAGGCAACCTGTGAGTTTATCAGTTTCAGAAAGAATGAGTCGCGTGATGCCCTCTGCGACAAGTGCCGTTTTGGGCCTCGCCGCAGAGCTTCGCGAGGCTGGTCGTGACGTCATCAGCCTTGGTGCCGGAGAGCCAGACTTCGATACGCCGGACCACATCAAAGAAGCCGCAATCCAGGCAATTCGTGATGGCCATACGAAATACACGGCAATCGACGGCACCAGCCAGCTCAAGGCGGCGATTCAGCGCAAGTTTGAGCGCGACAATCAGCTGAGCGTATGCACCCGAGCAGATTCTCGTGTCAGTGGGTGCCAAGCACACGTTGTTCAATGCCTGCATGGGCATCCTGAGTCGCGGGTGACCAGGCAATCATCCCGGCGCCCTATTGGGTGTCGTACCCGGACATGGTGCGAGTTGCCGAAGGCGAGCCAGTCATCATTGAGACGGGTATTGCAGATGGTTTCAAAGTTACCGCCGGAGAAGCTCGACGCAGCGATTACGGCACAAGACCCGGATGCTGTTCCTGAACAGCCCGTCAAATCCCACCGGCAGCTGCTACACCCGTGCGGAGCTTGAGGCGCTCGGCGAAGTACTCCTGAAACACCCGAACATCGTCGTACTGGCCGACGATATATACGAGCACATACACTGGGCGGACGAGCCATTTTGCAGTATGGTAACCGCCTGTCCTGAGCTGTACGACCAGGTTGTGACGATAAACGGGGTCTCGAAGTGCTACGCAATGACCGGCTGGAGCGTTGGTTACGCAGGCGGGCCCGCGGAGGTCATCAAGGCAATGAAAACGATTCAGAGTCAGATCACCTCAAATCCGTGCAGTATTTCGCAGGTGGCGGCTGCGGCCGCTCTCGATGGTGATCAGACTTGCATGGCTGAGATGCTAAAGGCCT
Organism: uncultured Gammaproteobacteria bacterium; assembly: GCA_963850825.1. Taxonomy (GTDB): domain Bacteria; phylum Pseudomonadota; class Gammaproteobacteria; order Steroidobacterales; family Woeseiaceae; genus SZUA-117. The sequence goes on along the minus strand of CAWKOQ010000009.1, from coordinate 528,725 downwards.
ACAAAGCCCGCAGCGACTATATCGTTGCCGCATTAAACGAAATTCCGGGATTTGAGTGTCGTGAAGGCGAAGGCGCCTTTTACGCCTTCCCAAAGATCACCGATGCGATGGCAGCCAAGGGACTGGAGACGGATGCGGATCTGGTCAAGCTGGTTCTGGAGCACGGCGACGTCGTCATGGTGCCAGGCACGCCCGTTTGGCGCGCCTGGCTACGTGAGATTGTCATTTGCCTGCTCCATCGAGGAACTGGAGAAAGCCATCGACAGAATTCGATCTGCATTGGTGTAAAATAGGCCGTCTGGCAGTCTGAAAAATGCGCCCAGCGGTCGCTTGACTTGCGAATAGGCGTGAATCAGAATGCCGCCCGGCGTAGTAAAATGCCGCGACGTATTCCCCGATAGCTCAGTTGGTAGAGCGATTGACTGTTAATCAATTGGTCCCTGGTTCGAGTCCGGGTCGGGGAGCCAAATTTCAAAAGGCCCCGAATCGGGGCCTTTTGCATTTGGGGTACAGACCGAACTCACCATGTATGGCCGCGTCGCTCTTTTTAATCATTGGACTAAAGATCAATCCGCAACCGTCGATCTCTCGCGAGTGGCACCGCGGGCGGATTGGGGTCGGGGAGCCAAATTTCAAAAGGCCCCGAACGGGGCCTTTTGCATTTGGGGTCCCGGACCAAACTCACCATGTATGGCCACGATTCTCTCATTAATCATTGGACTAAAGATCAATTTGCGCCGACCAGCGTTCGAATTATCTGCACCGTGGGCAAATTGGGGGAGCCAAACAGCGAAAAGCCCCTCATCGAGGGGCTTTTTTTCTTGGTGCCGAAGTCACGTCAGCGGCAATAATGCATTCATTACTACCTGCATACAGCAGGCAGGAAGGTAGTGCGTATTACCCCGCCTGTTGCACAATTCCAAATCAGGCTGCCGCCGACGTTTTGTGCCGTCAGCGTAACAGTTTCGCCGGCAATCTGAGCGCTGGCACTATTTCCATACTGAATGGAAACGACAGCGCCAGCAACGGAAATCCCAGCCACATACCTGCCTTCGTAGCTGGACGGTGCCAGCAACGCAGCGTCGGTATTGTCGGCTGGAAATGTTCCACGGTCATTATTAAATTCCGCGATAGCAGACTGAACCGGCCCGGCCAGGTTCAACCCTTCTGCCACCTGAGCTCTTACAGAATAGGTCTGGTAAGCGGACATCGCCAACGTCGACAGGATGCCAATGATGGCAACGACGATCATCAATTCAATTAAGGTAAAACCCGATTGACTCTTTTTCATGTCCAGCCCATTCTCAGCTTGATGTCCCGCCCATGATGTAATGGCATTCGCCATCCACGGGAAATTTGCAGCTCTTTGATTTGGTCGCGTCCACCCGATTTCACAGACACATTGTCCAACAGCGTCACACAGAAATCGTTGAATCGAATCACGTTTTTCCCGTCCGAAAACCACATTTAAGCCGTTTTCAGACCGGATGACAGATTATTGTAATTAAGAGAATTGCGACAGCTAATCGCCGGCTACCAGGCAAGTAACGCCAATTCCGGGTACTTCAGGAACGCGAGATTTTCCTTAAAAATTGTATCGTCCAATCCCGAATACTCACTATCAGCTGCGGGAATATCACGGCCATTCAGGTTCCTGTAGGCCTCAGCAGCGCAGTATTGAAGCCCCTCGTATTGCTCCCATGCATCCCTGACTGCAAAGAAGAAGAGCAATCTGGGGAAACGCACGGACCAGTAAAACTTATTCTTTCCCTGACCTATCCACCAGGCCCTGAAATCAATAAAGCAATCATCCGAACATCCCCAGTTCAAGGCGTAAACCGGCTCCCAGTAACGGAACTGTTCCACCCTCATTGTCAGCGCGGCAAACGCCATGTCAAACGCAATGATCTCTGTCAGACTCTTGTGTTCGAGGAGGTCTGTCAGGATTTCCACCTGGTCGTCATAACGGCCGCGGCTTAAGCGCTTCGACTCATCAATCAGCGCCCAAAACTCGTCTTCACCCATCAGGCCCTCCACCTTCGAACCCTGCAACGGCGAGGAGCCCGGATAAGGCGGAAAATCGATGACAAACCGATAAACAAACCGGAGAGCCAAGGCGATCAAGAGTAGCGTGAACAGTATTTGCACAGCAGAACCAACACTAATGAGCTCCATTTTCCTATTCGGTCCCGGACCGGCCGACGCACTTTACTTTGAGCTTCTATATATCACTATTGGATCACTTGAGTGCATACCCATAGACAACCAGAGTTGATCAAACTGAGGTCTTATCAGAAACTAGATTGGTCCATGAATTTTGAGGGTAGTGTGATTGCCTGATCAGATCTTGATAATTATCGGCGTTACATTCCTGGTGCTGATCTCGCCCGGGCCGGACATGGTCATCGTAATCAGAAACACTCTCGTCGGCGGCAGGTCAGCCGGTTACAAGACGTCTTTCGGTATTCTTGCAGGCAACTTTGTACACGTTACCTACTGTGTCGCCGGGATCGGATGGCTGATCGCTAATAGTATTGTCGCCTTCGGCGTACTTAAGCTTGCAGGTGCGGCCTATTTGATCTTTCTCGGCTTCTCGAGTTTTCGACACAATGACATGACGCGGACCGCCTCTATCGATGCTCATCAGCTGAGCCGCACGTGGTTCGTCCAGGGGTTCTTTAACAACGTTCTCAATCCGAAGGGCACACTGTTCTTCCTCGGCGTTTTTACAACGGTCATAACACCGGATACTCCAGTTGAGACCACAATTATGCTCGTAGCAATTATGCTCCTGATGTGCGCGTTATTCTGGGTAACACTTGTTCTGACGCTTGAAGCATCGGGTGTTCGCCGCTTTATCGAACGAAGCCAGAACGTCGTACAGCGGGTGTTCGGAGTCGTCCTGATCTCACTGGGTTTGCGAGTAGCATTTCTGTCTCGGTAATTCCCGCGCTCACTCCAGATTCGAACACCACGCGCTTTCCAGATGGGCTGCCGACAGGAGGCCGTTCGTCTTCGCCAGCATCGTGATGAATTCATGCCGACCTGCATCAGGGCCATTTGAAGCCCCGATTCTTAATCGCAAAAAGAGCTCGCAGCCTCCAAATGGTAGGTTGATTGAAATTCCGCTATTCTTTTCGCGCCTGTTTTCTGGACACCCACAGGTACCCTCAATCCTCAAATTTGCGCAAATCGAGAACAAGGACAGCCAATACATGCAGCACATCTCATTCAAACTACTCATCATGACTCTTGCTACCCTGCCTTATCTGTCGTTTGCGCAGGAAAGCGGTCGGCCGATCAGTATAGACGATCTGCTCGCACTGAAAGCCGTTGGAAATCCCGAGATCAGTCCCGATGGTGAATGGGTGGCCTACACAGTTCGAACACGTGACATGGAGGAAGACGAAGCCCAGTCACAAATATGGGTTGTCGCTTCGAACGGTGGCGATCCGGTTGCCATGACATCGCCAGACTACTCGGCCAGCAATCCGCGCTGGAGTCCGGACAACAAGTATCTGTCCTTTCAGGCGGCAAAGGGTGAGGATGCTAAAGCGCAAGTGTGGAACCTGAATCGAATTGGCGGCGAGGCAATTCAGGTTACCAGTGTAAAACAGGGCATTAGCGGTTTTGAATGGTCCCCTGACAGCAGTCGCTTGCTGCTGTTAATCCAGGACCCAAAACCGGCAGACCTTACCGAGGACGAGGACGACGACGACAAACCGCTGCCGCATGTCATCGATCGAATGCAGTTCAAACAGGACTACGTTGGCTACCTCGATAACCGGCGGACACACATTTACGTCTACACGCCCGGAGAAGACGAGGCGGTTCAATTGACGACGGGCGACTTTGACGATTCGGATCCAAGCTGGAGCCCCAATGGCAAATTGATCGCTTTTGTCAGTGACCGCACGGACAACCCTGACCTTAATTACGGGTCGGATATCTGGATTGTGAACGCCGACGACCCCGATTCTTTGGCGCGACAGACCACACACCCCGGTCGTGACTATTCTCCTGCATGGAGTCCGGACAGCCGGAGCATCGCTTATATATCATCGATGGGACCGGACATAGGCGGGTCCGCACTGACGCCGACACGACGCCTCGCTATAACGGCAGTTGATGAAGACGAACGAAACATCCTTACCGGGTCGCTCGACAGAAACCTGTCGCAGCCAACGTTCGCCGCTAACGGAAGAACGATTTACTTTCGACTCGAAGATAGCGGGCAGAATCATCTGGCTTCGGTCGCAACCGATGGTGATGACCTGCAAAGACTTATTGAACGCAAAGCGAGTGTCGGTGATTTCTCGATTTCCGGCCGAAACGTCGCACTAATGATGAATCAAGCCGACCAGCCGGCTGAGGTTTTTTCCTATAACAACGGCAATCTCGAACAACTCACGGACGTCAATGGCTCTACCTTGCAGGGTGTTGATCTTGCCAATGTGGAAAAGCTGCAGTTTGAAAGCGCGGACGGCACTCCTGTTGAGGCATTTTTTGTTCGGCCTTTGAATTACGACGCCGGGAAGAAGTATCCGACAATCCTCTGGTTGCACGGTGGACCCGCTTCCCAGTTTACCTACCGCTTCTCCGACACCGCACAGCTGTTCGCCGCAAACGGTTACGCGGTCATCATGCCCAATCCGAGGGGTTCGACCGGGTATGGACAGGAATTTGCACAGGGTACGGTCGCCGCCTGGGGCGACAAGGATTTTGAAGATGTCATGGCCGCGGTCGATCACGGCATCAGCATCGGTTTAGTGGACGCTGACAGACTCGGCGTAGGTGGCTGGTCGTATGGTGGAATTCTGACGAATTACGTGATCACCCAAACGACGAGATTCGCCGCAGCGATCTCAGGCGCCAGTCTTGGCCTCGTTACAGCAAATTACGGACATGATCATTATCAACTGATGTATGAAATGGAGTTCGGGTTGCCATGGGAAGAACCGGCGCGCTACGTCGAACTATCCCCTTTCTCAAGAATCGAGGCGATTACTACCCCGACCTTGTGGATGGGAGGCGCGCTGGACTGGAACGTACCGATTATCAATTCGGAACAGATGTATATCGGCATGAAGCGCCTGGGACGGGAAACACAACTCGTGGTTTACCCTGAAGAGCACCACGGAATAAGGCGCCCCAGCTTTGAAAAGGACCGGTTTGAACGCTGGCTCGCCTGGTACGACAGCCATCTGAAATAGTGTCCGGGCCCATGCTCATAACGCAGGGATTAAAGCTTTACGTCGCAAGCTACGCTATTACCTGCCTTGTTGCGATCGCATTGGCGATTCGTGAGCGCGAATCACTGGTATTACTCAGCAAAACCTACCGGCAGTATCTTTTCACACGCTGGAAAGTGCTCACGTTTGCAATTGCGGCATTGTCGATGACGCTAATGGCACCATAAGGCGATCCATGGCGATTCGCTGCCTCTGGTGACCGAATGCGTCTCGACGAGCCGCGGGTCTCTGCCGATCCCGAAACGCCGGGAACATCGATCTCCAGGCAGACGTGAGGCTATCGTCAGCTGAATTCCTCAACCGTGCCATAAAGCTCGACTTTCCGCGTGCCGTCGAAATTGCCGCGGGAGTTGTGGGCGTGCGTTGGAACAGTCAGGGACATCCCCAGCGACACTATTAGGTGCGGACAAACGCCTGTTAATTTCATGCTCGGCTGTCTGCCTTGCCTTTCCAGAGAATCCTGCGGCTGACGCCCGCCACAGGAATCAGAGCGCGAACCGTATCATTTCGTCCCCGCCCTCTCTATAATGCGCGCCTCCTCGGCACCCCCCTCCAAAACGATCCATATGTCTGATATCGAGCGACTTCGCAATATCGCCATCATTGCGCATGTTGACCATGGCAAGACCACGCTGGTGGACCAGTTGTTGCAACAGTCTGGCACACTGGGCGAGCGGGCAGCCGTGCCCGACAGGTTAATGGATTCCAGCGATCTGGAGCGCGAGCGCGGCATTACGATTCTTGCCAAGAATACCTCGCTGAAATGGAACGACTACCGCATCAATATCGTTGATACTCCGGGACACGCCGATTTCGGGGGCGAGGTTGAACGCGTCCTCTCCATGGTAGACAGCGTTCTCTTGCTCGTAGATGCCGTTGAGGGCCCGATGCCACAAACCCGGTTCGTGACCCAGAAGGCGTTTGCCCGGGGCCTGGTGCCTGTCGTCGTTATCAACAAAATAGACCGTGACGGCGCACGACCAGATTGGGTTCTGGACCAGACATTCGATCTCTTCGATCGGCTGGGCGCTACCGACGAGCAGCTGGATTTCCCGGTGGTTTACGCATCGGCTCTGAACGGTTACTCGAGCAATGATTCCGATCAGCGCGATGGTGACATGACGCCGCTGTTTGAGGCGATTGTCAGCAATGTGTCGCCGCCATCAGTTGATCCGGAAGGCCCGCTGCAACTTCAGGTCTCGAGTCTCGACTACGATTCGTACGTTGGCGTTCTTGGAATTGGTCGCATTCAGCGTGGGAAAATTGAGGTCAATGCGCCAGTCAGTATCGTTGCGGCCGATGGAAAGGCCCGGAACGGGAGGGTCCTCGAACTCTACGGATTTCACGGACTCGAACGGCGCAAAATTCAGTCCGCCAGTGCGGGCGATATCATTGTTTTTAGTGGCATCGATAATCTGGCAATTTCGGATACGCTTTGTCCCCGGGACCACCCGGAAGGTCTGCCCGCCCTCGCGGTGGACGAGCCGACAATCAGTATGACCTTTCAGGTCAACAAGTCTCCGTTCGCCGGCAAAGAAGGCAAATACCTGACCAGTCGTCAGATCAGCGAACGTTTGGACCAGGAACTCAAGCACAATGTCGCGCTGCGGGTTGACCCAACCAGCGATCCGGACAAGTTCCGCGTATCCGGACGCGGCGAATTACATCTTTCCGTGCTTATCGAGACGATGCGCCGTGAAGGATTCGAACTGGCGGTTTCGCGACCAGAAGTCATCATTCACGAAGAGGACGGTGTCAGGCTCGAGCCCTGGGAGCAGTTGACGGTCGATTTCGACGAAAGCCACCAGGGCGGCGTCATGACACGTCTTGCCGACAGGAAAGGCGAACTGTTGGCTATGGTGCCCGACGGCAAGGGTCGAGTCCGCCTGGACTATCGAATTCCTACTCGTGGACTGATTGGTTTCAGGACCGAGTATCTCACCGCAACGTCGGGAACCGGGCTCATGTACCACGTGTTTGAGAAATATGACCGGTACATCCAGAGTGAACTCGGACAAAGAAACAACGGTGTGCTGGTTTCGATGGTTCAGGGAAAAACGCTCGCGTATGCCCTGTACAACCTGCAGGAGCGCGGCAAACTCATGGCCAGCCACGGCGACGAAGTTTACGAAGGAATGATCGTCGGTATTCACAGTCGCCAGAATGACCTGATCGTGAATCCGACCAAGGCGAAACAGCTCAACAACATTCGGGCCGCCGGCAACGACGAAAATATCGTCCTGACGCCGCCGATTCGATACTCCCTGGAACAGGCGCTTGAGTTTATCGACGACGACGAACTGCTGGAAGTCACTCCAACGAGCATCAGGCTACGCAAGAAGCTCCTGAAAGAAGTTGAGCGAAAACGCGACTCACGCATGCGCGCCTAGTCTGCGAGCAAACCCTCAAGATATGCCTTGAAGTCAGCTCCGATTTCGGCATGCGCAAGACCGCACGATACGGTCGCCTGCAAATACCCCAACTTGCTGCCGCAATCATATCGTTCGCCGATGAACGGATGGGCAAAGACCGCCGCATCGTCCAGGAGATCCGAAATCGCGTCTGTAAGCTGAATCTCTCCGCCTGCGCCACGGCCCGTCGATTCCAGTTTGTCAAAAATCTCAGGCGCAAGCAGGTAGCGGCCGACGACCGCCAGGTTTGACGGGGCGTCCTTGGGATTCGGCTTCTCCACAATACTGGTCATTTGTTGCCCATTGGCGGTCTCGTCGACGGCAACGATGCCATAACTCGAGGTGTTCTCCATTGGCACTTCTTCGACGGCAACCACGCTGCTGCCATGCCTGGCATACTCAGAAGCCAGCTGCGCAAGACAGGCCGGTTCTCCTACGATAAGGTCGTCTGCGAGATGCACGTAAAAGGGCTCGTCCCCGACAGCAGGCCTGGCACATAGGACCGCATGACCCAGTCCGAGAGGCTCGCCCTGCCTGATATAGATACAGGAGACGCCGCGAGGAATTATGCTCTTGATCGATTCGAGCAATTCGCTTTTGCCGCCATCGGTTAAGGCGCGCTCCAGCTCCGGATCCGTATCAAAGTGGTCCTCGATCGCCCGTTTCGAGGCGCCAGTGACAAATACGAGTTTTGTGACGCCCGCGGCAATGGCTTCTTCCACCGCGTACTGGATCAGCGGCTTATCAACAACCGGCAACATCTCTTTCGGGCTGGCCTTGGTGGCTGGCAAAAACCGTGTGCCGCGGCCAGCTACGGGAAATACGGCAACTCGAACCTTTTTGGACAAGAGAAAAACCCCTTCAGTGAACGCATGCGGAATGATAACGAAATTCGACCGTCGAATAACGCGTAGCCCGTCACATCGGCAGTCATCTCCACGTCCACCTGGTAATGCTGCGCCGACAAAAGCCGGCGCAGCACGCACGGGCGTTGCAAATCGACTACTTGGATTTTTTGGCCGCAACCAGGATATTGGCTCGATTAATCTCCACCGTTCTCTCACCGATGCCCTTAACCTGCGCCAGGTCATCCACACTGCGAAAAGGTCCGTTCGCCTTGCGATACTCCACAATCGCAATCGCTTTGGATATTCCGACTCCCTTCAATTCTGCAGAAATGGTCTCTGCGTCCGCGGTGTTTACATTTACGGGACCGGCAAACGCAATGCTGGCCGCAGCCAGCGTTAAAGCCGCAATAGCGATAATCTCTCTGATTCTCAACATTAGAAAACTCCTTTTTTGGGTGTCCGTTTATGGAACCACGAGGAGCATAGGCGGCTTGGTCGTTGATGACCGCCAACGAAAGTAAGGAAACTGTCCGGAAATGAAGTTCAGGGGCTCGTTGTGCTGCGCTGCAGAAGCGTATCAAAACTCACAGTAGTAAACGGACGCTGCGTCTCCCAGTCACGGCAGCTTGGGCATTGCCACAATAATCGTTGGCTCGAAAACCCACATTCCTTGCATTGATAGCGAGGAATTGTTGCTGCCAGCTTGCTGAGTGCCGCCCGGACTTTAGTGAGTGCTGAGTTTCGATCCGCGTCGTTCGCGTCATTGACAGTCTGCAGATCTATAAACTCAGTCAGCGTCGGCTCGTTAAGCATGTACTCCTCGACACACTCATCAATTATGCTGATTCCACCGATGTTATTGACGATGGCCGTGTATGCGACGTCTGTCTTCATGCTCGGTGTCTTCGTCAACAGAGAGCGCAGCGACTTATCAAGTTGCCTGATCGTCGATTCATCTTCGTGAATCTTTACAAGCGCTGGCAGCGCCTCAGTAATGAGGTAGGTGTTTTCGTCAATGATCCTGTGATAAAGACGCAGCGCCGTCTTGCTGTCGTTGGTTTCATGCGCGATGTGTGCGCGGGTCAAGGCGCCTCGCTGCGTCCTCGGTCTGCCGCTCTGCGCCTTCTTTACGAACGCGCGTGCAGCGTTGTAGTCTTTTTTCGAAACGGCTTGCTCGGCAAGCTCACAATAATAGTGAGCGATTTGCAGTGCTAACGATTTACCACTAAGCACTTCGAGCTTCTGTCCCGACTCGATGGCTCGCTGCCATTCCCTTTCCTGCTCGTAAATCTTACACAGATTTTCCAGTGCCTCTACCTGGTACCGTGACCCTTGGGCCAGCTGCGCAAATATGTTCTCGGCCCGATCAAGAAGGCCTGCTCGCAGGTAATCCTTCGCCAGCGAATACATCGCCTGGTCCCGTTGCTCCGCCGCCAGGTCGGGCCGGGCAATGATATTCTGGTGAATTCGAATCGCGCGATCCACTTCCCCACGCCGTCTGAATAGGCTACCGAGCGCGAAGTGAGTCTCAATGGTTTTGTCATCGACACGCACCATCTTAAGGAAGTGCTCCAGGGCCTGGTCTGTTTGCTCATTAAGCAAAAAGTTAAGCCCCTTCAGGTAATCGATATTCAGCGGGGGTGGCGCGTCCTCATCTTCATCCCGTTCACCAAAACGGCCAAGCGCCCAGCCTGCCGCCGCAAGCAACAGAAACAAACCTGCAAGCAGGAAAGTCGATTCAGTCGGCATCGACTAGTGGCAGATTTCTGAGGCTTGAGACTTCCGATTCCGTGTGTCGCAGCGCACGACGCAATTGCCGCCGCTCGTTTAGCAAGCGCAGCATGAATACACTGGCGCACAGCAATCCGAAGGCCCATCCCAGTACAAACAGCACAAGGAATGCAATTGGTATTGACGGAGTGATTGTCCTGAAGGCCAGGTCAACTTCAACGCGTCCGGGATTGTTACTGGTAAACCAGAGCATCACCACGAAAATGATGATGACTAATAGTCCAACGCCAATTTTCTTCAGCATGCACCTACTCCGAATCAGTCAGCAAGAACGCTCGCCAGCCCAATTTGCCGGGACAGTGTATTGCTTCTGGCGGGTTCAGGTAAGGGCTGTCTAATTTTTTATGGGGAGATGACGACTGGAGTTGACCCGCTCACGCAGATCCTTGCCCGGTTTAAAGTGCGGCACATATTTTCCGGACAGCGCAACAGCTTCACCTGTTTTCGGGTTACGTCCGATTCGAGGCGGTCGAAAATGGAGCGAAAAACTGCCAAAACCGCGAATCTCTATACGTTCGCCGCGAGCAAGAGAGTCGCTCATCAGATCCAGCAGGTGCTTGACGGCAAGCTCAACATCCTTTGCAGGCAGATGCTTCTGCTTTCTGGAGATCATTTCAATGAGTTCTGATTTTGTCATAATGCGCTTCGCTGTGTTCCTGCTTGGCCCATCTCATAAGCTACCGATTATAAAGGGATTATAGCCCGGACCGCGAGGTCCGGGCTACTTTTTTTTCTACTTTGCCCCAACTAAATTATGGTTGGCGCACAAGTCGGCTCCTTATCTACTTAGCTCCACCGGACATCTTTTCCTTGAGGAGCTCACCGAGCGTCGTACCACTGGTACCGGCCGCAGTCTCGGATTTATAACTTGAGAGCGCCTCTGCTTCCTCATGAACTTCCTTGGCTTTGATAGAAAGCGCCACACTGCGATTCTTTCTATCTACATTGGTGAACTTGGCCTCAACTTCATCACCGACTTTGATCATCGTGCGTGCATCCTCAACACGCCCGCGCGCCAACTCAGACGCACGTAGTGTTCCGGTCACCCCGTCACCGAGATCGACCGTTGCACCGCGGACGTCGACTTCAGTGACCGTGCCCTTAACAACGGTGTTCTTCGGATGCGCTGCAAGCCAACCGGAGAACGGGTCTTTGTCGAGCTGTTTGATGCCAAGCGAAATGCGCTCGCGCTCGGAATCGATAGCCAAAACACTGGCTTCGATTTCCTGACCCTTCGTGTAGTTGCGCACTGCCTCTTCGCCTGGCAGATCCCAGGAAATATCAGACAAGTGCACCAGGCCATCAATACCGCCATCCAGGCCAATAAAGATCCCGAAATCAGTAATCGATTTGATTTGTCCCGCAACTTTGTCGCCGCGGTTGACTGTAGATGAAAACTCGGCCCATGGATTCGACTGGCACTGCTTGACGCCCAGAGAAATACGTCGGCGTTCCTCATCAATCTCGATGACCATAACCTCGACTTCTTCGCCAATGGAAACGACCTTCGACGGATTAACGTTCTTGTTCGTCCAGTCCATTTCAGAAACGTGGACAAGACCTTCGACGCCTTCCTCGATTTCTACGAAGCAACCATAATCCGCAATGTTCGTTACTTTGCCGAACATGCGCGTCTGTGGCGGATAGCGTCGCGCGAGATCATGCCAGGGATCATCACCAAGTTGCTTGATACCCAGCGATACTCGCTGACGTTCCCTGTCAAACTTAAGGATCTTGACGTCAATTTCGTCACCGACGTTCACAACTTCAGATGGATGCTTGACGCGCTTCCATGCCATATCGGTGATGTGTAGCAACCCGTCGATTCCTCCAAGATCTACGAAGGCACCATAGTCAGTTAGATTCTTGACCATGCCTTTCACGGTGTTGCCTTCCTGCAGGCTCTCGAGCAATTCTTCGCGCTCAGCGCTGTATTCCTGTTCGACAACTGCTCGACGTGACACCACAACGTTGTTGCGACGCTGGTCAAGTTTTATGACCTTGAATTCGAGACTCTTGCCTTCCAGGTAAGCCGGGTCACGCACTGGACGAACATCGACCAAAGACCCAGGCAAAAAGGCACGTACATTGTCGATCTCGACAGTGAAGCCACCTTTGACCCTGCCGTTGATGATGCCGGTAACGACTTCGCTCTTCTCAAACGATTTTTCGAGCTCGATCCACGTACGCGCACGAACGGCTTTTTCACGAGAGAGCTTCGTTTCACCGAACCCGTCTTCGACCGCCTCGAGCGCAACCTCGAATTCGTCACCAACTGATACTTCGGCTTCGCCCTTATCGTTATAAAACTGATCTATTGGAATGACGGCCTCTGATTTGAGACCTGCGCTGATGAGAACCACATCATCGTTTACCGCAACGACAGTGCCTGTGATGATGGCACCGGATTTTATTTGTTGACTGGCAAAACTCTCTTCAAATAATTCTGCAAAACTTTCTGACATTAGATTTAAACCAAGAGGATCAAAACAACCCTCACCCATGCGTCTTCCCACGTCCTGTGGCTGACGGTTATGAACAAAAAAGAGCCAGACTTCATGTCCGACTCACCATTAATATCTATTCGCGTGGCTCGATCGATTCCACCCAGTCCAGAATGGTCTGGGTGACCTCATTGATCGTCAGGTTGCTGGAATCCAGCAATCGGGCATCCGCTGCAGGCCGCAACGGGGCTACCGATCTCTCGGAATCCCGGCGGTCACGATCCTCGATGTCCCGCGAAAGGGCGGCAAGGCTAACATCAATACCCTTGTCTTTCAACTGCTTATGGCGCCTTCGGGCACGTTCGCTGGCATTCGCCGTAAGGAATATTTTCAAGGTTGCATCAGGGAATACCGTTGTGCCCATATCCCTGCCGTCAGCCACCAGTCCCGGGGGCTGACGGAAGCTCTTTTGCAGCCCCAGAAGCGCCTCGCGCACCGCTGGAATCGCTGCAACCTGAGAGGCGATTCGCCCGCACTCCTCCGTGCGAAGTTCGCGGCTGACCTCCTCACCTTCCAGCCAGACCTCCTCATCGCCCTCATCATCCGTCGAAAAACGGACATCCAGTGTCGCCGCGATTTTCGCCAGTTCCGCGGCCGCGGCGCGCGACTGGCCCTGTTTCGAGGCCGACAGGGCAACCAGACGATAGAGTGCACCGCTATCGAGCAGGCGCATACCCAGTGCGGCTGCGACCCGTCGCGCGATTGTCCCTTTGCCTGACCCGCTGGGGCCGTCAATAGCGATAACCAGTGTTTTATCGTTATCCTGACTCATTACAGCGCGTCCACTGGGGCACCCTGTTGCTCGATTATGTTAACTCCGAGCGACTTCATGCAGGCAACAAACCCGGGAAATGACGTGTTCACAGCGTCGGTCCCTTCAATATGCACGGGCCACTGCGCAACCGTCGCGCCTGCGGCAAATGACATTGCTATGCGATGATCGCCGCAACTCCTGACAGAACCCCCGCAGAGCTTGCCCCCATGGACTACAGCCCCATCCGGCGTCTCATCGACAACGACACTGAGGGCCCTTAGTCCCTCGGCCATTGTCGCGATTCGATCGCTCTCCTTGACCCGTAATTCGCCAATGCCGGAAAACGTAGTCTTGCCTTCGGCACAGGCGGCCGCAATAAAGAGCACCGGGAATTCATCGATTGCCAGGGAAACCTTGCCTGGATCGACCTCGATGCCCTGCAGTTTCGACGAGCGGACCGTCAAATCAGCTACCGGTTCTTCGCCGAAAAGCCGTACATTTTCGAGAGAGATTTCCGCACCCATCGCCTGCAGGATATCGAGGACCCCGATGCGCGTCGGATTGACGCCAACACCGGTGATCGTCACGGCTGCATCTGCCGCCAGTATCGTCGCAAGTATGACGAATGCAGCAGACGAAAGATCTGCAGGAATCTGCATGTCGATGCCGGTTAGCTCCTGCCCGCCCCGCATAGAGACCTGCGATTCTCCGCTACTAAGCTCGACCCCCATCGTGCGGAGCATGCGTTCAGTATGGTCACGGGTGATCGCTGGCTCAATGACGGTTACATCGCCATCCGCATATAAACCCGCCAGCAGAATGGCAGACTTCACCTGCGCACTTGCAACAGGACTTGCGTAGAGGATCGGCCCCAGCGGATGCCCCTGAATCCGCAGCGGGGGTTTACCCTCGTTCGACCGAATCGCAGCGCCCATCATTTCCAGCGGCATGACGACGCGCTTCATCGGCCTTTGGCTCAGAGATTCATCGCCGATCAACTCTGTCGCGAACGTCTGGCCGGCCAGCAATCCCGAAAACAGACGCATTGCAGTGCCTGAATTGCCCATGTCGAGTGGCGCTGGTGGCTTGCGCAACCCATGCTTACCGACGCCCTCGACAATCGCCTCCGTTGCCGCGGGCTGGTCGATATTGGCGCCCATTGCCCGCAATGCGCCAAGGGTTGCAAGACAATCGTCGCCAGCGAGAAAGCCCCGAATTCGGGTTTGCCCATTGGCGATGCTGCCCAACATCAGCGCGCGATGGGAAATCGATTTATCCCCCGGCACCGTTAGCGTGTCGCTTTTAAGGGCAGACGGTTCGACGACGAAATTCATGACGGTATCTGCTTAGCGGATAGCTTTGGGATACGCGCCGACAATTCGAAAAAGTGAGCTGTTTTCCTGCAATTCAGCCAGCGCTTCTTTCAGCGGGGATTCTTCTGCATGACCGTCAACATCGATAAAGAAGACGTAATCCCAGTTCTTCCGGCGAGAGGGTCGTGATTCGATGCGCGACATGCTCACGCCATGCGTCGCAAATGGCTGCAATAAGGAATGCAAGATTCCGGCGCCGTCCCCGGTGCCTGTCGTCGAAACCAGGACCGTCGTCTTATCAGCGCCACTTGGTGCCAGCAATTTTCGACCGATCACGAGGAACCGGGTCGAATTGTCTGACTGATCCTCGATATTGTTGACCATGATCTTGAGATCGTAGACTTCTGCAGCAGCCTCGCCGCCGATTGCTGCTGTACCCGTTTCGTCTCGGGCACGACGTGCCCCCGCCGCGTTGCTATTCACACCGACCAGCTCTACCTGCGGCAGGAACTCGCGCAGCCATCCGCGGCATTGCGCCAATGACTGTTCGTGCGCGCAGATTCTTTCGATATCATGGAGTCCCGACATGTTTCCCAGTAGATGTTGCTCAATACGCAGCTCAATCTCTCCCCCGACCTTTAAAGGAGAGGTGAGGAACATATCAAGCGTGTGATTGACAGTCCCTTCAGTGGAATTCTCGATCGGTACGACACCAAAATCGGCCGCGCCACTCTCTACTTCCTGAAAGACTTCATCAATTGTCGAGAATGGCAAACCGCGGACCGAGTGCCCGAAGTGTTTGTAAACGGCAGTCTGGGTAAACGTGCCCTCCGGGCCGAGAAAACCAATTTTCAGCGGTTCCTGCTGGGCAAGACATGCCGACATAATCTCGCGAAACAGGCGCAACATTTCATCGTCGCGTAGCGGACCTTCGTTTCGATCCAGAACAGCACGCAACACCTCTGCCTCTCGTTCGGGACGATAATAATCCACGGCAGCAGTGAGCTTTCCCTTGGATATCCCGACTTGCTGGGCATACCTGGCCCGCTCGTTGATGAGTGCCTGAATTTCGCGATCGACAGTGTCGATCCGCTCACGAATGGAGGCAAGATCAATCGCCGCAGCTTCTTTTTTCTCTGCCTTTGCCAAACCTAACTACTCGTTCGTTAACTCGCGGAGACTTCAGGATATCGGCTTGCCAAGATTTCGCAATGCCAATACACCATCGATACTTTTCAGGGCGGTGATCGTCTCATCTGAAACCGGTCCGTCAAGGTCAACGATCGTGTACGCCAGCTCGCCCACAGACTTGTTCAGCAGGTCCTCGATGTTGAGACTCGCGGTCGCCAGGCAGGTCGAAATCTGCCCGACCATATTAGGCACATTGGCATTCGCAATGGTGATCCTGTAAGAGCCATTGCGCGGCATAATTGCCTCAGGGAAGTTCACGGAGAAACGAATGTTGCCGTTCTCGAGATAGTCGCGCACGTTGTTGGCGACCATCACGGCACAATTCTCTTCAGCTTGTGTTGTCGAAGCGCCCAGGTGCGGCAGCGCGACAACCCCCGCGCGACCGATTAGGTCCGTAGAAGGAAAATCAGTGATGAAAGCATGCAATTTACCGCTATCGAGCGCATCAATTATCGCGTCGTGATCGGTAATTCCGCCGCGTGCAAAGTTTATGATGACGCCACCATCGGCCATCATCGCTATTGCTTTAGCGTCAATGAGCCCTTTGGTCGCCTCGATTAGCGGCACATGCGCGGAAACAAAGTCCGAGACTTTGAACAATTGCTCCAGTGATTCCACCTGCTCAACGCCGGAAGACAGCTGCCAGGCGCGCCTGACGGTAATCGCGGGATCGAAACCAACCACCTTCATGCCCAGTGCTAAAGCGACATTGGCAACCTGGACGCCGATCGCGCCCAGCCCGATGACACCCAAAGTCTTGCCCGGTAATTCATAACCAACGAATTGCTTTTTGCCAGCCTCAACAGCTTTGTTCAGGGCGTCGCCCTCTTCTGTCAGGCCGTTGACGTAGTCTCTCGCATCACAAATATTGCGTGCCGCCAGCAGCATGCCAGCGACAGCGAGTTCTTTAACGGCATTCGCGTTCGCACCCGGCGCATTGAATACAGGTATGCCCCGATCACTCATCGCCGTAATCGGAATATTATTCACCCCGGCTCCGGCACGACCAATAGCCGCGACGGAATCTGGAATCTCCATGTCATGCATATTGTGCGAACGCAGGATAATAGCGTCCGGATCCGTGGCGTCTGCTGAAACTTCGAATCGCTCGGCGGGCAGCCGCTGCAGCCCTGCGGCGGCGATGTTGTTCAGTGTTTGTATTTTGTACATTTAAACCGTTTCTGAATGAGTGAATTGAGTGGCGGGATAATACAGAAGATCAGATAAATTGAATTCAGAATTAGACTCTGACGCTGCATCTTCAGGCATGCGTTTTCTCGAATTCGCGCATGAACCGGATCAGAGCGTCGATACCTGCTTCGGGCATGGCGTTGTATATCGAAGCGCGCATTCCACCAACGGATCGGTGCCCTTTGAGATTAGCCAGACCGGCCCCAGACGCCTCTTCAAGAAATTGCGCATCGAGGCCTGCATCGCGAAGCACGAACGGAACATTCATCCACGAGCGGCAATCAATCGTCACTGGATTGCTGTAGAACTCTGATGCATCAATCGCAGCATAAAGTTTCTTTGCCTTGCGCTCGTTCGCCGCAGCCACGGCTTCAAGGCCTCCTTGCGCCTTCAGATAGGCGAACACCAGCCCCGCGACGTACCAGGCGAAAACCGGCGGCGTATTGCTCATCGAGCCCGACTTGTCATAAACGGCATAATCGAGAAGGCTTGGCGTGCCTGACCTCGCATTGCCAAGCAAATCTTTCCTGACAATGACGACCGTAATTCCAGCCGGACCGATGTTTTTCTGAGCGCCCGCGTAGATCACCCCAAATCGACTGACATCAACAGGACGTGACAGAATTGTGCTCGACATGTCGCAGACCAGCGGCGTGTCTCCTGTATCCGGAACAAACGGGAACTCAACGCCCGCAATAGTCTCGTTGGCGCAGTAATGCAGGTACGCGGAGTTTTCACTGCGTTTCCAGCTGCTTTCAGGCGGAACATAGGTAAAGTTCTTGTCGGAACTATCCGCAACGACATTGACTTCGCAAAACTTGCCTGCCTCGCCTATCGCTTTCTTGGACCAACTGCCCGTTTGAACGTAGTCCACCGTCTGTCCCGGAGTCGACAAGTTTAATGGCGCCATAGCGAACTGTAGTGAGGCACCACCTTGCGGAAACAGAACGCTGTAGTTATCCGGTATTGCAAGCAGGTCGCGCAGATCCTGTTCCGCTTTCGCAGCTGCCGCCACGAATTCCTTGCTACGGTGGCTGATCTCCATGACAGACATCCCGATATCGTTCCAATCCGGAATATCCTGACGGATCTGTTCAAGCACAGCATCCGGTATGACAGCCGGACCCGCACTGAAATTGAATACGCGAGACATGGATATGAGACCTATTGATTCGATAAAGAAGAATTGTGAATTATGAAGACTACGGCGTTGTTACTCTTCGGCATCATCCTCAATAAATTCTATGCGCGCCAGCCCGACCAAACGCTGGCCGCCTTCCACCCTGATGAGCGTGACGCCTTGCGTATTGCGCCCGATAATTGAGATATCGCTCACCGGCGTACGCACGAGCGTGCCACCGGAGCTGATCAACATGACCTCATCTTCGTCGGCAACCTGGATCGCGCCGACCGTCCGCCCATTGCGTTCTGTCGTTTGAATGGCGATAACGCCCTGACCGCCGCGGCCCTGAACCGGGAATTCATCGATCGCCGTACGCTTGCCAAAGCCGTTTTCTGTCGCCGACAGAATCATGCCTTCACCAACAATTGCCAACGCGATGACTTCGTGGCCTGCAGGAAGCTTGATGCCACGCACACCGGCGGCGCCACGACCCATTGGCCGAACATCTGCCTCGCTAAAGCGGATCGCTTTGCCATGGCTTGCGACCAACATGATCTCGCGTTTTCCGTCTGTAATAGCAACGTCGACCAATTTGTCGCCATCGCGTAGATCCACCGCAATAATGCCGCTGGAACGTGGTCTTGAGAACAGGCTCAGTGGCGTTTTCTTAACCGTGCCACGGCTGGTCGCCATGAATACGAAACTGTTCTCGTCAAACTCCCGAATTGGCAAGACCGCGTTAATGCGCTCACCTTCGCCCAATGGCAACAGGTTGACGATAGGTTTACCACGCGATCCTCTGCTTGCCTGCGGCACCTGGTAAACCTTGAGCCAGTACATTTTGCCGAGGCTCGAAAAACACAGAATCGTATCGTGGGTATTGGCGACAAACAGATTATCGATGAAGTCCTCATCTTTAACTTTTGCCGCAGAGCGGCCCCTGCCACCACGTCGCTGCGCCTGATAGGCATCGATCGACTGGGCCTTGGCGTATCCGCCGTGGGACAATGTCACCACAACCTCCGCCTCCGGTATTAGATCTTCGTCCTGAAGGTCGCTGTGATCCTGATTGATCTCTGTACGACGCTCGTCGCCATAGGCATCGCGAACTTCGACCAACTCCTCCCGAATGACTCGAAGCAGCTCGTCCGGGTCTGAAAGTATAGTAGAAAGCTCTTTAATTTTATCTAATAAATCTCTGTATTCTTTAAGTATTTTTTCCTGCTCGAGACCAGTCAGACGATGCAGCCTTAGATCGAGAATGGCCTGCGCCTGTACCGCCGACAGGCGATACTGGTCACCGTCGAGACCGAAGCCTTCTTCAAGGAAATCCGGACGTGTGTCTGTCGCACCTGCTTTTTCCAGCATTCCGGTGACTGCGCCCGGAGACCAGGTTTTCGCCATCAATCCGGCTTTCGCCTCTGCCGGCGACGGCGATTCTTTTATCAGCTTTATTACATCGTCAATGTTTGCCAGCGCCACCGACTGGCCTTCCAGAACATGCGCTCTGTCCCTGGCTTTGCGCAGTTCGTATATCGTTCGACGAGTAACAACTTCGCGGCGATGCGACAGAAAGGACTCGAGCACCTGCTTTAGATTGAGTAGTTTTGGCTGCCCTTCACGCAGCGCCACCATATTGATGCCAAAAACACTCTGCAGAGCGGTCTGCTTGTAGAGGTTATTGAGGACGACGTCGCTCATTTCGCCAGTGCGCAGCTCTATTACGATGCGCATGCCATCTTTGTCGGACTCGTCCCGAAGCTCGCTGATGCCCTCGATACGCTTTTCCCGAACGAGGTCAGCAATTTTTTCGATCAGCCGCGCCTTATTGACCTGATATGGCAACTCGGTGACGATAATCGCTTCCTTGCCGCGCTGATTGATCGTCTCGATCGACGTGCGCCCCCGCATATGCACCCGACCACGGCCCGTCTTATAGGCCGAATATATTCCGCCAGCGCCATTGATGATGCCGGCTGTCGGGAAATCGGGACCTGGAACGTGCTCCATTAGTCCCTGGACATCGATCGCAGGATTCTCAATCATTGCCAGGCAGGCGCTAACGATCTCCGTCAGATTATGTGGCGGAATATTGGTCGCCATGCCAACCGCGATCCCGGATGATCCATTGATCAGCAGGTTCGGTAGTCGAGTCGGCATCACCGACGGCTCTGATTCGGACCCGTCGTAGTTCTCAATGAAATCGACTGTCTCTTTGTCCAGGTCAGCAAGGATCTCATGCGCAATCTTTGCCATACGCACTTCGGTATAGCGCATTGCGGCTGGCGCGTCGCCATCGACCGATCCAAAGTTGCCCTGCCCGTCAACCAGCATGTAGCGCATCGAGAATGGCTGGGCCATGCGCACAATCGTGTCGTATACCGCGGAATCCCCGTGGGGGTGGTACTTACCGATGACGTCACCGACAACCCTGGCGGATTTCTTGTAGGGCTTGTTGTAGTCGTTGCCCAGTTCCCGCATGGCATGCAGGACCCGCCGGTGAACGGGCTTCAGGCCATCGCGGACATCGGGCAGTGCCCGTCCGACGATGACGCTCATGGCATAATCCAGGTAAGACTGCTGCATCTCGTCTTCGAGGCTTACAGACAGAATCTCCTGACCAACTTCAGACATAATAATTCACCATGTCGATGCAATTCCGTGTAATTTACAGAGAATTAGCCGCGACAAAAATTGGGTGCTTTTTGGAAATATTTCCTGTTTTTCCGGGGCATGAAACGCGCGTCGAAACGACGTGATTCAAGGCCCTAATAATACCACAGGAATCGGCTCTGCAGCATCGATTACTGGCGATTAATGCCACATATAGACGTCTCGTTTCGGGCCGTTATACTTGCCCTCCCAAACCCCGCTCAAAGCAGACCGAATGCAGCACTGTGACACCCTGATTCTGGCCGGCTGGTGTATTCCCGTCGAGCCACATGGCCTTGTATTGACTGATTACTGTGTGGCCGTCACCGACGGGCGAATTGTCGACCTCTTGCCTGCCGGGGCTGCGCGCAGCAAGTATGCACCCGGTATAACGATAGAACGTCCTGGCCACGTGCTCATACCCGGATTCGTCAATGCACACACCCATGCTGCGATGACGCTGCTTCGCGGCTTGGCGGATGACCTACCGCTCGAGCGTTGGCTCAAAGAATCCATCTGGCCGGCCGAAAATCGCTGGGTCGGCACCGAGTTCGTGCGCGATGGCACGCGTCTGGCGCTCGCCGAAATGTTGTTGTCTGGTTGTACGTGTTTCAGCGACCAGTACTTTTACCCGGAAATCGTGGCCGAAACAGCCGAAGACATGCATATGCGCGCTGTGGTCGCGACCCCGGTCCTCGAGTTTCCAACACCCTGGGCGGAGAACGCCGCCGAGTACATGAGCAAGGGTGCTGAGCTTGTCCACGATCGATATGCGGAGAATGCATTGATCTCGAGCGCGTTTGCCCCGCATTCGACGGCGTCGGTATCCGACAAGTCATTCGTCGAGCTCCGGGTGCTGGCAGATCAACTCGACAAACCCATCCAGATTCATTTGCATGAATCAGCACAGGAAATCGAAGATGCAGTGGCCGCTACCGGGGAGAGGCCCTTCGATCGGCTCGAGCGACTCGGCCTCGTCAATTCTTCGCTGCTTGCTGTACACGCAGTACATCTGACCGATGAGGAAATCTCGCGTTTCGCCGATGCCGGGGTACAGGTTGCACACTGCCCCAATTCCAATCTCAAGCTCGCTGACGGGATTGCGAAAGTTGCGGAGATGCAGGCAGCCGGCATTACAGTCGCGTTGGGGACCGATGGCGCGGCAAGCAACAACTTGCTCAATATGCCTGGCGAGATGCGTACCGCGGCCCTGCTGGCCAAAACAAGGGTAAATGACGCAACGGCGTTGCCCGCCGCCACAGCGCTGAGAATGGCCACGCTGAACGGGGCCGAGGCCCTCGGCCTTGCTGACCAGGTTGGTTCCATTGAAAGCGGCAAATGGGCAGACCTTGCCACCATTGACCTGATGCGCCTCAACAGCCAGCCTGTTTACGACCCGATATCACAGATAGTCTATGCCATCCATTCAAACCAGGTTCGCGACGTTTGGGTCGCCGGACGGCACCAGGTCGAAAACGGCAAGCTCCTCCAGGCCGACGAGGCCGACATATTGCGAAGAAGCCGCGAATGGCGGGATAGAATCGACCACAAATTGGAACAGGAAGCATAATGACTGCTGCACCGCAAAATGTAGATCCCGCTGAGATCGCGAAGTTCGACGCCCTGGCATCGCGATGGTGGGATCCGCAAGGTGATTTTCGACCGCTACACGAAATCAACCCCCTGCGCCTGGACTACATTCGGCAACGCGCACCGCTGCGCGACAAAAGGGTCCTCGACGTCGGCTGTGGCGGTGGCATTTTGGCCGAATCAATGGCCGAGGCCGGGGCTCAGGTGACCGGGATCGATATGGCAGAAAAGCCCCTGGCTGTGGCGCGACTGCACCAGGCAGAATCGGGAACAGACGTCGTCTATCGACAGTCGACAGCTGAAGATCTCGCGGACGAAATGAGCGGCGAGTTCGACGTCGTTACGTGCCTGGAAATGCTCGAGCACGTCCCTTCACCGCGAACCGTCATCGCAGCCTGCACGCAACTGGCTCGACCCGGCGGAGACATATTCTTGTCCACCATCAACCGGAATCCCAAATCCTTTTTGTTTGCCATTGTTGGCGCCGAGTATCTGCTAAAGCTCTTGCCCGCCGGCACCCACCAATACGAAAAATTTATACGACCCTCCGAGCTTGCCGAATGGGCTCGGAACTCAGGGCTCGAACTGATGAGCAGTATCGGACTCCACTACAATCCGGTCACGCGTGACTATTCGTTGGGAGAAAACGTGGACGTGAATTACATGATGCATTTTCGGCGATCGGAATCTGAATAATTTGACCCCTTCACCCAAATTTGACGCCGTGCTATTCGATCTGGATGGCACGCTGATCGACACCGCAAGGGATATGGTCGGCGTGCTTCTCAACCAGCTTCGAGATGAAGGACACGAACCCATAGAATATGAGCTGGCACGATCAAACGTGTCGCATGGTTCAGCCGGCCTGATAAATCTGGCGTTTCCGAATGTGTCGGACGAAGAGCACGAGCGGCTTCGAACGGATTATCTCGACCGCTACGAAGAAGCAGTTTGCGTGGACTCGGTGCTTTTCCCGGGGCTCGAAAGTCTGCTGGATATTCTGCAGGAAGCCGCTATTCCATGGGGAATCGTGACCAATAAACCGGCGCGAATGACTGTGCCGCTCCTGGATGCGCTTGATCTCAGAAGACGCGCCGCCTGCATGATCAGCGGCGATACGATTCCAGAGCGCAAGCCTGATCCGGCGCCGATGCTGCTCGCCTGCAGGCATACGGGTATTGCACCGCATAAGACGGTATACGTCGGTGATGCCGCAAGGGACATCGAAGCCGGTAAAGCAGCCGGAATGTTCACAATTGCCGCGAGCTACGGCTACATTCCTGCCGACGATGATCCGAGTGCCTGGGGGGCGGACATCATCGTGAAAGATACGCAGGAACTCACCACAATACTCCTGAAAGGCGTTAGTCTGGACACCTGATGAACACGATCCAGATCAACCCCTTGTGGATTGAGTTTGGCGGTCCTGCGCTGGCTGCCGGCCTATTACTCGGTGCGTTGATAGCCTGGCTGCTTGCACGGTCGCGGCAACGACGCCTGGCCGACGACATTCGGCTCCTTGAGACGCGAATAAAAGACCAGGACGCCCTGCAGGCTGAAAGGGACGCAGCCTACGACGCAGCCACAACCAGGCTTGCTACAGCATTTTCCGAGCTGGCCAATCAGTCGCTAAAGGCCAATAGCGAGACGTTTCTGCGCCTGGCTGAACAGAACCTCGGTACCCACCAGGAACGCGCGAAACGCGAGCTGGGCGATCGTGAACAGGCGGTCGAGAACCTGGTAAAGCCCATTCGGGACGCATTGCAGCAATCTCAGCAGCAAATAGCCGATCTCGAAAAATCGCGCAGCGAAGCCTATGGCGGTATAAAAGCGCAGCTCAAATCGATGCAATTCAGCCAGCAGTCGCTTGCGCAGGAAACCCAAAACCTGGTGAAAGCGCTGCGCCGACCCGAGGTTCGCGGCCGTTGGGGCGAAATTACGCTTAGAAGACTGGTCGAACTTGCCGGGATGGTAGAGCACTGCGATTTTCAGGAGCAGGTGCATTCCGCTTCGGACGAGAAAAGCATTCGTCCGGACATGATTGTGCGCATGCCTGATCAGCGCGAGCTTGTGGTTGACGTGAAAACGCCATTGGATGCGTACCTGGAGGCGGTGGAAGCAAAAGATGATGCTCAGCGTCAACTAGGACTAACGCGGCACGCGCGCAATGTACGCAACCATATCCGAATGCTGTCCAGCAAAGCGTACTGGAAGCAATTTTCGAGGAGCCCCGAGTTCGTCATCCTGTTTATCCCTGGCGATCAGTTCCTGAGCGCGGCGTTAAACGAAGATCCGGACTTGATCGAGACGGCGTTGTCGCAACAAATCATCCTGGCGACGCCGACCAGTTTCGTCGCGCTGCTAAAGGCGGTAGCCTACGGCTGGCGCCAGCTTGCGCTCGCCGACAACGCCGAAGAGATTCGCGGGCTTGCCGAAGATTTGTACGGGCGACTAAGTACTTTCGTCAGCCATCTGAACAAGGTTGGCAAACAGCTTTCCAGCAGCGTAGACAATTATAATCGCGCCATGGGATCACTCGAACGCAAAGTCCTGCCCGGCGCACGTAAATTCGTCGAGTTGGGCATTCACCCCAAGAAAGAGATCGAGGCAATAGAAACCATCGAAGCAGTGCCGCGATCTCTCGTTGAGCCGCAGACCGAAGCCGACGACGAAGCTGGCGACAAAATGATTCAATAACCAAGGCCACACACCCCGAAGGACGTCCGATTGAGCATTGATCCAAAATCCTACGAGTACGGTGCAGACGTACTCGAAGGTCGCGTTATCCTGATAACCGGCGCGAATGACGGCATCGGCCGCGCGCTTGCATTACACACCGCGCAGTTGGGCGCACAGGTCATCCTGCATGGGCGGAGTACGAAAAAACTCGAGGCAGTTTACGATGAGATCGAGGCCATCGAGGGCACCAAAAGACCATCGATCGTGGTATTGGACCTGTCGATGGCCGATGGCGACGCTTATGCCGAGCTGGCCGCTAGCGTTGATAAAGAGTTCGGCCGCCTTGACGGCCTGGTCCACAACGCCGGGATCCTCGGCCCGCGACTGTCCATCGAGCAATACGACATCACCGACTGGCAACGAGTGCTGCACGTTAACCTGACCGCACCGTTCGTGATGACCCAACACCTGATGCCACTACTCAAGAATGCACCGGACCCCAGCATCATATTCACGAGCAGCGGTGTCGGACGTGTGGGCAAGGCGTTTTGGGGTGCCTATTCCGTATCGAAGTTTGGAACAGAATCTTTGTCGCAAATGATTGCCAACGAGAACCGGCATACGCCGCTGCGCTCGAATTGCATTAACCCGGGACCAGTCAGGACAAAAATGCGCTTGGAGGCTTATCCAGCCGAAGACCGGGACAAGCTCGTGCTACCTGAAGACATCCTGCCCGCGTACGTTTTTCTTCTCGGACCGGATAGCAAGGGAGTGACCGGCGAGAGCATTGATCTGCAATGATAATGCACATTAATTATAAATCTTATCTTTTTGATTTATAATGTTTTTTTGGCTTTGTTTTTTGAGCTTTTCGAACACCGCGTCGCACCGCAGGTTCAGCGGATGCTGTTGAAAGTTTCAGGCCGGCAACTCGATACAAGAGCCGGACTTGACCGGGAGTCAGAGGCTGGTACTTGCCACGCCGCAAATTGCGCGGCAAGTCGAGAGGACCGTAGCCTACGCGCATGAGACGACTGACCTGGTAGCCGACTGCCTCCCACATACGGCGCACCTCGCGATTGCGACCTTCTTTCAGACTGACATTAAACCATCGATTGGCACCCTCGCCGCCAGCGGCCTCAATCGAATCAAACGCAGCGGGCCCATCGTCCAGCTCAACCCCTGATCGCAGCCTGTCTATTTCGGCCGGTGATGGCGCACCGTGCACACGTACCGCATAGCGTCGTACAAGTTCTGATGAAGGGTGCATTAATGCGTTCGCTAATGTGCCATCGGTCGTGAAAATAAGGAGACCGGTGGTCGTCATATCCAGTCTGCCGACAGCAACCCAACGGGAACCTGTGAGTTCAGGTATGGACTCGAACACTGTCCGGCGTCCTTCCGGGTCAGAGCGGCTGGTGATCTCGTTGTCCGGTTTGTGATAGACGATGTGCCGGTGCGGAACAGTCGACGTCCGCACTCGCAGCGGTCGGCCATCCAGGACGAATTTTTCGCTTCCAGCGACACGCTCGCCGAGGCTGGCAACCCGCCCGTCAATCGTAAGGCGGCCCTCTCTTATCCAGCCCTCAATTGCCCGGCGCGAACCGTGGCCGGCGGCCGCCAATACCTTTTGAACTCTTTCCGGCATCAGGAGCCGGTTTGCGTCGCGTCAGCGCTCTCTCGATCTTCGTGACCATCGGTTACATCTGTGACGTCGCTGGTTTGCACGACAACCACGTTTTCGTTTGGGTCCGGCCATTCCGTGGCAGCGATCGGTTCGATATCTGCGCCGGCAAGAGCCGCGTCAACATCATCAGCCTCGGCCTGATCGTCCGAATACAGGACCGGTACGTCGATTGCCTCGGTCGGATATTCATTTTCCTCCGGTGCTGCGTCTTCTTCCACTGCGGGAAGATTGAGTTGCACACGAAGACTTTCCCAATCGGACAGATCAGCCAAGGGCGGCAGGTCTTCAAGCTTTTTGAGGCCAAAATAGTCCAGGAACTGTTTGGTCGTGCCAAACATTGCGGGGCGCCCGGGGACATCCCGGTGACCGACGATACGAACCCATTCGCGTTCAAGCAGAGAACGAATGATGTTTGAGCTGACGGCTACACCACGGATTTCCTCAATTTCTCCGCGCGTCATCGGTTGGCGATACGCAATCAGAGCGAGCGTTTCGAATAGCGCGCGAGAATAGCGTGGCGGCCGCTCCTCCCAGAGTTTCTGCAGCCTTTCAACCATCTCCCCTTCTATTTGCATGCGGAATCCGGATGCAACTTCCGAGATTGTGATTCCTCGGTCAGCATAGTCGTCGAGCAGGCTACTTATCGCCTGCCTGATCTGGGACTTCTCAGGTGCGCTGCGTTGGTCAAATAACTTCTGAATCTGGTCGATACTCAACGGCCGGCCTGCAGCCAGGAGGGCCGCTTCAACAAAATATTTAATTGCCTTGTCATCCATTTCGGATCGGTCTCTTCACTTTATTCGAATTATTCAGGTTGACGCGGAATCGACATTCTCGCCATCATCGGCGACCAGTCGTACTGTCGAAGCTGCTCTCACATGCAACGGTGCGAATGGCCCGGCCTGCACCACCTCGATGACCGCCTCACGCAAGAGCTCAAGAATTGCGATAAAAGTAACGGCAACTCCCATGCGTCCCTCTTCGGCATCGAAGAGATCTGCAAACGATGCGAAAGAATTTCCCTTGATCCGGACAAGAATTTCGGACATTCGTTGACGGACCGAAAGCGGTTCCCGTTGCAAATGCAGATTGGAATACATCTCTGCTCTCTTCAAAACATCGTGAAACGCGAGCAGCAACTCTTTCAGCGTGACATCTGGCATCTGTGTTGTAATTTTTCGTTCCGGGGCTTCGACGGTAGCTACGTGGACATCGCGCTCCAGGCGAGGGAGTTCGCTCAAATCGTCAGCCGCCTTCTTGAATCGCTCGTATTCCTGCAATCGGCGCACAAGCTCGGCACGAGGATCTTCCTCCTCCTCTTCTTCGGTTTCAGCTCGTGGCAACAACATCCGAGACTTGATCTCAGCGAGCATGGCCGCCATCAGCAAGTATTCTCCAGCAAGCTCAAGCTGCAGTTCTTTCATTAACTCGATGTATTCGACGTACTGACGCGTAATTTCCGCGATCGGAATATCCAGGATATCCAGGTTCTGCCGGCGAATCAGGTAAAGCAGAAGATCCAGTGGGCCTTCAAAGGCCTCCAGGAAGACCTGTAGCGCATACGGCGGAATGTACAGGTCCTGCGGCAGCTGGGTTACCGGCTCACCATCGACTACAGCGAAAGGCATTTCGCCCTGAGCCGGCTGCTGCTCCTCCTGCCCGGCGGGTTTCGGGGCGTCTTTGCTGGTCAGCACTTTCAGTTCAGGTTTCATGCAATTCTCGGGCGAAGAAGCCGCATTTTAGCCTACTTACGTGCGACTGCGTCCAGTTCATTTCTTTTGGGTCACGTAAGGGAACTCACATCGCCGACGCCCCTGCGCAATACCTCTATCGAGCCGCCGGTCAGGTCAAGAACGGTGGTCGGCTCAATTCCGGCCGACCCACCAGACACGATGACATCAATGCTATTGCCAATGCGATCCTCGATCTCATAGACGTCGTTAAGTGGCAGGTCATCGCCGGGCAAGAGCAAGGTTGAACTCATAATGGGCTCGCCGAGTGTTTCGAGGAGAGCCCGGACAATGGCATTGTCCGGAACCCGCAATCCGATAGTGCGCCTGCGCGCATTCTGAAGTCGTTTGGGCACCTCGCGCGTCGCCAGGAGAATGAATGTATAGGGTCCGGGGGTTAAGGATTTGATGAGACGGTAGGCCCAGTTCTCAACTTTCGCAAACAGGCTGATTTCGGACAAATCGCTGCAGATCAGGGTGAAATTGTGATTCTTGTCTGTCTGACGAATCTGGCTAATACGATCCATTGCCCGCTTATCACCGATGTGACAGCCGAGCGCATAGCTGGAATCTGTTGGATAGGCAATTATCCCACCGCTACGAATGGTAGCGGCAACTTCCGCAATCAGTCTTTGCTGCGGGTTGGCTGGGTGAATTTCGACTAGACGCGCCATGCGCGGATTGTAACGACACAATTGAACTCTCGCCCGCATAAATGACTAGTTTCGACTAATGTTGAAATTAGGCTATTATTCGGCCCCACGTGACCAGATCGAACTGACTCTAGCTGTGCAAATTCTCGCGGATTTCCTGCCACTCCTGGCCTTTCTTGGCGCCTATATATACGAAGATCTGTATTTTGCGATCATCGTACTCATGGCTGCCATGCCGATCGGCCTGGCAGCAAAATGGTTCCTGACCGGAAAACTGGACCGGATGTACGTGGGATCGACTGCGGCCCTGCTGGTTTTCGGGGGCGCCGCGTTATATTTCCGCAACCCCTATTTTCTCTTTTGGAAACCAACTGTACTCAATTGGGTAATCGCGCTGGTGTTCCTGGGCAGCCAATGGGTTGGCACAAAACCTATTGTTCAGAGAATGTTCGGCGAAGCAGCAACTCTCAGCACGGAGCAATGGCTAAGACTCAATATGAGCTGGGTTACGTTTTTCATTGTCGCCGGCATACTCAACATCTATGTTGCGTACACCTATAGCGAGAAGATATGGGTGAACTTCAAGGTGTTTGGCCTAATGGGCCTCAGCCTGTTATTCATCATCGGGCAAGCCATTTGGCTAACCAAGGTTGGTGGCGACCCGGCGAAAACCAGTGAGACGGAATCCTGACTCATGTGGTATGCAATCATCAGCGAAGACGTGGAAAAGAGTCTATCCAGGCGACTTGGTGCAAGAGATGCGCATCTCAAACGCCTGAATGATCTGGTCGAAGACGGCCGATTACTCATTGCTGGTCCACATCCGGCAATTGACGCCAGCGATCCTGGTGATGCGGGGTTCAGTGGCAGCCTCGTCGTGGTTGACTTCCCGTCTCTCTCTGAAGCGAAGGCCTGGGCCGATGACGACCCTTACGTCGCCGCCGGCGTCTACCGGAGCGTCATTGTTAAGCCATTCAAGAAAGTATTGCCGTGACCGACCGCCGCCTCGCATCAATTCGGCATGTGCTCGAGGCTCAGTTCGGGCCGACGGAACTATTGATCAAGGATCAGAGTCAATTACATGCGGGCCATGAGGGCGCTAAGGACGGGAAAGGGCACTACG
The DNA here is from genome assembly GCA_963850825.1 of uncultured Gammaproteobacteria bacterium. Taxonomy (GTDB): domain Bacteria; phylum Pseudomonadota; class Gammaproteobacteria; order Steroidobacterales; family Woeseiaceae; genus SZUA-117. Next base: position 498,233 of record CAWKOQ010000009.1, on the reverse strand, counting down.
ATGTCACGATCGTTTCTGCCGAATTTGAGGGCCAAAACCGAGTCGCACGGCATAGAATGGTTTATGATGCGCTGACTCAGCTACTGCAGACAGATATTCACGCGCTCCGGATCAAGGCATTTACTCCGTCTGAGCGCTAATTCACTAAACTTCGACTTTTAACACCCCACCAAAGGACCCTAGACATGGACTTTTTGCACCGTTCCTATAGTCGTGGCAAGCGTATCACTACGATCGCTTTGCTGGCGGCAGGAGCACTTTCGGTCGGCCAGGCGAGTGCCGAGACCATATTCACCATCAACGGCGTGGACGTCGACAGTTCGGTCGTTGATTTGTACTTCCAAAGCAGGCTCGGCGGACAGGGTGCACAGGCTACCCCGGAGCAGCGTGAATTCTTGATGACAGAGTTACGCAATATTTACGCATTGGCAACTGACGAATCGTCGAGCCAGTTCGCGGCTGACCCTGGCGTTGCAGCACAGATCGAATTGCAAAAATATAGCATCATTTTTCAGGCGGCCGCTGCTGACTATTTCGAGAATGTGGCCGTCAGTGACGAGCAGCTACGCGAAGAGTATGAGTCACAGCTGGCTCTTTACCCTCCTCTGGATTTCAAGGCACGACACATTCTTCTTGCCACGCAGGGAGAAGCAGAAGGCGTTATCGCGCAATTGAATGATGGTGGCAATTTCGAAGAACTGGCCAAAGAGAAATCTACAGGCCCGACAGGCCCAAATGGCGGTGACCTGGATTGGTTTTCTCCAACACAGATGGTCGCTGAGTTCTCTGACGCGGTTGGTGCGCTCGAAAATGGCCAGTTCACGAAAGAACCCGTGCAGACACAGTTTGGATGGCACGTCATTCTCAGGGAAGACTCAAGGGCTTCCAAGCCGCCGCCTTATGAAAGCTCCGTCGAAGAACTTCGACAAAAGGTATCTAACGACATGTTCCAGGCACACATTGAATCGCTGGCGAAGACCGGAGAGTAGACTGCACTGCTTTACTTAATACAACTCGATTTAACAATAAGGGCGCCAAATGGCGCCCTTTCTTTTTGTCAGAATTTTTATTGTGAGACTGATCACAGCATTCGTCCCGTGATCTTTCTATAGTTGCTCGCGAGTCGTTCCTAATCGCTCAGGGACGGCTTCTCCAACCCTCGCATCTCCTTAGTGTGATACGAGACCTAAGTCGGCAAGGACGCCGACTTTTTTATGCCTGAGTTCTTTAGCGCAACTCCAATCGCATCTGCGGGTCAGCCACCAACAATCCGGCACCTTTGTATTCACGACCGGTCACTGAAATCATGTCGCCAACGCTCGGCGCAGATCCGTTGGAAAGCAACGACGTGTAATCGACGCTCATACCGCTTACGACTGCGGTACCTTTGCCTGCATCTACTGAGTCCACAACACCAGTCAGATACGAGACACCTCGAACATCGGATCGCGCAACAACGGATGCACTGGCAATGCTGCCGGTATCAATATCGATCGAACCGTAGACAGCCACAGAAGCCCCGGCCCTGATTCCACGAATTCCGGATCGATCCAGGAAAACGGTTTGACCGAGGACGGATACAAAATCATCGCCGACAAAATTGACCTGACCGACGAGCAATAGACGAACGTCACTTCCGTTGATACTGCGACCGTCGCTGCCGTTAATGCTGCGAACGTCACTGCCGTTGATACTGCGGCCGTCGCTGCCGTTAATGCTGCGAACGTCGCTGCCGTTGATGCTGCGACCGTCGCTGCCGTTGATGCTGCGAACATCGCTGCCGTTGATGCTGCGCGACCATCGCTGCCGTTGATGCTGCGAACATCACTGCCGTTGATGCTGCGAACATCACTGCCGTTGATGCTGCGAACATCACTGCCGTTGATGCTGCGAACATCACTGCCGTTGATGCTGCGTACATCACTGCCATTGATGCTGCGAACATCGCTGCCGTTGATGCTGAGAAGGTCACTGCCGTTGATGCTGCGTACATCACTGCCGTTGATGCTGCGAACATCGCTGCCGTTGATGCTGCGAACGTCACTGCCGTTGATGCTGCGAACATCACTGCCGTTGATGCTGCGACATCACTGCCGTTGATGCTGCGAACATCACTGCCGTTGATGCTGCGGCCGTCGCTGCCGTTGATGCTGCGAACATCACTGCCGTTGATGCTGCGAACATCACTGCCGTTGATGCTGCGAACATCACTGCCGTTGATGCTGCGAACATCACTGCCGTTGATGCTGCGAACATCACTGCCGTTGATGCTGCGACCGTCGCTGCCGTTGATGCTGCGCACATCACTGCCGTTGATGCTGCGAACATCGCTGCCGTTGATGCTGCGAACATCACTGCCATTGATGCTGCGAACATCACTGCCGTTGATGCTGCGAACATCGCTGCCGTTGATGCTGCGAACATCACTGCCGTTGATGCTGCGAACATCACTGCCGTTGATGCTGCGAACGTCACTGCCGTTGATACTGCGGCCGTCGCTGCCGTTGATGCTGCGCACATCGCTGCCGTTGATGCTGCGCACATCGCTGCCATTGATGCTGCGAACATCACTGCCGTTGATGCTGCGAACATCGCTGCCGTTGATGCTGGCTAGCGCAGAACCGGAATACACCAGCACGCCACCACCCAACAATAAAATCCGACGAATATTATTCGTCAAACTTCCTTCGCTCATATCCCAAGTCTCCAACCATTGCGAATTTTCTAAATCCGTCGCGACTCCAATTCGCTTCGAAAATTCTTTCGCCAATTTTGAGTTACCTAACTCACTCCTCGCTTTTTCCGTTCTTTATCAAACCTTCATCAATCAGAAGCCTCTTAAAGCTTCTATCATCATCTTGATCAACTAAATAGTGATAAATCCCTAGTCCAGTATGTACAACCTGATCTCCATTCTCTGGGTCAGGTTTTGGCAATCCGGTTAACCAATTATCGATTTCCTCTAACAACTCTTGACATCTGTCACGCAAATATCGATCGAACTTAGGGAGATCCTGTTTGCGAATACCGTCATCAGCCATTACCAATCGTTCGAAACGCCCTTTTCCTGGCGCGGCCTTCACCATATTGTGATCGACGGTATTAACAAAATTCCTTACAACAACTCCCGTCCGTTCAAAGTTATGCTGTCCGAGCGCCTCCGGAATGTATTCCCGCCTTAGAACTCGAAACCACCCAGCATCTGTCTCCCGGACTGCACCAACCCGAATAAGCTCGTCAAGAATCGACCGCGGCGACATGTCCCCGCTATGGCGCTTGACCAGCTCAGCAATTGTTGGCTCGCCTGGCATATTGGTTTCATACTGAAGTTCCAGCGGCATCCCGTATGGTCCAGTAAAATCCGTGTCCGTATGCCAGCCAACAAGTACCCGTCCCAGCCGACTGTATTTCGTTTTAGGCTCAGACCTCTCTTGTAACGCTTCGTCAATAACTCGTTTGACTTCTTTTCTTGTAAGACCCGTAATGACTGCGAGACGAGTCCGTGTAGTTTTTCGGCCAGGAACTTTGAAGTCTTTCAAGGCCACCTCAACATAGACAGCTTTCGCGACTTCAGCATACTCAGCGTATGAGATTCCCTGCCGCAGCAGAATTCGTACTAGCGGGCTTAGAAGAACGCGAATTGCCCTTAACAGGGTTTGTTTTATTGAGTCGCCCATGTTTCAACATAATGGCCATACACGGGAATTTATTCCCGAAATACGTCACAGTCAACATTAAGTTTGGTAGCTGCCACCTTATAGGGCACAGGAAAATTGCTTAATTTCGAGGTGCTAGACATTGACTCGGGCGAATAAGCTAGTTTTCGACCGAATTTGGCCGAGATTACTAACGGAACCGAGCCTAATAGAACACTTTTATTCCTTATTTATCAGATACTAATTGATCTTTATTTGTGTAAATTATAAATAATGGTGACCTATTTCCTTTATTCGTCCCCACACAGACCCGTCTCGATCTAAGAATTTCCTAAATATCGAACGAAAACTGCCGATTTTTCAATCGATATATAGATTTGAAAGGATTTTGCGCACGGAAAAGGGAGTGCGGCTTAGATAGCAGAATTTCGGAAATCATCCACTATTGCAATCGATTTGTGATGTGCGTCGCTGGCTACGCTGAATAAATCAGGACGAAATAGGGCTGCCACATACGCGTACCACTAAGGAAAATTATCGGACTCCGATTTGTCTTCTTCGAAATAGAAAACACCAATGCCAACTGAGACCATGTCTTCAACGTTCGCATCTTCGTCGTATAGAGTCTCATACGCGGAAAAAAGATCGTCAATAGACTCAGCAAATTCTATTAGACGATCCGAACTGATGCGCCTAACCCTATTTCGATCACTACCGCGAATGTTTTTTGTCGCGACAGTCCTTTGAATCCATACGTCGTTCTTATTCTCAATCAGACAATTATGCGACGCAGTAATTGCCGCCGCATAAACTTGATTTGCTAGAGCGTTTATGAGGCGATCATGCGATTCCAAGCTTGACACATTTCTTTTCAGCGCTCTCAGATTTCCATCTGATGTCTCCTCGATTGCATTGATACGCCTTAGTTCCGTGCGCATCGCTCCTGGAGGTATATCCCCTCCATGTTTCTGAACCAAAGAAGTAAATGTAACGCCATCGCCGTCAAATGGCAGCGGGATCGGCTCACCTTTCTCGTTCAAGAATTCATCGTCTGTATACCAACGATGCAGGATTATCCCCATTGGAGTGGAACGTAAAATTAGCGTGTCTTCGCCAGCCTCATTCTTGTTCCGCAATCGCCGGACTTCTTTTCGGGTCAGCCCGGTCATGACTGCAACGCGGGAAATGTTCGTTGGCCGGCCTCTGAGTCCGTAGTCTTTTGTCGCCACATCCACGAAGGCAGATTTGGAGATCTCATTGAACTCGCGATGGCCAATTCCGGCACGGAGAAGCGCCCTTGCCAATGGGCGCAGCATCGTGAGAAGGGCGCTAAGAATCTGTCGCTGGATGGTGTCTTGCATGGACGCGAAATATATTGACCGGGAGGGATATTCGTCAACGAAATGGACAATTTGGGAAAAATGGCCCAAGTTTTGCGATATAGAGTTTGCGTTAACGATAGTTACTTGTGAAAGCCTTGCCGACTTTTAGGGCTTGATTTTGTTGTGATTTCTTGAATCAGACCTACCAATTCCTGCTTAATTATTGATCACCAAGTAGTTTTTCCAATGCCTGCTCAGTCAACACCTCTACCCCGAGGTTTTGCGCTTTTGTTAGTTTTGAACCAGTTTTGTCACCTGCGACCAAAAAATCGGTTTTCTTTGAAACTGTTCCGGTCACTTTTCCTCCGAGTGCCTGGATTCTGTCTTTTGCCTCATTTCTGGTCATGCCAGACAGCGATCCGGTCAATACAAAAGTCTTGCCGGAAAGCTTTCCACCACCAGAAACAGTCACTGGATCTGATTCCTCCCAGGTAACCCCGGAATCGCGCAGTTTTCGAACGACATCCTGATTGTGCTTTTCAGCAAAAAACGCCTGAATCCTCGATGCGACCACCGGCCCAACGTCGGGAACCTGCTGCAAAGCGTCCTCGTTGGCGTGCATGACTGCGTCCAGCTTCCCGTAGTGGGACGCTAGCGAGGCAGCCGTCGCCTCCCCCACCTCGCGGATCCCGAGCGCGTACAGAAAGCGTGAGAGCGTGGTCTGTTTACTGGCTTCAATGGATTCAAGAAGGTTGACCGCAGATTTTTCGCCCATTCGCTCGAGTTGAACGAGCTCTGCCTGGCGGAGACTAAAGAGGTCCGCTGGTGTCCTGATCCGGTCTATCTCTACTAACTGCTCGATCAGCTTGCTTCCCAGCCCGTCTATATCCAGTGCCCGCCTCGAAACAAAATGCTTCAGAGCCTCGACTCGCTGGGCAGCGCAAAACAGTCCGCCGGTACAACGGGCGACAGCTTCCCCATCTTCACGGACAACATTGGAGCGACAAATAGGGCATTTGGTGGGCGCCTTGACCTTCTTTACACCCTTCGGCCTCCTGTCCGGAACAATCTTCACCACTTCCGGAATAACATCGCCCGCGCGACGCACGATGACGGTATCGCCTACCCTTACGTCCTTCCTGTGCAGCTCGTCCATGTTGTGCAATGTCGCGTTGCTGACCGTCACACCACCCACGAATACCGGTTCGAGGCGAGCGACTGGTGTTACCGCCCCGGTGCGCCCGACCTGAAACTCAACGTCGCGAACGATGGTCAGCTCTTCCTGCGCTGGAAATTTATGGGCTATGGCCCAGCGTGGCGCCCTGGAGACGAAACCGAGAGTCTCCTGAAGCTTAATCTCATTGACCTTGTAGACAACTCCATCGATGTCATACGCCAGGTCATCCCGTCTTCGTCCAATATCATCGTAATAAGCCAGGCAGCCATCGATACCGTTCACGACCTTGCGTTCGGGACAAATCTTAAGTCCAAATTCCTGCAGCTGGCTAAGTATTTCGCTGTGCCGATCCGGCACCGTCCCGCCATCGACCAGACCAACAGAATACACATAGATGTCGAGTGGTCGTTCGGCCGTCAGTCTCGGGTCAAGTTGGCGCAGGCTGCCGGCCGCGGCATTGCGTGGATTTACGAATGTCTTTTCGCCCTTCTTTGCCGCCTCGCTATTGAACGCATTGAATCCAGCGCGCGGCATGAACACTTCGCCGCGGACCTCCAGCGTTCCGGGAAACTTACGTCCCAATAATTTGAGCGGGACTGCCTCGATAGTCCGCACATTGTGGGTGATGTCCTCACCCCTGGTGCCATCGCCCCGCGTCGCGCCACGAACCAGTATTCCCCGCTCATAAAGCAAGCTAACCGCGGCCCCATCGAGTTTCGGTTCCGCCGCATATTCGATTTCAGTTTCGACAGCGAAATCGAGTCGATCGGTTACGCGCCGGTGGAAATCACGGAGCTCCGCCTCGCTGAACGCATTGTCCAGCGACAGCATCGGCAGTTGATGCTGCACGGTTCCGAATGCCGTGATCGGTTCTGCGCCAACTCGTTGCGTTGGCGATTCCGGGGTAATCAGCTCCGGGTGAGCAGCCTCAATGCTCTGCAATTCGCGAATCAGCCGATCGTATTCAGCGTCCGGGACTTCCGGCTCGTCCAACACGTGATACAGGTAGTTGTGGTGCCGAATCTGATTACGCAGCGAAGCTGCTTTCTTGTTTAACGCGGCAGTCGCACTCATGGATTCGTATGTGGCATCAAACAACACTCGAGGTATGTTGATACTGAATGATTTCCTCGCGCAGATATCGCTCGCGCTGAATGCTCAGCGTGCTTCCGGATTCGTCCAGTAGCTCTGCGTCCAATGATTGCGACAGAGCTCGCGACGCCGCCATCATCAGGTCGAAAGCTTCGGCACCGTCAATCGGCCCGGGCAGGACCATGAAAAGACTGATGCCCGGAATTTTCTGGGCCTTAATATTCTCTAAATCGAAGCTACCCGGCTCGACGAGGCTCGCGGCGCTGAAAATAATCTTGTCTTCTTCGCTACCTTCAAATCGATGGAAGATGCCGAATTTGCCATGTCGCATGCCAATACCACGCAAACTCAAGACCAACTCGTCACCAGCAAATGCGCCACTGCTACGCGCAATGACACGAAGCGTCACTATTTTTTGGGGGAGATCCGGCACGCCATCATCGGGCCGCATGGCATCATCGCCATCACCTTCGAATGGTTCGAGAGAATCGTCGTCGGCCGAATCATGGTCGCCCAACGATGGCTCAACCCTTTCGCCAGCAGTCCTTTCTTCTTCCTGGTTCTCGGCGCGACCGCGCTGATAGCGGGTGTACAGGTATACACCTGCAACGACAAACAGCCCAAAACCCAGCAGTAACCAACGTAGACCGTCCATACGAAATCTCTATTGATCCGAGACTAACTGGCTGCCATCTTCACCGCTTCATCAAGATCGACAGAAACCATGCGAGACACGCCCGGCTCCTGCATCGTCACACCGGTGAGCTGTCGCGCCATCTCCATTGTAACTTTGTTGTGTGTTATGAAGACAAATTGAACGACATCCGACATCTCCTTAACAATCTCACAAAATCGCGCTACGTTCGCGTCATCCAGCGGAGCGTCAACCTCGTCTAGCAGACAGAACGGCGCTGGATTCAATTCAAAAATAGCAAAAACAAGGGCAACTGCTGTCAGTGCTTTTTCGCCGCCCGACAACAAATGAATAGTACTATTACGCTTGCCCGGCGGCCGCGCCATCACAGTAACGCCAGCCGACAACAAGTCATCGCCCGTCAGCTCGAGGTACGCATGACCACCGCCGAAAAGTTTAGGAAACAGACGTTTGAAGCCGATGTCGATCTTCGCGTAGGTTTCACGGAATCGAGTCCGGGTCTCGCGGTCAATCTTTCGTATGGCGCCCTCTAGAGTCTCCAGAGCGTCAGTCAAATCGGCCAATTGCGAATCAAGATACTCCTTGCGCTCGGATTGTTCTTTAAATTCATCAATTGCAGCGAGATTTATCGGGCCCAGTCGGTCGATGCGGCGTCGCACCTTCTCCAGTTTTTCTTCCCAGCTATCAATAGCCGAACCTTCATCAAGTTCTCCCAGAAGCTCATCCAGGTCAAAACCGGTCTGTTCAAATTGGTCAGCAAAACCTTCGCGTCTGACACTGATCTCTTGCACCGCGAGCCGAGCGTCGCTAACCCGGGAGCGAACTTCCTCAACAAGCTGCTCATTATGCATTCTGGCCTGATCGAGCTCTCGTAAGTTATTTTCGACGTCCTCAACCAGCCGTCGCGAATCGGCAAGTTCGTTCTCAACCTCAACCCGCACCCGCAGCAATTTTTCCAATTCTGACTTATTGGCTTCCAACGGGCTTTCACTCTGCTCCAATTGATGCCGAATCTCGTGTTCACGCGATCGAAAATGACCAAGCTGAGACTGCATACGTGCCAGGCTCTGTGCGGCGGATTCCTTACTGGATCTGCGAGTCTCGAACTGGATCGCCAAATCATGCGCAGCTATCCGATCTTCATCCGCCTGCGCCCGCACACGTTCCAGCTCTGCACGCAATTCGCGACGCTGCGACTCGAGCGTCTCTCGCTGCGTACCCAGTTCGGAGAGGAAGCTGACCGCCTGCGTGAATTGCGTGTTCGACGTTCGAGCCTGTTCGGCAGCCGCGTAGCGCTCTTTCTCAATATCGCTGCTCTCTTCCAATATGGCTTCTTGCCGTGCGGTCGCCTGATCCAGTTGATAGCGCGCAGTATCAAGCTTTGCTTTGATATCGGAGTATTCGTCGAGCAGCGCACTGGCGTCGCTCTGCAATTTCTCTCGTCTATCCTCCAATTGACGCAGCCTGTTGCGACCGTCTGACATCAACTTTGCGGCACTATCACTTCTGGCCTGCAGTTCGCGAATATCGTTTTTCAGGCGACGCATATCGTGCTCGCGACCCAGAACGCCCGATTGAGAATTCTTGTCGCGGCAGACTCGTAACCAGTTTCTGCTTAGCCACACGCCATCTGCAGTAATGACCGAGCCATCAACATCCAGGTCACCTAGCTGATCACGTATGGACAATGCTTTGCTGAGCGATTCCGCCACTCTCACCGTGCGCAAGATTTCCAGGACGGCAGCTGGCGCCTCGGATACCTTTGCCGCCAATGTCGATGAGGAGTCGCTACCAGGTAACGCACTCGCAGAATCAACCAATAACGTCATATTGCCGGTGCGAATTTCAGAAAGGCGCGCAGTCGCTGTTGCAACATCACTGACGCAAACCGCCTGCAAATAATCGCCAAGCACGGTTTCGACGGCTGTCTCCCAGCCATCTTCCACAGAAATCGCCTGCGCGACCCTCTGGTTATTCTTTAAACCAGACGATTCCAGCCAACTCTGGATGCCATCATCACCCTCACCAAGTGCCGCCTTCTGTATCGCTTCGAGCGACGCATATTTGGACTGAGAATTGAGCAAAGTTGCCCGCCGATCGTCGACAAGCTTGCTTAATTTCTTATCTTGTTCGCGCAGCTTATGGATCTTGTCCGCCACGTCGGCAATTGCTCGCTCGAATTCTTCCCGTGCCTGCCGCTTACGCTGCTCCGCGGCAGCAAGTGTTTCAAATTGTTCTTTTAGTTCCTGTGGATTTGAACTCTGTTGTGATTCATCGAGCTTGCGGCGCCTGTCCGACAAACTCGCCAGACGCGACTGCAGTTGCTCCGAACGGGTTTGCTCAACGTTTCTCGTCTGTTCCGCGTCGTTGGCCTTGCTTGAATATTCATCCCATCGTGCTTGCCATTCGGCAATCGCCTGTTCGGCCTGTTCCAGAGAAGACTGGGAGCGACTTTGCTGGGAACGGGCTTCCTCGAGACCCGGCACCAACTGGTTTAACGAAAGTTCCAGTTGAGCGATGTCACTTTCGTCTTTGTTGATGTGCCCCGCAATTTCGCCGGCTGCCTGGATCGCCTGCTCCAGATCGTGTTGTTGTCTTTCTCGCAATTCGTGTGCGTGTTCGATGGTCTGCTCGACCCGGGCAATTTCCGAGCCTGCTTTATAGTAGCGGCCCTGCACCTCATTAAACGCATCAGTCAGGTCGGTTTGCTGAACACGCGCCTCTTCGATCTTTGCTTCATTTTTTCTTTGATCCGCGATTTTCGCCTCAAGTGCGATTTCTTCGTCACGCAACAGACCGCTCGAGTTCTTTGCACGTGCATCCAGGTCACGCAGTCTCAGTGCAAGCAGTTCTGCCGCCGTCTTGCGCTCTTCATCCTTCAGGCGCCCATACCTTTCAGCTGTCTTGGCCTGTCGATCGAGATGCTTAATCTGCTTCTCAACCTCGTCCTGCACATCGGCGAGCCGATCAAGGTTTTCTCTCGTATGCTTAATGCGATTCGACGTTTCCCTGCGACGCTCCTTATATTTTGAGATTCCGGCCGCTTCTTCGATAAACGTCCGCATCTCCTCCGGCTTGGCTTCGATAATGCGGGATATCATGCCTTGTTCGATAATCGAGTAACTTCGCGGCCCCAGGCCTGTGCCAAGAAAAACGCCTGTAATGTCCTTTCGGCGGCAGCGCGTACCGTTCAGGAAGTAGTTTGATATTCCGTCTCGTGCCACCTCGCGGCGGATGGCGATTTCAGAGTATTTCGCATACTGGCCTTCGAGCGTGGATTCGGCGTTATCGAACAGTAGTTCGACTGATGCGGCTCCCACGGGTTTCCTGGAACTCGAACCATTGAAAATCACGTCGGTGATGGAATCACCCCGCAATCGGCTGGCGGAGCTCTCGCCCATCACCCAACGCACGGCATCAATTACGTTCGATTTGCCACATCCATTAGGACCAACGACGCCTACGAGGCTGCTTGGAAACGGAATCGTGGTCGGATCTACGAATGATTTAAAGCCGGCAAGCTTGATCTTGCTGAGTCGCATGTGGTGGTGTTTGCCCAACGCCAATAAGAATTCGGCGTAGTGTAATCCAATTGATGTCATAAAACGATTGTCGCCAGCAAAAGACACTGCTGCCCAAACCCCCGTCATATCTTGGCTGTTGGCCAAATTCGGCAATTGAGATTTGGAAGCCCCGGGATCCTGATCAGGCCAGAATGGGGCTTTTCAAAAAAGGCATTTATAAAGCTTCCATGTCGAACGAGGCAATGTATAATTGCGCGTTTTTCTCGGACCGGTAGGAGTAGAAAATGCCCGCAAAAAAGAATGCGAGCAGGAAGCCCAAACGTGCAAAGGCCTCCCGGAAGAAGGCTGCCAAGAGCAGACCTGTTGCCAAAAAGAAGACTGCAGGAAAGAAACGCAAAGTGACTAAGAAAAAGGCATCGGCGAAGAAAGCGTCGAAAAGGAAGACCGTGGCCCGCAAAAAGCCGGCTGCCAGGAAGAAGGTTGCCAAAAAGAAACCGGCTGCCAGGAAGAAGGTTGCCAAGAAGAAACCGGCCGCCAGGAAGAAGGGCCAAGAAGAAACCGGCTGCCAGGAAGAAGGTGGCCAAGAAGAAACCGGCTGCCAGGAAGAAAGTGGCCAAGAAGAAACCGGCTGCCAGGAAGAAAGTGGCCAAGAAGAAACCGGCTGCCAGGAAGAAAGCGAGCAAGAAGAAGGTATCTAAGAAGATATCTAAGAAGAAAGTGTTGAAAAAGAAACCTGCGGCGAAGAAGGCGAGTAAAAAGACTGTGTCAAGCAAGAAAGTGTCCAAGAAAAAACCTGTGGCGAAGAAGAAAGTCAGCAAGAAGAAGGTCGCCATGCGCAGGAAACCGGTTGCCAGGAAGGCTCCTTTGCGTCGACAAGTGACCCCACGCAAGCCGCGCAGCAGCGCTGACATGCTTTCGGGTCCTATCCACGGCATTGAACCGTACGTGCCCCAGCGCGGTGAGGAGTACATGAGCCCGAAACAGCTTGAGCATTTCGATGCCATTCTGCAGTCCTGGAAGAGTGAGTTGATGATCGAGGTCGACCGCACCGTGCACCATATGCAGGATGAGGCCGCCAATTTTCCGGATCCGAATGACCGCGCCACACAGGAGTCCGAATTCGGGCTGGAACTGCGGACACGTGACCGGGAACGCAAACTGCTGCGCAAAATCAACTCTGCGCTGGCGCGCGTCGAGGAAGGCACCTACGGTTATTGCGAGGAAACCGGCGAGGAAATCGGCCTTAAGCGCCTGGAGGCGCGACCCGTTGCAACATTGTGCGTTGAGGCACAGGAGCGCAGGGAAATGGCTGAGCGCCAGTTCCGCGACCGGGACGATCGCTACCGGTAGTTGCCCAGGCGTCGGCCGACAGGAACGTTAGACGGTCATCCATGACAAGCGAACCCGCCAGCTACGTGGGCCGGTTCGCGCCCTCGCCCACGGGGCCGCTGCATTTCGGCTCTCTATTGGCTGCTGTCGCTAGCTACGCGCAGGCCAGAAGTCATGGTGGCCGCTGGCTCGTGCGAATCGAGGATATCGATCCGCCGCGCGAGCAAGCCGGCGCGGATGGGCTGATTATCGACACACTGATCGCGTTCGGATTCGAATGGGACGGTTCGGTGACTTATCAGAGCCGGTCCACGCCGAGACATGAGGAGCTCGTCGAGCAATTGCTTGAGTCCGGCGCGGCCTATCCATGCTCATGTTCGAGACGGGATCTGGCCAATGCGCCGCGCGGTCCTGTAGGGGTGATTTACCCCGGCACGTGTCGGACAGGCTGTATTTCCAGCGAAACAGCAGTGCGAATTCGGACCCACAACCAGCCTATAGAATTCGTGGATGCTGCCCAGGGGCTTCAGTCGCAACGCCTGGAGTCGGAATCAGGAGATTTCGTCATCAAAAGACGGGACGGACTGATTGCCTACCACCTGGCCGTGGTCGCCGACGATTTCGACCAGGGCATCACCGAAATCGTACGCGGGATCGATCTGATCGAATCGACCCCGCGCCAGATCTATCTTCAGCAGCAACTCGGCATGACGACGCCGCGATACCTTCACATCCCGGTCGCGACAAACGACGACGGCCAAAAACTCAGTAAATTGACCGGTGCGCAGGCGATATCCGCAGATTGCACAAATACCGCATTGTTCTCTGCACTTCGCGCGTTACGCCAGAATCCACCGGCATCCCTGGCCGACAGGGCGTTGCCGAACATCTGGCACTGGGCCATCGCCCATTGGGACGCCAGTGCACTTCGCGGCGTCGAATCGGTCCCTGCCGGCCCGTTTGGCTTTGGCTGACACGCGAATTCAGCTATCTTATCCATACGTCAGAATAGAGAGACCCAGCAAATGAATCCCGCACGCACGATCAAGAAGTATCCAAATCGGCGTCTTTACGACACCGAGGAGAGCCGCTATATCACGCTGGCGGATGTCAGAAGCCTGGTGATAAAGAAGCTCGAATTCGTGGTTATCGACCAGAAAAGTGGCGAAGACATTACCCGCTCAATCCTTCTGCAGGTCATAACAGAACAGGAGCAGCAGGGCGAAGCGGTCATGAGTCAGGACTTTCTGTCCCAGGTCATTCGGTCATACGGGAAGGTGGTTCCGAGCTCTGCCGCCAACTATCTTGAGCAGAGCATGAAATTATTCATGACTCAGCAGAAGAATCTGCGCGCACAGGTAAAACGCGTCGTTGGCGACGACCCGTTTGCGGCCGTAGCTGACGTTGCCCAGAAGAATATTGCGCGCTGGAAAGCCTTGCAGGAAGAGGTACTGCGACGTTTTGTGAGCGCCGCGAGAACTGACGACGTAAAAACCGAATTTCTTTCACAAGACAGCAAGCAGGCCTGATTTGTCGACATTTTAACGGGTTTTAGGAGCTTTACAGAGCCTTTGAGGCGCTTGACAGAAGGGTGGAATCTGGCCTAATTTGAACGTTGCGACAGGGTAACGCTCCCCCGCCCCCTGTCGCAGCCTGAAGGAGTTAGTACTCCATGGCTGGCCCCCCGCGAAACCGGGGGGCCTTTTTTATACAGGGATGTATTTATGCCGCGGAGGACAGGATGTCCGGGAGCGGCGTTATCACAGGGATGTATTTATGCCGCGGAGGACAGGATGTCCGGGAGCGGCGTTATCACAGGGATGTATTTATGCCGCGGAGGACAGGATGTCCGGGAGCGGCGTTATCACAGGGATGTATTTATGCCGCGGAGGACAGGATGTCCGGGAGCGGCGTTGTCACAGGGATGTATTTATGCCGCACCGGGATACGGGTTCCACGTAACCTAAGTCCGTCGCGCACCGAGAATTGGTTTTGCAAGCAAGTATTTTCCCAAGCAAGTTCAGGCCTGCCTGGTGGCTGAAAAACCGCCACGCGCAAACGATTTACCCATCGTTTCCCTGGGCCGGTGCGCCGCAAAAAGCAGTTCGACGCGAATATCTCGATTTGCCAGACGGCGACACGACAGTCGTCGACTGGATGCTGGAAGGCCCACCGCCTGACTCCGGAGCGCCAATCCTGGTTATTCTGCACGGTCTTGAAGGTTCTGCAGACTCGCCTTACGCGCGGATGCTGCTGAAAGCCGCGGCGGAACAACACTGGCGTGCGGCTGTACTGCATTTTCGTGACTGTGGCGATTACCGTAATCGACTGCCGCGCAGATATCACGCTGGTGAAACGGACGACATTCGATTCTTCCTGGAATCGCTGCGGGCGGGCGGACACGAGGGGCCCATGGTTGCGGCCGGCTACTCACTGGGCGGCAATGTCTTGCTCAAATATCTCGGCGAGAATGGCACATCAACACCGCTCGATGCAGCCGCGGCTGTCAGCGTACCACTCAATTTACACGATTCAGCAGATGCATTATCTGAAGGTTTTTCAAAGATTTATCAGCATCACTTAATAAAACGGATGAAGAAAGCGGTTACCCAAAAATTTGATCAACATACCGCGGCTTTTAATTGGCAACGGGCAATGGCGGCAAAGACGTTCGCCGAGTTTGATGACGCCCTTACCGCGCCGTTGCACGGTTTCCGGGGAAAAAACGAGTACTACGATCGCTGCAGTTCTATTAAGTTTTTGCCAGATATTCGTCGACCGACGCTCATTATTAACTCTCTCGATGACCCATTCATGACACCCGGCGCCGTTCCGGATCCCGGTCAATTGCCCGAAATGGTCCAATTGGAGCTTGCGAATGCTGGCGGACACGTCGGTTTCATTGAAGGTGGCTTGCCGTGGAAACCGAGTTACTACCTGCCTGGTCGAATCATCGAGTATCTGGATCAGCAAATTGGAGAATCGGGACGTCATTCTCGTCCAATGCCAGGACTCTGACTACTGACGCATGGAGACTGTTTATGCGGATTGAAATCAAGGCATCCTTCTGGCTTGTCCTCGGCGGCCTGCTTGGATACGGCATCGCCGCAGCCCAATTCTCAGCACTTGATCCTGTGCGAGTGGCCCCGCACATTTTCGAGAATGTGCTTGAGAATGATAGGTTGCGTGTGCTGAAAGTGACAGAGCGAAACGGTGAAACACCCCCTCTGCATTCGCACCCCGAACGCCTTATCGTCTATCTGAGTCCCTGCGCCTGGATGGAAGCTGGCTCGGACGGTATGGCAGAGATGCAATCATTCAGGCTGGGTGACGTTGTGTGGGCGACCGGGCTAACCCACGGTGGCCAGACCAGCAACGTTGTCCAGGACTGCAGCCGGCTGGAAATTGAGCTGAAATAGCCACTCAGATCGTCAGGCACATGGTTACAAATGCAATGAAATACTCTTCTTTTACAATAATTTACGGGCGGGCATTTGCATCGATGGGAGTTTCGCATTAGGGTGCCGATGTCATCATCGAAGTAGGCCGATTGGCAACTATTTTGTCGGTGATCAGGTCATATCGAGCAACAATCTTTGAACCCGGAAGCGTTGTCAGTGTCCGGGTAATCATGACGGTTTCAGAGAGGTAATCAGACAATGGGAATGGTTTCTAGACGACAAGTTCTTGCAGGCGGAGGCGCGTTAGTAGGCGCCGGATTGATTCCCGGCAGCAGCCTGATCAGTAGTGCATTTGGTGAGGAAATACCACGCCCTGATTACATGATCCGTGCCGCGACAAACGAGAATCCCTGGGGACCATCGCGTGTCGCGCTGCAGGCCATCGTTGATTCAATCAAGTATTCGAATCAATACGGTGGTGATCGCCGCTCACTGATTAGCATAGTAGCGGGAATGAATAGTTTACCGGACGATCACGTTGCTATTGGCACTGGTTCCGGCGAGATTCTCCGTGCAGCGGGCAGGTTGGTCCGAATGGATAACGGCTCTGTCGTCTGTGCGGATCCGACCTATCACGACCTGGTCCGCTATGCCGAGCGGGCCGGCTCTGAGATTATCCGGGTACCGGTCGATCCTGATACCAAGCACGTCGATCTCGATGCCATGCGCAAAGCAATTCGGCGTGATACCAAATGCGTCTACCTGGCGAATCCAAACAATCCAATCCCTTCCATCATTGAAAAAAATGCGCTTCGGGATTTCGCACTCGAAGTGTCCAAAGACCGCATGGTCTTCATCGACGAGGCCTATTTCGAGTTCGTGGATAACTCGAAGTACGCCACAATGATGGACCTCGTTCGTGACGGCCACCAGAACATAGTGGTTGCCCGGACAGCATCAAAAATTCACGGCCTGGCCGGAATGCGTGTCGGCTTTGGATTCGCTCATCCCGATTTGATTACGCGTATAAACGGCGCCAAAACCGGTGCACTGAACGTGCTCGGCATCAACGCTGCAAAAGCGAGCTATCTGGACGAGACGTTCCAGGACTTCACAATCAGGCAAAATCGTGAATCACTCGATATCGTTGAAGGCATGCTGGATGAACGCGGCGTACGCTACGTCAAGTCCAATGCAAATTTCACTTTCTTCGAGACGGGCCGGGATGTCGTCGAGTTGCAGCAGGCCTTCCGGCAGGAAAACATCATGGTGGGCCGGGCGTTTCCACCGATGACGGATTGGCTCCGCGTCAGCATGGCCAAACCTCAGGAAATGCGCTATTTCGTGCAGACTTACAAGAAAATACTCGGCTAACCAGGCCTCGCAACACAGCTAAGAAAAAAGCCCGGGATCTTTCGATCACCGGGCTTTCTTTTGCTTGACTGTGGCTAAGGTCAGTCACCGAAATGTAGCCGCTATAACGGTATCTTTATCAGTCTTCGATTTCCTTCATAGATAGCCTGACCCGACCCTGGCGATCAACCTCGAGCACTTTCACCTTAACCTCATCACCTTCGGCAAGCTTGTCGCTGACTTTCTCGACGCGCTCATTTGAGATCTGCGAAATGTGCACCAGGCCATCCTTACCAGGAAGGATCGTAACGAATGCACCGAAGTCCATCAGTCGGGCCACTTTACCGTCATAGATACGACCGACTTCAACGTCAGCAGTAATGAGCTCGATGCGCCGTAGAGCTTCACGACCGGACTCTCCGTCAACAGAAGCAATTCTTACTGTTCCATCGTTGTCGATATCAATCGACGCGCCAGTCTCTTCGGTCATCGCCCGGATTACCGCACCACCCTTGCCGATAACGTCACGAATCTTCTCCGGATCAATCTTGATGTTGATGATCGTCGGCGCCCATTCGGACATCTCCTCACGATGCGTGCCAATCACCTTGTTCATTTCACCGAGAATATACAGGCGGGCCTCTTTCGCCTGGTCGAGCGCAGCGCTCATGATTTCCCTGGTGATTCCCTGGATCTTGATATCCATCTGAAGTGCAGTGATACCGTTCTCGGACCCAGCGACCTTGAAGTCCATGTCACCGAGATGATCTTCGTCGCCCAGGATATCGGTCAGGACAGCGAACTTGTCGCCCTCCTTAACAAGGCCCATGGCAACACCGGCAACCGGCGCCTTGGTCGGCACGCCAGCATCCATCAGAGCCAGGCTGGTTCCGCAAACCGAAGCCATTGAACTGGAACCATTTGATTCGGTGATCTCCGATACGACGCGAATGACGTACGGGAAATCCTCCATGTTGGGCATTACAGCCTGAACGCCGCGTCGCGCCAGCTTGCCATGCCCAATCTCGCGTCGTTTCGGAGAACCGACAAAACCGGTCTCGCCAACGCAGAAAGGAGGAAAGTTGTAATGCAGCATGAACGCCTCTTTTCGCTCGCCTTCAATCGCATCGATGATCTGTGCATCACGCCCTGTGCCTAGCGTCGTTGCAACGATGGCCTGGGTCTCACCACGGGTGAATAGCGCAGAACCGTGGGCGCGAGGCAACACACCTACTTCCACATCAATTGGGCGGACGGTAGTGGTATCACGACCATCTATACGTGGTTCACCCTCAATGACACGATTCCGGACGATGGTCTTCTCCAGTTTGGAGAGTGCGCCCTTAACTTCGTCGGCCGACCAGCGTGCATCATCGCCCGCGGCGAGATTCTCCATCGTTGCCGCTTTTATTTCGCCAACGTGTGCCTGACGAGCAACTTTATTCGTGACGCGATAGGCGTCCGCTAATCCACTCTCCGCGGCAGTCCTGACTGCAGCATCCAGATCTTCGTCCACTGGCGGTGCCTGCCAGTCCCAGGCAGGCTTACCAACTTCTGCCGCCAGTTCCTTAATGGCGTCGATGGCTACCTGCATGTGCTCGTGGCCAAACATCACAGCACCCAACATGACCTCTTCAGAAAGCATGTCAGCTTCAGACTCAACCATCAAAACGGCGTCGGCAGTACCAGCGACAATCAGGTCAAGATCACACTCTTTCAGAGTGGCAAGACCCGGATTTAACAAGTAGTTTCCGTCCTTGTACCCTACTCGCGCGGCACCAATGGGACCTGCAAACGGCATGCCCGAGATGGCCAGCGCCGCTGATGCGCCGATCATTGCCGGGATATCGGGATCCACGTCAGGATTGAGCGACACAACCGTGGCAATGATCTGGACTTCGTTTTTGAATCCCTTCGGGAATAGCGGACGACACGGCCGGTCGATCAGGCGGCAGGTTAGTGTTTCCTTCTCACTTGGTCGCCCTTCTCGCTTAAAGAAGCCGCCGGGAATTTTGCCGGCTGCGTAGGTTTTTTCCTGGTAATTAACCGTCAGTGGAAAGAAATCACGACCTGGATCCGCCGTCTTTCTGCCAACTGCCGTAACCAGTACGGTCGTTTCGGCCATGTCGACCATAACGGCCCCGTCTGCCTGACGGGCGATCGCGCCTGTATCAATTGTTACCTGATGTTCCCCAAACTGGAAACTCTTTCTCGTTGATTTCACTTTAAATTCTCTGATTTGTGTTAATTAGGCACGGCAGAGCGTTTGCGTCCCACTAATGGGCCGACAGATTTATCTGCTCATTGCCGAAGGCGCCGATTTAATGATTAGCGGCGTAGACCGAGCCGGGAAATCAGCTCGCGATACCGGTCCTGATCCCTTGATTTGAGGTAATCAAGCAACTTGCGACGCTTGTTAACCATCTTGAGGAGACCCTGCCGGGAATGGTGATCTTTCTTGTGCTCACCGAAATGCTCGGTCAGCTCGGAAATTCGTGCAGACAGCAGAGCAACCTGAACTTCAGCCGATCCGGTGTCGTTTTCGCCGCGAGCGTACTCAGCGACAATCTTGCTTTTGCTTTCACTGTTCAGTGACATTTCTAAAAAACTCCAATAGTTCTTTCTATCTTTTGGCCCTTCATTTTGAGCGCGCTATTCTAGCGTCAGAATCGGTCCAGTCATAGTCTAAAATACGAAAAAATCAGGCTTTTCTTGCCCAATCAACAACTCATTCATCCACCTGCGAACACCGAAAAATGCGCTTCGGCGCAACTTTCCCTTCGCCAGCCAGCATGCCGATACCCAGGAATCGCTCCCGCGTGTCATACACCTTGACCAATCCCTCATCGAGGCTGTCACACGAGACCTCCTGACCGCCACAGAAGCGCTCCGCAGCCTCAACCGGCACCTTGCACGCAGACCACGACGCCAATGCAGCGTCTGCCGGCAGCAGTCGCTCACGCAGCAGCGCTGGCCCTCCCTCCGCGGCCAGCTCGGCGCTTGGCATATCCAGCATATCTTCCGGTCTGAAGGCTCCGACAGTCTCGCGGTGCAGTTTCGCCGTGTGGCCCACCGTGCCTGCTGCCAGTGCAATGTCCTCAACGAGGGTGCGAACGTAGGTTCCCTTTGAGCAGTGCACCCTGAACACCAGGCGCGCGCCATGCGCTTCCAGGAGGCTGATCTCCATGATCCGCACTGGCCGAGCATCCCGCTCAACCACCTGACCCTGCCTGGCGAGCTCATAGAGCCGCTTGCCATCTTTCTTCAGGGCTGAATACATCGGCGGAACCTGGAGGATGTCGCCAACAAATCCAGCGAGGACAGTTTCCCACTCGCTGTGACTCAACTCCGGCACCGGAGCCGTGCTTGTTATCTGCCCATCCGCGTCGCCCGTATCGGTCGCTTCCCCGAGTCGGGCCGTCACTCTGTAGGATTTGTCAGCCTCCAAAAGGTAAGCGCAGATCTTGGTGGCCTCACCGAAACAGAGCGGCAGCATTCCGGTTGCCGCCGGATCGAGGCTGCCCGTATGTCCGGCCTTTTTCGCGCGCAACAGGCGCTTGACCTTTTGCAACGCCTGGTTCGAAGTCATGCCCGCGGGCTTGTTCAGAAGCAACAGGCCATCGACGGCTGCCGGCTTTGGCCGGTCACGCATTTCGGTTCTACCGGCCATTTATGACTTCCGGTTTGCCCCGGTTGCGTCGTCAATCAGGCGCGACATTTCTGCGCCGTGTGCGATGCTGTCATCGTGAACAAAACGCAGTTCCGGAATGTGGCGGACTTTCAGCAAAGATCCAAGTTTGCTGCGAAGAAAGCCCGACGCCCGCTTCAATCCCTCTGCCGCCGGTGTCGGATCCGCATCCGGGTCTAACAGGCTGAAATACACTTTGGCAATACTCAGATCCCGCGACAGGTCTACAGCCGTCAGGGATACGTCTGCCAGACCCGGATCTTTGGTCTCGAATCGCAGCAACTCGCTGAGTGAACGCAAAATCTGCGCGCCCAATCTCTGGTTTCTTGAAAACTCGCGTGGCATTGCAGTCCTGTGTGAACGCTACCTAGTCGTCGAGCGTGCGAGCAACTTCGACGCGTTCGAAGCACTCGATCTGATCGCCAACTTTGACATCGTTGTAATTCTTGACACCGATTCCGCACTCGGTGCCTGAGCGAACTTCGTTAACGTCATCTTTAAAGCGGCGCAGGGAATCGAGCTCGCCCTCGTAGATAACGACATTGTCGCGCAGAACACGAATCGGATTGGATTTCTTGACATAGCCTTCAGTCACTATGCTGCCCGCAATATCGCCCAGCTTCGGCGACGAAAAGACTTCTTTGACCTCCGCCAATCCGACAATGTTCTCGCGGATCTCCGGTGCCAACAGGCCCGTAACCGCCGCTTTCACATCGTCGATTGCTTCGTAAATAATGCTGTAATAACGAATATCGACGCCCGATTCCTTGATCGCCGCCCTGGCCGCCGCGTCCGCGCGCACATTAAATCCAATGATCGCGGCATTGGAAGCAGCCGCCAAGGTTGCATCGGACTCCGTAATACCACCGACGCCCGAACTAATAACCTTCACCTTGACCTCGTCATTAGAGATCTTGGTCAACGCGTCGCGTAATGCCTCTGTGCTGCCATGCACATCGGATTTGATGAGTATTGGCACAACTTTGCTGTCACCTTCAGCCATTTGACTGAACATGTCTTCCAGTTTTGACGCCTGCTGTTGTGCTAACTTCGAGTCACGCGTTTTCGCCTGTCGGAATTCAGCCACTTCGCGGGCTTTTCGCTCGTTTGTGACGACCAGGAAATCATCGCCGGCACCCGGCGTTTTGGACAAGCCGAGTACAACTGCCGGGCTTGATGGGCCAGCCTCGGTAATTGACTGATGGGATTCGTTAAACATGTTCCGCACGCGACCGTATTCCTCGCCCGCAATCAGCATATCGCCCTGCTTTAAAGTTCCCGCCTGAACGAGCAACGTTGCCACCGCACCTCGTCCTTTCTCCAGGCTGGACTCGATCACGATGCCTTGTGCCGGCCCTTCGGCGACAGCCTTTAGATCCATCACTTCGGCCTGCAGCAATACTGCATCGAGCAACGCATCGATGCCGTCGCCCGTCTGGGCCGAAACGTTGGCAAACTGCTGTTCCCCACCCCAGTCTTCCGGAATGATTTCGTGCTGCGAAAGCTCGTTTTTCACGCGCTCCGGATCAGCATTTTCCTTGTCGATCTTGTTAATCGCGACAACAATAGGAACGGCGGCCGCCCTGGCATGCTCGATCGCCTCGATGGTCTGTGGTTTGACGCCATCATCAGCAGCCACCACCAGGATAACGATATCGGTTGCCTGCGCACCCCTGGCTCGCATCTGCGTAAACGCGGCGTGACCCGGCGTATCCAGAAACGTGATTCGACCTTTGTCGGTCTCTACTGAGTAGGCGCCGATGTGCTGGGTAATACCACCAGCCTCACCGGCGGCAACCTTGGTTCGTCGAATATAGTCGAGCAACGAGGTTTTACCGTGATCTACGTGACCCATGATGGTCACCACGGGCGCTCTTGAAACTTCCTCGCCTGCAGGCCGTTCGTCCGCAAGCAGGTTCTCGTCGAACGCAACGCCACTGACAGGCTTCGCAATATGACCCAGTTCTTCAACGACCAGGATCGCCGTGTCCTGATCAATCACCTGATTGATTGTGACCATCGCGCCCATGTTGAAAAGCACTTTGACCACTTCATTGCCTTTGACAGCAACTTTCTGTGCCAATTCCGATACTGCAATATTCTCCGGAATCTCCACTTCCCGCACCACTGGCGCAGTCGGCCGCTCAAACCCGTGCTGACCATCCGAGCTGACTGAGACCGCACGACGCCGCGTCGGAGATTTGCGCTTGCGGCGACCGCTCTTGTCACCCGCAACATGCAACTCCTTGCGACCGTACTTGGTGACTGAGGGCTTGCCTTTCTTCTTTTCTTTCTCCTTGGCGCGACGCTCGCGAGCATCCTGTTCGGCTTTCTCGACCCTGGCGCGTTCTTCTGCCGCGATTGCGGCGGCTTTTTCCGTTTCTTCCCGGGCAGAATCCTCGGCTTGTTGCTTGGCTTGTTCCTGCCGAAGCACGTCTTCCTGCGCCGCCTTGACCGCCTCTTCCTTTTCCGCGATCAGACGTTCTTTTTCCTGTTCGATCGCTGCGACCTTATCCAGCTCTTCCTGGCGGAGCCGATCGAGCTCGTCCTGCTTGTCCTGAGCCTCTTTCTCCAGCACGTCTCGTTTTATGTAAGTGCGTTTGCGACGCACCTCAACGTTGACCGTCCGGGACCGGCCCTGGGCGCCTGCCAGACGCAGCTCGGACTGAGATTTTCGACGCAGCGTTATCCTGCGCGGCGCGCCCGGAGAAGACGTATCTTCCTGACCGTGACTGCGGCGCAAATGCGTCAACAGCTCGAGTTTCGCGTCCTCACTAATATTGTCGTCCGCGCCTTTGACCTTGATACCCGCGTCGTCGAGCTGCGTAATCAGCTTCTCGACAGGTACTTTCAGCACTTCAGCGAATTGTGCGACGGTGACATCAGCCATGTTGGAACTCCGTTAGCCTGTCTTTTCCAAATTTAATGTGCGACTTGTTGAGATAACTCAGGCACGCAAGAGACAAGCGAAGTATTGTCGGAAATGTGCGGTGGCGACGATAGTACCGAATACGCGAGGAATCGAGCATCCTGAGACAATGCTTGACGTCGTATATTGCTGTCTGAGTACTTTTCAACATATTGCTAAGCCTGTTGCTCTTCTTCGAACCAATGCGCTCGCGCCTTCATAATTAGCGCGGCCGCGTCGTCCTGATCCATCTCGTTGATATCGAGCAAATCATCTGTAGCCAGCTCAGCAAGATCTTCGCGTGTAACAATACCCTCACTGGCCAGCTTGAACGCCAGGCCCTTATCCATTCCTTCGAGGCTGAGCAAATCTTCAGCCGGCTCTGCTTCATCGATCTTTTCTTCCTGAACGATCGCCTGTGTCAAAAGAACATCGCGTGCTCTGT
Source organism: uncultured Gammaproteobacteria bacterium (assembly GCA_963850825.1). Lineage (GTDB taxonomy): Bacteria > Pseudomonadota > Gammaproteobacteria > Steroidobacterales > Woeseiaceae > SZUA-117. The sequence continues at coordinate 473,683 of CAWKOQ010000009.1, read as the reverse complement.
TCCTTAGCTCATTGACGATGTCTTCATCAAACTCCTCGATCTCGACCAGCTCCGCGGTAGGGACATAAGCCACTTCCTCGATCGTCGAGAATCCTTCCTGAACCAGGATTAGCCCAACCTCCTCGTCCACATCGAGCTGTTTGGCGAACAGCGCAATCAGCTCTTTCATTTCCGATTCGCTCTTTTGCTCAGCGTCTGTCTCGGTCATGACGTTCAGCTCCCAGCCGGACAACTCGCTCGCCAGGCGAATATTCTGGCCACCGCGCCCTATCGCCTGTGACAGCTTATCCTCGTCAACGGCGATATCCATGCTGTGCGCATCTTCATCAACGACGATAGATACGACCTCCGCCGGAGACATCGCGTTCACGACGAACTGCGCCGGGTTCTCATCCCACAGAATAATATCTACCCGTTCGCCGGCAAGCTCGTTTGAAACGGCCTGGACACGTGATCCACGCATGCCTACGCATGCGCCAACCGGGTCGATGCGGGAGTCGTTACTCTTCACCGCAATCTTGGCTCGCAGACCGGGATCTCTCGCAGAACCGAGTATCTCGATCAGGCCCTGGCCAACCTCGGGTACTTCAATTTTGAACAACTCCACGAGGAATTCTGGCGACGTCCGGGTCATGAACAACTGGGGTCCTCTCGGTTCAGACCGAACTTCGGTCAGCAGGGCCTTCATTCGATCCTGAGGCCGCACCGGTTCCCGTGGCACCATATTTTCACGCGGCACGAAGCCCTCGGCATTGCCGCCAAGGTCAATATAGACGCCGTTGCGATCAACGCGTTTAACGAGGCCCGAGAGCATTTCGCCTTCGCGCTCCTTGTACTCTTCCACAACCTGCTCGCGTTCGGCTTCACGAACCTTTTGCACGATGACCTGTTTCGCGGTCTGTGCGGCAATGCGGCCAAACTCGACCGACTCCATTGGTACTTCAACGTACCCGCCCGGCTCCGCCGCAGGATCAACGTCAACCGCGTCGATCATGCGCAGCTCACGATCCGGCACTTCGAGTTCAGTGGATTCGTCTTCGAATACCAGCCAGCGACGAAACGTGTCGTAATCGCCCGTCTCGCGGTCAATAGCAACCCGCACCTCGATATCTTCGCCATGCCGACGACGCGTAGCAGACGCAAGCGCCGCCTCTATCGCCTCAAATATGATGTCCTTCTCCACGCCTTTTTCGTTCGAAACGGCGTCGACAACCATCAAAATTTCTTTACTCATTTGCTTACCACTCCAAAATAGCCTCGGTCCGCCCGTTCAATCAGTCGGCACCAATCGCGCTGATTCAATGGTTGCGAGCGGTAAACTGTGCAACTCACCATCAACCTCGACTTCAATCTTGTCTTCGTCCGCGGCAGCTAACGCGCCACGAAAATTTCGTCTCCCCGCCAGCGGAAACCTCAGCTTCACTTTGACGTCCTGCCCCATAAATCGTCGAAAATGGTCCGGCTTGGTCAGCGTCCGGTCTAACCCCGGCGAGGAAACCTCCAGTGCATATTGACCCGGCAGAGGATCCTCAACATCCAGAATCGCGCTTACCTGGCGGCTAACCGCCTCGCAATCCTCGATACCAATGCCTTCGGCTTTGTCGATGAAAATACGTAGCAAGCCATCCCGACCGCCTGTTTTCAGGTCCAGGTCAGCCAGTTCGAAGCCCAGTTGTTCAATCGCAGGCTCGAGGAGCTTTAGTAACTCATCCTTCGACATAGCATTAACAAAACACTCTAAATCCATGTTCTAAAACAAAAAAATGGGCCTATAGCCCATTCTCACTCTGCGCGATGCTGCTGCCTGAAGCCATCACCAGACAACAAAAAGACCCCATGCGGGGCCTTATTCCTACCAAGAGTTTGGTAGCGGGGGTCTGACAAAGTCAATCTGACAGTCCCTCAGCGGGTAAGCCTCACACAGCACCAGTCCGCATCCGCAGGCCGCGAATTATAGGGTCTCATTTCACTTTGTGCAATGGCTGATCGGATATCCTGGATCATCGTTAAATCGCTTGTGGGAAAGCGATTCAGGGCCTCTGGCCCGGCCGCATCGGCATGGGCCAATACGACCTGTGAATTGCACGTTTTAGCAAATCTGCCGGAGGCACTTGAGATCGCCCGGACAGGCTTGTCGATCGGTTGCCAGAGCGGCGCTTGAGCTAAAATCAAAGGTGCAAATTCCTGCCCATTTTAAAGTGCTACGCGGTCGAAAGGATGATTACGTAATGAAAAAGGCGAAACTGAAATCCGCCGCTCCCCAACTCCCCACTGGAAATATGGAAAAAACAGCCCGATTCTTCGAACAAATACTGGGATTCGACGTTTGGGCAAAATTTCCTGACCACAATCACCTGATTGTTGGCAGAGGTGCCGCAGAGATTCATTTCTGGCAAACAGAAACAGAGCAACTCGCCCACGATATAGCAGCTAACAGCAGTTGCTATATAAGGGTCAAACACATCGATTCATTATTCGCCGAGTTGCAACAAAACGAAGCGCCATTTCGATTCAAGTTGACCGAGCAACCGTGGGGCATGAAGGAAATGCAAATCGACGACCCGTATGGAAATGCGATCAGATTCGGCGAGCCGGTTGGCTGAGACACTGCCGGGCGCCAGCCATTTTCTGTTTCTATGATCCGGCCAGCCAAAATCGCCTGTCGGCACATCACAGACGGCCTAGTTTTTGGGCTGCAACCGGGCTGCCGGAACGTGAAACGGCGTCTTCGAGTTGATTCTGCCGAGCCAATTGGCCGCGCTGACTCCCCTGAATTTTCTGTTGAGGAAGAGCGCATCGGATTGCGTCATCGTATGTTGAACCCCGCCCGGAAGAAACGTCGCCCACTCGTGGCCAATGTATTTGTCGCGGAGAGCATAGAGACTGAACCGATAGTTGAAGATATTTACGCCGCTTCCGCCACAGGCTCGGGATTCCCTGTCGTAGAGGGTCACGCCGGCAAGATCAGCGTCTGCGGAGGCGAATGCGAAACGCCCTTGCGGATAGGTCTGACTCAGAAAGTCATATAGTCCAATCAAGCCCCCTTTTTTCGGGTCCGCGCATTGCGGGCAGTTCTCCGGCAACTGTAGCTGAAAAGTCTGAATCAGCTTCTGCTCAAAGCAGGCGGTTTTAATCGTAGATTCCGGAATGATCGGGGCGGAATCCACCAGCCCTGCCACTGATCTTCCACCAAATGCCTCAACGACCTGTGGATAGTTGACCAGCACGCCGAATCCGCCAGCACTCGCACCCATCAACGCAACATCCTCGGCATCACGAAAAAACGGAGCGAGCACTTTCAAGTCATTTTGAAGATTCCTGTAGCCAACAAACTGCTGTTTGCCTGTCACGCCAGGAACGTCAACATTCATTCTCGCGCCGCCATGCAGATCACCCGTGCAATACGGAATGTAAATGTGATTCCATCTCGCGACCGGATTCGAGGGATTCGTCGTATTAAAAACACCCTGGTTGCCAAGCGTGTCCACCCACTTCTGGAATTTGTCGCGTGAGAAGTTGTCGCCTGCAATCGGTGCGTTTTTATTCTCGGCACATGACTGGGCGTCATAGCACGCTCCGCCGCCCTGAAGGTAGATCATTACTGCCTTTGCATCAGGCAACAATCGCGCGCCGATACCAGTCGTCGATCCATCGCGACAGACTGTGTCGTCTCTCGGTATCCAGACCCATTCTCCCGCGCTTCCTTTAGCTTTGGAAAGCTGTGAGGTGTTGTCCTTGCGTTCGACTTCGGTTTCCGCAGCAAACGCGACCTGCGACAACACGACAATCAATATGGATAGTCTCAAGATCATGAATACGAGAATAGTATCTCGAAACTGAACGGTACATGAAGCGCCTGGCATTTATTGAGTAGCGCCACCCTGCTTTATGCTCATGTTACAGTCCGGACAAGCGCTCGCCTGGAGCATTAGGATTCTATCGTTCAGATCTTCCGACGTTTGTGGATTAGGTCGTTGTTGTCCAGAATCCCTACGATGCCATTTTCGACGGCGGCGAAGACCAAACCGGGGAAACTGAAGAAATGACAAATACAAGAAGCAGGTATCAAACCGACCTCAATAGTATTCACACTGATTATGTCTGTGTTGGGTGCAAACGCAATTGCCCAACACGAGCCCCAGGTACGTATTCTCAACGAACAGAACCTGGTCGATATCCTGGTCGGATCATGTATTCAGTCGACGCGAAACTGCGATCCCCAAACGTCAATCGATAACGTCAGGCAGGCACTATCCGAGGGCAAGGAATTCAGACTCATTTCAACCGAAAACTTCCCAAAAGACTGGATGGTGGTGGCCGTTCAAGGACTTGGTGGTGGCGGTGCCTGGGAGTACGTCATTGAGCGCACGCGTGCACAGAACCTTCCCACGATCTCTGATCAGAGAAGGCGGGTTGTTGAACTCCTGAGTGATCACATCGGGAAAGACTTCAAGGCGCTGGTTCGTTCAGAAGCGGCCGGTGCTACGGCGACAGCGCTATTGCTCGCTGCCGAGATGGGAATACCGACCCTGGATGCCGGCATTACCGGTCGAGCCGTACCCGAAGTGCAACAGTCTATACCCTGGATTAACGGCATTGCGTCAATCCCGACGGCAATCATTACCGACTGGGGTGACGAGATCATCATCAAACACGCGGTTGATGAATATCGTGTGGAAGACATAGGCCGGGCGATTGCCGTAGCCAGCGGTGGCAGCGCGACCATTACGATGGCGCCGATGTCTGGCGCGCAACTCGAACGCGGCGTCATTCCCGGCAACCTGTCGGAAGCCATGCTCTACGGTAGAACCGTACGAGAAGCTCGCGAATCAGGCAAGGACCCGGTGGCAGCTCTCGTTGACGTATCCGGCGGTTACAAATTGTTCCAGGGCATCGTTACAAAATCTGATGAGCGCGGTGATCGCGGTTTCAACTGGGTAGAAGCGGAATTCCGCGGCGTCGACGAGTATCAGAACCACACCTACAAAGTCTATGTCAAAAACGAGAATATCGTTGCGTGGCTGGATGACGAAGTCGATGCGATATCTCCCGACTACATCTACAACCTGAATCCGGAAACAGGGGAATCCACTATCGGCGCAGGAATCGGAGGGTACGTCGTCGGAAACGAGGTGGTCATGGTTGGTGTACCGGCACCGGAGCAATGGCGCAGCGAAAAGGGTGTCGAACTGATGGGGCCCCGCCACTTCGGCTTTGACTTCGACTTTGTACCTATTGAAGTACTTCAGGCAAAGAGAAAGCTCGACTAGTGTCGATTGCTGCGGCGATTCGTCAACCCTTCTCTGCGGGCCAGCCCTCAATATCCTGTTAGCATTTCCTGCCCTTGGGGTGAAATCCTGACAGGGCAGATCCAGTCAGAGGAAGAGATTAATGACCCAGTGCACCGAATTGTGGGTAGACCGCAAAGAACTCAGAAACACCCGGATTGTCAACTCCGCCCTGCCAACTCTGGATGAGGGGGAAGTGCTGGTCGCCATCGACCAGTTTGGCCTGACGTCCAATAATGTCAGTTACGCCATCTCCGGCGACACCATCGGCTACTGGGGCTACTACCCGGCCGAAGGCAACTGGGGCAAGGTGCCGGTCTGGGGCTGTGCCAACGTGGTTCAATCCAATTGTGTCGAGGTGCCGGTGGGCGATCGCCTGTGGGGCTTTTTCCCCATGGCCAGTCATGCGGTGCTGCGTCCCGGCAAGGTTCGTGAAGACCAGTTCGTCGATGTCGCGGAGCACCGCCAGGCCCTGCCGGCGCTCTACAATGGTTATCGGCGAACCCGGGCCGAGCCCGAATTCCTGCGTGCGATGGAAGTCGAGCGCTGCCTGCTGTTTCCCTTGTTCGCCACCTCCTGGCTGATCTACGACTACCTGGTGGACAACGACTTCTTTGGTGCAAAGCAGGTATTGATAGGATCCGTATCCTCCAAAACCGGTTTTGGGCTGGCCGAAATGTTGCATAACGACCCAATGGTCACACAACGCATCATTGGCCTGACCTCTCCTGCCAACGTCGCGTTCGTCGACGGGCTGGGCTGTTGTGATGAAGTGGTGGTCTATGGTGATGAGGCGAACATCGACGCGTCTGTGCCCGCGGCCTACGTGGACATGTCCGGCGATGCGCGGCTGACCGCTACGCTCCACAATTTGTTAGGCGAGAACATGATGGAGAGCGCCATGGTAGGCGCCACCCACTGGGAGCAGCGGGGCGATGTCGGCACTTTGCCGGGCGCCAGACCCACGTTCTTTTTTGCGCCGGCGCAGATAGCCAAGCGCGATGAAGAATGGGGGCCGGGCAAGGCGATGATGAAAGCGATGATGGCGAGCACGGAAGTCGCGAAAAAAGTGCAGGACGAAATGTCCGTGGAATGGACCCGGGATGTGCAGGGACTCGCCACCCTTTGGGTTGACCTGCTGGACAACAGGGTGTCACCTGATCGGGGTTTGATGGTCTCGCTAAACGCGTCGTAAAAAGATTCTGAACGACGAACGTTACCAGACAACTGCCGGGGTCAGCTGTTCTCAGAAGGATCGATTGTATCCGGCTTGGGAAACGCCCACATCCGGAATAGATGGCGATCGAACGGTTTCCATTCGTCTTCCGGGAGCGCGAGGCGGTCCAGGATGGCCCATAGCGCGGAAGGATTGTGGCCCAGGCCGCAATGGCTGCCAAAGACGCGCACGTTCTCGGTCTTCGGCGAGTCCACGTCAATGGAACACTGCCAGGGCACCACCCCGTCGCTTTTCGTGTAAATCGATGTGCACGGCACGGGTGGCGGCAGCTCCGCGCGGTCGATAATCTCGGGATCAACATGCTCGCTGTAGTGGCCATTGATCGTGTGGTAAAGCCGGGCGGCGCCGGTGGACTGATAGTGCCGAAACGGGGTGCCCAAGGTGATGACCTGGCGCACGTCATCGGGCGCCATCCACGCGAGTTCGCGCGCGTAGATGCCGCCGAGGCTCCAGCCGATCAAGCTGACCTTACTGTCATACCGGTGGCGAAGTTCGTGCATGCGTTCCAGCACCTGCTCCAGCGCAATACGCGATGGCCCCATGTTGCGACCGAGCTTCCAGCGATGTCCCTTGTACCCGACATTTTTCAGGATATGCCGCAGCGGCGCGGTCGAACGACCACTGGCGAGAAATCCCGGCAGAACCAAAACCGGATGGCCGTCGCCGCGGGGTGCCAGGTGCAACAGCGGGTACATCCCTGCAAACAGATAAAGCTCGCCGATCGCGCGCGACTCCAGGAGCCGCAGCCCGAGAGAGGGCCTGCTGATTTCAGCTGCATCCATTGAAAACTCCAGTCAACGTCCGTTTGACTTCAATACTAGATGTCGGGGAACTGATAGTCTGCGAACTGTTCCCGCAAAGCGAGTTTATTTAGCTTGCCGGTCGCGGTGTGCGGTAACTCGTCGACAAACACGACATCGTCGGGTTTCCACCACGATGCCACACGGCCGTCGAACCACGCCAGCATCTCGTCCCTGGTGATTTCCTCACCGTCTCGTGTGACCGTGATCAGCAGGGGCCGCTCTGTCCATTTCGGATGATTACGACCGATAACGGCGGCCTCCGCGACCTTCGGATGATCCACCGCGGCATTCTCCAGGTCGATTGAGCTGATCCATTCCCCGCCAGACTTGATAACGTCTTTCGTCCGGTCGGTAATCTGCATGACACCATTCGGATCGATGGTGGCTACGTCGCCTGTGTCGAACCAGCCGTCTTCGTCGAGCGGGCTATCGGTGTTTTCGAGACGGAAATAATTGCTTGCCACCCACGGGCCGCGAACCTTGAGTGTGCCGAAAGCGACGCCGTCCCAGGGTAAGGACTGGTTGTTCTCGTCGGTAATGCGCATTTCGATGCCGAACACGCCACAGCCTTGTTTTGCCTGGAGTTCATAGCATTCTTCCTGCGACAGCTCGCCCATGTCCGGCTTGACCTTGAACACGGTTCCGAGCGGGCTGGTTTCCGTCATGCCCCATCCCTGGTGGACGGTGACACCGTGTTTCTTGTCGAAGTCCTCGATAATGGAGCGCGGGCAAGCCGCGCCACCAACGCTCACTCGATTGACGCTGCTGATTGTGTTCCCTGTTTTTTCGAGGTATTCCAGCAGGGCGAGCCAGATTGTCGGAACGCCCGACGCAATGGTGACCTGTTCTCTTTCGATGAGCGCGTGCAGTGTTTCGCCGTCTGCCATCTTCGGACCCGGCATAACAATTTTGGCACCGACCATGGCGGCGCTGTAAGGAATGCCCCAGCCGTTCACATGGAACATGGGAACCACCATTAGCACGCAGTCGTTACCCGAGAATGCCAATACATCAGGAAGACACCCCGCGTAGGCATGCAAGACTACGGAACGATGGCTGTAAAGTACGCCCTTGGGGTTGCCAGTCGTACCCGACGTGTAACAAAGAGAGGATGCCGTGCGCTCATCGAACTCTGGCCAATCGAATTCGTCGGACTCGGCGGCAATCAGCGTCTCGTAGCAGATCACATTCGGAAGCTGGGTCTCGGGCATGTGCGCCTCGTCGGTCATGACTACGATTCCCTCAACGTCCTTGAAGTGAGTCGACAGTTTTTCGACCAGCGGCATCACCAACGGGTCGACAAACAGATAGCGGTCTTCGGCGTGGTTGACGATATAGGTGATCTGCTCAGGATAAAGCCGCGGATTGATGGTATGACACACGATGCCACTTCCCGATAGCGCGTAATACAGTTCAAAGTGCCGGTGATCGTTCCAGGCCAGGGTGCCGACGCGCTCACCGCTCGCAACCCCCAGCCGCTTTAGTGCATTGGCGAGCTTACGCGTGCGCACGAAAGCTTCGCGGTAGGTGTAGCGTTGGTTCGGATTGTCTACAGTCACTGAGACGATTTCGCGATCCGGGTAGTTGGCGTCCGCAAAACTAATCAACGAAGAGATCAACAGTGGGGTTTCCATCATCAAACCATGCATGGGAGTTGTCTCACCTCTCTTTTTATTTGAACCGATTGGCGACGCGCGGTCGCCCGCCGGTCAGTCCTGTACGGCTTTGGCAGGCCGTTTTGTCGGCGCGCGTTTGCGCGCCGTCTTCTTCTTGGCCGGGCTCTTGTCGTCAGACACGCGCCCCGAGCCATTGGTTTTTGCGCGCCGCTTCGCCGGACGCTTTGCCGCCTTCTTCAGGTCCTCGAAAGCCTCGGTGAGGCAATCGCAGTAAAACGCCGGGTCCGGCATCATGTCGCGGCAGGAATTCGCACTGATCGTTATTTGCCCGTTGTAACCCATCACCGGCTGAAAAAGTCCCACTCCGTGGACAACCGGCCCGAGACCGAAGTTGGCGACCATACGCGAGCCCATGGAATACAGTGGGAAATTGGGACCCGGAATGTTGGTAATCACCGTATTAAAGACGGGTGGCAACCGCTTCGCCAAACCATACCGCCCATAGGCGGTCGCCATCAGACCGGTAGTGGTCGACGGCAAAAAATGTGCGAGCTCCGCGACGAGCGACGCGCCGACAGTACGGGTCAGCTTTTTGGCTCTCTCGCTCTCGCCGTGAACGGCGCGCAGCCGGTCCAGCGGAGCCGCGATATCACTTCGCACCGGCAGGCTCATCGTTGACACCAGGTTGCCCGCGGCCTTGCGCATGTCTTCGGGACGGGCGGATACCGGCGCCATCGCCACCAAAGATTCTTGCGGCAATTCGCCCTTGGACTCCAGGTAACGCCTGAGCGCTCCCCCGCAGACGCTGACAATCACGTCATTGACGGTCGCACCGTCGACGCGGCCCTTGATCGCACGAATCTCGTCCAGCGAGAAGCTGCGGCCATCAAAGACACGATGCGGCGAGACGTTACCATTGAACCGTGTTCGCGGCACCCTCGTCGTGAGTTGGAGTTCCTTATTGAGCAGGCCGCGACCGAAGCGCCACGCCGTCGGCGCATTTCGCGCTAACAGCGACGCGAATTCGAACGGCTTCTTCGCCGTCGTTACGGCTGACCGACCCAGCAACTCCATTGCCGTGGGCGTTCGCTCCGGCTGCCAATCATTATCGGGCGACTCCACCGTGTCCTCGGGAGAGATGTCGTGGATGGCCGTCGAAATCTCCGCGCCCGACACGCCGTCGATCGCCGCGTGATGTAATTTCGTCACCAGGGCGAAGCTGCCCTCGGGTATGCCCGCCACGTTGTCGAGACCTTCGATAACGTAAGCCTCCCAAAGCGGTCGGGTGGTATCCAGTGGCCGCGCGTGCAGCCGTGCTGTCTGGATACAGAGCTGCCGCCAATCTCCGGGTTTGGGAAGCGCAATGTGCCGCACATGAAACTCGAGATCAAAGTCCGGATCATCGACCCAGTAGGGATGATCCAGGCTCATAGGCACGGTTACTATGCGTTGGCGGAATGCCCGTGCCTTGTGCACGCGTTTCTCGAAGAACCGCAGGATGTCTTTGAACGTAACTGCACCGCCCGGGGCGGTCGACTGATCGTAGATAGCGAGACTGCCAATATGCATCGGCATGTTGCCCGTTTCCAGATATAGAAACGACGCGTCAAGTCCAGATAGTTGTTCCAATATTCCTGTCCCCCGAAACCCTGTCAAGACCGCCGTTCCAGTCGGCAAGCGGAAGTTACCAGAAGCAGCGTCTGTTCATCGATGCGCGAGTGAACTCATTCCGTCAACCGGGCACTTTACCAGTATGACGGTTTCCGCATTGAAGGTACATGAGGATGCTAGCTGACAAGCGTTGCGCCTGCGGCTGAACCCACGCCCTGAATCACCATGGACACAAAATGACATTTCGCAGTGCACATGCGGGGCCTGTTAGCACAAAAAAGAAGCCGACCCCGATGGGCCGACTTTAAATTTGGTAGCGGGGCCCGCTCCGTATGTTAGCAATGATCGCAGAGCCCCTGATCTTACTCGACGTACCCCTGATCGCAGTCTAAATCCGGGCGCGCCCTACTCCGCGAATGACTACGCTCGCCGTCACATATCCTGTGCTCCCAGAGCATTCATCGCTAGCTTGCGCAGTTCACCCTCTTCCATATCGATGAGGTTCCGGAACAGTTCACGAACTCTTTCGGAATCCGCATTCGCCGCAACCTCGCGATAGAACCGCAGCAGACAATTATCCACATCCAGAGCAATTTTGATTACGCGGTTCACATTCATCTTCGCCGTGACTGGTGATTGTTCGCAAGTCGCCAGAATCTCGTCACAATATATGCAGTCTACATACGTATCCATTACTTGCCGTGATGCATCTTCTTCGTATGCAGCCAGACTTGTTTGCAGATGCTTCTCATGGCTGCTCATATGGTCAAGAAGCATCTTGAGCCGTTGTTGCGCTGCTTTGTCTGATAGCTGACCGTAATACTCCGCAAGCTGTCCATGAAACTCGCGAACTTGATCCAGCATGTTCCGTACTTGCGTTAATCTCATTGTGATTTTCTCCCGGTGTAACGAATCCATTCAAGCACCATTGAGGCGTACTCCTTTTCTTCGTCCCGATTGTGCGCAAGAAATGTTCTCAACTCCTCTTCTTTGCACGTCTTGATGCGCTGGTTGCATCAATCTACTGACTCCAATTCTCCCACGCGCCGCCAGACCGATACGACTACTACAGAATCAGACGCAGCCTTGTTTCGTCGGCGGTGAGTGCTCAATGTCAGGAGCGGCACCGAGCCGGTGCAAAGCGGACAGGACACTGTCTAACAGGTGTGCCGGTTTCCGAGCAGGAAAGCCCTCCTCGTCTGCGACTTGCATTTCGAGTGCATCGTATGCCCAGTGCCTGAGAATCTCGATCTTACGCTCGCTTGATAGACGGTCTTCATCAACCACGGCCATGGGGTTCGAAAAGACGCTGGCCGGATCGACCAACGCTTTCGCCAATAGGTCTTCGGACCTCGTTGGCTTCATGGAGCACCTCTCTTCCTCGATAGTCAGGGGTATTGCAGCAATCAAAATTCAGTAGCTAACTTCGCAAAAAGCAACAGCGCTAAGCCCAATACAAACGCGACTAAGTGGATAGCATTGAGTCTTAGATCGTGGTGCTTATTCACTTCTGGAACCAGATCCGAAGCACCGATGTAGAGGAAATTGCCCGCAGCAAAAGGTATCAGCCAGCTCACATCCATCTGAAAGGACAATCCGTAGGTCACCAAGCCACCTAGCAAGAATGTCAGACCCGATAATACATTGAAGAGAAGCGCCCGTCGTTTCGACCACCCGCCGTGAACCAGTACACCGAAGTCTCCCAACTCCTGCGGTACTTCGTGGGCGGCCGCTGCGAGCCAACTCGTGATGCCTAGCCGAACATCGATAAGAAAGGTTCCGGCAATCGCCGACCCCCCTACGAAATTGTGCAGACCATCTCCAATCAGTATGAGGTAGGTTAACGGCTGTTTGCAATCGCTGCTAGCTCGATGACAATGGTGCCAGTGCAACAATTGTTCCAATACAAAGAACAGGGTAAATCCAGCGACCACTCCAATTCCGACGTTCAGAACACCGTCGATGTCACCGATTGCGGCTGGAATCATGTGAAAAAATGCGCCACCAATGAGTGATCCGGCGGCGAAAGCGACCATCGGCATTAACAGGCGATCGAGAGTCGCAGGCTTCATTAGCAGCGTCACGCTGCCTACCATTGCGATGGCACTCATGAGAATACCGCCGACGACGATCCAACCCAGCGGGTTCATTCCGGAGTTGGGCTAAGGTGTGGCGGCGGGTGCTTCATAGACCTTCGCCTCGTAGGCGCCATGCCTGGAGAGAATCTCAATCGCTTTCGCCTCTTTATCATGGTCTCGCGTCCGCACGAACAGCAGCAAATGTCCTTCGTCCACTTGCTCCTCAAGGTGCTCGGCGTCACTCTGATGAATGATCAGGGAAAGCGCTCCACCGATGGCACCCAAACCTGCTGCGCCAGCGACTGCCGGGAGAAGCGAGCCACCGAGCACGGCCGCAGACGCGACGACAGCACCGGAGGCAGCTGTAGTCCCCACGAAAAACAAGGTACCGAGGATTGCATGCACCGTATCGCCCATAGCCTTGTCCGCAACAAAGGCTGTGCTTGGTCCCTCTGCGCTGTCGGCCGACTCATTGATCTGGCTGTAAAAATCACCAAGGCGTTGTTTGACTGTGTATTGACCGGCGAGAAGTCCAAGGTCGACAAAATCGAATCCAGATGAAACGAGTTCATCAACAGCTTCGTGCAAGCGTTCACTATCAAAGAAAATGCCGACGGCCTCGCGGACGGTCGATGCGCTATTTTCGCTTCCCATGTTCAACTCCCCGAGCGTGATCTGTTCACTATTGTCACAAGAATCACACTTCGGTCACATAGGGAGTCACCGCAGACTGCCGGTCGCTCAAGACGAGGATTTTATAGCTCGATCAGCCAAGACTGTGATAATGAGCGGATCGACAAGCCAGAAAAACCCGCCACGAGGCCAGGTTCTCTTTTAGCGGTAGCGGGGGCGCGCATTGTGCGTCTGCACGATCCTCAGCGTCCCCAGCGATACTGGAGGTCTCTCTGACTGCCGCGTAGCTGTTTGCGCCCTACCCCGCATGCCAGTATTCGCCCTGAACGACAGTCGATTCGACGGCAGCATCGATAGTCGCAGAAACCTGATCGGTCAAATGCGGCAGTAATCACCCCAGTGTTTACGACCAATGCCCCAGGAAAATGCGCCGCTGCTCTGCTGGCATACGATGCACGCCCTTTACATTTAGCCGTTTGGAAGTGGTCGTCCTGCGCTACTCAAACTCCCACAAACGGTGAATGCCGATGGATCTTGTCATTACGAAAGGCACCTTTCGTAAATGCAGAGTGTTCGTGGACCGGCTCGTTCGACTACGGCTACGATCCAGCCAATCGGACTGTGTCCTTATCCAGCGGGAAGATCGGCCTTCGTACATTGCGATAGGGCAGGCGTTCATATTGCAGGGTGCAAAGTGCGCCGCTGTCGCAGACGATGACTTCACCAGCGATGGGCTCGAATGCGGCGCGAAAGTGCTGCATCGACTTGAGCGCGACGACGCCTTTGCGCTCTGGCTCGATGCCGAACGACTTGAACTGTTGCAGGTCGAGTATCTGCTTGGCGATTGTGACGATCAGGATCTCGATGCCGTCCACGCGCAGGACAGCGCTCGGCCCAAAAGAGCGAGACAGTCCCCCGAGTATCGGTCCGTCTCCGACGAAGCGGCCGTCGCTTATCGACATCAATTCCCCCTCGAGTGTCAGGGGACCACCACCAAATGCGGGGTCGAATTTGCCACCTAGAACCACCCGGACGACCTCACCGACTTTGGCTCGGTGAAGCTCCAGAACGGTCTCGCTATCCACCATCGGGCCGAAGCAGGCATTGCCAACTTGCTCATCCAGGAGTGCCCCGAGCAGCGCCGTTGAATCGCTGTAGGCGCCCGCGCCCGGATTGTCGGCATAGTCAGCGATCACAAGGGGGCCATTCTCGGCATTGAACCGTGCGGCGCGGGCGGCCGTGGCCTCAACGGTTAGGTAGTCATTAAGCTCCTCGTGCCGCCTGGCCCAGATGTCTTCAGCTATCGTCTCCGCGAAGGCAACGTGCGGCGCGAAATCGCCCTGGCCTGTGACGAGGACGGTTGGTCCGACATCGGCGATATCCGTGCTGGCAAAGCCGGCGTTAATACTGACGGCGAATACGTCGGCCTGTTTCTCGTAGTCCTTCGCTTTCGCCAAGCGCGCGATCATCGGGCCGACATCCGTGCGCCCCCCGTTTGTCTCTTCCAGCATCGGGCAGCTTGCGCGGATCGTTCTCGGCTTGATCTCGCCTGCCATCGTTCGCTGCAGGATCGCGCCCGCCCGACGGCCGGTTTCTCGCATGTCGACATGCGGATAAGTGCAAAATGAAACAACGATGTCAGCAAGCGAACACATCTCCGTACTGACATTCGCGTGCGGATCGAGGGTGATGGCGATCGGAAGATCTTCCCCGCAGACGGCGCGCATGCGACGCAAGATCTCGCCTTCGCCGTCGTCGCTAAAATCGAGAACCGTTGCGCCATGGAGGCCGAGGAGAATGCCATCGAATCGACCGCACTCTAGGGCAGCGACGATTGGGTCGCAGAGCCACTCGAACGCGGCCCGCTTGACCTTGCCGCTCGGTCCCGCCGCTGCGCTCAGGACGTGTTCGACATGCCAGCCATGCGCGTGGCCGGCATCGAGGAAGCCGGCCAGCTCGGTATTGCCATCGCGTCGCGCCACGACCGCATCGTCTCCCATCAGCACATACCGGTCCCTGAACGCCTGCTTTCCGGTCAGGAGTCGACTGAATGTATTGGTCTCGTGCGCGAGTTCTGCTGTGAGGACCCGAAATGTCATGTGTTAGTCCGTCAAGTATGTGCGTTCAGGCAAATCGCAAAGTCGGGAGGCAACCGGCGGCGCAGCATTGCAAATAGCTTTCCTACGATGCCCGTCATGGACTGCCGACCGCCAATCGAATCAGGCTGTTTGACGCAGGCTGGAAACATTGCCCGCGGATTTGAGTGATTTGGTCACGAATGGCGACGTCATCGCTCGGACGAGTGTGCTGTAGTCGAGTTGGAATGTCATCTCCCCACCGACGCGCGGGCTATCAGCGCTTGACGTTGTTATTAGATGGTCGCTGCTGCCTCCGAGGATCTCGGTTCCATTGGGTGGTCGCAGACCAGACGGATCGATGTCCTGAACACCAATTGCCAGGATGGTCTGCGTTATGGCGCCGCGATTGGTTACAGCCGGGCGCGCTCCGAACGCGGTTTGCGCCAGAATCCCCGAGGGCTGCGTTGGTTTTACCTTCGACTCGATCACCTCGGCGACAAGCGTAATCGCGTCGGTGTGCAATCCTTCTATCGCGTGTCGGTGAAGTGTTTCGCAACCGAGCAGAATCGATTCGCCCAGGCGCAGGTTATTGATCCGCCCCGTATCTGCGCTGCCAAATACCCATTCCAGGTTGGCGGAATTCCCGCCAGATACAATCTCCAGCGAAATATCGAATGTCGCTTCGATCGAAGTGGCGAGCCTGGACAGCTCACCCATATTCATGTCGTCGGGCGACGCCCCGCTTCGGCAGGCCAGGTTGGTGCCGATTCCTTTGAATTCAATGTTTGGCAAACTGAGTGTCTCGCGCACAGCGGCCAACAGATCGACGGGCATGATACCTTCGCGCAGATCGCCCAGCTCGACCATGAGCACGACCGCATGGGTTAGTTTCAAATTCTGTGCTTCGAGCGATAGACGCCTGATGGCCACGAGTTCGGTGTTGCAGCTAACATCGGCACTGGTCACAACGCGCTTGGCCTGGCTGAGCATTGGTGAACGAATCAGCGACATCCGCGCGGGTACGTGCGACCGACGCATTGTTTCGATATTTTCGATGCGGGAGTCACCCAAATCGCGCACGCCAGCCAGCAGCATTGCGTGAGCGATCTCAGGTGAACCGAGTGTCGCCTTGGTCACGCCGGTCACCGAAATACCGCGCCTGGCCAGCCGTTCAACCAGCGTGCGGGCATTGTGTTGGATTTTGCCCAGGTCTATTTCCAGGCGCGGTGCGGACATCACGCCGCTGCGCGCAACTTCTCCGCGAGTTTTGGGAACGCACGAAGAACCATCTCCACCAGGCGCTCGGGAGAACGGCTCAGTGCGTCGGTTGTCGGAATGCCGAGCTCGTCCTCATAGCGCAGGATCGCCGAACTTACTTCGGTGTCGCTCATATTCTCATGATTTATCGTTACACCAATGACTTTGGTTTTGGAAAACGTCTCGATAAGATTTATTTCAGTGGCCGGTGTTGGCATGGTCATCATTGGGAAATCACAGCGATTCTTGCGACCGGGCGCATGCTGCAATACGACGCCATCGGGACAGGCACCACGAAGAATAAACGACGATGACGAAAATGCGGGATGGCTCAGAGCCCCTTGTCCTTCAATAAGGATCACATCGGGACTTTCGATCGTAAACGCGTTGACGATCGTTGCTTCGAGTTCGCCGGCACAGAACTGCGACGGGATTGCGTCGATCGGGACACCATAGCGTGCACCCTGGATTAAACCTGTCTGGCCCGTTCCAATCATTACTGTTTTCACACCGCGATCGTTGAGTGCCCGGGTCAGAATCGTCGCGGTCGTACGCTTACCGATCGCGCAATCGGTGCCAAGCACAGCGATACGCGGACACGTTACGCGGTCGATGTTCCCGCTGAAACGTATGTAGATCTTTCTTTTCGGGTGGTTTGCGCACGTCGAGGATCTCGACATTGCTCGCCGCACTTGCGGCTTTGAATACCGGATCGTCATTCAGAAATTCGTGAAGGCCGTTGACGATGTTCATACCGTGGCTAATGGCTTCGAGCATCACGCTCCGCTCGTGCAGTGAAAGCATGCCACTTGATGGCGCCATGCCAAAAATAAAGTAGTCAGGCAACGTGACGGACTTCGCCAGCGATTCCGCGAGATCGCGGAAAATCGGAATCGCATTGGGTTTGTCGTCGAGCACCATGCCCGCATCCAGACCCGCCTTTTCGCTATCAATTACCGATAGGATTTCGTATCGCTCTGAGTGTCGGACGAGCCCGTTCGCGGTCTTGCCATCGATAGCGCCGAAGTTAGCTTCGCAATAAACAATTGCGGTGGCCGTGCGTTTGTTGCCGGCAACTACGTCCAGTGGTGCGGCAACCGGTTTGACCGGGGACGCGCTTGGCGGGAAAGGGATGGTTTGCATTGTGCTTCCTTGAGATGACATGTCATGAATTATTGTCGTACAGCCGGCGCCGGGCGGACCGCGTCTGCCAGTCATTCGTACTTGAAGACCTTGTAGTGATAAACGCTCTTCGATTCATATGTGATGTCATGACCGTCCATGATCTGTTTGTCGTCTTTGGTAATTTTGGTCACTTTATGTACAGGCAAGATTGCGTTTTCGATAGGGCTTATTACAGTCCCAATCATGTCCGGAAAAATCCAAATGTGCGTTCTCCGGCACGTCCACAGCGACACAGTTCGCCCCGGTCATCCGGTAGCCGCGATCACATTCCCAACCTTTTCCGTACGTCCGCGCGGACAGGTATCCATTTGCGGGAATTTCGATAGCGTTGCAGGCGCCATCGACTTCGCGGTAGCCGCGATCGCACTCCCAGCCAGAACCATGAGAAGTAGCCGTCAGGTAGGCCTTTTCGGGCAATACGATGGCAACACATTCATCGGCCGCCGCCCGATATCCCCGCTCGCAAGTCCAGCCTGATCCCGTGGAACTCTCCGTCAGGTATCCGTTTTCCGGCACCCGAATGGCTTCGCAAGTCTCATTGAGTTGTCGAAAGCCTCTGTCGCACAACCATCGATCGCCCGACACAGCACTTAGATACGCGTTGGTCGGCAGTGCAACTGCCTCGCAGGCATCACTATGCGGCCTGTAACCATGCTTGCATGCCCAACCAGACCCATAGCTTGAATCTGTCAGGTATGCATTTGCCGGAAACGCCACGGCAACACAGGAGTCAACATCCTTGCGATAACCCTTGTCACACTCCCATCCGCTCCCATAGGCCTTAGCGCTCCCGTTCGCGGGTATTGCGGTCTCACCATCCAGCGCCAACGCGAGTTCCGCAGGAACGGCAAATGCCACCACAATTGCCAGTGCGCGTCCGAATACGCCGAGCCTCGATAAATTTGTTTTCATGGATTGTCTCCATCGTTGGGATCCATTCCCTTCAAGAACTTGAACAGCTCGCTGTCGGTTGACAGGACGAGCGTCGTGTTTTCGGCGATGATGAACTTGTAGGACTCCATCGTTCGAGTGAATTCGTAGAATGCAACGGCTTCGGCGTTTTGGTTGTACGCCCTGGCGTAGATTTCGGTCGCCTTCGCGTCGGCCAGGCCGCGAATCTCCTCAACCTCGCGGTACGCCTCGGATTGAATCTTGTTCAGGTCACGAACACGGTTACCGCGAATTCTTGCCGCTTCACCGTTGCCTTCCGAAAGAAACCGCTCAGCGATCTGCCGCCGTTCACTGATCATTCGATCATAAATTTTCGGGCGAACACTCTCGTTGTAGTTGATGCGTTTGAAGCGGATGTCGAGCAGCTCGATACCGAATACCTGGACCTTTTCCGCGGCTGCGGCAAAGATTTCCTGCTCGACCAGCTTGCGCCCCTTCTGGATCGGTACCAGCGTCCCCATGTTGAGATCGCGTTCCGCATCCGTCAAAAGCGTGTCACGTAATGGCACGCGATCCCTGGTAGTACGAATGATTTCGATCAGTTCATGCTTGGCAATGGCATTGCGAGTCTCGCTGCCCAGGATATCGTCGAGGCGAGACTGAGCACTGCGTTCGTCGCGAAGCCTAAGAAAGTATTGCAGCGGATCGGTAATCCGCCAACGGGCGAACAGGTCGACAGATATGTAGAGCTTATCCTTGGTCGGCATGTCCGAGGGATTTCCGTCCCACTCGAGTACCCTTTTTTCGATCGGGTTGACCTGCTGGATGAAGGGAATCTTGATTTTCAGACCCGCTGTCGTCACAGGCTCACCGACCGGCTTGCCGAACTGCGTGATGATCATCTGCTCGACTTCGCTGACCGTGTAGATAGAACTAATCAGGCCAAAGGCAGCAGCGCCCAGTATTACCATCAGAGGGACGAATTTGTTCATGGCCGTTCACCGTTTGCAGCGTCGAGATTCAGCAGCGGCAAGATGCTACGTGTCTGATCATCGACGATTATCTTCGAGCGGATGCTCGGCAATACGGCCTGCAGCGTTTCGACGTAGATGCGGCGGCGCGTGACTTCCGGGGCCTTGGAGTACTCAGTCAGCAATGCGCTGAATCGGGCGACATCGCCTTCGGCTTCGTTGATGCGTTTGAGTCTGTACCCGTCGGCCTCGCGGATTCGCTGGTCCTTCTCGCCCTCCGCCAGCGGGATCACCTTGTTGTAGTCGCGGCGGGCCTCGTTGATTAGCTTTTCTTTCTCCTGCTGTGCCTGGTTCACCTCGTTGAATGACTCCTGTACCGGGCCGGGAGGATTTATATTCTTCAGCTGTACCTGGTCGATGCTGATTCCCATCGCGTATTTGGTCGAGAGTTCCTGCATTTTTGTGAGGGCCTCCGATTCAATTTCCTGGCGACCAATCGTGATTACCTCGTCCACGGTGCGATCACCGACGACTTCGCGCATTACCGACTCGGAAACATATCGCAGCGTCGCGCTCGGCTCGCGGACTTCAAACAAAAACTTGACCGGGTCCGCGATGCGGTACTGTACGACCCATTCGACCAGCGCGGCGTTGAGGTCACCGGTTACCATCTCCGTTTCCCGTTTGCCATCGACGGGGCTTTGGTGGGGGTCCGTGGCACCCGGCGTTGTGAAACCGAACTCCTGTTTCAACTGCCGCTTGACGGGAACGATGGTTGCCGAATCTATTCCCATGGGAAACTTGAAGTGCAAGCCGGGTTGTACGTCTTTAAGATACTTGCCGAATCGCTGCACAACCGCGACGGAGTCGCTCGGAACCGTGTAATACGAGGTCCATGCCCCGACAATGAGCGCCGCAAACAATGCGAGCATAATGACCGAGCGCGAGCCGCCGTCCGGCAAGACCTGCTTGAGTCTTTCCTGCCCCTGGCCGATGAGTTGCTCGAGCTCAGTGCCTGGATTGGCGCCGCGGCCCGACGAGCCGCCTCTGTGACCGTTACCGAATTGCGATGGCATATGTGTGGTGTCCTCTTTTCATAGGGCCGTCAGGAACTAATCTAGACAGCATGGATAATCATTCCTTCGTCTTCGCCTCGTTCTATGGCCAGACGATCGGCTGTTTCCTGACGCAGTTCCAATTGGCCTGTCGCAAGCTGACGAACAGTCGTCCGACGGGCCAGGGTGTCCGAGGGCACCGCGCCGTGATCCGACATCGGGCCCGATTCATCCGCAGGATCGACCGGCTTTCGTTGACGCGATTTCAAATGGAAAGCCTTAGTCGCCGCGCAAGGAAACGGCAGCCGAAAACATTCGTCTGCTGTAGAAACATCTATTGGACTTAGGCGGCTTTTAACGTCGCCGCTATGGTGTGAATAGTAGACTTGGCAACCCCGAAGGTTTTCACCCGCGGTGTTCCCTTGAGTCGTGACGCGCGTACATGACTTTCTCCGTCCTTGTGATCAGCCATAAAGAGCACTTCAGTTAACTCATTTAGTTGATTTATGCTGAAGCCCTGTTGGTCCATTAACCATAGTCAGCTAATTCACTTGAATAGTCAAGTATTGTCTGACACTATCTCGTCGGTTAACTCTTTGAGTAAACTTTAGGAGACTACTAATGGACGTTTGCTCGGTCATAAAGACCCGGCTTAAGGACCTGGGATTGGAGCAGAAGGATCTGGCGGCAGCTGCTGAGGTCACAGAATCCTACATATCCCAGCTGCTGACCCGGAAAAAATTGCCCCCGGCACCGGATCGAACGGACATCTACGAAAAACTGGGTAAGGTTCTGAAGCTCTCGAACGGCGAGCTGGCAACACTGGCACGCGCACAGCGAATGGATACGCTCAGGCGGAATAACGAGGAACCCCAGGGCGCCCTGCTCAAGGAAACCCGGAAATTGATACTGCGCAAGTGCGTAGCCGCCAGACAGAAACACGTTCGGTCGATATTCGAGAGGCAACCGTTCGGTGAACTCGAACGGCTCGTAACGCAAAAGCTCCTGGACGTCGTGAGCCGGGTCGCGCGATCGGAGTTGGAAAATCAGGTGTGGCTCCACGAAGTCGCTCAGCTCGGTGACAAAAGCTATGAACAAATGCGCGTCATCATTCTGGAATTCCTCGATACAGATATCTTCCATGTTTCAAACGAAGACTGCATTTCGTTTCTGGACCCCTTGATTGCTCGCTGGGATATCGACCTCGCGACCTTCGATATGGAGATAACGCTGAACGAAAGGCTGGCCCCCGGGGAACCGAAGAAGTTCGCATTTGTTGAAAAAGACTATGACGGCCAAGGCGGGGACGAGCTCGGGCTCACCGATTTCTTGCAGGATGCCGTGCTGAGCAGCGATCTTTCCAAAGAAGAACTCGAATTCCTGAGAAAACTCAGGTTTAAGGACAGACGACCTAACCGACTCTTCTACTATCGGGCGCTTCAAAACCTCAGGGACCCGCTGCATTTTTTAGCCGCAGAACGATAACGCCTGGCACGCGAAACGCCCCTGAAATGCCGAGTCGACGAAGCAATTTTCTGGGCGAGAGATAATGTGGTCAGGGGTCAATACGGCCGCACTTATAAAAGTGATCGCTAGAGGCTGGTCTGGATTGATCTTCAGCGCACTGCTAATTGCTGATACGCAGGATTGCCCGCGGCACCGTACGTGAGATTTACATAGGAGCTAAGCGCCGACCGCGATACCAAAAACACGGCACCTGGCCGGGTTCCAATTAAGTGATAGCGGCGGCGCGCTTTGTGCGTTTGCAAGGTCCGCAGAACCATTCGCCTTTCTAAACATTGCACTCGTAGCGGCCTCGCAGTCCGCGTCCTTATCCGCGAGCGGCAGCCTCCACCGCAAGCGGTCGTTCAAACACTTCCAATAGCCTCGATTTGAAAGTCGGACTCCGACCAGAAGCGGCCAGTAAAACCAGCACCGGCTAAGGAAGATTAGCCTGCTCCGAGACTTTTCGCCGCCGCGCGCGTCGAGCTACCATGTTAAGACCTTCGACGAAAGCTGAAAATGTCATTGCGGCATAGATGTATCCCTTAGCCACAGGCGCACCGAAACCATCTGCAATAAGCGTTGTACCTATCAACAACAGGAACGCAAGCGCGAGCATGAGGATGGTTGGGTTAGCGTGAACAAAATTTGCCAGCGCGTCTGCGACGAGTAGCATCGTAATAACGGCAATGACGACCGCAACAACCATGATTGGAATGTGCGGGGTCATGCCAACGGCCGTGATAATACTGTCAAGTGAGAAAATCAAATCAAGCAGAAGAATCTGTCCAATAACGGCCGCCATACTGGTTACGACTACCGCCGGATTCAGGCGATCCGGACCAGGGTCTGGGTCGACTGAGTGATGGATCTCTGTTGTCGCCTTCCAAACCAGGAACAATCCGCCAGCAATTAGGATCAAGTCGCGCCAAGAAAAAGACTGCCCGAATATTTCAAACAAGGGCGCCGTGAGTTTGACAATCAGGGCAATGGTTGCGAGCAAACCCAGCCTTAATACAAGAGCGGCTGCAATTCCGATTCTGCGAGCCTTTGACCGAAGATGCTCCGGCAGCTTATTCGACAACACTGAAATGAATATAAGATTGTCGATGCCCAGCACGACTTCCATAGCGGTGAGCGTCGCCAAAGCAATCCATGCTGTTGGGTCTGTAAAGAGGCTTATTAAATAGTCCATTGACGTCTCACACAGATTTGCCGCGCCTAGTGGACAGAGATTGTAGTTCATACTGATGGCAATCGAAGCAAGTTTCTTCTCCCACTCGCTGGCATCCTTTCGCAAGGTAATCACCGGCAGGGCAGCCTTCGAGTGATTAGCGGGCCTTACTAATCTAGAACGTCGCAGATTCCGCATGTCCTGCATCCAACGCCCGGCGGTATGCCAACTCGGCCGCCACCAAGTCCTCCATGGCAATACCCATCGCTTTGTAGACAGTTACCTCATCGTCTTGCTCGCGAAGTGGCGCTGAGCCGACTAATGCGTCACCAAGTTTGATCGCACCTGTCGCTGTTAGTCCCTGAAGCTCGCCACAACCAACAGGAGGAATCTCAAATGCTGATTCATCCTCAACATACAGTTTTTCGAGTCGCGCCAGTTCAACAGGTAACTCCCCGTTGGGCGGTGCGTAGCCCACAGACGATACATGAGTTCCGGGTCTTATCCACGACGCGTCAATGACTGGCTCATAGGAATGGCTTGCAAGACACACAACATCGGACCGCTCGACTGCTTCTCGTAAGTCCATCACCGCCTTTGCTTTCGGATGTAGTGTCGCCAGCTTTACTGCGTCGTCGTAATAGAGAGAACTAACAAGAATCTCGTCAAAGTCGCGTACCAATGGCAGTAGACGAAGATGTTCGCGACCTTGGACGCCCGCACCAACAAGTGTTGCCACTTTCGCATCCTTACGCGCAATCTCTCGCACAGACAGCACCGCTGCCGCTGCCGTTCGAATGCCGGTGATATAGGTACCATCCATGACACACAACGGCATGCCGGTCAGCTCATCAAAAAGATTGATCACCGCAAGGTGGTTCGGGATATCGAGAGCGAGATTGTCCTCAAAAACGCAGACCATCTTTACCATCATCGGTGATCCGGGCCGCCAAGCGGGCATAGAGAGCATGAAGCCTTTGCCCGGTACGTTGATCGCTGGCCGGTGCGGTGACTGTACTTCACCGCGTGCGAGTGCCCGAAACCCGTCTGCAAGGCCATCCAGAAGATCGGACAGGTCAAGAAGCTCCATCACATCTGACTCACTCAAAGTCATGACCTCGATGCTGCCTTTAGTGACCTCAGCGGCACTCTTGCCGGTCGGATTGTTTTGCTGTGACATTGAATTACTTCCTGAATTGCGGACAAAAGTCGGGTCAAGAGCCGATGGGTTCGACTACATCGAGCGCTTGTACAACCGAAAACGTCGACACGGTACCATCGTCAACATCAGTCCGATTTACTTCGAAAACCGGACATCAGGACTTAACTCAACCGTCCACCAAACCTGAGCAAGACCATCGGGCCATTTGTGGTCGTTCAGTGCAATATTAGCCTAATGGCCGCTTTTGACAGCAGGCTGACATTCCTACAGTGCGCCAGGCAAGAAAGCCGGTCCCACGAACGGGACCGACGTATTTTTTGGTAGCGGGGGCAGCCAGCTCTCGTCCGGCACACCGTCAGGCTGATCTTGCTGCAAGATAGACTGCAATACCACCCTGGTCGTCCAGTAACATTCCAGCATTCTCGCCATCGCTATATTTTGTTCGGTCGTTGGGCATGAAGAAGTCATTCGCGCTGTCGTAGAGTGTTGCCGACCAAAAAGCCCTCGTTGGTGGCTGGTGGCACACATCGTCATTGGCCAACAGCGCACCGGGCCCGAACAGGCAAGGTGCGATAATGGCCAGCCCCAGTCACGCTTCGTTCAACTCCCATCGGTCATGTGACGCTTGCTGCACCATAGAATAGTAGTCTCACGGTCATTGGTCTCGACGCCCACGCGATTGGGGTAGAATCAGGCACTTAACGGTGCCCAGGACGCCATTCATGCCCGAGCAGTCCTTTTTTGCAGAACTCCGAAAGCGCAAGGTTGTGCAGGCGGCCGCCATCTATGGCGCCGTCGCCTGGGGCGTGACCGAAGTCGTCGTCACGATTGTCGAGCAGCTGTTCCTGCCGCAATGGGTTTCGACACTCGCCGTCATCTTCTTCGTCGTCGGCTTTCCTATCGCGATGTTCCTGTCGTGGACGTTCGATCTCACGGCAGACGGAGTACATCGCACCACCGTTTCGAGCCGCCGGGGCACAGCCAGCATTGCCTTATCAATGGTGCTTCTCGTCGCGGGTACCGCGGGCCTGTTCTTCCTCATCAAGCCGGAGATAGTTGAAGATGGTAAAGGGGAAGTCGCCGCCGATATCGCGCCGCAAAGTGTCGCCGTTCTCCCGTTCGATTATTCGGGACCAAATCCCGACGACAGTTATCTGGGTTCAGGACTTAGCGATGAGTTGCGAGATCAGCTTGGCCGGGTTGAAGGGCTGGGAATCGCTGCCCGATCGTCCTCAATCGTCGCGGCGCAGGAAGGCGTCGATGCCAGGTCCATGGCGCAACTACTTGGCGTCGCGACCATCCTCGAGGGAAGTATGCGGCGACAGGGCAACGTCCTGACCGTCTCTGTGGCGCTCATCGATGGCGAAGAGCGGGATAGCGATCTGGAACAAACCTTTCAAGCGCGGTCCGAGAGAGCTGCTCAGTTTGCAGCAGGACATCGCCGAGGCTGTCGTCCGCGAAATACTACCCGAATCGGACCAGGTCGTCGTAGCAGCGTCGACGCAGGATGCGACAGCAAATGAGCTGATGATCCTCGCGCGACACTACGAGCAGCGGGCACTGGAATTCGAAGATGTCGATCCGGCATCGCTGCAACGCGCTGTTGAGCTCTTTACCGAGATGCCACGGAGGCCGACCCTGGGTCCGCCCTCGCCCACAGTCGACTCGCGGTTGCCCAGCTGTTTCTCGGCGACATTGATGCGGGTGGCGTATCTGCCAGCAAAGCCCTGGATCTGGATCCAGGTCTCGCCGAAGCACACTATGCCTACGGAAAGTTCCTGTTTGCTACAGCCAACGAACGCACGGGCGACGAATACGAACGGGCCGTCAAGTTGAATCCCAACCTGCCGGATGCGCTTGCCGACTACGCGTTCTGGCATTGGTTCAACGAGGGTCCGGACGCTGTGGCAGAGCTGTACGAACGCGCGCTGAAGCTGGACCGGCTAAACGTCGCCCGCTATGCGGCGCTGGGACGATTCCTGGCAATGAATGACCGGCCCGACGACGCTCGCGTGATTGTGGATCAGATGATAGCTCTGTTCGACGGTGCAGCAGCCTACCGGGCTATTGCTGAAGTGCTTAGTATCCTGGGTGACGTTGATCATTCGATTGCCTGGACGATCAAGGCACGCGATGCAGAACCAGACAACACGTTGCATGTGCAAAGACTGGCCGAGTACTACACGGACATCGGCGCCTACGAAACGGCACAGATGCTTGAACCGGACCTCGGCATTGGCCTGCTGTTCAAGTTGCGGCGCTACGACGAAATGATCGAGAAGGGTATAGATCTTTACTGGGACAATCCTGACGACGTTCAATTACAGGTCTACCTGGCAATGGCATACAACGCAATCGGCCGGTACAACGATTCACTGCGCATGATCGAAGGATCCGGGGTGCTCGATACTTTTCCGATCATTCGGCGTGATCCATTGGAATTCGAGGCCCAAACGGCAATGCTGAATGCCGCTTACGGAAGTGGCGAAGTCGAAAGAGCCAGAGAGATCATCAAGTTGACGGAAAATAATCACTACACTGGTGATGGATCTGACTGGTGGGTCTCTTTCGGAGTGGGATGCAATTACGCGATCCTTGGCGATGACGAAGAGGTCTATCGCCGCCTTACAGGTGCACGCAAAAGTAAGCATCTCGCATGGGAACCAATCCTGAAAGACTACGCGTGCTTTGAGCGATTTTCGAATGACCCGGAATACCTCAAGACGGTCAAGCACTTCGACGACCTCCGGGCGATGTTGCGCGAAAGACTGCCCGATACCCTCGCGCAGCACGGCGTCGCGTTGTAAGCAATGACTGATCGCTCCCTGTTCTCGGAGCTGCGCGAACGCAAAGTCGTTCAGGTCGCGGCAATCTACGTTGCCGTCGCCTGGGGCGTGACGGAAGCCGTCGTCACGATTGTCGAACAACTGTTTCTTCCGCAGTGGGTGTCTACGCTTGCGGTCATCTTCTTCGTCGTTGGCTTCCCGGTCGCCGTGTTTCTTGCGTGGACCTTCGACCTGACCCCGGAGGGAATTCGACGAGCTGACATTACGAGCGGCCGTGGTAAGGCGAGTATCGGGTTGTCGATGCTGCTGTTGTCGCCGGTACAACCGGTTTATTCTTCCTGATTAAAGCCAGGCGCTTGATAATGGTGGTCAAGGGAGCTCACTCGGTCGCAATTGCACCAAACAGCGTCGCTGTACTGCCGTTCGACTACGCCACCTCGAATCCCAATGAAAGTTACCTCGGGCCCGGGCCTGAGTGACGAACTGCGAGACCAGCTCGGCCGTGTCGATGGTCTACGTATTGCTGCCCGGTCATCCTCGATCGCTGCTGTCCAGGGAAGCGCGGACGCGAAGGTGACGGCACTGAAGCTCGGCGTCGCGCACCTGCTCGAAGGCAATATGCGGCGCCAGGGCGGCGTTTTGCGCCTGTCCGTGCAACTTATTGACGGGGCGACTGGCCTCGCTATTTGGAACAAGACCTTCGAGCGTGGCCGCACGGAATTGCTTAATCTGCAGCAGGAGATCGCCGAGTCAGTGGTTCAGAAAGTGCTACCCGGATCCGGACAGCCAATAGCCGAACCCGCAATCCAGAATGGCACGGCTAACGAGCTTATGTTGCTGGCGAGATACTACGAGCAACAAGTAAGAGAGCGGCAGGACGTAGATATTGAAACATTGCAACGGGCGGTACACTACTATCGCAAGGCTACCGAAGCTGATCCCGATTCCGCACTAGCACAGAGCCGGCTAGCTGGTGCGCTTTTATTTCTCGGTGACAACGATGGAGCGGAGGCGCATGCGTCTGCCGCGTTGTTGCTCAATCCAAAGCTAGCCGAAGTACAACATACGTTCGGCAAGGTCCTCTACGCTCGCGGCAGTCCAAATATGGGTGAGCCCCTTGCCCGCGCAGTGGAACTTAATCCGAACCTGCCAGATGCGCTGGCTGACTATGCGTTCTGGTGCTGGTTTAACGAGGATACGGACGGCGTCCGCGAACTATACCAGCGCGCGCTGGACCTCGATCCCCTGAATGTCGTGCGCTACGCGGCCTTAGGCAGATTCCTGGCGATATACGACCGTCCCGAGGAAGCTCGTGCGCTTGCGGAGCAGATGCAGAAGACATTTGATGGGGCATCAGCCTATCGTGCAATCGAGAATCTCTACGACCTGATTGGCGACGTTGACCATGCCATTGCATGGACGATAAAGGCACGGGACGCAGAGCCCGATAATCCACTGCACGTCGAGAGGCTTGCCGAACTCTACACCGACATCGGAGACTTCGAGACCGCCGCAGCACTCACGCCAGATTTGGGCGTCGGGCTGTTGTTCAAGATGCGACGCTATGACGAAATGATCGATAAGGCCGAATTCCAGATGATTGACTATCCTGAAGACCTCCAGCTGCGGGTATATCTCGGGTTCGCCTACAATGTCATGGGCCAGTTTGACGCCGCTATCCGCATTATTGACACATCGGGATTGCTCGAGAGTTATAGCCACAGCAGGCGCAGCACGGAAGAATCAGACGGGTTCGCCGTCTTACTAGACGCGGCTTACGGCAGTGGCGAGGTCGACAGGGCTCGGGAATTGGCCGAGTGGGATTTCGCCACACATTATCAGTCGGATGCAGCAGATTGGTGGATAGCGCTCGAACACGCATGCACTCATGCAATCATCGGCAACGATAGTGAAGCGATTGACCTCCTGCAAAAATCACAGGAGAGCAATCACCTTGCATGGGAACCAATGCTGAAGGATCACCAGTGCTTCAAGCGATTTGCGAACAATCCGGTCTACCTCGCCACTGTTAAACATTTTGATGTCCTCCGGGCGATGTTGCGCGAAAGGCTGCCGGATACCCTCGCGCAGCACGGCGTCGCGTTGTAAGCAATGACTGATCGCTCCCTGTTTTCGGAGCTGCGCGAACGCAAAGTCGTTCAGGTCGCGGCAATTTACGTTGCCGTGGCCTGGGGCGTGACGGAAGCCGTCGTCACGATTGTCGAACAACTGTTCCTCCCGCAGTGGGTGTCGACGCTCGCGGTCATCTTCTTCGTCGTCGGGTTCCCGGTCGCCGTGTTTCTTGCGTGGACCTTCGATCTGACCCCGGAGGGGATTCGACGAGCTGACATTACGAGCGGACGTGGCAAGGCGAGTATCGCGTTATCGATGCTGCTACTGGTCGCCGGTACAACCGGGTTGTTCTTCCTGATTAAACCGTCGCTGGACGGCGGTGGTCAACAGACCACCGCGGTGGCGATTGCGGCAAACAGCATCGCCGTGCTGCCGTTCGACTACACCACATCAAATCCGAACGACAGTCACCTGGGCCCTGCTCTCAGTGACGAACTGCGAGACCAGCTGGGTCGCGTCAACGGTCTCCGCATCGCTGCGCGTTCATCCTCACTCGCGGCCGTCCGACAAAGCATGAACGCAAAGGCAACGGCACGGGAGCTGGGTGTCGGGCACCTGCTCGAGGGCAACATGCGGCGCCAGGGTGGCGTTCTGCGCGTGTCCATCCAGCTCATCGACGGGTCAAGCGGTCTGGCAGTCTGGAACGAAACCTTCGAACGCGGTCGGCGGGAATTGCTCAATCTACAGCAGGAGATCGCCGAATCGGTGGTGCAACAGGTACTCCCTGGCACTGACTCCGTGGTTGCCGGTCCGGCAACCAAGGTAGCGACAGCCAATGAACTGATATTGCTTGCTCGGCACTACGAGCAGCAGGTACGGGAACGACCAGATGTAGATTACGACCTGCTGGAACGTGCTATTCAGCTGTATCGGGACGCTACCGAGGCCGATCCTGAATCGGCGTTGGCTTATAGCCGCCTGGCCGGTGCGTTGATGTACTACGGCGATATCGATGCTGCCGAAGCGCCGGCGTATCGGGCGCTCGAATTGGACCCAAGGCTTGCGGAAGCCCAGAACACCTGGGGCAAGTTTCTGTTTGCGCGTGGTCGTCCCAACATGGCGGAACCGCTTGCGCGCGCCATTGAACTGAACCCGAACCTGCCTGACGCGCTGGCCGATTATGCGTGGTGGCGTTGGTACAATCCGGGAGAGCAGGGACCTGGGGGAACCGACCAGCTCTACCGGCGCGCGCTGGAGTTAGATCCGCTGAATGTCGGGCGCCACGTGGCGCTGGGCACATACCTGGCACTGAACGATGACTACCCCGGCGCTCGTGAAGTCGTCGAAAAAATGAAAGTGCTGTTCGACGAACCGATCGGATATCGAGCCATGGCAGAAGTCTACGATTACACCGGCGATGTGGATCATTCAATTGCCTGGACGATCAAAGCACGCGACGCGGAGCCGGAAAACCCGCTGCACGTCGAGCGGCTTGCCGAGCTCTACACCGACATCGGAGATCACGCGACCGCTGCCGCTCTCGAGCCGGATCTCAGTGTCGGTCTGTTATTCAAGATGCGCCGCTACGACGAACTGATCGACAAGGCAGAATTCCTGATGATCGAGTACCCGGAGGATGTCGAAGTGCGTGTCTACCTTTCGATCGCTTATGGCATCGTTGAAAGGTTTGATGATGCCATTCGCGTCATCAGCACATCAGGCCTGCTCGATTCGCTCGCTAATGGTTGGCGCGGCCCGAGAGAGTGGGAAGGATATTGGGCCGTGATGAACGCTGCCTATGGCAGCGGTGAAATCGAGCAGGCTCGGGACCTGGCCGAATGGTGGTTGACAGAACACTACCATGCCGACGTATCTCAATGGTGGCAGGCCCTCGGCGCAGCGTGCATATACGCAATCATCGGCGACGACGACCGGGCCCGGTACCGCATTCAGCGCGCACAAGGCGGGAGGCACCTCGCATGGGAGCCGATGCTCAAGGACGCCGCATGCTTCGAGCGTTTTGCAACCGATCCCGAATACCTGAATCTGGTGAATCACTTCGACGACCTCCGAAAAATGTTACGCGAAAGGCTGCCGGCTACCCTCGCGGAGCATCGCGTCGCGTTGTAAGCAATGACTAATCAATCCCTGTTTTCCGAGCTGCGCGAACGCAAAGTCGTTCAGGTCGCAATAGTCTACGTCGCTGTAGCCTGGGGTGTGACGGAAGCCGTCGTCTTAATTGTGCAGCAGTTATTCCTGCCTCAGTGGTTGTCTACACTTGCTGTGATTTTTTTCGTCGTCGGTTTCCCGGTCGCCGTCTTTCTTGCGTGGACATTCGATCTGAGTTCTGAAGGAATACGGCGCGCCGAGATCTCCAGCGGGCGCGGCAAGGCGAGTATCGCACTGTCGATGTTGCTGCTCGTCGTCGGCACAACCGGATTGTTTTTGCTTATCAAGCCCGCGCTGGACAATACGGGCCCCAGCGGCGTCTCGGCCAATATCGCGCCAAACAGCATCGCCGTATTGCCATTCGACTACGCTGGACCCGATACCGACGACAGCTACCTGGGCTCCGGGCTCAGCGACGAGCTTCGCGACCAGCTCGCGCGTGTCGCAGAGATACAGATTGCAGCCCGATCATCATCGATCGCTGCCGTTCAGAGCAGCATGGACGCGAAGGATGCGGCACTAAAGCTCGGTGTCGCGCACCTGCTCGAGGGCAACATGCGGCGCCAGGGCAATATATTGCGAGTGTCGGTGCAACTTGTCGATGGCGCTACCGGGCTCGCGGTGTGGCACGAGACCTTCGACCGCGGGCGGGCCGAGTTACTGAGCCTACAACAAGAGATTGCGCAAGGGGTTGTCGATGCATTGCTGCCGGAATCCACGGCCGTCATTTCCGCACCGATCACGCAGAACGCGACGGCAAACGAGAAAATGCTGCTGGCCCGGCACTACGAGCAACAGGTGCGTGGACGCGAGACGGTGGACCTGGATTTACTCGAACGCGCTATTCGGTTGTACCGCGAGGCAATCGAACTCGATTCCGAGTCCGCATTGGCCCACAGCCGGCTGGCTGGCGCGTTGATGTACTACGGCGACATCGATGCAGCCGAAGCGCCGTCATATCGGGCGCTCCAGCTGGATCCGTACCTGGCCGAAGCACAAAACACCTACGGCAAATTCCTGTTCGTCAGAGGCCGTCCGCACATGGGCGAGCCGCTAGCGCGTGCTGTCGAACTCAATCCAAATTTACCGGAAGCACTGGCAGACTACGCCTGGTACCTCTGGGTCAACGAAGGCCCGGAAGGCGTCGCCGAATTGTACCGGCGCGCACTCGAGCTGGATCCACTCAATGTCGGCCGCTATGGCGCACTCGGTGTATTCCTCGGAGTGAATGGCGACACCCGGGAAGCTCGCGATGTCATCGAGCAGCTTAAGTCGCTGTTCGACACGCCGGATTCGTATCGCGTGATAGCCAATATCTACGACATCGTTGGCGACGTCGACCACGCCATTGCCTGGACGATAAAGGCACGCGATGCGGAACCCGAAAACGAGGGACATGTCGAGAAACTCGCCGAGTACTACGTCGATATTGGCGACTTCGAAAAAGCCGAGGGAATCTGGCCGGAAATCGGTGTCGGCCTGTTGTTCAAGATGCGCCGCTATGACGAGATGATTGAGCATGCGGAAGACGTGATAATGGACTATCCGGAAGATGTTCAGTTGCGTGTGTATCTCGCATCTGCATATACGCGAACCGGGGTACCAAACCTGGCGATTCGCCTCATAAAGAACTCCGGCCTGCTGGAATCGATTGCTCACGGGTGGCGAGGCAGTGAGGAGATCGACGCATTCTTTACGCTAGTCGACGCCGTCTATGCGGCCGGAGATGCCGAAGAAGCCAGGGCCCTTGCAACAGGACACCTGGAAACTCACTACGGCGGAGAGTCGTCAGACTGGTGGATCTCGCTGAATCTTGCATGCCTCTACGCCGTTGTCGGCGACGATTCGATGGTCTATGAACGGCTGCAACGTGTTCTCGACAACAATCACCTCGCGTGGGACCCAATGCTCAAAGACTCCTCGTGTTTCACCCGGTTTCAGGAAGACCCGGCTTACGTGGCCGTGGTCGATCATTATGAAGGACGACGAGAGATGCTGCGCGAGCGGCTGTCCGAAACGCTGGCCCGGTACGGCGTCAGCCTGTAATTACTGTCCGCTGAAGTAGCGCGATACGCCGAGCGTAAATGCGAAATCGATCTCGTTGGACTCGTCGTTCCAGACACTCTGGAAGGCGGTGCCCGAGATCTTCCATTCCGGGCTCACGAAGTATTCGACGCCGACGCCCAGATTCATACTTCGACTGCCGACGAGGCGATCATGATGCCACCAAGCCTCGGTGTCCCAACCGGTCGGATAATTGAGGGGGTCGGAGCCGTTGGAGAATTCCGGATCGAGCAGGCTCCAACCGTTCGTGTCTTTCCGACTGACGAATGCATTAACGGAGAGGTTGGCCCTGAACCAGTAGCCGGCCGACAGGTGGAACAGCCAGTAGTCGACGTTCTGGCCCAATGGTTCTTCCGAGAAGACGTAGGCGACATTGCCGTCGAAATGCCAATCCGAAAAGTACGGCACGAAGCCGAAACTCAAACCGACAGGAATCGTCCACAGGTTGCGCCCGATGGATGCCTTGGCAAAAAACGGATAGTCGCTCGCCGGCACGCCGTAGCTGATATAGGGATTCAGGGTCCAGTTATCTTTCACGACGCGGTAGGAAGCGCCGATAGAGAAATCCTGCAAAGCCCCATGGTATTCGCCATCGTCCCAAAAGCGCGTGTCGGGCGGTACGAAGCCGATCCAGTAGGGATCGTTGGGGTTGTGTGGATCGCCGCCCCAGTCCACCTCGGAAATAAACTTCTTGCGTACATAGGGCAGAGAAGCAAAGAGCGTCCATCGATCGTTGATCGCGTAGTCGCCGGACAGCAACAGAACCTGTGTATCAGTCGTCCAGTAATCGAAATCCAGGTCCTGAGATATGAAAGTACCCGTCCGAATGAACTGGTACTCGAGCCGCAAGCTGCCGTCGCCGCGCTGCTGAGCCTGGCTTGGTGCCGGCGCTAAAAAAACGAGCAGACCCGCGAGGAGCGGGAAGGTTAGCCAGGCCAGAGGTCTTTTCAAGCTGCCTCCTGTAGCTGCCCCGACGGGCTGATTTTCCGTCAGCTTCGTTGCTTCAGTGTTTGATGAATGGCTTTGAGGTAGTGCTTGATCTCGTCTTTCTCAGCCAGCATCACGCGTTGGTGTTCGTTACGCGCCTGTTTTTCCTCGTCTTCCGTCAGTGCGACCGGCAGGAACGTTGGTGCGCCGGTTGCGCCACTGGTGCCTGGCACTACTGAGGACTGATCGGCGTAAGCAGCGATGACAACGTCGTAGGCACCGGTACCAAGTTCAGCCTGCAGCTCTTCGCTATTTTGAACGAGGCGAACGCCGTGACCAGAGCGAGCAAGCTCCTGAGCCAGCAGCTCCGCGCCTTCCCCTTCACCGTAGACCAGGACGCTGCCCGGCAACGGAGCCGTGTAGACCCGGTAAGAAACACCCTTGCCGACTCGATACAAGCTGTCGCCACACGCGTAGGCATTGCCACCAATCAGGCTAACGGCCAGTGCTGTGAGTAGTGCGGTGCGAGTTTTCATAACGTGTTCTCCGCGTGTGTTTTGGTGATGTTGCAGGCTTTGGTAGCACAAGACAACGGTAAGCGCAATTCCGGAGCCTGTAAGTTCCTGATTTTATATAAAAAGGCTGTCTTTTACAAGAATTCTGTAGTATAGGCCCATCGTCAAGCGTACCTCACATCAGGAGCTGATTTCTGTCCTCTTTCTCTAAGTACCGCGCAGGTAAGCATTTTGTTGGTGGAATTCTTGCCGGCGGTGTGATTTGCCTTGTCGGGCTGCGACTGGGTGGTCTGACTGTTGTCAGCCAACACGAACTCGACAAGCAGGCGCAGTTCGTCGCCGACCTTCAGAAAGAGAATTACGAGCTAACCGACGACCTGTTCAATTACCAGGGGCCGGACGCGGTGTTTGATCCTTCCGACCTGCCCTATGATGAATCCGCTGACGCACACGCCACAGTGGCGGACGCCCGTCAACAAGCGCTACAAGCAGGCAAGTTCCTGATGATCACATTCGGCGCCAACTGGTGCATGGATTGCCGCACGCTTTATCACAATCTGGAAACTGATGACGTCATTGCGTACACCGACGATGTATTTCATTTCGCCAATGTCGACGTCGGCAAGTTCAACAGGAACGAGGATGTTGCGGAAGAGCTTGGTGTCGACCTGGCTCGCGGAATCCCGGTAGCCATATTCTTTGACCCTGCGGGAAACAAGATCGGCACAACCAATGACGGGCAACTTGAACCCGCGCGATTTTACACTTCGAAGCAAATACTCAAATTCGTCCGGGACATTGCCGAGAATTCACTAATTGTGGCACCTGACTCCGTTCAGTAGCCGACTGGTACGGCCGCCGAACAGCGGGGGCAGGATGGCCTTCGCCCCTGCGGGGCGCAGTTAGTCTCGGCACCTGTTAACCGGCGCTCCCGCGGGGACGCCTCGGCTTGAACCTGCTCTCTTCGCAGGTTGAAATCGGCCACGCAAGGTGGCCGGATCAGTTACCAAATCATGTCGAAACGAACCCATGTCCACGGCTTAACCGCTCTTTCGGCCCCGGCGCCAGAATTCAGCGCCCAACTTCCTTACACCGCGCCTCAACCACAAGAAAGAATTTCCTTTCCTTAACGACAGAGAAAACCACGGTCGAAAATTTCATCGGTAAAGCTGGCGAGGATGATCTGGAACGCACCGTTGATTATTTCTTTACGTGGTGAACTATTCCTACAACTCTATGCGAACGCGCGGCGCAGCGTCCCCAGCCTCATCGATTGTCTCCCGGCAGGAAAATAATCGATTGGGCTCAATCATGGCCTCCTTTGTCAGGTACTCGATAGCTACCGTTGTGCGCCGCGCAGCCAGCTGCAACAATTCTGCGTCGCTTACTCGTGGTGGCATCGGTTCCGCAGGTGCTTCTTCCGAAGCGGGATCGGCCTGCGTGTCGACTGCCGGCGCTTCGGTGCCTGGTGCCAACGCGGCCAGCGCTATTATCGTTAATGTTTCGCGATCCACTTCAGTCGCAATGCCACACAGGCTTAATTGCAGGCGGGGGCGCTCGGTTAACAGTTCGCCGATTTTTGACAGGTACTCACGGCTGGCTGGAGAAAGGCTTGCCTCGCCAGCTGCCATCTCCAGCGGGGCAAAGCGGGGCGCAGCAGCCTGGCTGGCCAGGTCCCGCACCAGCAGCAGTGTCCCCAGGGGTTGCAGCATATTGGTGACATAGGACATGGCGGCATTTTGTATGGCGTTTTGCATGACCGTGCGGATGATATCAGTACTGTCGAAGCTCGGATCGGACAGGCTGCCAGTCACCGGCAGCTCCAGTGCAATGCGGTCTTCACTGTCACGCAGCATATCCAGCGCCACATCCAGCGGCATCGCCATGCCCTGGCCCAGCATCGCGTTGCCCTGAGCCGCTTTCCCGGAAAGCGCCAAGCGCTCTATCAACACAGCGTTCTGCAGATCCAGCACTTCACCGACAATTGACAGGGTGGACTCCGAGCTGAAACGACCCGTTTCAACGTTATAGCCAGGGACATAGGCTGAAAACCGGGGCAGCTCCAGGCCGGACAGGGTCGCCATCAGGTTCACCGCGGGCACGTCGGCGAAGGCATTAATCGTGCCTTCCAGGTTGAGTTGCATATTGTCGTTACCGGTAGTCAGCAGAACGCTCATCGGCTCACTCGACGCGCTGTTGATATTGCTGACGCCAAGATCCAGTCGGGTTAAGCCAAATGTAACCGGTGGTGTTACCGACAGATCTTCAAAATCAAGCAGGTTCTGCGCTGTAACTTGCAGCGTAGTAATGGCAAGGGCCAGCGGCGCAGCCGTTTGGGCTGTCGCTGCTGATTCCGCAACCGGCGGGGTAACCGCTTCCTCAACAGATGCGGCATCCGGCGTCGGCTCGGCTTCACTGGCA
Organism: uncultured Gammaproteobacteria bacterium; assembly: GCA_963850825.1. Classification (GTDB taxonomy): domain Bacteria; phylum Pseudomonadota; class Gammaproteobacteria; order Steroidobacterales; family Woeseiaceae; genus SZUA-117. The sequence continues at coordinate 436,186 of CAWKOQ010000009.1, read as the reverse complement.
TAGACAGCCAGCAGCGCCGAGAGGCGTTCAATGTCTCCGTTGGCATCACGCACGATGGTGATGGCGGGTTCATTGAGCACCACGGACTCGATGCTGACACCGTCTGCCGTAGTAAATCCTGCCTGTGTCAGCATCAGCTTGTCCAGTTCAAGGACATCGGCAGTTGTGCTCTCCGCCGCATTCCCGGTCAACAGGTGTAAGCCCTGCAATTGCAACTGTGATAACGATGCCTGCTCAATAGAACTGAGGCGAATGTCGCTGACACTAAAATTCTCCAGCCTGGCCAGGTCAAACGGTAAGCGGCTGTGCGCCAGCGTTAATCCCTGTCCGCTAAGAGCCGACGTTAAAGCCACGGCGGGGGCGACATCAGGATTGTCTGCAGGCGTGAATTCGAGATTGGCAGTAAGGTCTATGCCTTCAATGCTGGCATTGAGCTCAAGGGCTTCCAGTGCCGCGCTGCTGCCCGCCACCTGCAGGGCACCTTCGAGAGACAGCAGCGGCCTTGCCGCTGGCGCCAGATTAATAACAACTGCGCCCTCCCAGTCCAGGGACTGATTGGCAACGCGCAGCGCTGGCAGTTCCGCCCCGGTATCTTCTATTCTCAGAGACCCGGTGGCTTGTAAGGTGGAGGCTTCGCCCGTAGACGCTGCCGTTAAGCTCACCGCACCTTGCCAGTCCAGCAACCGGTTACTGGCAGACATGGTATCAAGCGTCACTTCAGTACCCGTCACTTGCATGGCGCCATCGGCAACCAGCAAGGGTGCGTTTTCAGTGGCGGGTAACCGCACCTGAACCTGGCCCTTCCAGTCGACTTGTTGATTGCTGAAGACCAGCGCATCGCGGGTAAAACCAATGTCGGTCAGCGCCAGCGGTCCGCTAACTGATATTTCCAGAACACCCTGCGCATCCAGTGAGGCAGTTACTATCAGGTCCAGGCTCACGGCGCCGCGCGTATTTTCCAGCCCGGCCAGATTCTGCAAGGCCTGCCCGTAATTATCCAGCGCCAGCTCACTGACATTAAAGGCGCCAGATAACTTTCTTTCCTGCGCCCAGGGCGCAACGTCACTGTTGAGCAGAATGGGCGCGCCGTTAACGGCCATGTCTACTACAAGAGCCGTGCTGCGCTCGGCAAGCCAGGAGGAATGGCTGCCAATAGTGATTTCGTGAATCTCGATATCCGTATCAAACAGGCTATCCCGATAGGTAATGGACACATTGGCAATTGCAATGGCGTCGGAACCGATGCCCCAGTTAAAGCCTGAGTCATCAGTGACCTCTGTAAGCTCTGGTTCGTTGCCCGCGGGACTCAGGCGGATGCCGCCGATCTGCCAGTTGCCCTGTGTGTCAGTGGCAATATCGATTTGCGTATCCGTCAGGCGCAGCGCATCGACCAGGATGTGCTTGCGCGCCAGCGGCCACCAGCGTATATCCAGCTCGGCCAGGCCAATCCTGAGCCGCTGCTGCGCGCTGCCATCAGCCTCCAGTCCAACCAGGCGAACGGTGCCGGTAAACAGATTGATATCCACATTCTCAATGCTCGCCGCGCTTGCGCCGTTGTTTTGCAGCCAGGAGGTTGCCACGCGGGCAATGACTATCGGCAAGGCAATCAGCACCAGTACCAATACTGTTGCAATACTGCTCGCCCAGATTGCGCGTCTGCGCCATGTGGGTTTGGTACGGAAATTATTCATTAAGCGGGCGGGCAAGGAGTCTTTATCGGTCTCTTTTTTAAGTTCTGTGGTCATGCTTTTCCATTTTGTTAACGCTGAGGTTCAGCTCAGTGGTGCTGAGAATATCAATACCGGAACTGACATCGCTGCTGAAGGTCAGGCCAGCTTCGTTCAGTGCCTGCCAACATGCTATTTCTCGCCACTCAACGCCAGCGGCTACTTTCGGGAGGAAAGCGGATATTGGGTCGAGTTACAAGGGAAAAAAAATCCGGCCCCACGAATGGAACCAGCCTGTTTTCCTGGTAGCGGGGGCGCGCTTTGCGCTGTCCCTGCAGTCCGCCAGCAGGTTCGATTGAAATAACCTTTCACTTGGTATCGAAAACCAGGTTTCGACCTATACTCCCGCCGCCTGAAGCGCCGCGAGCACACGTTTCTTGCGAAACGGCGGCCGGCGCAAGCGCACCCCGGTGGCATCGTGAATAGCGTTTGCAACAGCCGCAATCAGCGGCTTGTGACTCGTTTCGCCAGCGCCATATGGCGCCAGATCGGACCGACCCGGTTCGGGATCGCCATTGACCAGCACAACATCGATAGTCTCGGGTGTATCTGAATGTCGAAGGCTGGGGTGCGATGCCCAGTCGACACTTGTGACCTTCTCAGTATCGAACTGAACTTCTTCCCAGAGCGCACGGCTCAGCGCGTGCAGCATGCCGCACTCAACAGTGCGGCGCAGCCCGCCTGGATTAATGACCAACCCGCAGTCGTGGGCGCACACCAGACGCCGTACCCACACGCCACCGGTCTGCCGGTTGACCTCGACCTCGGCGATCACGGCGACAATTGTACGATTGCGGATGGTGTACGCGATGCCGCGTCCGGTGAGGATTGACTCAGCACCGCGCGATTCCGTCTCGCGAAGCATCGGCGACGGACGCGTATCCCAACCGTAGGCCTCGGCCGCAGCGCGAACAACGGCGACGGATCGCGCTTGCCGGAAAAAATCATCCTCAGCGCTGCCCGCCAGCAGGTCGAGACGAAACTGCACGGGATCAGCTTCGGCCGCCACTGCCAGCTCATCGATGAACGACTCAAACGCAAACGTCACCTGCGGTCCGTTTGGGTCACGCAGGTTGCCTGTACGCAGCGGCGTCTCCCAAATCATCGGCAGACTGACCACTCGCGCGGTCGTGCGCCGATTTGCTACGGCATACATAGCAGAAGGCGTCGCCGCCCTCCCGGGGTTCGGCATCTCGGGCCGCCGGCCCATGAGCTGCGCAATCAATACGGTATCGGGCTCGTTGTACCCGACGTGATTGTAGTCAGCAGCACATGCGTCGTACTCAAGTACGGTCACTTTGCCTTGCGCGTCGAGCCCGCCGCGCAGCCTGAAAACGTACGCCGGGCCCTTTGTGTCCCAAGCGGTTTCCTCGTCACGCATCCACTGGACACGGACCGGACGACCGATTTCCCGGGCGAGATATGCGGCCTCGAAGCCTGCATCGTCGGCAGCCGTACGACCGTATAGCTGCGGGCCGTCCATGTAGACGACGCGCACCTGATCGCGCGGCATGTTGAGAAATTCTGCGACACCGGCGCGCAGACCGTACGACTTCATGTCATTGGAGTAGATTGTCATCTGTCCGTCCGACGGGTCCGCCAGCGCATGCGCCGGCCCCAGGGCCGTGTGTCCCTGGAAGGGGATTTCGTACTCCGCCTCGAGGACTTGTGTAGCACTTTTCAGTGCCTCGTCCGGGTCGCCCTGGATGGCCGGCTCGTTACTTGAAGCAGGCGTTGCCCGGCGCATGAATTCGAACAGGTCGTCGGAAGCGGGAAACGGTTTGTTTGCCGGCGGTTCCCATTCCGCTCGCAGCTGCCCGGCTGCGCGGATAGCCTGCTCCTCGCGCTCGCAGACTACAGCCACATAGTTGCCGTGACTGACGACTTGAACGAATCCGGGAATGTCGGCAACGGAAGACTCGTCGACCCCGCGCAGCATAGCGCCTGCGACCGGTGGCCTGACATTGCGCGCATGCAGCATGCCGGGCAACTTCATATCCACCGCCCAGATCAACGATCCGTCCACTTTGGCGGGAATATCGTAACGTTGCACCGACTGCCCAACTACGCGTAGTTCATCGACGGGCTTCACCGCGGCCGCACCGCTCGTCTCGTCCACGTTGTTGCCAGTGAGCGCTACGTTGAAGCGCTGCCCTCCGACAAGTTCGGCAAAAGTCACTGACTTCGCCGGGTCGGAACCGACCGCTATCGTCGCATCGCTCACCGTGAGCGCTGCTACTGGTGCACCCAAGCGTTCGGATGCCAGCTCCAGCAAGACCCGTCGCGCTTCGGCGGCCACCCTGCGCATCGGCCAGCCATCACGCTCGATCGCGTCGGAACCGCCGGAGCCGCCCTGATCCGGGGTGATGTCTGTGCGCCCCATGACGAGACTGGTACGGTCATAGGCGATGTCGAGTTCGTCGCACATCATCTGCCGGAAAGCGGTACCCGTGCCCTGCCCCCCATCCGTCTTGCCGACGAAAAAGGTCGCGGTATTGTTCGGGTGAATCACGATCCAGGTGTCGAGCTGCAGGAAGTCCGGGTCGGGATACGGACCCGCGGCACCTGCAGTCGCAGCAAGCGCGCCAGTGCCGGGAAAGGAATTAACAGCACAACTCACGACCAGGGCACCCGAGGACTTGAGGAAATTACGACGCGAGGTTGCAGGATTCGCCCTTTTGAGGGCGTCTTCGACGGCTTTGGGGAATCGTAACGTGGCGCTCATTTGATGTCCTCCTGAGCACTTGCTGTCTCGCCCACCACCCTTTTGATCGCCGCCTGAATTCCATAATAGGTCATGCACCGGCACAGAACCCCATCCATCGCCCGACGGATTTCCGCATCGGTCGGGTTTGGATTGCGGTCAAGGAGCGCTCTGGCCGTCAGAATCTGACCGTTGTGGCAAAAGCCGCATTGTGGCACCTGCTCATCGATCCAGGCCTGCTGCAACGGATCCAGCTGCCCGTTCGTCGCGAGTCCCTCGAGTGTCGTGATGTTGCCGCGTACGTCTGATGCCGGCATGACGCACGAACGCATTGCCACGCCGTCGACGATGACAGTACACGCGCCGCACTGGCCGAGTCCGCAGCCGAACCGCGGCCCGCGCAGCTCGAGATCGTTTCGCAGTATGTACAGAAGCGGCGTTGAAGGTTCGACATCAACCTCGTGGGTCGCGCCGTTGACCTTTAGTGTGACGATGCTCATCAGCAGTTCTCCGGGTAGGACGGGTTACGCGATTGATCGAGCGTAGGACAGAGGAGTCGTGGACGCAACCGGTTGCCGATTCCTGCCGTCAGTCTCGCCTGCGGAGTGGACTACATCATCGCGGACAATCGTCTGTACTCCGCCCGGCACTGTCAATCCGGACAGTCAGGTGGTCAGATAAAGAATCAGCATCGCATACCCGGCGAACACGATTTAAAAAAACACCAACCATGCCGGCTTCAGCGCGATTCGCGGCATGAGGCTGGCACCAATTGCTGGAAACAAAAGTGAAGGGAGCGGAGGATTGCCGATCACTGTCATGTTGACCTGTGGCCCGATACAAAAATAGCCAAGTATTGAAAGAGCCGACGTGTCGACTATCGCCCTTTTGCGTTCAGATCCCGACAGTGTCGGATCATCTCAAATATGCTAAATTTGACCAGAAGAACAGCAGTTTGAATCTGTCATACGCTAGAAAAACAACAATGGGGGAATTGGCAATGCCGAACAATGACAGTGTTACGCTCAGCTTCGACCATATCGGGCCATTTGACGGCGATACCAAACTTGGCAATTACCAAACATTCATCGACGAGCTCAGCGCAACGGCCGGAAGCATTGGCCTGACTCCGCCTGCCGGGCTAACGCCGACAGCAGCCCCATGGGTCATCAAGGGTGCGAATCTGTACCCCGCTACGGAATCTACTGATGCAAACGGCCGGGCATACTACACGCCAAACAACGACAAGATTGCAGACATCGCCGCACTGCGGACATTGAGCCGAACGGACGACAACGCCTGGCGAACAGTATTTACAAGCAAAGGTTTTGCTGACGGAAATATCGGTTTCATACTCGGGGACGATGGAACGGGCACGATTACAGATAGCGGGACGACGCCGGGCGTCTACGAATATCTAATCTGGATTCAGGGACCGGCCAGCGAGGGTTCTTTGAGCGACTTCGTTGATCCTGGAATTCGCAATCGCGGCCCCTAATCAACATTGCGCGAACTGAATAGAGTCGCAAGCACTCGCGTAGATTGGCGATGACAGACACTGAGGAGAATTTGCATGCCACAACTAATCTTTGAATATGTAGTCGGCGGCCCGCTTGGCGATTACCAGACGTACGTAGACGTTAGCGATACTGAGACTGTTAATCTAAGACCGCCAAAAGACTATGCGATCCTGGGCGCGAAACTCTACCGGGATCTCGAGGACATTCCGGGTAGACGCGTACACCATAATACACTTAAGTCGAACGATCAGGTCGTTCTGTCGGGCTATGGCCGGACGGACCAGGGCCGATGGCAATCTATGTTCGCAGGCAATCCCGGATTCGGCGGAAACACCGGCATCTCCTTTACCGTCAACAATGATGATACTGCAACGATCCAAGACTCTAATCCGGCAGGCCAAGGCCCAGATCGGGGCCCTAAGGCTTACCAATATCTGATTTGGATTCAAGCCAATGCCGCATTGGGCAACGTGTATGATTTCATCGACCCGGGCATACGTAATCGCGGTCCCTGACGACAAAATTCGAATGTATGCCCAATACTGTAACTATTTACTTTTAACTCATGGACACTACCGTCTGTCCCCAGTCGCACTGGATATCAAATAGCCAGGATGCCGGTACTCCATTGACAGAACTTGATCGGCAAGGCTTTTCGAATTTATTCCGTTTCCGGCTTCGCTGTAAGCGAGACTGAGAATTGCCAACGTCGTGGGTGGAATGTCGGCCTCAACATTCGCCAAAACGTCTATTGCGTGTTTATTCATTTTTGCCGCACTGGCCGGGTCACCGTCGCGTTTTTGTGCTACTCCGGTGAGGTAGTATGCCTCCCCTAGTGCATAGGTAACTTTAATTGCGTGTGAGTGCTCACTTTTCAGCGCCTCAAGTTCGACGACGACATCCTGCAGTTGTTTAGTGACCACTATCGGCGATGCAGCTTCGCTTTCGAACAAGAATTTCAGGCGTCGAAGCCGCGTCTTGTGAAACAAAAGTTGCCACTCCAAAACTGTGGCATCGATTTCAACGAGCCGAACAACCAAACGTTCCGCTTCCTCGAAAAAATATAGCGAGTTATCTCTTGTCTCATCGAAAGCACTGGCTTCCGCAAGATAAGCATAAATTCCTGCCTGCACTTGCAAAACGAACGTATTGTCCGGATCCAGAAGTCTCAACTCGTCACCTAATTGCCGCGCTTCCACCAATAGTTCAATTGCCGACTGAACATTCCCCTTCTGCAAGAACAAAAAGGCTCGATTCAAATTCGAATTCATAATGGACAAGCGTATATCCTGGTTCGCGGGGTCATTTTTCAAAAGATCCACATAGATTCCAAGCTCCGCTTGACGTTCAGCAACAGAGCGGGAAATGTCTCCGGTCATCGCATACGAATCAGCTAGCCACGCGTGTGTCTGCGCAATAGTCCAGGGCAAATCCAGATTGTCCGGATTTCCTGCAAGTGCATTTCTGAAAGACGACAGCGCCTGTTCCAAATAGCCGATCGCGACTGACGCCTGCCCAAACTCAAGTGAATTTGCGCCCAGGTTATAATTGGCGTAACCAAATTCTGCAATCCAGTTATGATTTTGTGGATCGATGTCGGTCAGGCGCCGCGCAAGTGCAAGGTATTCCTTGAACGCTCGCTCTGCTTCGACGAAGTTTCCAAGTCGCCAATTCAAATATCCGACCCAGTAAACTGATTGAGCGTGATCAAAAATGAGATCCCCGTTCTGAGGCGATCGGCGAACCAGCTCGTCGGTCGATTCATATGCTTCGGTAAAGGCAAGGCGCGCCGCATCAAGATCTCCACGCAAATCATCCACCTCACCCAGTAAATGAAATGCTCTTGCTCGTCTTCCGAGTGCGGAATCTGAATGCTCACTCAACTCGACCTGGGAGTAGTAATCGACGGCTTTTTCGCCAACGGAATCCAAAACATCCAAACGGCCAACCGCATCAAGTCTGTTTCTCAAGTCACCCAGCATGAACTCGATTAAGTCTTCAGCTTCGGCGCGACGTTGTTGTTCACTGTTACGCGCGTCAACGGCGACGATTGAAAGAAAAGCCATCACGACCATGCCGGTAAGTGAAGCCACAGTCAGGGCCAACATTCGTCGATGACGGCGGTGCGTATCGCGTTGTACTATCGCATCGAGCCCAACGCCGAGAAGAGCGGATACAATTTTCAATTTTGCGAGTCGCCGGCCGTCTCCTCCTTTGCGGATATCTGCGGCGGCTGGCTCTACTACGCTTCGAACTCCGGACTCGCGACCAGGCTGACTGGCAAGCGCGGGAGGAAAGCATCCCTCCGGATCCTCCTCATTCTCCGCAGGAACGAACGGTTCACCGCTGGCTATCAGGCATAAAATTCTGTCTGCATCATGGGATTTTTTGAACTCTTCAATTTCCCGATTGACCCAGCGAGATTGCGCCGACGCAGGCGAGCAGACAACTATCAAATACTCGGAACGTGCCAAGGCATCGAGAATGGCTTCGCCGAGATCACCTGCCGCCGACAAATCTTCGCGATCCCGAAAAATCTGGCCAAGACGGAGAGATTGCCGTCCGGCGCCTTGCGCCGTTTCAATGAGATGGGCGGGTATTCGATATGACTCCAGCGACTTTTGTAGCCACGACGCAATTTTGTCATCCGAATGGCTATACGTAATGAATGCGGTGTAATCACGATCACTCATAGTCTGGAAATTCCTCGAATCGACCGACTGCGCAGCCGTCAACGAACCGGGCACTCGTAGCGCAAATATACTGTAACCTCAGGCGTACCACAGGGGAAATTTTGCGGCGGGGGCGCGATTTGTACTGTTCCGACACTTCCGACGCGTATTCGCCTACGGTAGCTCGGCCCAGCCAATTCGCCCACCGAATGTCCGCTTTTGGGAAGAGCGGACACTCAGATTGTCAGATTTAGGTAGATTTGAGCGGCTGCTTTCGGCCAGAACTGGACATTCGCCGTGACGACATTGATCGAAGCCTCATCGGGTCCGACTCAATCTGATGATGCCGGGCTGGCGCACACCGACCAAGAACTCTAACTCGTCTCGACAGACCGAATCGTATTGATTGCCGGAATATCCCACGCTTCGGCAACTTTACCATTGACAATTCGCCAAATAACGACAGCATCAAACTCCATAGAGCTGCCTTCAAAGTTCATGCCATTGCACACTTGCGTGACAACTAGTTCATCACCGGCCGTCCGGCTATCAATTACGTTTACCCGGAAACTACCGGCGCTACTTTCACCCAGCTTGGCAAAGAAGCTCTTCAACCCGTCAACACCGCGATAATCGCCCTCCAACTCCGGCATATGTCGATTGAAGTAGTGCCAAACAAAATCGTCAGCAAAAACGCTCTTACACGCATCCAGGTCTTGCAAATCTAGATTTTTCAGAAGAGACAGGTTCGGGTGTATACCTTCCATAATCGTTTCTCCTCAGGCCCAGCTGGAGTACCAGCTGCGATTAGCTCGCACTGCCGTGCGAAGTATTTTGGCCATCCATTTTCCCCTCATCATCGTGGCTGCTACACTCTATCCAACAAGCGCTTGCATTATTTAGTGACCCGAACACGCGAGGACCAAGGCGCGTCTATAACCAAAGCGAGCAACGCAAATCCAATCATCGCTAAAGACTGCCCCCAGGGCGTTGGCGCTCCTGTTTCCTGGTATACCCCCCAAGGGGAATCATTTGGGAATCAGGTGCCGGGCACCGACTTATTTGACTAATCGTCGCACGGGAATCATGGAATCATGTGCCAGGCACCCCGAACCGTCATGAGCTCATCACTTCCTCACTATGCTCGAACATAGCCCGGAGAAACTGTCACTGTCAGCTGACCGGCTGCAATGAGTCCAATCAGTAGCCCTGTAGCGATAGTTGCTCAACGGCCGCGGTAAGTCGACAAGCGGGCGTCAAGAATGTTGAGAATACGAGATGCTCACTTCCGCCGTCGGTGATGAGCAGGACTTGGCTGGACAAAAAACCCCGGCGCGAGGCCGGGGCTATAAAGATGGTAACGGGGGCAGGATTGCCATCGCGTCTGCGGGGCTCAGTTGTGCCGGCCTCGGAACGAACCTGCTTCGCAGCTTCAAGCCCTGCACTCGCGTTAGCGAAAACAAAAAAGGCCCTCGCAAGGAGGGCCTTTTCTTGTTTTTGGTAGCGGGGGCGCGCTTTGTACGTTAGCAAGGTCACTTGAGCCGGTCGTCCTCTTGGAGGTTCCGCTCTCGGCTGCTTAGCTAGCTCCCCTCCGAACGAATAACCGATTCCATTAAGACCCGACGTTCAGTCGTCGTGGAGATTTCCAAAACAACAGTCCGCTCACAGCCAGAAGCCGCCGTTATACCGCCGAAAAAATGCCAAGTGATCTTAGTATAGTTTGCTCGACTAATCTGACCATTGCGCCGCTTTCGCAAGATTTTCGAAGTCCTCTGTAAGAGTCAGTGCATGCTTGGCGCGTTTCAGAGCCAGCCTTGAGTGGCGTACTGCAGCCGTCTTGATTTCATCGTTTCCTAATGACGCGAGGGAGGCAAGCGCCTTTTGTAATCGAATCTGAACCTCAACTGTGCCTGCGCCATCTCGGGCGATCGGCGCAAATGCATCGTCAAACATGTCGTTAACACTAATTTCTGGAATTTCGACCCTGTCAAATCGTGGCTCTTCCTCGTCGTCCACATTCTCCGAGGCCTTGCCCCACTCAATGAAGAGCCTTAGAAATCTGCCAATGACGTCGATTGCCGTCCCTGGGTCGTTGACGGCCGGAGAAAGTGCACGGCTTGCGATCTCCGACAATGCAATCAACCCAAAACGAGGGTCATCCTCATAAACTCTACATTCTCCGATTTGAAACGCGCATCCCAGGATGGATATGTCGATGTCCGTAGTAGTGCCCTGGTCTTCAAGCACATATGATCCGAGCGGTTTGTCAGGCGTCACGAATGAACCGGGCAGCGATGCCACACTAATGCGAAGCGACCACTTCTCAGCACATTCCTGGAGTGCCGCGACGTCAATGTGCTGAAGATAGCCTACCTCCGTTACTGAAATCGGAGTGCCGTTGTTTGTTGACCTGGAAATCGGCACCCCACCAAGGTTGCGATTACGTCGACGCCCTTGAAGGGCTCCTGCCGTTGCCGCCTCTACTTTATCGATCGTAGTTCCGAGCCGGCCCAGCCTGGCGATTGTATCGACCCACCTGACGAAGGTAAGAATGACCCAGGCAAAAACGAAGAGCGTTATAACGAAAAGTGAGAAGTGCCCTGCCCGCTCGTAATAATGGTTTTCGAGAGCAACGAGCGCGATCAGGCTAAATATGAATGCGCCAACAAACACCGAAAGCGAGTTTTGAGAGACATCGTCGGCAACGACGAGGGGGAAAGAGCGCGGTGTCGCGTTTCCGGCGGCCGACCCATATGCCGAGACCATCGATCCAACCGCAAAGGTTGCGATAACCAACATACTCGCAGCGACAACAGTCAGCAAAGCCTCGATAGAGTCCGGGTCGATTTCCGGAACGCTCGACCCCAAGTTGTATACATCGGGCACCTTTGCCAAAAAGACACCGCCCAGGGAAACGATGCAGAAGGCAAGTGGCCGCACCCACAGGCGCTCGCGCATGCGGTTGATAATAAAGTTGATTCGACTATTCAAAATTGCGACCTATGGACAGGCTTGGCGCCCAACAACTCAGCACGCTAGCACAGTGCTTAAAGCAGTATGACAGCTACACCAGCTCCCCGCATATACCCAAGAGAGCAGATTGCCGACAAAGCCATGAGCTCGGTATTGGGTCACATACGGCCCTTCCGGCCAAGTTCTTGGGGGCGCTGCTGTTCGGGGTAAAGTGGACTCTGGCTCAGAGACGCGTGGACAAGAAAAGCCGGCCCCATCAGGGCCGGCTCTTATCGAGTGGTAGCGGGGGCAGGATTGCCCTCGCCCCTGCGGGGCTCAGTTATGTCGGCCGGCCTTGCCGGCCTCGAGACGAACCTGCACCGCTGCGCGGACACTTTCACGCATAATGGCGGATGACTAAAGATCAATCCGCATTTGCCGGGAGATGACCCTTCCGCCACTGCGAGCGGATTGGGTTCAAACCTTCTCCATTTCAAAATGAAAAAGGGCCCCACAAGTGGGCCCTTTATTCATTTCGTAGCGGGGGCGCGTTTTGTACGTTAGCAACAGAGTCGAAGCCGATTGTGACATTGGATGTCGCATTAGTTGCTGCGTGAATCTTACCACTCCTTTACAAAAATCTGATTGGAGTGGTGCCGATCGGTCGACTAACCGTTGGTCGCAACACTGAATGACTAAAATCGGCCAGAGGCGGATTTCACACTCAATTTGGTTGATTGCCGCTCGGCGCCATTTGAGACGTTGATACTCACGGCGCTGCTTCTGCCTTTTTTTGTCTATACCACGATATTTGACCGACCACAGCGCAGATTCTTCAAGCCTATAGCTTCGTACGCCCAACCGGGTCAAAATAGTAACCCTGACAGACCACATTGGAGCAAATATTGAAACTGCATCTTGAGAATCTTGAAGGAGCGCGAAAAATATTGGTCATTCTCGGTATCCTATTACTTGTCGTTTCTGGTGTTTTTTTGATCGGCAGCCTTTTAGGGATCGTTTCGATGGAGTCACTGGCAATCGGCCAACAATCCGGTTTACGCACACTTGCAGGAGGTGCCGTGGTAGGTTGTTTGCTTGCCGCAATTGGTTATTGGGATCGATAAGGGAGAACAAAGATGATTAAGCAATCCGACATATTCATACTTTTGGCCGTCGCCATTTCATTTGCCGTGTCAGGCTATTTATGGTTTTCCGGCCAGCGCGAGGAAGGTCTTTTCACGGCTTTATGGGTACCTTCGATTCTGTGTTTCGGTATTTACTTTAAGCTAATCGTATTAGGGGCCTCCAAATCATGAGTACGCAGACAATACTCTTTATAGCGTTATTTGTTTTCGTGCTCATGGCCATTGGACTGATTCGAACGATGGCCGATTTTAATCGCATTACCGATGAGCCATCGAAAAAAAAGGGGCCACCAGATGAATTATGAAGTGCCTGCTACGGAACTGTGTAATTCTGTGGAGAGTAGGCTGACCTGATACCGCGAACCACACGTGAAACGTTTTCACCGACCGGACCACCCCTCATTAGGTTGCCGGGGGCGGATGTGTATTTGCGGCTTCGCCGCTTGGTTCCTCTTGCCGCTGATCGCGACGCTTGCGTCGCTGCGGCTGCAAGTGAACCTGCTTCCTCGCAGGTTCGTATCCTGCCCTAGAAAAACACAAAGGCCGACCCCGTTTGGGGCGGCCCATTTTGTTTTGGTAGCGGGGCGTGATTTGTGCGGTTCCGACAGTGTGTCGCCGAGTGCGCGTAAAGTGAACCGGCACTGGCCCGGTACGGTCCAGACACTGATTCAGACCGAGTTCGGCTGCGAGTGAGCCGGTAATCGAAAGCACATACGGAAAGCCAGCACACCGCTCGGTAATGGCTTGGAAAATTCCTAATTCTGAATAGGTTTGACCTGCGAGACCGAAAAATCAAGCTCTGAGTAGACGTGGAAATCCGCCGTAGCCAATCGGTCCCAGTCGACGCTAATTCCCAAACCGGGTTCGCCCGGTGCCACTACCCGCCCGCGCTCGAGCAGGTTGCCATTCTTCATTCCAAATTCGAAGGCTTGCTTGGGCATCGGTGCTTCGAAGTACTGGGTCTTCTCATTGGCAAGCATCAAGTGAAGGTTGGCCGCCTGGGCCAGCGAATGACCCCAACTCTGGATATCGATCGTCAGTCCGGCATCGTTGGCGATTATCAGGAGTTCGAGTGCCTCCGAGATTCCGCCGACCACTGTGGCGTCAAATCTGCCCGAATCCCAGGCACCGGCCTCGATCCCCTGCCGGATAAATTCGGGAGAATAGATGTTGTAGCCGGCAGGAATGATCTGAACTGCGAGCCTGTTCCTGAGTTCGCTGTATTGCTCCAGGAGCTCATCTTCAATCGGTGCCTCGAACCATAGAAACAGTCCCGCATCCATTTGCTCACCCAACCTGAGGGCGTCCTCAATGTCATACATGCCCTCAAGATCGATCATGAACCGATAGTGCGAGTCTGAAAAAGTCTGCTGGACCAATTCCACGAGCCGGAGATCCTCTTCAATCGAACCCCAAACGTGAAATTTGAAGGTCGTGTAGCCGAGTTTCGCGTACTCGTGAACCGCTTCAATGTGACCAGCAAGCGAATCGTAGAAGGGAAGGCTCGCGTAGGTCTCCATCGAATCGCGTTTCGCTCCAAATAATTGGTTAAGAGGAAGGGCCGCCCTGCGCGCCGCGAGATCCCACAGTGCAATATCGATGCTCGCGCGCACCTCGTCGCTCAGGTTGGGACGAATACTGTCAAGCATCGACGAAACTTCGACCGGGTCCAGTGACTTGAACGCGACGAGATCGTCGGCGACGTCCTGCAATTCCAGCAAATGTTCGTCGCTGAACTGTCCCTGATAATAAGTATCCACACCGGATACGCCCTCGAATCCGTCCGCAGTTGTGATACGCAGGATGTTATTGACCTCTTTCCAGGCATCCTCCTGACCGGAATATCGCGCGGTCGTACTTTCCATGCCGACTGAGTGGATCTCCACCCCGACAATTCTCCGTTCTTCCGAGAAGCGGAAAAGCGGCGCGTATTGGTTCGCGCCCTCACCTGAAAACGCCGTTAAGAGTTGAACCGCATTCATTGAGATTTCGTCCGCGAAAGAGGAAGAATCGTTTTGCGTAACCAGCAGGCAAAGTAAGGCTGCAATGGGTCTAATACATGACATCGAATTTTTTGCCTCCGTTACGACGAGTCATCGATCAGTGACGTCATACCAGTTCGCTGACCGCGCGATGTGCCTGTTCAATTGCGACGTTTAGCAATGAAATAGAACCCGCATCAGAGTTTGCAATGGCAATTCGTGCCGAACGGTTTGCGACCGCGGACAAACGGATAGCGCTCATCCTCGAAGTCCTCGTAAATTTCGTCATAAAGCGGGTTGGCCCTGTTGATGTAAGCATGCGCCCAGCGGTTGACGGTGATGGCTTCTATGTCTTGAGCAGGATCGAAACCTCCCTCGGACAGGCTGCCGGCCAACTGTCGGCGAATGTTGCGCTCGATGGTTTCATACGACGTAGCAAACAGTTCGTGGCGCCCTGCCCGCTTTTGTTCGCTGGGTGTCAGCCCGGCATTCGAACGATGAGGAAAACGAACCATGTGAACGATCGCAGGTTCTTCGGGGTCTCGAGGATAGTTGTACCCTCCGAAATCGACCGGATAATCGAGATGGGTCATAACGTGATAACTGCCCGGATTCAGCAAGGCGCCCAGGCCTAAATTTTTCCACGCTTGCCAATTTCGCAGCGCGACATTGGAATAGAGAATGGGTGACTTCACCATCGTGTTCAGGGCATCTCGCTGGCGATCGGGAAGCTCGGGGCACAGCTGCGGAATAATCTGGTTGTAGCAGGCGAGGATGCAATGTCGGGCCCATACGCGGTTCGCCTGCTCGCCGCGCACATAGGTGATTCCGACACGGCTCGACGACTGAGGGGCGCCATCGTGCTCGACATGAACAGCAGTGCTCTGTAGGCGAACACGAACGTTCGAGCCCGCTTGATCGAGTTGCGAATATTCAAAGGGAGCCATCACAACGTCTTCTATCGTGGTTCCCGGTGCCACATCGGGAATCAAGCTTCGCACAAGCATGCGAGCCACCGAGGCATTGCCGTCGGGAAAATGATAGGTGGGAGACTTTTCGGAACCAGACCAGCCACTGCCGTCAACATGACCATCACCGAGACTGGTGGCATTGATTCCTGGCATCCCCCAGTAGAGTGCTTCCAGGGCCGGAACCGCTTCTATTCCCACGCACCAGTCCGTCGTCAAGTTTTCGAGGATCGTGTAAATCTCTGGATCCTGAATTTTCATATGTCTACTTAGGAATTCCCGATAACTGATGCTATTTAGAAAATCATTTTCCGTCGCATATGAATGATCAGGCACCGCATTTTCAGTGCTGGTCAACAGTCGCATTAACTCGCGTTTGGCGGCATCCGATATTGGCATTTGCCGGACGGCTTCTTCATGTAAGAGCCGTGGCTCCGCAACGGAGATCCATCCCTGGTAAAAATTTTCATTAACAAGTGGATAAGCGAGCGTGCGATCGACGCCAAAGGTTTCGCGATCGAAGTAAATGCCGCCCGTCAGGCCATTCTTCGCATAGAAGTCAAAGTCGTAACCATCACCCAGGCGCTGCGGCTGAATACCAAGATCATGGAACAGGCCTTTGGCGATATCGCTGTAATCATCCGGCCCTTCGAGAAGTTCGCTCCCCCCGTGAGTCATGAGAGTGCGACCGCCAATCTGAAACTCATTGCGTTTGGCGTGGCCTCCAAAGTCGTCGTGGTTATCAAGGATCAGGATTCGGGCGTCAGGCTGCTCCTGACGATAAAAATAGGCAGCAGCGAGGCCGCTGACGCCGCCACCAACGACAACAAGATCATAGATATCTGCATCTTGCTCCGTTATGGAGCCCCAATTTCGTCGACCTTCCCTCGCGAGTTGGTGGGCGACCTCGAAGGAACCGACGTGACTCCCTCGCAACCCCGTAAGGCCAGGCGGATAGTAAGGCCCGCTTGCACCTTCTAGCTTAAGCATCTCGTCCGCGAACGCTCGTCCAGGCACGAACGCGCTTGCCGCAGAGGCGCCCATACCCAGCAGCAGATCTCTCCGCGAGATCGGGCGGTTCATTCCAAGGTTGCGGTCAGACGGCTTCATGATCCATTCCTTTCCTGGGGCCGAGACTGAATAATACCCAATTCGCGTACCCCACATGGTAAAGCGAATTTGGCGAGTGCGAATTGATGTTTAGTGGGTTGGCGAAATGCAACCGGCAGGATGGCCTTCGCCTCTGCGCGGCTCAGTTGGTCTAGGCGCTTGTCGCGACGCATAGAGGCGGGGGCGCGCGAGTCCTGTAGAATCATTATCTCTACATCTACAACTGAAAGAGCCCACCGACTTTGATCCCACTCAGCTGACTGGCAGTATGAGCGTGATCTGTCCTGTTCCGGCAATCCCAATGCATGTTAGATTGTGATAAGGGCGACAAACTCTCCAAGGCGAAAATTTTCTTCCCGGTGACAAAATCCTCTCAGAATTTTGCCGTCATCGGCGCCGGCATCAACGGCTTGGTCGCTGCCAATTACCTGCAGCGCGCTGGCCACAAGGTCACACTGATCGAGCGTAGCAATCGGGTTGGCGGTGCCTGCGTTTCGGATACAGCAGAGATCGACGGTATTCAACAGGACTATGCACTGGGCGCATCAACACTGGGGCTGATGCAGGAGTTTGTTTGGCAGGAAACCGGCCTCGCGGATCGGCTGCAAAGCTGGGCAACGACGCATCCGGACCTCGTGTGGTTCCCCGGGGACCAGCATCCCACCCAACTTTTCGATGATGCAGACCTGGCCGCTCAGGAATTGGCGGAAAAATGGGGCGAACGTGGGGACGTGCCCGCCTACTTTTCCGATGAAGACCGTGTCGTCCGCTTTCTTCAGGACGGTTACCGCGCAGGCCAGCCACCCAGCGTGTCGGACGCCGAGGCAGAACTCGGCAAAGACCTCGCTGCATTGTGGATCACAGGGACGGCCAGAAACCTTCTCGATCACTATTTCACTGCCGAGCGTACCAAGGTCAATGCGGCCATGGATGTGTCGGAAAGCGGACCCATCTCGGTCGACGAGCCATACTCCGCCTTTATCATGCCGATGATGTCATCCGGATCAGTATTCGGCGGGAATTACGGATTTGTAAAAGGCGGCATTTGGCAAATTACACATGAGCTTGGCCGGATCAACCGGGCGTTGGGTGTAGAACTCGTGCTGGCCGCCAATATAGTCGAAGTGGACACCGGGAACGGCACAATCCTGTTTGAGACTGCAGCGGGTCAGCAGGTACTTCACGCGGACCACGTTGTGTTTGCGACTGACCCACAGGTTGCTGCACGCCTGGCGGGCGATCCGGATATTATTGACCACACCAGCCGAGAGCAGGTGTTGGGCACATCCGGCAAGCTCAACCTGATGTTCCGCAACCCGGTGCGCTGGAAAGACAGCAAGGATGAACGGGAATCCGACACTGCTTTCCGCTACCTGTTCGCCACGGATACGCTCGCAGATTTCGAATCAGCCACGATGGCGGCCGCTGACGGCGAGGACTTCGTCCCGGGCTACTACCAGATCTATTGCGAAGGCGCTTCTATGCGCCAGATGGGACTCGTCGAATCTTTCGACCGATTGGCCGTGTTCTTCAAGAACCTTGCATTGGACAAAACAGGAGATCAGCTCGGTGCCGTCGAGGCCGAGGTCAAGTCAGTCATCCTGAGCCACATCGCCAATCCCGAGGATTGTGTCTGGAGTCGGTTACTGACACCCAGAGATCTGCAACAAACCTTCGGCTTCCCGGGCGGCAATATCGAGCACACGATGCTCGTACATCAACAAGCCTATGACAATCGGGGTTACGCGAACGGACCCGGTCGGCGTTTCTACCAGCTCGGCGATCTCGAGAATGCGTCAATCTGTGGCGCAAGCACTTATCCCTGCGGTTCGGTAGCGGGAACGCCCGCGTACATGTGCGTCAAAGAACTGCTGCGTCAACTATAGTGAGACGCGAGACCCGCAACTAGCCGATAAGATCCTCTATTGCGAGATGCGCCGCCCTGAAAGCGCCTTCAGTCATCGCATCCGCCGTTGCATCGGAATTGGCGATCGCGATGCGCCCGAACGGCTTGCGTGCCACTAGCCAGGGCGATCGTTCGTGCGGCAACTCGTCTAGCATCCAGGCCACCTGGCCCGTCACCGGGTCAATGCCATAGGCGAAGTCGCGACGTGTGATAGGCCGATCCATACCCAGGTGACGGTGTCTCATATCCTTGGCACCACCTATTCAGTCGGCGTCGACGTATTTCGACGCGGTGGAAATCATAGCTCAATGGACTCACATTGCTCGAGAATCCAGTCCTTCACCTTCTCAAAATCCCGTGACCCGGCGTGTTCGGGGCGCTCGTGATACCACCCGACAATTGCCATGCCACGAATCAGCAGAAAAGCGGGCAACATCTCAACATCGCGCGACTCAAGTGGACGATGTGCCTGGTAGCCGTCGAGCAGCGCGTCACGAAGCGCATCGAAATCAGGCGCGTCACAGTATTCAATCAGTGCCGACGCAATATCGTACATATGCCAGCCGTACGCCGAGTCATCAAAGTCAATGATCGCCAATGCCTGGTCGGACACGATGATGTTCTCGGAATCCAGATCGGCGTGAATCAGGCCGAAGCTGTCGGCACGCTGGCCATAGACACTCAGCGCGGATTGCAACTTCTTTCTCGTCTTGAGCAGCAGCTTTTTATCGCCGACCTGAAGCTCCGTGTGCTCCCAGAATCGCCCCCACCGTGGCGAATCGCCCAAAAGGCCATCTGTATCGAGACGTGGGCGCGTGAATCCTGGCGGCTCGTTCCAATTGGAAGACTGATCGTGCATCCTCGCTGCTAACGCGCCGATCTTTGTACAGATACGCTGGCGCTCCTCCGTGATCACCCCTTTCTTCAGGCACTGGTACAGTGGCTCGCCATCGATCCAGGTGGTCATTCCTACGTAGCGTTGCTCGTTGGTCGCCGGAATACCCGTCAACACGAAGTGTGCACCATCGCGTGTCATTAACGGATCCGGCGCCGATAGTCCGAACTCGTTTAGCGCACGGGTCCACTCCCGTTCGGATTCGAGTTCCTCAAGCGAGTTGTAGCCTGGCCGATGCAGCCGCAGCACGTAGTTGAGTTCCCTGTCCCGAACCTGGACGCGGTACGTCACATTCTCGGAATGATCGATGAGTTCTACAGATGCTGCCTCAACCGGAAAACGTTCCAGCGCCTTCCACGCGGCGGGCGTGTAAATAGACTCAAGATCGCTGTCCACGAATTTCCCTCATCCCGTCGACGGCGAACATTTCACTGCTACCATTCTTTATGATGCGTCGGCCAGTGCCGGAATCGTTTTCTTCAGCTTCAGGTACATATAAAGATAGACAAGCATCGCCACAATGGAAGCCATCGCACATGTAATGAACACGCCGTTGTAGCCAAAGTTCCAGGCAAGCACCGACGCCGCGATATTCGGACCGAGGAAATTACCCAGACCCTGCGCCGCCGGAATCATTGCCGGGAAGCGTCCTGAATGATCCACGTTGGCAATGGTCGCGGCCTGGTAGATGTCGACAAAGATCCAGCAAAAATTGAAGAAGAACATACTGAATGCAACGGTGAAGTTGGTGATGCCGAAAACAAGCATCAGCACAATGGCAGCCTGGAATACCAGGGTAACCAGCAATGGTCTCGCGAGACCGTAGCGATTACTTAACAGCACTGCAAACAGGCAGCCGATCACCGAGAACACCGAGGACACCCACAGCATGCTGGCAACCCACTCGGGTGACGCTGCTGTGCCCACAGTCGACAGCTCAATATAGGTCCAGTAGGCGCCAATATTGATATACGTCAGGACGATGGCGGTCAGAACCATCCATGGCACATACGCCGGAACGTGTTTGTGCTCGGCGTGGTGCCTGCCGCTCGACTCCTCGACATCAACTTCCACGTCCAGCGTCTTGTCGACTGGCCGCCTGGGCAGCCAGGAAACGAACAAAAGGCCGAACACATAGGTCGCGATGATCGTGATGTAGATGCCTTCCATCGAGAGAAATGGCAGCAACTTCAACTCGGCGCCCTGTGAACCGGCGAAGGCAAACAGTTCGACGCCGAAAGCGAATGCGGGTCGGGAATGCCCGCCGATCGTCGCCACGGCAATACCGGTATAGACACCGGCGCCAATTCCTGCAAACAACCGCAACCACAGGGTGATCTCGTAGCCCTGGTAAACCATACAGAGCGCATTGGCAGCGATCGTGACAAGTGCCGCAATCGTCGCCATGCGACGACGGTCCAATCTTGCGACGAACAGCGCGGCGATTACGGCACCAATGGCCAACCCACCCAGGTCCGCACCCGCCACACGACCAACCTGGATTTCGGAAAACCCGAGGTTTTCGACCCATGCTGTACTGATGACGGGCAGGCCGACCATCACGAAATAGCCAACAAGGGCCATGTAGACTCCGATGGTCAGCGAGCGCCAGTCATCGAAAACCGTGCGGTGATGCAGTAGCTTGCCGCCCTCGTCCGTCACCCAGTCTTACTCATGCATCTCCCCTATGCATTCGTCAAAGGCCTCCAGGAACTCGTCTGCGTTTGCTTGGGAAAAGACGAGCGGCGGCCTGATTTTCAGCACGTTATCATACTTACCCGAATACGAGAGCAGGAACCCCTTGTCCTTCAGGCGATCGGACAAGGTGTTCGTCAATGCTGCATCGGGTTCCTTGGTATCACCGTCCTTGATCACCTCGATACTAATGAAGAGACCGGAACCGCGCACGTCACCTATTGACCTGTCCAGGTCAACGCGGCGCTCTAGCTCACTTGTCAACCTAGCACCGACGTCAGCGACATGATTTAGTAAATCAAGGCGTTCAATTTCGTCCAGCACGGCCATGCCGACGGCCGCCTGTAATGGGGTCGCCGCACACGTATTGAAATAGTCCTTCTCAGCGCGGAATACATCAACGAACTCTTTTTTGGCTGCGGTTGCACTGATTGGCAGACCATTGCCCATCGGTTTACCCGTCACGACGATATCCGGCCGAAATCCTGTTGCTTCATACCCCCACCAGTGGCCAGTTCGCGCGTATCCCGACTGGACTTCATCGGCAATCACCAGCCCGCCTTCGCCATGGACCAGGTCCGTAACTCTGTCCATGAAACCGGAAGGAATATTCGGCAGGCCCTCGTTTGCAAATATCGAGCACACAATGAGTGCCGCGAAGCCGACCCCTTCCGCCTTCAAGCTCTCGATGCCCGCCGCAACCTCGGCCAGGTACGCCGCGCACAACTCGTCCTCGTTCAATCCTTCCTTCAGTGGCCTGTAGCAGTCCGGAAACGGAAAGCTGCGAATGTCTCCCGTTTGATCCAGGGGGCATCCCAGGTAGCTCATCGAACCCACCAATTCGCTGTTGCCATGATAAGTGGCGTCCGTACAAATGAGGCCACGATGTCCTGTGACAATGCGAGCCATTTGAATGGCGACTTCGACTGCCTCGGTGCCGCTGCAACTGAATACCACACTATCAATATCATCATGATTGAGCGCGGCGAGTCTTTCGGCGAATGTCACGATGCCCTCGTGCAGATATCGGCTGTGTACGTTGACCGTGGCCTGCTGTTCCGCCATCGCTTTGACAACGGCAGGATTGCCGTGTCCAACGACAGGCACATTGTTGTACATGTCGACATATCGCCGCCCGTCCCTATCGAACAGGTAGACACCTTCGCCCCGTACGATCTCGAGCGGTGTGTCATAAAATAATTCCGCACCAGATCCGAGGGCAAGGTCCCGACGGCGCTGTAGCGAACCGTTCGCCATGATCGCTTCTCCCCGTGATTGCGATAGCAAGATGGTCTTTGCGCCTGGCGCCACCCAGTTGATGTGGCCGGCTGCGCCGGCATACAAATCAATTTCGGCTCCCGTAGGCTACCAAACGCAGGCACAGACAGGTGTAAATTGGCCATCAAAAGTCGGCCCAGAACTTCGGAGAGCGCTCGCAGGATAAGACTTGCACGTATCGAGAGGAATAAGGACCCTACGTCGAAGGTCCCCTTTTTTTGGTAGTGGAGGCAGGATTCGCCTTCGCCCCTGCTGGGCTCAGATATGTCGGCCGGCTGCGCCGGCCTCGGACCGAACCTGTGCCGCTAACGCGGCTATGCAGGTTCAAACCGTGCTCATTTCCAAACGAAAATGGCCCCCATAAAGGGAGCCATTCTTCGTTTGGTAGCGGGGGCGTGATTTGAACCCAATCCGCCCTCTCCCAACAGCTTCTGCGCAATCGGTCGGTGCGGATTGATCTTTAGTCATCTGACCGTACGCGTGACCAACCCCTCGCTGGCAATCTTGCTCACGCTGCCAAATACGAAAAAGGCCAGTCCGAATAGACTGGCCTTTTTGGTGTTTGGTAGCGGGGGCGTGATTTACACTGTTCCGACGCGTATTCGCTTGAAATAGACAGTACATTTCGTGGTGGTATGCGCCGCCAACCGCCTACGCTTGCATTGCATCGAGCGCCAATCTACCTTGTATTGCAAGATTTCGTAGCGATGCGGCCAGCGAATCAATTGGATAAATCTCGCAATAAAAAGAAGGTTGACGAACTGCTGGCGGCTGTTGATCGCGGCGATGATAACGCGATGGCAGAGCTCATCGAGGTAATTTACCCGGAGCTTAAACGGCTCGCACACTTTCAACTTCTGAGCGAGCGACCCGACCATACACTCAATACAACCGCGATAGTGCATGAAGCCTACCTGCGTATGGCAGCGGGTAACGATGGCTGGAAAGATCGTAAACACTTCCTTCGCGCTGCGGCATCCGTGATGCGCCATCTGCTCGTTGATCATGCGCGAAGGCGAAATGCAGCCAAACGGGGTGATGGCACGCCTCCCCTGCTGCTCGACGAAAGTCGGCTGGTTACAGATGATGACTCGGTGGCGGTGCTGGCTCTGGACGACGCTATTAAAGATATAGCCGCGATAAATCCAAGGCTGGAACAGATCATTGAGTGCAGATATTTCGCCGGCCTGAGTGTCGCCGATACTGCAGAGGCACTTGGCATGGCGGTTCGTACTGTCGAGCGCGACTGGCAGCGCGCACGGGCGTACCTGGTAAGAGCCATGGAGCGAGATGACCCTTGAACATCGAGCGCCAAAAGCGAATAGACGAGATCTTTACGCACGCCCTGGAACTCAGTGGTGAAGCGCGCGACAGATATGTAAACAAACAGGTTGAAGACGACGACATGAGACAGGAAGTCGTCAATCTTCTGCAAGCTGCGACGTCCGACCGCCTTGATGCACGCATCGATACTGCCCGGGAACGAATCTGGAGTGAGGTGATCGCCGGTGACGACGCAGAAGAAGACCTGACCGGCCAACACGCAGGACACTGGCGTATCGCCGAACGAATCGCGCGCGGCGGACTCGCGACTGTGTACAAAGCTCATCGTGATGATGGGGAGTTCGATCAAACGGTCGCATTCAAGGTACTGCGTCGCGGACTCGACACCGATGATGTCGTGGCACGATTTCGCGCCGAACGGCAAATCCTGTCGACGCTGGATCATCCATCTATTGCACAGATTCTCGACGGCGGTGCGTTGCCGGATGGGCGACCCTATCTCGTCCTCGAATACGTCGACGGCGAACCAATCACCACGCATTGCGACAAATTCAAGATTGATGTTCGCGGTAAGGTCGTACTGACAATTGATGTTCTGAGTGCGCTGCATCATGCGCACAGACATACGCTCGTACACCGGGACATCAAGCCATCCAACATCCTGGTGTCATCCGACGGCAATGTGACATTGCTCGACTTCGGCATCGCGAAGCTTCTGGATCCCGAGGCATTGCCAGGCACCTCGACGCTGACTCGAACCGGCGTATCACTACTCACGCCCGGCTATGGAAGCCCTGAGCAACGTGCAGGCGAGCCCGTCACCACGGCATCAGATATCTACCAGGTTGGGCTCATCCTCTACGAATTGCTGTCGAGGTCACGCCCAGTTTTCATCGGCAACGACAACAAGTCGGTTCATCCTGCAGTGCCAAGTCAGGCAATCGCGGGTTCTCGATTCTATGGCCTGGTCCGTGGCGACCTTGATGCAATCGTAATGAAAGCGATGCACGCGGATCCCAGTCAACGTTATGCATCCGCGACTGAAATGATTGCGGATCTTGAGCGTTATCTGGATGGCAAGCCTGTTCAGGCCCAGCCCGACACCATGGCCTATCGTCTACGCAAATTAACCAAACGCAGGCCCTGGCTATTGCCAATAGCAGCGATTGCTGTACTGGGTATCGCGTCATATATCGTGACTCTGACGCTCTATTCCAGGCAGCTGCAGCTTGAGCAACAGCGTGCCGAAGCGGCGCAGGAATTCATGGTTGAATTGTTGAGCAGTCCCGATCCGTTCGCACCAGCGGATCCCGAACGAGGCCTGAATATTACCGTCGTTGAAGCGCTCGAACTTGGCCGGCGGCGACTGGAAAACGAACTTGCCGATCAGCCGGAACTGCGCGCGACATTGTTGAGCGCCGTCGCCGGTGTTTACCGGAGTCTCGATCAGAACGAAGCATCGATTGAACTCGGCGAAGACGCGTTGCGGCTAAACCTGGATATATATGGTGAGCGATCCGAACCGGTGCTCGAAAATTTAAGATTGTTAGCAGATGGCTACGACGCCGTCGGTGATTACGACCGGGCTCGTGACTATTTCACACGCCAACTGAATGTCGCCAGAGCAACGTATAAGAAGAATGATCCGTTGCTCGGGTTAGCCGAGGTTGCGGCAGGCACTTTCGAAAAGGCGCAGGGAAATCTTGAATTGGGACTGGCCTTGATGGAGAACGGCATCAGGAGTCTGCAGACGACACCTGACGAGTATCCCCGCGAGCTGATTTCGGCGATCGTCAATTCAACCGAGCAAGATGGGACAAACGACGCAGAAGCGTCATTGCGTGTGCTTGAGGAAGCGCTACAGGTCGCTGAATCAACCTTCGGCATAGAATCCTTGTATACGGCACAAGTGCGGATCGCGATCGGCAGAAACGCACTGTTTGCTCACGACCGTGAAAAATCAGAAACAAACTATCAATACGGCCTGAATATTCTTGAGACGCAGCTTGGCCGTGAACACAGCTCGACCATTACGGCGCTGCAAGACTATGGCGTCGCCATGAATGTAACGGGTGACTATGCAGGCGCAGAGCGGGTGTTTCGGGAACTGCTTGATCGTCTCGTTGATCTATACGGCGAAGATCATCGTTCCGTCGGCGACAATTATCAAAACCTTGCGACGACATTGACTCGACGAGGACGGTTTGACGAATCGGTGCCGCTGCATCGCAAAGCCTATGAGGTTTACAAAGCAGTACTTGAACCCGATCACTACATTATTGCCTTCCCCTTGTTGTCGATCGGCTTCGCAGATCTCGAACTGGGGAATGCCGAAGAAGCAGAGGCGGCATCGCGAGAGGCGCTACAAAGACTTCAGGCGACGTTACCCGATAGCTACGTTGAGGGCGTCGCACGTTGCCTAGTTGGAATATCGCTGGAACAACAGGGAAACGTTGCGGAAGGCACCGCCATGGTCGAGTCGTCACACGCCCTGATCATGCAGCGCGATGTGCTTGTGCCAACGTATCAAAAACTTTGCCGGGTGCCGGATAGCCAACCCTAGTGATCCGCCAGTGGCACGGCCTTCGTGCTTTATTGCAACGTTGGGCGCGCCGACCAAAAGCTGGAAATCCAATTGCTGCCGGGTCCCGTAAAAGGCCCCTCCCACACGGCGGCCAATTCCACACCGCTACCAAGCTGACCCTCCCAACCACGCTTCACCTGATCGATACGCACAAACTGCACCGAACCTTGCCCACTGGCTCGAAACGGAACGACTGCGAGGGTCGCGACACGTGGGGCACGCATGACGAAGCGGCCGTCAGACTTGAGCTGTGACCGAGTCGGCATTTCTCCAACCTCGGCACTCGCTGCAATGCACTCGATGGCGTCCGGCGGTGTCGGACCCGCATAAACAGTCCAGCGACGTGCATCGATGCTTCCCCCGTCGAACCAGACGAGCGTCTGTATTTCCCGATAGGTGCCGGCCGCTACGGTGAGGGGTGGCAATTCGATATCAAAGGTGGCCGCCGCTCCGTCGGCATCCACTCGCGCGCGCGATCCATCCACGCGACCGAGCCGCTCATTTCGATCAGGACTCAAGACGCTAATTACGGCTGATGATGCCGGCTGGTAGTCAACCAAAACAACCACATGCAACTGGCCGTGCTTCGAATTTGGCCCGCTCACGACACCGTGGAGCAAAAGCGATCCGTCGAGCGACTCTACAAGGCCGCCTTTCGAGTCCCAGCGGTGGCGAGAATCAGGCGCTATCAGTGTCGACCACGCGCCGGGATTGGATGGCAGAATCTCTGCCGTCGGCGGTTGCGGTAGTTGCTTCATCGCTGCCTCGAAAGGCCCGCGCGGTGGATTAATGACACATTCCGATGCCGCATTCGCCTGTCCAAAGGCGACGGATAACAGTGCCGCGAGTAAAAGAATGCGCAGCAGAGTTCTGTCGATATGAATATTTCTTGACCGCATGCCTGGAAGCAAGTCTTGTCAGAGACTGGTTACGCGGATATTGCCCACGAAACCGTATCCCGGTGCACCCATACTGCCGTAAAAAAATTCAATGACATCGGTGCGAGGAATATCAGCTGACGGAAGTAAAACGGCTTGTTCACCTTCGACAAATATCTTCGCCTGCCTGCCCCGAACCTCCAGCCGGATGGGCACCACAGATTGGGTGAATGCATTGTTGCCGGCATTTGCCATCGGCAGGCTATCCATGGCTCGATCGACCGCTACGCCGACGGATGTATTGGCAATGGAGAAAAAATGAAAGGGACCCTGGCGAAACCCCGAGTAACTCGGCGGAGATTGTCCACTTACCGCAGCATCGAAAGCAGAAACAAACAACACAGCGTACGACTCGCTGGTGAAGTAGTCGAATGCGATGTTGAAGCTCGCAGGTAACGTCGAGGTAAGCGGAATGTGGAACCAGCTTCCTCCCTGGAAGCGCAACATCGAATCACCCTGGCTTTCGTCAATCTGCATTCCGCCGCCCAGAAACGTGAGCTCTGGCGGAAAATCGCCGTCAGCCAGGGCTGCAAAGTCGGAAGCATAAAGCATACCGTTTGCAGACAACGTGTCGACAGCGTGCAGCAGCTCCTCCGCAACGTTTCGCTCGCTCGCTGGCGCGGGTCTGCCCGGTGGCGCGCTGTTTTCCTGAGTAAACGCCGGAGTTACATTCAATTGCACGACTACCGCCAGCACGAAAAAGGAGAAGCGGATGAAGATTGAGTTTTCCATTTTCACTACCTGAGTGTGAGGATAACGATGCATATTCAATTTCAGCCTGGTGACAGGCGGTGATCAGAAAATGCCGTTGATGATGCAGCTGTCGGGCACCGAACCATCGGCAGCATCCATGCGTACCGCGAGCCCGTCGCGGACCGCGACCGCCTTCGAACAGACACCGTCCGTCGCCGTCGGAGCGGTCAACTGTCACGCTCGCGCCGGTAGCATCACTGAATTGAGTGGTCTCCGTGCGGGTGAATACGGGATCCGCTGCCCCCTCCGCGTAGTAAGAGGATTCAATCTCTATCGTTTCCGCCGGCACCGCTATCGTCCGGACGCCACAGGTGTTAATACCATCCGTGACGCAAAGAATGTCCTGCTCCGATAACTTGGTGTTGAACTGAAAGTCGAACGCAGTGGTGCGCAGCGTGTAAATCCCAAGATCGGTGACATCACCGATCCTGGCAGCGGTATTGTAGGCGCAAAACTTGCCGCGAAGATCGTTGTCCCCATCCGTATTGCCGCTGCTAGTGCATTCATCACCTTCTCGGCCCGCAACCACATACTGATCCGGCGCAGCGCTGTCGTTGTTGATAAGTCCACTCAGGAGGGTTAAAGCGCTGCCTACAAAAATTCGGCCTGTATCGTCAGTCATCGCATCCAGGAAGAAGTGGTTGAAGCTATGGTTTGAATGCCCAAACAGGTTCACAGGTGTGGATGTGCCAATTTGAATATAGTCGAAGTTGAAGAGACCATCGCCCGCCCCGACCGGCACACCGGTCATGTCCGACACCCATTGGCGGAGGGCTGCCTCGTTGGGCCAAAAAGCCAAACCTTTCGGCACGAGTCCCCCAGCGTTGTAGTTTCGAAGATCGACAGTCACGGTGTATCGACCTGTCACCGTATTCAACGTCGTTGTAATAAACGAGAGATCGAGGAAAAGAGCTGGATTGTAGAATTCGACGAATTCGTTGTGATAGAAGTTCGGCGGAAAGCCTTCTGCCCCCGGAAATCCGGGCGTTAAGTCGACGACAAAGCTAAATCTGCAATTCGGGTCGGCAGGGCCGGGATTGTCACCAACGCCTGGACACTGGCAGTTCGAGGGATCCGCGGCTACGTCGCACAGAGGTATTATTCTTTCAGCGCTCTCATCGTAGTAATTCGCGGGTACAGTATTAGAATCGATCATCTGGCCAATTCGCGGCCCGGTGATTCTGCCAAACAGGTCGCCGTCCCCGTTCACGACGTTGGCATCGAAGTGGTAGGCGTAGTTGCCGTCGGGGTAAGGTTCGAAGTCGCTGTCGAGACCATCCCAAGTGACAGTAATCAGCGTTGGCGAATTGATCTGTTCACTGCCGGAGAGGCCGGTATCGATCGTGTTACAGGTAGCAAGATCAGTTATCTGGAACTCCCAGTCGACAAAGTATTCGACGCTTCCATCATCCTTACCCGGCAGCGGTACCAGTGGCGTCGTGAGGGCCTGCAGCACCGTCGTGTCGTGGTGCCCGTCACCGTTCGGGGTCAACAGCGGATGATCGGACGCCACATTCTGTAGCCGCACGCTACCATCGGCATTGACCATGTCGAGTGCGCCCGTGGCCGGATCGATTCGTATCTCTCCGGGTGCCGGAAGATCCGGGTCTCCGCCTCCGCCGTTTGTGAGCTGGCGGATCTCCACGTCCACGAACTCTCCGGGCTTACCAACGGCGCGTATTCCTAACCCGTGCGCGCCAGCCGCCAGGCTGTGAGTCTGCTCTTCGAATCCATCGTCAAAGTCTTCCGGGTCGGCGATCCTCGCGCCGTCGAGGTACATAAACGATTTTCCTTTCGCGCTGGCCATGGAAGTGACACAGACATCCGCGTCCGCATCTAGCGTGAACCCGACCATTTCCAGTTCCGGCGTTCCGCTGCCGCGTACGAAACGGGCCGGATCAATAACAAGCTCGCCATCCAGGCAGGGGTCGCCCAAAAGATTGGGTGTTGGCACCGTAGTGGTGAGTAGCTCCGGATCGGGCTCGGGAAATCCGGTCGGCGACGCATAGACTTCTAATCCGCACGCCAGGACCGGTGTCGGACTCTGAGCGTTCGCCTGGGAAACACCAAGTATTGCAACTAGGATGCCGCTTTTAGCAACGATGGAACGCCTGTTCATATCACCCCCATTTTTGAAGTTCTATCTTCCTAAGCGTGTTTCCAGCATGAAACCGCCACGACTGGGGGATTTGTCATTTGTTAGCGGGGGCAGGATGGCCTTCGACACTTCGTGGCTCAGTTGGTCTCGGCGCCTTTATTCCGATGCCACGCATCGGGGCGCCTCGGTTTGAACTGCTCCCTAGCAGGTTCAACCATGCTCATTTCCAAAAAAAAGGACCCCACAAGGGGGCCCATTCTTTGTTTGGTAGCGGGGGCGTGATTTGTGCTGTTCCGACAGTACAGATGCGATTATGCCTGAAGCATCGCAACGGCCATTAGCAATCCGACATGCCGCCAAAATATCTGCATATCTTCATGATTTTAAAGGATAATTAAACCTTTACTTCACCGTCGAGCGGGCGTACCGTCCAATTCCTTCGACTGCGGGTGTCGAGTCGACCTCTTTCACGAAATTAAACTGGAACGGCGATCGGCACGTTCCGAACATATTTGCTATGGCGTGGCGAGAGGATGCTGAAATCGATAATTATGAATTTGTAGTCGGCGGTTGGACGGTCCACCCGGATCGCAATCAGATTTCCGGGAACGGTATCGTCGCGACACTACAGCCACTGTCTATGGATATTCTGGTATACCTGGCGCGTCGCGAGGGGGAAGTGGTTACCGCACAGGAACTGCTTGGTACATTCTGGGAGCGGCGCATCGTCGGCGATGATGCCGTGCATCGGCGCATCGCGGATATCAGGCGCCATCTGGGTGACGATTCGAAAAACCCTCGCTACATCCTCACCATTCCAAAGCGCGGCTACCGGCTGATCGCAAAGGTCGAAGATGTGGTACCGGCGGAACAATCTGCATCCGAACGTCGTTCCGGTAGCGCCATACGGGTTGTGGCGCTCACCGGCATCACGCTGTTTGCGGTCGGTCTCGGCAGCTACCTTTACAGCGGCATAGTCAATGTCGCTCGCATCGACGATGCGGTCGCACAGGCCCACGCCTATCTCGAGGATGACCAGTACCAGCCGGCCTTCGATGTCCTGCAACCGTACCTGGAAATCAGGGACGACCGGATCACCTCGCTCCTGACGAGAATTACGCTGCCCGTTGCACTAGTCACCGACCCCCCGGGCGTTGAAGTGTCCTATCGTTACGCCGGGACAGCAACCAGCTGGATTCCACTTGGCATCACCCCGATTGAGGAATCCGTGCTCCCACGAGGCAACTACAAACTCAAGTTTGGCGACAATGTCCTGATGAACGCTACCAATCCCGGCGCCACGCTTAATAGCGCCGGCGTGGATAAGCGAATCGTTCAAATGCCAACGGCCGAAATACCACATGACATGGTTTTCGTCCCTGGCGGTAACTACCGGCTGGGCGCGTGGGGATTTGATGAAGAAACAGATCTAGGCCCGTTCCTGACCGACAGAACGGAAGTCACGAATGCCGAGTATTTCGATTTCGTCAACGCAGGCGGGTACCGCGACCGGGAGATTTGGGCGCCCATTATTGCGGAGTCGGGAGGCGAGCTGACGTGGGTCGTGATTGAACGCCAGTTCGTCGACCAGTCGGGCATACCGGGACCGGCTAACTGGTCTCTCGGCAGTTATGCACCCGCAGAAAGAGATCTGCCCGTCACTGGCGTCAGCTGGTACGAGGCCAGCGCTTACCTGGCATACCGGGGCAAGATCCTGCCAACCGTGCATCACTGGCTGCGCGCAACGCTTGGGCCCATGGAGTGGAAGTACCCGTTCGCCACGTTCCTGGTGCCGGCAAGCAACATCGGCGGGTCTGCGTTGCTTCCCGTTGCCAGCCGGGTGAACGCCGAATCCGGCGGCGCATTCGACCTCATCGGAAATGCCGCCGAATGGACATCCACAGGCGGCCCGCGCGGCATGTCCGTCATTGGCGCAAGTTTTCTTGATGCTGCCTGGTCCTACAATTTTCCGCGACCGTCGGAACCATTGCAGAGACATGCTGACGTCGGCTTTCGCGGCATTCGGCGAACGGACCGCTCGAAGCAGGACCCGCCACAGGATATCGACCTGTTCTCCGATTTCACGTCTTCTATTCGTCACGTCTCGGATGAAATGTTCGAGGGTATTCGACTGAACTACCAGTACCGGGAAGGCACGGTCAACGACCGGGACGCGATTTTGCTCGACGAGCGGCCATATGATCAGTGGAATCGCCGCCTCATTCATTTGCCGACCGGCCATGACGACGACCCCCTGCCCGTCTACCTGTACCTGCCGAAAAGACAGGCCGCACCTTTTCAAGCCGTGATCTACCTGCCTCCGGCTGACAGCTGGGCGCCGGGATTCAGGTCAGAATCCGTCGATATCGAAAACTACCAGCTCGATTTTATTCCCCGCGCCGGACGCGCGCTCATCTGGCCCGTCTTTTTCGGCTCGCACGAACGTTACGATGACTATCACTCTGCACCGGCACTCGAGCGAATAGGACTTGCGCTTGAGCGCAATCGAAGGATTCGGGACGAGATGGGCAGAGTTATCGACTTCCTGGAAAGCAGCCCGGAGTTTGACGGCGACCGTGTCGGACTGATCGCGCTGTCGCACGGCGCCATGCTTGCGTCTTACAACCTGGCAACGGAAAAGCGGCTGGGCGCTGCCGTGCTTTATTCGGTGGGTATTTCGATGCCCAATCCGGTTTTCGCAAATCCGCAGAATGACCCCAACGTCTACTGGGCACGCGTCACCCAGCCGACACTGATCATCAATGGACGCTACGACCCCTTGCGGCCGCATCATTTCGTACTCGAGCCGCTGATCAACCTGCTGGCAACACCGCCGGAATCCAAGAAAAGCCTGCTTTACGATTCGTCGCACTGGCCGCTGCCGAGGTACCAGTTGATGCGGGATTCTCTGGACTGGTTCGACCAGCACCTGGGCCCGGTCGGAGCGCCTGACCACGTCAACTGAAAAGAACAGAAAAAGAACATCGCAGGGAAAGGAAACTGTCCCCGAATTGAACTGAAATCGTCTACCAACGCGGCCGTGTGAACTTTGTGTTCGGCGCGGGATGGGGAGACGAATGTGTTCATAAGAAGAATATCGATATTGTTCATCAGCTGCATGACAGCGGGGGCATGTTCCAGCGGCGGCAGCGGAACTGCGGCCTCACCGCCACCGCCTATATCACCACCACCGCCACCGATGGCCCAGGCCATGGGCGGTTTCTGGCTTGGCGTCCTTACGTTCGACTTGAGTCAGACATCCGAACTGTTCGTCGCCCTGACGACGGAGGACGGTCGCTTCCGGTTTATATCTGGCGAGTCGGACACACAGTTCATTGGCATGCAGGTCATCGACACAAACCACGTTGTCGGTGCGGGGCTGGGGTATGCGGACCCGATAACGCCTTGGCTTGACATGACAGTCGTGTCTGACACCACAACTGACGCTCAATTGGTTGAAAAGGACACCTTCAACGGAATCTGGAGTACGGCATCCGGTGAATCGGGCAATTTTGACTTCTTTTACGATGCCGCATACGAGAGCCCATCGTCGCTGTCGATTCTTGAAGGCGTGTGGGCCGCCTACGACGACTTTGGAAGTCCCGAGGCGACCTTTACCATAGACGACCTCGGTCAGTTTACCGGCCAGAACACGTCGGGCTGCACGTCCAGCGGCCAGATCTCGCTCATCGACGATCGTTACAACGTCTATGAGGTTACGAGCACCATTTCGGATTGCTTTATCGCCGGCGACTACAGCGGGATGGCGGCCGTTGGGGAAATTAACGTGCCGGGCGATGCGATCTTGCTATCGATCAGCAATAACGACCGGGGCATCATCTTGGGGCTGGAAAAGTGAACCTGGCGAGTCGACGACTGCAATTGTTGGTCATCTCATTATGGCTGTCTGCATGTACAACGCTGGAACCAATCGAAATGCCTGCTGCCGAGGTGCAACGCATGATCCTCGCTGGAGAAATTCCACTGGTGGGCGAGTCCATCAAAGTGGTCACCAGCGACGGACAGTCGCACCAGTACCGTGTAACCGAGGTAGATACCGAAGATCGAATGATTCGCGGCAAAAAATTGACTGTCCCCGTGGACGACGTGGTAGCGATCGAGACGAAGGAATTCAGCATCGGCAAGACGGCCCTGCTCGCGGGCAGCAGCTATCTCTTGTTCGCACTGATCGTCGTCGCTGCCACACCCGTATTCATTCTCTGACGTAGATCCTGTTGCTATGAACCGCAAAAGTTTGCCGCTTGTCGTAATGCTCCTCAGGATCGCGGCGATCGTGCCGTTGACCGTATCCTGCGCGACAGGACCGAAACCGTCTGCGGTTATTCTCGCCCGGTCCGAGCCTCCGCTTCTCGACGCACCGGTCCTTTTTCAACGAATGATTTTGCCTGACGGCCAGTCGCCCGAGTTACTCGACCTGAGAGCAATGCCGCGCAGGCTGGTCGTGACGACGCGGGAACTGACCATGCCAGGCGGGAATGGCAATGTTCTGACACCTTGGGAATTCACGCTCTCCTTCTCCATCGTCGATTCGGTCGAGGTTAAAACCATCTCCTACGATCCCTCGGGCATTCTCGGCAAGACAACCACTGTTAATGGCGCCGTGGTAATCACCGATCAGCGGGGCATTTGCCGAACCGCCTGCGTGTTCATGTTTACAGACGCGAACGGCAAGCCAGACCTTGTAACTGCGGCCCGATTCGCCGATATGGTACGGGCCGGGCGGGAATCAGTGGATCCGTTCGGCCGCGATGACGGACCCAGGTCGGTTGCCGTCGCATTCGGTCTGCGCGCTCCACGCCCAGGCTGGCACCGTGACATCCGGCAGGAAAGCCAGGACGTCCGGGACACAACAGACGATATCGAGAACATCGTGCTCCGTTATGCCAAGTCATCGCTTCGTTCGGACTTTCGCCAGTGCCTGACTGCGGCGCTGAATGCCGGCTCGGCAAGCGGCGGCGAGATGGCCATCTGGAGCTATGAGCCGATCTCCGGCCTGACGATCAATCAGGACACTGAAATCAACATTGCCAGCGTGCTGAAGTCGGAGGAATTGACCCAGCTTGGCACCAACAGCATGCTGGTCTCCGACATCTATGGTCTGGGATTTACCTACATTCCGTCATTCGACAGCGAGCCGCCTCGGGTAGAAACCACCTACCGCGCGTTTGTTGATTTCTATGACCTCGAACCGCTGAAGGACGGTCGCTATTTCTGGTTCGATTTCACCCAGCAGCACACAATGGCCGAGCTCGCCGCTGCCCCTGCAGAATCCGTTCGACAGGACATTGAGCGTCTGTGCAGGGCATTGTCGGCCCGAATTGAAACGGAAATCGATCCACAAGCTGCGCAATCACCCACTGCGACAATGCTGAACTCAAGCGATATCAATTTGCATAGCGGTACCTTGCCCTCCACATTGCCGAAATAAGGATGCCAGCCGAACAATGTCACTTGTCCATTTTGTTACAAATGAACATCAGGTGAATCGATTTGTCATCGCTTCGCTTGTCTTTACCCTGTCATCAATTTCGGCATGCGTCACATACAAAATACAGTACTCGCCAGACTTGAAATTCGAGAATGCAGTAGACGACATCGCGTGTTTGGATGAGGTTGATCGTCGTCTTTCGGTCGAGAAGCAGCAGGTTAGCGCGGCAACATTGGCGGGCGAATATTCCGAAGCTGCATTTTGTTCCGAACCCCTAATCACTCTGCTGACGTTAGGTCTCATACCGAGAGTTTGCTCCAGCACTTACACGGCAACCTTGTCGCCATCCGAATACGATGGCGACATTCGATTGAAACGCAATTACGAAACCAAGTTCGTAGCCGGCTGGCTAGCCTTATTGCTCCTTCCTTTTCCGCAATGGAAATACGGATACGAGGAAGAATTTCGCGACATAATCATGGTTCAGATCGTAGACAGCTCCAAACGAATCCCGCAGGAATTGAATTGAGTCCGAAAGTCAGGAAATTCCAGGTCGCGCTTACGCTCATCGGCATGTCCGGCATTGTTTTGTCATTTGTTCCGTTCGCATACGACCAAATACCTGCTGAAGTGTTTTTGTTCGATTCCATTCTAAGTTCTCTCTGGGCTTTGGTCGCGCCGTGCGTTCTACTCCCTGTGGCTGTGAGCACTGCTTACGCCGTATGGTTGATCAAAAATTATCTGCCCCGGTGGCTGGAAGTCTCCAACTACGCATTCGCGACGTTGTCTGTCTGCGCCATTTTGTCGGGACTAGGCATCGAAGGTCCGTATGAAACGGAGCTGATCACGATGTTCCTGCTGTTCATCATTGCGTGCGCCGGTGCGGCATGGCTGAGCATCCGGGGAACTGCGCATAGTCCTGAAATCCGAAGTGTCGTGGCAATGCAGGCAGTCTATTTTGTTCCAATGTCTTTTTGGGTTGCCTTCGCGCAAACCGATTTTCAGATTGGCGCATGGTTGGGAGTTGTAACGCTGCTTACGTATTTGGCACAGATCGCGCTGCAAGTGAAGCATCGGTTGCAGATGCTGGCGGTTATTATCCCAATAATCAGCATCATTTTGACTATGACGTTCACGCGGCAATTTTGGTAGCGTGGACAGAATGGCGTTTGCGGCTATCGCCGCCAAGTTGGTCTCGACGCCTCTATTCCGATGCTCCGCATCGGGGCGCCTCGGCTTGAACCTGCTCTATTCGCAGGTTCAAAACTTGCTCATTTCCAAACAAAAAAGGGCCCCTCTTCGAGGGACCCTTTGTTGTTTGGTAGCGGGGGCGTGATTTGCTCTGTCCCTACACTCCCGGCACGCGTTCGCCTGAAGTAAGTACTGGCTGGAAAGGACCGGAAAATGGCAGTCCGGTGCTCCTCCGATGCTCGCGCCACCCTTTTCTTACGTGAAAGTGAGGCAACCACCGCTGATCTGGTAGGAATAGATAACAGAATCCTCCGCCATACCGCCAAGCAATACGCCGAAACCGTCTCTCCTCAGTCCTGCCCGCTCATCGCATATATGGCCAGGTAGAGCTCTCCTGCTTTGTGGCAAACGGAAGCAGATTCGATTTCACCGTCACCATCGAAGTCGGCTCCCAGCGAAGTGAATCCGGTCAGATAAAGCGTGTTGCCGTCTGGCGAGAAACCAGCCGCGTTCACGATGTCGTGATGGTCCCCGACCACGGTCAGAACCTGCTGCACCTCACCTTGCTCATCGAGAATAATACTGAACCCCTCGCGCTCATCATCGTCGTCAGATTTGCGTTCCGGAATTCCGTCGTCATCGACATCGAGTGCCCCGGAATAGGCACCACTTAAGAGGATGTGGTTGCCGTTTGCGACAATATGTCGGGCTAATGCCGTGTAGCGCTTTGTCCACACCCGCTCGCCCTCAGGGGTGACCTGGATCAGAAAAGAATTTGCATCTGGATCGTATTTCCAAATCCGATCAGCGATGCTTCGAAATTCAAGATCTGCTTCGCCGTCACCATCGAAATCCGGCGGTGCCGAATACCCCCCGAAAACCAACAGGTCCCCATTTGCAGCAATTGTAATCGCTGATATGCCCTGAAGCGCAGGCCCGGTTACGCCTTTTACCCACAAGGGCGTGCCATCGCCATCAAGTCGCGCGTAAAAACCGTTGTATTCATGCATGCCGGGAACTTGTTGGGCCATCGCTTCGGCAGAAGTCTCTGCGGATACTGGCAAGTCCGGCTTCCCGTCGTTGTCGAAATCAGGCGCACCGTTCCGGTAAAACCCGCCGATGTAAATTTCGTCATTTGGGCCTGTCGCAATCGTCATTCCTCTGGAGCTCGCGTCTCCGCCAACTCCCCGAGCCCAGCGAAATTCGCCGTCCGGAGAATATGAAACAACCAGTACCTTGCCGTCCCTGTCTGCGTCCAGGTCAATTTTGCCATCCCGATCAGCGTCGACAGGACCACCAACAACGCCTATTGAAATGACGTTGCCGTTGCTATCCGTTGCCACATCCAATATCCGGTCTTCTCCGACCCCACCAATTGCCCTGCCCCACATCAGCTTACTGTCGCGGCCGTAGCGAGCAACGAAGCCGTCGCTCCCGCCTTCAGAGCGCAAGGTCGTGGTGTCATTCATTTGCAGCGAATCCGTAAACATGCCGACAGCATAGACACCACCGTGGTGATCCGACGCAATGCCATCTGCCTGATCAATCTTGGGACCGCCGGGTCCGCGCGACCAACCGGTATTTGAGTCTTCGACAAGGCTGACTTTGGAGATGAATGCGTCGGGTGAGCCGAACGTCGGCATGTCGATTTCACCATCACGATCAAAGTCCAGGCTGCCCCGCATCCCGGCCACGAGCACGCTTCCCTCATCATCGACCACGAGGTCGGTGCCCGCGTCCGTACAACAAGGCCCATTTATCAAACGTAAATCAACGTACTCAAAGACTGGTGGGTCTGCAGGCAGAACCGAGATCGGCAACAACAAAGCTGCCACGCCATACAAAAACGAGGCTATTGCCCCCGGCATTCGAAACGGTGTTCGATGCCACGATGCCTTTCTGGAACACTGAGATTCTTCCATTACTTTACGCTCGCCGATATCACCCCGAGTATCGATTGTACGCCCGGCCATCCCGGGGAACCAACATACGACATGACCGCAGGCTTGTCGCTCAGCAGTGCACTCACGACAGGCCAACAAACGTTGCGGTACGCTAGGCTGTCTATACCTTTCACTAAGAATTCCAAGAAGACAGGTACGGCCAGCGATGTCCATTGACAGACCGAATAGCAAGGAGATCGAGGAGCTACTGACAGAAATCAGTCGTGGCGACGACGCTATGCCGGAACTTAACGCCCTGATCGACCCGGAATTAAAGAAACTGGCACATTTTCAGCTCGCCGGTGAGCGAGCCGACAATACTCTAAATACCACGGCGATCGTTTGACAATATAGCAATATAGGGGTCGAACCGAATTACTCGCTCGAACGTCCGCGCGATGATCAACTCATTGCGCGAGCGGCTTCAACCGGTACCGTCGAGAGTAAACGGAAATGAAAAAGCCGATCCCAATGGGACCGGCCTTTCTTGATTGGTAGCGGGGGTTCGCTTGTCGAATAAAACGACAATTGATGTGCCGCCCTTCTCGCTGGTCGCTTAATCTTTTTATTTCGAAATTGAGGTCGAACCGCAATTTACGGAAAATCGCGGTTCGACCTCTAATTCGCCGAATTCGCGGTTAATTCGGTTCGACCCCTTTTTCTCTGCGAAAAATTTCTTTAACCCCTCAACGCCGCGATAGTCGCCCTCCAAATCAGGAATACGTGGATTAAAGTAATGCCACACAAAATCGTTGGCAAGAATACTCTTACAGGCATCTAGATTTTGAAGGTCGAGCTTCTTCAGAATTGACATGTTGGGGTGAATGGCGTCCGTCATTAATTCTCCTTTGAGCGGCGATCAAGGGTATCGACACCCCGGCTGAAACCGTTCCTTTCAATATTGTCAGAATACGGCACCGCTGACGGACTTTGGATCGTGGAAAACCGAGTTCGGCTTCTACCTATTGTCGATGCTCGCCGCAAATCTACACTGTTGAGGCGTGCTCGCTACTTTCAATGCTGGCAACAAAGGTGAGGACATAGTGAACAAAAGCCGAATCAATGTCGTGTTGTCACTCGTGCTCGGAGGAGCCGTTGCTGCTGTCGCTGCCCTCGCATGGGCCCAGACCTCCGAAGAAATACTGCTGATCGAGCAACCAGTCGATCACGACGTCTATGCGGCACGCAGTGAGGTGGATGTGCGGTCCACAATCGACGGTGATCTCGTTGCCGCGGGTCAACGTGTCACGGTGGACGGAGCCGTGACCGGCGATATCATTGTGGCAGCACAAAATATTGAGATTCGGTCCGAGGTGGGCGATGACTTGCGCCTAGCCGGTCAGCAAATTCGCGTCACGTCGCCGGTCGCGGGCCATATCGTCGCTGCCGGCCAAACTGTGACGGTTGGCCAGCAGATCGGTGACTGGGCCTGGCTGGCAGGAAACACCGTAGAGGTTTTGGGAAACGTTGGCGGTGACCTCAAGATCCGCGCCAATAAGATCACCATCAACGCAGAAGTCGACGGCAACGCCGATCTGATCGGCGACGAGCTGCGACTCGGACCAAATGCACTCATGCGCGGCGAAGTGAGATGGCGCAGCGAAAACGAAGCCGATATCAATCCTGGCGCACAAATTGACGGTGAATTCATCAAGGAACCGCCGCCTGGTTATTTGGAAGAGAGCGGGATTGGCGGCGGACTGTTCTTCACAATCAGCGTCATCGTTGCGGTCATGGCGATTTTCCTGCTGTTCTCGCGCCAATTGCGCGCGAGTGCCGATCGCGTAGCTACCCGGCCTGGCATGTCGCTGCTATTCGGCTTTGCTGTGCTGGGCGCGACACCATTCGTCGCTGTGCTGCTGCTCGTAACCCGCGTTGGTGTATGGCTCGGCCTGGCTGTGCTCGGTATCTATCTCGTTGTTCTGCTGCTTGGTGTGCTGACCGGTCTGTTTGCGGCCAGCGACCTGGCGCTGCGCAAGTTTCGCCCGAAACCCGCTGTGTGGCAGTCGCTAGCTGCGATATTTGTCACTGTCGTG
Organism: uncultured Gammaproteobacteria bacterium; assembly: GCA_963850825.1. Lineage (GTDB taxonomy): Bacteria > Pseudomonadota > Gammaproteobacteria > Steroidobacterales > Woeseiaceae > SZUA-117. The sequence continues at coordinate 395,356 of CAWKOQ010000009.1, read as the reverse complement.
GCAGTAGGCCTCCTTACCTATGTGCCCTACGTGGGTTTCATCGGCGTACTGGCAATCTGGGTGCTCGGTGTCGGTGCGCTCTGCTGGAACTCATGGGTAGCTTTGCAGGCCTCCAGACTTACACCGTGACAGCGTCACCAGCGCCGAGAATGCTGCATTTTTTCCCGAGCGCCTCTACTTCACGTTCAAACCTTGCATCATCCGCGAGAGCAATCTTCCTCTTCCAAAGAAACGGCACATTGTAGTGACAGGGAATAACGAGTTCCGGCTCGATCCGCTCAACGGCCCGCAATGCGTCATCAACGTCCATCGTCCAGGTGTTCTGGCCCAGCCCACCGATCGGGAGCATAAGCACCGTGGGCCTAAACCCGTCCCAATCGGGCAACAACAAGGAATCACCGAGATTTAAGATCGAGTTGTTCCCTATCGTGATCTTGAAACCCATTGAACCGAGGCCGACGCGTTTATTCGGACCGGGTTTTTGCCTGATCGTGAAACCAAGAAGTGGCACCGCAATGGGTCCGTGTTTTGATCGGACCGCATCGAACATGACGCCATCGAGTTCCGTGGACTCACCGACGTCGAGCGGATGCAAATTGTCGAAGTGAATCCATGAGGTCAGTCCCTTACCTCGTGGATCGATGACGAGCGTCTTTCCATTCAGATTCTTGGTCAACTCGATACCGCAAATTACGTGCGCATCCGATGCACTAGCAACGTGGTCCGACTGCCAGTGGTGGTCGGGGTCGCCGTGGGTGATGACGATATGCGTAACCGTAGGCCATTCGGACTGCGGGATCAGGTTCTTCAGTTCGAACATCCAGAGATTTTGGCCGGGATCAATAGCGACTTTTGCGTCACCGCCCTCGACAAGGAATGCGTTGTAAAGATAGTGCGTGATCTGCACTTGATTGGACCCCGATTCATGTGAATTACGCCTGGTTCGAAAATGGCCCCGATCAAATCTGATAGGAATCGTGACGTACCGAAACAAAAAAGGGCCCCACAAGGAGGCCCTTTATTCATTTTGGTAGCGGGGGCAGGATTTGAACCTGCGACCTTCGGGTTATGAGCCCGACGAGCTGCCAGACTGCTCCACCCCGCATCAGAGGAGCGGGATAATACGCACTGGGGCCTGCTTTGACAAGCCAATTCGGGCAATAAGACCTGCTTAATATACGGTGCGGATCACGCTTATGCAGAGGGTCAGCAACCACCCGGGAATAATGCCCAAAATCAGCACGGCAACGCCGTTCAGGCTCAGCATTACCCGGGTATCCAGTTCCGCCTGGAAAACAGACCGATCCTCCGCAGAATCGAAATACATGTGCCAGATTACTCGCAGGTAATAGAAAGCCCCAACGACCGATGCGAGTACCATGATGATCGCAAGAATCGGGTAGCCCGCGTTGAGAACCGCGCTGATCACATTCAGCTTGGCGAAAAAACCGACCCACGGCGGGACGCCGGCCATGCCGAACATGAAGAACAACATCATCAGGGCAAACCACGGACTGCGTGCATTCAAGCCTTTGAAATCGACCAGATTCTCGGCTTCGAATCCTTTTCGACTGAGCAATATGATCATGCCAAACGCACCCGCGGCCATCACCACGTAGGTAAGCGTGTAAAACAAGGCTGCAGCATAGCCTTCCTGCGATCCGGTGAATATTGCCAGCAGTATGAAGCCGACATGCGCAATCGCTGAATAACCCAGCATCCGCTTGATGTTGGTCTGTGCAATTGCGACAACATTGCCGACGACCAGGGACAATACTGCCAGCACCATGATCATCCCCTGCCAGACTTCGTGCAGATCGCCCAGGCCGTCCACGAGGATGCGCATGATCAGCGCCAGTGCCGCCAGTTTGGGCGCTGACGCGATGTACAGCGTTACAGGGGAGCGCGCGCCCTGATAGACGTCAGGCAACCACATGTGGAAAGGCACCGCGCCAAATTTGAAGGCGATGCCGACAATCATGAATGCCATGCCAAACCAGAGTGGCATGCTGTTGATGTCATTATTCTGAACCGCCAACGCAATATCATCGAATTGCAGGCTGCCGGTAGTGCCATAGACCCAGGAAATGCCATACAGCAATGATCCGGAGGCTATCGCGCCGAGCACGAAGTACTTCATTGCCGCTTCTGCCGAGTCCCCCGAATCGCGATCAAAGGCAACCAGCGCATACAGGGATAGCGACAATGTCTCGAGTCCCAGATACATCGTCAGCAGGCTGTTGGCCGAGATCATGATCAGCATGCCAAGGAGGCCAAACAGCCCGAGCAGGTAATACTCGCCCTTCATGAGGTCGTTTTGACGCAGGTAATCCCGTGCATACAGGAAGCCAACACCGACCACGCCTATCGCACCCAGCTTGAGCACCTGGGAGAGCGCGTCGCTCACATAGCTGCCGTCAAACAACAGCGTTCGACCGTCAGGTGCGCTTGCAAGCACCGACCATGCAGTGATGACCAGTGATCCGATCGTTAACCAGTACGTCGTTGCCCGCTTCTCATCCGTCACGAACAGGTCGGTAACGAGGACCACGCAGATCAGGATCAGTAACGTGATCTCAGGCATCGCTGGCGAGAATTGACCAAAAATCATATGCGCAACACCCTAAAGACCTGCCAGCCTGGACTGGCTGATTTGAACGAGTAGTTCCTGGACCGTGACCGACATCATGTCCACCAGCGGCGCCGGCCACAGACCCACCAGCAGGACCGCGACGGCCAAAATGCCAAGCACAATGAATTCGCGCCTTTCCAGATCGAACAGTTCTGCAACATTCCTGTTCGAGACCTCACCGTAGATAACGCGTTTGATCATCCACAGTGTGTAAGCAGCGCCAAGAATCAATGTACTGGCTGCCAGGAACGCGTACCAGAAGTTCGCCTTGAAGCTGGCGATGATGACCATGAATTCGCCAACAAATCCTGAAGTACCTGGCAAACCGGCGTTCGCCAATGCGAACAAGACCATGAATGCAGCAAACTTGGGCATGGTGTTAGCGACCCCACCGTAATCGGCGATCTGCCGACTATGAACCCGGTCGTACAGCACCCCGACGCAGAGGAACATGGCCCCGGAAACCAGGCCATGGGAAATCATCTGGACCATTCCACCCGTCATGCCGAGTTCTGCACCAGCGCCATCTGTTGTGGACCAGAGCAGGAAGAATCCGAGTGTTACAAAACCCATATGCGCAATCGACGAATAGGCGATGAGCTTCTTCATGTCTTTTTGCATCAGCGCGACAAATCCAATGTAGACGACGGCAATCAGGGACAGCGCGATCATCATGCCGGAAAAATAGGCGCTGCCATCGGGCACCATTGGAAGCGAGAGCCTGACGAAACCGTAGCCGCCCATTTTCAGCATGATGGCCGCCAGGATGACGGATCCGCCGGTCGGTGCCTCAACATGCGCGTCAGGAAGCCAGGTGTGAACCGGCCACATCGGCACCTTGACGGCAAACGCCAGCAGGAAGGCAATGAAGATCAGCTGCTGCTCTCGCAACGACAACGGCAATTGCATGAAATCGAAGAAGTTGAAACTACCGGCTTTGTTATACAGGTAGATAAATGCCACCAGCATCAGCACGGAGCCGAGGAACGTATACAGGAAGAACTTTAGCGTCGCGTAAACGCGGCGTTCACCGCCCCATACGCCGATGATCAAAAACATCGGTACCAGCATGGCTTCCCACAACACGTAAAACAAAACGCCATCAAGTGCCGAGAACACGCCAACCATCAATCCTTCCAGTATCAGGAAGGCGGCAAAATATTGGGCCGGACGAATCTTGATGACGTCCCAGCTGGATATGACGACCAGTGGCGTAATGAACGTGGTCAGTAAAATGAGGGGTGCCGATATCCCGTCTACGCCGAGGAAATACTCGACATTCAGCGCGGCGATCCATGGCAGGCGTTCAACGAACTGCATGGCCGCCGTCGAATTATCGAAGTTCAGGTAGAACGGAATGCTCAGGAGAAACGTCAACAAAGAGACAGCCAGCGCCGCCAGTCGCATTTGCGCTGCTCGCGCAGACGACACATCACCACCATCACCGAGCAGTAACACGCCCACGCCACCGAAAATCGGCAGCCAGATCAGAACGCTTAGAATGTTACTGGTCAGGTCCATTTATCTACGCCCAAAGCAGCCAGGCAAGAATCAGCGTAATACCAAAAAACATTGCGAACGCGTAGTGATAGAGATAGCCGGTTTGCACTCGCCGTAAAACGCCCGCAAAGGTGCCGACGGCTTTGGCCGTACCGTTGACCAACAATCCATCGATGATGAGCTCGTCACCTTTCTGCCACAGAAACTGGCCTATCGATCGGCCACCGGCGGCAAATCCCTTGATATAGAGATCGTCAAAATAGTATTTCCGGTCGAGCAAATTGTAGAGACCGGAAAAACGCGCACCGATAGCTACCGGCAGATCGGGTCGCTTCAGGTACAGGAACCACGCAGTAAACGCCCCGGCACCGGCCAGGTAGACTGCCGGACCTTGCATGGCGTGAGTAATGAAAGCAGCGCTTCCATGGAAAGTCTCTCCAAGATGTGCGAGGACATCGTGCTCTGGTAGTACACGAATCGCGTCACCAAAAAATCCGCCGAAAAGCACCGGTTCGATAGTGAACCAACCGATTATCGCCGATGGGATAGCCAGGAGAATCAGCGGCACCGTCACGACCAACGGTGTCTCATGCAAATGTGATTGCGTCTCTTTGTCCATGCGTTCCTCTCCGTGAAACACGAGGAAGAACATCCTGAAGGAATAGAGCGCGGTGACGAAAACGCCCAGCAGGACACTCATGTATGCAATCCAGTACACGGCGCCCTGCCCGTGCCAATGTGACTCTTTCACCGCTTCTATCAATGCGTCTTTGGAGAAGAAGCCCGAGCTGCCGGGAAATCCGATCAGCGCGAGCGTACCGATTACCGCAGTCCAGTAAGTGATTGGCATGTATTTACGCAAGCCACCCATTTTTCGGATGTCCTGCTCATGGTGCATGGCAATAATTACGGAACCCGCACCGAGGAACAGAAGCGCCTTGAAGAAGGCGTGTGTCATCAGGTGGAAGATCGCACCACTGTATGCGGAAACGCCCAGGGCGACCGTCATGTAACCGAGCTGCGACAGCGTCGAGTAGGCCACTACCCGCTTGATGTCGTTCTGGACAATTCCCAAAAGGCCCATGAAGAACGCGGTGATCGCGCCGATGGTCAGCACGACGGCCAATGCCGTTTCAGTTAATTCAAACAGCGGTGACATACGCGCAACCATGAATATGCCTGCCGTCACCATCGTGGCCGCGTGAATCAGCGCAGATATCGGCGTCGGACCTTCCATTGAATCCGGCAACCACACGTGCAGCGGCGCCTGCGCGGACTTACCCATCGCGCCGATGAAGAGCAGTATGCAGATCATCGTCATGGCATTCCACGGCGTGCCAGGCAACACTTCAACGCTTTGCGCGGCGATCGATTCTGCGCTGGAAAATACGGTTGCGTAATCCAGAGAATTTGTGAACATGACGACGCCGGCGATACCCAGGATGAATCCGAAATCGCCAACTCTGTTAACGAGAAACGCCTTGAGATTCGCAAAGATCGCGGTCTCTTTCTTGAACCAGAAGCCAATCAATAAATAAGACACGACGCCAACCGCCTCCCAGCCGAAAAACAGCTGCAGGAAGTTGTTCGACATGACCAGCATCAGCATTGCGAATGTAAACAAGGAAATGTAGCTGAAGAAGCGTTGATAGCCCGGATCATCATGCATATAGCCGATCGTATAGATGTGCACCATCCACGAAACGAACGTGACAACGACCATCATGAGCGCCGACAATCGATCGACCAGGAAGCCGACCTCCATCCGCAGTCCCTCACTGACCGCCCACGTGTAGAGGCTGTAGTTTTCGGCCGCTACGCCATCCAGGTACAGACCTTTCAGTACGACGACAGACAACACGAATGACAAACCAACGGCAAAAATCGTGATCCAGTGCGCACCCGCCCGGCCGATCTGTTTGCCGAATAAGCCCGCAATGATCGCAGCTGCCAATGGCGCGAGAACAATTGTCAGATGAATACCGTGCATCAACGTTTCACCGCAAACATTACAGTTAGCGACCGCATTTACTGATCACCGTGCCTGTCATAATTTTTATGTTGTTCCCGTACATAAGATTCTCGAATTTCCGATTACCCCTTCATCGTGTCCATCTCCTGGACATTGATAGTGCGACGATTGCGGAATAACACAACGAGAATCGCGAGGCCAATTGCCGCCTCTGCAGCGGCGACAGTAAGAATAAAGAACACAAACACCTGGCCCGTCTCGTCACCGAGATGACGCGAAAAAGCGATGAAATTGAAATTGACCGCAAGCAGCATTAACTCGATGCACATCAGGAGCAGAATCAGGTTACGTCGATTGACGAAGATGCCTGCGATGCTCAACGCGAACAGCAAAGCGGACAGCGTCAGATAGTGACTGAGACCAATCACGATTCGCTCCCCGAATCCGGCTTCTCTGACGCCATCTTGACAATGCGAATCCTGTCAGCAGCGCGAACCGCCACCTGCGCCGAAATATCCTGTTGTTTCAGGCCCGGGCGTTTGCGCATCGTCAGCGTTATTGCCGCAACAATAGCCAACAGAAGAATAACGGCCGCAATCTCAAAGGCGTACACGTGCTCGGTATAAAGAACGGCGCCCAGTGCCTCGGTATTACTATAGCCCTCTGGCGTTGACGCGAAGCTGTTGCCCGCATCTGCGGCCGACCCTCTTATCAGAATGATCTGGATGAGTTCAAAGACCATCAGGCCGGCAATGCCGAGTCCCAGCTGCCAGTACCGTGTATAACCTTCGCCGGCTCGCTCGATATTGATATCCAGCATCATGACGACGAACAGGAATAACACCATGACGGCGCCAACGTAGACCAGCACCAGGACGATCGCCAGGAACTCTGCTTCCGCAAGCAACCACAGCATCGCGCTTTGGAAAAAAGCCAGCACCAGGAACATTACCCCATGCACCGGATTGCGTGAAAAAATCACGCCCAGTGCAGCACCGATCAGAACCGCTGCAAATGTGTAAAAAAGGATTGCGTGAAACAAAACCTGCCTACCTGTACTTCGCGTCTGCGGCTTTATCGGCGGAAATCATCGCGTCGTACTTATCGCCGATCGCAAGCAACTTGTCTTTCGTCATGATGTTTTCGCCAGGTGCTTCCATATGATATTCGTGAATACGCGTTTCGACGATGGCGTCCACCGGACAGGCTTCCTCACAGAAGCCGCAGTAGATGCACTTGAACAGATCGATGTCATATCGAGTCGTGCGTCGGGTCCCGTCTTCACCTACATCGGACTCGATCGTAATAGCCAATGCAGGACACACCGCCTCACACAGCTTACAGGCGATGCAGCGCTCTTCTCCGTTCGGATAGCGCCGTAGCGCATGCAGCCCCCTGAAACGCGGCGACTGCGGCGCCTTTTCTTCCGGATAGAAGACCGTAACCGGGGTCCGGAAGAAATTCCGGAACGTGACTGACAGACCCTGCCATAACTCCCAGAGCGTAAAAGTCTTGATATAGCTGCGTAACTTAGTCATTACCCTACCCTGCAAGATTCCGCCATGGACCAACCTGCATCCACGCCATTACGCCTTCAACGACAATCCAGACGATGGTTACCGGAATGAAGACCTTCCAGCCAAGTCGCATGATCTGGTCGTATCGATAGCGCGGAAACGTTGCGCGCAACCAGAAGAAAACAAAAATGAAAAAACAAATTTTGATGAGCAGCCACAACAGCGCCGGCTCTCTTAGGAAGTGACCTTCACCAAGGAAGGTCCAGCCTTCAAAGAACGAGTTGTATCCGCCGAGAAAGAAAATCGACGTCAAGGCAGAAATCAATATGATATTGGCGTATTCACCCAGGAAGAATAATGCGAACGCGACGCCCGAATACTCCACGTGGAATCCGGCAACGATTTCCGACTCACCTTCTGCAACATCAAACGGCGCACGATTCGTTTCGGCAACACCTGAAATCAGGTACACGAAAAATAGTGGGAACAAGGGCAGCAGGAACCAGCTCGTAAAGCCACCCGACTGCGCTTCAGTGATTACACCCAGGTTCAGGCTGCCGCCAGCCATCAATACGCCGACCAGGGCGAAGCCCATGGCAATTTCGTAGGCGACGATCTGCGCGGCCGAGCGCATGGCCCCGAGCAGTGCATACTTCGAGTTGGTGGCCCAACCAGCGAGAATGACGCCGTAGACGCCAACTGATGTCAGCGACAGCACGTACAGCAAGCCGGCATCGATGTCCGCTATCACGAACGTGTCAGTCAGCGGAATGACTGCCCAGGTTGCCAAAGCCGGTATGAGGGTCAACAGCGGCGCAATGACAAAGAGAAACCGGTTTGATTTCTCAGGGACGATCACTTCCTTGATCAGCAGCTTGATTACGTCGGCGAACGGTTGGCCCAGCCCCAGGGGACCAACACGGTTGGGCCCGATCCGGCCCTGCATGTGTCCAATTACCTTGCGTTCGAAATACGTCGTAAACGCGACGGCGAGAATGACCGTTATCATGACGACCAGGATCCAGAACGTCGTTTCAACGAGGTACTGCATCAATGGCGGCAACAAACCCCACAGGGACATCCAGGTATTCAGGACAAAGTCGGGAATCAGCGCTTTCATGTTTCTTTGCCCGGCGCGCGACGAGCTTCGGGCGTAAGCTGCAGTGCTGCGGCCCGTCTGACGACATTATCGATTTGATAGATCGGAACATCTACCTGCTCTGCCGGTAAATCCTCGCCATTGACGGCCGCAAGTGCCTGCGTGCCGGTATAGCGCTGCACGGAATCAATCTCGCCGAGCTGCCCGGCGAGTTCATCACGAACCTCCTCGCTGGTCTCGTAATCAAAATGATCGGCGTCCAACAGATTTCCCAATACCCGCAATACCTTCCAGCCGGGGCGAGCCTCACCAACCGGATTGGCAATGCCGTTGAAGCTCTGCCACTTGAGTTCGCAGTTAACGAAGGTTCCAGCCGTCTCCGCGAAGGTGCCAACGGGCAGCAGCAGATCCGCAGCCCGCTGCAGTGATTCGCCGGCATACGGGGTCATTGCCACAACAAACTTTTGTGCCTCGAGGCTCGATTCCGCATCGGCAATACAGGTCAGGTCTGAATCCGGTTCCAGTCCAAATAGCATTACGGCGTCGAGTGACCCAGCCGCGATTGCTGCAGCATCCAGGCCGGTGGACGCTCTGCTGGCTCCACCCCGCTCACGATGTGGCAAAACGCCGGCCAGGTACGCGCCGGCCGAATTCGCGCCCTCGGTCAGGGCCCCGAACCTGGCGCCCGTCAGGTCTGCTATCGCACTGCTCAACGCCCGGATAGCCGAAGCTGCGCGATGCCGTGCGGCAATCAAACCGGTAAAGACTAATGCATGTTCTGCCGCCGCCAGCGATTTGGCGATCGCCTTCTGCTCTGCGCTCGGCACGACACCGTCGCAAATGGTTGCGATGGAAGACGGCAGGTCGCCGCCCGATGCAGCCACCGCGATGCCCGCAAGTTGCTCAATCAGACCCTTGCCATTGATATGCTGATTGACGTCGAAGAAATAGTCATATTTCGAATGATTAACAACATTTACCTGGCACCCGCCGACGGCCGCCTTGCGCACCCGGTGTGCAATAATCGGCGCTTCTTTGCGCAGATTTGAACCAACGACAAGAACGGCGTCGGCAGCCTCGATGTCTGCAATCGAACATCCCAAAGACGGGACTGCCGGGTCGTGGTCCTGATCCGAAAAGTCACGTTGACGTGTTCGGTGATCGATGTTGTTCGTGCCGATGTGCTCGGCCAGCCGAGACAACAAGTGCAATTCTTCGAGCGTGGATCCAGGCGCCGCGAGAATGCCGATTTTGTTCGCGTCAGCCGCTCGCAAGTTCTCCGCAAGCTTTTTCAGAGCCTCGTCCCAGCTAATATCTTCCCAGACACCACCGGCCTTCATTCGCGGCGAGAGCAACCGATCCTGGCTGTAGATTCCTTCATAGCTGAATCTATCCCTGTCGGGCAACCACATCTCGTTAATGGATTCATTCTCGCGCGGAACAACCCGTTTGATGGTGCCGCGCAATACGTGAGCGAACATATTGGAGCCAACGCAGTCGTGCGGTGAAACAGTTGCACGCTGCTCCATTTCCCACGCTCGCGCACTGTATCGATACGGCTTGTTATTCAATGCGCCGACGGGGCACAGGTCGATAATATTAGCCGACAACTCGTGATCGATACTTTTCTCGATGTACGTTCCGATCTTCATGTGTTCGCCGCGCTCGGTAGTACCCAGCTCCTGCAGCCCGGTAATCTCTTCGCCGAAACGCACACAGCGCGTGCAATGAATGCAACGGGTCATATCGGTCGACACAAGCGGGCCGATATCCTTGTCTTTCACTACCCGCTTGCGTTCCTGGTAGCGCGACACGTCGCGTCCGTAACCTAGCGCAAGATCCTGCAGCTCGCATTCCCCGCCCTGATCACAAATCGGGCAATCAAGGGGATGATTGATCAACAGGAATTCCATGGTCGCTTTTTGTGCTGAGATTGCCGCGTGCGACCGGGTGAATACCTTCATGCCGTCCATGACGGGCGTAGCGCATGCCGGCATCGGCTTCGGTGCTTTCTCGACTTCAACGAGACACATGCGACAGTTTGCCGCAATTGACAGCTTCTCGTGATAGCAGAATCGCGGGATATAGGTGCCGATCTTGTCGGTCACCTCGATGACCATCTGCCCTTTCCTGGCCTCGACTTCCTTTCCGTCAACCTCGATTTTGACGACGTCATCGCTCATGCGGCAACCTCGGAGGGGTCGTCGACGATACTGCGACCACCATGTCTGACCATGTACTCGAATTCGTGACGATAGTGCTTGAGAAAACTCTGGACCGGCCATGCGGCCGCATCCCCCAAAGCGCAGATCGTATGACCTTCAATCTTGTTGGCGACATCGACCAGCTTGTCGAGGTCTTCCTCTTTTCCTTCACCGTCCATGATTCTGCTGAGCATGCGGTACAGCCAGCCAGTCCCTTCGCGGCACGGTGTGCACTGACCGCATGATTCAGCCATATAGAACCTGGAGATTCGTCGCAGTACTTTAACCATGCAGGTCGTTTCGTCCATGACCATGACGGCGCCGGTACCGAAAGACGAACCCGCTTCCTGCAAGGACGTGTAGTCCATCGTGCAGCCCATGATGACGTCACCGGGCATCACCGGCACCGAAGATCCGCCGGGAATGACAGCCTTTAACTTACGGCCACCGAGGACGCCGCCGCAAAGCTCAAGAAGATCCTTGAAGGGGATACCCATCGGCAGTTCGTAATTGCCCGGCTTCTCGATATGCCCTGACACGGAAAATTGCGCTGTGCCGCCCGAACCCTCCGGACCCAGATCGGCAAACCATTTGCCCCCATTGCGAATAATTGCAGGCACGCTGGCCAGGCTTTGCGTGTTATTGATCGTTGTCGGCTTGCCGTACAAGCCAAAGTTCGCAGGGAATGGCGGTTTAAATCGCGGCTTACCCTGCTTACCCTCAAGCGACTCGAGCAATGCAGTTTCTTCACCGCAGATGTAGGCTCCCGCACCGACGAAAGTGCGAATGTCGACATCGATTCCGGATCCCTGGATGTTGGTGCCCAGCAAGCCCGCCTCATAAGCTTCGACAAGCGCCGCTTCGAATCGCGGCACCGGCTCGTCGATAAACTCTCCACGAATATAGTTGTAGGCGACGGTCGCGCCCATCGAGTAGGCGGCTATCGCCATTCCCTCAATCAGGCAATGCGGGTTGTTTCGCAGCACCTCACGATCGTGACAGGTGCCAGGTTCACTCTCGTCGGAGTTACATACGAGATACTTTTGGCCGGGCGCCGTTCGCGGCATGAAACTCCATTTGAGGCCCGTCGGGAAACCGGCTCCACCGCGTCCGCGAAGGCCGGACGCCTTGACCTCATCGATAACTTCGTCCGGGGTCATCTCGCCGGCAAGAATCTTGCGCCAGGCTTTATAGCCATCGTGCTTCTCATAAGTCGCGAACGACCACGGTTCTTCTTCGCCAAACGTGTTGAAGCACACGAGATTTTGTTTGAGCTCAGTCATTCGAGACCATCCAGAATTTCGTCGACTTTGTCTGCGGTCAGATTCTCGTGATACTTATGATCGACCATCATCATAGGGGCTCCACAACAGGCAGCCAGGCACTCTTCCTCGCGCTTCAGGTAAATGCGTCCGTCATCCGTGCTTTCGCCAAGCTTTATGCCCAGCTTGCCCTCAACATGCTCAACCAGCTCTTCGGCCCCACGCAACATGCACGAGACGTTGGTGCAGATTGCAACATTGTGCCGACCGACTGCTTTGGTCTGAAACATGGAATAGAAAGTGGCGACTTCATATACCTGTATGGTCGGCAAATCGAGATAGTCGGCGACGCCGTTCATTAACTCGGCCGTCAAATAGCCATCATTCTCGTGTTGTGCCGCGTGCAACGCGCCAATGACAGCGGATCGCTTTCGATCATCCGGAAAACGTCCCTTCCAGCGCTCGATCTCCTCGCGCACGTGATCAGAAAGAATGTCGGCGTCACTCATCGGTCAATCTCACCAAAGACGATGTCCTGCGTACCAATAACGGCAACGACATCGGCCAGCATGTGCCCTTCAACCATTTCCGACATGGCGGCAAGGTGCGAAAAGCCCGGCGCACGAATTTTCACGCGGTACGGTTTGTTCGCTCCGTCAGAGATCAAATAGACACCGAACTCGCCCTTCGGATGTTCTATCGCCGCATAGCCCTCACCTTCAGGCACACAATACCCTTCGGTGAACAACTTGAAGTGATGGATGAGTGATTCCATGTCATCTTTCATTTCGACGCGTGAAGGCGCGGCGATTTTGTGATCGTCGGTCATCACCGGGCCCGGGTTTTGCCGCAACCACGAAACGCACTGCTTGATTATTCGATTTGACTGACGCATCTCCTCGACGCGCACCAGGTAGCGATCGTAACAATCACCATTGACACCAACGGGGATATCGAAATCGATCTGGTCGTAGGTTTCGTACGGCTGCTTTCTGCGCAGATCCCATTCGATTCCCGAACCGCGCAACATGGGGCCCGTGAAGCCGAGATTAAGAGCACGCTCAGGCGATACAACAGCGATGTTTACAGTGCGTTGCTTCCAGATTCGATTGTCAGTTAGCAACGTCTCGTATTCATCGATACATCCTGGAAACTTGTCGCAGAATGCATCAATAAAATCGAGCAGAGATCCGTCGCGAATTGTATTCAGCCGGTCCACTTCTTTCTGACTGCGCCATTTGGAAGCCTGGTATTTCGGCATCGTCTCCGGGAGGTCCCGAAAAACACCGCCCGGACGATAATACGTGGCGTGCATGCGCGTGCCGGACACCGCTTCGTAGCAGTCCATGAGATCTTCGCGCTCGCGGAAGCAATAAAGGAACATCGTCATTGCGCCAATATCCAGGCCGTGTGCCCCAAGCCACATCAAGTGATTCAGAACACGCGTAATCTCATCGAACATGACCCGAATATATTGCGCCCGAACCGGCGGCCGAATTCCAAGAAGCTTTTCGAGCGCCAGTACGTAGCCATGTTCATTACACATCATGGAAACGTAATCGAGTCGATCCATGTAACCGATGCTTTGGCTGTAGGGCTTGGATTCCGCCAGTTTTTCGGTACCGCGATGCAACAGGCCTACGTGCGGATCTGCCTTCTGGATGACCTCGCCGTCCATTTCGAGAACCAGCCTCAACACGCCGTGCGCTGCCGGGTGCTGTGGCCCGAAGTTCATGGTGAAATTCTGAATCTCAGCCATCGCTAGCGGTGTCCTTCAAGTCCGCCGAATAGCGATTGTCGTCACGAATAACGCGTGGCACGAGCGTACGCTCTTCAATGCTGACCGGTTGATAAGCAACACGACCTTTGTCTGCGTCATAGCTAACTTCGACGTTACCGATCAGCGGAAAATCCTTGCGAAACGGATGTCCGATAAAACCATAGTCGGTCATGATTCTGCGTAAATCCGGATGGCCTTCGAACAAAACGCCGAACAGGTCGAACGCCTCCCGCTCGAACCAGTTTGCTGAGTTCCAGATCGGCACCAGGGACGGAATAATCGGTGGATTGCTCGCACCAGTATAAACCCGCAACCGCAGTCGAATGTTGTTGGCAACCGACATCAGGTGATAAACCACTGCAAACCGTCGCGAATCGAAAGTATCGCTTTCATCGAGGATGACGGGCTTGCGCTCGACGCCACGACTGAATCCGCTTTCGGTCGCACTGTTGGTTTTCCATTCGACTTCACCATAAGTCAGATAGTCAACGCCACAGACGTCAATAAGCTGATCAACGCCAAAGTCAGTTTCGTCGCGCAGCGCTGTCGCAACCTCAATAACATCCACTTTGCCGACCTCGTAAGTCAGCTCGTCACAAATGGAAGCGACGCGCGTAACCTGCTCACCGAAGCGAGCGTCGATCCGAGCAGCAAATGTCTCGAGCGGCATGGTCATTTCTTTCTGTTTCTACCTGGCAATCGTGCTGGTACGACGAATTTTTTTCTGCAGTTGGATGAGGCCGTATATCAGTGCCTCTGCAGTCGGTGGACAGCCGGGCACATAGACATCAACAGGAACGACGCGATCGCAGCCACGGACAACCGAGTAGGAGTAGTGATAATAACCACCGCCATTTGCGCAGGAGCCCATGGATACGACCCAGCGCGGCTCCGGCATCTGGTCATAGACCTTTCGGAGGGCCGGGGCCATTTTGTTGCACAGCGTTCCGGCAACGATCATCACGTCCGACTGACGCGGGCTTGGACGAAATATGATGCCGAATCGGTCGAGGTCATAACGCGCGGCACCCGCCTGCATCATTTCTACGGCACAACAGGCCAGCCCAAAAGTCATCGGCCACATGGAGCCCGTCCTGGCCCAGTTCATGACATTGTCAACGCTTGCGACGACGAACCCCTTCTTTTGGAGACTCGCACCATCGGACGCCGGCTGTGTGTCCGGAAGCGTTTCTGCCGTATTACCTAGTCCCACTCCAAAGCCCCTTTCTTCCACTCATAAATGAAGCCAACGACCAGTACGCCCAGAAATATGCCCATTGAAATCAGGCCGAACGTACCGACCGCATCCAGAGATACGGCCCACGGAAACAGAAACGCAATTTCAAGATCAAATATGATGAACAGGATCGCAACGAGGTAGTAACGCACATCGAATTTCATGCGCGAGTCTTCGAACGGCTCGAATCCACATTCGTAGGGCGAAAGTTTCTCAGCGTCCTTGCTGCCGCTGCCAAACAGGAAACCAAGCGCGAGCAGCAGCACGCCGATACCGGCAGCCACCCCGAGAAAGATCAGAATCGGCACGTAGTTTTGTAGCATGTTGGAAGGTCTGGCTTTTTTGTGTGAGGAACCGGAACTAGCGCGCAATTGTATCAGGGTGACTCCCCCTGATAACACCCCTGTAAGCATCTGAAAAGTAACTTTTTCAGATTCGGATTATACGGATAGATCATCAATCCGCGGACTCAGGCGTTCTGCCGTGGCGTATCCGCACCGATGGTCACGATATTTTCGCTGTAGTGCCCATTAAAATTGGTTCTCCCGGCGAGGCTGTATGCACCCACGCTGCTGAATTCGAGATAATCGCCAGCCCGAATACTCTCTGGCAGCTCTACTTCCCCTGGGAGCGAGTCCGTTGAATCACAGGTCGGCCCGAACAATTGGAACGATATCAGTGGCCCGTCAAGCGGCATGCCGTCACGAAAACATCGCACCTTAAACCGATCATGCCCCTTGAAACGCAGTTCCCAGAAAACTCCGTACATGCCGTCATTCATGAATACTCGCTGCTCTTTTCTCAGCAGTACTTCCACTACGGCGGACATGCCCGCGGCCGCCAGCGCCCGACCAGGCTCAGCCAGAATCTCTGCATCTTCGGTGAGCGGAAGCTCAGTTCGGGCAGACCCTGCCGCATCAATGTATTCGCTGATTGGCGGTGCTGCGAAACCCGGATATGACACTGGAAAACCGCCGCCAATATCAACCAGTCGCACTTTGGTCGAAAGCTGTCGTAAAACGCTCCCGGCAACACCAATTGCATAGCGGTAGGCGGCGGGATCTGAAACATTCGACCCAACGTTAAATGCCAGGGCTGCCTCGGCTCCCGTGCCGGCGATCGTGTTCAGTAGAGTGCCAATGTCTTCCGGCGGCGCGCCAAAGCGAACCGAGAGATCCTGCATGGCGGACGGGTGGTGAACGGCCATGCGAGCGAAAATGACTGACGACTGGACGTCAATTTCGGAAATCAGCGAATCCAGGCCGCTCTCGTGGTCAAGCACAAAGTGCCTGACACCGTACTTCTCCTGGGCCACCCGAGCAGCACCTCTCAGTCTGACTGGCGTCATAAAGTAGCAACGGGCGTCAGGGCAGACGTTTTTTACGATCTCGATCTCATTAAGCGATGCACAATCGAAGTGCCGAACGCCACCCTCGTGTAAAAGGCGGAGAACCTCCGGGTGATCATTCGCTTTAACGGCGTAAAGCACACGGCCCGGAAAATTCGCGACGAATTCGTTCGCTGTCGCTCGGTATATATCGGGATGCAGGCAGTAGACCGGACGGTGCGGTCTCGTACGATTCAGCAATTCGGAAACGTCTGAAAACGCTGGCAGTGTTCCGCTCATGACATCAGTCTAGCAGCAAGGGTATCGCTCGATCCCCAACCCGCCCAATCCGCCCAATCCGCCCGCACTGCCAAGAATTAATCAGCCGATCGGTGCGGATTGATCTTTAGCACTCACGCCAGGAACCGCGCAGATGATTTCTGCCGGGAAGTCGGTTTCTGCGTAAACAATAAAGGGGTATGGCCCTTTGGCCATGCCCCTTTGTTGTTGGTGCCGATGGCCGGACTCGAATCCCAATTTTCCCGCATTGTGCGAAACAACTCCAAAGACCGGTGAAAATTGATCTTTAGCATTTTAGGCGAAACGAGCGACGTTGATTTCTGCCGGGAAGTCGGTTTCTGCGTAAACAATAAAGGGGTATGGCCCTTTGGCCATGCCCCTTTGTTGTTGGTGCCGATGGCCGGACTCGAATCCCAATTTTCCCGCATTGTGCGAAACAACTCCAAAGACCGGTGAAAATTGATCTTTAGCATTTTAGGCGAAACGAGCGACGTTGATTTCTGCCGGGAAGTCGTTCTCATCACCAAGCTAGAGAACCCTGCATCCCCTTCGGGATGCAGGGTTCTCTAGCTTGGTGCCGATGGCCGGACTCGAACCGGCACAGCTTTCGCCACTGCCCCCTCAAGACAGCGTGTCTACCAATTCCACCACATCGGCTATTGATTCAAACGCTAAACGCTACTCTTCGACAGCAGGTTCAGTATCCGGGATATCCGCATCAAGACTCGGGATTGACGCATCCTCCGCCTCCGGTTCCTCACTGTCGAGAGCGGGTACGCCGTCAGCCGCAGGCATGTCTTCCATGATGCTCCGCTCCTCTGTCTCGACCGCTGGCAATCCCTCGAGGAGACTATCGGTCACACCCGCCTGCTGACTGCTCAGGTAGGCCAGTGTCAGGCTCGTCGCAAAAAATGCAGTTGCGAGGACTGCCGTCGCACGGGAGAAAAAACTGGTCGATCCTCGCGAACCGAACACCGTGCCAGAAGCGCCGGAACCAAATGCGGCACCTGCGTCAGCACCTTTACCGCGTTGAATCAGAACGAGTCCGATTATCGCGAGCGCAATGAGCGTGTGCACGATCAGAACTGGCGTTTGCATGTTATCCATTTTTACCTCAACACAGCGACGCGGCAGCTTCTGCGATCGCCAAAAAGTCATCAGATTTGAGCGAGGCGCCTCCGATCAGCCCCCCGTCAATATCCGGATTCGAAAATAATCCGGCAGCATTGTCGCCTTTTACGCTACCGCCATACAGTATTTTAATACCTTTCGCGACCTCGACATTCTTCGACTCGAGCAACGCACGAATGTGCCGATGGACCTCTTGTGCCTGCTCGGGGCTCGCCGTTACTCCCGTGCCGATTGCCCAAACGGGCTCGTACGCGATAACCGCATTCCTGAATTCATCGATGCCCACTTCATCGAGAACGGTATTCAACTGCTCGTCAATCACGGTCTTGGTATGCCCGGATTCTCTCTGATCAAGCGTTTCACCAACGCAAAGAATCGGCGTCAGACCGGCATCCAGGGCCGCCCTGAACTTTTCCGCAACGATCTTGCTGGTTTCACCCATTAATGCGCGCCGTTCCGAGTGCCCGACAATAACAAATTCGCAAGCTACGTCACGCAGCATCGATCCGGCAGTCTCACCGGTAAATGCGCCGGATGCATGCTGGGACACATTCTGGGCACCCAGGAGGACCGAAGAACCCGCAATCAGTCCCGCGACGCTGGAAATGTAGGGAAATGGCGGACAGATTAGCAGTTGGACGTCCCTATTGGCGGGCACACCCGCAACAATGCCCTGTACGAGCGCCCGATTAGCGTCGTTACTACCGTTCATCTTCCAGTTGCCAGCGACCAGATACCCGCGCATTTCTAGTTATTCCGTCTGCGTGAAAAAGCGCGCAAGGATACCGAGCCACACCCTTCAGCGCAACGAAAACAGGGACCAGGTACCGAAACGCCAGGAATCGCTCAGGCGGCCGCGGCGGCGACCACGGCCGCCAGCCGGTCCGCCAAAAGCGCCACCTGCGCCCTGTCCTCGCCCTCCACCATGACCCTGATGACGGATTCTGTACCGGAAGCTCTCAGCACGACACGTCCGGAATCCGCCAGTTCCTTCTCTGCCTGGCCGACCGCATCCAGAATTTGCGGCACCTGGTCAGGATCCATCTTTCGCTCAGTTCTGACATTAATCATCGTCTGCGGATATCGAGACATGCCGTTAGTTAACTCGGACAAGGACTTCCCGGTCCGTCTCATTACCGCGAGAATTTGCAAGGCAGTGACCAAACCGTCGCCGGTGGTCGTCTTGTCCAGGCAGATCATGTGTCCGGAGGTTTCTCCGCCAATAATCCCGCCCGACTCGCGCAGCGCCTCCAATACATAACGATCTCCGACCTTGGCGCGTCGGAACTCGATATTCTGGCTCTGTAACGCGTGTTCCAGGCCAAGGTTACTCATGACAGTTCCAACCACCGGCCCACGGAGCACACCCTCTTCCTGCCTGGACATCGCCAGGACATACAAGAGCTGGTCGCCATCGATGGTCTCACCCTTCTCGTCTACCATCACGACGCGATCCCCGTCGCCGTCGAGAGCGATACCGACCGCGGCCTCTACGGCTGGAACCGTTTTCTGCAGCAGCTCCGGCTCGGTCGACCCGCAACCATCATTGATATTTCGTCCATTTGGCGAACAGCCAATTGTTATGACCTCGGCGCCAAGCTCATTGAGAGTACGCGGGCCAACCTTGTAACCGGCGCCGTTCGCGCCGTCAAAGACAACCTTCATGCCTTCAAGATTCAGCTCAGGAGGAAACGTTGATGCACAAAATTCCTGATAGCGATCACGCGCCGTGTCGATGCGCTTCGCCCGGCCAAGCTTTCTGGATTCCAGCGTAATTGCCGGTGACTGGAGTAATTTTTCGATCTTCCTTTCGATCTCATCCGAAAGCTTCGCACCACTGCCATCGAAAAACTTGATCCCATTGTCCTGATACGGATTGTGCGAAGCACTGATCACAACGCCCAGGTTGGCTTTGAACACCTGAGTCAGATTTGCGATGCCGGGTGTCGGCAAGGGTCCCAATAGCAGCACATCCGCACCGGCAGCGACAAAACCTGCTTCCAGCGCTGACTCGAACATATAGCCCGAAAGCCGCGTATCCTTTCCGATTAATACTGTGCCGCCTTCGGGTACGAGCACCTGGGCCGCCGCACTCGCCAGTCGCAGCGCAAATTCAGCACTCATAGGGTCGTTCCCGACCGTGCCTCTCACTCCGTCCGTGCCAAAGTATTTTCTGCTCATCGTTTCCTATCCTGACTGCTCAACAGCCCGTAATACAGTTAGCCCATCAATGGTCGCGGCAACATCATGCGTGCGCACGATACTCGCACCTTTTTGCACAGCAATAATGGCCGCTGCAACTCCAGCCGCACCGCGCTCTCTCAATGACTTGCCGGTGAGATTGCCAAGCGTTTTCTTGCGCGACCAGCCTACCAGCAAAGGGAGGTCGAGTTCCGCGAACTGTTCCAGTTTCGCCAGGATCTCGAGGTTATGCCGATCATTCTTTCCAAATCCGAAACCTGGATCAACAACGAGCCTCTCGAGACCTATCCCCGCCGCAACACATGCACTGACGCGTGCAGCAAGAAAATCGATGACGTCGCCGGGCAACGCCTTATAACGAGGCGCATTCTGCATACTTCTCGGCTCACCCTGCATATGCATAAGACAAATTATGCTATCCAAAGACGCCGCAGTTTCGATTGCACCTGGCCGGCGAAGCGCATAAACGTCATTAATCATGGTGGCACCCGCCACCACCGCCGCGCGCATAATCTCGGGTTTGCTCGTGTCGATCGACACGACGACTTCAAAGCTCGCAGCGATTCGTTCAATGACCGGAATAACGCGTTCAAGCTCTTCCTGCACAGAGGTGTCCGATGCACCCGGACGCGTCGATTCGCCGCCGACATCGATGATGTCGACGCCCGCATCAACCATCACAGCGGCATGTCTCAGCGCTTCGTCCGCAGACAAAAACTGCCCGCCATCCGAGAACGAATCCGGCGTGACGTTCAGAATCCCCATCACGGCGGGGGACGAAGCAATGGAAAGAATGTTGTCAGTGGTTTGTTGCATCTTGCTGCAAACGTGTCTCAAAAAAAACGGCAGCACAATGGCTGCCGTTCTTTGACCGAAAAATCGGCTCTAGTGCTCGCTGGCGGGGCCGCCGATCGGCGTAATTGAATCCGACTTCTTGCTCTTGCTCTTCTTGGCTGGTGGCGACTCGTCAGAATCATCCCAACCTTCGGGCGGCTTCGGCTCGCGACCCTCCATGATGTCTTTGACCTGCTGCTGGTCAATCGTCTCGTATTTCATCAGCGCATTCGCCATCGTATGCAATTTCTTTTCGTGCTCCTTGAGCAGCGCTTCGGCGCGCACATAGTTGCGATCGATGATCTTTCGTACCTCTTCATCGATGGTAGTTGAGGTGACGTCTGACACGTGCTTGTGCTGCGTGACAGATCGACCCAGGAATACTTCACCATCATCTTCGCTATAAGTCAGTGGCCCCAGTTTCTCGGAAAGGCCCCATTTCGTGACCATGTTTCTGGCGATCTCGGTCGCGCGCTCAATGTCGTTTGACGCACCAGTCGTAACGTAATCGATCCCCAGCGTCATCTCCTCAGCGATTCGTCCGCCAAAGAGGGTCGAAATACTGCTCTCAAGCGACGCTTTGGACACGCTGTATTTGTCCTCTTCCGGCAAATACATCGTCACGCCCAGTGCCCGTCCACGTGGAATAATCGTAACCTTATAAACAGGGTCGTGATCGGGAACACAATATCCAACGATCGCATGGCCGGCTTCATGAAAAGCAGTATTCAGCTTTTCTTTTTCGCTCATGACCATCGAGCGGCGCTCGGCACCCATCATGATCTTGTCTTTCGCCTGCTCGAACTCCTCCATGCTAACCACGCGCTTGTTCGAGCGCGCAGCGAACAATGCTGCCTCGTTGACCAGGTTGGCGAGATCGGCGCCCGAAAAACCAGGCGTACCACGAGCGATAAGGCTGGGCACTACATCGTCATCCAGCGGCACCTTGCGCATATGCACTTTCAAAATTAGCTCGCGCCCCCGGATATCCGGCAAGGGCACCACGACCTGGCGATCGAAACGGCCCGGACGCAACAAAGCCGGGTCGAGGACGTCCGGTCGGTTCGTCGCAGCAATAACGATAATGCCTTCGCTGCCTTCGAAGCCATCCATCTCAACCAGCATCTGGTTCAATGTCTGTTCGCGTTCGTCGTGACCGCCGCCAAGGCCTGCGCCACGATGACGACCAACGGCATCGAGCTCGTCAATGAAAATGATGCATGGGGCCTGTTTCTTGGCCTGGTCGAACATATCCCGAACGCGCGAGGCGCCGACACCGACAAACATCTCGACGAAATCCGAACCCGAAATGGTAAAGAACGGGACCTTGGCTTCCCCTGCGATAGCCCTGGCAAGCAGGGTCTTGCCGGTGCCGGGTGAGCCGACCATCAGGACGCCCTTGGGAATCTTGCCGCCCAACCGTTGAAACTTGCTCGGATCCTTAAGAAAATCAACGATCTCGCTAACTTCCTGTTTAGCCTCTTCGATTCCTGCTACGTCTGCAAACGTCACGCCGACCTGGTCTTCACCCAACAGGCGCGCCTTGCTCTTGCCAAACGACATCGCGCCTCGACCACCGCCGCCGCCCTGCATCTGGCGCATGAAATAGATCCACACACCGATGAGCAACAGAATCGGGAAAGAATTGATTAGAAGCTGCCCGATGAGACTGGTTGACTCGGGTTCCTGGGCCGTGAACTTGACGCCGTTGTCTTCCAGAATTCCGATCAGCGTATTGTTGTCCGTCTCCGGGCTGATCGTGTAATTCTGCAATGGAAGGCGATTGCCGTAGGTGATCTTCTCATCATCAAACTCAACCCGCTCGACCGCGCCAGAGCGAACATCATTCAGAAATTCTGAATAATCCTGCTTTTGCGGTCCCTGACCGCTAACGCCGCTGAGGCCCTGCACGACCGACAGCAAGACGACAATAATGACGATGAATACAAGTACATTTTTAGTTAAATCGTTCACTTAGGAATTACCACTCCACCAACCGGGTTTAGACTGCGTCTAATGTGTTTAGACATTACTATAGATGATAGTTTCTCGCTACAAGGCATATCGCAGTAAGGCAACGTTCACGCACGGTAGTTCCTCGCCACAAGATAAATCTCACTACTGCTGCTCCTGGAGGCCTTGGGTTTCAAGGCTTTCACCGTGCCGAACAATCGTCTCGCTTCAATAATAAATGCATCCGTGCCCTCGCCCTGAAATACCTTGCAAATGAATGCTCCCCTCGGTCTGAGGGTTTTCCTGGCAAAATCAAGCGCCAGTTCCGCCAGGTACATGGCGCGTGGCTGATCGACGGCCTTGTTGCCGCTTATATTGGGTGCCATATCGCTCATTACAAGATCCGCTTTCGATTCTCCGAGCCGTCCGAGTAGTTCCCCCAGGATGGCGCTGTCGGTGAAATCGCCCAGGATGAATTCCACGTCCGGTAAAGCGTCCATTGGCAGCAGATCGAGCGCAATCACCCTGACACGACCTTTGAGCCTCTCCGTCACGTACTGGCTCCAGCTACCCGGAGCCGCACCGAGATCTATGCAAATCATATCAGGACGAAGCAACTTTTCCTTGTCTGCAATCTGCTCAAGTTTGTACACCGCCCGTGAGCGCCAACCCTCACGCCGAGCCATCTGCACATAGGGATCTTTTTCCTGCCGCTGCCGCCAGGAACCGCCACTTCGTCTCGGTTTACTCATTCCTTGCTACAATCCGCACCCATGAAGCTATCTGCTGCACAAACGAAATATCTGCGTGGCCTGGGACACCAGCTCAAGCCGGTCATCGTTGTCGGTGATGCAGGTTTATCTGCATCATTGCTAAGCGAGTTCTCGTCAACGATTGATCATCACGAACTCATCAAGGTTCGCGTTCGTGCAGGCGATCGGGAAACACGTGACACAATTATTCGCGACCTCTGCGAAAACCAGTCCGCCGAACTCGTAACCAGAATCGGAAATGTCGCGCTGGTTTATCGCCAAAATCCAGACAAACCCAAGATCCCCATGCCTGTCAGCTAGGGTCGCGCCTGCGGCATTCCGCTACCCGTTCAAACGTAACGTACCTCGATGATTTCATAGTGCTTATCCCCGCCCGGGGCTGAGAATGTCACTTCGTCGCCTTCGTTTTTTCCGATCAGTGCACGCGCGATCGGTGATGTATACGAAATAAGTCCGGCACTAATGCTGGCCTCATCCTCGCCTACGATTCTGTACGTGATCTCCAATTCGGCTTGCACATCGAACAATTCAACCGTCGCGCCAAATATGACTTTTCCGCGCGCATCAACAGCTGTCACATCGATTACCTGGATGTGTGACAACTTGCCTTCAATTTCCTTGATCCTGCCCTCGATAAAACCCTGCTGCTCTTTAGCTGCGTGATACTCCGCATTTTCCTTCAGGTCACCGTGTGCCCGGGCCTCGGCAATAGCCTGTATCACCTGGGGTCTATCTTCCGACTTTAACCGCTTCAGCTCCTCGCGAAGCAATTCCTCACCGCGCACCGTCATTGGCACTTTACTCATGCCGCAACCTCTTTATGCAAATCCTGAAGTCGATTGACATCGCCATCCTGCAAATGCTCGAGTGCTTTACACGTCGCTACCGCCGCACCGAGGGTCGTGTAGTAAGTGACGTTTCTTCGCACTGCCTCACCACGAATAGACAACGACTCCTGGATAGCCTGCTTGCCCTCAGTCGTGTTAACCATCAAGACAAACTCACCGTTCTTGATCATGTCAACAATGTGCGGACGTCCCTCCCTCACCTTGTTTATTCGCCGGCAGCTGACGCCGGCAGCGGCGAGAAATTTTGCGGTACCGTGGGTAGCGACAATCTCGAAACCGCGTTCCAACAGGATGTTGGCAAGCTCGACTGCGCCGTCCTTGTCACGATCGCGCACGCTAAGCAATGCGGCGCCCTTGGTCGGCAGTACAACACCTGATGCCAGCTGCGCCTTCGCATAGGCCTCGCCAAACGACCTGCCGATACCCATTACTTCACCGGTCGATTTCATTTCCGGACCAAGAATCGGATCGGCTCCGGCAAACTTGATGAACGGAAACACGGCTTCTTTGACCGAGAAATATTCCGGAGTCCTTTGATTGACGTAGCCCAGCGTCTCGAGTGACTCGCCAGCCATGACCCGGGCAGCAATTTTCGCGAGCGGCACCCCCGTTGCTTTCGACACAAACGGTACGGTCCGCGATGCGCGTGGATTCACCTCGAGCAGGTATACGACGTTGTTCTGTATGGCAAATTGAGTATTCATCAAACCGATGACCTGCAAACCCTTGGCAAGACTCACCACCTGCTCAATCAATACCTTTTGAAGTTCGTCGTCGAGACTGAAAGGCGGCAGGGAGCAGCCGGAATCGCCCGAATGCACGCCTGCCTGCTCTATGTGTTCCATGATGCCGCCAATCAGGACTCGTTCGCCGTCGCAGATGGCGTCGACGTCAACCTCAATTGCCAGGTCCAAAAATCGATCCAGCAGTACCGGGCTGTCATTGGATACGCCAATGGCGGCATCCATATAAGCGGCCAAATCCTCTTCCCGATGGACGATTTCCATCGCGCGTCCGCCCAGCACATACGACGGCCGAACAACCAGCGGATAGCCGACATCCGCGCCCATCGACAGCGCCTCATCACCGTTCCTGGCGGTTCGATTCGGCGGCTGTTTCAGACCCAGTTCGTCGACGAGTTTCTGGAATCGTTCACGATCTTCGGCCAGGTCAATTGAATCGGGTGACGTGCCAATTATAGGCGCGCCGGCGGCCTCGAGAGCGCGAGCCAGTTTGAGCGGCGTCTGTCCGCCGTACTGCACAATCACGCCTTTTGGCCGCTCCTTTTCGATGACCTCCATGACGTCTTCGAACGTCAGGGATTCGAAATAGAGCCGATCGGAGGTATCGAAATCGGTTGAGACCGTCTCGGGATTGCAGTTGACCATTATGGTCTCGTACCCAGCCTCCCTGAGCGCCAGTGCGGCGTGCACGCAGCAATAGTCGAATTCAATACCCTGGCCAATACGATTCGGGCCACCGCCCAGGATCACTATCTTCTGGTTATCAGTCGGCAACGACTCACACTCTTCTTCATAAGTCGAATACAGATAGGCGGTGTTCGTAGCAAACTCTGCGGCACACGTGTCAACCCGCTTGAATACCGGGCGTACGCCGGCATCTATGCGACGCTTGCGGACAATAGCTTCATCCTGGCGGAGCAATGTCGCCATGCGCGCATCCGAAAAACCCTTGCGTTTCAGGTGACGGATCCGGTCTTCCACAAGGCCCTCCAAGCCTCCGGCGCGAATCTCGGCTTCTTCTCTCACGAGGTCTTCTATCTGCGCCAGGAACCAGGGATCTATGCCCGTTAAATCAGCGACTTCTTCAATGCCGAATCCCAGCCGCAATGCGTCGGCAACATAAAAAATCCTGTCTGCACCCGGCAATCGTAACTCCTGCCGCAGCGTGTCCCTGTCCTCCTCTCCGGCGACAGCCCGCATCTTTTCATCCAGACCATCGACGCCGGTTTCCATTCCGCGTAACGCTTTGTGAAGCGACTCCTGGAAATTCCGGCCTATAGCCATCACTTCGCCGACGGATTTCATCTGGGTAGTCAGACGATCCGCTGCGCCCGGGAACTTCTCGAAGGTGAAGCGCGGGATCTTGGTCACGACGTAATCGATTGCAGGTTCAAACGATGCCGGCGTCGCGCCCCCGGTGATTTCGTTTTTCAATTCATCCAGCGTGTAACCGATTGCCAGCTTGGCCGCAATTTTCGCGATCGGAAAACCCGTTGCCTTGGACGCAAGCGCGGACGATCGGGACACTCTGGGATTCATTTCAATAACGAGCAAACGTCCATCTTTGGGACTAACTGCAAACTGGACGTTGGACCCGCCGGTTTCGACCCCTATTTTGCGCAGGACATCGATCGACGCATTGCGCATACGCTGATATTCCTTGTCTGTCAGCGTCTGTGCCGGCGCCACTGTTATGGAATCTCCGGTATGCACGCCCATCGCGTCAAAATTTTCAATCGAACAAACGATAATGCAGTTGTCGTTCTTGTCCCTGACGACCTCCATTTCGAATTCTTTCCAACCGATGACCGATTCTTCCAGCAGAACCTCGGTCGTCGGCGACATCTCGAGTCCATGCGCGACGATTCGTCTGAATTCTTCCTGGTTGTAGGCAATTCCACCGCCGGTTCCACCGAGGGTGAACGAGGGTCGGATGATGGTCGGATAACCGACTTCCCGCTGTTTGTCGATTGCTTCGTCGAGGGAATGAGCGATCTCGGCCTTCGGCACTTCCAGACCGATCTCCGCCATCGCCTGCCGGAAGAGATCGCGATCCTCAGCCATATCGATTGCCTTTCGCGAGGCAGCAATCAGTTCGACGTTGTACTTGTCGAGCACGCCCTCCCGGACCAGATCCAGCGCACAATTCAGACCCGTCTGCCCACCCATCGTAGGCAGCAGCGCATCCGGACGCTCTTTGGCGATGACGCGCTCAAGCGCCGTCCAGTGAACCGGTTCGATATAGACAGCATCCGCGGTCTCGGGATCCGTCATGATCGTGGCCGGATTTGAGTTAACCAGGATGACCCGGTAGCCCTCTTCCTTGAGCGCCTTGCACGCCTGCGCTCCGGAATAGTCAAATTCGCATGCTTGCCCGATGACGATCGGACCCGCACCGATAATCAGAACGCTTTCTATGTCGGTACGTTTCGGCACGCGCTAAGACTGGCGCAAGTAGAAACTTGAGAAATTACAGTAGAAAAAACAAATAAATAATTGATTCATAACGTTATATTGCTACCGTAGTTTGACTCGAACTGAGTTTGTACTCATCCATTTCGCGGATGAAACGCTCGAACAGATAGAGTACGTCGTGTGGGCCCGGGCTGGCCTCGGGATGCCCCTGAAAACCGTAGGCAGGTCGGTCTTTGAATGCGATCCCCTGCAACGAACCGTCAAACAGCGACTCATGCGTAACCTGAATGTTGTCCGGCAGCGTGCCAGCATCAACGGCAAATCCATGATTCTGGCTCGTAATCATGACGCGCCCGGATTTGAGGTCCTGCACGGGATGATTCGCGCCGTGATGACCAAATTTCATTTTCATCGTTTTTGCCCCACCGGCAAGCGCGAGCAACTGGTATCCGAGACAGATACCAAACACGGGCACAACGGTCTCAAGAATCTCCCGTATCGCCTCGATGGCGTAATCACAAGGCTCCGGGTCGCCGGGCCCGTTGGCCAGAAACACGCCATCAGGAGCCATCGCCAGAACCTCAGCGGCGGGCGTCGTTGCCGGCACCACGGTCATTCGACACTCCAGGTCAGACAGGATGCGCAGTATGTTTCTCTTAATGCCATAGTCGTAGGCAACCACATGGTATGGGGCAATACGGCGACTCATGATCCGGTTGCGTTCGCCGAAGTCGGAGCCATGGCACCATTGATAGGGTTGTTCCGTAGTGACAAACTTGGCCAGGTCCATCCCGGCAATCCCAGGAAACTTGTTCGCGTGCTCAATGGCGACCGCCGGATCGGCGTCTCCCGTCATAATACATCCGGATTGAGCACCGGACTCACGCAGGATCCGTGTCAGTTTGCGCGTGTCAATATCCGCGATTGCGACTGTATTGCCACGGACCAGAAAATCAGAAAAGCTACGTTCGTTTCTCCAGCTGCTGGCAATCATCGAGGCATCCCGAATGACCAGTCCGGAGGCATGCACCCGGGATGATTCCATATCATCGCTATTGGTCCCGGTATTGCCAATATGGGGATATGTGAGGGTGACGATCTGGCGACAGTACGAGGGGTCCGTCAGGATTTCCTGGTAGCCGGTCATAGCCGTATTGAAGACGACTTCGCCAATCGTCTTGCCTTCGGCACCGACAGAAACGCCGCGGAAGATGGTTCCGTCTTGCAAAGCCAGAACAGCGGGCGTGCTCAAACAACGTTCCTTCTGAAACAGCGGCAAAAGGCCGATCTGCACGTACTTTAGATGCACAAAAGCGGAAGGACAGTGCCTTCCGCTTGAGGTTCGCCGGCCATCCGGCAACCCGGGCCAGTTTACTTAAGCCGGGCGAGATCTGCTAGCCGAATTTCAGGTTTCTTCAATTACTGATCTTGTCAAAAAATCGTTTGACCGTATCCAGCCAGCCGCCGGCACGAGGATTGTGGCGCTCACCTCCGGCACTAACAGAGTCTTCGAACTGGCGCAGCAGAGCTTCCTGGTCATCTGTCAGATGGATCGGGGTTTCCACCGCGACGCGAGCAAACAGGTCGCCGGTTCCGGGATCCCTGACAGTCGTTACCCCCTTTCCCCGCAAACGAAACACTTTGCCGGACTGGGTACCACCAGGGACTTTGAGCGACACGTGTCCATCAAGGGTGGGTAGCTCGACTTCTCCACCGAGCGTGGCGGTAGCGAAACTGATCGGAACCTCGCAGGACAGATCGGCGCCATCGCGGTCAAAAATCTTGTGCGGTTCGACGCGAATCTCTACGTAAAGGTCGCCCGCAGGTCCTCCATTTCGCCCGGCCTCGCCCTCCCCCGACAGGCGAATACGATCTCCCTGATCGACACCGGCGGGCACCTTGACGTTGAGCGTTTTGGTCTTGGAAACCCGCCCTCGTCCCTGGCACCCGTTACAAGGGTCAGAAATGACGGTTCCAGCACCCTTACAGGCAGGACAGGTCTGTTGAATCGAGAAGAACCCCTGCTGCATGCGCACCTGGCCGACCCCCGCACAGGTCGTACATTTAACCGGTTCAGAACCTTTTTTCGCGCCGCTGCCTTTGCATTTCTCGCAGGTAACCCGGGTCGGCACATCGATAGTGACCGAGTCACCCCGGACCGCTTTCTCGAGATCAAGCTTAAGCTCGTAGCCCAGGTCTGCTCCCCGGAATACCTGGCTGGCCCCGCGACGCCCACCGCCACCACCGAAAATATCGCCGAAGACATCGCCAAAAATATCGCCGAATCCCTCGGCACTGAAGCCACCGCCCGGACCGGCATTACCACTGACACCCTCGTGTCCGAAACGATCATAGGCCGCGCGCTTGTCGCCGTCCTTCAGAACCTCGTAGGCTTCCTTGGCTTCCTTGAATTTTCCTTCGGCAGCAGCATCGTCCGTGTTGCGGTCGGGATGAAACTTCATGGCAAGTCGTCTGTAGGACTTCTTTATTTCATCCGCGGACGCATCCTTGCCAACGCCGAGAATTTCATAGTAGTCACGCTTTGCCATAAATTACGCTTTTCATTCAGAATCGGGCGCCGCAAGCGACGCCCGATAGATACTACGACCTGACGTCAGATTCTAGTCAGCTTTTGACTTCTCGTCGCCGTCGACTTCCTCGAATTCGGCATCGACGACATCATCGTCGCCACCGTCTCCGCCATCAGAGGCCTCGGCGGCACCCTCTGCCCCCTGCTCCGCATACAGCTTCTGAGCCACGGACGCTGACGCTTCAGCCAGCGCAGCCGTCTTGGCTTCGATCGCTTCTTTGTCACCGTCGTCCAGAATCGCTTTCAGGTCAGAAACCGCGTTCTCAACCGCAAGGCGCTCCTCTCCGCTGACCTTGTCGCCAGCCTCGCTGAGGGTCTTCTCAGCCGCGTGGATGAGTCCATCCGCCTGATTTCGCGCGTCGATTCGTTCACGGAATTTCTTGTCTTCCTCAGCATGACTCTCAGCATCAGCAACCATCTTGTCGATCTCATCTTCAGACAGGCCGCTGGAAGCCTTGATCACAATAGTCTGGCTCTTGCCCGTGGCCTTATCTTTCGCTGAAACGTTGAGGATGCCGTTCGCATCGATATCAAACTGCACCTCAATTTGCGGCATGCCGCGAGGCGACGGCGGAATGTCCGCAAGATCGAATCGGCCCAGCGACTTGTTGTCATTCGCGCGCTGACGCTCGCCCTGTAACACGTGAATCGTCACTGCAGTCTGATTGTCTGCCGCCGTAGAGAATATCTGCGTCTCATTTGCAGGGATGGTAGTGTTTTTGTCGATGAGCGCCGTCATGACTTCACCCTGCGTCTCGATTCCGAGTGACAGCGGGGTAACATCCAGCAACAACACATCTTTGACGTCGCCGGCTAATACGCCGCCCTGAATCGCCGCACCGACGGCAACCGCCTCGTCGGGATTCACGTCGCGTCGCGGCTCCTTACCGAAGAAATTCTGCACTTCTTCCTGAACCTTGGGCATGCGCGTCTGACCACCGACCAGAATGACATCGTCGATTTCGTTAACCTTCAGACCAGCATCAGTCAATGCAATACGACATGGCTCGATCGTCTGTGCCACCAGTTTATCAACCAGTGACTCGAGCTTGGCGCGCGTCAACTTGATGTTGAGATGTTTCGGTCCGGTCGAATCAGCCGTGATATACGGCAGGTTCACTTCGGTTTGCTGCTGTGTCGACAGTTCGATTTTCGCTTTTTCCGCAGCTTCCTTCAGGCGCTGCATCGCCAGCGGATCCTGCGTGATATCGACGCCGCTCTCTTTCTGAAACTCGGCGGTCAGATACTCGATAACCCGCATATCGAAGTCTTCACCACCCAGGAACGTATCGCCGTTCGTCGCGAGGACTTCAAACTGATGCTCGCCATCAACCTCGGCGATCTCGATAACCGAAATATCGAATGTGCCGCCGCCCAGGTCAAAAACTGCGATCTTGGCGTCGCCCCGCTTCTTGTCCATTCCATAAGCGAGTGCCGCCGCGGTCGGCTCGTTAATGATGCGCTTTACGTCAAGACCGGCAATCTTGCCAGCGTCTTTTGTCGCCTGGCGTTGTGAATCATTGAAATATGCCGGCACGGTTACGACCGCCTCGGTGACAGCCTCGCCGAGATAGTCTTCGGCGGTCTTCTTCATCTTCATCAAGACGCGCGCGGAAATTTCCGGAGGCGCCATGGCCTTGCCATTTACCTCGACCCACGCATCACCGTTGTCCGCAGCTATGATCTTGTACGGGACCATTTTGATATCACGCTGCACGACTTCGTCTTCGAATCGACGCCCGATAAGGCGCTTCACCGCGTGAAGCGTATTACTCGGATTTGTGACCGCCTGCCGTTTGGCCGACTGACCGACAAGGACTTCACCATCCTTGCTGAACGCGACTATTGAGGGGGTCGTCCGGTCTCCCTCGCTGTTCTCAATGACGCGGGGCTTATCCCCTTCCATGACAGCGACGCAGGAGTTGGTGGTACCCAGGTCGATACCAATAACTTTACCCATGATTTAAATACTCCAAATTAGTTGAATTTCGACTTAGCCAGTAAGTGGGGCCAGCAAATAATGATTCAAGCGCCTTTCGGACCAAATGTCAGGCTGATTACTTAAGGCTCCGAAGCCACAACCACGCGGGCAGGTCTCAGCAGCCGTCCGTTCAGTGCGTAGCCCTTCTGAAATACGGTCAGGACGGTGCCAGCCTCTGCTTCAGTCGACGGCTGCATCGTCATAGCCTCGTGCACGGCTGGGTCAAACGGCTCGCCATGAGGATCCAGTTCTTCCACATCAAAGCGGGTCAGCACTGAGTGCAGCAATTTCAGCGTTGCCTCGCTGCCCTCTTTCAGACTTTCCACGCTGACGTCATCGTCGGTGGCCAGCGCCATTTCCAGACTGTCGCAGACTGCCAGAAGGTCCGTGGCAAAACGCTCCAGCGCAAACTTGTGGGCTTTTTCGACATCCCTGGCGGCGCGCTTGCGGACGTTTTCCATTTCTGCCGCCGTACGCAGGTATTTGTCCCAGTTCTCATCTGCTTTCGCCTGCAACGCTGAGATTTCGTCAACTTCGGCCTGTGGCTCTTGCGGCTGGTCAGCTGCAGGATCCGCAACGATCTCTTCATCGTCGCGCTCGGGCTCTGAATTCATTCGGGTGCTCCGGATATTTGTCGCCGTGCCAGCTACGTGCCTGGCTGGATTTAAGAATGCGGGAATTGTGGGACTCCGCCAGCAAATATCAAGGGTTTATCTGAATATATCGTCCCGAAATGGGCAAAATGCCCTATTAGCCTGGCGACTTGAGGGCGGATTCCAGCAGTCGGGCGGTAATATCGACAATGGGAACCACCCGATCGTAGGCCATACGGGTCGGTCCGATCACGCCAAGAACGCCAACATGATCTTCGTCGAGGTGATAGGGCGCGGTTACGATGCTGCAATCGTCCAGAATCTGGTAACCCGACTCATTGCCGATGAACACCTGCACTCCGTTGGCGTTGATACTCTTGTCCAACAAATTCAGCATGAATCGTTTGCGTGAAAACGTGTCGAACAGTCGTCGCAGCGTCTCCACATCCGACATTTCTGCAAAGTCCATCAGTTTGGTCTCGCCCGAGAGTACGAATTCCTCTTTCGGCTCCGCCGCATCCTTCATCGCGGACTGCGCGACGGATATGATATCGAGCATCGCCTGGTTCATCGTGTCACGAGTTACTTCGAGATCCTCGATCAACCGCTTGCGAATCTGTTCCAGCTCCACGCCAACGTAATTCGTATTGATAAAATTGGCGGCACGCTGCAGCTCATCGCGAGTATGGGGTTTTTCCGTATGCAGTACGCGGTTTTGTACTTCGCGGTCATTGATGACGAGAATAGCGAGCACTCGATTTTCCGACAGCGACAGGAACTCGATCTGCCTGAGCACTGCCCGCTGCCCCTTTGGAACGGTTACCACGCCGGCCAGGCTGGTCACCTCGGACAGCATTCCCGAAACAGAATCCAGCAATGAGCCTCGATTATCTGCCTGCTCGACGAAGTGTGTCTTCAGGCGGTCGATCTCGGCCTGCCTTGGCGCTTTGTAACGAATGAGCGAATCGACGAAAAGACGGTAGCCTTGTGCCGTCGGGATCCGGCCTGCCGAGGTGTGCGGTGCGGCTATGAGGCCCAGCTCTTCCAGATCCGACATAACATTCCGAATCGTGGCGGGGCTCAACTCGATTCCCGATTTGCGGGCCAGCGTCCTGCTGCCGACGGGCTGCCCATCCTGAATAAAGCGCTGAATCAGCACTTTGAGCAACTGCTGGGCGCGTTCGCTGGGGAGCTTAGTAACGGATTCCGATGACATTCGCACAGTTACGAAAAATGGACCTGCAACACAGTATGGTAGTGTGACCCAAAAAGCTAACAACGGGTTGGCGATGGGTCAAGGGTTTGCAACAATCGCACTCCTTGCCATGGTCGCCAAGCCGATGTTCATTTTGCTGAGAATATAAGCCCTGTATGAAAGACCAGTTCAGAAAGGTAGCCCTTGTCGGGCTCTATGCAGATACACGCGTAGCTGAACCAATGCGATTGATATCTGAACACCTTGCAAAGGCCGGCATCGATGTGATTGCCGAGCCGGACCACGCAGACAAACTGGCGGCCAGGGCTGTTGAAGCCGGCTCACTGGCAAGCGAAGCCGATTTGATCATTGCCGTCGGCGGCGACGGCACGATGCTGCATGCGGCGTCGATGACGAAAGACGTAAATGTGCCGTTGCTTGGCATCAACCGTGGACGGCTCGGCTTCCTGTCGGATGTTTCCCCGGATCATATGCTGGAAAGTCTTGACCAAATATTCGATGGCAACTTCTCACAGGAGTCCCGCCTCCGGCTCACCGCCACCATTAACAGGAGCGACGACGAAAATGCGGTCGAACTCGCGCTAAATGACGTTGTCCTGCAACGGAGAGATACCGGGCGAATTCTCGATTTCGAAACGAGAATTGCTGGCCACTACGTCAATACCCATATGGCGGACGGCCTGATTGTCGCAACGCCGACAGGGTCTACTGCCTATGCCTTGAGTTGCGGCGGACCGATCTTGGAGCCACAGCTGGACGCCGTTGTGGTCGTACCGATTTGCCCCCACACTTTAAGTGACCGGCCTGTCGTCATTACCGCCGACCAGGATATCGAGGTGACTTTGCTGCCGCGCGATGACACGCAGGCGGAGATAAGCGTTGACGGACACTCCATGGGTCCTTTCAGGCCGGGTGACAGACTGCAAATCAAAGCGGCAAGTAATCCCGCTACATTAATCCATCCTCCGGGTTACGATTATTACGAAATTCTTCGTTCAAAACTGCACTGGGGCCGCGACAGTCGTATCCGAAATCTGGGGAGTAAGGATTAAGTGCTAACCAGTATCCAGGTAAGGAATTTCGCGATTATCGATGAGGTCGAGGTTGAGTTTTCCACAGGGATGACAGTA
This sequence comes from uncultured Gammaproteobacteria bacterium, assembly GCA_963850825.1. GTDB lineage: Bacteria > Pseudomonadota > Gammaproteobacteria > Steroidobacterales > Woeseiaceae > SZUA-117. The sequence continues at coordinate 360,117 of CAWKOQ010000009.1, read as the reverse complement.
CTTACCGGTGAGACTGGCGCTGGAAAATCAATTCTCGTGGACGCCCTGGGTCTTGTCCTGGGCGAGCGTGGCAGCAGCGGGCTCGTACGCACCGGCGCCAAGCGAGCTGAATTCACGGCCGAGTTCGACCTTGGCAATATGCCGAAAGCACGCGAGTGGCTCGAGGAACAGATGCTCGATCAGGATGACGAGTGCAATCTGCGGCGCGTGATCGGGGCCGACGGGCGCTCACGCGCCTTTATTAACGGCAATAGCGTCCCCCTGCAAAGCCTGAAGACAATGGGTGAGATGCTTCTGGATATTCATGGCCAGCACTTTCATCAGTCTCTCGCGCGTCGCGACGTGCAGCGAAACCTGCTCGATTATTTCGGTGGCCTGATCGATTTGTCGGTAGCGACGGGCAACGCATTCAACGACTGGCACAAACTGGCAGAACAACTGCAGGAACTGGAGTCTGCAGACAGCGATCGGAATTCGCGCCTGGAACTTCTCCGTTTTCAGATCAGCGAAATGGATGCCCTGGATTTACAGCCGACTGAATTCGAAGCGCTGTCACAGGAGCGGGGGAAATTGCAGAATAGCGGTCGCCTGGCAGAAGGTGTAAGTCTGACGCTGGAACGACTGTTCGATGCTGACGAGGGTAACGCTCAGTCCCTTCTGGCCGAGGCCACACACACCATCGATACACTCGCAGGCATTGACGAGGCCCTTGCACCGACCCTGAGTATTCTCCAGGAGGCGACTATCCACGTTTCCGAAGCGGCCGAGAGTTTGCGGCGCTATGGCGACGCCCTGGACATGGATCCCACCCGGCAGAATTGGGTCGAGGAGCGCCTGGATGCAATCCTCAATATCGCCCGAAAGCACAGGATAGAGCCTGAGGACATCTATGCTCTACACGACCGTCTGAGCAACCAGCTTGATGATCTTCTGCATGCGGAGGAACGCGGCGCAGAACTGCAACAAGCCGTCATCGACGCCGAAAAGACCTTCCGCAAGTCAGCGAGCAGGCTGTCCGCAGGCCGGAAAAAAGCGGCGCAGGCTTTCTCGGAAGCGGTCACGTCCGCCATGTCGGGCCTGGGCATGCCTGGAGGCACATTTGACGTCAGTATTACGCCGCGGGACATCAACGACCCACGGGCTTTTGGCCTCGATGATGTTGAATATCTCATTAGCGCCAATCCCGGACAAAAACCGATGCCATTATCCAAAGTCGCATCAGGCGGTGAGTTGTCACGTATGAGCCTGGCTATCCAGGTGATAGCGAGCGACGGCAGTGCGATACCGACCATGGTTTTTGACGAAGTTGACAGTGGCGTGGGTGGCGGCGTTGCTGAAATGGTTGGGCTGCGATTGCGGGAAATCGGTCAGTCCCGACAGGTATTTTGCGTGACACACCTGCCCCAGGTCGCGAGCCTTGGTGACAATCATTTTCGTATTCTGAAACTCAGTGATGGCAAGACGACTAAAACCGCCATTTCAAAATTATCGCAGGACGAACGCATCGAAGAGATTGCGCGCATGCTGGGCGGGGTCGAGATTACGCAGCGTACACGTGACCACGCGGCTGAAATGCTCGATCCGGATCGGCTGGAACGGGCGCGGAACAAAAGCGCCTGATTAACACGGCACGGGCCTTCAGGACGCGTCTTCTTCCTTCTTTAACGGCCGCACATACAGAACAAGATTGTGGTCAACGAGCTCATAGCCATACTCTTTCGCGATGTGATGCTGAATCTTTTCAATATCATCATTCATGAACTCAATGACATCTCCGGATTCGATGCAGACCATGTGATCGTGGTGATCCCCGTTGTCCAGTTCAAAAACGGAATGCCCGCCTTCGAAATTATGGCGCATGACGAGGTTAGCCGCTTCAAACTGCGTGAGCACCCTGTAGACCGTTGCCAGACCGATATCTTCGCCGGTATCCAGAAGTTCTCGATAGATATCCTCGGCACTCAGATGGCGCTGATCGTTGCTTTCCAGGATTTCCAGGATTTTTAACCGAGGCAACGTGACTTTCAGACCGGCTTTGCGCAATTCCTGACGCTGTAACATCTCTCGACTCTCTCTGCCATTCGGGGCAAATATGCGGTGGCTACCGCGGCACGTGACAAGACGGTATCATGCGCGCCTATTATGACCCAGTTGCACGGGTGGCTCCACAGGGGTTTGCCGCGTGATCTTCGAAAAACGCACGAATCACTGAATTCACTGTCAACCCTAAATCATGCGAAAGAGCCTGTTAACAATACTGTTTCTGACCATTTGCCTCCTGGCAAGCGGGTGTGTCTACCAGGCTGCACTGTCGCAAGGCAACCTGCTTGATCAGGAGGATATCGATCAGGTTGAGGTAGGCATGACGCGCGGCCAGATTCGCTTCCTGCTGGGAACGCCGATGATTGATGATCCGTTTCACGAGGATCGCTGGGACTACGTCTACTTTCTGCGGATTGGACGAGAAAAAGCATCCTTCAAGCGCTGGATCTCGATTGAGTTTGACGGCGACAATGTGACCGAAATCAGGAAAGATCAGGAGCTCCGGGAAGGCCTCTAGTCGCCCAACGCCCGCCGGCTTGAACCGCCCATATACTGGCCTTCGGTGGCGAGTTCACGTCGCGCATCGCGCGGATCAATGTCAAGCGGCCGCAGAATCTCGATACGATCTCCGTTGCTCACCCTGGCATCTCCTGAAACAACTCTTCCCCAGACCGCGATCGGAAGTGACTCTACGTTGTCGGCCGGGAAATTGTTGCCAACGCCAGACAGCCTGACGGCTTCTTCGCACGTCGTCCCGCGGCTCACAAGGATTTCGATCAGGCACTGCCGTTCTGGTGTTGCGTACACGACCTCCAGTCGAAGTCTATTGTCATCACTCATTGTCTGTAGGCGCTTTCGCCATAAACATCGGATGCACGCCGGGTGAATGCGTCCACCAGGGAATTACAGGTTTGCTCGAAAAACGGCCCAAACATCATATCGACCATACGGCTGTTGAACTCGAACTCCAGCGCCAGGGCAATTTTGCAGCCCTCGCCACCAAGTTCGGTGAATCGCCAACCGCCTTCGAGCGTGCTGAACGGCCCTCCAAGCAGTGCCAGGTCGATTAATTCATACTCCTTGCGCGTATTGCGCGTCGTAAATGATTTCGAAATCGATCCCTGGTGGATTTCGACCTTCGCATCAACCGTATTGCCGTCCCGTTTCAATACTTCGGAATGGCTGCACCACGGGAGGAAGTCGGAATACGAATCAACGTCGTCGACGAGCTCGAACATCTGTTTGGGCAAATAAGGAACCAGTGCAGTTCTGTTTACTGTACGCATTTTTGATTTTTTTCAAGGACAAAGTCGTCTGGCTGTCTGCCGACAAAATTAACAATATCGCGGCTGGAGCCTCATTGGATCAAAATGAGTGGCAAACAACAAACGTTGACCAGCGTCCTGACTTATAATCGCGGCCCGATCGAATAAGCCTTCAGACAGAATCCTCGTGAGCAAAGAGAAGAAACCAGCACCGGCGAGAATCGCTGTGAACAAAAAAGCGCGCCACGACTTTTTCATCGAGGATACGGTAGAGGCTGGCGTTGCCTTACAGGGATGGGAGGTCAAGAGCCTCAGGGAGGGTCGTGTCCAGATTACCGAAGGCTACGTGAACCTCCGCGGCGGCGAGGCCTGGTTATTTGGCGCACATGTCACGCCACTCGGCACCGCCTCCACGCATAGTCGGCCGGATCCGACGCGAACCCGCAAACTTCTGCTCCACCGGCACGAACTCGATCGCTTGATTGGCGCCGTCGAGCGCAAGGGCTATACGCTTGTTCCACTCAATCTGCACTGGAGCAAAGGCCGTGCGAAACTTGATATCGGGCTGGCCAAGGGCAAGAAGATGCATGACAAGCGGGCCACCAAGAAAGAACAGGACTGGAAGCGCGAACAGGGCCGCATAATGAAATCATTAAATCAATAAAAACAAATATTTAAAACACTTTATTAATGTAAAATAGGACCTAGAGTCTGCGAATTCTGCTCGTCGCAATCAGCCACAATCTCTGCGCCTGGTTGCCACACTGCCACCTGGTGGATTGTTTTTTTCAGTACTGCCCCTACACTAGTGGGACCCAACGATAAACCGGGGGCGAATTGGATTCGACGTGGGTTGCGAAGCTCCGGGTGCATGCCGAGGGACAGATCACCTCGTAAAACCAGCTGTAAACCTTATAGTTGCCAACGACGACAACTACGCGCTAGCTGCTTAAAAACCAGTTTTAGCGTCTTCTGCCCGGCTCGTGCTTGTGCGGCTGGATCCCAGGAGTCACTGACACAAGACCGCGGCAAGGGCATGTTCAGGGCCTGAACCGTTAAATCCTTACTGAGCTGGTTACAGGTTTTCCCTGCCCGTCGGGTAGCCCGTAATGAGATTAAAGACGGAATAAGCATGTAGAGCTCGTAGTGGAGGGCTTGCGGACGCGGGTTCGATACCCGCCGCCTCCACCAACAAGAAAAGGCTGCCGTTAGGCGGCCTTTTTCTTTTGCGTGGACAGCGCGGGAAGCGGAGCCGCGTAGCGGGTTCACAAAATGCGCCAGCATTTTGGACGCACGAAGTGCGCCCGAAGGGCGAGGATCGCTTGGGAGCGATCCGAGTCCATACCCGCCACCTCCACCAATAAGAAAAGGCTGCCGTTAGGCGCCCTTTTTCTTTTGTGTGGACAGCGCGGGAAGCGGAGCCGCGTAGCGGGTTCACAAAATGCGCCAGCATTTTGGACGCACGAAGTGCGCCCGAAGGGCGAGGATCGCTTGGGAGCGATCCGAGTCCATACCCGCCGCCTCCACCAATGAATAGGCCACCTTCGGGTGGCCTATTCATTGGTGACGCCGGGAACTCCCGCGTAACACTTGATCACGACATTCTTCACCACCTAGTTCATCGCGCCGCTGCACCTGAATTCCCGATTCGTCTCCATCTGGCGCGCTGAGTTCACAAAATGCGCCAGCATTTTGGACGCACGAAGTGCGCCCGAAGGGCGAGGATCGCTTGGGAGCGATCCGGGTCCGTATCGCCAGCAAGGTGCGCGTTTGCATGTCCCACACGATCAACTAAGGTAGCTGCGGGTATTCTAAAGGATCGGTAACAGCTTGCCGATACAGTATGAGTGGCTAAGCCAATAGAAAATCGCAACTACTATGATGTTCTTCACGTCAGCCGCGATGCGCCGCTGGCGATCATCCGCGGCAGCTATCGCACTCTGATGCAGCAGCTCAAGCACCATCCGGATCTGGGTGGGGATACTGCGACAGCGGCATTGATCAATGAGGCATATGCTGTGCTGAGTAATGCCGAAAAGCGCGCAGAATACGATGCCAATCTGGACATCATGGCGCAATTCGCGAGAGGTGGTCCCGAAGCACCGACGAGTCAGGATCCGGCTGCTGCTCCAGAACGTATGCTGGACCCTTCCCGTGAGTGTATTTTCTGCGCAACACCGCACGAGTTCGGTCCAGGAAAAAAAGCCGACGATACCTGCTACATATGCGGAAGCCCGTTGGCGATCGCAGAAAACCAGCGTATTGAATCAGGCGGTCAGAGATCCATTTTGCGGATCGACAAACAACAAGACATCACATTCTATACCCAGTGGCCGCAAGCTAGCGGTTTCGCAGGCCGTACCGAAGACATTTCGCTGAATGGTCTGCGCTTCGTGACCAGTCACGAACTCAAGGAGGGGCAACACATTAAGATTGTCAGTGAGTTTCTGGAGGCGGTCGCAAGCGTTACGAATTGCAATTACAGCCGAGACGGATTGAATGCCAGGTGTGTCGCGGGCGTATCATTCGCAACGCTTCGATATTTGAAGTCTATGGGTGGTTTCGTTTCATCCCACGTGTGAGTGGCGCGCAGAGCCGGCAAGTCAATTGGCATCCGGTCATACCGCATTAGCAAATCGCTGGTGACCGACATAAGATCCCACTTTCGGCGCGGCACGATAGCCGCCAGTCCGGACCCTTGACCCGGACCCTTGACAGAAAATGAATCGAATAAGACTTCGAGCCGCTGTTTATCTATGTCGAAATTCAACCATCTGATTATTCTTGGCGGGTTACTTACGGCCCTTCTCGCTGCATACGGCAACGATAGCAGGAATGATCAGGTTCATTCTGGACCGGGTAATTCGGCACAGGAAAAGACCGCTGTTACAAGTCCTGTCGCCGACGATGTCCTGTTCGTGGTCCTTGGCAAGATGGCACTCTACGATCAGGAAACAACCGGAGCGTTATCATTGCGAAATCATCACTTCGTCGCCGAGATAATGCCAAAGGCTGGTCGGAAAATTATCTCTGGCACTCTTACCAACTCGGCTGACAAGTCACAGAGCATTCAATTCCATCCGGAGGGCAATGCCTTCCTGGCCCACGGTGCGCGGGTTTCTATTCCGGACGAACTCCATCAATTACATCCGGACGGTGAGTACGTCTTCTCCTACCAGACACAAAATGGCCGAATGGAATCCCAGGCACTGGAACTGAGAAAGCGCGCGACTATTGATGGCATGCCGGCGCCGGCAAGAGTTTTCGCAACACAGAGCGGGTTAACCAAGACAAGCTCGACTATCGACGCGGGCACCGATCTGGAACTCTCATGGGAATCAATGCCGGGCAACACAAGAGCACCTGCAAGCGAACTCGCTGACCTGGTCTTCGTATTGGCGTTCGACTGTTTTGGCAACAACGTGGCGCATAGTGGCCGGCCCTATCAGGGTGGCCCGTATCTGACCTACGCAGACTCTGAATACGTCATTCCCGCTTCCGCGCTGTTGCCGGGATTAAATTACACCGTCATCGTGGAACAAGCGACCGCCGACGTGGAATCGACGCTTGGCGTACCGGGCATTGCAACCTACGCCACACTGACCTTTCTGGAAATTAGAACGTCAGGACAACCGGATGGCGAGCGCTGCCCAACCGGGCAGGCGGGCGTGTAAGAGACAATGCACTGCGCATATCGGGCGCTTGAAGGTAGATGGCCGGCTACTCGCTAACTTCTATTCCTGCAAGCGCTCTGCGACAACCGGCTCCAGCCGGGTTAGACCTGCTGCTTTGCCCAACGCCATCGCCTCCTCGGCAGAGGCGCCGGCGAGTTTGGCTCGCAGCGCAAGAATCGCCCCAACGCGATTGCCACTGGCGCAGTGCAGAAGCACAGGTCCCTCGACGTCCGCCAGAATGCGGTCGAGTTTCCGGGCATTATCGTAATTTACGTCTGCTGCGTCGGCCACTGGCACTCTGAAATAGCGCAATCCCCGCCCTTCCACTTCCGCCAGCTCATCCATGCCCCGATCTTCGTGTTCGCCGCGCAGATCGATCACCGTTGTGAAGCCAGCTTCCTTGATTGAATCCAGCACTGCGGTGTCGGGTTGACCCGAAGAAATATGCTCCCAGCCCCTGAGAGACACGCCGCCGGAACGAATATCGCTGGCCTTTACGGATACAACGGACTCAGCACCCTCGCCATCTGCGAATGAGCCTGTACAAAAAAACGTCAGAGCAACAACCGAGAGAAATACTTTTTTCATTGAGCGCCACCGCATGCTGGAGATCGAGTAAACGTGGTTATCCTGCTGGATCACCAGTAAAAGCTAATCAGCATTAATACGTAGATCTGCCTTATTTGCAACGTGTTTGCCGATCATCAAAGAGGAAGTGGCAGCAGGGGATGGAGCGTTCAGTACGTGAATCGCACCGGGCGTTTCCTCAATGCGAAAATCGTCGACCAGGTTACCGCGACTGTCAACCGCCTGCGCCCGCACGCCTGCATGACCGGGTACCAGATCTTCGGTCTGAATTTCAGGCATCAGGCGCTGCAGGCTGCGGGTAAAAACACTCTTGCGCAACGAGCGATTTATCTCGGAGATCCCCGCTCCAAGGTTTCTGGCAGCCAGAAACCAAAAACCAGGGTATGAAATCGTCGCGCCGAATTCGGACCAGGAAAAATCTCGTCGCAGGTAACCCTCACGCTTTGTCGCAAGAACCGCATTCGGGCCGGCATCGACGGCCCCATCGACGGTGGGCGTCAGATGGACATCGAGAAACGGCAATGATGGGTCCGGTACTGGATAGATCAGGCCGTTCACAAGGTGACGCCTGGATTCGATCAACTGAAAATACTCGCCACGAAACGGAATGATTCTCAATCCGGGATCGGTACCCATTTTTCTCGCGATGATGTCCGAGTGTAATCCAGCGCAATTGATAATCAGTTTCGTATCAATTTCGCCAGTGTCTGAAACTACATGATGACGACCTTCTGTTGAGGTAACGGATATCAGCTTCGTATTCAGGCGCATAATTCCACCCGAATTCTGGAAGACCGCAGCGTACATTTCCGCCACTTTCTTATAGTCAACAATCGCGGAATGAGGCGCATACAGCGCCTTGCTACCCTTAACATGCGGCTCGATCTCGGCCAGTTCTTCACCGGACAGTATGCGCAGATCCGGCACGCCATTTTCGGTGCCGCGCGCCGTCAGTTTTTCAAGCCGGGCAATCTCCTGTTCAGAATTCGCGACGATAACCTTGCCGCAACGGATCACCGGAATTTCAAACCGATCGCAAAACTCGGCCAACGCCCGATTTCCCTCGACACAAAATCGTGCTTTAAGAGAACCGGGCTCATAGTAGATTCCAGCATGCAACACCCCGGAGTTGTGACCCGACTGCTGCGACGCTACTACTCCGTCCTTTTCTATCAGCGCGACAGTCGCTCGCGGCCGCATCTGCTGTAAATGCATAGCCGTCGACAGACCGACCAGCCCGCCGCCAACAATCAATACATCAGCTGTCAAATCATTCACGAAAAAAACGCCTATCGCTATGCCGGGGCATGAATCCGACTAGTCCTTCAGAATCATTTCAGAATCAATCTCAATACCGTTGCCAGTAAAGTTGATTGCAATGCTGATTCGATCCATCAACAACCGTGATGCTTCATTCATAGCCGCAATTGCGTCGCGCACCTCTGGCATCTCGCCGAGATCACCAATATCCGATGCCATCGAATTACCGACGAGCTCGTAGTAAGCGCCTGCGTCCATTTCGGCATAGAGAAACGGCGGCTGATCCGCCAGGTCAGCGTCAAGCAAATCGCCAAGTCCTTCTTGCATGTCCTCGCCAACAGAAATCGCCAACGCATTTTCCGACATGGCCAGGTGGATAATTTGCGCCAATGCGTCGGCCATCGGCAGATTAACCCTGACTGGCTCGCCGTTTGATTCCAGATTTAGCGACGCCAATTCAGGGCTGAACATCGCGCCCATGGCCAGCAAGCCTTCGGCGTTATCGATCGCGACCAGCATGCGCATATCAACCGACGTTGGCGGCTGCTGAGCAGCCAGATCCATGCCATCCACGCTATCAACCGCCGCCAGAAACCCTTTGAAACCATAAACAATTGGGGGAATTGGCTGATTCAGGATTTCCCGACCTGATGCGACGCCTGCCTGCAACTCTGCAAATTCCTCGCAGGCCAGTGGCGCTGCCTCCATTGCATCGAGTCGCTCTGAGTAGAATTCGCGCAGCGCAAGCAGGTCCACACTCATCCCGAAAGAGAACAATCCACCCTGCGCGGCGCCAAGCCCCGGAACAGGGGCCGTCAATGCCGAGACTGCAGAAGCGATGTCATCCCGAAGTTCCACCACTGCCTGGCTAACGATACGGTCAACGCTTAGTTCCGAATAACCCATCACCACGCGCGGCATGATACCGCTCATGGTCCGGATCTCGGCCACACAAACATCGTCAAGGACAGTCTCGTCGTACTCCATCAGTTTGAGTAGTTCGGCATTGACGCCTGTTTGCGGATCGATGAACGTCGCAGTGATGCGCTCAAAGTCGACCATGCCGACCATGTAATCTTCGTAGTCATACTGCTTACGGACGTCGTTGAGCGTGCCCGTTGTGGCCATACTTTCGGCAGGTAAAGTCAGCCCGAGGACCTGTTTGAACAGATCTTCAGGCAGCGACGTCGGAACGATAGACAGAATGAAATTGTCCTCAATGATGGCCATGACGATTCTTGCCTCATCGTCACCGGCATAGCGATAGGAATTACCATCGATCGTCGACGTCAGCATGTCCTGTTCAGCTTTTTCTTCCAGGCGCTTTATCGCTGTTTCCATCAACTGGCTATCCGACAGGGATATGCGAATCACGGGAAGCAGTCCGGTTCCGTATAGTGCGAACTGCGAATCGCGGTCAATTCCGGCATCTGCGAATCCATCAACCGACATGAGGCTTTCGAGCTCGTCAATGAACGGCAGCGCCTGTTCGAACCATGCAACGTTCTCGTCCTGCTCACGCGCTTCAGCATAGGCATTCTCGGCCACGGCGCGGATAATCTGATGATAAGCAGACAATGTTGCGTCCAGTTGGGGGGTCAGCTTATCGATGACATCGTCAGGCGCGTCACCAGTGGTCGCGAACACGTACGGCGTATCGGCTGGGATGTACTTCAGAATACTGTCCGCCGAAACCGCCCCTGACGAACCTGCTTCATCGGAATCGCCACAAGCGACAAGCAATACCAATGTAGAGACCGCTGCGACCAGCGCCCGACGCATACTAAGAATTGACATGAATATGATTCCCTGGTGGATTTTCCGGCAGGCTATCGCCCCAATAGCACTTTGTCGGTGTCAGGCATCACAGATACCTGAGCAGGGGGCCCTAGTCGGCCCGCATCCGGATGATTATCGCCAGATATTGCCCTGGGCACCAGCCCCGGTAGTTGTAATGCAATGGCCCGCTCTCTAACCTGCGCAGATGGAAAAAAACCCGTCACAGAAAGCCCGCCAATTCGATGTGATCGTCTGGGGCGCAACCGGATTTACCGGGCGACTCGTGGTCGAATACCTTTTGCAGCGTTATCCACCTGGAGACCGTGTCCGCTGGGCTATTGCAGGCCGCAGTCAGTCAAAGCTGGTCTCGCTGCTGGATGAACTGATCGACGACGGCGAACGCCCGCAGATCATCGTGGCAGATAGTCATGATCAGCCGTCACTGGATCGAATGGCGCAGGCAACCAGGGTTGTGCTGACCACCGTGGGTCCTTACGCAAAGTACGGCAGCGATCTCGTCGCGGCTTGTGTTCGCAATGGCACCCACTACTGTGACCTGTGCGGTGAAGTTCAGTGGATGCGCAAGATGATTGATGCGCACCAGTCTGCCGCTGAATCCAGCGGGGCGAAGATCGTCATGAGCTGCGGATTCGATTCCATTCCTTCGGATTTCGGCACCTGGTATCTGCAACAGCAAGCCATGCGTCTTCACGACACCGTGTGCGAACGTGTCACCCTGCTGGTCCGGGCGATGAAGGGCGGCGCCAGCGGCGGGACGTTTGCCAGCATGCTCAATGCAATTGACGAGGCTCGTCGTGACAGAAGCGTTGCTCGCATACTTGTTGACCCGTATGCATTGAATCCGGATGGCGCTCATCGCGGGTCCGACAAACGAGACCAGGCTGGCGCGGTTCACCATGCCGCCACCGATCTTTGGACCGCACCCTTTGTGATGGCCGCTGTAAATACGCGTGTGGTTCGACGCAGCAACGCCCTCTCAAACTATGCCTACGGGACGGACTTCCGTTATCACGAAGCGACGATAACGGGTAAAGGGCCGGGCGGTCGGATCCGGGCAACAGCCATGGCAATTGCCCTGCGCGCGTTTGTCGTGGCCAGCGCCATCGGTCTGACGCGTCGCTGGGTGGTGCAGCAGCTAATTCCGAGCCCCGGGGAGGGACCGTCAAAACACGAACGCGAGAATGGCTATTTCAATTTGCTGCTCATCGGCGAACTGGCGGACGGCTCGCTCGTGCGCGTGAGGGTCAAGGGCGATCGCGACCCCGGATATGGTTCCACAAGCAAAATGTTGGCTGAAAGCGCGATTTGTCTTGCGCTCGATGAATCAGACGTCGGCGGCGGGTGCTGGACGCCGGTCACGGCAATGGGCGAGTCTCTGTTCAGGCGCCTGACCGCGAACGCGGGGCTGAGCTTTGAACTGGACTAGTTTAGAGACCCTGCAATCAAGTCCGACCGAGTCTCGTGACGGTTTGTCGGTACGATGCCGATTGACGCCTGGCGCCGTGGCAAGCCAGGACAGCAGCCTTAGCGATACAATAATATACATTAACTATATTTTATAATATTTTGTTTTATATACCTTTAATTTTGTAATTCAACACCTGTGATCAGAGTCGATCGCGCGGGACCTTGCGAACCTGTAAGCCACACCCCGCCCGCTTGCACTGCCCGCAACGAGACATTTGTGCCTGCAACTGACCCATCAACCCTTGCCTACACGGGCCTGCAACCGCATGACATTCTTGCGGCGCTCGAGAACCTCGGTTTCCAGTGCGATGGACGCTTTCTCACATTGAACAGTTACGAGAATCGCGTTTACCAGGTAGGCATCGAAGACGGTCAGCCTGTCGTCGCAAAATTCTATCGTCCTGGACGCTGGACCGACGCAGCAATCCAGGAGGAACACGACTTTGCAAAGGAGCTGTCGGACACAGACATTCCGGTCGTGCCGCCTATTTCAGTCAACGGTAAGACGCTGCATCATCTGGGTCAATTCAGAATCTCTGTGTCGCCCTGCAGAGGCGGACGGGCACCGGATCTCGATAATCAGGATCTGATGCGCCAGCTCGGCAGGTTGATCGCCCGAATCCACCTCGCCGGAGAAACAAGCCGCTTTCGCCACCGGCCAAGGCTCGATATAGAAACCTTCGGCTATGAATCATGCGATTACTTGCTGGACAATCAATTCATCCCTGCCGAAATGAGTGACGTGTACGAGGGAATCACGGAACACCTCTTCGAAGGCATTCACGACTCTTACGACCGTGCGGGCGATTGCCGGGAGATCAGGCTGCATGGGGACTTTCATCCGGGCAATGTACTGGTCAACGGCGAACAACTGCACATCGTTGATCTCGACGATGCCCGCACCGGCCCCGCCATTCAGGACCTTTGGATGTTCCTGTCCGGAGACCGGGCCGAACAGACGCCGCAACTGGCGACGCTGCTGGAAGGGTACCTCGAGTTTCGCCAGTTTGATGCGCGTGAATTGCATCTGATCGAAGCGCTCAGAACCCTGCGGCTCATGCATTATGCCGCCTGGCTCGCGCGTCGCTGGGAAGATCCTGCGTTCAAAACCGCGTTTCCCTGGTTTGATTCCAGGCGATATTGGGACGAGCATATTTTGTCCCTGCGTGAACAAGCTGCGCTGATGCAGGAAGAGCCGCTCGCATGGTCTGGTTAATCCGCTAAAGAACAAACGCCTGGACAGCCGGCTACCGCGTCAAGTCGCTATTCGAAAGAAAAACTTATTAAATTCCATGACATAGGAGGGATCATCAGTATTATGTCGCGCGCCAAAGACAGGCGCGGATTGGTTGCACTGCTTTGCGGTGCAGTCTAAAGTCATAGACATCAGTGCTGACGCGGCTTTGCGGAACTTAAAGGGTCGCAGACGCTCTGATTTAGTGAACGATGCCATGCCACCCCCTCCGGGAAAATTCTGCTTTGATGTCGAACCGACTGAAGATTGTCCTGAACGTCATGACGGCGATGATTGTCGCCGGCTGTGGCGGCTCCAAGGTTACGCTGCACAATCCAACGATTCCGGAACCGCTGATTGATCAGATGCCGCTAAATGTTGCTGCCCGTTACCCGGACGTATTCGACAATTTTGTGCATGAAGAGCAGGTTATCGGTAAGGAAAAATGGTCTATCGACCTCGGACGCTCGAATCGAATGTTGTTCACGCAGCTATTTGGATCGATGTTCACAAATTTCGAAGTTGTGGCTAACGACGCCGACGCGCGCGACCTGGGTATTGACGCCCTCATCGAACCCAGTATTGATGCCTTCGAATTTTCGGTCCCCAGCCAAAGCCAAACCGAGGAGTTTGCCGTCTGGATCCGTTACCGCATCAAGATATTTGACAAGGACGGCACGCAAATCGCCAATTGGCCGATTGCCGCCTACGGAAAGAGTCAATCCAGTTCCTTTGGTGGCGACGAGGCCCTGAAGAGAGCAGCGGTACTGGCGATGCGCGATGCGGCAGCGCTCATCATAATGCAAATGGACAAGGCCACCGGAATCAGCAAACTCAGCGAAGCACATGCGAATCAGACAACTATTCCCGGTGAGATTCCCGAGGAACTGACACTACAGTCGACTGCAGCAGAGGAAATACCGGATGAATCAGGCTAGTACCCGGAAGACCTACCGCATTCTTGTTCTGGCGATGTCCGGATGGCTCCTGAGCGGCTGCGTAACATCCAGGATCGAGAATGTCCGCGAAGGAACCACTGGCATCAACGAGGGCGAAGGAATCGTCATCATGGCCAAGAGTTATCACCTGGGCAATGAGACGGAAGCCAAGTTTATTAACTGCGTAGGCAATTCGATAGGCCGCGGCTCCAGCGGACTTCGCGTGATTCCTAATAATGAATTTGTCGATGCGCTGTTTCCCTGGTTCGAACCGCGAACGGCACCGGCCGAGACCAAGGGTTTGCCGACATTAATGTCCCGGCCCGGCGTTGCACAGAAAATAAAGGACAAAGGCGTTCGTTACGTCGTCTGGCTTGACGGAGACACGGACAAGGTCGCCGGCGGAGGCAGCATGTCATGCGCGGCCGGACCTGGGGGTGGCGGTTGTTTTGGCTTCGCATGGTGGCAAAACGACTCGAACTACGAAGCCAGTGTTTGGGATCTGTCGGGTCTTGAAGACGCGGGCACAGTCAGTGCCGACGTGAGTGGCACGTCGTTCCTGCCAGCGATCGTTGTGCCAATACCGCTGCTGGCCAGAACGCAGAACAAAGCCTGTAACGCCCTGGCCGATCAACTCAGGCTGTTTATAGTCGAAGACGACAGCGCCTAGTACGGTCGGGCGGCGCGAACAAACGCGCGGCGGTAAAAGTCCGAATTCAGGGCTTCAATACTCACCTGCCGTCCTGACGCTGGCGCGTGAACGAAGCGCTCGTCCCCAAGATACAGGCCAACGTGCGACACGCTGCCGCCGATCCTGAAAAAGAGCAGGTCTCCCACGCGCATTTCGGCATTTTTCACGGGCGTCAGTTGCCGCCACTGCTCTGTCGTCGTGCGCGGAATACGCCTGCCGGTGCTGGCGTAGGCATATTGGACCAGCCCGCTGCAATCGAACCCCTGGTCAGTCGAGCCGCCATAAACGTAGGGCACGCCAATCTGCCGCAAAGCAACAACTGCGGCCCGCTCGCCAATCGTCCTGTTCTTCGTACGTACTTCAGGAACCGGTATTGCCGTTTTCCCGTTATCGACCGAAACACGCCTCACCGGGTCATGTCCGCAGGCTGACATGATCGCAGCGAGGGCGCAGACGACTGCGATCCGGTATTGCATGGAAAGCTGCAAAGATGACATGGGTCTTACTCTGATCGACAATGTTTAACATACACTGGAGGTGCTGAACGGCATATGAACTGGATCGCATGTTTGATCTGGCCGGGCAACAACACAACTACGAAACCAGCGGACTAATGGATAGACAACGGGACCTCCAGCTTGCACTTCGATCGCGTATGCCGATCGTCGTTATTGAGACTCGAGATGAGGAGCGCATGCTCCATCTGCTTCGATCAATCGCCACGTCACAGATGGGCGACGACTACTTGCCGTTATTTCGCTGGACCGTCACCGATGGTCTGCAGCGCCTCGACATTGAACTCGAACCACAGCTGCATAATGCGGAACCACCCGACGTACTGAAACATATACGCGCTGTCACGAAGCCAGGAATCTACACGCTACTGGACTTTCATCCCTACCTGCAGGATCCAGTCAACATTCGCCTGATGAAAGATATCTGTATGCGCTACAACGAGATTCCGCGCCAGCTCATTCTCCTCAGCCATAAAGTTGAATTACCGCAGGAATTGGAAAGTTTTACAGCCAGATTCGACATGGGTCTGCCGACGGAAGAACAGCGCGAAAAAATTATCAAACGAATCGCATCCGAGTATGCGAACGAGAATCCTGGATCGCGCGTACAGACGGATCGAAAAGCCTACGAGCTCCTGATTCAAAACCTGGCCGGCCTGACCGATCGCGATACCGAACAACTGGCGCGGAATGCCATCTTTCACGACGGAGCAATTACCAAGAGCGACTTGCCGGACGTAATGCAGGCAAAATACGAGCTGCTCAACCGCGGCGGTATTTTGCACTTCGAGTACGACACGGCGAAGTTCAGTGACGTAGGCGGGCTCTCGAATCTCAAGCGATGGCTGAACTTGCGAAAACCTGCCTTTCACGCGGAACCTGGCGCAACCCATCTCGACAGGCCAAAAGGAATTCTCCTGATCGGCGTTCAGGGCTGTGGAAAAAGTCTGGCGGCAAAAGCAACCGCCGGGATTTTTGATCTGCCCCTTCTGCGACTCGACTTTGCGACGCTTTATAACAAATACCACGGGGAGACTGAGCGCAACCTCAGAGAGTCATTAAAGACCGCTGATGTCATGTCGCCCTGCGTTCTCTGGATTGACGAGATCGAAAAAGGACTCGCAGGGAAAGGGGGTGAGACAGGAACCACACAACGGGTACTGGGAAGCTTCCTTACCTGGATGGCCGAAAAGCAAAGCAATGTCTTTGTAGTTGCCACGGCGAACGACATTAGTTCACTACCGCCGGAACTGGTCCGCAAGGGCCGATTTGACGAGTTGTTTTTTGTCGATCTGCCCGCTATCAATATTCGGCAGCAGATCTTCGAGATTCACCTGCGAATGCGTGGCCAGGACAGCAACGCGATCGAACTCGAAAAAGTGGCTTTGGCGGCGGATGGCTTTTCCGGTGCGGAAATAGAGCAGGCAATTGTATCTGCACTGTATGCTGCGCATGCGCACAAGAGTTCCCTAACGACTGAGCTGCTCCTGGCTGAGCTGAAACAGACCCGGCCGCTATCCGTCGTGATGGCTGAAAAAGTTGATTTGCTGCGGCGCTGGGCCGCCGGCAGAACCGTTGCATGTGATTAAGTTCAATCGATCTTGTATTTAACGAAATACCAAATGTTGAAGCCTCCGGCCGGCAAATTCAGAGTTGCCGTGTTAGAATTTCTGGATGGCTAATAAGAACAAAAAATCCGATAAATTAGTCGCCTCAAACGATACCGACTCAACATCCGAACGCGAGGTCAGGCGGCTTTTGCGTGCGATGCGCGACGACGGACCCGAAATCGAAGTAGATGCGCAGACTTTCGATATCGATGACCAGGATGCAGGCCTTTCCAATCATTCGCGGGCGGAACTACGCGCCTTGCTCACAGATCGGGAAACAGAGCTGGAAAGCCTGCGCTACCAGATTGAGCAATTGAGTGGCAAGCAGCGAGGCCTCGGCGAAGAACTCAAAGCGCGCATCGAAATAGCAGACGATATAAAAACCCAGGCGGGTATTACCGAAGCCCGTCTCGACGAGGCCCTGCGAAAACTTGATGCTGAAGTCGAGGCGCGCAACGATCTCCTGCAGAAACTGGATGACTCGATCAAGAATGCGCAAAGACTGGAGACGCAATCGGGCAGTGCAGAGGGACGACTCGATGAACTGACCAAGACACTTGACGCGGAGGTCGAAGGTCGCAGAAACACCCAGGTAAAGCTCGACGATGCGATCACCAACGCTGAACACCTGAAGGATCAGCTACTTGATAGTGAGAAGCGTCTCGACGAGTTGCTTCAGAAGCTCGACTCGGAAACCAATGACAGGAAAAGCCTGCAACAGCGACTCGACGAGTCTGCCAGGAATGCGGAACACCTCAAGACTGAGCTGCACAGCGCGGAGGCACGCCTTGAAGAGGCATTGCAAAAAATTGATTCGGAGGTCAGCGAGCGACAAGGTCTCGCAGAGAAACTCGAATTCGAGGTTAAGGAACGCGAGAACCTGGCACAGAAGCTCGAATCTGAAGTAACAGATCGCAAGAGCCTGCAACAGCGACTCGATGAAGCTGTCAAGAATGCGGAACATCTGAAGACTCAATCGCATAGTGCACAGACACGTCTCGACGAGACGTTACGAAAGCTGGAATCTGAAACCGACGGTCGCGAGGAACTCTCCCAACGGCTCGATTCCGAAGTCAGAGAACGGGAGAGCCTGGCGCAGAGACTCGACTCCGAGCTCAAAGATCGAACGAGTTTGCAGCAAGAATTTGATGGTGCAGTCAAAAAAGCGTCACGCCTGAAAGACAAGTCAGACGGACTGGTTACTACGACGAAGGAACTCAAAGGAAAAATTCGCACCCTGGAAAGCGATACGGCGAAAAAGGATAAGAAGATCGCATCGCTGGAAAAACGAGTCGGAAAATTATCGAGTCAGAAACGCAGCCCGGACAAAATCGAACTTGAGAAAGCACAGAAGAGGCTCTCACATGACCTTCACGTATCAAAAATTGAGGTTGCGGAACTAAAGAGCTATGTCGATGCTCGCAAGTCTGAATGGGCGAATCTGAACGCAAGCCTGCAGGACGCGGTGCAACAATTGTCCGGCAAAACGTCAGAATGGGAGACCCTGTCAGCTGAACTGGAATCGCGAAACACGCAACTGATTCGATCACGTGAGCAGTACATATCGGCGTCGGATGATCTGGCCAGCCAAAAATCCCAGGTACGCAAGCTCCGCAAGCAGAATCGTGAACTTGAGAAAGCGCTGCACCAGGACGCCAAGCGAGAACTCGCCAATTTGCGGAAGCAGGTTGAAGAACAAGCCGGCCAACTTGATGCTCAGGCACATGCACTCACTGAATTACAGCAAGACCGCGACAAATCATCCGGCTACGCTGACGCCCTGCGCATGCAGCTGCAGGATCAGATCTCAATATCTAAAGTCTCTGTGGCGATGCGCGAAAAACTTGAAGCGGGACTGGATGCGGCAAACACGGCCATTAACGAGCTTACAAGCAAGCTTGAGTCGGAGCGCGAACGTTCGGTGCACCTCAAGGAGTCCAACGAGTCCCTGCAAACAAAGTTTGAGGCCGAGATTCGACAGATTCGCTTCGAGTTAGGTGCGGCGGAAGAGACGATGGCGGGTCAGGAAACAATGAATGAACAATTGGTCTCCGATCTGGTGGATCACAGAAGTTTTCGACAAGCACTCGAAGCGCAACTTGGAGAGGTTGAACAGGAATCGAGCGAGTCCCTGGCTGAACTCAATCGACAGCTCGAAAAGGCGCGTCGCGATGCGGATGATCTCGAACGAAACCTGCGCAACAAGGACTCGGTCATTACGGAGTTGATGCATGAAATGTCTGATCGAAGTGACTCGATCGTACTCAAAGATGAGGGCGGCAACGGACTTCATAAAATCGATGGCTTTAAGTCTGAAGGTGATGAAGAGCAGGCGCCTGCTGATAAAGACAGTTTGACCCGACAACTGATCGGCAACGCGGATGGCCAGGAATTACGGTTTCCGCTGTTCAAGGATCGCCTCACCATAGGTCGAACGTCGAACAATGACATTCAGCTGAATATGCAGTACATAAGTCGACGACACGCTGTCATCTCGATCGATCATAACCAAACGCGGGTCATCGACTGGGGTAGCAAGAATGGCGTGTTTGTCAATGACGTGAAAGTCACCGAGAGAATTCTTCAGAGCGGCGACATTGTGACCATCGGCACGACCGACTTCAGATACGAAGAACGCACCAAGCGTTAACCAAAAATTCTGGCGTTTCTCTTTCTGTGAGAGCAATCACGCCATCTTTGCTCGCACTCAGCTAGAGTTGTGTACATTCTTGGCAAAGAAGACGGCAAGAACAAATGCGATCGAACGCGCGCCCCGGCGAAATGGATTTCACCGCGTCAGCAGTGCTGCCGCGCAACTCCTATAACCTGATAAATCGCAAGATCTGGTTACCAAAAATTCTGTATGACAGCCTGCCGATGTTCTACTTACTGGCAGGAGTGACGGCGCTGGCGGCGACCTTATACATCGGTGCCTGGTACTGGATTGTGCCCCACTACGTTCTCTTTTCCGCCGGATGCCTGCATCTTTTTGTCACTGTCTTTCGACGTCGACGTATAGCCGAAGACATCGTGAAAACCGATCCAGGTTAAATCTGACCACGCAATTCCTGCTTGACCTCCTTCACGGCTTGATAAACGATTAGCGATCATAGTGCTGCCAACCGCAATTGAGGTTGGCCCGTTCCAATATCAATGAGTCGTCGAATGTCCACAGACAGCGCAGTGCCAAAGAACAGACTCGAGCGCGAATGTGCCTTGTTCCTTGTTTTGTTTTTTGCAGGCATCTTTGTCCTTCCGAGCATCATTTATCTGATTGGTGATTCACTGTTTGGCGACTATGGCGGTACCGGGTTTTCGGCGTTCTACGGCGAGCTGCACAACCGGTTTCGCGCGGGTGACCTGGGAGTCTGGTTTCTTGCGCTGGCGCCGTACGTTGTCTGGCAGTTAATGCGGCTCACTTTGCACAGTTTTCGGCGGCTGGGAAGCGTCCGGCACTAACAGGATTCGTCGCTGGATCCCGGTATGCGGCTGCATTCCGGACAGTGATAGTGTGACGCTGTTCACACTTTTTCCTTGCATTACAGCAAATTATCGTATATTTCATAGAAATTATGTTAACGAAGGCACATCATTGGCTGGATGCACGACTATAGTGTGGAAATCAGAGATCCCTATGACCACAGGCGCGACGGGCAACAATGAAAAGCTTCTTTAATTGGCTAATCGATCGATTCGGCAGGGACCAGCCTGCCGAACCATCCGTCTTGCGCAAGGCAACCGCCCGACAGGCACCAAAGCCACGCCCTGTAAAGCCGGTCGCCCGCCCGGCAGTCGATTTCTCCGGCAACGTTGACGGCGAAATTGTTGACGGCGGTCCGGGGAAGAACGTTCTTATGCGGAACAAATACGTCCGTGAAGATACCGGTACTCACGAAACCTTGAAAATCCTCGACGATTCGCTGCTGGATTCGATAGAAGAAGACGGGATTGACCCGTACAACACCGGCCGATTCGATCGTTCCAAATCCTGGGATTCTTCTCGCTCGCGCAAGTAGACGGCGCAATCACCCAGCGCAATCGCCCATGAATTGACCACATTTGGTCTCCCGGTTAGTCTGCACGCCACGATTTTCTGGAGCAAACTCTACGTGGGATTAAGAATCTCATTCGACCTTGACGACGACGACCTCAAACATTTTCGGCTGATTATGCGTGAAGCCCGTAAGGCGTCAGCTAAGCTGCAGCCTGAGGACATTGTTGCCGCGGCCGAGGCGATCCTTGCGAATGTCGACAGGAAGAAAATCCCCCAGTTCGTTCTGGATCGCCTGTCGAAGCTCGAAATCATGATCCGCATGCTGACCGACCACGAATGGCGCTTGCCGCAGAAAGACACGGTGCGGGTACTCAACGCGCTGGCCTATTTTTCAGAACCGGAGGACCTCATTCCGGATCATATTCCCGGCCTCGGCCTGCTGGATGATGCCATCATGATCGAACTGGTCGTGCGCGAGCTCAGGCATGAGATCGACGCCTACGAGGACTTTTGCGATTTTCGGCTGAATCATGATCGGCGCAAGGGAATCAAGAGCAAGACATCTGACATAACCCGTGATTCCTGGCTCGATGGCCGTCGCGCTGAGCTTCAGGCACGCATGCGGCGGCGGCGAGAATCCGCGACGAAGGGTCGAAAACGGCCTAAAATCCTGTAGTTACACGCCCCGGGGCGCAAGCGTTCACAAGCAGTTTCGATTCGGTCAGGGCCAGTAATAGGCCCCAGTCCCGAGCAGACCGAACCACATGACGCCCTGGGCCGCCCAGCGCGCGGGGTGATGTTTTATCAACGCATAGAAACTCGCAGCCGTAATCGCGGTCATAGCAGTGAATAGCGAAAAACTTGCGATGAGTGAGCCAAATTCGTACTCCAGCCGCGGGTAATCAGCGCCAAGGAGCAGGAAGATGATCAGCACCGCGGCGAGACTGAACGCGATGGACAGGCAGGAGCCAAGTAGTATTCCGGTAATAACCGTGAGCGGAAGCATGGTGCTATTTTACCCATGGATTCAGCTTAGTTGCCCACAATGCACCAAAATTGCCAAATTCGCCCTTGATTGAAGGGCTTATGCCAACTAGCCTATCCCATTGGATGAAGGCTGCGTGGCAGCACGCGACCATGGAGAGCGCTTTGACGACATACCTGACTGGCCCGAGGGGAAAGATCGTAATAGCCCTGCTGGCTGTTGCCGCCGCGACTGCTGCAACGCCGATTATTGCTGACACGGCGGATGATCAACTGTCTCCTGTTCCACGACACGAAAAGATTGGTCAGCTGGTTACTGAATTTATTCAGAAATCCCACTACCGGCACGCGTCAGTGGATGATGATTTGTCGTCATTGGTTCTGGATCGGTATGTAGAAGCGCTCGATAACAATCGCATGTATTTCCTGGCGTCGGATATCGCCGCATTCGAACGCTATCGTTATAAGCTGGATGACATGGTGCGTTCGGAGCCTCTCAATCCGGTATTTGAAATGTTCGACGTCTATCGTACCCGGGTGCGACAACGATTAGCGTTCGCGCGGACACAACTGGAATCGGAGCCGGATTTCTCCGTCGACGAGATTTATCAGTTCGACCGGAAAGATATTGACTGGGCCGCATCGACCGACGACCTCGATGAATTGTGGCGCAAGCGTGTCAAGAACGACGCACTGAGCCTCGCCCTGGCCGACAAGGAGTGGCCTGATATCCAGGAGGTCCTGGAAAAACGCTACGCCACGTTTGCCAAGCGCATGGATCAAATCAAGAGCGACGACGTGTTCGAGACTTTCATGAATGCGTTCGCGCATACGCTCGATCCGCACTCCAGCTATCTGTCGCCGCGAAACTCCGAGGAGTATCGAATCCAGATGAGCCTGTCGTACTTCGGTATTGGCGCATCGCTGCAGACTGAAGACGACTTCGTCATGGTCAGCAATATCATTCCTGGCGGCCCCGCCGCGATCGACGGAGCGCTGCAGCCGAAAGACAAGATCACGGCCGTCGCACAGGGCGACGACGGGGAATTGGTGGATGTCATTGGCTGGCGTCTCGACGATGTTGTGCAACTGATTCGCGGGCCCGCTGAAACCGTGGTCCGTCTGCAGGTAATGCCTGCCGGCACCCTGCCCGGCGCTGAAGAGAAAATAATCACACTGACGAGGAATCAGGTAAAACTCGAAGAGCAGGCAGCCAAGAGCGAGATTGTGACCATTCCCAGGGATGGAAGAGACTGGTCAATCGGTGTTATCGATGTCCCGAGCTTCTACCGCGATTATCGCGCACTCAGTAACGGCGACAAGGATTACACCAGTACGACCAAAGACGTAAAGCGTCTGATTGGAGAATTGGAAGCCCAAGGCATCGACGGCCTGATAATCGACTTGCGTAACAATGGCGGCGGCCACCTTACTGAGGCAACCGCGCTGTCGGGACTTTTCATTGACAACGGGCCAGTCGTGCAATTGAGAAACTCCAATGGACGCATTAGCAGGCTCGACGATCCGGATCCTGTGCCGCGAGTTGCCTATACGGGCCCCTTGGCCGTTCTCGTCAACAGATACAGTGCATCAGCTTCAGAAATCTTTGCCGCCGCCATTCAGGACTACGCGCGTGGCGTCATCATCGGCCAGCAGACTTTCGGCAAAGGGACGGTGCAGAATCTCTATTCACTTGATCAATACGTTCGTCGCCCTGACGATGAAGGGCTTGGACAACTGACATTGACGATCGGCAAGTACTACCGGGTGACGGGCGAAAGCACGCAACATCGCGGCGTCGATCCGGACATTGCACTGCCCTCGCCTATAGACGCGACTGTCGTCGGCGAAAGTGTGCGCGACAGCGCACTGCCCTGGGATACTATTCGCACGACCGATTTTCGTGCCGGCTCGCCGCTCGACACCACTATCAACTCGCTGACGGCAAACCATATTTCACGGGCAAAGGATGATCCCGATTTTCAGTATCTGCTCGAGGGAATTCGTGATATCGAGGAGGTCAGGTCTCGCAAGACCATGTCTTTGAACATTGAGAAGAGACGCGTCGAGCGTGAAGAAGATATGGCCAATCGACTGGCTCGCGAGAACCAGCGACGGGCGGCCTTGCAGCTTGAGCCGCTGGCAACTGTCGAAGAACTCGAAACGCTGGAGGCCCCGGATATCCATCTCGACCAGGCAGCCGCCATCGTTACCGATCTCGCAGTATTACGCGAGATTAAGGCTGCGCCTACACAAGCCGCACAAATCGGACAATGAGGAGCTGCGCCTGCACAGGCCGCACAAGACGGACCATTGAGGACAAGGCCAGTTTTCGCTTGCAAGACCAGAATCCGGCGTTATACTGAAGTACAACACCAACCTACCTGATTCAAACCGCGTAGAGGTCGCTGTGGACATAAAACATCCGTCAGGGAAGATCACGACAGCAGGCCACAGATTACTGCTGGTGGCATTGATTGCGGGTGTTGGGTGGGGAGCGAGCGCATTGGGAGCGACCACGAATAAGGCGGACTGCGACGCTCATGTGAGACCCGCAGACGTCCTTGAGAGCCCGCTGGCGGCCCTTTCAATAACCCCCGTTGACCACGTATCCATCGAAGTTGAGAATTCCACTATCGATGAACTGGAGACAGATCAGCGTGCCACCGACCGTGCGGCGCCATATTTGTACCTCACGCCGAGGGTAGCATCAGTTCTGCGCGACATATTTGATTTTGCACGTGATGACGCGGAGTTGGAGATAGACGTAGTACAGGACGCTGTCTCATCTCCGTTGGCAGAAGCAGAAGACGAAACAGGTACCACAAATTTTCGTTACAAGGCGCTGCCGTCGCCTGCTGCCGATGAACAGCAAGACTTGCCATTGCTGCAACGACAGATGTTTCGCACCGACATCTAACCGCGAAAACCTGCCCTACCGGCTAAATATTTTTGAGATTCCCCAGTAGTTTTCGCTGGCCAGGTTGCCTTCGCTTTCGCGAACCAAACCGTTCGAATCAATCCGAAAGACCGTTGCTACAGTTCCCGCCAGGGGAACGGCATCACTGTCGCCCGCAAACTTTGCAATTTCGCTGAGAAGTTTCGCCCGCTTTTGCAGGACGTCGGCGAAATCAGCACTTTGCTCCATGCCTTCAGCACTCTTGCCAATCCGATCAAGGAGCAGCCCGCACTCGTAGCGAGTACCGTAATTAATGGCGCCAACGCTCTTTTCCGTCGCCTCTTTGACGAGATCGGCAATACCGGCATCTGAAAAATGTATGTAAAGCTGCTGCGCAAACGCAAGAATCATCAAGTTGATTGAGCGCTTGGTTGGCATATCCAGTCCCTGATGATCCGGGGGCTGACGATTTTTGATTTCGTCCAACCGGGCAACGATCATCTGGTCTTCCTGAGCGCCTAGCTCAATTTGCTCAGCGATGCTGTCTATCTTTTTCATGGCCGATCGGCCGCGAAACAGTCGCATCAATCCACTCATTGATGTCAAACGTCGCTGCTCGGCTTGCAGTTGATCCTCCAACTGCAGCACCGAATCGCGCTTTTCCAGGAGCTCCAGCTCGACAACCTTGGATTCCTTGCGAAGGTCCCGCTTCCAGTCTTCCAGCAGACTGTCATGCCGCTTCTGTTCCCGCTGCCGCTTCAGTTGCTCTGCAAATTTGGCCAGTTTTCGTTCGCACTGCAGACCAAGGCCGCGTAGCTGATAGAAAACGATAACGTTATGTGCAAGCTGCGGATCTACCAGCAGATCCTCCAGGTGTTCTAGTCTTTGCTGCAGTCGGGCAGTTGCCCCTTCCTGTTGCTTAACTTTGTCCTGCAAACGGAATTGCTCTTTGCGCATGCCGGCAAATTCTTTTTTTAACTCGGCACGATTCCAGTACAGGTCCATCAGCTTATCGCTGTCCTGTGCTTTCTCCTCGGAACTGCCAAAGATTGCCGTCAAACTGGACAATACAAATCCCTTTTACATAATGACGATCCAGCAAACGCTGGAATATGTGCAATGCACAGGTGAGATGATGACAAGACAACGACTGTCAATCCTTGATTGAATCGACAGTTTTGGCGCTTCTATGACATGGAATTTCGAGTGGAGTCAGCGCTCAAGAATCATGTGGCCCTGGTCCATCAGGTACTCCAGCCATTTATTCAGCACGATATTGCGCCGCCAGCGTGCATCGAGTTCGTTGCGATTGGCCCTGCTCAACCGGCGTAGCTCGGCATGACGATGATCGCCGGAACAGCGCATCGCCTCTGCCAGGTGTCCGTCAAGGTACAGGCGCACTTTCATATCCGGATCCGCAACTCGAACACCATCCTCCTCGAACAAATAAGACAATGACATCGTTACCGTGTAGCGACTTCGTTCCAGGATTTCGAGATGCAGGTTGCAATCGCCGGCGACCACCGAGCGGTAGCACCCATCGAGGCGATGAATTTCCGGAACGAGTTGTAACAGACGCAGATAGTTACTTTCATACAGCGTCATCAGTCCAACAAAACTTCCTGGCCTGACGACTGTTTCCGGAACAAGTTGATAATCTCGCAACATGGTCCGAATATAGCACAGCATTTCTGAATCAAAAGCTATGCAAGTTTGATTCCGAAAATTAACTTTTTAGCAAGAAAATCAGGGTCGCACTCGACGCTCAACACCGGTACTATTGAGGATTCTGCTGGCAATCTCTTCGATCGAGAACTCGGTCGTATTAATGTGTGGCACGCCATATTTTTTGAAAATCTTTTCAGCCTCCCGCAACTCGTAGCGAACCTGTTGCGCGGAAGCGTATTGGCCCAACGCGCGGCGCTCCTTTCTGATTTGTTGTAGTCGGGTTGGCGCAATCGTCAGGCCGAATAATTTTTCTTTCTGACTCACCAAAAAATCCGGAAGACTGCCGCTATCAAACTCTTCATCTGTCAGGGGGAAATTTGCGGCATAGACACCATACTGAAGCGCCAGGTAGAGACAGGTCGGCGTTTTTCCCGATCGCGAAACACCGAGCAGTATAACGTCGGCAACCTCGTAATTGCGTGTTACGCCACCATCATCGTTGGCCAACGCGAAGTTAGTCGCTTCGATCCTCTTCATATAACTCTCGATATCGCTCATGCCATGAGCGCGACCGGCTTCATGAGTCGATTTCTGCTGCAATTCTTCTTCCAGCGGCTCCAGAAAAGCGTCGAATATGTCAAGGTGCAGGCCCTTCGCTTTGCGTAGAATCGCACGAAATTCATCCTGCACGAGAGTCGAGAAGACGATGGGACGCTGCGCGCCTGTTTTTGCCGCTAAATTGATTTTTTTAACGGCTTCCCGTGCCTTGTCTTCGCTATCTATAAATGGCAAAGTCACCTGCCTAAAATCCTGGCCACTGAATTGCGTCAGTAGACTGTGCCCAAGAGTTTCAGCGGTGACTCCGGTCTGGTCAGACAGAAAGAAGACGGTACGCTCACTCATAATGTATAAAATCCCTGATCGCCATTTGTTCTTCGTGGCAGACCGCTATTTTGTGATCGATATTGGATTGTCCATTTCCTAGGAATTAACACAAGGGAGTCAGAATTGGAGCCGTACGTCATCAAGCTTGACCAGCTGGGAATGAACGATGTTGAAATCGTTGGCGGGAAGAATGCGTCGCTGGGAGAAATGATTGCCAACCTCGCCAGCCTGGGCGTGGACGTTCCAGGCGGATTCGCAACGACAGCCGCTGCGTACCGGGATTTCCTGGCAACCGATGGTCTGGATAAACGAATCCACGCAACGCTCAAGGCTCTGGATGTCGACGACATCGATGCGTTAACGACCGCCGGGAAGAACATCCGCAAATGGATTATGGGAACGGAATTACCTGAGCAACTGACGGCCCAGATCAGCACAGCCTGGGGCGAGATGTCCGGAGGTCGCGATATCGCTGTGGCGGTCCGTTCATCGGCGACCGCAGAAGATCTGCCGGACGCATCGTTTGCCGGTCAGCAGGAGACTTTTCTGAACGTTCGGGGCCTTGACCATCTCATCGATGCACTGCATCAGGTCTTTGCATCATTGTTCAACGATCGTGCCATTGCCTACAGGGTCCACCAGGGATTCGACCATTCACTCGTGGCGCTATCCGTGGGCGTTCAGTACATGGTGCGCAGTGACATCGGTTCAGCAGGCGTTATCTTCACACTGGACACGGAAACCGGATTCCGCGATGCGGTCTTCATCACGGCTTCGTATGGCCTTGGCGAGACGGTGGTGCAAGGTGCCGTCAACCCGGACGAGTTTTACGTCTACAAACCCGCTTTGGAAGACGACAAGCACCCTATTCTGCGCAAAAATCTTGGCAGCAAAGCGATCAAGATGGTGTTCAGTGACAACCCGGTACCCGGCAAAACAGTTGCTACGGTCGATGTGGATGAGGCAGACAGTCTGCGCTTTTCGCTCAGTGACGAAGACATCATAGCGCTGGCGCGGACAGCCGTGACCATCGAAAAACACTATGACCGCCCGATGGACATCGAATGGGGCAAGGACGGCTCTGACGGGCGACTGTATATCCTGCAGGCTCGCCCGGAAACGGTTCAGAGCCGCAGCGGCAACACGATTGACCGCTTTACGCTCAAGGCCCAATCCGATGTTTTGACCACCGGCCGAAGTATTGGGCACAAGATCGGGCAAGGAAAAGCCAAAGTTATCCGCAACGTCAGCGAAATGGACCGGATCCAGCCTGGCGACGTTCTGATCTCGGACATGACCGATCCTGACTGGGAACCTGTAATGAAGCGCGCATCAGCAATCGTGACGAATCGCGGCGGCCGAACCTGCCATGCCGCCATCATTGCCCGGGAACTTGGCATCCCGGCAGTCGTCGGCTGCGGAGACGCCACCACTGCCATTCCCGATGGGGAGGACGTGACCGTCAGCTGCGCCGAGGGCGACGAAGGATTCATCTACAAAGGCATGTTGCCCTTCGATGAAACACACATCGAGCTCGATTCCCTGCCGGAAATTCCGGTCAAAATCATGATGAATGTCGGCAACCCCGACCGGGCTTTCGACTTCGCCAATATTCCAAATCACGGCGTGGGACTGGCGCGACTCGAGTTCATTATCAACCGCATGATTGGTGTACATCCCAACGCGCTACTCGAATATGACCAGCTTGACGAGGACACGAAATTAGCTGTCGACGAGCAAATGGCGGGCTACGATGATCCGGTCGGCTTTTTTGTGGAGAAACTGGCAGAGGGTGTTGCCACCATTGCCGCGGCTTTTGCGCCTGAGCCCGTTATCGTCCGCCTGTCCGATTTCAAATCGAACGAATACGCTAACCTGATCGGCGGTGACAAGTACGAACCCTCCGAGGAAAATCCGATGCTCGGCTTCAGAGGGGCTGCGCGCTACGTAGCGAAAAGTTTTCGCCCCTGTTTTGACCTCGAATGTGAGGCACTGAAGAAAGTCAGGAATGACATGGGCCTCAGGAATGTGCAGATCATGATTCCATTCGTTCGAACGGTCGCGCAAGCGAAGCAGGTCATCGACATTCTTGCCGAAAACGGCCTGGAACGGGGTAAAGACGATCTCAAGATCATCATGATGTCAGAGTTGCCTACCAATGCGCTGCTGGCGGATCAGTATCTCGAACACTTTGACGGAATGTCTATTGGTTCAAACGATATGACACAGCTGACGCTTGGCATCGACAGGGATTCCGCGCTGATCGCCGATCTTTTCGACGAACGTGACGAGGCAGTCCAGGCCATGCTGGCGATGACCATCAGGGCCTGCGTCGCCAAGGGGAAATATGTTGGCATCTGTGGCCAGGGTCCTTCGGATCACCCGGATCTTGCCCGCTGGCTCCTGGATGAAGGCATCGAAAGTATGTCCCTCAATCCCGATACTGTAGTCGAAACCTGGATGTTCCTGGCCGGCAAGACGGTGTAGGTTTTCAGAAACTATCGTATCTGGACCGCCGCTGGAACTTCATGCGCGGCAGCACCAGGCCCACCAGCACACCGCCAAGTAAAACCAGGGCACCGGTGATAAACCAGTTCCTGGTGGTTTGGCCGGAAAGATCCTCATTTTCCTGTTCAAGCAGGCTTACCTTGATTTCAGCGTCCGTCAGCTGCTGCTGCAGGTTCTGATTCTGCCGATCGATGGCAAGGGTGTCGGCTGCTTTCTGCGTGATTTCGTCCAGCTCCCCCTGCAGGTTCATTTTATCCTGCTCCAATTCGCGAATCTGCCGCGTCGCGCTGTCAAACTCGCCACGCAGAGCGCTCAACTGGCTGCCAAGGCCGCTGCTATCAGATGTTGCGTCCGTCAGCTGCTGGGTCAGCGTAATCAGCTGTTCCCGTGCCGACGGCTCGTTCATCAGGTAGCGACTGAGAACCCAGCCTTCTGTGCCGCCGCCGGTCCTGACCTGCGTGTAACCGGCCTCGACATCTTCGCCAAGGACTTCAAGCTCGGTGCCACTGTCTATCTGCAGCTGAATAGCATTATTGGTGCTTGGACCCGTGCGCAGCATGACCTCGAATTGATCGCTGACCCAGGCTGACTCAGCCATTGCGGAGATTGATAGCGCGAGACCGGATACGAGCATGAGCGCCTGTCGCAGGATTTTCTTGTTCATAGTCATAGATGATCACAAGCCAATTTGCGCCAACTATAAGGCATCAACATTTCGCGCACCAGCGCATTGTTCATTAGCGCAATTCGCTGTCGCCGATTGGCGACTGTCAGGAATTCTTGTGCAGCAGGTGAATATTTTTCTCCCAGTTCGCGCCATCGAAATCTTCAATGCCAGCCGGCGTAAATGTACCGGGATCGATGCACCTGGCGTTGACGCTGACGCCGTCAGGATGCGATCGCGGTACGTAGAACGACTTGATGCCGCATTGTTTACAGAAATAGTGCTTCGCGACGCCCGTGTTGAACGTATAGCAGGAAATATTCTCTTCATCACTGGTCAACCTGAAGTCCGAACTCTCGACGATCAGGTGCAGGTACCCGGTCATTCGGCATATGCTGCAATTGCAGTTGCTCAGTGTCGCCTGTGGAGGAGCGTCGAATTCGAAACGCACACGACCACAGTGACACCCCCCTTTATGACTCGCCATTCAGTACATCCTCCGTTTGTTGCTCTTTTCTCCAGACCAGCAGCATGTTGTTAGCCGGCAACGCATACCGGCGTACCGTGCGCAGACCATTCTCCATACCAAGCTCCAGCAACGTCTCGAAATCGCGGATACCCATTTTCGGATCCTGCGAGCGCAAAGACCGATCGAACGCCTGATTGCTCGGACTGGTAAAATCCCCGTCCAGCTTGAATGGTCCATAAAGACAAAACACGCCACCTTCTCGCAGCGTCCGTCCAACAATGGCAAACATGCAAATAACGGCATCAAAACTCATGATATGTGCCGTATTCGCCGAAAAGACCGCGTCATAGACCTCCGCCAGTTGGGTTACTTTTTCGACGTCCAGATCCAGCGCTGATCGAACATTGTGCAGGGATGATTCAGCAACCCATGCGTTGATACCCGGATGATTTTCGGACCGGTCGCTGGTTTGCCATTCAAGCCATGGCATCTTGTCGCCAAAGTAGATTGCATGCTGCCCCGTGCCAGAGCCAATTTCCAGAACCGAGGAAACCTGCTCAAATTCCTGCCGCAACACTTCAAGAATCGCATCACGATTCCGGTCGGTGGCAGGCGCAGTCGGTTTATCGTTCACAGTCTTTGCCCGTGGATGTCAGGAGACGAACATCTTTTCCCGGTAGTAGGCCAGCTCTGCGATTGAGTCGCGTATATCATCCAACGCCCTGTGCGATGAATCCTTTGAGTAGCCTGAGGCGACTTCCGGCATCCAGGTCTGAGCAAGAATCTTAAGTGTGCTGACGTCGAGATTCCGGTAGTGAAAGAAGGACTCCAGCCCAGGCATTAGACGTGCCATGAAACGCCGGTCCTGGCAAATACTGTTGCCACACATTGGCGATTTGCCCGATTCGACATGCTTGCGGAGGAATTCCAGGGTCTGTGCCTCTGCTTCAGCCACCGACAGTGGAGACTCCAGCACGCGTTGGATAAGGCCGGATTCCCCGTGCTGTTTTGTATTCCATGCGTCCATTGCAGCCATGACTTCCCGAGACTGCGCGATAACCAGCTCAGGGCCGATGGCAACTTCATTCAGCTGGTCGTCAGTCACTATCGTCGCAATCTCGATAATGTGATCCGCGGTTGTATCGAGTCCGGTCATCTCAAGATCGATCCAGATGAGGTTGGTCGCCTTGTTTCCCGAATTATCCTGAGCCTTTTCTGCCATGCTGTTTCCTGTTCTCCAGCCTAGATGTCAATTACGGCGCGTAGTGTATCAGTGTCCGGAGATGCAAGGATCATTGCCGAACGGCATACTGCACGTTCACTCCAGTGGAATTTATCGGTGCAGGTCTGGCGATGACGGTGGAAATCCAACAGCAATGCCGTGTCATCGGCGCATACAGTCGGCGAATGACGCTGCAAATGGAACATCATGGTGAAATAGAAGCCCGCATCAAGGGCAAGAAGTTAAAACCCGTTTGCGGCGATTTAGTGATCGCCGAGCCAATACACAACGAACCTGAATGGCTGATCACGGAGATCTGCCCAAGGACCAATGAGCTCACTCGTCCCGACAATCGTGGTCGCACAGACATTCTGGCAGCCAACGTTGACTGCGTTGTCGCGATGGCGGCAATTGAACCTGAACCGGATTGGTACATCATCGATCGATACCTTGCTGCGGCGGAGATTATGGGTGCCGAAGGCATAGTCGTTTTAAACAAGACGGATCTGCGCGCACTATCGGAGATAACGAAGTCGATTCTCGACGACTATGTTTCCTGCGGCCATGAGGTGATTCAGTGCAGCGCCACAACGGGCGTAAATCTCGATAAATTGCTCCGCGCGATGAGTGGCAGGATTTCGATCATTGTCGGTCAGTCGGGCGTCGGCAAGTCCAGTGTCATAAACAAGATCATTCGCGATGGCGCACAGCGGACGGGGACATTATCGGATAGCACCGGCGAGGGTCGGCACACGACGGTTAATTCGGTAATGCTTGCCCTTCCCGAGGATGGCGCCGTAATCGACTCACCGGGCGTGCGGGACTATGCGCCATCGATTGAAAATGCGCAGGATGTTAACCACGGTTTCCGCGAGATTCGAAACCGTAGCCAGGATTGCCGCTTCGCAAACTGCATACACTTGCGGGAACCCAATTGTGCGGTCAAGTCCGGCGTCGAAGAAGGCGAGATTAGCGCCCGACGCTATGAAAGTTACAAACGACTGATGAACACGTCGCAACGGCTAAGCGATAAATTCGGCTAGCCGGGCGGCCACTCGAGATTGCGACCGCCAAGAACGTGTAAATGCAAGTGAAACACCGTCTGCCCCGCAGCGGCATTGCAGTTCATGACCGTGCGAAAGCCAGCCTCCGCAATGCCTTCCTGAGTTGCGATATCGCGAGCAGCCAGGAAGAGCGAGCCGACCGTATGTGAGTCCTCACTTTCAAGTTCATTAATGGTCGCTATGTGGCGTCGTGGAATCACGAGCACATGAGTCGACGCCTGCGGATTGATGTCGCGAAAAGCGACGACGTCGTCATTCTCAAACACAACATCTGCATTGATCTCGCCGCTTACGATCTTGCAGAAAAGGCAATCCGGGTCAGCCATCAAACAGTCCTCGTCAATTTACTGATCGATTAGTCGACGACGCGCCGACCAAAAAAAGCGTGCGACAACGTGCCGCCATCAACGTACTCGAGTTCTCCTCCCAACGGAACACCGTGGGCGATACGACTGGCCTGCACATCATGTTTGCCAGCCAGGTCAGCGAGATAGTGAGCCGTTGCATCTCCCTCGACGGTCGGATTGGTCGCGATGATCAATTCGATAACTGTCCCATCACCCAGCCTGGATTCAAGCGCCGACATTCCGAGTTCGTCAGGTCCAATGCCATCCAGCGGCGACAGGTGCCCCATCAAGACGAAATACAAACCGCGATACCCGGTTGCATCCTCCACCGCCATGACGTCCGCGGGCGATTCGACGGCGCACAGGAGCGTGCTATCGCGGCCATTATCTGAGCATATATTGCAGGTTTCGTGTTCGGTCAGCATGCGGCATCGCGCACAATGCCCGATACCTTTCACGGCTTCCGCCAGTGCCACCGATAAGTCCTGCGCACCGCTTCGATCTCGCTCCAGAAGGTGAAAAGCGATACGCTGCGCTGACTTCCGACCGACGCCGGGCATGCAACGCAGCGTGTCGATAAGATGCATAAGCAACGGTGAGAATGACATCGCGCTAATCCGTCAGGTCAGAAAGGAAGTTTCATGCCCGGCGGCAAATTCAGGCCAGACGTCATTCCCGAGAACTTCTCCTGCACCGTCTGCTCGACCCGCCGCACGGCATCATTGAATGCGGCGATAATCAGATCTTCCAGCATATCCTTGTCATCGCCCACGAGCGTAGCGTCGATCTCGAGAGCACGAACTTCGTGTTTGCAGGTCATGGTAATTTTCACCATTCCAGCTCCGGATTCTCCGGTGACCGTCAAGTTGGCCATCTCCTCCTGGGCTTTTTGCATATCGGCCTGCATTTGCTGGGCCTGTTTCATTAGCTGACCAATACCGCCTTTCATTTCACTACTCCTGGTTAGCAGCGTTGTTATTGATGGGTTCAACCGAATCAGCGACGATTTCAGCGCCGAACATGTCTTTCAATGTCTTGATATTGGGATCGGCCTCCAATCCGGCCCTGGCAGCGTCGAGATTTTCGGATTCTTTTCGGGCCTCCTTCTGCACAGGTGTCTCCTTTTTAACGATGCCCACCGAAATATCAACTTTCAGATCCTCGCCGAAGTGCGCGCTCAAAGCCGCCGCAAGTGCCGCCTGCCTGGGTCGCGTCAGGTAAGACTCGGAACGACCGTCCAGCGTCAGGAAGACTGTATTCGCCTCACGGCGCAAATAAGCGCAGTTGCTTGCAAGTTGTTTGTTGAAACCGGAAAGTTCCAGTTGACCGATCAGCTGTGCCCAGTCGGGATCAGCCCAACTCGCGCTTGCCGCCGACGGCGACCGTACCGGGACTGGTTGTTTTACAGCCTTCGCAACCGGCGTCTTTGACCCTGGCGCACGCGGCACCTGGCTGGCTTCGTTGCTGCCACCACCCTGCCCTGCAATGCCGTCGGGCTTGAACGTCAGCATGCGCAGCAGCGTCATCTCCACGCCACTCCTTGGGTCAGGAGCCAGGTGAAGGTCACGACGCCCCATTAGCGCTATTTGATAAAAGAGCTGAACGTCTTCGGCTGTTATCCTGGATGCAAGCGCCTCGAGCTGCTTTTCGTCGACGTCATCTTCCTGATCAATAACGCCGACAGCCTGATAGACGGCAATGCGTTGCAGTATCCTGGCCAGATCGTCGAGCAACCTTCCATAGTCTGGAAACTGTTCATCGACCGCTGCGATTGCTGCAATCAACCCTGCGGCATCGCCGTCCGCCAGCAGATCTATCAATCGACTAACATGCTGGCGGTCGATGGTGCCCAGCATTGACCCGACGCCCTCTTCTCCAACGACACCACCGCAGAAGGCAATCGCCTGATCCAGCAGGCTCAACGCGTCGCGGAGGGATCCGTCAGCAGCGCGCGCCATCATTGCCAGCGCACCCTGCTCAAACTGGATCGACTCAGCGTTGCATATCAACTCCAGCCGTTCACTGATCAGCGCTGGCGTCAGTCGCTTGAGATTAAATTGCAGGCACCGCGACAGAACCGTGACCGGGAGTTTCTGAGGATCCGTGGTCGCCAGGAGAAACTTCACATGAGGTGGCGGTTCTTCAAGCGTCTTCAGGAGGGCGTTAAATGAGCTCTTGGATAGCATGTGTACCTCGTCAATGAGATACACCTTGAACCGTCCTCGCGCCGGCGCGTATTGCACGTTGTCGAGCAACTCACGGGTGTCGTCGACTTTTGTTCTGGATGCCGCGTCCACTTCGATAAGATCGACGAATCGACCTTCATCAATTTCCAGACAGGCACTGCACTCCCCGCAAGGCTTCGATGTGATGCCCGTTTCGCAATTGAGTGACTTTGCCAGAATCCTGGCGATTGTCGTCTTGCCGACGCCGCGAGTACCTGCGAACAGATAAGCGTGATGTAGTCGTTCGCTATCCAGCGCGTTCGTAAGCGCCGTAAGCACATGCTTTTGCCCAACCGTTTCCTGGAAATTCTTTGGTCGCCATTTTCGGGCGAGTACGAGGTAACTCATATAGGATCAGATAACCGAGTAGTCTTGCTATTGCAGCGCGGTCGAACAGTGTAACCAAAGAGGCAGGCGCGATTAAGCCTCATGATCATTTCCAGGGGAAATAAAGTGGCCCGCGCCAACCACTCCCCGGCACCCGGCGTCACCGCTGCCGCTGCTCCCTTCCGGGCCTGACGGGGTTCACGGGTAGCCGTCGCGGGGAAGCCGACGCGGACCGGCGGCGATTATCGCCTCATCGACGGCCGGACACAATGTCGACAGACGGCCACTAAATAGAACCTGCATTCAAAATCAGCTGCCAGATCAGTATCAAGGTTGCTATTCTCTCGGTCTGAGCTCACGACCATTGGCAAGCCAACAGGAACCAGGAGAAAAGAATGCCTCGAATACCCGAATTCGCGACCGTCGACCCCTATGACGGCATGACCGGCAGGAATCCGGGCATTTTGCAGAACCTGGTTGCCGGGAAATGGACGGGTGCGGATGGAGAATACGAAGACATCATTGACCCGATGAACGGCGAGGTTTGCCTGAAGATCCCGGATACGCGGGAGCATGGGCCCTACATTGATGGCTTGCGGAGCTGCCCGAAATCCGGCGTCCACAACCCGCTCAAAAACCCCGACCGGTACGTATACCTGGGCGCAGTATGCGCGCGCGCCGCGGCAATGTTGGCAGAGCCGCACATAGAAGATTACTTCACAAAACTCACGCAGCGCGTCATGCCAAAGAGCTGGGAGCAATGCAGGGGTGAAGTTGTCGTAACACGCGTTTTTCTTGAAAACCTGGCCGGAGACGGCGTGCGCTTTCTCGCTCGTGGTTTTTCCAATCCTGGCAACCATAATGGCCAGGAATCACGCGGTTATCGCTGGCCGTACGGACCCGTGGTGATTATTGCACCCTTCAATTTCCCGCTGGAGATACCCGCGCTGCAGCTGATGGGCGCCCTTGCAATGGGAAACCGGCCTTTGATCAAGCCCGAATCGAAAGTGAGCGTCGTCCTGGAGCAATTTGTGCGCCTCCTGATTGCCGCAGGATTGAAACCAACCGATCTGGACATGATTCAATGTCGTGGAACTGTGATGGGTGAATTGATCGATGCCGGAAGAGACCATATTCGGCTGATCCAGTTCACGGGTTCGAGCGGTGTCGCAGAGCATCTTTCGACCGTGATGAACGGAGCCGTCAGAATCGAAGATGCGGGCTTCGACTGGAAAGTGATTGGTCCGGATTATCATCCCGACTGGCTCGACTACGTCGCATGGCAATGTGACGAGGATGCCTATAACGCTGCGGGACAAAAGTGCTCGGCGCAAAGCATCATCCTCGCGCACGAAAACTGGACCGAAACCCTGCTGCCGAAGATTGCTGAACTTGCGGCTCGCAGGCGCCTGGAAGACCTGTCTCTGGGCCCGGTTCTTACCTGGAACAACGACCAGATTCACGACCACATCAGCAAGATCATGGCCATTCCTGGCGCCGAATTATTGTTCGGTGGGAAGCCACTCGAAGGTCACTCGATTCCGGAATGTTACGGCGCGATGGAAGCCACTGCCGTTCGCGTTCCGATTGACGAGGCCGCCGGCGCGCATTTCGACCTGGTGACTACGGAGTTGTTCGGTCCGTTCCAGGTCATTATTTCGTGGACCGACAAGGACCTGCCGAAAGTTCTGGATATTCTCGAACGCATGTCGCATCACCTGACTGCTGCCGTCGTTAGCCAGGACATTACCTTCCAGAATGCGGTGCTCGGAGCGACGGTGAATGGCACCACCTATTGCGGCATTCGCGCCCGAACGACGGGCGCACCGCAGAATCACTGGTTCGGCCCGGGTGGCGATCCGCGAGGCGCCGGAATCGGCACGCTCGAAGCCATACAAATCACCTGGAGTCACCATCGTGAAGTCATCGTCGATCAGGGACCGATGCCGGACGGTTGGCAGGTTCCCCCACTCACTTAAGACCTGCCGACCTTGAAAAACGGACTAAACCATGGATAGCAAGCTGCCGGATACCGGCACGACCATCTTCGCAGTAATGAGCACCCTCGCGGACGAGTGCAATGCGATCAATCTTTCGCAGGGCTATCCGAGCTTCAATCCGGACCAGGCACTTTTGGATCTGGTCACACATTATCTGAACAACGATGGCAATCAGTATGCCCCAATGGTCGGTGTGCCGAAGTTAAGGCGCGCCATTGCGGAAAAGGTAGCCCTCCTTTATGGACGCCAGGTTGATCCTGATCACGAAGTGACCGTCTGCGACGGAGCGACCGAGGGCTTGTTCAGTGCCATACAGGCGACTGTGCACCAGGGTGACGAAGTCATCGTCTTTGACCCCGCCTATGACTCGTACGAACCCGCGGTGACGCTTGCGGGCGGCAGGACCGTTCATATTCCACTTATAGAAACGGATGACAATCCCGACTATCACATCGACTGGGACAGGTTGGGAGAATCGATTAACGAGCGGACACGGCTGATCATCCTGAATTTTCCGCATAACCCTACCGGGGTCATTCTAAGTGCAAACGACCTCGACACGCTGGCAGGAATCGTAC
The DNA here is from genome assembly GCA_963850825.1 of uncultured Gammaproteobacteria bacterium. GTDB lineage: Bacteria > Pseudomonadota > Gammaproteobacteria > Steroidobacterales > Woeseiaceae > SZUA-117. Next base: position 321,198 of record CAWKOQ010000009.1, on the reverse strand, counting down.
GCGACACAGATGTATACCTGTTGTCAGACGAGGTGTACGAGCACATCGTATTTGACGGAGCTGAACACCAGAGCTTTATTCGCCACGACGAATTATGGGAGCGTACATTCGTCGTTTCCTCATTTGGCAAGACGTATCACGCGACAGGATGGAAAGTCGGTTACTGCGTTGCACCAGCAAAACTGACCATCGAATTCCGCAAGATTCATCAATGGGTCTGCTATGCGGTCGTCTCTCCGATTCAACACGCGCTCGGCGACTATATGCCCCAAACGCCCGAGCACTACGCCGAGCTGCCTCGCTTCTATGCAGACAAACGCGACCGATTCTGCGCACTGCTGGAGAATTCGCGGTTCACACTGCGCCCTGCCAAAGGGACATTCTTCCAGATTCTCGACTACGCAAAGATCACGGACGTTGACGATGTGACTTACGCGAAACAGCTAACCCGGGAAATTGGCGTGGCCTCCATTCCGATATCTGTTTTCTGCGCACAGACACCATCCGGCAGGAAATTGAGATTCTGCTTCGCGAAAGATGACGAAATGCTCGAAGCGGCCGCTGCCAAATTATGCCAACTCTAGACGTCAGTATCGTCCAGTCTGAACTGCACTGGCATGACCGCGGTGCAAACCGAAAAATGTTCGATCGTGCGATTGACGGCATCGAGGAATCAACTGATCTGATCGTGCTGCCCGAGATGTTCACGACCGGGTTTTCGATGGATGCCCCGCAGCTCGCGGAGCCGATGGGGGGAGAATCGGTCACCTGGATGCGTGAATGGGCGGACAGGCGATCCGCAGCAATATGCGGCAGTCTCATTATCAAGGAAGACGGCCATTTCTATAACCGGTTCATCTGCATCAAGCCCGATGGATCGATGGCGACCTACGACAAGCGACATCTTTTTCGACTGGCTGACGAAGACAGTCATTATGCGGCCGGCAACGAACTCACGATCTTTGAGGTAAAGGGCTTCCGCATCTGCCCCATGGTTTGCTACGACCTGAGATTCCCGGTCTGGAGCCGCAACAGAGACAGTTATGACCTGCTGCTGTATGTCGCAAACTGGCCCAGTGCGCGACACAATGCATGGGCTACGCTATTACGTGCCCGCGCGATCGAAAACCTGACCTATCTCGCTGGCGTCAATCGGGTCGGCAAGGATGGCAACGACCTGCCCTACATCGGCGGAAGTGCGATCATCGATTATCTGGGCAACGATTTTGCCGACCTTGAAGACCGGGAAGGTTCGGCAACCGCAACGCTGGATCTCGAGTCACTACAAAAATTCCGCGAACGATTCGCGTTTGCCAAAGACGCCGACCAGTTCACCATCCAGGACTCGCTATCTGGCTAGCCCCACAAGTGCCGGTCTTTTTCGATGACCTGTGATGGCGTTCCGACGATTAGCGGGTCCGGACCGTGAAGAACGTGCTCATTTTTGTCCGGGTAATCAAGCCTGGACAGAAAGTGCTGCATGCAGTTCAGACGGGCGCGCTTCTTGTCGTCTGACTTAATAACTGTCCACGGAGCCTCGGCGGTGTCGGTATAGAAAAACATCGCCTCTTTGGCCTGCGTGTATTCCACCCATTTACCGCGAGACTCCTCATCGATAGAGCTCAGCTTCCACTGCTTTAACGGATCATGAATCCGGGCGTCAAAACGCTTGTTCTGCTCGTCACGGGTGACCGAGAACCAGTACTTGAACAGGCGTATTCCGGATCTTGCCAACATTCGCTCAAGATCAGGAACCTGGCGCATGAATTCGAGATATTCAAGCGAACTGCAAAAACCCATCACTCTTTCCACGCCTGCGCGGTTGTACCAGGAGCGATCAAAAAAGACCATTTCTCCCGCGGTTGGCAAATGTTTAATGTAACGCTGAAAATACCACTGGCCTAACTCGTGCTCGGTCGGCTTTTCCAGGGCAACAACTCTTGACGCCCGCGGATTCAGGTGTTCAGTAAATCGCTTGATCGTGCCGCCCTTGCCGGCGGCATCGCGACCCTCAAACAGGGCGACGACTCGTTGCCCTGTTTGCTTGACCCAATTCTGGACCTTAAGCAATTCAACCTGCAGCTCTTTCTTGTGTGCCTCGTAGGCGGCGTTTTTAATCTTGGTCTTATACGGATAGGTACCGTTGCGAAACAGGTCCCGGATCTGTTCCGGGCTGTGTCGCATCTCGCCAAATATGTGTGACGGATTATCACTCTCGTCAGCGCCATTCTTTTTCTTCACCACCATCGTACCTTGTCCCTTCAGTCTCATCTCTTGCACAGATCCCGGAGCAGCCCCCAAGTATAGTCATTGTCGCAGTTGCAAGCGATTGAATTTAATACGCATTATCCGCTATAAAAATAATCGGTCCCGGCCCTGCCACGGTATGGGGCGCGCCAGACCGTCCAATGTTGGACGGGTAGCGCAATGCCCGCAATAATGGCGGCACAAGACTCTAACAAAGCACCCGCTCTCATGCCCGCGACGAAGTTCAAATTTACGACGGTTACGGCCGTTGTAATCGCCAATATGGTTGGTACAGGCGTGTTCACCAGCCTGGGCTTCCAGTTGCTCGATATCCAGTCCGGATTCGTAATCCTGTTGCTCTGGGCGACCGGCGGCCTGATCGCCGTGTGTGGGGCAATGACCTACGCGGAACTTGGCGCCGCGATGCCCCGCTCGGGTGGCGAGTACAATTTTCTTGCTCGCATTTATCATCCGGCGGCCGGGTTCGTTTCAGGCTGGACATCGGCCACTATTGGATTTGCGGGGCCTACTGCGCTGGCGGCGATTACTTTCGCCGCCTATGCGACTTCCGTTTTGCCGGGCGAACACTCCGACTGGCTCGAAAAGTTGCTGGCGACCGGTCTTGTCATCGTCCTGACTGTTCGTTCACTCGAGCAGTCGACGAAGTTCGGGCGGAATACAGATGGCATTCACGATACTCAAGGTGGGAATCATCCTGGTCTTCTGCCTGGCTGCGATAATCATCATCGATCAGCCACAACCCGTACAATTCCTGCCGTCTGCCGGAGACGGTGCACTGATCACCAGCGGCGCTTTTGCCGTGTCACTTATTTATGTCAGTTATGCCTACACGGGCTGGAACGCAGCAACCTATCTCAGCAGCGAACTGGAAGATCCGCAGGGTACCCTGCCACGCATATTGCTGACCGGCACCCTGGTCGTCACCGGCCTGTATGTCGCGCTGAATTTCGTATTTCTCTACGCCGCGCCTGTGGATGCAATGAAAGGACAAGTCGAAGTAGGCTTCATTGCGGCACAGTCGGCTTTCGGTGAAATCGGCGGCAAGCTAACCGGCATTGTCCTCGCCTCATTGCTGATCTCGACTGTCAGTGCGATGACCATCGCCGGGCCGCGAGTTTTGCAGGTGATCGGCGAGGATTTCAAAGCGCTCCGTTTTCTCGCGCGCAGGAATGCGGACAACATACCGGGCAACGCCATCTACGTGCAGTCAGCGCTGGCGGTAATATTCATCCTGACCTCAAGCTTTGAGTCCATACTGGTTTTCGCGGGATTCACGCTCGCACTGAACAGTTTTGCAACGGTACTGGGCGTGTTCGTGCTGCGCCATAACCAGCCGGACCTTCCACGGCCCTACCGGACTTTTCTCTATCCTGTTCCGCCGTTGATCTATTTGACGCTGACCGCATGGACGCTCGGCTTCGTACTAATGACACGACCGGTCGAGGGGCTATTTGGCATCGGCGTTATTGGCTCCGGCCTGCTTGTCTACCTGATTACGCATTCAAAAAGTCGTCAACAGCCAGTCGCGTGAACCTGTCAATAGTCATTGTCAACTACCGCTCCTGGGGCCATTTGCAGAATGCGCTCGATGCCCTGGAGGGCGAATTTCCGGACGACTGGGAAGTCATCATTGTCGACAACGAGTCGGAACCAGATTCATTTAGTGACTTCCAGAAAAAGAATCCGTGGGTACGCATGATCGCGAATCCGGTCAATAGCGGCTTTGGCATCGGCTGCATGGTTGGCGTTGCAGAGGCCAAAGGCACGCAGTTGCTTTTCATGAATCCCGATGTCATCGCAACGCCTGCGCAGCTTCAGGCGTTGCTGCAGGTAAAGCAGGATAATCCTGATATTGCGCTGCTATCGCCCAGGCAGGTCGGCAACGACGGTCGGCCGCAAAAGGTCTTCGACGAATTCCCGGACTTGCTCAATCAGAGCAAGACGTTGAAGGCCCTGAGGCGCAAGCTTTTTCCCACGCGCTCTCCAGACCCCCGTGCCGACCACCGGGAACTTGTCTGGTGTGACTGGATTACCGGGTCCTGCCTGCTGATTGGCAGACGCGACTTTGATGCAATTGGTGGCTGGTCGGCCGATTACTGGATGTATGTGGAAGATGCCGACCTTTGCCGACGCGCTCAGGATGCTGGCCTGGGCGTTGCGTACACACCCTCGGTTGAGGTTATCCACGCCCACGGTGGCTCGAGCAGGATCAATGTTGCCGTTAAATCCATGACCAAACTCGAGGTTATCATCTCGAAACACGTCTATGCCTGGAAACACGCGTCAGGTGTTAACCGGTGGATGATGCATAGCCTGATCATCCTGCTGCGGCTGCCAGGTCTCCTACTTGCGTCACTCCTCGATTTACTGACACTCAGGCAGGTAGCGTCGTTGAACGTGCGGACCAGCATGTTAGCCAGTCTGCTTAGATACTACGGCGGCGTGATCCGTACCGGTTCCTGGCTGAGCCCGAGAGCAAAAGCCAATCAGGCGTAGTTTTTTTTCAGCCAGTCGCGGTAACTCCCATCCATGACCCCGCGCCACCAGGATTCATTGGCCAGCATCCATGCAATCGTTCGGTCAAGTCCGGAATCAAGATTCTCCAGCGGAGCATACTGCAGCTCGGTTTCGGAGCGAGTGGCGTCAATGGCATACCGCCAGTCGTGTCCAAGCCGGTCTTTCACGAACGTAATCAACGAATCCGTCGGACGTCCGGACGCGGCTGGCGCTTCCGGATACACATCTGCGAGGTCCGGCTGTGCGGAAAAGACTGCGTCAATTCTCAGGCAAATGTCTTGCACAATATCGAGATTGCAGCGCTCATTATTGCCACCGATATTGTAGGTCTCACCGATGGCGCCACCAGCGATCACCAGATCGATGCCGCGGCAGTGATCTTCAACGTACAGCCAGTCGCGAATATTCGACCCATCGCCATAGACAGGCAGCGGCTTGCCGGTCAGTGCATTAACGATCATAAGCGGGATCAGCTTTTCCGGAAATTGATAGGGACCGTAATTATTCGAACAATTGCTGGTCGTTACCTGCAAGCCGTATGTGTGGTGATAGGCGCGAACCAGGTGATCTGACGCGGCCTTGCTGGCAGCATAGGGTGAGTTTGGCGCATAGGGCGTCCGCTCGGTAAATGCCGGATCATTTGCGCCCAGCGTGCCATAAACCTCGTCGGTGGAAACGTGATGGAAACGGTGGGACGCGGGTGCGTCATCCCGGTCAAGCCAGGCCTCCCGGGCTGCCCGCAGGAGATTGTGCGTGCCGATCACGTTGGTCTGAATGAAAGCGTCTGGTTCGTGGATGGAGCGATCTACGTGCGACTCCGCCGCAAAATGAACGACGGTGTTGAATTTGTGGTCGTCGAACAACGACGAGAGCAGCGGAAGATCGGCAATATCTCCGTGAACGAAGCTGTAGTCAGAATCGCGCTCGAGGCCAGCAAGGTTTGCCATGTTGCCGGCATAGGTAAGCGCATCCAGCACGATGATCCGATCTTCCGGATATTTTGCCGACCAGTAGTGAACAAAATTGGCGCCAATGAATCCGGCGCCGCCGGTCACCAGCAGACTACGCATAAACTTCTGCGTCATGAAGCGGCAGCCCGGCGCTATCGGCATCTGACATGATGGGTTCCACGTCAGAGATCGGCCACTGGATACCGATTTCCGGATCATCCCACCTGATTGTCCGTCCAAACTCAGGCGCATGGTAGTCGGTCATGCGGTATTCGATATCGGCATACTCACTCAAGACCATGAAACCATGCCCGAATCCCGGCGGAACCCACAGAAGCTTGCGATTACCCTCTGAAAGGATCTCACTGACCCATTGACCAAACGTCGGTGACGACCGCCGAAGATCGACGGCGACATCAAAGATCTCGCCCCGCACCACACGGATCAATTTTCCCTGCGCGTTTTGAATCTGGTAATGAATTCCACGCAGCGCCCCATACGCTGAACGACTGTGCACATCCTGAACGAAAGTGGCGTCAATGCCCGCATTCTTATACAAGCCTGCCTGCCAGGTCTCCATGAGAAAGCCGCGCCGGTCTTCATGAACGACCGGATCGATTACAACTACATCGGGAATAACTGTCGGTGTGAACTGCATCAGAAGGTCGGGTCCTTCAGCATCACGCGGAGGTAGTCACCGTAGCCACTTTTGCCTAGCTGACTGGCAAGCTTTTCGACTTGTTCCGCATCGATGAAGCCACTCTTATAAGCAATTTCCTCGGGGCAACAGATCTTGAGGCCCTGCCGGTGCTCAATGATCTGCACGAACTGTGACGCTTCCAGCAGAGACTCATGCGTACCGGTATCCAACCAGGCTGCGCCCCTGCCCAGAACCTGTACCTGCAGCGACTCGTCCTCGAGGTAGATCTTGTTGATATCGGTGATCTCGATTTCACCGCGTTGCGACGGTTGCAGGTTCTTGGCCATATCGACGACGCGCGCGTCATAAAAATATAAACCAGTCACAGCGTAATTCGATTTCGGGTCGCTCGGCTTCTCCTCGATGCCAAGCGCTTTTCCGTTATCGTCAAAATTCACTACGCCGTATCGTTCGGGATCATTTACGTGATAGGCAAAAACAGTCGCGCCGCTCTCGCGCGCCGCAGCCGCCTGTAACTGTCGCGCAAGGCCGTGCCCATAAAAAATGTTGTCGCCCAGCACCAGCGCAACAGATTGCCCATCAACAAACGATTCGCCGATAATAAACGCCTGTGCCAGCCCACCCGGATCCGGTTGCACTGCGTAGCGAAGCGATATGCCCCAGTCGCTGCCATCGCCCAGCAAACTCCTGAATGCCGACTGATCATCCGGAGTCGTGATAATCAAAACGTCCCTGATGCCCGCCGACATCAGCGTCGACAGCGGATAGTAGATCATCGGCTTGTCATAGATCGGCATCAACTGCTTGCTGACCGACAAAGTTAGAGGATGAAGTCGTGAGCCAGTACCACCGGCGAGAATAATGCCCTTGCTTGTCGTATTGCGCACCGTTTCTCTCCTCGCCTATTGTTCGACTATTCTGAACGCGGGGATTGGAAGAATGTACTGACCACCCTGCTCCCGATAGGCAGATGTGTTGGCCATTATGTCCCTGGCAAAATTCCACGCCAGGATGACCAGGTAATCCGGTGGATTTGCCTCCAGCACCGAACGATCAACGATTGCGATGCCGTTGCCCGGTGAAAACTTCCCGATCTTCTCCGGCGTGTCGTCGACAATATACTCAATTGTGCCGGCATCCAGGCGGCATGCGTTCAAGAGCGTATTGCCCTTGGCCGATGCGGCAAACGCGGCGATTGTGGCCCCGCTGTCTTTCAGTTTCTTCAATTGCCGCTGCAGGTCTTTGACTAGACTGTCAATCTCTCGATTCCACTCGAGATATTTCTTCTCGTCGTGGAAGCCACCCGCCTTTTCATTACCGACAAACGTCGCAACCGAGGGCCTGACCTCGTGACAGCCGGCGCCGCCGATAAACACCCTGACTGTACCGCCATGGATTTCCTGCTTCTGGACATCAAAGACTTCCAGGTCGGTCTGCGCGGCAAGCCGCATAACCGGCTCAATAAGAACGTAACTCAGGTGTTCAAAATAGATCGTGTCAAATTCGCGGTGCTCGATGAAATCGACGCCATACGGAAACTCCAGCATCAATGCACCTTCTTGATGAAGACATGACTTCGCTGCTTCAAAAAAAGTTCGCACATCGTCGACGTGTGCGAAGACGTTGGTGGCAGTGATCAGTTTTGGGCGCTGATGTCTGTCCAGAATCATCTTCGCGACATCCATCGACCAGAACTCGTTCATCGTCGGAATGCCATCGGCTTCGGCAATGGCAGACATATTTTCGGCCGGATCGACGTTTAGCACCTTGACGCCAAGCGCGCTTTTGAATTCCTTCAGCAACGCGCCGTCGTTTCCTGCTATATCGACGACCAGATCTTCCGGTGTCAGTCCGAGCATTTCTCGTGTCGCTTCAGCCATCGCCCGACAATGACTGACGTAGCCCTTATTGACGGACGATCGATAGGTATAGTGTGAGAACAACTCCCGCGGATCAACGACGATGGACAGTTGGGACAAAGAGCAGTCCCGACAGTACATTACCTGCATCGGAAAACGCTGCATCGCTTTTGCATCACTCGCCGAAGCAGCAAGGTTATTCGCAAGCGGCATCATGCCAAGGTCAAGATACTTGACCATATCCTTGCTGCTGCAAATGCGGCAATGCTCGATGCCGCGAACGACATCGCGTCCTGCCTTGTAGTCGGACCACCTCGTCTGGTCCAAAGACGTATCTTCCGGAGAATTATGCGGCGATTGGTCTCTGGTTATCGATTTCACATCGGGATTCCGTTCTCTTGCGTATTCATAAAGCGTTCGTTTTGGCCCACCTATGTTGACTATTCCCGTTAGCGGGCTCAACGCAGCCTGCAATATCTCCGGGGCAACAATATCCACGTATTCCTTTGACGACCATTTATCTGCAAATGCGGCTGGATAATCAAATTTACTGCTTCCGAAACTGGTACGGATAATCAGGTGATTCGGCACTGCGCGAACAGCAGCCTCGCCTGCCAACTTGGTCCACGCGTAGAGGTTTGCAGGCTGTACCTCATCCGCTTCGTTGTAGTCACCACGATCGCCACGATAGACGTAGTCAGTCGATAAATAAACCAGCCGAATACGGGTATCCAGGCAAGCCCTGGCAATATTGACGCTGCCCGATATGTTCACCGCCAATGCATCCGCAGGATTCGCCTCAATTTCGCGGTTATTTGTGACTGCCGCGGCATGACAGATAACGTCAGGCGAGTGCGATGCGACAAATTCGGCAACAGCGGCCGAATCCGTGATATCCAGTTCATCCCGGGTCGGCATCACCAGGTTGGCACCCAGATTAGCCAGCTCGGTGCCAAGCAGTCCCGACCCCCCCGTCAGCAAAATCTGCACGCTCTGAATGTCCTTACGCCGGAAAGCCCGCATGGTACAGTTCCCGCCTCAGGCTGTCTAAGCGGACATAACGAAAACGCCTGATTTTTTTGCAATTTTCCGGCATCATGCGACCCCGAAATGGATGCATCAAACACAAAATCAGATCCAGCTGAGACGGCGCTGCGGCAATATCCGGACTTGCGGAAAATGTACGACGAATTTTCCAACTACAGGCCGGAAATCCTGCCATCGAAATATTGGGAAGAGCTGAACCGCAAGAACCTTCGGCAGTTGGCCGAGAGTGGCTATGAAAACTTCAAGCGCACCCTCGCGCGAAACTATTTCACCTGGATAGTTAGACCGCTGAACCAGCAAAACCGGTTCCTGATGCGCGAAGCCGGCTTATGGCAGTCATGCAAAATTATTGCAGGTGCCATCAGCGCCCCGCGGCACAAGCACCTCAAGCGAAAACACACAATCTTCTACGACATGCTCACGAATTTGCTGTGGGCCTACGTGGAAAAAAATGACAGTGATGGCTTACTAAAGCGAATCGAGGAACCGTTGGAGGGTAATCCGCCACGAGTAATGCGCGACGGTCGGCTTATTTCGCAGGATCTTGCCAACTCGCTTATAGAATACGACGCCATCCTTCATCCTCAATTGGAGCGGCGTGAAGTGCGCACTATTCTTGAGCTTGGTCCAGGCTACGGCAGAACTGCGTATGTGTTTCTCAATCTGCAACCAGGATGTCGTTATATTTTGGTGGATATTCCGCCAGCACTTTATGTCGCGCAACGATACTTAACGGCAGTATTCCCGGATCGAAACGTATTTCCATTTCGATCATTCGAGGATTTCGTGGAAGTGCAGCGAGAATTTGATGCCGCTGACATCATTTTCCTGACGCCCAATCAACTGGAGTTGCTGCCGGACAAGTCAGTTGACCTGTTCATCAATATCTCTTCGCTACATGAAATGCGAATGGATCAGATACGTTATTATTTCGGCGAAATTGAGCGACTGACGCGACGCTATTTCTACTTCAAACAATGGAAAGAGACGACAGTACCATTTGAAAATGAAACAATCAGGGAAGCCGACTATCCAATTCCCGAAGACTGGAATTTAGTGTACCGCCAGCAGTGCGCGGTTCAGCATAAATTTTTCGAGGCGCTATACGCTTTATGAGAAAACTAATAAACAAATTGTTGATCAAATTCGGACTGCTGATTACTAAGGCACCTGCCTTACTGGCCGACAGTGAATTATCTACATCAGATTCACTCCCCGCGGAACTGACCGAGAAGGTCAAGATCGTGCCGTCGACCAGCACGCCTGACAACGAGTTGTTCAGAATATTCTCCGCCGACACCAACGTCCACAAGTGGCATCACTATTTCGAGATCTACTCCCGGCACTTTGAACGATTTCGCGACCGACCCATTCGCATGCTGGAGATCGGCGTATATCGCGGCGGCTCATTACGTATGTGGAAGGAATTTTTTCACCCTGATTCGACAATTGTCGGGGTGGATATCGACCAGTCCTGCGCGGCGCATGAAATTGCCGACCAGAATGTCTTCGTCAGAATCGGCAGTCAGGCAGACCCGAACTTTCTCACCGAAGTAACAGGCGAATTCGGGCCTTTCGATATCATCCTCGATGATGGCAGTCACAAAACGCACCATCAGATCATAAGCTTCGGCGCGTTATTTAAAACCGCATTGAATGACGGCGGTTGTTACATGGTTGAGGATACGCACACCAACTACTGGATCAAGCACGTCGACAGTCCCGAGACGTTTATCGACTTGTCCAAGCAGATGGTCGATATGCTTCACGAACCTTACTTTGACCGCAAGGAAACGCACTTTCGACATGGGCACAGCGAGGCACTTAGCGAGATTGAAATAAGCTATCTATCAGCCAACCTGACCGGAATCACTTTCCACGACTCGATCGTTGTGTTCGATAAGGCAAAGCGCGATTTGCCAAAATCGGAATTGCGTTAGGGCGTTACAATCCCTGGCTGATGAGCAAGCCCCTGACAGTCCTGTGTGTGAACGGTGAAAGTGACCCGGCAGAAACCGGCTCTTTCATCGAAATGCACAAGCGCGGCGTTGACATCACCGTCATCACCTGGCCTGACACTTTTAACCACGATGCGCTGATCGCTGCGGGCGTGCCTACTATTCCGTACGTGTTGAAGGGCAAGATCAGTCGGCCCTGTATTCGCTTTATCAGGGACGAGTTAAAACGAAAGCCCTACGATGTTCTGCACATGCTGGACAAGCGAGCCACGATGAACGGAATCTGGGCGTCGTGGGGCATGGACGTCAAGCTTGTCGCCTATCGCGGCATCGTCGGGAACCTCAGCTACCTCGATCCGCAATCCTGGCTGTATCTGCTTAACCCCCGTATCGATCGCATTATTTGCGTGTGCGAGGCGATCCGACTGTATTTACTGGGTCTTGGCATGCCGGGCCTGCGGCTCGGCCGCGACGTGCCCGTAACGATTCATAAAGGACATAACCCGGACTGGTATCAGCCGCCTTATGAGGACCTCGAGCAATTTGGCATACCTAAGGATGCATTCGTCGTAGCATGTACGGCCCGTGGAGTTCCGAGAAAGGGGGTTCCGGTCCTCCTGGATGCAATCGACAAGCTGCCGCCGGGTTTGAATATCCATTTTCTGCTCGCCGGGACGAAGATGGATAACCCACTCCATCAGAAACTCGCTGCCGCCAATACCTATGCGGACAATATTCATTTACATGGATTCCTGAAGAGAATGCCGTGGATTCTTCCTAACTGCCACGTTGCCGTGCTGCCGTCACTGCGTCGAGAGGGTCTGCCACGCGGCATTATTGAGGCGATGATTGGGGGTGCCGTACCGATCGTCACAGACTCCGGTGGGAGTCCTGAACTGATCGAAGAAGGCATATCGGGCTACATCGTTCCGCCGGGTGAATCTCAGCCGATCAGGGACCGCATGCTCGAACTCTACGAAGACCGGGATTTGCACACCCGAATGAGCGAGGCAGCGCGAGACCGAATTCGCAACGACTTCAAAGTTGGGGACACGGCGATCAACACGATCGCCCTCTATCGCGAACTCCTGAATCGCTAAACCCTGGCGGAGCCGTCTCAGTGCTCGCGATACAAAGCGTCAGCATCAACCTTTTGAAGTCGTCTCAGAGCGCGAGACAAGGCAAAAACCGATAAAAACGCGAAGTGTACACGCCAATACATGAGCATTTTTCATCGGCTTTTAACGCCGTATCACGCCAATCTGTTGAAAATGCCTCATGTGGATGCGAGACAAGGCGAGTATCCGTTTCAAAAGCGGAGTGTACAAAAGGGTACATGAGCATTTTGAAACGGATGCTCAACGCCGTATCGCGCCGCATGAGGCTTTTTCAATCAAAAAAAAGGCAGCCCGATGGGCTGCCTTTTATGTATGAGGACGCGAAGGTAGGTCTGCTAGTCCCTTCTTCCTGGTTCTTCCGCTGTCCACCTTCCTTGCGGTTGGCTTCCTGCTTTCAAACCCGAATCTGTTCTTGTATCGGGCTACCCTGGCATAGCGCTATCGATTCTTTTCCGAGTTCCTCGAAACGTTCCTTCTACTCCAACGGTCAGTTTGCACTCACCACTTTCGCTTCAGGTTCTGCCTTTTGCGTCCACCGCCCCCGAACACTGATAGAGCCTCGGTGCCCCGTTTAGCAGGGCGGTTGTCAGCAAGCGAACTTGCTAACGTCGAGGCTTTCGCCTCACAGTGAATAATATTGTCAATCCCCACCATTGCAAAACGTTTTAGCTGCAACGATCTTGCCAGGATTTTGACCCATCGATTTAACTTAAGCTTGCCTAGACTTCTTGAAGTAATTTGCTAAGTTCGCAGCCGACTGCTTGACGGAAATGTGCGCAAAGTGACCGAGACCTGACTTTTCGCTTGCCGGCACAAAGCTGATCGAGTCGGGCCCGAAAAAATGGTCCATGTCGTCGTCCAGACGCTCGATGTCAGATCCCTGCTCCTCTTCGAGCAGCCTGATTCTGTCCTCAATGCCCTCTTCCAGCGACATTGACGCAGAGGTAACGATGGTTGGGGTAATCAGCACGATGGTCTCGGAATTGGTGTTCACCTGCTGACGATTTGAAAAGAGCCTGCCCAGCACAGGGATTCGACCAATTACCGGCACGCCCTGTTTGCTTTCATCGACGCGACGCTTGATCAATCCACCGACAAAGATCGGTGGCCCATCGGGCACGATCATGCGGGTCGTCACCTCGGTGGTTGTCTGAGACGGGATTCCGGTGAGCGGATCGATGACGCCCGTGCTGACTTCCGGATTGATATCCATCATGACGTTGCCTTCGGCATCGACACTGTGCGTACCCTGCCCTGCGAAGTCAGTGCGCCGAGGACGGCAGCAACATCCGGACCTGCGTAGTCGAAAAACAGTCCGGGGCTGGTCGGTTCACTCAGACCCTGCGTGTTTGGGGTTCAGGGCCGCGATTGGACAGATCAGACCGGTTCCCGCAAGGAATCCGATCAGCGACTAATAGATCCTGGCCGACGTTACACCGCTGTCGACTGGCAAGGTGACTCCCGTGATGCGGGCCGCATCATCGGATGCCAGGAACACACAGGCGTTTGCGACGTCTTCGGGCATGACCAGGCAGGATAAGGGTGCCGCCTCCCGAAAGCGTTTGACGCCGTCCGGCCACTGCGCCTCGAGGTCGTCGCGGTGCACGACGCCCGGCGCAACCGCGTTGACACGAATTTTATGTGGACCCAGTTCCTGTGCTGCCGATTGTGTAAACATGCCAACGGCGGCTTTGGCGCTATTGTAGTGCGAGTGATCGGGACCGGGATGTAGTCCAGATATCGACGACACGTTGATTATGACGCCGCCACCCGCTTGCTTCATAGCAACTCCAGCTACTCTCGTACACAGAAACGTCGTGTCAACATTGTCGGCATACATTTGTCGCCACTGCTCCAGTGACATTTCGAGGAGTGGAGAATTCGGATAGTTGCCCGCGTTATTGATCAGCACATCGACGGATCCGAACGCCGACAGGACTCGGGAGAACATCGCCTCAACCTCGTCGTCCCGATCGAGACTGGCCGACAACGCAATCGCATTACCGCCATCGTCGGTGATCTGCCTGACGACAGTCTCAGCGAGTTCGCCATTCGACCTGAAATGTACGGCGACATTGGCCCCCTTATTAGCAAACGCCTTTGCGGTTGCGGCGCCGATACCCTGGCTGCCGCCGGTGACGACGACGCTTCGACCTTCAAACTCCGTACCCTGCATAGATTGCTCCCAGTCTATATTCCGTCCTCGACCTAGCCCGACTCTTGTGCAATGCGGTCCGAGCTACTCTTCAGGACCACCGCACCCAGTACGAGCGCAGCCATAATCGCGTAGCCAGCCGTCAGGGCGATCAGTATCGCCCGTATTCCCCATGCGTCCACGATCAGGGCGCTCACCGCCGGCCCCAGCGATGTTCCGAACGCCGGGCTGAATATGAAAAAGCTGACCAATCGCGGTGACGGGTTAGATACCATCATTGTGCCGTACGTGATCAACGTCTTCAGGAGTCCTCCGCTCAGGAAGCCCAGTGCGAACATCCAGAATAGCAGCCCCTTGTAGTCACCTGCTAGCCAGAGTCCGCAGCTCGCCAGAGCAGCGAGACAGGCTGTCCCGCTGATTAGCCAGCGAATATCGATTCTGAATACGAGCGCAAACATCGCAACCTGGCCAACGAATAGCCCGAGAAAGAAGCGACTAACCAGCGTGCCGCCCTGCTCCGGCGATGACTGCATTGCCTCCGCCGCGTAATTCGGCACCCACGAATAGATAAAGACAAAGCTCAGGATATAAACGAATAGCGCTGCAGCGACAACGAACACACCAGGCGGCCAGCGTCCGCGCGAATATCCTGTGCCGCTCTTGGGTGTCTCCGACCTGCCACTCGGGTAACTTGATAGCAACGCGATCACCATTAGAAGACCGGTCGCGATGATCGCCAGTGCGTAGGTACTGCCCCAGTGGTAGCCCCGCTCGATGAGCCACCCGCTCGTCCAGCCCGAGATAACACCGGCGCCACTGTAGAAGGAATCGGTCACGAGTAATGCGGGCGCACGAGAGCGTTCGGAGTAGGCATGCGTCAGAACAACAATGGCTGCCGACAACAACAGTCCGCTGGTTGCGCCGATAAGTGCCAACAGGACGGGCAAGAGACTGAAGAGATCGATCAGCCAGGCCGAGAGCATGCTGGCGATCAGGATCACGCTTGCCAACAGGGTGACCGCTCGGAGGCTCAAGACGGCGTAAACGAACATCGCCAGGAATGTGCCACCCAGAATACCGGTCGTCAGGTAGCTAAACATCGCGGTCGCCGTCGTCACCGTAGTCCCGTAATGCTCAGCTATCGGCTGCGTGACCATGCCGAGTGGCGTGATCACCGAAGACATCACGAAGTACGCGAGGAAGCTCGAAAGCGTGATGCGGATGTGATTCGCGCTCAGATTAGGTTTCAATCTTCCTCCACGGCATGAATGGTGTACCTGCTGAGTATTCCATGTATAACAGCGCGGTTCATGAATTCCTGCTGCTGCGCGATATAATTCCCGCCTGCCTGATGCGCCGGGAGGCAGAGATTTTCGCAAGACAACGTGAACTGCGTAGTTGTGCAATCCTGGAGGACAAAGAAACATGACGAGACGATGACGTAATGGTGGATCCCGACACAACACAATCCACGTCCGGACAATCTGGCTGGACATTCGAACCGCTATCCAGGGAGTTTGCGCAAGACCCGTATGCAGCGTATGACATTCTGCGAGCGCGCGATTCGTTTTACTACTACCCGGAATTTGACGTCTGGCTGGTATCACGATTCCGCGATGTAACCGATATCATCATGAATCGTCGCATGGTGCGTCCGCCGGAGGCATTTCTGTCGCCGGAGCAGGTTGCCACACAAAAGCGCGACGAAAACTTTAATGACATGCCCTATCACTCCCGTTTCGTACAGTTCAGCCTGCTCGATAGCGAGGGCGAAGTGCACCGGCGATTGCGACAACAGGTATTCAGCATGCTTACCGCCGTGTCTGTCGAGGGGCTTCGCGACGAGATCCAGGAATTTGTCGACAAGCAGGTCGACGGGTTGATGGACAGGTCAGAGATCGACTTCGTTGAGGACCTCGCCGCGGTGATCCCGGGGCATGTGATCGGCAAGCTCCTCGGCGTTCCCAGCGAGGACTGCCCGCAGCTGCGTGGCTGGTCCGAGAACATCGTGCAGTATTTTGATATCGATCGATCGGATGAACGCAAGGCACTCGCCGAGGCCACGACGGAAGAATTCTATGCATACCTCAAATCGCTCAAAGCGGAACGCAGCAAGGCACCGCGCGACGACCTGATATCGCAGCTGATAGGTGCCGAGAATGCCGGAAAAATAGATGAAGACGAGTTCTACTCGACCTGCATGCTCATACTGATGGCCGGCCACGGATCGACCATTGATGCGCTCGGCAGTGGCATGCATACCCTGCTCCGTTTTCCCGATCAGATGCGGCGTTTGCGCAGTGACCCGTCTCTTGTCAACACGGCGATACAGGAGATGTTCCGCTATGAGTCTCCCCTGCCGTTCATGCACCGCTACACAACCGAAGATATCGAGATCAACGGGCAATCGTTTCCCAGGGGGACGAAGTTCGGAGTGTTATACGGCTCGGCCAATCGGGACCCGGAAGAATTCGAGAATGCAGATGAGTTCGACATCGGCCGCCACCCGAACAGGCATCTTGCGTTCGCTCGAGGTCCACATTTTTGCATGGGCAATCACCTTTCGCGTCTCGACATGGAAATCGTGTTCACAACACTTCTGCGCCGCTTCTCCGCCATCAACCTGAACGAAAGCGAACCGGAATACCGGCTTGGCCTGTCGGTGCGTGGACCCAAATCGCTGCAGATCGAGCTAACGCCCGCATAGAGACAGCTCGATCCGATCGAAGGCACACCGACGGTCAATGAACTGGAATTCGCGCAATTTCAGACGTACGCTAATCCGAAGATAAATGCTCGATCAGGAGCCACACTGATGAACCACTTTCGTTTTTCTGTAATTGCCACACTTGGCCTGTTGCTCGTATGCGGGTCTGCGCATAGCCAGGTTGAGGTCGAAGGCGACAAGGTCGTTACGCTGCTATTCACCAACGATATCGAGAGCGCCTACGACTCTGTGCCGGCATGGTGGCGCGATGACATGGAGCGCATCGGCGGCATCGCCGAGCTGGCGACACTCATAAATCAGATTAGGCGTGACGAACCAAACGTATTTCTGTTCGATGCGGGCGATATCTTCACCGGTGCGCTGTCGCGACTGACCGACGGCGCGTTGATGTTCGAGTTTATGATCACCATGGGCTATGACGCGATGGGCATCGGCAATCACGAATTTGACTATGGCGAAGAGATTTTGAGCTGGCAGAAAAATCGTGCACCGTTTCCGGTGCTCAGCGCCAATCTGTTTTTCAAAGATACAGACGATCCGTTCGCACAGGCACACACTATTATCGAGCGGGACGGCATTCGTATTGGTGTCATCGGAATATTGGGGCAGGACGCCGCAGGTACGGCGATCGCACCGCAGCATATCGATGAACTGGACGTCAGCGACCCGGCAGAGGCGGTTGCACGCTCGGTGGCCGAGCTCCGCGACGACGTTGACCTGATCGTCTTGCTTACTCACATGGGACACACCGCACCCATGCAAACGGATGCCGAAGCGGATCCACGCCTGGACCGGGATATCAACGCAGATATCGCCCTGGCAGGCGCGGTCGAGGGTATTGACGTTTTGTTCGGCGGACACGCCGATGCGGGCACGCGAGAGCCCGTCGTACAACCCGATACCGGCACTCTGATAATGCAGACGTTCGGCCAGGCGACCTACCTTGGATACCTGCAGGTGACGGTCGACGGGAGTAGCGGCGAAATCAAAACCTACGATGGCAAACTGATTCCCGTCAATGCAGATAACCTGGCGCCGGACCCTCTAATACAGGCAAAGAACTCCGACTACCAGCGAGCCTTTCCGGAAATCATGGAAGTGGTCGGCCAGAATGAGGTGCGTCTCAATCGAAAATACTTTGACGAAGCCGACATCGGCAATTTTACGGCGGATGTTATGGTCGAGGGGACGGGCGCGGACATCGGATTCATGCATTCCGGCGGTATACGAAAAGACCTGCCGGCCGGTGACGTTCGGATAATGGACATTCTCGATACCCATCCCTTCGTAGACAACATTACGGTTATGCGCATGAACGGTGCGCAGCTACGGCTGGCACTCGAGCATTCGTTTTCGCAGCTGCGAGGATTGCTGCAGATGTCAGGCATCAACGTGCGCTATGACACCTCCCAACCGGTCGGCGAACGAATCGTCTCGGTCACGAAGGATGACGTCGAAGTCAGGGATTCGGATGAATTCGACGTCGCAGTATCAGGCATCATTGCCCGCGGTGGCGATCACTACGACGTTTTCCTGGACACCGAGTTCGTTCGTGAATACAAACCTATGTCCGATCTGATGATCGCCTACTACCGCAAGCACGGCACGGTAGCTTTACCGGAACGCGGCCGGCAGATTGATATCGCTGCGAGCCGGTAACCAAAGCGAAGACGCGGGTCAACCTATTCTGCCAATTGTCATTCGCGGCGCGCCAGCAACGCGCGGTATATTCGTGCGTTCAATCTTGCGCCGGTGATGCCGGTATGCTGGTCGGCGACGTGCGGCTCGTCCTCGATGCCGAGCGCTGCCGACAATGATGATCCGGTCAGACCACGAATGCCCTGATCCCACGCCATCGACGGCAGATCCAGGATGAAATAGTGGTAAAGCTCGCGCCAGCTGCGGTCCCTGGAGCGGAACAGGTGGTCTAAGAACGCTGCGTCGAAGTGTGAATTGAACGCGACCATCAGCACGTTCCTGTCGCCGGCAATCGCATCGTGAAAACGAGCTATGCGCTCGATTGCGTCCTCCGCGGGCAGTGCCTCAAGTTCCCGCCAGCGGTCGACGTCGAACGCGTTGACCGCGCGGGCGCCTTCGTCAATTCGCTCGGGATTGTCGGGTTGAATGCGAATGAACAGATCACCGAGCTCTTCGCCGCCCAGATCGGTCATCACAATCCCGATATCGATCATCTCGTGATAGCCGGGTTGGAGACCGGTCGTTTCAACATCGACAAAAGCCAGTAACCAGTCATCGGGCGCCTCGTTCGGCCACAGCATGTCCTGCGCGAAAGACGGTAGCGATGCCGACAAAGTCAGTATAAAAAGTCCCAGGCGTTGCATATTTCCAGCGTCCGATTGTTACCGAATTGTTATTATGGCCGCTATCGTCCGCAATCACATTCCCGGAACGACTATCGTTGCAAAAGCATTCGCCGACCGAAGCAGGGCCACTTGACCGTTCAAACCATCAACTACGAATCTGATTCTGCCGGAGCGGACATCGCGAGTTCCCTGCACGACACCGGATTCGCGATATTGCGAAACCATCCCGTTCCGCAGTCACTGCTCGACACTGTTTACGAAGACTGGAACACTTTTTTTAGCAGCGACGATAAACGGCGCTATTTATTCAGTGAGAACTCGGCTGAAAAAGGACGCGGTGGCTTCTATCCGCTCGAGATCTCTGAAACGGCAATTGATCATACGGCCAGGGACATTAAGGAGTTCTTCCAGGTTGGGGCGGACGGACAGCTGCCACCGGAATGCAAGGAGGGGATTCTGCGCTTTCGTGAATTGGGATTCGCTCTCGGCGCCCGGATCCTCGAGTGGCTGCAACAGTTCACGAAGCACTCGATCACGGCAGCGCTCTCCGAGCCCCTTCCCGATATGTTGTGCCGAGACGCGAGCTTACTGCGCATTCTTCATTACCCGCCCCTGCAGGGAGGCGAGGAAGCGAATGCGGTGCGTGCCGCACCCCATGAAGACATCAACCTGATAACGCTACTACCGGTTTCCAACCAGGCGGGTTTGCAGGTCTTGGATTCTGCTGGAAACTGGGCCGACGTCTCAGGCAATCGCGGCGACCTCGTCATTAATAGCGGGGATATGTTGCGGGAAGCAACCGGTGGGTATTATCCATCGGCCACCCATCGCGTCGTCAATCCGGGCGGCAGCATCAGCAACGACTCGCGTATTTCCATACCGCTGTTTTTGACTGCGAGGTTCGACGTGAAGTTATCTGATCGCTACACATCCGGCAGCTATCTGGATGAACGAATAAAGTTACTGCACCGCTAGCGAGAGCGTATCCCGATACAGTTTCAGCAATGCCTGGCTGTCAACGCCGGTGCAAATTCTGCACGTCGGAACATCGCTCCAGGCCTTCGTAAAATAGTTTGGGTTGGCTTCGCTCCAGATGGTCTGCCCCATGGCGATGCCTTCAGTCACGACCCGAACGGCAGCGTCCCGTGTTTGGAATATTTCCGGCCTGAGCAGATACGCAACAGCACTCGGATCATGCGTCGAGCACTCGAATCTGCCGGTCGATCGTTCGTTGAAAGCGAGATAGTGGCGGCTGATCTGATACAGGAATTCTCCGGCCGCTCCGGCATCGACGCGCAGCGCGTCAACGTAGGCCGAACTCATGATGACTTCGTCAGTCACATCCAGGCCGACGATGGTCGTCGGCATGCCACAGGAGAAAACAATATCCGCGGCCAGCGGATCGCCTGCGATGTTGGCTTCCGCAACCGGCGACACGTTACCCCGATGGTCGTTGAATCCAAACGCACCGCCCATCACAATCAGCTCGCCTACGAGCTCGGGCAGTTCGGGATCGAGCGCCAAAGCCTCTGCAATGTTGGTCATCCGCCCGACCGCAACAATCGAGATTTGCTTTGGATTCTCCCGCACCAGGTCGACGATTGCCTGCGCCCCATCGAGCGAATCAGGCTGGCCGACCACGTCAGGAATATCGATATCGCCCAATCCGTTCTTGCCGTGAACAAAGTCCGGATAACCTTCGCCAAGCGCGGCACCGAACGGTCCTTCGGCGCCGCGAAATACTGGCGCGTCAATGCCGAACCTTTCTTTTATATGCAGGGCGTTGCGCGTGGTGTCCTCAATACTGGCATTCCCAAAACCGGTGACGATCGCACGAATGTCGACGTCCGGAGCGTAATGCAGGAACAAGAGCGCCATTGCATCATCGATGCCGATATCCGTATCAAAGATGACCTGCTTCATCGTGTCACTTTGACCCGCCCACGGCGAATTGCGCGACCTTCATTCTTCGTACGTCGAGAGAGCGCCCTGCCTGGGTCGCAACGGATCGTTCGCAATAGCAGCGATGAAGTCTGCTGCTTCCCTGGCAAGGGCTTCCGCCCTGCCACTTTCCTCACCGATCAGGTTAAAGAACTCGAGCGGATCTTCAGCCAGGTTGTATAACTCCTGCGGTTGTTGCTCCCTGTCCAGCATTAGCTTCCACGATCCATTGCGAAGTGCAAACTCCAGGTCGGAAACAGAATCCAGCGCCCAAAAAAGGCTGCGTTGTGGCAATTGCCCATCGCTCCAAATCGGCTGCAGATCGACTCCGTCGATTGCACGATCATTCGGCACATCACCACCGCCCATTTCCGCAAGCGTGACAAACAGGTCCATACCGACTGCCGGCGCGTCCGAAACCGATGCCGGCTCGATGACGTTTGGATAGCGAATAATGGTCGGCACCCGGATACCGCCTTCGTAGAGAAGATGTTTGCGGCCTCGAAAGCCGCCGGTACTGCCGTAAGCATTCACCTCCCACCAGTTAATCCATTGGGAGGTGACCGGACCGTTGTCGCTGGAGAATACAACGACCGTATCCTCTTCGAGCCCGTGGTCACGCATCCAGTCCAGCACCCGACCCAGTTGCGCATCCATGTACGTGATGTTGGCATAATACTCGCCTGGCCCTCGCGGTATGAGCTCATCCTTGGGCGGGTTCGGCATGCCGTTCGGAATAGGCACGACCTCGCCCTCCGTGTACTGCTCGTAGATCTTGTTGTACTCGGGCGGATTCGCGATCGATGTATGCGGTTCTGCCATACTCAAATACAGAAAGAAGGGTTCAGTCTCGTCGCGCCGCTCGAGCCAGCGGATAGCCTCCGCCGCATACAGATCAGCCGTATAGCCCTCCTGCATCGGCAAGGGGGTCTTGTTTTGAAAAATATTGGTCGGGTTGCGGTTGTTCGGAATCTGGAAAGCATTGTGGCCATAGAAATAATCGAAGCCCTGGTCTGTCGGCTGAGGCTCAGTGTTACTGCCAAGGTCTGAATTCAGGTGCCACTTGCCAATATGAGCGGTCGCATAGCCCTCTGCTTTCAGCACTTCCGCGAGCGTTATCTCCTCGTCTCTCAGATACACGCCGCTGTCCTCAGGTATCCAGCTTTTTATACCGGTACGATAAGGATGACGCCCGGTCAGCAGCCCTGCCCTGGAGGGAGAACACAACGCCGACGGCGCATAGTAGCTTGTAAGGCTCAGGCCCTCGGCGGCCAGCGCGTCGATATTCGGCGTCTGCAACACGGGATGTCCGTAACTGCCCAGGTCTCCGTAACCCAGATCATCGACATAGATCAGGAGGATATTTGGCTTGGTCGCGGCGTGTGCAGGACTCATAAATACAGCTGCGATAGAAGCTATCAGGCAATTTGCCGCGACAGAAACGAGAGTTCGGCACGCGGGCAACGCAACAGGTCTGTTACGCATGAATTCGGAGATCGGCATATTCGGCAACTCGGTCAATTATGAGCCATGTGAGACATTGGTTTTTCTGCAACGAAGTTACTAAAGGCCAGCGTCATTTGCCATACCGACTTATCAGTGTCGCATCGCCACTTCGCGAATTTCCAGAGGCCTTAATACTACCAATACTGCAAAATATTGATGCCGCGATCGGCACCCGCCAGTAAAGGCTGAAAATTCTTAGAGCTGCTGATTGTGAAAGTCTTCAGGTCAGACCTGAAGAATTAAATGTAAGTGCATGACTATATTTATAAAATATCTCCGAAATCTGATTCGCCTCGGCGTAATTCGATAAAGTAATTACGCTGCAAATGAATACCATTGCCAACTGCAAGGGGGTATCATTTCGGCCGGAGCGAACGATTTATTGAATTTCGTCAAACTTACGAACAAGAAATAACAATCTTTGGGCGGCAATACACTGGCCTGAGCAATCGTTGTAGTCACGCAACGGTCTGCTGAACGCAGAAAAAACCGCTTTCGGGAACGACTCTCGATTAATTGAACAATCACAAACTTTACGAATGAAGTCGAATGGCAGGCAATGTGCATTGCTTGCCTTATGACTACCAGAAAACCATGTTTAGGGGACTCGAATGAGACGCTTTTTAAATCTGATTGAAATTGGACGCAAGGGACTGCTGCTTGCTACAGCCGCAACGCTTGCATTTGCGATGATAGGTACGAACGTCAACGCGCAGGAGATTACCTCCTCGGTGACGGGTACCGTGCTGCAACCCGACGGCTCACCGGCCGCTGGTGTAACCGCTACCATCGTCGACTCTCGCGACGGCGGCCGTCGCTCTGTAAGAGCCGACGATCGGGGCGTTATCAGTTTTCGATCAATCAGTGCAGGCGGTCCCTACACTGTGCGAATTGAAGGCGGCGAGTACGAAGACCTGCTGATTACTGATCTTTACGCGGATATCGCGGGCAGCGCATCCTTCACGGTCACGTTGGAAGTGGCCAGCGAGGCGATCGACGAGATAACAGTTACGGCCGCCCAGGTATCGATGGTGACTGTAGCTTCCGGTCCAAGCTCTTCATTCTCACTCGAAGACATCACCAATATGCCGTCAACCCAACGGCAGATTCGCGACGTCATTCGCGTCGACCCCCGGATCAGCATCGGCGCCTCGGGAGATGGCGGCGACCAGGCCGGCGCAATCAGCTGTCTTGGCGGATCCAGCCGAACCAACTCTTTTACCATTGACGGCGTTAGGGCCACCGATGCATTCGGCCTCAATCTCTCTGGAAACCTGGCACGCTTCACGTTCCCGATTCCTTTCGATACGGTTGCCGCGGCCGCAGTGGAGTTTGCGCCTGTCTCGGTTGAGTATGGCCAGTTCAGTGGCTGTAACGTCAACGTCGTCACCAAATCCGGCGGTAACGAGTTCCATGGCTCTGGTTTCTACCTGTTCAATGACGATGGCCTGACCGGAGACAAGCTCGATGGCGTGGCCTTCGACCAGGGCGTGTTCGAGCGTAAGAACTACGGCGCCGAAATCAGCGGACCCATCATCCAGGACAAGCTTTTCTTCTATGCTTCATACGAAGAAACAGATACTGCCTCAATCAACGAAGTCGGCACCATTGACAGCAACTTTCCGATTAAGAAAACGATATTCACGACCGCGGAAGTCAATCAGATCCGGGACATCCTGATCAATCAGTATGGCCGCGACCCTGGTGAGGTTGTACAAAATCTTCCTGTTTCATCCGAGCGTCTGTTTGGTCGCATCGACTGGAACATAAATGACGATCACCGCCTGGAGGCGACCTATTCGAGCCTCAAAGAGAACACGATTATTGCTGATGACATCGGCCCTGGCAGCCGCGGCAACTTCACGTTCTCCGACAACTTCCATAACCGCGGCTCGGACTCTGAAACCTGGGCAGTTCGTCTGTATTCCAACTGGACCGATCAGCTGTCCACCGAGTTCCGGTATTCGACACAGGACGTCCAGGATATCCAGAACCCGGTAGGCGGCGGTGAAGCACAAGGTCCCAATCCCATTCCACGCATTCAGATTGGCTTGCCGTTCGGCAACGAGTTCTTTGGCTCGGAATTCACCTCGGGCCCAGGTACTTTCCGCTCCGCTAATGAGCTGAACACGACGAAAGATCAGCTAAAACTGAAAGCCGACTATGTAATGGGTGATCACCTGATTACCGCAGGGTATGAATACGAAACCCTGGATGTGTTCAACCTTTTCATTATCAACGCGACGGGAACGTTCATTTTTGATTCCATTGCGTCGCTCCAGGCTGGCACCGTATCCAATATTCGACAGGGCGTTTCGTTCACCCAGAACCCGACTGATGCCGCTGCGATATTCACTCGTGACGTTAATTCTCTGTTCCTGCAGGATCAGTGGGACATTTCGGATGACCTGCAACTGATCTACGGCGTGCGCTATGACTGGTACACGTCGGACGACTTGCCGATGCTGAATCCGAACTACGTGGCGCGCTATGGCCTGTCGAACCAGGTGTCGTTCGACAGCCTTGACGCGATCCAGCCCAGGATCGGTTTGAACTACACGTTACCAGAACGGTTTGGTGATACCCGTATCTCGCTGGGATTCGGCGTCTTCTCTGGCAACGACCCAACGGTATGGTTCTCCAATGCCTACCAGAACTTCGGTGGCGCGCTGGGTGTTGGCGATCTGTCCAGCTGTCCTGCCGGAACCGAGAACGTGTTGTCCAGCGGCAGCTTCCAGGGCGTACCGCAGTGCGTCACGGACGCCGGCTCGGCTCAGGCGCTGAACAACGCCGGTACCGTCAACGCGACTGACCCGAATTTCGAGCTGCCCACCGTTAATCGTTATAGCTTCGGTATCGAGCACAACACGCTGGCGGATATCGAATTCTTCAGCGACTGGCTGGTGAAACTGGACCTGATCTATTCAGACCTGAACGACTCGGTCGAATTTCTTGACCTGTCACTCAACCAGACGGGTACTACAGCCGATGGCAGGCCGACCTATCAGCAGATTGACCCACTGGCGGCAGGTTGTGCCGCTACCTTTAACGGACCGCGACAAGGGTTCAGCAACGTGACACCAGCATGTGTCGGCGGCAACCAGGATGTCTTCTTCACTAACCGGGTGGGCGATGACGGCCACACCTTTACGGCAGCCATCCAGGCCGCCAAGGTATTTCAGTGGGGCGACGCCTGGAGCCTGAATGTTGGCGGCGGATATGCCTACAACGAATCAGAAGTGGGCAACCCGGGTACATCGTTCACGGCAGCCGAGAATTTCCGTGCTGTCGTCGCGACGGACATTGTGAGCCCACCGGTTGGTCCGTCATTGCGTAATAATCGGAACAACTTTACGCTGCAGGCGACGATATCGAACGAGTTCATTTCCGGCCACAATACGAGCGTAACCGCGTTCTACCAGCTGCGTGAAGGACATGAGCTCAGTGCCGTATTCAACGGCGGCGACTTCACTTCCGGCATTGGCGATACCGGTGGACGCGCGCGCAACCTGCTTTATGTCCCAACCGGCGCAGGCGACCCGAATGTCATCTTCGATCCTGGCTTTGACAGTGCAGCGTTCTTCGCCTTTACAGACGGCGAAGGTTTCGCGCGCGGTGCGATTGTTGGCAAAGGCGGATTGAGCGAAGACTGGCAGTCAGATCTCGATATCCGAATCCAGCAGGAGATCCCGCTGGGATTTGGCGAGGCGAAACTCAAGGTATTCCTCGATTTCGAGAACGTGTTCAATCTGCTGAACGACAGCAATGGCACGAAGCGATACTTCGTACCGACTGACATTGCTGCTGCGATTGGCGTGGTTTCCGCGTCTGTAGATCCGGTCACCGGCGTTTATACCTACACGGATTTCACGCCGCCGGTTGAAGCACCTGACTCCATCGATTCGCTGTACCGAATCCAGCTCGGTATCAGGGGCGAGTTCTAGGTCTGTCGTAATTCTTAAGGACCGTTAGCATGACAAGAAAGGCGCTCCTTATCGGAGCGCCTTTTTTATTAGCAGGAGTAAGGGGTCAGAGCCCTTTTTCGAAATGATTATTACGATGTTCAAGCGTTTTTATACGAAAAAGGGCTCTGACCCCATTTCTTTCCTGTTGATTGTCTTGCTGTGTGCGCCACCACCGCGTTGGGCCAGACGACGGATCAACCTAACATCATTGTCGTCATGGCAGACGATCATGCCCAGTGGGCGCTGGGCGCCTATGGCCTCAGTCAGATCGACACGCCCAACATCGACTGGTTAGCGGAACAAGGCGTCCTGTTCGAAAACGCCATGACACCGGCACCCGTCTGCTCCGCCGCACGGGCGAGTTTCTACACGGGAAAGATGCCGTCTCAGCACGGCGTACACGATTTCCTGAGTGAAGCGCCGGAATACGACGCGAACTGGCTTGCCGGCGAAAAGTTGCTGTCAGAACGGCTGGTTGACGAAGGTTACCGGACCGGCTTGTTCGGCAAGTGGCACGCGACGACCGATAGCAGGCCACCGCAGCCCGGGTTCGATCGCTGGCTGAGCTACAACCCCTACAAGGCCGGCTGGCAGAACCAGTATTTGCACAGCGGTACGGTCAACTTCTCCAGTGACAATGAGGAAATCCAGTACACCGGCGTGCAGTCGCGCTTCCTTACCGAGGAGGCAATCCGCTTCATAGACGAGCCGTCACCCAGGCCATTCTTCGTCAGCCTGAACTTCACCGAACCGCACGCACCGTTTGTCGGCCTGCCAGAACGACTGGTAGACAAGTATCGATCGGCTGCGAACGACATCGTGAAGGCCGGGGGCGCGTCCGACATGGCCGACCGCGGGGCTCAGACGACGACACCGGATGATCACATTGAGCAACTGGCACAGTATCTGGCCGCGGTGTCCCTGATCGACGACCAGGTCGGTCGACTACTGGACGCGCTTGAGGGACGCGACCTGCTGGACAACACTCTGCTGGTGTATACCTCGGATCACGGCCTGCTGGTCGGCCAGTACGGCCTGTATGGCAAAACCAACGCGACCAATGGCCCCAATTTCTACGAGGAAACGATCCGCATCCCGATGATTGTGCATGCGCCGGGCGAAAAATTTCGGGAATCACAGTCCCGGGGCGAGCTGGTCGACCTGATGGACCTGCATGTAACCGTTATGGACTATGCAACCGGTGGCAGGGTTTCGGAAACGGATTACGGTCCGGGCCGATCGATGCGAGCATTACTGGAGGGTGAGCGGAGCACCGGTTGGCGCACCTTGCAGTTTGCCGAGCGCGGTCATGCCAGGATGGTGACGGACGGTCATTGGAAACTTGTGCGCTACTATCGGCGAGATCCAGACGACGCACCTGAAGACAGGTGGTACGATCTCGCGCATCCGTTTGGTGAGCGTCATGTGTCAGATCCACCGAGACAGCCACTACGCGATCGAATGAGTGCGGCCCTCGAGGCGTTCTTTGCGGAATACGAAACGCCGGCCCACACGGGCAGAAATATCTGGCAGCAGCCACCGCCTAACGCGAGATACGAGGCCGATCTGGAGGCGAACCAGTAGAATAATTCACATTAAGTAATTGCTTTAATTATATGTTTTATAACTCTTTTTAAGAAATTCAATTTGTTCGGTATAGTCAGTATTGCAGGACTATGACCTCAATAAACCGAATCAGGACAACTCGACTGATGCAAGCAATTAAGGCGGCTGAGATACCCGGGATCGACCCGTCCGCGGTGGACCGCTTTAACGCCGATGGCTTCCTCCTCGTCGAGGATTTCTTCACCCATGCCGAACTCGATCACTTCGGCGCGGCTGTCGACGCCGCTGTCCGTTACCGCACCGCCGAGGACAAACGCAGCCTCGCCGACAAGAATCTTTACGAACAGACCTTCGTGCAGTGCATGCGTTTGTGGGAAGACCAACCCTCGGTCGCCCCCCTGACATTTCACCCTCGGCTTTGCGCTGCCGCAGCGGCATTGCTCGAATCCGACTGTGCGCGTCTCTGGCACGATCAGGCGCTTTATAAAGAAGCCGGCGGTCGGCAAACGGATGCGCACGCAGACTATCCTTTCTGGCCGGTCGACGAACCCAGGCTCGTATCCGCGTGGATACCGTTCGATGGCGTCAATCGCGGCGGCGGCATCATGGGCTACGTGCAGGGATCTCACGACAATCGACAGGGATCTGTTCGTGGATATCGGCCAGTTACGCGGTGGCGAGCCCGTTGACCTCCTAAAGGAGCCGGAGGTGGCGGAAAAACCCTTTGTTTGGGTCGAGGCACCGAAGGGCTCCGTCATATTCCACCACGCAAAGACCATCCATGCGGCAGAAGCAAACGACACCGATGCGACGCGACGCGTCTTTACGACCGTTTACATTGCAGACGGATGCAGGAGAATGGGCGAAGGTTCTTCGTTCGGCGTCGATCGCGAAGGCCTTAAGGATGGAGATTTGATCGCTGGGGCCGGCTTTCCCATTGCCTGGCCACGGGATGAACATGACCTGCCCTCGCCGCCTGCAGTACGTGGTCCGAAGACCGGATTCGGCTTCTCGCCGGAGTAACGCCAAGAAGGAACCGATCATCAGAACAAAAACCATCACACTTTCATCGACAGCAATGACGCTCATCGCATTGCTTCTGTCATCTGTAGCGTTGCAGGCTGACGAGCTGGCCACTGAGGCCGAATTCGATCGCATTCGCGAAGACCCGGTTGCGCTACGACAGTTTCTGTACCGACTCCCGAAAGGCGGCAACCTGCATACACATTTGGGTGGGAATGCGTACGTCGAGTATTTCTTGCTGTGGGCAGTCGAAGACGGCAAATGCATTGACCTGGAGGCACAGTCGATAACGTTGCCTCCCTGCGATGCCAATGCCAATCGGCCGCTTGCCGCTGAAATAATCGACAACCCGGATATTGTCAACGGACTGATTGACGCGATGTCTGTGCGTAACTACAAGCGTCGTGACGTATCCGGCCACAATCAGTTTTTTGCAACGTTCTCTCGCTTCACTCCGGGCATGTTTGGCCGCCAGGGCGACGTGCTTGCAAAAGTAATGGCGCGAGCGTCACGGCAGAATAATTTCTACGTTGAGATGATGCAATCCAACGGAATGTTCGAGGCAATGGATTACGCTCGATCAAACAAGGACATCAATGAAGACCGATCGGATCGCGACCTTCTCGACGATCCGGGATTGAATTCGATCATGCTGGACGCGATTCAGTTCACCGATCAAATGGAAGCACAGTGGCGTGCAACACATCGATGTGATCAATCCGATGCCGATCCCGGTTGCGATGTTCAGCTGAGATACCTGGCCCAGGTGGTAAGGACCTTTCCGCGAAACGAAGTGCTCGCGCAGACCGTGCTGGCGGTCAAGCTGATCGAATCCGATCCGCGTTACGTTGGATTGAGCTTTGTCGCGCCCGAAGACAACCTGATATCGCTGCGGGACTTCACCTGGCAGATGGAAATTGTCAAACGCTTTACGGCATCTCTACCCGTTGAACAGCGCAATGTCATGATGCACGCAGGAGAACTGGCGCTCGGGATGGTGCCGCCCGATCACCTGGGCAAACATGTGCGCGAAGCAGTCGAGATTGCCGATGCCAGGCGCATTGGTCACGGCGTCGACATCGTCTATGACCCGAACATGTCCCAGTTGATGAGGGACATGGCCGAAAAAAATATCGCTGTAGAAATCAGCCTGACCAGCAGCGAAGTCATATTGGGGATACAGGGTGCCGATCATCCCTTCGATACCTATCGGCGACACGGCGTACCGCTCACATTGGCAACCGACGATGAGGGCGTATCTCGCGTGGATTTTACGTACGAATATCAGCGCGCTGTGGAGACCTATGCCCTGACCTACGCTGACATCAAGGCAATTTCCCGCAACGGCGTTGCGCACAGCTTCCTGCCCGGGGAAAGTCTGTTCGTGAAAACACTACCCGCGACAATGGTTAGTGAGTGCATCGAATCGTCCCCGGCAAGACTGCGCAGAAATACAGATTGCCAGGAATTCCTGAAGAGAAGCGAAAAGGCACAGGCACAGTGGGCACTGGAAGAACGATTTGCCGAGTTTGAGCGGCGATACGACTAGCACGTTCAGAATGACAGCGCTTAGCGACTGCCCGAACCCACCTGCTCATTAGCGTGATAGAAGCCGTCAAAGCTGAAACCCTGCCCCATGACGAGGTCCTTTAACGAGACCCGGTAAAATTTGACTGATGACCCGTCTTTGAAACCTATGCTGTAGGGCGCTGACGGCAGGGAGCTTTGGTTCTCGCCAATCAACAGGTCACGGTAGCGTTGCGCGAACGGCTCGATGTGCTCGCCGAGCACAACCGCGACATGGTCCAGGCCCGTTTTCTGGGTGGGTTTGTGCGGCGGAGGAATGAGTTCCAACATCGATACGGAAACGCCGTTTCCAAGATCCAACGGATCTTCAAACTGAAGTTTCGATATGGCGCGCCCGCGCCACTCGTTTTCGACGTTTGCGTCGCAGTACTTCTCAAGCTCGTCCCGAATCCGGATGTAATCCGCGCTGGTCGACGCCCTGAACGCGATATGACTCAGAGGATAATTCCCGATATCGAATTCCAGGTCAGCCATTCTGGATCTTTGCTGCGCGAAGAACGCGGCATAGTCACCAATCAATTCGTTCATGTTCACTGTCACGCTGTGGCGCCGTCAGCCTCGCGCCTGATCATCAGGTCCCGATAGGCTTTAAGCCCGGCTATGAACAACAAGAATGCCAGCAACCGGGAAACGCCGCCAACTGCTGCAAGTGAATATCGAATCATGCTTGCGTCTTCAAACACATAGTCCGTAATGCCGGCGACCAGCGTGGGCCCGATGCCGATGCCCACGGCATTCGATATGAAGTAGTAGATGCCGGCAGCAAGCCCCAGCATGGCAACGGGAAATAATCGCTGCACTGCAGACGCGGCGCAGGCAAACGCCATGTTGCTGCCGAATATCGCAAAGATCATCAGAGTCAATGCAGCGGTTGGAGAACCGACGAGCGGATAAATGAAGCTGAATGGCACCGAAAATCCAGCGCCAATCGTGACCATGATGACGCTCGACGCGTGTACGCCGCGCTTACTCAATCTGTCCGCGACAATGCCGCCGAACAGCATGCCGGAAAGGCCAGCGAACAATTGCACCATCCCATACCAGAATCCGCCGGTTGCCGCGTCCCAGCCGTAGCTGCGCGTCAGGAAAGTGATGTCCCAGAACCCCTGGGAATAGGCCGCCAGCGAGATCAGCGCCATGCCGAAGTACAACGCGCCGATGGCAAGCCAGTTTTCCTTCGCATACGCCTTAACCTCACCAAGCGTCGCAGCATCTGCAATTTTGGCTTTACTCTTTTTGCCAACTCCCGCAGTTTCATGGCGCATGTTTCGCGGCTCGCGAACAGTCGTCATCAGCAACGTCATCGCCATGCCCAACACACCCAGGAACAGCAGGACGAGTTTCCATGCTGCGGCACCACCAATAAGGGCGACCTCCTGCCAGTCAGGTGCACTCGAAATCTCGACGGCGACGCCGTAGATCAGGCCGCCCAGAGAGAACGACAATCCGATACCGATCGGCGCGCCTAACAGGAAGACACTGGTCGGCGTCGCAAGGCGTTTCGGTGGAAAGTATTCCGCCAGCAGTGACAAGGTGGACGGTAACAACGCTGATTCGCCGAGACCGACGCCCATCCTGAGGAATAATAACTGCCAGAATTTCGCTGCCAGACCGCTGACTGCGGTTGTCAGGCTCCAGATGAACACGCCGGCCGCGATCAGGAAAGGTCGATTAAGAGAGTCCGCAAGGCGCCCGATGAAAACGCCGGCCGTCGAATAGAATAGTACGAATGACAGGCCGCCAAGAAGGCTGATTTGCACATCCGATAATGACAGGTCTGCTTTGATAGGTTCGATCAATACGGCAATGATCTGCCTGTCCATGAATGACAGCACGTAAAAGCACATCATCAGCACGACCACATACCATGCGTACGCGGGCTTCGGATAGGTCGTCGCGGATTCCGAACTATCTACAACGCCATTGTTCTCGTTGACTATCGTCATTGATTATCTGCTTGTATTGAGTGCTGCGACAATGACCGGGCGGCCGCTACCCTTGTTCTTATTCTTTCTTGGCGAAAAACGCCGCGTTTATTTCGATGTAGCTTTGTTCTTCTTCCGGCACCTCTGCGATGGGACGAATGGCGTCCACCGGGCATATGCTTTCACAAATCCCACACGCGATGCATTCAACCGGATCGATGTAGAACATCGTCTCGCCCTCGTGAATACAATCGACTGGACAAACGTCGACACAGGCACCGTCCTTGATGCCGACACAGGGCGACATGATTACGTAAGTCACGGATGTCTTTTCTGTAGCAAAGGGCTACTTGCCTTTCCACTGAGGTTTGCGCTTCTCCTGAAAAGCTCGCGGCCCCTCCTCCGAATCCTCAGATTCAAGCGCTGCCATTAGTGAGGGTAATCGCTTCGACCACGCCTCCTCGACAGGCAGGTCCGAAGTTTCCTTGACGCACTCCTTGATCGCCTTGATCGACAGCGGCGCACACTCAAGTATGTGCGCAACCCAGGTGTTAACCGCGCTATCCAGTTCCCTCGCAGGCACCACGGAATTGACCAGGCCATAGCCCTGCGCCTCGGATGCGGTTATGCGTTCACCAGTCAGCATCATCCCCATCGCGATTTTCTCGGGGATCAGGCGCGGCAGAAGAATCATGCCACCATCGAGTGGCATACGGCCCACCCGCGCTTCCGGCAATCCGAACGTCGCGTGGTCCGCCGCGACGACAATATCGCAGCCCAGGACGAGTTCGAAGCCGCCGCCGACCGCAACGCCGTTGACGCGCGCGATGACGGGCACGTGCAGCGACTTGCGAATCGCCAGGCCGCCGAATCCACCGGGTCTTGCCGAGGCCCAGTATTCCAGGCCCGTCTTGGTTTCATCACCTGCCTTGAGATCTGCGCCGGCGCAGAACGCCCTGTCGCCGCTGCCAGTAAGCACGACAACACGCACGTCAGGATCGCCTTCGATGCGTTGCCAGATTTCTTCCAGCCGATCAGCCGTCTCTTCGTCGACCGCATTTCTTCGTTCAGGTCGATCTATCGTTACCCGGGCGACGTGGCTCGCGACGTTATAAGTGACGGTCACGGGTTCGTGGCCTTCGCGGGAGCGGTCATACCCAGTTCTGCGAGAATCTCGTCGTTATGCTCTCCGAGTCTGGGCGGAACCCGCCGAACGCCGCAGTCGAGCGATGAGAAATGAATCGGGCACGCGATAGCCTGCATGCTTCCGTTAATCGGATGGTCAAACTCGACGATCATCTCGTTGACATGCGTCTGTTCATCCTCGAGCACCTCAGCAAGCTCCCTCACGGGCGCACAAAGAAGATCCGCCTTTTCAAGCTGTGCTATCCAGTGGGCGGTCGTATTCCTGGCGAACTCGGCGGCGAATCTCTCTTGCAGATACGGCTTGTTGGCCCGCTGCGACTCGAGGTCGGGATGGAGTGACGAAAGGTCCTCGATCTCCAGCACGCCGCAAATATCCTGCAGCGGATTCACCTTAAACGCACCCACTATGACCAGTGCGCCGTCGCTGGTTTCGAACACACCGGTCAATGGCATTTCCGCCCAGTTGACTTCCTTGCCCGTATTCAGGTGGCAAGTCGCCTCCTGCATCTGCATTGCAATCATCGAATCGTATAGCGACACTTCTATGCGCTGGCCTTTGCCGGTTCTCGTCACGCCGATCAGGGACGCCAGAACGGCCTGCACCAGATGCATACCCGCGGTGTAGTCACACAGCGTTGTTGGATATATCGACATGGGAACCGATGCATCCGCGCGCCGCATCATGACGCCGCTCATCGCCTGCGCGAGTACGTCCTGGCCACCCTTGTGCGCGTAGGGTCCCTCCGGCCCATAGCCACTGCCACTGGCATAGACAAGCTTCGGATTTATCTCGCTGAGCTTGTCATAGCCGAAGCCCAGGCGATCCATCACACCGGCCCTGAAATTGCTGATGACGACGTCGGCGTCGCGAACAAGCGCGTAGATGATTTCCTTGTTGCTGTCTTCCCGGAGGTCGAGTGCCAGCGATCGCTTGTTGCGATTTAAACTACAAAAGATCGGATTATTGAGCCCGACTTCATCGGTCGCGCCGAATGACGTTCGCGACAGATCTCCGCCTCTTGGATTCTCGATTTTAATGACGTCGGCGCCGAAATCACCAAGCATCTGGGTCGCGGACGGCCCCATCATGACCTGCGTGAAATCGATTATTCGGATGCCTTCCAGTGGCAACACTTCTGAACTGGACATTATTTGAACTACTCCTGACTGCGGGGCGCGATCAGCGCGCCTGGCTATGCATTAACAACCTGATCATCCAGACCCGTTGCATTGGCCGATGGAATGTCGCCGGGATCCGCACCCTGCGCTCGCATCTGTTTCTGAATATTGACGGGATCAACATCGCGAATCAGCATATCGCCCTGCAATGCGAGCGACGCCGCAATTCCGGCGGCTTCACCCTGCGCCATGCAGGGCGGGATTTCGCGTGACCGCTTCTGCGCATCGGGTTCTGCTGAATAATGACGCCCTGCCACGATCAGTTGATCCACTTTCTTTGGCAGCAATGCGCGATACGGCGTGTAGTAGTCGCGCCCGCGACAAACCGTGTCGGTGAAATAACGTCGATTGACGACGTCATCTTTCGTGACCACGTATTCGCCCTTGAGCATGCGCGTCGTCCGCACGCCGACCTGTTCGGCGCCACCGAGCATGTTCGACTTCTCGAAGCCGGGTAAATTTTCGTGGACAAAATTGTAGAGTGCCATCATGCGATCCCTGCCCTCGAATTCCGCAGCGGTCAGATCCCCGACCGATATGCCGTCGTAGCCGGGCATATGCGGGCAGTTGCACCAGACGACACCCGGGATCGGCGTCTTCAGCCACCACATCTCCCATGCGCCGCCGATAATTCGCCGCGCCTCGCGATTGATCTTCGCGAATGCTTCGGGTTCCTCGTATTCGAATCGCAGCGCCTCGTCGGTATCGACGTTCGACAGGCGAAATACGGTGGTGACGATGTACTGACCCTGGTCGAAGTCCGCCCCGGCGCTACACGCCACGTCAAGATCGCCGCTGGTATCGATGACGATGTCTCCGAGGATGGCCTCGCGTCCGGTCTTCGTCTGGCAGATAACGCCCTTTATGACGCCATCTTCCACAATAGCTTCACTGAACCAGCTGTGCAGACGCAGGTTGATGTCATTTTCTCGAACCAGGTCCAGCGAGGTTCTCTTCCAGGCGTCCGGATCGAACGCCACCGCATAGACGATCGGCTGAGGTCTTTGCGCCTGATGGAAATCGTGCACGCCCCAGCGTGACCACTTGCGCCACATCTCCTCGCTTGCGTAGCGGTCTTCAACTGGCGGCACCACCGCCATCCCTTCCTTTTTCATGCGCTGCACGAATTCGTCAACGATGCCGGACACCACGATTTCCTGACCGTTAACCATGTCATCCAGCACCAGCACCATGCCGCCCGAGGCCATGCCGCCGAGATGGTGGTAGCGTTCGAGGACGGTGACCGAACTGCCATTGCGTGCCGCGGATACGGCCGCAGAGATGCCTGCCGAACCGCCGCCGACGACGACGACATCGGATTTAGCCACCACCGGCACATCGTCGGTAAACGCCGCATGGCGGATGTAATTGATCTTATTCATATTTCTCCCCACGGCAGAGCATCGACACGACGGGTCAAACCTGACTGGCTATTGTCCGATGTGGGAGACGTCGTTACAAGCAGCATAGACAGGAAAAACTGCTTAGAAATCTAGCGATTACGAATACAGCTCGTGGACAAAGGGTACCAGCGCGATGGTCAGCGCCTGGGCATAGACGCCCTCGCGGGTATACAGGCCGTTGGTCAGCAAACCGAACGCACCGCCCTTCTGTTTGCTGTTGGTCGTTGCGAAAACACGGTCATTGGCATCGCCCAGCTCCATGCCATCGCGCACCAGGTCCCGGATCGCATCCGGAAGCGGCAGAGTCACCGTCCGTGCTTCGCTGATTCGTCCGTCCTCGTGCGCGAACCGCCATCCACGCGAATGCCATCAGGTGATCGTCGATCGTTTCGATACCGCCCTCCAGGCCGACGCAGTAATCGGCATTCGGTTGGATGACCGCAGCAGCATTCGCTCTGTTCCTGGCACCGCTGCGAGTCTCCGCATCGCTCTGCGGCTGATCCCCGACCCCGGACTCGACGCTGACGGACTCGAATTCGACTTCCCTGAAGGTCAAAGTGCGCCGCGAACGCCTGCCTGACCGCAGCAACTTTGACCGGGTTT
The DNA here is from genome assembly GCA_963850825.1 of uncultured Gammaproteobacteria bacterium. GTDB lineage: Bacteria > Pseudomonadota > Gammaproteobacteria > Steroidobacterales > Woeseiaceae > SZUA-117. The sequence continues at coordinate 283,769 of CAWKOQ010000009.1, read as the reverse complement.
TGAGAAGCGACGACGACTAGCAATTGACTGCTCCGTCTTTCCTGTGGTTTCGAGCACATTTTCTTCTGTAGTATCAGTGACTGACTGATTGTATCGCAGAGATAAAGAGCCGGTGCCGATGCGACTGAATATCGCAATCCCAGTATTGATCTTTTCAACGTTGCTGGCAGGATGCGTGCGCAGCCCGACGGAGCTCACGCTCGCCAGGCCTTCCTCACCGTTTGACCGGAACGTGGCCGACAGCCTCTCCACGCTGTTTAGTAGCGAGTCTAGTATTGGTCTAAATCTGACGGACGAAAGGTATTCCGAAGAAGCCGCGATCGATGAATTGCTCTCCGGGGCCGGTCGATATCGCGCTCATTTCCAACAGCATGCCTTACCGCGACGGCATTACGACAATAATTCCTTTGTATCCGACCGTCTTGCACATCGGCCAGACCGGGCAGAAAGAATTCTCCGATTTTGCTGATCTAATCCGCGGCTCATCCGTGTTTGCAGGGCCTGAAGGCTCCGCCTCTCGTGCCATGTTCGAGCAAAGCGTTACACGCCTCAATCTTGAACAAGACGAATTCTCTTTTGTTGAGAATCAACAGCGGCCGGACGTAGTCGTCATTTTCGTGCCCATACAAAGGAATTCCGGAAACCGTTTCTCGGGTCTGCGTATGATCAGCATGGGTTCACCTGACAGCATCGGCAAAGGATCCAGTCGTCGATGCCGCAACGCTTTTCAGTCCGTATCTCCGACCATTCATCATTCCGACCGGAACCTACGGAGACTCTACACAGGAACCTATTCTCACTCTGGCCGTTGACAAGATGCTGGTAGCGCGGCGGGATCTGGACAGCTCCGTGATCTACGACCTCGTTAACGAACTCGTACGGCTGCGCCCGGCCCTATCAGCTCAGCAACCCGGATTATTTCAGAACCTGTCCGGCGATTTCGATGCCAGCAGTTCCACATTCGTATTGCATCCTGGCGCACAGGCCTATTTGCAGCGAGACGCGCCGTCGGTGTACGAACGCTACTCCGGCATCGCCGAAGTCGGCGTAACCCTACTGATTGCACTGATTAGTGCGGGTTACGGCGGTCTGCGACTTTTTCGAATGCGCAGGAAAAATCGCATCGATACGTTCTATTCACAGACGATCAAGCTGCGCAACTCGGTGACCGATCGATACTGGCAACGATGAGCGACGTGACGTTGTTGCCAAGGTTCGCGATCTACAGAATACGGCCTTCGAAATGCTGGTCGACGAAAAGCTGGCAGCCGACGAGAGCTTCCGCATATTCATCACTTTATCTAACGATGTAATCGAACAACTCGGTGAAAAATCGTGAGGTCACATTAATTGGGTAGCCGCAGACGCTGTTCCAGACCGAGTATCGGCTGGGCTTTCGTTGCAAAATCATTTATGAGAATTAACTCGAAGTAATTAATATATCATGTTGTTCTATAACGTTATTTTAATCAATGTCTATTAGCACCTAACACTGCTTATATCTCGGGTTTGTCCCGGCCCAAATCGCTTTGAGGCGGCCCACCACACGTCAACCAACTGCAGCCTCAGACGTTAAAACATCAACGACGAAAGAAAGACCAACGAGTAAATAAATGGGGACATTCCTGATTTAGCCCATATATACGCTAAATCAGGAATGTCCCCATTTATTCATAAATTTCGCGCTAATATGCAGCTGCCTCAGGTACAAGAAAAATAAGAGAATCAGCGATGCGACCTGTGAAATGTTCAGCCACCTCACGATGGTTTTTGCCACAAATGATTTGGCTGAGCCTGGCCTGCCTGTTCATGGCAACGCCTGTGTCCGCTGACGAGGAACGCATCGAGGTCAAGGTCGTCGTTTTGGCCATGTTCGAGAATGGCGAGGTGACCGGTGACGAACCGGGCGAACTGCAGTTCTGGGTGGAGCGACTTAATCTCGACAAGGCGCTTAGCTTTCCAATTGGTGAGCAAGACATCTTCATGAACGATGACGGCGTCATGGCCGTATTGCTCGGAGGTGGCATACCAAACGCAACAGCATCCATCATGGCGCTGGGCCTCGACCCCCGCTTCGACCTCACGAAGGCCTATTGGCTGATTGCCGGTGTTGCCGGTGGCGATCCGGCTGACATGTCGCTGGGTTCCACTGCGTGGGCGCGCCATGTTGTTGACGGCGACCTGCACTACGAGATCGATGGTCGGGAGATTCCCGATCACTGGCCGTACGGCATTATTCCGTTAGGCGCCAAGGAACCAACCACTGATCCGAATGAAGTCGCGATGGAATCGCGCCTGGGCACGATATCTTTCAGCCTGAACGCGCAGCTGGTCGACTGGGCTTACTCTGTAAGCAAAGATATCGAACTTGCGGACGCACCGGGCATTGCCGCGTATCGCGATATGTTTGACGGCTACCCGCAGGCGCAGCGACCGCCTTTTGTCACCGTTGGCGATTCACTGAGCGCCAGCACCTATTGGCATGGCGAATTACTTACCGGCTGGGCAAATGACTGGCTCCGGCTTTATGCGGGAGTCGATGCAAACTTCATGACCTCCAGCATGGAGGACAGCGGCACGCTAACGGCATTGCATCGCCTGGCACGATCGGGTTACGCCGATACCGACCGGGTGCTGGTTTTGCGTAGCGCGAGCAACTACACAATGCCGCCGCCAGGCAAGACAGCACAGTGGAGTCGTTCGGCGCCCTACCCCGATCAGGGTCGTCCGGCACTCGAGTCGGCTTTCGTCGTCGGCAATGCGGTGGTTCAGGCGCTGCTCGCAGACTGGTCAACTTACGCAGAAGAGTTGCCGCAGGCAGAACACGAAGACCACGATTAGGTAGCCCCCTTGGAATCTTTCTTTGAGCTGAAAAAACACGGCACCAGCGTGCGCACTGAGTCAGTGGCCGGACTGACCACGTTCCTTGCGATGGCCTACATCACCGTGGTCAATCCCTCGATACTCGCAGACGCCGGCATGGACTTCGGTGCCGTATTTGTAGCGACCTGCATTGCCGCGGCGTTTGGCTCGATCGTGATGGGGCTGTACGGCAACTACCCGATCGCCCAGGCACCGGGCATGGGCCAGAACGCGTTCTTCACGTTCGGTGTGGTACTGGGCATGGGACATGCCTGGCAGACTGCGCTTGGCGCAGTATTCATATCCGGCATCATCTTCGTTGCCCTCAGCGTATTGCCAGTCAGGGAGTGGCTCGTCAACGCGATCCCGCACAACCTGAAACTGGGCATGGCTGCGGGAATTGGCCTGTTCCTCGGATTCATCGCACTCAAGAATGCCGGGATCGTCGTCGACAATGAGGCAACGCTGGTCGGCCTCGGTGACCTCGTGAGCTTCGAGCCGATGGTCTGCATCCTCGGGTTCGTGACGATTGCCGCTTTGTCAGCCCGAAAAATTACCGGTGCTGTCATCATCGGAGTTCTCCTGGCGACATCGATTGGCTGGGTTTTTGGCGGTACCGAGTTCAAAGGAATCGTCGCAATGCCTCCGTCACCCGCACCCGTGTTCCTGCAACTCGACATTGCGGCCGCTTTCCAGCTGTCGATGGTAACCGTCGTGCTTTCAATGCTCATCGTTGATGTTTTCGATACAGCGGGCACCCTTATCGGCGTTTCAACACGCGCGAACCTGCTTGATGAGAACGGCAACCTGCCCCGACTGAAGAAAGCGCTGCTATCGGATTCCAGTGCCACTGTCGTCGGCGCCCTGGCCGGTACATCATCGACCACCAGCTACATAGAAAGCGCGGCGGGCGTTGAGGCGGGCGGACGAACCGGACTGACAGCGGTAGTCTGCGGGCTCTTGTTCCTCGGTTGCCTGTTCTTCGCGCCATTGGCGCAAAGCGTTCCAGCGTACGCGACCGCATCTGCGTTGCTGTTCGTTGCCTGCCTGATGGCTCGAAGCCTTGCAGATCTCGACTGGCAGGACATTACGGAGAGCGCTCCAGCAGTGGTCGCCGCATTAGCCATGCCGTTGTCCTTTTCGATTGCCGAGGGCATCGGCCTGGGATTCATCAGCTACATTCTCATCAAGATCATTAGCGGACGGGCGAACGATTGTTCTGCTGCGGCTTATGTCATCGCGGTCATCTTTGGATTGAAATACGTTTTCCTTTGAGTCTCTTGAGTCGGAGTCAGAGCCAGGCTTTAACACCCTTCTTTATTTCCGGCACCGCGCACTGAGCGTCGCAATTCATATACAAGCGTGACCCAATGTGACAAAGATTGTCGGCTCGAATTTGACATAGACTCGAGAAAAGAGAGACCTGCGTCACAGTCTTTACCGGACCAGGTCGATTCCGGGTATTTGGCATGAGCCTTGCAACTCTATCCTGCATTGAAGAAATGACCGGAGGCCAAGCCAATGGGTGTCAATACTAAAATTTTGCCGGCTCTTGAGCCGGGAGAGACCTACACAGATCAGGACTTCCTGTTAGTACAGACGATGACTAACAGTGACGGTCAAACGACGGCAGATATCGAGCGCATGTTCGCAATGAAACGTGAAGATGACGAGGAACGTTGGGGCTTCAAGACTGTGACGTCCATGACGAAAATGTCTCGCAAAGACGCCATGATACTGGCCCAGGCCTACGCTGAGCGTCATGATATTCCGGTAATCTACGAGCAGCATGACTAGGTGACACGGCATTTCGCCTGGTGGCGCCGATACCGCTGCCGCAAAACTCGAAGATCGATTTAGCGGATCAACTCAATCAAATCAGTCAGGCGAATTCACTATCGACCGCTGTACCAGGTAACGTAAGCGCGGTATGTCTGTGGCTCGATCGGGTGAAAGTGAACGTCGGCAACGCCGCCCAGGGGCTCCGAGGTTAATCGAGACTCGTAATAGTAGGTAATGTCGTCGTCGCTCGAGTCAAAGGCGTTCAGCAATTCGATGCGAAAATCCATGTTTTTTCTTTTGTAGCCCAGTCCCAGGTTCCAGACGGTTGAGTCGGATGATCGAACGCTGCCGTCCTCTAGCAGCGGCCTGTCGCCGAAGTGCCGGACGCGCACGGTGCCATACAATCCGTTTTCAGAACTCGCCACAATGCCTGCAGCCATTACACGCTCCAGGCTGCCGGGAATCTCATCTTCCCCGTTACCAGGCCCCGTATACGCCGACCGGGTCAGAGCAAGTTCGAAATCGACCAGCAAATTGTCGTTCAGGCGATAGTAAGCCGGCACTTCGAGGCCGTAGCGCCTGCTGGCGCGCGTTGGCTCCGTATTCCCTGCGTCACCGACGAATAACAATTCCGAATCCAATTCGAGGATCCACAACGATGCAGACACATTCAGCCGACCTTCGCTGAAGTAGCGAAAGCCGATCTCCGCGCCTTGCGACTTCACCAGCGGATCGACCTTGTCTGCCGGCAAACCACTCACAGGGTCAACTGAGATGACAGTTCCGCGTGCGTCATTACTGTGATAGCCAAACCCTGCACTGAAATACGCATTGGTGTTTTTTGAAAGCGTACGGACAACGTTCAGTTTCGGTGAGATCCGCCAATCGCTCGCGGTGCCGGTATTGCCGGCAATGTTGCTTTCCTGAACATCAAAATGAAAATAATCAGCTCGTACGCCGAACGTGCTGCGCCAACGATCGTTCCAGGTCTTGTCGATGTCGTAGTAAGCCCCCGTCGTCAACTGACTGACGCTGTCCTGACGAACGACGTCGAGTCGCGCACGCTCCCTGGTATTGAAGAGCCCGACTTCTGCGATGTCGTCGAGGCGGAAGAAAGTACCAGCCCTGTGAACCAGGGTGTCACCTGACCGGCGGACCCACGTCAGATCGCCCCCGTATACCATTCGGTCATCCACCTGCTCGAACTGGTCACCGTTCACCGGGTCTTCCAGGAAGTAGGTAAAATTCGAAAAAAGATTGAGCTCGTAGTCGATCGCGTAAGCGCGCGCAGTCAACTGCTGCTCTCCGAAATCGCGATGCCAGCGACCTGACAGGCTGTAGCGGGATGTTTCGCCACCGACGGTGTCGTCGATCGTGCCCAGCCGCGACACTGCGCCTGACTGGACAGCTCTTAACGGAACCTGGTCGGCGGAGTCCCAGCCGGCGTCGTAGGCCATAAACGTGACGCCCCACTCACCAACATCAGGATCGGATTCGGAATAGCGAAACAGGCCGTTGTACTTGGACAGGTTCTCACTCGTCCCCACCCACGGTCCGTCGTACTGGCCATACTGTATCCCCGCCAGTAGATCTCCGTCCCCGGTTTCGATGCTGTCTGCGTAGAGCATCTGGCGAAATCCGAATTCACCGATACCCGCCTTTATGATTCCCGAGTCCAGTGAACTCGCTGTGGAGAAGAATGCCCCGCCCGCAGAAGAAAAGTCGGAAACGTCGGCATAGTAAGGTCCCTTGCGAAACTCGAGTCTGTCAATTAATTCCGGGATCATGAAATTCAGATCGGTATATCCCTGACCGTGTCCGTGTGTCGGCATATTGATCGGCATGCCGTCGATGGACGTCGCGAAATCGGTGCCGTGATCCAGGTTGAAGCCGCGCAGAAAGAGCTGATTCGACTTACCTGCCCCACTATGCTGAGTCACTATCAGCCCCGGGACGACTTCCAGAATGTCACCAGGCCTGAGCCGTGGCCGGGCATCGATTTCGACCTGGGAAACGGACCCCTGGGATGCACTTACGGAGAGTCCGTCGGGTTTTTCCCAGCGACCGCGGACGACGACCTCTTCGATTTCCTCATTCTCGTGGGCAGCGCTGGCACCTGCCGGCTCCGATACTGAAAAGAATGCGCCAACGAACAAGCATCCGGTAACCAGTCTACGCATTGCCAATCTCCCAGTAGCCATGAAAGGTGACGGTGACTTCACTCGGACACTGAACGGCAACAGCGCCCACAAAACCGTCGGCCGGATCCAGATGCCGCAGTCGCCATGATTGCTGATTTGCTGCGCTGCGCCGATCGCTCAGTACCGCTGCAGGGTCACCTGGTGCGAGCGTCACATCGAACGCATCGAGACGTGCCGACAAGCCTTCGCCGGTAGCTTTGATGATCGCCTCTTTCCTGGTCCAGCAGTTGTAAAACGCTTGCTCGCGCTCATGCTGGTCGACGTCTAGACAACGCGGAGTTTTCGCTGCGAGGAGAAAAATCGACCGGCGACACGCTTCCAGTCCGGAATGACCGCACGAGCTCCAGATCGACTCCAACCGGTGCCACTGCTGTTACGACAACGATGCGAGGTTGTCGGAGTGGCTGAGATTGAAGTAGAATACTCGAACCGCTACCGCTGTCCGCCAGAAACGGCTTTCCGAACTCCTCTTGCTCGAAATCGCAATTCGGTAGGCGCAGATCCCGCGTAACTTCCAAGAATCGAACGTAACCCGGCACGCGAAACCGACCACCTGTCACGCAATTCCCGGTAAGCGAAACGCCCGGCGCGCACTCTTTCGTCGTCGCTGATGATCTCCCGGCAGGAGCGTACGCTCAGCCGGCGCTACGTCAAGCCTGACCGCATGCACATGTATAGCGCTCACTCACGATAGCCCGAACTGTGCAATAACGAATTCATGCCCGCGTTCCGTATCACTGAGGAGGGGTTCGAACCCTGTCGACCTGGCCGGCAATGAATCCATACGGGTTCCTGGGATCCTGACCAATGCACTCCAGGTCAACGGTTCTGCCGCGCCGATCTCATTCCCGAGCGGTCGTCAGGATATCCGCCATCACCAGATCTTCCAGCGCCCAGCCGGTGGAATCAAAAACCGTTGCTTGATCGCGGAAGGCTGCATATTTTTCACGTTCCTTCACGAGCTCAGACAATTCCGGACCAATATCATCTTCGCGCAATTGCTGACATTCCCCTTCAGCTACTGCCTGTGCGCGAAAGTCCGGACAAACCAGGCTGCGTTCGAGCAGCGACTTCGGCAGCTCTGATCTTGCCGGGAAAATCAGAACCGACCGCGTTGATATGCACACCGGCGACGAGTTCCTGATCTTCGAAAAGTGGCCCGCAACCGACATCGATAGACGTCGACGTACACAAGATATCCGCACGCGACAACACTTCCTGCATCGGCAGAACCTCGACCGGCAACAGAACGCCCGCGCAACCTGCGCGATCGGCAAACGTCGTGCAAGCGCTAACATCTGTGTCGAAGATGAGCACCTTGCTGAGCGTGAACCGCCGGGAAATCGCATGCAGCTGGGTGACGGCCTGCGCACCTGCTCCTATCAAGCCCAACACACTGGATTCGGGTTTTGCCAACACTGTACTGGCAACTGCGGAAGCAGCTCCGGTTCGAAGAGAGGTCAGAAAGGTGCCGTCAATGATGTTCGTTGCGTGACCGGTGCGAGTGTCAAACGTTATGACGGTCGACAGTACAGTAGGCAAACGAAACTTTTTCGGATTGTCGGGATGATACCCAACCAGTTTGACGACGACCTGTTTGCCGTAACGAATGACGGGCATCCATTCCACCAGGCCCGTGCTGGCATGATCGTCATAAGAGAAGCCGGATCGAACCGGGATGGAATGCGCCGCGGGTTCGAATTCGCTGCATGCCGCCTCCAGGCCTCTAATCGTGTCATCCATCAGTCGGTCAAAACCAACAGACGCCACAATCTGAGCAATATCCTCGCGCGCGAATAGATGTGTCTTCATATTATTTTTTTTCGTCAAAGACCGTGCTTGAAATGCTCGCTACAATCCGCGAACTCTTCCCTAACCGTAGCGCAAACTCTAGCGAAAAACTTGCAACAGTTTGTAACAACAACTGTTGATTCGACGCTTGATACGTCAAAGTTGCCAATGTCTGGCGTATTGTATGGGTGCCATCTCGCGTGAGTCGGCAGACAAAATTGCGGCGCGCTGCCGGAAATATAAGTTATGTAAAAACTGCAGACCGCTTGTGAAGGATTTGTGCAACAGTCATTGCGGTGTTCCTGAGGCTGATGGTTAGTCTGAGTATCGATTCAGCTAGAAAACAGCCGGGCGCAGGCAGCCCCCGGTTTTTGGGCACGATAGAATATGTACGAGCGATAACCACTAAGAATAATCAGGCTCGCAAGAAGAAAAAGGAAGAAAGAATGAAAGTGTATTTTTCGGTGTTGCTGACCCTTCTGGTCGCTTCCCTTACGACGTGGACGAATGTCGCCATAGCGCACAATCCTGAGTTCAGCTATATCTGGCTGCAGGTCAATGAAGATGGCATGAAGGGCCGCGTCGAAGCAGATACGAGGCACGTTAATATTGCGACCGGCCTTGGCATATCCGCGGATGATGGCTTGACCGCCGAACAGGAAGAGGCCCTCATAAACTACATGGCATCGCACCTGTCAATTGGCGATGTCGATGGTCCGTATCCGCTTACGTTCGTCAACGTAGAATTCATGGAGGAAGCTGCGCAGTTTGTCGTAATGCATTTCGAACTCGACTCGCCGCTACCCGCACCTGACGAACTCACGATTACCTATTCCGCTATCATGCACGCGATACCGGAACACCGTGGTGGCTTTCACTTCGAATACAACTACCGGACTGGTGTTGAAGACAACCACACGCAGCTGTCCAGCATTCACGCACCGGGTCGGGAGACAGCCCAGCTCAGTACAAAAAACAACAATCGCATGCGACAGCTGGTTAATTTCATCAGTGAAGGCATAGAGCATATCTGGATCGGTATCGATCACATTCTGTTCCTCGTCACGCTACTGCTCACATCCGTACTCGTTCGCAAGAACCGCGATTGGCAGCCCACGGAAGGTTTGAAAGAGGCGGTCTGGAATGTGGTCGCCGTGGTTACAGTATTTACGGTTGCGCATTCGATAACGCTGGCGCTTGCGATGAAGGGTTGGGTGACTCTACCGTCCCGATTCGTTGAGTCAGTCATCGCACTGTCCATCCTTGTCGTCGTGATCGACAATTTCTATTCATTCCTTGGCCGGTACAAGTGGTCTGCCGTGTTCATCTTCGGGCTATTCCACGGGCTCGGATTCGCATCCGTCCTGGAAGATATGACAGTTGATTTTCAGGCACGGGTCCTGGCATTGATCGGATTTAACGTCGGCGTTGAGATTGGACAACTTGCGATCGTTCTTGCGCTGTTTCCGGTGTTGTACCTGCTGCGCAGACACAGCTACCTCAATGTCGTACTGCGACCAGCGTCGGCCGTCATCGGCGTCGTCGCCTGCTGGTGGCTGGTGCAACGGACACTGGATCTGCCCAGCGGGTGGACGAGCTTCTAGCGACAGGGCGTTTACCCTACGCCGAGACCGCTGCGAGCGCCTTACGGTCCACTTTGCCAGTTCGGGTCCTGGGGAATTCTGTCAGGAGTAGAACCTTTCGCGGAACCGCGTACCCGGGCAGCAGCCTTGCCGCATGCCGGCTGACATCTTTGTCCGAGGTATCGGCTCCGAGTCGTAGTATGACTGCGGCTTCGATCAGCATCCCCTGGTCGGCGTCCTCGACAGTGAATGTTGCAGCTTCCTCAATATCGTCGTGTTGGCAAAGAACGGCTTCTATTTCGTCCAGCTCAACGCGATGCCCACGGGTTTTGATCTGGCGGTCCTTGCGACCGAGAAATTCAAGCTCACCGTCTCCCCTGTCGCGAACCAGGTCGCCGGTTCGATAAAAGCGTTCGGCCAGTCCGCCATCCCGCATACGCATGTAGAAGGCACGCTCGTTGAGGTCTGGACGTCCCCAGTACCCGAGCATCATGGTCGGCGACCGAATGAGCAGCTCACCCGCGTCCCCTGAGGCAACGATCTGGTCATTGCCGTCAACGATCAGGGACTCGGTATTCTCCCAAACGCGACCTATCGGCAGCGCTTCCTCGACGGGCTGATCTCCCGGAATGTTGAAATAGGTGCATTGGTTGACTTCTGTCGGCCCGTAGACGTTGCTGAATCTGGCGCCCGGCACCAGCGCCATCAGCCTGCTCAGATGCTTGGGCGGAAACGGCTCGCCTCCAAACAGTATCCAGCGAAGCTGTGACAGGTCCTTACCGACAAGCGCGTCCCGCAGAATCAACTGGATCAGCACTGATGGTACCGAATACCATATGGATAGCTGTTCTTCCTCGATGAGGTTCGCGAGACTCGCAGTCGCGAAACCAAACGCCTGCGGGATCAGGACCGTTGTGGCCGCACGCAGCGGACCCGTATAGAAATCAAAAGTAGACTGATCAAAATGCAGGGGAGCGAAATTGCCAAGAATATCGTCGGGGCATACGCCGTATGTATCTGCAGAAAGCCTTGCGTAAGCCAGGCCGCTGCGATGGCTGTGAAGAATCCCCTTGGGCTTGCCGGTTGAGCCCGAGGTGTAAAGCAGGTAGGCCGGATCGTCTTCCTGCAAGTCAATCGACGGCGCGCTAACCTCAGGCTGCAGTTCATCCCACGCGATGACCGATCTTATCGCATTGGTCGGCGCTGGCAGTCCAACGACCAGTCGGATATCAAGGGCTTCAGTTGCACACAACTTTTCTACAAGGCGTGCCTGTTCAGGCAGGACGATGAGCTGTCGAATACCCGCATCCCTGATCATGAGCGACAGCCTGTCGGCCGGCGACTGCGGATCGAGGGGCACAATCACCGCACCCGCTTTCAGGCAGCCGAATACTGCGACCGGCGTCTGCAGGCTTTTCGGTAACAGCAAACCAACCCGGTCGCCAGGAACGACGCCCCGATCAAACAACGCGACCGCGAGACCATTCGCCTGCATCCGTAAATCGCAATAGTTGAGAGTTGCCCCGTCGTAGGAGAATGCGGCCTTGTCAGGATGAGAATGTGCCGAGCGGTCGATAATCTGATGCAACAAGTAGAGCATTTGGCTGCGGATTCCCTACAAACCGAGCATGCGAGCAATGATGTTTCTCTGAATATCAGATGTTCCTGAGTAAATCAGGCCGCCAACGCTGTCGCGCAAATCACGCTCGACTTCATACTCGGACAGAAAGCCACGGGCGCCGTGATTGCGAACTGCATCCAGGCTGGATTCCACATAGGTCTCACTCAAATGCAGATTGGCCAACGCGGCGTCGAGCACGAGCGGTGTACCCTGGCTTTCCATCCACGCCACCTTGTAGAGCAACAGCCGGGAAGTCTCCAGACGCAGCTTCATATCCGCGACCCGGTTAGCCACGGATTGGAACCTGGCAACCGGTGTACCAAACTGTTTGCGCTCGCGCACAAATTTAATCGTGTCCTCAAGCTGCCGCTCCATCGCACCGATCTGGCCGGCAAGGATATAACTTCTCTCGGATTCCATGGCCTTATTGAAAACAGCAACGCCGGCACCTTCAGCGCCAAGCCGGTTCGACTCGGGCACGAAACAGTCATTGAGAACGATATCGCCAATCGGTGTGGTGCGCAGGCCCATCTTCGGCTGCGTCTCGGTTGTAGTGAATCCATCCTGACCACGTTCAACGACGAATCCGGTGACGCCCCACTCACCCAGTTCCGCGTCAACCGTGGCAAACACGAGCGCTATATCAGCCACCGGAGCGAGCGTTATGAATTTCTTTTCGCCGTTTAGCCGATAGCCGCCGTCAACGCGAGTCGCAGTCGCCTTGAGACTGTATGTGTCGGAGCCTGACGACTCTTCAGAGATTGCGAACGCGCCGTATGCGCCGTTCGCCAGGCGAGCCAGGTAGTTCTCCTTGAGCGCGTCGGAACCAAACAGAGCGATCGCCGGCTGTATGCTGAGCATTTGCGACAAAATGGCAAACGTCAGGCCATTGTCCCTGCAGGCATAGCCCAGTGCTTCCATGAGATAAACGCTGGTCAGAATGTCGAGGCCGGCGCCCCCGTATTCGGTGGGCACCATGAAGCCGTGAACGCCGTAATCAGCCGATTTCTTCCAGTTTTCTGTCGCGAACCTGCACTTCGGGTCATTCGATGCGGCATCATTATCAAATTCGCTGCGCACGAATGCTATTAGTGACGCGCGACGCGCCTGGGCATCTTCATTCCACCCAAAATCCATTGCTTAACCTCGGCAGACTGTTTGTCTTTCCTGATTCAGGGGTTAATGACCAGGCGGCCGCGCTCATCGACCGTCTTCCATTCATCCTGAAAGTCCTTGTTGTTCCAGGATCCGAGCCCGGGGAAAAAGACCATGTCACGCCCATGCGCCAGCGGATCCGGACCATTCCAGCGTTCGTCCAACGGATCCGACGCTAACTGGTACCGCGAGTCAGACGACAGTCGGCAACGTTGCGTAGGAGAATGATTATCGAGCGCCGCATGTACCGTGTGCATCGCGAAACAAAGCACGTCGCCCGCTTCAAAATCAGTGGTTAACCAACGCGTCCCAAAACGCTCCCGCGTGCTCCGTGGGTCGCCGAGCCATTCCAGATGGTCCCTGTCGGCATCCATTTCGAGATATCGCTTAAGCAGGTCCGCGTGCCTGGGTCCTCTCTCGAGGATCATCAGCGCGCCCTCGATCCTGGTCACGTGGCCGAGCGGTATCCAGCTCGAAAAAATGTGGTCGGTTCCGCGCGTGAGGTACGGCCCGTCGCAATGCACCCCGCAGCCCTCACCCGGACGCGCAAACCGTGGCCAGCGAAAATCAAAAGGTCGCACCTTGCCGCCAAGCAAACGCTCGTGCAGCCGGAGCAGTCTCTCACTCAACACCACTTTCTTGTAGCAACTGCCATCTCTGACGCTTTGTGCAAACGCGCGCAGATTGACCTCGAGCAGCGCGCTTTGCTCGGAATAAACGGCCTCATCGAGCGCGTGATTCGTATCGACTTCGCCAATGATTGCGTACTTGAGCAATATCTCTTCGCGTGCGGATCGAACAATATTCTTGTCCAGAAACCCTCGCAGAAAAAGATATCCCTCTTCGTTCATCCGTTGCCGAAGCGCGTCGCCATCCTCCAGCACGTCACTGGAGTCCCTGAGCTCGCCCAACGCGTTGGCATCCATATCGAGCGGAATACCGCTTGAGTATAACTGTGTCATGTGCCCGTATGCCTCACAACGAGGTTGGCCAGCGAGTCCAGCGTGTTGAAATTCTCGAGCGTCAACTCGGTTGGCTTCAATTGAATCTTGTACGTTTCCTCGACAAAGACCATTAGCTGAGCGGATCCAAGAGAATCCAGCACACCACTGGTCAACAACGGTTCGTCTGCAGCAACGGACTCAATATCCGACGCATACAGAAGTTCGTCGACGACAAAATCAGTGAGGTTGGAAACAATCGTTTGCACAGTTTTATTCTTCTTGTTTGAACAGGCAACATAGCCTGTGGCATATCCGTTGACCAGCAGGATTTTACATAACTGTAAATTGTTATCTTGCTGCCAGACCTGGGACTAAAAACTGCGGATTTCGCAGCTTGAGAATCCGAATTAACTGTTACAGTTAGCTGAATAATTCCTTGCAGGTTCACGTCGAAAGACTATCACGTTGCACTGGAATAGCGTTGCGAAGATGCCGGTTCAAGGTAACAAATTGTAACGTTGAAACGATCAATCGTTTATCGATTGCACTGTTGAGTTCTAATAACAAAAAACGAGAACAACCGGTCACGGTTGCGGGACATTAATGCGGCTCCAGAATATCGAAAACTATCCGAAGGTCGAGAGTCCCGGGAGCGGTAACCAGTCAGGTGCGACTCATCCTGAAATGCCCGATTGGCACACGAAATCAAACCTGACCCGATCGCAGCAACTGATCTGGATTGGCCAGCAGTTGCATCCCGACTCGCCGCTCTACAATATGATCCACGCGTCCACCATTGATGGAGACGTGGATAGTGACGCATTCGCGCAGGCCTTCCGGTCAGTGGTCGACGCCAGCGACGCATTGCGCACCGCAATAAGAATTGTTGACGGCGTGCCTCAGCAGGAAGTGTTGACCAGGGCTGCGTCCGGACTGGAGATCGTGGATCTATCCTCGGCACCGGAGCCAGCGGAAGCTTATGACGACTGGCTTCTGCGCCGCAGGGAGGACGTGCTCGATACGACGGAGTGTCTTTTCTCGAGCGCGCTCGTAAAACTCGGCGAGCACAAAAGCGTCTGGTATCTTTGCATCCATCATCTCATTGCCGATGCACAGTCTTTTGCCCTGATCTTTAGCGCGACGGCCGACCGCTATTCCCTTGCAAAGGACGCGCGCCTGGCTTCCGCTGAAAGTCTTGCGGCCTTTTCGGACTATGTCCGCTTCGAACGGGATTTTCGCATTGGAGGCGCCTGGAAAAAGGCCGACAATTACTGGCAAGAACAGATTGCACACAGCGTCCCCTCCATAGCATTTTATGGCGCTACGAACGCCCGGCCAGGGAACCGAATCAGGAGACTGACCGTTTCGCTCGGTGCTGATCGCTCTTCGTCATTGCGCGCGATATCCAGTCGCGACGGCTTTGCCACCTTGAGCCAGGCTATGTCACTTTCAAGCATCTGGGCGACGCTGGTTTTCGTACTGTTGCACCGGATATCCAGTGAGCGCTATCTGAGACTGGGAACCCCGTTCCAGGCGCGCGCAACGGATTCATTCAAGAAGACGATCGGGCCATTTGTCGAGGTCGGTGTTTTGAATGCCGAGATTGGCGCTCAGGAAACGTTCTCGAGTTTGTACAGGCAGGTGCTGCGCCGCACGATCGACGGGTTGCGCCACGCGCGCCCGGGCATCAGCAGCGCGGAATTGAATCGCTCATGTGCGGTTCGGCTCAACTACGTGACCGCAACGTTCGACAAATTCCTGGATATGCCAGTCAGGACAGACTGGATTCACTCCGGATACGGCGACAGCAAGCAGGCGATTCAGATCCAGATTTGCGACTTCGACCAGACCGGCAATTTCGTCGTTTACCTGGATGTGAACGAAGGTTTGTTCGACCGTGACCGCCAACAGTGGCTGATCGAGCAGACCCTGGCCGTCGTCGATGCATTCTTGCAGAACCCGGATCAGTTGGTTGGCGACTTCGATCTGTTGACACCACGAGACCGACAGGTCCTTGTTGACGATTTCAACGACACGCGTTCGGCACTGCCCGAGCCGTCCTCGGTCGTCCCGCTGATCGCGAAGCAGATACAAAAGGTGCCAGGCGCCATCGCGGCAACTGATGGTGCGCGCAGCTGGACCTATGAAGAACTGGACCGGCGCGCAAATCAGGTCGCTGCTGCCCTTGGCGTCATTGGCATTGAAAAGGGTTCGCGAATTGCAATTTGCATGGATCGATCGCTGGATGTGCTGGCTGCGATCTGGGCGGTCCTGAAATCAGGCGCAGCTTTTTGTCCGCTCGATCCGGCCTATCCGTCTGCTCGCAAGCGTGAATTACTGGAAGACCTGCAGCCCGCCGCGGTGCTTGTTGCACGTGCTGCCGATCTACCTGACGAGAGCCCCGACCACTATCCGATCGTTGAACTCGACCACATTGATACGGCGGACGTGCCCGCGAGCAGTTCTGCGCCGGCGATCGCTGGCGAAGAACTCGCCTATCTCATCTACACATCCGGTTCCACGGGTAAACCGAAGGCAGCCATGCTCTCTCACGCAGGCCTGGTCAACTACGCCTGCTGGGCCAGCAAAACGTATCTGCAGGGCGAATCGCTCGACTTCGCTCTGTACTCGTCACTGTCATTCGATCTCACACTGACATCAATAATCGTTCCGCTGCTGGTTGGCGGGCGAATCCGCATTTACAACGAAGAGAATGACGCGCCGGGCCTGGAAGTCCTCAGCGTTTTCGCAGACGACGCAGTCGACGTCGTCAAACTGACGCCATCGCACCTGGAACTGCTCGTCCAGCATGGTGTGCGCTGCGACCGGATTCGCAAGCTAATTGTGGGCGGAGAAGATTTTAAAACGAGCATCGCGCGATCCATCCTGGCAAGCGGCACAGAGTTCGAAATCTACAACGAGTATGGACCAACCGAGGCCACGGTGGGTTGCATGGTGCACCGCTATGAGCCGCAATCCGACAACGCGGACTCAGTACCTATTGGCGTGCCGGCGGCCAATACGCGCATCTATGTTCGTGACGAATACGACCAACCGGTACCTCCAGGTGTCGTCGGCGAGATGATTGTCAGCGGCCCGGGAGTTGGGTTGGGTTACTGGAATCGCGATGACCTCACCGCAAAGCAATTCGGCATCGACAAAGACACAGGCCGACGCCTGTATCGCACTGGCGACCTCGCCCGCTGGGGCAGTTCGGGCATCGAATTCCTCGGTCGTGCCGACGACCAGGTGAAAGTTCGCGGTGTGCGCCTCGAATTGGGAGAGCTGGAGGCCCGGCTCCTCGAGCACCCGGATGTCGAGGCGGCGGTCGCCATAGTGCACCAGTCAACCGCACACGGTAAGACGAACGCAAGCACTCCGGGTGGCCCGGCACTCACCGCCTACTACGTCAGCAAAGCAGCGCTGGCTCCAGGGTTGCTAAAGAGCTACCTCGATTCGAAACTCCCCGAGTTCATGGTGCCGACATACCTGGTTCCCCTGGATTCCCTGCCGCTGACCCGGAACGGCAAAGTCGACCGCAGCGCCCTGCCCGATCCAATCGCTTCTCGCGAACTGACGGAGAGAAATTTCGTCCGCCCGTCTACGCCACTACAGAAACAGATTGCGGAAATCTGGCAGGCGGTGCTGGCCATTGACGAGATCGGTGCGGAGGACAACTTTTTTGAACTCGGCGGTGACTCAGTCAGGTGCATCCAGATTGCGGCGAAGGCACAGGAGCTGGGGATTGCACTGACGCCACGCGCAGTGTTTCAGCACCCAACGGTATCGCGACTTGCCGACGCGCTGAGCGATGCCACCGGGTCGGCGGATATCGACTCCGGCGCGAGCGTGCAGGCAGTCGGAGCGGGAGCTGCGGATATCGCCAGGATTCGGTCATCGCTCAGCCAGGCTGAGTATTCAACTATCGAGGAATTCTATCCGCTGACGCCTACGCAGGCCGGCATGCTCTACCACTGCCTGGCGTCGACACACCGCAGCGTTTATGTGGGCCAGGTCCGGTCCTCGCTCGAAGGCGTTATTGATGTCGACCATCTGCGCCTGGCCTACGAGCAGCTAGTCTCGGCGCACCCGGTTCTGCGGACCCGCTTCTTTTGGCAGGGTCTGGATGAACCGCTTCAGTGCGTCATTGGTCGGGACCGGGCGCCACACTGGCAATTGCTGGACTGGTCGTCGAAGTCTCCCGAAGCGTTTGCCGTGGAGATCGATCTGCTGCCGGAGCGCATCCGCAATACCGGTTTCGATCTCGAGGCCGGTCCGGCGTTGAATATGACCATCGTGCGTGAGTCTGGCAACAGAATTCATCTTATCTGGACAACGCATCACATACTTTTTGATGGCTGGTCAGCCTATCCGCTCTTCAACGAATGGCTGGCCCGATACGATGGATTAATGGGCCAGACGGTATCGCTGCCGGCACCGCGACCGTTCAGTGACTATGTCGCCTGGATAAACCGGCAGGACAAAGCGCGCAGCAACGCTTTCTGGGTTGATCATCTTGCCGGAGTGACCGCTGGCACGCTCTTGCCCATAGGAAAAACGGACGCCAATCCTTCCGAACAGCGAGCGATGCATGAGCTGGTTCTCGGGCGCCGCGAAACGGCAGCGCTGGAACAGCTGGCCCGAAAGAAGCAGGTCACGCTGAACGCAGTTTTTCAGTCGGCCTGGGGAATATTACTCAGCAGATACTGCGGCCAGAATGACGTCGTCTTCGGGCTGACACATTCCGGGCGTAACGCCGAACTGGCCGGTATCGACCGGATGATCGGCCTCTTCATTAACACGCTTCCCGTACACCTGACGGTAAATCCGGCGGCACCGCTGGATGACTGGCTGCCGGAGGTACAGCACGCCCTGCTCGCCATTAGTGAGTTCGAGTATTCGTCGCTCTCCGAAATTCAGCGAGTCTCCGGGCATTCAGCGGAAGATCCGCTTTTTGACACTATTGTCGTATTCGAGAACTACCCCAACGTCGTAACGCACACTGTGGCGGACATGACGCTGGGCCCTCTGAGCTTCACTGCACCCAGTCACTATCCACTTGCGGTGCTCGTCTATCCCGACACCGAAATGAAAATACATTTCATCTATGACGATGCACGTTTTGAGTCAGACGAAATGTCCAGGCTTGGTGATCATCTGCGCCGCTTGCTCACCGCAATTGCTGACGATGCCACGTGTTCGACAGGGTCCCTGCCGCTGCTCACGGAAGCCGAGGAACATGCTCTCGGCGAATGGAGTCATGCAGACAGGGTACCCCTGCCCGATAAGGCGATTCATCAACTTATCGACCTGGCCGCGCATGGGAACCCGGACGGCACTGCGGTGGTATGTGGCGATCGCCACCTGAGCTACGCCGAACTCGACCGATTATCGAACTCACTGGCGCGCACGCTGTGCGAAATGGATGTGCGGCGCGGCAATCTCGTTGGCGTAGTTGCACGCCGAACGCCAGCCACGGTGGTTGCGATTCTTGCGATACTAAAAGCAGGTGCCGCATTCGTGCCGATCGATCCCAACTATCCCGAGGCGCGTACGCGGGGAATCATTGCCGACGCGAACCTGGCACTGGTTCTTGCTGATGGTGGCTTCCAGACGGGTGGTAGCGAAGTAAGCGTACTGGACGTCAACAATCACTGGGCGCAATCTGAAACCAGGCCGGTTGTCACGACTTCGCCAGACGACCTGGCCTACGTTCTTTATACATCCGGGACCACGGGGGAGCCCAAGGGCGTCATGGTCAGCCAGCGCAATATTGTGCATTCGACCATGGCTCGTCAGCAATACTATTCCGCCAAGGTTGACGCGTTTCTGCACCTGTCGTCCTTCGCATTCGATAGCGCAATGGCCGGCTTGTTCTGGACCTTGTGTGATGGTGGCACGCTGATTCTGCCTGGTGACGAACAGGCACATGATGTAGGTTATTTGCTCGAACAAATGGCGACGCACAATGCGACGCATCTATTGGCGCTGCCGGCGTTTTATGCAGCCCTGTTGGAAGCGGCGCAAAATGACCAGCTAGTGAGCCTTGAAGTTGCTATCGTCGCAGGCGAAGCGTGTCCCGCAAGTCTCTTCGAACTCCATCGGGAAAGATGTCCGCATACGGCACTGTTCAATGAGTATGGGCCGACAGAGGCAACCGTCTGGAGTCACGTTTATCGGTTCCCCCCTGACTTTCGTGAGAGCGCCGTTCCGATTGGCGCGGCGATCACCAATGTGACGCAGTTCGTGCTCGATGAGGAGCAGCGACCTGTCCCGGTTGGCGTGCCTGGAGAGCTGGTACTTGGTGGACCAGGGATATCCAGAGGATACCTTGGCCGAGATGCTCAGACGCGTGAGAATTTTGTTCGGTTGCCGCATTTGCGCGAGGCCGGCGACGCGCTTTTCTATCGAACAGGGGACCTGGTTTCCTGGCGTGCCGATCGCAGCCTGAATTTCATTGGCAGAATCGATGACCAGCTCAAGATTCGCGGGCACCGTATCGAACCGAGCGAAATCGAATCAGCTTTACAGCAGCACCCGGCGGTCAGCGCGGTCAGTGTTGGAACGCTGGCAAAAAATGCGACTGACTCAGCAGCAGCGCTGGTCGCGTGGTACGTCGCTGACATCGATCTGCCTGCCGGAGAACTGATGCGTGCGGCTGCAGACCTGCCCGTCTTCATGCGGCCCGTCGCTTACATAGCGGTCGACGAAATCCCGCTTCTGCCGAACGGCAAGGTTGATCGTCGTAAATTGTCGACGGACTACGCGGACTATACCCCGGCAGCGCGAATCTATCGCGCGCCCGAGTCAGCAAATGAGAGAACCCTGAGCCGCGTCTGGCAAGAATTGCTAGGCGCCGAAAAGGTGGGTGTCGACGACAACTTCTTTGCATTGGGCGGAGACTCTATCACCGCGCTTCGCCTTGCGGCTCGAATGCATCGACACGGACACAATCTGAAGCTTAAAGATATTGTCAATGCGGCCAACCTGCGTGAACTTGCCGAAACACTCGACAGACAGCCGTCAGACACTCGTAATTCGCAAGTCGCGCGCATTGACCGGGCGTCTGACCGTCAACTGTTTCCCTTGTCTCCCGCGCAGTCACGGCTCTGGTTTCTGGAACGGATGGAGGCGCACGCCGGCCTTAACAATGTTTATGGCATATACCGGTTCCAGGGAGACCTCGACGTTGACCGGTTAGCAAGTGCGTTCAGCCAACTTGCCGAGCGCCATGAAATACTGCGAACCGTCTTCGTGACGGAAAACGACGAACCGCGGCAAAAGATTCTGCAGGATTTCAGGCCCGACTGGGACGCTCAGGTGCTACCCGAGGGCGCAGATCTCCATGCATATCTGAAAAAGCTAATCGCCAGTGAATTTAATCTGGCCGGACAGCCACCATGGAGTGCGCGCCTCATCGCGCATGAAAACGAGCATATTCTGGTACTCGTCTTTCACCACATCATTATGGATGGCGAATCCGTGCCCGTAATGCTGCGCGACCTCAGCGATTTCTACTCGGACGCCGAGTCCGCGGTCGCGCTGGATCACAAAGTGCTGCAATACGGCGACTACGCGCGTTGGCAGGTTGAGAGACTGGCATCGGAATCACATCTGGAAACGCTCGATTCCTGGAAGCGCGAACTCTCGGGTACGCTGCCAACACTGGACTTCCCCAGTTTCTCATCCCGTCCGCCGCAGCAGTCATTCGCTGGCGACGTAGTTAGTGCATCAATCCACGGCGAGGCGGCCGGCCGGGTGAAACGCTATGCCCAGCAACACGGCATGAGTCTCTACAATCTTCTTCTCGCATCGTTTTCCGCAGTGCTCCTGCGTTACTGCAATCAAAGTGAGGTCGTAGTCGGAACACCGGTCAGCGAGTCACGGCCGATCGCAGGGGCCGAAGACAGCCTGGGACCGTATATCAATACGGTTGCCATTCGGCTGCGGCCTGATGCGGATTGGTCATTCGCGGAATTCAGCGAATATGTGCAAGGCAAGTGTACTGATGCATTCGATCGGGCAGACGTGCCGTTCGAGGCGGTCGTATCCGCACTCGATCTGCCACGTGACCTCAGTCGCACGCCGGTATACCAGGCGCTGTTCGCATTTCGCCGCGGTACTGAAGACAAATGGTCATTGCCGAACGTGAGTGCGCAACAGGAACGTATGACCCAAAGCGTCGCACGCACCGATCTCGCTTGCTGGGTGGTCGAAGAAGATGGGCGTATCCGGTTTGACGTTGAATTTGCCAGTGACCTGATTGAAACGAACGTTGCGAAGTCTTTCCTCGACCATGTTTTGCAGTTCCTCGATGCCTCACTTGCCGGTCAGGGCGAACAATGGTCCCGGATACCGCTACTCGACAAGGATGACATTGCCAGGCTATTGCGCCGGCGCGGCCCGTCCGAATTAGACACTATCAATCAGTCAGTATGTGATGTTGTTTGGGCGGCTGCTAAAGAGTACCCGGATCGAATTGCGGTGAGCAGCGAAGACCTGCAGCTCAGTTACGCAGACGTATACCGACGGGCAACCGCCTGCGCTGCAAACCTGGCAGTTAACGGCGTCAATCCGGGCGATATTGTTGGCCTTGCAGTAAGCAGATCAGAGCGCCTGCCAATTGCGATTCTCGCAATACTGCACACAGGCGCGGCATACGTGCCGATCGATCTGACAATGCCCGGCGAAAGACTGCAGCATATCGTCGATGACTCCGGAATCAATTTCATTGTCACTGACGCCTCTTCGCAAGCGCTGCAGCCCGAATTCGCGGGTACCGTGCTGGCGCTGCGTGATCTGGATGATGGAGCCGCAGTTCGTGCAGACAACGAAATGTTGGCACCTGACAGTGATGCGCTCGCCTACCTGATGTACACATCCGGCTCCTCAGGCCTTCCCAAAGGTGTCAGAGTCGGTCACCGCCAGGTCGTCAATTTCCTGAGCGGAATGCGCCAAGCCCTTCCGATCCAGCCGCACGATGTTCTCGCAGCCATTACCACGACGGCCTTTGATATATCGGTGCTCGAACTTCTGCTACCGCTATGCTGTGGCGCTCGCGTACACGTGGTGCCCGAAGCGGCGACTGCAGACGGAAAACTACTGGCAGAGGAACTGCGTCGGAGCGCCGCCACGATGCTGCAGGGAACACCAGCATCCTGGCGCATGTTGCTGGAGGCCGGGTGGCGCGGAAACAAGCACCTGACCGCGCTCTGTGGCGGTGAACGGCTACCACTTGACCTGGCAAAAGCACTGCAGCACCGGTGCGCCCGGGTCTTTAATCTTTACGGCCCGACAGAGACGACTATCTGGTCCACCATCGACGCCATTCCGGATAATCCGGCGAGAATCAGTATTGGTCAGCCCATCCAGAATACTCGCGTCTATGTCGTTGACAGGAACCGTGAGCTCGTACCCGACGGAGTAAAGGGCGAGCTTGCCATCGCCGGAGACGGTGTCGCAGCCGGCTATCACAGGAACGATGAACTGACGCAACGTTCCTTCGTCGACGATACATTTTTTCCCGGGCAACGAATGTACCTGACGGGCGATCTTGGCCGATGGCTACCGGATGGGCGCCTCGAGTACATGGGACGCCGCGACACGCAGCTTAAAGTGCGCGGCTATCGAATTGAGGCCGGAGACGTTGAAAACAATCTCAGCACTGCGGAGGGCGTCGCTAAAGTCGCGGTAACAAAGCGCGCGGGCCCACTCGGCGATGATCGCCTGGTCGCGTTCGTTGTGCCGGTTGACGGGTATGAACTGGATCAGGCCGCGCTGCGGGCGCACCTCGGTGAACGTCTTCCGCAATATATGATTCCGCAACACTTCATCACACTGGATCGCCTGCCGCTGACAGCAAATCGAAAAGTGGATTATCGGAAACTGCCCGAACTTCGCGATGCAACGATCAAGTCCGCCGATTCTGTTGCACCTTCGAATGCAATAGAGCAGGCGGTAGCGGATGTCTGGCAGGAGTTGCTCGGTCATGACCGTATCTCGATGACTGCCAATTTCTTTGAGCTGGGCGGGCACTCCCTGCTCGTCGCAAAGCTGGCCAGTCGACTATCGCGCCAGATGGATACTGAGCTCACTATCGCCGACTTGTTCGCCAATCCAACGCCAATCGGACAAGTCCGACTGCTCGACAATGCGCGGACGGCGAAGCGCGCGGAGATTATCGCCGCACCCGAACGAAATCGATTCCCGCTGTCGTCGATACAAAGACGCCTTTGGTTCCTGGAACACTTCGAAAACGCTGCGGGCGTTCACAACATTTATTCCGCCTTCAGGCTTCACGGCCACCTGGATCACTCGAGGCTGAAGCAGGCTTTTATCAATCTCGCACAGCGGCATGAAATTTTGCGGACGATTTTTGTGGCGGACAACGGCGAGCCGTTTCAGAGCATTTTGCCGGAAGCACAAATTGACTGGCGCTTCGAAACAATTGATAAGCCGGACCAGGCTGCACGTCGAATGCAGCGCGCGACGCAGGAACGCTTCGATCCTGGCGTGCGGCCCCCCTGGTTCGTGTATCTCGTTCAACAGGGAGACGCGCAACTATTGCTGTTGAATTTTCACCATCTGCTTATCGATGCAGAGTCACTGCGCATTCTCCTCGCCGAAGTCGGCGCCGACTACTCAAGTGAGGACAGTCGCGCTGCGTCCGGCCAGGAGCGGCTCCAGTTCGGCGACTTTGCTGCATGGCAATCACGCCAGCTTGCCACAGGAACCTACGCTTCAGGTCTTGATTTCTGGCAGGCCGAACTTGCTGGTGAGCTGCCGGCGTTGCGCTTCCCCAGTTTCGTTACGCGACCGCCGACCCAGACCTTTGTCGGCGACGCGCGCAGGCTGACGTTGGAAAAACCGCTCACGAACCAGCTGAAACAACTGGCACGTAACCACGGTACGACTCTCCACAACGTACTGTTGGCGGCGTTTGGCGCAGTGCTGCTGCGCTATTGTCGCCAGCAAGAAGTCATCGTTGGGACTCCGGTTGGCACGGTTAGGCATACGGTCGGTGCAGAACAGAGCGTCGGTCCGTACATCAATACGGTGGCGCTGCGATTGCGTCCCGAGGACGAATGGTCATTTGAGCAGCTGACTGAGTACGTAACGGGCAAAACCATGCGTGCACTGGAGCACGCCGACGTGCCATTCGAAGAGATTGTCAAAAACCTCACATTGCCGATCGACCTGAGCCGGACCCCCTTGTTTCAAACGATGTTTGCTTTTCGGCGGACGGAAGGCGACAGCTGGCAGCTGCCAGGCGCCACCGTCGCGGCAGAGATTCTCCCGGTATCCTCGGCACGTACAGATCTCACATGCTGGGCCGTCGAAGATGCCGGGGAGGTCCAGCTCGAACTTGAGTACGCGGCCGAACTTTACGATGGCGCCATCGTCGCAAACTTTCTTGATCATTTGCACGGCTTCCTCGAACGCAGTGCAGCGGTCTGCGATGAGATTTGGTCGAAAGTACCTTTGCTCACAGCAGAGGAATCGACCAGGATGCGCGCGCTGCAGAACGGTGCACATCTGCCTGAACAACATTCGCTTCTCGAGCCGATATGGCGCGCGGCTGACAAGCATCCCGGCGGTGTCGCCGTCACCTCGTCACACGGCGCTATTACCTATGCCGAGTTGCAGGGAAGAAGCGTCGAAATTGCAGCCGCGCTTGCCAGGCACGGGGTTACCAAGGGCGAGGTAGTCGGGCTGGCGGTGGCAAGAACCGAAAGATTGCCACTGGCCATACTGGGCATATTGCAGGCCGGGGCCGCCTATCTGCCGCTGGACACTGAGCTGCCAGCCGATCGATTGTGCTATCTGCTGGAGAATTCGGGCGTGCAATGTATCGTCACGGACTCGGATGGCAACAATGGGCTGGAGAACTTCGCGGGTCGTATATTGCATCTGGACACGCTGGACTCGGGAGCGGTGACGGACGCACTCGAGATCACTGGCCCATACGGAACCGGGGAAAACGGGCTTGCCTACCTGATGTATACCTCAGGCTCTACCGGCCTGCCAAAAGGCGTGGAAGTTGGGCAGCGGCAGGTCGCGAATATGCTCGCGTCGTTTCGTTCATTGACCTCAATATCCGCCGGCGACGTGCTCGCCGCCGTAACCACGACGTCATTCGATATCTCGGTTCTGGAACTGCTTTTGCCGCTTTCCGCCGGGGCCACTGTGCATGTAGTGTCAGAGCGGGTAGCCGTTGACGGCAAATTGCTCAGTGAAGAGATCGAGCGTTGTGGCGCAACCCTGATGCAGGGTACGCCAGCAACATGGCGACTGCTGCTGGACTCGGGTTGGAAGGGTCAGTCCCAACTGCGGATTCTTTGTGGAGGAGAAGCGTTGCCGGTGTCGCTTGCGCAGACACTGCGAGCCCGATGCAAGGCATTGTGGAACGTGTACGGGCCCACCGAGACCACGGTCTGGTCCAGTGTTGCCGCCATAGCAGATGAACCAACGGCAATCACTGTTGGTCGGCCGATACACAATACCTGTATATACGTAATGGATGACAATCTGGAACGTGTACCGGTCGGCGTCGAAGGCGAAGTCGTCATCGGCGGCGATGGCGTTGCCTTCGGCTACCATGGACGCAAGGAACTGAGTGCGGCGAAATTTCTGGCGGATCCGCTGCGGCAGGGAGGAAGAATTTATCGCACCGGTGATCTTGGTCGATGGTTACCTGACGGCGAACTCGAGCATCTTGGTCGTCTGGATACACAGCTCAAGATCCGCGGCTACCGCATCGAAGCGGGAGACGTCGAACACCATCTTGCCAGTGCACCCGGCGTTCGCGATGTTGCGGTAGCCAAACAGTCTGGTACCCGGGGGGACGATCGCCTGATGGCTTTTGTCGTGCTAGAGGATGGTCACGAACTCGAACCGATGAGACTGCGCCGCCATCTTCGCGAGAGACTCCCGCAATACATGATTCCTCAACACTTCGTCGCGCTTACAGAACTGCCTTTAACCCCCAACCGCAAGGTTGACTACGCGCGGCTTCCACAGGTGGACGGAGCCAGTCACGCGAAACGTGCTTCGACACCATTGCGAACGGCAAACGAACGTTATGTCGCCGGTATATGGTCTGAACTACTGGGGTCAGAGGTCCTGCACGCAACAGACAACTTTATCGAACTCGGCGGGCACTCTTTGCTCACAATCAGGGTGATTGCAAGAATAGCTGCAGATACGGGCGTCGAATTCGGTCCCCAGGATCTGTTTAGCCGCACACTTGGTAGCATGGCGGGGCAACTCGACATCCAACCCAGGAACGGTAAAAAAAGTGACGCAGCTGCGAAACCGGGTCTCTGGACGCGACTCGTACGCAGACTGGTTTCACGGGAGCAGTGACGATGATATGTAAATCAACTGCGCGTCGTAACCGGGGCAATTCGACGATGGGCGACACCACAGCGCTTGCCAGGCGGACTTCAGAGTGACCGATGGTGCGAACATCGCGGGCGCGAGGATGCGCGAATTTCCGCACGAGATAGATTCTGTTGAAGACGTCGACGTTGCTGATCAGGCCGCACAAAGGCTGCACGTGGACGAGCATCGACCTTTCCTTTGCAGGGGCCTGATTGATTCGTGGCCGATGGTCAGCCGCGTCGCCAGCACGCCGGTTGTGAATGATCGAATCAACCTGTTTGCAGATTACCTGGCGGGCTCCGCGATTCGTTTCACCTACACGTCCGCGAATCAAAAGGGTGACATTGGAATCGGCCCGGATCTTGCGCCGAACTTCCGCATGGATGAACGGGTGACGTCGACGGAGGAATTCCTGAAACTGATTTCTGCGCTGGTACAGGAACCAACCGGCGAGTGCGTTTATGCAGCAGCACTGCCCCTGGATACGTTGCCACACGCGTTGTCGCAATTGGGCTCACTCGATGCGATCGGCGGCGAGGACCTGTGGCAGCGAAACCTGTGGATTGGCAGCGGGGATCATGTGGTCGATCTGCATTTCGATATGAAGCGTAACTTCATTTCGATGGTAGACGGCGTTAAGCGCGTTACGCTGTTTCCGCCGGAAGCCCTGCCCTACATTTACCCCGCTCCCCTGCACAAGCCGGTCGCCGGGGTTACGCGCTCACTCGTCAAACTTCTGGACGCGGACTCGAACAGCTATCCGCGCTTTGAATCGGCATTGGAGATGGCGAGGGTTGCCGTCGTATACCCGGGTGATACGCTACATATACCACCGCTCTGGTGGCACCACGTTGAAAGTTATGGGTTCAATGTCATGGTTAACGCCTGGTATGAAGACATCCCGGCTGTGTCCAGACAGGCATTTGAGCGCGCGAGTGTCGACATGCGCAGAAACATCGCCGTGTTCTCGAACATGGACGATAACGCTATCGCGAAG
The DNA here is from genome assembly GCA_963850825.1 of uncultured Gammaproteobacteria bacterium. GTDB lineage: Bacteria > Pseudomonadota > Gammaproteobacteria > Steroidobacterales > Woeseiaceae > SZUA-117. The sequence goes on along the minus strand of CAWKOQ010000009.1, from coordinate 255,450 downwards.
GTTCTTCCCATCAACAATTCCACTGTGCACCTTGCTGCCGGCACAGGTGGGACCGACAAAAAGTCCCGCGGCGGTCAATTATCCCGGCGGCTCGCAGCGATCGGACAATCCATCTCACAGTTACCGGATTACTGGGCAGACTACCTGCAGGAACAATACGACTACTACGTATTCAGAAGACATGGGGATCCCTATCCGACGTTGCCAGGTATGTACCAGGAGGTCGCCAGCGTTATGCGTCCAGATCTCTGGCGCGGAATCCGACGACGCGCAACACGGCTGAAACAACTGCTTCTCAGACAATAGTTGACAACATACTACAGCTCTCGTTCTTTCCTTCGAACTGCTTTTAGACTGCCTGATCCGCTCTCCACAAATGAGCGACCGTCAATGAACTTTCTCCGAACAGCGGTCGCGACACGTGCGGCTTGATCGTACATTCGAGCGCGGACTGTTCGTGCGCAACTATTCTTCCGCCAGGCGGCAACCGTTGGAGTAAAGCCGGAAGAATCCTGGCGACCGTGGACGGTGGCTGAAAGAGAAACACAATATCAGCGTTCTCTACCGGCGCGGTCATTGCGTCAGCGTGATGAATTCGGACCAGGTCGGCAACACCGCGTTGCGCGGCCAGCGACTCTGCACGCTGACATAAAGATTCATCCTGCTCGAAGCCGACTGCATGACATTTGTAGCGGTTCGCAGCCTCGACAAGAATCCTTCCATCACCGCAACCCAGATCATAGATCACATCCCCGCGCGCTGCTTCGGCAAAATTCAGAATCGCAGGCACCAGTTCGACCGGCGTTCCCAGGAACTCGCCGATGTTTGACTGCCGTTGATCCCTCCACAACTTTCTCTTTATAAGGGCCAGTGGCCGCAACAGAAATGCCAACATCCACAAGTCAGGCGGAAGGCGAATCAATTCAGCATCCTGGACATTTGGCCACAGCAGCCTTGTCCAGCGACCTGGTGGCTTGGCTTGCCAGTAAAGCCGAAACCGCATCGTGACGTCATCTGCACGCGTCAAAACAACCGAGTTGGTGGTTCTGCGGAGGATTTCCCACTGCGATCCCGAAAGCACCTCATTCTCCCGGTAGCCGAGCTCCCTGGCTATCGCGATAGCGGGAACCGGGTTTGCAGATTGAATCGAAATGGTGAACTGGTGGATCTGCGTTGCCTGCATTGCCTCCATGTCGACCTGATTCTCAATGCCGGCCTTCCGGAGTTGCCGAGAGAGCAGGTCGGATTGGCGCAAACAGAGTTCGCGTATGTTTGCGCACACGTCGCTTGCGCATCGCACAAGCGCAAACTCCTTTTCGCTGAGGCTTGAGTCGCCACCTGTCAGAATCTCATTCGCGACAGTGCCAAGCTGTTTTTCGTGAATTGCTTTTGACAGGCGTTGATTAAGTTCCATCAGACAGACAGGGACGCCTTATTGGTTCGACTTGATGGACAGGATTTTCACAGCGACCTCATACATTCCCCAACACAGGTACTCATATTCGACTGCATGGGTTTCGCAGAATTCCGCGAAAGCCTTGAACTCATGCTGCTGCCAGTTGGGGTAGTTAAAGTATTCGTTGAATACGATTATTGAGCCTGGCTTGACCCTGGATGCAAGCGCGTCCAGAACCGTTTTGGCAGAGCTGTACAGGTCGGAGTCAATGTGCGCAAGCGCAAGATCTCCGCTGTTTTCGATGAGGAAGCCCTCCAGCGTTTCATCGAACCAGCCGGCAACCAGACGCACGTTGCCCTCCACCTGGGGAATGCCCTCACCCGCAAATGTCCCCTTGTCCTGAATCCAGCCGGACCAGTCCTCCGGCAAGCCTTCAAACGAATCAAATCCATAGATAGTCGAGTTTGGATGCGACTTCGCGATGTGGTTTATCGTCTGCCCGGTCCTGACGCCGAACTCGAGAATCAACCCGTCGATCGTTACGTGGCTGGAGGCATAGGAGAGTACGTCGAGTGCGTCAGCCCTGATCATCGCGCTGGCCATATTGGTCTTTATGTATTCGACCGTTTCCTGCAATGCCTCCTTAAGGAGCGCATTGTGCGGATGCCATCGATCCGAATAGAGGGCGTAGTGCTCCCGGGAAATCACGCGCAACAATTTGCGCACGACTCTTCTCAGAATGTTGTTAAGAAAATTCTTCATAACGGCGGCTCAAGACTCCGTGTCCTCGGTTACAAATTCCGCACCGACCCAGTCTCGGAGGATCGAAATCAGGCGGTCACGATGGTGCTTCATCGAGTAAATATGGTCGGCATCCTTCAGGAAAATCTCACGAAGATTCGCCTGATCGCCGCTGACAGACAGGAATCGACTGAGTTGGCCGCCGTGGTTATAGGGCAGGTAATTCCCTGAAAACACGCACAACATCTTCACGCCTCTGCCGAGAACGTCTCGATAACAGCCAGGCAAGTCCGCTACAGGCCAGTCCAGGTCGCCTGTCAATGCTGCGTCGCTTTTCGTGGTCGCGCCGAACTGGAAGTAGCCCAGCAGGCGGGCAAGTGTGCCGCGAAATCCCGCATTGCGGACCCATCGGAGCGCATACATTCCGCGGTGCCAATACCAGCGCGGTGTTTTGCCGACATAGCCATCGAGCAGGACCAGGCCCACGACGCTGTCACGCCTGGCGGCAATTCGCAATGCGTCGACAGCACCGGAGCAAATTCCAATAATAACTGTTCGTCGCATATTGCTGCGCGCGAGATTTGCGAGCGCCTCGTCATAGTCCAGCAACGCTGCATCGGTCGCCGCAACGTCGGGGCGGATCGGGCTTTCGCCTTTCCCGGATTGGTCGAGCCTCAGGCTCGTAACGCCCAGCTTGGCGAGTGCATCGGCTAACTGTACGCTTAGACGGAACGGCCCAACATTGGAGAGCATTCCGGCATTTAGAATTATCACACCAATCGCCGCATTGTCTGTCGCATGCGCAGTACGAATACCGAAAAGCCCGGCATCATTCAGCAGTAAAGGCGTAGTCTTTATGTCAGTCGATCGCATATCGCGTCAATCACTTCGACCGGATAGAGGATCTCGGACGCAATCCCCTGCCACAAACAATCGGCATCGACCCGCTGCACCTCGGTCGTGATCGGCCGCACTGCTTCGAGATGGGTGTAGTCATTTGTCAGCACGGCCGAAACTTGCCTGGCGCGGGGTGTTGAGACGTTCCGGGAAACCAACTCATCGACAAAATTCGTGTGCATAAAATGACCCATGAACTCGCGATCGATGTTCTCAACAGACTCAAGCCACTCGCCTGGCAAATTTTGCTGCCCCTCGCGTAGATGGTCGAGCCAGTGTTGGCCGCCGAACAGTGGGTCCCAAAAGATGAGTTTCTCAATACTTCGTTTTTGGCTGAGGTCTGCCGCAAGACTCGCACCGAATCGCACCGCGACAACTGACTGGATTTCAGGGCCTGCTGCATTCTGGAGCTCGTCAGAGGCTTCTATAGTGTTTTCCGACCAGACGGCAATGCTGCCATCACAGGCGTTTCCGCAGCTGTTACCAAGTCCCGCATAGTCGAATCGGAGTACGTCATAACCCAGTGCCGCGCACCGGTTGGCAATCTGGCGCAATGCATACTGTGCGCGAATGCCTTCCGCAAGTAATGGACCGGCAATCAGTAGTCCATGTCCGCGAGGGGTTCCCTGCGCCAGATGGAATGCCCCAAAAAGACTGCTGTTCTTTCCAAAATAGAACGGTTCCATGCGTACAGTCTCTGACCATAATCCCTTATGTCTAATAGGAAGCGAGGCAACCGCCTGGCTCACCGGCTCCCGCTCGAAATAGTAGCAGCTGGAGTGTCAATGACAAACCAGAGAGTTATTTGGCCCCCTTTGCCCTTCTCGGAACAGGGCGAAGTCCTTGCGAAAAAAATGCATCGGTACTCCAGGCGCCTTCAACAGCTTGACTTCGCGTGACCGAGCGACGGTAATTGAGGTAACGTAGTGGACGATCAAATAATAACAAGCTTCGTATGCAAGGGACTGACGGAAATAAAATGCTCGACACGATTGAGCACTACTTCGGCATTGCCGATAGCGACGCGGAATCGCTTCTCGAAGAACTCGAATCGCTGACTGTAAAAGGGGGAGACTGGCTCTTTCGCCAGGGGGATACATCCGACGCCCTCTTCTTCCTGGTGCGCGGTCGCCTGCAGGTATGGGTTGAACCCGACAGCCACATGACGGAGCAGGAAGCGCGCATGGTCGGCGAAGTCACGCCGGGCGACTCCGTCGGCGAAATTGGCCTTCTGACCGGGAGCAGCCGATCCGCAAGCATTCGTGCGATTCGTGATAGCCAACTTCTCAAAATGGACCGCAAAGCATTTGAGCGGTTTGCCGTTGACCATAGCAACCTCGTCGTCCAGCTTGCGGGAAGTATCGCCCGTCGGTTAACCGAACGCACCAGGATCGGCTCGAGTTCCGCTCGAAATCTCAGCACAGTTGCGCTGCTGCCGATCACCGATACGCCATGGCTGGACGAGTTTTTACGGGGATTGAGCACGGAGCTCAACAAACGTGCAACGACACTGTGCATAGCGTCGGATAGCCTGGCTCGACTCGGCGCACCGGATAGCTCACTCGCCTCTGAGGGAACGATTTCCGACTCGCTGCGCCAATGGCTCGACGCAGTCGAGGCCGATCACCAGCTGGTCATCTATGTCGCAGACAAGAAGGATTCCGCGTGGTCACGACTTTGCCTGCGTCAGTCGGACATGGTGATGCTGCTTGCCGACGCGGAACAGGATCCCGGTGCGCAAGAATGGGAAACACAGCTTCTGCAAAATGGCAACGGATCGACAGCACGGCGGGCATTGCTACTGCGACACCCAAAATCTGAGGGTCTCATTACCGGCACCGCGGCCTGGCTTGACGGTCGGAATGTCGATTTTCACCTGCATCTGCGCGCCGGTCACACAGACGAGTATGGAAGGCTGTCCAGAATGATAACGGGCGACTCCGTCGGGCTGGTGTTAGGGGGCGGGGCTGCGCGCGGATTTGCCGAAGTCGGTGCGTATCGGGCGTTGTGCGAGGCTGGCATTACAATCGATTGGGTCGGCGGCACCAGCATAGGTGGGATTATTGGCGCGGCAATCGCGCTTGATCGGGATCCCGATTTCGTTACAAAGAACACCCGGGAAGCTTTCGTCGAGGGAAAACCTTTTGGTGATTACACATTGCCGCTACTCTCATTGATTCGCGGCAAGCGAATGGAACGCCTTACTCAGGAACATCTTCAGGGTGAGATAGAGGACCTGCCGATCCCGTTTTTTTGTGTATCGACACTTCTCGACTCCGGAGAGTTATACATTCATGAGCGTGGGTCTTTGTGGCGCGCGCTCCGCGCGACAGCTGCGCTGCCCGGCCTCCTGGCGCCCGCTGTCGTCAATAATCGATTGGTAGTCGACGGTGCCGTTGTCAACAACCTGCCGGTCGACATCATGCGGCAGAAACCGATTGGGCGAGTCATCGCGATCGACGTATCTTCGCGACGAACCTACACGGTCGACTACGATGATATACCGTCGCCGTGGGCAGTATTACGTGACCGATTGATACCTGGCAAAAGGAAATACCGTGTCCCGGGAGTGATCTCTGTTCTGATGAAGTCAGCGGAGATAGGCACCGCAGCGAAAATGCGTGAGCTCGCGGCAGACGCGGACCTGTTGTTAAGACCGCCAGTTGACAAGTTCGGACTGACCGACGTCAGTGCCTTTGACAAGATTGTCGAGGCTGGTTATCGCGACGCTCAAACTCAACTCACTCAATGGCTCAGCCGGGACGAAAAACAGGTGGCGCACTCGGAGCAGAAATAGTCGTCAGCCAATATAGGTTATTGCCAGCCCGTTAATTAAGATGTGCATAATGTTGTCCACGATGATGACTAACCAGCCGGCGAGCCACGGCGGCGTATCAGGATGGAAACCGGTCTTTTGGCATTCACTCCACGCGGCGCTCCCGGGCCATGGTCGATTTTTCAGCCATGCGACGTATCGAGCCAGGTGCCATCGATCAATAACAAAATGAGTGCCGAAGATGACGGCCAGCGTATACGGGTTCAGAGTGATAAACAGGAATGGCAGAATATAGAACGAGCAGTGAGTAAATGCAGCGATTGAACGCCGCGTTTTCTGCTGCGCCATCCATTCGCTTTGCAGCAAATAGTCGCCGACCGCATGAGCGACCAATTGATCTGCAGTGAACATCTTTTCCTCCGGGCGCTCATGCTATATTGCAGGCAGCGCTTGAGCCTGAACTAACAATAATGCCACATGGTGGCCTGAAAAAATGACGGCGGGGCTAATCGGTGCCGAAGAATATCGACAAATTAACACGGACTGCAGTCCTGTTCCTCGTGGCGTTCTGCGTTGCATTGAACGGCTGCGGAGAAACCACGGCTTCGGCCGACCAGCCGGTCGCGCAGGCAGATAGCGGGCCGCGCGGAGTCGCCGCGCTCGGCCGGCTCGAACCCCTGCATGGCGTGATTCGAGTATCGGCATCGTCCGTTCCCGAGGCGCTTTCCGGGGGCATCCTGGCTCGCCTGGATGTTGAGATTGGCGACGACGTCACGGCCGGGCAACTGCTTGCCGTCACCGATACCGCCGAAGTAGTGAAAGCGAAAGTCGAGGAAACTCGCACTCAGTTGACGCTGGTCGAGCAACGAGCGGCAGCAAGCCAAAGTGCGGCGGCCGCTACCTGCGTGCGCGCCGGTGTGCTGCAACGTGAGGCAGACCGGCTGACAACGCTCCGCTCACGCGATCTCGCCGCCGAGGATGAAACCGATCGGGCCCGCGGCGCGGCCGAGGCAGCAAGCGCCGATTGCGCGGCGGCCGAGAGTCAAGCCCGTGTTGCAGTTGCCGATATTGACGTTGCAGAAGCGAGACTCGCGCGACAACTCACGGAGCTGGAGCGCTCGGAGATCCATGCGCCTGTGTCAGGCAAGGTTCTGGCGATCAATGCGCGTCCCGGTGAACGCATCGACACCGACGGCATACTCGAACTGGGCCGCGTCGACCGGATGTACGCCATAGCTGAAGTTTATGAAGCGGACGTTGGGCGCTTGCGTGTCGGACAACAGGCAACCGTTTCGAGTATCGCACTCACGCAGCAGTTGACGGGACGAATCGAAAGAATTCGGCCAATCGTGCGCAAACAGGACCAGATCGGAACAGATCCAGCGGCACGCAAAGACGCACGCATCGTCGAGGTCGAGGTGGTACTCGATCAGCCCGAGCGCGCGTCCTCATACACCAATCTTCAGGTCGATGTTCACTTCGAGCCCTGAGCAGACGTGTTAGAGGCTATCAAAAAAACACCTATAGGCTGGTTGCAGTTGAGACACAAACCGCTGCGACTGGCCGTTGCCATGGCGGGCATCGCATTTGCCGTACTACTCATTCTTATGCAGCTCGGGTTCAGAGCAGCACTTTTTGAGAGCGCCGTGCGTTTTCACGAACGGTTTCAATACGACATTGCACTCTTCAGCCCGGATAGCATTTTTATTGTGCGTCCCCAGTCGTTCTCCATACGGCGGCTTTACCAGGCGCAGGCACTGGACGAGGTGACCAGCGCGGCGCCCGTCTACATCTCTCCGACTACGTGGAAGAACCCCTGGGATAACTCTCGCCGCGCAATTAATGCTGTCGGAATAAGACCGGAAGACAAGGTCCTCGATGCGCCAGGCTTTAATGAGGCAATCCATAAGACCATTCGACAGAATGCTGTCCTTTTCGACAACGCCTCGCGACCGGAATTCGGCCCCGTCGTCGATGCGCTCGAGAAGCACGGCAAATTGACGACAGAGGTGAACGATCGTCAGATAGACGTCGTCGATACGTTCACGATGGGAACTTCATTTGGTATCGATGGCTCACTGATTACGAGCGACGATAACTGGCTGCGCCTGTTTCCTGATCACGCGCGAAACGATATTCACCTCGGCCTTATATCACTTGCGCCGGGTACTTCTCCCGAGCAGATACGTGATCAACTGAGGAACTACCTGCCCGATGACGTCCTCGTTTTGACCAAGCAGGATTTTGTCGATCGCGAAACAGCCTACTGGGACGGGGCGACGCCAATAGGCTATGTATTCTTCTTCGGCGCCATGATCGGACTGATCGTCGGCGCAATTATCGTCTACCAGATTCTGTTCGCAGACGTATCCGAACACATCAACGAATACGCGACGCTGCGCGCTATGGGCTACAAGAACAGGTTTGTGGCCGGCATCGTTCTGCAACAAGCGGTGATATTGGCACTTCTCGGTTTCCTGCCAGGAATTGCCATTGCAAACTGGCTGTATGGCAGCGCCGCGGCCGCCACCAGTTTGCCCATTTACCTGACAACAGAGCGAGCGGCTTCAGTACTGCTGATGACCCTCGCGATGTGCTCAATAGCCGGCCTGCTTGCCGTACGCAAGGTCAGTCGCCTGGACCCGGCCGATATATTCTGATGACCACTGCGTCGCCCGTTCTCGTCGAAAACCTCAGTCATTCCTTTGGCAGGGGAGCGTTGAAGAAGCAGATCCTCTTCGACATCTCAACCGAGATTCCGGCTGGCGAAATAGTCATTCTTACCGGACCCTCGGGCTCGGGAAAGACGACGCTGCTGACGCTTATTGGCGCCTTGCGCTCGGCTCAAAACGGCAGCGTCCGCGTCCTTGGCGAAGAACTGTGTAACGCAAAGCCTCGCACGCTCGAACGCGTGCGCCAGCAAATCGGATTCATATTTCAGCAGCACAATTTGCTGGCTGCACTGACGGCTGAGCAAAACGTCGAACTTGGCCTTCGAGTGAAAGGCGATATCCCTCGCTCCCAGTTGCGCCGGCGTGCCCGGGAAATGCTCGAAGCTGTTGGCCTGGGCGAGCACATGGACAAGCTGCCCGAAAAGCTCTCGGGAGGACAGCGACAGAGGGTTGCTATTGCGCGCGCCCTGGCCAGCGAGCCGCCGATGCTGCTGGCAGACGAACCGACCGCGTCGCTCGATAGCGAATCGGGCCGCGAAGTGGTTGATCGCATGCAGTCACTGGCCCGGAAACAGGGGACGACAATCTTGCTGGTCACGCACGACAACCGGATCCTCGATGTTGCGGATCGCCTGGTCCACCTCGAGGACGGCCACATGCAAACCTTCACCAATGCGGTAATTTCAAATACCAAACACATGATGCAGATACTGGCCGAGAACCGTCAGAAAGAACCGCTGGAGTCAATTATCGCGAACATGGACGAAGCCGATTTTCGTGAATCTATCGATGAGCTTACTTCTGATTCGAAACACTTTCTCGATGTGACTCGCAAGGCGGAGGACGAAGCTTTTCAAAGCATGCTTGAAAGGGCACTACGGTTATTCACGGAACGGCTGGCCAACTTGCTGAATGCCGAGCGCGCATCGCTAATGCTGGTTGATGATGAACACCAGGCGCTGGTAATGCGCATAACGCAGGACGCTGACATTGAATTGCGAAGCATACCTATTGGCACCGGTATAGCAGGTGCAGTAGCTCGCACGGGCGAGACAATTCGCATCGACGATGCCTACGCTGACCCCCGCTTCAATCCTGAAATTGACAAGAAGACCGGTTTTCGGACCCGGTCTGTTCTCTGCGTGCCGATCCGCAATCAGGAAAACAGCATTTTCGCCGTCACTCAGCTCCTCAACCGAAAAGATGGAAAGCCTTTTGATGACGGGGATGAAAAGAAGTTTGCACAGTTTGCGCGATCGCTTGGTGTCATCCTTGAAGCACTGCACCGTATGCACAATGACAACCCAATCAGCCGGAGAAAAGAATGACTTACCCGCATCCGATGCTCGATGACGCAGCCCAGCTGGCGAGCTATGAAGGCTGGAGCCAGGAAGTGTACGCGGACTTTTTTCGCCTGCGGCGAAACGAGATGACTGATACCGAGTTTCGCGAAAAGTATCACGACGAGCGTGCAATACTGTCCATGGACATGACCGGCTTCACGTCTTCAGCCATGCACCGCGGCGAGCTTCAGAGCTTCCTGCGGATAGTTGATGCTCAGACGGTCGTTATTCCGGTGCTGCAGGAGTTTGGCGCTGATTTGATACGCTGTTTTGCCGATGACATCGTCGCACTTTTCGCGGAGCCGAATCGTCGCTATAGACGCTGCAATCGAAAGTCATCGACGGATTCAGATCTTCAATGACTCGCCACTCGCGTCCGACCATCCGACACAGTGTTGTGCCGGCATCGGTTATGGGAACGTTTTCGCAATCGGCCCTAATCTCGCGCAAGGTGATGAAATGAACCGCGCGTCCAAACTGGGTGAGGATATTGCACGGGCGAACGAGACTTTGATAACGGAAAATGTTTATGCCAAATTGCGCAATCGCGACGACTTGCGATTCGAGGCGCAAGCCCAGGATGACCAGATGTTTCCCTTCTACCGAGTATTGTCGCCGGCTTGATCAAGCCGACACGACCATGTGAATCGCGCCATTCTCGCTGAGTTTGCCACAACGAAAAGCTGCCCGAATACGCATCGATCGCGACAGCTATTTCAAGTAACCGGGTGGCGGCAGTTCCTGATTGACGATGGCGGCCGTCCATAGTTGAATGCCCGCATGTTGTAAGAAAGAGCGCTATCGCGCGCAAGGGGAAAACAATGATCAAGAAGAAAACAGATTTCACTGTGCGCCGGTCCTTACTGGCTGGTATGGGTGTTACAGCAGCGGGTGTCGTCGCAGGAACGGGAACCGCAAATGCACAGAATGCCGGCTTTCAACCGGCACGCCACGACAGTGATGCCTGGATGAGCGAAATGCCAGGGCGGCATCGCGTCTGGATTGATACGTCTTACGGACTTGGCGGCATGGAAGCATTGCATTACTCAAACAACATTCTCAATGCAAACGTGAGTGTGGATGACGCGAAGGACGAAGACTATGCCCTGGTGATTTGCTGGCGGCACTACGCGACGGCGCTGGGTTACGAGGACCCTGTCTGGAAGAAATACGGTGAATATTTTTCCGGCGCAATGGGCCTGACGAATCCACAGACAGGCGAAGCATTCACTGTCAATCCGGCAAAACTGGAGGACCGTATGGATCTCGACAACGGTGGGGATACCATCGACAAGATGCGCGGAAGGGGGGTCAAGTTCGCACTGTGCAATGCGGCTACGCGATGGTATTCCCGATACATTGCCGGCGAGACAGGTGGCAACGCCGACGAAATCTACACCGAGTTCGTCGAGTCGGCAATTCCCGATAGCCGCTTCATTGCTGCCGGCGTATTCGGCACCACACGCGCACAGGAATATGGTTACAGCCTGCTATATGCGGGCTGACTTGCACAGCTGAAACAAGGGCCCCAGGTGGGGCCCTTGTGTTTTTGCCGGTGCACCAAGTCCCGCGCAGCGGAAGCTGTGCCGACTCATTAACGGCTAATCCTGTATCCACGGGTAGTTTGGCGGAACACAGTATTCCGCTTCCATACGTCATTGCTTTCTTCATTTCAGCAAATGCTCATACGTATTTGCCGCATAGGGGCCCGGCAGGGAAGACGCATGGAATCTACTCAATTCGTCCCCATACTTTATGCAGGATACAAACAACTGAAGGAAGGGTCGTTATGCAAGAATCCGATCGTCGTGTGAGAATCGTCTTTGGCAGCGCGCTGGTAGCGCTTGCCTTTCTCGTCAGCGCCTGTGCAACAATCCAGACAGGCTCACATTACGACGAGACGACGAATTTTGGCGAATACCAGTCGTTCTCATGGATCGACGAAGATCCCTACATCACCGGCGAGGCGGCCACCCTGGTCAGTCCGCTGGCACAGCAGCAGATCAAAGACGCCATCCACAGCCAGCTGGAGCAAAGAGGTTATGTGTACAGCCAGGATCGGGGCAATGCGGACTTCGTTGTGTCATACACCGTCGGTACCAGAGAAAAGATAAGGGTCGACTCCTATCCGGTTCAGTACCGTGGCAGCTGGGGTTGGCATGTCCCCTATAGCTACTACACCTACCGTGATGTCTCGGCGCACACCTACACCAAAGGTACGCTTGGTGTGGACATCTTCGACAACGAGTCAGCCAAGCCGGTCTGGCACGGTTGGGCTGAAAAAACCGTCACGCAAAGCGATCGCCAGGACCCGACCGAGTCAATCGAGGAAGGCGTCAAATTGCTGTTTGCCGATTTTCCAAACTGAGTATTCGGGGTCGAACCGAGGTTTAGTATTCGGGGTCGAACCGAAGTTTAGCAAATACTGAAAACCTCGGTTCGACCCCGGATTCTCGGGTCTGATGGATCAGGCATGGCCGTCATCGTCTACGCTTTCGTTATAGGATATCGATATTCGCCAAGGAGATTCATCCTAGATTGGAGGAACAACTGAAATGAATGAAGATCAGTGCAATCACTTAGTCTGGCTTGAAAGGATACTTCCCCAACTCACAACTTCTCCGCATTGGTTCGTACACGATGTTAGAGATGGCGATCACCCGAACGAGACCGTCACCGATAACATGTTTTTCAATTATTGCCCAATGTGTGGCATCGACCTTAAACGCGTGTAGTACGCATTCCATCCTAAAGCGGACATTATGGGCTAAGTTCACATTTAGGCCCTGAGCAGCTTAATTATTTTCTTCTTGTGGGGAGAATCGGGCCGAAGTATGCGCCTTCGCCCGAATGGTCCACGCATTATTCGGCCAGGAAGAAAAAAAGCCCCCTTGGAGGGGCCTTTGATATTTCTGGCGGTGGAGCGAGTCCTGAGCGGAGGATACTCTGCGATCCCTTGCCGGGAGTTCTCGCAAATTAACCAAGTTGCAGCGATTCATGAGCTGTCCACGCTTCGTTGACCCGCTAGCTGTTTTTCCCGATCACGCGGGCAGTACCGTTAAAGAGAAGCGTATGGATAGGCAACGTCAGATACCAGTAGAGTAATCCCCAGACCCCTGCCGGATGCCAGTACGCATGAATGGATACGCGCCGCTCAGACCCCTGATCGCTAATGCTGAACTCGAGTACCCCAGCGCCGGGCGCCTTCATTTCCATGAGCAGCGTCAGCTTTTTTTCGGGGTCGAGCGCAATTACACGCCACGCATCGACGACGTCGCCTACACGTAACTTTTCGGGGTGACGGCGTCGGCGGCGAAAACTAGGACCACCGACGAGCCAATCCAGCGAACGTCGCAACCACCACAGCGCGCGCGCATAAAAAAAATCGCCACCGTTGCCGATTTGACAAATGAAGGCCCAGAGATCGGCCGGCGACGCCGGTGTCAGTGCGCTTCCCTGTGCCTGCTTCGCGTAGTAACTATACTGGGGGACGAAACTTTCACAGGTTATAGCGCTTTCGACCCAATGCGCAGAAAATGCATGTTGCCGATCGGCGTCGAGCGCCTCGGCCGCCGCGGCATCGAAATCCAGTAACTCCTGCGGTATCAATGCCTCAAGCCGGCGGTCTCGGGCTATCACATCTTGCGACAAGCCTTCGATCAATGCCCGTGCCAGGTTAGTCGGCACGGAGGTGACCAGACGCAACCAATATGAGGAGAGCCGCGGGGTCAGCACAGGTACGGGAATAATCACGGGGCGCTTACCGACAAGCCTGCCGTAGCGCAGCATAATTTCCTTGTAATTCAGGACTTCCCGACAAGCGACGTCATATATCTGACCGGCTGTACCATCGTGTTTTGGCACATCTGCCAGGTAGCGCAGCAAGTTGCTCAATGCGATCGGCGTTGATCTTGAGAACACCCAACGCGGTGTAACCATGATTGGCAAATGATTGACGAGATCGCGTATCACCTCCCAGGCGGCTGAGCCGGGCCCGATGATCATTCCGGCACGCAATTCGGTCACTGGCACGGCCCCATCGCGCAGTATGTCGCCGGTTTCCTGGCGCGACCTGAGATGCGCGGAACTCGGGTTTTCCGGAGCCAGGCCTCCCAGGTAAACGATGCGACGCACGCCCTGCCGCGCCGCGGCAGCAGCGAAATTGCGTGCGGCTGATGCGTCGAGCGCGGGAAATGACCTTCCCGCTGCCATCGAGTGCACGAGGTAGTAGGCTGTGTCGACGCCCTCCAAAACTGCATCGAGGGTCACCGGATCAAGGGCGTCCGCCTGACATAGTTCTGCATCCTTCCATCCCCGGCCTTGCAGAACCTCGACGTTTCTCGAAGAGGCACGCACTTTTCGTCCCTCGGCCAGCAAGAACTCAACAAGGTTCGTGCCTATGTAGCCGCTGGCACCGAAAACGATGTCGGGCTCTTTAGCGTTGATTGCCACCGCGAATCCGTAACACAGTCTTCATTACCGTACCCTCTTCCAGAAACGACAGAACTTATGCGATTGGCAGGGTCAGATCTGGGGCTCTGACCCTGGTTTTCCTGGCGGAGAGGGCGGGATGGGCGCTGCGCGCCCTCACTTGCGGCTTCGCCGCTGCCTGAGTCGAACAGGGTTCGAACTCCCGCACCATATCCGGCCAGGACCAATAAAAGGCCCCTTGAAAGGGGCCTTTTATTGGTCCTGGCGGAGAGGGCGGGATTCGAACCCGCGGTACGCTATAAACGTACACTCGCTTTCCAAGCGAGCGCCTTAAGCCGCTCAGCCACCTCTCCGATCTAAATTCTTCGTCGTCCTGTCATCGGAAGCGAGCGCGTTGATTCGGGCCCCTGGCCCTCACCCTGCGGGCGCTTTTCGCTTCGCTCAAGCGTCCAAAATCACCTACGGCGATTTTGTAAGCCGCTCAGCCACCTCTCCGATCTAAATTCTTCGTCGTCCTGTCATCGGAAGCGAGCGCGTTGATTCGGGCCCCTGGCCCTCACCGCTGATTCGCTGCATCCCTGCAGCTCACCCTTTGGGCGCCGTCGCTGTGCTCCGGCGTCCAAATAGTCAATCCTGACTATTTGTCGGGCGCTTTTCGCTTCGCTCAAGCGTCCAAAATCACCTACGGCGATTTTGTAAGCCGCTCAGCCACCTCTCCGATTAATTCTTGAAATGCCTGTCGATCATGGCGGCATCCCTGCCTATGATTCTGTCGCCTCGTCCTCTGATTCAGTCTCTTCGTCATCGTCGTCATCGATTCTCAAAGTTGGCGGACGATCGAGGCAGCCGGAACCCGGTTCGCGCGGTGGGCGCGGCGACGCATCAGGAATGACGAGCTCTCTGTCAGCCGCCAGTCCGTCCAGGTCGTCCGGCGCCTCAATACGCTTGCCAGCCTGGGCATATTCATAGAATTCCGGCTCCTCACACAACTCTGGCCCGCCACAACCGACGATACCCAAAGTCGCTCCAAGAAGACCTATTGCGAACAAGCGCTGCATACCGGCTCCAGTACTGAATCCATATAGCTTAATTAGTGGGACAACCGTTCCGGCATGAAAATCCGTGCCCAAAACAACGCGGCGATGTTACTGTTCTGCAAGGCCACTGGCAAGGCAGAAGATCCGGGCGAGACTACGCTCCGAGCGGGCCAAAACTTGCAAAAAATAACTTAATTTGAATTATTAATAATATGTCACAACTTATTGTTTTATCAGTACTTGGAACAGACCGACCAGGCGTCGTCAAGGACATCAGCAAGTCGATTCTCGACTGTGGCGGCAACATCGAGGAAAGCCGCATGACCTCGCTGGGTGCCGAATTTGCGGTATTGATGCTTATTTCAGGTAACTGGCACACGCCCGAAAAGCTGGAAAAGGCACTTGATGAGCTGAGCAAGGAACACAATCTAAGCATCAGCCTCAAGAAGACCGGGGCTCGAAACGAACACAAGGACTGCATCCCTTATGGCGTTGACGTCATCTGCCTGGACCAGGCCGGCATCGTATACAATTTGTCGGAATTCTTTGCCTCGCGAGAAATTGAGATCTCCGATCTCGTCACCCGCCGCTATGCAGCCCCCCACACGGGCGCGCCGATGTTTTCTGTGCAGATGACCGTCAGCATCCCGGCGGCGGCCCCAATAGGTCAGCTACGGGACGACTTCCATGACCTGTGCGAACAACTCAATCTCGACTCGATTCTCGAGCCGATAAAAGCATAATTTCCTATAAAACCTCAGGAGGAAGGGCATTGGCCGGACCAGTATTAAATCGCGTGGTGAAAGACTTCAAGTGTGCGGCGACGGGAGATCAGATCATCCATCTGAAAGCCCTGCGTGGAAAGAAGGTGGTGCTGTACTTCTATCCCAAAGACTCGACGCCAGGTTGCACGACCGAAGGTCAGGATTTCCGCGACTTACATGCGAAATTCAAGAGACAAAACACCGTCATCCTCGGCGCGTCCCGCGACAGCATCGGGTCTCACGAGAAATTTCGTAACAAACAGAAGTTTCCCTTTGACCTGCTATCTGACCCGGATGAAAAACTCTGCAAACAGTTCGACGTCATCAAGGAAAAGTCCCTGTATGGCCGCAAGTTCATGGGAATCGAGCGCAGCACCTTCCTGATCGACGAGGACGGCAAGCTCAGAGAGGAGTGGCGCAAGGTCAAAGTCAAAGGACACGCTGCCCAGGTTTTGGAGAGTGTCAAGAATTGCTAGGTGAGAAGCCAATAGTATTCAATCACTTATGTGAAATATTGGCCCATTTTTGGAGCAAATGAAGTGCTCCTGCACCGCTGGTTAGCGGTATGATTGGGAACGGGTTCCGGTGATCGCGGTCGGAACATTCAATGATCGCTGGAAGAATAGTCTCGTGACAACCGGATTCGCCAAGAGATTTGCAGTATTCGTGCTCTGTACCGGGCTGACGCTCGCCGTGGGCGTGCCTGCTGCCGAGGTCAATCTGCCGGACATTGGTAGCCCCGCGGATGCGGCGCTCTCGAAGAACGATGAGGCGCAGCTGGGCCGCGCAATCATGCAGCAAATCCGTGCCAGTGGCGATCTGGTCGAAGATCCGCAGATCACTGAATATATTAATGAAGTCGGGCATCGGCTCGCGGCCCAGGCGAACGCGGACGGGAACTATGAATTTTCATTTTTCGTCGTTGACAATCCGGTCATCAATGCTTTCGCCCTGCCCGGCGGCTACATCGGCGTTCATACCGGCTTGCTCGAAGCCACCCGCAATGAAGACGAACTCGCCGGGGTGCTGGCCCACGAAGTGGCGCACGTTACGCAGCGGCATATCGCCCGTCGCATCCATTCCGGACAGCGCCAGAGCATCCTGAGCACCGCGATTATGCTCGGCGCGATTCTCGCAGGCGCCGTTGGCGGCAATAGCGAGGTCATGCAGGGGGCGATTGCTGTTGCACAGGGCACTGCAGCCCAGCAGCAGATCAATTTCACGCGTGCGAATGAATATGAGGCGGATCGGGTCGGGATATCTTCGCTGGCGGCGGCCGGATTCGATCCACAGGGTATGGGATCATTTTTTGAGGTCATATCCCGGGGGACGTCACCATCGCAGGCCCGTGTACCCGAATTCCTGCGTACGCACCCGGTGAGCAGCGCGAGGATTGCCGAGGCACGTGGTCGGGCACGCAGTTACTCGCCGGTGCATACCGCCGATACGATTACTTACGGCATAGCCAGAACCCGGGTCATCGTCGATCGCCAGACGACGCCGGAAGCGGCCGTGAGTTACTTCGAACGCGAAGCCTACGAGTATCAATCTGACGTGGAGCGTTACGGTCGGGCTATCGCTTACCTGCGCGCGGAACGAAATAACGAAGCCAATAGAATTTTTGAAGAGCTGGCCAACAAGGATCAGAAAGTCATCGCCTACCACATCGGCCTGGCGGATTCGCAGATGGCAATGGAATCGATCGCTGCAGCAGTTGCCACATTCGAGCGAGCACGGGAATTGTTTCCGCGAAACATCCCGCTGGTGATTCACTATGCCGATGCGCTGATGAAGATTGGCGAAGCGGAGCAGGCACACGAGATGTTGCTCGATTTGTTCAATAACGTTGCCCCGACGCCGGAACAGGTGCGGATGATCGCACGCGCCGCGACCGAGGCCGGAGAGGATGCCGAAGCACGTTATTACATGGCCGAGTACCGCTTCATGATTGGCGACCTGGTGGGTGGCATCCAGTTTCTGCAGCAGGCACTACGGGTCCCGGGACTCGATGAGATTCAACGAATCCGATTCGAAGCACGCATCGATTTTGTCCGCGACTTCATGAACGAAGAACAGTTGCAACAGCTTCAGAGAGGTCGTGGCATAGGCTGAGCCCGGTAAGAAGCATTGAAAATTTGGTAGTATTTGCCCAACAAAAACGAGAAGAATAAACACTTGGCAAAGATCTCAGTAACCATGCGCAACTGCACAGGTGTGGCTGTCCTTTTGACGCTTCTTTGTGGCGTCGGGCTGCGCGACGTCGCATCCGCCGGCCCCTAAAGAGGAACGCGCAGCATCGGACCCGTGGGAGCCGTTTAACCGCCGCGTCACGGCATTCAATGACAATGTTGATCGATTTACGTTAAAGCCGCTTGCGAAGGGCTATCAAGCTGTATTTCCGTCTTTCATGCGACGTGGCGTCGACAATTTCTTTAACAACCTCCGAACACCGTTGCACATCGTTAACAACCTGCTGCAAGGCAAGGTCAAACGCAGCTTTTCGGAAACGGGCCGATTAATCGTGAACTCAACTGCCGGTATTGGTGGGCTGGTTGACGCGGGCTCGGTAATGGGCTTCGAGATCTACCGTGAAGACTTCGATCAGACATTTGCAGTTTGGGGTTTTTCAGCGGGCCCTTATTTAGTAGTGCCATTCCTTGGGCCGAATACACTTCGAGCTGCATTCTCTATTCCGTTTGATTCGGCCGCCGATCCAATTTATTACGTTGATCACGACCGAACCAGACTAACGGTCAAGTTCATGGATCTGGTCAATTCACGAGAGCAACTATTTACGGCAGAGACATTGATCGAAGACTCGTTCGACAGGTACCTGGCGATTCGTGAATCATATTTGCAGAACCGTCAGTTCCTGATCTATGACGGCGACCCGCCGGAAGACGAGGACTTCTATGACGATTTCGAAGACTTCGAGGACGAAGAATTCGAGGATGAGGAAGTGCAAAACTAACTCGACGTGATTGCCGCTACTCTGCAGGTGCCTCGATAAATCCAACCCAGCGCTCACCCCTTTTCAGCAAATCATCAACTTCCGTCGTCCTGGCGATGGCGTCGATTTTTTCGGGTGTGCCGTTAAATCGAATTTCACGCACCGTGTGATTTGCCCAGGTAATCCACTCAAGCATTAGCGCGAGCCCGGCCGAATCAGTGTGCGTCACACCGGAAAGATCCACCTCGAGCAGCGTGTGCTCCTCGAACAGCTCCTCACTTTGCATAAGAATCTGCCCGGCAGTGTCGAATGACATACTGCCGCTCAGGGCGAATCGCCCGTTACCCAGATCCTCAAGCGTGAACTCGCTCATCAGTCTGCAGCAATCTCGGTTTCAAGCCTCGAAATAACGGCGTCAAGGTTCTTGGCCTGGATTTCCGCATTCAGTTCTGTCCGAAAATTTCGCACATACGATATGCCCTCGATCGTCACGTCGAAAATTAACCAGCCGGTGTCGCGGCGAACCATCCCGTAGTTGACTGGAACCTTCGTGCCATCGTCAAGCTGAACGATGCTTTTCACCGTTGTTCGGTCTTTCGTCATATCGCCGCGAAACGGGAGAATTTCGACGCGGTCCTGATTGTACTCGAGCACACCGTCAGCGTACTTTCTCAGCAAGGTGCCATAAAACGCGTTGATGAAACTATCGCGCTGTTCCGCGTTGGCGGTACGCCAATGCCGCCCAAGAACCAACTGTGCTGCGTATCGTCGATCAAAACGGGGCAGCAGTATCTCGTCTATCAGCGCATACAATTCCGCCTTGTTGTTCGTTAGTTCTTCTTTGCGCCCTTCCAGTCCGGCCGCCAGTTCATCTGCAGCGCTCTGAATGACATCATTCGGGCTTTGCGCAAACGCTGAGACACTGAATAACAACAATGCCATCGTGATAAACAATTTCTTCACTTTTGAATTCTCCGCAGCTCTATTCGGCATCGGCGCCGCTATTAAACAGGTACTTGCTAATCAGATTTTCGATGACGATGGCGGATTGCGTAAACTGGATCTCGCTGCCCTCTTCCAGGTAGAGATCCGAACCGCCTGCCTGCAAACCAATGTACTGACTGCCCAACAGTCCCGCTGTCAGGATGCTCGCATCCGAGTCATCCGGAATCTGATCGAAGCGTTTATCAATTTGAAACGTCACCTCTGCGTTGAGTGCCAGCGGGTCAAATTCCACTGAGGTAACCCGACCTATCGTAACGCCAGACATAGCAACAGGCGCACGGTTCTTCAGGCTGCCAATGTTCTCGAATCGCGCGGTCACAGAAAATGCTTCGCCGTCCGAAAACCCTTCCGACCCGGTTGTCTGCGTGGTCAGGAACAAAAGTGCCGCCATGCCCAATAGGACAAAAAGGCCGGTGCCTAATTCAACTGATCTTGTCTGTCGCATTGCCAAACCTCAGATAAACCTTGCCGTAATTATGAAATCAAGGATCAAAACCGCAATGGCCGAATTGACCACGGACCGAGTCGTTGCACGACTCACCCCTTCGGCAGTCGGTATCGCATTATACCCCTCCCAAACCGCCAGCAGGCTCGCGACGACGCCAAATACGATGCTCTTGAATATGCCTTCGTAAATGTCCTTCAGTTCGAGGGTGGATTGTATCTGCTGCCAGAATGCGCCCTGGTCAACGCCCAGCAGGTTGACGCCGACGATGTGTGCGCCGAAGAGGCCGACCACACTGAATACAGCTGCAAGCATTGGCATCGATATCACACCGCCGAGAAACCTGGGTACGAGCACCCGCCGCAGCGGGTTTATCGCCATCATCTCCATTGCAGAAAGCTGATCGGTGGCTTTCATCAGACCGATTTCCGACGCCAGTGCCGTACCCGCCCTGCCGGCAAATAGCAGGGCGGTGACCACGGGGCCGAGTTCTTTCAGGAGGGAGAATGCTGCAAAAGTGCCGATAGAATCTTCAGCATTGAATTTGGAAAGAATGCTGAATCCCTGCAGGCCCAGCACGCCGCCGACAAAAAAACCGCTGACCATGATGATGACCAGCGAAAGCGCGCCAGCATTGTGGACCTGCTTGACGACGAGGCCGCTGCGGCGAAACAGGATCGATGGCGAATTTAAAACGAGTTGCAGGAAAAAGATCAGCAGCTGGCCGAGCGTGCGCACGAAATCTTCAAGGGCGTACCAAAGCTCTCGTAACATGTCAGTTACTCAGCGTCTCGGCCGAGCAATTGCTCGGCATAGTTCGGCGCCGAATAGTGAAACGCAACCGGACCGTCAGCCATACCGTGCATAAACTGTCTTACGAGCTCCGAACTGGTGTTGCTCAGTTCGACCGGACTGCCGGAGGCGGCTACCTTGCCGTCTGAAATCAAATAGCTACAATCGGCGACCGTAGCAATCTCCTGGACATCATGGCTTACGAGGATGCTGGATATTCCGAGCGCGTCGTTCATCTTCCTGACCAGGCGAACGATGACACCCATCGAGATGGGATCGAGCCCTACGAAAGGCTCATCGTAGATCAGGATAGCCGGATCCATCACCATCGCGCGAGCCAGGGCGACACGGCGCGCCATCCCGCCGGACAGTTCAGATGGCATCATATCCGCTGCTCCGCGCAGGCCAACGGCGTGTAATTTCGTGAGCACGATATGCCTGATCAGTCGATTCGGCAGGCGCGTATGTTCTCGCAGTGGAAACGCAACGTTCTCAAACACCGAGATGTCGGTCAGCAGCGCGCCTTTCTGGAACAACATGCCCATTCGTTTTCTCAGCCGATAAAGCTCTTTCTGACTGAGCTTTGCAATGTCGATTCCTTCAACCAGAATCGTCCCGCTGTCGGGCATAAGTTCGCGCGTAATCAGCCGCAACAGGGTCGTCTTACCGGTGCCACTGGGGCCCATGATCGCAGTGACCTGCCCCTTCGGAATTGCAATATTCAAATCCTTGAATATTTGCCGATGCCCGCGTGAGTAATTGAGATCACGAATCTCTATCAGGTTATCGGATTGGTCATTCATTTGAAGCGCCCTTGTCCGTCGGTCCGAGGCTGGAATTGTGCGGCCGGCCGGGCATACCGGCGAACCGTTTTTCTTGACTGACGACTATTTCGGTCGTCTAGCATAACAAAAAATTACGGCCACAAAGGCCTGATTCCGGACAGGTATGGCACCGTGTGACTGCTCATTGCGGGACTTTTTCCGAGCAACACTAGCCTCGCAATTCAAATAGGACTAAAATGGTCCTGATTTGAATTTGACGGAGAAATCCTGGTGCTACGTATTAGCCGACTGACCGACTACGGCACGCTGGTGCTCGCCCATTTGCCCGCCAGTGAGGACGGGCTCATGAGCGCCGCCGACGTCGCTGCTGCGACCGGCATCAAACTACCCACCGTCAGCAAGCTATTGAAATTATTAGCGAAAGCGAAGCTTGTTACATCCGGTCGTGGCGCCCAGGGGGGGTACAGACTCGCCCGGGATGCAGCGAAAATAAGTGCGGCCGAGATCATCGACGCGCTCGAGGGGCCGGTGTCGATAACGGAATGCAGCGCCACAGACAGCCACTGCGACCTCGAGTCCGTCTGCAGTGTTGGCAACGCGTGGCAACGAATCAACGTCGCCATACGGCGCGCACTGGAAGATATCAATCTGACCGAACTGCAGCGCGCCCGCGCGCCCGTACCGCGCTTTGAGTTGGCGGGAACACCCATACACATGGAGCGTAAAGGTTAAGCCTATGTCTACTGACCCCAGCAACCTCGATTCTCTGGTCAATCGTCGCTATGAGCACGGTTTTATTACAGACATCGAAACTGACTCGCTGCCACCGGGCCTGGACGAGGGCGTCATTCGCGCGATTTCCGCACGCAAAAAAGAACCCGAATTCATGCTCGAATGGCGCCTTAAAGCCTACCGGCACTGGCTGACCATGCAGGAACCGGAATGGGCGCACGTTCACTACCCGAAGATTGACTACCAGGGCATCTCCTATTTTGCAGCGCCAAAGTCTGACAAGGATGGACCAAAGAGCCTGGACGAAGTCGACCCGAAGTTGCTCGAGACCTACGACAAGCTCGGTATTCCGCTGCACGAGCGGGCACGACTTGCGGGTGTTGCCGTCGACGCCGTTTTCGACAGTGTGTCAGTGGCAACAACGTTCAAGGAAAAACTGAACGATGCGGGAGTGATTTTTTGTCCATTTTCCGAAGCGGTGATCGAACATCCGGAACTGGTGCGGAAATACCTGGGTTCGGTCGTTCCTCATCGAGACAACTACTTTGCGGCGCTCAATTCAGCCGTTTTCAGTGATGGGTCGTTCGTCTACATTCCAAAGGGCGTGCGTTGCCCAATGGAACTGTCGACTTACTTCCGTATTAACGCCGCGAACACGGGACAGTTCGAGCGAACGCTGATTATTGCCGATGAAGGCAGTCATGTTAGCTACCTCGAAGGTTGCACGGCACCGATGCGTGATGAGAACCAGCTGCATGCCGCGGTAGTCGAGTTGGTCGCGCTCGAGGATGCGGAAATTAAGTACTCGACCGTGCAGAACTGGTATCCGGGAGACGAGAACGGCAAAGGCGGTATCTACAATTTCGTCACCAAGCGCGGCGACTGTCGCGGTGACAATTCAAAGATTTCCTGGACCCAGGTCGAGACGGGATCAGCCATCACCTGGAAATATCCGAGCTGCATTCTGCGCGGCGAAAATTCGGTCGGTGAGTTCTACTCCGTCGCCGTGACCAACAACATGCAGCAGGCCGATACCGGAACGAAGATGATCCATATTGGACGCAACTCGACGAGTACGATTGTCTCCAAGGGCATCTCCGCCGGACGCGCGCAACAGTCCTATCGGGGTTTGGTTCGCGTGCTGCCGCAGGCCAGCGGCGCAAGGAATCACGCCCAATGCGATTCATTGCTCATTGGCAAAGAATGCGGCGCGCACACGTTCCCCTACATGGAAATCAGGAACTCGACGGCGAAAATCGAGCATGAGGCAACGACCTCGAAGATCTCTGCTGACCAGCTCTTTTACTGCCGTCAGCGCGGCATCGCCGAAGAAGATGCGGTCAACATGATTGTGAATGGATTTTGTAAGGACGTTTTCAAACAACTCCCGATGGAATTCGCCGTCGAGGCTCAGGCACTGCTCAACGTTAGCCTCGAAGGCGCAGTAGGATGAATTAATTCATGAGTAAAATGCTAGAAATCAATAATTTACATGCCGCGATCGACGGCAACCAGATCCTGAACGGACTCGATCTCTCCGTTAGCACAGGTGAGGTTCACGCGATCATGGGACCCAACGGTTCCGGGAAAAGTACGCTTGCCCAGGTCGTCGCGGGTCACTCGGATTACGAAGTTTCGCAGGGAACGGTCACCTTCAAAGGCGAAGACCTGCTGGAACTCGAACCTGAGGAACGCGCACGGCGAGGCATTTTTCTTGGCTTCCAGTATCCGGTCGAGATCCCGGGCGTAAACAACGCCTACCTCCTCAAGGCGGCGGTCAATGCGAAGCGCCGTTATAACGGTCTGGAGGAAATTGATGCGTTTGAATTTCTGCAACTCGCCCGCCAGAAAATGAGCGAGCTGGGTATGGACCCTGCGTTCCTCAATCGCGGCGTCAACGAGGGGTTCTCCGGTGGCGAGAAAAAGCGCAATGAGATATTTCAAATGGCGATGCTCGAACCCGATCTCGCTATCCTTGATGAAACCGATTCGGGACTGGATATCGACGCGCTGAAAGCGGTCGCAGCAGGCGTTAATGCGCTGCGTGATCCGAGCCGTGCAATTATCCTGGTCACGCATTATCAGCGCCTGCTTGACTATGTTGAGCCGGATTTTGTACACGTGCTGTCGGCAGGAAAAATCGTTCGCTCAGGTGACAAGTCGCTGGCCCTGGATCTCGAGGAAAAAGGCTACGAGTGGATACGTGAGGCTGCGAACGCATGAACTCTGCGGCGCTCAATCAGGAGTTGTTCGAAGCCGCGGTAGCGGCGCTGCCATCCAGCAACCTCGCACCGGTTCGGGCTCGCGCGGCAGCGCTTTTTTCGAACGAAGGTTTTCCCTCGACGAAGGACGAAGACTGGAAGTACACGAACCTTTCCGCCGCTATGACTGCCAGCAATGACTGGTTGAATGAATCTCGTACCAAATCAAAATCCGGCGCCAAATATTCAAAGGACGATGAAGCATTGGCCACCATGTCCGCACAGATTGATGCGACCTGGCTGATTATTCGCAATGGCGTAGTTGATACTGAGAGTCTGCAATCGCTGGAATTGCAGAGCGGCTTGAGAATCTCGACGCTCTCGGACAGCCTGGAACTCCCGGATATTGCGGTAGACACGGCGATGTCTGCCTTTAACGCGGCATTGCTCGAAGATGGACTTCACATTCGTATAGGGCGTGACGTAAAGGTCGAGCGTCCGCTCGGACTATTGCTCGTCGATGACCCATCGCTCCGCGCGTCGCAGAATCGCATTGTGATTGAGGCGCAGGAAAACGCCCATTTGCGTTTAATCGAGGTTGCGAAATCAGCCACCGACGGAAATCAGTTTACGAATTCGGTGATGCAAATTGACCTGGCGGCCGGTGCGCGTGTCGATCACGTACGCCTGCAGAATCGCAGCCGGGAGCATATCAGCACCAATCGACTCATCGCAGGACTACAAGCCGACTCAGTCTTCAGTCACAACGCATTCGATTTTGGTGGAGCGCTCACGCGAAACGATGTTGTCACGCGGATCACTGGAACTAATGCCAGCGTAAATCTACATGGGCTTTACCTTGCTTCCGGGACACAGCACATTGATAACCACACGCGCGTGGAACACCGCGTGGGCCCGGCCGTCAGCGAAGAAGAATATCGTGGCATCCTGAATGGACGAGCGCGGGGTGTATTTAATGGTCAGGCAATTGTTTTCGAGGGTGCTGATGGCACTGACGCAAACCAGGCGAATCACAATCTCCTGTTGTCGGATAAGGCCGAAATTGACACAAAACCGGAGCTCGAGATCTACGCCGATGACGTTAAGTGCAGCCACGGCGCGACGGTCGGGCAGCTTGATGAAACTTCGCTTTTCTATCTGCGGACTCGCGGACTGGATTATGCAGAAGCGACGCAACTCCTGACGCGGGCATTTGCCGCAGAGATCCTGGCGTCTCTGGCGGTCGAAGAGGCCCATGACTATCTGCAGGTCACACTGGACGAGTGTCTGTCGCAACTGCTTGGGGGCGAAACCTCATGACCGGGCAGCAAGGGAGAAAGATGGCCGAGGACAACTCGGGGCCGGCACCTGACTGGCGTGCCGATTTCCCTGCCCTGCATCAGGATATCAACGGCCACCCGCTGGTCTACCTCGACAGCGCGGCATCAGCACAGCAGCCTGTGTCGGTAATCGATGCGGTCTCCTCATACCAAAAACACGACCACGCAAATGTTCACCGTGGCGTGCATACGCTCAGCCATCGCGCTACCGAAGCCTACGAAGGCGCGCGGGACAAGGTCGTCTCGTTTATCAATGCGTCCAGCAAAAGCGAGATCATATTTACGCGCGGCACCACCGAGGGCATCAATCTCGTCGCGCAGAGCCTTTGCAGACCAATGCTGTCATCGGGTGACCGCATTGTTATCACGCATCTGGAGCATCACTCGAATATTGTTCCGTGGCAGATACTGTGTGAACAGACCGGGGCCGAGCTGGTCGTCGCATCTATCGACAGCACCGGACAGATAGACATCGACGAAGTAAAGAGATTGCTGGACAGCAACGTACGCATGCTCGCCATGGCGCATGTGTCAAACGCGCTCGGATCTATTTTACCGGTGAAAACACTCATCCAGCATGCGCACTCATTAAACATCCCTGTCCTGCTTGATGGAGCTCAGGCTGTTCCCCATATGCCGGTCGATGTTCAGGATCTCGACTGCGATTTTTATGCGTTCTCCGGGCACAAGATGTTTGGACCGACTGGAATCGGCATCCTGTTTGGCAGGGAACAGTTACTCGAGGAAATGCCGCCCTACCAGGGTGGCGGAGACATGATCCTGGAAGTGCATTTCGCCGGGACCACGTACAACGAATTACCGTACAAATTTGAAGCCGGCACGCCGAACATTTCAGGTGCTATCGGTCTGGGCGCAGCGATCGACTATTTGCAGGACGCTGGTATGCAACGCGTATCCGAACGCGAAAACGAGTTGCTGGCGTACATGACCGCGCGCTTGAGTGAAATCGAAGACATACGGCTTATCGGTACGGCGGATAAAAAGGCCAGTGTGCAGTCATTCATGCTCGGTGATATCCATCCACACGATGTCGGCACAATTCTGGATCACCAGGGAGTCGCAATTCGCACCGGCCACCACTGCGCAATGCCGGTCATGGACTATTTCGGGATACCGGGCACTGCACGGGCATCGCTTGCACTCTACAATGTTGAAAGCGATATCGATGTTCTGGTCGAAGCGCTCGCAGCCGCACAGAAGATATTCGCATGATTGCTCCCAACTCACTGCCGCAGGAAGAGCTTCAGGATCTGTATCGCGAATTGATACTGGATCATGCACGAAACCCGCGACATTTTGGCAAGCTGGAGGATACGTCGCACTCAGCTGAAGGCATTAATCCATTATGCGGTGACAAGTTAAAACTGTATTTGAAAATTGATCCAGACCGAAAAATTTCGACCGCAATGTTTGAAGGTTCCGGTTGTGCAATATCTGTTGCATCGGCGTCTTTACTGACTGAGACGGTAACGGGTCTTGGCTGTGATGAAGCACTGGATTACGTGGCCGGCGTGCGGGCGCTCCTGTCTGGCACGGAAGCTGCGGAAACGACACTCGACCTGGATAAGCTCAAAGCCCTTGCAGGGGTCAGGGAATTTCCGGCTCGAGTCAAATGCGCAACCTTGGCGTGGCACGCTTTAGGTTCCGCTATCAGCAACCAAAACGATCCGGTATCGACGGAGTAGTATCGAATGTTTGGCCATACGAACGAACCCATATCACTGGAACGCGATGTCACTGCGGTCATTATTCCTGCCGGTGAGACCGTAACGTTGCGTGCGGGTACGCCTGGCTTCCTCACACAGGCACTCGGCGGCAGCTTCACTGTTTACGTCGAAGGCAACCTCTTTCGGATCTCTGGCGCAGATGCAGATGCCCTGGGAAAAGAGCCTGTGCCTCCCCCACCGATTCCGGAGAACGCGACGGATGAGGATATTGAAGCGGTCATATGGACGCAATTGAAGACCTGCTATGACCCGGAGATACCCGTCAACATTGTCGATCTCGGACTCATCTATCGATGCGATATTGAGTCTCTTCCTAATGGTGACAGGTCGGTCAGCGTCGACATGACCTTGACAGCACCGGGATGTGGGATGGGCGAAATCCTGGTGCAGGATGCACAGGAAAAGATCGCGGTGATACCAACGATCGCCGATGTCAGGGTTGACCTGGTTTTCGACCCACCGTGGAACCAAGGTATGATGTCTGACGAGGCGAGACTACAAACCGGCCTGATGTAAAATAGTCGGCACCATGAAGACCATTACCTTATTGCGTCATGCAAAATCCAGCTGGGATGACCCGACACTGGTCGACTTTGACCGTCCGCTCAACGACCGGGGCAGAAAAACTGCACCAGACATGGCGCATCGCCTCCGGGCAGCCGGGATTCGGCCATCGCTCATTCTGAGTAGTCCCGCAAAACGCGCCTGGAGCACTGCCAAGATCTTCGCGAAAGAGATTTCGTATCCGCACGAGTTTCTGCAACGAGATCGCGATCTCTATCATGCCAGCCTGTCGCAATTGTTTGACGTTATTGCAGCCCAGGACGAGGGGTTCAACAGCATTCTCGTTGTTGGCCACAATCCTGGTTTAACGACGCTGGCCAATGAGCTTGTGCCCGGGCTGACTTCCAATATGCCGACAGCCGCGTTCGTCGCAGTTCTTGTAAACACGGACACCTGGGACTTGCGCGGCCGGCGCTCGGCGGACCTCATAGAGTACGACTACCCAAAACGACACAAATAAGTGGGGTCGAACCGCACTTTCCAAAAAATGGGGTCGAACCGGGATTCATTGACGCGATCTGGCGCCCAATTCCGGCCGCTTTGCCGCATGGTCAGCCAGTGAACCCACTCATTTTATGACCAGGTATCCGGTTGTTTGGGGCTGAGCGGAAAGTGCGGTTCGACCCCATTTTTTGGTTTAGGGCTGAGCGAAAGTGCGGTTCGACCCCGATTATTGGCGTCAATCGGCCGTTCTGTTCTTTTCCCGAAGTTTGCGGCGGGTATGCTTGTCCGGCCGGCCCTCTGTCCTCGGCATTTGGCGGCGATCTGCTTGAATTTCCTCGCGCATCTTCTTTCTGGCAGTCACGGAATCTTCATGCTCCGAGTAGCAAAGCCGGGCCTCTGCTGCGGGCCCGCGCCGCGCCGGAATGGCTTCCGCCACCAGGTTGAACACGAGTTGGTCGCGCACAAGCGTAATTCTGTTGCCAACTGATACATTGCTCGATGACTTCGCACGCACGCCGTTGATCCTGACATGACCGCCGGATACAGCACTCGCCGCAAGACCGCGAGTTTTGTAAAACCGCGTAAACCATAACCACTTATCGATTCGCATTAGCGTCAAACCACCTGCCGACGCGGCACTAACGCCCCGCCCTGTCCTGATATACTTTGCGACCTTTCCTGACTGAGAGCAATCCTGTGCCAAACGAATTTCTTGCCACGCTCGCTTCGAGAACGGAGGCGCTTAAGGACGAAGGCCTTTTCAAGAGCGAGCGCCTCATCATTGGACCGCAGCAGGCAACTATTGAGGTGCGAGGCGACCGCAGCACGTCGACTGTACTCAATCTGTGCGCAAATAATTACCTGGGACTGGCGAATCATCCTGCCGTCATCGACGCTGCGCATCGCGCACTGGATGACTTCGGCTACGGCATGGCCTCCGTGAGGTTCATCTGTGGCACCCAGACCATTCACAAGGAACTCGAGGCACGCATCAGTCAGTTCCTGGGCACGGAAGACACAATCCTTTATCCATCCTGCTTCGACGCTAACGGTGGCTTGTTCGAAACGCTGTTAACAGACGAAGACGCCGTAATCAGTGACGCACTCAACCACGCCAGCATTATCGATGGCATTCGCCTGTGCAAAGCAAAACGATTTCGTTATCAGAACAATGATATGAACGATCTGGAAGATCAGCTGAAGAGTGCAGCCGGGACACAGCAAAAACTGATCGTGACGGACGGCGTTTTTTCAATGGATGGCACGATCGCGAACCTTGCCGACATCTGTGATCTCGCTGATCGACACGACGCTCTGACGATGGTCGACGACTGCCATGCCAGCGGATTCCTTGGTGACACGGGACGCGGCACGCACGAGTATCGCGACGTCATGGGACGAGTCGACATCATCACTGGCACACTCGGCAAAGCGCTGGGGGGCGCATCAGGCGGGTTCACCTCCGGGCGCAGGGAGATCGTCGGCTGGTTGAGACAACGCTCTCGCCCGTACCTGTTCTCAAACTCGGTCGCACCGACAATAGCAGCGACCTCCGTTGCGGTTCTGGATCTGCTCGAGGAAGACAGCACGCTGAGAAATCGATTGCACGAGAACGCCGCGCGATTTCGTAAAGGTATGACCGAGCTGGGTTTTGAACTAAAACCCGGCGAACATCCGATCATTCCGGTGATGCTCGGTGACGCGAGACTGGCTAGCGACATGGCAGACAAACTGATGGGCCACGGTATCTACGTCATTGGATTCTCGTTCCCGGTCGTGCCCAAAGGCCAGGCCCGAATCCGGACACAGATGTCGGCGGGACTGACACCGGAAAATATAGACCATGCGATCGCGGCATTCGGCGACGTTGGCCGCGAATTAGGTGTTATTCATTGAGACCATGACCATGCGCGCACTGGTAAAAGCAAAGGCGGAAAGAGGCATCTGGCTGGAAGAGATCGAGAAGCCGGGCATTGGCCATAATGATGTGCTCATCAAGGTGCATCGAACCGCGATCTGCGGCACTGATATCCATATATTCAAATGGGATGACTGGGCAAGCAGAACCATCCCCGTTCCGATGGCTGTGGGGCATGAATTCTCCGGCGAGATAGTGGCCTGCGGTGAGGAGGTCAGCGGATACGCAAAAGGCGATCGGGTATCTGCGGAAGGCCACGTTACGTGCGGCGTCTGCCGCAACTGTCGCGCGGGCCGACGTCATCTTTGTAAGAATACGGTCGGCATCGGCGTGGACCGCGCGGGTGCTTTTGCCGATTACATCGCCGTACCCGCATTCAATATCTTCAAGCTGCCGGATGCGATTACCGATGAGATGGCGTCGATACTCGATCCGCTGGGCAACGCCACGCATACGGCACTGTCATTCGACCTGGTCGGAGAAGACGTGCTGATCACCGGCGCCGGGCCGATCGGAATCATGGCGGTTGCGATTGCACGATATGCCGGGGCACGGCATATCGTCATCACCGACGTGAATGACTACCGACTTGCCCTGGCCAGGAAGATGGGTGCGACGGTTGCCCTGAATGTAACGCAAGGCACCATCGATCAGACCATGCAGGATCTCGGCATGGAAGAAGGCTTTGATGTCGGCATGGAAATGTCCGGCAATCCGCAGGCATTTCGCGACCTGCTCAGGACGATGCACCATGGCGGCAAGGTCGCACTACTCGGCATTCCGCCCGACGACACGTCCGTGGATTGGACCCAGATTATCTTCAAGGGCCTCCAGATAAAGGGCATCTATGGACGCGAGATGTTCGAAACCTGGTACAAGATGTCCAGCATGCTGCAGAGCGGTCTTAACATAGACCCGATCATCACCCATCGATTCCCGATAGGCGACTACCAGGAAGCGTTCGAACTCATGGAATCCGGTCAGTCCGGCAAGATCATCCTGAACTGGGACTAGCAGCGTGTTGAAAAACCCTCATGCGGCGCGATACGGCGTCAAAGACGGCCTCAAAAGCCTCATGTACTAGCGTGCACACTACGTTTTCTCGGCCGCCTTTTCCTTGTCTCGCACTCACCTGAGACTTTTTCAACAGGCTGCTAATTGAAATCGCAGAAGCAGTGCGAATAGATTCCCTGCGGATCGTTGAATCGCACCAGCGGGGATAGCGTCTGCTCAAGCATGCCGGCCACGCGCTCCAGAGACGACGGTGACCTTGCAAAAACACCGACGTCGAGCCCCAGGCTTTTTGCGCCGGCCATAAGATCCAGTGCCAGCCGTTCTCCCGGACTCAGTTCCTGCTCAAAATATTTGCGCCCGTATTCTTCGGCTGCAAGACTCGCGAGTTCGGCTGCTGCACTCACCGCGTCATCAAGATCGCCTATTCCGTCGATGAGTCCGTTTTCGTACGCGTCATTGCCGGTCCAGATTCTTCCCTGGGCAATATCGTCGACTGCCTCTTTCTCCATGCTGCGGTTTGCAGCGACACCGGAAATGAAATCGTCATAGCCTTTATTGATATACAGCTGAAACAGCGTCCTCATTTCGTCAGACATCTCCCGGTCGGGTCGCAGCTGACCGGCCCAGGCCGTCGTACCAACGCCGTCAGTTGATATTCCTAGCGTATCGAGGGAGCGCTGAAATGTCGGAAACATGCCGAATATTCCGATCGAGCCGGTGATCGTATAGGGCGTTGCATAAATGCTGTCAGCCGCCATGGACACCCAGTAACCACCGGACGCGGCAACGCTGCTCATCGAGACGACGACCGGCTTGCCGGACGCCTTGATCGCCTCTATTTCGTTCAGGATGACTTCCGACGCGAATGCACTGCCGCCCGGGCTGTCAACCCGAAAAACGACTGCCTTTACGGAGTCATCCTTCCTGGCAGTACGGAGCAAACTTGCCGTCGAATCACCACCGATCGTTCCTGGCGGCTGCGTACCATTCCTGATCTCGCCAACCGCGACCACAATCGCAACATTCTCTTCTTTCGTTGCATCACCTTGCAGCAGCCGCATCTGCTGCAGGTAATCCTTTAGTGAAGTCGACGGGTATTCATCGCTGTCGTCCTTGGTGCCCGCAATGTCGACAATGATCTGTTGCAGCTCGGCACGGGTGACCAGTTTATCGACAAATCCGGCTTGCAGCGCCAACTGCGCAAGATCGCCATTTGCGGCCTGCACGTTTTCCAACAGGTTGCCCAGCAGGCTGTCGATCGTGCCCTCTTCCAGTTCACGCGCGCCTTCGATATCGGCCTTGTATTGCGTCCATAGCTGGTCAAGTACGTCACTCAATTCTGCGCGGTTTTCCGGCGACATATCGTCGCGCATGTACGGCTCGACCGCAGATTTGTAAGTACCGACACGAAATATATTCCAGTCGATCTTGAGTTTATCCAGCGCACTCTTGTAGAAATTCTGGTAGGCGCCGAATCCGCTAAGAACCAGTGCGCCATCCGGATGCATATAGACTTGATCCGCGTGAGAAGCCAGGTAGTAAGAACCCTGTCCGAAGTAATCCGCTGTCGCGATCACCTCCTTGCCTGACTTGCGAAAGTCGACAATCGCGTCACTAATTCGCTTGAGCTTGCTCAGTCCGCCACCAGGCATCCCCGACAGATCGAGTACCACCGTCGATATCCGACCATCCTCCCTGGCATACGCGAGCCCATCAACGATGTCTTTAACCAGCGTTTGCGGCGGTGCATCACCGAGCAACTCAGCCAGCGCCCGATCGAACGGGTTACCGGCAAGTTCCTCGACAATATTGCCAGAGGGCTTAATGACCAGGGCGGCCGATGATGGAACTACGGGCGTCGAGGAGGACAGGGCGCTTATGATGATCGAGAAAATGAATAGCAACACCAATAAGTGCAGTATTTTTCGAAGACCGTCTGCTCCGCGCCAAAGCGCAGAAAAGAGCCTGTACAAAGAATTTTTGATAGCCATTAATATAGTCCAGTGTTCCGACCGCGGTGATTTGAGACTGCAGCCGGGATTGAGTAGTTCAGTATATTATGCCGTTTCGGTCATTGTTCAAGAGCACGCATTGGCGCGTCATAGGTCGATTACCTGATCCGGATTATTCCGCCAACAGCCACAGCGACAGTCCGGGCCAATACATGATCATGACTACGGAAAGCATCAAAATCACGAGAAACGGAAACGTCGCCGAGTACACGTTCATAATCGATCGGTCGAAGCGGTAACTTGCAATAAACAGATTCAGACCGACCGGCGGTGTCAGGTAACCGAGCTGCATGGCAGCGAGGAAGACGATCCCAAGGTGAAAATCGTTAACACCATACTGCGCGGCGATCGGCAGAATCAACGGCACGACGAGTACGATTGCCGAGAAAATATCCAGTATTGCGCCAAGAATGAGCAGGAAGATAAACAGCAGGAACAGGAAACTGGCCTGACTCGATACGTATTCGGTAATGTAGGCGAGTATTTGCTGTGGGACACCTGCATCTATCATGTAGTTGGTCGAGGCCAGCGACACACCCAGGATAATCAGGATACCGCCAACCAGCAGCATGGACTCGCGCATCACGCCGGGCAGTTCCCGGAACCTGATTTCCCGCAGGATGAACACTTCAACGATCAACACATACAGAGCGGTGACGGCTGCCGCCTCGGAAACTGCGAAAAAGCCGGAGTAAATCCCGCCGAGTACAAAGAACGGTAACGGCAACTCCCATTTAGCCTCCCAGAAAGCGCCACCGACTTCCTTCCACGAAAATGAACCGAGTGGTTTTCTGTTGTGACGATTAATCCAGAGACTGTATCCGGATAACAGAACCAACATCAGGATGCCTGGCAGGACACCTGCCTTAAACAGGTCATCGATCGATATTTCGGCGACAACACCGTAAAGAATCAGCGGCAATGACGGCGCAAAAAGAAGACCAAGGCTGCCGGACGTCGTGACGAGCCCGAGATTGAAATTATCGGGATAGCCATCCTGTTTCAGCGCCGGATACAGGATAGCCCCAAGCGCAATGATGGTGACACCCGATGCGCCGGTAAACGCCGTAAAAAACGCGCAGGCGGCAAGGGCGACAAGGGCGAGTCCACCGGGCATCCACCCGAGAAGCGCGTTGGTCATACGCACGAGTCGGTGCGGTGCATTGCTGTGACTCAGAAGATAACCCGCAAAGGTGAACAACGGGATTGCTGACAGCATCGGCATGCCCGCGATCCCAAGCACCTCGATCGCAATAGCCATCAGGTCGATGCCTTCCTTCTGATAGCCGAGCATGGCGCTCGCAGCGATGATCGTGAACAATGGTGCGCCGAATATCGCGAGGATAATCAGGGCGATGCCAAAAATCATTCCGCAATCTCGGTGGATTCACCCGGTCGGAATACCCTAACAACGTCGCTACCGCAGGACAGTGCGAATCGATAACTCATTAATCCAAACGACAATGGCAACAGCGAATAGGCGATCCACGCCGGAAAATCGACGAGGACCGAATCTTCGAATTCGATCGTCAATTGCACATACCGCCACGAATGCCAGGCGAGCATGCCGCACATCGCCGCGGCAAACGCGTCGACGATTATGCGAGGAAAACGGGCATATTTGTCGGCCACGAAGTGGGACAGCAGATCAATTCTCAAGTGTCGGTTGCTGCGGCTGGCGGCAATGGAAGCGACCAGCGCAATCCAGAGAACAAAGAGTTTTACGAGTTCATCGGCCCAGATGAAGCCAGAGTTGAAGAATATTCGCAGGACTATCTGACCAACAGCGAGCAGCATCAGCGCGCCCAGCAGCAGAACGAGTGCCGCGCTTTCGAGCGCAGTTCCCCATTTTTCCAGGCGTGCGGCTATGCCAGGCTGTGTGGACAACTTTACTGGCCGCTGGATACTATCGCACCGCCGTTGCGAAATTCCGCCAGGTACGCCTGCATTTGATCGTACAACTCGATAGGATAAACACCTTCGCCCGCCATCGCTCGGTTTGATTCGGCCATCGTGTGCTGCAGTTCAGCAAACTGACCTTCGTCGGGCGCAACCTTTTTGATTCCAATCTTCTCAAGTGCCTGCATTGCATTCAGCGATTCTGCAGAGGCATTGCGATCGATCTTTGTATAGACATCCGTGAGCACTTCTTTCATTACGTCCTGGTCGTCCGCCGACAGTTTATTAAAAGTTCGTTTGTCGATGGCAAGAAACGACATCGCGTAGGCAACCGGCATGTCGGTAAAAAACTTTACTCGTGTATGCCACTGCAATGCGACTGCCACTTCCGGCGGGATGGCGGCAATATCCAGGAGTCCCGTCTGCAGTCCGGTCAACACATCCGTTACCGGCAAAGCGACTGGCGAAAGTTGCAGCCGCCTCATGGCTTCATAGCTTACGGAATCACCCTGCGGCAACCAGACTTTCTTGCCTTTCATGTCAGCGTGATTGCTGATCGGCTCGTTAGACAGAACCATTGAAAACGACCCGACGAAGCCGAAGGTCACATAGTTCAAGTCGTCAAAACCGGCCTCGATCAGCGAATCCATCCTCTCTCGCACGTAGCGCATTTCGTCCCAGTTCTCGAAAACAAACGGCAAACCATAAAGATTGATTGCCTTGTTTTGTTTCATGAAATCGGTTGGCGAGAACGTGCCGCCGTGTAATTGTCCGATGCGGATCTTGCGCATTACTGCCGATTCGGTTCCCTGCACTCCGCCACCATAAAACTTGAGCTTGACCCGACCGGCGGTACGCTCCTCAATAACCTTGCCAGCGGCACGCATGTCCTGCATCCACTGCGACTGATTGGGCACGAGCGTGGCGATCTTGATTTCAACTGCATTGGCTACAGATACGCCAAACCCCAACGCAAGCAGCGCAACAGTTAACAAAGATCTCGAATATCGCATCTTCATCCTCCGATGATGCCGGCCGCTCTCACAACCGACTAAAAGTAATCATCTGCCGATTCAAGCAGACTTTTGGCCTGACGTTGAGCAAGTACGTTCAATAGTGTGACGCCCGGCACGTCTGCGTCAGCCTGCAGCACCTCAGTTAGCAGTCTGTCGTGCAATTCCCGATCATAGAGCAGGCGCGCGTAACCACTAGCGTATTCGACCTTCGCGCTTAGATCAGTTCCACCGGATAACTCGATTGCCCGGAGGAAGTGCTCCTGGCCCTTGTCCGGCTTGCCTCCTAAAGCGGGCGGAATCAGCGTATTCAGGATACCCAGATAGGTGTGAATTGAGGCGTCGTCCGACCCATCGTTGATCTCCAGGTAACGCTCAAACAATGCCTCACTATAGGGCAGTAACGCGATCGCCGCATAGTCTGCACTGTGGGCCCTGATGTAGGCCAGCGATGCCAGGCCGTGGCTGAAGACTACGTCGGCGTGCTTCGAATTGAGCCCACCCAGCGTTTGCGCATAGTCCTCGAACAACATTCCGTCCCAGTCGCACGAGGCTTTGTAACTGTTGCACATTGCCTTGGTGCTATAGCTGCGGGCTCTTTCGGTGAGCCTGGCAGCGCGCTCCGGATCGTCGGCGAAAACCGTCCCATAGGTCGCGTACAGGGAAGCAGCGGCAGCCAGCAAATCGGGATCTTCCGGACTACCCTCGAGAAGGCTGTCCAGCAACAGTAAATAGGCGGGTGCCCCGTCGCGAACGGTCTCGGGATCAGTCTGGTTCAGAACGGCGGCCGAGAGGTTATCAGCAAACTTGCTGGCCGCGGATGATACGAGGGAAGCGCAGCCCGCATTCACAAGGAGAATGCTGATAACTGCCAAACGGATGGCCCAGTGCCCGGAATGCGCACTTATTCCCTGCAAAATGCTCATGCCTCGAAAGACCCCAGATCGGGTAGTTGGTTCAGGATTGTACGCGGCATTATGTCAAACGCGGGCCAAAGACCCGGCTACGGCAGAAATACTCCTTCAGCCTAGATCTTTTCCTTGATCCTGGCTGCCTTGCCCGTACGACCACGCAGATAGTAAAGCTTGGCGCGTCTGACGTCACCGCGTCGCTTGACCTGAATACCGTTGACCACCGGGCTGTAGGTTTGGAACACGCGCTCGACACCTTCGCCGTGTGAGATCTTTCGAACCGTGAATGACGAGTTCAGGCCGCGATTACGCTTCGCGATCACGATGCCTTCGAAGGCCTGCAGACGTTCGCGAGTGCCCTCTCTGACCTTGACCTGCACGACAACAGTGTCGCCGGGTGAGAAGTCAGGGACTTCCTTCGTCATTTGTTCCTGTTCAATTGCGTCGATTATCTTGCTCATTTCCAATCCACCTGCCAGACAATATGCTGACTAAACCATTTAATGTTCGTTTAGATACTCATTGAGCAGCTTCTGCTGCTCATCATTCAAGTCAAGCCTTTCCACCAGGTCCGGCCGGCGCAGAAAGCTCCGCCCGAGGGCCTGCTGATAACGCCATTTTGCGATCCGCGCATGGTCGCCTGACAACAGCACCTCCGGCACACGCAGACCCTCAATTTCCTCCGGACGCGTATAATGAGGGTGATCCAGCAGGCCGTGCATGAACGAGTCCCGCTGCGCCGAATCCTCGTCACCGAGCACGCCCGGCAATAACCTCACAACCGCATCGATCACAGCCATTGCCGCGATCTCGCCACCGCTGAGAACAAAGTCCCCTAGCGATAACTCCTCATCCACTTCCGACTGCAGGAGTCTTTCGTCGATGCCTTCGTACCTGCCGGCCAGAAACACCATACCGGGCAAGTCCGCATATCTGTTCGCTGCCGCCTGATCAAAAACCGCACCCTGCGGTGACAAACAGACGACCGGTGAGCCCGGCGGTACCGCCAATCTGGCAGCCTTAAGCGCCGCTGCCGCTGGCTCATACTTCATCACCATGCCCGGACCGCCACCGTAGGGTCGATCATCAACCGTGCGATGCGCGTCCGTCGTAAAGTCCCGCGGGTCCTGGCATGCCAGCGACAATATGCCCCGCGCCGCTGCACGACCCACGACGCCATACTCGGCAATCGTTCTCACCATGTCCGGAAATATCGTGACGATCTGCATCTGCATCGCGTCAGTTCCATTCCCAGTTGACGTTGATTACCCCGTTGTCGAGATCAACGTTTTCAATTACATCTTCTTTCACATACGGGATCAGCAATTCCTGATCTCCCTGGACGACAAGCACGTCATTTGCACCTGTTTCCAGCAGATGGCTAACCTTGCCAAGCACGGTCCCATCCCTGTGCACCACTTTAAGACCCTCAAGGTCAGTCCAGTAGTACTCGTCATCAGTAGTCTCAGGCAGCGATTCCCTGGGAACGCTGATGACGCAATCTATATACCCGGCAGCGGCATCCCGATCATTAATGCCGCTCAAGCGTGCAATAACCGTCTTTCCGTGACGCTGGCCTTCGGCAACCTTGCTGAGCCGCTGCGCGCCGTCACACTCAATCAACCAGTCCGAATAGCCCAGGATTGCTTCTCTGGGCTTCGTGTAGGAATGAACCTTGATCCACCCTTTGACACCAAAAAGTCCCGCGATATGACCCAGAACAACCGGCTTACTGTCGGACACGCAACGCCGCTCCTTGCTATGCGGCGGATTCGGGTCAGGCCGCTGCAGCGGCTTTGCGATGCGCCTTCAGAAGTGATTTCACGCGCTCTGAGGCCTGCGCACCCTGGCCAAGCCAGTAGTCCACACGTTCCAGATCAATACGCAGATTTTCCTCTTCTTCTTTACCCACCGGGTTAAAGAAGCCAAGACGCTCCAGATACCGACCGTCCCGACGGTTGCGACTGTCGGTGACCACCAGGTGGTAAAAAGGCCGCTTTTTCGCGCCAGCGCGCGAAAGACGAATACTAACCATTACAATTCCGCTTTAGACTATATGAGAGGCAGACATGCCACGTCTCGGACCGGGCCGAGTAAACGGCGCATTGTACGCATTTCTAAGGGAATGTGAAGCAAAAAACGGGCGAAATTGAGGGTCATAATTGCTGGGTCAGACCTTTTCAGCGCATTTTCATCACCGAATATTGCCCTCGGAAAATGGGGTCTGACCCCTTAGGGGCCTGACCCGTTTTCCGGTCGTCTATCGCATACCCGGTGGCGGCATGCCGCCACCCGGCATGCCTCGCATCATCTTCTTCATGCCGCCCTTCGACATTTTTTTCATCATTTTTTCCATCTGTAAATGCTGTTTCAGCAGTCGATTGACGTCCTGAATCTGCAGACCGGCGCCGGTTGCAATGCGTTTCTTCCTCGAGCCGTTGATCGTCTTCGGAAAGCGGCGCTCGCCAGGTGTCATGGAATTGATGATCGCGATCTGGCGTTTAAACTGCTTTTCGTTGGCGGCATCCTTGAGTGCGGCCGGGTTGACGTTGCCTGGCATGGGAAGCTTTTCCAGCATGGCCGCCATGCCGCCCATATTCATCATCTGCTCCAGCTGAGATTTCAGGTCCGACAGGTCGAAACCCCTGCCCTTTTTGAGCTTCTTCGCCAGTTTTTCAGCGTCGTCGCGATTGACCTTGTCTTCAATCTCCTCGACCAGAGAAAGGACGTCGCCCATGCCGAGGATGCGAGACGCCATACGATCTGGATGAAAAACCTCCAGCGCATCTGTTTTTTCACCCATACCGACGAATCGAATCGGCTGTCCGGTTATCTCACGAACAGACAGAGCGACACCGCCCTTCGCGTCGCCGTCCGCTTTCGTCAGAATGACGCCCGTCAGCGGCAATGCCTCATTGAACGCGCGGGCAGAATTGACGGCGTCCTGACCGGCCATGCTGTCCACGACAAACAGCGTTTCGTGCGGAGCAGCTTTTGCATGGACCCGCCCTGCCTCGCCCATCATTTCGTCATCGATATGCAGGCGACCCGCCGTGTCCACGATCAGTACGTCCATGTGCTGGCGTCGACTTTCGTCCAGCGCGCGTTCGACAATCG
This sequence comes from uncultured Gammaproteobacteria bacterium, assembly GCA_963850825.1. Classification (GTDB taxonomy): domain Bacteria; phylum Pseudomonadota; class Gammaproteobacteria; order Steroidobacterales; family Woeseiaceae; genus SZUA-117. The sequence goes on along the minus strand of CAWKOQ010000009.1, from coordinate 214,503 downwards.
CTTCCGGTTTTTCTTCGACGCTGCTCGGGCAATGCGTCGCCCCGACTTCTCCGGCAAGCGTCTCGAGCTGCAGAATCGCCGCCGGCCTGTGCACATCGACACTGACCAGCATGACGCGCTTCTTGTCTTTCTCTATCAGCCTGCGAGCCAGTTTCGCCGCGGTCGTCGTTTTACCGGCACCTTGCAGGCCGGCGAGAAAGATCACGACAGGCGGTTGAGCCCTGAGATCAAGCGGCACCGTGTCGCTGCCAAGGACTGCCACCAGCTCAGTGTGGATAATCTTAACCAGGGCCTGCCCTGGCGAAAGGCTCTTGCCAACTTCCTCGCCAACCGCACGTTCCCGAATTCGATCGATGAAGGTCTTGACCACCGGCAGCGCGACATCGGCCTCGAGCAGCGCGAGCCGCACCTGGCGCAGGGTGTCCTTGATATTGGATTCGCTTAAACGACCTTTTCCGGTCAGGTTGCGCGCCGTCTTTGTCAGACGGTCTGAGAGCGTTTCGAACATGACTTCGCTGTAGTTGAGAAAACCCGCGCAGTGTACCGTAACCGCAGCGAGGAATGGACGGGTTACATTGGCGTCGTCGCCTACCGCACCTGTTCGATCAGGGCGATTCGACCTTGAGTGCAATAAATGTCAGTTCGCAGCTGGCCGTTGTCTGATATTCAAGAAAGCGGGCGAACTGGGCTTTAGCCGCGATTCCCCCGGTCTGGAACGAGCGATTAAACGTCAATAATTGTGCCCAGCGACAACATCCGGATGTTTTTGTCCGGTGCCGCCTGGACGACCTGCTCGAGAATTCGTGCCTCCTGACCAGGCTTCATGCCGGTGAGCCAGATCTCCGGGTTGTGGCGCAACCGCCTGAGATCGCGACACATCGTGACGGGGCAGTAATGTCCGGCCGTTGTTGCCAGGGATTCCTGCTCATTGGGAAACGACACTTCAATCACAAGTACACGCAGGTCGTCTACGGCATTCAATGCGGGCCACAGTGTTTCATTGGTTTTTGTGTCACCGCTAACCGCAAAGACGCCACCCGAGTTCTGCACGGTGAATCCAAGCGACGGAACACTGTGATTAACATCAATGGCGTTGAAATCGCGATGGCAGATGGAAATGGTGTCGCCTGGATTACAGACGACATACTGAAGAATCGCCCGGTCTGGATCAGGAATTCTCGCAAAGTCGGGCCAGATGACATCATTGAACAGGTGCGCTTTGATTGCCTCCAGGGTCTCCTCGCGAGCATAGACGGTGACCGGCATCTCGAAGTCTTCTTCGAAATTGGCATCAATCAGCATCGGCAGGCCGGCAATATGGTCAAGATGCGCGTGGGTAAGGAACACGTGACGAATTTCGTGCAGATCGCTCAGGCCAAGGTCACCTATACCGGTGCCGGCATCGATCAGGACATCATTGTCTATGAGCATGGCGGAAGTGCGTGATCCAGCACCAATTCCACCGCTGCAGCCCAGCGTTCTTATGCGCATCAAGTCGCGGCCTCTCGGTGCCGAGGGTTCTATTGATCAACACCATATGGGATGATTGAGATGCCAAAATAATGGGTTAGCCAGCCAAGTGTCTGTGTTTCAAATCACAATTTTTTTCTTGTACATAATTGCTGGCGGAATATTTGCTGCGGTCCGCCTGCCGCGCTACGCGTCGCAGCGCAATATGCTGCTCGTAGTTGCCTACTCCATGGGCATATCGGGGCTGCTGTGGCACGCGTGGACACTTTGGATTGCCATCGCCACCCCGGACGGGATAGTGCTCTCAATTGCCAACACAGCTTCCTTCATTGGGCTGCAGCTTGCCGTGACCGCCCTGATCGGGGCAGTCGAAAAGACGCTGCGTGGGCTTGCTGGTGGACTGCTGTTCCTGGCGGCAGCAACGGCGGTATTGACCGGCCCCGAGGCGCCCGACGCCCTGGTCTCACCAATGACCTGGCAAATTCAGTCCCATATTCTGATTTCATTGTTCGCCTATGGGCTGCTTACAGTTGGCGTGATCGTTGCGTTGTTTGCGCTGGTACAGGAAAAACGACTCCACGCCGGACAGATCTCGGCAGTCAACCAGTTGTTCGCCCCCCTGGAAACGACCGAGAAGCTCTTATTCGGCATCACGACAGCCGGCTTCCTGGTTTTGCTGATCGCCGTCTTGTCAGGCGTTGCCTTCGTAGACAATCTGTTCGCCCAGCACCTGGTGCACAAGACTGCTCTGTCCCTCCTGGCGCTGGTGTTGTTCGGCGCACTACTTGCCGCACGATGGTTCGCGGGATGGCGAGGCAAGCGAGCCGTATATCTTTACCTGTGGGGTTTCCTGGTCTTGTGTCTTGCCTATTTCGGCAGCAGGTATGTTCTGGAGGAACTGCTCGGTCGCAGCTGGAGCTAACTTCCTGTTAGTTCCTTGACAGGTTCTGCCTGGCCTGATGAAGTGGTCGAGGTTTCGATATCAGGAGGTGCCCAGCCATTGGGCGATGACATATCACTGGCAGCACTGATTAGTCTGCTTGTTGTCCTTCTTTTCCTTTCCGCGTTCTTCTCTGGCTCGGAAACGGCGTTAATGAGCCTTAACCGCTACAAGCTGCGCCACAAAGCGCGTTCTGGCCATCGCGGCGCAAAAATGGCGGAAAAACTACTCCGAAAACCTGACCGGCTTATCGGTCTTATCCTGCTCGGCAATAACGCCGTGAATATTTTTGCTTCCGCCCTGGTCGGCGTCGTCTCGGTTGAACTCGGCGGTGAACTCGGTTTGGCTATCGGTACCGGTATTTTTACTCTGGTCGTACTGATATTTGCGGAAACAGCACCCAAGACGGCTGCCGCATTGAATCCCGAGCGAATTGCCTTTCCCGCCGCCTACGTTTACTTCGGGTTACTCAAGGTCACCTATCCGCTGGTATGGCTCACAAATACGATGGCCAATGGCGTGCTCTTTGTTTTGGGTCTGGGTCGGCCTGACGCTGACGGAAATGCACTGACCCGTGAAGAATTAAGAACTGTCGTTTACGAAGCGGGCGCCCGCATATCGGGCAAGTACCGTCAGATGCTACTTAGCATTCTCGATCTCGAAAAAGTATCTGTTGATGATGTCATGGTCCCGCACAACGAAATTGTCGGCATCGATCTGGACGATGAGGATGACGAAATCGCGGCAATTATTCGCGGCAGCGAGCATACGCGACTGCCGGTCTTTCTGGATTCAATTGACAATGTGATTGGCATACTTCACCTCCGCCGCCTCGCCAACATATTCACACAGCTGGAGTTTTCCAAGGAAGATTTGCGGAGCCTGCTCGAGGAACCCTATTTTATCCCGGAAGGCACGCCGCTCAGCACGCAGCTGCTGCAATTTCAAAAGGGGCGTAGAAGATTTGCGATGGTGGTCGATGAGTACGGCGACATACAGGGTATTGTAACGCTGGAGGATATTCTGGAAGAAATTGTCGGCGAGTTCACCACAGATCCGGCGAATGGTGACGATGATATCGTCAAGGAAACGGACAGGACGTGGTTGGTGGATGGCGGCGCGAATGTCCGCGAAATGAATCGCGTCATGAACTGGCGCCTGCCGATGGAAGGACCCAAGACACTTAGCGGCGTTATCGTTGAATACCTTGAATCCATTCCGGAATCAGGTACCTGCCTGAAGATTTCCGACTACTCGATTGAGATTATCGAGACGAAGGAAAATCGGGTTCAGTTGGCGCGCATACATCAACCGACTGAAACCCGCATATCGACCACCGCCTGACAACGTACTGCCTCATTCTCCGCAAATCGCTAACCCAGGGCTTGATCAAGCGCCTCCTCGAGCCTGCGCACGCCAACCACTTCAATACCGCTGATGGCGTCTCGCGGAACGTTCGCGGTCGGAACGATTGCCGTCGTAAAACCCTGTTTCTTTGCTTCCTGGATTCTTTCCGCGCCGAACCGAACGGGACGAACTTCACCGGCAAGACCGATTTCCCCGAAACTAACGAGCTTCTGATGACATGGCCTGTCCCGAAAGCTCGATGCAATCGCCAAAAGCACCGGCAAATCGGCCGATGTCTCACCTATCCTGAGTCCGCCGACTACGTTGACAAAAACATCCTCACCGGACAGCGCAATACCACCGTGGCGCTGCAGCACGGCCACGAGCAGCGCAAGCCTGTTCTGTTCGACACCCTGTGCGAGACGTTTTGGGTAGTTGCTATTTGCATCGGCGACCAGCGCCTGAATCTCGACTAACAGCGGACGACTGCCTTCCCATGCCGTTGTGATCACGCTTCCCGATCCACCGCTATCCTCGCGCGAAAGAAATATGGCAGATGGATTGGTAACTTCCTTGAAGCCGTTCTCCAGCATCGCAAAAACACCCATCTCACTGCTTGCGCCGAAACGATTCTTGACGGCGCGCACAATCGTGTAGCGACTTCCAGGATCTGTCTCAAAATATAAAACGGTATCGACCATATGCTCAACAACCCGCGGTCCCGCAATGGCGCCCTCTTTCGTCACGTGCCCGATCAGGAACACGGCAACTTCTTCCTGCTTCGCGAAATTGACGATGCGACTAACACACTCCCGCAGTTGCGACACGGAACCAGGTGCTGATGGCACGTCAGCTGATGCCATTGTCTGAATAGAGTCGATTATCAACGCTTTCGATTTTGTCGCGCGCGCCTGCTCCAGAATATTGTTGAGCGATGTATCCGACAAGAGCCGAAGCGAGGGACTGTCCAGTCCAAGGCGATGCGCGCGTTGGGCAATCTGTCGCAAAGATTCCTCACCGGTCGCGTAGCAAGTCCGCAATTCATCAGGAAGGCGCGCCGCCACCTGCTGCAATAGCGTGGATTTGCCAACACCAGGATCGCCGCCGAGTAGCACAACTGAGCCAGGCACGAGACCGCCCCCCAAGGCGCGATCGAATTCGCCGAATCCGGTTGAGTATCGCAGGCCTGCGTCATCGGCCAGGGCACTTAGCGCAGTTGCTTCCCGACCCTGGGCCCGTTCTGCGGCCGCGGAGGAAACGGCGGTCCGAGTCAGGGTATTCCAGGCATCACAGTCAGGACATTGTCCCTGCCACTTCACGGCATGAGCACCGCACTCCGTACACAGGTAAGCGGTCTTCGGTCGAGCCATACGAAAAATATCCTTAGGTTGTTGCTGAAAAAAACTGACCGAATTGGAAAAGATGGTTCGCCAGCCGCGCCGGCCCTGCCTGAGGCTCGCTGACGGCCAATACTAGCACCGCATTGAGGACCGTTAGCGACCTAAAAATGCTAACCGTATCTCATTAAAAACGCTTGTAATTTCCTATACTCGCGACGTTATGTAGAGAGGCAAACCTTGAGCGAAAAACGTAAAGAGCATCGCGATCGTCTGGTCGTGCTCAGCTTTGTCAGCGTCCTTCTGGTCCTGATCTATGGCCCGCTTGCGTCATGGTTTGTTGCGGCCGATCGTTTCGTCTATGACCGGTTCGCGTCGAGCGTTCGCAGTTCGCCCCTTGAAGACGGTGTCATTGTAAGCATAGATCCGACTCGAAAATCGCATGATGAAATCCTGGCGGAGTATGGGCGATTACTGAAGGTTCTCGAAAATCAGGGGGTTGAAAGGATCATACTCGCCGAGCCACCGACTATCGGAGCGTCTGATGAGCTCCCCGGCTGGGCGATGATGCTCAACGGCAGCACCCCCGTTTTTGTACCGGCGAGTCACCGTCTCGCCGAAGTGGCAAACCACACCGGGGTTCTCGATCTGCGGCCGGATTCAGACGATATTTTGCGGGAATCCCGTCTCTGGCAACTGCAGGGTGGCACGATGGCTCCGTCGCTGCCGCTGGCGGTAGCGCTGGCTGCACAGGACTATTCCGCCGATCCGCGGGTGTCGGTGGCCGATACGGCCATATTTCTGGCCAATTACGAGCCAATCGAGCGATTGGATCCAGCCGAGGTGCTCCGTCCGGACTTTCCGGCATCCGCGTTGAGCGGCAAGACGATACTCCTTGACGCCGCGCCCGAGTATGTTGGCGCCGTCGCCATGATTCCGTCCGGGCAATACGTGACGCAGTCCGAGATTACGGCACAACTGCTGGCAGACGTTGAACAAGGACAATCCGTCGTTGCGCCGACCTGGCTGCGTGCCATCGAAGTGCTGGTGCCCGCATTGCTTGCGATCGTGGCCGCGCTGTTCCTCCCCGATCGCAACCGGCGGGATATCGTTTTGGTATGCACTATCACGATCCTGGCTGTCATTGTGATCGAGGGCCTGTTCCTGCTGATCGGCAGGATGCGTCTCGATATGGGGCGCGCCGTGTTTATGTTTCTCGGGGCATCGATTTTGAGCTGGTGGCTTGTGGGGACGGTCAAAAAAGCGTCGGTTAACGCGTTTAAGCGTGGTTCCGATTTCCTCGCCGCCGGACGACTGGAACCCGCATTTGCCGAATTTCGACGCTGCGAAACAGACGAACCGTTGGCATCTGCCATGTACAAGCTTTCACTCGCTTTCGAAGAACAAGCCATGCCCGAAAGAGCGGAGGCGGTAATTCAGTGGATGAAACGCACTCAGGGTGCCACCCAGACCACGAACAAGTTCTCCCTCGGTGGCAAAGAAGGCACACCCAAGCGCCTGGGCAGGTACGTCATCGAACGTCGTCTCGGCCGCGGCGCCATGGGCGCGGTCTACCTCGCCCGGGATCCGCGCATAAATCGTGCGGTTGCACTAAAAGTTATTCCAATCGAGAAGGAATTCGAGGATGAAGATCTGGCGGAAGCCCGCCTCCGGTTTTTTCGAGAGGCTGAATCGGCTGGCCGCCTGACGCACCCGAATATCATCACAGTGTATGACTGCGGCGAAGACAAGCATCTCGCCTACATCGCCATGGAATACACACAGGGTGTCCCGCTGACGCAATTTACCGATCCGAAAAGACTGCTCGCACCAAACAAAGCGCTCGAAATGTGCGCCAGAACGGCGGACGCGCTTGATTACGCCCACAACCAGGGCGTTATTCATCGCGATATCAAGCCGGCCAATATTCTTTACAGTTTGCGCCAGGATCATCTGAAGATCAGCGATTTCGGTGTCGCGCGGCTGACCGACAATAACCGCACCAAAACCGGCATCGTTCTCGGAACGCCAATGTATATGTCGCCCGAACAGCTTGGCGCCGAAACTTTAACCGGCCACTCGGACTTATTCTCGCTTGGTGTTACGCTATACGAATTGCTGGTCGGCGAGGTCCCGTTCAAAGCGACGAATATTGCCGTTCTGATGACTAAGATTACGACGGAAGATCCGGCGCCCGTTTCTAACAGACGCCCGGGCATTCCGCCGAGTGTAGATGCAGTGCTGTTCAAAGCCCTTGCAAAGCGTCCCGAGAATCGCTTTACAAATGGTGGAGAAATGGCCATTGCGCTGCGAAACTGCGCCAAGTACGCATCCTGAGCCCGACAAGAATGAGCAAAGACAAGAGCCTTCGCGGAAAGATCAAGTTTGCGGAAATTACCCACACGGGTAAGGTTCGCGAGCACAATGAAGATGCGATTGGCTCGATTTCGGACATTGGGCTGCTGGTCCTCGCAGACGGAATGGGCGGCTATAACGCCGGCGAGGTTGCGAGCGGTATCGCGGTGCAAACGATTACCGAATTGGCGGCGGAAGGCGCCGTGCGGGAGGATCGCAACGACACCGATCCGACGACCGGACTCATGCGTCAAACCATTGTCCTTCGCGATGCGGTGGCAAGATCCAACAAAATCATATTTCAGACCGCTCAAAGCCAGAGCCACTGCGAAGGCATGGGCACTACGCTGGTCACCGCCATGTTCTATGACGACAAGGTGTCGATTGCCCATGTTGGCGACTCCCGGGCCTACCGCCTTCGAGGCGGCAAGTTTGAGCAGCTGACGATGGATCACTCCTTGTTGCAGGAACTCGTGGATCGCGGCTTCTACTCTGAGGAAGAAGCGCAGCGGTCCACCAATCGAAATTACGTCACTCGCGCACTGGGCGTCGAGCCGACCGTTGACGTCGAGGTGCAGGAGTTCGAAGTACTGCCGGACGATATCTATCTACTCTGCTCTGACGGCCTCCCCGACATGGTCGAAGATGAGGATATTCACTTAACTATCAGCACGTTTAATGCTAGCCTTGATGTGGTTGGTCAACAATTAGTTGATCTGGCCAACGACCATGGCGGACGAGACAACGTGTCGGTGATGCTGGCACAAGTCATTGATTCATTCGCGGCGAAGAAGGGTTTGCTGACGCGATTGACAGGCATGTTCCGTTGATTAGGGAGGCAGAGCGTCAAGGCAGACTCTCTGCAATGAACACCGTCTTAATAGAGCGATACAACTGATATGGCACGTTTAATCCTGAGTCTGGACGGCCAGGTTCTGGCTGAGTACAACATGTCGAAAGAGCGGTACACGATTGGCCGCCTCCCAGATAATGATGTGCGCATCGATAACCCGGCAGTCAGTGGTCACCACTCGCTGATCATCAATATTCTTAACGATTCGTTTCTTGAGGATCTCAACAGCACCAATGGCACCTACGTCAACGGCAAGCTGATCAAGAAACATGCGTTGCAACATGGCGACGTCATCACCATCGGGCACCACCAGCTGCGCTTTTCGGATCAGCAAACCAACGATGCCGAGCAGGATGAATTCGAGAAAACGATGGTCATACCCGCTGGGCAGCAAAACGCTGAGCAGCTTGCTGCAGCCGAAAAAGCGGCCGAAATTGCTGCAAGTGCCGCTCCTGCAGCCGACACGGAACGTGAAGATATCAAAGTCGACATGCCCGATTCCGCACCGGCGCCAGCGCCAGCACCCGAACCCGTTTCGAAACCAAGACCCGAACCTGCTGCGCATACTGCGACATCTGCCGGCATCGACCCCAGCAATGCGCCAAACGCTCTGCCGCTTGCCAAATTACAGGTGCTCAGCGGCTCTTTTGCCGGCCGCGAACTCGAGCTCACCAAAGCGCTGACGACGCTGGGCCGTCCTGGCGTGCAGGTCGCCGCCATCACGCGACGTGCCGAAGGCTATTTTATCGTGCACGTAGAAAGCGGCGAGGAAGGCGATTATCCGCTGGTCAATGGCCAACCGATCGGCGCGCAGGCACGAAAGCTCAATGATAATGACGTCGTGCAATTGGCTGGCGTCAAAATGGGCTTCTTCGCGAGCTGATAACATCGGGGTCAGAGCCCGGCTCTGACCCCGATTCTCAAAACCTGGTCTAGTATTCGTAAACCGGCGCCTCGCGATGAATCACGCCTGTCACAAGTTGGTAGGACGCGGTGCCTGCGATTTCCGCAATTTCTTCTACCGGTAGACCTTCACCCCACAAGAGCACAGCGTCGCCAACCGCATCCCGCGCATTTTGCCCCAGGTCTACCGTTGTTAGGTCCATTGAAATTCGACCAACCACGGGCACCTCGCGGCCATTGATCAACATCGGTGTACCGGTCGGCATATATCGAGAGTAGCCATCGCCGTAGCCTGCCGCGACTACGCCCAACACCGTATCCTGTGGTGCCCGCCATTCACCCCCGTACCCAACCCGATCTCCTGCCTGTATGCGCTTCACCTCGATCAGGCGCGATTCGAATGTCATCGCGGGACGCAGGCCCAGATCCGCTGCGATTACACCGTTGAGTGGCGACACACCATATAACGATATTCCGGGTCGAATCCAGAGACGCCCGTCATCCGCCGTGCGCTCGAACGCCTTGAGAGCGGCAGCAAAGCCAAAGAGACCGCCCGAATTGGCAATACTGATGTCTCCGTCAAAATCATCGGTGACGCGTCTAAAACGCTCGACCTGATCGAGCGTCGTGGCATCGTTTCGATCGTCCGCGTTAGCGAAATGCGTCATGACGCGCAGCTCGGCAACGGAATTGCAGGCACGCAGCCGTTCGATAGCATCAATTGCCTCGTTGGTCGCAAAACCCAGGCGATTCATGCCGGTATCGATTTTCAACCACACGTCGAAGCTCGGCCCGGAATAGGCATTCAGCCACTCAATCTGCTCTTCATTGTGCACGCAGAGTGTGGCGTTCAGGGCAGCGGCTTCTGGCAGGTCAGCCGCCGCCACGACACCACCGAGCAACACGACTGGCTGATCAATGCCGGCATCGCGAAGTTGTCTGATTTCGGACAAGCGGGCAACAGCAAGACTCTCAGCGTCTGACAATGCTTCAGCTGCCTTTAGCATGCCATGGCCATAAGCATTGCCTTTGACGACAGCCATAACGCGAGCACCCGGCGCGAGGGACTTGATGAGTTGGAGGTTTTTCCTGATCGCGCTAAGACTGATTCGTGCGCGAGCACTTGCAGTCACTGAAAAGACTCGTCCGCGTAAGAATCCGGAACCCAGTTTTCGAACTTCGTGAACCGACCAACAAAGGTGAGCGGAAATTCTCCGATTGGGCCATTCCTTTGTTTCGCGATGCTGATATCTGCAATACCTTTGCGCGGCGTATCCGGTTTGTACACTTCTTCCCGGTAGATAAAGACAATCAGATCAGCATCCTGCTCAATAGCGCCCGACTCGCGAAGATCGGACATTACAGGGCGTTTATCCTGGCGTTGCTCGACACTTCGATTCAGCTGTGACAGCGCGATAATCGGCACGCTCAGTTCCTTTGCAAGCGACTTCAAAGACCTGGAAATTTCTGAAATTTCGGTTGCCCGATTCTCCGTGTTTCCATGCACCTGCATCAACTGCAGGTAGTCGAGCACGATCAGGCCCAGATTCGATTCGCGTTTCAGGCGTCGTGCGCGAGCGCGTATTTCCGTCGGTGACAAGCCGGGCGAATCATCGATATAGATGGGCGCATCTGACATCAGCTGCACGGCCGTGTTGATTCGCGACCAGTCCTCATCCGGAAACTTGCCCGTTCTGAGATGCGTCTGATCCACTCTGCCGAGCGATGAAATCATGCGGAAGGCCAACTGCTGCGACGGCATTTCCATGGAAAACACGGCGGTGGGAATTCGCGCGCCGATGGCCGCATTCTCAGCGATATTGATGGCAAGCGTTGTCTTGCCCATTGAGGGACGTCCGGCAATGATGACCAGGTCACCTGGCTGAAGTCCCGCGGTCAGTTTATCGAACTCGTTGAATCCTGTCGGGATGCCGGTGATATCACCACCCGACTGATGGAGAAGATCAATCCTGTCAACAGCCTCTGGCAGAATCTGCTTGAGCGATTTGAAACCTGCCTTACCCCGCGAGCCTTTCTCAGCGATTTCAAAAACCATTCTCTCCGCTTCGTCCACGAGTTCGGACGCGGTCCTGCCATCGGTCGTATACGCGTTGCCGCTGATCTCGTTGCCGGCGGAAATCAGCGAGCGCAGCGTTGACCGCTCCCGCAGAATCTTTGCATAGGCCCTGACATTGGCTGCCCCGGGCGTTTCATTGGTGAGTGTCGCGAGATACTCAAGGCCGCCGGCGGCGTCCAACTGACTGCGATTGCCGAGAAACTCGGACACGGTGACGACATCACAGGGATGGCCATCTTCCGCAAGTTCCGCAATGGCGTTGAAAATCAGCTGATGATCCTTGCGATAGAAATCGTGCGCGACGATCAGGTCCGCGACCTTGTCCCAGGCCTCGTTGTCCTGCATGAGTCCGCCGATCAGGGACTGCTCCGCCTCGATGGAATTTGGTGGCACTTTGAGGCGACGTTCCGCCGCATCTATGGGAATACCGTCATCCAGTGCTCGAACCATTTGGACCTGTCTCTCCGGACATTTTAGACATAGACGGCCGGACAGCCGCCTGTCTGATTATTACTTTGCACCTTCTCAGGTACGGCCTCATACCGTACCACAGATGGATTGGCTTATTCTTCGGGGACCACTTTGAGATTGATGTCGACGTTTACGTCGGTATGCAGATGCAGACCAATGCTAAAATCACCAACGTCGTGAATCGGACCATCGGGCATGCGTACTTCAGACCTGGCAACTTCGACACCCACTTTCTCGAAAGCGTCGGCGACGTCGATCGGACCAACCGAACCGAATAATTTGCCTTCCGAGCCTACGTTTGCCGGGATGATCAGATCCATACCTTCGAGCAATTTGGCACGATCCTTCGCACTGGCGAGTTCCGCCGCCGCAGCCTTTTCCAGGTCCGCCCTGCGCGCTTCAAACTCAGCGATGTTCTGGTGCGTCGCCAGCGCAGCTTTCCCCTGCGGCAGCAGGAAGTTACGGCCGTAACCCGGCTTAACATTGACCATGTCGCCAATCTCACCAAGGTTTTCAACTTTGTCGAGCAAAATAACGTTCATTTTTTTAGACCCTGTTTCTTCATTGTGCGCTCCGCTCGGACCCCGCAAACCCGTCAGGCCTGCCTCGCTTTACGTCGAGCGCGAAAATCAAACCACGCGTCCATGTACCCTAATATGGCCAGCGCGATAACCAATAACCCATTTAATACCGGAACAAGCAAGAACGCATAAGTTGCGATAACGACAAATATTGGCAACAGCTTCTCGCTGAGCAGCCAATGCATGATCGCCAGTCCCTGCAACCAAAACACCACAAATACCACGAACGCGACGTTTTGCAGCCAGGTTGCACCGGCCACCACGGCAATTACCGAAGTAACCGCCATAATTGCAGCCAGTACGCGCCCAAAATTCAGGTCGCAGAACCGGCCGTATATCGCCCTCTTCTCGGGCAGAAACTGAAACAGTCCGTACCCAAGCAACAACACCAAAACTAACCACGTCCACATCGTGAACACTGCCATCATGGTCATCTGCGGCACGATCAATGCCGTTGAAGCCAGCAGCTGGTCAGCATATTCCGGCTGACCATTTTCGCGAACCAGCGTGGTCCACTGAGTGAGCACCTCACTCCAAAATACGGTCGGGTCACCGAGGACCACAAAAAACGCCAAGACTCCGACCATTGCCAGGATGACGGAGACCTGTAACGTCAGCGTCAGTGACTTAAGCCGTCGTGCCAGGGCCGCCAGTGAAGCTGCGGGCACCCAGATCAGGACTGCGGTCGCCACAACCTGTACTGCCGATGCCTTCAAGAGGGCCGCCAGCACGCCCAGGACGATGGCCGCTGCCACACCCTGAATCACCGCAAGACTCACCCCATTTGCAAAAACGAGGTATGCCATTGCGACCCCGCCAGCAACCGGACCCAAACCACTGGTCGCAGCTGTCATCATCGGCAGGATCAGTGACAGAACCAATCCAAGACCACCATTGAGTGGTCGGGCAACAAGCCATGCGGCTAGCGGCTGCATGTCCTTTGCCCGGCTTTAGCAGGAATCAATGGCGATCGGTATACGGCAACAGTGCAAGAAAACGTGCCCGCTTGACTGCCGTAGCCAACTGGCGCTGATAATGCGCTTTGGTACCGGTGATTCGACTTGGAACAATCTTTCCCGTTTCAGTCACATACGCCTTGAGCAGGTTGAGATCCTTGTAATCAATCTCTTTAATTCCCTCGGCGGTGAAGCGGCAGTATTTCCGTCTGCGTGAATATCGACTCATTGTGTACTCCTCCGTCAGGCGCTCTCAGCTTTCGCCGCAGGCTCAGCTGATTCATCCGTAGTTTCTGTTTGCTGTTCATCGGCGACCGGTTCATCAGCTTGAGGTGATTCCGCAGACTCTTCTGCGGCTGATCCAACTGCAGGCTCCGGCGTTTTAGCAGATTCTTCTGCGACAGGTTCAGCAGCAGATTCAGCAGCATCTTCCGACGTTACGACTTCTGCAGGCGCATCTCCGTCAGTTTCGGCAGGCGCGTCTTTTTCCGGCTTCGCATCAGCCAGCATGGCAGATTCTGCAGCTGCCTTGGCGTCCCGACGTCGCTGCGATTCTTTTTCACGCGCTTTCTCTTCCTCAACGGCAACCGCCATGTGAGAAGGCTCGGTAATCGCTTCTTTGCGGCTGATGACCATATGACGAAGCACGGCGTCATTGAATTTAAATGCGGCGGTGATCTCGTTGATCACGTCGTGATTGCTCTCTACATTCATTAGAACGTAATGCGCTTTGTGAACTTTGTTGATCGGGTGTGCGAGCTGACGTCGACCCCAGTCTTCAGTGCGGTGAATAGCGCCGCCGGAGTCGGTGACTGTGCCCTGGTATTTTTCAACCATGGCAGGTACCTGCTCGCTCTGATCCGGATGGACCAGAAATACGATTTCATAGTGTCTCATTGTCTTACCTTTTGAGTGGAATCTTGCGGGTACCCTGACCTGCTCAAAGAGTGCCCTGACCGATTTCAGCTTCCCGGACCGGCCGGTGAAGCAAGGAATTCCCCGCCTTTTTAACGGGGAGGCGCATGCTAACGGAGCATTGACTGCTAATCAAGCCGGAAATCGGGGTCGAACCGAGATTTTGCGTATTTCTGCCAGCGATCCGCAGTTTTACGACGTTGTCGATGAATAATCTCGGTTCGACCCCGATTTCCTGCGCTGTCGGACCACCTCATACAGGCAGATCCCGGTCGCTACCGAAACATTCAGGCTGGAGACAGCCCCCAGCATTGGCAGACTGACGAGTTCATCGCAGCTTTTGGCGACGTGCTTTCGGAGCCCGGAATGCTCGCGCCCCATCACCAGCGCGACCGGTCCCGACAGGTCACAGTCATATAAGCTTTTGGTCCCGGCATCGCTCGTACCAACTATCGCGATCCCATAGTCCGCCACCCAGGCCAGCATTTTGCGCGTGTTGGAAACGGCGGCAAACGGAATACTTTCGGCGGCACCTGCTGCAACCTTGCTGACGGTGGGACCAAGGCCCGCTGCCCCGTGCCGCGGCACGACTACAGCGTCGACTCCCGCAGCGTCGGCTGTACGCAGGCAAGCCCCGAGATTGTGCGGATCCTGAATGCCATCCAGCACCAGCAGCAAAAGCGGCTCATCGGCCGTCAGGCGGTCTTCCACCAGCGAACGTAAAGCAGCTTCATCCAGCGTCTGGCTGCGCCGTATTTCGGCCACCACACCCTGATGACGATTCTCGCCGCTGATCTGATGCAGTCGTGCACGATTGGCCGACTGGATTTCGATGCCCTGTGCATTCGCCTGATTGATGACAGCCTCAAGGCGCGGATTCGCAGTCTGATACTCCGCGTAGAGCTTAAGAATCTCGGTTGCGCGTTGTGACAGAAGTTGTTCCACAGGTCTCAAACCGGTTACGTATTTCGATTTGCTCACTTTCGTCGCTTCTTTTTTCTGCCCCGCGACGCGCTGCTCGGACTTTCATCAACAAGATGAAAGTCGATGCGTTTCGTGTCCAGATCGACCTTTGCCACGATCACATCGAGCGGCTCGCCGAGCCGATAGCGCTTGCCGGTTCTTTCGCCGATGAGCGACTGGCTACCGGCATCAAATTTGTAGTAATCGTTAGCGAGACTGGTGACGTGCACCAGCCCATCGATTTGTAATGATGAAATCTGGACGAACGCGCCGAAACTCGTGACGCCTGTAATCACGCCGGGGTATTGCTCGCCAACTTTATCCTCCATGTACTGGCACTTGAGCCACGCCTCGACCTCACGAGTGGCCTCTTCGGCCCGTCGCTCGTGAGCCGAGCAAATGACGCCGAGGTGCTCCATTTCATCATTCTTGTAAGGGTAACTGCCGGCCTTGCCGCCGCGAACGATATGACGAATTGCACGATGTACCAACAAATCCGGGTAGCGCCGAATCGGGGATGTAAAATGGGCATAAGCGTCGAGCGCCAGTCCGAAGTGACCGATATTCTTTGGCGTGTATTCCGCATGCGACATCGAACGCAACATCGCCATTGAAATTGCCGCGGCATCCGGGCGGTCACTCACCTGCTCAATCATCCTGCTGAAGTCACGCGGCGCCACATGATCGGTGTGTGGCACCTTGAGGCCCAGGCTCACGAGATAGAGTCGCAATTCGTCAAAGCGATCCGGGTTCGGCTTCGCGTGCACACGATACAAACCGGCAATGCGATTCTTACGTAAGAATTTTGCCGCCTGGACGTTCGCGGCGATCATGCACTCCTCGATCAGACGATGTGCATCATTGCGTTGCACGGCCTTTATGCTCTTGACCGCACCATCTTTTCCCATTTCGATCTGCGTCTGTGGAATGTCGAGCTCAACTGCTCCACGCTTGCGGCGATTCGTCGCAAATGCCCGAAAGACCGCGCGCAGATTCTCCAGCTCCTGATGCAACTCCTTACCTACCTGATCTTGCTTGACGCCCTCAAAAAAATTGCTGACTTGCGTGTAAGTGAGTCGCGCAGCCGACCGCATGACCGCTTCGTAGAATTTTGCGCGGGCCACTTTCCCGTCGGGTTCAACTCGCATCTCACACACCATGCAAAGTCGATCAACTTTCGGGTTTAAAGAGCAAAGTCCGTTCGAAAGCGCTTCGGGCAACATGGGTACGACACGGTCAGGAAAATACACTGACGTTCCTCGCCGAACAGCCTGCTTGTCTAGAGGAGTACCTTGCTCGACGTAGTGAGCAACGTCTGCAATGGCAACCAGCAAACGAAAGCCCTTGCCGGCCGGCTCGCAAAATACAGCGTCATCAAAGTCCCGGGCGTCGGCGCCATCGATGGTCAGAAGATGTGTGTCGCGAAGGTCAACCCGGTCTTTCAGTGTCTTATTCGGGACTTCTTTGCCAAATGCTTCAGCTTGCTCGGCAACGTCACGTGGCCAGTCTGTCGGAATTCCATGGGACTGAATCGCGATATCCGTCGCGATGCCCTTGTCATCGGGGTGCCCCATAACCTCGATAATTTCACCGGTCGCCTGCTCAACATGCGTCGGATAATCGAGGATTCTAGCAACGACAATCTGGCCATGCTTCGCCTTGCCAGCGGCGCCCTTTGCAATTAGGACTCTATGCGACAGCTTCGGATTGTCAGGAATGACGACACCTATGCCGCGTTCGCGAATGAACTGCCCCGCTATCTCGTGGACGCCTCGATCGAGTACCTCGACCAGCTTGCCTTCCGGGCGCCCCCTGCGATCCTCGCCAACCACTTTGATAGCAACCCTGTCTCCATCAAAGAGTGCCCGCATTTCCCGTGCAGACAGGTAAACGTCGTCGGCCAAATCGTCCCTGGCAACGAAGCCGAAGCCATCGCGGTGACCACTTACCGTCCCTGTCACGAGGTTTAACCTTTCGATGAGGCAGAATTCGCCACGTCGATTCTCAATAATCTGCCCTGCCCTGACCATATCCCGGAGTTTCTCGACCAGCAGCTTCTGCTTTTCCGGCACCTTCAGGCCGTACTCATCAAACAGCGCGTCGAGCTTGAGAGGTCGGCCAGCGTCACGCAGGAAGGCCAGGATCTTCCCTCGCTTCGGAATGGGGTGTCTGTAGGGCTTCGATTTTCTTGATGTGGTTTTCTGTTGCTTTGCCAAGCTGAATTGCTCCGGGATAGGGTCTAGGCGGATGGAAAATTGACAGACTGATGACGGTTTGAGTACAGTGCGCCACCCGCGAAAAAACGCATTGTACGCGGTTTAGGCCATGCCGAGGTGGCGGAATTGGTAGACGCGCTAGCTTCAGGTGCTAGTAGGGGTAACCCTGTGGAGGTTCAAGTCCTCTTCTCGGCACCAAATAAGTAAGGCCCCCTTATTGGGGGCCTTTTTATTTGGGGCAGAAACAGGACTTACCTCCATGGTGCCACATAGGATCAATGCAGCTTCCCCTCATCAATTTCACAGCTCCGATTTTCTCAGCAACACTAAAGCCCGGATATCGGTGGACAATGTAAGTAGATCAGAGTCTCTCCGAGCTTGGTTCAAGTCCTCTTCTCGGCACCAAACAAACAAGGGCTCCCCTATAGGGAGCCCTTTTTGTTTGTGACGGGAGAGGACGGCCTCCTGGTGCCACAATGATCTGACAGGCTGCCCCGATACAGCAACCCAATCTCGATTGTCGGGGGTACCCGAATAAATATTCATCGTTGATGACAATTGAGTAGATCGAAGTAATTCCGGGCGAGGTTCAAGTCCTCTTCTCGGCACCAAATAAGTAAGGCCCCCTTATTGGGGGCCTTTTTATTTGGGGCAGAAACAGGACTTACCTCCAGGGTGCCAATAGGCTCAATGCAGCTTCCCCTCATCAATTTCACAGCTCCGATTTTCTCAGCAACACTAAAGCCCGGATATCGGTGGAAATGTAATTGATTAGAGTCTCTCCGAGCTTGGTTCAAGTCCTCTTCTCGGCACCATTTATATACACGGCGTTTTCACTTAACTTCGGATAAGCGAAGACGCCCTCGTTTTTCTGGACGACCCTAATCTCCCCAATAGCCGCTTGCGGACATTCAAGGGGTATATCACAAAGTGAGGTAAGGCTAGTAGCAGCCACTTAGCCGTAAGTCGCGAACATCCACTCTGGAGCGACGAGACAAATTGTCAGCTTCTCAAGCCTATGGTCTACCATTGAAACATACTCGCAAGACCTTCGGTTTCCTGCCAATCAAAACTCTGACGTCGCGCCGAATTAGCGACGAGATATAGAGGATTGTTTCGCAATGAGACTCACGACAAGATCACAAGTTTCAGCCAGATCTGCTGCATCGAGACGATAGCACTCTACATCCCGAGTGAGCTGTAACGCCGCATCCAGACCGTCATTGTTGTGCGCAAGAGCGTTGAGAATATTAGGGTACAGGCGCGTTGCTGCTTCAGCATGCCCGACTTGTTCAGCGGACGCTTCTTTGTTCATTTCCTGGTGCTTCACGAAGAAAATCGATCCGACCGGCAAGTCGCTTGTTAAGGGTGATGTTGGCATCGACGGCAACGGAACGTGAATTCCACGGCCTGTCACGACTGCATCGTCAGGAATCGGATACGAATCAGGTGGAAACGACTTCAAACAAAGCGCATGCGAATAAGGCGAAACGCTCGCCTGCTCCAGGGAGACAGGTGCCAGCTCATCACTTAGATAATGAAAGCCGTGATGCAGCAGACCCCAGCAAATCGTCGACTTCCCGGCTCCGGAAGGGCCGGTGAAAAGATAGGCCAGTCTGCCATCGCTAACAACGGCCGAATGCAGAAAAAGCAGGTCCGCTCGCAATACCTGCAACTGTACAACCAGGTCGCCCTCAAGAAAGTATATTAGCTGCCCGACGTCTTCGGCTATCAAATGGAAATCACTTTCCTGCCTCGATACTTCGAATCTGTTTCCACCATCAACCGATTTGACAAAATACTGAAGTGTAGTCGTGCCACCCATTGTTGTCGGGCATGCGAAATTTTTCAGAAAGGTTTCGTGCAAACTCGAACTATCAGAGTCGATGCGGATTTCAATTCCGACAACGACAAACGTATGTGTATATATGTCCATTGCGTTTACCCGGCTTTGTTGGCGGCATTTTGACAGGGCAGAATCGAGTATGATGCAGTCTCCGCACTGGGAGCAACATCGTTGCAGTCTACCAGCCACATTTCTGAGGCCTTGCAGTGTTTGATGACAGGCGCTGAATTCAGCGCCGATATTTCCGTCACCGATGACGATGTTGATGATTTGGTTCGATCCGGTCTAGGTCCAATCATCTACCACGTTTTGCAACGCAATGATCGTGTAGCTGAAATTGATAAGGAAATGAAGCTCAAGGCCTCTGATATCACCTCGAGGGTCATGTCGGCCGCGCAGTTCGAGAATGTTGAGGCTGTCATTGAGCTGCTCCATTCTATCGACGTAGAACCAATCCTGCTTAAAGGCGCATCGTTTGCGTCTCGTTACTATTCCGAGCCTCATTTACGCATCATGGGCGATGTCGATGTCCTGATTCCGGCCGACAGTATCGACGACGCGCAAAACACTCTATTGCGCGATGGTTTCGAGAAGTTGACGTCTGCGCCGAGCATGGACTACGAGACACATATCCACAGCGCGCCGTTGTTTCACCCGGATAGGAAGATTTGGATCGAGTTACACCGATGCCTTCTTCCCATATCATTTTCTCCTAGCAAAGAAGTGCCGCTCGATCTGTCCTCCATCGATCGTGAGATTGAGTCAATGAGCCTTGGTGCTCTTAACGTAAAACATTTTCGGGCAGAGTTCGAACTTGTGTATCTTGCCGCCGGCTGGTGTTTCGATCTGACACACAGTTTTGGTAGTCCAGGACTCCGAAGAGGCCTGTTCGATTGCGCAATGATACTGAAAACTGGCGAGGACCGATTGAACTGGGACGAGATCTTGGCGTGGTCTAATGGAACACTACTGGGAGGGTGCCTTTATTTACTGCTTTCGCTTATGAAACGAATCGGAGTATTCGCCGATTCGGACAACGTCTGCGAAATCCTCGGACGACAGCAGCACTATATCAATGCCGTGTCACTTCGACTGATGCACGAACGAATCGAGCAACACCTGATTCACTTTGGTGGTTATGGTCGCTTTGCCTCACCATTCACAGTATCAAACATGTTTGATGCCTTGATCAGGAAAAACGGAGCGTGGAGAAACCTTGCTGGCATCTCCACAAATATCCTGTTTCCACGTCGCGAGCCGCGACGATTTGAGGTGAACTATCAAATCGAAAGGCTGCAAAGTTTGTTGAGTCGCGGCAAGTGAGGCTTGCGTATTTTACCGGCGGTTCTGCAGGTGCCGGTCACCTGGTAAGAGGCGTCGCAATCGGGCGCGGCCTGGCGCGTGCCGGCTACCGCGGCGAAATTCGTATGTTTGTCCCAACCGAACCAATGGCCGGGATTCGCGCCGCGCTTGGAATGTTTTCGACGATCGTTTGTCCTGTTGATCATGAAGAGGTCCTCAATCCGGACCGCGCTCCTCAGAGTGAATTAGCTTCGGCTTTGGCCGACTATTCGCCTGACTTGCTGATCGTCGATCTTTTCTGGGCGCCGCTACTGCATATTTTGCCGCACATCGAGTGCGAGGCATGGCTAATTGTTCGAAGTTGCCCGCCCCAATGGCTGCGTGGTACGCAAACGACTCGCTTTGAGCAATCTCAATACTCGCGCGTCATTGGAATCGAACCCATCCGGCATGATGAAATTCGTGAATGGATAGAACCGATAGTCATTTGCAACCCGGACGAAGCGAAGTCCCGAACAGAGGTATGCGCCCACTGGGGCATCGATGAAGGTCAGCGGATCGTTGCAATCACACATGCGGGTTTGCGTGGTGAATTTAACACTTTGGTCGATGACTGCACTTCCAACGCGATCGCTGACGACGACGTTTTCGTTATTGAGTCAGACTTGCACAAAGAGGACGCTGTGTTTCCAATCGCTGCCTGGTTACCCGCTGTTGATCGAGTTCATTGCGCTGCGGGATACAACAGCTACTGGGAGTCTCGCTGGATGAACTACGTGCACAAGACTCGGGTACGCGTCATTGACCGCAAGATAGATGATCCTTTGGATCGGATCATGACCGGCAAAAACTACACAATGCGGTCAAATGGTGCAGACGTCCTTGCTGGTTTCATCGTTGGTTGAAATGCTAACTGGCGTTGCATATAAACGAGTCGCAGGTGCCAAGCAAGTCACCCTGGGCAAGGCGGCCCGGGATGGCACCCTGGTTGACGATGATGTCCTCGACGAGAAGATCTCCTGAACCAGCATCGACCGAAACAGCACACATATTTGACCCGAATTCGCTATTGATTGGCGTTAAAGGCATATCACAATCAACTTCACTCGCCAGCCTGGGACCCATGTTCGAACCTGGATCGCCGGGATCGCCTGGATCGCCTGGATCGCCGCCATTAGAACCAGACGCTGATCCCTGCTGTGCGAAGCTGGGCATGGCTGGGAGCGTCAATAATATCGGAGCCGAATAGCTTGCCTTGCGGATAAAGTCGCGACGCGACTGTTGTTTTTGCAAAAGAACATCATTCTCAGGTTTCTCATATTTCAATGTTTCTCTCCCGGATTCCTGGCCTCGGTGCCCCAAGGCCGAACTATTCAAGTATTCCGACCGATTTTAATTTCTGAAGTAAGTCGACAACGTCTTCGGACAGTCTCTTCGAGTCGACTTCAAACTCCTGCAATAAGAGATTCACAATGTCCGCGGCTTCGTGTCTCCCGTCACAATAACGCAGTACGGTGGCGCCGACCCGATTCAGCTGATGCACGCGCTGATTCTCCTTATCCAGCAAGATGACCTCGTCATCTGTTTCCTGGTACTGGATGCCAGGCGCCAGGAATGGCCTCCAGGTAGCATCGTCGATGGTTGAATCGCGGCTTGCACCACTCCTGGATGTCACGACCGCCGCCAACCTATTGTTTTATATAGATCTTGCGCCACTCCAGATAGTATAGTTTAAAAAGGAAGCACAGCCAAAAAAATGCCCAGATTATGTTGAGCCAGCTCATACAAAAAAACACTCTCACTGTGGTCGCAATAACTCTGTACGCCGTGGATCTGTTGCTGCTAGCTGCCTACTTAATCGGCATATTTCTCGTGGTGCCCAATCCACATATTTTCAGACTAATAAATCTCGACGCCGAGGCATCCCTTAGCTCATGGTTTTCCTCATCACAACTCCTTTTGATCGGCGCCGTTTTCGCCGTGGCCGCCTATTCTCGGCGCAATGAATCGGTGGGGTCACTGTTCCTGGCCACGTGCGCGTTGGCCTTCTTCTTCTTGTCTGCGGACGAAGCTGCATCAATCCACGAAAAGATAACCTTGATATTTAAGGGTGTTGATTTCTTGCCGAGATTCAGTGGCAATCATGGTGTCTGGATTCCAATCTATTTGTTGGCCGGCGTATTGTTTGTAATCGCGACGCATAAATCCTGGTTGAAGTTATGGCGAGACAGGCGAGACGGAACCATCGTCTTCTTAGTTGGTATTGCACTTTTCGTTTTCGGAGCGGTGGCTTTGGAAATTGTCAGTTACGGTAGTCTCAGGGACATTTCGAACCGCAATTATTATCTTTATCAGGTTCTCTTCGAAGAAGCATTCGAGCTTGCTGGCGTGACAACAATCCTGATCGGGACAATCAGGATGTGTTTCGACTCTCGATAGCGAGTTATTAGCGAATCAGCAGCCGCTTCATTGCCGAATGCCCGAATAGCTCAGATAGGACCTATCGGTTTTTCGCCTCAGACCATCTGAATTGATCACGACCATGTGATCAGGACAATTCACATCACAAGCTATATTTCAGGGCACTCGCGCGGCTTCAAAAATCCTTCTTGAAACCCTTGAGTCGCTATTTACTCAAGAAATTAGTGAGCTTACTCGCCGATCCATTGATCTGGCAATAGCGTTTTTTTGCGCAATATATCAATGATTTATAACGGCGCAGATCTTGTCGGTGTTGGCTCGCTAAATCTCGATGGGTCCCTCGGTTAGGACTTCAAGTCTCTCAGGACGTTTGCACGACCGGGGGGTACCCACTTTCTCGACAATTTGCCGAGATTCGCACCTAGCAATCTGGCCCGAGGTCACCCATAGTCGCAGCATGTCCTGCCATCAGTGTGATTTGTCCGAATCTCCTGGAGGCATTCATGCCACCCAATCCGCAGTTGGCGGAACTGATCGATCGAGTGCTTCGTAAAGGGCAGTCTGATAACCAGAAGGCAAACCTGGCCCATTTTTGACTGTGGACTTTCAGCGCAATCTGATCGGTTCCAGATATAAATCCGGTAACGCGTTCTCGGCACCCAATCCGCCTGTTCACCAAGCAGTTGCGCTAAATGTCGGAGCGGATTGATCTTTAGTCGTGTCGGCTTAGAACCGCAGTGACAAACTCAGTTGCCAATTGAAGGGCCGTTATCGTTTGTGGTGTGGGAGGACTTGCCCCCAGAGTGCCAAATTCATCTTTGCAGCAACCCCGAAGCCTCACAGCACTTCCGATTGTCGTGGCTACCCGAATAAATATTCAGTCTCAGCTGGAACGGAGTAAATGGGAGCTTTTCCAGGCGAGGTCGGTGCGGATTGATTTTGAGTGTGATTCTGTTGGAACTGCAATGGTTAACTCGGCTTGGATCACGCGCTGGATTTTCCGCCTTCGCCCTTAACAATCAGAAGATCACATGGAAGACGGTCCAGAACCCGTTCCGCGGTGCTTCCAATGAAAACCTTGTCCAGTCCACTGCGGGAAACCGCACCCATGACGATAATCCCGGCGCCTTCCCGCTCAGTGATTTCCGGTAATACTCTATAGGCCGCACCATCTTTTAAATGAGCCCGGTCCTGCGCAATGCCGTGGCGCGACAAGAATTCGGCAAAGGCTGTTCGATGTTGTTGTTCGACATCTTCGGTCATACCAGCTATCGGGGCTCCTTCAGGTATGTCAGATGTGAAAAATGGCTTATTAAACGTATGGATTACATGTAACTCGCCACCGAGTCCTTCAGCCACCGTTTTTCCTAGTTTGACGATCACGCTATCCAGCTCGGCTGATTTATCGTGGGTGTGCATAGGGTCAACTGCAGCAAATACCTTCAACTTCTCAGCCATCGGCTGCGGCTTCACCAGCAGCAGGGGTACGGGACATGTGCGAATCAAATGCCAGTCCGTATTCGACAGAATTGTTCGTTTCAGGACATTGTGATGATGAGTGTCTTTTGCGACAAGCCACGGCTGGCAGTCTTCGATCTTGCTTACGATACCCTCCACCAAGGGGTGTTTCCAGGCAACGTCAATCGCCACGTCAAGACCCCGCTCGCGCAACGGCACCGCAAGTGACTCAAGCTTTTCTTTGAGCCTCGATAGCATGTTTTCGCGAACAGGCTGATCAATCCAAACAGTGGATGAACTACCTGCATCTATTTCGGGATCAAAATCACATATGAAAAGCTCAAGCCTCGCAGACAGTTGCTCAGCCATCCAGGCCGCACGCTCCACGGCCGGCTGTTCAGCGCTTGTCGGATCCACCACGACCAATATTTTTTTGTCTTTCACCGTAAGGCTCCAATTCGGGACTGAAAATGAATTCTAGATTGGGCCGCGGTGGGCCACTATTGAGGAATGTACATATAGGACGGACACCAAATGGCCTTTTCGCGTTTCGTTTGCGCTGTCCCCTCGATGCGTACCGAGCCTGAGGTTGGAGAATGATCAAATCAGGCCACCTGTTTTGCTCACACAGCCGGTGGCAAGTAGCCCAGCGAGCTGTGCGGTCTGACATTGTTGTAGTGTTTCCGCCATTGATCGATAACACGTCGGACTTCGAACAATTCCCGGAACCATTGTTGGTTCAGACTATAGTCCCGCGACTTGCATGAAAGCGTTGGGCAAGTGCACTCGAGCTTCGTTTGCCAGGCCGGATGAAATGCAGTTTGACGTTTTTCTCCCGTAACCGGCAAACATCGCCTTGCTGGTAAGCTCGGTGCCGTTGCCGCGAACGATAGCCTTTGGCGTCGCGTGTTGTTCAGCCAGCCGATCAAGACACCGAGCAAGTCTTGTACCGGTGATTGACCTGTCGATAAGTTGGCCGATGTACTCGCTATTGAAGCCATCGACAGAGCCTTTCGCCAAATAGACGTAGGCATTGTAATACCGGGGCATGCCAGCTAGCTATTTCAGTACAATGGGATTGAGGTATAACTTTAGGCACCCGGGTCTCGGCACCCAATCCGCGTGCTCACTCCGCACTTGCGTTTAAGTTCCGTACGGATTGGTCTTTAGTGCTACCAATGCTCGAAAATGAGGGGCGGCACGCGATGGGTCGCGACCATTGCGCTCGCCATGGTGTAGCATCGAGCGACAATAACAAGGGGAGCGGCGTCGAATGCTTGAGATGGCGGACGTATGCCTGACGGCTGATTGCGAAACGGGCTTTGACCACGCTTTTGCTGCCGGAGAAATAGCGGTCGTACTGGGGGCAAACCAGTCCGGGAAGACAGACCTATGTCGATTGATTGCCGGCCTGCACACCCGGGCCCGGGGAGAGATTTGTCTCGATGGCAAGGATTTGCTGGGCCTGAAGCCCCAGCACAGACCGGTAAGCATGGTGTACCAGGCCTTCGTCAACTATCCGAATCTGACGGTGGCCGAAAACATCGCTTCGCCCCTGCGGGCCCAGCGAATGGCCGCCACCGAACGGCGCAGTCGGGTGACCGAATTGGCCACCATGCTGCAAATATCCGATCTGCTGGAACGGTTGCCGCATGAGCTATCCGGCGGCCAACAGCAACGCCTGGCAATCGCCCGCGCCCTGGCCAAGAACACCCGGGTGCTGCTACTCGACGAACCCCTGGTGAATCTCGATTTCAAGCTGCGCGAAGCATTGGAATATGAATTGCGAGACCTGTTGAGGGCAACCGACACGGTGGTCATTTATACGAGCAGCGATCCGCGGGATGCCTTTGCGCTGGGCGACCAGGTCCTGCTGCTGGCAAACGGACGAAAGATTCAGTCCGGATCACCCATAGACGTGTATCGCCAACCAGTGAGTCTCGTTGCCATGGAGTTGCTGGCAGAACCTTTCGTTAATCGATTTACGCGGGCGGGCAAGACGTGCGCGCTGCGTCCGGAGCATGTGCGCGTGGGTGCAACCAGGGATGCTGCCGCGGCTATTGGCTTCGACATGAACGTAACCGCCTATGAGACCAGTGGCGATGAAACATTTATCCACGGCCGGGTTGATGAACATGACTGGGTAGTGCGCAGTTATGGCATGCCCGACGTGCGGGTTGGGAATTGGCTCAACCTGAATGCCCGACCTGACGATGTGTTGAGTTTCTGAATTGGCGCAAATCACGCTCGAGAATATTGGTTTTCGTTATCCCGGTGGGGCGCAAAACACGCTGAGCCGGTTAAACCTGGACGTCGGAAACGGCGAAGCACATGCGTTGCTGGGCGCAAGTGGTGCTGGCAAAACAACCCTGTTGAACCTGTTGTCAGGTCTGATCGCGCCGACAGCGGGCAAACTGCTGTTCGATGGCGCTGACGTATCCCGGTTAGCCGGGCGGGCCCGGAATGTGGCGCAGGTGTTTCAGTTTCCGGTCCTCTACGAATCACTTAGTGTCGCAGAAAACCTCGCATTCCCGCTCAAGACGAGAGGTGCTGGAAGGGCTGAGATTGCGGACCGTGTCGATTACATATGCAACGAACTCGCTATCTCCGAATTGCGCAAGCGCAAAGCAAAGACGCTGTCGTTGTTCGAAAAACAGCTTGTGGCAGTGGGCAAGGCACTGGTTCGGGAAAATGTGTCATTGATATTGCTGGACGAACCACTAACAGCCGTTGAGCCGAAGATAAAGTGGCGGTTGCGGCAGACACTGCGGAAAGTTCAGGAAGACACAGGGGTGACGATGATTTATGTCACGCACGATCAAACCGAGGCACTGACCTTTGCAGATCGGGTTTCCGTTCTTACCGCCGGAGGCATATTGCAGACCGGCACGCCAGCCGAAATCTATCAGTCCCCTGGGCATGAGTTTGTCGGCCACTTTGTGGGCAGCCCCGGAATGCATTTTGTGCCGAATTCAGCAATTGGCGTCACTATGGGCGAACGCCTGGGTTTCCGCCCGGAATGGGCGGTAATCGATAATAGCGGTCCGCTTAAAGGTGTGGTGACGCGAATCAGTATTCAGGGAACTCGCGACAGTGTGCCGTATGGCCTGGTGACACTGGCGACAGAATATGGGGACCTGTCCGTTCGCGGCGCCGCTAACCTGGAGGTCGGCACCAAAACCGCGCTGCGCGTGCGCCGTTACGTCGCGTTTGCCGATAAACAAAAAGTGGGCGAAGGTGAGCTCGTTTAAGCCGCACAATAACCGCGCCTGGCTGGGCGTGTTGCCGGTAGTGCTGATTGTTGCTTTCAGCGCGGTGATTCCGTTGATGACGGTGGTGAATTATTCCGTGCAGGATATATTGGATCTCAACACGCGATTTTTCGTCGGTTTCGATTGGTACCGCGAAACGCTGAATGATCCACGTTTCCTTGCCGCCTTTTTGCGCCAGGTTGCTTTTAGCCTTACCGTGCTCCTGATCGAAATTCCATTGGGAATAGCCGTTGCCAAGGGCATTCCCAAAACCGGCAAACTCACGCCCTTCGTAATCATTCTGCTCGCCCTGCCGCTGCTCATCCCCTGGAATGTCGTGGCGACCATTTGGCAAATCTTCGCCCGCCCTGACATTGGCTTGCTCGGTGTTGGCGTAAATGCCCTGGGTATCTCGTACAACTATACGGCCGAACCACTGCACGCCTGGCTGACGCTGGTCGCGATGGACGTATGGCACTGGACTTCCCTGGTGGCCTTGCTGGCCTTTGCCGGATTGACGGCGATTCCGCTGCCGTTCTATCAATCTGCCCAGATCGATGGTGCGACCAAGTGGCAGGTATTCAGACTCGTCGAGCTGCCACGCCTTCGGGGTGTGCTCATTATTGCGATCCTGCTGCGGTTGATGGACAGCTTCATGATTTATACCGAGCCTTTTGTACTCACTGGCGGAGGACCGGGTAACGCGACCACCTTTCTCAGCCAATACCTGGCAACAATGGCGGTCGGGCAGTTTGACCTCGGCCCAGCAGCGGCATTCTCCGTGATCTACTTCCTATTCATACTGTTGTTCTGCTGGCTGTTTTATACCAGCGTGGTAGCTCGCGATGAAACGTAGCCTTACTCGCTGGGTGTTGGTTGCTTACAGCATATACCTGGTGCTACCGCTGTACTGGCTGCTGTCGATGGCCGTGCAATCCAATGCTGACATCGTGGGAGATTTTTCTGTAGTACCCCGTGCACTTACGTGGGCCAACTTCGCGGAGATTTTCTCCAATCCGGTTTGGTATCAGGCGTTTGGCAATTCGTTAAGCTATGTGGCCATTAATTCGCTGCTGTCCCTCGCCGTCGCCATTCCAGCCGCCTACGCTTTCTCCCGCTACCGGTTTTTGGGCGACAAACAGTTGTTCTTCTGGCTACTGACCAATCGCATGGCGCCGCCTGCCGTGTTTCTGTTGCCTTTCTTTCAGCTTTACTCTGCTATTGGTCTATTTGATACACCACTCGCCGTCGCCCTGGCGCACTGCCTGTTTACGGTGCCGCTATCGGTATGGATTCTCGAGGGATTTTTCTCCGGTGTGCCCAGAGAACTGGACGAAATGGCCAGGATCGATGGACACAGCTTTATCTATTTCTTCTTGCGCGTTTTCCTGCCCATCAATCGCGGTGCCATCGGGGTAACGCTGTTTTTTTGTTTCATGTTCAGCTGGGTTGAACTGTTACTCGCTCGGACGCTGTCGGGCGCAACCGCGAAACCCATTGTCGTGGTCATGACCCGCACGGTCAGTGCCTCTGGTTTGGATTGGGGCGTACTGGCTGCCGCTGGCGTGTTAACCGTGTTGCCCGGCGCGCTCGTCGTCTGGTTTGTGCGTAAAGACCTGGTGAAGGGCTTTGCATTAGGACGGGTGACGTAAGGTGCTGCAGACCGTGGGACAGAGCCGATGATCTGGATGGCGTGGACCGAACAGACGGCCCTGTTTTTTACTTGTATAGGTATCGCCCTGGTGCTGATGACAGTTTTGGAATTGCTGCGACCCACAACGCTGGCACGAGGCTTTTTGCCCATGCCCACGACTCGTGGAGATCGCTTTTTCATCAGCCTTCTGAGTGCCGCATTTATTCATCTGTTTTGGCTGGGCGTGTTTGCAGATAACCTTGGCGTCGCCTCCGCATTGTCGGCGATCTGGGCGGCGCTACTTATGCGCTGGGGATAAGGTCTCTATAATGCGCGACATATACAACCGCAGGGGTTCAAAGTGAAAGAATGGCGAGTTATTTTATTGGCGGGAGTCTTATGCGGCTGCTCGGAACCCGCTGATCAGCAAACACAATCAGACAACGTTGACTATGCGGCCAACGCGGCACGCTGGGTCCGCGATGAGTTTCAGCCTTCGACCCTGAGTGAACAGGAGCAGCTCGCGGAGCTGGCCTGGTTCTCCGATGCCGCAAAAGAGTTTCGGGGCCTATCCATTAATGTTGTTTCCGAAACGCTGACCACGCACGAATACGAAAGCACTACGCTCACCAAGGCATTCTTCGACATCACCGGCATCCGGGTCACCCACGACCTGATTCAGGAAGGTGATGTGATCGAAAAATTGCAGACGCAGATGCAGTCTGGTGAGAATGTCTACGACGCCTATGTCAATGATTCGGACCTCATCGGCACCCATGCGCGGTACGGTTACGTGGTGCCGCTCAGCGATTTCATGAGTGGCGAAGGCGCCGATGTCACCTCCCCCACCCTCGACCTGGACGATTTCATAGGCATCAGCTTTACCACTGGCCCGGACGGCAAGATTTACCAGCTGCCGGACCAGCAATTCGCAAATCTGTACTGGTTTCGTTATGACTGGTTCACTAACCCGGATCTGCAGTCTCAATTCGAGACGCTTTACGGCTATCCCCTGGGCGTCCCGGTTAATTGGTCGGCCTACGAAGACATAGCCGAATTCTTCACTGAACACGTCAAAGAGATCGATGGCGAACAAGTGTTTGGCCACATGGATTACGGCAAAAAAGATCCTTCCCTCGGTTGGCGTTTTACCGACGCCTGGCTATCCATGGCCGGTGCCGGGGACGCGGGTATCCCCAACGGATTGCCTGTGGACGAATGGGGCATTCGTGTTGAAGATTGCCGCCCGGTGGGTTCCTCTGTGACGCGAGGTGGTGCCACCAATGGTCCGGCGGCAGTGTATGCCTTGCAAAAATACATTGAGTGGTTAAAGCGTTTTGCCCCACCGGAAGCTGCCGGGATGACGTTTTCAGAGGCAGGTCCAGTGCCGGCCCAGGGGCAAATCGCTCAACAGATTTTCTGGTATACCACCTTTACCGGGGACATGATTCAGCCGGGGCTGGACGTCGTCAATGCGGACGGCACGCCCAAGTGGCGCATGGCGCCATCACCTCATGGTCCTTACTGGCATGAAGGTATGAAGCTTGGTTATCAGGATGCCGGTTCCTGGACGTTTTTGAAGAGCACTCCGCTGGAGCGTCGCAAAGCGGCCTGGCTGTATGCGCAGTTTGTAACATCCAAGACGCTTTCCCTGAAAAAAACCATGGTCGGGCTGACGCCGATCCGCAATTCCGACCTTAACGCGGAAGCAATGTCAGCAATGGCACCCAAATTGGGTGGGCTGGTGGAGTTTTACCGCAGTCCGGCCCGCACGCTGTGGACGCCGACAGGCACGAACGTGCCGGATTATCCCAAACTGGCTCAATTGTGGTGGGCGAACGTCGCCAACGCGGTGAGTGGTGAAGTCACGCCGCAGGTGGCGATGGATACATTGGCCGAACAGCAGGACAGGGTGCTGGAACGACTGGCGCGGCATGGTGTGCTCGGCGAATGCGGGCCAGAACTCAACGAACCCCGCGATGCGGAATACTGGCTGCAACAGCCGGGTGCGCCAAAGCCCAAATTGGCCGACGAAAAGCCCGCTGGCGAAACCGTACCGTATGACGAACTCATCCAGGTGTGGCAAGCGAACTAGGCAGCCCTGCGTAGCCGGTTATTGCGGAGGTTTTCACGAACCGGCTGGCCGTTGCCGTGCCTGTCGTGCTGAATCGAGGCTGTGAATGATCCTCTTCAGCCTGCGTCAGTGGCGCGTTCATCACATTGCTCGAGCTTACTAAAACCGCAACCACAAGGTCTGTCGTCGGGCACCGGCACAAGCGCTAGAAACCGGGTTCATATTTTTCAGGGGCCGCCTTAGGGCTTGTATTCCACGCACGTGCACCGCTGCAGTTCAGGCACGGGCCGCGGGATGAGTCCCTGAAAGCCCGTGTAGCACCAACTCGCACAGATCACCGTATTAGCTTTCTTTTCCAAGTGCTATGATTTTGCGACCGAAATGGACCGGGATGCGTAACTTGAAAGCGGAGTTGTTGCAAGGATTCTACCTGGGGGATCTCCTCATCGAGCCTTTGAAAAGGCAGGTGACCGGGCGCGACTTTTCCGAACACCTGACACCGAAGGCATCCGAAGTTCTGTTACAGCTCGCAACCAGCCCGAGCTCGCTGGTGACCCGACAGTTCTTGCTCGATAAGGTCTGGGGCAAAGGGAAAGGCACCCCCGAGGCACTGAGCAATGCGATCCGCGAAATCCGCCATGCCCTCCGCGATTCAGTCGATGACCCGCATTACATCCAGACGTTGCCCCGGCGCGGATATCGTTTGATCCTGGAGCCGCAACTCCTGGAGAATCATTCCACCAGCATTGTGATCGGCGCGGGCAGTGGACCGAAGATTGATGAACTTGGGTTGTTCGAAAGCCTGCAGCAGCGCGGCGTACTGGAAGCCGGCCTTGCTTATCTCGTCGTCGGCTGGCTGCTTATTCAGATCGCCGACGTCGTCTTCACGCAACTGTTTCTACCCAGGTGGGCTGGAACCTTTGTCACCGTTTTGGTTATCGCTGGATTTCCGATCGTTCTGGCGCTGTCCTGGTTTCTGGAATTCCGTGACGGACGGGCCGTCGTCGACACGGCGCCGCATAGGCAGAGTCCGCGGAGCCGCTTCAGTCGAACCTACCTGTCAGTCGTCGGCGCGCTCGCCATCGCGTCAATACTTGTGTTTAGTTACGACCGTTTCGTTGGTTTACCAGAGCCTGTTGAATTACAGAATGTTGCGAAGTCACCGGACGAAGTTCTCCTGCCGATCGAGCCAAATTCGATCGCGGTATTGAAGTTCCTGAACATCGACGGTAGCGAACAAACCGAGATCTTCGCAAGTGGCTTTGCCGAGGAAATGATAAATCGCCTGGCTCGATTGCCGGCTATGTCTGTTTCTTCCCGAGGAGATGCGTGGTCGCTCGGGCCCACGTCATCCTCGGAAGATGTGAGACGTCGGTTGCGCGTCGCCTATTATGTAGAGGGCAGCGTCCGATTGGTTGGCGAATCACTAAGCGTCAATGTGAAACTCATCGATTCGGCGACCGGCTTTCAGGTGACATCGAGAACTTTCGACAAAAAGATCGAGGACTTCAACCAGGTACAACGCGATATCACGAATGTCACTGTGGCTAATCTGCGCATTGCGCTACCGTCCGAAACGCAGTCCATGCTGAACTCGATGTACGACGAGGCGGACCTGGATGCCTACATTCTCTATCGCAGGGGCAAGGAGATATACGAACGACCCCGTACCATCGCAAGCATGGCGGAAGCAGTGAATCTGTATCAGCAAGCGCTCGCCTTCGATCCCGGCTATGCGGCTGCGCACGCCGGCGTTTGCGATGCGAACGTTGAATTGTATGAAATCAGCAGCTCACCCGACTACATAGAGCAGGCAGAAGCAGCGTGCTCTGCTGCGTTGACATCAAACCCGCGCCTGCACATGGTTTTCTCGGCACTGGGTGACCTGTATAGCCGCACCGGTCGAATTGCGGAAGCCGAAAATGCATATCGCAAGGCACTGGCGATCAACCCGCAGGACGTACAGGCAATGGGCGGCCTGGCAGACGTGTATCGCCAATCGCAGCGCTTTACGCAGGCCGAGGAACTGCTGGCTACGGCGATCGGCACGCAGCCCGGCAATTGGCGCGCCATCAATCGCCTCGGCTCATTTCTCTTTATGATGGGACGCTACAGCGAAGCGGCCGATGCCTATCGACAAGTACTATTTCTTGATCCCGAGAATTTCCAGGCGCGGAGTAACCTGGGCGGCGCGCTAACCATGGCGGGCGAATTCGAGATGGGGAAACAGGTCCTGGAGGAATCGCTGGCGATACAACCGAGCCGGCGAACATATTCCAGTCTCGGCGTAATCTACTATTACCTGGGCGAGTTCGAAAAATCCGCCGCCACACTCCGTCAGGCGGTGGCACTCACACCGGAGGATCCAGTCAACTGGCTGAACCTCGCAGATTCGCTGCATTTCGCCGGGCGAGCAGATGAATCTGCAGAAGCATTCCGTAGCGCTCGTGACCTGAGCATGAGAATGCTCGGCGTAAATGCGTCAGACAGCGAAGCAATGGTCACGTTCGCATGGTCGCAGCATATGCTGGGCGACAATCAGGCGGCACTCGCAGCGGTGAAAAGAGCATTGGAGATCGACCCTAACGATCCCTACGGATACTACTACGACGCGTTGATCAGCCATCAGATAGGGGACGAGGAGGCAGCGCTGGAGTCATTGAAGACCGCACTGGAGAAGGGATATCCCGCGGGATTGCTGGTGGCGGAACCGCATCTTGGGAGATATTCGGGCAAATGCCCGCTTTCACGCCATGGTTATCGCGAGCTTCGAATGACAGAGTTGTCCACCCTGAGAATACGATAACAAAAACGAACAGAGCCGCTAACGGTCTTGTTCCAGTGCTCCTCGCCCTTGAATGATCTGTCGATTTTCCGCGGAAACATCGACCTATGAGCATACTTGAAGCGTATACTCATAGTGCACGCGGTCATTTGGAGTGCGGGCAGTTCAAGACTTGTCTATGACTGCCGCGATAAAAGAACAGCACACGATCCGATAATTACTACAGCAAAAGGATAATAAGATGAATAAGAAATTTCTTATAGCAATTCCATTATGCTTGTTAGGGTTTTACGGAACATCGCAGGTTACTGCGCAAGATCCTGAATGCGAAGTGGTCTCGGTGCCACCGACATGCCAGGGAGCGAGCCGCATCAACATCAACACGAACTCCAGGAATATCTCGCCACGCAACATCTGCGTTTCACCAGGGCAGACTTTCGATGTCAATGTCAGACCCACAGGGTCTGTCACCATTCGGGGCAAGGACGGTGGCTGGCCCGACGCATCTGGTGCATCGTTCTCGCTCACTGCGCCAGCGTCAGGTGAGTATGACTACAACGTTTACTTCGAGGACGGAACCTGCATTGATCCGAGAATCACGGTCGACTAAGCGAGGCACTTGAACGATTTGGCAAGCAGACAAGGTGGCGGCCTCGTCGCACTTTAGTTTTTACTATTTGCAGAAAAAGATAACGGCCCTTAGGGGCCGTTATCCTTTGTAGAGAGCGAGAGGATGGCCTCCTGATGTCCAATCGACCTATCGCAAATTCCTCTCACCGGTTTCGTCACCGCAATCTTCTGAGCATCCCTGAAGCCAGGATATCGCTGGCAATAAAATCGATCACAGTTTCTCTGAACTAGGCGGTCAGGGCACGTCGAACAATCGAAACAATCTCGTCGACATCTTCTTCGACCAATTTGGGATGTAGTGGAAGCGTTACTTCGCGAGCCGCTATGTCCTCGGTTCGCGGCAGCATACCTTCGAACGTGCCGAGACTGTTTTTAAAATCGGTAAACAGATGAGTGGGAGGATAATGGATACTCGATTGAACGCCATCGTCCTTGAGTCGCTGCATAAACTCATCGCGGTTTATAGCGCGGTCGAGAACAGTTGGGAAGATATGATGGGCTGATACGCCTTCAGCAGTGGAAAAAGGGCACTCTATGCCGGTAACGCCAGCGAGTCCCTCGCGGTAGCGGGCAGTTAGTTTCCGTCGTATGTCATTGCCTGCGGGTAGCTTCTCGAGCTGCGCCAGGCCTATCGCCGCGCTGACTTCGTTGCTGCGAAAATTAAATCCCGGCTCAACCACGTCGTAACTAAAGGCGTGACCTTTGTGCCGATCAAGCGTTACAGATGTCATGCCGTGAGAGCGCATTCTCCCGATTCTTTCAGCCAGTAAGTCATCACGGCTACATATAAGCCCGCCCTCACCCATCGCGAGATTCTTGTTCGAGAAAAAAGAAAAACAACCAACATCGCCCCATGTGCCCAGGTTTCGGCCTCGTAACGTAGCGCCCGGCGCGTGCGCGACGTCTTCTACCAGGAACACGTCGTGATCACTGCAGATTTTCAGCAGCTCATCCAGCCTGGCGGGGTAACCAGCGTAATGCATGCAGATTACCGCACGTGTTTTCGCACTCAACTTGCGCAGCACATCAGTCGGGTCAATTGTCAGATCGTCGGGCCCGATGACGTCAGCGAATACGGGCGTTGCGCCAACGTAGCGCGCACAGTTAGCCGTAGCGACGAAACTCAGCGATGGCACGATCACTTCATCGCCGGGCCCGACGCCAAGTGCAGCGAGCCCCAGGTGCAGAGCCGAAGTGCAGGAAGATACGACTTTTGTATTCGCGGCTGGCGCGCCGATAAAGGCAGCGAAACGCTCTTCGAACTCCTGGCATACAGGGCCCTGCGTGAGCCATCCACTTCTTAGCACGGCAGTGACGCGTTCGACCTCAGCCTCGTCAATGGTTGTTTCGCTGAGGCTATAGCGCCAGGGTGAGCTTGCCGGCTCAGACACTGTAGTTGCTCGTGTCAAATCGGTCCCGGTGCTCGCGAATCCATGCAACGGTCCGCGAGAGCCCGTCCGTCAATGATGTCTGGGGCTCCCAGCCGACCAAATCCCGTGCCCGCTTGTTGCAGGCAATTAATTGCATGACCTCACTGGCTTCTGGACGGACCCGCTGTTGGTCCGTCTCTACACTGAATGACTTGCCGAGAATATTGCCGATCAGGTCGACCAACTCGCCGATAGAAATATCCTCGCCGAAACCAATATTAACCACCTGACCCGCCATTTCCGGATGCGCCGCGACCGCCATGAATCCGCGCACTGTATCGTCTACGTAATTCAAATCGCGCCGCGGTGACAGGCTGCCTATCCGCAGCTTGTCGCTGACCAACCCCTGACTAATCACTGTCGGGATAATAGCTCGTGCCGATTGACGTGGCCCGAAAGTATTGAATGGGCGTATCGTCGACACGGGCAAGCCGAAACTCAGGAAATAACTCTCCGCAAGCTTGTCTGCCCCGATTTTTGACGCGGAATACGGCGATTGGCCCTGCAACGGGTGTTCTTCATCGATCGGAGTGTAGCGAGCGGTACCATACGTCTCGCTGGTTGAAGTATGCACAATGTGTTCAACACCTTCTGAACGGCACGCTTCGAGGACGTTAAGCGTGCCCGTGACATTGGTCTCCACATACGATTGAGGTGCGACATAGGAATAAGGAATGCCGATCAATGCAGCCAGGTGAAACACGATTTCCTGGCCCCGGACTGCCAGACGAACTGCGAATGGGTCGCGAACATCCGACAATACAACCTCGATCGAATCCAGCATTTCCGGTGGCAGGAAATTCAGGTTCCCCCAGTCGTTTTTTGCATTATAAAGGTCCAGCGCGCGCACTATGGCGCCACTGCCTGCAAGCGCCTCGGTCAGGTGACTGCCAATGAAGCCCGCCGCGCCGGTAACCAGTACTCGTTTACCTTCCCAATTCAATTTCTGCCCTTCGGTTATGAGTGTTCTTCATCAGGCAAAAACCTGTTCCGCATGCGCTGGAATTCATCTTGTGCCTGCTCGTAATCATCGTGGCGGCCAATGTCGAGCCAATACTCATCCGTTGGCACGATCCTGATGCGCTCGCCGTTATCCCGAAGTTTGAGCATGAGCTGGGGAAAATCGAAATATTCTTTACGCGGGATGTAGTCCACGACCTTCCGATTAAACGCGTAAACGCCCATCGAAACGAGGTAATTCATCACAGGCTTTTCAATATAATCGAGTAAGTCGCCGTTATCGTCCATCTCGATCACACCGAGGTCGATATTGACCTCCTTGGTATGCGCGGAGACCGTCACTGCGGCACCGCTATCAATATGCCCGCGCAGAAACGCCCCGAAATCCAGGGTCGTCAGAAGATCTCCGTTCATGCAGATGAAGTTTTCGGGTAAATTATCAATCAGGGTTAAAGGCGCCGCCGTACCTAACGGCTCATTCTCTTTCGAGTAATCGATGTCGAGTCCGAACTTCTCACCGTTCTGGACGAAAGCCTGCAAAAGCTCGGCAAGGTGGCCTACGGCCAAAGTCACATGATCGAAACCGTAGTGTTTGAGTTGTCGCAGATTGACCTCGAGGATTGGCGTATCGCCGAGCGGCATCAGTGGCTTCGGGAAGCTGACTGTGAATGGCCGCAACCGAGAGCCTTTGCCACCTGCCAGAATTATCGCTCTCATGATATTTGCCCCAGCTATTGATTCGTGAGCGTCTGTGAGCCGGTGCGGCCATTTGCCTGGAAGGCGCCGACCGGTGCGGAAAGCCGCTCGACAACGACGTTCAAATCAAACAGGGTTCGCGCTTCACGCCAACCTTGCGGATCATAATCCGGCGTACATTCTCCTTCAGCAGCGCGCATCATCGCGATTTGCAAAGCGTTCACATCCTCAGCCGGAACGACTTCTCCCAGCCGGTAATGCCGGACGATGTACCCCATATCACCAACATCCGTCACGATTAGCCGCTTGCCGAATTGCAAGGCCTCGCTCAATACGATCGGGATGGTTTCACTCCGTGACGGTATAACAACACAGTCACAGGCATCAAGCTCCACCGCGAGGGCCCGATCGGATACTCTGCCAAGCACCCGGACACCTGGTCCGATGCGGTCGGCCGCGTCTTCGACCAGATCACTAAGCGGGCCGGCGCCGGCGACCGACAACTGGCTGCCGTGCGGCAAACGCTGCGCCGCCTCCAGCAATACGTCAACGCCTTTCACTGGCGCCAGTCGGCCAACATAAAGAAATGAATACGGTTTGCCGTTCTTTACCGCTGGCGCAGCTACCTTTCCAACAATACGCGTCGTCGCCAGGAATTCGCATTGCGCATCAAATTCTCGCGTAATCCTCTCAGCGAGCTCAAAGCTGTCGGCGAAGACGATTTCGGCGCCCCGCAGGACGCGTTTCAGCATGCCACTGATTATTGGCGTTTTTTCGTATTTATTGATATCTGAGCCGAGGGCCCAGATGCGATACGGAATGCCTGTTTTTGCCACAGCCCTGTAGGCATACCAGCCACTCGGCAAGGCCCAGAACACGAGGCACAGATCTGCGCGATGCCGCCTCAGGAAGTCCGGGAGCCGCGCAGTTCCTGACATGACCAGGCGGGCGGCAGCCCACAGGTCGCGCGGATTCCACATACTCAATTCGGCCAGTCGTTTCGGCCTGACGGGCCACGGGAACCGTTCAATCGGTACGTCGAGAAAATTTTCCTGCCGCCCACGACTATCCTGGGTAAAGACGGCGACATCATGCTTGGCGGCCTGTAAACCGCGAATGATCTCCACGATCCAGTAAGCCTGATCCTGGTCATCAGTGCTCAATGGAAAGGTGCTGGTTAACAGAGCAATCCTCACTGTTTCGGAACCACTCCAACCAGAAGTTGCTCGGCCGCCTGGCCGGGGATATCGCAGTCGAAAAACCACGGGGGAAACACGCCTGCCAAGATCATCAGCGCATTAGACCATGGGCCAAGGCCATGTGAAAGTAGCGTAGTACCTCCAGCTGAAACACTCAATCAGTCAAGTCGACACCCTGGTCTTTGATTCTTGCCAGGGCCAATACGCTGTTGAAGAATTCAACTGAAATAAACCAGATGAACGCCATCAGTGCCAACAACGCACTCATGGACTCCGGGTAATGATACCCAAGCAGGATAATCAAGATTGATTCGCGGACACCCACGCCACCCGGCACGATGAACGACAGGTACCCGAGCAAATAAGCCAGGGGATAAACCGCTATCATGAAGAATAGATCATCAATCACCAGACCTACACCGCGGGCAAGCCAGACGAACCCGATTCCTGTAAAGCTGTAGGACAAGATCACGAAAGCCACGACAGAAAAAGCGTAGCGGCGTGTCAGGTTGTATTCGATCGGTCGCCTGCGGATCAACCTGAGGCAAAAATTCATCAGCCCCACGAGACTGGCAGGGAATACCAGCAGAATGAACATGGGTATGACAGGTAGCAGCGAGATTGCAGCCGTGATCTCACCGAAATCCGAAAGCACGAAGCCGATTACCAGGACGAAAAGGAAGCCGGCCAGCACGACCAGGAGCTGATTGATGATAAAGAGCGTTGCCCCCTCCAGCGGTTTGATGCCGCGACGCTGTGCCATATGAGTGAGCGCGAGTAGTTGCCAGACCTTGCCGGGAATGTATCGGCCGAGATTCGACACAAAAAACACATTGTAGGCGTCCTTTAATGGGACCGGTGCACCGAGAAACCGAAATACAAATCGCATCAGCATTACGTTCACCAGCATGCCGCACTGGAGAAACGCGATAGCGAGCACCAAATCCAAAGGACTCCATGTGATTGCATTGAAGTCGAGATCCCGCAAGCTACGGGTAAGCAGCCAGCCGAAGAGCGCGACAGCCGGGATGATCGCAACGAGACGAATCACTGACTTGAGGTTTTTTCTGGCCAAACGGAACCGCTCCTGGCTTTCCAATCAGTCCCTAAACAACAATCGGAACATGTAATAGCTGTCCGCATTCCGGTAAAAGGTTCGGTAACCATGCCTTCGATACAGCCCAAGGGCCCGCAGGTTATCTCGCAAAACGCTGAGGCAAACAAAGCGATAACCGTTGGCGCGAAGCGCTGTATGCAGACGTCGTATCAGGGCCTTGCCCAATCCGCGCCCCTGAAACGGTTCGAGCACGATGAAGTAGGCAACCGGCAAACCGCGTGCCCGGCGCACGCCGGCAATTCCGACAGTCTCGCCATCCTCGCGAGCGGCAACGATCAGTTGCGCATCCTGCGCTTGCTCCAGAGTCAGATTCATAGTGGCCTTTTCGCTGCCGATTCGGGAAAAAAAAGCTTTCAGCTCCGCTTTGGAGAGTTCCCACTTGGCCTCAGCGCGGTCAGCTGGCATGCGTGGCCTTATGCGGTTCCCGCGCAAGCACCTTTTTGACCTGTCGCGCGATCTCGCGCGCCTTACGCTCGGTGACTCCCTCATGAATAGGCAGATTGAGCACGTGGCTGGCGATATCGACCGCGTGCGGAAAGTGAGTCTCCTGCTCACCTGGCAAAACAGTGTAGTCGAAGCTCCAGCCAAGATCTGTTCCCTGTCGGAACATAGCTTCGAAGAATGAGCGTTTGTCGTTGACGCGAAGGGGCTGGCGGATCGGACACGGCTCTGACCGAGAATTCAGGCTGCAGGTGGCAGCCTCTCCGAGCTCGTCTCGGTATATGGCCATGAGCCGTCGGCGGTGATTGATTCGCTGATCGATATCGTCCCACTGCTCGAGAACTAACGCGAGCGCAAACGGATCAGGACGTTGTTGGTAATACGCGGGATCGCGCGCGCGTTGAACGCCATGATCACCATAATAATCGCCCTCGCGCCACGACCACAACTTGAATACGGGTCGGTAAGTCGTTTCCGAGTTCACCATTTTGAGCAACGCTGTGCCCCGCGCAACATGTCCCTCCGAATCCGCAAACGTTTCCTGATTTTCACGCAGTCGGTCGGCGACGCCATCATCGTCGGTCAGTAAAACGCCAAGGTCTCCCGCGCCAAGCAACTTGGTGTTCTCGAAACTGATGACAGACACATCTCCAAAGGAGCCGCAGGGGCGGCCCTGATACTCGGCGCCAAGCGCGGCGGCGCTGTCTTCGAAAACCAGGGCACCGTTAGCACGGGCCCAGGCAAGTATGCCATCGGCGCGCGACGGCAAACCCCATTGGTGAGTCATGACAACAACGGGCCTGGGTGGGCATGCAAGGCCATCGAGATTTTCCGGCTCCATGTTATAGGTCGAAGAATCGACGTCGGCAAATACGAGTGGGCTCCCTGCATTTCGAATCGCTTCCGGAACAACACAGCAAGTAAACGCGGGTACAATGGCGGTTCGGCCGTGGTCAATGACCGAGAACCATGCGTAAAACACATCGCGGCCGCGCCGGTAGAACAATGCATGGCGTCGATTGAGCCGTTCGCATAACCGAGCGCCAACCGCAGCT
Organism: uncultured Gammaproteobacteria bacterium; assembly: GCA_963850825.1. Taxonomy (GTDB): domain Bacteria; phylum Pseudomonadota; class Gammaproteobacteria; order Steroidobacterales; family Woeseiaceae; genus SZUA-117. The sequence continues at coordinate 172,821 of CAWKOQ010000009.1, read as the reverse complement.
TCCAGCTCAGGCAAGGAACGGGAATTGCTGCGGGCTGCGTTCCACTGTCGCCAGGTGTACGCAGGCTGGTGGCGGGGGATCATCTTCATCGGCGTGTACTGTATTCCTTCTCGTGCCGCTCCGCCAAACTCTACTCGCGCAGCACCCTGTGTGACATTCGGACAGACTAGGAGTGTACCGAAGCGGATAGGACACGTATAACTCGGACGCCGGGTTCCCTGGCACGCAATCCGCCTGCGCGGCGGATGAATGTGCTCCCGCTTGGTGCGAATCGACCTTGAGTACGATACCGACAGAACTAGATTGATAGTCTCCAATCTCGAACCGGAGGCCGATATCGTGTCTGGAGACGGAGCATTTATCGTTACCTGGCAAGCAGGCCCATCATGTCATCCAGCCGAGTCTTATTCGTTTCCACGAAATTCGCTCGCGAAGCAAGCTGCAGAAGTCCCGGGTAGAAGAACGGTGTCCCGTCGAAGCTGCCCGAAATGTTGAGCTGTGGCAGTTTCTTTTGACAGAGCGCGTCCAGGCCCGAATCAAAACCAATATCATCAATGATCAGGATGTTCGACGCTTCCTCGATGCGTGCAGCAACGGGGTCTAGCGTAACACTTAGAACATTCTGCTTAGCCTGATCGAATTCTGCCTGGGCGGCGACTACGGTCGCTCGCGCCTGTTGCACGGCCGGGAGTTGCTGAACGGCGTTTCCAATATTGGCCGCCTGAGCCCTGATAGAGTTGACAGTTCCGTGCAAATAGTTAACCGCATTACTGGTTGCGGTTTTAGCTCTCTTGAATGCGCGTGGCAGCTTGTTTGCCAAAGCTCTTATCGCATTTATCTTGCTCTTGAACTGACTTACGCCGGACACCGAATTGTCCGGCTGAACTTTCATTTGTTGTGCGGCGACTCGTGCCGCTCTCCAGGCCTGTTTTTCGCCGGGAAAGCTTGCGTTGCGTTCTTTGTTAGACAGATAGGTAACCAGACCCTGTATTCTATTCTGTGCCGCCGCGCGCAGACGCGCAGACTCCTGGTCAATTTTGCTCTTGGCGGCTGATTTGGCGCCGGTCAGCTTTGTCCTGGCCGCATCCGCGACGGCTTGCGCTTGCTCCTTTCTTGCCTGAAATTTTTGCTGAGCGCGTTCCTTTATCGCCGATACGATATCCGTCGCCAGGTCGGGGCCGAAACCACCATTGGCTGCAAATTGCGGAAACTGGCTCAAATCGACTGCTGCGTCGATTTCGGTCCGGTAGCCTGCAAGTTCACCGCTCGCCGCAAACCTTGCCTCGACCCGACTGAATGCCATATCGACTTCGCCGCTCATGAAGTCACAAGCCGCGGACATCTCGCCCTTGAGTTTCACGTAGGCCCGCTCGTCATTCTGAATTCCGGGCATCGGCACGCTGATGTCGAACTCCGCATTATTGAGCGATATCCCCGGGCCCATATTGAACTCGCCCGGTGTTGCATGAAGTCGAAGGCCGTTTTCCAGCGTCAGGTAACTATCCACGGTGCCAAAGTCCTGGTTCATGAAAAACAGCGTACCGCGTACCGCACCGCCCAGACCTCCCAGGCCGTCGAAGCCCGGGACGGACGCGCCCGGCGTCGCCAGGTAAATGGCGAGGTCTTTAAAGATCACGTAGGGCAACGGCACAGTGTTTTCGACGGCACTGATCAGATCGACTTCCCCGAACTTCTGCAGCAAGTCCTGCGTTGACCCGTCCGGGATTGCACTGGCCAGCGGGCCGGCAACCGCCGCCTTTAGCAGTGCATTATGAACTTTGACCTGTGTCAGCATGCTGAGCTCGCTGCCCTGGAACATCAGGCCAACCTTCTTCGGTATGGGAATGCCGCTCCCGACAATGGCGCTGATGTCTGCCGCCATGATGAAATCGAGATTTTCACCGAAGTCTGCGGTGCCGGCCATATTGAGCTCAATGGACGTGTCTGCATTAACGCCACCGCCGAGTTGTACATCGCTAAAAGCAATTCCGGCCATGCCGAAAGGATCATCCCACTCACCCTCCATCCTGCCGGCCATTTGTACGCCCTGAGCGATCGAGGAGATTGCCAGGAACACCCGGCCGCCAAAATCCAGCTCGTCATCACCGACCAACATGCCAAGCGTTCCATCAATGCCGAGCTGTAGCTCTGTAGTCGTGCCGTCGCGGCCCACGACCAGGAACAGGCTGCCACCCACATCTGTTGCCCTGACATTCAGGCGCTGCTCACCAATGTGGGGGACCGGCAACGTTGGCAATTTCGCGAAGAGCGACAGCGAAGGTTCGCCTTCGAAAACGCCGCCTATCGCGCCGGACAGGATCAGTGGTTCGGTAATGCCTAATCGGGTGAGTGCGTCGTGAACCTCGCCGGAAAGCGCCGCCGGATTGACAGGCACGGTGATGCCTGTGCCTAAGGGTACGTCGAGGCTGAAATCCGCGCCGAATGCCATGGCGGATGAGGGCATGGATCCCGTCCCGGAGGATGAGAAACCAGCGAACATATCCTTGAATGCATCTGGCAATGAGCCGGGTTTGAACGAGCGCATATCCGCCGTGCTGACAGTCATCACGCCACCATCCAGAGACAACTGCTCGGCCTTTTCCGGCAATGAAGGCACGAACTTGCGGAGATTGAGCCCGTCTGTCTTCAACGCCAGAATGATGGCGTGCTCACCGTCGGGTTGTTTAATGCGAAGTATTGACGCATCCGCCTTGATGTCTCGTTCCTTGAACTGTATCCCGCCCTGCAGATAGACGTCCTTACTCTGCGGATTAATGCCTGCGACGAGACGCTCGATCCTGACACGATCTGCCATCGGCAGACGCTTGAAAACCGGGAGCGCACCGAGTTCAATACCAACGTCCGCATCCGTTCCGGCCACCGTAAACTTAACGTCGGTCAACTTGCTTTTATCGACCTTCGTATCTACCGTCCCGCTAAGTTGACCGTGACCTGGCAACGTCACTTTGCCACCAAATCTGACGCCGAGGTCGTTGCCGCTCTGTTCATTATTGCTGTTATCAAAATCAAGATTGCCTGCCATCGTTAGCGAATCCAGATTTAGCCCTGATAGCCCGAATAGATCTTCTAATCCAACGTCAACCTCACCTTCGATTCCAACCGCATAACTGTCGTCCAGTTTGGTCTCGACGCTCAATGCGTTTTCCATGTCGATTTGGTGATCGAATACCCATATTCGGGCTTGTTGACTACCTTTGATTTCATAAGCTTCATTTTCGCCCTGGCTGGTGCGAAGTATTGATAGCCTCGTTGACGGGTAAACAAGGTGCAACAGGCTTTTGTCACCAACCAATCCAAACGGAATTGGAGTAACCGACGGAATGTTGACCGCCAGTGCAATTCTCGATTGTGCTGCCGGCAATGCCTCGATTTCCTCCGAGTCGTCCCTGCCGAGCATCATTTTGACTGTCTCTTTATCCAGTTGACCGGTCAGCCGAATTGGCTGATCACCGATGTTCAGCGTCCTGTTCATGACGCCGAGTAGACCCTGCTGCCCGACTTTCATCGACGAAAATATATTGACGCCTTTAAGCAACTTGATCTTGTCATCCGAGTCCTCAAACCCGTTCAATGCGACACGGATCGGCGCAGGAAGACCTGCCAATTGAGACTCGTCATCAGCACTGCTGATAATTAGAATGACTTGCGACGTAGACACATCACCGAGAATCTTCTCTGCCAGACGCTGACTGATCGTCTGGAAAGAGAACCTTCCTGGATTATTGGAGATGACTTGTGCGTGCCATGGCTGGCCAGCTTCGGGATTTGTCTGAAAGACGGAGACGGATGCGTCGAGGCGACCTATATCAGCGATGAAAACGCCATCCGAGTATGCGACGCGCCCTTCAGGACCAACGGCGAATTCGAACCCGGGCAATTTTCCGAGGGCGGCGTACGCCAATTCCTCGGTGTTAGCTTCAGCACGAAACGAAACCACAAGGATCACCCAAGCGACTATGCAGGCTGATTTTATTAGGCGGCCGTATTCTCCCGCACCAGATGCCACACCAGACTTTTCACAATATGACCGTCGATCATTCATTGTTCCAGATCCCCAACGAGGTGGCTGAACAGACGCGTCAGACCGTCGCGACATACGTTTTTCGCTTGGTGTATCTTTTTACATCGAACCTTGTTGCGCTAACTGCCTCCCTTCGTACGCCAGCGGGCCGCTGGCACATTGCATCCTGAACTATTGTTGACGTGCCCGAAGTATTGCTTCGGCACGCGGATGCTGACGAAGAAAATCTTCCGTAACCCGCGAAATTTCGGATTCGAGACCGCCTTCCTGCAGACAATTCGACAACGCTTCATAGCCGCGTAATGCGATTATCCAGTCGTCAACGATGTCGTCGAGCGATGCTTCCAGCGATCGGCACGCATCCGCCATGGACGCATTGTTCGTGTCACTGGCCATGCCGATTTCAAGTCCCAGGTTCGCGTAAGCCGCCCACGGACTGTCTGGCTGCTCCGCAACCAGCGCGCGAAGTTGGCCGGCGCCATTGTTTTCGCCACCACCGAAATAGAAATAGGTGGCAGCATCTGCGCTCATTAGACGTTTTGCCGCCGCAAGGTCGCCCTCGCTTTGCGGGCTGTCGATGTTGACGGTGATCACGTTTGAGGTCAGTGCAATATCGTCAACAAAGTATTCTGCTTTGAATGTGTACGTGCCGGGCGTATCGACCTGCCAACCATCACGACCAAAATACACCGACACGACTGCGGTAAGGATCTCGCCAGCATCGAGAACGACATATCCCTTGCCCCGCCCATTCCGGCGCACCAGCGGTGCATAGACCTGTTCCTGCTCTTTTTGCGGATGGCCAATCAGAACACTCAAAAGTCCATATTCCACATCGAGCAGATCGCGCACCTCCGCCTTTTCGACAGAACAGTTCCGCAATGCGACGACTAATGTGAGCGGCTCACCGAGCAGTAATCGGTCTCTCGCGTTCGTCAATTCCAGGCAGAACGGTTCATCTGAGTCCGCTATTGGTTCGATTGCGGCTGTGGCACCTGGTTGGACGTCAGCAGCCATCGGCGCGACTTCTTCCGCGGCATCTGGATTCGTCTCAGTAACAGGTTCGTCTGCAACCGGAGCATCAGTTCTCACTTCGTCGACGGTCTCGCTCGTACTGTCAGACTGACAACCACCTGCTATCAGTAGCAGCGAGAAAAAGAAGCTGCAGGCGGCCCGGTTGCCGCCGGAATTCCTGAGGCCCGTTAAGCCGATTACGCTACTCAAATGATCTCTCCAGGACTTCCTGATCGAGAAAATCCAGATCCCTGCTTATCTGCGAGTCGTCATCAAAATCTTCACGCAGTGACCTCGCCTCCGTGTCCCTTCCTTCTGTTTCCAATGCTTCGATCAAACGTTGCTGAACCCGCTTCAAGCCCACACCCGGCACATTCTCGATGTCCTGCAAACTTCGCAGGTAGAGCTCGGCTTCCTCGAGACGCGGCTCGGGTTTATCACCTGCCGCCTGATCGAGCGTCGGTTGGAGTGCCTCGTTAGCAAGCGCCACCTTCACCGAATCGGCCTGCGCCGCCTGCGGATATTCGGTCACCATCTGACGAAGCTGGCTCGCACCAAACTGCAGGTGATCGCCACCCTGCATATAAAGGTAGAGGCCCTGTTCGTTGCCAAGGCCGAGGCCGTCTCTCGCAAATAGAAGCCGACTGGCGCCGCTGGCGGGTTCGTCACCTGGCGCTCGAACAGTCACTTGTTGCGTCACGCTCCGGATAACATCATTTGAGAATGCAGCATCAGCGGGAAATGTCGCCTGAATCTCATAATCGCCTGGCGTCGCGAATGTCCAGCCCGCAGAGCTGAAAAATACCCGCGCATCGTCGACCATGATGTCGTTTGGGGCCAGCGTCCGGTTCAGCCCCGACATCCGCGCCTCTCGCAAGACGGGCGCCTTGTATGGCCGGAACTCCTGTTGGCCGGGTCCGCGAATCAGCACATTGAGGAAACCGTATTCAGGAGACAGCAACGGAATGACATCGTGAGCTGAGTCACCGGCATTCACGACCGCGACCGTCAGCGTTACTGCTTCGCCGACGACGTAGGTGTCCTTTGCGGTCCGGATCTCCAGCCGCAACGGTGAGCCAGTGCTGACATCATTTACAGGCGCCAATTCAGTCCGCACGGTAGCCGACGCGTCGATTGCTGAACCTCGCCGCACACTGGACGTATCTTCAGGAGCAATTGAATAATTCTCCCGCGGCGACGACTGATGGCGATCCGCGTGCGACTGTGAGATCAAACCGAATGGCAGATTGCCCGTTCCCGGTGTTACCAGCCGATCCGGGTGAGAGCTTAGGTGTGCAACGCTCGAATCGCTAAGCCGCCAAACAACCGTATCGGTCAGGCTATAGCTTTCGACGGTTGCGCTGCGGGTAAAACTCGATCCATCCCAGTCGGTATGGTGCAGATTAAAGACATGCGCGAGCTCGTGCGCGGTAGTCAACAGAAGCTCCTGTGAAACGCCGCCGGGCATGCTCGCATGGGGCGATTCGAACACAGCGAAAGATTCGCGCGGTACGTTGTTCGCGTCGTTCTCTCCAAAATCAAACATGATGCCAAGCGTATCCGGCGCGTCTTCATCCTCGCTGACAACAAGCATATAGATATGCTCCTCCCCTTCTTCGGCAACTTTTGAGCGATTGGTATTTAGTACAGCATGCAGATCCGCGAGGCGCAGTGACTCTACGCGCGGTATATCGGTTTGGTCTTCGACAATGCGCAGCTCGATACCCGCGGCGCGATAAATGTCCGCCAGCGATACGCGCGTGCCGTCAATAGTCTGCTCAGTTAGTACCGGCTGCGTACCCTGCATGCGGTCTACTTCGAGTAGCACGCGGCGCGTGATATTCGCTGCGGCCGCATTGCTATCCTGTCCGCCGGCACCATCCTGCCGGGGCGTACTGGCATCGGTACGACGCAGTGATTGCATTAGCATTTTCGATCCCATCGGCTCGAGCGCCGACACCGCGGTTCGTCGCGCCGTAACGTCAGATGCCGCGTCGCCCCCGAGATCGTCCAGCATTCTTTCCAGGGTTTCCGGCTGTTGAACCGCGATTTGCAATAACTCCGGACCGTATCTTTCCATCGCTGCTGAATAGTCGTCTTCGCCAAACATAGCCTGCAGCCTGGCGTCCAGTTCATCCGCGTCGCGATCCGTTATACGGGACAGGAGTTCCAGATTCGGTACCGGAACGCTTGCTACGCGGGAGGAATAATCGGGCGCGGGGAGTGGGCTGGCCAGCAGTGCAGCAGTATCGAGGATGCCGGCACCGTACTTTTCGGCGTTCCAGTCATCCGGAACCTTGGCGCTGCGCTCCAACATCTCGAGGAACAAGTCCTTCCTCGTCCTCGAACCATAGGCTTCACGAATCGCCTCCTCTCCGTGGTACGCGATCCACAGCGCGGCGGCGCCGGCCGTCATTGCCGTGGCATAGGAGGTTCCGTCGCTGCGAACCGTATCGGTCAACGCTGCGTCAGAGGTCTTCTTCCAGGCTACGTGGACACGCTCCCCGGGCGCCGCAATGTCTACCGAGCGCCCACGTGAAGAGCCGCGCCACGGTTTTTCGTCAACATTGGTTGCTGCTGCGGCAATCGTCGGATCATATATAGCGGGCGCCACCACAAAACCGACACAATTACCGGCTGCGGCTATCGGTATCACCTCATGACGAACGGCATCCAGCAGCGCACGCTCCAGTCCAAAAAACACGCCGCCCCCGAGACTCATAGAGATGACATCGCATTGTGCTTCAACTGAGCGCCGCACTGCCTTGGCAACATTGCTGTCAAGAAACCGAATAACACTCTTGACGCTGCGAATCGGTACCAGGGTCGCTTTCGGCGCCACGCCGGTGACCTTACCGGGCGGCAGAACACCGCCACCGTCACCAATACCGCCCGAACTTGCGATAACGCTCCCGGTCGACGTTCCGTGTCCCTGGGTGCCTCTGTAATTCAGCGGGTCCTCGGCGTTATCATCCTTCTCAAGAACGTCGTAGTCACTGTCGAGGTCTATGCGCTCCTGATCCAGGTCGGCGTGTTCTGACCACCCGGTGTCCAGATGACAAATACGAACACCCTCTCCAAACCGCTTGCCACCAGCTGGCGGGGTCAACTCCCATGCTTTGTCGGCATTGACGGCCAGTAATGACCAGGCCGGATCCGCCGTCTTGTCATCGTCGACGCCCGGTCGACAAAAAAGCGACCGCGCCGTTGGATCGACCAGCACATCCTCGTTGTCTGGTTCAACCCGGAGAAAATCGCCGCGATCACGAAGTTCGTACGCGACATCCCAGGAGGTCTCGGAATCGTCATTCGTACTTACATACACGGTATAAATATTGCTCATCGCGTATGGATCGTCGTCCGGATCGACGTCCGGGAACATCGGAGCGATGTCTGTCGCGCCGTCAAAGACTTCGGCCGTGATTTGCTCCAGATCGCTTCGCTGCTGATCCGCACGAAGCTCGACTACCAATCGATAATCTGCGGCCGCAACTGAAAGCCCCAGCACCGTAAGCCCCGTGACCATCAAGCTGGCAGGCAGATATTGCACCATGAATTTACTCATTGGACGTGACCCCTGGCAGTCGAAGAATTTCTTTTTGCGGCTCGAGAATCAGGACTCCGGAATCGCTAGTTGCGGCACATCAACAACAGTCGGACTTCTACGACCACGTTTTTATTAGTTCGCAGCTCGTCTCGACTGACGCACGAATGCCTCGACATCACTATCGCTGGTTTTTCGATCGATAAACTCAATCTGTGCGTTGGGCGCTGTTCTCAGATAATTCTCGATCGCCGCCCGACGCGTGCTCATCTTCGCGGTCGACGGCACATCAATAGGAATCGTTCGATTGTAGACATAGTAGTATTTTGGCTGCGGCTCAGTATCCTCCAGCTCGAAGCCCCCGGAGCTGTCATAAGAAACCTTTAAATCTTCGTCGGACAGAACGTTGACAGTGGCATTAGCTGACAGCGTCTTTTCGGAAGAAATGGATTCTTTGCCGATGATCAGCCCGCGCACGATAGTGACTTCCCTACCCGCAATCACGGCAAGACAGTCGACCTGCATCAGGCTCTCGTCAAAGACGTCCCGTCGCGCCGCCTGCTGGACAAGATCCGTATACTCAAGACTGGACACGGCCGTTGTCTCAAGCCCGGCTCCACCGGACACCATTACGGATTTGGCCTTCGCTATCCCCTCCGGCACACTCGCCCCGATGTTGAATCTGTTTCCGCCCGTAACTTGTGGAAACGACGTCATGGGATCATTGGTCATAGCTTCGGGCGGCACCAGGCACTTATCCGTTAGCGGTTCCGTCGATCCGGGCTCCATCGGCGTGCCGGGTTGATAGACCGGCCCGTAAATCGGAATGACACGCCACATCTCGTTCTGCCCGCTTAGCCATTCATCCAGAACTGACCCATAGGCTGTTTTGGCCTGAAAGTAGTCTCCCAGGTTATCTTCATTCTTGGTTCGACAGGTCGCACCGGACAAAGCAATGCTTATGAGACCAACGAATGCAATTCTTTTCTTATTATTCATGCAGCTCCCCTCAGGAACAACCATGCCGATCGCGAGTAAGAATTTTCTCTGGAACGAACAGCTGTGAGGCTATCGGAATGTTGCGGCTGGTATTTTTGTTATTGTGATTTAAAGTATAGCTCTGATTGCGTTTGCTATCAAGTAATAAGGTAATCCGCTTAGCTGCGGGCAGCACCGTTCCAGTGCTTAAACAAACTTCCTGGTACGTTCCGTGTACAGTCAGGCTAAAGTAATATAGCCGCATCTGAAACGAAACCGGCTTCGACTCAGCCCCCCCACGATTCCGCCTGATAGAGGAATTCATGCAGTTTGCGGCAATAATCCAGGTTGTCATTCCCTGACTGGATTTGGCGCGCAAGGTCAGCGAAAACGCCGATGTAATGATTGGTTAGCCTTGGCAGATCATTATCGCAAGCGAAAATCGTCTCTTCCTGCCCGTCGCCGACGAACGCTACGGTTTGTTCCGAATGATCCAGAATCAGTTTTCGCGAGCCACCGGCGATCCCCAGCGTTGTTGCTTTCTTGTTCAGGCCCAACGTCCAGTCCGTCTCAATCGAACCTGAGCCAGAGAGACGCTCATCAGCGACATCGAATTCGACAGACCCCCTGATTTCCCGGCAGTTCAGATCGCCTGTCCGATCCATGTTGCTGCCAGACATCATCAGGCTCCCTGGATCGATAAATCTACAAATAACACTGAGTGCGTTGATCCCACTGTCAATCCACGAGCCGCCAAGTGAGGTCGCGCCTGGTCGCAGTCGATCGTTGACGATATATGGGTCGTAGAACTGACATTGAAACGAATCAAATTCAACTTCGTCGAATGCACCATTCTCAAGCTGCGTGAAAAACCACTCGACCTCTACGCCGAATGCCGCATGCAACGAGACCGTACACCGGCCGGGCAAGTTGTCCTTCTTCGCAGCAAGACGATCGAATTCCGCCTGCGTCTCCGCGACCGGTTTTTCGATCAAAAGCCATTTGCCGGCCGACATTACTCGAAGGCCGTGATCGACGTGACACTTGTTGGGTGTTGCGACAATGACGACGTCCAGATCGGATCGCTTGAGCATGCCGTCCAGATCCGAATAGAAATGAACTGACGGATCCAGTGCCTTACGGGCAGCAGTATCCTGATCGCAGGCAGCGAGCATCACGAAATCATCGGACGCGTGCAGCGCAGCGATCTGGTGTGCAGCAACATGGCCGAGACCCACAATGCCAACACCGAGCTTATTCTTGGTTTGAAAACTAATTGCTTCCTGCCAGGGTAATCGCGTTATTCAACAACGCTTCGGCTATCTGCGCGTCTGAATCTGTGCGGACTTCAAGCATCGGAAATACGTCGTCGAGCTTGTAAAGCCCAACGTTTTCACCAAATAGATTGCCAGATCGCACAGTTGCCGGCGAACAGACGCAGCATAGACCCTTAAGCCCGGTGTAAAATGGCGTCTTGAACTCGCGGGATATATAACCATCGTCCATGCGGCGAAATGCCCCATCGTCCTCCATCCAGCAGGAATTATATTCGACCCGCGCCGGAATAACGGTGTCAAATCCGCCGTGGGCGTACTGGCTAATCAACAGATCCAGAATTTTTTCGTCCCGGAAAGGAAAAGTTGGTTCGAGCATCACCACGACGTCAGGAATAATGCCCTGCTGCTCGAGATCCTGTAACGACGCCTGCATCATGAGTTCCAGGATGACATCAAATCTTGACTGCCCGTTCGACCGTCGCAGAACGATATCGGCTCCGGCTCCTGTCGCTTTGTCGGCGACGGCGTCGAGATTTGTAGATACAGCTATGGTCTTCACGAACTTCGATGCCTTCGCATGCTCAATCGAATACTCATACAGTTGCTTGTCGCCTAAGGTTCGCAGGCCCTCCTCTCTGACGGGTACGACCAGCACTACGTTCAGGTGAGAGGGATCAATTCGATTCCCCGACGTGCCCGTATTCGGCGGATCAATCGATTCGACGATCTTGATGATGCTACCGCACCGTTCGGGATCTGCCTCCTGATGAATTCCGTGGTAATGATATACGCTGGCACTCGGTTCGTAGATGATCTTGAAGCCCTCAGCCTGAACCGCGTGCGCCCAAATCCTGTCCTCGATGTTCGTAACTGCTTCATCAAACGGGAACCGCTCCCAAACCGAGCGTCGAAACGCGCTGTTGGCGTTATGAAAGAAGCTGTCCTTGAATTGTTCGCGACGGTCGAGGCCGAAAGTGATCAGCAAATCCCGTTTGTCCAGATCCGGTGTAAATGCGAGGGGCTCCTGTCGCCCGTAAACACCTGCAACCTGTTCGTCTTCAAGCTCGCTGACGAGGTTCTGCAGCCAGTCCTCATTTACGGGTATGCAGTGCCCCGACAGCACGACGATTATGTCTCCAGACGATGCCTCGATACCACGATTGATGGCCGCACCGGGCAGGAATTTTTCTATAGTGACGAGCTTTGCGCCGTACTGAAGTGCCTTGTCTACCGTCTTGTCCGAACTTTCGTTGTCGACAAGCACGACCTCATAGTCCCGGCGCGATTGCCGGGAAATCATTTCGAGACAGGATCCGATCCAACGTTCTTCGTTTTTTGTTCTTACGATGATAGATATCATGCGTCATTCTCTTGGAACACCCTGTACCTTGAAAAGGTCTGGCCGGCTTTTCAATGCGTTTGTTACATATTCCGGAAATTAGAATAATCGCCCTGCTGTATAGATAGTAGACTGTGGCGTGCACGGTCATGTTAATGGTGCAAAATCTGCGTTTCTGTCCAACTAAAAGAACAATAAGATTGTGACAAAAAATATCCCTGCAGTGGTGCTGTCGCACGGCACCGGAGGCCTCGGCGCTGTGCGCTCCCTGGCGCGTCGAGGAATTGAGGTCACGGCAATCGCCTATGATGCGTCGGACCCGGTTCTGGACTCCCGTTATCCACAGAAATCCTACGTAGTTGATGGGTCCGATGACGAAAGGGAAGCCCGAATTCTGGAAATCCTGGACAGCCTGCCGAATCAGGGCGCGGTTATCCTGACGAGTTCTGATCGACTGGTCGAATTGATTTCGCGGCATCAGCACAAATTGCAGCATAAGTTTCGTTACGCGATTCCAACGCGAAAATTGTTGCAGGCACTGAACGACAAGAGACAGGAAACACGGCTAATTGAATCGCTCGGATTTCATATACCGACGACTATTCAGGAATTACCCCCCTGCCCCGAAGATCTTGAACGGCAATTGCGATTTCCGATCATTTTTAAGCCATATCTATTTGTGGCAGAAAAGCAGTTCCCAAAGAAAAATGCAGTTGTAGAAGACTCGGAAGCGCTTCACGCGTTTTACCAGGACTGGCGCGGGGCCATTCCTTATCTCCTGGCGCAAGAGGTAATTCCCGGACCCGACAGCTACTCATGGGTTAGCAGTTGCACATTCAATCAGAAGCATGAGCTTCTCGATTGCGGCATCAAACAAAAGCTCAGAGCAATCCCCGCCCACTTTGGAGGTAGCACCCATGCTGTCTCCAGAACAAACCCAGAGATGGAACGCCTCACGCAACAATTGGGCGAGAAGCTCGAATATGTTGGGCACGCCGGGATCGAGTTTCGCTGGGACGATAGAGACGAATGTTACAAATACATCGAAATCAATCCACGCCTTCCTGCCAATGTCGGCTTCGATGAAGCGTGCGGACTACCGACAGTATGGAATAGCTACAAAGTCTCACTCGATGAAGAAGTGCAGCATTCCGGCGCCACGCAAAAGAATGAAATCTTCTTTCTGGATCTCAAATTCGACCTGATCAGCTTATATTCCGATCGAACGCCGATTTGGAGAATCCTCAGGATTTATACTCAATTGATTTTCAAGCCTAGAAATGGAATGTATTTCGCCTGGGACGATCCAATGCCTGCGCTGCATCATGCTTACCGGTTTTTTGTTTTGTCATTCAAGCACGCATTTCGCAAGATCGGCTTAATTCGGCCTCAATCTACCCTCCCGGTCAAAAACTAAACCGTCCACGCCGGGCGCTTACCAGCGCGTCTGTAATATCTCAATCCTGGTCGTCGGCAACCTCCAGCGCTCGCGCGAATCTCCGGTAGCGCAGAGATTCCTCGCAACGATTGCATCGAATTGACTTATCGAGAATGTATTTCCTGCGGGCATCCTTCATTTCTGGCGCTGATACCTAAGCGACACTCTGTCGAGCCTTGCGCGCGCGGATGCGCTCAATCGAACGATCACACCATTCCACGTTAGCGCGAACTTTTATCAGGCCCATATCAAGCGTGAGCTGAGGATAAAAAGCCTCGTCAGGCAATTCATCCGGGTACCGGGGATCATTGTCCCGCCATTCCTGCTCGGCGGCTTCAAGTGTTGCGAGCCAATCGCACATATGGCTGCGCAGTTCCTGCATGAATTCGATCGCCTTGTCGTCGTCCCTGAGATTCGCGAGGAAGTATGTCTGCGCAAGGTAGCCGATACGTTCGGTGCCCACGACCGGGCCGCCCAGCAACCATGACTGGAGTTCCTGGCGTCCTTTCGGCGAACGTGCATAAACTCGTCGCGTCGGACCAATCTCGGACGCTCCGGCCTTGCTGGTCAGAAGCCCCTCACCCTCCATCTTCTGCAGCAGCGGGTATATCTGCGACAGTTCGGCTCTCCAGAAACTCCTCAAGGATTTTTCAAATGTCTTCTTGATGTCATAACCACTGTGTGGCTCGCGCAGCATGCCAAGCATGATGTGCCTCAGGCTCATGCCAGTTCACCGAACTTGCGGCGGTAATGTCGGGTCCAAATCGTGATTGCGGGAATACCGATCACCGCCGGCGCTATCCAGGGTATTACCGCTACCCAACCGGACAGACCAATATCGAACAGCCGGGTCGAACCAAACACTGCGAACGCCGTATGAAACGCGATACCCGCGCCAAGCATCGCTCCGAGGTGTTCATACATCCAGCCGCGCCGTGACGGTGCTGTACTTTTCATATAGCGAAGGTTTCCCATTCCGGTGCCAAATCCGATTGGACTCAGTGCAAACAACAGGATCTTGTTTGGCGGCGAAACCAGCAGCGCGTAGAGAACGATTCCAATACTTGCAGCCACGGCGCCATAGGCAAGCACCGTGTTCAGGTTGGTACGCAATGCACCTGGATCAGCTTTGTGTCGCAAGACTGCCACACCGTGGCGGATAGTGACGAAAGTGACAAAGGTGAGGTAGCCGAGAAATACGATGAACGCGAACAAGGCCGGTTCAGCGGCAGGACCAATGCCACGTACGACGAGGTCAGTGATCCTGGCTAGCAGAGCAATGGCAGCGAAGCCCAGAACGATATAGGCCGACCAGACGAATATCTTGCCGTACCTGACGTGATTGATCGCTCCTTTCTTCGCGAATACGGGAATCCAGAACGCTATGAGCCCGATTGCGCCGAATAAGACGTGCACGAATCGGGCGCTTTCTCCTATGTAAGCCATTCTTGTGACCTTTTGTTGCTATATAAAGAGATATATAGCTAGCAGATGATCACTATGTCAAGGTTTATATAGCGGGCGACTGCAAACACCCGCGCATTTCGATCGGAAAGCTATCCTTTGAACATCCAGAACGTATCGTCGAGCCCTGCCGCACAACGCTGCAGCTCGGCGCCCCATTGGCGTGCGCGGGTATCGACACGCTTCGCCACCTTCTTTAGCCAGCCTTTTCCTTTGTACGTCCCATCCCGCCACCCTGCCTGGCCCTCGTGATAGGCGAGATACTGGTTGTAGGGATCCCACTTGGAGATTCCCTCGGACTTGTTTGAAAGATGCGTGTACCACCCGATAAAGTCGATAGCATCTTCGAAATCATCTCTATCCGCATAGCCCCTGCCAGTGTCGTTTTTATAGCGCGCCCATGTGCCATCCAGTGCCTGAGCGAAACCGTAGGCATTTGATGGACGCTTCCATGGTATGAATCCCAACAGACTGGTGCGTGGTGGCCTGGCGTTAAAGCGGAACGATGACTCCTGCTGAATTATCGCCATCTGTATGTGGGCGGGCGTACCCCAACGCTCTTCAGAGACTCTGGCCGCTGTGTACCAGTCGCGCCGGTCTTCAAAGACCGTGCAGATATCTTCGGTATTGCTTGGCATTTTGCTTTTGTAGGCGGCACTCATCGCGAACCAGAGCGTGCCAACCATCAGGTAGGCCAGCCAGATGCGGCCTCCGCCGGACTTACGAGATTTGTTTGAAAATCCCCGCATAATACTGATATTGCTACTAAGTTCTGCCCAAGTTACTCAGTATACCGCTTTCCACGGACGTTCGCGCCTGCCAGGTTTAAGCGTGCCCGATCCTACTCAGAATCTTCCAGATAGTCCCTGACATCGAGAATCTCGTCATCTTCGTATTCTTCGTAGTCGTCGTCACTCTGGCTCCCGGCTCCTGCCACGGTCGCGGCATCATTCGCGCCTTCGGCCGTCGCCGTTTTCATACCGATGGCTTCAGTCGGCAAATCGATCGCCCGCGGTGCCTCGATACCAATGCGAAATGCGGCGAAGCCCGGCATTACGAATTGATCCAGCGCCATACCCAGCACGCGCCCTTTGTCTGACGCTCTAAGCTCAGTCTGAACATTGGTGATTGGATCGGTAATCGTGCCAAGCAACTGATCCTGGTCAACACTTTCACCGAGCTCAACCTTGCTGAACAGAACTCCACCCTGGTCTGCGCGTATCCACCGGGAACGGTAATAGACAGGCTCCCTGGTGCCCCACTTGGTTACGTTGTCGTACATCTCCAGTTCGTTCAGCAGGGTCATGACGCCTTTCGTACTGTGCGACACCGCGTCGTCCTGAACCCGCGCCGGACCACCTGCTTCGAGCGTAATAGTCGGGACGCCAGCATCGGTCGCGGCACGTCGCAAGGTGCCATTGGCGCCGTCGCTGTGCAATACAACTGTTGAACCGAATCCCTGCGTCAGCTCCACAACCTTCGGGTTCCTGAGGTCGGCCCGCAATTGAGGAAGATTTGTCCGTTGAAATGACCCGGTATGCAGGTCGACCAGTGCGTCGCACTTCGAAATAACCTCAGTGAAAAATGAATGCGCAAGACGCGAAGCCGAACTGCCGTTCGGGGTCCCTGGAAAATATCGATTCAGATCGCGGCGATCCGGCAGGTAGCGTGACGAGCGACGAAAGCCCTGCAGGTTTACGATTGGCACGCCGATGACCGCTCCGGAGAGTTTCTCGGGCTCGAGATCGTAAAGAACGCGGCGCACGACTTCGATGCCATTGAGCTCGTCACCGTGAATAGCAGCCGTCATGCACAACGTCGGTCCGCGATGGGCGCCATTGACCACAAGAACGGGTGTCGGTGCGGCAATCCCCGCAAAACTATGTGCTGGAGACCAGGCCAGCCGTGTCGATGTGCTCGCGGCCACTTCAGCGCCCAAAAGCATCAGGGATTTCTGCGCATACACCGCCAGCGTTGGCTCTGGCGGCGGGGCGATCATTCCAATATCGATACCGTCGACGCCCTGGGACGGTGCAACAGGCCGCGACAAATCAATATTCGCGGCTACTCGTGGCTTGGTATTTTTTGCTTTGGATCCTGAATCGCTGCTCTGTTCAGGAATCGGCGGGCCGACAAAAACCTCGACCGGCGAATCGATATGCTCGCCGAACTCGTCATCGACAATCTCGATCGCAGGAAAGTCTCCGGAAGCTACGCCATCGTCTTCCAGTTGTTCGCCAGACAGCCAGCTTGCCTCGTCGGCAGGCCGGTCAGTCGATGGTACCGCTGCAGCGGCATCATCAGTTTCTTCGGTTGCCGCGGATGCGACCTCGGCAGCGGTTCCCAGCAGGAAGAGTGCGGCGAAAACCGCGCACAATCCCGTCTGTCCGTGCGACCTCGCATCGACAATATTGTTTACAAACCATTGCTGGCTCATCGCGCTACTCATTGATTACTTTGGGATTACCGTGGCTCTTTATTGTTATAGGATACCGGAAGTGCCGCCGTGGTCTGAGACTCAGTCGACGATTCAACGCTAACTATATGTTTTTATTATGTCAACGAAAAGGTTTTTCACCGTTTTCGCCGCGATTTAGCCGGGATTAGGACAAAAAATCCTTGCTTTACGAAAGTCTGGCGCCAACGATGCGCGACTGCGATGAGGCACTCCGCGAACTCGGTGAAACCGATTCCTATAGTTATTCTCTATAGTTATTCGGAATTTCTCAATGCTGCTGCGCGGCGTTGCAGAGAAAAGACTGGCGCGTCGAATGAGTCAGCGCGACTGGATTATGCCTGATTGGACGATGGTCACGTACGATCACCCTGCGTCGCTACTCCTGAGATCTGAATCGCCCTTCCATCACCTGGGTCAAAGAACTCTTCCGGACGCCGATCGTTTCTGGTATTGACCCATCCCGGCACGGCCCAGCCATTGGTCGCCATCCACAATTAACTCGCCGCGCAGAAATACTTTCTGTACTTTTCCCGTGACCTGGCGGCCTTCAAACAACGAGTAGTCGACGTTCGAATGATGTGTTTTCGCGCTCAGCACATGCGATTCGTTGGCATCGAATACCACCAAATCAGCGTCGCTGCCGATGGCAATTGTCCCCTTGCGCGGAAACAGACCAAACATCTTCGCCGGCGCGGTCGACATTAGCTGGACAAACCGATTCAAATTGATGCGACCGCCTTTCACACCGCCATCGAAAAGAAGCGGCAATCTAAATTCGACACCGGGTGCGCCGTTTGGAATTTTCGAGAAATCATCTTTACCCATTTGCTTCGACTTGAGAATGCCATGTGCTTTTTCGTTGAAGCAAAAGGGACAATGATCCGTTGAGACAACCTGCAGATCGTCAAATTTGAGGCCACGCCATAATGCATCCTGACACTCTCGATCCCTGAGTGGCGGCGTCATAACGAACTTGGCACTATCGAAACCCGGCCGGTCGTATTCAGAATTATCCAGGAATAGATAGTGCGGACACGTCTCGGCGAAGGCGGGAATACCCCTGTCACGGGCCTCGACGACCGCTTCAAGCGCCTCCCTGGCCGAGAGGTGCACGATGTAAACCGGAACCTCGGCGAGTTCGGCAATGCGTATAACGCGATGCGTGGCCTCTCCTTCCATCAGTTGTGGTCGCGTGAGCTGGTGGTACTTCGGAGACGTGTTGCCCGCGGCCAGCGCCTCTTCGATAAGGGCCTGAATGACGACACCGTTTTCGGCATGCAGGTTTACCATGCCGCCATGATCACCGACTTTGCGCATGGTGCGGTAAATATCGGCATCATCGACCATCAGGACGTCGGGATACGCCATGTAAAGCTTGAAACTGGAGACGCCTTCCCTGTTTACCATGTCGGGAAGCTCACTCAACGCCGCTTCGTTCACGTCCGTCAGGATAGCGTGAAATGCGTAGTCAACAGTGCACTGCGGTTCTGCGGAAGCCAATCGGCGCTCGAGCGCCGCCTTCGGCGATTCGCCCTTAAACTGCTGTGCGAAATCCACGATGGTTGTCGTGCCGCCAAACGCTGCGGACCGGGTGCCTGTCTCAAATGTATCGCACGTTTCGACACCGTTGCCCATCGGCGTTTCCATATGCACATGTGCGTCGATTCCACCCGGCATGACCAGTAGCCCACCGACATCGTGGACTTCGGCATCATCAACGCTGAGCGAGCGCCCGATCGCTTCGATGCGGCCGCCCTCAATCAGGATATCTCCCGTGTAATCATCGACGGCTGTCACGATATGTCCGTTCTTTATCAGCACTTTGCTCATGGTCTTTTCACTCCACCTGGCAACCGCTCAGAGTTTGTCCAGGCCTTCGGTAAGCTCGATGTAGGTACCGAACGGATCCGTAAAGAAGGCTATCGCGAGTCCGAGCCGGTCAACCTCGCGATAAGGGACGTCAAATGTAACCCCCTGTGCCTCCAATTCTTCGCAGAACGCTTCGAGTCCCTCGACTTCAAAGCCAATGTGATCGAGACTCCGCCCTTTTGTCGCTGCCAGGGGAGTATCCGAACCGGAGAACGTCAAATTGACGCCCGGTAAATCTGCGGCCTCGAAATTGCCGCGCATACCCGGAGCGGCACCAAGTGTCTTTGCATACCACGCCTTCATTGCTGCAATGTCCTGTGTCGCAAAATGCACGTGGTGCAATTTCGCAACCTCCGACTGCTGTGGGGCGCCAATGAACTCGATCTTGATGTCATCAGGGGCCATCACGAACGCCAGGTACGCATCCTGGATCTCGTTGTACGCGATGCCATCCTTAACCTGCATGGTGGCCGGCACTTCCGCCTCAGTCACAATCGAATATCCAGCTGCCGTAAAATTATCCAGTACGGACCTGAGGTTCGGCACGGTGAAGCCGATGTGATTGACGGTCGTCCCCTTGGTCCCTCCCGCCGGCTCCTCTTCCGACATGAAGAGGATGACATTGGTGAACTTCACCACCTCGTATTCGCCGTATGGCGCGGGTGTTCCGCCCATCGTGTCGACCCAGAATCGTCTCTGTTCTTTGAGATCACTGACGTTAAAGTGGTGGTGCCCGTAAACGACCGGGCCCTCGTGCGCGACATCCAACTGTGCACTCGCCGTAGTAGCCAGCAATAGTGCGAAAACCGCCACGAGTCTCAATAACATTATCAACCTCATGAATCCCCCGCGCCGAAGCGCAACGTTCCTGTCCGGCTCAAACCTTCTTCACGAACACCGATTTTAATTTCATCGCGCCAATTCCGTCGATCTTACAATCTATGTCGTGGTCGCCATCGACCAGCCGGATGTTTTTGACTTTGGTTCCGACTTTGACCACTGACGAAGACCCTTTGACCTTTAGATCCTTAATCACCGATACAGTATCGCCGTCCACGAGCTGATTACCGTTCGCATCTGTGATCGTCGGCTCCGCGGTTGCACCTGAAACGTCCGGCGACCACTCATGCGCGCATTCGGGACAAATCAAAAGGCTCCCATCGACATAGGTGTATGCCGAAGCGCAGTTCGGGCAGTTCGGAAGATCAGTCAACTCGAATTCAGAAGAATTTTCGAGCCAGGCTGATAACGTCGTCCATACCCAGTCCGTCATCATCATCGCCACCGAGCAAAACGCCAGCGAGGCCACCGAGTCCGCCTCCGGCTGATGCGGCGATCTTCCTGCCGGAATCACTTTTCTTGCTAACCGCGCCCATAACCAGGCTTGCGAGCAGTGGCAGTGCTTTCTTAATCAGGCTTGCGTTAAGGCCGGTTTGCTCGGCCGCCTGTGCCGCCACATTTCGACTACCATCCTTGCTGCCGAACAGATGACCCAGAATCTTGTTGCCGTCCACCCGCGTTTCTTCGTTGGCCAATAATTCTGGATTGTCGATATAACGCTGATGGGATCCTTTTTCCAGGGCACGCGCGAAACCGGACATGCCCTCGGCAGACTGATTCTGGCGCTGCAATCCTCGCGTCAACGCAGGTGCCAGCGCTTTTATCATGTTGCTGGCGTCTCCGGACGACAATCCGACGCTTTTTGAAATGGCGCCGACGCCGGCATCGCCGCCGGCTTCTTTAAGCAGATCCATCAGGTCCATTCTTCTTATCTCCAGTTCTTGTTGGCCCACACGGCCATTGGGTTGACGATAATAGCGCACAATGGCGGCATTGAAAGCGCGACGGTAAATTTCAAATTCACGTGTCAATTCGTGTACGGTACGGCCCTCTTATTCTCAATTTTGGCGGAATGAAAATATGGACCTTGGCATTAGCGACCGTTTGCAGCCCATTCTCGAAGCGGTTCGCGCATTTATCAAGGATCGTGTCGATCCGGTCGAAGAGGAGTTTTTTGCGGAAGTCAGCAATGGTGACCGCTTTGAACTGAGCAGCCGGCAGCAGGAAATCCTGGAGGGCCTGAAAGCTGATGCGCGCGCGCAAGGGCTTTGGAACTTCTGGCTGACCGATAGCGACCGTGGTCCCGGTCTCTCGACCGTCGAGTACGCCTACATCGCCGAAGAAACCGGACGTTCGCATCTATCCGCAGAGGCGTTCAATTGCAGCGCGCCGGACACCGGGAACATGGAAGTGCTCGAGCGGTTCGCGAGCAAGACCCAGAAAAAACAGTGGCTCGAACCGCTGCTGAACGGAGAAATTCGCTCGGCATTTGCCATGTCCGAGCCGGATGTGGCGTCCTCCGATGCGACAAATCTGTCGATGCCCGCTGTACTCGAAGACGGCAACTGGGTCATGAACGGGGAAAAGACATACATATCAGGCGCTGGAGATAAGCGTTGCAAGATATTGATATGTATGGTTAAAACCAATCCTGAAAATGAACGGCATCAGCAACATTCGCAGATACTCGTGCCGATCGAAACACCGGGCGTGGAGATACTGCGACCCATGCACGTCTTTTCGATGGATGACGCACCGCATGGACATATGCATATTCGCTTCACGGATGTGCGGGTTCCTGAAGAAAACATCATCCTGGGTCCGGGCCGCGGGTTCGAAATTTCGCAGGGTCGCCTCGGGCCAGGACGTATTCATCATTGCATGCGGGCGATCGGCATGGCCGAGCTCGCGCTGGAACTCATGTGTCAACGATCAGTTTCGCGCACGGCATTCGGCAGACCACTGGCAAAACTGGGTGGAAATTACGACAAGATCGCCAATGCCCGCATGAAAATAGACATGGCCCGATTACTCACGCTTCGCACCGCCTGGACGATCGACACTCGGGGCGTTCCGGAGGCGCAACTCTGGATATCCAAGATCAAGGCTATGGTGCCAAACATAGCACTCGAGATTATTGACGATGCCATGCAAATACATGGGGCGGCAGGTATTTCGCAGGACTTTCCGCTCGCCAGGATGTACATGCATGCGAGAACGTTGCGGCTTGCCGACGGTCCCGATGAAGTGCACCGGATGGTTGTCGCCCGCAGGGAACTGCGTCAGTACCTGCCGGCTCGCGACTGAACTACGAGTCCTGCCCGGACAGTTTGCGCTGAAAACGCTGCATACCTGAAATCCAGCGGTCATGGTCATTTGCCTTGCGCTGGAAATAGGTCGCGACCTGCGGGTGCGGCAGGATCAGGAATCGGCGCTGGTCTATGCCGTCGATAATGCAATCGGCGACGGCGTCAGGTGACAGAATTCCATCGACGTCATTGCCGCCAAACCCGCCTTCGCGTGAGTCAGAGTCATCTTCGATACCGATCATCCGCGTGGCAACCGCCTGCGGACACACAACCGAAACGTGAATCCCCTGCTCGCCATGTGTAATCGCGAGTGATTCAGCGAAGGCGACAGCCGCATGCTTGGTCGCCGAATAGGCTGCGTCACCGATTTGGCTTAGCAAGCCGGCTGCCGAGGCGATATTCACCAGGTAGCCACCGCCCCGCGCCTGCATGCGGGGCACCAGCTCGCGCGCGGCATAGACATGTGCCATTACATTCACACGCCAGCACGCTTCCCAGCGGTCATCACAGGCCACGAGGCCTCCCTGTTTTGACGCGGCGCCCGTGTCAGCATCACCAAAACCAACACCCGCATTGGAAACAAACAGGTCAATGGGACCGACGTTGGTTTCCACCGTGTTTACGAACCGGGAGAAATCGGCTTCGTCGCCGACATCCAGCGCAAATCCGTGCCCACCAACCGACTGTGCGACAGCCTGCGCCGCATCTTCGTCGATATCGGCAACGACAATGTCGCAGCCCTCGTGACTGAGCCTGCGGCAAAGTGCCCTGCCTATGCCATGTCCACCCCCGGTAACAACCGCTCTTCCCAGTCGTGTTTCCATTTCGTCTACCTGCTGATGCGTAAGAGCTGGCCCGTGCCTTTCGGTGCGTCACCCTCTTCATTTGTCAATGCATAGAGAGCGCCGTCGGGCCCTTGCCGCAGCTCACGTATACGTTCACCGCGTGCGACGAGCAGCCGCTCTTCCGCAACAACACGATCGCCCTCCATGACCAGTCGACTGATATGCTGCCCCGACAGCGATGTTACGAATATATTCCCGCGCCACTCAGGAAACATGTCCCCGGAGTAAAACATCAGACCCGAAGGTGCGATCGATGGCCGCCAGAAGTAACGCGGCTGAGATATTCCGTCTCCGGAAGTATGGCCATCACCAATTTTTTCGCCCGTGTAGTCGGTGCCGTACGATACCAACGGCCAGCCGTAGTTCGCGCCCGCCTCGAATTCGATTGAGCTCGTCGCCGCCGCGTGGTCCATGTTCAGTAATCCAGATCTCGCCCGTTTCAGGATGGGTGGCAATGCCGGATACATCCCTGTGCCCGATGGAGTAGATCGCACCCGGCACGTTGGAGTCTCCAAATACCGGGTTGTCGGCGGGCGTCGAGCCGTCAGAATTGATTCGCAGCAGCTTGCCGGCGTGTGACGAAAAATCCTGCCCGTCACCCACGCTGGCAGCTCCGGAGAGAAAAAGGGTGCCGTCGGCAGCGAAATGCATTTCCTGCTGCCCGTCACCATCCATGATGACTTCGACATCTGTCCAGTCTCAGTTTTTCGATATCCAGCCGTCCCCTTGCTACTCGCGGAATATTGGGTGCGTCCG
The DNA here is from genome assembly GCA_963850825.1 of uncultured Gammaproteobacteria bacterium. Classification (GTDB taxonomy): domain Bacteria; phylum Pseudomonadota; class Gammaproteobacteria; order Steroidobacterales; family Woeseiaceae; genus SZUA-117. The sequence goes on along the minus strand of CAWKOQ010000009.1, from coordinate 148,648 downwards.
CATTACCACTCGGCGCCGTGTACGAAAAATAGACGCGCCGATTGGCGTGAAACTGAGGATCGAGCGCGACATCGAAGAGACCCGCCCAACCCTCATGCGAAATCTCGGGCAATCCCGCCAGCGGGGCCGACACTTTGCCGTCTGCGGCGATAATCCGCATGTGGCCCGTGGTGTATTCGTTAACGAGGAACGCGCCGTCGGGGAGAAATGCCAACGCCCAGGGCGTGCTGAGTCCGCCGGCCACCGTATCGACGCTATAGGTTGAGACAGGCGCTGCGGGGGCGCGGGTCTGACCGGCAAACGCGGGCGCCGATGGAATTCGATCGAGCTTTAATACCGGGGGGTTCCCGGAGTCCTGCGCGACTGCGGCGCTACTGGCCAGTAAGACGACAACCGCTACCCGAAAATCCTCGAAAATCTTCACAGCACTGCTTCCCATGATGCGTATTCGACGTAGTATACCGAATTGAATTTGGCACCGGACCGCCAGTTTGTTACGTCGGGTACAATGGTCGCCAAGCCATTCGCTGAAGAACAAGAACGACGGGGATGCATCGGATGAAGAGATTATTTAGTGCGGAAAACTCACTGGAGGGTATCGCGGCCATATTTGCGGTTGCAGCGGGACTGGGTGTTCTGCAGACATTTATCGTCGGCAAACATTTCGTGATACCGACGATGGTTTTGTTAATAGCCATTTTTTTCGGCAATCTCGCCCGCTTCGGTGTACAGGGTCAGCGTTGGGCCAAACACATGCTTTTCTGGATGTTCTTCCTTGTTTCCGCGCACACTTTCTTTGCACTGTTTTGGGCTGGGCCGGCAAGGCCCGGGCAGTTTTTCGGCGCTGCGTTTTATCCGCTCTATGGCGGTGTATTTGTCATCGTAGGGCTACTGTGCTGGCAGTACGCGAAAAAGAACGACTTGTTTCGTTAGTCCTTGGGATATCGCACACACTGCCTGGCTGGTGCGCACCGGCTTCGCACCTGGCTTTGACTTCGAATGACATCGACATCTACCGTGCCGACATGGAACTCGAAACACTCATATTCGATCTCGACGGGACGATTAGCGACCCCTTCGAAGGAATTTCGAAGAGTGTCAACTATGCGCTGGAATCACTAGAACTTCTGTGCGGTCGATCCTGAAGACAATTCGACCGTTGATTGGCCCGCCACTCACCGACATTTTCCAGTTTCTCGTCGGCGATGTCGGTCAGCCGGAAATTGATGATCTCGTAGGCAAGTACCGCGAACGGTATTCAACCGTTGGGTTTACCGAAAATGTCATTTACGAGGAAATTCCAGAGCTGATTTCCGCGTTGGCAGATAAGGGTTACCGGCTTGGCATATGCACGTCAAAGCGCGGTGACTATGCAATGGCAATCGTCGAAATGTTTGGGCTTTCAGCACATTTTGAGTTTGTGGATGGCGGTGCCGGCGTTCACAAATCGCTGCAAGTCGAACGACTCATCGCCGCAGGTATTGATGCGCGCACTGCCGTTATGATCGGTGACCGTCACTTCGACATTAATGCCGCAAAACACAACGACATGAGATCGATAGGCGTGACCTGGGGCTTCGCCAGCGACGACGAACTGGAGGTCGCTGGCCCGGATCGAATCGTCCATTCGCCCCGAGAACTTATGGAATTATTCCTATGAGAAATAACTTGCGATGGCTGCAACTGACCTGGATCTGCGTAATCGTGCCCGGTGGTCTGTTGCTGGCGGACGATGAAGTCTACTCGGTCGCCGGACTCGAACGCCCGGCTGAGATCATCGTTGACGAATGGGGCGTCCCGCATATATATGCAAATACGCACTACGACACATTTTTTGTGCAGGGATTCAATGCCGCCAGGGACAGACTTTGGCAGATCGACACGTGGAGAAGACGCGGGCTGGGGCAACTGTCTGCTGTATTCGGCAGTTCGTATCTGCCCCAGGACCGGGCGACGCGGCTGTTTTTGTATCGCGGCGACATGTATCGCGAGTGGCTGGCATACGGATCCGACGCGAAGAAGATCGCGCAGTCCTTCACGGCAGGCGTGAATGCCTATCTGGATGTTATTGACGAACACCCGGTCTTGTTGCCGCCGGAATTCGGGTTACTCGATTATCAGCCATCCCGGTGGAATGCCGAAGATGTCGTCAGGATACGGGGCCATGGACTTTGGGGGAATGTCGACCAGGAAGTCATGCGCGCACAGATCGTATGCAAGGCCGACCTGGAAACGGCAAGTTATTGGCAGACGTTACAACCGCAGTGGACTACCCGTGTGCCGGACGGACTGGATCCCTGTCTTGTCCCCGCGGATGTGCTCAACGATTATTTTCTGGCGAAAGCACCGGTCCGTTTCGATAACCCATCCCATGCTGTGGCCGACAGTGTACTGAGGTCATCCGATCGCACTCTTGGCAGCAATAACTGGGTGGTCGCGCCCTCGAGAACTGCAACCGGCCGACCGATTCTTGCGGATGATCCGCATCGCACACACGCGGTGCCTTCTCTTCGCTACATCGCTCATCTGGTTGGGCCCGGGCTCAATGTGATCGGTGCGGGTGAGCCCGCCCTGCCCGGCATTTCAATCGGACACAACGATCGCATCGCATTCGGGCTTACTATTTTTCCGATCGATCAGGAGGACCTGTACGTCTACGAAAAAGCAGACGATGGCTATCGCTACCAGGGACGCACTGTTGCATTCGATTCAATCACAGAATCCATTCCGGTTCGGGACAGCGAGGACAGTGATGCCGAATTAAGGTTTACGCAACATGGGCCGGTCGTGTACGAGACGGACTCGCATGTCTTTGCCGTCCGTGCCGCCTGGCTTCAACCAGGCATGGCCCCCTATTTTGGCAGCGTCGAATACATGCGGGCCTCGAACTGGCGGGAATTTCTCGCGGCACTGAATCGCTGGGGTGCCCCATCGGAGAACCAGGTATTTGCCGATGTCGACGGTAACATCGGCTACAAACCGGCCGGACTGTTCCCCAGGCGAGAAGGCTGGGACGGCTTGTTGCCGGTTCCAGGTGACGGTCGCTACGAATGGGACGGCTTCTTTGACATGGATGTCTTGCCTGAGGAGTTTAATCCCGAACGCGGCTATACGGGCACGGCCAACTCGATGAATCTGCCGACCGACTACCCGATCGAAAAATATCCGATGGGGTTCGAATGGACGCCGGGCTGGCGCTACGAACGTCTGTGGAGTGTTCTCGCCGGACAGCAAAAACATACGCTTGACGACTCGTTGGCGTTGCAGCGCGATTACCTCTCTCTCATGGCATTGCAGGCGATCGATCTGATTCCTGAGGAACTTGACGGCCCGGGAGTGGAACTGCTGCGCGGCTGGGACGGTGAGCTTGGCCCTGATTCCTCTGCCGGCGCCTATTTTGCGATCTGGTACTACCGCCATCTGCGACCAGCACTGTCCATGGTGCTGTTGCCGGAGGCACCTGAACTGGTGGCCGATAGTGATTCGCTGGGCGTATTGCGCCTGATGGCAGAAGAAAGGTCCAGAGCTGCAATTTCGACGTCCCTGGTCAGTGCTTATGCGGAGACCGAAAACATACTGGGGCCCGACCCGTCCAGCTGGCATTGGGGCGACCTGCACAGAATTGCGTTCGAACACCCGTTGTTACAGTTGGCCGACGGCGATCTTGCCGCCGCCATGACCTACCCTCCATATCCGCGCGGCGGCAGCGGCAATACGACTAACAGTACCGGATTCAGCGCGCGCGATATGCTCGTACGTGCCGGCGCATCCTATCGCCAGGTAATTGATGTCGGCAATTGGGATGCCTCGACGATGACTAATGCGCCAGGTCAATCTGGTGATCCTCGCTCCCCGTTTTATGACAATCTGCTGAAAGACTGGGCAGAGGAAGGAGCGTTTCCGCTGCTTTACAGTCGGGAGAAAGTCCTCGAACATCAGGTCTTTCGAATCGCGCTGTTACCGAAGGATTCGGCGCCTGACGTAGAACAGGAATAACATCGATTTGTATTAAGATTATGACCAGACAATAATTTGGCACCCATTTGGAATATCAAAGCGCAACAAAACGATTGACCGAATTGGCGTCGTGCCATAACAGTCGCACTAATTTACCGGGATACGCTAAAGTACAATCCTGAATGAGCTAACGCCGCGGGAGTGCCAAGATGAGAATATTATTTGGCATCATTGTTGTCATCGCGTTAATCAGCGCATATGTAATTGTTCGCAAGCGCCGTGTACGCGAGACCGTTAGACCGGATCAAATCCACAAAAGAGTGGCGACATCCGATACGAAGTTTCATGCTGTATCTTTGAAATTCGCCAGCAACGCATGCGACACCGCGAAGAATATGAAAGGCAGACGATTCCTGTCCGGCGCCGCGCCGCGGATCCCCCTGCCCAACTGCGATGCTGCTGAATGCCGATGCAGGTTTGTTCATCACAAAGATCGGCGCTCCGCGGAGGATCGAAGAAGCCCGTTTGGCAAAGGATTCAGTGGCGGCGAGACCGGCGAACACCGAATAGAACAACGTCAGTCAGGCGAACGGCGAAACGATCTCAGCGAAAACGAATTCTGAGACAAAAAAAACCCCGGTTTTGAACCGGGGCTTTCACATACTCATTGTTCGTAACGGTATTCCGAATTCTAATACCGCGCGTCAGCAATCATCGCTTCGTATTCGGCTAACTGCTGTTCATACAGCACGCGCTCTTCAATCAGTTGGACAATTTCTGTTTCCAGCTGGCCAGTCCTTTCAGAAATATCTTTCAATTCCGCAAGCAACAAAATCCGATTTTCTGTTGTGGTTTCGGGGCCGACCAGTTCAATGCCTGCCGCTACTGCCCTGTCCTCAGACCGTTCGAGTTCAGCGCGTCGCGAATTTATCTGATGGTTCGTCGAGTTCACAGCTGAACGCAGGTTATACAGACGGTGTCCGGAGTTATAGGCTGCAACAAAATCCGGCTCCATGTCCGCCGGGCAAACACCGTTGTAGCGCGCACCGCTTGTACCCACATTGAAGCCGCGCGATGGCTGACAATACTGGCGCAGGCCTTCCTGCCGGCCCGATTGGTAGGCTTCGAAATCTGGCGCTACACCATGCTTGGCGCAGGCTTTGCGATGGTTTCCTAGCCGGTCGCCGCTGTGTCCCTGCACGCCGTCTTCAAATCCGATTGTCCGCCAATCGCTAACTGCACACTCGTCAGCACTCATACTCGCGCAACCACTAAGTGCAAGAACGGCGACGATCGATACCAGGCTGGTCCATCTGCTTTTCATTGGTCTGCTCCAGGAATGAGGGCGACTGAGTACTGTATTCCGTTTGCACAAGTTACCAGCGCCAATGTTCGATTGGCTGTGACTTAATTCACGTAACAAACGTAATTTCCTGCAGCTTGGTACCAGAAAGCCCGCCGGATGGACTCAGTGTGATCCACGTCACAGTGAGCGCACCCGGACAGCGGCTAAATTGTTTTACCCGGAAGATTTGGTCTTCAAAGGCTACTAGCAGATGGATCTGACAGCATTAGGTGGTGCCACACTCATTGCGTTGACCAGCACGATATTTTTTCTGCTGGTCATCAAGGCATGGTCCGCATTTGCACAGTCGTCGACCGGCACCCGCTTTCCCAAGAGCATTATGCTGGAAGCGGCGCAGCGGTATCGCGATGAACTGGCGCAACGCGGTCGCGAACAATCGATCTATCTTGCGTCCGGCCTCATGTTCGCAGTTGTATTCTCTGTTTCGTACCTGTTCCGCCCGGAGGAAATGTTCGTCGATATTCCTCGTTGGCAGCATATTGTAATCCTGGCTCTGTTAGGCATCGCGGCGGGTTTTCTGATCTATCGTCTTATCACGATCATGATAGAGCGGCGAAAACTGTTTTTCATCCGGGACGCCAACATGGCGACCGGCCACTCGCTGCAAAAACTAACCGCGAATCGAAACAGGGTCTTTCATGACGTTCGGTGCGGCGCCGGCACGATAGATAGTGTCATCGTCGGCCTGCATGGCATCTACACGGTCAGCGTGGTTGCCAGGAAACCGGGGAAAGATGACATGGCTCAACTGAAAGGCGATCAACTGATGTTCGCCGGACAGGATGCGATATCGGTGAAACGTAGCGGGGAGAAGTCGGCGCAACTCGCAAAAGAAATTCGCAAGGTAACCGGCCATAAGCTTCGCGTTCGCTCTGTGATCGCGATTCCCGGCTGGGAAATCGAATCGCAGACCAGTGGAGAATACCTGGTCGTTAATGAACGTAATATCGCGATGCTGACCGGTTGGCGCGATCAAAAGGACTACCTGTTGGACGAGGACGTCGAGGCGATACACAGCATGCTGACCAAACGCTGTACGCGATTCGCTTAGTACAGAACTTATCCTGTGACAGCTTCCAGTTGTTTGCTTGCTTCACGAAACTGACCGACTGCCCTCTCGAGGTACGTTCGCGCTTCATTGCTATAACCATCTGCCGATGCTGACCACACCCGGTTCACGTAGCGTTCCCCGGCGGCAAACTCGCTCATAATTTCCGCGTAGATCTGCAAACTGTACAGATGCACCAGGCTCTGGCGAGCGTCGGCGAAACGGCGCAGGTCGTCGCGCAGGCGCCGATCGATCTCATTCCGCAGCTCTTCAGTCGCGACGCTGTTACCAGCACTGATAAGTTCGTCGAGATTTCTGACTATATTGCCAAGGGAATCTGTCAATTCCGCCCGATTGGCCGTGAGTACGCTCTCGGATGTCGCAACACCGCTGGCTTCTCGCTTGATCATGAATACGCCTATGATCGCCGCGATCGCCGCCGGGATGAACATCGTCCAGTTTGTTGCTTCGATATCGAGTGCTGTCGAGTATGCCCCGGCAAGAAAACCGGCAGCCAGTAACAAGAATCCCAATCCTTTCATTTCCTCATCCCGTCCTTACGCCGCCGATAGGACAATATTGATGGCATGACCAACGCCAACGAGCGCTTCTCCGACGATGAGTCCCGCAGCGATCGGAATACCAACGTTCTCGCTCCACGACTTTCCCTTGTAGCGATCCGCCAGTTCCCTGCCAAGCGTACCCAGCGAATAGGTCAATACGATGTTGAATGGCAAGTAAAAACCGAGCCCGACAGTTATGCCCAGACCGCCGATAACGGCCGAAAGAATGCCACCGAGCACCGCACCTGCTGCGTATTTCTCGACAGGCACGTCGCCGCCAAGAATTCCCTCAACCATGCTTGCCAGCGCCTGCCCTTGTGGTGCCGGCAGTGCTGCACTACCGAGTGTCATCGCTTCATGCAGCACAAATATCAGCCCGATCACAACAATTGGCCCAAGCCATGCGCCGATGAATTGCCCCATCTGCTGCATGCGCGGTGTCGCACCAACGAGGTAGCCCGTCTTGAGGTCCAGCATCAGGTCCGTTGCCTGGGACATAGCCACACAGGTTGCAGCCCCCACCATGACGGCAGCGACAATCGAGTCGCCGCGTTCCATTCCTGCAGTCAGGATAATGAGCAGGGTGATTCCGATCAGCGTCATGCCGGACAATGGTGACCAGTTGGTGCGACCAATCGCTTCAGACAGAATGATTCCGGACATCCAGATCCACAGCGTCCCCAGGAGCGCCATGCCGATTCCCCTGACCACGCCAACGGACTCAACGGAATTTATCGCGATGACCGACAGCACAATCATTGCCCCAATGATGGCGAAATACAGCAGCTTGATTGGCATTTCATCAGCCGAGGCACCTGACTTCATCTTCGACGCCTTCTGCATCGAACGCACGGTGCTTACAATCAGTGGCAGCGCCAGCGCGACGCCCATCATTGCGCCACCAATCAACATGCCAATTCCAAGCGGTCGGTAGAGCAGCAGCCGCAATTGGCCCGGATCACTTACGACCGCTCCGGCTGCGTCCATGGGAAATCCACCGGTCGCCGCCAACATCGGAGACAAGAACCAGTAGGCGACAAATCCGCCAATAATAAAGGCGACACCGCCACGCCCGGCAATAAAGCCAACACCGATAGTCATCAGCGACAGGTACCAAATGCCGTTCATATAGGTCGGCAGGCCGATCTGGCTACCCAGGTCCCAGTTTTCGAACCCCGTTATCTTGGATGCAAGATGCACACCGGCACTGACGCCGGCTGCGACCAACAGGACGATCGCCTTTTGCACACCTGCCCCGGGCGATTTGAGAATGGTCGCGACAGCGACTCCACCTGGATAGGTCAAGCGCTCAAAATCAATCATGTGCTTGCGTAGCGGTACAATGAACGCGATGCCCATGAATGCGCCGGCAATGCATCCAAAGGTCATAAGTACCGGGTCGAACTGATCACCGTAGCCAAGTATAAATATCGCCGGAACCGAAAACATCATTCCCGACGACGCTCCGTTAACGCCACTGGCAATCGTTTGCACAATATTGTTTTCGATAATGCTTTTTCTGCGCAACATGCCGCGCAAAATACCGAATCCCAGAATCGCGGCCAGCTCGGATCCTTCAATTGAAAATCCGAGTATCAGTGCGGCGTAGCCGATTGATATGGCAATGATGACGCCAAGGATCCAACCGACAATTACGGCGGTCCAGGTGAGCTCGGGATATGCACGTCCGGTCATGGGTGAAACACTGACATCGTCACTCATTGCGATGTCCTGCACGGCCGGTGGCGACGATTATTGTTCATTAGCTTATCCGTCTCCGCTAGGTGTCCGAAGATTATCACAACGATTCGAGACGCGCCGGCAACTCATCTTTATCCAGCACATCATTGAATTCTTCTGCCAGTGCTTCGCAGGAGGAGATGACGGTTCGCCAGACCTTCCGGCGTCGTTCCGGCGGCATGGTTTGAAAATCCGTGCGATCCGGTATCTTGCCATTCGGCAGCGAGGCAACGAATTCGGCCGATGGACAGACCAGCAGCGTACGATCGATGTGTCGCGGAGCGTGTCGCCGCCACGACAGTTTTTTGTCAAACCACCCGGGAATCAGGTGATCAAAAAAATGGGGAAATAAGGTAATTCGATCCGGCGCACTCGTGTCGAGATCAAGATGGTAATCGATGATACCGCCATCACGGTATATGCCGGCGGGCGCGCCATTAATGTTTTGCACGCCCTTGAGTACTAGCGGTATCGCCCCGGACGCCAGCACCGCCTCTGCGTAGTTTTCCTCAGTTAGTTCTACCCGGTGCAGCGGAAATCCGACAGGCTCAAAGAATGGCGGCAGGTCACGGGGGTCGAAAAACAGCCCACGACTGAAAAACGCACCCAGCGTGCGGCGGCTCACCAGGTTGGCGGATGCCGCAGCAATGAGCCCGGCCGCGAGCACCGGTTTTTTTTCGCTGGATGTAAGCGCGCGGCTGCGAACCGTCATCACATGCGTCCTGAGTACCGGGTTCGTAGTGATTTCACGGACACCATGCTCGCCGAGAATGACGTCAAGAATCTCGCGACTGCGAGCAGTAATTTCGTCCCTGTCCGGTGCCTCGCTATAGCGTTGTTCCAGATAGGCTTCTTCGAAACACTGCAACGCAGCCAGCGGGTTTTCCTGCGCGTAACACGAAAATCGCCAGGAACCGATCGACGAGCCGATCAGGTGCACGGGCGCGGTCAGCTGCGGCAGAATATTGGTCATGATCACCCGATCGATCTGACTCAAAACCAGCCATTTGGCCCCACCCGATGCACCGGCAATCGTGCCGATCTGCCGCGGACTGAAGCCCTCCTCACGAATTTTCGCAAATGCCCCGGGACCCGCCCTGAATCGCAATAATTGTCTTCCGCCCAAGCCGTCACCAGAGTTGAGGAACGAGGGCCGCTATTTGAGCGGTTTTCACACACCAAATGCAAACGTTTCTCATCTGTTCGGCGCTTAAAAACCGAACCAAATTCACAGGCCACAATCCAATACCCATTGTACAATGCCAATATCATTGTTATGTCGCAGCGGCCTCGTATCCTGCCTGTCACCGGACCCTATCCCCGGGCTGCGCAATCTGGACAGAAAGTTATGCAACTCTTTCTTCGCGCATCTTTTCTTCTAATTGTCTTTTCAGCAATCGCCAGGATCGGACCGGCGTTCGCTCACGGAGATACGACACTGCCCCTGTTTGTCGCCGAAGGTGGAGAAGATGCTGGTGACTGCCTGACCGAAAGCACACCTTGTCGGTCAATCGGCTACGCATTATCGAGAGCCGGCAAAGGCAGTCAGCTCCGAATCATGGAGGGCACGTACGACGTCGAGAATGCGGAGGATGTATTTCATCTGATTAGCGGTGTCGTCGACGTTTCGGGTGGATTCAAGCCGGGTAGCACGAATGGCGCGAGTGAGCGCGGCGTCTCCCTGCTGGAGGGCGTACCGCCACAATACCGCGACCTGCTGCAGGGCAAGGGCATTCAGGTTATTGCAGACAGCAAGGGCTTGAGCAGCGCAAAACAGTCCCGTGCGAACGAGATGCTGGGATTGCATCAACAATTGAAATCCAGCATTGCGGCAGCGCCCTGTTCCGGCGGGTTTGCGGCCGGACTGCCATGCAACGATGTCGATCTTCTGTCGCACGTCGGCTTTACTGACATCAGCGCCACGCCAACTGCCGGCAACGATATCTGGGGATTCGTCGACCTCAACACCGGGCGGGAATACGCGATTGTTGGTTTTAATCTCGGCACCGCGGTCTTCGACGTGACCGATGCGGAAAATCCGCTCGAAGTCGGATTCATCGACGGTCAGGACGCGATTTGGCGGGACATAAAGGTTTATCAGTTTTTTGATGCAGCCGCTGACCGTTGGAACGCGTACGCATTTGTGACGACCGATGGCTCGACAGATGGCCTGTTCATCATTGACATGACCGGCCTGCCCCATTCGATCCAGCGGGTCAGCTATCCAAGCGACATCACGCGCGCTCACAATGTCTACGCGACAAATACCGATTTTGGTACCGGTATCGCGCTGACAGATGACACGCCCGCACTTATCGTGGCGGGTGCTACGAGTAATGGTAATGGCCAGTTTCGCACCTATTCCCTGGCGAACCCGGAGTCGCCTGCGCTCGTTCCCGGTGGGCTGGGCACAGGCTATATGCATGACGCAGCTTCCATGCTTATCGATGATCCGAGGAAAGACAACCAGTGTGTCAATGCTGGTGACTTCTGTCAGTTGCTCCTCGATTTCAACGAAAATTCATTCGAAATCTGGGACGTCACCAATGCTGCAACGCCGGTTCAACTGAGTAGCACGCCATACCCGAATGTTGGCTACGTTCACTCCGGTTGGTGGTCAGAGGACAAACAGTATGTTTTTGTTCACGACGAACTGGATGAAAGAAACTCCGGACTGCCTACCACACTGCGTGCTTTTCTAATTAGTGACCTGGCGTCACCGACGCTCGCAGGTACCTGGACCGGCCCCACAAACGCCATCGATCACAACGGCTTCGTCCGCGGCAATCGCTACTATATGTCGAATTACACGCGCGGACTGACGGTATTGGATATCACCAACCCTGCCGCACCGGTGGAGTCGGGGAATTTAGACACGTATCCCTTTGATGACCCGAACGACGCAATCTTTAACGGCGCCTGGGGCACTTATCCGTTTTTTCATAGCGGCAATATTGCCATCAGTGATATCGATAGTGGATTTTATATGGTCGCCGACAAGACGCGCGATGTCCCGCAAGGAAAATTTGAATTTGCGTCGGCGAGCTTTGCGGCCAACGAAGGCCAACAGGCAGCGCTGACAGTGCAACGAACAGGTGGATCCGTCGGTGCGGCCAGCGTAAGCGTCGAAGTCGTAAATGCAACCACCGACAGCAATGACTATTCGCTCAGCGGCAAGGTTCTGAACTGGGCAAATGGCGACGCGGCGGATAAGACAATCAGTCTGTCAGCGACCAATGACGGCGTCGGAGAAGCGATGGAGCGTCTCATCGTCAGGCTGATTAACCCGACGGGTGGCGCAACGCTCGGAAATCTCAATACAACGAGCGCCTATATTGGCGACGCTGGCGCTGCATCTGAAGTCAATTTCACCGCATCAGGCGCCGCCGTTTCGGAACGCGGTTTCGGCACAATCGTCGCCGTTATCAAACGAAGCGGTAGCGCTGTCGGCGCTGCCAGCGTCGATATTTCGACGGCCGCGAGCGCGACCCCTGGTTCAGACTATACGGGTGGTCCGCCAGCCACAGTCAGCTGGGCCGACGGGGACGGCAATTCCAAAACGGTCGTATTCTCGCTGCTGGATGACGACGTTGATGAGGGTGACGAGAATATTGAAATGACGCTCTTCAATCCTGTCAACGTAACGATCGGAGCGTCCTCGAGTTTTAATGCAACGATAGTCAATGCGGCAGGCACGAACCTCGCACCGGTAGCCATCGCTGGCGCCAGCCAGACCAGGGTATCAGGAAGCCAGGTCACGCTGAATGGCAATCAGTCCAGTGACCCGAACAATGACGTCCTGAGTTTTGCCTGGGCGCAAACGGGTGGGCCGGCCGTTACACTTGGCAACTCGAATTCCGCGGTCGCGACGTTCACAGCACCAACGCTGACTTCTGATGCGCTACTGCAATTCCGTTTGACGGTCGCTGATCCTGGCGGCCTATCGAGTTCTTCCTCAACAACGGTAACGGTTACGCAGTCAGCGACCGTTCCGCCAGCAGCGAGTAGCGGCGGCGGCACGCTGGGTATTATCTACCTGATCGGCCTGGGAGCGACTTGGTATCGCAGACTGCGTACGAAATCCTAGTCGAACGGATGACGCTTGATGATCGTCTGTTCTCGATCTGGGCCCGTTGAAATAATATCGATCGGTGTTTCCACTAGCTCCTCGATTCGTGCGAGATAGCGCTGCGCATTTGTCGGCAGTTCCTCATAGGTAGTGGCGCCCACGGTTGATTCAGACCACCCGGGAATGTCCTCGTAGATTGGTTGGCAATCTGCGAAGCGGTCAACGACAACCGGCAGTCCGGCAATTCGCTCGCCGTCAATTTCATATCCGACACAAATACTGACTGTTTCGAGTCCATCCAGCACATCGAGTTTTGTAACGCAAAGTCCCGACACGCTGCTGTTTATGATCGACCGTCGCAGCGCAACCGCATCGAACCAACCACAACGACGTGGTCGACCAGTCGTCGCGCCAAACTCGGCCCCGACTGAGCCCAGGTGTTCGCCCATTTCGTCGAACAGTTCGGTTGGAAAAGGGCCCGCACCGACTCTTGTCGTATACGCTTTTACGATGCCAAGTATGTAGTCCAGGTTCCGCGGGCCGACGCCGGTGCCAATACTGGCAGCGGCGGCTACCGTGTTTGACGATGTGACGAAAGGATACGTGCCGTGATCAATATCCAGGAAAGTACCCTGCGCGCCCTCGAAAAGAATACTCTCGCCTGCGTTGGAAAGATCCTGCAGAATCTGCGTAACGTCTGCTGTCAGCGGGCCAATAGTTTCGGCAGCCTTAAGCGCCTCATCCAACGTCTTGGTGAAGTCCACGGGTGAGGTACCGAAATAGTTTTGCAGTAAAAAATTATGGTAGTCGAGAATCTCGCCCAGCTTGGCGGCAAACTTTTCACGCACGAACAGATCAGACACGCGTAACGCGCGTCGCGCAACCTTGTCCTCGTAAGCAGGACCTATTCCACGGCCTGTCGTACCGATTGCTGACGCGCCACGTGCCTTCTCACGCGCCACATCGAGCGCTACATGCGACGGTAATATTAACGGGCAGCCCGGACTTATCTTCAGGCGATCGTAGACTGGAACGCCGTTGGCGATTAATTCACCTGCTTCCTGAATCAATGCCTCCAGAGACAACACGACACCATTGCCGATGAGGCAGCTGACGCCATCCCGCAGGATGCCCGAGGGGATAAGATGCAGTACCGTCTTTTTGCCGGATATTACTAATGTGTGGCCCGCATTGTGACCGCCCTGGAAGCGGGCGACGGCAGCGGCTTTTTCGGTTAGCAGGTCGACAATCTTGCCTTTACCTTCGTCGCCCCACTGCGTACCGATAACTACTACGCTCTTACTCATGCCTGCCTACCGGACGATGTAGAGAATCAGGATGCCGACGGAGGCAATCGTCAGGCCCGTCAGTCGCAAACCGTTGTCATCCATCTGCGCGATGCGAACAACCGCCTGGCGATAAAAATTAGGCCCAATAAATGGAACCATGCCTTCAATAATCAAGAACAGCGAAACCGCCGTCAGAACATCCTGCCACATTCCTTACACTCACTATTGTGCTTTGCAGTGATCCATTGACTGCTCGCCGGTTCACTACTATCTGATATTTTCGATAATGAGCAGCGAGCTGCTAGTTTCGGTCGCCGGAAGACTGATTCAGATAACGGAAGAACTCGTTATTTGGATCCAGCACGAGCACATCACCTTCTTTGCCCATTGACTTTTTGTAAGCGTCAATACTGCGGTAGAACTGATAAAATTCCGCGTCTCTGCTGTACGCAGTGGCATAGATATCCGCAGCGATAGCGTCGCCTTCACCACGTGTAAGCTGACCGTCACGATAGGCGTCAGCGAGGATAATCGTTCGTTCTTTGTCGGCCTGCGAACGTCGTTCGGCCGATGTTTCACGACCTTGCGCTCGCAATTCCGCCGCCACACGTGCACGTTCCTCGCGCATTTCGCGATACACCGCGTTCTTCACGTCATTCGGAAATTCGACCTGTTTCACGCGCACGTCCACCAACTCCACACCAAGACCTTCTGCTGTGACGGAGGCCGTCGCCAACATGTCCTGCATCAAGTCCGCGCGCTCAACAGAAATCGCCTGCTCCACAGACCGCTTACCGAATTCAGTCACCATGGAGTTTCTGATGATCTCGGACAGGCGATCATTTGCCACGTCTGCGATACCACCCGTGGAAGTATAGAAATTAACCGGATTGACGATGCGCCATTTGACAAAGAAATCGACCTGCAGTGCGCGCCGCTCGGCGGTGAAGATTCGTTCCGGCTGGTCGCTGATCGTCAGGATTCGCCGCGGAAATTTCCGTACGGTTTGGTAGCCCGGAATTTTCCAGTGGAGTCCAGGCTCATAGTCTGCTTCAACCACTCGACCAACCTGCAGCTTGATCGCCATCTCACGCTCGTTGACGGTAAATGCCGACAAGCCAATGCCAATGATAATCAGGCCGATACCCACCATCGTTATGAATCTTGCATTGCTCATCGTGGGTCCCTCCGCGTTCGCTGCCTGGCATCATCCGGCACTCGTTCTGGCTGCACTATAAGCTCCGTGGGTTGGGTGTCTGCGGATCGGTTCGATTCGCCGCCCGTAGCAGCACGATTACCCTGCCGCATTAGTTGATCGAGCGGCAGGTACAAGAGGTTGCCGCTGCCTTCCGAATCGATAATGACCTTGTTGGATCGACTGTAGACCTCTTCTATTGCCTCGATGTAAAGACGATCACGAGTCACCTGAGGCGCTTTCTGGTATTCGGTCAGCAACGCCTCGAATCGCCCGGCATCACCCTCTGCGTCGCGGATTACCCGGTCACGATAAGCCTCTGCATCCAGTCGAATCTTGGCAGCTTCGCCGCGCGCTTTAGGAATGATGTCTTTTTCGTAAGTGTCCGCTTCCAGCACGTAGCGTCCCGCATCATTTTCGGCTTGCTGGGCGTCATCCACAGCCTCCTGTACCGCGCCCGGATAATCCAGGTCTTCAATACTAATGGACGTGACAGTTATGCCCGCGCCGTAGTTATCGAGCGTGTTCTGAACAATTTCCTGCGTTCGCGGCGCAATCTGGTCGCGCTGTTCCGTCACGAGGCGAATCAACGTGCTGGTGCCTACGACCTCGCGCAGCCCGCTTTCCGTGACGTCCTGCAACGTCGATTCCGGATCGACGACTTTGAAGCTGTAGTTATAGGGGTCTGTGCGCCTGAACTGCACCACCATTTGAATGAAAACGTATTGTCGATCTGCCGTTAGCATCTCCGTCTGGAACGGGAAATTTTCTACAGATGTCACATTGACGATATCCACAACCTCAATCGGGTATGGAAAGTGCCAGTGAAGGCCAGGCATTGTGGTCTCCATATAGCCGCCAAAGCGTTGCACAATGCCACGTTCAGCCTCATCGACCCGATACAACCCGGTACCGAGCCAGGCCACCACAAGCAGCACAATGATCACCAACGAGCCGGCGGAGCCCGGTCCCGCAGCGCCGCGACCAGCACCTACCATGCCAGACAGTTTGCGCTGCCAGCTCTGCACTATTTTATCGAGATCATTGGGCTGCTCGTCTTTATTGTCCCAGGGATCTTTCCCATTACCAGAATCATTCCAGGCCATAATCGTTTCTTTCTCTAAATTGCCGAAATCACAGACTTCTCAGCCTGAGACGTTTCCAAAATCTCTGGCGGCAGATTCTCGCGCTTCAGGAAACGGCGAAAATCCCGCTCAATCATTGATAATTCAAGCATCCAGCCACCGTCTTCCCTGAGTGTCTCCCGGGTTACGGCACCCATATCAAAAAGCAGCGCTCTCAGACGGCCCTGCGAGGCGGTTAGTCGAATCACTCCATGTATCTTTTTTCTACTGAGACGGTTCGCAACTGCATCCAACAACAGCTCGATACCTTCGCCGGACACGGCAGATAACCAGACTGCACGCCCCTCGCCGTTCCGATTATTCGTCAGCCGCGGCGGCCGGTCCAGCTTATCGATCTTATTGTACACCCTAATCTGTGGCACGCGGTCCGCCTCGAGCTCCTTCAGGACTGCGTTGACCTGCCGGACCCGTTGCCATCGGTTCGTATCGCTGGCATCAATCAGGTGCAGAATCAGGTCTGCCTCACGTGCTTCCTGTAGCGTCGATTTGAATGCCGCGATCAGCTCATGCGGCAAATCCCTCACAAACCCAACCGTATCCGCAAGTACGACTTCGGATCCGTCCGGCAGTTCCAGCTTTCTTACCGTGGGATCGAGCGTCGCAAATAATTTGTCCTCTACATAAACGCCAGCCTCGGTCAGCGCATTGAATAATGTGGACTTACCGGCATTCGTGTACCCGACCAGAGCCACCGTTGGGATCTCTGCACGAATGCGGTTCTGCCTGTTCATTGTGCGGCGGCTGTCAACCTGATTCAGGCGATCATTGAGCTGCCGAATTCTCTTCCCTACCAGGCGCCGATCGGTTTCGAGCTGCGTCTCACCCGGGCCTCTGAGACCGATACCGCCCTTTTGACGCTCGAGGTGAGTCCATCCCCGCACGAGGCGGGTAGAAAGGTGCCGCAGCTGGGCGAGCTCGACCTGCAGCTTTCCTTCGAAGCTGCGTGCCCGCTGCGCGAAAATATCGAGTATCAATCCTGCGCGATCCAGTACCCGGCATTGCAACGTGCGCTCCAGATTGCGCTCCTGACTTGGGCTTAAAGACGCGCTGGAAATGACCAGGTCCGCGTGGTGTGCGGCAACACTGCGCTGCACATCGTCAAGCTTTCCCTTGCCGATGAAATAGCGCGAATCCGGGCGCTTTCTCGAACTGATCAGCTGATCAACAATAACGGCGCCTGCCGATACTGCAAGTTCAGCAAATTCCTCGCGTTCGTTGAGTTCCGGTGACCCAGCCGGTGATGCGTGCAGCAGAATGGCGCGTTCGCCGCTCTGTGGTCGTTCAAACAAAGACGACCTCCGGGTTTAAATAATTAATCTTCAGAGTCACCCGTTTCGCCATCAGGCAACGGCAAGCGGATATTGCGCGCCGGCACGATCGTGGAAATAGCGTGTTTATAGACCATTTGGTTAACACTGTTCTTCAACAAGACGACAAACTGATCAAATGAATCGACCTGACCCTGCAGCTTGATACCGTTTACCAAATAGATTGATACAGGTACCTTTTCCTTCCGCAAAATATTGAGAAATGGATCCTGCAATGATTGACCTTTAGCCATTTTTGGGTCTCCTTATTATTCTTCTTTTGCTTTTTATTATTATCAGCAAAACATTCAAAAGATCAGCGTAGTCCGGTGGCGCCGGTTGCCCACTTGCCCTGATCACCCTAGCGAAGAAAAAGTTTATCACAAGCCTGAATAGTCGATATCAGTATTTGTCTATCTTCAGGCTGTCATCACGTACTCCCTCAAGGTAGCTCGATATTGCGCCATGCGCATCAATTTCAAGAGGGTTGACTGAATACACGTCGCGCTCGCTGCGCAGCCAGGTCAACTGCCTCTTCGCGAGTTGCCGCGTCGCCGCAACCGCCATCGAACGCACCTCGTCGAGGCCGGTTTCGCCGCTGAGATATGACCATAGCTGGCGATATCCGACGGCCCGCATCGAACCATGATCTCGTGTTAAATCAGGACGTTTCATCAATCTCTTAACTTCATCAATGAAGCCTGCATCCAGCATCTCATCGAACCTTGTTTCGATTCTGCCATGCAGTGCCGCGCGCGGCTCCGGAAGCAATGCGAGCTTTATGAAGTTGTGTTTTCCCGGGCGTGTAGCCGCTTGCCAGGCCGAAAGCGGCTTGCCACTGACACGATATACCTCGAGGGCCCGCTGGACCCTCTGCGCATCATTGGGATTAACGCGCGCTGCCGTCGCTGGATCGATTTGCGCCAGCTCCGCGTGCAACGCGGGCCAGCCCCGCTGCTGTGCGTCATCGTCAATCACGGCCCGAATAGACGGATCGGCAGCCGGCAAGCTCGCGATGCCGTCGATCAGTGCTCGGAAATACATCATTGTGCCACCCACAAGCAAGGGCACACGACCGGCTGTTTGAATGGCTTCGACCTGCTCATTGGCGTCGCGAACGAAATCACCCGCCGAATACGAATCCTCGGGATCGCGAATGTCGATCAGCCGATGCGGATGGAGACGAAGCTCATCCGGCCCTGGTTTCGCGGTCCCAATGTCCATACCTCGATACACAAGCGCTGAATCCACGCTGACAAGGTCCAGCGGATACTCATCGGCCAGGCGCATCGCCAAAGCCGTCTTTCCGGACGCGGTTGGGCCCATCAGGCAGACCACAGGTTGACCACGCATCATGAGTAATTGCTGACTACTGGCCGCGCAAAAACAACCGGTCCAACTCGGCCAGGCTTATATTGGTCCAGGTCGGCCGACCGTGATTGCATTGATCCGCACGCTCGGTCGTTTCCATCTCCCGCAACAGTGCATTCATTTCGGGGATGGTCATGGAACGGTTGGCACGGATGGAATGATGGCAGGCCATCGTCGCTAAAATAGCGTGACACCTGTCTTCCACGCGATTCGTGGATCCGTTGTCGTGAATGTCGGCGAGAATATCGCGAACCATTGCTTCAGCATCGCCCTGTTTGAGCAGTGCCGGTACTTCACGGATGAGCAACGTTGACGGGCCGCTTCTATCAACCATCAGCCCTAGCTGTCGAAACATTTCAGCTGATTCTTCCGCAATAGCCGCTTCCGCCTCCGATACGGATACGCTGGTAGGCACCAGCAATGGCTGGCGGGTAATCTCCCGGCCAGCGAATGATGCTTTCAGTTTTTCGTAGACGATACGTTCGTGCGCCGCATGCATGTCGACAACGACAAGCCCGTTTACATTTTCCGCAAGAATGTAAATACCAGCGAGCTGGGCAATGGCAAATCCAAGCGGCGGTATGGTGTCGCTAACCGGCAAAGCGCGCTCATTCTCCGGAACGCCAGACAGCATTTGATAGCCGCTGACCGCCTCGGCAACTGCCGAAGATGAATACGAAGCGGATGATACTGACGATGGCAACGCCATCGATGATTGTCGAAAACCGCCGCCGACAAATGCGGTTGACGGGACCGGACTGACGTCGTGCCCACCCGGTCGCGTGTCGCGAAGCGCGTTTTCTATTGCTTGAGATACAAAGCCGTGCACGGTACGGCTATCTCTAAACCGAACCTCATGTTTTGCTGGATGTGCATTCGCATCGACCTGTGCCGGATCCATGGAAAGATGCAATACATAGGCCGGGAATCGACCGTGGAAAAGCACGTCACGATAGGCGTGTCGAACGGCGTGGGCCAGCGTTTTATCCGAGATGCTGCGTCCGTTGACGAACCAGAACTGCATATCAGCCTGACTGCGATTGTAGGTTGGCAAGCCGATCCAACCTGATATCGCAATTGACTCCGCCTCACGTTCAATGAACATCGCCTGAGTCGCAAACGCATCACCGCAAATTTTGCGAACACGTTCCAGCCTGGCTTCTTCGTCATTTGCCGCCTTTAGATTCAGGGAAATGCGACGATTGTGCGACAGAGAAAAAGCGACCTCCGGGCGCGCTAATGCCAGTCGACGTATCCACTTATCGATATGATTGAATTCTGTCCGCTCGGTTCGCAGGAATTTCTTTCGCGCCGGCGTATTGTAAAAAAGGTCGTGCACCTCGACGGTCGTGCCGATCGGGTGCGCAGCCGGAACAAGCTCACTGATCTGACCGTTTTCCGCCTCAACCTGCCAGGCGCCGGCGCCGTGCCGGGAGACTAGTGACATGCGAGCGACCGAAGCGATGCTCGGCAGTGCCTCCCCGCGAAAACCAAGCGACACCACCGCCTCGAGATCTTCGAGGCTGACGATCTTGCTGGTCGCGTGGCGCGCAAGAGCAAGGCGGATTTCGTCTTTGGGTATGCCAGCACCGTCATCGCGAATCCGGATCAGCTTTTGGCCACCCGCAAGGATGTCGATCGAAATCGCATGTGCACCGGCGTCCAGGCTATTCTCGACCAATTCCTTGACGACAGAAGCGGGTCGTTCGACCACCTCGCCGGCAGCGATTTGATTGACCAGGTGGCCGGGTAGTTGGCGAATAGGCATGGGTGCGGCAACGGACGGGAAAGCCTGCCATTCTTTCAAAAGCGTACGCGAATGTGTAGCTCAATTGAGAATCGCGACTGAAGTCGCTCCACAGCCACGGGTTCGGATCGCGGCTTAAGCGCAATTCTCCCGCAGCGCACACCAGCATGGGGATGGCCGGTAAGAATTGATCTTTAGTGCCGAATCCAGGTGTGAACAGCCTATATTGCGGCTGCGTCGTTCTACCGAGAGCCCGCGTAGACAGGAATGCGCAGCGTCTGTCCGATACGCACACGATTGCCGGAGAGCTTATTTTCAACTTTCAGCTCAGACATGCTGACGTTGTATCGCTCTGCAATCTCGCTGAGCGTATCGCCGCGAGATATCACATGTCGAACCTGCTTCGAAGGCGCCCGCCTCTGATTCAGGGCAATCATGGTATTGGGTGGCGGATGCGTATAGAAATATCTCTGTACGCCTGCAAGGATCGCGTTCGCGATCTTGCTTTGGTGCGCTCGACTCTTTAGTTTCTTCTCCTCGTCAGGATTCGAAATGTACGCAGTTTCAACCAGGATGGACGGGACATCCGGGGATTTCAGCACGAGGAATCCTGCCTGTTGCACCTTGCGTCGATGCACTTTGCCAATTTGCGCGAGCTGACCAATGACTTCGCCGCCAACGTCGAGACTGGCGCTCAGTGCCGCGTTTTGAGACAGGTCCAATAACACCGAGGCCAGAACAGCATCCTTGCCGGCCAGCGAGACGCCGCCGACGAGAGCAGATGCATTCTCTCGCTCGGCCAGACGCTTACCGGCCTCGTCGCTCGCGCCTTTGAGGGACAGCACGTAAACCGACGCACCCCTGGCGCGGCGATCGTCGACAGCGTCGGCATGAATTGACACAAAAAGATCCGCGTTGGCCCGTCTGGCGACTTCCATTCGCTCGCGATGGTCGACGTAATAATCGCCGCTCCTGACGAGCACGGCTTTCATACCCTTCTGCGCATTGATACGCTCAGCCAAGAGTCGGCTAACCGCGAGGGCAACATCTTTCTCGCGCGTTCTTGCCCGACCAACTGCGCCGGGATCGTGGCCTCCGTGGCCGGGGTCAACAGCAATGACAATGTCTCTGCCCGCTACGTGCTCTTCGGAGGCACGTTTGACCGTTTTCAGATTGCCCTGCTGCTGCAGATCGATAACCAGGCGATCGCCGTACTTGTTATTGGGACCCGCTGTGAAGCTTCTCGAACGGACTGTCTGATTAAGATCCAGAACGACGCGAAGCTGACCGTTGGACCGGACGCCCGTTCGAATTGCGCGGATAGCACCACCAACCGGCAGTTTTTTGAGGGAATTCGCCAGGCGACTGTCTTTCAGGTCCACTACCAGGCGGTCGGGACCTCGGAGCGTGAAGATGCTGTGCTGTGCCGGACGACTAAGATCCAGCACGACTCGGGTGCGACCATTTTCGGACCACAACCGCACATCTTCCACAGTCGTTGCGGCGCCGGCTAAGGCCGGCACCAGCATCGCCAGTGCAATGAGTAGCAATCGCCCGTGGAAACTCATGCGAAATCGAATTCCTGCAAAATAAGATTATGTTTGATCAGTATACGAATCCTGAGGGAAATGCCAATATTTTTGTTCAAAATTATAAAGATACGAAGTTTACCTAAGGTTGATAAGAGGTTGAAAAACCAGGCAGACTTCGAATCAATTCCCTACCCCGTTCGCTCTGTGCCGACAACTCGGCCGCCCTGCCCTGATCGGCATAGCTGAGCGAAATCAGCAAGTCAGCAGCAGCATACAGACCCGGCGCCCGTTCCGGCCACTCGACCAGCCTTAGCCCTCCATCCAGATCCGACCAGCCCAGAAATTCGAGCTCGCTGGCGTCCGCAATTCGATATAAATCAATGTGATAGGTATTGAATTCCTGGAAACTGTAGGGCTCTATCAAGGTATAGGTTGGACTGGGCACCGGGCCTTCATAGCCATAGTCGCGCAGCATTGCCCGGGCGAGCGTTGACTTGCCGCTGCCCAGTTCGCCTTCGAGCAGAATCAGCCAGCCATTCGGTGCCTCCGGCAATGCCTTTACGACCTGATGCGCAAGTGCCTCGGTCGACTCCGGATCAGGCAGGGCCAATCTGACCGTCACAGATTAACCCTGGCACGAACCTCTGCCAGCAGATCCGAGGCGACCATCCCCCTCTCGCCCTGCCCGGCCGCAGCGTCTCCGGCCTCGGCATGAATCTGCACGCCGGCGATGGCTGCCATCTCTGCCGGCAAGCCCTGGGCAAGTAACGCGACAATGATTCCGGTCAACGCGTCACCCATGCCCGGCGCAGCCATGCCGGGATTACCGGCGCAGCAAAGCCAGGGAACCCCGGTGCCTGAGGAAACCAGAGACCCGGCTCCCTTCAGGACCACAATGCCGGCGTACTTTTGCGCCAGTTCGGACAAGGCACCCAGGCGATTCGCCTGTACGTCGGACGCGGACTTGCCTAACAATCGCGCTGCCTCACCGGGATGCGGCGTCAGTATCGCCTGCTCACAAGCCACTGGACTGGATGCGAGCAGGTTCAGTGCGTCTGCGTCGACGACAAGGGGCAGACCGCTCTCAATGACAGCCGCGAACAAACTCCGCGACCAGCCACCAGTTCCCAGGCCCGGGCCAACTGCGACGACATCGGCGTTATCGAGCAGTGGCTCGAGATCATTCGCCGCTATAACGCCGCTGCACATCAATTCAGGACGACTGCTCGGCACGGACTGGCTGTGGGCCGGATGCGTGGCAATCGTGACCGCACCGGCTCCGGCACGCAACGCAGCCTCTCCACAGATACGAACAGCACCTGGCATGCCCGGTGCCCCACCAACAATCAGCACGCGCCCAAAGTCACCCTTGTGCGCAGTTCGCTGCCTGGCGGGCAGCGCGGACCGCACCAGCGTTGTGTCGATCCGCCGCATTATCGGCGATTCGCCGGCTCGACACGTCTCTGGTATCGCCAGATCCGAAAACGCCAGCCTGCCAACATAATCAGGAGCGTCATGCAGAAAAAGACCCGCCTTCAGTCCGACGAAAGTCACGGTTGTGTCCGCGCGCACCGCGCAACCCATTGCGAGCCCCGTGTCGGCGTGCAGGCCGGTAGGAATGTCCAGCGCAACGACCGGTGCAGTGTGGGCGTTGATTGCGTCCACGACACCTGCGTAAGCCCCTTCCAGGTCGCGCTCCAGCCCACTGCCCAACAAGCCATCGACCAGTAACTCAGCCTCGGCATCGAGTCCGTCTTCGAACTCGATAGGCACGCCGCCAGACGCCGCGTAATCCGCACAGGCTGTCGCAGCGTCGCCACGCAGCGAATCAGGGGGCGACAGCGCAACGACTGAGACTGCGATGCCCTGTTCCGCAGCAAGCCGGGCGACGACATAACCGTCGCCACCATTGTTCCCGCTGCCGCATATTACCTGCCAACGACGCGCCTCCGGATAGGCGTTAACGGCTGCCTCGAAGGCGAAAAGACCGGCACGATTCATCAGGGTATAGCCCGCGATACCGGCGTCCTGGATTGCGGTCTGGTCCATTTTTCGAACGCTGGCAACCGAGTATATTTCTGCGGGCAATTGCATGGCCTGAGGATACGCTTTAGGGATGTCAGATGTATCCAATTATACTCGGGAACATCGACTTGAATATGAAGGTCATTTTTGAACGCACATACCCATGACGATCAGGAAGTGCTGCGGCGCCTTGTTCAGGATATCCGACGCTGGGGCACTGAGCTCGGATTCCAGCAGGTCGGCATATCGAATGTCGATCTGGGTCAAGCAGAGGCGCGACTGGAAACGTGGCTGCAGAAAGATCACCACGGCGAGATGGATTACATGTCGCGGCATGGGCAAAAAAGAAGTCGCCCGGATATGCTGGTGCCGGGCACGCTGAGCGTTGTTGCGGTACGGATGGATTATCTGCCCGAAGAACCTGAAGCCCCGGAAACGTTGCTTGATCACCCAGCGAAAGCCTATATCTCGCGTTACGCCCTGGGTCGCGACTATCACAAAGTGCTGCGGTCCCGGTTAAAGGCGCTGGCAAAGAAAATCGAAGCCCGAATAGGGCCACTCGGCTATCGCGTTTTTGTTGACAGTGCACCCGTACTGGAAAAACCGATTGCCGAAAAGGCCGGTTTGGGCTGGATTGGTAAACACACGAATTTGATCAATCGCGACGACGGTTCATGGTTTTTTCTCGGCGAGTTATTTACTGACCTGAAACTGCCACCCGACGAAGCCGAGTCTTCCCATTGTGGCACTTGCCGCGCCTGCATCGACGTGTGCCCGACCGGTGCGATCGTCGCACCCTATGAGTTGGATGCACGCAAATGTATTTCCTATCTGACTATCGAACTAAAAGGTGAGATTCCGCTCGAATATCGAAAGTTGGTTGGCAATCGAGTCTATGGATGTGACGACTGCCAGCTGTTCTGTCCATGGAACAAGTTCGCGCGGCCTACGGCCGAAGAAGACTTCAGCCCGCGGCACAACCTTGAATCTGCCGACCTGTTGGATCTCTTTTCCTGGACTGAAGAAGAATGGCTCGAGAAGACCGAGGGCAGCGCAATGCGCCGTTTGGGTTATGAAAGATGGCTGCGCAATATCGCGGTCGCGCTTGGGAATGCGGCGACCTCACCGGACGTCATCGACGCGCTTACTGAAAGACGACACACTGATTCGCAACTCGTCAATGATCACGTAGAGTGGGCACTTCACGAGCACCAAAGCCAAAGAACCTCTGATCCGAATTCTCAAACCAACTGACATGGAACGCACTATGTTCAAAGCAATCGAATCTGAATTTCTTGTACCATTTGACGGCAGTTTTCGCGTAGCAGATGCGCCAACGCGTGACAGCCGACAGCAAGACGACAAGAAGGTCCTCGCAAAAGCCATAAAACAGTTCAGCATTCAACAGAAAGCGTTGTATGCCTCTGATCGGCACTCGATCTTGCTTGTGTTTCAGGGTATGGATGCGGCAGGTAAAGACAGTACGATCAGCGCCGTGACCAGAGGAGTTAATCCGGCGGGCTTTCAGGTTTTCGGCTTCAAGCGACCGTCGCAGAAAGAACTTGACCATGATTTCCTGTGGCGAACCAGCCGCTCGATGCCGGAACGTGGACGGATCGGAATATTCAACCGGAGTCACTACGAAGAAGTGCTGGTCGTACGCGTTCATCCTGGCATTCTTGACTACCAGCAACTGCCCGATTCGATCAATCGGGAAACACTCTGGGAAGAACGTTTCGAATCCATTCGGGAGCACGAAAAGCACCTCGCCCGGAACGGGACCGTAATCCTCAAATTCTGGTTGAATGTATCCAAAGAGGAGCAGAAGGCCCGCTTCCTGTCCCGACTCGACGATCCAAAAAAGCACTGGAAATTCAATCCAGGCGACATCAAAGAAAGGAAACATTGGGACGACTATATGCTTGCCTACGAAGATGCATTGAATGAGACCTCCAGAGACTGGGCGCCCTGGTACGCGATTCCCGCAGATAGCAAGTCGTTCATGCGTGCCACTGTTGCCGGGCTGATTGTCAGCGCCATGAAAAGCATCGGTTTGAGATATCCCGAGCCTGATCCGGACGATGTTGCGGAATTCGATGGGTGCCGGGCCGAGCTGACCAAGTCAGTCTGAAAATAAATCAAAAACGAGAACCGCGTCCCACCCGGCAATGCCTGTACCCGTAAAGCGCGACAGCGTTCATGGTTATGGCATCCCGATTCCGGTAAAACTGCGCCTAAGTTGTCGAATTTATTAGAATTTACCGAACTCAACCGAGATTACCGTGGCATCTGAAGCTGTCGAAGTTACTTCCGACTACAAGAAATCCCTGCTCGCCGGGCTCGAGTTGTTTCAGGGTGTCCAGCCGGATGACGTGCAGGCACTGCTGCAGGATTGCGATCGGCTCGATCTTGGTAAAGGCGAGTTGTTGCTTTCTCCCGGCAAAAGGAACGAAAACGTCTACGTCGTGCTTTCCGGACAACTGAATGTGCATGTCGGATCGACCGATTCACCGGTGCTTGCAACCATGGAATCCGGTGCCTGCGCCGGCGAGATGTCGATCATTGAGGATCGCGATCCGTCGGCGTATGTCGTCGCATCCGAGGCGACGCACATGCTCGTCATTCACAAAGATGTGCTTTGGGATATGGTTAACGTATCGCACGCATTCTCCAAGAACCTGCTGGTCGTGTTATCGGAAAGAGTTCGCAGCCACAATCACTTCATTGCTGAAAGCATTGGTGACTGGCGGAAATTCGAGAAACACGCCACGACGGATGCATTGACTGGCCTTGGCAATCGTCATGCGATGGAGGAATCATTCCCGCGGGAAGTGAATCGTTGCGCACAGGGTAGCGATCCTGTTTCACTCATCATGATTGATGTCGATCAGTTCAAGTCATTCAACGACAAGTTCGGACACGTCGCCGGCGATCGGGCCTTATCTGCGGTCGCCCATATTCTCGGCAAACAATTTCGTCCACGCGACCTCCTGGTTCGCTATGGCGGAGATGAGTTCGCCGTCCTGTTGCCGGGCGTCGATGAGAATGAAGCTATGCAGATCGCTGAACGAGTGCGGACCGGCGTCTCAGGCAGCACTGAGTCCAGCGACGATTCGCTCATCCAGATACCGATCAAGATTTCCATGGGCGTCGCGGAGTTGCGAAATCACGGTGGCTTCGAAGCGTTGCTCAAGGACGCCGATGCTGCGCTTTATCGCGCCAAGAATGCTGGCCGCAACACAGTCTCAAATTGAAACCGCGTCAGATATGAACCACGAGATTGTCCAGTAACCGGACATCACTGAGCCATGCAGACGCGAGCACCACCAGTTCGTCGCAATCGCGATCTGGTATCTCCAGGTTTTCTGCACGACGAATGCTCACGTATTCAGGCCTGAATCCAAACGCCTCCAGTTTCTCAACCCCCGCCTCTTCGAGTTGTTCGAAGTTACGCTGACCCGTTTCAAGCCCGCGACCAATTTCGTCGAGGAGGTCATGCAGTTTCGGCGCGATTTCACGCTCTTCTTCAGATAGACGTCGATTTACCGAACTCATGGCCAGACCATCATCTTCGCGTACTGTCGGGCCGCATATTATCTTGATTGGCAAATTGAGATCTTTGACCATGCGCTTGATCACAAGCTGCTGCTGATAGTCTTTCTGGCCAAACACAGCTGCGTCAGGTTGCACTAAACTGAAAAGACGGGTGATCACCGTTGTAACGCTGTCGAACTGACCGGGTCTGAATGTGCCGCAGAGGTCGTTCGTCAACGCGGGTACAGTGACAGAAGTTGCATTATCGAATCCGAATGGATAAACGGTGTCTACGTCCGGAAGGAATATCAGGTCAGACTTAACGCGCTTTAATTTCCTCTTGTCCATTTCCAGAATGCCAGCCGGATCGTCGCCGGATTCCGGGGCTTCGGGCTGGCTCGGATCAGCGAATATGGACACCACAACGCGCTCCGCATGCTCCCGCGCAATTTCGACGAGGCTCAACTGCCCGCCGTGCAGGTCACCTGTCGTTGGCACCAGCGCGATATGGTCACCCTCGTGACGCCAGTCAGCCAGCTGTTCGCGCAGCGTTTCAATTGTTGTGACTACTTCCACGGGATTCCTACTCCAGCCTGATTTCGAACGTTCTAAGTCGAAGGTCAGGCAAATGCAACTGTTGACGCCGGATTGAAGAAATGGCGGCCGCCCGATATACGCCGCACCTGTTCGAATAACGCTTCGTAGTCCGCATCATTTCGTTCCGGATCGATCGAAGATGCGTTGACGATGAGCAATGGCGATTCATCATAATCATGAAAGAATCGCGCGTAGGTTTCCGCAACACGTTCGATGTAGCCACGATCGATAAGGCGTTCATAGTCAACGCCTCGGCGCGATATCCGCGACATCAGTGCGTCGACAGATGCCTGCAGGTAGATAACGAGATCGGGAACCGGCACATCGATATCGAGCTTGTCGTAAATCTGCGTGTAAAGGCCCATTTCGTCCTGGCTCAGGTTCATTTCCGCAAACAGCCTGTCTCGCGAGACATGAAAGTCCGCAATTCTGACAGGAGCAAACATGTCGGACTGTCGCAATGCTTCAAGCTGCCTGGAACGCTCGAACAGGAAGAAGAGCTGCGCCGGCAGTGCAATTTTTCGGCCCGAACGGTAAAACTGCTCGAGAAACGGGTTCTCCACCGAGCTTTCCAGCACCAGGTCACCATCGAAACTCTCGGCAAGTCGTTTCGCAAGACTGGTCTTGCCGACGCCGATAGGCCCCTCCACCGCAATGAACCGGGACTTTCGTGGAATAGCTTTCAGTGTTTCGACGGTCACGAGCCTAATATATACCCATTCTCTCAATCTTAGGTTCCCGGTTGGCCACACGCAGGGCAAGCACGGCAACGCTCCCAAGTCCTGGAATCCGGAAGTGGGGTGCGATCTCCTGCCACGGCACCAGTACAAAATTTCGCTCGACAATGCCCGGATGTGGCAACGTCAGCGTAGCATCCTCAAGAGTCATATTCGTGTACGCCAGCAAATCGAGATCCAGTGTTCGTGGACCCCATCGATCACCGTCGCGCTTCCGTCCATGGGCACGTTCAACCGTTTGCATCCCTGTTAGCAGAGCATGTGGCTCAAGTCGGGTAAGCATCGCTGCCACTGCGTTGACATAGTCGGGCTGATCAGCGGGACCCATTGGCGCCGAACGATACAGGCCTGATCTCAACACGAGCATCGAATCGGCAATGTGCGCCAACGCCGCGATCCCGCTTTCTACCTGTTCTGACGGCTTACCGAGGTTGCTCCCAATACCGATATACGCGGGCCGCCAGTGCGGCTTATTCACGCCGTACTGGCTCCCGGCTTTTTACGCCGCCGTGGTCTGCGACGCTTGCTCGAGCGCGGCTGGTTGCCAAGATTGAAACTTGCCACTCGTTCATCGGAATTCTGAGTTTGTACGCCGGTCCAGAAGTCGGCCAGCTCACGATCTATTTCGCCACACTCGGCGCGGAGCATCATGAAATCGTACGCCGCACGAAAACGCCGATGCTCGAGAAGCCTGAGACCTCGCTTGCCATGGTTGATATCGAAGCGCGGTTGCATTGCCAGCATTTCTCGCATTGGCGCTGTGAATCGACGCGGAATCGAAATGCGCGATTGCTGCAGCCCCGCAATTTCGTGTGACGCGAGACTCAGTGATTGGGACACGGACATTTTCTCCTGCGAACGCAATTTTTCAGCCAATTGTTTGACCGGCGCCCACAGGAACACGCCAAGCAGGAACATCGGTGTCACTGACTTCTCCTCGGCGATGCGCCGATCGGTATTTGCAAGCGCGGCGCGCGTGAATTTGAGGAAATTCTCGTCCTCATCCAGCGCCTTGTCTGTCTCCGGGAAAAGCATGCTGAACAGTTTGTACTGTCGCAACTCGTCAAAAACCCTTTCGGCGTGCCCTGCCTGAAACATCTTCAGGAATTCATCAAACAGTCGTGCCGGTGGCACGTTGCTCAGCAGACTACGATTCTTGAGAATGGACTCTTCGACATCTTTGGCAATACGGAAATCCAGCTTGGCGGAAAAACGAACCGCGCGAAGCATTCGGACAGGATCCTCCCGCAGACGAGTATCCGGATCGCCGATAAGTTCGAGTCGACGGCGCTCAATGTCCTTTACGCCGTCGACATAGTCCCAGATGCTGAAATCGGCGATGTTGTAATAGAGTGCATTGCAGGTGAAGTCGCGACGCCAGACGTCTTCGTCAATGCTGCCATAAACGTTGTCGCGTAGTATCCTGCCCTCGAGATCGTGTTCAACATCCAAATGCTTTTCGTTGCCGTCGGTCGCGGCGCGAAATGTCGCTACCTCAATAATTTCCCGGCCAAATCGAACGTGTGCAAGCCGAAAGCGGCGCCCGATCAGGCGACAATTCGAGAACAACGCACGCACTTCATCCGGGCTCGCATCAGTGGCGATATCGAAATCCTTGGGGTGCAGGCCCAACAGCGCGTCTCGCACGCCACCACCGACAAGAAAGGCCTGATAACCGGATTTATGCAGCCGGTACAGTACTTTTAACGCGCTCCGGGATATTTCGTCCCGGGAGACGTTGTGGGAGGGGCGCGGAACTATTTTTGGCTTGGGTTTGTTGGTCTTGCCGCTTTTCTTCAACTTGTATTCCGCTGGGAGCCCGTCATCTGACGATTCTACCTTGTCAGACCACTCGAGTGCGGTCGTATGATAAATGCCACGGGACTATGACGCACGCAATAATTAATACTGGCAAAAAATAGAGGCCCACGGCACCATAGTTAAAAGCCTGATAGTCACGCTCCTGGGGGATCTATGTATACGAGTACGCGCACCGGTATTTCTTTCGTGGGGGCTGTTGTGGGCATGCTTGCCGCCTGCTTTGTCGTGTCACCGGTAATTGCCCAGGAAACCGTCAATCCTGAATTGTTTTCGTCACTGAAGTGGCGCGAAATTGGCCCGTGGCGCGGCGGCCGCGTTACGGCCGTGACGGGCGTACCGGATAACCCCAGGCTCTACTACATGGGTGCGACAGGCGGCGGTGTGTGGAAGACCGCCAACGCCGGCATCAGCTGGGACAATATTTCTGACGACTATTTTAACGTTGGCACGATCGGCGCAATTGCCGTCGCCGAGTCAGATATAAACGTCATCTACGTTGGCACCGGCGAAGCACCCATTCGAGGCGTCACGACCAGTCATGGTGACGGGATGTACAAATCCACGGATGCGGGTGCTACCTGGGAACACATCGGGTTGTCGCATGCCGGGCAGATTTCAAGAGTCATCGTTCATCCGGAGAACCCCGACCTTGTATACGTAGCGGTGCAGGGACAGATTTGGGGACCCAGTGAACGTGGCGTTTACCGCAGCAGCGATGGCGGTGAAAACTGGACGCAAGTACTGGAGGTTAACGACGAAACCGGTGCGACCGATCTGTCGATGGATCCCACCAACCCACGCATCCTCTATGCGGCCATGTGGGAGCATGGACGCAAACCCTGGTTCATCAAATCCGGCGGAACGGCTGGCGGAATTTTCAAATCTACAGATTCGGGCAATACCTGGGAGAAACTCGAGGGTGGCTTGCCGGAGTTGATCGGCAAGATTGGCATTGATGTATCGGCAAGCATGCCAAACCGAATCTACGCCATTATCGAGGCCGAACTCGACAAGGGCGGGCTTTACCGCAGCGATGATTTTGGGAAGACGTGGGAACTGCTGAACAATGACCGCATCCTGTGGTCGCGCGCCTGGTACTACATTCATATCAAGGCGGACCCGGTCGACGAAAACACGGTTTATGTACTCAACGCACCGTTCATGAAGTCCATCGATGGCGGCAAGACATTCGAAAAGAAGTCAACGCCGCATGGTGACCATCACGATCACTGGATCAATCCGAAAGACAATAAGAACATGATCAACGGCAACGACGGCGGTGCGACCGTCACCTTCGATGGCGGCGAATCATGGTCGAGTATCCTCAACCAACCGACGGCGCAGTTTTACCGTGTGACCACGGACAACCTCAGGCCGTATCGAATCTATGGCGGCCAGCAGGATAATTCGACCGTTGCTATTGCCAGTGAAACTTTTGACAGCGGCATTGGACTCGATGACTTTTACCCGGTCGGCGGAGGCGAAAGCGCGCATATTGCGTTCGATGAGGACAACCCCAGACTGGTCTACGCAACGACTATTAACGGCACGCTGACGGAATACGATCACGAAACGAAACGCATAAGGCCAATCAAGCCGTATCCCGAATATGTATTCGGACAACAATCCAAGGATTTGAAGTACCGCACCAACTGGAATGCCCCGGTTGCAACTTCCCCCCACGATCCACGCATTCTTTATTACGGCACGCAGATATTACTGCGCAGCAATGATCGTGGCGTCACCTGGACAGAGATTAGCCCGGACCTGACCAAGAACGAGGTCGACAAGCAGGGACTGAACGGCGGTCCGCTTACGCCGGAGAACGTCGGCGCGGAATTCTATGGCACGATCTTCTATGTCACCGAGTCTCCCCACGAAGCAGGCACGATCTGGGTAGGCAGCGATGATGGGCTACTGCACGTGACGCGCGACAACGGTGAAAACTGGGAAAACGTGACGCCAGGTAATCTCGGCGGCGCGATGGTCAACGCAATCGAAGTGAGCCCGCACGATCCGGGCACTGTTTACATTGCCGTAGCCGGATACAAGATGAATGATTTCAGACCGCATGTCTTCAAGGTTACAGACTATGGCGACGACTGGGATCGAATTGACTCCGGCCTGCCGGACGACAACTTTGTGCGCGTCATCAGAGAAGATCCTGCACGCGCCGGCATGCTCTACGCCGGCACCGAAGGAGGCATGTATGTCTCATTCGATGACGGCGACAACTGGCAGTCGCTGGATCTGAATCTGCCTCCCGTGCCAATAACCGATCTCAAGATTCGTCACGACGACCTTGTGGCATCAACCCAGGGACGTGGTTTCTGGGTGCTCGACGATCTCTCAATCGTTCGTCAGGCGGAGGACGAACTGGCAAGAAAGCCGTTGCATCTGTTCTCGCCCGGCGAGGTCGCCATGATCCGCGGCGGCAGATCAGCGAGAGCGAACGAGGGCAGCAACCCGCCGCGCGGCGTGACCCTGTCCTACTACATTGGTGAAGACCAGGACGGACCTTTGAGTATCGAGATCCTGGACAATGCCGGCAACGTGATCCGCACATATTCGAGCGAGGAAGGCGACTTCGAACGCTGCATTATCAGCAACATGGATCAACGCATTCCGTTTGAAGTTAACTATCCACCCGTGGAACCCGGTTTGAATCAATGGACCTGGGATATGCGTCGCGACGGACTCAACTGCATCGAGGATGTTAAGTTATTTGCCGGATTTGGCGGAGCCAGCGTAGAGCCTGGAACATACCAGGTCCTCGTCACGGTAGGCAGCTCGCAAAGTACTGCATCCGTGCTATTGCAGCCGGATCCGCGCAGCGACGCATCGTCAGAGGATTACGAATATCTTGGGGCGCGACTGACGGAAGTGACCGATCTTCTGAACGAGCTGCTCGACAGCCTGGCCGCCGCGCGCAAAGCGCGTAGTCAGACGGAATCACTGCTTGCCGATTTTCCGAACGTGGAGGGTCTGCAGCTTGCAGGCGAATCAGCCATCGACAGACTGACTGCGTGGGAGAACGAAGTTACACAGACCCAGTACGGCACCTATGAGGACGAAGACAGCATGCCACCGATGCTTGATGTTCACGTTCGGCACGTGCTTGACGTCCTGGATGAGGCTGGCGCTCCAGTGGCCGCAGGCTCTTTGCAACGGCTGGACGACCTGAAAACCCAGTGGGCCGATCGCAAAGCCGAACTTGCAGACATAACGGCAACCGACATTGCCGCGGTAAACGACTGGGCGAGATCGAACGGCGCACCCCACGCGACACCGCCACTGAACTAGTCTATGGATAAGGGTCCTGTCTGGACGACGTTGTCACTGCACAAAAAAAACGCGCCGGCCTGAGCCGACGCGTTTTCATTACGCTTCTAAAGCGAATAACGTCGTTGGACTAGAAGATCTTCGTCAGGTTGAGGAAGAAGCGCCGACCCAGCCAGTCATACTGTGAGTAGAATGCCACGCGGCCGAGTGTGTCCACTTCGCCAGCCGTACTTTGGCCGGTCAACTGCGGTGGCTCCTCATCGAGCAGATTGGCTACACCCAGCCTTGCGATGATTCCTTGGTCGAACTCATAACTCGCAGACAGGCTGTGATATGTGACCGCTTCGGCCTTCAAATCGATGCCAACCTGGTTGCCGACCGAGTCGGTGACCGTGGTTCGGCCGAAACTCGTCGTGTTGTCGGTTTCACCAATGTAATTCAAGCCGTAGAAGAACGACCATCGGTCCATATCCAAGGTAAAGTTGAGATTGCCGACTGCCTCAGGATGGCCGGCCTCGCCAGATATATCTTCTTCGGTATCGTCAAATAACGCGATGGTGTCCTCGAAATTCAGGGTCCACTGCGTGTCAACCGAAAGCACCCCCCAGGTGCCCGGCATTTCCTGAGTCCATCGTGCAGCTATATCCATACCCCGGAGTTCTTGCTTGGAGACGTTGATAAAGCTGTCTCGTATTTCAGTGATCGCGTTCGGCAACGCCGCGGCCGGTGGGTCGCGGTCGAACAGATCGCAAAGTGGTTCATTAGGGAAGAACACAGAGTTGTAACAGCCTGCGACGATTTCCCTGGATCCGATAACGTCTACTTCGTCTTCAACCAGAATGTCGAAGTAGTCCACCGAGAAACTCAGCTCGGCAAACGTTGGTTGCCAGACGAAGCCAACGGTTGTCGCTTCGGACGTTTCCGCGGTAAGAACGCCAGCTCCGCCACCCGTCACGACCGTCGGTCCGACCGTGAAAATATGATCGGGAGGAAGTCCGTCGGCGGCACAGTTGTCAGCCGTTCGTTGCGAAATATTGCCCAACGCGACTTCGGTACCCCAGTTGATGCAAGGGTCCGACGAGCGTGCCGATATGAAGTCGGTCTGATTGGCAAGATAAAGTTCGTAAAGGGCCGGTGTGCGGAATGAGGTGCCAAATGTTGTCCGCATCCTGAATTGATTATTCACCGCCCAGTTCAGGCCCACTTTGTAGGTGGTGTCGTTGCCGAAAGAGTCGACATCAGTAAACCGCACAGAGCCGTTGAAATCGAGAGCGTCGACAAGCGGCAAATCAGCCAGAAGCGGCATATCGACCTCACCGAAAACCGCCATAGTAGAGTCCTCGCCCGCGGTAATGCCCGCGGCGGATGCTCCCCAGGCATTGCTCGCCAATGTTATGGGTCCCGGCGTGTCGACGATCTCATCCTCGCGATAGTGGAAACCAATTGCTGCGGCGGCGGTGCCGGCGGGCATCTCGAATATATCGCCTGTCATGAATCCTTCCACAGACCATTGTGTATATTCGGTCGTGCCCTTCTCCGTGGCGTACAGGTAATCCTGGACATCCTGCGGAATGTTGCCGTTCAAAAAGTCCGGATCCAGCCACTGAATGTCAACGCATTGCCGATTGGATATTGACGTGGTTTGCCCAACGCACGAACCCGTGCGGAAGTACGGCAACTGTAAAGCATCCTCCAGGATCTGGTCGTCAACATAGTCGCCATCGGACTTGCTGTACTGGAATGACAGGTCCCAATTCCAGCCTTCCAGAACCGAGTCCATTTCGCCCGTCAATCCAGCGACGAAGCGTTGGTAGTCGACAGTCACCTTTTGATCGGAGTGGTCGGTGATCGCCAGCGGGCTCAACCATTGCGCACCGGTCCAGCCGGCGCTGAACGGATCACTGGCATATCCCAAATCCTGCGAATCATAGTTGTAGACGTAGGTCCAGATTTGACGAAAACCGATGTTTGTCGTCTCGCGTCGATTCAGCAGGAGTTCCGCATAGGCAGTCACGTTGTCAGAAACGTTGTACTCACCTTCCAGAAACAACGTCGAAATCTCAGACCTCGGCGACAGTGTCGTCGTATCGTGAAGCGGATGATCGCTGTCCTCCAATGAGTTTGTGAGGGCGTCTCCGCGAGAGATCGGATACCAGCCGGCCGGTGCGGTCATATGATTGGGATTGGTCGGAGCCGCCAGTGGGGGCACGCCGTTCGCGGCCAGCGAGCCGTCGAAATCGTATTGCATCAGGAACACCGGTGGGCCGGCATTCGTTGTGCCATCGCCAGCTCCACCAACATCAGCGGCATAATCGTAGACCCAGACGTGTCCCCAGGTCGTTCCGTCACAGAAGTAGCTCCCGGTACGGGGATCGATCAAATCGGCGCGCTGGTTTGTCGTTTGGTCGAAAATGTAGTCTTCATCACATTTGAAGAAGTCGCGCTGTCCGCGTTGCAGAATCTCCGCTCTATTGTAGTCGGCCGTAGCGCGGAAGTAGCCGCGATCAAACTTCTTTCCCCAGGAGCCATTGAGCCGAAACTGCTCACCGCCTGATTGCTCAGGTGCGGAATAGAACGCGTCGAATGAGCCGCCCTCATCCTTTTTCGTAATGATATTGACGACGCCAGCTACTGCATCAGACCCATAGATCGACGACGCGCCGTCTTTCAGGACCTCCACTCTCTCGATAGCTGCCAGCGGAATTGCATTCAGGTCAAATGAAGATACAGAACCCTGCACACCGGATGGCCCCGCCCGACGACCGTTCAGGAGCACCAGCGTGCGGTTCGCGCCAAGGCCACGCAGGGATAGCGTGGACGTGCCCAACCCCCCATTTGACGAAGACGGACCCGATGCCGATTGTGCGGCGGTAACCTGCGGCGATCCTGCGGCTACGGTGGTCGTTTGCAACAAGGTAGCTACGTCAGAAATGCCCCTCACACTTGCCGATTCAGTCAGTACTACATCAATCGGCGCCGCGCTGGAGAAATTATCTCTGCGAATTCGCGAGCCGAGGACGACAACTTCCTCAATCGCAGACTCATCAACCGGAAGCTCGTCTTCCTGGGCCATGATGGCGGTCGCCGGATAAAGTGCCGTGACGACCGCGGCAGCCAGCGGCGTCATTACAGGCGCAATCTTGTTCACTTTGGAGTTCTTACGGCGGCGTGGTCGTGTAGTCATACTCTGATTCCCCAAGAAGAAACGCTAGTTATCTCTTTCGATCACTTAATTCCTCTGAGGTCTCTCGTTTTCCTCTGAGGTCTCTCGTTCCTCTGAGGTCTCTCGAGTGTGATCGTCTTGTTTGATGTCAATTCGTAATAAACGAAACGCTATTGTTATTTTTGCATACACTCTTAATTGTTGGCGAGAATAATACAGATTGAGCGCGTATGCGAATTGTCGGCTTATATGATGATTCATCATAGCTGGCAACCCGCCGCCCACAACCGCTTATATAACAACCAGTTATATTGATCGCCCTGTAGCGCAGAAGCCACACAATGACGGGCGCCGTCTCCGGCGAGTTTTGGTTGGGCCAATCCCCGGCTATCATGCCGTCTACCGAATCCACTGGAAAGAAAGCCAAATCATGAACTTCCCCGGCAATTTTTTTCATATTGGCACCATTGACGTTGCCGAGCTGAGGCAGCTCGTCCTGGAACTGACGAAAGATCAGTGGGACAGTTTCTCGATCCGTCAGAAGCGCTACGAAGTCCATCAACATACGCAGACGATTGGACTGGTCTATGACCCGGATTTCCGACACAGTCACCCGACTCGCCTGCCGACATTGCAGCTGTTCGAGGCCGCTTTGCGCCCGGCGCTGTGGATGACGGCCGACCACTTCGAGGAAACCGAAACCGGCCAGCAGCTCATCAAGCAAAACGGGCTTGGCTATTTCGTGCGCGCCTCACTGGTTCGGCTCAAAGCAGGCTGCAGTATCGCCGCGCACCAGGACAACAATTTTTCGTTGACCCACTCGCATCGGGTTCATTTGCCGATTGTCACGAACGATGACGTTCAGTTCGCGGTTGGCGATGAGACCATCAACATGCGGGAAGGCGAGTTATATGAGATCAATAACCGGCGCATGCATTCGGTACACAACAATGGAACGGACGATCGCGTCCACCTGATACTCGACTATGTACTCCGTGGGGAGCAATGCTGTTGTGGTGTGAAGCATCATCCAGATACGTTGTGCAGCCCGCAGGCCTGCATGGAAACAGATCGTCAGCGGATTCCCTGCACCTGCTACCCGGAAGCCTGAGCGAATCGGTCACAGCACCATGTCCCAGGATCAGTGGGATCACTTCGGATGAGTGGGATAATCTGGCATGCCAGCAATTCGCTTCAGCCAGAAATCATGCGGTGGCAACTTGTGTGGCGCCATTTGCAGCTTATCCTGAATACCGTTCGGAACCCGTGAGGCGGGCCTGTCAGGTCCGAACCATTGGTCGCACTCGGTTCTCAGAAAATCCATGCCGTACAATATGGCTTCATAGCTCGACAGCGAAAATACGCCTGACGTATCCACCGGGGTTCTGTGGTCGCCAGGCAGACCACCGGAGGGTAACGGCGTATCCGGCTGACCGGGAAAGAACTGGTCCTCGAAATCCGCGGGCGACGGTGGCTTGGACTCGCCAGAAATCCAGCTTGGCTCTGCAACCGCTCATTGATGCGTTCGGGTCGCTGAACTTCGCGCCAGAACGGAGTGTCGGTGCGACGCGTCAGGCAATAGTGCATGTTGATGAAATCGAGAATCTCGTGGAATCGATTCGCCAGGATGCGATTGAATCGATAGGCCAGCGGTGCCATATCGTCGCCGTAGGGAAAATGCTCGGTCATCATCACGGCCGCAAGGTCACTTAAATAGAGACCTGTAGACTCCAGCGGCTCGATGAACCCCGCCGAAAGCCCGATTGCAACGCAGTTTCGAACCCAGGATTTCGCGCGGTACCCGACTTTGAAAGGCACCGGACGTGTCGGGAAGGCATCGGCCAGCGGGCCAACAAACGCGCGCAATTCCTTCTCTGCGTCGTCCTCGCTGACGAATTCGCTCGAGTGTACGTAGCCCCATGCACGCCGGTTCTGTAGCGGAATTTCCCATATCCAGCCGGCCGACACCGCCGTCGCCAGCGTGTTCGGCCGCACGTAACCAGGGTAGCTTGTCTCATATGGCACCTGAATCGTCATGGCGCGATCGCAAAGCAGCCATTGCGAGCAGTCTACCCAGTCGACACCAAGCTTCTTTTCGATCAGGAGGGCGGCGAAACCGGTGCAGTCGATAAACAGATCCGCCTCGATGCGTTGTCCACTCCTGGTCTGCACTGCAGCGATGTCACCGCCCTCCGTCATTTCGATGTCGACAACGTGATCCAGATGGTGTTGCACGCCTCGTGAGGTAGCGATCTCGCAGAGATAGTCGGCGAACTTCAGCGCGTTCATATGAAACGCGTACGGCAGTCGCGTCCCCATCTCCCATTGGCCGAACATTTTCGGCGCAAGCATATGCCTCACAAATTGCAGGCTGAGCTGAAATCGTTTCGGAGAACGGGATCGATCGATCGCTCGTCAGCCAATTCAGGCTGGTCGTATCGACAGGAGCTCTGGCGAAAGCGACCAAACGCGTGATAGTAGGACTCGCCCTGGCCATGCAGCCAGTTCACGTATTTGATCGCCTGCTTGTAAGTGCCGTCGACTCGCTTCAGGAATTCGATTTCGTCAATGCCGATGGCCGCAAGGATGTGATTGATGCTCGGAATGGTTGCTTCACCGACGCCGATACGTGGCACGTCCGGAGACTCGATCAGGCTGATGTCGACCAGTTTTCGTCCGTTGCGATTCAGCACCGCATCCAGGTACGCGGCCGTCATCCAGCCGGAAGAGCCACCGCCAACGATGAGTATTCTTTCGTGGAGTCATTCAGCCAATTCCGTTCTTATCGATCTTTCGTGTTGTGCGGATGAGGACCAGTTCATAGGCTTCAGTCCGGCAGTCGTTCCGTAGCGCCAAATTTTGGCAGCCATGAACTAGGCCACATTCAGCCACCGCATCAGATTCATGACTGGCAACAGGTTCGATATTTCTGCCGACAGCCTGGAGGAATTGTAATGCCAAGAATCGTCGCCAAAGGGGACAATCTCAACGAGCTTGAACGCGAACTTTGCGCAGCAACGTTTGCTTGAGCCGGTGTTCCTCAACAGCGTGCCGAAGTGCGGTACGCACCTGGTACGCAATATCATGCGCATGTTTGTGCCCGTGGACCAGCAATATCACCAGGCTTTTATCCAGCACGCCATTTTGCGTCAGCACCAGGTGGCATTTTCCGAGGCTATGCCGCACCTGAGCTGGGGGCACCTTCTGTTTTCGGACGATTCGGCAATTGTTTTGCGACATGTTCACCATATCGTGCAGGTGCGCGACCCATACAACTGGGTGCTGGCCCGGGCCAGGTTCTTCCTGTCCGATACGTTTCAGGGCTCACTCGAACACCTGAAAGGCGGCAATGTCGCGTGGACGAAGTCCTGAACATGATGATCTTCGGCATTCATGGCAAAGCACCGTCGCTCAGCGAGATCTTTACGCACAACGCAGTATCGTGGTTGGGCACGAAGGTAAGACTCCTGCACTTCGAAGAACTGCTGCGTCACGTAAAGAATATCGAGACTGCAGAGGCCGAAGCTTTTTTTGCCAGCTTGCTAAAGGACTGCGGAATGGGCGAATTGCCCGAAGACTGGCGTGAACGCGTTCGCGTCGGATCAGATCGCAAGCAAAGTGGCACCGCTCGGGAAAACCTCGTTGGCGGTGGCAAGATCGAGGTGCCGGA
The DNA here is from genome assembly GCA_963850825.1 of uncultured Gammaproteobacteria bacterium. Classification (GTDB taxonomy): domain Bacteria; phylum Pseudomonadota; class Gammaproteobacteria; order Steroidobacterales; family Woeseiaceae; genus SZUA-117. The sequence continues at coordinate 107,490 of CAWKOQ010000009.1, read as the reverse complement.
CGAATTGCCCGACATGCAAAAGAAACTGGTGAACTACGCGGCGCCGGGCCTGCGAGAAATCCTGGGTTACGAAATAAAGAGTCGAGTCCTGCCTGCCGGAAATCGCCACTATTGCAAGCTACGCATCGGCCCCGCGGCACGTGAGGAACAGAGTCATCCGATGATCGTTACCGAGAGCTTTGTGTTCATACACATGCACAAGACCGGCGGGCAGACGCTGAATGACATCATCAGACGCTGCATGCCCGATCATCGGGTCATCGGATATCACTATCCGCGTAGCGAAATCCCTCCGGAATTGCGACATTGCCCGTAGTCGGCATGGTTCGAAACCCGTGGGATTGGTATGTGTCCTGGTATGCCTTCAATCGGCGACCGAAGATTCAATAACCAGTTGTTCAACGTCGTATCAGATAGTGGTCAGTCGAATTTCAAATCGACCATTACGCAATCTCATCAACCTGGGATCCGACAGTCCTGAAAGCAAGCTCACACAGAGACGACCTCATTCGCATGTTGCCCGAATCACTCGACGGCAATCGTGGTGTTGGCCTCACGAAAGAGCAGCATTCGGCGATTCTCGAAACTGACGAGCGCGGATACTACTCCTGGTTGGTTGATCGCATGCTCGGGAATCCCGATGATGATCAAACCTTCATCGGTCGTTTCGAGAACCTTCAGGACGATTTCCTGACGATCATGGAACAGGCTTTCGGTCCATGAAGACAGAGTCGATTGCGAGCAGAACTCGACAAGCGCGAGCGCAAGAACGTGTCCCGCCACAGCCACTATTCCCACTATTACGATGACGAACTTCGCGACCTGGTTGCCAGCAAAGGAACGCGAGCTGATCGAAAAGTTTGGGTACGAATTCGAGAGCATGAAGCCTGACGATGTCGCGTACGATTTTCCGTCCGATCTTTACACGGGCGCCAACCAGGGGTTTCGCAAACTGCTTGGCAGGGAGAATAACTACCTCCAGACTTCACACGACTTCGATGTCGAGGCGCTGAGAAGAGGATCGAGAAGATCCCGGCCGGCTAAATGGCTGGAGTCAGAACGCGAACGGCTCTTCGACGTGCACAAGGATACGCAAGTCGGTGCTATTGGTTCACTTCGAGGATTTCAAGCACGAAGAAGCCCGACTATCGCGAGCTCTACTTCGAGCTGCAAGATGAGCTCAAACCACTGGTCGATCACGTTTCCGACTACTACCAGAACAATGGATTCATCGTGCGACTATTGCTGGCGAAACTGCTTGCCGGCGGCAAGATCCCGCATCACACCGACGCCGGCTATTCACTCCTTAATTGTCATCGGGTCCACATGCCGATCATTACCAATGATGAGGTTGATTTTGTTGTCGGCGGCGAAAAAAAGAACATGCAGGTCGGCGAGTTCTGGGAGATCAATAATGGATCCGATCACGCGGTGGAAAATCGCGGCGATGAAGATCGAATCCACATCATCATCGACTGGATGCCGAACTACGCCGGCCAACCTGAGGAAGAAGTACTCGCATCAGATGAGCCGGAGGGAACGGGCGCTGCAGCGGCGAACGAGGCAACGCTGAATGCCATGATTGCACAAGCCTATAAACTGCATCAATCGGGTAAGGCAGCGAGGGCCGAATCTCTGTATCGACAGGTGCTGCATATTGATGACAGCAACATTGTCGCTAACAATCTGTTCGGTCTCTTATGTCTTCAGACTCAACGATTCGAAGAAGCCGTAGATTCTATTAAGAAAGCGCTGGCCACGATGCCCGACGATGCTCAGGCACACTCCAACCTCGGACTTGCACTGAAAGATCTAAATCGTCCTGAGGAAGCTGCGAACATTTTCACGAATCGTTAAAACTGGATCCAACCAATCCGAGGGTCTACAACAACCTCGGCGGTGTCTACGTCGAGACCGCCGTATCGAAGACGCGGTCCGGTGCTATCAGCAAGCGCTGGCGATTCAACCAGCCTTTGCCGAGGTGCATTACAACCTCGGCAGTGCGCTGATGCTTTTGCATCGATACGCCGAGGCTGCAGCGAGCCTGCAACAATGCCTCGCACTGAAACCCGATTTCGTTGAAGGCCAGACCAAGCTCGTGCAAGCCCTGCAGGGCGCTCAAAAAGCAGGAAAACGGACCACTCTGAAGCTCAAGAATTGGCTTGAGCATTGGCCGCACACATTAATAATGGCAGCCCCGCTCGCCGGGCATAGAACATCGGCTCCCTTCGTCTAGTGGTTCAGGACGCCGCCCTCTCACGGCGGTAACACCGGTTCGACAAAACGCGTCAGCGTTTTGGACGCCGCAGGCGGGTCGCAGACCCGAGAATCGCTTCGGAGCGATTCGAGTCCATCCGCGAACTCATTACGGTATTGGCTCCGTTAAAGACTTGAGACATTTTTGCCGCACCGTATAATGGCGGCCCCGCTCGCCGGGCATAAAACATCGGCTCCCTTCGTCTAGTGGTTCAGGACGCCGCCCTCTCACGGCGGTAACACCGGTTCGACAAAACGCGTCAGCGTTTTGGACGCCGCAGGCGGGTCGCAGACCCGAGAATCGCTTCGGAGCGATTCGAGTCCATCCGCGAACTCATTACGGTATTGGCTCCGTTAAAGACTTGAGACATTTTTGCCGCACCGTATAATGGCGGCCCCGCTCGCCGGGCATAAAACATCGGCTCCCTTCGTCTAGTGGTTCAGGACGCCGCCCTCTCACGGCGGTAACACCGGTTCGACAAAACGCGTCAGCGTTTTGGACGCCGCAGGCGGGTCGCAGACCCGAGAATCGCTTCGGAGCGATTCGAGTCCATCCGCGAACTCATTACGGTATTGGCTCCGTTAAAGACTTGAGACATTTTTGCCGCACCGTATAATGGCGGCCCCGCTCGCCGGGCATAAAACATCGGCTCCCTTCGTCTAGTGGTTCAGGACGCCGCCCTCTCACGGCGGTAACACCGGTTCGACAAAACGCGTCAGCGTTTTGGACGCCGCAGGCGGGTCGCAGACCCGAGAATCGCTTCGGAGCGATTCGAGTCCATCCGCGAACTCATTACGGTATTGGCTCCGTTAAAGACTTGAGACATTTTTGCCGCACCGTATAATGGCGGCCCCGCTCGCCGGGCATAAAACATCGGCTCCCTTCGTCTAGTGGTTCAGGACGCCGCCCTCTCACGGCGGTAACACCGGTTCGAATCCGGTAGGGAGTACCAAATTGAAAAGCTCGCCACTGGCGGGCTTTTTTGTACTGGCTGTTACTGCGTTTGGGCTGAAAGCAAGTTTCTGTGGATCGATGGTCAATGGCTGCTTTTCTCGAAAGCGGACATCAGGACTTAACTAAACTGTCCGTCTTACCGGTGCAAGACCATAAACCGGACGTTCCAATGTGTAGATTCGGCGGCTTTGGAATTAATGATCGCTCAATTGACGTAACGAATCGCTGTTGCCTGTATCTGATATACCTCAGCCCCACCTCCTCCGCCTGTCCCAAATGCGTCACGCCCACCAGCGACTGGTCCTTTGTTGCGGATGGCATGAACTATTACTCCATCGGCGCCTAGTTCCACGGCACGGCTTAGAATCTTATCTAGCGCATCCATGGCATGGTTGGCCCGATTCGTTGCGTCGATTCGGCCCAGGTATTCATATTCAATTTTTGGCTCTTCGTAAAAGACATGAAGATCTCTTTCTTCTTGTGTCAGCTCCGTTGGCTGACTGACACAACCACAAATAACTAACCCAATCAAAATCATGTGTATCTTCATCATTGACGTTCCTCACTAGAATCTGCATCGAACTGCCATGCGCTCCATGCGATAGGTTAGAAATCTGTCTGTCACATGCATTGCTCGACGTCCGCTTTGCGACATTAGCAGACCTTTTTCCGGATGTTGACTCAAGGGCCGCTTTCGATGGTATAGCAGAGATCGTTTGACGAAATCGATGTCATTTGCACGCCATAGTTCAAGTGAATTCTAGAAAATGACTCCGCGGAAACACGAATGTCCTTTTTCATCAAAAGCGGCGTTCAGAACAATCGAAATTCTCACTTTCGAGGGTCTGCTTTTGGGAGCATAGCAGCCCTCCAGACCCCTATTTGCTCAGCAGCGGGTTTCGAACGTCCTGCGTAGAAAAAGGCCAATTTCAGCATAATCGACTGCCGCTTTTGCCAAAAAACGACCGATCATGGGCGATCGGGACAAAGCACTACATCAGAGAATTCTTTTGCTGCTACCCCTAAATATCCCCGATCTGTGGCCGATAAAAGTACTAATGGATTCATGTCTTTGTGGAGAATGCCCCCATGTCTGCAGAAGCAATGCAAACCGCTGCAGGTTTTGTACAACAACTCGCGGGAGACCTGAACAAAGGCGACCTGGAGTTGCCCATGTTCCCGGACTCGGTCATTCGCATTCAACAGGCTTTTCAAGTCGAAGAAGTCGATGTCGATGAAATCATCCGAATCATTAGTTCCGATCCTGCGTTAGCAGCACGCGTACTTGAGCTGTCGAACTCTGCTGCGCTACGCGCGGCTGCAGAGATATCGGATGTTCGCCAGGCGGTGATTCGCATGGGCGATAAACTTGTCCAGAGTTCTGTCATTGCATTCGCTCTGCGCCAGGCCGAGCGGAACGAGGGACTCTCTGAGGAGTCGCGAAAAGCGCTCAAAGAGATCTGGGAGGAAAGCGTGGAGCTCGCGGCACGATGTTACGTAATCGCCAAAAAGTTTACGAAACTCAGTGCTGATGAAGCGCTGCTGACAGGGCTGCTTAGCGTGATTGGCCGGCTATATATCTTCCTGAAAGCTCAGGAACACGGCGTTGTCGATTATTCCGAACTGGAAGCGATTGTTGCCGATTGGCACCCGGCCATCAGCAAGGCAATTGCCGAGAGCTGGGACATGTCTGAAGAGCTTGTCAACGCGCTGGAAACGCAACTCGACACAGATCCGCCGCTTCGAGAATCAGCGTCATTGGCCGAAGTACTCTCTGCGGCGAGATTGATCCTGCATCACAGCGTTTCGGGCGAACCATTGGTTGCCAGCGAGTATCCCTTACTGCAACGACTCGGGATCGCCAATCATGACGAAGACGCAGTCACGCTGGATGGTTACGCCGACGCAATCGATGAAATCCGGCAAGGATTGAGAGGTTAAGAGAGACACTATTGCGCAAGTCTCTGTCGCGCTCAGGCCATGGCATCATGTGCCGGTTCTGGCGAGCACGAAAACGCACTTCGTAATTCGTTAGCAGTCAGTCATTGCTACCTGTGCCTAACCGCCACTTTTCGTCGCAAGCGATTATCGTACGAAATTGCAGACGAGCCCTGTTATGAGTGTCCCTGGGTACTCAATGCAAAAATCAACTGGGCCCCATAGTAAAGCGGAAGACCCCAGAGTCTGTTTGCCACTGATGACGAAACAAACCGTTCCCGTGCGACAAACAGGTCTGATACCGCAAACACAACAGCGCCGATGGCCAGTTGTGGGCCCATGGCGGCCATCGTGCCACTTGCCAGGACGACCATCAGCGAAATCGCCACTAAATAGGACACGACCGCCGGGCGAAGTTTGCGCGGCAGATGCGGCCAAAGCCAACGAAGCACGAATATCGCGACCACCACCATCGCGACAGCCGCCAGTGTCGACGGCAGGACTTCCAACGGCAGTACCAGAAAGGCGCCGCTAAATGCCAGGTGGGCCAGTAGGAAACTTCCAAGGCCCGCAATGAAGAACAGCTGACGCTTTGGTATGAGAAATACATCGCCCAGCCACGACAGAAGCAAACCCAGTAAGACGAGCTGCCCATAAGAGGAGTCGAGCGCTCCCGCCAAAAACGCAGTAATCAAGAAAAGCGTGCTCGCAACCGGCTTTGTCAGCCAGACTCCCAGATGTTGAGACTTCAACTCGGCCCACAGGAGCGCCGCGACCGCCGTCGCGAGCAGTATGCAACTAAGTGCTAGTGCGGAATTGGTTGTGACGTTAGATATGTCGATGAAAAGCCCGCCATTGAACTGAGAAAAACTCAGTATTCCCGATGCCGTGACTAGCAGTGCTAGCTAGAGATCGAACTCTTTGTCCAGCACATAGACTTTAACCGTCTCGCGCTTCACGCCGTCGACAGCCATCGCTTCAGCAGTTTCCGGGGCGTCCAGATGCTCCATGAACTTGCCAACGTCGGTGACCTCCCAAAGAATTGCTGCCTCGTTATCATCTGTCGTGGTGAAATGAATGGCTGTGGCGGTATAGTCGTTGAAAAGTGCTCCGTGAGTTAGAAAGCCTTTTTCCCAATTCGCAGAGTTTTCAACGTCAGCAGTGATTATTATTCTAGGCACGTTCCTCTCCCTGTTTGGCATCGATATTGATGCAGCGATTGACATTTGAACAACCGGTATTAGCCTATTCCTCGAGATCGTTGTAGTCCAATAAAATTCGAGTAATGTCACTGGTAACAGGGGGAGATCACGAATGCAGGCTGTTTATGACGAACTTCGATCCATCATGGCTGCACAGGTCGGCTCATTGAATGTCAAGCGTGATGAGCCAGGTGACTACTACGTTGATACGTTTTACGTTCGACAAAACAAGAAGCCAATTTGGTTTGGCGGCGTCCAGATCAAGAAAAACTACGTTAGCTACCACCTCATGCCCGTTTACGTAAATCCGGAGCTGCTCGACGACATTTCTCCGGAACTGCGAAAGCGCATGCAGGGCAAGTCCTGTTTCAACTTCAAGGTCGTAGATGACACACTGTTTGCCGAGGTGTCCGACCTGACGGAGCGAGGCCTCAAGGACTACGCGTCTCGAGGTTTCGTTTAGCCACAATTTCCGAGGATTGTCTTCTGGCAGCCACCAGGGCGCCATTGGCTATACCAATCCGAGCTCAAATTCCGTCTTCGGCTGATGTGACGCAATTTGTGCTTTTCGGCAAAAACGGCCTCAATTCACGCTTTTTGGGAGGCCCATCACTGAATCTGTTCCGGATCTTGACGATATATAGGGTGCGCAGGTTTATTGGGGTACATCGTGGATGCTTCTTTTATCTGGACTTCGCTTTTCATCGGCAATGTCGCGTTGATGGTCTTGTGGGTGCACTACATCATTAAGATTCTGAGGGGACAGTGCCCACATTGCGGCAAGTAAAGCGGGAGATCCTGGTTCAGTTTGCTTAACTGAAAGTCACTACCACTGGACCAACATGTCTTTGTTCGCCCGGACCATTCCGGAGCGACTCTCTATCGCGCTCAAATACACCACGAAAATTTCCTCATCAAGATGACCTGGAGCCCGAATCCGTAGCTGCGATTGCGGGCAAACTGTGGCTGTAATAATGTATCTCTTGAAATCCGACTATTAATACATTGCTGGAGTCACACATGTCGCTATTACGCATGTCGGTACTGTTCACGCTACTCGTCGTTTCTTCCGCCAACGCCCAGGACGCCGACGCCGACACCGACAGCTTGGTTGAACAGTCCCTGTTAGCGCTTCCGGATCACATGCGTGAAGATGCGACCGTTGCGTATTTTGATGAAGGAAAGAGAGTTGTACTTCGTGAAGGCAGTAACGGAATGACCTGTCAGCCGGACGACCCGGAATCACCTGGCTTTGCAGTATGGTGTTATCCGGAATCCCACGCCGCTTACACCAGGCGCTGGTACGAGCTGGCCGCAGAAGGCAGGGAACGTGCCGAAGTTGACGAAATGGTCGCCGATGAGATCAAGGCGAAAAAGCTCGAGTGGCCCCCGGTCGCGGTCAACTACAATCTTCGCGGGCCGAGCCTCGATACCGCCGTGCCGCTAACGGTGGTTTACGTTCCTTTTGCCACCGGCGACTCGATTGGCGTCACGGAAGAGCGGCAGTTCAATCGGCCGTGGCTGATGCGGGCAGGTACGGCGTTCGCGCACATCATGATTCCAGGCCAATGATCTGAACCGCTTAGTCGGGAATTTGGCGGATTGCAATTCCAGCAATCCCGTTCGGCTTCTTTCCTGATCAGCGGATCGTGCGGGCCAGCTAGCGATGCGGGTCTTTTTTGCGGTCAGCCTGCTCGTTCAATTCGCGTAATCCGATTTGCAGACTGTTCGCGCCAAAAACGAACGGCACCAAACTAAGCGCATAGAAAACTGGCGGCTGTTCTGTAGCAGCAATGAATACCGACGCTGCTACCGCAAAGACCAGCAACGCACTACCCCAGATGACATTAAATTTGTGCATATCTAACTCCGAGCAATGTCGGGTCGACTTATTATTGTCGTCAAGATATAGCACAGATTTACCGCGCTCCCGGTGCACTTTAACTAAACGCACAGGGATTTACGCGATCGGGATTTGCCGCTTTATGTTTGTCCTGGACGCCGACGGCTGCGGGTTCTGAGCATGGTGCCGCATCAGGCACTTATTGCGGTAATGGCCTTGACCAGCGCATCGAGTTCATCGGTCGTCGTGTAAACGTTCGGCGTTATTCGCAGACCGACTACGCCGGGTCTATTGATGGCCACCGTAAATATCCCGTAGTCCTTCATCAGCCTGTCCGCAAGGTCACGCGGTTCAATACCCTCTATGCCAACATTACCGATCCCCGCGTGTCGATGTTGTTCGACGGGTGTATTGACCACAACACGGGGCACTTCGCGCAGCTGGCTGGTCCAGTAGTGCTGGAGATATCTGAGTCGCGCCTCTTTGCGCTCCAGCCCAATCGTATTCTGATACTCAATCGCGTTCAGAATGCCCAAGTCGACGTGCACAGGATGCGTACCAATATGGTTGAGGCGACGCATGTCATTAGCCTCAAGGTCCCGTTCCGCAAACAGCGGCCACACGCTGTCGATCTTCTCCTTCTTCACATACAACATGCCCGATCCAAGCGGCGCACTCAGCCATTTATGCAGGCTTGTCCCGTAATAATCGCAGTCGAGATCCTTCATCTGGAAATCGATATGCGAATACGCATGCGCGCCATCGACCATCACTTCGACGCCACGCGCGTGAGCCATGTCCGCAATTTTTCGAACAGGCAGGATCTGCCCGGTGATGTTGATCATGTGACACACCATCAACAAGCGGGTTTTGTCGGTTATGGCCGAGGCATAGAGATCAACAATTTCCTGATCGTCCCTGGGGTGGTTTGGCACCGACACCAGCTTGTTGACCACTCCGAATCGCCGCGCCACATATTTGAAGTGGTTCAGCATGGCGCCATAATCCTGCTCCGCCATGACCGCCTCATCACCTTCATTCCATTGTATGCCGCCAATGATCAGGTCCAGCGACTCGGTCGTATTGCGGGTGATGGCGACCTCGTCTGCCGTGCAGCCTACGATCTCCGCCACCTTTTGAGCAGCCTTCCGCTTGTTTTCCAGCCGCACCGTGCGCATGTAGTACGAGCCTTCCAAATTGACGCTGCGCAAATGCTCAATCTGCCGCTCCATGGTTTGTCGCGGCATGAAACAGTAGTAGCCATTCTCGAGGTTGATATAGTCAGGTTTGAGGTCATAGTCGCCGCGAACCTTCATCCAGAAATCTTCGTCCCCCGCCAGGTCTGACGGATTAACGTTTGCGACGGCCGCTACGGCCGATTGCAGCTGGGCGAAACTGAGCGGCGCTGCAAGACTCATCATTCCAACGCTCTTTAGAAAATCTCTCTTGTCCATCGGCTGGCCCCTAAATGTTGAATTCTGGTGGCCGCTGCCGCGCACAATCGCGGCTGCAGGCGTGTTCGTCTCAAACGGCCACACTAAAATAGACCAGAAATGCGGGTCTCGCAAATGGGTGAGCGTTATCTGTGTCGGCTGAAGCGGTCGTGCTGCCCGGCAGGTGCTACGGATCCGGATCCTGGCTCGCGGCTCCCTGGCTGGCCCTACTCTTCCTTGACCAGGTGAATCGGGCCATTGCCATCGTCGCCGTTCATTTCATTGCCGCTTATCTTGAAGAAATCATCAATCCAGGAATCGTCGATCCAGTCTACGTACATCGAGTTGCCGAAAACTGAAGCGATTCCTTCTGAGGCGCTATCCACGGTGCATTCCGTCTCGCCCTCGCAGCCCGGATTGGTAAACGTTTCGCCGGTTTCCGACACAATTCGCGTCGTTATGCGGGCGATTGCACTGAATCGACCATCTTCCAGCTGCGTAAACGTGACGGTTCCATCCTCCTGGTAGGACGTAACCGCCGGGGAACGCAGCGTGCGAGGATCCATCCGCCATACACCGTTGATGCGTTCCGCGGCTGACATCCGCTCCTGGGCAAACCCCGTTGCGGTCATTATCAGCAAAGCTGCGATAGCCAGCAAAAATCGATGTTTTATTTGCGAGTGCATAGGTTCCAGCAGAACGATTGTCGGAGAAATTCAGACCTGCATTTAATCGTCGAAACCATCAGAAATCCAGACCTGCGCCACAGATCAGCGACGCTTTCCAGCTCAGGTTGCGGCTTCGGACACTATTGTGCAAGCATCAACAGCAACGGCGACACAGTAATCAGTAAAAGACATAACGATGACGGGAAGCACGAAAGATTCACCAGGCGACACACCTTCGAGCCAGACTCGTTGGGGTCGAATCTACGCAAGCGTGGTGGGGTTCACTGTCCTCGTCATCCTGCTGCTTCTCTTGTTCTCGCAGCACTATTCCGGCTGACAGATGCATCCTGTTGACTGGTCGATTGTATCCATCTACATCGCGTATGTTATCTGGCATGGACTGAAACTCAGTGGCGGCGCCACGGATACAGAAGGATTCTTCCTGGCGGGGCGCAGCTTGCCGTGGTGGGCTGTTGGTCTGTCTGTCATGGCGACGCAGATGTCGGCAATCACCCTGATCGGCACCACCGGGCAGGCGTATGAAGACGGCATGCGTTTTATTCAATTCTACTTCGGCTTGCCGCTGGCCATGATCATTCTCTGTGTGACCGCGGTGCCCTTCTTCTATCGGGCAAAGGTCTTCACCGCATACGAATATCTTGAAAAACGCTTCGACGCCAAAACCCGCACACTGACCAGTTTCTTTTTCCTGGTATCGCGCGGACTCGGTGTCGGAGTCATTATCGCGGCGCCGGCGGTCATCTTGTCGATCGTTCTCGGCTGGGATGAACTCGTCACGATATTCGTTATTGGGCTCTCGACCACCCTCTACACGATGCTCGGCGGCGTACAGGCCGTAACCTGGACCGACGTGAAACAGATGGTCATCATTTTTGTGGGGCTCGGCCTTTGCGTTTTCGTCATCATCACAAACCTGCCGGACGGCGTCTCTCTCGACGACGCTCTCGACGTCGCCGGTGCCGCCGGAAAACTGCAGACAATCGACTTCACCTTTGATCTAAATGAACGCTACACGATCTGGTCAGGCATGATCGCCGCGCTGTTTTTATTCCTGTCCTACTTCGGTTGCGATCAAAGCCAGGTGCAGCGCTATCTGACCGCTCGTTCCGTCGACGAGGGCCGGACCTCGTTGCTGATGTCCGCATTCCTGAAGATACCGATGCAGTTCCTGATACTGCTGATTGGCGTACTGGTTTTCGTCTTCTATCAGTTCCGCCCGCCGCCAATGATCTTCAACGAAGTGGATGCAGCCCGCGCTGCCGCAGTACAGCCACTCGAACATGAGCGGCTCGAATCCGAGTTTCAGTTAGTTCATCAGGATCGACGCGTAGCCGCCATGAGTTTCATCGACGCACAGGATTCAGTTGATGCGTCGACCGCAAGGGCAAACTATGTTGCCGCCAACCTGGCCTATCTGGATAAACGCAGGGAAGCGACGGAGTTCGTCCGGGAAACCAACAACGACACCTCATTCAACGACGTTAACTATGTATTCCCTGTCTTCGTCGTTCAGAATATGCCGGTCGGCGTGGTTGGCCTGATCGTGGCAGCAATTCTTGCGGCGGCCATGTCGAGCGTAGCGGCCGAACTCAATTCCCTGGCGACTGCATCGACGATGGATTTCTACAAACGACACATCAGGCGCGATAGCACAGAAAAGCAGCTGCTTGCCTTTGGACGATCGGCCACCCTGGTCTGGGGCATCTTCGCCTGCATTGTCGCAACCTTCGCAACCAACCTCGGTTCACTGATCGAGGTGGTCAACACGTTTGGCTCATTCTTCTATGGCTCACTGCTGGGCGTCTTCGTGCTTGCCTTTGCAGTGCCCAGGGCGCGCCCGGCCGGTGCATTCTATGGTCTGCTCTTTGGTATCGTATCTGTCTGGATCGCAAGTTCTTATACCGACATTGCCTTCCTCTGGTTTAATGTCGTTGGCTGTTTCGTCACTGTCGCCGCGGGATATGTGATTAGCATCGTGCGTTCGGGAGCAAATTAATGTGCAGGAAGGTTAGTGCCTTATTTGTGCTGACACTGATTGGCGCGACGACGTCGTTCGTTGCCGAAGCACAGGTGCGTGCCATTTACGATCAGGGCAGCAATGCTTTGACCCGACAGTTGCAGCGACTCCAGACGACGTCCAGCGTCATGCACACGGGTGCGCATCCCGACGACGAGGATTCGGCGCTGGTTGCCTATCATGCGCGCCGATTGCATGCGCGGACCGCCTACCTGTCGCTCACGCGCGGTTCCGGCGGACAAAACATCATTGGCACGGAGCAGTCGGATGCGCTCGGCGTCATACGAACTGAGGAACTGCTGCAGGCCAGGCGGCTCGATGGCGCGGAGCAACTGTTTACGCGCGCGAATGATTTCGGTTTTTCCAAGTATCGAACCGAAGCATCACGCGTCTGGCCGGAGGAGGCGCTGCTCGGCGATATGGTTCGTGCGATCAGGACGTTTCGACCGACCGTCATCGTGTCTCGCTGGAACGGCACGCCCGCGGACGGACACGGCCATCATCAGTTTGCCGGTTACCTGACCCCGCTCGCGCTCGAAGCGGCAGCTGATCCGAACCGCTACCCGGAACAGATCGAATCAGGCCTGACTCCGTGGCAGGTCCAGAAACTGTATGCGATGCAACGCATCAGTTCGGACACGGTAGATATGCCGTCGCTGGTCGTTAACACCGGGGAATACGACCCTGCTACCGGCCGGAGTTACTTCGAGATCGGCATGCAGGGACGGAGCCAGCAGAAGACGCAGCAAATGGGTTCACTGGAGCTGCGTGGCAGACAACTATCCGGTTTGCAGCTGGTTAGTTCGCGAATTGATGCAGCGGACACCGAAAGCAGCGTCTTCGATGGTGTCGACACATCAATCAATGGACTCTTGTCTTTCGAACAAGACCCGGCGTCAGGCTTCGCAGAGCTGCTGGCCGACCTGCAGCTCGCAGCCGCCGACGCGCTGGCGCAATATGATCCGCTCGATCCGCAAGCATCGATTCCCGGGCTTGCGGAAGGCCTTGCGCTCGCGCGTGCGGCCCGCGATTCTGCGCGAACGGCGGATACGAAACGATTATTGGCCGAGAAGACAGGAGAATTCGAAGCGGCGCTGTTGCTGGCTGCCGGCGTCTCGATCGATGCGCTGGCCGACGCGGAGACTGTCGTGCCGGGAAGCACATTGGCGGTCGCCGTCAGGGCTTTCAGGCCTGAGACGTCCCCGGTACAGCTGACCGACGTCCGCCTGTCGATGCCTGCAGGCTGGACAGCTTCTCCTTCCAACGCCGAGGAACTCCCAAATGAACGTGGGTACCGGCGCAGGGAACAGGCCGACGCTCAGTTTATGTATGACGTTCAGGTCCCCGCTGACGCGAAGCCGACGCAACCTTACTGGCTGGAGTTGCCCCGCGAGGGCGCTGCCTATAACTGGAGCTCGGCAGGCAGCGCGCAGAACCAGCCTTTCGCTGCACCGCTATTGATGGCAGTCGCAACGCTCGAGATCGGCAACGCGCGAGTCACAGTTGAGAAAGAAGTTGAATATCGTTTCGCAGATCGCATCCGTGGTGAAATCCGGCGACGAATCGACGTCGTGCCCGCGGTGTCTGTCGAACCCGCTGCCGATTTACTGGTTGTGCCTGCATCGTCAGACAGTAAGCGCTACGAACTGCTTCTGACCGTAAGAAATAATGCGCGAGCCGATGTCGCTGGAACGGCGACGTTCGCCCTGCCCCCCGGCTGGATGCTGGAACCATCGTCTGCGGAATTCTCGTTACCGGCGCGCCCGGCGACGACGACGCTCACATTTCAGGCAACGATGCCCGATGCCGTCAGCGCAGGCGAATACAAGCTGGCCGCCAGCGCGACCGTCGATGGGGTGACCTATCGACAGGCCATGCGTGAGATAGCCTACCCGCACATTCGGACGCATCGAATCTATGGACAAGCTGAAACCGAGTTCGAAGTTGTCGATGTCAGCGTTGCGCCGGTCCGCGTTGGCTACGTCATGGGCAGCGGCGACAAAGTCCCCGAGGCGTTGCGCCGCCTCGGTCTGGAAGTGATGCTCCTGGATGACGCCGCGCTGACAACTGGCGACCTTTCTCGCTTCGACACGATCGTTGTCGGCATACGTGCCTCGCAAACGCGTCCCGCGTATGTTGCCAACAATCGGCGCCTGCTCGACTTCGCGGAGCAAGGCGGAACACTGATCGTGCAATATCAGCAGCCCGATTTCATCGCGAAGGGCCTCGCGCCTTTTCCGGCAAGCATGGATGGAAACGTCCGGGTCGTCGATGAAACCGCTCCCGTTGTCATTCTCGAGCCAGATCACCCTGCGTTCACTTATCCGAATCAGATTAGTGCACAAGATTTCGATGGCTGGGTCCAGGAGCGTAACAACTACAACTTTACGAGCTTTGATCGAGATCGATATGTACCGCTAACCGAAGCGCACGACGACGGTGAGCCAGACAGCGACGGTGGCATGTTGTATGCGGCAATCGGCGACGGACATTACGTCTACACCTCCTACTCGTGGTTTCGGCAACTGCCCAATGGGGTGCCCGGTGCCTATCGGCTGTTTGCCAATCTTCTAAGCTTGCCGGCCGCACCAAAGTAACGGTATCCACTTATGAATGAAAAATTCCCGGCACAGGGATACAAGGACAACGTGCTCAGCGACTGCTTCGCGGACGCGCAGCGTTATTTCCTCGAGCACTACCTCGATGTGGATCGCGCCCACGTCGTGATGCTTGCAGAGCAGGACATCATCACGAGCGACGAATTGAGAACGATTCTGCACGCGATCGAAGGTCTGGATCTCGATAAGATGCGTGCCGCCGAGTACGACGGCAGCGTCGAGGATTTGTTCTATTACATCCAGCGCGAAATTACGGCAGGCTGTGGCGACGCCGATATCGCCGGCAAGCTGCATACGGCGCGTAGTCGTAATGACATCGACGTCACGATCTATCGGCTCTATCTCAGGCAGCAAACACTCGAATTGATCGACGCCTGCACCGCACTGCGCGAAGTATTCCTGAATCTGGCAGCGCAACACCACGAGTCGCTTATGCCGGCATACACCCACACGCAGCCGGCACAGCCAACCACCGTGGCGCATTTCCTTTTGGCGATGGCCGAAAACACAAGCCGCGATATCCGCAGGCTGCAGCGCGCATACGAAAATATGAATTCTTGTCCTCTCGGCGCCTGCGCCATCACGACGACCGGATTCCCGATCGACCGCCTCAGGGTTGCCGAGCTGCTCGGCTTTGATGACTCAACAAGAAACTCTTATGCATCAATAGCTTCTGTTGATTACTTCACAGAATTATTAGGTTCGAATTCAGCATTACTCATCAATGTCGGCAAGTTCGCCCAGGAGTTCCTGCTCATGGCGATGGTGGAGTTCGACGTGATCCGCCTGCCGGACGGCTATGTACAGTCCTCATCAATCATGCCGCAGAAGAGAAACCCCGTCGCCATCGAGCATGTACGGGCAATCGCCAGCAAAGCGCTGGGTCAGACGCTGGGTGTCCTGACCAGTGTGCACAACACGCCGTTCGGCGACATCAACGATGTCGAGGACGATTTACAACCACTGATCTATTCTGCAATCAGGGATTCGATTCGTGCAATTTCACTGCTGGGACATGCGCTTGGCGCGGCGGAATTTAATCTCGAGCTGCTTCGCGAAAGATCCGAAGCCAACTTCATTACGGTTACCGAGCTTGCCGATACGATTGTGCGACGTGAAAATCTGCCGTTCAGCAAGGCGCACGCCATCGTTGCCGAATGTGTAAAACAAGCATCAGAAGCGGATGGAAAAATTACATTCGAGATAATGCAGAAGGCGGCGGAGACGAAACTCGACCGCACATTAACCTTGAGTGCGAATGACCTGGCCAATGCCTTGTCTGCGGAGAATTTTGTGTCCATTCGAACAATTCATGGTGGCCCGGCGCCCGCCGAGACGCGTAAGGCGCTCAACGAACAACGTGAGGCGGCGAGTGCAGATTCTGCCTGGCTAACGGAGCGCAGACAGAAACTCGAGGACGCCCACTTGACACTGGAAAACGTCGTTGAGCTGGCGGTACAAGCGAACTCCTGAACGGCACGAAGTAAATTCCGGTGCGCTGCGCTTTTGGAGGCAAGGGTCTCTCCAAGAGAAACACTTCGCCAATCAAACCCGCTCTCTTTCAGACAGGATCGTTCACTCCCGGGCGCGTGGCGCCGACAAATGCCAAAGGCGAGGCAGTCAAGCTGCCTTTCCATCTTGGCACCCCGACCAATGCGGCATGAAAAGTAGTTAATTGCGACTTGTTCGGCGATTGGCATTCTTTGACTATTGTCGCATTGCCGGATATTTACCTAGCCATGTTCCCTGGCAGAACACCGGCGCCCCGGGCACCAACCCCCTTTACACCATACTACGTGGCGGCGCCCAGAATCTGACCACTGCCTGCCTTCGGCGGACCTTTCAATATTTCCAATATCCAACGCGAGTCCTCGAGTGGGTCATATTTCAATTCATTTCGCTGCATCAAGCCGCAGGAATCCTGTCTTGCCATCGCGGTGAAAATATAACTTGCGAATAATGTACTAATGTATTAGCGTATTAATACACTGATATGTTGGATGTAGATTCAAGACTGTGAAACCCAATCGACACGACACGGGCCGTCAGCGCAAACGCAACGAAGATGCCCTTTTCAGAGCGGTGGCCTGCCTGCAGGACACGCACGAATGTCGTAACTTTTTCAAAGACTTGTGTACGCCAGCTGAATTGCAGGCACTGGTCGATCGCTGGCAGGTCGTGGGCCTGTTGCAACAAGACCTTCCCTATCGCCGTATCCACGATATGACTGGCGTCAGTGTCACCACGATCGGTCGGGTAGCGCGATTCCTGACTGACGGATTCGGCGGCTACGCGGCCGCCCTCGATCGCAGCAGTCATAAGCATCCTACTGACAAAAAAAGCGCTTCTCACTGAGGATTATCCAATGAACAGCTCCGAGCAGCGCATCAAAATTGCGCTGCAGAAATCCGGCCGTCTGACAGATCACTCACTGGATCTGCTAGCACGTTGCGGTCTCAAATTTACACAAAGCAAGGACCAGCTTTTTTGCTATGGGGAAAACATGCCCATAGATCTGCTACTTGTGCGTGATGACGATATACCCGGACTGGTCAGCGATGATGTGTGCGATCTGGGCATAGCCGGGTTGAATGTAATTCAGGAAAAGAGTCTTCAATTACAGAAAAAAGGCAAGCCGGGCCTCTTCAAGCAGATTCATGCGTTGGATTTCGGACATTGCAGACTCGCCATTGCGGCGCCCGAAAAAGCTGACTACCAGGGACCGCAGAGTCTGCAAAACAGCCGCATCGCAACCAGCTACCCGGCAATGCTCGAGAAATTCTTACAGCAGCAGAAACTCAATGCAGAGATCATTCATTTCTCTGGTGCGGTGGAGATTGCCCCCAGGCTTGGCAAGGCGGATTTCATTTGTGATCTCGTCTCCAGCGGAT
The DNA here is from genome assembly GCA_963850825.1 of uncultured Gammaproteobacteria bacterium. Lineage (GTDB taxonomy): Bacteria > Pseudomonadota > Gammaproteobacteria > Steroidobacterales > Woeseiaceae > SZUA-117. The sequence continues at coordinate 89,648 of CAWKOQ010000009.1, read as the reverse complement.
CAACGTTGGCCGCGAATCAACTGCGCGAGGTACAGACTGTTTTGGCCAGCGAGGCCGTCATTATTCAGACCCGCACACCGTTGTCCGATGAAAAGCAAGACTGGGTCAATCGAATCCTGCAGAGACTGATTGGTGTATTAAAGGTGCGCGAAAGCAAATATGTCATGTTGCACGCACCGCGGTCTGCGCTGGACCAGATTTTCGCGCTGCTGCCCGGATCCGAGTCGCCAACAATCATTGGTCTTGGTGACGACAGCGACAGGGTGGCGGTGCATGCAGTCTGTCGTGAGAACGTTTTCTGGGAGACGCTCGAGAACCTCAAGCGCGCCGGTGCGAGTTCGCTCCTCGTGCTGCCGATCGAGAAGATGCTCGCTTGAGCCCTGTGTTTACCGAAGTCAAAATATGGTCTCAGCTATCGGCCAACGAGCAAGCCGCGCTGCTAAGGCGCCCGGCACTTCTTGATGATCGAGAAATAAACGGGCAGGCAAGCCGGATCATTGCCGCGGTTCGTCGTGCTGGAGATGCGGCACTGGTCGATTTCACGAAGCAGTTTGAAGGGCGCGAGCTTGAGTCGCTGAAAGTATCCAAACAGGAATTCATGGATGCCGAAGCGGCTCTAAGCCCAACCTCCAAGGCTGCAATTGAACTGGCAATTGGCAACGTCACGCGATTCCATGAAGCGCAGGTGCCCGTGGAACTCGACCTGGCCACCAGTCCAGGCGTTCGCTGCCAGCGTATTAACCGAGCAATCGATGCAGTCGGTCTTTACGTTCCCGCCGGATCTGCACCCCTGCCATCTGCCGCAATAATGTTAGCGGTACCTGCATCGATCGCCGCATGCCCTGTCCGCGTTCTGTGTACGCCCGCAGACCAGGACGGCAATGTACACGCAGCGACACTGGTCGCTGCACAACGCAGCGGCATAACAGACGTCTTTAAGGTCGGCGGTGCCCAGGCCGTCGCCGCAATGGCCTATGGCACCGAGTCGGTCCCTAAAGTGAACAGGATATTTGGTCCTGGCAACGCATGGGTAACGGCTGCCAAACGCCTGGTAGCCGGCGACCCGGCCGGTGCATCGATCGATATGCCAGCCGGTCCGTCCGAGGTGCTCGTCATTGCAGATGAGTCAGCCCACCCGGCGTTCGTCGCCGCGGACTTGCTGTCCCAGGCGGAACACGGCCCAGATTCCCAGGTCGTGCTGCTTACAACGAGTACCAAGGTCGCACACGAGACGATTCGAGAAGTTGCACACCAGCTCACGAAGCTGGTACGGCAGGGCATTGCCACCGTCGCGTTGAAACATGCTCGCGTGATACTGGCTGATAGTGTCCCCGCCGCCATCGACATCAGCAATCGCTATGCGCCCGAACACCTGATTCTGCTAATCGAGAATCCGCGTGCAGCACTGGAACAGGTCAGGAATGCAGGATCCGTGTTTCTCGGACGCTGGTCACCTGAGTCCGTCGGCGATTATTGCAGCGGCACAAACCACGTGCTGCCGACTTACGGTACCGCGAGAAGCTACAGTGGCCTCGGCGTCGAACAATTCATGCGGCAGATGACCGTGCAGGAATTGACAGAATCTGGTTTGCGCGCCCTTGCACCGACCGTTACCGAACTGGCAGCCCTGGAAGGACTTGATGGGCATGCGGCAGCTGTGCGCATAAGACTGGGAGAAGCAGGCAAAATGGGGGCAGTGTCATGACGATCGCCGCGCTGGTCCGACCGGAAATACGCAATCTGCGCGCTTACCATGCTACCGCTGCGCGTGACGGCGCCATCAAGCTGAATGCCAATGAGGCGCCTTTGGCCGTTGGAACCGGCTCGGAGAACGGTCTCAATCGCTACCCTGCCCTGCGGCCTGGAAAACTGACCCGGCAAATGGCGGCCTACTATCGTGTTTCAGACGACAATGTGCTGGCAACGCGGGGCAGTAGCGAAGGCATCGATCTTTTGCTTCGTACATTCTGTTCTGCCGGGCGCGACGAGGTTCTACTTACGCCGCCGGCATTCGAGTTGTATCAGGTTTATGCATCTATACAGGGTGCCCGTATTATTAATGTCCCGTTGTCGCCTGACAGAAATTTTTCTGTGAACACGGATGCTCTACTTCGCGCCTGCAACGATCTCACGAAACTGATTTTCCTCTGCTCTCCAAACAACCCTGTTGGCACTGTCATCCCGCGCGAACAGATTCTGGAAATCGTGGAGGCGCGCGTAGCGAAATCCGTCGTTATCATCGATGAAGCCTATATCGAATATAGCAATATCGATTCGCTGGCACCGCTGGTATCCCGATACGACAATCTGGTTGTGCTGCGCACGCTGTCGAAAGGTCTGGCGCTCGCCGGCGCTCGTTGTGGCGCGGTCATCGCATCGGCCGGGCTGATACGACTTCTGGATGGCGTACTGGCTCCTTATGCGCTTTCATCTCCGGTCATAGCCGCTGCAGAGCGAGTACTTTCCGACTGGCAGTTGGCGCAGGCGCGGGAGTCGGTCAGCCAGGTTGTTGCAGAAAGGGAACGGCTGCGCGTTGAACTGGACAATTGCAGTGCCGTGCGGCAGATCTGGCCCAGCCAGGCCAATTTTTTGTTTGTGCGCTTCAAGAATCCGGATCGAGTCAGGAGTGCACTCGAGACTGCCGGCATCGTCATTCGTACCTTTGCCAACGATCCGGCACTCAGAGAATACGCCCGAATCACAATCGCATCGGCCGCCGACAACAACCGTCTGATCCATGCGATTGGGAGCCTTCGCTGAAATGTTGAAAGTAGTTTTCATCGATCGCGATGGCACCCTGATCGAGGAGCCCGCGGATAATCAGGTTGACGCGTTGCACAAGATTCGCCTGGTGCCTGGCGTCATTGTCGCCTTGCTGAAACTGCGCGACCTCGGCTACCGATTTGTGATGGTGACCAATCAGGACGGGCTGGGTACGTCTTCATTTCCGCGCGCCGATTTTGATGCCTGCCAGGAACATGTATTGGCCATTTTTGCTTCGCAGGGCATTCATTTTGACGAGGTATTTATCTGCCCCCACTGGGCGGACGACGGCTGCGACTGCCGGAAGCCAAGAACCGGTCTGCTTACACGTTTCCTGGCAAATCACGAACTCGATATAGCCTCATGTGCAGTCATTGGGGACCGTGGCGCCGATATGGAACTCGCCGAGGCACTGGGCGTCAGGGGCTTGCTGATCGGTCCGGGTGCGCAATCGATGTCATGGGAGAATGCCTGCAGCGCACTCACACCCGGTGCCCGCACCGGCGAGGTCGAAAGGACAACACGCGAAACAAGCGTCCGGGCAAGCGTGAATCTGGACGCAGCGGCACCGCTATCCGTGAAGACGGGAATCGGCTTTTACGATCACATGCTCGAGCAAGTGGCCAAGCACGGCGGCTTTAGCCTCGACTTACAATGCGATGGTGACCTGTTCGTCGATGAACATCACACTATCGAAGATACCGCTCTGTGTGTCGGTGAAGCGCTGAAAGTCGCCTTGGGTGACAAGCGCGGTATTGCGCGCTATGGATTCCTGCTACCCATGGACGAAAGTGAAGCGCGCGTGTCGCTCGACTTGTCCGGGCGTCCCTTCTGTAAATTCAGCGGTGTTTTTTCACGAGAGCATGTCGGACAGATGCCCACCGAACTGGTGCCGCACTTCTTTCAGTCTCTTGCGGAGTCTTTGGGCGCAGCATTGCATATCTCGGTGACCGGCAGTAACGCACATCATATGGTCGAAGCTTGTTTCAAAGCCGTCGGCCACGCTTTGCGACAGGCTATTCGTTCCGACGGCGACGAAATGCCGTCAACCAAGGGCATGCTGAGCTGAGATGTCGGAAACCCGTGTGGCAATTGTTGATAGCGGAGGTGCGAACATCGCGTCGCTTGTCAATGCGCTGGACCGGCTTGGCGTCGACGGCACGCTAACGAATGATCCCGGCACGATTCGGCGCGCCAGCCACGTCATCCTGCCCGGCGTGGGCGCCGCAGCCGACGCGATGCGCAGACTCAGCAACGCGAAATTGTCCAATGTAATTGCGAATCTCAGCCAACCGGTACTCGGGATCTGCCTAGGCATGCAATTGTTGGCACGGTCCTCTGCGGAAGAGCGTACTCAATGTCTTGGCATTATCCCGGCAGCGGTAGAAAAGTTGCACGCACGCACGCGGACTCCGGTGCCGAACATGGGCTGGTGCCGCGTTCATCAGGCTGAGCCGCATCAACTCTTTAGTGGCATTGACAACGACAGTTACTTTTACTTTGTGCACAGCTTTGCACTTCCCCGGGGCGAATATACGCTCGCGACGGCCGATCATTCAGCGCCCTTTACGGCGGTGCTTGCCTATCGGAATTTCTTCGCGACGCAGTTTCATCCGGAGCGATCGGCGAAAGCCGGCTCGAAACTCCTTGGCAACTTTCTCGAGATCGCGTCGTGACCATCATTCCTGCTATCGACCTTCGTGGGGGACAGTGTGTTCGACTGTACCAGGGACAATTTGATCGTCAGACGAGCTACGACAAGGACCCGGTTTCGCTCGCGCGTGAATACAGGACGATGGGATTCGACGAGCTGCATGTCGTCGATCTCGACGGTGCGAGATCCGGGCGACAGGAGAATCAGGAGACTATCCGCAGGATCATCGAGACCAGCAATCTAGCGGTCCAGCTGGGTGGCGGGATACGAGCGCAATCGCAGCTCGAGTCCTGGCTCAGCGCCGGAGTTGCTCGTGTCGTCATCGGCAGCCTGGCGGTCACACAGTCCCGCCTGGTACGCAAATGGCTGGAACGCTATGGGCCAGCACAAATCGTCCTGGCACTGGACGTGACCATGGCACCAGGCGGCACACCTCACGTTGCAACACACGGCTGGACGCAGTCATCGGGACTGACGCTGTGGCAGTGTATGGACGATTTTTCTTCAGCAGGCTTACAGCATGTGCTGTGCACTGACATCAGTCGCGATGGCGCTCTTACAGGCCCGAACCTGGAGCTCTATGCGCAACTGGTCGACACGTATCCGGGTATTTTGCTACAGGCGTCAGGCGGCGTTCGCAATGTCGACGATCTCGTCGCATTGAGAAATAACGGTGCCGCGGCAGCCATCACCGGACGCGCCCTTTTGGAGGGCACGATCACCGCCAGGGAGATTGGAACATTCCTGCCCGCCGCATAATTCCGTGCCTCGATGTTCGTAGCGGCAAAGTCGTCAAGGGCGTGCAGTTTCGTAGACATCGTATAGTCGGCGATATACTCGAGCTCGCCGAACGCTATTGTCATGCGGGAGCTGATGAAATCGTGTTCTACGACATAACGGCAAGTCCGGACGGCCGCACAGTCGATAGAACCTGGATTAGCGCTGTCGCCGCACTACTTGATGTCCCGTTTTGCGTCGCCGGTGGCATTCGAACTGTTGCCGACGCCGAGGATATCTTGCGTCAGGGTGCCGACAAAATTTCGGTCAACTCTCCCGCTTTGGAGAATCCAAAGCTGATTTCCGAGTTGGCGAAACGATTTGGGTCGCAATGCGTGGTGCTGGGTGTTGACAGCCGAAGTGTGGAAGACACATGGCGAGTATGTCAGTACTCGGGCGACGAAAGCCGGATCGTCGAGACCTCGCGCAGCACGATGGACTGGATTACTGAGGCGCAGGCGCTGGGCGCAGGCGAGATTGTTCTCAATTGCATGAATCGCGATGGTGTTCGCGATGGCTATGACATCGAGCAGCTTGCTGCGATTCAGAATAGCTGCGACGTACCTTTGATCGCATCCGGCGGTGCCGGAGAGATGCAGCACTTCCAGGAGGTTTTCAAAAAGACCGAAGTTTCCGGCGCATTGGCTGCCAGCGTTTTTCACCGCAGCGAAATTGGGATTCCGGACCTGAAACGCTATCTGCACAAGGCCGACATCGAAATACGTCTATGATTTCTCTCCACGACAACATCGACTGGAAAAAGGGCAACGGACTCGTACCTGCAATCGTCCAACACGCCGTCACCGGGCGCGTATTGATGCTTGGCTACATGAACGCCACGGCGCTGGCTGAAACACAGGCCAGCGAATGGGTGACCTTTTACAGCCGGTCGCGTAAATGCCTCTGGACGAAGGGCGAGACGTCAGGCAACAGGCTCAAGCTGCGCAATATTGAACTCGATTGTGACGGCGATACGATTCTGGTTCAGGCGCATCCGACCGGGCCTACGTGCCACCTGGAGAAATCCAGTTGCTTTGATCATGATGCCGAGCTGCCCGGCTTTGGATTCGTCGGCCAGCTTGAAACTATCATCAGTGAACGGATAAAAGACCAACCAGGCGATAGCTATACAGCGCAATTAGCATACGCAGGGGTGCAGCGAATTGCACAAAAAATCGGGGAAGAGGGTGTCGAAGTTGCGCTGGCGGCAATGACCGGAGATCGACGGGAAATAATCGGAGAGGCGGCAGACCTTATTTATCATGTCCTGGTGTTGTTGAACCATCAACGCTTGAGTTTCGCTGATGTCGCGCAGCAATTGGCGACTCGACATGGTGGTTGAGGTCAGGGAACGAATGACGCCAGCGATTTGCGACCTATCGGGGCGAATCGCCGCGCAGGCCACGATACTGCGACACTGTGATGATTCTAGATATGCACCTGCCTGCCGACCCACCGCAGACAGCGTGTCGGAAAATTGCTGAGATCGGCCCGGGCCCGTCATGACTCGTCAGACGTCTGTGTCCACGGGCGCCTCGAGCATGCCTGCTAGCAACAGGCAACTAATATTCACTCGCTTGCCCTCGGGAGACACATACGTTACTCGCTGATCTCGTCTTGCCACTGATCAAGCGCGTTACGAAGACGGTTCGCAAGATCCTGGCGACGGTAGTACTGATTGTCACGCTCGTCGGGATTTTCATTCAGGTCAAACAGAAACTGCGTGTTGTCGTGCTCAATAAATTTCCAATTGCCCTCTCGAATTGCCCGCTGTTTTCCGAAATTGTAGAAATCGGCCTGCCAATATAATTGTCGGGTCGGTGGCACAGCGCCCCCCCGCAAAACCGGCATAAGACTAATACCATCCAGAGATTCCGCGTTCGCCAACAGACCGGCGACATCGAGAATAGTTGCGGTGATGTCCATCGCAATTCCCGGTACCGAAGACGTCTCGTTGACATCAATCACACCCGGAAGGCGCATGATCAGCGGAGTCCGGATGCCGCCCTCCCACAGATTGGCGAATCCATGGAAAAGCGGCGACGAATCGACCAGGTGCCGGCCGCCATGATCATACGTATAGATAACCAGCGTATTGTCCGACAGTTGTTCTTCATCCAGCTTGTCGAGCACCTTGCCGATGCCGTCATCCATGCGTTCGACCATTTGAACGTAGTCGGACCGAGTCGCCTTGTTGACGTCCCACCCTTCGTCCCATTCCGCCTCGGGAAGACCCGGTGGCTGATACGGCGGTAAAGCGGCGTTATAGGCCAGCGTGACGAAGAACGGACGTTCGCTGTTTCTATCGATGAAGTTGACAGCCTCATCTGTCAGCAGGTCTGTCAGGTAGCCCTCCCGATCAGCTATCTGATCATTTTCAAAAAGACCTGGCTCGCCCTGCTCCGTCTTGTGGTCGTAATAGCCAATTGTCCACATATGATGACCGACAAATTCGTCGAATCCGTGCGCATTCGGCGTGAAATCGGGAGCAGATCCTAAATGCCATTTGCCGAAAAGTGCCGTTCGATATCCGGCTGTCTTAAGCCATCGCGGCAATGATGGAATCGCTGACGACAGTCCGTCAGCCTCCGTGCGAATGTTCTTCTCGAAGCCGATTCGAGCCGGATACTGACCTGTATACAGCGCCGCACGCGCGGGGCCGCACACGGGGGCCGCAGCATAGAAGTTGGTCATCCTCACACCTTCCGCTGCGAGGCGACTAAGCGAAGGCGTGCGCACATCCGTGGCGCCGTAGGGCTCAATGTCCCGATAACCCATGTAGTCCGAAATGATGAGTACTATATTTGGCTGGTCGACTTGGCCCTGCGCACGAGCCTGGGCTGAATGCAGGACGCAGGACGCCAGTAACAGCACGCACATCCAGGTGCGAAGCGAACTACTCATTTCTGTCGTTGTGTTCGACCTGTGTTGTTTCTCTGTATGACTATTGACGGAAATGCTCCTCGATGCGGCCACTTTCGAGAAGGTCGCGATAGTGGCCGTCCGGATCACAAGGCGCCGGCTCGATTATTTCAACAGAATCGCTTCGAATCGAACCGCGCTCCCGTACGAGCGGCCTCGAATAATATGAGTCGTAAATAGTCATCGTTCGATCCATCGACAATCGGTCATCAGCAAACTTCCACCGTTCGACGAGGCGGGTATCCGCGCCTGACATCGGCAGCAGGGAGCCATCCAGCGTCCCCGGCGACAGGTGGGTCGACTCGACTACAAGCACATCGTCTTCCCAGTGTCCGACTGAGAAACCCATGGATGTTGGCGGTAGATCCTCGCCAGGTTTGCGGCCATCCATCCAGATGCGGCGCGGCGTATTGTTTTGCACGTGCAGCACTACGTAGTGGCTGCCAGCATCAATAATTTCCATCGGATATGGCGAACCGAATATTCGCGGCAGTCCTAAGGGCATGCACCGCAGTACGTCGTCCTGCCACGATTGTGTCGCAGCAAAAACGCGTTGGCCCCTGGTCGTAAACGGCGTAGGTTTTGGTTCGAGATCATCGACCGTCAACTGAAACTTGTATGCATTGTTCCAGGGTCCGCTGATATCGAAGGGATGATCGGGATTAACCTGCGCATAGGTGTAGCTCTTATCCTGGGCTGCCTTGTCTCGGTTGGCGTCGTTGGCATCCCTGTTCGCGCCACCAGGGAACAACTCGGTACCATCCGATTTCTCGACACCTCGCATGAAAAGCTTGTTAGTGTTGTTGTGCCCGAGATCGCCCCAGATTCGAACCGTCTCGCCGACCATGAGCGTATCTTCCGTCCAGCCTGCCCTGCGCAAGCTGATGAGACTGGTGGTCTGAATATCCCATTCCTCAACGGAGCCATCTTCTGCTTTGACTTCAAGGCGATAGCGAGCGTGCGGATTCTTGTACCAGACTTCGACAATTCGACCGCTGACTTCGCCGCTGAGCGTTTTGTCGAATTCGGCCGGGAACGAATGATGTGCGAACGCTGACGGACTGTTGAGGCCAAACAGCAGAAACAGTAAGGAAAATTTCAGCTGTCGCACTGCGTCGTTAGCCGGGACTTCAATTGATCTGGTTATTGTTCCCATGGTGTCTTTGGCTCCAGATTACCTGGTTTCGGCAGGCTCAATCAGGCGTACTTCGACGATTGCACCGTCGCTAACCGTGTATATGCCAATATTGTGCTCGGTGTGACCGTAGACGGTGGTCGTTTCATCACTGATCACGGTATTTTCCAGCGCGTGCTGTGTGTGAACAACTATCCGGCCGTCATTCTCAGCGAACTGAGGTCCGAAAATGCCGCGCATTCGTTCCCTTCCCTCGCCAAGCAATTTGTCTGGATATTCGTACACACGAACGTTTTCGGCGTAGGTCGCAAGAAACTCTTCGATGTCGTGACGGTTATAGGCGGCTGTACGGCGCACAACAACCGCCAGCGCGGCACGTTCACTGGCCGTGACGGCCTGCTCATGGCCGTTATCAACTGCATCGTTCGCAAGCAGACTGGCTGACAACATTACCAAACCGGCGACCAGGCACTTTGTGCAAATTTTATCTAAGGCCATATGAGTTTCCTTGTGAAGCAATGTTCAACCCAAACAGAATTTATCCACAGCGCGTTCTGACACTCGCTAGGTGACTGCCGGATTTTCAGCATCTGCCAGCTTCTTGACCGCCATGCGCATCAACGTGCCGGCTTTGTCGCCGGCGATATTCATTTCGCGAAACGCGTGACGGTCTTTCGTTAGCATATCCTGCATGAGACGCGTCGCGGTTTTGTCTTCCTCGAATCCGACCGTAATGAACTTGCGAAACCTTTCGTCGAAGTCGGTATTGTCGAGCGCGTAGTTGCGGGCGACATACCAGAAATAATGGCAGGTATCCTGGTGCTCCGGCGTCAGGTAATGATTCACATGATGACGCAGCTGCGGATCGCCGTTCGTCGGGGTCAACTTGCCGTAGCCGCTGAGCATGCCGGGCGACAGGAATGTCCCGCCTGACCGGTGTTCATAGTCCTGATCGCTAAAATCGATGAAAGGCGGGTATATGAACTTGATCAGGTCCCACTGATTCTTTGTATAGCGGTGATAGTCGACCGTGTCGCCATCACGCGAAACCTGCAGTGGTACTTCGGCATAGCCTTTTCCGGTAGCAAAGGTTTTTTCATGCAGGTAAGGGAGATGACTCAAATCGCACAGATTCTCCTGCATCAGCAGGTAGTTCCCGTCCACATGATTATGCTCGCCGACGACGACCGTCCAGCCAGGATCATCGTGAACCCGTAACTCGGGCAGCAAACCTTCGTCCGCCTCGTCCGCTTCTCCCATCCAGATCCAGACGAACGGTCCAATTTCTGCAAGCGCGTAATGCTTGATCTTCACCTTCGGACACATGTCCTGGGAGGGAACCTCGATGACTTCGCCGATCGTGTTGTATTTGATGCCGTGATACCCGCAGCGAATATGATCACCTTCGAGCTTGCTCTCATGCAGCGGATAAGACCTGTGTGCACAGCGATTCTGCAGCGCCACGGCCGAGCCATCCTCTTTTCGATACATGACGATCGAGCGCTCAAGGATGTAACGCTGCCGAAGCTCACGCGTAAATTCTTCAGCGAGGCCCGCGACGTACCACTGGTTATAGACAAGCGGCGTGTGGATGTCGGCCAGGTTGTCGCGGCCACTGTAGGACTTCTGTTCTGTCATTCTCGTTCTCGCGATCTCAGACCGCCACCAACTTTAGCAGGTTGAGGCTCATTAGCAGGTGTAAATCCCGCCTCGATTGCCGACTTCTATCGTTCCGTAACGCTCTTTGAAACATTCCGGCAACGGACGATCACCCGGCACTGACAGCCATAGTCGCAGCAGATGGCGGCGCCTCGCGGGATCAGGCCAATCGGTGAAGCTGGTCCGGTCGTGTAACAACGCATGGTTATACACAAACTGCATGTCGCCTGGCTCGAGCTGCATCGAGAAGTTGAGCGCGGGATCGTTTGCAAGTTCATCGAACATATCCAGTGCTTCAACGTGTGCAGGCGTCAGCTCCAGGACACCGGCGAAGCGCTGTGCACTATCGATGTACTGGCGCTGGTAAAAGACGGTCAGATAGCCTTCATGCCAACTCAAAGGCGGTATCTCCGTGTAGGGTTTTGCACCTTCAGGCACTTCGCCGCGGCGGTCAGTGGCGATTGGATCGAACAATAACGCTGCCAGGTCAGAACGCACCGCTCGCATGCGATTGTAAATCGTGGTTGCGCTTACCAGTTGCGATAGCCCGCCCTCCCGGGCCTCCTGCAAACACAGCAGCCCAACGACGTCAGCGGAGTCCGTATGAAAAGTCTGGCGCTCGCAGGTCTGGTAGATCCGCGTATCGGGGTCGTCGGAACTGGCGCCGACGTTGCGGACATGACCGAGAATATCTCCGTCCTTGTTCTGTGACCTGGCATTGCCCAGGTGAGCACCGATACCGCAGAAAATCGTCGCAGTGAAATCTCGTGTGTATTGCTCCATCGGCAGCCCGCGCAGCACTTCAACGCCAACGCCGTGTAACAGCTTGTCCCGCAGCTTCGCGATGTGTTCATTAAATTGTCGCAATGGAAAGTCGCGAGCGGTGATCTCGATGACATTCTTTTCCAGCGTAAGAAAATGATTAGCCGCCGCTTCGAGATCAGAAATGTCATCCGCTGAAAGCGTTGTCAGCCACTTGTCCGGGCTCGCGGCCATTTCCGCGCCACGCCACGCATGCGCACCGGAAACGGGTCGGCTGGGAAGTTTTGTATTACCTTGCGCGGCGATCATTCGGCGTTGCCAGACTCATTGTTGGTTAATCAGGATCGAATACCCGTATTCTAGCCAGGGATTCGATGTCAGTTTTTCGGAACCGATTCAGTACTTTACAATCTGACAATGTCCCTTCGATTCCTCCAGTTTGAGGTATGACCCACTGCTTTTGAGGCTTGCGCCACCAGTGTATGGGACAAGATATTTTCGGATCAGCGCTTCGGACGCACAAATCGTAGCGACAAAGCACAAGAGTCTCAGGTCGTCTTCCCCATCGCTTCTGCGCCACGCATGATCATCCGCAACTGGACTATGGCGGCCTCGATGCGCCTGTCGCGCTCCTCCGCCGGCGTGTTGAGCAAAGCGATTCCGGTTGTGAACAAGATGGCGACTGCGGAATTTGCGGCGAGTTGCGGATGGCTCAGCGGCACACCTCTTTGCTGCGCATCCCAGACCAGGAAGTCCCGCAGGTCTTTCGACATCGTTACAAACAGTTTCTCCGCCGCTTTATGAAATGCAGACTCCCGCGCCATACTCTCCTGCAGGATCATCCGCGACACACCCTGGTTGCTAAAAATGTAATCAAAAAGCGTCTCTACCGAGGCCCTGATCAAAGACCGGCCTTCCGATGCCTGTTCGCGAACACGGTGCATCAGGGTCACGAGGCCCGCGCCGTGTTCCTCTATAAGCGCCAGGCCGAGTCCCTCCATATCGTTGAAGTGACGGTAGAACGACGTCGGAGCAATACCGGCGAGTTTGGCGACCTCCCGCAGGCTCAGCGTATCGAAACTTCGTCCGGAGGCGAGCTCCGCGGTAGCCGCGTCCATGAGTTTTTGCCGGGTTTCCTCTTTCTGCTTCTTTCTCGAGACTTTCAAACGAAGACTCCTTCCAGCGCCAGGTCGGCTCTTTCATGAGCCTTGAATTGCATCCTAGCAAATCTATGGTACAGTTGTGCGTACAAGTGTACGCTGAAATTAACGGAACCGGTATGACGACCTACAGAGCACCATTGCGCGACATGCAGTTTGTGATGCAGGACGTGCTGAACTTCGAGAAGCACTACCAGTCGTTGCCCGCCTGCAACGAGGTCAACCAGGAGCTGATCGACTCAATTCTGGGCGAGGCCAGCAAGTTCTCCGAGGAGGTCGTCGCCCCGCTAAACGCCGTGGGCGACGCGACCGGGTGCGAATTGCTGGACAACGGCGAGGTCAGGACGCCGCCCGGATTCAAGGAGGCTTACCAGCAATACGTCGACGGCGGATGGCCGTCGCTGGACCAACCGTCCCGATATGGCGGCCAGGACCTGCCTATGTCGATCGGCACAACCATTCGCGAGATGAACGGTACGGCGAACTGGTCCTGGTCCATGTATTCCGGACTTTCTCAGGGTGCAATGGAGACCATTGAAGAACACGGCTCCGAGGAACAGAAGGAAATATTCATGGAGCCTTTGGTCAGCGGTCGCTGGACCGGCACCATGTGCCTGACAGAGGCGCATTGCGGGACGGACCTTGGCCTCCTGAAGTCGAAAGCCGAGCAAGCCGCGGACGGCACCTATCGCATTACGGGATCGAAAATATTTATCTCGTCGGGCGAACACGACCTCGCCGAAAATATCGTGCATATCGTACTGGCGCGGACGCCCGGCTCACCGCCTGGTACGAAGGGTATTTCGCTGTTCATCGTGCCCAAATTTATTCCCAACGAAGACGGCTCAATCGGTGAGCGCAACGACGTGAGGTGCGGAGTCCTCGAACGCAAGATGGGCATTCACGGCAACTCGACGTGCCTGTTGAACTTCGATGGCGCAACCGGGTATTTGGTCGGGGAGGAAAACAAGGGCCTGAACTACATGTTCACTTTCATGAACTTCGCCCGACTCGGCACCGGTTTACAGGGGCTCGCACATTCAGAACTCGCTTTCCAGAACTCCCTCGCCTACACCCGTGACCGTCTGCAGATGCGGTCCCTGTCAGGTCACAAGAATCCCGGCGGACCTGCGGATCCGATCATCGTGCACCCCGACGTGCGTCGCATGTTGCTGACGCAAAAAGCGTTCGCCGAAGGCGGCCGCACGTTGATCTACTTCGCCAGCACCCAGGGCGACATACTGACCAAGTCCGACGACCCGGAAGCCCGGAAACTCGCCAACCACGTACTCAGTTTCCTGACGCCCATCATTAAGGCCTTCCTGACGGAGACCGGATTTGAAAGCGCCAATCTTGGTCTGCAGTGTTTTGGGGGGCACGGCTATATCAATGAGTGGGGCGTGGAACAGAATGTTCGTGACGCCAGGATCGGCATGCTCTATGAGGGCACCACGGGCATCCAGGCACTGGACCTGCTCGGCAGGAAAGTGCTCGGTACTCGCGGCGAGGCGCTTGCACCAGTCACGAGTTTCATCCTCGACTTCTGCAAACGATCGCGCAACCGCAAGGAACTCCGGCCGCACCTAAAGACACTGGTCCAACTCACCAGGCAGTGGAAGTCACTGACCCGAAAAATCGGCTTTGCCGCCATGCGCGACCGCGACGCCGTGGGCGCAGCCTCGGTCGACTACATCATGTTCTCCGGCTACGTGTTGCTTGGCGTTGCATGGGCAGCCAGTGCACGGGCCGCGTACAGGAGGCTGGAGCAAGGCACGACGGAAGAGGCGTTCTATCGCGCGAAGATCCAGACCGCGGAGTTCTATTTCGCCAAGATCCTGCCGCGAACCACCTCCCTGCTGGAAACGATGTCGACGGGTCCTGACTCGCTCATGACAATGGACGAGAACCAGTTCATATTCTAGGCAAACCTGATCAAAAACTTGGAAGGACAGCAATGATTTACTCGGGAAAGGCGATAACCGTACAGGCGACTGCCGATGGCATCGCGGAACTCTGCTTCGATCTGCAGGATGACTCAGTCAACAAGTTCAATGCATTGACGGTTAACGAGCTGAAGGAGGCGACTGCCGCAATCGCGGCCGATACATCGCTCAATGGTGTGATCGTTACAAGTGGCAAACCGGTTTTTATCGTGGGCGCGGACATCATGGAATTCGCCGCGCAGTTCGGTGGAAGCGAAGCCGAGATAGCGGACAAGATTCTCAGGATTAACCTGGATGTCTTCAATGCCTTTGAGGATTTGCCGGTACCCACAGTGGCCGCCATCAACGGTATCGCCCTCGGTGGAGGATTCGAAATGTGTCTGGTTTGCGATTACCGGGTCATGTCGGAAACGGCACGCATCGGTCAACCGGAAACCAAGCTGGGCATTATTCCCGGGTACGGCGGCACGACGCGCTTGCCACGCCTGATCGGCGCAGACAACGCGATTGAGTGGATTGCCTCGGGCAAGGAGCAGAAGGCAGAACAGGCCCTGCACTACGGCGCTGTAGATGCGGTTGTTTCACCCGAGTTATTGCGCGACGCAGCTGTGTCCCTCTTGCAACAGTGCATCGACGGCAAGCTCGACTTCAAGGCGAAGCGGCGGGAAAAACAGGAACCGCTGAAGCTGAATGAGATCGAGGCCACGATGGTGTTCGAGACGGCCAAAGCATTCGTTGCCAGTCAGGCGGGACCGCACTATCCGGCACCAATAACCGCAATCAAGGTCATGCAAAAAGCCGCAGGGATGAATCGGGATGACGCTCTGCGAGAGGAAGCCAGGGGTATCGCCAAGATGGCCGGTACTTTGGCAGCGAAGAACCTGATCGGTCTGTTCATAAGCGATCAGATGCTTTCCAGGAGCAGTAAGAGTCTGGCGAAGAAGGCCAGGGAAGTGAAACGAGCCGCGGTGCTTGGCGCGGGGATCATGGGCGGCGGAATCGCTTACCAGTCCGCGCTGAAAGGCACGCCAATCGTCATGAAGGATATCGCTCAGGCCGGAATCGATCTTGGCCTGGCGGAAGCCAGCAAATTACTTGCCAAACGGGTTGAACGTGGACAGATGTCTGCTGCCGAAATGGCGGGCGTCCTCAACAAAATTCAGCCGTCCCTCAGCTATGACGGTTTCGACAATGTAGACCTTGTCGTCGAGGCTGTCGTGGAAAATCCGAAGATCAAACACGCCGTCCTGACGGAGACGGAAGCGCAGATTCGTGACGACGCGATTCTTGCGTCCAATACGTCGACCATTTCGATCACGCATCTCGCAGAGCCCTTGAAGCGCCCCGAGAACTTCTGCGGCATGCACTTTTTCAACCCGGTGCACCGGATGCCGCTTGTCGAAGTTATCCGGGGAGAAAAGACGGGAGAGGAAGCCGTAGCCAGGACAGTCGCCTACGCACTGGCCATGGGCAAGAAGCCGATCGTCGTCAACGATTGCCCGGGATTCCTGGTGAATCGGATCCTGTCGCCGTATATCGGCGCTTTCCTGGGCCTGGTAAAACGCGGCGTTGATTTCACGCTGATCGACCGCGCGATGGAGCGCTTTGGCTGGCCGATGGGGCCTGCCTACCTGTGCGACGTTGTAGGCATCGACACGGGCGTGCACGCCGGCGCCGTCATGGCGGAAGGTTTCCCCGACCGCATGAAGTACGACTTCAAGACCAGCCACGACGTGATGTTCGAGAATGAGCGCTTTGGCCAGAAAAATGGCCGCGGATACTACGCGTACGAGGCTGACAAGAAGGGGCGCCCGAAAAAGATACCGGATGAAAAAGTCGCAGCACTTCTCGCGCCGGTCATCGACGGCAACGAGACGCTCAGCGATGAGGCGATCGTTGACTCGATGATGATCCCCATGTGCCTTGAGGCTGTGCGTTGTCTCGAAGACGGCATCGCAGCATCCGCCACTGACGTCGACCTGTCCCTGATTTACGGAATCGGTTTCCCACCGTTCCGGGGCGGCGCGCTTCACTACATCGACGACTTTGGGATCGACAAATTCGTAGCCAGGGCCGATGAGCTTGCGGCGACAGTGGGGCCGCTGAAAAACATGTATCTGCCCACTGAAAAACTGCGTGAGATGGCCGCCAGTGGCGACGCCTTCTTCGGCACTAAGCTGCAAGCGGGAGTAAAGAAATGAGCCTGAATCCGAGAGATGCGGTAATCGTAGATTTTGCACGCAGCCCGATGGGGCGATCCAAAAACGGTTGTTTCCGCCACACTCGCGCGGACGACATATCAGCGGCGTTGATAAACGGCCTGTTTGCGCGCAACCCCAAACTTGACCCGGCAGAAGTGGAAGATGTGCTCTGGGGCTGCGTCAATCAGACACTCGAGCAAGGCGCCAACATTGCCCGGATGGTGGCATTGCTTTCAGTCATACCACACGAGGTGGCCGGTCAGACGGTCAATCGCCTCTGCGGCTCGTCCATGTCGGCATTGCACAGTGCCGCGCAAGCGATCATGACCGGAAATGGCGACATGTTTGTGGTCGGCGGCGTCGAACACCTGGGCCATATCGGCATGACTCACGGAATCGATATCAATCCCGCTTTGTCCAAGCATGCGGCCAAAGCCGCCGGCTCCATGGGCCTGACCGCAGAGTTGCTGGGCAAGATGCACGGCATCACGCGCGAAGCTCAGGATGAGTTCGCTGCCCGTTCGCACCGTCTCGCCCACGCGGCAACCGTGGAAGGAAGGTTCGACGAGGAAATCATCCCGATCGAAGGTCACGACACCAATGGTTTCAAAGTACTGGTCGAACAGGACGAAACCATTCGTCCGGATACGACGGTCGAAGGGCTTGCTCAACTCAGGCCGGTTTTCGATCCAAAGAACGGAACTGTC
This sequence comes from uncultured Gammaproteobacteria bacterium, assembly GCA_963850825.1. Taxonomy (GTDB): domain Bacteria; phylum Pseudomonadota; class Gammaproteobacteria; order Steroidobacterales; family Woeseiaceae; genus SZUA-117. The sequence goes on along the minus strand of CAWKOQ010000009.1, from coordinate 71,965 downwards.
ACGGCGGGCAGTTCTTCGCAGGTAACGGACGGCGCGTCTTGTATGATCGTTCTGGCGGCCGAACGTGCAGAGGTACTGGGTGTGAAGCCGTTGGCACGGATTCGCGCGATGGCAGTTGCCGGGGTCGACCCGTCGATTATGGGATACGGGCCTGTCCCCTCGACGCACAAGGCGCTGAAACGTGCCGGGCTGAGCATGTCCGACATCGATCACGTGGAACTGAACGAGGCCTTCGCAGCACAGGCATTACCCGTGTTGAAGGATCTCGGTCTGCTGGATGTCCTGGACGAAAAGGTCAACCTGAATGGCGGCGCCATTGCGCTCGGGCATCCGTTCGGTTGCTCCGGGGCCCGCATCACCGGTACCTTGCTGAACGTAATGCGACAGAACGAAGGCAGGTTGGGCATTGCCACGATGTGCGTTGGACTGGGACAGGGCATTACTACCGTAATTGAGCGTCTGTAGCCAGGTTGACAACAGCCAGCTGTATTTGATCGGCACCTGGACAACGTCCCAATTTGAAATCTGCCGGGATAGTCCGGGATGCCGGGATCGCAATCAGGCGGCGCCAGGCTCTACGGGCGCTAGGTTCATAGCCTCCAAGGCCGCCATAACTTGTTGAAAAATAAAGCCTGAAAAACGGCGTTCGTTGCAGTTTCGCCCTACAAAGCATAACAATGCATAGCTGATGTCGGAAAAGTGTCGGACACGCCGACTGCGGATTCTTGTGTCAGTATCAGTAAGTCATTACTGAAATCTAATGAAAAAGACTTCCATAAGGAATCTTCAATCCAGCATGCAACTTCTTAATCATTGCCAGCGTTAGATTTCGCTTTCTATTCAACACCTCAGACACACGTCCGCTCGCGCCGATATAGGGTTCCAAATCTTTTCGCGACAGACTGTTCTGCTCCATCAGAAACTTTATCGCTTCAACAGGATCTGATGTGGGAATCGCAAAATGTTCATCTTCATACTTCTCAAAGAGAAGCATCAATACATCCAGCTCGTCGCCTTTCAGCGTACCCGATTTTGCGTCCCATAATTCATCTCACAATGGCTTCCAATATCCGGTCACAGCCGCCCCGTCAGCCGACCCAGAACGAGAAGTAAAGGTACAGGGCAGCGACCAGCCCCAGCACAACCGCGGTGGCGGCGACATCCCGGCGATCCCAGCTGGCGCGCACCGCGGCACGGTCAATCGAGTCATAGGTCAGGCCGCGAATGCGCTCACGATCCGGCGCGGCGTCGGTCCGCGAGGCCACGACGATGGTGACAACGCAGATCACGAACAGGACACCGGAGAAATACAGGAAATTGAAGTCGCCAATCGCCGCAAGCAACGCGGGCGACTCGATCTTGCCTTCGCCAAACAGGGCCTGTATGACGAGCTTGCTCATGCCGAGCACGAAGCCCAGACCGAGTCCCCACACCGCGCCGCGAGTGTTGATGCGGCTCGAGAACAGGCCCAGCAGGAACACTGCGGTGATCGGCGGCGCGAGATACCCCTGCACGTTCTGCAGGTACTGGTACAGACCTCCCTCCGATATCAGTGGCATTATCGGAATCCAGGCGAGACCGAGCAACACAACGACCACGGTGACCAGGCGGCCGACGGTGACAAGGTGCAGCTGGCTTGCTGCGGGGCGCAATTTTTCGTAGATATCCACGGTGAACAGCGTTGCCGTCGAGTTGAACAGCGACGACAGTGAGCTCATCAGCGCCGCCATCAACGCCGCAACGACGAGGCCGCGCAGGCCCTCCGGCAGCAGCGTCGTTACCATGGTCGGAAACACCTGGTCGCCGGCAAGACCGCCGGCCGATGTCAGCGGAATCGCTATCAGGCCGCGCGCATGCAGCGCGGCACCGATCAGGCCCGGGATCAGGAAGATCATCACCGGCGAGACCTTGAGAAACGCGCCGAACAGGGCGCCGCGCCGGGCCGTCTTCAAGTCCCTGGCGGCCAACGTACGCTGCACGATGTACTGGTCCGTGCACCAGTACCATATGCCAACGATGGGCGATGCAATCAGGATCCCCAGCCAGGGAAAGTCCGGGTCGGACAATGGCCGCCACAGTGCGTACTGCGCGACATTCTGGCTGGTGAACTCCCGCAACTCACCCCAGCCGCCGAGCCGCTCGAGTCCGAACCAGGTCACTGCCACCGAGCCGATGATAAGGATCACGGCCTGTACCGAGTCCGTGTAGAGCACGGCGCGCAGGCCGCCCGCGACGGTGTACAGACCCGTCAGCACGACGGTTGCGATCGCGCCAACCCAGAACGCATTCTGCGGCGAGCCGAACGTGTCCGGCAGCAGCGTACTGAATACCACCGCGCCGGCGTAGACGGTCACCGACACCTTGGTCAGCACATAGGCCGCAAGCGATACCAGCGACAGCATCCAGCGCGGCTTCGGGCCGAAGCGCCGCTCGAGGAACTCGGGCATCGTAAAGACTTTCGACTCGTAGTAGAACGGCACGAAGATCCAGGCGAGCAGCACGACGATCCACGCATGAAGTTCGTAATGCGCCATGGCAAGCCCGGTCGACGCGCCCTGCCCCGCCAGGCCAACGACATGCTCCGAACCGATGTTCGAGGCAAAAATCGACGCGCCAATCGCAAAGAACCCGACATTCCGGCCAGCGAGAAAATAATCAGTTGTGTTTTGCTGCTTGCGCGTTACCGCGATTACAACGATCAGCAGTACAAGAAAATACAGTCCAACGACTGTCCAGTCGACCAGGTTCAAAGTAGTCATGTTGTCGAGGTTCCCCGGCGGGCGTGTCAAGTAAACTGTGTAACTGCATTTCAGGTTAGCAGCCGATCTTCGAATAATAATACGAATTGATTGAGCGCTGCCTTCCAATCGCGAATCGGCCGGTTCCATTTCTTCGAGGCGTTCTGCAGGGCGAGATACAAAATCTTCTGGATCGATTCGTCGTTCGGAAACGCACCGCGATTCTTTAGCACCTTGCGCAGCGAGTAGTTCAGCGACTCAATCGCATTGGTGGTATAAATAACGTTGCGGATCGCCGGCGGAAAGTCGAACAGCGCGGTCAGACGGTCCCAGTCGGCGCGCCAGCTTGGCCCGATCGCCGGATATTTGTCACCCCAGCTGGCCTCGAAGCGGTCCAGCGCCGATGCCGCTTCCGCAAGCGTTGCAGCCGCATAATTGGCCCGCAGGTCCTTGGCCGCCGCCATACGATCCTTCCAGATCACGTACTTCAGCGACGGGCGCAACCAAAGAACTTGTCTCCGAGCAGGACCTCGCCGAGCGACTGCCCTGGGCGCAGAGTCAACTCGTTTTCTATGACGAGGAGCTGCAGTCGGTCGTGGACGAGGTGGCGCGTTACACGACCATCGCCATCAGGATCGAGGACGAGGCGATCAAAAGCAAAAAGATCACGGGTGTTCTGCAGATCGGCAATGTCGATCTGATGCTTGAGGGGATCGAGGGGGCCCTGGGCGTCCGGGTGAACCGGGTCTCGCCGGAGCTCGTCTCTCTGAGCGCCCGGCGCAATCCGCACGGGAAGCGTTGCATGAGCAATAATCCGATTCGTAACCAATTTATTTTAAGAAGTAATTACTTGTTGCCTGCGTATAACCATTTGTTGCCTACGTATTATTCAGTAGAATGATTTGCAGACTGTATACAAGTTACGATAGAGTAATGTAATCGTTTTCAAGACGAGCAAATATTATAAACAGTCTTTCGCGGTGATGCTGAAAGGCACGAATTTTTTCGGCGATCTGACGGCAAGCGGGGTCATTACGGTCACGCTTGATGACACCCAGGTGCAAAGCCGGGATGACCGGGATGAGGTACTGAGATGAACAGAATTCAGCGCGTCGCAACATTGATATTCACCTGCTTATACTTAACGGTCGCCGCTCAGGCCAACGACCTTGTTATTCGTGAATTTGAAAAACAGGAACTGACCCCCGTCTATTGGTCGGAAGGCGCCAGTTTCGGCGACTTTAATCAGGATGGCCACCAGGATATCGTTAGTGGACCGCACATATGGCTGGGTCCCGACTTCACCCACCGTTACGAATTCTATCCGGCGGTGGCGCCGACCAAGCGGTTGCCATACGATTTTGGGATTTACTCTAACGACAATTTCTTTTCATACGTCTTCGATATCAATGCGGACGGCTGGCCGGATGTCCTGACAGCGGGACTTCCCAATACCCCTGCTTACTGGTACCAGAACCCGGGCGAATCTTTCAGTGGTCGGCCCCCGGAGCGGCCGGAGCACTGGGAGCGCCACTTCGTCATAGACCGTGTTAAAAACGAAGCACCTGATTTCAAAGACCTAACCGGCGATGGGGTGCCTGAACTGTTAATGGCCTACGGCAAACATTACGGTTATGTGTCGCCGAACCCTGTAGCTCCAACACTTCCCTGGATCTTTCGCCCGATATCGACCCACGAAGAGGAAATTCATCACTACACCCACGGAATGGGAATTGGGGATGTCGACGGCGACGGACGCATGGACTTCATGCACGGGAATGGATGGTTGCAACAACCCGCCTCCCTTGAAGGCGATCCGGATTGGGCATTTCACCCCTTCCCGTTCATTGATCGGAAGGGAACCGACGCGTGGAATATTTTGTTGAAGGGGGGAGCCAATATGTATGCCTATGACGTGAATGGCGACGGGCTCAACGACATCATCACCAGCCTGGACGCTCACGGCTGGGGCCTCGCCTGGTTTGAACAGATCCGAACTGGTGACAAGATCACCTTCCAGGAGCGCGTCATTATGAGCAAGGAGGCGACAAATACCGACAACCCTTATGGGGTTCAGTTCTCCCAGCTCCACGCCGTAGAGCTTGCCGACGTGGATGGCGACGGCCTGAAAGACATTGTGACTGGAAAGACCTATCGGGCTCACGACTTCAAGGACCCCGGCGCCCGACAGGACCCCGTGGTCTACTATTTCCGGCTCACACGCCAGAATGGCCAGGTCGACTTCGTGCCTCATCAGATCGACGACCAGGCGGGCATCGGACGGCAACTGGTAAGCGGAGACATCAACGGGGATGGGCTGCTCGATTTGGTGGTCGGCAACAAGCTTGGGGTCTATGTCTTTACCCAGAAGGTTCGAAACGTCGACCAGGAGGAATGGGAAAAGGCTCAGCCTGTCCGCAGCGAGGATTTTGGAGACCGGTAACTGCTAATAAAGGACAACAACTAGCTGGCTGGTTTGGCAACAGACTGCCTGATGACCAGTTTGTGCGGCACGATTTCAGGTGAGCTACTTGTGCCATTGCCCGCCTCGATGCGGCGACACAGTCGGTACATGACCCGCTCACCGATTTCTTCGGCAGGCTGACTGATCGTCGTGAGCGGCGGATCGGTGACTTCGGCGTAGCGAATGTCGTCGAACCCAACGATCGAAATGTCACGCGGGACTTGCAGTCCGGCAGACTTGACCTCGTGAAGGCAACCAATGGCCATTTCATCGTTCGCACAAAAAATCGCGGTCGGCCTATTGCCATGATTCATCAGATTGCGAGTGGCCTTTCGCGCCCCCGCAATAGTGAGGTCACCTTCAACAACCCAGCCATCTTCTATCGACAATTCGGCTTGCTTCATTGCAGCGCGGTAGCCGAATTCCCTGTCCTTTGTCAGCAGTGATGACGCCTGTCCGCACACCATAGCGATACGCTGATGCCCTTGTGAAATCAGGTAATTGGTTGCCTCTTTTGCGGCGGCAATATTGTCAATGTGCACGCTCGGAAAGTCGGCCAATTCAGGCGACACGGTTTCGCAGCCTATAACAATAGGCAACCTTCGCTTGCTCTTCGCTGACAGAACTTCGTTACCAAAGGGTGACATGCTGGCCAGCAAGATGATGCCGTCTGTCTGATTCGAAACGAGCATCGCGCCAATCTCATCGGCGGTCATTGTGTTGAACTGTGTTTCCTCAATCAGGACCGAGTAGCCTTTTGCTCGTGCCGCGCCCCGAATGCCGGTCATCACGGCGGTAAAAAACGGGTCGCCTACAGACGGCAACACCACCATAACGATATTCGTGCGACCACGTCGAAAGCTCTGCGCCAGTGTATTCGGCGAGTAGCCTGTCTGACGAATTGCGTCCTGAACCTTAAGCCGCGTTTTCGCGGTAACTTTTTCAGGATTGTTGATGCATCTCGAGACGGTGGCAATCGACACGCCGGCAAGCCGCGCAACTTCTTTAATGGATACGTCTGGCATGTCCTCTGCTTCAGCAGCTCCTTGTTGCGGAACAGTATCGTTTAACGCCTGCTTCAAAGGTAGTCTCTGGAAGAAGTAAGTGGTTTTTGCCGCTAGCAGGGTATACGTTTACAATTGATCGATCAATCGACCTTCGCCAAAGGAACGTTTAGTGCAGTCAGGTGATGCAACGAAATCGATCGAAGCAATAACGCTGAGGTCGCTCGCAGGTATGGAGGTGACGCTATTGAATTTTGGCGCGACCATTCAGGCCATACGCGTGCCAACCGAATCTGGTGTTGTTGATGCCGTGCTTGGCTACGCGAACCTCGACGATTATTTGCGTGACGATTTCTACATGGGTGCGACGGTAGGTCGTTTCGCGAATCGCATAGGTGCTGCGCGCTTCTCGCTTGACGACAATGTCTTTTCAGTAGATCCGAATGAGACCGGAAACTGTCTGCACGGTGGTAGGGACGGCTTTCATCAACGCTTTTGGCAGATGCGCTCGCTGGAAAACGAAACCGCGGTCCAATACTCTTATGTGTCTCCTGACGGCGAAAGCGGTTTCCCGGGAAAACTGGAAGTCACCGTTAAATATCAAATAGTTACTGACTACTCACTGGTCATTGATTACAAGGCGACAACAGATTCAGACACGGTCGTGAATCTCGCCAACCACGCCTATTTTAATCTCGACAAGCAACAACAGTCGATCGATTCACATGACATCCAAATCGAAGCAGACCAATTCACGCCCGTTGATGGTGACAAGATTCCCAGCGGTGAAATTCGTGAGGTAGAGGCCACAAGATTTGACCTTCGTCGCCGCACAGCGATGCGTACAACGAACTCAGAGAATGGTCAACGCCGACAGTACGACCATAATTTCGTTTTGAAAAACGGCGACGGAACGCTGCACAGGGTTGCCACGCTATCGTCTCCGCAGAGCGGTCTGTCCATGCACCTGCACACAACTCAAATTGGACTACAACTCTACACGGGCGATTATCTCACCGATCCTTTTCGACCGCGCGCCGGACTGTGTCTGGAAGCCCAGCGCTTCCCCGATGCACCAAATCAGCCGGCTTTCCCATCCGCGCGATTGGCACCTGGAGACGTCTATCAACAGCGCACAATCTACGAATTTGTGCCTGGCAAGCCCTATTCTTAGCCGTTTTCACGCGTAGCAGACTATTTGCATTTGAAAATTCGCCGCATCCCAGTTTAAAATGTAAACGTTTTCTTTCTGCTGATCTAGGGATGGTGCAATACCTGTGTCAACAGTCCTCGGCATCGATCTGGGTACGCAAAGCGTCAAAGTCGTCTTTTATGACTTCTTGGCTCGCGAGACCGTAGCTGTGGAAAGTGCGCCGCTCGACATCTATCAGACAGAAGAGGGGATTGCAGAACAACAGGCGCACTGGTGGATAGATGCCCTGCGACAGGCTTTGCAGCAGGTCGGAAAAGATGTCCGCCAAAGTGTCGCAGCGATCGGTGTATCAGGTCAGCAACATGGTTTCGTGCCGCTAGACAAAGCTGGCGAGGTTCAGGCGCCGGTCAAGCTCTGGTGTGACACGTCAACGGGTGCTGAATGTGACGCAATCATGGACGCATTCGGTGGCTACGATGCTTGTATCGAAGAAACCGGCAATCCTGTTTTACCCGGCTATACGGCATCCAAAATACGCTGGTTTAAAGATTATCACCCAGGCCTATACGCACAGATGGACTCCATTCTGCTGCCGCACGACTACTTGAATTTCTATCTGACGGGCGAGCGCACAATGGAGGCTGGCGATGCATCAGGAACCGGGTTCCTGGAGATCAGGACTCGCAGTTGGTCAGAGAAGATGTTGGCCGCAATAGATCCCGATCGGGATCTGAGAGAGTGTCTGCCAGACGTAAGGCTAGACAACGGACCGATTGGTGAATTGCTGCCGTCGATTGCGAAGGAACTGGCCTTACCCTCTGGTGTTCCGGTATCGATCGGCGGCGGCGACAACATGATGGGTGCATTGGGTACTGGCAACGTTGCCGCGGGCGTCGTCACCATGAGCCTTGGTACGTCCGGCACCGTATACGCCTATTCAGACAAGCCCGTCATCGACAAGAAAGGCAATATTGCCGCGTTCTGTTCGTCAACAGGCGGCTGGTTGCCATTATTGTGCACGATGAATTGCACAGTTAGTACAGAGCTGATGCGCAATCTGGTGCAAGCCGACATCGCGAGTTTCGAGGCGCAGCTGGAGGCCTCGAACAGAGGGGCCAACGGCGTCATTACAGTGCCGTACTTCAATGGTGAGCGAACGCCGAACCTGCCCGACGCAAAAGGTTGCGTTTTTGGTCTGGACAGTCGCAATGCGCGCACCGAAAACATTCTTAGGTCAGCGGTTGAAGGTGCGACGTTTGCGCTTCGATTTGGCCTCGATGAATTGACCGAACTCGGAATATCCGCAGAGCAGATCGTACTCACTGGTGGTGGCGTGAACAGCGCAACCTGGCGACAAGTCGTCGCCGACATTTGTGACACGCCGGTTACGGTTCTCAAGCATGGCGAAGGCGCAGGTTTTGGTGCCGCATTGCAGGCGCTGGCGATGCTCGAAGACCGGCCCGACGATTTGGGTAACCTGGTCGGTGAACATCTGCAACGGGACCCCGAACGGAGTCTGGATCCGCGTCCGTCGGCGGTCGATTTTTACATTGATACTTACAAAGAATATCAGCGAGCGGCCGAAAAAGTCGCCGAGCTCTATAGCTGAACAAATATCCAAGATGAGGCAATAACATGAGTCGTACAGTGTTTACGGGTGACAAGCCCTACTTTCCAGATGTCGATCAGATCAAACACGAAGGGCTTGATTCCGACAACCCGTTGGCATTCAAGACGTATGATCCGGAACGTGTGGTTGCCGGCAAAACAATGGAGGAGCATTTGCGCTTTGCCGTTTGCTATTGGCACTCATTCTGCGCAACCGGCGGTGATCCGTTCGGGCCGGGCACCCGCGTACACCCGTGGACAGTCACCGGTGACCCACTGGCGAATGCCACCGAGAAAATGAACGCCGCATTCGAGTTTTTTACAAAACTCAATGTGCCGTACTGGTGTTTTCATGATTTCGATATGGCCTGGGAAGGCGATAGCGTTGCCGAATCGGAAAAAAACTTGCAGGCGGTTGTCGACCTCGCGAAGGAACGGCAGAAAGCGACCGGCATGAAGTTGCTTTGGGGAACAGCAAACGTTTTTTCTAATCCTCGCTATATGAACGGTGCGGCTACCAACCCGAACTTTGAAGTTCTGGCCTATGCTGCATCGCAGGTCAAGGCGGCGATGGACGCGACGATAGAGCTGGGAGGCGAAAACTATGTATTCTGGGGCGGTCGCGAAGGATATGCGTGCCTGCAGAATACCGACACCAAACGCGAGCTAGAGCACTTCGCGATGTTTCTGGAGAAAGCCAGGGACTACGGTCGTGCAAATGGTTTTGAAGGCACATTTCTGATTGAACCGAAACCGATGGAGCCGATGAAGCACCAATACGATTTTGATGCGCAAACGGTCATCGGATTTCTTCGTCACCATGGATTGGCTGGAGACTTTAAGTTGAACATCGAAGCGAATCACGCAACGTTGGCGGGCCATACGTTCGCACACGACCTACGCATGTGTACGGACGCCGGGCTGCTCGGGTCTGTTGACGCGAATCGTGGTGACCCACAGAACGGTTGGGACACCGACCAGTTTCCCAGCGATTTGTATGATTGCGTGCATGGCATGATGGTTGTGCTTGAGGCCGGTGGCATTGGCAACGGTGGTTTCAATTTCGATGCCAAAGTAAGAAGAGAATCGACAGATCCAAATGACCTGTTCATTGCCCATATCGGTGGTATGGACTCGTTCGCACGCGGGCTTGTTATCGCCGACCGTGTTCTCAGTGATTCGCGATCCGCAAACCTGCGGTTCGGCCGCTACACCAGTTTTGACTCCGGTGACGGCAAGCATTTCGAAGATGGTAATCTGGACTTCCTGGCATTGCGTGACCTTGCTGCCGCGAATGGGGAGCCACAACAGGTCAGCGGCAAACAGGAGTTGGTTGAAAATATCATCAACGACTACATCGTCAGGGGCGACTGCTAATCACGGCAGGTCAATTGCTAATGGGTAACAACGCTACGAGCGCGACATTCGTCGCGTGATGGCGAATGCCGAGGCGACGGCTTCGCGAGCCTTGTAGTCATAGAAAACAACTTTCAGGCCTTGTGTGCCAAGATCTATGCCCAGTGTCGTGTCCATCGTGGTTCTCTTGCTCCACTTACCGGTCTTGTAGTTCGCACCCCTTCTCTAATTATTTATCCGGCAATAGACGAATCATCGGATTCCGAAAGTGAACACGGCTGTCGGAGCCCACGGACTCCAGGCCGATCGTGCCCCGGTGGAGACCGGCCGGTCCATCTACATCTGCAGGTTCGGTGAATTCGTTGACCGTCTCGCCATTCACTTTTACCGTCACTTTCTTGCCGTCAACCTTGATGTAGTAGCTGAACCATTCGTTGTCGCCGTGTGGGGCAGTTTTCACCTCGCTTCCCCCAATCACGCTGCCGGTCTTGCTCTCACCGGCCCGGCTGGCGTTAATCTGAGCTTCATAACCGAAGGCAGGAGTTCCCTCCTCTTCGTACTGGGTATGAAAATAGACCCCTGAAGCCGACCCAGGATGGGTATAGACATCAACCTTGAATTCAAAATTTTTGAACTTTCCGCCAGCGATCGTGCCGTCATAGAACAGATTTCTTTGATCCCCCTCGACAATCAGGGTGTCGCCGTCAAGTCGGAACGATTCTCCGGTCGAGGCATTATCGGCGGTCGGCCAGACCATCCCACCGTACCAGGCACGAGCCGTCCAATCCACGACACCGCCGCTTTCAATCCAACCGTTGAGCGTATCGTCCAAGAGAGAGATCCACCCAAGTCCACGCTCTCCTTCATATCCCGGGGCAGGCGAACCATCTTCTTCAAGTTTCCCTGCCGCCCAGAGCACGCCCGACGCAACAAGATTCAAGTTCACATCTGAGCCCATCGAAACATTATGATGCCCCAGTGAACTGGTGAAAACCCGGATACCTTCGTGTTCGTGTGTCCAGGCCGTTTCAGTGTAGGAGTTTGTCTCCACCGAATAGGCCTGTGATAACGGAGTGGCATTATCATGTAAATCAACGATCAGATATAACTCGCCTGCAGGCGTCCGCCAAGAACGAGGATAGTTCTTCATGATCGGGTGCTGCGGCTCCAGAACCTCGATCGTGTACGGCGAGGTATTGGGATGATTTTCTTTCTCGTGGACGTATGAAACAGCACCGGTAAAATCCCACCAGGCATCCGCTGCATCGCCCCTTGCATATTGATAGAGATGGATGGGGCAGTGAAGCATAACGGCAGGTACTTGATGCTTGACGTGCTCGGCGATGATTCCTTTTACATAGGCTTCATCTTTTACTTGAAGATTACAGTGATTGTAGATGACAACGTCGAACTCTTCCGCCCAGTCATCCTTCAAATGACGGGAGAAAAAGAAATCGGTTGATTCCATGGTGTTCGTATCCGCACCTTCGTAGTCGGTTGTAATCTCGATGTTCGAAAGACGTTCCAGCAGCCCCTCTCTAATCTGATCCTTTTGCGTTGCATAATCGTGCCAGGGCCCCCCGCCGGTAATCATCAAGATGTTCAATGGATCTGTGTTCTGCGCTCCGGCGAATTGCAATAGGCTGCCAGACAAAATTAACGTCAAAATAGAAAGGAGTATTTTCTTATTTAAAATCGTATTCATTTATTTGGCCTTCGATTTTTTGTCTCGTAGATTGAGTCACATCTTTGTTGAGTTCAAAGTTTACAAAGTACGCTGAACCGAAATCCCATGAACCGGTCAGCGTACTTTGTTTTGGCGCGACTTAATTATCAATATTCAAGCATCCCGCTTACCTTATTGAACTTCTGATCCTGGCAGAGCAAATACATGAAGCCGCGTTCCAAGAGGCCCTGTTACAGGCGAACGATAACGACCGCCACCGCCGCCCGCGACGATCGCAACATATTGTCTTCCATCAATTTCGTAAGTGGAGGGACTCGCAAAGCCAGGTGCATCCATTTCAAATTCCCACAAAAGCTCGCCGTTGGTTTTATCAAATGCTCTGAATCGGCTGTCTTCTGTTGCTCCTATAAAAATCACACCGCCTTTGGTAACAGCCATTCCGCCAAAGTTTTCAGCACCGGTATGTCGAATCCCCATTTCGACCAAACCAGGATATTCTCCGAGTGGGATCGACCACAAAATGTCACCTTTTGCGACATCTATAGCAATGAGTTTGCCCCATGGCGGTTTAATCGCGTGATACCCCATATGGTCTGTAAAATAATCCAACGCAGCAATGTACTGTGGTGTGGATGTGGACCAGGCAAGCTCGCCTTCGCCTCCGCTCCACGTCAAACTCTCATCACTTAAATCAATGTCTGCAGTAGATCCGTCACCAGGCGCACTTTGAAGAAACGCGACCAGGTAATCCAATTCATCGTCTTTGAAGTACTGGAATGCCGGCATCGCATTTCTGCCTTTAGTAATGATCTCTTTCAATTCGTCGGCACTAAACGCCATGTTAACCAGAGGCAGGCCGGTCGCGCCTTGTCTTTCACCTCCGTGACAAGCTGCACATTGCGCACTGTATATTGTCTTACCTCGCTGCAGCTCCGACATATCTACGAATTGATCAGGTTGCATCGGGACCGTCGTCAAAATAAACGGAAAGTCATTCACGTTTACGTAGGATATATTTGTCTCCGGATCAAAGGCCGGCCCTCCCCATTCACTTCCTCCATGAATACCCGGCTGGACGATGGTTCCTTCGATACTTGGAGGCGTATACATCGGTCCTGCTTTTAGCTTTTTAAACTTTTCCAGGGCGGATGCATGAGACTCGGGTGTGATGTCCGTCAAATCAGACTCGTAGAATGACGTACGTACCAGAGGATCTGGTTTTAGCGGCCACGGTTGCGTTGGATAGGGAACTTCGCCGGGTACGGCGTCAGTCGGAACAGGTTTCTCAACGATTGGGAATAGCGATTCGCCCGTATCCCGGTCAAATACAAAGAATTTGCCCTGCTTGCCCGTTTGCACGACCACATCCTGTTCTGTCCCATCATCCTTGGTAATCGTCGCTAACATCGGTGCAGGAGCGATATCGTAGTCCCAAATATCGTGGTGCATCGTTTGAAAATGCCATTGCAACTCGCCCGTCGTTGCATCAAGGGCAATCACGGAATTTGAATAGAGATTCTTACCAGGTCTGGCTCCGCCATTACCATGGATCCCTCCGGTCATTGCACCCGTAGCACCAAATACCCAGCCTCTTTCTTCATCTACGACAAATCCACCCCATGAGTTGGCGCCACCGTAGTTCATATTCTCTTCCCACTCCGTGGTCTCATACCCAGGCTGGCCTTCCAACGGGATGGTGTGAAATCTCCATTTGAATTCGCCCGTCAATGTGTCGAACGCGCGGACATTGCCGGGTGGTTCCTCTCTATTCTCGAACACGTTTGAATCTACAATTAAGAAATTCTTGTACGTAGCCGGAGGCGAGTTGTTGGACAACTTGTTTTGCACCAGATGAGCAGGCCAGACATGGTTTTCCCATAAATCAATATGCCCGCCTTTGCCGAACGACTCGATAAGTGTTCCGTCATCGGGGTTAACAGCAAAAATGACATCTTTTGCCAGATGAAAAATCCTGGCATTTTCGCCATTTTCATCTTCCCAATACACCTCAGCCCGCTGAATTCCTGCGGGGAAGTCGTCCCCCCGAGGCATCATGCTTAGCGGGCTCAAACAGCCAAAGCTCCTCACCGGTTGCTGCATCCAGGGCCACCAGGTTTAATTCAGGGTCTGCAAAATACATGACCCCTTTAATGATAATCGGGTTCGACTCCATACCCGGCCCGACAAGTTTCCTTACATCGTAGGTCCAGACCTCTTCCAGCAGCTGAACATTTTCGGTCGTAATTTGGCTTAGAGAAGAGTAGGCAGATCCTTCATTGTCGCCACGATAAGTAGCCCAATCGACGAAATTATTAAGTCTGCTTTTCTGACCAGTCTTAGTGGCACCTCCGCTATTCCTGAGCAGTGGTAGTTGTTTGGTCCGAGGCACTTGTTTGGTCCGAGGTACTTGTTGGGTCCGATGTATCATTATTCCCGCCGCCGCATGCTACCAGGACAAAAAGGAAGATCAGGGGAGAGAATAAATAGAGTGGTTTTTTCATCAGTTCGTGGCCTCGTTCCGTTTTTACTAGAATAACAGATAATTTTACTTTCCTATGTTGCCGATAATGTGAAGTCGGGCAGTCGTTTAATGACTCCACCTTCCATGGCTGACTCATGGGCCAGCAAGCCAACACATGTCCAGTTTGCAGATTGGACCGCATTGGGGTAAGGATCACGATCGTTAACAATAGAGTCGACAAATTCATGTGCTAAGTGTGGGTGAGAACCTCCGTGGCCACCTCCCTGGACAAAGGATAAATGAGCATGTTCATCTGCGTCATACACTCCTTCCAATGTAAACTCGCGAATCTCTTCCGGTAAAAGATGTCCATAATCCGGTACCTTGATACGTTCGGGTATTTCCGGTTCAGGTTTCTTTGCCGTATGCAGAACCGGATCCTCCCCTTCAATAAGCGGCCATTCAAAGGACTTTTTAGATCCGTAAACATCAAAGCTTTCTCGATATTGACGTGACGTATCAAACAATGAACGATAAATGTGAGCGGACAAATCAGAATCCTTCAACTTTATATGGCATGTTTCAACCGCAAAAGGAGAGCCTGACTTTTCGCTAAGGTCATCGCTGATTGTTCCCGAACCGAAACACGACACATATTCTGCTTCTTTGTCAGTCAGCCCAAGAACGGGGCTGACAACATGAGTTGCGTAGTGCATGGGTTTCATATACTGCCAATAGTCGGGCCACCCTTCCATATCCTGGGGATGACTGGCTTGCAGATACTGAATTTTTCCCAATTCCCCTTTTTCGTAAAGCTCTTTTACAAACAGATATTCGCGGCTGTACACAACCGTCTCTGCCATCGTATATTTTAATCCCGTCTCCGCGACCGTTTCTACGATTTCCTTGCAATCCTCCACACTGGTTGCCATCGGCACAGTACATGCAACATGCTTGCCCGCACGCAGAGCCATTAGCGAGTGCTCCGCGTGGAGCTGAATGGGTGTATTTATATGCACAGCGTCAATCTTTGGATCTTCCAGAAGCTTTTCGTACGAGCGATAACGACAACCTGGATCGAAGTTGAAGGCATCTCCTACTTTATTAAGCTCCGATTCCGAACGCTGGCAGATTGCATACATATTCGCATGCGGGTGCTTTTGATAAATCGGAATAAACTCAGCTCCAAATCCTAAACCTACAATTGCAATATTCACTTTACGATTCTTCATAATCCAACGATACCTAGTCTTTAAATTCCAACCGCGTTATTGATTCAAAAATACAAAGGTTTCATTCTTACTACTGGTAAGGATATCCGTACACCCATTGTCTGTCAGATCCCCAGTAGCGATTTCAGGGACGTGCCAAGTAAACTGTGTAACTGCATTTCAGACTGGCACCCGATCTTCGAATAATATGACGAATTGATTGCGCGCTGCCATCCAATCGCGAATCGGCCGGTTCCTTTTGTTCGAGGCGTTCTGCAGGGCGAGATACAAATTATCTTCTGGATCGATTCGTTGTTCGGAAACGCATCGCGATTCTTTAGCACCTTGCAGAGCGAGTAGTTCAGCGATTCAATGTTGCACGCATTGGTGGTACAAAAACTTTGCGGATCGCCGGCGGAAAGTCGAACAGCGCGGTCCCAGGCGGCGCGCCAGCTTGGCCCGATCGCCGGATATTTGTCACCCCAGCTGGCCTCGAAGCGGTCCAGCGCCGATGCCGCTTCTTAAAGCGTGGCAACCGCATAAATGGCCCGCAGGTCCTGAGAAAGATCTTTAAGGTCAGGCTGTATTAAAAATGAAAGCGAGTGGTACCCACCGACGTGCCGGTGGGTACCCAGGTTGCTGCTTTGATCTTGCGACTTCTACCTCTATTGGAAGACGTACCGCACACCCAACATCAGGCGTCGGTCGCCCTCAATGTAGGCCTGTACTTGTTGTGCTGTGCGGCCACGGAAGACGATCGGTTCTTCCATCATGTTGATGCCCTCAAGGGTAATCGTCAGATTGTCGGTGGCACGATAGCCGACATTGAAGTCAAGCTGTTCGTACTCGTCAACAAACCGCGGTATGCGGTTACCGACGTTGGTGTTGGCCAAAAACTCATCACGGTGGTTGAAGAGAATACGTGCGCTAAACCTTTCGTTCTCGTAGAAGGCGATGAAATTGTACGAGTCCGACAAGCCCGTCAAGGCGAACTGATCCTCAGACTCAGGACGGGAAATGTCGTATGAGACGTCACCGTTGACCAAGGTCGCGTTGGCATTAATGCCGAAGCCTTCGAGGCGACCGGTAAAGAAGTGCACCAGGGCCACCTCCCAGCCATCGATATTGGCATTCTCCGCGTTCGTGGGTTGTTGCACGAGGTAGCTGGCCAATGGATCGCCTGGCTGAGGAGGTATGTCGTACGCGGTGGCTATGTCGGATGACTGCTGCGCACCTCCCGGCTGACTGGGGTCGATGAACTCAGCGGCACCACCCGGGAAATCAGCCGGATTAGCGAGGATAGCCGTCATGGTGAAGAGGTTCGTCTCGGTCGCGACCCAACCTTGCGCCTCCAATGCCGCGAGGGCGTCGCCCGAGACCGTACCCGGTAGCCCACTGGCGACATCGGTCAGACCGAACAGGTTGGTCGTTACCTGCTCGTTGCCGATAAAGTTCGATATCGACTTGTCAAAGTAGGCGACCGTAAAGGCACTGCCTTCTCCGTAGTAGTACTCGAACGACAGGTCGAGGTTATTGGACTCCAGCGGATCCAGTCGCGCGTTACCCCTGCTACCACTCCACTGGCCACCCAGTGCCGTCGCCGTGCCCGGATTACCGGCACTGGTATCGACGAACATAGCGCCTAACTCCGGACGCGCGATGGTTGTGCTCATCGACGCGCGCACTTTTATGTCGTCGGTGACATCCAGCGAGAGGTCGAGGTTCGGCAGAATGTTGTCATAGCTGTGTTTCTGCGTCACCGCCGCTGTCGGGCCGAATATCGTGTTGAAGTCGTTGTCCGACGCCCAGTCCTTGGCTATTGGGATCGACTGCACCGATGCGGACTCGACGTCCGTTTCCTCGTAGCGCAGCCCGACCACGACCTGCATCGGCATGTCGCCGACTTCGCCTTCCAGGACAATCTCGCCGTAAAGCGACAGGACATCGATTCGTTGATGGTACGGTCGTTTGTGCCATTTACCTTGCGATTGTTGATGTCGTACACTGCCCCGCCGCCGCTGGTGAAGCCGTCAAAGGCCTGCGCGAATGCTAACGGGTCGACGAAGAACGCATTCTCTCCCACGACTCGAAAGCTGGCGCCCGGGGCCAGGATTCCGCCGGCGGCGGTGTAATCCGCGATCAGTTGCTGCTCCGACAGGATGAGATTGTCATTGTCATTAAACTGGCAGGAAATGCAGACCTCTTCGATAGCATCTTCTCCCATCAGCGTCACGATATCGCCAATGAAACCCGTGTTCCAGCCGCCGAGTTCTTCCCGGGTGGAGAGATTATTCTGCGCAATCTCATTGTCGTAATAGCCCAGGCCGAAATTAGCGCGCATCGCACCACCGTTGTCCCAACTAGCCTTCAATTGGAGCTGGTCCATGGTGCTTTCCTGCTCTCTGAAATCTTGAAGGATCCACTGGGAACCAAGATCCGACTTTTCGAAGACACCGTTCGCGTTGCCGCCGGCGTAGTTAGTCACCACACCGCCGACCAGGTTGCTGGTCGGGCCGGAGCCGTCCGCGATGGCCTGGACGGACTGCGTGATGTCGGTTGCGGAAGTCCATCCATTGCATAGCAACAGCCTGACCGCCAATGGAGATGGCATTGGACATAGAGCCATCAGGGAAGTTGCCGCCGGCTGTCGCTTTGGCAGTATACGCGTCGACGTTCATCGTCCACGAGTCATTGAGCTCGATAGTCCCAATTGGCGCCGATCGAAGTCAACTCGTCTCGAAGTTCGAAGAGCGAATTCCGGAATGGGAGCTCCTTGCCCGCCTGGGTGAAGTCGCTGCCACCACCGGCCACGAGCGGCTCGCCCAGCAGGGTAGGAACACTGAAAACAGGATTGCCATCGAAAGAGGCGAAATCGAATTGGCGAACATAGAAGGGTAGATCACCCACACCCTTTTGGGACTGATCATTCTGCGCCCACGTCGCGTCCAAGGTAAAGGTCATGCGGTCATTGGGTGCAAACTGCAGGGTTATCGCAGCGTTCGTGCGTTCTCGCTCACCCTCGGTGTACGTCATAGAGGCATTTGGTATAAAACCGGCCAGTTGATCGGGGCCCGGTGGATTGACGATGGTGGCGTTCGCGAAGGCCGGGATAGTCGCATCAAATGGCGTCTGCCAAACGAAGAAGCCACCGCCAAGCGCCGTGCGATTCGTGTAGTCGCGCTCCTGGTAGGAAGCGAAGGCGCTCACGCCGAACCTGCCGTCGTCATTCACCCAGCTGCCCAGACCGCTAAGCTCCGGCGTAGTGCTATCGCCGCCGGCGTCGTCAACGGCTTTGGCGCCGATGGAGAACTGAGTACCCACGTCCAGAGGTCGGATGGTTTGAACATTGATCGTGCCGCCAATGCCGCCGGACGGGACTCCGGCCCTGCCCGATTTGTACACCTGCAAGCCCGATACGCCCTCGGACGCGACGTTCGAAAAGTCGAAGGAGCGCGAATTGCCGCCACCCTGGTTGGCGTTGATGCCAAAGAAATTGATAGCGTTATCGGCTGCGGGCAACTGGCGGCCGTTCAGGGTCACCAGGTTAAACTGGCCGCCGAAGCCGCGAATCGTAACCTCGGAACCCTCGCCCTCGACGCGGTTGATGGACACGCCGGTAATGCGCTGCAGCGATTCCGCCAGGTTGGTATCGGGAAACTTACCGATATCCTCCGCGGAAATGGCGTCCATCACGCCTGAAGTCTCGCGCTTGAGGTCCAGGGCAGCCGTCAAACTGCCGCGAATACCGGTAACGACGACCTCCTCCAACTCCTGCGCCAATATAGGCGGCGCGGTGCCCAACGCGATGGCAATAGCGGTCGATACTGCAGTCGCCTTTACTGTGGTACTAGCCATAGGATGATCCCCCGATCTTTTTGAGTTAATTGGCTCATTGTCTTCGCGCGATGCTGATAACCTGATACGCGCAACTTCGAAACTGTTGCTAAAATGTGTCGTTCGAACTGACCTTTGGGGCGCCAGGATCAGCTCCCCCGCCCGGTCCCCGGGCTGCTAGGTACTTAATTCGTATATCGTCTTTTTCTGAGTACGTAGTTTTACTTAACTTTCTACTGTTTCAGCGAATCTAGCGCTACGACCCAAGTCTGTCAATCCCACCTAATGTTTATAATATTTGGTCGACTTGAAAACGATTTCATTACTCTATCGTAACTTGTATACAGTCTGCAAATTATTCTACTGAATGATACGCAGGCAACTAAATAGTTGTACGTACGCAACAAGAAGGAAAAAGGGGGGCGAACCGAATTAGGAGACGAAAGTCGGTTCGACCCATTTTTTGTTTGTGGGACCTGCAGCCCGAGACCCGCTCGCCCGCCGGCCCCGATCCGCCTTGGCCCAAAGGCGAGACCATTCCCCTCACCTGCCACCCGGTACCGGATATCGCCTAAACCGATTTCTGAGGAGCGCGTTCGGCCAGGCAATCTCCGCATCGCCGACCGTCAATCGAACTACCAGGCTAAGCCGCCGGCGCAGCCGACAATTCATACCGCGACGACATGAGCTACACACAGCGCCCGCCTATTTGGCCTCCGCACCAGGACCCAACGGCCGTTTTTCGTTCTCCGGGGCTCAACGACGCGATAGAATTTCCTATCCTTCGCCGCGACAAGGCGAGCGCTAATCGACTACCGAAGGCCCAGGCACGTGTCTGTCGTAGCCAGCACTCAGCTCCGCACGCAGAAAGTCGCCGTAGATGATGCCGTCGAACTGTCTGGGATTGTCGGGCGTAATACAGCTTTCGAGCGGCTCGACTTCAACCGTCACCGTCGGGTCGAAGAAGAAGGGGCAAGAGTAGCGCTCTCTCCCGGAACGGTTGATCACGCGGTGCGGTGTCGACAGCAATCGACCGTTGCTCCAGCGATGCAGCATGTCGCCGACGTTCATCACGAAAGAACCCGGAATGCACGGCGCGTCGATCCACTCACCTTCGGTGTTCCTGACCTGCAAGCCGCCGATTTCGTCCTGAGCCAGTATCGTGATACAGCCAAAATCGGTGTGCGGGGCCGAACCGTAGAGATCGCCTGCGGGGTCAGGGGGTTGCGGTGGATAGCGCAGCAGGCGCAGAAACGTCGTGGGCGGAGCGAATGCAGCCCCGAATGCGTCCACGTCCGTCTCCAATGCAAGCGCGACGGCGCGGCAAAGCTTATGCCCCAGCCCGGCAAGTGCGTCGTGGTAGGCGACCACGGTTTCGCGAAACCCGGGTAACTCGTTCGGCCACTGGTTGGGCCCCGCCAGATAGTGACCTGAACGCACCGCTTGATCGTCGGCGCCAGCCTCCCGCATCATGATGAACGACTCGCTCTGATTCGGTTTCGTGACGACGGCAAGTCTGGAGTTCTTGTCGGTAGAGGTATTGATCGGGATGAAACCGCGGTGCAGCTCGTTCAACTCGATCGCCATCTTCGCCGCCGGCGGTAATGCGTGAAACTCGGCTGACGCCCGAAACAGTGCGTCGATCAGGGCGCGATCGATCCCGTGATTGACAAGGTAAGCGAAACCGACGTTTCCGTAGACATCGCCAAGCTGTTGGACGATCGAATCGATACCGGCGCCATCGACCTGGTCGATGTCGCTCACGTCAATGATCGGGATGTGATCGAACGATGTCATTGCATTTCAGTATCAGACGATCCGGTGTTGCGCAAGCGACATCGTCGTCAGGATGACGGCGTAAGCAGGACCCAACGGCCGTTTTTCGTTCTCCGGGACTCAACGACGCGATAAAATTTCCTATCCTTCAGCCACTTTATAGCCGGCACCAATTGGTAGTTGCGTTTCAGGGTGGCGTGCAGTCTGGAGCGATAGATGACCATGCCGGACTTGGCGTCGTAGCGCATCTTCTCGAGGGCGAAGGGGCATCGCAAAGCGCCGCCTCCGGCAGCGGCGGCAATAGCCGGAATGTGCCGGAAGGCAGGAACACGCCGTCGGCAACCAGAGCGTGAATATATGGATTGAAAGTCACGAGATCACCGAAGGTCTGCACGTACAGGATGAAAGCCGGTTGACCGTTCGGTGCCATTGCCCGGAATGCATTCTTTGGCATAGCGAAGGAGGCTCACTCTGGCAACGCAAATGCAATGTATGCGCTACCTTGCTGTGCCCGACCGTTGCGTGAGTTGCTCGTTGCAATCACAACATACTGTCTACCGTCGACCATATAGACGGCCGGCGTTGCCATCCCCGAATACGGCATCTCGTACTCCCAAAGCAACTCGCCGGTAGCGGCATCGTACGCCCTGAATTTTCGATCGAACAGGGTTGCTCCGATGAACAGCAATCCACTTTCGGTTAAGACGGGTCCACCGTAATTCTCACTCCCGGTATTTTCGATTCCCTGCGCCTTCAGCTCGGGATGCTCGCCAAACGGGATCTTCCACAGGTACTCCCCGGTATTAAGATTAATCGCGTTTAGCGTACCCCAAGGCGGTGCAACAGCCGGATAACCATCAGGATCAAAAAACCGATGGTAGCCGGTAAATCTGTAGGGGACGTCGCTTCCGTCGGACGACAAGGACGGAACCGAGTCTTCCTCAATATTGCTCGAACTGACGCTTTCGGGATTAAGGACAAGGTCCGTCAGACCGCTGACGGCCTCTGGCGCCAATGCCGGGAACCCCGGCATCCGGCCAATGCCGTAACGAATAATGTCTCGCATTTCGTCAGGTGACAGAGTCTCGGACACATTGGTGAGCGCAGGAAACTCGGGCGGGGAACCTTGCCTGTCGATACCATGACAAACGGCGCACTGAGCTTGATACAAGGCCTCGGCGAATCCTATGCCTTCAGGGCTTGCCGCCAGCGCTCCGGTCCACGCGATGTCATTGCTGTTGATGTAAATAATTCCTCTACCGGGATCGATCGCTGAGCCGCCCCATTCGGCTCCACCATCGAAGCCGGGAAAAACGACAGTAGGCTGCTCGGTACCGAACGGCACGAACTGGCCAGCGCTCAAAAAGTTGCTGAATTGCTCTCGCGCCCAGTCGTTCATTTCAGGTGACCGCGTGGTCAGCATGTCCGCCGTTAACTCCTGCCTTGCGAATGGTGCCGGGGCAGTCGGAAATGGCTGGGTAGGTGCGGCCTGTTCTTCTGCAATAGAGCTGGTCGGTACAGCGCGTTCCTCTATGGGAAAGAGTGGCTCCCCGGTTACCCGATCGAACAAATAGACATATCCCTGTTTCGACGTCTGCGCCACGGCATCAACCGCCCGACCTCCCCGTTGCACTGTTACAAGAGAAGGCGGCGCAGGAAAATCGCGATCCCAGATGTCGTGACGAATGGCCTGAAAGTGCCAGAGTCGCTCGCCGGTCGTCGCATCCAGCGCAACCAGGGAATTGGCAAAAAGATTATCCCCTTTTCTTTCGCCGCCAAAGAAATCCGGTACTGCCGAGCCGGTAGGCACATAAACGATGCCACGTTCGTCGTCGAGAGCGAAACCCGCCCAGGCATTGGCTCCTCCCTGCGTTGCCCTGGCGTTTTCCGGCCAGGTGTCAGCGCCGAATGCCCCTGCCGCCGGGATCGTGTGGAACGACCAGACAAGCTCCCCTGTCCTGACGTCAAACGCCCGTATGTCGCCGGGTGGAGCGGGCGGACTTTCCGCTGTTCTGAATCCGACGATAATAGTATCGCGATATATCACCCCTGGTGACGACAAGGAAACATAGAAGCGGCTTGTATCGCCCGGCAGACCCGTACGAAGATCCAGAGCACCGTCATCTCCGAATTCAGCGACCAGCTCACCGTTGTCGGGGTCAATGGCGAATAATTTGTCGACGATGCCGGCGAAGAGGATCTCCTTATCGCCTTCCTTCCAAAAAGCGAGTCCACGGGAAGGCCCCATGAAATCGCTCGGACCGTCGAGTCCACTGAATGACCACAAGAGCTCACCTGAGGCGCCGTTGAGCGCAACAACATCAAGATTCGGTGTTATGCCGTACACGACCCCACCGACGACAACCGGCTGGGTCTGGGACGACCCGGCACTGTCCGTGTCGAATTGCCAGGCTGGTTGCAGCCGGGAAACGTTGTCTCGGTTAATCTGCGTAAGTGTGGAATAGCGCTGGCCGTTGTTTTGCCCGCCGTATGCAGGCCAGTCGCTTTCCGTGAATAAAGCCTGTTCGTTATCAGAGCACGAGGAAACAAAAATGCTCAGACAAAGAACAGAGAGTGCAATACTTTTGAATTCTGTCATCAATAGTCTCTTTATGTTTTTCGTCCGGACCAATGAAACATCGTATCGTTGCCACATTGCGTGACTAACTTAACCAGTGTCACACATCTTTTGTCCAATTTATGGTCTGATCTCCCAACCAGGGAAAAAAGGGGTCGAACCGCTTTTTGGCGTGTCGATTAATTCGGTTCGACCCCTAATCATTTCGGTTCGACCCCTAATCATTCTAATCATTGGCATTTGCCCGTGCGGAGCTGGCGGAAAAAGGTGGTCTCGATAATTACGCGGCGAGCCGTGTTCCATCGTCGGCAACCAGCGATGCCAGTACGCGGCGCTCGCCGGCGAAGGGCCGCCGTCCGTGCATGACGAGAAAGTTGTCGATGAGCGCCACATCGCCGGGCTGCCACGCGATGTCGAATGACAGCGCATCGGCCAATTCAATCGCAATCTGCATACTGTCCGGCGAAATGTCTGAATCGTCGCCAAAGCAGATTGACTTCCGCGCAGCGTTTCGCACATCTTTCCAGCCTCGAAAAGCCGCGATCAGCTGGTTGAAGAATACGCGCCGGCCATCAACCAGCGTGCGTATAGCCGGTAAAACGGCGGTGGTCGTTCGCAGCGCATCGTTCTCCAGCCATTCGAATCGATAGCCAAGATTCCCAAGCCTTTCTTCGGCTTGCACCTTGCGGTCGACTCCCAGCGTCGAGCGCCAGCTGCGACCCTGGCCGGACTCAGGATCGTCCTGCGCCGGCATCACATTCGAATAGCGTACTCCAAGTCGTGAGCAGGCCTCGACAAACTCCGGGTCGCGTTTTGCCAGTCGCTCGAGCAGCACGTCGGACCGGCAGATCGGTGTTTGTCCATCGACACGCGGTGCTTTCTCGCAAAAGAAAAACAGCCGTGACGGAAACAATGGCGTTTGCGCCATTTCATGATGGAGGTATATCGAGACGTCAGGGGGCGCCTCATTCGCCGTAAACACGAGTTCGGTGCAGTTGACGCGGACGGCGTTCGACAACGATTCCTCGTAGGTGAAGCTCTCGAGGGCGAAAGCGCGAATAAAGGCATCAAACTCGTTTGCGTTGTGTACCGGGAACCCCCGGAACAGGACGGCGCCGTGCAATGACAAGCTCTCGATCAGACGGCGACGTTCCGTAGCGATCCAGGTGACGACATCAGACATCGTCGCAGCGGCCGTGCGCAGTCCGACAACGAGCGGAAAAGGGTCGGGATGGGCTTGCTGATCGTCAACGGTCAGCAGTGCGGTATCGAGGTCAGTCATCGTCTCTCAATCGTAAATCGGGTAAAACGTGCCGAACGCCTGTTCGCAAAAGACACCGGGATCATTGAATCGACGATCCTGGTTCAGGTTCGATATCGCCGCCATTTCTTCGTTGCTTAATTCGAAATCGAACAACGCCAGGTTTTCGCGCAGGCGTTCAGGGCGGGTGGTCTTCGGAATGATCGCCGTGCCACGTTGCACGCCCCAGCGCAATACGACCTGCGCCGGCGTCCGTTGCACACGTTTGGCGGCGGCAACGACCGGCGGTGCGGTTAGCACCGTGTCGGCCTCTGTCGCCATGTCGAGCGATACGTACGACAGTGCGCCCAACGGTGAGAATGCGGTCACCGCCACGCCGAAATCGGCAGCAAGCCGCAGCAGCGGTTCCTGCGTCAGGAACGGATGCGACTCGATCTGCAGCATCGCCGGTTTGATCCTGGAGTACGCCATCAAATCAATCAGCAATCCCGATGTGAAATTGCAGACACCGATGTGCTTCACAAGTCCCGCTTCGACCAGCTTTTCCATCGCAGCCCATGTCTCATGCAGCGGGACGGCATCAACTTCCATCGAAGGCTTCGCGGCATTCGGGTCGTAAATCCACTCCGGCGGGTACCGGTCCTCAAAATCCACATAGCGAAGCGCGATGGGAAAGTGAATAGAATACAGGTCGAGGAAATCGAGGCCCAGGTCCGACAGCGTGCGTTCGCAAGCCGCGCGTACCTGTTCAGGGCGATGATAGGTATTCCACAGCTTGGACGTGACCCACAGGTCTTCGCGGCTGCAATGGCCACCAGAGATCGCTGCCTTGATTCCTTCCCCGGCTTCCACCTCATTACCGTAGTCGCAGGCGCTGTCAATAAGACGGTAGCCAATCGAAATAGCATCCTGCACGGTACGCGCCGTAGCCTCGCGCTCTATTTTCCAGATGCCAAGGCCGACAGCAGGCATCGCTGTATTTCCGACGGCAATAGTGGTCATCGAGCAGTCCCCTCTTGCTTATGATTCAAGTGCGTGCAGCAAGTCATTTTGTTCGATAAACCTGTCTATAACGACCGGCTGTCCGGTGGTAACGGATTCCTGCGCTGCCGCCGCGACCACGATCGACCACAGTCCCTGTAACGGCGTTGCCGCGTCTGAGGTCTTGCCGTCCAGCTGATCTACGAATGCCATGTGCTCGAAAAACGTTGCGCCGTGATGGCCGCTTTGTTCGATTGTCCTCGCGTAACCGACGTCCATCACCCGCGAGGCACCCTCTTCTCCCCGTTCGATGGCCACCGAGGAGAGAGCCACGTCATCATGCAGAAAGTCGAACCGCTCGCTAGCGACAAGTCGGCCACGGTCGCCGCATATAACCAGCTCCTCGACGAAATGCGGGCTGAACATGTTGAGCGTAAAATTGGCGCGCACGCCATTTTCATAATCGATGACAACAAACGCGTGATCGTCGATATCGGATACCTTGCCGTCGCGTTCAAAATCCACAAAGTTCACCGCCTGTCCTGCACTTGCAAAAACACGCGCGGGTGTTGAATCAGCAAACAGGTTCATCAAGTCAAAATAATGGCAGCATTTTTCGACCAGCGTGCCACCGGTGAACTCGGCAAACTTGTTCCATTGTTCGACTTTGTCAAGAAACGGTGGTCGGTATTCACTCATGCTGATGGTCTTGACGTCGCCAACTGAACGGCGCTCCCGCACCTCGTGTTGCGCTTCAACGTACGGCGCCTTGTAGCGGTACTGCAGGCCAACCTGGACAAACGCCGGATAATTCCGAGCGAGCTCAACAATACGGCGCGCATCGGTAACGGTCGTCGCCATCGGCTTTTCCAGGAATATCGGCTTCCCCGATTTGGCAGCCACATCGAATACCTGGATGTGCGTATGGTTCGGCGTGCAGATCATCAACGCGTCAACGTCCGTATCGTTACACGCTGCGGTCAAATCCTTGTAACGTACAGGCTCGTCACCGCCTTGCCTGACAAATTCTTCGATCGCTACTGTTGCGCTTCGATCATTCTGATCGTATACGCCGTGCACGGTGGCACACCCAAGCAAACGGGCGACCCGCATGTGCTCCTGACCGATCGTGCCCGTGCCGATAATCGCCAGTCGGTAGCGCGGTTCACCTTGACCGTAAAGGTAACGATCCGGTGCGACAATATGGCGCTGCCCGGGGGAGTCTTCAAAAAAGCGCAGTCGTGGTTTCTTGTGGTTCGTCATTGTTGTCCTTACGAATATACGGTCGGTGGGCGACGGCGTGACAGCCACCATCCTGCGACATTAAGCCCCACCAATCCGACGACAAGCAGCCAAAACAGGTTGGTCACGCCGCCGACCAGTCCGACCGGTGAGAACAGCAAATACAGGAAAATGACCGCCGACAACAAACTGAATGCGACCGGAAACGCAAACCGCCACGGCGTCAGATCGACCAGACCGCGACGCACGTATTGCCAGGCTTCGGGCCGCGGCCGAACTGCACCGATGGCCAGCATGATACCAACTTCGATTCCAAACAGGATCGCATACAGGTGCAGGAAGTGAATGGTGATGATGTCGTCAAAGACGAATTTCGCCAATCCGTAGGCGATGACGTGAAATACAATGACCACTTTGGCGCCGAGTGCTGGAACGCGCTTCGTAAACAGGCCGACGATGACAATAACGACAACCGGGATATTGTAGAAGCCGGTAAAGATCCGAATGATCTGCCACAGGCCGTCCGGGGCATATTGCAACAGGGGCGCAACGACGAACGAGAACAAGGCGATAACGACACTCGCGATCTTCGCCACCTTGACCATTTGCCGATCGTCAGGCGGCGTTTTCTTCATCGGGGCATAAACATCGAGACAGAACAGTGTGGCCGCGCTGTTCAAAAGGGAATTAAATGAACTGAACACGGCGCCGAGCAACACGGCAAGGAAGAATCCGCCGAGGTACGCCGGCAGGAAATCGCTGATCAGCTTCGGGTAGGCCTGGTCGATGGATGAAAGACCTTCACCATACAGGTGAAATGCGATGACGCCCGGGATCATCATCATGAACGGCACCATCACCTTGAAGAAACCCGAAAACAGGACGCCCTTCTGGCCCTCGGCAAGATTTTTCGCACCGAGCGTGCGCTGTATCACGTATTGATTCGTGCACCAGTAAAACAGGTTCGCGAACACCATGCCTGTAAAAATGGTTCCGAACGGTGTCGGATCTTCAGGCCCGCCGATCGCATTGAGTTTGTGCGTGTGGTCACTCGTGATAATCGACAGCCCCTGCGACACGCTGCCATCGCCAAGCGCGGCAAGCCCGATGACCGGGACAATTACACCAATGATTAGTAGTCCAACGCCGTTCAGCGTATCGGATACGGCAACAGCCTTGAGGCCGCCAAATATGGCATACATCGCCCCGACGCAGCCGATAGCGACAATCGTGATCAACAGCCCCTCGCTGTAACTAACGTGCAACAGGCTTGGCACATCAAATAACAGCAGAACGGCAATCGACCCCGAATACAGCACCGACGGAATGGTGACGAGCCCGTAGCCAACCATGAACAGCAGTACCGACATTCGCCGCACGCCATCGTCGAATCGACTATTCAGGAACTCTGGCAGCGTGGTGAACGCACCTGCCAGGTAGCGTGGCAGAAATATCAGCGCCATGCAGATCGTGGCAAAAGCGGCCGTGACCTCCCACGCCATACTGCTGAGATTAAAACCATAAGCCGAACCATTAAGGCCAATGAGTTGTTCCGCTGACAGATTCGTCAGCAACATTGACCCCGCGATGAATACGCCCGTTAAACCTCGGCCCGCGAGGAAATAGCCGTCACGTGTATCGACTTCCCCTTTCGTCTTTTGATACGAGACCCACGCAACGATCGCCATGAAGAAGACACAGCTGGCAAGCGTGGTAATCAAGTTATTCGCGACCATGGACTCCCTCGGCCACGTCATGGATATGGTATGATATCGTTTACATTAGGATAGAAAAAGATCCCATAAAGTCTCAATAACCTGAAATCAAAAGACAGAGACCTACCGTAATGAACACTATATTTCGCAAAAGTTACCTCTTCTTAGCCTTGTCGTTAGTAGCCGTCATCGCTTCTGCACCAGCTTATTCAGAAACCGTAGGCGCCGGTGAGGACCACACATGCATACTGGAATCAGATGGAAGGGCGTATTGTTGGGGAGACAATTCAGTAGGTCAGTTGGGCAACGGTTCTACTGAGTCCAGTATGAGGTCCGTTGCCGTTTCCGGAGGTCTTCGATTCAAGTCTATTAGTGTTGGCTGGAATCATACCTGTGGCGTCACTGTTGACGATGACGCTTATTGTTGGGGGCGGGGTAGATATGGAAGACTCGGAAATGGTTCTTCTGAAAACAGCACCGCTCCAACAGCGGTATCCGGCGATTTGTCATTTGAATCAGTCAATTCCGGAATGGCTCATACGTGTGGAATAACTACCGATGGAGACGGCTTCTGTTGGGGAAGAAATGAAGATGGAATTCTTGGAAATAATTCAGTCGAAGGTTCACTGGTACCCATACCTATTTCTGGCGGACATAAATTTGGCTCATTAAATGCCGGATCAGCAACAACATGCGGCATAACAACAAAAGGGATCGCATATTGCTGGGGAGCAAGCGATTTTGGCAATTTACTGGGCCTCGGAAATGGCAATCCTTTCAGAAGTCTCACACCTGGGTTAGTGACAGGCGAGTTTGATTTCCTGCCAGACTCAATCAGTGTCGGTCTCGATCATGTGTGCGCAATAACTACAGCGGATAACGCCGTTTGTTGGGGGCGCGGCCGATATGGCAAATTGGGAATTGGTACCGCCGATGCTTTGGGCGTTATCGAGAATCTAAAAACGCCACGACAGATTAACGGGAATATTTCTTTTATTTCGCTTGCGACTGGAGTCTTTCAAACCTGTGGAATTGCGGCTGATGGTAAGGCGTACTGCTGGGGAAGAAACGGATCAGGGCAATTGGGTGATGGTACAACGACAATGCGAGTCGAACCCGCAGCTGTATCAGCAGATTTTAGTTTTAAAGAAATAGCTATCGGTGTTGATCATGCATGTGGAGTTTCTTCAAACGATGACGTTTACTGTTGGGGAGATGGCGACGCAGGTAAACTTGGAACGCGCTCAACTGAAAATAAACTGATTCCTACTAAGGTTCGCTAAAAACAAAATTATGATGATTCAAAAAAAATTAATAGTTATCCTGGTTGGATTATTGACATTTGTTAGTACCAATTCATTTGCACAACGCTTGCAGCAGAATCAGGAACAGTTCCAGGTTCTTTTGTTTACGAAATCTCTGGACTATCAGCACCTTTCAGTTCCGAGTGGCGTGCAGATGTTTAAAGAGTTAAGCCAGGACAATCACTTTGGTCTCACCTGGACTGAACAATCTGACTTCTTTGACGATCAGGCACAACTGAATAGTATGGATGTAATCGTATTTATGAATACATCTGGAGATATCCTGGATGATGATCAAAGAAAGGCACTACAAGATTATATTCATCAGGGAGGAAACTTCGTAGCGATACACTCAGCCTCTTTCACAATGATGGAATGGCCATGGTATGTAAAACTGTTGGGTGGCGTGTGGAACCGTCATCCAAGTCCGGGCATTTCGACGGCAATCGTCAATAATGAAAAACCGGATCATCCATCAACCTCACATTTACCAAATAAATGGGTAGTTACTGAAGAGTGGTACAACTATTTAGAACTGTCAGATAATATTGAAGTTGTTTTGACTGTAGATGAAACCACCTTTGTCGGGGGGAAAATGCCAGACTTCCATCCTATGGCCTGGTATCAGGAAGATTTTGAAGGTGGAAGATCTTTTCATACTGGCTTGGGACATCCAGAAGGTATTTATGAAAATGCCTGGTACAGACAACATATTTTGGGCGCAGTGTGGTGGGCTGCAACTGGCGGAATAGCTTCCGAATAGTTAAGGGAATATCTACGATCAACTGGCTAGGTTGACTAACACGGAATTTCAAATTCCGCAGCCCAGCCGGCATCCGTGAGTCTTGGCTGTGCATTCCAATTGCCGTCCCAGATCAGACTGACCCCGCCTCCGCCCGAACCGAAATTTCCGGTTGATAACCACCAACAGTCATTTTTTGGCTGGTGGCGAATCACTCTCTCATTGTCCACAAATTCTTTTACGACCAACTCAAATGTTCATCTGTCGCACAGATGCCGGTGGAGCGCTTCCAGATTCGGTGAACAATCACCACCGGTTCGTTCTACCACGTACGATGCGATGGCATTCCCAAGCCGAATGGCGTCGATCAAACTCCAGTTCGCCGACAGGCCAGCAAGAAGTCCGCCAGCGTGTGAGTCGCCAGCACCGATCGTATCCTTGACATCAGCCGCATACGGTTCAACCCATCCGTTGTTTAGTTCCGACTGGTAGAAGAATGCACCGTCCTTGTCGCGACGGACAATCAGTGGACAATTATGCCGAATGCTCCAATTTGTGGCCGCTTCCTCGACCGGGCGGTCGATGCCGAGGATGCGAGCCTCATCACGATTGACCGTGACAATCGAGTTCAACGCAAACAGCCGAGCCATAATGTCAGGGCGAATTTGTTCGATTCTCGGTCCGAAATCAACAATAACTTCAACTGCCTGATCAATCGACTCAAGCCAGGATACGATGGCCTCGTCGGCCGTCGGTACCAGCTGGTATCCCGACAGATAGATCAGGCTATTTGGCTGGATGTCCAGTTGACACAAAATGGCCTGCGTCCAGTTGTTCTCAACGCCGGTTACTGTGATAAAGCTACGCTCACCATCGGGCTCGACTAACGCCAGGCACCAGCTGTTGTCGCCGCCAATCTTTGGCAGGTGGACGTCGATTCCTCGAGCCTGCAAGTAATTGCTTATTCGATTGGTGCCCATGCCATTGCCAATTAGAAAGGCATTCAGAGACGGAATTTTCAGCCGGTGTAGCGCAGACGCAATATTCAACCCGCACCCGCCAATATTCGTTTGCCGATTCCTGGCTTCTATATCAGCGCCTCTTTTCGGTAATGTTGGAACTTCCATGATTTGATCGATGACGGCCGCGCCAAGCACGCAGATCGTTCTCTCCGGAATCAACGTATTGAGCTTGCCAGGCAATGTGTCGGCTACCGTCAACTCAAACTCCTGGCGGAGCGGTACTTAAGAAACTCTTCGGCATACGTATCGAAATTGACATTGTTGACGTCCATCAGCTGTTGCAGAGACGCTGCATTGAAACCACCAATTCCGCTGTTGGCGCCGCAGATCGCCGTTGCCATCGCACCTATCGTGTCGGT
This sequence comes from uncultured Gammaproteobacteria bacterium, assembly GCA_963850825.1. Lineage (GTDB taxonomy): Bacteria > Pseudomonadota > Gammaproteobacteria > Steroidobacterales > Woeseiaceae > SZUA-117. The sequence goes on along the minus strand of CAWKOQ010000009.1, from coordinate 39,469 downwards.
ATCTCCGCCCAGGTTTGCACAGAACTCAGCGCAGCGGTTCGGATCAACTCCCGCAAGAGTTGCCATCGCAATGGCAGCGGGTACTGCTTCAATCGTAGTGACACCTGCGCCAACGAGCTCGTAGATCCGGGCTGAAGCTTCTGTAATGTCGCATTCCTCCTTCACAACTGACAAGGCCAGTTCAATGCGTGCACCAAGACTTGCGCTGATTGTGTTCACGTTCCTGAGCTGCGCTTGCCGTGCCACTTGGGGCAGAGTATGCACAATCTCCGACCAGGCTTGCCCATCGATCGCCTTCGAAATAGCCCACGCGATGACCACTGCACCTGCGATAGCTATGTCTGATTTATGGGTCGGCGCGCAAGCGGCCGCGATATCTGCATAAAAGTCATCGAAATTGCGTGTCTGCAACAAACAACCCATTGGCATAATGCGCATGGCGGCACCATTCGTCACGCCCAGGTTTGGAATGTCGGCTATAGGCTGGCCGGCTTTTATCGCCTTTAGCGCTACCCTGGAGGATGGCCCCAGTATGTTTTTGTCAAAAGCACCGAATGATTCTGCCCATGCCAGAATGCGGCCCGCAATAACGATCGAATCGACCCGACCGCGGCATTCAAGTATCGAATCGGCCAGCGCGATAGCCATCGAGGTGTCATCAGTAAACTGCGCGGCTTTGAAATATCTCGCCGCATCATTCTCTTGAGGACCGTCAAGAAAACCGCCTATCCAGCCGAAATGCTGTATGACACGAGATCGAGGCCATAATTCGGACGGCATGCCAAAGGCGTCGCCCAGCGCCTGACCGTAGAACGCACCCAGTATTCGATCTTTGGTTTTTTGCGACATTACCTGTGCCTCCTCTGTCTCAGGTTTGCACCTTGTCATCCAAAAGTTCAGACCCACGAAATACCGAGATAAAAAGAAGCGTCACAACAATAATAATACCGGCCCCCACACCCCACACCGCAAACCAGTCGAATTTCTCGAAACCGACAGCCTCAGTTAAGGCAAAATGTTCAAGAACCTGACCACCAACCTGATTACCGAACAGGCTTCCCAGCCCCATACAGATTAGCGTCAGCAATCCCTGTGCCGCCGAACGCATATGTGCTGGCGCCTTTCGGTCCGTATAGATATACGCGGTAACGAAGTAAAAGTCGTAGCTCGCCCCATGCAGTAAGATCCCGCCAAACAGTAGTGCGTACGCCAGCAGATATTCCGTGCCACCAATCATAAAGAATCCATAGCGAACGGCCGCGGTCACCAGGCCCAACAGCAAAACTCTCTTGATTCCATATCGTTTCAAAAAAAACGGCAACGAGATCATGAAGAAAATTTCCGAGACCTGTCCGAGTGACATCCAACCGGTTGCGTTTTCCAACCCGACTTGCGTCAAATAGCCGTTCGCAAATTGATAATAGAAGGCAAGCGGAATGCAGAACAAGAAAGAGCAAAGTGCAAATACAGCGAATGCCTTGTCCTTTAGCATGCCAAGTGCGTTGAGCCCAAGTAGTTCCTTCAGGTCTATTTCACTGCCGCTGCTTTGTGGTGGAGTATCAGGAAGAAAAAGCGCATAGATTGCAAGCAGTATCGAGGCTACTGCGGTTACGACAAAAGGTATATTCGTCGTCGATATGTCGCTGAGCCCAAGCATCGTCGGAACAAATCCAACCACGATGCCCGAAAAAATCCAGCCAATCGTTCCGAGCACTCGTACACGCGGAAAGTCACGCTCGGTATCCTCCAGGTTTCTAAAAGCAATACTATTTGTAATCGCGACTGTTGGCATATAGATCAGTGCATAAAGCAGCAGCAGCGGCATGAATGAACTGAAAACCGTCTGCTCTGTAATAGCGAGGAGCACCACGGCACCGGTGGCGTGCAGAAACGCGAGCACTTTCTGAGCCGACAAATATCGATCCGCAATGACGCCGACAAGGACTGGTGAGACAATGGCGGCAATGCCCGTACAGCTGTACGACCACGCTATCTGAGTTGCACTAAATCCAAGCTTGTCCAGGTATTGCCACAATGGAACGAACCAAGCGCCCCAAATGAACCACTCTATGAACATCATGATGGACAGCTTGCGCTTTAATGGGCCAATGGCATTTTTCCTTGTCGTGGCATGCGACCGTTTACGCGCCGCACGGTATGCAATCATACGTCGATTTCATTCTTGACAATATTGAATACAGTGAGCAAAGGCAGCCCGAGACCCGCTCGGCCGCCGGCCCCGATCCGTCTTGCCCCAAAGGCGAGACCATTCCCCTCACCTGCCAGCCAGTCCCGGATATCGACTAAACCGATTTCCGAGGATCGCGTTCGGCCAGGCAATCTCTGCATCGCCGACCGTCAACCGAACTACCCGGCTAAGCCGTCGGCGCAGCTGGCAATTCATACCGCGACGACGTGGGGCAACCACTGCGCCCGCCTAGCTGGCCTCCGCACCAGCATACAATGGCCGTTTTTCGTTCTCCGCGACTAAACGACGCGATAGGTTTTCCTATCTCCAACCCGAATCATGACTTAATCCTGTTGTTGTCTGCTACTCTATATTTACACTGTGTAATCAGCTACAACCAGACCATGATGCATCGGCTTGAATAGACTTTTCAAGTCACCGTGTTCCGGATGTTAATTATTAAAAAAAACGTTGAAATGTTAATATTCACCTTCTTTCCTTAACGTAGAATAATTTTATTGTCACCTGCTTATTCTATTTTTTTGAAAAAGAATTACGAATGTCTAATGCCACGCAATATTAAGATGCAAATAATAAAACCCACCTATCTATTAGTATGTTGTTGCTAAATTTCGGAATCGTGAAAAGGTAGATAAAATAAAATTATGAAAAAATCAATTTTAATATTATCTCTGCTTTCGATGTGGGGATGTAGTGCACTGCAATACCCTGTCAATACCATGCCAGCCGATATAATCATTAAGAACGGCACTGTATTAACGATGAATGAAGACAAAGAAGTCATTCAAGCGGGTGTCGTAATTATCAAAGACAGGAAAATTGTTGAGGTCGGCTCATATGATTTATTAGCGGCCTATTCATCCAAAAACGTTATCGATGCGGCAGGTGGCATTGTCATGCCCGGTATGATCAATACCCATACGCATGTATCAATGGCTGTATTCAGGAGCCTAGCGGATGATGTGCCAGACCGTCTTAATCGCTATATCTTTCCTCTGGAAAATAAAATGGTCTCCAAAGAAATGTCATATCTTGGTGCTTTACACGGCAGCATTGAAATGGCGAAATCTGGCGTAACCACGATGGTTGATATGTACCTGTACGAAGAGAGTGCAGCCGAAGCGGTTAAAGAAATTGGCTTAAGGGGGATAATGACCCAGAATATTATCAAGTACCCTACGGCAGATGGTAAAGATGCTCAGGCCAAAATTGATTTAGCCATCGAATTTGTCGAAAACTATAAAGATGATGAATTGATCACGCCAGGGTTTGGACCTCATGCTCCACATACCGTCAATAGAGAAGATTTAGAGAAAATTAAACTACTTTCCGAAGAATACAACCTGCCAGTATCAATGCACGTTGCAGAAACAGAAACAGAGTTCAATGACTTTAAAGATAATTATGGTATGACACCAGTCGAGTACCTCGATTCTATCGGTATTCTTAACGAACGCTTCATTGCTGCCCACGCTATTTTCGTTACAGACAGCGATATCACATTAATGAAAGCAAGGGATATAGGGGTTGCCCATAATATGGTTGCAAACATTAAATCGGCCAAAGGGGTTGCGCCTGCTTTGAAGATGCATGATCAAGGGCTGAGAGTCGGACTTGGCACAGATGGCCCAATGAGCGGCAACACATTAGATATTATCGGTCAAATGGGATACGTTGCGAAACTTCATAAATTAGCCAACAAAGATAGATCGGTAATGCCACCCGTGAAAGTCGTGGAAATGGCAACCATGGGTGGTGCGAGAGCGATTCACCGTGAAGATGAACTTGGCTCATTAGAGAAAGGCAAGTTGGCAGACATCGCGATTATTGAAGTAATATCAGCCAACATGGTGCCAATGTATAGTCCGTATTCAGCATTGGTATACTCTGCTAATGCGTCGAATGTTGATACAGTTATCGTGAACGGTGAAGTTATCGTCAAAGACAAAGTGCTGTTAACTTATGATGAAGTTAAATCAAGAGAGATGATGCTGGATTTTAGTAAAAGAGTATCCGCTATTGCCGACACTCTATAAATGTGTGTGTCGCGATCAGGAAACACCCTGCACAAGCGATAACGTCCTCACTTGAATCAGGGCTGTAAAGTTTAATATCTGCGGTGGAAGTTAAAAATTTTCATGAACAAGTGTTTTAAAGTTTAAACATTATCAGAGTCTTTCTTTTATAAATTACTATTGTTGACATATTTTCTTTTCACAGCATCCACCCACCCAAGGAGAAAATCGCCATGGTCGACAATAGAAAGCGGTTATTCGTCGCCAGTTTCATAACCTTAATCGTTGCAGGAATGTTTTTCGGATTGCGTGCCGGCGTTCTTGGTGACTGGGCCACACAATTTGGGTTTACCAAGAGTGAGCTTGGAGCCATTACAGGCGGCGGATTTGTTGGCTTTGGTGTGGTCATATTAATTGCGAGTGCCTTAGCCGAGAAAATCGGCTATGCAAAATTGATGTGGGTAGCTTTTGCTCTGCATATACTTTCAGCAGCAGTTACGATTGCCGCAACGCCTGTATACGGTGACGGTAGCGCTGGCAATGAAGCCGCGTATTGGATGTTGTACGTTGGTATGTTTATGTTTGCCATTGCCTGGGGTATCTGTGAGGCCATTATCAATCCCCTGACGGCGACACTTTATCCAGAAGAAAAAACACACTATTTGAATATTCTGCATGCCGGGTGGCCAGGGGGGCTTATCCTTGGTGGCTTGATCGCTTACTTTTTTGCCAGTTCAGATGCGAGACTTTTCCAGGTAAGTTGGGAAATTTTGGTCGCCCTGTTCCTTATTCCAACATTCGTGTACGGCTACATGCTGTTCGGACAGAAATTCCCTCTTTCTGAGGCACGCGCAGCCGGCGTCACGTACATGAACATGTTAAAGGAATTTGCCGCTCCCGTTTTACTGTTTCTCCTGTTTCTTCATGCCTGCGTCGGCTACGTAGAACTGGGTACAGACAGTTGGATTGTCAACATCATGCAATACCTCATCGCCGGTGATGCATTCCTCCTGTTCATTTATACTTCAGCACTGATGTTTGTGTTGAGATTTTTCGCCGGTCCAATCGTTCACCGTATCAATCCCCTGGGGCTGCTCTTCAGCAGTGCCGTGTTGGCGACAATTGGCCTGTTCATGCTGGGTTCCGTGGCGACGGGTGTGGCAATAATTTTGGCTGGAACAATATACGGCATTGGAAAAACCTTTTTCTGGCCAACCATGCTCGCTGTCGTATCTGAGCGCTTCCCGAGGGGCGGCGCGCTTACTCTCGGTGCCATTGGCGGAGTCGGTATGCTCTCAGCCGGGCTTCTGGGTGGACCCGGGATTGGCTACAAACAAGACCATTTTGCAGCTGAGTTTCTACAGGAAAATCACCCTGCTATTCATCAAGAATATGTCTCTGATAGTAAGCAAGGGTTTCTCTTTTTTCGTGAAATCGCTGGCCTGGACGGCGCAAAAGTAGGTGCACTTCTTGAGAAAAACCCGGCCGAATTATCCGCAACTGAAACCGAAGAACGCGCGATTCTTGAGGAGGCCTCAATCCGTGGCGGACAAAGTGCTTTCAGGTGGACTGCTCTGGTTCCACTGACCATGGCGCTTGGATTCTTGCTATTAATATTCTATTTCCGAGCGCAGGGAGGCTACAAGGCCATTCAACTTGGGAAGGAAGAGAGTGCGACAGCCTACTAAAACAGCCTACTAAATATGTAAACAGTGGCTCGACGAACTTCAATTAGCGACGTTCAGAGAGTCTGTTTCAGGAGGCTGATGCGTGTTTTGCCCGCCAGCGGTCAATCAGAACGGCAATGATGATCACAGCACCTGTAATCAATCGTTTCGTCGGTTCGGATACGCCAATTTGCGCCAGCCCGTTTTGCAACACTGCGATTATCAATACGCCGGCGAAGGCGCCTATGATTGAACCACGACCACCCATCAGGCTGGTTCCGCCAATAACGGCAGCTGCAATAGCGGATAGCTCCAGCCCTATTCCGGCATTGGGATCTGCAGACCCCAGGTAGGCCGCGTTGAATATTCCGGCGATTCCAGCCAGTGCGCCCGAGACCGCGAGCACCATCAGACGATACGGCCGCGGATCAATCCCTGACATACGTGCCGCTTGTTCATTGGTGCCAATCGCAACCAGGTAACGACCCAGCACGGTCCTCGTCAATACGAACTGCGCTGTAATCACTATGACAATGGCAAAAATCAATGCAGCTGATACGCCAATGCCGGGCAGCGGTAATGCCAGTGACTGAATCTGAGAGCCGATGTACACGGTTTGCGAACCTGTCGTCATATAAGCAAGTCCACGCGCCATCTCCAGCATGCCCAGCGTCACAATGAACGATGGCAGCGAGAAATAGGCGACGAGTAAACCATTAACCGCCCCGCAGATGAGACCGGCACCCAGTCCCATCAGGCAAGCCATCCACAACGGTAGACCCCAAGCGACGGCAGCAACGCCGACGACTGCAGCACAGAACCCCATTACAGAGCCAACTGACAAATCGATGCCGGCGACGATCAGGACCAGGGTCATTCCGACTGTCACGACAGTCAGTGCCGGCAACTGATTGAGTATCGTCGTCAGCGTGATCACTGAGAAAAAGTTGTCTGATGAAAAGCCAAAAAACAGAATCAGCAAGATCAGTGATGCAAGAATAAAATTGTCTTCTGCGTGTCGTCTGATTGATTGCCAAATATTCATCGTTGAGGTGACGCGACCCTGCTGTCTGATGTTGATTGATTTTCAACGGACGCCGTGAACTCACTAAACGCAGCGGCAAGAATATCCTGTTCCGAAAAATCGTTCCTTTCGAACGATCTGACGAGTTTGCGATCGGACAAGACGAGTATGCGATCACACACTGTTGTTAGTTCATCAATCTCGCTTGAGGCCATGATGATCGTCTTGCCCTTTTGTCTCAAACTGATGAGCAGATCATAAATCGCGTTCTTTGTGCCAACGTCAACGCCTCGCGTCGGCTCGTCGAGCAACAGAATGTCAGAATCACGATGCAGCCAACGTGCAATCAGCGCCTTTTGTTGATTGCCGCCACTGAGTTGGCGAATGTCCTGAGCCAGGTTGTCGCAACGGATCGAGAGCTTCTCGACGAGCCTGGCGCCATCATCTCTTTCTTTTTTAAAATCAATGCGTTGCAGTGTCTTTATGTCAACCGAACCCGGCACCATCATATTAGCGAGCAATGACTGACCGGGGAAAAGACCCATCGATTGGCGGTCTTCACCGAGATAGGCAATGCCGTTTCTGACTGCCTGCCCGGCGTTCAGCACCGCGTGTTCTGCGCCCTCATTCATTCGCCTCACAGTTCCACCGGTGAGTGGCACCAGGCCGAACAAGGCCGATAGCAGTTCGCTTCTGCCAGCACCGGCAAGACCTGCAAGGCCAACGATTTCGCCCGATTTGAACGTAAGATTTGTCGCATGGGGAAGATCGTCGGTAGTCAGGTCTGTTACGTCCAACACAACGCCTGCGTCGCTCACGCTATCCCTGCGCTCCGTCGAGGTAGTTTGGTTTCGTCCCGTCATCTCCTCAACCAGATCCGGGACTGACGTCTGCTTCGTTGCTGTCGTTACGACAAGCTCACCGTCCCGCAACACCGATACGTTGTCGGCAACACCCAAGACATCATCAAGCCGATGGCTGATATAGATAATCGACGTCCCTGCCGCAGCCAGGTCCGCAACGATGCTATGTAAATGATCTGCCTGCGGCGCGGTGAGTGCCGCCGTCGGCTCATCGAGGATGAGTAGTTGGCAATCAAATGAAATTGCTTTGGCAAACTCCAGCAATTGACGATCTGCAAGACTTAAGGCTTCAGTAGACGAAGTCGGATCTATGTTCTGTAGCCCCACACGCTGCATTAACGTCAAAGCCTTTGCGTTGAGGGCTCCTTGATCAATGACGAATTTTTTTTGTGGCAACGCTCTAAGCGCGATATTCTCCGCCACGCTCAACGTCTCAATGCTGCTTAATTCCTGCGCGGCACAGGCGATCCCTGCCGCATACGAGTCTCGTGGTCCCTGAGGCTCGTAGATGTTGCCATCGAGAGAAATTTCGCCGCCATCTTTGCGCAGATTGCCCGCAAGAATATTAACAAGCGTCGATTTCCCCGCACCGTTTTCTCCGACAATCGCATGAACTTCGCCGCGGGCAATTTTGAGGTTGACACCTATCAGGACAGGCGCCGCAAACGCTTTATCGAGATTGCTGATAGAGAGGCGAGCGGACTCCGTCATGATCCGACTATTCGAGCGAATCAATCGTAACCAGGTCGACTGGCGTTGCTCTGTCGGCCTGTGTCGCGCCGCCACTCAAGGCCTCAAGTGCGAATTCAACACCGTAAACGGCCAGCAGGTCGGCATGTTGATCGGCAGTTGCGAGGATTCTTCCCTCTCTGATCAGTCCCTGCACGGCAGAAATATTGTCGAAGCCCACGACCTTAATAGCATCGCCTCTTCCCGACTGGGTGATAGCAGCAACAGCGCCAAGCGCCATGTTGTCATTGGCCGCAAGAATCGCGTCCAGTTCTGGATGCTGTACGAGGATTCCGGATGTGACTGTCACCGCGGCCGTCTGATCCCACTGCGCACTTTGCTGCGCGACAACATTAATTCCGGCGTCGTTCATAGCCTTCAAGAAACCGGCAGTCCTTCTTTGACTGTTATAAGCGGTCGGCACACCTTCGAGTATGGCAACGGACTGGCCTGCTTCCATCGTTGCGGCAAGATAGTTACCGACCTCTTCGGCGCCGGCAAAGTTGTCTGGCCCAACGAACGGTATTCGCAGCTCATACTCTGCAAGAATGTCGCCATCGAGTTGGTTATCAATGTTGACCACGACGATTCCCGCCGCCGCCGCCCGTGCCAGCGCAGGCACAACCGCCTTGGAGTCGGCTGGCGCGACCACGATCGCATCCACGCCAGACGCAATCATCTGGTCAATCAGGGCAACTTGCTGCGCAAGGTCGACCTCATTTTTGATGCCATTAACGATAAGGTCATACGCGCCTTCGCTTTCCGAATGATGCTGTCTCGCACCATCAGCCATCGTGACAAAAAACTCATTTGCCAGAGACTTCATGATGAGCGCCACCGTGGGCCGATCATCTGTCGCGCTATTTCCGCTGCTGGTATCGCCAGTATCGCCTGATGAACCGCAGGCAGATAGGGCGAGCGCGCACAATGTGGCGAACAGTAGTCTCATCGGGTTACCTCGGGCTTGTGCCAGTGACAGGCACTGGCGAAATTCGAAAGTTGATATACTCTACCGATCATCAAGCGCAATTGAAAATGAACCAGCTCATCCAGGGTGCACGAATGAAACTACGATTCCGAATATTGCTTTGCTGCTCGCTTATTGGCTTCGCCGGCCTTACCTCGGCCCAGAATGACGACAGTATCCCCATCATTTTTGACACTGACTTCGCCATGCCACCGACGGACGATGCGCTGGCGCTGATGCTGGCGCTGCAATCGCCCGAACTGGATATTCTCGGCATTACTACGGTTGCCGGAAACCGCAGTCTCGAACAGGCAACATCTGATGTCCTTCGAATGCTTGAGATCGCCGAACGAATTGATATCCCGGTCTATGAAGGAGCCGACCTGCCACTCGTGCACAGAGTAAGTGACTTTGCAGTAAGTTCATATGGCAGCTGGTATTCCGATGAACCTCCGCCCGAGCCCTACGGTGGATTCGCAAAGAAGAAAATCGAGGACGAATCCGCAGCGGCCTATATCGAGAGAGAAGTACTGGCCAATCCCGGGGAAATAACTATCGTCGCCCTGGGCCCGTTGACGAATATTGCTCACGCGATTCAAAGTAATCCTGACTTCGCTGCCAAAGTGAAGCAGCTGGTCATCATGGGCGGTGCGGTAGCCTCGCTCCCAGATGGCGCCGGCAATATTACGCCCAATGCCGAGTACAATTTTTGGGTAGATCCGGAAGCTGCCAAAATCACACTGCGTTCCGGCATCCCAATCGAGCTTTCACCTTTGAACGTGTCTCGAAAGTCGGCGCTAACAAAAGACTGGTATAACAAAATGGTCGCCGTGGAGACGCCGCTGACTAATCTTCTTAAGGTCAGCCTCGGTCCTCGTTTCGAAACAGATCCTGACAGAGTGTGGTTGATGTATGACCAGATCGCTGTCGCCAGTCTTATCGATCCGTCCCTGGTGATGTCAGAGAGAATGTATGTCGACGTTAATGACAATCACGATATCAGTTACGGCGTTTCTGTTGCCGGATCAGAAGTGTGGCCCGGTGCGGAAGGAGCGCAGCAAATGAATGTGCAACACGATCTGGACTGGCCACGCTTTATTAAAATGTTTATTGAACGTGTGCAGCGGCCGGTTGCCGACTAAACGGGCCTGCGACACCGCCAATCTGGAGAACCATTGATGGAGGAGAAAGTTCGCGTAGTCATCGCCGGTGGCGGAACGGCTGGTTGGTTGACAGCTTACAGCCTGGTCAAGCGCCTGGGAAACGTGCTCGACATCACCCTGGTCGAATCCGACCAGATCGGAACCGTGGGTGTGGGCGAGGCGACTGTTCCCACCATGCACAGATTTCACCAGTTTTTCGGTATCGACGAGCGTGAGTTCATGCGCGCAACCCAGGCAACTTTCAAGCTCGGCATTGTCTTTGACAACTGGGGGGCGCCGGGCGAAAGCTACGCTCACACGTTCGGTGAAATCGGGCAAAGTAACTGGATGGTGGAATTCCACCAGTATTGGTTGGAAGCGCATGCCAATGGCTTTGGCGGCAGCCTGGAGAACTATTGCCTCGAATTGAAGGCGGCGAAGGCCGGCAAATTCGCGAAAACAGTAGGTGAGACGCCACTGACTTACGCCTTTCACCTGGACGCAACGGCCTACGCCGGATTTCTGCGGCAAAAAAGCGAATCACTCGGCGTCCGGCGAGTCGAAGGCAAGATTAGCGAAATTACCGTTGATCCGGAGACGGGTAATATCCAATCGCTGGAGTTAGAGCAAGACAGACAGGTCGCCGGTGATTTCTTTATTGATTGCACCGGGTTCAGAGGCCTGCTGCTCGGCGGTGCATTGGATGTTGAATTCGAGGACTGGAGTCATTGGCTGGCCGCCGACCGCGCTCTCGCAGTACAGACGACGAGTACCGAGCCACCTCCCCCGTATACACGCGCCATCGCACATTCCTCCGGGTGGCAGTGGCGAATCCCCCTGCAAAGCCGTACCGGCAATGGCCTTGTTTACAGCAGCCGGTTTTGTTCCGACGACGATGCTCGTGCCACTTTGCTCGGCAATATCACCGGAGAGACCATCACTGAGCCCCTCCCCTTGAAATTTAAAACCGGTCGTCGAATAAATGCGTGGCACAAGAACTGTGTTGCAATTGGTTTATCAAGCGGCTTTGTCGAGCCACTTGAATCGACCAGCATACACTTGATTGACACTGCGCTGGTACGCCTGATGAGACTCTTCCCGTTTTCAGGCGCAATGGCGCCGCTGGCCGAGCAGTTTAATCGTGAAACCCAGACTGAATGGGAGGCGGTGCGCGATTTTATCATCCTGCACTACAAGCAAACGCAACGGGATGACAGTGAATTCTGGAATTTTTATCGTACGATGGATATCCCGGACAGCCTCGCTCACCGCATAGAGCTCTTTAAGGAAAACGGCTATGTGTGGCCGGATTTGGCGAATTTGTTTCGCGCGCACTCTTGGATTCAGGTGATGTTTGGGCAGGGTTTGTTTCCGGAAAATTGTCACGGTGCAAGCCGTATATTGCCACCGGAGGCACTAAAGCTAGAGCTTGAAAAGTTGAGTACTTTTGTAGATCAGAATCTTGCCAAGCTGCCTGATCACAATGACTTTATCAAACAGTATTGCCCGGCGCAGAACTGAGTAGCACTGAACGAAGATAACGAATAAGGTTAGATCGTGCGAGCGAAGCGAGCGGTTAAGTGGGTAGGACCAACCCCCTGCCAAATAGCAAGGCTAACTACCTTAATCCTGATGGGGTGACTGAAGCACTTCATCCGTGAAGTAGCTCACACCAACAAAACCGGGCGCATGACACTGAGGCCAGTCAAGAAAAACGTTGGGGTGGTGTCACTTCATATTTATCGCCCTGTTGACAGCTTACGGCTTATACGTGGCTCCATTGATCTTGTCGTTATTTAAAACAACAGTTTTGGTCATAAAAATACCCAACAACTATATATAAGAAGGCGATCGTTTGGACAAAATGGTTAAATATGCTTTTCCGGGAATATCGGTCACGGAACTGTAAAAAACCGATTCTTCGATTTTTTCTATAACGGAATCTTTTTTGAAGGTATCTTTCAAAATATCGGGTGTAAACGGAAAAGGCATTGGGATGGATTTACCGTTGATCTGGCATAGGCGAGAAACCTAGTTTCCTTGCTACTCATTTTGCGAGGCAAGTTTAACAACGCACTATTTGAGAGGTGAATAATCCGTGGCGCTCAAAAAAACATTATCGATCTCAGCAACAATCTTACCGTCGGCGATTGACGCTGCATAAACTTTCTGCCACTCCGGATCTTCTCCAAAAGCTTTCCAGGATGCGCCCGCTGCCGCCGCATTCTTGTGTACAATCATGTAGATCAGCGTATTCGGCTTATCTGCTGGAATCCAATACCCCACGTTTTTCATGCCATGTTTCTCGAATATCCGCATAGTGTGGTCGCGGAAGCGACTGTGCAGCGCATCCAATTTTCCTTCATTGGTCGTATAGGTGCGCAACTCATATACTATCCCGCCTTCATGATGATCTGCCCAAGCGACAGCCGATCCGAACAGTAGCAGACCCGCCATTGCGGCGATTGTATTTCTCAACATTACTTTCCCTCGTTTTTAAGATTTGTTCGACATCGTCCAGCATAGTGCTGGCATCTTTATAAATTTCGCACGCAGATAGTCACCCAAGGATTTTGCCTGCTTATCGATGCGGATATTGGATGCATACGGTTTAATACTGCTGCCTCGACAGGTTGAACGTTCGGAACGGGTGAAAAGCGGCCTCTGACGCCTATTCTAGCCCAGTGGCTGGTATTGAGCGCAGTTTCAACTGATCGACGCAACACATTGGTTAAATCGTTCGGCAGGTGTTTCGAATTGTAACGTTTCTCGTGGCCGGTCGCCCACAGTGACAGGAGCAGCTTGGATCAACCCGACTGATCAGTCCACGGATCGTAGCTACCGAAATTCCACAGATGGCCTTCCAGATCCCAACAAGAGTAGTTTTTACCACCATAGACTTCGGCTTTAAGCGGCATGGCGATATTAGCGCCGGCGGCAACCGCATGCTTATAGTGCTCTTCAATGTCCACTATGATGATGTAAGGGCTTTGAAAAACTGGGCCGGCGAGTGAACTCGGTGGCTGCTGCAGGCGCCCGAAGTCGTCGTCGCTGCTTGACCCCAGCATGATCATGCCGTTTCCCAGCGTCAATTGCGCGTGCACAATCTTATCGCCATCGCCGGGAACTACGAGGAATTCTTCAAACCCGAAAGTTGACTTTAGCCAGTCAATCGCTGCACGTGCGTTCTTGTAGCGTAGGGTTGGAATTATTGTCGATTTTGGTGCACTGAGGTTACTCATTGCCAATACTCGCTACTTGAGACTGAGCACCCATTCTGGTTCGAGACCAGGCATAAATCAAAGCCTACTCTGGGTCAGCAGCAGCCAGTCACCAGTTTATCACCTGGACGGCTGGAAACGGCCAACACCAGCCTCTCAGTAGTTTAGCAGTCCAGTGGCTGCTTTCGGCCAATAGTGGAAGCATTCGACTATTCTGCGGCTTGGATTGTCAATGCCCTGAGCGCTGCCAATGCAATTACTTGAGTGTAATCAAGACAAATTCAATGGTCGTGTCGCCGGTATTGCCTAGTTCGTGCCGCCCGCTTTTATCCATGGCGTCAATCCAGCCGACCGAGCCAGCTTTCGAGCGCGGTGAAGGTGGGGATTGCACTCCGTCGCGGCGCTCCGACCAGATGCCGCCCTTGATGTGGATGTGAATCTGGTTGCCGGGGTGATCGTGAATGCCCGTCCACTGTCCCGGTTCCACGTGCACCCGTTGGACGATCATCCGGTCATTCTCCAGCAACAAATCCAAAGGCAAGTTGGGGTAGGCCTGTGGCCTATGCTCGACCTCGGGCGCAATCGGCGCGTTACTCTTCAAGGTTACATAGATCAAGTCAATTGGAGTATCGCCGGTGTTACCGGAGTTGTGCCCGGCGCTGATCGGAATCGCGTCCATCCAGCCCACCGCCCCGTCTTCATCGACATCTCCTGAATACTCGGACTTGCCACCGATGCGGCCTGACCATTCCCCACCCTGAATATGCACGTAGAGTTGGTTGCCCGGATGGCTGTGGATACCTTCCCATTCCCCTGCAGGCACGACAAGCCTTTGCAACACAACGTGATCGTTCGTGAGGACAACGTCGCCGTCAGAATCGTCCAGATCAGGGTAAGTCAAAAGGAATTGCTTTTCGTCTTCAGCCACTTGGTTTGATACTTTTGTATCCTGCGCGCTGCTCGCGACGGCAATCAGGAGTAGAGCTAAGATAGTGTTCGATAATATCTTGCGTCGCATTATTCTTCGTGCTCCGTGCTCGCGAGTCTTGTCTAGCTATGTCTGCTTTGGGTCAAAAGCGGCCTCTCAACAGTTTAGCAGCCCAGCGGCTGGTTTCGGCTACAAGCAGACGTTTGATTCATTGAGACCCGCACCAATTCGTTGGGGCGGGCAATCTTAGCGTCTGTGTGAAATCGACTGAACCATTTAGGCGGGGTCTGGCCAAACAAACGCAGGGTGCATACCCTCATAAACGGGTCGACCATCGTCTGGGGCCAGACCACCGGCGGATGCGTCAAAAAAGGCATGGTAAGTCGCTGGCATGCTGGTTGCGTCATATCCCATCAAATTCGGCACAATGGCTCGGATTCGTCCTTGTTTGTCATCGAGCATAATAGGTGTGCCACACGTCGAGCACGTGCACA
Organism: uncultured Gammaproteobacteria bacterium; assembly: GCA_963850825.1. Classification (GTDB taxonomy): domain Bacteria; phylum Pseudomonadota; class Gammaproteobacteria; order Steroidobacterales; family Woeseiaceae; genus SZUA-117. Next base: position 24,210 of record CAWKOQ010000009.1, on the reverse strand, counting down.
GCTCTAATGGGCCATCAGGGTTTTGACTATTAAACGGCTGACGATTCAATCCATCGACGTTTTCTACTTCCAAATCGCCATGTTTAAATAAACTTACATGAGTTGTATCTTGCCCAGTAACGCCTTTACAAACAGAGCAGTGACAAGTGTGGTTGTCTATCGGGTCGCTATCTGAATGGGTGTGAATATGGTCGCAACCTCCCGCGTACTTATGTGACATGGCTCGTTACCTCATTTTTTAGGGTTACATTCGTCGATTATAAGCCCGACGTCGATCTTCCTCATATTTTTGCTCGAATCGATGATCTGAGCAGGATACTAAGCTCATTTGCGACCGGCTGCTTTGGGTCAGCAGCAGTCGTTCAATAGTTTAACACTCGAATGGCTGGTTTCGGCCACAAGCATTAGTAATCGGGCGGGTCCCTGGAGACCTTGTTCCCAGTACGATGGTATTACAAATCATCACGGGAGAAAGCCATGACTTACTATGCCGGACTGGATGTATCACTTCGAACCGTCAATATTTGCGTCATTGACAATGAGGGTGAGCTGGTAGCAGAAACCAAGCTTGCCTCTGATGTTCAGGACATTGTCGCTTACCTGGATGATCTGAACATTGAGATTGACACTGTTGCCCTTGAAGCTGGCACGCTAACGCAATACCTGACCTATGGTCTGCAGTCAGCCGGTTTTGAAGTCATCTGCATGGAGGCACGCCAGGTCAAAGGCGCCCTTTCTGCGATGCGCAATAAGACCGACAAACACGATGCCCGTGGCATCGCACAGATCCTGCGCTCCGGCTGGTACAGCCCGGTACACGTGAAGAGCATGCAAAGCCACCACATCAGGATGCTGCTCTCCAGTCGCAAAGCGGTCTTAAGCAAATGCGTGGACCTCGAGAATGAAGTGCGCGGTCTGTTCAAGATCTTCGGCATCAAGTTGCCACCAAAGCTTGGACATGGCGCCTTCGATGTCACAGTGCGCGACATCATCGAGATCGATGCGACGCTTTCCCATGCGCTGCTGCCATTGCTTGATGCAAGGTTGGTGTTGTATCGAACCTTCCGCGAACTCGATAATCGCACTCGCAAAATGGCGCATGCAGATCCGGTCTGCACGCGACTCATGAGTGTACCGGGTGTCGGTTTTATCACCGCACTCACCTTTAAGGCCGGCGTCGATGATCCCAAACGCTTCAAACGCTCACGAACGGTCGGCGCCCACTTCGGACTCACCCCCAGGCGCTTCCAGTCAGGGGAGATGGATATCGATGGCCATATCTCCAAATGCGGCGATGCCGATGTGCGATCTACCCTCTACACCGCCGCCAATGCCTTGCTCACCAGAAGTGCTCGCTGGTCACCGCTCAAAGCCTGGGGAATGAAGCTCGCTAAGTCCCGTGGACATCGAAAGGCAGTCATTGCCGTGGCCAGGAAACTCGCCGTCATCCTGCACCGTGTCTGGATCGACAACACTCAGTTCCGATGGGGTACCGAGGGAGCCAGGTCATGAAATAACGACTCGCTCTACCTCAAAAGATGCGTCCCGGCGCGGACGTGGTCTGGATGAAGCCGTGTATGTCCGCTGTGCTTAAAAAGCACGTCCAAAAGCCTGGCTCTCCACACCGTCCAACCAATGCCTGCAGCGGTTAGCCCAAAAACTAATCCGACTGCGAAGAGAAGCGTGACCCACGCCAAGACGCGACCAAAATAATGCCATATTTACTGGCAGCTTGACATCAATGCCCGATTAGAGAAGCGGACATTAGGGCTTAACTGAATGGTCCGTTCTAATGGGGCCAGACCACTGAGCCTTTCTTGCACGTTAGATGGTTGGGGGCTCAGCTCATTGATTCCGATTCCAGCACCCCGCGAATCCTATCGGGTGTAAACGGCATGTGCCGAAGTCGTTTACCCGTAAGAGTCGCAAATGCGTTGGCCACGGCGCCAGCCGTAATAGGAACGCCCGGCTCGCCGAGACCTGTCGGTCGCTCATCCGAGTCAATGAACGTGACATCGATCTCTGGGGCTTCGGACATGCGCATGATGCGGTAGTCGTAGTAATTGGACTGTTGGACCAGCCCATCTTTCAGTGTGATCCGCTCATAAAGTGCACTACTCAACCCCATTACAATGCTGCCCTCGATCTGTGCAGAGGCATTATCAGGCTGGACGATCACACCGCCGTCAACCGCCGCCCAAAATCGGTGTACACGAATTTCACCAGTGAGTTCGTCGAGAGAAATCTCCGCAATGCCCGCCGCCAGAGATCCGCTTTGTTCGGCGAAAGCCATGCCTCTCGCACGTCCGGCAGGCAACTCCTCGCCCCAACCGGCCATTTCCGCAACCGTATCAAGCACGTGTTTCGCCCTTGAGGTCGAAAGCAACGCGCGCCTGAACGCGTATGGTTCTTGCCCTTGATCGATGGCAATCTCATCAATGAATGCTTCAATAGCGAATTTGTTAAACCCGTGGCCTACGGATCGCCAGTATCCCAGGCGAATACCGTGACTCACGGAATACGCCTCTATTTGCTGGTTGGGGATGACGTAAAACGGAATCTCGATACCGGATGCCAAAAGGCGACCACCATCACCAACGATGCAGTGCTTCCAGGATGTGATACGACCTTTGTCGTCTACTCCAGCCTCCATGCGCTGAAAGTTCATCGGGCGAAACATACCGTATTGAATATCGTCTTCGCGAGTCCACGTCAGCTTCACCGGTCGTCTGACCGCGTTCGACAGCTGCGTAGCCTCGATGACGTAGTCAGAGTCTTGCCGCCGGCCAAACGCACCACCAAGGTAGCAGGGATGAAAGTCGACCTTCTCGAAAGGGATGCCCAACGTGTTCGCTATTGCCGCTCGTGCGCCTGAGGTGTTTTGCGTTCCTGCCCACGCCTCAGCGGATTCGCCTGACTCGCTTACCGAGACGACCGCGTTTAGTGGCTCCATGTGGGCGTGGTGAACGTAGTCAGCATAATAGTCCGCGCTATAACGCTTTGCGGCCTCCTTGAGTCCAGCGCCAGCGTCGCCAGTCGAGACGATCGGCTGTACGCTGGCGTTCAGGCGTCCGGGGATCTTGGCGTAGCCTTCAAGGCTTGTTTCGCTATCAAATGCCTCGGCCTGAGTGCCTTTAGACCACTCTATGACCAATGCTTTTTTTGCGCTGACAGCATCTTCCACTGACTCTGCTATCACGCCAATGCCATGCTCCAACTTCACGGTCGCAACGACTCCCTGTAAGGCGCGGACCTCTGCCTCGTTGAAAGACATCGGCTTGCCGTTGTGCACCGGTGACCGCGTGACCACACCGTGCAACATACCGGGCAATTGAATGTCAATTGCGTAGTCTGCCGAGCCATCGACCTTGGCCGGGATGTCATGACGCGGGACGGATTGACCGACAATCCTGAAGTCAGCAGGTGACTTGAGTTGAGACTCATCAATTTCGGGCAACGAATCAGGTAACACCGCAAACTCGGCAATTTCGCCGTACCCGATATTTCGACCACTCTTCGTATGGATCACATTGCTCGCAGACGTCGCTAACTCGCCGGCCGACACGTTCCAGTGCCGTGCGACATTGTCGATCAGCACGCGTCGAATTTGTGCGCCCGCCATACGAAGTGTCGTGTAGTAGCCCCTAACGGCTAGGCTGCCAACTGTGAGCATCGAGTTGTCGCCACGCCAGCCTGGTCTACCGTAGATTTCCGGGATTATGGGTGAGTGTTCGATGCGAACGCGTGACCAATCGGCATCCATCTCCTCGGCGATGATGACAGGCAGCGCAGTCATCGTCCCCTGACCCATTTCGGCAGCCGGGCCATAGATTAGGATCTCATCGTCGGTACCGATTCGCACCCAGGCACCGATTTCCACTTCTTGTTTCTTTGCTGCAACCGCTTTCGGTGCCCACGGCCCCACTGCTACGGCAAAAGTCAGACTGGCGCCCGCCTTGAGCACCGCCCGGCGTGAGATCCTTGCGCCCGTCATGACTCGTCCTCCGCAGCCGCACGCTCAATGGCGCGGATTATTCGACCGTACGTTCCGCAGCGACATAGTACTTCGTCCATGTGGTCGACAATCTCTGCCCGAGTTGGTGATGGATTGTTAGCGAGCAACGCCGCCGCCTGCATGATCTGTCCGGACTGGCAGTAACCGCACTGAGGCACCTGCTCCTTTATCCAGGCTCGCTGCAAAGGATGCGATGCATCCGCAGACAGGCCTTCGATTGTCTTCACCGATCTGCCGGCAACTGCCGATAGAGGTAGCAAGCAGGAGCGAACTGACCGGCCGTCGACGTGGACCGTGCAGGCGCCACAAATCCCTGACCCGCAACTGTACTTTGTGCCGGTGAGTTTCAGATGCTCCCGTAGAACCCAAAGCAGCTTTGTTTCCGGGGCTGCATCAGAAGTGACGGCATCACCATTTATCGATAGGTCCACGGACATTCATTGCTCCTTACTGGTCGATCTCACATCGTGGCGGGAGTCTGGAAAATCTAACTCGCCAACAAATTCGTCGCCATGGATATCCTTAGTCGAATCGTGCTCCAAGCGAGAACCGCGAATGACCGCTTTGGGTTGCGATATCAATTGGTCGATGCAGTGGTGAAAGTGTCATTTGCACGCCCTGAGAAAAGCTGCATGAATCCATGCCGTTTTGCTGATCGAAAATGTACCCAACAAGACATTAGGGGCTATTCGACGTATTCAACATACTCCATTTTCGATAGCACTAAACCAGTGTAGACCAAACATCCAATACCACCCAAGAACGCGGCTAATCCCCAAGGCCAACCAAGTGTAAATCCTGCGACTGACAGAGCAATGGTCAGAAGCCCGAGAATTGCAATCACCGGTCTCCTCTTCCTACTTCTTTCATCGGTGGTATACCTCGCCTGGCAATCCGGACAAATTCGGTACGGTTTAAGACTGTAATGCGAGAACAGACTCCTGCTTCGCATATCGCTATGACAAATCGGACAGGTCATTTTTTTCGGCACGGTTTTGTCGCTAGGAACTTGCAATCAGAAATGGCTACGAAAGAGCAAATAGAACGTCCGCTCCGGGTCATTAGCGGCCATATTGCCCTAATTTTAGCTTATTGTCTGCTTTCGGGAGCAATGGTCTTGCCCCGGTTTAATGGACCGTTTGTAATTGTTCTTTGGTTCGCTCCTCGAACGCGACCGGACTTATATTACCAAGATAGCCGTGCCGACGTTTGCGGTTATAGAAACGCTCGATGTAATCGAAGATATCGGCTTGTGCGTCATCTCTTGTCAGGTATCGTGTGCGATTCACTCGCTCGCGCTTAAGCAGCCCAAAAAAACTTTCAACCACGGCATTGTCGTAGCAATTGCCGCGTGCACTCATGCTGCATTGAATGCCGTGCTTTTCAAGTTCTTCGCGAAAGTCATCGCTCGTATACTGGCTGCCGCGATCTGAATGATGGATGAGTGTTCCATCGGGCAGTCGCTGTGCGATCGCCATGTTCAGCGCATCGATTACCAAGTGTCGACTGATCCACCGACTCATCGACCAGCCGACAATACGCCGCGAGTATAAATCCATCACAACGGCAAGATACAGCCAGCCTTGTCGGGTTGAGATATACGTGATATCTGACGCCCAACTCTCGTTCGACGCTGCGGCTGTAAAGTCTTGCTGCAGCAGGTTGTCCGCTACCGGGTGGCTCGGGTCACGCTGCGTTGTCACCTTAAAAGACCGCTTCGGACAACCTCTGAGTCCCGCAATACGCATCAATCGGGCTGCCTTGTGCCGACCACAAGGGTAACCCTCTTCGTTGAGTTCAGCGGCCATCTTGGGACTGCCGTACACGCCATCACTGTCAGCATGAAGCCGCCGGATTACCCGCAGCAGCTGGCGATCCGTTTTCGCTCTCTGGCTCTCAGGTCGACTACGCCAGGCATAGAAACCGCTTCTCGACACTTCGAGTAAGCGGCACATCATCCTCACTGGGTATTGGTTGCGGCGTCGAGCGATACATCGGTATCTCACTTCGACTCCTTGGCAAAGAAAACCGCCGCATCTCTTAAAAAATCCCTTTCCTGCTCTGCCTTGGCGAGCTTACGCTTGAGCTCTGCAACCTCATCATCGCGATTTCTGCCTTGGCCAGGAAAGGCTTCATCACCCAGCAGGCGGTACTGATCTCGCCATCGGCGTAATTGCCGTGGACTGATCCCAAGTTCCTCGCAAACACCCTTATCCGTTACACCATCTTCACTGGCTCGCTTCAACGTATGTCGCTTGAACTCCGGACTGTAGCGTTTGTATTTCTTCTTCGTCATGGATCACCTCCTCGCGCATTATCGCGCACATTTAAAGGTGTCCACCAAACCAGGACAGGACGAAATAGCAGCCATTCGTGAGAGGCGAATTTGGGTCAGAACTTGCCGCTGTCTTTGAGGCTGATCGCTGTCAATCGTTGACCCATACTCGCCATCCTTCGGAGGAGGGAGCCAAGTCCTACACAGGTGGCAGTCCCCAACTTCGTGTCAAAAGTTAAGGGGGGATCAATCCCACCAGAACGACCAGTGTTTCGAACTCGCCATGCGGATGTCGTCGTCGGCCGATTCGCTCTCGTCGCAAAAAAGGCCTATTTCGCGAGCGGCGGCACGCACGTTTTCGAGCGTTTGCAACGGTTCTCTCAGTCCAACTGTCAACGTATCGCGACCGATCGATATGAGTTCGGCGTTGTAGGTATCCGTCCAGTGCTGCAGCACTACGCCTATCTCAACCGGACGCGGAGCCGAGTTCCAGCCGCCAAATCGATACATGATGGGTATCGGCGTCACGCCGGCGCACAAAACCAGGTGCCCAGGCCCTAGCACCGTTGGGGAGCCAGGTGGTGGCGCCGGAATGGTATCAAGCTCGGCCAGCACCTTTTGCCGATGAGACCAGTCGTAGTCATCGTCATCGTCCGTGCCTGATAGATTGTCCAACCGCTCGGTTTCCCAAGCGTTGAAGACATCAGTAGCCGATGTCTTAGCGGCTGCAGTGAGCTCTTTGGCAAGGTCGGCCAGGCGCGGCTCGACGTCTTCAAGGCTGAACTCAACCAGCGCAAGGCTGAAGCCGTGATTGCAAGCGAGAGTCTGCATGGCCGGCAGTTCGTTTTTCAGGAACTCGATGTCGTCGATTCGATCGCTCTCGATAATGTCGGCGTCTTTCGCCGTAAAGCGTGACCACTTGGTTGGCTCAGACATTATCGAGTTAAGCTTATCCGCGACTTCGCAAGCGCCTTTCTTGACGAGCTGGCCGCGCAAAGTGGGGGAGACTCGCTTGCCCGCATCGCGCAACAGAGCAGCGACTTCGCCCCACGGAAGGTCCGGCTTTCGTCCCTCCGATTTGCCCACTTTGGCCCAGTCGAGCGGAGTGTAGCCGTCACGCGTTACGTTGACATCGGCACCGGCATCCAGCAGAAATCGAACGACGTCGAGCTGGCCATTGTAGGCCGCGCCGAGCAACGGGTTGGTATCGCCGTAGGGCGAATCCGTAATTGGAAGATCGATGTCGGCGCCAGCGTCGAGCAAGCGCTGAGCGAGTTCGAGATCTCCGCGGCGCGTGGCTGCATCCAATGGGGTTCCAAGGCGTTGAAAATTAACGTTGGCGCCTTGGTCCAGGTATTCCTCGATCTCGTCGCGCTTGCCGGCGTAACAGGCATTGAAAAAGGTTACGTCCAGCATGCCGTCTTCAGACGCACCGGCTTTACGCAGGATTGAAACGGCGCGTTTCCTCTCCATCAGTGCCGCTCGCATCAACGGTGTATCGCCATTGTGCGCGCGAACATTGGGGTCGGCACCGCGCATTAGAACCAGCTTGAGCAGCTTGTTTGACTCCACGACCCGGTGCACGACGTTCTGCCCGAAACTGTCTATTGCGTTGATGTCAGCGCCGGCCTCGAGCAGCAAATCGACCAGCTTGCGCGGCTGGCCGAAAAGGCGGCTTTCTATCAGCATCAGCGGCGTGGCGCCCAGATGATCGGGATCAACATCATCCAGATCGTCAGTGCCGCGACCGGCGTGAGCGTTGACTTCAACGCCCCGGTCCAACAGCCAGCGAGCGAAATCGAAATTCCCCATCTTGCAAGCTAAGTGTAGCCACGTGAGACCGCTTTCACTTTCAGGCTGATTGATATCCACACCGCCCGATTCGTATATCGATAGCGCCTTCTCCGACTCGCCCAGCCAGATTGCGTCGGCAAATGCTCGATTACTTTTCTTGCTCATCCCGCTCACTTTAAGGATGGAGGCTCAAAAGAAAAGGAATCAAGTCATATTCGGGCGTGCCGCTCGTGGATTGGCGCAACTTTTCGGCAAGCCTTAAGATCGCCAATGTGGGGTAGGGCGAGCGGCAAGATCTGACCAAAACTCGCCTCCGACGTGACCGGCCGGAAAGGGTCAGTACCAGATATTGAGTATACATCCAGGCGAGTGGCTGGTTTCGGCCATAAGCGGACGCTATGAGAAGTCGGTTTGTGGCAACTCAATACTCATTTCCCAGTTCTACACGCCGTCCAGGTCTGCCAATAACTCATTCACGAACTGTTGGAACTCCGGGCCATGTCTGTTTTCGCTTTGAGCCCAGTATTCGCGATACACCGGCATGTCCATATACTCGCGCATGTCATCCATGAACCCAGCTATATCCATACCTCCGATTTGGACAAGAACAAGATAGTCCTGTTCAGACATGCTCATATACCCATCCAGGTATCGTCCGACACGCCATTTTTCGAAATCATCTAATTCATGGTACGCCTGTTCGGCACGATAGATGAGTCTCGACAACTCCTCATCCTGCACGAGGATCTCCATCGCTTGTGTGAAACTATCAACAGAGTCAGCGGAAGCAGCTAGTTCCAGCTGCTTGCCAGACTGATTGACCTCATACGCAAGAACCAACAGAGACACGACGATCGCCGCGATTCCGACAAGTTCAGCAATTTCCTTCCAGTTCGTTTCTTTCATATCTCGTGACTGGCTGCTTAGAGTTATTAGCGGCCTCTCAGCAGTTTATCACTGCAGTGGCTGGTTTCGGCCATAAGCAGACATACGCAGACGCTCGCCGGGCCCCAAGACGCCGCAGCCACAAGTGCTTGAACGAAAGCTTGCGCTCATTACGGCGAGTTTCGAAGCTAATAGAAGCGGCGGCCTTTGTTGAGCACAACAATATCCCACTGGCCGAAGTACGCTACTGTATCTGCCCGGGCAGCAATCAACATGCGGAGTCGCACAATTACCAAAGGAACGCCTTGATTGCGGCCTTAAAGGCTCGCGGTGACTCGATATAGGCGAAGTGGCCGACGTCCTCAAGAATGACAAGCTGTGATCGAGGAATTTCTCTGTGTATCGCTTCCGCACCTTCGACGGAAAACACACTGGCATCGCCATGGATAATGAGCGTCGGCGCTGTGATCTTTTCAAGCCGGTGGTGGATGTCATAGCGGCCTAGATCGGCCCGAACCGCTCTACTAGTAATCGCCAGATTGGCGAGTGAGTGCTGTTCGAATTCGAGTGCAAGCTCGTCGGCGAGAGCAGCGTCTGCGAAATAGCTACGCAGTCCAATTCTTAGATGTTGCTCGAAAAGTCGCGGGTTATGCGACCAGCCCATTTGTGACTCGATCGCCTGCATCTCCTGCAGATCCGACTCTGTCTCTCGAGCCGCTATAACCTCGAGCTGGTGCGGGGTTCGTAGTGCCCAGCTAGCCGCATCCGAATCCAGCAGGATAAGTTTGGAAACCCGTCGCGGGTGCGAGGATGCATAGAACATACCTAGCAATCCGCCGAAGGAGTGCCCGAGCAGATTTACCTGATCAAGCCCAAGAAACGATCGCACTTGCTCAATATCGGCAACGAACTGGGTCATCGTGAGGCGGGATTCGTCGTCTGCTCCTGTAGAGCGCCCGCTTCCCCGCTGGTCGAAGAAAACGAGTTGATAGTCCTGCTCAAGCAGCTCGATAAGTTGTGGCGCAAGGTAATCTTGGCTAAACCCAGGACCACCGTGCAAAACCAGTAGCGGCGTACCCGTTCCAGCAACACGATAGAAGAGTTGGGCAGATTCCACCGAAATGAAACCGCTGGATGCATCAGCCGATGATTCTTGACCGAAAACGAGATCGGACCACGTTGCGATTGCAACTAGGGCGATCAGAATCGAACTTCGTCTGGCTGCTAATTTCCTTACCAATGGGGTGCCTTTTCCCGTTGATGCCGTTTACGGGTTTGAGAGCAGCAGTTCATCTATCTCGACAGAGTCAGAAAGCGACTGTCCGCTTTGGATCAATACCTGCCTCTCAGTGTATCACCAGGTGAGCGGCTGGTTTCGGCTGCGATGTCAATTGGTCGACGCAACACATTCAGCAAATCGTTCAGTTGGTGTTCGATATTGTAGCGTTTTCCTGGGCCGCTCGTTTAAGCGTCTTGCAACGGCGTTAAGCCGATTCTGGTGTACGTTAGTGAGGTCCATTCCCTTCGGGAAGTACTGCCGCAGTAGTCCGTTCGTGTTTTCGTTCGAGCCGCGTTGCCAGGGACTCTGTGGATCACAGAAGTAGACCTTGATCCCGGTGTCCAGGCTGAAGCGTTGGTGGTCGGCTACTTCCTTGCCACGATCCCACGTGAGTGACTTGTAGAGTTCCCGCGGTAACTTATGAGCCTGCTTGACCAGTGCATCGATGACTGTCTTGGTGTCTTTGCTCGGCACCCTGACCAGCATGACCAAGCGGGTGTGTCGCTCCACCAGTGTGGCGATCTGGCTGTTGTTGCTGCCGCAAAGAAGATCGCCTTCCCAATGGCCCGGTACCGCCCGATCCTCTGCCTCGGCCGGACGCTCGCTGATCGAGACCGCGTTACTGATCCTGCCGTGATCGCTCGTCTTCTGTGTGTGATGGCGTGAGCGACGCATCGCCCGCGGCCGCCTAAGGTACTGGATAAGCTCCTTTTTTAGGGCTCCGCGGGCCTGGATGAACAGCGTTTTATAGATCGTCTCGTGCGACACCTGGTAGTTCTCGTCGTCGGGATATGTGCTTTTTAGCCAACCTGCAATCTGGTCCGGTGACCACTCCAGTTGGAGTTTCTCGGCCACGATAAGTGCCAGCTTGCGGTTGTCAGCCAGTTTACAGGTCTTGGGGCGATGCGCCCGATCCCAGGCGGCCTGGTCAGCCTTCGCTGCACGGTACTGCCGTCGGCCACCGTTGCGCTTCACCTCTCGACTGATCGTTGATGGTGCTCGCCGCAACGATGCTGCAATCCAACGCAGTGATCGTCCTGCAGCGACACCACGGGAGATCTCTTCACGTTCGGATGGAGACAGCGCTTGGCATGATCGTTGTCGCTCTGGCGGCCGGATACCGCCGGTGCGTGCGAAAATGCCCTGTACCGATGAATGACTGCGTCCGAAGTCGCGTGCGATCGCGTTCAGTGAATCGCCTTTCTGCCAACGATCCCACATCAACGACCTGTCAGCTTCTGTGTAATAGATCCGCGTTGGATAAATCATCTGCAACACCTCCTTCTCTAGTGGTAGAGTTTAGGTGTTGCATCGACCGATTGATGTCACAGCCACAAGCAGCCGTTCAATTCTGACATGCCTTTGCTACGCTGGCAGGTTCGAGCGAATAAGGTCCGCGGTTCTTACAAGTTGCTCAGCAGAAACCTGAACGCGCTCGCGTCGTTGCGCATCCCCGCTCGGATCATGCGATGTACCTCTCTGACGCCCAACGCCTTCAAAAGTCGCAATCTGAGGTGGGCCTATACCCCAATCGCTTCCCTTCTGTCGGGGAACGACATGAAAATGGAAGTGTGGCGTCTCCTGTCCACTATAGACGCCGTTGTTTTGAAACGTGAGTATTCCGAGCGGCTGATAGGTCTGCACAAGTGCTTCAGCGACCCTCTTAGCTGAGCACGCTATAGCTCCGCATTCTTCGTCAGAGAGTTCGAGTAACGTCGCGACATGACGACGTGTAATCACACAGCATTGACCAGTTTCGAATTGCCACGGGTTGATGACGGTGAGTGTTTGGTCACTTTCATCAACGATCGCCCACTTCCGTTCTCGACCCGCCATTCCTTCGCAAAAATCGCAGGGATCTCTTACTGGAAGCTCGATCAATCGCACTCTCCGACTCATGCCGCCATTCGACCTGAGAACTCTTACTGAGTCCGCTTTGGGTCAGCAGCAGCCTGTCAGCATTCTATCACTCGAACGGCTGGAGTCGGCCAGGAGCGGACAGAATCATTCGCAGCTATCCAACGCCTCCTCCACAAACGCGATGTAACGGTCCGAATAGCCACCGCTAGTGTATTCCCATGCTTTGCGGCTAGCCTCTGATTTGCCAATAAATTGACATACGTAGGTGATTATCGAGCGTGGTGTATTTTCCCCTAACATGCCTGCGTCATACTGACTAAGAACGTTGTCCTGATTTCGGTTCATCGAGCGAAAATAGTCAGTAAAACGAATACTTTCCTCCATAGTGAGATCATCATCGCGCTGAACCTTCGCTAGAATCGGAGGAATGAAATCTGAATTGAAAGAATGCTCGTTACTTACCATAGCCGAATCAGCTCTCGCCTGATTTATCTGAATGCGCATTAGCTCGGAGTTTTGTTGAACTTCGTAAGCAACTAGAATTAGGCCAAAAATCACCCCGATATTGGCTACGAGCGTCATCCATTTATTGATCTGATCAGCATTCATAGCGATAAGTCCAATCACTTATTCCTGATAGTCAGGCGTCCGCTTTGGGTCATTAGCGGCCTGTCACCATTCTAGCAGCCCAGCGGCTGGTTTCGGCCAGAAGCGGTCCTTGCTGTTAGGTGTATCTACGAATTGAGCGCCTATGCGGCGTGAGAGCATACTGGTACTGATATTGGCAAATCTGACTAAAGTCAGAGACGCAAAGCCACGGGTCCTCGATTCCTTCGCGATATTCCTGTCCCGAAGGGCCCAAGATCGCCGGGCTACCATCAATTTGGCAGCAAGGGGATAGGTGATGAATATTCGACGAATCAGTATTGCGCACACCGTGGTGCTTGTCGGACTCTCAGCGATTTTGACGAGTCCGTCCGGATTGGCACAAGAGATCATCGTGGACAATCTCAGTGCCGACACTTCCCAGAACGGTAGTTGGTACACATCTGTTGGCGCGAATCCCTATCTGGGCCATTCGCTGTACAGCAACAATGGTTCAAGGTTCTACTGGAATGCCGAGGTACCAGTGCCTGGCGACTACGACGTCTACGCTTGGTGGACGTATCACCCCAATCGTTCGGGCAATGTCCCTTATTTTGTACGGCGAGGATCCCCCGCACCGATTCGAGTAAATGTAGATCAGAGTGATCCCGATCTAGGCGGACAATGGAATTTGCTGGGCAGGTTCAGTTTCGACCAGCGGGTAACTGTATCTGTAGCGGCCTATAACGGTCAGGCCAGTGCCGATGCGATTCGCATCGTGCCGAGTGGCAGCACCGGCCTGCCATTTGAGGAAGTAGCCATATTAGTTGGCACCCAACGTCTCGGTGACAACCTGCCATTCTGGGAGACAACCATACAAATCCGCGAAGACCAATTGCGCGGGTCAACGTATGCCGCTGTAGAATTTGTGGCAGTCAATGTGTGGGAAGGCACGTCAAGCAATATAATTGTAAATGGAAGGAAATATGTACTGCCTGCAAGCGAACCATTGGATCTTCCTGACATCACTCTGCGTGGTAGGACCGTAATTTCAATACCTGTTGGGTTGCTGCGGTCCGGCGACAACACAATTATCATTGAAGCAGGTCCAATCAGTAATCAAGCAAATCTTTATGATGACTTTTATATTGCCGATGTTACGCTGGTACTAAGCCGGTAAGATGGCGACTATTCACTAGGGCAGCCTGCCAATCTGAACACGTCCGCTTCGGGTCAATACCAGCCACTGAGTCTATCACCTGGCAAGCGGCTGCTTTCGGCCACAAGCAGCCGCTCGCTACCGTGGATCAGTTACTTCTTTGGGCATCGGTAGCATTTCTCCACTGGCTTCCCAACGGGAAAGGTTGGCCTTCTGCTCGCTCAAACGGCTATTAACGGTATGAAGGATTGCTTGATATCGCGGATCGTCCGCAAGTGCGCCCAATCCGTGCCTGATCTCTTGCTGTGTTAAGGAGGTAGCGCCTCCTCGGTTCGACCACTCTTCCAGAATCGCTATCGCGGTGTCTTCTTGCCCTGCCAACGCATATATCGACGCGTCGTGAATGGGGGAATCGTGGTAGGTCACGGAAGGATTGGCATCGATAATTGACATCAAATTGTCGATCAGGGCCTGTGCTTTTATCGGCTCACCGTGGGCCCGATAGGCTTTTATGGCCGCGATTCCATAGTAGAAATTGGTATTGTTCTTCCCGGTCAATGAATCTTTGGTGAAGTCCTCGTATCGCCCGATCGCATCATCGGTCCGGCTTGCCTCCGTATCGAGAGCTCCCAGGTAAAAAACGCCAAGCCAGTAGAGAATGTGCTCAATGATCGGACGCTCGAATTCTCTGCGTGCGCTTTCGAAATTACGTTGGGCGATAAATGCCCAACCGCGATAGACGCGTGCCATTTCAGGATCAGGGACCAGTCTCGCAATGTTATTCATCCACAGTGCGGTATTTTCATAGTCACCCAACCTCCAATGCATAATGGCATTCATGAAGGAATTCGGCGGGTGGTTCGGATCCAGTTCATAAGCTTGGCGAAGGACCCTGATCCCCTTGTCATGGCGGAATTCCAAGTCAGAGTAAGCAGAGGCAAGGTCGCGATAGGCAACGGCAGAGTCCGGATGCTCAGCAACGATGTCTTCCAGCATTCGAACGCCTTCTTCTGCCAGACCGACGTCCGGCAAGACCCATGCTAATTGAGTCTTGAGGCCGACATTTTGCGGATCCAGTTCAATGGCCCTCCTGTACAGCTTGATTGCTGAAGCTGGGTCGGACATTTCGTATTGAACCATGCTGCCGTAACCCGCCAACGCCTCCGCGTTGTTGGGGCCCAGCGTCATCGCCTGCTCATAGGCCTGGACGGCTTTCTCGGTATCTCGCGACCATCGATACCAAGTCCCCAACGCGGTGAAAGCTTCGCTTGACTGCGGGTCCAGCAGAATTGACTGGTCAATCAATGGCCTGCTCTTTTCAAGCTGGGCTTCACGCGGCAGACCGCTGGCCAAGATCTGTGCAATTACTGCAGATGCCTGCTTGCTGTACGCCAGAGCAAACTCGGGATCGAGTCGAATAGCCTCCTGATAAGCCAAAATCGCTCGTCCAGTGCTTTCCGAAGTTGCCTCTCTTATGAGCTGATTACCCAGGTAGTAGGCATCGAGCGCCTGCAAATTTGCGGTTGCCTGTTTTTCAACTTGAGTTTGTTCATCTTCTGAAAGAATGGTCTGCAACGCACTCGCGACAGCCTCGGTAATCTCTGCCTGGACTACAAACACGTTCGTCGCCGTAAGTTCACGCGTATAGGTTTGCGCCCAAAGGTTTGAATCTGATTCAGCATCGATCAACTGCAGGTTTATCCGAACCTGGTCGCCTGCCCGCTGAACGCCGCCTTCGAGAATCGTGTTTACACGCAGTTCCTTAGCGATGCTCCGCAAACTTTTGATGGAATTCCTGTAGCTCATCACTGAGGAGCGGGAGATGGTCTTGATCTCCCGAATATTGGATATTCGGGTTAGCAGATCGTCGTGAATGCCATCGGCGAAAAACTGATTCGCCGCATCTGCACTTAAGTTTATAAAAGGCATCACAGCGATGGACTTATCACCAAAGGATTCGGTCAGGGCTGCAGAACGGCCTTCCTGGTGGGCCGACTCAGCAATTTGTACATCCTCGACCGGATCAAGCACGAATTTGTCGAAAGCGAAATAACCGAGCGCCAACGCGAGCACGACCATAATCATGCGATCAAGCTTCTGGCCAGACTGTGTGGTGTCGATCTGGCCGCGGTCGATATCTTTGTCTCTTATCAACCCCTCCGGGGTCAATTCGAAGACCCAGGCGAAAATCATCGCCGGAACCAGTCCTATCGCCAGAACGATAACCACGATTCGAGCCGGTGTGTCGTCGAAACCGAACAAAGGAAAGATCGTTTCAACTACCTGGATCAACAACCACGCCGCCACTGCGTAGGCAGCACCTACGCGAAAGACATTTCGACGCTTCAACTCGTTGAATAATGACAACGGCGGATTTCTCGTTGGCAGTTGTTGCTATCAACCTTAATGGATTGGCCGATAAATATCAGAAAATCGTTGGAATTTTACTGTTGTGTTGTGACCCGGCGGGACGATTCTGAAAGTTCGAACGGCGAGTTTTGGGGAACATCTGGCTAGCTTGAACGCCGATTTCCGGCCGTACCATTCGGCCATTAGCAGACGATGCTGATGATTGATCGCGTACGGTGTACGGCAAATTGTCAGCCTTCGTTATCGAGAAGCCATTGCTCCGCTTTCGCAACGTCGGAAAAGAGGCGACCATCGAATCCACGATTCCGCAGGTAGGTTTCCATGAAATAGGCAGATTCGGCAGCCTCGCTATTCGATTCGACCCATGCAATTCGATATTTTGATAGCGCCGTAAATTCGGTGTTTTTTTCATGGGCAACCATCACGAAATCGATCGGTTGCACGGGCTTGGTTGTATTGGCAATCCCAAGTATCTTGAAGCAGTGGTGTTTTTCCCCGGCTTCCAGAGCCTCGGTCCAAACTCGTGAAATAAATTCAAAATCCCTCTCCCCGTCTGCAATGACCTTAATGAACTCACCTTGGAAAGTAACGCTGAGGAAGTTTTTTGGCATAACAACGGCCTGTCATCCGATGTGCCCAAGAACCAGCACATCTGAATTGAGTCGAAAGCAGACGTCGAGCATTGCTTAGATCCGATCGCAGCTTCAAGATTCTACTGGCCGCTTTGGGTCAATAGCGGCCTCCCAGCAGTTTAGCAGCCCAGCGGCTGGTTTCGGACCGAAGCAGCCGGTGATCCTCCACATGGAGCTGGTTATTTGCGAAACTTAAAGTGAATTCTATATGATGTTTCCGCGGTAACGTGGAACGTCTGCTTTTACCAATACCGGCCGCTCAGTGACTCTTGCTCAAGCGGCTGGATTCGGCCAGAAGCAGGCGGTCGAACATGCGAGCTTTGTTCAATTCTCACGGTCCGGAGAAATATGCAGAACGGTCTTGGTAAAGTGTGAAAAAACGTCTTTCTCTGAATACATGATATCTCGGCCGGAATCAGTTGCTCGTTCTTGGTTGTACACGACCCAGCAACCCTCGCCAGGCAGAGCATAATAGCCGTCTCGCTGGGATCCTTTCGTAACCGCTATGTCGCTGATAGTCCGATTCGAGAGTAGATAGTTGACTACTGTATCGAATGAAACGGTTATCACACTTGCATAGTCGCCGGGTTCGAGTCGTTCTTTCTCGAGAGTCCTACGAACTAGAGCATGCGCTTCGTTTCTAAGGAGCGCTTGTATTTGGTCTTCATCAGATGGCATAGATTGTTTGCGTATTGGGATTGAAGTGATTGGTCCTCTTCACGCGGCCCACCGGCTGCTTCGGGTCAATAGCAGCCTCTCAGTAGTTTAGCAGTCCAGCGGCTGATTTCGGCCAATACCGGACATTAGGACTTCACTGAACGGCCCGTTTTATCGGGGCCGGACCATTCAGCCTGAAGAGGACATTCAACGGCTATTTATATGTTCTCTCACTTATCACCATATCCCTGGAACAAACTTGTACGGCACACGTGACGCGTAGGCTTGATACCCCGGCAGTTCATCCATCAGGGTTCCGTCTTCCAAGATTGTACGTACGAGCGCAATGACTAAGGCTAATGCGGCCGGAATCATGACCCACCATGAATCCAGAAACAGAGCAACACAGAAGGAGGAAATTACGTTACCCGAATAACCGGGATGGCGTATACAACGATAAGGCCCTGTGTCGCACACTTGATGCCCCCTATCCTTCTGAATCCGAACCATCACAGAGAAGAAGCGATTTACAAAAATGGCCCATGCCGCCAATAAGTATCCAAGCAGGATGATTACCAATGCTATTGTATGGACCCAGAGCGGGAAGGGTTTGGTCCACCCATAGTAGTGGTCCAGGCCGGCGACTATGACATGAGGGTAGAGTAAGCCGAACCCTAACAAGGGCGCCAATATCCTGTCCCAGCTTTTTACATCCTGCTCCCGCCCAAAGCTCATACGTTCGACCATCAAGCCAGGGTGGTTTCTTTCCGCCAGAGCTCGCCCACCTACACCAACGACAAGAACCATCCCGGAAAACACCCACGCCTGCCACCAGCCCATGTCGCGACTGATACCAAAAAGAATAAGCGGCACAAGAAGATAAGCGAAAACAACACCCGCCCACTGTTTGAGCGAGATACTTTCGGCAACTGTTGCTTCTACAGGATCGTCATCCATGTTAACGCACCCCTTATATACAAAGCAGTTGCCGATAGATTAGGCGTATCTTGAATCCAAAACGGAACGCTCGTCGAGTGACCGCTGCGGGTCAATAGCGGCCTCTCACAAGTTTAGCAGGCGACTGGCTGCGTTCGGCCAAGAGCGGTCGCTCAATGTTTGTCTGCAGCATCTAGTTGCGCGTTTATTGCCGACGCTGCTTGTTCGGGCGTATTGCGCTCCGTGTCGATGATTAAGATTGGTTCGGGAAGTGCCGGAAAATCAAATCCCCCAATTTCTTTGACGTCACGATAAACGTCTGCATCTAGCAATTTGCCAAATTTCGCCCGGCTGTCATTGCCTATCCTGCGGAAAACCTCCTCATCCGAGCAGACTAACTCCACGAAAAGAACCGTACCGCCGTATTCCTCAACAATTTCTTGTAGTTCTTCTATTAGTGCAGGGTCAACAGTTGACTCAGGGTTGAAAGTAAATACAAATGATGTCTTTGCCTTCGCCGCTTGTGAGAAAGATGCTCGCCAAATTTGGGCTCGCAGGTCGGCAAATGGTTTGGTGCCAAATGAAAATAATGTCTTGACCAAATCAACAGTCAAGTGATTGTGAAATAGAGGTAGATCCCGTTGTTGGCTGATCAGGGAGCCAATTGTGTGTTTACCAGATGCGGCTGGACCATGGATAAAAAGTACATACACTTAGTAAAACTCTCGTTCAAAACGGCTACAGCGATCATTTGCCGAAGGGCTGCTTCGGGTCACTAGCAGACCCTTTTGGCGATTTTACCCTAGTGTCTGCTCTTGGGGGTAAAGCTGACGTGATTCTGTTAGGAATTGAGAAAATTCGGGGTCAGCTAACGGCCAGAAGCAGCCTGTGCAGCGAGTAAAACTCCAGACCCACATAAAATTTGGAGACTAACGGATTACGGAATTGCCAACACGTCCAACGCATGGTCCACCCTCGGCTGCTCCAGAAGAATCGTATTCACTCTATCAACGAATTCAATGTGGAATGCCTTGCTTCCAATGTTGTCCCACCAATATCGACTGCGTGACCCACCCAGAATCATGGAAATTACTACTTCATCTGACTGCCACTGTTCCTTGTCTATGTTCCCGTTCGTGTATTCGAGCCACGCGAATTGACGAGCCTGCATAGATGCTGTCATCCAAGCATCAAAACGAACCTTTTCTTCGTCTGAAAGCTCACGATCGGTCTGAGAGAAATTTAGCGTGACATCTGGATACTCCATGTTCTTCCAGAGTTCCTCCTGTGCCCCCATCAAAATCGTAGTACGAACTTGTGACCGGGTCGCTTCTGTATTCTGCTGAACTTCGTAGATCAATACGAAAATGCCTATAAGCACTCCAAAATTAGCGGCAAGAGTTAGCCAATGATTAAGGTTCTCTAAGTTCTTAGTAGCCAAGACAATCTCTTACTTCAATTCGACGGGCGTCCGCTTTGGGTCAATAGCGGCCTCTCACTAGTTTAGCAGCACAGTGGCTGGTTTCGGCCAGAAGCGGCCAGTGCAAACTTTGTCTGCGAGGCTATTGGTACGATAAACAAATATTATTCATCCAATATTCGGGCGCCAGTCGACTGCCATTCATCTAACCACTTCGCGAAGGGTTCAGTGAAAATACCTATGTCCCTCTTCTGCCCGAAAATTGCTTGTGAATCCGATGAACGCGAGAGTTTTTTCTGGTTGTCGATTCTTGGCGAAAGGCCACTTTCGGGCAGAAGTAGACGATCGCGAAAAAGTCGATTCCCTATAAGTTTACCTAAGCAACAATATTGGGCTTTTGTTTGTCCACCAATACTGGTACCGCGCTTATCTTGATTGTATTTATCTTGAATACTACTGACTATCTGGACCGGCGGAACCTTACTATCTTGCGATGCATGTCGTCTAAAGCAAATAAGCATTCCCATCGCTTCTACAAACCACCAGAACGAACCTTGTCTAGAAATCGCTCGAATCTCGGATCGCCGTACAGATTTTCCAGGAATGGGTTAACAGCAGAGATACCAAGCCCCTGATCGTGTCGGGCGAGGCCAATATCGAGCCATCGAAATGCTTCGTCGAGGTCACCCCGCACAGCGTGCACCATCGCAATTTGTGCCGCCCACTGGTTTTCGTCAATTTCAATCAGCTGCGCCAGCGCCGAATCTGATGCCTGTTGATTATCCAGCTCATAGTGCGCCAGAGCCCTGCCATAATATCTAAATCCCTCGATCGGTTCGGCCTCAAACTCTGCAAGCGCTTGTTCATATTTGCCTGCAAGAAAGTAAGCCTCTGCAAGCGTAGCATGCTTAACCATGCTGTCCGGATCCAGTATGGCCATCCTTTTGAATGCGCGAATTGACTCGTCGAGTTCGCCACTGTACATCGCGGCATGACCCAAAATTCGCCACGAACTAGCGGAAAGCGGATCGACCTTAACGCGCTGTCGCGCGGCCGCCAGAATCGGGAAGGCGTCACCAAATAGCATCTTGATGGCAGCAATGTGCATTTTTGCATTCAAATTGCTGGGATCTATTGCGAGCGCATCGTCATAAAATTTCCATGCCGTCTCGATGTCGTTGTCAAATCTTTCAGCGACCTCTCCGAGCAACATGTATCCACCGGCAAAGTTTGGATCGGTTTCTACGGCACGCCGCCCAAGCAAACGCGCTTGTTCGTAAGACTCGGCCAGTGCGCGAAAATTCCACGCTCCCATTTCCGCCACTGTTGTACCGAGTAGCGCTATCGCCGGTGCATAGTCGGGGTCAATAGCAAGGGCTTGTTGTAATTTGTATTCCGTCATCTCAAGGCGGCTTTCGGACAAATTGTCGGCGTGCTGCAGTGCTTGCAAATAGAGCGCATATGCCTCTGGGTCCGTCACGTACGAGGACGGCAATTCATCAACTAGTTGGATTTTGAGTGCCGTAGCAACTGCAGCTCCAATCTCGTCTTGAATTGCGAATATATTCCTGAACTCGCGATCCCAAGTTTCTGACCAGAGGTGTTCGTCACTCGAGGTGTTGATTAACTGTACGGCTACACGAATCTCGTCGCCTGATCTGCGGACGCTGCCGTCCAATACATGGCTTACACCGAGTTCACGCCCGATGTCCGCAACCCTGATGTCCTTGCCTTTGTAATAGAAAGCAGACGAGCGTGAAGTTACGCGTAACTGCGGGATCTTGGCTAAAAGGTTTAGAAGTTCTTCAGACAACCCATCCGCGAAATACTCCTGCTCAGGGTCATCGCTCAGACTTATGAACGGCAAAACGGCGATTGTTCGATCCGGTGGGTCACTCTTCCCCCATTTGTCGTAAGCAAACAGAATGATGGCCGAGCACAACAGAGAAATCACCAAGATGTCCAGACGCCGGGCGGTGAGGTGCGTTGTAGTGACATCTGGTTCGGAGTCAGTCTCAAGACCGATACCCTCTGGCGTAATCTGAAAAAACCAAGAGAAGATTAGGGAAATCGGGAATCCAATAGAGAGCACCAAGAGAGTGGTTGTACCGATCCAATCTGGAAGCTTGGCGAGATCGATCAGCACACCTGCGACCTGCACAATTAACCAGGCCGCAACAGCGTACAGAGCCGCCATGCGGAACACATTACGTCGCCTGAGTTCTGAGACAAACTTCATCCGGAAGCCTTTGGTTCACCACATCCAAGTAGCAACTTCGATAAACAGCGCCAATAGCGAGCGACCGCTTTGGGTCAAAAGCGGCCCTTTCCAAGGCGCTCAATACTAGCATTTGAGCGGCTGCTTTGGGGTGCAAAGCGGACGCTTTTGATGGATGTTTGGTGGTCCTTTGAGAGGAAAAAGGAGACTTAGAATGTTCCGTAAATCACAACAATCACAAATGTCGGTCCCCTGGAACAAGGGAAAACTGTTAGGGCAAAAATCGCCGCTGTCATTGCAGGAAATCTGGTCAATTCGTACCAAGCTGCAGAATGACAATAACCTACGAGGCTTGGCCCTGTTCAATCTTGCTCTGGATAGCAAACTAAGGGCATGCGACCTACTCAAACTGCGCGTGTCCGACGTTTCGAACGGCGACACGATCAATACTCGGGCAATGGTCCTTCAGCAGAAGACCGGAAGGTCGGTTCAGTTCGAGATCACCCAGAAAACCGGCAAGTCGATCGCGGATTGGATTCGACATGCTGGGCTGCAAGGGTCAGATTACCTGTTTCCCAGCCGAATTCACGGGTCAACGCACTTATCCACTCGGCAATACTCCAGGATTGTCACGAGTTGGGTTTTGGGGATCGGTCTGGAATCAAGCTCCTACGGTACACATTCAATGCGCAGGACCAAGGCGACATTGCTTTACAGACGTACGAAGAACCTCAGAGCCGTTCAACTGCTGTTGGGCCACTCCAAACTGGACAGCACGGTCCGGTACTTGGGGATCGAGATAGACGATGCCCTTGAATTATCAGAGCAGCTGGACGTCTGATGCCTCATGGCGGCCGTCGCAAGACGGTCGCCCTTTCTTGTAGGCAGGTTGTATTATTTATTGTCATGACGACTGTCAGACTAGATCGGCTGCTGGATGCTCTGGAATGGGTGTCCAGTGACATGCTGGATAACGCAGCATTTGTTTGCCGCGAAACCGGAACAATATATTGGTCATCCAGCGAGACAGGCGTTCTCGACGAGGAAGACGACCTGCCCGGTGACATCGACGATACTGAGAAGTATGTGCCTGTCCCTGGCAAGTGGGACCTGGATCTTGGGAACAGGCTGGTCTTCAAGTTCGCGTCACGGTATCTCGCCGACCAATATGATGAAGTCCGAGATATTTTTCGTCGCAAAGGTGCCTATCGCAGATTCAAAGCCTTGCTGATGCGGCTGAAACTGCTGGATCAATGGCACGCCTTTAGCGACGACCGAACGATAAGTGCGTTGGAATTCTGGTGTGAAACGGAAGGCCTTGCGATAGAAAAGTGAATTCGATTAGAGCTCTGGCTGGTCCGATCTCGCTAAAACTTCCGAAATGGTTCTGCCAATGTGTGCGTACGAGGACAACGCTGAGGGAAACAAGTCCCTAACCGATTTCGCGAACTCATCAAAGGGTATTCGGGGTTTGCGGCGGCGCGGGGTTGTGGTGGATTCGAGGTAATACAATTCGGCCAATTTCCGGGAGCTGAAGAACGAAAGCACCATGGCGCAGGACCCGAATTCTCCGTCCAGTTCGTCTGGCAAGTACTCATCCCACACTTCTTCCAGCCAGTCGTGGCCAATCATGAATCCATTGGACCACTGCGAGATCGTCCATTCTTCGTTGAAGTTCGCCTCAATATCCGCCGCAAACTCGCAGCCCATTGGCATCCGGTCGCTGCGCTCCATGGCATCGACATTTGCCTTATTATACAAAGTCAGAACTAGACTCAAGATAAGCTCGGCCTCGGACTCACTCTCGAAACCGATGTCTTCATCGTTGCTAATCACCGGTTGCCAAGCCGATGGCGGAACAAGTTCGGGGGAACAAGCGACAGCGAACAAGAAGCCCTGAAGCTCCTGGAGGCTCAGAGTGCCGTCCGGACGACTCGAATCTGCGAGGAAAGTCTCCAGATCTGAAAAATGCGATTGCGACAAATTCTCGTGCATTGGCTGCTACTTCCACTTAGCGGGATCTTCAACTGTGATAATACACCGGCAAATAGAAGGTCCGGTGTGCGCCAACAGCGGTCGCTCAAATGCTAGTATTGAGCGCCTTGGAAAGGGCTGCTTTTGACTG
>CAWKOQ010000008.1:0-58219 GCA_963850825.1 uncultured Gammaproteobacteria bacterium | reverse complement strand
AAACGCGGGCCTTCCAGCGCCTGATAACCCGACAACGTCATGCTGACGGCCTGCCACATCTACCGGTCGAACCAGAATGCGGATGCTTCGGTGGTGATCTGACGTTGACCATCGATTGCCAGGGCCTTGCATCAGAGTTTTAGGCTCCGAGTGCCGTTATTTGCCCACGTCCGGAGCAACGACGTGCGTGCTAAACAGCTCAGTTCACTTCCATTCCAAGTCGTGTCCAGTCCGTGGTCTCGACGAGGTCGTCGAGTTCAACGACTACCTTCTGAATCCGCCCTTCAGCTCATCGAAGAGCTCGTAGTCCTGCGCTGCCGGTGGCGAATCGGACATCTCCACCAACGTGAATAGCGTCGAGAGCTTGTCGTTTAAGCGCACCGGGTAATTGATAAGATCCTGCGTCGCTTTAGCTCGGAACTGGATCAGCTGCTCTTCGATGATGAGAAGCTCGCGCACGACACGATCCGCGTCGCGCCTGGTGTCCTCGTCAAGAATATCGCTGCCGATCTGGACCTCGATCCGGTCCCGCAGGCTGCGGATGCCAAAGATGGTTTCGTGGGTGCTGGTGATCTGTCGCGTATGGCGCGAGGAAACCGTTTAGTTCGTCGAACTCCTCCTGAGTCGTGTCCAACCTCGGGTCCGGGAGAAGCTCGAATGATTGTCTCGAGCTGAATCCCTCGGTCTGGAGCTCGACTTCATACCGGCCGGGTGCCGCGATCGGCCCGATGGGGTCGTAGCGCCGGTAGATCGCACCGGGATCTGAAGTGGGCCCGGGTATCGGAGGTCCCACACGAAGCGGTTCAGCCCGGCGTCGGCCGAGATCGGTCCGGTGGCGGATTCCTGGGCGTGCCCACCCGGTCGGGGTCTTCTTGACTGCTGAACCTCGCGACTTCGGTCCCGCTCTCGTCCCGCAAGGTCAGGGTTACCGTTTGATCAGGGTCTCTGAGGTAATACCAGATGACAGCGCCGGCCGGCGGATTCTCGCCCGACGCGCCTGCCGGGCTCTGCCCTCGAAGAGGGCTGCCAGCAACACCTTCCCGGAATCGAACGGCGTCTTCGGGCCGGAACAGACGAACCGGGTCCGCGAGAACGCCCGAATCGGATTGGCGGAGCACAGCCAGGTCGTCGAAGATCCAGAAAGATCGACCGTGCGTGGCAATGACAAGATCATCGTCCTTTACCACCATGTCGCGAACCGGCACTACTGGAAAATTCGCCTGCCCACTCACGCCATGACCCACCGTCGTCGAATGAAACGTACAGCCCGGTTTCCGTTCCCTGCGTAAAGCAGCCCCGGCCGCGTCGGATCCTCACGGATGACCCGGGTAAAGTCGTCCGCGTCTATTCCATCGACAATCAGCGTCCAGTTGGCCCCGTAGTCCGTCGTCTTGAAGAGGTATGGGGTAAGGTCGTCGAGCTTGTAACGGTTCGCGGCGAGGTAAGCCGTCCCGGGCTCGTGGCTCGACGGTTCGATGATGCTGACCAGGGTGAAGTCGGCGAATCCCTCGGCGTCACATCCTGCCACGTTGCCGCGCCATCACGGGATACGTGCACCATTCCGTCGTCGGAGCCCGCCCAAAAAAGACCTTCCTGTAGAGGCGATTCTGCAAAGGCGAAGATGGTGGCGTACCACTCGATGCCGGTGTTGTCCCTTTTGATGGGACCCCAGTACGGGCCGGTGTCAGGGTCATCGTCAATCCCGGGGGTAGTCTCCAATGTCGAGGGATCGGCCCGCGTCAGATCCGGGCTGATGACCTCCCACGAATCGCCACGATCCATGGAACGGTGTACGACCTGCGACGTGACGTAGAGCGCTTCCGGGTTGTGCGGAGAAATAACGACCGGGAACACCCATTGGAACCGGTATTTGTGATCCGCTGCTCCCCAACCCCAATGGATCTCATTCCATGGCGAGATGAACTTCACCTGCTTCGTACGGTGATTGTAGCGGGTGAGCCAGTGGTGATCGCCGGAGTAGATGATGTCCGGGTCTTCAGGATGGACAGCCGTGTAACCATCCTCGCCGCCCCCTATCGTATAGAGCTCGGTTTCGTCGATCACACCATAGTCCGAGCGGCTCGGGATCGAGAGCGTGGAGTTGTCCTGCTGATTTCCGTAGACCCGGTATGGAAAGCGGGTGTCCACGGTCACGTGGTAGAACTGGGCGGTCGGCTGATTGTAGATGGACGACCAGGATTTGCCCCCGTTGAAGGT
This sequence comes from uncultured Gammaproteobacteria bacterium, assembly GCA_963850825.1. Classification (GTDB taxonomy): domain Bacteria; phylum Pseudomonadota; class Gammaproteobacteria; order Steroidobacterales; family Woeseiaceae; genus SZUA-117. The sequence continues at coordinate 56,002 of CAWKOQ010000008.1, read as the reverse complement.
GGTATTTCCGCCACCGTCGTTGGCTTCGATCATCCGCTCCGGATCTTCCGGATCGATCCAAAGATCGTGGCTGTCCCCATGCGGTATCGGGATCATCTCGTAGTTGCGGCCCCCGTCGGTGGAGTGCCATAACCGGGTGTTCTGAACGTACAATCGATCCGGGTCACTGGGGTGTGCATGAATCCGGTGGTAATACCACGGCCGCTGCGAAAGCTCGGCCAGTTGGCTCACCAACTCCCAGGTGGCCCCGGCGTCATCGGATCTGAAGACACCCGTCTGATCATCCTCGGCTTCGATGATCGACCAAACACGGTTAGGGTTGGCCCCCGACACTGTCACGCCGATTCGGCCTCGATTCTCCCCCGTAGGCAACCCCGGGTTGTTCGTCAGCTCTTCCCAGGTGTCGCCTCCGTCGGTCGACTTGTAAAGCCCGGTGCCAGGGCCGGCCCCACGGAGTCCCCAGGCGAATCGACGCACCTCCCACATCCCGGCGTAGAGTACCGTTGGATCGGAAGGGTCCATCTCGAGATCGCCAGCGCCGATGTCCTCGTTCACGTAGAGCACCTTGTCCCAGGTTGTGCCGCCGTCACGCGACCGGTAGATGCCCCGTTCCTCGTTGGGTCCCCAGGCGTGTCCGAGCGCTGCGACGTAGACCAATTCCGGATCGGTAGGATGGACAATCACGTTGGAGATCTGGCGCGTGTCCTTTAGCCCCAGGTGACGCCACGTCTCCCCGCCGTCGTCTGAGCGGTAAACTCCGTCGCCGTGCGATGTGTTTCCCCGGATCGCGTGTTCGCCCATTCCGGCGTACACGGTCTCGGGCCTGGACGGCGCGACCGCGAGTGCACCAACGGATCCGGTCGAGAAGTATCCGTCGGACACGTTGGTCCAGTTGTGCCCGGCGTCCACAGTCTTCCAAACGCCGCCGCCCGTCGATCCGAAGTAGAACGTCAGACGGTCGGTGGGGTGACCGGCCACGGCGATCGATCGTCCACCGCGGAATGGTCCGATGAGCCGAAACTGCATGTCGTCGAGCGGAAGGGACGCCTGGGTGGATGCCTCTTGTCCCACAACCGGTCCGGGTGAAGCCAACGCCGCCAGAAGACAGACGATGAAAGTGAAACGATACCCGGCTCCGCACAACCGCGGTTGCAAGTGGTCGCGGGACGGACGATTGGTATTTCGGAAAGCAAACAAAGATCTTGTCATATCATTGGAACCTTTAAGTTTCTATCGCGTAACTGCATGTGAGGCCAAGGGCGTTTACCGTCCGCATGCGAAGTTAGGTAGCTCAATCGTAGTGTCGCGTAGCGCAGTGCGCATAATTGCCTTGCAATGACTTCAACATTATTTCTTAAGCTTAACGCCTACATATACGGTGCGTACGGCCGCTTCGGGTCATTAGCAGACCTTTTCACCGATATTACCCTACCGTCCGGTTTCGGGGGTAAAGGAGACGCTTAATCCCGTAGACATCGCCAAAACTTGGCTGCACTCGGCCAAAAACGATTCAAGAGGTTGAGTTTACCGCCTCACTCGCTCACCGAATTGTCAGAATTAAGATTGGGCAGTCAATTGGGATATGGATTAGCCATTGATTTCACTTCTGGACATTGGCTATCAGCGCCGTACCCGAGGTCCAGCATCATCAAGTAGATTGTCTCTTGAAGCGCTCGCGACAGGGCAACATCCATCGAACGTTCGATTCCGCTAAAAAAAGCAAATTTGCCTTCACTACCGGTAAATTCTGCCCGGCGCAATTCAGCATCACTATTGCTCAGTATTGCCTCGAAGGAGATGTCCGCGTCGCAGGGGTTGCGGCAGCCCGCTTCAACATTAGTCAGTACTATGTTCAGGTGCTCCCGATTTTTGTACTTACTGCCGCGAAGGTTCTGATCAATCACGATGTAGTTAAATAAGCTGAGCTCTCTTTCGATAGCATCCCGGACCCATACAGAGGCACTATCGTCGGTGAGAACAGGCGTCTCAGTCTGGCCCCAAAATCCGCTGGGAATGAAACCGATACGAGTCTTATCTTTGCGCTCATCGTCGACGATAAGTGAAAGGGTACAGCTGCGTGCCGACACTTCCGGCTCAGCAGGATTCGCCATATCCAAAACGTTTGACACTTTTTCCGGGGGATATGTCAGATTTACAAATTGCGTTCGCATTACGCATCCTGCGAGTGCCAGCGTCAGCGCAGCAATAATGGCTGTACGATTAAACTTCATCGAGGGTTGCGCCACGCTTTACGTTTAGTCATGCGCATCTTGTGCATCTCCGATATGGAGTCGACCAAGAACCTCATCAGTTTCGATTAGAAGCCGATGCTCTTCGGCGGTTGCGCGATATTCGATCACTATTTTTATCGGTGACGGCGCAAGCGGAAAGAAAAAGTGAGCGTCGGCGATTTCGCCAGGCGCGAGGATAAGCGGCAGCTCAGTTTGGCGGTCACTGATCAGTTGTGCGACCTGTGAATTGTTCTTGTTGCGCGAAGACGCGTTAATCAAGAGTATGGGTGGTACGACAAAAGCGCCTGCAACGACCGCGCCAGTTGTCACCGCCGTTGCAGCTACCGATCCTGTAAGAACGGCGACACCAGTAGCGGTAGCAGCGATGTAGGTGGCAGCGCTCGCCGCAACCAGTGCATCGCCCCCCACGCCCGCCTTAACTTCCAGACCTCGACTTCTATAGCGCGCAACCGTCTTCTTGGATTGCTTGACAAGCTCAGGCCGACGTCCACTAGTTGCAATGGCTGTATTCAGAGAATCGTAAACGTGAACAGATGATATCCGTACCGAATACTCTGAACGATTCGTCAATCGAATAAGATATTCGTCCCAGTCGGCATTATCCGCCCAGCTGCCAGGGCCATTCCTGACAATTACCCACTCCAAATCTACTTCGAGCTGCGGATCGACGCCGGAAATTATCGGCTGCGTGATCGCCAGCGATTTCGCATCTTCACGGACCTCTGCGGGGCTGCCGCAGGCGGAGATCATGATACAAACGGCGCTTGAAGACAGGCCGCAAATGACGTTCCAAATGCCCTTTCGCATGATCAGATACCCCGAGTAACGACCATGTCGCCTAGTATATGCTTCCGGCAACGACCGGAATACAGGCGGACTAAAATATTCCATTAGCAAGACCAATGGGTCAATAGCGGTCATTAGCTCGATATTGTCCTAATGTCTGCTTAAGAGTGCACAGCGGACTTAAAAACTGGCGAATTTCAGCATTTTCGACATCGGCTTTCGGCCATAAACGGTCGCTACTAACTCGTCAAAAGTCGGTGTTTCAGCTATTGGCATGGCCATAATTTTTCCAATAGTCACGTAAGCCCAGAAAAGATTTCCAGCAGCCACTTAGCAAACCCAGTATGAATGGATAAAACATCGTCTGTAGGGGGAGGCCCATAATTTCCACACCTAACAGGTAGACTACGACGGAGGCGACCAGACCGTAGAACCCGTGCAACACGATGTAGGCCAGGCAGATACAGAAGCTTACGATAAAACGGGTAAGTAGCGTGTGTGGCTGTGTCTGGTCCTGCTTCGATAGCAAATCTCTTAGCAGGCTAATCATAGGTTTCCGATCGGTCCGCAATTGCCAACTTCACAAACTTCCGTTTCGGGTCACTAGCGGTCATTCATAGCCTCGGATCTGGATCGAGGGTGTTGTCGTTGCCATCAATCACGAAAATCCTGGCTTCCGAGGATGCATGGCGAAACGCCCTCGCGTCCTCGTACTCAGGGTCCGCATACCAGTCCAGGATGGCCTGCCGGGACGGAAATTCGAGGATGACCATCCGGTCTCTGTATTCTTCGCCCTCGATAGTGAGTATGTCTCCGCCACGAGCAAGGAATTTACCCCCGTGTTTTTTTACAATAGGCGGTGTTCGATCCGTGTACTTGCGATAAGTCTCTGCGTCGGATATCGACATCATGGATACGACATAGGATGGCATCTTGTTTACTCGCAGTGTGAGTTACGGGAGAGAGCGCTCTAACGAGCGGCCGCTTTGGGTCACTAGCAGACCTTTTGAGTCATTCTAGCCCAACGTCTGCTTTTGGGTGTAAAGCGGACGCCCGACCAGGCTAAACGACGGCAAAATCTGGCTGCTCCGCGGCAACCAGGTGTAGCTAGTCGGCCCCGTCAATCCACGTCGTCTCTACCGGCCCTCGCCCGATGATCTGAACCTCGACAGACTCCTCACCACACGCGCCGTCAAAATGGACAGCTCCTTTCGGGTGCATTATGTACGCTCCAGCTTTCAGTGGAATCGTATCCTCGCACTGGCCCGAATAGCCCGTACCAAATGCCCAAACACCAGATATCACAGTCACGTGTCGGTCCTGGTCGTGATGGTGGGGCGGGAACGTCAGGCCGGGAGGAATCTTGAGGCGGAGAACATAAATTCCGGCCTCGCCCGGGTTGCCTGACAAAACTGCGTAACTTAACCCGGGTGTGTCAGGGTTTGCTTCATAAGGTACATCTGCAGCTTGAAGATGCACGAATCCGGAGATTGATTCATCAGTCCGTGCTGTATTGGCAGAGCTCGCCACAATCAATGAACACCAAAAAAGCCAGCTCCCAGGTCTCATATTTACTCCAAATTAGCGAACGTCCGCTTCGGGTCTTTAGCAGGACAAGAAGGTGCCGGATTTATTTGTTGCGGCGTAAATAAATCTGACACCTTTTTTCTCGTAACCGCACTGATTGATCACTGTCGAATTGTAAGTGACGATTCATTCACCTCTGTTGCCAATCGCACGCTCATTAGAATTCCACATTACTTTTCCGAAGAGAAAGCCGCAAACAGCGAAAACAACCGCAATAATCAACGCACTTTCGATCGTTACTGGTCTCCCAAACACAAAATGCTGAATTACCTGGAACAAAATACCGGTCAGAAGGCCCCAGCCAAGCACTCCATAGAACAAGATGTAGTGCTTTTCCCCTTTCTTGCGAATCTCTGTCCAATCACGCATCGGTTGCCCCCCTATAACTAAGGTGTTTCGCGATTATACGTCATCCGCGATTTCATCAAGCAAGCACGGAAATCGAGGGACAGATTACCTAATTCCAGATAGGTAAACTGTCCCCTTAATTTCCAGTACTTTTGCCTAAATCACACCGGTCGCTTACGGCCAGAATCGGATGTCAAAAAAACTCGGTTCGACCCCTATTCCAAAAAACTCGGTTCGACCCCAATTTCTCTGCAAGATTCTGAGCCGAGTGCAGCCGATGTCTAGCGCTCAGCCTTTCCAACTTCTCTGGCGCGTAAGATCCAGTTTATGATGACGACTGACAATGACAGTGTTGCGTAAGCCAGTATCACTAGTATTTGAAAGTAAAAGGCCGCAATACCACCTTGGTCACCGGTATACGACGCAAAATAAATAGAAACACCGCCACCCAGGAACACAACAATTCCACCAAGAACCAGATACGCTTTGCGCAGGCCTGGTTTGAGCCGTTTTGAGAGCGGAAGTGAAAGAAGAAAGACGGCACCTGGCACCAGAATCATTAATAGGCCAATCAGCATACGAAGTTATCCTTGGAATATTAAATGGACATAGCGGTTATTCAACAATTCTCATTCTTTTAGCCGTAACGACAGCTAACGGCCAGAGGCGGCCTTTGCATGAATTCTCACTCTGCACAGTTGTCACTCGCGACCCTCAAAACGACCTCTGGACTGACGCCACCAAGATAGTTGTGGCGTCGTCGTCGAATATAGACCACCACGATGTAATCCAAGCTATCAGGAGACTGCGGCCTTCACGGCTTCGACCAATGCCTCACCTTCCTCGTCGAGTCTATAGCCAATTCTCTGATGCGGCTTGTCAATCTTGATGAGACGCGTCAGGTCGATCGGCGTGGCGACGAGCACGATGTCGCAGTCAACCGCATTGACGGTCGCTTCGAGATCCCGCACCTGCGCTTCGCCATATCCCATCGCGGGAAGTAAGGGGCCGGTGTTCGGGTAGCTCTTAAAGGTATCGGCTATCTCGCCGGTCACCCACGGGCGGGGATCGACGAGTTCCGCCGCGCCGCATTGTTTGGCGGCGAGAATGCCCGCTCCAAACGCCATGCCGCCGTGCGTGGTCGTTGGACCATCTTCGATTGCCAGCACCCGTTTGCCTTCGATGGCATCGGGATCAGGAATGTCCAGCGGTGAATTTCCACGCACGATCGTGGCGTTCGGATTGGCTTTTTTGGCGTTGGCAATGACGGCCTGAATATTGTCTTCGTCGGCGGAATCGACCTTGTTGATCAGGATCAGGTCTGCGCTCTCGAAGTTCACCGTGCCTGGAAAATACTCAAACTCATGTCCGACACGATGCGGGTCTGCCACGGCGATCCAAAGATCCGGTTTGTAAAACGGCGTGTCATTGTTACCGCCATCCCAGACGATTACATCGGCTTCCTTTTCTGCCTCCGCGAGTATCGCGGCATAGTCGACACCCGCATAGACGATAACGCCGTTCCTGATGTGTGGTTCGTATTCTTCCCTTTCCTCAATCGTGCACTCGTGAGTATCGAGATCTTCCATCGTTTCGAAGCGCTGCACCGCCTGTTTGGCAAGGTTGCCATAGGGCATAGGATGCCGAATCGCGACCGTCCTCTTGCCAAGGTCCTTGAGGATATGGGTTACTCGTCTCGAAGTCTGGCTCTTGCCGCAACCTGTTCTGATCGCACAGATGGCGATGACTGGTTTGCTGGAGGGAAGCATGGTCGCCTCAACGTCGAACGTTGAGAAGGCAACGCCGTGTGCCTCAACAATTTTTCGACGTTCGTCTACATAGTCGAGGCTTACATCGGAATAGGCGAATATAACTTCGTCTATATTGTCTGCGTCCAGAATGTCATGGAGCTCTTCCTCCGGACGAATTGGAATTCCGTCCGGATACTGCGAGCCGGCGAGAGAGGGCGGGTAACGTCGGTTCTCGATATGAGGAATTTGCGTAGCCGTAAAGGCCGCGACTTCGAATTCGGGGTGATCCCGGTAACAGCAGTTGAAGACGTGAAAATCGCGCCCGGCGGCACCCATGATGACGAGTCTTCGCTTCATAACAGCTTCTTCTTGTTGCAGTCGGTGAGAGATATTCTACGCCAACTGAGCCGTTGGATAATTCACCTGATCATTAGCCTACAAAATATTGATATATCTAAAGATACTTCGCATTGCAGCGTTGACAGCATGACCTCTCGATAGCTGCGGGTGAACGTTGATCGGAAGATCCGTCACCCGACGCCAGATGTCCGGGGAGACGCAAAGATGACAGACACCCATCGCGGTGGCTACCTGGCGCCGTGCTGAAGAAAAATACGGCTTAACATTCAATAAAGTTAACCGGCACTTCAATGACGTTCGTCGCGAGTCCGCCTCGCGACGTTTCCTTGTATTTGTCCTGCATGTCCCGACCGGTTTCACGCATGGTCTGGATGACTTTGTCGAGCGAGACAAAGTGCTGGCCGTCGCCGCGCATTGCCAGGCGTGATGCATTGATGGCTTTGACAGACGCCATGGCATTGCGCTCGATACAGGGAATCTGGACCAGGCCTCCGATCGGGTCACACGTGAGACCCAGATTGTGTTCCATTGCAATCTCTGCGGCGTTCTCCACCTGCTCGGGACTGCCGCCAAGCACCTCCGTCAAACCGGCCGCAGCCATGGAGCAGGCAGAACCGACCTCGCCCTGGCAGCCAACCTCGGCACCGCTGATTGACGCATTTCGCTTGAAGAGCAGGCCGACTGCGCCCGCTGCGAGCAGAAATCTAACGACTCCGTCGTCATTGGCGCCACTACAAAACCTGGCGTAGTAGTGCAGTACCGCCGGGATGATGCCAGCAGCGCCGTTGGTCGGCGCGGTTACCACCCGGCCACCAACGGCATTTTCTTCGTTTACCGCCAATGCGTAGAGGTTCACCCAGTCCATGATCGTCAGCGGGTCGCGAAGCGCCGCCTCTGGCTGGCCGGCGAGTTGCGCATACAGGCCTGCCGCGCGCCGTTTGACCTTCAATCCGGGCATCACGCCGGTTTCATGACAGCCCTTCCTGACGCACGCCTGCATAGCGTGCCATATGTCGAGTAGCTGCCCGCGGATACTCGCCTCGTCGCGCCATGCGAATTCGTTCTGCAGCATCAGTTCGCTGATGGAGAGACTGTTTTCCTTGCAAAGCCTGAGAAGATCTTCACCACTTTCGAACGGGTAGCGCAGTTCGATTTCGGACTCGGTGATAACGGGATCATCGGTCCTGTTTTCGTTAACGACAAAGCCGCCACCCACCGAATAGTAGATGCGCGCCAGCAATTCATTGCCTTTTTCGTCCAGGGCACCAAACCGCATACCGTTCGGATGCCCCGGCAATGACTCGCGTTTCTCGAAGACAAGGTGCTCGCGCGGATTGAAAACGACCTGGTGCGAACCCAGGAGACTGATCAGCTTTTGTTCCTCTACCTGCGCCATTCGTTGTGGAATGGCATCGACATCGACTGATTCCGGCAATTCACCTTCGAGTCCGAGAACGACCGCCTTGTCTGTTCCATGACCGCGTCCGGTTGCGCCGAGTGACCCGTAAAGTCGCACGGAAAGACCCTTTACCTCATCAAGTAAGCCCAGATCGCGCAGTTTTGTCGCGAATGTGCATGCCGCTCGCATTGGACCGACGGTGTGGGAACTCGACGGGCCGATACCGATCGTAAACAAATCGAATGTTGAAATAGCCATGGGCAGGAAATACTGTCTTATTGATTCTTTCGACTATTATATACCTCGCTTTAACCACACGTTGGCATAACAGCCGAGGACTATTGGACACGCAAGTTGCGCGCACGCCTTATTCACATTGCCACTTTGTTGCTCCTGCTGTCTTCTGGCAGTTATAGCGCAACCACGATCCTGGATCAGCAGGCGCTCGGACAGGCGCTGTTCTTCGACAAAAATTTGTCGTTGACGCGTAACCAGGCTTGCGGATCGTGCCACGAGCCAGGCAAGGCATTCACGGACAGTCGCAACAACGGTGTGTCGGGTGCTGCCTCTATTGGGGATGACGGTCGGTCGCTGGGCGATCGAAATACGCCGACCATTACATACGCGTCGCATGTTCCTCCCTTTCACAAAAACAAGAACGGCGAGTACGTAGGCGGCTTCTTCCTGGATGGCAGATCCGCAACCATCGTTGAGCAGGCGCGCGAGCCCTTCCTGAACCCGATCGAGATGGCAATGCCGGACCGTGCCTCTGTCGTCGAAAGAGTCAGGGAAAACCCGGTCTACGTCAGCGCAATGAAAGCGCATTTTGGAAAGAACATATTCTCGAACAGCGAGCAGGCATTCGACGCAATCGTCGCAAGCATTGTGGCCTTCGAAAGCTCTGACCTTTTTTCCTCATTTGATTCCAAATATGACCGCTACCTGCGCGGCGACTACACGCTGACCGCGCAGGAGGAGATCGGTCGCCTGCTGTTTTTCTCGCAACTGGTGAACTGCCACAGTTGTCACCTTCTGGATCTTCGCGAAACCGCCCGCGAGGAGCTGTTCTCGAATCACAAGTACCACAATATTGGCGTGCCCGTGAATCAGGCGACTCGGGAAATGAACGGCGTATCCGACCCTGACGTCGGCTTGCTGGCGAATCCGCGGGTCGACGATCCCTTGCAGGCAGGAAAATTCAGGGTGCCTGGTCTGCGAAATGTGGCGGTCACCGGTCCGTATATGCACAACGGCGTCTTCCAGGAGCTTGAAACGGCGATTCTCTTTTACGACAAGTATCTTTTGAGTACGGCGGGCAGCCAGACCAACCCGGAGACCGGGGCAGACTGGGGCGAACCGGAAATATCAGAGAATATCGATCTGCCGCTCTTGCGAGAAGGTCAACCGATAACGCCACAGCGCGCATCGGCATTGGCGGCATTTCTTCGCACGCTCACCGATCAGCGGTACGAAGCATTGCTGGGCGAATAACAGCGGCAATGCTCGTCAGCCACCTGCCTATTTGAGCAGTTCATGGCCGGCAGGCAATTCGTGCGTCGCCCACATCGCCAGCCGATGCCGCATATTCGGCAGCGTGACCTGGTCCGGTGGAAAAGGGCTTATTTTCTTGTCGTGAACCAGGAGCCGGTAGGCGTATTCAATTTTGAGGTTGTGCGAATCGGTCGCTTCAAACTCGGCAATGCCACGCTTAACGGCGTCGGCCATCACGATTCGCAGCGCTTCTTTCAACAGGCCCTTTTCGTTCTTTAATTTTTTTGCCATGTCACTCTTTATACAATTGCGGCCAGCAGATGGCCTCTGAGAAATCGAGACCATAAATAATATACCAGTATCGCGCCGCGACCCCAGCCGCCTTGTTCTGCGCCCCAACCATCCTGCGATACCCATACCATTCGGGACTCAATCAGAATCGCCCCGTGATCATTTCGTGAGAACTCATCCGAATACTAACCATCGTTGTTAATTCTGTATTTCGATGGAGGTTATTTGCGATGAGAGTGTTTCTGAAGTCTGCCGCTGTTGCGGCATTTGTACTAGGTGGTACGGCGGCCAATGCGGCCGACCTCAACGTTCGTGTGGTCAATCTGACCAATGGAAACTGGCTGACGCCCCTTTTAGTCGCAGCGCATCCTGACGGAACCAGTCTGTTTACGACTGGACAACCGGCGTCGGCGAACCTGCAGGCGATGGCGGAGGGCGGTGATATCAGTGGTCTCGAGACTGACCTGACCGGACTTGGCGCAACCATCGCCGCAGATCCTGCCGGCGGTCTTCTGGGCCCGGCATCCAGCACCAACGTCGACGTCAACACCGATGGCACCAGCAATGTGCTGCTGTCAGTGGTTGCGATGTTGTTGCCGACCAACGATGCTTTTGCGGGTCTTAACGCGATAACCATCCCTGTTGACCCCGGTACCTATGTCTTTGATGTTCCTGCCTATGACGCGGGTACGGAAGCGAACGACGAAATCGTGAACGGTGGCGGCATGCCCGGTGTCGCGGGCATCCCGGCTGATCCGGGCGGCCTGAACGGAACCGGCGCAAGTGGCGTTGCCGGGGCCGATGCCAATACCAACGTACATATTCATCGAAATGTCCTCGGTGACACTGATCCGGCCGGTGGCAACAGTGACCTGGATAGCACTGTGCATCGCTGGCTGAATCCGGTGGTTCGCGTCATCGTGACCGTGCGATAGGAGGCCATGATGAATTTACAAAAAGGAAGAACGCTCCGTTTGTTACTGCTCATTGCGGGCTCGATCGCGCTGTATGCGTGTGATAGCAGCGACAATCCCGGCGTCGTGACGCCGCCACCGCCCCCACCACCACCGCCACCTCCGGTAATGGCTGATTTTGCGGTAACCGTCACTAATCTGACCAATGCGCAGCCGCTATCTCCAATTGCGGTTATTGGTCACGAGGCAGGGTTCAGCGTGTTTGCAGTCGGCGCGCCGGCCAGCCAGGGGCTGGAGGAGCTGGCCGAAGGAGGCGATAACGCAGCGCTGATTGCGGCGGCAACAGCCGACGCTGCGGTGCTCGACACGACTTCCGGCGCTGCGCCGATCGGCCCCGCCGGCAGCGAGACAGCCACCATCAGCATACTGGACAGTGACCGCGCCGACTTGCTCATCAGCGTCTCGTCGATGCTCGTGAATACCAACGATGCATTTGCGGGTCTGAACGGAATCGCCGTCGGATCGATGGCTGTCGGCGACGTAATGACGCTGAATGCAATCGCCTACGATGCGGGGACGGAGGCCGATACTGAAATGGCTATCCACATTCCTGGCCCCGCGGGCGGCGGCGAAGGATTCAATGCGGCCCGTGACGACCAGGCCGACCACGTCGCAATGCACTCCGGCGTCGTTAGTCAGGATGACGGGCTGGCAAGCTCGGATCTGTCTGAACAGAACAGATTCGACAATCCGGTCGTGCTGATAAGCATCGAGCGCACGCTCTAGGCTAGGCAAGGATCGCGGGCACAGGGATACGCCCGCGATCCGATTGGCCGTGATATTTCCGTGAAGTTTCCGGTCTACTATTTACGGACCATAGCTAGGCATGGCAAAGATGACGACCGCCGGAGACAGGGACAGATGAGCAAGCGCCGGATACTCCTGGTTGAAGACGAAGAAGACATCGCCGACCTGGTCGCACTGCATCTGGGGGACCTGTGCGACGAAGTTATCGTGGCGCGAGATGGTCACGAGGGCATGCGGCTGGCAACGACACAGGATTGGGCACTGATCATCCTGGACCTGCGCCTGCCTGGACCCGACGGTCTCGAAATCTGCCGTAACGTAAGACGCGATCGTTCCTATCAGCCCATACTGATGCTCACATCGAAGTCGTCCGAGCTGGACCGTGTTTTGGGCCTCGAGACGGGTGCCGATGACTATCTGACGAAGCCTTTCAGCGTCCTGGAGCTTGCGGCGCGAGTCCGCGCGATTTTTCGGCGCATCGAGGGCATGCAGAAAGGCTCATCCGGGAATTCAGACGAGGACACCGCGATCAGCTCCGGTGGGTTGCGTATCGACTCGAATCGTCGCGAAGTCCTGCTGGGAGAACGTCAAATTGAGCTGACGGCGCGTGAATTCGATTTGCTCAGCTATTTCGCCCGCCATCCCGGCCGGGTCTTCCGTCGTGCAGATTTGCTCGATCGTGTTTGGGGATATGGACACGAGGGTTATGAACACACAGTTAATTCACACATCAATCGACTGCGGGCCAAGATTGAGACCGATCCATCGAAACCGCAGATCATCGTGACCGTCTGGGGTGTTGGCTACAAATTCTCGGCACAGGCGAGGGCCGCTGATCTGGCTGCAGTATCGTGAATAGCCTGTTTGCCAAACTATCGGCAGCCCTGTTGATGATAGTCGTACTCATGGGTGCGGCATTCTTTATCGCCGATCGCACTAACAGTCGTCTGTACTACGAAGAGCTCACACAAAAGCTTAACGCCCCGATCGCTATGTATGTCACGGGCCAAAGGCAGTTGATTGCAGACGGCGAGACAGACATCGACAGCCTGCAGGAGCTGGCCAGTCACGCGATGGTGATCAACCCGACAGCCGAAATTTACCTGCTGGATACCGAAGGCAAGATACTCGGACATGCCTTGCCGGCCGAAACCGTGCTACGCGAGCGAATCGACCTCGAGCCGGTACGTCAATTGCTCGCTGCAACTGATAGCGGCCCGATACATGGCGATGACCCGCGCAGCCTTAACATGCAGAAGGTCTTCTCAGCCGCCGAGATCAAGTCAGGCGAGAAACTCGAGGGCTATCTCTATGTCGTTCTGGGCGGGCAGACCTACGAGGCACTGGCGAACGATATTGGCAGTTCGTATATCGGCAAGGTCAGCCTGATCATCGCTTTGGTAATCGTTTTTGCAGCGGCGACCGTCGGGCTGGTTGTTTTTCGCCTGCTGACAAGACGATTGAAGAAACTGAACAGCGAAGTGAAGCTTGCTACAGACTCGCAATTCGATACCGAGCCGAACCTGGAATTGCCTGCGGCGGGCGGCGACGAGATAGACCAGCTGACGGAGTCATTCCTGGCGATGTCCACGCAGATACGACGACAGCTGGAGCAGCTCACAGAAAACGATCGCCTTCGGCGGGAATTGGTCGCAAATATCTCGCATGATCTGCGCACGCCACTTTCGGCTATGCAGGGTTATCTTGAGACGCTGATCATAAAAGGCGATGCGCTAAGTGATACCGATCGCAACAAATACCTGCGGATCGCCAGAAAACATACGGTGCGACTGGGCGTCCTGATCGGCGACCTCTTCGAGCTTGCCAAGCTGGATTCGGCCAGTGTGACGCCCAGTCTCGAGGCGTTCTCAGTGCCCGAGCTCATGCAGGACATCGCACAGGAATTTCAGCTGGAGGCAGAGCGCAAGGAGATCGACCTGTCGATCGCGCTGGATGCAGATACTGCGCTAACCGTCGGTGACATCGGGCTAATTCAGCGGGTACTCGAGAACCTGGTGCGAAATGCGATCAGGTTTACGCCGAAGAATGGCGAGATCACGTTGAGAATCGCGCAACACCCGCAGTCGGTTGCCGTATCCGTCACTGATTCGGGGCCGGGCATAGCGGAGCAGGATATCCCGCGAATTTTCGATCGATTCTACCGGTCGGAGCAGGGCGAAGAGGCGCTGTCCGACTCGTCCGGGTTAGGTCTCGCGATCGTCAAGCGCATTCTGGATCTGCACGATAGTCGCATCACCGTGATCAGCTCGCCGGGTGCCGGAACTCGATTCGAATTCGAACTTCCCTTGTACGCGCAGGCTGCCTAGCGAATACAGCACGCGAATTCTCATCAGGCGTGTTTGCCGACCTCCCAGCCCGTTTCCTGCAGGTGTTTTTCGCCCGCCTGGATAGGAATGTCTTCCAGCACCGAGCCCATCGAGTCATTCCACCGGTTCAGGAAGCCAAACAGCGCAATCACCGCCGTAATCTCCACGATCTCGCCGTGATGCCAGTGCTGACGCAGAGTATTCGAGATTTCCTCATCCACTTCGTTTGGCACCATTGCTGCCGCCCGTGCGAACGTTAAGGCAGCCTTCTCGGCATCGTTGAAGTGCGGGCTGTTGTCGAAATTCCAGACGTCATGCAGACGCTCTTCAGTTGATCCGAATCGCTCCGAACCAAGGATGGTGTGCGCCTGGCAGTATCGGCACCCTGATACATAGCTCGTCATATACCCGATAAGCCGCTTGAACTCAGGCGTCACGCCCGCGTCGCACTTCATCACGGCAATGTTCAGATTGGTGAATGCACGCGCGATTTCCGGTCGCCTCGCCATGGTCCTGACGCTGTTGGGAACGACACCCAGCGGTCCCTTGAAGAACTGCACAAACTCCAGTAGTTCCGGATCAAAGTCTTCGTCATCGAGCGGCGGTACCAAAGCCATGTCATTCTCCAATGTGTATTTAGTGTACGAATGAGCAACGATTTGTTGCGCTCTATGATCGTCCAGTCTGATTTCGGGCAGCCAGCCCGGCAGGCGCGCTATTATAGTGACGGTCGGCGGACATAGGAAAGGAAAAAGAATGAACGTAATTTTGGCCGGTGTCGGGGCTTTCGGCATTAAACACCTGAACGGCATCCGTAAAATTGATGGTGTCAATGTGGTCGGCCTGGTCGGTCGCAGGCCTGAACACACGGAAGAAAAAGCGCGCGAATTCGGCATCTCGAACGCGTTCACAGAACTTTCAGACGCCCTTGCACTGCCGGACGTCGATGCCGTCATTCTGTGTACGCCCACCCAGCTGCACGCGGAGCAGGCGATACAGTGCATGCAAGCCGGTAAGCACGTGCAAGTAGAGATACCGCTGGCGGACTCTTATACAGATGCACTCGAAGTCGTGCGCGTGCAGCAGGAAACCGGGCTCGTGTGCATGGTCGGCCACACGCGGCGGTTCAACCCTTCGCATCAGTGGATCCGCCAACGGCTCGATGCAGGTGAACTTAGTATTCAGCAGATGGATGTCCAGACGTATTTCTTCCGACGCAAGAACATAAACGCCGAGGGCGAGGCCCGCTCATGGACAGATCACCTGCTTTGGCATCACGCTGCCCACACGGTCGATCTGTTTCAGTACCAGACCGGGGAGAAGGTTATCGCAGCACATGGCATGGAGGGCCCTCATCATCCCGATCTCGGCATTGCAATGGACATGTCGATTCAGCTGAAGACCGAGAGCGGCGCACTCTGCACGTTGTCGCTGTCCTTCAACAACGACGGACCGTTGGGCACGTTTTTTCGCTATATCTGTGACAATGGTACCTATCTCGCGCGTTACGACGATCTCGTTGATGGTAACGAACAACCCATCGACGTTTCCGAGGTTGCGGTATCCATGAACGGCATCGAACTGCAGGATCGGGAATTCTTTTCCGCGATAAAGGAAGGGCGCGAACCCAATTCTTCCGTCAGCCAGGTCCTGGATTGTTATCGCGTGTTGCACGACATCGAAGCGCAGTTCGGCTAGTTGGAATGGTTATGCTATACCGCAGCGGTTAATCGATCGTGGTGCGCTATTCGGGTGCCGGAACAGAGCTAAAAGAACCATTCTTTTCGTTACAATCATGCCAACAGTACGTACGTGTTCGCGCCGAGTTTCGCGAGAATATTCATTGATGATATCTCCCTCGTGCGCTGCGCCCGGGCATTCGACGCAGTTAGATTAGCCGCTACCCCCGCGGCTCAGGACAGCAGTCCCAAAATCTCTTTTGTTGTGGCAGCCCACTCGTCGTGTAGCGCACACTCGCATGTTCCTGCTTGTAGCCTGATTACCAGTTTAGCCGCAGGGTGCGAGACACGTGCTTCTGCAACTGCTCCGGGATGCCAAGCTCATCGGATAAAGCCTGCCACCCGGAGAATGCCGAGACGGTTCTTTCGATGACCTGTTTCTCGCGTCCGCGCGGGAGCCCCGCGTAAGCCGCCAGGTGTTTGAGGTCGCTTAACTCAAAGTCCGTCGTTTTGCCGTTGATGCTCATCTGGTGATAGCGCGTGAAATCACTGCCTTCTGCATGACACAGGTCGTATGCCGGCGACAGGCTCCAATTGCCCTGCCTGTCCATAATGAAAGCGACGTTTTTGACGTGGTCGTCCTGGTTGCAACCAACGATGTTGAATACCGTTCGGCGAAACTGTTCCTCAATTGCCGTCATGGGCAGACCCAGCTGTTTCATCGTCATGAAGAGCTGCTCGTAGGAATGGTAACCACTTTCCCAATAGTCGAAATGTGCTATCGCGCCAAGCGTCTGCACGAATCTTTTCCCGCCGTCTGCTTCGCGATCAAACCGCCGCGTCATGAAATGATTGCGGCCATTCTCGGAAAGCAGCCGGCACTCCATCATCTCTATGTCGCACGTCGTGGCGACCTGGTAGTAGCTGTATTCAAGCAGTCCGTAGCCTGCCGGGTCTGCGACGCCCCAATCTCCACTAAACTCGACGCCATCGAATTTGATTAGCCAGTGTTCGAAATTTTCCGCCAGTTCCGATTGTCCCGAGCGGACTTCCCGAGTCTCCGGATTGAACGCGATCACGGCTTTGGCGCGTGCGCCGCCGGCCGAAGTGCCAACGCTCAGGATATCCAACAGCCCTTGTTCACTGGCTGCCTCTGCCAGCGTCGTGCTAATTGCATCTTTACTGGCAAATGCGAGTGCCGCCAACTCGACGAGCTCTTTGACTTCGAGCCGCTTGTCCTCCGACGACACATCGCCGGCGGACGGCTCGTACTCCAGCGCGCCCATGCCGCGCACCCCGGTGTAGCACAGCCGGTCAACGGCATTGAAACTGTCCGCTATGCGTCCGGTATTGGCTAGCCACACGTCAATGAGTCTGTTGCCGTATTTGTCGGGGATGCTGTCAGACAAGAGGCCAGGGAGACCATAGAAACTTCGCGGATGCAGTTCGCTAAACTGATAAATGTGACGGGCCTGCAGCGGCATGACGAGCGGCGCGAGCTCGATTCCCAGGCCGACAAAGTCGGGGTCATATTCGAAACGCGCGAAGCGCTCCTGCTCGGTCATGGAGACGTAGCCGATCGTGGTGCCCCAAAGATTGACCGTCGCCGTTGTCACGCAGATTCATCTCCCCAGACTTTTCCTGATCCCGCGGGTTTTCGGCTGCGCCTGCGTTTGGTGGCCAATACATCGGCCATCGGGGAATTGAAATTTTCCGGCAACAGGGCATCAATAGACTGGGTCATTTTCAGCGCCTTGAGGAGCTTGAGCCAGGATTCCATATGCCCGTCTTGCCCGCCTTCGATTCGCCGCAACGTGGCGACACCGAGGCCGGCCATGGTTGCCAGCTGCTCCTGTGCAAAACCCTGTTGTTTTCGCACCCTGGCCAGGCGTTGGCCGAGTTCTCGGAGTATCTCTGTTTCGGGGCTTAATTCATCAATTTTCATGAGATCATTTATGATATTAATAGTGTAATTAGTAACAAAATATATCATATTTGATATTTTAAAAAGTGATTTTTTTGTGAATCGGGGGCATTTTGATTGGATTTTTTAGTGAAAAATATCATTTATGATCTATTTATGGAGTTAATGTCAAAAAACGATCATATGTAATATTAAATAATCAGGAACAACGGCAAGCAGTTCTCTCTGGTGCTGTTCGACAGCCTGTCCAGGGCCCGTTTGCTGAAAGCCAGGTCGGGGGCAACTCACACCCGGCATACAGTGTTGTCGAACAAAGACCGCCGAGTGATACCATCACCGCGCGCTCAAATCGGAACCCCTGAACATGCTCGAAAAACTTGCCGAGATTCATCCTTTCTTGCCGCCCGCTGCGGGCCTGCTGGCGTTGCTCGCTACGGCGATCCTCTTTAATCTGATAGTCAAGAAAGTGCTGGTCGGCACGGCGCGGGTGATCGCAAGACGTTCCAGCGTGACCTGGGACGATGCGCTTGTCGAACACAACGTCTTTGGTCGCCTGACGCAAGTCATTCCAGCACTGATCGTCTTTGTCGGCGCTCCATTTGTTCCCGGTTTGCAGGAAGGCGTCTTACTGCTCATCCGAAATGTCGCTATGGGGTACATGGTTTGGGCGATGACCCTGTCCCTCAGCGCCGTTCTCAGCTCGGCAAATACGATTTATGAGGCTACACCGGCCGCAAAGGATCGTCCGCTCAAGGGATTTATTCAGCTGGTGCAGATCGTCGTCTGGGTCCTTGGTGGCATCCTGATTATCGCAGCGGTGCTGGATCGTTCACCATGGCTTCTCATCAGCGGCTTCGGCGCCATGACGGCCATCGTACTGCTGATTTTTAAAGACACGATATTGTCGTTGGTCGCAAGTGTGCAACTTACAGCGCAGGACATGGTGCGCGTTGGTGACTGGATTGAAATGCCGCAGTTCGGTGCCGACGGCGATGTGATCGACGTGCAGCTGCATACCGTCAAGGTACAGAACTGGGACAAGACAATTGTAACCGTACCAACGCATCGCCTGATTTCCGAATCGTTCAAGAACTGGCGCGGCATGTCACAGTCGGGAGGCAGGAGGATTAAGCGATCGATATCAATGGATGTTGCCTCGATTCGCTTCCAGACGAAGGAAGAAATTGATCACTTCATGCGTTTTGCCTTGCTGCGGGATTATATTGCCAACAAGGAGATCGAGCTGGCCGACTACAACGCCGGAATCGCAGCTGAACTGGATGCCGAAGTGAATACCCGCCGGCTGACGAATATCGGTACCTTTCGCGCCTATGCCTACAACTACCTAAAGAATCACCCCAGCATTCACAATGACATGACGCTGATTGTCCGCCAGCTCGAACCGGGGCCGGAAGGACTACCTTTGGAAATCTATTGCTTCACGACCACAACTGAATGGGCCGACTACGAAGATATCCAGTCGGACATTATCGACCATCTGCTGGCTATCGTGCCCGAGTTCGGACTACGTCTTTACCAGAAGCCGGCCGGATCAGATTTGGCCAACCTGACTGGATTGGCAGCTTAGGAAAGACGATGACGAAGTACACTGAAAACGACGGGCCTGCCCCTTTGATGCGCAGCCAATGGCGGCGTATCGACAAACGCTCACTGGAAGATTGCAGGGCGGATGAGTGGCACGTTTTGAGCACACAGAAACGCGACTACCTTAACGAGCGCTGTGCCGACGAAGTGTTACGCATGCTCAGGATTCAGGCGGACGACCCCAGTTTTGGCTATTCAGTCAACATGTACCAACATTGTCTGCAGACTGCGACCATGATGTATCGAGACAATCTCCCCGAAGAGGATATCGTCGTTGGTCTTCTCCACGATATCGGTTACATGGTCTGTCCCGAGGCCCACGGAAGTTTCGCGGCGCTTCTGCTCAGGCCGTATATTTCCGACCGCAATCACTGGATGCTCGAACATCACGAGGTATTCCAGCAGGTACATTTCCATGAGATGGATGGCATCGATCCCAATGAACGGGACAAATGGCGAGATCATCCGCATTTCGACTGGACGGCGGAGTTTATTGCGAAATACGACCAGTTAGCGATCAACATCGACGCAGAGATTCTTCCGATCGAAACGTTCGAACCGATGGTACGCCGGGTTTTCGCGATTGATCACGAAGCTGCGGCACCCTGACTTACAATTTACCCCAGGGTGCGTTTTGTTCGGCCTCGATTCTTTTGTGCAGGGCGCGTCGAAACTGCACGGCCGCTGCGTCCACTCCCAGTGATATGTTCGGTGTCGCCGCGTTTTTCATTCCCAGGTGTACTGCCTCGAGTATTTCACGATCCTCTTCGAAAGCAGCCCGTGCGCCAGCCGCAATCTTCTGCGTGATTTCATCATCGTGCGGATCGGTGTTGCGATGCTGTAGCCAAACATACCGGGTATTGTCCTCGTCCACTGGCGTCAGGAAGTTGTATGACACCATGACGTAATCCTGCTCGTCATGCTGGTAGTCTGCGCCACCTTTTCCCGCCGGTGTGTAAATAGATTTGTTAATCGCGCAAGAGGGGAACTGCACTTCATAGTATTGCAGACGATCGACACTACCATTCGAGTTCAGCAGGTCGGCATAGAAGGGCGGCGGGTACTGATTGAGGATCCAGCGCGAAGCAATAACTCCCTCGTCACTGATTTGGATATCGATGTCGGTATCTTCGGTGCCGGCTGCGCCAAATGACGATGCGTGAACCCAGGCAACGTGCGAGGGATCGAGCAGATTATCAACCAGGTGCAGGTAATGGCAGGCGCAACGCATTGCGTCGCCCGTGGTGATCTTCCAGTCTGGATCATCGTAGTTTTCAATTGCCGGAATTAGCGCCTGATCTGCGCGGTCAGGCTCACCCATCCATATCCACACCAGGCCATACTGATCGGTTGACGGGTAACTTCTTACCCTCGCGTTCCCCGGTATCATCTTCTGTGTGGGTGCGGCGATGCACTGGCCGCTACCATCGAATTTCAGCCCATGATAGCCACACTCGATAGCATCTTGCTGCAGTCTGCCTTTTGACAGCGGCAATTTTCGGTGCGGGCAGGCGTCTTCGAGGGCAACAGGAGTGCCGTCTTTCTTACGGTAAAAGACGATCCGCTCTCCCAGGACGGTCAGCGGTGTCAGCTCACGCGTGATTTCCGTCTTCAGTCCGGCCACATACCAGGCGTTGCGCAAGAACACTAGGCGTACCTCATATCAAATCGGTCGTATCTCAAGCTCATGTTCCAAGTGTATCGGGTTGCGCTGTGGATGCAGCATCGTCGTTGCGAAATACGGCGTAGCCGAGCGTGGCCATCAGCAGGGAAACAACAATGTTGATAATGCTTAAAAAAGCCCACGGCGCATATTGCAGTGTGGAAACGCCGAGGCTTGCGGAAAAGAAAGCACCCGTCGTCGTCCAGGGAATCAGACCTGCTGTCAGCGTGGCGCCTTCTTCGACACTGCGAGACAGCATGCGCCGCTGCAAGCCCATTTTGCGGAAACTCTCCTTGAATATCTGGCTTGAAAAAATAATTGTCAGGTAGTTCTCCCCCATGCTCATATTGGCGACGATGCCCGCCGCAATGGTCGCTGCAACCAATTGCACGGTTGTCCTGATCCTTCGAATCAGCGCACTCGTCAACGTTCGCATGATGCCGACACCATCCAGAACGCCACCCAGTGCGAGCGCGATCAGGGCGAGCGACAGCGTCCACATCATGCTTTGAATGCCGCCACGATTGAGCAGCGTATCGACACTGTCGACACCTGACTCGATCGAGTAACCGTATTGAATGCTGGCAAAAATCTCACCAAAGCTTCGGTCCTGCATCATTGCCGCGAGGCCGACAGCAACCAGCGAAGCCGATATCATGGTTGGCTCGGCAGCTGTTCCCCGGATACTCAGGAACATAAGGACCAGTATGGGCAGCAGCACAAGCGGACTAATCGTGAAGATCGCGTCAAGCGTATTCTTTATGTCATCGACATCGCCGCCCGGGACGATCACACCGTCATATTGCAGGCCAATCGCCGCAAACAGTATGAGGGCGATGACGTAAGCCGGTCCCGTGGTGTACGACATGGCACGTATGTGCGAGTAGATGTCGGTTTCGGCACAGGCGGCGGCAAGTATGGTCGTATCTGATACCGGTGACATCTTGTCGCCAAACAGTGCGCCCGAAACGACCATGCCCGCTACGATGGGAAGCGGAATGCCGAGGACGGATCCGAGCCCGATCAGTACGACGCCGATCGTGCCGACCGTTCCCCAGGACGTTCCCGTTGCGGCCGACATGAAGCTCGTGAATAAAAGCCCGGCGGGAAGAAACCACGTCGGATTCACATAGTCGACAGAGTAATAGATTATCGCGGGTATGGTGCCGCCCTCGATCAACGCCGCTATCACAATGCCGATCAGAATAAACATGTAGAGCGCACTCAACGCCTTGGCAATGCCGGCGCTCATATACTTTTTCAGCCTGTGAAAACGAACGCCGTTCAGGGAGCAGTTGATACACACCCATATGAGCGCTCCAATCAGCAGGATGTGTAGCTCGATATCGCTCAGCGCGATGCCAGCAATCATGATTCCCAGGACGCCGCCAAAACTAATGAACGCCTGTGTGAGAGAAGGGCCGTCCTGATTTACGCTCGTGTCGTTCATGCCTTATGCGCCGTTAGCCGGAATGTCCGGCAGCTGCCGTCGTCAGAACATCCTGATAGGCGAAGATGGCAGGGGTCCCGCCTGTATGCAGGAAGACATTGGTGGTGTCAGGCGCTGCAAGTTTTGCATGATGTATCACGCCCGCCATCACTTTGCCCGTATAGACGGGATCCAGGATCAATGCTTCTGTCCGTGCAGCTTTAATAATCGCATCCAGCACGGTCTGACTGGGTACGCCGTAACCCGGCGCAAGAAATCCGTCGTCCAGCCTGATGTCAGCATCTGTCACGGGATTCTCTGTCCCGAGTAGTGTCGCGACTTGCGCGCAGGTGTTCCTGATCCGAACCTGCTGAAGTTCGGCTTCTCGCCGCACGCAGACTCCAACGACGGCGATCCGGGACCCCAGCGCTTTCAGTCCAAACAGTAATCCGCCGTGTGTCGCTCCGGAACCCGAACCAACGAAGACCTGGCTGACGTCGAGTTTCGATTCGTCGATCTGGATGAGCAGCTCCTGTGCCGCCACGACGTAACCAAGCGCGCCCAGCGGGGCGTGTCCGGGTCCGAGAGGGATGATATAGGGGTTACGACCTTGTGCGCGCAGTTCTTCCGCGAGCAATCCAATCTGTCGGTCGGCGCCCGCTTCGTCTTCGCCGCTTGGATAGGAAGACAGTGTCGCGCCGAGCAGCTTATCAATGAGCACGTTGCCTGATTCACGATAGTGCTGGTCTGTTTTGGCCACGCGTTCTTCTTGCTGTATGTAGCAATCCATGCCGAGCCGGCGAGCTGCGGCCGCGGCCGTGCGGACGAAGTTTGACTGTACGGCACCGGTGATCAAAATCGTGTCGGCGCGCTGAGCCACCGCCTCGCCCAGGTAGAACTCGATCTGACGCACCTTGTTGCCGCCAAAAGCGAGACCCGTGCAGTCATCACGCTTGACGAAAAGTGTGGCGCCGCTGCAGTGTGCGCTCAGATTCGGCATGGCCTCCAAAGGAGTCGTTCCTTCGAACAGGATCGTTCGGGGAAGCTTGCCAAGCGCACCGAGTTCGGGAGGAAACGGCTGCTTCTTCGATGGTCTTTCTCTTGTCTGCAGGTCTTGCTCAGTCATTCAGGTTCACCAGGAGCGTTACGGCAGTCGCGATCAACACGACAATAATAATGTTGCGAAAAACGGCCTCGGAAATACGGTGGCTCAAGTACCGGCCCGCCAGAATACCGACGACGGTCGGAATTGCCAGCTCAGCGCTGAACAATACGGTGTCCATGCTGATTCCGACCATGAATATCTGCAAAAGCAGCGCCGCACAGTAAGCGAAGATGAACATTATCAGGATCGTCGCGCGTGTCACGACCTTGCCGAAGCCGCGCGCCGACATCCAGGCAGCAGGCACCGGGCCGGGCATCGCCAGGCTGCCACCCATAATTCCCGCGATGACGCCGATGGTGGCTTGTTCTGCCGATGCCGGCTTAGTATCCGGGTTATCGACCGCCAAACGATTCCCGTACAGTAAAAAGAACAGCGCGAGCAGGACAAACACAATTGCAAGTGCCTTCAGGTAAACGATATCGAGCGTGGTAAATATCAGGAGGCCCAATGGAGATCCGATGACCAGGCCAAGCACGAGCTTGGGCAGCACGTTCGAATCGAAGTGTCGCCAGACCGTCGGTGCCAGGAGGGTCGCAATCACAAGATTCAGAATGATGCTGATCTGAATGGCAGATCCATCATTAAGCGTCGCCAGCAGGAGTGGGCCCGCGATGATACCGAAACCGATACCGGTCGCGGACTGCAGTGTTGCCGCCGCGAAGACAGTGATATATCAGCAGGCCGAACTCCGGATCCATAGTTATGCAACGTGGTAGCGGCGGAAGAGCGGGCGAGTATCGCACGAGAGCGTTTTTTCTGCGCTTCAATGTGTGGCTGACGCTACAAATCGGCCGCTGGATTGACTGTGAAAAAGTATCTGGTAGATTTCAGGTATGAAATCAGTAACAACGTTTCTGTTGTTCGTCGGCGAGCAGTCCGGCAAGGCGGAAGAGGCTATTAACTTCTACACGTCGCTGTTCGATGATTCACAGATCATCAATATTGATTACTACGGCGCCGAAGAACACGAACCGGAAGGGAGCCGTCAGAGCTCGCTCATTTTTCATTGAACGGCACAGAGCTCATGGCCACCGAGAGTTCGCTTACTCACGAATTTACTTTCACACCGTCCATGTCTCTTTTCATTGAGTGTGAATCGATGGAGGAGATTGAGAGAGTGCACAAATCGTTGGTGGACGGTGGTGCCGAACTCATGCCGCTCGACAACTACGGCTTTAGCCAGAAGTTTGCCTGGGTGAATGATCGATACGGCGTGTCCTGGCAGCTTAATCTTGCCGATTGACACGGATTCCACCGATCGGTTAATCACGCGTATTGCCGTCGTTTTCGCATACACAAAAGTTTTTCCTGAATAACATCGGCTACTCAAAACAGGCCGAATACAACGAAAAGCAGGTAGCGAAATGAAGAAGATTTTAATTACCCTTTTTTGCACAGTGACAATGTCCTTCGCGATTGGCTGCAACGCGGCCGACATTGAGACTGTCGCCGTGATCGGCACCGGAGATATGGGCGACTCCCTTGGGCCGCGTTTTGCCGAGCTAGGCTACCGGGTGGTCTACGGTTCTCGCAGTCCTGAAAGCGACAGAGTGAAAGCGCTTGTCAAAAAGACGGGAGATAACGCATCGGCGACTACCCAGGTAGAGGCAGCACAGCAGGGGGACATTGTTCTGACGCTGGTGCCCTGGCCGGCCATGGAAACGGTGGCGCAAAGTCTCGGAGACCTGACCGGAAAGATCGTTATCGATGTCTCCATGCCGTTCGAGCAGGGTGAAGACGGGTATCCGAAACACTTGTTGGAAACATCGAGTGCCGAAATGATTCAGGGCTGGAACCCCGGTGCAAAGGTCGTCAAAACATTTGCAACACTCGGTTCGCAAGTCATCGACGACCCGATGGCCGAGGGTGGAATAGTGACTGTACCCATAGCGTCGAACGATCGGGCCGCGAAGGAAAAAGTCGCCGGTATCGTTGCCGCCATGGGACTGGACCCGGTCGATTTTGGCCCGCTGCGAATGGCCAGAGACATCGAGATAATGCAGATGATCTACATGATTCCACTGTCGCAGAATCGCCCGCAAAACTGGGAGTTCTTTTTCCGTCGCAGCGATCATTATGGCTGCTACACATCGGGCACCAGCACTTCGGAAGGGCTTGAGCCTGTCTATGATGCGGACGATCTCGCAGATTTTCCGCAAACGGGGGACAGACCGGCGTCCTGCCCTGAATAAGAGGCTCCGAAGATGAATCCGTGCATCATTTTCTTCTGGCCGAAAGCAGTTGTTCAGAATTGAGATCTCGATCGTTTTGAATGACCGTTTCACCCCAAAATCGGCCCGACGGCCAATTTTGGAACGAACGGCCCCTTAGGACCAAAAACCGCGCCCCAGTTGCTAGGTAGTTCTGCGAATTGTCGTCTTATGTAGCCACGGCGATAGTAATTACGGTGTGTGTGTTGAATTGGTGGTCTTGCCGATGGGACAGTTGATCAAGGAACTGAAGCGCCGCAATGTCTTTCGCATGGCAGTGCTTTATCTGGTGGCAGCTTGGCTGATCATGCAGGTGACCGAGGTCGTAATTACGCTTGCGACCCTCCCTGCCTGGATAGGGCGGGCCGTTCTTATCCTGTTAGCCGTGGGATTTCCGATTGCCCTGATTGTTTCCTGGATCTATGAGGTTACTTCTGAAGGCATTAGCCTTGAGAAGGACATTGACCCGCTCGAGTCCATTACGCACGTTACCGGCAGAAGAATGGATTTTGTCGTTATCTCGATGTTGTGTGCTGCACTCTTGATGTTCGCGACTGACAAATGGTGGCCGCGTGGGCCAATTGAACAGTCCATCGCCGTTCTGCCATTTGAGAACATGAGCGACGACGCTAGCAACGAGTACTTCTCTGATGGCATTTCGGAGGAAATTCTGAATCTATTGACTAAAGTGCCGGAACTGCGGGTGACATCGCGCTCTTCCGCATTTTCATTTAAGGGGCAGAACTTAGATGTCCCAACTATAGCCGCCAAACTGAATGTTGCACACGTGCTGGAAGGCAGCGTGCGCAAGTCTGGCAATCAATTGCGTATCACCGCGCAGCTAATTGAAGTGGAGGCTGATAGGCATCTCTGGTCCCAAACCTACGACCGGGAACTTAAGAACGTGTTTGCCATTCAGGATCAGATCGCGGCAGCTGTCGTAGATGGATTGAAGATCACGTTAATGGGCAATGAACCCAAATCGGTTCAAACCGATCCTGAAGCGTATGACCTTTACCTGCTGGCGCGAAATTATGCCATGCAATGGGGTGTAGAGCCCATAGCCGAGGCCGAGTCGTTGCTAAAGCAGGCACTGGACATAGATCCGGAATTTGCGCCGGCGTGGACTTTTCTCGGTCGTCTTTACCGAACGCAAACAAGCACATTGGCCCTTCGCCCAATTGACGAAGGTAACGAATTGGCGCGGCAAGCAATACAGAACGCGATTGCCATCGATCCGCAGTACGCTCGGTCGTATGCGGCCCTGGCAGAGATTGAAATGGCTTACGACCGTGACTTCACGATGGCAAAGCAGCATTTGCATCGGGCAATGGTGCTCGATTCCGGGGATACAGACATTCTGGGGGTTGCGTCCAGGCTGAATGCGTATCTTGGTCATCTGGACGAAGCGATTGACTTGGCGCAGCGAATGGTCGCACTCGCTCCGGTCGAACATTGGGTGCACGTGATGCTCGGTTGGAATTATTACCTCGCCCATCGTCTGGATGAGGCACAAGATGCGCTCCGAACGGCGGAGTCGTTGACGCCAACCGAGGCTACTGATGCAACAATTGGTCTGGTGCTGCTGGCGAAGGGTGATGCACACGCAGCACTCCCGCACCTCAAAAACCCGTGGGGACAAGCCATCGTCCAGCATGCGATTGGCAATGCTGAGGCCTCAGATATGGCGCTTCAGGAGTGTATAGAGGAGTGGGGAGACGTCGGTGCCTACCAGATTGCGCAGGTTCATACTTTCCGTGGCGATATTGATGAGGCCTTCGACTGGTTAGAGACGGCAGACCAGAATCGGGATGGTGGCCTCGTAATGATGAAGACAGACCCTTTGTTGGCCAATCTCCACAATGATCCGCGCTGGAAACCTTTCCTCGACAAGATGGGTTTTCCGGATTAGCGGAATAGATGGCACGGAAATTCTTCTATGGCCGCCAGCGACTAGAAGCGCGCACTCAGGCGTTTGCGGTCGATACGGATTGAGTACCCGACGCCTAGGATTTAAGCACACATACATGGACTTGATCTCAG
Source organism: uncultured Gammaproteobacteria bacterium (assembly GCA_963850825.1). Lineage (GTDB taxonomy): Bacteria > Pseudomonadota > Gammaproteobacteria > Steroidobacterales > Woeseiaceae > SZUA-117. The sequence goes on along the minus strand of CAWKOQ010000008.1, from coordinate 27,971 downwards.
AATTCAAGCGCCGCAACGTTTTTCGCGTAGGCGCCGCGTACTTGGCCACGTCATGGTTGGCCATCGAAATCGCTGAAACCGTATTTCCACTATTCGGCTACGGTGAAACACCCGCACGCATCACTGTCATAGTTCTGTCGGTTGGATTCTTTCCAGCGTTGATCTTGGCGTGGGTGTTTGAATGGACACCTGAAGGCATCAGGCGCGACGAGGCCATCGACCATGACCTATCCGGCTCATGGCAAGCAGAAAAGAGGCTCGACCGCATAATCATGCTGATCCTCCTGCTCGCGATTATTGTCTTCGCGCTTGATCGACTCGTCATGTCGGATTTTCGCGAGGCGAGCATCGCCGAGAGTGCTCGACAAAAAGGTCTTGCCGAGGCGACGCAAACGTGGGCGGTCGAAGAGGGTCTTCCGGAAGTAGAAGGGCTGGTAAAAGGTGAACAACACATTGAGGCCTACGCCAAAGCGATCGAATTGAGCGGAGCCCTTCCTGGTGACCGCCGCGTCGCCAGGATATTGCTGGATGTCTCGGAGACTGGTTCGCTTATCAGCGAGCCTCAAGGCGCCGATGTCTACTACCGGCCATATTCCGCTCCCAATGCCGAATGGTCGCACATTGGCAAGACGCCACTGGAGGATATTACATTACCTCGTGGCGCCCTGGTGTTCAAATTCGAGAAAGCGGGCTATAGCCCGATGCACATAGCCGACTTGAACCCGGGACGGTTACTGGGAAACATGCCTCTCGTAAGGAGAGGCAGTACAGTCACTCTCATCAAGTCAGTGCCCGATGATCAGGTTCTCGTGCCGGGCGTCGACTATCTGATGGATCACCTGACGCCTCAAGAAACCGGACCGTACCTCATAGACAAGTATGAGGTGACAAACCAGCAATTTAAGGAATTCGTGGATGCAGGGGGGTACGAGCAACCAGCATTCTGGGAGGATCTGGCTTATTTCGCGGAAGAAGACCAGCGCTCACTTGAAGGTATCATCGGTGATCTTGTGGATACGACAGGACGACCGGGACCGGCAACGTGGGAACTTGGTAATTACCCCGGCGGGCAAGCGGACTGGCCAGTGTCGGGCGTAAGTTGGTACGAAGGAATGGCCTATGCCCGATTTCGCGGCAGGGAATTGCCGACGTTCTTTCACTGGCGCCGCGCGGCCGCGACATTCGACATGGCACCGGCCATTGTGTCGCAAAGCAATATCGGAGGCGAAGATGCTGCACCGGTAGGTCAATACGCGGGAATAGGCGCATTTGGCACCTACGACATGGCGGGCAATGTCCGCGAGTGGGTCTGGAATCAGCAGGGATCGCTCCGAATGATTCTCGGCGGTGCCTGGAACGACGAACGTTATATGTTTACGTTTCCCAACTCATTGCCGCCGCTGGATCGTACTGCAACGAATGGTTTCAGAACCGTGGAGTACCTTGATCAAGGTCCAACGGAACAGCAGCTTTCGGCACAACCTGGATTCAAGCTCGACCTCGTCGGTATTGAGCCGCTGGACGATGAAGCGTATTCAGTGATGGCCGGGTCGTTTGACTACACGCGGTCACAGTCGCGCGGTGGCGAAATTGTTGCCTCCAGTGAATCGCCGCGAGGATGGAGGCACGATACTGTATTAATCGACTCCGCTTATGTTCCTGGCGGTTTCAAGGTAAACATATACTCGCCAATTGATGCCGAGACACCCCTTCAGCCGGTAATTTTCTTTCCGGGAATTTTTTCTTTCAGGATAGACACGCCAAGCGAATCTGATCCGCTGCTCGAACTGCCTGTTCTACGTGATCTCGATTTCATTATCAGGAGCGGCCGCGCCCTTATATGGCCGGTGTACCACGGCTCATATGAACGATACGACGATGCCGACAGTCTCTCTGGGCCCGAAGCGGAGAACGCTGTGCGTCTCAGGGTCATCCGCTGGAGATCGGATGTCGGTGAAGTTCTAGACTATCTTGAGACAGACCCGGATTTCGCCACTGGCAATGCCGCATTGCTCGGCTGGAGTTATGGCGGTGTCTATGGGCCGATGGTCCTGGCGCTCGAGGATCGAATCAAGGCAGGCATACTGATTGGCGCCGGTGTTTACCCAATTCGCCGCGACCCACTGATTGACAATCTCCATTACCTGCCGAGAGTGAAACAGCCGACCCTGGTTTTCTCCGGGGAGTACGATACCGTCACCACTCCCGAATTTGCGGCAGCTTTGTATGACTATTTGGGAACTCCTGCCAACGATAAGAAACACGTTGTTCTACCGATTGAGCATCGCTTGCCGCCAAGGAGTGCGCTAATGGAGCATGGCGTTGATTGGCTCGATCGCTATCTGGGCCCGGCAAACTGAGTTCGCGCTGCCGAGGTAACTGTACCGGCATGGTTCGTCGCGACAAGAACTAGCGAAGCACGACCAATAGCCCACACATCTTTGTGGTAAGTACGAATTGCGCCCGATGCGTAAAGCTGTAAGCATTGAATGATATCTTTTTTCGCAACTCAGTCGCGGGAAAATCTCCGGCTTGAGGCGCTTTCTTTAGTCGCCGTTCGGTGACTCAGGTAGACGGCGACGGTCGTGATTCCCTCGGCGGATTGCCGTCCGGGTTGGTCAGGCTCGTGTGTGTCGAACTACCCGGACACCGTCGGGGCTTTCACATGAAAAACGAACTCTGCACGCAGACTCCAAAGATTTTTCTAATCATAGTGCTGGTGCTTGTGCTGGTAGCGAGGGAACTGCCGGCACAGGAAGATCCAGAATTCGACGAAGATTCAGTTGAGATTGAAGAGGTCTTCGTCACCGGAACGCGTATAGCGCGTGATGTGTTTTCCAGTCCGTCTCCGATCCAAACACTGGAGGTTGATGCCGGTCGCCGGATTGGTGTATCTAGCATTGCCGAGTTGCTGCAACGTTCGCCGGTCGTCAACGGGGCACAGATTGACTCATCGATAAACACCAGCGCCCTTACTAATGCTACCGAGGAATCGCCGCCCGGAGGCGTGGGGTCCTCAAATATCGGCCTCCGAGGTCTGCAGCCTGAACGAACGCTCGTACTCATGAATGGCCGGCGGCTGGGCTCAACAGGCGTGCGCGGGGCGCCATCACAGCCGGATATCTCACTCATTCCGTTTGCAATGGTCGAGCGCGTCGAGGTGCTTACCGAGGCTGTGTCGGCAGTCTATGGGGCTGATGCCGTTGCCGGTGTCGTTAATGTAATTTTGCGAGATGAATTCGAGGGGTTCGAGATCATGGCGGGCAGCGAGTTTCCCGGCGACTCTGGCGGAGACATCAAGCAGCTGTCGGTTATAGCGGGTGCCCGGGGTGATCGTGGCAGCTTCCAGTTCGCCGCAGAGGTGTTTGACCGAACACGAATCGTCACCGGCGATCGCGACTGGGCGCACTGCCTTCGTGAGATTGAGCAGATTGACGATGGTCGTATTGAATCAGTCTGCAGGGCCCGGCCGGATGCATTGATGTTCGATCGATCCTTCGAAACGTTTTTTTTCACCGCTGGGCAAACCGACATTGGCGTGCCGGACTGGAGCAGTTTCAATGCATTGCCCCCACCGGCTCATCCACTGATTCAGGATCCGGGAAATGTTGTCAGATTCCGGTACGTCAATCTTTACAGTGACCAGGACGAACTTCGCGCAGCCGACCTGATCAGCGAGTTAGAGCGGTATTCAATGATTACGACCGGCAAACTGCTTGTCGATTGGTGGTCCAACGAAGAACTCTACTTCGAGAGCCTTTATCTAAACAGCCGTGTTTTTAGCAAGGCTACGACCGAACAGATATTCCCCAGCATGCTCGGTCAAATTCCGCAGGAAGACGCCAATGGAAATATCATCGTCGATGCGACTGGTGAACCAGTACTAGTCGATAATCCGTTGAATCCGTTTCCGCAGGACATCACGATGATCGCGACAGTCGATTCTATACCGCAGCATCGTGACATTGAGCGTGAACAGTCCCGGTTTCTGCTGGGGATACGCGGGGATCTCGGCAATTCAAGCTGGACGTGGGATGCCCATTTTTCATATGACCGGGGCATCGGATTTCAGGCGCAGCCGATTCTTTTCGAGCCTCACCTGAGTTTAAGTGTGCAAACGACGCGTATTGATGCAAACGGTAACGTGGTCTGCGGTATCGTGTCCGATTTCGATTTCGGCTTCATTACACCCGAGAACTGTGTGCCGCTCGATTTCACAAATCCTGACCTGTTTGTCGGAGGTCCGACCGGTGAGGGCATATTCACCGATGCTGAGGCAGACTACCTCGTGGGCAATCGTACCAATCGAACCGTAGTCGAACAATCAATCGTCAGCGCGTATGCAACCGGAGACTGGTTTGACATTGGCGGGGAGCGCCCGGTTGCGGTAGCGCTGGGCGCGGAATTTCGGGTCGACTCGATAAAGTCGCAGAACGATATCGTCGGTGTCCAGGGACTAAATGCCGCGGAGAACCCACTAAGGGAAGGGTCGACGATTGGCGAGCGGGACATTATCGAGGCGTTCGCGGAGGCTCGCTTCCCGCTGCTGGATAATCTCGAATTCGATACAGCGGTTCGCTTCACGGATGAAGAGAATTTTGGTTCCGAATTGACCTGGCGTGGCCGCCTGTCCTGGACTCCGATCGATTACCTGACACTGAGTGGCTCTGTAGGAACATCGTATCGCGCTCCAAATCTGCGTGAGCAGTTTCTGGACGGCCAGGGGGGTGGCGTCAGCGGTTTTCTTGATCCATGCGGATTCCTTGGTGTGCAGGGCTTTATCCAGGACGTGGGCGGGGATATGGATCCGGAGGCAGTCAATCTCACCAACAATTGTGCCCTTGCAGGGGCACAGGTGGTCGATACAGACGGCAATGGATTTCTTGATACGGCTTTTGTTCTTGCTGGCGCGACGATTCAAACTGAGGCCAGCGGCAGTACTGGCCTGCAGCCGGAAACATCTGACTCGTACACTGCGACATTGCTGTTTTCGCAGCCGTGGACGAACCGCTTCGATCTCGGCGTCGCACTAAGTTACTGGGACATATCGATCGAGAATACAGTGGAGGAACAGGATCCGGGTAGTATTCTGAGGGACTGTTACGCGAATATCGATTTACCAAACCTGAGCAGTCCTTCATGTGGCCTGCAAACCCGATTAATTCTGCCCAACGGATTCAGCGGCCAGGCTGACTTTATTGATATTTCTTTCATCAACATTGGTGAACAAACGGCCAGAGGGATCGATATCAACACCCGACTCAACTTCTCGCTTGATGATATTGGAATCGAGGTTGCCTGGTCTACCGCTTCGACTTTGCAGCTCGAACAACAACGGCAGGTGTTTTCGATCGATGATCGAGACGACAACGTGGGCGAAATCGGCACACCCGAGTGGCGAGTTACCAGCACACTGTCTCTCTCACGCGAAGATTGGGAATTCCTGATGCAGAATCGTTTTATTGGGGGCGCCAAGCAAGACAACATTGACGATTTCGCATCCGGAATTTTTGCGCCGCTCCTGTCACGTGACGTGGCCTGGGTTGACTCGATTTGGTACACGGATATGTCGTTGACCTATGCGCAGGATTCGTACTCCATTTCGGCCGGCGTCAATAATATTTCGGATAGAGATCCACCGTTGATCTCGCGTGGCGCGGCGCCAAATCGCAACAATGCCGTCACGTCCTCGGGCTATGACCTGATTGGGCGAACCATTTTTGTTAACGCCAGGCTTGGGTTCTAGAGTTTCGATCCTGGCGATCAAGCAACAAAATGGGGACATTCCTGATTTAGCGGCTTAACTCTCTAAATTAGGAATGTCCCCATTTAAGGCGCGTAGAAACCGGAGTCGCCGGAGGCAGTTCATTGGTCCAAAATTCGGAAATGAGCAAACGGGCACGAATATTATTCTTTGTGATCCTTGTGCTGGCTCCGATGGGGTCGGCGTCTTCCGATCCACTGACGTACCAACAGGAGTTCACGAAGGAGGTCTTGGAATTCGCTAACCTAAACAGGCTGCAGTCTGGAAGGCTTCACCAGGATGTGCACGCTGACTGTTACATTCCTGTGACCATTGCCACGACCATTCTTAGTGACGGCTCGGTAAAGGTCGTCACCATTGTAAAGTCCTCTTCGGTCCCCGTTGTAGATAGGTACTTCCGTTACGTCATCGAGCAGGCCGCGCCGTATCAACCTCTAGCGAATCACTATGATCCGGTTCCTGAAGAGATCACGGTTACGCAGAAATTTAAGCTCGATGCCAGGTTATGGAGTGATGGCATAAGCTCTGCACGTCCATGTGATGAACTCAAACCGCGCGTCAGGCGGCCTGATTAATGCAGTTCGGGGACAGTTTACTTATTTCGAATTGAGCAAACTGTCCCCCGATTTCCCCTATTGACGGAAGATAGGGGTCAGACCGCAATTCCAGGAAATCGGTTTGCTGCTCGGTTTGAACCCAGTATTGCTTCCTGGCCGAATCTGCATACCGTGGTGAAAGTGCGGTCTGACCCCAGTTTTTCAGCGGTCGTCTGGAGAAAAGCGAGCATTGAGATCTTAAGCCGGAAGTATGGCCAATCCAGCAGCCGGGCTGCATCCGCTTTATCCCCGAAACCAGACGTAGGGAGAAAATCGGGGACAAGGTCTGCTTTTGGCCCGGTGCGAATTTTTGAATTTACTGGATACAGGATCGTTATGTTGCAATATTGCAGGATATCCAATAGTAATGTGTAAAGGAAAAGTCGAGCGTATATAGATAATATGGAAGGTTCAGATCTTAGTGTTCTGACAATTCTTGTCGCAATCGGATTTATTTGGCTGTTGCCAATTCTGATAATAATTAGTTCAGGTAAAACCACGGGAGGGGAAAAATTAGCATGGGTATTAGCCGTGTTCTTCGTATCGTGGTTTGCATGGATATTCTATTTGTTACTGGCTCCAATCAAGAACAAAAACTGAATAAGTCGAGAACAGCGAGCTAATAATTTGTGTTTGGTTGAAGCACGTGAAGCAGGGGTTCAAGAACGGTGCCGCATAAAGGCGCTGCACTGACAACGTGCCATGACAGGTTCTGGCTGAAATCGGACCCTTAGAATCTAGTGTATTCAAGCCTCCGACCGTCCGCTCTGGAGAAAAGCGGACATGCGTGTTTCCGCGGAAACATTATTCTAGAATTCACATTAACTATGCTTTGCATTTGACATCGCATTCGTCGAACGATGTCCGCTTTACCTTCGAAAGCGGACATTGAGTTAATATCAGTCAAAAGCTCTGCTAGTGACCCAAAGCGGTCATTTCTGAGTAATCCACGGACGCCTGAATCTGAACAGAATTGGAGGACGAAACTGTGAAAACCGCTTTCTGGAAGGATATCGCTGGCATTTTCGGTGCTGCTGCAATTGTGGTTATTCTCGTTACTACTATGGCCATCAGAGCAAGCGCGCAAGAATCCATGCCTTCAGCCGGGCAGCGAGTAGTGCTGGTCACTGGTTCTACCGGCGGGCTTGGCCGAGAAACGGCTCGCGCATTAGCACGCCAGGGCGACCACGTGATTGTCCATGGCAGAAACCTGGAGCGCGGGGAGGCACTCGTCGCGGATATTACTGCTGGAGGTAAAGGAAGCGCGCGGTTCTATCGGGCTGACTTCGGGAGTCTGAACGACATCCGTAATCTGGGCACGGCTATTCTCAGAGACTACGATCGCCTCGACGTTCTGGTGAACAACGCCGGTATCTATCTGCCCAACTCGGTGGAGCGACGCCTCAGCGACGACGGATATGAGCTTAATTTTCAGATCAATTACCTGGCGGGATACGTTCTTACAAAAATGCTCATTCCTCTCCTCGAAGCGAGCGCCCCCGCTCAGATTATCAATGTAGCGTCGGCTGGGCAGGCGCCGCTTGACTTCGACAATCTAATGCTCGAATCGGGTTACGAGGGCGGCCGAGCCTACGCCCAAAGCAAGCTTGCGCAGATCATGATGACCTTTTCGTTGGCTGACTCCCTGTCGACGCGTGGTATCACTATCAATGCTCTACATCCTTCGACCTACATGAACACTGACATGGTGCTTGAGGCCGGCATTAAACCGCGCAGTTCCGTTGAGACCGGTCGGGACGCGCTGCTACACTTGATCAATGACGACGTGGGGACAGGAAAGTATTTCAGTGTTTTTGAAGAGGCTCGTCCTCTTTCTCAGGCATACGATGAAGCGGCTGTGGCGCGTTTAATGGACGTCAGCGATGATCTGGTTTCGGAATAAGCTCTGATGATATCAATTAGTAAAGGGTCTCATAGAGTCGGCTACGTCCGCTCTCAATCCAGGCCTGATCTCCCGCATGTCTATTCTGTCCGCTTTACCCCCGGAAGCGGACGTCGGGGTAATATTGTTGAAAAAGTCTGTTAATGACCCAAAGCGGACGTTCGCGTTACCTCCTAAAGAATATGAATCCCTTGTCTTGGCACGCAAGTCGACTGCCATTGGTCTGGTGACGACGGTTGGGATTCTTCCACGGTCATTCCTCGCTTACACTATCTAGTCTATGAGTTGATACGGATCCGGCAATCAGCAGGGCATTAAGTCTATGGATTTTGAGTGGGTAGCTATAGCTCTCGGTGACGTTGTCTGGATTTCCCTGGCCTTCGCCCTGGGCCTTAGCGCACGGCTGATCGGCCTGCCACCACTGGTGGGTTTTCTTGTCACCGGCTTCCTGCTGAACTATCTGGGTATTACCAGCGGTGAGGTTTTGCAGAAGCTTGCGGACCTGGGCATCACCCTGCTGTTGTTCACTGTCGGCCTCAAGCTCGACCTGAAGATGCTGCTACGGCCCCAGGTGTGGGCAGTGTCCAGCCTGCATATCGGTCTGGTTATCGCCATCTTTGGCGTGGTGATCTTTTCACTGGCCCTGATGGGCGCGCCCCTTTTCGCCGGCCTGGATGTCAAACTGGCCATGATGCTGGCATTTACCCTGAGTTTCTCCAGCACAGTGTTCGTGGTGAAGGTGCTGGAAGAAAAGGGCGAGATGAGGTCCCTGCATGGCCGTATCGCCATCGGCATCCTGGTGATGCAGGATGTGGCTGCTGTGGCGTTCCTGGTGGCCTCCACGGGCAAGCTGCCGTCGCTCTGGGCACTCCTGCTGTTGCTGCTGATCCCAATACGCCCTCTGTTCCACCTGCTGTTGCAGCGTGCCGGTCACGGTGAGCTGCTGATCCTCTATGGTCTGGTGTTGGCTCTCGGTGGGGCGGAGCTGTTCGAACTGGGCGGGGTGAAGGACGATCTGGGCGCGCTGATCATGGGCCTGTTGATCTCCACCCACCCCAAGGCTGGCGAGATGGCCAAGACCATGTTGAGCTTCAAGGACCTGTTCCTGGTGGGTTTCTTCCTCTCTATTGGCATGGCCGGCCAGCTCTCGTTGGAGGCCTTTGTGATCGCGCTGCTGCTGGTGCCCTTCGTGTTCATCAAGTCGGCGCTGTTCTACGGCCTGATGACCCGCTTCATGCTGCGGGCGCGTACCTCCCTGCTGGCGACTCTGAGCCTGACCAACTACAGCGAGTTCGGTCTGATCGTGGCTGCTATCGGTGTGACCAACGGATGGATGGACGCGGAGTGGCTTGCGGTGATCGCCATTGCGATGTCGCTGTCGTTTGTTGTCGCCGCGCCGTTGAGCAGCCGGGACGACAAGATCTACAGAAGCCTCAGGCCCTTCTGGCTGGGATTTCAGCGTGAGGAACGGTTGCCGGATGATCAGCCGCTGGACACCCATAGCGCCACCATCGCCATCTTCGGCATGGGCCGGGTGGGCACCGGTGCCTACGACAAGATGTGCGAGCTGCACGGCGACACCGTGGTAGGTGTCGATTTCGATGCCGAGCAGGTCAGGCGGCACCGGCAGGAGGGGCGCAACGTGACGCGTGGTGCCCCCACCGATCCGGACTTCTGGGAACAGGTGGACAAGAATCACAGCATCGAGCTGGTCATGCTGGCGCTGCCGAACCTGACGGCCAACCTGGATGCTCTGGAGCAGCTGCGAGAGAGCGGCTTTGCCGGGCGTATTGCCGCCACGGCGCGGTACCCGGACGAGGAGATACCTCTCCGCACGGCCGGCGCAACTGCCGTGTTCGACATTTATGCCGAGGCCGGTGGAGGTTTTGCCAGTCACGTCGAGGAAAATAAACTGACATAATGAAACCCAGGGAGGATTGACGCTGGTTGACGGTCTGTCGATTCAGCGAATGCGACAAGGGCTCCGTTTCTTAATAATGACCCAAGGTCTGCTTACGACTGCAGACCATCCAATGTAATCTGTGGTCGAATGTCTGCTTTCAGTATTATAGTGAGGATATCCTTCGCAGCCTCGTACGGTCGCTTCTCTAATCGGGCATTGATGTCAAGCTGCCAGTAAATATGGCATTATTTTGGTCGCGTCCTGGCGTGGGTCACGCTTCTCTTCGCAGTCGGATTAGTTTTTGGGCTAACCGCTGCAGGCATTGGTTGGACGGTGTGGAGAGCCAGGCTTTTGGACGTGCTTTTTAAGCACAGCGGACATACACGGCTTCATCCAGACCACGTCCACGCCGGGACGCATCTTTTGAGGTAGAGCGAGTCGTTATTTCATGACCTGGCTCCCTCGGTACCCCATCGGAACTGAGTGTTGTCGATCCAGACACGGTGCAGGATGACGGCGAGTTTCCTGGCCACGGCAATGACTGCCTTTCGATGGCCACGGGACTTAGCGAGCTTCATTCCCCAGGCTTTGAGTGGTGACCAGCGAGCACTTCTGGTGAGCAAGGCATTGGCGGCGGTGTAGAGAGTAGATCGCACATCGGCATCGCCACATTTGGAGATATGGCCATCGATATCCATCTCCCCAGACTGGAAGCGCCTGGGGGTGAGTCCGAAGTGGGCGCCGACGGTTCGTGAGCGTTTGAAGCGTTTGGGATCATCGACGCCTGCTTTGAAGGTGAGTGCGGTGATAAAACCGACACCCGGCACACTCATGAGTCGCGTGCAGACCGGATCTGCATGCGCCATTTTGCGAGTGCGATTATCGAGTTCGCGGAAGGTTCGATACAACACCAACCTTGCATCAAGCAATGGCAGCAGCGCATGGGAAAGCGTCGCATCGATCTCGATGATGTCGCGCACCGTGACATCGAAGGCGCCATGTCCAAGCTTTGGTGGCAACTTGATGCCGAAGATCTTGAACAGACCGCGCACTTCATTCTCGAGGTCCACGCATTTGCTTAAGACCGCTTTGCGACTGGAGAGCAGCATCCTGATGTGGTGGCTTTGCATGCTCTTCACGTGTACCGGGCTGTACCAGCCGGAGCGCAGGATCTGCGCGATGCCACGTGCATCGTGTTTGTCGGTCTTATTGCGCATCGCAGAAAGGGCGCCTTTGACCTGGCGTGCCTCCATGCAGATGACTTCAAAACCGGCTGACTGCAGACCATAGGTCAGGTATTGCGTTAGCGTGCCAGCTTCAAGGGCAACAGTGTCAATCTCAATGTTCAGATCATCCAGGTAAGCGACAATGTCCTGAACATCAGAGGCAAGCTTGGTTTCTGCAACCAGCTCACCCTCATTGTCAATGACGCAAATATTGACGGTTCGCAGTGATACGTCGAGTCCGGCATAGTAAGTCATGGCTTTCTCCCGTGATGATTTGTAATACCATCGTACTGGGAACAAGGTCTCCAGGGACCCGCCCGATTACTAATGCTCCTGGCCGGATGGTACGGCACCGCTCGCCTAATGCTAGACTGAGAGGCTGGTATTGATCCGAAGCGGACATCGCAATCTGTCGCGGCGCGTGTATTGGTTGTCGATTCCATGCCGAATAGTTGAGCAGCAAGCTCTATAAGCATTCGTAAACGTGTCACTGACCGGGAGGAAATGTGCAATGAATGCCGAAATTGCATTATTGAACCTTGATAATCCTGTGTTTCACACATACTTGATCGCCGCCTGCATCATGATCTTGAAATTAATGTTTCAACCGTGGATGACGGTGGTCCGGATGATGAAGGAGGGAGGCGGATTCCGTAGCCCGGAAGACCTAAAAAAAACACCCCTGAACCCTAACCCACAGGCTGGCCAGCTTGAGGTTAATGAGTATGTAGATCGCTCGCGTCGACTTAACCTGAACGATCTTGAAAGTATTCCTGGCTTTTTGGTTGCTGGATTCCTGTTCGTACTTGTTGGTCCGCCGCTACTGCTTGCTCAAATCTTAATCTGGACCTACGTGGGTTCCAGGGCAGTACATTTCATCGCCTACACGACCGCTCAGATTCATGATATCCGCGCGTTCTGCTGGACTTGGAGTTCTCTATCGGTCATTGGTATGGCAGGATATACGCTCGTACAAGTATTCTAAGAGCCCAAGTATCCCAAGTCTTTTAAAGTCTGCTTGTGACAAAAAGCGGCCACTCAAAAATGCGAGTTAAGAGCCGAATTGAGTGTCTGCCCTGGTTAAATCGCTGCAGCTGGGCACGCCCTCGCGCCAAAAAAAATAAAAGAGACGGTCAATGAATTGGGACGCAATCAGCGCTGTTGCAGAAACTATAGGCTCTTTGGCTGTATTGATTACATTGGTGTATTTGGCCATTCAACTGAAGACTGCCAACAAACAGAGAGAAATCGAGTCCCTGCGGCATAATTGGGATGGGCTGAATCAACTTTGCGAACTCCTCGGTGATTCTCCCGAGAAGGCGTCAATAATACTGCGGGGCCGTGAATCACTAGAAAACCTTACCGATGAAGAACGCATGGTTTTCCAGTTCATTCACATTAGAATGCTCAATACGATTGAAGGTTGGTACTTGCAGCTCATGCAGACTTCACCACCGGGTGAATATCGTAATCAGCAGCTCAGGAACATTGCTGGCGTAATCGTTTTCTTGTTTGAGTACGAAGGCGCACAAGAAATATGGCATTCGATTAAGCATACATTCGAACCAATACAGAAACTGTTCGATGATGCAGTTTCAGCTGCAGAGTCGAAATGAAACCGGCGTGGAAACGGCTGGTATTGGCTGTGATTTCAACCGGTCAATGCAACACCTAATCTCTAACTATAGAGAGGAGGATGTTGTAAATGAAGTATCCAACGAGAGTTTTTTACACCGAGACCCAGAAAGCCGAGATGTGGAATCGCTGGTCTAAAGGCGAGTCACTTAACTCGATTGCTCGTCATTTCAGTTGTGGTCATTCATCGATTCAACGTGTGTTTGCTCGAACCGGTGGTATCCGACCTGCACCTCGTCAACGATCAAGCCTGGCGTTAACACTGGCCGAGCGCGAAGAGATCTCGCGCGGAGTGGTCGCCGGTCACTCAGTCCGTTGGATTGCAACGGCACTAGGTCGAGCACCTTCAACGGTGAGTCGTGAGATTAATCGCAACGGCGGCCGGCGACACTACCGCGCGAACAAGGCTGATCGGTTAGCCTGGGATCGTGCTCATCGCCCGAAGAGTTGTAAACTCAAAGAGAACCGAGAGCTGGCCCGCATCGTGGCAGAGAAGCTGCAGTTGCAGTGGGCACCACGACAGATCGCAGGCTGGCTTAAGTGTACATATGCGGATGACGAGAGATACCAGGTGTCGCACGAGACCATCTACAAAAGTCTCTTTATTCAGGCCCGTGGGGCCTTGAAGAAAGAGCTGATTCAGCATCTGCGGCGTAGCCGTGGCATGCGTCGTTCACGCCATCATACTCAGAAGACGAGCAACCATGGTCGCATCACCAACACCGTATCGATCCGTGAACGACCGGCCGAGGTCGAGGATCGAGCTTTACCGGGCCATTGGGAGGGCGATCTGATATCGGGCAGCAACAACAGCCATATCGCAACGCTCGTTGAGCGTCATACGCGATACGTAATGTTGGTCAGGGTAACGAGCAAAGATACCAAGACGGTGATCAATGCTTTAATCAAACACGCGCACAAGTTACCGCGGGAACTCTACAAGTCACTCACATGGGATCGCGGCAAGGAGGTGGCTGATCATCAACGCTTCACTTTGGCAACTGACGTTAAGGTGTACTTCTGTGATCCGCAAAGTCCCTGGCAACGCGGCTCGAATGAAAACACCAACGGTCTCTTACGACAGTACTTCCCAAAAGGAATGGACTTATCGAATGTTCACCAGAACAGACTCAATGCCGTTGCAAGAAGACTTAACGAGAGGCCCAGAGAAACGTTACAATTTAGAACACCGGCTGAACGCGTTGGCCAATGTGTTGCGTCGACCGGTTGAAACCGCAACCCTAAGCGGACGTAAGAAATAGATTTAGTCTAGCGGCCTAAGACAATAACAACGTCACCGAAGAAGAAATCGTCATACAAATTACCGGGTTGATTGATTGGGCCAGCTTGAAATGCAATCGTGTTAGTTCCTTCCCGCAAAAGTCCCGAGGGGATGGTGATCGACGATCTTGCGTAAGAGCTCAATTGGTTTTGGTCGAGTGGGAAGTGGGCACTGTAAGGTAGTAGATAAGCCCTGCCATTCACCTCGACAAAACTACTCTCGCTATTGAGGGCTACAAATTCAATATCTGCTGATGTCACCCCGTTCACCTGGCTGGGCAAGAGTACTACAGTTGTTTCCCATCGAAAGGCCAGGTTTGGTGGGTCTCCGAGATGTTGGGAGCCAGGCAAGAGAACTACTTCTTCCAATTGTGGCAAGCCGCTGCCAGTCGGTACGATGCGAATCGCATCGGCACTGGCCTGACCGTTATAGGCCGCTACAGATACAGTTACCCGCTGGTCGAAACTGAACCTGCCCAGCAAATTCCATTGTCCGCCTAGATCGGGATCACTCTGATCTACATTTACTCGAATCGGTGCGGGGGATCCTCGCCGTATAAAATAAGGAACATTGCCCGAACGATTGGGGTGATACGTCCACCAAGCGTAGACGTCGTAGTCGCCAGGCACTGGTACCTCGGCATTCCAGTAGAACCTTGAACCATTGTTGCTGTACAGCGAATGGCCCAGATAGGGATTCGCGCCAACAGATGTGTACCAACTACCGTTCTGGGAAGTGTCGGCACTGAGATTGTCCACGATGATCTCTTGTGCCAATCCGGACGGACTCGTCAAAATCGCTGAGAGTCCGACAAGCACCACGGTGTGCGCAATACTGATTCGTCGAATATTCATCACCTATCCCCTTGCTGCCAAATTGATGGTAGCCCGGCGATCTTGGGCCCTTCGGGACAGGAATATCGCGAAGGAATCGAGGACCCGTGGCTTTGCGTCTCTGACTTTAGTCAGATTTGCCAATATCAGTACCAGTATGCTCTCACGCCGCATAGGCGCTCAATTCGTAGATACACCTAACAGCAAGGACCGCTTCTGGCCGAGGCCGTGTAAAAAGACGATCCTACCGACAGCAACAGAGTAAAAAGCGCTTTGCCTTCACGCCGGTTGTAGTGCGCTAATGATTTTCTTCGTGCCGAGCACATTGATTGCCCGTTTCATGTTGTAAGCCAGAATATGAAGGCTCATCTCGGCTTTTACGTTCGGTAATCGCCTCATCAGGAAGTGCGTCGATCCCATGGCCTGTTTAAGCGTGCTGAAGGGATGTTCCACGAGTGCCTTTCTCTGCCGCATCGCATCCGGGCGTTTCTTTAGCTCGGCTTCGGCCTTGACCAGTTGGTCTTCGTGCTCCCAGCGCTTGAGGCGCTTGGCAGTGGCTGTTGTGCATTGTGCTTGAAGCGCGCAGGACGAACAGCCGGAGCGCTCGTACACCCAAAGCCTTTTTCCCTTCTCGACGCTGTCGAAGCGATAGCTCAGGCGTTTGTTGGCCGGGCAGATGTACTCGTTGCGCGTGGCGTCATAGCGGAAGTCTGCCTTGGTATATTGGCCTTTCGCCTTTCGATTGGTGGTATCCGTCTTCGGCACCAGCGCCGTGATGTCCGACGCGTAGCACTCGGCGATCGCCTTGCCCTCGTAGTAACCGGCATCGGCCACCACCTTGAGCGTCTTTGTCTGTAGTACCTTCTTCGCCTGCTTTGCCACCTTGTCGAGCTGTTGCGCGGTCGCTCGTGGCGTTGGTCACCTCGTGCGACACGATCAGGTGGTGCTTCTCATCCACCGCCGTCTGTACGTTATAGCCAACCACGCTGCCGCCGCCGGGCTTCATCATCGAGCGGGCGTCTTCATCAGTGACAGAGACCTGCTTATCCGGATGTGCCTCCACCTCGTTCTCACGGGCGTTGAGTTCTTCCATCTTCGCCTCCATCGAGGCGATCTTCTGCTTCAGCTCGTCAGCCGTCACTTCACGCAGCTCAGGCTCTTCCTCGTCTACCGCATCCAGCCTCGCCAGGTAGCGGTCGATGTTCGCTTGCGTCTTCTTCATGCGTCTCCTAACACTCTTCCTCGTGAAGTTCTTATCCCGACTGTTCACCGCCTTGAACTTGCTACCATCGATCGCTACCAGCTTCGCGGAGAACAGCTCCAGCTCCCGGCAGAGCTCCACGAACGACAGGCAGACTTTGCGGATCGCCTGGCGGTTGTCCTTCCTGAAGCCTGCGATGGTCTTGAACACCGGCATCAAGCGGCCCGTTAGCCAGATCAGTTCCACATTGCGTTGTGCTTCTCGCTCCAGTCGGCGGCTCGACTGGATACTGTTCAGGTAACCATAGATGTAGAGCTTCAACAGCACCGCCGGATGATAGCCCGGACGGCCGGTATCGCTTGGCTCAAGCCTGGTAAAATCGGGTCTCCGAACTTCCGCTTTACCTCCGAGACCGGACATTCGGGTAACATCGGGGAAAAGGCCCGCTAATCACCCAAAGAGGCCGTTGGCCAAGCAGCATCATCCGAAACAGAAGGAATGGCCAATTGTGAATGCTATTCAACTGATGATTCGGGAGACTGTCGGTGGAAACATAATCGCACTCCAATGTCGATTCTGGTCGCAACCTTTGTGAGTTACACCAATGCAATATTATCTCAACGGTTTCAGACCCGGAGATCCGTCGGACTCCGGCGCTGCAAAACACGAAAAAGCTAACCCTCCTTTGGTAAGCCTTCCTGAGGAGGTTGACGTATTGATCGTCGGTTGCGGCCCGGCAGGACTAACCTTGGCGGCGCAGCTCGCCGCGTTTCCTGATATTAAGACGCGCATCATTGAGCAGAAATCCGGCCCGTTGCTGATCGGCCAGGCTGACGGAATTTCCGGGCGTTCGTCGGAAATTTTCCAGGCCCTCGGTTTTAGTGAGCGCGTGATGAAAGAAGCGTATTTCCTAAAAGCGATTACGTTTTGGAAGCACGATGAAGATCAGCCAGACAACATCATCCGCACAAGCAAAACGGCCGACGGTCGAGATGTATTTTCCGAATTTCCCCATGTTGTTCTGAATCAGGCGCGTGTGCACGATTTCCTGCTCGACGTAATGCGTAAATCGCCGTCGCAATTGAATCCAGATTATTGCCGTCGCTTGCTTGACCTTAAAATCGAGTCAACATCGGATCCAAACACCGGCGACGCCAGGAACACCGATTCTAATGTCGTCTTTCCGGTTTCGGTTTTAGTCGAGCGATTGGATCCGGAGCATGATGGGCAAAAAGAGTCCGTGAAAGCCCGCTATGTGGTTGGGTGTGATGGGGCGAGAAGCGCCGTTCGAAGGTCTTTGTCGTTACCGGCGCGAGGAGACTCTGCCAACAAGGCCTGGGGGGTGATGGATCTGCTTGTCGTTACCGACTTTCCAGACATCCGCATAAAAAGCATCATTCAATCGGCAAGTGAAGGCAACCTACTGATCATTCCGCGGGAAGGTGGCCACCTCGTTCGCTTTTATATTGAAATGGATCAGCTCAGCGAAAGCGAACGGGCGTCCAATCTGAACATCACCAGTGATCGACTAATAGCGGCAGCACAGAGAATACTGCACCCGTACAAGTTGGACGTAAAAGAGGTTGCCTGGTGGTCCGTTTATGAGATCGGCCAGCGGCTTTGCGATAAATTCGATAACGTTCCCGACGCAGAAATCGAATCACGTTACCCAAGTGTGTTTATCGTGGGTGATGCTTGTCACACTCACAGTCCGAAAGCAGGACAAGGCATGAACGTGTCAATCCATGACAGCTTTAACCTTGGATGGAAGTTGGCGTCTGTGATTCGGGGGCATAGCTCACCACGAATTCTGCATACTTATTCGGCGGAACGACGCGAAGTCGCAAAGGAGCTGATCGCGTTCGATCGCGAGCTCGCAAAGATGTTTTCGGCTCCCGTCGAGTCGTCATCCGCAGTCAAGGATAAAAAGTCCGGCCCCAACTGAATTGCAGAAATACATGGTGAGGCACGACGGGTACGTATCGGGAACAATGAGCAAATACGGCCCATCGATAATCTCTGCCGCACCGACGCATCAGCATCTCGCCCAGGATTTCGAAATAGGTAAGCGCTTCCATTCGGTACCGGTCGTCCGAATGGCGGATGCAAGACCCGTCCACCTGGGTCACGTCATTGAAGCGGATGGGCGCTGGCGTCTCTTCGCTTTTGCCAGTGCAGAAGACCCTGCAAATCGCTCATCCGGGATACATAAACTGGCCGACTTTCTCGACAATTCTGTTGAGTCTCCTGTACGAAAGTACACGCCACCGGGAAGAGATGTTGATGCCGTTATTGATGTTCTCGCGATATTTCAACAGGGCTATCTCGAGCTGGAGATCGATGCGTTGCCCGCTTTTCTAAGGCCCTCAAAGGGGGTATACGGGCTGCTTGACTACGAAAAGATGTATTGCCCCGATTTAGAGAGTGGCGAAGATATCTACGATACGAGAGGGATCGATCGGGAGAGCGGCTGCATGGTCGTTGTGCGACCTGATCAGCACGTGGCGCATGTATTGCCGCTCGATGGGTTTACTGAGCTCGGCGCATTTTTTGATGGTTTTATGACTGTTTGAGATTGTTGGAAGTCGGGCGTCGGGAGTCTGTCAGGAATGCCTCGTCCACAATCCGATACTTGTCACTGCTATCAAAAACGGGCGAGCCAATAGCGGCAGCTAGTTTGTGCACCCCTAAATGGATCAGCGGCTCCTCCTGGCGGCAAGCGGAAGTCAGGAATCGGTGCTTTGAACGAAATTCGCGCCTGCTTTAGCCCCGAATGCAGCCATTTCCAAGCATTGAAACCGAATTAGCTCTATAGTGGGACTGGATGAATGAAGAAGCCTCAGAAGCGCGACAATCCTACGAAATGCTATCCGTACGGCGAGCAGAGCGTCCGCCGGGCACGGAAGGCTCCAACTGGCATCGTTATGTGATCACATTCGCAGGCAATAACAGCATTCGGGGCTGCCGGCGAGGGAGCCTCAACGTTGTGACCGGGGCGGTGGAGGAGATGGTTGCCCAATTGAACGAGCGGCACCGAGGCAAACACGGTCGCGTCCATCTCGTGATGACGCCGAAGCAAACACCCAAAAGTAACGATCGATCAATCTTGTCGTAAGAGCATACGCCCTCGTTGCGATCCGTCTATGAACGCTATTGGCCGAAAAGCAGACCTTGACATATGAACGATTCGGCGGATTCAACGTCCGCTTTCCACCCTGAAACAGCCAATCCGGACTCGCTCCTTCCAAGTCAGAATCAGCACAGCATTACGCGAAGACATTCACCGGAGCAGCAAGCGACGGCTCCAATCAGTACAAATAAACGGCACCCGATTGCTCAGTCAAGTCGTTGTCTTGATCGCCGTTGATGCCCGTAGCGTTACTGTCCTCGAAACTCGCGCCCACGGCCAGCGTGTTGCCGTCACCACTTAGTGCAACTGCTGTCCCAAAACTGTCACCACTTTCTAATTGAAATATGCCGCCTTCCGGATTTGGGGACTTAATGTAGGCCTGCAGACCCCAGTCCATACCATCGAATCGGTAGGTATACACCGCACCGGCATAGATAGCCGAGTCATCGTATTGATCACCATTGACGCCCGCGGCACTGCTGCCCTCTCCTCTGGCGCCTATGACGAGCATATTGCCGTCTGCGCGCAACGCTACCGCACCCCCAAAAATATCGTTTTCCCCAGTGTTCGAGGCTTTAACATAGGCCTGCTGACTCCAATCCGTGCCGTCGT
Organism: uncultured Gammaproteobacteria bacterium; assembly: GCA_963850825.1. Classification (GTDB taxonomy): domain Bacteria; phylum Pseudomonadota; class Gammaproteobacteria; order Steroidobacterales; family Woeseiaceae; genus SZUA-117. The sequence continues at coordinate 7,886 of CAWKOQ010000008.1, read as the reverse complement.
AGCGGAACAGGTACGCAGCACCGGCTTCAATTGTCGAGTCGTCGCTTTGATCTCCATTCACGCCTGTAGCTCCGCTACTCTCACGGAATGCGCCCACAGCCAATGTATCGCCATCTTCGCTGATCGCTACCGAACTCCCAAACTCGTCACCACTTCCGGCGTTTGAGGCCTTGACATAGGCCTGCTGACTCCAGTCGGTGCCATCGAAGCGAAACACATACACCGCACCAGCGCTATTTGCAGTATTGTTATTCTGATCAGCGTTAATGCCGGTAGCGTTACTACTTTCACGAGTTGCGCCCACGGCCAACGTGTTGCCGTCCGAGCTCAAATCAACGTGTTCCCCAAATAAGTCACCAGCTTCAGTATTTGAGGCCTTGATATAGGCCTGCTGATTCCAGTCTGTGCCGTCGAAGCGAAAAACGTACACCGCCCCGGCGGCACTGGCCGAATTGTCGGTCTGATCGCCGTTTACGCCCGTGGCGCCGCTCTCCTCATGAATCGCGCCCACTGCCAGCGTGTTGCCATCGGCGCTTAGCGCCACAGCACTACCAAATCGGTCTCTCTCCAAGGTGATCGAGGGGTCAGGCTCGGTATTTGAGGCCTTGATATAGGCCTGCTGATTCCAGTCCGTGCCGTCGTAGCGGAAAAGGTACGCGGCACCAGCCCAGATGGACGAGTTGTCGTTCTGATCGCCGTTAATTCCCGTGGCACTGCTGCCTTCACCCGATGCCCCAACCGCCAGTGTATTACCGTCCTCACTCAACGCGACAGCAATTCCAAACCAGTCTCTCACCTGGGCTTTCGAGGGGTTGGCTTCGGTATTCGAGGCCTTGATGTAGGCCTGCTGACGCCAGCCCGTACCGTCGTGGTGGAAAACGTACACGGCACCCGCTTCAGGTGCCGAGTTGTCGCTTTGATCGCCGTTAATGCCCCTGGAGTTACTGTCCTCACCAACCGCACCCACCGCCAGCGTCTTGCCGTCACCGCTTATCGCAACTCTCCCAAATTGATCGAGACTTCCCGTATTCGAGGCCTTGAAATACCCAATCGTATCGAGCATGACATTGGTCGCAGTAACGACATCAGAACTCGAGCAGCCCGACACGTTGCACGCTTCAATCAGATATTGGCGATTCACAAAATCGGTTAGATGGACAGCGATATCCGTGCTAACGCTCAGCGTCCCTGCAGCGAATATCATCGCCGACCTGCGTAAAGCCCGATTGACCATCGGGGTTCTCTTGCAGTCGGTAGAAGTCAGCACCACCGACGTGGTCCCAACTGAATAGAAATCTCTTGATGTCACCCTCGATTAAAACCTGAGGTTCGCCAGGTAGCGGCGGATTCTCGACTCTCACGGTGCGCGTAACTGTGACCGAGTTGCCTGCCGCATCGGCTACTGTATAGGTGACCACGTAATCGCCAGGACTGCCAGTGTCCAAACTGCTGGCGTCGACGGCAATTGAATCGGAAATATCGCCATCGACAATATCCGTTGCCGTCGCCCCAGGTTCTATATAGGCCTCGCCGGTCGTGACGACCAGCGGATTGTCGCCTGACAGCGTAACCACCGGGGGTATCGTGTCGCGTAGCGGAAGCGTCGTTGGACTGGTCGAATTACTTCCGCCACCACAAGCAGCCAGCAGCAGAAACAGCATTACAGATAGCGAACGCATAGGGAATCTCAGGAGAGTGCCGATCTCTAATTAATGGGACTTTGTCGAGCATGGTCCAATGCGGAGAAGTACGTACTGTGATTCCACCAGCGAGGTCCGCTCCTGGCCGAAAGCAGACCGTCATTTTCGTAAAGATTGCCCAGTCCGGATGTCCCATATCGAGAAAAGCGGACATTGGGCTAGAATCGGGCAATGGGGCTGCAAATGACCCAAAGCGATGGCCTGCAATCTGGCCCTGCAGCTGCGATCCATTCGCCATATCTGAACAAAGCGGAAGGCACGAGACGAGTGAAAGACGTTGGAAGATTTTGGCTGGCCGCTGCTCTGGCGCCGCTATCAGTGCCCGCTCTATTTGCATTAACGACTTTGTATTCTGGTTCAGGTTTCGAAACCCCGTTTATCGCTTACATAGCGACTATCGCCGCGGTCTCGTACATTGGATTTCTGGTATTCGGCCTGCCTTTTGTTCTATTGCTGAGAGCCAAAGGCAGACTCACCTTTGCGGCATTGTTTCTCGGCGGCATTGTCGCGGGACCATTGTTCGTCATTTTCATGCAGGTTTGGTCAGGCGAACCGGTGACCTTTCAGGGGGCGTTTGCTCAGGCAGCGATCATGTTTACTGTTTTATCAGTTGCGGTCGCGATGCTCTTCGGGATAATCGCCCAAGCAAAGACTGTTTAGGATATGCGCGGTGGCGACAGTAACTTCCGCAGTTTGCCGAACGCAGACCTTCGAATTCGTCGATTTTAGCTAATCTGAACGTCCGCTATTGAGGAAAGCGGCCCTTGCCCATGTTCAGACAAACGCCTTGATTTGTGCCGACCACCAATCACCGACCAGTTCGGTTGCCTGAGTACCATCGAACTCTCCACGGGAATCAACGACACTATGCTCATTAATCCGAAGCATCATCGCAGGATGAAGTCGATCTTTGTACCAATACCAGCCGGTATCAATGGGAGTGTCTGATGTCCAGTGTGGATAGTTCGCCATAGTCAGTATTCTACCTCAAATCTACTGCCCACTCCGATTGGCTGCGCAAAAAAATGTCAGATCGTTCTATCGCGGCAAACGAAAGTTGTCTACACGTAAACCTGGCACCTCTATTTTTATTCGCGTGGCGGGGCACAGACATCGACAGTAAGGCCGCTCAAGCCTGTTTCTACTTCATTCCGGGAGCCGAAGAATCATGGCCATTTCTTCTCTGCGAATGGGGTCCTGAGGACTGATCGCGCTTTTGATGGCTGCTTTTCGCCCTAATAGGGACATCGACGCGCACTTCAATTGAGCTGCATGAATTCATCCTCAGTGGTGCAGCGGCAAATCGTAAGCCAACATCAACGTACACAGGCCAGGCGATTAGGCATGGCTGCATTCAGCCTCACTGATTTCTTAAGGGATGCCCGGGCAAGACCCCAAAGCGGGCTTGAGTCACTTGTTGATAATAACGCACGTTGATGCCTTCGGATTTTATGTCAGCCGTAACTTGAGAAATGGCTGCAGAAGAAGGCCGTTCAAATTGAGCGCTGCGTGTGCGATAACCACTATCCAAATATTTGTTGTTCCCAAGTAAACAAGAGTCAAGAGCACACCGAGTATAGTCGTGGACACCACGCCAACTAAGCCTTGATACCAGTGTACTATTCCAAACACGACTGCTGCGAGGGCAAAGGCGACCGTTGAATTTCCAAAAACGTAGGTGAGCAACAGCGGAAGCAATAGCCTAAAGTACAATTCCTCACTTATGCCCGCATTGACAGAGATGACGAATGCCCAAATTTGCTCCCGCTTATTCCTGGGAAGCAGCGGCAAGACATCTCCAAACATTACAGTTTCGGTCTTCCCGCGACTCAGGTAGGCAATAATCAACGGAGATACAAGCGAACTGATAATGAACAGGAAAACGAGAACCCGGATAAAGTCTGGAGAAAAGACCTCGTTTTCCGGAGAGAAAATGTTACCTAGTTGCATCGACAGTTGGGCGAACTCGTGTGGCATTTCGACCAGCGAGTTCTGCCGCCCAAATAGACCAAGCAATACAATAGTCCCAACTAAATAGATCAAAAAAGAACGCATCGTCCATTTACGATAGAACGCCTGTCGTGAATCCGTGCTTGTCTGTGATTTGAATTCGGCGTACTCGGCGCCATCCACGCGAAGGTAGTAGATAACGCTTGATAAGATCAAAAGCGAAGCGAATAGTGCGGAAGTGGTCGTGAGCGAAATATGCATCTGGAGTTTTCGTTGTATTGCTACGGAGTGGAGATTGGTCAAGCAAGGAAATCAACGTACTAGCTTCGCTAGTTCTTTGAAATTTGTCGATGGTCTAAGGAAGGGTATCCTAACTTAAGGGTCGCTTTTGACCCAATGCAGCCGCTCAAGAAAGGCTGGCGATGATATTATTCAGAGATAACTGGGCGGCGACGTACATCATGAATAGCTCTCGGGACGAGACTACAAGTTTACGATCGAAGTTGGTGAAACTCGGCGCGTACATGTTTGTATGCTCCGTCGTGGTAGTAACCGCCGTTGCCTTGCTCGTTAGCTACGAGGCAATAGTCTGGCCAACCGTGCTTTTGGTTTACCCCTCGCTAATGCTACTTACCGGCACTGTTGGCGTTTACGATCTGAAATCTTTTACGCGGGGTCGGAGCGGTCCCACTGGGGCAGAATCTACGTCGGAGATTGACGTCGTTGTCATTGGACGCGGAATTGTCTTCTCGGCTGCTTTCGTACTGATCTTTCTCGCGGAATTAAAGTTAATCCGGACTGCGTTTTAGATTTGGTCTTGCGACCGCCCCTGACCCAAACTTGCCGTTTGCGAATGGCTGCTATTGGCTGTGATTTCAACCGGTCGACGCAACACATTCATTAAACTTCTCGGCCGGCGAATAAAATTGTAACGTTTCTCGCGGTCGTTCGTTAAGTTGTCTCGCCACAGCATTCAGTCGATTCTGATGAACGTTTGACAAGTCCATTCCCTTGGGGAAGTACTGTCGTAAGAGTCCATTCGTGTTTTCATTCGAGCCACGTTGCCAGGGCTGCTGTGGATCGCAGAAGTACACGTCGATATTAGTCGCCAGGCTAAAACGTTTGTGATCGGCCATTTCCTTGCCACGATCCCACGTGAGTGACTTGTAGAGTTCCCGCGGTAACTTGTGGGCTTGTTTGATCAGTGCGTTGATCACCGTCTTCGTATCTTTACTCGGTACCCGGACCAACATCACGTAGCGGGTATGACGCTCCACCAGTGTGGCGATCTGAGAGTTATTGCTGCCGCAGATCAGATCACCTTCCCAGTGGCCTGGTAGGGCACGATCCTCAACTTCCGGCGGCCGGTCACTGATCGATACGGTGTCGGTAATGCGCCCACGGTTACTCGTCTTCTGTGTATGTTGGCGTGAGCGACGCATTGCCCGGCTGCGCCTCAAGTACTTGATCAGCTCTTTCTTCAAGGCCCCGCGGGCCTGGATATACAGCGTTAAGTAGATCGTCTCGTGTGACACCTGAAAACTCTCATCGTCTGGATAGTTACGCTTCAGCCAACCTGCGATCTGACGTGGCGACCAGCGACCCATCAACTTCCCGGCCACAATACGCGCCAGCGCAGGGTTTTCGGCCAGTTTACATATCTTCGGCCGATGTGCGCGCTGCCAGGCAGCTTCATCGGCCTTGCTGGCGCGATAACTTCGCCTGCCACCGTTGCGACTAACCTCGCGACTGATCGTGGAGGGTGCGCGGCAAAGATGTGCGGCAATCGCTCGCATCGAGAGGCCGGCAGCCAAGCCGCGAGAGATCTCTTCACGTTCAGCTAATGTCAGAGCAAGATGTGAGCGTCGCTTCGGCGCAGGACGGATGCCACCGGTTCTTTGCATCGCTTTTTGAAGAGATGAATGACCCCGTTCCAGACTGCGAGCGATCGAGTTAAGGGACTCACCGTTCTCCCAACGGTCCCACACCCCTTCCATCTCGGTCTGTGTAAAATATCTTCTTGCTCTCTGCTTCATTATCAACACCTCCCGCTCTATAGTAAGAGCTTAGGTGTTGCATTGACCGGTTGAAATCACACCCAATACCAGCCACTGAGCTAGAATAGGCCTGAGAGGCTGCTTTTGACCCAAAGCAGCCGCTCGAATTTCTACCCTTGACTGTCCGCTTTCGTGCGATGAGATACATCGTCCTGAGAATAAAATAAGCTCAAGGACTTCACGATGGCGACGGATTCTTCTTCGTACTATAGCTTTAGTGTTTCAAATCCGGCGTCACTTCCAGCCAGAATTCCAGCAGACCCAGTTTCTTAAGCAAAGGCTCCCAGCGCGGATCTGAATGGACGCTGCGGAACGCTGTTTCGGTCAGTATAAAAGTTGGATAGTAATCGCTGTTTTCCAGCATGTTATCAAGCCATTCAAACGTCTTGTCTACGTCACCCCGGTATCCATAGACCATGGCTATCGAATAGGGATCAGCATTCTCAATTAAATCGGCAAGAGCTTCATCTGCCTTTGCTGCATTACCTAATGCATGATGAGTTATGGCGCGTGTGAAACTAAAGTCTGACTCTGCCAGGGCAGCCTCTAACTCGCCCTTTAAGAACAGCGTCTCCCAGAGGTGGAAGTCCCCGCGGTATGACGTACTCAGATTAGACAATTTTCTAAATGACGCTTCTGCATCGTCAAGGCGCCCGGAACTCAGATAGGCCCTTCCAAGATAACAATAAAATTCAGGAACTACCGGCTCCATAGCCAACGCCGCCTGATATTGGGAGATTGCGAGGTCAAACTTCCCGGTCAAAAACGCGCCTTTACCAATGGCAGCTACTATAAAAGCGTCGTCAGGGTCTAGCTTTAGCGCCTGTTCAAAATCTTCGATTCCCTTATTGAATCTGTTTTTGGCAAAAATCCACGATATACCACGAACATAATAGGCAAACGCGTAGTCTGGGTCGGTGCTAATAGCTGTTTGAATGGCCTGATCGGCAAGGGCACTTGTCTCCTCATGCGACAACTCGTCTAAACCCCCGCCCCATAAGTAAGTATCGGCCAACTCGGCCCATGCCGGAACATAAGCAGGATCGATCTCAACCGCTTGTTTGAAGGCCTCAATTGCTCGATTTAGTGAGTCCGTTGAAATCTGTCGCTTCAGGTACTGTCCTTCGAGAAACAACTGATAGGCCGCAGGGTCCGTTTTTCGTGTTTTAGGTACCTCACCTAACAAAGTGATTCTTAAAGCATCGACAACCGCGATCGCTATGTCTTCCTGTATCTGGAAAACATTATCCAGTTGCCTGTCATAGGTTTCTGACCATAAATGATAGCCATTATCTGCCTGGATCAGCTGTGCGGTGATGCGTAGCTGGTTGCCGTGTTTACGTACACTGCCCTCGAGTACATGGGCCACTTTCAGTCGCGAGGCAATTTCTGGTATTTCGAGGTCTTTCTCCTTGAAAGAGAAAGAAGAGGTTCGTGCCGCCACTTTCAATTCAGGAATTCTTGCAAGCAGATTCAACAGCTCTTCGGACAGTCCGTCTGAGAAATACTCCTGCTCTTCATCAGAACTCATATTGACGAAAGGCAGAACAGCAATCGAATTATCAGTTTTTGCTGATTCAATTTCAGCAGGCCGTTGCTGGGCAACCTGACCAGCTGTTGAAATTCCAGCAGCATCCCGACCCGAATCAAGTGCGACCTTATCAAAGACAAAATAGCTCAGTGCAAGCACCAGCGCTGCAACAACTATGTAATTTAACTTCTTACCGGTTTTTCCGGCCATGGGTGCTGTAGGTTCGGCTTTCGTTTCCCTCTTCAAGCCTTCCGGTGTCAAATCAAAAGCCCAGGCAAAGATGATTGCAACGGGGAAACCAAGAATCAGCAGGAAAGCCACAGCAGAAACAAACCACTCCGGTAAGTGTAATGCTGGCCCGAGGGTGTCGGAAACCTGAAGCAGCAGCCAGGCAACGGCAGAGTAGACAATGGCTACCTTGAATACATTTCTGCGTTTTAGTTCAGTGTAGAAACTCAATTTGCCGCCCTTCTTTCATTTAGCGCGACAATGATGACACAAGATCGAGGGCTAAAAGCATATTAGCGGGTCGAAATTCACGGCCGAGCGGCTGCTCGTGGCCGAAAGCGGACCTTGATTTTTGACGTATTCAAGGGATTTAATGTCCGCTTTGCCCCCAGAACCGGACATTAAGCTAATGTTAGCGTA
>CAWKOQ010000007.1:0-13014 GCA_963850825.1 uncultured Gammaproteobacteria bacterium | reverse complement strand
CAGCCGGTCGCGAAATTGCATGTCGAGGCGCCAGATTGCGAACACGGATACCGAAACATAGCCGATTCGAAGTTAAGTCAAGGAGCACACGCTGCGGTTCTTGGCTTGGGTCGTTCTATTGTTTGAGATTCTCGGGCCTATGTTTGCCCTAACCCATGGTCCCCATATGCCGACGGATAGCCGCCCATCCTAATTCCATCTGTACTCGACCACCAGGGGGCGGTGTCGTCCAGTCTGCTCGGACATGCTGCTTTCGAGCGCATGCTGCTTTAGCGTCTCGGATGGGAGGCTCTCAGTATCCAGGATCAAGCCAGAGCGCATCGTTAGTCCCTGCGGGCTGTAAAGCTGGTAGTCCAACGTACCGGACGGAAATGGTGTCCGACGACCATCCCATGTCCAAGACGTGGAGCCATCTGGGTGATACAAGTTCGCTGCAATCAGGCCGGCATGAGCTGGCGAGTATGGCTCGCTTAGCACGACCAGTGGCTTGGGACCGTTCACAAGGTTGAAGTCTCCGGCGATTAGAATGCCGTCTACCGATGTGCGTTGAAGAACCTGTTGAATGAGCCGGCGAATCTCGCGTACCTCGGCCCGGCGTCGGTACTCCTGCCAGCTGTATTGATCATCGCCGCAACATTGCAGATCGGTGATCACTACTAAAAGACGCCGACCGTCATCAAGGATGATAGCCCCATTCACGGGGATACCGCCATCTAGGCTGTAATTAGAGTAGGCACGATCCTCATTCGACATGTGCTTGAGGAGGAAGCGCCGATCCGCATCGGAGTACGGAACTATCGATGAAAACTCCGGCACCGATTCTTGCGGTGCCCGGCTCGCAACAATAGTACGTTGCCGTCCTCCGCTTACGCCAATGTTGATCGTCCAGGTCTCCTCCTTACTAGTACCGATGGCACTTAGCGATTTCATGAGTTCCTCATCGCTCGCCGACGGGTTGACCTCGTCAAGTAGTACTACATCCGGGTTGCCCCAACGCAGCAGTGAAAGAAACTCCTGTTGCTCGGAGACGAATGCATCGTCGGAAATATTCCACGACAAGACCCGGATTCCCTCGTCAGATTTCAACGGTTCACCCACAGCGCCGCATGCACTGGCTATCGCGAGAATCAGGATGGCGGGGGCTGTTCGGCTTGAGTGTCTCATTACAACATTGTACCTTCACAATAACGGTTTCTAAATACCGGTTCAGCGTGGTCCCTATTGGTCATCCGCTTGCTTGATGTCCGCTATTTGCCGTTAGGCGACGGTCACCATAAACATGAACGAACGACTGCTTGGCCCCTGGAAGCGGCCGCTCGAGGAACCCAATTGCCAAACCGAAAGTTCAAATTAAGAGCCCTGGTATTCGTTACCGTTATGCTTGTACTCATTCTGCTCGCGTATTTCTATGGCGCTAGCCCACCATAAGTGCGCCAGTGGACGATCTGAGACGGTCGCCAGGAAGCTGACCGAGAGGCTGCTTCACGTCGCATAGCAGCCGGTCGAGAAATTTGAGGTGAAATGACGGCTTGTGACCCAAAGCGGCCAAAGCATAATCTCGGGAATAACCATGTGAAACAAAACATTCGCGAAGGAGCGAAGCTATGAGAAGTGAAAGTCGCTCGATGGTATTGGTGGCTGTATTTCTTTCTCACGTTGCTCTACCCGGTATTTCAAATGCCGAATCGAGCGTGGAATCGAACGTTATTTATGAAATGCACTCCGGCCTCGCATTGTTGATGGATGTGCACTATCCAGATAACGCAAATGGTTATGGGATTGTGTTTGTTCCTGGAAGCGGGTGGACTGCGCCAATGAGTCCGGATGCCGACCCGCTTAAAAGCGGGATGAACAGGACTCATCTTGGTGGACAGGCGTTGCTGGAAGCTGGCTACACCGTATTTTCGATTAATCACCGGGCGGCACCTAATCATTTTTACCCGGCTCCAGTGGAAGATGCGCAACGCGCGGTGCGGTTCGTGCGTTACAACGCCGCTCGGTTCAGGATAAATCCGGACCGCATTGGTGCATTAGGAGGCTCTTCTGGAGGGCAGCTTGCACTGTTGCTGGCTGTCATGGACAACGAGGGCCAGTTGGATGACCCGAGCGAAGTAAATCGGGTAAGCGCCAAAGTTCAGACAGTTGCAGCATTATATCCGTCAACCGATTTCGTAAGAATCGCGCGCAGTGGAAGTCCTTACACTGACCTTTTCCAGCATAGGTTGACGAACCGACGTCTAGAGCGAAACCCTGATTCAGAAGAAGAACGGATATATCGCGCCGCATCTCCAATATCCTATGTGACCGACGATGATCCCCCTGTCCTGCTCATACATGGGGACCAGGACACCGTTGTGCCATTCTCTCAGAGCGAGGTTTTTAAGGAAGCATTGGAGCAAGAGAACGTCGACGTCGAACTAATTCGAATGCCCGGCGGAGGTCATGGATCGTCAATAATCTCCGGACCCGATTCACCTGACTATTTTGGCCCGCTGGTAGATTGGTTTGATCGCTATCTAAAGAATTGAATTTAGATTTGTGGTCTCGAGATCAGGCCTAATGACGTCTGCTATTGGCCGCAAGCAGCCTGTCGAGTGTTAAACTGATGAACGACTGCTGCTGACCCAAAGGCGACGTTCGCGAATCTTCCGATTTGAATAAGAAAGTACTCAAAATTGCGCTTGTCGCAATGTCGGTAAGCGCCGTTGCGGCTTTGACTGTCCCTTTTTTTGGCTCACTCAGCCCCACGAGCCAATCTGTCGAGAATGCCGCCCAACATGGGATTGCCATTGAACTCGACGAACTTGCTCCGGGTACATACGTAGAGAAAGCTAGCGAATACAGTCGCTACATTGCACTGCGCGACTTCGATGGCGAGGTTTACGTCTACATGGTTCGTTACTATAGCGATGCCTACCGGATAGCTGATATCTATTGGGATCGACCTTCCACGAGGTGCGTTCGCTTCGGTCCTGACGCTTCGGGCAATCGGTTGGTCGAAGGAGGCAGGATCCGATGCCACGATTCCGAAATGTCGGACTGGTCACGCCGAGAATCCGTTTGGGAATACTCAGGCAGAAGCATGGGCGAACGCACAGAGGACATGCCCGAAACGGAGTATGAGGTCCGAGAAGGCATGCTGATTATAAAGGGTTCCTTCTGGCCGCTAACCGACATTTCACCAGACGACGCCTAGCCGGACACCATAAACGGACGGCTGGTTCTGGCCGTAAGCCGCCGCCCAGGTGATAAACTGCTGACGGGCTGCTACTGACCCAAAGCGGACGTCAGCAATTTCAACTTTGAAATATGAACTTAGACAAACTTAAAGCCAACGTCGAGTTAGTCGGAATCTTCGGTATTCTGGTTTCGCTGATTTTTGTTGGTATCGAACTGCGAAACTCAAACCTTCAGGCTCGAGCAGCTGCATTTCAGGCGATCGGCATAGCAACCTCCGAGTTCCACCAGACGATGGACGATCGATTGAATCTGCTGTACGAGCAGGCTTTTGACGAGGAGGCCCTAAAAAAATGGAGTTTCGCAGACTGGCTGGCTGTCGATCGTCGATTAAGAGCGGATCTGCGGCTGTTCGAAACCGTGTTGCTTCAGGTCGAACAGGGTCTGCTGGGCGACGAGGCTATAGCTAACCTCGGGTTTGCAGCCTTTGGCGAGAGCTTTCTCAGTATTCCGGCCGTTGCGTGTCTATGGCCGCGACTTAGCGAGGGGCCAGGGAGGGTCGGGCCGCAAGTGCGCGGATGGATCGAGAATGGGTCGCCGCCAAGCGAACGAGCGAACTGTCCCGTCGATCTTTCGGAGAAACGACAGTCGTATGGTGGCTAAACATAGTCTATATGCGTGAGCGTCTGCTATTGGCCGAAAGCAGACCGTCGCGACTTCCCTAAAGCAGACGTTCGAACGGCAGGTTTCGGGAAAAGCAGCCGCTTAGCCTGGGTGACAAGTAAGGGGTCAGGACTTGCCGCTCGCGAACGCACCCGTGAAACGGCGGGAACATGTCCGATGTTCCGCTTTTTTACCAACTTTTTGCCGCCCCAGGCGTATGTATAGGTAGGACAGAAAACACGAATCTAACGGAGTAGGCCGCGAACGCTGACCGCAAGGCTTTTGCCGCTTTGTTGGTTGGCCTCCTGAAAGGCCTGGAACGATAACGGGAGACTGTAGTGCAAGAGGCTGGACTGCCGGAAAACGAGGCGAGCAGAGTTGCGACGCTGCACGGCTTGGGTGTTCTCGATACACCGCGCGAAGATCGTTTCGATCGGTACACGCGCATCGCTGCGCGCGTTTTCAAAAGGCCGATCGCGTTGATCAGTCTGATCGATCGAAGACGGCAGTGGTTCAAGTCCGCCGTTGGCATCGACATTGACGAGACACCTCGGGAAATCTCCTTTTGCGGACATGCAATCCTGGGGGACGGTGTATTCGAGGTTCAAAACGCACGGCTCGATCCGCGATTTCGTGACAACCCCCTGGTAGTGGGGCCGCCGCGTATCCGCTTTTACGCGGGCGCGCCGCTCAAAGCCCCCAACGGTCAAAGGCTCGGGACGTTGTGCATCATTGACCGCGTACCGCACCAACTGAGTGACGATGAGAAAACGACGTTGAAGAACCTTGCCGACATGGTCGTCGGTGAGATGTTGAGCCGCGTCGATGCAGAAGCCGATCGGTCTGATCGCGTAACGCACACGATTGCGGGGGCGAGTTTCTTTGACGCTATCCCGGACGAGCATGGACTTTCGGTGCTGCTGTTCGACATTGACGATGTGTTGGCGTCGCACGATGACGAGAATTCAGGGTTGTCGCCCGGGGAGATTTTTTCACAACTCCTGCACGATTATTTTCCGACAGCGCGGTCGATTGCGCATATCGGGAATTATCACTTCTGTGTATTGCTCAGGCCGGATGAGACTGATGACGAAGTACGGGCGATCAACCGACTTTGTTCGGATGCGAAGAAATTGCTTTGCTTCGCCGATGGTCATGAATTTCTGACGCCCTTCGTCGGACATCTCCAGTACAACCCGGACAGGCATGCGTCCGTCGACGACATGCTTCTCGATGCTGAACGCATGTTTCTCAGGCATGAGAGAGTGCCGATCCCGGATGGGCCCGACATCAACCAATTCCTGAAGAATCTGGTTAGCCCGCGCAAGACCATTTTTTGACGAGATTGTGGCAAGAGCCGCTAGGTTCAAGAGCCCAAAGCCAACCGAACGGGACCTGTTAGAACCGGTAATTGAAGCCCGCTAAAAGCAAAGCCCCGGATTCATCTCTCTGCCCGTCGAGGTACCGACCTTCAAAGCGAAGTGTGAAATGCTCACCACGGTCAATGTCCAGTCCCAAGCCAAAAGACACCGAATCTTCACCAAGTGTGCTGGGGCCTGGGTCCAAATCCGCAAAATAGCCTCCAAATCCCAATCGGCCATACAGTTCGACATTTTCCGACATCGGAAAGATGACCCGCCCACGCAGATCAAATCCACCAACGTCAATCCTCGTATCGACCGAGTTGAATGTATCGATGCCACTGCCCAGGCTATAGAGGTCGATGCCGAACGCCCATCGACTTGAAAATCGATACTCTACTCCCCAGGAGTAACCGAAGCCGTTATCCTCGAAAGACTCGTTACCATCACGATCTTTGATAAGACTGGGACCAATACCGACATTCATAGACCAACCGGACTTTTCATCGGCATGCGCCGCCGTAGCGAATAGCGTCAGGAACACGACCAGGACAGATGCGGCTATCTGTTTGTTAATCATGAGAACTCTCCGTCTGTAGCTTCAGAAATCTCGACCAGCGCAGCCAGATTATTGCGAGACCTCTGTAAAGTCTCTGGATGCTGAATGAAATAACCTGTATTTGTCTGAGCGACCATGCAGCACCAAACCTTGATATTCTACAAGTGTTCGGTCACCGTTTTGGTTCACCGTAGAGAGGTTCGAACGACTTGAATGGACACTAGTTTTTTTGAAGAGTTTTTCAGTCCAGCATTGGTCTGGGGCTACAACAGAAAGAACAAGAGCACTCATTTCATTGCGCGCCAATCCGATTACGAGACTCAAGAGCACGTCGACTACCGGCTACTTGTACACCCCGACGATATTCCCGCCCTGAAGCGCCTTATCAGAGACAATGTCAGGAAGCAGCGTCGCCAGTTTGAACGCGAGCGGCAGGTGGTGAGTCTGCATCGTGTGAAAGACGCACGCAACGAATATCATCCACACATCTCTCTTATTACATTCACGCGAGACGAGACAAATCGGCTTGCACTGTTTATCGGCATCGACTATCAGATGCCGGCAGATGCACCACTGAGCACGGCCGAGATTCAGTATCTCGCACATTTGTTGAGGAACGCGACCGAACGGCTAACGCCGTTTTTCTATTGGGTAACTTCTCGGCTCAGAAAGACCTCCAAAGTCGTCAAGAGTGTTGATCCTTTCCTTCAGACGTGGCATTGCGGTCAATTCATAATATCGCCGTCGCTATTTCAAATCGCCAAAATCAATAGTAGAACGAACATCGAACTCTCTGAAAAGCAATCCAGGTTTATCGCGCTACTTCTTGGTGCTTGCGACGCCGATAACAATCCCGAGTATGTTGAACGCGGAGTCACGCGCCGACACGTATTTGGCACACCAGCTGATTCACGGGTCAGCGACAATGATATTGATCAGCTAGTGAAGTTCTTCAGGCGGATTTTGGGACGCCGTGCTATTGGGACGAAAAGAGGTTATGGCCACATTCTGAAGATCAAACGGCATGTATGCGAAGGCAAAGAACTTGAGCGGGCATTGGCATTGCTCTGATTGTCTGAGCTTAAGCCGTAGGGAAAAGCAGACGCGAAATGTCGGCGCCCGTTAGGGATCAGAATCGGCCGTTCACCCTTCTCTAGTCTCGCTCGTCTTAACTTTTGCCAAATACTTGGTGCGCTCCTCCGCCACCAGGGACAAATACCGGCCAATGCTTTCCGCTTGAGTTCCCTGGTCGTTTCCCAGAACTTGCCACTCACAAATGACCGCCTTCGGTGAATGGCGAGGTCCGCTATACCCCCCATACCAGCCGCTCGAACGGCCGGTTTCGGGGTATCATTGAGTTCCGCTAATGACCCAAAGCGGCGCCGTTCGCTGTTTAGGCTTCAAGGCCGCCTCTGACGTAATCCGGATCCGGCGAAACGATATGTCGAAACCCGCTCGACAAACGAATTTTGACCGAGTTCTCACCGTTCTGGAGGAGATGATTCCAGTGTGGCGGGATAACTCGCACAAAACTTCCCCAGCTTTCGCAGATTTTCTTGAGAAAAACCTAGAAGGGATCAAACCCGGAAAAATTAATAATAACAATATTAATAAGCACTAAAATTTTTAAATATATTAACACTTATCCTATAATCAACTATAAAATTCTATATACTACAACTGTATAATACCTTATCATACTTCATTTTCGGCGGTGCCGCCGCGTTCACGAGACAAGCTGTCTTACTTTATACTATCTTTTTTGCTGCTCAGCACACTCATTTCACCTTTTTAACTCCATACCTTACACAATATCATTCTTTCAATTAATATCACACTCTTTATTAATAAATACACTATCCAATATACTATTTTCATAATTACCACCAAATACTTTTATTCAATACACATATCAATTGGCTCAGTCAGCAAGACAAAGGCGCCCGTTCACGAGAAAGCCAAGAAGAGCGAAATCGCGGCAAGGGACAGCTACAATTCTTGCGGACGAGATACACCGAGATCGAAGCGGCAACGAGATACATGACGCATTGGAAGGAAGATCGCAGCGAGTATCTTCGGCGGCAATTTCCTGATTCATAGATGTTCGCAATGATCATGTCGAAGCGATGACAAGATATCGATTTCGAGCTTCGGGCGGGAAAATCCTGACTCTTGCAATGATACATGCGAAGCGAGACCAGACAATTAAGCGCGGGAACCGGAATGAAGATGAGTACTACCTCATCCGCGACCTAGTGGACGAACTTGAAGGCGAGCCGGGTCGTTCGCAACTACTTAACAAACTGTACATGATGGTGGACGAGTTTGCTGTTGACTGACGTCTAATCACCGGCCGCTTCTGGCCGTAAGGCGACGTTCGCCAGGATCTGGCTATAATTTCCGCTACTGACCCAAAGCGGTCGGTCGCAATATAACGCACCAGGCGCGGATATTATTCCGCACTATTGTGTACAAAACGTAGTTAGGCACCGTATCAATTTGATCACCGACATCCTCAAAACCTATCAACTGAGATCGACACTTGGTCGTCTAGAGTTTCTTGTTGGAGTACTGGGCCTTTCGATTCTATTTGGAGTATTCGCGGTTGCGGTTCGATATCTGCTTTTTCCGGAACCGGACCGTACGTTTCTTTTGTCAAGTTGGTTTAGAGCAAGGTCATGGCAGCAACTCCATTTCCAAACGACAAGTTTGACAAGGCCTCGTGCTGCCGTTGGTTGAACATCGCGGACAAGGTTGCCTTGTTCTCGGAGATTGCAGAGTCCTGAGATTGGTGGCACCCGTTGGGATCTACGACATCATGCGGGTTGGGCAAGGGGAATTAACATATCCAGTTCCGTGGGCGACGACGGCGGACGAAAGTGCTCTCGGGTCACTGGAGGAGTATAAGCAGGCACTACAGATGGCCGGATTCACAGTGACCGCTGAACGAAGCCGCTGATTTTCGCTCCGAATTCTTCGAGCGCTGAAGCTGGCTGGGGCCGCGGGAGGTCCACCGGCTCCGGGTGGATATCTTATGCTGCTCCACTCATGTTCATTCGTCCACCTGTTCTTTCACCGAACGATTTATTGCTGGAAGGGCAGAGTCACAGCCGCAGACTAAGAATGCGCTGCACCTGGACGGTCGCTTTTGGCCGAAAGCAGCCGGCCAGGTGATAAACTACCGAACGACTGCTAATGACCCGAAGCAGACATTCGATTTTCGCGGATCTTTCCCCCATCTAGTGCGCGAGGCTTGATGCGAGACGAATCTCAAAGCCCAAATTGGACTACAGTTGATCGCTTTTTCCATCCAACGGATGCGCACATTGCGGCCGGCAAACTGGAGTCCGAAGGTATCCCCGTCTTCTTGTTAGGCATCAATCATGCTTCGGCAAACTGGCTGATGTCGAACGCTCTGGGAGGCATTCGTCTGCAAGTTCCAGCCAGTCATGTAGATGATGCCCGTCAGTTATTGGCGCAGATCGCGAAACCGAGTGATCAGGGTGAATCCGAATGTCCGGAATGCGGAGGATCGGATACGACGGCTATGTCCAATAGCAGGAAAGTTGCTTTCCTTGCAGTTCACCTATTCAGCATTCCATTGCCTTGGCGCACGAATCGCCGTCACTGTCAGTCTTGTGGTGCAGAATGGGAGATCACCAATAACGGCTAGAGACTGCCGACTGCTGCTTATGGCCGCAAGCAGCCGGTCAAGTGATAAACTAGCGACTGACTGCTGCTGACCCAAAGCGGACAGTCGATTTTTAGCTAACGCTGTCTGACACAGATTCTTGTGCAGGTCAGGATTTTCTGACCTCAGATCGTATGTTACTTGATAGGTAGCTGACACTTGGACCTAGCGATACACCCTCTATTTATTGCACTTGTTCTGGTAGCCATATCGGGAATCTACTTTCGCAAGGGAAAGGGCCTAACGCTAATCCGAAGAATTGCGGCGTCGGCACACGGTGTACTTGCCATATTGATTGTTCCGGTCGGAGTTGTGGTTGACAAAAGATTGATTGAATCCGAATCAGCCGTTGCCGGTATCGGAATCAATAGTTGTTTGCTTCTCGCTATCGTCTCAGTCATCTACTCGTTCAAAGTGTTGAAGAATGTGGGCTACCTACATTTCGTTCACGTTCTTACAATTGGCGGCGCCATTCTCATCTTTTTCTTGGTAGGACTGGGTCTATTTGGGCCCGGCTAATGATTGATTCCCTTTGCACTAATTGAGCGGCTGACAGCAATGCGTTTAATGTCCGCTTCTGGCCGTTTCCAGCCCCTCGGCTGCTAAACTAGCGGGAGGCTGCTTTGAGAAAAAAGCAGTCGTTCTGCTGTGCTATGAGCAGGGCGACCAAGAATCTAAACGATTCCAAAAACTCTGGCATCGCCAATGAAATCAATATCACAATGAAACGCTATTCGTTTACCTGGTGGTTGGTCATTCTACCTACCTCGGTAACTGTCGGTGGAACTACTATTCTGCTTGCCAGCAATCTTACGGATTGGGGCGTCATGGCGCTCGTTGCTGTTGCTGTAGTTTCAACCTTCCTTGCAGACTTGGCGATAGCTGCTTCGATGGAGGCCATTGCGCCGACCAAGGTGAGTATCGGTCCCGGCGAAAAGCACCTGGACTCCGATCTGGCGTCTGAAAAAGCTACCATCATGTCTGGTTTCGACTCAATCTCACACGGCCAAGTTTCGGTACGAGGTGAAACATGGCGAGCTATTCGAGCGCCCGATGATACCGGGACCCTTACCACAGGAATGTCAGTAAACGTAGTTGATCGCGACGGCCTTACGTTAGTTGTGTCAACCAGGTCTGGATAGCGATGTGGCATTCTGGATGTAACGACATCGCAAAGTTATTGCGCCGGGCCGCGTTCCCCGGTCTTGACGGGCGATCTCTGATAGTCGAAAAGCTGAATGTCTTCGTTGCCGCCTTTCATTGAACGGCCGGTATCAAGCATTTCGAGCGAGGCCGGGTTGTTCTTCAAATAGGCGGAAAAGAACAACAACTCCCAGTTGTCACGATCCTCCCAGGAACCTTGCTCAAAGATGTGCGGTTGATCGACGAGTTCTACCACATAGGTTGGGCCGGACAGGTGTCTCATCGCTGGCAGGATAAACGAGGCCAACGTGTCCTCGTCCTTCGTGCCGAAAAAACAGATCATCGGAGCATTTACCCGATTCAGGTCGCTGTTGTCAGGGCCGAATGCAAAAAAGTCGTTGCCGTCGTAGTTGCCACCGACCCAGGGCGCTGCGATTACTCCAGCTTTGATCCGCTTGTCGCTGACCGTCGCCGTGTTTCCCTGAAACGGCCCTCCCGCTATAGCAAGTGCAGTGTAGCCGCCGAAACTGTGACCGGTGATTCCGATATTGTCGGTGTCAATATGCGCACCAAATGTCTCGCTCGCCAGGAGTGAGTCCAGGACAGCTTTCGTAAGGAAGGGCCTGAGAAACGAAACATGAGGATTCAGCTGGTCCGCATACGCTGTGCGATCGTCCCCGTAGGTGATAACTGCGACGATATACCCGTGACTGGCGAGATTATGTGCATGTCTTACATCGTATATGCCATGCGCCTCGGAACCGTGGGCGAGAATAATCAGGGGATAGCGTTCGTCGGGATCGGCAAATCTCGGCGCCTCTCCGGGACCAAGCATGTCTTCGAAAATCCCGTATCTCGCGTCGTGATAAGGAAACGCATAACTGTTTTGCTGCCGTTTTGTACTGGATGGGTACGTCAGGAACGTCACGACCGGCAAGGTCAGGCCGCTTGCGGGACCATACAGCGCGTGTTCGTCCGGGACCCTCACATCGGTGATCCACGCCGATTCGGGGTATTTCAGAATGTCGGCTATATAACGGGAATGATCTGGTTTTTCGGCACGACCTAACAAGTACTCGTGCATTGCATCGTCGCCGATGTCGGCATACTCAGGAGCCACTTCCATATTCGTCGATCCGACTGAATGCGGGCCTCTTCCAGGGGGCTCTATTTCCGTCGAAATAGAGCGCTCTGCGGCGCACCCAACTGCGGTACAGCACAGCAGCAGTAAGCAGCCAGACCAAAATCTACTCATCTCGCACTCGGATGTTTGAATCGTGCTACTGGTGAAAGTGGCTTTTTTCGTTGACTAACGACCAAGGCCACCAACCGCGAACAGCAGATGCCCGGCGACTTCAGCACTATTGTAGGGGTCGGTGTTTGTCGGGTGTTCGAGTGCGAGTTCGATTGGCTCAACGCCGCCGATCCACACGTTTCGACCACTCAAATCGGTGAAGACTCGTGGCGGGGGCCTAAGGATACGTACTGTATCCCCAGACTCGTCCATTAGATTATTGCTCATACGCTCTGTATCCATTACTCCAACTTGGTCGGGAGCGTACCGAGTTTTAACATAACAAAGTGTGAACCCGGTCAAGGAATGAGGTCGAAATGAGGGAGAACAAGGTACTGGTTTCACTTGAAACCCGGCAACGGCGGCGTATAATCACTTGCTTGTTGACAGCAAGTAATTGACGACGATTGCAGCAGACCAACCAATCACTGACCCAGGCCGAGCGCACGGCCCTTTCTGACAAGGCCATGCTGGACGCGGCCATGGCGCTGGTTTTGGAGCACGGTACGGACAAGACCACGCTGGCCATGATTGGCGAAAAAGCGGGCTACAGCCGGGGCCTGGCGACCTACCGCTTCGGCTCCAAAGGCGGTCTTTACGACGCGTTGTGCAAAGCGATATCGCGCCACTGGCTCGAATACCTGAAGCACGGTGTTGGCGACAAGGTCGGCATTGACGCGATGTGTGCTGCGCTCGACACGATCTACAAGTTCGAGCAGGAATCGCCGGACGAAGCCCGCGCACTGCAGATCCTGTACAGCGGCGCCGCGAGTCCGAGCGCGGAGTACCAACAAACAGCAGTGGGCATTCGTCGTCGTCAGAAATCCGACGTGGCCGACTGGGTGCGCCGTGGACAAGAGGCAGGTCAGGTTCGCGCCGACATCAACGCCGACGAAGCTGCGGCCCAGTACGTGGCCTACATATCTGGCATGACCTACCTCTGGATGATGAGTCCCGACTCTTTCGATTTCTCAGTGGCGAACGAGGTGATGAAAAGACACTTGAGAGATTCACTTACCGCCGTTTAGCGAGCGGCAAAATTCAAGCACAGGAAACCAAAATGACAGACGCTTATATTTTCGATCACGTTCGTAGTCCGCGCGGCAAAGGCCGCTCGAATGGGTCC
>CAWKOQ010000006.1:462500-1287008 GCA_963850825.1 uncultured Gammaproteobacteria bacterium | reverse complement strand
TCCCCAGTATTGCACCGTCATCACCGGTTCCCAAGCGCCTGCCTCGCAATCTTGCTCCTGGTCTTGCACCAGCTTGCAATGTTCAGGACCGTGCCGCGCCGGAACATGCAGTTCGCCAAAAGCCCGCATAAGAGAGTGTCCGGTCTTCCATCTGACTGCACCACGCACCGAAGAAGGGTGGTGTATCGGATCCCGTCGTCTCGAACACGTTCAGGTAGTTGGCGCACTCGGCCAGCTCGTCTTTAGCGAGACTCAAGGGCAAAGCCAGCCTGAAGAACAAGCCATTACCCGCCACCGGATGAGACAGATCTGTCTGAAATGTCAGCAGGCTGGTGCAGTCGCCGAGCATGGCGCTCGTGGCCCCTTTCTCCCACGGAAACTCCGCCGTCAGGCCCGACTCGCTTGCGTTACAGAAAATACCCTGGCGCTTCATTATTTCGGCAGCGAACTCGAACTCGTTCGCTTTCCAGAAGCACGGTTCGTCCCAGTGCGGGATACCGATATCCACCGGTCCGGGTGAAGCCGAATCAACGCAGTAGCGCATTACGGCAAGCACGCCAAGGGCCTGGCTCCAGCCAGTATCCGCTACCAGGGGTGTGTAGAGGTTCGCCAGCGCAACGGTATCGACCTCGAAGATCGGCAGTCCGCTAACGAGCACCCATTGCTCGTCTCCGGGATAGCGCACGATCGCACCCGTTGTCGCCATCGTGTTGGCAAGCGTAATTTGCTCGTCTGTAAAGCCATCGAGAATGGGCAAGGGCGTCCGAACATCAATTCGTTCGGAAATCCGATACCCATCGACAGTCAGCACATCAACGTTTGATGCGGTGATCGTTGTACGTCCAGCCCTGCCGTCGAAGGAGATCTCACGATCAGTGATGATGGCGTTTTCTTCACCAGCTGCGAACGAGCCGATTACCTTCATTGCCTGCAATAACTCTGGCCGCGGCTGCCAGTCGGTGACTGAATGGAGCGTATTAGCTGCGGACGTATTCGTATTCTTGCTTGATGATTTCATGTTGGTGCCTCCGATGGATAAATGAAAATCACACAGGAAGCTGACATTGATGAAGG
This sequence comes from uncultured Gammaproteobacteria bacterium, assembly GCA_963850825.1. Classification (GTDB taxonomy): domain Bacteria; phylum Pseudomonadota; class Gammaproteobacteria; order Steroidobacterales; family Woeseiaceae; genus SZUA-117. The sequence goes on along the minus strand of CAWKOQ010000006.1, from coordinate 1,285,934 downwards.
TTGGCCCGTTTGTTTGCCGGGTCGGCCACATCCCCTTGCGGGTAACCACCTTGCCCGGGAGGCAGGTTGGCGGAGCGTTAGCTCACTCTTGATGCGTGATTTGTTGCTTAATCAGTGAATGGTTTTCTTCCTCGGTTTCAATATCGTCCCGCCGACCACATAGCCTCGATTCCTCAACGGGTGATCCTCGGGTAGTTCAGAGAACTTCAGCCTTCGCCGGTGCATGCGTTTCGGTGCGCCATTGCCATTTTTCCGTTCTTATCGTTCTCTTTAGACATGACTAGATCCCCCTGCCGCATTGCTTGCAGCGCCAATTCGGTGAATCCACATCGACCACGCAGCCGCCGACGATGACATTGTCATCATTCGAATGCAGCAACTCGTCGCTCGGATAGCCGTAAACGATCTCGGCGATGTTCCTGCTCTTGCAATGTGGACAATGTTCCGGTTTTTGTGGCTCGCGCCGCGAATCGAGATTGATGATTTGTGCAGACATAACAGTTCCTCCAATGCGTTAACAAACACACCGGATGGACAACCTGGAACGATTCCCGCTTGGTTGCCGGTCCGGCCACATCCCCTTTCGGGTACCACCTTGCCCGGGTAGGCAGGTCGGTGGAGCCGCGCTGATTCTGCGAGGCTCGCTCTTGATGCGTTCCGTTAATTATACGCCTGTCAGTTCGAATTGGTAGCTGTTGAAACCAATCCGATGGTGGCAGTATGCAGCTGTGGGAACCAGAAAATTCAGCCTCATTGGCCGTTCCCGAACGAGACAGCAGTCTCCGTTACACACGGTGTAACAAAGCCCTCCGGCGGATCGCCGGAAAACCCGAAACGAAAACCGCTGCCGACAGCAGCAAGAAACGCCGGCCCGAGAGGCCAACACCTCGCCGTGGGCCGGAAACTGAGACCAGACGCCCGAGTGGGCGAAGAATGCACTATGAGTGAAGAAACGAATGATACCGGCATTGGTGATCCCGGCCCTGATGGAGGCGACGATGTTCGCCGCCGATAAACACCGCGGCCAAACACGGAAGGACGCAGTAGGAACGCCCTACATCAATCACCCGATCATGGTCGTGAACCTGATGGCAACGTCGACAAGTCACCGACATCGAAGCCCTGCAGGCTGGCATGCTGCACGACACGGTGGAGGACACGGACACAACCCCCGAGGAGATCGAGGAGCGCTTCGGTCGCTCCGTTCGAAGTTTGGTCATGGAAGTGACCGACGATAAGAAACTCGACAAGGATGTACGCAAGCGGCTGCAGATTGAGCATGCACCACATCTATCACCGAGGGCGAAGATGATCAAGCTGGCGGATAAGATCGCGAATATCACCGACATGATCAAATCACCGCCGGAAGGTTGGCCGCCAGAACGGCAGCAGCAGTACGTCAGGTGGAGCAACGAGGTGGTTGCGGGCTGCCGCGGCCAGAGTCCTGATTTGGACTTCTACTATGACAAGGCGGCGGCTCAGGCTCATGCAACGCTGAGCCGGGCCTCGTAACTCAAGCATTCTTCGCGTTTCGCGAAGTACACCGGCTAGTTTGACGCCTCGATAGCAGATATTGAGATCTAGACGCCACCGGCAAACGTTCATAACCCGTCTACGCCGAAACGTTGCAAAAGACTGCTGGCAATGGCTCGCCCAACCGCCACGTTACCTTTATTGGTTGGTCACCATCCCAATCGATAAAGCGCACGTCGCCACAATAAACAAATGGGGAGGCTTTGCCGGCAGGTGTTTTACGCTTGTCACGAATGAACAAATGAACTTTCGTACCGTCTTTCTCATGGTTAGCAATACGACGACCAGGCGCCGAATCTCGCTTCGTTCGGTTTTGACTCATCCATTGAAACGTGTCCGATAGATAGGAATTGGTCCGCGTATTGATGTGCCTCAGCCATACCCTGCTTATCTAGCGAAACCAGAAGAAATAAATGCTTGTCCTGCTGAATAAAACCTTGGTTCCACCTGGCCGAATTGAACTCAAGGCCCCAGAGAACAGGTATTTCCGCCCGCATGTAGTCTTTCCAGAGTTCAGGACCAATGGCGGAAATCTGAATGGGCGTTAGCCGGTATTTACCATCCTGCAGCTCGAATTTCACTCGATGAGAAGTTCCCGGTAATCCGGCATCTTCACCGAAAAATGATCTAAGGATGCTCGGCAACTGGTTGTCGTCCGCACCTTCTTGTTGAAGCACGTTAATCGCTATCTTCACGAAATTCGCCTGATACTCCTGGTCGCCCACCACTACTGGCGTCCAACCGTCAGGAATTTCGGGGTTTTTCTCTCGATCAGGCAAGAAGATAATTGGCTTACCAGCAGAGTGACTAACTTTGCAGACAATTTGACGAGCGCCTTTGCCCTCTCCAGCAGCCTATCCAGGTATTGGGCCAACCTGTAGTCGCAAAGCTCCCGGGTTAGGTCTCGCAGCGGCTCGGCCATGGAATCATCAATCTCGAAGCTGCTAAAGACGCCGTCATCATAGGAAAAGTACTGCTTATCATTCATTCCCTTACCGCCTACCCAGGCAGCAATCGGATTCGACTCCAATAATCCCTGCATGCTTGCTGCGTTTTGCAGTGATGAACCAAATTCATCTTGGAGAATTCGTATGCGACTCGCGATTCGGGTTGCTTGAGGCACAAGGTCTTCGATCTTGATCGACCCTGGAAACTGCTCTTTAGCAATCATGCCGAGCAATGTCACCATCTTGAAGCTTTTGTTCATTGGCGTAATTGCCAGAGCATCAAGAAAATCCTTTTGCGCGTCATATACGGCCGCCTCTTCGCGACGATAAATCGCCTTCGCTTTTCACGAAGTTTATCCACGAACCAAATTGTCTTTTAAGCCTCTTGGGATCGTATCCCTCGTGATAAGCCTCACTCGCACTCGGCCGCCGCCCGTGTAATTCTCTGAAAGACTGATACCAATGAATAGTCTGTTCAGGTAGTGGTAGAGGCTTCGCGAGTTCCTCCAGAATCTTGATCGCCTCTAACTCGTATTGGACCGAACACCCGGGCGGCAACTGAAGCTCCCCGAGCTTCCACGCCGCGAGTGCGCGTCTCACTTCGCCAACATGATCTCCAACATTCGGGAATAACAATGCAGGAACTTTTAGGAATGTCTTATGGTTACCAATATAGTCAATAACATTTAGTCGTGACTTACTCGCGGCGCGCCTCAATCCTCGACCGAATTGTTGCAGCCAAAGAATCTTAGATTCGGTTGGGCGAAGCATCATGACCGTATCAATCGTAGGAACGTCGACACCTTCATTAAACATATCGACCGCGAAGACAACCTGCAGCTCACCTCGTTCCAGTTCCTCAAGCGAGCGAACCCTTGGAGCAGAGCTTGGGCCGGAGTGCACCGCGACCGATCTTATACCGTGCCGACCGAAAAACTCTGCCATGAAGTCTGCGTGCCGTTTCGATACGCAAAAAGCCAAGGTTCTGCTTTGACCGTGCTTCTCCCACTGCTCAAACGCGTTCTCTGCTCGTTTTTCAGTCGCAACGGCAAACTCCAGTGCCTGCGGATCGAACCGACCGCTGCGCCACGGTATATTCGAGAAATCTACTTCATCGGGAACACCAAGATATGCGAATGGGCACAGCAACTCTTTCTCTATCCCATTAATTAGATCACACCGGAATACCAAGTTTTCACCGCACAGTGCTAATAGATCACCACCGTCCGTTCGTTCCGGCGTAGCCGTTAGACCCAGCATAAAATTGGGCTCGAAGTAGTCAATTAATCGTCGGTAGGTGTTCGCGGCAGCATGGTGAAACTCATCTATCACAATGTAATCGAATCGCTCTGGACTGAATTGGCGAAGGTGATTCGCTCGCCCCAGTGTTTGGATGGATGCAAATAACACATCTGCGTCCTTGTCGTGTTGGCCGCCCATGTACAAACCGAGATTGGCATCCGGACGTATCTTACGAAACGTGTTTAGGGCCTGATTGAGGATTTCTTCTCGGTGTGCAACAAATAAGACACGGTCAAAATCGATGCTATCGAAGGCCGCTAGCCACGTTTTTCCCAGCCCGGTTGCCATAACCACCAGACCTGCCCTATTGCCTGCATCGCGGCTGTCTTTGAGGGCGTCCAGCGCTTCCACCTGAATCGGATGCGGCACGGGAACATCCGCAGGCACCTCCAGGTCTGCGTCCACACCTACAGCGGTCAGCGAGACCTGCGATACCTTTCGGCGTTTTACGTATGACGCGATCCACTCCGAGCTAAGACGAGCTGTCTTGCGATGCGCAAAGAGCTTCTCGAATTCCTCGGCAATGCCGGCTATAGGTTGCTGATCGAGACCGCCCTCGATTCGCTGATTCCACTCGATACCGCTGTGCAAGGCGTGTTTGGTCAGATTTGAGCTACCTATGTAGGCGGTCGCTCCCAGATAATCTTGGCGCAGTAGATACGCTTTTGGGTGAAATCCCAGCTCGGAGTCAGTTTGAAACACCCGAGCTTGCACATGCGGCGAGTATTCCTGCACCAAGTCGAGCAAACGATGAAGCGCCCGAGGCTCAGTGACATCTAAGTAATCACCGGTTAATAACCTAAGGCGCCCGCCCGACTCAAGCAGATCAACGATATACGGCTCGATGTGGTGTAAACCGGAAGCAGTTACAAACGCTACAGCGAGATCCAAACTGGACGCATCCGCCAAGTCCTTGCCGAGCCCGTCTAACAACGCGACGCGATCCGTGCCGAAGATCGCCTCCTCCGAGATATCGTCTATGTACGACTCGGCTGCGTCCTTCGCATCCTTGCGAGGAATGAAGTAGTTGCCCTTACCCGGAATGACATGACGTACGCCGCCCCTGGGGTCACGAACATCGCCCCAATATCGTGGGATTACATGGATATGGAGATGTTGAACTGTCTGGCCAGCTGCCTCGCCGGAATTGATACCGATGTTGTAGCCGTCGGGGATATTTCGCTTCTCTATCTCCTGACGAGCAGCTTCTATGCCGATCGATAACTCCTGATGCTCGACCGACGTCGCCTCAAACCAAGTCGCAAAATGACGCTTTGGAATTACGAGAGCATGTCCATATGTAACTGGGAACCCGTCCCACATGCAAAATACATTCGAGTCTTCATAAAAGACGCGCTGATCGTCTCTGCTACAGAAAACGCATTTCACTCTATCAACGACTCGTTATACCTATCTGGACAAGAGCATATCGCAAATATTCTCCAACGCCTGGATTTGCCCATCGGATAGGAAACCGCGCTCATTGTACTGCTCAAAAACGCTATCGACAAAATCCGAGTCGAACCAGTCATGCTCTTCGGCCCGCTCGATCACCTATTCGATAAGTTCTTGGGCCTCGTCGCCCGATTCGGCAACTCGATCTGTCGATATCGCCTCGGATGCTGAACACGAAGATATGACACCGCGCTCTTCGAGCTCAAAGAAACATTTCATGCACGCCCGCACGTCGACTAAAGCATTATGAGCGGCACCCATCGGGGCATTGAAGAGTTTTCGATGCAGGTCATCCAAGGATACGGTACAGGGTGCCAGTGGTAACGTTGTGACTTGTTATTTCGCACAGATTGAACGTTTGTCATAGCCTACGCAGAGTTCTTGAAGGGTCTAATCCAACAATTTGATGTTGCAATTGCTGCGTAAGGGGATCAACTCATATGATCGAATTCTCGGCAAGGACACAATGAATCGTCTTAGGGATAAAAAATCATAAGTTACGGAGCTACCGCTGGCACCCTGCTCCACAGCGTATCTCGCCACCCACGCGCGGCGGCGCTAACGTCGGTCACGTTTCGGCGATTGTCACGCAAGGGTATTTTGAGAGAATCTTAGAAGCGGCCTAAGCCTTCGAAAAGAATGGTGGCCAGGGGCGGAATCGAACCACCGACACGCGGATTTTCAGTCCGCTGCTCTACCAACTGAGCTACCTGGCCAATACATGGCTATTTACGAATCGCGGCTGAAGCCGCTCCTACTACCTGATCACAGTGCGCGGACATTCAATCGCGGCTAAAGCCGCTCCTGCGATCGTTGCGAGGTCTCGAAGGAGCGCCGTATTAGACCGAGGCCGGGGCAGCCAGTCAAGCTTGCCGTCGTGTAGTCCGAATCCGTGGGTCTCTCCGACCGCATTAGCAGTTCTGGCCATCGCGCATGGTTGCTAGACTACACCTTATGTTATTAGCACTTATCGGGGCCCTGATCGGCGGCGCCATCGGCGGTTCGACTGGTTTTCTTCTCGGCGGATTTGTCGGCTATTACTCAGGAATTGCCTTAAAGCGCTTCGTGGTCGGCAACCTGCGCGTCGCCCAGACGCAGCTGTTCGACTCGGTTTTCGCCATCATGGGTGCCCTTTGCAAGGCCGACCAGGTCGTCTCGCGCGAGGAAATCAACGCGGTCGAGCAGATCTTCAGAATGCTGAATCTGCAGGGAGCGCAGCGCGACCAGGCGAAAGCGGCGTTCAACCGTGGCAAGCAACCGGATTTCGATCTGGATAGCGCCGTTGACCAGTTCGCGCAGTTAACTCGCGGCCGCGGGCCGCTGCTCCAGCTGTTCCTGCAACTGCAGGTCATGGCTGTCGCCGCCGATGGTCGCATCGACCCGGCCGAGCACGAAATGCTGGTGCGCATTGCCCGACGCCTCGGGCTTAGCGAAGCGGACGTATCGCAGCTCGAAGCTTTATTGCGTGCCACGAAAGAAGGGCGAGCAGCGCCAGGCGGCCCGCCGCCGCAGGATCGCCTCGCCGATGCCTATACCGCGCTCGGCGTGACGCCGGAGTCGAGCCCTGCCGAGATCAAGCGCGCCTATCGCAAACTGATCAGCCAGAACCATCCCGACAAGCTCGCCGCCCGCGGCCTGCCCGAAAGCATGCGCCCCGTCGCCGAAGAACGTTCGCGTGAACTCAACGCGGCGTACGATCTGTTAAAGGAAGCCCGCAACATCAAGTGAGCGGATCGCTTTCGATGCCGCTGCCCACATCGGGTGGCCATGCTGGGATAGAATCGCCCATCCTTTCCGATTGCCGCTGGCTGGATCAAATCGTTGGCCCGAAATTCTGAAACAACACGATGAGCCGCACTTTTCAGTCGGCGGCTGATATCGCCGCTGCCATCGTCGCCACTGTCGGCAATGACGTCGTGCTCGGCCTGCCGATCGGCATTGGCAAGGCGGTGCGGGTCGTGGACGCTTTATATGAACGCGCACAAAACGACCCGTCGATCTCGCTCACCATCTTTACCGGCCTGACGCTCGAAGTGCCATCCGGCAGCAGCGACCTCGAAAAACGTTTTCTCGCGCCGTTGGTTGAGCGGCTCTACTCACAGTGGCCAACGCCGGCTTACGCAAATGACGTCAGGCAGCAGACGCTGCCCGCGAACGTAACCGTGCGCGAGTTCTACCTGCGACCCGGGGCTTACTTAAGAAATGCACTGGTGCAGCAAAACTATACGAGCATCAACTACAGCCAGGTTGCCACGCGAGCTCCTCGAGCTTGGCGTTAACGTGATCGCAAACCTGGTCGCAACCCGGGAGCAAAGTGCAGGTCGATACAGCCTGGCCAGCAACCCCGAGGTAACGCTCGACCTGTTGCCGCCGTTCGAGGCAATGCGTGAGCAGGGAAAGAGTGTCGTGGTCGTAGGCGAGGTCAACCGCAACCTGCCCTACATGCTCGGTGACGCTGACCTGGCCGCGGAACGATTCGATTTCATTCTCGATACGGAGGGTGACGACTTTCCGTTGTTCCCATTGCCAAATCGTCGTGTATTGCCGGCTGACTATGCTGCAGCGATGCATGTCGCCAGTCTCGTACGTGACGGCGGCACATTGCAGATCGGCATCGGCTCATTAAGCGACGCGGTTGCACATTGCCTGATACTCAGGCATCGACACCCGGAGATCTTCAGGGAAGTGCTTGAGCGTCTGCCCGGTGGCACCGCATCAAAACGCCGCCAGGAACTGTCGATTGAAACAGGTCCTTTCGGGAAAGGCCTGTTTGCCTCAACGGAATTGATGAGCGACGCGCTGTTTGCGTTGTTTGAAGCCGGACTGATCAAGTGCCCTGCCGACGCGTCGGACCCTGCTGTTATTCATGCCGGTTTCCTGATTGGCTCAAATAATCTCTACAACAAGCTCAACGCGCTCAGTGAGGAACAACGCAAACTTATCCGGATGACCAGCATTTCTTCCGTCAACACGGTGTATGGCGACGAACAGAGAAAGCGTGAACAGCGGCGCTTCCCCAGCTTTGTCAACGAGACGATGATGGTGACACTGCTTGGCGCCGCAGTCTCCGATGCGCTGGAAGACGGCCAGGTGGTCAGCGGCGTAGGCGGTCAGTTTGATTTTGTTTCCATGGCGCACGCGCTCGACGATGCACAGTCTATTTTGATGTTACGTGCAACACGCATGAGCGGCGGAAAAACACAATCCAATGTGCGCTGGTCTTATGGCCATACCACCGTGCCGCGTCATCATCGTGATCTCTACGTATCCGAGTTTGGCATCGCGGCAACGCGCGGCAAGTCGGACAGCCAGGTCATCGAGGCGATGCTTGGCATTACCGATGCCGCGTTTCAGGACGAACTTCGGGCCACGGCCGTGAGCGCCGGGAAACTGAATAGTGATTCCGCCGTTACAGCTGCGGAAAACACGCTGGAAAACATATGCAGCGTATTTCACCTCGAACACATACGCCCGCACTTCCCGGACTATCCATTGGGCACCGATTTCACCGCGACCGAGCAGGCGCTGGCCCTGGCACTGGAATGGCTGAAGACTGAAACGGCTTCGCAGCCGGGCAAACTGCGCACGGTATTGACCGCCATGCTGCAAACGCCTGAATCCGACCACGCGACAGCGATCCGTCACATGCGACTGGACCAGCCACAAGGGTTCAAAGAACGACTCACCAGATCTTTATTACGACACGCACTGGAGCAAACGAGCAATGCCAACCAGGGGTAAAGCGCCTTCGGCATCTTCTGTCGAACAGAACGTCTACAAAATCTTTCCGAACGACCTGAATTCGAAGTACACGGTGTTCGGTGGCCTTGTCATGAGCCTGTGCGATCGAACCGCGCTGATCGTGGCAGAGCGCCACAGCAGCAGCACCTGCGTAACAGCGGCCGTCGACAGTCTCAATTTCCTGGCACCGGCGCGCGCTGGTGATACGTTGGTTGTGAAAGCCGCCGTTAATCGCAGCTGGCGCAGCTCGATGGAGATCGGTGTACACGTCGCAGCCGAGGACAGCTTCACCGGCAACACGCGACACGTCGTGTCTGCTTACCTCACTTTTGTCGCCCTCGACGAAAATGGCCGGTCACGCGAGGTTCCCGGTGTCCTGCCGGAAACTGACGACGAAAAAAGGCGCTACGAGGAAGCACAGGCGCGTCGGGATGGCCGCCTCTCCAGTCGCTAGAGCGCGACGCTGGTTCAGCCTTTAGCCCACGCGTTCGAGTGAATGTGGCTGATCTTCTCCGGCAATTGCAGTCGATAGAACTGGCGTAATTCGGTTAGCGCATGATCGCCATCTCTTCTGCAGGCGTCTGCGCAGGCCGCGGCAAAAACGCGCAGCATACTCGTTGGCGGCACGATAGCGTTCCGCCTGTTCCTGGTCGAGGTCTTCGCGAAAACTGATGGAATCAAACAGGCGTTGATGCAGCCCGTTCTGCAACTCGGGATCTTCCTGCTCGGTGGCCAGTTGCATCGTGCTCACGAACTTGTCGATTTCTGCCTGCAGCTCAAGCTCCAGCAGCGACACCGTGCGATCCTGGCTCGCCTTCCAGGCCACGTAGTTAAAATGACTTAAGCCCTCGATTACCTTGCACAGATCGTTGAGTTGTTCTGACCGTAGCTCGTTTAGCGGGTTGGTCGACTCAAGGCGTTTCAATATCGCCTTTTCGAGATATAACGTGACGGACAGCCCGTCATCTTCCTCACGCAATAACAAAGTTTCCCCGGTACTTGCCAGCCCTTCGCTGCTGCATAGGGCGTCCGCCACACGCTTGTCGGTAATCAGGAATTCCCGAACGTCGTAACCAGGATCGGTCTGATAGGTATCGTTCAACCGCTGCTGCAGTTTGGCGAGCATGCTAGTGCCTTTTAGGCCCCGCGGTTCCGATTGGCACCACGCCGTTTTCGGCGAGCAACTTCTCGGCCCTGCGGCTGCCGGTCTTCCGCCAGACTTCGTAGGTTCTCAACAGGTCGATGTCGGAACTATTCTTCGGGCCTTCGCTGAGTTCGTTCAGCACATCCACGAGGGTCTGGAATTTCAACGCGAGCTCGCGGTAGATTGAAGAGAATGTGTTGCCTCGCAATGTGCCGCGGACTTCATCGGAGAGGGACCCGTAAGCATTGCCGCCCATGTGGATGTAGTAGTCGATGTCGACCGCCTTGGTCGCAAGGCTGTTGGCGAAGAAGCCGGAAATGAACAGCGCGACATCGCCGATTCTCTGCAGGACGTAATTACGATGCTCCGGGGTTTCCGCGTTGGTCGCGTCGACCAGCATCAACGCCAATGGCCGCAGCCCGTAGGTTTCGCCATCGTCTGCGTAGAGTTCGTCGGAGCGGGAGAACATCGTCAGCAGGTTGACGACGTAATGGGACGCGTGGGGGTCGATGTCGACCTGCTGGCGAGTGATGACATCCTCGATCGAGGTTCGAAAATAATCCTGAAGGTTGTGAACTGGCACCACCCTTTCCGTACTTCCGAAATCGACCATAGGCTTACACCCCTCATACAAATCGATGTCTTACATCCTACATAATAATTAGACCCGGGTAGGTGACCTCGTTCACGATAAATAGAAAAATGCTATTTAACAGTATGTTAGGGCAAAAAAAGACGTTTTCGCGGCGTGCAAAGGGCCGGAAAATGACCGTTTTGGTCCTTTTCCGGCCCTGGCTGTTGCGACGCACCGATTAGCGCTACATATCGAGGGCCTCGGCGACCTCGATTGAGCCGCCCGCCGCAAGAATCGGGCATTTCTTCGCTTTCGCCACGGCGTCGTCCATGTCAGATGCTTCAAACAGGCCGTAGCCGCTGCTCGGATTTGAGCCGCCGTCACTGGTCACGGAGCCATCCGGGTGCACGGTGCTCGACATACCCACCGGGTTACCGCCGTCAATGACGGCGCTGCCCATCGAACCGAGCCACTGGCCCCATGCGTCGAGCACCTCGGCGACCTCTGCCTCCGTCTCCGGATGGTCACCGCCGTGATATACAAACAGGTATTTCGCCATTGAATTGTCCTCTCTTTCTGTGCTGAACAGCAGGAAAGTAGAGATTACACACAGTATATAGTCGATACATCGGCCAAATTGGCCACTTTTTTCTTATCTGATTGTGTAGAGTACACAATCTATGACGAATGCAACTTCCGGCGACCCGCTCAGGAAAACCCTGCTATCACTCACGACGCTGGGCATTATTCCCGGCGTGGCCACCCATCTGCGGGCTGACAGCAGCCGGATGCTGGACGAGATAGTTGACCTGATCCTGGCCGAAGTACCGCCCTATACGAGCTCCGGAAATCCCGATGTGCTGCCAGAGCTAAGGCATTATGTAAAACAGCACATTGAAGAGATCTGCCGCCTGCTGGGGGGTGCGCGACAGGAAAAATTCGAATTCATTCGGGACCACGCACACCGTCGCGCAGAACAGAAGTTTCCCCTGGATGCCCTGTTGAACGCGCACCGCTGTATTCACAAGGTCCTGCTGCGCCGGATTCGGGACGATGCGCTCGGCGCCGCGCCGGAATCAGCGCACGTCACCCGGGTCGTCGCCGCGGTGACCGAGTTCACAATTGAGTACAACGGTGCCATCGGGACGCTCTGCACCTCGGAATACGTGACCCAGACGCGCGTCCTGGCTGAAGCAGAAGGCGATCGACGCACGGAGCTGCTTAATCTGCTGCTGAGCGGATATGACGAATCGGACAATCGAATCGCACAACTTTTGCGTCGTTCCGGTTACCTGGAACAACGGCAGTCTTTCTGCGTTGTCGTCGCGCGTTCGGTTGAACCGCGAGAAATGGAAAGCGCCGCGCGCGCGCAGCGCATGGCGGACGCTTTGCACAATGCGTTGCGGACGGTACCGGTGCGGACGCTCACCAGTGTCCGCGAGAATCTCGTTGTTGCGGTCGTGTCGGGCACCCGTCGACAGTCGGGCTGGACTGCGCCACAGTCACTTCTTGCGGAACGAATCTACCAACCCTTGCGAACGATTGGGACGGCGGCATTGATCGGCTTGAGCAATGATTCGCCCTCGACATCACACATACCGCGTGCATTTAATGAGGCGAGCATCGCGCTCGACTTTGCGAGTGTTGGCGATCGTGTCATGCCTTACGCTCGGGTTTCTTTCCAGCAGATGCTGGTGCGGGTCGCGCGGGAAAATCTGCAGTCGGCAATTCCTGCGTGGGTTAACGACTTCGTACGCGCTGATCAAAAAGCGCGCGGTGCGCTGTCTGCTACGCTGCGGGCATATGCCGACAATAATATGAATGCTTTACAGACCGCGAAGGCGCTTTCGATTCATCCCAATACGGTGTACTCGCGTGCGAATCGGATTGGCGAGTTGACGGATTGTGACCCGCTTTCGTTTCACGGTCTGACTGAACTGTTGTTTGCGATTGAGTGCAGCGGGAATCGCGGCTAAAGCCGCTCCTACATTTATTTTGGGATACGCGCGGGTTTAATCGCGGCTAATGGCCAGGCGCCGGAGATCGACGCTATCGTATCGAGAAAGGTTTGATTGAGTTCAATGGTTAATGCGTGGTTGCGCGGCAAGTTGCGACAGCCTTTTGAAATATCGTGCGTAACATCGATGCGCATTGCTATTACAGGAGACCACTTGCCAGGATGTTAATGACACGATGGAAGAGACGCTGCACCGCGGGATAAGGCCACGTGAGCCCTATCTTTTGACGATCGCTACGCGGCGATTCAGCTCACGACCTTCTTCCGTATCGTTACTGGCGACCGGTGCAACCTGACCTACACCGATAGCGGCCACACGATCGGCGGCGATGCCATGACCGTTAACGAGTGCGGCGACAACTGATTTCGCTCTGCTTTCTGACAGCGCCTGGTTGTACTTGTGCGCCCCTTCACTATCGGTGTGACCAACGATGTAAAGGCCCAGCTCCGGATCCGCTTGCAGCGCTTTGGCAACCTCGGTGATCGTGTCGGCGGAGTTTGCCTGCAATGAAGCGTTATCGAATTCAAACTGAATACCGTAGAGCGCGATACTGCCGCGCTCTGCGATTTCCGTTGACATTGCTGTCGCATCGATGAAGAATCGAGGTCTGCCTCGAACCCTTCCTCCTCCAACACTTCCAGGTGCACGATAGGGGCTATTAGTGATACCGCTTCCGCCTCGACTTCGTAAATACGGAGAAGGCGGATACGTGAAACTGCTCACTCCATCCCGAACGACTGGTGCCATACAGATACATCGGGTTTTTGTAGTTACTCGTGACACAGACAGTGCATTTTCGCGGCCTTCTTTGTGATGGTTGGCACGCGTTCTCATCGTTCCAGACAAATTCTCTCGCCATGTGATTTCCACAGGTCTTGCCACTGACAGGAGAACACCTCCCTGTAGTCACCAAAGGCTGCGAACGCCTTCTGATAGTTCCTGATCATCTGCAATGAGCTTTGCGATTCCGTACCGGCATAGATGATTCGTGTGCGCTTACCTTCGGGCATTTCAGCATCGATCGTTTGCCTTCCGCTGATCGGCGATCGCGAAACGGCCAGCATCGTATTCACTCTGCCCATACGCAACGATCCTGGTGCCGGCAACACGCGGTAATTCCGGGTAAGTCACTGCTCCCCGGCATGTCCGGCTCTATTGCCAAATGCCTGCCCGCTTAGCAGCGCGGCGAAAAGGGTGGCTACCTGGAAGATCTGCCGATGGTTCATGTCATTCTCCTGTCTTGATCATTGGCCGGTGTGTTTGCCGACCGTTTTACCGTGGGCTCACAAAGACATGCGAGAATGAATTCGGAATAGTCGCGCCAAAACCCTCACTTGGCCGCTGCCGGAGTTTGCTGCTAGGATGAAAACTTCAATAAAAACAACTAGATTGCCGTTGACCGATCAGCAACAGAACCTGACGCAACTGCTTGCGGCCGCCGGCAATGACGCCGGTGCCTACAACAAGATCCTGCCGCTGGTCTACGACGAGCTAAAGAAGCTCGCCCGCTCCAGGATGGCCCGGGAACGACCCGGTATCACGTTGCAGGCAACGGCACTCGTCAACGAAGCGTACTTGCGACTCGTTGGGCGGTCAAGATGTTGACTGGCAAAACCGTGCACACTTCTATGGCGCCGCGGCTGAGGCAATGCGCCGCATACTGATCGATCGGGCACGCAAATACGCCAGCGTGAAACACGGCGGCGAATTCCGGCGTACCGAGTACGCCGAAGGCGACGTGTCGGATAACGATGAGCTCAGTCGAACTGCTGGAGTGGAACGAAGCGCTCGACAAACTCGAAGAGAAAGATGCCGCAATGGCCCAGGTCGTCAAACTTCGTTACTTCGCGGGCCTCACGGTGGGGAGACCGCCAAGGCTTTGGACGTGTCTCCCCGATCCGTGAACCGACTCTGGACCAGTGCACAGGCGTGGCTAAAAGTCACCTAGGTCGATTCGCAGCCGTTAATGCCTCAGAAGCCGAACAGCACCCTGATGCCTGGCCACCAAGCTCAGAGCTCGTATCAGTCGACAGATAAGTCGGCTGACCGCGAATGGCGAGATCGTCACCTGACTGCGGATTTATTGGCGCGGCGTTGTCCATGCCACCGCGATAAAAGGCCTCGAACTCGAGTACCGTCGTTCTCGCCCAGATTAAAGTCGAGCCCCAGGCTCGCCTGCCCGCCAACACTGGTGCCGCTCTCGCTGGCACTGCGTTCAACGGTGTTATCAATCAGCGGCGCGCCGCAAATGGCGCACTGAACTCGCTCGCTCGAAGTCCAGTCTGCGTCGAGGACGCGAACAATTGGCCCGCCTTCAATAAACCAGGCAGCGACGTCGTTAATGTCACGCGTATAGCGAAGCCCTGCGTAAACATCGATCTCAGTCTGTTCCAGCTCCTGGTTGCGCGTCGCTGACGGATCCTGCCCGCCGAACGCCGGGTCGATCAGCGTGTCTGTGCTGTTTTGCTCGATTTCCATTTCACCGTATTGTCCGTAGAACCTCGCCGTCAAACGGGACTCTGCGGTTTCACGAAAATCGAATTGATAACCGAAACGAAACTGCGTGACGTCGACATCGACATCCAGAGACGATTCAACGCCGACCGGAAAAACACCAATACCCGTGACTCCCTGTATGAAGTCAGTGAATACAAGGCCGGTGTTCGTCGTCATTGTCGGCACATCAGCAGTGGTCTGGTCATCACCAGTGCCGCTTCGAAATCCGCCAAACAGCTTTGCGTTGCGCTGCCCACCAAGATTGCGGGACAGAGAGACATTGACGCCCGCCAGATCAACTGAATCTACTCCACGCAGGATGAACGATTCTGACCCGCCCTCCGAAATGATTCCCGATGTACCGATCTCGGGCGTGGTCAGGTCAGATGCAAAGCCACCGATACCGAGCGTCCAGCCGGGCGTTGCCGGTGCATCGGCCATCGCGGGTGGCAAGGTGAGCATCGAGACGCTGCCGGTCTCGAGGCCCACCAACAAATATTCGTCGGCGCGTGCCGGCGGTAGCGCAAATGACGTTGATTCTCCGTTGTCCAGCACGACGAGCGTGCCTCGCTCACTCTGCCCGCCACGACGATCGCCCGAGAACTGGATCGTGGCCGTGATACGCCCATCATTTTCTTCCTCGATCGTAACCGGCAATGCCTCGCCAGCGGCGGTCGTGAACGATAGCGTGGCACCTTGCAGGGCAGATGCGTCACCACTCTGGATGACGACCTGCTGACCATACACGGCGAACGCCAGTGCGCTGTAAAGAAACATGCTAAGTGCAGCCGATGCGATGAACATGCGTTGCTGAATATTCATCTAAAGACTCCTTCTATCAAACGGGTGAGATGCCGGCGGGAATATCCCGTCGCTACTCCCACATGCGAGAAGCCCTCGTAAATCGCGCCAGTCTCTTCTGCAATCGCTGGAATCTGAGCCTGATGCAGACTCGCTCGGCATGATGAACTGGCAGCCGAAACCCGTCTTTTGTTATTGTTTGTTGTGAAGAAGAATAACAGAAAAAACGTCTTAATCAGCTCGCATAGAGGTTGTTTGACGCAAACTCCTGCCGGTATACGCATGTGCATTCGAAGACAATAATCAGCCTTGCTTGACGATCGAGGGAGATCAACACATGAACCAATTGGTGGCGTGGCACACTTTGAGAATTGCAATGTCCGATCGACCTGGAAAACGCGATCGGGCAGTGCCCTGGATCGTACTGATCCTTCTCTTATTCGGTTGGCAAACAGCGGCATTCGCACAAGACGACATATCCGAAGAAGAGCTGTTGGAAGAATTCAACAGTCTGGAGGATTTGCTCAACGTCGAGATAACAAAGGTAACAAAGCTTCAGGAAGATATAGCGGACGCTCCCGGCACGACAGTTCAGCTTTCCAGGTCCGATATTGAATATGGCGCATTCTTTAATGTCGTAACAGAGGGCACCGAGTGGTGTACGTTTGGGCCCGGCTTTCCTCAATCGATTCATGCTGCCACTCGGCCCGAACGGCGAGTTCGTGCTCCCCGACGGGCAGGAGACTTTCGAATTTCCCGACAGTTTCTTCGACGGTGGCACCAGCTTCCCGGAACTGCCGGATTTCCTGTTGCCAGGCTCAGTCATATTGCCGTCCGCCCCCACAGGCAGGGAGTCGTCCGGCAATCTGGGCCCCAACGATATCGAGTCAAACGAGGCAATGATGGCTGGCGCCATCGGTGAGGGTGTCTCGGTACAGGCGTCAGGCGGCGGCGCGGACGATGAGGACGAACCCGTTGAGGCAAACGAAGCAATGATGGCTGGCGCCATCGGTGAAGGGGTCTCGGTACAGGCGTCAGGCGGAGGCGTGGACGATGCAGTCGAACCCGTTGAGGCGAACGAGGCGATGATGGCTGGCGCCATCGGTGAAGGGGTCTCGGTACAGGCGTCAGGCGGAAGCAATTCTGTTGCAACAAGCAACAGTTTCCAGATCTTCATTAAAGCGAAGAAGAACGTGTTACAGGATAACGGGACGACGGCCGAGACGCCGGCGGCATCACAGCAGGTCAAGTTGACGTTTCCACCTGGCGCGTTGCCACTGGATGGTACCGGGAAGTCACAGGATGGATTCGATGCCGATCCTGTTCAAGGCACGACTGATGATGATGGCCAGGTAGCTTTGGCAATTCAGATGGGAGTGGACAGGGCAGCTCTCTATGACTCCATCGGTATACTGCCGCCCTCGGTCAACTACGAGATGGACGTCAACGAGATCCAAAGCTTCGTCGTCGAGGGAGTGGAGGATATGTCCCTCGAGGATTTGATCGAAGGATTACCCGATGATCTGGCACCCTACACGCATCAGGGTCAGCTCATCGGCGGTATACCGTTCGTCACGGTCACCTATCCGGCGACCGACGCGCCTGTGGTGGATCCAATCCTGCAGACTCTCAATGAACTGGATATGTTTTTGTTGGAAGAAAATTTTTGCCGGACCAAGCAGGCGCCTAATGATCCAAGTTTCGTCCAGGTTGCGGCGCGTGGAAGAAGTGGCTCATGGGGGCAACCCTATGATGATCAGTGGGCAATCAAGCGTGTTGGCCTGACTGCGACAGAAGATTCTGCATGGGACCTGCTGGGCGATAACCCGGCATCGGTACTGGTTGCTGTCATAGACACCGGACTCGACTGGAACCATCTCGATATCTCCTGGGATAGCATTTGGAAGAACCCGACGGAGATTCCGAACAACAGGATTGACGACGATGGGAACGGCTACGTCGATGACATCATCGGCTGGGACTTTCAGTTACAGGGCAACCTGCCCTGGGATTACGACGGCCATGGCACTGTAGTCGCGGGCATTATTGCCGCCACGCAGAACAACGAAATCGGCATCGCGGGAATCAATCCGTACGCAAAGCTGATGGTGTTAAAGACACTGAACGCATTTGGTAACTCACGAGCGTCGTATATCGCCGAGTCGATTGTCTATGCGGCGGATAACGGCGCGAGAGTCGTCAATATCAGTGTTGGCGGCGAGAAGTTAAGCCGTATCGAGCGAGCCGCGGTTGACTACGCCAACGAGAAAGGCGTCCTGATTATTGCGGCCGCCGGAAACGAAGGACAAAGCCTGGAAGACTACGGCCCCGCAGGACTGCCGGGTGTGGTTACGGTCTCCGCGACGGACCTCGATGACGCTCGCACGATCTTTTCAAACTGGGGCAAACAGGTTGATGTTGCGGCACCCGGAATAGATGTGTTGAGCCTGCGAGCTCGACGCACGGATACGATGCTGGATATTCCCGATGTCGAATACCTTCAGGCGGCCAACTATGTGGGCGACGATAAACGCTATTACCGCGTGAGCGGCACCTCATTCGCGGCGCCCATTGTCACAGGCATAGCCTCACTCGTTTTGTCAAAGGAGCCCGGGCTCACGCGCGAAGAACTGCAACGAATCATCACGCAATCCGCTGACGACACGGATGTTCCTGGCAAAGACCAATTTACCGGCTTCGGCATCGTCAATGCTGCAGCCGCACTCAGCATGGACAGGGACTACTTCGTTGATTCACTGATTTCCGGTGCGAGCGTCCTGCAACAGGATGAAGCGGTTCTCCTGGCTGTCTCGGGAACCACGAATGCGAATGACTTTGAACGTGCCTGGATCGAAATCGGTGCAGGGCAAGCGCCCACGGAATGGAAGCGGGTTACGAATGATATCGATCAACCTGTCGTCGAAGGAATGCTGGGAACGATTCCGGCTGCAGAGTTCGCCGGCTCAACGCAGTGGGTGTTGCGCTTGATCACCGAGCATGCCGATGGCAGCAGGCGGGAAGCCTGGTTCCAGCTGACACTCGGCTAACCTCGCCAGGCAGCAGATCGAGACAAGATCAAAGTGTATTGAAGACCTCGCCGCGATACTGATCGGCGAGTTCTGACTGTCCGAGCTGCTCGTAAGTGTTAACGATATCCCGAAGAACAGAGCGTGTTTGCTCGTTGGATGCACCCAGTTGTTGCAACAAGACCGGGTAGCTTTCGGTGAGTTTGATGATCGCTTCAGCCGGTCTTTCCAGTGCCAACAGAATAACGCCAAGACGTGCGGCGATTATTGCTCTCAGTGCATTGTCGCTCGGGAGCCTGACCCTCGCGATTGCGTCTGCCTGCGTCATACTTCGCTCCGCATCAGCAAGCTTGTTCTGTGTCGCCCGTACGTCGGCAAGACCCAGCAGTGCCGGTAATTGAAGTGCGTATATTTCGTCAGTTGAGTTTTCGGTCGCGTTGACAACTTCCAGGAAAGTGTTCTCAGCTGCGGCAGCGTTATCTTTAGCCGCAAGAACCTGACCTTGAATCAGCTTGAGGCCAAGCGTGTCACGATGCTCTGGACCCAGAGTCGCATTCGCGACAGCCAGCGCGTCGCGCTGCACAACGTCGGCTTCATCAATTCGATCCTGCCGAAGCAAGATACGTGCAATGAGTGTCTGCGCGGAAATTGTGTCCGGATGATCCGGACCATGAAGATCCTGATAAGACTGAGATAGCTCGCGCGCAATTGGCTCAGCTGCATCATGCTCGCCTGTTTCGCTCATCAGCACCGCCATATTGAAACGCGTGCGCAGTATTGCGTTCGAGTCACTTTCCGGCGCGGCCTGTTGCGCTGTTAGCACCTCTTCGAATAACTGCATCGCTTCAGCAGGCTGACCCATATTCATCAACACGAGTGAGAGATTGTTAATCGTTGCCGTCGAATCCGGATGCAGACGCCCCAACTGAGTCGCCTGCCGATCCAGGACATCGCGGAATATCCGCTCACTCTCGACCAGTTTGCCCTGGTTCCACAGTACCAGCGCAGCAAGGTTCTCGGCACGAAGCGCAGCCGGTGAATCATTGCCCGCTATCTCCCGCCATATTGCCAGGCTGGCAGCAACGTGTTCCTGAGCAGCCGTATAGTTGCCCAGGGCACGATGGGACTCCGCCAGCGTCAGATTCAGATCTGCAACTACACGCTGGTCTTTCGGGGAGAGGATTTGAGTGCTGCACTTGCTTCGTTAAGGAGTGACTGAAGCAGCCGGGCGTCCTCACCTGTTGCGGTGTCAGGAACAACACGCGTGAGCAATCCTGACAGAAAGTCGAATGAAGCCCGCGAGCGTTGTTGCTCGGACTGCGCGATGGCCAGAGCCCGGTTCGCCTTGATTACACCAAGTGCAAGACCGGTCGTTGCGGCGATGAGCGCGACCAGCACGGCTGCGCTCATGCCGACGCCGAAGCGATGCCGGGTTACGAATTTCCTGACGCGATAGGTGGTCGCAGGTGGCTTCGCGATGATGGGCTCATTGGCGAAGTAGCGTTTGATGTCCGATGCGAATTCATCCACAGAGGCGTACCGATCGGAACGATCCTTTGCCAACGCTTTGAGCACGATCCAGTCAAGGTCGCGCTCCAGGCTGCGGCGTAACTCGGCGGGAGTGCCCGACCTGTTGCGCGCGGCCAGTCGAACAAAATCGCCATCTGCCTCGTAAACCGTACTCGGGCGCGGCACTTCTTGATCCCTGATCAGCTTCGGTATGTCGCCAGCATGGGGCCCACTGAATGCGTCGGCAGCGATAGGGCATCGATCGGCCAGTAACTCGAACAAGACAACGCCAAGTGAATAGACATCGGTACGCGTATGTCAACGCCGAGCGCCCCCATTTCCGCCTGTTCAGGACTCATATAGCGCGGCGTGCCAATAAAATGCCCAAGCTTTGTGTAAACCGTTTTGTCACTGAGTTTCTGCGTCAGCGTTTTCGCGACGCCGAAGTCGATCACTTTTGCGCTGGCGTGACCATCGGTGTTATTGACCAGAATGTTCGATGGTTTCAGATCGCGATGAATAATCCCCTTCTGGTGCGCGTGTTGAATTGCGTCGCAAACTTCCAGGAACAAATGCAGGCGCGCGGTAAGACTTAACTTCGCTTGATCCGCGTATCTTGTGATCGCGACACCCGGCACATAATCCATTGACGAAATAGGGACGACCATCGCTTGTCGCGCCGGCATCCAGGATGCGTGCGACATTGGGGTGCTCCATCAGTGCGAGCGCCTGACGCTCTGATTCGAAACGGGCGATAACCTCGCGGGTATCCATTCCCAGCTTGATGATCTTCAGCGCGACTCGCCGCTTGATCGGCTGCAGCTGCTCGGCAGCGTAGACGAGCCCCATGCCTCCTTCACCGATCAGCTCGTGAATTCGATAGTCACCGATCGTCTCACCCACCAGGTTTTCCGGATCGAGTCTCTGCAGATCCTCGATAATCTGGGCTCGCGAGTCGGCGCCGTCACCGGACGCATCATCATGGGCACTGAGCAGCGCCTTTATTTCCGCCAGTTGGTCCGGCTGGTCGCCGAACTCGGCAAGCAGAAAATCTTCGCGGTCGGCGCCTTCGCGCTCAAGCGCCAGGTGAAACGCGTCCCACATCCTGTTCCAGCTGGTATCCGCCAAGATTGCCTCGCCATATCATTCAGGGTCGGCGTGCCGTCTGGCTGCGCCTCAATTGATCCTAGCAGGCACCTGATCCCACCGCCAGAAAGGCCCGTAGGGCCCGCAGCTAGGGGCTTGGCGCGATTTTGTCGCCGTCCTCGCATGTACCAGTAAGCGCACACTTAAAGGACAGAACGATGCCTCGCCAGACCCGCAAATCAACCCACACCAGGACAGAGCCGCGTACCGGGTCGATTTGCCTCACCAAACTGGTCATTGGCGTTTTCGGTGTGTTGCTGATTGCGACACAGCATCAGAGAACCATTCGCCAGTGGCAACGATTCCTGCAGAACAGTCTGCAGTCAGCAGAGTTCCAGGCAGCCATAGAGCCCACCTTATCGAGCTTCAACCTGTACCTCATCGCGATCGGTATCTCGTTGATTGCGCTGGCGCAGATTCGTGCCCCGTTCCTGCAGGAATACACAACCGCAAATTTAACCGTAATTACGAAAGGAGAAGACACCATGTTTATTTTCTGGACCGGCCAGGGTTACCTGGTTCTGCTGACGACGATTGTGTCGTTTTTCTCGGCGAAATATGTGACAGATGTCACTGGCATCCTGCCGGAATTCAGCGCGGCGATTGGCGCCTTTATTGCCGCTGTCATCGTATACAAGCTGCACACGTTCCTTGAGATTGCGTCATCAGGGCTGACCGTAATTGATGACGATACCGGGGAGTCGGCACCGCTGGTAGCCAGACACGATCTTTACTGGATACCCATCAAGTACTGGTCAATGATTCTTGCCGCGGTGGGTCTCTGGTTGACCTATAACGCCGTAGTGGCACTGCTCTTTGGGTCGTGATTGCTCGCTGACAAGAGGAGGATTGCACAAGCGGAGGTCGCGGCATTGTTGCTGCGGCCTCTTTGTATGGAGAAGTAGCAGACCCTGGTGCGTTCAGATGGCGCGATACGCGCGTGGTTCTCGCATATACGAGTGAGGAATTTTCCTCGAACGAGTCATGCAGACTTTAAGGAGAACCGTATGAACATTAAATCCAGGATGCTGCTTGCTTTGGGCATCATTTTTTTAATCGCACAGCCCGGGTTTGCGCAGTCAAACGCGCCAGGCAACTCGATGGCGACGGCGATCTCACTGGGTAACAATCCAACAGGTGAAGCACGTAATGGTCGTGTGGGTGCAACCAGCCCATACAAGTACTACACCTTTTCGCTCAGTGAAACGCGCCCGTCTTCGATAGAACTCAGCGGGCTCATTTCCTATGCGAGCCTCTATATGTGGGGCGATAACGGTACCTGGGCGATGAGCACCAACTCGGGCATCACTAACGAGGCGATCAGCCAACGGTTGAGGCCGGGAAATTACACCATCTTTGTTTATGGGTGGACGGCTGATACGAATTTCCAGCTTAGTGTTGACACTGCAGGTCCTCCATCAGGACGAACCGAGCAGCTGGGGCTCATAGACGGCACAGGCACCAATACGAACCGCCTGGTGCAGGGGAACGTCGGCGCCAATGAAGGTTGGGTCGACTACGTCTTCGAATTGCCGGACACGAGAAGCGTGACCATAAGTGCTCAGATAGCGACAGGTGCAGCCGTATCACCTTTGGTTTCGCCGCAGCAATGGCAGGTAGCCGATCAACAAGGCGTGATCACCGCCGAAATGCCCGGCGGCACGCACTTTGTGCGCCTGTTTGGTCGACCCGGCCTGATAATACCGTTCACGCTGTCAATTTCCGCCGCACCGCAGGATTTCGCGGGCAACAGCTTTGCGACGGCGACCAGCATTGGTGCAGTTGGCGATCCACCGACGGCACTGGTTGATTTTGTCGGGCAGTCGGATGGCGAAGACTACTTCGTCTTCAACGTAGCGCCGGGGTCCATCGTTAATGCCGATCTCGTGCATACGAGCGGCAGTGGTGCGGATATCTACCTGTTTGATTCCTCCGAGACACTTCTGACGGCTTCGACGAACGCTGACGATGCTTATGAAACGCTGTCATACAATTCGCTTGTCGGTGGGGTTTACTACGTGCGCGTGGCCATCCCGCCCGTTAACGGACTGAATGCACAATATACTTTGCGCATTGGCAAAATACCGTTGCCGGTATCCATTCCGCCCACTACGCCGGTTAACCCGAATTGCCCCAAGGGCGCGGGTTCGGATGGCAACAATTGTATCGACCAGCCGGAGTTCTTCAGTGGTGGATTTCTCAACCAAAACTCCTCGATTACCCCGGTGCAATCAAATGTGGGAGGTTTGAATGATCCCGTCGATCACTATACGTTGAGGGTTGGCTGCAACGTCACTGCTCACAGGCCGACCTTCAACATTACATTCACGGGTAACGTTAATGTCGACCTGGATAAGATTCTGCCGATCAATGGCTCGCGAGCTGACCAGCCTTTCGCCCAGGGCTTTCCTATATCGCCGCTGGCAGCCGAAGATCGACCTGGAAATCGCGTTTATGAGTATCGATTCACTGTGACACCGCTACAATTTTCGATTGGCGGCCAGCAGTACAGCATTACGGCGACACATACGGGTTGTTCGTAGATCGCCAGGTCTTAATGCAACACTTGCCCCGCTTCGGCGGGGCTTTTTTTTGGCGTTGGTTTAATCGCGGCTAAAGCCGCTCCTACGGCAGACCTAGCACAGTTGCGGGATTGATCGCGGCTGAAGCCGCTCCTACATTCTGATTGGGAAGCGTGCCAATTCAATCGCGGCTGCAGCCGCGATCGGTCAGCATAAATACATTCATACGCAAAAAAGAACCGGGCTTGCGCCCGGCTGAATAAACTGCCTGATCAAGGGGGAGTAAGATCAGGCTGCTCTTAATGCATCGTCCGCTGATAAATATTCGTATCCCAGGTCATGCGCTACCGCTTCATGATTGATGTGTCCTGCGTGCACGTTCAGTCCGTGCGCCAGATGTGGGTCCCTGCTCAATGCCTCGCGCCAACCTCTTGCCACCAGCGCTTTCACGAATGGCAGCGTCACGTTCGTCAGTGCAAACGTCGATGTTCTCGGCACTGCACCGGGCATGTTGGTCACGCAGTAGTGCACGACGTCGTCGACAATGTAGGTTGGCTCCGCGTGCGTGGTCGGACGACTCGTCTCGAAGCACCCGCCCTGATCAATCGAAATATCCACCAGTACCGCACCTGCTCGCATGCCTTTTACATGCGCTTTCGTGACCAGCTTCGGCGCGGCAGCGCCGGCAACCAGAACCGCGCCAATGACGAGGTCTGCGCCGGCAATCAAAGAATCAACAGCATGCTTGGTGGAATATTCTGTCCTGACTCTTCCCCCGTAAATATCGTTGATCTCTCTTAGTCGTGGCACTGAACGATCCAGAACCGTTACCTGTGCGCCAAGTCCGACAGCCATTTCCGCGGCATTCGTGCCGGCAACGCCACCGCCAATGACAAGTACTTTGCCGGGCGCCACACCGGGCACACCGCCCAGCAAAACACCCCGACCACCGTTGGCTTTCTGTAGCGCATAAGCGCCGGCCTGGATCGATAACCTGCCCGCAACTTCACTCATTGGCGTCAGCAACGGCAATGAGCCGTCATCCGCGGTAACCGTTTCATAGGCAATTGCGGTAGCGCCGGATTTCACCAACGCCTCCGTCTGCGCAGGATCGGCCGCAAGGTGTAAATAGGTAAACAGAACATGGCCTGCACGGAGCATGCTGCACTCTTCGAGCTGCGGCTCCTTGACCTTCACGATCAGGTCGGCAGCGGCATACACCTCTTTGGCGCTCGCCATGACCGTGGCACCTGCTGCCTTGTAATCCGCATCGGTCATGCCGATGCCGATACCTGCATTGGTTTCGACAAAGACCTCATGGCCATCGTGGGCGAGTTCGCGAACACCGGCCGGCAACATGCCAACTCGATATTCCAGGATCTTGATTTCCTTGGGTACTCCGACCTTCATAGCGATTCTCCCCCGAGAGAAATACAGCAATAACCCGAGAGGATACCGTCTTATTCACGCAATTCGCTTGCCGATTCAGTGCTAAAAATACTGATTTGTGGCATATTCTGTCGTATATATAGCCTTTATTAGCAGAATCTTCAGTGGCGCTTGACCGATTCGACAGATCCATACTTACCGAGCTGCAGCGCGACGGGCGTATCAGCAACGTGCAGCTTGCAAACCTGGTGAACCTGTCCGAATCGGCCTGCCTGCGCAGGGTGAGAGCGCTGGAGCAGGAAGGTTTTATCGAGCGCTACGTGGCGCTGCTCGATCAAAAGACGGTCGGCCTGTCGGGTACCGTGTTCGTGCACATCGCGCTCCGCCGCGAAGAGCAGAGCGAACTGGCTGCATTCGAGAAAGCGGTACGCGACATCCCGGAAATCATGGAGTGCTACCTGATGACCGGCGAATTCGACTACCTGCTGCGTGTGGTCGTCTCGGACATGGCGGACTTCGAGCGACTACACAACGAGAGTCTTACCCGCCTGCCCGGCGTAGCCAGGGTGAACTCGAGTGTCGCGATCAGGACGGTAACGAAAACAACCGAGTTACCGCTGGGATAAAACGATGGGAATTCAGAGCCCGGCTCTGACCCGACTTACCGATCTTATTCAGGCACAAATTCCTTCGGCGCGGCCGAGCCTTCGCCAAAGAAATACTTCTCCATTTCCGTTTCGAGAAACTTGCGTGCTTCCGGTTCGATTGGCGTCAGGCGGTATTCGTTGATCAGCATCGTCTGGTGACCGAGCCAGCGCTGCCAGGCCTCTTTGGAAACGTTGTCGTAGATCTTCTGCTCCAAGCTCACCCGGATAAGGCGCGTAGTCGAGCCCTTCGGCTTCCGCTTTCAGCACGATGCAATTAATCGTTCGGGACATAATTCTTTTGCTCTTTCAATTGTTGAATAAGATTGCTGACTGGTGCGGCGATACCGAGTTTCGGCGGAGAACAAACGTTGTACCAGACGCGTTCCTCATCGTCCGCTACTCTACTTGATGCTTCGCTGACACGCACGGCGATCGGCTGAATATCCAGGTCGAAATGCGTGAAACTATGACGAAGCAGTTCCCAGCGCTCAACGTCGACCGGGGAAACGCTCAGGCGTTCCTCGCACCAACCGCCTATATCGCTGTCGTCGTCCAGCTCGGGAAAGCTCCAGAGTCCGCCCCAGATGCCAGTTGCCGGTCGCCGCTCAAGATAGATCTCACCGCCGCTGCACACCAGCAGCATCTGTGTTTTTCTAAGCGGCTTCGCCTTTTTGGGCCGCTTGCCAGGATAGTCTGTCTCCCGCCCTGTCGCATGGGCAGCACAATCGCCGGCTACGGGGCATCTGCCGCAAAGCGGCCTGGAGCGTGTGCAGAGCGTTGCGCCAAGGTCCATCATTGCCTGCGTATATTCTGCTACCCGGGTGGCCGGCGTGTAACTGTCCGCCAACAGCCAGAGTTCATCTGCAACCGAGCTTTTGCCGGGCCATCCCTCAACCGCGTGCAGGCGCGCAAGCACTCGCTTGACGTTGCCGTCAAGGATTGCATGGCGCTCATTTCGTGACAGCGCGAGGATCGCGCCTGCCGTCGACCTGCCGATGCCCGGCAACGCCAGGGCGTCTTCGAATTCACGCGGGAATATTCCGCCGTGGTCGGCGATTATCTTCTGCGCCGCTGTGTGCAGGTTTCTTGCTCGCGCGTAGTAGCCGAGACCGGACCAGTGATGCAGCACATCATCCATGTCGGCGTGCGCAAGCGCGGCCACATCCGGGAATGACCCCATGAATCGTTCGAAGTAAGGAATGACGGTGGCCACCTGCGTTTGCTGCAGCATGACCTCGGAGATCCACACCCGATAGGGTGTCGGGTTTAATTGCCAGGGCAGGTCCTTGCGTCCGTGAGACTCGAACCACCGCAAGACCTTGGTGGAAAATCCGCTGCTGTTCAAGGTGCGGGGTGTTGGCTTTGCGCGAGCGCCTCGATCCTGTCGACGGCTTTTTCGCCACCTGATTTGAGCGCTCGTTTGATGTAGAACGGACCAATGACCGGCGGCACCCAGAAATCCGGGATCATCTCGAACTCGTAGGTCATTCTCGTGCCGCCCTTCTCCGGCACCAGCGTCCACTGTTCACGACTGCGTTTGAAATCGCTGGTCTCCGGATGCACGATCGCGATGAGTTCCTTGTGTGGTTTCAATTCCAGGTAGCCATTACGGATAAATGACTTGCAGAAGAGGATTACGCATCCCTCGAACCGCGAGAAAAACTGCGGCCGCCCTTCTTCATCCGGCTCGACGTTACGCGATTCGATGACGGCACTGGTGAATTTTGTAAACAGGTCATGATTGGCCAGGATGTTGTAAAGCACTTCCGGTCTAACGTCGAGCCAACTCACGGAGTTCATGTTGTAAACGTCGTCTTCCCGCTGGACCTCTATTTCCATGAGCTCGGCGGACTGCGAGTTGCTCCAGCAAAAAAGCAAAACCGGTACCACGAAAATACCCGTTCGAATTGTCGAGTGATGCCGCAAAACGGTTAACGCTCGAATATCTTCTTGAGCAGGTCTTTCTTCAGCTTGTCTTCGAGATCTTCTTCTTGTTGTTCTTCCGGTGCGGCGTCCGGGTCCTCTGCATCGACCGGCTCATTGCTTCCGCCCAGTATCCGGTTCAGCAAATCATTTTTGAGCTCTTCTTTCTTCTCTTCGATCGCCTCTTCAACCTGGCCGCGGAAGATGCCCTCGATGTCCGGTTTTACACTTGGCGAGCTCATGAGACCGGTGATCTTCAGCGGCACGACGGTCTCGGTGAAATCCGCGAGTTCAGCTTCCGTAGCCCCTGCCATGAATTCCGGGCGATCCAGGACGCGAACCTGCAACCCGTAGTCAATTTCCGTCGAATTCAGGTCAACCATGCCTGCGCCGGTGAGCAGCAGAAACGGCAGCTCGGCCCGGAAATCATCATTCTGGAATATGCCATCGGTGACCACGCCCGTTGCCGTCACCGTTGAGAATTCTGTCCTTGCCGGCAGCTTGGGCTTCGGCGCCTGTTCCTGTCGGAATATCGCTCGCGCGCGGCGCAGCTGGTACCAGACGTCGGTGCCCTCCCAGGCGCCATCAGCGAGCTCTATGGACATGGTCCCGTCGAGATCACGCCGAATGGCTGAAAGGCTCTGGCCGGAACCACCCAGGATGAACCCGCCATTGATCGACCCGGAAATGTTCTCCTGGTCAAACAACGCCTTTGCCATTGACGCCAGGTTAACGTCTTTTATGTTCTCATTCGCCGACACGCTCGGAACGTCACGGGAAGCATCGACGCGCACATCCCCACTGTAGGAACCGTCGTAGAAATCTGCGGCCAGGGGGTGCAGGCGGAGTTTGCCGCCCGCGGCGTTGACGCCGAGTTCCAGGTTCTCGAACTCCATACCTGACAGAAATGCCTGTGCAATCGTGAAGCTGCCTTTGGCGTTCAGCGTGCGGATAAGGTCGACCGGAATCTCGATATCGGCTGCCTCGTCGGCTGTCGAATCTGCGCTTTCGTCCGCCGGCGCCATGTAGGCATCCAGCACGATCGAGTCGGCATTCAGATCGAATGCCAGCACGCCGGTTTCCGTAGTTGGCACCGACAAACTGCCCGTCATCGACGTATCATCCAGCTCGAGCGTCATCGCGGTCAGGGCAATTGCAGCATCGCTGACTGCCGCATTTGCGCTGAAGGAAACTCGCTTGAGCGCATCGGGATCAGCGGTCACAGGCGGTTCGATATCGAGCACACGCATCAGGTCCTTTAACGAAAACCGGGCGACGCGCAGGGCGGCTTTCGGTTGCGGCGAACCGGCATACGAAAACGGTTCGACATCGGCCGCGATGGAGAGGCCGAGCACCGTCAGGTCCATTTCACCGGCATTGATGCTTTGTGCAGCGGTGTCGACATTGATCTCGCGTGCATCGAAATTGAAGTCCGTCGGTTCTGCAACAACTCCGTCCAGCGTTCCCGACACGTTCAATCCACCGAGCGACAGCTGTTTGGCGCCCTCGCTCATTGTCGCTGTGCCGCGAATGACAAGGTGCCCCCCGAGCTCGCCAGGCAGCGCCGAGAAGTCGAACTCCCCGGACATGTCAATCGGTGCATCCGCCACGATGCGGCCGGTCCTGAAGGTCATGTTATTGATGGCGTACGCCGATCCGCTCTGACCATCCTTGTAGGACACATTTGCATCGGTCAGCTCGATATTGGCGACGTCAATGACCGCCGCGTCGCCGGATCCTGCATCGGCCGACGACTCCGTGTCGCTGCCACCACCAAGGTCATCCCAGTTCGTCGAACCGTTGCCGGCGACTTCCAGGTTCACCTTCAGTCCCGCAAGCGTCGCCGTGCCGACTGTAACCTCTTGTTTAAGAATCAATGGGAGGAGACGGACGCTCAGGTTCGCCTGTTCAAAACTAAGAAACAGCTCATCGCTGAACCCACTGGCGTTACCCAGCTCTGTGTGGCCGATCTCGACAGCAAACCAGGGGAAAAGGCTTAGCGACAGATCGCCTTCTATAACCAGGTCACGGCCGGTTTCGCTTTTCACGCCCGCCGATATCTTGTCCCTGAAATCATTCGGGTCAAAAAAGAGTAGCAGTGCGATTGCGGCGACCGCGAAAATGCCAACGACGGCTGCAAGAACAACAAGTAGTGCTTTTAAAGGGCGAGCCATGGTTTCTTTATCCGGAGGATAGTCCGGCCTCGATCAGGGTGAATACGAATACGCTAAGAATAGCAAAAGCGGCTCTGACGGGTCTGTGACTTTTCTCCATGAACAAGGCCGCCGACGTCCCAAAGACGGGCGGCCCATGCCTGTTTACGTGCTCTCCGCCTATTTACAGAGGCGCACGCTGCCATTCAGGGTATTTATCCGAACCCGGCCCGAGCCGCTGCCCTCCGTGAAATCCAGCTCACGTCCGGGCGCATACTTGCTGGTTCTGACAGATTCCGGACCGAAACAGTTCCGGATACTGCCGTTAAATGTCTCGATATCAATTTCGGCAGAAACGTCGCCGCCAAAATCGACGTCAACTTTCCCATTGATTGTCTCAACATCCATTCTGCCACCATCCAGCAGCCGCGCATGCAGGATAATATTGCCGTTAACCGTCTCGCTTCGAACTCGCGTGAACGATCCATTAATCGCGGAAATATCGCCGTTGACCGACTCGGCTCTGAATTCCCCGGCAAGGTTCTCGGTGTCGATATCGCCGCTTACCGTCTGCAAACTTACGTTCGTCACCTGGTTGTCGCCCGAGACTTCGAGATCCCCGCTGACCGTCTCTGCATCCAGCTCTGCGCCGTAGATGCCAGTCGTAATATCACCGCTAACGGAGTTAAGGTCCTGTTCGCCGCGAACGTCAGAAACGTCAATATCTGCACTTACCGTATCAATGCTCAGCGAACTGGCCTCCGGCACATTGATGACGAGGTCGCTGGCGCCGTTTCTGGAACTATTGCGCGGTAACTTCACCTTAATCAAAATCTCGTCGTCATCGCGCTCGAAGATCAGCTCCTCCACGCCGCTGCCGAGCGTACCCGTTACCTCGACCTGGCTGCGCGACCATCCCTGCACCTCAACGGAACCCGAGACATTGGAGATGACGACTTCACCATCCTCAGCAGCATCGAGGGTTTCATTCACGTCTGTATCCGCGAGCGCCAATGTGCTGATAAGACTTAGCCCGAAAACTCTAAACACTTTCATTTCCTTAAACTCCCTCCGCCACGGTCGGGGCATCATCGCCTCCGATCGTACTCGATTACTGGTGCTAGATATCATTCCGGCGCATCGTCGCACTTGAAATTTCCTCTACCCTGATCATCAGCGATAATTCTTCGCGGTATGTACTTAACAGCAATCTCTGCAGCAGTACGTTATCCGGTTCCTCAGCCAGGGACAGATTGATGTCCCTGATCGCCTGCTTGATGGTTGCGATATTCGCCAGAATGTCCGCGCGCGTTTCCGGCTCCATGCGCTCAAGCTCGCGCTCAAAACCTGCAACAAGATCTCTTCTTGCGTCCTGGTAGTCGGGACCGAGGTTGTACTGGCTGCCAAAACTGCCGGAGACCGGCTCGAAAACCAGCTGCGAAATTTCTGCACTGACCGGTGTTATCGTACTGCCGCCGTCTTTAACGACGGTGTACGTCAATGCCGATGAGGCCCCGACGAGCAATATCACAGCGGCCGCCTGAGCCCAGACCGAATTCCACGCAGACCGCGCGGGCCGCACAGGTGTGTTGATAGCCGCTTCGATTGCCGGCCACAATTCACGCTCCGGAGCGACCGATGTCGGCAGTCTTGCCGCTCGTGCCATTAGTTCCTCATCAAACTTGCTGTTCTCGTTCATTCGCTTTCCGTATCCAGTTGTTGTGCCAGCAATTTCCTGGCACGACTTAGTTGCGCCTTGCTCGTACCCTCGGCGATGCCAAGCATGTCGCCGGTCTCACCATGGCTGTATCCGTACACCGCGTGCAGTACGAACACGTGCCGCGCGCCCCGCGGGAGCTCGTTAATGGCCTGTTCAAGATCCTGCAATTCTCCATCGTCGGCGATCGTTTCCGTTATCGGAACCACATCGGAGACGGCCCGAATCCGATCCTGCTCCCGACGCGATTTTCGCATTCGGCCAAGGACCGTATTGACTGCTACGCGGTGCATCCAGGTAGCGAAGGAACTATCACCCCGAAACCGGTCAAGTTTGCTCCACGCCTGTATGAACGCATCCTGAGTACAATCTTCGGCTTCAGCCGGGTTACCCGTCATGCGGAGACAGAGTCCGTAGACCCGGCCCACATGGGTCCGATACAGCCGCTCAAATGCGCCGGCGTCTGCATTCTGGGCCATCCGTACCCAGCGAGATTCATCCGTCGCTACATCAGCCATAACAGGCACCATGCCGGCCTGAGATTCTCCTGATTGTGCGGTCAATTGCGCTCGCAACGGCCGATTCTCCCCCTGGTTTACTATTTAGATGTAACAAGTCAGACATCCGTTTAGTGCAATCGCATTCTGCGCGTATCTCCGAAGCAAATAGTTGATTTCAGACTGATTTTTTCAATGATTCTGGTATTATGCGACTTGCTTATGGGGGGGCGTTACGGTCTCCGTAACCAAAATAACCAATAAGAAACACTGGAAATCACGATAACTGGCCCGGCGATATACAGCATGCAGAAAACTATCAATATTAGCGCGTTGGACCGGTGTGGATAAATTGTTGTCGGCAGAGGCAACACGAGGCTGATGTCAGGCCGATCCATCCTCTATCTCGGCGACAGTGATTTCGCCGGCGGATTCTGCAACAAGCTGGAAGCCTATGCCTGTTGTGGAAAACTGACCCGGCATAATGCGCTTGCAGTGCCCGCGATCATGCCCGATTCGATCGATCTGATCATGTTCGAACCCGGCGCATCTTCAGACAGGTCCGAACCGGGTATGCAGTCATTGATAGCGAGCCAGGGTTCTCATCCTATTGTTGCGGTGGTCAGGCGAGAGAAAGAACATCGCGGTATTGCCGCGGTCCGCGCGGGTGCACAGGGCTATATGTGTGCTGATGACGCCGGGCACGAGGAAATAGAAGCGGTTATCGATCACGCCATCCAGCGACATCAACTGCTTGCACGACTGTCGGAAACCGATTCGACGGTGCTGTCTATCCTGAAGAGCATCAACGATGGCGTCATCGTCATAGACCGCCATGGGCATGTACTCGATATCAACCCCGCAGCGCGGTCGCTGCTCGGTCTTTCGCCCCGTGAGCAACCAGACAGCGAATGGGCAAAGAGGTTCTGTGCGCGAGCAGCGGATGGCCTGACGGAAATAGAACACGAAAAACTGCCTCTCGTGCGAGCGTGTCGCGGGGAGAAATTTTCGAACCAGGTTGCCGCTTATCAGTCGGCCGATTACATCGACACCATACTTAGTATCAACGGACAGGGTCTCTACGACAGCAGCCGATCGCTGGTCGGTGGCGTGATTACGTTCCGTGACATAACAGACAGTCTGCGCAGAACGGTCGAGCTGGAACAGCAGGCCCAATATGACCAACTGACCGAGTTGCCGAATCGGCGTTTGTTTACACAGCAACTGCGCAAAGCGATGGGGCGCGCCCAACGCAGCGAACACAATCTCGCGCTGTTATTTATTGATCTCGACCGATTCAAATCGGTCAACGACACGCTGGGCCATGATATTGGCGACGACTTACTTCGCCAGGTGGCAGCACGGCTGAACAAGAACCTGCGTATCGGGGATTTTACCGGGCGCTGGGGCGGCGATGAGTTCGTCGTGTGCCTCGAGGAATTTGGTGAGAACGAGAACGCGGCTGCCGCAGCGCAGAAACTCGTGCTTGTTCTGTCAGAAAAATACGACGTGAAGGGAAGCGAAGTTTATGCCACGCCGAGCATCGGAATAGCGATTTATCCGGGTGCTGGTGAATCCGCTGAACAACTGATCAAGGCTGGCGACCTGGCCATGTACCAGGCGAAGAATCGCGGCGGCGGACGTTTTCAATACTATTCAAACGCGCTCAACACCAAACTCGAGCAGCGGGAAGAGCTCGAGGTTGGCCTGCGGCACGCCCTCGTCAGGGACGAATTCGTGTTGCACTATCAACCGCGAATCGATGTCGGAACGGGCAGACTGATCGGCCTGGAAGCGCTGGTCCGTTGGCAGCATCCGCGTTTCGGTTTATTACCACCCGCCCGGTTTCTGAATATTCTCGAAAGCAGCGGTCTGATTCATTCCGCAGGCGAGTGGATTATTAACACCGCTTGCCGGCAACTTGCCTCCTGGCAGCACAAGTTCGAATTACCGGATCTGTCCGTTGCGGTCAACCTGTCACAGCAGCAGCTGAAACATGGCAGGTTAGTGGAGACCGTTGCCGCGGCAATCGCAAACAATGCGCTGGATGCCGGATGCATTGAACTTGAAATCGGCGACGGTGAAATCGTGCGGCAGCGCTCCGTGGAACTCGAGACCCTGCACGGCTTGCGGGCACTCGGCGTGCGCCTGTCACTCGATCACTTTGGTACGCGGGATGTGTCATTCAGCTCCCTTGATACCGGCGTCATTGACAGCTTCGTGCTCGATCAATCGCTCATACAGGACGTCGAGGTTAATGGCAGTCACCAGCGCATCGTGCGTGCCGCTATCGCGATGGCGCGCGGACTGGATATCGAGGTTGCGGCCGAGGGCGTGGAAACGATTAGTCAACTCGAGTTCCTGAGAAGCTGTAACTGCGACCTGGCGCAGGGCTTCCTGATCAGCCGCCCGATGCAGGCGGATAAAGTATCCAGGATATTGCGCAGCGAAATTGCGGGTACGAGACTTCTTTCGCGGGGAATGATTTAGGGCACTTCAAAAAGCTGCCGTTCTTGTCGTTACCGCGCTAAAGATCAATCCTCACCAATCAATTACGCGGCATGACACTTCGCGGGAGGATTGGACTTCAGCCGCGATTCAACTAATGCTGTGTGCCACATCTCCAACAGGCGGAAAACTGCCCTTCATTGTCCATGCCACACTGGGCACAGTGCCAGGTCTCTGTCGGGCTTTCGTCGATAACCTTGTATTTGTCGATCAACTGCACGGCGCGATCGTAATCGAGATCGTTCTGCACCCAGAGCTGGGGCCATGCGTCCTGAAAGGGAATCTTACCCACGATCGACCCAAGGTGTTCGTTCCTGATGAACGCGGGAATCCCCTCGCTCTCAAGCAGATTTTTGTAATGACTGACCGTGACCAGGGAGTCGATGGCAGTTACTTTTTTCAACGCAGACCCTTCAGGAAAGCGATTGGATCTTCACCACGCTCGAGTACCTCCACCAGTGCCGAACCGACTATTGCGCCGGCCGCATGCTTGCCGACATTAACGACGTCGTCTGCAGATCGAATTCCGAAGCCCGCACAGACCGGCAGGTCCGAAACCGCCGTTACTTTGTCGAGATAACTGGCCAGCGAGTCTGGCAACGCCGTGTCGCCACCCGTGATTCCGGTAATGGTTACCGCATAAAGAAAGCCCCGCGATGCCCTGGCAAGCATTGCCAGTCGCTCGTCGGGCGTCGCCGGCGTCACCAGCTGTATCAACCCGACGCCCTGCGCTTCCAGCGCGACACGAATATCGTCACTTTCCTCGAGCGGCAGATCCGGAACAATGAAGGCGCAGACACCGGTCTCACGGGCGCGCTGAGCAAGCGCCTCGAAACCAAATGACAGCAGCGGATTAAGATACGACATCATGACCAACGGCGTCTCGATAGTGCCGTCCGACGCTGCAAGCTGATCGAATATCCAGCGCAGCGTGACGCCGTTCTCGATGGCAACAAAACTTGACCGCTGAATCGTCATGCCGTCTGCCATCGGGTCAGAAAATGGCACGCCAAGTTCAACGACATCGCCGTTTGCCGCCACTGCCTTCAGGGTCTCGATAAAGCGTTCCGGATCCGGATACCCGGCTGTAATGAACGGGACAAGTCCCGTCCGACCTTCTTTATTCGCCGCAGCGATCGCTGCACCTATTCGTTCATGCGGCTGCATTGGTATTTTTCCTTACCGGGTATTGAGTCAGTGTTGGCATGTCTTTGTCGCCACGTCCCGAGTTGCCAATCAGGATCCGTTTGCCGGGATTCTCCGTGGCCCATACGGCGGCAGCGGCGAAGGCGTGTGCGGTTTCGAGCGCGGTCAGAATACCTTCCGTTTCGCAGAGTTCCTCGAGCGCAGAGAGTGCCTCGTCGTCGCTGGCCGCTACGTAGGAAACACGACCAACCGCCTGCAGGAACGCGTGCTCCGGGCCGACACCTGAATAGTCCAGGCCAGCCGATATCGAATGGGTTTCCTGCACGTTACCATCCTGGTCCTGCAAAATGATCGAGTAACTCCCCTGCAATACGCCGGGTGTGCCCGTCGCCAGCGTTGCGGCGTTCTGGCCAAGCCCCGAACCGGAGCCTCCCGCCTCGACACCGATCAATTCAATATCAGCGTCACCCAGCAGCGGATAGAAAAGACCGATGGCATTTGAGCCGCCGCCGACACAGGCAAATGCGGCGTCCGGCAAGCCGCCGGCCTGCTCGATCATCTGGGCGCGCGCCTCCACCCCGATCACAGACTGCAGCTCGCGTACCAGGTACGGGTATGGATGTGCGCCGACCGCGGATCCGATCAGGTAGTAGGTTTCCGCCGGATCAGTTACCCACTCCCGGAGCGCCTCGTCGATTGCGGCCCGCAGCGTCCTGTCGCCGGATTCCACCGGAAAGACTTCCGCGCCCAGGCGCAGCATCCGATCAACGTTAGGTGCCTGGCGTTCGATATCAACTGCCCCCATATAGACCCGGCAGGGCAAGCCTACTCGTGCACAGGCGGCAGCCGACGCCACACCATGCTGCCCGGCCCCTGTTTCCGCAATGATCCGCTTCGCACCGAGGCGTTTCGCGAGCAGCGCCTGCCCGATTGCGTTGTTTATTTTGTGTGCGCCGGTGTGCGCAAGGTCTTCTCGCTTGAGCCAGACGTCGGCACCCCAGCGTGCGGACAAACGGGGCGCAAACGTCAGTGCGGTCGGCCGGCCAACCCAGGTTTTCAGCTCCGAGCGGAACTCGGCCTGAAACTCATCTGTATGCAGATGCTCGGCGATACCGCGCTCCAGCCGCTCGAAAGCCGGCACCAGCGTTTCGGGGACGTAGCGCCCGCCGAAGGGACCGAATCGGCCGCGCTCATCCGGGAGTTCACCCGCTATCGAGGCCTCGAGAAGCGTGCGCGCTTCGTTGGCATTCATTACCGCACTCATGTTTTTTCCTGTTTCTGATTACTCATAGCGGTTCTCGCCGCTACAATGAACGCCGCAATCTTTGCGACATCCTTCTTCCCTCGTCCGGATTCGACGGCGCTCGATACATCGACGCCGTAGGGCGAAACCTGCCGAATCGCCTCACCGACATTCCCGCTATCAAGCCCACCGGCCAGGATCATCCTGCCGTGTCGCGCTATCTCAGCTGCAACAGCCCAGTTCACGGTTTCACCAAAGCCACTTTTTTGCCCCTCGTAAACAAAAGTCTCCGGAAATGTCGTTCCGTCGCGGACCGAACCTTCACGAATAACCGGCCACAACTCGATTCCTGCAGCCACGCGCAGGTAGGCAAAATCGTCGCTATCAGTTTGCAGAACATCCGGGCGAAACACAGCTTCTACTTCTTCCCAGAGCGCGACGTCCGGATGCAGCATGACCGCTACACGGCGGATGTGTGACGGTATGTCCATCCCAAGTTGCCGTGCCTCCTCCGCACTCACATTGCGCGGAGATTTCGCGTAGAAGACGAAACCGATCGCGTCTGCCCCTGCCGCGACTGCCGCCTGGACTGCTGAACTGTCGGTCATGCCGCATATTTTCACCAGGGTCGTCACTTAACGCTCCGCCCTGCCGGCCGTCAACATGTCGCGGATGAGTGCCCCGGGTTCTTCGGCACGCATTAACGCGGTTCCTACCAGTGCCAGCCGATAGCCCCAGCTCGAGACGCGCGCAGCATCTTCGGCAGAGTGTTGGCCGCTTTCTGCTACGCAGGTGACGCCCTCCGGCAACCTCGACCCGAACCGCTCCAGGCGCGTCGGATCCACTGCAAGGCTGCGCAAGTCGCGCGTATTGATGCCCAGCAGAAGCTTCTTACAGGCAGCTTTTTCCCGGTAGCTGACGGTTTCCAGGAGTTTCAACGAGCGTCGCCAGTCGTCGTCATCAAAGGACTCGAGCAGCACAAACAGAC
Source organism: uncultured Gammaproteobacteria bacterium (assembly GCA_963850825.1). Taxonomy (GTDB): domain Bacteria; phylum Pseudomonadota; class Gammaproteobacteria; order Steroidobacterales; family Woeseiaceae; genus SZUA-117. The sequence continues at coordinate 1,247,509 of CAWKOQ010000006.1, read as the reverse complement.
CGTGCTCAAACGCGCAATCCAGCAAACTCCGTAACTGGTCATCGTGCAGCATGGCCGTAATCAGCAGAACGCCGCTCGCACCGGCGGCTTTCGCCTCCAGAATCTGCACGACGTCGACGAGAAAATCCTTGCGCATAACCGGCGTCTCGTTTGCTGACACAGCGCGAACGACTTCGTCAAGATGCGCCAGGTGACCGTCGAACTGGTCCGGCTCGGTGAGCACTGAGATAGCGGCCACCCCCGCCGCCGCATACGCGAGCGCACGGTCCGTCCGGGGGCCGGCACCCGCTGCCAGCTTGCCCTCGGCGGGTGACCTGTTCTTGATCTCCGCGATCAGATCGAAGTCGCCGAGCCGGAGCGGGTAAACCGGCCTGTCGAGATTGCTCGCCGGCATGGTCGTCTTTGCGATTGCCGCCCTGGCAGCGCTGCCTGACGCCATCTGTTTCAGAAAGTCGCTCATCAGCCGGTGAAATGCCGCCGGAAGTCTTCGAGGAAGCCGCTTCCTTTGCCACTGTCGATGGCATCCTCGGCCATTGCAACGCCGTCCTGCATATCGCTTGCCAGGCCCACCACCTCGAGTACCAGCGACGTGCCCATCACAAGCGCGTCCCTGTGCGCACCTTTGTCTTCTCCGGAGAGAACACGAGTCAACTCAGTCGCATTGTGTGCTGCATCTCCGCCACGCAGGTCCTCGGGATCACAACGCTGCATCGCGTAGTCCTCGGGTGTTCTCTTGCTTTCTGCAACGGACCCTGGGCGAACGTCGTAAATCACGAACTCGCCGGCTGGCGTTGCCTCATCCCAGCCAGGCTCGCCATGCACGACAAAAGCACGCTCAATTGGCATGCCGGACAAGGAGTCCGCCATAAGCTTTGCGGCCTCGACACTGAATGCGCCGATGAGCTGATACGGAGGGGCGGCAGGATTTGTCAGCGGTCCGAGTACGTTGAACACGGTCCGCACACCGAGCGCGCCGCGAACAGGCATGATCGCTTTCATGGCCGGGTGATAGGCCGGCGCGAACAGAAAGGTGAAATTCAACGCATCGAGACAATCAATGCTGGCTGCTTCGTCGAGAGGCATTGGCATGCCGAGACATTCAAGCAGATCCGCGCTGCCCGATTTACTCGAGATTGATCGATTGCCGTGTTTGACGACGCGAGCACCGGCCGCTGCCGCCAGCAGCCCGGTTCCCGTCGACAGGTTAAGACTGCCTGATCCGTCGCCGCCCGTTCCCACCGTATCGACGGTTGGTGCACCCTCGGGAATCGACGGATGCAGGGCAAGTTCACGCATGGCAGTCGCAAAGCCACGGATTTCTTCCGCTGTCTCACCCTTCGCGCGCAGCGCCGCCAGCAGTGCACCTGCAAGCGCGGGTTCCAGCTCGCCGTCGGCAAGATCGTGCATCAACGCAGCCGAATCTGTTGCGCTTAATGAGTTGCCGGTGAGTAAATGTTCCAGAACTCTCGAATAATTTCTAGCCATCACTTTTCATCCGTACGAAGTTTTCCATGAGCGTGTCACCTTCCGGTGTCAGCACGCTCTCAGGGTGAAACTGCACGCCCTCGAGGGCAAGTGTCTTGTGGCGAACGCCCATGATCTCGCCGCGATCCGTATGTGCCGTGATGACAAGCTCCTCGGGCAGGGAACCCTCGTCTGCACACAGGGAATGATAACGGCCAGCCTCGAAAGGCTGCGACATGCCGGCGAATATTGCGCCACCGTCGTGAGACACCATTGATGTCTTGCCGTGCATCAGTCTCCCGGCACGCACAATGTCGCCACCAAACGACTGCACGAGGCACTGATGACCAAGGCACACGCCAAGCATTGGAATATTTCCCGCGAATGCGTCGATCATCGCTAGAGACTGACCTGCATTTTCGGGACGGCCCGGGCCGGGCGAGATGACCAGGTGTGTGGGGCGCAGCGCAGTGGCCTCTTCGACGGCCAGGGTGTCATTGCGATGCACGAGTACCTCGGCGCCGAGCGCGGCAAACGCCTGCACCAGGTTATAGGTAAATGAATCGTAATTATCGATAAGGAGAATGCGTGCGCTCATAGCCCTTCCCCGGCGATATCGAGCGCCTTTCTGAGGATCGCGCTCTTGGCGAGCACCTCCTGGTATTCCTTGACGGGCACGCTGTCAGCCACGATACCCGCGCCGGCCTGGAAGCTATATTCATCTCCATTGAATACCAGGGTGCGTATGGTAATCGCCTGATCCATGTCTCCCGACGTGCCGAAATACCCGGCCGTACCCGCGTACAGACCGCGACCACTCGTCTCCATCTCTTCTATTATTTCCATCGCCCGAACTTTTGGGGCCCCGACCAGCGTCCCGGCCGGAAAACTTGCCGCAAAAAGGTCGAAAGCATCGTAACCCGGCGCCAGCTGACCCTGCACGCCACTGACAATGTGCATCACGTGACTGTATCGTTCGACCGCGCGGTAGGGATCTACGTGAATGCTGCCGGGGATTGCCACACGACCCAGGTCATTGCGTGCAAGATCGACCAGCATCACGTGCTCAGCGGACTCCTTGGGGTCGGCGAGCAGGTCTTTTTCATTCTGATGATCAGCGGCGATTGTGTCGCCTCTTGGCAAAGTCCCGGCAATCGGTCGAAGTGAAGCGTTGCCGCCATGCAGTCGAACCAATGCCTCGGGCGAAGACCCTGCCACCTTGAGATCGCCAAAATCAAAGAAGAACATGTACGGCGAAGGGTTCAACAGGCGCAGGGCCCGATACACCTCAAACGGAGGAACGTTGGTGCGGCCCTTGAACAAAACCGAAATTACGATCTGGTAGATATCACCGGCGGCTATATACTCCTTGCAGGCTTTGACGCGATCAGCATACTCATCTTCGGTCATGCCCACGCTGGCTTCCGAGACCGCAATGTCTTTGTCGTTCATTGGCACTGCGCCGCGCAGCAGCTGCACAACCTGCTTGCGCAGGCTGTCTCGCTCCGCCGCCGGTCCGTCATGCAGCAGAGCGACTCGTCGGGTCAGGTGATCGAAGACCAGCAGTGATGCGGTTGCACAAAACGCTGCCTCGGGAATGCCGGCCTGCGGTTTCGTTTTTGACGGAAGTCGCTCAAACAGACGCACGACGTCGTAGCCGGAAACACCGACCAGGCCACCTGCGAACGGCAGGTCCTCGACATCCGGCCTGGGGCGTGGCGCATTCCGCAGGCCGAGGCGGAGCGCATCGAGATACTCGTGCTGGTTGGCCGGGTGATCTCGCACTTCAGCGCCGACCTTGAAGCCGTTCCGATCGAGCCGAATCTCGAGCGCGTCGCCAAAACCCAGGAAGGAGTAACGTGCCAGCCGTTCCCCGCCTTCGACACTCTCAAGCAGGTAACGCGGCTTTAGTGCCGCGAGTTTCAGCCATGCCGACACAGGTGTGTCCAGATCGGCGGCGATGTCAAAAGGTGGCTGCATAAGTTCTTCGTTTATCCTGTGCGGCAAAACCACACAAAAAAACCCGTCTTCACTATCCTGTGGAGACGGGTTTCTGGTGTCTTTTGCTTATTGCTAAACGCTAGCCAGCCGCCCTCTCCGTTTTGGGCAGCCACCACCAGTTCCTGTTACCGATTTGCTGTGCGTGCATGGGTGCGAGTATCCCTGTGACACGCCCCATCGTCAAGCGGCCTCGTTACTGACTAGCCGAGGTCGTAGAGGAGCGGCAGGAGCAAAGAGAATCCCAGCCACATAATGATCGTGAGCGGAATGCCGACACGCAGAAAGTCCGAGAACTTGTAACCGCCGGCAACCAGGATCAGCAGGTTGGTTTGATAGCCAAACGGTGTGGCAAAGCTCATATTGGCACCTAAAAGCACGGCCAGTACGAACGGCACCGGGTCTGCGCCCAGTTGCCCGGCAATGGCCACGGAAATTGGTGTGCCGATGACTGCTGCAGCGTTGTTGGAAACAACGTTGGTCAATACCGTCATTATCAGGATGAAAGCACTGAGGATTATCGGTACGGGGAGGTCCGCGACCGCGCTGACGAAGCCAATCGCAAGATAATCCGCCATGCCTGTTCCCATCAGGGCTTTACCCAGGGCGAGACTGGTCACAATAATCATGATGACCTGCGTCGACAGCGCACTGCCCGCATCGCGCCACGTGAGGCAGTCAAGCGCGATCATCAGGCCGACGCCGATCAATGCACTGACCGAGATCGGCATAATGCCCAGGGCGGCGGCAGCAACGACCAGGCCCATCACCGCCAGCGCGCGGTTGGCCCGGTGCGTGTGCGGGAGATCGGTCGTTCCGTCAAGCACGAGCATTGTGCCGCTCAACTTCAGGGTGTCGATGGCATCCCGGGTTCCCTGTACCAGCAGAACGTCACCAGCGCGCAGGCGGATGGTGTTCAGATCGCCGGTCACCTGCGAACTTGGCGCACGCGCGCGGTGAATTGCCAGGGGCAAGAGTCCGTAGCTCGCGCTGAACCGTGCCGCAGCCAAACTGCGCAGGTGAAGTGGCGATCCGCGTGTCACCACAACCTCCGCCAGTTGCTGACCTTCCGCTGTAAGCGGAGTGTCGTCGTCAATCGGATGTTCGTTGTCGGAAATATTGTAGAGCGTCGCACCGAGCAACATCTCAAAATGTTTCAGATTTTCAGGAGAATCCTTGACGAAAAGTCGATCGCCGGGTTGTAACGTTACTGACGGCAGCTTCGCCAGGAAAAGAGAATCACTGCGCTGAATCCTGTCTACCCGCATTCCGCCATTTGTTTTTGCCAGAACCTCGGAAAGTGTTTTCCCGGCAGCAAAACCGCCTTCCTTGATGAACAGCTGGCTGTTGAATACTCTCGGCGTTGTGTCCGCCAGCGGCGGCACCCGTTCGGGTAACAGTTTTGGCGCGATCAGCCAGAGAAAAAGTATCGCTACGCCGCCTACAATTGCGACGGGAAGCACAAAATCAAACATTCCAAACTTGATCAGGCCGAGATCCTGCGAGATACCGACAACCAGCATATTGGTTGAGGTGCCGATAGTCGTCGACATGCCACCAACAATGGTGGCGAGACCCATAGGCAACATGACGCCGGAAACCGGGAACTTCACACGCATGGACACACCCACGAGAATCGGCATCAACAGCACAACAATGGGCGTGTTGTTCATGAAAGCGCTTAACACGGCGCCGGCAATCAAAGTCACCAGCAATGCGAGAACCGGCCGGGTCGACCAGGCGTGGCCAACGATCGCTGCCAAGGGCTGCAGCGCGCCCGTCGTCTCCAGCGCCTTACCCACCATCATTAATGCGCAGATCGCGACCAGTGCTTCATTGCCAAAACCCGCGAAAAACTGCGCCGGACCCAGCGGCTCACCGTTTGTTTCATAGGGAAATAGCTGGAATCCGGCAACGAGGATGATCAGAATCGCGAGGCTCGACGTTTCGAGCGGCAGGCGATCGCGCGTAAACAGGAACAGCGCCACCGCGGTAAGCAGCAGGACTGATACTCCATGTATGTCTGGCGTTACGGGCTGCAATCGTCTCTCGGGATCTGTGCTCTTTGGCGTCCGGAACACCCTGAGCGGACCACAAACCGTATCTCAGTTCATACCCCGGCTGCAATGAAAGAAGCACGTTGTGCGCCTTGTATTGTCGCCCTGGCACGGCGATGAAAATCTCTGAACTGCGCCAGACTGAAGCCTCGTGTTTGCCCACCGCAGTCGAAACTCCAGGCATCGGCAAATCCCAGTACAGGAAGTAAATCTGCAAATCCTGCGCAGTCGGGCTGGTGTTTTGGCAAAACGGACGAGGGCGACAGGACCAGCAGGTTTCGATGACGGACGGCCGCGTCCCTGACTGCGATTTCCCATTGTTGCTGCCACCGATCACGATCCAGGCCCGCGCTCCAGCCGCAGACGGGATTTGACTGCTTTAACGCCGGCAACATTTCTGACCTCGCAGCCAGCTGTGACGACTGTGCAGAGAGCTCTCGTTGAATATATCGCACCAGCTCCGTCAGCCAGTTGAGGTTTTCCAGAGCTTTTGGCGAACGGCCACTGCGTACGAGCAAATCGCCAAGTCCGGTGACACAGACTGCGACGCGTCGATTGGTCGCCGCATCGGCACACTGTCGTGGGTCATGCCATTCCAGTTTGGGAATCAGTTGGTCGGCCAGGTCGACCAGTCGTCGCAACGCCAGCCTTAGCCGGGTCCAATCGGGTGTTCCGGCAGGGCAGCAGAACCGGGCGACCTGCATGCCGAACGGCAGCCAGGCCGACCCGGCCGGAGCCAGCAGCGACTTCGCCGGGATTACGCCACCTGCGACCTCATCGGCGAGCAACCTGCATGTGCTGCGCACCAGGCCGCCATAGACTGGCTGCACAACGCGCTGCACCGCTCGGTGTCGCCACAGGAACCGCCAGTTTGATGCGGCGCGTTGCGCTACCCGCGAATCGCCGTGTTCTGCCAGTCTGCAAGCTATCGAGAAAGACGTATCGCGGACCGCACCCCAGCAACGAATCCGCAATCAGGCAATAGGCTTCCAGCGGCATCCGATGCGAATGCATGCAGAAGCCCAACCCGCCGGCGCTGAGACCCTGTTCGGCAAACCGCGACTGGATGAGCTCACAAAACAATCTCCACGACTCAATTGCCGGTGCTTTTGCCGGAAAGTCTTCCGGCACAAGGCAAACCGGGACGCGGTTCCCGACAAACACGCACAGTGTATCGAGAAGACCACCGGCGAGGCGTCGATTGAAAAGGGTGTTTCTGACGGAGACCCGAAGCGAGGTGCCACAAAGGATACTTCGCTCACGCCCTGCCCGTCGCGGAGGATCAAATCCGAGTTGAGCGATATCAGAGAGGATGACATCGATGTCATCTGCTTCATGTGACATCCAAGTGTCAGTCGTTCCCTGTGCGTGATCAAACATGCCGGCCCTTCCCTGGACATGGCGAAATTTTGCATGACCGGCGCGGCTTTTGAGAGCAGAATAACTGGGCAACGCGGCGAGTTTTTCAGTCCCTCCACGCCCGGGCGGAGACTGTGTGCGCTACACTTGGCCAACGAGGTTCGACAAACAGACATTCGAATTGGGGACGGAGATGAACAGCATCAGGGCGATTCGTACAGCAATGATCGCAGGCGCCGCGCTAATCTCGCTATACGGCTGCGAAGAACCTGTTCAAGTGTCGGAGCAAGCACCGATCGGGTTAAAGGCGGGCTACTGGCAGGCCTATATCACCCTGCCCGGCGGCGATGTCGAGACCGGTGTGGAAATAGCCCGGGACGGCGCAACCTATCAGGCCAGCCTGATGAATGGCCAGGAACGCGTGCGCATCGACGAAGTCAGTTTTGCCGATGGCGAGCTGACGCTGCGGTTTTCGGCGTTCAACAGCGAAGTGCGCGCCTCACTGGTGGATGGCCGATTGGTTGGCAACCTGACGCTGGTAAAAAGGTACGGCGAGACACAGACAATGCCGTTTAACGCGATACATGGCAGCGAAGCCCGAAAGGAGAGCAGCGCGACACCGAACACCGACCTTTCCGGTCGTTGGGCCGTGACCTTTCATGGGGAAGACGTTGACGATGATACCTATATTGGCGAATTCGCTCAGCGTGGATCGCGGCTGTTCGGAACGTTCCTGCATCCGGACGGCGACTATCGATTTCTTGCCGGTCATGTCCGCGGCAATGACTTTCATATATCAACGTTTGATGGTTCACATGTTTTTCTGTTCTCCGGCAGCGTCGGTGAAGATGGACAGATAGCACGTGCCGATTTCTGGTCAGGTACGTCGTGGCATCAGCAATGGTCCGCCAGTCGCAACGAGAGCGCCACTCTTCCAGATGCATTCAGAAGAACATTCCTGAATCCCGGTTACGAGAGATTCGAGTTTGAATTTCCGAATGAGGAAGGCGTGCCTGTATCGATCGATGACGAGAAATTCAAGGACAAGGTCCTGATTGTCACGATTGCCGGAACCTGGTGTCCGAACTGCAACGACGAAGCGCGATTTCTGGCGCCCTTTTACAAGAAATATCGCGCTCAGGGTCTCGAGATCGTCGCGCTGCTCTTCGAGCACTTCGAGGACGCGGAGCGATCAGCAGAGCAGGCGCGGCGTTTTAAACGAAAATTCGATATCCAATACGATACGTTGATTGCCGGAATCTCCGACAAGACTGAAGCGTCGAGTACGCTGCCCGCGCTGAGTGCGGTACTCGCATTTCCAACTACGATCTTCATCGACCGTGCCGGCAAGGTGCGTCAAATACATACGGGCTTCGTCGGGCCAGGAACAGGTGAGCACTATGTCAACCTGCAAAACAGTTTTACAAAGCTCACCACGACGCTGCTCAACGAACCCGTCATCACGATTGATACTACAACGCCCGAAGAGGCGCCAGGCGAAGATTTGCCCGCCGAAGCAGAGTCTCCGGCGCCGGAATAAGGGCCCGATCGGGCAGGAGGAAAAAATGCCGTCTTTTGATGTCGTGAGTGAATTCGATGCTCACGAAGCAAGCAATGCCATTGACCAGGCCAACCGGGAAGTGACTACTCGCTTCGATTTTAAAGGCACGGGGTCGAAGTATGAACTGGAAGAGAGCGTTGTCTCATTGACCAGCCAGACGGACTTCCAGCTCAAACAGATGCTGGACATCCTGCGCCAGAAGCTTTCCAAGCGCGGTATCGACGTCGCCTGCCTGAAGGAAGAGGAACCCGAGCTCACGGGCAGCGAAGCCCGACAGAAAGTGATTATGCGACAGGGCCTCGAAACGTCGCTGTCCAGAGACCTCATCAAGAAAATCAAAAGCAGCAAGATCAAGGTGCAATCTGCCATCCAGGGAGAAAAACTGCGAATCTCGGGGAAGAAGCGCGATGACCTTCAGGCGGTGATTGCATTGCTAAAGGAAGTGGACTGCGGGCTGCCGCTGCAATACGAAAATTTTCGCGACTAGCGAATAACAGGGAACACAGCGGTGCACAAAGAGCTCAGGCGACAGGACATCACTTTCGAAACGAAGGACCAGCCGCTGCGCGATGATGTCCGAATTCTTGGCGCATTGGTCGGCGATCTGCTGAAAGACCAGGGCGGAGATGCTCTGTTTGATTTTGTGGAAAACGCACGACTGCGATCGATTCGCCGTCGTGAACATAACGATATGCCAGGTGAAGGCCTTGCCGAACTGGTGAGCAATCTCGAGTTGCCGCTGGCACTGGAAGTCATACGTGCATTTTCGACTTACTTTCAGATGGTCAACATTGCCGAGAAAGTGCATCGTATTCGACGCCGACGCGAATACTTACAGGAAACGGGACAGTATCAACCAGGAGGCCTTGAAGAAACATTGGTAAAGCTGAAGGCTGCCGGTTTGAGCTTGCCCGACCTGCAGAAGTTGATTGCGCGGATCCGCATCGAGCCAGTATTCACTGCACATCCGACAGAGCCAACCCGCCGCACGATTTTGCGCAAGGAACAAAACATCGTGCGACGCCTCATCGACATGCTTAACCCGACGATGACCGCGCAGGAAACTGTCGTTTGCCTGGAGAACATCAAGCTCGAGATGACGACAGGCTGGCAAACGGAAGAGCATCCGCATGAGAACATGTCGGTTGCTGACGAGCTGGAGCACGTGCTGTTCTTCCTGACTGACGTCTTGTACAAGGCGATGCCGCCTTTCTATGAAGACATCGAGAATGCGCTTGTGCGCGTATATGGCGAGGAGGCCAGTTCGATTTCGGTACCGGGGATGGTGCGATTCGGTTCCTGGGTAGGTGGTGACATGGACGGCAACCCCAACGTCAATGCCAAGACTATCCGTTCCACACTGGCGCGCCAGCGTTCACTGGTACTTGATCTCTATTATCGGGAATGCGCCTCTATTTCGGCAAAGCTAAGCCAATCGACTTCCCGGGTAAACATTGACCAGCGGATTCTCGACAAGATCGAGCATTATCGCGGGATGTTTCAACCGGCCTATCACGCGGTACCCGCGCGTCACCGGGAAATGCCCTACCGCGTCTACCTGCGCCTGGTGCAGGCCAGGCTCCAGGCCACTTATGACGACGAAGCCTATCCATATGAATCGGCCAGGCAACTTGTCGAAGATATCCGGATCCTGGCGGAGAGTCTCGAAGCGAACAAAGGGGAACACGCCGGGTTGTTTGCAGTCAGGAGGCTGCAGCGGAGAATCGACTCTTTTGGCTTTCATCTGCTGACGCTGGACGTCCGCCAGGATGCATTGGTATTGCGACAGGTCGTTGGCGAACTCCTGGGCGAAGATGACTGGCTTAAGTGGAGCCCCAGCCACCGGTTGAAACGGATCGTAGAGGCCATAGAGTCCCGCGATTCACATCCGGACAATCAAAGCGTGACTGCAAGGAAGACGCTCGCCGTGTTTCAGGCGATTGCGTTCTGCAGACGAAAATACGGAAAGCGTGCGATCGGGCCTTTTATCGTCAGCATGACGCAGGGCGCGGACGATATTCTATCCGTCCTGTTGCTCGCAAACTGGAGTGAGCTGCACAACCGTCGCGATGAAGTGCCTCTCGACATTGCGCCATTGCTTGAAACAGTCGAGGACCTCGAGAAAGGCAGCGAAATACTCAGTGATATGCTCGACAACAAACTTTATCGTGCCCACGTCAAGCAGCGATCCGATCGGCAAACAATCATGATCGGTTACTCGGACAGCAATAAAGACTCTGGCCTGGCTTCGGCCAGGTGGGCGCTACAGAACGCCCAGGTCAAACTGGTCGAAGTGCTGTCGAAGAGAAACATCGAGCTTCATCTGTTTCATGGTCGCGGCGGCACGATCAGTCGCGGTGGCGGCAAGACGCATACGGCAGTCCTCGGGGCGCCTCCCGGCACAGTTAACGGCCGCTTGCGGGTTACCGAGCAGGGCGAAATCATCAATGAGAAGTACGGTCTTCGCGGCATTGCACTGCGTACGCTGGAACAGGTAGCCGGGTCAGTCGCCCTGGCGACCGCCATGCCGGAACATCGTGGCAACGATATGCCGGAGTGGCATGACATCATGCAGGTAGTCGCTGACGTCAGTCGCAAGACCTATCGCGACCTGATCTTCGACACGCCGCGTTTCTATGACTATTTTCGGCTTGCTACACCGATTGACCTGATTGAGCGAATGCGAATTGGCTCGAGGCCTGCCTCGCGCCGGGGCGGCAAGGGTGCGGAGAATCTGCGTGCTATCCCGTGGGTATTCTCCTGGACCCAGAGCCGGTTGATGCTACCGGGATGGTTTGGGCTCGGTAGCGGACTCAGGGCCGCTGCCGACAAGTTCGATGATGGCGCTTTCAGGGAAATGTTCCGGGAGTGGTATTTCATGCGGGCGCTGACAGCCGACGCCGAGATGGTACTGGCAAAGTCGGATCTTGGAATCGCAAGGCTTTACTCTGAGCTTGCGGGCGAGATGCACAATGAGTTCTTTCCGCTCATCGAAAAAGAATTCGAGCTTACCCGGGACCTGATACTGGAATACTCGGATCACGAGTCGCTATTGGAGGGTGACTTCACTTTGCAACGTGCAATCATGTTGAGAAATCCCTATGTCGACCCGATGAGCTTTATGCAGGTCGATCTTCTGCGCCGCTGGCGTGAAACGGGTCACGAAGATGCCGAACTTTTTAATGCGCTTCTCGCGAGTGTCAACGGTATAGCCCAGGGGTTGCAGAATACCGGGTGACTGGGCGATTAGCGGTCTCCGAGTTTTCGTAGCACCGTCCAGTCACTTGTATCGGATACCGCTTTGCCCCTGGCAGAAATACCGGCCCTGTGAACCGAGTCAGGGTCACCGGTCAGCAACGGATGCCATTCTGGCAGAGCCTCGCCTTCCGCCAGCAGTCGATATGCACATGTTGCGGGCAACCAGGCAAATGCTGCGACGTTGTCGGACGACAATACGAGACATTCCGCGACCTTCTGTGCGCGCGCCGCATAATCGTTGCAACGGCACGTGTTCACGTTCAGGAGCCGGCACGCGATGTCCGTGTAATAAACTTCACCGGTATCTTCATCCTCGAGCTTCTGCATACAGCACAAGGCGCATCCGTCGCACAGCGATTCCCATTCGCCGGCAGACATCTCCGCCAATGATTTGCGTTTCCAGAATTGATCATTCATCGTGCGCAAGCTCCTGCTCCGAACCGAACCATACACCATGAATGCCGTATTCCTCGATTTCGCGACTGTTCACTCCGATCAACTGGATCTCGGACCGCTTGAATCTGTCGTGTCATCGCTGACCATTCACGATCAAACCGAATCTGACGAGGTCGCTGACAGAATTGCCGGTTGCGAAATTGTCATTCTCAACAAGGTGCAAATGACACGAGAGATAATTGAGGCGGCCGAACAGCTGCGATTCATCGGCCTGATAGCCACAGGCGTTGACAATGTCGATCTGGAAGCAGCCCGGGATAGCGGTGTGGCGGTTTGCAATATTCGTGCGTACTGCACGAACTCTGTCGTCGAGCATGTATTTGCTGTCCTCCTGAGAATGACGCACAGCATCGATTGCTACCATCAAAGTGTGCGGGCAGGTGAATGGCAGAACGCGAAGAACTTTTGCATGCTGGATTTTCCGCTGCGCGAGTTGTCGGCAATGACGCTTGGAATCATCGGCTACGGAGAGCTGGGACGAGCCGTCCATCGAATCGCTGCTGCCTTCGGTATGCAGGTTAAGATCGGCAGGCGTATCGGGACTGACGCAGTCGAGGACGATGGACGGCTCGAACTGGATGCGCTTCTCGTGAGCTGTGACGTCATCTCATTGCATTGCCCGTTGACCGACGACACGCGCAACCTTATCGATGCCCGGGCCCTTTCTGTGATGAAACCCGGTGCGCTATTGATCAATACGGCGCGCGGAGGTCTCGTCGATTCACAGGCGCTGGTCGATGCGCTGGAATCACGAGCGATCGCCGGAGCCGCGATCGACGTATTGGGCCAGGAACCGCCCGTCGATGGCGACCCCTTACTGGACTACGACGGAAGCAATCTGATTGTGACACCGCACATTGCCTGGGCAACCGTCGAGGCAAGGCAGAATGCCGTTGCTGAAGTGGCCGCTAACGTGCGGGCATTTCTGGATGGCGGCGATCGCAATCGCATCGTGTAGGCAGCAGCAAAACATTGCCATTACAGGTTAGGTGGAATCGCGGCTAAAGCCCAATCCGCCTGCTGTGCCAAGAGACAATTACCTGTTCAGTGCGGATTGATCTTTAGCGCCGGCCACAAACGGAGCAAACTGCAATCGCGGCTAAAGCCGCTCCTACAACAATTGGCGATAATCCGAACACCGAACGCGGCTGAAGCCGCTCCCACGGTGGTACTAGAAATTGTAGGAGCAGCTTTAGCCGCGATTCCCGGTCATGCACCAACGACCTGTCTGGCCCACTGTACGACTTCACGCACACGTGGCGCCGACAAATCGTGCGCGGTGTCGAAGCTGACCCACCGGTACTCGTGATGTTCGGGCCTGCCCAGATCGGGTACGATACCCATTACGATTTCTGTCTGGGTTGTTCTTGCGAGGTAGTAGCGGGCAGTTTTGCCGCGATGATACGGCCCCGTTTCGGTGTAGCGCTCACCCCATTCAAACGTCAATTCGTCCAGGCCGGACTCCTCCCCGACCTCACGAACCGCGGCCTCCAGCGGCTTTTCTCCGGCTTCGCACATTCCCTTCGGGAAATCCCAGTTCTTGTAGGCGCGCAACATGAGCGTCATCCAGCCGGATTGCGTTCGACGGACTACCACTGCCCCGCACGACAATGCTGTTCTTGGTTTATCAGTCAATGTTCAGGCAGCTCGCAGGACCTCAACCGGTGGGGCATTAATGGCACCACGGGCAGCAATGAATCCACTTGCGCATACCAGCGCAACGCCGCCAACAACACCCGCACCCCAGAGTGACGGGTTGAATGCATAGTCCAGATCGAATAGTTGTACGGTAACCACGGCGGCTAGAATCGATGCACCTGCGGAGGCGAGAAACCCGGCGGCAAAACCAAGTGCCGCGAATTCGGTCAGGACGCCCGACAGTACGGTGCGCCTTCTGACGCCAAGAGCACGCAACATCGCGCTCTCAAAGCGTCGCTCGTCGATGGTTGACTGGACGGCCGCGAAAAGAACTGCAATCCCGGCTGCGAGCGTGAACACGAAGACCACCTGAACAGCGAGACTGACCTTATCCAGGATGCCCGTTATCTGTAGCAGGATCGCATCGATGTCGATCACAGAAACCGTCGGGTGCTGGCGCACCAGGTCTACCAGCGCTGCATTATTCCCGGCCGGAATCCTGGCACCGGAAATGAATGTGGCTGGATAATTGTCAAGTGAACCCGGCGACATCACCATGAAGAAATTCGGTTGAAACGAATCCCAGTTGACAGACCGGGTGCTCGCAACCTTTGCTTCTATCTCCTGGCCGGCGACCACAAAACTGATGCGATCGCCCAGGGCCACTCCCAGTTCCCTTGCCGCATCTTCCTCCAGCGACACCAGTGGTTCGCCCACATAGCCGGCCGGCCACCATTCGCCGTCAACGAGTTCGTTACTCTCACTGATCTCTTCGGCCCAGGTCAGGTTCTGCTCCCGATTGGCCATCCACTTGCCATCCTCTTCCGGATACTCGCGCGTCTTTACGTCTTCCGCATTGATGGTCTTCATGCGAGCCCGCACCATGGGCACGAAGTTGGGCGCTGGCACGCCGTTATTCGCAAATATCTGGTTGATGGAATCGCGTTCCTGCGGCTGAACATTGATCAGAAAGTGGTTCGGCGCATTCGCATCGAGCGTCTGCTGCCATTCTTCGAGGAGGTCCGTACGCACGAACGTCAGCAGCAACAACACGGTCAGGCCGAGCCCAAAAGCAACGACCTGCACAGCGCTATCGCGTCCACGGCGGGCAACGTTGGCAAGTCCGTAGCGCCATGCAATTCCAACACCGCCACGCGACCGGCCCATCAAATACACCAGTCCCCGGCCCGCCACATACAGCACGCCGGAGACGACGAGCATTCCACCGAGCACGATCAGCAGCATCAAACCATCGCCGATCGCCTGGTAAAGCATAATCGCGACTGCCAGCAGGGAGCTCCCTGCAACCAGCAGTCTCGAGGGAGGTGGTGGCATCTCGTCGTGACGCAGAACACGCAATGGCGGCGTGTCGCGTAGTTGAATGAGTGATGGCAAGGCAAAGCCGATTAACAGGATGAGTGCGCTGCCACTGGCAAGAAAGACCGGCGTAAATCCAACGGGTGGCAAATCACCCCTGATCACGTCGGCAAGCATGTCCGTCACGACAGCCTCTACGACGAATCCAACAATGCTGCCGATGATGACGCCCAATACACCCAGCAATACGAGCTGCACGAAAGCGGCCGAGATTACGAAATGTTGACTCGCACCGAGGCTCTTCATCAGCGCAACGGTGTCCATACGGCGATGAGCGAAGCGTCGCGCCGACATCGCAATCGCCACGGCGCTGAGCAGCAAACTGATCACCGCCGTCAATGACAGAAAACGTTGTGCCCTGTCGGCGGCATTATTCGCCCGGTCGCTGCCTTCTTCCCGATTACGACTCCTGACAGAATCCGGAAGCAATGCCTCTATCTCTTCATAGAATTCGTCGACTGCGTCAGGCTCGCCAGCGACCAGCAGTGCGTAACTCACGCGACTGCCCTCGTTAATTAGACCTGTTGCGGGCAGATCGACAGTATTGATGACCAGCGATGGCGCCAGCGACGCGAATCCGATCGACTGATCAGGGCGATACGTCAGCACCGCATCGATCTTCATCTCTGCTTCGCCGATTGAAACCCTATCGCCCACATCGACGCCGAGACGCGCCATCAATGCGCCGTCGGCCCAGATCAGCCCGCTGCCGGGAATGCCCTCGGCAACTTGCTGTTCACCAAAAAGTTGCTCCGCAATACGAACGTCACCACGCAAAGGATAACCGTCGCTAACGCCCTTGATCGTGGCCAGGCTGCTCAGATCACCGGCGAAAACGACGCTCGGAAACGTCTGCGTTTCAGCTGATCGCAAGCCGTAATCCGCGGCCATCTCGTGCCATTCTGCCGGAATCGGATCGGGCGTACGTAAGCGTAAATCGGCTGCAAGGACTTCGTTCGCCTGTCGCTCAACAGCGCGACCAATGCGATCGGTGAGAAAGCCCACGGCGGTCAGGGCTGCGACCGCCAGGGCAACAGCCGCCAGCAACACGACGACTTCGCCTGAGCGCAGTTCCCTGCCAAAGCTTCTCAACGCATACACGACTGCTTTCATGCCGCGACCTTTTCGTCGGTAACGAGAAACCCTGCATCGAGTCCAAGCACACGATCACAGCGGGCAGCGAGCGCTTTATCATGGGTCACCAGTATCAGTGTCGTCGAGGAGTTGCGGTTGAGCGTAAACATGAGGTCGATGATGTGATCGCCGGTATTGCTATCGAGGTTGCCGGTCGGTTCATCGGCAAACAGCACAGCCGGCTCGGTCGCAAATGCTCGCGCTATTGCGACACGCTGTTTCTCGCCACCGGAGAGTTGCGCGGGGTAGTGACTCCAGCGCTCACCAAGGCCAACCTGCTCCAGTATTGCAAGCGCCGCTTTTCTGGGTTCCGCCTTGCCGGCAAGTTCCAGCGGCAACATGACATTTTCCAGTGCGTTCAGCGACGGCACGAGATGAAAAGACTGAAATACAAATCCCACACTGGCCGCGCGCAGGGCAGCGCGACCATCTTCGTCAAGATTTGTCAGGTTTTCTCCATTCAGGCTGATTTCACCCTTCGTGGGCAGATCGAGACCTGCAAGCAGCGCAAGCAGCGTGGACTTGCCGGCGCCAGACGCACCGACAATCGCCACCGTCTCACCCTTGTCGATAGTGAAACTCACATCGGAAAGAATGGTCAGAACACCTTCAGGGCTGCTAACCTGCTTGGTCACATTATTTGCTGCAAGTACAGCATTCCCATTGGTTGATTGGTCGGACATGCGAAAAATACTTACCCTTTTGTTGTTAGTCGTTGGTGGACCGGCCCAGGCAGCCGACGTGCCGACTGTCCTCGTCTTTGGCGACAGCCTCAGTGCCGGCTACGGCATTGATGTTGACCAGTCCTGGACGACTTTGTTGCAGACACGCCTTGCATCACAAGGGTACGAACATCGGGTCATTAACGCCAGCATCAGCGGCGAGACCACTGAGGGCGGGAAGACCCGAATCCGGTTCGCACTGGACAATTTCGTGCCGGATCTCGTCATTCTGGAGCTCGGTGGGAATGACGGCCTGCGCGGTTTCCCGCCGAACGTCATGAAGGACAATATTCGGGCAATTATCGAGACCACCCGCAAATCCGGTGCCGCCATCGTAATTCTCGGAATTCGTATTCCGACCAACTACGGCTCCCGATACACCCAGGCATTCGAGCGTGTTTACCGCGATCTTGCGCAGGAATTCGGCGTGCCCTGGATCGAATTCTTCATGGAAGGCATCGCGCTCAATGACGAATTGATGCAGGACGACGGCATTCACCCGAATGCCGAGGCCCAGCCGCTACTACTGGATAACGCCTGGCCGATCATCAATGAGGCTTTGCTTGACCGAACCATGGAACAAAGCAAACAATAGAAAAAAACACCACGGATGTTGCCCCATTGGAAAAAATCTGGCTGAAGTCGTATCCGGAGCAGATACCGGCGGAAATTCCAGCGCCCGAGTATCGTTCAATCCGCGATCTATCTGAAGACGCTTTTCGAAAATTCGCAGACAGACCAGCGTACACGAATATGGGTACAACGCTGACCTATAGCGCACTCGATCAACGCTCGAATCAGTTCGCGAGTTATTTGCAAAACGCACTTGGTCTTACCCGGGGAGAGCGCGTTGCGATCATGCTGCCGAACCTGCTGCAGTATCCAGTGGCGCTATTCGGTATCTTTCGCGCCGGACTGGTCGTCGTCAATGTAAATCCACTGTATACGGCTCGCGAACTTCGCCATCAGCTGTCGGATTCTGGCGCGCGCTGCATAGTCATTCTCGAAAATTTCGCCACGACACTCGAAGAAGTCATCAATGATACCCGCATCGAACATGTCGTCACCACGAAGGTAGGGGACCTGCTGAAGTGGCCGAAGGGTGTCGCCACAAATTTCGCATTGAAATATATAAAGAAGGCAGTCCCGGGTTTTTCCCTGCCGGGCAGCGTGTCATTTCACAAGGCGCTGAAGACAGGCAGGCAATCCCCGTTGCAACCGGTGGAATTGGGATTCGCGGACATCGCCTTCCTCCAGTACACCGGCGGCACCACCGGGCTGTCCAAGGGCGCGATGCTGAGCCACCGCAATATGGTGCACAACGTGTTCCAGACGAATACGTGGCTGGGAGACGTTTTCGATGACGTCGATCAAATCGTCGCAATTACTGCGCTGCCGCTGTACCACGTGTTTTCACTCAAGAGTAACTGCCTCCTGATGATGTTACTGGGCGGTGAAAATGTCCTGATAACGAATCCCCGTGATGCCGCGGGATTTGTTAAGGAACTGTCACGTCACGCCTTCTCTTATGTAACTGGCGTCAACACGCTGTTCGCGACTTTGTTGAGGACCCCGGGATTTTCCGACCTTGATTTCAGTTCGTTGAAACTGACGGTTGGAGGAGGGATGGCAGTGCAGCGCGCGGTTGCGGAAAAATGGCAGGAAGTCACCGGGAACGTCATCCTGCAGGCATACGGCCTGACAGAAACGTCGCCGGCAGCCATTATTAATCCGCTCAATACCACTTCCTTTACGGGTTCCATCGGCCTGCCCATCCCTTCCACCGACGTGCGAATCTGTGACGATGACGGCAATGACGTTGCGCCTGGCGAAGTTGGCGAAATCTGTATTCGCGGGCCACAGGTAATGGAAGGTTACTGGCGGAACGAAGAGGAGACCGCGAAGGTCATGTTGCCAGGAGGATGGTTCCGCAGCGGCGATATCGGTCGTATCGACGAAAATGGTTTCGTCTTCATCGAGGATCGCAAGAAAGACATGATTATTGTGTCGGGGTTCAACGTTTACCCGAACGAGATCGAGGATGTTGCCGTGCAGATGGATGGCATTGTCGAGGCTGCTGCGATTGGCGTGCCGGACGAAAAGTCTGGCGAGGCGGTGAAGCTATTCGTGGTTCGAAGCGACCCGTCCATCAGGGAAGAAGATGTCGTCGAGTTCTGCAGGCAGCAATTGACCGGATACAAAGTACCCAGGCAAATTGAGTTCAGAGACGAGCTGCCAAAAACGAACGTCGGCAAGATACTGCGGCGCGCACTGCGGGACTAGGTGAGGATTCGCGGCTGAAGCTGCTTCTGCGGCTCTCCTCATGTGCTGGTTTCGCGGCTAAAGCCCAATCCGCCCGCTGTGCCAAAAGACAATTACCTGTTCAATGCGGATTGATCTTTAGCGCCGACCACAAAAGGAGCGAACTGCTTTCGCGGCTGAAGGCGCTCCCACAACTCTCTTAATGAATTGGAATCGCGGCTAAAGCCGCTCCCACGTTAAGAGAGCCGCGATTCCTATTGATGATATTGCGGACTCAGTCGATGTACCGCATCGACCAGCACGCCGAGATTATCGGGGTCGATGTCCGGTGTGATTCCATGGCCAAGATTAAACACGTGACCGGGGCCAGTACCGTAACTCTGCAGAACATCTGCTACACCCTGCTCGATGATTTCCGGAGATTCCCGCAGCGTCGCTGGATTGAGGTTGCCCTGAAGAGCCACTTTGTCGTCGGTGTAGGAGCGTGCGTCAGCGAGGCTGGTTGTCCAGTCGACGCCGAGCGCATCGCAGCCCGTCGCCGCCATGTCGCGCAGCAATGTGCCGGCACCTTTTGTAAATAGAATGACAGGAATCGTCTCGCCATCTTTTTTCCGCTGCAGTCCGTCCATAATGGATTGCATGCCGGCCAGTGAGAATCGCCTGTAATCATCCCCGGCGAGCGCCGCGCCCCAGGTGTCGAAGATCATGATTGCCTGCGCCCCGGCGTCGATCTGCGCGTTCAGGTAGTCCGTCGTGGTTGCCGCTACCGTGCCCAGGAGCTTGTCCAGCAAGGCCGGTTTCTCTCTGGCCAGGCCTAATATGTGCGGAAACTCCCGACTGGAGCCGCCCTCAACCATGTAGGTGCCCACCGTCCACGGGCTGCCGGCAAAACCAATCAGTGGAACATCCCCATTCAGTTCGCGGCGAATTCTACTGACGGCCTCGAACACGTACCCCAGCGAGTCAGCGACGTCGGGAACCGCGAGTCCGTTAATCTCCCGCTCCGTCCTGACCGGGTGTTTGAACTTGGGTCCCTCTCCGGTTTCGAACCAAAGCCCCAGGCCCATTGCATCCGGAATGGTCAGGATGTCGGAGAACAGAATCGCCGCATCAAGCTTGAATCTCCGCAAGGGCTGCAGCGTCACTTCGCAGGCCAGTTCGGGGTTTCCGCACAGGCTCATGAAGTCTCCGGCCTGCGCGCGTAGTTCACGGTACTCCGGTAAATAGCGACCCGCCTGGCGCATAATCCAGACCGGCGTACGCGGCACCGGCTGGCGTTGCAGCGCGCGCAGAAACAGATCGTTCTTCAGTGGAGCGCCCATCAGAACTGCGCCGCGATTGTGGCCTGAATCGCTTCCGCTGCCTCTCGCGGGCTGCCTGCGTCACGAATCGGGCGGCCAACAACGATGTGATCGGCGCCGTTGGCAAAAGCCTGCTCAACACTTACCACCCGTTTCTGGTCACCTGTCGGCTTATTGTCGACCGGGCGAATTCCCGGTGTGATGACCAGTAGCTTGTTGTCGATGAACTCCCGTAATTTGGGCGCTTCTAATCCTGAGGAAATAACACCGTCGCAGCCAGCCTCAAGCGCGCGTTTCGCACGACTCAACACAAGCGCACCCACGTCGCAATCAAACCCGAGGTCGTCCAGGTCGCCTCGATCGAGGCTGGTTAACACGGTGACAGCGAGTACTTTCAATTGATTGCCCTTGTTCTCGGCAGCGGCCTCCATGATTGACTGATTGCCGTGCACGGTGACGCAAGTGGCGCCGCGGTCTTTTAGCTGCCTGACTGCCGAACCGACCGTGGCGGGTATATCGAAGAACTTCAGGTCCGCGAAGACTTTCTTGTCTCGAGCGAGCATCCAGTCAAGGAGCTCGAAATAACCGCCGGTCATCATGAGTTCAAGGCCGAGTTTGTAAAATGTCACTGAGTCGCCGAGCTCATCGGCGAGCGCACGCGCCCGATCGCAGTCGGGTACGTCCATGGCGAAGATCAGGCGATCTTTTTCGGGAATATTCTTGTGATTCACAGTTTATCCGGCGATTAAACAGTCGCGCAGAATTGTACGCGAAAAATTGCAGCGGTTTGGGATCCAGGCCCTGCTCTGAACCACTCGGCTCGTGACCTTGCACTAATTCAGGCGTTTGTGCTCTGCATAGGCGAATCGATCCGTCATCCCGGCAATGTAATCTGCCACGACTCTTGCCCTGACCGACTCATCATCACTCTGCGCCTGGCTCGCAAAAGCAGGCGGCATTTGATCAACGTCCGCCATATATTGCGCAAATAATCTCTCCAGCATTTCCTGAGTCTCCTCGTTCATAGCGCGAACCTGCGTATGGCGATAGAGATTCTCCCTGAGAAACTTTTTCAAGGACATGTGCTGTTCGAGAACCTCATCGCTAAAGGCAATGACGGGATCTGTCGCCGCGCGCACGTCCTCGATAGATTTTGGGGCAAGTGCCTGAATTCTTCGCGCCGAGGTTTCAATCAGATCGCTGACGACGTGACCGATCATGCGCCGAATTACCTCGTAGATGAGCCTGCGGTCGTCCAGTCCGGGGTAGGCTTCCTGCACCTCCTCGTAATGTTCACCGAACAGGGACTGCTGCGTAAGCAAACTTAAATCCAGCAATCCCGCTCGAAAACCATCGTCAACGTCGTGGTTGTTGTAGGCGATTGCGTCAGCGACATTAACCAGCTGCGCCTCCAGTCCGGGCTGCCGGCGCTCCAGAAATCGCTTGCCGATATCACCAAGCTGGCGGGCGTTTTTTGCGGAGCAGTGCTTCAGGATTCCTTCGCGGGTTTCGAAAGTCAGATTGAGACCACGAAACTCGGCATACTTCTCTTCCAGTTCGTCAACGACTCGCAGCGACTGCAGGTTGTGTTCGAAACCACCGAAATCACGCATACAGGCATTGAGCGCGTCTTGTCCGGCATGGCCGAACGGTGTATGACCCAGGTCGTGTGCGAGACTGATTGCTTCAACCAGGGGCTCGTTGATTCGTAACACCCGGGCAACCGTTCTCGCGATCTGGGCAACTTCCAGAGAATGCGTCAGGCGCGTCCTGTACAAATCACCCTCGTGGTTGACAAAAACCTGCGTCTTGTAGACCAGTCGTCGAAACGCCGTGGAATGGATGACTCTGTCTCGATCTCTCTGGTATTCCCCGCGGTAGGCTGGCGGCGCCTCGGCGAAACGACGGCCCTTCCCCGTCTCCTCATGTGCCGCATACGGGGCCAACCCGTCCGGCACTTTGCTCATCCTTCTTCTGCCGCACTGAGCGCGGCGTCAAGTGCGGCCGAATCGTATTCGGCAGTAACATAGGCATCACCTAACGAGCGCAGCAGAACGAAGCGAAGCTTTCCGGCCTGTGCCTTTTTGTCAAGCTGCATCGCATCGCGGAGCTGCCCCGAGCGAGTAAGCGGCGGCGATACCGGCAATCCGGCAGCGCTGATCAGGTCCTGCAGGCGTTGCTTGTCCTCCGGCGCAATGCCGCTCAGGTCGGCGGCCATAATCATGCCGGCGGCCACTGCTTCGCCGTGCAACCATTCACCGTACCCCACGCTATTCTCAATGGCATGGCCAAACGTGTGGCCAAAATTCAGCAGCGCGCGCCGTCCCGCTTCTTTCTCGTCCTCCGCGACCACTGCCGCCTTGATTTCGCATGACCTGCGAATGGCATACGTCAGTGCATCCGTGTCTCTTGCGACCATCGCCTGGATATTGCTCTCAAGCCAGGCGAGAAAATCCAGATCGGTTATGGCGCCATATTTGATGATCTCCGCGATTCCGGCGCGTAGCTCCCGATCGGGAAGAGTCGCTAACGTGTCAGTGTCGATAAGGACGATCCGGGGCTGGTGAAACGCACCAATCAGGTTCTTGCCGCCTGGATGATTCACGCCTGTTTTGCCGCCGACTGACGAGTCAACCTGCGCAAGCAGGGTCGTTGGAACCTGGACAAAAGCGACACCACGCATGTAGCACGCAGCTGCAAAACCGGCGATATCACCGACGACTCCGCCACCGAGCGCCATTACCGTGACGCCACGACCTGCGCGACTGCCGACCAATTCATCCAGTATTGTCTCAACGGTCGCAACCGTCTTGTATGCCTCGCCATCAGGCAGCTCGACAACTTGCGCCGCAACACCCGGCAGACAGCCTGTCAGCTTCTCAAGATACAGGGGGGCAACCGTAACGTTGCTGACGATCAGGCACTCGCGACCATTGGTATACGGCGACAGATCGTATCCGCCTTCGATCAGGCCACTACCGATGACGATTGGATAACTCCGCTCGCCCAATTCCACATTCAGGGTATGACTGTCCATCAGACAGAAAAGAGTACCTCCAACCCGCCTGCATTGACTAGTTCAATGACGAGCTTTGGCGCGGATGGATCTGCTGCGCCCTGCTTGCTGGCGCTCATGCCCATGGCAGGGAAATGACGCCGATTCGCACCGCTGGAGACGTCTTCAGGCAAGGGCTTCGACGATATCGCGGGCTACAGCCTGCACCCTTCGGCCATCGGTTTCGATCGTAAGATCAGCTATCTCCCGGTACAGCGGGTCACGCTCAAGCATTAGCGCTTCGAGCACTTCTGCTTTGTTGCCGTTCTCCAGCAGTGGTCGGTTACGGCCGCGTTGAGTGCGGTCGAGCTGTTGTTTCACGGTGGTATGGAGATAAATCACGAAGCCACGTGCGCCCAGCCTGCTACGACTTTCGGCATCGAGTACAGCGCCACCACCAGTGGCCAGCACGATGCCCTGCCGCTGTGACAGCTCGTCGATGACTTTCACTTCCCTTTTGCGAAAGCCTTCCTCACCTTCCTTCTCGAATATAAAGGGAATATCGACACCGGTTCGTTCCTCGATCTCTTCGTCACTATCCACAAAGTCGAGATGCAGCAACCTGCCCAGCTGCCGTCCTACAGCAGACTTGCCTGCGCCCATAGGGCCAACGAGAAACAGATTTTTCGGATTTGCCATGGCTGGTTGGTTTGGTTGGAAAAAAGCCAACCCGGAGGTTGGCTTTTATCTTTTTTACCTGTCGATGCTAAGCCTCAATGGCCGCTACATGATTAGTAAATACTCGAACCCTCGTTGAGAATTCGTGGCGTGACGAAGATCAGCAACTCTGCCTTGTTCGACGTATCCGCCGTCGATCGGAATAATACACCCACACCAGGAATGTCGCCCAACCAGGGTACTTTGTTGATCGTTTCGCGGGTTTCAGTCTCGTAAATACCGCCGAGAACCACGGTCTGGCCATCACGCACCAGCACCTGTGTCTCTACTGACCGGGTATCGATACTTGGAACAAAACCACCGTTGGATGCGGGTGTCAGCTCGCCGACACTGTCTTTGCTAACAATCAGGTCCATGATGATGTTGTTGTCCGGCGTTATCTGCGGGGTAACGGTAAGCGCCAGCACGGCTTTCTTGAACTGCGTTGTGGTCGCGCCAGACGATGCCGATTCCTGGTAAGCAATCTCAACACCCTGTTCGATGCGGGCTTCTTTCTGATTGGCCGTAATCACGCGTGGCGTCGAAATAATCTCGCCACGACCTTCTGCCTGCACGGCCGTTAACTCGAGATCAACGATGTATTCGGACTCGAGGACCGCAATCGAGAATCTGCCAGCAGGATTGCCAACCGGCACGTTCACGTTGTATCGATCTGTGATGCTCGGCAGCTCAACCGGCCCAATCGTGCCGGTCGTCGCCAGGTTGTCCAGTACAGAGTCCACCATCGTTGATGTACCGTTGCCAGTAGCACTAACGACAGTCGCCCCGTCGATGCTGTTCTCTTTAACACCAGTCGCGCCGAAGCGCACGCCCAGCTCTTTGCTGAAGTCGTCATTGACGACCACGATTCGAGCCTCGATCAACACCTGGCGAATGGGAACGTCGAGTGTTCTGACGAGTCTGCGAATATTTTGCAGATTCTCTGCCGTGTCCTGAACCAGAAGCGTATTGGTGCGTTCATCGATCCCGACACTGCCTCGACCGGAAAGCAGCGCATTCGTCGCGGCGCCGCCGCCACCGCCGATCAGGATCGCGAGATCAGCTGCTTTCGCATAGTTGACCTGCAGGAATTCCGAATAGAGGGGTTCCAGTTCGACGATCGCCTGACGAGCCTCGAGGTCAGCCGTTTCGCGAGCCGCTATTTCTTCGGCCGGCGCAACGATAATCACGTTTCCGTTCTCGCGCATGTCGAGACCCTTGGTCGTCATGACGATATCGAGTGCCTGATCCCACGGAACATTGCGAAGACGCAGCGTAACGTTGCCTTGCACCGTATCGGACACGACAATATTGCGTCCTGACGATTCAGCCAGCAGCTGAAGTACCGCTCGTGTTTCGATGTCCTGGAAGTTCAAAGACAGTCGCTGTCCTTCGTATTCTTTGGTCTCGGAGAACAATGACGATCCCTCTTCCGAATCGTCGACGGTCGGGTTGATCTCGATCGTAAACTCATTGTCTGATTGATAAGCCAGTTGATCGTAGTTTCCGTCCGCGGAAATGACGATGCGTGTATCCAGGTTTGTACGCAGCGTATCAATCGTAGTAACAGGTGTTGCGAAATCCATAACGTCCAATCGACGCATAAGATCTGCCGGCAGCGATGTATCCTTGAATACTGCGACAACCCGACCACCTTCCTGACGGATATCGACAGGTGTCGACGGATCACTCAGATTGACCATTATGCGGCCACCGCCATCGCGTGTTCTTCGAAAATCGACGCTGTTGATCTGTCGCGCGCCACTCGACGCAAACGAGGGCGACGCAGCCGGTGAAGAGCTGCCGCTAAATTGTGTCGTCTGGTCGTCGCCGTCCAATACACCTAGCGTAACGAAAATAGTATTGCCGCTTTTCCGTGTTTCGTAAGGAACCATCGAATCCAGATTAAGGACGACTCTCGTGCGGCCATTTGCTTCCGCTGTGAGCACCGTATCTAGCGGCCCGAGATTCACATCGCGACGGCGCGATGACAATCCGAGCGTCGTTTCCGGAAGGTCGAGCGCAATTCGCGCCGGATCATCAATGGTAAAGGCCAATGGGTCTGGCGCTGTACCGCTGAGAATTAACTTCAACTCTACGCGCTGTCCCGGCAGGCTCTGAACCTGAATGTCCTGCAGGCGATTGCCTTCCTGCGCATTTGCAGAAAAAGCGCAAAATGCCAGCAGCGCCGCAGCCATTTGCATGACCCAACGTCGGTATGAAGAGCCGATCGTCGTCTTTAAATTGAGCGTCATTCCAAATACTCCCAGTATCATTCAGGTATCAATCCGCCAGTGCAACGGCAGCATCTCTTTCCAGATACCCGCCGATCCCGTCAGAAATAATTTCAACAAGTTCTATTTCAGAATCGCGGATCGCAATAATGCGTCCATCATTCTGCCCCATATAATTTCCCGGTATTACGCGATGAACCAGTCCGTCTGACGTTTGCACCAGCCCAAAATTCGTTCCACCAAGTTCCAGCGTTCCAACCATCCGTAGTGAGTCAAGCGGGAAATTTTCCAGAAATTCCCGGCTGCGTTCCGGATCTGGCCTGGTACCGCCATCATCCGATCCGCTAGAGACCTGGGGTGAGTCCGGAACAAACGGAGAGCGAATACCCTCGATGTCCGCCGCGTAGCTGAAAACTTCGTACGGCGTAATCTCGGGCAGCGGCTCGATGCGGCCACCGGGTCTTGCCTTAATCTCGTTTATGTATTGATCCAGGTCGTCCATATCACCGCCGCAAGCGCCCAGTGCCGCTCCGGTAGCGAGAACCACGAGAATGTTTCTTGAAAAGAAAGCCTTCATTTTCAGTTCGCCTCCTCTTCGATATACCGGTATGTTTTCGCCGTTACCGACAAAGTAAGCTCGTCAAATTCCTGCGGATTATTCGCCGCGATAGCGATGTCATGAAGCGTAACTATGCGGGGCAAGGCCGCTATGCCGCTGACAAAATTTGCAATTTCGTGATAACCACCCGAAAGGCTAATCGTGATCGGCTTCTCAGCGTAGAAATCCTTCGGAATCTCGGGACGCGGCTGGAATAACCTCTCCTGCAATCCCGCTGCCAGGCCCGTTTGTGAAATATCCACAATCAGACTGGGTATCTCGGTCTCACCGGGCAGTTGGCGCAACATCGTGCCGAATGATTGCTCCATTTGAGCCAGCTGCGCTTTATAAGCGTCGTAGTTAGCAGCCTTGCGTTGCTTGTTTTCAAAAACATCGCGCAAAGTTCTTTCTTCCTGCTGCACGCGCTCGAGCGCCGGGGCTTTATCCTCGATGATGGTGTAGTAAATGCCCGCACCGACGACGATAGCAAAGACGATGCCAATTACGGCGGCGCGAAACAGGAATGGCCAGCGACCTACATCATTCGCGTCGAGGCTTTGCAGTTCTTCTACGAGATTCATCGCGTATCCTCCGACGCCGCACCGACCTGTTTTAACGTCACGACGAATTCAGCCTGACGTGCCGGTCCCGCTTCTGTCGTTTCTACCCGCGTGACGCTGGGGTCAGTCAACCATTCTGACTCATCGGTTCTGCGCATCAATGCGGACACGCGGGTGCTCGATTGGGCGACACCCTTTAACTCGACGGCAGATCCGGACTGTCTCATCCCGGTGAGGTAAACGCCCTCCGGGAGCTTGCGCGAAATCTCGTCGAACAAATGCACGATTTCCGGGCGGCTGCGTTGTAGCTGTTCAATGATTTCCATGCGCGCCAGCAGTCGTTCTTTCTGTCGCTCGAGACCGTCAATTTCGGTGATGCTCTTTTCGAGCTCCGCAATTTCGGTTTCAAGCCGCTGATTTCTGTCTTGCTGGGCGTCAATCATCTGCGAGAAGGCGAACCATGTTGCGCCGACGACTCCGATTGCGACAACGACAGATCCTGCCAAGGCGATCAGGAAATCCTGTTGGCGCTTTTTGCGTTCTGCTTCACGCCATGGGAGGAGATTAATGCGTGGCATCAGTCGAAACTCCTGAGTGCGAGTCCACAGGCAGTCAGCAGTGCAGTGGCATCCTTATGCACTCCCTGCGACTTGGCCTTGGACGATATTTTCATTTGTCCGAGTGGGTCGCCGACTTCCGTCGGGATACCAACTCTGCTCGAAATCACGTCGGCAATACCCGGAATGTTGGCGCAACCGCCGCACACCAGGATCATGTCGGGTTGTTCGCGACCGCCACCGGAGGCGAGATAGAACTGCAGCGACCGGCTTACCTGCTGGGTCATGTCATCGACGAATGGTTCCAGCACTTCCGGCTGGTAGTTGCTGGGCAGGCCGCCTTGTTTCTTCGCTCGACCAGCATCCTCCATCGATAGCCCGTAGGTGCGCATGATTTCTTCTGTCAGCTGTTGACCGCCAAAAGCGAAATCCCGCGTGTAAATAACCTTGAGGTCATGCAACACACTGAAGGTCGTGCTGCTGGCACCGATGTCAACGATGGCCACCGACTGGTCGGTGCCACCATCGGGAATCTGGTGACTAAGAAGCTGGCAGGCATTCTCAAGCGCAAATGCTTCGACGTCGACAACTTCTGTGCTCAACCCTGCGGCCTGTACCGCCGATTGGCGCTGATCCACGTTCTCGGTTCGGGTTGCGACGAGTAAGACGTCCATCAGTTCGGGATCGTTTTCATTCGGCCCTACGATCTCGTAATCGAAACTGACTTCTTCCATCGGAAACGGAATGTACTGATCGGCCTGAATTTCGACCTGGCCCTCGAGGTCTCTTTCGGACAGGGAGGACGGCATCTGAATGACTTTGGTAATTGCCGCGTCACCACTGATGGCGATTGCGACATCGGTTGCCTTGGCACCCGCTCGTTTGACTGCCCGGCGAATTGCCTCACCGACAGCTTTCGCATCTACGATCGCCTTTTCGTTAACCGAACTTGGCGGAGTCGGCTCTGCAGAGTATGCCTCGACCCGATAGCGCTTTCCGCTTTGCGAAAGCTCGATCAGTTTGACCGATGAGGTCGTTATGTCGAGGCCCAACAGAGGCTGTGATTTTTTTCCAAAAAGCACGTATTTTTCCTTCTAAGTCGGTAAGTTGCGAAGCTAAATTAGTTTTGGCCTCAGCTTGTCGATTTAACTATATATCAATAAAATGTTAAATAAAACGTGACTTTGTTCACGATCCAGCGATCCGTATGTTACTGACGCAGAAGGAAGCTTTCCGTGAACTGGTCGTCGCCTCGTATCCTCTCAGGTATTTTGTTCCCGGCATGTGATGGAGGTCTTGTTTCGCTGCGGTAGTGGCGCCCAGGTAAGGGCTGGAAATCGCCATTTTTGGGCAAAAATGGCCGGAAAGGGGCCTTCTGGCGCGCTGTGGCGGGATCAGGGGGGGTCCGTTGCGGTCAAATAGCCACGGTGGCTATCATCCCCGCTGACAGCTGCCACGGGAAAGCCACATTTGCTGGTCAACATTTTCGATAGAAAACTGGCTCGCTGGACAGAGTACGAATATATTGCCGGGCTTTGAGGCTCGAACCCTCCTATTTTGACCAATTTGGCTGGAAACGCGCAGACGCATGCAGAAGCAACGAACAAAGATGAGCAATTCCCGGAAAGCCGGACGACGCCCGCGACGGCGGAGCCTCCGCTGGCTAATCCTGCTCGCCGGACTCGGACTGACCGCTTCAATCGGCGCCACCGCGGGCATCATTGGCGCCTATTTGTATGTCGCCCCAAGCTTGCCGCGGGCAGAGACCATTCGCGATATTCCGCTGCAAATACCACTACGGATCTTCAGCCGCGATGGACGGCTGATCGAAGAGGTGGGCGAACGTCGCCGGGTTCTTGTCAGTTACGAGGATCTGCCGGAATATGTCGTCGACGCGTTTGTGTCTGCGGAAGATGGTCGCTTTTTCGAACATCCCGGCATTGATTACCAGGGAATCATCCGCGCTCTCGTGCAACTCATAGGGACGGGTGAAATCAGGAGTGGTGGCAGCACGATTACGCAACAACTTGCCAGGGATTATTTTCTGACCCGTGAACAAACGTTCATACGCAAACTTCGCGAGGCCTTTCTTGCCTATGCAATCGAGCAGGCATTCACGAAAGAAGAGATCATGGCGCTCTTCGTTAACAAAATGTTTTTCGGTCAGCGGGCCTATGGAGTAGCCGCTGCGGCTCAGGTCTATTACGGAAAGAACCTGGCTGACATCAATATAGCCGAAGCGGCCACACTCGCCGGCGTGCTGCCAGCGCCCTCTGAATACAATCCGGTGCGCAGCGCCTCTGAAGCTGGCAAGCGCCGCGCCTATGTACTCAATCGCATGCAAGAGCTTGGCCACATCAGCGCGAGTCAACTCGACGAAGCCACGAATTATCCGGTCGAATCAAAACTGCACGGCACCGCGAACGAATTATCGGCGCCGTACGTTGCCGAAATGGTGCGCCGGGAAATGCTTGCCCGCTACGGGGAAGGCACTTATTCGGCCGGGTACCGTGTCATAACGACACTTGATTCGCGTCTGCAGTCTGCCGGCAATTATGCGGTGCGCAATGGATTATTCGAGTTCACGCGAAGGCGCGGTTATCGAGGACCGCTGGCGTCAGTCGACACAGACCCGCAAATTCTGAGTCAACGTTTTGGCGAATGGCCCGACGAGTTGCAGCGGGCACTGCAGGACTATGGCAACCCGGCCGGATTGTCGGTCGCTGTTGTGACCCGCATTAATGAAGACAACAGCGCTGATATTGTTTTACAAAACGGCACCGAGACGATCCTCCCCTGGCACGGGATATCCTGGGCAAAACCTTTCATCGATCGCGAGACGTCCGGGCCGGCGCCGCAGACCGCCGAAGAAGTGCTCGCACCGGGCGACATCATTTACGTTATGCCAATCACGGCTGGCGGGTGGGCGTTGGCGCAACTACCGGAAGCACAGGCTGCCCTCGTTTCTGTTGACCCGCGGGACGCCGCGATTACGAGCCTGGTTGGTGGACTGGATTTCTCGTTAAGCAAATTTAATCGCGCAAGCCAGTCTGCCCGCCAGCCGGGTTCTTCTTTCAAACCTTTCATTTATTCTGCCGCGCTCGAGGCAGGCAATACGCTTGCGACGATCATCCTGGACGCGCCCGTCGTGATTAACTCATCGGCACTGGAGCGCCTGTGGCGACCCGTCAACTACAGCGGCCGGTTCTATGGTGAGCAGCGCGTTCGCGAAGCGATGGTCCGCTCGATGAATCTTGCATCTGTACGCCTGTTGCTGAACAACACGGGCGTCGGTTTCGCGGTAAATTACCTGGCTCCATTTGGCTTCAACGATTCAGCCCTACCTCGAAACGGCTCACTTGCATTGGGCGGTGGCAACGCATCCCCGCTCGATATGGCGCAGGCGTACGCGACATTCGCGAACGGCGGTTACGCCGTTAAACCCTATGTGATCGATGCAATCATTGGGCCAGACGACAAGGTCTTGTATCGTGCCGAACCGGTTGTCGTCTGTCCGGAATGCGATCCCGGTGAGGACCCTCGGGTCCCTGATCCCGGACCACGGTATCCGGTGCGCGACCCGGGCATGGAAGTTATTCCTGGTGTCGAATCTGCACCCGGTATCACAGAACAATACTCGACCCTGCAGGACGACCCGCTTGCCACAGATTCGGTGCTAAACGCCGAGCAGCTCGCCAGGAACGAGCGCTTGGCTGCTTTCGACAAAATGGCTGAACTTGGTCAGGATTTCCGGCCCGATGCAAGCCAGGCGCCGGAATTATTCAAGGATATCAAGGCCGCTCAGAGGATCATTACCCCGCAGAATGCGTTTCTCATTCAGGATGCCATGCGTCATGTCATACGTCGTGGCACGGGCGTGCGTGCGAACGTCCTGGGTCGCACGGATTTATCCGGTAAAACCGGCACCTCGAACGACAGGCGCGATGCCTGGTTTGCCGGCTTCAATGCAGACATCGTTGCCATTGTCTGGGTTGGCTACGACGACGACCTGCCGCTGGGGCCACGTGAGGAGGGTTCACGGACGGCGCTGCCGATCTGGATAGACTTTGCCAGAATTGCATTCAAGGATGTTCCCAACCACCAGATGGAAATGCCGGATGGGATAGTTACTGTGCGCATCTCGAAATCCACTGGTTGCCCGGCTGGCGCCAATCATCCTTTCGAAGATGTCATGTTTGAACAATTCCGCGAAGACCACGTGCCTGTATGTGCGGAATCAGATACCGTTGAGGACATATTCAACTCTTCCAGGAATGACGAGGACTTATTCTAGAGATCCTCTGAGATAAGGTTAGTCGAATGGGCAGGAAAAGCGCATCCGGAAATGATCGCGCCCGGCAGGTAGTGGCGCAGGAAGCTGCTCGCATCATTGTTGAGCAAGGCATCGAGGATTTTCGTGTCGCAAAGATCAAGGCGGCAGAACGGCTCGGCATGAGCGAACGCGGGTCACTGCCTGGCAATGGCGAAATTGAAGCGGCCGTTAGCGAGCACCTGCTGATATTTGGCAGGGAATCACACCTTGATCTGCTTCAGGCACTTCGTCGAACGGCGATCGTCGCAATGGAGATTTTGGCGCAATTCAGCCCAAGATTGGTCGGCCCGGTCCTGCACGGTACGGCCAGCGTCAGCTCTGCGATTAATCTGCACGTATTTTCGGACACGGCTGAACTAATTGCGCTGCGTCTCGATAAACATCAGCTGGGCTACAAGCCCTTCGAGCGCAGGCTAAAGAGTCGCCGGAATCGGGTGGACACTTATGCCGGATTTCGATTCCTGCACGACGACTCACCCATTGAAGCAACCGTTTTTCCGGTCGACGGCCTGCGCCAGGCCCCTATCAGTCCGGTCAACGGCAAACCAATGAAACGCGCAGATAAGTCTGCGGTTCTGCTGCTGCTAGGTGAGGACGGAATCAATCGCGACTAAAGCCGCTCCTACAATGCTAAGGAAGTATGGCGACAGAGCCACATAACTACTGGCACCCGTGGGAGCGGCTTTAGCCGCGATTCCCTGTTACCCGCGCTTTGCTACCGGCACATAATCGCGAGCTGCGGCACCAGAGTAGATCTGGCGCGGACGACTGATGCGACCATGTGGGTCGGTGATCATTTCTCGCCAATGTGCAACCCAGCCTACGGTACGACCAATCGCAAACATCACGGTGAACATGGAAGTCGGAATTCCCAGTGCCCGATAAATAATGCCGGAGTAGAAATCGACATTAGGATAGAGATTCTTCTCGACGAAGTATTCGTCCTTCAACGCCACCTGTTCAAGTTCGAGAGCCAGCTCAAACAAAGGTGAATCTGTTCGTCCCATTTGCTGCAGGACCTTGTGGCACATCTCACGAATGATTGTCGCGCGCGGATCGAAATTCTTATAGACGCGGTGGCCGAATCCCATGAGTCGGAAAGGATCGTCTTTGTCCTTCGCTTTGGCGACAAACTTCGGAATGTTTTTGGCATCGCCGATTTCTTCGAGCATGCGCAACACTGCTTCATTGGCACCACCGTGCGCTGGCCCCCACAGTGCGGAGATGCCCGCGGCAATAGCGGAATACGGGTTCGCGCCCGAGCTGCCTGCCATGCGCACCGTCGACGTCGAACAGTTTTGTTCATGGTCGGCGTGCAGTATGAAAAGGAGATCCAGCGCCTCTGCTGCAACCTGGTTGATTTCGTATTCTTCCGCCGGTACGGCAAACAGCATGTGCAGGAGATTCTCTGCGTAGTTGAGATCGTTACGGGGATATCTGTAAGGCTGACCTGCGGTGAGCTTGTGTGCCGCTGCCGCAATGGTTGGGAGCTTGGCGATAATACGGTGCGTAAATACCTCGCGTGCTTCCGGGTTATTCACGTCCATCGTGTCATGGTAGTACGCAGACATCGATCCTACGACGGCAGACAGGACAGCCATCGGATGAGCATCGTAGCGAAACCCGTTGAAGAACCGAAGCATGCCCTCGTTAAGCATGGTGTGTCTTCGAATAGACGTATCAAACTGCGTCAACTGTACTTTGGTCGGTAACTCGCCGTATAGAAGGAGATAGGCGACCTCAATAAAGTTTGAATGCTTGGCAAGTTGCTCGACCGGATAACCGCGGTACATGAGCACGCCTTCCTGGCCGTCAATAAAGGTGATTTTGCTGTCGCAACTACCAGTGGAAACGAAGCCCGGGTCATAGGTAAAGACACCCTGTTCAGCAAACAGGCGTCCAATCTCGATCACGTCTGGTCCGGTTGTTCCGCTACGAACCGGAAGCTCCATTGTTTTTCCGTCCGGGCTCGTAAGCGTATATACGTTTTTCGTCATAACATCCTCAAACTTTCGGTAGGGGCAAAATGGCACTCATCCATGCCTGCCTTAGTCTGCAGCCGGGCAGCATCGGATCGCACCCGCCAGAATAAGGGGCACGGCAAAGCGCCAGCTACGACACGCTATGGTGCCGGAAGCCGGAAACACGAGCAAATGGCTAAGGCAAGTAGTGCCTTTATGGAACCCAGGGTGCGTGTTAGCCCATACCGTATTTACGGCGGAACTTGTCGACCCGGCCACCTGAGTCCACGATTTTCTGCTTGCCGGTATAGAAAGGATGACAGGCCGAGCAGACCTCGATCGTGAGGTCGTCACCAAGCGTGCTGCGGGTGGTGAATTCGTTACCACAACTACAGGTCACTTTGGTTGCACTGTAATCAGGATGGATGTCGGCTTTCATTGCTGGTCGTCCTTACGGCACAAGCGGTGGAAAAAGGGCGCGTAGAATATAGGGAAGCTTATGTCTCCGCAAGTGCCACTTTTAGCCGACATTATTTTATCCACAAATCCTGTGGAT
Organism: uncultured Gammaproteobacteria bacterium; assembly: GCA_963850825.1. Lineage (GTDB taxonomy): Bacteria > Pseudomonadota > Gammaproteobacteria > Steroidobacterales > Woeseiaceae > SZUA-117. Next base: position 1,212,411 of record CAWKOQ010000006.1, on the reverse strand, counting down.
AACTCTGTGGAGCAAAATTGAACAAGGAGGCTAAGTGAGTATTTTTAAAGCGGAGTTTCTGAAATGTCTATTTTGTGTCCAATTTGATATAGGCTTTATAATCAGTCACTTATGGCATCTTCTGAACAGCCGAACTGAGTTAACATGCTTATAGCACGGAAAAAACAGGCTATCGCCTGATCTTGTGCATAAACGCCTGCGGCCACATTGAACAGAAACACTCTGGACCAGGGCCGAACTCATGGCAAAAAGCGCGCCTGTAAGTCGTTCAACAGGCGAAATCCGGTCGCCGTGGGGCGCCATCGGTCGGACTCGCGTCGTTCTATGAGTCCATCCGCCTCTGCCCGGACGAGGGTCGCTTCAATCTTCGCGATGCCCTGTCCGGTCCTGGCCGTAAACTCCGACTCGGTAAAACCATCAGACAAACGCAGCTTATTGAGCATGAATTCGAACCCCTTGTCGTTTTCCTCGATACGCTGCATTGTCGCGAGGGCGTCATCTGACTCCGCCCATTCCATATACGCCAGGGGATTCGCAGGCTTCTTGTAGCGGTAGGCCGACCCGCCAGCCCTGGTTATCTTGCCATGCGCGCCGGCGCCCGCCGCAAGGTAGTCGCCAAAGGACCAGTAGTTGAGATTGTGGCTGCATTGATGTTGCGGCCGCGCGAACGCCGATATCTCGTACTTTGTGTAACCCGCTTGCTCCAGTCGTGCGTGACATTCCTGCTGTATGTCCCAGGCAAGCTCGTCGTCGGGAATGTTCGGTGGAGGTCGCTGATGAAAAACCGTGTTCGGCTCAAGCGTCAGCTGGTAGTAGGAAATGTGTGGTGGTCCAAGTGCCACCAGAGCATCTATGTCAGATACAGCCGCTGAGAGACCCTGGCCTGGCAGCGCAAACATCAGATCGACATTGATGCTGTCAAAACCGGCCGCAACAGCCTCATCAAAAGCCACGCGAATATCGTCCGGACCATGGATTCGCCCGAGCACTTTGAGCATTTCGGCGTCGAAACTCTGCGCCCCAAGAGAAAGTCTCGAAATACCGACCTGCCGATAGTGTGACAGCGCTCCTCGTTCAACTGTGCCTGGATTGGCCTCCATTGTTATCTCGCAGTTGTCACTTATCCGCAAAACGCTTCGGCAATCATCCAGTACCTGTCCGATCTCGTCAGGCGTAAACAAGCTCGGTGTGCCGCCGCCGAGGAAAATACTCTCAACGGTTCGACCGTCCGCCAGCGCGCCTTCATTCTGCAGATCATGCCTGAGGGCTGCGACGTATCTTGCTTTCGGGGCGCGGTCACCCGCCCGATGTGAGTTGAAGTCACAGTATGGACATTTCCTTACGCACCAGGGTAGGTGAATATATAAAGACAACGGTGGCAACATCCGACTAACCTGCGACCAGGTGAATGTATAAAGACAACGGTGGCGGCGACCGCAACATGGGTCTATTCCGCAAGTGCCTGAAGCCGTCGTCTCAACTCACGAAATGCCTTGCCGCGGTGACTAACCGCGTTTTTTTCCTCCCGGGACATTTGCGCGCCGGTTTTGTTCGCGTCCTTGTCCAGGAACACCGGATCGTAGCCGAATCCGCCCGCGCCAATTCGATCGCGAAGAATTTCGCCGCGCCAAACGGCTTCAATCACGAGCGGCGCCGTGCTGGTGTCCGGGAAAACCAGCACAGCGGCACAACAAAAACCACCGCCTCGATTGTCGTCCGGTACATCTGCCATCTCTTCGAGCAGACGGTCGACATTTTCATCGTCTGTAGCGTTTTCACCCGCGTATCGTGCAGACCTGACACCGGGTCGGCCGTCCAATGCGTCGACGGAAAGGCCCGAGTCATCTGCGATTGCCGGCAGCCCGGAAATCTGTGCCGCATGCCGGGCTTTCAGCAGCGCATTTTCGATGAAAGTCGCGCCGGTTTCTTCGGGCGACTCAATGCCGAATGCGTCCTGTGGCGTTACCGTTACGCCCAGGGAAGAAAAGAGGTCAGCGATTTCACGAATCTTGCCGACATTCCCACTTGCCAGGATGATTTGTTCCGGTAGCAGCATTGCTGGATCGCTAATTCGCCTCTTCGATGGCTGCGCTTTGCAATTGCAGGACTTCGGCAACGCCTTTGTCGGCAAGTGTAAGCAAAGCATCGAATTCCCGGCGATCGAACGCGTGCCCTTCCGCTGTCCCCTGTACCTCAATGAACCGACCCGCGTCGTTCATCACAACGTTCATGTCGGTCTCGGCCTGTGAGTCCTCCAGATAGTCCAGATCGAGCACGGGTGTACCGCGAAAGATCCCCACCGAAATTGCGGCGATCTGGCCGTGTATGGGATTCGACTTCAGATCTCCACGCGCGCACAGTCTGTTCATTGCTATTTGCAAGGCGACATAGGAACCGCTGATGGCGGCCGTGCGCGTCCCGCCGTCTGCCTGCAGGACGTCACAGTCGAGCGTAACTGTCTTCTCGCCGAGTCCTTTCAGGTCGGTCGCGGCTCGCAATGAGCGGCCGATCAAACGCTGGATCTCCTGCGTGCGACCGCTTTGCTTGCCCCTGGCCGCCTCTCTGGCTGACCGCGTATTGGTAGACCCTGGCAACATCCCGTACTCGCCTGTCACCCAGCCCTTGCCGCTGCCGCGTAACCATACGGGCACACGATGCTCGACGCTGGCCGTGCACAGTACGCGCGTGTCGCCAAACTCGGCGAGCACACTGCCGGCGGCATGTTTCGTGTAATCGGCAATGAATCGTACCGGACGCAATTCGTCCGGCGTGCGGCCACTCGGGCGCATAGTCTCTCCTTGGGGGTCCATTATTGACGACTTATTGCGCCACTTTATCGAAAACCGGGGTCGAACCGAGGTTTTTCGGTAAGACCGTAATTTGTGCCGTTCTGCAAGAAACCTCGGTTCGACCCCGGTTTGTTGGTTAAAAACCTCGGTTCGACCCCGGTTTTCTGTCTGTTTATAAGCTTGGTTACTCGCCAAGCCAGAGCAGCGCTGTGCCCGTCGTATTGTCGCTATACGGCGCATTCATCGTCAGTGCCTTGATGCTCAGGGACTTCAGATTCTCGGCGAGACTCATCGTGCTACGTGTGGCCACCTCGGCGATTTCTTCGTCGTTCATGCCCGACCAGAGCCCGTCAGAACAAGCCAGCAGGACATCACCAGGAAGCAAGGGCTTCATCCGGGTGATCGTCATATCCGGCACCGGCGCATCCCCTCCAATACAACATTCGACAAAATTGCGCATCGGGTGGTCCAGCGCCTCCTCTTCCGTAATCGCGCCCTCCTGGATGAGGACCTCGACGTGACTGTGATCACGGGAACGGCTAACCAGCTTGCCGGCGCGCATCTGGTAAATGCGGCTGTCGCCAATATGGGCCCACCAGGCGCCGCTCTCCTGGATCAGGCAAACAGCACAAGTCGCACGCGGCCGGAAATCAACCGCCTGGTCCAGACCCAGCTTGACCACCTCCGCATGTGCTTTCTCCAGCGCCATATAGAGAAAGCCGTAGGGGTCAAAAATCGGCAAGGTCGCCGAGGTAAACCGATCCTGGACGACCTTCATGCCGACTTCGGCAGCGCGGGCACCATCCGAATGGCCACCCATGCCGTCAAAAACCAGCATGATGGCGGCATCCTCGGCAACCACAACCGCGGCGCGATCCTGGTTATCCTGGCGGTCTCCCTGTGCGGAAACTTTCGCGTATTCGATTTTCATACGAATCGTTCTATGGCCTAAAGTAGCTGGTCGATATCGGTCGGCCAGCTTAGAATAAATGTTCTGACAAGAACAACGACCGCATTCTCAAAACCGGTGATTTCGTGCAGTATCGCGCCAGCCGGAAATATTTCCTGCTTTGGACGCACGGTCTTAATCGTTTTTGTTCCAGAAAATCCTTTGAGGGGCATGTGATGTTAAACAGTATGACCGGATTCGCCCGAGCCGTCGTCGAAACGCCGTTCGGCACGCTGACCTGCGAATTGCGAGCCGTTAACCACCGTTATCTCGATGTGCAGTTCCGCTTGCCCGACGAGCTGCGCCCAAAAGAGATCGACCTGCGCAACACGATTAGCGACGAACTTGCGCGCGGCAAAGTTGAGTGTTCGTTGCATTTGCGGCGCGCCAAAGCCAGTGCTGCCCAGCTAAATCTCAATACTGAACTTGTGCAGCAGATCGGTGCCAGTGCAGAACTGATTGCCAGCATGCTGCCGGACTGCCGCGCCCCGGACCCATTGGATGTGCTGCGCTGGCCGGGCGTTGTGACAGACCCGGAGATCGACACTGAGCCGTTGTACGCCGAAGCGCATGCGGCGTTGGGCGACGCGCTTTCGGCAATGGGCACCATGCGAGCCAGCGAAGGTGAACGAATAGCGGATATGCTGAACTCGCGCCTCGATGACATTGCTGCCATCGCGGCGACTGTAAGGGAGCGCATGCCCGAGGTGCTGGCAGCGGTCAGGACGAAGCAACAGGAACGCATTGACAAGCTCGACATCGAAGCGGATCCGGAACGACTCGAAACAGAACTCGCATTGATCGCGCAGAAACTGGATGTTGACGAGGAACTCGATCGACTGGAAAGCCATGTCAGCGAAGTTCGCGGCGCACTCGAAAATGCCGATCCGGTCGGTCGGCGGCTCGATTTCCTGATGCAGGAACTGAACCGCGAGGCGAACACACTCGGCTCAAAATCGGCCGACAAGCAAACAACCACTGCAGCCGTTGATTTGAAAGTACTAATCGAACAAATGCGCGAACAAATTCAGAATATCGAGTAAGACGATTGAACGCCGCCGGTTCCCTGTTCGTCATCGCAGCACCATCGGGTGCCGGCAAGACCACGCTCGTGAAAGCCGTAGTGAAGCGAAATCCAAACCTGAAGTTCTCCATCTCATTCACAACGCGTGCGCGGCGACAAAACGAGCAGGATGGTCGCGACTATTTCTTCGTCAATGAAGAAAAGTTCTTTGAATTGCAGCGGCAGGGAGAATTGCTCGAATCTGCCGTCGTGTTTGACAACCACTACGGCACGAGCCGATCGCAGGTGGAAGAGCACCTTGCAAACGGCGCGAATGTGATACTCGAAATTGACTGGCAGGGCGCGCAGCAGGTGCGTGCCTCGATGCCATCCTGCGTTACGATCTTCGTGTTGCCGCCGTCACGCCCCGAACTGGAGCGTCGTCTTCGTGGCCGGCGCACCGACAGCGACACCGTTATCGCCAGGCGCCTGTCTGATGCGCTTGGTGATATGTCTCACTGGAGCGAGTTTGACTACGTCATCATCAACGATGTCCTGGACGAGGCTGTCGATGCCATGGAAGCCATTCTTTCCGGCGAGGGTGAAGCAAACCATACCAGTGAGCCAGAACTCTGCAGACGGATCGAGAATATACTGGTTTAGACCTTCATCTATGAGATACACTGGTGGGTCTTGGTTAAGAAAAGGCCCAAATCGGGCTGCTACTGGAGTTAGGATTACATGGCCAGAATTACGGTCGAAGATTGCCTCGGAAACATCGACAACATTTTTGAAATGGTGCTGGTCGCGGCCAAACGAGCCCGTCGGGTAGCGCACGGCGCGGAAGCGTTAGTCCCGCTTGAAAATGACAAGCCGACAGTTATCGCTTTACGCGAAATTGCTGAGGGCCATATTACTCCGGCAATCCTGGAAGAGATCGAAACACCGATGCCTGAAGAATTCATGCAGCCGGAAGCGGTCGAAGATATTATGCCTATGCGTGGAATTTCGATCGGCGACTGAAATCCGCGGGGTCAGACCCCGTTTCTGCAGGCGGCCGCCAGTGCCTGACAGCACATTGTCCACGCCACTCCGCTGCGACCACCCTGGCGACAAGCTATTATAAGCTATGGACCTCGCCGCCACTCTGCTCGCCAAGCTCCCCGGTACATCGCCGCGACGTACCCGGGATCTGAAGCAACTGATAGAGACGCTTGAAACCTATGTGCCTGCGGAGCAAATCGAGCAGGTAATAAAAGCGTACGAATTCGGCGCCCTCGCGCATACCGGACAAACCCGCCTCTCGGGCGAACCCTATATTTCTCACCCCGTGGCCGTTGCCCGCACACTCGCCGAGATGCACCTGGATCCGCAGACCATAATCGCCGCGATCCTGCACGACGTCGCCGAAGATACCGAGACCACCATTCCTGAAATCGAGAAAGAATTTGGCGCGGAAGTCGCGGCGCTGGTCGATGGTGTTAGCAAGCTGGACCAGATGCAGTTCACCAGTCGGGCCGAAGCCCAGGCAGAGAGCTTCCGGAAAATGATGCTGGCGATGATCGAGGACATTCGTGTCATTCTCGTCAAACTTGCCGATCGCTTGCACAACATGGCGACGCTCGATGCAATGCCGCGTGAAAAACAAGCCCGTATCGCGCGCGAGACACTCGAGATTTACGCGCCCATTGCCAATCGACTGGGCATCAACCAAATGAAAGTTGCCCTGGAAGACCTGGGCTTTCGTTATCTCTACCCCTATCGCTATGCCGTGCTGGAAAGAGCATTAAAGCGCAGCAAAGGCAGTCAGCGGCAAATCGTCAAGAAAATCTCTGAACGCATCCTGCAGGCGATGAGCGACGACAACATTGAAGGCGAAGTACGTGGTCGCGAGAAACACCTTTACAGCATCTATAAGAAAATGGCGGAGAAGAAGCGGCTGCTGAACGACGTCGTTGATGTGTACGGCTTTCGCATTATCGTGGACGACGTTAATACGTGTTACCGGCTGCTCGGTATCGTGCATGGGCTGTACAAACCGATGCCCGGCCGGTTCAAGGACTACATCGCCATCCCCCGAATCAACGGCTACCAATCGCTGCACACGACGCTGTTTGGGCCAAAGGGAATGCCGCTCGAAGTGCAAATACGCACCAGGGACATGGATAGCGTAGCGGAGTCCGGTGTCGCGGCTCACTGGCGCTACAAAGCGATCGACAAATCATCGGCAACCCCCCAACGGCGGGCACGCGACTGGTTGTCCCGACTGGAGGAAATACAGCAGACCGGAACTTCGGAGGAATTCCTCGAGAGTGTCAAGGTTGACCTGTTCCCGGACAAAATCTACGTGTTCACACCGAATGGCGATATATTGCCTCTACCCAAGGGTGCCACGGTGGTCGATTTCGCCTATGCGGTCCATACCGACGTTGGTAACCGCTGTGTTGCCGCAAAGGTCGACCGCGCGCTGGTGCCGCTGCGCACCACGCTGCACAACAGTCAAACCGTTGAAATCATAACCGCGCGCGGAGCCAAGCCAAATCCCAACTGGGTAACGTTTATCACGACGGCGAAAGCCAGGAGCGCGATTCAGAAGTACATGAGGAATATGCGGTCCAGCGAATCCATTGATTTAGGAAAACGCTTGCTGGACCGTTCCCTGAAGGATCTCGGTTCATCGCTGCGAAAAGTAGGCAAGGTACGGTTGCGAGAAGCGGTGGATGAACTCGGCCTGGTCAAGGCTCGGAATCTTTACGAGCAACTTGGGCTCGGAGAACGGCTGGCGCCGCTGACTGCACGGTTCCTTATCGGGATTCCGGACGATGACGCTCAGACTACGTCAGCAAGCCTGGTTATCGCTGGCACAGAAGGTATGGTCGTCAGCTATGGCAAGTGCTGCTACCCGATCCCGGGAGACGATGTCATGGGTTATCTGAGTTCTGGTCGTGGCGTTGTTATTCATCGCAACACCTGTGGCAACCTGATCAATTTCAGGAAGCAGCCCGATAAATGGCTGACGGTGAGCTGGGAAGAAGAAATCGATCAGGACTTCTCAAGTGAAATACATGTCGAGACCGTAAACAAGACGGGCGTGCTGGCAGAGGTCGCCGCCGTCATCGCGGACTCCCAGTCTAATATCGAAGAAGTAGCCGTTGTCAATCGCCACCAGGACACAACCTCGATGACGTTCTTGCTGCAGGTCAAGGACCGCATCCATCTTGCGCGCATCATGCGCAACGTTCGCAAGATGTCCAACGTCAATCGTGTCAGCCGCGACACCTGAGATTACCGCGTCCATAATAATTACCAGCCACCCGGAGAATACGTTGACTAAGAAGATCATCACCACCGAACATGCACCCTCTGCAATTGGCACTTACTCACAAGCCGTTCGAAGCGGAAACCTCGTTTTCATGTCAGGCCAGATTCCCCTCGATCCGGCGACGATGGAAGTCGTGGAGGGTGATTTTGAGGCTCGCGCCCGACGCGTCTTTGATAGTTTACAGGCGGTCAGCGAGGCAGCAGGCGGCGGGCTCGATCACATTGTCAAGCTGACCATTTATCTAACCGATCTGGATAATTTCGCGACCGTCAACGCGGTGATGTCCGAATATTTTTCGGAACCGTATCCGGCCCGCGCAGCGCTTGGCGTAGCCTCACTACCAAAAGGTGTAGACATCGAAGCCGAGGCAATTCTGGCCTTGTAAAATCGGCCGGTACCGGCGTGAATGATTCCAAACCCAGTCTTTCCTCAGCGCTCACGGTTTTGCGGGGCGTGGGGCCGGCGCTGGCGCGAACGCTGGAGCGTCTCGACCTTTATCGCGTTGAAGACCTGTTGTTCCTCTTACCGCTGCGTTACGAAGATCGCACGACATTCGTTCCTATTGGGGCGGCCCGACCGGGGATGCGCTGTCTTGTCAGCGGCAAGGTCTTGCTTGCGGAGACCGTCTATCGGGGGCGACGAAGCTTACTGGTTCGAATCAGTGATGGCAGCGGGCAAATTACATTGCGCTTCTTTCATTTTTCCCGGCAACAGCAAGTGCAGTTTCAAAATGGCGCAACGGTAACCTGCTTTGGCGACATTCGCCCCGGGCCGGTCGGCATCGAAATGGTGCATCCGGAATATCGTGTTCTGCGGGGGGAACAGGAACCTGAGGTCGATGAGGCACTTACACCCATTTACCCTTTGACTGAGGGCGTTCAGCAGGGACGTCTCAGAAACCTGGTGGCCCAGGCGCTGGAAATGATGCGCCAGGAAGCGCCCGCGGAACTGTTGCCCGCTGAAGTCCTGCGAGCGCTGGAATTGCCTGAGTTGAGTCCTGCGCTGCGTTACCTGCACAAGCCTTCGCCCGATGTCGATCTCCTCAGTATTGAGGCCGGGAAACACCCGTGCCAGGTGCGGCTGGCATTCGAAGAACTGCTTGCTCACTATATGAGCCTGCGCAATCTCCGCGATCTCGCCGCCCGGGAGCCGGCAATGGCGCTTGTTGATGCGCGCCGGTTAGGAGACCGGTTTATCAGCAACCTGCCCTTTGAGCTAACCGGCGCACAGGAGCGCGTTGTTGCCGAAATTGCCGCAGATCTTTCGCTGGGGCATCCGATGATGCGCCTGATCCAGGGAGATGTTGGCTCGGGCAAAACGGTCGTAGCTGCAGCGGCTTGTGTGCAGGCTGTGTCCGCCGGCACCCAGGCCGCAATCATGGCGCCTACCGAGCTGCTCGCCGAACAACATTGGGCAAGCTTTTCTGCCTGGTTTGCCGATCTTGATGTTGAGCTGGCCTGGCTGTCCGGCAGCCAGAAACAGGCTGAACGACGCGCATCACTCGAGGCGATCCGAACCGGTCGCGCCGGGATAATTGTTGGTACACATGCGCTTTTCCAGGAAGGCGTCGAGTTCGCCAACCTGGCGCTGGTCGTCATCGACGAACAACACCGCTTCGGCGTTCACCAAAGAGTCGCGCTTAGAAACAAGGGATTGGCTAACATCAATCCCGATGCACGCAAACACCCGCATCAACTCGTGATGACCGCTACGCCCATTCCCCGTACGCTGGCGATGGCCGCCTACGCTGATCTCGATACCTCGATCATCGACGAGCTCCCGCCAGGGCGCCAGCCTGTTACCACTATTGCACTGCCGGATACGCGTCGTACCGAGGTCGTCGAACGAGTTCGGCGGGCTTGTGTCGCCGGACAGCAGGCCTATTGGGTGTGCCCGTTAATCGATGAGTCCGAGTTGCTCGAATACCAGGCCGCTGAGGCCAGCTATGCAATGCTCACGGAAGCCTTAAGCCCGCTCCGGGTCGGCCTGGTTCATGGGCGAATCAAGAACGCAACCCGCGAAAAAATCATGCGCGCGTTCAAGGCTGGTGAGATAGACGTATTGGTCGCAACAACCGTCATCGAGGTCGGAGTGGACGTGCCGAATGCCGGACTCATGATCATCGAGAACTCGGAGCGCATGGGCCTGTCACAGCTGCACCAGTTGCGCGGGCGAGTAGGCCGCGGCGCGCAGCAGAGTCATTGCGTCATGCTTTACAAACAGCCGCTGGGACAATTGGCGCGCAATCGCCTCGCGATACTCCGACAAACCAATGACGGGTTTCTGGTAGCACAAAGAGATCTTGAGCTCAGGGGGCCTGGCGAACTACTCGGCACAAAACAGACAGGTCTGCCTGAATATCGAATAGCCAATCTTGTGCGCGATGCAGAGTTGATGCCTGTCGTCCAGAAAAGCGCGGAGATCATCCAGCGCCGGTTTAAACCGGCGGCGCAACAAATTGTGCGGCGCTGGTTGGGTGATGCGCATCAATACGGCAAAGTCTGAATCTGGTATTTTGCACCCATGATTGTCAGGACTCCTTCCTTTGAATAGCAAAAGCCGGCAAAAAACGTCAGCGGCGGCCGCGACCGGCATCGTCGTACAGCTGCAGAATTATGCTGCGCTGATGCGCCTGAACCGTCCGATTGGCGTCTGGCTGCTACTTTGGCCAACGCTGTGGGCGCTGTGGCTGGCGGGCAGGGGACATCCGGATGACGGCATTTTTCTCGTATTCATGCTTGGTGTCATCGTCATGCGCTCGGCTGGTTGCGTGCTTAACGACTTCGCGGATCGCAATATAGATCCGTACGTCGAACGCACGCGCTCACGACCCATTGCGTCCGGGGCCGTTGCACCTGCCGAAGCGCTGACACTGTTTGTTGCGCTCGCGCTAATCGCTATCGGCCTTGCGGCCATGCTCAATCCCCTGGCGCAAATGCTGGCTGCCGGTGCAGCTGGACTGACCATTCTTTATCCGTTCATCAAGCGCTTCGTTTCCATCCCCCAGTTTGTCCTTGGTGCGGCCTTTGGATGGGCCGTTCCCATGGCATTCGCAGCGCAGACCGGTGAGGCACCACAGCTTGCCTGGCTTGTATTCGGGACCGCTCTGATCTGGGCGGTCATTTACGACACGTTTTACGCGATGGTCGATCGCGAAGACGATCATAAGATTGGCGTAAAATCGACGGCCATACTGTTTGGCGACGCGGACCTGTTTGTTATCGGCGGACTGCAGTTGCTGATGCTCGTTGCGCTGGTATTTATTGGCGACATGGCTGGACTGGGCACCTGGTATTACGGTTCGGTGGTCGTGGCGGCCGTCTTGATGGCATACCATCAGTGGCTCGCGCGGGACAGGACACCGAGCGGCTGCTTCGATGCATTTCTCCACAATCATTATGTCGGCATGGTGATCTTCATTGGTATTGTCCTTAACTACACGTTCGTTACTGAAGTGCCCTGATTGACGAACGCGCCACCGTCAGAACGCCCACCCGCGTTGCGCCAGCCGCCAGCAGGGCCAACGCCAGGCTTTCGCACGTTGTTCCGGTGGTTATGACATCGTCGACTATCAATGGATAACTGCCCGCCAGCGTTCCGCGAACGTCAAATGCATTGAGAAGATTCCGCCTGCGCCTGGACGCCGACAATCCGGATTGCGTTGCTGTATGTCGACAGCGAATAACCCGGTTGTCAATCGGGCGATTTGTTTTGTCCGCCAGGGTACGGCAGATCTCGGCGGACTGATTGAAGCCACGGGTAATGTGTCGCCGACGATGCAGCGGCACCGGGATGAGCAGGTCGATAGCGGCGAAGGACTCATAAAACGTGGGCAAGAGGAGCTCGGCGAGCGCCGGCGCATACGTGAGCTGCCGCCTAAACTTCATTGACTTGAGCGCGCTATCGATGGGAAACGCATAGCGGAACGGCGAGCGCCCCCTGTAGTATTCGGGCCGGCGCTGCTGGCATGCCGCGCACAGTGTCCCCGGGCCAGGCTCGACCGACACGGGCTGGCCACAACGCGGGCAAAATACAGAATTCCACGGCAGGATCTGCATGCACAGGTTACAAACGCGATTGGGGCCGCTACCTTGACCGCAGAAGGCACAGGAATGCGACGGCAGGAATTCTCTTATCAGCGTGAACATACGCAAAGCATCGACCGATTCGCCGGGCAAGGCACGCAGCAAAAGCGGTCAATAAGTGGTGAAAAAGTATACTTCTCCCATGCAAAACGGCAGTGGCAACATAAATACCCGGCATATGCGCCGGCGCTTTGATCGCGCAGCACAAAATTTCGAGACCGCGGATTTCGTTCACCGGCAGGCCTTTGCCGGCCTGATGGAGAGAATGTCGCCACTCGTGATATCGCCAGAAAGGATCCTCGACCTTGGCGCGGGAACGGGTCGGTCGAGTCGGGCACTCGCGAAAGCGTACCCGCGAAGTCGCATTGTGGCGCTGGACCTGTCGGCAGGGATGTTGCGGATTGCGAGGAACCGGAAGCGGTTCTTTTCAAAGACGTCTGAAGTGCGCGCCGATGCGGTCAAACTGCCATTCCGGTCGGGCAGCTTCGATTTCGTCTGTGCGAATCTGCTCCTGCCGTGGATTGATGACTTGCCAGGCTGCTTCCTGGAGATCACGAGGGTATTAAGGAAAGGCGGCGTGTTTACGTTCTCGACGCTTGGTCCGGACAGTTTCGCTGAAATTCGTCGCGCCTGGTCGAGCGTGGAACCCGGTGCTCCTGTTCGCCTGTTTCCAGACATGCATGACGTGGGTGATGCGTTGATGAAGACCGGCCTGTCGGAACCCGTGCTCGACGTCGACCTGCTGAAGGTAACCTACAAAGACAAGGCCACGCTCTATCGGGATCTGGACGCCAGCGCCGCGCGCAATTGCCTTAACGACAGGCGGCGCACGCTTACCGGAAAAGATCGCCTTAGCCGCGTCGAGAAAGCGTTATTCGCAGAAGCCGTCGATGGTTCGCTGGGCATTACCCTGGAGATGGTCTACGGACACGCCTGGGGCTCGGGACCGCGACAGGCTGAAGGTGAATTTCGTTTCGATCCGGCTGAAATAACGCTGCGGAGCGGCCGCTAGTCCCGGGACGCTGGAAGCGCATTATTGCATTGTGAATCAGGTGCTATAACTATATGTTTTAAAAAGATTTATTATTGCAAGAATTAGCGCGATCGGTTTGCAAGGCGGTAGCCCTTTCAGTAAACTTCGCGGCGTTCCGATCGATGTGCGCCAGTGCCGCGCGCAGCCCAAACTTTCCCGGAAAATTAATGTCAGAGAGTATCTGACAGGGCTGCAATTGCGCTGAGTACAATTGCGCTGAGTACAATTCGCGATTCGACTGGCACGAACCAGAGAATGCTGAAATGCAGCGGTCCACGCCGGACTGCCTAAGTGAGAAATTGATGATCCGAAAACTATGTACAGGCGCGCTTGCACTGCTGGCGGCGGGCGAGGCTTCTGCTGACTGGGCGCTCAACATGCCGAAGGGCGTTACCGAACTCAGCGCCGAAACCCACGATATCCACATGCTTATTTTCTGGTGGTGTGTTGCGATCGCTGTCGTCGTCTTTGGCGCGATGATTTATTCGCTGTTCATGCACCGCAAGTCAAGAGGCGCTGTGCCGGCGAAGTTTTCGCACAACATGACCGCGGAGGTCGTCTGGACGACGATACCGGTTATCATTCTGATTGTGATGGCGGTACCTTCTGCCGAACTGATGATTCGGCTCGAGGACACCCGGGACCCCGACCTGACCGTTGTCGTCACAGGATATCAATGGAAGTGGCACTACAGTTACCAGGGGGAAGACGTCTCTTTTTACAGCAACCTGGCACGCTCTAGTCAGGCTGCCCGCCGGCGTGACGCCGGTATCGATCCGGAAACCGTCGAAAATTATCTGCGGGACGTGGACAAGCCCATGGTTGTTCCGGTCGGTGCGAAGGTGCGTGTTCTGTTGACCTCGAACGATGTCGTTCATTCCTGGTGGGTGCCTGATCTCGCAATCAAGAAAGATGCAATCCCGGGCTTTATGAACGAAACCTGGTTCAAAGCAGACGTCGCAGGCGTTTACCGTGGCCAGTGTGCCGAGTTATGTGGGATGGATCACGGCTATATGCCAATCGTGGTTGAGGTTATTGAGCAGGACGCTTTCCAGGCGTGGCTGGACGACGAGAAAGGTGCTGCAACCCCGGTTGCCAGCGCAGCAGGAGAAATACGATGACTACCGCCGTAATAGACGGACACGCGGCAGCCGATAGCAGCGAACACGATCACGGACCGGCAAAGGGATGGCGCCGGTGGCTATACGCTACGAATCACAAAGACATCGGCTCGATGTACCTCATATTCAGTCTGCTGATGTTCTTCTTCGGTGGTTCGATGGCGCTCATCATTCGCACCGAATTGTTCACGCCCGGCCTGCAATTTATTAACCCGGCGTTTTTCAATCAGATGACGACCATGCACGCCTTGATCATGGTATTCGGCGCAGTGATGCCAGCGTTCGTCGGACTGGCAAACTGGATGATTCCATTGATGATCGGCGCACCTGACATGGCGTTGCCGAGGATGAACAACTGGTCTTTCTGGATCCTGCCAGTTGCCTTCAGCATTCTCGCATCCACTCTGTTCATGCCGGGCGGCGCGCCGGCAAGCGGCTGGACGATGTACCCGCCACTCGTCCTGCAAACCGGCGACGCGTTCCCGTTCCTCATATTCTCCGTTCACCTGATGGGCATATCATCGATCATGGGCGCGATCAACGTGATCGTGACGATCATCAACATGCGCGCACCTGACATGTCTCTATTGAAGATGCCGATGTTTGTCTGGACCTGGTTGATAACGGCATACCTGCTGCTGGCCGTCATGCCGGTCCTCGCCGGTGCGGTAACCATGCTGCTGACCGACCAGTTTTTCGGCACCAGTTTCTTCCTCGCAGCCGGCGGTGGAGACCCCGTCATGTTCCAGCATATTTTCTGGTTCTTCGGCCACCCCGAGGTTTACATCATGATCCTGCCGGCTTTCGGTGTGGTCTCGGAAATCATTCCGACCTTTGCCCGGAAACCGCTGTTTGGCCACGATTCAATGGTATACGCCGCTTCCAGCATCGCATTCCTGTCGTTCATCGTTTGGGCACACCATATGTTTACGACCGGCATGCCGCTGACCGGCCAGATGTTCTTCATGCTTTCGACCATGCTCATCGCCGTCCCGACCGGCGTAAAAGTCTTTAACTGGGTGGCAACGATGTGGAAGGGTTCGATGACCTTCGAGACCCCGATGCTCTTTTCGCTCGGGTTCCTGTTCCTGTTCACGATCGGCGGATTCTCCGGGCTTATGCTCGCCATCGTGCCAGCCGATATTCAATATCACGACTCGTATTTCGTGGTGGCACATTTTCACTACGTCCTGGTGCCAGGGTCGATCTTCGGAGTGATGGCGGCCGTCTATTACTGGATACCGAAGTGGACGGGGCACTTCTATAACGAACGCCTTGGCCAGGTGCATTTCTGGTTATCGACGATATTTGTCAACCTGACGTTTTTCCCGATGCATTTCCTGGGGCTCGCCGGCATGCCGAGGCGAATACCAGATTACTCGACGCAGTTTGCCGACTTCAATTCAATTGCCAGTGTCGGCGCAATGGGCTTTGGTTTTTCTCAGCTGATCTTTGTCTACGTTGTCGTTCAGTGTGTCCGCAAAAAGGGCGCCGTAGCGACACAGGAGGTGTGGGACAATCCGCAGGGGCTGGAATGGACTGTACCTTCACCTGCGCCGCACCACACATTTGATACACCGCCGAAGATTTCGTCCGGCGCCGCGTTTTCTTAACGTGCCTGCAGTAATGGTCGATGCTCAGCAAAAACGAGGTATTCGCAAGACAGTCATCATTTTGACGGTCATTGCCCTGAGTTTTTATGCCGGATTCATACTGCTGGGCGTTCTGCGAGCTTGAGAACGATGATGAGTGACAGAAAACCTGAATCGATAAGTACGCGTGCACTAACGATGCGATTGCTCGCGTTTGCGGCAGGCATGTTCATATTTGGCGTATTTGTATTGCCGCCCGTTTACGACGTGTTTTGCGAAGTCACGGGACTGGGCGGAAAGACCAGTAATCAGGCGGCAACGAATGTGGTTACGGCAGCCGACGAAAGTCGCGAATTGAACCTTGAGTTCGTAGCGACCGTTAATCAATATGCCCCCTGGGAATTTCGGCCGGCCGTTGAAAAGATGACGATTCACCCGGGCGGTCTCTACGAAGCTACGTTTATCGCGCAAAACCTCACCGATCAGGCCAAAACCGCGCAAGCGGTACCCAGCGTGTCCCCCGCCCAGGCTGCAAGCTATTTCAAAAAGCTGGAGTGTTTTTGCTTTACCGCCCAGGAATTTTCGCCCGGCGAGGAAAAGGAAATGCCGGTCAGGTTCTTGGTTGACTCCGATCTGCCCGACTACATAGACACGATTACACTTTCATACACGTTCTTTGACACTGCCGGGCTTGCGGGCGACGCCGCAACATCGGCAATCGCTGAACACGGCTCGGATGCTGCGCACGGCGCACGCTAATTAGACCCGGAATTAAACATGTCACACGCTGAAGATCACTATTACGTACCGCACGGCAGCCGCTGGCCGATTGTTGGTTCCGCCGGGTTGTTTTTTCTCATGGTCGGGGTTTCTGTCTGGCTAAACGGCGGGGACTCAGGCTTCTGGGTAATGATGACGGGCGTGGCAATTGTTGTATTCATGCTGATCGGCTGGTTTGGCGATGTCATCGGTGAAAGTGAATCAGGTCGATTCAACAGCCAGGTCGACATGTCTTTTCGCATGGGAATGTTCTGGTTCATATTTTCCGAAGTGATGTTCTTCTCCGCGTTTTTCGGCGCGTTGTTTTATGCAAGGAACATGGCGGTGCCGTGGCTTGGGGGAGAGAGCAACAACTTCTTCACCAATCTGCTGGTATGGAATGGATTTGAGAGTGCCTGGCCGACCAATGGCCCGGGCAATATGGGTGGCGATTATCAGGTGATGGGCCCGTTTGGTCTGCCGCTGATCAATACTGCAATTCTACTGACCAGCAGCGTCACCGTATCCATCGCCCATCACGCGCTGTTGCATGGCCAGAGAAACCTGCTGAAGCTGACGCTGGCGGCAACCTTCCTGCTCGGTTTTATTTTCGTCTTCCTGCAGGCCGAGGAATACATCGAAGCCTATCAGCACATGAATCTGACGCTATCGACGGGTATTTACGGTTCGACATTTTTCATGTTGACGGGCTTTCATGGCATGCATGTCACCATTGGTGCAATCATGCTGACCATCATCTGGTTACGGGTTATGAAGGGACATTTCACACCCGATCGGCATTTCGCGTTCGAGGCGACGGCGTGGTACTGGCATTTCGTGGATGTGGTGTGGGTAGGGTTGTACGTATTTGTTTACTGGATGTGATTGGCGAGCCTTTTGGTATCGGCGCTAAAGATCAATCCGCAACGATCGATGCGGAGAAACAGAGAATGCAGGCGGATTGGGATGTGACTGTCTAACCTTTCGAGGTCAGCGCTAAAGATCAATCCGCGACCATCGATGAGGAAAAATAGAGAATGCAGGCGGATTGGGATGTGATTGGCGAGCCTTTTGGTATCGGCGCTAAAGATCAATCCGCAACGATCGATGAGGAGAAACAGAGAATGCAGGCGGATTGGGATGTGACTGTCTAACCTTTCGAGGTCAGCACTAAAGATCAATCCGCGACCATCGATGAGGAAAAATAGAGAATGCAGGCGGATTGGGATGTGATTGGCGAGCCTTTTGGTATCGGCGCTAAAGATCAATCCGCAACGATCGATGAGGAAAAATAGAGAATGCAGGCGGATTGGGATGTACGTATTTGTTTACTGGATGTTCCAATCAGATCTGCCGCGTCGACCAGGATTCACAGCTGCAGCAAGGGAAGCAGATTGAGTTCAACGCAGTACCGCGACTAATTTACAGGGGTGCCCTGGGGGATGATCCAGCCCTGGAAATAGCCGAAAACGAGAAAGCCGATCAATACGGCTGACAGCAAGACGCGAATTTTCAACGCCGTCAGGACACGGGTCGAGCCCTGGTCGTCTTTGGCCAGGAACCAGAGCCCCGAGCCGAGGCTGGCCACAATGGCCAGCAGGATTATGATTATTACCAGTTTCATCGGTCCGGTCGCGGGTGATTGTTCAAATTAGGGGTGCAATTATATCGTGATAGAAGACCTGATAAAGACGCCACAGTTCCGAAGATTTTTTCCGCCAGTTGCCGGCCTTGTTTTCGTCGCTGTATTTGTCTCGCTCGGCCTGTGGCAACTCGACAGGGCGGGCGAAAAGAAGGCGTTACTGGCATTGTTTGAGGACGAGGCACCCTATACCCGTGTGCGCGATTACGCGGCGCTCGGAGAATTCGAGCGTATCCAGGTTGACGGCGAGTTTCTGCCTGACCGCCAGGTCCTGATTGACAACATCGTGCAAGACAGCAGACCGGGTTATTTTGTTATCACGCCTTTCAAGCCGAATACCGTTGATCCTTTGTTACTGGTCAACCGTGGCTGGGTACCGAAACCGGGACCGGGCAGCGATGATATCGATGTGGATCTCGATCTGGACAATGGCTACAAGACAATACGTGGTCTGGTCGGGCACCTGCCGCGTGTTGCCATACGACCTGGCGAAGCTTTTGCGGAAGCCGGCAAATGGCCGGCTGTCGCTGTCTATCCGCGGTCCGAGGAGATTGCCGCGGCACTGGATGCACCGGTTTTGCCAATTGTATTGCTACTCGCAGCGGACGAAGAGACCGGGTTTTCCCGGCGGTGGCAACCGAATCTGAGTGGACCCGCAACGAATTACGGTTATGCCATCCAGTGGTTCGCAATGGCTGCTACCGTCGTCGCGTTGTTGTTCTGGCATTTAAGAAAGAGGGTCCAACGTGACTGATCAACTGTCTAAAGGGGGGCGTTTGCAGATCGGTATCATCGCACTGGTGTTTTTCGGTCCCCTGTTGCTGGCGACCTGGATGTATGCCACCGGGCGGCTGCAGCCAGCGAGCAGGACCAACCATGGCGAACTTCTCGAACCGATCGTCAACCTTGGGGAAACGCTTCCCGGCGTGACAATTCCGGAGGCCACAGGCGGGCCTTGGCGCCTCGTTTACCTGAATACGGCGGAATGCGAATCGTCCTGCCAGGAGGCACTGTACCGGCAACGTCAGATTCGCCTGATGCTGGGCGCCGAAAAGGACCGCGTCACCCGGGTTTTCTTGCACGGTGCGGCCCCGCCGGATAAAGTGTTCATTGCCGAACAGCACGCAGGCCTCAGAACGATAAGCGATAAGGGCCTCGCTGAATTGCTGTCGGAAAGAAGACCGCTGGGTGTTCCCGATGGGGGGATTTACCTGATCGATCCTCTCGACAATCTGATTATGTATTTTTCGCCGGCGATAGAGCCCGGCGACATGGCAGATGACCTGAAGCATCTGCTGGAATTGTCCCGAATAGGGTGACCACTTGACCGCAAGCACGCTGCAACGACCCGCCCACTGGCGAGACTACTACGAGCTGACCAAGCCTAAAGTCGTCATGCTGATTGTGTTTGTTGCGGTCGTCGGCATGGTCCTGGCTGTTCCCGGCTGGCCCGGCGCTGTGCCCATGATTGTGGGCACACTCGGAATCGGCATGGCCGCCTCGTCTGCGGCGATCGTCAACCACGTGCTCGACGCACGTATTGACATACAGATGTCTCGCACTCACAACCGGCCTTTACCGCAAGGAAAATTGTCGGAGGCAAACGCACTGACCTTCGCGATGATCTTGTGTGTCATTTCGATGTGTCTTCTATGGTTTTTGGTCAACCCTTTAACAGCCGTACTTACGTTTTGCTCGCTGATCGGTTATGCAGTCATCTATACCGTTTTCCTGAAACGGGCTACACCGCAGAATATCGTCATAGGGGGCGCCGCGGGCGCGGCACCTCCGATACTTGGCTGGACCGCGGTTACCGGCGAAGTACATAGTGACGCGCTGCTTTTGTTTCTGATTATCTTCACCTGGACGCCGCCCCATTTCTGGGCGCTCGCCATTGCAAAGAAAGACGATTACGAGCGAGTCGGGATACCAATGCTTCCGGTCACACATGGCAACGCATTCACGCGCAATTACATCCTGCTTTACACGATTCTCATGGTGCTAGTGACTATCATTCCATATTTATCAGGCATGAGCGGACTGATCTATCTCGTTGCAGCACTCGTACTCGGCGGTCGATTTCTGTATTACGCAATTCGACTCAAAAGCGACACGGGTGTGGAATTACCGATGAAGGTATTTCGTTTCTCGATCAGTTACCTGATGCTGCTTTTCACGGCGCTGCTGATTGACCATTACTACATCGTCCGCATCGGACTGTGACGCCAAAGTACTTTTTGCCAGAATTGTGACGTCATCCTTGTGAATTGATCCTCCGCTACTACACTCGAACCTATGAGTTCAGCGGACGACAATCAGCGCGCAAGCTTCGAGACCCTGCTAAGGCCGCATCTCGATCGTCTGTATCGGCTCGCCTATCGTCTGAGCGGAAACAAACCTGAGGCCGAAGATCTCTTTCAGGACGTGCTGACCAAGGTATTTCCGCGCCTGGACAGCCTGATCGAGATCGAGGAACCAGGGTCCTGGTTGTGTCGCATCATGTACAACCATTTCATAGACAACCGGCGCCGCTACGCACGCCAGCGGCTGGTCGCCGTGCCTGAAGATCAGCTGCCGGGGCAGGGCATCGAATCTGTGGCCGGGGATCTCAGTCCCGAGGACGACGCCCTGCGGCGCGACGATGTAGCGGAGCTCGAGGATGCACTGCGGGTACTGAGTGAGGAGCATCGCATGATCGTCCTTATGCACGACTGCGAGGGGTATAAATTACATGAAATTCAGGATCTTATGGATATTCCAGTCGGTACGCTGAAGTCCCGCCTGCACCGCGCCAGGGCGCGACTCCGCAAAATTCTGGAGGCAAATGGAACCATTTCTTCCATTTGATCGTGTTGGGTATTGAAGGGAAGAAAATGATGAACTGCAACCAGATAACTGAAAAGCTTGACGACTTCCTCGACGGCACGGCGAGTGGCGACGATCAGCTGGCTTTTGAGCGGCATATTGAGCGCTGCGCCGCTTGTCAGGACGTGTCCAGGCGCGGCCGGGATCTCAAGGATCGCCTGGCCCGTTTCGGTGCAACAAGTTGTCCGGTACCTGATACCGGTTTCTACGATCGTGCGCTGGCAAGAGCCGCGCAGTCAGGCGCGCGCCGACAAAGAAATCGGTGGGTAATGACAGGATTCGGCAGCGCCGTTGCGGCCAGCCTCATGATCTGGATTGTAAGCAGCGTATTTTTCGCGACCCCTGAGCTCGACCAGCCGGCTATACCGTCGGTCACCATGGCACTCGAGTCACCCCGCACATTCAATCTCGTGTTCTCTTCTGCGTCCGAATTGACCGACGCGTCCATGACGGTGACGTTGCCTGATGGAATAGAAGTCGAAGGATTCTCCGGACAACGAGAAATCACCTGGATGACGAGTCTCAGAAAAGGCAGGAACATACTGCCTTTGACATTGATCGCAACGTCGCCAGTTGGCGGAGAAATTTTGGCCACCCTGCAGCATGAGAATGATGACAAGATATTCCGGCTGCAGGTGTCGGTGATTTAAAGGAGCTTCGGCACACCGAAGTATCAAACGGAGTTAGTAGGATGAAATCGATTAGATTATTTGCCGCAAGCGTCACGCTGACATGTCTTGCACTGTTCCCGGCAATCGCTGCTGCGGATGACGACGAACTCGACATGACCATGGAGGTCCTGGACGACATTGGTGATCTCGATGGTTACGTAATGGAATTGCGCGGGCCTGATATGGATGGCGGTGACGACTTCGAGAGTGAAGATGAAGACGGCGAAATGGAAGAGCGCGATGATGACTTACGCGACGAGGAAGAAGAATCTTTTGATGATGAAATGTCGCGCGACGAACAAGATGATGATTTCGACCACGATGATGACTTCGAGTCTGACGAAGACGAAGAGCACTCCGAGGACGAAAGTGACTTCGACGAAGGCGAGGAGATTGATACGGACGAATTCGACGAAGAAGAGATGGATGACGATGACATGGATGATGACGACGACGATGATGATGATACGTGAGATGCCGGCGTCGTTCGTGATCTCAATGACATCATGGTCAATGATGACAATGGCAGTAAGACTGACGACGTAGCCGAATCGTCGGGATGCGCCGCCCGCTTGCGACAGGAGATCGGAACAGTGCGATTTTCCTGTGACCAGCCAGAAATCCCCCCGTTGTTGACGCAATTGGGGGATTTTTTTGCGCCACGTCACAGTGTTGAGCACTAATTAGTGCGAATTTTCCATAATTGGGCAAAATGCCTCGATATGACCCGCTTTTCACCCCGCCAGGAGTGCAGAACAATTTCGGAACTGCGACGAAATCGAACCCGCAAAATCGCACGGGTACTGCAGCAGACCTTGGCACTAGCTGTTCTGGTCTGTCTGCTGCCAACATCGTCGGTGCAAGCTGCGACCGCCAGCGAGCTGTTTGCTGACGGCAACCGGCTCTTTCGCGATGACCTCTATTGGGCCGCGTTGCTCCGCTATCGTGAAGCAGCCGACGCCGGCATGGACACACCGCTGCTGCACTACAATACCGGTGTTGCGCACTACCGCGCCGGACAACATGTGCGGGCGCGTAATGCCCTTGAGAAATCGGCGGGTTATGGTCCGCTGGCAGCGATATCCCATTACAACCTCGGATTGAACGCCTATCGCATGGGTAATCTTGCCGAGGCGCTCAGGTGGTTTCGCCAGGCTCGTGACCAGCAGCAACGGCGCGACATCAGCCGACTTGCGGGACGAGCAATCAGCCAGGTACAGGGTGACCTGCAAGCGGCTGCGCCCGTCGCGGCAGTGGCTGCTATTGAGAAGCGTGAGCGAAGTTTCACCAACCTCGACTTCCGCATTCGTTCCGGTGCAGGGGTAGACAGTAATGTGTTTCGCAGTCCTGACACACCCTATGTCGACGTTGCGGATCCGGCACAACCGCTGATCACGCCAGAAGTCCAGAGTGGTTTTTACGTTCCAATAAGCATTAACGCCAAGTACCGGGTCAACAGTCTTGAAAACGAAGGCTTCTTCGGCAGCTATCGTTTCGGTGGACGCTTCTATCAGGACAAGAATCTTAAGAATGGAGATGAGTTTCTGCACGAAATCGGCTTCGGCAGCGAGTACCACCGCAAGACCGAAAACGGTGAAACCCGGGTTTTCAGCGCTTTCAAGATCGCGCAACACGAAGAAAGTTATTACGACCCGGACAATGGCCTGGAACGGGACATAGGCGGCGTGGACATATCAGATCGCCTGTCCTACCTGCGTTACGGCCCTGAATTCTGGATGCGGAAACGCTTTGGTGCGATTACGCTTGGCGCTCGCGCAACGGGACAGCTCTGGAACTACAACGATATCGAGATCGCCCCGGAATACGATCACGAATACTGGTCGCTGGGTTTGAATGGCCAGTACCGATTCACGTCTACGTCTCTGCTCCGCTTGACGACGAAGTACTACACACGCAGATACGGCGACCGGCCAGCTTTCGAGCTGGACGGGACGCAGCTCATTGGCAACCAAACCATTCGCTACGACTACACCGAGGCCGGTGTCGAGGCGCGTCAACGCATCACCAATACCATGTGGTTCGGTCTCGGGGTCACGCGCACTGAGCGGCAGGACCGGTACGTCGGCTACAACAACTACATTCGGGATAGCTATCATGCGGCGTTCCATCTGCAACTCGGACAGCGCTTCGATCTCGAGGCATCCGGCTTGTTCAGCATCTATGATTATGAAAACGCGTTTGCTTTTAACGAGCCAACCGCGGGGCGCAAAACCCTGGAGATTGCAACAGGCCGCGTAGTGGGTACATTCAAGATGACCGAGTCTCTGGATATTGTCGCCGAATACCTACTGCGCGAAACAGCGTCGAACGATACCCGCATACAATACGATCGAAACCAGTACCTCGTCGGCGTGCGCTGGTCCCCGTAGCTCCCGATCACCTCATCCGGGTTATCGACGCCCCGTAAAACAAGCAACACAGACCGATGGTTCGCCAGAATTTTTCGTCGTTCGCATACCATTATTCTTTGCTAGACTGCGCTCCCGTAAAGAGCTCTTATTTCCCCGCGAAGTTGTCATGGACGTCACCCCGATACTCGAGTCGCTCAACGAAGCGCAGCGTTCCGCCGTAACAGCGCCGCCGAAACCCCTGCTTGTCATTGCAGGCGCGGGAAGTGGGAAAACACGGGTCCTGACCCATCGCATTGCCTGGTTGATCGACGTGGAAGGCGTTTCTCCCCAGGGGCTGCTTGCGGTGACCTTTACCAACAAAGCGGCAGCTGAGATGCGGGGCAGAATTGAGTCGTTGCTGCAGATGCCCGTTAATCACCTGTGGATAGGCACTTTTCACGGGCTCGCGCATCGACTTCTTCGCCGCCACTGGCAGGAGGCCGGGTTACCGCAGAATTTCCAGATCATCGATGCCGATGACCAGCAGCGAATCATCAAGCGACTGATAAAGAACCTGGACGTCGACGACGACCGCTGGACACCGCGTGAGATTCAGTATTTCATCAACGCGCAGAAAGATGAAGGCCTGCGCCCGCAGCATCTGGATGACGAAAACGATCCCAATCGTCGCCAGCAGATCGCTTTCTACCAGCAATACCAGGAAATCTGCGACCGCGGTGGTCTCGTCGATTTTGCAGAGCTCTTGTTGCGTGCCCACGAGCTATGGCGCGACAACCCGGATCTGTTGGCGCAATATCAACGCCGGTTTCGACACCTGCTCGTCGACGAGTTTCAGGACACGAACTCCATTCAATATGCCTGGCTGAGACTGCTGGCCGGCAAAGACGGCGTTCCTTTTGTCGTCGGTGACGATGACCAGTCCATTTATCGTTGGCGCGGTGCTCGCGTGGAGCATATCCAGCAGTTCCAGAAAGACTTTCCCGGCGCGTCCCTCGTCAAGCTCGAACAGAATTACCGGTCCACGGAGACCATCCTTGATGCGGCCAATGCCGTCATAAAGAACAATACGTCTCGCCTGGGCAAGAATCTGTGGACCGAAGGCGGGCAGGGAGAGCCGATTCGCGTTTATTCAGCATACAACGAGCGGGACGAAGCCGAGTTCGTCATCGGCAAGCTGCGAACGTGGAGCGATCAGGGTAATGCGCGAGCTGACGCGGCCGTACTGTACCGGTCCAACGCCCAGTCGAGGGTGCTCGAGGAAGCCTTGATCAATGCCCGCCTGCCGTACCGGGTTTATGGCGGCCTGAGGTTCTTCGAGAGACAGGAAATCAAAGACGCGCTTGCCTATTTGCGCCTGATTTCGCATCGCGATGATGACAGCGCTTTCGAGCGCATCGTCAACAAGCCGACGCGCGGCATTGGCGCAAGGACGCTGGAGGCGATGCGCAGCTATGCACGGGCCAATAGTTGCTCCATGTGGCGGGCAGCCGGCGCTGTCGCCAGCAATGAAATGAGTGGTCGCGCGTCCACGGCGATTGTCGTGTTTTTGAACCTGGTAGAAAGAATGGCCAGGGACACCGACGGGCTCGATTTGCATGAGCAGGTGGATCACGTCATACAGGCAAGTGGTCTCATCGAGTTTTTCAGGAAAGAAAAAGGTGAGCGTGGCGAGACGCGCATCGAAAACCTCGAGGAGCTTGTGAGTGCTGCAAAAGGATTCGAACCGGATCCAGCTGAGGAAATGTCACCTCTCGACGCCTTCTTGTCACATGCGGCGCTGGAGGCTGGCGAGGGGCAGGCGGATGCGTGGGAAGACTGTGTTCAGCTGATGACGATGCATTCGGCCAAGGGCCTCGAATTCCCACTTGTGTTCCTGTGCGGGATGGAAGATGGCCTGTTTCCCCACCAACGTTCGATAGCGGACCCGAGCGGGCTGGAAGAGGAACGACGCCTCTGTTATGTCGGTATTACACGCGCGAAAGAGACCCTGTACATTACCCACGCGGAACAGCGTCGCTTGCACGGAATGGACAGCTTCGCCCAGGCATCGCGTTTCATTACGGAAATCCCCGATGAACTCGTGGAGGAGGTCCGACCCCGCGTCCAGGTCAGCCGCCCGGTACACTCGGCAGCCCGCCAGGGGGGGCGTTCCGGCAGCATCGCTGCCGGTGCTGAACTCGGTGTGCGCCTCGGTCAGCGAGTCAGACATGGAAAGTTCGGGGATGGCGTTATCCTGAACTGCAGTGGCCAGGGGGCACATGCGCAGGTTGAGGTCAATTTTGAGTCTGTAGGCACGAAAATTCTCGTGCTTGCTTATGCCAATCTCGATCTCATGTAAAATAACCCGCAGTCAGAGAGCCGAAGAAAGACAATGAAAATACTAATTCTCGGCGCAGGCCAGGTCGGCTCATCCGCAGCGTTTCACCTGTCTCGTGAGGAAGCCAACGAAGTCACCGTCGTCGATAGGAGCGCTGATGTATTGCGCGAACTGCAGGATCGACTGGATATTCGCACCGTCGTCGGGCACGCCTCCTATCCGGATGTTCTCGAGCGGGCCGGTGCGGATGATATGGACATCATCGTAGCCCTGACAGACTCAGATGAGACGAACATGGTTGCCTGTCAGGTTGCCTACACGGTCTATCACACACCAACGAAAATCGCCCGAATTCGATCTGCTGACTACATGAATGCGCGCAAGCTGTTTACGCAAGACGCGATTCCCGTCGACGTGCGAATCAGTCCTGAACAACTTGTTTGTGAATACATTGAGCAACTCATTTTGTATCCGGGCGCGTTGCAGGTGCTCGACTTCGCCGAAGGCCGGGTCAGGTTGGTGGGGGCTCGGGCCGATCAACGAGGATCTTTGGTAGGTCAGAAGATTGCAACGCTGAAAGAACACATTCCGAATACGGAAGGCCGTATCGCGGCGATTTACCGTGACGGCAAGTCGTTGCAGCCTGACGGAGACACCGTCATTCGCGACGGCGATGAAGTCTTTTTCATCGCCGCACGTCAGGATGTGCGCGTGTTCATGAGTGAAGTTCGCAAACTTGAAGACCCCGTGCGTCGCGTTGTTATCGCCGGTGGCGGCAACATTGGTGTCCGCCTGGCGCTCGCATTGGAGCAAACTAACCAGGTAAAAATAATCGAGCGTAACCCGAAACGGGCGCGCGAAATATCGGAGCAGCTTAACAAGGCGATCGTTCTCGTAGGCGATGCCGCAGACGAGGAATTGCTGCTCGAGGAAAATATCGACAATGTCGACGTCTTCTGTTCGCTAACCAATGCGGAGGAGGCCAATATCTTGTCGGCAATGCTGGCCAAGCAGTTGGGCGCACATAAAGTTATGGCGCTGATTAATCGTCCGTCCTACGCGGAAATGGTCGAGTCAGGCTCAATCGATATTGCTATTTCACCTCAGCAAGTCACCATCGGGTCGCTGCTCGCCCACGTGCGCCGCGGCGATGTCGTCAAAGTGCACTCGCTGCGTCGCGGTGCGGCTGAAGCAATCGAAGCTGTCGCACACGGCACGGCTGAGGAATCAAAAGTCGTTGGTCGCAAGATCGAAGACCTCGATTTACCTCGCGGCACGAATATCGTCACCCTGGTTCGTGGTGAACAGGTTGTGATGGCGCACCACGATACGGTTATCGAAACCGACGACCATGCAATCCTGTTTATGACTGACCGTCGCAAAATTGACAAGATTGAAAACCTCTTTCAGGTCGGCGTTTCATTCGTCTGATTGTCGCGGCGACCCTAATGACAGCGATCATGGAATAATCATCAGATGAACTGGGCTGTCGCACAACGAATCCTCGGGCTGCTGCTTATGATCTTCAGCCTGACGATGCTGCCGCCCATCATTTTCAGCCTGATTTTCAACGATCAGTCCTGGCTGCCTTTCGTAGAAAGTTTCGGCTTTACGCTGATGGCTGGCCTGGTGCTCTGGTATCCAATGCGGAAGCGGCGCAAAGAACTGCGCCTTCGCGACGGGTTCCTGGTGGTTGCTTCTTTCTGGACGGTGCTTGGAACGGCAGGTGCAATGCCGTTATTTATGGCGGACGTACCTTCGATGTCATTTACGGACGCCTTATTCGAATCGATGTCGGGATTGACCACTACCGGCGCAACCGTATTGACCGGCCTCGACTCCCTGCCAAAGTCGATTCTCTACTATCGGCAGCAGTTACAGTGGCTTGGCGGTATGGGAATCATTGTTCTCGCCGTCGCCGTGTTGCCAATGCTGGGCGTCGGCGGCATGCAGTTATATCGGGCGGAAACGCCCGGACCGGTTAAAGATACCAAGCTGACGCCCAGAATTACCGAGACGGCAAAAGCGCTCTGGTATGTTTATTTTTGGTTTACGTTTTTTTGCATGATGGGTTACATGATCGCCGGCATGGGCTGGTTTGATGCGCTTTGCCATGCGTTTTCAACGGTGGCCATTGGCGGCTTTTCGACACACGATCTGTCAGTCGGGTACTTTGACAGCGCAGCGATCGATATCGTCGCAATTGTGTTCATGATGCTCGCCGGTGTGAATTTTTCTTTGCATTTCTTTGCCTGGCGAAATGTCACCATAAAGCACTATCTACAGGACCCTGAATTCCGAGCCTACTTTTTTATACTGCTTGTGTTGTCATCGATTGTCATTGTGAGCTTGTTTGTCCTGGGCACATACGGTGACGCGTACGACTCATTGCTTAATGGTCTGTTTCAGTCAGTATCGATTGCAACGACAACGGGATTCACGACTGCGAACTACGCTGCGTGGCCCGGCGCTTTACCGGTGTTGCTTATCTTCGCAAGTTTTATTGGCGGCTGTGGTGGGTCGACGGCCGGAGG
Source organism: uncultured Gammaproteobacteria bacterium (assembly GCA_963850825.1). Lineage (GTDB taxonomy): Bacteria > Pseudomonadota > Gammaproteobacteria > Steroidobacterales > Woeseiaceae > SZUA-117. The sequence continues at coordinate 1,183,357 of CAWKOQ010000006.1, read as the reverse complement.
CATCAAGGTTGTTCGCTGGCTTCTGATCGCGAAGCAGGGTGCTCGTGAAATTGTTCGCCTTGTTCATCCCAACGCCGAAATACCCGTTAAGCTTGGGAATAACGCGGTCAATTTCAGAGTTGTCGACGCTGTCTGGGGTTTCTTTTCAGTCTACATCGTCGTCTTTGGCATCATGCTGCTTGCCATGATGGCCACTGGGCTTGACCAGGTGACTGCCTTCTCTGCGGTAGCGGCAACGCTCAACAACCTTGGTCCAGGCCTTGGAGATGTTGCTGCCGGCTTCAGCACCGTGAGCGATATCGGGAAGTGGATTTCAATTATCGGGATGCTACTTGGCAGACTTGAGATATTTACGCTCCTGGTGTTGATCACGCCGACATTCTGGCGGCACTGATGGATTCGGATCGATCGGTGCGCGGCACCCTGATCGACCGTTTTAGTATTGCCACGGGTCGGGCGACGGCCTGGCTCACGCTTGCCATGGTAATTGTGAGCTTTGTGATTGTCGTTATTCGATATGTTTTTGATAGCGGCTTTATCTGGCTGCAGGAATCCCTGACCTGGATGCACGCGACTGTGTTCATGCTCGGTGCGGCTTATACGCTGCAGCGGGATGAACACGTTCGTGTCGACATTTTCTATCGCACGATGTCACGCAAGAAACAGGCCCTCGTCGATTTGGCGGGTGTCATTCTCTTTGTCATTCCCCTGTGTGGTTTCTTTGCGTTTGAGGCGCTCGATTATGTTGGTGCGTCCTGGGCCATTAATGAAGTGTCGCTCAACGCTGGTGGACTGCCCTATCCGCTGATGCCTTTGCTCAAGTCCATGCTGCTTGTCATGCCGATCTTGGTCTCGCTGCAGGGATTATCACTCGCTGTTCTTTCCGTTCGGGAATTGAAGGGGCGCTGAGCATGGAGTGGATGGCGTTTTTACTATTCATTTCTGTTGTAGTTCTGCTCCTGGCGGGTTTTCCAGTGGCTTTTTCACTGGGCGGCACCGCGCTGATCTTCGCCGTGGCCGGCGTTTTCGGTGGTGGCTTCGAAACTGCGTTTCTGTCCAGTCTTCCGAGCAGAATTTTCGGCATCATGACCAACGAGACACTGGTCGCGGTGCCCTTGTTCGTCTTCATGGGAATAACTCTCGAGCGGGCCAGAATCGCGGAAGACCTGCTCGAGACACTCAGCTCTCTTTTCGGTTCGCTTCGCGGTGGGCTCGGGATCTCGGTAACACTGGTGGGGATGCTGCTGGCTGCAAGTACCGGGATTGTTGGCGCGACGGTGGTCACCATGGGTCTGCTGTCCTTGCCCACGATGCTAAAACGCGGTTACTCACCTGAAATTGCCGCCGGTACGATCTGTGCGTCGGGAACACTGGGGCAGATCATTCCGCCATCGATCATACTCGTCATGCTCGGCGACGTGATGTCATCCGCCTATCAGCAAGCGCAGCTTTCGCAGGGCATATTTTCACCGAAGACGGTTTCTGTTGGCGATTTGTTTGCTGGAGCGCTGCTTCCCGGTTTATTGCTGGTTGCGCTGTATGTCGCGTATCTCGTGATCACAGCAATGTTCCGGCCAAGCGTCATGCCTGCGCATGTTGCCGATGGCGGGCACGTTTCGTTTGGCAGGCTTGTTAACGCGCTGGCGCCACCGCTGATTCTTATTTTCGGCGTCCTTGGCTCGATTCTTGGCGGGTTGGCGACGCCTACAGAGGCAGCCGGTGTTGGGGCAATGGGTGCCTTGCTGATTGCGATACTGCGGAGCGGACTCTCTATGGACCGCCTGCGCGAGATCATGCGAGGGACACTTCGCATCAGCAGTATGGTCTTCATGATCCTGATCGGTGCCTCGGTTTTTTCGCTGGTCTTTCGCGGTTACGGCGGTGATGACGGCGTTCGGGCTGTGCTCGAGGCGCTACCGGGCGGCGTGTTCAGTGCGCTGCTCGTCGTCATGCTGGTCATGTTTCTTCTGGGTTTCGTGCTCGACTTCATCGAGATCACATTCGTAGTCGTGCCAATCGTGGGGCCGGTCTTGCTGTCGATGGGGCTTGATCCCGTCTGGCTGGGAATCATGATTGCCATCAACCTGCAAACATCGTTCCTGACACCACCGTTCGGGTTCGCCCTTTTCTATCTGCGTGGCGTTGCCCCACCGGAAGTAACGACCGGACAGATATATCGCGGCGTCGTTCCCTTCGTCGGAATACAGATTCTGGCCCTGGTCATTCTCGCCATATTTCCGGACATCGTGACCTGGTTGCCTGACCGGTTGTACGATTGAGCGGTCGCCAATTGAAACCGTTATCAGAGTGACCTGGCGTTGAGGTACGCGAGTTCCGTTATTTCATGATAGGGAATCGCCATGCGCTGGAATTTATCGAAGGATGCCTGGATCCGTGCAGCAAATTCGTCACCCGCGGACATTGCTTCGATGGCTTCACGACTGTATTGACGCAACAGACGTAGTACGTCGTCTGGTAAGCGTCTTAGCTCGACGTTTGGGTCCTGCTTTAGCTGCTCCAGAGCGACTGCATTGCCCCACGTGTAGTCCGCCATCATATCGAGATTGATTGCCTGACAAACCGATGCAACGATTTCCTGCAGGTCCTCCGGCAAAGAATTCCACGCATCAATGTTGATCGTTAACTGCAACATTGGACCGGGTTCGTGCCAGCCAGGGTAGTAGTAGTAGCGCGCGGCTTTGTGGAGTCCCAGGGCGATATCGTTGTACGGACCGACCCACTCGGCGGCATCGATCGCGCCAGTCTGCAGGGCCGTGAATATTTCCGAGGCCGGCACGGTAATCTGTGTGGCGCCTGCGCGTTGCATGACCTCACCGCCAACACCTGGGATACGCATCTTCAGTCCCTTCAGGTCCTCGACCGAGTTAATTTCCTTGTTAAACCAGCCGGCCATTTGCACGCCGGTGTTGCCGGCGACGAATGGTATTACGTTGAACGGTTCATACAGCTCCCGCCACAACTCAAGCCCGCCACCATAATAAAGCCAGGCGTTGATCTCATGAACGGTCTGCCCGAACGGCACGGTGGTGAAGTACTGGGCTGCGGGCACTTTTCCGCGGTGGTAATAGGCTGAGTCGTGGCCCATCTGCACCGTACCGCGACTAACCGCGTCCAAAACCTCGAGTGCGGGCACCAACTCGCCGCCTGAATACACTTTGATCTGCAGGCGTCCGTTGCTGGCTGTTCCAATTCGATCTGCCATATTCTGGATGCCGACGCCGAGGCCCGGAAGGCCGGGCGGCCAGCTCGTGACCAGGTTCCACTCGAAAGTCTGCTGCGATACCGCGGTTTCGCGCGAATTACCGGCGTCATTATCCTGGGCGCAGGCTGTTACGCCCGCCGCTGCCGCTATTCCTGTCACAAATTGCCGTCTTTGCATGCTTCTTCCAGTTCGCTGATTTATTGTCGGTGTGGCGTGGCGGACAGTGTAGTAGCCAGATCGCGGCCTGCATACTGGTTTTTTATGGCATTAAAACCCCACTCATGTCCATTTTTTTATATGGAATCGAACAAAAAGTACACAATAGTATGAATTTGATTTAAGTGGTTTTTGATGGGTCGATAATTGTATTTGAGGGTCATATAGTGGTTATCCACAGGGCTATATTGCCCGGGAAATGGCCCCGACCGGATGATCGGGGCCCCCATCCCTGGTGTGGGCCGCGGAAATGACTCCCGGGTTGCCCTTCCCTGGACGTGACCTGCCGCGCGCCCGGCAAGCCGGCGAGCATTGCTCCGTGCTATCGGCTAGCGGAGGCGGGCGGCCCACAGAAGAAGCCTGCCACAGGCACTAATGAGCCACGCGAGCGTCTAATACGGCGAATGTCGCCAGTTTTAGATCGGCTTGCTGCCCTGGCTACGACCGGTATCATGTTCGGCCGCCGTTTTTCTGTGACCGTCGGAAGCGCTTGAAATGATTAGCCTGATACAACGAGTCAGCCGCGCGAGCGTTACCGTCGACGGCGATGTGACAGGGTCAATTGCTCGAGGATTGCTGGTTTTCCTGGCGGTTCAGCCCGTTGACGAGCCCGGAACGACGGTCAGAATGGCTGAAAGAGTGCTTACCTATCGTGTATTTCCAGACGAAGATGACAGAATGAATCGAAGCCTTAAGGATGAGCGGCTCGAGCTGCTGGTCGTACCGCAGTTCACGTTGGCCGCGAATACGGCGAAAGGCACCCGACCGAGCTTTACCGGGGCGGCGGCGCCGGAGAAGGGAAAAGCGTACTTTGAGCAGTTTCTGGCCGAGTGCCGCAAACATCTGCCGGCGGTTGAAAGTGGCGTTTTCGGCGCCAATATGGAGGTCTCATTGGTCAATGACGGGCCGGTCACTTTTTGGCTCGAAACATGATCATTTGCCAGTTGTAATCAGCGCACGACCTTCTGGCTGGAGGCGTGATCTTCGACCAGTTTTGTTGCGCTTACGCCTGTATCATGAACATAATTCGAGCCCCGTTTAGCGGGGTCTAAAGACTGCAGGAGGGGCTTGCTGCCCCAGGAGAAGAAAACGATGTTCGCCAATGTAAGCATTTGGCAGCTGTTGATCGTACTGGTGATAGTCATCGCCATATTCGGCACCAAGCGCCTTAAATCTCTCGGCACAGACTTGGGCGGTGCCGTCAAAGGCTTTCGCTCCGCCATGGACTCGGCGGAACAGGAGCCGGCTGAACAGCTCGACGATCAGTCGAAAGACGCAAGCTTCGACTCAACGCCTGCCGAAGAATCCACTAAAAACAACCAAAGTTAGGTCGGACGACCGCTATGTTCGGAGTCAGCGGCGGGGAGCTGATCATATTGCTGCTGATCGGGCTCGTTGTTTTGGGTCCCGAGCGGCTGCCGCGCGTAGCTAATCAGATCGGCGGCTGGCTGGGTCAGGCCCGTCGCATGACCCGGGTCATGAAGCGTCAGCTTGAGGAAGAACTCGATCTCAACGAAACGCTGAGCATCAAATCTCCGCCGCCACCATCACGCGAGCCAAGCTCCCAACCCGAAAGTACGGACAGCGAAACCTCTTCTGCAACGGAAAAGCCGGAACCCGACTACACGCTGCCGCGTGAGGACGATGACTTTTCGCCGGCACACGACGCGGATGAAATCGGAACCGGTGTGAGTGAAGAGATTTACGATGATGCCGAAGACCTCGCCGTAACGGAGGCGGATCGTGAACAGGTTGCTGCCAGCGTCGACGATGTCCCGGCAGAGAACAATAGTCAATCTACACAAGAAAAGAGCTCTCTGTGACCGAGCCAGTGGAAGACACAGCTGCGCCTGGTGACGAGGATCTCGCAGAAGGCACTTTGATCTCCCACCTGGTAGAGCTGCGCAACCGCCTGCTGAAAATGTTTGCTGCGACGCTGGCTGTATTCGTCGTGCTACTTCCGTGGCGTGGTGAGATCTTTACCATGGTTGCCAAACCACTGATGGAGGTTCTGCCCGAAGGTAAAATGATTGCAACGGATGTTGCCTCTACATTTCTTACGCCGGTAAAGATGGCATTTTTTGCAGCATTGTTTATCGCAATGCCGGTCGTCCTCTATCAGATCTGGGCATTTGTCGCACCCGGATTGTATCGAAAAGAAAAACGTTTTGCGTTTCCATTGCTGGCGTCAAGCATTGCGCTTTTTTACCTCGGCATCGCCTTTGCCTACTACGTCGTGTTCCCGTTGATATTCAAGTTCTTCGTTGGCGAAGCACCGGAGCTCGTCGAAGCGCAAACCGATATCGCAAAGTTTCTTGATTTTATCATTACGATCATTTTCGCCTTTGGACTCGCGTTCGAAGTGCCGATCGCCACGGTGCTGATCGTATGGACCGGCCTTATCTCGCCCGCAAAACTTGCCGGCGCCAGGCCGTATGTCTTTCTCGGTGCTTTCGTCATCGGTATGTTTTTGACGCCACCGGATGTAATCAGCCAGACCCTGCTGGCGGTACCCATCTACATTCTTTTCGAGCTTGGCATTTTGATGTCGAAGATCTTCACAATACGCAAAGAAGAGCCGGAAGAGGAAGAGGCGGTCGCGGACTAAAACCGTTGCGGGGTAAAAGAGCCGGGCCTGTCGATTTGCAATCCCTGGCCGTTGAGGCCTCTGACACCGCGTTATTCAGGCCTCGATAAATTCTTCCCAGTCGCTCTGTGCGGGCGCTGCCGTCAGGAGACTGACAACAATCAGCGTGGTAACCGAAACGATTACCGCGGGTATCGCGATGTAATCGGTATCCAGTGGGAAAGAGATGCCGAGAATGCTCAGGCCCTCCGCGCTTTCTTTGTAGATTGAATTCAGGACCGCGATGACGATCACCGTCAGCATGCCCGATGCGATGGACGCAACACCGCCCGCCCGGGTTACGCGCTTCCAGAAAAAGGCCGCGAGCAAAGGTGGCGCAAGCGAAGCGCCAATCATTGTGTACGACATCAGCGCCATTTCCAGAATGGTATCGAACTGGCTCATCATCAGGTAAGCCAGCAAGCCGATGCCAAGAATGCAGGCTCGCTGTATCCAGACAATCTGGGTTTGAGTCGCGTCCTTGTAGAAAAACGCCTGAAAGATATCGCGGGTCACATTTGTCGATGTCACCATCAGAAACGTGTTGCCCGTCGAAATGACAATAGCAGCGCCAGCGGCAAGCAACAGTGAGCCGATAATGACCGGTAGCTGTTCAAAACCGATGCGCAGGATAATCTCTTCAGCCATGGCCCGATTGACACTGCCGTCAGCCATAAAGAATCGCGGGTCGTCAGCATAAATCGCAAAACCAACCAGCGCGATCAACATCATCAGTGTCTCAACAACGACCACACCGATGAACATTCCCAGCACCGCTTTACGCGCGTTCTGTTCGTTATCGGCGGACGAAAATTTCTGATACATGCTGCTTTCGCTCATCAACAACAGGAACGTCGGCAATGCGATTCCTACAACCCAAATGAAGTCATGCCCCCCCATGATGGAGAGATGGGTTGGCTCCGTTTGCTGAATCGTGGCGATCACGGCGTCCAGGCCGCCGTGCCCGGAAATCGCGAACGGCAGCGTAACAATCATTGCCAGCAACATGATGCTGCCGTTGAAAATATCGATGGACACGATCGACACCATACCGGCCAACATGGTGAATCCCACAATCAGAAAAGCGGCGATGATCATTCCCGTCTCGGGTGTGATCGAACCATCCGACAGGATCGCTATAAACCGGCCGCCGCCTTTGAACTGGTAACCGGCAATAACCATATAGGCAATGATGATCGTTACCGTACCGAGCACCTTGGCCAGCTGGTTATAGCGTTTCTCGAGGAGGTCCGTCAGCGTGTACTGCGCAATGCGTCGGACACGTGCGGCAATCATGTAGATGACCAAAATGCCAACCCACGCGCCGGCAGAAAACCACAGCTCGGATATGCCGGTCCGAAACGTCAGGCCGGCCGTCCCGAACAAACTGCCTGAGCCGATCCAGGTACAGACCAGTGTTGCGACCAGCATATAGACCGGCACGCTGCGTCCGGCAACCATGAAGTCTTCAGCCGACTTGACCGTGCGGCTCTTGTAAACACTGATGCCGAGAAGCATCAGGACATAAGCAACAACGACGATGATATGGGTCATTTGCGTCCTCTTTCGCGAATGCGCCGCGGTTTCTGCCGGGTAACGGCGCGCCTGCCTGTTTGTTGTCGGAATTCATTATTAGGCGCAGACAGCGCGATGCGGCTGCGCCAAAGGTACCATACCGGGCCTGTGTTGCCGCCCCGGTTCCCGCATCTGATAGGCATGGCCGGCGCTGTCAGCTAAAATGCGTTTGCTGCGCGTTTATTGCTGACGGCGGAACAATCCTGAAAACAACAAGAAGAACCGGAGAGGTCCATGAATTCACCGCCCGCCCTACCGCAACTGACCGTCAAGGCAATACTGCTTGGCATCGTTCTCTCGGCTGTGCTTGCAGGCGCTAATGCATACCTGGGTTTGTTTGCCGGCCTGACGGTTTCCGCGTCCATCCCGGCCGCCGTCATATCGATGGCCATACTGCGCATGTTCAAGACTTCAAATATTCTTGAGAACAATATTGTGCAGACTGCGGCATCTGCCGGCGAGTCACTTGCCGCCGGCGTTATTTTCACTATTCCGGCGTTGATCATACTCGGCTATTGGAATGTCTTCGATTACTGGTGGGTCAGCGCCATCGCCGGACTCGGTGGCCTGCTCGGTGTAATGTTTACCATTCCACTGCGACGGTCGCTGATCGTCGAACAGAATCTCGCTTACCCGGAAGGCGTGGCAACCGCTGAGGTCCTCAAGGTGGGAGACGATCCTTCCGGTGGGATCAGGTTCCTGGCAATGGCGGCGATCACGGGCGCGGTGATCAAGTTTGCCGCAACGGGGTTGAAGCTACTCACAGGCACTGCACAGGCAGCCCGCTATTTTGGCAGCTCTACAATTGGCTATGTGGGCATTAACCTGTCACCGGCGTTGATCAGTGTCGGTTTTATCGTCGGCCTCAACATTGCTGTGCTGGTATTCGCTGGCGGTGCGATATCCTGGTACTTGGGAATACCGATTTACTCGACATTCTTCCTGGATAGCAGCCCCGGGCTGGCCGCGATGCACGCCGCAGGCGCCAGTGCCGAAGACCTGTCCGGCGCAATCTGGAGTCAGCAGATCCGTTACCTTGGCGTCGGCTCGATGGTCGTCGGCGGCGTGTGGGCATTGATATCGATGCGCGGTTCGCTTGTCGACGGCGTCAAGAGCGGCCTGGCACAGTACAAAGCAGGTCCGGCGGCGGCGACCCATCATACCGAACAGGATATGCCGATGAAGTTCGTGATGATCGGTATTGGCATTTTTGTCATTCCAATCTTCGTTCTCTACCAGAATATCGTCTCCAACTTCGGCATCAGTATTTCGATGACGCTCATCATGGTTGTCGCCGGCTTTCTGTTTTCTTCCGTCGCTGGCTACATGGCTGGCCTGGTCGGTTCATCAAACAACCCTATCTCCGGAATTACGATCGCGACCATTCTGTTTGCGTCGCTCGTACTGCTCGCGATGATGGGCGCGGATTCCGGCATAGGACCTTCGGCCGCCATCATGATAGGCGGCGTGGTTTGTTGCGCGGCCGCCATCGCCGGCGACAACATGCAGGACCTGAAGGCTGGCCACATACTCGGCGCCACCCCGTGGAAACAGCAGGTCATGCAGGGCGTGGGCGTTCTCTCGGCGGTGTTCGTCATGGCGCCGATCCTGAATCTGCTGCTGCAGGCTTATGGAATCGGTGTGCCTACAGCAGAACATCCCAACCCCTTGTCGGCGCCGCAGGCGACGCTGATGGCCTCGGTCGCGCAGGGTGTGTTTCAGGGCGGCTTGCCGTGGACCATGGCACTGATTGGTGCAGTCGTTGGCGTCCTCGTGATCATCACCGACGAGATCTTGAAGGCGAAAGGTTCTTCATTCCGCGCCCCGGTGCTCGCGGTCGCTGTTGGCATCTACCTGCCGCTGGAACTCTCATCGTCGATTCTCGTGGGCGGGCTGATCGCGCATTTCGCCTCCAGGGTGCATGCGAAACGCGGCGTCGACGGTGAGAAGAGTATGCGTCACGGCATGTTGTTTGCTGCTGGCCTGATTACCGGTGAAGCACTCGTCGGTATCCTTATGGCGATCCCGATTGTGCGGTCAGGCAACCCGGACGTGTTTGCGCTGGGTGAATCCTTGCAGTTTGGTGGCGGTGTTGGGCTGGTGATAATCGCCATGGTCTGCTTCTGGATGTATCGCATCGCCGCAGCGAAGTCGGAGTGAGAAAATCTGATGCTTGATTACGAAAAGCTCGGCGCTTTTTATCTCGGAAAACGGCACAACACCGAGACCGACGAGCGCACCGATGACCTGGTGCTGTATGACGCCAAGGACCTGACCACGCACGCGGTGATCATCGGCATGACCGGGTCCGGCAAGACCGGGCTCGGCATTGGCATCCTCGAAGAAGCCGCCATGGATAATATTCCGGTGATCGCGATCGATCCGAAAGGCGATCTCGGTAACCTGATGCTGACGTTTCCGAAATTCGATGCTGACAGTTTCCGGCCATGGATCAATACCCGCGCTGCGAGTGACAAGGGCCAGACGGCGGACGAATATGCCAAGGGGCAGGCGGCTCTGTGGAAGAAGGGTCTCGCTGGCTCGGGGCAGGACGGCGCGAGGATAGAAAAGTTTCGCGAGAAAACTGACGTCTCGATCTACACCCCGGGCAGCAACGCCGGCCAGCCTGTTTCGGTATTGCGATCGTTCACGGCACCGCAGCCGGTATTGATGGAAGATGGTGACCTCTATCGGGAACGTGTTCAGGCTACGGCGACGAGCATTCTTTCGTTGCTTGGGATCGATGCGGACCCCATTACCAGTCGTGAGCACATTCTAATATCGCAGATTCTCGATCACGCCTGGCAGGACGGGCGCGACCTCGACATCGCCGCACTGATTGCGGCCATCCAAACGCCGCCGATAAGCCGCGTCGGCGTCATGGATATTGAATCTTTCTATCCGTCCAAGGATCGTTTCGGCCTGGCAATGCGCCTGAATAATCTCCTTGCAGCGCCCGGCTTTAGCGTGTGGATGGAAGGCGAGGCGCTGGACTCCGGCAAGCTGCTCTATACCGAATCCGGCAAGCCGCGCATATCGGTAATGTCGATTGCGCATCTCCACGAGAACGAGCGCATGTTCTTCGTGGCGATGTTGCTGAATGACCTCATTGCATGGATGCGGGCACAGCAGGGTACCTCGAGCCTGCGCGCGATCCTGTATATGGACGAGATCTTCGGTTACATGCCGCCGGTGGCGAACCCGCCGACCAAGCGTCTGTTGCTGACCTTGCTCAAACAGGCGCGTGCCTACGGCTTAGGTCTGGTTCTGTCCACACAGAACCCGGTTGATCTCGACTATAAAGGCCTTTCGAACACCGGCACATGGTTTATCGGCCGCCTGCAAACTGAACGCGACAAGGCGCGCGTCATGGAGGGTCTCGAAGGCGCAAACCAGGGTGGCGCATTTGATCGGCAACGCATGGAGAGGACGCTGGCAGGTCTGGGCAAGAGGCGATTCCTGCTGCATAACGTTCACGAAGAAGACACCGTCGTATTCAACACCCGCTGGGTCATGTCGTATCTCGCCGGGCCGCTAACCCGCGATCAGATCAAAACCCTCATGGCGGATAGAAAATCGTCCACGGCCGATGCCAGCACAGCACCCGCTTTGAAACCGGCGGCACCGGGGACTGATGCGCCTTTATTGCCACCGTCGATCAGGCAATTCTATCTTCCGGCATCCGGTGATGGTCTGCAGTATTTCTCCCGGCTGGTCGCCGCCGGCGACATGACCTTCTCCAATGCGCGTTACGATGTGAACGACCGCAGGGAAATATTGTTTGTGGTCGAATTCGAGGAGGGTCCCGTCGCGATCGACTGGGACAACGCAGAGCCATTGGATTTCCTGGCTGATGACCTGATCAGCGATGGGGATGCCAGCGCCAGTTATGCGGAATTTCCTGCTGACGCGGCCAACGCCAAAAAATACGCGGCCTGGAATCGTGATTTCAAGCGCTGGTTGCGGCAAAACCAGGCAATCACGCTCTATCGCAGCAAGAAGTACAAATTGACGTCGGCCGCCGAAGAAACAGAAGGTGATTTCCGGATTCGATTGCAGCAACTCGCGAACGAACGACGCGATGTTGCGATTGCCAAGCTGCGCAAGCGCTATGCATCGAAGGCGACGACACTGGAAAGTCGTCTGCTGCGTGCCCAACAGGCCATCGAGCGCGAACAACAACAGTCAAGCAAGAAGAAACTCGACACCGCCATCTCTTTTGGCACCGCCATTCTCGGTGCGGTACTGGGCCGTAAAAAACTGACGAGCGCATCGGCGAGCAAGATGGGAACCGCTATTCGCAGCGCTTCGGGCGCTCGCAAGGAAGCAGGCGATGTGGCCCGCGCAAAAGAGACTGCGAAGAAAGTCAGCGGCGATCTGGCAGCGCTCGAAAACGAGCTGCAGAAAGAAGTTGACGCATTGGATGATGCGTTTGACGCCCAGGCAGAAGAACTCACCGAGGTTGAGGTAAAGGCCAAGGCGACTGATATCAGCGTACCGTTGATTGGTTTGCTGTGGATGCCTTACCGGGACAATGGTGAAGGACGCCTGGAGTCGGCCTGGTAGATGCATCCCGGCCCGCTGCTAGACAAGCGCGTCGCCCGGACTAAGGCTTGAGGTAATTTTCCGGAACCGGCAGTCCCTGGATTTTGAAAAATGTCAGCTGGTCGAAGTAGCCTTTTTGGTGCACGATCTGATCATCTCGCACTTCAAAGAAGCCACAGCCTCGCAAGCCGAGCGGATCTCGCCATTGGAGTATCGCCGTGTCGCCACACGCGTAGATATGTTCTTCGATACACACCATCTTCGCTCTCGAAAACTCCAGCTCAAACATCTCTCTGATGGCGGCTTTTCCTGTTAACGGCTCGTCAAAAACAACCTGATCATTGAGCGCACCGGGAGCATAGAGGCTCAGAAGCCCGTCAATATCAGCAGCATTAAAATAATCAATCCAGTTTCTGACTAATTCTATTGGAGTCATGCCCACACACTGCACAAAGACCTGATCCGGGAATAGAGGCCAGCCTGCGGTAAGCCTATTGTCCGACGCATGCGCCCGCGTAGGCGAGCGTCTCGCCGGCATTCTGGAGCTGACAATCGTTTTCGTAGGTCACGCCGTTAAGCCCGCAAACCGGCTGATAGTCGCGGGGACAGTTTCGACCCTGCGCCTCACAAAGCCCCGCGTGCATGATCCGCTCCCCGGCCCGTTCCGCGAGGCACGCGTTGCCGTAGGTCAGATCGTCTGCCCCACATACCGGAACATACAGGTTCGGACAAGGGCGCATGTTACACGCACCCTGCGTCACTACCTCGACAGCAGCAGCCTGAGCTTCGCATGCATTGTCATACGTGGTTCCGTCCGGGCCACAAACCGGAATATAGATTTTTGGACAATTGTTGACGTCACATATGCCTTGACGCTGTACCGGTACCCGGTCGAGTTCTGCCTCGCAACGATTCTGGTACGTGCGGGCATTCACGCCACATACGGGATCGTAGTCAGCTGGACATCCCGTCCCCGGACAAGCGCCCAGATCCTGAATCTCGACGCCGGAGGCGCTCGCAAAACAGACATTGCTGTACGTGTTCCCGTCGACACCACAGACCGGTTCAAAATCATTCGGACAGCTTTCTAATTCAGTCACACACGCCCCCGCCGTCACTTCTTCGATGCCGGCGACTGCCGCGAGACATTCATTACCATAGGTATTGCCATCCTCACCGCAGACCGGGTTGAACCGTTCCGGGCAGAGCTCGCCGGCCAGGGGTGCGTCGTCCGGCGAGGTGCCCTGCAGTGGCGCAACCCGGGGGCATTCTCCCTGGCCCACGATTTGCGCGCCCGCAACACGGGCCACGCAATCGTTGGAATAGGTTCTTCCATCACTGCCGCAAACCGGGTCATATTGCATGGTGCAGGCGACTGTATCCTTGGGCCTGGCGGGCTCATCCTGAGCAACCGCGCCGCTGCCGAGGGGACACAGTGCCACGAAAATAATGGTTGCCAGGGTGTTTCTGGATTGTCTTTTCATCACGATTTCACACAAAACTGTCCACGCTTTAGACGCTGGTTGCCGCTCAATGTTCAACCCTTTATGGGTTCTCTATGCGGCCACCGCCGAGCCCCAGTAGTTATAACAAAGGACTTTGATTCCAGGAATATACATGCGCTCATCGGAGCTCACCCTGAATCCGCCAGCGCGCAATAATCCGGGAATATCGCGATTCATTTCGCATCCGCCGGCAATTTTACGCCACGCGGGGTTGAGCCGATTCTGCCAGCGAACAACGTCCTCGTCAGGCGCCAGCCCATGTTCGCAATACAGAAGTTGGCCACCGGGCTTTAGTACCCGCCGCATACCTTCCAGCGCTTTCACGGCGTCCGGAATCGTGCATAAAGAATAGGTGACGAGAACGGTGTCGATGCTCTCTTTTTCCAGCGGGATTTCTTCTCCAGGCAGATCGATCAATTCGACCTCGATCGACGCTGCATTAACCAGTGGTTCAGCTTTGGCGCGCATTCCTGCGGACGGCTCCAGCCCCCATATCTTGCTTACCTTTTCGGCCCTGTAGAACGGCAGATTCAACCCGCTGCCAAAACCGACCTCGAGAACGGCACCCCTTGCCAAAGGAACGATTTTTTGTCGCTGTTTTTGATTCGGGCTTGCCGAACAAATCTTGTCGATAAGACCCGGAAGAATTCTCTCACTGTAGAAACTCATGACTCAGTCTGCAGTCGTGGGAGCCGGAGTCGCCCGCGATGCAACCAGATCGCCAATGCTGACCAGGTCGTAACCTTCTTCCGCCAGCGAGGGCAGCGCTTTTTCCAGAAACGCCAGGGTACCGGCGTAAGGGTGACCGATACCGACAGCGAATCCGCGTTGCCGCGCCAGTTTCTTCAAGCGCGCAAACTCGCGAATCAACGTTTCCGGTTCGGTGTCGGGATCCAGGAAAACATCCCGCCGCAGCGCTGGTACGCCATTCTCATTGGCAACCCGCAGCGCAACACTTTCCGCGGTTGTGTAACTGTCCACAAAAAACAGGCCTCCCCGAGCAAGGATTTCTTCCATCAACCAGCTCATATGGCCCGGGTGGCGAGTCAACAAGCTGCCGCGATGGCTGTTGACCCCGACCGCGTACGGCACGGCGTCGATACTGCTGGCGAATGCCTGCAAGAATTGCTGTCGGCTCATGTCCAGTAACAGGCTGCCGCCGACGGCGTTCTGGTCGCGCTCTGCTTGCAGCGGCAGATGCAACAGAACTTCCTTGCCGTGAGCGTGTGCGAATTTTGCGAGATAGGCATCCCTTGGGGTGTTTGGCAGGATGGCGTAGGCAATCGGACCTGGCAGACCGATTGCTCGCTCACCGGCGGCTTTCTGGTAACCCAGGTCGTCAATTATGATAGCAATTCGGGGAGACGGCGTTTCGGCGGCCGCACAGACGCCAAATAGCAGCAGGATCAGGGCCTGGCTGAGACGCTCCAGATTACTTTTGACGTCTTGACGCGCCATTCGTTGTGTTTACCAAGACCTTTTTAGTCAGGTGCCAATGATTGCAGAATCGGTCTGTTGCGTAGCAACTCGAGTGCTTCTATGAGCTGCACGTCCCCCTCGCGATCGAGCATTGCGCGCAGACTCTGATCCGGGTGCTGCCCCGGGTCTTCTATATAGATGTCGGGCTGCACGCCGACTTCATTGATAGAGTCTCCGGACGGCGTGAAATAGTGCGAGGTCGTCAGCTTGATGGCACGACCTTTCGATAACGGCATCACCGTTTGCACGAGCCCCTTGCCAAATGTTTTGGTTCCGACAATCGTCGCGCGGTTATGATCCTGGAGTGCACCGGCGACGATCTCGGACGCCGAGGCAGAACCACCATTGACGAGCACGGCTATGGCGGCCCCATCAAGCACATCCCCTTCCCGAGCACTACGGGTAAATCGCGACTCTGGCGAGCGGCCCTGTGCCGAGACAATGACGCCATCATTCAGAAACAGGTCGGTTATATCGACAGCGGCGTCGAGAACGCCGCCGGGGTTATTGCGCAAGTCGAGAATCATTCCGGTCAACATGTTGCCGGTGTTGTCCTGCGCTTCCTCCATCATCTCATCAAGCGCGCGGGATACTTCATCGGCGGTCGTCTGATTGAACTGGCTGAGCCGGAGATAAGCGACCGACTCATCCAGAATCTCGTGACGCACGCTGGCGACATCAATTCTCTTGCGGGTCAGGCGAAACGTTAATGGATCATCATAGCCTGATCGTCGCACACGCATCGAGACCGGCGTACCGGAGCGCCCGCGAAGCTTCTGAATCGTATCTTCCAGTCCATCGTCAGCAACCGAATGGTCGCCGATCGCGATGATCTCATCACCAGCCATGACGCCGGCTTTTTGCGCGGGAGTACCATCGATCGGGGCCACCACCAATATCGCACCACCGACGACGCTGATCTCGATGCCGACCCCGGTGTACCGACCACTGGTGCTGACGCGGATGTCTTTGTATTCGTCGGCATTGAGATACGCCGAATGTCGATCGAGATCGGAGACCATGCCGCGAATAGCATTTTCGAGCAGTACATTATCGTCGATCGGCTCAACATAATCCCGTTTGACGCGCTCCATGACCTCTGCCAGCAGGCGCGCTTGCTCCCACGGCAGGTCACGGGTGTTGGCAGTAGCGCGGCTGTTTATGGCGCCCCCGCCCAGTGACAGGCTGACACCGAGGATGGTGCCAATTACCACGACGAGGATTGCTCTTATTCTTATAGTCATAGGGTGTCGCTGAACTTAACCGTTACACAGCGGGTCTTGCAAGATAGCACAACATTTTGCCGCCGCCGACGTGACCATTGGCGCAATACCACCTGGCGCCGGCAGATCGCTAACGCCGACCCGGTTGCCTGGATACCCATGTACGCGGGTTCAACGGCTTCGTGCCCTGCCGGACCTCGAAATACAGGCCGGTTTGCTGTTGGCCGCCGCTATCGCCGACAGTTGCGATCACATCTCCCGGCGCGACCCAGTCACCGGCGCTTTTCAACGTGGTTTCGTTGTAGCCGTACAGGGTCATGTAATTTTCGCCGTGATCGACAATAACCAAAAGGCCCATCCCGGCCAGCCAGTCCGCGAAAACGACCCGTCCATGGTAAATCACCCGCACTTCCTGACCACGCGGCGCGGAAAGCACGACACCGTTCCACTTGAGGCCACCCGCGCGAGGTTGCCCGAAATCGTTAATCAGACTGCCAGCGATTGGCCAGGTCAGATTGCCTTTCAGGGTGCTGAATGGCTCTTCGGATGTAATCGGATAGTCCGACAAGATACTGGTCAGCTCGATGATGAGACGCGCCAGGTCCTGTTCCTCTGCCGCGAGACGTTCAATCTCCGTGCCTTCAAGTGCGATCCTGGATTTGAGCGACGCCAGGAGCTGCTGCCGATTTTCCTGTGCCGCATTCAACTCCGCCAGTTCGGCGTAACGCGCCCGCGCCAGCCCGGCAAGCCGCGCTTCCTCGGCAGACGCCTGCTCCCGTAAAGCGGATAATTCGGCAATGTGTCCGTTAACCGACTTGATGTTAGCGCCACGAAATTCACTCATATAGCGGTAATAGGTCATGAGCCGACCCAGCGTGGCCGGATCGTGCTGGTTCAACAGCAGCTTGATACGCTCCTGTTCTCCGCTGGTGTAAGCAGCAACAACCTGCGCGGACAGTTGATCAGTCTCGACGGTCAGCTCCGTTTCTCTTGATTCGAGTTTCGTTGACAGATCGGCCCTTTTTTTCTCGCTGAAACTCCGCTGACGCTCGAGTTCGCGCACACGCGAGCGCTTCTCCGCGATCAGCACTTCCGAGGACTGCAGTTCACCCGTGATGCGGTCCCGCTCCGCAGCCCGCTTGTCCATGCTGACCTTGAGGACACTGATCTTCTCGCGCACCGCCTCCAGTTCACGCTCTTTGATCTTGGTCAGGTCCTTATCCTGACTCAGTGCCGGGCCCGCCAGGCACAGGGCGATGACAAGCAAAAGTGGGCGCACGAGATTCATGGCTGTGAAGTGTAAATGCTTTGCGCATCATTGCACCAGCGGCTTCCCGGCGCTGGTATACTGGGCGATCCGCCCGTAACAGTTTACTACCCTGGGGTCGCTTGTTCGTTTGGCCGGGCCTGATTGGCGACACAGGATTTAAGTATTTGGATAACCATGGATACCTATCTTGAATTTGCATCAAACCACGTGATTCTCGTCACCGCTTTGATGATCAGTTTTTTGGTGTTGATATTTTCGGAGCTGCGGCGCCAGGCGAGTGGTATTACCAATATTGAGCCTCAGGCAGCTGTTAGCCTGATAAACGCCGACGCGGTCGTTATCGATTTGCGCGGTGCGGACGCTTTTGCTCGCGGGCACATTGTTGGTGCGAAGAACATACCGTTCGATGAGCTCGAGGCACATCAGAGCAAGATCGACAAGTACAAGAACAAACCTATTCTTGCCGTCTGCGACGCGGGAACGACTGCGGCTCGGGCGGTCACGTCTTTGCGAAAATCCGGCGCCGAAAGCGTCTACGGCCTCAAGGGCGGCATTTCGGCCTGGACCCAGGCGAACCTGCCGCTCGTTACGGGGAAGAAAACCAAAGGCAAGAATAAAGGATAGCGACAACGCCCGATCCTGCACAAGCCGGGCAAGAACCGTAACAATGACATCCAACAATGCCGCGACAGTAGTAATGTATAGCACGGAACAGTGCCCGTTCTGCCTGGCCGCGCGAATGTTGCTGAAGAAGAAAGGCGTCGAATTTGAAGACATTATCGTCAGTCAGGACGCCGGGCTTCGCGCCAGGATGGAGCAATTGAGCGGCCGCAAAACAGTGCCCCAGATCTTCATTGACGACAAATCGATCGGCGGGTTCGACGAGCTGTATGCGTTAGATAAACAAGGCGCGCTGGATGAGTTACTCAGCGGCACGATTAAACAATAAACAAACAGGAAAGAAACATGGCAGAGAGCGATGAAAAGGCACCCGAGCGGCAACTCGCGATTCAGAAGGTTTACGTTAAGGACTTTTCCTTTGAATCACCCCGCGCGCCGCAGGTATTCGCCAAGACTGACTGGGCACCAAAGACGGACCTGAATCTGCGCAGCACCCATTCGACCGTATCGGAGAATACCCACGAAGTTGTGTTGGCGGTCACGGTTGAAGCGAAGGAAGATGATAAAACGACGTTCCTGGTCGAACTGCACCAGGCGGGCATCTTTCATTTGTCCGGCTATAGCGACGACGAAATGAAGGCGCTGGTAGGCAGTTTCTGCCCCAACATTCTTTTCCCGTACGCACGTGAAGCGATTGCCTCGATGATTTCCAGGGGTGGTTTTCCTGAGTTCGTCCTGCAGCCGATCAATTTTGATGCGCTCTACGCCCAGGGTGTCATGCAGGCGGAAGCACGGGCCGCGGCGGAATCGTCCGGTAGCAACGGCGGCAACGGCGGCAACGGCGGCAACGCGGCAACGGCGGCAACGGCGGCAACTCCCACTGAGTTCGCGACGGATGCCAGCGAACAAACTGCCAATAGCGGTTCTCGGTGCCGGATCCTGGGGCACGGCGCTTGCGTTGCAGTTTGCGCGCAGCGGCAGATCGGTTCGCTTATGGGGCAGAGATCGTGACCAGCTGAAGGCAATCGATCAAAACCGTTGCAATGATCGTTATCTTCCAGGCGCGGAGTTTCCAGAGAATATTCACGTAGTAATGGATATGCAGGAATGCGTGGCGGGCGCAAAGGACGTGCTGATATCGGTACCCAGTCATGGCTTGCGTGAAACGCTGTCGCGGGTGGCTCCGATGCTGGATGACGGCGCGCGAATTTGTTGGGCGACAAAGGGTTTTGAATTGTCGACCGGCAAGCTGCCGCACCAGGTCGCGCGTGAAATTCTGGGTGACGAACAGCCGATCGCGGTGTTATCGGGACCGACGTTTGCAAAAGAGGTAGGAGAGGGCCTGCCAACTGCGATGACTATCGCCGCTAATGACGCCGCTTTTGCCAGTGAGCTGGCCACCACGCTGTCAGGAGATAACTTTCGGGCATATACCTCCGAGGATATGGTCGGCGTGGAGGTAGGGGGCGCCGTCAAGAATGTTCTGGCTATTGGCGCGGGATTGTCCGATGGCCTTGGCTTCGGCGCCAACACACGAATAGCGCTGATTAACCGGGGCCTGGTCGAGATGATGCGGCTTGGCGTAGCGCTTGGTGCAAACAGCGAGACTTTCATGGGGCTGGCCGGAATGGGGGATCTCGTTCTTACCTGTACAGATGACCTCTCGCGCAATCGGCGCATGGGTCTGGCACTGGCGCGTGGTAAATCGGTGGAAGAAGCGCAGGAAGAGATACAACAGGTTGTCGAGGGAGTGCTGGCCGCGAAAGCCGTCAAAGAGGTTGCAGAGGAAGCGCAGGTTGTCATGCCGATCTGTAATGAAATCTACCGCATTCTCTATGAGGGCGTAGCGCCGCGCGAAGCTGTCGGCACATTGATGCGCAGAGGCCTCAAGCCCGAGTAGCCTACCCACGCCCGGGGAAATTCAGTTGTCGCCACGCCTCATAGACCATGATCGCAGCCGCGTTGGACAGGTTAAGGCTGCGACTTGTCTTTAGCATCGGCAATCGAAGGGTCTGCCCTGGTGGCAACGAATCGAGAATTTCCTGGGGTAATCCTCGTGTCTCCGGCCCAAACAGGAAAGCGTCACTCTCAGTGAATTGTGGCGTCGAGAAGTCGGTTTCTCCGCGCGTACTCAGCGCGAAAACCCGCGGGTGCTGCAAAGCGCTCAGGCAAGCGGGCAGGTCATCGTGGACCTCGACGGCCGCGAATTCACGATAATCCAGGCCCGCTCGTTTCAGGCGCGGTTCATCGAGCTCGAAACCGAGTGGCTTCACGAGATTCAGCTTTGTGCCGGTATTGGCACAAAGGCGTATGATATTACCGGTATTGGGCGGGATCTCCGGCTCGTACAGAATGAGGCTGAACATAGGCTATGCATTTTGCACCAATAGATGTGTAAGATCGCGCGCGGCATGAACATATTCATACGACCTTATTTTCGATGACGCCTCATCCATCCCTCAAAACTGATTTCTGCGGACTCGCGCTCGATACACCGATCGTCCTGCTATCCGGCTGCGTCGGGTTTGGCGAGGAATATACGCGCATAGAAGGATTCTCGAACCGAGACGTTGGTGCGATCGTTTTAAAGGGTACAACCCTCGAGCCCCGACTGGGTAATGCGCCACACCGTGTTTATGAAACACCGATGGGAATGCTGAATGCCATCGGTTTGCAAAACCCTGGAGTTGACAAAGTTGTCGACGAGATACTCCCCGCCCTGGATTTCGATGAAACGCGTTTTATGGCGAACGTGTGCGGATCGACCGTAGAGGACTATGCCGCTGTCACCCGCCGCTTCGACGACTCTCCGATCGATGCGATAGAGATCAATATTTCCTGCCCGAATATCAAGGAAGGTGGCGTTTCGTTCGGCAACGATCCGGATATGTCTGCGCGGGTCGTAGCGGCCTGCCGTAACAATACGAACAAACCGATCATTGCGAAGTTGTCACCGAACCAGACTGACATCCAGGAGAATGCTCGCCGCTGTATTGAAGCCGGTGCGGATGCGCTGGCTGTCATCAATACTGTGATGGGTATGGCCATTGATGCGGAACAACGAAAGCCGATTATCGGTAACGTGCGCGGCGGTCTTTCCGGTCCGGCCATTAAACCAATCGCATTGCTTAAGGTTCACCAGGTGTACGAGGTGGCCGGCCCGAACAATATTCCTGTTATTGGACAGGGTGGTATTGTCAGCGCAACCGATGCAATTGAATTTATGATCGCCGGGGCGTCAACGGTCGGCGTAGGTACCGCTCTTTTCTATGACCCTTTGCTGTGCCGAGACATAAACTCAGGCATAGCTGACTACCTGCACAGACATGCAATGACATCCGTGTCTGAGCTTGTCGGCACCCTCTCTGTTTGATCAGCCCTCAACAGGTATTGCCTCAACCCGCGGCCTCATCCTCGAAGATTTCCCCGATAGCCATATCGAATAGACGCGCCGCGCGGAACGCCAGAGGCAAGCTCGGATCAAATTTGCCCTTCTCGATAGCGTTGACCGTCTGTCGCGATACCTGAAGCTCGTCTGCTGCTAGTCCAGATTTAATGAACGGATTTTTCTCGTAAGGGTATTACGGCCCCAGCCGAGTAACTTCGCGGCGTCCTGCCGGTGCCCCTTCGCCTTCGTCAGGGCAATTCTGATCAGCGTTTTTTCGAATTCCGGCAAGGCCGCCTCGACCAGCGGCTTGGTCTCGGCATGCACGAGTTCTTTTTCGGCCCAGAAGGCCAGGCTCTGGGTCCATTCTTCCTGCAGTCCTTTGCCGCCAGACTGGCCACCCAGGTCTTCGGGAATGTCCGCCGCGGTGATCACGCCGCCTGGCGCCGTTACCGTCAGTCTGCGTGACGCGTTAACCAGCTGGCGAACATTTCCGGGCCAGTCGTAACTTTGCAGCAGGTCCATGGCGTCACTGTTGATGACCTTCGCCGCGGCACCAAGCTCCGTACCTGCATCACTAAGATAGTGATTCAGGAGCGCCGGGATATCCTGGCGACGATGGCGCAATGGCGGGGTGTTGATTCGCATAACATTAATTCGGTGATACAGGTCTTCGCGAAAGCGCCCTTCCTTCACCGCGCGCGCCAAATCCTGATTCGTCGCGGCAATCACCCGGACATCGACCCGAATCGACGCTTGCCCGCCGACTCTGTAGAACTCGCTTTCGGCAAGCACCCGCAACAAGCGTGTCTGCAATGCCGGAGACATATCACCGATTTCATCGAGAAAGAGTGTGCCGCCGTCTGCCTGTTCAAAACGTCCTATACGACGGGCATCGGCGCCTGTAAAAGCGCCGCGCTCGTGACCAAACAGTTCGGATTCGAGTAATTCGGCCGCGATCGCCGACGTGTTGAGTGCCACGAAGGGCTTTCCCGCGCGGGGGCTGTGCTGATGCAGCGCCTGAGCGACAAGTTCCTTACCCGTTCCGGATTCGCCGGTAATCAGGACGGTCATGCTTGAACGTGCAAGCCGCCCTATTGAGCGGAACACCTCCTGCATCGCAGGCGCCTGTCCAATTAACGATGGAATATCGCCGCTTGGGCTGCGTTGCGCCGCCGATTGCGTGGCCGCCTTGCCGGGCGGCCTTCTCCACGAGCCTGACGGCTTCGTCTACGTCAAAAGGTTTTGGCAGGTATTCAAACGCACCGCCCTGGTAAGCGGCCACCGCGTTGTCCAGGTCGCTGTGGGCGGTCACCACGATGACCGGCAGTTCAGGGCATCGCTCGCTTAGCCGGCTTAGCAGGGTCAGACCATCCATGCCGGGCATGCGGACGTCGGTGATCAATACGTCCGGCTGGTTCTCGTCCAGGGCTTCGAGCAAGTGCTCAGCACGTTCGAAAGAGCGTGTTTGCATAGCAGCCTGGTGCAGTGCTTTTTCCAGCACCCAACGGACCGACTGGTCGTCATCGACGATCCATACCTGCAATTGGCTATCCATTTTGATCTTCCGACACCGTAAGTGGGATGAGCACCTGAAACACGGTTTTCCCCGGGCGGCTGTCAAACTCGATCAGGCCCCCGTGACGACTGATGAGTTCCTGGGCCGCGGGCAGGCCAAGACCCGTGCCATCCGGCCGACTGGTCACCAAAGGATAAAAAATGGAATCCTGTAGTTCCGGTGCTATCCCCGGGCCATCGTCCTGAATCTCGATACTGGCGACCACGGGGTGACGCACCTCGCCTATCGTGAAATTCATCGCCGCGCGACTGCGAAGAGTAATCAGCCCCTGTCCATCGAGTGCTGTGACGGCGTTTCTGATGAGATTAAGAAACGCCTGCACCATCTGGTCCCGGTCCAGTTCGATCTGGGGCAAGCCGGGATCATAGTCACGGCAGATGCGAATATGATCACCCAGTTCCGGCTGAACCAGCCTGACGACATACTCGAGCAATTCGTGAACGTTCTGGGGTCGCTTGTTCGGTGGGCCGCCAGGGCCAAGCAGGGTGTCAACGAGCGCGGCCAACCGATCTGCCTCGCTGATGATGACGTCCGTATATTCCTTGAGTTCATCGCTTTCGAGTTGCCGCTCGAGCAGCTGCGCTGCGCCACGCAAACCACCAAGCGGGTTTTTGATTTCATGTGCGAGTTGACGAATCATTTGCCTGCCGGCGCCGTGCTGGATAAGCAACGCATTCTCCCGGCTTATTCGGGTACGGCGAGTGACGTCCGACATCTCTATCAACAGGGCGTCGCGCAAACCTTCGCGAACCAGCGTTGAGACACGGCACTCAACAAGGCGTTCTTCGGCATGTATCTCGGTGGGTGCCAGGCGCATTTCATTTGCGTAGTTGGCGCCACTTTCCTGCACCCGCTGCAGGATGTCCCGAAGTTCTTCGTCGTCGCCAAATAATTGCAGCAGGGATTGGTTACGGGCGCGGGTCCGGCTGATGCTCAGGATGTTTTCCGCAGCCGGGTTGAGTGTTTCGATCAGCAGATTGCGATCGACGATGACGATGCCCGTGTTAAGGCTATCGAATATGTCTTGAGTTTGCGGCGGCTCTCCGTCGCGTGGGGGCTTTCTGTCTTCGGGATCTAGTTGCCGATCGCGTTCTGTTGTACGTAAAAGCGGTTCGGCTGACTTCTCCCCATCAGCTGGCCATTCTGGTCGAGCACCTCTGCCTGGATATTGTGCACGCCGCGATAAACCTCCTGAAGCTGGAAGCTCGACCCGGACACCAGGGTCGCTTCGCCGTCGAAATAGACGCGCACCCGGTGTCCCGGCTGTAGTGCCGGCTGTACGTTGAGTGACACGTTTAGGACGCCACCTATGTTCCACAATGTCTCTTCCGGAGCAGGCGCGCTGACCTCGATACTATCGTAAGCAAATGGCTGATCCGCAGGCTGGGGAGCCGCCTGTTCGGCTGCGGCTGTGGCCTGTCTCGCAACTGGTCTTGATGTCCTGGTGCTTTCCGGCAGATAAATCTCCTCGGCGCCTGCTTGTGGGCGATCCGAATAGTGGACAACACCGTCAGAATCGGTCCACCGGTAAGCCTGTGCCATGACGGCACCAGCAGAGAGAACGGCGAGAATCGTGATAACTTTCCGCTTAAGCATAGGGTTAGCATATCAGTGCAGGTTTCCATTTGACCAGTGACCGGGCCCATAAGTGCCGCCCGGTTCACGTTTTTCCCGCTTTTTGGACCTTTCGAGCCCGTCACGCGTCCGTTTACGGCCCGCTTCCCTTACAGGCTGTAATACATGTCGAATTCGACCGGATGTGTGGTCATCCTCAATCGTGTGACGCTTTCCTGCATAAGGTCGATGTAGGCATCGATAAGGCCGTCGCCGAATACATCACCAGCCCTGAGAAAACCGCGATCGCCATCCAGTGCAGCAAGCGCCTCATCCAGTGAAAACGCGACCAGGTTGAGATTCTTTTCCTCTTCCGGAGGCAGATCGTAAAGATCCTTATCCATCGCTTCGCCTGGATGTAATTCGTTCTGGATACCGTCGAGTCCGGCCAGCATCAGCGCTGAAAATGCGAGATAAGGATTGGCCATTGAATCCGGGAAACGAACCTCGATACGCCTGCCCTTCGGATTCGAGATGTAGGGAATGCGAATTGATGCCGACCGATTGCGTGCAGAGTACGCGAGAATCGTTGGTGCTTCGAAACCTGGCACGAGGCGCTTGTAGCTGTTTGTAGCGGGATTCGTAAAAGCGTTGAGCGCCTTGGCGTGTTTGATTATTCCGCCGATGTAAAAGAGCGCCGTTTTCGACAGCCCGCCGTAGCCGTCGCCCGCGAAGAGATTCTCGCCACCCTTGAACAACGACTGATGGACGTGCATGCCGTTACCATTGTCGTTCACCAATGGCTTTGGCATGAACGTTGCCGTCTTGCCATAGCTGTGCGCGACATTGTGCACAACGTATTTCAATATCTGCACCTCATCTGCCTTGCGCACCAGGGTGTTGAAAAGCGCGCCGATCTCACACTGACCGGCCGTTCCAACTTCATGGTGATGCACCTCTGTTTCAACGCCCATCTCTTCCATGCCAAGACACATTGCGGAACGGATGTCGTGCAGCGAGTCGACGGGCGGAACAGGAAAGTAGCCCCCCTTGACCGTAGGCCGGTGACCGGTATTGCCTTTCTCATAACCGCGCCCGGAATTCCATGCGCCCTCACTGGAGTCGATGGCGTAGTGAGCGCCCTGCATTGAGTCGTCCCAACGCACGTCGTCAAACACAAAGAACTCGTTTTCAGGGCCGAAATAGGCCGCGTCGGCGATGCCGGTTGACTTCAAATACGCCTCCGCACGATCCGCGAGCGATCGCGGGCAACGATCGTAGCCCTGCATCGTCGCCGGTTCGATGACGTTACAACGCAGGTTCATGGTTGTGTCTTCAGAGAAAATGTCGATGACCGCCGACGCCGGATCCGGCAGCAGGATCATGTCGGACTCATTGATACCTTTCCAGCCCGAGATCGAAGAGCCGTCGAACATTTTGCCCTCTTCGAAGAGATCATCGTCCGCGGCTCGCGCCGGAACGGTGACATGTTGTTCCTTGCCTTTCGTATCCGTGAATCGAAAGTCGATGAATTTGACGTCTTTTTCCTTGATCAGGCCGATCACCTCAGCGGGGGTCATGTGCTATTCCTCTGGTTAGAATTCAGTGCAAAATGGGCGTGGTGCTAACGCTGTTTCGCCACGGGTTGTTGTCGTGTTGCAGGAACCGTGCCATCCCTGCGGCGTAGATAAGCCTTTGTTTTTTCGATAATAAGTGGTTGTCACCGGGTGACGACTCGCACCGTATTGGTGCACAGGCGACGGTATTCGCACCATGGTAGTGCAAAAGCACGGTCGGCGCACCTGGATTGTGCGGCGTTAGCGGTTTGGATGCCGCGCTGGCTCTGCCTCTCAGCGTTTATCGCTCGTCACACCGGCAGCATATGCGGTTATACTGCGCGGCTTCACTGCCAACCCGATGCGAACAGGTTCGCGCCAGCGCGAAGTCATTGATGGACAAGGAAACCCCCGCCCAAATGCAGACCTTTCAGGAGTTGATTCTGGCGCTGCAACAATTCTGGGCTGAACGCGGCTGTGTCATTGCACAGCCCTACGACATGGAGATGGGTGCCGGCACCTTTCATCCGTCCACATTCTTGCGCGCCATCGGCCCCGAGCCGTGGAGTTCGGCCTACGTGCAGCCATGTCGGCGGCCCACGGATGGCCGCTACGGTGACAACCCGTTTCGCTTGCAGCACTACTATCAATACCAGGTGGTGATCAAACCGTCACCGGACGATATCCAGGAAATGTACCTGGATTCCCTGCGCGCAATCGGCATCGACCCAACCGTGCATGACATCCGCTTCGTTGAAGACAACTGGGAATCACCGACACTGGGCGCATGGGGGCTGGGGTGGGAAGTCTGGCTGAACGGCATGGAGATTACCCAGTTCACGTATTTCCAGCAGGTGGGGGGGCTTGAGTGTCGCCCGGTCACCGGCGAGATCACCTATGGTCTGGAACGCCTTGCGATGTATCTGCAGGACGTGGAGAGCATCTTTGACATCACCTGGACCGATGGCCCGCTCGGCCGAATCAGTTATGCAGATGTTTATCACCAGAATGAGGTTGAGCAGTCCCGTTACAACTTCGAAGAAGCGGACGTCGATGCATTGTTTGTAGCCTTTGACCAGGCCGAGAAAGAAAGCCTGCGGCTGGTCGAGGTGGGTCTTGCGTTGCCGGCCTATGAACAGATGTTGACGGCATCCCACACATTCAATCTGCTCGACGCCAGACAGGCGATTTCCGTCAGCGAACGACAGCGGTTCATTCTCAGGGTGCGCACGATGGCGCGCGGCATCGCGGAGGCCTATTTCGCCAGCCGCGAAGCACTGGGCTTTCCGATGGTTAAGACCGTTGGCGGAAGTGGAGCAGAAAAATGAGCGGCCTGTCTGCCGACTTGCTCATTGAGCTGGGTACCGAAGAATTGCCGCCAAAGGCGCTAAGAGAGCTGCGCGACGCGTTCTCATCCGCCATCTCTGACGCGCTGCGGACCGCCAGACTCCAGGCCGGGTCGATGCGTGCCTACGCAACCCCGCGTCGTCTTGCGGTAGTGATCAGCGAGGTAGCATTGGCGCAGCAGGATCGTACGGTTACGCAGAAGGGGCCGCCCACATCCATAGCCTTTGATGAAAAGGGCGCGCCCACAAAAGCCGGTCTGGCCTTCGCGAAAAAATGCGGCGTTGGAATTGCGGCACTCACTCGCGAAAGCAGCAATGCAGGTGAATGGCTGGTTTGTACTTCGACCGAGACTGGCCGGGCAGCGAGGGATTTGATCCCCGGCATTGTCAGGGGGGCCCTTGACGCACTACCAATACCCAGGCGGATGCGCTGGGGTGATCATGAGGATGAGTTCGTCCGACCCGCACACTGGCTGGTGTTGTTGCACGGTGACGAAGTCATACCCGCAAATATTCTCCACGTTGAATCCGGCAGGACGACCCGGGGCCACCGATTTCAGTCCGTGGGCAGCATTGAGATACGCTCACCAGCCGAATACGCGTCGCTCCTGAAATCGGAAGGGTTTGTTATTGCCGATTTCGACGAGCGCCGAGCCATCATTGTCGAGGGCGTCGAAAACGCTGCGACCGCGGCCGGCGGAATGGCGATAGGCGATGATGAACTCTATGATGAGGTTGCGGCACTGACTGAGTGGCCGGTTCCGGTTACAGGTTCTTTCGATCCGTCTTTTTTGTCGTTACCGAAAGAAGTCATCATCGAGACGCTTACGTCCCACCAGCGATACTTTCCGA
Organism: uncultured Gammaproteobacteria bacterium; assembly: GCA_963850825.1. GTDB lineage: Bacteria > Pseudomonadota > Gammaproteobacteria > Steroidobacterales > Woeseiaceae > SZUA-117. The sequence continues at coordinate 1,154,802 of CAWKOQ010000006.1, read as the reverse complement.
TTGAAGATTCGAGCGGTAAATTGTTGCCAGCGTTCGTTACGCTTGCGAACCTCGATAGCAAGGAACCGGCGCGCGTACGAGACGGCAATGAACGTGTGATACGACCGCGTCTCGCCGACGCCGCGTTCTTTTGGCAAACCGATCAACAGACACCGCTGGAACACCGCACCGAGGCGCTGAAGAGCGTCGTTTACCAGAAAGGTCTCGGCACCCTGCATGACAAGAGTATGCGGGTGGCGGCGCTGGCGTCGATGCTGGCTGAACAGACCGGTGCCGACGCGACGCTGGTTACCCGTGCGGCTGTACTGGCCAAGTGCGACCTGTTGACCGGCATGGTTGGCGAGTTTCCGGAGCTCCAGGGCGTGATGGGGCGTTACTATGCCGAACGAGACGAAGAACCGGAGGCTGTTTCACGGGCCATTGGTGAACAGTATTTACCCCGTTTCGCCGGTGACGTGCTGCCCGTTTCTTTTCCCGGCCAGGTGCTGGCGGTTGCCGATCGACTCGATACGCTGGCGGGTGTTTTCCTGCTTGGCAAGAAGCCGACCGGCAATCGCGATCCGTTTGGTCTGCGGCGTGCCGCACTTGGTGTCGTCCGTATCCTGATAGAGAAGAACCTCGACATTGATTTCAATGAAGCCGTAGTTGCCGCCACTGTGCAACAGCCGATAACAAATGAAGATCGTAACGCCAATCGAGAAGCGATGTATGCATACATCATCGAGCGCCTGCGAGGATATTTCGTCGATGGTGACTTTGGTTTTTCCATTGATATGTTCGAATCGGTGCGGGTTCTCCGCCCCGCTTCATTGGTTGATTTTCATGCTCGTCTGGTTGCGGTTGCCGACTTTTTGACTCTGGAAGCGGCGGTGAGTTTGGCGGCTGCGAACAAGAGGACAGCCAACATTCTGCGCAAGGCCGGCCTGGCCGAGCATGAGACCCGGCGAGCCGGCGTGGACACCGCCTTGTTGCAGGATGACGCGGAACGTGTTCTTTATCACGCGCTGCAGTCTGCGGAAAACGATGTGGCTCCGCTGATCAGGAAACGTGCTTATGCAGATACGCTGCGTCGGCTTGCCGAATTGAAAGTACCGGTTGATGCTTTTTTCGATGACGTTATGGTGATGGTGGACGACGAGACGCTGAGACAAAACCGGTTGGCATTGCTATCTGAGTTGCGCGCACTGTTTATCGGTGTCGCAGACCTCTCCAGATTGACGCCAACTCAAGGATAGTGCGTGTCCCGGCGACTCGTTATCCTTGACCGCGATGGTGTGATTAATCACGATTCTGATGCGTTCATCAAATCTCCCGACGAATGGCAGCCCATTGAAGGCTCTGCGGAAGCAATCGGCGCGCTCACCTCGGCCGGATTCACGATTGCGGTTGCCAGTAACCAGTCCGGCATTGCCCGACAGCTGTTTGACCGGCGGACTCTTGCAGCGATTCACGACAAAATGCGGCAGGTTGTGCGCAGCCATGGCGGGGATATCGACAAAATTGTATTTTGCCCGCACGGGCCCGGTGACGACTGCGACTGCCGCAAACCAAAAGCAGGGCTGCTGTTGGAATTATCACGGCAATACGGCGTACCGCTGGATCGTGTCCCGGTTATCGGGGATTCGCTGCGTGATCTCGATGCTGCGCTTGCGGTCAACGCGCGGCCTATTCTTGTTCTGACGGGCAAGGGCGTGGCAACCGCTGCGGAGATTTTGGAGGCCGGTCGCTCAGTTGAAGTATTTGCCAGCCTCGCGGATGCAGCGACAGCCCTGATAGCGGAAGAAAAGGGCGCCTGATGGTCTGGTTGCGATCCCTTTTGTTTCAGATATATTTTTATATTTCGGTGTGCCTCTCTGCCTTGACTATTTTTATTCTGGCGCCATTGCCGTACTCGGTGCGTTTTTCTATCGGTCGTGCCTGGGGCCATAGCATGTTGTTGGTCGGCAAACACCTTTGTGGGCTCGACTACGTCATCGAGGGGCGTGAAAACATTCCTTCGGAACCCAGTGTCATCCTGATCAAACACACAACCGTGTTTGAAACCTACGCTCAGCTCGCTATATTTCCGCCACAAACGTGGGTACTGAAGCGCGAACTGTTGTGGATACCTTTATTTGGGTGGGGCCTGGCGGCCATGCGGCCGATTGCTATAAACCGGGGTGCCGGACACACAGCGGTAAGCCAGGTTATCGAACAGGGCAGAGACCGGCTGCGGCACGGTATCTGGGTTACGGTATTTCCAGAAGGTACACGGATGCCTTTGGGGGAAACCCGCCGCTATGGTGTCAGCGGCGCGGCGCTGGCGCGAGATGCACAATGCATGGTTGTGCCGGTTGCGCATAACGCCGGTGACTTCTGGCCGCGGCGCGGCCTCAGGAAAGATCCGGGCATTATTCGATTTTGTATTGGCCCGCCGATAGCACCGGGCTCTCGTCCACCCAAAGAAACCAATCTTCTGGCACAAGAGTGGATCGAATCAAAAATGCGCGAGATCAGTCGTGGCTATGAACAACGCGCGGACGAGGCTTCATTAGCGGGATCGCGCGAGACGTTATGATCAGACGTCGAGATTGGAAACCGTCAGTGCGTTTTGCTCGATAAACTCGCGACGCGGCTCCACGTGATCGCCCATGAGTGTCGTAAAAATTTCATCCGCTTTGACAGCGTCTTCGATCCTCACCTGCATAAGCCGGCGCGTTTCCGGGTTAACTGTGGTATCCCATAGTTGCTCGGGGTTCATTTCGCCCAGCCCTTTATAGCGCTGTATTGACTGCCCCCGACGCGCCTCGCTAAGTAACCATTCGACAGCTGCGGAGAACGTCTGGATCTCTTGTTTCTTTTCTCCACGTTCGATGTACGCGCCCTCGCCCAGCAGCTCTTTCAATTTTCCCGCGAGCGCCATGATGGCCCGATATTCGGTTGTACCGAAAAACTCTCGTGGAATAAAACGGGTTTGGCTGATTCCGTGATGAAACTTTCGAATTGCGATACGCACACCTTCGCCCTCGCCGTCGCCGCGATCGAGTTCTGCAACGTAGGTTCCAGCGTCACCGTTTGTCGCCCGGTCGCCACTGCTCTTGGGCAGGATTGCGGACAGTTTGTTTGCCCAGGCTTCAAGTGCATCGAGATCTTCCGCTATCGCTTCATCAACTTCTCTGCTCTCGCTCAGTGCGCGCAGGACCACTGGTTCATAACGATTCGATAATCGCGCGACAATGTTCTCTACCGTCATGTGCTCTTTTGCCAGAGACTCCAGCGCGGTACCCGACAGGGCGGGCGCATCTGCGTTGACATGCAAAGCAGCGTTTTCCAGTGCCGCATTCAGGAGATAGGCGCTTAACTCCCCGTCGTCTTTGACGTACACCTCCTGTTTGCCCTTCTTGATTTTATAAAGCGGCGGCTGTGCGATATAGATGTGTCCGCGCTCGATGAGTTCGTGCATTTGGCGATAGAAGAATGTCAGTAGCAATGTACGAATATGCGAGCCGTCGACGTCAGCATCCGTCATGATGATGATGCGGTGATAGCGTAGTTTATCGACATCAAAATCGTCGCGGCCGATACCGGTTCCCAGCGCGGTTATAAGCGTGCCAACCTCCTGAGAAGACAACATCTTGTCGAAGCGCGCTTTCTCAACATTCAGGATTTTCCCCTTGAGGGGCAGAATTGCCTGCGTACGGCGGTCCCGCCCCTGCTTGGCCGATCCGCCGGCCGAGTCTCCCTCGACCAGGAATATTTCCGAGAGTGCCGGGTCCTTCTCCTGGCAATCGGCAAGTTTTCCCGGCAAGCCTGCTATGTCCAGCGCACCCTTGCGACGCGTCATTTCCCGCGCTTTCCGGGCCGCCTCGCGCGCGCGCGCGGCGTCGATAATTTTCGAGACGATGGCCTTTGCTTCTTGCGGCTTCTCTAAAAGAAACTCTTCCAGGCGCCCCGCCATGGCAGACTCAACGATGCCTTTGATTTCAGATGAAACTAGTTTGTCCTTGGTCTGGGAGGAGAACTTCGGGTCGGGGACCTTGACCGACAACACAGCTGTAAGCCCCTCACGGGCATCGTCCCCGCTGGGCATGAACTTGTCTTTCTTGCCGGAAAGCTCCTTTTCGATGTAGCTGTTCATCGTGCGGGTCAGCGCACTGCGGAACCCCGCCATGTGGGTTCCGCCATCACGCTGCGGGATGTTGTTGGTGTAGCAGAACATATTTTCCTGATACCCGTCGTTCCACTGCAGCGCCGCCTCGACAACGACGCCATCTTTCTCGTCCTGGAAGTGAAACACCGAGCCGTGAACCAGTGTTTTGTTTTTGTTCAGATGATTCACAAACGCTCGAATACCGCCCTCGTACTCGAAAACATCGTGCTTTTCGTCCCGCTCGTCGGTGAGCTCGATGCGCACGCCCGAATTCAGGAATGAGAGCTCCCGAAGTCGGCGGGCCAGAATTTCGTAGTGGTATTGGATGTTCGTGAATGTCTCGGCGCTGGGTTTGAATCGCAGCACGGTACCGGTGCGATCCGTTTCTCCGATAACGGCTAACGGCGCGACCGGTTCGCCGTACCGGTATTCCTGTTGGTACGCCTCACCATCCCGGTAGATAGTCAGCACAAGGTGTTCTGAGAGCGCATTGACGACAGAGACACCGACACCATGCAGACCACCAGACACCTTGTAGGAATTGTCATCGAACTTACCACCGGCATGCAGCACGGTCATGATGACCTCGGCGGCAGACCGCCCCTCTTCCGGATGCATGTCGACCGGTATGCCACGGCCATCATCCGTAATCGTCACCGATTCATCCGCGTGGATCGTGACGGTAATGACACTACAGTGCCCGGCCAGGGCTTCGTCAATTGAGTTATCGACAACCTCGAACACCATGTGGTGCAACCCGGTGCCATCATCCGTGTCGCCGATGTACATTCCCGGTCTTTTACGGACGGCCTCAAGGCCCTTTAAGACCTTGATATTACTGGAAGTATATTCGATGTCGTCGGTCATTCTATGTCCTCTGAGGATAGCCGGCGCATTGTACCATTTCGGGGTAAATAAAGGGCCTCAGAAAGTGCCCGCAAAGCACTTTTCCACCTACCTTTTTTTGGCCTGGGGGCAGATGAAAAACGGTGCGCGTCCGGGCCCTGTACGCGGGTTCTCAGGGCTGACGAAAGCTAATGCGGGCCAGGCGCCTGGCGTGGTGTCCCGACGGTGCCATGTTCCACGTGGAACAGACGAGGTTCTTCTTCAAACAACGCCTTGTCCACGTCGAGCGTCGTCGCAATGACCTGGCAACCCAGACCCCTGACCGACGCCATCAGCCTGCCGAGAGAGTCCAGGTCGAGCTCCGCCGCCGGATCATCCAGTAACAACAGCAGGGGCTGTTCAAGGTGCGCCTGCACTACCTCCGTCGCCGCAAGAATCATTGCGCACGCCAACAATTTTTGCTGCCCACGGGACACCAGCTTCCGCGCCTGTCGATCGTCAAGCTTCAATCGAATATCGGCCCGGTGTGGCCCGGCGTGAGATGTGCCCCCCTGCTGGTCTCGCTGTGTGGACGCAGCAATCGCCTCAGCCAGCGACTTATCGGCCGCCCAACCACGGTAGTAATCGAAATCGATGGCCGTACCGAGTAACACCCGCCCCATCTTCAGGAACACGGGGCGGGTAACTTCCAGCATGCGTTCACGCACCCTGTCAACGCCGACCCCAAGTTCCCCCAGCTCCTTATCCCATCCCGTCAGATCGCGAACGCTTGCCCCCGCCCGCAGTGCCGCGTTCCTCTGTTTCAGGGTTCGTCTGAATCTTCGCCATAAATCGAGGTAACCCTGTTCCACGTGGAACGCTATCCAGTCGACGTAGCGCCGCCGATCCTCTGGACCACCCGCAATAAGCTTGTGAACATCCGGATCAATTACCTGCAACGGCAATGCCTCTGCGAGCGCCGCTGAAGACGATCGTCTTTCCCCGTCTGTGTGAACCTCGAGGCCGGCACTGCTGTTCCTGACCCCGATAGACATTGTCCGACCGCCCCTCTTCGCACGACCAAACAGGACAAATTCTTCCTGGCCATGCCTGATCAGCTGCCTGGTAGTTGCACCACGGAACGAGCGACCCCGCCCCAGGTAGGCAATCGACTCAAGAATGCTGGTTTTTCCCGACCCGTTGGGCCCGTAGACCAGGTTATTACCCGGAATGAACTCCAGGTCAGCGGATTCAATACAGCGAAAATCCGTGCATTTAATACTGACCAGGGCCAAATCAGTGCGTCATCTATAGCCGCATCGGCATGACGACGTATTTACAATCCTCTTTCCCCGGCTCACGTAACAAGCAGCTGGAGTTACCATCCACCAGCGCCAGCGACACCTCGTCAGACTCGATCGCGCCCAGTGCATCCAGCAGATAGTTAACATTAAAGCCAATCTCTATTTCCTCACCGGTATACTCCGCTTCCAGCTCTTCTTCCGCTTCCTCCTGCTCCGGATTGTGTGCCTGCAGCACCATACCGCCCTGCCTGATAATCAACCGGATCCCCCGATACTTCTCATTGGATAAAATCGCTGTCCGCTGCAACGCACTCCTGAACAATCCCCGGTCCGCCAATAGCGCATTGCTCGTATCCTGCGGGATCACTCTCTCATATTCCGGGAACCGCCCGTCGATTAGCTTCGACGTGAAGCGAATCCCCTCTAGCTGGATCCGGACGTGATTGCTGCCCAGCTCAATCTCCAGGTCCCCATCGCCGCTCATCAGCCGCTGCAACTCCAATACCCCTTTGCGCGGCACAATTACCTGCTGATCCGGCGCTTTCTTCCCTTCCAGAGCGACCTCGCACAGGGCCAGACGATGGCCATCCGTGGCAACCGCCCTCAAGACCTTCTTGCTGGTCTCCAGCAGCAGTCCGTTGAGGTAATACCGAACATCCTGCTGCGCCATTGAAAAATGGGTCTTTTCCAGCAACCGACTCAGTACAGACTGTGACACAGACACCGTATGTCCGGCGTTAATATCGTCGACTGTCGGAAATTCCGCGGCCGGAAGCGTGGTCAGTGAGAATTTGCTCCGCCCGGATTTAATATTCAGCTTTTCTCCACTCTGGCTAATCGATATTTCCGCGTCATCCGGCAACGCACGACAAATATCCAGAAGCTTCCTGCCAGGCACGGTAACTTCCCCCGGAGACTCAACAGACACATCCGCAACCGCGACCAGCTCAACTTCCAGATCTGTCGCCGTCACAGAAACCTCTCCGTCCTTTGCAACCAACAACACGTTTGCCAAAATAGGCATCGTCTGGCGACGCTCAACCACCCCAATTACAGCCTGTAAAGGTTTCAAGAGAGACTCGCGTCCTGCTGTTAATTTCATCAATTCCACCTGTTAATAAATGTTGGAAATAGTTATTTTATTATTATTATTAGTGACCCCATGTCCTGTGGATAACTAAATTTTATTTAATTAAAACAATAACTTACGTTAATATAGCAACACCTTAAAAATCTGTACTCAAAGCCATTGACCTGTGCATTACCTGTGGATAAAACGCTGGCCCTGCTTTATGCACCGGTTATCCACATCATCCTGTGAGTGTTCTCAACAGGTTGACGTAATCTTCGTCAATGCGCTTTTCAGTATCACGCAGGGCAGCAATCCGCCGGCACCCGTGCAGCACCGTTGTGTGATCTCTGCCACCAAAAGCATCCCCGATTTCCGGAAGACTGTGGTTTGTAAGCTCTTTTGCCAACGCCATTGCTATCTGGCGCGGTCTCGCTACTGATCTGCTGCGTCGCTTCGACAAGAGGTCCCCAACACGGATCTTAAAATAATCGGCAACGGTCTTCTGGATATTTTCAATGGAGACGAGCCGATCCTGCATTGCCAGCAAATCCCGCAATGCTTCCTTGGCGAACTCGAGACTTATCGGACGACCTGTAAACGTCGACGTTGCTATAACCCGCCGCAATGCACCCTCGAGTTCCCGGACGTTGGATCGAATGCGCTTGGCAATGAAAAAAGCGACTTCTTCAGGCAGGACGATCCCCTCGCCTGCGGCCTTGCTCATGAGGATGGCAACAGAGGTTTCGAGTTCCGGTGGCTCTATGGCGACGGTCAGGCCCCAGCCAAAACGAGACTTCAGGCGTTCTTCCAGGCCGCTTACCTCCTTGGGATAGCGGTCACACGTCAGTACCATTTGTCGCTGTCCTTCCAGGAGCGCGTTAAACGTATGAAAAAACTCCTCCTGAGAACGCTCTTTACCCGCGAAAAACTGAATATCGTCGATGAGCAAAGCATCGAGCGAACGATACGTACGTTTAAAATCCGAGATCGTATTGTGTTGTAAGCCCCTTACCATGTCACCGACAAAGCGCTCCGAATGAACGTAACTTACCCTGGCCGCCGGGTTGTTCTTGCGCATTGCGTTGCCAATAGCCTGCATCAGATGCGTCTTGCCAAGTCCGACACCCCCGTAGATGAACAGGGGGTTATAGGACTTGCCAGGATTGACGCCAACCTGACAAGCCGCCGCCCGTGCGAGCTGATTGCTCTTGCCACCAACGAAGTTGTCGAAGCTGAACTCAGGATTGAGGCGGCTAACGATAGGCGCCTCGGCTGACGATGCCGGCGGGCGCGGATTAGCTGCGAGCGGCGCGGCACCGCTGTGTCTCGAACCAACTTCGACAACAACCTGACTCGCAGAGCCCGAACCACCGACGATTTCCACGATGCGGTTCAGATAATGCTGATTCAGCCAATCGACAACGAACCGGTTTGGCGCGAGGAGCTTCAATACAGGACCGTCCTCCACAGCCTGCAGTGGCCGAATCCAGGTATTGAACTGCTGCTCCGGCAACTCGGCCTGGAGATCGCGCACACAGCGGTTCCACAGATTGGTTTCGGCCTGCAAAAAAATCCCCGGCGCGTCCGCGCTTCTAATCGTTGTCGTTATTCGGTGAGACCGGGCAGTCTATACCGTCTACAGGGCCTTCGCCAGACGCTTCAAGCCTTGCGCTTAAACGGCTTCGGACGAAATTTCGAAGTCCTTTCAGTACCGCGCATAAGGCCTTATTCTATTGACAGAAAAGGGGCTCACGCGTACCCTTGCCGACCTTCTCGGGAGTGGACACGAAACATCCCGACGTAAACACAGGCGCGCGACAGGCGCGCAAGCAAACAAGCCAGGTGGCACCCAGATGAAACGTACATTTCAGCCCAGCACACTGAAGCGGGCACGCACGCACGGATTTAGAGCTCGGATGGCAACCAAAGCCGGTCGGCTTGTGTTGAAACGCCGTCGCGCCAAAGGTCGGGCGAAGCTGACGCCGTAAGTGCGACTGGCCCCGGCGACCCGTTACGGAACCCAATTCAACAGTCGGCACCGATTACCGCTTCAGGCGCCAGAATCGGTTAGCCGATAAGGCGTCGTTTGGCCGCGTGTTTAAGCAGGCCGAACGAAGTCGCGACAAAATGTTTACCGTGCTCTATCGAGACAACAACTTAAGCGAACCACGACTGGGGTTGGCGATAGGCAAAAAGAACTGCCGGCTTGCGCCAAACAGAAATCGCTTGAAACGCATTATCAGAGAGTCGTTTCGCAAACAGCAAAAGCGCCTGCCAGGGATCGATATCGTTGTGTTGAATCAACCGGCGGCAGCGCGAGCGAACAACAAAACGTTGTTTGTCAGCCTTGAGGCTCACTGGCAGCGTTGCCGTGGCGAGGCACCAGAAGGAGCGGGAAAAAAGTAAATGGAAAATCTGCGGCTGCTCATATGGGCAACATTCGGAATGTTGCTCTGGATGACCTACCAGGCGTGGGTGACTGATAATGCACAGCCATCAGCACCGCCTGCCGCAGCGACCGACATGGCTGCACCGCCGGGCGACGCCGGCCTGCCCGCGCTTCCCGGTGTCGGAGATCCATCGGGGGCCCCGGCGCTTACTGATCAGGCGCCAACGCTTGATGTTCCGGAAGACGACGCTGACGCTGCGGGTGCGAATACAATTCACGTCGTCACGGATGTTCTGGACCTGACCATTAGTACCGAAGGCGGAACGCTGCAGAGCGCCAAATTGCTCAAATATCCCGTTGCGAAGGACGCACCCGACCAGCTGGTGGCGCTGCTAGACGCTGCGGCAGCCGATCTCGGCCTCATACAGACCGGCCTGAACGCAGCCGGGGATGGCATCAAGCCGGATCATCGTGCGATTTATGAAACATCCTCAACCGAACTTTCACTAGACGGTCGCGATGAGCTCATCGTGCCATTGCGATGGAGTAACCCGCAGGGTATTACCGTCGAAAAAACACTGCGCCTTTCACGCGGCAGCTACCAGATTGATATCACGCACAGGCTGATCAACGGGAGCGACAGCGAGTGGCGCGGCGCCGAGTATGCACAGATCCTGCGCCGCAACAGGGAAGCGGAGCGTTCGATGTTCAATGTCGACTCTTATTCGTTCGATGGGCCCATCATATTCGATGGTGAGAAGTCCGAGAAGCTGCAGCGCGATGACCTGCAGTCGGACGGGCCCTACATCATACAAGCGGAAGCTGGCTGGATCGGTTCGATTGAGCATCACTTTTTATCGGCGCTCATTCCACCGCGATCCGCTCAGTACAACTACAACATTTCTGTTAGCGGCGCTGTCTCGATTGCAAGCCTGATACAAACGCCGTCGATCATTGTGCCCCCGAATTCGGAACATACCTTCGTAACCACAGCGTACGTTGGACCAAAACTGCAGGCCCAGCTCGAAGAGATCGACGAGAACCTGAAGCTCACGGTTGATTACGGCTGGCTGACGATTATTTCACAGCCACTCTTCTGGCTGCTCAGCAAAGTGTTCTCGTTCGTTGGCAACTGGGGGCTCGCGATTATCCTGGTCACCATCATTATCAAGGCTGTCTTCTACAAATTGACCGAAGCAAGCGGGCGATCCATGGCGAAAATGCGGGAAATCCAGCCGCGGATGAAAGCGCTACAGGAACGCTACAAAGACGATCGCCAGGCGCTGAGCCAGGCAATGATGGATCTGTACAAGCGCGAGAAAGTGAACCCGGCCGCCGGCTGTCTTCCGATCCTCATTCAGATGCCTTTCTTCCTGGCGTTCTACTGGGTGCTGCTGGAAAGCGTCGAGATGCGGCAGGCGCCATTCGCACTATGGATCACCGATCTGTCATCCCGAGACCCGTATTTCATATTGCCCATCATCATGGGCGCAGCCATGCTCGGTCAACAACGCCTGAACCCGACGCCGGGCGATCCCGTGCAGGCGAAAGTCATGCAGGTGATGCCTGTTATCTTCACCGTCTTTTTTGCATTCTTCCCCTCCGGACTCGTGCTTTACTGGGTAACCAACACCTTGCTGTCAATTGCCCAGCAGTGGTACATCAACAAGCTGGTGCACGAAGAGGCAACTGCCCGCAAGAGCAGCAAGAAGAAGAAGGACAAGTCAGCGAACTGACCTTCGACGATGTGAGGCGAGGGTTCGCATGAACGACCGGCCCGACTACATACATGACACGATAGTGGCGCCGGCAACGCCGTCGGGGAAGGGCGGCATTGGTGTCGTGCGGCTCTCCGGCCCGGGTGTGGAGACAATTGCTGCTCAAATGGTCGGCTGCTTGCCGCGGCCACGCTACGCTACAGTTGCCACGTTCAAAGATAAAGATGCCTTGCCGTTAGACTCGGGAATCGCGCTTTATTTTCCAGCCCCGGCGTCTTTCACCGGCGAGTCGGTGCTCGAGCTTCAGGCACACGGCGGACCGACCATCATGATGATGCTGGTCGAAGCAGCAATCAGTCTTGGTGCGCGTCGGGCCGAGCCCGGCGAGTTCTCGCAGCGGGCGTTCCTGAATGGAAAACTCGATCTCGCGCAGGCGGAAGCCGTCGCCGATCTCATTAACAGCGGCACCGTGCAGGCGGCGCGTGCAGCGCATCGCTCCTTGCAGGGTGACTTCTCGCGCCGCGTAGAGACGCTGTCAGAGCGGCTTATTGGCCTGCGCTTGCATGTCGAAGCGGCGCTAGATTTTCCGGAGGAAGAAATCGACTTTCTTTCCGACGCCAGACTTCGGGAACAGCTTGACGATTGCGATGACGAAATAAAAGCGTTGCTGGACGTTGCAATTTCGGGGCGCATCCTGCGCGACGGACTCCGTTTCGTGATTATCGGCAAACCCAACGCCGGAAAATCGAGCCTGTTGAATCTACTAAGCGGACAGGATACTGCCATCGTCACAGAAGTCGCCGGCACCACGCGTGACATTATCCGCGAGCAAATCAGTATTGACGGCCTGGCCGTCGAACTCGTCGACACTGCCGGTATGCGCAACGATCCGGACAGGATTGAAGCCGAAGGAATCAGGCGTGCGAAAGCGGCGCTTGCGTCCGCTGACGCGGTACTGTGGGTGCAGGACGTAACTGACGCTGCTGTTGACGCAACCGCCACCGAGATCCCCCGGAATATTCCGACAATTATCGTTCGCAACAAGACGGACTTGTGTGACGCTTCATCTTTGCGCGTAGCGGAAGATGCTCACACGATCGAATTTTCTGCAATTACAGGAAAAGGTGTCGGGGCGCTGAAGCGCGCGATTATTGCGGTTGCTGGATACAAGGATTTCGGGGAAGGAGCATTGACCGCGCGCCAAAGACACGTAATTGCCATCGAGGAAGCAGCGGAGCATTTTGCTGCTGGCCGTCGCGCGCTTAGCGTCAACAAGGCCGGGGAATTACTCGCCGAAGAGTTGCGCCTGTCGCTGGAGTCACTTGGCGCTATCACCGGCGAATTTACCAGCGATGACCTTCTGGGGCGCATCTTTTCCGAATTCTGTATCGGCAAGTAGTTCGACCGCCTCGTTACCGTGCAGGCAGCGCTGTCCGGCGGCTCAGGAACGGCGTGCCTTTTCCGGTCCGCCACTCAGAACCTGCGCGATTCATCGGTTTGTTGGAACCACGACTTCCGAATGTGCTCCAAAAAGAGTACCTTGCAATCGCAGAGTGCAAGCTACTCATACCTTATCTTGGGCAAAGTTAGGAGAGCGTCATGTTGCGTTCAGTTTTTATGGTTATCCTTATCGCGTTTTCGGCATCGGTCAGCGCACAGGGAACCAAATTCAATTTCGTGCAGGGTTCATACGGGCGGGTGGATCTCGATGATTCGTTGGTTGATGTCGATGGTGACGGCCTGGGCGTCAGCGCTTCTCTCGAGATCGATGAAAACTTCCACGTATTCGGTGAATACCAGACGGCAGACATTGACTTTGGCGTTGACCTCACGATCATGGAGCTGGGCGTTGGCTACCACACCAACATCTCGCCACACATGGACGTTTACGCGAATCTTGGCTACGTTGATGTTGAAGCTGATGCTGGCATCGGTTCGGCGGACGACAGCGGATTTTCCCTGGGCATCGGACTGCGTGGCGCGGTAAGCGAGGCTGTTGAGCTATACGGTGGGCTCGACTACATCGACTTCGATAATTCGGACAGCGAAACCCGGGCGACCGCCGGCTTCATCCTGAGCCTGACAGAAACTTTAGGTGTTGGCCTGAAGGCCGCGCTCTGGGATGACGTCAATATATTTCAGATTAACGCGCGCCTGTATTTCGAATAACGGTGCCAAAAAAAACCCCGTCAACGGCGGGGTTGTTTTGCCCGTTACAATTGCCTGATACGGTCATTGGATCCGAACCGCGTCCCGGGTCGTGTTCTAACCCAGCAGGCCCTCCCGGCGGTACAACCTGGCGCAAATCCACGTCAGTACGGCACCGATCATAAGCGTACCGCCAACAGATACCGTGACGTGGAGCATATTCAGCGCCTCGTTCTTTATCAGCCCCACGAGCAACAAATGCTGGCTCAACGACGGGATAAACATCAGCGCCGTGCTGGGGCGCACCATCAGAATGGACACCACGAGGATTGGCAGGGTCGGCGCAAGCAATACCACGCTGACCCAGGTCTGCGCTTCTTTAAAGCTTTTCGTGAAAGAAGCGACCAGCGTCATCAGTGACGCGCCCACCAGCGCAAATGGCACCAGCAGCAGAAAGGCCAAGACGACTACCAGCGGACCGAAGTTCGGCGTCATTCCCAGTTCCTGCAACGGCATGAACTTAAGCGTGAAGTGAAAACAGGTCAGGCTGAGACTCAACGAGATGGCCATAAACAAACAGGTGGCGAAGATCTTGCCGTAGATCAGGTGGTCACGCTTCACTGGCAGGCACAACAACGGCTCGAGTGAACCACGCTCCCGCTCGCCGGCGGTCGCGTCAATGGCCAGGTTCATGCCCCCGGTTAACAAGGCAAATATAAAGAAGTAACTCAGCATGCCGAGAAGAATTGCCGAACGACCGCTGGGTGTCGATACGTCCACCTCGTCGATATTGAGTGGCCGCATTATCATTGGGTTGACGCCACGAACCGTCAGCCGCATTGCCGCCAGCTCCTGGTTGTAAGCGCGCAGCGCGCCCGTCGCTCGGCGCGTTTCCCGTTCTGCCTGCGTATTGGCCTGGTCGGTGATGACCTCAATGGTGGCTGGTGTCATCCCCGCAAGGTTCTCGCCGAAAGACTCAGGAATAACAACAACGACGTCATGTTCTCCATTGCCAACACCTTCGATAGCGTCGTCACGCGTCGCTGGCCCGTCAACAATATTTATATTGTTGCTTTCCAGGTAGGTCATCAGGTTTGGCGCGTATTCGCTCCCTATTACCGGCAGGTCGAGCGGTTCATCAGCGCTGCTAAGCGACTGCTTCACAGACATATTGATAACAAATGCGAACAGGATGGGTCCGAATAGTGGTCCCATCAACAACGCAGATATCAGCGTGCGGCGATCGCGGAAATTATCGACGACTTCTTTCAGGAAAACGTTGCGAATCGTTCTCATGGCGTCGGCTCCACCATCTCTATTGCTTTGACAAAGGCATCTTCGAGATCGTCGCAACCGGTTGCGTTACGAATTCCATCAGTCGTGTCATGCAGTGCGACCTGGCCCGCCGCGATGATGACAATTTCGTCGCACAGCGCGGCGACTTCCTGCATGACGTGGCTTGAGAACAAGACGCACTTGCCCGCATGCTTCAATTCGCGAATCCGTTCTCGCAGAGAACGCGTGGCCATGACATCCAGACCATTGCTCGGCTCATCCAGGAGAATATTCTGTGGTCCGTGCACAAGCGCGCGCGCGAGCGATACCTTTGTTCTTTGCCCCTGAGAAAAACCTTTCGTGCGCCGATCCGCAAAATCGTTGATATCGAGCTGGTCTATGACGGTCTGCACGGCGGCATCAATGGTGTCCGCCGGCATCTCGTAGAGCCTGGCGTAGTAAGCGATATTCTCGCGCGCCGTCAGGTGCGGATAGAGTCCTGAGCCATGCGGCAAGGAGCCGATGCGCGCCCGGGCGCCGAGGCTGTCAGCGACAACGTCCACACCGTCAATGGTTGCTGTTCCCGCATCCGGTTTGAGTACGGTGTACAGGATTCGCAGCGTCGTGGACTTGCCTGCGCCGTTCGGTCCAAGCAAGCCCGTAATCTTGCCGTCATCAGCATTGAACGAGACCCCCTGAACGGCTTTTACGTCGCCGAACGACTTCTGTAATCCGTCAACCCTGATCACGGCGCAGGCCCGGAGAAGTCGACGAAGAAGGGCATGGCGTGCAGCCGCTCCATGCAGTCTGTATCCAGCGATGCTGCATCAGCCGAGGCGACGAAGTCGCCTATTATTTTCGGCATGCAACCCCGCGGTGCCTGGCCATGGCCCTGATTCTTGCCGGTCAGATGTCTGAAGTTAGCGAGGTCCACCGCCGCCAGGTCCGCATACGCTGGTGGTGTGATCGGATCCGCTTCACCCGATAACAACAGCACAGGTATGTCTGAAGCAACCGGCTCCTTAAAGCCATCATCAAGCACGCCCTTTGGCCATACCGAGCAAATAGCGTCCAGCGCCTCGAGTTGCAGCGGACCAATGTAGGTAGCTTCAAGCGCTTCAGTTGTGACATTTTCGCCGTCGAAGTAGGGCGCGTCCTCAGTACAAACCACCGCATTGTGCATGCCAATATTCAGCGCGTCTGACATGCTCTCGGAAATCATCATGAATTGCGCAGCAAGAGGCAGGTAATTTTCATCGACTGCCTGATCAATAAGCAACGGTATGAGTGCAACCGAGCTGGGGTGATAACTGAGAAGTCGCAGCGCACCCGCCATGTCGTGCTCACCAAACTCCAATTCGTCTGCGGCGCCGGACATCGGGTTTGGAAGGTGCACGGTGACCGGCTGCACTGCGAGGCGCTCTTTGAGCGCCGTGAATTCGTCGCGGAGATTGGGAAAGCGATCGTTGCAAGCGGCGCTTTCTCCGCAGCGATCGAATATTGCGTCAAGCGTGTTTTGCGCTTCGATAGCGATACCGGGGCCCAGCGCGATTTGCGGTGGAACGACGCCGTCGAGTATGACCGTACGAGTCGATCCTGGATAGCGGCGCAGAAAATGCTGTGCAACCCGGGTACCGTAGGAGATGCCGTAGATGTTGAATTGCTCATAGCCCAAAGCGATACGCAACGCCTCGAGATCCTGCACAGCGACGCTGGTGGTGAAAAAGCGCGGATCGTGCGGCAGCTCTTCGAGGCAAACCTCTGTTGAAGCAACGGTCTGCTCGCGCGAGAAACGTCCCTCGATGATGTCTTCCTCCACGTCACAGATCATCGGCGCCGACCGACCGGTTCCGCGCTGATCCACCAAAACGATGTCGCGTGTCCGGCGTACGGCCTCGAATGCGTTTGCAACGGAGGCATAAAATTCTGTAGACGCCTGTCCCGGCCCGCCGGCGATTGGCACGAGTGGGTCCGAATCCGGTTCAAGGCTAAGTGCCGGCACCACTGCCACGAAGAGCTCGAGTGTTGCGGACCCGGGGTTGGCCGGATCCTCGGGTCGCTCCAGAACGCCACAGCGGGCCTTGATGCCGGGAAAACCCTCGCCGGCCCGAATGCGGCAGTCCTCGAGCGCCAGTGTCGGCGCCAGGGACTCTGCTATTTCTTCCTGCGACAGCGCGGGCCCCGTGAATGTCAGCGTCAGCAGCAATGCTGGCATATGCAATCGACTCTTCAAGGGCGGGTCCAGGTATCCAAAGGCGCTGCAATATTCCAGAAAGGGTTAATATAAGTAAAGCGTTATGGCACTCGTGATCCGCTGCTATTAGAATGGCGCACCCCGCAAAACTGGTCAAAACTTGAGCAATGGACGCAGAAACATCATTTGACGTGATCGTCGTTGGCGGCGGTCATGCTGGTACGGAGGCAAGCCTGGCTGCCGCGCGGGCCGGTGCGCGCACGCTGCTCATCACGCAGAACATATCGACGCTCGGCCAGATGAGCTGTAATCCAGCCATTGGTGGCATCGGCAAGGGCCACCTCACGAAAGAGATCGATGCGCTCGGCGGGGCAATGGCACAGGCCATCGATCGTGCCGGCATTCAGTTTCGCACCCTCAATGCGAGTAAGGGTCCCGCGGTTCGCGCGACGCGGGCACAGGCGGATCGCGTACTCTACAGGCAGGCAATTCGGCATATTCTCGAGAACCAGCCGGGGCTGTCCATATTCCAGCAGTCCGTCGAAGACCTGATCGTCGAAGGGGAACACGTTTCCGGTGTCGTGACGGGGCTTGGCATGCGCTTTCTTGCGCCGACGGTAGTCCTGACCGTCGGGACATTCCTTGGCGGACGCATCCTGATTGGAAAAACGGAGCGCGCTGGCGGGCGGGCTGGCGATCAACCTTCCAACAGGCTCGCAGAGCGCCTTCGGGATCTGCCGTTCAGGGTTGCTCGATTGAAGACAGGAACACCGCCGCGTGTTGATGGCAAGACGCTTAACTATGACCTGATGACAGAGCAGCCTGGCGACCAGCCGTTGCCGGTTTTTTCGTTTGTCGGGAAAAGAGCGGATCATCCGCGGCAGATCAGTTGCCACATAACGCATACGACGACAGAGACTCACGACATCATTCGCGATTCTTTAGCAGAGTCGCCGATGTACAGTGGCATGATCGAAGGTGTAGGACCGCGCTACTGTCCTTCAATAGAAGACAAGGTTGTGCGTTTCGCTGAGCGCGATTCTCACCAGATTTTCGTGGAACCGGAGGGTCTCGATACGCACGAGGTTTATCCGAACGGGATATCAACCAGCCTGCCGTACGAGGTGCAGACTCGCTTTGTACGCTCGATGATCGGGTTCGAAAACGCACACATCACGCAGCCGGGCTATGCGATCGAGTACGACTATTTTGATCCTCGCGACCTGCGTCCGACACTGGAGACGAAGTGTCTGTCCGGACTTTATTTTGCAGGGCAAATCAATGGTACGACGGGCTATGAAGAGGCTGGCGCGCAAGGCTTGCTCGCCGGCCTGAACGCCGCCCGCAAGGCTACCGATAAAGAAGAGTGGTACCCGTTACGCAACGAGGCATATCTTGGCGTCCTGGTGGACGATCTGATTACCCGCGGCGTCAGCGAACCCTATCGCATGTTTACTTCGCGGGCGGAGTACAGGCTGTTGCTGCGTGAAGACAACGCCGATGCCCGCCTGACGCCAATCGGTCACGAGATGGGTATTGTCGATGATGAGCGCTGGCGAATATTCGACAGGAAGCGCAACGCCGTCGCCCGGGAGCAGGAGCGGCTTGACGCGGTTGTTGTGCATCCGCAGCGAATCAATGAGAACGACCGGAAAAAGCTGGGCAGCAACTTTCTGCGCGAATGCAAGGCATCTGATCTGTTACGCCGCCCTGAGTTCGACTACGCGGATGTTGTATCGCTTTCATCAGTTGGTCGCGGCAGCTGGCAAGAGAGCATGGTCGAAGAGCAGTTGGCCCAGGTCGAGCTGCAGCTCGAAGTCAGGGCGAAGTATGCCGGCTATATTGAGCGGCAGCAGCGCGAGATTGACAGGCATGCCAGGCAGTCACACCTTATTTTGCCCGAGGATATCGACTATGCGGGCGTCACCGGGCTATCGACGGAGGCACGTCAGCGCCTGGAGTCGGTGCGACCGGAGACGCTTGGTCACGCGGCCCGCCTGGAGGGCGTTACGCCCGCCACAGTTTCATTGCTGTTGATTCATCTCAAGAAGCGACAGATTCAGGGCCGCTCGAAAAGCGGGCACACCAGCCATAAGCCATTGAAAGTTCGCGCCGGCGCCGCATAGTCGGTGGTGCGGGCGCGACCGCTCCGCAGCGCGCCAAACGGTGAATTGCTGCACGGAATCGCGGCTCTATTAGGGTATTCTCAGCGACGTGAGCCCGATCTCCCATAAGTTCAGGAAGCCGTACAAGCGATGGTTGTCTCTGCTTGTCGTGGTCGCGCTCACCCTGGTCGCTTGTGGTGATTCCGGCCCACAGGTCACGCAGGAATCGGTGCTCAACCGCGGCAACGGCGATGAGCCGGAATCACTGGATGTCCATAAGGCAGTTTCAACCGAAGCGCATGATGTGCAGCGCGATATCGGAGAGGGGCTGACCGGGTTCACACCGGATGGTGAGATACGCGCCGCCGCCGCCGAG
Organism: uncultured Gammaproteobacteria bacterium; assembly: GCA_963850825.1. GTDB lineage: Bacteria > Pseudomonadota > Gammaproteobacteria > Steroidobacterales > Woeseiaceae > SZUA-117. The sequence goes on along the minus strand of CAWKOQ010000006.1, from coordinate 1,135,267 downwards.
CGCTGGACCGTGTCCGACGACGGTCGCGAATACACTTTCTGGTTGCGCCCCGACGCGCGCTGGTCGAACGGTGATCCCGTTACAGCGGACGATTTTGTTTTCAGTTATCGTCGCCTGGTCGACCCGGCAACGGCGGCGCTCTACGTCAGGTCTGTTATTGACGTCGAGAATGCAGAGGAAATTATTTCTGGTGCACTGCTGCCTGCCGAACTCGGCGTCATGGCAGTTGATACTTTCGAACTGCGGATACGACTACGACAGCCGGTGCCGTACTTTCTGAGCCTGCTAACACACCCAAGCACATTTCCGGTTCATCGCGGATCTCTGGAAGAGCACGGTGATGCCCACACGCGTCCCGGGAACCTCGTCAGTAACGGCGCTTACAGGCTTGACGGCTGGCAGGTTGGATCACTTATCGAACTCGTGCGCAATGACTACTACTGGAATAACGACGAAACCGCGATTGACCGGGTGCGACATTTCGTAACCTCTCAACCGATGGCGGAGCTGAATCGTTATCGTGCCGGCGAGCTGGACATCACTCGAACCATTCCACCTGAAGCGTTTGCGCAAATGCGGGAAGAGCGCCCCGATGAGGTCCGGGTCTCGCCGTCGCTCAACGTCTACTACTACGGCTTCAATATGACCAGGCCGGAGCTGTCCGACAACCAGAAATTACGCCAGGCGCTGTCTATGGCCCTGGATAGACGGGTGATTGCGGAAGATATCGTCGCCCGAGGCGAAAAACCGGCCTATGGCTGGGTTCCGGACGGTACTGCTGGTTACGATGTTCGCCGTTTTCAGTATGCGGAAATGTCGGACGAGGAACGCCTCCAAAAAGCGCAACAGCTTTATCGGGAGGCGGGCTACGGAGAGAATAACCCACTTCAGCTTGAGCTGCGCTACAACACGTCGGATACACATCAACGCATCGCGGTGGCCGCTCAATCCATGTGGCGACAGCTCCCCGGGCTGCAGGTGAACCTGATTAATGAAGAGTTCCAGGTGCTGCTCGCCAACATCGAACAAAAAGAAATCACTCAGCTTTTTCGTCTGAGTTGGGCGGGCGACTACAACGACGCACACACTTTCCTGAACACCCTGGAAAGTGATAATCCGTCCAACTTTACCGGCTACCGCAGCGACACGTTCGATTCCTTGATGCGGCGCGCCGCGAGAACGACGGATCCGAAGTTGCGCAATGCATTTCTTGGCGAAGCAGAAAGTGAAATGCTTGCGGATCATCCGCTGATACCCCTGTATTTCCCTGTCAACAAAAGCATGGTCAGCAAGCGGGTCGAGGGCTGGGGAGACAATGTTCTGAATTACCACTACAGTCAGCACCTGAGACTTGTCACTGAAGAATAGTCAAGGTGCTGCGTTACGCGTGCTTGCGCATATTGGGAGCGATACCGACATTATTGTTGGTTATTGCGATCGCGTTTCTCATGGTGCATGCCGCGCCAGGCGGACCGTTTGATTCCGAGCGCGCTCTTCCACCCGATGTTGCTGCAAATATCGAGAGTGCATTTCACCTGGATGAGCCACTACCGGTACAGTTTTTGCGTTACCTGGAGGGTGTTGTTCGCGGCGATCTCGGCCCGTCCTATCGTTACCGGGACTACACGGTCTCGGAAATAATTGGCCAGGCATTTCCTCTGTCGATAAGACTGGGCGCCATGGCGATGTTGCTGGCGCTGATTGTCGGGGTAAGCGCCGGCATGGCAGCGGCGCTGCACAAGAATACCCTGGTTGACCGGTTGATCTCTGCTGTCGCGATGATCGGAATTTCTGTTCCCATATTCGTTGTCGCGCCGCTCATGGTGCTCGTGTTCGCTGTGATCCTGAACTGGATGCCGGCGAGTTATGCCGGAAGCGTTGGCCCAGGCCGCCTGATCATGCCAATCATTGCACTGGCATTGCCACAAATCGCCTACATCGCGCGCCTTACGCGTGCCAGCATGATTGAAGTTATGGCCAGTGATTTCGTGCGCACGGCTCGCGCGCAGGGGCTGCGCACGCTGTCCATTGTCCGCTATCACGCGGTCAAGCCGGTCATGCTGCCGCTGCTCTCATACATGGGCCCCGCGATTGCCGCTGTCCTGACCGGATCCGTGGTCGTTGAACAGGTTTTCGGAATTCCGGGAGTCGGCCAGTTTTTTATCAGCGGTGCGCTCAATCGTGACTACACGCTGGTCCTCGGTATCACGATTTTCTACTCGGCAATCGTGATTACTCTAAACCTGGTCGTTGATCTGATGTATGGATTTCTCGACCCACGGATACGTAGTCGATGAGCCCTACTTCGGCGCTGCGACCGGTGAACCAAGGATTGCGCGGTAATCGCATCGTATACGTTTGTCTGTCGCTGCTTGTCATCATCGCGGTCGCAGCCGTAGCGGGCCCTTTTCTAATCGATAATGACTATCTGGGCACAGACTTCGAGAACCTGTTTCTGCCGCCAACAACAGCGGGTCAACACTTCTTTGGGACAGACGATCTGGGCCGCGATTTATTTGCGAGAACGTTGCTCGGGGTTCGCATCACGTTGTTTGTTGCTGTTATCGCGAGCTTCGTGAGTCTTTTCATCGGTGTTCTGTATGGGGCTGTCGCCGGCTATGTTGGCGGCAAAACAGACGCGCTGATGATGCGCCTGGTTGACGCCATGTATGCGCTGCCGTTCATATTCTTTGTGATTCTGTTGATGGTCGCGTTTGAGCGAAGCCTGCTGCTGATTTTCATTGCGATCGGCGCCATAAACTGGCTGGACATGGCGCGCATTGTTCGCGGCCAGACGATCAGTCTGAAGCAACGCGGTTTCGTCGATGCCGCGAGGCTAATTGGCGTGTCTCCAATGGGCATCGTGTGGCGGCATATCACGCCCAACCTGCTCGGCATTGTAATCGTTTATATGACGCTGACGATTCCACAGGCGATTCTTGTGGAATCATTCCTGAGTTTTCTCGGTCTGGGTGTGCAGGAGCCACAGACTTCATTGGGCGCACTGGTGAACGGCGGGGTCAATCATATCCAGTCGGCCAGATGGTTGATGGTCATCCCGGCGACGGTGCTGGCAACAATACTCGTCTGTTTCAACTTCCTGGGTGATGGTCTGCGCGACCTGGCAGACCCAAAGAGCAAGACCTGATGAGTCTTCTGGACGTTCGTGATCTCAATGTTCGGTATCCCGATTCGCACAGCCCGGCCGTTGACGATCTCAGTTTCTCGGTGGACCGCAGCGAGTCGGTGGGGTTGGTCGGCGAGTCCGGCTCTGGAAAAACACAGACGGCGCTGGCGATCATGGGCTTGCTCCCGGCGAATGCTATCTGCAGCGGCAGCATACGATTCGACGAGCAGGAACTGATCGGGGCCAGCGCCAAGCAACTGAATCGAATTCGCCCCGGACGTGTCGCAATGGTGTTTCAGGATCCGCTTGCTTCGTTGAATCCGTATATCTCCATCGGCGATCAGTTGCGTCGTATCCTGCTTGAGCATGACTTTTGCCCGACGAAACTTGCTGCATCCCGTGTGCTCGAGATGCTCGCCAGAGTGGGTCTCCCGGACCCGGAAAGACAGTACCGCGCATTTTCGCACCAGCTCTCCGGCGGGATGCGGCAACGCGTCATGATTGGTGCGGCTTTACTGGGCGAGCCTGACCTTCTCATTGCCGACGAACCAACCACCGCGCTGGATGTGACGGTGCAGGCGCAAATTCTGGCACTGCTGCGTGAGCTTCGGGAAGAAACCGCTGCGGCGCTATTGTTGATTACACACGATCTCGGCATCGTTGCGGGCCACTGTGAACGCACGATCGTCATGGACAATGGCAGGGCACTTGAAGATCGCCCGACCCGGGAAATATTCGCCTCGCCGTCAAGTGACAAAATGCAGGCCTTGCTGCAGATTGCGCCGTGCATCAGCCGTGACTGCGGCGTACGGGCAACACCCGCGGAGGCGCCGGTCGTGCTGGAGATCGACAAACTTGCGGTTAGCTTCAGGGAGAGGCGTAGTGGCGGCTTGCGCAAGCTGAATGCTGTGCGCCCGCTAAGTCTTTCATTGCACTGGGGCGAGACTATCGCAATCGTGGGTGAATCCGGCTCCGGCAAGACCAGTCTTGCCAGAGCCGTGGTCGGCCTCATCTCGACCGAACATGGTGCGGTCTCGTATAGGGGGAGCCGGCTGGCGGGAACCGTCAATGCGCGCAGTAGCGAACACCATCGGGACCTGCAAATGGTATTCCAGGATCCGCTTGCGTCGCTGAATCCCGCTATGCGCGTGGCGGAAATAGTGGCGGAACCGCTGCGAGTGCATTCGCGGGGAATCGACAACAGGGACCAGATGGTGGCTGGATCGCTGCAACAGGTCGGTCTTGGCAAGGAATTCTTCGCTCGTTACCCGCACGAATTATCTGGCGGACAGGCGCAGCGCGTCGCGATTGCGCGTGCATTGATACTGAAACCAAAAGTCTTGATATGCGATGAGGCTGTTGCGGCGCTTGATGGAACCGTGCAGGAAGAAATTCTTGTGCTGTTGCGTGAAGAGCAGCAACGTTCCGGACTGGCCATCATTTTTATTACTCACGACCTGGCCGTGGTTCGGCAAATCAGCCATCGGGTCATGGTCATGTATATGGGCCGCGCCGTCGAAATCGCTGCTTGCGAGCAACTGTTCAGCCGCCCCCGACATCCCTACGCAAAAGCACTGCTCGATGCGGTTCCAAGGCCTGACCCAACCATCCGCCAAACAGCCAAGCCGCTCGTCGGCGAGGTAGCTTCAATTCTCAGTCCACCCAACGGATGTCCGTTTCACCCGCGCTGCGAGTTGGCTATTGCTGTCTGCAGACAAACCCTGCCAAAACTCTCCCCGCTCGGTGGCGGGTTGGTTGCCTGTCACAGAGCGGACGAACTGGACCTTAGTTATTGACGTAATATTCGATATTGGAATCGCGGCTAAAGCTACATACCCGGGATGGGAATTGGCATCGGTGCGCCGTTTACATTAATCAGGCCCTTGGCGTAGTCCGCTTCCATGACATAGTCCGTACCGTTCTTTTGCAGCACACCCATCGCGACCAGCGTGTTGGCTTCCGGGCTCATCATCGCTAACAGGTCAAAAAGTTCTACGGGCATTCTCACGTCGATGGCTGCGGTCATGTTGAGCAGAATAGCTGGCCATGAAAAAGCTTCATCCGCCGCCATTTCTTCTACGTCAATAGCAACCGTCGTTACAACGAGTCCCTGTGGCAGCGAAACCTTAAGCTGATCGATATTGAACTCCATACCTCTGCGTAACAGGGTCTGCAGGTCGCTTTCTATACTGGGATAGATATTGGCCATTGCGACCTCCGGATCAGCGGCTCCCTGCGCTTCTTTCAGCGCGGCCGAAATCATGCCCAACGATTGCGCATCAAAGTCAGCGATGGAGACCTGAAAGTCTACGTCTATTACGTCGCCGGTTGGAGAAGTCAGCTTGCTTACGGTGAACGTTGATTGTCCCGAGACACGCTCATCCTCAATCTTCGAATTGGCCCTGATGCCCATTCTGGCCATCGAAACGCCGTCGTTACCGCTCCCAAATGTCAGATCCTTCAGCGCGATATCGGCGCTGCCAATATTGAAACCATAGACAGTTGCAGACTGGTCAGCCGTTATTGTCAATGACTCGAAGCCTGCATCCATGCCATCGGCCTTGAGCGATGCTGCTTTGATGATCCCTTCGACGGCCCGGCCACGCGCGGCTGGATCAGCACGTATGATCAGGTCCGTACCCTGCCACTGTACTGACGCACCGTCATGCTCGAACGCGCCTGGCTCGAGCAGCAGATGCGAGTCGCTCGCACCGGACAGGCCTACATTGCTGTATAGCGCTCCGGGTACCTCGAACGGCGCGCCATTACCCGGATCGACGTGGAAGCTTGAGACCGTGCTGGCCAGTCCGGGCGAGAGGCTTCCCTCATCCCGGCCGAGGGACGTAACGGGCAAGAGGCCATGGTCCAGGCGGGTGTCGATTATCAGAGAAGGTAGTTCGGTGTTGCCGGTTGCAGCAGCGTATCTACCGGACGCTTCGCGGAACTGGCCGCCTTCCAGAACGACCCGATAGCGACCTTCAGAGGTAAACCAGCCGCGCTGGAAGGTTTCGGTGGTAATCGTGAGGCCCGGGCTTTCTGTTTCCGTCCAGGTAATGCTGTCTTCAATATTCTTTTCAGCGAGACGACCGACAATGCCAGGGGACACCAGCACGACCAATGCCAGAACAATGAGCAAAACAACAAGCCACCGTTTCATGGCGCAACCCCGAATCAACATAAGAATGAGATGCTAGCATGTGACCATGAATTCGTGCTGTTCCGTCTGGAAATAAGCTGCGGTAGTCACTACCATAGCGCCCTCAGGAGTTCGGGCGCAGCGTCCCGCCTCATCACGAACCAATCAACCAGCGCAGACATACTATGAATATTCGTTTAGTTGCGGGAATCGCCATGATTTCTGCAATCATCTGGTCGCCAGGAGCGATCGCACAGGGCAACGCCGAAGAGGGCCGTCAGCTTGGTTTCACCTGCCTCGGATGCCACGGAATAGAAGGTTATCGAAATGCTTATCCGTCTTATCGTGTGCCAAAACTGGGAGGGCAAAATCGCGAATATATGAAGTCAGCGCTCCACGCCTATCGGGACGGCACTCGACCGCATCCGACAATGCACGCCCAGGCGAGCTCATTAACGGATGCGGATATTGAAGATCTGCTCGCCTGGCTGGATACCACTGATGATGTGCAGGATCAGGCGACTGCCGCGATGGTCGAAGGGCTGGATGCAGCAGTCGTGTGCGTAACCTGTCACGGCGTTGACGGGGAAGGTGTTGCACCGAAACCGCCGACGCTGGCCGGGCAGCATGCAGAATACCTTGAGCACGCGTTGCACCAATACAAAGACGGCACGCGAAGCGGCAACGTAATGGTTGCTTTCGCGGCAACGTTAAGCGACGCTGAAATCGAAGTTATCTCTGATTTCTATGCTGCCATGGACGGCCTCGAAACGCTCGAAAACTAACGAGGCGGCCAAATGCCGAACGAGTTGCCGCGTACGACTCAGCTGGATCATGGCATAACAGCCATCGACACAGATCACATGCGGCCGTTATTTGACGCCAGTCATCTGATCGTGGAAAACAAGCGTGCCGCCTTTGTTGATACTGGCGCCAACGACAGCGTCCCGTTGTTGCTGAAGGTTCTTGAAGAACAGAACATAGACACGGCGAATGTCGACTTCGTCTTTCTGACGCACGTACACCTCGATCATGCGGGTGGCGCGGGGTTGCTCATGCGATCGTTGCCAAACGCAAAAGCCGTATTACACCCACGCGGCGCACCTCATATGATCGATCCGGCAAAACTTACCCGCGGCGCACAAGCCGTTTACGGTGAGGAAAGGTTTGCGGAACAGTACGGCGAAATCGTGCCAATAGACGAAAGCCGAATTGTCATCGTTGCGGACGATGCAGAAATTTCCCTAGGGGGACGTGCCATGCGGTGTCTGCATACGGAAGGCCATGCGCGCCACCACTATGTATTGAGTGATCCCCAGTCAGAGGGTGTGTTTACCGGCGACAGTTTTGGACTTTCGTATCGCGAGTTTGATACTGCACGGGGCGAGTTCATCTATCCGACCACGACGCCGGTGCACTTTGATCCGCCGGAAGCGCACAAGGCAATCGATCGAATCATGGGCTTGTCGCCGTCAAGACTTTTCCTGACGCACTATAGCCAGGTGACGGATTTACCCAGACTCGCCGACGATATGCACAAGCGGATCGACGATTTCGTTACTATGGCCAAACGTGCGGAGAAAGAGACAAATCGTACCGAGAAAATACATCGCAGCATGTATGCCTATTTCCACGCAGAACTTGCGGAACACGGTTTTTCCGGTACGCCGCATCAGATTGACAACATCGTTGAAATTGACGTTTTACTGAACACAATGGGACTCGAGTTCTGGCTCGATCACCAGCATTAGCGGAGACACCATGCAGGATTTTCGGGCCTTTCAAATAAACCAGAAGGATGGCGCCATTGTCGGCAACTTCGTCAACCTGAGCCTGGACGATCTCACCGCAGGTGACGTAGTGGTGAAGGTCAGTCACTCAACTGTTAACTATAAGGACGCACTGGCGGCGACCGGCGCAGGGCGTATATTGCGCAGCTTTCCGTTGGTCGGTGGTATCGATCTCGCGGGCACCGTCGTCAGCTCGGACAGCGATGATTTTGCGGAGGGCGATGCTGTGCTGGTAAACGGTTGTGGCCTCAGCGAGACACGCGACGGCGGATATGCAGAGTTCGCAAGAGTACCGGCCGAGGCGGTCGTACCGTTACCGGCCGGAATGACGCTCGTCCAGGCCATGCAGATCGGTACCGCCGGATACACGGCGGCATTAGCCATTCATCGTATGGAGCAGAATGGACAGCGGCCAGAGAGCGGCCCGGTTGTGGTTACCGGCGCTACGGGTGGCGTGGGAAGCATCGCGCTGGACATGCTTGACGCGCGCGGTTACGAGGCGGTCGCTCTGACCGGAAAATCAGCGCAAGCTGATTACCTGCAGAGCATTGGTGCGCGTCAGGTGCTTCTGCGCGATGAGGTCGATCTCGGCAAGCGGCCCATGGAGAAAGCGCAATGGGCGGGTGCAATAGATAACCTGGGGGGCGAGGTTCTCACCTGGCTCACCCGTACCGTCGATTATGGCGGGAACATCGCGAGTATCGGTCTCGCCGCGAGCCATGAACTCAACACCACCGTATTACCGTTTATTCTGCGCGCAGTGTGCCTGCTCGGCATTAACTCGGTGGACACGCCGCGTGATCTGCGCTTGCAGGTCTGGAAACGCATCGGCGGCGATCTGAAGCCCCGGCACCTGGACAGGATAGCCGGCAACACAATCCAGTTTGACGAGCTGCCGGATGCGTTCCAGGCGTTTATTGACGGTACCGTGACGGGCAGAACAGTCGTAGAGATTGCGCCTTGAAAGAAGCGGAAATGAAAGCAGCTCCTAAATTAAATAGAGCAGCACTATATCTGTTCTTTGCCTTTGTGCTGTCCGGTTGCGCCGTTCAGTCGGACTTTAGTTTCGAGGGACTCGGAACGCCCGGTTTCGTTGAGGAAAGACTGGATCGAGTCGACGCCGCGATCATTGCGGAAATAGACTCGGGAAAAATCCCGGGCGCGGTCGCGCTCGTTTCACGAAACGGCCGTACCGTTTATCACAAGAGTTTCGGTCTCGCCGATGTCGCCTCGCAAACGCCGCTGCAAAACGATGCAATTTTTCGAATCGCATCCATGACCAAAGCGGTGACGACGGTTGCAGTCATGCAGCTTTATGAGCACGGTTTATTTCGGTTGAACGACCCGATAGCAAAATATATTCCAGAGTTCGAAAACCCACAGGTTCTGGTGAGTGCGGATGACGATGGCCGCGTAACAGAGAGTCGACCGGCCGCGGACGAAATAAGAATCATCGACCTGCTGACGCACTCTTCCGGCATCAGCTATCCGTTTATCACATCGCCGCTGCAACAAGTGTATGTCCGCAACGGCGTTATCGATGGCCTCACGGAAAAAGACCTGAAACTCAAAGATCAGATGGCGCTACTGGCTAAGCAACCGCTGTTATTCAGCCCGGGGTCGGACTGGGCGTACGGTCTGAGCACTGATGTACTCGGGTACCTGGTCGAAGTCATCTCTGGCAAAACACTCGATCAGTACTTCGCCACGGAAATCTTTACACCGCTGGGTATGTCGGACACCTATTTCTATCTTCCTGACAACAAGCGCGATCGATTGGTTACCTTGTATGCCGACGTAGACGGCCTGCGCGTTTCCGTCGGCGATGAGTCTTCGATCAAAATGGATAATCCCAGGTATCCGATTGAGGGCGCGCGGGCGTATTTTTCAGGCGGTGCCGGCCTTTCCTCGACGGTGAAAGACTATGCCCGCTTCATCCAGATGTTATTGAATGATGGTGAACTGGATGGTCAGCGAATTCTGGGGCGAAAGGCAGTCGAGTTAATGCGTTCGCCGCGAATGGACATGAACGATGATAATGTCGCGGATTTCGGCTTGGGGTTTGAGGTCATCAATGACCTTGGTGCGAATGGAGAGCTTGGCAGTCCCGGAATTTACAAATGGGGTGGCGCATTCAACACGTCTTACTGGATTGATCCGAAAGAACAGCTAATTGGCGTCATAATGACCCAGGTCAGGCCGACCAGCAGCGATATTACCGGTCGGTTCCAAACACTCGTGTATCAGGCGCTGGAGTAGTTGCGGATTTCTTTATGCAGCGCTCAGACTGACGCAGCGCTGGCTTTTTTCGCACGGTCAGGTTCCGAACCCAGGGGGAGAAACAATGCGATTTATCTCGACGGTCATTTTTTGCTGCGCGACAACGGTCGGACTCGCTCAGGAAGTGAATACGCCAGTTTCGCTCAATGCGGATGCAGATAATCGCCAGATAATGCAGCATCTCTACCAGCATGAAATGAATCAGACCCAAACGGGCGCGCTTGCAGTCCACTTCCCGGACATGACCCGTGAACGCGCTTACGCGATTCAGCGTGACCGGTTGGCCGAACACAGCAAGACCGATCAACACGTTGGCTGGAAGCTCGGCTGGACAAGGTATACCGGGCCCGGGGAAGCGCTGGACCCGATCATGGGACACTACATGTCGCAGCGTGTCTATGCTGAAGGTAATACGGTATCGACCCGTTTCTTTACTGCGGGAACTGCGTCAGCCGAGCCAGAAATCGTGTTCTACCTGAAAAAGGATCTGCGGGGCCCTGTTGTTACTCGTGCGGAGGTGATCGACGCGATTGACAGTGTCGGCATCGCGATGGAATTTGTGAACTGGCGCGTGACGGAGCCGCGGACGCGAGAGCATGCGATCGCCGACAACGGTATCGCTGCGGGTGTCGTTCTCGGTGAAGAAAGATTTTCTCTTGACCAGCTTGATTTTTCGTCCATCGAGGGTGGCGTCACGGTCAACGGCGAGCAATCCAGTAATGGGAAAGCGACCAGCATCATGAATGAAGACCCTGTTGCCGCAATCGTATGGGCTGCCAACGAATTACCGAAGTGGGGTATGTACCTGAAAGCAGGCCAGTTCATCGTCTCGGGCACCGTTTGCGTTCCCTTGCCGGTCAGTGCGGGCGACCGCGCGGAGATTCAATTTACGGGCATGGGCTCGCTGCGAGCGAATTTCATTCAGTAACCAAGAGCTTGCGGGTGGCGGCCCCTGATTCCCTTGTATCCGAAGAATCTCCGCAGGACCGCCCAAACCCGAGGCGCCCGACAGGCCGATATTCGCTCCGCACGGCACCAGGCCAAAAAAAGCTCCAGTCTGCTCAATTTGGGGATTGGCTCCCGGGTGGGCTAAAATCGCGCCCCGGAAAATTTTAATCTGCATTAAAATTTTCGTCTGAAACCACTTTGGAGACGACTGAATGAGCGCGGGATCCCGGTTCTGGCAGGCTCTCGACGAAGAGCGCCCACTGCAAATTGTTGGCACAATCAACGCCTATTCCGCGCTGTTAGCGGAGAAAGCGGGCTTCAAGGCTATCTACCTGTCCGGCGCCGGCGTGGCCAACGCGTCGTTCGGCTTACCTGATCTTGCGATGACCACGTTAAGCGATGTTTGCGAAGAGATTCGGCGCATCAGTTACGCGACGGAACTACCGCTGCTTGTCGACGCGGACACGGGCTGGGGTGGTGCATTCATGATTGGACGGACGGTGCGCGAGATGTCGAGAGCAGGCGCCGCCGGATGTCACATCGAGGACCAGGTCGGTGTAAAGCGCTGCGGCCATCGGCCAGGCAAGGCGCTTGTCGAAACGGCTGAAATGGTGGATCGGATCAAGGCCGCCGTCGACGGACGCACCGATGCAGAATTCACGCTCATGGCCCGTACGGACGCGCATGCAGTAGAGGGTCAGCAGGCTGCACTGGATCGGTCCGCGGCCTATGTTGAAGCAGGTGCGGATATGATCTTCGCGGAGGCACTGACGACGCTTCCTGAATACCAGCAATTTACGGACACGATCAATGTGCCGGTTCTCGCCAATCTAACCGAGTTTGGCAAAACCCCGATGTTTACGACTGGCGAGTTGCAAAAGGTTGGCGTGCGCCTGGTGCTGTATCCCTTGTCTGCATTTCGCGCGATGTCGAATGCGGCGCTGCACGTCTATGAAACGCTACGCAAGGACGGCACGCAAAAAGCCGCGATCGATACGATGCAGACGCGGACGGCGCTTTACGACGTTCTCGGTTATCACGAATACGAAGAAAAACTTGACCAGTTGTTCGCAGAAAAAGGACTAACGGAGAAATAAATGACAGCAAGCAAGAAATCCGGCGGCCTCGCCGGAGTAACCGCAGGGAAGACGGAGCTCTGTACCGTTGGCAAGGAAGGCGCAGGCCTGACTTACCGGGGCTATGATATCTATGACCTTGCCGACAGCGCGTCTTTCGAGGAGGTTGCTTATTTGTTGTTGTACGGCACATTGCCGACACGCAACGAACTGGATGCATACATCGCCAGACTGAAGAAGATGCGCGGCCTGCCTGGCGACCTGAAAAAGGTATTGGAAATGATTCCCGCCAATGCGCACCCCATGGATGTGCAACGCACCGGTGTCTCCTTCCTCGGCAACATTGAACCAGAAGACGGTTTCGAGAATCAGGCCAACACGGCGGATCGCTTGCTCGCCTGCCTGCCCTCCATGCTTCTCTACTGGCATCGGTTTCATGCCGACGGCAAACGTATCGACACCGAGACGGACGATGACAGCCTTGCAGGACATTTCCTGCATATGTTGCACGACAAGCCGCCTGCTGATCTGCACCGGCGATGTCTTGATACCACGCTCATCCTTTATGCCGAACATGAATTCAATGCATCCACGTTCGCCGCCCGCGTTATTACGGGCACGTTGTCCGATATGCATTCAGCAGTTACCGGCGCCATTGGTGCGCTGCGGGGACCGTTGCACGGTGGCGCGAATGAAGCGGCGATGGAGCTCATCCAGAAATTCAAGAGCGCGGACGAGGCGACCGCTGGCGTACACGGAATGCTGGAACGCAAGGAGCTCATCATGGGCTTCGGACATCGTGTCTACACAACCTCGGATCCACGCAACGCGGTCAACAAGAGGATGTCGAAAACACTCGCCAAGGAGGCCGGTGACATGACGCTCTACGAAGTTTCAGAGGCCGTCGAAAAAGTGATGTGGGATGAGAAGAAGCTGTTCGCCAACGCAGACTTTTTTGCCGCGAGCGTCTACCACTTTATGGGTATACCGACGTACCTGTTCACGCCGATATTCGTCTGTTCGCGCATTACGGGGTGGGCGGCGCACATCATGGAACAGCGCGCTGACAACAAACTCATTCGACCGGCGGCCGATTATGTCGGACCAGGTTTACAAAAATTCGTACCGATAGACGAGCGTTCATAACCGTGGGAGCGACTTTAGTCGCGATTGTGCCCTGTGAAGTAATCGCGGCTAAAGCCGCTCCTGCGACACACCAATATTTCAGGATTAGCTAAATGTCACAACACGATATTCGTTCGGCCGAACGGCCGGATCCCGATCAGGTGCTCGTCGATATCGCAGATTATGTCTGCGAGATGGAAATTGACAGCGATCTCGCCTTTGAAACCGCGCACTACTGTTTGATGGACACGCTCGCGTGCGGATTTCAGGCGCTTGATTATCCGGCCTGCACCAAGCTCCTGGGTCCCGTTGTTCCGGGTGCGACGCTGCCCGGAGGCGCGCGGGTACCCGGGACGTCCTACGAACTCGAACCGGTCATGGGGGCGTTTAATATCGGCGCAATGATCCGCTGGCTGGACTTCAACGATACGTGGCTTGCGGCGGAGTGGGGCCATCCCTCGGACAACCTGGGCGGCATACTCGCGACGGCGGACTACCTGAGTCGTACCCGCAGGGCGGAGGGTAAGGACCCGCTCAGGATGAAGGAGGTACTGACTGCCATGATCAAGGCCCACGAGATTCAGGGTGTCCTGGCGCTGGAGAACAGTTACAACCGCGTCGGTCTTGATCACGTCCTGCTGGTTCGTGTTGCGACGACCGCGGTCGTTACGCGCATGCTTGGCGGAAACCGCGAACAGGTCGTCAATGCGGTATCCCATGCCTGGATCGATGGGTGTTCTCTGCGCACATACCGGCACGCGCCAAACACAGGCTCCCGCAAGAGCTGGGCTGCCGGCGACGCTACGAGCCGCGGCGTTCGGCTCGCATTAATCGCGATGACGGGTGAGATGGGTTACCCCTCCGCGTTGAGTGCCCGGACCTGGGGGTATTACGACGTCATGTTCAAAGGCAACGAGTTCTCATTGCCACAGAGCTATGGCAGTTACGTAATGGAAAATATCCTCTTCAAGATTTCCTATCCGGCAGAGTTTCACGCCCAAACGGCCGTGGAGGCGGCAATGACTTTGCACAGCCAGGTTCACGAGAAACTGGACGACATCGCAAAGATTGTTATCGAGACGCAGGAGCCGGGCGTTCGCATCATTGACAAAACCGGCGCGCTGGACAATCCGGCGGATCGTGATCATTGCATCCAGTATATGGTTGCCGTGCCGCTTATTTTCGGCCGGTTAACTGCCGCAGACTATGAAGATGATATTGCGAGCGACCCGAGAATCGATATGCTGCGTTCGAAAATGGTAGTCAGCGAAAACAAAGCCTATACAAAAGACTACTTCGACGCCGATAAGCGCTATATTGGCAACGCGATACAGGTGTTCTTCAGGGATGGTTCGAGCACCGACAAGATCGCGGTCGACTATCCGATTGGTCATCGACAGCGACGCGACGAAGGCATCCCGGTACTGAAGCAGAAATTCGCAGACAGCGTGTCGGTCAAACTAAAGGCCGGTCAATGGGAAAAACTTGACGCCATCTGCACCGACCGGGAAACACTCGCAGACATGGCGGTCGACGACTTCATGGCTTTGCTGGTGGTGTGAGCGAGAACGAAATTAAGGGGAGTGATATGCGGACATCGGTCAATGTTCTTACCGGGATGATATGCCTTTTCGCGCCATATGCATTTGCCGCAGAGCCCGATGTAAGGACCGCGAACAACGGTAACCTCGTGATGCAGGACATTCCGCCAATACCGGAAGAAATCGTCGCCGACCTGAATCGCTATCAGAATGTTCGCTCCGCCACGTTCCGGGAATGGACCGAAGACGGTAAGGGTGTCTATATCTCAACCCGCTTTGGTGACGTGAACCAGATTCACCGGGTGGCAATGCCCGGCGGCGCCAGGCACCAGATTACGTTTTTCGATGAACCGGTCGGTGGTGTGAATCGCCAGCCGGGCGGTAACAATGTCATTTTCACCAGGGATGCCGGCGGCAGTGAATTCTCGCAGATCTTCCTGCTCGATCCGGTCGATGGCGCGACCACCATGCTCACCGACGGCGAATCCAGGAATGGCGGGGCAACGTGGGACCGGGACGGCCGCCGCATTGCTTATTCGAGTACGCGAAGAAACGGGGCGTCAAACGATGTGTGGATGATGGATCCCGCCGATCCGGCGAACGCCCGTGTCGTGCTCGAGGCACCGAACGAATTCTACTGGGACGCTATGGAGTTTTCGGCAAGCGGCAGCAAAGTGTTGATCTCGAATTACGTCAGCATTGCAGACTCCCGGGTCAACCTGCTCGATCTTGATACCGGCGCAATTACGCTGATCGCTGGCGGGGCTGAAAGTCCAAGTGCCAATTTTCCGGTGGCGTTTGACGATGCAGCAGATGGCGTCTGGTACATCACGGATCAAGGCAGCGAATTCAGGCAGCTCGCATGGCAGTCCGCAGCGCCAGGTTCGGCGCCACAGATCATTACATCGGGCTTAAACTGGGACGTTCGTGACGCGCAGATCAGCAACGATCGCCAGCGTATCGCGTTTACGGTCAATGAAGGCGGCATGTCGCGCGTCTACCTGATGAATACTGCGACCCGCGAGTACAAGAGTGTCGCCGGGATTCCCACCGGCCTGGTATTCGGCATGGCATTCAGCCCGGACGACAGTCAACTCGCGATGACACTGAATTCGGCAACAACGCCCAGCGATGTATTCGTACTGGATCTTGGCAACGGGCCGCTCGAATACGGGCAGCTGACGCGCTGGACGATGAGCGAGGTTGGCGGACTCGATACAACACAATTCCGCGCCCCGGAGCTGGTGAGCTTTCCCACCTTTGACGCGGTTGACGGCAAGCCCCGACAGATCCCGGCCTGGGTGTATAAACCCCCTGGCAATGGTCCCTTCCCCGTTGTCATTTCAATTCACGGTGGCCCGGAAGGTCAGACCCGACCCGGATTCTCCAGCACCTACCAGATGTGGATGGACAAACTGGGCGTAGCGGTCGTGCTGCCGAATGTTCGCGGTTCAGCCGGCTACGGCAAGCAATACCTGGCGCTGGACAATGACTTCAAGCGCGAGGATTCAGTTCGGGACATCGGTGCTCTGCTCGACTGGATAGGCACGCGGAAGGATCTTGACGCAGAACGCGTTGCGGTCTTCGGTGGCAGTTACGGCGGCTATATGGTGCTCGCCAGCTCGTTTCACTACAGCGACAGGTTGAAAGCCGCCGTCGATGTGGTCGGTATCAGCAACTTCATTACCTTTCTCGAAAACACCCAGGACTATCGAAGGAATGCAAGGAGAGCGGAATATGGCGATGAGCGTGACCCTGCCATGCGCGCGCATTTCGAGAAAATTGCTCCGCTGAATAATGTCCATCGAATCACTATCCCGATGCTTATCGTGCAAGGTGAAAATGATCCGCGCGTGCCGGTTACCGAGTCGGCGCAGGTCGTGGCAGCCTTGCGCGACCAGGGACAATCCGTCTGGTATATGAATGCACTGAATGAGGGCCACGGCTATCGAAAGAAGGAAAACCGGGATATCTATCAGCAAGCTACCGTCCTGTTTTTCCGCGCACACCTGGTCGGAGACCAGCGGGCGGTGAATAGTGGTTCGGGATCAAATTGAAGCTGGTGCCCGGATAATCGGGCTTGAGCTGCCCGACACAGCATTCTCGCAACTCGCGACACTCACTGCGGAGCTCCAGCGCTGGGGCAAACGGATTAACCTGACCGCGATCCTGGACCCGCACGACATCGTTAATTCACACATTCTCGATAGTCTCGCGGTCAATCCATACGTCCAGGGCCCACGCGTCATCGATATAGGCACAGGGGCCGGATTTCCGGGCCTGCCGCTCGCAATAGCCAATCCCGGGATGGATTTCACGTTGCTGGACAGCAATGGGAAGAAGATCAGTTTCGTCAGGCATATGGTGGGGGCGCTCGATCTTGCGAACGTAACGGCCGTAAAAGCTCGGTCCGAGGACTATGCACCCGGCAGTCGCTTTGATACGGTGATCGCCCGGGCGTTGGCAGCGGTACCGCGATTAGTTGAGCTTTCGGCTCATCTGGTACGAGAGGACGGACAGCTGCTCGCGCTCAAAGGAAAAGAACCGGCCGCAGAGTTGGATGCCATACACGCCTTATCCGACTGGGAATACAGCGTAACCGAAATCACGGTGCCCGGCCTTGAGGCACATGCACGACACGTTGTCAGTGTCCGCAGGAAAAAGACAGAAGCATAAATGACGCGAATTCTTGCTATTGCAAACCAAAAGGGCAGTTAGGGACTCGCCATGACGCGAATTCTTGCTATTGCAAACCAAAAGGGAGGGGTCGGCAAAACGACCACCTGCGTCAACCTTGCTGCCTCGCTTGCAGCGACGCAACGACGTGTATTGCTGATTGATCTGGATCCGCAGGGAAATGCAACCATGGGTTGTGGCGTTGACAAAATGAACGTCGAGTACACATCTTGTGATGTGCTGCTCGGTGATGCCACCGCAGCCGATACCATCGTGTCGGCGCCGGAAGGAAATTTTGCCGTCATGCCAGGCAACGAAGATCTGACACTGGCTGAGGTCAAATTGCTGCAGGATATTGGCCGGGAAATGAAATTGCGCAAGGCGCTGGCGCCGGTTGCCGGCCTGTATGACTTCATCCTGATTGACTGCCCGCCGTCAATCAATATGCTAACCGTTAACGCCCTGACCGCCGCAGATGGCGTGTTGATTCCAATGCAATGCGAATATTACGCGCTTGAGGGCTTAAGCGCATTACTGAACACCATCGAAAAGGTTCGCGATTCCGTCAATCCGGATCTTGAAGTTTACGGCTTGCTTCGCACGATGGTTGATCCGCGCATAAACCTTTCAAATGAGGTGTCGGAACAACTGTTGACGCATTTCGACGATAAAGTATTCCGTACGGTTGTCCCTCGAAATGTGCGTCTTGCTGAAGCACCGAGTTTCGGGCGACCCGTGCTGTTTCACGATCGCAATTCCCGCGGCGCGCTGGCGTATCTTGCGCTGGCAGGCGAGGTCTTGCGCCGTGAAGACGAACGAGTTGCCATTGCGCAATAAACCAGAATTCCACAAAACGACATTGAACAGAACGCGAGTATGACTAAAAAGAAAAGACTAGGACGCGGCTTAGATGCACTCCTTAGCAAGCCGGTTGCCAAGGCTGCGGTTGTTACCGGCGGTGGCGCGAAGAATGCAGACGGATTGCTGCATATTCCGGTGGATCTTCTGGAGCGTGGCCAGTATCAACCGCGTGACGACATGCGTCAGGACTCACTGGAGGAGCTGGCAAAGTCGATCAACGCACAAGGCGTCGTGCAGCCGATTGTGGCGCGTCCGGTGAATCGAGGCGGCCAGACACAACGCTACGAAATTATCGCCGGTGAGAGACGCTGGCGAGCAGCGCAAATGGCGGGCTTGCAGGAAATACCGGCAGTGATCAGGGACGTACCGGACGATGCAGCGATCGCGATGGCGCTGATCGAGAACATCCAGCGCGAGGACCTGAACCCACTGGAAGAATCGCGCGCGCTGGATCGCCTCATTCGCGAATTCGACCTGACGCACCAGGAGGCCGCAGAAGCGGTCGGCCGTTCCCGTGCGTCCGTTAGCAATCTGCTGCGGCTGCAGGACCTGGCGGATAAAGTGAAATCACTGCTCGAAACGCGCCAGCTGGAAATGGGCCATGCGCGGGCTTTGCTGTCGATCTCGGACAAGACCCAGCAGTATGATGCTGCGCGGCAAGTTGTTAAGAACCAGCTGTCCGTTCGTGAGACCGAGAAACTCGTGCGCCGGATGCAGACGGGCGGTGTCAGAAAAACCAAGCCAGCAAGCAAGCCAGCAAATGCGGATATCCAGCGGCTCGAAAATGATCTTAAGGACAAGCTGGGTGCCCAGGTGAAAATTGATCACACCGGGAAAGGCAACGGAAAGCTGATCATCACGTACAACACGCTGGACGAACTCGACGGGATACTGAAGCACATTCGGTAATTGGATTGCGCTACACTTTTGGTCAAAAAAGCGCAATAATAGCATCAGCTTATATATAAACCATTGATATTTAAGAACTCCCTGTTTCGGACGATACAAGCAGTGTACGGACGAAAAAGGACTGTTCGTGGCTGACGAAAAACCCATGCGCTATAAGATTGTTGCGGCACCCATTGGACCGGACGGGAGTTACCGTGCGTGGCCAGACAAGACAACCTATATAAGAAGCTTTACCTCTGAGAGAAAGCGCCAGGACTACTGGCGTCGGTTCGTCGTGACGAAGAGCACCGAGCAGCCCGGGCAGCAGTTTCAATTGGCAATGATCAATGAATGGCGCGCCAACTGGGAGTTTGTTGAAGCGCCGCGTTATGCAGACCTGCCGGTCATCGGCGATATCAACAATGACCTGGCACGCCACATCGTTGAATGTGGCCGCACCAAAAGCACACGAAAAGTTTCCTGACCATAGAAAAAGGGGTCAGAGCCGGGCTCTGAGCCCTTCCTTAGATCGGGTGAGTTCAGGCTACGTGAGCAGCAGAATCGGAAGAAGGCTTGTATACACGACGAATGATATCCGGCATTACCGCCTCGGAAATCAGGTAGCCCTGCATTTTGTCGCACTCGATCGTCTTCAGAAACTCGTATGTCTCCTGATCTTCGACGCCTTCGGCGCATACCGAGATGCCCAGATTATGTGCAAGACCGGTCACGGCAGCCAGCACTTTCAGAGCGACCGGGTTTTCGCGAGCACGTTTGAGCGCCGCGGCGTGGATCTTTATTTCATCAAAAGGTAGTTGCTCGAACGTCCCCAGCGAGGAAATCGCCGCGCCGAAATCGTCAAGAGAGATTCGAAAACCCAGTTCGCGCATTTCATTCAACACCAGCAGGTGCGGTGCTTCTGAACTCGCGACGTCCTGTTCCGTTACCTCAAACGTGAACCGCGAACAGTCGAGCCCATGCTTCTTAACGATTCGCTTGTAGTTGTGGGCGAGGAGCGGATTGTTGAGTTGACTGGAGGCCAGGTTGATACAGGTGCGAAAATCCAGTCCCTGTTCGGCCCAGCGAATGTGTTGTTCACAGGCTTCGTTAAGCACAAACTCACTGACAGGGCCAATCAGCTCGAAAGCCTCTGCCTCGGGCAGAAACTCGAGGGGTCCCAGCAGGCCGTGAGCGGGATGTATCCACCGGATAAGGGCTTCAACCTCACGGGTTTTCCATTCCGTTCCGTCGCCGCGCTCTACTTTCGGCTGATACTGCAACAGGAATTCGCCCCGCAGCAACGCGTTCTCCAGCTCGTCCTTGCCCAATTTCAGCATACGGCGGCGGCACTTTCTCAATGCCGTACCGAGCATGTCGGAATCGTGATCCGCGCTGATCCATTCAACAATGGGATAGCCAGCCAGCTTCTTCGCGGCGCGCGAACGGCTGCTCGTCCGCAGGGCTTCCCGGTCCGCACAAACGACCAGGCCGATAATCGCCTCTCGATCGGCAGACACCAGGGCGTCCGCAATTTCGTTACTAATGTCTTGTTCCCCGAGTACCACGAATCGCCGGGATCGGCCATCCAACAGACGATCCAGCGTCTCCGGTGTCCCAAAATAGCTCAACGTCAGGCTCAATTCCCTGGCAACGTCGATCAACGGTCTGGAACGGCCGATCGATTCGCTCGCAATGGCTAGCATGCTTTCTCCGAAACCAGGCGATGGAACTTGACAGAATCATTGTCGATTCGCGCCCGATTCGTTTCGGGCGCCCTGGCCACAGCTACTTTTATACGTGCCCGAATCGGCCCGGAATGTGCCCTGCGTCGCATTGCCAAAAATTATTACCGCGACGTCGCCATAAACCCTTGATTCGAGCTCGCTGAGCCCCATGAAACCCCTGCAAATAGAGGTTTCTGAAGTGTTCTCGTCTGTTGCTATGACCCACCGTCACCACTATAATGCGGCGCCTGAGAAGAGGCCCGCCTGGGTAGATAGATTTCACAACGCCACACACCGCCGGTTAGCCGATGGACGTGGCGTTTTTAGTGCCGGAGGGAAGCGACTAATGATGGCAAAAGTCCTCCTGGCGCAACTGGGTCTTAGCGTGGTTCTTGCCACGCTGTTTTGGGGTACAGACGGACGCGTATCCGGCTACTCGGCACTGCTGGGCGGACTGACCTGCGTGATCCCGAACGCCTTTTTGGCACTGCGACTTGCAGTGCCGCGTCGCGACCCCGGGGCAGGTGCCCTGGTGCATGCGGCTTACATTGGGGAACTGGGAAAGCTGGCTCTGACCGTGTTGATGTTCGGCATGGTGTTTGCGCTGGTGCGGCCGCTGGCGGCGGGCGCCTTGTTTGGCGGGTTTATAGCGGCTCAGTTGGTAACGTTTTCGGGCTTCCTGATGCGTGACAGCAAGCCTGAAAAAGAAATGATTGAAGTGAACGAGAGACAAACACATGGCGACTGAAGACGGACACGGAGCGCAAACGTCCGGCGAGTACATTGCCCATCATCTGCAAAACCTCCAGGTCTGCAAAGTAGATGACGCATGGGTTTGGAACCAATGTGCCGGTAACCCGATGGCGATCAACGTCGATTCGATGTTCTTCTCGGTGTTACTTGGGCTCATCTTCATACTGATCTTCCGTGGCGCTGCGAAAAAGGCCTCGTCCGGCCAGCCTGGCAAGATGCAGGCCTTTGTCGAAATCGTTGTCGATTTCATCGATTCAAGCGTGAAAGACACCTTTCACGGTAAGAGTGCGCTGATCGCGCCGCTGGCGCTGACGATCTTCGTCTGGGTTTTCTTCATGAACCTGATGGACCTGATCCCGGTCGACTGGTTGCCCGAGATCGGCATGATGATCGGCGTTCCCTATCTGAAGGTTGTTCCAACGACCGATGTGAACATTACCTTTGGCATGTCAATTGCTGTGTTCATCCTGATTCTGTTTTATTCGATCAAGAGTAAAGGCATAGGTGGATTCATTGGTGAATTGACGCTACATCCGATCGCGCCACCAATGAAAGGTGTCGGCCTGATTGCCGCGCCATTTATTATCGCGTTCAATTTTATTCTTGAATCTGTCGCGCTGCTGGCAAAACCATTGTCACTGTCGCTGCGACTGTTCGGCAACATGTTTGCCGGCGAACTCATATTTATCCTGATTGCGTTGCTTGGTGTTTGGCAGCTGCCCCTGCATTTTGGCTGGGCGGTTTTTCATATCCTGATCGTGACGCTGCAGGCGTTTATTTTCATGATGCTGACGGTCGTTTATTTAACCCTGGCGTCTGAAGAACATTAATTTTTTATTTGATTAACCTGATCCTGTACTGGAGAAACTGATGGAAACTGTAATTGGGTTTACTGCTATCGCCGTAGCGCTTCTGATCGGCCTTGGCGCACTTGGCGTAGGTATTGGCATGGGCCTGCTGGGTGGCCGCTTCCTCGAGGGAGCTGCAAGACAGCCTGAACTGGCACCGATGCTGCAGACCAAGATGTTCCTGGTTGTGGCTTTGCTCGACGCCGTCGCCATGATCGGTGTCGGTATTGCGCTCTACTTCGCATTTGCAAACCCGTTTATCGCACAGCTGCAGCAAGCGACTGGCGGCTAAATAGTACTCGTGAGAGCAGGCGTAGGAGCGGCTTGGGCCGCGATTCCAAAGTTGGGAGAATACCTTGGACATTAATATGACTCTTATAGGTCAGTCGATCGCGATGCTCGTGTTCGTCTGGTTCTGTATGAAGTTCATCTGGCCGCCGATCATGACAGCGATCGAGGAACGCCAGACGCAGATTGCTGACGGGCTGGCAGCAGCCGAGCGCGGTCAGCAAAGCCTCGACAAGGCGAAAGCTGAATCCGATGACATCGTTGACGAAGCGCGCAAGCAGGCCACGACCATTCTCGATCAGGCGCATGCCCGTGCAAACGAGATTGTGGCCGAAGGCAAAGCGAATGGTGTCAAAGAGCGCGAGCGACAGATTGCAGCTGCATCGGCGGAAGTCGAGCAGGAAACCAACCGTGCGCGCGAAGAGTTGCGTGGCCAGGTTTCTGCTATCGCCGTCGCCAGTGCCGAGAAGATCCTGCGACGCGAAATCGATCCGAAAGCGCACGACGATATTCTGAGCAAGCTCGCGGCAGAGCTCTAAGAGAGGCCGATGGCGGACAACAACACAATTGCGCGACCTTACGCTCGGGCGGCATTTGAACTTGCCCAGGAGAAGGGCAGCCTCGACGGCTGGTCTTCAGCGCTTGACGTCGCCGGCGAACTGCTGTCCGACGGTCAGGTCGCAAAGTTCCTGGCGAATCCGTCACTTTCAGATCAGCGGCGGCTCGAATTCCTGGTAGACCTGATTGGTGCCGCAGGCGGCGCGGCGCTATTTTCCGGCGGCGACAAACAGGGAACCAATTTTCTGAAGTTGTTGCTTGAGTATGGCCGGGTCGATGTGATGCCGGAAATTGCTGAGCATTTCGACGCGCTCAAAGCCGCCGTTGAAAACACAGTCGACGTAACCGTAACCTCGGCGGCGCCCATGAGCGGGGCGCAGCAGGCGTCAGTCGCTGCGGCGCTGCAGGAGCGGCTCGGTCGCGACGTGAACCTGACAACCGAAATAGATGAAAACCTCATCGGTGGCGCGGTAATTCGTGCCGGTGATGTCGTTATTGATGGATCACTGCGTGCCAGGCTGGAAGGTCTGTCAAACGCGCTGATCTCCTAAAGAGGAAAAATATAATGGCACTCAAAGCTTCTGAAATCAGCGATCTGATTAAAGAGCGAATCGAGAAATTCGAGTCATCCGCGGAAGCGCGTGATGTCGGCACCGTAATCGGTGTTACCGACGGTATCGTTCGCATCTACGGCCTCGCCGATGCACGTTACGGTGAAATGCTCGAGTTTCCGGGCAACACCTTTGGCATGGCGCTTAACCTCGAGCAGGATTCGGTTGGTTCGGTTGTTCTCGGTGACTACAAGCATATTTCGGAAGGCGATACGGTCAAGACGACCGGGCGTATTCTCGAGGTGCCCGTTGGCGAAGCATTGCTCGGCCGTGTGGTTGACGCGCTGGGTACACCGATCGATGGCAAAGGTCCGATCGATGCCCAGGGCACATCACCGATCGAAAAAGTGGCGCCCGGTGTTATCGAGCGTAAGTCAGTTGACCAGCCTGTCCAGACCGGCCTAAAAGCCATCGACGCGATGGTGCCGATTGGACGTGGTCAGCGCGAACTGATTATTGGTGACCGGCAGACAGGCAAAACTGCCGTGGCCGTGGACGCGATTATTAACCAGGTCGGTACCGGCATTAAGTGTATATACGTCGCGATCGGGCAGAAGGCTTCTTCGGTTGCCGGGGTGGTCAGGAAACTCGAGGAAAAGGGTGCCATGGCACACACCATTGTCGTAGCCGCCACCGCGGCCGACAGTCCGGCGATGCAGTACATCTCACCGTATTCGGGGACGTCAATGGGTGAGTACTTCCTCGACAAGGGCGAAGACGCCCTCATTATTTTCGATGATCTGACCAAGCAGGCCTGGGCTTATCGCCAGGTATCGCTACTGCTTCGTCGACCGCCAGGTCGAGAGGCTTATCCTGGTGACGTTTTCTATCTTCATTCGCGCCTGCTCGAACGTGCTTCACGAGTCAATGCGGAACACGTTGAAAATGTCTCCGGCGGGAAAGTGAAGGGCAAGACCGGTTCACTCACAGCACTGCCAATCATTGAAACGCAGGCAGGTGACGTATCGGCGTTCGTACCGACCAACGTCATCTCGATTACCGACGGCCAGATCTTCCTTGAAACTGATCTGTTCAACGCCGGTATTCGACCTGCGATCAATGCCGGTCTTTCAGTGTCGCGAGTAGGTGGCGCTGCACAGACCAAAATCATCAAAAAACTTGGTGGTGGCGTTCGCCTGGCGCTCGCTCAGTATCGTGAGCTGGCGGCGTTCGCGCAGTTCGCATCTGATCTCGACGAGACGACGCGCAAGCAGCTCGAACGAGGTCAGCGTGTGACTGAACTCATGAAGCAGAAGCAGTACTCGCCACTCTCGGTTGCCGAAATGGGCCTGTCACTGTATGCAGCGAACGAGGGTTACATCGACGGTGTTGATGTCTCCAAGGTTGGTGACTACGAAGCGGCGCTGCATGATTTCGCCCGCTCCAATAACGCAGCGCTTCTTGAGCAGATCGACAACACCGGTGACTACTCGGAAGAGATCCAGGCGGGACTCAAAGCAATTTGTGAAGGATTCGGGGAGAAGGGCGCTTATTAAAGCGTGACATGCGGGGCTTTAGCCGCGATGTATAGAATAGGCTTTAGCAGTAGATGGCGCTTTTCTATCAGGGTTTGACAGAGCGCCAGTTCGGTAAGGTGGCAGTAGAAAGATTGACAGACAGGCGTGGGAGCGGCTTTAGCCGTGACGTATAGATAGGCACTAGAAGTAGATAGCGCCTTTCTAACAGGGTTTGACAGAGCGCCAGTTCGGTAAGGTGGCAGTAGAAAGATTGACAGACAGGCGTGGGAGCCGCTTTAGCCGTGACGTATAGATAGGTACTAGAAGTAGATAGCGCCTTTCTATCAGGGTTTGACGACGAGCCAAACGAAGACATAAGGGTTTTTATAAACGTGGCCAACGAAAAAGAAATACGTTCCAAGATCCGCAGCGTGCAGAACATGCGCAAGATCACGAAAGCGATGGAAATGGTTGCCGCATCCAAGATCCGCAAGGCGCAGGATCAGATGGAGGCGTCGCGTCCCTATGCCGAGCGTATTCGCCGCGTTATCGGGCACCTGGGCAGTGCCAATCCGGACTACAAGCACCCGTGGCTAATTGAGCGTGAAGTGAAGCGCGTCGGCTACATCGTTATATCGACGGACCGGGGTCTCTGTGGCGGTCTCAACGTCAATATGTTCAAGACTGTGATCGGCGAATTACAGAAATGGAAAGATCAGGATGTTGAGGTGGACCTGGTGCTGGTTGGCGCGAAGGCGGTGCAATTCTTCCGTCGCCTGGGCGGTAGTGTCGTAGGTTCAGCTACACATCTCGGCGATAAACCGCACGTGAATGATCTGATTGGTTCGATCAAGATCATGCTCGACTCATATAGCGACGGAAATATCGATCGGTTGTTTCTCGTCCATAACCAATTCGTCAGTACGATGAGCCAGGTGCCGGAAGTGAAATCACTTCTGCCGGTCAGTGCGATCGACCTGGGAGATGAGACACTGCAAACGCATTGGGATTATATCTACGAGCCCGAGGCGATCGACCTTCTTGATGACGTCTTGATGCGGTACATCGAATCACAGGTATATCGTGGCGCCGTCGAAAACTTCGCGTGCGAAATGGCGGCGAAGATGGTGGCGATGAAGTCCGCCACAGACAATGCCGGAGAAATAATTGACGATTTGCAGCTCGCCTATAACAAAGCGCGGCAAGCGTCGATCACGCAGGAAATTTCAGAGATCGTCGGTGGAGCAGCTGCGGTATCTGGCTAGTTAAGAATTTAAATTATTCGGCGATAGATTCGCCAAAGTAAGGATTGAGGACATCAGTATGAGCGCAGGAACTACCGTGCAGATTATCGGCGCTGTCGTGGACGTTGAATTCCCGTCAGACCAGATACCGAAAATTTATGACGCGTTGATGATCGATGATGCTGGCATCACGCTCGAGGTTCAGCAGCAGCTGGGTGACGGCGTTGTTCGAACCATTGCAATGGGTTCGAGCGAAGGCCTGCAACGCGGTATGTCTGTATCAAACTCTGGTGGCCCGATCAGCGTTCCGGTAGGCGAGAAGACACTGGGTCGCATCATGGATGTTCTTGGCACGCCAATCGATAACAAGGGTGATATCGGTGCGGAAGTTTCAATGCCAATTCACCGTGCGCCTCCGAGCTACGAAGATCAGGCTGCCACGACAGAGCTCCTCGAAACCGGCATCAAGGTTGTCGACCTCATCATGCCGATCTCCAAGGGCGGTAAGGTCGGCCTGTTCGGTGGCGCTGGCGTTGGCAAGACGGTAACGCTGATGGAGCTTATCAACAACATCGCCAAAGGCCACGGTGGCTACTCCGTGTTCGCTGGTGTCGGAGAGCGTACTCGTGAGGGTAACGACTTCTATCACGAGATGACTGACTCCGGTGTTATCGACAAAGTATCGCTGGTTTACGGCCAGATGAACGAACCTCCGGGTAACCGTCTTCGTGTCGCGCTGACCGGATTGACGATGGCTGAGGCGTTTCGCGACGAAGGCCGTGATGTACTGATGTTCATCGATAACATCTATCGTTACACGCTGGCCGGTACCGAAGTATCAGCGCTGCTTGGACGTATGCCCTCGGCCGTGGGCTACCAGCCGACACTTGCTGAGGAAATGGGCATTCTTCAGGAGCGCATCGCCTCGACCAAGACCGGCTCGATCACGTCGTTCCAGGCAGTGTATGTTCCCGCGGATGACCTGACCGATCCGTCGCCCGCAACGACCTTTGCTCACCTTGACGCAACACTCGTATTGTCGCGACAGATTGCAGAGCTTGGTATTTACCCGGCTGTTGACCCGCTCGACTCCACCAGCCGAATTCTCGATCCGCTGGTTATCGGCCAGGAGCACTACGACTGTGCGCGTGGCGTGCAGGCAGTATTGCAACGCTACAAAGAGTTGCAGGATATCATCGCGATTCTGGGCATGGACGAGCTGTCGGAAGACGACAAACTGTCTGTTACCCGTGCACGTAAAATCCAGCGCTTCCTGTCACAGCCGTTTGCCGTGGCGGAGACCTTCACCGGCGCGCCGGGCAAATACGTTCAGCTTTCTGAAACGATCCGCGGCTTTAATGGCATCGTCGCCGGTGACTACGATCACATGCCGGAGCAGGCGTTCTACATGGTTGGCTCGATCGACGAAGCTGTCGAGAAAGCCAAGTCGATGTAGCAGACAACCTGACGCACAGAAGATGCAGGAAAGAATGACAGGCACATGCTCCGCAAGGGGCGCCATCTCCAGAAGAGGCACAACCTGATGCCAACAATTCACGTGGACATCGTATCCGCCGAGGGCGAAATATTTTCCGGTGAGGCCAACATGGTATTCGCTCCTGCACGTATGGGCGAGGTCGGCATATCGCCACGCCACGCACCGTTGTTGACTGCATTAAAGCCAGGCGAAGTGCGGGTTCAGGATACGGATGGCGAAGAGCACTTCTTCTACATCACCGGCGGCATGCTCGAGATTCAGCCGCACCTTGTGACCGTTCTTGCGGATACAGCCCTGCGTGGCGACGAGCTGGATGAAGCGGCGGCGTTGCAGGCACAGCAGGACGCTGAAGAGGCACTGCAGGGTATGTCCGGCGAGACGGACCTCGCTCGTGCGCAGCTGGAGCTGGCTGAGGCCCGTGCTCGTTACCAGGCGGCGCAGAAGCTCAAGGGCAAACGCTGATAAGGAGTCGCGGCTTGAGCCGCGATTCTGCAACCTAAGCCCCATCTGTGGGAGCGACTTCAGTCGCGATTCATTTCCTTGTTCCTTTTTGCCCGCCGGTGCCGAATGAAGTTGACCAGGGCCGCCAGCAAATAGAGCAAAATGGCAACCCCCGTAACAAGCATCACCAAAAAAACGTCTCCAACGCTGGACGTCATCTGATACGAAATCGGCTCGACCCGGTCGGCGTAGGCGCGGTAGATCGACGTCGCCCTGTAGTTGTTCGAATAGTTGAATTCAATCAGCTGCCAGTCACCGTGATCTTCCTCGACGACTGCATGGTGAATGTCACCCACGTCTATAGTGATTCGTTGTTCCGGCAAAACATATCCGAAGGAAGGTAACTCCGGATGCCGTTCCAGCACTGTTTCCAGTCGTACAGTTCCATATTCGAAACCAGCGTCGGTTTCCCTGACCGTTGCAACAGAAAATCTCCGCGCTACATCCCCGGAGAAATCGTCAGTAATCAGTGGCGGGCGGGTCGCGAAAAACCCGATGACCAGCACTGCCAGGTAAAGACCAAGCGGAATCAGGCACCCTGTCCGATGCTCTTTCTGCAGCTTTTTACCTGTTTCCATAAAGGCCGTTTCTGCCTGGCAGCGTCAGCTCTTCATCAAATAGATCGATGGCTCAATCAGGCGCCAGCAATTTGATTAGTGTGTTCGGATCACCATCAATCGGCGTGGTGATTGGCAGGTCGAGAATCTCCATCAACAGCGGATAGACATCGACATTGTTAAGCGGTGGAATCACTTTGCCTTGCGGCAAGCGTGGCCCTTTTGCGAGAAAGATGCCGTGCATGTTCTTGTCTTCCCGGGGCCATCCGTGATTACCAACAACGTCATGGCCAGCGACATCACCAGATGTGAATACGGCATAACCCGGGTCGGCCTGCACGATGACATCAGCGAATCCTGCACCTTCAGAAACGTGCCAATCGGCAGGAGCGTCGGAGGGCAGCAACGCTTGGCCATGTTCCCAGGCGTCATTAATAGCGTCGCGCGCAGTTTTCGCACGATCCTCATCCGGCTCGCGGAGATAAAGAAACGCCGAGGTTCCGTGATCGACTGCGATCATGTCGTCGAGATCGACCACGGTGTCAATGATGAAAGGATTTGCCCCCTCAATATAGGCTGCCTGCCCGTGATCCGAGACAATGACAACATAAACCTGGTCGGCAATCGCCAGGCGACCTATACCGTCCATCAGCGTGGCGAGGTAATCGTCGACGCGTTTGATTGACGCAATACTCTGCGGCGATCCGGGGCCGTAACGATGCGTTGCGACATCCACATCCTCGAAATACAGGGTGATCATATGCGGGCGCCTGGCATCAGACATGGCCAGCCACTCAAACGCTTTCTGCACCCTCGCGGTTCCCGGCACGGACGCATCGAACTGGTGCCAGTACGTCATCGGCACACCGTCAACCGGCGCCTCCGTGCCTACAAAGTAATAGGCGGCACTAACCATGCCGTTTTTCTCGGCGGCTACCCAGATGGGCTGACCGCCATACCAGGAGCCATCCTGAACCGATTCGCGATCACTAAGGCTGTAAAACCTGCTGCGATCCAGGCTGGGAAACTTATTGCCGATAAGCCGATGGTTAGCGGGATACAGGCCCGTCGCAATCGAATAGTGATTCGGAAACGTCAGTGTCGGAAATACAGGCACCATCGCCTCTGCCCGAACCCCGGAATCCGCAATCTCGTCGAGTGTCGGCGTGTCATACGAATCCTGGTAGTCCCAGCGAAAGCCGTCTATAGAGATCAGTATCAGATAGGGCTTGTCCCGCTGGTTCGACGCATTTACCCCGCCTGAACCCGTTGCACATCCTGTCGCAAAGAACAGAATGATCATCCAGCCCAAATATCTCAAAGACTATCTCCGCTGTGTTGCGTTAATCACGATTCAGGTGCGAAGTTTATCAGGGATCTTTTGACGGCACCGGGTGAGCCGCCTATGCTTACCTGAAAGCATAATTAGCAGGTTCGGGGGATACCATGATTCGCATTGCACGCGCCCTAAAAGGCGCTTTCATCTTTTTGTCGGTCGTCACCCTAGCAGCGGCGGCCATTGCACAGGATGATCCTGACGCCGCGAAGTTCAAGGCGCTCAGCGAAGCAGACACCATGATAATGGTGAAGATGCGCGATGGTGTTGGCCTCGCAACAGATGTCTATTTGCCCAGGGGAGATGGACCGTTCCCCGCCATCTTCGTAAAGACGCCGTATAACTTTAACAAGATCGCCGGTACGTCCCTGGCAATGGCCAATGAAGCGATTGAGCGTGGCTATGCGTTCGTCGTCCAGAACGAACGCGGCCGCTATTACTCCGAGGGCGAGTGGGAAATACTCGGCAGGCCGCGCACTGATGGCTACGATGCCTTAACCTGGCTCGAAGACCAGGAGTGGTCGAATGGCAAAGTCGCGACCTGGGGCTGCTCGTCCACGGCCGAGTGGCAGCTGGCGCTCGCTGCACAGAACCATCCGGCGCATGCGGCGATGATACCGATGGCCTCGGGAGCAGGCATCGGCCGGGTTGGCGAGTACTACGAGCAGGGCAACTGGTTCAAAGGCGGCGTGCATCAGACGCTCTTTACCGTCTGGCTTTATGGCGTGCAGCAAAACATTCGGCCCCAATTTCCGGATGGGCTGTCGCAGGAGCAACGACAACGCTTGCGCAAGGCCTACGATCTGGCTGCAAGCATGCCCGAAATGGACTGGGCCAAACACATGCGCAAACTGCCCTCGATCGACTGGCTGAAGGATGCCGATGGTAATGATGGCCCCGGCGCCGATCTAATGTCCCGCAAGCCCAACGACGCGGGCTGGTACGAAGGCGGCCTTTACCATGACGATGAAGACTTCGGTGTGCCCGCATTCTGGTTTAACAGCTGGTTTGATGTCAGCCAGGGACCAAACCTCGCGCTTTACAATCATGTGCGTGAGAACGCGAGTGACAAGGCGGTCCGTGACGGGCAATACATGGTGATCGCGCCAACGCTGCATTGCGGATTCTTCCGCACGCCGGAACATGAAGACCTCATCGCCGGCGATCTCAATGTCGGCAATGCAACTTTTCCTTACTACGACAGCATGTTCTCGTTCCTCGATAATTATCTGAAGGGCGAGAAGAATGACTTCCATAAGGACACACCCCGCGTGCAGTTCTACACCATGGGACGCAACGAATGGGCATCGGACGACACCTGGCCGCCACAGAATACAAAAGCTGTAACGATGTATCTCGACAGTGGCGGGCAGGCCAACAGTGTGTTCGGTGATGGCACTATCTCAATGGATATCGCCAGCGGCTCATTGAGCGACTCATTCACTTACGACCCGATGAACCCGGTTCCATCTCTCGGCGGTGGCGTATGCTGCAACCGTGATGCGTCATTGGGCGGCAGCTTTGACCAGCGCGGCATAGAGGCACGTGCCGATGTACTCGTCTACACGTCCGACGCACTTGAAGAGGCGATGGATGTTACCGGCTTCGTGCGTGCGAAACTCTATGTATCGTCAGATGCAGAGGACACAGACTTCACGGTCAAGCTGGTTGATGTTCACCCTGATGGAACGGCTTACAATGTAGACGATACGATCTTCCGTGCCCGGTATCGGGAGGGGTACGATAAAGAGGTCTTCATGGAGGATGGTGACGTGTATGAGCTGAATCCAACTGCCATGTCGACAAGCTATGAATTCGCGGCAGGGCACCGAATTCGTGTAGAAGTTGCCTCGAGCAAGTTCCCACAGTACATGCGCAATCTGAATACGGGCGGGAACAACTACGACGAGACGGAAGGCGTCATCGCACGAAACAGCGTGCATCATTCCGCCGCACACCCGTCACAGATAATCCTGCCGGTTCGTCGCTAAACAAAAGGAGCGAGAACGTGAATATTCGCAAAACAGCTATCCTGGTTTCGACCCTTCTCATCGCGATCGGCGCATGGGCTCAGGACGATGGTCTCAAGATCTATATTTCTGCCGACATGGAAGGCGTCGTCGGCGCAGTGACGGGCGATCAACTCAGTCCGGGTGGCTTTGAATATCAGCGCTTTCGCGAGTTCATGACAGCAGAGGTTAACGCCGCTATCGATGCTGCAAGAGCGGCGGGCGCAACGGAATTCGTTGTCAGCGATTCGCACGGTAACGGCGAGAACCTCCTGATAGAAAAACTGCCTGACGACGTTACGATCATCCGCTCCTGGCCTCGTGAACTCAGCATGATGGCCGGAATCGACGACTCGTTCGACGGCGTCATTTTCCTGGGTTATCACGCCAGCACCGCCAACACCCGCGGCGTACGTGCGCACACGATGTCCAGCGCCAATATCACCGGCCTCCGGCTCAATGGCATCGAGATGACCGAAGGGAGCATGGCCGCCGCGGCAGCAGGACACTTCGGGGTGCCGGTCATCATGGTCTCGGGCGACGACGTGGCGGTTGCAGAGAACCAGGTATTGATTGGCAACATCGAAGGTGCCGTCGTGAAATGGGCGAAAGGGTTCCACTCGGCAGAAACGCTCACGCCCGAGGCCGGCTACGAGGTCATTCGCACCCGGACGAAGTCCGCAATCGATCGCATTGCCCAGTTCGAGCCGTATGTACTCGACACGCCAATCGAACTGGAACTGACACTGAAGCACTACCAGCCCGTCGAGTTGCTCGGCTACCTGAAAAACGTCGAGCGCCTGAACTCACATACGATTCGGTACGTCGGTGAGGACATTATCGAGATCTCGAATTTCCTCACTTTCGTCACAAACTTCCGTGTAGACCTGGAGCCATAGAAGATGCGCGGGATTCTCCTTCTTTTTTTTGTAACGCAAATTATTGGGTGTTCGGAACAATCGCTGCCCCCCAATGGCACGGCGATAACCAACGTTTCCGTGATCGATGCGATCAACGGTGTACGCGAAAATCAGTCTGTCGTTTTCGACGGCGACGAAATCACCGCTGTTCAATCCGCCGATGCAGAGTTGAATGCTGCAGAGGTCATCGATGGGAGTGGCAAGTTTCTGATTCCCGGCCTGTGGGATGCTCATGTTCACCTGTCTTACGAAGACACTTTCGGCGATAGTATGCCCGCGCTTTTCTTGTCTTATGGCGTAACCAGTGTTCGCGACACCGGTGGCTTGTTACGCAAGGTCTTGCCAATCGTTGAAAAAATGCGTGCCGTGAATGCTGTTTCACCTCGCGTTTTTTATGCAGGCCCGTTACTCGATGGAAACTTCGTCGTTTACGATGGCGTTTCCCGGCCAGAGATCGGGGTGCGAAACGCAACGCCGGACGAGGCAAAAGCGATGGTTGCAGACCTGAAGGCCCAGGGCGTGAGCTTCATCAAGATTTATGAGCTGGTGACCCCGGCGGTGTTCGAGGCCCTGGTTGACGCCGCCAACGAGTACGATCTGCCGATGGACTCCCACGTTCCATTGTCATTGCGCGCCAGCCTCGCGGCGCCAAACGTCGATTCAATGGAACACTTGAGAAACATAGAGCTCGACTGCGCTGCTAACGCACCTGAGCTTCACGAAACCCGGCTGGAGTTGCTGAAAAATCCTGGTGGATTATCCGGCGGCGATCTGCGCTCATCGCTGCACGACCTGCAACGAGATGCGGCCATCGCCAATTATGACGAGGCTCGCTGTGACCAGACGATTGAAGCGCTAACAGGAACCATCCAGGTTCCGACTTTGCAGCTAAGTGCCAGTGGCGTTCTGCCGCCCTATGAAAGAGACGGTTGGGAGACGGCATTTGCGAGGTTGCCCGCTGCCGTTCAGGAAGACTGGCAGCAGTCTGTTGATCGGCGCATGAGTAGCGACAGACCAGTGGACGACACCTTCTTCAACTGGAGTCTCTTTCTAATCGATCGAATGCACAGTCGCGGTGTTCCCTTCGCGGCCGGTACCGACACACCGCTTGGCCTCTCCGCACCGGGCCTGAGTCTTCACCAGGAGCTGGAACTGCTGGTTCGTGCAGGGCTGTCTCCGGTCGAGGCGCTGTATTCTGCAACGGTTCGTCCTGCGGAATTCTTCTCACTTCAGGACGAGATGGGCACGATCGATATCGGCAAGAAGGCAGATATGGTGTTACTGGACGCAAATCCCCTGGATGACATCACCAATACAAAGCGGATATCGGCTGTTGTGAGCAAAGGTAATTTCCTGGACAGCGATGAACTGAATGCGCTCATACGGTCACATCAATAAGCGTTACTCGAACACGATAGCGTCCGGCTGACTACCGGACGACCGTTGTCTGGCAGGTGGCGCTGCAACGCGCACCTCAACATAGAAGGCTCGGAGCTCTTCGGACCTTCAAATTCTCAGCGTGATTTGGTCGCCTGAGACTTCCCAACCTGTCATAAATCTGCAATACAGCGACCGAGTCCCAGAGCATACGTCCTGTCTTCTACTGTAAGAATTTCTTAATAATTCCGTCACGTAGATTAAACATGCGAACCCTACCCTGTCGCCATTCAAACGGGGATCAACCTGTATCGAAACTCAATATTCAATCCCGAATTACCAAAGCCCGATATCCATCGGCTGGAGATACTTAATGCAGTACAAGCACCTTCTGACTACCGTCATGGCCGGAATCATCCTCTCGGCGTGCGACAGTGGCGACATCAACATCCAGCCACAGACGTCAGTTGTGGACAGCAACAATACGGTCGTCACAGGCGGCGGTGGCAGCGCAAACGACATCTGCGCGTCGTACGTCAACAGTGGTGGCCAGACCATTCAGGGCGTATCCGACGGTACCAACTGCACCTATTCACAGGCGTTTGTCGGCGCTGGCAACAATCTGACCGTCGATATGACGGTACCTGCACTGCCGAACGGTGGCGCGCACATTTTCGAAGGCAGCTTGTTCGTTGGCGAGACACACCGCACTAACGCGGATCTCGCGGCTGCAGGAATTTCGCGCGGTGGCGACGGGCCGGCGCTGACCATCGAAGCGGGCGCCACGCTGGCATTCCAGACGAGCAACGATTTCATCATCATCAATCGCGGCTCACAGATATTCGCAGTTGGAACACAATCCGCGCCGATCACGCTCACGTCAGTATCCGACGTCAACGGGACGGTAGGTCCCGAAGACGTGCAGCAGTGGGGTGGCGTTGTAATCAACGGCTTCGGCGTTACCAATAAGTGCGCCTATACCGGAACTCGCGGCGAGGCTGGCTTCACTCTTGCGGGTGAGTGCCACGTCGACGCCGAAGGCGCAGCAGGCCTGGATGAATCTCAATATGGTGGTGTCGACGATGAAGACAGCTCCGGCCGCCTCGAATACGTTCGTGTAAAACACACCGGCGCTACCGTCGGCAATGGCGACGAGCTTAACGGCATTTCATTCGGCGGAGTGGGTAGCAACACTATCGTTAACAATCTTGAAGTCTATTCTACGTTCGATGATGGCATCGAAATGTTTGGCGGTGCGGTTAGCTTCAATAACTTCGTGGCATTGTACGTGCGCGATGACGCTATCGATATTGACGAAGGTTGGCAGGGTTCGATAACCAATGCGCTCGTCGTCCAGTCTGCAACTGACGGTAATCACTGTATAGAAGCTGACGGTATCGGATCATACGGAGACCTGGATCCGACAGTTCGGGCCGACTTCATCGCACGTAACCTCAACAGCCGCACGACGATCAGTAATCTGACCTGCATCGTCTCGCCAAACGGCGCTGCTACAGCCACCCACGATCCCGGTGCTGGCTGGAGACTGCGTGAAGGCTTGTGGATCGACATAAATGATTCACTGCTGATTTCCTCTTTCGGAGCCAACGATACCGGAAGTGCCAACGATAACTACTGCCTGCGCTTTCAGGATCAGGAGTCGCTGGACGCGGCTAATAACGGCAGTTCAAATCTGAACTCGGTCGTATTCGCCTGCCAGGAAACCTTCCGCGATGTCGACAACGAAACCATTGCAACTGCCGAAGGCGCTATTGCAGCTACGCTGGCTGATGGCGTTGCTACCAGCGCAACGGCTGTCAACGATGCCGGTTTGCAACTGCTGGAAGGCACTGTCCCGGTTTACTCAATCGACTATGCGACCTCACAGGTTGATGGCGCTGTGCCAAATGCCAGCAGCACACCGACCAGTGGCGCGTTTCTGGGTGCACTCAGCCCGGGCGCTGCTGACTGGACTCTGAACTGGACCTACGGCATTCATGACGGAAGCCGGGGCCAGGCACTCTGGTTCGAAGCTTTGTGAGCAAAGTCTTAAAACGGCACCAGCAGGGCACCGTTTTCGTAAATCGAAGACGGCGCCTTTACGTCATTCAGTGGATCTCTTTTTGCTCCCCTAGAGATTAAAGAAACAGGTCGAATTATGAAAACGAACGGACTTACGGCAGCATGCTTGGTTGCGCTGATCATGACTTTCTGGAGTGCGCTGGCGCTTGGCCAGGAAGATCAGGTTGATCAGGAAGAAAAGCCCATGATCGGCAACGTGCCCGAGATGTCGGTCTCAGAGCAGCAGCCAATCGAGGAGATTGTTACAACCGGGAGATTTATCAGTTCGAGCCAGCAACTTGTCAACGAGCGGATGACGGATGCCTTCGCAACTGATCTGCTTGGCGCGGATACCATTTCGCGTTTGGGCGATTCCACCGTTGGTGCCGCATTGCGACGCGTGCCGGGCCTGTCACTGGTCGCCGATAAATTCGTCTACATACGTGGTCTCGGGGAACGGTATTCCTCGACCTCTTTGAATGGTGCACAGATTCCGTCGCCCGACCTCACGAGAAATGTCATTCCACTGGATGTATTTCCTACCAGTATCGTCGAATCTCTGCGTGTGCAGAAATCCTGGTCGCCGGCACTGCCGGCAAACTTCGGTGGGGGCGCTGTCGATATTCGCACAAAGAACATTCCCAGCGGTTTCACGGCCAGCTTCGAGGTTGGTAGCGGAAGCAACTCCGAAGCATCGGGATCCGGGCTGACCTACGCCGGAGGCGGCGATGACAGGTGGGGCACAGACGATGGCACCCGCGCATTCTCCTCGGACCTTCTGGATTCAATCCACCGGTACCAGGGCCAGATTGGCGTGCAATCGTTACTCTCTTCCCTGGGCGCGCAAGATTCGACTGCTACGCTGGCCGACGCAGAAGCTCTGAATCGATCCCTCGGTCTGGAACTTAATCGAAGCTTTACCGCCGAACCAAAGAACCTACCCGCGGACATTAATGTTCGTGCCAGCATCGGGAATAGCTGGGACCTGAATGACGACTGGCAGTTTGGCGCGTTGTTCGGGGGTTCCTATCGAACGAACTGGCGTGAGACCGTTGCGCTGGCAAGGAACTTCAATTTCCCCGATGAAAGAACCGACACAGAACGTGAGACCCGGCAGGCCGTTACGATGGCCGGCACCGCAAGTCTTGGTCTCCAGTTTACCGAAGATCATGAAATTTCAACGATGACGTTGTGGTTGCGCAATACAGATGACGAAATGGCGGTAACTGATTTCTTCAACGAGAATCGCGAAAAATCCGATGGATTGGGGTGGCGTAACTATCGCTTTCAATTCGAAGAGCGGGAAATACTGACCAATCAGATTTCAGGCTCTCACTATCTCGGTGATGCGACTCGTGACCGACTGCCCTGGTATGTGAACGGGTTGATCGGGTGGGTGCCCGAGGAAACTAAGATAAGCTGGTTCTTCTCTGATTCAGAAGCGACCACAGATATTCCCAACCAGCTGCAGGTATCGTCACAAACAACGACGGATCCGGTGAGCGGCGCTGTGCTCAGTGAGGCCGTAACCCTGTCCTCGCAGGCAGCGGATTTCCGTTTCACTGACCTGGATGACGAAGTGCAGAACTACGGCTGGTCAGCAACTCTGCCACTGGAGACCGCAAGAAACTATTTTGAGTTTACCGGTGGTTGGCAAACCGCACGAAAAGCGCGCACCTACCGCCAATCGCAGTTTAGTATCGGCGCGCTGTCCGTCGCCGATCCTTCCGTCCTGTCCGGTCCGCTCAATGACGTTTTCTCTGACGATGTCATTCTCGATCCGGCAAACAACTTCGTGTTCGATCGGCAGGGCACGAACAACGAAAGCTATATTGCTGCGACGATCACGGATGCGGTTTTTGGTGCGGTTGACTGGACCTACGATGACGCGTGGCGCGTTGCCGCCGGCGCTCGCTGGGAAGACTATCGCCAGGCAGCCGTAAACTGGAGTCCGTTTGGTTATTCCGAGACTTCTCCGCAGGTCACAACAGATCCGATCGCACTCGAGGAAGGGACATTTTCCGACGACAAGGTATACCCCTCCGCAGCGCTGACGTATATGAGTGACCTGTGGGCGGACACGTTTCAGCTTCGATTTGGCTGGAGTGAAACGGCGGTCCGGCCGGACCTCAGGGAAATTACCGGCTCGAGCTATATCGACCCGATTACAGACGACCTGACCCGCGGTAACGCCGGCGTAGTGCCCTCAGACGTAACCAACTACGATCTTCGCGGAGAATGGTTTTTCGGCAATGGTGACAACCTGACCGTTACTCTCTTCAAAAAGGACATCGACAAACCGATTGAGTTTTTCGAATCCGCCGCGAGCGACACGACAATTTCGAGAGAGATTCTCAACGCAAACGAAGCCACCGTCGAAGGCGTGGAAATAGAGTTTCTGAAAGAGCTCGCTTTCATGGGCGGAATATTTGACACTATGTTCTTGCAGGGCAACGTAACGATTCAGGATTCGGAGCTTGTTTGCGATGCGAACGCGGCATTCGCATGTGAGGCTGATGCGCCGACAAACCCGACCAGGGCACTGAGCGGCGCTTCCGATTACGTCGTGAACTTAATGTTGGGTTTCGACGCCCCAAATGCAAAGCACACGGCGTCCATTATCTATAACGAGTTTGGCGAACGGCTGTATGTTGCTGGCAGAAATGGTGCGCCGGACGGATTCGAGCAGCCATTCCAGTCGCTGGATTTGACGTATTTCTGGTATCCGACAGACACAATGACGTTAAAGCTGAAGGCGCAAAATGTGCTTGACGAATCCGTCACCATCGAACGTGAAGGTGTTGCTGTATTCCAGGAAAAACCTGGAACATCCTTTTCGATCAGCTTTAACTGGTCTCTATAGATTTCATCCCAAAAGATTTGAGCCGCTCACATTAGCGGCTTTTTTTTGGCCGGCCGTTTAGGATAGAGTGATTGCCATACGCCGCTGGCGGAGGTTGAAATGTACAGACTAATTGCTCCAGTTCTCATCGCTGTAGGCCTTACATCTTGCGGTGAACCTGCCGTGGAGCAGCCAGGAAGTTCGACCGCGCCTATGCAGGCGTCGGATGTCTCTGCACCGCTTGGTGCGGGATACGTGGCCTATACCGGTGCCACGATCTGGGATGGCACCGGAAGCCCGGCACAAAACGGCAAGAGCCTGGTGGTTCGGGATGGCCGCATCGTCGGCATATTCGATGCACCACCGGCAGATGCGGAGATTATCGATCTCGGGGGCCGCTGGGTCGTTCCAGGCTTTATCAATGCACACGGCCATGTTTCAGGACGCTGGGCGGACGACTCACTAACGAGTCCCGTTGACAGGGTTCGCGGCGATCTCTCGTTGTACGCCCGTTACGGAATTACCAGCATCGTCAGCCTGGGAGGCGCACCGGACGAGGCATTCGAGGTTCGCGACGGCCAGGAAAGACCATCGTTATCCCACGCGCGCGTGAGGCTCGCCGGGCCGGTAGTGGTCGGCGACACGCCGGGCGCTGCGGCCGCGCTCGCCGGAGAAAACATCGCCAAAGATGTCGACTGGATTAAGATCCGCGTCGACGACAATCTAGGTACTGGCACAAAGATGCCATGGGATGCCATTCATGAAGTGATCAATATCGCCCGCGAATCAGGAACCCCGGTCGCGACACATATCTATTACCTGGAGGACGCTCAGCGTCTTTTGGAGATGGGGACTGGACTAATCGCTCACTCCGTCAGGGATCAGAGAAGTAACGCAAGACTTTATTGAAGCAATGCTCGATACGGGCGTCTGCTATGTGCCAACCCTGACTCGCGAAGTGTCAACGTTTGTTTATGAGAGTCGGCCCGACTTTTTTGACGATCCGTTTTTCCTGGAGGCCGCAAAGCAGAGTGAAATCGAGCGGGTCAGCCAGCCGGAATTCGTTGCGCGCATCGCAGCAAGTCCGACTGCTGCCGGATACAAGCTGGCGCTTGAACAAGCAAAAGAGAATCTGAAAATTATCGCGGACGCTGGTGTACCGATCGCGTTTGGCACAGATACCGGGCCTGCGGGGAGGTTTCTGGGCTACTTCGAGCATATGGAATTCGACCTGATGGCCGAATCCGGTATGACCGCGGAGCAGATTCTTCTCAGTGCTACGTCTGTCGCTGCGAATTGCATGGATCTGGATGATGTTGGCACACTTGAGGCAGGCAAGTGGGCGGACTTCGTCGTGCTCGGTGAGAATCCACTAGCCGATATTCAGGGCGCTCACGCAGTTCAGCGTGTTTATGTTGCGGGAAACGACGTCGCTCGAGACTAGTGTCCTGAAAAGCGAGAATTAACAATCAGGACGATTCGGATCGCAGCATCACTCACTGTGAACCGTGGAATCTTCGCCCTTCTCCGGGCAGCGTAAATAGTTCGACCCCCAGGAGTTCCTCGGGAACATTCTCCGGGTTCGAGAAATTGTCGGGCACATGTATGCCGATCGCATGACGAACGTCCATTCGGTTTCCAAGAATCTCGAGGCCGTCGTCGGAGCCAAAAAACCAGTAGGGTGGCAGCGCCATATCGATTGGCCGCTCTTCCCAGTACTCTTCATCCGCCGCGAAGTGCACGATGCGCGCATCTGCATCGCCCATGTGCAGCACGGTGCTGTTGCTGTTCAACGTAATTCGGAACGCCAGGTTCTGCACATCGGTTCTCGCCGTGGGCCAGCCGGAGTGTGGAATGTGAACGGCCTCCACCAACAGTCCGTCCGTCTCGATTCGAACCGGCGCATCCCCGTAATTCAGGTCCAGCCCGACCACACGGTCGAAAACAGCGGCGTCCTGGGCACCAGAGACTTCGCGAAGCGCCCCG
Organism: uncultured Gammaproteobacteria bacterium; assembly: GCA_963850825.1. Taxonomy (GTDB): domain Bacteria; phylum Pseudomonadota; class Gammaproteobacteria; order Steroidobacterales; family Woeseiaceae; genus SZUA-117. Next base: position 1,093,249 of record CAWKOQ010000006.1, on the reverse strand, counting down.
ATTGCCTGGGCGGGCGCATACAAACGTGTGCCGGTCTGTGCGCGAAGCAGCCGCAACATATCTTCCGGGGAGAAATGATCACCATGAAAATGACTGACGAATACCGCATCGACATCTCCGAATGGCGCGTCTCCCGCGAACATCGCCGCGCGCACGTCGTCGGGCACAAGCTGGTACTGGCCGTAGCTGTTGTTGAACAATGGATCGATCAGTATCTTCGTTTGTTCGTGAGCGACCATGACGCCTTCATTCGCGAGGTATTGAATCCTGGATGTCGACTGAGCGTATGCAGACCCGCAGGCGAAGATGACAATCAAAGACAATAACGATGTTTTCATGGCGATTCCGGAAGCACGGTCTGGCGCCGATCATTTATCATCTTGTCCCCTATTTCAATGAGCGTCGGTGGAATCTACAGGGGTTGCACGTACCTGGCGTAATTCCAGGATCCGACGAGACGGGTCTCCACCTTGTGTGAGCCGATGTGCCGTCGCTGCCAGCGCCGATAAGCACGAGTGTTTACCTCGCCAGGGAACTCCCAGTGCTTCTTTCCAAGATTATGCACGACATATTCACCGAGATAGCCAGCGTCATGAATCTGCGCCAACTGGTCGAGATACTCATCTTCTATTTCATGTTGCCGCGCTTTCTTCTCGCGCCATGACTCAACCAGCAGTCGGCGGGCCGTGAGTTCACACTCAAATGAACTTGCACGCGCAGGATTCGACCCACCGATCTGCAGCTGACAGGTGCTTTTCGCGAGGCTGTAACTGACCCAGCTCTGCAGCACCGGGTCATCATCGGAGAGCGCTCGCTCCGCGAGATAGAACGTATCCCCGTCTGTTACCCCGTCGACAACATATATCTGGCTGTTACAGGCGGCGAGCGACAACAAGAACACGAACAAGGCTGACGAGGTTTTTGGCACGCACAATCTCTGCTGGTAGTAGCTAAAAGGCAGCTTACGGAATTTATTATGAACCAACCCTGAAACGTTTCTCGTTTCAGGCCTTTTTAACACTAAAAAATGAGCGACATACGGTATCATGCGCGCAGCATCAGGGAGGCTGTGCCACTTGGAAATCAGCATCATTATTCTCGCGGCCGGAGCCGGAACGCGCATGAATTCGAACCGGCCGAAGGTCTTGCAGCCGCTGGCCGGACGTCCACTCCTGCAACATGTCATCGACTACTCGAGGCACGTTGGCGCCAGCGATATCTGCGTCGTCTATGGCCACGGCGGGGACGAAGTTCAGGCAGAAATGGCGGCGGAAAGCCTCCGCTGGGCGCTGCAGGAGGAACAGCTGGGCACCGGTCACGCCGTGCAGCAGGCGATGCCGGAAACTCCTGATGAACACCGCGTACTGATCCTCTTTGGTGACGTGCCCTTACTGCGGCCGGAGACACTCGCAAAGCTGCTCGACAGTAGCGGACCCGACGAGGTTGGCGTGCTGACTGTCGACATGGACAACCCGTTTGGCTACGGACGGATCATCCGCAAGGATGGCGAGGTGGTTAGAAATGTCGAGGAGCGGGATGCCACCGACGAGGAGAAGGCCATCACGGAAATCAATACGGGGGTGATGTGTGCGCCGGCTGGAAAGCTGAAGGGTTGGCTCGAAAGACTGAGTAGTGACAACAGTCAGGGCGAGTACTACCTGACCGATATCGTCGGCCTGGCTGTCGAAGACGGAACTGTTGTACATGGCGTCAAAGCTGACAGCCAGGTAGAGATAATGGGCATCAACGACAGGAAGCAGCTGGCCGAGGCCGAACGTGCTTTACAGCGACGGCTGGTTGACCAATTGATGGCGCAGGGTGTCAGCTTTGCGGATCCAGACAGAGTCGACATACGCGGCGACCTGACCTGTGGAAAGGATGTATTTATTGATGCTAACGCGATTTTCGAAGGGACTGTGACGCTCGGCGATAACGCGACGATAGAGTCCAACAACCTGATTCGTGACAGCGAAATCGGGGCCGGTACAGTCATTCATTCGAATTGCCACATCGAGAGTGCAACTACCGGCAACCATTGTGAGATCGGCCCGTTCTCGAGACTTCGCCCCGGTGCAGAGCTTGCTAACCAGGTCAAAATCGGCAACTTTGTTGAAGTGAAGAAGAGCAGGATTGCCGATGGCAGCAAAGTGAATCATCTTTCTTATATCGGCGATACCCTCATCGGAACGGGTGTTAATGTTGGTGCCGGAACAATCACCTGTAACTACGATGGTGCGAACAAGCATCAGACCGTTATCGGGGACGGTGCGTTCATCGGCTCGGGTGTCCAGCTGATCGCACCGGTCAAAATCGGCGAGCGGGCAGACATCGGTGCGGGTTCCACGATTTCAAAAGAAGCACCAGCCGACGCGCTGACGCTTGCGCGCTCCAAACAGACCACGATTGCCGGCTGGAAACGCCCAAAAAAGAAACAATAGATTCAATTAAAACAATAAGTTATGACGCTGAAATCTGTAATGTGACCTTGCGCATGCTGTGAGGTGCGAACTCAACCACTTTGCTGCGCCAGATAAACTGCGACAATTACAGGTCCGCAGCAGCCCTGAAGAAACGGAGAATGACTGAATGTGTGGAATTGTCGGCGCGGTCGCCGAACGCAACATTGTCCCCATACTGATTGAAGGACTCCGACGGCTCGAGTATCGCGGCTATGACTCCGCGGGCGTTGCCGTTGTCGACAACAAGAACGAGTTACGCCTGGCGCGCACTGTTGGCAAGGTTGCGGAACTCGAGGAAAAGCTGGCGCAGAGTCCGCTGGAGGGTCGTATTGGTGTTGCACATACGCGCTGGGCGACACACGGTGGTGTGACTGAGTCGAATGCACACCCACACCTGTCAGGTGGCCGGATAGCGGTTATTCACAATGGCATTATCGAGAACTTTCAGCCGATCAAGGACGAGATGCTGCAGAAAGGCTACACCTTCGATTCGGAAACGGACACCGAAGTTGCGGCACATCTCATCTTCGATTACGTGCAACAGGGCATGGACTTGTTGGAGGCCGTTGGTGAGGCTGTAAAACGATTTGAAGGTGCTTACGCTCTGCTCGTCATCGACGCACATGACCCGCATCGAATTGTTGTCAGCCGTGTTGCGAGCCCACTGGTTATCGGGCTTGGTGATGGGGAAAACTTTGTGGCCAGTGGGATACCGGCACTCTTGCCGGTTACCAAGCGTTTCATTTACCTGGAGCAGGGCGACCTCGCCGAGATACGCCGCGACGGCGTGCGTATTGTGGACACCGACGGCAACGACGTTGTGCGCGAAGTACATGAAACGGAATGGGATAGCGCGTCGGCCGAAAAAGCGCCCTACGACCATTTCATGTTGAAAGAGATTTTCGAACAGCCGAGCGCGCTGGCTGACACCCTGTATGGCCGTGTCGCCAACCAACGCGTCATGCCCGAGTCGCTAGGGCCAAAGGCAACGCAGTTGCTCGACAAGGTGGAGAATATTCACATCGTCGCCTGTGGCACCAGTTACCATGCAGGTTGCGTTGGCAAGTACTGGATCGAGGCGCTGGCAGGTGTGCCGTGCCAGGTGGAGATCGCGAGCGAATACCGCTATCGCCATGTTGTCGTACCGCAAAACACGCTGTTCGTGACGTTGTCCCAATCTGGCGAAACGGCGGACACTCTGGAAGCATTGCGCATGGCTACAGGGCTGGGCTACCTGGGCACACTGACTATCTGCAACAGCGCGCATAGTTCCATGGTGCGCGAGTCTGACCTCGTCATGATGACCCAGGCAGGACCGGAGATCGGCGTTGCCAGCACCAAGGCCTTTACGACCCAGTTGTTGTCGATACTTCTCGTCACGCTGATGATGGCGAAGCATCGTGGCCTGTCCGTTGAGAGGGAGAAAGAGTTTGTCGCCAATCTGACGCACGCCGCGGCAGCGTCTGACCTGGCGCTAAAAATGAACGATCAGTTGCAGGAGCTGGCGCAGGACTTCGCCCACAAGAACCACACGCTGTTTCTTGGTCGGGGACCTATGTGGCCGATCGCTATGGAAGGCGCATTGAAGCTGAAGGAAATTTCCTATATTCACGCCGAGGCCTATGCCGCAGGTGAGCTCAAACACGGGCCGCTGGCACTGATTGATGACGAGATGCCCGTGGTCGTCGTCGCGCCAAACAATGAGTTGCTCGAGAAGCTCAAGTCCAACATGCAGGTGGTACGCGCACGCGGTGGCCAGCTGTACGTGTTTGCGGATGACGCTACCGGCATTAAAAGCGAAGATGGCATGAAAGTAATTTCCATGCCGCATGCTGATCGCCTGATCGCACCGATTGTCTACACCGTGCCCTTACAGCTGCTTGCGTATCACGTAGCCGTGCTGAAAGGCACCGACGTCGACCAGCCACGCAACCTGGCGAAATCCGTCACCGTAGAGTAGGAGCGGCTTCAGCCGCGACAGCACTGATCCTGCCACCCAGACTCCGTCACTTTTTCGCAAAGGCGGGGAAAACTCCGTCACTTTGCGGGTTGGTGTTGCCGCACCGCAATACATCGGAGGCAGGTTGTTGATATCGGCCAATAATTGCGACTCGAGCTTCACAAAGTCTTCCCAGGACTTGCCACTGTCTACCCCCGAAAGCAATCGTTGGAGTAGTATCAAGTGAACGAATGCTAATGACCCGGAGCGGATGATTGACAGGCTGCACCTACTTGTTAGATTTAATTGATGAAGAAGAAAATTTCAGGTGGTCTTGTACACGAATTGCCCGCTGACTTGGTCAAAGCATTGACTGAAACGAATGAAATTCTTAGTCTCTGGCAGAACCTGACGCCCATTGCCCGAAACGAGTTTATTTGTTGGGTTGAAGATGCAAAACAAGAAAAGACTCGCGAGAGGCGGATCAAGCGGACTGCGGAAGAGCTTCTCGAAGGTCAAAAACGCCCATGCTGTTGGGCAGGCTGCGAATGGCGCACGGCCCTGCTGGTTGGGCTATATCGGTGTAGATGATGTTGATCAGACGGCAGCTCGCATCGAAAAGGAGGGCGGCACAATTCACATGGCACCGCAGGACATTCCCGATGTCGGACGCTTTGCGTTCGTCGCTGATCCGCAGGGCGTGATGTTCTACATCATGAAGGCCGCAAGCGACAGAACGAGTACCTCCTTTGCGGCAACCGAGCCGATGGTCGGCCATTGCGCCTGGAATGAACTTGAGACGACAGACCAAGCCGGTGCTGTCGCCTTTTACACGGACCAGTTCGGCTGGCGCCAGGAAGGCGACATGGATATGGGCCCGATCGGCAAATACCAGTTCTTATACCAGGGCAAAAGCATGATCGGTGCCGTGATGCCGAAAGTACCCGATACGCCGGTATCTGCCTGGAACTATTATTTCCGCGTACCGTATATCGACAAGGCCATATCCACCATCAAGGGTAATGGCGGCGAAATAGTGCAGCAGCCGATCGAGATACCGGGCGGTGACTTCGCAATGTCCGGCATGGACCCTCAAGGTGCCCCGTTCGCACTAGTCGGTGCGACGAGATAAGACCAATATGGCGACGGGAAAATCATCGCAGCGGCTTAAGAAATCTTTCAACAAGGGAGCGTATTAGGCATGAAGATCTCCGTTAAAGCACTCGTCAAATCCGATATCAACGCGGTTTGGTGCGCGTGGACGACGCCGGAAGACATTAATCAATGGAATGCGGCTTCCGATGATTGGCACAATCCGAGAAGCGAGAATGACCTGAGAAGTGGCGGTCGCTTTTCATATCGAATGGAAGCAAAAGACGGCAGTATGGGATTTGATTTCGAGGGTACCTACACGCAAATTGATGAGAACAGACTAATCGAATACAAAATGGATGACGGCCGATTGGTCTCTATTGGTTTCACGTCCGAGAGTGACGGCGTCGGAGTCATCGAAACGTTTGATGCCGAAGACGAAAGCACAGCGGAGCAGCAGCGACAAGGTTGGCAGAGTATTCTCGACAACTTTGCCCGACACGTTGAAGCATTGAATCCGTAGGGGAAAGCAGATGCTCAGACCGAGGGCGAAGAAAGGGTCAGGACTTGCCGCTTGCCACGCAAAGTGACGGTGTTAGTCTGTTGTTCCGATGGCTGTGGCGCACCGCAAATCAATACGCTTCGATCCCGAAAGTGAGAGACTTTCGTTGTTCGGTTCAGCACCCACGTCGATTAACGGCGTAAACTCACGAAATTTGCCACAGTTTCATGTGGGAGCGGCTGAGCTGACTCCTCGCACAAATGCGAAAGATTATTGTTGACTTTCAGCAGCCGGTTAGCGATGCAAACACCGCGAAAGCGTCGGCTTGCAGTGTTTCTTCTGGCAGGTGGCGTTGGCTCGAGATCAGCGCTCTGTGCCGGGTATGCTTTCGGCACTTACTTCTAAAGAATCGGTCGCGCCCTCATTTCCGTCGACATTCTGTACTGCGGCTGGCTGTGATGGAACTGCTGTTGATTCGTTCTTCTGGCTCATCATGCTGACCGCGCCTTTGCCAATGAAGAAAAGGCCCAGACCGTCAAAGAAGATATTGAAAAGAGTAAACTGCCCGAGAAAAATCGAACCACCCATCGCGAGTCCGATGCCGATAATGACGACACCCCAGAATATGTCCTGCATGATGCACCTCTAAGCGAGTTTTGCCGATCGTTGACGGGTTCAATTGTCTGTCAGCGTGCGCGCCGGAGCGTGACCTGCATCACGAATTGCATGAAACAGAAAAAGTAATTCAAAAATCTGAGGACTAGATACAGAAATGCGTCTGTCCGCGGCAGTTTTGTACCTGTCGGAATGTCATTTGATGTTCGACTTCGAGCATACGGAGGCCGTCGCCACCGTTGACTACGCGAACGTATCGACAAATGTTCCGGAGATACCCAGCACCTGGTTGACGTTGGTTAATGCGAGGCGTGTCGCACCGAGCAGCTCTCGTATCATGCCGGTGTTTCCGTCGCGCCCTGCCAAAAACTGTTTCACCTGGTCGCCGCGTAGCTGCAGGTTACGCGTCAATGCCCGTCGATCAATGTCGGCAAATCTGCCGCGACTGCGTGCCTCGGCAGAGCCATCGTAGCGCACGCCGAAAATTGATCCGGTGTCATCGCCGCCATAGACCTCTTTAAAAACCGATTCGAGCGGCGCTCGGAAGTAACTGGTGTGGGCACCGCCATCCTTGAAGGACTTGTCGTTAAACAGATAATTGAGTTCCTCGAACGCGGCCGCAAACTGATCTGCAATGTCGTACGATCGCCGTCGGGATATGCCCCGGGACACTGCTTCCGGATCCACACGCCCCTCAGTCATATTCAAAGCGGCAAAGAAGCCCGTGCCGTTGCTGTCAATGTCGAGTGTGGAGGCCGCGTCATCCGCCTCAATAAGAAACTCCTGCGATTGCGGGTCAAACGAGGCGGTCACGTCCGCCGACGATGCGTTGATCTTGTCGGTTATTGTCGCGAGGCTGTCATTTGCGGTGTCTATCGAAATCTGTCTGCCATTGATGAGGATATTCCCGGAAACGACGCCGGAAAACGCACCAACATCTTCGAAAGACTTAATGGTTTCAGGATCAATTCCAGCAACAACTGTTGCGCTGTCGAGTTTGACCGCCTCAAGAAAATTCGATGTGTCATTTTGCAGATCGATGGTGGGCAAGGCGCCAAGCGTGTCCTGCAGAAAATCGAGACGTTCTGTCGTTGCGTTGAAGGCCGCAGTAACACCGGCATTCGACAGGTTGATACGATTGACGATATCGCTAATTGAGTCCGTCGTGCCAACACTGATGTTTTCGCCATTGACCTGGAACGAGCCATTCGAAATTGACGGCAGTCCAAACTGCAGATTGGGGTTGCTGTTACGTACGCCTCCCAGGGGCTTGTTTGGATCGACGACGGCACCAACACTGTCAAACACCTGGATAGTCGTCGTGTCCCGGTCGATCAGGCTGCCAGGACCGAGAACGAGATACAAACCATTGTCCAGGCTGTACTGGAGATCCTCGGCGTCATTGCGGCGAATGTTGATGTTCTTGATGCGGCTGCCCGAAGGATCCTCGAGCCGAATCCGAAGATTATCCTCGCCATGGATCCCGTCACGCCGCACTTCAAAGGTCAGGGCGCCGGAGCCGTGTGTCCCGTCATACTCACCACCGATGGTTATTGCCGCGCTCGAACCATCGTCCCACTCCGGCCCGAATGTGGAAAACGACATCGGAGAAGCGTTGATCTCTTCGGTAGAGTTTAATGCAGCCGCAGTGTGTGTCAGGTCGAGTCCAAGCCCCGAAGAGGACCGTGCGTCCGGCAGGTCGAGCTTGAAGCGTGTATTGACGTCGGTGAGATCTGCAAGTTTTTCCAGGTGCTTGTAAAGCTGCAGCAACTGCGATCGCGCCCGGCGAATATCGATCGACGAGTTGTCCTGTACCGGCGGCTGGGCCCTGAAGCTCAGCGGAGGCTGGGTGACCGGATTGATGCGGATCGAGCTGAACAGATTTTGCAGAGTCTGAATTACCGCCATCACGTTCCCTGTTGGATGCGGATAGGTAGACCCGTTTTATCGGCCGTTTTCGTCGCAACTTTAGCGTTTTTCGGTGACCAGATCGGTCAGTTCAAGGCCCGGCAGCTATACGACGCGCTCCCTGCCGGCGTTAAGCGCTGCTGCTATTTCACTCAATCGATCGTAAGTGCGAAACGAGAGCACGGCGAACTCGAACATAACTCGGGTAAGCAAAGTACCGAACACAAGCGCCATCCACCACGCCCAGTGATCCAGCGTGAGCAGCAGATAGGCACCATAAAACGTACCGGCAATTCCGGCCCAGAATAAAACCTGGAGTATTACGGGCGACACCATCGTTTTAAAAGTTAAAAAATCTTTAAGACCATCCATAGGGGTTTCCTCCTCACGACCAGTCGAAATATACACGTGTAGTTTCAGAACCTGGGCGCTAGCCAGTTTGTCCGGGCTCCCGGCAGCCGAAAATCCGGTATATTGTTGTACATCCAGATATCAAAAAGCGTGTGGTAACAATCTAATGTCATTCCCGGTTCCGCAACAGATCCGCGTCCCGATTCTCATTTGGAGCGTGCTGACTTTCACCAGCGCTAGCGCCCACCATTCTCGCTCCAATTACGACATGCAGGAGTTCCTCGAGTACGATGGAACGGTTGTTGAATTCGCCTGGAGCAATCCGCACGCGTTCGCGGTAATCGAAGTAACCGATGAGTCTGGTCAGACAACAAAGCTCTTGCTCGAAATGAATTCCAAACCCATCCTGAGCGGCATGGGCTGGACAGGTGATACGTTACAGGTCGGCGACCGGATTCGCGTTCGTGGTAACCCGGACAAGCGTGCGGATCGGAAGCAACTATTCGTGGCCTATGTGATCGACAGGAGCGGAGATCGGCTATGGTCCTTCGGACGTCCGCGAGCAGAAAGGGAACGCCAGGAGAAGGATAATCCCAGTCCAATGCGTCAGTACCCGACCGTTGGCTCAACAGATTTTTCCGGCGTCTGGAACCGAGCTAGAGTCAGAGGCCAGGAACGTCCGCGGCGTGACCCGTTCTCGGCGGTCGACTTGCCGCTGACGGAGAAGGGCGCAGCGGCGGTAGAGAAATTCGACCCGAACGATGACCCGTCCTTCGAATGCCTGCCCGCGACGTTGCCGCAGACTATTGTTCCCGTTTACCCAATGCAGGTCGAGTGGGTCGGCGATGATCTGCTTACGATCCGCTATGAGTCCAATAGCGAAATTCGGGAAATTCATATGGGTGAATCAGGGTTTCCAGCCGACCTGGAACCCACTCGCATGGGGTATTCAATCGGGAGGATCGAGAACGACGAACTTGTCGTTGATTCCAGGTTCTTTAGTTACGATCGCTGGGGAAACGGTCGTGGCGTGCCTTCCGGCGAAGAGAAGGTCGTACAGGAACGCTATTCGCTGACCGACGACGGAAAGCGCATGGAAGTGACCTACACCGTATCCGACCCTGAGTATCTTGCAGGTCCACCAGTCGAAAAACGTGGCGCCTATGTGTTACGCAATAAAGTGGTCCTTTCCGAATTCAACTGTGACCCTGACGCGGCGATGCGTCACCTGACTGGCCAATAAGGCCAGGCACCAACCCGACTAATTGGCGCTGCGCTGGTTAAATTGCGTACCAGGTCAATCAATCAGTATCTCGCGAGACCTATAATTATCTGCTGTCTGGCCGTTTCAACAGCATCGGATGAGAGTAAACAATCTCCTCATTGCAGCAACATTCCTGGGATTGCTGGTTTCATTCTGGAACCGGAACAGCCTGCCCGGAAATATTGATTACGTACCCGAAATAGACAGCGAGCCGGTTCAGAAGGAGACCCGAAAGAAACCCTTCGAGGCACGCTATCGGGATGTCAATTACGAGGTCGCTCCGGAATTTGACTATGAGCTTTACGGCATGGTCGTGTCATACCGGCATCATGATGGCGACAGCCGCATGCACATGCGGTCCAACGATCACCTGAACATGCTGGACGTATGCGTCATCTGGGGCGACAACACAGGTAATCCCTGGCTGGACAAGATCGATTTCTGGAACGGCATCTTTACCTGTAACGTGAAGACCCGCGACCAGGCGGCCTGGGACGCATTTGATATGTATCAATTGTCCAACAACCACCTGATTTCAGACGATGATTTTATTCGCAAGCAGGTGAAGGACATCAAGATCGGCGACCAGATTAAAGTCAGCGGATACCTTTCAAGTTACGGCAGTGAAGGTGGCGGCAAACGTGGCACCAGCACGACCAGGCTAGATACTGGCGATGGCGCTTGCGAGACGATTTACGTCGAGCGTTTCCAGATCGTGCAGGCGGCAACCAGTTACTGGAGATTATCGATGTGGAGTTTCCTGGCGTTGTTCTGCCTGAATCTGCTCTTCTACTTCAGCAAACCGTACAAACCTTACTGATAATGCATTCCGTCACCAGGGCAGTGGTGAGACGCCGGCAAAATACGGGTGCAGGAAAAGCATAACGCCGAAAACCACGGCACTAATCAGCACGCCCTTTATCTCAGCAGCGAACCCCGGGCTGTCGGGCAGCTCACGCGCCCCTTCTCTCGTATTGATCAGAGGCATCTCAATAAGCGCCCACACGCCAAGCCCGCCGAACAAGATGAGCGACCGCGTCGTTCCATTGGTCAACAAGTGACTTAGCGACCAGACGAAGACGCCCATCAGCATCGGATGCCGAATAAACCGTTTGATGGCCGTTTTGTAGTGCGTCGCGCCAAGCAAGACGAACGAGACGAACATTAGCAGGAAGCCAACGCTTCTGGACCAGGGCGGAAGAACATAGAGGTATTCTTCCGGCGTTGATCGCCAGCCGACTACGATCAGGACCAGTGCAACGATAATAAAAATCGAGAAAATGCCGCGGTAAGGTCCCGACCCGAGCCGATCGATCAGCCCCTGTCGCGGACCTGGGGCAACGCTGGGCACCAGGTGCGCGAAGACCCAGATCACCACACCTGCAATCAACATATTCATAGTTTCTCCTGACCCTGGCTTCCCAGGATGGCAACCACTGTTGCAGCCAGCTCGGCACCATGTTGCATTGCTGCTTTAACGCTTGCGCCATGACAATAACGAGAAAGAAAGCCGGCTGCAAAAGCATCGCCAGCGCCCGTCGTATCCACGACCTTCTCAACCGGCACGGCGCCACACTGGATTCGCTTTGCTCCGTGGAATGCAATGCTTCCTTGTGCGCCCAGTGTGACTACAAATAACCTGTTGTGCTGCGCGGCCAGCGATGCAATTCGATCGATTGCGGCCGGGTCATCGACGGATAAGCCAAAAAAGCCGATCTCGACCCTGTCGATATGGTCTTCAAGCAATGCGAAGTCGGGGTGCTGCCGAAAATCGGCAAAGTCGATCGCAATAACCCCGCTCGTCGCTATAGACAATAATTTATCATATAAATCAACAATTTGCAGATACACAGGCGCCACCATGAGGGCGCTCGCAGCGATAATTTCCCGTTGCTGCCGGCTGAACACGAAATCCCCGAGAACCCCTTCGTCGTAGCGAACGAAATTCTTCTCTCCATCTGCTTCGAGCTCGATGTACTGCGTGGGCGTATCGCCCGCGAGTGTCGATATATGACATTGGATGTTGGTCGCTGCGAGAGACGTCCGTACCAGGTCAGCGCCGTCGTCATCACCAACACAGGAGACAATATGGATCTCATCACCAGCAGGAAATTCGGCCCGGGCGTGCCGTGCAACGTTCGCAGCGATGCCGCCGAATCTTCGTTCGCCAGACGGCAGGTAATGATCAACGCCACAGTCACCTACGCAGACGACCTTCATCTCGACTAACGCCCCATGTGCGACATCAATAATTCGAGCGCATCGAAGTCGACAGATTTTCGTTGCATGATCGATGTGCCGACAATCGCGCCGTCGCACTCGGACAGGAGCGTTGCCGCGTTCCTGTGATTCAGACCACTACCGATCAGCACCGGCAATCCGCATCCTGCAGACTGCCGGAGATGCTCCACCGTGGGAGCGTCACCACTCAGATGCCCGGTTACGATCACGGCGTCGGCGCCTTTCTCGCAAGCGAGCTGCGCGGATTCCTTCAGCGGACGGGGCTCAACCATCGTCGCATACTTCACCTGGATGTCCGCGAGAATCATAATGTGCTCGGCGCCGATCGCCCTTCGATAGGCGATGAGCGCGTCCGGGTCGATGTGAAACTCGCCGAATTCAGGCCGCGTCATCCTGTCGACAAAGTAATCGGTGCGAATAAAAGCGGCCCCGGCGGCTTCTGCGACGGCGAGCGACGCCTTCGGATCGTTAAGTAATATCTCGCAGCCGATTACGACCGATTCACTTTCCTGCACAAGGGCTCGTGTGATCCGTGTCATTGCGGCGATCGTTTCCGGTGCCGCCTCAATGCTGTGCGGCCGGTCGTATTCGTTCTCGACGAGCACGCCGTCAACGCCACCTTCTTCCAGCATACGCAGGTTGGCAACAGCGTGACTGACGGCGTGATCGATTCCCTTCGTGTCGGGATAGCCTGGCAGCGGCGGCAGGTGAATCATGCCGATGATCGGTTTCGGCTTATTAAAATAGTCGGAGAATCTAACCACGCTGATTCTCCGGTCGGGGACGCGTCAGGACGCGGTACACGGGCGCGCCGGCGAGCGTGAGTGCGATACCAATCATACTGTCGAGCGGGTTATAGATTAGTGCGGCAAGCAGAAACAAAGTCATAACAAGAATGAAAAGTCCCGGGATGAATGGATAGCCCGGCAGGCGATAGGTGTCGGCGGTTGATAGCTGTTTCCTGAGTCTGAAAATTGAGGACACCATTAGTATGTTCATGAACTGGAATGGCACGACAAAGAACGTCACGATTCTCGAGAAAGAACCGAAGAATAGCAACGCAGTGATAGAAATGCCGACCGCGAAAAGTATCGCACCGGATGGCACGGAATGTCTTGTAGATAGATGTGCGATGGTGCGGAAGGCAGGACTCAGCCAGGTCCCTTGTGCACGATCTACATACTCGCTTGCCGCCGCGTAGAACAATCTCGGCAGGGTCATAATCAACCCACCCAGCGCCCCGAATATCGATATCCACATCAAAAAACTAAGCGCTGTGCCACCATTTTCGCCGAACGCAGCTTCGGCAACCATCGGCGCGACAAGTGTCGGATTCTCGCGCATCGTTTCGAGCGGAACGACGCGCAGAAATGCGTAGTTGACCAGCAGGTATATCAGCGTAATCGAGAGAACGCCGACGCCCATTGCAAGCGGGAAGTTTCTGTTCGGATTCTTAACCTCACCCGCGACATTGGACGCATCTATCCAGCCATCGTAAGTAAACAGGACGATCGCAACACCGAGCCCAATGAAGCGCAAAAACCCGAGGAGGCCTTGCTGCGACTCGCCCGGGGCTGCTGGCGCGGGCGCTTCAGCCGCCGGCGCAGCAAGAAACAGCCCGCCCGCCACCAACGCGATGAGCCCGACAATTTTTACCGCCGTAAGAAAGACCTGGGTTCGTCCGCCCCATTCCGCACCACGCAGATTGATCAGGGCGAACAGACCGATCGCCAGTACAGCCCACACTAGTTGCATGCCGGATGATCCGGAGCCAAATACCTGGTTCGCCAGCTCACCAAAAAGAATCGCAACGCCGGCGATGGCACCGGGCCCGCTTACCAACACCATCATCCAGGCCTGCATAAAGCCGGCAAAAGGCCCGTACGCCTTGGTCAGTGCGTGGTAGGAGACACCCGCCTTCGGAATCAGGGCCGATAGCTCGGCGAGCGTCAGCGCGCCGCACAGGGTAATCAGGCCGCACAGCGACCAGAAGAAATACACCTGCCACGGAGCAGTCGCGACGGCGGCCAGTTCGCCCGGCGTGAAAAAAATGCCGGACCCGATCATATCGCCCATCACGACAGCGAGCACTGCCGATAACCCAAGTTTTCTTTGCAGGGTCATTGTTGTTCTTCTTCTTATTGGTCGCGTGACATTACAGGTCTTGGCGGGCGTGGGGAAGTGCTATCCTCGGCGTCCGATGATTCAACTCGACGCTAAATCTGTTGCCAAAGCGTTACCCCGAAAGCAACTCGTAGAAGCGCTGGATAAAGCGTTCGCGCGGGAAGTACACGTTCCACCGCGCGCTCATCACGAGATCCCGGTCGCCAACGGCAGACCAGGCACGTTGTTGCTGATGCCCGCGTGGTCAGAAGGTCACATTGGCGTCAAAATTGTGACCGTTTTTCCTGATAACGCAAAAAGAGGTATTCCGGCCGTGGCCGGAAGCTATCTGCTCATGAACGCGACGACGGGCGTTCCGGTCGCACTGCTGGATGGCACGGAACTAACGTTACAAAGAACAGCTGCTGCATCGGCGCTGGCCTCTTCGTACCTGTCCAGGAAAGACGCATCACGATTGTTAATGGTTGGGACAGGCAACCTTGCGCCGCATCTGATCGAATCGCACGCGTCGGTACGACCGATCACCGAGGTTTGCATCTGGGGTCGTCGAATCGAGGCAGCAGAAAAGCTCGCTGATAATCTGTGCGACCTGGCCTTCAACGTTACGGTGACCAAAGATCTCGAAGGGGCCGTCAGGTCAGCGGACATCATCAGCTGTGCAACGCTGGCTTCCGAGCCGTTGATTCATGGTGACTGGCTTCAGCCGGGTCAACATGTGGACCTGGTCGGCGCATTCAAGCCGGACATGGCCGAGGCGGATGTTACGGCGATGGCGATCGCGGATGTCTATGTTGACACGCGCGAGGGAACGCTGGCGGAATCCGGGGAAATTATTCAGGCAATTGCGGCGGGAGTGATGAAGGCGAAAGACATAAAGGGTTCCCTCCGCGATCTGTGCTCTGGTGCGGCCCCCGGTCGGCTCGAGCCCAACGCGATAACACTATTCAAGTCGGTTGGCACGGCGCTCGAGGACCTGGCGGCGGCTGAGCTCGCGATTGACACGAACGCAGTCGATTGAGCTAAGCCCGCTAAGTCATTCGGCCAGGATGCGATCAACCTCCTGGCGAAAGCTCGGCCGAACAAGCGCCATATAGGAGAAAGCGCTCGTATCGCCTCGACTGTTTCCCCATAGTAAAAGCCAGGATCGAGCAGACCTTTCTCAAACTGGTAGTGCTCGTTGTCAAGATCAATCCTGAGGATGGTCAGAATATAAAGCGCCTTGCGCCGCTCCACCGGATCCAGTTGCGTTGGTTCAATCTCGGAGGAGACTATGAGTTCTGCGAGGCGAGCGAGCGCTTCGTCCTGCGAAAATGCCAGGTTTTGCGCAATGCCGTCGAAGGCGCGCGACGGATACGCCTGCGCTTGTAATGCCGCCTGCGTCTGTCTCAGCTCCACCGCTACGGCGACCAATGATCCAATTACCGCAACCAGCGCGATGATCTCCGCGAGATCTTTCCACTTCGAAATACTCATCTTAAACTTCCGGAAAAAGAGCGGTTTACGTTAGCAAACTCCGGAAATCGTGATACGTGCGTATGATAAGGAGGAGACTGAATCAAAATGTTCGCTTTCCTCCAGTGCGGTCCTCCAGATGAGTCGGTTGCCAAGAAAATGACTGTCTGCTTTCGGCAATCGGCGGTCACTTTAGTGCTGCTGCGTGCCCAGCCAGTACAGCAATATACGCACCTAAAACCGCGACCAACCCGCCACAAAACAGCATTATTGGAACCATCCATAGCTCTCCTGCTGTTAATGCAAAGGAGATGATGAAGGACATGACGACAAGGCCCGTAAGCAGGCCAGTCAGGATCGGTCGAAGTGCCTTTCGTGCGGCCACGTAGCCGCCAAGCATCACGGGTGGGAGCGTCATGACTGCTAGCCAAAAATCCGGGATACCCTGTTGTATAAAAGACGGTAGCCACCAAAGCGGAATAACGACGACCAACGCCACAGCCGTTCCCTTTAGAACTGAAATTGCGATCGTTTTCATAAGTTTTTCTCAGAAAACCATAAAATGGTATGGCTAAACATCGTAGAAATGTCTGCTTTGGGTCTCCAGCAGACCTTTTACCTCAATATTGCCCGAATGCCTGGTTTCGGAAGTAACGTAGACAGCACTTGACCAATTCGATGTCACTTGCACATCATCGATATAGCGAATTGTAGAAAATGTACTCGCGGAAACACGGCAGCCGTTCAGATCTATAGAAAATCTCACGTTTGTGGGTCAGCTTTCGGACGTAAGCGAACGTTAGGTAAACTCGCCGAATGCGGTATCTCTAGCATGGCTCAATGAGTCTATTCTGCACTGTCAAGGTCAATACAGTACCTTATGTCATCGCGCTTGTTTGTTCTTTGCACAATCAGGTGTGAAAAATTGCCTGCTGGTTGCAGCGAGGAGGCCACCACAACAAACGTCCGAAACTTTCTTCCATTCATATCAACGTCGCGAAATGGGTACATGGTTTCCATGTCCGACAACTGAAGAACTCTGAGTGTTGCCGCCCATTCCATTGGCCCGGAGTATTTGTCGCCTGCCCTGACTACACCTTCGCATTCTTTCACAAACGTATATCGGGTTCCTTTCAGTGTATCGATATCTTCATAGCTGATGCTGTCTGCAAAACGCCTTCCAAAGGCAGCGTCACGATTTGGTCCGACTGGCCAACTGATCGAAGGATGCGCGCCAGAACGTTCTATCTGAAACACCACTCCGTCGTAGGTTACTGACTCGTAGTTCTCTCCAGAACCATTGTTGATTTCCGCGATGGGATTATCTTGCAATTGCCATGTTCCGAACGGACCGCCACACCCTGCCAACAGGATGAACGAAATTTTGCATAGTAGTAGGAAACGCTTCATATGTGCCTGGTCTCTGTTTCTACAATTCATAACATTCTGGATCTTTCACAGACGCAAAATCACGCGCTGACAGTAATCCTCGTAAACTGTTGGATTTGCGCAATAAAAGTGTCAGATTTACTTATCGCGGCAGCAAATAACTCTGACACGTTTTTGTTTCAATGCTCTGAGTTCATTTTTGCATCGGACGCTGACGCCATGCGCTCTGCTTGCGTTGGATCGGTTTTCCAATACCTGGGATGAAAAATACTCCCAGATCAGTGGCTCATGACACAGTCATTGGCACAATCTCAAACGTTGTTCAACTGCCTCGAAGACATTCTCAAGCCGCTCTGCGCAATCAACGCCATCGAGTGACTCAATCGCGTGATCCGAAATGCGGTCAAGAAACGAAAACCATGTCCAGCCGATGACTCTGCAAAGAAAGTCATCTGCCTCGTGATACAGGATGCGTCCAATCGATGGGCCATGCCGATACGCAATTGGAAGCTCGCATTGAAGCAAATTATGATCGAATTCGAAGACCGGTTGGTCGACTACGTTTGAAACCGGCAGTTACCCAGAAATATTTACAGGATCTGCACGAAAGTTACATCTAAATATCAGAAACGATAGCGATAATATGCTTTTTTTATAAATCAAGAACCTGCTTTATTCCATTTTTTAATTGTTCTTCAGAAAGCCACATTTTTGTAGCAAACCTGCCATCGGGATGATCAAAAAACCAAACATGTAACATCTCAGGTGACCTGATGTTGTGGAAACCTGCCTCACAAGATCCCCCTTCTCCAATTCCACCGATCGGCAGCACTCCTCGCTCGTAACACATACTTCGATCTATATGATAGTGCCATTTACTCAAAGGCCCGGCCACCTGTGGCCCACGTTGCCCTATAGCGAGAAACATTATCCCCATTAAAAAGTCACCCTCTTCCGTTTTGTAATACATAAGAACTTCGGGTTTATCCGGGTTCAAAGTTTCACCATCAAAAACGTACTCTTTATTTACAAAATGTACCGGGTCTCCATACATTTTTTCATAACCATCGCTCAATCCTTTTTCCTTGCTTAACCAACCGTGACGTACAACAGCATCGAACGAATCTTTAACAAACTTGTTAGCTGCATCCTTGTGGGCTTGTGTGGCTACCTGGTTTGGGTATTGCGATAATTCATACATGCCCATTTTATGGTCATAATAATCTGTAGTCTCAGGCTCCCACTGCTCCACCTTTCTGAAAAAATCACTGACATACCATGGCATGTCAGGATCTATTGACGGCGCATTAATCACTAAATAGTTAGGGATCATAATAGACGGTTCATTATTTTCTTTATCATCATCGGTATTTGTACAACCAGATATAAAAAGCAATAAAAGGGCAATAAAAAGATAATTAATCATTTTCATAATATTGTCAGCACGATATGTTTATACCCAATTAGGGTTGGCCATTGATTGAAAAAATCATACACCAATCGATATTCAGCAGTGTACTTATTAACCCGCCTGAATTTGAAAACCTCAATGAATGGAGCTTCGGCGGCTGGAATTTTTGATTCCTGATTTTCCATATACTTTGATCGCTGGACTGACCGCCTGTTTTGGGTCACTAGCGGCCCTTCAGTCCAATAATAGCTGAACGGCAGCTTTACGGAGCAAAGCGGACGCTCGTTACCCGTTCGGCGATGTACTGTTCTTCGCGTCGGCTATTCCCTGACGTTAATCCACTGTACTAAACGCCGGCCCTCACGCTCACCTATTTCAACTTCCCCAACGAGGATGCTGCCATCAGGATGCAAGCCAATAAACTCCTGATCGACCCCGAGAGGTACGCCATTTTCGAAACCAGAGATTTCCAGCTCGGGAATAAAAGCCTCAACGGAACCATTCCTGGCGTTGCCAACCCAGATGCCCCGGTTATAGCCATAACTTCCGCCGCCGGAAGCCGTCTGTCCGCTGTACATCTGCTGGCGCAGTACACCTGTCAGCGAAGTTGTGCCGTCAACGACGTAAATCCTGTCGTCATCGTCTATGGCGATCGAGCTTGGTCTCCCGAAATGTGTCCAGAGCCCGACGAAGGTTCCGTCTTGTTCGAAAATCTGGATCCGGTTGTTGCCGCGATCAGAAATGAAGAGTCGGCCTCGAGAATCAAATGCAATGTGGTGAGGGTCGTTGAACAGGCCGTGTTCCACGGTCGCGGCCTCTATCCCGCCACCGATCTGCATGATGAACTTGCCGTCCGAAGAAAATTTTACAAGGCGATTGTTGCCACCGCGGTGCCCATCGGCAACCCAGATATCGCCGTTTGGGGCGACCGCCGCGTGGGCGGGTCCATTGAAGTGCCTCTCGTCGTCTCCGGGGACGGCTGCTTCGCCAAGCGTCATTAGTACCTCACCCTCCGGGCTCAACTTGAAGACCTGGTGTCCCCGACCGATCTTGAAGCCCGCTTCGCCCCGCCGTTCGCCTGCCGGTGACCCTTCCGTTACCCAGAGATTGCCTTCGTGGTCCACGAAGAAACCATGCGGCCACCCGAACAGCCCTTTGCCAAAGCTCTTCACGAAGTTTCCTTGCAGGTCGAACTGGAGTATGGGGTCTACGTCAACACCGGCGCAGTTATTCCCGCCACATCGATCCATCAGCCACATATGCTCGCCATCGGGATCTGCGTAGATCCCGGCAACCACGCCCTGGTTCCTGCCCTCCGGCAGTTTTGCCCAGCCATAATAGGCGCGATACGGATTATTGTGTTGAGCAGATGACTCCGCGGATACGAATACAGTGAATGCGGTAAAAATTACGATGAGTGTTAATCTGAAACGGCTTGTCTTTGACATCTCGATTCTTCCCCCGACAGTTTTTTGCTGATCACTGCATGCATGTTGTTTCTGGTCAACTCTTAAGCAGAGACCGGATGAAGATTGGCAGCCCGCCACTGAATCCACATGTCCACTTCAGGTTGTTCGCGTCCCTCTGGATCTCTACCCTTCGAGTAATCTCGCCAGCGGTGAAAGGCCAGCGCCGGTTATCGATAATTCCCCACTTTCGTATTGTCTAACCCGGTTCCAGCCTCCAGGCTTATTTCTTTTGATATTGGGAAAAGATATCAAAGCCGGACAGATAATGTACATGCCGTCGTGCTTGTGCATGATGCAAATCCCTGTTGTGGAAGACGCTTCGGCACAAACCTTGTCGATCTCGAACGCCGACAAAGAAGTGCGTGTGATTCGACCCTGTTCAATCTTCTCGCCTTTCATCGACTTCACAGGGAAAAGCCAGATTCCGGCAACGGACCCAACAACCGTACTCTCAGACATTCTTGTATCCCCTTACGCCTTGATAGCGTGTCCCACCTCGGGCTTGTACTACAGGCTCGTCTGCGGCTCTCTGCCATGCTATCAGTCTGTATGGTGCACGTTAACGCCACCGCGCTATCGCAGTTGTGACATACCGCAATTGATCGGTGCATGAATTTGAGGTGCAATTGCGGCTTACCATGAGCAGAAAACGAAGATGACATGACCGACGAACAGGACTCAAATCAGCACGCAGGTATGAACGTAGCGGACCTTCGCCGGTCGGCGACAGGCCTTACCCTGGAGCGAGAGGATCTCAATGAAGACCCCTTCAAGCAGTTCGAAGCCTGGTTTCACGCGGCTTGCGACACAGACATTCTCGATCCGAACGCAATGAACCTGACTACGGTCGACGAGCATCACCGGCCGTCCTGCCGCACCGTTTTGCTGAAGTACTTTGACGACAGAGGCTTCGTATTCTTCACGAATCTTTCGAGTAACAAGGCAACACAAATAGCGTGCAACAGCAGCGTGGCATTATTGTTTTTCTGGCCAGCTTTCGGACGACAGGTCGGCATACGCGGGACAGCAACAAGAATTCCGACAAGCGAAACGCTGCGCTATTTCATGACCCGGCCGCGTGGCAGTCAGATCGGCGCCTGGGTTTCCACACAAAGCAGCATTATCAGTTCGCGCTCACTCCTCGAAGCAAAATTCGACGAAATCAAACGGAAATTCGCAGATAAGGAAGTACCGTTGCCCTCATTCTGGGGTGGCTACCGTGTTATTCCTGAGGAAATCGAGTTCTGGCAGGGACGCAAGAACCGCCTGCATGACCGGTTTCTCTACACGAAACAGGAGGGAAGCTGGAGCATTGAGCGGCTGGCGCCCTGATTCGATAGCTCGCAATTGGCGAAACGTTAAACAATAGTGTTTGTCGGCGACAGGCTTTACTAGGGGCGCAGCAGGCGATCACTGATAATTTGCTGAGATATCATTGCCGCCTGTTCATTAATCAGGTCAGTTGCCGAGGTCTTATCGAAGCTGAGCGATTCTATTGACCAGATCTTTTTCCGCTGTGCGACAGAATAGAGCTCGGTGATAAATGTGATGGCGGCCGATTGCTCGATACTGTCCCCGCTGTTCAACTCCGCATAGTCATAGCCAAACAAGTCGAACGCACGCCCTACCGGTCGTCCAGGTACCAGTTCTTCGCGATCCTGACCCTTCTCTCGTACCAGGAGAACCGCGTCGAAGCCTCGGGCACGTATTGCCGTATCCAGCGCGATCCGCGTTAGATATGGTCTGCGGCCAATAACCGTATGAAAGGCAGTCGCTTTGCCCTGCCGGTCCGCCATGGCGGCGACGAATTGACGTTCAAACAAGGCACGCGACTGGAAATCGCCCGCAACGCCGATCACCAGCATATTCGAAAAATCCCGATACTCCGCGGAAACCGGCGGCATCGTTCGAATAATGGTCGATGAGTTGGGGGCTGATGAAGCGCAGGCAGTCAATATCAGTGCCGTTGCGCACAAGATGATCACGTTCAGTTTCACGCTTGTTTCCATACCGATCTCCGTAACGCAAAATATACCATCCACCGGTCGTGGGCGCGTGAACCCGGATCGCGATTTCTGCTGTACTATACTGCGCCCCCAACCTGCACGGACCGACAGGCAGCGATGTTTCGACTGAAGCAAAAACACACCCGCAAAGCAGCTGATAAATTGCCACCCGCAGACGGACGCCGTCTCCTGGCACAGCAATCCGTGTCGCGCGGAATCGGCGGCAGTGTTGCCGTGGCGCTAATGCTGTGTTGGCTCTGGGCGTTGTTCTCAGTCAACACGGGAAAGATATTTCCCTGGTTCACGGTGCCGATCGGGGCGCTGGTCGGTGTGGCGGTGCAGCGGTTCGGTCGTGGACTGGACTGGCGATTTCCGGCTATCGCGGTGGCCGTAGCGGGTGTCGCCGCCTACGCAGGCAATCTCATGATCGGAATCCTGAAGACGGGGCAATACATCGACGCAAACCCCGGACAAATTCTGGGCGGTCTGTCCGGGGACACCATGCGCGTGTTCTTTAGCGATACGATCAGTCCGATCGACCATATTTACGCTTTCAGCGCCTGCGGTGTGGCGGCTTTTTTCGCAAACAGGCGCCTGAAACGTCACGAGGTGCTCGGTCTCAGGTCTGTCGAGAGGGGGAAACGCTGAGCATGGGGAACCTGAAGATCTATGGCGATGGGCGCTCTGGAAATTGCTACAAGCTGCAATTGCTTTGCTCGGAGATGAGCATCGGCTACGACTGGGAGGAAGTCGATATTCTGGCCGGCGAAACCCGCACCGACGAATTTCTTTTGAAGAATCCGAATGGCAGAATTCCTCTGCTCGAGTTACCGGATGGAAGACACCTCGCCGAGTCGAACGCCATTCTCTGCTACCTCGCGGATGGCAGCGAGTTATTTGGCAGCGACGCCTGGTCGCGCGCCAAAATATTGCAGTGGTTGTTTTTCGAGCAATATAGTCACGAGCCCTACATCGCGACATCGCGTTTTATCATTCAGTACCTGGGCAACCCGCCGGACAGGCAGCCTGATTTGCAGCAAAAGAAGGCGGGCGGCGAAAGTGCGTTGCAGGTCATGGATCAACAGCTGCAGTCGAGTGATTACATCACCGGCGACAGTTTTAACATAGCGGATATTGCGCTATTCGCGTATACCCACGTGGCAGAAGAAGGCGGCTTCGATCTGTCAGCATACGCCGGCGTTCTCGCCTGGATCGAACGGGTCCGTCAGCGACCGGGATTCATACCCATGGTGAAAAAATGAACCGCAAGCTCGAGTTCTTTTATGACTACGTCAGTCTCTATTCCTATCTTGCCAACAGCCAGCTTGCCAGTATCGATGCGGAGGTCGTCTATCGGCCCATGTTCCTGGGGGCTGTAATGAAAGCAACCGGCAACAAGCCGCCGGCGACCATAGCGGCGAAGGGCACATACCTGTTCAAGGATGTGGCCCGATGGGTCGAGCGGTACCAGATTCCTTACAAGATGAACCCGGAGTTTCCGCAGAATACCGTCAACGCGCTGCGACTCGCGTTGGTCGCACAGGAGAAGGGCGTATTCGATTCAGTGCACCAGGCGCTGTTTGATGCGATGTGGGTACACGAAAAGAATCTCAGTGATGCAAGCGTGCTCGCTGGAATAGCGGCTGGCGCCGGTTTGTCTGTGGAAGAGACTGTATCCGAGATCAGCTCAGACCGGATCAAGGATCGTCTACGTGAAAACACTGATGAAGCTATTCGCCGCGGTGCATTTGGCGCGCCAACCATGTTCGTCGGTGACGAAATGTTTTTTGGCAACGACCGCTTCGAATTTGTCATGCAGGCACTGACCGCCTGACGGAAATAAATCGGGGTCGAACCGCGATTTAATCATTACCCGGTCAAAACCCAACCAGGCATGCTGCCAGCAGACATCGAATCTGCTCGTGAAATAAATTGCGGTTCGACCCCGATTCAGGGTGCGGGCTCAGGCCGGCATCAGATCGTTTGGCAGAGAACCGTGCTCGCGCGGAACAGCCGCCAGCATTCTGTTAGCGACATTCTCCATGCTCTCCGCTGCATCGTTAGTGCCCACAAAATACGGAGGCTCTCGCCGCAGCAGGTCCCAACTATCGGTCTTCAGTACCCGGACCAGGTGCGTCAGATTGGCGCGGATCGCATCGACATACGGATTTTGTCCGTCGTAGAGGACCTCGACATACCGGTAAGCGCGGTTGAATTTCTTCTGCAAGCGGTCTTTAGTGGCGGCCTGGTAAAAGCCCGGCGTTTTCCGGAGCAAATCGACGCCGGACTCGTAACGCACCATGTACTCACCGGGTGAGGCATTCTCGATGGCAATACCTCCCACGACGAATTCTTTATAGAGCCGGTCGCGACACTTCTCGAGATAACAGCGATCCGCCATCTGGGCCACGAGGTCCGCGGTTCCAAGCAGGTGGCCGCATATCGCATCGCGCGGATCATCGAGTTCAATCTTATCGAGATCGAGTTCGTAGCCGGTGTAATGCACGATCATGCTCGCGACCGCGACGTCCTTGGCCATGCCGAGTTCCGGCAGGTAACGACGCAGGAAGTCGGCGCTCCTGGATACGTGGTAGAGCGTGAATTCGGCGCCATTCGAGAATTCTTTATCGCGTTCCTTGTGGCGGATGTATCCTGAATCGTGAAACAGTGAGGTAACGATAGCCATCTGCGCGCGATGCGCCCCGAGCCGCTCCGCAGGATCTACACTGCGTTCATAGCCCGCGACGAGACGTGCAAATGCGAGCGTCATGTCGAGCGAGTGCTGTCGATCGTGATAGGTTGTATCGCACCCAAGGTAGCCTGGAAACTGGCCGCTGAAGAGGCGATCGAAATCGTAAAAGGCGAGCCACAGTTTATCGAACGACGCACCCGGAAACGTGTTCGTAAATAGTTCACAGACTGCATCCCGCACTGCTGCAGAGTTACTTACCTGCACCGTGTTGGTTACGTCATAGTCGTTGCGGCGGTCCTGGTTCATCAGTTTTTTGCTTTTATATTTTGTTGATGAGGCAAACGACGGCCGTCGTTCAATTTGTTCTGCAACGTTTTCCATGCCTCGACCCGTCCTGCTTAGCTTAGCGGAATGCAGCTCATTTATTAGCCCATTCAGAAGCTCGTTGCCCGATCTGGAACCATTTGCTCGGGCTGAAAAGTGACGTGGTTCCATGAATATGTAACATCAAAGCTCGAATTCTGCGATCACGGGCGTGTGGTCGGAGGGACGTTCCCACGTCCTGGGTTCACGGTCGATATAGCTTGCTGCACAGTTGTCTGCCAGCGCCTTGCTCGCCAGGATGAGATCGATGCGCAGGCCAGCGTTGCGGCGAAAGCCGGCTGCCCGATAATCCCACCAGCTGAACGTTTTCTCCGGTTGTTCGAATTGCCGAAACACATCGGACAGACCGAGATTGAGCAAAGACTGCAGCGCTGCTCGTTCCGGCGGGCTGCAAAGAATGTCCTCGCCCCACTGCTCAGGGTTATGCACGTCCCGATCATCCGGCGCGATATTGAAGTCGCCAAGGACCACGAGCTTGTCATGATTTTCCAGCTCATCTTTGAGAAATGAATTGAGCGCGGCGAGCCAACCCAGTTTGTACTCGTATTTCTCGGAACCGACGCTGTTGCCATTGGGCACATAGAGGTTGACGACACGAACGCCGTCAATAGTCGAGGCAAGAATGCGACGCTGTGAATCCTCAAAGCCGGGAAAATCGGTCACGATATCGCCCGCTTCCGTGCGGCTGATGACGGCCACGCCATTGTAGGTCTTTTGCCCACTGGCGATTGCCTTGTAACCTGCCTCCGTGAACCGCTCCGCGGCGAATGCCTCCGTGACCTGCTTGATCTCCTGCAATACCAGAACGTCGGGCTCGGCGGTTGCGAGCCACTCGATAACGTGCGGTAGCCTCACATTCAGGGAATTCACGTTCCAGGTCGCGATCTTCACGCTGCTTTTCCAATACCACTTTGCCGCAGCAGTGCGTCGAGCGTCGGCTTGCGACCGCGAAAGGCAATATAGGCTTCCATGAAGTCACGGCTGCCGCCGATTTCAAGGATTTCCTCGCGGAAGCGAGCTGCCGTCTCCCGGTCAAATATACCGGACTCCTCAAAGGCAGAGAAAGCGTCGGCTGCAAGCACTTCCGCCCATTTGTAGCTGTAGTAGCCGGCGGCATAGCCACCGGCGAAGACGTGCGAGAACGCGTGTGGCAAACGGTTGTAGTCAGGATGTTCGATCACCGATACGTCGGCACGGACCTTTTCGAGGGTAGCCAGTGCGTGGGCACCTTTCCGGGGATCGAACCCGGCATGCAGGCGAAAATCGAACAAGGCAAATTCGACTTGCCTGAGCATGGCGAGTGCTTCGCCAAAATGCCTGCTTGCATCGAGATTCTTGAACATCTCCTCGGGCAAAGGCTCGCCGGTTTCAAAATGAGCAGAGCAACGCTTAAGTACGTCATAGCACCACGCGAAGTTTTCCATGAATTGACTGGGCAACTCAACCGCATCCCACGGGACACCGTTGATACCCGCGATCGACGGGTAGTCCATGCGTGTAAGCAGGTGATGCAGCATATGCCCGAACTCGTGAAACAGCGTGACGACGTCGGAGTGCGTCAGTAGCGAGACGCCGTTCGAGTCCAGCGGCGGAAAGTTGCAGACAAGATAGCCAACCGGCAACGTATCTTTACCGGCCAGATTCTTTCTGACGACGCACTCATCCATCCATGCGCCGCCTCGCTTACCGTTGCGTGCGAAAAGGTCTGTATAGAAGCTGCCGAGCATGTTGCCGCTGGCATCGCGAATCTCGTAGTAGCGCACCGTGTCGTGCCAGTAGCTCACGTCAGAATTCTCGACGACAGACACGCCGTAGAGTTTCTCCGTCAGTTCGAACATGCCCTTTTTAACCACAGCGAACGGAAAATATTGCCGTAATGCCTCATCAGAAATAGCGAATCGTTCCTGTTTGAGTTTCTCGAGGAAATAGGCGATATCCCAGGCCTCGAGCGGTGTCTCGGCGAGGGCCTGAATTTCATCGAGCTCACGTTTCGCGGCCTCAGTGGATTTGTCCGCCAGCTCCATCAGGAACTGCATGACCTCAGCGACCGAGCCCGCCATTTTGGTGGCGAGCGAATAGTCCGCGTAGTTATCAAAGCCTACGAGACCGGCTGCCTCATGCCTGAGTGACATGATTTGCTCGATATTCTCGCTGTTGTCCCACTCGGAATTGTCGCCCTGGTCAGATGCCCGTGTTGACCATGCCCGGTAGAAGGTCTCGCGCAGATCGCGGCTGTGTGCATGCGTCATGACCGCGTGATAGGTCGGATAGTCGAGCTTGAACCGCCATCCTTTAAGGTCCACTGATTCTGCATCGTCGGCGGCACGCTGCAACACCGATGGCGAAATGCCGGCAACCTGCCCGGCGTCCGCAGTGTGAAAATGCCAACTGTCGGTAGCATCCTGCAGGTTCTGTTCGAATTTTGCCTGCAGCGCAGCCATTTCCTGGGCCAGCACCCGAAAACGTGCCTTCTTCTTCTCGGGCAGCGCCACACCGGCAAGTCGAAAGTCCCGGAGCTCCTGATCGAGCAGTGTCCGCAGTGCCGGGTCCGAATCGGGAGACAGAGAATCCGCGACCTGTTGATAGGCCTCCTGCAGATTCTTGTTTTGTGATAATTCAGTGCCATGTTCGGTCAGTAACGGGAGCGATTGGTTATAAGCATCCCGCCAGGCCGGATCGTCGAGCACGCTTTGCAGATGGCTCACCGGGGACCAGACACGACCAAGCTCGTGGCTCATCTCCTCCATTGGCTGGATCAGCGACGCGGCGTCGCGAGCATTCGGCTCGGCGAGAATCTGGTCAAGCTTTTGCCGATGTGCTGCGATAAGCTCCGTCAGCGCCGGGACGGCGTGCTGCGGCTTAATCACGTCAAAGTCAGGCAGACCAGAGGTGTCGAGTAACGGGTTTGACATGCAATCCAGGCGATATGCAATTTGCGAGCGGCGGCAGAATGGTATCACAGCGCCGCGAACAGGCGACTGAAATGAATAGAAGGACAGAGTGTGACAACGAAATTTGATCTGATCGTAATCGGCGGCGGCAGCGGCGGCCTCGCACACGCGCAACGAGCAGCCGAATATGGAATGAAAGCGGCCGTAATCGAATCCGGACCACTGGGTGGCACCTGCGTTAACGTCGGCTGCGTGCCTAAGAAAATCATGTGGTACTCCGCACACCACGCCCATCAGTTGCAACATGCCCGGGACTTCGGCTTCGAGGTGTCGGCAAAGGGCCACGACTGGTCCGCATTGAAGACCCGACGTGACGCCTACATCCAGCGCCTGAATCGAATTTACGAGAGCAACCTGGACAAGCGGGACGTAACTTATCTTGTTGGGCACGGAAAGTTCATAGACGCGAATACGGTTGACGTGGACGGCACCGCCTATACGGCCGAGCGAATTGTCATTGCCACCGGTGGTTATCCAATCGTACCGGATCTGCCAGGCGCGGAGCTCGGCATCACCTCCGACGGATTCTTCGAATTGGCCGAACGCCCGCAGAAAGTCGCGGTTCTCGGCAGTGGCTACATTGCAGTCGAACTGAGCGGTGTTTTCAACGCGCTGGGCTCAATGACGACGGTGTTAGTCCGAAAAGAAGGCGTCTTGCGAAGTTTCGACAGGATGCTGCGTACAGAGCTCGAGGCAGCGATGCGGAAAAGTGGGACTGCGCTCGAAACCGGTGTCGTGCCGAAGTCACTCGAACGCACCGATGATGGCATTCGCCTTGCGGCTGAAGACGGCCGCGAATTCGGAGACTTCGATGCGGTGATCTGGGCAGTTGGGCGAGCACCGAATGTTGAATCTCTCAATGCAGCCGCGGCCGGCGTCGAATCCGATGCGCAAGGCTTCATTCCGACGGACGAATTTCAAAAGACCAACGTCGACAACATCTTTGCGCTGGGCGACGTGACAGGACGGGATGCTTTGACGCCGGTTGCAATTGCCGCGGGCAGGCGACTGGCGGATCGCCTGTATAACGGTATGACGGATCGACGCCTGGAGTACCACACGATCCCGACCGTTATTTTCTCGCATCCACCGATCGGCACGGTCGGCCTGACTGAAGTTGCAGCACGCAAGGAATACGGCGACGCTGTGAAGGTTTACGAATCACGCTTCAATCCAATGATGTATGCCTTCAGCGAAGACAAGGTCCAGACGGCGATGAAGTTGATCGTCGTCGGCGAGGAAGAGCGAATCGTCGGTTGCCACCTGATCGGTGATGGCGTCGATGAAATGATGCAGGGTTTCGCTGTGGCAATTCGCATGGGCGCAACGAAGCAGCATTTCGACGATACGGTGGCGATTCACCCGACCAGTTCGGAAGAGTTGGTTACGCTGCGTTGAGTGCAGGTAATCGCGCCTCTTGCTAACTCGCGCTGATCGTCAGCTGCTTCAGTACCGGTTCCGTGTCCGGTCGTACGCCGCGCCAGATGTAAAACGACTCGGCCGCTTGCTCAACCAGCATGCCCCAGCCCATCACCGATCGGGCAGCGCCGTGTTTCACTGCCCAGTGCGAAAAAGGCGTGGCGGTTAAACCATAAGACAGGTCGTAGCAAACGGTCGGCGGTTGCACGGCTTCTTCAGGATACGGTGGCGTTTCGCCTTTTAGACCGGCGGACGTTGCGTTGATGATCAGGTCATACACCGGCATCGACCGTATATCACCGAAGCGGCAGGCACTGACCGGTCCTCCGACAGAAAAATGATCCGCCAATGCGCTGGCTTTCGATAACGTACGATTTGCGATAATCAATTCCCCGGGCTTCGCCTCAAGTAACGGCGCAACGATGCCCCTGGTTGCCCCGCCGGCACCCAGGATCAGAATTCTCATATCCTTTAGCTCCAGGCCGAGATTTATCTGCAGATCGCGCATCAGGCCAACACCATCAGTGTTGTCGCCAAATATTTCCCCGTCTTCAAAAACGAGTGTGTTAACGGCGCCCGCGTTACGCGCACGATCACTCATATCTCCGACAAGGCGGACGACCTCACCCTTGTGGGGCACCGTGATGTTCAGACCTTTACCGCCGGTCCGTCCAAACTGGTGCACCGCTTTGTCCAGCTGTTCCGGTGCCACCTGGAGTAACTCGTATTGAAGATTCTGCCTGGTCTGCTGTGCGAAAAGACGATGAATAACCGGCGAACGGCTATGAGAAACCGGGTATCCCATGACTCCGTAGCGATCGGGACTGTTATCCGTCATTTGCCTGTTCTGCCATCCAACGTGCTGCCTGTAGTGCAAAGTAACTCAAGATCGCGTTGGCACCGGCACGCTTGATCGACAGCAGCGCCTCCAGCGCTGCGGCTCTTTCGTCAAGCCAGCCGTTCTGGCCAGCCGCCTTTATCATCGCGTACTCACCACTGACCTGGTAGGCAAAAGTTGGCACCTGAAACTCATCGCGTACCCTGCGGATTACATCGAGGTAAGGCAGCGCCGGTTTGACCATCACGAGGTCAGCACCTTCCGACAGGTCGAGCGCCACTTCGCGAAGTGCCTCGTCAGTGTTGGCGGGATCCATCTGGTAATTTCGTTTGTCGCCACCGCCCAGGTTTGCGGCAGAACCGACCGCGTCCCGAAACGGGCCGTAGTAGCAAGAAGCATATTTCGCGGCATAAGCAAGAATCAATGTATTGCGGTGACCACACGCTTCAAGCGCCGAGCGTATTGCGCCCACGCGGCCGTCCATCATGTCTGAAGGCGCCACAATGTCCGCGCCCGCATCTGCGTGGGAGGTGGCCTGTCGCACCAGCATCTCGACGGTTTCATCATTCAGGACATAGCCGTCGTCGTCGATGATGCCGTCCTGGCCGTGCGTCGTGTAAGGGTCCAGGGCGACGTCCGTAATAACTGCCATGTCCGGAAGCGCTGACTTCAGCGCCCGAACCGTCCTTTGTACCAACCCCTCGGGATTGGCGCATTCGGCACCGTCGAGGCTCTTACCGTCAGCCTCGATGACCGGAAACAGTGCGATCGCAGGAATTCCGAGTTCGGCGGCTTCAGAGGCCTCCTGCAGCAGCAAATCGATGCTTTTCCGTTCGATTCCGGGCATCGATGGCACTTCCTCGATCTTTTTCTGTCCATCCAGTACGAACACCGGATAGATCAGATCCGAGGGCCCGAGAGTGGATTCGGCCACCAGGGCCCGTAACGCAGCGCTTCTGCGCGTGCGGCGCAAGCGAGTTGCGGGGTACAATGCGGATGGTTTTTCTCTCATATCAATGTCTTACATAAGAACATCGTGGATTTTCCCTGTATTTCGGTAGGGTTTCCACGCCTGAATCACAAAAAAACACTCTATGAGTAATAAATCGTCAGGGAAGCGGGTCACCTCGTATGCATAGCAATGATGTCGGTCGTGAGCGCCACAGGCGTTTTGACAGGGTAGTAAGCGTATTTCACACGGATATGTACCGGTATGCGGCGTGGTTATGTCGCGATCCGGGCATCGCCGAAGAAGTCGTCCAGGAAGCGCTGCTAAGAGCCTGGAAGTCGCTGGATGCGCTTAGAGAGGACACAGCGGCAAAGCCATGGTTGCTAACAATTGTTCGCAGAGAGAACGCGAGGTATTTCGAGAGGAAAAGGCTGGAAACAGTCGACATAGACAACCTGAGCCCTGCCCAGTCAGCGATGCTGGCAGAGACGGAAGATTCGGAACTCGAAGAACTGCGACAGGCGATTTTCAGGCTCGAAGACGATTATCGTGAGCCCTTGGTACTACAGGTCCTGATGGGCCACAGCACGAAAGAGATAGCGGAATTGATGGGCATGCAGCAGGGCGCAGTATTAACGAGATTGCACCGTGCGCGCATCAAACTAAAGGATGAAGTGGAAAAGGAGGCTGCAGCATAACGACCTCTGACAAGATTATGAATTGCGAAGATTACAAAGAGTCACTGGCAGCGGATCCGACAGCCTCGGTTGAGGGTGGTGCGGAGCATGTTGCTGCCTGTGCATCCTGCGCAGCATTCACGACGGAGATGCAGGCATTTAATGACAGGATCTCGAAAGCACTGGCGATTAACGTGCCCGACCTTCAGATTCCGGAGTTGCCCGAGATCGAAGAGGACAACGTCGTCAATCTGCCGGTCGCGGGCAAGAAGAAGTTTGCAGCGCCAACCTGGATCGCGATCGCCGCGACGGTGGTCCTGGCCGCATTCGTTGGCGTACGGATGATCAATACCAGCGATCTCAACAGTCTGCCGCTGGCGGACCAGGTGCTGGCCCACCTCGATCACGAACCTGGCGCTTTGCAAGTGACGAATGTGGCGGTTTCGGATGCGCAGTTTGCGAAAGTGGTCAATCCGACCATAGGAACTATGAACCGTAACGTTGGTCTCGTAACCTACGCGCGAAGTTGTGTTATCAACGGCAAGACCATTCCGCACCTGGTCATCCAGGGTGAAAAGGGTCCAATTACGCTGTTGCTGATGCCAGAGGAGATGGTAGACGGCGCGATGACGGTTAACGGAAAAGGTGTTAACGGCGTCATATTGCCAGTGGGGAATGGCAGCATCGCGATCATCGGCGAACGCGACGAACCACTGACTGAATTAGAACAAAGAATTATCAACTCAGTGGAGTGGAGCATTTAACGCTACACTGAATATACGTGCCCGCATAACGGGCCATCTATCAATGCCCGCTTGGGCGTTTGAAATCGAAGGTAGGAGATTGAAATGTCTGAAAAGCAAGTATTGAAACCCGTAGCAGTAGCAGTTGGCGCCGCAGTAGCTGGCGCGTTCGCATTCTCAGCGACGGCTAATGCTGACACAGGCGTAAGCCCGTTCTCAGTAACTACGCTTGGTGCAGGTTACCTGCTCGGCGCTCAGGAAACTGAGGGTAGCTGTGGCGAAGGCAAATGTGGCGGCGATAAAGAAGCCTCAGATGCTGAAGGCTCTTGTGGCGGCGATAAAGAAGCAGAAGGTTCCTGTGGCGGTGACAAGGAAGCTGAAGGCTCTTGTGGCGGCGATAAAGAAGCAGAAGGTTCCTGTGGTGGCGACAAGGAAGCAGAAGGTTCTTGTGGCGGCGACAAGGAAGCAGAAGGTTCCTGTGGTGGCGACAAGGAAGCTGAAGGTTCCTGTGGCGGCGACAAGGAAGCAGAAGGTTCCTGTGGTGGCGACAAGGAAGCTGAAGGTTCTTGTGGCGGCGACAAGGAAGCAGAAGGTTCCTGTGGTGGCGACAAGGAAGCAGAAGGCTCTTGTGGCGGCGATAAAGAAGCAGAAGGTTCCTGTGGCGGTGACAAGGAAGCAGAAGGTTCTTGTGGCGGTGACAAAGAATAAGCCTCCGGCTTTTGCATGAAGACAAGAAGGCCCGCAGAAATGCGGGCCTTTTTAGTGGAGAACGGGTTTCTGTCGAGACGGCCCGCGATGCATCGAATGTGCTGCAGAATGTCGCACTAAAGATCACCGATTCGCAGGAAGCGAATCGGGACGCGCTTGCGCCTTCGCACTGCGAAGGTCGCGAACAGGGATGTTCGCGATCAATCCGCACCTGGCACTGTGCTGACTATCGAGACCGCAGGCGGATTGGGCCTTTTTTAGTGGAGAACGGGTTTCTGTCGAGACGGCCCGCGATGCATCGAATGTGCTGCAGAATGTCGCACTAAAGATCAATCCGCACCTGGCACTGTGCTGACTATCGCGACCGCAGGCGGATTGGGCCTTTTTTATTGGAGAACAGGTTTCTACTGAGACGGCCCGCGATGCATCGCCGCATTAGCCGAGTGATGTACTGAAGATCACCGATTCGCAGGAAGCGAATCGGGACGCGCTTGCGCCTTCGCACTGCGAAGGTCGCGAACAGGGATGTTCGCGATCAATCCGCGTTGAGCAAGTCAATGATTGCAGCCACCGCAGGCCGATTGGTTTTTGTGGGAGCGGCTTTAGCCGCGATCAATCCACACCTGGCATTTTGCTGCCTATCGCGACCGCGGGCGGATTGGGCCTCAGCCGCGATAACTCCGCGAACAGCGTTCTTCGCGATACTCGACTCAAAAATGCCAGTATCAGAGAGATAATCCAGTCGCTTATGATCGATCTGCATTGCTAAAATCAAAACGAACTTCCGGACACTCACTCTTATGACAAAGAAAATTCAGCGGTGCGCATGGGCAGGCGATTCAAGTCTCGAATACATCAGGTATCACGATGAAGAATGGGGCGTACCTGTTTGGGATGACCAGACGCAGTTCGAATTCCTGATTCTTGAGGGCGCGCAGGCGGGCTTGAGTTGGTCAACCATTCTCAACAAACGTGGTGGCTATCGAAGAAACTTCGCCGATTTCGATCCGGTCAAGGTTGCCCGCTTCACGCAGAAGCGCATAGACAAAATGCTGCTGGATCCGGCTATCGTCAGGAACAAGCTGAAGGTCAACTCAGCAGTGACCAACGCGAAGTTGTTTTTGCAGGTGCAGGAAGAATTTAATGGCTTCTGCAATTACATCTGGGATTTTGTGGGTGGCAAACCGATACAGAACAAGCTGCGCAAGGACTCCGATTATCCGGCTACCTCACCGGAATCGGATGCGCTGAGCAAAGACCTGAAGAAGCGCGGCTTCAAGTTCGTCGGTTCGACAATCATTTACGCGCACATGCAGGCAACCGGCATGGTTAACGATCATGAGGTCTCCTGTTTTCGGCACAAGGAATGCGCTGCCCGTCTGGCGAAGGGATAATCATTTCGTAGGAGCGGCTTTAGCCGCGATCGAGCAGCGATCAAGCCCTTGATTTTCGACGAATATCCGCAGAAACTGTGCCACTAGCCCCACCAATAATAAGAACCGAACTAAGGGGAACATCATGCCTGAGGAAGACAACAAGCCTGAAAAATCCTATTACTGGACCGCCGGCATCGCTCTGCTTTGGAACCTGATGGGGTTTTCGGCGTATATCGCACAAGTAACCATGGCGCCAGAGGCGTTGAATGCCTTACCGGAGGCCGAGCGTGCTCTGTATGAAAATGTTCCAGGCTGGGCAACAGGTGCCTTCGCATTTGCCGTAAGTGGCGGGGTGTTGGGCTGCGTGTTGTTGCTGCTGCGTAACGGTTACGCGCTGCCGGTCTTCATGATCTCGCTTCTGGCGGTGCTGGTACAGAACTTCAATTCGTTCTTCCTGATGGACGCTATCTCAGTCGTTGGACCCGTCGGGGCCGTATTTTCAGCCGCCGTCGTCGTCATTGGCGTGTACCTGATCTGGTTCACGATGGATGCGCAGAAAAAAGGCTGGATTCCTTAAAGACCCGGCATCGCAAAGTTCTTTTCACGAAGCGCTGCTATCAGGCTGGCGCTTCTTTCGCGATCCAGGGAAATCAGTGGCGGGCGCACGATGCGCCATTGTGCGTCGCCGGAAAACTCGGCAACGGTGGCTTTTAGCGCCGGAATCATCGGAAATGCCATCACCGTGTCGCGAATGTCGTCGAGCGCTTGCTGTTGTTCATCGGCGTCATCGTTTTGCCAGGTCTGATAGAGGTGATCAATTGCGGCCGGATTGACATTTGCTGTTGCCGAAATACAGCCTGCGCCACCATTACGCATGTTCGCCAGCAGGAAGCTTTCACTGCCAACAAAAACTCTGAAGTCATCCCACTTGCGCTCGAGCATGGAATGGGTGTTGCCCCAGTCGCCCGAACTGTCCTTGATGCCGACTATCGTCCCGGGATAGCGGGCAACCAGTCGGTCGATCAAGTCGACGGAGAAACCGACCTGCGCGATAGGCGGAATGTGATAGAGATAGATGCGCAGTGACTCATTCCCGACGCGCTCAATCACTTCCGCGAAGTTGGCAAAGATGCCGTCATCGCTGACGCCTTTGTAATAGAAAGGGGGCAACATAAGGGTTCCGGCACAACCAATCTTCGCGGCATGGGCAGTGAGTTTAACCGTGTCGGTCAGGGCGCAGCAGCCGGTGCCCGGCATCATGCGGCTGGTATCGACGCCTGCATCGACGAGTCGATCGAGCAGCATGATCTTCTCGTCGACAGAAAGAGAGTTGGCTTCGCTGTTGGTGCCGAACACGGCGAGTCCGACATTTTGCGAGAGCAACCACTGGCATTGCTTAATCAGTCGTTCGGGATCTGGGCTCAGGTCATCCTTGAAAGGGGTAACGACGGGGCTAAGCACCCCGGATAAACGATCGGCCATTTCAGTTTTATGTCCTTGTTTGAACAAAATGCAATTTTCTGGCGGAGCTCTTCCGAACTCGCAGCTCTTGTCTCAGTTGGAGATATTGATCAGCGTCAGCGAGATCAGGCCGTCCGGTGTGTTGTGCGAGATGCCGCCGAGATAGATCGTATCCGCCGAGAGACCGTTCCAGTTTACTGTAATGTCCTGGGTTGTGCCGGCATTCACAAAAGCGGGGCTGGTGACTGTCATGTTGCCAAGATTCTCATTCAGGCCAAACGACCATCCGCGTGCGGTGTAAATTGCACCTGGCCCACCGGCAACGTTGTCGGTCGCGAAGCCGTGCACGAACAAAGCGTAAGTGCCGGCGGCGGGCATGAAAATATCCACCTGTTCTTCTGATGTCGGTCCACCGCTTTCCCCGACCTTCGAACAATTAACGCCGTCAGGACAATAGTAGACATACAGATCGAGGTCGTCGTCTCCGTCGGTTAGTTCATCGAACATCGCGAATCGCAGGAAGGCTTCGCCTGTCGGCACGTCGATCAGGTGTGCTGTAACACCTGTGCTGGTTCCGAATGTAAATGTCTTGTCCGGATCCTGTGCCACAAAAGCGGGGCTACCAATATTGTTGTCGTCATCGATGACAATGGGCAGGCGCAATCCGTGAACACGCGCTTCGTAAGATCCGGTATATCCGAATTCAACCGGGAAGGTCTCGCTGCCACTGCCACCGAAGGAGAATATCTCTCCCGGTGCATCAACCGAGAGTGGCTGTGCGGCGATGACGCTGCGGACCCGGTGATCATCGCTGACCCAGGTCAGGCTTCCGAAGCGATAAATATCCGGTGGGCCGCTGACGAAGTTCAAGGTGACATCAAATGATGCGGTCTGACCCGCACCGACCGTCAGGCTCGCAGGCGTTACCTGCACATCGATGCCGGGTGGCAGTTCGATCTCCGCCGTGTAGCTTTCAGAGGCGTCAGTGACGTTCGTGACCGTGCGCGAGATGGTCCTGCCGCTGGTTAGCCTGGAAACAGATATCGAGGGTTGATTGAGATCGACCGAATCGAAGGACAACCCCGCAGTCGCGAGCTCGTCACAGCGTGCCGGCGATACGCCGGGTGACGCAATCCCGCAGGAATAGGCGTCGTAGTCGTCGCCGGAGATGTCATACACAAGGCCAGGATCATTCGCGTCGTTTGGCACGATATGGCCGCTGCCAAAATCGAATGGAATAGCAGGCAAATCGTCCGGCAAGGTGATGTCCTGTCGAGCAGTGGTCATCAGGGCCGACTTGATAGCGGCAGGGCTCCATTCGGGGTGCGCCTGCTTCAGCAGAGCAGCGACGCCGGTTACATGCGGTGCCGACATCGACGTGCCACTCAGGAAAGAGAAGAATTCACCCGCGACCGTGTTGGCCGCATCCGGCGTACTACCTGCGAGAATATTAACGCCCGGCGCGGTCACATCCGGCTTCAATATGTCCTGATTCGGCCCCGGCCCGCGCGACGAAAAACTCGCCATCACATTGCCAGTATCTGCAATCGAAAGAAAGAAGCTCTTGTCGAGCACAACCTCTATGACCTGATCTGCATCAAGCTCGTCTATCAGTAAGTCTCCATCGGCGGAGCCGATCATCACGGCGGGAATATCGATCGTGCCACTGTCTCCAACCATGACGATCGGGTCGCCGGAAATATTGAATACGATTACTGCCGTCGCGCCCGCATCTTCAGCGTTCGCGACCTTTACGTCGAAATCGCAACCGCCACGTTCGATGAACGCGATGTTGTCTGCAATCTCGTCGCCGTTGGTCAGTGCCTGGCACCCGTCAATGAGGTTACCCGTGCCGCCGTCAGGCAAACTCGTGTCACCGTCATCGACCAGGATCAACTGGCCTTCGATCGGGTCACGATCGATCAGCGGCGGCGTAAACGATGCTTCCTTGCTGGCGTATTTGCCGGCAACGGAAGCCGGCGCATCAATCTTTATGGCCTCTACCGAATGCTCACCAGTCCGTGTGGATGCACCAACCGTGATGACGGCCGGGTTGCCGGAGGGAGACCCCATCGTCTGAAAATTCGGACCCTCATTGCCAGCCGCGACGGATGCGAGGACACCTGCTTTCGCGGCGGCCAGCAACGCGATGTCGTCAGGTGATGTCACGGTGAACATCGAGTTGCCGACCGAGTAGTTAATGAGGTCGACACCATCCGACACTGCCATATCGATCGCATTTGCGAGATCAGATGTATTGCAACTGGCCCTGGTGGTGCCCGGCCGCAGCCAGCATGCCTTGTAGGTCGCAATACGGGCCTTGGGTGCGATGCCCTCTACGGAGTTGAGAAAGGTGCCGAATATAGATGCTTTGACCCTGTTGCCTGCAGCCGTCGTTGCAATGTGCGTACCGTGCCCGTCGACATCGCGGGCAGAAAAAATCTCGCCGTTATCTATCGGTCCGGAGGCCAGCGCCCCCTCGACAAAGGTCCTGGCGCCAATCATCTTGTTGTTGCAATTCTGCTCGGTGAACTCCGGACCGGTTTCGCAAACACCGTTCCAGTTTTCCGGCGCCTCAAATACCTGCACATCTTCCATCTGTTTGAAACGATTGCACAACCACCGCCAAGCAACGTACCCTCGCCCCAGGCGCTGCGACAGGCCTGTGGACGGTCTGCCTCACGTGTATCCTGCAGCGCCGGATGTTCCGGTGCGATGCCGCTATCGATTACGCCAATGACAACGCCTTCACCATCGAGGCCCGGCGCACCGCGCAAACCTACATCCGGCTCGAACAGGCCAAGAAAGGACGCGCTGCTACTTGTCGATAACGGCCGAACTTCGTCTTCCCAAACGTGCAGCACTTCGGTCATGTGCTCCATCTTGTTTGCCTGGGCGGCGGACATCGTTGCAGCAAACCCGTTCAAGGTATACCGATAGCTATACAGTGGTTGAATGTCTCCGCCCAATTTTGAAAGTACGCTGGCCTGCTCCGTCGCAAGCCTGCTCACGTGACCTTGAATGGCAGCACTGTTTTTGTCGAAACGGCGGGCCGTTGTCGTACCGCCAAAAGCCGGTTTGCCAGAGAACCCGGTTTGGGACCTGGCGTGGAACTCGGCAGCCGACGGTGTCGCAAGTTGCACGATGTAAACTTTGGTTTCGGTTGCTGCGTCTTCTGTGCCGGCCAGCCTGATTCCCAACGGCGCACCGCCATCACGCAGACGCGATTCAAACTCGGCGCTAACGGCGCCGCTTGAAAAGATCGAGAAAAGAATCATCAGTCTCAATAACTGCATAGCGGATTACCAGCATCCCCGACCGTCCGGCGACGATGCTAATGGTTCACGGATAGTGTCGCGCCCTCTCAGCGCGCATCCTATTGATTTTAGTTCAAGAACCCGGTGTAACGCCCGGTTTTACAAAGAACTTAGCATATTAGCTAGGTTGGCCGCCAGATCGAAGCAAAAGGGCTCCGACCCCAAAAACTACTCGCCCAGCCAATCCCGGGGTTTGAGGTAATTCTCGTAAAGGTCGGCCTCCGGAGAACCCGCTTCCGGCTGCCAGTCATACTCCCAGCGAACACGGGGTGGCAGCGACATCAAAATCGATTCGGTTCTTCCGCCGGACTGCAGGCCGAACAGCGTACCGCGATCATAGATGAGATTGAATTCTACATAACGACCGCGGCGGTAGAGCTGAAACTCTCTCTGCCGCTCGCCGTACTTGTGCTTTTTGCGCGCGGCAACAATCGGCAGGTAGGCGGTCAAAAACTTGTCCGCAATTGCTTGAGTCAAAGCAAATGATTTCTCAAAACCCGGTTTGTTGAGGTCGTCAAAAAACAAGCCGCCCACGCCGCGAGTTTCCGCACGATGCTTCAGGTAGAAGTATTCATCGCACCATTTCTTGTACTCCGGGTAAACGTCTTCGCCAAACGGGTCGCATGCATCTTTGGCAGTTTGATGCCAGTGAATAACGTCTTCGTGGAACGGATAGTAGGGGGTCAGGTCGAAACCGCCACCGAACCACCATATGGCTTTGTCATCATCGCTATCCGTGGAAAAGAAACGAAAGTTGGCGTGCGTGGTCGGCACATAAGGATTGTACGGATGCAAAACCAGCGACACGCCCATCGCCTGGAAACGCTTCCCTGCGAGCTCAGGTCGGTTCTGCGTTGCCGAGGGCGG
This sequence comes from uncultured Gammaproteobacteria bacterium, assembly GCA_963850825.1. Taxonomy (GTDB): domain Bacteria; phylum Pseudomonadota; class Gammaproteobacteria; order Steroidobacterales; family Woeseiaceae; genus SZUA-117. Next base: position 1,052,645 of record CAWKOQ010000006.1, on the reverse strand, counting down.
CATCTGGTCGCCATACACATGTGAGAATCCGACGCCCGCCTGCTCGAAAACGTTACCGGCGCTCAGCACCCGGCTCTCGCCACCACCACCACCCGGTCTGTCCCAGCGATCGTGACGAAACTTGTTTTTACCATCCGCGTCTTCCAGCGACGAACATATGCGCAGCTGTAACGCACGAAGATATTCCTCGACGGCCTGGATATTGGTATCACTCATGCAGGTCTCACGATTTGGCCTGTCCTTAAATCCCTGATCTCGGATGCGCCCGAAGCGGGACCACACTGGCCAGGCACAACGTAGTCTACTAAAGTGCCGAATTGCCTGCGCAGCACAAACGCGTTTCTCGCAGGCTCGTGTCCTGACAGGTTGGCGCTGGTCGATACGAGACAAGAGCCTGACGCTTCACACAATGCGTTTGCCACAGGATGAGTGGTTAGTCGCACTGCCACACCCGGGTGCTCGCCACGAATCCAGTCAGGCACGGCCCCGGTCGCCGGTACGATCCAGGTTACGGGTTTCTCTTTTGAAGACTCGAGTGAAGCATCGGGCAATTCCGCCCACACCGAAAGCTGGTCGATATTTGCGGCAATGAGGATCAGTCCCAATGCCGCGCTGCGGGACTTCATATCGAGAATTCTGCTGACGGCGGAATAATCGTCAGGCAGGCAGCCGAGCCCAAAAACACCTTCGGTAGGGTAGGCGATAACACCACCACCATGGAGTATCCGGGAAGCGTGCCGAATGTTCTGCGCGCTGGCCATCTCCTTCTGCCAGTCTCTTCAGGACTCGCCGGGGCCAGCGGATTTCTTTTTGGCAACCTTCTTCTTTGCCACTTTCTTCTTTCTGGCCTTTTTCTTGGCCTTCTTTTTGGTCGCTTTCTTCTTGGCAACCTTTTTGCTTTCCACTTTCTTTTTGCCAGCCTTCTTTTTGCCACGCTTACCGCGCACCGGAGCATTGGCAAGCAGCTCCTTGCACTCGTCGAGTGTCAGGGATTTCGGTTCGCGATCTTTTGGTACTCGCGCGTTCTTTTCCTTATTCGTCACGTAAGGGCCATAGCGGCCATTCAGGACCTGAATTCCTTCGTCCTCAAAATCCTGAATGATTCGATTGGCATCAGCGATTTTCTTCTCTTCAATCAATTCCAGCGCGCGAGGCAGCTCAATGGTGTAAGGGTCGTCGTCCTTGATCGACACATACTTGTCGCCGTAACGAACATAAGGACCGAATCGCCCGACGCTCGCCGCTACTTCCAGTCCGTCCGCCGTTTCTCCGAGTTTGCGTGGCAGTTTGAAGAGCTCCATGGCTGTGGCGAGATCGATGTCAGTCATCTTCTGACCCGGCCGCAAGCCAGCGAATTTCGGTTTTTCCTCGTCGTCCTTGGTGCCGATCTGCACGAATGGGCCATAGCGGCCCATGCGAACCGTTACCGGTTTGCCACTCTTCGGATCGGTGCCCAGTTCGCGAGCCTGTGCGACCTGTTCGCGGGTGACACTTTTGTCCTTGTCTTCGACAAGTTCATGGAAGGGCTTCCAGAAACCTTCGAGCAATGGCACCAGGTCCTTCTCGCCGAGCGACACGGCGTCGAGGTCATCCTCCAGTCGCGCTGTGAAGTCATAGTCAACATACTGGGTGAAATGCTCAGTCAGGAAACCAATAACGATCCGGCCGATATCCGTCGGCAAGAATCGCTTTGCATCCATTTCGACGTATTCCCGATTCTTCAGGGTCATGATGATGTTTGCGTAGGTCGACGGTCGCCCAATGCCATATTCTTCCAGCGTCTTCACAAGGCTTGCTTCCGTGAAGCGGGGTGGCGGCTCCGTAAAATGCTGCTCGGGGCGCAACACGTCGAGATCGATAACATCCCCTTCGACAACTTCTGGCAGAAGGCGATCACCGTCGTCATCTTTGGCGTCGTCCTTACCCTCGTGATAGACGGCCATAAAGCCGGGTTCCACGAGTACCGACCCGTTGGCACGGAACCGATGCTGGTCGTTAGCGGACGCCGCGTCTGTCGCGCCAGGTGAGAACTCGAGTGCGACTGTATCGAACACGGCAGGCACCATCTGACAGGCCATCGTGCGACGCCAGATCAGCGTATAGAGCTTAAGCTGCTCGGCGTCGAGTTTGCCTTTCAGGGATTCCGGCGTGTAGGCGACCGACGTTGGTCGGATAGCTTCATGCGCTTCCTGGGCATTTTTTGCACGCGTCTTGAATGTCCGCGGCTCATCAGGAACATTATCCGCGCCGTAGCGCTCCTGAATGACATCCCGAATCTCTGCGACGGCGACGTCCGCGAGTGTCACGGAGTCGGTACGCATGTAGGTGATCAGACCAACGTTACCCACGTCTGGTAGTTCTATACCCTCATAGAGCTTCTGCGCCACCCGCATTGTCCACTGAGTATTGAAACCAAGCTTGCGCGATGCCTCCTGCTGCAGTGTGGAGGTGGTGAAGGGCGCAGCTGGATTGCGCCGACGTTGCTTCTTATCGACTTTGACCGTCGTCAGTTTTCCATTAGCCGCTGCAAGGATCGTCTGCTCGACTTCGCGAGCGGCATCTTCATTTTCGAAACTGAACTGCTCGACTTTCTCGCCTTTATAACGAACCAGTCGCGAAAAGAAGGGCTGCTTTTCTTTGCTGACATCGGCTTCAATCGACCAGTATTCGCGTGCTTTGAAAGCTTCGATTTCAAGCTCACGCTCTACAATCATGCGCAGCGCCGGGCTCTGTACTCTTCCTGCCGACAATCCTCGTTGCACCTTCTTCCACAGCAGCGGCGACAAATTGAATCCAACGAGATAGTCGAGTGCCCGGCGGGCCTGTTGAGCGCTGACAAGCTCAGTTGACACTTTGCGGGGGTTCGCTATTGCGTCTCTAACGGCATCCCTGGTGATTTCGTGAAAAACGACGCGATGAACTGCCCGGTCGCCCAGCGCTTTGCGCTCTTTGAGAAGTTCAATCAGATGCCATGAGATCGCCTCGCCCTCGCGGTCTGGGTCAGTCGCGAGATAAAGCGCGTCAGCCTTCTTCAGTGCCTTGATGATCGCCTTGACATGCTTCTCGTTGCGTTCGATGAGTTGGTACTTCATCGCGAAGCCTTGTTCGGGATCTACCGCGCCCTCCTTGGGCACAAGGTCGCGCACATGGCCATAGGAGGCCAGGACGTCAAAATCTTTGCCGAGATATTTGCTAATGGTCGTGGCCTTAGCAGGTGATTCGACGATGACAAGATTCTTGGACATTCCGGGTGACCGTTCCTTATATAAGACTCTGAAAAGAAAAAACCGCGGTGCTTTGCCGCGGTTGAATTACAGCTTTAAGAGCGGCCTGTCAAGAACTGCGTGATTACACGCCGCCAAATCGGCCACCAATTCGAGGTCTTATCGAAGCGGATCGGACTGAATTACCAGCGGTTAATGAAGCGTGGTGTCGCCCTCGTCGAACACCAGGTCTTCCATTCGAGAATAGGCCAGTTCCTGGCCGGGCTGACTAAACAAAACCATTAGCACGACCCACTTAATCTGCTCGACATCAATGTCCGGGGTTTCGAGCGCGAGCAGGCGATCAACCAGAATTTCCCGCTGGGTTGGTGACAGAATTCCGATTTGCTCGAGATAAGAAATGAACCCACGGCAGCACACGTCAAGGCGCTCCGCTTCGATGTCGTTGTAAATACGCGTGCCGTGCGCAGTTTGCGGGTTGGAGTAAAGAGACTCGTGGTTCTCGGTCAAACCATCAAGCCAATCGAGCGCGCGGTCAATTTCGGAATCACCAAATCCCGCGCGAGACAGCTCGTCGCGAAGTTCATTTTGGTCTGCTTCTGGCTCTTCCTCAGCGTCGATGTAAGTTTCAAAAAGGTACATCAGAACGTCGAGTACATTCTCTTTCATGCCCGGAGCTTCTCCTTAGAGGCGTTTGATCCAGTTATGTTTGCAGTCTTGAGTATCGGCCGCCATTCTGCGCCTCTATTTCCCCCTCAAGCTCCAGGATTAGGAGCATGGAGGAAACCTGATCGATCGTCAAACCGGATGTTTCGACCAATTCATCGGTCGTCGCCGGATCGTATCCGAGCGCATCGAGCAGGATCCGGTAGTCTCCATCTTTGTTAAATTGATTCGGTTGTGCACTCTCTTTTGCATCAGTAGTTTGCAACATATGGTTAACGAGCGATCCAAGTTCGGAAACAATGTCATCGGCACTTTCCACCAGCTTGGCGCCTTGCCGGATCAGCTGATGGCAGCCGCGCGACATCGGATTATGTATTGAGCCGGGAATCGCGAAAATCTCCCGACCTTGCTCGCCAGCCAACCGCGCACTGATAAGAGATCCGCTGCGTCTGGCAGCTTCGACGACCAGTGTCCCCATACATAAACCGCTGATCAGGCGGTTGCGTTGCGGAAAGTGTTCTCTGCGAGGCTGCGAGCCAAGTGGGAATTCCGTGCATAGTGCGCCGTGGACGGCAATTTGCCTGGCGAGTTCACGGTTGCTGGCCGGATAGATCTGATCGATTCCATGACCAAGAAAAGCGACGGTCGACGCACCGGCTGCCAGGGCCCCTTCGTGCGCAGCAGTATCAATTCCCTGTGCAAGGCCGCTGACAATACTGAACCCGGAATGGCCAAGGTGTTTGGCAAACTCGTAGGCGTTATCTCGTCCGCCTCGGGTCGGGTTCCTGCTGCCAACGATTGCCAGCGACGGCAGATGCAATACATCCGGATTACCGATTACAAACAGTCGCTCCGGCGGGTTCGGTATTTGAGACAGAAGCTCCGGAAGATCCCCCGACGCGGCATCGAGGATATGGTGGTTCGGTTTCCCGGCCCATTCGAATTCCTCTTCGCTATTTGCCACATGCACTCCCGCGCCGAGCTTAGCTGCCTGCAAGAACTGGCATTGTAGTCGGGTGCAGCCGCTTGCGGGGCGGCTAATTTAGTAGCGTCGCAGAGTTATGCGGTCCGGACCAAAAAAAACGGGGTCGAACCGAGGTTTTCCTGGTTAGAAGCACAATTCACGGATTTCTGGAAAAAGCTCGGTTCGACCCCACTTTTTTCGCTGGAAAAAGCTCGGTTCGACCCCGATTTTTTCATTGCCCACAAAAAAGGGCTCGCACCAGTGCGAGCCCTTGCATAATTAAGCTGTTGGCCGTTACAGGGGGTTGCGAACAGCGTCCAGCACGTGAATATCGCTGGTTGCCTCCATTACCAGTCCGTAACCAATGCGATCGTAAACCTTGAAGACCATAATCGTGCCAGCCGCTTCGTCCGGCAACGTGACTTTCTCGCCACCGCCGACGAATGAGTTGCCGCTAAATCGATCGGTGACGACTTCTCCGGCCTGGTAGACCGTCAGCACATCGCCCGGCGCCAGGCCGTTGCGCGCGCCACGATTCATAACCACTACCTGATACTGACCAATCAACGAGACGCCATCGACGACAGAAATGATGCGACCTTCCACGTCGATGTCCGGTGATTTGGGAAAGAAGTTGAGCGGAATGTCTACAGTCTCGGGGATCAGTCGATCACCCGTAAGCGCTTCGCGATTTGTATCCGTAAGCGCGACAGTCGCCGGATCGCCGCCGCGCGACAGGGCGCCTTCGCCGACGTAGATACCCTGGAAGCCGATAACATCGTTATCGTCCGGGTCCCGCAATTCGTCGGCAACATGGATCACACTGTATCGCGTACCGTTCTGTGCTGGCTGGCCACCCCGAATGTAAACCTCGTTTCCTGCACTTGCGATCATATGATCGCCGCGTGTGGCAAGAATGTACGGTAGCTGCTCAGCCTGGTCTTTCTCAAGGACAAGACCCCTGGAAAGAAAGGCAGAAATCTCTTCATAAGGAATACTGTTTATTGATTCGCTCAGCGGCGAGACTCGTGCCTGTGGCGATAAACGATAAGTCGAGCCGCGGACATTTGTAATTCGTGTCTGGCCATCAATTGTGACCAGCGCCAGCACGTCACCCGGATAAATCAGATGCGGGTTTTCGACCTGTGGATTTACGTACCAGACTTCCGGCCAATACCATGGATCTCGCAGGAAAGTATTGGCGATGTCCCAGAGGGTGTCGCCAACCTGCACGACATATTCATTGGGTGCGCCCGATGCCAGCGGTACCGGTTCGCTCATCTGTTGCAAAACAGGTTCGTTTCGCATCGGTTGCGCGGCCGCAGCGGTGGTTGCCGGATCCAGCGAGGTGGAGCCACCGGGCATCGTTGACGATGTGCGGGCAACCGGGGGCGGCGCCTCGTCCTCATCTCCACCAAACGGGTTCAGATTGCTCATAGTGCTGCAGCCAGCCATGCTCACGGCCAGTGCAATGACGGTCAGTCTGAGACCGGTTTTCACGTTTTTTGTGCCAGGAGACATAGTCAACGGGTGCTCCATCAAAGTAGTCGGTGTCTGCCCGGAGGCAGGCGTTGCTGTAATATGTCGTGTCGGCGCCGTCAGGTCCGCCAATTACGTCACAATTCCTGCTCAAAACAGGGTCTGACAGCCAAGATATACGCGGCATTGTCCGCTATCTTATTCAATAAAGTCAAAAATTTAGACGCATTTTGTAGGAAACCACACTAATTCAACACCGAGCACATGGCAAAATTAAAAATACTTGAATTTCCGGATCCAAGGCTGCGCAAAAAGGCAGTCCCGGTAGAGGCGGTCGACGACTCGCTCCGCCAGTTGATCGACGATATGTTCGAAACGATGTATGCCGCGCCCGGCATTGGACTGGCTGCGACCCAGGTCGACGTACATCGTCGCTTCCTGGTCGCCGATGTATCGAGTGAGAAAAACGAACCGTGGGTGCTGATCAATCCGGTCATCCTCGAGCGCGATGGCGTCGAGGTGTCGGAGGAAGGCTGTCTTTCCGTGCCCGGCTACTATGAGTCGGTCGAACGGGCTGAGCACGTACGGGTTCGCTTTCAGAATCGGGAAGGAGAGGAAGTAGAGCACGCGTTTGATGGCCTGCTCGCAGTCTGTGTGCAGCATGAGATCGACCACCTCGATGGCAAGCTATTTGTCGATTACCTGTCTGAGGCGAAACGACAGCGCATCCGCAAGCGCCTGATGAAAGACCGGAAGCAGCGGCTGGAAGATCGGGTCGCCGCTGTCTGACCAAACAGCCTGCCTGATTCGATTCGACCAAAGATGAACGCCGCAACAATATTGTTCGCTGGCACACCTGACTTCGCGCAGGTGTCTTTACAAGCCCTCGTTGACGGCGGTTACGCGCCAGCCGCAGTGCTGACGCAGCCGGACAGGCGCGCCGGCCGCGGCAAGCGCATGACGGCGAGCCCGGTCAAGTCTTATGCACAGTCCGTCGACATCGACGTATGGCAACCAGAGACGCTCAGAAACTCCCACGTCGTCGCTGACATTGCCGCGCTGAAGCCAGAATTGATAGTGGTCGCAGCCTATGGACTCATCCTGCCGCAGACAGTTCTGGATATACCGATTCGTGGCTGCGTCAATGTACATGCGTCGCTGCTGCCGCGTTGGCGCGGTGCGGCACCGATTCAGCAGGCGATTCTCAACGGCGACGAAGAAACCGGTATCTGTCTGATGCAAATGGAAGCGGGCCTGGATACCGGTCCGGTTTATGCACGTAGCGCGACGCCGGTCGGCGATGACGAAACCGCTGGTGAATTGCATGATCGTCTGGCCAGAATGGGTGGAGAGCTCCTGGTGAGTCATATGGAGGCGCTTTTGCAGGGAAGCATAAAGCCGGTTCCGCAGAACGATGCGAACGTGACTTACGCCGCAAAGATAAGGAAAGAGGATGCAGCCATCAGGTGGTCGACCGATGCCATGGAGATAACGCGACAGATCCGCGCCTACAATCCGGTTCCGGGCGCCTACTTCGAATTCAATGGTGAATCGATCAAGTGCTGGCAGGGTGAACTGCTTGCAGATCTCGAGGGGCACAGCGGCCAGGTCATCAGTGCGGGCAAGGCTGGAATCGAGGTCGCTTGCGGACGGGGTGGCATCCGCCTGATCGAGGTACAACGACCCGGCCGAAGGCGAATCAGCGGGTCGGAATTTGCGGCACAAACCACCCTGATCGGCAAACGGCTCGGCTGACCGGGCCTATTGATCATGCAACCGGGAGCGCGACTCAGGGCCGAAGCGGCAACCGTCCTCGATGCGGTGGTCAGCGATGGACGTTCGCTGGACCGGGCACTGGCGCAGAGCGATGTAAACGTCAGCCCGGCAGACCGCCCGATGATTCGCATGCTCTGTTACGGATGCCTGAGACACCATTGGCAATTGCGGGCCGAACTTGATGCTCTCCTCGACAGGCCACTGAGGAAACGTGATCGCATCATAGAGTCACTACTTACGATCGGCATATTCCAACTTAGCGATACGCGCGTTCCGGATCATGCTGCGGTGTCAGCGACGGTCGAGGCGGCCCGATTGTTGCGTCGCCCGAAAATGGCGGGACTGATCAACGCCGTTTTGCGTAATTTCTTGCGCAACAAGACGCGCCAGGAAGAGCCCAGGGACGAGGAAGCGCAATTCAATCATCCGCAGTGGATGATCGATCGAATTCGTGAGGATTGGCCGGATCATTGGGCGCGAATCCTCGCAGCCAACAATGAGCGGGCACCCATGTGGTTGCGGGTGAATGCCACGTACGCAACCGCAGCGGAGTACCAGGCACGCAACGCGATAGAAGGAACGCTCCTGCCTGGCGTTGAAAACGCACTACAGCTCGACTGCCCGCGAGCTGTTGAGGAGCTGCCGGGGTTTAAGGCAGGACAGGTATCGGTGCAGGATGCGGCGGCGCAGCTTGCTGCGCCCTGGCTTCTGACCGATGGTGGGCAAAGAGTGCTCGACGCCTGTGCCGCGCCTGGCGGCAAAACCGGCCACCTGCTGGAACTTTTGGGCGCTTCCGCGGATCTCACCGCTATCGATTCCGATGCCCAGCGGCTATCGGGCATACGGGAAAACCTGGCTCGTCTGAATCTTGGCGCAACCGTGTTGGCCGCCGACGCATCCAATTCAGGTGAGTGGTGGGATGGGACGCAATATGACCGGATTCTTGTTGATGCGCCCTGTTCCGCAACAGGCGTTATCCGCCGTCATCCGGACATCAAACTATTGCGTCGCGAGTCCGATATTGTCGCGCTGGCTGACCTGCAGCGGCGGATTCTGGACAGCCTGTGGCCGCTGCTCAAGTGCGGTGGTCGTCTTTTATACGTCACCTGCTCGGTACTGGCTGCGGAGAATGACGGCGTTGTGGCGCCTTTTCTGGCGGCCCATGACGATGCGGAGGAGGACCGAGTGTTGCATGCTTACAACATCCGCGATTTAATGATTGCAAAGACCCCGGGATTTCAGGTATTGCCCGGCACCCGTGGACTGGACGGCTTCTACTTCGCCTGCCTGAACAAGGTGCCCCGATAGTAAAATGAGAGGAAAAAAGACATTCGGATTCGCGGCACTCGTGCTGACCTTATTTGTCGGCATGCTGACTCTCGGGTCGGCCACGGCACAGCAGATTCCTGAGCGCCAGGGTTTTTTCGATATTCGCTCTGCGTCGACGCTGTTGAACGACGGTGTGCACGAACTTGAGGCGCGACTCCAGCTTATCCTGAGCGATGATGCTCTGGAGGCGCTGAACAGCGGTGTGCCCCTGACTATAGCGCTCGATTTCGAAGCGATACGCGTGCGCGGGCTGTGGCCGGATGCGCTCGACGCAAGCTTAAGTTTTACCTACGAACTCGAATACCGGCCACTCAGTCAGCGTTACATCGTGCGCAGTCTGAACAGTGGCGATCAGGACTCATTCGCGACACTCTATTCGGCGCTCAACAATCTGGGCCGAATACAGGGTTTGCCGGTAATCGATGACTCGGTTTTGGAAAAAGACAGCCGCTATCGGCTGCGCTTAAGGGCGCGTTTGAGCACCCGTCAATATCCCGCTTCGCTAAGACTCCTGTTTTTCTGGCGTAGCCAATGGCAACTGGAGAGTGACTGGTACGAATGGACGCTCGCACGATAAAAAGAGTAGCAATTACTGCGGTCGGCGTCATCGGCGTCGGCCTTGCACTGGTTGCCCTTTTTCTGCTGAGCTGGACCCCGCAAAATACCGATGATTTTGAATCGCTGCATATTGTCATCCTGGCAATCAATGTCGCGGGCGTTGCCGTTTTGTTCGCGCTTATGGTCGGTAATCTTGCCAAGCTGTTTCAGGATTATCGAAATCACGTACCGGGTGCAAAACTCAAAGCCCGCATGGTCGGCATGTTTGTGGGCCTCGCAATACTGCCGCTGGTTGTGGTGTTCTACTTCTCTATCCAGTTTATCAACAGTGGCATTGACAGCTGGTTTAGCGCAGACGTAGAGGAGGGTCTCGATGATGCGCTGGCGTTGAGTCAGGCCGCGCTTGCGATGCGGATGCGCGATCACCTTGATACGACGATGCAAATCGCTGATCGTTTGCAAGAGGTCAATCCCCGTCAGCTCATATTCGAACTCAGTATGTTGAGGCGCGAAAGCGGCGCGAGCGAGATTTCGATTTACGGGCGCAACAGCCAGATCCTTGCGACGAGTTCGGACCAATCTGCAGGAAGCCTGCCAAAACCCCTTACGGACGAAGTCGTTTTGCAAATTCGCCAGAGCCGCCCGTTCGTCAGCCTCGACCCGCAGGAAGCGGGTGGCTACGAAATCAGAACCGCCGTGTCATTCGGCAATTCGAATCGTTCGAGTCTTACAGGCGTAATACAGGCACTTTATCGTGTTCCGGATCGCATCGGTGCTATGGCCGACGGCGTTGACTCGTCATACAACGATTACCAGCGCGCCGTATTTTTCAGGGAAGATCTGAAGCAAAACTCCACTTTGACGTTAACTGTCGTCTTGATGCTGTCCTTGCTGGCATCGATTTACGGTGCCTTCGTAGTTTCGCGCCGACTGGTAGCGCCGATCCAGGATCTTGTGGCCGGTACGCGCGCGGTGGCGGAGGGAGATTTCGATACCCGACTGCCGACACCGTCACGGGACGAAATCGGATTCCTGATCAGTTCGTTCAATGAAATGACCCAACGCCTGTCAGCGGCGCGTCGCGAAGCTAGCTTGAGTCAGGCGCTTGTCGAAGCAGAGCGCGCCAACCTGGCTGTCATCCTTGACAGACTTTCGACCGGTGTCGTCGCGCTCGAATCAGATCTTCGCATTCGAAACGCCAACGCAGCATCTGGAGGCATCCTGAATGTCGATCTGGAGAATCGGGTTGGCGAGTATCTTCCGGATGTCGCCAAAGGACAGCCGCTGCTTGAGCAGTTCGTCGATGTCGCACAGGTTCATCTGCAGGCGGGCGAGACCGAATGGCGCGAACAAATCGTGCTAAGGGGTGAGGTTGGCCGGCGCGTACTTACGTGTGCCTGTACGACGCTTCCCGGGGACGAAGATCACGCCGCTGGCTACGTCGTTGTTTTCGACGATATTACCGGCCTGTTGCAGGCGCAACGGGACGCCGCGTGGGGCGAGGTTGCAAGGCGACTGGCGCATGAGATCAAGAATCCGCTGACTCCGATTCAGCTGTCAGCAGAGCGAATGCGGAGAAAGTATCTGCCGACACTGGATCCCGAAGATGCGCAGGTTCTGGATCGGGCGACACACACGATCGTGCAGCAGGTTGAGGCGATGAAGGAAATGGTTAACGCATTCAGCGACTACGCGCGGGCGCCGGACATAGACGTCAATCGCTTCAGCGTCGAAAAACTGGTTCATGAAGTTGTGGATCTCTATCGCGCCCAGGAAAGTGATATCCAGATAGCGCTCAAATCCGATTCTGACCTTCCTGAAATCGAGGCGGACGTCGGTCGCGTTCGGCAAATTCTGCATAACTTGATTCGCAATGCAATCGAGGCGCTGGAGCACACAGAGAACGGCCGTATCGACGTCATCATCAACGCGGCCGAAGTACATGGAATCGACGTGGTGGAGTTGATAGTCGCCGACAATGGCCCGGGCTTTCACAGCGATTCAGTCGGTCAGATTTTTGAGCCCTACGTTACAACAAAGCCGAAAGGCACGGGACTGGGTCTCGCGATTGTGAAAAAACTGGTTGAAGAACACGCGGGTACGATTGATGCAGAGAACAGCGACGAAGGCGGTGCAGTGATAACAATACGACTGCCTGTATCTGAAGCGGCGCGCAGTCAGATGATTGCGAAAGTGCCGGGTCGTGCAGAACAACGGAGGGAAAGAGCATGAGTGTGGCAAATGTGCTGGTGGTTGATGATGAGGCCGATATCAGGGAGCTAATCGACGAGATTTTGTCAGACGAAGGTTATGCGGTGACTGTTGCAGGCGATGCCGGTGAGGCGCGCGCCGCACGCGAAAATGGAGATTTCGATCTTGTATTGCTTGACATATGGATGCCGGGAACAGACGGCATCAGCCTGTTGCGGGAGTGGTCGCAACCGGGAGACCTTGACTGCGCTGTTGTCATGATGTCGGGTCATGGCACCGTCGACACGGCGGTCGAGGCAACCCGTCTTGGTGCATTCGATTTCGTAGAGAAGCCCCTGTCGTTGGCGAAATTGTTACGCACAGTCGAACGCGCCATTGATTCTTCGAGAAAGCAGGCGGGTGCCGGGAGGGGATTGCTGCCGTCCCTGCTCGCGCCGATCGGCCGCAGTCCTCTGATGAAAGAACTGCGGGAGAAAGTGCAGGAATTCGCCAAATACGATTCGCCCGTGCTATTCAGCGGTGAACCGGGGACCGGCCGCAGCGCATTCGCACGCTATATACACAGCATGAGTTCACATGCGGACGGCCCGCTGGTCACAATGCTCGCCGCATCAATTACCGACAGTAACGCCGAGGAACAATTGTTTGGCAGTGAGTCGGGTGGCGACATTCGAAGCGGCTATTTCGAACGCGCGAGAAACGGTACGCTGATCATTGATGAACTGACCGATCTCTGCGACCAGGCACAAAAACTGACTATGAGCGTGCTTGAGCAAGGCGAATTCCTGCGCTCTGGTGGCCACGAGCCGGTCAAACTGCAGGCACGGGTCCTGGCGACGGTTAACGCCGATTACGACAGAGCCATGGAAACGGGCGCTCTCCGCCGGGAACTGGTTTCGAATCTGAACACGCTCACCGCCCGGGTACCACCATTGCGGGAGTATGCTGAAGATGTCCCGGCACTCCTGAGTTATTACGTTGACAAGCTTGTGGATTCAGATGGCCTCACGTTTCGCCGATTCAGTGTTGCCGCACAGAATAGGCTAAGGAATTACCCCTGGCCGGACAATGTGCGGGAGTTGAAGAACCTCGTACGGCGTCTGCTGATGACTGAATCTGACGATGAAATATCACTCGAAGAAGTGGAACGTGAAATCAGTTCGACATCGATAGTCAATGAGCCATTGGTGAAGCAGGATTTGCTGTCACTGCCGCTCAGGGAGGCACGGGAACAATTCGAGCGTGCCTACCTGCAACAACAACTTGTACTCTGTGACGGTAAGGTTGGCAGACTCGCGCAGCGTGTCGGTATGGAGCGCACACATCTGTATCGCAAGTTACGTTCGCTTGGCGTCGATTTTAAGGCGGCCAGTTCAGCCAGCGACTAAGACGTATCCCATCGATCTAGTCGCCTGACTTGGCCAGCGCTTCGTCAAGCATGCCGATTAACTCATCCCGGTCATAGCTGTACTTGTGCCGTTCATTCAGTTGGACGAGCTCCTCGATTACCTTCCTGATCGTAATCTCCGCCTGACGCTCAACGGGTACCACCATGTAGCGCCGCTTCGGATTGGCTTCGAACAGCGCATCGAGCACAGCTGCCGAGACTTCGTCCGGTTCCTTGTCTTTCGGTCGGTTGCTCGCATTGCTCAGCAATCGATCCAGCTCTTCTTTGTACAGCGAGCCCACGGTGGTCTGATCGCGTTGCTCGATTCGCCGCAATATCGAGTCGTAGATTGCGGAGTTGTAGTTGCCAGGTTCGACGACACTCACTTCAACGCCAAATTTCTGCATCTCGCGCGCCAGGCTGTCTGTGTAAGCCTCGATAGCATGTTTGCTCATGCTGTAAGGTCCAAAGAGAAAACCGGAAAGGATTCCGGAAATGGATCCAGTGGTCGTAATGCGGCCCTTGCTCGCAATGATCAGCGGCGCAAACGCTTTCGTTACGCGATACGGGCCGAAGAGGTTTACGTCCATCTGGAACTGCATATCGTCTTCGTCGACTTCGATGAGCGGCGCAAGCACGGCAACTCCCGCGTTATTCACCAGGCCGTAAAGACCACGCCCTTCTTTCTCTATGGTCTCAACGGCAGCATCAATCTCCTCCTGGACGGTAACGTCGAGCCGAATGCCCTGAATATTCTCTATCGCACTGAGCGCATCGATATCAGATTGTTTTCTGGCACCCGCATAAACGAAGTGACCTTCGGCTGCCAGCGTTTCTGCAATGTTGCGGCCAATACCGGTACTGGCGCCTGTGACGAGAATCGCCTTTTGCTCTTTCGATACATCCTGCCGGGCCACTGAAGTGCCAGGTAATACTAATAGAGCGGTCAGCAAAAGAGCGGCCGCGACGGTAATTCGATGCATGGTTGCCTCCAGCTTTTTCCTGGTCAGGATTTCTGGTCATCCCAGAAGTCGGCGTTCTTTATGCCAAGCGCTTTGGGATCGAACGTGTATTTCGTTACGCCGGCATTCTTTTGCTTCTCGTAGTCCGTTAACGCCTTGAGCGCCGGTTTGCCCATAAAAAACAATATCAATATGGCGACGATGTTTAACCACGCCATGAGGCCTACGCCGATGTCCCCCAGCCCCCAGGCCAGACCGGCCGTTCTGACGGCGCCATAAAACACCGCCGCCATCATGATGAATTTCAGAATGACCAATTCGCCGGGAACTTTGAAAAATCGCCGCAGATACGCGATGTTGGTCTCCGCAATGTAGTAATAGGCAAGTACGGTCGTAAATGCGAAGAAGAATAATGCCAGCGCGACAAAGTGCTTGCCAAAATCAGGAAAAACGCTCTGTACGGCCATTTGCGTGAACGCGGCACTGTTTGGATCCGTCGCTGCCGGAAGATTCTGGACGATAAATCCGCTGTCACCTCCGACCACGTTATAGGCGCCCGTGATCAGAATCATGAACGCCGTGGCCGAGCAGACGAACAAGGTATCAACGTAGACGGAAAATGCCTGAACGAGGCCTTGTTGTGCCGGATGTTCGACCTCCGCGGCCGCAGCGGCGTGCGGTGCCGTTCCCTGGCCGGCCTCATTCGAGTAAACCCCGCGTTTGACGCCCCAGCCAATGGCGGCACCGAATCCGGCCATCGGTGTAAATATGTCACCAAATATCAAACCGAGAACCCGCGGCAATTCACCGACATTCACCAGGATGATTCCGACGGCGATAGCGATATACCCGATTGCCATGAACGGCACCACGATCTGGGTGACGTGCGCGATACGCTTTACGCCGCCAAAAATGATAAAGCCGAAGATCGCAACGACGATCACCGCCGCCGTCAGCTTCGTGGTACTGATGCTGCCGAGAAATGTATCGATCATACCGTTGGCGCCAAAAGCGATTTCAGCGGAAGTGCTTATGGCATTGGCTTGCACTGTCGGAAGCAGCAAGCCGGTGGCGACGATCGTGGTAACCGCGAATACCCAGCCATACCACTTCTGGCCCATAGCCTTTTCTATATAAAAGGCCGGGCCGCCTCGATACTGACCTTCGTCTTCTTCTTTATAAATTTGCCCAAGTGTTGCTTCTACAAAGGCGGTGGAGGCACCCAGGAATGCCACAACCCACATCCAGAATACGGCGCTTGGTCCGCCGAAACCGATGGCTGCAGCGGTGCCGGCAATGTTGCCCGTACCGACACGCCCTGATAAGGAAACCGCCAGCGCCTGAAATGACGAAATACCTTTTTCGGATTCCTTGCTGGAAAACAGCAGTTCGAGCATATGTCGGAAGTGCCGCACCTGCAGGAATCGGGTTAGAAACGAAAACATTAAGCCCGCGCCGAGACACAAGCCGATTAGCCAGTAACTCCAGACCCAGCTACCAATTAGATCAACATACTCTTGCATGCAGTCGCCCCGGGAAATCTTGTTATTTTTTTGAGTGTTGGACGATATTACAGGAATACGAGTAGGCTGGTGAGGGCGATTATTCGGTAGTCGATTAAACGATTGGTTTATTGAATGCATCCAAGTCAAGTGAGCCCGCGACAGTGGCCTGCGGCCGATTGAGAACGAGCCCGTAATGCAAATGAAAAGGATAATCAGGGGGAGTCTGCAGACACTCCTGGGGGTACTGGCGTTATTCGTCGGCATCGTGCTGTTCAACTATTTTCGCTACCAGGTGTTCTGGCATCCGACAGAAGCGGTTGAATTCGATAGTGGCGGCGTGATGATCCGCGGGACATTCATCATGCCTGACAGGACCGGCGTCTTTCCCGCGGTGATTATGCTGCACGGATCCGGGCCAGATGTGACGTCCGATCCTTCCTATCGCCTGACAGCAAATACGCTGGTACGCAATGGAGCGGCCGTGTTGTTGTACGACAAACGCGGTGTGGGCATGAGCGACGGCGATTTTGAAACGGCGTTATATGGTGACTTCGTCAACGACGCGGTCGCCGCTGTCAATTATCTGTCGAATCGGGCTGATATCGACAATGAAAGAATTGCATTGCACGGCAATAGCGAGGGCGGATGGTTTACCGCTGAAGTTGCCCACAGAACCGGCCAGGTGGTATCGATATTCAATCGCGCGGGGCCACCGCTGCCCTGGATTACGACCGTACTCTGGGAGGTCCGCAATGAATTTCTCGAAGCCGGTGTCGCCGAGACAGACCTGGCCGCACTTCAGGCAATCACCGAACGGCGATGGCGCTACTATATTGCCGCCGGCAGTGACGCGGACTCCGTCTTTTCACCGGAGCGAGATGCCATTAACGCGAGACTCACCGAATTGCGAGCGTCGGTGCCATTTGCCAACCAGGTGCTGCCAGAGAAGGTTGCTGAGTATGACGAGTCCCTCTATGCCGGGTTCGCTGCCGATTACGCCTACGATCCGCAACCATTTCTCAGGCAAATAGATGTGCCGATGCTGTACGTATTTGGAGCAACGGACGTGAATATACCGACGGCGCAAAGCGTGGAATATCTGGAGAAATTTCGCTCGACCACGGGAAAAGACATCGAGTTCGTTGTTATTGATGGTGCCGGGCACTCGTTCTTCGGGCTCAGCGGTGTATTGACTGCCGGGTTTCGTCCGGAGTATGTCGACCTGCTCGCATCCTGGGGTGCGCGATTATCATCCGCTGATTAATTCAACCAACTTGTCACGGATACGCCGATAAAGCTGCCAATCGCGTACCCGAGCGAACCGGCGAGCACGCCAGGGATGAGCAAATCACGCCAACCCTTCGCCGACGCAAGCGCCGGAGCGCTTGACGGCCCTCCTATGCACACTGCGGAGGCCATGGCTAACTCGGCAAGGTCGAGTCTGAACATCAAACCGATGCCGAACAGTATGGCCAGATGCACGATGATGATGACCGAAGCGAAGAGAAACAGGACCGGTGCGGTTTCCACGAGCTCCCAGACATCCGCGCTTGCGCCGACGCTGGCCAGGAAGATGAACATCATGACATTGCCGGCTTCCCGGTAACCGGAAAGTCTTTCGACTTGTCGCGGGAGCAGGGTTGCAACGATCAGCGCCAGCGCGGTGATGGCCAGAATCGAGAATTCCGGCTTGCCAATGAGCGTTGCGAGAAACTTGCCTGTCGCCGCAAGAAGAAACGCCGTCGCCAGCGCCATCAGCAGACCCGCGACGTCAAGATTGGCAATCTGATGCACGGGTCCGTCGTCTTGAATGTCAAACTGAGTCGCGTTGTCCATGTGGTGGGTCGGGTAGCGCTTCGCCATCCACGCGATACCGGGAATAAAAATAATCAGCAGAAAATGAATGTTGGTTATTACATTGTCAGCCGCGTAGGCAGCAGCCAGAAGGCTGTTCCCCTGCATACCTGTCGCTTCAGAGACGGCGGCGAAATTGAGGCCGCCGCCAATATACGTGCCGGTGAATATGCCGGCGAGTTCGGCTTCATTGGGGCCGAGATCGAAAAGCCACACGCCGACGATTGTTCCGGCCACTACAGAGGCGCTGCCAATGATAAACGCGATCAACGTTGGCCCGGATTCGCGAACGATGCGTTTCAGGTCGGCCTGAAACAGAAGCAAAGGGATAGCAATGGGAACCAGCACGTCCCAAACGACGTCATAAGCCGGGGCCTTGGTCGGAATGATGCGCAGATTCGCAAGTACGATTGCCGCTGTAATCAACAGCATGACTCCCGAATATTTTCGGCCCCAGGGATAGCGTTCACACCAGAAACCAAACGCGGCGAGACCAATCAGAATTGCCCAAATCGCGAAATCCTGCTCGGGACCGATCAAAGGAAGCGTCATGCCAGTTTCTCCGTGCGCCTAACGACTTCGGGGCGAATGTGTTTCCAATCTTCTTTCGACCGGTGCGATGCTGCCGTCGGCATTGAACTGTATGCCGGGTGTGTCGAAATCCTCTGCACTAAGGTTTCTCAGCATTCGAAATGCGCGCTTTTCCGGATCGATTGATGGGCCGTCGGGTCGCACTTGAATCGTAGAGTGAATCCTTCCGTCCACGAATTCCCCGTTGCCGTCCAACGTAACCTCAAGTATGGGCGCAATGCCTTTCGCACCTTCTACACTGATACCGTAGTAGGTCGCAAAGTTACCGAGACTGTAGGCGATTAAACGATCCCTGTAGTTTTCCATCGCCCGAACCACGTGCGGTCCATGACCCAGAACAAGGTCAGCACCGGCATCGACGACCATACGGGAAAACCTGACAACGTCGCCACGCGGTTCGCCGAAGTACACCTCTTCAGCGAATGGCAAACGGGTAACGTCTCGACCCTCTGCTCCGCCATGAAAGGAGACGATAACAATGTCGTGACTTCGCGCATGTTGTTCGACGGTCGATCGGGCACGTTCGTAGTCATGTAACAGGTTTGAATTAACCGTGACCGCAAAAGCGAGCACAGCGATCTTCAGGTCGTTGACGATCATGGTTGCGAAGTCGCCCCTGAGACCGGAATGTCGCAGACCAGCGGCCGCCAGTGTCCGCATGCTCGCAAGACGACCGGCTTCGCCAAAATCGCGGGCGTGATTGTTGGCGAGACTCATGACGTCGAAGCCTGCCGTCTTGTAGTGATGCACGTACCGGGAAGGGGAGCGAAACAGGTAGCAGGCGTTCGGATTGCTGCACTTTTTCGCCGGCTCACCGTCGTCGAGCAGCACACCCTCAAGGTTGCCAAAAGTGATATCGGCACCGGCCAGGAATGGCGTAACCGCTTGCAGAAAACTAACACCGTCGTCATCCGGCAGATGATTCTCCGGGTAATCGGTGCCGAGCATCATGTCGCCAACGGCTGCAATGGTAATCCGCTGCACGGATCGGTCAGGTGTAGCCGGATCCGGCACTGGTTCTGGCAAGGAGTCGGCTACCGGCGCGATGACCGGAGGCGCGCTAACCGGCGCCGGTGGCGACTCCGGCGTTGGCGTTACGGCACATCCCGCCAAAATCAGCAAATGACAAAGCAGCAAACCGCACGAATTGCGTCGAAGCAACTCAAGTTGTGCCTTACTCGCCGAGGCGTATCCGTAGCACATCAATTCTGGCCTGTCGCAGTTGACTGCGTATCCGGTTCAGTTCGTCCAGGTCCGAAATCGGGCCGATCCGAACCCGATGATAGGTTTTATCGTCGATTGCGACTCGCTGGACTCTCGATTCGATGCCTTGCAATGCCAATTCGGCCCGCCGCCTGTCGGCATCAGCCGGTTCGGTAAACGATCCCGCCTGCAGGACATAAATGCCAGGCTCCTGGACTGCCTCTATCACGCGGTCCGGCTTTACGTCCGGTTCCTCCTCCGGAATGATGACCTCGAACTTCGGCAGCATGTCGTAAAATGTAAAACGGCTTTCGGCAGGAGTGTCCTCCGGTTCATCAGGAGACGCCACAACGGCAACAGTTTCCGGGGCCATACTGGTCGCCATACTGGCTGGCTCCCTGGCAACAGGCTGCGTCGCCGGCTGCGTCACAAGGTCTTTCCTGTATATGGCGAACGCGACAGACAAGCCGATGGCGAGCCCGAACAGCATCCACACCCAACCGGGATACTCCTGCTGCTTTTTTTTCCTCGTCGAACGCTTTCGTTTTCGCTGCGGCATAAGAAGCTACATCGAGTCCGGCGCAGACACGCCGATAATGGCCAAGCCGCTCGCGATGACTGTGCGCGTAGCATGTATCAATGCCAGCCGGGCGTTGCGTAACGCGGCATCATCAACGATAAACTGGTGCGCGTTATAATAGGAGTGCAATTCGTTTGCCAGGTCGCGCAGGTAGTGCACGAGATGCTGCGGTGCGCGATTGTTTGCAGCCAGCTCGATTATCTCCGGGTAACGGCCTAATGAAGTCATCAATGCCTTTTCGTGCGTCTCGGTCAGCATGGTAAATGCGTCGATGCCCGCTGTCTGATCGTAGTCCAGGGATTTCTCAGCAAGTTGTCTGAAGACACTGGCAACCCGAGCGTGCGCATACTGAATATAGTAAACGGGATTGTCGTTCGAGCGACTCTTGGCCAGCTCCAGATCGAAGTCGAGATGCTGGTCGTTCGAGCGCATGACATAGAAGAACCGAGCGGCGTCATTGCCCACTTCTTCGCGTAACTGTCGCAGCGTCACAAACTCACCGCTACGCGTCGACATCTGCATTTTTTCCCCACCGCGATAGAGCGTCACGAACTGTACGAGTTCAACTTCAAGGCTGTCGCCGGCGTAACCCATGGCCTCCAGTCCTGCCTGCACCCGGGCGACATATCCGTGGTGATCGGACCCGAGAATATCAAGCAGGTGATCATAGCCGCGCTCGCGTTTGCCATAGTGATACGCGATATCCGAAGCGAAGTAGGTCTTCTTGCCATTCTCCCGGACCACCACACGATCTTTCTCGTCACCGAAATCGGTCGCACGAAACCAGGTGGCGCCGTCTTTCTCGTAAAGCATGCGCCGTTCTTTGAGCACAGCGAGCGCATCATCGATCAATCCATCATCGGTCAGGCTCTGCTCCGAGAACCACTGGTCGAACGTGACGCCGAACTCGGCCAGGTCATCTTTGATGTCGTCCAGAATAGATTCAAGGGATTGGCGCCGGATTCTGTGGAACATCTCCGTTCCCAGCGTTTCTTCGGCGTTCGTCACCAGGCCGCTGATCACCGCTTCCTTATCACCTTCCGGCCCGTCCTCCGGGAGACCCGAAAAAAGGTCAGCCCCGGTCACGCCAGCCAGATCGGTCCTGTCGATACTGGTGGAGATCTCTCGAATATATTCACCTTTATAGCCGCCCTCGGGAAACGGATTGGTTTCCCCGTCAGCTTCCAGTGCCCGCAAAATGACGCTGACGGCGAGGATATCCATTTGTCGTCCGGAATCGTTTACATAGTATTCCCGGTCAATATCGAATCCGGCCGCATCGAGCAGGTTTCCCAAAGTCGCGCCGTACGACGCATGCCGGCCATGCCCGACATGTAAAGGGCCTGTCGGGTTTGCCGAGACGAACTCGAGTAGAATTCTGGGATTCGGGCGGCGCCGAAGCCGACCATAACGCTCCGGGGCTTCGAGGATAAGCGCCAGCTCGGCATGAAAGGCGGCGGCACTCAGGTGGAAGTTGATAAAGCCGGGTCCGGCGATCTCTATCTTGTCAATCAACTCACTGTCAGGGACAGCATCGACGACAGACTGCGCGATCTCACGCGGATTGCGTCCGAGAGATTTGGCCAGCCGCATGGCAACGTTGGTCGTGAAGTCGCCATGGCGTGGATCACGAGTACGCTCTACCGTCGTTTGTATTGACGCAATTTCGGACGATTCGGAAAGCTCTGGCAGAGCGTTAAGCGTTTTCTCGACCAGATTGGCGATTTCGTTTTTCAAAGTCACTGTCCAAAAGAATTCGCGGTCGAATTGCCTGCGAAGACTTTACGGGGTTTGAGGATGGGTGCAAATTGATCTTTAGACCGATGAATGTCAATTCGTATGATCAGGAATAGCCGCTTGACAGGCATTTCAGCCTTGAATCCTTATCTTAACGCCCATTCAGAAAAGCTCAATCGGATCCACGTCTACCGACCATCTAACCCGTCGGGCTTCTTTGGCTGCTTCGAGCGCTTCCCTGAGGACCGCAAGAAGTTGATGCAGACACTGCCTTTGCCTGCTTTGCAATAGCAATTGTGCTCTGAATCGCCCGGCCTTGCGCTCCATAGGGGCACTCACAGGGCCGAGTATGCGCACGCCGCCGATATCGGCATCTTCAGCTATTCGTCGAGCCGTATCGAGAAAGTCATAGGCATCCTCACGACGGGTCGCGGATGCACGCAATAGCGCCAGCCTGGAAAAGGGCGGCCAGACGGCTGCCTCTCGCTCCCGCAGCGCGCTTGCGGCAACTTTCTGGTAACCACCACCAAATAATTCGCTCCAGAACGGATGCGCGGGAAAGGCTGTCTGGATAATGACCTCGCCCTGGCGTTCTTCGCGCCCGGCGCGTCCACCCACCTGGACCAGGCTTTGAGCGAGCCTTTCTCCGCCGCGGAAATCCGTGCTGAACAAGCCCTGATCCGCGTTGATAACAACGACGAGCGTCAAATTCGGAAAGTGATGACCTTTCGAGAGCATTTGCGTGCCGACGAGAATGCGGGCTTCGCCGGAGGTAGCCATCGCCAGTGCCCTGGTCATCGTTCCCTTCAGGCGGGTACTGTCACTATCAATGCGGGTAATGATCTCCCCTGGAAACCGGGTTTGCAGGGTATCTTCGAGTCGCTCCGTTCCATGGCCCAGCGGTCGGCATTGCGCGCCGCACTCCACGCACTCGGTATCGACAGCGCGCTGTGCACCACAGTGGTGACACTTCAGAAGATTGCTGCCCGCATGCACGGTCATCCGGGAGTCGCACCGGGTGCACTCGGCGACATTGCCGCAGCCGGAGCAAATCAGGGTCGGGGCGAATCCACGGCGATTGAGATAGATCAGCACCTGGCCGTTCATGGCGATGTTCTTTTCGATGGCCATAACCACCGGTTCGCTGATTCCGTCAAAAGCATCATGCCGCGTCATGTCCAACAGCCGCATTAGCGGTGGTACGGCGTTGCCGGCACGCACTGGCAGTTGAACCGTTTCGTAAGCACCTTCGCGGCAACGCTGCAGCGTATCGAGTGACGGTGTCGCAGACCCAAGCACGACCGGTATGTCCAGTCTTTTCGCCCGGGCGACGGCAAGATCACGCGCAGAGTAGCGCAGTCCTTCCTGCTGCTTCAGTGAGCTGTCATGTTCTTCGTCAACTATTATCAACCCGGCGTTTCTGAGCGGTACGAATATCGACGAGCGGGTACCGACGATTAACTGCGCGGTGCCATTTCTGGCATTTCGCCAGGTCGCCAGGCGTGCTGAATCCGACAGGCCGGAATGCATCAGCGCGGGCTCGAATCCGAGACGACGCTGAAAACGACCAACCAACTGCGGCGTAAGTCCAATTTCAGGTACCAGGACCAGCACCTGACGGCCAGCCTCAATCTCGTCCTGAATCAGGTGTAAGTAAACTTCGGTCTTACCGCTGCCGGTTACGCCGTCAATCACGTTCACACGAAAGCCGCTCCCGCCGCGGATCGTCTTGAGCGCACTTTTTTGATCTACGTTAAGTTGCGGCCCTTTCTCCTGTTCGACGATCGTCAGATTTTCGAACGAGCCCTCGTCGTCTTCCGTGTCGTATTCTTCTATAAAGCCTTTTTCGATGAGGTTTTTCCGCAGCCGCCGCCATCCAGGCATGGCCGCATCGAGTGCCGCATAACTCAAGTCTTCGCCATCCCTGATAATTGTCAGCAGTTCGGCCTGGCGCTGCGCACGTTTGCCAAGCGCGGCCAGGTCTGTCTCGGCGCCGACTGCGGTTAAGCCGATTTTCCGGATTGGGTTCTCCAGTGGCTTCCCCTGCCTGAGCGGCGCGGGCAATGCTGCCGCTACGACCTCTCCGATCGGGTGGTGGTAGTAATCCGCCGTGAAGCGGATCAGCCAGAGATCGTCCTCCTGCAACAAGGGATCCTGATCGATAATCGCGCTGACCGGGCGCAACCTGGAAGTGGCCAGTTCACTCTCGGCAGCGGTCTCGAGAACTGTTCCGATCTGCGTCTGGCGACCAAACGGCACCCGCACACGGACGCCGGGCGTGACCACAGCGCCCGATGGCGCCAGGTAGTCGAAAAGTCGCGACAGCGGCGCATTGATGGCAACTCGAAGGATAGTCTGTGGTTTCATCGCCCGGTCATTTGTGGCGTTGATGTGACTAAAAAATGCTTAAAAACAAACACGTAGATGAATATCGCTGGTGGCGCCCGAACGGATAATTGTTACATAATGTGATGTAAATAGTCTTCGCCTGTTGTCAACGCAAACCGTCGTGGCACGTTAAATACGCATGCTTCCGGAAACGGATTCAGGATAACTGACAGGACTGAGATGGATCTCATGATACTCAATACAAGGACGACCCACGAATGAGCGCTTATGCTGGCAGTTTTGCGGTATCTTGCGTGGCTAGAGACCGAAAGGAGGTCGATACGCTGCAACGCGAGGCACGGCTCAATCGATTTTTTGCGGACGTTGAAAAGCGCGCCTTGCGAATTGCTGAAATCAGCATCCGCGATCGTGATGATGCGCTCGACCTCGTGCAGGATTCAATGATCAAGCTGGCGCGCAACTACGCCGGTCGTCCCGACGCAGAATGGACGCCGCTGTTCTACCGCATTTTGCAGAACAGGATCAGGGACTGGCAAAGACGCCAGGCCGTGAGGAACCGGGTTATGGTTTTTGTTGGTCGCGGTAAGGAAGACGATGATTATGATCCGATCGCAACAGCCCCTGATCCGGCAGGCCGTGCGCCCGATGAAGAGCTACAGAACCAGGAAGCCATGCGGGGCCTCGAAAGCGCAATTTCGGAATTGCCAGGACGGCAACGGGAAGCATTTATGTTACGCACATTCGAAGGTATGGACGTAGCAGGGACTGCAGCAGCAATGGGCTGTAGCGAGGGAAGCGTGAAAACACACTACTCTCGTGCGGTACATAGTCTGCGCGAAACATTAGGAGAGCACTGGCAATGAACGAGCGAGACGATATTGCCGTTGATGATGTCTTTGCCACCAGGGCAAAAGCACTCTTTGACGAGAGCGTGGATGGGCTCGATGGTGAGACCCGTTCCCGTCTGAACCGGGGTCGACAGAAGGCACTGGCCGAAGCCGCCACAGGCGGATTTCGCTGGATGCAATGGGCACCCGCGGGCGGTCTGGCAGCTGCTGCCGTGGTTGCAGTGGTCATTTTTACCGGTAACCCGCAATTTGCTGAGTTGGCGGTGCCCGAGGTTGCTACCGATATGGAGATATTGCTCACGGAAGACAGTCTCGAAATGATCGAAGATCTGGAGTTTTACAGCTGGATCGATTTCGATGCTGAAGCGAGTGATAACGAAGGACCGGCCAACAATGTCGGCTAGCGGTGGTCAGGCAGAACACGTGCTGAAGATTGCCTTGCTTTGCGGTCTGTTCGGATACGGTGACGTCACACTCGCGGACGAACAGGAAGTACCGGACCTGGAGTTTCTGGAGTATCTCGGCAGCTGGGACGAATCGGATGAAGACTGGGTATTGTTTACGAATGATGGTGATGAGCAGGAACGCCCGGACGACGAACAGAGACAACCTGCACCGCAGGGAGAGAAAGTAGCGGAGTTGGAAGATGAAAACTAATTATTCGAAAATTTTGCTTGTCGCGATCTCGACCTTACTGTTGAGTATTGGCACTGCGAATGCGCAAGACAACGATACCTCCTGGGGCAGTCTTGACGAGCAGCAACAGAAAGTCCTGGCTCCTTATGTCGAGAACTGGGATTCGTTGTCTGCCGAACGTCGTACCAGGCTGGCTGAAGGTGCGCGTCGCTGGGCGGATATGAATGCCGACCAACGCGCCGCCGCGAAGGAGCGCTTCAGTAATTGGCGAAATCTTAATGACGACCAGCGCGCGGCTATTCGTGACCGGTATCAACAGTTCCAGGGTCTTTCGCCGAGGGAGCGTGCGCGCATTCGGGATAACTTCCAGCGTTATCGTGAATTACCCGCCGATCGGAGACAACAATTGCGCGATCGGTTTCGAAGCATGTCACCTGATCAGCGGCAGAAGGTGCGAGATCGACTCCGGCAACGTCAACAACGGGTTCGCCCAAGATCGAGTGATCGGCCAAACTAGGTATTTGAAAACTAAATTAAAAAGGCTCCTTGCGGAGCCTTTTTAATTATAAGATTCTCCGCAGCCCACCTTGCAATTGTCGAGGCGTTGGGCAAACTATGTGACAAGGCAACGGGATTTATAAATCGCGCGTCGGAGTTCAGTCATGTTGTACGGCACGGCATCAGATATCTCACAACAAGTCCTGCGCACGGATGTGGCGGGCATGCCGCTCGAGTGGATTGACTATCGCGAAGCCGTGCGCCTGTATCACTGTGAACAGGTTGCCTACTCCTGTGGCACGCGGATATATACCGTCTTCGGTGGTTATCGTTCGATAGATGGCCGACGCAGTCGTATCGACGTCAACTCAATCATTGCTACGGAAGGTACGAGCCAGGGGCTCAGGTTTGTCAGGGACCAGTATGTCCCCCCGCTCAATAACCGCACGTTGTTCAAGCGGGACGCCAATCTTTGTCTCTATTGCGCAATGCGTTTTCCTACTCGTGACCTTACCCGCGACCACATTACGCCGCTGTCGCAAGGTGGACGGGATGTCTGGAACAATGTTGCCGCCGCCTGTCGCCGCTGCAACAATCACAAAGGGGGGCGAACGCCCGAACAGGCCTCCATGCAACTGATTGCAGTGCCGTTCACGCCAACCTACGCCGAATATATATATCTGAAGGGGCGACGTGTACTCGCTGATCAAATGCAGTACCTGCTGGCACACATTCCTCGCTCAAGTCCGCTGCATGCGCGACTGACAGATCACCTGTCAGATGGCGATACTATTTTCGATGAAATCTGATCAGCGCAAATCTGACCGGCGTCCATGCAGTATCTGATTGACGCCAGCGTCTATGTCTTCCGGGCTTATTATTCCATGCCGGACGACATGGTTGATGAGAATGGAAACCCGGTAAACGCCCTATACGGCTTCTGCCGGTTTCTTGGCGACTTTATGGAGCAAGTCAAACCGCAACATATAGCCGTGCTGTTCGACGAGAGCCTGTCGAAGTCCTTTCGCACGAAAATTTATCCTGAGTACAAAGCGAATCGCGATCCCGCTCCGCCGGAGCTAAAGCGGCAGTTTGCGCAGTGCAGGCGCTTCGCCGGCGCGCTTGGGCTAATGGAATGCGCACATCCAGGATACGAAGCGGATGATCTGATTGGAACGCTGGTAATGGAGGGACGCAAGAACGGCATTCCATCGACAGTGGTAACTCGCGACAAGGATTTAGCTCAGTTGATCGCAAAAGATGATGTGTTCTGGGATTTCGCGGGCAAGGGAAAAGTGTCGTACGAAAAGATTCCGGACTATTTTGGTGTCTGGCCTGAACAGGTCGCAGATTTTCTGGCGCTGGCGGGTGATGCCGTTGACAACATCAAGGGCGTGCCAGGCATTGGCAAGAAGACCGCCACCGCGCTGCTGCAACATTTCGGATCCCTGGAAAATATGTACGGCAGTCTTGAGTCTGTGCATCAGGTGAACGTGCGCGGCGCTAAAACGCTGGGCCAAAAATTGGCGAATCACAAGGAAGACGCGATGCTGGCGCGCCAGCTGACCGGTATAGCCTGCGATGCACCTATCGAGAAACCACGGACCGGACTGAGACCGACCGCGCCTGACCTCGGAAACATCAATGCCCTGTTTGACGAGGCTGGTATCGGCATGGCTCTCAGGCGCCAGGCCGAGCGAGTAGCAGACCTGATCTAGCTGTCCTCTGGCGTGAAACCGGCGGGCCGCCTGGTTTTTTTAAAGCGGTATACTGGGACTTATGCCCCAATGGCAGAGCCTTTTCTCGGTCCTGCGTGAGCACGATATCCACGTGTCCGACCATGACATGCCGCGGCCGGTCGCCGGCGGCGACATCAGCGCTGCCTGGCGCGTCAATTCCGCTGCCAATCCTATTTTTCTGAAGACCGGGCCGATTTCTTCTTATGCTGCATTCGCCGCTGAGGCAGAGGGTCTTCGGGAACTCGCCAGCGCATCCGCCCTGCGAGTGCCGCAGGTTCTCGGTTGTATTTGTTCGGCGAACGAATCCTTGCTGGCACTTGAATGGATCGAATTCGAACTGGCATCAACGCGCACAGAGAGGTTACTCGGAGAGAGGCTCGCCAGGCAGCACCGGGTGCTCTCGGATAAGTTCGGCTTTCGTTGCGACAACACCATTGGATTAACGCCACAAGTGAATGAATGGAGCGACGACTGGGTAAAGTTCTACGCGGAGCGTCGTCTCCGGTTTCAGCTCGATCTGGCGGCGAGGAACGGCTTTACCGGCACTTTGCAGGTTGACGGGCACCGCCTCATGGAGAACGTGGGTCTTTTCTTCAACGACTACTGGCCGGAAGCGTCACTGCTGCACGGTGACCTGTGGGGTGGCAACTGGGCAGCCTGTGCGGGCGAGCCGGTCGTGTTCGATCCGGCCGTTTACTACGGCGATCGGGAAACAGATATAGCAATGACGAAATTATTCGGCGGATTCGGGCCCGGATTCTATGCTGCGTATGAAGAGACATGGCCGCTCGCGCGAGGACACGAAGAACGAACCGCGCTTTATCAGCTCTACCACGTGCTGAATCACCTGAACCTGTTCGGAGCCGCCTACCTTGGCAGGGCAGAAGCTCTGATCAAAGCCCTTCTCTTTTAAGTCACTGTGGGGGTGGCTCGTCGGCTTCCTCGACTTCGTACAACTCGCCCAGATAATCTTCATCGAACAGAAATAACATCGTACCTTCGGGCGCTGTAATTGACATGAATGCGCCCTCGAAACCCGGAAACTCATGGTGTTCGAAGCCATGTTTCGCCAAAGCAATCCAGACTGCCTCCTTGTCATCGCAGCGAAAACAAAGTGACGGGCCGGAAAGTGCGATGCTCTCACTCAGACCCAGGGACAGGCCAGCCGCATTGAAACGCATATGTGTGGTCGGCTCTTCGCGCATGCGCAATAGTTCGGGTGCAAGGGGCGCCCAGAAACGAGCGGCTCGCAATGCATCGCGCACGGGTAAAACAACCTCAAACCCCCAGCCGCAAATTGAGTTGTCTGCAGCTTCGTTCGGTCGCGAGAATGTGCGCGCCTCGACCATCGAAATCATGTGTTTGTCACGATCGACAAAGCCGAGTTCGTTGAAGGCATCCTCGTCGAGTTGCAGATACCGAAATTCGAATCCGTGATCCGACATCCAGAGCGCTTCCTTCGCCAGCTCCTGATGGACAAAGGTTAATGCCGGTGCTTCGAAGTCCCTGTCGTGTAAGCCGATGCAGAATGTGCCGTCGCTAACGACCGCATATTTGTGCGGCCAAACGTCGCCGCTATCAAGTTCATGGAATCCAAGTAGCTTGTAAAAACTCAACGACTCGGCGATGTCAGGCGTCCGGACGCTGAACTCGAGAAAGCGTCCTAGCATTCGGCTCCTTTAGCCCGTGCTCTTTGCAGGCTTTTCTCCAACTGCCTGGCTGTCTCGGACAAATTCCAGTCCGCTGAAGCCTCGGGCCAGCCGCCGACATTTTTTTCGATTAGCCGGCTAAGAAACGCAACATGATCATCACGCGCATTTAACGCCCGGATGTAGCGTAACTCGCCGCCACCTGCGGCCGCGTATAGTTCCGCGTTTTGCATCTCTATTTCTTCGAGCGTCTCGAGGCAATCGGCCGCAAAGCCAGGACAAACAACGTCTATATTGCCGGTCCCGTCCCGTCCCCACTGCTGCAGTGTTTCGTCCGTGTATGGCCTTAGCCACTCTTCGCGACCGACCCGTGACTGGAAAGTGAGCAGCCACTCTTCATCTTTCAGTTCCAGCGTCTCCGCCACCAGCCGGGCAGTTTTCTGGCAATGGCAGTGATAGGGATCACCGCTGATCAACGTGCGCTTCGGCACGCCATGAAATGACATGAGTAGTTTTTCGCCACGACCATGCAGATCCCAGAAGTCACGGAT
Organism: uncultured Gammaproteobacteria bacterium; assembly: GCA_963850825.1. Taxonomy (GTDB): domain Bacteria; phylum Pseudomonadota; class Gammaproteobacteria; order Steroidobacterales; family Woeseiaceae; genus SZUA-117. Next base: position 1,022,349 of record CAWKOQ010000006.1, on the reverse strand, counting down.
ACTGGCGGCAAGTGCCGAGATATATCCGGGTGAATCATGATAGTGATTGACGAAGTGCAGTTCAGGCACCCATCTTCGCTTTGACAGGGACTGAGTTACTGCCTCAAAAACGGAGCCGGTTGTCGTTCCCGAGTACTGTGGGTACAGCGGCAGAACAATGATCCGTCGTACACACTGGTCGAACATGTTTTGTAATGCAGTGGCTATTGACGGGCTGCCATAGGACATAGCGACTTCGACGTGAACAGCCCCGGACAGTCGGGCTGACAACTTGTCATGAATCGCGCCGGCGATGTCCTGAGTGTGCAGAAGCAGCGGGGATCCCTGCTCTGTCCATATCTTCTCGTATGCTTCGGCGGACCTGGCTGGACGGGTACGCAATATGTACCCGTGCAGGATGAGCCACCAAATCGGCCGCGGTAATTCCACGACACGCGGATCGAACAGGAACTCCGCCAGGTAGCGGCGTACAGCATCCGGGGTCGGTGCATCAGGCGTACCCAGATTGACCACGAGCACACCGAGCGCTTCGGGCAGACCGTGTTCGTATTGCGGTGATGATTGGAATCGCGCCATAAGATTTGGTAACGCAGCCAGAAAGCGTAAGTGACTGACGGACATTACTAAATTGGCGAGATTCACGCCAGTAATGCCGTATCATGATTGTCATTCAATCAGGAGTTGAGGAAATGCTGGGCGAAGATCGACCGATTGATCCGGATGCAAGGAAATCCGGAGATGAGCGAGATCGTTGGACTGTAATACGAGACATCGGTGTTCTGCAGGTGAAGTTAGTTTTTGATGGACTGCGCGACCTGATCCTTGTGCCGGTTTCGCTGGTTCTGGGCGCTATTAGTCTCACCCGGCCAGGCAAGGAAATGGGAAGTGAATTTTATGAATTACTGCGCTTGGGCAAGAAGAGTGAACGCTGGATCAACCTGTTCGGGGCAGCAGATAAAGCGTCGACGCAGGACCCGGAATTGACGAGATTTCCTGGAGAAGATATTGATGCGCTGGTGAGTCGTGTAGAGACCTTCGTCGTCGATGAATACCGAAAAGGCGGCGTAACCAAACAGGCGAAGGAGCGCCTTGATAAAGCCATAGGCTCCTTACACAAACTCGCGTCCCGCAAGCAACAGCCCCCATCGGGAAGTTAACCGCGGAACGCCTGCCTCGGGTGCGCTGGAATGAACTAGCGTTGCACGTCGCGGCCGCTGATCAGATCGTCAATGCTGGGTGGCGGATGGTCCGGTCCCATGCGACCGTCTTTCAGGCGCCGGATGTAGTCCCTGTAAGCACGCATTGCCTGGTAACCAAATATCCAGCAAATTGGCAGGTTGGCGTAAATAATGATGCCCAGTCCGATCCCCGTCATATTGTCCAGGTCGGCGCTGGTCTTGATGTGGCCCAATGTGGCAATGAAGGTCAGGGAGCAGTAAATCAGCCTGTAAGGCAGCGCGCTTTTGCTACCCCACATATACACTGCACCCTGCTCACCGTAATAGCCCCACGCAATGATCGTCGAAATTGCGAATAGCCAGGACGCCACCGTGATTAGCCATTTTCCAAGGCCCGGCGCGACGGAATCAAAAGCCTTTGCCGTAAGCGTTGCACCGACGTAATCTCTGTAAAAACCGCCACCAACGATCGCCGGTTCAACGCTGGTCTGCAGCGGTTGCCAGCTCGCCATGAAGCCAGTGTCGGTTGCAACGATTGCCCCTGTGACCCTATGCACATTCTGGCCAGTGTCCGGGTTCTGCCCGGCTTCGACCACCATGAGAATTGGCTCCTGATCGCGCCAGTCGCCAGCGGCGAGACGTGTATCCGGGTAAAGCCAGCCAGCCTCGCTTTGAACCGCTTCAGGAATGCTGTCGAAAGCGACATCCGGGGCCCGATTCCAGATTCCCGTCGACAGGATAATCAACGCGGTGAATGTGCACACCACGATCGTGTCGATGAAGGGCTCCATGCCGCCAACCAGGCCCTCGCGCACTGGCTCATCGGTTTTCGCGGCCGCATGCGCGATAGCTGAAGAGCCTTGTCCAGCTTCATTCGAAAATATGGCGCGCTTCATGCCGAAGAGAAACGCGGAACCGACTGTGCCGCCGACGAATGCGCCGGTGGCTTCGGTTGACGTAAATGCAGATGTCACTATCAATCCGAGCATTTCCGGAACCTGGCCAAAGTTGGCGAACAGAACGTAAAAGCCAGCGACGACATAAATCAGCACCATGCCCGGAACGATGGTTCCGGCAACTTTTCCGATCCGCCTGATGCCGCCAAGCAGAACTGCGGCGACGATGATGGTGAGGATTGCACCGCTAATCCAGCCGGCCAGCCCGAAATACTGGTTGGTCACGTCAGCGACATTCCAGGCCTGAAACATGTTTCCGCCTGTGCCCGATGACACCATGACTGTAAATGAGTAGAGAACAGCCAGGCCGGTGCCGATCCAGCCGAGCTCCGGCTTCATCTTTTTGAGCGCAGTTCCCGCGACCCACATCGGACCACCGTGCGGGTTCTCCGGGTCGTCCGTGTTGCGGTAAAGCATTGACAAGGTAACTTCGACGAACTTGATCGACATGCCGAGAAAGCCAACGATCCACATCCAGAATATTGCGCCGGGACCGCCGAGCGATATGGCCAGGGCCACGCCGCCAATATTGCCAAGACCGACGGTACCGGACAGCGCGGCAGACAATGCCTGGAAATGATTGATAGCACCCGGATCGTCCGGATCATCGTAAACGCCGCGCACGACTTTTGGGCCGTGGGTCAGGGCGCGATACTGGCAGAAGCCGCTCCAGATCGTGAACAGAACGCCGGTACCCGCGATGATGAAGATCCATGTCTCATTCCAGAGAACGGCGTTGATGCTTGCCAGCGTCTGGCTTAGGTCGCCCATGGTGCCCCCAAAAATCGCTTATTTATTATTCCAGACGACATCCATCATGTCGGCTATGCGATAGTCATGCAACGTTTGCCGGCAGTGTCACGGGCTAATTCCGGCCCGGACGATCTGAAAAAGACGAAATAATGCGCCGCGACTCAAGCGGCAGATCGATCTCCAAAGCCGGGAATCCGGAGGTCAGGAAGCTTCCAGAATTGCCGTGACGCCCATGCCACCGGCGGTGCAGACGGAAACCAGCCCTCGGCCGCCGCCATTCTCGTGCAACAACTTGGCCATGGTTGCAACGACGCGCGCACCGGTCGCCGCAAACGGATGACCGATAGCAATGCTGCCGCCCTTGACGTTTAACTTGGAGAGTTCAATCGGTCCCATCGGCTCGTTTCTGCCCAGCCGCTCACGACAGAATTGCTCCGACTGCCAGGCCTTAATGGTCGCAATGGTCTGCGCTGCGAAAGCCTCGTGAATTTCGTAGAAGTCAAAATCCTGTAACGTCAGCTGGGCATCACTGAGCATGTCCGACACGGCATACGCTGGCGCCATTAACAGACCATCCTCATCGATGAAGTTAACGGCCGCAATCTTGCAATGCGTAAGATAAGCATAGATAGGGAGATTCTTACGAATGGCCCATTCTTCCGAGCCCATGAGTACGGCCGCAGCCCCGTCGGTCAATGGCGTACTGTTGCCAGCGGTCATCGTACCGGCCTCGCTTCTGTCAAAGACCGGTTTTAATTTTCGTAGCTTCTCGTAGGTGGTGTCGCGGCGAATATTGTTGTCTTCTTCCGCGTCCTGAAAGGGTGCAACCAGATCTTTATAAAAGCCCGCATCGTATGCGGCTGCGGCCTTGATGTGACTCGACAGCGCGAGCTGGTCCTGATGCTCACGAGAAACATCAAACTCCTTGGCCGTGATCTCCATGCTCTCACCCATCGAAAGCTTGGTGCGCGGTTCGGTCACCGCGGGGAATTCCGGCACCAGGTGACCGGGGCGCAGCCCAAACCATGGCGACAGCTTGTCGAGGAAGGATCTGCCGCGATGGCTTGCCAAAAGTACTGATCGCAATCTGTCATTGAAGACAATCGGTGCATCGCTTACTGAGTCCGTGCCGCCGGCGATACCAGCTTCGATCTGTCCCAGCGCTATCTTGTTACCAATGTTGATGCAAGCCTCCAGGCTGGTGCCGCAGGCGCGCTGCATATCGACACCGGGTGTGCGCAGCGACAGCCCTGACCCAATGACGGATTCGCGCGCGAGATTCCAGTCCCTTGAGTGCTTGATAACGGCGCCGAGTGCAACGTCCCCAAGTGTCTGGCCCTTCAGATCATATTTTTCTACCAGCGCTTTTAAAGTCGCCGTCATCATGTCCTGGTTCGACGCATTTGTGTACACAGAGTGAGCTCGACAAAACGGAATCCTTACGCCACCAACTATGGCGACCCTCTTTGCCTGACCATCGTGCAACATACCAGTCTCCGTGCTGACCTATGCGTGAGCGGCAACTTTACACTATTGATTGTCTTAAGTTTACGTGCATCGTGCTAGAGTCCGGCCAATATGTCTCCGGGGTTGGCGCAAGCCGTGTCTTCATCGCCACACAATTGGGTAATGGAATCGCGAGCACTCTTACGCCTTGCGTGGCCCCTTATCGTCAACAATTTGTCAATCGCAGGCATGCAGTTCGCTGACGCGGTGATGGCAGGCCGCCTTGGCGCATCCTCGCTTGCGGCGGTCGCCGTGGGTGGCAGTGTCTGGTTCCTGGGTTTCACGGTTTGCCTCGGCCTGATGATGGCGATTTCACCGATCGCGGCGCGATACTTTGGTGCTGGTCAACCGGAAATGATTGGACGCTACACGCGGCAGGCACTGTGGCTTGCTGTCGTGCTGAGCCTCACCATTTTTACGTGTGCTCAGCTTTTCATCGAGCCGGTGCTCGGCTTTGTTGGTATCGATGTCGGGTTTCGCGACACGACGATCAACTACGTGCGGGCAATCGTCTTCGGCGCACCGGCTATCTGCGTTTTCCTGGCGTTCCGGTTCACAACGGAAGGGATCGGCTTCACGCGTCCGATCATGTACACATCGGTGTTTGCCCTCGTGTGCAATGTTTTTCTCAATTGGGTGCTCATGTATGGGAAATTCGGCGTGCCGGCTTACGGTGCAGTCGGGTGCGGCATGGCCAGCGCCATTACCATGTGGCTGATGACGCTGATGATGGTGATCTACATTTTACGCAAGCCAATCTACCGCCCGCTTAGAATCTTTGAGCACATGGCGCCTCTGCGCTTGCCGATCCTGAAGGAAATTCTCAATCTCGGGACGCCGATCGCAGTGACCATTGCCGCAGAGGCCGGCCTTTTTTCGGTCGTTTCGATTCTGGTTGGGACTCGCGGTGCGGCTATCACTGCTGCCCACCAGATTGCACTGAATTTCGCCGCAACGATGTTCATGATTCCACTCGCGTTGAGCGCGGCGACAACCGTTCGCATCGGGCAGGCACTCGGCAAGGGCAGCGCGTCTGGCGCACGTCTCGGAGGTGCGACGGGCATAGTAATGTGCGCCGCGTTCATGGCGTGCTCCGCAACGTTTTTGCTGCTTTTCAGAGATCTCGCGGTCGGAATTTACACGAATGACCCATCAGTGACGGAGATCGCAATTAGTCTTTTATTGATGGCGGCGATATTTCAGATTGCAGACGGCGTGCAAATCGGGTCAGCAGGAGCCCTTCGTGGCTACAAAGACACACGTATCCCTATGCTCATCAACACATTTGCATACTGGGCGCTGGGTTTTCCACTGGCTTATCTTGCGGCGATAACCTACCGGGCTCCACCGGCATACATATGGGCTGGATTCGTGCTTGGACTATCCGCCGCCGCAATAATGTTGACGATCCGATTCAATCGTTTATCAAAACACCTGGTGACCGCAAGCCAGCGGCCATTACAAAAACGCAGTTATTCTTAAGGCCGCTGGATCAGGTTTCTCCCTGGCCGAAGGTCGGTGCGTCCCCGGACAGGTACTCATCTTCTTCCGGAGAATTTTTTCGATTCAGCACCGTGTTTCTGTGCGGGAATCGACCAAACCTATTGACGATGTCAGCATGTAGCTCGGCGAACTGCGCAATCGTTTCGAAAGTCTCTTTGTAGGTTGTCGACACTGCACCGACAAGCTTGTTGTAAATCTGGCAGGACTTTTCCTGCACTTTTCGAGATTCAGAGTGTTGCAGTGGCATATAGAAGAATACGCGCTGAATGGGCGTCAGCCCCTTGTCTTTCTTTTCCATTGCGCCCTCGACACAGAGCTTCAACGCGGCTTTGTCCATGGAAAACGCTTCGGCTTTGTTTCTGTAAATGTTGCGCCGAAACTGATCGAGCATGATGATTAATGCAAGTCTTCCCATTGGCTTGTGCGCCCAGTGATCAAGTTTGCCTTCAGATGCGAGTTGCACATCGTCCCCAAATTCGCGAGCGACTTCTTCATCAAAGATTGGGTCTTCACCAAACCAGATGTCCATTCGCCCATCAATCTGGGGCGCTGTCAGTTCTTGTTCCTTGAACCAGAATGCCAATACGGCATCGATTCGAATCTGATCATCGTCCGTAATCGTGGCGTTTGCGCTTTCACTGAGAAGTTTTACTGCCATATGCGTTGCCCGTCTGGTGTATGCGAATCCGGCCGAAAAGCGGGGCCATTCAGACTGGGCCGTTATGCGAACCACGTCACAGTAACGCCGGGGTCCGACCGCTCATAGTCTGTTCTAACATCCGACGCGGGTAAAAGCCAAGTGGCGGTGCTCCGGGGAGAGTACTAACCTTCGTCGCTATGCAGTCCAGGTACCAGATCATGCGATTTATGATGTTTGGCTTTGTCGTATTACTCGCCGCCTGCGGTGGTGACGATAACAGTCCTGAAAATGAAGTGCGTGAATGGATTACGCGCGGTGAGATCGCGGCGGAGGAGAAAGACCGGGGCGAGCTTCTCGACATGATCTCTGTGAATTACAGGGACGCGCAGGGTAACGACCGCAAGCAGATCGGCGACCTGCTACGGTTGTATTTTTTGCGCCAGAATTCAATATCGCTGCTAACCAGCATCGATGAAATCAGCATTTCCGGTGACACGGCAGCCAGCGTTCAGCTGGCAATTGGCATGGCCGGGACCCGGGACAATGCCCTGGGGTTCGACGCGGACGCGTATAACTTCGAATTCGAGCTGATCAAATCTGACGGCGACTGGCTACTGATCGGTGCTCAGTGGGGTCAGCTTGGACGTGAGTTGCTATGAGGAGGCGCGACCATGACCAGCGGAGCCTATAGCCAGCTACTCGTCATTCTGACGACCTGTGTGCTGAGTGCATGCGCTGGCACGGGCACTTTGATCGACTCGCCGACTGTCAGCCTGACCAGTGTGAGGCTTGCTGACGTGAGCTTTAGTCGGCAGACGTTTCACCTGGGATTCGATGTTGATAATCCGAACCCGTTTCCGCTCCCGATTCAGGCGGTCGAGTATCGTGTCATGCTGGACGAAGAAAAGTTCGCCGGTGGCGCGACAGAAGGACGTTTCACTATTCCGGCACGCGGCCATGATGATTTTACAATCAGCGTGGACCTCGATGTGCTCAATACAGCGACACAGCTTTCGTCATTGCTTCTTGGCGGAATGCGCGAGGCGGTCAGTTATGAGCTGCAAGGCAACCTGACCGTCGACATTCCGTTCTCGAAACCACTGCCGTTCTCTTCGACGGGCGTCATCCAGGTCCTCGGCAATCGGCGCTGAGCGTGCGGTGGTGCCAACGGTTGCGCGGGTAACGATTCGTTAGAGCGTCGCGCAAAATATTTCCCGCCCCCTGCCGCATGGCAAACGAACGTCTGTTCTGACGGTGACTGGAAGGCCGGAGGCTGCATGTCATATACTATTTGCTTCGGGTTGAACGTTTTGATTGTCACTGGATTTCTTTCCCGCGACTGCACATGCGCGGCATTCGTGGTTCGATGATACGCGGCTCTCGTTGAGCGCGAGCGAAACAACCCAGGTTGATTAGCTAAAGCGGTGCGCAAGTGCTGCCCTGGCGACGGTGAGTAACAACATCACTGACGCACCGATACGGTGCATACCATAACTATAAATTGGATGGGGCGGCATTTGGTGCCAACCCCGGTGCCTCAATGACTGCCAAAACAACAGCCGGCCTGTACGACCCCGCATTTGAACGCGATAGCTGCGGGTTTGGGCTAATCGCGAATCTGGACGATCTTGCCAGTCACTTTGTCGTGGAAACTGCGATCTCGGCATTGGCGAGACTGACTCATCGCGGGGCAGTTGCGGCGGATGGCAAGACCGGAGATGGCTGCGGGCTGCTAATCAAGTTCCCCGAAAAATTCCTGCGCGCTGTAGGCTCTGACGAAGGCTTCGAGCTGGCGGAGCGCTTTGCCGCGGGCACTGTTTTTCTGAGTCAGGACGATGACACTGCACACAGGGTCAAAGGCGAAATAAACGAAGCTATCGCTGGCAGCGACCTGGAAGTCGCCGGCTGGCGCAAAGTGCCAATAGAGCCGGAAGTCTGCGGTGAACTGGCGCTAAAGACGTTGCCACGAATCGAGCAGGTGTTCGTGAACGCGCCGGCGGGCATGCAGCGGGGTACATTCAACAGGCAATTGTTCATGGCCCGGCGGCGAGCGGAGAAACGTTTTGTCGTTATCGATCCGACCGCATACGTAACAAGTCTGTCATCGGCCACCATTATTTATAAGGGCATGGTGATGCCCGACGTGTTGCCGAAGTTCTATACTGACCTGCGCGATCCCAGACTTGAATCGTCCGTCTGCGTATTTCATCAGCGATTCTCGACCAATACGTTGCCGGAATGGCGACTCGCACAACCATTCAGGTTTCTCGCACACAATGGCGAGATCAATACGATCCAGGGAAATCGAAACTGGGCGATTGCGCGGACCAAGAACTTTCGTTCCGACAAGTTGCGGGATCTGTCGGACCTTGATCCGGTTATCTCTTTGACCGGTTCCGACTCGTCGAGCCTTGATAACATGCTCGAGGTGATGAGAGCAGCAGGAATGGATGTCCTGCAGGCTATGCGAATCCTCATTCCGCCAGCCTGGCAGGCGATGGATACGCTGGATCCGGATGTACGTGCGTTTTATGAGTTTTTTGATTGCCAGATTGAGCCATGGGATGGCCCCGCCGGCATCGTGTTGACTGATGGACGATACGCCGCCTGTTGTCTCGACCGAAATGGCTTGCGCCCGGCGCGGTACGTGATTACCAAGGATCGGCACATCACCATTGCTTCCGAGATAGGGGTCTACGACTACAACGAAGCGGATGTAACCGCAAAGGGTCGTCTCGGGCCAGGCGAGATGCTCGCAGTCGATCTCCGCGACGGATTGTTGTTGTCCAATGACGATATTCACAATGAGCTGAAAGGGCGGTTTCCGTACAAGCGGTGGTTGAAGCAGGGTGTGCGCTATCTCGATTCGGAGTTAGTCGATTTGCACATGGCGGCCGAGCCGTTCTCGTCCGATACGTTGTTGGCATTTCAGAAGATGTTCAACATGTCGCGAGAAGAGTTGAACGATGTCATCAGCGTACTGGCGAAAACCGAGGCCGAAGCGGTCGGTTCGATGGGCGACGATACGCCCATGCCGGTTCTGTCAAAGAAGATTCGTTCACCGTTTGACTATTTTCGCCAGCAATTCGCGCAGGTAACCAATCCGCCAATTGATTCGCTGCGCGAGCGAATTGTCATGTCACTGCAGACGAATATTGGCCAGGAAACCAGCCTGTTCGATATTGGTCCGGAACATGCCGATCACGTCATCATGAACTCTCCGGTCCTGTCGCAGCGAAAATTGCGGCAACTGCTTGGTCCAGGGATGTATGTCGACAGCCATGCCTTTATCGACCTCAACAAACCTGTTGATATGCTGCTTCCTGACGCGCTCGATGAGATTTGTGCGCAGGCTGACCAGGCTGTAGCGGATGGCAAGCTGATACTGGTCCTGAGTGACCGATACCTGAAAGAGGGCTTGCTGCCGGTGCATGCCTTGCTGGCGACAGGAGCGGTTCATCATCACCTGGTGCGAAACGGGCAACGTTGCGCCGTCAACATCATTGTAGAAACCGGTGTTGCCCGGGATGCACATCACATCGCTTGCCTGATCGGATACGGAGCGACGGCCGTATATCCTTATCTTGTTTACCAGAGCCTGCATGATCTCGCGCAGCGAGGACGCGCTGATCGATTGCAGCAGCTGGGCAGGAGTTACCGCCGCGGTATTCGCAAGGGCTTGTTCAAAATCATGTCCAAGATGGGGATTTCTTCAATCTCCAGCTACCGCGGCGCACAGCTCTTTGAGATTGTTGGATTGAGTGACGAAATCGTGGATCGTTGCTTTACCGGCACAGTAAGTCGTATCCAGGGTGCTCGCTACGCCGATCTCCATGAAGATCAGAAATCCCTTGGACAAGATGCGTGGAATGCACGTGTCCCGCTGACACAGGGCGGCTTGCTGAAGTACGTGCATGGTGGTGAGTACCATTGTTTCAACCCGGACGTTGTAGCCACGCTGCAGTCCGCCGTCCGCACAGGTGACTTCGAGCGCTTCAAGGACTATTCGAGACTGGTCGATAACAGGCCGGTCGCAACCCTCCGGGACTTACTAAAGGTGAACCCCGCGGGCAAACCGGTTCCGCTCGAGGAGGTGGAACCGATTGAAGATATTCTGCTTCGATTTGATAGTGCCGGCATGTCGCTCGGTGCGCTGTCTCCCGAAGCACATGAGGCGCTGGCAATCGCAATGAACCGGATTGGCGCACGCTCGAACTCAGGGGAGGGTGGGGAAGATCCTTCGCGCTATCGGACCGAGCGCATGTCCAAGATTAAGCAAGTCGCGTCTGGTCGTTTCGGGGTAACGGCAGAGTACCTGGTCAATGCCGAGGTTATCCAGATCAAGATCGCGCAGGGCGCGAAGCCCGGCGAAGGCGGACAGCTTCCGGGGCACAAGGTCAATGACATGATCGCAAAGCTGCGCTATGCCAAACCTGGTGTCGGGCTGATCTCGCCACCGCCTCATCACGACATTTATTCGATCGAAGACCTGGCACAGCTGATCTTCGATCTTAAGCAAGTCAATCCGACGGCTCTCATATCCGTCAAACTGGTTGCGGAGCCAGGCGTTGGGACAATCGCGGCGGGTGTTGTCAAAGCGTATGCGGACCTCATTACCATCTCCGGTTACGATGGCGGAACCGGTGCCAGTCCGCTAAGTTCAGTCAAGTACGCGGGTAGTCCCTGGGAACTCGGACTTTCGGAGGCACACCAGGTGTTACGCGCTAATGACTTGCGCCACAAGGTCAGGTTGCAGACGGATGGCGGCCTGAAAACCGGCCTGGATGTCATCAAAGCAGCAATCCTCGGTGCCGAGAGTTTCGGCTTCGGCACTGCGCCGATGATTGCACTGGGCTGCAAGTACCTTCGGGTTTGTCATCTGAACAACTGCGCTACGGGCGTCGCTACGCAAAACAACGTGCTGCGCAGCGAATATTTCACCGGGCTCCCGGATATGGTCGTCAACTTTTTTCGCTTTGTTGCCGAGGAGGTTCGGCAACAGCTGGCTGAACTCGGCGCGAGAAGTCTCGACGAGATCATTGGCCGGGTCGAACTGATGGAAGTGTTGCCCGGCGAAACAAACCGGCAGCAGCAGTTAGACCTTGAGCCGATCATATCAAATGCGGGGCTGGCGCCGGATAGCCCCCAGTTTTGTACCGATCTCAGGAATCATCCTTTCGATCAGGCGGAGCTCGCCAAGAGGATCCTCAAGGAAACTTTACCGGCCATCGAAGCGAAATCGGGTGGTTCTTTCGCGTTCGACATACGCAATTATGATCGGACAATCGGCGCAATGCTGTCCGGCGAAATTGCCAGGCGATATGGAAACCACGGCATGCAGAATGCGCCGATCGATCTTCAGTTGCGCGGAACGGCCGGTCAAAGTTTCGGTGCGTGGAACGTCGGCGGTTTGAACATGAGCCTGACCGGCGACGCAAATGATTACGTCGGCAAGGGTATGACTGGCGGCAGGATCATCATTCGAACACCGGAAGATGCTGTGTTCGACGCAAAAGAGACGGTCATTATCGGCAACACCTGCCTCTACGGCGCGACGGGTGGCGAGATTTATGCGGCCGGCCTGGCCGGGGAAAGATTCGCCGTGCGAAATTCGGGCGCGACGGCAGTCGTAGAGGGTGCCGGTGATCATTGCTGCGAGTATATGACCGGCGGTGTGGTCACCGTGCTGGGCCGCAGCGGCGTCAATTTCGGAGCGGGACTGACCGGCGGCTTTGCTTATGTGCTCGACCTGGACCGGGATTTTGTGGATCTGTACAACCATGATCTGATCGATATTCATCGCATCAAGCCGGAAAGCATGGAGGCATATCTGCATCATTTGCGGGCGCTCATAAGCCAGCATGTTCTGTATACGGACAGTCGATGGGGTCAGGACATTCTCGATGATTTCCGCACTTTTCTGCCGAGGTTCTGGGTCGTGAAACCCAAGGCTGCAGAGCTCGGATCTCTGCTCGACGGTTTCCGGCTGGCGGCTTAGAAATGCCCAGGCACCCACTTCAGTTTCTGGAAGTACCTCGTCGCGACCCTGAGAAACAGGCTGTCGAGGTGCGCATAAAGCATTTCGATGAGATCTATGCCTCTTACGATGGCGCCGACGCTGCGAGTCAGGCCGGGCGATGTTTGTCGTGTGGCAACCCTTATTGTGAGTGGAAATGTCCGGTTCACAATTTCATTCCCGACTGGTTGCGCCTGATTGAAGAGGGAAAGTTATTCCAGGCAGCCGAGCTCTCGCATCAGACAAATTCCCTGCCAGAGATTTGCGGCCGGGTGTGTCCGCAGGATCGATTGTGCGAAGGCGCGTGCACACTTAATGATGGCCTTGGTGCCGTGAGTATCGGCAATGTCGAGCGATACATTACGGATGAGGCTTTCAAACAGGGATGGCGCCCGGATATGTCGAACGTCGTCGATACCGGTAAACGCGTTGGAATCATTGGCGCAGGTCCGGCCGGACTCGCGGCTGCGGACGTCCTGGCGAGAAATGGCATCCGCTCTGTTGTATTCGACGCGTATCCGGAAATCGGTGGACTGCTGACGTTTGGCATTCCGCCATTCAAGTTGGAAAAGACAGTCGTCCAGCAACGCCGCTCAATCATGGCAGGCATGGGCGTCGAGTTTGTATTGAATACGCGTGTCGGCGTTGATGTGTCTTTTGAATCGATCATCGCCGAATTCGACGCGGTTTTTCTGGGTATGGGTACCTACACGGCCGTAACCGGTGAATTCGCCGGCGATCAGCTGGCGGGCGTTTATGAGGCATTGCCTTACCTGGTTTCGAACGTTCGTCGGGAAATGCGGCTTGACCAGGATAAAGTCGATCATATTGATCTGCGTGGCAAACACGTGGTCGTGCTCGGTGGCGGCGACACCGGAATGGACTGCAATCGAACCGCGATTCGACAGCGTGCGGCGAGCGTCACCTGCGCTTATCGGCGCGACGAGATTAACATGCCCGGCTCGCGCCGGGAGGTGGCAAATAGCAAGGAAGAGGGGGTCAACTTCCTGTTCAATCAGCAGCCGGTGGAGATCATCGGCGCGGATCATGTAACCGGGGTAAAACTGCAGAAGACGGAGCTTGGTGCGCCGGATGTGGACGGACGGCGGCGTCCGGAGACTGTGCCTGGCTCGGAGCGTATCGTTCCTGCCGACGCCGTGATTATTGCATTTGGATTCAGGCCGAATCCGCCGGACTGGTTTCACGATTTCGATATCGGGGTTTTATCGAACGGCCGGGTGCGCGTCGATTCCCTCGGCAAGTACCAGCTACAGACTACGAACCCCAAAGTCTTTGCCGGCGGCGATATGGTGCGTGGTTCGGACCTGGTCGTCACGGCGGTATTCGAGGGACGCGAGGCCGCCGCAGGCATTACCGCTTACCTCGACGTCTAGTGCCGGCATGAGCGGTCGGTCGAAATTCGTCGCTCGAATCCAGCTTAATTAAGGCGCAGTCGCTGGAATTGCTGCAGGAATTCGAACCTGAATCGTCACGCCATCGTCCGCATCAATGGCCTCAATCGATCCACTGTGACCCTCTGCAATGACTCTTGCAATATAGAGTCCCAGTCCGAGGTGTTTGCCGGGGTCACCGCTCCTGACCGAAACCATCGAGTCAAACAAGCGTGTTTTCATTTCTTGCGGCAACGATGGCCCGGGATTGCTAACAGCGATGGCAACGTAACCGGACTCTGATTGAACCGATACCGAAATCGTGTCACCAGGCGAGGTGAAATCGACAGCGTTATCGACCAGCTTATCGAGCATCTGGATGATCAGTTCCGGTGACCCGTGCACGTATGATGCTTGTTGCTCGCGGTCGAAACAGAATTCCCGATCCGGCCAGGCAGCCGCATAGGCTGAAACCGTCGATTCCAGCACAGCGCTCAGATCGAAGGTTTCCGGTTCCACGTTCTCCATTAACTCTTCGGTGCGATTGGCCTCGCTCATCGCGCTCAGGATTTTCTGCAGACGATCTGTGCCTTCCTTCGCACGCGCGGCATACTCCCTTGCGTCAACTGAAAGGTCCTCGTGTTCCAGGTTTTCAAGAGAGGACCTGACGATCGTCAGCGGCGTGCGCAACTCGTGTGACAGTTTGGTGGCGAGGGTTCGCAGGTATTCGTTATAGGTGCCGAGTTGTTTCAATACGCTGGAGAAACTTCGCGACAGGTCGCCGACCTCATCGCCGGCAAGTGCGCTTGGCAACGCAATTTGCAGCTTTCGTTCATCGAGTGCGTGTTCGGCGGCGTTACTCAGGCGTTGGATTCGCAGCGACAGCCAACTTGCGTAGCCGATCAGTACCACGGCGACGACCAGCATGGATATGAGTGTCAACACGGCCAATCGGGTCAGCACTGTATTGGTGAGGCTCAAAATGGCGTCGGTCCCTTGTTGCAGCACGATCGCGCCCGTCTGCACAGTGCCTGACCATATGGGCTGAGCGACCGATACGACGGCTCTTCCTGTATCGACGCTCCGAAACCATCTTGCAGCTCCATCACGCCCCTGTAACGCCTCACTGATATAGCTTTGCTGTTCGCGGCCGCCGGGCGCAGGCTCCGCGAGTGCGGCATCCGCGCCAGGTTCGAGAAGCAGGTTGTAAATAATGCGCAACCAGCCGGACTGTTGCGTGCCGTCATTACCGCTGGACGTCAAGATGCTTCCTGCCTGCGCCAGCCGCCAGCCGTCCTTGTCAGTGATGATCAGGCGCAGGCCATCCTGGACGTAGCCAGCCGCCACGCTCTGGAGAACGGGCGAAACAGCGACCATGCTGCCAGGCACCGGGCCGCTGAAGTTTGCGCTGACAACACCGGCACTCTTGGCGTCTTTCGTATTGAATACGGCAAGCCCCAGGTTTGGTGCAACCAGGACTTTGGGGATGCGGGCTTCGAGGCCGTAACCGGTTGCCGTATCCTGCCAGTGCGCAAGAATTCGAGTCTCTTCGAAGGATTGGCCACCACTATGCCGGATCGCAGTGATCTTGCCTGGCGCTTCTGCCTGGAAGCGGAATTCGGTCAACTCGCCTGAATGATCAACACTCGTCAGCAGCACGCCATCTGCGAAGTCTGCGGACTCCCCAGCATTTCTCGTTCGCGAATAGACGATATTTGCATCGCGAACATCGACAAAAAGGTACCAATACTGTCCGTATGAGCCCATCGCATACCGAATTGGTCCGTCCGCACCACGCAGCGTCGCCATCGCGCCATTCGGAATAGTCCATTCGTCGACATATCCGTCTACCAACGGGCCCCTTTGCAACGGGTGCGCGTACAGACGACCTGACGCCGGATCGCCGCCGCGGTTGTCAGACAGGAATTCATTATGAAACTGCGACAGGGAATCGGTGATGGCCCTGGCGTACCCGCCGAGCATTTCCTCCTGGACTTCGCGAAGTGCGGACTCAGTTTCACGAATAAACTGGCAACCCGCCCATGGGAGAATCAGCGTGAGAAGACTCACCAGCAACAACTGTCTTCTGAGATTCATGCCGTCGCGTCAATCGGCCAGCCAGCGATAACCCATTCCATAGACGGTTTCGACGGCTTCAAAATCAGGATCCAGCGCAATGAATTTGCGGCGTATCCGCTTGACGTGAGACGTAATCGTGTTGTCATCAAGCACGGCTTGCGCCGCGTCCATCAATTGCTGTCGGTTCTTAACGTGTCCCGGATAGCGCGCCAGGGCGTGCACCATCCAAAACTCCGTCAGCGTCAGGCCGACGGGTTCGTTCTTCCACCTTACCGTCATACGATCGATATCAAGCTCGAGTTCGCCGCGCCGCAGGCGGTTATCTTCGCCTTGCGGCTTTTGCATGACGTCGAGACGACGGAATAGTGCCGCGATGCGCGCCATGAGGTGCGGCAGGCTGATGTCTTTGGTCAGGTAATCATCCGCGCCAAGTCTTAATCCGGAGACGGCATCGAATTCACTGTCCCTGGCCGTCAGGAAAATTATCGGGATGTCACTCGAGAGGCTTCGCAGTCCCCTGCAGAGTTCGAATCCGCCTTCGATCTCATCCTTGAGGTTGATATCGATAACGACCAGGTCAGGGAGTCTTACGGCAAACGCATCCATGGCCGGCTGGCGTGCCTCGAAAAGATCGACGTCATATCCCTCGCGGCGAAACGCTGCCGCGTAGTTTTCACGGATGGCTTGCTCGTCTTCAACAATGGCAATTCGTTTGGACATACTTTTCACTTACTTGCCTGAAGGCCACAATTTGCCACATTACGCCGGTGCATTGCCATGTCGGCGCCCTCAACACCCCGCAAAACAAAGCTCTAATTCTCCCTGTCAATCGATGGAGACAGGCAATGACACAGCACCGAGCTGCAGAGTACACAAAAGCGAACGGGTATCGACAGAGTGGCCGCTCGTCCTGGCATCCCGGTATGCACCCGAGCCAGCGAACGCAAGCAGCGACAAGGATGAAGGCAATACTGCGCAGACAGGCTGCCCGGAGGTGGCTTCCCGTACTCCTGGCTACACTGATTGCAAGCACGGTACTCGCGCAGGACGCTCAGGACGATATCTCTGAGGTCACGCCGGGTCAGATGCGAGCCGGAAGTCTGTTGCTGAAAATGAAGTCCGGATATGTCGTTGCGACCCGCATGAATACCGAGATCAGCGCCAGTGTGAGTGGCCTGGTGGCTCGAGTCAGCGTGAAACAGGCGTTTCGTAACACGGGCTCGGAGTGGGTTGAGGGCGTGTATGTATTCCCGCTTCCTGATGCGGCTGCAGTCGATCACCTGCGCATGCATATAGGGGAGCGCTTCATCGAAGGCGAGGTAAGGGAAAAAGAACAGGCCGAAAAAGAATATGAAACAGCGAAGGCTGCCGGGAAGAAGGCAAGCCTCGTCCAGCAAGAACGCGCCAACCTGTTCACTACTTCTGTTGCAAACATCGCGCCCGGCGAGACGGTCAAGATCGAGATTGACTATCTGGAAACGCTGCGAATTGACGAGGGTACGTTCAGTATCCGTTTCCCGGTTGCAATAACGCCGCGCTATATACCGGGAACACCGCTGCCAGGCCGCAAGGGATCCGGTTGGTCACCTGATACCAGTGTCGTGCCGGATGCATCACGTGTAACGCCGCCGGTTGTCAATCATGCAGTCGACCACAAACTCATTTTCAACGCCGAGCTCAATGCCGGCGTCCCACTGGAATTTATCGCCAGCCGCTATCACCCGATCAAGGTGGATAAGTCCAGCAATCGATATGCGGTCGCGTTGGCGCCGGGCGACACGCCAATGGATCATGACCTCGAACTTACCTGGAAGCCAGTAGCGGATGCAGCGCCGCGCGCCATGATGTTCACGGAGTCTGTCGACGGAGCACCTTACGCCCTGTTAATGATGCTGCCTCCCGATGATGTATCAGGGCCAACCCAATCGGCGCCGCGTGAGCTTCTTCTCGTGATCGATACGTCAGGCTCGATGCACGGAACGTCGCTTGACCAGGCGAAACGGGCGCTCATTCTGGCGCTTGACGGCCTGCGGCCGGTCGACCGCTTCAACGTTGTCCAGTTCAATTCCGTAACCAGTGTTCTATTCCAGGAAAACGTGATCGCCTCGACGGCGAATCTCGCCACTGCAAAACGTTACGTCACCGGATTAGCGGCCAATGGCGGTACCGAAATGCAGGCAGCGATACAGAAGGCGCTCAGCGCTGCAGACACTGAAACACACTTGCGGCAAGTCATTTTCATCACGGACGGCAGTGTCGGCAACGAAGAGGAATTGTTCAGCCTGATAGAGGGTCAGCTCGGCAATGCGCGACTATTCACAGTCGGCATTGGCTCGGCGCCGAACAGCTGGTTCATGCGCAAGGCAGCAGAGGCAGGACGTGGGACATTTACATTCATAGGCGCGTTGCATGAAGTTAACGAGAAAATGGAACGGCTGTTTCGAAAGATCGAACGGCCGCAGATTACCGACATCACGATTCAATGGCCCGATGGGGTTGTTGCAGAGTCTTATCCGGAGATCGTGCCCGACCTGTATGCCGGCGAACCGATATTCATTCGCGCTCAGCTCAGTAACGCCGCTCGTGACTCGGACCTGGTCATGATCCGTGGGAATTCAGCCGCAGGCAGCTGGGCGGCGGAGCTGCCGGTAGACATTGGATCCTCGAGCCCCGGCGTAGCTGCTTTGTGGGCACGTGCGCGAATCGATGCTCTGCTGGATCGCAGCCGCAGGGGCGCAGACGAAGTCTCGATGCGCAAATCTATCATTCAAACCGCACTTTCGCATCATCTCGTCAGTAAATATACGAGTCTCGTCGCGGTCGATAAAACGCCTGCCCGACCGCAGAGCGCTGCTTTGAACAAAGAACAAGTGCCCGGTCTGCTGCCATACGGACAGAGTGCGGAGGCAATTTTTGGTTTTCCGGCGACCGCAACCGGTGCCGGTGCGTATCGATTGAACGGTCTCATGTTGATCGTGCTTGCAGTGTTGCTAATAACGCTGGTCCGCAGGAGATCCGAGAATGCTGAACAAGTACGCCGTTAGAAGACGCGCAGGACAACTGCTCGTGTCTTCACTCTTGTGCCTGGGATTCTGGCAATTTGGCCAGGGTGCTTACATCCCGGCGAAAGCCTGGGTGGCGCAGGAACTCATGCAGCGGGCGTGGGCCAAAGCGGGCGACGGCAGCGAGCGGCCGGCGCCATGGCCCTGGGCCGATACCTGGCCGGTCGCCCGTCTTCTCGCGCGGGGTGGTGATACTGAATTGATCGTCCTGTCCGGCGGGACCGGGCGCACGCTGGCGTTCGGACCCGGCCACCTGAGCATCAGTGCGCTACCTGGGCAGACTGGCAACAGCATCATTGCCGGGCATCGAGACACACACTTTCAGTTTCTGCAGTACTTGAAGCGTGGTGAATCGATTCAAATCGAAATGCCCGACGGCCGCAACCACCTCTACCAGGTTTCAAGCATCGACGTCGTGGATTCCCGTCGCGGCAGCCTGGTTCTCGACACAGATACACCGACGTTGAGTCTTGTCACCTGCTATCCGTTCAGCGCTATGGAAGCGGGCGGACCGATGCGCTACGTCGTTTCAGCACAAATGATCTATTGATCCGAGTCTCCCTGGAAGTGAATTCTCAATAGTGCGGCAACGCTTATGGCGTCGGTAATTTCGCCCCGTCTTACCATTTCTACTGCATCAACAAGAGGCAGTTTGCGGATTTCTAAAACCTCCATATCGTCAAACGCAGGCGCCCCCTCCCGAAGCTCTTTCGCTACAAATACGAATCCTTCCTCGTCTGTTATGGAATTGCTGGTGTGCAGGCGCATTATCGGCTGCAACATTCCTGCTGTCAGACCCGTCTCCTCCTTCAACTCACGTCTGGCAGCATCTGCAGGCTCTTCACCTGGATCGGAACCACCCATCGGTACTTCCCAGGAATAATGGCCAGTGGTGTATCGATCCTGACCGACGAGCCACGTGTTTTCCTCCTCGTCCAGCGGCACGATGGCAATCGCCTTGCTCTTGAAGTGCACGCGCCCATACTGGTTTTCGCCGCCCGCCGGGTTGATGACTTTATCGTCGAACACGGTGATCCACGGGTTGTCGTAAACCACGCGGGAACTCAGCCTTTTCCAGCTCACGTTTGATTTCCGGCAATGTCGGACTCAACCATTAGCTTGAATCTCTGCATGTCGCCCTCTGTACGTTTTCGGATGGTCCCGCTAAGAAACAATGACACAAGTTTCATAACGCCTCTGAATCTGAAATTGCACCATGCCGTCCAGCGCGTCGACGAGGCATCGAGTGACTCGAATCGATTGACAATCAGTGCCGAGCCGTGGCTTGACGCATAACTTGCCGCCAGAAAAGCATCGTCGCGACGCTCTGTAATGGTTTCGGTCAAAACGACCTTCTTGCCATTCTCGTCGTATGTGATTTCCGCAATCGAGCCGGTTTGACCGGGTACGCCTGACTTATGTGTATAGCATAGAAAATTCTGCTGCCAGCGGCCCATCTTCCGGGTATCTTCGAACGCGGCCCAAACGTCCTTGAGATTCGCGTCAATGAGGACTTCATAATTCAGTTTCATGTGCACTCCGCACCGACCCCCGAACGGGGAAAAGCATCGATAATACCGCGCCAATCATAAGTGATTGCACGATTCGAATAGCTAAGTCATAGTTGAGCCGCCTGACGGGCGGCCGACCTGGCGCTCCGCAGCGAACTCGTTTCCCGGAAGAATTCATGGCGTCACCGCAACCACGTCTGACTCAAGGGTCAGTCGGCCGACAGCTGGTCGACATGACGGTGCCTGTATTGTTCGGCATTTTCATGATGATGATGCAGAACTTTATTGATATGTGGTTCATCGGCAGGGTCGGCGTTCGGGAGCTCGCAGCATTGAGCTTCGCGTTTCCTGTACTGATGGTTGTAACCAGCGTAGCAATCGGCCTTGGAGCCGGCACGTCTTCGGTTGTTGCTCGCGCAATTGGTGCAGACGATCATCGCCGCGCCCGCCGGCTGGCAACCGACAGTCTGATCCTGTCCTTCAGCATTACCGTGATCGTGTGCGTCATCGGCCTTCTAACCATTGCGCCACTTTTTCGGCTGCTCGGCGCACCGGAAGACATGCTTCCACTGATTGCCGGCTACAT
The DNA here is from genome assembly GCA_963850825.1 of uncultured Gammaproteobacteria bacterium. GTDB lineage: Bacteria > Pseudomonadota > Gammaproteobacteria > Steroidobacterales > Woeseiaceae > SZUA-117. The sequence continues at coordinate 1,001,168 of CAWKOQ010000006.1, read as the reverse complement.
GCAGATCCTTTACATGGGCGTGCCTTTCGTCGTTGTCGGCATGGTGGGAATGAGCAGCATGCGGGCGACGGGTGACACACGCCTGCCCAGCATGCTGATGGTCATCGCTTCAATCGTCAATGTGGTGCTCGACCCAATACTGATATTTGGCATCGGCCCGATTCCAGCCATGGGGCTTAATGGCGCTGCTCTCGCGGCATTGCTGGCTCGCGGCGCAATTTTTGTTGGCACGGTCTACCTGATGCGAATTCGTCTGGACATGCTGACTTTCAACAAGCCTGACCTGAAAGAGCTCGTGAGTTCCTGGCGGGACATTCTGCATGTGGGCATTCCGGCCGCGGGTACGAATGCCATCATTCCCATCGCAACAGGTGTTATCACGGCTACGCTTGCCAAGTACGGCCCGGAAGCAGTGGCCGGTTTCGGAGTTGCAAGCCGGGTAGAATCGCTGACACTGGTTATGTTTTACGCACTATCGGCGGTCATTGGCCCATTCGTTGGGCAGAATGTTTCAGGTAATCGTCCCGACCGCATATTCAGGGCACTCAAACTTTGCACAATATTTTGTTTGGGTTCCGGACTGGGGATTACCTTGCTGCTGGCACTTTCCGGGGAATGGGTACCGTCGTTGTTCAGCGAGAACAGCGAGGTCAGGAGTGTTGCGACACTATTCCTGTTGATTGTCCCCATTAGTTATGGCGCGTACGGAATGGTCATGGTGATGAACGCTTCTTTCAACGGCATGGGCAAACCCATGCCGGCGGTGCACATCAGCGTCGGACGAATGATGATCCTGTATGTGCCCTTAGCGCTCGTTGCGGAACGATTTTTTGGTGTAGCGGGGATATTCACAGCGTATGCCGCCGCTAATATCGTCACTGGCGTCATCGCCTATGTCTGGGCGCGCGCCTCCATACAGGGGCAGTGCGATATATACGCAGTGTCGGTCAAGGCCTGAGACGGCACGGTTTGCAGCTTTTGGCAGGTGACTTCTATGGCGCAGCTGGTGCCACGGCCTGTAATACCCGCGCACGGTAATAGTAGTGCATGCCAATGCCCCGGCTGGCCAGGAATGTCGCTAACGCCAACCACAAACCATGGTTGCCGAGATCGCGCGTCAGGTACCATGTTGGTACAAAGACCAGGAAGGTTGACACAAGCATAATGTCACGCATTTCTTTTGCGCGTGTGGCCCCAACAAAAACACCATCGTAGAGGTAAGACCAGACGGCCACGACCGGCATCAGAGTCATCCACGGCAGATATTCGAGTGTGACCGCGATAACGTCCGGAATGTCCGTTAGCAGGCGGATCAGCGACGGTCCGGCGAGAAAGAAAAACACGCTGAACGCGACGGACATATAGAGCGACCATCGCAGCGTCAGTCGTACTGCCTCGCGCAAGGCGTCCCGGTTCTTTGCACCCACGGCTTTTCCAACCAGTGCTTCCGCGGCGTGGGCAAACCCGTCAAGCGCAAAAGACATCAGGTTCATCAGGTTCATGAGCACTGCATTCGCCGCCAGTATCATTGCACCCATTCTTGCACCGGCGGCCGTCACGAATGCGTAAGCGAATATCAGCGCCATCGTTCGTATCAGCAGGTGCGCGTTGACGGCGAAAAATGCCGTGTATTCCCCAAGCGTCGTCAGATGGGCGACCCGCATCTGGCCCGGATGCCGCCCGAGATAACGAAAGGCGTAAACGCCGCCAAAGAGCAAACCGGAAAACTCCGCAATTACCGACGCGGCCGCAACACCGTCGACCTTCATGTGCAGCACGAGCACGAAGAAGAGGTCCAGCACAATGTTTGTCACGTTGATTATCAGGACGATGTACAGTGGCACGCGCGCGTTCTGCAGCCCCAGAAACCAGCCGATCAACGCGTAATTTGCCAGCGTCGCGGGTGCGCTCCAGATCCGAATATAGAAATACTGATTCGCGTATTCAGCGACTTCTGCTTTGGCGCCGAGCAAGCGCATCGATAAATCGCCAATCGGAATCTGCAAGATGATGAGCATCGCCGCGATCGCAAGAGAGACGACGAGAGCTTGTCCCAGCGCGACTTTCAGTCCATCGTCATCTTCGGCGCCGAATTTTTGCGCTGTGATGCCTGTTGTTCCCATGCGCAAAAAGTTAAACCCGGCATAGATAAAGCCGAATATGGTCGAACCAATCGCGACCGCCGCAAGGTATTCGGCGTTTTCCAGATGACCGGTTACGCCCGTATCCACCATGCCGAGCAGAGGCACGGATATGTTCGAGAGCATCATTGGCGCGGCAATGCGCCAGACATCACGATTGTCAGGCAGAACAGCCATTCAATTCAGGGTCAAAGTCATGCTCCAACCCCTGTGTCATCAGAAAGCGTTGACGCCAGTAAGCTCCTTACCGACAACAAGCTGGTGGATTGTCTCTGTACCTTCATAGGTAATGACACTTTCCAGGTTGAGCATGTGGCGTACCGGAACATACTCGGCACTGATGCCGCTTCCGCCCAGCATGTCGCGGGCATCACGGGCAATATCCAAAGCAGCGCGGCAATTATTCCACTTCGCGATCGATACCTGGGTGGGCGTCATGTTTCCCTGATCTTTCATTCTGCCAAGGCGCAACGACAACAACTGGGCGGTCGTAATCCGGCGCGCCATATCTGCCAGGCGCAACTGAATGGCCTGGTTATGCGAAAGTGGCCGGTCAAACAGGATTCGATCCTGGGAATAGTTCAGGACTTCACTGAGGCACGCCTGGGCCGCTCCGATAACCCCCCAGGTGATGCCGTAACGGGCCTGCGTCAGGCAACTGAGTGGGCCTTTCAGACCTACAACGCCCGGTAGGACATTGGCGTCCGGTACGCGCACGTTGTCGAAAAACAGCGCCGACGTTACCGATGCGCGCAACGAAAACTTGTTCTCAATCTCCTGCGCCTTGAAACCGGGCATGTCTTTCTCAACGATAAACCCGCGTACGCCTGCTTCGGTTGACGCCCAGACAACAGCGGCATCCGCAAGATTGCCGTTTGTGATCCACATCTTGGATCCGTTAATAATCCAGTCATCGCCATCGCGCTTTGCGTGCGTTCGCATGTTACTTGGATCGGAGCCGCCCTGTGGTTCAGTCAGGCCGAAGCAACCAATCGCCTCACCCTTTGCCATCGCCGGCAGCCAACGCTGTTTCTGTTCTTCCGAGCCGTATGCAAAGATCGGATACATCACGAGGCTGCTCTGTACAGAGACAAAACTCCGCAGCCCGCTGTCACCGCGCTCCAGTTCCTGGCAAATCAATCCATAACAGACGGAGTTCAAACCCGCACAGTCGTAGCCATCAATTGAGCTTCCGAGAAGTCCAAGGCTGGCGACCTCGCCGATAAGGTCGCGAGGGAATTCATGGTTCTCAAATGCCTCCCGAATTACGGGCAGGACTTTTTCATCAACCATACGAGCAACTGAATCCTGCACCATGCATTCTTCTTCCGACAGTTCGGCGCGAATGTCATAGAGATCCAGAGGGTTTAGCTGCCGTTTGCTGGCTGCAGCGATGTCTGCGGTGTTTGCGGTTGCCAAGAAAGCCTCCCGGGGCGTCATCAGATTCAGGCGGGTTGAAGATTCTACCGGATTGATTCCCTAATAGGGTATTCCGACGCGCCGATACAGGTTCGAAAGCATCCAGACCGGGGCAATCATCATCAGCTGAACATCCCGAACAACCGCACGGAGCCCGCCGTTGCCGGCGTGACCCAGGTAAAGCCCGACCAGGCTGGCCACAAACAGGCTTGCGGAAACCCGCGCAAGCGGCCAGGGTGAATCCAGCAGCCAGATTTGGCTGAAGGCGATGCCGAAAATGAACGGCAGCATGCCAATGGCGAGTGGCATCGAGATAATGAAGTAGTACACGACTGCGGCCATCAAAAAGGCGCTGCCCCAGTTCAGCACGGGTGATATTTGAGTAAATTCGGCGGGAATTGGCAACGACCACAACATCCCCACGGTGGCGAGAACCAGTGTCAGGACCGAAATCCAGTAGATCGCCGCAAAGCGGAGATCGTGGTGGGTCTCGCCGTATTTCGTCAGCCAGGTCTCTGTTTCCTGCATGGATTCTTCCGGGATATGCAATGAACGGATCGGTATTCTAGCGTCAATTCCGGTGCCCGGGCTTCTGCAGTTGTCGCTATGGAACTGAGACATGCCGCACGTTTTTGCGCGCCCACCAAAGCGGATACTCCTGTTTCAGGCGCCGTTCAGCATCAGGGCGCGTACAATAGCGCCGAATACTTCGTACAGGTCGGCAATTCCGGACCAGGATGCCGGCCTGAATGTGTGGCTAAGAGGAACACCAATGAATATCAGAGCATTGAAAGTGATCATAGTATCGGCGGGTTTGACCGTCGCGATGAGTGGCTGTGAAACGCTGGATGCGTATACGCAGGAATCGAAAACCAGTGATACGACCAAGGGTGCCGTGATTGGCGCAATTGCCGGTGCCGTGGTGGGATTGGCGTCGGGAGATGATGCCGTCGAACGCAGGCAGCGCGCACTCATTCTCGCCGGCGTTGGTGCCTTGGCCGGAGGTGCCATAGGTAACTACATGGATCGCCAGGAAGCGGAGTTGCGTGCTGAACTCCAGGGATCTGGAGTCAGCGTTACGCGTATCGGCGACAACATTACGCTGAACATGCCTGGCAACGTTACTTTTGCTACGGATAGCGCGGATCTGAGTCCGGCATTTTTTAATGTGCTGAACTCTGTTTCGACAGTATTGACGGAGTTCGACCGGACCGTAGTCGAGGTCGCCGGGCATACAGATAGTACGGGTTCTGATACTTACAACCAGTCGCTGTCAGAACGTCGCGCGGGTTCGGTGCGACAATACCTTCAATCTCAGGGCATCGCCTCACAGCGCCTGATTACGATAGGCCTGGGCGAAAGCATGCCGGTGGCAGACAACACGACGAATGCAGGTCGACAAGCGAATCGGCGTGTAGAGATTACGATGGTTCCTGTGACTTCCTGATGCACCTTTGCAACAAGCAAAACGCGGCAGGGTGATCTGCCGCGTTTTTTTTTAACCGCTTCGTAAGAATTCATGCCCAAGACGAACGACCGTCAGCTTACTTCCCGAGACTCCGGCGAGTGGGTCGAAGCCTCAGGTGTCGTGACGCGCGTAATCAGCGACGACAACGATGGGTCCCGCCATCAACGGTTCATTCTCGACATGCGCAATGGCCAGACACTGTTAATCGCTCACAACATCGATCTCGCCCGTCGCGTGCCGGTTGGCGTCGGTGATCGGGTCACATTTCGGGGCATGTACGAGTGGAACAATCTTGGCGGTTTGATCCACTGGACCCATCATGACCCAATGGGTATAGAAGATGGTGGCTATGTGACTTATCGCAGACGCACCTACAGATGAGTGAGTCGTACGAGAAAGGCGCGATCATTCATTTCCAGAGTTCGAATGATTGACCTCTACTTGGATAATAAGAAAACGTCAATCCGCCTGATCGGTGTAAAGAAACACCTTACTTCGGCGCGGACTGATCGAGAATATCCCTGTTCTCGACCTTCGCAAGGCGAAGGTGCGCGGGCGTCCCGCTCCGGAAGGAGCGAAGCGGTTAACTTTAGTGCATGCAAAAAAAACCCCGCACGACGCGGGGTTTTCGTCTTCATTATTTTTTGGCCAATCAGACTTCCATCGCGACCTGCAGTTTCTTGATCGCGTTGGCTTCGATCTGTCGAATGCGTTCGGCCGAAACACCGTAAACATCTGCAAGCTCATGGAGCGTCTGTTTGTCGTCGGTTAACCAGCGAGACTGCAGAATGTCCTGACTTCGCTCGTCCAGCGTTTTCAGCGCTTCATGCATGCGTGATGTCGCATCGTCGTGCCAATCATCTTTCTCGACGAGCTTCGCCGGATCGGAATCAGGGCTGGGCAAGTAAGCGGCAGGCGAAAACGCGCGGTCGTCGTCCCGTGAATCCGGTACGGGGTCAAACACGGCCTCTCGCGCCGACAAACGACGCTCCATTTCTGTTACTTCTTTCGGGCTGACACCCAGATCTGCGGCAACCGCCTGCGTTTCTGCATGGGATAGCCAGGCAAGACTTTTCTTCGCCTTGCGCAGATTAAAAAATAGTTTGCGCTGAGCCTTGGTCGTCGCCACCTTCACGATGCGCCAGTTGCGCAGGACGTATTCGTGAATCTCCGCGCGAATCCAGTGCACTGCGAAAGAAACCAGGCGCACATCGAATGCCGGGTCGAATCGCTTGACGGCCTTCATCATGCCAACGTTGCCTTCCTGAATCAGGTCTGCAAGCGGTAAACCGTATCCCTGGTAACCCTTCGCGATGTGAACGACGAAACGCAGATGCGCCATAACCAGTTCGCGCGCCGCCTGCAGGTCTTCCTCATCGCGGAAGCGATTGGCAAGTGCCTGTTCGTCTTCCTTGGTCAGAACAGGAATAGCCCCAACGGCCTGGATGTAGGCATCAAGACTACCTACAGGGCCTTTCAGGGTCAGGTCATGATCAATTGCTGTGACTGCCGTTGTCATAAGTTTCACTATCCTCCGTTTGCCGTGCAATTTTAGCACTCCCAACCTTAGAGTGCTAACAATGGCGTTTGGTTCCGTGGAAGAAAAAAACGAAAACGTTTTAAAAACAGGTAGTTACATACACGATCGTTGCATGATTATGTAAACTGGCGGCACCCGGAACGGCGTATAAACCTAGCGGGGCTCGATTCGACGCATGTGGCGGGCAGCAGCCAGCCACGATCCTGCGAGACCGAGCGAGATCCCTGCCCCCACAATAATCAGGCTCTCGCGGAGATCCAGCGCCAATGCTGAAAACGGGCTGCTATAGAGACCGGAAAGGCGGGTGATCGGTTCCTCCAGGGCGAAGAGCCCGTACCGAACCAGCGCCAGCGCCAGCAAGGCGCCCGCGAGTCCGTACCAAATGCCCGTATACAGAAACGGGCGACGCACGAAAGCGTTACTTGCGCCGATAAGCTTCGTTACCTCGATTTCCTCGCGACGATTCTGAATGTCCAGGCGAATCGTATTACCGATGATAACGACGATCGCGGCGGCGAGCAGGCCGGCCCCGATCGCAATCGCACGCTCGAGAATGTCCAGAATCGCGTGGAACCGCTGTACCCATTCAGTGTCGACCTGCACAAAATCAGCCTCCGGCAAATTGCCCAGCTCTTCATTAAGCAGACCTATCGAAACTTCGGTGTTGGCGGATGCGGGACGGACAACCAGGGTGTGCGGCAATGGATTGACGGACAGGTAATCAAGTGCATCGCCAAATCCCGATTGCTCCCGAAACTCTTTTAGTGCGTCATCCGCAGCAACAAGTCGCACGTCTTCCACATCGGCACGTTGACTGACGATAGTTACCAGTCGTTGCGCCTGTTCGAGGGTGACGTCGGTCGTGAGATAAACGGAAAAATCCAGTGCGTTATCCCATGAGGAACTTATAGACTGCGCATTTTTGATAACAAGATGCAGCGCGGCCGGTAACGCAAGCGTTACACCAATCACGAGAATAATCATCAGGCTTGCAAATGGCTGGCGCGTGAGCCTGCCAAAAGCAGCCGCCGCTGTGTGCCAATGCACGGCCGCCCAATTCGCAATCGGGCTGGTCTTGCGCGGCGCCGCCAAGGCGTCAGATGACTTCATGGCTGCCAACTGTCATGTCCCTGTTCTGCTTGCAGTCGTTCGACATACTCGGCAACAGGGTCTTCTTCCGGCTCGATCTGCAGCGTACCGTTTTCCAGGGGGATGCGCCGGCAACCCAACTGATCGATCAGTACGATGTCATGGCTCGCTATTAACAACGTGACGCCAACTTCGTTGAAGCGTCGAAATATTCGCATCACCTCCAGCGACAAGTCCGGGTCCAGGTTGCCGGTCGGTTCGTCAGCGATCAGTAATTTCGGCCGACTAACGATTGCGCGCGCGATCCCGACTCTTTGTTGCTCGCCCGACGACAGCGTCTCTGGCAGGTGCTTTTCCTTGTTGAGCAGGCTGACCTGGTCCAGGGCAGCTCTTACTTTGCGTGCAGCCTCGCGATGACCAATACCCGCGATTACCAACGGCAAAGCCACGTTGTCAAACACAGGTCGGTCGTAAAGGAGCTTGTGATCCTGGAAGACCATACCGATCTGGCGTCGATAAGCAGGTATTCTCCGCCGTGTCACCCGGCGAGTGTTCTGACCATCGACAATTACCTGCCCACTGGTTGGTCGATCAATCAGCGCTATGAGTCTCAAAAGCGTGCTCTTGCCTGCACCGGAATGGCCGGTAACAAAAACCATCTCGCCCTTGTCTACGCTCAGAGACAAGCCCTTAAGGGCGTCGTGTCCGCCGGGATAGCGTTTTGTAACGTCTTCAATGTGAATCAAGTCAGATCATTCCCACGGTGGCTCTTCTCGTCAAGCAACGCATCGACATACTCTTCGGCATCAAATGGCTGCATGTCACCGGCACTTTCTCCAATGCCGATGAAGCGCACAGGAACGCCAATCTTGTGTGCGATGGCCAGAAGAATACCTCCTTTCGCGGAACCATCCAGCTTGGTTACCGTAATGCCAGTCAATCCCAGCGCTGCGTGAAATTTCTCGGCCTGAACCAGGCCGTTCTGGCCCTGGCTGGCATCGAGAACAAGCATAATCTCATGCGGTGCGCTTTCATCATGTCGGGCCAGCACGCGCGTCATTTTGGCAAGCTCATCCATCAGCCCCTGCTGGTTCTGCAGGCGCCCGGCGGTGTCCGCGAGCAACACATCAATATTTTTTGACCTCGCTGCTTCGTACGCATCGAAAATTACCGCTGCGGGGTCGGCGCCGGCATGTCGAGATATCACGGGGACGTTGTTGCGTTCGCCCCAAACCTGCAGCTGTTCTACGGCAGCGGCGCGGAAAGTGTCACCTGCAGCCAGCATGACTGACTGGCCCTGTTCCTGAAATCTCTTGGCGAGCTTACCTATCGTCGTTGTTTTGCCCGCTCCGTTAACGCCGACCATAAGAATGACAAACGGTTTTGATTGCTCCGGAATCCCCAGTGGCACCGCAACCGGCCGCAGTATTTCGACCAGTATTTGCCGCAAGCCGTCTCTTAGCGCATTGATATCCCTGAGTTCCTTGCGAGCCAGTTGCTTCTGCAGTGCAGATATAATCCTCTCCGTCGTATCGACACCGATATCCGCCATGACCAGCTCTGCTTCGAGGTCATCGAGTACGGATTCGTCAATCTTCCCGCCGGGCGCCAGGTTCGCCAGATCATAGGTTAGCCAGCTGTCACCGCTATTGAGCCGGCTCCTAAGTCGTTTAATGAAGCCGGCCTTTTCTCCGGAGGATGATTCTTTCTTTTTTCCGAACACGGGTTTCTACCTGAAGATGACCTGGAGTAATCTGGGGTCCTTGTCTGAACGAGATCGATCCAGCGCATGGGACGTAACCAAAATCAAAAAAGCAAATCCCCGGGATCGCAGCCAGGACGGCTGCGTATTGTAGCCGGAAAATGGCGCAGCCGCCTTTTGCCGGTCGCCAACGTGGAAGGATTGCGACCTACATCGGAAAGGATACGGGAAACGCTATTTAACTGGCTCGCGCCTACGCTGGCTGGCTCCAATTGTCTCGACCTGTTTGCTGGTAGCGGCGCGCTCGGGTTAGAGGCCTTGTCTCGTGGCGCCGCATCAGTTCTGTTCGTGGAAAAGTCCAAAATCGCGGTGGGTGCGCTACAGGAGTGCCTGGCAATGCTCGACGCCCGGGAAGCTTCAGTTATCAACACTGATGCTCAAGCCTACCTGGGTGGCACGGCTGCGCAAAAGTATGACCTCGTTTTTCTTGACCCCCCATTCGCTGCCGATCTTGTGCAGGATTTGTGTAGACTGCTCGCAGGAGGCGGCTGGCTGGCGCCAGGCGCGAGTGTCTACCTCGAGCAGGATCGTAACCAGTCAATTCCTGAATTGCCGGACGGATGGCGAGTCCTGAAGGAAAAGACTACCGGGAATGTCCGGTACTCGTTGGTGAGCGTTGAATAAGGAGCATCGATGTCAGTCGCAGCAATGTATCCGGGAACCTTCGATCCAATTACGCTAGGTCATGAAGATCTCGTGCGGCGAGCATGCCGCCTTTTTGACCGTGTCGTGGTCGCTATTGCGGCCAATCCAAGCAAAGAACCAATGTTCACTCTGGACGAACGGGTCGACCTCGTGCGGGCATCGCTGAATGATCTGGAAAACATCGAGGTCTCTGGTTATACAGGCCTGACCGTCGATTTCGCGCGGGAACATAAACTCGGAGTCATCGTGCGCGGATTGCGCGCCGTGTCTGACTTCGAATACGAATTTCAGCTCGCGAACATGAATCGCCACCTCGCGGTTGACGTTGAATCCGCATTTCTGACGCCGAACGAGAATTACAATTTTGTCTCGTCGAGCCTGGTGCGGGAGATTTGCAGCATGGGCGGCGACATATCCGAGTTTGTTTCGCCAATTGTCAATGAGGCGCTAATCAAGCGATGTCGCCAGACAGCGCCTTAAGTTAACGCTGGCACTGATGGCAATAAAAGGTTGATCGTTGACCAAGCACAACGGCGCGGATTGGCGTCTTGCAAACCCGGCATGGCATATCGACCCGACCGTAAACATTGAGCTGTTGCTTGAAGTATCCTGGCTCACCGTCACCGCCGTGAAAGTCTCTCAGCGTCGTGCCACCCGCCTCAATTGCAAGATCGAGCACGGACTTGATGGCTGCTGCCAGAATTGACATGCGCTCGGCCGATATTCTGCCGGCCGCTCGTTTCGGGTGAATGCCTGCGTTGAATAGTGCTTCGCTGGCATAGATATTACCGACACCGACCACCACAGATGCATTCATAATAAATTGCTTGATCGTTACGCGTCGCCCGCGCGATTTGGTCCAGAGATACTCGCCATCAAACTCTGCCAAGAGCGGTTCAGGACCAAGGTCACGCAGCAGGTCATGGTTCTCAGGCATAGCCGCCCAGAGTAAAGAGCCGAAGCGCCTGGGATCCCTGAATCGAAGCGCCTTGCCACTGACAAAGCGGATGTCAACATGATCGTGTTTGGCGGCCGGTTCGTCGGCGTCCACTATGCGCACGCTGCCAGACATTCCCAGGTGCAACATGGCACTGCCGATATCGGTATCCAGCAAGAGATATTTGGCTCTGCGACGAACGGACTGAATTTGCCGCCCGGGCAAATTACGATCAATTTCCATGGGTACCGGCCAGCGCAGGCGGCGGTCTCGTATGACCACTTCCCGAACCTCCTGGTTCTCGACCCACGGGGCTATTCCGCGTCGACTTGTTTCAACTTCTGGTAGCTCGGGCATGGCGTTTACTATAGTCCCTCGGGAACCAGCATAAAACATGCAACCTCGAGGCCGGATTTCTGTCCAAGTTATTGCGCCGCAGCAAAAGCGTGGCATCGCCCAACGCGTCGGCATTGGTTATAGTGCCGGTCGAAACCCAAGATTACGGAAAGAATGCATGGAATATTTTTACGGTCTTTTAGATCTGAGCTTTTGGGGCTACGTGGCCGCCACATTTATCATGGTGCAAATCACTATGGCGGCGGTCACCCTGTACTTGCACCGGGACCAGGCGCACAGGTCGATCGATCTGCACCCGGCACTGAGACACTTCTTCCGCTTCTGGATTTGGTGTACTTCCGGAATGCTGACGCGGGAGTGGGTTGCCGTACACCGCAAACATCACGCGTACTGCGAAACGAAAGACGATCCACACAGCCCGCAAATCTATGGCCTAAGGAAAGTTTTGCTGGAGGGCGCAGAGCTTTATCGCGAGGAAAAGGACAAGTCGGAGACGATCGAAAAGTTCGGTAAAGGCGCACCAAACGACTGGCTCGAGAAAAACATTTATCTCCGCGTTCCCTACGGCGGCATCATAGTGATGGTGGTTGCTGATCTCCTGCTGTTTGGCATACCCGGAATTACGATAATCGCAATCCAGATGGCCTCGATGCCTGTATTTGCGGCCGGCATAATCAACGGTGTTGGTCACCACTCCGGCTATAGAAATTTCGAATGCGACGATGCGGCTACAAATATTGTTCCGTGGGGGCTGATGATTGGTGGTGAGGAATTGCACAATAATCATCACGCATTTCCTACGTCGGCCAAATTTTCGGTGCGACGCTGGGAGTTCGATATCGGCTGGCTCTATATCAAAACGCTCGAAGCGCTACGCCTGGTGAGAGTAAACCGGATTGCTCCGCGCCCGGTGATTGACAGTCAGCCGGATGAGCAGCTTGACGTCGACAATCTCAGGGCGATCATTATCAATCGCATGCACGTACTCAGGGATTACACAAAGCAGGTTACGATTCCTGTTTTTCGCAATGAGAAAGCATCCGCCAGCGGGAAAGCCGCCTATCGCCGGGCCAGAAAATTGCTCGTTCGTCGCCCAACCCTGCTCGATCAAAACGCCATGGAGCGACTCAGTGATTTGTTGGCCGACAATGCTGCCTTGCGTACCGTCCACGAATATCGCGAGAAGCTATCGGAGATATGGAGCGGCGCAAATGTAAGCAATGAAAAACTGCTGCAGCAACTTAGAGACTGGTGCGCCGAGGCAGAAGCCAGCGGAATTAAAGTGCTGGAGGATTTTTCAGCACGGCTGCGTTCATATCAACTGGCAGGAGTCTGACTGTCGGGTCGCGTTTCGGCGTGGCAATCAAAATAGATATTCGTGCTAAAGATCAATCCGCCCCTTACAACGGGTTGCAAATGCCATCGCAGGCGGATTGGGTGCAACGAGGCAGAGGCCAGTGGGATTAAGGTGCTGGAGGATTTTTCGCGCACGGCTGCGTTCCTATATCAACTCGCGGCGGCTTAAAAAGTATCGCGGCTAAAGCCGCTCCCACAGTCTCTAAAAGAACGTGGGAGCGGCTTTAGCCGCGATACAGATTGAGCAGCGACAAAAAAACCCGCCACAAAGGCGGGTTTTTTATATCGGTACTTAAAATCCATCCCCGCCTTTCATTGCATCGAACTACTCAAGGCAGGCGGATTGGATCTTTCCTATTTGATTTTCGCTTCCTTGTACATCACGTGCTTGCGTACCACCGGATCATACTTCTTGGTTTCCATCTTTTCCGGATGCAGCCGCTTGTTCTTGGCCGTGGTGTAGTAGTGACCGGTTCCGGCACTGGATACGAGTTTGATTTTTTCGCGCATTATCCTTGACTCCGATGATCAGACGCGCTGGCCTTCAGCGCGCAAATCTGCCAGCACTTTATCGATGCCGTGTTTGTCGATGATACGCAGGCCCTTGTGGGACAGACGCAGCCGTACGAATCGCTTCTCGGATTCGACCCAGAATCGCTTGTACTGGAGGTTCGGCAAAAAGCGCCGACGCGTCCTGTTATTCGCGTGCGAAACGTTATTACCGCTCTGTGGCCGCTTCCCGGTGACCTGACAAACCTTGGACATTGCTTTAAGTCTCTGATTCTAATGTAGGATGCCCGCGAGCGGCGGGCAGAGAGCGAGACTTTATACCAGCAGATTGCCAGCTAATCAAGGTCGTTTTCGAACCTCTTACAGGACGCCGCGGCTGGCCATCGAGGTGGTGGTCCCATCGCCGATGACGAGGTGATCCAGGAGTCGAATATCGACCAGATCCAGGGCGGATTTGACTCGTCGCGTAATTCGCTCATCGGCCTGGCTGGGCTCCGCGACACCAGAGGGGTGATTGTGCGCGAGAATGATCGCGGCCGCGTTGACTGCCAGCGCCTGTTTGACCACTTCGCGCGGATACACGGATGTACCGTCGATGGTGCCGCGGAACAGCTCCTCGAAGAGGAGCACGCGATGGCGGTTATCGAGATACAGGCAGCAGAATACCTCATGTGGGCGGTCACGAAGCCGCGCCAGCAGGAAGGTTTCGGTATCCAGAGGGCTGCGAATGGCCTCGCCGATCGGTAGTGTTTCTTCGAAATAGCGACACGCCAGCTCCCTGAGGGCAAGGAGTAAGGCCACACGAACCTCTCCGATGCCGCGCTGCGCCGCCAGCTCTGCAGGGCTGGCATTCAACACCCGCCGCAGGCCGCCAAAATGAGCGAGGAGGCGTCGTGCTATTGCCAGCGTGCCTGCGGATTGCGCGCCTCGCTGGAGAATCACTGCCAGAAGTTCGACTTCAGACATCTGCCTCGCTGCCGCGCCGGTATGGGTGCCAATTGCCCCCCTGGATTCGACTATCCTGTTCCCCACCATGGACCTTCCTTTGTCCGAATATCGGCCTCAACCGCCGAGACTGCGGCGTTCAAAGCTGTGATTCAATACGCAAATCAGGCCATGAATGTGCTATTTGCTGGATATTGAAGCTGCGTACGGGCTAAGCTTTCTGGCCCACATATCCGATACGTGCAATGAAGACTCAAAGAATCATTCTCGGTATAAGCGGTGGCATAGCCGCGTACAAGACGCCGGAGCTGGTGCGCAAGCTGAAAAGCCGCGGCGCGGACGTACAGGTCGTAATGACCCGGTCTGCGTGTGAGTTTGTGACCGGGACGACACTGCAAGCGGTGTCCGGGCAGCCGGTACGGTCGAACCTGTGGGATTCTGCAGCAGAAGCCGCCATGGGACACATCGAGCTGGCCCGCTGGGCTGATCTTGTGCTCATCGCTCCGGCGACAGCCGAAATTATGGCGCGGCTGGCCGCAGGCGCCGCACCGGATTTGCTGACAACACTGTGCCTGGCAACCGAAGCGCCGGTCGTCATTGCCCCGGCGATGAATCATGTCATGTGGTCGAATCCCGCGGTTCAGGAGAACCGACAAAAACTTGAAAGTCGCGGTATTCGCATTTTGGGTCCCGCCGTGGGAGATCAGGCATGTGGTGAATCAGGTCCAGGCAGAATGCTGGAGCCCGATGACATAGCTTCGGCCGTCTTGGCACCCGCAGTCGTCACGACACCAAGAGTCGGCTCACTCGATGGCAAGACGGTCATGATTACCGCCGGACCTACGCACGAGGCGATCGATAGTGTGCGTTACCTGAGCAATCGCAGCTCCGGCAAAATGGGATATGCATTGGCGACCGCCGCAAGAGATGCCGGCGCCAGGGTCATTCTTGTTAGTGGGCCAGTCAGCCTCGAAACGCCCGACGGCGTGGCGCGAATAGACATCGAAAGCGCGAAAGACTTGTTCGCCGCCGTTCACGAAAACCTTGATGGTGTGCATGTATTTATCGGCGCGGCCGCGGTTGCGGATTATCACGCTGCTGCCGCAAAAGCGGGCAAAATCAAAAAGACCGCCGGTGGCATGTCGCTCGATCTTGTGAAGACGCCAGACGTACTTGCGTCCGTGGCACGATTGTCCGACAGGCCGTTTACTGTCGGTTTTGCGGCGGAGACGGAAAACCTTCGTGAGTATGCATTGGGCAAACTTGAGAAGAAGAATCTGAACATGATCGTCGCGAACCTGGTTGGTCCCAATCTGGGCTTCGAAACGGATGACAATGCTGTTGATGTCTATTGGCCGGGTGGCGAAATGTCTTTTCCAATGACAGAGAAAGGCAAGCTTGCCGATGCGTTGATCGAATTGATCGCGTCTCACTACGAGCAGGTTATCAATGCCGAGACGCAAACTGAATTGCCTGCAATTGCAGTCAGGGACTGACGGAATAAAAAATTGCGATCCATACAACTCAAGATTCTGGACCCCCGCATAGGGGATTCCATTCCGCTGCCGCACTACGCGACGGCTGGGTCTGCCGGACTCGACATGCGAGCCTGCATCGATGAAGTATTAACGGTTTCGCCCGGGGAAACGGTACTCATACCGTCGGGGCTGGCAATTCATATCGGCGATGCCTCGCTCGCCGCAGTCCTTCTGCCAAGATCCGGCCTGGGCCACAAACATGGCCTGGTTCTGGGCAACCTGACCGGCCTGATCGACTCGGACTACCAGGGCCAGGTGTTCGTGTCGATATGGAATCGTGGCAGCAAGGCCTATGCAATCGAACCGGGCGAGCGCATTGCGCAGATGGTCTTTGTTCCGGTCGAGCAGGTTGAATTCAATACCGTTACAGACTTCGACGATTCATCGCGTGGTGCTGGTGGATTTGGCCATTCAGGCCAGGTCTGAAAGATAAAAAATCCGCGTCAGGCGCGGATTCTAGAAATGATCTGATGGTGTCGCTTGCTGCTAGTTCAGCCCCTTCAATGACTTGAACCTGTCAATATCGCCATCAAAACGTGCGACGATACTCTGTTCGTCCTGCCGAAACCGCTGCAAATTTTGCTCATGTCGCGAGATGGTTTGTTTTGTCGTTGACATGTCATCCGCAAGATCGGGGTCGATCATCGGCGCATCCGGGTCATCACTGTAGGGTCGATATTTTGCTGCTTCCTGGTTGAGCGAGTCCATCCGGCGCTGCAGGTTTCGAAGGTATAGCTCGGTCACGCGGGCCTGTGCCTGGAACAATTCGACGCGTCGATCGCGATGCATCAGGATTTCGTCGACAGAAAGGTAGGTCGCCAGCAATGCCCGGTCGGCGCGACGCTGCAACTCTTCTGCCGCCCGCAGCTCGTCCTGGCGTAGTTCTTCCTGGATTTCCTCAGCGGTTCGTTTTGCACGCATTACGTCGACCGTAATACCGTGCTGATTCACAACCTGGCGCTCGATCTCGGCGTATTTCGCCGGGATGCTGTCTCCGTAATGAGTAACGCCTTCGCTATCCACCCAGCGATAGAGTTTCTGTGAGTCCTGGGCAGCAGCTGTGCCACTGAGAACACATAGAAATGTCAGCGCTTTGATGGTCCGGGAAATCATAAGACAAATATCACACAAATCCTGATCGGCAAAGAGGGACTGGTTCGCGTATTTCAAGCTTAGTTGTACTCCCCGATTGTGTAAACCCTTATGATAAATCTTTTAAAAACAATATTTTAGGAACTAACACCGAATTTCTGCCGATACTGGACGACTGGCTCAAGGTAATCTGCATACTCCGACGACTCCTCCAGCATATCGATCAGGTCCGCCAGTTCGACAATGCTGATGACGGGGATTCGCAGGGACTGCTCGAGCTCCTGGACGGCAGACCGCGAATCTGAGCCCACTTCCTGACGATCGAGTGAGATTACCAGGCCACCCACGTCGGCGCCGGCCGCCGTGATGATATCCGCCGCTTCCCGCACGGCAGTTCCCGCTGTGATCACGTCGTCGACGATAAGTACTTTTCCGGCCAACGGTTCGCCCACAATGTTGCCACCCTCGCCATGACTTTTGGCTTCCTTTCGATTGAATGCATAAGGCACGTCCATATCGTGGTGTTCGGCCAGGGCCGCGGCTGCCAGCGCTACCAGTGGAATTCCCTTGTAAGCGGGGCCGAACAGCATGTCGAACTCGAGACCTGACTCGGCAATTGCCGACGCATAGTAGCGCCCCAGTTTGGCCGCGGCGTAGCCGCTGGAAAAAAGACCGGCATTAAAAAAGTATGGGCTGACCCGACCTGACTTCAGCGTAAACTCGCCAAATCGCAAGACGCCAAGTTCAAGAGCAAGGTCAATAAATTCACGTTTGTATGCGCGCATGGTATTGGACTTCAGTTAAGCTCCGGTATGATTGCTCGCATCGCGTTCGGCGTGCGGATGATCGAAGACAGACAAGTATGATACAGAGATAAATTGATTTCTGTATGTTCATCACATCATCCACGGTTGTGTATAGAAGTTCGCCCGGAGTCAGAATTTGTTTCGTGTAATCAGTCTTAACGCCAACGGTATTCGTGCGGCGGCCCGAAAAGGTTTCTTTGAGTGGATGGAAAAACAGGCTGCCGACGTCGTTTGTATCCAGGAAACCAAAGCGCAGGAACATCAGTTAGCCGATGAGTGTTTCCGGCCTGACGGCTACCACTGCTATTACGAGGATGCCGTTAAGAAGGGTTATAGCGGAACCGCTGTCTATACGAGATCAAAACCAAAAAAGGTTATCCGAAGTTTCGGCATGCAGGAGTTTGACGATGAAGGTCGTTACCTCGAAGTTCAGCTTGGTGATGTGAATGTGGTTTCTGTTTATCTGCCCTCAGGTTCATCAGGGGATATCCGGCAGGAAGCCAAGTTTCGGTTTTTGGATGGATTCATGCCCCACCTGCAGAAACTCAGACGTCGACGTTCGCACACCATCCTGTGTGGCGACTGGAATATCGCGCACAGACAAATCGACCTGAAGAATTGGCGGGCGAACCAGAAGAACTCCGGATTCCTCCCAGAAGAGCGTGCGTGGATGGATGAGTTGTTTGGGCCGCAGAAATTTGTCGATGCATTTCGCGTCATCAACGAAGAACCAGAACAGTACACGTGGTGGTCAAACCGGGGGAGGGCCTGGGACAACAATGTAGGGTGGCGACTCGACTATCAGGTCGTTACGCCAGGTCTGCGAGACAAGGTCACGCGAACCGAAATCTATAAGACAGATAGGTTCTCTGATCATGCGCCGCTAACCATGGACTATGTTTTTTGAGCGATACCCCGACGATTACGGGAGAATCCGAACGCCGTGACTGGCGCTATTTTCTGCAGCGGCCTGTTATTTTTATATTCTTTCTCGGTTTTTCAGGTGGCCTGCCATTTCCGCTGGTATATGCGACGCTGACCGGCTGGCTGGAAGACGCTGACATATCCCGAAGCACAATCAGCACCTTCGCCTGGTTAGGCTTTGCTTACAGTTTCAAACTGTTGTGGTCGCCACTGGTGGATTCGCTGACGCTGCCTCTGCTGACACGATGGCTTGGTCGACGGCGGGCATGGTTGTTTGCATCGCAACTGGCACTTGCCGCGAGCATATTCATCCTGGCTGGAATTGACCCCGCAAGCCAGATGACGGCTTTTGCGCTGGTCGCCGTGGCGGTCGCTTTCCTGTCGGCAACGCAGGACATTGTGATAGATGCTTATCGAATTGAGTCGGCCGAACAGGAAATGCAAAGCGTGCTGGCGGCCTCATATCAGTATGGATATCGTGTGGCAGTTGTCATTGGCACCGCGGGTGCATTTTACATCGCGCAGTTTGGATCCTGGTCGATGGCCTATAAAACGATGGCGCTGGGAATGACCGTCGGCATAGTCACCACATTGCTTTCTCGTGAACCGGTTGTCCGGGCGAGTGTCGGGCAAGTGCTGTCAGGTACCTTTGCTGCGCAGGCAAGACAATGGATTTATATCGCGGTAGTGGAACCGTTCGTCGATTTCGTCAGCCGCTATAAACGCTGGTCATTTGTGATGCTGGCGTTCATTGCCTCCTTTTATGTGAGCGATCGCGTTCTCGGTATCCTGGCTAATCCGTTTTATCTGGACATAGGTTTTACGAAAGCCCAGATTGCGACGGTTGCAAAACTCTACGGCTTCTGGGTGTCGCTTATTGGTACCGGTGCGGGTGCGGCCGCAATACTGAAATTCGGACTGCCGCGGTGCATTGTCGGAGCCGCGCTATTCATCGTTAGCACCAATCTGTTTTTTGCCGCAATGGCGTTCGTCGGCCCCAGGCTGGAGCTGCTGACGCTGACAATCAGCTTTGATAATTTCGCGCTTGGATTCGGCTCAACTGTCATGATCGTTTACATGTCGAGTCTCGTGAATATCAAATTCACCGCAACACAGTATGCGCTGCTCAGCTCTATCGGGACATTTGCAGGCAAGTTTTTAGCGGGCTTCTCAGGGGACGTGCAGTTGGCAATCGGCTGGTTTAATTTCTTCCTTTATGCCGCTGCCACTGGCATCCCCGCCATTGTTCTCTCCATATTGGTGGCCCGGCGCCATGCTCGAACGGTGGAAGAATATGGTGCATGACGACGTCGACCTGGAGGAACTGACTATCGGGCCTTTTGCTGATCTCGACGACCCCGGATGTAGAGAATTTTGTATTGGCGAGGGGGACTGGCCCTTTAAGGGGTTTGTGGTGCGCAAGGGAAAAACAGTCTTCGCCTATCAGAATTTCTGCATGCACGTCGGGCATCCGCTCAACTGGCAGCCCGATCGGTTCTTAACCGA
Source organism: uncultured Gammaproteobacteria bacterium (assembly GCA_963850825.1). Taxonomy (GTDB): domain Bacteria; phylum Pseudomonadota; class Gammaproteobacteria; order Steroidobacterales; family Woeseiaceae; genus SZUA-117. Next base: position 981,133 of record CAWKOQ010000006.1, on the reverse strand, counting down.
AGATGGTAACCAGATTGTCTGTGCTTCCCACGGAGCGCTCTACGATATTGAAACCGGGCTCTGCACGTCAGGACCTTGCCCTGGGCAACAATTGCGGCCAGTCCAGGTTGAAATCAGGGACGGGAATATCGTCGTCATCGGACCGAACCGACAACGCTGAATAGCCGTTTGTCGCTCTACTCCCGGTCGTCCAGAAAACGAAACGGATTCTGATAGCCGCCTGGCAACTGGCCATCGTCCTTGCCGTTGAAATCTTCCGGGTCCATATCGACAGAACCGGACCAGTCCTCGGGCGCTGCAACACGAATGATTCGAAGGTTGTCCCAGGTTTCCAGATCGACTTCGTCGATTGTGCCGTCGAAGAATTGCAGCTCGACAGTTGCGTCATCTTCGTCAACGGCTACGACCTCGAATAACTGTCCGTTGGCGCGGCGATACCACCGCCCAATGGCAGGTCGTGGAACGGAAAAGCGATTTTCGCTGGTCATAAGCACGCTCCATGTTTTTTTGCCGGTATCTGTAGTTATAGACCAATTTCAACGGGACGCAAGTGCAATCTCAGCGTCGCACATAGTGCCAGTCCCAGATGGAATGCCCTCTCTTTAGTCCGCGCGCTTCGAACTTGGTCGTATGTCGGTCAAGTGGTTGATCACCAACGTGTTTGCGTCGCTGGACAAGCGCGTAGTCGGCGCGATCGCGCATGACCTCATCGATGTGCTCGGCGTAATTCTCCCAGTCTGTTGCCAGATAGAGCGCGCCTCCCTGCGAGAGTTTCGCCGCGGCAAGATCGAGAAACGGCGTATTGATGATGCGACGTTTATGGTGGCGTTTCTTGGGCCAGGGATCCGCGAACAACAAGTTGATCCGGGATAGTTCATTATCCGCAATCTGGTCGCGTAAAACCTCCATCGCGTCATGAATGATTATGCGTATATTGTCGATATTGGCTTCGGTCGCCTTCAGGATGCAGTGCCCGGCACCGGGTTCGTGAACCTCGACACCGATAAAATCAAGTTCAGGGTGTTCCGCGGCCGCCCGAACCAGCGTGTCGCCGTTCCCAAATCCGATTTCCAGCACTTTTTCTGCGTTGCGGCCGAAGACATCGTCGAGTTGCAGTGTCTGGGGGCTGTACGAAATGCCATACCGACACCACTCGTCCCTGAGCGCCCGTTGTTGAGATGGCGTCATCCGGCCAGTGCGGCGCACAAAGCTGCGAATGGTGCGCATTGGTGCTCCCGTATCCGACATTTCTATTTGCCCAGCATGTAGAACTGCCACAGGTCTTTCCGACTCATGTGCAGGAATGGCGTTATCGCCAGTTTCCCTGTTTTACCGATACTCTTCTCCAGGTACCGCATTTCTTCAAGTTTAGCCCGAGTCTCATCATCCGGCGCAATTTCGAAGCCGCTCTCGCGCATCATTAATAAGCCCTTGGCACGCAACGCAAGCTCAACGTGCAGTCGTAAATAACACAGCAGATCTGCAACGATAGGCCCTTCGAATCGTTCCTTGAGCGAGTGTAAATATTCTCCAACATGAGATTCGGAAAGGTCGCCTGAATTGATCAACTCCAGAAGTTCAGTGTCGGCATCAAATCCGACGCCAAGCCAGGCCTCTACGGCTTTTTCGCTTTGCTGAAACACGATGCTCATGAGCATCGGCAAAACAATCAGAACGCCAATCGTGGTCATGAGGGGAGAAAAGAAGAAGTGGTTGAATACCGAGTGCGTGATTGCAGCAACGAGCAGGCCAGGTAAATAGGCACCAGTTCCAAGCTTTTTATGCTTCGATATCAGCGCGCGCCCGGTGACTGCAAATATGGCCGTTGCGCCACCATGCATGATGGCGGTGCCGAAACCCCTCACGATCCAAACGCCGGTGCTGGTATCCGGAAGAACCTGCAGAAAATACATGTTCTCGATCACCGCGAATCCGGTGCCTACTGCAAAACCCATTATGGCGGCGTCTACCAGGAAACCGATCCGGTTAAGGCGAATCAGCATCAGGATTACCAGACCCTTTAAAGACTCTTCGATAAGCGGGGATATGTACCGCGTATACGATGAGAATTCGATGCTCAGCAGGTCGATCAGGTAGGCGTTGACGAAGTAGCTGGCGCCGGCGATGAAACCGCCAACGACGATCGTGCCAACGACCCAGCGAATGCCTACGAGCCGATAGCTGTCGAGATAGACGAGTCCGGCCAGGAAGCATATGACCGGCAGAAGTCCGAGCAGGGAATGAACGACAAAATCCATGGTCATGGCATTGGCAGGCGGACCGGGAAACCGGGCATTCTACTAAGGCGGCGGGAGTCGCGTCGGCTCAAAGTATTTTTAGCGATACCATGAACTCATCCGGCGAGCCGGTAACTCCGTCTCCGGAACCAACCGCGTAACCCATGGATAGAGTCATGTCCAGCCGGGAGAGCAACGTAAAGCGAAAATCCACCTGTGCGCCAATCGAGTTGACTCTTCGGCGGAGTGCACTGTCATCCACATTTGCGAGAAGTGTGCTCACGAATAGTGCGGGCCGAGCCCAGGATAGAAAGAAGCGTGGGCCGCCGATACCTCGAAAGCGAATCGGCGGCAGATTCCACTCTGCCGTCCCGCGATAAAACGTTCTTCCGCCAACTTCGTTGAGCTCGAAGCCAGGCATTGCGTAAGCGTGCCGGTATCGCTTGATGTCGCCGCTGTCCACGTAGTTATTGCCGAAGCCGCCGAAATAGAAATTCGCAAACTCGTCATCGACTTCCCCGTTTGCGTACCCGGCAGCGTTCCTGAACCAGATAGAAGAGTTTCGTATCGGAAGCGCAAAACCAATATCGAAACCGCCGTAGAATTTCGGCGTGGTTTCGCCGTTGACATGATTGGCGCTGGCGCCCAACTGCCAGGTGAATCCTTTTTCGTCATCGACATTGCCAAGCGACGATTGGACGTTAGAGTAACTCAGGATCGCCGTGGCGGCTGTCAGCTCGTCGAAGGCCACGTCGATGTTCTGGTAGCTGGGGAGGCGTTCGAGATTCATGTAATGGCTGGCTTCGAGCTCGAGGCTCATTTCGCGAGGTTTATCCCAGATAAGCGTCTTTTCGTAGCCAACAGAGGCCGACTGGCCTTTGAGGCCTTGCTTGGTCGGGCCGAACAGATCGTAAAAGTCGGCCGGATTGTGCCGGAGAGCGGCGTTCCACCTACCCGATAACGGCGTCTGACTGGTCGCGACATGCTGCCACGCCAAGGTTGCGTGGACGTCTTCCGAGCTTGGCAGGTCGCTCGCGACGCTGTGAGAAAGAGAAAAGTCGATTCGATCCAGACCGATCGGGTCTGAGAACGTAGCGTTGAAACCGGGCGCGAACTCGTTTTTATAGCCCTCGATGATCGGGTATATGGATTCGAGGCCCATATTGGTCATGCCCGAATATGGGCCTTCATGCGTAATCATCGTCTCCAGAGGAATGTCCGCAGGTGATCCAACCTGCCATTCCTGAAGTTGAGCATGCTTGCTGATTACCTCAGTACCCAGGAAAGAAATCGCGCTAACGTCCTCGAGCGGTTCCGGATTGATTATCGTGGGCACAAAACCGTCGCCGGAATAACGCTGAACCATCAGCGAACCGTCATCGAGTGGGACAGGTCTGAAGAATCCGGTCTCGGCGTTGCTGACAGCTTCCAGTTCCTCGGTCGCCAGTTCATAGCGAAATATGTTTGATATGCCCGTGTAATACGAGCTCCCAAACAAAAACTTTCCGTCGGGCGAGAAGACGAAGCCTTCAGGCACGGCCTGTCCGAAATCGAATCGCCGGAGCGGCGTTAGCTCGCCCGCCAACAAGGACTCGACGTTGAATACCCGGAGTGATTGATTGCCATTGACCTCGCCAAAGGATGTTGACAGCAATTGCCCGTCCGGCGAAATGTCCATGTCATAGAACACCTGGCCGAACGGCAAGGAATGAATCTGGTTCCACTCTGTATAGGGATAGGGGATTCGCACCAGTGTTGCGATGCCGTTCAGGTGCCTGATACCCCAGAGGGAACGATCAGCCTTGTTAAATACCATTTCGCCGATACGTGCGTCACGTAGCAGCATGCGTTCCTGTCCCGTCTCTATATCGATCGACATAAGATCACGATACGCATAGTTATCGGTCGCAAAGAACAGCGTCTTCGATTCAGGATCGAGAGCAAGCGATGTCACTTTGTACAGCATCGGCCCCTTGATATCGGCCAGCTTGACCAGTTCACCATCGTCAATTGACATGCGACCTATATGCGCGACAACACCCGGATACCGCAGCCCCAGGTACACCATGCGTGTCTCGGGATCGAAGTAAGAACGGGATACGGATCCCAATCCCTGTGAGGAAATATCCCGATAGGGCGTGATTGGAAACTGGCGCACGACTTCGAGATTATTTGCCTGAAATTCGCGTTCGAATTCGACCCAATCCTGCCACGCCTCCTCCATCGGCATGCCAAACACCTGCTGAAAGTGAGCGATGTAATGGCCTTCGCTACCTTCTCGTCGCGTTATCCATGCGAGCAGCTTCTCAGGTGAGTACGTATAGGCCAGGTAACTCATGAACCTGGCACCGTAAAGGTAGTTATTGACGCCAACCTGGAAGTCAATCTTGCTTCCTTCCGCTTCCAGCCCGAGCGGATCGTAAAAATAGGCATCGTCGCGAACCATTGAACGAAACACCATTTCGTCATAGGCGCCTTGTGCTCTGCCGTAACCGCCAGCCATCCAGGTTTCCATGAACACAGCAATTCCCTCGAGATACCAGCTTGGTGCCGCCCGTCGGGGATTTGTCAGGTACGAGTAGAAAATTGTCTCAGGGTGACTCGCCACCGGTCGCACCTTGCCACCGAAGAAGCGCCGCGAACGCACATCTGCCGCGGTGGCCTGGTCCATGGTCGCGACGTGCACCAGTTCGTGGGACATTACCGCACAGACACGTTCACTGGTCGTCGTGGTTTCGAATGCGAAGCTGAGCGGCGATACGTCGAAGATGAGAATATTGTTCGGAACGGCACTGGCGCCGGCGTTACCGTAATCCGAGAAATCTCTCAGGAAGATGGTTGTTACATCATCCGGCTCGTATCCCAGCAGATCCTGATTGCCGCGCAGTGAATTATGGAAGCAGCGTGCGACATGCGGCGCCAGGTAAGTCTGTACCGGATCGAAATAGAGGAGTCGAAGATTGGGTGTTTCAAGTGTGGTTAGGCCTTGCGCAATAGCAGACCCGGCGCCGCCTGCCGCCAGGACGGAAACCACGAAAAAGAACTTTAGTCTGCTCTGCTTAATTTTCATTATTATTGCAAACAGAAAACGGGGCGGATGTTTACACATCCGCCCCGAGTATACGCTTGTTTCACACGCTACTAGCGAGGAAAAACGGCGCCAGGCTGCGCGACCAGATTATCTCGAATATGATTTTCCGCCAAAGGCGGCCGCAAAGTTTGCGCCTGAAAACAGTCGCGCGAAGTCTGCATCGGCAGCCAGCCTCGAAAAATTATCGTCGCCCATCAGTCGGGAGAAGCTCTCGTCGCCCATTAGTCGCGAGAAATTCGCATCCGCTGCCAGCCGCGCAAAGTTTGCGTCACCCATTAACCGGGAGAAATTCGCATCCGCTGCCAGCATCGCGAAGCGCTCATCCGCTATCAGCATCGAGAAGTTCTCATCCGCCGCCAACATCGCGAAGCGTTCATCTGCCATCAGCATGGAGAAGTTTGCATCCGCTGCCAGGCGTGCGAAGTTCTCGTCGCCTAACAAGCGGGAGAAGTTCTCATCCGCTGCTAACATTGCGAAGCGTTCATCCGCCATCAGCATCGAGAAGTTTTCGTCGGCCGCCAGTCGCGCGAAGTTCTGGTCGCCCATCAAGCGGGCGAAATTCTCATCCGCTGCCAACATCGAATAATTCTCATCGTCTGCCAACATCGAAAAGTTTCCATCCGCCATGAGCATGGAAAAACGCTCGTCGGCCACTAACGCCGCAAATTTTTCGTTTGCCAGCAACATGGAAAAGTTCTCATCGGCAGCAAGCATCGCGAAGTTTTGATCCGCCATCAGCATCGAGAAGTTCTCGTCTGCGGCGAGGCGAGCGAAATTCTCGTCGCCTAACAAACGAGAGAAATTCTCATCTGCTGCCAACATCGAAAAGTTCTCGTCGGCCGCCAACATCGAAAAGTTCTCATCCGCTGCGAGTCGGGCGAAGTTCTCGTCGCCTAACAACCGGGAGAAATTCTCGTCGGCCGCCAGCCGTGCAAAATTTCCGTCCGCCATCAGCATAGAGAAGTTCGGGTCCGAGGCAAATGCCTGGAAGTTCTCGTCGCCGAAAATTCCGCTGAGTCGTGCGTCGGCCAGAAGGCCGGCGAATTCTGCGTCATTCATCAACGCGTTGAAGGCATCGGACTGTATCAGTTCCGCGAGTCCCTGATCTCCCAAAACAATATCGTCTTCGGAGACTTGTTCGGCCCGATAACGCTGTGCCGGGGCCACGGTGCCGGTCATACCGTCGCCCTGAGGCGGGATGCCCGAGACGAGGTATCCAATCGCGATTCCGGCCGCAAATGCCGCGATTATAGGAACTGTCTTGTTAAATGAAGTAGCCATTCTTATTCCCCTGTTGAGGCCCTTAATGAGCCCGCATAAACAGAATTACCGCGTACGACGCAAAAAGTTGGTCGATTACGGAATTCCGGCCTAATTCTTCTCACTGAGTACCAAATCCCCCTCGTGCAAGAGCTGTCCTGACGCAAAAAAACTCAGGCTGACAGTTGCTGCGTCGCGTCCGGAGTAATGCAGGTAGACGGCATAGCGCCCCTGCCCCTCCATGCGCACCGTTACCTTGCCGTTTTGCGCAGCCACGCTGGTTCCTGCGCTTTCGAGCTGTGCGAAACCATTAAACCAGATGTTGCGGTCGTCAAATTGCGCCACGATCTCGACCGGGTCCTGTGATGCCAGGTCAAAGTTGAGAATCATGAGAGATTCCGAGCTGTCCAGACTTACCGATCCGGCGAGCTCATTGAGATCGAGCCACATATCGTCCTCGAGCGCTGTATCGCTTGCAGCCTCTCGGTCACTCATCGTGCCGACAAGACCGGTGACATCATCGAAGGCGTGTCTTGAGATCTTGTCCGAGCTGATGAACGTGAGGGCGAAAATGAAGCCGAACGCAAAAGACATTGCGTACCGAACGGCTGCAATGCCAAGAAATTCATTGAGTGCTGTTTGCCAGCCAAGCTTGATCGGAGGCTTGATTGATCTGGCCGCAGGACCCGCCATTCCCGGTCCATCCAGTGCAGGCTGGCGCAGATCCGATGGCGGTGCTACTTCCTCCATGGCATCGAGTTCACCACAAAGGAGCGTCAGCTCCTCATGGAGGGCTCTGGCCTCGGCGTTCTCCGCCAGATGTTGATCGAGCACAACCTGATCTTCAGCAGAAATCTGTCCGTCGATTTCGGCATTAATAAGATCTACATATCTGGAATCGATCGCCATCAGTGCAGCCGCTCAGCCTCTAGAGCTTCTTTGAGAAGTTGCCGGCCTGAATACAGCCGGGATTTAACCCGTCCCTCCGGAATGTCGAGAATCTGGCTGATTTCCAGATAATTACAGTCAATAAAATGTTTCAACACAATCACCATTCGATATTCCGGTTTTATCGTCATCAATGCAGACTGGAGATGTCGACTTCGCATTTCCTGATTCATCGCATCCTCCGGTCCACCTGTCTCCGCGATCGGTTCCCTGACCAGTGCCTCTGTTCGACTTCGCTTGTTAATGCAGTTGACGGACTCATTGAGCGCAATGCGATAGATCCAGCTGAAGAATTTGAATTTGGGGTCAAAATCGTTCAGATGTTCATAGGCTTTCAAAAATGCCGTTTGCGTTACGTCCCGTGCGTCCTCTCTGTTGTTCAGCATTCTGTAGGCCGCGTTGAACACCGGTTTCTCATAACGTATGAGCAGCGTTTCGAATGCTTTTCGATTGCCCTCGACGCTTTGTCGCATCAACTCTCTGTCGCCTGGCTTAGTCATACATACTGCCCACAACGCGGAAAGTTGGTTTGGGAGGCAATAAATATCCCACAGCATGGCGAAGTCGCACCACGCGAATGCGACCGGGTCGGTGATTCAATAAGAGAATCAGGAAGTTTCTGCTGTTGGCCAGGACTGCGTCATCCTCCCAGACGCCCATCAATTCCTGACTGCAGAATTCAACGTTAAGCGGTTTCTATATCAAAAATCGCGTTGAACCCCGAGTACCGGAAAACGTCTTCGATGTGATTGTTAACGTTTATTATTTTCAGACCAGCCCCAGTTTCGGCCAGTCGTTTTTGGGTCTTGAGAAGAACGCCGAGACCGGCGCTCGAAATGTATTCGAGCGCCGAAAAATCGAGCGTCTCGGCCTTCCCCAGTGTGTCCATGAAGGACTGTGCTTTCTCACATTGGGCCGCATCCAGGCGTCCTGAGCAGACAACTCTGCCGTTATCGCTAAATTCAATCTCAAACATTTGCCTGCGTTATTCCTTTGGTGAATGTGATCCGGCTTTTCCGTTCGCCGTAGTGGTAATCCAGCGTATCGACCATATGCCTGATGAGGTGCAGCCCGAGGCCGCCTACCGGGCGGTCGGCCAGCGGAGACTTCGTATCAACCTTACGTGGCGTTGTCACATCAAACGCGTCGACATCAAAATCCGTGATTGATACTGTCACGTGTTCTTCATTCCTATCCAGATCGAGCAGGATATCGTTGCTGTTGCCCGGGTTGTACTTGACCATGTTGGTGAACAATTCTTCCATGGCAAAATGCACCGGATAACGTGCTTCCTCGACGATGTCTTCGGCTTCGAAGAACGCCTCGGTGAAGTCGTAAATGTCCTTCAGCGAATCGTAGCTTCTGACGAACTTGTTATGCATCTCGCGATATCATACTCGTGCACCTGCTCCGCGGGCTTTTTGTGCCGACACACTGCGCCGTATAGATCTACCCATCTTGGTTGTGCCTATAACTATAAGCGCTTAAACGATGTATTTCCCGATCGCCAGTGAGTTCTGAATGCAGTTCGCACAGGCAAAAGCCCGCATGTGGTCAAAAAGGATCTAAATTGGCAAGCGTCGTATGAGGACGATCGTAATATCGTCTGCCTGGGGAACGGATCCACCATGGTCGTAGGTTGCCGCCATAATTCGTCGAACCAGCTCGTCCATGGTGTCACCTTGATATTGGTCGATGATGCGGATCAATCCGGCCTGACCAAACTGCGTCCCGGCTTCATTCTCGTACTCGTAGATACCATCAGAAATCACACCAAGAATATCGCCTGGCTCCATGTCTTTTACGACCGGATCGCCAAGGTTTACCTGGTCCATATATCCGAGTGGATACGTCGACGGTTCACACCACTCGTATTCGCCCGTGAGAGCATGGAAGTGGAGGATTGGGCCCTGACCGCCAGAATGAAAATGAATATTGTGTCCGGATGAGTCGAGTAAGCCGAAGAACGCCGTAACGAAACGATCATCGGGAAGGTCTTCAACCAATTGATCGTTTATATGCCTGAACGCTTCAGTGAGGCTCGCGCCGAGTCGCAGCGCGACACGCAACATCGCTCTGACTTGTGTCGCACTAAGTGCCGGTCCGATGCCATGACCGGTTGCGTCGCCCATAAGGACGAACAGTTGTTCGTCGGTAATCTGAACAAAATCGTAGAGATCGCCGCCCGTCTGGTCAGTGGGTGTGAAGGTGCCAGCGATATCGTAGCCTTCCAGTACGGGCATGCGCTTCGGCAGAGTGCCCATCTGCACGTCCCGCGCTACTGTAATTTCGCGATCGAGCTTTTCGGATGCAATTATCGCGTCGGTGAGCTTGACCCGATGCAGGACGACAGCTGCCTGCGCGGCAAGCGCCATCGCGACATACTCGTCCTGATCATCAAAGACCCCGTCGTGTTTGTTCAGAATCTGTAATACGCCGATTAGAGAATCTTCGTACCCGATCAGGGGCAACGTCAACATACAGCGCGTGCGGTATCCCGTCTGTTTGTCGATGGCCCGATTAAAGCGTTCGTCGGCATAACAATCGGGCACGTTGATGAGTTTCCTTGTTTGCGCACACTCACCGACGATTCCTTTGTCCGCAGGTAACCGTATCGGATCCAGTCCGGTGGCGACCTTAATGAACAGTTCGTTGCTGAGTTCATCAAAAAGAAAGACCGTGCCTCTTTCAGCGTCAAGAATGTTGCGCGTCGCATTCACGACTTCGCCCAACATCGTGTCGAGGTCGAAAGGCGCAGCCAGCTTTCGGGTTACTTCCAGAATCTGATTTAGCGCCTGAGCATCCAGTTTTGGCTGGTTGGCTGCCATCGTCGAGCCTACCCGATCTCGTGCCTGACCGACTGCCTCATCGGAATACGGACGTAACTGATTTCAATATCGGATATTCTCGCGATCATTCTTTCTATGTTGTGATCAACCTTGAAAGTTGATCGATGCAGCGCACGGTCGGTGATCAGGGTCTCTCCTTTAGCAGCAAGGTCCTCACCAAGTTTCGATGCGGTGTTGACCGGATCGCCAAAATAATCTGTGTTTTCCACCAGCAGAATATCCCCGTAGTCGATGCCAACCGACAAATAGATGTGCTCCTCGATCTCTCGCGACTGGTTAATGCGAAACAACTCGGCATTGACGTCCATGCTTGCCTGGATGGCGTTGCCGGTATCGTCGAAGAATGCATAGCAATTGTCGGCGTCGCTCTTCAAAAAAATGCCGTTGTTTGCTTCTACAATCGGCGCAACAATTTTGCGCGCACGGTAAATCATTTTCAGAAAGTGGCAGATACCGAGCGAGCGCGACGTGCTGGAGAAATTCGCCATATCGGATATGAAGGTCGTTCCGCTGGTGCCGAACCGTTCCCAGACCGATTTTCTGATCTGGCCTTGTTCTTCCTCTGATTCAGCTGCGGACAAGTCGCCAATGAGTTGCTCGAATTCCGTGTGAGCTCTGTTGATCATTCAGTCTCCCATAGCGCCGATATTATTCTTATTTTGAGCGCTGGCTCAGTATATCTTTCTTAGTCAACATAATCAGATCAGATTTCCGGTTGTATGCGAGCGCTCATTCCCGTTCGATGACCGTCCGACGACGAATTACAAAGATACGCTGACCCGATGTCGCGCGTTATGGTCGCTGGCTGTGCGCAGGCTTAGCACCTTCCGCACCGGCGACAATGACGATGGCAATGAACCGGGCGACGAGACGCGCGCTCGAGCATGTCATTCCGGTTGATCAGGACCTTGGCGGACCAGAACTGGAAACAGACGCTCAGCTAATACCTGGCGTGCAAAAATCCTGGTGACTGCTTAGCGCAGCGGCCGGCCGGCCAGAGAGATCAGGGCGCCGGCTGCAACCAGTGTCCAGCCAAGGATGGCGTTCGAGCCAAGCGTCAGGACCAGCGTGCCGCAAATCAATGCGCTGGCACCGACCGTCAGCATGAAGCGTTGCTTATGTTGTGCTTTGAGCTGCTCGCGGATCTCCTCAAGTTCCGGCGCCTTGAGGTCAAACTTCAATGTGTCGTTGCTGATCTGCTCGGACAGGTACCTGATTAGCCCCGGCAGCTCCCGGGCGGCTTCGCGAATTTGCGGAAGGTCCTCCCGCAGCTGGTCAAGCGCTGCGCCCGGACCGAGCTGTTCGCTCATCCACTGGCGCAATATCGGATGTGCTGTCTTCCACAGATCCAGTTGTGGATAGAGTTCCCGTCCCAGGCCCTCGATGTTGAATAACGTTTTCTGCAACAGAATCAGCTGCGGCTGAATTTCCATGTCAAATCGCCGTGCCGTTTCGAAAAGGCGAATCATGACCTGGGCGAATGAAATCTCGCTCAGCGGTTTGTTGAAAATTGGCTCGCAGACTGAGCGCACCGAAGACTCCAGTTCGTCGATACGTGTTCCGGGCGGAACCCAGCCGGAATCAATATGCAATTTCGCAATGCGATGATAATCGCGGTCGAAGAAAGCCAGAAAATTACCAGCAAGGTACTTCTGATCCATAGGACTCAGGGTGCCGACAATGCCGAAATCAACGGCCGCGTATTTCGGTTTCTCCGGGTCGTCGAGAAGGACGAAAATATTACCGGGATGCATATCCGCGTGGAAAAAGTTGTGCCGAAATACCTGCGTAAAAAATATCTCGACCCCATTTTCGGCCAGCACCTGGATATTGGCACCGGATTTCCTGAGGGTGTCCATGTCGCTGATCGGCGTACCGTAAATTCGCTCCTGCACGAGTACTTCGGGGCGACAGTAGTCCCAGTAGATCTCCGGCACATAAAGTAGATCTGAGCCTGAGAAGTTTCTCTTTAGCTGGGCTGTATTTGCGCCTTCCCGCGCCAGATCGAGCTCATCGATTATCGTTTTTTCATATTCGGCCACGATCTCCAGCGGCCGCAGGCGCTTGCTCAGCGACCAGTATCGATCAGCCAGTTCGGCAATGGCATACATCACCTCCAGATCACGATCTATCAGTTCCCTTACGCCAGGTCGCAGCAGCTTGACGATTACCTCCGTGCCGTCCTGCAAGGCTGCCGTATGCACCTGCGCGATCGAGGCCGCTGCGAGAGGCTCCTTGTCGAACCGGGAGAAAACGTCGTCTACCGATTTACCGTAAGACTTATTCAGAATCTCAATTGCTTCCTCGGCGGGAAAAGGTGGCACCTTATCCTGCAATTCAGCAAGCTCATCGGCGATATCGGGCGGCAACAGATCTCGGCGAGTGGATACAGCCTGGCCAAACTTGATGAAGATCGGTCCAAGCTCAATGAGTGCAAGCCTGATGCGCTTGCCGATGGGTTCAGAAACGTCTTTGGCGCGTGGAAAAAGGTAGAAGAGGAACCTCAACGGACGCAGAAAGTGGGTGGCGGTGATGATTTCGTCGAGCCCGTGGCGCACGAGAATGCGCTGGATATTGATCAGACGCAGCAATGTTTTCCTGCGCCACATAGCCTATGGACGTTCCTTCGCAGCGCGGCGATTTTCCAGGTGACGAATACGTGCCTCCATGCGCGAGACATCGTCGCGCAGTGTGTCGACTTTGCCCCGAAATTCCTCTACTTCATCGCGAGTTGGGACTGTACGGCTTTCTTCCTGCAGGTATTCACCGACATTCTGGCGCATCGTTTCTCTTGCATCGCGACCCCATTCACTGACGCCCCGAAAAAACACTCCCACGCCGTGTGCGGCAGCATCACCAATAACAGCGGATAGCTCCTCCTCGATATCCGGTCGGCCATAGTAGAGGAGCTTCTGAAACTGCTGTGCGATCATCACATCGCCCGTGATGTCGATATCTCCATGTTGAATAGCAGCGCCACCTGCAGGACTGGCCAGCTTCGCCAATGAAATGAGCGAACCGGAGACAATGACGTCGGGTTCCTGATCGCAGGTATTCGAGAGAAGAACCTCGCCCTCCGCGACAGTAAGATAAACGGCCAATGCCGTGTCATTCACTTGCAGCGCCATGACGCGGCCTGCCAGCTGTAAGCAAAGTTCCCGCGCCGGCGTTTTCGCACCAACCTGTCGATTGATCATCGCTGCGGCCGGCCGCAAAAGTGATTCCAGGCTGCTCATTCTGCGTGGCCTAGGTCCGATACCCAATGTGCAGGGCGACGATGCCGCCTGCCAGATTGTGAAAGCGGCATTTCTCAAAACCGGCTTCCTGCATCAGCCCCAACAGTGCCTCCTGGTTCGGATGCATACGTATGGATTCCGCGAGGTATTGGTAACTAGACTGATCGTCAGCAACCAGTTTGCCGAGAAATGGCAATACTTTGAATGAGTAAAGGTCGTACGCCGGTCTCAGCGCAGGTGCAGGCTCCGAGAATTCGAGAATCAGTGCCTTACCGGCCGGCTTTAGTACACGCAGCATGGACTTCAATGCTGCATTTTTGTCCGTCACATTACGCAAGCCAAATGCAATCGTTATGACATCGAAAGTCGCGTCCGGGAACGGCAGGCTTTCGGCATTGACCTGGGCGATCGAAAGATTGCCGGCGACACCCGCGTCGGTCAGGCGGCGGCGGCCTTCCTTAAGCATCGCGGCATTAATATCGGCAAGCACTACCTGGCCGCTGCTGCCCACCTTCCTGCAAAACGCCTTCGCAAGATCCCCCGTGCCACCCGCAAGGTCCAGGACGTTTTGCCCGCGCCGGACCGCTGCCTGTTCAATGGTGAAATGCTTCCACAGTCTGTGCAGGCCACCTGACATCAGGTCGTTCATCAGGTCATAGTTGCCGGCGACCGAATCAAAGACACCCCTGACCCGACGGGCCTTATCCTCGACGGTCACTGTCTCGTAGCCGAAATGTGTGGTCTTGTCTGTCATCGATCGCGCGGATTCAGGCCGGCTTGCGAGGATACCCTGCTGCAGACAGGCGGTCGAGGTAAGCCTGCCAGCGACTCTCGCGCTGTTCGCCCAGCTCGTACAGGTATTGCCACGTGTACAGTCCGGTGTTATGCCCGTCATCGAACACGATGCGAATCGCATAGTGTCCTACGGGTTCCAGGGCCGTAATCCGCACGTTTTCCTTGCCGGTTTGCAGGACTTCCTGGCCTGGCCCGTGCCCTTTCACCTCGGCGGACGGGGAATGCACTCTCAGGTACTCGAAGGGCAGTTCGAAATGACTGCCGTCATTGAACTCAACCGTCAGCTGCTTCGATTTCTTCTGTAGCCGTATTTCAGTAGGTTGATGATCCATCGGATAATGGTCTTAGAGGATGTATCGAGACAGATCCTCGTCCTTCGAAAGTTCGGCCAGGTGATCATCGACGTAGCCCGCGTTAACCTGAACGCTGAGCCCGCTCTTGTCGGACGCCTCGAACGAAACCGTTTCCAGAAGTCGCTCCATGACCGTATGCAGTCTGCGCGCCCCTATGTTTTCAGTATTTTCATTGACGTGAAAGGCAACTTCGGCAAGTCGTCTCACCCCGCTTTCCGTAAACTTCAGCTCGACATCTTCAGTCGCTATCAGCGCTTTGTACTGCGATGTCAGCGAGGCATCCGGTTCAGTCAGGATGCGCACAAAATCGCCCGTCGTAAGCGACTTGAGTTCGACCCGAATCGGGAAACGGCCCTGCAACTCAGGAATCAGGTCTGACGGCTTGCAGACATGAAACGCACCTGAGGCAATAAACAGAATGTGATCTGTTTTGACCATGCCGTATTTTGTGTTGACCGTCGATCCCTCGACCAGTGGCAACAGGTCTCGTTGCACGCCCTCGCGAGACACGTCTGCACCGACTGCTTCCGTACTGCGCGCTACCTTGTCCAGTTCGTCCAGGAAAACGATACCATGCTGTTCGACTGCTTCCAGGGCCTTCGATTTCAATTCCTCTTCGTCGACCATATTCGCTGCTTCTTCATCGGTCAGCAGTCGGGCAGCGTCCTTCACTTTCAGCTTCTTCGTTCGCTGGCGATTGGCGCCCATGTTCTGAAACATGCCCTGCAACTGGCTGGTCATCTCTTCCATACCCGGGGGCGCCATTATCTCTACGCCGACCGGCATCGCCTGCACCTCGATTTCAATTTCCTTGTCATCGAGTTTTCCCTCGCGCAACATTTTCCTGAACTTCTGTCGCGTATCACTATCCCTGTTGTCCGTCTCACTGACGGTGGTGAAGCCAACGGACGATGCGGGCGGCGGCAGCAACGCATCAAGGATGCGTTCTTCCGCAGCGTCCTCGGCACGATGTCTGACTTTTGACATCTCGTCTTCGCGCGTCATTTTGATGGCGACGTCCATCAGGTCGCGGATGATGCTGTCTACCTCGCGACCAACGTAGCCGACCTCGGTGAACTTGGTCGCTTCCACCTTAATGAACGGTGCCTTCGCCAGTTTGGCCAGGCGACGCGAAATTTCCGTCTTGCCGACCCCCGTTGGGCCGATCATCAGTATGTTCTTCGGCGTGATTTCGCTTCTCAGGGGCTCGTCAACCTGCACTCGTCGCCACCTGTTTCTCAGTGCAATGGCCACCGAACGCTTCGCGTCCTCCTGACCAACGATGTGTTTGTCGAGTTCCTGAACGATTTCTCTGGGTGTCATCTGTGACATTGAACAAGTCCGTAATTATTTGGCCGCGGGGAGTTCTTCGACCACGACATTCTGATTAGTGAAGACGCAGATATCACCTGCGATAAGAAGTGCTTTTTCGACGATCTCACGTGCCTCGAGTTCCGTGTTCCGGAACAAGGCCAAGGCTGCCGCCTGGGCAAACGGGCCGCCGGATCCTATTGCCATCAGGTCATTTTCGGGCTCAATCACGTCGCCATTACCGGAAATGATGAATGATGCTTCCTCGTCCGCAACACAAAGCAAAGCCTCGAGTCGCCGCAGCCGCCGGTCGGTACGCCAGTCCTTGGCCAGTTCTATCGCCGCCCGGGTGAGATTGCCGTATTGCTCAAGCTTCGACTCAAAAAGCTCAAATAGTGTGAAGGCGTCTGCAGTGCCACCGGCGAACCCGGCGATGACCCGCCCGCCGGCCAGTCTTCTGACCTTGCGCGCGTTGCCCTTCATGACCGTATTGCCCATGCTGACCTGTCCGTCGCCGGCGATGGCGACTTTGCCGTTACGCCGGATGGAGACGATGGTCGTCCCTCGAAATTGTTCCATTGGCCGTTTTCCTCAAAAGTCGCTTGCTAATTCGGGGCCAGAGGCTGGTCAGGACCCTGATATTGCATTTGTGTAAATCTGGCAGTGACGCAATAGCGCTAGGTCTTGTTCTTGGCTCGCGCCCTGGGGTGAGTCTGGTCGTATATCTGGGCCAGATGCTGGAAGTCAAGGTGTGTATAGACCTGCGTGGTACTGATATTTGCATGTCCCAGCAGTTCCTGGACGCCGCGCAGATCGTGGCTTGATTCGAGCAGGTGGGTCGCGAAAGAATGTCGGAACAAATGCGGGTAAACGCGGGTATCAATACCCTGTTTCCTGGCCCAGTGATCGACTCGCGCCTGCACCGATCGCGGACTGATGCGCGTACCCCGATTGCTGACAAAGAGGGCTTTTTCGCCATCTGCTGCCAGGGTGGGGCGCTCTTTCAACCAGCCATTGACTGCCTCAATAGCGTATCGCCCGACCGGGATCACACGATCCTTGCCGCCCTTGCCGGTTACCGCCACCGTCGCATCACCGCGATCCACGTCGCCGAGATTCAGGCCAGTGAGTTCGGCGAGGCGCAGTCCCGATGAATACAGGAGTTCGAGGATGGCCCGGTCCCGTGCAACCAGGGGCCCCTCTCCCTTGATGTCCAGGAGCCTGGCCATACGATCGGCATCGAGATTCTCAGGCAGGCGCTTGCCGGATTTAGGGGCGCGTATTTCCAGGACGGGATTTTTCCTGACATGCCGTTCACGCAACAGGTAGCGAAAAAATGTGCGTGCCGCAGACAACTGTCGCTGAATACTGCGCGAAGACAGCCCGCGACGATAGGCTTGCGCCGAATAGGATCGCATGTGGTCGCTATCCAGGTCAGCCCAGGCATCCAGGTCCTGTTGGTCGCAGTATTCGGCCAGCTTGCGGAGATCGCGACGGTAATGTTTGCAGGTCAGGTCGGACAGGCGGCGCTCGTGGGAAAGATGCCGTATGAAGTTGTCTATCCAGGCTGCTTCTGATGCCAGCACGATCAGAAACGCTGCAACGCCCCCGTGATCAGCTCCCCCAGGCGGGTCAGGAAGTCGATGCTCATGCCGGGGTGGAATCGGTTGGCGTCGGCACTGCCGATCGCTATGAACCCGTATTCGGCTTTGTCACCGAGCGGCACCAGCGCTACGGAACCGATCTCGTCCGTCTCCTTGCCAAACAGGAAGTCGCGTTGCACATCTCTTATCTGGCCACATCGAGGCCCGCTGCCCGTCAGAAAGGTTTCAAAAGCCTTCAACGATTCGTCGTCACGCGGTATCGCCAGGAAGAACCGGCCGACGTGGATGTTGCTAAAAATCTGCGGATCACCGAACAGCACCAGGATTGACTGATCGGCGTCGAAATTCGCACGCAGCGCTTCCTCGAGCGTGGTCAGTGTTTGCTCGAGATTCGTTGCTGCGAGCAGCCGTAGTGTCAGGTAATGGATCTTGCTGGCCAGCGCGTCATTCGCGCGCGCGACGCCCAACAGCTCCTTTAGTTTGCGCTCATGCTTCATGTCTTTCTGTCGCAAAACAGACACCTGTCGCTCCACCAGGGATACGGCCCCGGACGCGCCGTGCGGTAGTCGCAATGTGCCCAGCAATTCCACATGTCTTTCGAAGAAGTCGGGATTTTCTGCCAGAAAATCATGAACAACGTCTTCCGACAATGAGGCTTCGGCAAAATCGGTTTTTCGCTGCGTGCTCATTGAGTGCTCGTTCCTTTTAAGCGGTCGATTGCCGGACCCGCGCAGCTTAACATGACTGGTAGGCTCACTTTGGTTGACCGTCGCGGTGATGCGGCCTCTGCTCAACTCCGAATGGACATTTCTTGCCGGCGACGGTAGTTTACATAAACCAAGAATTACACAAAAAAAACATCTCCTCGAAGGAATTCCAATGCGCCACATAATGGTTATGAACGCAAAGGGTGGCTGCGGCAAGAGCACCCTGGCGACGAATATCGCTTCTCATTACGCAGACAGAGGCTACTCCGTAGCGCTCGCAGACTATGACCCCCAGCGCTCCAGCCTCGACTGGATCGATCGCAGACCGGAGAATCGACCCAAGATCGCTGGTGTGGCCGGATTTGACGGAGGTCTCCGGCATGTGCCCCGCACAGCCGACATGGTCGTTATCGACGCGCCGGCGCGATCACACGGCAAGGAGTTGGTTGACCTCGTGCGCCATGCTGAATCGATCATCGTGCCGGTTTTGCCGTCCACGATTGATATTCAGGCTACTGACCGGTTTATTGAGGAATTGAAAGCCGTTGGCAAGGTTGAGCGCAAGCAGGCCAAGATCTGCGTAGTCGCGAATCGCGTCCGCGAGTACACCCTGATATTCGATGAGCTCGATGAGCATCTGACGCGGATGCGAGTGCCGTATGTCGCGTCGCTCCGTGAGGCACAAAACTACGTCAGAGCCTACACGCGCGGCTTGGGCGTGCATGAGCTGCCGGAATACCTGGCATGGCCGGACTGGGAGCAGTGGGAACCCCTGATATCCTGGATAAACTCCAAAAGAAGCCAACCGTAGGAGTCTGCGCGGTAGAAAGTACTCCTGCTACGAAAGCGCCACAGCGGTCCAATTTTCCGATCTTTTTCGTTGCGTAGTCCCACTATGCGCCTCAAAAGATCGAATAACTGTCCTCGCCGTGGCACTTTCTCGCTACGGATATTTCTACCGCGCAGACTCCTGGGCCCAGGGAACCCAGTCGTCATCCGAATTGCTGTCAGGCGAAAAACCGCTATTTTTTTCCGGTTTTTTCATCGCCTGTCGATACATCGCTCGAATGAACGAGGCTCGCCTCGATACCCTCAGCCGGGTCGGAATAACGCGGCTCGAACTTGAGGGTGTCGCGCATCCGGGTCGTATCGATCCGACGGGATTCTGACAGGAACGAGAGTCTGCCCTGGCTGAATGTACGCTCCGCCGTCTGCCGCGAAATCTCTCGCGGCGCGTCCAGGCCCGCAAGGCGTGCAACAGTCTGCGAAAACCACGTGCCCGACCTGTGATCCCCATCGCCAACATTAAAGATTCCGGGGGGACAGCCGCTGGTCAGGGCCATGACACAGCACGCGGCGAGATCGTCCACATGAATTCGATTGCCTGGATTGGCGTCGGCCTCACGGATGATTGGCTGACCAGATTCGATTCGCTCCAGCCCGAGTCGCCCCGGCCCATAAATGCCGGGAACGCGCAGAATGATGAGTTCGGTGCCGCGTGCCCGGCACCATTCCTCCAGCAAGCGTTCCGCAGTCAGGCGTCGTTTGGCCCTGCTGCCTGACGGACTGGCAACGTCGCGCTCCGTGACCCGCGCGCCATTGCGATCGCCATAGACACCCGTGGTACTCAGGTAGACGATACGTTGTACGACTGCATCCAGCCTGGAAAGCAATCCCGCCAGCCGACTGTCCTCGTCGTCACGCGGTGGAACCGTATACAAGAGCGTGCAGGGGGATGGCAGATGGATCGGTGTGTCGGCAAGCTTATCGAGATCAAGCGCCACAAATTCAACCGATGGCGGTGAATCAGTCAGCGGGGAACGGCTTAATGCCAGGACATTTCCGGGTGGCAATAGCCTGAGCACGCGGCGCCCCGTGTAGCCAGCGCCGATTACGGCAAAGTGCATGCTGGATTCTCTCGTTTGGGATCCGGGGAACGTTATTCGGGGTCCGGTGCAAGGTGAGCGATCGCTGGCAATTGCGGCTGTGCAACCAGACCGAGGCCGGTCTTGTAAGCATCGGCAGCCGCGTCTCCTTCGCCGAGTTGATTCAACAGCCTGCCGTATTCCTGGTAGGCATCCGGCGTTGGTCGAATGGCGATGGCCGTTTCCAGGTAGCTTCTCGCCTTGCCCCACAACTCATTGCGGAGGCAAAGCTGTGCTGTCGCCAGCAATAAATCCGGGTCATCACTGTGGTCGGTTAGCCAGGCCTCTGCCTTCTTCAACTGCCGCGTCGAGTCCTGGCCTTCCACGCCACCGTAGAGTCGCACGAGTGCCGGAATCCACTCTCTTTTGAGGACGGCCGCAATTTCTTTTTCAGCAAGGATGTGCATATCCGTGCGAATCAGATTCTCATAGTAGGTTTCAAGAAGGTCTGCGTTCTTCCTTTGGTCCCTGGGAATCTGTTTCCACACTTCGGTTACCGCTGTGCCATCAGCAGCAGAACGCAGCCGTTCCTGGTAAACGCGCACAGACCAACTGGCCAGCGTGCCGCCATCCAGCCTGCCGTGTTTACGAAGTTTGGGCAGGAGTTCGCCCAGGTGCTCCCAGTCCTGCAGGAGATAATACAATCGCCCCAGCAACATCAGCGCATGACCGTGATTCGGTGAGTTCTCTTCAATCTTCCTCAGGGTAGCGAGAGCGGCTTCGTACTGTTCCTGGTCGAGCTGCAGTTCCGCCTGGGTCAGAAGCACGGCGTTCGCCGCGCCAGGCAGATTTTCATAGGCTTGCTTTAACCAGGTATCGCGGCGCTCGTCCTGACCGAGAAGATGCGCCGCCCGTGCGGCCTGGAGGTAATTCAGCAAAGGCGACTCACTCACACTCGCGGCCCTCGCCAGCAGTCGCTCACCCTTGGCAAAATTTCCCTCCGCGACTTCAATCACGCCGCGCGTCAGGCGCTGACCTGCGCGGCCTGCGCGGTATCGGCCTGCGGCCTGACCCAATTGTCGCGGGGCCCTGAATAACCTGATAACGATGCGAACGCTGACATACAGGAGGAGGATGGACAACAGCATGACCCAGACATTCATTTCTACGATGTAACCGCGAAAGCTGATGATGACGTAGCCGCTGTCCTGCAGAAGCAAGGCGGCGCCCAGCGCACTGCCAATCAGCGCAAGTATGACCAGGACACCGAATTTCATTGATCCTGCTCTGTCTCGTCGGCCGCGTTGTTGTTAATCGCGGTATTGAGTGCATTGAACTGTCGCAGCAGCCGCAGCGACTGCGATATGTCCGGCATCGCAACTGTCAGCGTGTTGGCGCGAATTTCCGCCAGGGTTTCCCTGGCGTTTCGCACACCGGTATTGCTCAAATCGTAGTATTCAGTCAACCAGGCATCTGCATCATCGAGGCTTTGTTGAAATACCGCTTCCTCACCCCGCAGCAGGGCCAGGCGAGCGACCTGAAGCTGCAGCGCCAGGTTGGCGCGCAGGAAATATTGTGCCTCAGGTGCAATCAGTGGTTGCATTGCTTCATCAGCGCGCCGCACCTTCACAGCATTGCCAATGGTCTTCTTCATGGTTGCCAGTGCCCGGTCCACCCCCGTCAGGTCCGACTCCGCCTCATCCCGATCGTCCACGCCGACTATCGTTTCCTGTCGAAGTGGCAACGATTCCACGACGCTGGCCAGGCTGGCGAGGGTCAGGGTTATGCCCGCCGTGTCCGGTGTCTGCATGACCTCGAGTGAGCGCAGCTCATTGGACAATGCCTGGCGAACGTTTGTTAACCGAGGGTCTCCAAGCTGCAGAATTCGGTCGTCCGCGTGAGCCAGCGCGGTTTTGGCGAGTGTTGAATTGTTGGCAAGTTGCAGCTGCGCATTCGCTATCTGCATGTAGTACTCAGCCTCGGCAAGCAACCACGCGGCGCGAGCGCCCGTTGAGATCCCCTGCACTGAGGCAACTGAGGCTTCCACGCTCGACAATCGACCTGGCAATGCTTCGAGCTGGCGTAATCGATCATCCAGTTGTCGACCGATGGCATCTATCCGGGAATCCCGCGCAGCACCGCTTTCACCTATTGCCGTCACGTTTTGTTCGAGTGATGTGATCACGTCCTGTGTTGTACCGAGCGACGCCGCGAGCGAACGAAGTTCTGCGCCGCTTTCCGCGACATCGCCTAAAGCGTTACGATCACGGAAGTAGTCGAGTCCGATGGCCGCCAGCGCAAGGCCCGCGAGCAACAGCGCGATCCAGGAGATTATCCCGCCGCCGGATTTTGGCTTTTCGACAACCAGCGGCTCAACGGTGAATTCCTCCTGTGTCGCTGCAGAGTCGTCGGCCGGAAAACCCGCGTCACCAGCGGTCTCTTCCTTGCTATCTGCTTCGACGTCTTTTTTCCTGCTCATTAATGTTGTCCGGAGTTTTGTAAATCAATCAGTGCATTCAGCATGTCACTGGTTGCTGGGCCCGATGCTTCTTTGACCTGCAGACCTGGTACCAGCTTCATTGCCGTTTGTATCACACGAGCGCCGGGCGCCACCAGTGGCGTATCCCGCAGCATAGCAATCGATGCCGGCAAAAGAAGCTGCAGCAGATTCTCCAGTGTGCCCACGCTCAGAACGGTGACGTAGTTGATGGCGCCCTGGCGCCACATTTCGTCGATAGCAACGATCTCGGCGTTCGATGCATGTCGGATCTGGCGCCGATACGCTGACAGGTAGTTAACCGTAGCGCCACGTCGGCGGAGTTCGTCGCCGAGCCACCGCCGGCCGTGCTCGCCGCGCACGATGGTCACTCTCTTGTCATTGACGTTCGACAGCAGCGGGTGTTCGAGCAGATGTTCGCTCGTGAAGCCGTCTTGCGGAGCAATGCCGACCTCGGTGCCGCGATTTTCCAAAGCGGCCTTGGTCGACGCCCCAATCGCCCCGATTTCCGCCTGCGCCAAAGCGCAGACGCCGCCGCCAAAGGTGGCCGCATTCTGACTGACAAAGATGACGATATCCGGATCGGGAAGTGCCGTAAATTCGTTCGCTACTACGTCCTCGTTACGCCCTGTTATCTCGATGACAGGAAAGCGAATCGCCTTGCCGCCGGCGTGCTCGATTGCCTCGGCCAGTTCGTTCGCCTGGTGCGCCGGGCGCGTTACCAATACCCCGCAACCCGCGAGAGCACCATTGGTCATCCCGGGCTCTCAAGCAGCAGCTTGCCGGCACCTGCATCCAGCAGATCATTTGCAACCTGCATCCCGAGTGCTTGGGCGTCAGTACTGCGGCCTTCGACACGTCGTCGTATGACCGTGCTTCCATCCGGGCTCGCGACCAGGGCCGCAATGCTCAGGTTGTCAAGTGTCACCGTTGCATAACTGGCTACCGGAGACTGGCAGCTGGCGTCGAGCGTTGCGGAGACGGCACGTTCAGCCATCGTCGTCAGCTTGCTGGTGGGATCTTCCAACTGTGCCAGCACTTCGCGAAGGTCATTCCGATCGTCCCGACACTCGACGCCTATTACGCCCTGTGCAGAGGCGGGCAGCATCACGTCGGTGTCGAACTGGCTGGTAATATGCGCATCGAGACCGAGGCGCTCGAGCCCGGCGCTGGCCAGGATAATGGCGTCATACTGTTCTGCGGCAAGCTTGGCCAGTCGCGTGTTGACGTTTCCGCGCAACGGAATGACTTGCAAATCCGGCCGCTGCGCCTTCAGCTGTGCCTGCCGCCTGAGGCTGGAGCTGCCGATAGTGGCACCCTCGCGGAGATCCGCGAATCCAATGTCGCGGACAGACAGAAATGCATCTTTCGGGTTTGCACGATCGAGAACGGCGGCGATACAAAAGCCAGCCGGCATCGTTGCGGGTACGTCCTTCATGGAATGTACTGCGATATCGGCTGCGCCGGTCTGCATTGCGACTTCGAGCTCTTTGATGAACAGACCCTTGCCACCAATCTTTTGCAGACTTTTGTCGAGTATCTCGTCGCCACGAGTTGACATCGGCACCAGCTCGACCGCGCCTACTTGCGGCAATAGCCGCAATCTTTCAGCTACATGTCTGGCCTGCCACAGCGCCAGTTCGCTCTTTCGCGTGGCGATTCGAATGTCCAACTGTCTTATCCCTTTTTCAGGCGTCGTTTGACATTGGCAACATGCCGCCGACTCACAATGAGATCGTCCGCGTTATCCATTTCGCGCAGCATAACCCGTGTGCGCCCGTCCTCGGTTTTTTTTAACGCATCAACGGCCTCCAGGGATACCAGCGCACCGCGATGGATACGCACAAACAGGTCAGAGAACTCGTCTTCGAGCGACTTGAGCGAATCATCGATCAGGTCCCGGCCAGCCTTATGCACGACGCTCACATACTTTTGATCGGCCACAAAACAGAATACGTCCGCAACAGGAATCAGCTTGAGTTCGCCCTGCACCCGTGCGCAGACATGCCTGCGCTGATCGGTCATGACCGAGCTGTTCCTTAAGTCCTGAAAGGCGCTTGCATTGAGCCTGGCTGCCTGCTGCAGCGCCTGTTCCAGGCGTTCCCTCCGTATTGGTTTTAGCACGTAGCCGATGGCGTTCGCTTCGAACGCATCAATTGCATACTCATCATAGGCCGTTGCAAATACGATCGCGGGCGGCGGGTCAAGCTTGTTCAGGTGCTGAGCTGTCTCGATGCCGTCCATGCCCGGCATGCGAATATCGAGCAATACGATGTCAGGCCGATCCCTCGCGACGATATCCAGCGCCTCCTGCCCGTTGCCGGCCTCTCCCACAATGGTGTGCTGGCCCACATCGTCAAGCAGTTGACGCACGCGAGCGCGGGCAGGTGCTTCATCGTCAACAATAAGAACTTTCACGGGGCTGAGTCATCGTAGGGAAAGACAATGCATACGCTGTAACTGTCATCAGTTTCCTGCACCTCGACAGTCGCCTTGCTGCCATAGGCCAGTTCGAAACGCTGCCGGATATTCTGCAATGCCATCTTGTTGCCGACGGTCCTGCGCTTCTCGTTTGGTGCGATCGGGTTGGACATCTTGATCTCAATGGCATCGCCTGCAACGCGCCCCGAAACACATACCTCGCCACCATCCGACAGAAGTTCGATGCCGTGATAGATCGCGTTCTCCAGCAACGGCTGAATGGTGAGACTGGGAATCAGTGCGCGCATTGGGAGGTCTGCAACATCCCAGCGAACCTTAAGGCGATCGCCAAGGCGCAGTTTTTCCATGCGTTGATAAATTGCCGCCACCTCGAGCTCCTGCTTGAGGGACGTGCGGTTTTTCTGCGAGCCCAGATTGGCGCGAAGCAAATCGGCAAGATCCTCCACTGCCTCCTCCGCCTGTTTGGGGTCGCTTCGCGTCAAAGAGGCGATTGTATTCATGCTGTTGAAAAGAAAGTGTGGTCTGATCAGTGCCTGCAATGCGCTAATTCGCGCCTCGGCCTCGAGCACAATGCTTCGTCGCCATTCGCTCGAGACATACAGGTAACGCATGCTTAATGCGATGATGATCGAACTGGCAGCAAACGTACGCAGAAGAAAACGGCCGTGCGAATCGTCAATGATGACGGCCCCACCAAACTTGAACGTTATCTGCCAGGTTAACTCGGCCACGACGAGGCACATGATCTCGAGTACAACAAAGCAAACAACGAAAGCGCCTGCACCGCCCTGATTCTCCACCCATGGGCGAATAAGGCTGAGCAGGCCGGTGCCAAGAAGTGCGAGCCACAGGACGTACATCGACATCTTCGAAAGCTCGGTCAGGAACATACCCGGCTCATACGACGTGAGTGTCAGCGCTATAGCCACCAGTTCGGCAACGAGCAGTACAACCAGGACAGTACCTGGAGCGCGAAAATCAGGCAGGTATGCCTGCGTTTGATTGTCGTCAGCTGCGAGCGCGGTGGACAAGTTCCAGCCTCTACAGGAAAGAAGCGGCATTGTAACGCGAGTTATGTGGTCGGGAGGTGGCAACCCGTCACGAATAAAAAAAGGGCCAGAGCCCATCGAGGCCCGGACCCCGCTTTATGAATACGGATGTCAGGAGCTGCAGTACTCGCCGATCTGTTGCTCAACCTCGGCGCGGGCAGCGGTGGTTTCAGATTCATCGAGATAGACGCGTTCCCCGGCTTCGTCTTCGCGATAAAGTCGTCGGGACTGCACGAGTTTCTGCATTCTCTCCCTGAGAGTGGCGCATTTCTGTGTGCGCTCTGCCGCGGCGGCCTGCACCTCTTCCTTGGTCGGAGCAGCCGCTGCTGCCTCCTCTTTGGCTTGTCGTGCTTCAGCCCGTTGCTCCTCGCGCGACGCATTCTGTTCCTGAACAGCCGTTCGGTTGGTCGGGTTGGATGCGATGGTTAGTCTTTCCGGGGCCTCACCCGCAGGGCGATCGCCGAAATGAACGTTTCCATTTTCGTCCGTCCACTTATAGATTTCGCTGGAGAAAGCCGTGCCGGACACGAGCAGTGTTATTAGGGTGGCAACTGTTAATGGTCGAAACTTCATGTCGACGGTCCTTTTCCTGATACATCCGACGAATCCGTGCCGGATGGCCTTTCTGATTGAGTGAATTACAGCATGATGATTACATCATTGTCGTGATCATCGTCACAGGCAATTCTGTGCGAAAGTAGGCATTAAAGGAGGCGGGCCCGCAGGCCCGCCCGGATCGTGCTCCTAATCCATTGTTTCTATTAAGGTTCAGAGCACGATAACCACCGGCACGCAACGGTCGGGGGAGGACGGCCGGTGCCGGTTAGTTTCACTAAATGGTCGATTTATCCCTTTTAGGTCATCGACTTATTCAACCATCGCGAACTCCGGATAGGCCTCAAGACCGCACTCGTGAAGATCCGCGCCTTCGTATTCATGCTCCTCGTCAACGCGTATGCCGATTGTGAGTCGAAGCAGGAACCAGAAAAGCAGGCTCATCGAAAAGACCCACGCGAAAATTGACAGCAAGCCCACCAGCTGAACCCAGAATTTGCCCCCGTCGTCAAAGAGCGGCACGGCAAGGAGCCCCCAGATGCCGACTACGCCGTGGACAGATATCGCCCCGACGGGGTCATCAATCTTAACTTTGTCGAGCGAGATGATTGACGTTACAACGAGCAGGCCACCGACAAATCCAATCAATGTCGCACCGATGGGCGTGGGTGCAAGTGGACCGGCGGTAATGGCGACCAGTCCCGCCAGCGCGCCATTGAGTGCCATGGTCAGGTCTGCCTTGCCGAACCAGAATCTTGCGAGAAGGAGGGCCGCGATTAACCCGCCGGCCGCACCCATATTGGTATTGACGAAGACCAGCGCGACCGAGTTTGCGTCACCGACATTACTGATTTTCAGTACCGAGCCTCCGTTGAAGCCAAACCAGCCGAGCCACAATATCAATGTGCCAAGCGTCGCCAACGGCAGGTTGCAGCCGGGAATCGCCTGCGCCTCACCTCTGCGGTTGTACTTTCCCTTGCGCGGGCCCAGCAGGAGCACGCCTGCCAGCGCGGCGGCGGCGCCGCAGAGATGCACGATGCCGGAGCCGGCGAAATCAAGAAATCCCAGCTGCTCCAGCCAGCCGCCTCCCCATTTCCAGAATCCCTGCACGGGATAAATGAAGCCGGTAAGAATGACCGCAAACAGGAGGAACGACCACAGCTTCATTCGCTCAGCGACGGCGCCAGAGACAATGGACATGGCCGTCGCGACAAAGACAACCTGGAAGAAGAAGTCGGACAATATCGAATGGTCAGGACCACCCCCCGCCAAAACCGTTGCGGCACTGTTGTCAGCGGCCGTTACAAGGCCTGTGCCGAGAGTGCCGAGATTCCTGATGATGCCACCGGCGAATTCGTCGCCCGGGTACATGATCGAGTAGCCGCACAGCATGTACATGACGCAGGATATCGAATACAGGCCAACGTTCTTGGTCAGAATCTCCGCCGTATTCTTGGCGCGGACCAGGCCCGCCTCAAGCATGGTAAAGCCGGCCGCCATCCACATCACGAGCGCGCCCATCATCAGGAAGTAGAACGTGTCCAGTGCATAACTGATCTCCGCTACGCGCCCACTCAATACATCAAGATCATTCACTCGATTTCCCTCCGCGCTAAACGGCGCTTGCGCCGGTCTCGCCGGTACGAATTCGAATTGCCTGATCGAGATCCGTCACAAAAATCTTGCCATCACCAATTTTTCCGGTGCGGGCAACCGCAGTTATCGCTTCAATAACCTGCTCTGCCATGTCGTCCGCAACGGCGAGTTCAATTTTGGCTTTGGGCAAAAAATCGACCACATACTCGGCGCCGCGATAGAGCTCGGTATGACCTCGCTGCCGCCCGAATCCTTTTACCTCGGTTACCGTGATGCCCTGCAGACCGAGTTCCGCTACAGCTTCACGGACGTCATCGAGTTTGAATGGCTTGATTATCGCCGTGATCATTTTCATTGGCTGCCCTCGAATAGTTCATCGCAGTGATTTGCAGGGTCCGTGCCAGAATTCGAAACGGGAACAAAAACAATGACGTAGCAAAATCACTACGCCAGCAGCGCACCAATCCGGCGCAAGAAATCCATGCGCCTGCCCCAATTTGGTGATGCGTCGCGCAAATACGGACCGCGAGCCGTGATTCAGCGCTGGCGTTTTCAATCTGACTGCGGTATCAACCGCGTATGACTAAAGATTCTCTGGAAGAGCTGGCGAAAACACTGGCCGAATCGCTGCCTGAGGGGTTGCGATCTGTCCGTGACGACCTCGAAAAGAACTTTAAAGCCGTGCTGCAGGGCGGTCTGACGCGCCTTGATCTTGTCACCCGCGAAGAATTCGAAGTTCAGGAAGCAGTGCTTGCCCGAACGCGGGCAAAGCTTGTCGCGCTCGAAGCCCGTCTTCAGGAAATTGAGGCATCCGAGCAGACGCCGGGGTAGGTCCAACCACAATTCATTGCCAGGGAGTGGCGATGTCCACGAAGAATGAAGGGATGCCTGATGGGCCTGGCGATACTCAATAGCCGGGCGAGAATTGGCGTGGAGGCACCGCCAGTCACGATAGAAGTCTTCCTGTCTGGCGGACTGCCTACATTCAATGTCGTCGGGCTGGCCGAGACCGCTGTCCGCGAGAGCAAGGACCGGGTGCGCGGCGCGATAATGAGCTCCGGGTTCAAGTTTCCGCAAGAACGCATTACCGTCAATCTGGGTCCCGCGGATATGAAAAAGACCGGCGGTCGATTTGACCTTGCGATTGCTTTGGGGATTCTTGCCGCCGCGGGACAGATCCCGTCAACCGAGCTTGATCGCTACGAGTTCTTTGGCGAGCTCGCGCTCAACGGGGCCCTTCGACCCATACCGGGCGTGCTGCCCGCCGCGATAAAGTCACAGCAGGCGGGACTGCCTGTCATTGTGCCAGCCGAAAACGGTCCTGAAGCAGCGCTCGCGTCAGGTGATGTCTTTATCGCGCACAGCCTTCTCGAGGTAACCGCGCTTCTGAATGGATCCCTGTCCTGCGTACCGCTCGAAATCCACCTCGATCCTCACGTACGACATAGAGGTCCGGATCTGCGGGACGTCAAGGGTCAGGCAGCTGCGAAGCGCGCGCTCGAAGTGGCCGCCGCCGGTGGCCACAATATTCTTCTTGTTGGCCCGCCCGGTACCGGCAAGAGCATGCTGGCCCAAAGAATGCCGGGTTTGCTGCCACCCCTGGACGATGGACAGGCGATCGAGACAGCAGCAATCGATTCGGTGCTTGGTCAGCCCATCGATGTCAGTCGATGGCGCAGTCGACCATTTCGGGCACCGCACCACACGGCCTCAGCGGTCGCCCTGGTGGGCGGCGGATCTGATCCCCGGCCCGGCGAAATTTCCAGGGCTCACAATGGTGTGCTGTTTCTTGATGAACTCGCAGAGTTCAGCCGTCATGTCCTGGAAGTCCTCAGAGAGCCACTCGAGAGTGGGCGCATTACGATTTCGCGCGCGAGCGGCCAGGCTGATTTTCCGGCACGCTTCCAGTTGATCGCGGCAATGAACCCTTGTCCCTGTGGCTATCTTGGCGATCGCCACAGCGACTGCAGATGCAGCGCCGAGGCGGTACGGCGATACCGTGGGAGAATTTCGGGGCCGTTACTCGATCGAATCGATATCCATATTGAAGTGCAGCGTCCGCCGGTTGCGGCATTGCGACCGAATGCCCCGGTCGGTGAAGAAAGCGCCGCCGTGGCGGCACGGGTTGCGGCCGCACGAGCGACACAAGTGCGACGTGCGGGCAAAAGCAATGCGGATCTGAGCAGTGCAGAACTGAACAGCCACTACATTGCCGATAAGGAGAGTCTGGCGCTGCTGGAGAAAGCGGCAGCCAGCCTGCCGCTGTCCGCCCGGGCATACCAGAGGGTGCAACGAGTTTCGCAAACGCTAGCCGACCTGGCCGGCACGCGGCGCATCGGTGCCAGGCACGTAGCGGAAGCCCTGAGTCTGCGACAGCTTGATCGGAAAAACAGGCCTGCTAATTAGTTACTGGCGGTCTCCACCATGTAGTCGACGGCACCGATGACTTCATCATCGGACAGGTCCATGCGCGCTCCCTTGGGCGGCATGTAACCATACTCGCCGGTATAGCCCAGCAGAGCGTGCTCATAAAGTGTTTCGTTGCCCTGAGCAATCCGTGGCTCCCACAAAGCAGAATCGTCAATTTTGGGCGCGCCGCCAATCCCTGCCCCATGGCAGATAATGCAGGCTTCGTTGTAGACCTGTGGTCCGGATAACACCGTGGCAACTGGCGCTGTCGGCTCGGCTGCGGCGACCAGGAGCTTGTCCGCGCTGGCTTCTTCGCCGGGCAGAAGCACCTGGCTGAGTGGCTTGATGCGATCCTGCACTGCCGCCTGGTACTCGTCCGTGTCCACTGTGTAGAGGCCCTGTGTCATGTTGGACAACTTCGTGACACCGACATAAATGCCGAGGGCAAAAAGTGCAAGGACGCCGATGACCAGCGAATACATGTCGAAGAATTTCTGATCGCGATTCATATTTAATCCTGACTAAAAGGGTTTTGCTCCGAAAATCCTGATCGGAATATCGCCCGAACGGCGGGCATTATATACCAAGACATTACGGAAGGCTGGTGCTGTGCCAGCGATCGCGGCCTTTGAAAGTGAGGCTACGGACACTCCCGCCTATTGCGATGTTCACGTGATTGACCTGTTCAGGGAAAATATCGCGGAGTATGTCGTTACGCACGGCGATCGTTGCCGGCAACTCGCCGCTGAACTCCTGGTAAACCAATACAAACTCACCATCGAGCTCGGCGCCGAGCAGCTCGAGATCCAGCGGCGCGCCGATTTCATCGCCATCGGTAACGGCAATCGTAAACCGGTCTTCGATATAGAGTGCGAGTTGTGCGCGGCCAACGAGCTGGTCCATCGTGAGGCTGCGATCGTCGAGTGCCGCAATGATGCCGAGCTCGGCATCGTGAGTATGCAGGCGATGAATGATCTCTACATTGCCGG
This sequence comes from uncultured Gammaproteobacteria bacterium, assembly GCA_963850825.1. Classification (GTDB taxonomy): domain Bacteria; phylum Pseudomonadota; class Gammaproteobacteria; order Steroidobacterales; family Woeseiaceae; genus SZUA-117. The sequence goes on along the minus strand of CAWKOQ010000006.1, from coordinate 949,340 downwards.
TCGCTGAGTTGATCTTGACCGTTGACAGGCTGCCGGGCTGGCGATCGGCAAACGAAAGCATCGCGATGCAGAGCATCGCGATGCCGACTGCCAGGTCGCGTTTAGTTACCAGATCGTTCCAGCGGTACTGCGCCCGACTCATCCTGGCCATCTTTTGCTTCGCGCAGAATCTGCAACATGTCAGACATCATGTCGCGGGTCTCGTCCTCTTGCTTGAATAGCTCAAGGCGAGATTTTTCGATGCGACCGGGATAGCTGTTATTCGAGAAATCAGCGTCTGCCGTCTCGCGGCGCGGGTCCAGTCGAATTGACGCAATCTGCTTGTCGCGAATCAGGAGCTTGGTTGCGGCTTTCGAATTCAGGCGCCAGATTTCCGCCGGAATCATCATGAATTCTTCGTTGCCGTCTACATCGGTTATCAGTAACGGCAGCGGAGATACAAGACCGCCAATGTTCTCGAAGTCGACGAAATACACAAAGTCGTCATCGACGGCCGCCCGTTCAAGCGCCGCCCGTTCCCAGTCTTCGAGACCTTCCAACAGCGTTGTATAAGCATTTCGATCGGCATTCGTGACCGTGTACTCATCGTTTTCGTTGTAAAAATCCCTCAGTTCCGGAAACCGTTCCGCGCGTGTGACCCGGCCTTCCTCGCGATTGCGGATTTGCCCAAGCGTCTCGGGAATCTCATCGGCACGTTCCTGGCGATCCAGGTCGAACTCGACCTCCGGATTGGCAGTGGAAACCTTGTATTCACGCATACCGGTCACTGCGATATCGACGTGATCCGTCGAGTAATACCAGCCACGCCAGAACCAGTCGAGATCAACGCCGGACGCATCCTCAAGCGTGCGGAACAAGTCTGATGGCGTCGGGCGCCTGAACTTCCAGCGCTGCGCGTATTCGCGAAAAGCAAAATCGAACAGCTCGCGGCCAAGTACGGTTTCGCGAAGCACCACAAACGACGCTGCGGGCTTCGTGTATCCGTTGGGGCCGAACTGCAGAATTGAGTCAGACTGCGTCATGATCGGCACCTGGTTCTCGCTGGTCATGTACTCCGCGATATGTTCGAGAATGCTGTAATTCTCGCGGTGATTGTGAAAATTCTCCTCCCACTCGAGTTCGGCAATGTACTGCAGGAACGAGTTGACTCCCTCATCCATCCACGTCCATTGGCGCTCGTCTGAATTCACCGTCATTGGAAAATAAATGTGTCCGATCTCGTGAATGATGACGCCGATGAGACCGTGTTTGGCCGCGCGGGAATAGGTGCGTTCCGGCTTGCTGTCTGCATCAGGATCATCCTCGTCCGGCTCGAAGGGCTCCGGACGACGGCCATTGAAGGTAATCATCGGATACTCCATGCCGCCGCCCTTCCAGGTGTTGACAGATTGCGCGGTCGGGTAGGGATACGGGAACGAGAAGCGCGAATAGACTTCGAGCGTGTGCACAACAGAATGGGTCGAGTATTGCGACCACATCGGTTCGGCTTCCTGCGGATAGAAGGACATCGCCAGTACTTCGTCGAAGTCGCCGCCTTCCTGGCGGTGAATCATCGCGTCCCAGATAAACTTGCGAGAACTCGCCCAGGCAAAGTCGCGCACATTGTCCGCCTTAAAGATCCACGTCCTGGTATCCGCCGTGCCTTCTTTTTCATTTTCGACGGCTTCTTCCGGCGTTACGATAAACATCGGTTTGTCCGAAGAGCGGGCGGCATTAAGTCGGCGGCGCTGTTCCGCCGTAAGCACCGCGCTTTCGTTCTGCAATTCGCCGGTCGCTGAAACAATGTGGTCAGCAGGGACCGTGATCTCGACGGTGTAGTTACCAAACTCCTGCGTGAATTCACCTCGGCCCAGGAACTGCTGGTGCTTCCAGCCACCATAGTCGGTATAGGCTGCCAGCTTCGGAAACCACTGTGCCAGGAAGTAGATATAGGTGTCGTTCTCCGGAAAATGGTCGTAGCCGCCGCGCCCACCGATGATGGCTTCCTCGATAATATTGAAGGACCAGTCGATCGAGAAAGACGTCCGCTGCCCGTTTCGCAACGGCTGTGGAAGATCGATACGCATCATCGTGTCGACGATCGTGTATTTGAGATCCCGGCCGCGGCTATCGGTGACGCCATCGATAGAGAATCCGTGTGCGACATCCGCATGCCGTTGTTCTGCAGCCAATGTGCCGTAAGTCAGCACGTCTCCGTCTTCACCGGCGACGGCGGTGCCCGTGGTGCGGGCGATGGAACCCTCGGCAAAACGGTTCTGGTCAAGCTGGATCCAGATGTAACGCAGCGTGTCCGGCGAGTTATTCGTGTACTGGACAGTTTGCGCTGCGGAAATACTCCGGTTCTCTTCATTAAGGGTTACTTTGATCTGGTGGTCTGCCCGTTGCTGCCAATATTGCGTACCAGGCGCCCCGGACGCCGTGCGATAAACATTTGGTGTCGGCAGGTCGACCTCCAACTGCCGGAATGCATCGTAGTGATCCGATTTTGTCTGCCGGATGGCATCGGCTGAAACGGTGGTGGCAGTCAGAAGCGCGACTGCCAGGGTTAGCATCTGGGAACGCATAAATGGGCTCTCTATGATTTATCGTAGTACGGCAGGGCCCGTAATGTATCACTTCGATTTGTTACCGTCATGGAGCACACAGGGCCCGAATGCCTCATTCCGGCCCGGGACGGTCGTCATTCGACGCCACGCCTCGCGAGCGTCCAGGAATTCCGATATTGGTGCGCTTCAGGCGGTAGCAAGCTCGGCTTCGGTTTTCAGCCCAAAGACTTTGCGCAGCACGATCGCTGCCGGACAGAAGCCTGTAAATGACTGCTGGAACAGGTTGACCCCAACAAAGACAGTCAGCCACATCCATGCCGGGTGCACGAAATAGGTAAGCACGACGGACAATAAGACCATAAGACCGGCGAAGGCTTCCACCGCATGTTCGAGAGACATTCCCTTTTTCATCGCTGTACTCCTTTAATAGTTGTAGCGAAAGCGCAGGTAAGCGTTGCTGGCGTCCTGCAGCTGATTGAAGAACGTTTGTTTTGAGTCCCCACCAAACAGGTTTCCACCGACGACCAGAGACCACTGATCGCTGTGCCGATAGGTAAATTGCGGCCGCAGGTAGAAGTCGCTGTCGCTGGGTGAGTAGAACGTAAACAACGACGTGGTGTATTTGTCCATGCCGGCGCGCCACGTCAGCCTGTTCGTGATGAGATGGCGGCGTTCGTCCGGCTCGAATTCGGTATTGAACGAGTTGGCCAGTAACTCATCGTGATCAAGCGTCCACTCGAGGTAGTACTGCAGGCCAACCGTAAAACGGGTCCGGGCTTCCCACTCGAATCCCGCGAGCAATCGCAGCTGGCTGTTAGGCACTAAAGGGTTCGTGCCGTTTCGATCGTCACGCGAGTCATAGTAGGACATCTCGGCATTGAACAGCCCTGGTCCGGCGGGTCTCCGGAGGCTTGCGCCAAAGGCGCTCATTGGCGCGAATGTCGGTTGTAGAGAAGGTGTCAGGGCGTTCGGTTGTTTGAAGAATCCACGGTAGGCGTACAGTGCGTACTCGCTGCTATCAATGGTGCGAAACAAGCGCAGCGCGAACTCGCCGTTGTCCAGAGAACTCTTCGGTTCGCGGGCAGTAAATCGCGGTGCGACATTGTCGCCGGCAATCGGCGAGAAAAACGAAAAGCGTTCGCCGGTCAGGTAGATGTCATGTTCAAATTCCGGCGTCCAGACGAAGTCGACATTCACGCCCGGTGAGAAGTGGGTAACGCGAATGGCGTTGCCCGGCGCCTTCAGGTATTCATCGTCACGACCCGAGAAGAAAGACTGGAAGTCTTTCGGGAACAGGTCATTCAGGAATAGCAGGTCCCCGGTACCCCACGTCTGAATCTGTCGACCGATAGATACGTCTGTACTTTCTCCGACCGTGAATCCTACGGACAGGTCTCTGATGTCAGCGAACCATTCGTTCTCGACACCGTCATAACCGGCGTCGACCTTAAGCCCGACGGCGTATCGATCTAGCTGCCACTCTGACTCAAGTCTCCAGCGCAACTCTTCCAGCGTGGTCCGACCGGCAACGAGCGGATCTTCACTGAAACGCGTTCCCACTCCGGCCTCGAGGAAACCGGTCCAGCGTGTACTTTCTTCTTCCTCGGCCCAGTCGTCGTCATCCCACATATCGTCCTGCGCGAACAGCACTGTGGGGATCAGGAACAACAGGTACCAGCGTTTCATTGTCTAGTTGGCTGGGACTAGTTGGCTGGACGTTCGAGCCAGTCGCGCGGCGGATTACGCAGGGAGCGCTCGGTAAACACGGACTCCGGCATGCCAACGTCGTATTTAATGTAACGGAACTGCATGTCCGTTTTGCCGCCGGTCATGAGATCGGACACGCGACTCGCGGTGACCGTCGGATACCCGTCGAATTCTTCCACCTCGAGGACCTCAACGCGGCGATACAATTTGCCTGCCGCGTTGGTGTATTCGATTTTCATCGGTAAGAACGATTCACGATCGATCCAGGTCACATATTCCGAGAATTCCGCACTGCCTGAATCGACAGGGACATGTTTCAGAATGTAGTACTCGTCAGTGGTGTCTGTCAGTACGTGCGTGTCGTCTGTTGGTCGGCGACCCGATACATCTTCATAGAAATAGTGTGCCCCGACGAAGCTCGTCCGTTTGTCACCGGCGGAGATTCTTTTCACAAGATCGAGACCGGGCAGGTACAGCCAGCGATCGTCATCCTGATCGATGTGCTTATCCACCAGGAACACAGTGCCGCGTACATCCGATGGCTGGCTGAAGACGACGAGGAACTGCTGGTCGCCACCGTCCTCGATGTCGCGTCGCAGCACCGTGAACTGGCGCCTTTGTTGCCGATCCTGGGCATCCGAAATGATCATGCGAACTTCCGATCGGCCATCTGCGCCGCCGTAGTAGGCGGCCAGGTTGGCCTGCTTCACGATCGCGTCAGCGTCAGTCAGGGTTTCCCCCTGTGCCGCAACGGATACCAGTGCGGCGGCTGCCAGGACCAGATTGAGACAATGTTTCATGTTGTGACCTCCTGTAGCTGTTTCCCTTCAGCGAATAGCCATTCGCCGGCCCAGGACATCAGCGCCGGCAACAGAATGAGCGTCGTCAGGCCGGACAGCGCCATGATTCCGGCCATGAAGGCGCCGACCGTTATGTAGGGCATGAGCGGGGCAAAGAACAATGGTGTGAATCCGATCGCGATAACGATCGCGTTGCGGGCGATGGCACGGGCCGGCTCCTCGAAGATTTTTTCTGTTGCGACTTCAAGCGATCCCGTGCTGCGGAGTAGCGCGCGGGTACGTTCGATGAAGTGGATGGCAAAATCGACGGACAGTCCCAGCGTTAACGAGGACAAAACTGCGATCGGCATATCGTAATCCTTGCCGATCCAGCCGATGAAACCGTACACACCGAGGATTGTGAGTGTTAGCGGCACCATTGCCAGCAGTCCGATACGAATGCTGCGGAAAAGAACCGTCATCATAAGGAAAACGGCGACAAACGCGCCGGCAAGGCTCTTCAGCATGCCATTGACCATTGCGTCCTGCCAGACCACGTTGATGTAGGTCTTGCCAGCCCAGGCCAGATGCACATCGTCGGGAAGCGGATTCTGCTCAATGTAGTTTTCCAGGTGGCGTATGACGCGGGTCATATCCTGGTTGTCGCCACTGCGGAGCTGCAACCAGATGGCTGTTGAAGAAAAGTCCGGCGTCACCATGTGCCAAAGATCCTGGGGACGATGTGATGACTGGTATTGCAGGAGTGTCTGTGCGACGGCTGGCACAGTATCCGGAACCTGGTAGTCGGCTGCGTCGCCGCCGCGAAGTTCCCGGTTAACGACTTTGACGATGTCGGGCAGCGCATTCGTTTTCCCTACGTAACCGGAGTCTGTCAGCGCTTCCTGAATACCGGCAATGCTGTGCAGAATGTCGGGCCGTTGAAAATACCTGGCCGTACTCTGGGTTTTCTCAGCTAATTCCATTAGCTTTGAGAGCGCATCGATCGTGGCGGGTTCGTCGGCGTCGAACAGGGCGTCGTCTACCGTCGCAATCAAGTCGCCGAAGTAGCGACTGGCGTCACTTGCATCTGCATCCAGCATTGATTGTATTTCTACGCTTGCAGGACTGTTTATGTCCGGCATGATTTGCCTGGCGGCTTCCAGGAACCCGGGCATCGCTTGCGTATCGTCGTGTGACAGAACGACAAACGCGTCATAAGTGCCGGCGAAGTGTGCATTCAGGACGTCATCGGCAACTCTGATCGGATGATTCGCCTTGAACCACCGAACCGGGTTGTCGTTGATTTCGATCTTGAAGATTCCGGCAACGCTTACCGCAACAAGCACCACCGCAACTCCGGTGATGAGTTTTCCACGTCGCATGGCGAAACGGCCGCCAGCGCGCAACGCCCGGGCGAGCAGCGTATCGGTGTGCGGCGTCCTGGCACGCGAGGCGAGTTTCGCAAGCGATGCCGGCTTCATGCGTACGACGTAGGCCGGGATGACGACAATGGTCAGAACAAAGGCGAGCAGAATTCCAATAGCGACGAAGACGCCAAATATCTGGACAGGCGGAATCGGCGTGAGAAGCAGCGAAAGAAAACCGATGGCCGATGTGATAGAGGTGAACAGCATCGGTGTGAACAGGTGTTCTACGACGCGTTTAATAGTGGCCTTCGCATCGGCTCCAGGCCTGTAGGTATCGGCAAACTCTGACATGATGTGCACGGAATCGACGACGGCGATTGGCATCAGGAAGATTGGAATCATCGAGCTCATGATATGCACGGTGAATCCCATGCCGATCAGGAGACCCATAATGATGATGACTGTCGCCATTGCCACCAGCATCGGCGCAGCCACCAGCGGCACACTGCGGAAGAAATAGAGCATCAGCAGGAAGATCATCAGGCCTGCCAAAGGCGCGGAAATACCCATCTGCACGAACATGTCATGGCCGAACGTGTCTTCAGCAACCGGCAGGCCGGTAATGTGATATTGGTCGCCGGTGCCAAGAGATTCTGTAAGTGCCTGTATCTCGAGCGACAACGGGTAGCTCAGATCCTTGCTGGCGATAGGCACGTATATGGCCGCCGCTTTTCCATCTCCGGATATCAGCGTGTCCTTTAACAACGGCAACCTGCTGACATGCCCCTGGATTTCGAGCGCCTGCACCTCGGTGACCGGCGCTTCCCGCATCATCCATTCAAATCGAATAGTGCCGGGACCCTCCTGCGTGATGTTGTCGGTTTCCGCAAGCGACATCAGATCCGGTGAAATGACACCTTCGAGTTCGAGAATTGAGTTGCTCAGGCTGTGCAAAGCGCCCAGGGATTCAACATTAAAGATGCCGTTGGGATGATCTTCGTTGACGATGCCAACAACGATCGCATCGTGCAGCGTAAAACGGTTTTCGACTTCGTTGTGAAACACCCGGTCTGCCTGATCGACAGGGAGCATATTCTCAGGGTCTGTATCGATCTGGATACGGGCCATCATCGCGCCGAGAACAACGACGAGCAGCCATACGGCCAGGTAGACTTTTCCCGGCTTTTCCGTCGCAAGTTTGATGACCGACTGTTTCATCGGGTCGCGTCCTTAAGGCGTGTGGCACCCATCATCTTGAGCACGGTCTTTTCGTAGTACGGCTCTGTCTTCGCTGCCCGGACTTTGTGCAGGAAATATTTTTCATAGGCAATCTTCGCGAGATGCACCCACTTGCCACGCGAAGCCCAGTTGGTGTTTCTGGGCGGAATCTGCGGCAGAGCAACAAAGGCTACGCCGCTGTCCCCGAAGTCAGCAAGGCAGACTGCGTTCCACGTGGCGCGTTCATCCGGAGCCTGACCCTGTAGTGCCTTCGCAATATTGTGTGTCGTTGCGGTCACCATCGACTCGATCATGTACCCCGTTTTAGGCGCGCCAGTTGCAACCGGTGTTGGACTGACTGGCGGGATGGCGACACATACCCCTACTGCGTAGATATTCTGGTACGCCGGGTTGCGCTGAAACTCGTCGATAAGAATGAAACCGCGGGGATTGGTCAGCCCTTCTATGTCCATCACTGCATCAACGCCCTTGAACGCTGGCAGTATCATCGAGTGCTTGAAGGGCAGTTCGTAATCTTTCTTGTTATTACCGTCTTCGTCGACCTCCGTGAATTTCATGTTGCCGTCAGTGACTTCGGTAATCTTTGCGTTGCACGTCCATTGAATGTGTCGGTCACGTAACTCTGATTCCATCAGGCTCTTTGTATCGCCAACACCGTCGAGACCTAAATGGCCGACATACGGTTCGGGTGTCACGAAGTGCATTGGAACCTTGTCGCGAATCTTGCGTTTCTTGAGTTCGGTGTCGAGAATGAATATGTATTCATACGCGGGTCCGAAGCACGATGCGCCCGGGGCGGCGCCTACGATGACCGGACCAGGATTTGCTGCAAGCGCTTCGAAATTGGCAAATGATGTGTCAGCGTGACCGGTCTTGCAGACCGATTGAGTAAAGCCTTCTTCCGGTCCAAGTCCGGGAACCTCCTCAAAGGCGAGCCGGGGGCCTGTCGCAATGACCAGGTAGTCATAATCGATCTTGCCATCGTCGTTCATTTCGAGGCTGTTCTTGTCTGGATGGAGGCGACGCACACCCTGGCTATGAAATTCGATACCGTGTTTCTGCATCAGGTCCGGCAGTTCGATCGTAATCTTTTTGGGTTCGCGCCAGCCGACAGCGACCCATGGATTCGACGGCGTAAACTCAAATCGGTCGCTATCGCTGACGAGCACAACCTGATGTTCCTTGCGCAACGCTTTCTTTAGTTCATAGGCCTGCGTAATCCCGCCAATGCCTGCGCCCAGCACAACGATTTTGGACATGTCCCCAACTCCTCTCTATGCGGTCTGTCGATAGAATATATTTCAATCTACTAAATTAGTAAAGACTAAATTATAGACATCTAAATTAGCTTGGTCTATATTGGCTGTTCATCCAGCACCGTCGAGGCAGGAGATCGCATGGCAAACAAGCTGAAAAATGCTTTAAAACAGGAAGTTACGGAGCTTCCGATGGAGCAGATGAAAATACACGCGACGGATGCCGCCCGCCTGATGAAGGCGCTCGGCAATGAGAGCCGCCTGATGATTCTGTGTACTTTGGCGGAAGGCGAACAATCAGTCGGCGAACTCAACGAAACCATTCCGCTCAGCCAGTCAGCACTGTCGCAGCAGCTGGCACGCCTGCGCAAGCAGGGCCTCGTCGATACCCGGCGCGAATCGCAGACCATTTTCTATTCACTGGCAAATGGTCCTGCCGATAAAGTCATTCACCTCCTTCACGACATCTACTGTGGGTCCAAACAATGAATTCAAATTTCGGTTTTGGCAGCGTGGTTAATCTTGAATTCGACAAAGCGATCGAAAAAGTTACCGCAGCGTTGCAAAAAGAGGGTTTCGGCGTGCTGTCGGATATTGATGTCGCCGCAAAAATGAAAGAGAAGCTGGACCAGGACATGCCGCAATATCGCATTCTCGGCGCCTGTAATCCGGCACTCGCCTACCAGGCAATTTCGGCAGTAGAGGACATCGGCTTGCTGCTACCGTGCAATGTTCTCGTCAGGGAGGACAGTGCAGGCAAAGTACATGTCGACTTCATGGACCCTGCAAGCGTGTTATCACTGGTTGACCATCCCCAGGTCGCTACCCTGGCCGCGGAAGTGAAGGAAAAACTCGAACGCGTGAATGACGAGCTTGTCCGCATGTCGCAATAACAGGATCGGCGCAAGCGCTGGTTTTCCGCAGCACCAAACCTGCGGATTACACCAATTGCAAAGCGCATCCCGCGATGCGAAAGTTGGGGGTTCAATCTCCAGGGGCGAAAAATGAAGCAAATGAAACACTACTTGTCGGCAGCCGCGCTGGTTGCCCTGATACTGGTCGGCTGCAGTGGCGGTTCTGATGAAGCGGCGGAGCCGACCGCAGCAGCGACGTCCAACCTGCCACCGGCAGACCTTGTCCTGCGAGGCGGCAAGATAGCCACCGTGGATCCGGCACTCGGCAACGTCGAGGCGCTTGCAGTAAACGGCTACCAGGTAACCGCTGTTGGCAGCAATGACGAAATATCTGCTTACATCGGTCCTGAGACACAGGTAATCGAGTTGAATGGCCGTTTCGCGATGCCCGGCTTTATCGAGGGCCACGGACATTACATGGGCCTCGGACGTTCCAAGCAAATACTGGATTTGCGCAACGTCAGTAACTGGGGTGAAGTCGTGAGCATGGTGTCCGGTGCCGTCGACAAGGCGCAGCCAGGTGAATGGATTTTCGGTCGCGGCTGGCATCAGGATAAATGGGACAGCGTGCCGGAAGACGCCGTAGATGGCGTGCCCCGCAATGACTCTTTGAATGCGGTTTCGCCGAACAATCCGGTAAGCCTTGGTCATGCAAGCGGTCACGCGGGATACTTCAATGATGCGGCACTTGCCGCGGCCGGTATCGACGATGACACGCCGGATCCCGCCGGCGGTACCATCGTTAGGGCGCCTGACGGTCGTGCGACCGGACTCATGCGGGAAACGGCGCAACGCCTGCTGAATGAAGTAATCGGGGTTTATCAGGGTCGCCTTACGCCAGAGGAAATGGAGCGGGTCGACCGGGAGCGCGTCATGCTCGCCGCCGACGAAGCGCTTCGTCATGGAGTGACCTCTTTCCAGGATGCTGGCACGTCATTCGAGGGTATCGATTTCTTCAGGAAACTCGAGGAAGAGGGCAATCTGCCTGTGCGGCTGTATGTCATGGTGCGTCGAGAATCGAACGAGGTCATGGATGAAGTATTGCCCCAATACAAAATGCTCCCCGAAGGCAACGACTTCCTGACGGTGCGCTCTATCAAGCGCCAGATCGATGGCGCCCTCGGTGCCCACGGAGCGTGGCTGCTGGAACCGTATGAAGATTTGAGCAGTACCTCGGGGCTGGTCCTGGAGACGGTCGAGGATATCGAGCGCACCGCCGAAATCGCTGTGAAGCATGGCTTTCAGGTCAATACCCATGCGATTGGCGACCGCGGTGTCCGTGAAGTTCTCGATCTCTATGAACGTGCCTGGGAGACGATGGGCGTAGAGGGCAAGGATCTCCGGTGGCGCATCGAACATTCCCAGCACATTGATCCGGTCGATGTGCCCCGGTTTGGTGCGCTCGGCGTCATTGCGGCAGTTCAGGCGATCCATGGCAGCTCGGACGGCCCGTGGATTCCAACGCGACTGGGCGACGAACGCGCCAAGGCAACGTCGCAGCCGTGGCGCGACCTGTTTAATACAGGCGCAATCGTGACCAACGGCACGGATGTCCCTGTCGAGCCAATCGATGCTATCTCCTCCTACTATGCCTCTGTCTCGCGCATGATGGTGAATGGGGAGAAGTTTTATCCTGAACATGCGATGACGCGTGAAGAGGCGCTGCAGACCTACACGATCAACAATGCGATTGCCGCATTTGAAGAAGATGTGAAAGGTACACTGACCCCCGGTAAATACGCGGATATCACCGTTTTGTCCCAGGACTTGTTGACGGTCGAAGAAGCGTTGATTCCAGACACAACCGTCGACCTTACGATTGTCGGCGGCGAAGTTAAATTCAAGCGAGGTATGTAATGTCTGATTTCGATGATTTAGTTGACGATCTCAAGCAAAAGCGCGATGAACTGCACCTGCAGATGCATCTGGCTTCAAGAGAAATCAAAGATGAGTGGAAAGACCTGGAAGAAAAGATGGAGGATTTTTCCGGGAAAGCCAAACAGTTATCCGATGATGCGAAGTTAAAAGAAACCGGCGACGGACTCGGTGACGCGTTGATGAACGTTGGCCACGAACTCAAGCTGGGGTATGAACGGATCAAAAAAGCGATTCAGGACTAGATACTCCATTCTTCGGCCGCCCAGCGCCGCCGTAATACACAAAAGCGGACCCTGATCACCCCAGGCCCGGTCGACCTCTGTCGCCGGGCCTGTTCGCATTTCCCTTTCCTGTAAGTCACTGAATCGCAACAATCGGGCTGCGTCGTTTCCGACGGCTCTGCAAATCGAATCTACGTCACACTTTTCTCGCGTGTCGGCATAAAACTGCGTCACACTTTTTCCAGATTCGGAAGAAAACTGCGTCACACTTTTCGGACCAGTTCCGAAAATCACCTGCTTTTGTTAACTCGCGTCACCGCCAAATTTCCTGCGATCGTCGAAAATCAATTTCAACCGACCGCTTGTCGGGAAAAATGCAGCGCTGGTCGGAAAGAGGCGTCGACCGTTTTCAATCTGCGATTCGAATCACGGTGGACCCGCTGACCCTGCTGCAGAATGTGCTCATGCTGAATGGGCAGCGACTCTAAAGTCGAATTCTTAAGGGACATAGATGTGAACAGTTTTAATTCAATGCGTGGATTCACAGTGCTGGAGCTAATGATCACCGTGGCGGTATCCGCCGTAATATTGTCGATCGGCGTTCCCAGTTTCCTGGGCGTCATTGAGACGAACCGGACTGTGACGCACACAAATGACCTGGTGGCATCGCTGAATCTGGGACGGAGCGAGGCAGTAAGACGCGGCGCGCCGATCGTAGTTTGTAGCTCGACCGACGGCGCCACGTGCAGCGCCAGCAACGACTGGAGCACGGGCTGGATTATTCGAACGACTGCGGCTACACCAGAGGTTCTGCGTGCCTGGCCAGCACGGTCCGGCGGTGCCGGCGTACTGAGTGCGAACGTTTCCCAGGTCCAGTTTCAGGCCCGTGGCACCCTGCCGCCCGGAGCACCACCACAATTACAGCTGCGCTTACCACATTGCGGCGATGCCGAAAACCAGGGCCGTGATGTGAGCGTGAATTCGGCCGGCCGAATTAACATCGTCAGGGTGCAATGCCCATGAACAGGATGACGCATAGCTTTGTGCCACTGGCGGCAAGGAATCGGTGCCGGGGACTGACGCTGGTCGAGATACTGGTCGCATTGGTTGTACTGTCCGTCGGACTACTGGGGCTTGCGGCCATGCAGACGACGTCAGTCAAATTCACCACCAGTGCAAATCAGCGAACCCAGGCTATGGCACTGGCGTACGACATTATTGATCGTATGCGCGGAAATCGCCTCGCGGCGCTGAACAACGATTACATCGTTGCTTTCGAAAGTCCTGTCCCGGCCTGTGCCGCATTTGATGGCACAGGAAATCTGCGCGACCAGGATATCGCAGCCTGGCGAAACGCAATGGCTTGCCGATTGCCGCAAAGCACGGGTTCAGTCACACGGGTCAACGACGAGTTCACGATCGCCATTCAGTGGGACGACTCCCAGGGAATTGAGGCGCCCGTGCAATTCCGCTTCACAACGAGACTATGAGCGAAATACGTATGCTGCCAATCAATACCACAAATAGAAACGGGCTCGTGCGCAGGTACCAACGTGGCGTCACGATCGTTGAACTGATGATCGCGATGCTGCTTGGTCTTCTGTTGATTGCCGGCATCATCCAGATCTTTACCGGTAACCGGGCCACCTATGAATTTACGGACAGCCTGGGGCGCATTCAGGAGAACGCACGCTTCACCCTTGATCACATCGCCTACGACACCCGCATGGCAGGTTATAGAGGATGCATCGCGGACATTGCCGTATTCAATAACCTCAACGCACCAAATGTTTTTCGTGATGACATCGAGAGAGGTGTTCGCGGCCACGACGCGAATGGCACCGGCGCCGGAGAGACGTTTGTTGCGACCGCCAAGGATCCCGCTCCATCGGGCACCGCGACCGACTGGACGCCGGCACTGCCACCGGAGTTGACCGGCCTGGTAATCCCCGGCAGCGACGTACTTGTAGTGCGCAGCATATCGGGTCCGACGCAAACGATGCTGGCACCGTTCAGTAGCGCGGCAGGCGTCCTCGTCCCCAACACGCATGACTATCTACCGGGCGAGATACTCGTTGCCACCGACTGTCAGAAGGCCTCCATCTTCCAGCTCACCACCATTACCCCCGCCGGCGCACTCGATCTGCTGAGCCACAATGCCAACGTCGCCTTTACGCCTGGAAACATTGCGACGCTGTGGGGGCCTGACCAAAGTTATGGGCTCGGCGCGGAAGTCGCACGCCTGCAGACACACGCGTTCTACATAGGTCGCGGTTCCAATGGCCGTCCGTCCCTGTTCCAACTCCGCTTGCAATGGCAAAACGCGACGACAAGCGGATTTGCACCTGAGGAACTGGTAGCAGGAATCGACACGCTGCAACTTCGTTATGGCCTTGATACCGACAACAGTGGCGCGCCCAACAGTTGGGTTTCCGCGGATGGTGTCGGCGTTTGGGAAGATGTGCTCAGTACGGAAGTTACTCTGCTGGCACGAGCAGACGACGAGTATGGAACGGAAACGGACTCTGTCGTCTATACCCTCGTCGACACTCAATTCAACCCGGTCGACGATCGTCGCCTCCGCCAGGTTTTCTCAACGAGTGTCGGTCTGCGCAACCGGCTGCCCTAGGAACTGAATATGAACATGAACATGAAATTCGGACAAACCGGTCGCGCACGCCAGTCTGGAACTGCATTGATCATTGCGTTGATATTCCTGTTGATCATGACGGTACTCAGTACTTCATCGATGCGTAATTCCATGATGCAGGAACGCATGACAGGTCACATGCGCGATTGGCAGTTAGGCTTCCAGAGTGCCGAAGCCGGACTGAGGGCCGCCGAAAAGTATCTGAGCGACACACCGGCCTTGCCCGCATTCAATGGTACGAATGGCCTGTACCAGGTCAATGCGGCAAATCGACCCGTGTGGACTGGCACGACAACAACGGACGGCAACGGCTACGCGGCCTATCCGGATACCGTGCCCTACGTAGCGGCACAACCGAAGTACTACATCGAGCAGCTTGACTCCATTCGTCCCGCAGGCACCGAGACAGAAACCGGCACGCCGGTGACAGAGATCTACTTTTATCGAGTGACTGCCGTTGGCTTCGGCGGTGCTGTAGATGCCGCGAACAACCCACTTTCATCCGTTGTATTAAGCACTGTTTTCCGCAGTCGCTAAGGAAGCACTATCGTGAAAACCAAATCAGCATGGATTGCAGGATTGTCTTCGACAATCGAACGAACACGTAAGGCATTCGCTATTGCTGCGTTGCTATTGGTCACAGGTGGCATTGCCCACGCACAGGTCGCACAGCAGCCGTTGTTCTTGGGCGGTGGCGACGTGCCGGGCAACCTGATCCTGGTGCCGTCAGTGGAATGGCCGACCATTACGAGTGTATCCAGCATCGGCGACTATAGCCGGAACACAACTTTTCTCGGTTACTTCGACCCCAACAAGTGTTATCTCTATTCGTACAGTGCCACCGAGGCTAACCGACATTTCTACCCGAACAGATTCACGATGGACCGGGAGTGCGATGGCGGCGGCGAGTGGGCAGGAAACTTCCTGAACTGGGCCGCAACCCAGACCATCGACCCCTTTCGCTCGGTGCTGACCGGCGGGCTTCGCGTTGTCGACACGCCGACTGAAACGTGGCTCGAGAAGGCGCGCCATACCGGCCAGGGCGGCACAGGCATCTACCCGAATCGTCGGATCCCTGCCAGCGGCAACGACAACAATCTGGTCCGTGATTCCATGCCGTTCAACGAAAACTGGGTGCGCATGCGAATCGAGGGTCTGGGCAACAGGATGCGCTTCCGCATCGAGGATGACGACACTGGCGAGGACCTGGAGGACTTCCAGCCCGGGGATAACGATAACGATAATGCTTACGAAGTCAGCATTCGTGTGAAAGTCTGCGTACCGGGACTTCTCGAGACTAATTGCCGCGCATACGCGTCAGGCTTTAAGCCCGAAGGCGTTATTCAGCAGAATGCGGATCAGCTGCGTTACGGCATTTTCGGCTACCTGAACGACCCCAATTTCCTGCGTGACGGTGGTGTACTGCGTGCCCGGCAGAAGTTCGTCGGCCCGACGATGATTGTTCCTGGCACGGGCGACGCAGCAAACCCGAACAAGGAATGGGACGAGACAACTGGCGTGTTGATACGCAACCCGGACCCGAGCGATGCATCGGCCACGGCGACGGCACTGAGCATAACCATTCAGGACAGTGGTGTGATCAACTACCTGAATAAATTCGGCCAGATGACGAACAACAATCACAAGAGCTTCGATCCCGTCAGCGAGATGTACTACACGGCACTGCGCTATCTCAAAAACCAGCCCAACGTGCCAGAGTACTCGGCGATACCAGGTAATACCGGCATTGGCGCAGCGCAGGCGGCGGACGGGTTTCCGGTCATTACGAACTGGGACGACCCGATCCAGTATGCGTGCCAGAAGAACGTGCTCCTGGGCATTGGCGATATCTACACGCACCGTGACAAAAATCTGCCCGGGAACGGCGTTATTGCTGACGAGCCCGGGATGCCGGCACTGGTGTCTGCCGATACCAGCGTTAACGTGGTCACCCAAACGGCAGAGGTCGCGGCAATGGAGGGCTTTGCGATTCCCACGCAGTTTACGGGGCGGCAAAATTCCGCCTACATGGCCGGACTTGCCTGGGACGCACACACGCGCGACCTGCGACCCACGGACCCGAACATGCCCGGCGATCAAACGGCGTCCACCCACTGGGTTGACGTTCTGGAAGGAATATCGCTGGAGGATCCGGACGAGAACCAGTACTACCTTACCGCGAAATACGGTGGCTTTGACAAGCCGGACGGTTTCGATCCGGACACACACACAGGTCCACTGCCGCAAGCCTGGTGGAATAGCACCGGCCAGACGCTTACAACGTTCGGTCCCCGGGCAAGTCCGTCTGGTCTGGTCATGCCCCGCCCCGATAACTTCTATGTGGCTGGCAGCGCCGTACAGATGGTACAGAGTCTCCAGACCGCATTCGCCAATATTGCGGCAGAGGTCCGTAGTTCGGCATCGGCAGTTGCTGCCAACTCAACGAGACTGGGTGCCGACACGGCTGTCTACCAGGCCGCATTCGATAGCGCGAACTGGAGCGGCGAGTTAAAGGCCTTCCGCATTAACACGGACGGCACGATCAACACGACTCCTGTTTGGGGCGCGGCTGGCCGGCTGGACGCCAAGTCGGAGTTGAGTCTGGGTAGCAGAAAGATATTCTCCGTCGCTCCCCCGGTTGCGGGGGGTGGCGGGTCGATGATTGCCGCCACCGGCATCGATTTTGTCTGGACTGATTTGGTTGGTTCGCAACAGGACGCATTGCGCCAGGTATTGGGCGGTGGCCCGTTGGTCAGCACCAGCGAAGGGCAGGACCGGCTTGCCTACCTGCGCGGTTCCCGCTTGCTGGAACAACCGAATGGTTTGTTACGGAAACGTGATAGCCGGCTCGGCGACATTAGTAATTCCGATCCGCAACTCATGGGTGATCAGGATTTTGGCTACGGTCTCCTGGACCAGTCGGTTGCGTTTTCGGGCCTCGGTTATGGAGCGGACTACCTGACATTCCGCAACTCGGCGGCCTACCTGGCCCGTCCGCCAGTACTTATCGTGGGCGCCAACGACGGCATGTTGCATGGTTTCAATGCAGAGCTGACTGGCACCGGCGGCGACGAGTTGTTTGCGTTCATACCTGACTCGGTTTTCGACAATCTTTATGAACTGACATTGCCTGCCTATTCGCACCGCTTCTACGTTGACGGTGCACCGCGCGTCGCAGATGCCCACTTTAGTTCGGCCTGGCATACGGTCGCAGTTGGCGCAACGGGGGCTGGGGGCAAGAGCGTGTTTGCACTCGATGTCACCGACCCTAACACCATGACGAGTTCGAACGTGATGTGGGAATTCAGCCACCCGTCGCTTGGTTATACAATTGGGCAACCGGCAATAACGCCGCTGCCAAACGGCCAGTTCGGTGTGGTCATAACGAGCGGCTACGAAACGGGCCAGACAGATGGCACTATCTGGGTCCTGGATATCGCTGACGGCAGCATCATTAAGTCATTCACGCTGCCAAACAGTGGTGACCTGGGTGCACCGTTGGTGGTTGACCTCGATGGCGACCGCGTGGCAGATCGCATTTACGCGGGTGATTCTAACGGTAACTTGTGGCGTCTCGATCTCGATGGCGCTCTCACGGCTAACTGGAACGCACCTGTTTCACTGCTCAGCGGTGGCGATCCTGTGCCGCTGTTTGTCGCACTTGACGGCAACGGAACCCGGCAGGCGATTACCGCGCCCTTAGCCTCGGCATTCAATGAAGACGGCCTGCACACGATATTCTTCGGCACGGGCAGTTTTTACCGACTCAACGACAACGTCGTTCCGCCCAGTCCGGATGTTGATTCGTTCTACGCTGTTATCGACCGCGGAGCGCCAATGGTAGGTCGATCAAACATGATGGAGCAGTCAATTCTTGCCGAAGTGACTGCGTACGGCCTGGGTGTCCGCGCGGTCACTGCAAACACGCTGTCATCGACCAACGACGGCTGGTTCATGGATATGCAATGGAAGACCGCATTCGGTGGGCCGGGACCGAAGGGTGAGCGTGTCGTCTCCCGGGCGATAGTCCGTGGCGATCGTGTCATATTCGCAACCGTGATTCCGAATCCCGATCCTTGTTCATTCGGCGGCGACAGCTGGATCATGGAGCTCAACGCGTTCAACGGCGGTCGACTGGACTACGCCGTGTTCGATCTGGATGCAGACGGTGAGTTCAACAGCGATGACTGGGTCACCGTTACGGACGAGAACGGCAACACCGTCACGGTCCCGGCATCGGGCATCGCACCGGATATTGGTATCGTCAAGACGCCAGCTGTTATCACAGGTGTGGGCGATAACGACGACGAAGTGAAGATTCTTAGCGGTTCATCCGGGCAGCTAATCAGGATTTCTGAACGCGGTGCGGTCGACGTCGGTCGGCAGTCATGGCGGCAGTTGAGGTAAGCGGCATGGTTAATTCAAGTCAGAAAGCGCAGACACACCGTACGCGCATGCGCGGCATAACGCTGCTCGAGTTGATGATTGTGGTCGTCATCGTAGGCATCCTCGCCGCGATTGCGTATCCGTCTTATCGCGAGCAGATCATGAGAACGCACCGGGCCGACGGCAAGACGCAGCTCATGCAGATGTCGCAAGCGCTGGAACGCTGTTATACGCGGTTCAGCGCCTACAATAATGCCGGGTGCACGACGGTCTCGTTTCCCACCACCTCGGATGAAGGTCACTATGTTGTGACGGCATCCACGCTCTCGGCTACCGCGTATGCGTTGGATGCAACACCACAGGCCGGCCAGGCGGACGATACCGACTGCGGTGTGCTCCGAATCAGGAGCACGGGCGTGGAAGGCTCGCAAGGCGGAGACACCGACCCCAACAACTGCTGGTAGATTGAGGGCTGGCGTCGCAACGCCCTTTTAGCATCCTGGTATTCCCGCCACACCGCCTGATCGAGTCGGTGTTCGGGCCACGGCTGCTCCCTGCCACACGTCTGCCGTAACAACCGTCGGAACTGTCCGTTTAGGCTGCATTCCCTGCGACTCGCGCCTGGGCGAATTGCAGTTGTTGTGCGTATGCCTCATTCGTTTGCCCAAACGGAATACCGCAGAGGTATAATCCCCGCACAACCGTGCGGGCCGCTGATCAGCATTTGCCAACCCCGGCCCCGCAGTCCTGGCTACCGTTAGCAGCCTCAACCGAGATTTATTGCAGGAGTAAATTGTGATCCAGTTTGAATTGAACGGCGAGGCCGTCACATCGGACAGCCCGGACGATACGCCGCTTTTATGGGTGATTCGTGATGAGCTTAAGTTGAAGGGTACAAAATTCGGTTGCGGCATCGCGATGTGTGGCGCATGCACCGTTCATCTGAATGGCACAGCGACGCGTTCCTGCGTGACGCCCTTGATTGCCGTCGAGAACATGTCCATAACGACCATCGAGGGCAACGACTCGGACGAAGGGCAGGCCCTGCAGGAGGCCTGGGTGGAAGAGCAGGTGCCACAGTGCGGCTACTGCCAGTCCGGGCAGATCATGCAGGCGACAGATCTGCTCTCGAAAAACCCGAATCCCTCGGACGAAGACATCAACGCGGCAATGAACGGCAATCTGTGTCGTTGTATGGCCTACACGCGAATCAGGAAGGCGATCAAGAGCGCGGCCAACGGCGGGGGGGCGTAATCATGGCGATGTTAAAGCAGGCACCATCAATCAATCGCCGCACCTTCATTGCCGGAACGGCTGGCACCACGCTAATCATGGGGCTGGGTAGCGTATTACCGGGTTGCAGCAGAGACGACGCAGCCAGCGATCTCATGGCTGCGGGCGCAAGTAATATTTTCTCGCCGGCAGTGTGGTTCGAGATCAGCGGCACCGGCGCTGTACTCATCAACATCGCCAAGGCGGAAATGGGCCAGCACGTGGGCACCGCGCTGGCGCGAATCGTTGCGGACGAACTTGGCGCCGACTGGAACACAGTCTCGATCAAGCATGTCGACTCCGATCCGAAGTGGGGCTACATGGTGACGGGCGGATCCTGGTCCGTAGTGACCTCATTTACGATGTTGTCGCAGGCTGGCGCAGCCGGGCGCACGGTCCTTCTCGATGCAGGCGCGAAGCTGCTTGGCGTCGAGGCCGCATCGTGCAAGGCCGAGAATGGCAACGTGTTATCCGGTGAGCAGAAGGTATCGTTCGCCGAGATCGTTGCCACCGGCGATATCAGCCGCACTTTCAGCGCCGAAGAAATGGCGGCGATGCCGGTTATGGCAGCGGCGGACCGGCGCCTGATTGGCACTGCGATGCGTGCGCTGGATATTCCAGAGAAGACCAGCGGCGAAGCCGTTTACGGTCTGGACACCGAGTTACCGAACATGGTGTATGCGCATCCGATGATTCCGCCGACGCGTTACGGCAGTTCAATCGAATCAATCGACGACAGTGCCGCCAGGGACATTCCGGGTTACCAGCAGACGCTGCAGCTGACCGATCCCAGCGACATCATCCAGGGCTGGGCGCTGGTTATCGCTGACAGTTTCCCCGCGGCGATGAAAGCAGCGGATGCTGTGAACATCGAATGGTCGCCGGGTCCGACTGCTGCTGTCACCGAGGCGCAAATACTCGCCGAGGGTGAGCAGCTCACGGCTGATTCTTCGAGTGGCGTACTCTTTGTTGATGACGGGGACGTTACTGCCGCACGCGAGAGCGCGGCGGATACCCACTCGGCCGTATATCGCACGAGCACCGCACTGCACTTTACGCTGGAGCCACAGAATGCACTGGTCGAATACGTCGATGGCGTTTTCCACATTCACTCGGGCAACCAGTGGCAGTCACTCATTATTCCCTACCTCGCGACTGCGCTTGGGGTGGAAGAATCCAACATCGTGCTGCATCAATATTACCTGGGTGGTGGTTTCGGACGCCGCCTGTTTGGTGACCAGATGATTCCGGCTGCGCTTGCCGCGCGCGATCTCGGCCGGCCGGTCAAACTGATCTTCCAGCGCGCTGACGATAGTCGCTTTGATTGCGTACGCTCACCGTCTGTCGCCAAATTCGATGCGTCGTTCGATGCAGAAGGCGCATTGACCGGCATCGAGCACGCGGCGGCCGCCGGCTGGCCGACGCTTGCGATGGCGCCCGGATTTATGGGCGACGGGGTCGATGGCAACGGCAAGTTTGACGGTTTCTCGATAAACGGCGCTGACCACTGGTACACGCTGCCGAGTCATCGTGTGCGCGCGATCAACAATGATCTCGCACAGCGGACATTCCTGCCGGGCTGGTTGCGCTCGGTTGGACCCGGCTGGATAGGCTGGGGCGTGGAGAGCTTCATGGACGAGGTCGCCGCGAAGACGGGCCAGGATCCGGTCGAGTTTCGCCTGGCGCGCCTGGATGCGGCTGGCAAGCACGCAGGCACCGCGCCGAATTCCGTCGGCGGCGCGTCGCGACTGGCTAACGCACTGCGCGATGTTGCTGAGCGCTCCGGGTGGGGTAAAGAGATGCCCGAAGGCGAAGCCATGGGCGTGGCGGTCAGTCATGGCCAGGAACGCGCGAACCCGACCTGGACTGCGTGTGTTGCGCACGTTGCGGTCGATGCCGAGACCAATGCAGTAACCGTGAAGAAGATCTGGCAAACGATCGATTGCGGCACGGTCGTGCACCCGGACGGCGCGCGTGCCCAGGCCGAGGGTGCAACGCTATGGGGGGTGAGCCTCGCGCTGCATGAAGGTACGACATTCGAGAACGGCGAAGTGAAAGACCAGAACCTCAATACCTACACGCCGCTTCGCATGAGCGACGTGCCGGAGCTCGATATCAAGTTCGTTGAGAACACGGAGTTCCCGATGGGTATGGGAGAGCCGCCGTTGATCGCCGTGCCACCGGCAATCGGCAATGCCATTTTTGCGGCGACCGGTACACGCGTTCGGGACCTGCCGATCCGGCTGTAATATTGACACTTGGTACGAAGAAAGGCCCCGTTCGTGGGGCCTTTTGTCGTTTATGACGCGTGCTACAGTTTCGGTGTCCAGCACTTTCTAATTGGCAGGAAGAAATGTCACGCTTACTAGTCGTATGTCACTGCCCTTCGGCGAACACGGCGCAGTTGCGGGATGCCGCGGTGTCGGCCATACAGGAGATGGATCTCGATGACGTCGAGCTGAGATCAAAGTCGCCGCTCGAGACAAGTTCCGAGGATATCGAGTGGTGTGACGGTATCCTCCTGGGCACCACCGAAAACTTCGGCTACATGGCTGGCCTGACAAAAGACTTTTTTGAGCGCATTTACTACCCGTGTCTCGAAACGGCGCAAGGTCTTCCGATGGCTTTGTATATTCGTGCCGGCGAGGATGGTCGCGGCACGAGCGCCGCTATCAGTAAAATCACGACCGGCTTGCGCTGGAAAAATATCAACGAGCCACTCATTCTTCGCGGGAAGTATCGCCCGGAATTCACGGAACAGGTTGCCGAGCTGGCCATGACCCTGGCCGCCGGGCTTGATGCGGAGATCTTCTAGATGAAGAAGTTCGTGATCGTGGCGCTTGAAGTCGCTGTTTTCGTGGCGCTGTTTTTCGCTGTGACCGCATGGCAGACGCGTAATCTGCTGGCGACGGATCGGCAAGCCGCACCCGCGCTCGTTGCGACCAGCCTGCAAGGGCAGGTAATAGATATTGCCGACAGTCATGGCCGACCCGCGTTGGTGTATTTCTTCGCGCCCTGGTGCCCTTATTGTTCTGCAAGCGCCGATAATCTCGTTCGGCTGCGAAAGATGCGGGACGTAGATGAGTTGGAGATCCTGATCGTCGCGCTGGACTGGGAGAGCAAAGATCAGATCCAGCAATACGCGAACGAACACGAGCTCAATGTGCCGGTATTGCTGGGCGATTCTGCGATCTGGAATGACTGGAAGGTGCGGGGATTTCCGACCTACTACGTGCTCGATCGCGAGCATCGTGTAGTGCGGCGCGACTTCGGTTACAGCACGCAGTTCGGACTGTGGTGGCGTACCTGGATGACAGGGTAGCCGAACTCAGGCGGTCAGGACGCGATCAATCACCACCAAGGCATTCATCCAGTTGCGGCGCCCCGGGAACCTTGTCCGGTGTCAGTAGCGGCACAGAATCGCCCACAATTTCACGTGCTGCAGTACACAGCGAACGGTAACTGTAAGGCTTGCCGCCGTCGATCATTGCCGCGACTGCATCGTCCAGGCCGCGACCGTCAGGCGAGTTTTCCGTCAGCCACATATCCAGTTCCGCAAGAAGAGTCGCCGCGCGGGCCGTGACTTCTCCGGAGGCGTTCCTCACAAACAGGTCGCTAACCTGTTCGCCCCAACTCTTCAGATCGTCGAGCGCCAACGTCATGCGCCTGTTGCTGAGTGTACCGCTGGTTCGCAGAATCTTGATGGAGTAATACTCCGCCAGGCCCTCAACCAGCCAGTCGTCGTGATCCGAACCTGCAACCCCCATCGCCACATGAACGAGTTCGTGCAGAAATGTGCTGGTGCCGTTTTCGCTAATCAGGGGTCGATCGGCATGCACATATAACGACCCCGGGCCTGACAAGCCTCCGCGCCACATCGGGTCGCCCGCGCTCACAATCACGAGGCGTGAGTCCAGCGTCGGAAATATCCTGCGAACGCCTGGCAAGCGTCCAGTTGAGGAACGCCATCAAGTCCATGCGATGGAAGTTTTCGCCGGTGGGCGAACCGATAGCGACCCGTGTGTCTGCAATTCTTCCGCGGCGCACGCCCATCTTTCCGACCAGCACCCAGCCCGTTGGCCGATCGAAGCGGCGCGCTGGATTATCGACCGGAAACGTAAACTTATCGTCGCCAGAGAGATAGGTCGTTAGCGCCGACCAGCCGTCCGGCAAGTCGAGTTTGAAGAGTGCATCTGACTTCGCACCGACCCGTGCCGTCGTTGACGCGGGTGGAAAGATGTCGCCGGCACGAAAGAGCGCCCAGTTGTCCGTTACGCGGGCGTCATAGGCACCGTTCCGTCGTTTCTGCGTGATAGTCACCTGGTAGCTGAGCGTGCCGCCTTTCTCAGGAGGATTCCAGACGACTTCGCGGTCTGTCACGCTGATCTCGCCGTCACCGTCAAAATTTGCGTGGCGGTCGGGATCGACCCTGAACCTCAGTTCACTGATCCGGTGTGCGCCCCGGCCGATACGCATGCTCGCGGTCGCGACGTCACTACCAGCCGAGAGTTCAACGCTGTAGACGATCTCGTAGGATCGCGCGGGCGATGTCTGTGCGGCGGCAGGCTGTACCGCCATCTGGGTGCAGGCGGTTAGCGCCATACAGGCCGAAATGGTGGCGAACCGTGTGCCCAAAGTACGATTTGTAGCGGTTGTCATTGCGCGAGTATAACGATCGAGCGCACAACGGCACAGGCCGCGATTAATGGCGAGTCAGGAATTCGCTTGTGGAAGTTTCGCGTTCCTGCGAATTTACCCGCCGGCGCCGTCTGTCGGTCCGAAGATGTACGGATATCGGCCCGGCCCGCCAGGCCCATACACTGGTAGGGAGGTATTCTGGAAGCTGCTATGGTCAACCTCAGCGAAGCGACTGATAATCCGGAACAAGAACGGGTCGAAAAAAATGAGCCTGGTGTGCGATCAAGGACTGACGTAAAACGATGAATCGCGTTGAGCGACTGATCGCCTCACCTGTGGGTGCGTTGATTGCGCGGCCGTGGTTTGACAGGTTCACGATTAGATTTTTTGAACGCTGGTTTTTTCCTTCGTCCAGGCTTTGGGCTGCGGCTCGCGCAGCAAACGGCTCGACTGAGGCTTTCTTTGAGCAGGTGCCGATCGCGCCGATTCCGCAACTATATGGCCGTGTAAGCTCATTGCTGCAACACTTCCAATACGTGCGCCACCAGGTACTGATGGCGGAAGCGCAGTGGGAGGAGAATTTCTTCGGCGACAAGGATGTATCCCCCGGGATTCGCGCAGTGACCGAAGAAAAGCGGCTGGCGCAACGTGCCGAATACAACGAGTTGCGCCGCCGCTTCAGTTTCATTAGCCGCAGGACGGCGGTGCCGCCGGTTCGCTGGGAGATTTCCTCACCGATGGAACTGGCTGCCGACTATGCGCGGGTTGTCAGAAAGGAATTCAGGCCGTTTGCGGCGCCGGCGTCGCTGCCACCGGTTACCATGTCGCGGACGCTTCCCGGTGCAGATTCGACAGACTACTGGATACGGTTTGCGTCACCCTCCGGAATGAACGATACGGTCGTTGCACGGGTGAGCGAACCGGTTGGCATCAGTGATCCGCCAACACTCATTTTCCTGCACGGCGTCGGCGTCGAGTTTGATCACTGGCACGGCATGATCGACGAGGCGGCGCGGCTGGTCAGAATGGGTATTCGAGTCGTTCGACCGGAGGCTCCCTGGCACGGACGACGCGTCCCTGACGGCCGCTACGGTGGCGAGAAATTCATCGCCACTTTGCCGCGCGGATCTCTCGAATTCAGCAGCGCACAGGTGCGCGAGGTCGCCGTGCTCATGGACTGGTGCCGCAAACACACCGCTGCGCCCGTCGCGCTCGGTGGCAGCAGTCTCGGTGCACACATGGCACGGGTCGCAGCAGCGAGCGCTCGTGAGTGGCCGGAACACCTTCATCCGGATGCGCTTTTTCTTATCACACCCTGCGGGCGTCTCGAAGACGCCGCCATCGAAGGATCCTTCGCGCGCATCTGGGGAACAGCGGAAGCGGCCGGCGAACAGGGATGGAGTCCTGTACTCAGAAGTAAATGGCTCTCGCTGATCGACCCTGACCAGCCACCGGTCGTCTCACCCGACCGTATCGTTGCCCTTCTTGGTGAGAGGGATCAGGTCACACCCTACGAAAGTGGGCAGCGGCTGATCGCCAGATTGCAGCTTCCCGAGGAGAATATATTTCGTTGGCCGCTTGGTCATTTCAGCATCCCCATCAACATGGTACGGGATGCGGCACCGCTGCAACGATTCAGCGAGGTGCTCACGGCATGAGCATCATCGCCAGGCGGGAGCGGTTGGCAAAAGAGGCAAATGCACGCCTGCTTTTGCCGGTGCCTGAATTCGCGCTGACGGATCGCGACGAGATCATCGACAGAGTAATGCAGGAGCCGGAGCTTCTCGAATTCATTGATACCAGCGCAGCGCGGCAAGGCCAAACCAGGGACAAGCTGCTCGCGAAGGCTCGAGAGTATGCTGACGAGATCGGACCAAAATTCAGCCTGTTTTTCTACTTTCGCCTCGGATATTTTCTCGCGCGAACGCTGCTACGCCTTCACTTCACGGTCCACGCAATCTCGCTTCACGATGACGCCCTGCGGGCAATGTCTCGCGACGCGACGGTTATCCTGGTGAGCAACCACCGCAGCAACTTTGACCCGTTGGTGATTACCTACCTCGCGTCCAGGCGTTCAACCATTGCGCTCTCTGCAGGAGAATGGGCACGGCTGTGGCCGTTGCACCACTTCGTACGGGCCGGGGGTGGCTTTGTGGTCGACCGGGATGCGGAAGATCCGCTTTATCGGCGCGTATTGGCTGCCTATGTGCGGCTATCCGCAGCATCGGGTTTGCACCAGGCATTCTTCCCCGAGGGTGAACTGACTCGCGACGGAAAAATGGGCACGCCGAAACTGGGCTTCCTCAACTACTACTGCCGTGCCTGCAGCAAGGATCGCGATATTGTTTTCGTGCCGGTGGGAATCAACTATGACCGCATTCCTGAAGATCGCCGGCTCGCCCTGGCCGACGGTGGATTCGGGAATCCGCGGACGACGTTCCTAATAGGGTCTTCACTGCGATACATCGCAACCGTATTGGCGCTGCCATTCAGGCGTCGGGCACACCGATTCGGTCATGCCTGTGTCTCCTTCGACGCGCCGGTATCATTGCACGAATGGCTGCATGATCACGACGTGGATTTAAGCGGACTGAATAGTCCGGACCGATATGCCTGGTTACCGGAGTTTGCCGAAGAACTGATGCAACGTTGCGCGCAGCAGGTTCCGGCGCCACCCGTTGTGCTTGTGGCGACGGTCATGTGCAACGGCCCGGAAGAAAAGTTATGGAGTCTCGTGGCATTAAAAAGCGCCGTTAAAAAACTGGCTGAGCAATTGAGTGCGAGCGACGGCAGGAGCCCGGTGGTTGATGACATCGAAGATGCGACTGGCTTCGCGCTCGAGATGCTTATACATAACCGTCTTGTGCATCGCGACCGGCACGGGAATTACATGCCGATCAAAGCGGAGCTGCCGGTGCTCAGGCACTACGCAAACTCCATCGCGCACCTGGTTTCATGAATATCCATCGCTGGATAACCTGGTGGGCAGATCGGACGCCGGAAAAGACTGCCATCCGTTTCAACGGAACCGAAATTTGCTATCGCGAGTTCGCCGCCGACATCGACCAGACCGCCAGGGCCTTGCAGACGCTTGGCATAAAATCAGGGGACCGGATTGGCTGGCTCGGCTTCAATAGCCCGGCATTTCTAAGCGCGCTGTTTGCCTGTGCCAGGACAGGCGCGATCATGGTGCCACTCAATTTCAGGCTCGCCCCGGCGGAACACCTGTATATGCTCAAGAACGCGGGCGCGAAGCTGTGCGTGTTCGATCCCCGTTTCGGAGCGTCGGCAGACGTCGTTGCGGCAAAGCTAAAGCGTTGCATGCTGGTCTCGTCGACCGATGCAATACATGCAGAAGCCACTGAGTCACTGGCACGCCTGAAGCTCGAGTCAGCGGGCGTCACGATGGGTGAATTGCCGGGTCCGGAGAGCCCGTTGCTGATCGTCTATACGTCAGGCACAACCGGCAGGCCCAAGGGCGCCGTGATGACACAAAGGGCGGTTCACTGGAACGGTCTCAACAGCCAGCTCATGCATGACCTGCGTCGTGACGATCATGTTCTAACGACGTTGCCGTTTTTTCATGTCGGCGGACTCAATATACAGACGACGCCGGCGCTGCAGGTGGGAGCGACCGTAACGCTGATAGAAAAATTCCAGCCGGGTGAATTCCTGTCACTGGTAGAACGGGACAAGCCGTCGCTAACCGTACTGGTTCCAACCCAAATGCAGGCCATCGCAGAACACCGGCGGTGGCGGGATGCGGACTTATCGAGCCTTCGCTGCGTTACGACGGGATCAACCGCGGTGCAGGTTCCACTCCTTAACATCTGGCACGATCATGATATCCCGGTCATCCAGATTTACGGCTGCACTGAATCGGGGCCGATCGCCATTCACCAGGTGCTCGAGTCTGCGCAGTCATCTGCCGGCTCGATCGGTCGACCGGCAATGTACTGTGATGTGCGCATCGTTGATGGAAAGGACAGAGATGTCGTTGACGGCGAGGCCGGAGAGTTCCTGCTGCGCGGTCCGAACATCCTGAAGGAGTACTGGAAAGACCCGGACGCAACCAAAGAGTGTCTGCAGGGTGGCTGGCTGCATACCGGCGACATTGGATTTCGCGATGAGCATGGCGACTATTTCGTAGTGGATCGCAAGAAACGCATGATCATCAGCGGTGGTGAGAACATTTACCCGTCGGAGCTCGAGCGTATCCTGCTGGAACACCCGGCAATCGCCGAAGCGGTTGTCGTCGGCCATCCGCACAAGAAGTGGGGTGAAGTACCGGCAGTGGCCTTCGTCAGCACTGATGCAGCCGCGCCGGATGAAGAAACACTGGCAGGCCTTTTTGAAGGTCGCGTTGGCCACCTCAAGCACCCCCGGCATTTTGTCCGATTCGATGCGCTGCCAAGAAACGCAATGGGCAAGGTGGTCTACGCGGACGTGCAGGCAGCGGTTGGTAAGCGGATTGCGAGCTGAAACCGGCCCTACCCCTCGTCGTAGTGACGCTTCATGTATTCGATCGATGGTGCCAGTGCTGAGCGCCAGGCTGCCTCGATACCGGCATCGTATTCGGGATCAAACTCGCTCACGGTAGCCAGAAGGCTGTCGAGCCACATTTCGTAGAGCTGTTCGGGGATATCGGCGCCGGTCTTCGCGTGAGCGCTCGCCACCCTGGCTATCTCGCCGGTCTCCTCCTTGTCGATTGCGAAGTACACCATGTGATCGAGTGAAACGCGCAGCATCTCGCGCTGCCTGGCCATGTCCGTGTTCCGAAACTTTTCTGCGATTGAAGGCGAGGATGCAACAAAGCGCTTATAGAAGGTATCGAGGAACCCACCGGTCTCGAGATCCCTTGCGCCGACCCTGGCGTAGCTATCGACGAATTGTTGGACGGTGTCTGTCATGGCTCAGCCGGGTTCCGGTGTCTGGAATAGTGTCAGCTTTGCATACGCAGATTACAGGTAAGTGAGTCACACCAATAGCGCTCAATTCAATGCAGCTCTCCGGATTGCAGTGCGTTTTGCGTCGAGAATCTGTTCCGCATAGCAAAGCTGCTGTCAGATCGCTACGATCGATACAACAGTAAGGAATACCCGTCTCGGGAGACGTTGCGATTTTCGACCTTGTCTGGTGGAGCGGAGAAAAGAGCCTGCGATTGATGTTGTCAGGACGCGAAGTGCGGGCCTGTGGCTGAGCGAGGTTCGACTGAGGCCTTGGTGGATCAGGTGCGAGCCTGCAGGCTGTGCGAGGCAGACCTTCCTTTGGGGCCTCGACCCGTCGTTCAGGTGCATCCTGATGCCCGCGTGCTTATCGCTGGTCAGGCGCCCGGGTCGAAAGTCCACGAAAGCGGTGTCCCGTTTGACGACCCCAGCGGCGACCGTCTGCGGGAGTGGATGGGAATCGACCGCAACACGTTTTACGATCCACAGAAGATTGCGATCCTGCCAATGGGATTTTGCTATCCAGGTCGCGGCAAAAGCGGTGATCTGCCGCCGCTGCAACGCTGTGCCGAAACGTGGCGTTCAGAACTACTGGACTCACTTGATCATATTCAGCTGACACTGGTTATCGGCCAATATGCGATGCAATGGCATCTTGATGAACTGAAGAAGAACCTGACTGAGACCGTTCGCGCCTGGAGAGAATACGGCGATGACGTTTTTCCCATGCCACACCCAAGCCCGAGAAATAACATCTGGTTGAAAAAAAATTCATGGTTCGCAGAGGACGTATTGCCGCAACTCCGGAAACGCGTGCAAGAATCTCTCGCCTGAAATGACCCCAAAACCGGGGTCGAACCGAAGTTTCGCCGACTTAAACTTCGGTTCGACCCCGGTTTTATTCGTTGGGGAGGTAGCCGCCCACTGATTGCAGCGGCGTCTGATCGCCTTTGGCAGAAATCCATGCCACGAGCGCCAGCTGATTCGCTTCCGACTGTACGTGGTCGATTGTCGCAGCTGCCTTATGCACGCCGGCAGACTCGAGCATTTCAACCGACTGGAGATTCAGGACAACGAAATCATGCCGCAGCTTCCTGCCATTGTTTTCGCCGGCGCGAACATCACTTTCCAGCTGCATACCCAGTATTGCGATATTGACGACCAGGTCTTTCCCTATTTCAACAACCGGGTCGAATCGCACGGCGACAGTGCTGCCATCCATTCCCAGGCCGAGATTGCCGACAGACGGGCGATTCGTTGTGAGTGCATCGCCGCTAAACCAGCCGCGCCACTCACTGCCGTTGCTGAAGAAACCAGGGGTGTAGGCAACTCGCGCGCCGCCATTTTGCACATAGTTCCTTTGCCTGTCTGAATAGCCTGGCTTTGAGAACCGATCCACCCAGCCGATGTAATTCCAGTAATCGACGTGCAGGGCGATCGGCACGTAGTCTTGCCACAGCCGGTCGTCAGACCTGAGATCGCTGAGCCAGCGATCCGCCGGCGGGCAACTACTGCAGCCCTCTGACGTGTATAGCTCTATGAGCGCAACTCGCTGTTCACCACTGTCAATTTGCAGCGATCCGTAGCCATCGGCGCTGGCTGTTGCCATTAGCAACAATGAAGCAAGAAATGCGGCTGGATATCGACCCATTGATTCGACCGTGTAATTACCAGTAGACATACAGACCGCAGCCGGTATGAAAATATTTCATTCCGGCATTGGCGGGTGTCTTAAATGATAGCCGGTTGAATCCTGATACGCTTTTGCAATCAACAGCGCATGCGCCTCAGCGTAAAGTTGCCCAATGAACTGTATACCGGTCGGTTTGCCGTCATCATCGAAACCGTTCTGCACAGCAACTGCAGGATGACCGGTCAGGCTGGTAGCATCCTGCACCGGGCTGCCGGAGAAAGGTGCAACCAGGACGTCGATGTCGGCAAACGATTCCGCCATGCCCTGCATTAACAACATGCGTCTTCGGTTGATCTGTAAATACTCAACTGCCGGATGCAATCGGGCGACACGCATCAACATGTCCTCCGGCTCGTCGATATCTTGCCGAAACAGGTCGACATCCCCCGTCTGAATCAACTCATCGAACGCGGCTGCCTCGTCGACCAGTAGCATCTGCAATACGTCCATGTCCGAATGCGCCGGCAAACTAAATTTCTCAAGCTCTATACCAATAGCACGGAGTTGGTCCAGCGTTGCGCGGTCATTCTCGAGCGCCCTGAGATCTTTCGCTTCAGTCTGCCGCTCGAATGCAGATGCCAGGTACCCGACACGCATCCCGTCAATACCGGAATTTCCATTCCAGTTAAAAGGGCGATCGACAACGGCGAGATCCTGCCCGTCCGGGCCCAAGACCGCATTGAAAACAATGGCGCAATCCTCTACGGATCGACACATCGGGCCGACCTTGTCGAGACTCCAGCAAACCGGCATCACGCCATGGCGACTGACGCGGCCAAACGTAGGTCGCAAACCTGTAATACCGCAGGTCCTCGAGGGTCCGAGAATGGACCCGGTGGTATCCGTCCCAATAGAGAAGCCAACGAGTCCGGCAGCAGTCGCCGATGCCGGCCCCGCCGACGACCCCCCGGAACCCTCATCGGGCTTCCACGGGTTGCGCGTCTGAATGCCAAGCCAGGAGTCACCACGGGCGATCTCTCCCGTCGACAACTTGGCAACCAGAACCGCGCCCGCTTCTTCCAGTCGCGTGACGACTGTCGCATTCATGTCGATCACCTGGTCACGGTACGGCTCAAATCCCCATGTTGTTCTGTAGCCCTTTGCGGCAAGCAAGTCCTTCGCTCCCCAGGGTATGCCGTGCAATGGACCGCGATAGTTGCCCGCCGCGATCTCGGCGTCCGCTCTTCTGGCTTGCTGCAACGCAAGCGCTTCTGTCAACGTGATAACGCAATGCAGCAGCGGGTCGTAACGCCTCAGTCGTGCGAGATACATTTCCGTTAGCTCAAGCGAAGATACCTCGCGCGTCTCGACGAGCTGCGCGAGTGCCGTTACCGGCCAGAATGCGACCGTTTCGAGATCGTCGGGTCGACTGACGTTTGCCACTTCACTCTGCACGAATGGATTCTGCGCATCATCGAAGGTCTGTCCGGGTACGGCCGGATTGAAATAGAGCGGTGGAGGGACATTCTGATCGATATTTATCGATCGCAGTTGCTCGAAACCAGCAAGATTATTCTGCACACCGGAAAGCATGGCGGCGCGGTTCTCAGCAGAGAATTCAAGGCCTGAGAGCCGCGCTGCCTGATCGATCATCTCGCTGGTAATCTCAACGCGACCCGCATCGGACTGTGCCCATAGCGCTCCCGGGAAGAGCGTGGATCCAAGCCCGAGGCTACCGCAATAAGTCAGAAATGAACGGCGGCGAAGCTCGACAGAGTGCATCTCGGTCATCGAAAGCCCCCTTTACAAACGATTGTGACGGGCAGTAAGTGTACCCCGGCTGGCAATACCAATCGGGTTTCTCGATTAATCCATGTGACCATACCCTTTGCCGAATAAGAGCGCCGGCGCATTGCTATGATGAAGACTGACGGCTCAAGCGGATACATGCGGGTCGTAAACTACCCGTGTAAATCTGTTTCGAGGAATACCGGATGAGCGAATCTCTGATCGAGATACAAAACATCATTGACGGTGAGTGGCGGCCGGCCAGTAGTGGAAGAACGTACGACGTCAATAATCCGGCTCATCCGGCGGAGATCGTTGGGCGTGCAGCGCTTGCTGATCAGAACGATGTGAGAGATGCCATCGAGGCAGCACACCGTGCTTTTCCTGCCTGGGCAGCGCTGAGTTATCAGGAGCGAGCCGAGCGCTTGACTGCCGCGGCCGCACCAATGGCGGCGGACGATGCGTGGTTGCAGCAGATGATTCGTTTGTTCACCCGCGAGCATGGCAAGATATTGAAAGAGTCGGCGATCGAGTTTTCAAGATTCGGGGATCGCTTCGCGTGGCCTGTCGCGCAGGCAAATCGGCTTGCGGAAGAACGTCACCTTGCGGGTCCTCCGCAGGACACGATAATCACGCGGCAACCGCGTGGCGTCGCCTCGCAGATTGTGCCCTGGAACTGGCCCATATCCCTGCTCGGCGTAAAAATGCCGCCCGCATTGATGACCGGGAATACGGTGGTGGTCAAGCTCGCAGAGCAATCTCCACTTGCACCGATGCAGCTCCTGAAGGTTCTTGCCGACGGTCTCCCGCCAGGCGTCATCAACGTGATCGCGAGTCCGCCGTCGGAGATCGGCGACGAGATGATTTCCAATCCGTTGGTTCGCAAGATCAGTTTTACCGGCAGCATTCGCGCTGGCAAGCACATCATGAAAGTGGCTGCTGACACGCTCAAGGCAATCACCCTCGAACTCGGTGGAAACGATGCCGCGATCGTTCTGGATGACGCCGAACTGGACGAAACGGCATTGCAGAAATTCGTATCCGGAGCATTCATGTCGTCCGGCCAGATATGCATGGCGGTGAAAAGAATCTACGTACACCGGTCACGCTATGACGAATTCGTCGCCGGATTCTCTGCTGCAGTCGATAAGATTGTGGTAGGAGACGGCCTCGACCCAACAGTAACGATGGGGCCAATCAACAATGAGCGGCAGCTCAAGGTCGTGCAAGACCTCATCGAGGATTCGCGACAGTCCGGCGCTACAGTTCGGGAGCTCGGCCAGGTAGCGGACGAAGAAACCTATCGAGCCGGTTACTTCCAGCGGCCTGTCGTCGTTACTGACTGCGATCCGGATGCACGCATCGTGCTCGAGGAACAGTTTGGTCCGATCGTACCGATCCTGCCCTTCGACACTGACGACGATGCGATTACGATGGCCAACGCCACCGAGTTCGGGCTTTGCTCGTCAGTCTGGACGCAGGATCGCGATCGCGCCGTGAGCCTGGCCCGGCGGCTGGAGGCTGGATACACCTATATCAACGGTCATGGGCCGATGGCTCAGGATCACCGCGGACCATTCGGTGGTTTTAAACAGAGCGGTATCGGACGCGTCCTGGGTGTCGAGGGCATGGATGAATTCATGGAGCCGCACAGTATTTCCGCTCCCCCGGGGTGGCTGTTTTAACCCGGCCAGCGAAACTCGTACCCGTCTGGCTGCGTCCATTTCCCCTCAGAATGCGTCCAGATCGTTTGCGAGCACCACTGGCCCGGCGTACTCCTGCCTGACTTCATCGAGGACGATCGACTCCGGCAATCCGTAGAACAGGCCGTGATACAAAACCAATAGGCCCGGCTTTATCCTGCTCGCAAGTTTGCCGAGTTCTGTTGCTCTCGTATGTGAACGCATGTGATACGCCTGGAATGACTCAGATGTTCGCGTCAGGCCCTTGTCGCTGATCACCTCGTGAAACAAAATGTCTGCGCCCGTGGCCATCTCTTCCAGTTTGGCGCTGATCGCCGTGTCGCCGGAAATTACGATCGTTTTATCATCCGTAGTAATGCGGTAGCCGAACGCGGGCTTGATGTCACCATGATCAACCGGGAATGCTTCGATTTTGAGATCGTCCTTCTCGAATACGACGCCCGGCATCGATCTCCGTTGCGTCGACCCGGTAGCCTCCTTCGACAAGCACGGGTTGCGTCCCTGATGAACGAATGCGTGCGTCCGGCGCCATCATGGCATGCATGTTGTCGGTGATTTCTCGCAGGCCCGCCGGACCCCACGCGCGCAACAACTTCGATCGGCGCCACCACATTGTGTACGCAAGCTCGTTGTAGTCGAGCATGTGATCGCTATGCAGATGCGTCAGGAAAACACAGCAGATAGCGGTTGGATAGAGTGACGGCATGTCGTACTTGTATCGCGCATGTGTCGCGTTCCGCACAGCGCCGGCGCCGACATCAAAAAGATATGCCTCGCCTTTGTGAATTACGGCAATGCTGGGCCCGGCTCTGTACGCATCCGGAATAGGCGTGCCGGTACCAAGGACGACAACCCGCGTCCCGGCGGCGAGTTCCGCATCCGAAGGACCCTCGCGCATCTCTACGATGCCACTCTCGATCGGCAGCGCCATGTGGTCGCTTCCGGTCGCCGTGCAGGCTGCAACGCCGCAACCGGCCAGTGCCACGAAAAGCAGTAATGAAACTCTGCTCCCAATACTCACAGCGAAGTGCTCATTCGTTTCAAAATGGTAGCCCAACATATTGTTCAGACAGGTTGCGCATCGCACTCTCGGAGCGAGCGAGGTATTCGAGTTCGTTCTCTTGCATGCGTAAGTCGAATTCACCCTGATCCGGAAAGCGATGCAGCAAGTTGGTCAGATACCATGACAGTCGGGCGGCGCCCCAGACGCGTTTCAATGCGGTTTCTGAATACTGGCCCAAAAGACTGGAATCGCCGTCGTCATAATGCGCGACCAACGCCGTAGATAAATAGTGCACATCGGAGATCGCCAGGTTGAGGCCCTTTGCACCTGTTGGCGGAACGATATGGGCGGAATCACCCGCGAGATAAAGGCGGCCATAGCTCATCGGTTCGGCAACAAAGCTTCGCAATGGCGCAATCGATTTCTCGATCGAGGGCCCGGTGACAATCTGATCGGCCATCGAGCGCGGAAAACGAGCTTTGAGTTCCTCCCAAAAACGATCGTCGGGCCAGTCGTCAATGTCTGTTTCGAGCTCGCACTGAATATAATACCGGCTCAGCATTGGATTCCGCTGCGATGCCAGCGCAAACCCGCGCGCGTGATTGGCGTATACGATTTCATCGAGGGGCGGGGTTTCCGACATTATGCCCAACCAGCCGAACGGATAGACTTTCTCATACTCGCGCAAAATATCGCGCGGGATTGTTGTGCGACTGACGCCGTGAAAACCGTCGCAGCCGGCGACATAGTCGCAATCAATCCGCTGTTCGTCGCCGTTATGCCGGAACGTCACGCAGGGTGCATCGCTCTCGACGGCGTGGATCGTTACGTCGGCGGCTTCATCGATGACAGCACCACCCATCGCATCGCGGGCGGCATACAGATCCTCGGTGATTGCCGTCTGTCCGTACGCCATCATCGGTTTGCCCGTGTGTTTTTTGGTATCGATCACGCAGTGGCGGGATCCGGACCAGACGATTCCCGTGCCGTCATGCAAGGACCCTTCGCGATCCATGCGGTCACCAATGCCCGCTGCGCGAAGCACCTCGACCGAGCCCCATTCCAGTACGCCTGCGCGAATGCGCTGTAACACGTATGCACGAGACTGCCGCTCGAGGACAATACTGTCGACGCCGCTCTTGTGGAGTATCTGTGACAGTAGCAATCCCGCCGGGCCACCACCGATGATTGCTACCTGTGTGCGCAACGACCAAACCTCGCGGAAATATTCACCTGGGTGCCTCAGAGCTTTAGTCGACTATAAACATGCCGGGCATTTTCCGCGAAAATTGCGGCGCGATCAGCGTCCGATATCGCTGCATTATCGACGTAGCGCTTTGTATCATCGAAATAGTGGCCGGTCTCCGGATCTATACCCCGGACGGCACCGACCATTTCGGAGGCGAACAGTATATTCCTGGCAGGTATGACCTTAAGCAACAGATCGATTCCGGGCTGATGATAGACACAAGTATCGAAATACACATTTTTCATTAGCAGTTCGTCGAGCGGCGGCAGTTTCATCATGTCAGCGAGCCCTCGAAACCGCCCCCAGTGATAGGGCACGGCGCCTCCCCCATGAGGAATAATAAACCTGATTGTCGGGAAGTCGCTGGTGACGTTTGACGTCATCAGCTGCATGAATGCGGTTGTATCTGCGTTGAGGTAATGAGAACCGGTCGCGTGAAAGCACGGATTACAGGCGGCGCTGACATGAATCATGGCGGGCACATCCAGTTCAACCATTTTCTCGTACATTGGGTACCAGTATTGGTCGCCCAGCGGCGGTGAAGTCCAGAATCCACCGGAGGGATCCAGGCTCAGGTTGCAGCCAACGAAACTCAAGGTCATTCACACAGCGTTCCAGCTCGGCGATCGAATTCTTGAGGTCAGAACCTGGAGATTGTGGCAGCTGGCAGACGCCAACAAAATTATCCGGATAGAGCTCTGTGATGCGATAGATCAGGTCATTGCAGTGTTCAGTCCAGAATTTACTGGTGGATGCGTTGCCAATGTGGTGGCCCATCCAGCTGGCGCGCGGTGAAAATATTGTGACGTCCGTGCCCCTCTCTCGCTGTAGCTTGAGTTGTGCCCCCTCGAGACTGTCGCGAATCTCGTCGTCGCTGATCCTGACCGAACCCCTGCTGCCCTTATGATTCGGATCTTTTTCGAGTGCGCTTTTTTGCGCGTCTCGATAAGCGCCCAGGCCTGGTGGCGCTGTCGTGTAATGTCCGTGGCAGTCAATAATCATAAGGGTCCGGTCCTGGCTTGTGAGTCGCGCATTCGGCGCCTGATTTTTTAGCTAGAATAACAGCGCGATGCGTCTCCGTGGCCGAGCGCAGAAAAATTACCGCCACGTACTGAAAAATATCTCCAAAGTCTGGCTAGATTGCCAGTGGAACGTGCATTATCCACAGGTAATGCATTCTCATCAGACACCAATACGCTGTTCAATTATTCGCGGTGGCACATCCCGCGGACTGTATTTTCACGCGGCGGACCTTCCCGAGGATGAGGAGCTGCGTGACCGCGTGCTCATCGCCGCAATGGGCGGCCCGGATGCGCTGCAGATTGACGGTCTCGGCGGCGGCCATCCATTGACCAGCAAAGTCGCCATCGTCGGTCCCGCGACGGGCCAGGATGCAGACGTCGACTATTTGTTCCTCCAGGTCGCGCCGGATTCGGGTCTTGTCAGCGGTGCGCAGAACTGCGGCAATATTCTCGCCGGCGTCGGGCCATTTGCAATCGAAAATGGCCTGGTTCGGGCTGCTGAGCACGACACGGTTGTTCGTGTTCACATGGTCAACAGCGGTAATACATGTCAGCTGACCGTCAGGACACCCGGCGGTATCGTCGCGTACGAGGGATCAACCGCCATAGACGGCGTTCCGGGAACAGGTGCGCCGATCATTTGCGACTTTCTGGACGTTGCCGGATCGGTAACGGGCGCCTTGTTGCCGACAGGCAACGTGTACGATGAAATCGACGGAATACGCGTAACCTGCATCGACAATGGCATGCCGGTCGTCCTGGTCAGAGCCGGGGATCTCAGCTGCACTGGTTACGAGTCACCGCAGGCGCTTGACGCGAATCACCCGCTTAAAGAAAAAATCGAGGACCTGCGGCTGAAGCTCGGACCAATGATGAATCTCGGCGATGTTGCTAAGAAGTCGGTACCCAAGATGTGTTTGATCGCGGCGCCGGACAAGGGTGGCAGTGTCTCCACAAGAACATTCATCCCCCACGATTGTCATCGATCTGTCGGCGTTCTCGGTGCGGTGACCGTTGCTACGGCAGCGCTCATACCCGGCACAGTCGCAGACGGCCTCGCGACGGTGCCGCAAGGCGCTGAGAAGATCATCGGCGTCGAGCACCCGACCGGCATTCTCGAAGTTCGCCTTGTTATCGATGAACATGCGGCCGTAGAAAGAATCGTGCGAACAGCGGGTGTCATCCGTACCGCCCGCGTCATTATGCGGGGCGATGTGCTCGTTCCACAGACCATCTGGGACGGAGGTCAGGCACATGCATAGTATTCCACCGCCCGACCCCGATACGCGCGAACCGGTTTACAAAACGCCGCCAGGAACCTGCGATACGCATTGTCACGTATTCGGTCCCGGAGAGAGTTTTTCCGTATGCGGAATCGAGAAAGTACACACCGCCCGATGCGCCAAAGGAAAACCTGAGAAGGCTGCACGACAAATTGGGTGTCGACCGCGCCGTTATCGTGCAGGCGAGTTGTCATGGAATCG
The DNA here is from genome assembly GCA_963850825.1 of uncultured Gammaproteobacteria bacterium. Taxonomy (GTDB): domain Bacteria; phylum Pseudomonadota; class Gammaproteobacteria; order Steroidobacterales; family Woeseiaceae; genus SZUA-117. The sequence continues at coordinate 909,659 of CAWKOQ010000006.1, read as the reverse complement.
ACAACTCGGCGATGCTGGATGCGATTGCGGCCAGTGACGGGCGGTATCGCGGTGTCTGTAATGCGGCAGTGGAGTTCGGTAACGAATATTTCGATGAGCTTCACGAAGGCGGCATTCGCGGCGTGCGCTTCAATTTCGTCAAACATCTGGGCGGCGCTCCCGACATCGACAAAATGTGGAAGATCATCGACCGAGTCAGGAATTTACCCTGGCACGTCGAATTGCATTTCGATGCAAAAGACCTGCTGCAGTACGAGGAAGTCATCGACGCCATTCCATTGCCTGTGGTTATCGATCACATGGGTCGCGTACCGGTGGCTGACGGTATCGACCAGGCGCCATTCGTATCCTTGTTGAACAAACTGCGTCAAAGCGAGGATCTGTGGGTCAAGGTGTCCGGTTCTGAACGGATTTCTGCCGCAGGTCCGCCGTTCACCGATGCCGCACCATTCGGCGCTGCCTGCATCAATGCGGCTCCCGACAGGTGCATCTGGGGCACCGACTGGCCGCATCCAAACGTGAAAACAATGCCGAACGATGCGGACCTCGTGGACATCATTCCGCGAATGATGCCCGATGCCGATGACCAGCAACGAGTTTTGGTGGACAATCCTGCCAAGCTGTTTGGTTTTTAAGCCAGCGTTAAGAAGGCTTTCGTTAAATAGGGCTAATGTGAATGCAAACTGTAGCTGTCAAAAACATCCCCAGAGCTGACGCTGATGTTGTCTCCAGGCTCGAATCCTTTGGCGTCGCCACCGTGCACGAGGCGCAGGGACGCGTCGGTCTCGCCGATCCCTATATGCGACCCATCTATGCGGGCGCGAGAATCGCGGGAAGCGCGGTGACCGTACTGGCTCACCCCGGGGATAACTGGATGCTGCATGTCGCGGTTGAATTGTGCCAGCCTGGTGACGTTTTGGTGGTTGGCGTGTCGGCGGACGACACGAGTGGCATGTTCGGGGACCTGCTCGCAACCTCAGTCATGGCCCGTGGCGTGAAAGGCCTGGTTATCGACGCCGGCGTGCGCGACATAAGGGATCTGACGCAAATGGGTTTTCCAGTCTGGTCGAGAGCTGTATCAGCGCAAGGCACGGTCAAGGAAACGCTCGGTGCCGTGAACGTACCGATCGTCTGCGCCGGTGCCAGGGTTTCGCCGGGTGACGTCGTCATTGCCGATGATGATGGTGTATGTATTGTGCCTGCATCGACGGCTGCCGACGTTGCGCTTAAAGCTGCGTCGCGCACACAGAACGAGGAAGAAAAACGCGAGCAGTTTGCGGCCGGGGAACTCGGTCTGGATATCTACCAGATGCGGGAAAGACTGGCAGCAGCCGGTCTTGTCTACGTTGATTCTGCCGCAGATCTTGATGAATACTGATCGTAGTCGGCATGGCCGTGATCCGTATTCGCAGACAACCCGCCCGTTTGGAAGAATGACGAAGCAGTTATACCGGGCCGGGTTGACTGCCCTGTTACTCACGCTGTGGGCGTGCACCAGCCGGGATCGGCTGTACGAACCGTCCTGCATTGCCTACGAAGGAGACACGGTTGTATTGCGCGACTCTCGATTCGAGTGGCGCAAGTTTACTGACCAGATACCGATCGGAGCAGATCGTGAACCGGTCGACCCCTTTCCCGACTATCCAAAGTCAGGTACGTATCGGCAGGAAAACGGTCGGGTCGAATTCAAGCCTGATGACGGCTCGCAATTTGATGATTATTTTATGGTCGACTTTCTCGGAGCGCACTATTTGTTGACTGAAGAACAACATCAGAAATTCGTCGTTGATCGTGAATTGCAAACCTGTGCGCTGAAACTCGTTGCTGCTGAATAGAGTGCAGTAACCGAGTGAGGCGCAACTAGTTTTTCAATCTGAGAACTGCCGCACATTTTTCACGAATCTGCTGCTAATAACTGACGCCAGTCGACTTCCGCCGCTAACCGCTTTTTGCAAAGCTTAAGTACCTTGTAGTTCAACGCTCGGAATCTTAAATGAAAGCCCTACGTCTCGTCCTGCTGACGCAGTTTCTATGCCTCATCCTGGCGCCAGGCGCTAACGCCGCTACTGATATCGTGATTGAATACAGCGAGCCGCTACGACAGCTTGCCTATGTGCGTGCTGCCAATGACGCTGGCAATCGTAAGCCCGGTGACGCGCAGATTGTGTCAATGAGCTTCGATGCATTTAGCAGGCGATTCGACCTGACGCTGGAAGAAAACCGGGCCTTAACCAGCGTCGTACGAAACCAGGCGATTCTTGAGAGCATCGACGTCTTTCGCGGAAAAATTGCAGGTGAAGATGACACCTGGGTACGCATCACCATTGAGAATGGTAATCCCAAAGGTGTGTTGTGGGACAGCCAGGAAATGTATGCAATCGACATGGTCGATGGCCAAACCGCAATCTATCGATTTGCAGACTTGCGAATAAGTGGCGATCCATTGAGCTGCTCCATTGCGGATGCCCCCACCAATGCTGACGAGTTTCTAAAGGCGGTAGTCGCTGAAGCGTATGCCAACAAGATTGCGCGAACCGCTCCAGGGGCAACTTCGGAAATGGGCGTAGCGGTTATGGGCGATTTCGAGTTCGCATCGAACATGGGCACGAGTTCGGAAGCCGAAATCCTTACCCGTATGAATAACGTTGACGGCATATTCAGTGATCAACTCGGCGTACAGTTGAACGTCAGTCGAATCGACGTGTTCTCATCGACCAATGATCCTTTTAGCGATGAATCCGGGGCCAACGACCTGCTGAACGAGCTATCTGCGTATCGAGAAGCCAGATCCTCCCAGCGTGCGAATGGTTTGTCACACTTGTTTACAGGCCGTGATCTTAACGGGTCGACAGTGGGTATTGCATTTGGCGGGACCTATGGTGGCGCAATATGCAGCGATAGATATGGTGCCGGCCTTACTCAGGCAACACATGGTGCGACGTTTGACAGCCTGATTGCTGCACATGAGTTCGGTCACAATTTCGGCGCGCCACATGATGGAACGTCCGGCTCGGATTGTGAAGCCGAAGCGCAGGACTTTCTCATGGCCCCGAGTCTGAACGGTAGTGACACATTCTCAGCTTGCAGCATTCAGCAAATGCAGGATGTCGTTGACAGATCCGGTTGCACAGTACCGCTGCCAGTTGTGGATGTAACTCTTGTCGCTGCAGAGTTGACGACTACGACATTGCTGGGCAACCCCGGAATCATCGTATTCGATGTCAATAACACGGGTACCGAAGCTGTCAACGCTGTCGAAGCCGTCGTTTCGATTCCGGAAAATGTTACGCTGAGCAGCGCAGTGCACAGTAACGGAAACTGCGTCAGCGGTGCCGGAAATGTGACTTGTTCGCTCGGCAGCGTTGCTGCCGGGTCAGGGTCTACGATAAGCATTACGGTTGCGACGCCGTCAACTGGCACCGCGGACTTCGTGGCCAGTGTCACTGTAGACGATGATGCTAATGCCGGTAACAACCAGGCGTCCACACTTTTGACAATCGAACCCGCAGTAGAGCTTGTTCTTAACGCAGCTGCTACCGTCCAGATAGACGCGAATCAGAACACCATGATTAGCCCACGCGTCGAGAACCGGGCATCGTTACCGGCAACAAACGTTACGCTGACGCTGACACCAACTGCAGGTATCACCGTAGATAGCGCGGTATGGGGCCCTGGCAGTTGCAGCATTGCTGGAAACGTTGTTACCTGTCAGGCATCGACGCTGGACGCGCAGTCGAACGATGAGTTGCTGGTCCAGGTGACCGGTGTCACCGAGGGTGCGCAGTCCTATACGCTGTCCATAATGTCGAGTGAGATCGATCGAAACGAGTCCAATAACAATGTCAGCGGCCAGATAAACGTGGGCGTGACAACGACAACGACAGGCAGCTGCAGCAAATGCAGCATCAGGTGGTGGTGGCGCGTCGGGCCCGACATTCTTGCTGTTGCTCGCAGTTGGCCAACTAATTTCAATGCGCCGCAGGCCGGTTCGGGTAGTGCAAGCAAGCCAGGTCGCTGCCAAGCGCTGATAGTTCAGCGGGTTCCCGATCACACGGGAACTGGTATCCTCTGCACCATCGCTCAATACTACATTGATGCGAGTCATTTGCGGGCCAGGCGATTATTCCGTGACCAGGAAACCAGATATTCACAATATTCCCGGGACATACGTTTTCGACAAGACGCATTCCCGAAAAGGCTACCACCTCAATATGTTCTGCATGTCGCTGAACAAAGAGGCCAATCGAGAAGCGTTTCGCGAAGATCCCGAGGCGTATCTCGACAGGTTTTCTGTTACGGATAGTCAACGCGAGGCTGTTCTCGAACGGGACTGGCTTGGCATGCTGCGTCTCGGCGGCAATATCTACTACACATTCAAGCTCGCGATATTCGATCGACTCAGCATGCAGGCTGTGGGGGGAGCGATGTGCGACCTCACAGAGGATGAATTCAAAGAAGTCATGTTGACCGGCGGCAAGGACCAGCAGGGGAATCCACGGCGTGGTCCCAATGTACTCGAGAAGGATCATGGCTAGAGTCGTCGGCGGGGTAGGTACGTCACACGTGCCATCGATTGGTGCTGCAATCGATAATGGCAAAACGGATGAACCGTATTGGAAGCCACTGATCGACGGCTACGCGCCGGCGCGCCAATGGATGAAAGAGATCAACCCGGATGTTGCGATCATTGTGTACAACGATCACGCATCTGCGTTCTCGCTGGAGCTCATTCCGACCTTCGCAATCGGCGTGGCAGACGCGTTTAGTCCTGCAGACGAAGGCTATGGTCCACGTAATGTCCCGGTTGTCAAAGGCGACTCGGAACTGGCCTGGCACCTCGCCGAGTCGCTGATTCTGGATGAGTTTGACATGACTATTGCAAACGAAATGCCGGTTGATCATGGCCTGACAGTACCGTTGTCGATTATGTGTGACCAACCGGAAGAATGGCCGTGCAGAGTGATTCCCTTATGTGTCAATGTGATTCAGTATCCACCGCCAACAGGCATGCGCTGCTACAAGTTAGGCAAGGCTATTCGGCGCGCGCTGGATAATTACACCGAGGATCTGAGTGTCGTCATATTCGGCACCGGTGGCATGTCGCATCAACTCCAGGGCGAACGGGCCGGAATCATTAATCAGGAATTCGACAATAACTTTCTGAATGGGCTAAGTCGCGATCCGGAGTCTCTGGCCCGGATTGAGCACGCGGAGTACATGCTGGAAGCAGGATCAGAAGGCGTCGAAATGGTCATGTGGATGATTATGCGCGGCGCACTTGATGATAACGTCAAAGAAGTCTATCGCCACTATCACGTGCCCGCATCCAACACCGGCGCTGGCCTGATAATCCTGGAGAATGATCGGGGTTGACCTGGTCCGGGCGGCGACACTATTTCCTTTTTTTCACTCGCGTGTACATGAGCCGCCTTTGTTGGTCGCGCGCCGTGAAGGCCAGGCAGAGAAGCACAAGGAAGCCCACATAGAGCGTTGAACTGCCGCCGCCGCCGCCACGCGGAATCGAAAGTGTCACGCCGGTGATCACAGTGGTGTTGCCGGGGTCGAACATCAGGTCGTTGATGTACTCGTCACCGAAATCGATCTGTTGAAAAGGATCCTCGGAAATGACGTTGTCCGAATTCTGAATGCGGCCTGTTCCGTTTGCGTTGAGTTCAAGGAGGGCCGGATGAAATCGACCGTTGTCGACTTCCCGCGCATTGTAGGTCAATACGATACCGCTGCCGACCAGTTCCGCAACCTGAACGCCATCTGTCAGGACCGCGTTTGGCGAGATCTGAAAATTCAGAGAGCTCCCCTGTGCATAAAATTCTTCGCCGGTCATGCTGCGCTGCAAAGCGAACGCAGGAAATCCGGACGGCGTACCTGGCACCAAAACACCACTGACTGAGTAGTTAACGCTGATGATATCCGGGTTAACGTAATTGCCGCTGGCGAGTGGCGCATCGATTACTACCGTAATGTCGAAGATATCGACATCACTAAAGACATTGGTCAGTTGATAGTCGGCATTCGTCGTCGAAAACGTCATTGTCTGCGCAACGGCCGCTGGCGCCGCTGCAAAGCCGATTGTCAAGAAGATAGCGAGTCGTAGCATCAAGCAAGCCTTTTTGCATTCCAACCTGATCATCGCCGTTTGGCGACCGCGGTCAGATGTGCCCATAGTGACCTAGTATGACAACGTCAATGGTGAAAAGGTTGCCGCGGTTTTCACTTTTGCAAATCCGAGCTAATGTCTTCTCCGGACAGGAGGGAAAACCCCGTCCCCATATTCCTGCTTCGTTTGTTGTGCTGGTCTTGACATGCACCGCAAACTCGGTGACAACGTCCACGTGATCGAAAAAACAGGAAATGTGCTCGCCCAGGAGGAGATCGACCAGTTCTTCGAAACAGGCTGGATTGAGAAGAAAGGACTCTTTCAGCTGAGTGAAGTCGATCGCATGCGTCAGTGCTTCGACAATCTCGAGGTGCTCGCGGGCGGTTTAGCTGACACGGCTTCTTTGCATGGTTCTCATTTCGTGCTTGGCCAGAGCAACGGCCAGACAGTGATCAAGCGCGTCGTCTGGGCCGGTGGCTCACAGCCCTACCTGCTTGAGATTGGTGCGGATCCGCGGCTGACGTTACCTTGTTCACAGCTGCTGGGAAGTAACGAAATGGAGCAGCTGCTGTCCCAGGCACACTTCAAAAGTCCCAATGATGGTGTCGTTTTCGGTTGGCACCAGGACATACAGCACCGTGATAAAGGCGGTGACACCTGGAAAGACGTCAATGGGTCCGGGAGCTTCGTACAGACGCTGATCGCAATCGATGAAATGACGCCGGACAGCGGGCCTTTGATGTTTATCCCCGGCAGTTCAAAGTGGGGTCGAGCCAACTTCGGTGAACACGACTACGATGATCCGAACTACGAGCCGCAGCGACCTGCGCAGTTTCATGAAAAAGATGCAGTGACGATCCTGGCCAAACCGGGCGATACATTGTTCTTCGGCCCCTACGCGGCACACGCCAGCTTCGAGAACACATCGGCAATGTATCGGCGCGTCCTGATCAACGGCTACGCCTATCCCGGCGCTAATCACCGTGTCTACCCTGGTGAGGGTTCGTGTCGCAAACTATCCGTAACGTGAGGCCATCGGTCTGATGTTCGGAGCCTGGGACTGGGCCGTTGTGGTCGCCTATGTAATCGGCACGACCATTGTCGGACATCGACTAAAAGGCCGGCAGAAGAGCACACGGGACTTCTTCCTGGGCGGTCGAAGTCTTCCCTGGTATGCGGTGTCAGCATCGACGATCGCCACCACGATCAGCGCTGTTACGTTCATCGGCGTACCCGCGCTCGTTTATGCGCAAGACGGCAGTTTTGTCTATCTGCAACTGGCGCTGGGCGGCATCATCGCCAGAATTCTTGTCGCTCGCTTCCTGGTACCGCTCTATTACGAAAAGGAATTCTACAGCCCGTATGAATATATGACCGACAGGCTGGGAGCGGTCGTCGGACGGGTGACGGCGGGCATGTTCTTCCTCGGCGGAATACTCGGGCAGGGAGTTCGGGTGTACGCCACCGCATTGGTTCTCGAGTTGATTACAGGCTGGAGCATGATGACCAGCGTTGCCGTGATCGCGATGTTCGCCATCCTGTGGACCTGGATGGGTGGGATCGCTGCGGTTATATGGACCGACTTCGTCCAGTTTTTTATCCTGATCATCGGCGGAATCGCTGCGTTGATCTATGTCACAAACGCGTTACCTGAACAGTGGGAGTCGCTTATCGTAGTCGGTCGCCAGGCTGGAAAATTTCATACCTTTGATTTCTCCACAGATCCGCGCGTCGCTTTCACATTCTGGGCTGCCCTGATCGCGATGCCGTTTCAGAATGTTGCCGTATACGGAACGGATCACCTGTTCGTGCAGCGGCTGCTTTGTTGTCGTAATCAAAGGGAGGCGCAAAAAGCGGTGTTGTGGAGTACGCTGGGCGAGCTGGTCCCCGTTCTGATGCTCACCGTCGGCGTCGGACTTTTCGTCTTCTATCAATATCACCCGCTGCCTGGCGAACTTGCGACGCTGGTGGATGAGAGAGGGGACCGGATATTTCCCGCCTTTATCATTACCGAGATTCCAACCGGCCTTAAGGGCTTGCTCATCGCGGGCATATTGAGTGCCGCCATCTCAAGTCTCGACTCTATCCTGGCAGCGCTTTCACAGATTTCGCTGACTATGTTTTACAAGCCATTTATCGAGCCAACCGCAGACGAGAGCCGGCTGCTAAGAATATCGCGCTTCTTCGTGATCTTCTGGGGCGTCGTGCTGGCAGTCATGGCCTGGCAATTCTCGGCAAGCAAGCTCGATATCGTTACGCTCGCATTTTCGATGACGACCTACACCTGGGGACCCATGCTGGGTCTGTTCCTGCTTAGCATGGTAACCAACCGGTTCCGGGTCGCCGGCATCGGCTGGAGTGTGCTGCTCAGTATTCTCGTTGTATTGCTGATCAACGAGCCGGAAGTCTTGAATCCGATTTTCGGTACCGTTTACGATAGTCCGTTACTCGCGTGGCCATGGCTTTTTCCGATTGGCGCACTTTGTTGCTTCCTGACGGCGCTTCGTGGTCGGAAAAGAGAGGATGTCTAATCAATGCGAATTCTGCTACTGATACTTTCACTACCAAGCCTCGGTTGCTCGTCGCTGCCAGTGATTGATGCGCCTTCCGTCAACCACAACAGCCGTGTCAACTACCTGATCATTCATTTTACATCGGAACACTTCGCCGAATCGCTGCGGCTGCTCACGCAAAGGACAGCCAGCCCGGTCAGCTCCCACTACCTGGTGCCGGAACCTGGTGACGAAACCTATACGCGCGGCCATTTGCGAATCCATCGCCTGGTCGCCGAGGATCGTCGCGCCTGGCATGCCGGCACCAGCTACTGGGCCGGTGCCGAATCGCTGAATAATAATTCCATCGGGATCGAGATCGTCAATCGATCGGCATGTGTCGACAACGATCCGGAAACAGAGTACCCGGTGCCGGAAGATCAGACCTGCAATTTCCTCGACTTTCCCGAGGAACAACTCGAACTCGTTGTTGCGCTCGCCACCGATATCCTCACCCGATATCCGGATATCGATCCGGTTGATGTCATTGGACATGCCGATGTCGCGCCGGGACGCAGGGTTGACCCCGGCCCACTCTTTCCCTGGAGGAGGCTTCATGAGCTTGGCATTGGCGCGTGGTATGACGATGCAACGGTTGGGAAGTACGAGGCACGATTTGTAGCGCAAATGCCGTCGATCGAAGAAATACAGATGGCGCTGAACACCTACGGTTATCAAATCGAACCAACCGGCGAAAATGACGTGCAAACACGATTCGTTGTGCGTGCCTTTCAGATGCACTTCAGGCCCGCCGACGTCTCCGGTCAGATCGACGCGGCGACTGTCGCTATTCTGTTCGCACTCAATGAGAAGTATCGATCTGATCTCTCTTCAGGTTGATTAATATTCTTGCTTTAACTGATTCGCGCTGGTTGCTCTGCAGTATGATGTTGCAATGAACGCCAAAAGACCGATCGACGAGAAGACCGGGTTTGATATCGCGGATGAATTTGAGCGCTTCGATCAGCGTAACGAGATCTATTGCCGGTCGGAGTGGGACCCGGAAATCCAAAGCAGGAAGGCCACGGAATTTTTCGACGGCCACTACATGCCAAACGCCCGGGCTCGCAAGGCGGACGGTTTTGGTCAGCGCGACTATGCGCTCAGAAATGCGACCTGGCACATCACCAATGTCATTCGGGACCTGCGGCGCGAGGACGACGATCGAAAAGAAGGATTTTTCGACACCTTTACGGCGCATGACGAAGGATGGCCGGAGGCGTACGAATTCGAGTCTGCCGAGGCAGCCACTGAAAACCTGCGGCGGGCGGCAAAATCGATGGGGGCGGGCTTGCTCGGCGTCTGCGAGTACGACGAGCGCTGGATCTATAGCGCCCGATTCAGTGAGCGTACCAGGGAAAGCAAGCCTGTCGACATTCCTGAAGACCTGCCAAACGTGATCGTCGTCGGCGAACCGATGGACATTGGCCTGACGGCCACCGTGCCCTCGGCGTTATCGGGCTCCGCCACTGGCATGGGCTACACGCACGATACCGTCGTGCTTTTGACGCTTACACAATACATCCGCAACCTGGGCTATCGCGCGGTCGCATCGATGAACGATTCGGCGTTGGCCATCCCGCTGGCGGTGCAGGCGGGTCTGGGTGAGGTTGGCCGACACAGCCTGTTGATTACAGAAGAGTACGGGCCGCGTCTGCGCCTGGGAAAGATATTCACCGACATGCCGCTGGTCATCAGCGAACCGAAACGCTTCGGCGTGCAGGAATTTTGTGACATCTGTCAACGCTGCAGCGCAGCCTGCCCACCGAAGGCAATACCCACCGGTGCGCCATCACGCGAGGCTTACAGCGTGTCTAATCTCAAGGGCGTAATGAAGTGGACGACATGGGCCGAAAAGTGTTTCAAGTTCTGGGCCGGGCAAAACTCTGATTGCTCAATCTGTATTCGTATCTGCCCCTACAACCGCGATTTCACCAGGTGGTACAACAAACTGTGGAGAAAGCTGGCCGGCACGCGGCTGCGCCGCGTCATGTTGCAGCTGGACGTGTGGTTTTTCGATCGTAATCGAAAATCATCCAAGCTCTGGTGGGTAACCAGGTAAGGCCCTAACTCAGGTTGAAATAGAACACCAGCGCAACGGCAAGAGGTGAGACAACCCTGACCAGGATCATCCAGAGTTTGAACATGGCGCCATCTTCCAGGCCGATTTCAGACAATACCGTTTCTTTCGAAAGCCACCAGCCCGCAAATAATGCGTACAGCATGCCGCCAAGCGGCATCAGAATATTCGACACCAGGTAATCGATCAGGTCGAATGGTGTCTTGCCGGCAAATACCTCGAATTGACCTAGGGGATACGTATTCTCCCAGGTGGAGAACGAGAAGACGGTTACGAGGCCCATCAGAAAGGTGCCCGTGCCAATCATGCTTGCCGCCTTTGTTCGCGTCATGCCGCGGACTTCATTCAGGCGCGCGGTCATTGTCTCCAGCATGGAGATCGAAGATGTCAGTGCGGCAAACAGGATCATCGCGAAAAACGCGCTGCCGATCAGCTCTCCGGCCGGCATTTTCGCAAATGCAGTTGAAAGCGTCACGAAGATGAGCCCGGGTCCCTCAGCAGGATCCAGGTTATTGGCGAACACAATCGGGAAAATGGCGAGCCCGGCCAGGAGTGCGACCAGCGTATCGCCAAGCGCGACGATGATCGCCGACCGGAACAGGTTGACGTCCTTCGGCAAATAAGCGGAGTAGGTCAACACGCCACCGATGCCGACGTTGACCGAGAAGAATGCCTGGCCGACGGCCGCGAGCACAACCACCCACGTAATTTTGCTGAGGTCCGCAGTAAACAGGAAGCTCATCGCGCCGGCAAAGTCACCGGTGATGCCTGAGTGGATCACCAAAGCAATCAAAGTAACGAACAACGCCGGCATGAGGATTTTGACCACCCGCTCGAGGCCGACTTTGATGCCGCGGGAAATGATAAACACGGTTGCCGCGGTGAACAGTGCATGCCAGATAATGATCTGCGCGGGGTTATGAAGAAAAGCGCCGAAGTCGCCACCAACCTCTTCGGCCGAAAAGCCAGTGATGCCGCCGAAGCCGACTTTGACCAGGTAGGCGCCCGTCCAGCCAGCAATAACGCTGTAGAAACTCAAGACCAGGAAGAGCGCAAAAAGACCCATGTAGCCGAGCAGGCTCCATTTGAGACGACTGCCTGCTTCTTTCCCCAGGTTTTTCAGCGCGGTTGGTGCACTGGCGCGGGCATGCCGGCCTATGACCATTTCGGCGATCATGATGGGGGTGGCGATCAGCAGTATGGCAATGACGTAGATCAGAACGAAGGCGCTGCCACCGCTCGAGCCAAGTGTGTAGGGAAACTTCCAGATATTGCCGAGACCAACGGCCGCGCCGATGGATGCGAGGATAAAAGCCAGGCGACCGGACCAGTTTTCAGTAACAGGAGAACTCACAGTGGTGCGCTCACATTCTTATTAGTATTCCGTAACTATATGTTACTTGTCCCTTAAACGTGAACTCCACGCTGAAACTCCCGCCAGACGGGCGTTGCCAAGCGTGCCCATTCCTGGCCAGATGGCTCGGTATGCGATCATTCCGGGAACCACGAGTGCCTATTTTGATCTCATAATTCTCCGAACTCGTGAAATAATGTCGTCTCAACCGATTGCGGCGATCCTCGTCATAAGGAAGCAGTAGTGCCAGATTCTCTCAAACGAACATCGTCTCTAATGGGGACATTCTTGATTCTCCTGCTCGCATTGACCGCTGCCGGCGCCGCTGAGGATATTTCGAGTCAGGTTGAAATTCCCTACGAGACGTTTCAACTCGACAACGGCCTGACGACGATCGTCTACTCCGATCATTCATCGCCCACGATTTTTGTTGGCATGTGGTATGGCGTTGGTTCGAAAGACGAACCAGAGGGCAGAACAGGATTCGCGCATCTGTTCGAGCATCTGATGTTTCAGGGTACCGCCAATCGCGATGGCGAATATTTCGAGCCATTTACGAAGGCTGGCGCGACCGGCATGAATGGAACAACGTCTGAAGATCGCACAAATTACTACGCAACCGTGCCAACCGGGGCGCTGGATATGGCGCTATGGATGGAAAGCGACCGCATGAGCAACTTGTTGGGCGCGGTGACTCAGGAGGCGCTCGATGAGCAGCGCGCCGTCGTGCAGAACGAAAAAAGGAGCGGCGAGAACAGGCCCTATTCAGGCATATCGGACCGCGTTCGAGCCGGGCTGTATCCGGTTGATCACCCCTACAGGCACTCGGTTATCGGCTCGATGGAAGACCTCGATGCCGCATCCCTCGAGGATGTGCATGAATGGTTCAACGAATACTATGGTGCCAGCAATGTTGTGCTGGTGCTCGCCGGGGATATTGATCTCGAGACCGCACAGGAAAAAGTCGCCCACTATTTCAGCGAAGCACCGACCGGCGTTCCACTGACAAAACCTCAGCAGTGGATTCCTGATCTCACGGAGAACCGAACCGAAATCATGTACGACCGCGTGGGACAGACTCGCATCACGCGGGTCTGGGCGCTACCTAATCTGAATGCCCAGGATTCAACAATAATGTACCTGGTGAATGAGTCTCTCGTTGGCAATAAGAACTCTCCATTGCGAAAAACGCTGGTCGACGATCTGCAGCTGGCAACGGCAGTTCGGGGCAGCGCATACAGCAACGTCATCAGCGGCGAGTACACCCTGACAATCAATGTGAAGCCGGGTGTAGAGCCCCGGGAGGTCATTTCGGTTGTCGATAATGTTCTGGACGAATACTTGCGAGAGGGGCCCGACAAGGAAATCCTTGAGAACGAAAAGCTGGCTATCAACATGTCAATGATTCGTTCTTTGGAGAGCAAGTCGACGATCGGGCGGTTTCTGGCCGAGGGCCAGCTGTATTCGGGTGACCCCGCATACGTCAAGAAGGAAATCGCATGGCTCAACGAGGCAACATCAGACCAGGTATTGGAAGCTGCCAATCGGTGGCTGACGAGAGGTTACTTTGAGCTGACCACGTTGCCGTTTCCAAATCTCGTTAGCAGCGAGAAGAAAGTCGATCGCTCGAAAATTCCGACCGTTACAGAAGTCTCGGGAATAAATTTTCCGCTTATCGAAACGGCAACTCTCGGCAACGGTATGCAACTGGTGGTAGCCAACAGCGGCTCATTGCCATTGGTTGACGTTTCGATTCAGATCGATACCGGGAATGCCGCTGATGACCTCAGTTCCCAGGGCATTTCTGATGCCGTATTCGCGCTGATGGACAAGGGAACGAAAAAATTTGATGCGAACGAACTGGCGGCGGAGAAGGACGGTATTGCCATGAGTGCGCGGCTCGGCGCCGGCGTGGAACAAAGCTCGCTGAGCTATCAGATACTAAGCAGCTACCTGGGTGAATCTCTGGATCTGGCTGCCGAAATATTGCGCAACCCCGTTTTTCCCGAAGATGAGCTGAACAAGTTCAGGCAGCAGGTGTTCGCCTATCTCTCCAACATTGAGAAAAACCCGTCCAGAAACGCGCGAGCCATGTTCAATCGCGCGGTATACGGTTCAGATCATCCGCTTGGAGGAATCTGGACGGCCGCATTGGCCGAAAATCTCAATACAGACAGCCTTGCCGAGTTTCATGCCAGAGAAATAGCGCCAGATAGAATAAAAGTGTTCATGATCGGCGATATCGAGCTCGAGGAGGCTACGAAGCTCCTTGAACGTTCATTCGGCGAATGGAAAGCAAAAAGTAAAACGACTCTTCAGCCGGTTGGGAACGCCGCGGTGCCGAATCCGCGGGTGATTCTTGTACATCAGCCGGAGGCTGTACAAAGCACGATTGTTGCTGGTCATTCGATTCCTCCTTTCGATTCGGAAGATCACACCGAGCTGACAGTCCTGAACGCGATTTTCGGCGGCGATTTCGAAGCGCGAATCAATATGAATCTCAGGGAGGATAAAGGCTGGTCTTACGGCATGGGATCCGGCGTCCAGAATAATAACAGCGGAGATCGAACGCTGACCGTATCCGGCAGTGTACAGACTGACAAGACGATGGAAAGCATGGTCGAGATCAAACGTGAGTTTGACGAGTTTCTGACAACCAGGCCTGCGACCGGCGAGGAGCTTGAAAGAGTCAAGCTTAATCGCACCCGATCACTTCCGGGTCGCTTCGAGACCAAACGCGGATTTCTGCAGAGCATGATGGCCTCCGATACGTATGGCCTGCCTTTCGACTACGCTGAAAACACGGCCGCGCGAGTCGACGCGGTAACACTGGAGGGCATCAAGACGCGGGCCGCGAAACTGATGCGCCCGAACGAAATGACCTGGGTTGTCATTGGCGACCTGGATGAGATCGAAGCTAGCGTCCGCTCGCTGAATTACGGCGAGGTTGAAGTCTGGGATGCGTTTGGTAACAAGATCCGATAAGTGCCGGGAACCAACTAGGCCTCAGCGGAAGTATCTGTAATCTGAGTAATGTCGAAGTAGGACGCGATAGGTCTGTCGATCTTCTCTGTGCGAAGGAACTCCACAAATGCCTCGCTGTATACATCGCTGCGAATGGACCACCAGGTCTGAAACCCCGGCCGGGCGTGGTAGGTCAACATGAGCCGCTTCCATCCCAGCCAAAGGTCATTTTCCAGGTAGCCTTTGCGATGCTGGTAGAACATGTTCTCGAAATTGTGAAAACACATAAAGAACAATTGCGAGATGCGCGCCTTTTCATCCGGACTCAGCGACTCAAAGTCCTCGAGTGCATTGACGAACATCAGAGACAGGTCCGGCGTGCTCGACATTGATTGATTCAGTGCGCTGAAGTCAGAAACCACGGATTGATAAGTTGAGGTCCGCGCCGTCTCGGTGCCGCTTCTGATTTGCACGGCTAGATAGATGAGTGATATGAACACAGCGATCGAGCCGAGTAGTTCGCCGATGCTTCCCAGTTCCGTAATAGTCATGGTTGAATTTTCCTCGCTAGCCAGACGGGTGACGGTGGACCGAATCATAAACCGGGGTCGAACCGCACTTTCACTAATTGGGGTCGAACCGCAATTAGCTTGACTATTAAAGTGCGGTTCGACCCCGGTTTAGGCAGCTACAATTATTCAGGCATGGTTTCGCCGGAGCCACCCATTTCGGCCGGGAAATCTTTCAGTTTCGGCAATCCATCTTGCATGCTTATGACGGCAGATGCGTAATTGACATGCATGCCCGGCTCGAACTTCAGCGTCGGCAGTATCGCCGCATAGACATCAGTAAATTCCCCGGACGGGTGATCTGACATGACGTGTCCTCCGCATTGAGTGCAGAATTTTCGATGGCTGGCATCTGTCAGCGTGAAGTTTCCGAGCGAGTCCGCGCCTTTGGTTACAGTGATCTGATCCGGTTTCCATAGCGTGAAGGCATTGACCGGACCGGCACTCCAGGCTCGACAATCCCTGCAATGACAATAGCCCATGGCGAAAGGTGCGCCCGACGCTTCTACCTCAACGGCACCGCAAAAACATTTTCCCTGGTACTGATCTGATGACATTTTCTTATCCTTATTTGGTCACACTAGTGTTCGGAGAATAAATAGCACGATGTCATAACAGGGAATGCGCATCCAGCCTGCCCCCGGAGCAGGCCTGACGAAATCCTAATCGACAAAAATCGTTGCCGGAAGCTCGAGCATCTCTTTGATCCGCTGAATCATGGCGGCTGCGTCATAACCATCGACGAATCGGTGGTCGAAAGACGATGACAGATTCATCATCAGGCGGACGGCAATATGGCCGTTCAACACCATCGGTCTTTCGACGGCCCGGTTGACACCGATGATCGCTACTTCAGGCAGGTTGATGATGGGAGTCGAAGCAATACCGCCCAGCTTGCCAAGACTGGTTACGGTAATGGTTGAGCCACTCAGTGCATCCTTGCCAATCTTGTTGTCCCGAGCCGCGCTTGATACACGGCGAATTTCTGCAGAGAGTCTTTCCAGGGAAAGTCGCTCAGCATTGCGAATGACGGGCACTTTCAGGCCGTCCGTAGTCTGCGTTGCCACGCCCAGATGTACGGCCTCGTGGCGCAGCAGCACGTTCCGTTCTTTATCGTAGGTCGTGTTGCACTGTGGAAAGTCCTTCAGCGCGCGAATCAGCGCGAGACTCAGGAATGGCAGCAGCGTCAGGCGATCGGCCTGCTTGCTCACCTTGCTGTTGAGATGCTGGCGCAGCAATTCGAGCTCCGTGATGTCGACTTCCTCTACGTAGGCAAAATGCGGGACCTCCCGATTTGCCTCGCTCATACGTTCGGCGATG
Source organism: uncultured Gammaproteobacteria bacterium (assembly GCA_963850825.1). Taxonomy (GTDB): domain Bacteria; phylum Pseudomonadota; class Gammaproteobacteria; order Steroidobacterales; family Woeseiaceae; genus SZUA-117. The sequence continues at coordinate 892,705 of CAWKOQ010000006.1, read as the reverse complement.
ATGCGCCTCAGGCCGATCACTTTGACCTCGGCCGGTTTGGCCGCCGCTGCCGGTGCCGTTGATTTGCCGGCGCGCCGTGACTTCAAAAAACGATCCAAATCGTCACGCAGTATTCGTCCGCCCGTGCCACTGCCGGGTACGTCGGCCAGATCAACACCGGCGTCACGCGCCCGTCTGCGAACTGCGGGTGACGTGATTATCTTGCCATTCTTCTTCTCGATCGGCGGCGCACTTTCCGCCTTTGACTCTTCTTCCACCTGCACCTTTTTTGCGGGCTCCGAACTATTGGTTTCGGCGCTGGTCTCGAAAATCACGAGCGGTGCGCCGACGGCAATCATGTCCCCCGGCTCTCCAGCCAACGAGATCACTTTCCCGGACACCGGCGACACCAGTTCGACCGCCGCTTTGTCAGTCATCATGGTGCCGACGACGGTTTCTTCCGCCACGTCGTCACCGATCGCGATATTCCATTCGCCAATTTCAGATTCGACCGTCCCCTCACCGAGGTCGGGTAGTTTGAAAACATACTCGCTCATTTCGCCTCCATGACTTTACGGATTCCGGCAGCAATGCGTTTCTGCCCGGGGAAGTACTGCCATTCGAACGCATGCGGATACGGTGTGTCCCAGCCAGCGACGCGCTCGATGGGCGCCTCCAGGTTGTAGAAGCATTCTTCCTGCACCGTCGCGGTCAATTCTGCACCGAAACCGGAATACCTGGTTGCCTCGTGCGCGATCAGGCAGCGCCCGGTCTTTTTCACCGAATCCGTTAACGTAACAGTGTCGAGAGGCGCGAGTGTGCGGACGTCAATTATTTCCGCATTAACACCAACCAGCGCGGCCGCAGCCTGCGCAATGTGCACAAGGGTACCGTAGGTAATAATGGTGAGTTCGTCACCTGCTTCGACAATTTCTGCCGAGCCCAGCGGCACGGTGTAGTGGTCGTCTGGCACCTCACCCTTCGGGTGCGAGGTCCAGGGGACGGCCGGCTTGTCCGGATCTCCGTCAAACGGGCCGTTATAAATTCGCTTGGGTTCGAAAAAAATCACCGGATCGTCGGACTCGATTGAACTGATCAGCAGTCCCTTTGCGTCGTAAGGATTGGATGGCATGACGGTCTTTATGCCGCTGATATGTGTGAATATCGCTTCCGGCGACTGCGAATGTGTCTGGCCACCGCGAATGCCCCCGCCACACGGCGTACGAATCGTGACGGGCGAGAAAAAATCGCCGCCGCTTCGGTAGCGCAACCGACCAAGCTCACTAACGACCTGGTCAAAACCCGGGTAGATGTAATCAGCGAACTGAATTTCCGCGACCGGTCGTAGCCCGTTGACACCCATACCAATGGCCGTACCGATGATGCCACCCTCCGCAATTGGCGCATCAATGACACGGTGCTCGCCGTACTTGCGTTGCAATCCATCGGTGCAGCGAAACACGCCGCCGAAGTAGCCTACGTCCTCACCAAGGATGACGATGTTCGGGTCTTTCGCCATAACCACGTCGAGACCTGAACGGATGGCTTCGATCATGTTCATCTGCGGCATGGCCTATTCCTCCAATGCCAGCATCTGCCGACGCTGCTCTTCGAGGTGGGGAGGAAGTTCCGCATAAACATCGTCAAACATTTCGCTGGGATCGAGGAATGGTCCCTCGGTCATGGTGCCGAATTTCTGCGCTTCCTTCCATGCGGCAAGTACCTTGACGCGATACTCATCGATCACTTCTTCGTGCTGTTCGTCTGACCAGTGACCTTCAACGATAAGATGTTGCTTGAGCCTCTCGACCGGGTCGCCAAGCGGAAACGACTTCCACTCGTCTTTAGGTCGATACTTCGTTGGATCGTCGCTGGTAGAATGCGCTCCGCCGCGATAGGTGACATGTTCTATGATCGTTGGGCCGCCGCCCCTGCGGGCACGATCGGCTGCCCACAGTGTTGCTGAATAAACCGCGAGAAAATCGTTACCGTCTACACGAATTCCGGGTATACCCAGGCCAATGCCGCGCGCAGCAAACGGCCGTCGTTCGCCCCCGGCAAATCCCTGGAAGGTTGATATTGCCCACTGGTTATTGACGATGTTTAAAATAACCGGCGCCTGGTAAATGGCGGCGAAAGTCACCGCGTGGTGAAAGTCTGCTTCTGCGGTGCTGCCGTCACCGACCCAGGATGCGGCAATATGATCCTCGCCCTTAATCGCCGATGCCATCGCCCAGCCGACTGCGTGCGGGTACTGCGTTGCGAGGTTTCCTGACAGTGAAAATATATTCGCGTCTTTGTTGTGATAAAGAATCGGCAGCTGGCGTCCTTTGCACATGTCGCGAGTGTTCGACAAACACTGGCACATCATGTCGACAAGCTTGGTGCCCCGATACAGGAACAGGCCCTGGTTCCGGTAGGATGGAAAACACATGTCGCCAGGACGCAGTGCCATACCCTGTGCAATGGAGACAGCCTCTTCTCCCGTTGCCTGCATGTAGAACGTGATTTTTCCCTGGCGTTGAATCTGCCACATACGTTCGTCGAACACACGATTGAGCAACATCCAGCGCAAACCAATTTGCAGCTTGTCCGGATCAAGATTCGGATCCCACGGACCCAGCGCCCGATGGTCGTCATCCAGCACGCGAACAAGCTCGAGACTCAGGTGTTCAATATCACGGGTGCTGGTGTCAATTGCCGGTTTATCAGCGGCGCCGGCGGGTGACAGGTTCAGATAGCTAAAGTCCGGTTTGTCGCCAGGACGTGCTGACGGATGCGGTAGATGCAATCTTGATTTTCTTGTCATGCGAGTCCAGTCCGTTGAAGTCAGTGTTGGCGGCGGGGCAATAACGAGCGCTGCATATCCTGCCACTCATTACGCTGTGCCGATACACGTAGCCGACCAATATATCCGGTCAAATCGGCAAAGTGGTTGCGAATTGATTTGCTAAGTGCTTGAAACACACATAATCTATGTGCTCTTATCCCTATTATGATCATAAATTATGCGAAAAATTGCCATTGATCAGACAGATCGTCGAATTCTGCAACTTCTGCAGACTGAGGCAGGAATCAACGCCGCCGCCATTGGCGAGCGGATCGGGCTTTCGCAATCGGCCTGCTGGCGTCGCATGCAGCGCCTGCGTGAGGAAGGTGTGATCAAGGATCAACCGGTGATCCTGGACCCCGAAAAGGTCGGGCTGAGTACGATGGTGTTTGCCCAGGTAAAGCTGACTTCACACGGGCGCAGCAACCTGACCGACTTTGCAGACGCCGTCCGCCGCTATCCGGAGGTGCTGGACTGCTACGTGGTGCTAGGCAACGTCGACTTCCTGCTGCGAATCGTGGCCGAGGACATCAAGGGATACGAACGGTTCATTTACGAGAAGTTGTCACAGCTGCCGGGTGTGCAGGAAGTCAACTCCAGCATGGCGCTGTCCGAGATCAAGCACACCACGGTGTTGCCGATCTGAGCGTTCGGAGGCAACGCGCCGAATGGCCCAGGCGGAACAATATTCAGCAAATGGCCGGAAACGTCGGCATTTTGCGTTAAATACAGTGTACGACTCGAGCGTGTGATCATACGAAAGAAACATACAGCCAATAGAAAATATTCGGTGGGAAAGATCATGTTGAAATTCGTGCCTTGTACGCTGGCAGCCGGGATCCTGATTTTCCCGCTTCCCGCTTCAAGAACTGATCATCTCGCTCAGGCGACAGAAACTGCTTGTCGCTGAAGATGGCCTATTTGCACGTTCATTACGGACCGGCGATCAGGAGTTCAGAAAAGACGGACTTCTCTTTCTGTTTCATAACAAGCCATTTTTGCTTGAACTTATCTGCGAATATTTCGAGACCATCGAGCTGCTCGGGTATGCGGAGTTCGAAGAGGGCGGCTCCCTGTTTGTTGTCGCAAGGAACGGCCGGCGACACGACGAAACTACGATTCTCTGGCGGTGATTCGCGGCTCAACGACTGCCGATAGTTTCCCTGAATACGCGGCAAAGGACCGGTTCCTGGGCCGGCATCTGAACCGCGTGGTTCGCGAACTCCATCGTTTTCCCGTTCGGATGACGAAACGCCGGCCACTCCGGCAACGAGTCACTATTTGGATTTCCGGTTTTGGCAAACCGGATCCAGTAGCTCATCATTTGTTCAGCCAGTGCCCAGTCTGTATCCGTTGTCGTCATCCAGGGGTCATGCGAGCCAAAGACATACGGAAGTTCCGCACCATGGTAGGCGCGAACCTCAGCGCCGGCGCTACCGTCCCGGATACGCGAAAAGTAATAAACCCAGCCGTTGTCATGCGCTGCGGACTGATTCGCAGCAAGGTACTGCGAGGGACATTGCATACCGTCCGCCGTACTGATTCGATCAACAGCGTTTGCGGGATCGGGGTCATGGATAACCGCCGCGTAGCTTTCTGGTGAATTGAGGAACTGAGAGGATTCTATTGCGCTCTGAATATCGTCTTTTCCGAGCTGCGTCGCGTCGGACGGGTAACGCTCATCCGCGTTGGTTCCAATGATGAGCGGGACGGACAACAGGTCACCCTCGCTGATGGCGTCCCACACGCCGTTCGTCAGCAACTGGCCATCTGTGGCGGGCGAATGATAGTAATGTGGAAACTGAGCGTCGTATTTTTCAAGCAGATCTTCCGCAGATACTTCGCGCAATTTATTCAGCGTGCCAGGTCCCGTGAAGCCGAATATCTTGGCAGTTTCGATACCACGCTGTTGTTCGGCCTCAAGTGATGCCGGAGCCCTGCCTCCGATCCCGAAGCCGGCGTTGCTCTGCAGAATGGCGCCATGAATCAAGCCGCGCGCTCTCCCGGTTGCCATCAAAGCGAGGATATCCTGCGCCCCGGCCGACTCGCCGAAAACCGTTACGCGGCCAGGATCACCCCCAAACTTATCGATGTTTCGCTGTACCCATTCCAGCGCCGCTAACTGATCCCACAAAGCGAAGTTTGCGAGTCCGTTCTCAGGATCCAGATCAGGGTGAGACAGGAAACCGAAAACGCCCAGCCGATACGCTATGCTGACGACAACAACGCCGCGCTCGGCGAGTGCGTGACCATGATAATTCGGTTCGTACGCCCAGCCACTGTTATTGCTGCCGCCGTGAACGTAGACCATCACCGGCAGCGATGAGCTGGCATCGACGCGGGGTGTCCAGATATTCAGGTAGAGACAGTCTTCGCTGGTTTCCAGATCTTCGAAAACATCCCTGGATGCACCAAAGGTTTCGGCGAGGTCCCGATACCAGTCGAGGATACGCGGCGTTTGCATGCAGGCGGGTGCAAACTTCGTCGTATCCCTGTGTGCGCGATTCGTCGACAGTGGTTTCGGCGCTTGCCAGCGCAGCTCACCGACAGGTGGCTCTGCAAACGGAATGCCGCGAAAAACAGCAACACCAGTGGCTGCAACTTGCACCCCATCAAGTTCTTCACCATCTACTACGACTTGCGGTGCGCTCCATGCCGCTCCGCAGACGACTAGTAAAATGACATACAGGCTGTTAAATAGTCGATTCACCGTTTGTTGACCCGAGCCAGGTAGGAAACTGTCACTAAACCCAGCAACGAAAGCGTCGCCAGGAACAGGAAGTAATTCTGATGCCCTTGTATACCAGGAGACGCATCCAGTATGCGTCCCGCGATGGGCGCAAAGAAAATCTCCGGCGTATAACCGATAAACGACATTATGCCGATCGTCGTCCCCGTCAATTCTGACGGCGTCTTCGTCTCCTGCAACAGCGCAAAGTAAATGCCACGGATTGCGAAGACCGCAAACACGCTGACATATATGTTGATGTAAATTATCGTCAGCCAGCCAGACTCCGGAACGGCCAGCCAAAGCATGCCGAAAGACACAGTTAGCACTGCAAAAGTAAGTCCGATGACCCGGCTCGCAACAAATCTATCCGCAACAATTCCGGCGACCACGGCAGCGACGGGTCGCAGATAGGATACATAGGCGAAAAGTCGCGCTCCTTCAATTTCATTCATGCCAAGGACCTGGACGGCATAGAGCGAGAGGTTGTCGAGACCTTTATAGCCGCAGTAGGCGAAAATGACGATTCCTGCCTTGGCCCAGACCGTGCGCTTACGCAGCACCGTCATTGCACCATTAAATGAGTTGCCTATCGAGGAGTGTTCAGGCAAGGACTGGGTATCAGGCAGCAGAAACCAGGTGAGGACACCGACTGCAGCAGTCGTGAAAGAATAAAGGAGAATAACGTTTTTGAACGCAGCCCTTTGTTCTGCCCCTGTCGCCGAGACGACGTCCTCCGGCAGATAGCCGGCCATGAAGGCGACCGCGAACACCGCGAATGCGGCGGCGACGAGACCCCTGCCGCCGTCAAGGATGCCGAACGCTTTTCCCTGCGATAAATCACCGCCCCATTCCCGGGTCGCTTTCAGCATCGCGGCCCAGAACAGGAGAATGGTTGTGACACCCCAGTAACCGTAGAGCAGGGCCAGCGAAATACCATCCGGTATGGTCGCCATATAGAAACCACCGCAGGCCGTTGCAACCATCGATACAGCAAGGAGCTTTCTTGCAGAGTACCGGTCGGCAATTACGCCGCCGGGAAAGTAGGCCAGCATGGCGGTGATGCCGTATATCGCGAAGATGTCGCCGAGATTTGTATTCGAAATATCGAACACATCGAGAAAAGTCGGTCGAAAAAATCTTGCCGTGTGAAATGGGAGGCTGAATATCATCTCGCCAGCGACGATGAGTACGAGGATTTGGAATGCGCGTTTCATTGGCGGCGTGGTATTACGCAGTCTGTTGCTCTCGTAACGACCGCATCAGGGAAACGGACATTGCGACACCGACCACAAGAATGGGTGCGGATACAATCAGGAGCGTCACCTGCATAACTCGCAAGCCGCCAATGAACATCAGCGTTACTGGCATCAGGCCGAGGGCGAATGCCCAGAAGACCCTGTGCCATCGAGCTGGATCGTCGCCCGCTTTCAGGTGCAGCGTCGCGCCAGATGCAAGGATGTAGGACGCTGAGTCATACGTTGTAGCGGCGAAGATAATCGCTACCAGGCTGAAAATGCTGATGACCAGGGTTGCAAAAGGAAGCTGATCGAACATGGCAACAATCGCTTCATTGCCACTCTGCGTATTCATCACTTCCGTAATACTGACTATCCCTTCCAGCTCCAGAAAGAGCGAGTAGTTGCCGATAATCATGTAGAAAATCCAGCTTCCCATCGATCCATATATCAGCATGCCACTGATGACCTGGCGAATGGTTCGCCCGCGCGAAATTCGCGTGACAAACAGGCCGACGAATGGCGCATAGGCGATCCACCATGCCCAGTAGAAAATGGTCCAGTCTTCAACAAACCGTGAGTCGGTGAAAGGATCGGTCCAGAAGCTCATGCGCACGAAATTCTGCGCCATCAAACCTACGCTGTTCAGGCTGGTCTTTAACAGAAACGTCGTCGGCCCTACCACAAGAATGAAAGCGAGCAATCCGAAGGCAAGCAGCATATTGATGTCGCTCAGTTTCTTGATGCCCTTTTTCAACCCGAGCCACACGCTGGTTGCAAAAAGGAACATGCACAAGACAACAACCGATACCTCGAGACCGAAGTCGTGCTGTATTCCAAAAATACGCGAGATACATGCGGCGATCATCGGCGTCGAAAACCCGAGCGACGACGCCGCTCCGCCTATCAGGGCGATCATGAAGAGAAAGTCGATAAATCTTGCGAGAGCCCCGTGCTCCCGGCCTTTGAGGAAATAATGGCAACTGCCGCTAAAGCGGAGAAAGTCGAGCTTCTTGACGTAATAGGGGTAAGCAATTGCAATGGTTGGCAAGCAGTAAAACGCCCACGCGGACAGGCCCCAGTGATACATTCCGTAGGTTGAAGCCCACTCGGCGGCTTCAGCACTGCGGGGTTCTGCGCCGAAAGGGGGCGATTGATAGTAGTAGGCCCACTCAGTGCCACACCAGTACATGAGCCCGGCGCCAACGCCCGTGCAAAAAAGCATCGCAACCCAGCTGGGTGTGGAAAATTCCGGTACGTCTTCCACGGTGCCAAGTTTGACGGCTCCGTACTTGCTGCTGGCAAGCCAGATAAGAAAGCCGATGCAGGCGACGCCGGCCGACAGGTAGAGTATTCCAAACTCCGTGGCAATGTAGGCATACATCGCTTCCATAACCTGTCCGCCCCTCTCCGGGGCAAGCACTAAGGGCAGGCAAACAAAGACGATGATCGCAACACAGGTTCCGAAATTAGGCCAGTCGATGCGACTTTGATCCATGAGTTACCGCTATTCTTGTTGTTCGGGGTGGTCATGACTATAGCCAACACGACAATCGATGTCTTGCCGGCAAATAAGCGTGCTATTGATCGTTCGCCTCGTCGCGAAAATTTCTATCGAGAACATCGAACAGGACCGGTTCCAGCTCCATTTCGCTAGAGTCTTCTTTAAAGTAACTCGTGAAAACCGCGACCAGGTCGCGCTCCGGATTCACCATCAGGCCCTGACCGCCCCAACCACCCTTGTAGAAAGTGCCGTCGGCGTGAATGCGGTCCCACTGATAGATGTTGTGCTTTATCCCGCTTACCTCTACCGGCGGCACACCGACGTTGGCAAGCAATGCCGGGTTCCCGGCCGAGCGAATAAATTCTACATGCTCGTCGGAAATGATTTTTCGATCTGAAACTATGCTGTAACTTGGCGTAAACAACAGGCCGAAGCGCGCCAGGTCGCGCATGTTGGACAGGAAACCACCGTGCGTAAGCGGAATTCCGTAACGATAGGCTATGTAGGAAGCGTCCGCTTCCGCGCCAACGTGCTGCCAGATTTCTTCGGTGAAAACATCGTGAAAGGGTCTGTCAGTCAGTTCTTCAACCAGCCACGCCAATATGAAGGTGTTGACGCCTGAATAGGAAAACTGCACGCCTTGCTCGGCATGCTTGGTCACTTGCAGGGTTGTCAGGAAATCGTAGGGATTGTCCGGTGCGTCTCCTTCCCGGAATCCATCACCAATCGCCATGGAGTACTGGTAATAACAGGACTGCCGGTCTTCATATTCATCCTGGCAATCAAGACCGGTCGCCATATCGAGAATGTTGCGTACGGTGATCCCAGCGAAGTCGCTGGCGGCAAGGTCGGGAATATATTCTTCTATCGTCTTGCTAACGTCGACCTCGCCGCGTTCTTCCATGATCCGCAGCACCGTTGCCGGCATGACCTTTGCCACAGACCAGTAGATGGGTTTCTCGAACGCCCGCATGCGGGGGTAGCGCTCAAACACAATGCTTCCCCTGTGGAGTACGACAACCCCCATTGCCGTGGAAGAGTCACTTTCGAGGAACTCGTCGAACGTCAGAGTGCCAGCCTCCACGTCAACAAGGGTCTGACCAATCTCCGGCATGAAGTCGGTCTCGAGCGTCCGGACCTGACCGCTACGGTAAACGTTGACGGTCGGAAAGAGCTGATGCGCATTCAGATGCATCCAGCGCATCTGCTCGCCTCTGACGTTCCACCAGATATCGTCGTCGGGTACTTTGCGTTGGTTAGCCTGGATTGCATCCACGCTGGTAACGGGCTCAAAGCCAGAGCCCTCATCAGCATAGGACGCGCAGGACAGCATGGCGAAAGTTGCCGAGCAGAATAGTGACTGAATCTTCATCGGGATATCCCGTCTACCACCAGGTAGCGTAAAGTGCGACCAGCATCATGACCACGACGGCGGATGCCAGGTTGAAACTGCCGCTCGTCGATGTATCGACAGCATCGTAGTCGACCGCGTTGGGATGTTCTCCATGACCCTGCAAAGTGGATATCAAAATTCCAATAAACAGGCAGGCGAGGAAAACGATACCGACGCGGTCGATGAACGGTAACGTTGGCATGAGCAGGTAGAAAGCGAGCGATATCAGGAAAGAGCCAATTGCTGCGCCGATTGCTCCCATGGCGGTGGCTTTCTTCCAGAAAATACCCATGAGGAAGATCACAACTACGCCGGGCGTGAAGAAGCCAGTGTAATCCTGGATGTACTGGAATGCCTGGTCAAAACTACCGAGCAGCGGGCGCGCCACAATGGCTGCGATGGTGATTGCGGACAAGCTAACGATGCGGCCGACGGTGACGAGTTGAGTATCTGTTTTGTGTTGTTTGCTGAACTGCGAGTATATGTCCATCGTAAATATCGTCGAAATCGAATTCATCATCGACGCAAGAGACGAGACGATCGCCGCAATCAGCGCTGCAAAGACCAGGCCGGCGAGGCCTGCCGGTAGCAATTTCATCACTTCGGGATAGGCTTTGTCGGGCGATTCGAGATCCGGCGTCAGGATGACAGCAGCAATGCCGGGCAGGACAACCAGAACCGGCATGAGCATCTTCAGGAACGCCGCAAAGACGATACCTTTCTGCGCCTCACGGCTGTCTTTCGCAGCCAGGGCGCGCTGAATGATGTACTGATTGAATCCCCAGTAAGACAGATTCATGATCCACATGCCGCCGACTAACACGGAGATACCCGGCAGGCTCACGTAGTTTGGGTTGTCCCGCGACAGAATGAGGTCAAACTTATCCGGCGCCTGCTCGAGCACCATTTGAAATCCGGCGATGACACCTCTGCCACCGGAGACTTCGTTCATCGAAAAATACGCAATGAAGAGACCGCCCAGCACGAGCAAGACAACCTGGATGATATCGGTCATTGCGACGGCCTTAAGACCGCCATACAGGGAGTAGCCTGTAGCGAACGCGGCAAGCAGCACCAGCGCATAGCCTATATCGAGCCCTGTGACGGTGTTGATTGCCAGTGATCCAAGCCAGAGTATCGATGTCAGGTTGACAAATACGTACAGTCCCAGCCAGAACAAGCCGAGTATGGTCTTGACCCGCGCATCGAACCGCTGCTCGAGAAACTGCGGCATCGTGTAAATCTTGTGCTCGAGGAAAACCGGCAGAAGGTATTTGCCGACAATGATGAGCGTGATTGCAGCCATCCATTCATAGGCGCCAATGGCGATGCCCATGACAAAAGCGCTGCCGGACATACCTATTATCTGCTCGGCAGAAATGTTGGCGGCGATCAGAGACGCACCAATTGCCCACCATGGAAGTGAGCGACCCGCGAGAAAATAGTCCTGTGTATCCTTCTGATGGCCTGGTTTCTCGCGAGACACCCATTGTGCGAGTAGCAGCAGGGAGATCGCGTAAATCGCGACGACGGTTAGATCCAGTGTCTCAAGATGCATAAACTACTCTCAACGTTCGATGAGTCGATCAAGTTGCCCGGCCGATGCCGTGTAAGGCTTGAGCAAGAACGCGTAGCGGTATGATTTTTCATTGAGCGAATATTTCTGCAGCGTACGCTTGCCCCAGGAGTCGTCACCGCCCACGCCCATCTGGCCATAGTCGATATCCAGTGAGATCAGGTCACGAGGCTCGACGTCACTGACATGCACGTTGACGCGCTCTTCGTTTTTTCTCGCATCGGGTCCGTCCTCACTGGTGATCGCGATCTTGACCGGAGGGACGAAATCTTCAAGTCGATTGTGATGCACGCCGAAACTCATTAGTTCATCGGCGACAACCAGCAGACCGGCGTTGCTGCCATCGCTCAATGATAGCCAGCGAACGTCAGTCTTGTAGCCATTTTCCTGTGGGCGCATGTAGGGAACATAATGATCGGCAACCCTGTTCTCATAGCGACCGACATGCGCCGCCAGCTTTCGATCGGAATAGTTTTCAAACGGACCGCGCCCGAACCACTCCACATTCTCGAGACTTCGAATAAGCTCGACATTCATTCCAACCCTGGGCACAACGGGCAGATCATCTTCGCGCTCGAACCTGTTGTCGACAATGACGCCACCTGAGGGATCGAACAGATAGGTCGCCTGCCACTCGGCCAGGCGATTCCCGTCGGCGTCAGCGAACGTGTAGAGTGCCCGGATTTCCGCAAAGCCGGATTCCTCATTCTCTATCTGCAGTGACTCCAGCGTTCGATTCTGGCCAGCCTGTTCCCAGACGGCCGCCCAGTCCTGCATGTAATTACCGAAGTCGTTATCGGTTGGCGCCCGCCAGAAATTCGGCGTCAACGGCGCCAGCAGCATCTCCTGCCCGGAATATTGCAGCGAACTGATGAGTCCGGTTTCCGCGTCGATCAACACTTGCGTGTCGCCGGCAGCTACCCGTATCCCTGCGCCGGTTCGTTCAACCTCAACTGAGCCATCGAAGTCCCAGAACTTTGGCAATAGCGGCTGTATATCGCTGAGTGAAAACTGCGCTTCTGCATAGACATGATTGGCAGGCAGGATGCCGCGTGCGTCCGGCGCCACCAGGCGCAAATTCAGGTGGTGCTCCGGTCCGACTTCGTTCGTCGACGGAATCGTCGTCTGCAGGGTCCGACTGTTGTACTGCAATCGAATGTCACTACTGCCTTCGGCGGCGACGTCGAGGTCCCGTGCCACACCGTTTTGTACTATCCGGCCGCCTGCAGTGACCTCCCATTCAAGTTCGAAATCGGACAGATCAATGAAGTCGTAATTGTTAACGATCGTGATGTCGCCGTTCTCCAGGTCGACCGGCAGGAAATCCACATACTGATAAACCTGTTTGACCTCCCAGTACGCAGGCTGCACGCGCCGGTCGGGAAAAACGACGCCATTGAAATTGAAATTGCCGCTGGACGGAACGCCGGCGGGTCCGTAGTCGCCGCCATAGGTCCAGTAGGGCGTTCCATCTTCATCGTGCTCGAGCAGGCCCTGGTCGACCCAGTCCCAGATGAACCCGCCGGCGAGAATGTCGTGTTTGTTGATGACCTCCCAGTAGTCCTTAAGGTTGCCGGTGCTGTTTCCCATCGAGTGCGCGTACTCGATGAGAATAAAGGGACGATCATTATGGGTTTGCGCATACTGCTCGAGATCCCAGTGCCGCCAATACATACTCGAATGAAAATCGGAATGACGTTCGCCAACTTCCGCAATGTTTCCCTCGGTCTCATATTGCACCGGGCGAGATGGATCCCGCGATTTGATCCAGCTGTAAGTCGCGCCGAGATTGACGCCGTCGCCAGCCTCGTTGCCCAATGACCAGATGACCACGGATGGAAAATTCTTGGAGCGCTCCAGCATGCGTTGGGTACGATCGAGATGGTGCGGCATCCAATGTGCCTTGTTGCCCAACGTCTTGTCGTGATCGTACCCGTAGCCGTGGGATTCAATATTTGCCTCATCGACGACGTATAATCCGTGCTCACTGGTGAGTTCGTACCAGCGTTCCTGATGCGGGTAGTGCGAATTCCGCACGGCGTTTAAGTTGGCCGCCTTCATCAATCGAATGTCCTCGAGCATCGTTGCTTCGTCGACGACGTGGCCCTTATCGTCATGATGCTCGTGCAGGTTCGTGCCCTTCAGACGAACGTGCTTGCCATTAATGGTAAAGCGGCCGTTGATGATCTCGACCATGCGAAAGCCAATTCTCTGCGTAATGACCTCTCCACTACCCAGTTCAATCACCAGCGTGTAGAGATCGGGCTGCTCGGCTGACCATGCCTTAACTTTTTCGATCTCGGTTGCAACACGGTGGCTGGTCTCTCCGGGGGCTAAAGAAATTGTCTCCCGGTCGTTATAGATTATTTCCCGATCGCCGCGAATCTCCACAGAAACTGTTTCTTCGACTGGCGCGCTGCCGTCGTTGACCAGCGCCAGTTCCAGCTCAAAGACGCCGTCATCGTAGTCCTCGTCGAGGCCGGCATGGACGAAGTAATCCCTGACCCGCGTTTGCGGTCTCGCGTACAGCGTGACATCTCGCTGGATCCCGGAAAGAGACCAGAAGTCCTGGTCCTCCAGGTAGCTGCCGGTACTCCAGCGATACACCTCGACAGCGATCGTGTTTTCGCCGGCGCGCACGTGATCGGTAACGTTGAATTCGGATGACGTCTTGCTGCCTTCGCTGTAGCCGACGTACTCGCCGTTCATCCAGACATAAAAAGCAGAGCTGACCGCGCCGAACTGGAGAAAAATCTCGTCTCCCTGCCAGGCTTCCGACAGCTCGAAGTCGCGTCGATAAGAGCCGACCGGGTTTTCCCCGGTTGGGACGTTCGGCTCGTCAATCTCGAACGGGTAGGGCACGTTGACGTAGATGGCGTAGCCATGCCCCTGGCGCTCCCAGTTGGACGGTACCGTAATGTCCGCCCAGTTTGATACATCGAAATCAGCCTGGTAGAAGTCGACTGGTCTGCTGGCAGGATTCTCCGCGTAGTTGAATTTCCAGTCACCATTCAACGACATCGACCAGGGATTCGCCGTCAGGTCGCCCGCCAATGCGTCTGCAACGCTTCGATAAGCGGCGAAATGTGCTCGGGGCGCTTCGGTGTTCTCGCGTATAACGTCGATGTCGTTCCATGCCGGCCGGGAACCATCGGTCATATCTCCGCCGCCGCAGGAAACAAGTATCAGCGAGGCAAGCACAACTGATAACGGTCTTGTGGAAAGGGGCATCAGATCGTTCATGGCGTAACGCTCCGCAGCTGCTCGGCCGCTGCTTCAGGTGTCAGGTCTCGTTGCGGCATGCCGAGCATCTCGAAGCCAACCAGGTGTTTGCGGATTGTCGCTGAACGCAATAGCGGCGGATAGACGTGCCCATGAAACAGCCATTCCGGATGCGCTTCACCGTCGGACGGTCGTGGATGGAATCCCATTGAATACGGCATCGGAACATCAAACAGCTTGTCGTAGGTTGCCAGCATAGACTTGAGCAGGTCAGCCAAAGCTGTAACCTCATCCCCTGACATGTCCCCGAATGCTGAAAAGTCCCGCCGCGGCAGAAGCAGGGTTTCATAAGGCCAGGTTGCCCAGTAGGGCACCAGGACCAGAAAATGCCTGTTCTCCAGCACGAGGCGGCTGCCGTCCTCGATTTCTGCGTGCCGATAGTCGGCGAGTAACAGCGTTTGCCTGTCGTCCCACCATTCCTTTTGCCTGCGAAGTTCCCTGGCAGGCTCGTCGGGGATGTGCTCGGTTGCCCAAATCTGTGCGTGCGGATGTGGATTGCTGCAGCCCATCATCTGGCCGCGGTTCTCGAAAACCTGGACATAGCGTATCTGACTATCTTCATCGAGGACGCCGACCTCTGCAGTTATTGCACGGATGGCCTGTGCTATGTCATCGACGCGCATAGTGGAAATCCGCTGGTCATGTCGGTGTGTGTAGCAGACGACCCGGCAACGCCCTGACTCCGGGCGTGCCTCGAACAAGGCATTTTCTGCAGCTTCGATAGTGCTCGCCGCCGAGAGCGCGGCAAAGTCGTTGTCGAAAACATAGGCACCCCGATAGCCAGGATTCACGTTATCGTTCGCACGCCGGTTTCCGGGACAAAGATAGCAACCCGGGTCGTAGTCCGGTTGTGACCGGGCGTCGACCGTTTCTACCTGTCCCTGCCACGGCCGTTTGGTACGGTGTGGTGACACGAGTACCCACTCGCCAGTCAACAGGTTACGACGCGAGTGTGAATGGTCAGCCATGCTCATTAAGCCAGTACCTCTGCAGCAGGACCGGCAGGCGACACCGCGTGCATCCACGGTGTTGCACCGCCGACCGCACCGTAGTTTTCAGCAATCTGCCGGCGCACGTCGCCAAGTTTTTCCCGGCGTACGACAGAGAGCACACACCCGCCGAATCCTGCACCAACCATCCTGGATCCCAACACGCCATCGCATGCATCGGCAACCGCAACCAGTGATTCGATCTCGTCACAGCTGACATCAAAGTCATCGCGAAGGCTGGCATGCGAGCGCTGCACCAGTTCACCGAGATGATCAATGTTGCCCGAGCCCAGCGCACTGAATGCGTCCTGAGTTCGCTGAATCTCGCTGACGACATGCCGACTGCGTTGCAACAACACATCGCCAAGCTGATCCGCGCATGCTTCCAGCATATGCGGTGTTACATCCCGCAACGCGACGATAGTCGGATCCATGGTGCGCATTATTTCGACCGCGTCGCGACATTGGTCCGCCCTGTTGTTATAGCCACTGTCAGACAGCCTGTGCTTGACGCCGCTGTCGGTAAGAAGAAGAGCAATTTCCGCAGGGATGGCTACCGACTTCGTGCCCAGGGTGCGGCAGTCGAGCAAAATCGCGTGGCCGCGTTCGCAACAGGCCACTGAGAACTGATCCATGATTCCACAGTTCACACCGCCGTAGACCTGCTCCGCTCGCCGACACGCCCTGGCCATCTCCTGCCGGCTCATGGACTCGCCGGCGATACCGAGCATTGCCGTTGCCATTGCGAGTTCCAGTGACGCAGATGAGCTAAGCCCGCCGCCGATCGGAATTTCGCCATAGATGGATATATCGGCACCGCGCAATCGAATGCCGGTTGCTTCGATCTCTGCCGCGACACCCTTCAGATAATCAATCCATACCGGATTTTCGCTGCGCACGATCTCATCCAGGCTGAAGCGCCTTTGGTCATTAAAGTTTTCGGCACTGACCGCGACTATCCGATCGGTCCGCGGACTGATGGTGAGCCATGTATACAGTGCCGTGTTCGTTGGTAACACGAGGCCGTCGTTATAATCGGTGTGTTCCCCGATAATGTTGGCGCGACCCGGCGCACGAAAGAGGCGCGCGTTATGCGCCAGGGCATCTGCCAATCGAGCAGAATTATTCAAGCGCCGAGCTCGACACTGACTGTCCACCGGCGCGTTTCGCCAGGTTGCAACATGATTATTTCGTCGTTCCTGACGGCATCCGCAACATCGTCATAGGGGGTCGTGGCGGGCTCCAGTCCCAGGTTCCTATACGGTTCCGAGCCACAGCCCGACCAACCGCGGTTATTGATCCACAGGCCCACCCAGGGAAGCACGTCCGGATCGAAGCGCATCGTCAGACGCTCGCCGGTGTCCGGTATCTCCACCGTGACAGCGCCCGATTGCGGTGCCCTGACAACTATTTTGTGCGCAAACTTTTTCGTCGTGCCGTTAGCGGCAAAGCTTTGCGACAAGTCTCTTGTCGCGGCAGGATCTGAGTCCAGATTTGGCCAAACGTGTTCCCGGGATTCGTCGTCACCGCTGTCGATTCGAAATGGAAGACCGGCCGGCAGTTTGATCTGCATGTCGGGCCGCACATCGATCAGCGCGTGTGCGCACCAGAACCATGGCCAGGCGAACCGCTCTTTGTTAATCAATTCGTACTGGAGTGTGAACCGCGGCTCTTTATTGTGCACTATTAAGGTGCGCTGGAAGTCGTACCTGAGCGTGGTTCCGCCAGCGGCCATTCTGCAAATCTCGTTGCCATTCTCATCGGTAAGGACCTCAGCGGACCAGGCCTGTCGCACGAGATCGCCATGGTCGGCGACTTCGTAAGCACAGGATTCAGACGTGCACATTTTTGCAGCAACAACAGACAGAAGAATTTCATCCCAGCCGCCGGAGTCCAGGGACATGCCATAGTCGTCACCGCTGCGAGGGTGGCTGAGCGGAATATGGGGATTCTGCCAAAGCCAGTTTCGACCGGTTCGTTTGTCTGCAATGCCGGAAATATTGCCGCCCGCTCCGGGCAGGATTGACACTGCCAGGTAAGCATTCTGCAAACAAATCCGGTCCCCGATCCCGCTTGTCATAGTCGATTACCCGGTACGGCCAGCGGTCTGTTATTTTTATCCCGCCGGCGCGCTTTCCGAAATTCTTCCTAGGATAGAAATACGCGGGTCCCTTTAAAATGGACATTTCGGCAAATCTGATGGATATTCTTACGGGTTTTTTCCAGGGCCGGCCGTGAACAGGACAGACGCACCACAGCTACGAGAGGGGTTTACCGGCCAGGACATGTTCGTCATTCCCCGGCCGATTCTCGCCCGCGCCCGCAGGCATCCGCTGGTGCGCTCCGTTTACCCGACCGACATCGGCTGGTTCCCGACGGCAGCTCACCACTATCGAAATCGCCCTCACGGTGCTGGCCAGGATCATTTGATGATGTGTGTCGGCGGCCATGGCTACGCATCCATCGATGGGCGTGAGGCGCATCTGCACGCCGGCGAGTTGCTCGTGATACCAAGGGAAACCCGGCACACGTACTGGGCGGCCGACGACGAACCGTGGTCGATTTACTGGGTGCATTTCCTGGGCGATGAGGCCGACTATTTTGTCGATCGAATTCCGCGACGCGGCAAGCCCGTGCCAATTCTTCCCGAAGCGCAAGCCGAGGCGGTACGCCTGTTTCGATATTGTCTGAATGCACTTTATGACGGCTATGGGCAGGCGACGCTCATTTATGCTGCCCAGTCTGTACAGCATATTTTGTCGTTGTTGCTGTTTCAGAATCACAGTTTACCCACCGAGCAGCGTAAGAAGAACTGGCGAACCGACCTCCAGTCGATCTTTGAATTCATGCACGCAAATCTGGACCAGCCGCTGCGGCTCGAAGATTTCGCAGCCGCCGCAGACCTGTCGGTGAGCCATTTTTCGGAGTTGTTCCGCTCGCAGACAGGGCAATCACCAATGGCCTATTTCATTGAACTGCGAATGCGGCTGGCCTGCCGGCTCCTCGATCTGAGCGACAAACCCGTCAAGGTCGTAGCAATCGAGGCGGGCTATCGGGATCCCTACTATTTCTCCCGGGTATTCAAGAAGGCGATGGGCCTGTCGCCGGAGAAATACCGGGCGATCAAGAAAGGTTGACCGGGACAGGCAGATTCTCCGTTGGATATTCCAATCCCCGCGCGTGATTGTGTGAATTTCGCACTGATTTCTTATGCGACCAGCCAAAATCACCAGTCCGGATTTGTAACAAAAACCGTAAGATAGTCCATCAACGCGTAGCAACGTCCATTGAGCGGCGCGTCCAAGACATGCCACTATCGGGAGCATCAACAATTCCGGCCCGGCGGGGCCGAATACAACCAAAAGTCAATCCGATCGGGGGATCAAACATGACTGACGCAACGCAACGATCTGCAGCTACCAGTGATCAACTTGCCGATGCTCACGAGCAGACCACTATTACGGGTGGCAAGGCGGGGCTATATGCCATGCAACCGATCGCGGCGGCCGTCGTTGCTGCACTGAATCCGGGTGCCGCAGTTGCGCAGGAAGAGATAGACGGGCTGCGAGTCGAGGAAATCATAGTTACCGCGACCAAGCGCGAAATGAACATGCAGGATGTCGGTCAGAGCATCGCTGCAATATCGACCCAGGATATCGAGAAACAAGGATTGCAGGGGCTCGAAGATGTCATGCGTGTGCTGCCCAGCGTGTCGCTGGCAAGCTCGACACCCGGACGAAATTCCATCGTGTTCCGTGGCATATCGTCGGGAACGCAGGAGTATTACTCGGACAGCCAGGTGGCCGTCTACCTCGATGAGCAACCCATTACGACGATTTCCCAGCAACCAGAGATGCGCATGGTTGATATCAATCGCATCGAGTCGCTGCCGGGACCGCAGGGTACGCTCTTTGGCTCAAGCTCGCAGTCCGGCACGCTGCGTTACATCACCAACAAGCCGGATCCCAACGGCTTCTCTGCCCAGGTGGGTACCGAGGTATCGACCACTAAAGGCGGCGAGGGCAATTGGGATGTTAATGGCTGGGTGAACGTTCCCCTGGCCTCGGATCGTCTCGCAGTCCGGGTCGCGGCCTATGCATCGCATGACGGTGGTTACGTCGACAACGTGCTGGGCACCACGCTCGAAGGCTCGTTGGACAACGCGGCCTTGGTCGAGGAGGACTATAACGAGTGGGACAATGTCGGGGCTCGCGTGCGGGCGCTCTGGATTATCAACGACGCCTGGGACCTGAACCTGTCTTTTATGGCGCAGGACAGCAGCATCGAGGGATCGTGGGATTCGGATCCGGCACTTGGCGAGTTCAGGCACACCAAATTCTTCAAGGAGTTTCGTGACGACGACTGGACGCAGGCTGCAGCGACGGTCAAGGGTGATCTGGGCTTCGCGGAACTGACCTTCAACGCGTCCTTCTTCGATCGCGACATCGTGTACGAGTGGGACAACATGGTGTACGAGCAGTGGAAGGATGCTTACTGGGGCCCCTATTACAATGGCCTTTATAACTCCGACTACACGTTCGGCTGGATCTTTAACGATCAGAAAGAACAATCCGACGCCTTTGAGTTACGTCTCGCCTCCACGGGCGACAGCAAGCTGAACTGGATGATTGGTGCTTACTACGAAGATAAGACTACCGACTGGGATTATGGGGCGAAGAATCCGGATCTCGTTGGAACGACATCGTGGTATACCGCGCAGGCTTACGCGTATTACTACGGCGTCTATCTCGGCTACGATGTGCAATATCCTTTGCCACCGACCGACATCGGCTATCGAAATTTTTATAAAAACTCGATCGAGCAAACCGCTGTGTTCGGACAGATCGACTATGACCTGACGGACGACTTGCGATTGACGGTAGGCGGTCGCTGGTTCGAGTATGACCGTCTGACGACCTCGACCGACTATTTTCCGGTTGACAATTTTCCGCCGCTCGGTTCTGCCGATGTCGGCGGCAGCACACTTGCGCAAGGAAAAGAGAGTGACACGGTGCTGGCGTTGGGTGTGACCTATAACGTCAAAGACGATGTCATGTTGTTTGCGCGTTACGCCGAAGGATTTCGGTTGGGCGGCGAAAATAGCAGGCGGGCGGCCGCAACAGGCCTGGTGCCGCAGGTTTTCCTTTCGGACAAAGTCGAGAACACGGAGATCGGCGTCAAGAGCACGCTTTACGATGGCCGCTTACGGCTAAACGTGATCGCGTTCTCGATGGAATGGGACAATATCCAGGTCAATAGTGGCAGCGTCGACAGCCTGTGGTGGCTGCGCGGCACCATCAATGGCGGCAAAGGTGAGAACAAGGGTTTCGAGGTAGAGGCTCAGTGGCAGGCGACGGATCGACTGTACCTTTATGGCACAGGATCATTCGGCGATCCGAAGTACGTGGATGAAATTGTTCGCCTCTCCGATACCGTACCCGCCGGGACGCCGATGGTCTGGGCCTACAAAGAGAAGATCAGCGTGGGTGCCGAGTACACCATTCCCGATGCCTTTGGCGGCCAGTTATGGTTTGGTTACAACCATTCCTACGAGGGCGAGAAGTACAACACGCTGGATAATGCGATCGACCGAAATCCAGATGGTTTGGTGCCTTCGTCAGAGATCGCCAACGCGCATGCAGGACTGACGTTTGACAATGGCCTGGAGCTGCAATTGTCGATTCGCAATGTATGGGACGAGCTCGCAATCAATGGCCTGTCGAATGACAGTAGTGGTGCGCTGTTCGGCGATCCACGATTCAACAACCTCCGAACCTACGCCAGGCCGAGAACGGTTGGGCTGGCGATCAGGAAGAAGTTTGACTAGCGATTAACGTCAATCGTCTCGACGAACAGAGAGAGGCATGGTATTCAGGCCATGCCTCTTTTTTTTTGGCTGAACTTTCTTAATGACGAAGCTTGTAACAACATCCGTCGTTCGCGGCAGCAACCAGGGTGAAAGCCATGGCGGCGTCTTTCTGATCGATCTCGATGAACGGCTCGTTGAGCAAAAGATCGACTGGAATACTGCCGCTATCGATTGGCAGGGCCGCGGTGCCGACCGGGGCCTGCGCGGCATCGCGTTTGATGGCGAGACGATTTACATCGCCGCAAGCGACGAACTGTTCGCGTATAGCCGTGATTTCGAGCTTATTGGCTCATGGCGCAATCAGTACCTCAAGCATTGTCACGAAATCGATATTTGGGAAAGAACCCTCTACCTGACCTCGACGGGTTACGACTCGATACTCGGTTTCGACCTGGACCAGAAGCATTTTCATCTTGGTATCCACATCGAAACGCAGAACTTCCGTTTCAAGGCGACCACCTACGATCCGAATGAGGATAGTGGACCGCTGTTGCTAAACCGGCTTCACGTTAACAATGTTCGCTGCAGCGAAGGCGGCATGTATATCGCAGGCTTGAAAACCGGGGGCATGCTGCATTTCAACGGGAAGTCAGTCCTGATGTCCGCGGAGTTGCCTGCTGGCACGCACAACGCGCAACCCTTCCGTGACGGTGTGTTATTCAATGATACGAAAGCGGATCGACTGCGATACTGCGGACGCGGTGAAGGCAAAGAGGATCGGGCGATGAAGGTGCCGAAATACGATCCCAAAGAACTGGTCAATTCGGATATAGATGACAGCCGGATCGCGAGGCAGGGATTCGCGCGTGGCCTGGCGGTGATATCCGACACGATCGTTGCCGGGGGATCTTCGCCATCAACGGTCAGTATTTATGACCTTGCAAACAACGAGATCCTCGGTTCGGTGAACCTGACGAAGGACTTAAGGAACGCGATACATGGTTTAGAGGTCTGGCCTTTTTAGGTGCCGGCGGCACTTCTGACGGACTCGGGTAGCTCCTCGATGATCTCGCCAAGGTCGTCTATCCAGATCGACAGGTGTCCCCGATATTTCTGCCACTTGCCCAGCGCGCCGGTGTAGATCGGCTGGCGCACCTGCTCAGAGCTGGCTGTTTTGACCGCGCGCCTGGTTTCATGAAAGCGGACGCAGGACTCTTCAAAGGGCAGCCCGCAATGCTCGAGAATGCGGTGAACCTGGGCGTCGAGGTCGGTGACGGTATCTTCGTAGTGTACGTCGAGGACTTTGCCCGGGAGCACGTCGTGCCAGTGTTGCATCATCTGGTGATAATTCAGGTAGTACTGCGACAGGTCCTCGATGTCGTAGGTGAAGTTCTGACCCTTGGCAAACAATTGTTTGTATGCGCCAAGACAGCTATCCAGGGGATGTCTTCGTGCGTTGATGACTTTCGCATTGGGCAGGACCAGGTGCAGGAAGCCAACCAGCGAGAAGTTGTTCGGTAGTTTGTCGGTGAAGTACGGCCGCTCGGTCAGCCGATGCCTGCTGGTCTCCTCCAGGTATGCCTCACCGTATCCACGCCAGTCCCTGGGGTCGAGTTCCAACAATGCCCTCGGAAAGCCAACGTTGTCTGAGCGGTAGCGCCCTATGCCAGAAGCGATTCTGCCAAGTATCGGTAGTTCGGAGGTGCCCTCCACCTGGCTATGGCTCGCCAATATCTGCTCGACCAGTGTCGATCCCGCGCGCGGCAGTCCGACAATCAGAATGGGGTCCGGGGCGTCGAAACCATTGGCTTCGTTGCTTGCTATAAACGCCTCGCTGAAGATTTCAATAATCTCACCCTGCCGATCTTCCAGTTCCAATGGACTGTGCGTAACCAGTGGCCGCTGTTTTTTATTCCCGGTGTCGTAGTAGTGCCAGGCCTTTTCATAGTCACATTTATCCTCATACGCCTTGCCAAGCGCGAAGCGAAAATGGACCTCCGCATTATCCGTCAGGTTGCCGTCGCGTAATTGAGACTCCATGGCATCTACTTCCTCGTCTTCGAATTCGAAGATCTTGAGGTTCGCCATGCTCCAGTAGACCTCGCCAAAATCCGGTTGCTTGGCAATAGCGATTCGATAGGCTTTGAGCGCTTCGTCCTGATCGCCGACCGTCTTCAGCACATGCGCATAGCTCATATACACGCCGGCGCTGTCAGCGCCTTTTTCGAATGCCTTCCTGAATGTTTCGACACTCTTTTCCGGATAGCTCGCCTGGGCATAGGCATTGGCGAGGCCGGCCCAGATAATTCCGTTCTCCGGATCACTCTTGATTGCTGACTGATAGCATTCAATCGCTTCGACATACTTATTCATTTCCTGAAGCACGGGGCCGAGCGTCATCCATGCGGCGGTAAAGTCGGGCGCGACCGTCGTTGCCCTGCGCAGCCACGCCTCCGCTTCCGGCGGATTGTTCTCTTCCTTGAAGTAAATAATCGCGAGATACCGCATCGCGGTTACGTTCTCAGGATTCTTTCTCAAAACATCGCGAAATGACTGCAAAGCCTCGTCCTTGCGCCCGGCCTTGAGGTGGTTCGCGCCAATGGCAATGATGCCCGCCTCCGGATCTCTATCGAAGAATTCCTCGAAGTGTTCATCCGCCTCCGACCCTTTACCAACGGCGGCCAGTGCCTGGCCGAGCTTCTTATGCGCCAGCGGCAGTCGGGGCTCCAGTCGTATCGCTTTCCTGAATAGCGGAATGGCTTCGTCAAATTCACGCCGCATCGCGAGGACGCTGCCGAGATCCTCATAGAGCTGCGGATAGTCGGGCCGCAATGACACGCCAAGGCGGAGTTGCTCCTCCGCTTCCGTAAGTCGGTCCTGTTTCATAAGTGAAAGCCCGAGCACGCGCAGATGATCGGCGCAACCTGGATTCATCAGCAGGTAGTCGCGACAGGTCTCTTCGGCTCGCAAGGGCCTGTTGTTCTTGATCGCCTGCAGGGCACTCTTGATACTGGTCTCTTTGTCCATGCTCATTTTTTTGTGTAGCGATCGAACCAGGCGACTATGCGCTGCAGATAGTCATTCTCATATTCCTCTGGCCAGCCTCCGTGATGGGTATTTGGATAGACGACCAATTCTGTGTCGATTCCCTGGACCTTCATCGCCTGGTACATCAACTCCGCATTGAGCACCGGTACGTTCCAGTCGATACGGCCTCCCAAAAATATCGTGGGCGTTGTTGCATTTCCGACCCGGAGAAATGGTGACAGCCGATCGTATTTCTCGCGATTCTCCCACGGGACGCCCAGCTCCCACATGTACCACTGCTGGTAAATGTCATGTCCGAAGTTGGCTGCGATCAGGCTGTGGCCGGCGCCAGAAGCGGCGGCTTTGAATCGATCAGTTGAAGTGATGACGACATTGGTCATGTACCCGCCGTAGGAATAGCCCGTGACAGCCAGTCGTTCAGGATCGGATAGTCCCTGCGCTACAGTGTGGTCAACAGCTGCAATAACGTCATCGTAGTCGGTTATGCCCCACGTGCGGTAGATTGCACGAATATAGTCTTCGCCAAATCCCGTCGAGCCGCGCGGGTTTGGCTCCACAACGACGTAACCATGTGCGGCCAGGAATTGAGAACGAAACGCATATCCCCAATCAAACTGGCCAACCGGGCCGCCGTGAATATTGAGAACGGTCGGGTAGGCCTTTCCCTGCTCATAAGCGACTGGCATTGTAATAAATGCCTCGACTCGCGTGCCGTCCGAGCTCTCGAATGACACCTTGCGTTTGTCGCTAACGATTATTGCGTCCAGGTAGTCGCGATTCAGGTCAGTCAGCCTGGTCAGTCGTCTACCCTCAAGTCGGTGGACATCGGTCATCTTCCCTTTTGGACTAACATTGAGCGCCACCGACGATCCGGGCCCGACGTCAAATGCACCGACAGAAATCTCGCCTTCAACAACCCTTTCGATGCGGCCGTCACTGACGCGAACTCGGGCGAGATGTGAGCTGCCCGCATTGTCGAAGCTTAAGTAAATCCACCTCCCGTTCGCCGAGAATTCGTACCCGCTGATCCAGCGATCAAGGTTGCTGGTCAGAATTCTGGGCGTTCCGCCGTCGGCCGGAACCAGCGCGACATGTGGCACGCTGTAAACGCCGTCTCCTGCAGTCAGGTACGCGACCATCTTCCCATCCGGGCTGAATGTCGGCGCGTACTTGGAGTTCTCATTGTCAGTGAGTCGTTGTGGTTCGTTATCGGCACCGTTCGATACAGCAAGCGTCCAGATATCTGCCCGGTAGCTCGCGTCGGGTTCTGCTTCACGATTGCTGACAAAAACGATTGAATTGCCGTCCGGCGACCAGGACGCATCGCCCTCGTCGAATGCGCCGGCAGTTAACTGCTTCAGTTCATGAGACTCAATATCGTATACATACAGATGACGTGTTCGGCCCGCAGTCAAATAGCCCTTACCCGAATCGCGCTTGAATTGTCGCCGCGTCATCACGAACGGTGGCGGCAGCGACTCGGAATCTTCCGTCTTGTCAGTTAGCTCATCGTCGCTGAAGCCAACCAGTAGTCGGGATTCGTCCGGCGAGAAATTCGTCGAATCCACGCCGTGTTCAAAGCGGGTAAGCGCCTTCGCTTCGCCCAGGCCGCCTGTCGGCAGCGCCCAAACCTGCGTGTTGTCGCCCCGGTCGGAGACAAAGTACAAATGCGATCCGTCACTCGACCATTGTGGCGACCAGGCGGAACCCGCATCCGTGGTTACTGCGATCGGCTCCGACCGGCCTTCCTGAATCACGTATATCGTGCCGTCTTCCGCAAACGCAACCTGACGCCCGTCCGGCGATATTGCCGGCGGGCCCGGATAACGTATATCGCCACGGTCTTCCAGCTGAACCGGGCGCTTGTCTTCGGCAGACTGAGCGCAGACCGAGCCAATCAGCACTGTGCTGAGCAATATCGAACTTAAGACGAGATAGTTTGGTTTTGAGCGCATTAGAGGTCCATTGAACATACTGAACATACGCCAGTATAGTGTGGTGGATTCACAAGGTGAAACGAGGACTTCGTGTTCTAATCCGCGCCAATTAGAATAGGACTGTGGTCACCAAAGAGACTTTCTGAGATGCAGGACAACCGACCTATTCGCGAACTGATTGCCTGTCAGAAGACCGGCTGGTCCCTGGAACAGCGGTTCTATACGGACCCGGAGATCTACGCGCTTGAGCTCGACCAGATTGTCATGCGCAACTGGATCTTCGCCGGCCATCAGTCACAGCTGTCGGAAGCCGGCGATTTCAAGGTTTTCAAGCTTGCCAACGAATCAGCCATCATCGTTCGCGGGGAGAATGGCCAGATCAACGCCTTCGCCAACGTCTGCCGGCATCGCGGATCGCTGGTCTGTCTTGAACAGGAAGGCAATACACGTCGATTCGAGTGTCCGTACCATGCATGGGTTTATGACACCGACGGAAACCTGGTCGGCGCTCGCGATATGCCCTCGGACTTTGACAAGCGGGCCCACAGCCTGCACCGGGTCTCGGTGGAGATCGTCCACGGCCTGATATTCGTTTGTTTTTGTGATGATCCGCCATCTCTCGAAAATGCCAGACGGGATCTTGCAGAGCCAATGGCAATGTTCGACTTCGAGAACCTGAAGGTAGCTGCAACCAAGACCTACCCGATACCGGCCAACTGGAAGCTCTCCGTTGAAAATTACCAGGAGTGTTATCACTGCGCGCCGGCGCATGCCGAGTACGCCAGGATGCATACGTTGATGCTGGATAAAAAGAAGCTGGAGCGCGTACAGGCCAGGATGCTCGAGCGAATGCCCGCCTGTGGATTAACCGAGATTGAATTTGATTTCGTGGATACCGAGGCACCGCACGGCCAGCAGGGCTATGGCTACAGCCGTACCGCAATGTTTGAAGGGTATAAGACGGGCAGTCGAGATGGCGAACCGCTCGCGCCTTTGCTGGGAAACCTGACAGACTACGATGGTGGTGCGTCCGACTTTACGTTTGGCCCGATGTCATTCTTCCTCGCTTACAGCGATCACGTCGTTGGATATGTTTTTACCCCTGTCGATCAGACGCATTGTCAATGTGAGATCTACTGGATGGTCCGGGGCGATGCGGAGGAAGGCAAGGACTATGATCGTGATGAGTTGATGTGGCTGTGGGATATCACCACTCATGCCGACGAAAAAATCATCGTTAATAACTGGAAGGGTGTGAATTCTCGCTTCTACAGACCCGGACGTTTTTCCGGCATGGAAAAAATGGAGCAGCGCTGGATTGAATGGGTATTACACGAGCTCAGGAAAGCGCCAAAGGTCATCAGCTAGGGGATTCCGCCTGCAAGCGCTCAGAAAAGCGCCAAGAGTAATTAGTTAGAGGGCCCCCAGTTCTGCATTCGCCGACTAACGGTCCAGGCGATTACGACTCCGATGGTCACGAACAGCATGATGAGTGTGGCAAGCGCATTGATATCCGGCGTTACTCCAAGCTTTACCTTCGAGAAAATAAGCATTGGCAGGGTACTGCCACCCGGTCCGGACACGAAGCTGGCGATGACGAGATCGTCGAGTGACAGGGTGAATGCCAGCATCCAGCCTGCGACCATGGCGGGTGCGATTAACGGCAGTGTAATATCGATCATTACCCGAAACGGACGTCCACCAAGATCCATCGCTGCCTCTTCCAGTGAGTCGTCCATCGCTGACAAGCGTGATTGCACGATGACCGCAACATAGGCCATGGCGAAAGTTGTATGCGCGATGGTCACCGTGCCGAAACCGCGTTGCCCGGGCCATCCCGTCAGCTGCTGAAGGCTCACGAACAAGAGTAATAACGACAATCCGGTGATGACTTCCGGCATTACCATTGGCGACATCACCATGCCGGTGAACAGGTTTCGGCCGCGAAACCGGCCGAATCGTGACAAGGCCATCCCCGCTAACGTCCCCAGGAGCGTCGCGAGGGTCGCCGCAGTTACAGCAATCTGCAGGCTCAGGGTAAGCGCGTCGATGACCTGTGCATTCTTGAACAACTCGCCGTACCAGCGGGTCGAGAAGCCGCCCCACACTGTTGCAAGACGAGAATCGTTGAACGAATACACAACCACCGAAAGCAGCGGTATGTACAAAAACGCATAGCCGAAGGCCAACATTGAAAAGATGAATCGAGACTGACGTTTCATGTCGCTCGCTCGGCGTTTCGAACCTGGTTTCGTTGCAGAATCACGATAGGGACAACCACAAGAAACAGCAGCACGATCGCTACGGCGGAAGCCAGCGGCCAGTCCCGGTTGATGAAGAACTCATCAAACAGAACTCGTCCGATCAGCAGTGATTCCGGGCCGCCGAGCAGATACGGAATGACGTATTCCCCGGTCGCCGGGATAAATACCAGCAGGCAGCCGGCAATTACGCCGGGTCGCGCCAGCGGCCAGGTGACATTCCAGAATGCCTGGCTGGGCGTTGCGCCAAGGTCCTGTGCCGCCTCAACGAGATCGAGATCGAATCGCTCAAGGGTCGCATAGAGCGGCAGGATCATGAACGGCAGGTATGAGTACACGAGCCCGATGTAGATGGCGAAGTCTGTGTACATCATTGGAATCGGCTGCTCGATCAGGCCTATCCACATCAACAGGTTGTTGATCGCGCCATAGTTGTTCAAGAGCCCCATCCAGGCGTAGACACGCAGCAGGAACGATATCCAGAAGGGCAGCACGATCAGCAACAACAAAACATTTCGCGTCGCCGCATCCGCGCGAGCGATTCCGTAAGCGATGGGAAAACCCAGGGCCAGGCACAGGATGGTCGCCATCGCTGCCATGAATACGGATTTCAGGTAGGTGATCGCATACAACTTGTCGGTCAGCAGAAACGCATAGTTGTCAGCGGATATCTGTAATTCGCCAGATTCACCGAAGCTGGGTGTGAACGGGGGTTGCGCAATGACAGGATCGGCAACACTGATCTTCAGAATGATCGCAAACGGTGCCAGAAAAAAAATAAGGAGCCACAGGTAGGGTAGTGCGACGGCAATTCCCTGCCACGTTTCGCCGGTGCCCTTGACTGAACGCCCGCTCATCGACTAACTATCAAGCAGCACGGCGCTGCGGTTTCGCCACGAAATAAAGACTTCATCATCCCAGTCGAGACTGCGCTCAGCGGAACGGTTTCGATTCTGCGCGCTTACCTGGACCACCTTGCCGGACTCGAGTCTGATGCGGTACAGAGAAATATTACCGAAGTAACCCATATCCACAATCACGCCCTTGAGGCAGGCATCATCCTGGTTATCCGGCTTGTTCTGGCTGATGTAGATTTTCTCAGGTCGGACTGCGATACAGGCATTACTGCCATTTTTTGGCGCGCGGTCGCTCAATGCAGTCAATGAGATGCCACAGTCATCGGAAGCCAACATGACCCGTCCGTTTTCCGAATTCTGTATGACGCCATCGAACATGTTGATCGTGCCGATAAAATCGGCAACAAAACGATTGCTCGGATACTCGTACACTTCCTTCGGCGGACCAACTTGTTCGAAACGCCCTTTCTCCATCACGGCTATACGTGTCGAGAGGATCATTGCCTCCTCCTGGTCATGCGTAACGACGACAAATGTGATGCCCAGTTCGTCCTGGATGTTCATTAGTTCGAACTGCGTGTGTTCACGCAGTTTTTTGTCTAGCGCGGCAAGGGGCTCGTCAAGCAACAGAACTTTCGGTTTCTTTACTAGCGCCCTGGCCAGAGCGACGCGCTGTAGCTGCCCGCCGGACAGCTGCCCGGGTTTTCGTGTGGCCAATTCCTCCATCCTGACCAGCTTCAGTATCTCGCTGACGCGCGAGCGCACCTCTTCAGATGGCATCTTTTCCTTGTGTAGTCCGTAAGCAATATTCTTTTCGACCGTCATATGTGGAAATACGGCATATGACTGAAACATCATATTGACGGGTCTTTCGTACGGAGGCACGTCCGTAACATCGACGCCATCCAGGAAGATCCGGCCCGACGTAGGTGTCTCGAATCCCGCGAGCATGCGCAGCAACGTGGTCTTGCCACAACCGGATCCGCCAAGTATCGAAAACAGCTCGCCTTTATGGATGTCCAGGTTGACCGAATCCACGGCGACAAAGTCGCCAAAATGCTTGCTGACATCGCGAACCTCGACGATCGTATTGTCGTTTTCGGAGCTGGCCATATTTGCTGCTGTTCTCCTGGTCCTGCCGTCAGATGCCAGCTTTTACCCGCGCAAACGAGCGAGTCCTGAATCGCTCGCGTTTCGGATCAACGGCGAGAATAGGATAGAGCACGTCCCAGTCTTCTCTGGGCGGATAAATTGCAGGGTCGTTCATGATTTCAGGTTTGATGAACTCCCAGGATGACCGATTCGAATTTGCGTAGTGTGCGAAGTTTGCAATATCGGCAGCAATGTCCGGCCGCATCAGGAAGTTGAGAAACAGGTAGGCGTTGTCTTTATGTGGCGCATCGGCCGGCATGTAAACGCCATCGACCCACAGCCCGGACCCCTCTTTCGGCATTGTGTAGTGGAGGTCGATATCGAGTCCTGCTTCTTTTGCGCGTGCCGCTGCCAGCGCATAGTCTCCGGACCAGCTCATTGCGACGCAGACCTCCTGGTTCGGCAGATCTACCATCATTTTCTGATTACTGAAGTAGCGAATATAGGGCCGGACCAGCATAAGCTGCGCTTCAGCCGCCGCGAGGCTCGCATCATCAACCGCATTTGGATCGCGTCCAAGGTAGGCCAGCACCATCGGGTAGATATCGGTCGGGCCGTCCAGCAGGCTGATGCCGCAATCGGCCAGTTTGGACGCGACTTCAGGATCAAACAGCACATCGGCTGAATCCATCGGATGGTCGGGCAGGCGCTCGCGCACGAGCTGTTCATTCCAGGCGTACCCGGTCGTGCCCCAGTGATAGGGAATCGTGTAGCCCCGCGTTTTCTCATACACGTCGGTTTCGGCGATCAGTTCCGGATCCAGGTGACGTCGGTTATCCAGACGGGAATAATCAAGCGGCTCGTATATGCCGATCGGTGTCAGCCTGGATGAATACTGACTGCTGTGAACCACGACGTCATATCCGCTGTTGCCTGCCAGTAACTTGACGTCGACCACCTGCGAGCCGTCGTAGATATCGTAGTTGACCTTGATGCCGTACTCGGCTTCAAATTTCTCGATCGTATCCGGGGCAATATAGTCAGCCCAGTTATATACGTTGACTACGTTGTCGTCGGAGCTGTCGGCATCCGAATTGCTTCCGCACCCATTCGACAGGGCAGCGACGACGAGCGCGCAAATCGCTTTGCCAACATGTCCAAACCGGGCCGCATTCATTAACCAACCATAGCATTCAAAGTGCGTGCTCCCTAGCGGGGTCACATCTCGTCAAGGCCGCGTTTCAAAAGGTTGCGAGCGATAATAAGCCTTTGGATTTCGCTTGTGCCCTCCCAGATTCGGTCCACGCGCAGCTCGCGAAAAAAACGCTCCGCAACATTTTCCCGCATGTAGCCGCGGCCGCCAAATATCTGCAACGCACGATCCGCAACCCGGTTAGCCATCTCCGACACGAAGAGTTTCACCATCGAGCAGCGGTTGTGCAGTAACTTCAGATCCTCACCACGATCGCTGGCCGCGGCTGCCTCGAACGTCATCAGGCGCGCCGCCCATAACTCTGTCGCGCTATCGGCAAGCATGAACTGAATCGCCTGTTTCTCACTTAACGGCTCACCCGCAACAATGCGGGATTCCGCAAAGGCAGTCGCGTCTTCGATTAGCCTGGCTGCGGCGCCACAGCTCCTTGCGCCAATCATCAGGCGCTCATGCCGAAACCAGCTTCGGGTATAGGCCATCCCATCGCCCGGTTTGCCGACCCGATTCGCGGCGGGAACCATGACGTTGCTGAATTGATAGGTTGGATGATGCGCCGCATAGGTATGACTGAACAACGGGTTATCGGTCATCTCAATACCTTCCGTACCCTGATCCACGAGGAACAACGCCTCGTCTTCCTCATCGGGAAGTCGGGCCTGGAACCAGAAGTAGTCCGCAAGGTTTGCACTGGTTACGTACCATTTTTCGCCATTCAATCGATATCGGTCATCCTCCGGGTGGGCCGTCGCTTCGATGCCCGCCACATCCGAACCTGGTCCCGCTTCGGTTATCGCATAGCAGTCTTTCTTCTCGCCACGCATCATCGGCAAGACATAGGTCTCGATCTGTTCTGTGGTGCAGGCCTCAAACATCCATTTCTGTGGTTCGGAGAAACACCATGACAGGGCATTGGTTACCCGTCCAAGCTGCTCCCAGATGGCAACCTGTTCAACCATTGGCAACGCGAGTCCGCCCCAGCTTTCGGGCACATCGATGGCACTGAATCCGAGCTCGAGCGCACGCTTCTTATTGCGCTGCGTAATCCCGGCATCGAGTACGCCGCCGTTTAGTTCTGCTTCGACCTCGTGGGGCTGGAGAAACTCGTCGGCATACTCGCGCGCCTTTGCCTGCCACTCGAGGGCACTGTCGCTCAGATTGATTTTCAATTTGCATTCTCTTGTTGATAGTGGTCGGGGAAAATGGCACGCAGGTAACTGGTGACTGCATCGAGCGCCGCGGCCCGGTTGAACGTTTTCGGATTGATGAGACAGGACAACCACAGGCCATCGGTTAACGATGACAGCGCATCCGTAACCGTCTGTGCATCGACGCCACCATAGTTACCCTCGCGAATGATCGCATCAGCAAGATCCAGCATGATCTCGTCATACTTGTCGTCATAAGCCGCACAGATTTTCTGATAGGTTGGCACGGACTTTACTTCACCCCAGAACGCGAACCAGACAGCGAGTTTTCTTCGATCACATATCGCTGGCTTGAGGTCCATCTTCATCAGGGCAAGCAGGCGCGCTGCGGGTGCGGCTGGCGCACTTTCAACCGTCTGCATGAACTCTGCGTCGTAATCCTCGGCAAGAAATTTCAGCGTTTCATAAAGTAGATTGTCTTTGCTGTTGAAGTGCAGGTTGACAATACCCTGGGATAAGCCGGCTTCCTTTGCGACGTCCGAAAGCGTCGTACTGCCCAGGCCTTTTTTGGAGATGCACTTGATCGTTGCATCGATGAGTTGCTGTCGCCGATGCTCTTTGGCGAGCGCTCTGCGGGTCATTTTTTCGGTGGCTGCCGCCATAGGATCTAACTCACTGATTCCGAATACGATTGATTGGAGAAACGCGTATAAATACTTGTTGTGAATATAAATAATGCCATAAAATGAATGAATAATCATTCATTTTTCTGGACTTGCCGGTGTGGTTCGTGAGATCCTGATGTGGTGTCAGGCTGTGCGGGGGCCGTATGCGGTCGCTTGAGAAATCCAATAAACACTTTGTGAAAGCCGTCGGCAAACTGCCGCTGGGCGTGTCGTCAAATTTTCGCTACTGGGGCGACGACAAGACCATCTATGTGAAACGTGGCAAGGGTGGTCGCATCTGGGACATCGATGACAACGAATACATCGATTACCGACTCGGGTACGGTCCGGCAATTCTCGGCTATGCCGATCCGCGCGTTGACGAGGCGGCACGCGAGGGAATGGAAGTCGGCGGAGTCTTCGCGCTTGGCACCGAACTTGAATATGAAGTTGCCCGCCGCATCAGCAGGATGGTGCCGGCCGCCGAGCTGGTGAGATTCTCCAATTCAGGCACGGAAGCCGTCATGGCTGCACTGAGAATCGCGCGGGCACACACTGGCAAAGATGGGCATATCGTCGTCGAGGGCGGCTACCACGGCGTTTTTACGGAAGTGCTCTGGTACGCGGACGTCGAGGACTGGGATCCGAAAGACGGCGCCCCGGAAGTCCTCCCTTATTGCGCGGGTACGCCGCAGATCGTCAAGCCGCTGTTTCACACAGTGCCACTCAATGATGCGAATGCCGTGGAAGAGGTTCTTCGGCAACACCACAACGATATCGGGGCCTTTCTGATCGAGCCGATCATGGGCAACTGCTGTGGCCTGACAGCGACGAAGCAGTATCTGCAGGATGTCAGGTCGCTGTGCGACAAATACAATGTGGTATTGATCGTTGACGAAGTGAAAACAGGGTTTCGTGTTGCAAAAGGCGGCGTTCAGGAATTATTGGGCGTCAAAGCTGATCTTTGTACTTTTGCCAAGGCGCTTGCAAACGGCTATCCCATATCTGTCGTTGCCGGTCGCGAAGACATCATGCGAAACGTCGGCGACGGAGTTGTTCACGGTGGAACGTTTACCGGGCATTCAGTGTCACTGGCTGCCGCCAACAGAACGCTGCAAATTCTGGACGAAACCGACGCCCTCGAGACGATCAAAAATTACGGTCTGGACATCCAGGCCGGCCTCGGACGAATTCTGGCGGAAAGAGCTATCCCGCACTGTTTCGTAGGGCATCCATCCATGATGGGTTTGTTCTTCAGCGAGGATGCGCCGGGCGACTACCGCGACTGGATCAATACGAACTACGATTTCTATGATGCACTGGCTGCCGAATTGCATGAATTGGGTATTCTCGTAGAACCGGACTCGCGTGAGCCATGGTTTTTTTGCGAGGCTCATGATGTGAAATGCCTTGAGGAAACGCTGGACAAATTTGAGCAGGCGGTGGAAATTACAATGAGAAAATTGCCGGGTGAAAGAAGAGCGATCAGTACCGCCTGAGCAAGTCATTCGAAATCTACAGGGGCGACTTCAATAGATGAAAAAATACGACGCCATCGTCGTTGGCGCAGGCCACAATGGCCTGACCAACGCCGCTTACCTGGCTAAATCCGGGCTCGATGTCCTCTGTCTCGAGAAAAACGACTATATCGGTGGCGCGACGGTCAGTCGCAACCTCTATAAAGACTGGTACTACTCGAATTGCTCGTATGTCTGCAGCTTGCTGCGACCGGAAATCTTTCGCGACCTGGACCTGGCACGTCACGGACTGCAGGTTACGCCGTATGGCGGTGGCACGGTCTTCATGGAGAATGGTGACTACCTGGGCAGCTACCCGGACCACGAGGTTCACTATCGCGAATACGCTCGTTTCTCGAAGGCAGACGCCGACGCCTACGAACGCTACTCGGCCGACACGATGCGCCAGTGCCGATTCATTCGCGATTTTCTCTTGCGCACACCGCCAGACCCGACGTCCTTCAAACCGCGGGACCTGAAAGAGCTGGCCCATCTCGGTTCCAAGTTCTTTGAAATGGGCGAACAACGAATGTACGACACGATTCGCTTCTGGACGATGAGTGTTGCCGAATACCTGGACGAATACTTCGAGACCGATGTTATCAAGGCGGCGTTGTCCGGCAGTGGCATCATTGGCACGGCACTGGGTATTCATTCTCCAGGCACAGCCTATGTGCTGCTGCACCACTATATGGGTGATGTCGACGGGAGTATGGGTGCCTGGGGCTATGCGCGCGGTGGCATGGGTTCGGTCGCAACGGCAATCAGCGGTGCTTTTCAGTCTTACGGTGGTGAACTCAGAACGGACGCCGGCGTAGAACAAATCGTCGTGAAGAATGGCAAGGTCAAGGGTGTGGCGTTAACAACAGGTGAGGAGATTGACGCGTCGATTGTCGTTTCGGCCATGGATGTCAAACGGACATTCCTGAAGTGCATGGACAAGAACGATCTCGACGATGACTTTTATCACCGCGTAAAGAATTTCAAGATCCGTGGCTCGTCAGGGAAGCTCAATATTGCACTGGATGGCCTGCCAACATTTCCAGCGCTGCCGAAAAACAGTCCTTTGCTCGATGGAGACATGCATTTCATCGATTCAATGGAAAGAATGGAGCGTGCCTACGATGACTGGAAGGATGGCACGTGGTCGAAGGATCCCTACGTGGATATGGTCATTCCGACTGTCTGCGATCCCACCATGGCACCGCCAGGCAAACACTTCATGAGTTGCTTCGTCCAGTACTGCCCGGCGACGGTCGAAGGGCGCGAGTGGACAGACGAAGAACGCGACCAGTTCGGCCAGACTGTTATCGATCAGATTGCGGAATACAGTCCGGACTTCAAGGACCTGATTCTGCACTGTGAAGTGCGGACGCCAAAAGAAATTGAAAACGAAGCCGGATTGACGGAAGGCAATATCTTTCACGGTGAGTTGACGATGGATCAGCTGATGTTTAACCGGCCCATACCCGGCTACGCACAATATCGCGGGCCAGTCGGTGGTCTGTATATGTGTGGTTCGAGTAATCACCCGGGTGGGGGCGTCATGGCTGCACCAGGCTGCAATGCAGCAAGGGAAATACTGCTGGATCTCAAGCGCCCGGACATCACGCCGGCCAACTTCGGTGATGACTGATGAGTGAACGATACGATGCCATTGTCGTAGGCGCCGGGCACAACGGGCTGGTCTGCGCATCCCTGCTGGCCAAAGCCGGAAAGAAGGTCCTCGTGCTCGAGGCCAACAGCCAGGTAGGCGGCGCAGCGGTTACGCGCTCGTTTGCCGAAGGGTATTCAGTATCGTCCGTCGCGCACCTGCTGTATCAACTGCAACCCCAGGTTCGCAAGGACCTCGGGCTGAACATCGCCATGGCGGCCACCGACATGAATACCGTGGCGCTGTCGGCTGACGGCAAGCATGTGCGCTTCAGGGGCAACGATGTATCCGGAGTGAGTAAAGACGATGTCGCCGGGTACCGGGCATTTCACAAGCGGATGACCCGCTTTGCTGATCTTCTGAAAACATTTCTTAACAAGACGCCGCCGAGACTCGCAAAAGACGCGAGTAAAGCCGACCTGCTGACGCTTGCACAACTCGGCCTGGATATCCGCCGGCTGGGCAAAGTCGAAATGCAGGAATTTCTCCGCCTGATCGGCATGAATATTCGCGACGAAGTGGTGGAGCGCTTCGAAAGCGAACTACTGCGAGGCGCGATCAGCCTTGATGCCGTGATGGGCACACACCTCGGTCCACGTTCGCCAAATACGATCCTCACGTATTTGTACCGCCTCGCCGGGTCCCACGGCACAATCAGCCAGCCAACCGGCGGTATGAGTGCCGTTACGGAAGCGCTGGCACACTCCGCAAGAGACAACGGCGCGACTATTCGAACCAGTATGAAAGTAAAACGTATCGTTATCGAAAACGGTCGGGCAACGGGCGTGGAAACGGAGGACGGGCAAACGTTTTCGAGCTGGCTGGTCGTTTCGAATGCCGATCCGAAGTCGACGATCATGGACCTGGTCAAGGCCAGACACGTGGAAACCGGGTTTACGCATCGCATCCATAATATGCGAATGCGCGGTAACGCAGCCAAGCTGCATCTGGCACTGGATGGTCTGCCGTCAATAAACGGGGTCGACAAGCGTGAGTATGCTGATCGTTTCGTCATCGCGCCGGATGACGACTATGTTGAGCGAGCTTTCAATCATGCCAAATATGGAGAGACGTCCACGAAGCCGGTGTTTGAACTAAGCTTCCCGAGTTTCAGAGATGATAGCCTGGCACCAACCGGGAAGCATGTGATGTCGGCGATCGTGCAATACGTGCCCTATAAGTTACGCGGAGAGTGGAACAGTAAAACGCGGGCGGCTTTCCAGAAACTGGCCATCGATACGCTGGCGAAATACATGCCGGACCTGCCGGAACGCATCACGGCGACAGAATTGCTTACACCCGTCGACATCGAAGAACAGTTTCATATCAGTGGCGGCCACTGGCATCACGGCGAGCTGACGCTGGATCAGTTTCTCTTTACGCGGCCGGTCGGTGGCGCCGCTCAGTACGCGATGCCGCTGGACGGACTCTATCTTTGTGGAGCTGGTTCGCATCCGGGAGGTGGCGTCAGTGGTGCAGCCGGGCGTAACGCCGCGCGCGCCATTCTTAAATCAGGGTATTCACTATGACGATTCAGGAAGTCGAACAAGGCCGGCTGCGCTCGCCGTTTTATCCGCGCCAGGCGGACCTTGACCGCCTCAACCGCTGGCACGAGTGGAAGGGCTATTCCAGCGCGGATGGATTCTACGATACGACCCTCGAATACTTTTCGATTCGCAACAGTACGGGCGTGTTCGATCTTACCCCGATGACCAAGTACCGGATTACAGGACCCGATGCGCTCGAGTACCTCAATCGCCTGGTGACCCGGGACATGCGCAAAATCAAACCCGGTCGGGTCGCCTATGCGGTCTGGTGTGACGATCAGGGTCAGGTCATCGACGATGGCACTATATTTCACCTGTCACAAGGAGAGTATCGCCTGTGTTCCCAGGAACGCCACATGTCCTGGCTGACGATGTCGGCAATCGGTATGGATGTGAGCATAGTCGATGAGACAGACGACATCTGTGCCCTTGCTGTGCAGGGGCCAACTTCATTCAGCATTCTCAAGGCGATGGGAATCAAGGGCATCGACACGCTGAGGCCCTTCGGCCTTGCCAGCTACGATTTTCAGGGCACCGAGATCATGATTTCGCGGACGGGCTTTACCGGTGATCTCGGTTATGAGTTGTGGCTGTCTCCCGACAAGGCCCTGGACCTGTGGGACGCGCTGTTCGCGGCTGGAAAAATCTACGGCATTATGGCCATCGGTACCGAAGCGCTGGAGCAGTCCAGGATCGAAGCCGGATTTATTGCAGCGTACGTGGATTTTCTTCCTGCTGACGTGACAGTCCGCACCGGGCGTTCACGATCGCCCCTCGAACTCGGCCTGGATTGGCTGGTTGACTTCAAAAAGCCAAACTTCAATGGTCGTCGAGCGCTGGCGGAGGAAAAGCGCACGGGCTCTTCGTGGCAGCTCGTGAAACTTGATATCGAGGGTAACAAGCCCGCGCATCATTCTTACGTGTATGCCAATCCGAAATCGAAGAAGGAAGTGGGCTTCATTACATCTGCCGTCTGGTCGCCGGTGTGTAAACAGAATATCGCGCTCGGTACCGTTCGGTCTCCGTATGGCAAGGTCGGCGACAAACTCTACGTCGAAGTTTACTATCAACGCGAGATGCACTGGTCACGCGTCATGGCGGAAGCAACGGTGGTAGACAAGCCGTTCTGGGATCCACCGCGTAAACGGGCGACACCACCCGGTCCGTTTTGAGCCCGATAAAAAACCGGGGTCGAACCGCAATTACGGAGACCGATCCGGCGGTTGTCAGGGTCGCTTATGATAATCAATAACCGAAAACTCAAAAAAGGCGCTTTGACGCGGACGTGTTCGGCAAAAGAAAGTGCGGTTCGACCCCGGTTTGGCGGTGATTAAAGTGCGGTTCGACCCTGGTTTTCCTGGGGATCACGTATGAAGCACCGGCTCGATCCTCTGCTCCGCCCCCGATCAGTTGCTATCGTCGGTGCTTCGGCACGTGAGGACTCGATGGGTGAATGGGCACTCAGGAACCTGTTGCGCGGGGGATATACAGGCGGTATTTACCCGATCAATCCCGGTTACGAAGAACTGCAAGGTATTCGTTGTTTCCCGGGTTTCACGAGCATCCCGGAAACACCGGATCTCGTCATTTTTGCAATCGGTGATCACGGCCTCGAGGTGTCGCTGAGCGAAGCGATCGCGATGGGCATTCCCGCCGCGGTCATCATGTCTTCGCTGTATCTCGACGACGATGATGAGCCCGATCTCAGGAGCAGGGTGCGGGAAAAGATCGCGGCAGCCGGCATGTTGGTTTGCGGGGCCAACGGCATGGGTTTCTATAACGTCCGAGATGCCGTCTGGGCGTGCGGCTTTGACAGCAGATGCCACAACGCTGAAGGCAACGTCAGCCTCATCAGCCAATCGGGATCCGGTATGTCAGGGATTATCGATTGCGAGGAACGACTCCGCGTGAATTTTGCCGTTTCCACGGGCAATGAACTCGCGGTGTCGATGGATCAGTACCTGGACTTTGTCCTGGACCTTCCGGAAACGAGAGCCGTGGGCCTGTTCATTGAGACCGCTCGTAATCCGGGCGGGTTTCGCGCCGCGCTTGAAAAAGCCGTTGCCAGGAAGATTCCGGTTGTCGCCCTGAAAGTCGGACGCACCGCGAGGTCGGCCGAACTGGCCGTCTCCCATTCGGGTGCGATGGCGGGCGTCGATGCCACTTACGAAGCCTTGTTTGATCGGTACGGTGTGCATCGAGTTCACGACATGGATGAATTCGCGACGGCGTTAATTCTCTTTGCGGAGCTCAGCCCCCTCGGTCCTGGCGGATTGGTTACCTTGCACGACTCGGGCGGCGAGCGACAGCTGATTGTCGACCTGGCGAATGCAGCGGGCGTACCGCTGACAGAATTGTCCCCGCGCTCCGTGATAGCGCTGCAGCGACACCTGGACCCCGAGTTACCGCCCATTAATCCGCTGGACGCCTGGAGTCGCGGTGGCGAGCGTGCCGGGGAACAAATGACAGTGTGTCTGACCGTTCTGCTGCAGGATGAGAATGCGGCAATCGGTGCTGTCATGCATGACCGTGCGCCGGGCGGTCAGATCTACAAGTCTTACGTCGGCTACATGGAGCGCGCCCATTCAGTGTCCGGGAAACCCGTGGCGCTGGTTGCGGCAAGACAGGGTACCGGCGTCGACCCGCTGGTCGTCGAATCCACCCATCGCGGCTTTCCCGTGCTGGACGGTGTAACGCCTTTCCTGAAGGGAGTTCGTGGCCTGATGCGCTATCGAGATTTTCTTGCCATGCCGAATATGAAAACGAGACCGCCGCCAGGCGAGGCAGTGAAAAAATGGCAGGATCGTACGTCGGTTAATGCCGTTTTCGACGAGGCGTTGTCGCTCGAGATGCTACGCGATTTCGGCATTCCGGCGACCCGCTGTGGCATCGCCGAATCCTCCGCAGCGCTTCTGAATATTGTCAAAGAGATCGCTTTCCCAGTTGCTCTTAAGACTGCCGCGCCGGGCATCGCCCACAAATCCGATCGTCGAGGCGTCGTTCTCGATATTGTTGACAAAGCGTCGCTGGAGCTTGCCTATGCCGATCTGGCCGAGCGACTTGGCCCAAGAGTGCTCGTGTCCGCGATGGTGGCGCCGGGCATCGAGATGATTCTTGGCGCCCGCCGTGATCCTCAGTTTGGACCCGTCGTCATAATGGGTTTTGGCGGCACGCTTGCGGAGGTTCTGCAAGACATCGTGTACGCAATGCCGCCATTTGATGCGGACTATGCCAGGCGGCGCCTGGATGAACTCAGGCTGCGGCCCCTGCTTGATGGCGTGCGTGGTCATCAGCCTGGTGCGATCGGTGAGTATTGTCACGCCGCGGCCCGATTCTCTGTCATGGTAGACGCTCTGGCCGAAAATCTGCAGGAAATAGATGTCAACCCGGTCATAGTGGGTAAGCAAGATTGCGTCGCTGTCGACGCACTGGTGGTATGCAACGTAAAAGGCACTGAGCAATGAGCATCGAAGCGCTTTCAGAACATACACATGAAGACTGGCAGGGTATTGCAGACAGGGTGCTGGCAAGCGCGGAAACCCGGCTGTTCATCGACGGACGCTACGTCGATTCGGTATCAGGCGGTCGGTTCGAATCGATCAACCCCGCAAACCGAAACGTTCTCGCCGCGGTGTCACAGGCAGATGAATCCGACGTCGACACCGCCGTGCGGTCGGCGCGCAAGGCGTTCAAGTCCGGAAGCTGGTCCCGCATGGCACCTCGGGAAAGAATGGCCGTCCTCTACCGCTATGTGCAATTGATTGCAGATAATGCCGAACAACTTGCGGTTCTCGATACGTTGGATATGGGTAAACCTATTACCGACATGCTGGAAGTCGATCTGCCCGCCGTCGTCGAGACCATTCAGTTTATGGCGGAGTACATCGACAAGATGGAGGGCAGTGTTACCAATACGGAAGCGGACGTTATGCACTTTGTTCTGCGCGAGCCAATCGGCGTCGTCGCCGCCATATCTCCCTGGAATTATCCACTCCTGATGGCAGTCTGGAAGATCGCGCCAGCACTCGCCGCGGGTAACAGTGTCGTATTGAAGCCGGCGGAGCAGGCGCCGCTGTCTTGCCTCAAGCTGGCTGAGCTGTTCGTGGCGGCCGGTGGCCCGGTCGGTGTGCTCAATGTCATCAACGGTATCGGAGAGGTCACCGGCAAGGCGTTGGCGCTGCACAACGATGTCGACAAAGTGACCTTCACCGGCTCCACAGAGGTTGGCAAGCTCATGCTGCAGTATGCCGGCCAGTCGAATATGAAACGTGTATCCCTGGAATGCGGTGGCAAATCGCCGCAGGTGTTCATGGCAGACACCGCAGACCTCGACCGCGCGGTGGCAGCCGCCTATAACGGCATCTTCGCCAACATGGGCGAGGTCTGTAACGCTGGGTCACGGCTGCTGGTCGAACGGCCCATCTACGATGCATTCGTGGAGCAATTCATTATCCAGGGAAAGGACGCGTATCGTTGCGGCGATCCGCTGGATCCGGAAACCAATCTCGGTCCGCTGGTGACAGATGCAGCCCAGGCCCGGGTACAGTCATTTGTCGAGGCTGGAAAAAAGGAAGGCGCACAGCTTCAGTTTGGCGGAGACATTCCCGATCTCGATGGCGCATTCTTCAACCCCACGCTGTTCAGCGACGTCTCCAATGACATGCGCATTGCCCGGGAGGAAATATTCGGGCCCGTCGCGGCTGTTATTCCGTTCGACGGCATTGAGGCCGGAATATCGATCGCCAATGACACGATCTACGGGCTGGCTGCGGGCGTCTGGACCAGCGACATCAATCAGGCACATCGGCTGATTCGGGAAATCGAGGCCGGGATTATCTGGGTCAACTGCTTTGACGAGGGTGATATGACGCAACCTTTCGGTGGTTACAAACAATCCGGACATGCACGCGACAAATGCGTCGAGAGCCTGCTGAGCTACACGCAGAGCAAGTCCGCCTGGTTGCGTTTGTCCTGATGAGTCTTGTCCTGTATGACAGGCGCGGTGCCGTCGCCCACATGCGGCTAAACAGGCCGGCCAAGTTGAATGCAATCAACGGCGAAATGCTGAATGCCATGATCGAAGCGCTTGATCAAGCCGAGGAAGACCCTGCCGTTCGCGTTGTCATCCTGAGTGGCGAGGGACGCGCATTTTCCGCCGGATTCGATCTGGATATGGGCAGTCCGTCCGGCGGCGAGTCCGAGCAGGCATTTTTAAGGCGGGAACTGCGTCGGGACTTTGACCTGATCATGAGATTCTGGCACTGCCCGAAACCCGTCATCGCGGCGGTACATGGATTCTGCCTGGGCGGCTCAATGGAGATCAGCGCCGTCTGTGACCTGACAATCGCAGCCGAAGGGTGTCGT
This sequence comes from uncultured Gammaproteobacteria bacterium, assembly GCA_963850825.1. Taxonomy (GTDB): domain Bacteria; phylum Pseudomonadota; class Gammaproteobacteria; order Steroidobacterales; family Woeseiaceae; genus SZUA-117. The sequence continues at coordinate 849,077 of CAWKOQ010000006.1, read as the reverse complement.
TTCGGCGCGCCCGAGGTCAGGTTCGGCAGCGGAGTTGTCTGCTTGATACTGCCCTGGATCATTGGGCAAAAGCACGCCCGCGAGCTGCTGCTGGTTGGCAGTGACAGGATTGACGCCGTTCGCGCCGAGGCGATCGGTCTTGTCAATCGAATCGTCGCAGCGGACGAACTTACGCAGCAGGCGTTTGAGTTGGCAAACGAAATCGCTTTGAATGATCCGGTGGCCGTGCAACTCACGAAGCAGGCGCTTAACCGAACGCTCGAGATTGGCGGCCTTTCCGCGGCGCTGGAGGAAGCCCTTGAGGTCGATATCGAGATCGAATCAACGGAGACGCCTGAGTCGAAGGAGTTCAACCGCATACTCAACGCTGACGGGCCGAAAGCGGCGCTCGCCTGGCGTGCCCGTCAACTACCCGATGTCGGTCAGAACGGAGGTAAGCCGTGAAAATAGTCTACTCCGACGATCACAATCTGCATGACGGCCTGCTCGACCCTCGCGGCGATACATGGGGGCCGAGTGCAGAGTGTCCGGCAAGGGCAAATAATATCGCTGTAACACTGCGTGACAATGGATTCGGCGAAATCATTGCACCGAATCACTTTCCTGATGAAAAGATCACCCGGCTACATGCGCCTGATTACCTGGAGTTTCTAAAGACAGCGTGGACTGAGTGGGAGCGTTCCGGCAAGCAAGGCGCCAATGCGAGGCCTGATACGTTTGTAGGCGCGGGGATGCGCTATGCCGGGACAGAATGCATCGTCGGCAAGCTTGGCCGCTATTCATTTGATGCGACCTCGCCCATTGTGCCGGGAAGCTGGCAGGCAATTCGTACTTCCGCCAACGTCGCGTTAACGGGTGCAGAGTTGGTCAAGGGTGACGAGCGAATGGCTTTTTCAGCTTGTCGACCGCCAGGACATCACGCAACGTCCAACTACTGCGGTGGATATTGTTATCTCAACAATAACGCACTCGCTGCACAGTCGTTTCTTGATGGCGGCGCGCGCCGGGTGGCTATTCTCGATGTTGACTATCATCACGGTAATGGCACGCAATCCATTTTCTATGGGCGCAACGACGTGATGACAATTTCGCTGCACGCCGACCCGAAAGTGGAGTATCCGTTTTTCCTGGGGTACGCCGACGAACCTGGTGAAGGTGTTGGTCATGGATTCAACATTAACTATCCGCTGCCTTTCGGCACCGGCTGGGACAGATACAGCGAAGTGCTGGCGGATTCGCTACAGCAGCTACAGGGATTCTCGCCGGACGTTCTTGTGGTAGCGCTGGGGCTGGATACTTTTACGGGCGACCCGACGACTTTCTTTGAAATTGAAACGACGGACTTCAACAGAATGGGCCGCGCAATTGGTGCCCTCGGGCTGCCGACGCTGGTGGTGCTGGAAGGTGGCTACTCGGTGGAATGGATTGGGCAGAATACCCTGGAGTTCCTGACCGGGCTGGAGGGTGCGTGAACAGTCCGGCCAATCCTGCCTGTGACCAATATGCTTGTAATTTGCTGCACGAAAAGTTGCAATAAAACCCATGAGCAAAGCGCGCCTGATCTCGATATTAATTCTCGTCACATTTCTGGTCGTAAACCTGCAGGCAGAGGACCTGCATGTGACGGCCAGCGGAGAGGCCCTGCTTCCCGCGTATCTCCTTGAGGTACCCGAATCTGTCACTGATATCCTGATTGCAGATACCGGATCGGCGACCATGCACCGATTCGAGCGGTCCGGGAATGGCGTCGTAGAGGTCGATCAGCGCTATATGTCGATTGGTACTGCGGGGGCCGGTAAACAGAGAGCGTGGGATCGGAAAACGCCGCTCGGCGTGTACTTCATTACGGAGAGCCTGGATACCAGTAAATTGCATGACAAATATGGTGTTGCGGCTTTTCCACTGGACTATCCGAACGCCTGGGACCGGCACAATGAGCGGACCGGTTACGGAATATGGTTGCATGGCGTCGACCGCAACAATCCGCAACGGCCACCTCTGGATACAGATGGCTGCCTTGCGATCCCCAACGATGAATTGTCGCGCCTGGTGGGCAGGTTGCAGCCACTCATCACGCCCGTGATTGTTGCCCGTGAAATCCAGTGGGCATTGCCGACCGATCTCGACGCGGTGCGTGCCGAATTCAGGCTGGCGCTGGATTCCTGGCGTGAAAGCCTGGCGAGCGGGAACCTGTTTACCTACCTGTCCCTGTATGCACCCGATTTTCGCTATCGGAACATGGATCGCGACTCGTGGGCGTCATTTCGATACAACGTGTTCAACGCAAGAAAACTCGGCGGTGTGACGCTGGCCGATGTCATGCTGGTCGCAGATCCGGAAGTGCCCGAGCTTTACCTGAGTCGGTTCACGCAGGTACTGCAAACGGATGACGGCCCGGTCACCACCACGAAAAGACTTTACTGGCGGCGCTCCGAGGGCAACGAGTGGAAAATTGTCTCCGAGGACGCAGGTTAGCGAACTGTTTCTCTGACGATCAGCTCGTCGATGATTTCCAGAAGTTCCGGATATCCGCCTGCCTCGCCCGCGCCCGTTCGATACTTGCCATTAACGACAACCGCCGGAACGCCGGTGATTCCATAGCGCCTCTGAAGATCATCGGCTATGCGCAATTTCTGTGCGACCTCGAATGACCCCCAGGTCTTCGTAAAATCATCTTCGCTAACGCCATGCTTGGAAAACAACTCCTGAATGGCGTCAATGGACGCAAGTCGATTTCCGCGCCGATGGTACTCGGCAAATACGGCGTTACGAAACTGTTCCGGTTCGGCGATCTTGCCGTTATTGACCAGCACCTCTTCGGTGTAATAAAGCTGTGCGTGCAGTTTGACCAAAGGGTTCCAGGTGGCCGGGATTCGAACCAGTCGCGCGTTTGCCGGCACATTCTCTGCCCAGCGATTGATGAATGGCTCGAACGTATAGCAGTGGTTGCAGCCATACCAGAATATTTCAGCGACCTCGACTTTGTCAGCGCCGCCGATCGTGGGTTGCGTCGGAACCATGCGCTGGTAGTGAGTGCCTTCCGTAAATTTCCAATCCAGCTTTGCTTCCGGCACGTCGGCCTGAGCCAGGATGAGCGGCACTTCCGCAGTTTCCGTTTCTTCCTCGTCAGCTGCGGATTCTTCAACCAGTTCGGTCGGCTCCGACTCATCAGCCGGCGTTGCGACAGGGAGCTCCGGCGTTTCGTCAGCAATTAAATTCTGTTGAGTCGGTGCACCTGCCGGCGCCTGCAAAGCCGGGTCATCGGTACCGCCACAGCCACTCAACACAAATGCTGCAAGAATGATAAAAAAACTAATTCGCGTCATCAGGAATTCTCCGCTAAGCCCTGTCTTCAGTCTGACAGGTTCTTATAGAAATGGTTTAGGTCTTTCTACTGCAGGCCTTGGATGTACGAAGCAACTGCGAGGATTTCCGCCTCGCTCATCTTCGATGCAATATCGCGCATGACTCTCGTCGGGCCGTCCGATTTTCGCGCACCACTGGCATATGCGCGCAGCTGTGCAGCAGAATAGACAGCATACTGGCCCTTTATGGAGGGCACGGATGCGGCAGGGTTGCCGCGCCCTGTTGGGCCATGACAGGCGCTACAGGAAGCTATATTGCCTTCCCGATCGCCGCCCCGATAGAGGCGTTCGCCGAGGTCGGCAGATGCCGGATCGGCCACCGCCTTGGCCGCGGCAGGTTTTTCGCCGTAAAAGACGGCCAGGTTTGCCATGTCTTCGTCATTGAGCAGCATGACCTGGCCGAGCATCAGCGGATTATTCCGAACACCGCTCTTGAAGGCCTGTAGCGCCTTGACCGTATACGTCGGATGCTGACCGGCAATGCTTGGCCACTCCGGATTGACGCTGTTGCCATCAGCACCGTGGCAGGCGCTGCAGGTAATGGACTTCGCCTGGCCAGCGGCTGCGTCGCCGGAAACAAGTCCATCGGCAAATGCGCTGCCCGCAAAAAGTGACAAACTTGCCAGAGCGCTCAAAATGTATTTCATATCTTTCAACCGTTACTTCCATGCGGTCATCGCAATTCCGCTCAAGATTCTAAAACTGAAATTCAGAACGTGACGTCAATCTGTATTCTTGGCGACGAGCGCCTGGTCGGCTAACAACTGCGAGTCGGTGTTTTGCCTTGCCGCTGAGCGTAGGACCCGTCAGTATTGGGCCCCGGCCCTCGCCGCAGGCCCGAATTATACACATTCCCATGTCTCAATTCCCAGATGCAAAGTTCATTATGAGCGCCAACTCGGCCTCCCAGTTTATGCCCGATGAGGGCACTGAGGTCGCCGTAGCAGGGCGTTCAAATGCAGGCAAGTCCAGTGCTATCAACGTCATCGTCAACCGCCGTCAGTTCGCCAGGACCAGCAAGACACCCGGCAGGACCCAGCTGGTCAACTTCTTTGAATTACGGCAAGGGCAACGCCTGGTGGATCTGCCTGGCTACGGTTTTGCCAAAGTTTCCGACGCGATGCGGCAGCACTGGGGCCGGTTGCTGGAGGGATATTTTGAGCAGCGAGACAGCCTGAATGGCCTGATCCTGGTGGTCGATAGCAGGCGCCAGCTGCAGGAATTTGACCGCCAGATGCTGGCTTTTGCGGCGTCCGTTGAATTGCCGGTTCACGTGTTGCTGACAAAGGCAGACAAGCTCAAGCGGGGCCAGGCGTCGACCGCGCTTCTCACGGTCAGGAAGGAGCTTGCTGACCACGCCAGTGTGCAGTTGTTCTCGGCACACAACCGGCAGGGGGTCGAGGAAGCCCGCGAGGCGCTGGAGCTATTGCTGCGTGGTAAGGAATCAGCCTAGATCAAACATTGCAAGACGTCGTTCTCGCACATCCCTGTGCGCCGCGGCATAAATACATCCCTGTGATAACGCCGCTCCCGCACATCCCTGTGCGCCGCGGCATAAATACATCCCTGTGATAACGCCGCTCTCGCACATCCCTGTGCGCCGCGGCATAAATACATCCCTGTATAAAAAAACCCCGACATGCCGTAAGACAGTCGGGGTCTAGCATTAGCAACCGGCTTGGGGTAACCGGGTTGCGAGTCCGCTTAGGGAGGTAAGCAGACAAGTGACTAACGCACTCAGGAATTTGGAACAAATTCCCGGTCCGGAGTTCCCTCGGCCGTTAAGTCATTGAAATTCATGAATTATGTAATACAGCGCGCGCCAGGGAACGAGTATCTGGATGTTTGCCGATAGTGCAAGAAACGCGGCGATCGAGGGCAGTTCAAGGCGCCAGGCGAACGAATAGCGCAGTGTGCGCGCCAGCAATTAAGCATTCGTGTTTTCTTTATTAACGCCGAAATGTCGGGCGCACGGAAGTTTTCTTCTTAGTGGGCCTGGTCCCAGTTGTCGCCTATGCCCGCATCAACCTTAAGCGGCACCGAAAGATCGGCCGCGGCACTCATCATTCCGATAACTTCGTCACGAACCGACTCAACAGAATTCTCGTCCACTTCGAGCACCAGTTCATCGTGCACCTGCATGATCATGCGTGCCGGCGCCTTGCTGCTGAGCAACCAGTCCTGGACCGTCACCATTGCACGCTTGATGATATCTGCCGCGGTGCCCTGCATCGGCGCGTTGATGGCGCTGCGCTCCGCATACTGTCGACGTTGTGCATTGCGGTCATTGATCTCGGGCAAGTAGAGTCGCCGGCCGAATTCCGTCTCTACAAAGCCGGTCTCGCGAGCTTGCTCGCGAGTATCATCCATGAACTTCCGCACCCCCGGATAGCGATCAAAATAGAGATCGACATATTCCTGTGCCTGGCCACGACCAATGCCAAGCTGCTTGCCAAGGCCAAATGCGGACATGCCATACATCAATCCGAAATTGATCGCTTTCGCTGAACGGCGATGATCGGTCGTCACTTCATCGGCTTTGAGCCCGAACACTTCAGCCGCGGTTGCGCTGTGAACATCCAGGTCGTCAGTAAACGCTTTGACAAGGCCCTCATCGCCGGACAGATGCGCCATGATGCGCAACTCGATTTGTGAATAGTCCGCGGCGAGGAGTACCTTGCCATCCGGCGGAATGAATGCCTGACGGATCCGACGACCCTCCGGCGTACGAATCGGGATATTCTGTAAGTTCGGGTCGGTCGACGACAGTCGTCCTGTCGCCGCTACCGCCTGGTGGTAAGAGGTGTGTACGCGTCCGGTGCGTTCCGCAACCTGCCCGGGTAATTTGTCCGTATACGTGCTCTTTAGCTTGCTGACACTTCGGTACTCGAGAATGACGCGCGGCAAATCATATTCACTTGCCAGTTCCTGCAATACGTCCTCTGCGGTTGATGGCTGGCCTTTTGGTGTTTTTCGAATGACGGGCAGGCCCAGCTGGCCAAACAGGATTTCCTGCAGCTGCTTGGGTGAGCCGAGATTGAACGGCCCGCCCGCGAGTTCGTGCGCATCTTTTTCGAGGCTCAGCATCGTCGCCGCCAGCTCGCCGCTTTGCTTCTTCAACATGCCCTTATCGAGCAGCACGCCTGCTTCCTCCATGGCAAGCAATACCGGCACCAGGGGTTGTTCAATTTCTTCGTAGACCGAGCGCAGCGTTGGCGTTTTTTTCAATTCTCCCCAGATACGTTCATGCAGCCTCAACGTAATGTCGGCATCTTCGGCCGCGTACGGCGCGGCCTGTTCGAGATCAACCTGGTTAAATGTGAGTTGTTTGGCGCCCTTTCCGGCGACATCCTCATAGTGAATTGTGTCCACATTAAGGTAGTAGCGCGCTACTGAATCCATGTCGTGCCGCGTTGCGACACTGTTCAGCACATACGACTCCAGCATTGAATCGTATGCCATGCCGCGCAGCGCGATGTCGTACCTGGCGAGTATGTGCGCATCGTACTTGAGGTGGTGCCCCACCTTCTTCTTGTTCGGGTCTTCAAGGAAATCCTTCATCGCGTCGAGGACGGCTTTCCGATCGAGCTGATCCGGCGCGCCGGGGTAATCATGAGCGACCGGAATATAGGCCGCTTCGCCAGTCTCCACTGCCAGTGAAATACCGACTAACTCCGCTTCCATGTAGTTGATGCTGGTCGTTTCTGTGTCGATTGCGGTCAATGTCGCGGCGTCAATTTTCCTGAGCCAGCGTTTGAACTCGGCTTGCGTCAGGATCGTCTGGTAATGTCCTTTCTCCTGTTGCGCAGGTTCTTCAATCGTGTCCGTCGCGTTCGCCTCTTCACCCAACAGAGTCAGCAGGCGTTTGAGCTCGAGGCGGGTATACAGCGATCTCAGCGTATCGGTGTCCGCCGGACCACGCTTCAGGTCCTCGGGGCGGTGTGGCAAGTCGACATCGAGGCGGATGGTTGCCAGCTTCTGCGAAAGTCTGAGCTGATCAATATTGTCGCGGAGGCTTTCGCCGACTTTTCCGGTGATGTCGTCGGCGTTGGCTACGATCTCATCGGCACTCGAATACTGATTCAGCCATTTAGCCGCCGTTTTTGCGCCTACTTTTGGGACGCCCGGAATATTGTCGGAGCTATCGCCGACCAGCGCCAGGTAATCGATGATCTGTTCCGGGAAAACATCGAACTTCTTTTTTACGCCTTCCCGGTCGAGAATCGAACCGGTCATTGTGTTAACCAGCGTTACCTTGTCATTGACGAGCTGCGCCATATCCTTGTCACCGGTCGAAACGAGCACGTCCATCCCGGATTGCTCTGCCTGCTGGCACAGGGTGCCAATGACATCGTCGGCCTCAACGCCATTTATCCTGAGTAACGGTAACCCCATCGCCGGAATGGCTTCGAGCAGCGGTTCGATCTGCTCGCGCAGGTCATCCGGCATCGGTGGGCGGTTGGCTTTGTATTCGTCAAACATTTCATCGCGAAACGTCTTTCCAGGGGCATCGAAGACCACTACCAAATGCTCGGTGGATTCCTCCCCTGCCAGTTTGTTGATCATATTCAGAACGCCATGAATGGCGCCCGTCGCCTCACCGCGCGAGCTGGTCAGTTTTGGCAGCGCATGATAGGCGCGATACAGATAGGAAGATCCGTCCACCAGGACGAGTTTGCTGTCGCTCATCAGACTTTTCTCGCGGGTGTTTCCCGCGTTGGTTTAGTTTCGGTTTGTTATTGGTTTTTCTTCGTCTTCATCGTCTTCGTCGGGATTCGTTTGTTCTTGCTCTACTGAAGGTACGGTTTGAATCTGACTCGGATTGCCAGGTAAAAACAGCGGGCCTTTCTGACCGCAAGCCGACAGGCAGGCGAAAGACAGCAGTAGCATCACGATTGAACTGAGAGTTTTCTGCATAGCGGTCTCCATCGCATCGACGGTGTCAACGATTGGCTAAATGGTATACCAGAAAGCACACAAAATACTGTGAAGTTAGTCGGCGGATTGATGTTTAAGTGCGATCTGCCGATAGGCTTCGCGAAACGGAATTCCTTCAGCGCGGACCAATGCGAAAGCCTCTTCTGTGGCATAGAGCTCGTCACCCATTGAGATGTTTTCCGGCAGGAAGCGTACCGTCGTAACCAGGTACGCCATGATATCCACGCTCTCAATGGTCAGGTCGATCGCCCGGAAAACCGGCGGCTTCAGGCGCTGCAGATCGCGCTGAAAGCCGGACGGCAGCTTCGCCGTGATCAGCTGGCATTCGTTGAGGCACGCGAGAACGGTGCCCGCCGCACCCCGCACGAGTTCGAGGACATCCGGATTCCGTTTCTGCGGCATGATTGACGAACCGGTGGTTACCTCAGGCGCGAGGGATACATACCGATACTCCTGCGTGTAGTAGAGGAGCAGGTCGCTGGCCAGGCGGCTGAGATCCTGCATCAGGAGTGAAAGCTCAAATACCAGGCCGGCTTCCGCTTTGCCGCGCGACAGTTGCACCGCGGTGACCGGCTCCTGGGTTTGCGTAAAGCCCAGTTTTCTTGTCGTTGAATCCCGGTCAAGGTTTAGTCCCGGTGTGCCGTAGCCGGCGGCGCTTCCCAGCGGGTTTTTGTTAATTCGCCGCAGCGCAGAGGCCAAACCGTCGGCGGCGTCCTGAAACGCCTCGCGAAATCCCCCGCACCAGAGTGCGACGCTCGATGGCATGGCGTGCTGCATATGTGTCGTCCCGGGAAGCCCGATATCACCCTGATCAGCAGTGAGCGCATCCAGGGAGTCACAGAGACCGGAGACGCTCGCGGAGACCTCTGCAGTGGCTGCCCGCAGATACAGTCTGAGTGCGGTGAGGACCTGATCATTCCGGGAACGACCCAGGTGAACGCGACCGCCGGCCGGGCCGATTTTTTCCGTTAACCGGGTTTCCAGCGCCGTGTGTACATCCTCATCCTCAAGTTGAATGCGCCATTCGCCAGCTTCAAATTCGGACTGGAGTTCGCGCAGTCCAGCTGTGATGGCCTGGCAATCCTGCTCGCTCAGCAACCCTTGTTCTGCGAGCATTTGCGCATGCGCGATAGAGCCACGGACATCGTATGCCAGCAGGCGCGCATCCAGTTGATGGTCCTCACCGGCCGTATACCGCAGCACGCGCTGGTCGAGTGGCAGTCCTTTTTCCCAGAGTCGGCTCATGTCGCGTGAGTATGTCACGGTTCCCCAATTCCCCAAAAAAACCGGCACCTGAACACAGCGAATGTATCAGTACGCGCACATGCTTAATTGCTACCATGCGCAATTCGATTGCGGAGTTTGAAATGTCACAAGCGGAAGTCGTTGTTGAATCCGGCGGAGAACCGGTCGGCAGTGTTATTTGGCTGCACGGACTTGGTGCCGATGGACATGACTTCGAGCCGATCGTGCCCGAACTGCGCTTGCACGGGCAGATAGATCTGCGCTTCATTTTTCCGCATGCGCCAATCCGGCCTGTAACCATAAATGGCGGTATGTCGATGCGTGCCTGGTTCGATATTGTGACGCTTGATCGCGGCGGGCCAATGGATGAAACCGGTATTCGCGACAGTAGCCAGCTACTGGTCGACATTATCGAGCGCGAACACGATCGTGGTATTCCCTACGACAAGATCGTTCTGGCCGGCTTTTCGCAGGGCGGCGCAATTGCCACTTACACCGCGATACGATTCGGCTATCCACTTGCGGGATTGATGGCGTTGTCAACTTACCTGCCACTGACTGCGAGCGACGATTCAGTCATGGCGCAGTCTCGTGCCCTGCCGATATTGATGGCACATGGATCGTTCGATCCCGTGTTGCCGATGGCGTTAGGTGAGACCGCGCGCGACAGTCTGTCGGCTGCCGGATTCACGGTTGAGTGGCATGAGTATTCCATGGCACATGCCGTATGTCCTGACGAAATATTTGCTATCCGGGACTGGCTGCTGACGATATATGGCGTTTCCGCCTGAGCTCACTCTTTGGCAAAGCAAAGTCGCGCGTCCCCGATCGTCTTTCCAGCGGAATCAAATCGTCGTTCACTAATACTGATCCGACCGGAGCGGTCTTGCAGTATTACAGTCGTGCAACGCGTGCCGTACTCGGGCGTCACGATGAATGGCGCCGTGATTGCACGCGCCAGCGTGAAGGGTAGCGAACCAATCTCGACCTCGTCGACAGATGCCACCTGTCGGTCCGACATGACCCGCATCAGCGACGTCTCATTTGCACCGCCTGCTTCGATGATCCTGCTGAATGCATCGCGCGTGCGTCGCAACTTCGGCCATGGCGTATCCAGTGAGGCGTTACTAAGACCATAAATGCCAGGCGACAGTAGCGTGGCCGCATCGCCCCGGTTGGAGACGTAGCAAAGATCTTTACCGTCGATAGTCAGCAGACTGAATCCCGCATAGATATCGCCATCGATCGATTGCGAGAAAGTCTCAGGATTGTCGTTATCGATAAGAAATGCCGTAACGATCTCGCCGCGGGATCGCAGGCCTTGTTGCTTCTGCTTTCCTTCGCGATAATTCGTTACCGCCGCGATCCTCCCTGACCGACTCGCACCGATCCATGTACCGCCCGCCTGCAGGTCACGCCCCGCGAGGACCGTCGGTTTGTCCTGCCACCAGTGCAACGCCTGTGTCGGACGGTGATGAAATTCGTCGCGATTAGCAGCCAGCACAAGCGGGTAGTCGGGATCGGTTCTCCAGGCCACAAGAATCAGGCACATCGACGTTCGCCTGCTTTCACGTGTTGCTGGTCAGCCAGTTGTCAACCAGCCGCCTCGCAATCGACAGGCGATACGGCAACTTCGGGAAACCGGACCGTAACTCCTTGCGACTAAACCAACGTGCATCTTCGAGCTCGCCGTCATTCAACAGTATGTCGTCCGACTCGGCACTGGCAGTGAAGCCAAGCATCAGGGATGAGGGAAATGGCCACGGTTGCGAACTGTGGTAGTGGACGCTCCCAACGCGAATGTTGGTTTCTTCGCGGACTTCCCGCCGTACCGCGTCTTCAAGGCTCTCGCCGGGCTCGACGAAACCCGCAATTGTTGAGAATCGTCCTTCAGGCCAGGATTTCTGACGTCCCAGAAGACACTGGTCCCGTCTGGATACCAGCACGATGATGGCCGGATCCACGCGTGGAAAGACCCGGATTGCACAGACCATGTTCTCGCAGATGCGGGTGTTGCCACCGGACTCATTGCGGGTTGGAGACCCACAGGTATTGCAGAATCGCTGCAGGCGATGCCAATTGATCAATGCGATCGCGTGCGCTGCCAGGTTGGACTCATCGGCTGGTAGAACACTTCCCAGGTAACGCAGGTCGTGAAATCGTTCCTCGGCGTTGAATGGCGATGCAACCGTGTCCGCCATTGGCAAAGCAAATGCGGGCTTGTCCTCATAGAGCCCGAGGAAAATAGTCTCTTCTTCGACGATGTGTTCAGCGACGTCGGCATTCTCAAGAAGCCTGATACGAGGCGACTCTCCAAATGTCAGGCATTTATCTCTCCAGACGGGGAGAAATCTTGAATCCTGTCCATTAATGGCCGCACTCAACCAGTCTGAATCCTCTCGACGGTGGCCCGACCTGTCGACGAATGCGCCGGCAAATACGTTTTGGTTATTCATGGCCGGCACAGTGTAGCGAATGTTTGGCGCTTAAGGATCAGCGAGATTTGTCTGCTATTTCGCAGCTCGGGCAGATTCGTCGATCCAGTGCGTAGGCGTCCTGCACGTACTTGCTGTGGCAGATCCGGCAAATGGCGAGATACAGCTCGTCATTTTTAATAATGCTCTGCAGCAGATTCCAGGCCCACTCGAAACTCAACGTTGGCTTCGGGTGCAGCAATACATACGTCTCGTAGGCGCGACACACCCGATGGCCATACTCGACATCGGGTCTGGGCCAGCAGGTATGAACTTTGTTGCCGGCGTCAACCCGCAGCAGAAGGCTGGTGCAAAACAGGGCAACCAGTGTCGTTGCCTCGAGCTGGTTCTGCGGGGTCTTCACGAACAGGGTAATCTGGCGCGGCGATTTTCCGCGCCGGCGCTTTACACCGCTGTCGCCCGAATCACGGAAGTAGGTCGTATAAACCTTGCGAATTCGATCATCGCTCAGGCCCGTGCACTCGCGAATAGTGCGGGTTCGCGCCTCATGCTGAATCATTCTCAGGGCCAGCTCAAATTGCTGTTTTTCGCTTGCGTAGCGATTGTCTGTAAGTCTCATTTTTTCCCTTTTATGCTAGTTATGAACCATATATAGTATCTAATGAGCCTATATCATCCATAAATGGGAAATCAATAAACGAAACTAAAACTAGGAATTACCCCTAAAAACAAGCGAAGAATCGCGCTAACGGGAGGAAAATCATGGGATTCAGCGGCCCTGATGCTACTGACTACGAAAATGTTCTGGCACTGAATCATGCCTGGCTCGATCTGGCCCAGCGTGATGCGGGCCTTGGCCGTGGGTTGGACGCAATGTCCAGTGAGTTGCGGGAGCGTATGACCAGCTTGAGTCGCAGCCAGATCGCCCGCCTGGCGAAGACGCCGTTCCTCCTCTTTTCATTTCGTGAAACCGACGAAGCCTACTGGACGAGTACGCTGGCAGAGCGTCCAGGCGCAGATCTTTTTGACATAAGGTCGACCGATGATGCAGACACGCTGGTCTCGGCAGCACTGGGCTTCATCTGGCAACTGGCGCGCAGGAATCCTTATGCACTGCGAGTGATCTGTGGCGCAACGCTTTACTGGAGCGAGCGCATTGCGGAGCTGACATTCTTCGAGTTGCTGGACGCTGTGCGGGCCGCCGGCGACCCTCCGTTGGCACGTTTCGGACAGCACGCTGATCTCTGGCGAAAACTACTGAGCGGCGGTGTCAGTCGACAAACGCTCGCATGCCAAGCGGCACAAATGACGGCTCTGCAGTCGATTCTGACGCAGGCAACGGGGGCCAGGCAGGAAACCTGGCCATTGGCAGCTCGTTCGATCGGCGCGCCAAAACAGTGTGTCGCGGAGTCAAACGAAACAACACAGACCCAGTGAAGCCCGGATTAATGTTTTCATGGCTTCGCCGGCTGCCGCGTATACAATACCCGACGCTATGCAAGCCCTGTCCATAAAAGGCCTGACCAAAACGTATCCAAACGGTGTCCAGGCATTAAAGGGAATCGACTTTAGTGTCGAGTCCGGCGACTTTTATGCGTTGCTCGGCCCAAATGGTGCCGGTAAGACGACCGCAATAGGCATCATGTCTTCACTGGTAAACAAGACGTCAGGGAAGGTCGAAATTTTTGGCCACGATATCGATACAGATCTTGAAGCCGCAAAGTCCTGCATTGGCCTGGTGCCGCAGGAACTCAACATGAACACGTTTGACTCGGTATTGAATATCGTTGTTAACCAGGCCGGCTACTACGGGATTGAGCGGGGTCTCGCGCTGCAGCGAGCCGAAACCTATCTCGATGAGCTACGGCTATGGGATAAACGGTCAGAGCCGGCGCGCAGCCTGTCAGGCGGTATGAAGCGCCGGCTGATGATCGCGAGAGCATTGATACATGAACCCCGCCTGCTGATTCTCGACGAGCCAACAGCAGGTGTCGACATTGAAATACGCAGGTCGATGTGGAAATTCCTTCGCCGTACCAACGAAGCCGGCACAACGATCATTCTGACCACACATTATCTTGAGGAGGCAGAAAGCCTGTGCCGGCACGTCGCAATCATTGACGAAGGATTAATCATTGAAGATGCGCCAATGAGCACGGTGTTGCGCAAGCTACAACGTGAGGTATTCGTTCTGAGTCTGCGCGATCCGCTCGATGCGGCACCCGATCTGCCCGGTTTCGAAACAAACCTGCGTGCGCCTTGTGAGCTCGAGGTGGCTGTAACTGCCGGTACAAATCTCAATAAACTCTTCGGCGTGCTTGACGATCGCGACATCACCGTACTCAGTCTGCGCAACAAAGCGAACCGACTGGAAGAGCTTTTCATGGGCCTGGTAGAAAACAAACATTCAGCCACCGGCTGACAGGACATCCGAAAGCATGAATCTCAGAGTCAACTGGATCGGTTTCAAAACAATTGTAAGAAAGGAATTCATTCGGGTGGTCCGGATATGGATTCAGACGATTGTGCCGCCGGCAATTACCATGACGCTGTACTTCATTATCTTCGGCAACCTGATCGGGCGCCGCATTGGCGCAATGGACGGCTTTGATTACATGCAGTACATAGCACCCGGCCTGATCATGATGTCGGTTATCACCAATTCATACGGAAACGTCGTTTCATCATTTTTCGGTGCTAAATTCGGCAAGCATGTCGAAGAAATGGTGGTTGCACCAATGTCCAACGCGACCATCATCCTTGGGCACGTTGCCGGCGGCGTGGTCCGAGGCCTGTTCGTAGGGGCTATGGTCACTGCAATCGCGCTGTTCTTCACCAATCTTTCCATCGAACACCCGCTGATTACATTCTCGATGGTGATACTTGCATCAGTCGTATTTGCATTGCTCGGTTTCGTCAATGCCGTATTTGCAAAGAAATTTGACGACATTTCGATCATCCCGACTTTCGTTCTGACACCACTGACGTATCTTGGCGGTGTCTTTTATTCAATTTCCATGTTGCCCGAATTTTGGCAGAAAATGTCATTGGGCAATCCAATTCTCTACATGGTTAACGCCTTTCGTTACGGCATTCTCGGCGTATCCGACATCAGCATCGGGTACGCTTATCTCATCGTCGGTGTTTTCGTCGTCGGCCTGTTTTCGCTGAACCTGATCTTGTTGAATCGCGGCATCGGTATCCGGGAATAACATGTGCGGCCGGTTTGCATTCTATTCTCCGAGCGAGGCAGTAGCAGCGCTCTTTGGGGTGCCCCGGTCGGCCGAAGTCAAACCCCGCTACAATATTGCCCCGACACAGTTCATCGCCGCGATTCGCAAGGACGAAAACCAAAGCAATGAGCTGACGATGCTGCGCTGGGGTTTGGTTCCGTTTTGGGCCAAGGATCCGTCGATTGGCAATCGAATGATCAACGCGCGCTCGGAAACAGTCGCGGAGAAGCCGTCTTTCAGAAACGCCTATCGAAAACGCCGCTGCCTTATTCTTGCTGACGGCTTTTATGAATGGCATCGTGAGGGCGACGCCAAGGTTCCCTATTTCATTTCACTCGCGGATGGTGGTCCGTTCGCTTTTGCGGGACTTTGGGAGCAATGGAACAGCAAGGACTCAGACGAATCTCTGCAAACGACAACGATAGTGACCACTGCAGCCAACGATTTTCTCGCGCAGGTGCACCATCGCATGCCTGTTGTTCTTGAACCCGCGAATGCAGGCCGCTGGCTGGATGGTGATATGGAGTTGCTCGATGAAGTCACGACGGACGGACCATCCTTTCGTGCCTGGCCGGTGGAACGGGCCGTCAACAACGCGCGGAACGAATCGCCAGAACTCATCGAGCCGGCGGGCGACGCAATTGCCTGAATGCCCGGCCCGGTTATATTAGTCTGAACAAATAGAGTACTACTCCCGCGGCAGCAAGAATACTTTGTTCTGATGTTCGAGAACAACACCCTCCGGCGTAATTTCTCTCACCAGCGGTCCTTCGCTCAGGAACGCATTCTCTTTGTACTTGGACATGTTGACGAACACAAAGCGATCGGCCGGAGCGCCGCTGTATACGTGTATGTCCAGGTGCATGTCGGGCAACTGCAGTTCGCCCTTGGCTCTGAGGTCATTCACTGACTCGAGTCCCACGTCTACTCGCCCGGGCACTATATCTCCGACCGGGGTAGCCGGCGCGGCTGGTGCCAATGCAACGTCTTGTTCCGCGATCTGCTCGTCGCCCTGCACACCAGGACTCTGCTGGCTGCGCTTCACTTCCGAAACAAGCTCGGAAAAAGTAACCGCAGGAGAACCCTGTGGGATAGTGGCGACCGGTGTCTCGGTCGGTGTCACGGCCGTACTCTTCCATAGCAGCAAACCACCGAGTGCGACTAGATTGACGACCAGCAAGCCAACCACGAGCCAGATCCATTTTCCGGATGTTTTCGCGTCCCGCCGTTCCGGAATGCTGGCAAATCCAGGTGCATTCTGCCGCTGCCGTTCTGCTTCGGACTTTTTCAGTGCGTCGAGAATAAAAGACATTGCTCGTGGTCCGTATAAGGGTTAACGACTGGCCGACAATCGCGGCGTCTCGTCTGTTTCCAGCAGTGAATTCAGGATGATCTGTGTCTTGAGGCCCGCGATACCGTCAGCCTCAAGCCTGTGTTTGCGCTGAAAGGCCTGCAACTGTTCGACAAGCTCGTCGTCAAACGACTCCGGCGTGCCTGACACAACCGTTATATCTTTATCCAGTGCGGCAAGGCTTTGCCGCAACCACTGGATGCTCTCGGCGCTGGCTGCGGGGCCTATTGGCTGGTCGTTGCCATTCAGTGGGCGCCATAAAAGCAGAGCCTGGCCGAACCAGTAGGGAGCGAGATCGGCGATCGGCAGGTCCACCTCGGCTCCGTTAATAATGAGTCGCGCCTCGTTTTCGTCCAGACCAACGAGTGCAGTTCTCCAGGAGGAACCATCTTTGCCGGTCAACGTGATTATCGCCGGCCTGTCCAGTTGTTGCAGCGTCGTCCACGTGCCACGTTGAAAGTAGCAGCGCAAGCCTGCCGCGATTGCCTGCTCGCACGCTGTTCCTTCGGCACTGTCGTAGGTCTCATTCCAAAGTCCAAACAAAGTCTGGAAGCTCTCTATATCGTTATACCCGACAAACAACTCATCGATGTCGATAGCGGGAGGAATAATCTCTGCAACAACCTCCGGAACAACCGCTTCAGGAATCGAAGCTTCCTCGATACTGCTGTCCAGGGACTGGGAAATGGTAATGTCATCGACGGTCGACATGTCGCCCCCACCCAGCGCCGACCATAAGACCGAGATCACCAGTACGAGGCCGGCGACGCCGAGAACTGGCACCAGCCATTTGAGATAAACCGGCGTTACTTTCTGACCTGCCACCTCACCTGCTGCTTTTCTGACGAGATCTTTGTCAATTACGCGTGTTTCGCGGCTGTAGGCGCCCAGTAGCGCGCGGTCGCAGATCACATTCATGACCCGGGGTACGCCACCTGACATTCGATAGACTTCCTGCTTGGCGGCCGGTGTGAAAATCTCCGTTAAGGCGCCCGCAACGCGCAGTCGGTGATCGATGTATTTTGACGCCTCCTCTCGCGACAGAGGTTCCAGGTGGTATCGACCGGTAATACGTTGTGCGAGCTGGCGCAGGCTGTCCTGAGAAAGCTTTTCCCTGAGTTCCGGTTGGGCGATCAGGATGATCTGCAACAGTTTCTGGCGGGCAGTTTCCAGGTTTGTGAGCAGGCGGAGTTGTTCCAGCACACCCTCTGACAAGTTCTGCGCTTCATCGATAAGCAGGATGACCCTGCGTCCTCGTGAGTGCGCATCGAGCAGGTGCCGGTTAAGCGCATCGACCATGGCTTTGGAGCTGTTCTTGATTGACGGTATCGGCACGCCAAGCTCTTCGCATATTGCCAGTAGAAACTCGAGTGCCGTCAGCTGCGGATTGAGAATCAGGGCGATGTCCACCTCGGCCGGAATCTGCCCCAGAAGCGTTCTCACGAGCGTGGTCTTGCCGGTCCCGACTTCACCCGTGAGCTGGATGAAACCGCCGCTCTCGGTAACACCGTAGACGAGGTGAGCCAGGCCTTCGCCATGCCGCTCGCTCATGAACAGATAGCGCGGATCAGGCGTTATCGTGAACGGCTTTTCGTTCAGGCCAAAAAAACTCGTATACATAGGTCGTAGCGCGCGAGGACAGATTTTCGATGCCGGTCGCCAGATCTTACCTGATTCGGGCTAATCCAGCGTGCGCGCGCGACCGAGAGAAAGATCGCCGAACCTGTCGCGAATCTGATCCACGGTCTGATCGAGCGCCGAACCGCCTGCAGGCATGGCCGGCGCGAACAGATCGGGCTGTGCATCCCGCGCCAGTTCACTTCCTCCAACGCCAAGCAGGCGAATCCTGGTACCCGGATTCTCTGTAAGCCAGTCATCAAGTAGCTTTGTCGCCGCCGCATAGATTGTTTCGGTGCCGTTGGCCGGTGGTCGCAACGCACACTGTCGTGTGCAGGTCGAGAAGTCGTCCTGCCTGATCTTGACCTGTACCGTCCCGGCTACCAGTTCTTTGGCGCGCAGTCGTGCTGTTGTACGTTCAGACAGACGCAACAGCTCGCGGCGCAGGTCCCGGCGACTGCTCAGATCGACGTCGAATGTTTCTTCCGCACTGATCGATTTATCGGCGCGCGACGAAACCACCGATCGATCGTCAATGCCGGACGCGCGTTCCCGGGTTCGTTGCGCGAAACGACCAAACACCGATTCAAGGTCCCGGTCCGCGGCGAGCCGCAGGTCAGCAACCGTGCGAATCGAAATGCGCTGCAGGCGGGCCAGTGTTTCCCTGCCAATTCCCGGAATGACCTGCACCGGCAACGGATCAAGAGTTTCGCGCAGGTTCTCTGCTGTGACAACGACCAGGCCGTCCGGCTTGTCGAGATCGGATGCGATCTTCGCAACGAGCTTGTTAGGTGCGACGCCGACCGATGCAGTCAGTCCGGTGCGCCCAAGTATGCGACGTTTGATCTCTGCGGCAATCGAGACCTCGTCGCCGAAGAGCTGCAGGCTCTGCGTGACATCGAGAAACGCTTCGTCCAGCGAGAGGCCCTCGACCAAGGGCGTGAATTCACGAAAGGTGCTGAAGATATCCTTCGATACAGCCTGATAGTGAGACATTCGCGGCGGGACACGACACAAGTCCGGGCATCGCCTGATCGCGTCACGCATCGGCATGGCGGACCGGATACCAAACTGCCGCGCTTCGTAGCTCGCTGCCGCAACGACCCCACGGGTATTGCCGCCGACGACCACGGGCTTGCCCCGCAGTGATGGGTTGTCACGCTGCTCAACCGACGCGTAGAAAGCATCCATGTCGACGTGCAGGATGCGTCGCTGTTGCATCAGCGAATTCGAGCGACGATAAAATTAGCGAGTAGCCGTAAGGGTTCGGCACTGTGTCCGAACACGGTCAGATGCTGCATGGCCGATGCGAGCAGCTCATCACAGCGTCGGATACTTTCCTCCATGCCGAATACCGAGGGCCAGGTTGCCTTATTCATGCCCTGGTCCGAGCCCGCTGGTTTACCGATGACGTCGGTTTGGCCGGTAACGTCGAGGATGTCGTCGCGGATCTGAAAGGCAAGGCCAATGTCGCGTGAGAAACCGTCCATCGCCGTCCAATACTCGTGGCTCAAATCGCCCGCAAGGCAACAGGGCGACATGGCTGCCGCCCGAATCAGTGCGCCGGTTTTCAAGCCGTGCATTTCAGTCAGCTCATCAATGGAAAGATCCTTGCCTTCCGAGGCGAGGTCGATGGCCTGTCCTCCGGTCATGCCATGTGAGCCGCAGGCGTCGGCGATCAAAGTCGTGAGCTGTCGGCTCTCCTTGTCATCCAACGCCACGGATGCGGCAATCGTATGAAATGCCAATGGCTGCAGGGCGTCTGCCGCGAGAATCGCGGTCGCCTCGTCAAATTTTCGGTGGACGGTTGGCTGGCCCCTGCGCAGATCGTCGTCATCCATTGCGGGCAGATCGTCATGCACGAGCGAAAAGGCGTGCAGAAGCTCGATCGCAGTTGCCGGGACGTCCAGCTTTTCCAGGCTGACCTCCAGGCATTCCCCTGCCGCATAGACGAGGAGAGGCCGAATTCGCTTGCCGCCGTTGAGTACAGCGTAGCGCATGGCCTCATGAAGTCGTGCCGGCACCTCGCCAGCTGGTGGGAGGACACGATCCAGGCAGCGCTCCGTGCGATCCGCGTGGTCTCCCATTTTGCGGACGAATTCCTCGCTGTCCGACTCAATCATGCACATTCCTGTCATCACAATAAGCGTACACGAATCCCGCCCCGGATGCGCTTGGGCGCTATAATCCGGCTCCCGACATTCCCTGCCGATCACGCAAAGCAAAAGCCACCCAAATATGAAAGCCGTCGCACAGGCACAACCGAATATCGCGCTGATCAAGTATTGGGGAAAACGTGATCACGTGGCGAATCTGCCTGCCGTCAGTTCGCTATCCATCACACTGGATAGCCTGTGGACGACGATGTCCGTTGAATTCGGCGATCAATCCGGACCCGATACCCTGCTGGTCAATAATGCACCTGCACCGGATATGCTAGGTCGGGTGAGTGCGTGTCTCGATTTGATCGCCGGGCCGGAGCGTGCTGCAGCCGAAGTGGTTAGTGAGGGAAATTTCCCCATCGGCGCCGGTCTCGCTTCGTCCTCGTCGGCATTCGCAGCACTCGCTGTCGCGGCCGCCGAATCTTCCGGGAGAGCAATTGATACACCGACACTGGCGCAACTGGCCGGAGCATGCTCCGGATCCGCGGCACGTTCCGTTTACGGTGGCATCGTTGAATTGATCGCGGGTGAGGATCAGATATCCGTTCGGTCGCTAATGGCATGTCGTCAGTGGCCGCTCGAAGTCGTCGTCGCTGTAACAGAGAAAGGATCGAAACCAGTGGGTTCCAGTGACGCAATGATACGCGGCGAAAAGACGTCGCCCTTTTACGCAAGCTGGGTGGCTCGGCAGAATGACGACATGGAGATTGCAAGCGCCGCGGTGCTCGCCAGGGACTTCGAAAGCCTGGGTCAGGTTGCAGAACATAATTGTCTTAAGATGCATTCAGTCATGTGGAGCTCAAGGCCACCAATCGTTTATTGGAACAGTGCAACGCTGTCTTGCCTGGAGACCATTCGCGCCCTTCAGAATGCAGGGCATGCCGTTTTTTTTACGATTGATGCTGGTCCTCAGGTCAAGGCAGTCTGCCTGCCTGAATCCGTCGATGCCGTAATGCTTGCGCTGCGACAGACGCCAGGAGTGCTATCTCTGATGCGAAGCCACCTTGGCGCCGGCGCGAAGTTGCTGCAACCGACATGACACCCGTATTGGTTTCGGCACCGGGCAAAGCCATCGTGTCCGGCGAGTACGCGGTGCTGGCTGGAGCGCCGGCAATATCAATGGCGCTGGACCGCAGGGCGAGCGTTCGAATCGCTGCAGCAACAGACGATTACCATCGCGTCGCCACGCCGGGTTACCGGGAGGGAGAATGGCGATTTCGCTGGTCATCCGATGGAAAGCTGGAATGGCAAGATCGGCTCCCCCCGCAGGGACTCGGGCTCGTCGAGCACGCCTGGATGACGACGGTAGCAGAGGAGCTTCCGCCACTGGCAATAAGCGTCGATACGACCGCCTTTTCCGACCGGGAGTCCGGCAGCAAGCTGGGGCTCGGCTCCAGCGCCGCCGCAATGACTGCACTTGTTGTCGCGTTGTCCCAGTTCGCCGAACAACAGGAGTTCGCTGGCGTCTTGTCCGCCCGGGCACATGCGGCACTTCAGGGCGGACTTGGCAGTGGTGTCGATATCGCCACAAGCCTGCGCGGCGGCGTAATTGAATATCGGGCGAATGAATATGCAGAGGCAGCGCACCTCTCGTGGCCCGGCGATCTTTTGTACCGCGTTCTATGGAGCGGACAGCCGGCTGATACGAGTATCCATCTCAGCAGGTTGAATACCGGCAATCCGTCCGGCAGAAGCTGGGTCTTATTGAGCGAGTCCGCCAACAACGTCGCTGCCGCCTGGAAGGGCGGGCGGGTGGGCGATATTCTCGAAGCAATCAGTGAGTACACAACGAGTCTCAAAATGTTTGACCGGGAGCATGTGCTCGGTATCTTTAATGCCGGCCATAAAGAGGTCTGCGACCAGGCTGGAGATCGTGGTGTCGCGTACAAGCCCTGCGGGGCTGGTGGTGGGGACATTGGCATCGTATTCGGTACCGACAGTGCTGCTGTAAACAGTTTTTGCGAGAAGACGAGCGAGTACGGTTTTGTCGAGTTGCCGGTCGCACTGGATGTAACGGGTGTCAGCGTATCGACCGAGGAACCAAAGTGAGCGATTCACGAATCAGTGGCCTTTATCGCAAGTCGATTGATCAGCGCATACAAACGTTGAGCGAGCGCGGGTTTCTCGACCCGAAAATGTCGGAGGCGCTGCGGAGCGGGCTGCCGTTGCTGCCCGCAAACAACGCTGATCGCATGATCGAAAACGTCGTGGGTGTATTCGGTCTGCCGTTAGGTGTTGCACCCAACTTTCTGGTGAATGGACGAGACTACCTTGTCCCGATGGTCGTCGAGGAGCCATCGATTGTTGCCGGCGTCAGCGGCGCTGCAAAGCTGTTTCGCGACGGTGGCGGGTTCACCGTCACTGGCGGCGAGCCGATTCTGACCGGGCAGATCCAGGTATCCGATGTCGCTGATCCGGACGAATATATACGCCATCTCGAAACTGCCAGGTCATCGTTTATCGAGTTCGCCAACAAACTGCAGCCAAACCTCCTGGCACGTGGAGGCGGCGTCAGAGACATCGAATTTTTCAAGCACGTACTGGACGATGGGGAATCGATTGTCGTGTTGCACCTGCATGTAGATACGCGCGATGCAATGGGCGCGAACATCGTCAATACGCTCTGCGAGGCCCTTGGTCCGCAGATCGAGCGCGCAGCAGGTGGCACTGTCGGTCTGCGCATACTTTCGAACCTGGCAGACCGGTCGCTGGTTGTCGCCCGGGGTCTTGTGCCTTTAGGGACTCTCGGTGCAGATACCGAAACAGCACTTGCGATACGCGACGGGATCGTCAGGGCCAATCAGTTCGCACTCGCCGATCCGTACCGGGCGGCAACGCACAACAAGGGCATAATGAACGGAATCGATGCGCTGGCGATTGCTACCGGGAATGACTGGCGCGCCATCGAGGCTGGCGCGCATGCTTACGCAGCAGGAAATGGCCGGTATCGCGCATTGACCAACTGGTCTGTTGATGAAGAAGGACACCTGGTTGGTGTGCTTACCTTACCGCTCAAACCCGGCGTTGTCGGTGGATCGCTGCAATCGAATCCTGGTGCCGCGCTTGGAATTGCCATAAGTGGTGTTACAACATCAACAGAACTTGCCGGGTTGATGGGAGCGGTCGGACTGGCGCAAAACTTTGCGGCACTGAGGGCGCTCACTTCCAGTGGTATTCAAAAAGGACACATGCGATTACATGCGCGAAGTGTCGCGGTGTCAGCCGGTGTACCGGACGAACTCTTTGATGACGTCGTGGGCGCAATGATCGAATCAGGTGAGGTGAAGATCTGGAAGGCACGGGAGCTAAGCGAAGATCTCGCCAACCGGCATGCAAATCACATTGCGCCAGATGCTGGCGACGCCGCTGCAGGCAAGGTGATCTTGTTAGGCGAGCACGCAGTCGTTTACGGTCGACATGCGCTGGCGTTACCCATCGAAGACGCCGTCGCGGCTACGATAAATGACGGAGAACAAGGCATACGGCTGGCAATCGGAGACTGGGGAATCCGGCAGGAGTGGGCTACTGGCGATGACAGCCTGAACGGTGCGGCAGCGGTCGTTGACCTGATTCTCAGGGAGCTGGGTTGCACCACGCGCGCTATGGATATTAGCGTCAATGCCCGTATTCCCCTCGGCATGGGCCTCGGCTCATCAGCGGCATTCGCAGTCGCGGTCATACGCGCTTTCGGCAGGTACATGAATAGTGAATTATCCGACAATGACGTAAACCAACTGGCATTGAAGTGCGAAGAGATTACGCATGGGACGCCGTCGGGCATAGACAATCACGTCGCGACGTTCGCAAAGCCGATCCTGTTTGCCAAGGGAAATGAGTCGGGTCCGATTGTCGTGCAACACGATGAGTCTGTGCCACTGGTTGTCGCGGCAAGCGGTACACGAGGAAACACGAAAACGATGGTGTCCGGCGTTCGAAGACGCTACGAAGACGATGAATCCCTGTACTCAAAAATCTTCGATAACATCGACGCAACCTCATTAGCTGGTGCCGAGGCGCTCGAAGCGTCAGACTACGAAAGGCTGGGCCGGTTGATGAACGTGTGCCACGGGTTGCTGAGCGCTATCGGCGTCTCGTCGCCGGAACTCGAGCGAATGGTCGGCATTGCGCGTGCCGCCGGTGCTGTCGGCGCCAAATTGACGGGTGCCGGTGGCGGCGGGTCAGTCATCGCGCTTTGCCCGGGCAAAGTTGACGTCGTGTCCCGAGCGCTGGCTGCCGCCGGATATAGAATAATTCGAATCTGCAAGTAACAGGAATAAAGTGTCACAAACTACTGCAAAAATAGTGTCTTCCGAAGAAGAGCTTCTTATTCTCGTCGATGAGCACGACAACGAGTCCGGAAGCCTGAGTAAAGCGGCGTGTCACGATGGCGGCGGTGTGCTGCACCGTGCGTTCTCGGTTTTCCTTTTCAACAGCAACGGTGAGTTGCTATTGCAGCAGCGTGCATCCGGAAAACGGCTGTGGCCGCTATTCTGGTCGAATAGTTGCTGCAGCCATCCGCGGCAGGGTGAATCGATCGATGTCGCGGCAAGTCGTCGCCTGAGTGACGAATTACATGCAAGCGCCGACCTGGAGTTCGTGTATCGATTTAGCTACCAGGCATCATTCGGTGAACTGGGTTCAGAGAATGAGATGTGCCACGTCTTCCTGGGGTCTCTTGAGGAAGAGCCACGCGCCAACGAGACAGAGATCGAAGCACTGAGGTATGTATCGGCAGCAGAGTTGGACAGAGAGTTTGAGAAAGAACCGGAACAGTTTACACCGTGGTTCAAACTGGAATGGGAACGCCTGAATTCTGAATTTGCCGAAACCCTGGCCAGGTATAAAAAGCCGGTCTGAGCCGGCATTTTGCCGCGGACTAAAGATCAATCCTCACCTGGCGTCGGCGCGCGTTTCCGAGTCGCGGGAGGATTGGGTTCAAACTGGAATGGGAACGTCTGAATTCTGAATTTGCCGAAACCCTGGCCCGGTATAAAAAGCCGGTCTGAGCCGGCATTTTGCCGCGGACTAAAGATCAATCCTCACCTGGCGTCGGCGCGCGTTTCCGAGTCGCGGGAGGATTGGGTTCAAACTGGAATGGGAACGCCTGAATTCTGAATTTGCCGAAACCCTGGCCCGGTATAAAAAGCCGGTCTGAGCCGGCATTTTGCCGCGGACTAAAGATCAATCCTCACCTGGCGTCGACGCGCGTTTCCGAGTCGCGGGAGGATTGGGTTCAAACTGGAATGGGAACGCCTGAATTCTGAATTTGCCGAAACCCTGGCCAGGTATAAAAAGCCGGTCTGAGCCGGCATTTTGCCGCGGACTTAAAGATCAATCCTCACCTGTCATCGTCATCGACGAAAACTTCAAGTCGGTCACTAACTGTCTCTGGTCCAAGGTCGGACGCCACGAACACGTAAAACGATTCTCTTTGTTCGGCGAGCGAATCCGAGATCAACGGCACGTAAAGTGACATGGACTCGCCACCGGCTGCAAACGTTTCGGTTCGAACGCCGAGCTCTGCGTAATCGAGATCCGCGATCGCGGTATTATCGCCGGTCCACCAGAATATTGGTATTTCACTATCGACGTTGCCGTGACGCTGTATCACGACTGAGGCCATATCCTGACCTTCACGCACGGTCACGGCTTCTCGAGCGAAAGCGATAGAGGGAGGCGCATTCAGCGCCGAATCGATCTGTCTCGTCGCCACGGCGGCCACAGATTCTGCTACATCCTCCACAGATTCCGCTACATCCTCCACCGATTCCTTGCGGACAACAATCGCCTCTTCCGGTGTCTGTGAATCTGCCAAAGGCGCGAGCTCCTGCTCTGTCAGGTCCGCACTCGAAGGTATCGCTACCCCGGGCACAAGACTGGCGACCGCAATCTCCTCTCCAGGCACCGTCTCGAGTGGCATGTCTTGCGCAGGCTCCGGCAAAGCCTCGTTCATTCGGTCCCCGGTGGGGCTATCAACGACAGTATCGATGTTTGCCGGCGCAACTGTTTCCTTCGCTCCGCCAAGTTTGGCAACGATTGGCGCTACGCTATTGTCAATGCGCTCGCGGAATTCCGCGAAAATGTCACCCGTGTTCAGAACGTTAAACTGAACCAGCGCTGCCATTGTTGCGATCGCAACCAGCAAAACGGCCGGCACCTGCATGCGTCGCTTTTTCGGGTTATCGTCCGCTTCGGCCGCCCGCAAAGACTCCGTACCGTTAATTCCGAAATCCGCGATGAATTGCGCAATTGTCGGCGTCCGATCCGTAGCTCGAAGCTGTAACGCACATGCGAGTGCCTTCCACCGATAACGCGGAATACCTTTGATTCGCCGGAGTCGCAATCCTCTTTTGCGAGCATGGCCGCGGGGAAGCCCTTCGTACGGGGCCTCGTTCGCCAGCAACTCGTAAGCCACAGAAGCGACACCAAACACATCCGCAGTCGGCTTTAGCGCCTGCTGAGTGCGGGCAGTCAGCTGTTCATCAGGATTTCCAAGTGTTCGTTTCAATACTTCACTTGAAAGATCAGCAATCTTGACTTCGTAATCAGTTGTTATAAAGACGGACTCCGAGCTGAGCCCACCGTGAACGAAGCCTTTCGCATGCGCATAGCGCAACGCATCTGCAACACTGCGGAGAACTGCAAGTATCTCTTTCTCGGAAAACGAATCGGCTGAATTGCTATCGAGCATTGAGTCCAGTGAAGTACCTTCCAGCAACTCGGTAGTAAAAAAGATCGTGGCGCCATCGATTCCGAAATCGATAATCCTCGCTATGTTGGCGTGCGAAACAGAGAGCAAGTCCACAAACTCGCTGGCGAATCGTGTTCGCAGATGGGACTGTTCGCCGGGCAAGCGGAATAATTCGATCGTTACACGGTAATCGCTGTGGCTCGCTTGCGTAAGCTGCTGATCGATCGCTTCATACACGATGCCAAGTCGTCCGGCGCCAACCCGCGTTTGCAACACGTACCGATTGCCAACGATGTCTCCAATCTGATTCGATCCTGAAGCACGGTATGTTTGTGTAAGCGAGTGAGACGTCATGGTGTTCGAATCTGCAGTAACTGCCGAATCGGCGTGCGTCTTTAGTGACGCCGCTTGTGTCCAATCGGTCTTGCTGTCTTCCTGTAAATGCATCGATATCCCCAATTCGTACGCACATTCTACTGTATAAAAAAGCGAATTGAACGAGGCCCGGGCCAGGCAAATTAGTATGGATAAGAAACTGAATTATTTTCAGCCATCTATAGCCAACTTTGAAAGTCGGTTATTGATGGTCGACCGGAATATCGTTAAACCGGGACAGTTCGTCGGTAAACGGCGACAGTTTTTTCGTGCCGATTGCCACCATGCCGTTTGTATCGCGTGTGTCATGGGTTCGAAACAACGGCGTTTCGTCGGTGACGGATGCTCAGCCAGGCAGACGCGTGGAGCGCGGGCGGAATGCGGCTGCCGGAGACCGCATTGCCGCGGGCGCTTATTACTGAGAGATCAGTGGCTCGCCGTAGTCATGATGAGGAACATGCAATATTCCTTCCGTCGGAATAGTGGGTTTGAAGGCGTCATGACACCCTTCGCAAGTGTCCACCAACCGTTCGCCAGATGCCTTGAGGGCAGCCTGATCCTTTGCATCGATGGCGGCAATAGACTGCTCGGTTTCCTCAATCATTCTGGCCGACCACATTTGCCAGTCCGGGTTGTTCACCCAGCCCATGTCCGCTTTGCCTTTGCCGCCGAGCGATACCAGGGTGCCGGATGCAAGCAATTGAACCGCGTATTGCTTCGTCGTTAACCAGTTCCGACCGGTCATCGTTTCCGCATAGCCGGCCTCCCAGATTTCGTGGGCCGCCCAGTCGACAACCGCGACCATCGTTGCATTGATGCTCGTTTGCATTTCAATAAACTCACGGTCGGTTTTCGTCGGCTCTGCCGCAAAACTCGCCAGGAATAAGCCGATCGAAAGGACCAGCGAAACAATCGCTGTACCAATTACACCCCGTCTCCTGCCAGCCATATTGTTCCTCCAGAAAAAACCAAAACATGCTTTAGGAATACGCACGATAGCAAGCGCTCCCGGGAGCCAGAATATGTACATTCCACAAGAACAGTTTTCTCTGCAACGACTGCCGCTTTGTAATCGGCTTGCGCAGGTAGTGCCCGGAGCAGCCTGGCTGCCTTTGATGCCTGGCGGGATTCCGCGTTCAGGGCTAACTGACGTATTTGTAGTATTCGATACCGAGATCCTGGAACTGGCGTTCGTCGGTTCGGCCTACCTTATCGATGACGAACTCGTTTCGCGGCAGGTAGTCGAGATTTGGCGGGCGTCTGCCAGCATGTAGTGCGGCGTACTGCGCCTCATTGAGATCAACCGCAAACTCCATGGACTGACCGAATTTGATTGCAGCTGTGGCCTCGCGCCAGCTATCGGCAACGATGAACGGTATGACTTCAGCCGCATCTCCGCTCCCGTACCCCAGGGTCAGCAACTCTTCGCCAGCCATATCGAGATTTTCATCTGCCGCCTGTTCGAACCCGGCGGCGATCCATGCGGGTAGTGCGGCGGTATAGAGATTGCCCAGGTCGAGCATTGTATCGCTGCCGAGCGCCAGCTTATCGAGAATCTCGCGGCGATAACGACGGGACGCCCTGAAAATTCGAAATACCGCCATCGTCAGCGGATACGCTTCGTAGTTGAGGCGCTCGGGATCAGCAAGCGCCGCGATCTCAGGCTTGCTATTCATTTCCGCGATCAAGGCATCTGGCTCGATGCCCGCTTCGTAACAGAAAGATGACAATTCGGCACGGTCTTCGGGAGAACCGTTTCCCAGCGCAAACAAATAGGCGACCGCCCAACCTGTTTCAGGCATGCGGCGATACGGTCGGTGCATGAAAACCGTCTTCAATGAGCGGAGATACTCAGAAGCCTTTAGTCCCCGCTTCTCATACATATCATTCAGGGCATGTATAGTTTCGTCGATGTAACAGGTGGTTGAGTACTTGCCGTTAAAAACCGGAAAGTCCTGCACCTGGTGGCTCTCGCTCCTGTCCTGTCCGCAAAAGCGCATCATCGGTTTGCGAAAATCCATAATGCGGTAGTCGGAAGCCGAGCCCGACTGAACCAGGTCGACTTCGACGAGCCTGGGATTCTCCTCCAGAAGCATCGCGATGGCGCCGGCGCCCTGCGTCGGCTCGCCGCTGGACCCGCGCGCGTATTCTGCGATGTCTGCGCAAACGACGATCGCCTGGCCACCTGCACCATCGAGAGCAAGGTGCCTGATCGCATTCTTCATGCCGTAAACGCCGCCAAGGCAAGCGTGCTTGAATTCAGGTACTTCACAGCTGCGCGCGATGGGTGGCTTACCCGCTGCCACCAGCGCCTGATCGACCATTCCCTTGACGATGATTGCTCCCGCGGAATTGTCGGTGCTGGATTCGGTGCCCAGCCCGAGAAACTTCACTCGTGCAGGATCGACGTCGTATTGATCGATAAGCCGCATGACGGCCGTTGCCGCCATCGTATAGACGCTCTGGTTTTGGCCCCGAACGCGGAAACTTCGACCCACAACTTCACGAATCTTCGGCCAATGGTTGCCGGTCCAGTCACACCAGTCCTCGAGCCAAACCCGAAAAGGCGGCGTGTAGGCAGCCAACCCGCTGATTCCTATGCTTTTTCTATCCATGGTCGACTAAGTGTGGGGGTCTCTTGATGTCCTGTCAGGGACGTAGCCCGGAAATTCTAGTGGTGTTCGATCCTGCGCTCAAGGCAATTCCACTATGTTTGCCTGGTCTGCGCGGCCCCACTAGATCGTGAATGCGGCCAGCGCCGCTGTAATCATCAGGATTATCAGCAAACCGGCTATGTACGCCAACGCAAGGATGACGAATTTTGACAATGTCATGAACCGGTTTTGCTGGTAAACCCGCCGCATCGCCTTGAAGAAATAGATCGGTATATAAAGCGTTACGGCGACCGTCGTTATGGTTGATATCGTGTCCGAGAGAGCCAGCGCTGCTGTCAGTCGTGAAAACAGAATCTGCAGCGTAAGAATCAGGAACACGAATGCGTGGAAGTGCAGGACGAAGAGAACGTGTTCAACGTAGTAACGCTTCGATAGTGGATACAGGATTTTTAATATCAATGCCATGAGTGGCAGCAGGGCAATTAACGCAGCAGGAACGTTGTCGAGCAATTTTCCCAAAAACGCTTTGCCATCGTCTGCAACCACTCGTTCACACGCTGCCTGCAGTCGGTCGGCGGTCAGCCAGGTTGACATCCAGTCGGGCAAATCGTCGGCTTCAATGTCGTCGCAATCATTCTCTGTCGTCGTGGCGTCATCTTCCAACTGAATGTTGAAGCTGCTGCTGTCGTTGTCGCTTGCCTGATCCTCTTCCGGCAAAGTTTCCCCAGGGCTGGGGGATTCGGCAGTGCTCTCAGCAGTCAGTCCTTCAATGAACCCGTCGCGGAATTCCTGTGCAGGCGTCTGGCTGCTTTCTTCCGCCGCGGGCGACGATTCCTCCGCGTCCAGGAAGATCCCGAGTTCTTCAGCCGGGTCAAAAAAAGCAACCAGGAAAAAGATGATGCTCAGGACCAGGTACGTTCGAAATGGTGGCATGTAACGCGCTCGCCGGCCTTCCAGATAGTCGCGTGTTAACTGTCCCGGTCTGACGGTGAGTGGGATGAGTGTCTGCCAAAGCCGTGAGTCCAGTTCAAGCAGGTCTCCGAAGGCATCGCGCACGAGCTCCCAGATGCTGATTAGCCTGCTTCGTGCTCGCTGACCGCAATTGCCGCAATACTGGCCAGTCAGCGTGGTCCCGCAGTTAAGGCATATCTCGACCGATTGGGCATCATCCTCAACAAGGCCGGACTGCTGCAGCACGCGCCGCGACACACTGAACCGTTCACCGAACAAATTGGTGGCCGACAGGCGCATTGTTGCGGCAGGGCCCTGCAGATAGTTTTCGAGATCTTCATCACTCTCGAAATGATAGTGCGACACGCGCCTGGGGCGCCCTTCATCATCATCGTCGGCTGCATAAATGACCGCACGACAAACACCCTGAACAGACAGCATTTCTTCGGCGTGCTCACCCAGCCACACATCGAAGCCCGCAACGATCTCACGGTCAAGCGTATGCGTGACTTCGTAGACTGGGCCGAAGCTGTCTGCCATATATTGCTACCGTGACCGAGTTCTTGCGGCGAGCAGAACGGCTTCAGATGTCACGGCGTCCATGCTTCATAATCATCTGACGTACGCCGCGCTGCGCACACGAAGCTGGCGTAGCCGCCTCACGTTCTTCAGGTATTGCTGCAACAGGCGACTAGCCTGCTTTCTTCTTTTTCTTCGTGACCGGCTTCTTGGCAGTGCTCTTCTTGCCAGCAACCTTTTTCCTGGTCGCCTTCTTTTTGACTTTCTTTTTTTCAGCGGTCTCGAGGTCGTCGGGCGTTATCACCATTGCGACCGGAGGTCGGCTCGACTCTGCGACTGTCGGATTGTTTCTATTGGCATCCTGGCGCCCAAGTTCGTCAGGCGAGAAATCATCGACCGACAAAAGGTGCAACACTTTTTCGTGATATTCGCGCAGGTCGTGCGCTTCTTTCTTGCTTATAACACCAGCACGCTCTGCTTCTTCTATCTGGTGACCGAGATATTCGGACTGAATGAGCCCTTCCTTGTGTGCCTGGCGAAGCTTCTTCTCCAGCGGCAAGTGCTTCTCAGACAATTCCAGCGCTTCCTGGAGCAAGCCGAGCGGGCTGCCGGGTTCGAGGGCCTTGAATGCCTGCGCGCTTAGTCGCTGTCGGGCTTCTCCCGTTGCGGTGATCAGGTCGACAATCTTCTTGCCGAGATCATCAGATGGTGCCGAATAAGTCCGACCACGCGGGAAAATAATCAGGCGAAGCACGAATGCGACCGGGCGATTGGGGAAGTTACGCAAGAAGCTGTGCAACTGTTCCTGCGCGCTGTACATCAGCGTTCTCACCGACCATTCGACCAGCGGAATATCCGTGGCGCGGCGACCCTGATTCTCGAAGTGTTTGAGTACGGTTGACGCAAGATACATGCTGCTCAGCACATCGCCCAGGCGCGCAGACAGGAGTTCCTTGATTTTTAACTTACCGCCCAGCGTCAGCATTGCGAAATCTGTCGTCAACGCAAATGCGGCGCTGTATCGATTCACATTCTGGTAATAGCGACGTGTTGGAGTATTGAGTGGCACATTGCTGAACTTCGCGTGCGTTAAAGCCAGGAAGAAAGCGCGCGCCGCATTGCTTATCGCATAACCAATGTGTGAGAAGAGCGCATCGTCAAACTCATGCAATCCGCGTTCAGTATCGGTATCCGCCGCAGCCTGAAGTTCGCGCAGGACGAAAGGATGACAGCGCATGGCACCCTGGCCAAAAATAATCAGGCTGCGTGTCAGGATATTTGCACCCTCGACTGTGATCGCGATAGGTGTCGCCATGTAATTTCGACCGACATAGTTTTTCGGTCCCATCATGATGGCCTTGCCGCCATGAACGTCCATGGCATCGTTCGCGACTTTTCGACCCAGCTCCGTGCAGTGATATTTCAGTATTGCCGACGGCACCGCCGGCTTTTCACCCTGATCGATCGCCCCGGATGTGACCGAAACAGCGGCATTCATGATGTACGTATGACCTGCAATGCGCGCAAGCGCTTCGCCAACGCCTTCAAACTTCGCGACCGGCAACTTGAATTGGCGCCTGATTTGCGCGT
Organism: uncultured Gammaproteobacteria bacterium; assembly: GCA_963850825.1. Taxonomy (GTDB): domain Bacteria; phylum Pseudomonadota; class Gammaproteobacteria; order Steroidobacterales; family Woeseiaceae; genus SZUA-117. The sequence goes on along the minus strand of CAWKOQ010000006.1, from coordinate 815,990 downwards.
AGGCCCCCGTTGCATAGGCTGCAGCCTGTCCGCCGCCAGCCGCCGTTGATGGCAAAGTAATGGCACGTCCGACCGAAAGTAATTCGACCAGCATCTTCCATCCTTTGCCGGCCATTTCCTGTCCGCCAATGATGAAGTCGAGCGGCACAAACACATCCTCGCCGGATGTGGGCCCATTCTGGAACGGTATGTTTAGTGGATAGTGGCGGCGACCGATGCTGACGCCGGGCAGATCAGTTGGAATGAGGGCGGCCGTGATTCCATACTCATCCTTATCTCCAATGAGATGATCCGGATCGTAAAGTTTGAATGCGAGTCCAAGCACGGTCGCAATTGGGGCCAGCGTGATATAGCGTTTTTCCCAATTCAGTCGAATACCGACGGTTTGCTTGCCTTCCCAGGTTCCTTTGCAGATAACGCCAGTGTCGATCAGTGCCGCGGCGTCCGATCCGGCCTGTGGTGACGTGAGTGCGAAACAAGGAATTTCGTCTCCGGAGGCGAGTCCGGGGAGCCATCGATTCTTCTGCTCTTCGGTGCCATAGTGAAGCAGGAGTTCTGCCGGTCCCAGCGAGTTCGGAACACCAACGGTAGAGGAGGCCGTGGCGTTACGGCTGGCGAGCTTGGTAATGACCATCGCGTTGGCGTAGGCAGAAAATTCCAGCCCACCATAGTGTTTAGGGATGATCATTGCGAAGAACTTGTGCTTCTTGATGTATGCCCAAACCGCCGGGGGCATGTCTGCGCGTTCGTGCGCAATGTCCCAGTCGTCCAGCATCGAGCAAAGCGCTTCACACGGGCCGTCCAGGAAAGCCTGCTCCTCCGCGGATAATTTGGGTGCGGGAAACGACATCAATCGATCCCAGTCCGGCATTCCGGAAAACAGCTGCCCGTCCCACCACGTGCTGCCTGCCTCGAGCGCTTCTTTCTCTGTATCGGACATCGATGGCAACATCGTTCGATAGATGTCGAGTGCGGGCCGAGTAACTTTTTCACGTCGAATATCGATGAAGTTCGGAAAGACAAGGGCGCCGTATAACAGGATCAACAAAATAAGCCACAGCAGGTTCCAGTCCCCGAAAAACACGTAGGCAACCAAAATGGCGCCCATCGTGACCGTGGACGGAAACAGGCTTACCCGGCTATAGGCGAGATAGATTGCGCCGCCGAAAAAAAGTAGAAACCAGCCAAGACTCAAAAGAAAACCGGACACAAAAAATTCCTCATTTGACGAACCCCGGCGGGGTCGCCGAGGCCTTGAGACCCTATCATCGGGCGTCGAGTGGCGCCAGATTGTGGATCACATTCAGGTAGAACGAATTATGGTATTACAATAGCGATTCGATGGCGGCACGTTCTTCACGTAATTCAGATTCGGTGGCTTCCATGCGAGCCCGACTAAAGTCGCTGATCTCGAGACCCTGCACAATTTCGTAGCTACCCGCTGCGCAACGTACCGGATAGGAATAGACAACGCCTTCCTCGATGCCGTAGCTGCCATCGGCTGGAATTCCCATGCTGACCCAGTCTCCATCTGGCGTGCCGAGTGCCCAGTCGTGCATATGATCGATCGCAGCCGATGCGGCAGACGCCGCTGATGATGCGCCGCGCGCCTTAATGATGGCCGCGCCCCGTTGCTGCACGGTAGGAATGAAATCATCGGCTAACCAGGCCTCATCGACAAGCCCCGTTGCTGCTTTGCCGGCGACTGACGCATGCTGGATATCAGGATACTGTGTTGCAGAGTGATTGCCCCATATCGTCATCTGACGAATATCCGTAACGTGACTATTCGTTTTAGCGGCAAGCTGTGCCAATGCACGATTATGGTCAAGCCGAGTCATGGCCGTGAAACGTGATTTGTCGATGTCCGGCGCGTTGGCGCTGGCGATCAAGGCATTTGTGTTGGCCGGATTTCCAACAACGAGTACGCGTAAATCTTGGCTCGCATGATCGTTCATCGCCTTACCCTGAACGGAAAAGATCTGTGCGTTTGCCTCCAGCAGGTCCTTTCGTTCCATGCCCGGGCCGCGCGGACGAGCGCCGACCAGGAGCGCATAGTCACTGTCCTTGAATGCCACGTCGGGATCATCAGTGGCAACAATTCCAGCCAGCGTCGCAAACGCGCAATCCTCCAGTTCCATGACGACACCTTGCAATGCCGGCAAGGCTGGCGGGATTTCCAGGAGTTGCAGGATGACAGGCTGATCGGCACCCAGCATCTGGCCGGATGCGATACGAAATGCCAGCTGATAGCCGATTTGACCGGCAGCGCCGGTGATAGTGACGCGAACGGGGTTTTTCATTGTGCGTTGACCTTATGTTGGGAGCGTTATATCCGGGTGTACTCAGTGCGCGACTCCAACACGCCGACGATGGTGCGTTGGACAGGTTTCGAACAACCAGGGTGAATCAGGACACGGCTCAGTTTGCAGGAAATACCGCGTGCTTTTCAAGGACCGGACTACCCTTAATTAATCGCGAACGCCTGGCAGGAACAACCCCACAAACAGGAAGTCTGACTATTCCGGACTACGGAATGCCGGATAGGCCTCAAAAAGAGCCTCCAATTCTCTTCTGGCCGCCTCACTCATGCCACGCTTTTCGAGTGCCTGGATACATCGCCACCAGGTAACGGTTGAAGATCTTTGGTCCGCACTGCAATCCTGATTATCACGCACAACCTCGTTTGACGTGGGGCCAGGGCCAACCTGATTTCGTGGCGCGGTCAGTGATTCCGACGGTCCCGGGCTCAGTTTCGCAGCCGATTCAGCGGCACGGATCTGTTCCATGCTCGCCTCCGCAGCAGCATCAAAAACATCGTCGTTTTCACCTGAAGCAACAGGCCCTGGTAACTCTGCAGGAGATGTTCCCGTCGAATCCAGATTCCCAACTTGCAGCACCAGGGCCACGCTAAGCGCGAGCGTCGCAGCCAGGGCCGCTGGCCGCAGCCATGTCAAAGTCCGGCTCGCTACGCCGCGTGTTTGCCTCGTCGCATGTTGCAACACCGCACGGTTCAGCTCATGGGGCGTCGTCTCATCCGCGGTCCGTCGATAGATCGCTGCCATCGCAAGGCGATCCCTTTCCTGGCTGGTATCGTCCTTTCTTCCATTCACCGTCATTTCGCTTCAGCCAGAGCGCGCTTCAATTTGCCGACTGCGTATCGAAGTCTGCTCTTTGCTGTTTCCCGGTTCACACAGGTTATCTGTGCGATTTCGTCAATCGACAGTCCTGCCTCTTCGTGTAACAGGAATACGTCTCGCTGGTCATCTGGAATGTTCGCCAGGCAGGCATTCAGGCGCCTGCGAGCCAGATGTCTTTCAGTCAGGTATTCGGGCGTATCGTCAGTTGCTGCACTCAGATCCGGATCGATGTCGACCTCAGCCGTATGGCGTTTATTGCGTCGCACATAATCTATGAAACAGTTGTGCGCTACACGAAAGAGAAAAGTCGAGAATTTGGCGGTTGGACGATAGTTCTGGCGTGCCTTGACAATTTTGCCCCATGTTTCCTGGAAGAGATCGTCTGCCGTTGCTGCGTTGAGGGAGAGCCTCAGCAAGTATCGATAAAGCGAATCATTGTGGCGTCGGTAAAGCGCTTCAAATGCTGCGACGTCGCCGTCCCGGTAGCGCAACATCAGTGCCGAATCGTCAAGATCGCCCGTCATATTGCGAGCATAAGCGAGGTTCTGGCGGGCGCATAGTGGCGCCGGCAAGGTGTCGATTCCAGTGGCCAGAGATGTCACACGCTTGCCCTCACAGCCTGCAAAAGAAGGCACCGAGGCTTCAATGCCAATTGCCCGGAATGTCCTGTGCTGCGCCAGCCGGCGCCATGAGAATACGTGTAACTCATTGATTTAAATAATTAACTTGCTGTTGCATGCTCAATTAAACGCAGGCCTGGCCTGATTCGGGTTATTTCACAGGGATGCTTGCAATCAGACAGCTTGGTGTTATAGTCAACTATAACACTACGTCACTTAACAGAGGGCCGTGCGCGCTTGCGCCGGCGGGATGAGATGAGCAAACAGTTTATTCAAATGACCAGCGGATGGATTCCCGTCACGGTGATGGTGCTGCTGGCTGTCGCATTGATTGCGGGTCAGGCACGGGCAAATCTGCCAAACGAACTTCGGGCTGAACCCGACGCTGCGGCGACGACGTCAGTCAATATCGTGCTCAATACGCAGATGCTGAAAGAACTAGAATCTTTGCCAGCCGTGGTCGATACCGTGCTGGCAATGCCAAAGAACATCGAGGTGCGTATCGACGCCAGAATTTTGCGCGGCAACGCCTCTCGCGACAACGTGTCGCCGCTCATATCCGAATAGCGGAGCGTCACTCATGACAAACTGGAAAAAACTCGGACGACGAATCCTCTCGAACATTGTCTTGTGGGCGCCGCTTCGATCATACGGCGAGCTGGTTCTTCGGCCTGTTACCGTTGCGGAGCGGGCTATCGGTATGGAAGTCGCGTTCAGCTACGCGAAAATCGATAAGAAATAGTCGGGACGAATCGGATACTCAATGGATCCAAAATGGAACGAAGACCAGCCAATATATCGCCAGCTGCGGGATCGTGTAGTGGCGATGATGCTCGAAGGCGTTCTGAAAGACGGTGATGCGCTGCCGTCGGTTCGTAATGTTGCCGCAGAGTACCGACTAAACCCTCTGACTGTTCTCAAGGGCTACCAGGAGCTCGTGGACGAAGGACTGGTGGAAAAGAAGCGCGGTCGCGGCATGTTCGTTACGGAAGGTGCTCGCAAACAGCTTCTCAAGGACGAACGGCAAAAATTTCTGGATAAAGAATGGCCACTCGTTGCTGCGACGATCGCGCGACTTGGGCTGGAGGCCGAGGACCTGCTCAAAATGATTGAGCAATACGCGGTTTCGGACGCCGCAGAAAAAGGGCAGCAAGATGACTAGCCTCGTCAGTGCACGCAATGTTTCCAAGCGCTATGGCTCAACCCTTGCTGTGGACGATGTCAGTTTTGATATCGAAAAAGGGCGAATCATGGGCCTCATAGGTCCTAACGGCGCAGGCAAGACGACATTACTGAAAGCCGTTCTTGGATTGACGGACTGCCAGGGCACACTGTCGGTGCTGGGACTGGACCCATTTCGGCAACGCAAGGAATTAATGCAGAACATATGTTTCATTGCGGATGTCGCAGTTCTTCCACGCTGGATCAAAGTGTCGCAGCTGCTGGACTTTCTGCAATCAGTGCATCCGAGATTCTCGCGTGAACGAGCGGAGGATTTACTTTCCAAAACGAAGATCCACAGAACCTCGAAAGTAAGAGAACTCTCCAAGGGAATGGTTACGCAATTGCATTTGTCTATTATCACGGCGATTGACGCCCGACTCCTGGTGCTCGATGAACCGACAATTGGTCTCGATATCATCTTCCGAAAAGAATTCTACGCGAATTTGCTCAACGACTATTTTGATAAAGAGCGCACGATAATTATCACAACCCACCAGGTTGAAGAGATCGAAAATCTTCTTACTGACGTGATGTTTATCAACGATGGGCGCGTGGTTCTGGATACACCGATGGAGCAGGTGTCGGAGCGGTATGTCGAATTAATGGTTACCGCCGCTAACGCGGCCAAGGCCAAGTCTCTGAATCCAATTTATGAGAAAGATGTATTCGGCAAAAAGGTCATGACCTTTGAAGGTATCGAGCGCGGTCAGCTGCAAGGGCTGGGCGACCTCAGGACACCCGATATTGCGGATCTTTTTGTCGCGAAAGTTAAAGGAGCGGCACAATGATCATGGCTCAGATCGCGCTCATCAGGCGAGAGCTCTGGGAGCATCGTTCGATCTATCTGACGCCTGCGATTATCGGCTTGCTCATGTCACTCGGCACGGTCACCGGGCAGGCCACATTCTCAGCATTTGATCAGGCGGTGGATCTGGCCATTCTCGGTGGTTCAAACCTGGGGGAGAATGAACGTGCTGCCGCCATCTCCGCGGTCATGTCCGGCGTGTCAGTGTTTTTCGTTATCGGCATGTGGTTTCTGACCATCTTTTACACGCTTGATGCGCTTTACGCCGAGCGCAAAGATCGCAGCATTCTGTTCTGGAGATCGATTCCCTGTACCGACTTTGAAACCGTACTTTCGAAATTACTGACTGCCGTGTTCGTCATACCTCTGATCACATTCGCCTTCGTCATCGCCACTCACATTCTGGTACTTGTAATCTCGAGCATCTGGATCGGTATTCAGGGCGCCAATGCGGGCCACATGATCTGGAGCGCTGCGCCACTCATGGACAATTGGGCGGCAACGCTCGTTTTTCTCCTGGCAGTGCCGCTGTGGTCGTCGCCGTTTATCGGCTGGTTTTTGTTTGTTTCGGCCTATACCAAACGCTCACCGCTGATGATGGCCGTACTGCCACTGTTAGTTTTGCCTATGCTGGAGAAAATTCTGTTCGGGACATCGGCGATCGCCGAGGCGTTCTATGTCAGGGCGTGGAAGATGCCGCTGTTTCAGGGGGTCGACCCAACGGAATTCTTCGATGAACGTAACCACACAGTGCCGGAGGCGATCAGTCTCTTCGATGTGATGGATCTTGGCGGGTTCCTGGCGAGCGGCGGGCTGTGGGTTGGTATTATCGTCTGCGGCCTGTTCACGACTGCAGCGATCTACGTTCGTCGTTACAGAGACGATTCCTAGGATTCCATACTGCCGACATCCAAAGTGTGTTTTCTGATCTTGCCGCGAAGTTGATGGTAGCTTAAGCCGAGCAGGTCGGCTGCTACACGCTGGTTAAACTTCGCTCGTCGTAGCGCGGTTTCGACAAATTCTTTTTCAACCTCGGATATTCGCCTGGTCAAATCGACCGGCAGTACGTGTTTCCTGTCGGGTGTTGTGCGTCGCTCCGGGCGCGTTTCCTTTTTACCTGAAGCCCGGAGGCGGTAAGGGGAATCAAACGGATCAAAAGCGATCTGGGAAACCTGTCTGGATTTGTCCGCCAGACGATATACAGATCTCTCGACAGCGTTCTTTAGTTCACGAACGTTGCCGGGCCAGTCGTGGCGCAACAGCGACGAAGACGCCCGTGCACTGAAGCCAGGAAAGAGTGGCAGTTCGAGTTCACTCACCATATTAAGCGCGAACGCATAGGCAAGTGGCAGTATGTCTTCAAGTCTTTCACGCAACGGCGGTATTGTGATGACGTCGAAGGCAAGTCGGTCAAGAAGATCTTCCCGGAATTTACCTTCCGCCACCAAAGCCTCCAAATCTGCATTCGTTGAACCCGCAATGCGTACGTCGACCGATATCGTTTCGCTGCCGCCAACCCGCTGCAGTTCGCCGTACTCAATAACGCGCAGAATCTTTTCCTGCATTCTCACCGAAATCATCGCAAGCTCGTCCAGCACCAGCGTGCCGCCGTCAGCCCGCTCAAAATGACCTGTATGCGCCTTTATGGCTCCCGTAAATGCGCCGGCCTCATGGCCAAACAACTCAGACTCGAGAATGGACTCTGTCAATGCTGCGCAATTGACTTTGACCAGCGGCTGCTCCCAGCGCCTGGAAAGAAAATGCAGGCGGGACGCAATCAGCTCTTTGCCTGTCCCCCGCTCACCCACGACCAGCAAAGGTTTGTTTAACGGAGCGGCCCGGGACACATGCTCAAGCATCTCCAGAAACGCGGGCGCCTCGCCAATGATGGGTTGAGCTGGCTTTTCTGATGACATTAGCCAAATAGATCAGATCTTAGTCAAAAAAACAAATAAATCGCTTTTTTGACCAAATCCTGGATTGCCTCAGGCATGAACTACTCGGGCTAAAGCTATTAGAAACAATGATTTATGCAATCCGAACAGAGTTGGCACGGATTCTGCAACAATATGCTTGAACCGTTAGCTAAACAGAGGACAAAACAATGGGCATATTCACGAGATTCAGCGACATCGTGAACTCAAACATCAACGCGATTCTCGATAAGGCGGAAGATCCCGAGAAAATTGTGCGACTGATGATTCAGGAGATGGAGGATACGCTGGTGGAAGTTCGGTCGGCCGCCGCCAGATCAATCGCGGACAAGAAGGATCTGAATCGAAAGCTCGGCCACCTCGAGCGCGAGGAACGCGAATGGGACGGCAAAGCAGAACTCGCGTTACGCAAGGGGAGAGAAGACCTGGCGAAGGCGGCATTGGTTGAAAAATCGCGAGCATCATCGGCGGTAGAAATACTTCGCGCGGACTATGCAGCAATCGACGCAGGCTTGAGCAAGCTGAACGAGGATATATCCAGGCTCGAGAAGAAGCTGCAGGATGCGAAGGTCAGGCAAAAGTCTCTCCTGGCGCGCCACAAGACCGCCAATAGCCGACTCGCGGCAAGGAAGAAGATTCACGACTACCAGATCGATGACGCGATGATTCGTTTTGAGCAGTACACGCGGCGAATCGACGACGTCGAGGGTCGAATTGAAGCCTACGACCTGGGATTGCCAAAGGACCTCAATCACGAATTCGCAGGTCTCGAGGCCGAGGATTCGATCGCGCAGGAGCTGGCCGATCTCAAGAAGCGGTTAGCAGGAGAGACAGACACATCTGCGGAGGTGAAATAGTGGGATTTCGGAATGGGTGAATTACTAATAATACTGTTGATCGTATTCATCGTCATACCGGCACCGCTCTATATCGTCTTGCACTTCATTACAAAATGGAAGCAGTCTCGCGAAATATCCGGGGGGGACGAGAGGATGCTGGAGGACTTATGGGTGCTGGCCCAGCGACTCGAAGAACGACTTGAGACCCTTGAGACCATTCTGGAGAGCGAGCCATCAGACTGGAGGAAAAAACTATGAGCAGAGACACCTGGAATCTGGACTTTGGGCCACTCCGAGGTCTCTACCGCGATCGAGAGAATGGGTGGATTTTCGGCGTATGCGCCGGCATTGCTGACAGGTTGAATTTTCGAACCGGCACTGTTCGCCTCATAGGCGTCATAAGCCTGATCCTGTTCTTTTTGCCAACGGCACTCGTCTACATTGGAGCCACATTATTACTTAAAGAAAAACCGCTTATTTATTCAGGCAGTTATCGGGAGTACGAGTTCTGGAAACGGTACTCACGAGATGACCATTGGGGTCGCCCATGAACCGGTACGACGAAATACCCAACAGGCGTTTCTACCGGAATAGAGATCGAGCGTTCATTGCGGGAGTTTGCGCCGGCCTGGCGGACTATTTTGGCTTCAATCTCAAGGTCACACGAGTCATCGCGGTCATATCCCTGCTGATGGCGATGCCAGTGACATTGCTGATCTATTTTGCGACAGTCGTATTGATTCCGTCTGCGCCGGATCCTGCAATGCAGCCGAACGTCGATGCGGACTTTCGGAAAGCGCTGCGTTCAGCTCCCGGCCAGACCCTCGGTGATGTTAAGCGTCGGTTTCAGACGCTGGACTCGAGGTTGGCGCGGCTTGAACGATATGTCACGTCGCCCAAGTACAATCTTGATCGGGAGATCAGGAATCTATGACCGGATGCTTTGACGATTAAAGGGAAATGTAATGAATGGAACTTTGATTTTTGTAATTTGGATCGTCACGGTGGTGATGATTGCCAACGTGCTTCGAACCTGGATCAAACAGAAACACGTCAAACCGGAAACGAACGGCGAGCTTGAGGAAACAATCGCGAAAATCGACCTGCTGGAAGACCGGATCAAGGTATTGGAAAGAATTATTACCGAGAACAGATTCGACCTGAAAAATGAAATCGATTCTCTGTGAGATCACATCTATCCATTAAAGATCCGGTGTCTAAAAAAGCCCGCGGCACGGCGGGCTCTCAGGTGTCGATCAGGCTGGAATCTTAACCGCCTTCCTGGGCCTTGTACGCCTGCACTTCGGAGTTGAACTGCGCCGCTAATCGCTCCATCTCGTCAACAGCAGCGTTGTACTTCTTGTTCAACATATCTTCCCGTTCCTGCTCCTGATCGGCTTCAATATTTCCCATTTCACGTCGTGCCGCTTTTTCTTCGGCGACGATGCATTCCAGGTAGATTTCCATGTCAGCGACGTATTTCTTCACGCCCCGCTGTCCTTCGACCATTTCTTCTTTCGTTGCCGTGTTGCCATTAGGAACCAGTACGCGTGTTGGATAGTCACAGGCCAACACAGACTGTGCGCCGAATAACAATGCAATAGCAAAGGCTGATTTGATTATCTTGTTCATATTCCCGACTTTAGAGTATGGGCCAAACGGTATTATCGTGGCACGTGGAAGCGGTAACCTGGTCTAGCGAGGCTATTTAATCATGTCGCCATGAAGGAGTGAAGCGCGAAGGTTTGTGCTTGAAAAAACAAACAGTTACCAACGTCGATCGATTTTATGCAAACAAGGTTTTGTATTTATCGGTGCCTTCCCTCTGCGATAGCAGCAGTTCGAGATAGTTATCCGAGCTCATCGGATCACCGAATAGCAAACCCTGCACAAAGGTGCAGTCGAGAGACTGCAAATATGCCAACTGATCCTCTGTTTCCACGCCCTCGGCAACAACGTCCATTTGCAGGCTTTGGCCCATATGAATTATCGTGCCGACAATCGTCGCGTCATCGGCGTTTACAGCGATGTCCTGCACAAACGACTTATCAATCTTCAACGTGCTGATGGGAAACTGTTGCAACGCGCTCAGCGATGAATAGCCTGTGCCAAAATCGTCGATAGCGAGATGCAGTCCGAGCGAATACAGTTCATTCAAGATCTTGATCGTCCGTGGCGGATTTTCCATCAAGGTCGTTTCGGTTATTTCAAGTTCGAGGGATGTAGGAGAAACCTCGTAACTTCGAAGAATCGCAGTGATGCGATTGATGAAGTTCGGCTGACGCAGTTGTTTCAAAGACAGGTTGACCGAAACGCGCCCGACGGATGAAACCGAGCGCTGCCAGTAGCGAAAATCTTCGCATACCCTGTCCAGGACCCATTCGCCGATTTCAATGATCAGGTTAGTCTCTTCCGCGATTGGAATGAAATCGGAGGGCAAAATGATGCCGCGCTCCGGAAGTTCCCAGCGAACGAGTGCTTCAGCGCCAAATACTTCACCTGTCTGCAAATTATACTTGGGTTGGTAGTGAACCAGTAACTCGTCCCGCTCGAAAGCGCGCTTGAGTTTGCTTTTTGTCATGAGCCGCTCAACGGCTGCTTCGTTCATCTCCGGCATGTAGTACGAGTGAACATTGCCGCCGGCCTTCTTCGAGTGATACAAGGCGGCGTCTGCATTACGGATCAGGTCGATGACATTTGGCGCATCCTTCGGGTATAGAGCGATCCCCATGCTGGCGGTCATAAATACTTCGTTGCCCTGTACGTTAAACGGCTCGGCAAGCTGGTCCAAAAGACATCGTGCGAATTTATCAAGCGCATCCCGATTGACGACGCCATCGTGAAGTTTATCCACAATTACCGCAAATTCATCTCCAGCCAGTCTCCCGATTACCGAATCCGCCGGTAGCGCAGCGGTGAGGCGCTGAGCAACAGTCTCGAGTGCCGCATCGCCGGCCAGGTGTCCGAATGTGTCGTTGATATCTTTAAAGTGATCGATATCAATGTAGAAGAGCCCGATCGTGCGGTTGCTCTTTTTTGCTTTGGCTATCGCGCGCTGCAACAAGTGCTGAAATTGCATTCGGTTTGGCACTTTGGTCAGTGCATCGATTCTGGCCAGGTAGCGAATTCTTTGCTCTGCTTTGCGACGTTCTGAAATATTCTGCGCCGCATAAATTCGGTGACCGTTGCTGCCGGCATTCGAACTAATTTCAGAACTTGTGTAGGACACGGGAATACGTTCACCGGACTTCGAAAGCAAGAACGCTTCGCGCGGAACGCCTATCCGGGAGCCGGGCTGCAGGGGCTTGCCCTTTTTCTGATCAACGATGATGTCAATATGGTGTCCGATCAATTCGTCGTCCGAATAGCCAAGCATGCGCGATGTGGCAGCATTAGTCCGGGTAATCTTGCCGTCTTCGGCGGTCACGATGATCGCCTCATTCATGCTCGACAGTAAGCTGTCCACGTAATCGCGCGATATCGTCGTCCGCTGCAGTTTGTCCCGCATATCGTTAAATACACCGGCAAGATCGCCGAGCAGATCGTCGTGCACGACCTGTAGTGGTTCCCCAAAGTCGGCATCGCTTAGCTTCTCGGCTTGTACTTTCAACGCCTGGATCCGGTGTGCCTGCATCCTTGCAACCATCCAGATAACGAGCGAGCACAAGATCAGCGTCACAAGGGCACCGGCGCCGATCCAGACGAGACTTTTTTGCTGATCCTGAGTGCCAAGCGCAACTAATCGTTCTTCAAAAGCTTCCGTCTGGGCGATGACCGATTCGAGTCCGAAACTGCCTGTCAGTTGTCCGATCTCAGAGCCATCCTGAATCACCGGTTGGCGCACATACAGCTGTTCACTTATCCAAAGTGTGGTTTCGTTGGAAGGGACTCGGGCTACGACGCCGGCAGTGATATCGACTCCCAGTCCATCAGTGAAACGCAGTCCGATTACCGATTCGTTATCAGTCATAGCACGATCAAGGATGTTGCGAATCGATACCTCGTCGATCTCGTCGGAATCCGCAATGCTGGTCGCAATATCGCCAAGCTGAAACTGCGTTCGACGTTCGAATCCCTGGCCCAGAGACTCCTCGTGCTGCTCTACACTCAAGGCAACAATGTCTGCAGTCAGCCAACGATATTGTCCGTAAAAAAGGGTCAATATGGCGGCGGTGCCAACCAACGTCATGGTCGACAGGAGTACTAGGTACTTGGGTCCAATTCTTCCGGCCATGATTAGTAGTCAGACATTACGGACCCAGGCAAATTCAGAGGGATGCTTTGCCTTGGGCCGACATCTTGTTTCTTATTCTTATATGCGGCGAATTTAGGTAAAGGTAACTCCAGCATGTTCTGTTGCGGCATTAGCCTTTACCCCAGGTTGCGCTATTCTACCACTCCAGTCCTGACCGATCGATTCATAAATCTTTGGCAACAGGGCAGAATGTGGTCCGTGACATAATAGTTGGCCAGGATGCCCATGAACCAGTGCATTTTCGACGGAATTCCGGCAAATTGTAAAGAATTACGGCACTTGCAGTCCAAGGATGATCGGTGAGTAAGACGGCGCTAATTGTTGACGATTCCAGATCCGCGCGCGTGGTTCTGAAGAAAATGCTCGAGGCTCATGAGCTCGAGGTAGACACGGCTGAGTCTGCCGAGGACGCTCTGGATTATCTGAATGACAACCGTCCGGACGTTATTTTCATGGATCATTTGATGCCGGGCATGGACGGCTTCGAGGCCGTTTCTGCAATCAAGAACAATCCCGATACGGCAACCATTCCGATCATGATGTATACCTCGCAGGAGGGTGAACTTTACGTCGGGCAGGCACGCGCCCTGGGTGCGGTGGGGGTATTACCAAAGCAGATCGAACCCGTTGAGGTTTCCAAGGTCCTCGAATCCTTGCGAGTGATCGGTGGTGATCAAAGTTCAGCGGATGGCGAATCACCGGATCGAGCTGCAACAGAAACGAGCGGCGAGTTCCCTGGCCTGGAGACGCTCGACCACGATCTGCGGCTGCTTATCCAGGATCTTTTCGACCAACAAAGAGCGGTTTTGCGACGGGATTTACTGGACAGCTATGAAACTATTGCCGCGAGGGTGGTCGATGAAATCAGGCCACCGGAAAATCCGGAAGACCTCGAGGTCGGAGCTGTCGATAAAAAGGAACCGTCACAAGTTCTATGGGGTTCACTAGCGATACTGGTTGTTTTATCGATGGTATTCGCCTGGCTTTATTGGCAACGGGAACAAAGTTGGCAAGCGCTTCAGGCACAATATGCGGCTGTACAGCAGGAGCTAAGTGATCTGCGCGACAGTGACGCCAGCAGCACGTTACAAGCCAGTGAGCAGTTCGACAGTTACGAGGCGACAATCGACACGATGTATGTGGCGACTTTGGAAAGCCTCGAGTGGGGTGCTAATCAAAGTTCGCTTTATGCATTCGATGAGCTGCCGTTGGGTGATGCCCGGCTGGCTGTATTAGAGGAACTTGTCGACAAGCTGGCAACTCTGGATTTTTCAGGCGTCGTGAGGATTGAAACTCACGTCGCTGACTTTTGTATGATCGCTGCAGGGCCCGACGGATACCAATTATCACCAGGTAACGTACCAGCAGTCAGTTGCGATCAGATAGGCGTAGCGCCGGGGGAAGCCTATGAACTTGGATTGCGGCAGTCGATTGCATTTGCGAATTTCATACGGCTCGCGGATGTTCGATCGGCAGGAAAAATTCGTTACGAGATCGTATCGCTGGGAAACTCGGATCCGGTAATGGCATACCCCGCGACCGCCGAGGGTATTAGTGCGGGTGACTGGAACAGTATTGCAGCGGCCAACAATCGCGTAGCGCTATCTATTTTTGCAGACAACTTCTAGTGTTCTGTCCCGCCAATATGTCACACATTTCGCTGCATCTTTTTGCGACTGGCCGCGTTGCGGCTCCTCGCAATAGCGGTGCTATTCCTTGTCGCGGCGGCTTGCCAGCCACGAAAAATCTGCGCGCGACCTCTGCAACATATTGGCGGGACAGGTCACTGATTATTCAGCATTGTTGTCCTGACGTTTTTCCACATAGCCGTGTGGTTCGTCTTTGCCTGTAGTCTTCATTACCCCCTCCACCACGGCGCCTTCGGCAACGGCGATTGCCTGACCGGTAACCGTGCCATTGATGCTGGCGGTGTTGCTAATCTCTACCGGGCCCGCGGCGATAACGTCTCCGTCAATCGTGCCGGCAACAATCACCGCGGCCGCCTTCAGCACGCCCTTGCAGTAACCGCTCCTGGTCAATGTTATGGATCCGTCAATGTCGCATTCGCCCTCGACTTCACCGTTAATCATGAAATTACCGGTTCCGGTAATCCGTCCCTCAATTTTACAACCCTCGCTGATAAGGGTTCCCGGACCAACGGCAGCATCACGCAGGCGGCGTTTTTTCGAATCAGTCATTGAACGGTGATCTCCCGACGGTGTTACCAATGTGGTCACCCGGATGATACCCCGTACGCACGGACAATATTGTGACTCAGTCGAAGCTGAATGCTTAGTCTTTCGGGCGGTGTCCGTAGCCCGCCGTTTCCATGTACGTCAGGAGGCCACCTTCGAAGCGCATCAGCCGCATTAGTTTTCGCGGCCCGAAGTTGAACAACATTTCTGTGACCGCCAATTCCTGATGGAAGCCGGCAAAGACACGCCGGGTCGAGTGCAGCCCATTAAGACCAGATGGTCGTTTCACTACGTAAGGACGCAACACGTAACCCAGGTACCGAGTCGAGAACGGCTCTCCACACAGTTGAATAACGCGAGTTTCAGTCATCCCTTCCTGAATAAGGCGATTGCCGCAGCGAAGTGCCCAGGCGTCGCCAAAAAGCAAGAGCCCGCATGTGACAATGATAATTCGAACCGTGTTTGTCATGGCTTGAACCGCACCCGATCGGCCGGGAAGGACATTACGCCCAGTATAACGAATGTATGCTGACCGTTGTCCTGAGTAGGGCCGCTCTGCACTCATTGGCACTTCCCGGCCGCCGCTGTATAGTCGCCGATTGGTTGTTCTGACCTTATGTCTAACCGGAGAACACGGTTTGAGTCGAGTGGTGAAAAATCGTATCGAGCAGCTGGCCGCTCACGGCTCCACGGATATTCTTGCGCATGGATTGAAGGGCATCGAAAAGGAATCTCTCCGGGTTCTCGCTGACGGAAGGCTGGCCGAAACACCGCATCCGCCGGAGTTGGGATCAGCCCTGACCAATAAGTTCATTACGACAGACTTTTCTGAAGTATTGCTGGAGTTTGTAACGCCGGCATTTACCAGCACCTGGGAAACCCTGCGCGTGCTATGTGAGATTCATCAGTTCAGTTATCAGCGCATGAATGACGAACTTCTCTGGGTGACGAGCATGCCGTGCCTCATGGCAGGCGATGACGATATACCCCTGGCACAATTTGGCACGTCCAACGTAGGCAAGATGAAAACCGTTTATCGGAACGGGCTTGGGTATCGCTACGGCCGCCGGATGCAGACCATCGCGGGTGTCCACTTCAATTATTCACTTCCAGCCGGTTTCTGGCCTCAATTTCAGGCAATGCAAAAGTCAACGTTGTCGGCGGATGACTTCCGTTCAGCCGCCTATATGGGGCTGGTGCGGAATTTTCGACGAATGGGCTGGTTGATTTTGTACTTGTTTGGCGCGTCGCCGGCGCTCTGCAAGTCGTTCATCGGTCAGTCAGACACTGACCTGAAGAGCTTCAACGAAAGCACCTACTACGAGCCGTTCGGCACATCGCTGCGGATGAGTGACCTGGGTTACAGTAACAATACGCAAGCCGGGCTAAATATCTCGGTAAACTCCGTGGATGAATACATTAATGATCTCACTCGTGCGATTTGCACCCCGGAACCTGCGTACGAGAAAATAGGCGTCAAAGTCGACGGCGAGTACCGACAGCTCAGCGCCAATCAATTACAGATTGAAAATGAATATTACAGTCCGGTACGACCCAAGAGAGTTGCCATGTCGGGCGAACGACCGACGGCCGCATTGCGTCGAGGGGGCATCGAGTACGTTGAGATCCGCTCGCTGGATCTGAACGTGTTCGATCCGGTCGGAATCAATCAGAACGCAATGCGTTTTGTCGAGGCCTTTCTTGTCTACTGCCTTCTGCATGACAGCCCGCCGCTCGATGAGAAAGCGTCAAAAGAAGCATCCAGAAATCACACCGAGACGGCGAAGCGTGGCCGCGATCCGGACTTTCGATTAATGCGCGCAGGCAAAGCAGTCATCCTGCAGGACTGGGCGCGTGAGATTTTTGCGGACGTCAGTGCAATCGCGCAATTAATTGACAGAGGCGAGGGCGGAGAATCATATGCTCATGCAGTCAACGCTCAGTTGGAGCTGATCGAAAACCCGGAGGCCACGCCATCGGCACGCATACTCGATGAACTTCGTCAGGCGGATACCGGTTTCTATCACTTCGCCATGGACTGCGCGCTGAGCCACAAGGAATACTTTGGTGAATTGGTTGCACTCAGTGAAGAGCGCCTGGCTTTTTACGAAGATGAGGCCACTTCTTCAATCCAGCGCCAGCGCGAGATCGAGGCCAGCGATGAAATCGGGTTCGATGAATACCTCACACAGTATTTTTCAGACCAGGGCTGTTGTTAGTTCCCGGTATTGGCGAAAGGTAGCGGTTCCCCGGTTGCGTAGGCAAAGGCGCGGTGCAGCTTTTGCAGTCGGCGGGTCAGCGGCCCTGTTTTGCCATCGGCTATTATTCTCCCGTCCGCTTCCAGAATCGGTGTAAGTTCGCCCATCGTTCCGCTGGTAAATGCCTCGTCTGCAGTGTAGAGCTCGGTGAGCGAAAGATTCTTCTCCGCGGCCGGAATCTTCTCGTTTCTCGCGATGTTCATAATCATTCGGCGGGTAAGACCTGGCAAACAGGCATCCGCGAGCGGCGTTAACAGCTCGCCATTGCGGACCAGGAAGATATTCGTGTCATTGGTTTCGGAGATAAATCCGTGAATGTCGAGCATCACCGCACTATCCACACCTGCGACATTCGCATCGATTGCAGCGAGAATATTGTTCAACAGATTATTGTGATGAATCTTCGAGTCGAGGCACTGCGGTGTATTGCGGCGAATTGCAGACGTTATTACCCTGATGCCATCGTCTGAATATACGGGCGGCTTCCATTCTGCCAGTACAATCAAAGAGCAGCCCGATTGGTTCAGTTTCGGATTCATTCCGGACGTTATTTTTTCACCGCGCGTCAACGTTAGCCGAATGTGCGCGTCATCTGTCATGCCATTGGCTTCCAGCGTTGCAAAGATTGCCTGACGAATTTCACCGGAGTTGGGTACATCTGCAAATGCCAGTGTCTTCGCGGAGTTCTGCAGCCGCTCCAGGTGTTCAGCAAGCGCTGCAATCCTGCCCTTGTAGACGCGGAGGCCTTCCCATACCGCATCACCGCCCTGAACGGCACTATCGAAAACGGATATGCGCGCCTCATCCCGGGCGACCAGCCTGCCGTTGACGTGTACGACAATGTCGGCGTTTCTTGAGTCAGGTTTTTGCACTTCTTCTCCGGTTCATCAGGCGCTGGAAGCGCGAATTGCATGCTCAAAGAGCTTTGCATACCAGGGGCTGCACTCTGCCAGCAGTGTATCCAGGTGTGAAGGAAATCCTGGCTTCGCAACGTAGGGCGCGAAACCATTACTTTTGTGGACGGCGTGATACCAGTGCCTGGCCCAAATGCCATCCTCGCTTCTCGCTCCTGTCGGCCAGGTCAGCATGTCGTCGGTATATTCGATGCCCAGTTTTTCGCAGAGTTGACCGAGGACGCCGGCAGGATCGAGAAGCAGCTCTCTTGAATCGAGGATCGCCGGGTTTTGCCCCCTCGTCCGGAGCGACTCGAAAAGATGCCACTGCATTTCAAGTCCGGTATCCGCAAGCGTGGCTCGTGGCAACTGAATAGTCAGGGACGGTAACATTTCACGCGGATCACGAATAAGAAAAATATTCTGTGTTTGCTCGAGAAACGACCGATCAATGTCGACGAGATGATGTGCCATTTGTTTCATGAACAAGATGCTGCAATCGTCGGAGGTGCTACTGAGCAGCTTTTGCATTACTGCGTTGCCGTCACAATTCACGCTTCCCAGAACTTCGTCGCGGCCAGGATGAACTGTTCCGGTAACCCTTAGAAAATGTCCGTACAAAGGTTCGTCCACGACTCGCGTGTCGGCGCGCTGCGCAAAGCTGTACATCAGTGCAGTTGAAACGTTTCTGGGGCCGGACCACAGACAAATGGCTTGCATGTCTAATTCTTGCTTTTTCGGCTCGAGCGCATACACGCGGATTGTACGCAGGTGCCGGTAGCAACGGGAGTCGCAATCTGCGCTGTTTGCGCGCCTAAACCGAGACGGGGCCTTATGGAATCCGCATGGATTGTGCGCCAGGTCACATTTCATCCGCCCAATGATGAGACTGGCAGGCAATTTAACTAAACTTGGACATCGATCGGAGCGTATCTTTCGGCTAGCTAAACTGTTTGTCAGGTGATCGGATTGTTTAAGACCTTTATTTTCGGAATAATTTTCGGTGTCGTCGGCGCTGGAGCGCTGGTCTATTTCACACCAGCTGTCGATCTGCATCGGGAGCGCTCCTTGATTGACGTTCAGGCGAACGGCGGCAATCTCGAGGTATATCGCATCAATCTGCCACGTGACCGTCTGCTGGTCGGACTGTCTGGTTCTGTCGGAAGCATTCCCGCCGGACTGGATTGGCCGCGCGAGGAGCTCCTCGGCGATCTGCAGGCGGAGCTGTTCAAAGTCCGTAATCGGGATAATGCAGTTATCGGAGTTGCCAGTCGGCTCGCGAGTTCCACTGAGGAAACGGGACCCTTCATCGAGTGGGCACTGCATTTTCCAGCGCGTGGGACGATCTATGCCCAAATGGAACTATCACCTTCAGCAGACGGCTATCGCAACGGCAAGCTGCGCGCCGGCACCCGCGATTTCGAAGAATTAACCGGATCAGTGAGAGAGCAATTTATTGCAGGTGTCGCCGGCGACGAAGAATCGCAGGGCCGAATTGAACTGCAAGCGGCTCTTGTCGCACCTCTTGGAGATATCGAATGAAGTACCTGCTCACGCTGCTCGCTGGCGTCGTGATTGGCGCTTCCTTGTTCCTGGCGGGGCTCTATTACAACCCCTTCGTCGCCCAGGCATCAGTTTCGCCCCTGGCGGTCACGGATGCCCGTGTACTGGACCTGAGCTTTTCCGCAGTGCCCGGTGACGGACTCTTGTATACGAATGACGGTGAATCAACGGTTGAACCGTATCCCGAGCGCGTGGCTGAATTGTGGGAAGCTTCTATCGTCAACTCAGATATTTGGGTAACGCAACTGCAGAATAGTCGCGGCATCCCGGTTGGACTTGGAATAAAGTTTTCGTCACGATCCGAGGAGACAAAACTGATCCGGGGTGAAGCGTTGACCAACAGCATCTGGCACGTCTACCTGCCCGGTCGTGGAACATTCGTCATCGATCAGATCGAGAACTACTGGTCCTACCTGCGTGACGTGGTCATTCCGGCGCGGTGGAGTTCCGGCGACAATTGGCGTGGCACGTATAACCGCATCATGACAGTCGGTCCCGGATCATTGGGCACTGCCCGACTGACCGGTGGTAATGGGCAATTCGCCGATCTGACCGGCGAATCCGTTGAGTCTCTAAACGCCCGTGCGTATTCCGCGAAGAGTGGTCCGGTGTCAATGACTGGCAACCTGACAATGGCACTGCCCGTCCAGGCCGCGTCCCAGTAAATATCCCGTTAGCCTTCGGCCCGGGGCGCCATATCCTTGAGCTCCGTGTCGGCTTTCGCTAAAAGCGAGGGATCGATTCTTGCATGATTCGCAATGAGCGCCTTGGATTGAATAAAATCCTTGGGACGGTTGATCGCGTCGATAGCAATCAGTCTGCCCGCTGACAAATACAGGCACGCGAACGACTTCCGCTCAACACTGCCGCGGATTACAACCTCGTCATAATCCTGTGACAGCCCGGCGATCTGCAATTTCAGGTCGTACTGGTCGGACCAGAACCAGGGCACCTGCGCATAATGGAGTTCTTCACCGCATATGTTGGACGCTGCAGTTTTTGCCTGCTCAAGCGCATTGTGTACTGATTCCAGCCGGATGCTCCGGCCCATAACAACGTTTGGGTGCCAGGTGCAGTCGCCGATCGCATAGATTCCCGGATCGGATGTCTGGCAGCGATCATCGACGACAATCCCGTTCGCGGTTTCCAGTCCCGCCTCTGAGGCCAGTTCAGTGTTCGGGACAATGCCAATGCCAACAATGACCAAATCCGCGGGCAGCATTTCGTCGTTATCCAGAACGACGCCCTCGATACGGTCATTCCCGACCAAACGACTTACGCCGGTCGCCAGCCGCAGTGAAACGCCGTGGTCCGTGTGAATGTCCTGATAGAACTGTGAAACTTCTGCAGAGACTACCCGGCTCATTACGCGGTCGGCCATTTCAACGACGGTCACATCATGCCCGAGCCCGGCGGCGACCGCTGCAACCTCCAGTCCGATATAGCCCGCGCCGATAATGACGACCTGCCTGTGCTTGTCGAAACGAGATCGGATGGCGTTTACGTCATCAATTCCACGCAGGTAATACAAGCCGTCCAGTTCCGCTCCGGGCAGGGCCAGTTCCCGCGGTCGGCTGCCGGTCGCAATGATGAGGAAATCGTAATCGAATGAACGCCCGGTATCTGTTTGCACGGATTGGCCGACCCGATCGATGGCCGTGACCCGTGTTTTGAGAAGCACCTGAACGTTCGGGTCGTCGTCGTAGAAGTTCTTCGGCTTGACGTATAGTCGCTCTGCAGGCATCTCACCCGCCAGAAACTTCTTTGAAAGAGGTGGTCTCTGATACGGATACCAGGACTCATCACCGAGCAGCGTAATGTGTCCTGCGAATTTCTTCTGCCGAAGTGACGCTACCAGTTGTCCAGCCGCGTGCCCGGCACCGATTATGACGACCTTTTTCATGCGCTGAATTCTACGTGCAGATGCAGGTCAGTGACAGCGCTCTTATCTTTCTGCCCGCGCTTCGCTATTCTTCGTTCTTAGCAAACAAGTTGGCAGGCGATATGAAAGTAAAAGCAATCAGAATTCACGAATATGGCGGACCGGAAGTGTTGCAGTATGAAGAGGTCGAGCTGGCTGAGCCAGGCGAAGGCGAGGCGCGCGTTCGGCACACTGCTATCGGGCTGAATTTCATCGACACGTATCACCGTAGCGGACTCTACCCGATGGAATTGCCTACTGGTCTTGGCAGTGAGGCGGCCGGCATCATTGATGCCGTCGGCCCCGGCGTAACAGAAGTCAAGCCTGGCGATCGGGTTGTCTATACCGGTCGCCCGGCGGATTCGTATTCGGAGTTTCGCAACTTTCCTGCCTGGCAATGCGTCCAGATTCCGGACGGCGTTTCCGATGAGCAGGCGGCCGCTTCTTTTCTCAAAGGCCTGACAGCCTGGTATCTGTTGCGACGCAGTTACCGTGTCCAGCCTGGTGACACAGTATTGCTGTACGCTGCCGCGGGGGGCGTCGGCTCGATCGCGAGCCAATGGGCCAGGTCGCTCGGCGCCACCGTTATTGGCGTGGTCAGCACCGACGCCAAGGCAGAACTCGCCCGCTCAAACGGGTGTGACCACATAATTATGGCCGACAATCCCGATGTCGCCGGCGCTGTTCGTGAGTTGACCGGAGGAGAGGGTGTTGCAGCGGTTTACGACTCAGTCGGAAAAGACACGTTCATGGCGTCACTTGATTCACTCCGTCCCCACGGCGTGATGGTGACCTTTGGTAATGCGACAGGTCCGGTCGATCCTGTTGCGCCGGTTGAGCTTGCGAAAAGAGGCTCGCTGTTCCTGACCCGCCCGATTCTCTTTGATTTTATCGGGACGCGCGAAGAACTGCTTGCCGCGGCAGGCGAGTTGTTTGCTGTCATCGCCAGCGGCGCGGTGAAGATCAGCATCAATCAGCGTTACGCGTTAAAAGAAGCAGCACAGGCTCACATCGATCTCGAAAACCGCAAGACCACCGGATCGACTATTTTTCTTCCGTGAGACTGCGACGGGCGCGGCGGCTCGCTACTGGGTTGCCGCGGTCAGCGGCCAAAGGATCGGCAGTAAGAACATGACGGTGATAAAAACGACGATGGTCAACGGCACGCCGACCTTAATGTAGTCCACGAATCTGTAACCGCCGGGTCCCATGACGAGAATGTTGGCTGGATGAGATATCGGGCTGGTGAAACTGGCCGACGCCGCCATCGCGACCGCCATCATCGCCGTTTCCGGCGCGAGGCCCATTTCCGACATGGCAGACAGGACGATGGGCGACATCAAAACGACCAGCGCCGCGGTAGGAATGATCATCGTCGCCATCGCGGTCAGTACGTAAAGACCGGCAATAACCGGCCATGGCCCTGATTCTCCGAGCAGCAGCATGACCTGGTCAGCCAGGTAGGCTGCGGCGCCGGATTGTTGCATTGCAGTCCCGAGCGGCAACATCCCGGCAATCAGGAAGATTGCACGCCAGTCGATGGCGCGATAAGCCTGCTCCATGGTCAGGCATCCGGTCAGCACCATGATGCTGCCGCCGACGACGGCCGCAATTGAAATGGGTGCGTAGCCGGCCATCACGCTTAAGACAACCGCGAGCATGATGAACGCGGCCAGCGGCGCCCGTTGCGTATCTGGCGGGTCCTGTCCCAAAGGGGTCAGGATCAGGAAATCCGAGTCATCGCTGAGCAACTGCAAGCGGTCGCGCGGCCCGAGCATCAGCAGCGCATCACCTACTTGAAGTCGTTCTTCGGCAAGATCGACACCAATAGGACCACCTTCGCGCCAGATACCTGCAAGTTCGATGCCATAGCGCTCGCGGAAGTTAAGTTCACCGACCGTCATGCCGGCCAGGCTTGAGCGCGGATCGAGCGTTGCGTCCATCAATGTCAGGCGCTCTGACTCCAGTGAACCCAGGTTTGCCGTCACTTTCGTTTCGACATCGAGTTCCTGCAGGCCCCGGAGAACATCCAGATCCTCATGCTGGCCCTCGATCAGCAGCAGGTCGCCGCCTTCGAGTACTTCATCACCGCGCGGCATTACCTTCAGATTGCCATCGCGAAATACTGCGACCACGCGAAAATCAAAGACATCGGCAAGCCGGCTTTTCTCCAGTGTTGCCTCGGCCAGGTCGCTGTATTTGGGTACCCTGACGACGAACATGCGCTCTTCGGTATTGTACTGCTCGCTCAGCTGATCTTCTGTCAGAGGACGAAATTCACTAAAGTCCGCAAACTTTCCCAGCTCCGCGATTGCTTCTGTTTCGCCCTGCACCAGGATCCGGTCGCCGGCGCGCAGCGGCACGTAGGCAAGATTCGTCAATCGATACTTGCTCCGCCGATATACGCCTACAACGCTGATATTGAATCTCGTCCGAAAACCAGCGTGGCGGATCAGTTCACCAACGAGCGGCGAACCATCCGCGAGATCGACCTCGGCATAGGCGATCTTGGCAGCCACCATCGATTTCAGTACGGGTGCTTCGCGCTCGATAACCAGATCGCTCCAGCGCTGTAATTCTTTGAACTGATCGACGCGGCCTTGCACCAATATGCCGTCGCCGCCGCGAATGAGTGTTTGGCGACCCGGCAATGCTTCGCTGCGACCGTAGCGAGTCAGGGCCAGTATGATAAGACCGGTGGCCGAACCGATGCGCGTCTCGCTCAACGTTTTGCCGACGAGGATCGATTCCATCGGCACTCGTAACATGAATGTGCGCTCCTGGAGCTTGTAACGGTTGCGCAGACTGCGTTGACTCTGGTGTCGACCGCGATTCGTCTTTATCTTTGGTAGCAGGAAGCGACCAACAAAGGCGACGAAGACTACGCCTATCACCATTATGGCGCTGCCGATTGGCGTGTAATCGAATAGCCCAAAAGGCTGATATCCGTTCTGTGCCATAACTTCGCTGATCAGCAGATTGGGCGGCGTGCCGATCATGGTCATCAGGCCCCCAAGCAAGGTGGCGTAGGCTAACGGCATCAGCAAGCGGGAGGGTGGAATTCGAGTGCGTCTTGCGACTTCCACGACGACAGGCAACATAAGCGCTGCCACGCCGATGTTGTTCATGAACGCAGATAAGACAGCGGCCGTAATCATGATCACGATGATCATCGCGATCTCGCGCCGTCCGGCAAGGCGCATGACCTGTCGGCCGATGATGTCGGCAATTCCGGTTCGGGTGAGTCCTTCGCTGAGAATGAACATCGCCCAAACAGTGATGACCGCGCTGTTGGAGAAGCCGGCGAAAGCTTCGTCGGTTGTGACGAGGCCCGTTACCGCCAGCGCGCAGAGCACCAGCAGGGCGACAAGATCCATTCGGATGACTTCGCTAACAAACAGTATTAGCGATATGGCCAGAATGCCTAAGACGAGTCCGATCTCAAATGTCATTAGTCGCGGCGGCCTGTACTACAGGTAAGTCATAGATGAGAATGTATTGGTTTATACACGACCGCACTAGCATGAGCCAAAGATCGGCTGGCAGCAAATGACAAAGTCACAAAAATATGACGCCGTTAGGGCGGCACGCTCGGCATGGCTGGACGTGAGAGGCGTCCGCTACCATCTGCTGGAATGGGGCGATGCAAACCATCCGCTCCTGATGATGCTGCATGGTTGGGGCGACTGCGCAGCTTCATTTCAGTTCGTCGTCGACGAATTGCAGCAAGACTGGTTCGTGGTGGCACCTGACTGGCGAGGTTTTGGCCATTCTCACCATCGTTGTGACAGCTACTGGTTTCCCGACTACCTGGCAGATCTGGATGTGCTTCTGAACCATTATCAGCCGAAGGCTCCGGTGAACCTGCTCGGTCACAGCATGGGAGCAAACATCGCGGGTCTCTACGCGGGGATACTGCCCGATCGAGTACGAAACTTCGTGAATGTCGAAGGATTTGGTTTGGCCGACAGCGATCCCGCCAATGCGCCCGCCAATTACCGGCGCTGGCTGACTCAGATTCGCACGCTGCCAGCCTATTCGACCTATTCCTCGTTTTCAGGACTGGCAGACCGGATAGTCCGGCGGGCGCCGAAAATGGGCCTCGACAGGGCGCTGTTCGTTGCCGAGCAGTGGGCCTGTGCAGATGAGAGTGGCGAAATCGTGTTGCGCGCGGATCCCGCCCACAAACTGCCCAACGCGGTGCAGTATCGTCGCGCCGAGTCGATGGCGTGCTGGGAGAATGTGTCTGCGCCGGTCTTGCTCGTTGTTGGCGGGGACTCGGATTTCACGGCAGCCGCAAAAAGCTTCATTGATCCAGATGCCACGGCACACCCGTTCCGCAACAATCAGTCCGTCACCATTCCCGACTGCGGGCATATGGTGCACTTTGAACGACCCGCGGAACTGGCGCTGGAAGCTGAGCGTTTTCTTCAGGCCGCGAGCGCAAGAGTTGTGTAAATAAAACCAGTACTGTATAAAAACCCAGCTATGGGTGAAGCAGCTGAAATCCAGAATGACTATCTCGAACGCCTGAATCCGGCGCAGCGTCAGGCTGCAACACACGGTCAGTTGGTGAATGCTGGTGGCGTGCAAGCAGGCCCGCTACTGGTCATCGCCGGGGCGGGTACGGGCAAAACGATGACCCTGGCGCATCGTGTGGCTCATTTGGTCATTCAGGGCGTCAATCCCGAGAGAATACTGCTGCTGACATTTACACGGCGCGCGGCGCAGGAGATGACGCGTCGCGTTGAATCAATCGTGCGGCAGACACTACGCGGAGAAACCGATCCGCCAGCAACCCGCAATATCCTTGCCTGGTCCGGAACGTTTCACTCCATCGCTAATCGCCTGCTCAGGCGATATGCACACAACCTGGACCTGGATCCCGGTTTTTCAGTTCTGGACAGGGGTGATGCTGCAGATCTGATGGATGTCGTTCGGCACGAACATGACCTGTCCCGAAAGTCGCGGCGCTTCCCGAAAAAAGATACCTGCCTCGCGATCTACTCGCGTTGTGTCAATTCCGGCAAATCACTGCCGGATTCCCTGGCCGAGACCTATCCGTGGTGTGCGGATTGGGAACAAGAGCTGCGCCAACTGTTTCGCCACTATGTGGAATACAAGCAGCGCTACCAGGCACTGGACTACGATGACCTGTTGCTCTATTGGAGTCATCTTGTCGCGGATGAAGAGTTTGCCGAAGAATTGGGGTCGTGGTTCGATCACATCCTTGTCGATGAATATCAGGACACCAACGTATTGCAGTCGAACATATTGAATGCCATCAGACCGGACGGATCAGGAGTGACGGTTGTTGGCGACGACGCGCAGTCGATATATTCATTCCGTGCGGCCGAGGTCGAGAACATTCTGACTTTCCCCGATCAGTTTATTCCATCGGCCAGGATTATCAGCCTTGAAGAAAACTATCGTTCCACGCAGCCAATTCTCGATAGTGCCAACTGCCTGATTGCGGAAAGCGAGCGTCAGTATAAGAAGAACCTTTACTCAGAAAAGAAAGGCGGGGGTAAACCTGGTTACGTGACGGTTGAAGACGGTGACGCGGAAGCTGAATTTGTAGTCGAGTCAATTCTCGCGCGGCGCGAAGAAGGATACGCGCTGAAAGAGCAGGCAGTTCTGTTCCGCAGCTCGCACCATAGTGATCGCCTGGAGATTGAGCTGATACGCAGAAATATTCCGTACGTAAAGTACGGCGGTTTGAAATTTCTTGAGGCGGGTCATGTAAAAGACCTGTTGTCGGTACTCAAATGGGGTGACAACCCCAGAAACAAAGTGGCGGCTTTTCGGGTGCTGAAGCTGCTGCCAGGCATGGGCCCGGCGTACGCAGCAAAGTGCTTTGATTTTCTGACAGTAAACAACCATGCATTTAAATCGTTGCGACACTTCGTACCGCCGGCGGCTACCCGGACAGACTGGCCGGGTTTTTGTGATCTGATGATTTCACTAGCGGCCGCAGAGCCTGATGAACACGCCTGGCAGTCGGGCGTGACGGCTGCGCGTCGCTGGTATCAGCCGCATCTGGAGCGGCTATATGACGGATTGGAAACGCGTGCGGCTGACCTGGAGCAGCTGGAGCAGATCTCGGGAAAATATGCGACGCGCGAGCGTTTTCTTACCGAGTTAACGCTGGACCCGCCAGCCGCCGCTGGTGACTTGTCGGGCGATCCATATCTCGATGAAGATTACCTGGTGTTGTCGACAGTACATTCAGCGAAGGGCCAGGAATGGGATGCTGTTTACGTATTGAATTTTTCTGATGGCAATTTTCCGTCGGAGTTTTCCACCGGTAAGCCGGAACTTATCGAGGAAGAGC
Organism: uncultured Gammaproteobacteria bacterium; assembly: GCA_963850825.1. GTDB lineage: Bacteria > Pseudomonadota > Gammaproteobacteria > Steroidobacterales > Woeseiaceae > SZUA-117. Next base: position 788,009 of record CAWKOQ010000006.1, on the reverse strand, counting down.
GTCGCTTGTTATACGTTGCCATGACACGTGCAAAGCATGCCCTGACTTTGATAGCCCCACTGCGCTATCACGTTACGCAACAGCGCAAGGATGGCGATAAACATGTTTATGGCGCGCGCAGCAGATTCATGTCAGAGCGACTAATGGCGACCATGGAGGCAGCGTTTCGTGGCAGGCAGGATTCGAAGAGCCGACTTCAACCACGTTCAAACAAGAGACTGGCAGTCGCCGAGCGTCTGAAAGAAATGTGGTAGGAAACAATCGGCAGCCGACGAATTGAGCGCGTCTCAGGTCCAGGCGCCAATGATCGTTCCCATGACCGCATACAGCACCACGTAATATCCGGCATTGATTAACCAGAGACGGAATGGACGCTGTTCAAACAGATAGGTGACGCCATAGGCGGTGGCTATCCAGAACAGGCCAACCCACAGGCCGGTCTGGAGTCCGAGTTGCCAGTTGCCGTCATTGCCGATTAGCGCCGCTATCGCAACTGCTGCGATGAGCTGCAGGAGAAAGGTTGTCGCGAAGGTACGGGGCATATTGGCATTATTGACAGCTTCCTCGGTCAGCCCGACTTCCTGCATCCAGACGTTGCCAAACAACACCTTTGAATACCAAAGGCCCCCGAGCACAAATGCAACAATGGTGGCGACCAGCACAGCAAGCCAGTTAACATCGGCCAGGATTTGTGCAAGATGCATCTTGCTCTCCTTGTTCTTATTAGAGGGCGCAGTCTACCAGACCTTAAGATCAACAATTTCGAGAGAACACCAGCAGGCGGTACCGCTTGTGCCAGACACAAAAAAACGGTGGCCGAAACCACCGTTCAAAGTACGAAACAAAACCTTTGGGAGATTCAATTGCTTCGTTTGCCACCCTGGCCTGAGCCAGGCTCACGCCAGAAAACACATTGCCCGCTTCTCGCAGGACTTAATCATTCGATGCCTGAAACCGGCTAAAAGTTGCAATGAAATCAGCATAAGATTCGCCGATATGACAAAAAATACGTTTCAATCGTAACTTCCGGAGCGGCTCGCTTGTCGTGGGCCGTTATTGAGCCAGCTTGGAGTTTTCCCATGAGTACATTGCAAGGCCAGATTTCAATTAAAAATGCGGTGAGTGACGAGGAGTGGCAAGTGCGGGTAAACCTCGCAGCCTGCTATCGCCTGATTGCTTCATATGGGTGGGATGACCTTGTGTTTACGCATATTTCGGCACGGGTACCGGGTCCCGATGACCATTTTCTGATCAATGCTTACGGAATGATGTTTGAGGAAATGACGGCCAGCACGTTGGTCAAGGTCGATCTCGACGGCGAAATCGTTATGGAGACGCCGTACGCGATCAACCCGGCAGGATTTACGATTCACAGCGCTGTTCACGCCGCACGCGACGACGCAGGCTGCGTCCTGCATACGCACACGAAGGCTGGCGTTGCCGTATCTGCACAGGCAGACGGATTACGCCCGCTTTCTCAGATTTCGCTCTTGCCATATGCGTCACTTTCTTACCATGACTACGAAGGCATCGCGCTGAACGAAGAAGAGAAGCCAAGGTTGGTAGCCGATCTCGGTACGAGTAATTTTCTGGTTCTGAGAAACCACGGCTTGCTGACTGTTGGTGCAAGCATCGCCGATGCATTTCTGTTTATGTACGCGCTGGAAACTGCATGCCAGACGCAGCTCGCGGCACAGTCAGCCGGAGTACCGCTGCTGGAGATTAATCCGGCAATCGTTGCTGGTATTCAGGCCCAGGTTGAGGCGGTGACACGGGGGATGGGCGGCGAACTGGCCTGGCCAGGGTTGCTGAGAAAACTGGATCGGATTGATGCATCTTATCGTGAGTGACACGTGTCCCTGGAAACTCAGGGACCTCACTAAAGAGATTGAGTCCCGTCGCGACTGTGATCGAGGTCTGCACAGGCCACTGACAAAGGCCACGCACTGATTGTCTGGATTTCTGTCCCGTGTGCCTCAGTCAGATTCAGGCCAGGAACATGGTGTAGGCGGGGTTATCGCTTTCCTCAAAATGCGCGTAGCCCAGCTCGGCAAGATGTGCTTCGAGTTCGCCGGAATCACTCTCCGGCACCTGGATTCCCGCAAGAACCCGGCCGTGATCGGAGCCATGATTGCGGTAGTGGAACAGGCTTATGTTCCAGTCAGTGCCAACCGCCTTCAGGAAATCGAGCAACGCGCCGGGCCGCTCGGGAAATTCGAAGCGAAACAGTCGCTCGTTTTCGAGGCTGGCTTTATTGCCGCCGACCATGTGACGAATGTGTAGCTTGGCCATTTCATTGTCGCTCAGGTCCGCTACCAGGTAACCGAGACCCTGGAGCCTGTGCAGCAGTTCAGCATGCTCTTGTGCTCCGTTACGCAACTGCACGCCCACAAAAATATGTGCTTTCTTGGCGTCGTTATAGCGATAGTTGAATTCGGTGATGCCGCGTCGACCGATCGCTTCGCAGAACTTTCGAAAGCTGCCCGGTTCTTCAGGTATTTCCACCGCCAGCAGCATTTCCTGCTGCTCCCCAACAGCCGCACGTTCAGCGATGTGCCGAAGCCGATCAAAGTTGACGTTTGCTCCGCAATTGATAACGACGAAGGATTCGCCAGTGGTCGCATGCTCGGCGATGTATTTCTTGACACCGGCAACCGCCAACGCGCCTGCCGGTTCGACTATAGAGCGGGTGTCCTCGAAAATGTCCTTGATACCTGCACAGATCTGATCGGTGTCGACGGTTATCACCTCGTCAACCAACTCGCGGCAAAGTCGAAACGTTTCTTCACCGACGCGGCGCACGGCAACACCATCTGCAAAAATGCCGACATGGTCGAGCGTTACTGGTTTGCCCGCCGCAAGCGACGTCCGCATTGCAGCCGAATCCTCTGGTTCGACGCCGATGATCTTTACGCCTGGTCGCTTGTGTTTCAGGTAAGCGGCAATTCCCGCAATGAGCCCGCCGCCACCGATCGGTACAAATACGGCCGCAACACGATCATCCATCTGGTCCGCCAATTCGCGTCCGATCGTACCCTGACCGGCAATGACAGCCGGATCATCGAAAGGGTGAACAAACGTCAGGCCTTCATTCGCCTCGATTTCCTTTGCCTTATCGAAGGCTTCGTCGTAGTTGTCACCGTGCAGTACGACCTCTCCGCCAAGTGCCGCGACTGCGTCGACTTTGATGGTAGGTGTGGTTACCGGCATCACGATGACGGCGCGGGCGTTTCTGCGTTTTGCGGCGAGTGCAACGCCCTGTGCGTGGTTACCGGCTGAACTGCATATGACCCCGGCAGAGATGGCAGCATCAGGCAAGCTGGCTAGTTTGTTGTATGCGCCGCGTAACTTGAAGGAGAAGACGGGCTGCAAATCTTCCCGCTTCATGAGCACCTGATTATTCAGTCGCGTTGACAGGTTGCTGGCCAGTTCGAGCGGCGATACCGTCGCAACATCATAGACGGACGCTTCTTCGATAAGCTTTACATAGTCGCTGGTTTTCATGCGGATAAGTTCATGAATCTCTGATTAGCTGTTGTACGGTCGCGTGGCGCGAAACAGGTTAACGCATTGTCCGGCTTCAGGGCGATGGTTTCCGGTGTATCGGCCGGTCACTCCAGTCGAAACTGCAGAAATTGAAGCAATTGGCGCGTCGCTAGCCACACTCTCTCATGTTGCACTGTGGTTGCAAGGATGGGTGCGGGTGCAGGTGAATGAGAAAGGATGTCGCGAGACGCGACGCTCAGCAATCGCTGTTTCGTGAAGCCGCAATTCGTGCGGCCGGCTATCGATTGTTCGGCGAAGTCTCCGTTGCCGTACCTCCGTCGGCGGGGTTCGCGGCGCTGTTCGGCATCATAATCGTCATTGTACTGGTCCTGGTGGTCTTTATCGTCGAGGTACCGCAGCGGTCCATGGCGGTCGGCGTACTCATGCCCGCGGGCGGCTTGATCGACGTAGTGGCGACTGATTCCGGTCGCGTAAGAGACGTATTCGTCAATGCTGGTGAGGTTGTCGAGACTGGCGCACTCCTTCTGACGATCGCCAGTGGTGATGCATCGGCACAAGGCCGGTCGTTGCCGGAACAGACTCTGCGCTCCCTGGAGCGCGAACTCGTTCTTCGCGAAGACGCATATCGACGCAAGTTGACAATGACATCAGATCGAATGCGCTCGTTGGACCAGGATTTGCAGTCGACCGCGGAGCGACGGAATTTCGGCCGCGCGCTCCTTGGGTCACACGAAGAAGAGCTCGATGTTCGGGAGCGCCGTTTCAAGCGCTGGCAGCTGCTGATGAATGAAGGTCATGTCACCCGGGACGCACTCGACCTTGAATATGCCGGGTTGATGCGCACACAGGCATCAGTCACCGAGATTCGTCAGCGTGCCATAGCCCTGGACCAGGAGGTGCTTTCGCTGGAGCAGTCGAAAAGGGCACTGCACAGCCAGTTATCGCTCGATGAACTTGAACACAAAATTGACGGAGAGCGAATACGACGCGACATCGCAAGCGCTGCTCAGCAGGTCTCAGGCGATTACCGCCTGTCCGAGCGTCGACTTGTAGCGCACATTCTGGTTCACCCCGGAATGGCAGTGGCCAAAGGTCAGGTACTTGCGAAGCTGCGCCGACCTGGCGAGCAAATGGAGGCCTGGCTCTATGTATCAACCGCGCATGCTCGATTGATGCGGCACGGGCAGACGGTCGAGATCAGGCTCGATGCCTATCCGCAGCAGGTATTCGGAACATTTACCGCCACCGTAGCGTCGATCTCGGGCGCTGCATTGCTCCCTCGCGAGATAACAGTGCCATTGAAAGTTTCAGGGCCGGTTTTTGAAATCAGGGCTGAACTCAATGACGACAGCGTCGAATCCAATGGAGCGGACTGGCCGTTACAGCCAGGCATATCGTTTCGCGCAGATATTGTTCAACAGCGCCTGCGGCTATATGAGTGGTTGCTGCGTTCCTTGTCCAGGACGTCATTCGCCGAACCTGGAAATTCGCGTGCCTGATTCCCTGCGCCTGAGCAGGCGTCGTCGTATGCCTGTCGTGTTGCAGCATGAGCGGGCAGAGTGTGGGCTTGCTTGCCTGGCAATGATCGCCGGCTATTTCGGAAAACGTGTCGGCCTCGAGTCGCTGCGAGCAGACACCGGCCTGTCGCGAAACGGTGTAACGATTCAGGATCTCGTCACTACGGCTCAGGCGCTGCAGCTAATCGCGCGGCCGGTGAGACTGTCCATTGATGAGCTGTGCAGACTGAAACTGCCAGCCATATTGCACTGGCGTATGAATCACTTCGTCGTGCTGGTATCTGGCCGAAAACGTCGCTGGAAAATTCATGACCCATCGACCGGAAGCCGCATCGTCACCCGGCAGGAACTCGATGAGTCATTCACTGGCGTTGCGCTGGAGTTCGTGCCCGGCCAGGATTTCCGGTCGGAGTTCAACAATGCCAAGATCAGTTTCACGCGGATTGTCGGCAGCTTCGGCAAATTGTATCGATATCTCGCGCTGATGTTGTTCTTGCTCTTTGTGTCGCAGTTTCTGGCTTTGGTACCTGCGATTGCAACCCAGTTACTGATTGACGAGGTTGTACTCGGCCAGGATCGAATGTGGCTGTATCGCGGTCTCGCCGGTCTCGCCCTCGTCATGTTTGCATCGCTCCTCCTCGATGCTTTGCGCAGCTGGATCGCGCTGTATGCCGGAACACGACTCGCGACCGAAAGCACTGTTCGTGTACTGCATCATTTGCTCAGCTTGCCAATCGACTTCGTCAAGCGTCGTCACGTTGGCGACCTGATGTCGAAGCTTGAATCACTGACGCCGATTCGCGAAGTTGTCGCAACACAGGGTGTGAATGCTGCCGTGCAGATCTCCGTGCTCATGTCGACAATGGTCATCATGTTTTTCTACAGTCCGTCGCTGATGGCCGTTTCCGTCGGAGGCTTAACGTTCAACTGTCGTGCTGACAGCAGCGTTAATGCCACTCAGCCGGCGACTTAGCCAGCAGTCCCTGATTCACCGCGCTTCCCAGAGTACGTCGCTTGTGGAAACGCTCAGGGCATACGACACAGTTCGAGGGTTGGGCCTGGCTGCCGTCCGGCGACTGCATTGGCAACAAAGTTTCCTCGCAGCCACCGCGGTGAGCGTCAGTCAGGGCAAGATGTCGATATTCCGCAATGCATGTACAGGATTCATTAACTCAACCGAACAGATCGTATTTCTTGCCGTCGGCATCGCGGGGATACTCGAGAGGGAAATTACGCTTGGTATCCTGTTTGCGTTCGTGGCTATGCGCGCGCGGCTTGCCGGCGCGGCCGTGGTCGTCACCGAATTGTTGCAGCGATTCTCATTACTACGCGTTCACACAGACAGGGTGCTGGACATTCTGAACGCGACGCCGTTACCAGCGGGACCGGTTGGCGGCGCCAGGTTGCGAGTTGCCGGGGATCTGCAGGCGGTGGGACTTGGATTTGCCTACACGGATGGCGATTCCGTCATTAGCAATTTCCACTGCCGCATCGAGAATGGCACAAACGTTGTCATTACGGGCCCTTCCGGCTGTGGCAAAACGACGCTGTTGCGACTCCTTGCCGGTCACCTGCAGGCCAGCGCCGGGCATGTACTTATCGATGGCCTGGAGCGCGCACTGTGGGACCAGCAAGTGCTCATCGACCAGTCCGCATGTGTCCTGCAGAGTGACCAGCTCTTCCAGGGAACGATCGCGGAGAATATTTCCGCGTTCTCCGCCACGCCTGATCTGGCCCGTATACGACTCGCGGCAGTCCGGGCCGAGTGCTGGACGGATATTCAGGCGTTGCCAATGCGCACGGAAACGCTGATCGGAGAGGCAGGCACAGGTCTGTCCGGCGGACAGATCCAGCGACTGACGCTGGCCCGGGCACTTTATCGTGAACCCAGGATTCTCTTCCTGGACGAAGCCACCAGTCACCTGGATGTGCAAACGGAAAAGCGTGTCCTGGCGAATGTGTCTGCACTCGGCATAACAACCGTCAGCGTCGCACATCGTCCGGACGCCATTGCACTATCAGACCAGGTTATTGACCTCGGCAAAGTCGGGACGCGTTGATCGACCAGCAGTCTTTCGTCAGACAAGCAGTAAAAGTGTTAGCAATCGACGGCCGGCCCTTCCATAATCTGCTCATGACAACAGATGCAGCACGGCGCGAACCTTATCCACCGATTGAGCCGATGCACACCGGTTTTCTCGAAGTTGGAGGGGGCCACACCCTCTATTACGAAGAGTGCGGCAATCGACACGGCAAACCCGCGGTATTTCTCCACGGCGGCCCTGGCGGAGGATGTACGCCGGCGATGCGCCGCTTTTGGAATCCCGACATTTACAGAATCATCCTGTTCGATCAGCGCGGCAGTGGCAAGAGCAAGCCGCACGCCAATCTCGAGAACAATACGACCTGGGATCTGGTCAACGACATTGAGACCCTGCGGGCTGCTCTGCAGATCGACAGGTGGCAGGTATTCGGTGGGTCATGGGGCAGTACACTCGCACTGGCGTACAGTCAGACACACCCGGAACGCGTGAGCGAGATTATTCTCCGGGGAATATTCATGCTGCGCAAAAAGGAGATCGACTGGTTTTACCAGCACGGTGCAAGCGAAATATATCCGGACAGATGGCAGCACTACCTTGCGCCAATTCCGAAAAGTGAGCGAGGAGACCTCTTGCAGGCCTATTCCCGGCGCTTGACCAGCGACGACGCCGATGTGCGTATGGAGGCTGCGAAGGCGTGGTCAATCTGGGAAGGCACGACCAGCACATTGCTGCCGAACGACGCCATCGCTGCCGATTTTGCCGCGGACGACATGGCAACAGCGCTTGCCAGAATAGAGTGTCACTACTTCGTTAACCAAGGCTTCATGAAGGACAACCAGTTAATCGATGATGTTGACAAAATCCGTCACATCCCGGCAGTTATCGTCCAGGGTCGCTATGATGTTGTTTGCCCGGCCGTATCCGCCTGGGAGTTATCGCAAGCATGGCCTGAAGCGGATCTTCGCATTGTTCCCGATGCTGGCCATGCAGCATTTGAACCCGGAAATACACACGAACTTGTTACGGCTACGGATGCCTTTGCCTGATGAATAAATTACTCATTACAAATGCACGGCTGGTGAACGAGGGTGAAACGCGCGATGCGGATATCCTTATCGTCGGCGAGAGAATCGAGACGATCGGTACTGCCCTCTCGGCCGACCAGGATACGCAGGTCCTGGACGCGGCTGGCAAGATGTTGTTGCCCGGGATGATTGACGATCAGGTGCATTTTCGTGAACCCGGACTTACGAACAAAGGCGATCTTGCAACCGAGTCCGCCGCCGCAGTGGCAGGCGGCATCACCAGTTTCATGGACATGCCAAACGTAAATCCGCAGACGACGAACCGCGCAGCACTCGCAGACAAATATGAAATTGCCAAGGGACGTTGTCGGGCCAACTACGGCTTCTATCTCGGAGCAACCAATCGCAACATCGAAGAAATAAAGGCGCTCAAGGTCGACGAGGCGTGCGGCATCAAGGCATTTATGGGTGCGTCAACCGGGGATATGCTTGTCGACAGTCCCGAAGCGCTGGAGTTGCTATTCGAACATGCTCCGGTAATTGTGCTAACGCACTGCGAACACTCGCCCAGCATTCGAGACAATGAGGCAAGGGCAAAAGCGGAGTACGGCGACAATGTACCAATGTCGGCGCATCCAGCTATCCGGTCTGCCAATGCCTGCCTGCTGTCATCCAGCCAGGCGGTCGATCTTGCCCGACGGCATGACGCGCTCCTGCATGTGCTGCATCTCACCACTGCCATTGAAATGGGCCTTTTTTCGAAAGGCCATCGCAGCAAGAAGCGCATCACGGCCGAGGTCTGTGTTCACCATCTCTGGTTCGAGGAGAGTCGCTACGAGGACCTCGGCGCAAAGATCAAGTGCAATCCGGCAATCAAGACGGCCGCCGATCGTGACGCGCTTATACGGGCGGTCATGGAAGATCGTATTGACATAATTGCCACGGATCACGCGCCGCACACGGCCAGCGAGAAAAGCAGAACCTATTTTAAATGCCCGGCAGGACTGCCATTGGTTCAGCACGTCATGCTGTGCCTGTTCGATCTCGTACAGGAGAATAAACTCGATTACGAACGAGTGGTGGATAAGACCAGCCACGCGGTCGCGGATATATTCGGTGTGGTCGATCGCGGATATGTTCGGGAGGGATACTTTGCAGACCTCGTTCTCATGGATCCGGACAAACCGACTGATGTGACCAATGCGAGCCTCCTGGCGAAGTGTCACTGGTCGCCTTTCGAGGGGCATACCTTTCGTTCGACTGTCGATACGACCATCGTCAATGGTGCAATTGCTTATCAGGACGGGATGCTCTCCGACGAGTGTCTTGGGCAAAGAATGGAGTTCTGCAGGGCACGGTAGCGGCCTTCGTCCTGTTTCAGGTCCGGCACGCCTGATTTGATATAAGTCAGTCAGCCATGTTCGAAATAATGGAAAGGATGCAAAACAGTTTACTTTCCGGCCGATCTCGCTATCCTACGGAAAATAGCCGTCAGCGGCGTTATGCGCCGGATAGCAGGAGCGCCGTCCGCGTGTTATACAAATGAAGCCAACTGATACATCAAATCCAGACTATTTCCACAAAGTAGTCGACTGTCAGTGGGCATGCCCCGCGCATACTGATGTACCCGCGTACATTCGAATGATCGCCCAGGGCCAGTTTTCCGAAGCCTATATGCTCAATCGGAAATCGAACGTCTTTCCAGGCATTCTCGGTCGCGTATGCGATCGTCCTTGCGAACCTGCCTGCAGACGCGGGCGTATAGAAGATAAGCCGGTTGCCATTTGTCGACTCAAACGAGTCGCTGCTGACCTTCGCGACGATATTACCGCCCAATTACCGACAGCACCCCAGCAGTCAAACGGGAAGAAGGTCGCCTTACTGGGCGCAGGGTGTGCATCCCTGACCGTCGCGAATGACCTCATACCGCTGGGCTATGAAGTGACTGTTTTCGAGGCACTGGACACGACCGGCGGCCTGATGCGGACCAATATCCCCCAGTTTCGGCTGCCGCCCGCGGTGCTCGACGAGGAAATCGGTTATATCGTCGATATGGGCGCGGAAGTTAAAATGAACCATCGCATAGAGAGCATGAAAGAATTGCTCGACGATGGCGGATTCGATGCCATTTTCGTTGGCACAGGGGCTCCGCGGGGCAAGGAGCTAAAGCTTCCCGGTCGCTACGACACGGAAAATATTTATATTGGCATCGACTGGCTTGAGTCCGTTGCCTTCGAACACACGAAATCGATCGGGGAAAAGGTTCTGATCATCGGTGTTGGAAATACGGCGATGGATTGCTGCAGGACGTCTCTCAGGCTGGGTGCCAGGGAGGTCAAGGTCATGGCGCGCAAGCCGCGCGGTTTTTTCAAGGCGTCGGCCTGGGAGCTCGAAGATGCCGAGGAAGAGAATGTAGAAATTGTCATCAATCATTCCCCGAAAGAGTTCGTCATTGAAAATGGCAAGCTGGTTGGAATGAAGTTCGACCAGATGGAATACAACATCGACGAGCAGGGCAGGATCGATCGCGGCACGCCGGTGGGTGAGGTAATGATACCCTGCGACGACGTCATCCTCGCAATCGGCCAGGACAATGCGTTTCCCTGGATCGAGCGCGATGTCGGCATCGAGTTTGACGAGTGGGAATGCCCGGTGGTCGATGAAACCACGATGATGTGTTCTCGTGACGGCGTATTCTTTGGCGGCGATTCGGCGTTCGGCCCCAAAAATATCATTTGGGCGGTCGCACACGGACACGAAGCGGCGATCTCTATCGACAAATACTGCAAAGGCGAGCCTATGACGGATCGCCTGCCGCGCGGCGTGAACCTCAGCAGTCAGAAAATGGGCATCCATGAATGGAGTTTCTCCAACGACTACGATCCGGCCGAACGGAGGCTAATGCCTCATGTAGAGCTGAAAGAGCGATTCAAGAAACTGGATATTGAAGTGGAGCTCGGCTTCACTGTCGAACAGACAATTAAAGAGGTGGAGCGCTGCCTCAATTGCGATATTCAGACTGTATTCGCAGCTGATCTTTGCATCGAATGCGATGCGTGTATAGATGTATGCCCCGTCAACTGTCTTACGATTACGGCGAATGGCGAGGAGGATGATCTGCGGACACGACTGTCCGCACCCGCCGAGAACAAAGAGCAGGACCTTTATGTGTCAGGGGGCCTGCCACAAACCGGTCGCGTCATGGTCAAAGACGAGGATCTTTGCGTGCATTGCAGTTTGTGTGCGGAGCGTTGCCCGACAGGAGCCTGGGATATGCAAAAATCCGAAATACTGATTCCTCACGTCAGCGACCAGCAGGAACCGCGCACCGAGCCGCTGGCGCGGGCTGCCGGCGAGTAATCCTGGCGGTTAGCCGGCACAATGATAGTCCACCTCGTTGCACCCAGATTCCACACTTTTGCCTGAGGTTTTCCAAGCGTGCCTAGCGTAAACGACGTCGTCATCAAGATTGCCACGGTTAACGGGACCGGATCGGCAAGCGCGAACGGACTCCTGATGAAAGCGATCTTTCGTATGGGTGTCCCCGTTGTCGGAAAGAACTATTTTCCATCGAACATCCAGGGCTTGCCGACATGGTATGAGATTCGTGTAACCGGCGAGGGTCATCGTTGCCGCGCCGACAGAATTGACCTGATGATCGCGATGAACGCCCAAACCTATGCGGATGATCTTGCGGCCGTGACTCCTGGCGGGTGGCTGCTCTACGATTCCACCTGGCCACGCAGCCGGCTGCTGAATCGAGACGATATTAGTGTTCTGGGCGTGCCGCTTTCAAGAATGTGCAACGAGCATTTCGACACCGCACGTGCCCGTATCCTGATGAAAAACATTGCGTACGTTGGAGCAGTTGCCGCACTCCTCGATATTGACCTTGAGGTAATCACCAAGCTGCTCAACGAAACCTTCGCGTCGAAAAAGCACCTGGTCGACTCGAACCTGGAAGCGATTCGCCTGGGTTATGACTATGCGAAAGAGAATTTCGTTTGTCCGCTACCGGCAAAAGTCGAGGTGTCGGACAAGACGAAAGACCACATAATTATTGATGGCAACACCGCGGCCGGACTTGGTTGTGTCTATGCGGGCGCGACAGTAGGCGCTTGGTACCCGATCACACCATCAACTTCGTTGATGGATGCATTCACTACATTTTGCAAGCGCTATCGAACTGATGAAGAAACCGGGGAGAACATGTATTGCATCGTGCAGGCCGAGGACGAGCTTTCCGCGATCGGCATGGTACTCGGTGCATCGTGGAATGGCGCCCGGGCATTTACGCCAACCAGCGGACCTGGAATCTCGTTGATGAGCGAATTTATTGGTTTCGCGTACTATGCTGAAGTGCCAGCGGTCATTTTTGACGTGCAACGCACGGGTCCTTCTACCGGCATGCCGACGCGCACCCAGCAATGCGACCTGATGATCTGCGCTTATGCCTCACACGGGGATACGAAACATGTTTTGTTATTCCCGGCGAATCCCGAGGAATGCTTTTATATGGCGCCGACGGCATTCGATCTCGCGGAGCGATTGCAGACACCGGTAATGGTGTTGTCCGATCTCGATATCGGCATGAACGACTGGATGTGTCCCGATCTCAAATGGGACGAAAGCTACGTACCAGACCGCGGTAAGGTTTTGAGTGCCGATCAGTTGGAAGAGATGGAGAAATTTCATCGTTACCTCGACGTCGATGGAGATGGTATTCCATATCGAACCCTGCCTGGCGTGCATCCGAAAGGCGCCTACTTCACGCGTGGGTCCGGACACACCAAGTATGGCGGCTACACCGAGGACGCGGCCGAGTACCAGGACGTTGTCGATCGATTGCTGATCAAATGGGAGACCGCCCGCAAAATCATCCCGGAAGCAGAAATCGATTACTCGAAGTTCAATCGGCAGGCTGTGCTCACCATAGGCAGTTGTGACGGTGCGGTAAAGGAGGCCCTGGGAGAGCTGCAGGATCAGGGTGTGGGTTTGAATTACTGCCGTGTTAAGGCATTTCCATTCACCGATGCCGTGATCGAGTTTATTGATAAGCATGAACGAGTGTATGTCGTCGAACAGAATCGGGATGCGCAGTTACGCTCTTTGCTTCTACTTGATGCGAATACGAATCCCGAAAAGCTCGTTTCGATTCTTCACTACAATGGCAATCCATTGAGTGCGAATTTTGTAGTGGATAGCGTCCTCAAGGAAGTGTCCAAAGGACAGGCGGCCTGAAAAGGGTACCTGGAGAAAAGCGATGAGTTATATTACGAAGCCAAAAATATCTCACCCAAATCTGCCGCGAAATAAACTGGGCATGACAGAGCGGGATTATGAAGGCGCTGTATCAACACTGTGCGCAGGATGTGGTCACGATTCGATTACCGCCGCAATTGTCCAGGCGGTCTTTGAGCTCAGCGTAGAGCCGCATATGCTGGCAAAGATGAGTGGCATTGGCTGCTCATCCAAAACACCGGCGTATTTTGTCAGCCAGTCACACGGGTTCAATTCCGTACATGGCAGGATGGCATCAGTTACAACCGGTGCAAATGCCGCAAACAGAGACCTGACTTACATCGGCGTATCGGGAGATGGTGATTCGTTGTCTATTGGCATGGGTCAGTTCGCACATGTAATCCGTCGCAACCTGAACATGTGTTACCTCATCGAGAACAACGGCGTTTACGGTTTGACCAAAGGACAGTATTCAGCCTCGGCGGACATTGGCAGCGTCGCGAAGAAAGCAGCACCCAATCGACAGATGCCCATTGATCCGGTGAGCACAGCAATAGGCCTCGGTGCAACCTACATCGCGCGCAGCTTTTCGGGCGACAAGGAACAATTGGTACCGTTGATTAAAGGCGCACTAATGCACAAGGGATTCGCACTTCTCGATGTCATTAGTCCTTGCGTGACATTTAATGACAATGTTGGTTCGACCAAGAGTTACGCCCATACGAGGGAACATTTTCACCACGTAATTGGCGCTGATTTCATAGCGCCAAGCGAAGAGATCGTCGCGGCCTACGATGAAGGCGAAGCGATGCCAGTCAAGCTCCACGGCGGCAGTCAGATCGTTCTGCGTAAATTGAATCAGCAGTACGACCCGACCAGCAGAGCAGCTGCATTCTCATTTTTGCGCGACAGTATCAACCAGGGGGAGATTATCACCGGTCTCCTGTACATCGACGAGGGGTTGGGGGATATGCACCTGGACGCCGGGACGGTCGCAACGCCGCTGTCCCAACTGCCCTATGACAGCCTCAGGCCAGGTCCGAACGAACTTGCAAACCTGATGAATCGATATCGATAATTCAACGCAAGTTTCTGGTAATCATAGAAGATAATTCCTGCGGTTGTAGTGTCGGCGCAAGGCCTCGTCGCAATTTCTGCGCGTGCGCTTTACAATCGGTGCAAGAAGTCGATCGAGCGGATGCAGGCCAGAGCTCCGTTAAAGCTTTTCATAATCATAATTAGAAAAACAAGGATCGAATATTCATGAACAACACCAGACGTCGATTTCTCAAATCGGGGTTGCTCGGAAGTGCCGCTATTGCGGCAGGCTGTAACACCGAAGTATCCCTCGATGGCGATGTCGAGAGTGCACCATGGCGCCCTCTGCGAATTCTCATTTTGGGCGGCACGGGGTTCATCGGCCCGCACATGGTCAAAGAGGCACTACGTCGCGGACACGAAGTCGAGCTGTTCAATCGTGGTCAAACCGACAGCGAATTGTTCCCTGATCTTAAATTGTACGTGGGCGATCGAAAGAACGGACTTGAGTCATTGGAAGGCGGCCAGTGGGATGCGGTGATTGACAATTCAGGTTATGTGCCAAGGTACGTTGAGGACTCTGCCAGACTGCTGGCTTCGGCTGTGTCCCACTACCTGTTCATATCCACAATATCTGTTTACGGCGATTTCTCCCAGCCAATCGATGAGAATACGGCCGTCGGCACGCTCGACGATGAGAGTATCGAGGAAGTCACCGGGGAAACCTATGGCCCCCTGAAGGCATTGTGCGAACAACGCGTCATTTCTGAAGTTGGCGCCGATCAAACGACGGTCCTTCGCCCAACTTACATCTGTGGTCCCGGTGATCGTACCGATCGCTATAGCTACTGGCCTGTTCGCACTATGCGTGGTGGCGAGATGCTCTGGCCGGGAACGCCGAATGACGATATCCAGATAATCGACGTTCGGGATCTTGCCAATTTCACGGTCGACTGCCTTGAACAGAAAATAAGCGGCACATACAACACGGTTACGCCAAAAGGTTCTTTCAAAATGGGAGCGCTTCTTGAGGATTGTCTTGCGGTGACCGACGCTGATATGTCGCCAACCTGGATCAATGCCAATTTCGTTAGTGATAACGATGTCGCTGCCCGAGGCGGTCTGCCGATCTGGGAAGACCCGAATGGCGAAAGTAAGCAGCTGCTGACTGTGGACGGAAGTCGCGCCGCAGCGGCTGGTCTCAGGAACAGGCCGACCCGGGAAACTGCACGTGACACGATCGCCTGGTGGAAAATGCTGCCATCCGATCGACGAGCAAGCCCTCGGGCAGGCCTTAGTCCGGAACGAGAGACTGAATTGCTGGCGCTTTGGCATGATCAGAACGATTGATTGCTGATCGCGACTAAAGCCCGTTCGCCCGCATTAATGGCTCATTGCGATAATCGTTCGGTGCAATTAATCTTTAGTCGCAACAAGTGTGCACCTTCGCGCCACTCGCTTGGCCTCGATTGAGAGCGGCGGGCGAACCGGACTTTAGCCGCGATTCTTCTGGTCGTCATCTCGACCTCGATGTTGCGCCGACATGCGGCCCCTGGATCTGTCAAAATAGCGGTCAGCTCGCTATTGACGCCCTTCAGATCGATCATATCTTTATGATTATAAAAGAATAATTGCTCAAGACGCCAAATTCGAGCCGTGCGCTGCATCCAATGCTGCTGCGACAGGTATCTAGAGAGTGAAGAGCAGCCATGCTGCGTAGATTGCTTAACTGGAGCCAAAAAAATGGAAGACGTCATTATTCCCGTTGTAATGTTTATTGCAGTGGCGCTCGTGTTTATCGCCTTTTTGTACCTGAAGTTCAGGGCCAAGGTGGAATCACAGCAAACGATACGCATGGCACTTGAAAAGGGGACAGAGCTTAGTCCGGAATTGATCAAGCAGATCGGCGAGCCGGAGCCACCCAAAGATAGGGATTTGCGGCGTGGCATGATCTGGATCGCGCTTGGAATTGGCCTGGCACTTCTTGCGCTGGGCATTAACGAAGCGGATGCGACCGGACCTATCCTGGGTAGCGCGTCATTCCCGACCCTGATCGGTCTGGCATACCTCATCATGTGGCGCTATGGGGCGCGCAGGTAATAATTTCCGTTGGCAAGAAATCCGGTGCGCCTGGTGTGAGCGACAACGAACTCGTCGCCCAGGCGCTGGTGCAGCACGATGCCAACGCATTCGGCGAATTGGTTCGCCGCCACCAGTCGCAGGTCAGAAACTTCCTGCGCAAGCTGTCGCGTGACTACGTGTTGGCGGACGATCTGGCACAGGACGCGCTACTTCATGCCTGGGACAAATTGCATACGTTCACGGGCCAGGGAACGTTTATCGGGTGGCTACTGAAAGTTGCATACACGACGTTTCTGCAGTCAAAACGAAAATCAAACCGGTACAACGAAGTTATGGCAGAAGTTGGCAGTGAAGCCGATGCGCATGGCGCGCGGCATTCCGAGGACTCCGATGAAATATCGGACCTCGACAAATTTTTGGCCGTGTTGACGGAAGAGGAGCGAGCGGTGATGATTCTATCGTATGCTTGCGGGCTGTCGCACAGGGAGATCGGCGACACCGCGAATTTGCCGATTGGCACGGTCAAATCGATCATTTTTCGCGGCAAGGAAAAAGTCAGGGAAAGTTTTGGTATCGAAGATCATAAATATGGCTGACAGACTGAAAGACGAAGAAGACAAGAAGCTTGAGTCGCTATTCAGGTCGGATTCGATTAGTGATGATGGTTTTTCCGGGCGGGTGGTTTCCCGCGTTCGTCGCCGGATGTGGGTGCGACGCCTGTCTCTCCCGATAGCATTCGTAATCGCAATTGCGATCGGAGCGAAACCGTTGTTGCAGCTTGCGGAAATTATTCCGGGTCTGCTGCGCTCCATTCCGGTTGAGGCAGTAGGCATTGACCGTTTGCCGATCGGCGGCCTGCCGCAAATGTCGACCATCATCATGGGTGCGGCTTTGCTCGCGACAGTCATGATGATTGGCAGAATGCTCGAAGATAACTGA
This sequence comes from uncultured Gammaproteobacteria bacterium, assembly GCA_963850825.1. Taxonomy (GTDB): domain Bacteria; phylum Pseudomonadota; class Gammaproteobacteria; order Steroidobacterales; family Woeseiaceae; genus SZUA-117. The sequence continues at coordinate 770,615 of CAWKOQ010000006.1, read as the reverse complement.
CCCTCCCGCTCACCGTTCTGCACTCACCGGCCGCGTGCAATTTTCGCCGGCCGCATCATTGTCACGAACAGCGGCGTCGTATACATTCGAGCGATGAGTCTCCGCGCACAAGTTGAAGAGCTTCTACCTAACTGGGAACGCTGGTATCCGAGTCTGTTCGACGCGGCCCATGACCTGGGCCTGATCAAGGCCGAAGTCTGTGATCCCAATTCTCTTCTGTTGTCCTCGCGCCATTCCAAGGTTCGCCAGGAAGCGGCGGATGCGCACCGCGAGAAGTGGGGTGGACAAAATGCGGAGATTCTTCCGGTCCGACGTCGCAAAACGAGCCGAACACGTCGCTGATCGGCACAGTATCCGCAAAAACATCGACAGGTTTCATCCATGCAACTAGATCTCGACGCCGTTCGTGCCCAGTTTCCGGCGCTATCCATAACCGACAATGATGTCCCACGGATCTATTTTGACAACCCGGCGGGCACCCAGGTGCCGACAGGGGTTGTGGACAAAATGAGGGAATGCCTCATCGAGTCGAATGCGAACGTCCACGGGCATTTTCGAACTTCATTGAAAGTTGATGCACTGATCGCCGAGGCGCATCAGGCCATGGCCGATCTTCTTAACGCGCCCTCTGCGGAAGAAATCGTATTTGGCCAGAACATGACGACCATCACGTTACACCTTTCGAGGTCCATCGGACGTCTGCTGCAAAAAGGTGACGAGATCATTCTCTCGCGCATGGATCATGATGCCAATGTCGGTCCCTGGCTGATGCTGGCAGAAGATCTCGGCCTGGTTGTGAAGTGGATGCCTTTTAATACCGAATCGTATGAGTTTGAGCTCGATAAACTCGATGATCTCCTGAGTGTGCGCACAAAGTTGGTCTGCATCGGATTTGCCAGCAACCTGCTCGGGACCATCAATGACATCAAGTCGATCTGTGCGCGGGCGAAGGAAATTGGCGCCATGACCTACATCGATGCGGTTCAGGCCGTGCCGCACGTTTCGACCGACGTGCAGGATATCGGCTGCGACTTCCTGGTGTGTTCCGCGTACAAATTCTTTGGTCCGCACCAGGGGATATTGTGGGGTCGGCGTGAGCTAATGGAAAAACTGGTGCCGTATAAAGTTCGACCGGCACCGGACGACATCCCGGGTTGTTTTGAAACCGGTACGCAAAGCCACGAAGGCATGGCCGGTACGCTGGCTGCCGTCGATCATTTTGCATGGATCGGCGAGACAATGGCAGATCCATACCATGCCAATTACAGCCAGTTTTCCGGCCGCCGAAAAACTGTGCACGCGGCAATGGACTGCCTGTTCGCCTATGAGACGATTCTGGCGGATCAGTTGCTACGCGGACTGCAGCAACTACCGGGGGTCCGGGTACATGGCATTACGGACACGGACGCGCTTGCCCGGCGCGTGCCAACCGTGTCATTTACAGTTGAGGGTGTCCATCCGGATGCCGTCGCACGGGAACTGGCGGCACAGAACATTTTCGTCTGGAGTGGGCACGTTTATGCCGTCGAAGCAGCAAAGTCGCTGGGCATTTACGAGTTGGGTGGCGCTGTACGTGTGGGTCCGGTCCATTACAACAGTACCGCCGAAATTGACACGCTTCTGAACGTTCTCGAGGATTTCCTGCCACGCGCAAACGTCGCCTGACGTCCCGCAATCTTGACAATATCTGCTACCCTTAGGCATGCGACGCCGGGACTCGGGGGTTGGCGTCATTTGTCGCAAAAAAAAGAATACGGGGATCGCCATGAATAGACTAGTAACACTGTTATGCACTGGCAGCCTGACCTTAGGCATTGGCAGCGCGCTCGCACAAGACGACGAGCCGGCGCTGGTGCTCGCATCGAAGATTGTGCCGGTTGATATTCTCGCCTGCAGTTATAACGATGGCCAGGGTCCTGCGGATATGGACAGGGCGGTCGCTGGCTGGACTGCGTACATGGACGACAAGGGAATTGATACCTATGCCGCATGGACGCTGGAGAAGTACTACACGGGTCCTGACCAGGGCTTCGATTTTCTCTGGCTGGGGGCCTGGACAGACGGGAATGCAATGGGTTCGGGCACTGATCTGTGGCTGTCGACCGGCGGCGAACATATAGCCAACTTTGCCCGGGTTGCGGACTGTGCAACGCACGTGAGCGCAGCATCGATCAATTACAAGCTTCCCGAGGGCGGAACGCCGGCGAACTCGGTTCTGACATTTTCCAACTGCAATATAAGCGAAGGACAGTCCTATGCTGCTATCGCGAGAGGCACTGAGGCCTGGGTCGATGTTCTGACGAAGTCGGGATCAAACGCTGCGATTTATCACTGGTTCCCGGTTTACGGCGGTGGTGGCGAAAACAGGCCGGACTACCAATTAGTTACGGCTTACGAGAATTACACAGAACTCGGCGCGGATTTTGAGCGTTTCACCAACGGTGAATTATTCAGGCAATCTAACGCGCTGCTCGCCGACCTGGTGGACTGTGACGTTACGCGCGTCTACAACGCGACCAGCAGAAGAGCTGCGCAGATCAGATAGCCGAAAGAATCGCAGCCAGCGAATGCGGCAGGCAATGCCCGCCGTTATTGACCGTGCTCGAATCAAACGCAACAAAGAAATGTCCGCTGAGCTATGGTGAAACAGACAAATAACCCAGGAACTCAAGCGATTGCGTGTGCTTTTCTTGAAGACGGCGCACTCTGTATGCTGTATTTTCTGGGAGCCGTACCCTTTCACTTCGACAAGCACAGGAACGAAGCAGTAGCGATACTAGAAAACGCGACGTTCGCGACAACAACAGATTCCGCAAGTCGTCACCAGGAACAGTGAGAATCCACACTTGAACTCAAACGCAGCGACAACTGACCCGACCGACAATGTGCCGCTGCAAACCTATCAGAAGGTTGGCCGGATATTGGGTCCTGCAGTTTTCGGGCTTATGCTGTTTGCCGATCAATACCAGGGCTTCATGTCGCATGATGCCTGGCGTGTCGCAGCCGTGGGCTTGTGGATGGCAATCTGGTGGGCGACCGAAGCGATTCCTGTACCGGCAACCGCGTTAATCCCGATCCTTATCTTCGATCCCCTGGGAATATCCAGTATTAGTGAGGCGGCCGCGCCCTACGCCAATCCGACGATCTATCTTTTTCTCGGTGGTTTCGTCATGGCGCTGACCCTGGAGCGCTGGAATCTGCATCGACGTATCGCACTCGCGATCCTGGATCGTACCGGCACAGATGGACGCCGCCTGATAGGCGGCTTCATGTTCGTGTGCGCATTGTTAAGCATGTGGATGACCAATACTTCAACCACGATGATGCTGTTGCCGATTGTACTTTCCATCATCGGTGTCATACGTGACAACGTCGTCGACATCACCGAAGAGGAGCAGCACAATTTTCAACTGGCAATGCTGCTTGGGCTCGCGTACTCGGCCAGCATCGGTGGCCTTGCAACGTTAATTGGCACTCCGCCCAACGCGTTGCTGGCAGGTTTCATGGCCGAGACGTACGGGTTTGAAATCAGCTTCGCTCGCTGGATGCTCGTGGGGATTCCTGTTAGTGCAGTTATGTTGCCGATTGCATGGATAGCGCTTACCCGCTTTTTGTATCCGGTCAATATACCGGCAAGCAAGGCCGTTGACGATCACTTGCACCACTTGCGCGAGCAGCTTGGACCGATTACGACGCCGGAGCGCCGCATTGCGATAATCTTCGGCGCGGTTGTCTTTTCGTGGATGTTCAGACGACCGGTAACCGAGTGGTTGGGGCTGAGCGGCATATCCGATGCGGGTATCGTGATGACTGCAGCGGTATTGATATTTCTCATGCCGAGTGGGCGAACGTCTGAACCGCAATTAATGACCTGGCAAAACATGGCGCGACTGCCATGGGGCGTATTAGTTCTGTTTGGCGGCGGACTGAGTCTTGCAGCGGCAGTTTCGGATTCCGGTTTGGCATTGTGGATGGGCGAACAGCTGGCACCTCTAAACGTCTGGGGCACTGCAGTTCTGGTTGTTGCGTCTGTAGCGCTGGTCATTTTTCTCACGGAACTAACGAGCAACCTGGCGACCGCAGCGACGCTGTTACCTGTTATGGGGGCGATCGCCGTTCAGGCCGGGGTGCCGCCTATCGTGCTGACCGTGCCAATTACGATTGCGGCCAGTTGCGCGTTCATGCTGCCTGTTGCCACCCCGCCAAACGCGATCGTATTCGCCACTGGAAAAATCAGTATTCCGCAGATGGTAAAGGCCGGTATCCTGCTAAACCTGATCGGCGTAATCATTGTTTCACTTGTGGCATTGAATTTGGCGCCAGTGCTGGTGGACTAGGCAGGAGAGGATATACCGATGAGGTCATACTGTTGTTATTTCGTGTTGCTGCTGTGTGCTGGTTGTGGCCCTTCGAGCGACCTGGCAGCACCGCTGGATATCGTTCTTGCAGGCGGTTCCGTCTATTCCGGCGACAATACTCGACCTGTTGTTGCCGACGTTGGTATTGCAGGTGATCGAATTGTCGCCATCGGCGACCTTGACAAAAGGCCTGCCGAATTACGCCTGGATGTGAGCAACCTGGCCGTTGTCCCGGGATTCGTCGACATTCACAGTCATGCCGTTCGGGACGATCCTGAAGACGGCATTTTTCGCTGGCCTGACGCCGAGAACCTGATTCGGCAAGGCGTCACAACGGTTGTCGGTGGTCCCGACGGCAGCTCTCCGCTGCCGATCACGGACACGCTTTCGGCCCTCGAGCGTAGTCCGGCTTCCGTAAACTTCGCGACATTCGTCGGTCATGGTTCGATCCGGCGCCTGGTCATTGGCGACGACGATCGACCGCCATCGGATGATGAGCTTGTGTTGATGCAGGCCGAGGTCCGAGCCGCAATGGAGCAAGGGGCATATGGGTTGTCGTCCGGCCTGATCTACCTGCCCGGTCGATTTGCAACGACCGAGGAGGTTATAGAACTGGCCAAGGTTGCCGCAGAGTACGGTGGCATCTACATCAGCCATATGCGTGAGGAAGGGCTGGATGTCTTGAAAAGCGTTGCAGAGACAATACGAATCGGCGCAGAGGGCGGACTGCCAACACAAATTACACATCACAAAATCGTCGGCGCCCCTATGTGGGGAAGTTCTACGGAGACATTACGCCTTGTCGACGAGGCCCTGGCACGTGGTGTCGACGTGTCGATTGACCAGTACCCTTATACAGCATCGTCAACGAGTCTGACGATTCTATTTCCCGGTTGGAGTCTTGACGGTGGCCGGGAGATCTTGCTGCAGCGGCTCGCTGATCCCGAACAGCGTCAACGCATTCGAAGCGATATCGTCTATCGCATTGAAGTCGATCGGGGCGGAAATGACCCGGCGAATGTCGTGCTCGCAAGCTGTCCGCATGACAATACAATCAATGGACTTAATCTATCGGAATTGCTCGAACTCAGGGAGCGCGAGGTTTCGAAGGAGAATGCGGCCGAACTCTTGATGGAGCTTGTCGAGGATGGCAATTGCAGCGCCGTTTTTCATGCAATAAATCCAGAGGATGTAAAAAACATAATGCGGCACCCGGCAACCATGCCTGCGTCTGACGGCGGCATTGAAGGTCCATCCGAGCGTGTGCCCCACCCAAGAAACTATGGGACGTTTGCGCGCGTTCTCGGACACTACGTGAGGGAGCAGGAAATTTTTCCGCTGCATACGGCGATTCATAAGATGACTATGTTGCCGGCCGACCGCATCGGACTGAATGATCGCGGCAGGATTGCTGAGGGCGCGATCGCCGATATTGCCGTAATCGATCCGGCTACAGTTATTGATAAAGCGACCTTTGAAGATCCTCATCAGTATGCCGAAGGCGCTCATCACGTTTTCGTCTCCGGCGTCGCTGTTCTGATCGATAGTCAGATGACCGGTGCACGGCCCGGGAAGGTACTACGGTCCCGATAAGCGCATTGGTCAATACCGGCAAGCCATGATTGCCACATGGGCTTGTGAATTCAGCGAAACTGCCGCATGAAACTAACACGCGAATTCTACATTCGTGACAACGTTGTCGAAATCGCACGCGATTTGCTGGGTAAAGTCTTGTGCTCCCACTTTGACGGTAATCTGACCAAGGCAGTAATCACAGAAACCGAGGCGTATGCCGGAGTGGCTGACAAAGCAAGCCACGCATACGGCGGTCGACGAACGAAACGAACCGAGCCAATGTTCGGTCCTGGCGGCGTGGCCTACGTTTATCTTTGCTACGGTATTCATCATCTGTTCAACGTCGTGACCGGTGTCAGTGGAACGCCGCACGCCGTGCTGATTCGGGCGGGACATCCAAGCGTCGGTGAGACGGTCATGCTGAAGCGAAGAAAGCGCCCGACCGTCGACGCCAGCTTGCTCGGTGGCCCGGGGTCGTTGGCAAAAGCGTTAGGTATTAACACAAAGCTGACTGGCACCAGCTTGCTGGGCAGGCAAATATGGATCGAGGACCACGGAATCAGGTTTGCTGAATCTTCGCTTGTGATCGGGCCGAGAATCGGCGTCGACTACGCGGAAGAGGATGCGGATTGTCCGTATCGCTTTGTCGCGACTCTGGATGGTAGATTTTCATGAATCGACGCCTATTGCGGGGAACTGAATGATCATATTCGTGGGCGGCACAATCGGTGCCGGCAAGTCGACGATCGCTCGCGGGTTGGCGGATTATTTCAATTTTCCCTATTACGACGTCGATGAGGTCAAGAAAGTCGTCTTTCGCGGGGATCCGGATTTCGAGCGAAACATCAGTGAAGGCATCCCTTTTGGCGATGACATTCGACGCGAGCTATTTCGTAAGGTCTTCGTAGATCTCGAAGAACTGGTCGGGAAGCATCCGCATATCGTGGTCGACGAAACCCTGCACAAGCGCGAGATTCGCCACATTCTCTATGCTCAGGCCAGAAAGATTGCCGGCGGATTCATAGTGATCTGGGTGCAGGCGAGAGAAGACGTGATCATTAAGCGCCTCGGGAAGAAGAAACGGACCGGACACATGCTTGATGATCCACTGCCGTTGCACAACGCGTTTACGAAGGAATTCGAAGACTACAATCGCTGCGTAATCGACTGTCCCAACAACGGCACAGCGGAGGAGGCAGTCGCCGATCTTGTGCACCTGATTGAGAGCATCGGCGCGCTCGCAAGAGACAGCAGCGATGCTGCGAAGACTTGACCGCTCATTCCCCACTCATCGCACGACTGCCTGACTGTCCCCTGGATATCATCGGGGACGTTCACGGTGAGTTTGAAGTTCTGGAGAAACTCCTCGCGCAACTAGGTTACGGTCAGGACGGAGTCTCGACCGACGGTCGCCAACTGGTTTTCCTGGGCGACCTGATCGACAGAGGCCCAGACAGCCCTGCGGTTGTCGACAAGGTGATGGCGCTCGTCAAACAGAAAAGAGCGCACTGCCTGATGGGAAACCACGAGTTGAACATCCTGCTCGACAAGCCATTGCCCGGCAACGGCTGGTTCATCCAGCCAAATCCCGGCGAAAGGGCGGGAGAGTTTCAGTCCACGCCGGTCGATCCAGATCGTGTTGCTGACTATCGCCGGTTTTTCGCTTCGCTGCCGATTGTCCTGGAGCACGAATCATTGCGACTGGTGCATGCATGCTGGCACGGTCCATCTGTCGCCAGGCTACGAAGTGACGCGGGACGAAACGTGTCCGTCACCCGGCTTTACGCCCAGTATGAAGCCGAGGTCGACAAGAAGAGAAACGCGGCGGAGCTGGCCCACATGGTTGAGCAGGAGCGGAATTTTTACGCCGTCGCGCTGGAAGATCCCGGTTGGGTGGCGGAATTGCTTCCTGCGCATGCAGAGGCTGAAGTCATAGGTCAGATGAGCAATCCGATTCGCGTCCTTTCGTCAGGCGCTGTGCATGCAGCTGCCAAACCGTTCTTTGCGATGGGTCAATGGCGCATGATCTACAGGTCGAAATGGTGGGACACCTATAACGACGACGTGCCTGTTGTTATCGGGCATTTCTGGCGTCGATTCGACAACGCCGCGGAGCGAATTTCAGGTGTCTTTGGCAGGGACGTGTTTGAGGGCATATCGAGTCATGAATGGATGGGTCCGGGAAAGAACGTTTACTGTGTGGATTACAGCGTGGGGCAACGCCACGCTGAAAGGCGACGTGATCCGGGGCACGACGAGTTCCACGGCAAACTCGCGGCGCTCCGCTATCCTGAGTGGGAAGTGCATCACGATGACGGCACGGTTATTCCCGTCGATTGATCGTTCGGTAATCCCGGATCTCAGAGCAATCCATCAAGCCCGTCAAGGTCATTGATCACGCGCCAGCTTCCGCCGGAGTTTTCAACTTTGACCTGCCACTCGGAAAGCCGTGACAGGTACTCTCGAGGATCGACGTTGTCCGACCGAAGCTTGGTAACATTCAGTGCGATGACGTCGAACCCATCCAGATCAAACTCGATATCCCGAATGTAGCCCTCCTGGAGGTCCTCCTTCAGATCCGAGAAGATCAGGACTGTCTTTTTAGCCGGTTGTTTCTCATTGAGATACTCCACGGCCTGCAGCAATCCTCCCGTGATATCCGTATAGGCAGATGATTGCGCACCTGCTACAAAAGTTTCTACCTGTTCCGCGAACATGCGTTTCTGCCTGTTGGCGGTGCTCGGGCGATCGTCGAAAGTCATTTTTGCCACGATGTCCCGTTCGCTGAAACTGCCGGTATCAACGCGGGCCACTGCGAACGTGTCCGTCGAGTCGAGGCGCGATAGCGTATAGCCGATAATTTGCTGCGCCTTTTGTATTTCCTCGCGGTAGGTGCCCGAGGTGTCGACCAGCATGTAGACCCCCGAACTACTGGATCGGGAGGGCGCGCAGCTGACCAGAACGAAACTGGCCAGAATGACTGCAACTGTCTTTAAGGTCCTCATAATCTTGCCTCCGTCAGGTCGTCGCTGCCGTCCGCGTCAACAGCGCGTGCCGCCCACCACAGGGGAATGAACAATGGAAGGTCATACATATGCGTCAACAGCTTGCCGAGATGCCTCGCTCCGTGCCCGAATACTCGCAGTACCAGGGAGATGACCCTGAGTACTCCGATCGCGAGCAGGCCAACAACGGTGCGCAGCGAGTGCACGAATGTCTCTAAAGGTATGGCGACAAAAGTCAGCGCGAACGGCAGGATAAAGCCCATGCCCATCTGTGCGGCCGTGGTAATCCACATGTACTCAGTCGTCGCCGCGACATCGAGGCTGCCCCTAAGCAGCGCGCTGGTCGCGAGTTCGTCGTGCAGCAAGACCTCGCGCATGTATGCCAACCCCGCTTCGACGCTCGCAAGCAGAAACAGAATCGTGAACGTAATCCAGATCATGCGGACCCGGGTCTTGTCAGGAAGAGCGCCAATCACGGGAAACAGGCGCGTGATTCGCAGCGATTCCATGAGGAACAAACCCATGGAGATCTCCACCAAAATGATCACCAACGCCGCGATATCCGCAGTACGAAATCCACCAATCAGGTTAGTCCCACCAACCATCTCGGCCATTGGTCGCGCGATCAAAGAGAAGTTGATTGTCGCGCCGCCAACAGCCACAGCCATGACAAGTGCTGAAACGAAGAAGTAGACGAGCGATGAAGACGACAGAACAGAAACGGCCCGGTCCTCTCCCTTCACAATGCTCTCATACTCCTCCATGTGTCGATCGATCGTCACCGAGCGTCCGAGCAGGCTATCTACGTTCTTCCCCACCTTGCCGAGCGTTTGTTGAATCAGGCGCCACTCTGGCCGCATCTTTCTCAATATTGCATGTCGCTTTCCGCTCGCCTCGTGGTAAGCAGACATCGCCTCCTTGTGTGCCTTGACCAGTGACTTATGAATGTCGGCTAATACATTGCCAACACCTACCCGATTGTCTTTCGAGTCGATTGCTGCGACTGCCTCAACGGCACTGACCCATCCAGGCGGATCCGGTGGAACATCGACAGCACCCTGATGGTCGTCCTCAATACGACTGATCGACTCGCTCAGGTTGCGATGCAAGGCGGAAAAGTTGGCCAGATCCTTACGTACTGTTTCGTTTATGCGATCGAATTCCCGCTCTACAATTCGTTCCTTGGCCTCGCGGCCAGCGGCGAGCAGGACATCACGATTTCTTATCGCCAGTCCTTTTTCCGCGCTGGTGACAGACGCAGAGCTGGTCCGAAATGCTTTGTGTAACGCATTGCCAAGAGATAGAAAAAGTTGATGCGCGGTTGGTCGCGCAAAGTAGAGTGCTGCTATAACGAGTACGATCCACAGGAGTGCGGATAGAACAGGCGAGGGTGTGATGCTTAATAGAAATTCCATTTCGGTAACTCCGCTGTCTGATTAATAGACCGGTAGCTTTGCGACCCTTCCTTACGAAAGGTGTGCCGTTGTCCGTAGTTCAGCGAGACTTTCACAAACGAAAAAGAACTGTCAACAACAGAGTTCGAAATAGAGAGACTATTTTTCTTGCGTAAATAAACCGCTATGAAATCAATGTTTTCTGGTTCTACATAATTTCCAAAAAATTTTTGCAATGAAAAAACGTTTTGTCGATTGCGTAAGCACGTTTCTGATACCTGTCGAAATGGTGAACATAAGCGCATGAATCGCTCTGTTAGTACTCGTTGATCAATTGATGATTTTCATGGCAGTGTTTGACAAACTACTTTCCACGCCAAGCGAGTTAACAGAGGTAATTGTGAAGTAGTAAGTAGCTGCAGGCAGATTGTCGACAACGAAAGACGTGAGCCCCGGATTGTTTATGGGAGCCGGTGTATTCATCGCGTCTGGCGCTGTGCCGTAGTAGACAACGTAACCATCGAGATCAGTCAGCGGACTACCGTCCGTATTCAACGTTGGAGCCGTCCAGGTCAGCGTGACGCTCCCCAGCGATGCGGCGCTGACCTGTATGTTGAAGGTCGCCAGTGACGTCGTCAGGTCACCATCCGTTACAGAGATCTGAATATTGCTGTAGGTCCCAACATTTGCGGCTGACGTGTTGCCTGACAAGGTGCCGGTATCCTGATCAAAGGTCGCCCACGACGGGGCATTCTGGATTGAAAACACCAGCGTATCTCCGTCTGCGTCGGACGCCGTCGGAGTGAAAGAATATGAGTCGCCCGCAGCGATCTGGTTGGCAGGGGTTCCACTGATTTGTGGTGCCGAGTTGGCGGCCGAGACGTCAATGCCAAATGCAGCAAGGCTCGCGCTTGAGATTCCATCGCTGGCGGAAAGCATAATTTGCCCGTGATTACCGACATCACCGGCTTGCGGCGTTCCTGTCAGTTCCCCTGTACCGGGGTTCAATGCCAACCACGGCGGTCTGTTCTGCACCGTGTAGGTGAGCGTGTCGCCATCCGGGTCAGATGCTGTCGGTGTGAAGCTGTATCTGGAGCCTACAGTCGCCTGATTGCCAGGCGTGCCGCTGATCACGGGAGGACTATTTGTCGGTGCTACGTTAATCGTGAAGGCGGGCAGCGAAGTCGCCGCCGTCGCGTCTGCGGCGCTAATCACAATGCCCGCCGCGCTGCCAACGTCTCCGGCCTGAGGGACACCAGAGAGTGTCCCGGTAACCGAATCAATCGCTAACCACGACGGCGCGTTCTGCACTGAGAATGTAATAGCGTCACCGTCGGGGTCGGATGCCGTTGGTGTGAACGTGTAGCTTTGGCCTGCAACCGCCTGGGTGCCTGGTATGCCGCTGATATTGGGCGGACTGTTTATCGCATTGACGTCAATCGAGAACGTTGGCAACGCTGCCGTTTGCATCCCGTCTGTGACCTCGATAACGATTCCCGCGAATGTCCCTGCGTCGCCGGACTGAGGACTGCCAGCGAGAACGCCGGTACCCGTATCAAAAGTCGCCCATGCAGGCATGTTCTGCACGGAGAATGTGAGTGTGTTGCCGTCCGGGTCGGTTGCGACCGGAGTGAAGCTGTAGTTCTGGCCGACGGTGATCTGGCTATCAGGCGTTCCGGAAATTGCCGGAGGCGCGTTCAGACCCACTACCTGGATCGAAAATGACGGCAGGGACGCGGTGCTGATGTTGTCACTGACGGAGATGGAAACGTTCGGATATATGCCCTCGTCACCGGACTGGGGTGTACCCGACAGCGAGCCATTAATCGCACTGAATGTTGCCCATGCTGGAATGTTCTGCGCAGCGAATGTCAGAAGGTCGCCGTCCGGATCCGACGACGCTGGCGTAAATGAAAAATTGTTGCCAATCGTGACAGTGGCCGCAGGTGTACCGTCTATTTCCGGCGGCATGTTTGCCGCAGTGACTGGCTCGACCGTTACTGAAAACTGCGGTAAGGCAGTCGACATCACACCATCGCTGGCGCTGATTTCGATCCCGGAGTAGGTGCCTTCGCTGCCAAGAAACGGTATGCCCCACAGGCGACCCGTCACCTGGTCGAATTCGGCCCAATTCGGTTTGTTCGCCACGCTGAAAACCAGCACTTGAGCTTCAGGATCTGACGCCGTTGGCGTGAATGAATACGTCACACCGACCTTGACCATTTGCGGAGGAGTTCCGGAAATTGACGGTGCACCGTTGTTGGTCTGCGTATTGGCCACCGCCACGAATGCGTTGGGCTCCACTTTGTCCGTAAGGCAGCCGCTCAATATGACGGGGAATACGAGAGATACGAGGAGTGATCTTTTAAATCCGTTTAAATGCTTCATGCGTTCCATTCATCCGTTGTCCAGGCCAATGGCGGACGCTTGGAACCCGTTCTGCGACAACGACTATGATAAGTCGAAGCTAAGGAATAGCTGGAGAGCTGCCCGACGGGACACGTGCGGTGCTGAGTGCACCTTGCTTGTCTGGCGGCCCCGCTGCCCTAGGTAAAACCCGTAGACCGGAAGCTTTGCGTCCCTGTCTTTCGACAGGTTTGCCGTTTTCAGTTGTGGAGTTCTTATAACAACAAACGCAGGTCGCGACGAAGCGTTTTTCCATAACACCAGAAGAAAAAGCGCAAGACACGAAAATTCTTCTGGATCAGTGCTCTAGGAGGGAAAAACTGTCTCCAATTGGGGACATAATAACGGTGGTGAGCGTTACAGCATCAAATCTAATGCGCGGCAAGGCAAGATCTCACTGATTTGTTTCTGAATTGTTCCGCGAGCAGGCGGGCCCGATCGATCGAGTAATTCAGTCAACATTGTGCAGAGTTAAGAACATCGCCTTATCCAGCACCGCGAAGAAGTCCTGGTATGCGAGCGGGTCTTCGACGGTACTTTCGTTGAACCTCGCGTTCGCCCTGACGTCCAGCCTTTCGCCACCCCGCTCCCTGACGGTCACTGTCATTCTTATCTGGTAGTCCTGCAATTTCGTTGCGGAGATTGTGGCGAGTTCATAATCGGCTTTGTCAATCACGAATCCGAGATCCTGCAACGTAGCCAGTACGGAGCGCAGCGTGTCGCGCTTATCGAGCGTATCGTAAGTACGAGTCTGAATCTGGCGTACTTGTACCTGGCTGCCACTTTCCGTGATGGCTGCGTTATTCGAAGCGCAAGCGCTTAGGAAGACCATATAAAGTGTGCCAGCGAATATTCTCATTACACGCCTTCCTGTTCGAGAAATACTGCTTTCGACATCTTGTCGAAGAACGATTCATAGACGGAACTGTCGGTAACGGTTTGCTGCACAGACAGGCGTCCTTTCTTGTCCCAGATAACGCGCTGGATCGTAATTCGAACAACAACGTTTTTCTCGTTGTCGAGCTGCGGCCGGGATATCAATGTAAGGCGAATATCCTGAACATCATCGAGCTTGCTGTAGTTTTTTCCGTCGCATGCACGGAGAAAACTAAAAATACATTTGACGCCATCCATGGCGAGCGAGCCGACTGCTTTAATGCCACTCGTTGCGTCTGCTCTTTTTGAGGCAGAAAGAACGCCGAGCGGCTCCTCCACTTCATCAATAGCGTAACCGAGGTCCTGTAATACCGCAGTGGATGCGGAAAGAATTTCGGTGTCCGACATCGACGCATATTCGCGAGTTTGCATTTCACGTGTTGCCAGGGCCGATTCCGAAAGTCGAAAGGCATCGCGTGGCAGTGTTTCACAACCTGCCAGAATAATGAGCGGGAGGAGTAAGCGTGCTCGCAATGCCATTGTTTCGCCCGGTTTAGAAGCGCGACGTGTGGTACGCGAAGTCGTATACCTGATCGAACTCATCAAATTTGATGATGACGGTCAATGTACGCTGGCTGCTGGACTTTGTGTTTGTTTTAGATGTCGCCGCGATTGGACCCCAGACATCCAGGTATCGAAGCGTGCCGGTCGCACCTCGGGTTTCTGATTCCGAAACACGTGTTGAGATCTTGTCGTATATCCAGGTTTCGTTTCGATATTCGTCTGTAGTGACGATGTTCGGCGAGCCAAGCGCTTGCGCGACTTCAGCCCCGGACATGCCAATATAAATCTGGCTCTGGACGCTACCGGCGGTCAGGTTTCGGTCTCCACCGCCTGGAAAGGAGGCACAACCGCAAAGCAGGGCAACTACGAGTAAAGTGATTAGATGACGCATAACAGGAACCTCGATACCGCATCAAAGCTGAACGCCAGCTTAATGGCGTTGTAAGTTATTGTTTGTACGCGATTCCTTGTGCCAGTAAAGGTACCTGATCACTATTCGCCGCGGGCTTCACGGAAGTGTGAACCGAGCCCCTTTTTGAGATCTGTTATTCTGGCTTACGTACGTCCGAAGGCATGCCTCTAATAATTAATTAATAAAGGAGAGTCTCGTGACTATTAGCCTCATAGACCTGTGGTTACCGATCACCCTCGGCACGTTCCTGGCCTGGATGGCCAGCGGACTGATCCACATGGTTATCAAGTACCACAATTCTGACTATCAACCGCTGACTAACGAAGACGAAGTCATGGAGGCGGTGCGAAAGGGTTCTCCGACAATGGGATTGCACAACTTCCCTTATTGCATGGACATGAATGAGATGAAGGACCCAGCGGTCCAGGAGCGCTTCAAGAATGGCCCGGTGGGATACCTCACGATTATTCCGAGCGGGATGCCGCCGATGGGCAAATTAATGGGCCAGCAAATCGGTTTTTTCCTCACGGGCTGCATCTTGATTGCCTACTGCGCTGCGCTCGCGCTCGAGCCGGGTGCACAGTACATGACTGTATTCCGCTTCGTCGGCACGGTCGGTTTTCTAACGTTCGGCTGGGCCGTCATTCCGTTTAGCATCTGGTATGGACACCTGTGGTCGACGACTGCCAGGTACTTATTAGACGCTTTTATCTACGGCCTTGTGGTCGCCGGTGCTTTCGCCTGGCTGTGGCCTGCGGCTGGCGGTTAAGCCACGGCTTGGGCGTCGTGTTCGATTCAAGAATAAAATCCGAATAGTCAAACGCGACACCCGGCATACTAATTCATCAAGGTGATCCACTGTTCGCGATGCAGTCTTCGCATTTGTTGGATTATCCAGCGTTGACGATCGCGTACGTGCTGAGTTGGGCTATCAGCCCTTAGCTGCTTTGGATTTGGAAGTACTGCGGCCAGCAATGCGGCCTCGGCATCACTGAGCGCCGCTGGAGCCTTCCTGAAATAGTACGCACTCGCGGACGACACGCCGTAGATACCTGGCCCGAATTCGGCAATGTTCAGATATATCTCGAGAATCCGTCTTTTCGGCCAGGTCGCCTCAATCAAGATCGTAAAGTAAGCCTCGATACTCTTTCTCAGAAAGTTTTTGCCAGGCCACAGATACATATTCTTGGCGACTTGCTGAGTGATTGTCGATGCGCCACGAAGGGGCGCGCCGTCATTAAAGTCGCCGACCGATTTCTGAATGGATTTCAAATCGAACCCGATATGGTCCGCAAACTTCTGATCCTCGGACGCGACGACGGCAACCGGTGTTGCGTCCCCTAAATCATTCCACGCAGACCATTCGTATAGTAATGGACTTCTGCCGCTGGTGTCTTGCAGCATGAATGCGGTGGTTGGTGGATCAACCCAGCGAAATGGCAATACGAGCAACCAGCTCAGGCCAAAAACAATCAGTAGTCCGACGAGCATTCGGCGCACGATCAAACTCCGCATGCCGCGTGGCTTTTTCCTGGTCTTGCGCTTTTTTCGCGGGCGCTTGGCCCTGCCGATTCGATCGGACGCGTGTGCTCTCATGTTGTCTGGTCTGCTGAGTAGTAGCGCCTGCCCACGGGCGCCAATCCACAAAGAATAACCGGCTAGAGCATTTTGTCGAGCTGTTCTCTCACAACCATATTCCAGAACTCGCCTACTTTCTTGCCTGCTGGCAAGTCAGTCGATTCCCGTTTCCATGCCATACGGCCATCGGCGTCGGCGATCATCAGCCCGGGAATGAAGTCAACCGTGTACGCATCGCCAATCGAATCACCGTCCAGTACCGCCGTCACTTTGAAGTTGAGCGCCTTGATGTAGGCAACAGCGTCACCTTCGCCTCTTTCCTTGTGATTGATCATGACGACATTAATGTCATCTCCATAGTCTTTCTGAATCTGCTCAAGATAAGGCATGAAGGCCTTGCAATACGGGCACCAGGTTGCCCAGAAAAACAGGATGGTCGGTTTGCCATCAATCACCGCCGGAAAGCTGACCTCATTACCGAATTCGTCCAGACCGGTAAAGGCGGGCGCGATCTCACCCGTCTCGACTGCCATGACAGGACCCGACAGACTGATAGCTGCAATTACCAGAACGATTGGTTTCAACATTGTTCACTCTCCCGGAAAACTCGATTGTCTCCCATAAGCAGACCGAAATACCCGCTTTTTATTACGTCCGGCCCCTTTAATTCCACTGGCCGCTCTGAGACTATCGAGAGATCGACAGCAGTCGTGCAGGAACGAACATATGTACCAGGTTATTAGCGCCATCACTCGAATTCGAACCGTCGCGACGGTGTTGTCGCTGACCGTTTGTGTTTCTTTTTTTACGGTTTCCGTATTTGCTGACGAGAACGATGGCGAGCCAATTGTCTACGGCTTTGGACATCCTGCCACCCCCGAAGAAATCGCTGCCTGGGACATCGATGTGAGGCCGGATGGCCAGGGCTTGCCGACCGGAAGTGGCAGCCCAGCTGAAGGTGCGCGCATTTACGCGGTGCAGTGCGCCGCATGCCATGGAGCAAACGGTGAAGGCGGATTGAATGATCGCCTGGTCGTCCATTCGGCAGACGAATCATTTCCTCTGGCAAGCGATGTCAACGCAGGAGAGCATCGCACGATCGGCAATTATTGGCCGTATGCAACGACGGTATTCGATTACATTCGTCGCAGCATGCCGTTTAACGCGCCAGGCACACTAGACTCAAACCAGGTGTATTCGCTCACGGCGCACCTCCTCCATCTCAATCACATTATTCCGGAAGATGCTGAGATGAATGCGCAAACCCTGCCGAAAGTCGTGATGCCTGCACATGGGAAATTTCGCCTGGATGACCGCCAGGATTTCAAGGAGGTTCACTAGTGTCGGAGAACAACTCAAACAACAACGGCAAGACATCTCGCGAGGGGAAACTCAATGTCACCCGGCGGGCCGCATTGGCTGGAATGGCAGGGGCAGCGGGTACAGTGCTGGCGCGCGGCGCCAATGGCCAGGACGTTCAGGTGTCTGCCGGGGGAAGACCACAGGTGCCGGCTGATCCCACAAAAGTCATTGGCAGGCTCGCTTCAGAGTTTGGCGAGCGTTCGCCTTTTGAGAAACTGGAGCGCGTTGCCTCGTTCGCACGCACCAGCTCGGAGACACCATTGCAAAACCTGCACGGCACGATTACTCCGGCAGCACTGCATTTTGAGCGGCACCATGCCGGTGTGCCGTCGATTGATCCGGAAAAACACAAGCTCGTCATTCATGGCATGGTATCGCGACCGACGACGTTCTCTGTCAGCGATCTGAAGCGCTTGCCAGCCGCCAGTCGCATTTGTTTTCTCGAGTGTTCCGGCAATCTTTATCGCGACGCACCCGAGCAAACCACGGCGCAATTAATTGCTGGAATGACCAGCCAAAGCGAGTGGACCGGTGTCATGCTGTCGACCCTGTTAAGAGAGGTTGGTGCTGAACCGGATGCGAGCTGGCTTCTTGCAGAGGGCGCTGATGCGGCCGTTCTGACACGGAGCATTCCTAAAGCGTTTTGGGATGAGGCAATGGTTGTCTACGCGCAAAACGGTGAGGCAGTGAGGCCGGAAAACGGATACCCGATTCGTCTTCTAAATCCGGGCTGCGAGGGAAATACATCCGTGAAGTGGCTGCGCCGAATTGAGGTTTCGGACCAGCCCTTCATGACGCGAGAGGAAACGTCCAAGTACACGGAACCCGTCAGGGGTGGTGTGTCGCGACAATTCAGCCTCGTGATGGATGCCCGCTCGATCATTACGTACCCGAGCTATCCGAATACCGTGGAAAAAGGCTGGATCGAAGTGCAGGGAATTGCCTGGAGCGGTCGTGGAAAGATTGCCGCGGCCGAAGTCAGTACCGACGACGGCAAAACCTGGCATCAGGCGGCGTTGCAAGGACCGATCCTGCCAAAAGCCCACGTGCGATTCCGGCACATGTTCAAGTGGGACGGAAAAGACACAGTGATCATGAGTCGGGCTATAGATGAGACAGGCTACGTACAGCCGACGCGTGCGGCATTTATGCAGGCACGTGGACCCGGATCCGGTCCTTATCATCAGAATCCGATTACAGGCTGGCGCCTGAAGGCTGGCGGGGATGTGGTCTATCGCGTGGAAGAGTGGGGCTAGCAATAGCGCGGGAATCGATAATTGGCTAATAATGGTCTCGGTCATATCGCCACAGAACAAATAATAACAACGAGCTAATCGATGGCGCGAACGGAAACTTTCTCATCCGGCTTTGTGGCCGTGCTGACCATGATCGGCGTCGCGGTGGGTCTCGGCAACGTCTGGCGATTCCCGTACATGATGGGAGAGTATGGCGGTTCTGCATTCCTGTTCATGTATCTGCTGTTCACAATGTTGCTCGCAATTCCGGCGATGACCGCGGAGTGGTCACTGGGTCGGGAAACGCGCAAAGGGCCCATTGGCGCGCTATCAAAGGTGTGGGGATCGACCTGGGGCAGACGCATTGGCGGACTGCTCGTGTTCACGATGGTGGTATCGACGTCGTATTACATCGTCGTCATCGGCAACATCGCTTTTACCGCCGCGTTTTCAGTTGTTGCCGGGTTTAGCGATTCGACTCTGCAGGATTTCGATACGCAGTTCGCAAACGGCTGGCTCCAATACGCGTATTCGCTGGGCGTGCTGTGCTTCGCCATGTTTGTTCTCCATCGCGGACTGAACAAAGGCATCGAAGCCGTGAGTCGTTTGTTTGTGCCATTCTTTGCTTTAGTGATCGTCTACCTGGTCGTTAACGCATTGTTCCTCCCGGGCGCGCCGGCGAAATTCGCCGCATTCCTGCGACCCGATTTTTCGGTGCTCGAAACCGAGCATATATTCGCGGCGCTGGGACAGGCTTTCTTCTCGCTGGGCCTCGCTGGCACCATCATGGTCATATACGGTTCCTACATGGCACCGACACAGAACCTGGTGCGGGCTGCCGGCATGACGGCGCTGGGCGATGTGGGTGCTGCGTTTCTCGCGTCGCTGTTTATCGTTCCAACCATTCTTGTTTTTGATATGGATCTCGCGCAGGGCCCGACGCTGATTTTCTCAACGCTGCCCAAACTGTTCAGCGTGATGCCCGGCGGTCGGTTGCTTGGCAGCGGATTCTTGCTGGCACTTAGCCTGATCGCATTCTTGTCCGCGATTGGCGCGCTTGAGGCGATCGTGGGCAGCATTAGCGAAGAGCTGCAGATCGATGCGGCAAGGACGAAGGTCATTTTCGCTATCCTTATTATTGAAGCAACTGTCATGCTGCCGAGCGCGTTGAATCCAAACATTGTCGGTACGCTGGACCTGATTTTCGGTTCGGGAATGCAGATGCTTGGGAGTACGATTGCAGTGATCACGGTTGCCTGGGGGATTGGCAGAATCAACACGAAGCTGCAGATTTTTGGCGACCATAACGCGGCATGGCATGACAGCTATTTCGCCTGGCTGAAGTGGGTGGTACCTGTTGTCATGGCCGTAGTGCTGGGCGGGTATGTCATCAGCAATATGTAATATTCAGGACAAGTTATTCCGCGCAAATTTTCGACCCGAGCTATTCATGACGGTGAACGTCCCGATCGGGCACCCGGGGCACACAATACGGCGATTTATCAAACGGCGACGTTTTCCTTCGATAAGGCGGAGGACATGGCCGAGGCAGTGATGAATCCGCTCAACAGCTTTTTCTACTCCCGCACGGCCAACCCGACTACGGCGGCGCTCGAGGTGAAAATGGCATCGCTGGAAGGAACAGAAGCGGCGTTGGTGACGTCGTCGGGAATGGCCGCAGTGGCAATTTCAATCCTGATTTGTGTAAGAGCGGGAGAGCACGTTGTTGTTACGAACGATCTGTTCGTGATCAGTCGACAGTTGTTCGAGGTGGATTGCCCGGCGATGGATATCGAGGTCAGCATGGTCGACGTGCGCGATCTCGACCAGGTGAAAGATGCCATTCAGGAAAATACGCGAGCGCTTTTTGTGGAGACGGTGACCATTCCCTATATCTACATTGCAGACGTGCCGGAGATGCGTGCAATCGCGGATGAGCATGGTTTGCAGCTAATTGCTGACAACGCTTTCCTGAGCCCCTATTTGTTGCGACCGGCCGAAACAGGTGCCGATTCGGTGCTGCACTCTGCAACCAAATACATCAGCGGACATGGCGACACTGTCGCTGGTGTGCTGGCGGGTTCGAAGGAGAATATGGACAAAGGGCGCCTGAAGCTCGATTCGTTTGGGCAATGCCTCAGCCCGATCGCCTCATGGCTGGTGATGCGCGGTGTCAGGACATTGCCACTACGGATGCGGCAGCATTCTGCAAACGCACAGGCTCTGGCCGAGTATCTAAAGGTGCATCCCAAAGTGGAGTGGGTCAAGTACCCAGGCTTAAAGAGTTATCCACAGCACGTATTGGCCGCAGAATTGCTGCCGGACGGATGCGGCGGTATTGTGAGCTTTCGCATCAAAGGCGGAGCAGCGGAGATGAATCGCTTTGCTGACAGTCACGAGGGGTTTGGCAAGGGTGTGAGCCTCGGAGACGTGTTCACGCTGGTCTATCCACAACCCTGGCGGGACAATCTGATCCGCCTGTCCGTAGGCTGCGAGGACAGCGCCGATATCATCAGGGAGTTCGAATCAGCTCTGGAGCACGCCTAGATTGCGTTGACGCTTATGCCGATATCGGTACAATCTCCTGCTCTCTAGCGTTTTCTTAAAGAATCAAGACGCAGCACCGAACAATGCGCCCGTAGCTCAGCTGGGTGAGCCGGCAGTGAAATTGCACTAGCAATTTCCCGGCAAACGCCACGACCCTACCGGGGAGTGGCCGGACCCGAGGAGCAAAGCGACGAGGGGAGTACTTTGCAGTGCGAAGCACTGCTACTATGAATTGCCACAAGATCGCAAAAGAACTACAAAACATTGCGCCCGTAGCTCAGCTGGATAGAGTACTTGGCTTCGAACCAAGTGGTCGGGAGTTCGAATCTCTCCGGGCGCGCCACTAAACGAAAATGGGTCCCATCGGGGCCCATTTTTGTTTAGAAGTGCAGCGATGAAGGTGAGAACTTCTGTTCGACAAAACGCGTCAGCGTTTTGATCCGGAGCGGCGTAGCCGCGAAGCCCGCAGGGTTGAAACAGCCGATGGGCTGTTTCAAGTAATCTCTCCGGGCGCGCCACTAAACGAAAATGGGTCCCATCGGGGCCCATTTTTGTTTAGAAGTGCAGCGATGAAGGTGAGAACTTCTGTTCGACAAAACGCGTCAGCGTTTTGATCCGGAGCGGCGTAGCCGCGAAGCCCGCAGGGTTGAAACAGCCGATGGGCTGTTTCAAGTAATCTCTCCGGGCGCGCCGCTTCCCCTTCTTGAATTGCCACTATGCGTGAGTTTTGCGGGAGCAGTGTTGGCTATAGGTTCTACCGTCAGGTACGCAAAATTCCCTCATAGCATTCTGCGTGGCAAATGACTGACTGCAAAACAACCTGGTGACGAGCCAGGTCGTTCTCTCCTAGGTGTGGCGTATAAGGAAACCCCAGAAGCCGCTGTTGGCAGGAAACAGCCGGTGTCGATGAGCGGCAACCGTCCGCTTTCCCCGGTGAAGTCCGCAATGGATCGCAACACATCAGCCATCGGTATATCGCTACTCTTGCCTCCTGGCTTGATGAATACGAAGGCATTGGTTCCGTAGGTATCTTCAAGGCGCAGACTTGAGTGTGAGTGGAGCAATCGTTTTAAACGAATGTTCGTTTGTATCGTTGGGTCGTGCCCGAGCTGCTGGATAGCAGGATCGAATCCACGCTTTTCGAGCCGGTCACGTGAAATCCAGTCTTGGAGAATCAGAATTACATCTGCGTCGCGATTGCTAGCTGCCTGCGTGTATGGACTAGCGAACGAGCGAAAATCGTAGTCGTAGCTTCAGGTTGAGCGTAACCGGGTGATGGCTGGCGAGAACGCGCTGGGAGGTGAAGGAATCCGTCAGGCGCATGAGTTCTTCAACCGCCTGGGAAGTATGGTCAAAGCAAAAGAATAGTCACTAAGTATGAGTGTGGGGAAGCACACTGTCAGCTGAACAACTTTCCGCTGGCAAGACAAATCATGTTTAATTGGATTGAAGATCTTTCCAAGGTATGGGGTCATCACCATTCAGGCTCGGAGGCAGCTCGGGTTGGTTGAAGTTCCTTCTATAGCGAAGTGGTTCCAGCGATTTCAGTATCGCTAGTCCAACTCTCGGAACTGCATGAAGCGGCCTTCCTCGACTTTGGCAAGGCGGTCGCCTGAGGACCGGGCCGAGCGCGGTGGCGGGGGTCAGGACGCCACCGCGGGGCGGCGCTTCGTCGAGCAGCAAGGCGAGCCCGACTTCGGTGAGCATCTTCGAGGTCGCGAGGTAGCCAGGGTCTCCGGTGCCGCGAACCTCGACGAGCGCGGACCTGGCTCGGTCTTCGGTCGTTGCATGGACCCGCACGCAAAAGCTGCCCGCCCGTTGCAGCCAGGGAGGAGGCCCTTCGCCCGACTGTGGTCGCAATGGAATGGGGGCGCCGACGAAGTAGCCGAAACCTCGACTCACGTAGAGCCATGCTGTATCTAGCCAGGCTGCCACCGAGATCCCTTCCTCGTATGTGCAAGGCAGGTGCCCGTCGAGCGCGAGCGAGCGGCGTACGATGCGCGCGTTGATCGGGGCCATGAAGAACGGCCCGCCAAACCGCCGCAGATCGGGGTCGAAACGATACGAATCCCAACCGGCGACCGTCTCGCCGTCGTGTGCCCGCTCGGCGCCGGGCGCCAGAACGTAAGGGTCGGTGTGGAACTCGGCCTCGTATTCGTCGGACTGCTGAATCGTCCTTGCGGGCTTGCATCGATCGGCTCGTGCCACCGCTGAACGAGCCCGCATAGCTGGTGAACAGCGCCTTGACCTGCCGCGCCCGCCCACCTTTCGCTGACAGGCGTTCGATCGCGAGCTGGACGCCGAGATCCGACGGGATGCTGTCGACCCCGGCGGCGAGAACGACCTTGGCGCCCGTACGCTCGGCCTCCGGATGGAACTCGTCGATCATGCGCCGCTGAAACCAGTACTCGCCTGAAAGGTCGGCGTAGTGGGTGCCCGAGCGCGCGCACGCACCCACGATGTGGTCGCCGTGGTACTGGCTGAAGGGCCCTGCCACGTTCAAGACAACCTTGGCATCCGCCACCATCGCCTGGACCGACGCTTCGTCCGCGGCCTGCACCACGATCACCCCCGGCTCAGTCCCTCGAGCGGCGACGGAGTCTCGGACGCGCGCGAGCTTTTCCGGATTGCGGCCGGCGATCGCCCAGGAGAATCGACTGCTCTCCGGATGCCGAGCGAGGTAGTCGGCGATGAGTTGCCCGACGAACCCGGTGGCGCCATGAAGCACGATGTCATGAGTCGTCAACCAGAGTACCTGGCGAAGAGGAAAACTGTGCTATGCATCAGCGGATCTGGTCAGGGCAATTTCGAGTTTCCACAATTCTTATCGCCTCGCGTGCAACCTACGGTTATGGGGTTCCAATTTGAACTCAGAAATCCATTTGTGCGTTTGCACCGTAGTGCGGCCGAGGAGCGACGATCGTGACCCATGGCACTCTAAAATTGCGCTCATGAAGGGATTGGATATCCGCAATCTTGCGGGAGGTACCCAACTGTTTGCGTCGGACTTTGTCTGGCAACTTTAATGACGGCCATCCGGGAATTGAAATCACAGCCTGTGAAATGAATTGGATATTCCTGTAGCCACAGCAGGCCGGGGATGTACTCGACTAACATCATCATTCAGATTCCTGTTCCGAGGCGGATACTCCTGATCAGTTACGACTGTTGTAGCTTGTCAAGTTCGTAATTGTGCAAAGCTACCCAGGCGCCCCAGCAGAGTGTTCCGACACCAAGCAACCAGATTGTCAGCACTGCAATAACCCCCAAATAAGGCACCTGGGCTAAAAGGCCCACCGTCACGACGGTGACAAAGATCGCAGCCAACGCTTGCCACACAGCGGGTTTCGGGCGAAACCTGCGCAGCGCAAGATCGCTGACCGCAAACAGACCTGTCAGTACACTGAGAAACAGTGTAGCGAAATAGATGCCGAGCACGGCAAGACCAAACCAGGCATCGAGTGGAGAAAAGACCAGAATCAACGCTAGAACGGGCATCCCTGCCAACACAGCAAAGCCAATTGCAAACGAAACGCCAGGGCGCGTAGCAATCCGGTCGGCACTCGCGCGCAGCGGGCGCGAGAACAGCAAAAACAGCGCCATAACCGCAACGATGACGCTAAGTGTGAAAGAGAGCGCGCGGCCAGTACTCTCTTCCGCGAAACCAGGCAACGGTTCCTCGATGAATTTGCCTTCTATGATTGCCTCAGGACTGATATCGGCTTCGTTGTCGCTACGCCACCTCAGATCGCCGCGCACGTTTGCTTCGGGTCCGAGGCGCAGCTCGTCGCCGATCAACTGCACATTTCCATCGACTTCCGCATCAATCGTAATTTTCCTGGCACGAATCCTGAGGTCGCCGCCAACATCGCCAAGAACCTCTACGGTGTCACCGGCCAGCCATGCCCAGTCGCCGACCGATTGGCCGACCGTTACGGATTGACCCGCAGCGACGATATGACCCGAAACCGGCGACATGACGCGAATATGCTGACCGGCTGCACGTACGTCGTCGCCCACCTCGGATCGAATCTCAATATCCTGCGCTGCCACTATGATGTCGCCGGTCACGTTGCCGTCGACAGTAATACGTTGACCGGCGGCAACTAAGTCACCGTCGATCGTAGCCCGAACATTCACCTCACCGCGCGCCGCGTATACGTCATGATCGACAGACTGCTCGATCAGCAGGACTTCTTCAGAGGTTTGGGCCAATGCGACGGCAGCGACGGCAGCGACGGCGCCACCGAGCGCGAGTGACAAGATGACATTGATTCGGCGTGCATTCATGACCTAATCCTTTTCGTTGTCGGTCTCGACCGCAGCAGTCACTTCAATCTTTGAACTCCACATAATGTCGATGCGCGGCGCGTATCGACAATAGGTAGAAGCCGAAGATTCGAACGAAACGAAACCGAGTTCTGGATGCTACTATTGCCCGAATGCCAATCAGACGAGCATTGCTCGACCTCGGGCGAATGGCTCAGTGTCACGTTCGAAAGCTCCATGCGAGTGATTGAAAGACACGCAAATACTGATGAATCGGATACCGCGCCTTTGACAATTCGAGTAGTCAATTGCATCCGCCGGCCCGGTGGTCTTTTTGCGAAATCACGTGCGGCTCGGTTTTTCACGATACAACGTCCGTCTGCGGCGCGATATCCTGAAAGCATCAGTTTCATGGCGCATGGTCCTCGAAGACTTGGGCTCCGTGGATGTCCTAGCGGTGGCCGAACAAATCGGCAATGCGGCTCGTGAGTTGACACTCAACTTCGAAAGGAACAGATTCAAATAGGATTTCGACAGTCCTATTCACCGCTGCAAATGGACCAAATGGAGGACGCTATGCATCCCAACATGTCTCTTCTGAAAAAACTCGATCTTCAGAATCTCGATGAATGCGCAAGTATTCTCGCGGATAATTTTGTATGGCACTATTTCAATCCAAACCTACCTGATTTGGAAGGCGATTATCGCGGTGTTGATGAATTGAAGAGCTTCTTTGGCAAGCTGGGTGAAAGAAGCAAAGGTAGTTTCCGGGTGAACGTAATTGATAGTCGGACGGCCGGTGATGAACTGGTTGTCACGCAAGTGTGCAATTGCATGAACTTTGAAGGCAGATCTGTGGAGTTTGATGCTGTCGTTGTTTGGCGAATCGTCAATGGTAAAATTGCCGAAGCGTGGGATATTCCGGCAATCAATACGATTCGGTCTGGCGAGACGAGTTAGAATTCTTGGTCGATGTGCGCCAGCCCGGCATCATCAGTTTGAGTCGGACCCGATGAGCCTATTCTAAAGTATCCGGTATAACGGTACCTAACCCGTACTGGCATATAGGCCCGAATCAGGAAAGCGAACAAGCCAACCGTGAGTGCGCCGGCGATGATTGACAAAACTTCAAGAATTTTTTTCACATGAAGGGTATTGCCTTTTACCTGGGGCTCGGCTTGCTATTCACCCATGAGATGGATGCGATGCCAAACCACGAATGGCGTCTCCTGCCGATTCTAAATACACTAAGCGAATCCTCTGGTGAAGTCGTTTTTCTCATTGCACACGTTCCGATCTTCGCCCTAACCATTGCCTTCGTCGCCAGCATCAATCTAAAGACTCGTCTACTGGCTCAAGGAATTGCGAGTGGCTTTCTTGTCCTTCACGCCGTTCTCCATTTCGCGCTATCGGGAAACGCTAACTACGAATTTTCTTCTGTTCTTTCCACCTTCCTGATTTACGGCGCGGCGCTTTGCGGAATATCATATTTTTTGGTTGCAACATTCGAGAGTAACCAGTAAACACATGCAGTCCACGATCACACAATAGATAGGCTCTTGGCTCAAGAACAAAGATCAATACTACCTTTTCTCCATCGCTGTAGTCACACGGTAATATGCCTAGACCATCAGCTGTGCTAATTCGCGTCGGATTGCAGCGACGCGGTTAATCCGAAAAGAATCTGCGTCAACTACGGATCGTGGTGAGCGCAGCAATAACCTACCTTTACGTTACCAATTGCTTCTATCTTGAGAGAACGTAATGGCGACGGGCAACTTAACGCAGTTTGACGCCATCGTCGTTGGGTCGGGGATGGGCGGCGTCTATTTGCTGCTGCATTATCTGGTCGACAGAACTTGAACACCTTCTAATAAGGAGTCAGAGGCCATGCGTCATCTGCCGAGTCTGCTAATAGTGTGCCTATCACTCCTGGGACCGGATCCCTCTCATGCACTGGAGCCTGGCGAGCGTCCGAGAATCGGGCTCGCATTGAGCGGCGGCGGAACGAAAGCCGGGGCACATATTGGTGTGCTTCGAGTCCTCGAGGAAAATCGGGTGCCGGTTGACTATATTGCCGGCACCAGCGCTGGTGCAATCATCGGCAGCCTTTACGCGTCTGGCCTCAGCCCGGATGAGATAGAGGCAGCCGTCGCCGGTATCGACTGGGACGATATGCTCGCGGATAGTCCACCGCGAAGCGACCTTCCGTTCCGCCGCAAGCGCGACAGCTTCAACTACCTGGTCAAGTATCGACCCGGCTATAACGACGGCGCGCTGACACTTCCGTTGGGTCTCATTCACGGCCAGAAAGTTACTCAGTTCTTTCGCCGCAACTTCCATGAACATGCCGCTACACGTGACTTCGACGCATTGCCGATCCCACTCAGGGTCGTCGCAACGGATCTGGTTAGTGGGCAGGCAGTTGTCATTGGTTCAGGCGATCTCGCGCTTGCCGTTCGTGCAAGCATGTCTATCCCCGTATTCTTCACGCCGGTCGAGTTCGATGGCCGGCGACTGATCGATGGCGGTCCGGCGAATAACTTGCCCATCGACGTTGTTCGACAAATGGGCGCTGACTTTGTGATCGCTGTTGACATCACGGCACCATTACTCGTTGACGAGGAACTTGATTCGATTCTTTCCGTCGCTGACCAGATGACAAATATCCTGACTCAACGGACTGTCCAGGAACGCGTTGCGACGTTATCGGCAGACGACATACTGATTCGACCGGGTCTGGAGGGCGTCAGCGGTCTGGACTTTGCTAGGACGTTGGACACCATCGACGTGGGGGAGCAAGCGGCCCGGGCAGTGCAATCAGCGCTGTCGAGGGTGGCGCTGGACGACGCGGCCTATCGCGAGCATTTAACTGCACGAACACTGTCTTCGAAATCTGTGCAACAAACAGTCCAGTCGATCAAGATCAACAATCGTTCGTCAATAAGCACCGAACTCATCAGCAACAGGCTGGGGTTGAACGTTGGAGATTCGTTATCAACGGAAAAAGTCGAACGGGGAATCGCCAACGTCTATGGCCTCGATCTATTTGAGCGCATCGACTATCAGATCGAGCCCGGCGAGACAGGCGCTGATGTCATCGTCGATGTTTTACCGAATTCCTGGGGTCCAAGTTACTTGCAATTCGGTCTGGAGCTTTCAGAGGACTTCTCCCAGGGATCGGATTTCAATCTCGGCATCGCGTACCTCAGAACGGCGATCAACAGCCTGGGCGGCGAGTGGCGCGCACAATTGGATCTGGGCGAGCGCCAGAGCCTCAATTTCAATTGGTACCAGCCAGTCAGCCATCGATCGCGTTACTTTGTCGAGGCGGAAGCAATGATTGGGAGGCGCAATTTTCGATTCTTCGAGCAGGATACCGCGGTGGCGGATCTTCGCGTGGAAGGCTGGGGAGGCGCCTTGTCCGCAGGTACGGAAATAGGTCATTCCAGCGAGATTCGGGCTGGCTGGAATCGCTTCACAGGGGATGCAGACGTCACGGTCGGTGCGTTGGACGTAACTGACGATTCGGTGGAGATCGGAGAGTACTTCGCGACGCTGCGTTACGATCGCCTGGACAACCCGAACTTTCCGCGGCGAGGTGTTGCTGCTGGAGTTGGTGGCTTTTGGTCTCGCAAGGCGGCGGGTTCAGACGCTAATTTCGAGCAAATTGCTGGGTTGTTATTCGCCGGAACGAGCTGGGGTGACAATTCGATACTCGTGGGAATCGAGGGTGGCACGACGCTAAATGACGACGCACCCTTGCAGAGCCAATTCCTGCTCGGTGGATTAGGTCGATTGTCTGGATTCCCGGCCAATCGATTTGTCGGGCAACACTACGGTCTCGCGTCATTGACGACTTTTCGGCGTCTCAATCGCAATCTCTGGATGCCGATGTATGCCGGGTTGAGCCTCGAAGCCGGTAACGTGTGGGATACGTCTGACCAGATCAGCGGCGGCAATTTGCGTTTCGCCGGCTCGCTTTATGCTGGCGCAGACACACCGCTTGGGCCACTCTATCTTGCATGGGGCCTGGCAGAGGGCGGCAACAACACAGTCTACCTGTACCTTGGTAATCCTTTCGTTTCAGAAGGCGCGAGGCCGCTCGACTAACGGGCAAATTACTGTTACCGACTTTATCTTTCGCTCGCGACGTCGGTTCTGCGGATTGCACCTATTGAGCATCTAGTTGACGTCGTCAAGAATGGGCTTGGTGCAATCGACCTGACCAGTCTTGCCCCGTAATCCACAAGAACAACTAGAGCTAACGAATGGCAGTCGTGACCCAGCAGAGAGAGTCCCCGAGCGTGACACTTCGTGCGGAGGGGCTTACCAAGTTATATCAGACGGGCGACGTTGAAGTCACCGCGCTTCGCGACGTCGATCTCGATCTGTATGCCGGCGAGATGGTAGTCCTGCTCGGGCCGTCGGGAAGCGGCAAGTCGACGCTACTCAACATACTCGGCGGTCTTGATACACCTACTCGTGGCAGCGTCTTCTTCCACGACCAAGACATCACTGCGACCGACGATGCGACGCTCACTCGCTATCGGCGTGATTACGTAGGCTTCGTGTTTCAGTTCTATAACCTCATCGCCAGTTTGACGGCGCGTGAAAATGTCGCCCTGGTGACCGAGATCGCAAACAATCCGCTCAATGCGGTTGACGCCCTGAAGATAGTCGGACTCGGCGAACGCCTCAATCATTTTCCCGCGCAGCTTTCAGGCGGCGAGCAGCAAAGGGTTGCAATTGCGCGCGCTATTGCGAAGCAGCCTGCGATTTTGCTGTGTGACGAACCGACCGGAGCGTTGGACAGCAAAACTGGTGTCGTTGTTCTGGAAGCCATTGAGAATGTGAATCGGGAACTCGGTACAACAACGGCGATCATTACGCACAATGCCGTCGCCGCAGCAATGGCAGATCGAGTCATTTATCTCGGTGACGGTCGAATTGTAAAACTCGATCACAATGAAGAACGGCGGCCGGCTCGCTCGCTCACGTGGTAGCGACATGATAAGGGCACTGGATAGAAAACTATTGCGCGACCTGTGGCGACTCAAAGGTCAGGTCGTTTCGATTGCGCTTGTCATTGCCTCGGGCATTGCGCTTCTGGTGATGGCATTGTCCACACATGAGGCACTGCAAGTCACGTCGGAGGCCTATTACGAGCGCTATCGTTTCGGCCATGTCTTCGCAACTGTCAAGCGCGCACCATTACACGTAGGGGACCGGATCAAAGCGCTGGATGGAGTACAGAGCACGCAACTGCGGATTTCCATGCAGGCGGTGCTTGACGTAAAAGAATTTCCGGAACCATTGATGGGCCGCCTGGTTTCGATACCAGAAGGTCAGCAACCGACTTTGAATCGGCTGTTGCTCCGAAGCGGCCGACTGGTTGAGGCCGGCCGACCGGACGAGGTGGTCATAAACGAGTCCTTTGCGAAAGCCCACGGCCTTACATTGGGCGATACGATTCAAGCAATTATCAACGACAACAAGCGTAAATTGCGAATTGTTGGCACGGCAATGTCGCCAGAGTTCATTTACGTTATTGGTCCGTTCTCGATTATGCCGGATAAGAAGCGTTACGGAATACTATGGATGGGTCGAAAAGCGCTCGAAGCCGCTTACGATTACGACGGCGCATTCAATGACCTGTCACTAACCGTGTTGCGCGGCACTGATACCCGGCAGACGATCCAGGTGCTTGATGAATTGCTGGCGCCGTACGGCAGTTTTGGTGCGATCGATCGAAAGGATCACCTTTCCGCCTGGTTCGTGCAAAACGAACTACGACAGAACCGGACATCGGCGCGAATATTGCCGACAATATTTCTTCTGGTAGCGGCCTTTCTGACCAACACGGTATTGACGAGACTGATCTCGACCGAAAGAAGCGAGATCGGGCTGATGAAAGCCTTCGGATACAGCAACGCAGAAGTTGGCTGGCACTACGCAAAATTTGTCATGGCTATTACGGCATTGGGAATAATTCTCGGTTGGGGGCTTGGTGCCTGGCTGGGGCAATTCAGCACCGGCACCTACGCTGAAACGCTCAATTTTCCGATGCTGATATACCGGCCCAGCCCCTTTGCGTTTGTCATTGGGGCAATCGTCAGCCTTGCGGTCGGATTGCTGGCAACCGCGCGTGCCGTTCGTGATGCTGCTCGATTACCACCAATCGTTGCCATGAGCCCCTCACCCCCGCCGACGTTTCACCGCGGATTCGGAATATTTCAAAATTTCGTGGAATCGCTCGATGAGCCAACACGTATCATCTTGAGGCAAATTGGCCGTTGGCCGGGGCGCGCCACTGTTACCGCCTTGGGGTTCGCCGGGGCTGTCGCAATGATGGTGTTGTCTCTTCAGTTTACCGATCTTGTAGACGAAATCCTTGGGTCCCAATTCGACGAGATGCAGCGAGAAGACATGGCGTTGGGGTTCACGGAACCGAAATCATCGGTGATCCTTGACGACATTGCGCGGTTGCCGGGAGTGTTATCCGTCGAACCCATGCGCATAGTGCCGGCGGACTTGGTGTCCGGACATCTCACACACCGCGGTACCCTTCAAGGTCTCGCAAAGGCAGCCCGTCTTACACGTATTTTTGATGTCAAGCGCGGACCATTGCCAGTCCCATCTGAAGGCATCATTGTGACATCACTATTGGCAGAAAAACTGCAGGTTGGTATCGGAGACAAAATAGAAGTGCATGTCCTGGAGGGTCGCCGTCCCGTACGGACACTCGAGGTTGCGGACGTCTACGATTCCTACATTGGCATGTTTGCCTACACCGATATCAGTGTGCTGAATCGCTTATTAATGGATCGTCCGGTCACAGGGTACGTCAATGCGTTGATTGATGAGTCAAAGCAGGATGAACTTCTGGTGGAGTTGAAGAATCTTCCTGCGGTCTCGACAGTGGCCATTAAATCGGTTGCCATAGCGAACTTCAATGAGACAGTCGCGGAATCATTGATGATCTTTGTAGGATTCTTCGGCGCTTTTTCGTTCGCGCTTGGATTCGGTGTAACTTACAACGCTCAGCGCATCGCATTGTCCGAGCGTGGTCGGGAATTGGCCACGCTTAGAGTGCTTGGCTTCTCTCGCCATGATGCACTTTACATACTTTTAGGAGAAACGATGCTGCTGGTTTGCCTGGCACTTCCCATTGGCTGCTTGCTCGGATGGGCGCTTACGGCATTGTTCGTGAATGCAGGCGGATACCAGACCGAGTTAGTACGATTTCCGCTTGCCATTGCGCCGTCGACTTACGGCTTTGCGGTTGTCTTTCTACTTGTCGCGAGCATTGTGTCAGGAATTGCCATGAAACGCTGGGTGGACAAACTCGACCTGATCTCCGCACTGAAAACCCGGGAGTAAAAGAAATGATTGCGAATCACAAGCGATTAACATTCTGGACAGCGATTGCTGTGCTGGTAGTCATTGGATTACTGATTGCATTTTGGCCACGTGCACTTGTCGTCGATTTGGCGACGGTCACATCGGGACCAATGGTATTGACCGTTGGCGATGAAGGAGAGACGCGTATCGTAGATGTATTCGTAGTCTCCGCACCAATAACGGGGAAACTTCGTCGCATTGAGGCTGAACCAGGTGATCCGGTCATTGCGAGTGAGACCATCGTTGCCGAAATCGAACCAACCGAACCCGATCTCCTCGATCCTCGCACCGAAGCGGAGGCGGAGGCGCAATTGAGTGCCGCCACATCGGCCGAATCTCTGGCACGCGCGGAATTGGAAAAAGCCGTAGCCGAGCAGCAATTCGCAGATTCGGAACTCAAGCGTGCCCGAGAACTCGCGAAGAACGGCACAATATCGGAGCGAGATCTGGAAGCCGCTGAGCGTGCATTCAAGACCAGTCGGGCCACAATTGGTGTGGCACAGGCAAATATGCAGGTTCGAAAATACGAGCTTGAACGCGCACGAGCTTTGTTGATGTCTCCCGTTGAAATGGAGTCTCGTCGGGCGCTTTGCGCGTGTGTTTACATTACGTCACCGGTCGATGGACAGGTTCTGCGGGTACTACGCGAGTCTGCAGGGTTTGTCAGGGCCGGTGACGCGCTTGTTCAAATCGGAAATCCAAATCGACTGGAGATTATTGTTGATCTCTTATCTATAGACGCGGTCAAGGTCCGGCCAGGTCAGAGTGCATTTATAGAGAACTGGGGGGGCGACATGCCACTGCGCGCTAGGGTACGTCTCGTCGAACCGTTCGGATTCACCAAGGTTTCAGCGCTCGGAATCGAAGAGCAGCGCGTCCTTGTCGTCCTGGATCTCGACAGCTCCCGCGATGAGTGGCAACGATTGGGCCACGGCTATCAAGTCGATGTGCGAGTGGTTCTTTGGGAAGATTCAAACGCCCTTAAGGTTCCATTAACGGCGCTGTTTCGCGATGGTGACGATTGGGCCTTGTTTGTACAGGAGAATGGGAAAGCGGTACGACGTATTATCGAAGTTGGGCATCGCACCGCAAACCAAGCGCAGATCATCTCCGGTCTCACCGACGGGGATGTGATTGTCGTCTATCCGGGAGAGGGCGTCGATGATGGTGTGCGCGTTACAGCTCGATAGTTACACCTTGGATCATATCAACAGACAGAATATATGGCAGGTGCAATAGCGACAAGCTTCATGGCAATTAGCCTGTTGTAATCGGCGGGTTGCTACCTGCGGGAGATTTGCGTGATTGAGTCATGCTACGTTGTGCATTGTCGTGCAATTCTTGCAACGGACGTCCCGACAACTTTTCATTGATAACAATTAGTTACGATTTAGTGACCTAACTTCGAACCAAGTGGTCGGGAGTTCGAAAAAACGCAGCAGCGTTTTAGACGTCGAAGGCGCCCCGCAGGGGTGAAGATCGCCCAAAGGCGATCTGAATCAATCTCTCCGGGCGCGCCGCTTCCCCTTCTTGAATTGCTACTATGCGTGAGTTTTGCGGGAGCAGTGTTGGCTATAGGTTCTACCGTCAGGTACGCAAAATTCCCTCATAGCATTCTGCGTGGCAAATGACTGACTGCAAAACAACCTAGTGACGAGCCAAGTCTTTGTTGATCACAAAACGAAAGTCTCGCTCTTACTCACGCTCGAAGGACCTAGCTGGAAACTTGATACCTTCAGTGGGGGTGAACAATCTGTCCTAGAAAAGACTGGATCTAATTCTGAGTGTTGAGCAAATTTGTTCGACGCTCAGCAATGTAGATGATTGGCAGATTGGCTATCGGTTGTACCGCAACAGAATTGCTCCAAACAATGTAAGGAAGGTAGAAAAGACCTTTGTAATGTTGAGCTTCTCGTTCAAAAAGAACACACCGATTAGCAACGCAAACACTATGCTCGTCTCGCGTAGCGCCGTAACCAAAGCAATCGGCGCCTGAGTAAACGCCCATACGACTATACTATAGGCGACGAAAGACGAACCGCCAACCAGCAAGGCCGCTTTCGTACCTTTTGTTGCAACGTTGCGCAATACGCCCGGTTTCACAAAATAGATAACTAGAGAAAATACAATTGTGTTAATAATCGCCAACCATCCGAAAAAGCCGAGTGCGGTTTCTGCTTGACGCGTCCCGTAACCGTCGACCAGTGAGTATCCAGCTATGAAGCAGCCTGTAATTAAAGCCATGGTTGCTGCGTTCTGGTTCTGCAAACCGTCACTGTTACGAACGAATACAAGGCTTATGATGCCAATTCCGATAGCCAAGATTGCAATCATTTCAGGAGCTGTCAGTTGTACACCCAAGAAAACGACCGAAATAGCGGCAACTAACATCGGCGCAATTCCACGAGCAATCGGGTAAACGTGTGAGAGGTCACCGGTCCGATACGATTGCAAAAGAAACAGTTGATAACCAACATGCAGAGCCGCGCCAGCCAGAATTAGCCACCAGCTTGAGCTGTCAGGTAGAGGAGCGTATGTAGCAGCGACGCATGCAAACGGAAAATGGCCTAAAACGACTGCAGTCATACTGAAATACTTATCTTCAGAATTCTTAACCAATGCATTCCAAGATGCATGTAGAGCAGCGGCTATCAAAACTGCAGCAAAAACTAATGGCGTCAAGGTATTTCCATTGAACGTTAAAAGTTCTCAGTACACTATATCAAAGACCAACTACTCTTTATTGATCGCCTCAGGCCCGAGAATACCGCAATGCCAAATCAAACCATGACCCGTTTCGGTTACCCTAATACCCTAATTCGAGAGTACGAACATTGGGTGGTTCTCTTGCGAGAGCAACAAGTTACGCTTGGATCGCTCGTGTTGTGTTCAATATCCGAGGAGACAGCATTCGCTAACCTTTCTACTGAATCATTCACGGAAATGAGTGTTGTAATTGGAGACATCGAACGTGCACTAGGCGAAGAATTCGAATACAACAAGATCAACTACCTCATGTTCATGATGATAGACCCTAACATTCACTTTCACGTCATTCCTCGTTACAAGTCGGAGAGAAGTGTGGACGGGCTGACAGTCGTTGATCAGGGGTGGCCAGGGGTGCCGATGCTGGATGCGTTTAAGGAATTGACACCGTCCGAACGTGACAATCTGCGCATGCGCCTCATTGATATCTGGTGAGAGAGAACCCGCAACTATTACGCATGACCTTGTGGGGTAATACGGCTAAATAGCAGAACAACAAGGTTAGTAACCAAATGATTCGAATTTCCCGCGACCCGTGTGCTTACGCACTTTGCCAGCAGATGTTCAGCGGCGGTGTATCCATAGGCCAGCATAAATGCCGCTGACTATTCCTACCCAAATTGCAATACGATGATCCTTAGAGATAGGATCCAGCGTCTAGTTGTCCTTCCTGAAGTAAGCACGACGGTGAATCGTCAGGGATCAGTCATAAGCTGTCTGTGCTTAATTGCACTGTTACTCGACGGGAGTCGGTCAGTATGGATTTAAGACTTACATCAATCGCGGCAACCATCCTACTCTCCTTGTTACCACTAGTTGGGCTTACGCAGGATAAACGCCCAAACGTAGTCATGATTGTCGTCGACGATATGCGGTTCGACGAATATGGTGCGGGCGGTCACCAATATTTGGATACTCCAAATATTGATTCATTGGCCGAAAGTGGTGCGACGTTTACGAATGCATACCACGTCACGCCATTGTGTTCGCCAAATCGCGCAAGCTTACTGACGGGGCAGTATCCGTCACGACATGGCGTTTCCGACAACACGTCGCGGAGTCACACCAGCCACCGTCTGGACCTGTTTGCGATCGATCTGCAGAAGGCCGGATATCAAACCGCACATGTCGGCAAGTGGCACATGGGCAACGACCCAACGCCGCGGCCCGGTTACGACTATTGGGTGAGTTTTGCGGGCCAGGGGAGAACGGTTAATCCGGAACTTTTTGAGAACGGCCGAACAGAGGAAGTTAAAGGATACATTACGGATTTGTTGACGGACCGCGCGGTCGATTTCATCGATCGATCCGGAGACCAACCGTTCTTTCTTTACGTCGCCCACAAGGCCGTGCATCCGGACTTGACTCAGCTGGACGATGGCACGGCCGATTTATCACGCGGTAGCAAATTTGTCCCCGCGGATCGCCACCAGGGAGTTTATGAGGATCGTGTAATAGAACGTGCGCCGAACTTCGGATTCTCGGAGGCTGATGCAGCCGGAAAACCCGTTCTTCTGCAAGCGCTGAAAGTAAAGCAGTCGGCCGCCATAAAGCAGCAATTCGGGTCAATCCTCGATGAGGGCACTTCGGAGAACTCCGTGCGGCGCCGTGCCGAAATGATGTTGGCAATCGACGAGAGCACGGGCCGTATATTGAAAGCATTACGCGCTTCCGGAGATCTCGACGACACCGTGATAATATTTACCAGCGACAACGGTTACTTTTTTGGCGAGCACGGGTTGAGTATCGAACGTCGTTTGCCCTACGAAGAAGCTCTTCGAGCACCGTTGCTGATTCGATACGACAAGATTGAAGCACAGGGCACCCAGGTCGAAGGTTTAGTGCTGTCGATTGACCTGGCAGCCACGATACTGAATTTTGCACAGGTTCCTGTGCCTGCAACGGTGCAGGGTCGCTCCGTACTTCCACTTCTCGATGGCAGTCGCAACGAAATACGCGATGTTGGCTATATGGAGTATTACAGTCATGAGAACCCGATGCCGTGGACCGTCGATCTGGATTATCGGGTCGTGCGTAAAGGACCCTACAAATACATCCATTGGCTTCGTTTTCCCGACAAGGCGGAACTCTATAATCTGGATTCGGACCCTTACGAAGTTACAAATCTGATAGGCGACTCGGCACTGGCACCAGTGATCTCAGATTTGCGTGCGGCACTTGCCAAGCACGCAGTGGACGCTCTCGGTTTAGGCGTCGACTGACTCAAGGCAAAGTGGACACTGAACTTCGTAGTCGCTGGCCGGTCTTGCTTGCAAGCGCGACCCTACTCTTTTTCGCTTTCGGTATCCCCGCAGTCTCGCTCCCGTTTATCTACAGCTCGGTCATCGAAGAGTTCGAATGGAGCCGGCAGCAGGCGACACTACTTGGATCACTGCATTGGATCAGCGGTGCTTTTGCATCTCTGATCGTCGGCAGAATCGTCGATCGAATTGGGGAATACTGGGTCGTTATTGCCGCTGCGGTTTTGAGCGCGCTAGCACTGATTGGCCTGAGGTTCGTCGACTCATTGTCAGCCTACTATGCGGTCGGAATCTGTCTGGGATTGTCCGGATTCGGGGCTGTAACCGCTATCCAGGTCTTTGTTTCGCATCAATTCACGACAAAACAAGGTACTGCGGTGGGGATTGCGTTGGCGGGAAATAGCGTTGCGGGTTTGTTGCTGCCATTCATCATCGCGCCAATGCTGGAGCACTATGTCTGGAAGGACGTGATGGCTTCAATGGGTGTCATCGCGCTCGTAGTGGCATTGCCCGTTTATTCATACTTGATCAAAGGACAATTTCAAAAGATCACTCGTGCTGCGCCGGTATCGGGTTTGGCAAAAAAGACGGAAATGACACGTTACCGGACTGACGGCGCATTCTGGCTGATTGCTGTGAGCCTCTTCATCGTCGCAATTGTTGATGGAGGAATGATTCAGCACACCGTACTATTTCTCCAGGTCGATAGGACCATTCACTATTCGATCGTGATGTTCGCGATCAGTGCATACCATTTCGCATCGCTCCTATCCCGAGTGCTTTTTGGTCGTGTTCTCGATAAATATTCCTATACGGGCGTCATCGCTTGCTATTTGTTGGTTGGGTTTTCGGCATTCTTCGGATTATTTGTTGTCGGTGTATTGACAGCTTTTTTATTCACCTTGATTCGCGGGCTGGCGCACGGGGCCCTTGTAATCTGCGCGCCAATACTGGCAAAGCATCGCTACGGAAACGATCAGCTTGGTTCACTAATCGGGCTACTGACTGCACTTGTAACCACCGGATTCGCATTCGGAACGTTTCTCATGGCGTGGGTTCACGATGCAACCGGTTCCTACAACTTCGCATTCGTACTATCCGGGATCGTTACGCTGATTTGCGGTCTGGCTCTGCTAGCAGTTAAACCGCTGTACTGGCGGAAGCTTCAAGACTAGTGCTGGGGTTTCGTCCTTCCCTTCGATCGATGAAGAGTTCTCCTCTCCACTGGTCTCCGTCCACTGCCTGAACAACCGCTAGGCGAATCATTTCCATGACACGATTGATTGCAATTGATCTTGGTCGAGATACACGGGTAATCAGGTTCACTGTTCGATGCATTGCGGGTTTTACGATTCTGTGTGCGATGAGATCCGGGCCAACCATTCTATGAATTGCTGACCAAGGTAATATGCCCGTCGTCAAACCTGCCTGAATTAAATTGATTGCTGAGTGCATCGTATTCGTGTGCGGTGCCGACTGCAGCTTAATTCCTTCGGACTCGGTAAATCGGGTCACGGCTCTGCTCAGCGCGTCAATCGGGCTGGGCAGACTCAGTTTATAGGGCTGAATGTCAGTGAGAGATACGTCACCTTCGGTTATTTCATTCAGGCTGCCGGCGTGAACGAAATATAGTTCTTCGCGCAATAATGGTTCGATTCGCAATTCATCAGAAATATCGGTGTCGAAATCGACCAGAACGTCAAACAGTCCTTGGTTGAATCTTTCAACCAGTGTCCCTGACAGACCTTCTTCAACCGTGATTTGCACATTCGGAATGTTTGTGGCGATGAGTTGGTAGAGTCGCACTGCAATTGCATTGCTCACGCTTGCTGGAAGTGCAATCGATACAACCCCTCTGGGGTCGGCCGCTGTTTCCTGCACACTCATTTGCGCCCGATTAACGTGTCGCATTACTTCGTAAGCGTGAGTAAGGAACTTTGTACCCTCATCCGTCAAAGAGACGCCAAGTCGGGTGCGAGTGAACAGATTCACGCCGAGCTCACCTTCAAGCGCTTTGATGTTTTGCGATAGCGCCGGCTGAGCGACGTGCAAATGTTCTGTCGCTTTCGTCAGGCTTTTCGCCTCGGCAACCGCTATGAAATAGCGAATGTGTCGAAGTTCCATAGTGGTCACCGTCGCCAATAATTGTAGTGTTATCAAAAAAAATGATGATGCCATGCATAAGTAATATTTGTCTAATAATTTCCAAGGGCGTCAAATAGCAGGCTGACGATTGACCAATAAATGCACTCTCGGGGGAAACCATGAATCGGTCCATTGAAAACATTTGCTTTACGCTGGTTGTTCTATCAGTGCTGCCTTGGGTTCCAGGCACTGCGATAGCTCAGGACGGCACGCTTGAGGAAATAACGGTCACTGCACGTCGGCGGGCGGAAAGCCTGCAGGAAACACCGGTTTCAGTGATTGCGTTTAGTCCGGAAGCTCTGGAAAAACAGAACATCGCCGATCTAGCGGATTTGAGTTCGAAGCTACCAAATGTATTCATGGGTGCCGGTGGTGGGCTTGGATCGAACAACGGCTCTTTCTACATACGAGGCTTGGGATCGGGTAGGAATGCAATCAATCAGGAATCCGCAGTCGCACTGTACATTGACGATTCATACTATGGCCGCAGCGACGGCGCGCTTCTGGACGTCGTTGACGTCGAATCCATCGAAGTGCTACGCGGTCCACAGGGAACGTTATTTGGCCGAAACGCGACCGCCGGTGCAGTACGCTACATTACAAAGAAACCCGACGACGCGTTCGACGCGAAACTCCAAGTGACCGCCGGTTCTGATAGTAGATTCGATGTTAAGGGCAGCGTGAATCTGCCATTGAGTGAGACATCAGCACTGCGATTGTCTGCGGCTTCGGTTAACCAGGACGGTTTTCAAACCAATGCTATTGGCCAGAAGCTCGGTGAACGGGCAACAAATGTTGTTCGCGGTTATTTGCGAGTCGCTCCGTCCGATTCTTTCGAAATTTTGGCGTCGCTTGATCATTCTGACACGGACTCGAATGGTTCCGCTTACTCTTTACTCGCGATCAATGACAATCCGAACACTACAGTGGGACCAAACGTGGTTGGCAACGGAGTTAATCAGGCCTTGGCTGCCGGATTCGACGTGCTTTCGGACCCAATTGGAAGCACGACCCAAAGTGGATCAACACTTCTCGCGAACAATGACACAAGCAGTACCGGTGCGAGCCTGACGTTAAATTGGGAATTGACCAATGGAATGCAATTGAGGTGGGCCAATACTTACCGCAATGTCGACATTAAGTCGAATTTTGACTTCGATGGGACGCGGGCCCCACTTTTCGAAAACCAAAACGTGGTTCGTGAGTCGACATCGTTGTCGTCGGAAATACAGCTCTCCGGTAGCGCCGCAGACGATCGATTATCCTGGATTGGTGGGTTGTTTTATTATGATGAGTCGTCGGATGACAGCAGAGACAGTGTTCAATCCTGGAGTGTACGAGGATCAGCATTTTTCGATCAGGTAGGACCAGGGGCGGCTACTACAACGACACGAACGACATTACCCCACGATTTGGAAAGTGTCGCCGTGTTTGGCCAAGTAACCTACGATTTCACGGACACATTTTCGATAACAACCGGGCTTCGGTATACAGACGACGAAAAGAGAATTCGACAACAGGAGTTCAACAACGCCGGAGACTCGGTTCAGTTCGACCCGTTAGATCCGACAGGTTCGACCGGCGACCTCATTGTCGATCGCTCCGATAGCTGGGACGCGGTTAGTGGAAGATTGTCGTTCGAATACCAGGCGACAGATAACGCCTTCATTTACGTTTCGTACGCCCGCGGATTCCGTGCCGGCGGTATTAACGATCGCATACGTCAAGATCTTGCTCCACCAACCTACGGGGTCACCAGCTTTGACGAAGAAACGGTGGATACTTACGAGATCGGGCTTCGAAGTGACCTAGCTGGCGATACTTTACGTCTAAACCTCACCTATTTTCTAAACGACTTCCAGGACTTGCAGTTTGGTAGCCAGGTCGCGCGTTTCGACAATGGCA
Organism: uncultured Gammaproteobacteria bacterium; assembly: GCA_963850825.1. Classification (GTDB taxonomy): domain Bacteria; phylum Pseudomonadota; class Gammaproteobacteria; order Steroidobacterales; family Woeseiaceae; genus SZUA-117. The sequence continues at coordinate 728,553 of CAWKOQ010000006.1, read as the reverse complement.
ATACCCGAACCGTTGTGAACAATATCGGCGAAGCGGAGAGCAGCGGCCTTGAAGCAGAAATTGTTTGGTTGCCCACAGATAATCTGCGTTTTGATGCCAACATCGGCATCATGGATAGTGAGATTTCGCAAGGCGGCGCCAGCATCGACAATGGCACTCGACTTCCGTACACCCCGGATTATCAGTACAACATTGGTGCTGAGTATGCCGCCCCTATGACAGCTGGTGGGGAGTTAACGTTCAGATTGGACTTTGCCGGCGTGGACGACTTCTTCTCAAATGCAGCAAGAAATCAGCTTTTCATACTGGATGGATACGAAACGCTGGATGTAAACGTGTCCTATAGAGCGGCCAGCGAAAAATGGTCTGCAGGCGTATTTGGTAAGAACGTTACCGATGAAGATTATTTCACCCAGGCGTTGAGCTTTGTCAACGATGCTCCATTCGGCGTGATTGCTGGTACTCCTGCGCGTGGAAGTCAGTATGGTGTGAAATTCGAATACTTTTTCGGCGAATAAAAACGCAGCCAATCTAACTTCCAGGTGATCGCATGACATCGGACAAGTCGCGACGAGATTTTTTGACGCTTATGGCGGCTTTGCCCTGCACGCTAACCGCTGGTTCATTGCGTGGCGCGCATGCAGCAGAAGGTTCGGGTGATGATTGGAATCAGGGCGACCTGGCGCACCTGATTCCAATGGTCAACCACAATACGTTTCTCGTAAAGACGTCATTCCGTCAGGCCTTGCAGGCGCCGCCGCGCCTCCACATTGGCGAGTCTTACATTGCCGGCATGAGAACCGATACGGAGGGACGCTTTTGGCAGTTTCATGCCCGAAACTTACAACCGGACACCTTGTACGAGCTGCAACTCGAGCAACCAGATAGTGGTACCCGCACGGATCCCTGGTCGCTGAAGACGTTTCCCGCACCCGACGCTGCGCCAGACCACCTTCGAATTTTTGCCTACACCTGCGCTGGCGGTAACGAGAAAGTCTCTTTTCTTAACATGGCTGATCGACGGAGACTGCTCCGAAGAGGACTGAGTTTTAACCCAGACGTTGTGATTGCCAATGGCGATCACATCTATTGGGACCAAAAGACAATGGGGTTCAGGCCAGAGGCCTTTCAGAAACCGTGGCTGGAATTGTTTAAAGAATATGGTTCGCTAGACCGAGACCTGCCAATTCTCGGATCGTCAAACGAACTGATACTGAAGCAAATCGCGGACGATCAAATTGCAGTGCTTTATGGCGTAACGCTGCGGTCCGTGCCGGTCTTCATGCCGACGGACGATCACGATATGTTTGAGAACGACGAAGCACATGATTCGTATATCTCTTTGCCACCTGATCGAAGCATGCTGGATGCGGCACGCACGACACAACGGTTGTACTACCCCGAATTTCTGCCAGATGCTACGCGCGATTCCTGGTTGCCTGGCTCCGGTCCCGGTAGAGGTGATGATCTGTCGGAGGTCTTTGGCACGCTTCGCTTTGGGCGTCTCTTTGAATGTCTGATTTATGACACCAAACGTTACGTCTCCTTAAAGGGTCCATCAGGAACGATGATTCCACCGTCAGCGGAGAAATGGCTAGCGGCGCGCACGACCTCTGAAGATACTGCGCATCTCGTGCATATGCCTTCGACACCCATAGGTTGGTCGGCGGGCAAATGGGGAGAGTGGTATCCGGACTTACTTCAGGAAGATGGGCGACTAGGCATTGCCAAACCGAAACCTTATTGGCCGTCAGGCTGGTGGTCTCAGCACCAGCGCATTATCGAAATGCTTTCCAGCCAAAAGAACCGCCTGCCGACCATCATGTCGGGCGACCTACACGCGCTGTCGTACGGGCAGATTACTAAGAGCGGAAGCCTGGACCTTCGTGATAATCCTGTGCACGCAGTTTGTGTCGGCCCACTTGGATCATCTGGGCCCGGATTTCCCTCTCGCTTTAGAGGCACTGGTGCAAAGCCGCCATCCAGTCTTTCTGTCGATGAGAGCCTGAAGCCGCTCGAAAAGAACGGATTTTCCATCATTGACGTGTCACCTGAGAAAATGACTATCCGATTTTTTGCCTGGCTACCGCCAGAGCCGAGCAAGAATATCGATACGATGAATCCCCTGGCGGAATATGAAATCGCAAGGTAGGCAAGACTGTGTATCGGCAAGAACCTTAGGGCCGATATTCGGATGTCACTAAAAGCCTGCAACAATATCGGGGATTTGCGTCGGCGCGCAGAGCGGGCACTACCTGCACCGATGTTTCACTATATTGACGGCGCAGCGGACGATGAATGGTCCATGGTGCGAAATACGCTTGCATTCAACGACTACGAGTTGCTACCCAGCCAGCTCCGAGACGTTCAAGAGATCAATCTACAAACAAGCATTCTTGGCACAACCCTTGAGCTACCTTTCTTTTTGGCACCTACCGGGATGTCGCGACTTTTTCACCACGACAAGGAACCGGCGGTTGCCGGCGCGGCTGCAAAATTCGGAACCTTGTATTCGTTGTCAACACTGGCGACTACGAGCATTGAAGATACCGCAGCAGCATCCATTGGGCCAAAGATGTTTCAAATATATGTATTCAAAGATCGCGGTCTTACGCGCGAATTCGTAGAGCGCTGCAAAGCCGCGAAGTATCAGGCTCTATGTCTGACAGTTGATTCTTCTGTAGGTGGTAATCGGGAAAGAGACCTGGTCAACGGCATGAGCGTGCCGCCGCGATTCGGCCTGCGCAGTTTGTGGAGTTTTGCGACTCACCCCAGGTGGGTATTGAATTCATTGTTGCGCCCGGATTTCGGTTTAGCAAATGTCTCGGACAGCAAAAGCGGCGGGGAAACCATGAGCCTGATTCAGTATGTAAATAGTCAATTCGACCCATCCGTTACGTGGGACGATGCGGCGTGGCTAGCTGAACAATGGCCCGGACCGTTTGTCATCAAAGGCCTGCAAAGTGCAGACGACGCCAGGCGAGCTGTCGACGCCGGCGCTTCGGCGATCATGGTCTCTAACCACGGCGGCCGCCAGCTCGACGGCACGGTAGCGCCAATCGACTGCGTGGCACCGATGCGAGACGCCATTGGCGATGCCGCCGAACTCATCGTCGATGGCGGGATTCGACGGGGAACTCACATATTGAAAGCGATCGCACTTGGTGCCAACGCGTGCTCAATTGGTCGCCCATATCTGTATGGTCTCGCTGCCGGTGGCCAGGAAGGCGTGGAACGAGTATTACAGCTGCTTCGCGACGAGCTTCTTCGCGACATGGCGCTGCTCGGATGCAGCAAGGTCGGTGAGTTAACTGATAAGGTTCTACGCAACCGGCAAGCGATGACATGTTGATCCTATCTCAAGCTCACATGTCCAGGATAACTGTTACTAGAAGAATCGCCATCGTCGTCTGCGCAATCGTCTCTCTCCTCGCCTGTGGTGAGCAGGCTACTGAGAAAGTCCGGCCACCAAATATAGTTCTCATTGTCGCGGACGATCTTGGCTACAGTGATCTTGGTCGTTTCGGTAGCGAAATCGAAACACCGAATATTGACGCGCTTGCGCGCGACGGAATTACGCTAACGAACTTTCACGCAAACGCCACGTGCACAACTTCCCGGGCGATGCTAGTAACGGGAATTGACAATCATGCCGTCGGGTTCGGCGCAAACCCGGGTGTCGTAAAGCGTTTCCCGGAAGTCAGGGGTCGGCCCGGTTATCTTGGGGAATTCAAAACCGGAGTCTTATCTCTAGCCACGAGGCTAAAAAGAGATGGTTACACGACAATGCTGGCAGGGAAATGGCATTTGGGTTCGAATCGCTCATCGTTGCCGTTCTCGCAGGGCTACGAACGGTCGTTCTTTCTTAAGAACGGCGGCGGGAGCCACTTTTCCGATGCGTCCGGCAATCTGTCGGATGAGAACCCGGTGGAGTACTGGGAGGGAGATGAGCGGATAAAGACGTTGCCCGACGATTTCTTTTCGTCAACGTTTTACACAGATAAGATTATCTCCTACATCAATGAAGCTGCGCGTGGAGATAAACCATTCTTCGCGCACGTCGCATACACGGCCCCGCATTGGCCGCTGCAGGCGCCTGACGAGTGGCTGGACAAATACGCTGGTCACTACGATCGAGGTTGGCGGGCCGTCAGGTCCGAACGAATGCAACGCATGGTTGCCGCGGGACTTATTGATGAGAGTGACACTGTGTCGCCATTGCCAGTGGTACTCGGTTCGTGGGAAGAGCTGTCTGAAAGTGATAGACGCGTTGAAGCACGGCGCATGGAAATTTATGCTGCGATGATTTCCCACTTGGATCACGAGATTGGTCGTCTCGTCAATTATCTGAAGAACAGTGGGCATTACGACAATACGATAATCATGTTCCTCTCTGACAACGGTCCGGAAGGAAACGACGTCCTGGGAGTTCGGGACAACGCCGACTGGGTTCCGAAGCAATTCAACCTGGACCACGAAAACATGGGGCGGAAGGGTTCCTACGTTTGGCTTGGGCGTGGCTGGGCGCATGTCAGCGCGGGGCCCTTTAGTATGTACAAGAGCTTTTTGTCGGAAGGCGGCAGCCGCGTGCCGTTGATAGTCAAGCTTCCTGGGCAGGGTGGTCATGCAAGCGTGAGCGATGAACTCGTATCCATCATCGATATTGCGCCGACTATCCTTGACGTCGCAGGCATTGGACCAGGCGAGATCAGCCCGATGCAGGGAATGTCGTTCTTGAAAGCTCTATCCGGAGATTCGATAGGCCCCAGCCACGACGAGCCATTGGCCTTTGAAATATATGGTGCGCGTGCCGTGTACCGCGATCATTGGAAGTCGCTATGGCTCGGTCCGCCACTCGGCAAGGGTGAGTGGCAGCTGTTCGACCTTGCAACAGACCCCGGGGAAACGCTCAACTTGGCCAACGACGTTCCCGACGTTGTATTGGAGCTGGAAAGTGCTTGGGAAACGTTTGCCGAGGAGAACGATGTTTATCATTTCGGTCGAGATATCGGTTATGGACGCTATTCGGACCAATTGGTAGAAGAGAAACTGTGAATTCAGAAACAAGATCACCTTTCTGGAAATCCTTCGGCCCTGGGATTCTTTTCGCCGGGGCAGCAATTGGCACATCACATCTTGTGCAATCAACTCGCGCAGGAGCAATGTTTGGCCTCGGCCTGCTAGGCATCGTCATATTCGCCAATATCATCAAGTACCCGGCATTTCGATTCGGACCGCAGTACGCCACTGCAACTGGCAGATCATTAATCGAAGGTTACCGAGATCTTGGGGCCTGGATTGTAGTGGTGTATCTCCTGTGTGAGGTCGCCGTAATGGCGATTATTATCGCAGCGGTTGCGGTCGTAACTGCTGCGATTCTGCTCGCTGTTACTGGTGGCGCCGTTGACGCTCGTTACGTCGCCGTAGGCTTGATCGCGCTCGGTATCATCATGCTCGGGATCGGTGGTTACAATTTTCTGGACCGTATGACGAAAGTGTTTGTGCTTATTCTCACAGTCACCACCTTGAGCGCGACAGTCATTTCCCTGCCTGGTATCGAGTGGGATTTCACTCAGGTCATATTTCCAATCGCAGATATCCAGACCTTCGGATTCGTGATTGCACTAATGGGATTTATGCCGTCCGCGCTGGATCAGTCTGTCCTTCAATCGCTTTGGTCGGTCGCGAAGCAGCGAACGACTGGGATTACACCGTCTATGTCGCACGCCATTGCGGACTTCAACGTCGGTTACCTCACCTCCGCGGTACTCGCAATCTGTTTCCTTTTAATGGGCGCTAGCGTAATGCACACGACTGGCGAGATGCCGGCAGTTAGTGCGGCAGCCTTCGCTGAACAGGTAATTGCGTTGTTCACAACGAACCTTGGCAACTGGGCTGGCACAATAGTAGGCATTTCGGCGCTGTTCGTTATGTTCACGACACTAATGACCGTTCTGGACGGATTTCCGAGATTGCTGGCAACTGGTGTCTCGGTTCTGAGGTCCTCTGGTTCGACAAGTTCAGTCAAAGTCGAGAAGTCCATGTTGCTATATGCCAGCATGGGACTGCTTGCTGTTGGCGCGGCTTTCACGCTTTTATATTTAATGAGTAACTTCCAAAAGTTTATCGATTTTGTGACTATCACCGCGTTCATAGTCGGGCCGATAACAGCGCTTTTGAACCATCTTGCGATCACGTCAGCACGTGTTCCGATTGAGCACCAGCCGACTCGATTTTTTCGAGTTTGGAGCGCACTGGGCATCGTCGTACTCACCAGCTTGGCCGCACTTTTTCTGTACGCACGCTTCGCGTAGTGCGGGAGATTTGCGTGATTGGGTTGTGCGTCGTTGTGCATTGTTGGGCAAATCGTGCAACGGACGTCCCGACAACTTTTCATTGATAACAATTACTTAACGACTGCCAACCGAACTTCGAACCAGGTGGTCGGGAGTTCGAAAAAACGCGGCAGCGTTTTAGACGCCGAAGGCGCCCCGCAGGGGTGAAGATCGCCCAAAGGCGATCTGAATCAATCTCTCCGGGTGCGCCAATTTACGCAAGAAGCCTGCAGTAACTAAGCTATTGTTACTGTGGGCTTTTTGTTTTTGAGCTAACCTATTTGCGCACATCGCCGATTCATCGGGGAAGTATCAGGGTAGCGATTTCTGATTTTGCGTAAATCGAGGCTGATTATTGGCGCGATCGACGGACATCCTTAGAATCAAGCAAAGTGCCTGGGAGCCAAGATGCTGGATCAGTCGTTTTCAACAGAGAACCTTCGCCGAATTTTCGATCTTGAAAATCGCAAGGGAAACTATTTAGAAGGACGATTCTTTCCACACATCGAGAAAATCACACAGAGGATCAAGGACAAGAAGAGGGATCTGCGAAAACTAAACGCCGAGCGCGGCAAATATGCGCCTGACGTATTTCAGGCCAAACGCGCTGCCCTTTACGATAAGCTAAATTCCCTAAAGGAAAAGAAAGAGAAACAACTTGGTAAAGCACTCGAAGGCCTGAACATGTTGGCCCGTCGAGTACGCCAACGTAAGGCAGCCATTCTTGCAGCGTCTGAAAAAGCAGAATCAGTTTGATGTTTACTTTTACCGCCCTCGTCTGGATCAGCTTTCTCGTACTGATTGCCGTTGTCGTTTCCTTAGACCTCGGTGTTTTTCATAAGAAGGCGCACGTCGTCACTCTACCCGAAGCTTTGGGCTGGACGGCTGTGTGGATCAGCCTCGCGCTCGTATTCAACATTGGAATTTACTATCTCTACGAGCTCAATCCAGCCGGTTGGGACATGGACACGGAACGGCTATCGGGAGCGGAGGCGGCCATTCAGTATTTCACCGGCTACTTGGTCGAAAAGTCTCTGTCGATTGACAATATCTTTGTCATTGCAATGGTTTTCGCGCATTTTCAGGTGCCACTCGCAGACCAGCATCGAGTCTTATTCTGGGGAATACTCGGCGCGGTTGTTTTGCGTGGAGTAATGATTTTTGGGGGCGTCGCTATCCTCGAAAGATTTGACTGGGTCGTCTACATATTAGGTGCGTTGTTGCTTTTCTCCGCGGCGAGCATGCTGGTGATGCGGCACGATAACGTCTCGCTTGAGGAAAACTTCATCATTCGGTTTGTACGTCGCGTCTATCCCGTTACGACCGAGTTTCACGGCAACCGATTTTTCGTCAGTGTCAACGGTGTTCGAACAGCCACGCCGCTTTTCCTCGCACTTGTTTTGGTCGAGACTAGCGACGTTACATTCGCGATTGACTCGATTCCGGCAATCTTCGCCATAACGCGCGATCCCTTTATCATCTTCACATCCAACGTGTTTGCGATTCTTGGGCTGCGATCATTGTATTTCGTGTTGGCGGGACTAATGGAGAGATTCCGTTATATCAAGATGAGCTTGGCTTTCTTGCTCGCGTATATCGGCGTCAAGATGATCCTGGTTCACCATTACCCGATTCCGAACTTGGTCTCACTGGCGGTGATCGGCGGGATACTGTCAGTAGGTATCATCGCGTCGTTGAAGTCTGTACAAGATACAGCCGCATTGCTTTCCCCGCTAGGTGATGAACTTGAACGGCTGGCGATTACGTCGTACAAGCAGGCGCGCAAGGCCGTGATTCTTTTGCTGGGTTCTTCGGTGTTGTTGATCGGAGTCGGGATGATAGTGCTACCAGGACCAGCGGTGATCGTGATCCCGCTGGGGCTTTCAATTCTCGCAATAGAGTTCGCGTGGGCCCGACGTTGGCTCGCAAAGATCAAGAGCAAAATTGCCGACGGCAAGGCGATGTTCAACGATGTTGTCGGCCGCAATCGGCTATAGGCGGTAGTCTCGTTTGCCGAAATGCGCGAGTATACTCAAGCGCTCAGGAGGATGCGGCTCGCAAGTTAACAAGGCTGACGACGTTCCTCCACGGGGCATTATCGGCCTTTTCGCAAGCATCCGGAAAAAGGGGTTAAATCCGAGTACTCTCTGACAATGGACGAATTCGCGTGAATACCGCGACAACCAGAATAGAGGATCGAGAAAATGCTGTGTCCAAAATGTAATGAGACGATGCAAACGGTCACGTACGCCGATATCGACGTCGAACGCTGTGACGGATGCAATGGGCTATGGTTCGACATGCTGGAACGTGAGCATTTGGCGGCCATTGAAGGCTCCGAGGCGATCGATATCGGCAGCGCTAAGACCGGGGAGCGTTTTAACCAGGTGGACGACATCAAATGTCCTCACTGCCGTTGTTCCATGCTAAAGATGGTAGATGCCCAGCAACGACACATCTGGTACGAGGCGTGCCCGAGTTGTTATGGAGTGTACTTCGACGCGGGTGAGTTTCGAGATTACAAGGAAAACACTGTGATGGATTTTTTTCGCGACCTTTTCTCTAAAGAGAGACCATAAGCGCATCGACGAAACCGCATCCGCGCGGGAGCGCTCAGTGCATGACGCGCTTCTAAGCTCCGCGGAGCCATTCAGATATTCAATTCTAGGCGGATGCGTCACGACAGCGTGCTTGATCTCCAGATTTCGATAGCGCGACGCTAGTCGACAATGGGCAATCCGCACTGCCCAAGACCTTACCCGATATGGCACTGCGGGAGCCTGTACGGGCTAAAAGGTTCTCCGAGCGTTCACCCTCGATATATGGCTACTTTGTATTTGATTGTAATTCAACGTGAGCGTGCCGAATCGGTTACCACGAAAGTGCTAGTAAAGTAACTTGCTGCCTGTTTCTGGCCGTTTTCCGACTTCCGCTCCGAGGATGTTTTGACTGGCTGAACGCTCGGTATTAAAGCAAGCTGACGTTCAAGGCACGATCTCGTCGGGCACAGTCTGTAAGATTAGATACCGAGTATCACAGCTATATATATGTGCTAAAGGGCGCGCACGAAAACTCTGGATCGGCGACTGGGTCACATTGGGGTAGCACTACTACCATCGGAGACTTGTCCCACCTGTACGGAGAACATTCGAACTATACCGTCCGAAGGACGACCGTTCGAGATGAGTGGTTCCGCAAAAAAGGGGATATTTGCGGTAACAAATTTACCGCGCACTATAAAGATAACGGCAGCGAAACGGATTCGTCGGAGACGGTTTTCAGTTTCCACAATGCTTTACGAGCGATTTCCATAAAGTTTTGAGGTTAAATCTGCCAACGACTCGTATCGGCAGTTGGTTCAACTGGTAGAATTTTCACTTGATGTGATTATTCTCTTGTCAGGCACAATGTTGAATGGCTAATGTTTGAGCTACAGACAGCTATATAAACAATCCCATCGAATGAAACGGAGATCTCAATCAACAGATTTAAATGACTCAACTGAAGGCAGAACAACAATGACAAAAAACTTCGCTATTACTATCAAGAAGACGTCGGTATTCTTTTCCGCGTTGCTGCTCGTATTCGCATCGGCAAGTGCGCCGCTCGCCAACGGTTTCCATCAGACGTCCCCGAAAATGAAGCTGACGCTTAAAGCGCCAGGCGCATCGTATGTCAGGATTCGGCGTCGCGACGGAATTACTACCTTTGATTACAAGAATCGCGGCGGTCTACTGACGACCACACAGTGGCCTTTGATCATGCGACTTGAATCAGGCAGCGCACTCGCGTTTGTTAAAGAATTTTTTAATAAGCAGAATCGCGAAGCACTCGTCTTGCGCGATCCCGACGATTGCCTGGTCCTGACGTCATTGATCGACGACATCGCCGGTCTGAACAAGATGGAGTTCGACGCGAACTGCGTGGGACTCGCAGAAGACGAAACTTACCTCGAGGTTCAGACCGAGAAGTTCGATACCTTTGAGTTGGTGGATAATAAAAACACCGGAAACGACTCAATTCAAAAGCGACTGATTGATAATGAATGCGGTGATCAGCCAGAAACACGCAATGTCGCCTGTCTGCGAATGGAGGATGGCAAGTTGAAGCCGGTGGGACCGAAGACGGGAGGGCAAGAGTCCGATGGCTATGGATATGGTGCGGATGACGACGCGAGCGGAATGGTTGTTATGTTTGATATCGGAGGTGCACGGGTATTCGATCCAATAACCTTTGAACAGAATCCGTACGTTTTGCGAAACATGGCGGGATTGATCAATACCGTTTCCGAAGAGCTGTTAACTGGCTGGCGGAAAACGGCAATTACGATGACGACCCACACGCTGGCAGGCTATGCAGAGCCCATCGCAATATTCGATTTTTCTGTCACGGATTCAAAATATGCCGGCTACAACGCTCTTGTTCGGATCGACAGCGGACCGATAATCCCATTTAACTATGAGTCAGACTTTCCGTTCGATAACAACAATTCGAAGTCGGAATTCAATCCCTTCTACGACGAAATTCTGGCGAAAATCTATCCCATCGAAGCCACGCTGCGCGCTGTTGCCGTTTCTGGCGAGGCGCCGGATTTCATCGATGACATGAATTACGATGGGAAGTTTACTGCTGCCGATGTCGAACTGGCAGGATACACGTTGATCTCGAACGAGATTAAAACTAAATTGACGCTGACAGATGACAATCTGCTAGCCGACACACCGAATCCCAAATGCCCGCCACGCACGGTGCTCTATCTCGATCTCGATGGCGATATGGTGTCTGGTGCACCGGGACAAGAATGCAAGGGTACGTCAAGCTCGACGCGTACGAGGCGTGTGCCGCGCTAGTTCTGCTCCAGCAGTAATTGAATACGCTGCATGGCCGGATGCTGTGACGAGACATCCGGCCATGTCGCCACGAACGCCGCAGCTAAATCACCGGCCTCCCTGGTACGCCCTTCCGTTGCGAGGATTTCAGCTTCGAGGACAAGTTTCAGCCGGCGATCGTATTCCAGGTCAAAACGAGGTTCATTGGCATCGAGATTATCGATTCCTTCGAGCACGCTGAACGCTGCAGCCGCGTCGCCCGCGGCGGCGCGGGCTTCCGCCAGACCGAGCTCATAAATTCGGTAGGCGTAATAATTCGGTGTCGCTAGTGCGCGTTCGATCGAGTTTGCCGCTAACACCGGGTTATCTAAAAGCAGGCTAATGCCAGTAAGGTAGTGTGCCGCAGCATTACGATCGTGGTCGTTCACCGTGTCAGGTTCGATTTTCAATGCCCAAAGCGTTTCCAGAATCTTTTCAAAAGCATTGCGATCATTATTCAACAATGCTATCTGAGCCAGGTAGAAATTTGCACGAGTAGGATATTGGGCTGCCGGAGTATTGTCTGCTGCGCTGATTAGCAATTGCTGTGCGCGGTCCAGGTCGCCGAGATCGATTAGCATCTCCGCCATCGCTGTGAGTGCCAGCGCTTCGCGAAAACCCTCGTGTTGGATTTCAGTTTCCACTAGCTCAAGCGTGTCATAAGCCTCTTTTGGTTTGCCTTTGGCTCGCAAGACGTATGCGTAGTCGAAGGCAGCGTCGATTCGGTAATCGGCAGCAATCTCTTTATTGCCAATCATGCTTTCCCAGAGCGACATCGCGTCATCGACGTGGCCTTCAAAGTATGCGAGCCGCGCCAACCCAAGCTGCGGAATGCCCATGTTCGGCCGTATAGTAAGTGCACGTTGATAATCAGTTCGTGCCTCGGAAAATCTGCCTTCGCGACTCGCAAGCTCACCCAGCAGCGCATGCGGGTAGGGGTCCTCGGGCTGCATTGAAGCGTATTTGGCCAATGAGGACCGGGCGCCATCAACGTCGCCAACATCTATCTGACGCTCGCCAAGCGCCATCCAGGAAACGGCTTCCTGCGGATGCAATTCGATAAGCTGCTCCAACTGCTTTATAGAAGCCTCATTTTGATAGTCAAGCCAGTAGGCCTCAGCCAGATTCTGGTGCGCTTCGGAGTCAAAAGGAAACTTTGATACGGCTTCCAAAAATACGTCGATTGCCGCACTTATATCGCGATTCTCGGTGAACTTATGTTTAGCCCCTTGCACATACAAAATTTCGCGTTCACTCAGCAAACTCAGGTCGATTGTGTCCAGCATCTGAATTGCTTCCCGGTTACTTCCGGTCGCTTCCAGAATCTGCGCCAGACGATACTTGGCTATGCCAAAGCTCGGTGCTTCCTCTACGGCGTCCTGCAGAAGCTTGGTAGCATTCTCATAATCATAATTTGAAAGATAGGCGAGGCCGCTAACATACAACTCATAAGCCTGAAGATTATCGGCAGCGAAATCCGCGGCGAGATGACCGACCTGGCTCACATATGGAAGGTTCAGGCTCTGCCTCAGGCGCCGAACGAGCTGTGTCGTGCCAGCGATCGCTTCTTCGACAGAAGACGCTTCGATTCGGTCACCCGGAATAATGGTGTCATTGTTGAGGTCCTCAATATGGACACTGATTATGATTCCTGATGCGGTGCTCATGTAATCACCGACGATCAGGTAATCCACGCCGGCTTCTTTCGCTGCCTGGGCAAGGTTTTGACTTGAATTGGTTTCCGAGTTGAGAGACTGTAAAGCTGCCAGCGAATAAACAACGGTCAATGGCGAGTCAGCCATTGAGTCCCGGAGCAAATTCGCGATTCCCTGCCCTAGCCAGTCCAGCGACGCATCACCAACTCTTTTGGTCAGCTCCGCAACAGCGATGACAGGTTGCGACTTGATTGCGGAACGGTTTACGCGCGCCTCAGCGGGTGGTTCGAATATTGATGACCGGATACTCCAAAGTACCGTTGCCGAGATTACAATTGCAACGCTGACAACGGATAACTTTAACCATTGTCCCGCTCTCCTCGAAAACCCGGAGTCTGCCGTCTTAACAAGACCATCCGCACTCAGGTTGACTGACCATGTCATCAACATCGCGAGTGGGAAACCAACAATGAGCAAGATGATAATTGAGCGCAGCACCCAGCTGGGCGTGTTGAACACCGGCAAAATAGTGTCACTGGCCTGAACAAGCAGCCAGGCAGCGACAAAGTAGGCACCTGCGGAGCGGAAGATCCGACGTCGAAACAGTTCGGACAAGACGTCCCGAATTGGCCTTTTTTCCGCGCTATCGACGACGCGATAGACGCTAACCGGATGCAGTATTTTTTCTATTGCATGTTTACCACTGTAAACAAAACCTGAATCAACTTTACCTTCCAGTTGCTCGTGAACGGCGGAGGAAATAATGATCTCCCCCGGCTCCGCAACATCTCTTAGGCTGGTGGCGGCATCAAGGCCATCACCGGCTAAACTTTCACCGTCGAATAAAATTTCACCAAGGTGAATGCCTGTCCGTAGTTGAAGCGCTGGAACGGATGTCGATTCGGCGTTTGGTAAGCCCGAAAGATCTTGCAGCCGTATTGCCGCACGAATGGCGTTAACGGCACTGGGAAATTCGGCACTGAGATCGCGACCCGACTTGGTTATCACGTTACCGTCGAGGTCTGTAACGAGCGCGACAAAAAAGTCCCGCAGGCCGTTCAATATAAGTTGCACGCTTTCATCAGGTGACGCCATAAGTCGGCTATAGCCAGAGATCCTGGTCGCAAGAACCGTCGATATTTTTGTCTGTTTTGGCAGCATTCTAAGGATCGCCCGGCGCCGTGCGCCTGTGCATACGCTTACTTTTCCTCAGTACTATAGCTGGTGTGCTACCTGAGACCCAAGAGAGCGATAAATTCGAATCTGAATAGCCGAAGTTGCTGGCTTTTACACTGAGGTTTGACGTTCCCGAAAAGCGGATTGGACCCATTTAGACGCAGGTATCGATTGAGTCTGCCCGACCCTGATTGTCAGTAAGCTGACAGCGGGTTAGTGCATATTATAGATACTGACAAAATCGATTCTGGTCGCTGACAAGAGTGTCGCAGTCAGGGAATTGTTTGAGGGTCAGTACACGTTAATGTTTACGGCTGAACCCATCCGAGCCCGCAAAGCAGGTCGAAGTGTCGCTTAGGCGGCGGAAATTGACGGCGATTCTGCCGAAACGTCGTTGGCGGCTGCAGCTGTACGTCTTTCCGGATCGGTGTCGTAGTAGAGCAGAGTTACCACGTTGAACAACAGTTTCAGGTTATGCGACCGAACTGCAGAGCTAGTCTCAGCGGATGTAATTTGTTCGAATCGGGCGCGATCGACGAAATCCCAAACTGAAGAGCTGGCAGAGTCCAACGCAAATTCACGAATGAAAATGCGTTTTTCCTCGAACCAATCTAACCGACTGAACATTGAATCCACAGGGGAATAGTTCGGTTGCACAGGGCGAATCATGTTGTGAATTCTTCGCAATCTGCGTTTTATAAACGCTTTTTTCTTTTGAAAACGCATTTTTGCGAGATTCAGCGCAGGGTTCTGAGACCGCCAAGGGTATTTCTTCTCGAAAGGCAGACTATGCAAGCCGGGCGACAGCACCTGCAGGATCCTGTAGTGAAGCGGTTCTGTATAACGATGCAGCGCAGGCAAAGAGAAGGTTGCCTCCAAGAAGGCGCGACTCGCGTACGGCGTGAAAGTATCTCTAATCTCTGCAAGCCCTCGCCCGTTATTACTCAGCCGTCTTGCATCAATAATATGGTTGCCAAACACATCAGGTATGTTGAGTAATGCTATTCCTTGATCGGCGCAGTAATCCACCCACTGATCTTTCCATGCTCGCGCGCGCGATTTCGCATTCTCTCGGACCACGCCGACCGAGTCGTCGAGAGCCGATCGATCAAGGATGGCCTTGATGTCGTTGGCGCAAAGATTCGGCTTCAGATATGGCAGGCCGCCATAGAAGCTGCGCGCAACCTCGCCACAGGCTCCCCACAGGTATATATCCTTGCCGGCAGCAGATATTGGGTCCGTTTTCGACATACCACCCAGGTGATGCAGGCTTCGCATTCCGTCAGTAGATCGTACGGTCTGGATACATTTTTCATCCCAGGAATCGAAAACATCTCTTTCGTTAACGGATTTGAGCTCGTGCATGAGGTCAAACTCGCGCGCAATCTCACTCGCAATCCGCGCATCGCCGCCGGTTGGATCCCCAAATGTAAAATACTTCGCCGCGATATTCGCGTTCATCAATAGCGAGGCGATTACTCTCGAATCTTTGCCGCCGGTCAGCGGGCAGACAACACTCTTGAAATGCTCTGCAAGACTGATCAGAGGGCGCTGCAGTTCTCCTGCAAGATCCTGAACGGTATCGTCGTTCAACTTTATTCGCGGTAATTTCGCCAGGCTCGATAAGGGGTAATAAGAGTCCTTTTTCGGCTCTTGCGAGGATCCACTGAGCGTCCAACGCTGTGCACGACCCAGAACCCTGATGTCCTGACGGAGCGTGCGATCCGCCAAGGCATGACCGAGGTGCAGGTACATACTCACACCAAGTTTGTCCAATGGTTTCCAGCCGACCAGCCTCTCGAGGAGTAGAACGCTGTTGCTAAACAGCCAGCCGCCATCGTGCCGCACATAGTAAACCGCTTCGCCGCCCAACAGATCGGTTTGAATCTCTACTTGATTGATACTGTCTGAGATTCGTACGACTGAGTACGTACCATCAAGCCGATCCTTAAGTTCGCTCCAATGGGCGGCGAGATCGGCTGCGTTGTGGGCTAAATAGCGATTCTCGGGATCGACCGGCAAACCGGAATAAAGCGTGACGCCATCGTCGCACCGGCTAACGACTTTTCTTGGTGCCAGATAGGTCGCACCGGCGCTAATGGACGCTGCCCGAATAGATTGGTCCGGCGTTCTGTGATGCCAGATGGTACTGACATCCAGCTTCGGATAGATGGATTTCATCCGGCGCAGCTCGTTCCGAATCTGATTCCTGTGCAGCGAGCGCTGGTGCGTTGCAACGATAAATATATTCATTGCAGGGATGATTTCCTACTATAGCCGCTCATATCGAATTCAATTAACACGTAGGATTCTCTTTTTTTTTGGACTTGGCCTGATACAGACTAATAATAACAATATGTTGGCAAGCACTGGCGTGTGCGAATTCTCTAAGGAAAGTGTGATCTACCCCCATTTATTCTTCTTATGTGTAATTGCCGCTCATCGTCAGTGTCCCGATTAAGAGGCAAAAAAAAAGCCCGCGAAAAAGCGGGCTTTTCTGGAACCTAGTTTACTGGTCGCAGGATCAATGACCGAAGTCATCGATCCTGACGAATAAACTAGCTATCTCCCATACCGCCGAGAGTTCTACCACCATCAGCAGGCAGTCCGCCGTATGGCATACCGCCAACCAAATCAGGCTGTCCGCCGGCTGGCACACCACCCATTACAGGCCGTCCGCCGCTTGGAACGCCACCAATTTGTTCCCTACCCCCGATTTCAGCTTGTCCACCTTCCATTTTCATTTTTATTCTCCATGTTTTACACAACGCGTTGCTATCCGATGCGGACAGCTTTTCCACGATTACTTTTTTATTATTTGTGAATTGCCGTTGCAAGCAATGTCGGAATTCAATACAAGCCGTCAAATCTTTAACTATCTGGAACCATTGTGGCGCCTTGTACTGAACATATGTCGCCACACCAATTCGATTGAATTTGTTTCAGAAAGTGCGCTAGGTTCAATGGCTTAATTGAACTTAATAAAGCGAATTCGAATACACTCGGCCACTGGCTTTCCATACGATCTTGCGAGTCTTCAGACGTTACGATTGAGGCGTTCACAGGACCCGAAGCCTCGTCCGAAGAAGCCTCGTCCGAGGAAGCCCGGCGACGCAAATGACGTATTCTCGTGTCTCGTAGATTTCTCGTTCAGGTAAAGCATTTGTACCAGCCAGTAGCCGAAGTGGGCCAATACTCAGCTCTTCTGCACGTATACCAATGTCCCGAAGCGGACCTTTGAGATTACGCAATTAGTCCCAGAAACCCCGTTTCAAAAATACCACGCCAGAGACACGCCGACACGAGAAGCCGGGTCGCTTGAGAGTCGAACTCGACTATCGTCTAGCAACGTCATTTCGTAGCGGCTGTGAAATTCCCTGCCAATGCTGGCTGACAGCATAAAATCTTGACGTGCCTGCCAGTTAAACGTCCACTCAAACAGGTATGCCTCGTAGGTGAGCTGGGAGTATTTATCCAGGCTCCTGTCCTTGACGTACCACTCATTGCCATTCGGCGCGATTCGCATTGAGGAAGCAAAGCTTTTTGTTACCTGGTGGCTTAACTGCAACGTTGGAAAACCGATTTCGATCATCCAATCGGGATGAGGTTGCCAATTGACACTGATTACAGGATAGACCTGATATTTTCCGAGACGATGGTCGCCACATATTCCGTAACGCAGCCCCAGGCGATTGGATATCTGACGCTCCCAAACCAACGCGGCCAGCACCTGCAGCGTGTCAGCTGTGTATTCATCAGTATCTTTTGTGACGTTCGATGAACCGGATAGTGCCGGTGCGATGCTAAATCGGAAACTTTTGCTTTCAGACTGATAGAGCTTGTGCACGGGAAAGAAAAAGGTGTGCAAATAGCCGTTCGTCTGTAGCTCCAGTCGGTCGACGTTCAAGATCGTGCTGCGATGGCCGGCCCCGAACATCCAGTTTTTGTTTGCCTTGAACAGCAGGTCAGTACTGTAATTTTCTCGGTTTGTTTCACCAAGGTTTCTTTCGAAGGAAGTCTCTTCGTTGTCGTAATACGCGATCGACAGGTGGGATTCGGCAATGGGCTCCTGGCAAATATTAATGCTGGTAGCCCCATTCGATACGTAAGCCAGACAGAGGCCAATGCAGGCCACGCAAGTGCGAGCCAGTTTCGCATTCATCCTTTTGTTTGCATCTTGCACCGTGTTGCGTCGCTCAATCCAGGCTGGTCTGCCTGTCAACTCACTATATTACGGCCGGTATACGATTTACATCAGAACCACCCGCCCGACTCTCCGCTAGCGCTGTGATCTGCCTTACTACTAAAACCACGTAATTGGTAGCCATTGACTTGTCGGCTGTTGGCCGAATGCTGCCTGTGGAATGAAAGGACTTGCGCATTCTGAACATCCGTTCTTGAGAAGGGCGAACATCAGCTTGAAAGTCTGCGAAATCCGATCTCGGAACGTCCGTTTGACTCTCCAAACCGGACATTAGGCTGGAATTGGCCAAAGGGTCTGCTACTGACCCATTGCTGCCATACAACCAAATTTCCAGGCTTGGCTGATGCACGAGTGAATTTCCGATATTCAGGTATCTGGAATATCCTGCGATTGGATCAACGTCCGATCAAAAAATTCAGACATAGCATGAGTTAGACTCCTACGCGGCCGAGGAGGCGCAACCAGTGCTGAACTAACCCCCCGTTTAGTTGATAGTTACAAGACATCTCGATTGGTACCGAGCAAAATCCAACAGCTGGTATCATTCTGATCCGATGACGGCAGATTCGTTAACCGACCACAAATCCTCCCTCATTACTTATGAGGAAATCGAGCGATCCTTGGTGGCACGATTCGCCCAGCAAGCGCGCGCCTATACCGACAAGATAGCGATACGCACAGTCAACGACGCTTGCACCTATGCAGAACTCGATCGGCTTTCCAATCGCATAGCCCATCTAGTACTGCGCGCCAACCCGGCAATACACGGCAACCCCGTTTTATTAGCAATTGACGATGAAATCTTGCTCGTAGCAGCAATATTCGGCGTACTCAAATCAGGCGGAATGTACGTCCCTCTCGACCCATATCTCCCGCATCAGGTAGCGCGGGAAATTGCTGCCGATGTGGGAGCGCCGCTCGTCATAACAGATCTCGAGCGACTTGAATATATCAAAGCGCTGCACATCGAGGCGCTCATAAATCTGGACGCAGACCTTAACGAGGGCGTCCCGGACGATGATCCGGGAGTGAGGATCAAACCAACGGATTTTGCCTACATCTACTACACATCCGGTAGCACCGGCAAACCCAAGGGTGTATTTGACAACCATCGCAACGTACTGCACAACGTCATGCGTTACACCAACAACCTGCAGATCACGCACGCGGATCGCCTAACACTGGTTCAATCCTGTGGTTTTAGCGGCGCCGTTTCCAACATTTTTTGCGCGTTGTTGAACGGCGCCACGCTCTTGCCATTCGATGTGAAACGCCGCGGCGGCGCCCTGCTTGCGAATTGGATCCACGACGCCGGTGCCACAATCTATCATTCGGTACCGAGCTTATTCCGTCACCTCGTCCGTCACGATGCGGATCTATCCAACTTGCGAATCGTGCGTCTTGAGGGGGATCGGGCGTCTCTCGTCGACGTTGAATTGTTCCGTGCTCATTGTCCGCCCAGTTGCGTATTGGCGCATGGCCTTGGCGCCACCGAAACGGGCTTGTCCTGTCAATACCTCATCGAACACCAAACCGCAATTTCAGCAAACGCCATACCGGTCGGATTCGCGACCACAGACATGCGGCTCGATATCGTCGACGATCAAGGGGTACCTCTGCCGGATGGCGAAATCGGAGAAGTGGTCGTCCGCAGCGCCTACCTCGCCTGCGGCTACTGGAACCAGCCAGGCGCTACTAAAGTAGCATTCAACCCCTCCCTTGATGGCGATAGATGCTATTTCTCCGGCGACCTGGGGAGAATCGAACATGGCATGTTGGAGCTTTGCGGCCGCAAAGACTCACGTTTGAAGTTCGACGGACACTGGATCGACACACTGCTCCTGGAGTCGACTTTGCGAGACTCGACCAACGTGGAGGACGCGCGCGTTTTGCCGATCGAGAGCGGCGGACGCGTTTTGGTTGCGGCATTTCTTGTCGCCCCGAAAGATCTCGATCGATCGTCGATTCGTGTGCGCCTGGAGATGGCGATTGGAATAGCCAACGCACCCATCGCAATCATCGTCATCGATCAATGGCCCCTTAACCTAAACGGAAAGTTGGACCATGGCGCGCTGATCGCGCTTGTCCATCAACAAGAATCAACTTTCGCACCGCCCAAAACGCCAACGGAACGAAAGGTTTGGACGGTGTTTCGTGAGGCGATGGCAATAGACGGACCCATTGGTATCGATGATGACTTCTATCGATTGGGCGGTGATTCGCTCACGGTGGTAGAAATCGTGACTGCGCTGACGCAGCTATTTGACACCCAAATACCGATGGCCGCATTCATGCGCGATCCCACTGTCAGGGGCATCGCTCGTGCAATCGACGATGCCGTCGCCAGTGATTTGTTGATCACACTAAAATCCGAAGGGTCGCTTACTCCAATTTTCTGTGTACATGCGCATATGGGCCACGTTTTTAATCTGCGGGAGCTCGCCCAGCAATTGACAGACTGGCCCGTATACGGGATTCAAGCGCGCGGATTTGACGGTCACGACCTGCCCCACGGAAGCATCGCAATAATGGCATCAGACTACGTCGCTCGCATTCGCGAACAGATCCCGCGCGGTCCATATATTGTGGCAGGCTACTGCTTCGGCGGATTGGTCGCCGTTGAGATGGCCCGCGAGCTATTGGCGATGGACGAAGAACTCGAACAGTTGATCCTCATCGACACCGAATGTCCGGCTGCGTTTCGACAGCGCCCTGCAAGAACTTGGCGCAAAAAGTTGCACAAGTTGACTTCGGCAATCTCGGTATTAAATGCGTTGCGTTATCGGCTCGACCGGTCAATGCGTCGCTTCCGGTCTCGAGTCTTGTCGCCTTTTTGGCGCTATGCATTGCCCCGCAATTTGTACCTGCCGGCATTCGCGCGGCGGCCGTCATTCGCCATCGACCTGATGCAGCAGGATTTTACGCCCGAAAGATATCGCGGCAAGAGCGTAGTCATCCAAACCGCCGACAGGCCGGACGATCTGGGCTGGACCGATTATCTCTCTGACAGCGTGCGTGTTATACGAGTCGATTGCTCCGGCAGCGAACTCATGCGTATGCCGCACGTTGCCGAGCTAGCCACGCGAATCAAACGGGAATTGGGGTTAGAGTAGTTCGCAATCGATATTCAGACTGCGCTCGAAATGCTATATGGACCTGTATCTTTTCTGCCGCTTGCCGGTTATCGGTCACGAGACGCAAATCTCGCGGACCAATTAATTAAGACACTCTTTAACAGTATCGTTAACGATGACGATGGGATCTGAATGACCGCTGTCGGCCCAAAGCAAACTCTAGATTTCGTGAATTTGCGGTATTTGAACGACCGCTTTCGGGACAGGCGGACGCCCAGGTTTCGGTTATGGATAAATTTGTAATCAGCAGGTTCCAAGTTCGACTCTTGGTGGTGACACCTTAAAATCAGAAACTTAACGCCTCCATCGGCCGGCGCTTTTTCGTCATGTAGACACTATGTCGACAACATGACGTCCGTGCAGCAACGGATCCTGGGCAACTGGTTGAATTCTGGCCCTTCTCACCAGGTTCGCGCGCAAGTTTAATCCGACAACAACCTGTACTATGCGCATACAGGAAAAGCAGCCGGGAAATCAAATCACCATGCAGTACACAGCCATCAAGCTCGTGAAACGACCGAATATCCATATCACGCCCGATCTGTTCGAGGTTGTGACCCAGGAAACGCCTGAACTCGACGACGGGCAGTTCTTGCTCAAACAGACGCACATGTCGCTCGATCCGGCCATGAAAGGCTGGATGATGGAGGACCGCAACAGTTATATCCCGCCGGTGGAACTGGGCGACATCATGCGTTCGAGCGGCGTCGCCGAGGTCGTAGAGTCAAAGAATGACAAGTTCGCCGTTGGCGACAGGGTGCAGGGCATGATCGGCTGGACCGAGTATGCGGTCAGCGATGGCACGGGCCTCGGGAAACTACCCGCTAACGTGCCGGCTGAAGCCGTGCTTTGCGTGCTGTCATTGCCTGGCCTGACGGCCTACCAGGGCTTAATGGAGATTGGTAAACCCAAAGCGGGTGAAACGCTGGTGGTGTCGGGCGCCGCGGGATCGGTTGGTTCGATGGTAGGCCAGATTGCCAAAGCGGAGGGGTTGCACGTCGTTGGAACGGCGGGCACCGACGAAAAATGCCGCTGGCTCGAAGATGAGCTTGGGTTTGATAAGGCCATCAACTACAAATCCGAAGACCTGGCACAACAACTAAAGGATGCGACTCCCGACGGTGTCGATCTGTATTTCGAGAACACGGGCGGCCCGGTACAGCACTTAACGTTTAATCGCATGAACGCGCATGGCCGAATTATTGTTTGCGGCATGATTGCCGACTACAACACCGACAAGCCGTCACCGGGACCGAACTGGATCAACATGATCAGGCGTCGCCTGACGATCACGGGATTCGCAATGCCGGATCATTGGGATAACGTGCCGGCGATGTCAGAAAAGCTGCTTGCGTATTTCGCGGCGGGGAAACTCAAATATCGCGCGCACAAACTTCAAGGGCTGGAAAGCGCTATTGAAGGTATCAATCTGTTATTCACCGGCGGCAACACCGGCAAGCTGATGGTGGAGCTCTAAAGAACCGGGAACGACTGCAGTGGGCGTTGCTCCGTTCCGCCACAAAAGCGAGTACGGCCGACGGTTTGAACACTGGAGTCCGGCGATAACGTTGCCGTTTCCACGGAGGCAGGCTGCGACGACAGGCAGAACCCCTTGATGGCGAGGAGACATCGACACTGTCGCTCAATCGCTCCGGACGCGATCGGCAGGCTTTCTATACCGAAGAAACGCAGGTCAAAGTACATAAATATGAACGCCCGGATTTGTTAGTGACGGTTTCTCGTTCCAGGGATAATATGAAGCCACGTCCACGGTCAAGTCGAGAACACGATGACTTGGCGATAGCCCACAAATCTCGATCGCACCGTAAGCATCCACACATATGCATCAGCAATATTTCAGGCACATCTTGCGCGCAGTCATCTTGCAGGTATTGGTAACGGCGACGGCGTTCGGGGACCCCTTCGAAAAAGATTTGCTGGCGAATGGCGGTCAAGACTGGCTCACGTCGGATCCTGCGCATTGGTCCTTCGCGGAGGGCGAGTTGACTGGTGTGACAGCAATCTTCGATGGCGCCAAAACCGATCCGACGGCGAGCGCGTTTCTGGTGAGCAAGCAGAAATTTGGCGGCGATATATCAGTATCAATTGATGTCACTTTCGACGTCGGTCGCTATCTTGGTGTCTACATCGATTTCGATCAGGAAACTCAATCGGGAATCTGGATGGGGACCGGCCATGCGTTGCCAGTCGATGCTCCCACTAATGAAATTGAACGGGGATACATCAAGACCGTTGAGAACGGATTCTGGGTCGTGCGCGCGACCGGAGAATTGGTAATTGGCGACAGCGGCAGGGTACGCCTTCGATTTGAGCGGACCGGTGATAACTATAGTTTGTGGCGAGAAGGAAGAATGATAGCCACTTACCACAAACCCGGCGGCTATCCTGCCGGCCCACTGCAAATACGGTTGACGAACGCCCGGGCCAGGTTTCATACGCTGGCAATCAGCGCAGAACAAAATAACTAGCGCCAGGCGGAAAATGGCACACTGGAATAGACAGCAGACTCCGTTGCTAAAAAAAAACCAACAATTGCATTACAGCTGGATCATTGTTGTTACCGGAGCCGCAGTCAGTTTCGCGTGCCTGGGCCTGGGCCGATTCTCTCTGGGAATGCTCCTGCCCTCGATGGGCCTTTCTCTGGATCTGAATTACTCGCAAATGGGCCTGATCGGCACCGGTAATTTCGCCGGATATATGGGTTCAATTGTTCTGGCCGGAATAATCGCAGACGCGATCGGTGCCAGGTGGACCATTTTCGTCGGACTTGTTCTCGTGGGCGGATCAATGATCCTGATAAGCCAGGCGGCAGGCTATCTGGAAGTCATGTCGCTGTACGTGGCGACGGGCATTGGATCCGGTCTGGCCAACATACCGATGATGGGGCTTGTCTCTCGCTGGTTTACGAAAAGCACACGCGGCCGTGCCGCGGGCATCATCCTGTCTGGAAGTGGAACGGCCATTGTGCTTACCGGGCTACTTATCCCGTGGATCAACAGGTCCACAGGCGCAGATGGCTGGCGAACCGGATGGCTTACGATTGGTATCATTGCGGTTGTCATCGCGGCGGTAGCCGCAAATTTCCTGCGTGACGATCCGGCGGAAAAAGGAGTGGCGCCTCTCGATGCCGTCGCCGGGCCTCCCGATCGGCCAACGTCAGACATACGGCCAACCGGTCCCTGGACGATGGTTCATCTCGGTTTCGTTTATGCATTCTTCGGCGCAACCTATGCAGTCTATGTCACGTTTATCGTCGTAGAGTTGGTCAACGAACGCGGTTTCGGTGAAAACGCAGCAGGCATATTCTGGGCTGTCGTTGGCGGGATTTCGATACTGTCCGGCCCCGTGTTCGGCTTTCTCTCTGACCGCCTGGGTCGCAAATTCGGCATGATGCTGGCGTACTTTATGTTTGCCATTTCATATGTGCTGGCAGCACTGGATCTGCCGACCCCGTTTTTATACGCATCCATCGCAATATTCGGCCTGACGGTCTGGAGTGTGCCAACGATCATGTCCGCCGCAGCAGGCGACTACGCCGGACCGTTGCGAGCTGCGAAAGCCTTAGGATTTATTACGCTGTTTTTTGGGGTCGGACAGATCGTCGGACCCTACGTGGCCGGACTTACTGCAGACATGACCGGATCATTCCGGATCGCGTTTTGGCTGTGCGCGTTTTTGTCGTTAGTTGCGGTGCTCTTATCCTACTTTCTGCGACCCCCTTCAAAGTAGACGCCGAGAAAGCGCTCCGCATAGCTGTGTGCGTTACGGTATGGCGCTGCTGCATTTCCTGACTTATCGAATTGACCTGTTCTGCCGCCAACAGGCTGCAGTCATTGGCGTACAATCCCCGGCAACCACACCGGGGATTCGTCATGCTCAGGAAACTCGTTCAATGCGCTACAGCGGTTCTGGCCGTAACCAGCGTCTGCGCCTGCGCCCAGGAATCTGGTTCCGAGAACAGTACTGAGGCCAAACCGCCATCCGACTACACAATTGCGCACCAGGAAGCGCTGCGAAACAGCCTTCCTTTCGAGGATCAGCGCGACTTTGACGAACAGCGAAGAGGATTTATCGCGCCTCCGCCATACCGCCGCATCACGGATGATGCCGGCAACGTCGTTTGGGACATCGGGCAGTATGATTTCCTGCTGGCCGGCGAGAATCTGGACAGCATTCATCCGTCGCTACAGCGGCAGGCGACACTGAATATGAACTTCGGCCTGTACGAGGTCGTGCCGGACAAGATCTACCAGGTGCGCGGCTTTGATCTATCGAATATGACATTGATCAAAGGCGATACCGGCTGGATCGTATTCGATGTCTTGCTGGTTAAGGAAACTGCCGCCGCCGCCCTGGAATTCGCGAATGCGGAACTTGGGCCTCGACCGGTTGTTGCCGTGATTTATTCACACTCCCACGCGGATCACTTCGGCGGCATTCGTGGCGTCGTCGACGAGGCAGACGTTCAGTCCGGTAATGTAAAGATTATCGCGCCGCACGGCTTCATGGAAAACGCGATTGCTGAAAACGTGTACGCAGGCAACGCGATGGCCCGGCGGGCTTCATACCAGTACGGTCGCGTGCTGCCGGTCAGCCCGTTCGGCCAGGTTGATTCGGCGATCGGAAAAGCAACGTCCAGCGGCACACTCGGACTGATCGCACCGACGATGGTGATCGAAGACGATTTCGAGGAACACACGATCGACGGCGTAACAATGGTCTTTCAGAACACACCGGGTACCGAAGCGCCTGCAGAAATGAACACGTGGTTCCCGGAATTAAAGGCGTTCTGGGCTGCCGAGAACATTACAGCGACGATACACAACATATACACGCTTCGCGGCGCGCTGGTACGTGACGCGCTGGTTTGGTCGAAGGGCATCAACGATGCGCTGTATCGCTTCGGCACCGAAGCCGAGGTGATGCTCGCGTCACATAACTGGCCGCGCTGGGGCAACGACCGTATCCAGGAAGTCATGCGCGCGCAGCGCGACGCCTACGCCAACCTGAATAACCAGGTACTGCATCTCGCGAACCAGGGCGTCACGATCAATGAAATCCACAATGAGTACCAGGTGCCGGAAAGCCTGAGGAACCAATGGTCGGTTCGTCAATATCACGGCTCCGAGTTTCACAACGCCCGCGCCGTCGTGAATCGCTATCTTGGCTACTGGGATGGAAATCCGGCCACGTTGGCGCCCTTGTCACCTGGCGAATCGGCGCCGCTTTACGTCGAGATGATGGGCGGCGGGAACAGTATTTTGACCAAAGGCTCAAGCCTCTACGATCAGGGCCAGTATCGTCATGCCATGGAAATCGTCAACAAGCTCGTCTATGCCGAACCCGGGAATGCGGCCGCGAAGTCCCTGCTTGCCGATATTTTTGAGCAGCTGGGATACCAGTACGAAAGTGCCAGCATGCGCAACGCATTTCTATCGGCGGCGCGGGAGTTGCGCTCTGGTGTGCCCGAGGTGATGGGCCTGGAAACCGGCGGTCCGGACGCAATCAACGCGCTGACCACAGCGCAGTGGTGGGATGCGGTCGCGATTCGCGTTGACAGTCGCAAGGCGGACGGAATCAACTTCAAGCTGAACTTCGTTACGCCCGACAACGATGAGAAACTGGTGGTTGAAATGAGCGGTGGAACGCTGACGAATATTGTTGGTTATACGGCGTCCGATGCCGATGCCACGTTATCCATCAATCGTGCCGATCTGGTTCCCGTGATGATGCAGCAGACGACGTTCGCAGAGCAGCTTCAGGCGGGCAACGCGCAACTCGAAGGAAATGCGCTGGTGTTGGTGCAACTCGGGTCTACGCTGGCCGAATTTGATCCGTTGTTCGAGATGATGCCGGGTACTCGTCAGTAAACATCGAAGGCGCTTCGCCGAACCGCTCGCCAAGGTACTCCGTCGCAGTTTCAGTCGACCGCAGAAAGCTACGTAGTTGTACGCATTTTGTCTTGATCAGGCCGGCCGTAAAGTACCGTCCCTTTTCTAAAACTGATAAGACGAGCTTAAATAATGGCTACTGAAAAAAATCGCATTCTGGCGGTAATCGACCCGACACGAACCGAGCAATGGGCGCTCAGAAAAGCCCTTGCAATCGCCAATAGTCGGGACGATCTGAATGTTTCTGCGTACCTTTGCGTGCACTCGGATGCGAAATGCGACGATCCGGATCAGCTTCAATCAGTTGAGCTGGAGCGCCATAGATTGTGGCTTGACACAATGCTCGAGGAGTTTGCCGATCGCGACGTGGCAATAGACTCACAGGTTGAATGGAGTCGCGACTGGCGCGAGGCCATTTGCGCAGCGGGAGCCGCAGATGACGTCGTTCTGGTCACAAAGCGAGCGAGCGGGCGGCAAACCTCACTGGCCAGCTCGGATCGCCAGCTCATCCGCAAATTGGGACGCGCTTTGCTGCTGGTCAAGCATGAACCGAAAGACGAAGTCAGAAAAATCCTGATCGCGGTTGATTTCAATGCAGAAGACGAGAGTCACAAAGCGCTTAACGAGGCCATCATGTCGCTCGGTACACGCATGCGTGGCACTGTGAAAGACACCGAGTTACACGTAATCAGCGCTTATCCGTCCTCGGATAGTTTCGTGCATCCGCCCGATGTCGCAAAGGCGCTCGATATCGATCGCTCCCACGCTCATGTTCGGCGCGGGTCTGCTGCTGACATCATCCCCGATGTCGCAAAAGAACTCGAAGCCGATCTCGTCATCGTCGGTAATGTCGGACGCGGTGGCCTGTCCGGCATCACAATTGGGAACACTGCCGAGAAGATCCTGAGCGATATCCCCACAGATGTGCTGGTTCTTGTGCGAGAGGAAGTGAAGGCCGAAGCCGCCGCCTAGATTACATAGGCGCGTTCCCGAATCTGGAGACGGTATTCGCCGGTTACCTACTGGCGGATACCTCCCTCACACGATCCGTCTCCCATGATGTCCTAATCGATATTGTCGGTATGTGGCAGCAAAAGATCTTCAAGGAAAAATGCGGACAACGACGACCTGCCTGATAGTGAGGATTTCCTGTAAAGGGCGCGAGACTGTTCGCGCACAGTACGCTCGCTGGTCTGGCGGATGCCTGCAATTTCCTTGTGGCTCAGGCCTTTTAGCAGTAACAGACCGACTTCGGCTTCAGCGGCTGTGAGGCTCCAGCGCTCGAACTGGCGCTCAATCGCCATGCCAAGACCCTCAATCAATTCCTGGCTTTCCGCCTTCCATTGCTCAGCCTCCACCAGCGCGTCCGCAAGATCGGAGCGGGTTCTGTCGAGCTGCAGCCACATCAAAACCATGCCGCTTACTGCCACAAAGAAAATCAGGGACTCGATCAACAAATGCCAGATGCTGACGCCTTCTCCATAGTCGACGTACAGGTCCCAGCCAATCAGTACAACCACGATGGCGAACATGGCGGTTGCTGCCAGCGTTACGCGATTCCTACGTACGTCATTCGACATAGTTGGACTTCTCCCCCGGGTAAAGTGCGGTCTAGGTCAAATGGCGGATTGTATCAGGATCATTTCGGGCCAAGACTGGTCACGAATCATGGAGGTTTGGTGCGTCCTATGGGAATCGCAGAGAACAAGACATCCCGGTTACGCTCATGGCACAGACCTCGTCGACGCCATGCTGGCCGGCAGCGACAGGGTGCCCAGTGACCGGCAGACGGCCTTGTGTGGATCCGAATATCTGGAGTACCGCCATCGCGGGCGTGCTCCTGTTTGCCGGTATGGCGGTTTCGGCCGCAGAGGTGGACGCCCCCGGTCATGAGCACGCTGCACTTCCTGTTGATGAATCCTTCACGATAATCGAAGCAGTAGACATTGCTTTCGCCAATTATCCGGCGTCGCTGGAACTGGCGGCGCGTTCCGCGGAGGCAGACGCCTGGACAGATCGCGGGCAAAGTTGGCTGGCTGGCCGACCGTCAGCAACGCTGCGCTACCAGACGGACCGCTGGGGTGCGAATGATGACCTGGATGAATATGAGGGCGGCGTACTCCTCCCGCTCTGGAACTGGGGCGGGCGAAGCGCAGTAAAGAAATTAGGTAATGCGTTTTCCGCAGAGTCAGGGGCGGCAGATTCTGCGCTGCGCTGGGAGGTAGCGGGTCTTGTAAGAAGTGCTTTGTGGACTATTGCACTTGCCGAGAGCGACCACGAACTGGCCGAGCAGGTACTGGACATGGCGGCGAGTCTGACAGCATCGGTAGAGAGGCGTTACGAACTCGGTGACGTGGCGTTGGGCGACGTCTTGCTGGCTCAATCCGCATATCTGGAAGCGCAGACTACCTTAATCGAGGCGGCTGCAATGCTGCTCGACGCCGAACGGGCTTATCGCTCTCTAACGGGCCTGGAACGGCGTCCACCTTTTCATGGCGAGATCTTAAGTAGAAGTCAGGATGTTGAGCCAGATCATCCGGCGCTGGTTTTTGCGAACGCGGAGGTTAGCCGGGCCGAGGCAGGGCTTGCTGTCGCTGAGCAAGCCGCCAAATCCGGAACGAGTCTGCTGATCGGCCCGCGAAGCGAACGCCCGGCGTTCGGTGATGACTATCAAAACAGCATTGGTGTCACAGTCAGTATTCCATTTGGTGGCTCCTCCCACCGACGGGCCCAGGTGAGTGGAGCGGCACGCATAGCCGCGACCGCCAAAGCCTCCCGCGCCCAACAGGTTCGTGCGCTGGAGCTTGCCATGCATGAGGCGGCGCATGGCCTCGATGTCGTCCATCAGAACCTGGCCGCCACGTCTGAGAGACGGGACCTGGCGAAACGTCACCTGGTCATGGCGGAGAGCGCCTATGAAAAAGGCGAGCTCGAATTGATTGATTTGCTGAAAGTGCAGGCGAGTGCCATTGCTGCGACGCGCCAGGTGGCGCGCCTGCTAATTGACGAGAAGCGGCAAACCGCATTTTATAACCAGGCCGCAGGGAAACTTCCATGAATCATATGCACATTTTCTTCGACTGGCTTGTTGGCGACGTTGGCATGGCAGGTGTCGATCGCTGAAGAAATCGCTGTTTCGCCAAACGAAATCACGAATCTCGGCATCGAGGTTGCTTCACCGACGCCGGCGCGAGAGGTCGCGGCGATCGAGGCGACGGCACGCGTCGTTATACCCCCGATGGCCGACGCCATTGTTAGTGCACCGCAAGCAGGCCTGCTAGCGGGTCTCAATGTCTCTGAGGGCGATGAGGTCGTCCAGGGTCAGGTCATAGCGAGACTGCAAAGTCCTGATTTCCTCTCACTTCAACGCGAGTTTCTGGATGCTCTGAATACCAATCTTCTGCTACAGAACGAATATGAACGCGACCAGCAATTGTTTGACGAGGGCATTATTTCCGGCCGCCGCCTCCAGGAAACAACCACTCGAGCGAAAATCGCGGCAACCAGTTTCAACGAGCATCGACAATTATTGCAGATCGCCGGCTCGACAGATGCCGATATTCACGCTCTGGAGACTCAGCAAAAACTACTTCAGGTGCTCGAGATTCGCGCACTCTTCGACGGCGTGATTCTCGATCGGATGGCGGATGTCGGGGAGAGGCTTGATGCGATGTCACCCATCTACCGACTCGCTGATTTATCGTCATTGTCCCTGGAAATAAGCGTTCCCCAGGAGAGTCTGGCTGCCGTCCAGCCAGGCATGAGCGTGGCCGTGGCGGGCTCTCCCATCGAGTTCCCGGCAGAGGTAACGACGATTGGCAGGTCGATCGATCCGGCTACCCAGTCGGTCATGGTTAGAGCGCTGCTGACCAAAGCGGATCATGGTTTGCAGCCGGGCCAGTTCGTGTCTGCGCGAATTGTTTCCAGTCGGGACATCACGCCGGCAGAAGCAATCTGGATTGTTCCAGCCGCTGCGGTAACGAGAACCAACGAGGGCTATTACGTCTTTGTTCGCACACCGAACGGTTTCGATATTCGAGAGGCGCGGGTTGTCGGCGCTGCCGCAGATAGCCTCTACCTGGTACTGGATATCGACGCAGATAATTATATTGCCATCAGCGGTGTGTCGGCGTTGAAGGCACTCTGGTACACACAGAGCGAATCAGATTCCTGATGATGTCGCAGCTGATTCAATTTGCGCTGACGCAGCGAATGCTGGTCACACTGGCGACCCTTATGCTGGCCGTTTTCGGCTACTACGCATTTACGCAATTGCCTATCGACGCGTTTCCGGACGTATCGCCAACGCAGGTCAAGATCATCGTCAAGGCGCCAGGTATGACGCCGGAAGAGGTTGAAAACCAGATAACCGCGCCGATTGAACTTGAGCTTCTGGGGATACCCAGGCAGGTAATGCTGCGCTCCATTGCCAAGTACGCGTTGTCCGATATTACTGTCGACTTTGCCGAGGGCACGGACATTTACTGGGCGCGACAGCAGGTTGCAGAGCGGCTTGGTTCCGTCTGGGACAATCTTCCGGCAGACATCGAAGGTGGCATTGCGCCAATGACGACACCGTTGGGCGAAATGTTCATGTTTACGGTGGAGGGCGATCTCAGCCTGACGGAGCGGCGCACCGTACTCGACTGGATAATCAGACCCGCTTTGCGAACCGTACCGGGTGTTGCGGACGTGAATTCCCTCGGCGGCTACGTTCGCAGCTTCGAAATTATTCCGGACGCGCTGCGAATGGCGGCACGTGGTGTTGATCCCCTGATGCTTGGAGACGCCGTGGCAGCGAATAATCGCAACGACGGCGCCGGGCGAATGAACGAGGGCGAAGAAACGCTACTGGTTCGATCAGAAGGCCGAATCCGGTCGCTTGCAGATGTTCGGGCCATTGTGGTCAAGGTCGACAATGGCACGCCGATCAGAGTCAGCGACGTGGCTACGGTCGAAATCGGCGCCATCACACGTTATGGCGCCGTCAGCCAGGATGGAGTGGAGGAAGCCGTGCAGGGTTTGGTGCTGGGGCTTCGCGGCGCAAACGCTCGGGACGTAGTCGAAGGTGTTAAGCAAAAACTGGACGACATCGCGAGTGCACTGCCTGACGGCGTCACGGTCGACATCTTCTATGATCGCGGGGAGCTGGTCGAGCGTGCTGTCGGCACTGTCGCCAAGGCCCTCGCTGAGGCGACAGTCCTGGTCGTCATCCTGCTGGTACTTTTCCTTGGCGATCTGCGCGCAGCTGTTTCGGTTGCATTGGTCCTGCCACTGGCGGCGCTGGCAACATTTATCCTGATGCGCCAGTTTGGTATGTCGGCCAATCTCATGAGTCTTGGTGGGCTGGCGATTGCCATTGGCATGTTGGTTGACGCGGCTGTCGTCGTCGTCGAGAACATCACGACTCACCTGGGAGCCTGGCAAAAAGAGCGGCGCTTACCTCGCCTGCATATCATTTACCGTGCCGTCCGCGAGGTATCTGTGCCTGTAGCCTCCGGTATTGGCATCATCATCATCGTTTTCCTTCCACTCCTGACACTGCAGGGGCTGGAGGGAAAACTGTTTACTCCGGTTGCGCTGACAATTGTTTTCGCGCTGGCAAGCTCGCTATTGCTGTCTCTGACAATGGTGCCTGTCATCACCTCGTTTCTCGTGGTACACGCGTCGCACAGAGAACCCTGGTTGCCGCGCAAGCTTGCGGCGATCTATGCGCCGTCACTGCGCTGGTGTCTTGATCATTCAAATTGGGTAGCTATCGGAGCGATCGGGGCCCTGGCGATGACCGCCGTCGTCTACCTCATGATTGGCAAGAGTTTCATGCCGACGATGGACGAGGGCGACATTATCGTACAGCTCGAAAAACTTCCGTCGATTACGCTGGACAAATCAGTCGACCTTGACCTGCGTGTGGAACGCGCAATCCTCGCAAGAGTCCCAGAGGTAAAGCGACTGGTCGCGCGTGTCGGCTCTGATGAGATCGGAATGGACCCTATGGGTCTGAATGAGACCGATATCTTTATGGTTCTCCGTCCGAAATCTGAATGGAGAATGCGCACCAAAGACGAACTGATAGAGGCAATTCGTGTCGTCCTCGAGGAATTTCCAGGAATAGCCTATGGCTTCACGCAGCCAATAGAAATGCGCGTTTCCGAGATGCTGACGGGAGTGCGTGGAGACGTTGCGGTCAAGTTGTTTGGGCCGGATCTCACTGTGCTGAACCAGTATGCCGGCGAGATTGCGAACCTCCTCAGGACCGTTGACGGCAGTGAGGATGTATTCGCAAGCCAGAATGAGGGTGTCCAGTATTTTGAACTCGACGTAAATCGACTTGCCGCTGGCAGGCTGGGGCTGGACGTAGAGAGCCTTCAACAAATGCTGCGCGCGCAGCTCGAAGGGCTGCCCCTGGGAATTGTGCAGGAGGGGGCGCGACGAACGCCGCTTCTGATGCGAGCGGACGCTAACGTAGGTGGGTCGCCCGTCGCTTTCTCCGCTTTGCCGATTGCACTGAAGGATGGAGGCACCGTGCCACTCAGCAGCCTGGCGCAGATCGGCCGGGTTGAGGGCGTCGTTGCGGTCGGACGCGAACGGGGGCAGCGGTTCACCGTAGTCCGCACAAACGTCGCCGGGCGGGATCTTGTGGGATTCGTCGAGGAAGCAAGTGAGGCAGTCGCATCCAGAATCGACCTGCCGGCAGGCTATTACGTCGAATGGGGCGGACAGTTCGAGAACCAGCAGCGTGCTGCGGCCCGCCTGGCGGTGGTTGTGCCGATCTCTATCGGGCTCATTTTCCTGCTGCTCTTCTCGACTTTCAGATCAGTGCGTCAGGCTTTGCTGGTACTGACCAACATCCCGTTCGCACTCATCGGCGGCGTTTTTGCTTTGTGGCTGACCGGCGAATACCTGTCTGTACCGGCATCCGTCGGTTTTATCGCGTTACTCGGTATCGCCGTCTTGAATGGCATCGTCATGGTTACGTATTTCAATCAGCTGCGGGCGCGGGGTTTACCGATTTCCGAGGTCGTTATCGAAGGAGCGAAACGGCGCCTGCGCCCGGTCTTAATGACTGCAAGTATCGCGGCGTTCGGGCTGGTGCCATTGTTATTCGCGTCAGGACCGGGTTCGGAGATCCAGCGTCCGCTCGCGATCGTCGTCATTGGCGGACTCATTTCGGCAACGCTGTTGACCCTGTATATCCTGCCAATCCTCTATCGTCGATTCGAAACCGGAGATCCCGTGGCATGACAGAATTTACAGTGCGACCAGGCGCTTATCGTGTTGAACGTGCCGCCGAATCTGGAGGAGACTGTTGTCGACTGGCTACTGGCGCGAGATGATGGCGCCGGATTCACAAGTTTCCCGGTCTTCGGCCACAGTACGAGCCACAGTAACCTTAGCGCGGCCGAGCAAGTCAGTGGTCGGGAACGTCGCCAACAATTTCAGATTCAGCTTGGTGCTGATGCCGTTGACAGTTTTGTGAACGACATCAAGAAAGTCGTTTGGTACAGCCGGCATACGATTCTGGATACTGCCGCTACATGCGAGTGGCCATTTGACAAGCTGATAACAACACGTATCTGTTACTGCCGATAATCCCAGAACGCAGAATGTCCCTTTTTCCACTCAGGGCACGTCGACGATCTGGTGTACAGAACCGCCATAGTCGATGACGTACAGTTCGCCATCGTTATCTTCGGCAAACGAAGAAATGCTGAATCCGGAACTCAGTAACTCCTCGCCCATAGCGCCTTGCTGACTCGTTGCCGGAATCGCCCAGATCCTGCCGGATACAAAGTCGCCGTATACATATGATCCCTGCAGTTCCGGAATTGCAGCGCCCCGGTAGACGTAGCCGCCAGTGACGGACTGTCCAAGCGCGCGGTCATACTCTGTAATCGGATTGGTCAGGCCTGCGGTATTGCAGCCCGTTGTCGGTGGGCGACAGTTCGCGCCTTCCATAATTTTCCAACCGTAGTTATTGCCGTTCTCAATTTTGTCGATCTCCTCCCAGGCGCCCTGGCCAACGTCTCCAGCCCAGAGGTCTCCTGTATTCCGATCGAAACTCCAACGCCACGGATTACGCAGGCCGTGGGCGAAGATTTCCGGGCAGTCGGCGCCGCCGAATCCCTGCGTGCAGGGGGTTAGCTCGTTGGCAATGAAAGGATTGCCGGCCGGAATCGCATACGGGACACCGCCATCGACATCGATGCGCGTGAAGGTGCCAAGAAGGTTCAGCGTGTCCTGGCCGCGGTTATTCGGATCATTACCGTCACCGCCGTCTCCCCAGCCCGCGTAGAGATACCCGTCGGGCCCGAACTCGATCTGGCCGCCATTGTGATTACCAAAATCCTGCGGAATCGTCAGGATGATGTCTTCCATCGTATCGTCCAGCGTCAACCCGCTGTCAAGACTGCGAAACCGCGTGATCGCAGATTCGGTACCACCGTTGTTGCGCGTGTACGAAAAGAAGACTTCGAAATTGCCGTTGCCGAAATTCGGATGAAACGCCATCCCCAGCAGGCCGCGTTCGCCCCCGCCCAGGACGCGCGCACTGATATCGATGAACACACTCACATCGTTGTTCGTCACGTTGGCAAGGTTCGGAAACACTCGAACGATGCCCTGTTGCTCAACGACAAACCATCGACTCGAGTCTCCGGGCGCCTGTAACAAGGCGACTGGCGCCTGCATCGCTACCTGATCGAAGACCTGGGCGGTCGCAATGGTAATTGTCGCCGGTGGGGGTGGAGGAGGCGGTGGTGGAGGCGGCGGTGGAGGTGAACTACTAACGGAGCTGCTACCGCCACCGCATGACGCCAAAACAATCATCGTCAGGAACGAAGCTGTAATTCGGAAAGCGTTGAATCGATTCTGCATGAGTTGCCCTTGTCTCACGTAATTCGTCTGCAGCATAGCGCCGATGAGAGTTACTGTCACAGTGTCACTTAAGTGCGACACTCACGCAGGGCGGAATGCCGCGCAGCATCAGCCTGTTGACATATTGCGGCAGTCACAGATGTGAATCTAATTTCATTCCGGAGTGGCCATGGTCAGCGCTGAGTAGTACTTTAGGATCTGCAAACCATTACATTCTGACGAGGGACAATGCGGTGCGAACAACAACCTACTTGATTTTAATAGCCGTGTTTTCAGTGTTAGCAATCGCCTTTGGAGCGACAGCCGCTGAATCGAACCTCAAGGAAATAATGCAGGGGTTGAGAGATGATTCTGTCGCGGTCGCCGATGGACTGCTGATGGACGATTTCAATATGGTCGCACAAGGTGCCGACAGGATAGCCAATCATGCACAGATTCCCCCGTCGCAGGTTCAGCTGGTTGCGGCCGAACTGGGTCCGGAAATGGCAACATTCAAGCAATTCGACAATACGGTACACGACCTGTCCCTGTCGATCGCGGCAGCTGCAAGGAACAATGATCGTGATCAGGCAATAGCGGATTACCAGCGCATGTTGAATGGATGTTTTGGCTGCCATGCCGCCTACAGGGAGCGTGTTGCGGCAGTTCTGAGCGACGTGGTCGACGTCGAATGACGGATGTCGTGCTGCGACCCTGCCTGACTGCACGGCCGCTGTATCTCGCGACCGCTGAGCCAGGCAGTCAGGAATGTCCCCGTTTTCCGGCGCGTTGTTAAGACTTTGGGTGGCAGGATCAGGAAGATGACATGACAAAACGCTTGCGAACTGTTTTGATCGTTTTGATATTTCTTCTGCCGATCTCGTTATTCGGCCAATCAGATACGAGTCTTTCGGTTGCGGGACCAGAGGACTATGTACTTTGGAGTGCGGCAGTCGTTGATGCGGCAGCTGATCGGCTCGAACAATCGCTGGGCGACAAGGCCCTGGTTTGGGAAACCATCGGCAATTATGCAGGGCATTCCGTGTATCTCGTTCTGCGGGGAAGCACCAGCCGCGCCGAAATTCACGATACAGAGTCGGATGTTCAGATCAGTATTCGCGGCAAAGCCACGTCTGTCGTGGGCGGTGTGCTACTCGACCCGGAATCGCTGCCGCGGAAACAACAACGCGGTACGGCTATCGAAGGGGGCACGCGACAGGAACTCACGCCCGGAGACATCATGCATATTCCGCCCGGTGCCCCACACCAGCTATTGATCGGGCCCGAAGAGGACTACCTGTATCTGCTAATCAAGATCGACGAAGAACCCCTGCAATAGGACACTGCCAGATCGATTTCATCGCGGCGAAGAATGCCCTGTTCTCGTGCGCCCGCCCATGCGGTATCAACTGATGATCGGGCAGACCCCGTCATCCGCTTCCTGAGATCGACCAGGTTCTATAGTATCGGCAGGGCAGCAGGCGGGATCCTGGAACGTGGAGGAAGAGATTATGGGCGTTACACGACGTGAAGTTGTCGGCGGGCTGGCGTCCGCTCCGGTATTGGCATCACTATCAGTTGCGTCACAGGCGGCGACGACGAGCATCGCTGTCGATCGTTTCGATCCGTGGATAGAGGTCGATGCTGCGGCCCTTCAATACAATGCCAAGACGGTTTCCAGGCTGGCAGGCGGGCGTCCAATCCTGGCGGTGATCAAGAACAACGCCTACGGACTCGGGCTGGCAACCGTCGCGTCCGTTCTTGAACCCATGGCGGAAATAAAGGGGTTTGCCGTCGTGAAAGTATCCGAGGCTATTGCGCTTCGCGATGCCGGTGTACGCAAGCCGATCCTGTTGCTCGCACTGTTTTCTGACCGGGACGGCGAGGAACTGGCGAGTCGGGGCATCCAGTTCAGCCTGTGCACTGATGATGCAGCGGCACGCATCATGAAGGCAGCAAAAAAGGCCGGTCGCCGACCCGAGGCGCAAATCTACCTGGATACGGGAATGAGCCGTATGGGTATTCCATACCATCGGGCAATGCCGGTGCTGGAGGAGGTGGCTGATCTTGATATTGATATCAAGGGCACTTTCATGGGCTTCACCGAAGAAACGGAGTTCGACCGCGAGCAACTCCGGCGCTTCACAGAATTCACCGATTCAGCGGTAAAGGGCGGCGCCGGGCTCGGCCCGCTACACGCGGCCTCGTCTCACGCTGTCTTCAACTTTCCCGATTCACATCTTGACCAGGTGCGACCGGGCATCGCGTTGTTCGGTGCGTATCCGTCCGATGCTGAATCGGAGAGCGAAATCGCAACGTTGCAGCCTGCTGTGCGTCTGCAGGCACGCATCGTAAGAACAGAACGACTGAGGACTGGAGACAGCGTGAGCTACGGCGGGCACTATGTCGCAGACAGACCGGTATGGATCGCCACTATTCCGGCAGGACACACCGACGGAATCGCACGCACGGCGGTCGACGGCTCGCGCGTTCT
The DNA here is from genome assembly GCA_963850825.1 of uncultured Gammaproteobacteria bacterium. GTDB lineage: Bacteria > Pseudomonadota > Gammaproteobacteria > Steroidobacterales > Woeseiaceae > SZUA-117. The sequence continues at coordinate 689,919 of CAWKOQ010000006.1, read as the reverse complement.
TGTGAATGGCCGACTGTACCCGGTCATTGGCGCGGTGAGTGCGAGTCACACGATCATTGAGATTGGGGACGAGCGCAGCGTCAGCATAGGCGACGTCGCAACGCTGATGGGGTCAGATCACGCGGCTATTCACCCGAATGCACTGGCATCGTCAAGTGGTACATCGGTCTACGATGTCCTGATGCACCTGAATCCGTCGCTACCAAAAGTACTCGTTTAGCTGCTCCGGACTTTGCCCATAGCTGGCAATGTCAGTTCTGCCGGTGTGCGGCGCCCCCCTTGGTCCCGCACGGGATTGCCTGCCCAACCTAATGTTTCCAGGCGGATTGTCATCACGCCTGCGCGTTCCTGAGCGCATTTGCGGCCCGCTCGTCCAGTCGCTACCCCAATTCGTCCTATATCGTTGAATTGTTAAAGAATACCGACCTCGGGTCGATAGTATTGCTATGACGGACCGCAAATTGGAAGGTGGCGAGGATCTGGTCCTGGATGATCAGGTGATTGCCGTATACGCGCGTGAGATAGTCGCGTCAGTGGCGGACGTTTCCGATCTGATTATTTACGACCAGGCTGGCGTTCCCAGATGGGTGCTGAGCAGTCAGACCAATCCCGTGCTTATGTCTGATGCCGGGCAACTCGACATGCCGGACCTTAGTAGACCGGCAAAACGAAAGATCGACCATAACCACGTTGCCTACGACTTCCCGCTTCTGCAGGCCGACACGCCACCGCTGCTGCTACGTCTGATCGTAACGAGTCCCGATCCCGCGAGTCTTAGCTATGTTAGCGATGCCATCGCGCCGGCACTGGACTGTCTTGGTCGTCAGATTCGAATCGATACGTCGCTCACTATCGGCAACCTGGCAGTCGTTGGGAACGGTCGAAGCAATAATCTCGTCGCCAGCCTCGACAGCGTCAAGTTGGGAGGGTGTTTCAACGATGACGTCAGAAAGCTTGTAAACGTTTGTTGTAAGGCTGTCGGTTGCAAGTATGTTTCCGTGCATATACCCGGGAAGAACTCGCTCATCATTTCATCCGATGATCCGGCAATAGCATCGTTTTTGGAGACACTCGGAGGTAAGTTGCTCACGGTTCAGAAGACAAAGAAGAAGCCAATATCGGTAAGAACAAAACTGCCGGACGGAAATGAATACAACGCGACGTGCGTTCCTTTGTTGAAGAGTCAGCGCACGGTTGAAGGGCTTGTCTTACTGGTCGATTCTGAGCGCAGGCCCGATCACACCAGCGCGCTACGAACGCTCGGTAGCAGAATCACTGCTCTTCTTGATGATGAACCCGAAAAAGCAGCACTGGCCACTCGTTCAGACATACTGGCGAGCATCGACCACGCGCTCGATGTTCAGTCACCGCTCTCCAATTCCCTGGTCTATTTCGATATCGACAAGATGCATGCGATCAATGACGCGTTCGGCTATTCAAACGGTGATCGCGCGCTGGCAATGTTTGGCAGGATTCTCGTGGACCATGCTGGTTCGAGAGATACCGTTGCTCATCTTGGTGGCGACCGGTTCGCGCTATTCATGCCAGGCGCTTCCATAGACACCGGCATGCCAAAGGCCGAGCAGATACTGGGTCAGTTCTCGCTGGAGTCGATACACAATGCAAGCAAGTCGATCAGTTTTTCCGCAAGTGCCGGGATTGCAACCACGGATACGCTGGCAAAAGGTGGCGAAGAACTCCTGATACTTGCAGAAGTTGCGGCAAGAGGTGCCCAGGACAGGGGAGGCAGTCAGTGCGCCAGCTACCAGGATATCGACAGTAGCATCATTCAGCGCCGTAGCGACGTAGATAAAGTCGGGTTCCTGCAGATGGCGCTGATCGAGGATCGCTTCACATTACATGCTCAAAAAATTGAACCGATCAATGCGGGTGGACCGGCAAAATTCGAACTGCTTACCCGGTTGTTTGACAAAAGCGTAGACAACGGAAATGCCCACCAGTTTCTGCAGGCTGCAGAACGTTACCAGATGATGGCAGCGCTGGATCGCTGGGTAGTCAACTCGGCGCTACAGACGTTGTCGAATGCCGACAATACGCTTGAGGTCAATCTAAGCGCTTTCTGTATCAATGTTTCCGCACAGTCCCTGCAGGACGATGCATTCGTCGACTATGTCGAGGCACGCATCGAAGATACCAACATACCACCAGATATTCTGTGCTTTGAGATAACTGAAACATCACTGGTTCGACACATCGATCGAGCGCAGCGCTTTGTCAAACGCATTCAGCGACTGGGTTGCCAGGTTGCATTAGACGACTTCGGAACTGGCTACAGTTCGTTTGCGTACCTGAAGACCCTGCCAGTTGATATATTGAAGATTGACGGATCCTTTGTCCGCGACCTGCTGGAATGTGAACTGTCCAACACCATCGTCTCGTCCGTTGTAAAAATGGCTCAGAATATTGGCGCTACGACCGTTGCAGAACACGTAGAGAGCGCGTTGATCAGATCCCGATTGAAGGACCTCGGCGTCCACTACGCCCAGGGATTCGCGATTCACCGTCCGGAAGCACTCGAGAGTGTTCTCAGGACTCTCAGTGAGTCAGACGACGACTCTGACAACAGGTACGAAAGTGCAGACTTGCCGACCGATTCTATCGAAGGGCTCGTATCATTTACCATAGGGTAGGTCCGATCAATGACCTTATGTGCCTGCAAATTTTACTCGCTCTTTGTCAACGTCGGATAGTCACGGACGAACTCACTGTCACTGAGTGCTCCGATTTTCTGCATCCCGTCAACGATGACCTGTAGCCTGGTTTTGTTACAGGCGGTGTGAAGCCCGAGCTGATTGACGTCCCCAACACCTCGCAGCCACTTTCTTGCGGTAGTGCAGCGCTCGACGGTCCATTTCGATCGACTGCTCTCCAGGTGGCTTCATTGGTTAAGCAACACTTCACGGATCTCATCGGTTCGGGATCTGAGCCTGGACGTGACTTTGCCCAGGCAGTGTTTCTCTCTCGGACAGGTCGAACTTCGCGGGCAAATGATGGTGGCATCATTCATGGCGCCAGCACCGATCCAACCGATATTCAGGATCTTGCTTATGCTTTGTAATTGACGTCGTGCATCACTGGGTATTGGACCCGACCCACCATTGCGATTGCAGCTTGTTTCGATTTGTTCAATGGTATTCAGCGCATCGATACCTTGCGCCTGTAGAGCGGGCGCAAGGTCCACACCGGCACAAAGAACGTGCGGGTTGCCCGCCGCATCTTTGCTGCGAATTGATTGACAACAATAAAGTCGTTTGTCATCACCCGTTTCCAGTATCGAGATTTGTGCAGACGGTTTGGTCGAGCGTGTATTCAGCATCCTGAATACGGCCCAGTGCTGGCACGGATCCGAGACCAATGTCATGTTGCCCCAGGGTAGCGGAATGCCGTTGCCACGATATACGGCGCGCAGGTTTCCCGGTGGATATGCGTCGAAGTAATGCCAGTGGGGGTAGGGCGATACGCTGGACATCCTCCGCATGACGAGCGTTGTCGTCAGGTCAATCTTTGCTCCTATGTCAATGGAATAGGAGTGACGCGCAAGAAACTGTCGGAACGCCGTTTTTGGACCCAGTAAGGCAGCGGCGAAATAGCTGCATTCGAAATCTCTCCATGCATAAAGGATATCCTTGACGTCCATATTCGGAGATTCGGCATCGAGGCGTCGATCGGAAATTCTGCCGCCGGACACCTGTGGCACTCGGGCCCCGTCACCGTCATGAAGCACCATGTGAGCAACATGATTTGCGACGTCATACTTTAATCTCGCCGGATTGTCTTCCAGTCGACGATTCAGGTAAATCGTGCCCGGCGCATCGAAGAACGACCGCACCATTATTTTCAGCGGCTCCTGCACATCGCGTTTGTCGGCAAACGGTGCATTATCAAACCATTTAATTTTCAGTCCGTGGTGTTTTGCAATGCGCAATACGTCCGCTGCATCCAGCGGAAACTGCTTGTTGCCAACGGACTCTGCGGCCCGTTCAAGATCGGGGAAGCGATTTTGTTTTGACTCCTGGTGCGCTCGAATTAGAAGGTGCGCGAACTGGCGCCCGGTTGTACCAGTCTGCGCCAGCAATTCCGGAATGGCTGACTGAAGCAGATTCTCCGAGAACAGAAAACCTGGTTCAAGGGGCATGCCGCTAACGGCGGAGGCGCTCTCGCCAGGCTGAATATCGCTATCTTCAAGTGATTCATCAAAAAACCAGCTGACTTCCTTCTGAAAAATTTCGGCAATTATCTCCAGTACCCGTTCGGATGGTACACGTTTGCCGTTTTCGATCATGGACAGGTAAGAGACCGACGGCCCTGCTTTCGCATCGATTTGCAGACAACGCACTGAAAGGTCCTCGAGCGTCAGGTGATTTCGCTTTCGCAGCGATTTTATTTTGGTGCCGAGAAAGTGCGCCCGGCGCAACAGTCCGTGTTGGCTAGCCATGATGAAATCCTTGTGAAATTAACAATGTAAAATTTTTATTGTGAAATTACAACAGATGTCGACGTACTATACCTCTCAAGGCCATCGTTTTCACTTCAACGAGCGGATAAGTCGCATAAATGGGAGATCGCAATAATGCGTAAAGAACAGATAACAAAGTTGCAGGCCGAATGGGCTGACAGTCCTCGTTGGAAAGGTGTCCGGCGAGACTACGGTGCTGAAGACGTCGTGAAGCTGAGAGGATCGGTGGTTGTCGAGCACACGCTTGCCCGCCTTGGCGCCGAGAAATTATGGCGGCTTGTGAACCAGGAAAATCCACTGTGTGCACTTGGTGCCCTGACCGGTAACCAGGCCATTCAGGAAATTCAGGCTGGTCTTAAAGCAATCTATTGCTCAGGGTGGCAGGTTGCCGGAGATGGCAACAGCGCCGGTGAAATGTATCCGGACCAGAGTCTGTATCCCGTTGATTCGGTACCAAAGATGGTTGAACGAATTAATAACGCGTTTCTCCGTACGGACGAAATTCACACGCTAAACGGCAATACCGATATCGATTGGCTCGCGCCAATCATCGCAGATGCCGAAGCCGGTTTCGGCGGCAACCTGAACGCTTTTGAATTGATGAAGAGCATGATCAAAGCAGGCGCTGCGGGCGTTCACTTCGAAGATCAGCTGTCTTCGGCCAAAAAGTGTGGACATATGGGTGGCAAAGTTCTTGTGCCAACCCAGGAGGCGATTGCCAAGCTACAGGCGGCGCGACTTGCGGCTGATGTGTCAGGCGTTCCTACGGTCGTGATTGCACGAACCGATGCTGACGCAGCAAATTTGATAACTTCGAACGCTGATGAGCGAGATGTGCCGTTCATAACCGGGGAGCGAACGGCCGAAGGCTTCTTCTGCACCAACGCTGGTCTCGAGCAGGCAATCGCGCGCGGTCTTTCCTATGCGCCGTATGCAGATCTGCTGTGGTGTGAAACCTCGAAGCCCGATCTCAATCAGGCGCAGCGGTTTGCCGATGCCATACACGAAAAATTCCCGGATCAGCTGCTCGCCTACAACTGTTCACCATCATTCAACTGGAAGTCGAACCTGGACGAAGAAACGATGCGTCATTTCCGAGAGAAGCTCGGTGCAATGGGCTATAAGTTTCAATTCATCACGCTGGCTGGTTGGCATGCGCTGAACTCCAGCATGTTCAGGTTAAGTCGCGCTTACAAACAAGAGGGTATGTATGCCTACTCGCAACTCCAGGAACAGGAATTCTCAGATGAGAAATTCGGTTTTCGGGCAGCGAAGCACCAGTCATTCGTCGGCGCCGGGTACTTCGACGCAGTGCAAAACACGATCACCGCAGGAATGTCCTCGACAATAGCAATGCAAGGCAGTACCGAAGAGGAACAATTCGTTGCATAAGGCACGATAACCAGGAAGGGATGTAACAGGAGCAAGTCATGTATGCACTCGATATTGAAGACGTAGCTAACAAAGGCAGCGCCGCAGGCGCCAGGCGAAACACAATTGCGGACGCGCATTATTCGCTTGAAGAGCAGCCGCTCGGAATCGTCGAGCTTCTGGATCAATTCATCCCGCTGGACCGTGTGAGCCACGCGGAGGTTGCCAGCTACACTGTCGAAATTCCGATGCGTTATGCCAGGTGTTTTGCCATTCTTGCGGATGGCGAAAAGGTCGGTTTGCGGAGGTCACAACAATTCGCTGGCTGGTCCGGTTGGGCAGGCAGGCGATCCTTTATTTTTGTCAGTGGGGAAATCCTGTTTGAAATAAAGACAGACGCTGATCATTCGTCGAGCAATCGTGTGCCCGGCAATATCCAAAGTGTCATAGTGGAAACAGCCGCAATGTCTATTCGGAACTGTAAAGAAAGCATCACGTCCATAAACGACAGAAACGGCATTCGTGCCGGTGGAAATTCACAGGCCCAGCGTAAGTTCATCGCAACGGATGGCAGTCAGATTGTGCTACCCCCGCCAACGTGAGCTTCGATATTTAGCAAGACATGGGTAACCGACCGGATCTCGTGCGTAATCCCTGCGACGCGAGAATCTATTGCGAAAACTGAGGAATCTCACTCATTATCAGGATGCCAGACCTCAACAATGGACACTGTTGCTGAGGAACCAATCGTTGCTATTCCAGAATGCTTAATGCAACCCTGACGTGGGCCTGTATTGCGCGGCGAGATTCCCCGCACCTGGAGTGCATCAGTAACGTTCGAAATTCCGTTATAGGTGAAATTCGACAATATTTGTCAGGAATAGGGCCCTTGCCCGGACTGGACTGCCTATTACGGTTTCAGGCCAAGTACGCTGCTGACCAGTGCCTCGGCGATCACCGCAGGGGAGGCGCTATCGCCATTGGCCATCACGACAACCGCGACACCGGAGCGAAGATCCAGGAGCAGGTGAGATTTGTGGGCGGCAAACCATCCGCTATGCCGTGCCACAGGTCGACCCTTAAGACGATCGATCTTGATTCCCAACCCCCATCCGGAATCCTGTGGCGTCAGCATTCGAGCTCGCATTTCATCTGACAACACACCATCACCGCCGAAGCCCAATAGAAAGCGACCGAGCCGACTCAAGTCATTTGCATTGGTATATATGCCGAAGGCGGGCGTCATTGCTTTGGCATCGTGATATTCGCGGACAAAGCGATTGCCAACCTGGCGCCCCAGCCCGGCAAATGGCCGGTCCTTATTCGGAATGACTCGATCAACAGGTGAGTAGCCGATAGCGATGTTCGATACGGGCCCCGGAGAACCGGATGAATCCATACCCAGAGGCTCGAGAACCCTATCGCGCAGCGCGTCAGCGTAGCTCTCGGCACTGGCGCGTTCAGCGACCGCGCCAAGCGCCGCATAGCCAATGTTCGAATAGCGAAATGCGGAACCCGGAGCTGTTCGAAGATCGGTGTCCGACAGGTAACTGGCGAGTGCCTTCTTATCGGGAAACTCGGCACTAAACCAATAGCCGAAGTTACCTTCCCGCTCCAGCCCGGATGCATGTGTCAAAAGATGCCGAACCGTCACGTCACTATCACCGCCGGGGGGATTTACGGCGATGCCGGCCACGACGTCGTCGAGCGTCAGTTTGCCTTCCTCAACCAACCTCAGGGTCAGCACTCCGGTGAATATCTTTGATAGTGATCCGGCGTAGAGAATTGTATCCGGGGTCATAGCGCGATCAGTCTCGAGATCCGCGAGCCCACTGCCGCCGGCAAAGACAACCTCGTCCTCGCGTGTAACGACGACACTGACACCCGGCACCTCCTGGTCAATCCGGATCTTGTCCAGGATCGCCTGCATATCTGCGGTGCCGGCGGCCGCCAGGGCTACGAGGGTCAAAGCTAGATTCATCCAGGCACCTGTCCAAATCGGGGCATGCAACAGAATAGCATTCGCCGACGTCACTGCAGCGGTGTTGGACTATATATAACGCAGAAGAATCCGTGGTCAGGGGATCTCCACGAATATTCTTCGGATTGAGTCGGAATGTCACGAACGCCCTGATATATTCGCCGAACGGTTTTCCGAGAGTCGCCAGCATGGGCAACACGATGAAGTCACCTATACATTTTCTTGCACCGCTTTTGTTTTTTATAGGCAGCGCCTGCCAGGCGCAGGTCGTCAAAAGCGTCGACGACTATAAAGCTGAAGCCGAGGCTGCCGTTGACCATATCAGCGTCGACGAAGCAAAGGACTTGATTGGCAGCGATTCGGTTGTCTTTGTCGACGTGCGAGAAGCCGATGAAATTGCCCGGCTCGGCAAAATCGAAGACGCCGTCCACGTTCCCCGGGGCGTGCTTGAATTCTACATCGACCGGAAAAGCTCCATGCACATGGACATATTCAGTTCCGGCAAAAAAATCGTGTTCTACTGTGCCACAGGCGGACGCTCGCTGCTGGCCGCCAAGGTTTCCAAGGACATGGGGGTAACAGACCCGGTCTACCTGGAAGGTGGGTACAAGGCATGGGTGGAATCCAGTGACGCAGCAGATCAATGAACAGAGCTATTATCGCAATTCGCCGCATGCCAAATTTCGCCGCGCTGGTCCGCGTCAAGTGATAGCGGCCGGGTGTTCTCTTGGATGAGGAGCAAGTAACCAAGATCGTACGCAATTGGGTCCAATCCGTCGTCATTGATCTGAATTTGTGTCCATTCGCCAGGCGTGAGTTTGATAACGATCGGGTGCGATTCTCGGTTACTGACGAGGCTTCGCCGGAAGGCCTGCTATTGGCGCTGCAAGCTGAGCTGAATCTGTTGCTCGGCGACTCGAATATCGAAACAACGCTGCTGATTCATCCTCATGTTCTGGAGGATTTCTTCGACTACAACCAGTTCCTGGATCTCGCCGATAGATTGCTCGTTGAAATGGGTCTCGAAGGCATCATCCAGATCGCAAGCTTTCATCCGCAGTATCAATTCGGCGGCACAGGTGCGGATGACGCAGAGAATTTCACCAATCGGTCGCCGTTTCCCATGTTGCACATGCTACGGGAGGATAGTCTCGAAAGAGCGATCGCCAGCTATCCGGAAATCGATCAGGTACCCATACGCAACATTGAATTAATGAAACGCATGGGGGGCGACAAGCTGCGGGCGTTGCTGCGCGCGTGCTATGAATACAATGCAGGAAAAACGGATTAAGCGGGCCTCGCGGCCACCCTGCTTAACTACCAGTCGATGGGTGAGCCGTCGTTGTTCAGAAAGATCCCCGTTTCCGACCCGTCAATAGATCCAACCACTTTCCTTATTCGCGTCGCGCTTTCCTTCGCAGTGATCGTACCCGGACGATCGAACTCGAATGTCGTCTGTCTACTGGCCTCTTCGAGAGACATGCCGCCAGCCTGATACATCATGCGAGTCTGGACGACACCCGGCATCAACATAGCGACGGTGACGCCCTGATCCTTCAGTTGCATTGCGACGGTACGCATGGCCATGTTGACGGCCGCCTTACTGGTCGCAAGAATTGGAAAGGGCGTCGGGTTTTGCATCCTCGAAATCGAGCCAATGGTGCTGGAGATGACGATGATCTTCTTCTGCTCGCTTGCGGCAACGTGCGTTGCGAAGGCCTCGGATACCTTCATGGGTCCAAATACGTTTACCGCCATTAGCTGAGAAAAGAGGTCCGCGTTCAGGTTGCCCCAATCCTGGCCGGGTCTGCCGCCCAGCAGGCCCGCATTATTGATCAATACGTCGATTGCCGTGCCCTGATATTTCTTTGCCAAAGCAGCGATTTGATCCATGTTGGTCACGTCCAGAGCCTCAATCGTGACGTTTGCGTGTTTTCTGGCCAGCGCCTGGAGATCGTCGTCGTCATTCGGGGACCGACTCGTCGCGATGACATCCCAGCCGTCTGCGGCGTATTGAGTAACCAGTTCGAGGCCGATGCCACGATTGGAGCCGGTCACGAGGACCGTGTCGGCAGCAGCGAAACTGCCACATGTAATGAGGCAAATAAAAAGGATCGAACGTATCACCAGCGGACTCCTGTCGCACACATGGACGAGGAGTCTAGCGTATCGGAAATATGATGAACAATCGTCGTGCGCTGATCGCAGCGGTCGAAACACCTGGCGCAGGTAAATGCCCTAGCTATCCCGAAATAGTGATGTGTTGTTATAGGGGTCGCAATGTTCCTCGGTCATCAGTTCCAGAGGATGTGGATCGACATCGCCCATCCAGGTATTGCGCCCAATCTCGTCAGTCGTGATACGAGCCGGGCGACGGATGCGGATGGTGTCGCCAATATTGTCGTTCGTTACCGTTTGCATGATCGGGTTATCGGCGGATGTTTCGCGAGCTTTAGCCGAACAGACCCAAAATTCCTGCCGCAGGCGAGCGCAACTATAGCGGCTGCATTTCCTGTAGCACGGTCGGAATGAGTTCGGACACGGTTGGATGTATGTGGACTGCGCGCGAGATGACCGTATAAGGTTGCTTCGCATACATCACATCCAGTAATCCGTGAATCACCTCATCGCCATTCATTCCGAGCATGGCGGCGCCCAGTATTTTCTTGCTGTCAGCATCGACAATTATTTTCATGAAGCCACGCGTATCGCCAAATTCCCGCGCGCGGCCCACCTGCGTCATCATTCTCTTGCCGATCAGCGCCTTTCGTCCGGACTCCTGAACTTCGCGTTCGGTCATGCCAATTCGCCCGAGCGGTGGATCCGTATACAAGCCGTAACAGAGTATGCGATCAGAGACCTTTCGCGGATCGTCGTCGAGCAGGTTCGCGGCGACGATCTCGAAATCGTTGTAAGCGGTGTGCGTGAATGCACCGCGACCGTTCACGTCGCCAAGTGCCCAGATGCCGGGCACATTAGTGCGCAGATGATCGTCGACGTCGATGTAGCCAAACCGATTCATCTCCACCCCGGCATTTTCAAGGCCAAGGTCACCCGTATTGGGGACGCGGCCAACGGCAAACAGCAAATGCGACCCCTCCACTTCCTCGAAGTGGTCATTGCAATCCGCACGAACGGCAATTCCGGATTTGGTTTGGCGAGCCTCGAGACAATCGGCTCCCAAACGAAATTTGACGCCCTCGCCTTCGAGAATCTCCCGAACGGCATCTGATACATCATCATCATCGCGGCCGATAAGCCGGTCCGCCATTTCGACGACCGTCACTTCGCTGCCGAAGCGCCGATACATCTGCGCAAATTCGAGTCCGATATAGCTGCCACCTATAATGACCAGGTGCTCCGGCAGGAAATCGACCTCCATGATGCTCGAATTCGTGAGATACGGTACGTCATCCAGGCCGTCCCAGTCCGGAACTCGCGCCCTGGCGCCGACATTGATGAATATTTTTTCGGCCGCAAGTATTTCGCCATTGACCTCAATCGTGGTCGCATCAACGAAGCGGGCATGACCCATGATCAGGTCGACGTTCTCCATGCCTTCAAGCCAATTGGTCACGCCCTGATTGGACGCGCCGGAGATCTCGTCCTTGCGGGCTTTGACTTTGCGCATGTCCACAGATACGTCACCGTCAATCGAAACGCCGAAAGATTCGCCCTGACGCGCCATGTATGCGGCCCTGGCGCTCCCGATCAGGGCCTTTGTGGGTATACAGCCCACGTTGACACAGGTTCCACCGACACGACCACGCTCGACGATTGCGGTCTTTAGTCCTTCTTTGTCCAGCCGACCGGCAAGCGCGGGGCCGGCCTGACCGGTACCAATAATTATCGCGTCATATTTCCTGGACATATTCATAACCTGCCTCGAATTCAATAAGCACTACATAATGTTCCAGACTATCTGCCAGCTAGGATTTATCAGTCAGACCATTAATAGCCGATTCGATTTCCGATTCCTCAAAAGCGCTAATTTCGTTCTTGATGGGTTTCGGCGGCCAGCCGGACCGCAGGTGCAAATCGCGTTGCGGGAATGGAATCTCGATGCCGTGTTTAGCCAGCGCGGTCTCCAACGCCCACAGGTAAGCCGCCCTGGTTCGGGTTGGACGCCTGGCGCCCTGGCGATTGACCCAGACCAGCAGCAGGAAGTTCAGGCTGTTGTCACCGAACTCAACCAGCCAGACATCCGTTTCACGGCCCTTCATGTTGGTGAGCGTAAAGGGGACCTCGGCCGCAGCTTCCATGGCCGCTTCCTTTACCCGTTCCTTGTCGCTGCCATAGGCCACACCAAAGGGAATCCTGACGCGCAGAATTCGCTCACCAAGCGTCCAGTTCGTAAGTCGGGTCGTTACAAACTCCGAATTCGGCACCACGATATCAATGTTGTCGTTCGTATTGATCAGGGTGCTGCGGACGTTGATCGCCTTGACGGTTCCGGTGAGGCCGGTGTCCAGTTCGATGTAGTCGCCGACCCGCAGTGAGTGCTCGAACAGTATGATCAAGCCGGAAACGAAGTTATTGACGATGGATTGCAGGCCAAAACCGATACCAACACTGAGCGCGCCTGCGACCAGCGCGAGGTTGCTGAAATCAAGCCCGATCGAAGTGAGTGCGATGAATACTGCCAGGATGACAATCGCGTAGTGAGTGAGACGGCCCACCGTATACATTGAGGCCTGCGTGCCACTGTAATCGCTTGCGCTAACGCGGCGGATGGCCATCTGGATGCCGCGGGACAGCAGCATGGCTAATGTCAGGATAATAATAACGCGCAGTATGTCGCCGCCCGTTACAGGCGTGTCTCCGACTGAGAACAAAGTTGTGTCCGCCAGACCGGCCACGCGCATGTAGGCGGTCTTGGCAGCGCGACTCATGCTTGCCAGCCACGACCTGAATGCGCCGGAATAGTCCGAGATTGCGACGTCGACGACCTGCATCAGTAACTCGAGATCGGCACCCGTTGCTTCGAGCTCTCCTACCTTGGCGAGTGTTTGCCGTGCGGTCTCCAGGCGCTGGTCGAGCAGGCGATTAGCAGCTCGATCAAGTCCGTCACGATTTTGGCTCTGCACCGCCAGCAACTCGGCTTCAGTTTCACTTTGCCATTCGGGCGCTCGTTGTTCTATTTCCCGGGCCAACTCCGACCATTCGAGCGCCTGTTCTTCGAGCACAGCAAGATCGACATCCGTGTCCCTCTTTAATGCAGTCCACCAGTATTTCGCACTTGATTTGGCACGGCGTTCCTCGGCGATGGCCAGATCGATCTCAGCAGCAAGAAATCTCTGCTGCTGAAGCCGGTTTTGAAACCGGCCCTGGGCGGTATCGGAATCCAGGGTGCTCGCGGCAACCTGGGCAGATGCCAGCGCTGCTCTCGCTTCCACAACGGCCGTTGCATCGTTTGCAACGCGTTGCTCGAGATCCGCAAGTTCCGTATCGCTACCCGTGGGCGCGAGACGTTCGCGCGCAAGTTCGACACGCTCGGCGGTCGCATCGGCAAAGTCGGTACCGGCCTCGTAGCGCTCGGAAAGCAATTCGAGACGCGCGGCCGAAATACCCTGTACCACGCGTGCCTGCACAAGTCTTAGTGCGAGCAACCACCGTTCATCGCCTTCCGCTGAGCCGGTGTATTCCCTGAACGCGGCATCACGTTGCCGCCTCGCGCCCGCGAGCGTGCGTTCTTCACGTTCAACCTCCAGCCGCTCTTCCGTGGAACTTGTGCGGGCTTCGCGCGCGATGGCCGCAAGCGCCAACAATTCCTCGAGTGAGTAACTGATTGCTCCCGGCGGCTGTCCCGGCATCGCAACGTCGGTGGTGTCCAGCACGTCAAGATAGACAACAAAATTATCGCGGACAGTTTCCAGCAGCGAGCGAGCAATCTCCTGGTTCTGGACCTCGAGATCCGCCATCTGTGCACTGACAATCTCGTCAAACGCCGCGATTCGCGGCTCCACTTGCTCTCGCGGACCCTCAAAGTAGGACCACCAGCCGGACTGCAGAGCCTGAAGATCGGGAGTGGGGATTTCCTCGACTTCTTCAGCTTCCTGGGCAAACGCGCCCACGGAGAAAATAAAGCTCACGATCAATGCCAGGTAGTGTTTTGATCGCTTAGTCAACATCCGTCACCACGGCTATCGCTGCGTAATATTCATACATAGATTGGTCGGAATTCTTAAGTACGACTGCGTTAATGAGGAGTATGACAATAGACACACAAGAAACATAGAATAACGGCGATTGTCACAGCGCGGTTTCGTATCGTTCGGTCCGGAAGAGTGCTGCTTACGGGAGGCCTTCCAGCATTTCGGTTGCCGAACGCCGGATTTCAGCGTCGGTTCCCGTCTGCACTGCGTTGGTAAGCGCCGCGCGAGCAGCCTCCGTATTGCCCAGCTGGCTGTTTACGAAGCCCAGCGTCAACCAGATTCTTTGATGAGTCGAGTCCGCCTCGATGCCTTCGTTGAGTCTTGCCAGGGCTTCATCAGAACGACCCAGATAATGCAGCGTAATCCCGAGATTGTTGTATGTATCTACGTTGTCTGGAGCAAAATCCAGTAATTTCTCGTACAGGTCGGCTGCCTGGGCATACTGTCCGTTCGCAAAAAAACTATTGGCCTGGCGTGATATCTCGAGCGGGTCCTGCATATCTGTCTGGCTGGGCACTGACAGATCGAATCGCTCCAGGTTGGCAGCGGTGATGTTCTCTGTCCAGCCCGGCCCGGTGTCGACCGTCGCAACGGGATCGACGCCGCCCGGTACTGGCGAATCCAAATAGTATTGCCGCGTGAGCGCGAAAACAGCCAGTCCGAAGACGACCTGAAATACTGCCATGCCAATCCAGAATTTGCTGTCACGAGTCAAAGCGATTCCCCTTCTCAGAACTGCCAGATGATGCCTATAGACGGTATGAGCGGCAACCAGTTTCCCTCGTTACGCGAAAGCACCTGGTTGCCGCTGCCGTCCGCTTGCAGACGGTATTTTGCGCAGCATGGATTCTGCCGCGCATAAACATTGGAGATCTCCAGGAAAGCAGTCAGCTCGCCTCTGGCTACATCGATTCGCCGGCTCGCTCGTGCATCGAGCGTATGAAAGGTCGAATGCCTCAGACTGTTTCGCGGTGTGGTCGACGCGGCCAGATTCGTTGAACCGTCGGGATTCGTAACGGTAGCGAGTAGTAAGTCCGTACGCGGCCAACCCGTGTGTACGGTACCCGACGCGCTGAAATTCCAGTCGTTCCAGTCCCAGTTTACCCCACCGTTGATCGTGTTGGTCTGATCCCAGCTGCGCCTCACTGTGCCGGTCACCTGCTCGTCTTTTATGGATGACCAGGTATAGCTGAGCCACCACAGCAGATGCGCTGATTCGCTTTCGCCGGAAATCCTGAGTTCTGCGCCTTTCGCGACAGCGCCACCGGTGTCGATTCTCGCCCGATCGATCTGCAATTCAGGAATGAGGACCAGTGGATCAAAAACGTTTTCATAGTAAGGCATCAGCGAACGATATGTTTTTCGGTAGAACTCGACACGAATGTCAATGCCGGAAGCCAGGACGTGCGAAATGCTGGAAACGAGATGCGTAGCGCGCTGCGCAGGAAAAAAAGATGCAACACCATCCGCCACCTGCAGCTCGTTGATTTCCTGCGCCTGGTAATATCTCCCTCCGCCGAGGCGGAAATCCGTTCGATCATTCAGATAGTAAAGCAGATTGAATCGGAAGCTCGTCTGGTCATCGTTGTCCGCAAGCGTATACGTTTGCTGATCCCAGCGGATGCCGCTATCGAGCACCAGCCGATCGAAAGGTCGCCACCGGGACTCAATATACGCAGCGTACTGTGTTCCCTCAGGAGAAGTCTCAATACGCCTGGCCAGCGTTGGTTGGTTATTCAGAATCTGATCGAATGGCGAGAATATCTGGAGTGAGGAGTCGTAGTCGTAACTGGCCTCGAGACGTTTGACGTCAAAACCCGATCTGAATACCAGCGCGTCCGATGTTGTCCAGCGCCAGTCCTGCCGCAGAGATACGGAACGAAACTTGCGAGTATCCGTGACATTTCCTGACAGAACGTCAGCAACATTCGCCAGTCCCAGGCGGGAATTGTCGATTGCCGTAGTTGACAGGATCGTCGAGCTCGACAAGTCGCTGGTCCAGTTTGTTACCGCTTTAAGCCATGCGATGCGGTTTCTGTATTTCGCGGTTGCTTTTTCGCTTCCATCGATTTCATTGATCGAGACCTTGTCGTAGGACAAGAGGGCATTCGCGCTAACGTACGTGTCAGTACCCAGCTCCCAACCCACGTGTAGCAATGCGTCTTCGAAACTCGGTGAGCCATAGTCAGGGTTAATGATATCGGCAACGAGATCGAGATTACCGCGCCTGCCGGTTATCAGCCAGTCGCCTCGATCGTTGCCACCGAATCGCCCCATGGACAGCACGGATGCACTGAAAAGACTCAGAGAGAGTTCCGTCACGGTGTCAGGCTCCGGTTGCCGCATAGACATATCGACTACGCCGCTCATACGGTCGCCGTAACGCGCCTGATATCCGGCGCTATAAAAGTCGATGCCGTCCACCGCATTTTGGTCGACAATAGATGACAGTGCCTGGAAGTCCTTTAAATGAAACGGCTCGTAAAGCCGCAAACCGTCGAACAGGAACAGTTGTTCATTGTCATTACCCCCTCTGACATGGCTGCGTGCAGACACGCCGCCGCTGGCAACTCCGGGCAGTCGATGAATGGAGCGGACCGCGTCATCGGTAACATCTGGCAGCTGCGTCGTCAGTTGGCGGTCGAGGTAGGTGTACGATCCCGCCGGGTCGTACTCGAGGCTGTACAGGCTCGAGTTAACGACAATTTCAGCCAGGGGCTGCTCTATTGTCTGAGCGACTTCCGTTGCGGCGGACTCCGGCGTCGCGTCCGCCGGTCGCTCCTCCGATAGCACAACAAGGAGGCTGTCGCCGGGGCCGTCGACGAGCGCCAACCGGTGTGTTTCAAGGGCCTGGCGCAAGGCCTCAACAGGATTCCGCGCGTCAGGCTCGACCTCGAGCAGGAGCTCACGACCGACAAGATCGCTGCTGTAGATGATCCGAATATCCTGCTCGATTAGCCAGGCAATAAAGTCGGCGACCGGCCGCCCCTGCCATTCGGTTTCGGCGGCCGCGGCGCACTGGCAGCACAGCAGCAGTATTAATGTGGCCCGAAGGTGTGGCAGCAGTGACATGGCGGAAGTTTAGAGCAACGCCTGCATGCCACCAAACCTTTCCAGCGCCAAAGCGCGCTAAAGACCGCTCTACTGATCGATCGTTATGCTCTTTTCATCGACTCTGTAGTCGAATTGGGTCGTGGCCAGGATAGACGCTAACGCTTCATCCGGTGTGAATCCCCTGATGGACCCGAACCACTCGCTGCGCATTGCGGCCATACGCACGTCGTCGCTGGAAAAAACAAGCGTCCTGCCCGTCTCGCGGGCCGCCCATTTCAGGAAGTCCAGCAAGGATTGACTGGTGCTGCTGTACTCCGGCGCCAACGTGGTCGCCCATTGCCAAGACTTATCGTAGGGAGTAACCGATTCAACAATGACTTCACTACCGTCTTGCACGAGCAGTTTATCCCCGGCGTTTGCAACAAGCGTTGCTTGTCCCTGCATGACGTCGACTCTGCCCTCGCGTACCGCAACGGTTAACGACGAATCACTCACCATGACGGAAAACTGGGTCCCAATATCGGTTGCGGTGCCAAATTCAGTGTTTATCGTTAGTCGACGGTCACGATAGATGCGCTCACCGGAGTCCGCGTAGACCTGGCCACTAAACAGGGTGATCTCGTCCGCCGCATCGAACTGCAATGATGAGTTTGTGTCAATTCTGAGTGAAACATTTTCGGCCAGCGAAATGCTCACGCCGGTTTCCGCACCGGTCTCGAGTGTTTCGCCGGCATACAGGGCACGGCCAATCGCGAAACTATCGCTAGTCGCCTGAGTATCGCCGTAGACGTTTGCAATGGTTCCGATTTGCTGCAACTGAACGCCCGTATTCTGCATATTGAATGCAAATACGACCAGTATTGTTGCCGCCAGCGCGGCTGGAACTGCCCACCGCGGCATGCTGGAACTCCGGGTTTTCGACTGCCAGTGTTGCCGCACGTTGTCGTGAACCCGTCTTTCGATAGCCGATGGGATCGCCGATCTCGGACCGGCCAGGTTCATCAGCGTCGAAACCGTGTCGTCCGCGTGTTCGTCGCGGTCCGAATTCTGACTGTCGTTGTCTGTATCTTTTCTCATGTTGAAAAGTCCATCACGTGTTTGTTAGTTCCTGAATCTCAGTCCAGCAGGAAATCAGGTTCGAAGTCCCAAAGAGATCGAAATCCCTCCTTGAACGCCTCGCGCGCGCGCGTCAGTACAGATTCCGCTGCCTTCGTACTGATGTCGAGATGTTCGCCGATTTCTTCGACGCTGCTGCCCCGGATGTATTTCATTTCCAGAGCGGTTGCATACTTGGCAGGCAGATATTCAAGCGTTAATCTGACAAACCTGGCGAGCTCCTCCTGGTTATGCGTTCTTTCCGGCGTGTCAGCGTCTATGGAAATCGATTCCAGTGCCGCTCTGACCGCCGGATGATCCTCGATTGCGAGAGTCCGGTTCTCGTGTTTGCCGCGCTGCCTGAATACGGTAGACATTTCACTGCGGCAGATCTGGCAAAGCCACGTGAAGAGTTGTGCTTCGCCGCGATACGTTCCCATTTTTCCTACCACGCGACACATTGTTCGCTGCACTATTTCCTCCGCGAGTTCCTCGTCGCCGTTTACCCGAGTTAACGTGAAGCGAAACAGGCGCGGGAAGTACTCCCTGAAAAATGTCTCGAACGCATCCGAATCACCTTTCGCCACGCGCTTCGCCAGCGCGCGATCCTCATGCAGTTGAGAAAAATTCACGTCGAGAATTCAAACCCGGGTTGTTTGTTAACTGTTAGACAGCTGTCCGCCAGGAATCCTTCGGTCAATATGGCGAAAACTGCCCTGCGCGCTGCGGTTGATCATTTTATCACCTGCCGAATTCAGGACAGGTTATTGCGAAGGATTTTTGCCGCATTCGCGTCTAACGCTGTAAGTCCACAACGATTCAGTTCAGTTACGTGCCAGAAATCGCGTAAGTTACTGAAATAAATACAAAAGGTGTGAGAACAACGGACATGCCTGGCACAGCACGAATAAGCCCGCGAGCATCGCAATGCGTCCGCACGCATGGCACGGTCCTGGTCGTATTCCTGCTCCTGTCCTCGACGCTCTACGCCGATGCTGCACCGGATCCGGTATCCACAAGCGCCACCCGGCCACAGGGCGCGACACTGGCGTCCACCGCTTTGCTATCGCCCATAGCCATCATCGGCACGGTCACGATCGTAAACGACAGCATCTTCGATCTGACCAACCCGGCGGAGAACAAGCTGTTGTATCGTCTTGCAAACAGTGCGCACGTGACGACTCGACCAGGTGTCATTCAGCAGCAACTGCTCTTCAACTCCGGCGATCCTTTCTCATTGCGCAAACTGGAGGAATCCGAACGAATACTGCGGAGCAATCGCTACATTCAGGAAGCGCATATTGAGCCGGTGCTGAATGAAGAGGGTGAAGTCGACATCAATGTGCGCACGACCGACGTGTGGACACTTGTACCGAAAATATCCCTGTCCCGGTCCGGCGGCAAGAACAAGTCCGGAATTGGCATCAAGGAAATGAATCTCCTCGGCAGCGGGGTCGATGTCGAGGCGCTCTATAAATCCGATGTCGACCGTGATTCGACGATCATCAAGTTCTCTGATCGCAACCTGGGGTCCAGCTGGTACCGGCTAAGCACTACCTACGCCAATAACAGTGACGGATACACCTATTTCGTCGACCTCAGCAAGCCGTTCTATTCACTGGATGCTACCTCCGCATTTGGCGTTTCCTTTCTCAGCAACCAACAGGTCGACTCACTATACGATCGCGGCGAGGTCATGTCGCAGTACGGGAATGAGTCCAGGTCGTTTGAGGTTTTCAAAGGTTGGTCTGGTGGTCTGAAAAACGGGTGGACGAAGCGAACTACAACAGGCCTGATGTTTGACGAACATCAGTTCACGTCTGTCGATTCGATCGACCAACCGCTCTCGATATTCCCGGGTGATCGCAAACTGGTCTATCCGTTCGTGGGCATCGAATTCATGCAGGACAGATATGAGAAAGCCGAGAATCACGACCAGATCAACCGCACCGAGGACAGATACCTGGGTACGCGGATAAACGCCCGCGTCGGCGCCGCCCGGACAACATTCGGATCAGATCGAAATGCCTGGATACTGAATGCCGCGGCACAGACGGGATTCGGTAGTTCGGAGAAGCGGTCGCTTGTTCTGGCCACTAGACTCACAACACGGTTTGAGGACGATGGCCCGCAGAATGCCCTTATTGATGCCAGCGCGAAATACTACAGCAGGCAGTCAGACAAAAGGCTTTTCTACGCCAGTCTGAGCGGCTCATACGGGCATAACCTGGACATCGATAATCAAATGATGCTCGGCGGTGACAACGGTCTTCGCGGCTATCCGCTGCGGTATCAAACCGGCGACAAACGCGCGCTTCTGACGCTGGAGCAGCGCTTTTTCTCGGACTGGTATCCCATGCGCCTTTTTCGCGTAGGCGGAGCCGTCTTCTTCGATGCCGGCCGAACCTGGGGACGCAGTCCCGTCTCAGACCGAAACAATGAACTGCTAAAAGACGTCGGCTTCGGACTGCGAATCGGCAATACGCGTTCGGGCCAGGGTCGCATGACGCACATCGACCTTGCCTTTCCGCTTGACGGCGACCAAGGCATCAAAGACGTCCAGTTCCTCATCGAAACGCGAAAGAGTTTCTGAGCCCCAAACCCAATTCCAGATTTTCAAGAGCATCGAGAAATATGAATATTGAACATCCCTCACTGCACCGTGTTGTAGTTTCACTCCGGCCCTTGTGGTCATTTGCATGGCGCACGATCCTTACCCTGACCCTATGTCGTATGATTTTCGTCGCCTGGCAATGGCAGCGCGTTATCGATGCCGACATGCTTGGGTCGGTTTTTGTGCAGGGGCTCCGATTCGATTTTGTGTTGCTCGGTCTAATGCTCGCAGTTCCGGTGATTTGTTTCCCTCTGTTCGCATCCAATCGGTTTCTGATGCCTGCCTGGCGATCGCTGCTCAGTGTCTGCCTTCCGATCGCGCTGTTACTGCTGTTATTTATGGAATGCGCTACCCCATCGTTCGTCGACCAGTTCGACAGCCGCCCGAACTTACTCTTTTTCGAATATCTCAACCATCCGCGCGAGGTCGGTGCGACGTTATGGGCGGCTTACAAGCTGCCGATAATACTGGCGGTTCTGATAGTGACGGCAATTACCTGGATCAACGTGCGGCAAATAGGAAAATTGGCGCGCGCCGTTCAGCCGATCGGTGTCATGCCCGCCCTTCTCGTGACGCCATTATTGCTGGTCTTCTGCTTTGGAATTATTCGCTCCACTACTGACCATCGTCCGGTGAATCCCAGCACTGTCGCAATATCCAGCGACCCGCTCGTCAACGAACTCGCACTGAATTCAGCCTATACAGCGCTTTACGCACTCTATGAAACGCGCCACGAGACAGAAGGCGGATTTCGCTACGGCGAGATCAAAGACGAGGACGTGATCGCCACAGTCAGACATTCGATGATGATCGATGCAGCAGCTTTTTCATCCGACAAGTTGCCGACACTGCACTATCAGACGCTCGCCGACCCCAGCGTTACCCGGAAAAACCTCGTGGTTATCGTTCTTGAAAGTCTCGGTGCGGAATTTGTCGGTGCGCTGGGTGGAACAGGGGTGACGCCGAACCTCGATGCGTTGTCAGAAGAGGGAATCTGGTTCACCAATCTCTATGCAACAGGCACACGGTCAGTGCGCGGTCTCGAAGCGGTCGTTAGTGGATTCACACCGACGCCGGCCCGCAGTGTCGTAAAGCTCGGCAGATCTCAACGGGATTTTTTTACGCTGGCCGGACTGCTTGGTAAATCAGGGTACGAAAGCAGTTTTATCTACGGTGGCGAAGCGCAGTTTGACAATATGCGCCGATTCTTCATGAACAATGGATTCGACAGGGTCGTTGATAAGAGTGATTACGACAGCCCGGTGTTTACCGGTTCCTGGGGGGTATCGGACGAAGATCTCTTCAACAGGGCCCACGAGGAATTCAGCGTGCCGCGCGAGCAGCCATTCTTCAGCCTTGTGT
Source organism: uncultured Gammaproteobacteria bacterium (assembly GCA_963850825.1). Classification (GTDB taxonomy): domain Bacteria; phylum Pseudomonadota; class Gammaproteobacteria; order Steroidobacterales; family Woeseiaceae; genus SZUA-117. The sequence continues at coordinate 667,810 of CAWKOQ010000006.1, read as the reverse complement.
TCACATCGTCGAATCACTCGCCGTTCGAATATCCCGACGGCCGGATAGAGCCTGTCGATGAACAAAAGAATACGGTCAACAACGCCGTAAAGTACGCCGACTACGCGTTGGGGCAGTTTATCGAAAAAGCGCGCAGTTCCAGTTATTGGGACGACACCGTTTTCCTGATCGTTGCCGATCACAACGCCCGTGTCTACGGCAACGAGGTGGTTCCTGTGAAACGGTTTCATATTCCAGGCCTGATCCTCGGAGGATCAATCCCGCCTTCGATTTTCGCTCCGGTGGCCAGCCAGATCGATCTCGCGCCAACGCTGTTGTCATTGATCGGCATCGCCTGTGAGCATCCCATGATCGGTCGCGATCTGATGCGGCCGGAAATGCAGGCGAACGAAGGTCGCGCAATCATGCAATTCAACGGGTCACAGGCGTATATGGAGGGAGACAGAGTTGCCGTGCTGCAGAAGAACCTGCCTATCCGGCAGTTCCTGTTCCGTGACAATCGTCTCGCTCCAGAGACAGAGGTCGATAGCGGGCTTGCGGGGCGCGCTTTGGCCCACTCGGCATGGTCATCGATGGCATATGAGAATTCGCTCTACCGGTTGAGATCAGAAGGTGACTGAGCGGTCGGGAACTATCTCAGCTGGCTGTCCTTGCTGCCGCGTCGGTTATAGCCACTAAACTTGGCTTCATTCTTGTCGTGTTCCGACTGGCAGGCTACGCACAGGCGAACACCTGGCACGGCTTCCCGTCGGGCAAGCGGGATCGGTTTATCGCATTCCTCACACTGTGCGAGGCTATCGCCCTGCGGCAGGTTATTGCGCGCTCGTTCGATCGCATCCTCTACGGTTGCATCGATCTGGTCCTGAACGGCACCGTCTTTTGCGAATCCACCGGCCACCAGCGTGCTCCTGTGTCTATTTGGCGCGGTCTTTGTCCGCCCGGGTTTTCTTCGTTAGCTTGATGACGTCTTCCCAGTTTTCATTAAAAACCAGGAATGACATTGCGTAATGCGCAATCTTCCACTCGCCCTGCTCAAGTACCAGCACTCCGGTGCCCCGGAAACGGCCATTCGTTTCCGAGAATACGACTTCGTCAAACCACGCCACGTTCGAAAAGTCTGACAGCTGAATCTCTCTCGCCACAGACCGGTATGTCCAGCCGCTGCCATCCTTAAACCTGCCATCGACATAGTCGGTGAAATCAGGATTCTTCGGCCAACGCTCCCACTCGTCCGTGCCCATGAACACAGCGTTTTCGGTCATGTGACCAAGGAACCGTGTCTTATCGCCGTGCGCTGCCGCGTCATGATAATCGTCGAGTACCGCGTCAATTGAGTCAATCGTCGAGTCGGCATTTTGCGCAAACAGCAACGCAGGGAGCAACAGACTCATGAAGAAGCAACATCGGATTGTCATAAAGATCTCCTAAGGCGGCGCAGATTATTTTTTGGCGACAGCTCTCGGAGCGCATTCACGAGAACTAGATGGGTTACCGCTCGCCCAAATGATAGTCTTCTGCCATGAAGAAAACACTCCCAATCCTGATGCTGCTGATGGTTGCCTGTAGTCAGGACCTGGCTCGCCCCAAACTTCTGATCGCGTCTGACGCTACGTTCGCGCCATTCCACTTAATTGATGAGTCGGGACATGCAACGGGCTTCGATATCGACCTGGCCCGTGCCGTCGCGGTGCACGCTGAATTCGAGCCGGAAGTCGTCGTATTGCCATATGCCGATCTGTTTTCCGGTCTGCGTGCAGGCACGCACGACATGGTCGCAGCGACCACCGGAATTACGGCCGAGCGGCAGAAAACCTATCGGTTCAGCGAGCCGTATTTTACGACGTGCCAGGTTGCTGTGGTCAGGAACGAAGCGGGAGAGCCGCAGACAATCGCAGACCTTAAGAGCAAACGTATCGGCGCGGCAGGCGACGGCACCTCAGCACAGGCAATGCAGATGATCGAAGGCACCCACGTAGCGCTCAGCGATGGCCAGGGCGTCAGCGCTTTGTTAGGCAACGCAATCGATGCGTGGATAGTCGATGAGTTTGATGGTGTGGGTGCCGCGAGGGAGTCGAATGATCGACTGCGTGTGCTGGCTGAGGGAATTGCCAACGAACAATACGGGTTTGTGCTCGCGTCGGATCGAGCGGATTTACAAACGAGGATCAATGCCAGTCTGGCGTCGCTCGTAAACGACGGCGTCGTCGCCGAGTTGCAGGCCCGTTTCGGTGTTGAGAGGGGGCCGGACTGGCCCGTGCAGTGTAATAAACAGAATCAGGCAGCTTTGCTAAATAAGGATTCACGCATTGAACAAGATTGAGATCGCATTTCTAGATGAACTCGGGGACAGGGAACCGCAACATGCCCTGGTCGGTGACGTCGATTTAGTAGTAGTCCGTTTCGATGAGTCCGTGTCGGTACTTTATGGACGCTGCGCGCATCGTGGTGCCCTGATGTCCGACGGCCATGTCGATGGTGCTAACCTGATTTGTGGCGTGCATGGCTGGGACTACAGGCTCGACACCGGCGTGAGCGAATACAATCACTCGGAGACGCTACCCAGGTTTTCATCGTGGATTGAAAACGGGGCGGTTCTTGTCGACGAGGATGAAATCCAGGCATGGGCGGAAAAACATCCACAACCCTATCAGCGCGATTCTTACCAGGGTGAGTTTCAGGATCACACCGGCACGCAGGATGAGCCTCACGTCAAATTCATACGCAAACTCGCCGACGAGGGCTTGAGTAAATTCGGGCACCATGGTCCAGCTGCGGCTATGGGCGTATCTCGCAACGCCTTACCCAAGTGGGAAGACTTACAGTTCGTCGTGGGACAATTGCACAAGCTGCCGCTCCTGGACGACGAAGATGTTGATACTGGAATCGTTATTGGTTCGAAGGCTGAAAAGCCGCTACGACTCGATATTCCACTCTTTGTATCGGACATGAGTTTCGGCGCACTCTCCGAGGAGGCCAAGGTCTCGCTGTCAAAAGGCGCTGAGCTGGCGGGTACAGGAATTTGTTCCGGCGAGGGCGGTATGTTGCCGGAAGAGCAGGCGGCTAACTCCCGATATTTTTACGAGCTCGCGTCTGCGCGTTTTGGTTTTTCGTGGGACAAGGTGAAGAAGACGCAGGCGTTTCACTTCAAGGGCGGACAGGGCGCCAAGACCGGAACTGGCGGCCATTTACCTGGAACGAAAGTGCAGGGGAAGATCGCCGAAGTTCGGGAGCTTGAAGCCGGGACGCCTGCCATATCGCCAGCCCGGTTTCCCGAGTGGACTGAACTTGCGCAATACAAGGATTTTGCGGCCGAAGTTCGCGAGAACACCGGCGGCATTCCGGTCGGTTTCAAGCTGTCTGCCCAGCACATCGAAAAGGATATCGATGCTGCACTGGAAATCGGCGTCGACTACATCATCCTGGACGGGCGTGGTGGAGGAACGGGAGCCGCGCCGTTGATCTTCCGTGACAATATTTCCGTTCCAACAATTCCGGCGCTTGCACGCGCACGCCGCCATCTTGACGCCAGCAATGCGGCCGATGTCACGCTTGTCATCACGGGAGGCCTGCGGCATCCAGCCGATTTCGCCAAGGCAATGGCTCTGGGTGCCGATGGCGTCGCGGTTTCAAATGCGGCTATCCAGGCAATAGGTTGTCTCGGCATGCGGGCGTGCCATACGAACAATTGTCCGGTTGGTATCGCGACGCAGAAACCCCATCTCCGGGCGCGCCTGCCAGTGGATATAGCCGCCGAACGACTGGCGCGGTTTTTCTCGGCCGCCGTCGAACTCATGACAGTCCTTGCCAGGGCTGCGGGACACAGGAAACTAAGCGACTTCTCCGTCGATGATCTGACAACCTACAAGACAGAGATGGCGCAATTAACGGGAGTCGCCTACGGCGGGGTCGGGGAACCCTAGGCGTGACGATCGGTCTCTGGCTCTTCCGCCACACCCCCATCGAGCTGTGCTATGACATTTGACATACAGCGTGTGCTTCCCGGCGCGGCATGGTTACTACTTGCAATTGCCGGACCGGGCCGGACGGTTCTTGCCGACGATGAAATTTTTGAGATAGTCGAAGTGGCCAGTCGCGGTCGGGTCGTGACCGCGCACTTCGCCGACTTCAATGGCGACCGGCGCGAAGATCTCATGGTGGCGACTCTCGAAGGAATTCCGCCCGCAGAGACGCGCGCTATCAGTGTCTACTATCAGCAGGTTGATAAATCGTTTCCCGATACAGCGAATCTCAGTATTCCGATTCCGCGCTGGAGCGCCGTGTACGATGTTGCGGATCTAAAGGACACACCCGGCGAGGAACTGCTATTGCTGCGTCCCGACGGTGTGACGATACTTTCGCTGGCGAACGATGCTGCTACAAGTTGGGACCTTCCGGTCGACGGCCCCAGCACCGTAGCCGCAGCGGATGACGAGCGAGGCTTTGATCGATATCGGATGGTCTATCGTGATTTTGCTGAAGAGCCCTGGATCCTGGTGCCACAAATCGGGGCGTTATCGGCACTGACCGCCGATGGCACTCTGGTGGCAAGCATCGACGTAGGACGCCGCGCCAACTACTTCGTTGCCAGGGATTCGAGCCTGCTGTCGGTCGAAAGTGACATTCAGCTCTTTATGGATGTGCCAAAGCTGACCGTTGGAGACGTTGACGGGAACGGGCTGGCCGATATCGTCGCCACCACGCGCCATGAAATCAGGGTATTCCTCCGCGACGATGAAGGTGGTTTCAAACGGGAGGCCAGCTACGCAATGCCTATCGAGCTTGTCAGCAGGCTTGATCACACGCGCGGTTCGGGAAGCGTTGTGACAACCGTCAGGGATGTCGATGGCGACGCCCGCCTCGATCTCATGATTACGCATGTCGAGGGTACTTTTTCCGATACTGTCTCCACCACCTACATTTACCGCAATCGGGACAATCGCTGGAATATTGGCGAACCCGACGACAAATTTGTGAGCAAAGGGTCGCTGAGTTCAGATCTGCTCGTCGATGTAGACAGTGACGACACGCTCGAACTATTGCGGATCCAGCTGAAATTCAGCGTTTTCGAGATGGTAGAACTGCTACTGACACGCAAGGTCGATGTCCAGGTGATGATTCACCGCTTACAGGATGACGGACGCTATGACCCCGAACCCTGGTCGAGCAGGAAGATCAGTACAGCAGTCAGTTTCGATACGTTCCGACCCAGGGGTTTCATGCCGGCCGGAGACATTGACCTGAACGCCGATGGATTGATGGATTTCGTAATGTCGGCAGGCGGCAAGGGAATCGAAGTTTATCTTGGTGGCAGTGAGGGGCCATTCGACAAACGTACCGCCATACAGAAACTCCCTACTGCAGGGGTCATTCGCTTTTCTGACTTCAATAATGACGGCCTCACCGATTTCGTGCTCTACAATCCCCAGTCATTCGACTATCCCGTGAGAATCGGGCGCAATACAGGACACCTTCCAGGCTCGCCCGGCAGGGCGGGTTCGAGATAGGACCTGGCGAGAGCCCGGTTGACTGGAGCAATATCCGCGCTAACTATTGATAGCCCCTGGCCTGCAGTTTGAACAGGCTGGCGTACTGCCCGCCGAGCGCCAGCAGGCTATCGTGATTGCCCTGTTCAACGATCTCGCCATTGTGAATTACGACGATTTGATCGGCGGCACGCACAGTTGAGAAGCGATGCGAAATCAGAATCGTGATCTTGTTATCGCTTGCCGATCGAAAGTGCTCGAAGATGGCCGCCTCGGATGCGGCGTCCATTGCGGCGGTAGGTTCATCCAGGACCAGGATATCTGCGTCGGTTCGCATGAATGCTCGCGACAGGGCTATTTTCTGCCACTGCCCGCCGGACAGTTCGCGGCCACCTTTGAACCACCGGCCCAGCTGAGTATCGTAGCCCTCCGGCATTGCCTCGATGAAGGGCGCCGCCATTCCGGTATCCGCGGCCTGCGCCCAGCGATCTGCATCATCGATGTGACGAACATCCCCGGCGCCAATGTTCTCGCCAACCGAAAACTGGTAGCGGCCGAAGTCCTGAAAAATCACGCCGGTCCGTTGCCGTAGTGCTTCGACATCCCAATCCTGCAACGGGAGACCGTCGAGCAGGATGGTGCCTTCCGTTGGTTCATAGAGTCGGGTCAGCAACTTGATCAGAGTTGTCTTGCCTGATCCGTTTTCGCCGACAAGTGCCAAGCTTTCACCGGGTCGAATCTGCAGGGATATGTTGCTGAGCGCATTTCCATCCGCGCCTGGATAGGCGAATGAAACATTCCTGAATTCGAGACCGCGACCCGGTTCTGGTCCATGTTCGGCTTCGCCGGACCGGGCAAGGACCGGCTGACCAAGATAGTCATACAGGTTGGACAAATACAGGTTATCTTCATACATGCCGCTGACAGACGACAGAATCGCCGCAACCGCCGCCTGGCCCTGTCTGAACAGCAAAAGATACATCGTCATGGCGCCGAGCGTGATTTCCCCGTTAACCGTTGCGATCACAATCCATGCGTATGCGCCATAGAACGCCGCAGTCGAAAACAATCCCAGAACGAAACCCCAGCCGTCGCGTCGCAGGGTTAGCCGACGATCTTCGACGAAGAGTTTGCTGAAGATATCGCGGTATCGTTGCAGCAGGCGCGGCCCAAGCTGAAACAGCTTGACCTCTTTGACGCCGTCTTCGCGCGCAATGACCGTTTCGAGATACATCTGCATGCGCGTTTCGGGGGAACGCCAGCGAAAGAGCCTGAAAGCGTCGCCAGAGAATTTTGCCTCGGCGAAGAAAGAGGGCAGGCCAGCCCCGATCAGAATCAATACAGCCCATGGCGAGAATGCAAAAAGCAGGACGGCAAAGCTCGAAAGTGATATCAAATTCTGAACCAGCCCGAACGTTCTGTTGACCAGGCTAAGCGGTCTGCTGGACGCCTCACGTCGGGCCTGGTTTAACTTGTCATAGAATTCGGAATCTTCGAAGTGCTCGAGCTGCAACGTCAGCGCCTTCTCGAGAATCATCACGTTGACGCGTTGTCCAAGTAACGCCCGCAACAATGACTGGCTGGCTGAAATGCCCCGCTGGCTGGCGGCAACCATGATGACGATCACTGCTTCGAGTGCGAGCAACCCCAGGACAGGACCCGTGTCAGGGGATTCCGATGACATTGCCCCGACTACCCCATCGACAATAAGCTGGCCGACGTAAGCGATTGCCGCCGGCAGTATGCCGGCAATGAGCGTCAGCAGCGCGAGGACCAGGGTGAGCGGTTTACTGGTCGTCCAGACGAGATCCAGCGCGCGCCGGCTGTATCCGAATACGCCTAAAGCGCGCCCGAAGAATCCGGTATTGGTACTGTTGTCTTCAGGCATCGAATCTTTTTCTGGTTCTTTGAGTGCTGGAGTCCTGACTTGGCGGCCGGCAGCCGTATTTCAACCGAAGTTGGAAGGGGACTATCGCCGGTTTATCAATTGCCCTGACCGGCGACTTCCAGTGCCTCACTTGCTTCCATCCAGCTCCATTCGAGCGCCTCTATCTCTGTTTTCAGCGACGACTGCTTCTGGACGAGATCCGCCAGTTCGCCGTTGCGATCGGCATCAGTATAGAGGGATTCATCCGCAAGCTGCGATTCGAGCACCTCAAGCTTGTTACGCTGCGAGGACAGCTGCGACTCAACGCCACGCACTTTGTCGGTGAGCGGCTTCAGCCGCTGGCGACGTTCCGCATCCTGCCGGCGTTTCTCTTTCTTGTTCATCTGCTTTGACGATTTCTCGCCTGCTGGCATTGCAGCGCTTCCATCGTCGTTGGCAGCCTGTTGCTCCTTGAGCCATGCCGGATATTCATCCAGGCTGCGATCGAATCGATCGACGATTCCGTCGTGCACGATCAGGAGTTCGTCGCATACGCTGCGCAACAGGTGTCGATCATGCGAGATGACGACCAGTGCGCCGGCGTATTCAATCAGCGCCACGCTCAGGGCCTGGCGCATTTCCAGATCCAGGTGATTCGTCGGTTCATCCAGCAGCAACAGGTTGGGCGCCTGGCTGATCATCAATGCCAGGACCAGGCGCGCCTTCTCTCCACCGGAGAACGGCGCGACGGGCTCGAAGATTCGTTCGCCGCTGAAGCCGAACCGGCCGAGGTATTTACGCTGCTCCGACTCGCGATCATCGGGACGATACAGCCGCAGGTGATCTATCGGACTCTGCTCCGGGTGCAACAAGTCGAGCTGATGCTGGGCGAAGTAGCCGATCTTCGTATCCTTGCTTAGCAATCGCTCCCCGGACAAGAGTGTGCTGCCCGTCGACAACGCTTTGACCAGCGTCGATTTGCCCGCGCCGTTGACGCCGAGCAGGCCAATTCTGTCGCCTGCCGTGATATTCAGGTTGATACCGGTCAACACCGGGCCGTCGTCGCTGTCGGCATAGCCGACGGCCGCGTCCATCAGGTTAAGAAGATGTTGCGGTTGCTTCCTGGGTTTCGCGAAATGGAAGCGGAACGGCGAGTCCACGTGCGCAGGTGCGATGATGGTCATTCGCTCCAGCATCTTGAGCCGGCTCTGAGCCTGGCGGGCCTTCGAAGCTTTGTAACGAAACCGGTCGACGTAACTCTGAATATGTTTGATGTCTTTCTGCTGGCGAGCGTGCAGCGCTTGTTGCTGCGACAGCTGCTCTGCCCGCTGTGCCTCGAACTGACTGTAATTTCCGGTGTAGGTACGAACTTCCTGATGCTCGATATGTGCGATGCGTGTGCAGATCTGATCGAGAAAGTCACGGTCGTGAGAGATGACCATCAGAATGCCATCGTAGCGCTTGAGCCAGCGCTCCAGCCACAGGATGGCGGGCAGATCCAGGTGATTTGTTGGCTCGTCCAGTAGCAGCAGATCTGATCGGCACATCAGGGCGCGCGCAAGATTGAGCCGCATGCGCCAGCCACCGGAAAATTCACGCACCGGATTGCGGATTGTGTCCGTCGCAAATCCCAGTCCGTGCAGCAGTCGCCCGGCCCGGGCCTCTGCGCTGTATCCGTCAATCGCCTCCATGCGCTCATACAGCGCGTGCAGCGCAGTACTGTCGCTCCTGGGGTTGGCCTCTTCCGCCGAGATCGCACTCTGAACCCGTCGCAATCCCTCGTCGCCGTCCATGACGTAGTCGATGGCGCTGTCGAGGCTATTCGGGCTTTGCTGGGCCACATGCGCAATTTCGATTCCCGCGGCCAGACTGAGCTCGCCGTCATCCGGTTCGAGTTCCCCCAGCAACATCGCGAAGAGCGTCGACTTTCCGCTGCCATTGGCGCCGATCACACCCATGCGCTGTCCGGCATGGACCTGAAAACTGACGTCCCGTACAAGCAGTTTGCGTCCGCGACGAAGGCTGATCTGATTCAGTGTAAGCACGATTTCGACTCTGTAATGGCGGTCCTGGCCCGGTGTCGAGCCGGCTTACCATCAATCAAATCCCAGTTTTTCCCTCAGGTCAGCAAAATCGGCCTCGAGCTGGCTGACACGCTGTTCGAGATCTGCTGTGCTGCTGCGCGCCGAAGCACCTTCGGACATCGCCGCTTTGGCCTGGACAGCGTGCGCCTCGATGTCGATTGGTCCCGAAAACAGATGCATGTACTCAGAGTCCTTGCGCCCCGGTGTTCGCGGCAGCTTGACGATCAGTGGCTCACGCTCGCGCTCGATCAGCTCATTTAATGCCAGTACGACCGCAGAGTTGTCACTGAATTCATGCAGGCGGCCACTGCGAGACCGGACTTCTCCCGGCGTCTGCGCGCCACGCAGCAACAGCAGGCAAACAACGGCGAGCTGCGCAGGATCAAACTGGTATTCGCTGTAGCGTGTATTACAGAATCGCTGCACGTACTTCTCGGTCCTGCTCTTGAAGTTTTCGTCTGCCCGCACAAGGTTCTGTGTTTCCAGGCTTCTAAGCGTGGCCTGCACCTCGCCGGGCTTCAGCGCCATCAACGGGTTGCGGCCCGATTTTTGATTACAGGCGTTGGTTAGCGCATTCAGCGTCATCGGATACTGGTTCGGCGTCACGACCGATTTCTCGATCAGGCTGCCAATAATACGTGCTTCGATCGGGTTGAGCGTGGTCGGCACTGGCGTTACTCGTTTTCAGGACGCAGGCAGCATATCAAAGTGCGTTGAGAAAGCCCGGTTTCCCGCGGCGCCGTTTCTGAAGTCGCCGCGTCGACCGGCGCTCATGATACGATTCAGACACAGCTTGGCCGCCCGAGAAGTGGCGACGATACAGAACTCAGGGTTCAATGCCCTGGATAAGGGGGTAGGTAGAATGACAGCTCGAAAAACAATCTTTTATGTCCTGGTTGCGGTGTTTATGCAAACAGGTATAGCCGTCGCTCAGGATGAGTCGCTCGGTAACATCAGCTTTCCGAATTCGGGTGCCGCTGCCGCGCAGACTGACTTTTTGACGGGCGTCAAAGCATTGCACAGCTTCCAGTTTGACGAGGCCAGGTTCGCGTTTGAAAGGGCGCAGAAAATCGATCCGTCCTTCGCGCTGGCCTACTGGGGCCAGGCCATGAGCGACAATCATCCGCTGTGGGCGCAGCAGGATATGGACGCGGCAAACGCGGCGCTGAAGCGACTGGCGCCCACGTTCGAGGGACGCCTCGCCAAGGCCAGGTCGGAAAAGGAGAAGGCCTTTCTGACCGCTATTGAGACTTTGTACTTCTCGCCAGGCGAGAAGCTGCAGCGAGACTTCGCGTACTCGGAGCACATGGCCCGCATGCACGAGCAGTGGCCTGAGGATGATGAGATATCCATCTTCTATGCCTTGTCTCTGCTGGGCACGGTGAGGCGGGGTGACCAGGGATACCGTCGCCAGGCGCTCGCGGCTTCGATAAGCCAGTCAGTGTTTGCCAAGAACGAGCAGCATCCGGGTGCCGCACATTTCATCATTCATTCGTTCGATGACCCCGACCACGCCATTCTGGCCTTGCCTGCGGCGGAGGTGTATGCGGGCATCGCGCCCGCCGCGGCGCATGCGCTGCACATGCCTTCCCATATCTTCCTGCAGCTCGGCAAGTGGCAAAAAGTCGTCAATTCAAACATCGACGCCTATAACGCGGCGGTCACAGTCAACAAGAAGTTCGGCCTCGCGGAAGGTCGTGAAGACTTTCATACCTTGTCCTGGCGTGCTTACGCCTACCTGATGTTGGGTCAATTTGATGATGCGGCCGACGACCTGGCGCTGGCAAAAGCAACCATGGATCGTAATCCCGGATCTGCGATGGTGCACAACGGCTATCTCAATATTCGCGGCCGCCACGTGCTCGAGACGGAACAATGGGATGATTTTGCTCTCGCCAATGCCGACTCGGTCGAGGGAAGTAACGCCAACTGGGTGTCCGTTGTTGGAATGAGCGCGGCGCATCGCGGCAAAGAGGCGCTTGCCAAAGATGCAATAGCTCGGCTCGCCATGCTGCGTCAGAAAGCGGAAACGGCCGGGAATGAATACGGCGCGAAGCAGATTGCCATTCTTGAACAGGAAAATATGGCCGTGCTGAGCCTCGCGACCGGCGATAAAGATAAAGCAGTCGCTTATGCACGAGAAGCGGCACAAATGGAAATGCGCGACATGCGGGCCCCGTCCGGCCCGCCTGTCCCGATCAAGCCCGCCGTGGAATTGTATGCCGACATCCTTCTCGCGGCAGATCGTCCCGTCGAAGCCCTGGCTGCCTACGAACGTTCGCTGCAATGGATTCCGCTGCGCACGCCATCAATTTCGGGACTGGCAAAGGCTGCGACCGCCGCAGGGGACAGCGCGACGGCGGAAGAAATGTTGACCAAGCTCAAGGAGATGCCCGGCATAAGCGCTGCTCGAACGATGATTCGATAGCGGTTATTGCGAGAAGTTTTCTCACTGCAGGCTTCAGTTTACCAATACCCGGCGCGCCCCGGCTTACGGTCGTAAGCGAGGCGCGCCGTTTTTTTAGCTGAGAAACTCGAGCGCGTCGTCGACGATTTCGCTGTCGCGAATCAACTTCTTTTCCAGGGCGTAATTCTGGGTGTTGAGCCAGGGGTGGCGATCCCCTTGTTTCGGCAGCAGATGCTTCCTCCGCCGAATGTAATTGGACGAGAAATTCTCAATCCACGGCTTCGCCGGCATGTTTCGATACTGACCGCGCAATCTTGGTGTGCACTGTCGGGAGCCTGAGGCTGACATTTGCTTGATCAGTCGACACGCATAGTCCGCGATGATGTCTGCCCGTAATGTCCAGGAAGCATTGATATAGCCGAAAGTCGAAATCAGGTTCGGAACGTCCGAGAACATCATCCCCTTGTAGGAATATTTCTCGGCGAAGTTCACGAGTTCATTGTCAACCGTGACCTGAACGTCTCCAAGTACGCATAGATTCAGGCCAGTAGCGGTGACGATGATGTCCGCGCTAATCTCACGACCGGACTCGAGGCGCACGCCGTCGGCGGTAATTGCAGAAATTTTGCCCGTCACGACGGATGCCTTGCCGGAGCGTAGCGATGCAAACAGGTCACCGTTGGGCACCAGGCAAAGTCGCTGATCCCACGGGTCGTAGTGCGGCGTGAAATCCGCTTCTATATCGAAGTCTTTGCCGAGTTCCTTACGCACCATCTTGAGTAGTTTCTTCCTTATCTTCTGCGGCGCGACACGTGTGCGGTGATACACGAATTGCTGGAACTTGATGTTCTTCCAGCGCGTTAGGGCGTAGGCCCATTTCTCGGGCAGGACTTTTCGCAAGAAGTTGGCGATGCGATCCGTGTCGGGCAGGGACGCCATGTAAGTCGGCGAACGTTGCAGCATCACCACATGCGCTGCTTCCTTTGCCAGCTCGGGTATCAGCGTTACTGCCGTAGCGCCGGAGCCTATTACAACAATGGCCTTGTTAGCGTAGTCGAGGTCCTCCGGCCAGTCCTGCGGGTGCACAATGTCGCCCCTGAACGTCTCCCGACCCTCGAACGGTGGGTCATAGCCGCCCTTGTAGTCGTAGTATCCGGAGCACATTAGCAGGAAGTTGCATTTGAAAATTCTCGTGGCAGCAGGATCGCCATGGGTCACTGCGAGCGTCCACATGCGGTCTTCACTTGACCAGGATGCCTTCCTGACCTGGTGATCGTAGCGAATATGATCCATAACCCCATGTTCCGCCGCCGCCTCTCTCAGGTAGGCCATGATCGAAGGACCATCGGCGATGGCCTTCTTCGCCCGCCACGGTTTGAAGTTGTATCCCAGCGTGTGCATGTCGCTGTCGGAACGTATACCGGGATAGCGAAAGAGGTCCCACGTGCCGCCTAACGAATCACGTCCCTCGAGCATCACATAGCGCTTGTCGGGACACTTTTCGTGAAGGTGACACGCCGATCCGATACCGGACAGACCGGCCCCGACGATGACAACATCGGTGATTTCCGCTGTCACGGGGTGCTCTCCATCACTTTGATCTCAGATGGCAAAACTGCACGCGATCAGGGCAGGTCAGATCGCAGGCTCAACAATTCCGGAAAAAAGCTTGTATCGAGGGCCTTCTTGAGGAAGTTAACACCGGACGAGCCACCCGTGCCTGCCTGGTGTCCGATTATTCGTTGCACGGTGTACATGTGCTTGAACCGCCACTGTTGAAAAGCATCTTCGATGTCCACCAGTTTTTCTGCCAGCTCATAGAGCTCGAACTTTGTTTCGGCATTCTTGTAAATCTGCAGCCACGCCTGCTGGACAGAATCATTGGGTTCGTACGGTTCAGTGACGTCACGATCCAATACGCTTGCGTCGATATCGAAGCCGAGCTCGTGCAGTTTCCGGATTACCTCATCATAGAGGGAAGGCTCGTGAAGAATTCTCTCAAGTTCGTCATAGGCAAAGGCAGTGTCTTTGTGAACCTTCAGGATATCGGCATTCTTGTTGCCCAGCAGAAATTCGAGCTTTCGGTAGCCATACGACTGAAACCCGGAAGCACTGCCGAGCCGTCCGCGAAACTTGTGGTAGTCGACCGGCGTTAACGTGGAAAGAATGCCCCACGACTGAACGAGCTGGTTGAGAATCTGCTTGACGCGCGAGATGACTTTAAACGCGTGACGGAAATTCGAGTTCCGGACATTGACGATCGCCGCAGCTATTTCAAAACCCGCTTGCTTCAGCCAAAGTTCGCTGGCCTGGTGAATCACGATAAACAGCATTTCGTCGTGTTCGGATGAAAGGGGTTGCTGCGACTGGAGGATTTTGTCGAGCTGCAGGTAATCGCCGTAGCGCATGCTTCCCTGCAGGTCCGTCCGGATGGATTCCTCCATCGGTCGGTAGTTTTTTCTGTCGCCGGACATTCTATTCTGCTCGTTGCGAATCGGGTAGTGCATCGTATCGCAATTGCCCGGTTCAGAATGAAGTTCGTCTCAGAAATTCCTGAAATTCATTTCGGGCAGTCATTTGCCCGTTCCACGGCGCAAATTCCCGAGGCCTTGCGCCAGACGTTCGCAAACGTATATCTGTTGCCTCTGCGATGAGTCTTATCTGGTCTGCAGTAACCCGGTAGTAGGCGTCGGTAGATGAGGCAACCGGCTTCAGATAAACGGGCTCACTGGTACCAATGGCGTCCGGCGTCCAGCCGCTTACCTCGAGTGAAAGTGGTTCACCATCGGCGAAAATCACGATCGATTCGAGTCCATCCCGACGCAAAGTGGCGTCGGCTGCCTGCATATTGTTCCAGACGCCAAGCCACAAATAATATTGATAGTCGCCACTCCGGTTTACCTGGATCGGCCCGACGTGCACGTAGTTTCGCGCAAATGCGGCATGCGCCGGGTCTTCCCGATACAGGATTAGTGGCACACTACTGTAAGTGACTGTTACGCCTGTTGACGGATCCAGCTTGTTCTTTGTCGCAGGAACGGATACCGCGCAGCCCGCCAGAGCGAGCGCAACAAGCAGCCCGGTGACACTACAAACGCTTGATCGTTTTGATTTATTGCCAAGCATGACTGTCAGAAAAATACCTGGTATCCGAGATTGATGAAATAGGATTCGCGATCCAGGTTTATCGTCGTGGATTCGCGTTCGGAGAATCGTTTGCCTACCTCAAGATCAATGCGGTACTTCTGGCTGTTTCTAATTTGTACCCGAAGGCCGGGCGTGTACAACCACTCAATTGACGAATCAGACAGGATCTGCCGTCGATCAACACGGAGTCGCGGGTTGATACGCCAGGATCTGCCAACGGGAAAACGGGTATCAAAGGTCATCGAGGATACCTTCGTCGTACTCGAATCTGATGCGCGGAGAGAGACCATGAGCACATCGCCTTCTGTCATCAGGCTGCTGGCGACCAGCGTGGTCGAAAAGTAGCGGTATGTGGATTCCGGGGTTGCCAAAACGCCTCCCGATTCCGGGCTAGCCTCAATTGTCGTTTGGTTGGCGTCAAAATTAATCTGTAACCTGGGCGAGAACGATTGTGACAAACCGACGGTGTAAGACTCGCTGAGCGGCGATCGATCAATGCTGAACTGATGTATCTCAGCCTCGGAATAGAGTACGAGCATCTCGGCGAATGTTTGCACAGGTTGCCCGATCATCGCGTTACGCGAGCTCAGGTATGGACTGTGCCGCCGGTCGACCGAGCCATGCACGCTTAGGCGCGGCGTCACTCGCCAGCTGCCCTGCAGGAACGCGCTGCCAAGTTCGTTGTACGAGGTATCGTAATCAATCAGGCCCCACAGGTTCTGATTTTCGCCAAAGTAGCGAAACTCGGTGCCAACCGCGGTCCTGTCGTCTATGCCTTCGATGCTCTGACTGATGAAATACGCGCCCAGTTCGAGGTTATCGAGCAACGGTCCGTAGTTGACACTCAAACCCTGAAACGCCCGCTCGGAGTCAATGCTATCCGACGCTGAATTGACTGGAACACCCGCAACCGCATTGACTAAAATGCGCTCACTGGCCTGGTAGCCGATGTTCAGTCCGTCGAAACGCCCCAGGATGCCGCCGGTGTTTCTCGACTGTCGTCCAATTCTCCCGCGGAGCCCGGTTTCCGCATCGGTAAGGTCGGCATAGGCATACGAAACTCTCGTTTGATTCCCGGATCCCTGTCCTTCGTCGAGGAAATCATTGCGATAGCCGGCAGACAGCCTGCTGCTGAAATCAAATCGTTTACCGCGCCGCCTGATATCAAGATTGATGTCGGAATAGAGTGCCGACTGACTGACAATGTCATCCTGTTCGTTGGGCTGATTGACATCGCGCCGGTAGTATTGTGAGAAGAATGTCTGAAAGCGCCAGTCACCTGGACTGCGACCAGGCTTTGCGACGGATGCTGCGGCCCCGGTGGCGCTTGTTGCAGCAGACGCCACCTGCCGGTCGGTGGCCAGTAGTGCTGCAAGTCGTTGTTGGACCCGCGCGGCGCCTTCGTTGTCGGGATAGAGCGAAAGGTAGCGCTGGTACTCGGACCTGGCGTGGGCCTTTTGGCCATTCTTTTCCCGCGCGAGTGCCAAGTACTCCTGTGCCTGCGCGTGCCGGTCACTGGACGGCCCCCTCAATACCTTTGTGTAGATTTGTATGGCCTGCGAAATTTCACCCGCCACCATCGCCAGCCGGGCATCGACCATCAACTGATCAATCTGATCAAGTCCCATCGTCGCGAACGCCGCGTCCACTTCGCTGGCGTCGCCTGGCACGGGATCAGCCGATGGTTCGTTGCCGGAATCACCGGACATCGATTCTGGTGCGCGGTCAATCCAGGCTGCCGGATACTGTGCGCGCAGCTTGCGAAGTTCTGCCTGTGCATCCCTGGTGCTCTCGAATTCTCCAACTCGCAACCGATACCAGGTAGAACCTGCAAGCGTCACTTCTGATTCAAACACCGTGAGTTCAGCTGAAACAACGACGGCCTGGATTTCTGACGGCGCATGTTGAATTTGACTGGATGACAGGTTGATCACGTAGGATGACGGTTCACTGGTGTCTCTGACAGTTCGAACCGACGTTGGCCCGGGAACAGGTTTCGGCGCCTCTGAAACCTTGTTTGGATAAACGCGAATGACTATCTCATTCGAAGTGCCGTTCTGCTCAACTGCAAAGCTGACAGTTTCGCTGAATGCCAGGGTGAGTGCCTGGTCCGTCGCCGAGTCGCCGTCGTAGCTAATTTCAAGCAGTCTGGCGACCTCTGCATCCGCTGGGCGAAGCTGCTCGCGCGTGTAGGCAACGGTCGGTGGAACACCGTTGCACAGCGTCGTTGATTCGATCTGAATTCGCATCCGATCGGATTCGTTTGCAGGAAAATGATCTACATACTCAACCGCGCAGGCGAACTGAATTGTGATTTCGGCAACATTCGTGCCCCCCCTGATTTTTGCGCCAACGATAAATCCGGGGGCAGCCAGGATGCCGGGCGCTATGGCAAGTAACGAAAGCAGCACCAAAGGATTTCGGCAACGAACACCCATACGGATCAGTCCCAATTCGAATCGGAAATTCGATGGAAGCTATTCTTTTGGTGGCACGCCCCGGCGCAATCCCGATTCTGGCTGACCGTTTCGTTGCCGCCATTTGCGGCTTCATGCTTATTCGGCCGGTAATCGCTTGCGTGACAGCCGGCGCAGTCTGGTTGGAATGCCGCGTTCTGCCACGGTATTAACTCTGAATTCTGCGTGTGACATTCGGTGCATTGGAAATTGCCGCGATGATCCTGCGGCTCGTACGACAGCGTCGTGTGTCTATAGTCCGCGGGAGTCCATGCATTGGTCGTGTGGCACACATCACACGCTACGGTCGTGTTGAAGTGGCCCGGATTCTGACCCGTCGCCGTCACGCCGTTGTGACAGGTCGAGCAAGACCCCAGCACCTGGGTATGGTCAACGGTAAAAACCGGCGCGAACACATTCGTGGTGTGGCAGTCTTCACACACGTTAGAAGTTTGTACGTGTGTCGGGTTCTTACCGGTCGCGTCTGTGCCGTTATGGCAGCTAAAGCAATTGCCCGTAATATTCACGTGATCGAAATTCGCCGGCAGCCACGCGACAGTGCTGTGACAGTCATCGCAGTTGTTGCCGCTGGCAATATGGTTTGGCGTCTTGCCTGAAGCGGTAATTCCGTCGTGACACGATCCGCAGGCGCCCAGTACCTGCGTGTGATCAACCATCACCACAGGCACGAACACGTTCGTCGAGTGACAGTCTTCGCACACGTTAGTGGTCAGCGGATGCGCCGGATTCTTGCCGGTCGCGTCAGCGCCATTGTGGCAATTGACGCAGCCACCCGTAATCAACGCGTGATCGAATGTTGCTGGTAACCAGCCTGCCGTTGTATGACAGTCGTCGCAGGTATTGCCGCTGGGGATATGCGTAGGATGCTTGCCGAGCGCGGTTATGCCGTCATGGCATGAGCTGCAGGTGCCCATTACCTGCGAGTGATCGACCGTCATCACCGGTGCAAACACGTTGGTTGCATGGCAGTCTTCGCAGACATCCGTTGTGCGTATGTGTCCGGCATTCTTGCCGGTCGCTTCGGTGCCGTTGTGGCAGCTGATGCAATTACCCATGATATTCAGGTGGTTAAAATTCGCGGGCAGCCAGCCAAACGTGCTGTGGCAGTCGTCGCAGGTATCGCCGCTGGCGATATGTCCCTGGTTCTTGCCCGTTGCCGTAGTGCCGTTATGGCAGGAGCTGCACATGCCTATCACCTGGGTGTGATCAACGGTCATCACCGGCGTAAAGATGTTGGTTGTATGACAGTCCTCACACATATCCGTGGTTTGAATATGTGCCGGGCCTTTGCCGGTAGCGTCTACGCCATTGTGGCAGCTGACACAGTTTCCCGTGATATTCGCATGGTCGAAATTGGCAGGCAGCCAGGCGACGGTACTGTGGCAATCGTCGCAATTGTTGCCACTGGCAATATGTCCCTGGTTCTTGCCGGTCGCCGTAAGGCCATCATGACAGGAACCGCAACTACCCAGTACCTGCGTGTGATCGACGACAGTCACCGGCACGAACGCAACCGTCGTGTGACAGTCTTCACAGACCTCGGTCGTGCGAACGTGAGCCGCACTTTTGCCGATTGCATCTGTGCCGTTGTGACACGAGGCACAGCTCCCAATCACCTGCGTATGATCAACGGTCGTTACAGGCGTGAAGACACTTGTACTGTGGCAGTCTTCACAGACGTTCGTCGTTTGGACGTGAAGCGCATTTTTCCCAACGGCCTCTGTGCCGTTGTGGCAGCTAAAGCAGTTGTCCGTAATGTTAGCGTGATCAAAATTGACCGGCAGCCAGCCAAGCGTGCTGTGGCAATCGTCACAGGTGTCACTGCTCGCGATATGAGTCGCGTGTTTACCGGTCGCTGTCGTGCCGTCATGGCAGGAACCGCAACTGCCGATAACTTGCGTATGGTCGACCATAATTGGCGGAGTCCATACTGTTGGACTGTGGCAATCCTCGCAGACGTTGGTTGACTGAATGTGCGCCTGGTTCTTGCCGGTTGCGTCTGTACCGTTGTGACAGCTGACGCAATTCCCAAAGACATTCACATGATCGAAGTTCGCCGGTACCCAGCCGATCGTCGTATGGCAGTTTTCGCAGCTATTGTCACTGGTAATGTGGGCCTGGTGTTTTCCAGTCGCACTGAGTCCGTTATGGCAGCTCACACAATTGCCGACAACGCCGCTATGATCAAATACGGCGGGTAGCCAGGCCGTAGTTGTATGGCAGTCATCGCACTGGTCGCCGGACGATACGTGATCCAGGGTCTTTCCGGTCGACTGAATGCCGTTGTGGCAAGTGGCGCAACTTCCCGTAATGGAAGAATGATCCATGTATGCGATGGCGCTCCAGTTGGCAGTAACGTGGCAATCGGAGCACTCGCCGGCCGTTAGAACGTGATTGACAGGTTTTGCGGATGCACGTACCAGTCCACCCTGCGAATGACAGCTGGTACAGCTTTGGTCTGTAGGGCCAAATGCCGCACTGACGTGGCATCCTTCGCAGGTAACGTTGGTGTGCGCACCGTCAAGTATGAAACCGGTACTGAAGTGGTCAAACGATTGCTGCGCATGTGCCGGAGCCTGGAACAGCAGGAAACCCAGTGCGACGAGAGCCAAGATACCTTTAAGGTAGAAAGATCTGCCTGACGAATTTTCTGCGTGTTTTCTCGAAAAAGTCATTGCAATGACCTCACTTCCTCAAACGACGTGTCGCTATGGCAGCGTCCACAGTCAGGCCCAAATTCTCCGTCATGGATGTCATCGGCTCGATGACAGTCGACACAGCGCGCACCAATCTTTTGCATGGATGCCAGCGAACTTCTGTGGCAGTCGTCGCAGTCGACATCCCGGTGTGCGCCGCCGAGCAGGAAACCAGTTTGCGTGTTGTGATCGAAGAGCCACAGATCCCAAGCGACCGGGTTGTGGCATGCCTCGCACTCGACGGTATAGACGTCGCCGTGCGGGTCGTCTTCGACGTGACAGCCAACGCAGTCACTTTCGGTGTCCGTAAAGACTTTTGTCTCGTGGCAGTCCTCGCATTCAATGTTGTCGTGCTCGCCCAGTAGCGGAAACCGGGTCAGATCGTGATCAAAGAATGGCACGTCTTCCCAAACTGATTCGTTATGGCAATCGGAACATACCGTGCCCTGTGATCCCTCGTGCGGATCGTCTTCGAGGTGACATGAAACGCAGTCCTGTTCGAGTGCGGTCTCAAAAATGGGCTCGATGTGACAGTCGACACATTCAATCTCGGCATGCGAGCCATTCAGGGCGTATTCGGTGTCCCGGGCATGATCAAATTGACTGTCGGCCCATGTGTCATTGGAGTGGCATGATCCGCAGTCTGTGCCGTTTTGGCCATCGTGGTCGTCATCTTCCAGGTGACAGCTGACGCAGGCCATTTCCATCTCGTCACCAAACGGATCGTCGCTATGGCAATCGTCACAGGTCAGCTCGGAGTGACGTCCCAGCAGGGGAAAGTCTGTATCTCGTTTATGGTCAAAACTTGAATCGTTCCAGGAACTTGGGTTGTGGCAATTCTCGCACTGCTCGCCGCTGCGGCCGTTGTGTTCGTCATCTTCCGCATGACACGCGAAACAGTTTTGAGGGGTATCGGCAAATGCCTCGACTTCGTGGCATTCCAGGCAGGCGGTTTCCGCGTGCTTCCCGAGTCAACTCGTATTCTGTTGAGTCATGGTCGAAATTAACATCGTCCCAGCCGGACTCATTGTGGCAATCGGTGCACAGTTCCGCGGGGTCTTCATCGTGAGGCTTGTCTTCCGCGTGACAGGAATCGCATTCGGTTGGGGCGTCACGATGCTTTTCTTCCTGCGCATGGCAGTCTATGCACTCGGCTTCAGTGTGATCGCCCAGCAATTCGAAATCCGTAAACCCGTGATCGAATGTCTCTTCGTCGAGAATGACGATGTCGGCATCTCGCCCTTCGTGATCGGTGTGGCAAGTACGCACACTCATCTGCGCGGGCGTCTAGCGAATTTGCCGTGGTAGCCGAGATTTAATTCAATATCGATAGCGACCAGCTCGTGGCAATCGAGGCAGAGGGCACGCTGTTCGGACCGGTTGAACGCTTTGTGGCATGACGAGCATTCCGTCTCGATGTCTGCATGTCCCGCGATGACTTCGTCGGGCATGACCAGCGACTCAATCGTCTGAGCGGTCGCTGGCAGGCTTGTGAGTATTGCAAGCATCGCTAGTAGTCCAATTAATCCTCGTCGTGTTCCTGTCATGTTGGTTAATGGCGATGATGGTCAGTACATATGCACGGCCAACACATGGACCAGTGCGGAAATTATCATCATGAAAAAGATGGGCATGTGCAGGATGTGCCACAACGCAAAGAGTCGTTCGTACAGCGTGAACTGGGCCACCCGCCCGGTTAGCTGAATAAACTTTCGGATATAAGACGAACTTGCCCTTTTCAGCCGCGGCAGATCTTTGGCAATGGCGGCAGAATTCGCGGCCTGTTGGTTCAGCTCCTTATGCACCGCATAGTGCAGCGAAATCCACACATAATATTTTCTCAGCGCCCACAGGATACTGGCGCGAGTACCCATCGATCCCGTGATGGTGTCGCCCTGAACCTCAGTAGCCAGTTCGCTGAGACGCGCCGTCAGTGCCGGTAAGAGCGTGGCGAGTCCGTGACTATTCTCCAGCGAGTCCGCAAGGTCTTTACGTAATTCGGTTAGCGACGTTTTCTGGCCATAAAGGCCACGGTGTACGTGGGCGTAAATATGTCGGCCTATGACACCGCTGCCTGCGACGAGCAGCATGCAGTAGAGCGCGACCCTGCTATTGAATGAACCGAGCTGAAAGTTGCTGTGGTATAGCACCAGCACCGGGCCCAGGATCCCGAGAATCATGTGAGCGCTAAACCACTGCGTCGTACCGCCAAGAAATCGCAGCGCCTTTATCCTTTTCCGGAGGGGATACAGGAGCAGTACCAGCATCAGGGAGCCCCCGATGATACCGAGCCAGTACCCCAGTCCCTCTTCCGGATTGATCAGGCCATAATCCCGCAACAGCCAACCGATGCCGATCGCCAGTATCGTCAGTGAGTAGCCATAGAATGCGCTGCTTTGGCGGCTGTCTCGCGTACCGAATATTCGGCCCGTCAGCGGGTTGGGCGGAAAGACGCGCTCTGCCGTTGCTTCATTCACTGCTGTCACCCGATTCAGGCATATTGGCAGCGGAACTTCCCGGAGATCAGCAGTTCGATATTCTGTTGTTCGAGCGGAGATATGACGCCACTCCATGATTCAAGGCCGTCGATGACGTCAGTCGCCAGTCCCGAGCGCGATATTCTGGCTGTGACGATCAGCTGTTCGTAATCAGCCAGATGCGTGCCAGCGACCATGGCGTCGGCGTCTGTCAATACGAATTCAAGCGGTAATTGAGACGCGGGTCTGCGCAGGGCAACGATTGGCATCCGATGTTCGCGGGATTCTTTGGCGAAGATAAAGACGGTATCATCCGGCTGGACCAGCGCATTGGCATCGGCAGACAGCGTTACGCGTCCGCGCAGCGCCGGGCCGCCGGGCTCTGTAGAAAACTGGCTCTCCCCGCCGGCTTCGACGAGCAGCTTTTCCAGGCGCGGCGTCAGATTTTCCGAGCGCGCGTCGCTCGTTCGTAGGCAGCCATTGCCTCATCGTGCCGATCGAGATGGTCATATGACTTTGCGAGCAGTAGCCAACTACCGGCATCGTCTGGTTCACGTTCGAGTCGATCTGCCAGTCCCGCTAACATACTCGCGACGGACCCAATTGATTGCCTGGGTCGACTCTGCGGCGACGAGCTCATACCGGATTGAGCTTGCGTAGCTCGGCTGCTGATCGTGGTCGCATCTGGCGATCCGATGCTCGAATACAGCCCGACAGCAATGGCGGGCACAAGCAGCAGGATGACGACAATCGGCTTGCCGGCAATGGCACTGCCTGTTCCAAGCGGTATCGCAACCACACCTATCGCGACCAGCAACATAGCAATCGCAATTCCCCAAAACATGATCGACATCGATAAATCCTTTCCTGGATTCAGCCAGCGTTCTTACTTGTTGTGCCCACGCACCGGTTACCACCTGAGCCAGCGCTCATGTGGTCCTTGTATAAGTACACGTTTCGCAATTCGCTTAGGTTCCCTTACGTCACAAAATTTATTAATAAAATCAGCGCCATGTCGCAAAATGGCGACGAATCTAAATGTAATAGGAATCATTCTCAATCGCGCGATCAATGCGACGTAATCTGCCTCGGGCAGCACGACGTTCCTGCGTCGAAATCACAATGGTGATGACACAAAACTCCGTT
Source organism: uncultured Gammaproteobacteria bacterium (assembly GCA_963850825.1). Taxonomy (GTDB): domain Bacteria; phylum Pseudomonadota; class Gammaproteobacteria; order Steroidobacterales; family Woeseiaceae; genus SZUA-117. The sequence continues at coordinate 644,026 of CAWKOQ010000006.1, read as the reverse complement.
GCGTGAACTGTTTCATGAGCTTTGTGCCCCGGCGCGTTATGCTTCTGGCCGGCATCGCACTCAATGACAATTTCTTGAAACCAGATTTACTGATCTTCCTGTATGTTCTGCCGGTCCTGGCGATCGTCGTTTGGTATATGCGCCGTCACAATCGACTGGAACGGACCAGCCTGGAAGCGCTGAAGGCGGCCACCGAGGCAGGCATGCTGGAACCGCCGACACTGCACCCGGAGATTGATCCGACAATCTGCATTGGCTGCAAATCCTGCGTGGTTGCCTGTCCCGAGCAAGACGCTCATGCGGTGCTTGGAATGATCGGCAAGAAAGCCCGCTTGATCGGGCCCTCAGACTGTATCGGCCACGGTGCCTGCAAGACCGTATGTCCCGTAAACGCGATTACGCTTGTTTTTGGTACCGCCACTCGCGGCATTGATCTTCCAGTTATAAAGCCGAACTTCGAAACGGATGTGCCGGGTATCTTCATCGCGGGTGAGCTAGGGGGAATGGGGCTCATCCGTAACGCTATTGAGCAAGGGCGTCAGGCGATGCAATCTGTGAGCAAACTGCTGTCGGAAGGACATAACAACGAGCTGGATCTGGTGGTCGTCGGCGCCGGTCCTGCTGGTTTTTCGGCGACTTTGGCTGCCAAGGTCGACAATCTGAAAATAGTCACTGTGGAGCAGGAGGAACTGGGCGGAACAGTCGCCCACTTCCCCAGGCGAAAACTCGTAATGACACAGCCAGCCGAACTCCCGATCGTTGGCAAGACGAAATTCAGGGAAGTACAAAAAGAGGAGCTGATTGGCTTTTGGCAGGATGTGGAGAAAAAAACCGGAATAGTCATCAATTATGACGAACGGGTGGATGCGATTGTGCCGGCGGAAGGCAAGGCTGGCTACGTCGTAACAACCAACAGGGCCGTGTACGACACACGGGCTGTCCTGCTCTCGATAGGACGGCGCGGGTCACCGCGACAACTGGGTGTGCCCGGTGAGGATCTTCCCAAAGTGACCTATCGTCTTATCGATCCGGAGCAGTATCGAAATCAGCACGTACTGGTCGTCGGTGGAGGCGACAGTGCACTTGAGGCTGCGACCAGCATCGCGGAAGAAGAGGGTACGAGCGTTACGTTGTCTTACCGCTCGGGTGCATTTAGCAGGGCGAAGCAAAAAAACAGGGAAAAAATCGAAGCGATGAGTCGCGCGAAGCGAGTCCAGGTTTTACTCAACTCGAACGTCAAGGAGATTCGGGACGATTCGGTCGTAATCGCGTTGGGTGACAAGTTCGCGACAATTCGTAACGAGGCCGTCATCATTTCGGCTGGCGGCATACTCCCGACGACTTTTCTGCAAAAAATCGGCATCAAAGTCGAAACGAAATGGGGCACCGAGTAAACATAATACCGGCCGATTCACGTTCGGATTGATTTCCTGTCTAACAATTACTCGACCCAGGAATCGCGTTGCGGCGCCTGCAGGGAATGATGCTATTCTTATTGACTCCAATCCGCCCGGGTTGCATATACTAATTCTAAGGGACTAGCCGGTGTCTGGACAAAAATCCGCAATCGAATCATGGCGTCAGATCGCCCGGATGCCAGCTTCAAGAGATACCGTAGCAAGTTACTTGCCATTGATTTTGAGCGCCGCCGGAGCGCTCGGAGTCGCGCCATTCGTCGTCGTTCGCTGGATGGACGGCGACTGGCTAATTGCAGCAATTGATACTGTGATTGTTGTTGGCTTCGTGAGCCTTGGAGCTTACATATATCGAACGAGACGCGTCCGCGGGGCGAGCATTGCACTTGCAATTTTGTGCATTGTTGGTGCGCTGGTCACCGTCTATCTTCGCGGTGTGCAGCAGGTGTACTGGGCGTTTCCTGCCATAATGGCCTGCTACTATCTGCTGAAGCCGATGGCAGCAGTAATTCTGACGCTTTCGTTTTATGCGCTGATCGTGCCGAAGATATTCCAGGACCTGGAGACCTTTCCGGCCGGTACCGTCGCGGTCACGATCTTCGTGACCACCGCATTCGCCTACGCGTTTTCCGTCATCAATAACCGACAGCAGGAACAATTGGTAAGCCTCGCCACCAAAGATCCGCTGACCGGAGCGGGAAACAGGCGTGCATTTGAGGTGAAGCTGGCGGAAGTCACTAATTCGTTTAGTCGCAGCGGACAGCCAACTTCCCTTATTGTTCTGGATCTGGACCATTTCAAGAACGTCAATGACTTACACGGGCATGCGGTGGGAGATCAAATCCTGCGCGAGGTAGTGGGTATCGTAAATACGCGAACGAGACTCAACGATAGCCTGTTTCGTATTGGAGGAGAGGAGTTCGTCGTTGTCGCGGACGGGCAGAGCCTGGCCGATGCCTGCCATCTTGCTGAACAGCTGCGTACGCTCGTCGAGGTCAACGAATTAGTCCCCAACAGTGCTGTGACGATATCGCTGGGTGTCGCAGAGTTCCGGTCGGGCGAGTCACCCCACAGATGGTTGTCCAGGGCGGACGCAGCGTTATATCGAGCTAAACGTGATGGTCGAAACGTGATGCGGGAGGCCAGCTAGGTCTTTTCCGGCGCGGCCTGATCGCCAAAATCTTTCTCTGTAAACATGCGCGGCATATCGGGATCGGAGTGCTTGTCTACCAGCGCCCTGACTTTATTGACCAGCATCGCCCTGGTCGCTCGTAATTCCTCAACTTCTGAGTTCAGTCGTGCCAGCCTCGCTACGGACATCATTGATACCAGTATCCCTGCTTCTGCTTCGATGATCCGAACCGATGCGCTGAAGCTCAACGCCAGTCCGACGACCACGGCAATTGCCCACCACACACCAAGAGTGAGGCTGACAAAAATGGCGATTGCAATATAGAGAACTGGCAAAAGCAGGATTGTGGCGAAGACCTTGAGCGTAGCGACATCATCCATCTCGTAGCTGAAGCGCTCTCCGACAGTCGCCGCGATCCACCCGACCGGCAAATGCAGCAGCGCGCCAGGGATAGCGAGCGGCAACAGCGCCAGCATCCAGAGCGCACGGCCCAGAATTTTTCGAAACGCATGAGCCAACGTGACGGGTTGCCGCAACTGATAATCCTTCAGCCCCAGCATGTCGAGCTGAGATTGATAATCCTCCAGCTCATATTGAAATTCGCGTAACTCCGGATCGGTCAACGAGAGGTCATGCTGGTTTAGAAATCGCCGGTTCAGTTCCACGTATTGGCCGGGACTCAGAACGACAGACGACGGTTTGTAGAGGCGCCTGGCGGTTTGAATAAAGCGCAGCGTCCGCCAGTCGGGCGCGTTCAGTGTTACGCCCGCCAGGGCCGATGCCAGTTCATCGGTCAGTCCCGTGACAGTCGTTTGCTCATCCTTCTGAAAGCTGGCAACCCAGGCTTCGTCAACAACAATCGGTGCGCCAAACTCAATTAACACCTGGCTCCTGAAACGGTGCCGATGCATGTAGTTCAGACCACAGGGAACGATTCTGACCTGCGTATTGCCCCGCGCGGTTACTGTCAGCGCAATTCGGGCAGCCCCTGTTTTGAGCTTGACCATCCTGGATTTCGTATGGCTGATTCCCTCCGGGAAGATACCCATGCACTTTCCCGCTTCAATGACTTCATAAAGTTTCGCGAACGCCTCCTGGTTATCAACTTCACCGTCGTGTTCTTCACGGCGATAAACAGGTACGGCTCCGCAAGCGTTCAACAGTGGCACCAGGATCCGGTATTGCCACAGTTTGGCGTTCACGACGAAATGTAGCGGCCACCGGCCACAGGTAGCAGTCAAAAGCCAGCCGTCCATCAGCGCATTCGGATGATTGCCTGCGAAAATGACAGGGCCGTCTTCAGGTATGTTTTCCGCCCCGATAATGTCGATCCGACGAAAGAAAGTGTTGGTGACGATCCGGATCAGTACGATTATCAGTCGATGCAGCATGTGAGGAGACGCTGACTAGTCGAACATCGACATTGCGCGGTCAACGCGCATCTTCGCGCCTTGCCGAAAACAGGCCGGCGACAAATCGCTGATTGCGCGAATCCGGGGCGCAAGGCCACAATTATTGGCGAGCTGTATGGCCAATCCCGGCCGGGCATTGAGTTCGAGGAGAAGCGGACCATAGCGACGATCGACGACGATATCGGAGCCAAGGTAGCCAAGGCCGGTGACATCAGCGGATCGTGCCGCTATTTCCAGCAGGTCCGGCCAGTCTGAAATCTGAATAGACATCAGGTCTGCGCCGGAGTCCGGGTGTTCCACAACGCGGCGGTCGTATTGAGTGGCGTTTACCGGTCGGCCACCCGATATTGTCAGTCCGACACCGACGGCGCCCTGGTGCAGATTAGCCTTGCCGTCTGACTCTCGCGTCGACAGTCTCATCATGGCCATGATTGGAAATCCGCGATAGACGATGACACGGATATCGGGCACGCCTTCAACCGACAGATTCTTATAGGCGGCGTGTGGTTTTATTAGTTGCTCGACTACCGCCACGTCTGGCGTGCCGCCCAGGCTAAAGAGACCGGACAAGATGTTGGACGCATGCCGGCGGATTTCATCAATGGGCAATTCCTGCCCGTTGGCCTTGACGAAGAATTCTTCGCGGCGGGCCGCGATGACGAGAATACCTTTCCCGCCACTGCCCTTCGCTGGCTTGATGGCGAAGCCATCATGGGGTTCCAGGAAGGTCTGGAGATCCCGGAGATCATGCTGCGTGCGGAGTGCGCCAATGAGAGCCGGTGTTGCCAATCCCATTTCGGCAGCCAGAAGCTTTGTCTTTAACTTGTTGTCGACCAGCGGGTAAAGGTGTCGCGGGTTGAGTTCCCCAATCAGGTTAATGTTGCGATAATTCATCCCGACGACGCCGAGCTTGCGCAAGCGTGCCGGGGATGCAAACATCATCTAGCTGTTCTGCTCGGCCATGGGCTTGAAACGAACCAGTTCCAGTAACCGATAACCCGTGTAGCTTCCAAGCATCATAATCAGCGCCAGCACGACAAACTGCAGTCCGATAAAGTTAAACGTTAAATGTCGCACCAGTAAACTGGTCATCGCCAGGTATGCGGCGACGGCCGTACTAAGACTTCCAAACCCCTGGATGGCAACCTCACGCCAGCCTTCCTCTTCCCAGAGAATCGACATTCGTTCCACCGTCCATGAAAGGATGACCATTGGGAAGAAAGTGATCTTCAGTCCTTCGGTCAGGCCTACCCGGAAGCTGAATACGCTGAATAACGCTATGATCGTGATCACCGTGATGATGACCGCGGATATCCTGGCAACCAGCAACAAATTCAGGTGTGACATGTAACTTCGAATCATCAGGCCGACAGCTACGACGAGAAGGAAGCCAACCAGTCCCGTCATCAGGCTGGTTTCGATGAATGCGAGCGCGATCAGTACCGGCATGAATGTTCCGGACGTTCTTAATCCGACCAGGATGCGCAACAGGCAGACGACAAGTGCGCCGATCGGAAGTAGCAGGATCGTCTTGAACATCGCCTGTTCTTCAATCGGTAACGAATGGATAGAGAATCCCAGCCAGTCGTTGGCCTCGCCAAGCGTACCGGCCAGCTGTCCGTAGTTCGTTAGTTCCGAGCGAATCATCGAGAAGCGCAACTCGGAGCCCGTCCCGCCCGTTACGTCAAGCACGTAGCCCTGGGTGGGCTGCCACAACAACAAGGGCAGATCTTCCTCTCCGGATTCGATGCCCAGCGGAAAGACTTCGTTCTGGTCATCTGACCAGACTCGAAGCAACGGTCTGAGACTCTGGCGCCGCCGTCCATCTTCCAGTAAAAGTCCATATACCGTAGCAGCCGGAATGCCACGACTTTGCAACATGTTGGCGAGTAGATCTGTCAGGTTTTGTTCGCCGACAACGTCAAGCAGGAGCTGTTCATTCTGCCCGCGGTCGCTGGCACGAAATTGACTGACAAGCTGGCGCGTCAGTGAGAATGGATCGGCAGACAGACGGAACGCCTGGTCGAGTACCGCCTCCACAACCGTTGCATAGGGTTCTTCCCAGCTGGGCGAACGGATCTCAGGGGCCGGCTCGTCGTCAGATTCACCGGCGTCCCGCTGCAGTACCTCGGCCCGGTAGTAGAGTACCTGCTGCCCGTCTGCCCGACGCACGGTCCACTGCGCGGTGGGTTGGCCGGCAAGGTTGACAAAACTCAGGCCGTATCCTGGCGATGCCCCGTTCTCATCAAGAATCGCAAAGCCGGCCTGATCCTGCGGCCTGCGTAAATTGACGGTAACGGGATCACCCCGGGCGAAGAACTGAACGCTTGCTTCGATTGACCAGATCGATTTTTCAGTGCCGGGAATCCAGGGGACGCCATACACATAATGCCTGTGAATAGACTGGCCAAGACCGAGCACCAGCAGCAGACCGACGATGGCGAATAGCGAAAACTGACGAGCCCGGGCAGGTGATTTCATGCAGTTAAGATGCTTCGTAGCGCTCGTGCGTATACGACCTGGAGACGTCCAATACGTAAATGTCCATCAGAAATGCGCGTCCAAGAAGCATCGGGTAGGTCATATGGCTTCGATCCGTGAGCGCAAATTCCGTTGTTTGCAACTCCTCGCCCAGGCGAATGTCGAACTCGACGACCACCCGGCGCTCTGCCTCGGTGGTCGCGGGCTGCCGAATCAGGATGACGCGTTTGACCGGCAACTCCAGTTCGATCGGATCTTCTTCGGCGTTGTGCTGAAAGGTAAAGCGCACCCAGTCATCGGTATCACGCTCGAATTCGACGACGTTGCTGGCGCTCAGTGACGAGGTTTCGGCGCCGCTGTCAATCCGGGCACGATAGTGACGACCGGGTGGATCCAGGTACAGCCACTCGATGGCGCCGATGATTTCCTTGTTTCCAAGGTCACCGACAGAGACAGCAGGGCATTCCTGAACCTGCGGCGCAGGCACCGGTCGTCTTATTTGATCGAGGGCCTCTTCGATTCGTACCGCCTGACCGGCGAGTGTGGCGTCCAGGCTGTTCAGCAGCGGATGCGTTTCATCCAGGCGGTTCAGCAGCAATTCGCAGGCATCGGGTACCGATTCCTTGAGATCTTCGGGCGGGCCCACAACTGCCGGAACGGTCGGAACAGCATCGGCCGCCGATTCTTTATAACCCGGATCTTCTGCCCGCGGATTCTGGCTGATACATCCGGCGGTTGCCGCAATGGAGAGCGCAATTAGCACTCTGGCAAATATCTGCAGGGATCGTTCTTGTGACTTCATTCTTTGACCGGCATCGACCACCAAGGTGGATATCGTGTTCAGGACTGGATCTGGCAGCTGCCAGGCGCAAATTTCTCTGGCCGCACCACAGGGGGCCCACATGCTGTTTTTTTCAATTATGACACGATAAGGCAAAAAGACCGAGCGCAGACTACGCCGGCTTGCAGCCTGAGTCCCCTGATTTTCATGGCTTTCAGCACAGCGCGTCCAAAGGACCGCGTGTGCCACACTAACATCGGGCTCAAATGGTGATTGCGCAGAGATGACCTGTGGACGATCACCGGCATTTCAGCAACTGCCCCTGGACCCAAACCTGGGCGATGTTGCGCCGGTCGGCGTTGTAGATGATCTTTTGCAGCACGTCCTCTGCAGCATCCATGTCATCCCAGACCGTAAGGTTATTATCGCGAACATCTGTATCGACCACGATTGCATCGAAACCATATCCCTCCGCAAACTGGCCCACCTTCAGATCAAGTGCCCTGGCACCACCCACGGTCGCCATCCAGAATGCCTCCAGGTAGTTGATTCTCGAATGGGGCGTACCGCGCCCGGGCGCGGCAACTTCTGCATTGACGCCTTCTTCCAGCGAGCGTGACGCATTCACAGCTGCCTGGCAGTTGCTGAGAATGTCGGCTCTCGGGCCGCCCGAAATATCTGTACCGAGTCCCACCGTTAAACCGAAATCCAGTGCTTTGCGGGCTGGGAATACGGCGTTGGAGAAATAGATATTCGACAGCGGGCAGTGAGCAATGCCGCAATCCCTGGCCTTGATTGTGGTCATGTCCGCGCCACTGATCAGGTTCGAGTGAGCTAATATCGTCTTATCCGTAAGCAGTCCGAATCGGTCAAGACTCTGGGCGTCATTGACTCCATGTCGCTCGAATACGTAGTTGTGTTCCCAGTCACTTTCGGAGCAGTGAGTCTGCACGTGGCAACCGTATTCCTTCGCGATCTCACCCAGTCCCGCCAGGGTTGCATCGGTACAACCCGGAATGAAGCGTGGCGTCACGGCAGGCAGGACCCGGCCGGAATCGTTGCCTCCAATACCGTTGACGTACTCTACAAATATTCTCGTGTCGTCCAGTGCTGATGCACACGAGTCATCGCGATAGAAATCAGGGCATTCATCAGGATTATCCATCACTACCTTTCCAATGATGGCCCGTTGCCCTTTGTCCTGGCAGATGTCGGCCAGTAACTTGGTTGCCTCGAGATGGATGGTGCCGTAGTACGTCGCAGTTGTCGTGCCATTTGCCAGGAGGTTATCGACCAGTGAGTCGTAGACTGCGCGCGCGAATTCCAGATCGGAGTATTTGGCCTCTAACGGAAACGTGCATTGTTGCAGCCAGTCGTACAACGGCAGGTGCAAAGCCTTGCCGAGTTGCGGCCACTGCGGTGCATGAATGTGCAGGTCAACAAGACCCGGGAGCAGGTATTGCCCGTTTCGTAGTTCATTAAGGCGATCTTCGGCATGCGCTGCAGCCAGGCATGCTTTGTATTCGCTTGAGCCGGGGCGATGAACGTGCGCAATCTGACCATCGTTGTCGATGGCAACAAGCGCATTATTGATAATTTCAACAGCACCAAGAATCGGCGTGTGGATGATCGTCCCTTTGATAAACATCGCGGACTGATTACTCAGCAAGGGTTGTGCGTGCATTTCGTATCGCTGGCCCGATCGTCATTCAGCGGGAATATTAGCACGCACGTGCGGATCAACCGCTCGGCCGGTCATACGCTCATAGACAACCGGATCAGTTGCACCCTCTGTTCCCAGGACCAGAATTCGGCTATTGAGTGTCCAGGTTCAACACCTCGACAGACTCATGCTTTTTCGTGCGGCGATGAATCCTGCCAGACCAGCGACCGCGGACTCACCGGCTACAATAGGCGTGTCTCCGAACGGTGACTCCCGCAACATCGTCATTGCTGGTGCCACAAGCGAGTCCGGAATGGTCATAAAGTCGTCAGCGTGATGATGCAACACCGGCCATGCCACGGAAGAGACCTCACCACAGGAAAGCCCTGCCATTACTGTCTCGCTCACAATATCAACCGCAGTTCGTTTGTTATTCCTCGCACTCATAAAGAGACACGGAGCAAGTTCAGGTTCGACCACGATGAACCGCGGTGCATCTGCTCCAAAAGTAATGCGAAAGCACTCACAGACCGTTGCCGCGAGACCGCCAACGCCACCCTGAACGAAAACATGTGTTGGCACATTGCCTGCCAACTGATCGGCAATCTCGGCAAGCATGACCGAATATCCGAGCATAACGGTCCGTGCAACCTCGTGGCCTGTATCGCCGAAAGTCGTATCAGAGATAACAGTCCACCCGTTTTCCGCCGCAGCCTCGTAGCAAATGCGTACCGAGTCGTCGTAATTGCCGTCAACGCGAATGACCTCGGCGCCCTGATCCCGCAATGCCTGTTCTCTCCCCGCGCTGACCTCGGCATGAATGTAGATCACTGCACGGAGCCCATGTGTCCTGGCGCCCCAGGCGACGGAACGCCCATGGTTACCGTCCGTCGCGGAAGTAACGGTCACTGCTGCGGAATTGGTTGCATGTGCGTCAGCCAACTGGCTCACCGCAAACGCGCCGCCAAGCGCTTTGAAACTGCCGAGGCCGAATCGACCCGCCTCGTCCTTGTATCGAATACTCCCGACACCCAGCGCGTTTGCGAGGCCGGGTAGCGTCAGCAGGGGGGTTGGGCTGTAGCCCGGCCAGCTTGCAATGCTCCGATGACTTTGTTCCAACTCATCCGTTGAGAATAAAGACGTGCTGTTCTCCCGGACATGCCCGGCTGTTGTCCGAGCCGCGTTGCTGGTGTGTTGCAGTCGGGATTCCGAGAAAGGCAGAAACGCGTCGTGTATCACTTTAGTCCCTGGATAGGTCCGGCGGCCAGTTGCCGGATGGGCAACCAGCGGTCACGCTACACAATCCTGCAGGCTATCTCAATGTTGTCGACAGGATCGGTAACGCCTGATCGGGTCCGAATATGGGTTGGCCAGGTGCGTCGATGCTATCCGCGTGGCCGACGGGCGATCAATCGAATCAGGGAACAATAGACGATGAACGTGTTTGAAATCGGGGCGGTACTTGATGAGATCCTGAATTCGGTACTGTTCCTGTTAATCGGACTGGAAGTCCTGATCGTCGCGCAGCGCGCAGATCACGTTGGCGTTGCATTGTTGCTGATTCCAGTCACGCTGGTTGCCCGGTGGTTTGCGGTGTTTGTACCGATCAGCTTGCTCTCGCCCTGGCGGACATTCACCAAGGGGGCGATTCCAATTCTCACGTGGGGTGGACTGCGCGGGGGTATTGCGGTCGCGCTGGCGTTATCTTTGCCAAACAACGACTACAAGCCGACCATACTTACGATCACTTATGCGGTAGTGCTTTTTTCAATCATCGTGCAGGGACTGACGATCAAGAAGCTCGTGGAGCGGACAGTCTCCAGACACATTCTCGTTGAGACGGAATGACGGGAATCTGATCAGCCATCAGCTGCCTGGTATTCTTCTATCGCCAGTTCCGGATGCGCTCGTGGCACCGCAACGCGAAACCAGATGAGAGGCAATAAAGGGTTGGGGAGCCAATACACCCAGCCGAGGTTTAAGACGCGAATGCTGTCATCCATGTGCAAGTCCAGCCAGGCATAAAGGAATTCGACCATGCACAGGCCCGGAAGGTAGTTGATTTTGAACTGGTCTGTCCGCAACTACTTCTTCCGTATGTAGAAGATGCCCTCGAACGGCGTGATGCCCACCGCAGCGGCCCGTCGGTAAGTACCTGCCCGTCGGATGCAGACGTTGGTCAAAGCGCCCTCAGATCGACTTCCGTATCGATGTTCTTGCGAAATGCTGATGGCAGGCGGCCGCCGGTGATCTTTTGCATTTTCGGCACGCTCGTCGTGTGCTGGAATCACTCTGGCAGACCGGGCTGTTTTCTGTTTTATTACGTTATGACGCGGCCGTTTTCGGTCCCCTGATCAAACTACCTGGATATTTTCCGTGTTCACCTGGATTGGCAATCTGTTTGCGGGTCGCTCCGCCGTCGATGAGCGGCGACAAGACCCCGTGTTGGCGACGTCTATTGAGCAGTCAGCCACCGTATACAGTCAGATTCCTCTGCATCAGTTCATCGATGAGCCGAGGCGGCGCGACCTCGCACGAGCGCTTTACCTGGAAGTTAACGACATCTGCAAAAACCGGAATCCTGCTGTAACGTGTCGTGAACGCTTCGTCACCGCAACACTCAAGCTAGCGGCATACCAGGTCCTCCTTGTCCCGCCTTCGCCCGAACCTGACCCGTTCGGATTACGCGAGCAACCAGGAATCAGTGGCCTGCTGGGACCCTATTTGCCGCGACTCTTCGAGTGCAATGATGAGCTGCGCTCGGCACTATTTCGCGAGACCGGCGGCGAGACAGACGATGCAGATCCTCCAGATCTGGCGGATTTCGTCCAACGGCACTTCTGGGAAAAATACTGGCATCTCGAAACTCTGAATGCCGCGCGAATCGCGCTGGGGGACTGGGTCGAGGAAGGGGACTGGAAGCAGGCATATCTGCATGCTGCTGCTGTGACCTACGAGCACCAATATCGCTGGGAGTTGGAACTGGCTCCTGCATTTGACGAATCCGTCGCTAAAGAAGCGGCGAACGCCTACTCGGTTTTTACAGATATTGTTGTGTCGGGCGCCAGAAACCCGGCCAGAGAGTGGCGTGACTATTATCATGCTAGTGGTATTCCTATGCCGGATTTCGGCAATTGATCGGATCGTGACGATGAAGAAATGGCAGTCTCCCACTATGTTGCTCGTGTTAATGAGCATTGCCATGCCCATCGCCTTCAATACCTGGACTGCCCTGTTGAATAACTTCGTGGTCGAGCGCGCTGCATTTACCGGTGTCGAAATCGGCATCCTGCAAAGCTTGCGAGAGGTGCCAGGGTTTCTCGCGTTTACGACCGTATTCGTGCTCCTGATCTTAAAGGAGCAAACATTTGCCGTCATTTCGCTTGCGATGCTTGGCTTGGGCGTTGCCGCCACGGGTTTCTTCCCGACTACGTATGGTTTGTATTTCACAACCGTAGTCATGTCATTGGGCTTCCACTATTTTGAAGCGATAAAACAATCGCTGGCGTTGCAGTGGTTAAGCACTGACGAGGCACCGCAGATGCTGGGCCGACTCCTGTCCGTAGCGGCAATAACGTCGCTGATCGTTTACGGCGCGCTCTGGCTTCTCCTGGAGATTGTCAAGGTCGACTTCATCTGGAATTTCCTCATAGCCGGCACGGTCTGCGTCATTTTGGCGGTCGTCATGTGGTTGGGTTTTCCGCACTACAAAAGTGAAACGGAGCAACACAGCAAGCTGATTCTGCGCAAGCGTTATTGGCTTTATTATGGCCTGACGTTTCTCTCCGGGGCGCGGCGACAGATTTTCATGGTATTTGCCGCTTTCCTGATGGTGGAGAAATTCGGATACTCTGCGGCTCAGGTCACGCTGCTGTTTCTGATCAACTACACGTTCAACTGGTTATTCGCCGAGAAGATCGGCGTTCTGATCAGGCGCATCGGTGAACGCAACTCGCTGAGCATCGAATATATCGGTCTTATCGTTGTATTTACCTCCTATGCCTTTGTGGAGAATGCCTACATCGCCGCCGCGTTGTATGTTATCGATCACATGTTCTTCGCTTTGTACATCGCCATGTCGACGTACTTTCAGAAAATCGCCGATCCGGCCGACTTCGCGAGCAGTGCAGGTGTCTCGTTTACGATTAATCACATCGCGGCGGTTATTATCCCGGCTGCACTCGGGCTGGTATGGATTCATTCGAATGCCGCGGTTTTTCTCATTGGCACCGCCTTTGCAGTGTGTTCCCTGGCACTGGCGCAGAATGTTCCAGACCGGCCTGCACCCGGCAACGAAGTTCGTGTTGGCAGGGTGACGCTGGCAAAGAAGCCTGCATAGAATTCGATTCTCCCCGGGCTCGGGGCGGGTTGCGGGCCGTCAATACAGATCTGCTGACCGGGCTCCTGGGTGGTGTACTGTTCTTCTTCACGCTATCCAGGCTGTTCAATTTTCATATTTCGGTCGACCGGGGCAAGGAGCCTCTGCTGTCTGTGGTGCTGGGAACGATAAATGGTGTACTGACCGGATTCACCGGGTCGTTCATCGTGCCGTCAGTGCTATACATGCAGGCCCTGAGTTTTCCCAAGGACATGCTGGTGCAGGCGATGGGTACGTTCTTTGCGATTTCGACCTTCATGCTGACCATTTCGCCGGGTAGTAACAGTCTGCTCGGGGGAGACAATCTGAAGCTGTCAGCCGCGGCGCTTATTCCTTCCTTTATCGGCATTTACGTCGGTCGATGGACGCGGGACCAGGTTGACGAAGTGCCGATCCAGAAAATATTCCTGTTCGCCCTGCTGATCCTCGGGTCCTGTCTGGTATGGCGATCTGCGCTTGCGGGTCGCTGAGGCCTGTGGGCCGTTGCGCTGAGCTGCCGCGTCGTCGAAAATGGTGGCACAGGTGCCGGCAGTTGCGGGCAGAGGAGCTTACCTTGCGAACATCGAATACATTGATAAAGAGCGTCATGTTGCTGGTGACAGTATTTGTGGCGCCAGGTTGTGCCAATGCGCAGCAGGGGATGACTGACGAGGCGCGAGCAGAGCGAGTCAGGAATCTCCTTGCAGCGCCTAACCCGCTCGAGGCGAGTGACTCCGTATGGATCGAGGATCTCACCTACATGGAGGTCAGGGACCGGATTGCGGCAGGTTCGACCACTGCAATCATCGCTACAGGCGGTATCGAGGAAAACGGCCCGTACCTGGCGACCGGGAAACACAACGTTATCCTCCAGGCGCTTTGTCCCGCGATCGCAATGGAACTGGGGAACGCGCTGTGCGCGCCAATCGTCCCGTTCGTGCCGGAAGGCAGTATCGATCCTCCCTCCGGTGCCATGCATTTTCCCGGCTCAATTTCCGTCAGTGACGAGACTTTTCACGCCTTGCTCGACGACATTGCCAGCAGTCTCAAGCAGCACGGATTTACCGATATCGTCTTCATCGGAGACAGCGGCGGAAATCAGCGTGGTATGCAAGCAATCGCCGCAACGCTCAACGCGCGTTGGGTCGACACCGGTGCGAGGGCGCATTTCGTTGCCGAGTTCTATACGCCGGGCTGGGAAGTGACGGAGGACTACACCGAAGAAGAACTCGGTGTCGTCGAATCGAAAAGCGACGGGCATCACGACGATATCTGGGTCACGGCGATGATGATGGTCACTGACCCCGATTCCGTTCGTTATCGGCAGCGTGTAGATGCCAATTTGGCATCAATCAACGGCGTTGATATCTCGTCGCTTGACGAGACGATCGAACTTGGGAAAAAAATGGTTGGGTTTCGCGCCGCCTACACCGCTGATGCTATTCGCAAAGCATTATCCGGACAGCAATAGTCACGGACCAGAATGGCAGTAGACTCAGCTGGATTGGCAAAAAATTGCCTGTGGCGGACGCACTATCTCACGTGGAACACGTCTCTCGATATTTCCCTGCCAATATCCGTGTTGCGACGAATAATATCCGCCAGCCTGACTTTTTTCACTTGTCGTAACTCAGATTTAGAAAGGCTACGTTGATACCAGAATCGATCACCGTCACGAAGGGCTTCAAACTGCTCTTTCAAAATGTAAAAGAACAGTTCACCCACCAGCGCGCCAGGCATATGGTCTTCACTTAGACCGCCCACCCATAAATCGATTTCGTCAACGTCACCATAAACTGATGCTAATCTGGACTGAACTTCCTGGTCTTGCGAAACGTCTGTAAAACTTTCAACCCGACCGAGTCCCATCAATTCTCTCGAGTCATTGTATGTCGGTAAACCATGATCGCGTCCGCGCTGGATGTTGAGTGACGCGAGATCAAATCCACCTTGTCCTGGCTGGCCGAAAAGGAAATTGCGCACATCATCAACCACGTAATTATCGAGGTCTTGACACACCTGGGCCGCCAGGCCACGCAGAATTGGGGATATACCGTGGTCGACCAGCTCTTGTGGTGCGAAGAAGCCATTTCGCAGTGGCAAATGCCCCGCAGGTATCTCTCTTCCCCGCCGATTCAGGCGCAATAGGGTTGCATTGAGCAGGCTATGTCCGAGGCGGTAAGCGCCGGTCGAAAATTCGTTCATGATTCGCGCATCGACGGACCGATCATAACCGCGGTACCGTTCGAGCGCATGCTCGCCCAGCAGCGCGGGAATGAACTCACGATAGGTGATCACCTGCATCTGCGCACCGACGATTCGGCGCGCCCTGTCGTAAATTTCGTCGCCGCTTAGCGATGGATTTCTCTTTCGTATTTTACCTGCCAACCGGTTGTGCTCGCGCACAAATAACGTGTGCATTGCCGTCAGGCCGACCTGCTCGTTGGCGCGGACGTCACCGGCGACAAACAAACCAGCGCTATTTCCCCCGGCATTTGGCAGGCCCTCGGTGTTGAACGGCAGGAGCCGGCCCGGGCTCATCTTCAGCCGACCGCGGCCGTCATTGGCGCGCAGGGCCGCCGCCCGGATTTCGTCGGATCCGTACACGTTTGAAGCGTCAATCCAGCCACTAACCTCATTGAGCTGGTTCCGCGGATTGTCTGCTCCGGTGCCACTGGCCGGATCGTAGATTGAGCGGTTGAATGACAGGGTGTGTCCGCCTGTGCCATCCGGGTCGAAATGCAGATCTCCGGTTGGAATTGAGACCGGCGCCAACTCCGCCGGAAACGCGCCGCCAGTCAAATCGATATCATGATCAAGAAACTGACCCCACTGCCAAAGATAATCACTTGCGCCATGTGAATTAGGGGCTGAATCTGTTTGCCTCGCGACAGCGTTACTGATCTCGCGAGGCCCCGGCCGATCCAAACCGGGCATTTGATAAACGTAATCAGAGTAATCAGCGAGCATGCGGCGCTTCAGTTGGCTATTTGCCGCATTCATTTCCGTATCGGACAGGTTATTGCCGCTGCCGTCGATCGTTCTGTGGTTGTCATACCGAGGTTTTGAATGTGGCAGATTGGCATGCTGACGTTGAATACCGCGGACGGGTGACTCCTGGTTCGTTTTTCGCGGCACTTTATCCCCGCTATCGTTTCGCGCTTGCGCCTGGCCAACACCAGGAGAAACGAAGATGACGCAGATCGCCATCGTGATGTATCCGAACCAGCCTTCTATCGATACTGAATTTCTTATTGGCAGATTCGCGTTGTGTCGCATACTTCAGTTACCGTCTGGACAGGTTCTTAATCCGCTGCAAGATTTATACCGGTGAAATAAATGTCATAGAAATTAGTCGTTAAGCTATGACTTTAAAGGTAGTTTTTGTAGGTATGTAAAATATCTCGACGACCGTAAATGCGAATGCAGCTGATTCAAGAAAATGAACGTGGAGACGTTCAAAGTTGGACCCATGAAATCGGACGGACATTAAAAACGCTGTCGGTCCTAACGACAATCACCATTTACTGGGCTAAGAGACGCTCGCGCAGAACAATTGATGTTGTCGAACGTTGCCAGTTCCCTCAGCAAGACACACAGTTGTTGTTATTCCTGGCGCCGTAACTTTCCAGCAGTGCAATCGTTTCGGGAAATGGCGAAAGGCGCTGAATCGGTCCATTGGCCATGTCGACGGTGGTCTGACCCTTACGACTCACGACCATCACGTCAGCTCCCTGATCAATCAGGTATTGGACCAGCTCGTTGTCTCCGCGGGACGCAGCGTGGTGTAGCGCTGTATAGCCGTTAGCGTCCCGAAGATTGACGTCAGCGCCACATTCCTCGACGAGAAAACGTACTGCCTCGAGCCAGTTACCGGGCACGTATCGGTGTGCGTTGCCAGCGAATTGCTGCCCGTATCCTGCGCCAGCCGCAACATGGATCGGGTGAATAAACGGACCTCCAACCGGCACCGGTGGCAGTCCTGAATGATCTTCGTCATTCTTGTCGTCATTTTTCTGCGCGGCTGCAGAGCTTGCGACGGTCGTGGTCTTCTTAGAATCGCCCGTCTTGATCTGTTGTTCCTGGGGATCGGGTGTCCGGCGCCGCCGCGGCGGTAACTTGACTGTCGGCATGTCGGAGTTGGCGCCGTTTTCCTTAAGCAGCGTCATCGCATCGAGATCGAGCGCGTGCGCCGCGCGCCAGAATGGTGTCGCGCCCTTGTAATGCACGCCAGCGGCACCCAGCACGGCAAATGTGTACTCCGTAAACCAGAGTCGTTCCGCAAGCCTTACGTTTGGATCGGCGCCCGCTTCCAGCAGTGCCTGTATCAGTTCAATATGCGTCGTCTTTTGCTGCTGATGCTCTGTGGGGTGAGAGTAGGATGCACGCGGCGCCCATTGGCGCTCTAACGTTGCGAACAACGGCGTTGTGCCAACTACGCTACTGTGATTCGGGTCAGCGCCTCTCTCCAGCAACATCATCGCCATATCGAACTGTCCATTGATAGCAGCAACCAGGAGTGGCGAGCTTTGGTCTCCGACAATCGGCTGGTTTATATCGGCGCCGGCTTCCAGCAATGCGAGAACCGCATCCGTATGGCCTTGCCTGACGGCATGGTGCAACGGAGCCAGGCCACCCCAGCTTCCAACCTGTTGCCCATAAGTAGCCGGTCTTGGTTCGTCAGCGTCCTTTTTTCCCACATCGTAGCCATCGACGGGCTCGCCATCGGCGTTATAGGTCACCGGGTTGGCGCACTTGTTCTCCGCGCCATCTTCCTCCGCAACATAGTCATCGCAAGATGGATCCGGCACGTCCGGCCATTTGCGTTGAATCTCGCGCGACGCTTCGATCGCGGCCTGCACCTGGCTTGGCTGTGGCTGCCAGTTCGGACCACCACCTTCCTTGGCCTTGAAGTCAGCCAGGAACTCAGCAAGCCGTTTCTCCGCAGCTTTGTCTGCCTCCTCCATGTCAGCCGTATTGATTGAACGCGATGTGCTGGATATATCGCCGCCCGCGCTCACTAAAACCCGGATTACGTCGGCTCTGTTCGCAGACGCGGCGAAAATAAGCGGCGTCTGGCCCCACGAGCTTTCTGTCGCATTGACGTCAGCGCCAGCCTCGAGGAGTGTGAGTGCAGACTCGGCGCTGCCGGATGCAGCGGCGAGGTGGATTGGCATCACGCCGGAGTTGGTTGTCGTCGCACTGGCATCTGCTCCCGCTGCCAACAAGAGCGTCACAATATTTGTATTTCCATTGCGGCTAGCGATGTGAAGTGGTGTGTAATGACCAATGCGCGTGCCGCCCTCGAGATTGCAGCCTGCATAAATCAGCATGTCTGCCAGTTCAGCATCGCCTCGTTCTGCGGCCCAGTGCAGAGCCGTCATGCCATCGCCCTGGGCTTCATTAACATCCGCGCCATCGCGCAGCAGGTAACGCACGGTGTCGAGGTCACCGCGCGCCGCGGCGTCAACTAATGGTGCGACGGCTGCAGAACTGGCTGCCATCGATAGCGAAAAAATCATTGCGGCTACAGCCAGCGTCAGACGTCGATAATTCATTTTCGATCTCACCCAGGGATTCCCTGAATCGCAAGTTCGCCGGTACTGTCGCCAAAGCTTTCCCTATCGTGCCCGAGCCAGTTCAGCATGGTGAGCAGGGCATTCGCCATTGGCGTGCCGTCGGCCGCCTTTATGTGAGCGCCACCAATATGTTGTCCATTGCCGCCGCCAACGATGATCAGCGGAACGCGACGGTGGTTGTGCAGGTTGGCGTCACCCATGGGTGAGCCCCACATAAGCAAGGACTGGTCGAGCAAACTGGCATCTCCGTCTGTCGTCTGTTCGAGCCGTTCCAGGAAATACGCCAGTTGTTCAACGCGATATTGACAGATCTTGTTGAACTCCAGAACGCCGCTTTCTTTCCCTCCGTGGTGTGAGGCGGGGTGGAACGCGCGATCAGATCCGCTTTCCGGGAAGCTGCGATTAGACGCGTCCCGTCCTGTTTTGAACGAAACGACGCGAGTCATATCCGTCTGGAATGCCAGTACCTGGAGGTCGAACATAAGCCGCACGTGTTCCGAATATGAATCCGGTACACCGGCCGGAGCGCCGGGAAGTTCCCGGCTCTCCCCGCTCGTGTTGCTCGCTTCAACCATCTGAATGCGGCGCTCGATTTCACGAACGTTGTCCAGGTACCGGTCGATACGACGTCGGTCGACCGCACCCAGGTTCTTGTTCATTTCCGCAACTTCATCAGCAACCCAGTCAAGGATACTGCTGTGCGTCTTCCTGCGGATGGCGCGTTCTTCGACACTGCCGCCGGCGCCGAACAACATATCGAACGCCGTACGGGGGTTGCGGATCATGGGTAATGGCTCGGTCGGCGAAGCCCAGCTGATACTGTCTGTATACGAACAGGAATAGTTGTAGTCGCAGCCGCCGCCCTTGTCGTTAGGTTCGATGCAAAGCTGCAGCGACGGTAAAAGATTTTCGCGACCAAATCGTTGCGCGTGGAGTTGATCCATCGAGATCCCGCACTCGATGTCTGACCCTTGCGTCTGCTTGGGGTGTGACTGGGTCAAAAATACGGCTGACGAACGAAAATGATCGCCGCCAACTTCTCCAGGACTGTAAGCTTCCGCCATGCGTACATCCGTATTACTAATGATCGAAAGTTGATTGCGCCACGGTTCCAGGGGTTTCAGTGCATTAGCAGGCAGCAATTCATAGTCGCGTCCCTCGGTTGACGGTGCAAACAAGAATTGGCTCTGACCCCATTCGTTGCATCCTGGCAACCCGTGAACTTCTTCAATACATACCAGTCGCGTACGTGTGTTCGCTGCGTTCTGACCAAAGGCCGGAATCATTGCATCAATCAACGGCAGCGCGACAGTCGCACCGGCACCCCGAAGAAACGACCTGCGTGCGATTTTCTTTTTCGTGACAAAGTGCATCTTGGTGCCTCGGTAAATATCCGTTTATGTCTAGCGTGTCAGTATTTCCGTTTCGTCCGGTTCGGAAATCGATGGGTCTTTCATGCGAAAAGGATCACTCAAAATCACTTCCATGACCAACGATGAGATTGGGTAGTCATCTTTTTCGGTGGCGTCGACAATGGCTCGTACCGTTGGCATATCGTAATACTCAATGCGCCTGCCAATGGCAAAGGCCAACAAATTTGAAGTGAATTCCCTTACCAGTGGAATCGGCCTTCTAAGCAGGGCCCGCGACAGATCAGAAGGCGTCGATATTTCAGTGCCATCATAGAATATGCTGCTCGTGTCCAGGGGAGCACCGAACTCCCGTATGCGCCATTTTCCGGTGACGTCGAAATTATCCAACGCCAGGCCGATCGGGTCCATCACCTGGTGACAGGCGAAGCAAACCGGATTCTTGCGATGCAGTTCCATCCGCGCGCGCGTAGTGAGGACCTGCCCGCCGGCGGTTCCTTCAGTTTCTTCCAGGTCCGGAACACCCGGTGGCGGCGGTGGCGGCGGTGTGCCAAGCAGCACCTGCATTACCCACTTACCGCGCAACACCGGCGACGTGCGATTGCCCAACGACGTCTGCACCAGGATGCTGCCGTGACCCAATATGCCGTTGCGCTCTGTGCCAGGATACTTAACCTTGCGAAACTCATTGCCCGTTATACCGGGTATGCCGTAATGATTGGCTAGACGCTCATTCATGAAGCTGTAGTCGGCGCGGTACAGGTCGAGCACGCTCCTGTCTTGCTTAACAAGGTCGTAAAAGAACAGCTCGGTCTCTCGTCGCATGGCAGTCATAAGCTGATGACTGTAGTTGGGGAACCAGAATGCGTCGGGCTCAACTTTGTCCAGATCCTGAAGCCGCAGCCACAATGAAGCGAATCGTGTCGCGAGGGCTTCCGAGCGCGGATCGGCTAACATACGCTCCGCCTGCGCCCGCAGGGTTCGGGTCCTTGTTAACCGACCGGCGGTGGCAACCGCCAGCAGCTCGTCGTCAGGATTCGTGCCCCACAAAAAGAACGACAGGCGCCTGGCGAGATCGAGATCAGCGAGTTTATAGGGCCTGCCGGGTTTCGCGCGCGCAGGCTCTTGCTCCATCCGGAAGAGAAAGTGCGGGCTTGCGAGGACTGCCTCGAGCGCCGTCCGGATGCCAATCTCGAAGCCCCCATCAACCGCACCCAGGGAGTAGAAACTGAGGAGATCGGAAACTTCGTCCGGCATCGGCGCTCTGCCGTAGGCTTTTGCAGCAAGACGGGAAACGATATCAGTCGCGCACGGGAGTTCCTCAGCCCGGGTGGTGGGGCGACACGTGAACACGCGCTGTCGCGCCGGCGTTTCCGAGACCCCAATCGCATTATGTGGTCCTTCGAGTGTCAGGCGAGTTAGATGAGGAAGCGAGGTCGTTCCGTAGCCGGTCTCCACACCGGTTAGCGACCAGTCGTTCGGTCGGATCAAGTCCTCGTAGGGGCCATCCATCTGCCGCACAAAAGCTGCGGTTACGCGGTGTTCGCCCGCACGAACGAACACCGGATCTGTAGCGATCGGGAAATCCTTGCGGCCCTGAAAATCGATCTTTCCACCATATCGAACAAGCGCGACCCGCCCACCATCGATCGATATGTCGATGTCGTGATAGCGCTCACCCCACCCGGAAATGAAGCCCATCGTGAATATGTACTCACCGTCGGCAGGAAAGTTGTGCAAAACGCTGATGCCGCCGCGCGTGCCGTATGGCGCACCCTCGATCCGTTCCCATTCGTGCTGCGACACGGAAGGAGGATTCGAGTAGGTTTTTGCCAGCACAGGGGCATCCGCCTGGCCGATGGCCCGGCGAGCGATATCGCTCGCCGCGCTCAAATAAGAAATCATGAGTGTGGCGGACATGCCCTGAACATCCGCGATGTTGTCGAAACTTGCGCTTATCTGATCTTCCGGCAGCCACTCAGATGGATCAACGGTAAGACCCAGGAGGTCTTTGACAAGTCGCGCGTACTCGGCGCGATTAACACGTTGGAACGGTCGGGTGCCCGCACGTTTGTTTTTTCGTGCCTCACGGTCAAGTCGCGATTCCATCGTTTCGATGAGATTCATGATTGCGTCTTCGTCGCGTGGCATCTCTCTCGGTGGCATCTGGCCGGCACGAAGTTTGCGAATCATCTTTTCTGCGACGACCGGATCGAGATGCGGCTCACTTGCGTCGAAGTCCTGCAGGTTGAGTCCGGCCTGGAGAGTGAACTCGTTGTGGCAGGCCACACAGGTTTGCTGAATAATCTGGTTGGGCTGTTGTGCGAATAGCGGTGCGGCTAAACCGGCACCACACAGGAAAACCGTGAACTGCAGGGGCAGGTTGATTCGTTTTACGATCGCCGTGCTGTGGCCTGCGTTCCCCATCTGTCCCCTCGGTAGCACAATTCGCGAACGACAAATAATACCTGCATTTAGTGGTCCTGAGGTCATTCAGCTCGCGGTGCGGATCGCTAATTGGTTTCAAATGACAACAATTGGCAACATAATGCAGGCATCGACCTGAGCCACCCGGACGCCGATCCCCGCTAATCTCGCCTAATTGCAGTGATTCGCTGATAATGCTGGCAAGTCCTGTAAGAAGAAGAACCGCATGTCCCTGGAAAACACTCGCGCCAGCGCAACTTCGCCAGTTACAGAGTTATTGTTTGGTGGCAACCTGGTCCTCCGCATTGCTATCGGTATCGGTATCGGCATTGGGCTGGCGCTCTTATGGCCCGACGCGGCAAAAGCTTCAATGTTGTTCGGCAACCTGTTTGTACAGGCCCTGAAAGCGGTTGCGCCGATTTTGGTTCTCGTTCTGGTTGCCTCAGCGCTGGCGAATCAAAAGCCAGGTCACCATGCCCAGCTGCGACCCATTGTTGTTTTGTACCTGGTCGGTACGCTCAGTGCGGCGTTTCTGGCTGTAATGATGAGCACCCTGTTCCCCACCGTGCTCACGCTGAGCGTTTCAGACGTTGCAATCAATCCGCCGCAGGGAATCGGCGAAGTTCTCAACAACTTGCTCTTCAAGATCGTGGACAACCCGGTCAGTGCGGTTATGAACGGCAATTTCATCGGCATCCTGGTTTGGGGCGTTGCCCTGGGACTGGCCATGCGTCACGCAAACGACGGTTCACGGCAGATGCTGTGGGATCTCTCGCACGCTATAACATCAATTGTACGGGTGGTGATTCGACTTGCGCCGATCGGCATCTTCGGACTGGTCGCGGGCAACATTGCCGAATTTGGTTTTTCCGCTTTGCAGGGTTATGCACGAATACTGTCTGTTCTGCTGGGTGCGATGTTGATTATGGCGTTGCTGATTAATCCACTCATAGTGTTCATCAAGACGCGCCGGAACCCGTACAGGATCGTCTTCACCGCATTGCGGGAAAGCGGCATTACCGCTTTCTTTACGAGAAGCTCGGCGGCAAACATTCCGGTGAACATGGCGCTGTGCGAGCGCCTGAAGCTCGATGAGAATACCTATGCCGTTTCGATTCCACTTGGAGCCACCATCAACATGGGTGGCGCGGCAATCACAATCACGGTACTGACCCTGGCTGCGGCACATACGCTTGGAATCGATGTGGACCTGCCGACAGCATTGTTGCTATCGGTTGTGGCTGCATTGTCGGCGTGCGGCGCATCGGGTGTCGCGGGCGGTTCGCTGCTGCTGATCCCGTTGAGCTGTGGTCTGTTCGGCATTCCGAATGATGTTGCGATGCAGGTTGTCGCCGTCGGTTTCGTCATCAGTGTCCTGCAGGATTCTGCAGAAACGGCGTTGAACAGCTCGACGGATGTTGTATTTACTGCCGCTGTTTGTGGAATTCCCGAGGATCACTAGCAGGAGGCATACGGGCTCACCCCGGTGCGTCAACCAGGCGATCAATGTCGTCAATATCGTTGAAGACGGCTGGCGAAACGAAACCAGCGCCGATTTGGAGTCATGTGGCGTAATTGCTTCGTATCCGAGTTCTGGCAGGATAATCGGGGTCGAACCGAGGTTTCCGACCAGGCATATCAAGGTTTTTCTCGCAGGAAATGTTCGGTATCGGCAATTAGAAAGTTCGGTTCGACCCCAGTTTTTTTTAGCATGCATGACAAGAAACGCTGTCGATCATTTTTGTTAGCTGCGTATTCTCACTCGTAGCGTAGATCAATGTCGTGTTCAATCCATGCTTTCAGGCATGTCGCCATGTGCATCCAGCCACCGCAGTTTTCGTGTGATGCTTTGAGCCCATCGGCGTCGGTCTTCCAGCCTTCCTCGCTGATTGAGAGGAGGGTGCCACCTTCCTCGAGTTCTTCAAACTCGAAAATGACCGCCACTTCATAGGATTCTTCCTTGGTTTTATCCCATTCGAACGAATCAATCGCGAGCTCAATCAGCTTGTTGGTCTCAATTTTCTTTACGACCACCGCGCTTTCGCCATAGTGATTCCAGCGCCACTTGATGGTTGCCCCTTCGCGCAGATCCTCACTCGCACCATCGACGAAGTAGTGCATCATCTTCTCTCTGGAGACGATTGCGTCAAATACATCGGCAACCGGCCGCATGATTCTCGTTTGCACAGTGTAGTTCCGGGCCATCGTCTTAACTCCTCTCAGTGCTTGTAAAACAAGTTATAAAAATATAACATATTTGTCAAATGGCGAAATCAAAAGAAGCAGGCGGGAGTAGTTCGGATCAGGATGACCTTGTCTTCAAAGCCCTGGCCGGCGCGGACCGACGCAAGATCCTCGATCTGTTGCGCGACGCCCCCATGACGACCGGGGATATCGGAAAACAACTGACTCACCTTGATCGGACTACCGTCATGCAGCATCTCGGCGTACTTGAGCGTGCCAGGCTGATCATTAGCCGGAAAGAAGGCCGTTGCCGGTGGAATTATCTCGACGTTAGCCCGATTCAGCGAATTCACGAGCGCTGGATCAAGGCCTATTCTGCGCCGTCGGCCGCCTTCCTGAGCAAATTACAGCAGAACCTCGAGGGCTAAATCGCTCAGTCGTAGCACCAGTACTGGACGGCCTGTTGTTCCAGGAAGGATGCTGCTTCCTTACCTTTTAGCATAGCCAGTGTAGCCAACATGCCTGCTTGCGTGCAGGTGTCGGCCGCGACCGTGATCGACCGTGGTGCGTCATTAATCGGCCATCCGGTTACGGGATTCAGTATATGGCTGTAGCGAATTCCGTCTTTCAACAAAAAGCGTCGCGCATCACCGCTGGTCGCTAATGCGCCATTCCTGAGCCGGATAGATTTCGTCGCCGCCCTCCTGGTGGAGTTCAGTGATTCTATGCCAACCTGCCAGCCTGCGGAATTTGACGGCGTGCCGGTGGCGAGAATGTCACCACCAAAATTGACGAGGCAGGCCGTTTCAGAATGGGCGGAAAGTTTCGCCGCGGCACGGTCAACCGCATACTCTTTGCCGATGCCGCCCAAGTCAATCTGCATCCCGCTTTGCATCGTCAGATAGGGCTTCTGCCAGCGCACTTTGTCCCACCCGACGCGCTTAAGTACGGATTCAACCGCGCTCCTGTCAGGCACGTTGTCGCTGCCGTCGAACTGCCAGACCTCTCGCAGTACTCCGGACGTAATGTCAAAGGCACCGCCGCTCAGGTCCGTCAGCATGTCAGCAAAATCGAGAAGGCTGCCGGTTTCGTCATCGATCTTAACCGGCCGGCCCATGCTCCCGTTTATCCTGTCGATGATGTTGCCGCGCAGGTAGCGACTGAACTTGTCCTCGATCCTCCAGGCTTCACTTGCAACAGCATCGAGCAGGGAGGCGACGATAGTTGGGTCGCCTGAATCTATCAGCAGTTCACACGGGCTTCCCATCGCCAGGAACGAGCCACACGCATACCCTGCCTGCTGAGAAACCTCGGTTACGCGCTCGGCCTGCGCCACACTATCTGCCGAAGCGGTAGCCAACCTGGAAAATGATAGCGTCCAGGTCCGGATATATTTCCCGGCCCGCCTGGTTGCTGCCAATCAAAAGATTTGCCGGAACAGAACCGTCTGCAGTATAGAACTCGAGACGGGCATTCCACTCGTTCCCGGAATCCGTCTTCCTGCCATACTTGATGCCAAGCGTGATGGCGTCGAAGTTACCGAGCCGATAGTCGGCAGATGCGTTTACAGGGAGTGGCGCTCCACTGGCGAGGCTGGTGCGATAGA
Organism: uncultured Gammaproteobacteria bacterium; assembly: GCA_963850825.1. Lineage (GTDB taxonomy): Bacteria > Pseudomonadota > Gammaproteobacteria > Steroidobacterales > Woeseiaceae > SZUA-117. Next base: position 617,619 of record CAWKOQ010000006.1, on the reverse strand, counting down.
AATCCGCCTCCGTTTGCGTGTAATAACGCACATGAGGCTCGAGATAGCTGGAATTTCCCAGCGGCCAGCGATATCTGACGTCAATTGTGTGTGAGTCAATGTCCCAGTCGTCAGTCATGTAACGATACGCAGCATCGAGGACACGGCCGCTCATGTAGTACTTCGCCTGTCCGAAGAAACTGTGCTTGGTGCGCTCGTTGGGCCGGCTTTCGAACAAATACTCATGCGATGGACCATCTACGCCCGGTGTTGGTATTCGCGGGACCGGATCTCCCGTTATCGGATCGACGAGGCTCACTATCTTGTAGGGGTCATTCAGATAACCATCGGAGTTACTGAACGAGTAGTTCAGTTGCAGTAGCAGGTTTCGATTGACAACTTGCGATACGCCGAGAACGACGTCCATGACATCTTTGGATTGATCACCCGTGCGGTTGGAAACGTCACCAACGTCCAGCATTGACCCTAACGGTGTCGGCGCACCGCCAACCGGATTCAGCTCGTCACTGGAGAAGGCCAGGCCCAGTGAAACCGTCGTGTTCCGCTGGTTGAAATCGCGCGATAATTTGAAATTGGCGCCAAGGTGCAGGTAGTCATATTCATCTGAAGCAGACAGACCCGCGCCGACCTTATACAGCCGGCCCCAGGGCTGCTGCCAGTTCGCCGAAACTGCAACCCGCGTGTCCAGAAAGGTATCGTCCAGCGGGATTTCGTTCGCCGGCCTGGTTGCGACGGCGGCACCGGAAGGGCTGGTGAAGGTCTGCGGGCCATTAAATGAAACTGCGCCGAGCGGGGTAGCACCCGTCAAAGTATCGACACCAAGGCTCAGGCTTAACACCTTGTCATCGACAAAGTTGCGCAGGGCCAGCACATTCAGGCTGATGTCCTGCACTCGATCGTCGGTTTCCCCGTAGTAGAGAAGTGCCGTGTCGAATTCCCAGTTATTTTCTTCCTGCGCCTGAACCGGCACTGTCGTGGCCGTCCCAAGCAAGGTACAGGTCGCTGCCGCAAGGGATGCGGCGGTTGATTTTCGCTTATCGTGTTTCATCAGTATTCATGCGACTAGTTACAGCCGCAGCCTCCACCGCCAAAGCCACGACCGCCGCTCGAAGCCTCCTTGCTGAAGTAGATATGATCGTCAATTGCGACCTCCAGCGGATCGGAGACCAGCTGCATTTCTTCTTTCGCAAGTACGTCGCGCTCCCAGGGTTCCACGCCCATGCCGGAGCAGCCCGCAACAAAAAGCAGCGATATAATAATTATGAGTTTCTTCATCCTGTTACTCCGTTCCAGTTGCAAGCGCTTCGAGCAATGCTGATTCATATTCATCCTGTTTCTTAACCTTGAAACCGAGATGAGTCTTGACAAGGCTGCCATCCCTGCCGATTACGTATGAACTCGGCATTGCTATGACGTCATAAGATTTGGCGATGTCGCCGACGGGGTCGTTAATGATTCTAAAATTCGCGGGATAGTCGTCCAGGAACGCCTGCGCTTCGCCGGCCTCGGCGTCCATATTGACCGCGATGATCACGAGGCCGCTACCGGCATACTTCTCCTGCATTTCGTTCATCCAGGGGAACGAGCGACGGCAGGGCACGCACCATGACGCCCAGAAGTCGACCAGCACCACTTTTCCGCGGTACTCGCTCAGATCCAGTGCCTCGTCCGCTCGCAAAGGAGCGCTGCAATTCAGCAACAGGATTGCGGCCAATAGGAATGCTGGCTTGCGGGCCAGCGCATACAGTTCAACAAGCATTCAACGCCTCCGGTTCGGCAGGCATTAAAACCCACCGAAATGACTCCAGACAGTCGTGATTTCCCGTATTCGGGCGACCGTTCTGGTATCAGGAGTCAGTTAGAGGCAGGTACGGCCACTAATCCTTCGCGGCGTTTGTCCGCAGCGCCATCGAGTGCGTCCTCGCCGACGACGATTATGTGCAATCCGGAGTTTTCGCCCTCTCTCTCCTGCACTTTATAGCCTCGTTCCTTGAGGTCATCCGCAATAGCCTGTCCGGGATCCACCGAGATCTCGACGCGCACCATTTCCCCGCGTGCGACGATGTTCGGGTGATCCACGGCCTCCTGGGCCGACATGCCCCAGTCCAGTACGCCAACGATCGTCTTGGCCACGTAAGCGGGTATAGAATTGCCACCCGGGGATCCGGTCACCATTAGCAGATCGCCGTCGCTATCGAAGATCATGCTTGGCGACATGGACGAACGCGGACGCCTTCCAGGCGTAATGGCATTGGCGACCCGAGTCCCGTCAGCGGGAACCTCCCGGGCGAAATCCGTCATTTCATTGTTCAACAGGAATCCCGCGGCCCAGCGCGACGAACCAAAGGGGGCTTCGACTGTGGCGGTCATGGACACGGCGTTACCGTCCGAATCGATAATGGACAGGTGTGTCGTTCCTGAAGCTTCTTGAGTTGTATCGGACGACCATAAAGCCGCTGCGGAATCCTGATGCAGCACGAGGCCGGGATCTCCCGGCGTGGGAATGGCGCCAGGTTCAAACCGTTCGGTAGCACGGTGCTTTATGTATTCCGGGTTCAGCAGGTCGTCGAGTGGTATGTCAATTTCATCCGGATCACCGAAGTAGTGATCACGATCGGCATAGGCCAGTCTTTGCGCGTCCACGAATGCGGCAACTTTGTCGGCCCGGGTCATCGCGTCCGCCGAGAGGTGGTCGTACAGCCCGGCAATCATAATCTGTGCGCCGCCGGACGATGGCGGCGAAGGTGTACAAATACTCATCTCACGAAATCCCGCACAAATAACGGGTCTCTTGACCGGTTCGTACGCGGCAATGTCTGCCGCGGTCAGTGTTCCGCCATTCGGTTCCGCCTGCGCGGCGGCGGCGATCGCTGCTGCGATTTCTCCCGTGTAAAAGGCATCGATTCCTTCGTTCGCTATTCGGGTCAGCGTTTTGGCGTACTCCGGATTCTTCAGCAGATGTCCGGCCTGAAGAGGTTCACCGCCAGGATAGAAGTACGCGGCCGTCGCTGGATTCTTTGCCAACTGACTGCGCTGGGCCATCATCGGTAAATAGTCAGCCAGGCGCGGCGATACCTCGAAACCGTCAGTGGCCAGCCTGATCGCGGGCGCAAATACTTCTGCCCAGGGTAACCTGCCGTGCTGCTCATGCGCGCTCTCATACAGAGCGACGGCGCCCGGGACGCCGACCGATTTGCCGCTTTGCCAGGCTTCAAAGAAGTCCATGACCACGCCATCGCGCATGAACATGTCAATCGTTGCGCCGCCCGGCGCTACCTCGCGCCCTTCGTGAAACGTCAGGTCGCCGCTATCGCGCTCATACACAAGCATGAATCCGCCACCACCGAGACCGGAGCTCTGGGGTTCGACAAGGCCCAGGACCGCGTGTGCAGCGATGGCGGCGTCGACGGCATGCCCGCCTTTTTCCAGCATCTCGATCGCTGCTGCGACTGCGTGCGGGTTAGCCGCCGTGGCCATGCCGCCTTTGTCCCAACCTCCGTCAGAGAGCGTGCTTTCGGTGCTCGTTGTCGTTTCCGCCGGCGGTGGTTCGGCGGGAGAGCAGCCGACGACGAACACGAAGGCGAATAACAGATAGATGTGTTTCATTGCAGGGATCCTGGCAGGGCAAAGCGAGCGTGAGACAGCGCCTGAATATACCGTAATTGCCCCTGAGCGATAACCATCATGTGCTAAACTCCTCCGCCGTCTCGCCTTGCGGATCAGGTTCGAAGTAATGCCAATATTCAAACGCACTCTGAGCGAATTCCTGTTTCGCCGATTTGTACTGAAACATTACGGATCCAATTTACTGGTTGACCTTCAGCTGGATGCGAAAAGAGACACGGTTGCATACGTCAAATCCAAAATGGCTGATGCGCCTTATTTCGAGAAGCATCCAGATCTTGTCGCCTACGTTGTCAGTGAAGCCGGTTTGCCGGGGCTTTACCTGGAATTCGGTGTGGGTCGCGGCAAGTCGATCCGCTGGATCGGGTCGGCGGCGGATCGAACTGTCTACGGATTTGATTCATTCGACGGCATACCGGAATACTGGAATGGCAATCCAGTGGGCGCGTTTGCCCAGAACAAACTTCCAAAGGTGCCGGATAACGTCAAGTTCGAGATCGGTATGTTTGATGAGACGATTCCCAAATTCATAGAACAGAACGGCGAACCTGTTGCACTGTTGCACGTGGATTGCGATCTCTATTCGTCGACCGTCACTATTTTCGGGATGCTTGGCGCCCGGCTGCAGCCAGGGGCGATCGTATTGTTCGATGAGTACTACAATTTTCCGCGCTGGCAACAGCACGAATACAAAGCATTTCAGGAGTTTGTGGCGAGCAGCGGCATTGAGTACGAGTACATTGCCTATTCGGTGACCGGTCAGCAGGTCGCAGCCCGAATAATCAGCAATCCTTTATTTTCCGCAGGGTAAATTATCAGAAAAAACTCCAAGATCACCTTGCAGCTCGCTGATTTGTCATAACAAAGCCATTCTATTTTATCTTTTGTTAATAGCGCCTCTGCGCTAAACTCGTTCGGACGCACCCCAGAATAACAACAACAGGGACAGCGTTTTGCGTCCACCTTTGAAATTGCCCGGTACATTCACGCGCCGCTTGACGGTTGCTTTGTGCGCCCTTGTTTCTTCTGCGCTAGCCGTTAGCATGGCTCTCGCCTCGGGTTTTCCGCCGACCGCTAACGATGACGAGATTGTTGTTATAAGAGGCGGTACTGCGACCGTGCTCAGCGATGGCTCGACCAGCGTTATCGATAATGATTTTGATCCCGAAAACGACAGGCTGTTTGTTTATCTGACCCGAAACGTCAGGCGTGGTCAGTTGACCCTCAATCAGGATGGGACGTTTATTTATCGTCACAACGGTAGCAGTAGAAATAGCGACAGTTTCAGGTACATCCTGTATGACGGTACCCGCTTTTCAGGCCAGGCGACGGTACGCATAAGCATTGTCGATGGTGACCCGGTTCCGCCCGAGATCGTTGGTCAGAGTGCCGTCAACGTTAATGAAGATTCGTCTCTGACGATCGACATACGCAGTCTCAAGGTTGTCGATCCGGATAACAACTTCCCGAACGACTTCACGCTTGAAGTCGGTAACGGCGATAACTACTCCAGAAGTAACCAGACGATTACGCCGACTCAGAATTTCAACGGGGCGCTGTCAGTACCCGTGCGGGTTTTTGACGGCACGAGTTTTAGCAACCAGTTTTCGCTTGTTGTGGACGTGCTGCCGCGAAACGATCCTCCGTTCGCAGTAGGCAGCCCTCCGGATCAGGAGGCCATAGAAAACACCCGCTTTACGCTCGCGCTTGCAGGCTACTTCGACGACATTGATGAGAACGACTCGCTTACATTCTCAGCAGGCGGCCTGCCAGGAAGCGGGCGTCTTGCCATTGATCGCATGACTGGCGTTTTGTCAGGCACGCCTCTTGCCGCGGATGCCAGAGAAAACGCATACGATGTGACGATCACCGGCACAGATTCGGGTGGGTTGAGAGCAACGGTCAACTTTCAGCTGGTCATCTATCCTGATGACCGTGCCGATCTCGCGGTGACGGCAGCCGTAATGGTCAATCCAGTCACCGTCGGAGAGGCGGCACAATGGAATATTGTCGTCGAGAACCTGGGCCCGGCCGACGTCGAGGAGGGAGAGCTGATCGCTCAGTGGAGTACCAGTGGCTCAAATCTCTCGATAACAACGCCGCCGGGTTGCACGGTTTCGGCCAACAATTCGAGTGGTCCGTCAGTACGGTGTTCGTTGGCTGGACTCGCGGCAGATACGAACCTGACTTTCGACGTACAGGGCACGCAAAGTGCCGATGGCGATAATTCCCTGATCGTGACGGCCGTTGCAGATGATCCTGTTCCGGGCAACAACTCGAGTTTGGTTGGCGCTCAGGTTGTTGCTGCATTCAGTGAAGGACCGACCCAAATTCTCGGAGTATCCGGCGCAGGTGTCGCAAGCGGAGACCTGAACGGCGACGGTAATCCGGACCTGGTCGTAACAGGGGAGGAGACGGTTGTATTCCTCAATAGCGGTAACCGGACATTAACGACTCCTGGCACCAGTCTCGGCGCAGACAGCAGTGGGGTGGACGTCGTGCTGCTCGACTGGAACGGAGACAGCTCGCTGGATGTTGCCGTTGCCGGCGTCCCCGGTCAGGCAGCGCGAATCTATCTCAATGATGGCGACGGTGGATTGTTGGAATCAATGGATTTGCGCTATCCAGATTTCGGCACGATCAGCGCGGCGGCAACTGCCGACTTCGACCAGAATGGTTTCGCCGACCTGGTTCTCACGGGAACTGGCGGTTCGCGCCTGCTCAGAAGCTTTGGCCAGGCTGACTTCTCTCGGATCAATCTCCCGGCAGGTCCGGGAATCGATGTATCCGCTGCAGACATCGACAACAACGGGTTGCCGGATATTATCGTTGTCGAGTCGGGCGATCGATCTGTCAGCTTGTTACGCAATCTGGGGGACGGCAGCGATTTTGCTGCGGAGCTTCTGCGGCAGGGTAGCGTGGCCTCTGCGACGGGTGCCGATCTCAATGGAGACGGCGACACTGATTTATTGCTGGCCGTCGATGGTGATGACTTGTCGGTTCCCGAGAGCCGCATTCTCTACCAGCAGTCGGACGGGACATTCCTTGCCGGCGAGACTATCGGTGCGTCGCCATTAAGCAGGATGCTGGCCGGCGATGTGGATGGCGATACGTTTATCGACATCGTTGCGCTGAATGACGCTGGCGTGCATCAACTATATCGGGGCGGTACCGGGGGTCAGTTTGTATTAAGTGCGGAACAAATTGTCAGCGCAGGAATGCGAGGCGGCGTTCTGACTGATTTTAATAATGATGATTCCATCGACCTGATCATCGCCGGGCCGAATTCAAGTGTGGTCGAGATTCATGCGAACAACGGTATTGGAAGTCTGGGGCTTGGCGATCGCACAGCACCCGTAATCGAGGTGCTTGGCGAAACAACGGTCACGCTGGCCGCGGGTGCGGTCTATGCAGACCCGGGCGCTACAGCCGTGGACGACATTGATGGCGATCTGACAGCAGCCGTCATTGTAAACGGCGCTTTCGACACGGGTGTCGTTGGCAGCTACACGCTTAGATATTCAGTCACTGACAGGGCCGGGAATCTTGCTGCTGCAAGCCGCGTCATAAATGTTGGAATCAATGAAGGGGTCGGCGGCAGTGGTGGTGGCGTCTTATCGCCCTGGTATCTTGTCCTGCAAATACTATTGCTGATTGCCACCGTGCGTTCTCGTGCACGGGTCGCGCGTTTAGCGCGTGACGCCTGAGTCCTGAATGGTTCTTACTGAAGCTTCGGCCCGTTTATCAATGCGTCACGGGTCAGGCCAACGATCAGCTCAACCTCTTTGTCGCTAACCGCAAATACCGGCGTATAGCGCAATGATCTGACGCCACCGTGGATCACGCCCAGCCCTTGTTTGCGCAAATAATCTTCAGTGCTGTTGACTCCGTAACACTTGTAGCGCGGATTCAATTCGCAGCTCAACAGGAGTCCCGTTCCCTTAACGCCGGTGATGGCATCACCCATCTCGTCAGCAAGCGCTTCAAGTCCAGCGACGATTGCACGACCCTGCGCGCGAATATTCGCGCGCAATTTCGGCGTCATGCTGCCAAGTACGGCCATTGCAACATCCAGTCCACGCGGATTGGTCGTCATTGTGTTGCCGTAAAGACCGGTACGGTAGATTGATGCGGCGCGCTCGGCCAAAGCGAGAACAGACAACGGGAACTGTCCGGCGTTCAGCGCCTTCGAGTAGGCTTCCATATCCGGTCCATCCAGCTCTTCGAAGCCCGGATAATCGACGATCGACAGGACGCCGTGGGCACGCAGTCCCGCCTGAATGGAATCAATGACCAACATGGAACCATGTTCCATGGTCAACTCCCTGGCACGGGCATAAAAGCCAGGATCAATGGATTGGCCGGGGTTGCCTTCGCCCATCACGGGCTCCATGAAGAAAGCCTCGATGAAGATGTTCGCGGCTTCCGCGGCGGCGAACGTCTCCTCCATCGCCGCAATATTGTTTGGTTCAACGGTCAGCAGGTAGTCGCTGTCGCGATATGAGGCCAGGTGCTTACGATAGTTGCCCATCGTCGAGTCCGAGAACCGGGCCGGCCGGTCAGTCCGACCATGAAAACTTCCAGTCAGCGTAATTCCCCGGACCTTCCGGCCTGCGTAACGAGCACCAGGATCAGTCAGGATCTTCGTGTTGATATCCGCAATGCGCGACGCCGCCGAGGTCGACTCGGAACCGCTGTTCAAACAAAGAAAACTGGCGAAAGGTTCGGCTCCTGTTCGGTTATGGCCGATCTCTTCCCGCAGGCTTGCAATGAATTCCATCTGGCTGATGCTCGATGTCATGACATTCGCCATCACATGGGGCTGATTCATGGCGTCAAGAACGAATTCCGGTGCGTGTCCCAGGCCCAGCATGCCGTAGCCGCCGCAGTCATAAATTACCGCACCCTTCAGGCTGACTACCCAGGGGCCAGCTCCGCCTGCCGCGACGTAGGGATTGATCGCATCCTCGCTGTAGAAATTGGTGTAGCGTTTCTGAGCCCGCTGAACCTGGGTCTCTTCATCCAGAGTGAGAAACTCCGGGTGAGATTCTTTGGCCGCGACGAAATGATCGTAAGCGCGCTGGATCGCCGTACCAAGATCCGCATTAACGTTCAGGAAATCCTGAATTACGTCATCGGACACGCCAGTGCAGACGGCGGCTCCGCCGAAATCGCGCATTTCGCTCAGTTGCGAGAAATGGAGGTCGGTACTCATTTGGTTAGCGGCTTGGGACATAAAAATACCAAAGAGGTGGGCAGTTCGGGACTATATCAAAGGCTGGATGCGGGCTGCAGGACCCAGTGCCACATCGTGATATGAAACGCGAGAAAGGGGGCCCGGAGTGTTCTCCGGGCCCTATAAATCAAAGGCTTAGTCAGAAATCGCCCAGCGCCATCGCGGTCAGTTTGGCACCGGTCTGCAACATGACATATTGCTTGCCTTCATGAACATAAGTGGACATGCCGTAATTGACATTGTCGGGTATCTCCACGCTGCCAATCTGATCGCCACTGACTTTATCGACGACGAAGAGCATTGGAGTGCCGTCGCTCGCCTGGCTTGTATACATAAACGCAGTCTTGGTCACCAGCATGGCAGCATTTCGTCCGGTGCCCGTGGTTGGGAGATCCATGTCCTGCAGATCCGGGTGATTTGCGACCCTTTCCGGTGTCTCGCCGATAGGCAGCTGCCACAAATGTTCGCCCGTGTTCATGTCGATCGCCGTAATGTGACTATACGGTGGTTTGAACATCGGGATACCGTCCGGGTGACGCACCTGGTCCGAGCGCAGCGATGCGAAGTCGGAGAAGGTGGTGCCCGTTGGCGCTTCGATGTTCGGGTCACGTTCCTCGCCCGAGACGACGATTCTGGACGAGCAGGCAGCCCGCGTAGACACATAGAGAATTCCGGTCTCGGGGTCGGCGACATTTGGCCCGTCGATGTTTGTTCCACCGCCGTCACCGGGGCACCAGTAGGCTGCACGGTAACCCTGGTCGTTGTCCCGATGCAGCGGAGGGTTAAACAACGGGCCGATTTTGTGATCCTTTAGTGCCTCGATCGCTGCCTCTCGCATCGCCGGTGTGTAGTCCACCAGGTCGTCATAGGTCAGGCCCTGCATTCCGTACGCCGCGGGCCTGGTCGGGAACGGCTGAGTCGCGGCCAGCTTCTCGCCGGGCACGTCCGACGCAGGGACGGGCGTGTCATTGATCGGCCATATCGGCTCGCCGGTGACGCGATTGAACGTATACGCGAAGTTCTGCTTCGTCGTCTGTACAACGATGGGTACCTCTTCGCCATCGATGTTGACATCCAGCAGGACCGGTGCTGTCGGCGTGTCGTAGTTCCAGATGTCATGCTTCACGAGCTGGTAATGCCAGACCCGTTCGCCGGTCTTGGCGTCGAGTGCGATCAGGCTGGTGCCATACAGGTTGTCACCGGGATGGAAGCCGCCGTAATAATCGATCGTTACGCCATTGGTTGGGATGTAAACGATGCCGCGTTCCTGGTCGGCCGACATTGGCGCCCAGGACGAAACGTCGCCGGTGTATTGCCATGCATCTGATTCCCAGGTTTCGTGCCCGAATTCGCCCGGCCGCGGAATGACGTGGAATTTCCACAGGAACTCGCCGGTGCGTGCGTCATAGCCGAGAATGTCGCCAGGAACATTTTCTACGCGTGACTGGTAATAACCCTGTTCGTGGGAATTGCCCACGATGACCACCCCGTTGACGACGATGGGTGGAGAGGATGTCGTGATGTAGCCGTTCTTGAGATCCATGCCGTTATAAGGATCATGGCCGTACGGCAGGTCCGACAGCAGGTCGGTGAGCATATCAACGACGCCGGTTTCCGGAAAACCATCGACGCCAGTGGGGCGGCCCCAGTTTTGCAGTGGTTGTCCGGTTTCTGCATCAAGCGCCGTCAGGAAGAATCCTGGTGAGGATATGTAGATGACACCACGACCGTCGACCTCGGCGTAGGCAACACCCTTGCCGTAGTCGGCACGCATCGAGTATTCGAAGCGCGGAGTCTTTGGCTCACCATATGACCAGAGCAGTTCGCCGGTCGCCGGGTCAAGCGCAACGACATAACGACGCGGCCCTGCAACGGTGAACAGCTTGCCGTCGATATAGCTCGGTGTTGAGCGGCCACTGGCAGCACCAAAACTGGCGCCGTCCCATACCCACGCTTCCTCCAGGTCCTCGAAGTTCTCCAGGTCTACCTGGTCGGCAGGCGAGTACCTGGTGTGTGCGGCGTCGCCGCCAAGATAACCCCAGGTGCCGCCGTCGGTGCCGGGTGGTGGCTTAATCTCGCCCATTGCGGCGGTCGCCGATGCAGCTTCTTCGCCACCGGTCGCCGCAGGCTCTTGCGAACAACCCGCAAAGGCAAGGATCAGGGCGATCACGCCGAAACGGAAAAAGGTCGTTGCCTGAATAGCAATTTTCATTTTGCTCCCCCACTGTTTTCCCAAGTCAGCGCCGATGCTTGCGGTTGGCATTTTGATCCTGGGATGTTGGACATTTTAACTGGTTATTTTGACGATCGAGTTTACGACAAATGACCAGGGCATTGGAGATTAAAAGCGGGTTTGTTACAGTCGTTTCGCTGTTCACCCTGGGGTTTCAGTTGAAATTGATTTGGCTCCAGGCGCCAGGTATGCCCACATAACCAATAACAACAATAGCCGCAGGCGCAACACTTCGGCACGGGGGATTTTGATGTACGAAGCATTTCTGACGCTGGTCACGCGCATCAGTGATCTGATGTGGGGCCCGCCGACGATGATCTTTATCGCATTCGTGTCCGTATACCTGACTTTCCGCACGCGATTTTTCCAGGTTACGCATTTTGGTTACATCCTGCGGCGGACGTTCGGGCGAATGTTTGATCGCACTGGAGATCAGGACGAGAATCGCATGACACCCTTTCAGGCGACGACGACTTCGCTTGCCGGCACTGTAGGCATGGGCAACATGGCGGGCGTCGCGACCGCACTGTCGATTGGCGGCCCCGGCGCTATATTCTGGATGTGGATTCTGGCGTTCTTCGGCATGATGACGAAAGCTGCCGAGGTCACTCTCGGCGTCCACTATCGTGAGGTCGATGAGCACGGGCATGTGCACGGCGGCCCGATGTATTACATTAACAAAGCGCTCGGTTGGAAGTCGCTGGCAGTTCTTTTCAGCATAGGCGTCACGATCAACTGTTTCTTCAGTTCATCGCTCTTGCAGGCACACACAGTTGGTCGGGCGTTTAACGCGAGCTACGGATTAAACCCATACCTGGTTACCGGTGCGATGGCGATTGTAACGGCGTCTGTCGCTATCGGTGGGGTGCGACGAATCGGTCGCTTCTGCGAAACGCTGGTGCCAGTTATGACAGTCGTGTACCTGCTTGGCATTCTTGTCATTCTTGTTTCCAATGGATCCGCATTGCCAGGCGTTGTCGGCGATATCTTTACGTATGCGCTGGCGCCGGCGCCCGCGATCGGCGGGTTTGCGGGTGCGGCAGTGATGGCGGCGATACAGATGGGTATGGCACGTGGCATGCTATCGAATGAGGCCGGTCTTGGGACTGCGCCGATGGTGCATGCAAATGCCGAAACGTCACATCCGTATAAACAGGGCCTTTGGGGCGCCGCCGAGGTCTTCGTCGATACGATCGTCGTGTGCACAATCACGGCATTTGTGATTCTTTCGTCAGGCGTGCTGCAGAACGGAACTACCGGTATCGAGATGTTGCTGGATGCTGTAGCGACCTACTATTCGCCGGAGCTCTCGAAGGCGTTCGTGTCCGTGGCGATACTCACTTTTTGTTTGTCGACTCAGATTGGATTTTTCGTCTACTTCGAAACGGCGATGGTGAGTTTATTTGGTGAGAAGGTCTTTCGTTTTGCCAAGTGGATTTATTTCATGCCGGGCGTAATTTTTGCGGGCATTACCAATGTCGATCAACTCTGGGCGCTTGCGAATATATCCGTTGCAGCGAGCGCGCTTCCCAATTTAGTCGCGCTTCTTTTACTCAGCGGCGTATTCCTGTCATTAATGAAAGACTACCTGTCCGGAGAGAACCGTTACGCTACGGCGATCACGGACGACAGCAAACAATATGTACGAATGGCATCAGCTCGCAAGGAGACCTGAAAACAATGTCCGCACATTTACTCGATGAGACCGCAAGCGGTGTTTACATCATTTCCGCCACTCCCTTTAAAGAAAACGGCAATCTGGACCTGGAAAGCGCAGATCGATTAGTCGACTTTTACATAGAGAAAGGGGTATCTGGAATTACAATTCTGGGTGTGATGGGCGAGGCGCAGAAAATGGCGCCGGAAGAGTCGGAAGCATTCCTGGATAGGGTGCTGAGACGGGTGGATGGGACGCTTCCGGTGGTCGTTGGTGTATCCAACGCCGGGCTGGATAATCTCGCGCGACTTTCCAAGATCAGCATGGACAAAGGTGCGGCAGGCGTCATGGTCGCACCGTTGCCAGGCCTGTCGACCGAGGAAAAAGTTTACAATTATTTTAGCCAGGTATTCGAAGTGCTTGGCACTGACATTCCGGTTTGCTATCAGGACTACCCGCAGGCAACGCGAACCGAAATATCCGTTCCGTTGTTCAATCGGATGGTAGCGGAGTTCGATCAACTGGTGATGCTAAAGCACGAAGAGTGTCCCGGCCTCACCAAGGTCTCGCGTGTCCGGCAGGCGTCCGATGAGGGCGTGCGACGCGTGTCAATACTCGTCGGCAATGGAGGGCTCTACCTGCCGCAGGAGTTGGCACGCGGCGCCGATGGCGCGATGACAGGATTTGCGTATCCCGAGATGCTGGTCGCAGTGGTTGCGCTACACATGGCAGGTGAGAAGGACCGGGCTGAGGATGTATTTGATGCTTACCTGCCGCTGGTTCGGCACGAGCAGCAAATAGGAATGGGTCTGGCGCTACGTAAAGAAGTCTTGCATCGTCGTGGTGTTATATCTTCGCCGACGGTGAGAGCGCCAGGACCATCGTTAAATACCGTTGACAAGAATGAACTGACCCGGCTGATCAGCCGGGTCGAAAAGAACGTAGAGGCACTGTGATTATGGATCTGGGAATCAAAGGAAAACGAGCGCTGGTATTGGCGTCGAGTCCAATTCGCCCGCGGTGCTTTTTTCGTTTGATGGCGGGTGCGAATTGATCTTTAGTACAATAATTTGCAGTCCGCGACAGTCAATTTCGCAGTAAAGCAATTCGGCGGGCGGACTGGATGCGAATTGATCTTGGCCATCCGTGGTCGAGACCATCGCTGCCCGAAGGTATTTTGGCGTCCAAATTTGCTGCCCGCAAATTTGTGATCTTTAGTGCCATGTTCGTCTGGCACTTTACTTACTGTCACATAAGGTTGATACACAATGGATCTGGGAATCAAAGGAAAACGAGCGCTGGTATTGGCGTCGAGTCAGGGACTCGGCCTCGGCATCGCGACCAAACTCTGCGCTGAAGGTGCTGATGTCATGCTCTGCGGTCGCGTCGAGGAGAAACTCGCGGCAGCAGCCAGGGCACTAACGGAGGCAGGTCCAGGCAAAGCGGAGTATGCGGTTGTCGATCTGTCCGCTGCCGATGCGGCGGAGTCGCTGTATGCGGCGGCAAAAGAAGCATTCGGCGGGATTGATATCCTGGTCAACAATACCGGTGGCCCACCGCCTGGAACGGTCGACACGCCGGATTCAGACTTGTGGAGATCGCAAATCGATACGATGCTGATTCGCGTCATCGAAATTACGAATCTGTGCCTGGCGGATATGAAGTCGTCGGGTTGGGGAAGAGTGCTGACAGTTGCGTCGTCGGGCGTTGTGCAGCCGATTCCGAATCTCGCGATGTCAAATACCATACGCTCGTCACTGGTGGGCTGGAGCAAATCGCTGTCCAATGAAGTGGCATCGCTCGGAATTACGGTCAACATGCTGTTGCCCGGCAGGATTCGCACGGCACGCCTGGATCAGCTCGATGCGGCACAGGCGAAGCGAACAGGCAAGTCCGTTGAGGAAGTTTCTGCGAGCGAACAGGCAGGCATACCGGCCGGACGCTATGGCACCGTCGAGGATTTTGGCAACGTCGGCGCATTTCTATGCAGTGAAGCAGCGAGCTACATGACAGGCGGGCTCATCCGCTGTGATGGCGGCTCTATCAGGGGCGTATAGGCGTATGACGATGCTGGATCTGAAAATTTCGAACGGCACTGTCGCAGATGTATCTGAAACATTCGCTGCTGATATTGGTGTCAAAGATGGGAAGATCGTCGCGATTGGTAATCAGTTGGGCGAGGCAACCCGGACAATTGACGCAGGCGGCAAGTATGTTTTGCCGGGCGGCATCGAGGCGCACTGCCACATTGAGCAGGAATCCTCGAGCGGCCTGATGACCAGCGATGACTATTATTCTGGCAGCGTTTCCGCGTTATTCGGAGGTAACACCTGCATTGTGCCATTCGCGGCTCAGCATCGTGGCCAGTCGCTTGCCGATGTGCTCGAAACCTATCACGGTCGTGCGGCACCCAAATCTGTTATCGACTATTCATTTCATCTCATCCTCTCGGATCCGAACGACGATGTATTGCATCGGGAACTACCGCAGGCGATCGCCGATGGAATTACCTCATTCAAGATCTACATGACCTACGACCGGCTAATCGTTGACGATGGCCAGATGCTCGACATCCTTGCCGTGGCGAAGAAACACGGCGCATTGACGATGATCCACGCGGAAAACAACGCGATGATCAAATGGATGAGCAACAGGCTGGTCGACAGTGGTCACGGTGCGCCGAAGTACCATGCCTTGAGTCACCCGAGGACAGCGGAGTCAGAGGCGATTAATCGCGCCATATCGCTGGCCGGATTCCTGGATGCGCCAATACTGATTGTGCATGTGTCGTCAGAGGCGGGCGCGCGAATTATCGCCGAAGCACGCTACGAGGGCCGTAAAGTGTTTGGCGAAACCTGTCCCCAGTACATGTTCCTCAATATGGAACAGATGGACCTGCCGGGAATGCATGGCGCCAAACTCTGCTGCAGTCCGCCGCTCCGGGACAGAGCTTCACAGGAAGAGATCTGGCGCTGTTTGCAAAACGGCACGTTCCAGGTCTATTCCTCGGATCATGCGCCCTATCGTTTCGACGACACCGGCAAGCTGCACGCTGGTCCGAACGCAGAGTTCCCTAAAATTGCGAATGGATTACCGGGCATCGAAATGCGTCTGCCACTGCTATTCTCAGAGGGATTTATTAAAGGGCGAATCTCGCTCAATCACTTCGTTGCGCTGGCGGCCACCAACGTGTCGAAGATCTATGGCATGGATCATTGCAAGGGATCGATTACGGAAGGAAAGGATGCCGATATCGCCATCTGGGACCCGGACGTCACACGAATCGTTGCGGCTGAGGACATGCACGACAATATGGAGTTCACCCCCTATGAGGGCATGGAAGTGACGGGCTGGCCCACTACCGTGTTACAGCGCGGCAAGGTCGTTATCGAAGACAATGAGCTGAAGGCCGCGCGGGGCGAGGGCGAGTTTGTTCCGAGGCGTACTATTGACTGCACCGGCATGCCCGGCAGGGTGGCACCGGAGCTTGATCCGGCTGTCAACTTTGGCGTCGACTTCGGACTCTGATGATCAGGAAGAAGATTCTTGTCATTAACCCGAATTCCAATGAGACCGTGACCGCTGGTATTCGCGAATCGCTGCATACATTTTCATCGGAAGCCGACATTGACTGCTGCACGCTGGAAGACGGCCCGTTTGGTATCGAATCGGATGAAGATATTGAGAACGTTATTCCACTTGTCTGCCGAAAAGTACTCGCGGCTCCGGAATACGACGCCTATGTAATTGCCTGTTACTCCGACCCCGGCCTCAGGGAGTGTCGCGAGATTACAGCCAAGCCAGTTTTAGGAATGCAGGAAAGCGCTATCAAAACAGCCGTAACCGTGGGCGGAAAATTTGGTGTGCTGGCATTGTCGGATGAGTCCATTCGACGCCACCTACGCTACATACGCGACCTTGGCTTTGACAATCAACTGGCGGCCGAACTGCCACTGGACATCACCGTCGACGAGGCAGCCAATGCAAAGGACACGGTGGACAAGGTTGTCGCGGCCGGTCGAAGGTTGATTGACGACTATGGTGTCAGTGCAGTGATATTGGGCTGTGCCGGCATGGCTGCAATAAAAGAGGCTGCGGAAACAAAACTGCCTGTGCCAGTTATCGAACCGGCACAGGCAGCAGTACGTCTTGCAATTGAAGCGGCCTAGTCTTTTCTGGCAGGTCGCCAGATTACGTCTTGCACTCTAATCAGCAAGACGTCTTTCATAAGACCACCAGAGCATAGCTTTCTGCTCTAGACCCTCTTAACGGCGTTTTTAATGCGGCCTAACGCATCGCCCAGTACCTGGCGCGAGCAACCGACGTTCATGCGCATGCAGCGTTCGCTGCCTTTGCCGTAACTCACACCGTTATTCAGCTGGACACCGGCATTTTCAACCAACCAGGCTTCGAAGACCTGGGTCTCGTTCTTCGGCGCGTCGGTCATCTGGCTGGCGGCCGATTTTGCGACGACGCCAGCTTTGTCCATTATGTCGTCGAAGTGCAACCAGCTTAGGAACGTACCTTGCGCCTTCGTGTAGCCCACTTCCGGCATGTTTTCCTTGATGTAGTCCTCGACGAACTGGTGATTGCCGTCGAGATAGACCAGCAGCTGGTCCAGCCATTCTGCGCCATGCTGGTAGGCCGCTGTGTTGGCAACGATACCCAGCGTATTAATGCCAGCCATGTGGTTCTTCTTGACGCGTTCAAGCATGACCTTGTTCGTCGAATACCAGTAGGCATTCTTTGATGCGGGCATGCTAAAGGTCTTGGTGATTGCGCGGAACGTCAGGCTGTTGTCGACAATGGCTTTGTCGGGCAATGAGGCAAACGGTGTGAATTTGTGTCCGGGGCGAACAAAATCTGCGTGGATTTCATCCGACAACACAATGACCTGATGCTTGAGACACAACTCGCCGATGCGGAGGAGATCCTCCTCAGACCAGACGTTGCCTGTCGGATTTTGTGGGTTGCAGAGCAACATTGTGTGCGTATCGGCGGTCATGCGTGCTTCGAGATCATCCCAGTCCACCGTGTAATTGCCGTTCTCGAAGACCATCACGCTTTCGTTCTTGATCGTCTGAGAGTTTCGCAGGTCCGAATAGAAGCCGTTGTAGGTCGGCGTCATCAACAGCACTTTGCTGGCAGGAGGTGAGTAAGTCTTAAGTGCCGCAATGAGTCCGGGATGTACACCGGTCGCAATCTGGATTGAAGTCGGATCGACCTCATGGTTGTAACGATCTGCGTTCCATTCAGCGATGACGTCGCGAAATTTCGCATAACCTTCAGCACCCATGTAGCCCCAGTTCTCGTGTTCGAGCCTTTTTTCCATGGCTTCACGTATGAATGGCGGCGCCCTGAAGTCCGTATCGGCGATGCCCATGCCGATTTTGACCTTGTCCCCATATTTTGCGATCTGGCTGTCCCATTTGACATTGTCAAACCCAATACGATTGTAAACCGTATCGAAATCGTACTTGCCGTTCATGTAGTACTGAGGCTCGCCGTCGGCGGCCGCTGCGGCACCGCCCGTGCCAACGGCACCCGCGAGCGCTGTCATGCCAGCACCCTTAAGGAATTTTCTGCGATTGAATCCGGTTGAATCTGACATTGCTTACCCCCTGATGTTTGGATACCCGCTCAGCGGGTATCCCCGAGGATATCAGATTTGCTCGATTCAGGCAGTCGCTTGTTGCGCTCCGTATTACTTACGTTGCCGGGCCACTACCGTCAGATCGTTAAGCGCACCATTTTGGTAATCCAGTTCTGTATCGCCCGGCGCGTAGCGGCTCAGAGACAGTATGTAAGCAAGAATGTCGACATATTCCTTTTCGGACAGAAATCCCGGGTTGCTCTCCGGCATCGAGGTGCTCATTACGGTAAATAGCACGTTGATGGGTTGGCCTTCCCAGCGCTTGAGGACCGGGCGAAAATACTTCTTGTCGTGGCAGAGGATGCAGTGTTGCGCATACAGTTCCTCACCAACTTGTGCCTGTGTTTTGGTAAATACGCCGTCATTGACGGTTCGGGGATCGGCCGGCGTGCTCGCCCAGGCAACAAGGAGAACAAAGACAGTGGCAGATTGCATGAATTTCATAGTCATCGTTTCTCAGTCATCAGTGCCGGCGCACAGGACAGCCATGGACAGTCCAGTTTCATTAGACTGTCTATGACCGGTTTATTCCCTGAATTATTGCAACAAAAAGCTGAATTTACGCTGAACACCAAGCTAGTAGTCCGCGAGCGCCATTGCCGTCAGCTTGGGTCCTGTCTGCAACATTATGTATTGCCGGCCCTCGTGGACGTAAGTCATCATGCCGTAATTGCTTTCAGCCGGAGCTTCGACTCGTGCCAGCGTTTCGCCCGTTGCTTTGTCGACCGCGAATATTGTCGGCGTACCGTCACTTACGTTACCCGCGTAAATCAGTAAATTCGGAGTAACGGTCATTTGCGCGACTCGCAGTCCGTAGCCGGTATTCGGAATATCCATACCTTGTAAAGCCGGGTGATTGAGAACGGCATCCGGCGTTTCGCCTACGGGAATCCACCATAAGTGCTCGCCCGTGTTCATGTCGATCGCTGTTATCCGGCTGTAAGGTGGCTTGAAAATATTCAGACCGTCCGGACCACGCACACCGAAACCGCTCAGCACGGCGTAGTCAGCAATCGTCGTGCCGGTTGGTGCTTCGAGGATCGCATCTCGCTCAGCGCCCGGCGCAATAATACGGGTGGTGCAGTGTTTGCGCGAAGTCACATACAGAATACCTGTGGTCGGGTCGGCTGCTGCGGGCCCATCAATGTTCACGCCACCAATGTCACCGGGACACCAGAGTGCGGCTTTCTTGCCAAGCTCGTTGTCACGGTGAAGTGGCGGCTGAAACAGCGGCCCGGTTTCGTAGTCCGCAAGCGCTTCGATCGTGCGCTGACGCAGCTCCGGTGTGAAATCCATCAGATCGTCTTCCGTCAGGCCTTGCTGATCAAACGGCGCCGGTTTCGTCGGAAACGGCTGGGTTTCAGAGAGCTGTTCGCCTGGAATCTTCGACGCTGGAACCGGTCGTTCTTCGATTGGCCAGATGGGCTCACCCGTTTCGCGGTTGAAAGTGTAGGTAAATGCCTGCTTGGTCACCTGGGCCACGATTGGCACTGTTTCACCATTCATCTCCACGTCCATGAGGACCGGGGCCGTCGGAGTGTCGTAGTTCCAGATATCGTGATGGACCAGCTGGTAGTGCCACACACGTTCGCCGGTCTTCACGTCGAGCGCAATCAGACTGGTACTGAACAGATTGTCGCCGGGGCGGAACCCGCCGTAAAAATCGAGTGTCGCTCCGTTCGTCGGAACATATACGATGCCGCGGTCCTGGTCTGCTGCCAGCGGCGCCCACGACGAGATATCTCCCGTCCATTCCCACGCGTCGTTCTCCCACGTTTCGTGGCCGAACTCGCCAGGTTTGGGGAGGACGTTGAACTTCCAGAGAAATGCACCGGTTTTCGCGTCATATCCGAGTATGTCGCCAGGTATGTTCTCGATACGTGACTGGTTGTAGCCCTGTTCGGCGGAATTGCCGACGACGATGACGCCGTTGACAACAATTGGCGGAGAGGACGACGTGATGTAGCCGGTCTCCAGGTCTATGCCCTGATACGGGTCAAATTTGTGGCCCAGGTCAGCCAGCATGTCCACAACGCCAGTGTCCGGAAACCCGTCGACTGGCACCGGCTTGCCGAATCCCTCCAGCGGCATGCCTGTTTTGGCGTCCAGCGCGGTCAGGAAAAATGCTGGCGACACAATATAGATGACGCCTCGTCCGTCGACCTCTGCGTAGGCGATGCCCTTGCCATAGTCTTTACGCATGGAGTACTCGTGACGCGCAGTATTGGGTTCCCGATAGGACCAGATGGTCTCGCCGGTTGAGGGATCGATCGCCACAACGTGGCGGCGCGGACCAGCAACCGTGTAGAGAACGCCATTGATATAACTCGGTGTAGAGCGACCGCTTGCAGCGTTAAAGCTCGCGCCATCCCAAACCCAGGCTTCCTCGAGGTCTTCGAAATTATCGGCGTCGATCTCGGTCGCCGGAGAATAACGCGTATGGGCAGAATCCCCACCGAGGTAGTGCCATTCGCCGTTGGCCGTGCCGGGTGCCTGAGCATAGGCCAGTCCGCTTGAAATCAAGAACATCGCCGGTAAGGCAGCTAATCTATTCATTATCGTCCCCCTGAACGCGCAGGTCAGAGAGGATACCTCAGGGTCGGCAGCAGGAAAACACATTCACTCGTAACGAACAGCGCGGTCTTTGGCCGGTGCCGGGAATTTGGGGCAGAATGCATATTCAGCGAAGGACAGACATGCACACACAGAATCCCGTCATAGTAATTCCAGGCATAACGGCAACCAGTCTGGTTGATGACTATCCGCTGAAGGCGGATGAAATCTGGACGATGGTATTTAACAAAAAGTACGATCGAATCGCCCTGCATCCGGATGACATGCGGTTTGAAGCCATCGAACCTGCGCACGTTCTCGCGGGCCAGTTGTTTCCGGTATACGACGATCTGGTTCGTGCGCTACGCCATGAGCTATCGGCACGTGCGGATCGGCCAACGCCGGTATTCGCTTTCCCGTTTGACTGGCGAATGGATGTGGCCGCGACTGCCGAAAAACTTGGCGATTTTATTGACGAGGTCATTGCGCGTACGAAACTGATGCGTCATTACGCGGACGCCAGGAATTTGCAGGTCGATCTTATCGGCCACTCGATGGGTGGACTCGTGATTTGCGAATACCTGTCGCAATTCGGCCGGCGTTCGAACGTAGGAAAAGTCGTCACGATCGGCACACCTTTTCTCGGTTCGGTGGAGGCGATTGTGAAAATAGCGACCGGAATGAGTTTGCTCACCGGGCCGGAACCAAAAGAACGTGAGCGCGAGGCGGCACGTGTCACGCCGGCTTTATATCAGCTGTTTCCGAGCTATGCTGGCGCCACGATCGACCCGGCCGGCAGTGATGTTGACGTATTCAATTACAACAATATCCAGTCGAGCGTTGTTGACAGCCTGACCGAGTTTGTTCGCCTGTATTCCGTATCCACCCGCAGTGACGACCGCCAGGTTCGGGCGAAGGAAATCCTCGAAGATATGCTCGAGCGCGCCAAGCGTCATCGACGCAATGTCGAAAGTTTGAAGTTGTCGAACACAGGAATCAAACAGGCCGACTGGCTGGCAATTGTTGGCGTGGGGGAAAAGACGCGCCTGCAACTGACGGTTCAGAGAAGCAGGCGCGGTCCGTGGTTTGTCATTGCCGAGGATCAGTTCGTCAATGAGCTTGGCAGCGGCAATCCGCGGTCACACCGGACGGGAGATGGCACGGTGCCGCTCGCCGGCGCATTACCTCCGTTTCTGTCCGGTAACAGACTGGTCTGTGTTACCGAGGAAGACCTCGGGCGGCTCGAACTGCGAGATAAACTGATGGTTGAGTTAGGCGGTTTTCACGGCCTGCTGCCACGCGTCAATGTAGTGCAGCGCCTCGTGACCCGGCATCTGCAGCCGCACTACCGGGGCAGGGTGTGGGGGAGGCGACTACCGGGTGCCCGGAATTGGAATCCGCCCATAGACGGTTTGCAGGAAAGGCAATACTAGGAACCAAGTGTCGTGTGACCGTTTCTTTTGTGTCTCGTACCAAAGATCAATGTGCACTGGCTAATACGCGGAGTCGCTCATCGCGGGCAAATTGGGAATCCACCCATCGAGCGGCTGCAGTAGAAGATATACCCAGGTAATTTCTGAAGTCCCTTTGTTTTCGCGCCGGCCGCACGTTACTTTTTACCGGAGGCGTATTTAATCGTGCGTTATCCGAGCAGTATGAAAGCAGCGGTAGCGAGTATAAGAACGGCCATGCCGGCGTTGATATAGGGTGCCGATCTTCCCGTTGACAGGTAACGATTCAATGCATCCCCGGCAAGCATCCAACAGGAACACGCGACAAGACCGGCGATGAAGAACACGCCGACGATGATGATGGCTCGCTGCCATGCAAGTTCGGCAATCGATATGTATGCGCCGGCACTCGATAGTGAGGCGATAATCGCTTTGGGGTTCACCCATTGAAACAAGACCGCCTCGAAGAAACGAAACGGCCGCGATATGGGCGCTTCTTCTACCCGTGAGCTTGTCTGATCAGCTCTCATCGCCGCTTTGAAAAACCGCATCGACATCCACGCGAGCCAGGTGGCGCCGACAATGCGGACGACAGTGACGAGCCAGGGCCATTTATCGACCAGCGTGCCAAGTCCAAAGACAGCAGATGCCATCACGAAAGCAAAACCGAGCAAAATGCCGCCCAGGTGAGGCAGGGTCTGTCGCCAGCCAAACAACGCTCCCGACGACATGAGCAGCAAGTTGTTCGGCCCTGGCGTACCGGCCGCAATAAATGCAAATCCGACCAGGCTGATGAATAAAGCATTGTCCATGATTAATTCGTCAGTGTTACTTCAGGTCGGCCGCAGTAATCGGAGTGGAGAGCAGTGTTTCAAATCTCTTCCAACGCTCAGTCGTATCAGCCGTGTCGCGTTCGACATATTCACGTACAAGGTCTTTGCCGAGATTGTAGTTAATGACGTAGCTCCGATAGGTGTCGAAGAATTCCGTACGTTGTTTTGCTCTTTCAGGAGATGACAACGAATAGTCGATCAGCCACTGCACGGCCTCTTCGCGGCTGATCGTGCCGTTCAAATAATCGCGGGCCGCTTCGTTACCTGCGTATTCGAGCCGGGCGAGAAGGTCCAGCAGTTCGTAGTAGCGATCCGCCTTTGCAGCGTCAAGGTCGGCGAGCGGGAACAACACTTCCTTTTCAAACTCGATGCGTTCGTTGCCGGGAAACGCGAGCTCGATCCCATAGTTGCCACTGCCCTCGGCAATAAGCGATTGCGGGCTAAAAAGGGGGTAAATCGAGAATTCCTTCCACCCTTTTTCGTTGACGAGTTTCTGTTCCAGCAACGCGTTAAAAGTGTGGTGTCCCGGATATCCCTCATGGCAACCGAGATCTACCGCCCGGCTGATGAAAATGGGCAGATCGGTATTTATCTGGATCAGGCTCTGCGCATCGCCCTGGTACCAGTTATATCCGGACCATGGCTTGTCATTGACGTACTCAATACTAAATGACTCATTCACCGGGAGATCGATGTGCTGCAACGTGCGACGGCGACATTCTGCGATTGCCTTGTCAAAAACCTCTTCAAGGGATCCTTCCGGAATTACAAACTGGTTACGAAATTCATTGACGCGAGCCGACAAATCTCCTTCGCCGCCAAGCAACGCATCGATGTCGTCCAGAATGGCCTGGAAGTAAGCGGCATCATGGTCAGGAGCCGACGTGCCAAACAAGCGCATGGACTCTGCGTCGAAATCCAGGGGCTGACCCGCGAGCAGTGAGATTCTGGTGTCGAGCGCGACGAGCCGGCGATCGAGCCCTTCGATACGTGTCAACTCCGCTGGATCGTCGATCTTGCTCCGCTGGGTCGACAACTGCGTTCGCAATCGCCCGGCTCGTGACCTGATCTCGGCAAGAGGCAACTGCGCTTCATTCGCTGCTGTCCGAATCCCTTCGGGACCGAAATACGCATCAACGTGGCCATTGTCATGCCAGCCCATGCTCAGTTCGAGAAACAGGTATTCGTTCGTGAGTGACGGCAGGTCAGTTGCAGGGATTGATTCGCCGGCCTGATCGGATTCGCATCCGGTACAGTAAATCAGCGTCAGGACGGCCAGTTTCTTCAAGTTCATCGGTCTGTTCCGCAGCCAGTCTGGCGACAGTATGAGGCGACGCAGCATAGCGCGGGCAAAGATCCGATGCGAAAAAAATAAACCACTTTGCGATCAGTTGGTCCATTATTGAGGAGTCTGAATTCCGTTCGCCCAAACAGACCGGACCCAGGGGGCCAAAATGCCGCGACAAACGAATCAATGGCTGATACCAGTGCTTCTTGCAATCGGCGTTGCTGGTGCACTCTGGTACTACCGCATGCAGGTGTCAGCGCCGGACCCGGTGCCGGCCGAAGTCCCGGCACCGCTGGCCGCAGAACCGTCCATTGCGCCCGGTCCGCTGCATCCTATGGAAATCCCGTCACCTGATACTTCCAGTAGCCCGGTGCTCGTGCCGCTGCCCGCGCTTGACGAAAGTGACGAGTATTTCAAACTCGAACTCGCCATGATTCTGGGTGACGACGTCGACGAAAAGCTTGCACGGGCAGGCTTGATCGAAAAACTGGTTGCTACGATCGACAATCTGCCACGTGCACGTGTCGCTGGTCGCATTCGACCGCTTGCGCCGGTCGACGGAACATTCCAGGTCGACGGTCAGGACGCCAGCGGTGAATATGCAATCTCGAGCGCGAATTCAGAGCGCTACGATGGATTGATTGCCCTGCTGGAGAGCGCCGATTTGGGTGAAGTAATGGATCTTTATCGTCGCTTTTATCCATTGTTTCAGAGCGCTTACGTGGACCAGGGCTATCCGGATGGATATTTCAATGATCGGCTGGTAGAGGTCGTTGATCACCTGTTGCAAACACCCGACATAGCAGGGCCAATCGAGCTCGTTCGTCCACACGTGTTGTATGAATTCAGAGATGCTGATCTGGAGGCACTCTCCAGCGGCCAAAAAATGATCCTGCGCATGGGCGAGAAGCATGCGGCAGTTGTTAAACGGCGGCTGCGCGAAATGCGGGATCTGCTAACGGCGATGTAGTATTTGGCCCGACCCTCGATCTGTGGTCTGATTGAGGGCACAAACAATTCGAACTGAACCCGGGGGGATTTCATGAGGTTTTTGTTTCTTTTGCTGCTGGTCGCCGGCAGCAACGTGTTCGCTGCTGACGATAACATCCAGGGTTTCGATGCAGCGTCAAGTGCCGATCAGCGAGCAATCGAGATGCAGCTCGATGCCAGTATCAATCCGGACGAAATGGACGAATGGCTGCGCGTCATGTCGACCTCGCCACACCATGTAGGCTCGCCTGCCAGCAAAGCGAACGCGGAATACATCGCGAAGCTCCTGGAGTCCTGGGGTTACGATACCGAGATCGCGGCCTATGAAATTCTGCTGCCCGTGCCAAAGACCCGGGAAGTAGAGCTGGTCGCGCCAACGACGTTCAGTGCTTCACTTACCGAAGACACGCTTGCGGAAGACGCGAGTACGGCGCGCCGGGAGGGCCTGTTGCCTCCCTATAACGCCTTCTCCAGGGATGGTGAAGTTGAGGCCGAGCTGGTATTCGTCAACTACGGCATGCCCGAAGACTACGAGGTCCTGGAACGCTACGGAATTGATGTGACCGGCAAGATCGCCATTGCCAAATACGGACGATCATGGCGTGGCATCAAGCCGAAACTGGCCGGAGAAAAAGGTGCGATCGGCACGATAATCTACTCCGATCCCGCCGACGATGGGTACGGTGCCGGTGACGTCTACCCGAAGGGACCCTTTAAGAATGAAAGCGGTGTGCAGCGCGGTTCGGTCATGGATATGCCGACCTACCCGGGCGACGTACTCACGCCGGGACGTGGAGCGACCGAACGTGCGCGTCGGCTCGACCGGGCAACTGCACCAACCATCACCAAGATTCCGGTTTTGCCAATTTCTTATCGCGACGCGCTGCCATTGCTTTCAGCAATGGATGGCGAGGTCGTGCCTGCAGAATGGCGGGGTGGGCTGCCAATCACCTATCACCTCGGGCCGGGTCCAGCGCGTGTTCGCATGAAAGCCGAATTCGACTGGAACATGGTCACGGCCTACAACGTCATCGCGCGTCTCGAAGGAAGCGAGTTCCCGGACGAGTGGGTCATTCGCGGCAATCATCATGACGGCTGGAATCACGGTGCCGCCGATCCGCTGTCAGGACAGGTAGCGCTGCTGGCTGAAGCCAAAGCCGTTGCCGAGCTGGCGAAAGCAGGACATCGGCCACTGCGAACCATAATTTATGGTGCCTGGGATGCGGAGGAGCCTGGCCTGATCGGTTCGACCGAATGGGCTGAACACCATGCAGATGACCTGAGAGAGCATGCCGTCGCCTATCTGAACACAGACGGCAGTAGCCGGGGCTTCTTAAATATGGGCGGCAGCCACGTACTCGAGCGATACCTCAATCAGATCGCTGCAGAAGTAAATGATCCGCGCTCAGATATCTCGTTGAAACAACGTGCCCTGGCAAACCGGCTCGTTAACGGCAACGCAGAAGCCCGGGCGGAAGCGAAAGAGCGGGCCGATTTGCGTATCAACCCACTGGGCTCCGGTTCCGACTA
The DNA here is from genome assembly GCA_963850825.1 of uncultured Gammaproteobacteria bacterium. Taxonomy (GTDB): domain Bacteria; phylum Pseudomonadota; class Gammaproteobacteria; order Steroidobacterales; family Woeseiaceae; genus SZUA-117. The sequence goes on along the minus strand of CAWKOQ010000006.1, from coordinate 590,571 downwards.
CACGCCGTTTCTGCAACATCTTGGAATCGCGTCGGTCAATCTTTCCTTCGGTGGCGAAGCTTCTGATGGGAGTTACCACACACTCTACGACACGTATGAGCACTTCATGAAATTTCGGGATCCCGGGCTGGTGTATGGAGCGACGCTCGCGAAGGTTGCAGGCCGCGCAACATTACGCCTCGCGAACGCGCCGCGGCTCCCGTTTGAATTCAAGGGGCTGGCAGACAATATTGCACTGTACGTTTCGGAACTGGAAGAACTCGCCGATGATATGCGCGATAAGACCGAAAGTACCAATCAAATGATCGAAGACGGTACTTACGCGGCGGCAATGAATCCCTACAAAACACTCGGTGTGCCGTTGGCGAAATCTCCCGTTCCGTATTTCAATTTTGCGCCTTTGAAAAACGCGCTCGGTCGACTCGAAGCGGCTGCCATGGAATTTGATTCCACCGCGGCGGCAAACAGTGCGACGACAAAGGAAATCAACAGGCTCTTGTATACCAGTGAGCGTTTGTTAACCCGGGACGAGGGCCTGGACGGGAGGCCCTGGTACAAACATCACATCTATGCGCCCGGTTTCTATACTGGTTATGGTGTGAAGACCATTCCAGGTGTTCGCGAAGCCATTGAACAACGCGAATACGACAAGGTTGCTCCGCAGATCGAAATCGCTGCGAATGTGCTTAGCGATATGGCGGAAAGAATCGAAATTCTCGCCCGCAATATCGAAGGTGACATGTAATGAAGAAGATCAGAGTCGCATTCATTCTCGCTTGCATGATGCTTGTTCAGGTCGCGATAGCACAAAACCTTCCGCCCGTGCCGGAGGGCGTACAAGCAATATCCCTGTCCGGAAAACCGCTTTACTCTCTGCCGCCGAGCGAACGTGTCATTAATGCGCTGACAACAGCGAAGCAGGACTATGACGAAGACCCTGACAATGCTGACAATATTATCTGGTATGGCAGGCGGGTTGCGTATACCGGGGATTACCGGCGCGCCATCGATATCTTTTCTGAAGGTATCCGGAAATTCCCCGATGACGCGCGCATGTACCGGCATCGTGGCCATCGTTATATATCCATCAGAGAATTTGATCGGGCGATTGCGGATCTGGAAAGGGCGTCCGAGCTGATTGAGGGAACGGAAAACGAAACGGAGCCAGACGGCGCGCCAAATGCTCTGAATATTCCGGTCAGCAGCCTGCACGGCAATATCTGGTATCACCTTGGCCTTGCCTACTATCTCAAGCAGGATTGGGATAATGCTTTTCGCGCATACAAGAATGGCTTTGATGCCGGCAGGAATGACGACAATCGTGTGTCGACGACGCACTGGCTCTACATGATATTGCAGCGCAAGGGCGACCCCGAAGCCGCAGCCAAAGTTTTGGACGTGATTTCTACCGACATGAACGTGATAGAAAACATGTCGTATCACAATCTATGCTTGTTCTATAAGGGCGAGATAACATTAAGCGAATTGATAGGTGAGAACGAGGATAGTCCCGCAGGCGCTGCGGTCATGTATGGCGCCGCGAACTGGCACTACTACAACGGCGATGTGGAAAAAGCCAGGGAGATGCTTGACGCGATGGTCGATACAGACGGCTGGTCCGCATTCGGCGTTATTGCAGCGGAAGCGGATCTCGCCCTCGATAAACAGTGATGTGACGCTACTTCCTGACGCGCTGCCTTGATCGGCGCTTGAAGATAGCGGCGGCGCCACCGGCGGTAAACACTCTCAGGTATCGATTGGTCATTACGTCGCCAATTTCCCGATAGACGATGTAGATGCCACTCGCGATGATGATGCTGCCACCAACGATCACCCACTGGTCGGGCACTTCATCCCAGATGAGATAGCCCGCGATTGCCCCACCAATCAGGGCTGTGTACTCGAAGGGTGCCAACACAACGGGTGGAGCCCGACGATAGCCGCCGACAATGCCAACCCAGGCCAGGGCCGAACACAGGCCTGCGATGATGAAGAGCATCCATGCATCTGGTGTTGGTGCGGTGTAGTTGCCCGGCAGCATGAAGGCCGACACCACCAGTGGCCCGGCCGTAATGTATAACGACAGCGAATAGCTGGATTCCGTGGCAGCCAGTTTTCGTGCAGTAACAGAAAGTCCGGCCCAGCAGAATGCCGCGATAAGGACGGCGACTGAAGCGGGTGTAAACATGCCACTGCCTGGGCGCAGGACAATGAGAACGCCGATAAACCCGGCAACCACCGCCATCCAGCGTCGCCAACCGACGTGCTCGCCGAGAAACGGAACGGATAATGCGGTAACAATCAGCGGCGCCAGGAACGCGATCGTGAGTGCGTTGACGAGCGGCATCCTGCTTAGTCCATAAAAGAAACCAAACATCGCGCCGGTTGCGAGTGCAGTACGCAACAAATGCCATTGCCAGCGTTGCGACTTCAATGAACCAAATCCGCCGTACCAGCGCGCCGACATAAGAAAGAAGATTACGCCGAAGCCGCTCCTTAAGAATACGAATTGCTCAAGCGAATGATCGACCAGCAACCACTTCGCACAAATGTCGAGTGCAAGGCCACCGGCGACACCCAGCATTAAAAACGCGAGCGCGGTACCGAAATGGTCTTCGATTTTAGTCGGCTGGATACTCATTTCGCGGCCATCAAAAAACGCTGTGACGAAAGCGTACACAGCGCGGATTAAAAATTCAGCTGACGTTCAGAAAAGTGTCTTCGAAGTTCAGCTTCGATTCATGGTGATTGTTCTTTAATGGACACCAGATTCGAAGATTGTGCGACAGAGGTAATCGTTATGTCTACAAATATCGCCAGTGTGTTATCCAGTACCAGGTTCCAGGTGGCAGCGCTTTCTCTGCTGCTCCTGGGCTTTTCCGGCAATCTGCTCGCCGAGCCGGATAATGGCGTGGCGGCGGCAGCTGAGGAGACCAGATCTTCAATATCGCTGCACACTGTGCGTGGCGGCAGAGACAATCCCCGCGACGTGCGGGAAACGGTAGAGGAGCATAAGGCGCTCGTAACACAAGGCAGCCGCAACCAGGCAGAAACCAGGGACGGGCAATCGAAGCCACAATTTGGCGCGGCCGGTGCACAGAGCCCGAGTTTCGATTTCTGGTTCTACGACGCCGATGTCATCCTTTTCAATGACGACGATAACGACGGTTACTCCCATGGCATCGATTTGCTGTTCGACGTCGACACCAACTTCATCTCGGCAGACGTCTTCGCCGTACTCTACCTTAGTTATGAGGGTGGCCCATGGAACGAGTATGCTGCAACCGAGGACTTTACGATCTTTGGCACGAGCTCTGACGATGAGTATGTTCTCGTCAGCGAGCTGATGTCGGGTTATCCGACGGGCAGCTATGACCTTCTTATTGAGCTGTTTGACGCCTATGACGGCGCCTTCCTGACGAGTTTTGGGCCGGATGAGTCTTCTGCCCTGTCATTTCTTGCGCTGGAAGACTTCGATCGGGATGCGCCACTGCAGAACGTCCAGGTTGTGGTCAATCATGGCCATGGCGGTGGCGGAGCGATAGACGGCTGGTGGTTGAGCGCCATGCTACTGCTGCTCGTGGTGAGCGCAGTCAGAAAGATCTGGCGCCGCCGTAACGATGAACTGCTAAGAATCGATACGCCGGCGCCTTGTTGGCAGGAGTATGCCGACCTGCAGCGTCAGTTGGACAAGTAGTCGAAAATTCTCTCGTGCCGGTATTGGCGAGCAATTGCGCCTTGCCCTCACCGCGGGCCACTCGAATAACATTTCTTCCCCATGCCGCGAGCGAGTCGCAGAAGGCGCAGAGCGCGGGAACGACGAGTCGTCAAACGAGAACCGGGCTCTCTAACCCCGGAACGACAGCACTGGTCTCAAGATTGCGCGAGTGCAGCCGTTTCACGGCCTCGATCCCGGCGCGCGGACAGCCAGTCGGACGTGTTAGCGCCGATCATCAGCAGACTGGGCGTCAGGAAAAGAGTCAACACCGTGGCGAACGCCAGGCCGCCTGCAACCGAGGATGACAATTGGGTCCAGTATTGAGTTGAAGGTGCGCCAACCGAAACGTCCCGGTTAATCAAATCGATATCAACGGCGAAGACCATTGGCATCAGCCCCAGAATCGTCGTGACCGTGGTTAACAGAACGGGTCGCAGGCGAACGGCACAGGTCCTGAGGATAGCTTCAAAGGCATCCGTACCCCGCCTGCGCAGAACGTTGAACGTATCGATAAACACGATGTTGTTGTTCACCACAATTCCAGCCAGCGTAATGACTCCGACGCCACTCATTACAGTGCCAAAGGGCTTATTCATAATGAGATGACCTAACAATACGCCACCAGTTGAAAAAATAACGGCTGTCAGAATCAGAAACGCCTGGAACAGGCTGTTGAACTGCGTCACCAGAATGATGGCCATGACGGCGATAGCGATGCCCATCGCTTTCATCAGGAATGCCTGCGCTTCCATCTGATCCTCATTGCCACCACGAAACTGCACGCTGACAGAAGGATCAATACCAAGATACTGCAATCTGGCAGCCAGCTCCTTCACGACGTCTCCATCAAGATAACCCTCTTCAACGTCAGCCTCGACCTTCATCGTCCGGCGCATATCTGTCCGCTGAATCGTGCTGACTTTATTAGCCGGTACGCGTTTTACAAAATTGCTGATGGGCACCAATCCCGTCGGGGTCGGTATGCGCAACTCATCTATCTGCGTGAGGCTGCGGCTCTCGTAGGGATACCGCACGCGGATGTCGATTTCGTCGTCCGCGTCATCGGGTCGATACTCGCCGATCTTGATCCCGTTGGTGACGAGCTGGATCATGTTTCCTACGGTTGTGATGTCGGCACCAAAGCGCGCGGCCTCCGCACGGTCAACGTTTATCTGCCATTCGATGCCTGGCAGCGGTCGCGTGTCGTCCACGTTATATACCCCATCTATCGTTTCCAGCGCCTCGCGAACTCGCCCGGTCGCGGCCGTGAGAATGTCCGGGAAACGTGATGACAACTCAATCTGGATCGGCTTGCCCTGTTGCGGACCATCCTGGGCTTTGGTCGTCTGTATTGAAATGCCGGCCAAACCTGACAGGCTCTTCCTGACATCGGCGAGAATTTCGTTGGCGGGTCGCCGCTCGTCCCAGTCGACGAAGTTTAATGTGATAGAGCCGATCTGGTCCTCCGCAGCGCCCTGGCCGCTGCCGCCCGTCTTCGCGTAAACACTCTCGACTTCGTCCAGGCCGAGGACAAAAGCCTCCACCTGCCGTACCAGGAAATCTTTCTCCGTTGTCGAGAGGTCGCCGCGCGCACGAATTTCGATGTTGGCGAACTCGGGCTCGATTTCGGGGAACAGTTCGACGCCTTTACCGAACTTGCCGAATGCGAAAATGATGGCAAAAAGAATAGCGGAAACTGCGGCGACGTTCAGCCACGGTCGACGCAGCGAACTCTTGAGGAACTGAATATACTTGCCTGTCCAGCCTGGCACCGCATCAAGATCACCTGTCTCTGCTGTGGCAAGGCTTTTCCGCGCCTGCTCACTGATGGCGCCGGAAGAACCGAAGATTGAGCCGAGCGTCGGGACAAATAGCAAAGCCATCAACAACGAAGCAGATAGCACCGCGATCAGCGTAATCGGCAGGTACTTCATGAATTCGCCCATTTCATCAGGCCAGAAAGCCAATGGAATAAACGCTGCCAATGTCGTGCAGGTCGAGGCAATAATTGGCCATGACATGCGCCGGGCGGCACTCGAATAGGCATCGTGTCGCGGCATACCTTCGGCCATGCGCCGGTCCGCGAGTTCTGTGACGACGATCGCCCCGTCTACAAGCAAGCCGACCGCCATGATGAGCGCGAACAGGACCATCATGTTTATGGTCACACCAAATGACGCGATAGTAAGGATGCCGAGCAAAAAGCTCCCCGGAATTGCAATTCCGACCAGGCCGGCGGCACGCAGTCCGAGAATGCCGATGATGATGATGAATACCAGCAGTACCGCTGAAATGACGCTGTTCTGCAGGTTTGACAGCATCATGTTGACGTCTTCGGATTTGTCCCGGGAGGCGATGATCTCGATGCCTTTCGGCCAATTCGCCTGCTCAGCAGCGATCAGGTCTTTTATCACCTGTACGGTGCCAATAATGTTGGCGCCGCTGCGCTGGACGACTTCAATTGCCAGCGCTGGGTTGCCGTTTAGACGGGCAACGCTTTCTGCATCTTTGTAGGTTCGGCGAACTTCGGCCACGTCGCGAAAATGCACGATGCGGTCACCGACCGCTTTGATGGGCATCTCGAGGACATCGGCCGCCGATTCGAAGACGCCCGGCACCTTGACTGGAAATCTGCCTTCGTCAGTATGCAGCGCGCCGGCTGCGACCAGTTTGTTGTTACGCGCAACCAGCGAGAGAATCTGTACCTGATCGAGGTTGTAGCTTTCCATCGCCCGTGGATCGACCACAACCTCCATCAATTCTTCCCTGACTCCGACCAGGGTCACCTCCATAACACCGGGTACCGCCTCGATCTTTTCTTTCAGATCGCGCGCAATAGTCGTTAGTGTTCTTTCGGGAACCTCGCCGGCGAGGTTCAGAATTAGCATCGGATCGAATCGCGAGAACTTGATCTCGGTAATCGTCGGCTCTTCCGTTTCTGCGGGAAGCTTTGCTTTGGCGGCATCCGACTTGGCCCGAACGTCCTGCAGGGCGACGTCAACATTGGTTCCGGCGTCAAACTTGATGGTGACGTTGGCGCCACCTTCATAGGCGCTCGCCGTTAGCTCTTCTATGCCCTCGATGGTACGCAATTCCTGCTCCATCGGACGGATCAACAAGCGTTCCGCATCTTCCGGTGAGATTCCATCGTGGGTCATGCTGACGTAAATCATGGGGATATTGATATCAGGCTCAGCTTCCTTCGGAACGCTGATGTACGTGATTACGCCCGAAACGATGATCACGGCAAGCGACATGATCACCGTGCGCGATCGCTTCATCGCTGTGTCAATAATTTGCATGGCTACTGACCCAGTTGTTCAGTTTTGATTGCAACCGCCGTATCGACTTCGACCTCGGTTACCGAATTGACTGTAGCACCCGCGTTCACGAATCCCTGGCCGACAGTAATAATCGATGCCGAGTGGGGGAGGCCCGCGATCCAGACACCGTCACTGGAGGACATCGCGATATCGGCACGATGAAACTCCACCTGTCCGAAGTCATTTACGGTTTTTATTCCCAGGTTGCCCTCGTCATCGAGCGTCAACAATGACGGCGACACTTTGTGAGCAAATATGGTTTCCGCCGGGATCATCAGCTCTGCAGTCATTCCGCCCCGGTAATCGCCCGCGGCATTATCAATTTTGAGTTCGACCGTAAACGTGCGCGTCGCATCGTCCGCAACGGGGGCTACGTAGCGAATAACGCCATTGACAATTTCCCCGGTTGCGAGCCTGGCTGTCGCCGTCGCTCCCTTGCGGACGTTGTGTGCATCGAATTCAGACACGTTTGCGCTAATGATGAGTGATCGCTCGTCAACAAAGGTTGCTACCGGATCGCCATTTTTTACGTAGTCACCAATCTCAACATGTCGATCCTGCAATGCTCCATCGAACGGAGCGCGGATAGTCATATTGCGGATGTCGAGCTCTGCGCGGGAAAGTTCGGCCTTAGCCGCCTCGAGCTGCGCAGCTGCTTCCTGCAGCTGCGCTTCGGAAACGTAGCTCTCGTTCTTCAGTGCTTCACGAGCATCAAATTCCAGCTCGCGTTGCTTCACGGTGGCGACTGCCTGTGCCAGGCGTGCATTACGATCACGCTCGTCAAGGCTCACAATCAAATCGCCACGATCAAGTCGATCACCTCTTTCAATCCCGATCTCAACCACTCTGCCATCGGTTTCTGCATTCAACTCGACGATTCGAGCGGGCGCCGTCTTGCCATTCACTGAAATAGTTCGAGTCACTTCTTCTGCGGCCAGGGTCCTGACGCGCACGCTCGTAAGTAAATCGTCCGGAACGGCTGGCGCGGTCGCTGCAGTATTCGAATCATCACTTTCGCCCAGCGTGCCGCTGAGGAGCCACAGTGAGATTGCGACTGCTATGCCAGCAGATACAAGCCACGATTTATAAGGTTCAAATTTACCCAGGTTCATTACAGTTGCCTTTATAAAAAATTCTGCCCGACGCAATCAGTTGCCGACGGCGATCTTTAATTCCTGATTCTCGGAGTTCGTGAGCATGTCGCGATTCTCGTTGATGTAGGTTTTCAGCGAAGATGCGACAAAATGGCCAAAGCCGGCGACGAATCGGGTGCCTTTAGGCATTCCGTCACCCTGACAGATTGGCAGCTCGTCAAGTAATTGCAGAAAGCAATCGAGTTCCGCCAGCTTGTTGTCGATGACTGCGTTAATCTGCTCATCGCTCATCAAATGGGCAAAACACATCATTGCGAGAAATTCCGACCTGACTTTATGGGTCGGCTTGGGATTCGAAAGTGCTTTGTCCAGTTCCGCACGACCTTCGTCGGTAATGCGGTATTCCTTCCGGTCGGGCTTGCCCTCCTGGGGCACTTCCTCGAACTCAACCAGCCCGTTTCTTGCCAGGGTGGCGAGCGCCGGATAGATGGAGCCGTACCCGGCCGGAAAGAAATGGCCAAATGTCGACTCGAAACACTTCTTCATGTCGTAGCCGGAGGCCGGGCCGTCCGTCAGCATTCCGAGGCACACTGTTTTGACATCCATCGCAGACTCTTCTGCCAGGATTACTGGCATATATCGGGGCGATGCATAGTATCAGTTTGATATATAAATGCCAGTGAAGATCTGTTAGCAGGGGAATCAAACTGTTATAAGCAATAAAATCAACAAGTTATCCGATTGATTTGGCACAGTTGGGGCACCCCGGACCAGCCATTCGGCCGGTCCGGGCGAGCCCTGCGACCGACTTCAGGGCTGAAACCGGCTCTGCGGAGACCGGATTTTCAAAGAAAATACTGGGACAGAAAAGTATTCATCATTCGATTATCAGGATCGAATTGTCGCCGGATTTTTTTGAAGAAGGTCAGGCGGCTGCCGAAGACCTGGGCAGGATAGTCATGTGGCACTTCGCGGGTCTGATTGAACAAAGGTGAGCCACCCCAGTGGCGCGCAAAATCGCCAAAATCGATAGCGAAATTCTCCCAGCCTTTCGACTGAGTCGAGATCGCTCTCAGCGCAATCATGGGTTCATCGAAACTTGGAGAAAGCAAAGCGGAATCATCCCGGTTGACACGAAATCCGACAGTGGGCATGTCGCACCTGAAACCGCTGCTTTGATGGATGCGCAGGCAAAATTCCCTGTAGGCCTGTACAACGATCGCAAAATCGGCTGCCGGAAAGAACCAGGTAGAATAGAGCAGACTCTCCGCCGTATGCCCGTTCCTCGCGCTGCTCATCAATGCGGTTGAGTTGCTGCCTGACCTGACCAATCGATTATTGACCAGACCCTGCGTCAGCTTGCTGATCTCATCGATCATTCGATAGCGTACCCCGGAAGCCGGAACGACGCGGCTAATCGATTTGAATACATTGGGAAGCACCGTGCTTTCTCCCCAGTCTTTTACCTTCCAGGGAATACGATGCGTCGCTGTTGCATCACAACTGGACCGCCGGATGTCGAGATAGACACGGTCCCGAAATGGCATCAGGAAGAACTTCAGGCCGACGTCGATATTCGCAAGCTTTTCGGCCACCGCACTGAACTGATCGAAGGAACACCTTCTGTGCGTTACGGCGAAAGTCCTGATCGGGCGAACGCGCAGTTTGATTTCATAGATAACCCCCAACATCCCAAAACTCATTCGAAAAGCATATAACAGGTTCTTTTGATCGTTATGTATTTCAAGCGCTTTTCCGGTTGGCGTGATCACCTTCAGGCTTTCGACCTGCGACGCAAAGAAAGCACCGTCCGCACCAAATGATGGTCCAATACAGCCGCCGGCAACGGCACCCCCGACCGTCCTGCTCATCAGGTCGTGGCCGCCGGAAAGTTCGAGACCATGCTCGGCGAGTTCGCTCACAAGGTCACCAATGCGAACGCCCGGCTGCACGGTCACTGTATGCCCGTAAGCGTCAATGTTGCGGATAGACTTCAACTCCGAGAGGTCCAGGCATGTGCCAACCGACAATGTGCAATCGGTGGCGGAACTATTTGCGCCCATAGGACGAAAAGGGGCTGACCATCGAGATCCGGGGTCAAGTGCATTCTTCAATTCGAGCACACGGGAGGGTTTTAAAACGACCGGGCCAGGCTGTTTCCGGGATCGATACCGGCCTGACTGCCGCAGTTGCGAGGCGTTAATTGACATTGCTACTCCAAGATCGAATGGGACGAATTCGACATTTGAATGAGGCGAGTCAAACCTACGCAGTCATGGGTGCAAGTGTTGCCGGGCGAATGCCACTACTGGAACGGGTCGTTTTTGATGACCCTGTTATTCGGCAACCCCGCTATCAATAGGTTTCCCCTTAGACCGGTGGCTTTGCGACCCTCTCTTTCGAAAGGTGTGCCTTTATCAAACTTATGCCATCGTTGCACAGCAAAAACTGACGTGTCAATCGGACGAAACCATCGCCGGGCATCCGTTGCGCGGATCAGCGTACAATGCGGCTGCAGGCGTTTCTGCCAGTAGGTTTGGAACGATGTGCCGGAAACAACGACGTGCCAGTCACCTGTAAACTGTTATTGACATAAGTTGCGAATATGCGGCGGGCGGCACGAAAAGGAATGTACGAGGTAGTGTAAAAATGCGATGGCGTGGTGGTAGAAGAAGCAAGAACATCATTGATCGGCGCGGCGCCGGAGCCGGTCGCAAGGTGGTTGGCGGGGGCATAGGCACGATCATCGTTATTCTGGCGGCGATGTATTTCGGCGTTGATCCGACATTTCTCCTGGAAGGCATCCAGTCGGTGAATGTCCCTTCATCCGGAAGTGAAACCCGGCCGAAGCAGGCCGACCTCGCGAACGATCCCCTGGCTGACATGATCGCGGTCGTGATTGCAGACACTGAAGAGGTCTGGAGTGAGATCTTCGCGGCAAGCAATAAACGTTACGAGGAACCGAGACTGGTGTTGTTTTCGGGAAGCACGCGTTCCGCATGCGGACTGGGCCAGGCAGCCATGGGGCCATTCTACTGTGCCGCCGACAAGAACGCATACATCGATCTTGCCTTTTACCGTGATCTCCAGAATCGCTTCAATGCACCCGGCGATTTCGCGCAGGCGTACGTGATTGCCCATGAAGTTGGGCACCATGTACAAAACCTCCTGGGCATTTCGGGGGAGGTCCAGCGATTGCGTCAGCAGTCATCCGAAGTCGCGTCAAACCAGCTTTCCGTCAGACTTGAACTGCAGGCCGACTGTTTCGCCGGCGTATGGGCCAACCGTAGCAAGCGCGGAACCAACATTTCTCTGGAACCAGGCGATATCGAGGAAGCGTTAAACGCAGCAAGTGCCATTGGCGACGATCGATTGCAAAAACAATCGCGCGGTTCGGTGGCACCCGACTCGTTCACACACGGCAGTTCCGCGCAGCGAGTCCGCTGGTTTCGCACAGGATTCGAGGAGGGAAATCCCGATCGCTGTGACACGTTTTCGACCGAAGCGCTGTAGTTCGCGTAACGATGCGCAAGCTTGTTGGCACAGGATAAGCCGGATAAGCTCGCACTGTAATCAGGTTCCGGGATAGAGATACGATGCTGAAACAGTTTCCGCCGATGGGCGTCTACGAAACATTGTTCAAATTCGCAGATGCCACAGCAAAATACATGGGCGATCCGGGAACGCATCCCTGGGCACAGGGATATCCTTTGACCACGCAGTTGCCGGGAGGTCCGGCCCTGCCGGACCGTATTGACCTGCAGTCCACTGACCTCAAATATCCAAAAGCAACCGGTGAGATTGAGCTGCGTGAGCGCATCGCAGATTATTACAACGAGCACTATGACGCCGGGATCACGCCGGAGCACGTTGCCGTTTTTGCCGGAGGCCGGCCAGGAATCCTGGCGACGCTGGCATTCCTGGAACGTGACGTCGGCATAGCTATCGAAGAAACAGAGTACACGCCATACTACGACATGCTCAAAATCCTGGGCCGGCAAGTGCATCTGATCCCAAGCAACGCTGAGAACCGCTTTCGGCCGGACCCTTCTGCTTATGACGCTGATCCCCCGGCAGACACAGAACGGGTTTTGCTGGTCAAAAGTAACCCATGCAATCCAACTGGTGTAATGACCGGGGGAGCGTCCCTCAAGGTGTTGGTCAATAAGTTTTCACAGGCAGGTCGTGGTGCTTTGTTCGACGAGGCTTATGAGTTTTACTGCGATCCCGAGCCTGAGAGTGCCCTCAAGTATGTGGACGACATCGACGATACGGATATTTTCGTCGTCGGTGCGGCGACCAAAGGACTGCAGGTTCCAGGAATGCGAACCGGGTGGGTCATTGCAGCTGAGCGCCACATCGAAATCTTTCGGAATTACTCCTCGTTTGGGATGGGCGGAATATCCCGGGCATCCCAACTGTATGTAGCCGAGTTGCTGGAACCGTCAAGAGCACGCAAGGCGAGGACCGCCGTCAATAGTTTCTTCACGTCACAACGGAAGCGGTACGCAGCAGGCCTCAAGGAACTTGGATTCGAATTGTTTACCGGTGATGGTGGCTTCTATCACTGGGGTCGCCTGCCCGGTGAATTGTCTGCGGACGAGCTAAATGATCGCCTGTTCAAACATGAGGCAGCTATTCTGCCGGGCGTCCTTTGTGATATGGCGAGACGGAAAGGGAAAGACGGGCCATTGCATCGATTTGTACGCTTTTCATTCGGCCCGCTCGGCCCGGAGTCCTTTGAAAACGATATGGAGATTCTGTCGCAATGTGTATGAGGTTGGGCGCTGATTCAGGACGTAATTTCCTGTCGACGAAGGACCCGGTCACCAGCGACGCAAAAAGCCCGGGCGGTAAAGCCGCTGTCAAGCCCGGGTGCATAGCGAAAGACATGCGCTTCGGTAAAGTGCACAGGATTCTGGAGCAGTTTTATTTCTGCGGGTTTAAGGGTCAATGAACCGCGAACGCCTGCCAGCAGACTGTGTTCTCGCTGCCAATCGAATCGGCCCGCATATTCGGGAGACCCCGCTGGATTACTCGCCGTATTTCAGTGAGCTGACCGGCGCCAACGTCTATATGAAGCTCGAGAACCTGCAGCACACAGGATCTTTCAAACTGCGTGGGGCGTTCAACAAGGTCCTCTCCCTCACGCCTGAGCAGCGACAATCTGGTTGCGTCGCCGCATCGAGTGGAAATCACGGGGCAGCGATCGCGTATGCGATGAAAAAGCTCGGCGTCACCGGGGTTATCTTCGTCCCGGAGCAGACGTCGCCGACTAAAATCGACGCTATCAAGCGCGCCGGTGGCGACGTGCGGTTTTTCGGCACCGACGGGCTCGACACCGAGACACATGCGCGCAATTTCGCAACGGAAAATAACATGGTGTATCTATCGCCATACAATGATATTGAGGTCATTGCGGGCCAGGGTTCCTGCGGCGTGGAGATCGCTAAACAGCTGTCGCCCGTTGACGCAGTTTTCATTGCCGTTGGAGGCGGCGGCCTAATCAGCGGCGTTGGAAGTTTCCTGAAATCCGTCAACCCGGCAATCGAAGTGGTTTCCTGCCAACCGCAGGCGTCCGCCGTAATGACGGAATCTGTAAAGGCAGGAGAAATAGTTGATTTGCCGAGTGAGAAGACGTTGTCTGACGGCACTGCCGGCGGCATCGAAGCGGGTGCGATCACTTTCGATATCTGTGCCGACATCGTCGATCGATACGTAACTGTGTCCGAAGATGAAATCGCGCACGCGATGCGAGAGTTTATTGATTCACACCACATGCTGCTCGAAGGGGCCGCCGGTGTTGCAATTGCGGGGCTTCTCAGCGCTGCCGAAGACTACGAGGGCAAGAATGCGGTGGTCATTGTCTGCGGAGGAAACATTAGCCGCGATACGCTGAGAAAGGTTATCTAGCGCCGCATTCAGGACTTTAATTGAACTGATATCGTATTCACCGCTCCAAACATGAACGAATCGTTGGGGACCTCAATGAGACATACTGGAATTGCCCTCATTGCTGCCAGTCTTTTTTGGAGTGCGGCGCATTCGGCATCGACCGCGTTCGTCAATGTAAACATCATTCCGATGACGTCCGAGACCGTTCTTGAATCTCAAACGGTTGTTGTTACGAATGGCATTATCAATAATATTGGCGACGTCGCGGTTACCTCTGTGCCGGCCGATGCGACTATTGTCGATGGCACTGATCGCTATCTCATGCCCGGGCTCACCGAGATGCATGGACACGTGCCTGGTCGAACTTCGGGTAATCTTGAGCGGGTGCTCTCGCTTTATGTCGCCAATGGCATAACGACAGTTCGCGGAATGCTTGGGCAGCCGTCGCACCTGCTATTGCGTCAAGACATTCACGCTGGAAAAGTACTTGGCCCACGACTGATTACTTCGGGCCCGTCATTCAATGGTCGTAGCGTTGTCAGTCCCGAGCAGGCGGCAAGGATGGTCAGAGAGCAGCACGCGGCAGGCTACGACTTTCTGAAGATTCATCCTGGTCTGTCGGTCGGCGAATTCGATGCAATTGCGAAAACTGCAAACCGGCTGGGAATAAAGTTTGCTGGTCATGTTCCCGAAGATGTTGGTGTGCAACACGCGCTGGATGCCGGGATTGCCACTATTGATCATCTTGATGGTTACATGGAGACGCTGCTTCCCGCGCATGAAAATCCATCTGGCGGACTGTCCGGATTCTTCGGTGTCTTTATCGCGGACGAGGCGGACCCGTCTAAAATACCAGCGATTGTGAAGGCAACCGCCGCTGCAGGCGTCTGGAATGTACCAACGGAATCCTTGTTTGAGCATGTCACGCTACAGTCGCCGAGCCCCGACGATATGGCTCGCTGGCCGGAGATGAAATATATGCCGGCACAGACAATCGCCCGGTGGAAGGGTGGCAAACGCAACGTACTCGAAGATGTTAACTACGTCGCCGCGACTGCCGAACACGCGGTCGACATTCGTCGGAGACTAATCGTCGCGTTATCCGAGTCTGGAGCCGGTTTGTTACTTGGCTCTGACTCGCCGCAAATTTTTAATGTGCCTGGATTTGCCTTGCATCGTGAACTTGACTATCTCGTGAATGCCGGATTGACTCCCTTCGAGGCTTTACGGTCCGGCACAGTCGACGCGGCCCGTTTCTTTACAGCGGCAGACAGGTTCGGCACGGTTCGGGCCGGCCTGGAAGCGGACCTGATCTTGCTCGATGCGAACCCCCTGGAGGAGATTGGCAATTCAAAGCGAATTCATGGCGTAATGGTTCGCGGGCAGTGGCTGTCGCGCGCGGACCTCGATCGAATGCTGCAACGCTTCGAGCGTTAGGTTTCGTCAGCCTTCTTTTCATCACGATTACGTTCGGCCCGCAGCACTTCTGCTGCAAGGTGCGCTCTTTGGCCTGCCGGTGTATATCGAGGTGGGCAATCGGCGCCCGTAAATCGAGGCAGCGGTGCAACACTCACATCGTCGTTGACGGCAAAGAACATTACGATGCTCATGCGATTCTCATTCGAGTTGCGAACGCGATGACCGGTGGCCTGAAAAAGACCGTTCGTCCAGCGTTCGATCATGTCGCCAAGCAAAACCACGATTTGCCCGGTATCTGAGGGCGCGTCAAACCATTTTCCCGTTCTTGTACGTAGTTCCAGACCGGGCGCATTCTGTACGAGCAGGGTAATGCACTCGAAATCGGTGTGCGCCGCTATGCCGACATTATCGTCCGACGCAGGCACATCGTTCGCCGGATAGTTCAGAAGTCGCATGGTGCTGAGTTCGCGTGTGTCGCAGTTTTCCGTAAAGAAATTTCGATCCACACCCGCGGCGAGTGCCAATGCTTCAAGTATCGTATCGCCGATATCAGCAATGGCTTGCCAACAGTTTCTGATATCGTGCCTGAAGCCGGGTAGTTCCGGCCAGACATTACCTCCTTCTCGGCCAAAGTCGAACGATTCGACGTGCGCGATTGTACCGGGTTGGTATGCGGGTTCACCGAACAGGGGCGTCCAGCCGCGCTTGTTTCCGGTCTGCCGCACGGAGACTGAAAGTTTTCCGGAATCCTCATCGTCCAACGCGAAGAAACGCTCCATTTGGTGCAGTGCTTGCGTGATTGCGGTCGAATGACCCAACGCATTGTTGATTGTAAAAAAACCAGTCTCAAGGCAGGCAGCTCGAAGTCTTGTGATCTCCGCATCAGACGTCAGTAGTTTTTCGAAGTCGACGACTGGCATAGACTTCAACGGTGTCACTTCGACCGATTCGAGTTGGCGCCGATCGCGGGTCTGCGGCATGATTGCCCCCGTTTTTGGTTCTTAAGTGATTGAATTCTATCATTGGCAGGCATTGTGGCGCAGAAGATCTGCAACCAAACGTCGATCTGCGGTATCTACCTTATGTACCGTACGTCAGGTATTACTGACGCGGGTGTTTCCGCGACAATAGTCAATCAGAGGTGACGTCATGCGAGGCATATTAATAGCAGCACTAGTCGTGGTCGGTGTGGCACAGGCTGCCGAAGACGACTACGAAGAGATCCGCGAACTGAGTCTTGAATCACGCGGAATCGATACACTCAGTGTTGACAACGGTTCCGGTTCAATCGACATCATTGGCGTAGCGAATTCGAGTGAGATTTCCGTCACCGCAACCCTTGTCGTTCCTGGCAGGAGCGAGGACAAAGCGCGCAAGCGACTCGAGGATGATCTCAAGTTGACGTTGAATAAGGAAAGTGACACAGCCGTTTTGCTTGCTTACTTCGAGCAAGGTAGCTGGTTTGACTGGAACGATGGACCGTCCGTAAATCTCGAGATTCGCATACCCGAAGAAATGCATCTGATTGTCGATGATGGCTCAGGATCTATCGATATCGAAGGCGTGCGCGGGGACATCGTTCTGGACGACGGTTCAGGGTCAATTGCTCTTGCTGACGTCGGTGGTCAGATCGAAATCGATGATGGGTCAGGGTCTATTACTGCAGACCGCGTTGGTGGCGATATCCTGGTCAACGATGGTTCCGGGAGTATCACAATTCGCGGCGTGACCGGAAGCGTCACTGTCGACGATGGATCCGGCAGCATTAATATTCGGGATGTCGAAAAGGACCTGATCATTATCGATGATGGTAGTGGGGGTCTGGATTTCGCTAATATCGCCGGTCGCGTGCAGACTGGCAGTTAATACAACTGAGCGGCGCTCCAACCATTCGTTGCTAACCGCTAACCGCGACATTCCGTGATCTTCGTCGCGGGGTTTCTCAAATGATTTCGCCGTCCGGTACAATCAGCCCACACTGACACTGCAATCGAAAGCCGTTGGCATGGGGGAGTTATGCGTTCCGAACAGCAAATAGACCAGAGATGCCTGGATCTCTACGATAAATACGCGCACGGATTCATTAATCGCCGGGAGTTTCTGGATCGACTTGGCGGCATTACCGCTTCCAGCGCGGCAGCGCTGGCGGTCTTCCACGCACTCAGTCCGAATTACGCCCTGGCAAGCCAGGTTGCAGAGGATGACCCGGATATTGATGCTGCCTATCAGGATTACGACTCTCCTGATGGTGCCGGGTCAATGCGCGCATACATGGCTATGCCCGCCAATGTCACGCAGCGCCTTCCGGCCGTCGTGGTAATCCACGAGAATCGGGGACTGAATCCCTACATTGAGGATGTGGCTCGCCGGGTCGCCAAAGCGGGATTCATTGCATTCGCCCCCGATGCACTCACACCACTTGGTGGCTATCCCGGGAACGACGATGCTGGTCGTGAGTTGCAGCGGCAACGCGACCGGGACGAAATGCTCGAAGATTTCGTGGCAGCGGTACATACGATGCAAAATCATGAGAAGTGTACTGGCAAGGTTGGTTGCGTTGGATTTTGTTACGGGGGCGGCGTGTCCAATGCGCTTGCCGTCAGAATCCCGGACCTTGCGGCCGCGGTTCCGTATTACGGCCGACAGGCCGCTGCCGAAGATGTCGGGCAGATTAACGCGCCACTTCTGATTCATTATGGCGAGCTGGATACCCGGGTGAACGAGGGATGGCCTGAATACAAGGCCGCACTCGACGCGGCCGGAAAGACGTATACGATGCACATGTATCCAGGCGCAAATCACGGATTTCACAACGATACGACGCCCCGATATGACGACGAAGCTGCCCGCCTTTCCTGGCGCAGAACGATTGAATTTTTTGAGAAGAATCTGGTCTGAGTTAATGAGCGTCGAGTTTTGGCGGACAGGTAAAGAGTCAGCGCGGCGTTACGGTAGCGAAGCGCCGGAATGGTACGATTTTTCATACCTTATGAGCTCTTAAGTTACTGATTTTTATAGCCGTAAAAAAGTTTTAGCGCACTGCTAGAATAGGTTGTACCGCGGGAGCTGGAACACATGTCTAGTCGATTGATCATCCTTGTTTGCACGCTGTTGCTGGCTCCGCTTTGCTGGGGTCAGGGTGTGGATCGAATTACGCGTGACCCGAACGCTGCGACAGTCATCGGGCCACGCAATATACCGCTCGACAATGGCGCGAAGGCATTGTTGGCGGGGAGAGATGAGGAAGGTGTCGAATTCACCCTGGAGGGCCTGAAATTTGCACAAGGCCGCCGCGAGCATGAAGCGGCGCTATCTAACCTGTGCGCGGGCTATGTGAAGCTCGGCGATTACGCTGAAGCGCTCAAATACTGCAACTTGCTGCTGGCACGCAACGATAAGAACTGGCGTGGCTACAACAACAGAGCGGTGGTCTATATTCAATTGAAGCAATGGGAAAAGGCGGAGCAGGATCTCAAGAAAGGCGAGGAGCTGAATCCCGGCGCGACGACGATGAAGGTGGCTCGTTCCATGTACATGGATGCGGTACATCCGGTGCGACCGGAAATCGAAATCGACGATCGACAGAAAGACAACGATGATGTTCCATAGTCTGAATAGAATCTCGCAACGGTCCTCTTTGGCGCGGAACGCCAGCGAACACTATGAGAGGCTTTTCCTGACCGCCGTCACTTGCACGTGCCTGCTGTTGATGTCAACGGCCAGCTTTGCGCAGGTGCGGTCGTCTGCGGTCAGACATTTTACTGATATAAACACCGATAGAGTCCCCGCGCTTACCGCATTTCCCAAATACCCAAGCATTGCGCGCCGTGACAGGATTCAGGGAGAAGCGACCGTTTGCTTCAAAATCAGGGCGAACGGCAAGATTTCTCGCGCTGTCGTGACAGAGAAGACCCACCGGATCTTTTCCAAGCCAGCGCTGCGCGCCATCCGCAAATCAAGCTTCGAACCCATCGGCCCGGGACAGCTTCTTGCGACCGCGCGGACCTGTCGCATTTATCGATTTCGACTGGACCCCGTCGTCGCCCGTAATAGCCAATAATTCGATATCGAAATAAGCGGACCACCCGGCGCCCGCACGCGGTTCGCGACGCAGGCGCGATCTATCGACTGGTCCGAGCCATCTCTGGAAAGAGTCCTGTCAGCCCTGCCTCGCTCGCTGTGCAGACTCCGCGCTCAGTGATCAGGCCCGTTACCAACTTCGACGGCGTAACATCGAATGCGAAATTGCTGATGCCGGTTTTCGAGGCAACCGTATTGACAGAAAGCAGCGAATCACCGGCCCGGCCGTATACTTTGCGGACTTCATCAGGGTCTCGCTCCTCAATCGGAATATCGCGAAGCCCGTTAGTGATACTCCAGTCGATCGTGGTCGACGGGAGCGCAACGTAAAAAGGAACATCGTTATCGTGTGCTGCCAGGGCCTTTAAGTAGGTACCGATCTTGTTGGCGACATCACCTGTTCGGGTGGTGCGGTCAGTCCCGGTAATGACTAAATCGACCAGGCCGTGCTGCATCAGATGTCCACCCGCATTGTCGACAATCAACGTGTGCGGTACTCCATTCTCCGCCAGCTCCCATGCAGTCAGCTGCGACCCCTGGTTTCTCGGACGCGTTTCGTCAACCCAGATGTGCACGTCAATGCCTTGAGCGTCCGCTAAGTAGATCGGCGCCGTCGCGGTACCGTAGTTGATCGTCGCCAGAGATCCTGCGTTGCAATGAGTGAGTATGTTGACCGGTCCTCCCTGCTTTTGCTCGGCGATTTCTTCGATGAGCGCCAGGCCATGCTTGCCGATCGAACGCGATATTTCGACGTCCTCGGCGCAGATTGCCTTGGCTTCCGCTTCAAGAAGCGCAGGCAGGTCGGTACCAGCTGTGGCCTCGTCGAGCACTCTCAGTACGCGCTCGATCGCCCATCCCAGGTTTACGGCGGTCGGTCGCGTTTCACCAAGAACCCGTGCCGCCTGTCTTACGATAGTTTCCGGGTCGTCGCCCGAACGACTCTCGAGGCTGGCGAGATAGAGGCTCCAGGCCGCGGTCGCACCGATTAAAGGTGCGCCACGGACGAGCATTGCACCAATGGCTTCTGCGCCATCCTGCCAACATCTCAGATCGTGGACGACATACTCGTGCGGCAGTCGTCGCTGGTCGATTATCTGCACAGTCTCCGGGTCATCCGGCTTTTGCCAGATAGTCCGGAACTCATCTCCGGTTCTTCTCAATATCCGTGCTCCAGGTGAACGGCATCTGCGAATTGGTCGCATTCTACCGTTGCTTCACCTGCTTCGTGCACAAGGCGTTAAATAAATTGACGTCGAGGCGGGATGCCGGTGTTAAATTGAGACGGTGATTCGATGCCTGGTGAAACTATCAGTCCCGCTCAGTGTGTGCATGCTGCAGCTATCTATGGTCCTGGCCGACGAGAGCCTGCCGTCAGCGGAAGAGCTGGAAGCAGCAGGCGCAGTCATCGGCAAGATCATTTTCGAACAGAAGAACGTCTTCGATACAACGCAGCCGGGTGAGAATAAATCCTTCTACCGGCTCGCGAATCGTTGGCACGTTGTGACGCGTGAAAAGGTTATACGCAGACAGCTGTTGTTCGCAGCCGGTGATGCGTATTCAGCAAGGCTGCTTGCTGAATCAGAGCGAATACTTCGTCAGAACGTCTACTTGTATGACGCGAAGATTGACCCAGTCAGGTTCTCTAACGGCGTTGTCGACATCCGGGTATGGACGCGCGATGTCTGGACTTTGATGCCAGGCCTCTCCATCTCGCGTTCGGGCGGCGAAAATCGAACCCGGGTGAGCCTGTCTGAACGCAACCTGCTTGGTCGCGGCAGATCGGTGCGCCTCACCTACGTCGAAAACGTTGATCGAAATTCCTTAAGTTTTCAGTATAGCGACAGGAACCTGGGAGATAGCTGGACATCTGTTTTTACGGAATTCGCCGAGAGTTCCGATGGCAGGACCACAGACGTGCGTTTGATCCGGCCCTTCTATTCACTGGACAGCAGGTGGTCGGCCGGGGGAACGTTTTTTGATGAGTCACGTGAAGTTTCATTCTATGACCTGGGCGAGGAGGTCGCCGAATATGCAGAACAGAATGAGCTTCACACAGCGTTCTTCGGTCGTTCGTCAGGCCTCAAAGACGGATGGGTACAACGCTGGACAGCCGGACTTGTCTATGACGAAAGGGTGTTTTCGACCTTAAGCGACGGCACGCTGCCGAGTTTACTGCCGGCTGACCGCAAGCTTGTATATCCATTCATCGGATACGAAGTGGTACAGGATAAATACGAGTCGACATCGAACCGCGATACGATCGAGCGAACCGAAGACTTCCTGCTCGGATCCCGTTTGTGGGCGAGCGTCGGGTTTGCCGCCGAGGATTTCGGTTCCGACCGGGAGTCATTTGTTTATCGAGTCGACGCGAGTCGTGGCTTTGGCTCAATAAAGAAACGCGCGCTGCTGCTGTCCTCTTCCCTGGCCGGGCGCATAGATGATGGACGCTCCGCCAACACGGAGCTATCGCTGAATGTCCGCTACTACAATCAGATCTCCGACAAACGCTTGTTCTACATGACCCTGGAGGCCAGTCGGGGCCGCAGCCTCGATCTCGATAATTTCAGCGAACTCGGCGGTGACACGGGTTTGCGAGGGTATCCGCTACGCTATCAGACCGGAGAATCAAGATTCCTGGTGTCTGCCGAGCAACGCTACTTCACCGATTGGTATCCGTTCAAGCTGGCCCGTGTCGGTGGCGCCATCTTTGCAGATATCGGCCGAACCTGGGGCGAAAATCCGCTCGGCGCACCTCCAGTTGGCTGGCTTAAAGACGTCGGCATCGGTCTGCGCCTCGTGCCAACCCGTTCGAGCGGCCGGGATGTGATCCACGTCGACGTCGCTTTCCCGCTGGACGGAGACCCGTCTATTGACGATGTGCAGTTTCTGATCGAATCGAAGCGCAGTTTCTAACGAGCGCTTCGCTTTTCGACTCAGTGGCTCGAACGTTCGGCCGACCGCAGCGTATTTGACATCAGCAACGCAATTGTCATTGGGCCAACGCCTCCCGGTACAGGCGTAATGGCGGACGCAACTTCTTTTGCCTCGTCAAAGTCCACGTCGCCAACCAGGCGGTTCTTCGGTTCTCCGTCCACGTCGACTTGAATTCGGTTTATGCCAACGTCGATAACGACGGCGCCGGGTTTGATCCAGTCACCCTTGACCATTTTTGCGCGACCCACCGCCGCGACGAGGATGTCCGCGCCTCGGGCCACCGCGGGAAGATCCTTCGTGCGGCTATGGCAGATGGTCACGGTCGCGTTGGCTTGCAAAAGCAAACTGGCCATCGGCTTGCCGACAATATTAGAGCGTCCAATGATGACGGCGTTCAGGCCAGACAAATCCTTGCCCAGCTGATCCTCGATCAAGAGCATGCATCCGGCCGGCGTGCATGGTACGAACGCGCCCTCCAGGTGCCCCGCCGTCAGCATTCCAATGTTTTGAAAATGGAAGCCGTCCACATCTTTGGCAGGCAGAATCGCCTGAGTTATCGCCTGCTCGTCCAGGTGCGCCGGCAGCGGTAATTGCACCAGGATGCCGTGGACAGAATCGTCGTTGTTTAGCGAGTCGATCAGGCTGAGAATCTCTTCCTCCTGCGCGTCCGCGCCAAGGCTATGCTGGACCGAATTGAAGCCGCAGGCCTCTGCCGTACGCTGCTTGTTCCTGACGTAGACCTGGCTCGCGGGATCCTCGCCGACAATGACCACTGTCAGACCCGGCTTGATGTGCTTGTCGGCGATCAGCGCCGCCGTTGTGTCGCTGATGGACCTGGAAAGCTCGGCCGCCCTGGCCTTACCATCAATAATTGCTGCAGTTGCCATAAATTAAGTATCTCAAAACATAAACGACCGCCAATACCGGCGGTCAATTGGGGGCGCAGATAGTAACTCCAGTGATCCCCGCGGGTAAACCAGCGTCTGCTTGCTGGTGCTCGAATTGATCGGGACAGGTCGATCCAGACGGCATCCGGCTGAGAGAATTATCGTGCTCCGGACGCCATCCATCGGTAGCATTGTCAATCGTGTTGCACGTGCTCCGAACAGGCGCACCTATTTGCGGTAGAACAAAAGTATGCGCGAAGACTGGCTCGACCGCTGGGCAAATGGCCGCACCGGCTGGCATGAAAAAGACGGCAATGCCGGACTAAGAGCACACTGGCCAAAAGCCAGGCGGCCGGCAAACAGGCAAAGTCGCGTGTTGGTGCCGCTCTGTGGCAAGACGCCGGATTTGCTGTGGCTAATAGAGCAGGGCCACGAAGTTGTCGGAGTCGAACTATCTGGCATTGCGATTCGAGAGCTATTCGCGGAACACGATATACCTTACCGGGTAGAGGAAGGGGAGTATCTCGATCGCTACAGTGCCGACAAGATTCCGCTGACACTCTATTGTGGTGACTACTTCAGTTTTGAGGATGAGCCGTTCGATGCGCTATTCGATCGCGGCTCGATTGTTGCCTTGCCTGAAGTAATGCGTTCGGCTTATATCGAACACACGAAACGATTGCTAAATCCCGACGCGGTAAAAATGATCATTACCCTGGAATATGATCAATCAGTTACGCCGGGACCACCCTTTGCGGTCTTTTCGGAGGAATTGACAGCCGGCTGGCCCGATCTGCGTCGCGTCGCGGAACACAACGATATTGATAACAGCCCGCCGAAGTTTCGGGCTGCCGGATTGAAGGAAATGCTTGAGGTCGTCTGGTTGTCGACCTGAGCGGCATGACCAACATCATTCCTGCTGATGTACGGCCCGCGTTCTATCGGGCCGCCTGGTCATCGCCGCAGCTGATTCTTGTCATTGGGAAGTCGACTCTTTTCCTCTGTCCGTCAATCGTCCCCTCGATACGCCCGTCAAGATTATTGTCATTGTTCAGGCTATAGATTATTCGTTGCGGGAAATCGTGTTCCTGATTTTCGAAGACAACTTCCTGTGGCGATAAACTCACCATTTCAAAGCGGGCCGTCTTTTGTCCCGAAGGCGAAGAGATAAGGGCAACGCTGCCATCCTCGTCTGTCACGATACGCAGGTATTCAAAGGCGACAGTCATGCCTCCGGCAACCGTGCGGTTTACGCCGAACATCGTGCCGCCGGCAGGCATCGTCCACTGTTCCACGGATCCGGCTTCCCTGCCGTTTGCTGCCCAACAGCCAGACATCCAACGGAGGCCGCTCACGTCCGCAACGGCCGGTCCTGCGACCAGCAAAACAAGGATCAGGCGACTGCAAATCCTAAGCATTGGGTTGCTCGCCGCCCCGGGGACCGTAGAAAACAACCCATGCCGCGAAGTCGTCAGTGAAATCCTCAAACCGATGTTCCACGCCCGCAGGTACAAATAAAGCTTCACCAGTTTCGAATGGCTGCCTGTCATCGCCAAGTACGAATATGCCGGATCCTGACTGGATAACGTATATTTCATCCTGGCTGTGCGGTTGCTGCGGATCGACTCCATCGGGTTTGTAGTAGCCGAGCTCGAGTGTCCCGTGCTCAAGCAGGACGCCATATGCCTTGTCCTCGGATGCGGCAACCAACTCCAAAGCCTTTTTCAGCGTGTATCGATCAGCCATAGCGAATACCTGTCTTGTTCATGGTCGGCCCAGAGATTGTCGAAAACGATCTCCGATCCCACGTAACCGGTCAATGGGTTCATTGGAAAAAACGAGGCGGACATAATTATCGCAGCGTTTGCCACCCCAGTTGTTCATCGGGGTGGCCGCAATCTGGCCCCTTCGCAGCAATAGATCCGCTGCAGCAGGGCCGTCGAGTCCCAGGGGCGATACGTCCACCAGCAGCGACCAGCCGCCATGGGGCGGAAGCACCCTGAATTCGGCGAGCTCGTCTACTAGCAGATTTCGCCGCGATTGCAGCTCCGTCACAAACTCGTCTATGCCGTCATTCTCATCCTCAATTGCAGCAGCAACGGCCGCCATTGCGATACCGGTCTGGCAAACAACGTTCGAGATACTAACGCGTGCGATGTCGGCGACGATCTCTGCAGGTCCGACCACCCATCCGACCCGCCAGCCTATCATTCGATATTCCTTGGAAGCGCTGCCAACAGTAATGACTCTGTCGCGCATGCCCGGAAATGATGCCGGGTGGATGACCTGTCGGCCATCGAACAGGATTCTTTCCATCGCTGTGTCGTCGATAAGCCAGCAATCCGCGCGCTGACAAAAGTCGACGATCGCCAGCCAGTCCTCCCTGTCAAAAACAGCACCTGTGGGCATCGAAGGGCTCATAAACAAGGTTGCCTTGATCGCATTCGGCTGGATAGCACGCAATGCGTCCCGATCGAGATGCCAGCCATCGTCAGCAGGTACCAATGGTACAAAGCGCGGCACGCCGCCGGCCAGCCTGACCCGATTGATTAGTCCCACATAGGTGGGGTCGGTCAGCAGAACCTCGTCGCCTGGCTCGAGGATCGCCAGGAGCGCATTGAAGATGCCCGAAAGACCGCCGGCGCTGATGACGGATTCAGTCTTCCAATCGTATTCCTGACCAGATTGCCGACCGACGAGCTTTGTCGCCGCCATTCGCATCGAGTCGAGTCCCAGGAACGGCAGATAGCTATTAGCGTCATCGTCGCCAATCGCGATCTTTGTCTGTTCAAGCGCCGAAGCAGGCGGCAGGATGTTGGTGTCAAGATTCTCCAGGCGCAGAACCCTGGCGTCCTTAAGGCTGTCGGCAAGGTCACCCATCTGTTCGACGCCGATTTTGGTGATGTGCTTAAGACGCGATACGGACACGGACCGATTCCTCCCTGCTTGATCATCTACTCTACCGTTCAATTTGCCTTTTTTCACCAGACATCGATACTTGTAACATGCGCTCGAGACAAGGAATTGTAGGCCGGATATTCGCGGTGACAGCGTTGCTTGGTATGGCTGCCTGTTCGCAGCAATATGAATGGAATGGTTCGCTCGAACATCTGCTGAGGTCGCAACCCGGGAGATTCGGCTCCGTAATGCAGAATCCGGCAAGGCATCGCCTGCAGATTCTCTATACACAGATCGATCGCGACGCCGACAATCGTCCGTCGTTTACCTCATTCAGCTATCGACTGAATTCTGATGAGTACTTTTACCCGGCCAGCACCGTAAAGCTCCCAGCCGCAATGCTCGCGCTGGAGAAGCTGAATGACTTGAATATCGATGGCCTGGATCGGGACTCAACGATGTTGATCGAGTCTGTTCGCGATTCCCAGACGACGGCACTCGAGGATCCATCGTCGCCGACCGGGCGGCCATCCGTTGGGCACTACATCCGCAAGATCCTGCTCGTAAGCGACAATGACGCATTCAATCGGCTGTATGAATTTCTTGGGCAGGAAGCACTTAACGAATCTCTTGGGGCAAAAGGATTCGGCGGCACTCGTATCATGCACCGGCTCGAGATCGCGTTGAGCGTCGATGAGAACCGGTATACCAATCCGGTTCGCTTCCTGGATGATGATGTCCTGCTGCTTGAGCAGAGCCCGCTGTACAGTGGAAAGGTCTATGTCGGAGACAAGCCTGTGCGGCTCGGGCGAGCTGAGATTATCGATGGCGAACTGCATGCAGTGCCAAAGGATTTCGCCGAGAAGAACGCTTTTCCGTTGCAGGACCTGCACGATGTCATCCAGGCACTCATGTTTCCGGCTTCTGTTGCCGCCGAACGGCGGTTCAACCTGTCCGCAGATGACTATCAGTTTATTTACCAGAACATGTCGTCCTATCCTGCAGAAAGCGGCATCTACAGTGACCGCAACAAATATCCTGACGGATACGTCAAATTCCTGATGTTTGGCGGCAAGGGCGACGAGATTCCGGAACACATACGTATCTACAACAAGGTTGGCGATGCCTACGGGTTCCTGACGGACGCCGCTTACATCATCGACTTGCAAAACCAGGTCGAATTCATACTCGCGGCGACGATTTACACGAACGAGAACGAAACATTTAACGACAATCAATACGAGTACGACGAAATCGGCTTACCGTTTTTACGTGACCTCGGTGTCGCGATTCACGAGCTGGAGGTGAAACGCGAGCGGGCACACCTGCCGGATCTTTCCCGTTTCACAGCTTCAAAATAGTGCGCGAACAGCCAGCAGGAAACCCAACGCCGCGAGGGGGACGCCTGCTATTGCGCCGATGATGCTGAGCGAGATGGCCACACCGGCGGCCATCAGTGCGAGTCCCAGCAAAGCGCAGATGATGCGGCCGGTCACATTCAGGATCAGGGTCAGTAATTTCCAGATCGCGTAAACTGGCCACAAGATTAATGGCACTCGGTCTTTGGTCGTACTATTCATGTTGACAGTCTCCTGTTCAAACCTGTGCTGCCAACCACGTGTTCTGTTCCAGGCGCTTACTATGGACATTAGTCTCTTTCCGCCGAACATTCTTCAGGCAACTTGCCGCCTGGTCCGTCCTCTCGATGACAGTGCAGGGCATGACTATCGGGATCGGTCTCGCCTGAACAGTCTCAGCCAGAACGTGAATTCGGCGATGCCGCCGAGCAAGAGAAACACAATTCCCGGGCCCGCGGCGCCGATGGAATAGAAAACGATGGCGGCCACCAGGAAAAGAATCGTGATCAGGTGACGTTTCACGGCTACTGCTCAGCCTGGAGTGGCCCAAGCGGACTAGGTTCGCAACCCTCAGGCTCCATCGAGAATACGATTCCCGTAATTTTCCAACCGTCGTCGGTCTTCAGCATGCTGAAACTATTGACCCCACAGTGACTGAAAACGCCGTCGCTATAGAAATCATAGGGCGTCCACACAACGGCAAGCCGCTCATGCAGCATGACGGTCGGGTCCCAGTATCGTTCTATCGGCACACTCTCACGCGCGGCAAGGCTGTCCAGGTAACTCGAATGCGTAGGATTGAAAACAGTCAGGCCCTCGGCGGTTTCCCGGTAGCCGTAGAGCATGCCATCCTCGGTCATGATTTTTCTCATTGACTCGACATCTTTTGCGGTCATGCCGGCAAAAAATGCATCGACGACGGCGATAACCGCCTTGCGATCCTCCGCTTCGTCTGCAACGGCAGCGGCTAAAGGAAATGCCAGTATTGCTAACACAAGGACAAGGCTCGATCGCATGACTGGAAACTCCGTCTGGTTCGTTCGGTCTGCGATTATCGCATCGATTTCCAGGCAGTACTCGCGCGCGAAGGATTTGTCGTGAAAGCTGTGTTCGCCGCGCATAGAGTGGATATCGTCGTGGCGGGGAAAGTCGGCCATACCATAGAGTGTCTCGTCGTTTGTTACTGTCGTGTGTCGGATTCCCGCCCGGACAGTTCCGCCGTTTCATCGGTACCGTCACTACCCAGGGACCTGACAAGTGCAGGGCCTGCGGTTATCGCAAGTATCAGAACGACGATTATCGCGCAGGCAAGAATCGTCAGCCATCGATTCTGTTTCTCGAGTCGTTCCGTGCGCAACGCCAGGTAGCGCTTATTGCCTATCATCTCTCGACTCCGGTCTTCTGATCAGCACGTGCAATCATGTGATCATTATATCTGCTGACACGACCGATGGCTGAGGCGTTGTCGGACATTTCATTGCAACGCAATGAACATAACGCGGGCGGTTGGGCGTCAACGCCTAGCGCAACAGTTACTCCTGACTATCGCCTGTCCCATCGATTACGAAACGGCCAATCTGCGACAGAGGAATTCGACTTAGATAACTCCTCGAAGGTCGTTTGAGCATGATGCGATAGTCGTTTCGCACATTTTCGACCCAGAACACTTCCCAGCGATCATTGCCGAGCTCGTTGAGTGATTCTTCAAGCGTTTCCGGCTCGGCGCCTGACAAATCCATAACCTTGTACTCCCAATCGCCAATATTTTCCAAATCATCTGTCGCCCACTGCACAGGGCTATCGAGCTTATCTTTCATCAGCTCATCGTATTTTGACTGCAGGTCATTCATCGCTTTTTCGGTTGCGGATGGTTGGCTGGAATCTCTATCGCAACCGGTTGTCAAGGCGATGCAGGCCATGCCCAGTAAAAGAAGAATATCTCTGGTTTGAATCGAAATTTGCATCAAATTATTACCTGCTGATTTCAAGGAGTCAGGCTGACGTCTGTGTCTCAGGCGAGAAATTCCGTCCCGGAATTGCTGACTGATTCAATTTTTTGCCCCCTGACTGTGTGACACTCACATTTTGCGAGCAGGCCATAGAATGAAGACCAAAGCTCGGTGTAATCCTGATACGCACCGGTACCGATTTCAAGAACGGGCTCGAAGGCCCAGCCGCGCAGCTTGTTTTCGAGAAATTGTTCTCGCACCACCGCTCGTACGATCCAATCGGGAAATCGAAATCCGAGCATTCTTTCTCCTGTTCGATTGAAATCACGGGCATCCTCCAACGTTCCGGACTCGTAGCAAATGCAGCCGTAGGCGTCATATCCCTGTTCTCGCGGCAGTTCGGACAGTATCTCTGGAGAGGCAATGTCCAGTACCCTGTGCCCGAGAGTGCGATCGGAAAAAAGATGAAAAAAGGCTTCGTGCGTCGAGCCGGTTCGGGTATTCGTTATGGGTCTGAACTCAATCCCGTCGAATCGGCCCTGCTCGTAAATCATTCGGACGCCCTGCGGTATGACGTACTCCGCTGTCCATTGCCCAACCACGGCGACCTGATTGGGTTTTAGGCGAATCCTGGAAAGAAAAATGTGCTGCGGAATTTTGTAGCGGCGCTTTTGATCGCTGCCTATCCACGGCAAAAGCTCGATATCGTCGAACATTCGTTCGTAGTCTTTCTGCGACTCCTCAATCACTTTTCGCGGGCGCAGCCGGAAAAAGTCAGCTTGTGCGGTATCGGTCGGGGAAAATTCCATCCATGGATTCAGATCGAACGTTCCTTTTGTTGCCGCTGTGATAAGAAACTCCTCAAGGCCGGGATTTGGCCAGGATGAGTCGAAAAACATCTCGTTGTGAATCCCACCAACCAATTCGCTGGCACCGGATTTCTCGAGCTTCCTTACAAATCTCCGGGAGCCCATACCGCGAACGGCTATCTTCACGATGCCGTGCGCCGTGATCTACCGACTATTGGCTTCGCTTGGCATCGAGCTAACACAGAGACCATCACTGGTTTCAGGCACATCAGGCGAAATACAGGCAAATGATGGCTATCGCACCAAACACGATCCATGAGAGATGTTTTGCCCTGCTGGCAACCAGGGCGATCAGCCCGGTGATGGCAAACGTGACGCCGATGGTATTCAACAGCTCCTGCCCCGACGGCGTCCCCACATGCAGCTGGATCATCAGGGCAGCAAACCCAAACCAGGCGACGGTCAGTATGTGCCATACGAATCGTAGCGTTTGCTTTGTGAATCGGTCATCTCCAAACAGCTTTGGAAGCTGCTGCCGAAAAAGTCGCGTCAGAATGTAACGTTCGCCCAGCACGGAATGCACCAGGCCGATCCCGATAGTCAGCGCTACAGCAACAAGAAGCATATGGATTGACACCTGATAACTTACAGTCAATTAACCGATTCGGCAGGGGAAGGCATGATCATTATCCTAGCTATCAACCCATGAATAAGAAACAATATCTTCCAACTTCCCCGGATCACGATTGGGGAACTCGCAAAATCGACGAATTGTGCCCTCAAGTTTGAAACCACATTTTTCGAGGACGCTTCTCGAAGGAACATGATCGGGATGGCAGAGCGCATAAAGTCGCTCGACACCCAGACTGGAGCTGAGTTTCTTCATTTCAATGACGGCCTCGGATGCGAACCCGAAGCCCCACGAGTCTTTTGCGAGAACGTAACCCGTTGAAGCGCAGTGCGGAGATTCGAAAGCCAGCCCCGTGCTTCCCAGCAATCGCTGCTGGTCTCGTGAGAACAAAAGGTACGGACCGGCGGGAGATTGCTGCCACTCGGTATCGCTGAACTCCGGAAACGCACGCGTATCGTCAATCGAGAGATGAATCGGCCAGGCGAGGAACTCGCCGATCTCGGAATCGCCGGCGTAGCGTTCGAATATCATTTCCGCATCGTCCTTGTTCGGCTTTTGGAACACAAGCCGGTCGGACTCGAACGAATGCGGTGCTTTATTGGTCATATTTTCGCAATGTTATCAGGCCTGGACCAGCAACCCGGATTGCGTCTCACAGACTGATTTCAGGCTTCATTTCCTGGCAGATTAGTCCATAATCCGGGCAGTCAAAATTATGGGGAACAAGAATATGGCCAAAGCAATGGCACGACATATATTGGTTGATTCTGAAGAACAGTGTCAGTCTCTTAAAGACGACATTACCGGGGGTGCCGACTTCGGTGATCTGGCAAAGAAGCATTCGTCCTGTCCGTCCGGCCAAAAGGGTGGCGACCTTGGTGAGTTCGGCCCGGGAATGATGGTCAAGGAGTTTGACGAGGTTGTATTCAGTGCCGACGTAGGCTCGGTTGAGGGACCGGTCAAAACACAGTTTGGCTACCATCTGCTCGAGGTGACGAGTCGCACCGACTGAGTTCCAAAGACGATCAAAGAAGCCCAGGAAGCCCCGCCAATGCCGGGGCTTTTTTTATGCGACGTCTTTTGACTCGAGGTTCTCCTTGGTCAGATCATGTAGTTTCACTGGCAATTCACGAATACGCTTGCCTGTCGCGTTGAATATCGCGTTAACCAATGCAGGTGCAATGGCCGGCGTGCCGGGCTCACCCGCACCACCTACTTTTTCACCGCTGTTGATGATGTAGGTTTCAATTTCCGGTGACTCGTTCATGCGCAGCATTTCGTAGTCATGGAAGTTGCTTTGCGCGACTGCGCCGCGACGAATCGAGATGTCGCTATACAATGCCGCGGTCAACCCGTACACGATGCCGCTCTCCATCTGCGCCTTTATGCCATCAGGATGCATCGCGAATCCTGCATCGACCGAACATATTGCGCGTCGCGGGAATACCCGGCCATCGACAATTTCAACTTCCACGACCTGGGCGACAATCGTCCCGAACGATTTATGCACCGCAATGCCGCGCCCCCAGTTTTCAGGTAACGGCGCGTCCCAATTCGATTTTTCCGCCGCCAGGTCAAGCACTTTCTGAAAACGTGGTGCGTTTGACAGCAGGTCATGTCGGTACTGATAAGGATCAATGCCTGCCGAAACAGCCAGTTCATCAACAAATGATTCGGTGAAGAATGCATGTAACGAATGATCGACGCTGCGCCAGAAACCCCACGGAACATGCGTCTTTGATTCGGCGTAGTGAATATACTGATTCTCGATGTCGTAGGGCGGATACGGCGCCTCTGCCGGGTCGTGCTTGTCGACATACTGATTAATCCATGCCGTCGGGTTGCCCTCGCCATCCAGGCCCGCACGAAATCGGCTGATGCTCGCCTGCCGGTAATGATCGTGTCGCATGTCTTCTTCACGGGACCAGATAAGCTTGACAGGATACGGGACCTCGGCCGCTATTCTCGCCGCCTGAATCGTGTAGTCCGGGAAGGCGCGCCGACCGAATCCACCGCCAAGATAGGCATTGTGTAGCCGCACATCTTCGAGGTCCATCTCGAGTACATCGGCCACTTCTGCGGCGAAACCAAGTGGGTTCTGTGTGCCTGTCCATATTTCGCACATGTCGTCATGCATCCAGGCCGTACAGTTCATCGGTTCCATGGGAGCATGCGAAAGATAGGGCACGCGATATTCCGCCTCGACAATTTCACTCGCACTGTCTATCGCGGTTCGTGCGTCGCCAATCTCAAGGTCCCGAATCTCGTCGCCGCCTGCCGTAGCCGCATCCATATCAGCGCTGAACTGGTTGAAAATATCGCTTTGCTCGATCGAGTCATTGGCGCCTGCTTCGAACTCGACGCCGAGCCGGTCGAGCGCTTTCTTTGCCTGCCAGTAACCGTCGGCGACTACGGCGACGGCGTCACCCAGGTTTATGACCTTGCGCAAGCCCGGCATGTCCTGCACGGATGACTCGTCAATCGATTTTACTTTGGTGCCAAAAACCGGAGCTGCCTTCACAGTTGCGTATTTCATGCCCGGAGGAGCGGCATCGATGCCAAACCGGGCACTGCCATCTACCTTCGCAGGAACGTCGAACCGCTGCACATCAGTTCCCATGATGGTGTATTCATCCGGAGACTTGAGGCGTGGTTTTACAGGCAGGTCAAGCGCTGCGGCACGCTGCGCAAAGTCTGCGAATGTTGCAGAACGCGAACTTCCGGCATGCACGATCCGACCCTTGCTGGCGACCAGTTCTGCGGTTGGGACATCCCAGGAACTGGCTGCGGCCTCGAGCAGGACGGCTCGCGTGGCGGCGCCGGCAACACGCATGCCGACCTGACCGGTCATGGGCACTGACGAGCTGCCCCCGGTTATCTGCATATCCATCGCTTTCATCACAGTCAGGAAAAAGCCGTCGACCGTATCGACGAGAAACTCCGGAAAATCGACATCACCCGCCGCGAAACCCTTGCCCAGCGCATAGTTGGCATATTCTTTGACAGCAGGGGCTTCGATGATTTTTACGTCGTTCCAATCCGCGTCCAGCTCGTCGGCCAGCATCATGGCGAGCGTTGTATGCACGCCCTGGCCCATCTCGGCGTGCGGCACGATAGCCGTGACGCTGTTGTCCGGCGAAATCTTGAGCCACACGTTGAAGACTGCTTCGTCATCGCTGGCGATCATGTCGCGAACCTTGCTGGCTCGGTTACCTGGCCTGACTGCAATGCCAAATACGACCACGCCACCAGCGAGAACGCCGGCCGAGATGAAAGCTCTCCTTGTCCATTTACCCATTGACCGTCTCCTTATCCGCAGGAGACGCAGCGATCGACAGCGCCGCGCGTTTGATGCCGCGTCGAATTCTTGGATAAGTGCCGCAGCGGCAGATGTTGCCGCTCATCGCCACATCGATCTCTTCGTCCGTCGGCGCCGGGTTCGCTGCCAGCAATGCGACCGCGGACATCACCTGGCCCGATTGACAATAGCCACACTGCGGAACCTGCTCGTCGATCCACGCTTGCTGCACCGGATGCAGGTCTCCGTTGCCGGCCACACCCTCGATCGTCGTGATTTCCTGATCGGCGGCCGCCTGCACGGGCGTTACGCAGGAACGGATCGGTGATCCATTGAGGTGCACCGTACAGGCCCCGCATTGCGCGATGCCGCAGCCGAATTTTGTGCCGATAAGACCTGCCTGCTCGCGAATCACCCAGAGCAAAGGGGTCGTCGGGTCCACCTCCAGAGTATGCCTCTCGCCATTGATATTCAGTGTGATCATGGTTAACGAAACCTCATTGCTGATGTTCAGTGTAAGTTGCTGGCCAACGCCGACTACGACAGTCTTTGACAAGGTACTCCAGCAAATGTTTAGCGGCAACCGCAATATATTGTGGATTGAGAATCACGATTTCAGGCTAAAATGTCGGGCATTCGCCACACGGACCATTTTGCTTGTTCAGAAAAATACTAAGAAATCTGCACGGGTTGGCCATTTTTTCCGCCATCACGATCAATACGGTCACTTTTTTCGTGCCGATAATGATCTTTGCCCTGCTGAAATTACTTGTACCAATAGGCAGGTTTCGGAAGTTGATGACGGCCTGGATTATGGGAGTCGGAGAGATATGGATCGCATTTAATGCTGTCATATTGAGCACAGGCAGTGCGACGAAATGGGACATACGCGGTCTCGAGGAGCTTGGTCGGAATGATTGGTATCTCGTCATGTCCAATCACCAGACATGGGTCGATGTAATTGTTCTGCAGACCGTATTAAACAGGCGGATTCCGTTCCTGAAGTTTTTTATCAAGCAGGAATTGATCTGGTTTCCCTTTCTGGGGCTCGCCTGGTGGGCGATGGATATGCCGTTCATGAAGCGCTATTCCAAGTCATATCTCGCGAAGCATCCTGAGAAAAAGGGCGGCGATCTCGAAGCAACCCGAATTGCCTGCCAGAAATTCCGGGATGCGCCGACTTCGGTCATGAACTTCGTTGAGGGAACCCGCTTCACCGAGGAGAAGAAGGCGCGACGGGCATCAGGTTTCGAAAACCTGCTTCCGCCTCGTGCCGGCGGTGTCGCGCTGGCATTGTCCTCCATGGGCGACATGTTCGATGCTATTCTGGACATCACTATCGTCTATCCTGGCGGGCCGGTACAGTTCTGGGAAATGGTGTGTGGTGAATTTGAGCATGTCATCGTCGACATCGTGCGGCGCCCGATCGCGCCGGAGATCTATCAGGGCGATTATCAGAATGATCGGGAATTTCGCAGGGACTTTCATCAGTGGATGACGCAGATCTGGGAAGAAAAAGATCGAAAGATCAGCGAGATCCGGAAATCGCAGCGCAGCTGATAAATCTTCGAGCGTCGGATGCATTACCGCATCCGCCAGTTGGGTCCTATAGTAGACTTAGCGCAGAGACGCAATAAAGAGAGCAGATCATGTCATCCAGTCGCCATTACGATACGGTTGCATTCGACGTGCGGGACAACGCCACAATGCTGTTTTTTGCGCAGACGTCCGCGGCAGGAGACATACAGGACTATTTGCTTCTGATGCGCGCCGAAGGTGAAGAGCTGGAGGGTGAAATCTTTCTTGAGATCAACGAACAGCAATTCGCCGGCAGCGAAATGATCTCCGAGGCGCGAATGAACGGCAATATGCTGACGCTCGCTTTTCAGGCGCCGGTCGCGGAACTCGACGGCGAGACTCAACTTGTCCTCGTATTCGACGATTCGCCAGAGAACAGAACAGCGATGGAGGCCGGCGCCTTTCGGGTTTTGGGCGATAAGTTATCCGGCGGAAACGCCTGAGCGAGATTCAATCCAGTATGTCCAACTACAGCGTCTACCTGGTTCGCTGCCGCGATGGCAGCCTGTATACAGGAATTGCGATCGACGTGGCGCGACGTATAGCGGAACACGAAGACAGCAGGCGAGGCGCCAGGTTTCTGCGCGGCAAGGGACCACTAACGCTCGTTTTTCAGCGGGAGATAGGTGACCGCAGTCTTGCGTCAAAAATAGAAAGTCGGATAAAGCGCCTGCCGAAAGCTGAAAAGAGTAACGCGAACCTGTTGTCGAAACGCATTGGCGTATTCGTTGCGCAATGCGCGCAAGAGGACAGCCAGTCGATCGGGCAGGCTGGTGCCAATCAATAAAGAACCATTGGCTTGCCGAAAGGTGGCAATTCAACCGTAATTTCATTCTCGCTACCTGCAACGATAGCGTCGATCCAGCCAGCACTTTTCTCCAACTTGTCGATCATATCGGGTAGCAACCTGACGTTTCCAAACGGCTGTGTGTAGTCGTCATGATGAATCGCGATGACCCTCTTTGCCTTGGTCGCAACGACTGTTTCGCGCCATAGAGCGTTGACGTAGTCCTGACCCAGGCCCGCGACCATTCCAAGTCCCAGCATCACAACATCGACGGACTCATCGATGAGTTTGTCTTCCACATATCCGCCGCTTCCCTGAACCAGCGTAGTGCCGTGCGGGTGACTAATAACAATCGACCATGCGACGCCGGTTTTCCAGGCGGATACGGGCGCAGGTTGCCGCAGCGGCCTCTGTATGACGCCAGCAAAATATTCCGTTTTGCCCCCGCTGATCGGCGCGTGTCGAGACGCAATCAGCCTGATCGTAAAATCACCGAACTGGCGGGTCTCTCCGTCCGCCAGAATTTGATATTGATCGACTGGAACATCCGCACCACGCGCAATATTGGCGGTGGATTCTGATCCCAGGACAACTGCGCTGGTGCGATTAGCAATGTGTCCAACGTCCATCGCATGATCGAAGTGAGAATGAACCGGAATTATCGCTGCGAGTCGGTCAATGCGAAACGTGGACAGGGCATAATTGATTGTCGCGATGTCCGACCTTACCGGGCGCATTAGCGCGATGTTCAGCGGATGGACGTGAGTAAACGCGCCATCAATCAGGACCTGGGTTTCTCCATCGTCAAATAACAGTGTCGTTGTGCCAAGCCAGGTGGCTGTAACTGCATCGCCAGGTTCCTGAGCCACCACCGCTGTTGGCCAGCCGATGTCTTCCAGGGAGCCACGAATCTGCCATTGGCGCCAGATGATATAAACGACCAGCAAGACGAGTGAGAGGGCTCCGATTGCAATATTACGAAGTAGCCGAAGGTTGAATATCCGATTTGCCGTCACAGGCTATTGACCAACCGCAATTCGCGCGAGGTGCGCTGTCATTGGCGCCAGGTAATTGCCCAGAGCGTACCCGATCAACGCCATCAGGATGGACACGGGCACGAGACTCGGACGATGAAATGCGGCGACGATTGGCGCCGAGGCGGCTGCTCCGATGTTCGCTGCCGACGCAATGGCGGCGCTGTGAACGTCAACGCGAAAAATCTTTGCGCCGGCCAGGCAGAATGCACCATGAATAAAGATCCAGATAAACGCACCAAGCAGAAATGCCGGCGCCTGACCGAATCCGGCGACTGTCGCCCGTGCGCCCATGCCGGCAACAAATACATAGATCAGGGCGGTACCCATTGCCGTCGCATTGGGCAGCATGGAAATCGGAGTGATTGATAGCATCAGTGATATTGTCGTGATCAATAAGATGCGCCAGGTCGATTCCGACAGAACGATCTGCAGGCCCGGTGCTCTCTCGACCATCGCGGCAAAGAAAATTGAGGCGAGTGCCGTGGAAACCCATGTAACACCGATCGCAACGGCAATGAGGTATATATAGTCGCGCATTTGCGGCGTTGGTTCCTCCTCCGTCATCACGGCTGCGGCGGAGTCCATCATTCTGATGCGGTCTTCGGACACATTGGTCCAGGCATTAAAGCGGTCCGCGAAATTTTTTGATGCGAGCAGGATGGGTAGCCAGACTATATAGATGACGTTGTCCGCCAGTACCGCGAGGCCAAATTGTTCCGGTGGCGTACCCAGCATCTCGGTGGCAGCAGCCATGTTTCCTGTGCCGCCAATCCAGCTGCCGGCAAGTGATCCAAACCCCTTCCATGCATCCGGTGACAGCCATTGATGGACCAGGACATATGACACTACGGCGCCGACGATGACGCCCAGTGTGCCCATCAACATGACAAGTACACCCTTGCCCATGACTTTGACGGCCGCAGGCACGTTCACCTTGATCAGCATCAAGACGATGAATGCTGGCAGCGCAAAGCTGCTCAGACCGGAATAGACCGGGGACGACGCCGGAATAACACCCGTATTGTTGAGAATGACGGGTGTCGCGTAAATGAACAGAAGTGGCGGGATGTAGCTAAAGAGCTTCCACCCCGTGATCTGCTGAACATAGAACCAGAAGCCACAGACGACACAAAGTATTGCGAGCACGCCGCCCGGGGAATTGACAAGGGACTCTGACATAGTTCTGCGCCATGCGCTGGTGAGCGGCGAATTATAGCCGAAATCGATTAGGAGTCGGCCGACTGGCCGGCAGGGAATAAACAGGTTGGGGCTGGCTAGGAAAAACTAAGTTGGGCGTTGAAGTCTTTGCGCGATTCATCGTCCGTCAGGGCAGCTGCCTTAACCGACATCCACACCGCATCCCAGTCATCGATCTTGCACGATCCAAAGACGAACCCGGAGATAGTTTTATCCAGATCCCGAACGTGAATGACATTCTTCTCTGGCAAAGACGTGAACTGAACGGCGCCGGTAAATACAACCAGACTGGCAACCGGAACGTCGGGTACGATCTTTTGCAGTGCTTTTGCCCGACCTTCGTTCTGTATGAGTGGATTAAGAAATTTTCGCCGATGAATACCGTCTACATTCGTCCACTGCGGTTCTTTTGCTTCGCCGAAGACGACACCGTTGTAGTGCTTGGTCTGGATGCACAATATTCCGCCCGACGTCAGAATGGCATAGTCCACGCGCGTCAGACCGCCGTAGGCGCCAGGCACGATAAAATCGTCAAGGACTTCGGTGCTGCGTCCGTGCAAAATTCGGGTCATCCGGCGTTTGCCAATTTTTTCCGTCAAAGTCCGGGCCAGATGACTTGCTGACGTTCTGAACAGCAGGGTGACGAGAAGTGCACCGGCAATGGCGAGAATGAAGAAGCCGATATTGGTATTGTTGAGCCCGGTAACCACCGCACCCTCGGCCGCCACCGATGGCCATGCGATCGTGACGCTTGCGACGGCGATGGCATTTGGCAGAAGACGTCGGATCATGCTTCGAGACTAAGCCCGAAACCCTATTCGTCGCCTCGTATTCCGTCACGTTTTTACGTAGTTAACTGAACCGCATGCTCAGGATTGTGACCTGGTTGGCGATGCAGAGGCTCGATCAGCCATCCGGCGGATAGGCAAGATAATATCCGTCAACTTTGGCGACCCGTATATCCACGTCGTAGGTGCGGCGAAGATTTTTCTCGCTTAGCACATCGTGTTTGGGACCATCCGCCATGATCTTTCCCCTGCGAAGCAGGATCACCCTGTCAATGTCTGGCGGAATTTCATTCAGAAGATGGGTAACGAGCACAATGTTTCTGCCCTGGGACGCCAGCTTTCTGATGCGTGCCATGTAGTCAAATCCGGCCGCGAGGTCCAGGCCGGCGGTCGGCTCATCGAGTATCAGTGTATGCGGATTGTGGACCAGGGCTCGCGCGAGCAGGCAGCGACGCTGTTGCCCGGTCGACATGCGCCTGAGCGGTGTATGGGCGAATGTTTCCACGCCCAGCTCGTTCATGATCGCCATGGCTGCCTCGATCTGGCGTTTGTCTATCTTGCTTGCGAGCGAACCATGAATACCGATGCTGGAGAGATAGCCAGACAAGACCACGCTCAGGCCAGTGGTTGTGTTGTGGTAGCGTGCCTGCAGGTCGTGAGACACGATGCCAATATGGGAGCGCAGCTTCCAGACATTCCACTTGTCCTGCCCGAGAATCCGGACCCAGGAGTCTTGCCGATGGACCGGATACAACTCGCGATTGATCGTTTTCAGTAACGTCGTCTTGCCTGAACCGTTGGGTCCAAGAATTACGGCAGGCTGGTGTTGCTCGATTGTGAGGTTCAAATCCTCGAACACGCAGGTATCGCCGCGGTAAATCGTGGCATTCCTGATCTCGAGGAGCGGCGAATTCGTCATCGTCGCACGGTCGCTCAGAACTCGTGCGTGACGTTCGACGGCAGCCACGATTTGTATGCGATATCAGCCGGATCCGGGTGCTCTTCCTGCTTGAGACGCTCTGCCAGCCACTGGAACCACACGAAGACGGTGTCGGCGTGCTGTTCCTCTCGAACCATAGTCACCCACGTTTGAAGTTTGCCGCAGAGCGCCGGACCGCTGGTGCCGATGAGATTCTTGACGACGACAAAGGGCACGATACGCTTGCAGGTCATCACGTCGATACTCTCCAGTGTCGCACTGGTACGCAGTGCCGAGTCCTCGAGACCGGAATCATTATTCTGGATGTCGTCAGTCGACAATCCCTCGGGCAGGCGCAAAATACGTTTGCAAGCGGCCGTGAATTTCGGATTGCCGAAAAAGCAAACCATCTCGATGGCCGCCAGTTCGCGTCGCTGTCGACGTGTCTGGCGCATCTGCAGGATGGCGAAGATCAGGCTGCCAACAACAATGATGGCACCCGTTATTTCGTCGATATTTGCCAAATTCCCAAGGTCGTTCATTTCTGTTTCCTCTGCCTGATTCTTCTTGGATCAGGGAACTAAATCTCCATTTCGCGCCATCCGCCGCGGCGAAATACGAATATGCCCAGAACAGTTAGCAATGATTCGGAAACAACGATGGCCACGAAAACGCCGTTTGGTCCAAGGTTTGCCGATGTCGCCAGCCAGTATGCCAGCGGAATTTGTATGATCCAGAAACATATGAAGTTCAGGAACGAAGGCGTCCTGGTATCTCCCGCGCCGTTGATGGCCTGAATAAGGATCATACCCACGGCATACGCCGGATAACCAATGCCCAATATCCGCAGGCAGTTCACCCCGTATCTCAATATTTCAGGATCGTCGGCAAACAACCCGACGATGCCAGGCGCAAATATGACGAATGTTAATCCGAGCACAGTCATGAAGATCACGTTGTATCGTGCTGCCTGCCATACAGACTTTTCAGCCCTTTCCGGCTTTCCTGCGCCCATGTTCTGCCCAACCAGTGTTGCAGCCGCATTACCCAGTCCCCAGGCAGGCAAGAACACGAATTCGATAACTCTCAATGCGATCGTGTATGCGGCGATCGGCGCACTGCCATACAGGGCGACTATCCGCATGATCGCGATCCAGCTCGATGTCGCGATCAGGAACTGGCCGATGCCGCCGATGGATATCGAGATCATGCGACCAATCAGTTCCGGAGAGATCGCGAGATTGCGCCACTGAAAGTGGAGTCGACCCTTACCGGCAAACAGATAGTAGAGCAGGTAAGCCACGCCGATGCCGCGCCCGATCGTTGTGGCCACGGCGGCGCCGGTGACGCCGAGTTCCGGAAACGGGCCCAGCCCGAATATAAAGCACGGATCAAGAATGATATTGAGTCCATTCGCAAGTGTAAGTGAGCGCAATGCGACAGGTGCATCGCCAGCACCGCGAAACCCGGCATTCAGCAGAAACAGGTAGAGAATGCTGGCGTTGCCGCCGAGCAAGACCGCCGTGAAGCCGCTTCCTTCGCTGATTACGGCCTCTGTGGCCCCCATCATTCTCAAGAGATCGGCGGCGTAAACTGCGCCGAACAAGCCGATGCAAATGGCCAGTGCACCGCCGACCCAGATCGCCTGACCCATGACGTAGGCAGCGGCCAGCGGATCTTTGGCGCCGACGCGGCGCGAAATCATAGCGGTGACGCCCATGCCAAGGCCGATTGCGATCGCATATAATACTGTTATCAGTGCTTCTGTAAGGCCAACTGCAGCAACCGCATTGGTTCCGAGCACGGATACAAAGGCGATATCGACAACGGCAAATACCGCTTCCATCGCCATTTCCAGCATCATCGGTATCGCCAGCAGACCCAATGCGCGGTTGATTGGTCCAACAGTGAAATCCGTTTCATTGTCGCTGAGCGCCTCTTGCACAAACGCATGCGCACGTCGCAACATCGATTTTTCTTTGTTTGCGTTTTCGTAAGTCATTTCTGAATTCTTCGGTATATAGCCGTTCGCGTCTCAACGACGGGAACAGCAGAATGTCCGGAATGCTGAGCCGGACATCCTGAGCAAAAGAATGATGCGGCTAGCGGGTTAGCGGGATCGCTAAACTGGCGCCAAGCGGACTGACGACCCCGACCACAACGGAAGGCATGCTGTTTGTCGTTTTCATAAAGGCTCGTCCAGGAAAGTGCTTGATTTGACTTATACGAGGAATGCTAGCGGAAGTGACTTGAAAGTCAACGTTGGCCACACAAAATCGGTGCTCCCGGATCTGAAATCGACGCGGCGGAAGCGGCAGACACAGCCAGACCAATATGCTTTCACTTACCTGACCGCGAATGGCGGAAGCGTCGGTTGATTTTCAGTATGAACCGGGTTCATGCTGTCGATTGAACAGGAAATCATCGAAGGTGCCCTATGCCGGATGGATTGTGGCCAGTAATACTGATCGTCATTCTGGTTATTGCGTGGGTTGTCGCCAAAGTGATTGCCTATTCGCGCAAAAGCGAGCAACAGTGGCGTGAGGTAGACAAGAGCAAGCTCAAAACATGGTCTGACGACGAAGAATGGTAACCGGCTAGCTCGCGTCGTTTCGCAGCAGTAACTCCAGCTCACGTGCCGTTTCCCTTGCGGATTGAATCAGCTGCTCTTCATCGTGTTGAATTGCGTGTTGTTCCAGGATCAGGCGAGCATCGCGTTCCTTGAAGGTCTGCACAATCATCGCTGCTTCTTTGCCGGAAATGCCGAGATCAACCAGCAGTTGTTGGCCCATAGCGAGACTCGAAAGAAGCGTTTCGCGATAGATGTGACCGATACCGAGATCCATAAGGTGATACTCGTGGCGTCGATTGCGCGCTCGTGCGACGATCGTCAAATGGGGAAAGTGCCGCGTTACCGCTTCCGCTGTTCGCATCGAAGCCTCAACCTCATCGATTGCCAGAACAAAGATCCTCGCGTGCTCCGCGCCTGCCGAGCGCAATAATTCGAGCTTCGATGCGTCTCCGTAGTGAACAACATTGCCGTAGGCTCGCACGACGTCGACTTGGGATGAGTCGATTTCAAGTGCCGTAAATTTCATGTCAATAATGGACAGCAGTCGGCCAGCGATCTGACCCACCCGACCAAAACCCGCAATAATGACCGGGTTGTGCTGCTCCCCCATATCGTCATACACCGGTTCGTCTGGGGCACTCAGCTTATCGGTAAGGCGCTCATTGACCAGGTATGCCACGGGCGTCAGCAGCATCGAGACGGCGACCGCCAGTATCAGCTGGTCGATCAGGGCGGTTTCCAACAGCTGCCCCTGCGCGACGATACCAAACAGGACAAACGCAAATTCACCGCCCTGCGCGAGAATGACGGTCAGGTTCAGCGCGGCAGTCTTGTCGCAAATGCCGAAGAGCCTGGCCACCGGGAACAATACGATTGCTTTCGCAAGCATCAGGGCAGCGACGATTGTCAGTATCGTGCCCGGTTCCTGAAGCAATAACCCGAGATTAACGGACATGCCAACTGCAATAAAAAACAGGCCAAGCAGGAGCCCCTTAAATGGTGCGATGTCCGCTTCCAGTTCATGGCGGAACTCGGAATCCGCCAGCAGCATGCCAGCGATGAAAGCGCCAAGGACCATCGATAAACCGGCAAACTGCATTAGTAACGCTGCGCCAATGACAACGAAAAGTGCAGTCGCCGTGAAAATCTCCGGGATGGCGCTCCTGGCGGCGATACGCAATACCGGCCGCAAGAGGTAACGACCTCCGACAATCAATGCGGCGACCGTCCCAAGCGCGACTACAAAGTCGCTAAGTGTGGTTTCGCTGCCTGCGCTTGCGCCGAGCAGTGGCAAAACGGCAATCA
The DNA here is from genome assembly GCA_963850825.1 of uncultured Gammaproteobacteria bacterium. GTDB lineage: Bacteria > Pseudomonadota > Gammaproteobacteria > Steroidobacterales > Woeseiaceae > SZUA-117. The sequence continues at coordinate 546,095 of CAWKOQ010000006.1, read as the reverse complement.
GCGGAATAACCGCCAGGTCCTGAAAAAGCAGTATGGCGAAAGCCGCTCGGCCATAGGTCGTGTTGAGCTGTTTCTTCTCTGCCAGCATCTGCAGAACAAATGCGGTCGAGGAGAGAGCCAGGATCAATCCGATGATGAGCGCCGGCTTTGGACCCAGCCCAAAAAGGAGTGCAATTGCTGCGATGATTATGGCGCTGCCCAGCACCTGCGCGCTGCCGAGTCCAAACACTATCTTGCGCAAAACCCAGAGACGCGACGGCTGGAGCTCAAGGCCGATGACGAAAAGGAGGAATACGACGCCCAGTTCCGCGAAATGCAGGATATGGTCGGGATCCTTTATCAGACCAAGGGTCGACGGTCCGATCAGAATGCCAGCTGTCAGGTATCCCAGCACCGAGCCGAATCCCAGGCGCTTGCTGATTGGCACCGCAATCAGTGCGGCAATCAGAAATATGATGGCCTCATGCAAAATATCCATACTTTCCTTCTGCCGCTTGCAGTTGGTCGAAGACGGGCTATGGTGCCAAAAGTGGCAGGTCTTGTGCCAGAAAGGCGATTTTTCGATTAAACTAGCCGGCAAATTTCGAGGGCGCATCTATGAGCGGGAAGACAAACTGGCAGCTGGCAACGACGCTGACAATCATGCTGTCAGCGTTGATGGCCTGCGATCCTGGCGCTGATTCCCCGACTTCTCCGCCAGTCAGCGCTGATCGTCAAAATGTTGATGCCCTGACCAGCGAAGATCGCGGTGATGGTAGTAGCGTCGCGACCACCGTCGAACCAGCGAAGCCGGTCGTTGCCGAGATGCTGCCCTATGCAGAAGTCGATGAGCAGCTGGTGTACGGCTACTTCGCGTTCCCAGCCGATATGGTCGACCCTTTGCCCGGTGTCATTGTTATTCATGAACGATGGGGACTGGACGACGGCGTTCGCGCGCTCGCTGATCGGATCGCTGGCCAGGGCTTTGTGGTGCTGGCCGTTGATCTTTTTGGTGGAGAAACAGCCACAGATATTGCAGGTGCTCGGAAATTGATGGTTGATGTGGTCGAGAATGTGGAATTAACCAATGAAAATATCCGGCAGGCCTACCAGTTCCTGATCGATTCCGGACAAGCGCCCAAAATAGCGTCACTCGGGTGGAGCTTCGGCGGCGGTTGGGCATTGAACGCAGCTATGTTGTTTCCAGCGGATCTGGATGCAGTGGTCATTTACTACGGGCAGGTTACCGCTAGCGAAGAGCGCCTGGCCCCTGTTACTGCGCCGATTCTGGGGCTGTTTGGCGAGAACGATCGTGGTGTCCCGGCTGACAGCGTCAGAGCATTCGAAGCGGTACTGGAGAAGCTCGGCAAGGAAAACGAAATACAAATCTACGCGGGTGTCGGTCACGCGTTTGCCGACCCTGAGGCTTTAAATTACAACCCCGAAAAAGCGGAGTTGGCCTGGGCACGGGTCGTTGAGTTTCTGAATCGATACCTCGTTGCCGCTGATTAGAGATCAGTCGACAACGCCGGAGTCATCAATTTCAGGTTTGCCGCATTCCAGTTCGACGTCGAGGGATGCGGATGCGTAGGTAATCTGACTTTCCGTCTCATTCGCGCACAGCAAAGAGGCCTGCAAAGAAAGTACGGCTGGCACAGTCATCGTCTCCAACGCATGAGTCCTGGTTTCGTTTTCGTCTGCCGGTAATTCAGAAATTACGCAAAAGTTTTCGACTGCAATCGGACCAATCTGCGCCGCAGGAACCGCGAACCGGATAGCGAGGTTTTCGGGTTTGGACATTGTGTCCGCATTGAATGACCGTCGCGTGTCGGCAACGCTAAGCGACAGGATCGCCGGCTCAAGATCGCCTCCACATCGTTTGTCGATGGCGAGTTCATAGGTAATTGTCGGTAAGCGTATGAAATTACTGCCAGCCTCGCGTTTCTCAACGCTGATCACCGGTGTATCTGCACGCACATGCAATTCATTGTCCAGCTGTATTTGCGCCGCCCCGCCAGCAACACAGAGAAACAGAAGCACACCAACAACCCCGGATAGAGTATTCATATCGTAAGGCTACGATATGGACCCGAAAAAACAAGGGATCTGGACACGACATGGTAATCTTTCCTGCAACTGACTCGCGGAAACAGATGGATGAATCCAGTCCATGTGACCTACAAGCTGTTGCGCAGAATTGCCGTAGCGGTGATCGGCCTGAGCGTGCTGGTGTTAGGCATTGTCATGGTGGTCATGCCCGGACCGGCCTTCATTGTGATTCCAGTCGGCCTTGCCATTTTGGGGTTGGAGTTTGCCTGGGCCAGGGTCTGGCTCAGGAAGTTACGCAGGCGGATGAGTTCCGACAACGCGGAGGTGCGCTCGATGCGCTCAGAGCGGCATCGGGACAGGCATATGAATCGTTAGGCAGTTCTGCAAAAGAAGGGATCCGGGGACCGATCCGACACGGATCGGTCCCCGGCTCCCTGAGTGTTGGCGGCACAGGGGGGTGTAGCCGCCGGGCCACCAGGGCCCACTGTCGATCAAACGACCGACAGCTATCGAGCGTCGCATCACAGGCACATCGGGGGAGAGTTGCCCTTAGCGATGCGGCACGTCGAATTCCAGTGCGGCCTTACCGTTTGCTTGCGATCTTCACGGACGTAGGGCCAATCAGGCGGATTTTGAGATCCAGCCTCGTGTCGGCGAGCACCGCTTTCACCGCTTTCTCCGCGGCGTCCTTGTTGGCGGCATCCGCGCTGTCGCGGCTGGCGGCCTCGGTGCTGACGATTACTTTTTCGGTGCTGACAATCGTGGTGTCGTTGTCGGCCGCAGCGACGTTTGTGAACAGCAGGCTGGCAATCGCCAGGCGCAGCAGCAGGTCTCGTTTGAATTCCATCTCTGTGTCCTCTATAAACTGCAGACGGCGCAAACCGTCTAATTCGTAAAAAAATGATCAATAGATGGCTTCTGTATTGCATGGACCGTGCCAACTTAATAAATAAATATAAAACAGTCACTTAGGTGATTTTCAATGGTTACGAGATTTCGTAATTAACGAAATATCGTTATGATACTTACGAAATACCGTATAAAGTCGCCGGCATGAGCAGGCTTGACGATTATCAGTGGCTATTTCGCAAAGCGCCCACAATGGCCACCTCTATTGGTGATGACGGGCGGTATCTCGACGCTAACGATGCGTTGCTGCTGCGCCTCGGATACGAACGTGCCGACATGATTGGCCAGCGGCCAGCCAGCTTCGTAACGCCGGAAACAGCCAGGCGCATAGAAAAGGAGTTCCTGCCCGCGTTGCGGCGCACGGGTCGACTGGAGAACAAGCCGATTGCGTTTGTTTCGAGCGATGGTGAAGTGGTCAATTGCCTCGCAAATTCCCTGGTCGAAAACAGCAAAGACGGGACGTTTATGCGCACTGTCGCGATGTACACCGAGGTCTCGGATCAGGGCAGGGCTGACTGGAAGTACCGTCAGCTCTACAGGTCAACGCCGGCGATGTTGCACACCCTTGATGCTGACGGGTGCATTGTTACCGTCACCGAGCACTGGCTGCAGAAAATGGGCTATACCCGGGATGAAGTTGTCGGCCGCTCAATCACGGAATTCTACAGTGATGCAGATCGCAAGCGGCTGACATCGGGTGACGTAAAGAATCTTATCAATGACGGCGAGTTCAGCAATGAATCGCGCCAGATGGTGACCAAGGGTGGCAAAGTCCTGGATCTGCTGATGTCGGCAACTTCAGAGCGAGATGCCGCCGGCAACGTGCATCGAATGTTGGTTGCTTCAAAAGATCTGACAGAACGCAATCGGGCAGAACGTGCCCTTCGCTCTGCCCTTGCAGAGAATGCGAGTCTGCGAGATGAATTGGAGCGCGAGCGCGACTACCTGCGGGAAGAAGTTAATGTTGCGATGAACTTCGGCCGGATCATCGGCCGTAGCGTATCGTTAAAGCACATGCTGGCGCAGGTCGAAGCGGTCGCACAGACGCCAGCGAGCGTGCTGATTCTCGGTGAATCGGGGGTTGGCAAGGAGCTGGTTGCGCGGGCAATCCATGCCCGCGGTGCTCGGGCGGATGCCTCGCTGGTGAAGGTCAACTGCGCATCGATTCCGAAAGAATTATTCGAGAGTGAGTTCTTCGGCCATGTAAAGGGAGCATTCACCGGGGCACATCGTGACCGCATTGGACGATTTCAACTTGCCGATGGAGGAACCATTTTTCTGGACGAAGTTGGCGAAATTCCCCTGGAGCTGCAGGGAAAGCTGCTGCGTGTCTTGCAAGAGGGCGAATTCGAGCGGGTAGGCGATGATATTACCCGGTCGGTTGACGCGCGGGTGATTGCGGCAACGAATCGCGATCTCGAGAAACTGGTCGTTGCCGGCGAGTTTCGGGAAGATCTGTTTTACAGGTTGAGTGTGTTTCCAATCGACGTGCCGCCACTCAGGAAGAGACCCGAGGATGTGATCATGTTGGCCCAGCATTTTCTGGAGCAGACCTGCGTTGAGTTTGGCAGAAAGCCGCTCCAGCTCACAAAAGGCCAGGCGCAAGTTATTCAGGCTTATGACTGGCCGGGAAATGTTCGTGAACTTAAGAACGTCATAGAACGAGCCGTTATTCTGACCAAAGGTGACACGCTACGCCTGGATCTGTCCATTCCGGAAACCGTGGATAGCGGCTCAGGGCCGGACACAGTCGCATTTTCAGGCGACGCGGATATCCTGACCGAAAAGCAAATGCGCGAGCTACAGAAACAAAACGTGCTGATGGCACTCAAACAATCTGACTGGCGGGTTTCCGGCCCAAATGGTGCGGCGGGGTTGCTGGGAATCAAGCCTACGACACTGGCAGATCGAATAAAATCATTTGGACTTCGTAAACCGGCTCGTTGATGCGATGATGTGCGGTCCGAGGTGAGTGACGATAAAAGACAATCCATGTTTGCGATGCGATACTTTTCTGTGTTGTTACTGTTAATCCCGTTGTGCGTACAGGCCGCATCGGACTTGCCCATCCAGGTCCAGAGTGCGCTTAATTACAGGGACGTTCCGAATGGCGCGCTAAGCATCTATATCGAGGACGTTGACTCGGGCGAAGTGGTCTTGTCCTGGAACGATTCGGAGCCAAGAAATCCTGCGTCGGTCGCAAAAATGGTGACGACGCTGGTTGCTCTGGACACTCTGGGTCCGGCTTATCGGTGGAAAACAGAAGTCAGCTTTCTGGGTGACGTCAAAGATGGCGTGCTGGAGGGTGATATTGCAATCAAGGGATTTGGTGATCCCTATCTGGTTACCGAAAGATTCTGGCAAATGCTCCGCGATATACGCCGAGAAGGCGTATCCGGAATCAAAGGGGATTTGTTGCTCGATGACAGTTTTTTCGACGTCGGCGATTATGATCCCGCAGCGTTCGACCGCGAACCGTTACGGGCGTACAACGTCGCGCCGAATGCGTTACTGACAAATTTCAAAGTTGTCCGCTATTACTTCGAGCCTGAACCGGATGCTTCAGGCGTGAGTGTACGTCTCGAACCAACGCTGGAAAATCTGAATATCGTTAATCAGCTGCGAGTCACGAACGGCTCATGCAGAGGGTATCAGCGCGGCATTACCATCACACCGAACGAAGACATCAGTCGCATAACGTTCAGCGGACGCTTTCCAAGCGGTTGCGAAATTTACGCGATGGATCGAACCGCGCTAAGCCATAACGAATTCACCTATGGATTGTTCCGCTCACTCTGGGAGGAGTCTGGCGGCGAATTGTCCGGCGAGTGGAAGAATACCGTTGTCAACGCAGATCTTGAGCCGGCACTGGTCTTCTACTCGTTGCCACTGTCCGAGGTCATCGCCAAAGTTAACAAACACAGCAACAACGTAATGGCAAAACAGCTGCTCTATACGCTTGCCGCAGAGAAAATCGGGCCTGCTGGCACGGAAGCAAAGGGTCGCCAGGTGGTTAGTGACTGGCTTAAGGATCGGGATATGGACTTTGCCGAACTAAGACTTGAAAACGGTGCTGGACTGTCGCGGTCTTCGCGGATGACTGCCAAACATCTTGGGGCGATGTTGCGCTATGCTTTCAATAGTCCATTTATGCCTGAGTACATGTCGTCACTGTCCTTATCCGGACTGGATGGCACGCTGTCACGGCGATTTCGAAACAGCGCCCTGACCGGGCAGGCGCACATGAAAACCGGCTCGCTCGATCACGTGAGTTCGGTTGCGGGCTATTTTCAGTCGCGCGCCGGCAAGCGATACATCGTCGTGACCTTTCTCAACCATACGGACATACATCGTGGGCCGGGCGAAGAGGTTCAGGAGGCCTTGCTGCGCTGGCTGTACGAAGAATAATGCAACCGAACCCGGGTTGGCCATGGACCCGGGATCCCGCCCGATTGGCCACCGACGTTGTCAAATTGAGACAGCCGTCTTAGTCTAATTCATTGATATCTGTAGTAAACTCCCCACTGCCGTCCACAGCATGCGACGCTGTGTGGAAGCCGATCCTTGGGAGCAGCGACGATGCGTAAGGCATTCCTTTTTTTGATTCTGACACCGCTGGCCGCGCTCGCGGAGACGGCCTACATCACCGACAACCTGCGGCTCGGTCTGCATCAGGCTGCGGATACCAGCGATCGCGCGTTTCAGACGCTGGAAAGCGGCCAGGAACTGGAGATCATTTCCCGCAACAGAAATTACGCTAACGTCAGGCTACCGGACGGCGTCGAAGGCTATGTGAAAGCGGCCTACCTGGTTTCGGAAAAGCCGGCGAAACTTATTGTGGCGGAAACCCAGGCAGCAGTGGAGACACTGCAGGCTCAACTGGACGAAACCAAGGCGGCCTTTGCGGCTCCGGCCGCAACGATTGACCGGCTCGAGCAGGAACTGACGGCCAGCCAGGCTGAGGTCAGTGAGAACGTTGCGCGTACGACTGAGTTGTCTGCCGAACTGGAGGGTTATCGCAATCGCCAGGAGCAATACAAATATAGTCTGCCGTTCATGTGGGTCGGCGGAGCAATCCTCGTTTGCCTGCTGGCGGGTTTCCTGGGCGGACTCTGGTGGGTCGACATGCGCAGTCGACGTCGGCACGGCGGAATCCGAATTTACTAGGAATCCTTTGCGGCCTGCCTCAGGCAGCAGCGTAGAGATTTGCAGCGATCCCGTTTCGCACCGGCAGGCCCGCATCAGCAACTAGCTGGTCTATTTCCTGCTGCGACGATGCGCGTGCGACGCGGTCTATCTGATTACTATTCAAATGTGGCGCAAAAAGCTTGAGAAAATCCGCCATGTAACAGCGCAGCATTGTGTTTTTGCGAATACCGACCCAGGCCGTACAACGGGGAAACAATCCTTTCACCGGTATTGCAGTCAGGCTTTGTCGGTCATGCGGTTCGTAGGCCATGCCAGCGACGATGCCGATGCCGATTCCCATTCGCACGTAGGTCTTGATAACGTCCGAGTCCCGTGCCGTGAAGACAATATCCGGATTCAGCCCCTGACTTGCGAATGTCTCGCGCAACGATTGGTCGCCCTCGAAACTGAAGACGTAACTGACCAGGGGGTATGCCGCAAGATCCTCAAGCGTAACGGACCGATCCAGCTTGGTGAGTTCGTGATCGTTGGGCGCCAGAATTACCCTGTCCCATTGATAACCCGGAAGACGCAACAGCGAACCGAAGCAGTCTGATGAATTGCTCGCAATTGCGAAATCGACATCATTACGAGACATCATGTCCGCGATTTGTTCCGAGGTTCCCTGATGCAGGTTTAGCGTAACCTTCGGATAGAGTTGTCTTAGCTGGCGCAGAATATCCGGAAGTATGTAACGTGCCTGGGTGTTGGTTGCAGCCACTGACAGCACGCCTTCTTCTTCCTTGTAAAAGTCCGCTGGGAGCGAGCGTATCTGCTCTACCTCCGACATGATGGTGCGGGCCCGCGTGATGACCTGTTCGCCCGCACGGGTTATCCGATGCAGGCTCTTTCCTCTGCGGTCAAATAGTTGCATGCCCAGTTCTTCTTCCAGAAGTTTGAGCTGCTTGCTGACACCGGGCTGCGACGTGTACAGGCGATCCGCAGCAGCAGTGATATTCAGACCGTTGTCGACTATCGCCAACAGGTATTTTAGTTGTTGTAGTTTCATGTGGCCGTTACGTCAGGAAATGCCGGCTCCTACCGTAGACTATGGCAATGAGTGATCGTTTCAGAAAACTGTGCGGTTTTTCGGAAACCGCTTCCAGGGGGTCTTTCCAGGGTGGTGTGCTTGTTTTTCGGAACGTTCGCATATAACTTTCAGCAATATCAAAAGAAACCAATATCGATACAATGATGCCGGCAAGCGCCCGCAAAACGGTTATCGATTCACTAGATTTGATGCACCTGCGGAGACTTTGGTTGCGTATATACCCAGTCGCGATAAGCGCTTCCGCATTCCTCGTTCCAACGAAAACAGAATAAGGGCAGCGAAATGATCTACGACAGCATTGTTGACACGATCGGAGACACACCGATTGTGCGCTTGAACCACATCGCACCGGACGGCATCGAAATGTTCGTGAAGGTCGAATCCTTCAATCCCCTGGCTTCCGTCAAGGACAGGCTGGCGGACGGCATCATCAGCGATGCAGAGGAAAAGGGCTTGCTTAAACCCGGTCAGACGGTGATTGAGGCGACCTCGGGTAACACCGGCATCGCGCTTGCGATGGTATGTGCCGCAAAAGGATATGGATTTGTTGCTGTGATGGTCGAGTCGTTCTCGATCGAGCGACGCAAGATCATGCGGGCGCTGGGCGCGAAGGTAATTCTGACGCCGGCGGCGGAACGCGCGACCGGCATGGTCAAAAAGGCGGAGGAGCTCGCGGAAAAACATGGCTGGCTGCTGGCACGACAGTTTGAGAACCCTGCGAATCCCGAGTATCACCGCAAGACGACAGGACCCGAGATTCTGCGGGATTTCGAGGGTCGAAGACTTGACTACTGGGTAACCGGCTATGGAACGGGCGGCACGATGACAGGGGCTGGCGAAGCAATCAAAGAGCACCGACCTGATGTCAGGATTGTCGCGACCGAACCTGCAGGTGCTGCCTTGCTCGCGGGCGACGAATGGAGTCCGCACAAAATCCAGGGCTGGACTCCGGATTTTATTCCCGCTGTTCTGAACCGGGAAATATACGATGAACTGGTGCCGGTTACTGATGACCGGGCAATCGAAGTCGCGAAAATGCTGGCGGCAAGAGAAGGAATCTTCGTCGGCATTTCTGCCGGCGCCACGCTGGCTGCCGGTCTTGACGTCGCCGGGCGTGCTGAAAAAGGATCCGTCATTCTCTCAATGCTGCCGGATACCGGTGAACGCTACCTCAGTACCCCGCTGTTTGAGGGTGTGGAGGAGGGTTCCGATGATGAGTGGCTGGCATCGCAGGGTTAGATCGCGTCAGCCAATGAAGCGCTGTTGGCCAAACTGGCCAACAGCGGCCCATATGTGTCAAACATATGATTGAGAAGCGAATTTCCTGATTGAGTCGCCCCATGGTTGAGACCTGAGTCACAGCCGGTTACGGGCCTGCGTGGCAATGTGTCGTCATTAGAGAAGCCGGTTCGATCGGCTGCGAGACGGGGTCACAAACGCCAATGCCGGCTGATGTACACAATCTGCTCACGCTAAAGAATATTGGCTCGGCCAAGGGCTTGTTGCAGTCGCTGGTGCCACGGGCCCAGTGTTTTTGCTTTTACGGCCTCGGACGGGAGTGTGTCTGGAGCAGCGATGGTGTCGAAGACTACGAAATCGACAACTATATCTCTGAGTTGCCGCAGGAAATCCTGCTCGGCTCGATGGCCGATGCCGACCACATCAAACGCTCATTGACCTCCGGTCGAACGCTACTGCTTTTGCCGGTACAGACATCCGGCAGTGTCGCCCTAGGCGTACTGGTTTCGGTATTCTCCAAGAACGCCGGCAAATCCTCTTCGTTCAATCCAGGCATGTTGACCAACATATTAAAGCCTGCCCTGGAGGTGATCGGCGAGACGTTGAGTCTGAACAGCCAGCTGGTCGCCATCGATGATCGTGCGACGCTCGCGGAGAAAGAACTCAAACTCCTCTACCAGATCGACGAGAAAATTCACGGCACCTCTCGAAGTCACGCCGGACTGGCCCAATTGATTGGACAAAGTGGCCGTTTTCTCGAAATTGCATACAGCGTACTGCTCCTGCCAGCCAAGAGAATTCGCATCAGCGCAACTCATTCAACGTGGAAGAGCGTAAAGCGAAAGGCGGTCGACAAATACATTATTGATTCTCTTTTCGGCAGCCTGGAAGGCCAACGGGGACCGGTCATCTTCGATGTGCCGGCCGTGGACGGTTCCGACAACCCTGCCGAGATGGGCTATCAGGCGATGCTTTGCCCGCTGGTCGACAAGAACGGCAATGTCGAGGGCGTACTTGCTCAGCTCGGCCGCGTGAATGGCGAACCGTTCGAAACATCTCACATGCGATTCATGTCGCACATTGTGCGTAAGGTCGAATACGTCATCGAGCAATCGTTTGATACCATGACGGGCCTGATGAATCGCGCCGGGTTCGAGGCGCAGCTGAATGAATCCATGAAAGCGCTGGCGGGCGACAAAGATGCGCATCAGCTGATCTACTTCGATCTGGATAATGTGCAGCTGGTTAATGACACCTTCGAACGGAAAGCCGGCGATGAGGTAATCAGGCGATTTGGCCAGCTGCTCGAGGAGCATCTGCCCAAGAATGCGGTGGCGACAAGACTGACCGGTGACGACTTCGTCATTCTGTTGACGCACAGTACTGTGGAAAATGCGCTGGAGCTGACCACCGAGATCAGGAAGGAAGGTCACGTGTTGAGATACCTGCAGGGCGACAGGTCGCTTCAGGTGACCTTTAGCGTCGGTATCGCGGAGTTGAATGCGCGCATCTCGGAGGGGGATGCGCTTACGGCCGCACGCATAGCCTGTGACAGCGCTAAAGATCATGGTCGTGACAGGGTTGAGATCTACGACCAGGCGGACCAAAGCATCATCCGGCGATATGACGACATGTATCTCGTTGCGGAGATTCAAAATACGCTCGACGCAGACAATTTCGTGTTGATGGCTCAACCAATCGCGTCGCTCAACAGTGATAAGCCGCTCGACCACTTCGAAATTCTCCTCCGGATGAGCGACAACAAGGGTAACCGCGTTTCCTCGGACGCCTTCTTCTCCGCCGCCGAGCGTTACCAACTGATGCCACAAATCGACCGCTGGGTTGTTTCGAATACGTTGGCGCGACTTGCCCCGCATGCCGCCTACTTGCAGGACAGTGGCGCGGTCTTCGCCATCAATCTGTCCGGGCAATCGCTTGGCGACGACGACATATTGAATTTCATCGAGGAAGAAATTGACAACAGTGGCGTGCCGTCAAGCTCACTTTGCTTCGAGGTTACGGAGTCGGCCGCCGTTTCCAGTCGATTGAAGGCGCAATCATTCATCAACGCGCTACGGAAGAGAGGCTGCAGGTTTTCTCTCGATGATTTCGGTGCGGGGCTCAGTTCGTTCGCCTATTTGAAGAGCTTCAACGTCGATACGCTGAAAATCGACGGGGGCTTTATCAGGGATATCGCCGAGAACCGGATTTCAGAGTCCATGGTTGCGGCAATCACACAGGTGGCGAAAGTGATGGAGCTGGAAACTGTTGCTGAATATGTCGAAAGCCAGGAGGCCAGGGATCTCATCGAGAAACTCGGCGTGGACTTCGCGCAGGGTCACTGGATTGGCAAGCCAGTTGCGCTCGACGATACACTGGCCGAGTTGATCAGCCCGGCGCAGTCCTCGGCAGGCTAACTGCGCCACACCGAATTACCTCAGGTCGACGCAGTCCCCGGCCGGCGAACTCCCCCAGAAGCGTATTATTTCAGGCTAACGCGGGCCACCTGTGCTCGCGCGGGTCACAATCAGCGTTTTCTTAAGTAGACTTGGCCTGATGACCGAATCCAGCCTAACAATTGCGGATCTCAATCAGGCTGGCGTTCCCGTCGTATTGCAGGAAGCTGTAATCCGCTGGTTCTCACGGTTCGCTGCGAATAATGCGGCAGACCTCTGCCAACGCTGTGTGTCACAAGACGACCTGGTTACCCTCACGCGTCTCGTGGCGAGCAGCGAATTCGCGGCCGGCGTCATGTCTCGCCACAGTGACTGGTTCCTTGCGGCGCTCGCAGACAGGCGATTCTCGCTTGCGCCAGGTACTGACGAGGTGGCTTCCCGCGCAGCCGGAATTGGTGCATCGACAGAAGACATAGCGGCGGTCAAATCGCAGCTGCGGCAATTGCGCAATAAAGAACTGCTGCGCATCTTGTGGCGGTCGATCAGCGACATGGATGACGTCGATCAATCTCTGCAATCGCTGTCATTCCTTGCCGATACGTTGATTATCACCAGCACACGGTTCGCCGAGAGTGCACTGAAATCTCGATTCGGCACACCTAGAAATGCTGTTGGCGAAGAGGTATCACTGATCACTCTCGCAATGGGAAAACTGGGTGGTCGTGAGCTGAATTTCTCATCAGATGTCGACCTCGTTTTCCTGTACACCGACGAAGGTGAAACCGACGGTACACGCGCGCTTTCCGCGCACGAGTATTTTGTAAGGCTGACGAGACGTATCGTCAATATTCTCGATGAAGTTACCGAGGATGGCTTTGTCTATCGGGTGGATACGAGATTACGACCTTTCGGCGACAGCGGTCCGCCGGCGGTGAGTGTCGCAGCACTGGAGAACTATCTTTTGCAGCATGGCCGCAGCTGGGAACGCTACGCCTATGTCAAAGCTCGGGCGATTGGTGATTCGGCATCGAAAGATGCTGTACATGAGCTGCAAACGACCGTCATTGAGCCGTTCGTCTATCGGCGCTACCTGGACTTCGGTGTATTCGAATCTCTGCGAGAAATGAAAGCCTTGGTAACAGCCGAGGTAAAAAGACGCGAACTGCAGAACAACGTCAAGTTGGGGCCGGGCGGAATACGCGAAATCGAGTTCATCGCGCAGTCCCTGCAACTGGTGCGTGGCGGCGCTGACGCCGAGTTTCGTTGTCGTGAACTCAGGGTCGCGCTGCAGGCGCTGGGTCATCGCAAGGGCCTGGGTCGGCCAGCCGTATCCGCTCTCCTGGCGGCATACGATTTCCTGCGCAAGCTGGAGAATGGCCTGCAGGCTATTCGCGACCAGCAAACGCATGACCTGCCGGACGATCCGGCCGATCAATCCCGGCTGCTGGTAGTGATGCGGCAGCAGTCATGGGCTGACTTGCTCGCTGAGCTCGGCAAACATCGCGACAACGTTAGCGAGCACTTCGCGGATGTCGTATTTCGCGGTGAAGTTGCCCAAGTCGAAGCCCGGCTGGCAGATCGCCTGATGAATCACTGGAGTGCAAAAGCGACCGCCGATGAGTGGACGACGCTCTTGCAGGAGCACAATTTCTCGGAAGTCGACAGCCTGGTCATTGCGATCAAACGTTTTTCCGGCGCCGCAGTACAACGTCAGATTGATGTTACCTCCGAGAAGCGACTGGCTCGCTTCATGCAGGCCCTGCTCCTGTTGCTGAAGGATAAACGGCGACCCGCGACTGTGCTTGAACGGGTGCTGGCAGTCGTTGCGCAGATCGTCAGGCGCAGCGCCTATGTGGCGCTGCTGAATGAGAATCCTGCCGTCCTCAACCGCCTGGTCAGTCTCTGTGAACAAAGTGCGTTCCTGGCGGAGGAAATCGCGCGTTTTCCACTGTTGCTTGACGAGTTGCTGGATCCACGACTCTACTCCGCGGACATTACGCGAGCCACAATGAGTGCCGATCTTGACGACAGAATGCGACAGACCGATCCCGCTGACAGTGAGCGACGGATCGAGGTCCTCGCTCAGTTTCAGCGAGCGACCCTTTTTCGGATCGCGGTGGCGGACGTTAGTGGGAACCTGCCGATCATGAAGGTAAGTGATCGTCTGACCGAACTCGCAGAACTGGTGCTTGCGCGGGCGCTACTGATCGCGCAATCGGATCTCGCGAGTCGTCATGGCTTGCCGGTCGTCAAGACAGAAAACGGCATACGTGAAGCAGGGTTTGGTGTGATCGGGTACGGCAAGCTCGGCGGCATCGAGCTATCTTACCGATCTGATCTTGATCTCGTCTTTCTGCATGATTCGGAAGGCAGCGGTCAGCACACGACTGGCGAGAAGCCGCTCGAAAACAGCATGTTTTTTGGCCGATTGGTACGACGGCTGGTTCATTTTCTCACTGCGCAGACCGGTTCCGGGGCCCTTTACGAAGTTGATACACGGCTTCGCCCGAGTGGCCGCTCCGGACTGCTCGTCGTCAACATGGAAGGTTTCGAACGCTATCAGGAAGAGAACGCATGGACCTGGGAACATCAGGCATTGTTACGCAGCAGACCGGTTGCCGGAAGTGCCGCAGTCGCAAGGGAGTTCGAGCGCATTCGTATCGATACCCTCTGCAATCGGGTTCGGATCGACAAATTGCGGGAAGACGTCATGTCGATGCGTCAGAAAATGCGTGAGCAACTCGACAAAACGTCGGCAGAGCAGTTCGATTTGAAACAAGGCGAGGGTGGTATCGGGGATATCGAGTTTCTTGTCCAGTACCTCGTGCTGAGGAACGCACAACGCGAACCGACCCTGATTCATTATTCTGACAACATTCGTCAGCTGGGTACGCTTGCAGCGGTCGGCATACTTGACGCCGCTGATGTCGCGGTTCTGCAGGACAATTACCGAGCTTATCGGCTGCGCACTCATCGGCTGGCCCTCGACGGAAAGAAACCGCTGGTACCCATAGGAGAGTTCGTTGAAGAACGCGTTTTTGTGGCGTCCCTATGGCATCGAGAGATGAACAGGGAGGCGGGCGACTGAGGTTGTTGCCCGAATCCGCCGGGTGATTGCTATAATCGCCGCCCGGGCAGCGCCTCGATGCGCAACAAGAACAGGTGAACAAATTGGCAGATAGAGCAGGCACTGTAGATCAGGATCTGATACCCGCAAACGCTCAGCATCGTTACGAGGTTCGTCCTCAGGATATTCCGTTATCGTGTCCGATGCCGGGCATGTACCTGTGGAATTCTCACCCAAAGGTATATCTGCCGGTAGAGGAAACCGGGGAGGCCAGGTGCCCGTATTGCAGCGCCGACTACTTCCTGGCGAAGCCCTCGGAATGAGCGGTTATCGTCGAGAAAAGTTTAGCTAAAATTATTAAAAATCTTCCAAAATCTGGAAAAATGAAATTATTTAATTATTTTTGCAGGAATTCCCAAATTTATTTTCAAAAAAACTTTTTCGTAAAAAGTCGATAAAAAACCAATAAAAAGCGCTATTTTCTTCTAAATATCGTTTAAATGTGAGATTTGAAATTTCGAATCTATCATTTTGCGCTCAATCCCCGGTCGTCGTCTTTAAGGAGTGCGCTGCCGGCTATTGTTTATAGACAAAAAAGCTCGAAAAGCGTAAAAAATGATCCTAAAAATATCAAAAATATCCTATTTTCCGAAAACGCGGTCAATTCGCTCGGTAACATCCCCGGTCTTGACCAGCTCCATTGCGCCCGCATCGCGTACCCGCTGACCCCATCTCACCTCGTCGGTAGATTTGCCGAGATAACGTTCAACTGCCTCAGGATAGGCATTGACCGTGAGTTCGCGATTGAAATATGGGCCGCTACGCGCCGGATTCGAGGTTGCGTAAAGACCGATGACCGGTGTCCCGACTGTGGTCGCCATATGTGCGGGTCCCGAGTCCGGGCAAACAACGGCATCGCTCGCCTCGATGAACGCGAGTAGCTCTTTGAGATTCGTCTTCCCGATGAGGTTGACCAGGTTTGGACCGGCCAGGGTTGTTATCTTTTGCCCGTAGTCTCTTTCCAGGTCGGAATTGCCGCCCGTTAGAATAACCTTGCAGCCATAGCAGTCCTGCGCATACCTGACCACCTTCGCGTAGTTTTCCGCGCTCCAGTTACGAAAATTGCGGGCACGTTGACTGCTGCACGGACTAATAAGCAATGCAGGCTCGTCATCTGAAATCACCGCTGCCGCTGCATCGCGATCTTTCTCGGGGATGGGTATGTCCCAGCGCAGATTCGTTTCTTTGGCGCCGATATGCTGTGCGAAAGCCAGCATGCCATCCAGAACGTGCTGGCCGTCCTGTTGTTGAATACGTTGATTGGTAAACAACCACTGGAAGTCGCGTGCGCGCCGAAAGTCAAAACCGAGCCTCACGGGAGATCGAATGTCGCGACTAATCAGGTTGGCACGCATCGACGCATGCATGCAGAGGGCAACATCGAACCGGCGGTCGCCGAGTTTCGCCCTGAGTTCGGTTCTTGCCGCCCGACCTCCGCGCTTATCGAAAATGATAAACTCGATATCCGGAATATCTGCCAGTAAGTTCGCTTCAGTCTTCCCGATAATCCAGGTGATGTGCGTAGACGGCCAGTTATCCTGAACGTTGCGGACAACTGCGAGCGCATGACAGGTATCGCCGATCGCCGATAGACGAAGAACGCAGATGGTGTCTGGTGGCGACGCGTTAGACATCCTGACAGGTCCGGAACACTGTTAATGCTGAAACGAGACAGGCAAGCTTGAGCAAACCAAAGCCGCCAAAAGCATCGAGTCGATACAGGACCACCGAGTTTGACTACTACCGATACCGTCAAAAGAACTAAGCACGGCGCCATCGTATACGATACGGAGATTATCAACCAGATATCAGATGCCGCGTTCGATCCTGCATCGTGGCCAAGTGCGACGCCCGTTAAAGGTACGCTGCGGTCGGCCGGCCGGGGGAATACGATGATAGTCGGCGAGGATAATCGCGAATTCGTTTTGCGCCACTACGTACGCGGCGGCATTCCCGGCAAGATTGTTCACGATGCTTATCTCTGGACGGGAGAGCGGCAGACGCGCGCGTTCTCCGAATGGTATCTGCTGGCAAAACTCGTTGCGAAGGGGTTGCCTGTTCCGCCGCCCGCCGCGGCGCGTTACTGTCGTAGCGGGCTCATATACCGCGCCGATCTGCTGACCGTTCGGGTGCCTGCAATCCGCTCACTCGCCGAGCGCATTTCAGAGCAACCGGGCGATGCCCCCTTCTGGCTTGGACTTGGCAGGGGACTGCGCATTTTTCACAATGCCGGTGTTTATCACGCGGATCTCAATGCCTACAACGTGCAGATCGATATCGCCGATCAGCTTCATCTTCTGGATTTTGATCGCGGCGCATTCAGGGACCCGGGCGTGTGGCAACAGAAGAACCTTGCCCGACTGCATCGGTCTCTCCTGAAAATCAAGGCAGCAGACAGGAAAATAAACTTCGTTCCGGACAACTGGGACCAGCTTTTACAGGGCTATTTCAGCGATTCGAGATCAGCGTAGGCGTCCGGCAGGGAGTCAGGGCGATTCTTGAATTTTCGATGCACCCAATAATATTGCTCCGGGCAGCGACGGATTTGTTCTTCCAGTACGGCGATATACTGTCGCGTGTCTTCCTCGGCGTCACCGCTGGGCAGGCCGGCCAGCGCCGGCAGAAGCGTAAGTTCGTAGCCTCCCTGTGGCAGTCGCCGCGGGAAAAAGGGTACCGCTTTGGCATGGCCGAGTTTTGCCAATGGGCCGGTCGCCGTGTTTGTCATTGCAGGGACACCGAAAAATGGCAGCAGCGCAGATTGCTTAAGGTTGTAACTCTGGTCGGGTGCATACCAGACTGGAGAACCCTCGCGCAGACTTCGGATCATGCTCTTGATGTCGTTCTTCTCGATGACTTTTCTTGACGACCTTTCCCTGTTACTCGCCAGAATTTCTGTTGTAAAGTCACTGCGGAAACGTCGGTAGACCGCATCGAACGGAGGGCAATTCAAACTCAGGACGCGACCACTAACCTCCAGCGAAGTAAAATGGGCGCTCAGCAGAATGACGCCAAATCCATCATCGATAACCTTTTGTATGTGTTCCGCGCCCGTAATGGTCGTGATCGAGTTGAGCATGTCGTCCGAAGCCCAGCGGCCAAGCCCCATTTCGATCAGCGAAATGCCCAGGGATTCGAAATGTTCACGAACCAGCTGATTGCGTTCTTCGACGGACATTGCCGGAAAACACAGTTCGATATTTCTGCGCGCTATTGCGCGTCGTTCTGCACCTATCGCATGTGCGGCCCGCCCAATCCACCTGCCAACTGCTAACTGCCATGTGTAGGGAAGCAAGCATACGAGGCGCAGAAATCCCAAACCAAGCCAGGTTGGCCAGTATTTTGGTTGCCAGTATCGGTATAAGGGCCGGCGTACTAATTTTCTCATTGCGGCAGCTGTGTCCTGATATCGCTTGCGACGCGAGTTTATCGGCATGGGAACGACAACGCGACCCGACCTTTCTGAGCCTGTATCTTTAGCCTGAATCCTGGGCCGTGCGGCCACACGGGCGCCGGCAAAACGCGATGCCGGTTGATCGTTGCGCAATGCTTGTTCAGAATAGGTGTCTGTTCCAGTATCTTTGAATAATTCAGCTATTTAGCAGAACTATCTCGAGAGGACGACAATTATCACGATGGCAGTCATATTTAGGAACACGGTCGTTACAGTACTCCTGCTCATCGCCGCAGCGGTACCCGGCGTCGCGGCACAGGAGAGCAGGGAGGATCTGTTTCCGCTGCCGGTGGAACTCGAGCCAGACGTTAACTTCTGGCTTTCCATATTTACGCAATACAGCACACGTGAGGGCGTGCTGCACGACAATCGTTTCCTGGGAGTCGTGTACGAGAAAGTTCCGCTACCGGAAAAGGTCAGCCGTCGTGAACGACAGCGCATCGCGGATCGGCGGCGCCAGCACTACAAGCGCGTCCTCCAGTCGCTTGCGACCGGCAAACGCGACAACCTGAGTGCTGACGAAGAACGCGTGCTGTCACTGTGGCCCGCGGACGTCACGAATCAGCAACTGTCAGCTGCCGCCGGCAGAATTCGTCTGCAGCTCGGATTGTCGGATCGATTCGAAGCAGGTCTGAAGCGAGCAGGCCGCTGGCGACACCATGTCGAAGCCGAATTAACGCGCCTCGGCGTGCCGAAAGAGCTTGCCGCCCTGCCACACGTCGAGTCTTCCTACAACCCGGATGCCCGCTCACATGTCGGTGCATCCGGAATATGGCAATTCACGCGCGGTACGGGTCGCCGATTCATGCAGGTCGATCACGTACTGGATGAGAGAAACGATCCGTTCCTGGCCACGACTGCCGCAGGCAAGCTTCTCGCATACAATTATTCCATCGCAGCAAACTGGCCGATGGCAATTACCGCCTACAACCACGGTCTGGCCGGCGCACGCCGGGCGATGCGTCAGTTCGGTGATAACGCGTACGCGGATATCCTGCGCAACTACAAGGGTCGAACGTTCGGGTTTGCATCGCGAAATTTCTATGTCGCCTTTCTGGCAGCAAAAGAAGTTGATCAGAATCAGCAGAAGTACTTTCCGGGATTGGTACCTGATGAGCCGGTCGACTACACGACGCATCGTTTGGCGAGCTATGTCCCTGTCGACAAGCTGGCTAAGGCCCTGAATGTTCGTGAACGCGATATCGCGCGGCACAATCCCGCGATTCAGGCAACTGTGTGGCAAGGTAGCAAACACGTGCCGCAAAACTTTGAGATCCGCATGCCCGCCAGCATGATTGACGGCTCCCTGTCAGATCTGGTCGCCAGTCTCTCCGCTGATTCAGTCTATGACGAGCAACTACCGGATCTTTTCCACACGGTTGCGCGCGGAGACACCCTGTCTGAGATAGCCGATGCCTACAGCACGCGGGTCTCGACGCTGGTCGCGCTGAACGGACTGTCGAGTGGCAACCGGATTCGTGCCGGCCAGCAAATTCGCCTGCCGGCGGCCGGACCGGCCCCCGTTGTCGTTGCGGCTGCCGCCGCCCCCGTCGTTGTGGCCGCTAACGTTCCGCCAGCACCTTCGGTGGACGTTCTCGCCGATGCCCCTGCTATTGGCACGCCTGCAGACGAGCCTGATGAGAGTCCCAGCGCGCTCACCGATCAGTTGAGTGACCTGATTGGCACGTTGCAGTCTACGTTGCTTTCTGACCCAAGCGACTACACGGTGGCTGGCGACAACTCCATTGAGGTTCATCCATTGGAGACGCTTGGTCACTATGCCGACTGGCTGGGGATCAAGACACAGCGCCTTCGTGACATTAACGGGCTCGCCTTTCGCACGCCCGTCGTGGTGGGGCAGCGCATCAAGCTGGATCTGGGTACCGTCAGTGCCACTGACTTCGAAGCGCTGCGCACCGGCTATCATCGGCAACAACAGGACGCCTTTTTTCGTAGTAATACGATAACCGGCGTCACGGAACATGAAGTTCGCAGTGGCGAATCGGTCTGGATTCTGGCGTTGAGAAAATATGACGTGCCGGTCTGGCTGTTTCGTCAATACAATCCGGAGCTTGATCTGCAAAATGTGCGCCGCGGGACACGGCTCAATTTTCCGGTGCTCGCACAAAACGAAAAGAGCTGATGCGATCGGCGGCGGGCCTCGTCGCCTTTCGAATGCTGCCGGTCATTTTTGTCGTCGCCGCAGCTGTCGCCTATGTTTTCTACGTCGAGGGTGACACGGCCTACCCGGTCAGAAATACGATACCAATGCTCGCAGTAACCGTACTGGCAATGCTTGCCCTGCTTAAGGGCGGTGGCCGCTGGACTGGCGCAGGCTGGCGCTGGCCGCTGGGTTCGCTCGGCTTCGCGATTCCCGCCCTGGGATTGTCCCTGTACCTGCACTACGGATATTCGGTCGATCTCGATGGCATGGTCAGTGAATCGGTTTATCCGGCAGAGCTTTTCAGATATCTGCCGGTATACACTTGCGTTGCGGGGTGTATAGGCTTTGCAATCGGCTGGATCGCCGGAAAAAATGTCTGATCGAGATGTCGTAATGTGCGCGAATCCATTTTCAGCGTGCGGCCGGTTTGCTAATCTTATCGCCTTGCCACTGGACATACTGGAGCAACGTTGAAATTGAGCTGCGGGAAAATAGCAGGGCTATTATTGGTCAACCTGATTGCCCTTACGCTGGCATTCGGTAATGCGCGAGTAGTGTTGGCGAACGATTTTCCGGTCGCCGACAAGGTCGTCGTTGATAAAGGCAATCGTAAGCTCCACCTTCTTAAAGAGGGAGCCCCTTTTCGGACTTTCGAAATTGCGCTTGGCCTCGAGCCCGAAGGTGACAAGGAAGAGGAAGGCGATCAGAAGACGCCAGAGGGCGAGTATATGCTCGATGGACGCAATCCTGACAGCGATTATTTCCTGTCTATTCATGTGTCGTATCCGAGTTCCACCGATCGAGCGATGGCGAGCAGGAAAGGCATCAATCCTGGCGGACAGATAATGATCCATGGCCAGCCCAATATCCCGAATTATTCGACCTCGTATTATGCGCGGGAAGACTGGACCAATGGCTGTATTGCCGTTTCCAACTCAGACATGATCGATATCTGGCTCATGACACCCGATGACGTGCCGATTCAGATTATTCCCTGAAACCCACCTGGCAGATCGTTGCCTCTGACCTCAGCGGGCAGACCAATCTTGCAGAACGAAAAACTGACCGGGATCGAACTTCGTCCAACCAATGGCGCGACCGTTGATGCGGAAGTCTGGCCGGAGGGCAGCCTCGAGGTTCTTTCTCAGGCCGAAGCGGACCAACTGCGCTCGGAAAGCGAAGGCGGGCTGTACGTGTTGCTACGGCGCTGCATGCTCGCCGTACTCAATTCAGGCGCGGAAACAGACGATGCCCGCGCTGTTCACGAACAGTATCGGGACTTTGCAATCGGTTTCATACAGCAGGATCGCGGGCTCAAGCTAACGCTAAGTTCGGCCCCGGCACCCGCCTTCGTCGATGGAAAAATGATTCGTGGCACGCGGGAACTGCTGTTTGCCGTCCTGCGCGACATTGTTTTTGTCAACTCCGAGATACGCGAGAGCGGTCGGTTTGACCTCGCGACTTCCGAAAACATCACCAACGCGGTCTTCCATATCCTTAGAAACGCTCATTTGCTTAAGTCTGACGTCCAGTCTGACCTGGTTGTTTGCTGGGGTGGTCACGCGATCGGGCGTTCCGAATACGAGTATTCCAAGAAAGTGGGTTACGAGCTCGGTCTGCGCGGCATGGACGTTTGTACCGGTTGCGGACCTGGCGCCATGAAAGGACCCATGAAGGGCGCGACCATTGGTCATGCCAAGCAGCGTAATCGCAGCGGGCGTTACGTCGGAATTACGGAGCCCGGAATTATTGCTGCTGAATCTCCAAATCCCATCGTTAATTCTCTTGTCATCATGCCGGACATGGAAAAACGACTGGAAGCATTTGTCAGGACAGGACACGGCATTATCGTACTGCCGGGCGGCGCTGGAACGGCAGAGGAAATCCTCTACGTACTGGGTATTCTTCTGCATCCGGATAATCGCGAACTGCCGCTGCCATTAATCATGACCGGTCCGCCACAGAGTGAAAAGTATTTTCGACAGATCGACATGTTCATCGGCGCAACGATCGGCACGGAGGCTCAGGAGCGCTACAAGATCATCATTGATGACCCTGAACGGGTTGCGCGTGAAATGGTTGTTGGCCTCGAAGGCGTTAAGGCGTTTCGGCGGAGTCACGGTGATGCCTACTACTTCAACTGGCGACTGCGAATCGATCACGATTTTCAGCTTCCCTTTAGCGCTACTCACGAGTCCATGCGCGGCCTCGATTTGAGCGAGGATCTGCCAGCGCACCTGCTGGCCGCGAATCTTCGGCGCGTGTTTTCCGGCATTGTTTCCGGAAATGTTCGTGAAGACACTATTGCCGCAATCGAACGAGACGGCCCATTTGAGATCGTTGGGTCGTCTGGCACGATGAAATTGCTGGATGCGCTGCTATCGGCTTTTGTTTCACAGGGCCGGATGAAACTGGCTCGTGATGCGTATAAGCCCTGTTATCGGGTTCGGGCATAAGATCGACAGCCATCTGCGGTATTCTGTTAAAACGCCTTTTAGCGCGCCGTCTGCGGCCTCTTCATTAAGTAAAAAACCTTCGTAATTACCTGATATTTATGTAAAAAATGCCGAACTGCTCTGTGATGCAGTTCCTGTGATTTGTCCTGTTGGACAAGTAGCATTTCGTCAAAGGATTGCACGAGTACAGTCACATGCAGGATAGCAAGGACATGGCCTGGGCACGCGATTACGATGCGTCGACCGACGAAGCCGAAGAAGAGAATAAAAAGGCTGAGACCGAAGCAGCTGACGAGTCGGATCCGGATGGGTGGCAACAGTACCGTCGATGGATCTCGAAAGCCCCTTCTCCCCGCGGACGCAGAACGGGTCTGGATCCGTCCCTGTATACCTGGAAAGGCTACAGAAGCTGGAGCGAGCAGGTGAAGCGTAACTGGCGCGATTAACCAGCGCGATAGCCAGGCAGGCATCCTGTCGAAAATGGTCCTGTTCGACCATCGCGAAGAACATTCATTAAACAAAAAGCCTCCGACGATTCGGAGGCTTTTTTCGTTGGTCCGGCGGCAGGTTCAAGCGTACGAATGTCCGGAAAAAAGTTGGACCGGGTTCTCTGTTTTGCACTTTGGTAGGCGTTCAAACACAGCTCTGCGGCAAGCTGTGATCTGTCTCACGGTGACCATAAATTGACCTGACTATAGTCTGTATCAAGGACAACGAAAGTGAACATGGAAGTATGTCAAACGAATGCCTAGAAAATGAATCGCCATTGTCTGCATTGAAGAGCGAGTCGGCACGTCAGAGATGGGATATGTTCCATCGAGCTATCGCGCATGCCAAGCAATCGAATACCGCCGCCCTTCTGGACACCGACGCGCAAGCCGGTGAATCCAAACAATCGGGACCTTTCCTCACGATTGCCCGTTAAGGGTCAATCGTCTGGCGCACTCAATGGAACGCATAGTTCAGTATCTGGATGATCTGGAAGACCTGGTCTACGCATTTGCCCTTAAATGGGAGCGGATCCGCCGCACATTTCGCTTTACCCTGTTCGTCGCTGCCTCAGGTCTGTTGCAGGTATTCGCGGTCGTCCTGGCGCTTTACAATCCTCCCCTGGCGACTGCCGTCGCCGCCATTCTGCTGGTCGGCCTGCTATATCGGGGCGCTACAGCCAGCTATCCGGAGCCGCTCCACTCCACCTGATCGGAAAAGCTTGAAAAATCTGTCTTAGGCCCTATCGTGTCACCGCGCACTGCCGCCGGCGGTGCGTCAGATCGCAAAGGTCCTTAGGAGAGATTGATCGTGAGTGAGCCAACCGGTCGGGAAACGCTGGGTTTCCAGACAGAAGTTCGTCAGCTGCTGCAGCTGATGATCCATTCGCTTTATAGCAACAAGGAGATCTTCCTTCGTGAGCTGATTTCCAACGCCTCGGATGCAGCAGACAAGCTGCGTTTTGCAGCAATCGAGACGCCAGATCTGATGAAGGATGATCCCGAACTCAAGGTCCACATTAGCTTCGATAGTGATGCCGGCACATTATCGGTCGCTGATAATGGAATCGGGATGTCGCGCGAAGAACTCATCGATAACCTGGGCACGATCGCGCGCTCCGGCACCTCCGAATTTCTGCAGCAGATGACCGGAGACGAGAAAAAGGATGCCAAGCTAATTGGCCAGTTCGGGGTCGGTTTCTACTCCACCTTTATTGTTGCAGATCGCGTTGAAGTTGTTTCTCGCAAGGCAGGCCTTGCTCCGGACGCAACCGTTCGGTGGGAGTCCGACGGCCAGGGGGAATTCACAGTCGATCAACTGGAGACCGGTAGCCGCGGAACAACGGTCACTCTCCATCTGAAGAAAGACGAGCAAGAGTTTCTGGACGCTTTCCGACTTGAGACGCTGATCCGAAAATACTCTGATCACATTGCCTTTCCGGTATTGCTTGAAAAGGACACCGAGGAAGGCAAAGAGGAGAGTGCGATCAACTCCGCCACAGCCTTGTGGACGCGTCCCAGAACAGACATCAGCGATGATGAATACATAGAGTTTTACAAATATCTCTCACACGATTTCACCGACCCATTGACGTGGAGTCACAATCGCGTAGAGGGAAAGCGTGAGTACACCAGCTTGTTGTTCATTCCGTCCGCGGCGCCTTTCGATCTGTGGAACCGTGAAGCGCCCAAAGGTCTGAAACTGTATGTGCAGCGGGTATTTATCATGGATGAGGCAGAGCAATTTCTGCCGCTCTATCTGCGCTTCGTTAAAGGGGTCGTCGATTCGGCCGATCTACCGCTAAATGTCTCACGTGAATTGCTGCAGCAGAACCCCGAGCTGGATGCGATGCGAGCTGCGCTGACGCGCCGCGTTATTGATATGTTAGCTAAGCTGGCGAAAAACGACGCAGAGAAATACGCGAAGTTCTGGCAGGAATTCGGAGCGACTATCAAGGAAGGCATCGTTGAGGATAAGCAAAACACAGAAAAGCTGATGAAGCTCCTGCGTTTTGCTACAACGCAGTCGGAGTCAGGCAAACAGGACCAGTCGCTGGCAGATTATTTATCTCGCATGGCGGAGGGGCAGGACAAGATCTACTACATCGTCGGTGATTCTTTCGAGACTGCCAGCTCCAGCCCGCATCTGGAACAATTGCGGGAAAGGGGTATGGAAGTACTACTCTTGCATGACAAGATCGACCCATGGGTGGTCGAGCACCTGGCTGAATTCGAGGGCAAGTCCTTTCAGGATGTCGGTCGCGGACAACTTTCGTTGCCGGAAAGTGACGGCAAACTGACACAAGATGCTATTAACGACGAACACAAACCTCTCCTGAAAAAGATCCGCAGGACACTCAAGGATCGCGTTGAGACAGTGAACGTCAGCCAGCGACTGGTTGATTCTCCCGCATGTGTCGTGACCTCCGAGCAGGACCTCGGGCCACAGTTGCGCCGCATGCTTGAGGCGTCCGGACAGGCGCTACCGCAGTCGAAACCGGTCCTGGAGATCAATGTAGCGCACCCGCTTGTGACTCGCCTGTCGGCGGAAGCTGACGACACGCGGTTCGGTGAGTTGTCGCAGATTCTCCTTGACCACGCCTTGCTGGCGGAGGGCGGGCAACTCGACAACCCGGCGGATTACGTTCGGCGCATGAACCAGTATCTGCTGGATATCGAAGCCTCCACGAACTGATAATGAACCAAAATTGAACCAATAATCAGGCTAGAATCCGCAACACAGGAGCCGACTAATAATGAGCGCAGACACCGAAGACCTGAAGACTCGTCTCACCGACGAGCAATTCGCTGTGACACAGAAGAAAGGCACCGAGCGCCCTTTCACGGGCAAGTATGTTGACAACAAGGATGATGGAACGTACCGATGTATTTGCTGCGGCACCGAACTGTTTAGCTCGGATCACAAGTTTGATTCCGGTTCAGGCTGGCCAAGCTTCTGGCTTCCTTTGGCTGGCGACAACGTGCGCACCATCCGCGACAACAGTCACGGAATGATGCGGACGGAAGTGGTTTGCAGTCACTGTGATGCTCACCTCGGCCATGTTTTTGAAGACGGACCCAAGCCTACGGGCCTAAGATACTGCATTAATTCCGCGTCACTCGATTTTAAAAAATCGGATTGATACTCAACATTATTCTGAGCAAAAGGCAGAACTCATGAGACAAACGTTTTCGGTTATCTTTTTGGTGGTTGCAGCTTTCATCGCCGGTTGTGGAGCCCCCGAGGAGCCGCAACAAATCCAGGCAATTCCACAGAATCCGGCCGACATAAGTATTGCCGGCATCGAATCGGTGGAAATAATGCCTGGCTTGTCGCGGCGCATTCTGATCCAGGGTGAGGGTGCGATGGCGGAGGTCGGACATACGGCCGTTGTGCACTATACGGGTTGGCTCTACGATCCGGATGCGGAGAATTTCCGTGGTTCGAAATTCGATAGCTCCGTTGACCGCGGTGCGGACGCCTATTTCGACTTTCCACTTGGTGCAAGACGCGTCATCACGGGTTGGGATGAAGGAGTCGTTGGCATGCAGGTCGGAGAAGTTCGGGAACTTACGATCGCTCCGGAAATGGGCTATGGCGCACGTGGTGCGGGCGCCGCAATTCCACCAGACTCAACGCTGGTTTTCGTCGTTGAACTTGTCGAACTCCTCGGGCTGGAAGATCAGAACTAGGCGTCTGGAAAGTCCATTTCAATCTCGATCCGGCGATTGAGTTTGAGGTCCTGACGGGATTGTCCGTCCGCTCGGGGCCGTGCTGATCCTGCGCCAAATACTGTAATTCGAGACTGCTGTATCCCGCGTCCTTGCATGTACGCGGCGACCGCTGCGGCGCGCGCCCTGCTCAATGCGATATTGGTGGCTTCCTCACCGGTGCTGTCGGTATGTCCGGTGATCCTGAATTGCGCGTTGGGGCAATCGACAGCGATCTGTATCAACTTATCCAGGAAGGGATGCGCGCTTGAACGCAGCGATGTCCCCGATCGGGGAAATTCGACTGATCGATCTCGTATCGTTGCGGCAAATAGCTTCGCGCACTGGTCTTCATGTGAGCCTGGCAAGCCGATTTCCGCCATTTCATGTTCGAATTTCATCGCTGGCAACAAATTCTTCTCAATTCGCGCCAGCCCGGCCTGCCAGTTGGACTGACTACTTGTAATCCCGGTGATTGAGATCAGCGTCGCGCTGATTCGGGTCGTCGAGGAATAGCTGTCCGCGACTGCCCGCAACGTGACTTCGCTGAGCAATGCCCAACCGGGAGGCAGGGCAGGCTGCTCACGGACATAGAAAGCCTGCGTTTTGTCTGGAAAAAGGGCGAGTGCTCGCTGGCGCAAAATGGATTCGTGCGCAACAGAACTGACGACCCCCCGAAAAGTTACCCCGGACCGATTGACATCGATCCTGAGCTGCGGCCGTTCGTCGATCTGAGGGGGGCTGGTTTCTCGCGTCTGGGCCGCGTTAAATCCAATCAGTGCGCATAACGCTGCGCCAGCCAGGTACCGGGTAAGTGACACGGTCAGAGATTGTCGTTGTTCTTCTGGTATTGAAGATCCCGCGCCTGGCCTATCCAGTCTTCACGATAAATGCGGCTCCGAAATCCCCTCAATTGCTGCGCAACGCGATCAATGTCGTACTCGCTCATTTCCGCAATCTGGTGAAACCGAACGATTCCGAGCCCGCGCAACGTTTTCTCGATTGAAGGTCCAATGCCTTTGATCATTTTCAGGTCATCTGCAACGTCATGTTCATTCGCCCGGTTATCCTGCGCGGCCGGATCGTTTAAGCGAGCCTCTTTGTGCTCAATGTCATAGCCATTTTCAAAGCCACGGTCCAGCGCTGTCACCTCGTTTTCGGAGGCACGGTCCGGCGCTGTCACCTCGTTTTCGGAGGCACCGTCGAGTGCTGTCACCTCGTTTTCGGAGGCATCGTCCAGTGCTGTCACCTCGTCTTCGGAGGCACCGTCCAGTGCTGTCACCTCGTTTTCAGAGGCGTCGTCCAGTGCTGTCATCTCGTTTTCAAAGGCATCGTCCGGCGCTGTCACCTCGTCGTCGGAATCAGAAAACACGGCGGCAAATGCGCTGTCCTCCAATGAAGATTCCTGGTCAGCTGCTGCTGCGGCTTCGCCGTCAAATACATTTCGCAATCCGGAGTCATTGTCGATCTGATCCTGCAGAGCAGATGCATCATTGAAAGAAGTTACGGCGATGGGCTCGTTCGAGGCGTCCCCACCGTCAGGCAGCGATTCCGCATCTACCGGTTCGATTCTGGTTTGATCTGAACGAACCATATCCTCCATTGCGTGCAGACGCTTTCTCACCTTGTCGAGTTCTTCCTCCAGCTCCAGTGCCTGCGTGTTCCGCTCCTGAAACTTTTCGACAAGCGGTGGCACGCGACTCTGCCAGCTGGTGAGTTCGCGACTCAGGCGAAAAATCTTGTCGTCCTTCTCTTTAATCGCCGATGACTGGTTGCTCGCGAGCTGGTTTTTCAATCGATCGCGCTGCGCCACCGCAACCTCGAGGTTGCCACGAATATCCTTGATCTGGCGTTGCAATTCATCGCGGCGCGCAAAGGCTTCTTTAAGCGATTCTGATAGTTCCTTGGCGCGATTGCTGTAGTCTTTTTGCGATGCCTGGTATTGGCTGATTTGCTCCATGAGGCTTTTGTTTTGTTCTGCGAGCCTATTATGCTCAGACTGTTGTGACTCCAACTGATCCTGCCAGCCGGCGCTAACAGCAATCTTTTCCTTCGCACAGCGGTCGGCACGCATAATCCAGCCGAGTGCAGCACCGCCGACCAGCATCAGCGCCAGTAGACCGTAATGTATGGCAGTTAACTCAGGCATCGCTCTCTTCCTTGGCCCGAAAAACTAGTTGACGTCAGGAGGCCAGGCGAACTCCATCCATCTCCTGAAGAACTTCACGGATCTGTTGCACAGCCCAATCGATTTCTTCACGGGTTATCACCAATGGCGGCGCGAGCCTTACGACGGTTTCATGCGTCTCTTTGCTCAGCAATCCGCGATCCATCAGGCGTTCACATATTTCTCGGGCACTGCCGACCGCCGGGTCAATCTCGATGCCGACAAAGAGACCGCTGCCGCGCAGCTCGCTGATGAGCGGGCTATCCAGCTGTCGCAGTTTGCTCATCAGATAGCTGCCCATTTCCATACTGCGCTCGGGCAGCTTCTCCTCTACCAGGATATTGAGTGCCTCGAGGCCTACCGCTGCAGCAAGCGGATTACCCCCGAATGTGCTGCCATGCGTCCCGGGAACGAATATATCCATGACTTCTTTCTTCGCCAGAAACATGGAGACGGGCATAATGCCTCCTCCCAGTGCCTTGCCCAGGATCAGGCCATCCGGAACGACCTCTTCATGATCGCAAGCGAGGAGTTTGCCGGTTCGGCCGAGGCCGGTTTGAATTTCATCGGCGATCAACAATACGTTGTGCCTGGTACAAATATCCCTGCAGGCCTTCAGGTATCCCTTGGGCGGTATGACGATTCCGCCTTCCCCCTGAATGGGCTCAACCAGGAATGCTGCGGTATTGGGTGTTATCGCCTTTTCCAATGCATCAGCATCGCCAAATTGTACGATCTTGAAGCCGGGCGTCAGCGGGCCGAAATTCTTCTGGTATTCGGTCTCATCCGAAAATGAAATGATTGTTGTTGTGCGGCCGTGAAAATTGCCGGTGCAGACAATGATTTCTGCCTGGTCGTGGGCGATGCCTTTGGCTTCGTATCCCCATCGCCGCGCTGCTTTGACCGCCGTTTCGACGGCTTCCGCACCGGTGTTCATTGGCAGCGCCATATCCTGGCCGGTGAGCTGACAGGCCCGCTCCAGGAACGGGCCCAGCTTATCTGTATAGAATGCCCGCGAAACAATGGACAACCTTTCTGCCTGGGCCTTGAGCGCTGCAACCAGGCGCGGATTAGCGTGGCCATGGCTCACTGCAGAGTATGCGCTCATCATGTCCAGGTACTTCTTGCCATTCTCGTCCCAGACGTAGACTCCTTCGCCACGGGTCAAAACGACGGGAAGCGGATGATAATTATGTGCGCAATACTGATTTTCGACTTCTTTAGCGGATGACATGGAATTCACTTCCCAATAGAGTAGATCTGTTGAATGGCGCAAGCAGTCTTTATAAGACCATAATTTTACAGCAATAACATACGGGCAGGCCAGACACTTCCTATGCGAAAACACCCCAAAAAGCATCAATTTCTTATCGACGGGCCAGCTGGTGACCTCGAGGCGCTGCTTGAAATCGCCACGGATGGAGTTCTCGCCGGATGCGTGGTTGTCTGCCACCCGCACCCGGTCCACGGCGGCACCCTGCAGAACAAGGTTGTACATACGCTTGCCCGCAGTTTCCTGGGTCTGGGTTTCGCAGTGCTGCGATTCAATTTTCGCGGCGTCGGCAAGAGTGCAGGCGCCTTTGACGATGGTAAGGGTGAACTCGAGGATGTTCTTGCGGCCGTCGCCTGGACCAGAACGGAGTATCCCGACGTCCCCCTCTGGATTGCGGGATTCTCGTTCGGCGCGGCGATGGCCATTCGTGCCGCAGTGGCGACCGCACCGGCCGGTCTGATCAGCATTGCACCTGCCGTGGCTAGGTTCGCGGACCATCTGGACCCGCAGCCGGACTGTCCCTGGCTGATCATTCAGGGCGACCAGGATGAGCTTGTGGCTATCGAAGAAACTGTCTCCTGGGTCAATGAACTCGAGCCAGGGCCGGAGCTGGAGGTTTTCACGGATACGGAGCATTTCTTCCACGGAAAGTTGACCCGGCTACGCAATGCCGTAGAAGAATTCGTCGGGCGGAATGTATAGCGGATCTCGCGGCCAGAGTGAGTTCGCGGCTGAACCTCAATCCTCCCGCGGAGTCAATCTGTGATCATTTGCTTGTTGAGGATTGATCTCTAATGCTCACTTGCACCAGAGCGCCCATGCCGATTGACAGGGGCACAAAAAAGCGCAATCCGCCTGTCATACCGATCAATGCACGTCAGTTCGGTGCGGATTGATCTTGAGTGCCTTGCCTGGATCCCGCAGTCCGTCTTTTAGGCCACAAAAAAAGCCGGAGACGAGCTCCGGCTTTATCGCATGAAATCTCTGCAGAGATCACACCATGTCTTTCAGACCCTTGAGTGCCAAAACCTTGACCGATTTTGACGCTGGCTTGGCCTTGAACATGACCTCTTCCTTGGTAAATGGATTGATACCCATTCTTGCCTTCCTGGCAGGCTTTTTCACGACCTTCATTTTCATCAGTCCGGGAACTGTAAATATCCCTGGTCCACCGCGGCCGCCGAGGTTCTTTTTGATTTGTCCGGAGAGAGAATCAAAAACCGCGGCAACGTCTTTCTTGGTCAGACCGGTGTCGTCAGCAATCTTGCTGTAAATCTCTGATTTTGTCGGCGGCTTCTTCGCTGCGCCGGCGTTCTTTTTTACTGCCATGAAAAAGTAACTCCTGTAGAAAAACAAAAACGGGTCGGAGATTTTCGCAATTGAAGACGTCCCGCCCGTACCAAAGCGGCGCGACGATATCACAAGATGGCTGAAGCGGTAACCCGAATTCGACTTTTTAGGCGCTTTTTACCGGATAAACTCAAAAAGACGACGAAAAAGGGCCACAGTCCGTCAACGGACTCTGGCCCTGCCGGTTTTTTGGGCTGATCCCTAGTTAGTGTAGAACTGCCGCTTGAATCGCATGGCTGAGGATTCTTCGACACCTTCAGGTTTGACGCTAATGTCAAAAATCAGGGTCTCCTGATTCGCCACCGGCGTTTCGCCAATGTAATAGATCGCTTCCTGTTCTTCGATCTTGCGCATCGTCACGTTCTTTAGCTGCCCGGTCAGGTTGACCGTCTTAACCGTGACCTCAGCGGTAACCGCCGTATTTGAGCCGGATTCCAGAACTGACACATTGAGCATTGCGCGATTCTTGCTCCGGACGATGCCGTATTGCTGCGCGACTCGCGTTGGCAGCTGATCGGTCGATTGCGCGCTGAAATGAATGACATGACTGCCAATATCCACGAAAGATGCGGCGGCTGGCTCCGCCTCGGGAACAGTCGCGTCATCGCCTGGACCGCAAGCAGCCAGTGCGGCGAGAGTTGCAAGAGCGACGATGGTGTTACAGGTTCTCATTTTTTTACTCTCCCTGTCAGGTCATTCGGCCCATCGCCAGACTATAGCCGATTGGCAGCCTTACCTGAAGGCGCCGTCCTCGGTCCAGGGCGGAAAACAAGTTGGGTCAGCCACGACAAATGTCTTGTTTCTGCTCCTGGCGCCCGATTTCAATGTCACCCGGGACGTTGGAACCTGAAAAGCCTGCGCCAGTTGACGAGCGACATCCTTGTTGGCGCGCCCAACGGTCGGCGGGGCGTTGGTCCGGATTCTAAGGCGGCCATCGACCATGCCCCCAATTTCGCACTTGCTGCTGGAGGCCTGCACGCGGACCGGAATCTGCATCTGTTTCAAACGGGCAGGGGCTTGTAGTTCTGGAGAACGATTACGCCCGCCTGCAAGAGCACGATGGCGAAAATGGGCGAAATATCCAATCCACCGAAAGGCGGAAGCAAGCGCCTGAACGGACGCAAAATTGGCTCTGAAATGGTCGTGAGCATTGCGGTGACCGGGCTGTGCGTT
The DNA here is from genome assembly GCA_963850825.1 of uncultured Gammaproteobacteria bacterium. Taxonomy (GTDB): domain Bacteria; phylum Pseudomonadota; class Gammaproteobacteria; order Steroidobacterales; family Woeseiaceae; genus SZUA-117. The sequence continues at coordinate 512,924 of CAWKOQ010000006.1, read as the reverse complement.
TGCGGCGCTACCCAGCTCAGAATGATCTTGATCAGAACGCAGAAGAAAAACATGTTGAGACTGATAATTGCGAGCTCGAACAGCGCAGTGGCAGCAATATATCCGGGACCGGCTGTCCCGCCACGGATTGACAGGAGCAGAAACACGACCACGCACTCGATTCCCAGTGCGACCAGGACCGTGGCCGTATCCACTCGTCCCATCGCTGGAACTATGCGACGCAGCGGGATGATAAGCGGCGAGGTAAGACGAAGGATAGTTTGCGCGACTGGATTTCGAAAATCGACCCTCAGGACCGGCAGCCAGAATCGTAATACGAACAGCAGCAGGTAGAGGTGCGCGAGTGTCTTGACGATGAAATAAAGTGCCTGTGTCATTTCTTTACCCTGATTTGGCGCTGCCAGCTTCCCGCGCAAGTTCCGCTGCTCGTTCTTCCGCCGCGTCGATGGCCGTTGCAAAGATACCGCGGGCATCTTTCTGGTCAAGATACTCGAATGCCGCCGTGGTAGTGCCTCCGGGTGATCGCACTCGTTCTATCAGGGACGACATGGATTCCGTCTCGGCTGCGGCAAGCGCTGTTGCACCGCGAGCCGTCTCTACAGCCAGCGTTCTAGCCGTATCAGGGTCGATACCGAATTTCTTCGCGGCCTCAATCATGACGTCGATAAGAAGATAGAAGTAGGAGGGTCCGGTGCCTGATACGGCGGTTACCGCATCCATTTTCGATTCAGAGTCCAGCCAGACGGCATGACCCACCGCCGTCATTATCTTCTCCGCCAGCGCGCGTCTGGCATCCGAGGTGCGCTCGTTCGCATACAGTGCGGAGATGCCCTGGTCGATGAGTGCCGGCTGGTTCGGCATAACCCGAACCACGGACAGGCCGCCGCCGAGCCAGCTATCAATGTCATCGATTCGCGGGCCTGCAGCAATTGACATGATTAATGGTCTGGACTCCTGCACGTCATCGGCAACGCGTTCGCATACGAGTTTCAGAATCTGCGGTTTGACGGCGAACAGCAGGACATCCGAGTCACGGGCGACCCTATTGTTGTCGCTGGTCACCATCGCGCCATACAGTTCCTGCCTGAGACGATCACACTGCTCTTCGTCGGGCTCCGCTATCAGCAGATCGGTTGCCCGCATCCCACCGCGCAGTAAACCACCACCAATAGCGCGCGCCATATTACCGCCGCCGATCAGGCCCACTTTGCTGCTAATCATTCAGTCGCTCCGTCCAGGCTGTTTCCACAATGAAAAAGTCGCTGCACCATGGCTGCGCGCTCAAACCCGCCGGTTTTGCCGGACCATTCAGCAGCAGCATACTGTCCTGCTGAATAGCGCTTGCGCCTGATTAATCGGCTGCCGCACTAGTCTCTGGCCCCGAATATCGCGGTTCCTACCCGCACGATGGTTGCACCTTCCTTGATGGCCGCAGCATAATCCGCCGACATACCCATTGAAAGTGTATCGAGTTCGATGCCCTGCGCATTCAGTGCCTCTAGCAGCGAGTGCATCGCGGCGAATGGAATTCTCTGCTCATCCGCGTCTTCCCGAATCGCTGGCAGGCACATCAATCCGCGCAGCTGCAGGCGGGGGAGTTTTTTGATGGCGGCGGCAAGATCCGCTACCCGATCAGGCGGGACCCCTGATTTCTGTGGTTCGTTATCAATATTGACCTCGATACAGACATTCAGGTCTCCGGCGTGGTGAGGTCGCTGATCCGACAGCCGGCGCGCTATTTTCAGTCGATCCACAGTATGGACCCATTGAAAATGCTCAGCCACGGCCCGGGTCTTGTTGGACTGCAGGTGGCCAATGAAATGCCAGATCAGGTCGTTTCGCCCCGAATTTTCGATTTTTCCCACGCCTTCCTGGACGAAATTCTCGCCAAAGTCGCGCTGGCCGGCCTCAGCGAGCTGCAGAATGGCCTCCAGGGGCTTTTTCTTGCTCACTGCCAGCAGCCGTATCTGGTCCGGAGATCGTTCGGCCTCTAGAGCAGCTTTCGCCAGCAAATCTTGGATTTTTCGAAAGTTTTCCGTGACTCTAATCACGTTTTGCTCCGGGTGCTTCGCTATACTAGGCAGTCAATGGGTCCGGGTTATGGTAAGTCGGACCAGCCAGATTCCGAGGGAGAAGCATGGCCGTCGACGTTGCCCAGTTGTTGTCATTTACGGTAAAGAACAACGCATCCGATCTTCACCTGTCCGGCGGCGTGCCGCCAATGATCCGCGTTGATGGCGACATCAAGCGTATCAATATGCCGGCGCTGACCCACAAAGACGTCAATAGCATGGTGTACGACATCATGAATGACAAGCAGCGTAAAGATTACGAAGAATTCCTCGAAACAGACTTCTCTTTCGAGATCCCGAAACTGGCCCGTTTTCGCGTCAACGCATTTAATCAGAATCGTGGCTCGGCGGCTGTTTTCAGAACCATTCCTTCAGAGATTCTCTCGCTCGAAGATCTCGGCGCGCCAGCGATATTCAAGGATGTCTCCATGCATCCGCGCGGCATTGTGCTGGTGACGGGACCGACAGGTAGTGGCAAGTCGACTACGCTCGCCGCAATGGTCGACTACATCAACGACAACAAGCCCGATCACATTCTCACGATTGAGGATCCGATCGAGTTTGTACACGAGAGCAAGAAGTCGCTCATCAATCAGCGCGAAGTGCATCGCGATACGCTCGGTTTTAACGAAGCGCTGCGCTCGGCACTGCGTGAAGACCCGGATGTCATTCTTGTCGGCGAGCTACGTGATCTCGAAACTATTCGATTGGCATTGACCGGTGCAGAAACAGGTCACCTGGTCTTCGGTACTTTGCATACAAGTTCTGCGGCCAAAACGATTGACCGTATTGTGGATGTGTTCCCCGCAGCCGAAAAAGAGATGGTTCGTGCGATGTTATCCGAGTCGCTGCGGGCAGTAATTTCACAGACCCTGCTAAAGAAGATTGGCGGCGGGCGAATTGCGGCACACGAAATCATGATCGGAACACCCGCCATTCGGAACCTGATTCGCGAGGGCAAAATTGCGCAAATGTACTCGGCGATTCAGACCGGACAGGGTTCAGGCATGCAGACACTTGATCAGAACCTGGCCGAGCTCATGGCGAAAGGCCTGATCAACAAGGAAGAGGCAAGATTCCGCGCGGTGATGAAAGAGAATTTCTGAGCCGGACGCAGAAACAGGAGATAAGGTAAATGGAACGCGAACAAGCAGTGCGATTGACGCAAAACCTGCTTAAGAAGATGGTCGAAAAGGAGGGCTCTGATCTTTTTCTGACGACCGGATTTCCGCCGGCGATCAAAGTCGACGGTACAATTCACAAGGCGACTGACACGCCATTGTCTCCCGACCAGTCCGCGATGATGGTGCGCTCCATCATGAACGACAAACAGGTCAAGGAATTTGACGCGACCAAGGAGTGCAACTTCGCCATTTCGCCACAGGGAATCGGTCGTTTTCGCGTTAGCGCGTTTATTCAGCAAGGCATGGTAGGTGCCGTACTAAGAACGATTACCACAGAAATACCGACACTTGAATCACTCGAACTGCCGCCCATCCTGAAAGATGTGGTAATGAATAAGCGCGGTCTGTGTATCGTCGTCGGTGGGACCGGGTCTGGTAAATCAACGACGATGGCCGCAATGATCGGACACCGCAATGAGAACTCTCGCGGCCACATAGTCTCGATTGAAGATCCGGTCGAATACGTCCATCCGCACAACGGTTGCGTGATTACGCAGCGGGAGGTGGGTGTTGATACAGAGTCCTGGCATGCGGCGCTCAAGAATACGCTGCGCCAGGCGCCAGATGTCATCCTGATCGGCGAAATTCGAGACAAGGAAACGATGGAGTATGGAATCCAGTTCGCCGAAACCGGCCATCTCTGCCTGGCAACGCTCCACGCGAACAGCGCCAACCAGGCGCTTGACCGGATAATCAACTTCTTCCCCGAGGAACGTCGACAGCAGCTCCTGATGGACCTGTCGCTGAACACCAAGGCATTTATTTCGCAGCGACTGATCCCTCGAGAGACCGGCATTGGCCGCGTCGCGGCGATGGAAATCATGCTCAACTCTCCGCTAATCGCCGATCTGATATTCAAGGGTGAGGTCGGTCAGATTAAGGAAATCATGTCCAAGTCGACAAGACTCGGTATGCAAACTTTCGACCAGGCGCTGTATGCACTATATGAAGATGGCGCCATCTCATACGAAGAGGCGATGCGCAACGCGGACTCCAAAAACGAATTGCGTCTGCGCGTCAAACTCGAAAGCAAACGCGATTCTTCGCTTGCCGATCAGCAATCGGAGAGCCTGAATATCATGGAAGAGGATACGGCGAATACTTTCTAGCCGAAACACGGACTTCGTAAACCAATGAATGTAAAACCGCTATTCAAACTCATGGTCGAGAAAAAGGCCTCTGACCTCTTTTTCGCGCCGTTTGCACCCGCCAAGATAAAAATCGACGGCAAAATCATGCCAGTGAACAAGCTGGAGATGACGCCGAAAATGGTGAAACAGGCAGCGATCGAGCTCATGGATGAAGAGCAGCTGGATACGTTTACGCGTGAGCTGGAAATCGACTTCGCTATCTCGGAGCCCGGGCTTGGTCGTTTCCGCGTTAACGTGTTTCATCAACGTGGCAACGTGTCCATGGTGTTGCGTTACATTACAGCCGAAATGCCAACACTGGATGAGCTTGGCATGCCGGAGCAAATGAAAGAGCTGGTCATGCTGCGCCGGGGTCTGATACTGATGGTCGGCGCAACCGGCAGCGGAAAATCAACAACATTGGCGGCGATGCTTAATCATCGCAATGAGAAAACGTCGTCGCACATCATCACGGTTGAGGATCCGATCGAGTTTCTGCATTCGAACAGGCAATCGATTGTCAATCAGCGTGAAGTCGGCCTTGATACCAAGTCGTACGCCCGCGCCTTGAGGAGCGCGATGCGTGCGGCTCCGGACGTGCTGCTGATTGGCGAGATCAGAGACCGGGAATCGATGCAATCCGCCATTGACATGGCGGGCACCGGACACCTGGTACTCGCAACCCTGCACTCCAATAATGCGCCGGAAACACTCGATCGCATTATCAACTTCTTTCCCCAGGAGCAGCATTCGCAGGTATTCATGGATCTCGGCCACTATCTGCGCGCGATTCTGTCGCAGCGACTGGTAAGGGCGCGCACCGGAAAGCGCGTGGCCGCCGTTGAGTTGCTAATCAACACACCGCACATCAAAGACCTGATCCTTAAAGGTGATATTTCCGAAGTTAAGGATGCACACAAAGAGTCCGGCGAAAAAGGCATGCAAAATTACGACAATGCACTGCTCGAGCTCTATAAGAACGGCACTATCACACTGGAAGAAGCGATGTCGCACGCGGATTCCAGGTCCAATCTTGAAGCCAAAGTCAACTTCGGCTGAAAGCGCCCGCGGCAGTCCGATATACCGTCAAAATCGATGACTAATTTGGAGTCAGGATCCCCCGGCCAGGTGTCCACGGTACGCCTGCCGCATCCAGCGCACTGAGCAAAGCCTTAAATTCCCGATCGACGAGACGTGTTAACTCTCCGCTGACTTCGCCGTAGACATCCTGTGCGATAGTCAGTGACTCGCGTTGTGTTGCAGTGGGCCCGTGCGCATTTGCATGCGGATTATACGCCGCGTGCCCCAGACGGCTCGTTACCGTCACCGGTCGATTCACCGCAAACTCGCCGCGTGTCTGATTGCCGGACAGGCGATCGCGTTGCCCGATGATCTCTTTCTCGAGCGAGTTCGCCTGGCTGTAGAGACTCATGTTTGCGGTTGAGTTTTGCAGCACCTCCTCGATCGCGCCGAGTTGTACAAGAACTTCTTCGATCGAGTTCAGCGTGCCATCGACCGCTCGCTGCATTTCATCGACCTGGCGCTGGAACGCGATTCGCTGCTGTTGTGTACTGCCCGGTAGAGTTGGCTCTCGAATGGATACAACAGCAAACGTCTGGATCTGATCAAGGTCCGTCAGCACCCCGTCAATGCGCTGGTGCATGCTCACCTGGTACGTGCCCGGCGCGACTAACACGCCCACGGCGCTGCTACTCGGATCGCGCTCTTCCTCAGGCACCCACGGACTGACATCGGGGTAGCGCAGATCCCAGTTCACTCGCTGGAAGCCCGTGCCGGCTGGCGCCTCAATATGTCGTATGACGTTTCCGTCGGTGTCCGTAACCGTGAAGACGATCGCCGGGTCATCTTCAAGTGCTTCTTCATCGAGACGATCCCAGTCCGGGAAAGTCACGTTCTCATTCGCCTCCGCAAGTTCTTTCTCACGATCTGTTCTTTGATCTTTAAGATTCTTTCTTTCTTCCGCGAGGTAATAGGTAAAGACCGCGCCAAATGGCGGGTTTGGCGAGACGAAATAAGCATCACCCTGGCTGTCTACGCAGCCAACAGACGTGCAGGAGTGCGGACGCTTGGGTATGTACCAGTGTGCACGGCGAACCGGAAACAGTACTGAGCCTGTCTCCAGCATATCGGTAGTCACTTCGCGCAGTGGCGAGTAGTCATCAAGAACGTAGAAACTCCTCCCAAAGGTCGCGCCCACCAGGTCATTCTCGCGCGTCTGGATCGCGAGGTCACGAAACGCGATGTTGGGCACGCCACCGGCGAGTTTCGTCCACGCATCGCCATCATTCACCGAAAAGAACACGCCAAATTCCGTGGCGGCAAACAGCAAGCCGGGATTGACATGATCCTGCACCAGTCGCCACAGAACGTGCCGCTCCGGCAGGTTGGATGCAATGCTGCGCCAACTGCGTCCCCGGTTTTCACTTTTCAGTACGTAGGGCGAAAAATCGCCTGCCTTGTGATCGTCCACGACGACATAAACGGTGTCTGCATCGTGTAAACCGGCCTTGATATCGTTCACAAAGAAATTGTCAGGTACGCCAGGTAAAGAATCGATTTCCCGCCAGTTCATGCCGCCGTCTTCGCTGACCTGGACCAGTCCGTCATCCGTGCCGGCATAAATCAATCCTGCCACAATCGGCGACTCCGACAGCGAGGTGATCGTGTTGTATTGCGACATCGCCGATACATCCCAGTTGGAATCAACACTCCAGCGTCGACCCATCAAGGGTTGTTGCAAACGATCCTGGTCGCGGGTCAGGTCGCCGGAAATCGTGCGCCAGGAGTCGCCACGGTTGTCACTGCGCCAGACGCGATAGCTTGCGAAGTAGAGGGTCTCCGGATTATGCGGACTGATCAGGATCGGCGCGTCCCAATTGAATCTTTCCTCAACTTCGTCCGCAGCCGGCTGTGGCCGGATGTAGACGCTTTCGCCGGTCGCCCTGTCGTAACGGGTCAGGTTACCTTCCTGCCAGTTTGCATAGATAATATTCGGATTCGTCGGATCGGCTGCAGACTGGTGGCCATCGGCACCCAGCGTCAGATACCAATCTGAATTGCGAATGCCAACGTTGTTATCGGTGCGGTGCGGGCCGCCAAGACTCGAGTTGTCCTGCGTGCCGCCATACACGTTGTAAAAGGGCAGGTCGTAGTCGACAGCCACTTTATAGAATTGAGAGATTGGCATGTTTGCCATGTAGCGCCAGGTCGTGCCCCGGTCCAGGCTTTCGTAGACACCGCCGTCATTCCCGACGAGCAGGTAATCCTCGTCGCGTGGGTGGAAAGCCATCGCATGGTGATCGACGTGTTTGGTTTCCGACGTCATCGTCTCGAAATTCTTGCCGCCATCGTGTGTGACGTGCAGTCGTACGTCCATCTGATAGACACGGTCGAATTGATGCGGATCCGCGAAGATTTCCTGGTAGTAGTGCGGGCCAGTGCCGCCGGACAGGTAGTCGTTGCGCTTTTCCCATGACTCGCCGCCATCCTCGGAGCGATAGAAGCCCCCTTTTTTGTGAGCCAGCTCAATCGTTGCGTACACGACGGCCGGCTGCTGTGGTGAAATGGCGAATCCGACTTTGCCCAGGTCTTCCTCCGGCAGGCCCTCGGTTAACTGGCGCCAGGTTGCGCCACCATCCGTCGACTTGTGAATGCCTGATCCGGGGCCACCATCCATGAGAACCGCCACATTTCGGAATCGCTGCCAGGAGACGGCGTAGACGACATCAGGGTTGCGTGGATCGAGATGCACTTCCGAGACGCCTGTGTACTGGTCGTCGACGCTCGTGTTTCCGAGGCCGTCCCCGAGCAACTTGACCCAGCTGGCGCCGCCGTCGGTCGACTTGTAAAGCCCGCGTTCGCCTCCGCCGGACCAGAGTGGCCCTTGTGCGGCAACGTAGATCACATTCGAATTGCGCGGGTCGACGCGGATCATGCCGATGTGCTCCGAGGCGGTCAGCCCCATGTTTTCCCAGGAAGTGCCGCCATCACGACTACGAAACACGCCCGAACCATAGGCGACGTGACGTCCGCTGACGTTCTCGCCGGTCCCGACCCAAATGGTTTCGGGATTGTTCGGGTCCAGCGTAATACAGCCGATCGAATAGGAATCCTGGTCATCAAATATCGTGGACCAGGTGGTCCCGCCGTTCTCGGTTTTCCAGATGCCGCCGCTACCGACGCCGACGTACCAGGTGCTTGGGTCTTCCGGATTGATCGCAATATCGGCAATTCGGCCCGACATCATGGCCGGGCCGATGCTGCGCATCTCCAGACCGGCAAATGTGGATTCGTTGAACCCGGGTGCAGCATCCTCGTCTGCGCCCATCGAGATTATCGGGACCAGCAGGATAGACAGGCAGATCTCTATTGCACGTTTCATGATTTCCCCCACATCGAAAACTGTTCTTTAGTCCTGACAAAACTACAACAAAACGAGCTTCTGTAACATTGACGACCAGTGTGACGGAGACTAGGGTAAAACGATGAAGCGCGCCAAATCAGTTGACGACTACATTGACAATGCAGAATTCTGGGGCGACGAGCTGACTCGCCTCCGGGATATTCTGGGACAGACGGGGTTGACCGAGGAGGTAAAGTGGGGCGCACCTTGCTACACCTGTGACGGCAAGAATGTCGTCGGCATTGGTGCTTTCAAATCCTATGTAGGGCTCTGGTTTTATCAGGGCGCACTTCTTGCAGATGAGAGCAAGGTATTGGTGAATGCCCAGGAAGGCAAGACCAAAGCGCTGCGGCAGTGGCGAATGCAATCATCTGGCGACCTGAAGCCGGCGCTCATCAAGCGCTACGTGAAAGAAGCCATCCAGCTGGTTAAAGACGGCAAGAGCATTGGACCCGCGAAGAAGAAACCCGTAACTGTGCCGGTCGAACTGGTGAACGCACTGGAGAGCAATAAGACAGCGGCCAGGAAATTCAGCGAACTTACACCCGGAAAACAGCGCGAGTATGCCGAATACATATCCGAGGCCAAGAGAGAGACGACCAAACTGTCCCGCATCAAGAAGATTATCCCACTGATCAAGAGTGGAGCGGGCTTGAACGACAAGTACAAGTGACGGATAAGACGTGTTCGATTTTGTCCTGACTGTTTTCAAGTACATCGGCCTGGGTTTCCTGTTGCTGATCGTTTTCGCGCTTGTTTTCGGCAAGCGCGTGAAAAAGAAATGGGAATACGAAGCAGAGTTTCGCGACGAGGCTGGCCGTGAGTTTGGCGAATTCGATATTGAGCTGTCGCAAATCCAGAAACAGGAACCGGGCTACACGCTAAAAGCCGAATTCCACATGCGACACGAATTGCTCGGTCATCTCCAGACTGTGCAGGTATTCCTCGACGATCTGCTGATGCTCGAGGGCGAGGTCACGGTGCGGGTCGGGTGCGGCTGGGCAGCGATCGATTGCAGAATCAGGTCCGCGATGCGCCGTCCGGAAAGATGTGTCGGGTCGTCTGCGACGGACGAGAACTCTGCGCGACCGAGATGGTGCGCGACTAGCCTTATCCGTTTCTGTAAATGTAGCTGTAGCCGTTTATTGCCGGGACACCACCGAGATGTGCATAGAGCACTTTAGAGCCTGGTGGGAAGAAGCCGGTCTTTACGAGATCGATCATGCCCTGCATCGATTTCCCCTCATAAACGGGGTCGGTCATCATGCCTTCGAGACGGGCGCATAGCCGCATGGCTTCGTTGGTTTCTTCAGACGGCACGCCGTAGACAGGGTAAGCATAGTCGACCTTTAAAACGACATCGTCCGCGGCGATGTCCGTTCCCAGGTTGATCAGGTCCGCGGTCTTCCGGGCGATATCCAGGACCTGCGCATGCGTTTGCTCGGGCGTACAGGAGGCGTCGATGCCGATGACATTCCGGGCGCGCCCGTCTTTTGCAAAACCAACCACCATCCCGGCGTGCGTGGAACCCGTAACCGTACAGACGACGATATAGTCGAACTTGAAGCCCAGCGCTTCCTCCTGCACCCGTACTTCCTCTGCGAACCCGACAAAGCCGAGTCCGCCGAATTTGTGCACGGACGCGCCAGCAGGGATTGGATAGGGCTTGCCGCCCTTATCCTTTACATCCTCGAGTGCACGTTCCCAGCTCTCGCGAATCCCGATGTCGAAACCCTCGTCGACCAGTTCGATTTCAGCACCCATGACACGGGACAGCAGGATGTTGCCGACGCGGTCATACACGGCGTCCTGAAAAGGAACCCAGCTTTCCTGCACGAGTCGGCATTTCATCCCGATTTTTGCCGCTACAGCTGCCACCTGCCGGGTGTGATTCGACTGCACGCCGCCGATGGTCACCAGTGTGTCAGCGCCCGCCGCAATGGCATCCGGCACGATGTATTCAAGCTTGCGAATTTTGTTGCCACCAAACGCCAGGCCCGAATTGCAGTCCTCGCGTTTGGCGTAAAGTTCAACCTCTCCGCCGAGGTGTTCAGACAGGCGCGCAAGTTTTTCTATCGGCGTTGGGCCGAACGTCAGCGGGTAGCGGTCAAAGTCCCGGAGCATCTTCTCTTATCCTGAGAACACGGTGGCAGCGTCGAATACAGGACCATCCACGCAGACTCTTTTCATCGCGAGGCCTTCGTCAGTCTGCACGGGCACCGCGCATCCGGCGCAACCGCCGACAGCGCAGGCCATGAACTCCTCGAGCGACACCTGGCACGGCAGATCAAGCTCGCGTGCAAGCTTTGCGACCGCCTCGAGCATAGGTGTCGGGCCGCAGGCAAAGACACTGACTTCACTCAATTCGGTTTTGGAGAGCGAATTTAGCCACTCACGGGAAAGATCCGTTACATACCCTGGGTAGCAACCAGGATAACCCTGCAGCGTTGCCAGGCGGGTTGGGACGCCCCAGCGCTCAAGGAGCGGCATCGTGCTTCTTGTCTCTGGTGACAGCCAGGGTGTCTCGATCGACGAAGGAGCCGATTCGAACGGGAACGGAATCTCGGAACCCATTATGACCAGCGGACGCCAGTGACTGTCCTCCTGTAGCACTTCCGCAAGATAGATCATCGGTGGAATCCCGACGCCACCGCCAATCAGCAGTGTCCGCGGTCGATGCCTCGCGGGTGTGAAGCCACGACCAATCGGACCGATGACACTTGCCTCGTCTCCAGGCTGTTTCCTGGACAGCGCGCGCAAGCCCACGCCGACAATCTTGAAAAGAACTTCGACCCAACCCTCGGTCGCGCTGGCCCGCATAATCGATAAAGGGCGCCGCATGGGTATTGCTTCGTCGCATTGAATGTGAATGAAACTCCCGGCCGTCGCGCGAGACGCGCATCGCGGAGAATCGAGGCGAATGACAAATTGTTCACCCGGGTATTCCAGAACGCTCGTGATGCGCGCGTCTTCAACAAAAATTGTGCCTCGATTGGCTTGATAGGACGTGGTCATGTGTACAGGCCAGTCTGGGATTCGACCACGGTCGACAGGACGGCCATGCGGACCGCTACACCGTTTCTGACCTGCTCTCGAATAACAGAGCATGGACTGTCGGCAAGGCTGGATTCGATCTCGATGCCGCGATTCATCGGTCCCGGATGCATCACAATCGCGTCTTTCGCGGCCAGTGTCATACGTTTATGACTAACACCATAGGTAGAAAAATACTCATCAATGCCCGGAATTCCGTCGAGGTTAACGATTCGTTCACGCTGTATGCGGAGCGCCATGACCACATCGGCGCCCGCAATTCCCTCATCCAGGTCCGCGGTGATGGTCGCCTCCGCCGGAAACGAGCCGGCGTCGGGGGCAAGTGTCTTTGGCGACACGAGTCTCAATGAACCCACGTTCATGGTGACGAGCGCTTCCGAAATGGACCTGGCGACGCGAGAATGAGCGATATCACCAACAATCGCCACTGTGAGACCTTCAATTCTTCCTTTGTGTTGGCGAATGGTCAGCAGGTCCAGCAAAGCCTGGGTTGGATGCGATACGTGCGCTTCGCCCGCATTCAGCACGCTGACATAATCGTTGACATGGCGTGCGATAAAAGCCGAGATGCCCGCCTCTGCATCCCTGACGACAAACACATCGACATGCATCGCTTGCAGGGTGTAGATCATGTCCAGAATACTCTCGCCCTTCTTGCGAGACGATGTATTCACGTCGAGATTAAGTACGTCGGCGCCGAGTCTTCTGCCGGCAAGATCAAATGACGCTCGGGTGCGCGTGCTTGGTTCGAAAAAAAGGTTTGCCACAGTTTTACCACGGAGTGCCGTGGATCGGACCACTGCCTGACCCTCGGCAATGACAAAATCCTGGGATCTGTCGAGCAGTTCAATTATCTGCTGGCGTTCAAGCCCACGCATGGTCAGAAAATGCCTTAGCTGACCGTTCGATGTGACCTGCAGGTCAACGTCATCAACTATCTTGTCGTGTTTTGATTCGGCCATGGCGCACGCATTCTACTCTGATTAAAACTCTTTTTTCAGCCAGCGTTCCGCGATCAGAACGGCCGCGGCCGAGTCGATCATGTCTTTCGTAATGCGGCCGCGCATGCCGGCGGCACGCTCGGATTTGAGCTGTTGCTCCGCTTCGAGCGATGAATAGCGTTCGTCCACTGATTCGACAGGCATCGCGTATCGACCGAGGTCATCGATGAAATCTTCGACATCTTTGCCTATGTCCGACGCGGAGCCGTCGGCGTGGTTTGGCATGCCGACGATCAGGCGATGCGGTCGCCAGTCACTGACGAGCGCGGCGATCTGCTGCCAGTCCGGGCCTTCCGGACCATTGGCAACGAACTTCAGTGGACTGGCGGAGAATGTCACCTGCTGACCGACAGCAACGCCGATGCGCCGCTTGCCAAAATCGAATGCGAGGATAGTTTCAGGCGTGTCCGGCATGCGGTGACATCTTGCTGATATCGATGCCGATGGTTTTTGCTGCGACCGCCCAACGATCGCCGAAGGGCACGTCGAATATGACCTCCGCGCTGGCGGGTACGGTTAGCCAGGTGTTGCTGAGGATTTCGGCCTCCAGTTGACCCGCATCCCAGCCGGCGTATCCAAGCGCAATCAAGGATTGATCCGGACCGGCGCCGGCCGCCATTGCATCGATGACGTCGCGCGACAAAGTCAGTTGAATGTCTGACGACACATCAACCGTGCTTTCGAAGCTGTCTACCGGGTTATGCAATACAAAGCCGCGTTCAGGTGCGACCGGACCGCCATTCAGGACCGGGTGATTAGCGACAGTCGAATCGGCTCTGTCGAGGTCGAGTTGTTCGAAGAGGCCGCCAAGATTGATGGAGAGCGGGCGGTTGATCACGATCCCCAGGGCGCCTTCCGTGTTGTGCTCACAGACCAGGGTGACTGTCGTGCTGAAATTCGGGTCCGCCATTCCCGGCATGGCGATCAGTAGCTGGTTGCTAAGCGAATCTTTCAGTTCCATTGCACGATTATCGCACAGGCTGGAATCGGGGTCTGACCCTCTTTTGGCTCTTTTTGTTTCCGTTGACGCCAACTATAGAGGCATTCTGGTCTTGCTAGTTGGCCCGGGCGGTCGCCTGCATGTTCATGTGATTGAACTGCCATTTGTAGGCAAAGCGAAGCTGGTCATAGTCCAGCCGCACCGCCTCGGGAAACGGATCGAAAGGGGCGGCACGCCGCAGAATGCTGAGCGCGACCTGATCAAGAGCTTTCGAGCCCGAAGAGCGTCGCACCAGGACTTCCTGTAACTGACCCGATGCACTGATGGTGACTTCGAGTGTGGGGCTGCCGGAAACCCCTTCGGCGAGGGCCTCTTCGGGAAAATACTTGACCCCGACGGTCTCGATTTTCGTCTTCCAGCGATTCAGGTATCCGGCAATCGTCGCTTCCTTTGTGTCGACGCTCGTGACCAGTTCGCGCGGATTTTCGTCACGAATGAACGGATTCGGCACATCGTCCTGTGGCAGCGGCAGGGTAATTTCGATCCCGGCCTCGAGATTCGCAGCGGTGGATTCTTCCTGCGACGGGTTCTCGCGGGGGTCGTCCGTTACTTTGAAGTCCTGCTCGGCGCGTGCACTCAGTAACTGATCCGAGAATCGTTCAACTGCCGATGATTCTTCGCGGCTATCACCGTCTTCGATGCCAATATTGTCGACTGGAACGATGCTTGCGACGCGGGCACTGGGCCGGGATTGCTCCTGGGTATTGCCGGCGCCCTGCTGACTTGCCTGGGCCAGGTACTCTGCTCGATCGGGCTCCACTGCATTTGAGTCCGGATCGGCCACGATCGTGACCTCCAGTGAAATAGCATCCGCAAACTCATCGCCAAGCACGCTATTGAAAGTAATGCCGATGATAAGAATGCCGTGGATCAAGGCGGCCAAAAAAAGCATAGGCGGCAGTCGGTCCTGGACCGGTAGCCGTTCGAGCACCATGTCATCGATCGAACCATGGTCGATCGAATCGAAAGATGCTTTATTGCCAGATTTATGCGCTTCTTCAGCCATAACCCAAGCAGGTGTCCTGCCCGAAAACCCCTGATAGCCTCATTCTCTCACAGGCCATCACTGAATTGTCCAGTTTAACGGCCCCTTCAAGTCAGCGGTGAGACGCAGGTCACCCGTTGGCACAACAGAAACCCCGGGCGCTGGCGCGAATCACCATAATCTCGGCAGAAAAGCCCAATCTAGGCCATTTTCGACTCAATCGCGTCGAATAGCGTCCCGGCGATATTGAGGTCAAATGCACGGTCCAACTCGCGGATACCGGTCGGACTGGTGACATTTATCTCCGTGAGGAAGTCGCCGATGACGTCGATGCCCGCGAATATCACGCCCCGGTCCTTCAGTTCGGGCCCGATCTCGCTGCAAATCCAGCGATCGCGGTCCGTGAGTTCGCGTGCCTCACCAACCGCGCCCATCACGAGATTTCCCCGGTTGTCGTCGGCAGATGGAATTCGCGCCAGCGCATAAGGGATCGGTTCGCCGTCGACCAGCAGAATCCGTTTGTCACCCGCACTGATTTCCGGGATAAAGACCTGGGCCATCGCAAACCGCTCACCATGGTCCGTCAGTGTTTCGAATATAACGTTGGCATTGTTGTCGCCGGCCGATATCACAAATATGGACTTGCCGCCCATGCCATCGAGAGGTTTGACGACAATTCGCCGATGTTCGGCGAGAAAAGCCTTCATGTCCGGCATCGATCGCGTCACCAGCGTCAATGGCGCGCATTGCGGGAACCACGCGGTGTAGGCTTTCTCGTTCATGTCGCGCAGGCTTTGCGGTCGGTTGACGATTAACGCCCCTGCTTCTTCCGCGCGCTCCAGAATGTAGCTGGTATAGATGTATTCCATATCAAACGGCGGATCCTTGCGCATCAGGATGACGTCGAGATCGCCGAGGCGGATATCCTGTGCCGTGCCGAAGTCGAACCAGTCCGCCTCGTAATCGCGTACACGCAGCAGCCGGGAGCGTGCAAGTGCGACACCCGCCAGCATTCTCAGATCCGCCTGCAACATATAGTGGATTTCCGCGTCGCGCCGTTGTGCCTCTAACAACATGGCCATCGAGCTGTCCTTAACGGGCTTGATCGAATCAATCGGGTCCATGACGACACCGACGCGAAGCTTGCTGTCGGACATATTCTTGATCCTGCGCGGCTTGGGCGATGAGGTCGGCTACTATACCGAATGTTTCCCGGGCAGTGGACAGGTGCGGGTATTTTCGCGCTCCGCTCAATTTCGATCAGCAGGAGATTTTCAAACAGCTCATACTGCCCGTGACATCGATAGTTTCCGGGGCAGAAAACGCTTGCACGACGATGTAAAAGCCGCTGTCGGACAGGCCGCTGTGCGGGATGGAATTCCACGCTGCGTGGCGCGTCATGGCGGCATTTTGGTCAATATGGTACAAGTCTTTTTGCTTGGCAGAGATTATGGAAACTTATTCGTGATTTGGGCCTGTCGAGCCTGGCGCAGAATCGGTGCAGACGTGCCGTTGCAATAGTTTTGGGGATGCCATCTCAATTTGTGATGGCAACTGGGCGAGGATATCCAGTGTCAAATAATGTTTCTCGAGGTCTCAACGGTCTCAAAATTCTGGTGGTTGACGACAGTAAGACAATTCGCCGCACGGCGGAAACCTTGTTGTCGAAGGAAGGCTGCCAGGTGTTTACTGCAATCGACGGATTCGACGCTCTGTCGAAGATTGCGGATCACCAGCCGGACCTGATTTTCGTAGACATAATGATGCCACGCCTCGACGGTTATCAGACGTGCTCGCTCATTAAGCACAACAAAGTCTTCAAGCAGACGCCGGTGATCATGCTGTCAAGCAAAGATGGCCTTTTTGACCGCGCTCGTGGTCGACTTGTGGGTTCCGAGCAGTACCTGACCAAACCGTTCACGAAAGATGAATTGCTTGGCGCAATTTCAAACCAGATTAAATGAGGGGCTTAGGATGGCTGTAATCCTGATAGTCGATGATTCGCCCACGGAGCTGCATCTGTTTCAGAGCATGCTTGAGAAGGGCGGCTTCGAAACGCTTGTCGCGGACAGCGGTGAGGAGGGCATACGGCAGGCCGGGGCGTCGCGCCCCGACTGCATATTGATGGATGTCGTGATGCCGGGAATGAATGGTTTCCAGGCAACCCGCAAGCTGACCCAGGATCCCCGGACCTCCGATATTCCGGTCATTATGATCACGACCAAGGATCAGGAGACCGACAAGATTTGGGGTATGCGACAAGGCGCTGTCGAATACATTGTCAAGCCAGTCGGGCAAAAGGAGTTGGTCGCCAAGATTAACTCGGTGATGGCTGACTGAATGAGCACCGCGCCCGATCTGGTTTCCCTGGTTGACCGGCCGTTTGAGCTACTTCGCGAGATTGAGCGGCGCAGCCGCACTGCAGTGGCCGGCAAGGGTAGTGGTGAAATAGCTGACGAGTGGGTGGGAATCGGTTTTCGCATTGGCCAGGAGCACTTCGTTGCGCAGCGCGATCAGGTGCGAGAAGTCCTGATGTTGCCCGAGGCGATGACCCGCGTACCCGGGTCCAAACGCTGGCTGCTGGGCATCGCTAACCTGCGTGGCCACCTTTTGCCGTTGATCGATCTGAAAATGCACCTCGGGAGTGGCCGTACGTCACTTCGTCGCATGACGCGCGTTATTTCTGTGAATCACCGCGAGATTCCGGCCGGTCTGGTCGTCGACGAAGTACAGGGATTCCGGCGCTTTATGGACAATGAATACACTGACACCTGGCCACAGACGGCGGCTCGCTGTGATCGTTTTATCGCGGGTGCCTACCAGCGAACCGGCGACACGTGGCCTGTGTTCAATCTCTATGATCTCCTTGAAAGCAATACCTTTTTACAGGCCGCCGCCGAATAGCGCGGTGCAAATCGAAATCTGACTAATACACTAATACGTTGCGAAGCCATGGCTTTAAAATCTGAAAACTCTTCTACATTCAAAATCCTGGCGATCCTGCTTGCAGTGCTTATTCTCGCGGCAGCCGCTCTGCTTTACCTGGGGTTGACGAGCGGTGGTGGCACCAGTTCGCCAGGTATAATTGGCAACCCGTACTTGCCTATCGGCATTCTCGTGGTCGCCTTGCTGATAGTGGGTGGTCTCGCCGTTCTGCACTCGAAGGCGTCGGTTTTTGAGCAAAGTTCAAGGGAACAGACAGAACAGAATGAGCGTAACCAGCAGGCGATTCTTCGTTTGCTGGATGAGCTGGGCAGTCTGGCGGATGGTGATCTCACCGTTGAGGCGACGGTCACGGAAGATATAACGGGCGCAATCGCTGACTCAATCAATTACGCGATCGAGAAGCTTCGAGAACTGGTGGCGACCATTAACGAAACGGCGATCATGGTCGACTCGGCGGCGAAACAGACCGAGAACACCGCGGTACATATGGCACGCGCCGCAGATACGCAAACCAAAGAAATATCCGCCGCCACGGAATCCATAGTCTCGATGGCCGGCTCGATTGAAGAAGTGTCCGGAAATGCGGAAAGATCCTCGGATGTTGCTCGTCATTCCGTCGAGGTAGCGCACAAGGGCGGCGACGCGGTGCGCCGAACGATCGATGGCATGAACGCGATTCGCGAAACCATTCAGGAGACTTCCAAACGAATCAAGCGACTGGGTGAAAGCTCGCAGGAGATCGGCAATATCATCGAACTGATTAATGATATTGCCGAGCAGACCAATATTCTGGCACTGAATGCATCCATCCAGGCTTCAATGGCAGGTGAAGCAGGCAGAGGATTTGCGGTCGTCGCGGATGAGGTGCAACGACTTGCAGAGCGCTCAACGAATGCCACGAAGCAGATCGAGGTGCTGGTGCGCACGATTCAGACCGACACCAATGAAGCAGTCGTGTCCATGGAGCGCAGTACGACCGATGTTGTCGGCGGTGCGCTGCTGGCGGAAAATGCCGGCGCCGCACTGGACGAGATCGAGCAGGTCTCGAATCAGATTGCGAATCTTGTGCAGAACATTTCCGGTTCGGCGCGACAGCAGGCTGGCTCCGCAGCAGACGTGACCAGGCGAACGACAAAGCTCAAAGAGATAAGCGATCAGACAGGCAAGGCGACGATCGCAACGGCAGCGTCGATTTCCAAGCTTTCGGAACTCGCTTCGCAACTTCGCCAGACCGTCGCAGGATTTACGTTGCCGAGCTCGGCGTTGCAGGGCAGCGCATTGGCCAAGGCTTCGAGCAATTCTCCTGCAGCAGCCCAGCAGGCACAGGAAAAAGCAGCGGGATAAGCCCCGCCAGTCATACGACACGAAATGAGTAGCCCATCAGGCATCCACAGCGCGCCAGAACTCGACAATACTGTCGAGGCCGCCGCGAATATACTCGCCGTTGTCAGCGAAGAGCTGCTGGACACGATTCACAACGCGCACCTGGCGTTGGAAGATTGTGTGGATGGTCGTGGCGGTTCTGCCGCGCTGGTTCGCTGCGGACAACTGCTGCACCAGGTCGGCGGCGCCCTGAAAATGACGGAGACTTACGGTGCGGCCCTGCTCGCCGAAGAGATGGAGGCCGTTTGTAGCTACCTCGCCACGTTGCGTGCGGGCAAAGGTCGTGAGGATGGTCTCGATGCACTTACCCGTGCAATGGTACAACTCCCGATATATATCGAACGACTGCTGGGCGGTGGCCGCGACATTGCCCTCGTTTTACTGCCGATGCTGAATGATCTGCGGGCTGTACGCGGGCAGCCGCTATTATCAGAGGGCACGCTGTTGCTCCTGAATTTGTCGCCGCAGAGCAAACCCGCTGGCAGGGGCGTGCATGAGGCGAGCGGAGAAGATCCTGTCTTCATTGCCAGGAAGCTCCGACCAAAGTTTCAACTGGCCTTGCTCGGCTGGATTCAGGGTGGCAACAATGAGCGGCATCTGCAGACTTTGTCAGACGTCACTCTCGCGCTGGAAAATGCTGCGAACCGGGACGATATGTTCCAGCTCTGGTGGGTGGTTGGCGGCGTGCTCGAGTCATTGCGAAACGGCGGTCTGGAGACTTCAGTCGCGTTAAAACGCCTTCTCGGCCAGACCGATCGCCAGATGAAACTCCTGATTGACGAGGGCCTGGAAGCGTTTGACGCGCACCCGGTCACGGATCTGCTCAATAATCTGCTTTACTACGTGGCGCGCTCCAGCCATGCCGGAGAGCGCATCAGTGAGATTCGGGCTGCCTTCAACCTGGCCGAGCTGTTGCCCGGCGACGAACAGGTTGAGCATGCCCGGGAAGCCCTGTCTGCACCAAGCGTGAAGCTTATGCAGACGGTCGCGGCGGCGATCAAGGAGGATCTCAGCCGCGTAAAAGACGTGCTGGATATCTTCGTACGAACAGGCATGAACAACTCGGCAGAACTGGTGCCGCAGCTCGATTTGCTCAAAAAGATTAGCGATACACTGGGCGTACTCGGTTTGGGAGAGCTCCGCGGTGACATAGATTCTGAAATAGACCGCCTCAAGGGTGTGGTATCCAAAGGGGGGCCGGTCAACGAGAAAACCATTGTCGAAATCGCGTCAACTTTGCTGCGCGTAGAGGACCGGCTCGATCAACAGCTGGTGCGACTGATCGTACCGTCCGATTCGCCAGTCGATGCGGGTGATCAACCTGAGCTGCCGCCAGAGGAGGACGCGGATTATAAGCAGGTTGCGGAAGCCGTGATGCGGGAAAGCATTATCAATCTGGCCCGCATCAAGGAAACATTCAGCCAAAGTCTTACCTCGAAGCGAAGCTCGCAGGGACTCGACGCGGTTCCCGCGCTGATACGCGGCATCAAGGCCGGCCTGATGATGTTGAATAAATCCCGCGCGATGGAGATCGTTGACCGGGTCGGAACACTGTTAGCGCTGTCTTTGTCTGGCGAAGGCCCAGCTCGGCTGACGCAAAAAGAAACGGACCGCCTCGCCGACGCTATTGTCAGCATCGAGTATTACATGGAGACGGTCAAGGCCGGTCGCAGCGAACCCTGGTACATGCTGGACAATGCCGAGGCCTGTCTTGCGGTTTTGCGTGATCTCGAGGCGCGGCTTGCTGCTGAGCGACCCGCAGTTGCGGCGCCGGCAGAGGCCAAACCCAGCGAGACTTCGCCAACAGGCACGTTGACCATTAAACGTCCTGATTTCGACGCGATCGCCGCAGAGGAAAAGCTACCCACGCCGCCACCGGCCGAGCAGCAGGCTACTACGGTTATGCCGCCTGCGCCGGTGGTTTCTGAATCGGCGGAGCACCTCGACCCCGAACTTCTCGAATTGTTTATCGAGGAGGCGAAGGAAGAAATAGCGACCGTCAACCGGAATCTGCCGCAGTGGGCGCAATCTCCGGACGACATGGAAACGTTGATTACGGTGCGTCGCTCGTTTCACACGTTGAAGGGCAGTGGCAGAATGGTCGGGGCCGAGCGCATCGGGGAATATGCGTGGAGCATAGAAGCCCTGCTGAACAAATTGATCAACAAGACGCTCGTGCGTATCCCGCCAATGGTTGATTTTATTCTGGCCGCTGCGAACGCATTGCCGGAACTGGTTGAGCAGCTGGAAGTAGGTACCGAACCGCAGACCGATATCAGTTTGCTAATGGCTCGCGCAAATGCGTTCAGCGAGGGAGATCCGAATGCGGCAATCCTGACCATTGCGACTGCGGAACCGAAGGCGGCGCAGGAATCCATTGCTGCGTTGGAAATGGACCCTGTCCTGCTGGATATCTTCTCCAAAGAGACATCAGGCCACCTCAGGGTGATATATGACTACCTGGATGCCTGCGAGGGTCACGAGCCACCGTTTCATGTGACCGACAAGCTGCACAGGGCGTGCCACACGCTGCATGGCAGCGCAAACATGGCTAATGTCGAGCGCGGCGTTTCGGTGGCCGGCGCCCTCAATCGTTTCGTCCGCCGTGTTTACGATTACAAGGTTGGATTTCAGCAGTCAGGCACGGAAGCGTTGCGGGCCGCGGCAAAAGCGCTCGAGGCGATCGTCGCAGATATCAACAAGCCAGAGCGAAATCGTTCCGATTTTGCCGTTCTGATTGAACATCTGACGAACCTTGCCAATCTCGTCGAACAGACCGTGCCAAAAGAAGATTCAGCGATCGTCGAGGTAGTGGAACTGCATGATGTGCCTGCCGAGATCGAAGAAGACTCGGCTTACGATGCGGAAATCGCGGCAATTTTTTCGGAAGAAGCGGCCGAATTGCTGGAGGAAGCGGATCAGGCGCTGGATGCATGGAAATCTGATCGCAATGACCGCGATCAGGTCGAAGCACTCAAGCGGCATCTGCATACGCTCAAAGGTGGCGCCCGAATGGCCGGAATCTCGGCGATGGGCAATTTAAGCCACGAGATTGAGGCATTGCTGATCAATGTAGATGACGGCCGGATTCCGGCGAATCCACAGATCGACGAACTCTTGCAGCAGAGTTTTGATGAGCTGCACCGAATGCGCGATACGGTGATTGCAGGCAAGCCGGTATTGGCTTCGACCGATCTGGAACAAAGAATTCATGCGATAAATGCTGGAGAGATTTCTGCGGAATCGGTAATTGCAGCGACGGTGGCGGAAGCAGCACCCGACGACGTTGAGACGAGCGAGGCCGCCGAGTTCACGATCGAGCCCGAAGAGACGCTGAGCATGGTGATTGTCGACTCGCCGGCCAGCCAGGATTCTGGCGCGGCAGATGACGTCGTTGCAGAGCCCGTTGTGCCGACGGAGCCGCCGCCGATCGAAGCGCTTCCTCCCGCGGAGGACGTGGTGGCGGAACCCGCAGTAACTCCGCCGGCGGTCGAAGAGCCGGTGGTTACCGAGGCGACGATCGATGAGCCGACGGATATTGAGGCGCCGGTTGCGGAGCCAGCCGGGCCGCCTCCCGAAAGACCGATGGAGCGTGTTGCCGAAGTGCGGGCCTTGCCGACCGCACAACGAACAGGAGAGGTTCGCCAGGAATTCGCGCGTATCGATGCCGAGCTGCTTGAAGACTTGCTGAACGCGGCCGGCGAAATCAGTATTTATCACTCCCGACTCAGTCAGCAGATCAAATCTATCGAGTTTCATGTCGACGAAATGGAGCAGACCGTCTCGCGACTGCGCGGACAACTGCGCAAACTCGAGATTGAAACTGAAGCGCAAATCATGCACGGCCACCAGGACACGCTCGTCGCGCAGGATTTCGATCCCCTGGAGCTGGACAGGTATTCCAATATTCAGCAGCTGTCACGCGCGCTCGCAGAGTCAGCGAGCGACATGGCCAGCCTTAAGGACCTCCTGCAGACTTTGACAGCCGAGGCAGAGACGTTGCTGGTGCAGCAGTCGCGCGTTACTGCGGAACTGCAGGATGGCCTGATGCGTACGCGCATGGTTCCGTTTCAGCAGCATGTGCCGCGTCTGACGCGACTGGTGCGGCAGGCTGCATCCGAGGCCGGGAAAAAGGCTGAGCTTGCGGTCGAGGGTGCCTCGGGAGAGCTCGATCGACAGGTACTGGACAAGATGCTGCCGCCGTTCGAACACATGATGCGAAACGCCATCGTGCATGGTATCGAATCGCCGGGCGATCGACTGGCAGCCGGCAAGCCGGCCAGTGGCAGAATCACAATTCGTTTGCAGCGTGAAGGCGCCGAGATGGTCATCGACGTGGCTGATGATGGTGCCGGTCTCGATGTTGAAGCAATTCGGCGTGCCGCGTACGAGAAGGGATTATTGCAGCCGGGCAGCAAAGTCACCGATGAAGGCATTATGCAGTTGATCCTGACGCCAGGATTCAGCACAGCCGAGAAGGTGACGCAGAGTGCCGGCCGTGGCGTCGGCATGGATGTTGTCGCCAACGAAATCAAACAGCTTGGCGGTTCGCTGCAGATTTCGTCAGTCATCGGACAGGGAACGAATTTCACAATCCGGCTACCGTTTACGCTTGCCATCACCCAGGCGTTGATTGTCAGAACTGGCGCAGAGGTCTATGCCTTGCCGTTACCGACAGTTGAAGGCGTCGTGCGCATGGCGCGATCGGAGCTCGAGAACCTGTTGAGCCAGAGTGAGCCCAGCTACGAGTATGGCGATCAGGTGTATCGGTTTCGCCACCTCGGCATGTACCTTGGAGGCCAGTCGGCTCAACTGCCGGAGGAAGATGCATTCGTGCCGATTATTCTCGTCCGTGCGGGAGATCATTCTGCCGCGCTCCTGACCGACGAAATGATTGCCAGCCAGGAGATCGTCGTCAAATCCATCGGGCCACAGCTGGCGAGCATACGCGGCATATCCGGCGCGACAATTCTGGGCGACGGCAGCATTGTTCTCATACTCGATATCAATGCGCTGGTTCGCGCGGGTGCTCCGGTGGTTGAACTGAAAAACGCAGCGCCGACGCCCGTCGATGACAGGCCGCTGGCACTCGTTGTCGATGATTCGATCACGGTGCGCCGCGTGATGGAGAAATTCCTCGAAAGAAATGGGCTGCGGGTTATAACGGCGAGGGATGGTCTCGACGCTATTCGCGTTCTCCAGGACGCAAAACCAGACATTATTCTGCTCGATATTGAGATGCCGAACATGGATGGCTATGAATTCGCGACTCATGTGAGGAATGATGGTCGTGTTTCCGATGTGCCGATTATCATGATCACGTCCAGGGTCGGCGATAAACATCGCGCGCGTGCGATCGAGATTGGCGTCAATGATTATCTTGGCAAACCCTATCAGGATTCCCAGTTGCTGGATTCCATTCGCCGCCTGCTCGACGAACAGGGAGTCTCACTGCAGTGAGTGCCGATGAAGAACTCTATAGCCTGCTTGTGCCGTTGGTGGATGAACGCCTGATCGTACCAAGAGCATGTGTCGCAGAAGTTGTGCGGTACACACCACCGGTGCAGAAGGATGGCAACCAGAACTGGATGCTCGGGAGTATCAGCTGGAACGGGCGGGACTTGCCCGTAGTCGCTTTTGAGGGCGTGATTGGCAAAGATGTGCCGGCGCCGACCGGCAGGACAAGGGTGGTCGTTTTCTATTCGAGCACCGGAGGTGTTCGCTCAGGATTCTTTGGTGTGCTGACGCAGGGATTTCCGCAGCTGGTACGTGTGAATGAGGATGTTCTTCAGCTTGACTCAACGGAGGGATGGCCGTCGGACGCGCCCATATTGTGTCGTGTCAAAATGATTAACGAGTTTCCGCTGATACCGAACCTTGAAATGCTTGAAGAAATGATTGCCGGGGAATCGGTGCAGGGCTAGCTTGCTTCATCCCGGCTGCCGCTCAGCCGCCAGGTCGCCAAACAGCGTCTGCAATCCCGCAGTGATCGCTATCGCCGCAGTCTCCGTCCGCAGCACTCTCGGTCCCAAACCAACGGCGTGAAAATCGGTGGCCGCCGCCAGTTCATATTCATCTTCACTGAATCCACCTTCAGGCCCGACCAGGACGGTAAGAGAATCCGTATTGTTCATAAGCGTTCGTAAAGTTGCCGGCGCTCCGGGCTTTAGGATCAATCGCCGGCTGCTATCCTCGACGTTCTCACCAAGCCACGATCTAAGGCGTACCGGTTCGTTCACGATCGGGAGAATGTTGCGTCCGCATTGTTCGCACGCGCTTGCGCAAATTCCGCGCCAATGCTGCAAGCGCTTCTCAGCCCGGCTTTTCTCGAGTTTGATGACCGAATATTCTGTGATAATCGGTGTCATCGCGGCAACACCGAGTTCGGTTGCTTTTTGCATCACCAGATCCATTCGGTCTCCGCGGGATATCCCCTGCAGCAGGTGAATCTTCAGTCCGGATTCGGCGTCGCGTTCCACATGCTCATCGATTGAAACGAGAACAGAATTTCTGGAAAAAGAGTGAATAGTGGCGCGGTGTTCACCACCAAGGCCGTCAAACAGGTTCAGTTCGTCGTTCAGGCGAAGTCGCAACACGCGACTGATGTAGCGGGCCCGAGCGCCGCTAATCTCGAGCTCGGTCCCAATATTCAGAGGTTCATCGATATACAGGCGGGCTTGCGACATGCGGTATCTTCCTGCGTGGACGAACTGATGCTGTGGGCCGTGACGTTGACATTAGGCACCGTTACGTTTGACCATGTCAAAGCGCTCACTGAACAGTGGAACATACTCGATTGAATTCCCCAGAATCTCCCAGATTTGCGGTCAGCCCGGGGGCAGGACTATTGCGTCCGGCGACACAGTGTCCGTCGCCAAACCAGGACGAACGCCCCGCGCAGGCAGAACCCAGGCTGATCATCCTGCATGGCATCAGTTTGCCGCCCGGTGAGTATGGCGGGTCGTACATTGAGTCACTCTTCACCAATCAACTTGACTGGACTGCGCATCCCTATTTTCGCGAGATCGAGGGCCTGCTTGTCTCTGCGCACGTCCTCGTTCGGCGCCTGGGCGAGGTCATCCAGTTCGTTCCATTCGAGCGTCGCGCATGGCACGCAGGGGATTCCTGCTTCAGGGGCCAGTCATGCTGTAACGACTATTCGATCGGCATCGAATTGGAGGGCGTCGATGACGCGCCGTACACCGACGAACAGTATGTGAGTCTGATCTCTGTGATTCAGGCCATCATGGGTGCCTATCCGTCGCTAACCACTCGTTCTATCGCCGGACATTGCGACGTCGCTCCGGGTCGAAAAACGGACCCTGGTCCCGCTTTCGACTGGCTGCGATTGTATGATGGCCTCAACAACGACGCCTGCGAACGCGACAGCCAATGAAACTTCTTGCACTACTGATCGGACTTCTTGTTGAGCGACTGGCTACACAGCTTTTTCATTTGCGCAGGCTGCGTTGGCTGGATCGGGCCATTGACGCTGGTTTTAAGTATGGCAACAAATTCGCTAACTGGCCCGCTCTGATTCCGGTTGTCGCACTTGCTGTGCTGCTTGTGTTGCCGGTGTTCCTGGTGCGCTTCGGCCTGGGTGACATGTGGTTTGATGTTCCCTACGTCGTACTCGCGATCATCGTTTTGTTTTTCTCGCTTGGGCCTAAAGACATTGGCGAAGACGTGACTGAATATTGCCATGCTGTCGAAAACGATGATGCAGGACGCATTGCAGAAACCGCCAGGTCGTTGGCAGAGAAGGATGTACCGGACGATCCCGAAGTACGCACTCGACTGGTCGAGGAGTCTGTTTGTATCCAGGCAAACAACAGACTGTTTGCTGTCGTATTCTGGTTCGTGTTATTGGGTCCGGTTGGGGCCTGGGCGTATCGCGTTACCGATCTTATCCGGCGTCGGGCTGTATTTGGAGCGCTGCGGGAGGAAGGATCCGGGAATGATCTGGTAGTCGCAGCGGCAGAATTGCTACATGCCCTGGTGGCCTGGATTCCGGCACGATTGACGGCAATCGGTTATGCGATGGCAGGTGGGTTCGACGGCGCACTGTCTGCCTGGCGACAGGTACATAGTGAGGACCGATTGCCGCTGCATGAGCAGAGTGAACGACTTCTTGCGCAGGTGGGTGTCGGCGCACTGGCGCTGCAGCGTCTCGAGGACGAGAGTTTGTCCGAGAGAGCGGTCCGCGGCGCAAAGGCCGCAAATGGAATTGTCATGCGGCTGTTCATTATCTGGGCCGTCGTCATTGGCGCCATGACCCTCTATGGTTTGTCGTTGTGATGCCAGTGCAGACCTCGACGATTATTGCCGTTTCGCGGCCGGAAATAGTCGCGAAATACTAAGGGCACTGTAATGCCTGACTTGCATATGCCAACTCTGCGCAGCGCCAGCGTGGACGATTGGTTTGCCATCGGTTCACTGCTGGCCGGAGAGGATCTGCCAGTGGATGATCTCGATGCGGAAAAAGTATCTGATTTTCTCGTTGCAGAGGTTGCCGGAGAGTTGATCGGGCTGATCGGACTCGAGCGCTACAGCACGGTCGGCCTGCTGCGTTCTCTGGTAATCGCAAAAAAGGCTCGTCGATTCGGCCTTGGTGGCAAGCTGGTGGGCGCACTGGAATCTGCGGCAGAGACCGCAGGAGTCACGGAACTCTGGTTACTGACAATTGACGCGCAACAATTTTTTGAACGTCTTGGGTACAAGATCGTCGGTCGCGAGAAGGTGCCGGATAGCATCCGGAAGACCGATGAGTTTGCCGGACTTTGCCCCGATTCCGCCCATCTGATGATGAAACGCTTAAGCTAACGTTGTCGACAACGTCTGTTCCAACCATTTCCCGACGCTGTCCTGCCGCTCAGCCGCGATCGCGGTTCCAGATTACTTCGTGGCCAGTTTCGGCCCGAGCAAGCACGCGAGCGATCACAAACAACAAATCGGAGAGGCGATTCAGGTATCGCAATGCCTCGGGACGCGCGGCGTCCTCTTGCTGAAGGCTGCTGACACGGCGTTCCGCCCGTCTGACGATCGTGCGTGCAAGGTGGCAGGCCGAAGTTGCCTGTCCGCCGCCCGGAAGAATGAAGTCTTTGAGGGGCGGCAGGTCGGCATTGAAGTGGTCGAGTTGGTTTTCGAGTCGCAGAACGAAACTGTCTTCGATAGCCGCATAGCCAGGAATGGAGAGTTCTCCCCCCAGCTCGAATAGATCGTGTTGTACATCCGTCAGGCAATCCCGTATCGGACCCGGGACCGAGTCGCAGGCCAACACCATGCCGATGGCGCTGTTGGCTTCGTCAACCGTGCCATAGGACTCAACCCGCAGGCTGTCCTTGGCGACACGACTGCCATCCCCCAGCCCGGTCGTACCGTCATCGCCGGTTTTCGTATAAATCTTGCTTAGGCGGTTGCCCATGAGCCTTCCCGTTGCTAAAACGTCGCTAGCATGCAAGAAGCATCGCCGCGAGTCGAGTCCCTCGTAGTCGTCACTTGTTTAAGCGATCTTCTGCAGCCATAGTTGCGACTTCCATACCCAGCAAGATTCGTCATGCCAGACCAAAAACAATCAGCGGAGTTATTGGTTGCGCTGCGCGCTGCGGGCATCGCTGGTGAAATCAGTCGAAACTACTATCACGGCAAATTCTCCGTCGATTTGAAGAAAGACATGTCGCCGGTCACCCAGGCCGACGTTGAATGCGAGCAGGCAATACGCGACGTTATCCTGGATGCGTTTCCCGAGCATGGTTTTTATGGTGAGGAAACAGGCAAGACGCAGGAGAATGCGGAAAATCTCTGGCT
This sequence comes from uncultured Gammaproteobacteria bacterium, assembly GCA_963850825.1. Classification (GTDB taxonomy): domain Bacteria; phylum Pseudomonadota; class Gammaproteobacteria; order Steroidobacterales; family Woeseiaceae; genus SZUA-117. The sequence goes on along the minus strand of CAWKOQ010000006.1, from coordinate 483,939 downwards.
CGTGGATCCGATTGACGGTACCAAGGCTTTTGTTCGCCAGTACCCGTTTTTCTCAACCCAGATCGCGATGATGAGGCACGGTGAAATTGTATTGGGCGTGTCCAGCGGAACGATGTTTGGAGAGCTGGCGTATGCGGAGACTGGACGCGGAGCATGGCTCAACGATACACGACTGCAGGTCAGCACCATTGATGACCCGGGTAGGGCGGCGATATCGACAGGCAATCTGAGGTCGTTGGCGGCAAGCCCCGGTTGGAACGCACTTGGAGAGATCGTCGCAGCGTCTGACCGGATTCGTGGTTATGGCGATTTTTATCATTACCATCTGTTGGCCGCCGGCAAGATTGAGGCGGTGATCGAGTCGGACGTAAACATTCTGGATATCGCGGCACTGTCTGTAATCGTCAGAGAGGCGGGCGGCGTGTTTACCGACCTTAACGGCATTCCTCCCGGCCTCGATACGCGGTCCGTGCTGGCCGCAAACCCTCTGTTACACGCCAGGATGCTCGAGAAACTCGGAGGCTTTGTCGAGTAATGGAATTTGATATCTACCAGGTCGCGGCATTTACGCGCGAGCGGTTCGGTGGCAATCCTGCCGCCGTTGTTCCGCTGAAAGAATGGATCGATGCGGCCCTGATGCAAAAGATTGCTGCCGAGAACAATCTTTCGGAAACGGCATTCTTCGTGCCCACCGGTGTAAATGAGTGGCACATTCGATGGTTCACGCCGAAAGTCGAGGTACCGCTATGCGGTCATGCCACCTTGGCGACTGCGGCCGTTATTCGCTCGAAACTTGAGCACAACGAGTGGCCGATCACGCTGCAGTCTGCCAGTGGACCGTTGCTAGTCGATATTGAGTCAGATGCTTTTGTGCTCGACCTGCCTGCGGATAAACCCGTGACTATCAGCCTGCTCGATGGCCTCCAGGGTGTGCTCGGAGCGCCGGTCCGCGAGTCATACACCGGTCGGGATCTGCACCTCGTCATTCTGGATGATGAAGCCACCGTGGCAAAACTGCAGCCGGATTTTGCAGCGCTGGGTGCCATGATTGAGCATGGTGTGATCGTGTCCGCAGCGGGCGATCAAGTGGATTTTGTGTCACGATTTTTTGCGCCGTCGATGGGCCTCAATGAGGATCCTGTGACAGGGGCAGCGCACTGCATCCTGACACCCTACTGGTCCAACAGGTTGGGCAAGAAGACACTGATGGCGCGCCAGATATCAAGTCGCGTCGGAAACCTCAAGTGCGAGGATCTTGATCAGCGGGTCAAATTGACGGGTGATGTGGTGTTCTATCTGTCCGGCCTGATCTCGGTCTAGACAACGCGGCTTTCCCGCTATTCCGTAAGTCCGATTTCTGTCGCCGTCGCTGAGCCAATAACGACGCTCTTCAGGCTTGTCGGTGTGATTGCGTCGTCAGTTGCGAGCGCTATCCGGCCGCCCATCACTTCGGCAAAGCGCTGCGGATAGCGCGGCTTGCGGTCGGGCTCCGCGTATCCCAATGGAAATTCAGGAATGCCGGTGCCCGGGTCGTACTTGTCTGTTGCACCAAGCGTATGCAAGAACTCATGCGCAATTACGACGTTGTTGACACCAGCATTACGTCTACCTGCGTGCGCGTTGACGACCCCGACCATGCCTTTTTGCAGCCCAACCGAATTTTCGAGAATAAGCTGGTCATCTGGCGCATGGTAGCGAACAAAGATCCGGACATCCGGCTTCGGGCTATCCTGCGGCCCCGCAACGCTCCCCGCCCACCAGCGCATCTTCAGGCTCCATAACATGATGCCCAGGACGCCCGGCTGGTCACCGACAGCAGGGGGTTGCTCACGTATTTCTCTCCCAAGTTCCATGCGCACTGGTCGTGACAGGGAGTGCCCGTATTTTTCGATTTCACGTGCGACGAATGATTCGATCTCGGAAAAGTCCTCGACCTCTAATGTCGCAATATAGTCTCTGCTGCTATCGCTGCCATCGGCGTTGATTGGATAAACCTTGACCCACAGGCTGTCGTTCCAGTTCGTGCTGCGTGCCTGCGCCAACCAGGTGCTCAGTGACACGAAGAACAGGATCAGCAACAGGATCGTGATGCGAAAGGCTTTGAACATGATCGATCAACACATGCCAGGGGCTGCTTGGAAAGGATCAATTTAGCCGACTCAGGCTCCACCAGAACAGTGTATCGGTCTCAGTTCAGTCAATAAACGGTGCTGTATAACGGTGCTTTAGCCCCTGTTTCTGAAGCGCAATACGAACCGATCTGCCTTGCCGCGAACTTCCGGATCCGACATGTTCAGGCTGTAATCGTCATCCATGTTGGGCAGAATGTCGCTTTTTTCCTGCAGCACGAAACCAGCGGCTTCTATTTTCGCTATGACAATTTCGGGATCGATGCGATGCAATGCATTGCCTGTTTCGCGCCCGGAACCTGCGGCAGCGTTGCGGTCTACAACGCCTGGAATTCCGCCGGGGTGCAACGCGTCGAGAAGCGCTGCTGCCGGCTTCGGAGCATTGATCCTGGGCCAGCCACTACTTGGGCTAACCTGGTAAATGTCGTGATAGGCGAGGACCATCATCGCTGTATCGAATGCATCGTCCGGAAATCAAGCGCCTGAATTTCGGCCATCAGGATTTCTACATTGGCGAGTCGCGCATTGGCGTAGCGATTGGTCGCCGCTGCACCGACGAATTGTGCATAGGCCTGGTTCGAGTGACCAATGCCGAATTATGCAGTCCCAACAATAAAAAGCCCCGCTTTTTACGGCGGGGCTAACGACTCTTCTTATTAAAGAGGTAACTGTTTGTTCGGTAACCGGATACAGACTTTATTATTATTATTGGATCTCGATCTTATTGTTTTTATTATTGTTTTTCTTCTGGCGTCTAAATCCTGTTTGTATCTTCAATGGGCTCCGAGTTCAGTTACACTTCGCTTGGGCATGACATATATAGCAAGTCCTATGCCACAAGCTCATAAAACAAGTGATTTCAATAGTTTAAAACCGGTCTTGATACAGTCGGTTTAACACCGGACCATGATCTGTAAAGAAACCCGACGAAATGTTGCCCCTGCTGATAGGGACAGCCAAAGCAATATTTCGTATAACTTTGAAAAACTGGCAAAAACGTTTTTTGTGCACACGGATGGTTTTTAGTGTTGATCGCCATTTGGCCGTCTCGCAGCAGATTTGACTGAACCGTCGCCAATTTGCGACGCCGGCGCCATATTTTGTCAAATTATTCGACATTCCGTGCAGGTTGGGATCGCTCCAATAAGCTCACCAGGCTGAAAAATCTCCCGTTTCGGACGACAGCCACAATTTTCATCGCATCGCCCGGGCGGTTTAGAGGGTCGCCGCTGACCAGGAGCAAATCTGCCATGGCACCCGGAGAAATTGTTCCAATCTGATTCTCCAGGCCCAGCATTATCGCCGCATTCTTGCCTGCCGCATGCAGGGTCTGTTCGCCACTCAGACCAGCGGCGCTCAACGCCAGCAATTCACCGTGCAGGGCAAGTCCCGGGCGCAAGCCACTGGGACGACTGCCAGCGACGATCAATGCACTGATTCCCGAGAGCGCGGGCCGGAAAGACGTGCGTCTGGCCGGGGGCGCGGCGTGGCCCATTGCGATCGCCTGCCTGGATTCGAGTATTTCACCTATGCCGGGCGTGCCGGCATCGGCAATGCCGGAAATCAGCGTCGGCACATTCGTTGCAGATTCACCAAGGCCGGCATCGCCTGGCTGAGCTACAGACAGCGAATCAATACCAAGAAGAACGTCCGCACCAACACGCGTTCCGACAGACCAGTTGTCAGCGACGATTGGCACTCCCAGGTCGCGCCATTTCGATAGGCCGGCGATCGGGGCAGAGAGCGCGTTCGAATCAGATTGAATCCTGACCAGGTAATAGGGCGGCCGCGGATCTTCTGCCTCGTTTGCATTGATCTTGCCGGCCGGTAGCAGACGCGGTCCCGGCGTTGCTTCGCTTTCCCAGGCGCTCGAATCGAATGCCATATTGATATCCGGGGAGACCAGTGTTGTGACCCCGTAGGCAAGCAGCGCGGCGCCATCGGAGGCACTCAGTCGATCGGGAAGTGCAGACCAGGCGTCAACCAGGCCTGGCATGATGGTCACGTTTCCCAGGTCCAGAACGGTGGCGTCGGGCCAGTCCTGGCGAGGCTGCACGGCGGTGATCAATCCATTTTCGATCAGGACGTCGAATTGCTCGCGATAGCGACTCCAGATGCCGTCGAACAGGCGCTCCCCGCGGACAACCAGTCGGCCCCGCGGCGCATCGATGAGTTCAAGGTGCCGCTTCGCGATGGTTCGCCGCACGGGCGGCGCGGTTTTGCCGACGGTGGCCTGAAAGCGCAGAGGGCGAGCTCGTCGATCCTCGAAGCCGCGTGACATGATCTGGCCGTTCGCGGCATAGATCATGCGCATTCGATCCGGCCAGCTGACCGGCGCCGTAAAAAAGTCGTCGCTGTCGCTCACCATGCGGATAAGCGGCGGCGCGGACAGTATGGCCATTTGCAGTACCCATTTGCCGCCGTCTTCATGCAGGAACGTGATCAGGCTGCCATCCGGTCTCCAGGACGGTGCAGACAGTGGCGTGTCGGAGACAAACAATTCGACGTCTCTTTCGCCTCGCCGGCGCAACATTAATGCGTAGTCTTCATCCGTTTTTCGAATGTAGGCCAGATGCCTGCCGTTCGACGACCAGGTGGGTTCCGTTTCATCTCCTTCGTGATCCGTGAGTCTCCACATCAGTCCGGTGGGTAAGTCGGTTTCCCAGATATCGAGACCGTGGCCATCCCGATCACTGGAAAAGACCAGCCTTTCGCCATCCGGGTGCCAGGACGCATCCTGCACATGCAACGGTGTGTCGATGACGCGGCGTTTTGCGCCTGACGCTATATTCACCTCCCATACCTGCTCGCCTGCCGAAGTGCGCAGCCCAAAAAGAATGCGTGTCCCGTCGGGAGACCAGCGAGGATTTGTGGCGGGTACGATGCCGTCGGTCAATTGCCGTGCCTGACCGCCAGCGGCGGAAAGCGTCCAGATTCGATCGAGTAAATCGATCGCGATCGCACCATCGATCGGCGATGCATCAACGCTGAATTCGCCGCCGCTGGCAATTAGCGTATCGGCGCGCACCAGTAGCGGTGCGAAGAACAGAACGGTCGCGACAATGAGACCGAGCTTAGTCGGCACAGCCCACCTGCACATCCAGATTGTCGTCGTCATCCACAGCAAAACTGATTTGCATCGGCCGGCAGCACACCTGGCAGTCTTCAATATAGGACTGATCACCGGCAGACGCATCGAGCAGCAGGATGATTGACTCTGCGCAGAACGGACAGGTGATTGTTTTTTCGACCAATAGATTTTGCATAGTTTGATTCCGCACGCCTGGCTCAGGGTTGCAGCCGCGTGCTGGTCCACGGTGTCATGCGTACTGGCTCATTCTCCAGGTCGAGAATGTCGCGCGACCAGAAACCGCGATCGTGAATTCTATCTGCGCCCTCCACCCATAACTCTATTGATGTAACCCACAGTCGAAACCCACCCCAATGCGGTGGCCGTTCGATCCTCGGTATCTCACTGTTCGAAATGCGCCGGGTCCCGTCCTCCAACGGCAGACCAAGCTCGGTTCCGCGACTCCGAATCTGTGTAATCAGCGCTTCTCTGGATTCAATCGATGCGCTTTGATCACTGCCCCACGCGCCAAGCTGGCTGCCCCAGTCCCGCGTTTCGAAGTACGCGTCACTCTCAACCTCCGGCGACCGCGTAATCATTCCTTCGATTCTGATCTGGCGTCCGAGCGCATCCCAATGAAATAGTGCGGCGGCATATTGGTTGGCGGAAAACTCGGCAGCCTTGCGCGACCGGTAGTTTGTGTAGAAGACGAGATACCCGGGATCGGCCACAAAGCTTTTGCAAAGCACGATCCTGGCCGAAGGCTTACCGTTTTCCGCAACCGATACAATCGTCATCGCAGCAGGGTTCCGTTGCACGGCCTGCGCGGATGCCTCTGCAATCCAGCTGTGGGCTAGCGGCATTGGATTCGGTGGCAGCTCAACAGGAAGGCGGTCAGTTCTTTCGAGGTCGTTCAATCATATCTCCAGGTTATGCTCCGGATTGGTTACGTAGGTGCCGCCTTCTCGACGCGGGTCAGCGGCCACCTGAAAACCGTTGCTCGAGTCGGCATACGCGGCAACCACGCCACCGAAGTACATACTTGGGCCTGGATATCTTCGCACCGGGATGCCCAGCTCAGGCACGTCCAGACCAGGCTCCACCGCCAGCCTGGTGCTGCGGCCGTCGATTTTCAGGTGCATGCGAGGATGTGCCACCGCATCGCCCAGATCAAGTCCAAGCTGCGCAAAATTCACCAGGAACTGATGCAGCGCGGTCGTAATCCTGTCAGCGCCCGGTGACCCGATAGCGAGTATGGCGTCTCTGGACCGGGCAGCACTTGGCGCCATATTCGAAGGCAGGCGCCTGCCCGGGGGGGCTGCCGCCAATCCCTGCGGGTTCAGTTCCAGCTCACCCAGGCAGTTGTTGAGCCACAGACCCGTCTTGCCCGGCATCTCACCGGACCCATATCCTGATGACGCCGTAATTGAGCAGGCGAGATGGCTGCGGTCAACTGTCGAGGTATGGACCGTTGCTCCGGATGCCCAGCTGGAAAGAAGTGTGTCTGACCGCGCCGCCTCGAGCAGTTCGGCCACGGGCCCGCTGATATCGTCCACGGTATCGAGTTTGTTAATGCGATACGACATGACGGCCAGCTGGGTTCGATAGAGCCGTCGCAGCGCGGCTGCGTTCCAGCGCTTGAATTTTTCTGTCCCAAATGTGTGCAACATCGCAGCGAGGCTCGCGCCGCCAATTGCCGGCGGCGGATTGGTTGCGATCTGCCAGTCGCCAACGTCAATCATTAACGAGTCGCGAATCTGTGGCACATAGTTCCGCAGGTCGTCGCTCGTCAGCAGCCCGCCGTTTTCCTTAACGTGAACGACAATGCGCTGGCCAACGTCGCCGCGATAGAAAACATCGGGTCCTTCTTCCGCGATGACGCCGAGCGTTTCGGCGAGGTGCGGTACAACGATCGCAGCGCCGGCCTCGCGCAGAGTTCCATTGTCGTGGTGCAGGGCGCTGTGGCCATCGGCACTGCGTCCGTAAATAACGTCGCCCGAATACTCAAGGTAGTGATGGCATGCCGATGCCAGCGGAAATCCATCACGAGTGGCCCGAATGCTCGGGCGAAGCAGGTCGCGCCAGTGGATCTTGCCGTAGCGTTCCGAGGCGAGGTGCAGTGCGGCAAGCGTGCCTGGAACAGCGACCGAGCCGGCACCTACCAGTGTCCTTACGCCCCCGCCGTACTCGAGCTCAACCGACTCGGCGACTACGTCCCGATTCGCCGTCAGTCCGGCGCCGGGAACCGCCACGTTGCCATCAATGGTTATCGGTTTTTGGCCGGATTCCCAGATCGTAATGAACGCACTTCCGGCAAGTGCGCAGACACCAGGCTGTGTATTGATTGAACACATCGCCGCAGCGATACCGCAATCCACTGCATTCCCGCCCAGGTCGGCAATTTCTGCAGCTGCATCTGCGGCCAATTGGGATGTCGTTGCCACAGCAATATCGTTGGCATTCGTGGCCATTGTGTTAAGCGCTTTCGCCCGGCATTGTTCGGGCGAGGTTATCTCCGATCAGAAGTGAATGACGGAACGAATGCTCTTGCCTTCATGCATCAGGTCAAAGGCCTTGTTAATGTCCTCGAGCCCCATGGTATGGGTAATGAATTCGTCGACTTTTATAGCACCATCCATGTACTGATCAACCATCCCCGGAAGCTGGGACCGACCTTTGCAACCGCCAAACGCAGTACCACGCCACACACGTCCCGTAACCAACTGGAACGGTCGGGTGCAGATTTCCTGGCCGGCGCCGGCAACACCGACGATCACGGACTCACCCCAACCTTTATGGCAACATTCCAGCGCGGCACGCATCAGGTTTGTATTACCGACACATTCAAACGAGTAATCGACGCCGCCGTCCGTGAGCTCAACCAGGACCTCCTGGATCGGATCACTGTAATCGTTCGGATTGACGGTGTCTGTGGCACCCATCTGCCGCGCCAGCTCGAATTTATCCTCATTGATGTCAATTGCAATGATGCGGCTGGCTTTCGCCATCGTCGCACCCTGAATGGCACTCAGGCCCACGCCGCCAAGACCGAACACGGCAACTGTTGCGCCGGCCTCGACTTTGGCGGTGTTCAACACGGCACCGATGCCCGTGGTAATGCCGCAGCCAAGCAGGCAAACCTTTTCAAGAGGTGCGCTTTCGCTAATCCTGGCGACCGCAATTTCCGGCAGTACGGTGTACTCGCTGAATGTCGATGTACCCATATAGTGAAATATCTGCTTGCCGCCCTGCGAAAATCGCGAGGTGCCATCCGGCATCAGTCCCCGGCCCTGCGTCGCCCGAATTGCCTGGCACAAATTGGTCTTTCCCGATGTGCAGAAACTGCACTCGCCACATTCCGGCGTATACAGAGGGATTACGTGATCGCCAACCTTGACGCTGCTTACGCCGGCGCCAATTTCTTCAACCACGGCGCCACCTTCGTGGCCAAGCACTGCCGGGAAGATGCCTTCAGGGTCCTCACCTGACAGCGTAAACGCGTCCGTATGGCATACGCCTGTCGCAACATTTCGCAGCAAGACTTCGCCTTTCTTTGGTCCGTCAATGTCGATTTCTTCAATTTCCAGAGGTTTGCCTGCTTCCCAGGCGACGGCGGCACGCGTTTTCATTTTCTTATCGTCCTCAGATGTTGGAGTTATTACCGGGTAAGCATATTCGCATGAAACTGGATAAAGGGTAACTCCAAAGACGGTGTCCGAACCGCGCTATTCGTTGCCCTGACGGGTTCGAGCCGCAGCCCGCACGCCGATAAATGTTTTTTGGCTTGGTGTTCAAAACCCGACTGCGGTAAAAGGGAGTCTGCATTCTTAAGGCCACCAAGCAGTCAGCGATATGTCTCTCAAAAATCTTCGCGACAAACTGTCGTCTATCGACCGGCAGATCGTGGAATTGATCGCGGCCCGTCAAGCCGTAGTCGACGAAATCGGCAACACCAAGCAATCTGCGGGTCGCGCGACGCGGGACTATGAAAGAGAACGGGATGTTCTCGAGACTGCGCGGACACGGGCCGAATCACTCGGCATCGACCCGAAACTCGCCGACGAAGTCATGACCGCACTTATCCGGGCATCTCTGACCCACCAGGAGCGAAGCCGTGTCGTCGCCGAGGGCAGGGGAGACGGACGTCGCGCGCTAATCATCGGTGGTGCCGGCAAAATGGGTGGCTGGTTCGTCAACTTCTTTAGTTCACAAGGCTTCCTCACCGTTATCGCGGATTCAAATGTTGAGCCGGGACCCGGAAAGTGCCGGGACTGGCGTCAGGCTGGCATTGACTATGACGTCATCGTTGTAGCGACGCCGATGGCGGTTTCTGGCCAGATTCTTAGCGATTTGGCGGCGCTAAAGCCGGCAGGGCTGATCTTTGACATAGGCTCCCTCAAATCGCCACTGAAAAATGGCATCGCGGCGTTATGTGCCGCCGGTTGCAAAGTCGCGTCGCTACACCCGATGTACGGTCCGGATACAGAATTGCTGTCCGGCAGGCATTTGATCTTTGTCGACGCGGGTTGTCCCGAGGCAACCAGGGAAGCAAAAGATCTGTTCGCTGCGACAATGGTGGAGGAACTGGAAATGGGCCTCGATGATCATGATCGCCTGATTGCTTATGTCCTGGGATTGTCGCATGCGCTTAACATCGCGTTCTTTACGGCGCTGGCTGAAAGCGGCGAGGCTGCGCCGAAACTGGCGCAATTATCTTCGACGACATTTGATGCACAGTTACTGGTATCCGGTGCAGTCGCGCACGATAATCCGCACATGTATTTCGAGATTCAGCATCTGAACGACTTCGGGCTAAGTCCGCTTGATGCGCTCTGCGACTCTGCCAAACGCATTCGCGACCTGGTTGAATCCGGTGATGAAGCAGGTTTCGTTGACCTTATGCGCAAGGGTCGGGACTACCTGGCGACCCGGCGTTAGTCATGTCGCTTCGCTACGTTCTGTTTTTCTCCACGATTCTGCTGGTCGCAGCAGGTTGCGGTCAGGATGCAGCCGAACCCGTTGCCGACGAGCAGCCGACAGTTGCGCCCGACCCGGAGATCAATTCAGCCAGGCCGGTCGTGGTCTATGCGACAGGTGGTGGTGGTGCGCAATTGTCCAATGTCCTGGATGCATATCGTGCCGAGACAGGCGGCCGGTACGAAATCCTGGGCGACGACGTCGTGCAATCGCCAGATCTTCTCGACAGGCCGCAGCAGCTGCCCAAAACCGACCTCTTTATTGCCAGCAGTCTCGCGGAACTTTGGTCGGTTGCGGAAGACGATGGCCTGCGCCCAACATTCTCCGATGTGATAAACGGCAATATACCCGCCGGACTGCGCGATCCGGAATCGCGCTGGAGCGCATTGTCAGCCCGTGCACGAATCATCGTTTATAGCCCGGATCTGGTCTCCGCGGAGGAAATTGGCGCAGTGCAGGCGTATTCCGCTCTTGGAGAGGACGTATGGCGGGATCGATTGTGCGTATCTTCTGCTCGCGTCGCCGGCAACAGGTCGTTAGTCGCGTTCCTGATCCGCCAGCACGGCGTTCGCGAAGCAGAGGCAATCGTGCGCCGGTGGCGCGCAAACTTCGGTAGCTCTGTGTATAACAGCGACACCGAACTTCTGAAGGCATTTCCTTCGGGAAACTGCGCTATCGGAATTGTGGATAATACCGTGCTGCAGAACTACGAGACCGGTTCCTCGCCGCCTGGTGTCGCTGCGCACTGGTTCGCGGATAGCGACGAACTGCTGATCGACATTCGCGGCGCCGGCGTGAGTCGGCATGCAGCCAATCCTGACGCCGCTGCCGAGCTGCTCGAATGGCTGACATCGAAGGATGCAAACGCGCTGTTTGCTATTGGGGAAATGGAGTTTCCGGCAAATAGTGAGTCGCCGATGGCCACAGCACTTGCGTCCCGGTCAGAGTATCTTCGGGAAACTGATAGCCTGTCGAGTATTGGTTTCCTGCAGGAAGACGCAACAAAACTAATTGAGCGCGCCAGATATCCGTAATCGATTGTGCGCATAAATCAATTCGAACCAAAGAGGAGACAAGAGCCTCTGGTTGCTCGGCCCCGTATTCTGGACAGGGGGCGGCAAAAGTGCACAATTTGTATCGAGGCGCAGATTAGTAATGAGCAATGACCATATCGATGCGGAAGGTTTTCGGGCCAACGTCGGAATCATTCTTTCCAATGATGTTGGCCAGCTTTTGCTGGCCGGTCGTGTGGGCAGCAAGGGTTGGCAGTTTCCGCAAGGCGGGATGCTCAAGGGAGAAAGCGCCGAGGAAGCGATGTACCGCGAACTGCACGAAGAAGTTGGTCTAACGGACGCAGACGTCGAGATACTTGGCTCGACAGCAGACTGGATTCGGTATCGATTGCCGCAGCGATTTGTTCGCCGCGATCGCCTGCCACTATGTATTGGTCAGAAGCAGCGTTGGTTCATACTTCGGCTTACCGGTTCCGACTCTGGCGTTCGATTCGATAGATCGGAGACGCCTGAGTTCGATCGATGGCGGTGGGTGGAATTCTGGCGGCCTGTAAACGAAGTTATCTATTTTAAGCGACGCGTCTACGCTCGAGCGTTACATGAGCTTGGTCCACATCTTTATCCCGACGGCTTACCACCGCAACCGCGCTGGTGGCCACAGCGCTGGCGTACGATGTTCGATAAAGACCTGCGCCGGGCAAATGAAAATCACGAGCGGTCTGAAACGGACCGGCTTGAGAGTGGCGATGCAGATGATTCCCGGTAGGGAAATCAGAAAGGCTTGACGACTGCGAGACAAATAATCGCCAGAAGAAATATCACGGGAATCTCGTTAAACCAACGCAACCATTTCGTATCAGCAGGAAATTGGCCGGCTTTTAAAATAGCGATCCAGTGCCAACACCGCAGATGAAAAACCACGAGCCCCGCAAGGAACAGCAACTTGATCCTGAACCAATCCTGGGCCAGAAGTGCCTGATTGATGTAGAGCAACAAGAGTCCCAGGAGCGTCGTCACTACTGCGCCGATGGTCATGATGATGTAGAGCCGACGTTCCATGATTTCGAAAGTGGTGCGACTTTCGTCATCGGTGGCGTCCGTGTGGTAAATGAATAAGCGAGGCAGATAAAAGAGACCGGCAAACCAGGTCACCATAAAAGCAATGTGTAACGCCTTGATCCACAAATAACCGGCTGACAACTGCATTCAGATTATCCTCAAAATCCAACCAAACGGCCGCTAACTGCCTGACCGGAAGACTTATAACCAATTCCGTGACCTGCCGCACTTCTGTTTGCCGCGGTCCCCGCGTAACATAACGCCCCTGTATTGAAAAAAATCAATGAGTTATCGATGAAATCACGCTCACACAGGCCTGGCACAGGACTGCGGTTTGGCATACGGGCCGCGGTGCTCGTCGCAATAGCCGTCGGTGGCTACCTGATATTCGAGTTTGGCCGTATCCAGGCGAATTACAACATTGTTGACGTCCAGGCGGAACAGCAGGAATACAGAAACCAGATTGACGCGCTGGATGACGAAATCGTCGAATTGAAGCAAGAGATAGCCCGTCTGGAGACGACACAGGTCATCGAGAAAGAGGCTTATCAGGTTGTCGAGGCGAACCTGAGTAATTTGCAGCGCAAGATTCAGGAACAGCAGGAAGCGATCGCTTTCTATCGTGGCATCCTCTCGCCTAAAGACGGCGGGAGAGGCCTGCGTGTCCAGGATCTCAGGCTGACCCGGGGGAGAGAAGAGCGGCACTACAATCTGCGTCTGGTTCTGGTTCAGGTAATGCAACATGACCGCAGCGTAAAGGGTGAAGTTGATTTCAGCATTGATGGTGAAATTGATGGCGTGGCAACCACCTACAAGCTGTCCCAGTTGCTTCCGGAGGATGGCAGCAGTAACTGGCCGTTTGCATTTCGCTATTTTCAGAATTTCGATCGGGAGCTGGTCATACCGGACGGATTCACGCCAACGACAATCAACGTCGAGGTTATCTCAAGGACAAAATCGATCGCGAGCGTGAAGCAAAGTTTCGATTGGATTGCAGGACAGAGTTAAAACAGGAGTGGGTGCATAATGTTTGGGCAGAAACAACGCAGACATAGTGTCGTAGACACGCTGATAGGAACCAATTCCCTGGTCAATGGTGATCTCACGTTTTCCGGTGGGTGTCACATAGATGGCACGGTAAAGGGTAATGTAAGCGCAGAAATCGATAGTAATTCGGCGCTGAGCATCTCCGAGGATGGTACCGTGGAGGGCGGCGTGACCGTTCCTTATGTCTTATTGAATGGAATCGTGCGCGGAGATCTCGTTGCCGGTCAGCGAGTGGAACTTGGCCCAACCGCCCGGGTCATTGGTAATGTATATTACAATCTCATCGAGATGGCGATCGGTGCCGAAATCAACGGCAAGCTTGTTCATCAGCCGGAAGGGAGAGTACCCTTGCTGGAGCAGGCTGACAGTGACAGCGGTGCTGATACGTCCCCCAAGGTAGCGCCGGCTACTTGAATACCGAATAACTACCTACAGATATAGGCAATCATGAACACAACAACTCCCGTAATTGGCACCTCGGCAGCACCGCCACCGGTCGTATTTACCGATGCAGCCGCCATTAAGGTCAACGAATTGATTCAGGAAGAAGACAACCCCGGCCTGATGTTGCGGGTTTTTGTCGCGGGCGGAGGTTGTTCCGGGTTTCAATACGGCTTTACCTTTGACGACAGCAAGGAAGAAGGTGACTCCAGTGTTGAAAATCAGGGAGTAACCCTGGTGGTTGACCCCATGAGTGTGCAGTATCTCATGGGTGCCGAAATCGACTACAAGGAAGACCTTCAGGGCGCACAATTCGTCATTCGCAACCCTAACGCGACCACGACCTGCGGTTGCGGCTCCTCGTTTACGGTATAGTCGCGTCGCCGGAAAAAACGTTCAAGGCTGGGGAAAATAGAGAGTAGCACCGCAGAAACGTCTGCCGTCGAAACGGTCGATGGGGCTCCACCCCAGGTTCTCGCCGCTGTTGATTTGGGTTCAAACAGCTTTCACATGATTGTCGGGGAGGTTCGTCATGGCCAACTCACGATAATTGATCGTCTGAAAGAAACAGTGCGGCTGTCAGAAGGGCTCAAGGACAATGGTGCACTGTCGGAACCTGCACGTCGTCGTGCGCTGGATTGTTTATCCCGGTTCGGCGAAAGACTTCGCGATATGCATGCGTCCAGCGTCAGAACTGCAGGTACCAGCGCACTGCGGCGCGCCAGCGACAGTGGCGAATTCCGTCAGCAAGCGGAAATCGCACTGGGTCATCCGATAGAGGTCATTTCCGGTATCGAAGAGGCGCGCCTGATCTACGCGGGCGTCGCGCACAGTTTGCCTCCACACGATGGACTCAGATTGGTACTGGACATAGGTGGCGGCAGCACTGAATTGATCCTTGGCCAGGGAGACAAACCGCGCGCCCTCGAAAGCCTGCACATGGGCTGCGTGCTCATGACGGAGCAGCACTTTCCTGGCGGCTCCCTCAGTTCTTCAAATTTCGCCGACGCCAGACTGGCGGCGCGTCTCAAATTGCGGCCCGTAAAGGCGTTCTTCCGAAATACAGCGGGCATCGAAGCGGTCGGAACTTCTGGCACGATAATTTCATCCGAGCGTGTTGCCCGGGAAACAGGAATAATCGAATCCAGCGATCTTACGCCCGCAAGCGTCGAGCAGCTGATCGACCGTGTTACCGAGTTCGACAATATTTCGAATCTGAAATTGCCCGGCCTGTCGGAGCGACGGGCGCAGGTATGGCCAGGTGGTCTCGCGATACTGGTTGAATTGCTCCAGGTCCTGCGAATCGGCCAGCTTCGGGTGTCCGACGGTGCTCTGAGGGAAGGCCTGCTCTATGATCATCTGGGAAGACTTCAGCACGAAGACGCACGTGAGCGCAGCGTGCATGCGCTTGCCAATCGCTACAACGTTGATCAGGAACAGGCAGGCAGGGTTGCCCAGACGGCCCGCCAATTGTTACGCCAGGTTGCGGTCGACTGGCAGCTCAAATCTACCCTGTCGAGAGATATTGTCGATTGGTCTGCCCGGCTGCACGAAATTGGGCTGGATATTTCTCACAACGGGTTTCAGCGACATGGAGCCTACATCGCGGAAAACGCGGATCTGCCTGGATTCCCGTACTCAGAACAACAGTTGTTGGCCTGGCTTATCGCCACACAGCGGTCCGCATTCGACAAATCGCGATTGCAATTGCTACCAGCAAGTTGGCAAGACCGCGCACTCAAATTATCCGTTTTGCTCAGGATAGCGGTACTGCTAAATCGAAGTCGGGGACCCCTGGATTTATCCGGGATTGACGCGATGGCCGACGATAAAATCTTCCGCCTGACGTTTCCCAAGGGTTGGTTGCGCGATAATCCGCTGACAATTGCAGATCTCAAAAGAGAGCAGGAGTTTCTTGGGGCAATCGGTTTTAAGCTGCAATTCTCGTAGCGTCTTGTGAGCAAGCTGTTAGTTACTGAACCGTTCCAGGAACGTTTCCTGCGCTGACACGGAAACGTCGCCGTCAGGAACCAACGGCTCATAGGTCCCGTCTCCCTGCAGAATCCACGCTTCGGTATTGTCGGCCAGAAATAGCTCGAGATCTGCCCACAGACGCTCCTTCAGGGGCTTCTGTTTGATTGGAAAACACGTCTCGTTGCGGCGAAAGAAATTGCGGTCCATCCAGTCGGCACTGGAACAATAGAATTCTTCTTTTCCATCGTTGCGAAAATAATAAACGCGTGAGTGTTCGAGAAATCGACCGACGATCGAGCGGATATGGATATTGTCCGATAGCCCGGGTATTCCCGGCCTTAACGAACATATGCCCCGGACGATGAGATCGATTCTCACGCCGGCGCATGAAGCCTCATACAGCTTGTCGATAATCTTGGGCTCAATAAGTGCATTGATCTTCGCGACAATCCTGGTTTCCTTGCCTTCTTTGGCGTATTCGATTTCCCGATCGATTTTTGCGATCAGAGCATCGAACAGCTCGAACGGCGCCGTAATTATCTTAACCAGGTCGTTCGCTTCAGTGAGGCTGGTTAGCTGCATGAATACCTTATGTACGTCCTCGCCAAGATTCTTGTTGCTACTCATATAGCCGTAGTCTGTATAAGCCCGCGTCGTTCCAGGGTGGTAATTACCTGTGCCCAAGTGAACATAGCGTGCAATACCATCAGGTTCCCGCCGCACAACCATCGACATCTTGGCATGTGTCTTGAAACCTACCAGTCCGTATACAACGTGAGCGCCAGCTTCCTGCAGGCGATTTGCCGAACTGATGTTCTCGGCCTCGTCGAAGCGGGCCATTAACTCGACGACGACCGTGACTTCCTTGCCGGTTCGTGCGGCATGTACCAGGTGATCGACGATCGGAGAATTTGCGCCGGTTCGGTACAGCGTCTGCTTAATGGCCAGCACGTCCGGGTCCATTGCGGCTTCACGGACAAAATCGACCACCGGTGCGAACGACTCATAGGGATGGTGCAGCAAAACGTTTTGCTTTTTCAGCACTGAGAAGATGCTGTCGTCCGTCCGCAATGCTGACGGCACACCTGCCGTGAACGGTGCGTAGAGCAATTCCGGGCGCTCGCCGATGCCGCAGACCTCTGCCAGCCTGTTCAGATTGACGGGTCCGTCGACCGAGAACATGTCTGCGTGGTCAAGGTGAAAATGGTCCAGCAGAAATTCAGACAGGTCTGCCGGACATCGGTCGCTGATCTCCAGTCGTACGGCAGCACCGTAGCGACTGGCAGCCAGTTCACCTTCCAGCGCGCGCACAAGGTCTTCAACTTCTTCCTCGTCCACATAAAGGTTGCTGTTACGCGTGACTCGGAACTGATAACAGCCCTCGACTTTCATTCCTGGGAACAGCTTGTCGACATTTGCGTGAATGATCGAAGACAAAAACACATAGCTCACGGCGCCTGGTCCTGACAGGTGTTGCGGCAATCGTATGATTCGAGACAAGGAGCGTGGCGCTTGCACTACGGCCCGGTGCCGTTTGCGCCCGAATGCATCTTTTCCATTCAGGCGAACAATGAAATTCAGGCTCTTGTTGAGAATTCGAGGGAATGGTCGCGAAGGATCGAGCGTCAGCGGCGTAAGCACCGGCACGATTTCGTTCGCATAGAATTCACCCAGCCATTCTATTTGCTGTTCGCTCCAATCCGATCGATGAATGAAGTGAATCTGTTCATCAGCGAGTTCCGGCAGGATCATATTGTTTAGCAAATTGTATTGCTGATTAACCAAACCAATCGATCGATGCCTGATCTCGTCGAGCAACTGTTGCGGTGTCATCAAATCCGGGCCAGGTGATTTCGCGCCGATCTCCAACCGTTGTTTCAGACCGGCAACGCGAACTTCGAAAAATTCATCAAGGTTCGTGCATGAAATGCAGAGAAATCGTAGCCGCTCGAGCAGGGGGATCGTCGGGTCGCTGGCCTGGGCGAGTACGCGATGATTGAACTCGAGGAGGCTGAGCTCGCGATTAATATATCGATCGATTGGTGGTGAGGCTGGTGCGTCCAATATCCGGTCCGGCGCATTGCAGGCCGATCAGTATACCAATTGAAGGGTTGCGGGCGCGTTAACTACTGCCTGGATAGAGTGCACCGAGGATTTCGGGACTTGAGGCGCCGGTAACTGCCGGAACGTTGCCAGGCTTACCCTCAAGATGACGTTTTGCCAGCCAGGCGAATGCCGTCGCTTCCACCCAGTCAGGATGAAGGCCACGATTCTCAGTTGAGTTCACGGTGATGCCGGGGAGGTGGTGGCGCAGGCGTTGCATCAGGTGCGCATTGTGAACACCGCCTCCACAGACGAGGACCACCGCGATATCGCTGGCAGCGCCGAGCATAGCGCTGGCGATCGTCCTGGCGCTCAATTCCGCCAGTGTGGCCTGCAGATCTGCATCGGCAATATTGATTTCCCCCGAGGCGGACAGGCGATCCTCAATCCAGGCGGCATTGAAATGCTCGAAACCAGTGCTTTTCGGCGCGCGTGCGTTGAAAAAGCTGTCATTCAGCATTGCCGACAGCAACGCTTCGGAAATCTTCCCGCTTTTCGCCCAGGCACCATTGTCGTCGAAGTTCACGCCGAGTTTCTGTCGAGCCCAGCCGTCCATCAATGTATTGCCGGGACCGGTATCAAATCCAGAAACGTGGTCATCATTCTTAGGCAGGATTGTTACATTGGCAATGCCGCCTATGTTCAAAACACAAAGGCTTTCATTGCTGCTTGAGAACAACCAGCGATGAAAGGCGGGTGCCAGCGGGGCACCTTGGCCACCAACGGCAATATCGCGACGCCTGAAGTCAGCGACGGTCGCAATGCCGGTGCCCGCGACAATGATATTTGGGTCACCTATCTGCATTGTGAAGGGACGCTCGGACTCCGGTTGATGTCGAAGTGTCTGTCCGTGGCTGCCAATCGCGGTAACGCCTGATACGTCGATGCCCGATTGGGCAAGGAGTTCCAGCGTGGCGTCGCGGAAGCATTCACCGATCCAGTGATCGAGTTCGCCGATCTTGTCGATCGTGCATTCGGTGGGGGATCGAGACGCTGCCAGCAGTTTTGCCCGAAGTTCGGCCGGATAGGCAACCGCGGCAGCTCCAATCACTTTGCAGGAATGATCTCCGAATTCAACCAGCGCCGCGTCGATACCATCCATGCTGGTACCAGACATTAGCCCGACATAAAGTGACGCAGATGCACCGGTGTCTGACATGTCATTTAGTCAGCGTAGAGGGAGGCGACCTGTGTGTCCGTCTGTTGCAGGAGCTCATCAAGAATTGGCTCGACCGATGCCAGGAATTTTGCGCGGTATTCGTCTTTAATCGGCGCTGCCTGGGGCAGTGACACAGTGCGCGGATTACGGTGAACACCGTTGAGTCTGTATTCGTAATGCAGGTGTACCCCGGTAACCAGTCCCGTCTTGCCGACATAACCAATTGTCTGGCCCTGCCGAACGCGTGTTCCATTGCGCACTTTTTGCTGGAATTTCGACATGTGCGCATACAGTGTGGTGATGTTGCCGCCATGCTGAAGTATGACAACATTGCCATATCCTGATTTGACGCCACGGAAAATGACCTTGCCATCACCGGCTGCTTTGATCGGCGTTCCGCGCGGGGCAGCGTAGTCTGTACCGCGGTGTGGGCGAACTGTCTTTAAGACAGGGTGTCGACGGTTCGGGTTGAATGATGAACTCACTCGAAAATCTACGGGTGCACGCAGAAAAGCTTTTCGAACGCTGCGACCATCGGGCGTAAAGTAATCCGACCGGCCGTCATTATCGACAAAACGGATGGCCTGTATAGTACGGCCGTTGTTGTTGAATTCGGCTGCGATTATTTCGCCGTCACTGACATACTCGCCGTCCTGATAGAGCTCTTCAAAAAGAATCGAATAGCTGTCACCACTTCTTATGTCCAGCACGAAATCGACGTCCCAGGCGAAGATTCCGGCGAGATTCATGACCGTCTTGTCAGGAATACCGGCTTCTTTTGCACTTAGAAACAGCGAGTTTTTGATGGTGCCGTAAGCGCGTTTGCGGCGTACCTCAACGGGCCGGTCGATTATGGCCGCCGAAAAACCACTTTCCTGTTTGCTGACTTTCAGGGCGTTGGTGAGTGTGAGTTCGCGATAAAGGCTGATCAGGGCGCCGTCGTCGTGCTCTATGATCAGCTCATCGCCCGGCATTAGTTTCTTCAGGTGTGGCGCGGCCTCGGGAAGCTTTAGCATCATTGCCAGGTGTCCCAGATCGAGGTCGTTTTTGCGGAATAGTCTGTCGAGTGTGTCGCCGCGCTTGATCGTAAATTGAATCTTGTCATGTTCCGGAGCCAGCGCCAGGGGCGGGTGGAACGGAGGCACGGCAGTGGCCGGCGTATCTGAAGCGGCAGGTTGCTCTACGTTAGTCGCCGTGATCGCCTCGTTGATCGGTTCGTCTTCTACAGCGACAGCTAAATGAATTAGTTCGTCGGTCTGTTCGGCAGCGATATGGGGCAAAGATTCGTCGGCCGAATGCAGAGGCGTCGGCTCCGGACTGTCCGAAACGGGCCCCTCGGCCTGGGTCAAAACGAGGGCAATGCCGAGCAACGGAATGCCAAGCCCGGCCGCAAACCACGGCAACACACTCTTTTTCTCAACCTTCTGCTCGGCAGACGGTTTGTAATCATGTCGTATTGGACTCAAGGGCCGATTCAAGTCTCAAGTCTCCCCGCTTGCTTGACGCCGCTACTCTACAGCCTGCATTCCATAAGGTCAAAGAAATCTGTTATAACTCATAGCGTTAACTGTAAAATTTAACGACAAATCTCGACCCGGTGTCGAATAGGACCAAATGTTTCAACACGGCAGGCATTGAGTGATAAAGTGCCGCTGCTTTTCGCAGGCCAAGACTGGAAATGACCGATATCAAAGAACAACTTCTCGAACTGACTCGCGGGACGGATGAAATCTTGCCCATTGGGGGCCTCGAAGAGAAGCTCAAACTCGGGCGGCCGCTCAATATCAAAGTCGGATTCGACCCAACAGCGCCAGACCTGCATGTCGGCCACACCGTCATCATTAACAAGATGCGGCAGTTTCAGGAATTTGGCCACACCGTTGTATTTTTGATCGGTGATTTCACGGGCATGATCGGGGATCCGAGTGGCAGAAACGCCACGCGGCCGCCGCTGACCCGCGAGCAGATCGACGACAATGCGACCACTTACAAGGACCAGGTATTCAAGATTCTGGACCCTGAGAAAACAGTCATCGATTTCAACTCTCGCTGGCTGACGGAGCTCGGTTCGCCGGGACTGATTAAGCTGGCTGCCCGATATACGGTGGCCCGCATGCTCGAGAGAGACGATTTCAGTAAACGCTTTGCTGCCGGGCAGTCAATCTCGATACACGAGTTTCTCTATCCGCTCGCCCAGGCCTACGATTCTGTTGCGCTCAAAACCGACGTCGAGATGGGCGGAACTGACCAGAAGTTCAACCTCCTCGTAGGCAGGCATATTCAGCAGAGCTTTGATCTTGAACCACAGATTGTCATTACCCTGCCGCTTCTCGAGGGCCTCGACGGCGTGCAGAAGATGTCGAAGTCCTATGGCAACTACATCGGCATTACCGATCCCGCCGGCGAAATGTTCGGCAAGGTAATGTCGGTATCGGACGAACTGATGTGGCGGTACTTCGAACTGCTG
>CAWKOQ010000006.1:0-455000 GCA_963850825.1 uncultured Gammaproteobacteria bacterium | reverse complement strand
GGTCTGTGTACTTCAGTCGAGGTTTCTCCAAATGAGTAAAAAGAACATTTTCGTCATCGCCCTGACGTTGCTGCTATGTCACAGCCTGCCTGTATTTTCCCAGGATAATATTGCGTATCCGGCCGCGAAACATGGCGGCAACTACATGCACAACTTCTACTTTCCACCCGCGGTCAGCTCAAGTCCGTGGGCGCCGGATTGGTCTCCGGATGGCGACTCGATCGCGGTCTCAATGAGCGGTTCGATATGGCGGGTTGACCCCAGCAGCGGAGTCGCGGAGGAGTTGACCTACAATGAAAAGTACCATTCCGCACCCGACTGGTCACCCGACGGTAACTGGATAGTCTATACGGCGGACGATGGCGGACAGAACATCCAGCTCGAGATACTCAACGTCGCGAAGGGCGAAATGTCGGCCCTGACCAACGATGAACATATTTATACGGACCCTGTATTCTCGCCCGATGGTAGTAAGGTCGCGTACGTTTCGACGAAGCCGAATGGCTATTTCAATATCTACATTCGCGAGATCGCTAACGGTCAATTCCGCGGCCCCGAAATTCCGCTGACCTACGACAATAGCTATGGAAATAATCGGCTTTATTTCGGCGAGTGGGACATGCACATCACGCCTGCGTGGCATCCGAACGGCGAAGAGCTCCTGATTGTCTCCAATCGTGACGTGCCGCTGGGATCAGGGAACGTCCTTCGCGTACCGGCCGTCGAGCACGGAATCGATCAGGCAAAAACAGTATTGCGCGAGCAAACTCTTTACAGGGCGCGACCTGATGTATCTCTGGACGGGAAGCGGTTCGTATACTCCTCGACCCGGGGCACCGCGGACCAGTTTAATAATCTCTACGTGCAACCGACTGTCGATGGCGAACCTTACAAATTAACGTTCTTTACTCATGATGCTTTCCACCCCCGATGGTCGCCGGACGGTGAATGGATCGCCTACATCACGAACAAAGATGGATTGCCGCAACTCGCGTTGCTTGAAACATACGGTGGCAAGCAAGTCGACGTGCCGATCACCGAGAAAAAATACAAGCGCGATACCGGCGTACTATCCGTCACGCCACGCCAGGCAGACTCGGGTGATGAAACCGCAGTTCGTATATTGCTTGCAGCTTCTGACGGTAAATTTTATTCGCCGGACAACGCCTATGCGCGGGTAGGTGGAGCACTTGATTACCTGTTTCACGCGCCGGGTCAGTTTGACGTCCGCTTGCCGGCGGGCAAAACGACTCTCACGGTCGTGAAGGGATTCGAATATTTCCCTGAAACTGTCGTAGTAGATGTTAAAGCCGGCAAGGTCACGACAATCGCTGTCGATTTGGAACGCATGGCGGATATGGCGGACTCGGGGTGGTATGGCGGCTCCACGCATGTCCACATGAATTACGGTGGCAATCTGCACAATACGCTGGAGAACCTGATGATGATGTCTGACGCAGAAGATCAGGACATCGTTCTTGAACAGGTTGCCAATAAAGACAACCGTATTCTCGACTACCAGTACTTTGTTCCAGGAGGCGGCCCACACCCACTGTCGACCCCGGAGCGTGTCCTCGTGGTCGGACAGGAATTTCGGCCGCCTTTCTATGGTCACGTTTTCATGTTCGGTATGCGGGATCACCTGATCTCGCCATTCACGACCGGCTATGAAGGCACTGCGATCGAGAGTCTCTACCCGAGCAATACGGACATGTTTCGTAAGGCGAAATCGCAGGGCGCGACAGTCGGCTATGTGCATCCCTTCTTCGGCGATAACGATCCGCTCGAAGGCTCCCTGGGCGGGGGGAAAGGCTTCATGGTTGACGCCGCGTTGGCAACAACCGATGCGGTTGAATGGTCAAGTGCTAGCCAGGCGGGTTTCTACCCCGTTTATGCTGTGTGGAACAACGGTCTCGCAGTGACGGCAGTGGGTGGCGAGGATTCGATTAGCAACCTGCATTCCAGCAAGCTTGTCGGTTCCGTGCGCACCTATGTTTATACAGGTGACGACGGACTGACAATGCATGCGTGGTTCGAGGGGCTGAAAAACGGGCATGCTTTTGTAACAACGGGTCCGCTCACCGAGCTGACTGTGAATGGTGCAATGCCCGGAGAAACCGTACAGGTTCCTGACGCCGGGGGCTCGGTTAAAATCAGCGCGAAGGTGCGTTCTATTACGCCGTTATCAAAAGTCTGGCTTGTATATAACGGGGAAGTCGTTCGCGAAATCCCACTCGGCAGGAATCGCACCGATATCGAATATACAGGCTCCGTGGACGTGTCCGAGAGTGGCTGGTTCCATTTGCGCGCGGAAGGGGAGCGAGGCGAACGCCTGCCCCTCGACGCTGACTACGCGCAGGCATTTACAAATCCTATCTGGGTTTCGGCAGGCGGCAAGCCTGTTCGTGATGCCGATTCTGCGGATTATTCGTTGCGCTGGATCGATAAACTGCAGGCGATGGCCGAAGAATGGCCGGGATGGCGTTCGCAGAAGGAAAAAGATCACGTGTACGAGCAGTTTGACGCGGCACGGGCGATCTACCGCCGATTGAAAGTCGAGGCCCAAACGCTCGACGGCGCATCGACGAACCGCTAGGTTTTTCGGTGTCGTCATGCGCGGACCGACCCCTGTTAGCTGCAGTCTGTATGACTACATCGAGGTCGCCTGCCTGCACAGGTACGACGTAAAGTTGATACTTGCGAACGGGGATGAGCAAATTGGTCGGGCAACGAGTACTCGTGCGGGTCCGGACAAAGTAGAATATTTCGGCATCCACGTAGACGGCGACCTCGTGGAAGTACCGATGCACGAAATTGCTTGTATGGAAACGATAACGCCGACGGCATCATTCAAGCGGGTTGATTTTCAAGCAGAAGTGACTGAAGACTAGTCTCGCGGTCCGCAAATCCATGATTTGGCCGCTGTAATTGCGCGTTTGTGTATCATCCGTATTGATGCATCAAACCCACACTCTCGAATTGATAAGGCTGTCCATGCTCAAGAAGACTAAAACCATATCGTTACTGGCATTCACCGCCTTGATACTCGGCTGCGACCCCGCCAGTCGATCCGGGGTCGAGCAAGCGGTAGCGGTCGATCCAGTCGAGGTGGCACAACCAGCCGCCGTGGCAGTTCCCGACAAATACGGCGCACAGGTCAGCGAGGATATTCTGCGTGCCGGCGGCAATGCGGTAGACGCGGCGGTCGCAGCCGGGTTTTCGCTCGCGGTCACATTCATTGATGCCGGCAACATAGGTGGCGGCGGATTCATGCTCATACACATGGATGGAGAGACGGCGTTTCTCGACTACCGCGAGACGGCACCTTTGGCTGCAAACAGGGATATGTACCTGGATGAAAACAGCGACGTTATTGACAAAGCCAGCTTGATTGGCGGTCAGGCGGCCGGTGTACCGGGCACCGTCGCCGGTTTCTGGGCGGCACACCAACGGTTCGGCAAGCTGCCCTGGCGGGATGTTGTCATGCCCGCGATCAGGCTTGCGGAGGAAGGTTTCGTCCCGGCCGACGTGCTGGTTAATGACGTCCACAGCATGCATGACTGGTTTGGTGACGCGACCAATTTCAATGCGCATTTTTCCCGCATTCGTAGCGGCGAATTGTTCAAGCAACCTGAACTCGGAATGACCTTGCGCCGCATTGCCGAGTCGGGCGCTGACGACTTCTATCGCGGCGAGACGGCCGCATTGCTGATCAAGCAAATGGGCCGGAGCAATGGCCTGATAACGGCAGAAGATCTCGAGATCTACGAGGCGATCTGGCGGGAGCCACTGCGGGCCGACTGGCGTGATTACGAGATCGTTTCTGCCCCACCGCCGAGCTCCGGCGGCTTTGCGGTTATTCAATTACTCAAAATGAAAGACTACCTGCAACATCATTTTGACGGGCTCGAACACAATTCACCACAGTACATTCATCTTGTCGCCGAAATGGAAAAGAGAGTGTTCGCGGATCGCGCCGAGTATCTGGGCGACCCGAATTTCGTTGACCTTGATATGGATGCCTTAATCAGTGAGGAATACATTGGCCGGCGTGCTGCGGAGGTCGATGCGAACCAAATATCACAGCTCGATGGCGTCAAACCCGGGCTCGAGTCTCCAAACACCACCCATTATTCCGTCGTCGATCAGTGGGGCAACGCGGTCTCAAACACTTACACGATCAATTGGAACTACGGCAGCGGTGTCGTTGTTGAGGGCGCAGGGTTTCTGCTTAACAATGAAATGGATGATTTCAGCGTCAAGCCGGGCGTGCCGAACATATTCGGCGTGGTTGGAAATACCGCAAATGAAATTCAGCCGGGTAAGCGTATGCTGTCGTCCATGTCTCCAACTATGTTGTTACGCGATGGCGAAGTGGAGATGGTACTGGGCACGCCGGGTGGCTCAACAATCTTCACGTCGGTATTCCAGACGATCGTTAACATTCTCGACTTCGACATGTCGCCGCTGGAGGCGGTTGGTGCTACACGGTTTCACCACCAGCTCTTGCCACCGGACCTGGTCACTTACAGCGTGAAATTTCCGCTGCCACAGGAAACTATCTCCGCGCTTGGCGACCGTGGCTACAGGGCTGAACCCCACGGATTCGAGTTTGGCGATGTGCAGGTCATATTGAGAGACGGCGACACGTGGCGCCCGGCCTCCGATCCGCGGGATCGAGGGATATCAAAAATCATCAACTGAAAGTGAAAGGCCCGCCAGTCACGGGGAGCCTTTTCTTTAGCTGAATTTTCGCGGGGCGCAAGTCGCCTCCCTGGCAAGAAGTCGCAGATTTGAAAGACTCGCTAATAGCACTCCTGAATGATGCGCGTGATAGCTTCAGAGACCTGTTGCCAATCGTACTCGTCATCGGCGTATTCCAGGTTTTCGTCATTCGGGAACCCATTGAGGGGCTGACATCCCTGCTGACGGGCGGTGCCCTGGTGGTCATCGGGCTGGCTTTCTTTCTGTTCGGGTTGCGCCTTGCCTTGTTTCCGGTTGGAGAAGGTCTCGCGCACTCCCTGGCCGAAAAGGGCAGTGTCTTTTGGCTGATCACGTTCGCATTTGTGCTTGGGTTTGGTACAACGATCGCAGAACCGGCACTGATCGCCGTCGCGGCCGAAGCGGCGCGGGTTGCCGCCGATGCCGAGGTAATTGCTGCGACAGAAGCGGCCATGGACCGTTATGCGCTCGGGCTCAGGTTAACCGTTGCGCTGGCTGTTGGCTTCGCGCTGGTGCTCGGCATCTTCCGCATTCTCGCTAACTGGAGCCTGCCGTTGCTTATCGTCGGTGGCTATGTCCTTGTTGTCCTGTTGACCGGGCTGGCGCCGCCGGAAATCGTCGGCGTTGCTTATGACTCGGGCGGTGTGACCACCTCCACGGTAACGGTGCCCTTGGTTACAGCACTGGGCGTAGGTCTGGCAAGTTCCCTGAAAGGCCGTAACCCGATGACCGACGGGTTCGGGCTGATTGCATTCGCCTCACTGACGCCGATTCTTTTTGTCCTCATATACGCGATTCTGGTCTGATGGATTTACTGTTGAACGCAGTTCGGTTTGTCGCAGGCAGCGCGCTCGACGTGCTGCCGATAGCCCTGTTTCTCTTCTTGTTCCAAAGGGTCGTGATTGGCAAGCCCATGCCGAATGCACATCAGATTTTGTTGGGGTTTGCCTTCGTCGTCATCGGTCTCGGGCTGTTCCTGGTCGGCCTCGAGCAAAGCCTGTTTCCGCTCGGGCGTCTCATGGCACAGCAGCTTACTGATCCGGAGTTCCTGCTGCGCGGCGCCACTGAGCTGACGTCCGCCCTGACGTGGCAGGATTTCTACTGGACTTACGTGTTTGCAGCTGCGATCGGCTTTGCAACAACAATGGCCGAACCTGCGCTAATAGCGGTATCCCTGAAAGCGAATATTGTCTCGGGCGGTGCGATCGGTGTGTTTGGCTTGCGGGTGGCCGTGGCGATTGGGGTCGGGGTCGGAGTCAGCCTGGGTTGCTATCGAATCATCAGCGGACTTCCGCTGCACTATTTTATTGCTGGTGGCTACCTGGTAGTTATTCTGCAAACAATCATTGCGCCGAAATTGATCGTGCCATTGGCCTACGACTCAGGTGGCGTCACCACATCGACAGTCACGGTGCCGCTGGTCACCGCGCTGGGTCTGGGACTTGCTGAAGCCGTACCCGGCAGGAGTCCGTTGCTGGACGGATTCGGTCTCGTGGCTTTCGCCAGCCTTTTTCCAATTATTGCAGTGTTAGCCTTTGGTCAACTCGCCGTGTTAAGAGAACGGCTCTCGAATTCCCGCGGGGGCGACCAGGGCACAGAAGAGGAAGAAAATCATGCACTTTAAATTGATAGTAGCCTTCGTCGAAGATGAAAAGACTGATGCGATCATGCATGCAGCACGAGAGGCGGGTGCTACCGGCTGCACCGTAATTAATAACGCGCGCGGCGAAGGAATCAAGGAACAGAAGACCTTCTTCGGTCTGACTCTCGCGTCGCAGCGTGACGTACTTTTGTTGCTGGTCGAGAGTCATCTAAGCCGGCACATTCTTGAGCAAATTGGCGACGTCGGAGAATTTGACGCCAAGCCGGGCACAGGAATCGCAGTGCTCATAGATGTCGAAGACGCCGTCGGCGTAATGCATCAGGCACACGAACTTGAAGAAATTGTGGAGGAAAACCTATGACGATCAATAACTGGGGGCCGATTCGCAACTGTATGCGTACGGATGTGACCGAGATTGACGGCAACATAAACGTGTTGTCGGCTCTGAAGATCATGAAGAAAGTGGGTAATACCAGCCTGATCGTAAAGCGGCGCGATGAGCATGATGAGTTTGGCATGCTGAGTTTTTCCGATGTCGCCAAGCAAGTTATTGCACGTAATCGTGCGCCGGAGCGGGTCAGCGTCTACGAAATCATGGCAAAACCCTGCCTGACCGTTCGCCCGGAGATGGAGATTCGCTATTGCGCGCGCCTGTTCGAGAATTTTGGCATTAGCCATGCGCCAGTTGTCGAGAATGACAAAGTGGTTGGAATGGTCAGTTACTATCGACTTGTATTACATGGCTTGCCCGACCTGGACCAGCCGGGATGAGCTAGTCTTCCCACACGACCGGTTGCGAAAATGGCTGGCTGATCAACGTGCCATACTTATCTTCCAGCTTGTCTCGCTTGACTTTCAACGTCGGCGTTAACAGACCGCTTTCCGTCGTCCACTCGTCGTTAACGATGACAATATTCGACATTCTCTCGTGTGACTCCAATGTCGAATTGACAGATTCCAGCGTCTCCCGGAAGCTTTTGACAACATCGCTGTTTGGCATCGTCCTGGCGGCTTCCGTCAGCACCACGACGGCAATCGGCGCGGGAAGACCGGCGCCCATAACACATACCTGTTCAACCAGCGGGTTTGATGACAACTTGGCTTCGATCGGAACCGGAGTGACATATTTTCCTTTCGCCGATTTGAAAATGTCTTTGACCCGGCCGGTAATCGTGAATGCCTGCAGTGATTCATCCCAGATGCCTTTGTCGCCGGTGTGGAAGAAGCCGTCTTCGTTGAAAACCTCTTTGGTCAACTCCGGGTTCTTGTAGTATTCGATAAACAAGCCGGGGCTGCGAATGAGAATTTCGCCTTCGTCCGATAGTTTCATCTCGGTGCCCGGTACGGGCGCACCTATTGTTCCCAGTTTTCTCGCGTCGAACGGCGAGTTGGCGCAGGACAGGCCGCTGGTTTCACTCATGCCCCAGCCCTCACCAATATTGACGCCAAGCTTGTAGTACCACTGCCAATGTCGCCGGTGAAATCGGCGCAGAACCGGATCCGTAGTGACGACAACTGCTGAACCCGAGTTCCCGTCGGATCTTGCCGGCGATGTGCCGGCCAATAACAGGAATTGAAAGCAGGAACTTCAATTTGGTCGGTGGGATCCTGGCGTGCACGCCAGATTGAAACTTCACCCACAGGCGCGGAACCGATATGAAGATCGTGGGACTCGCATTTTTTAAGTCCCGCGGGAAGGTTGCGAGTGACTCTGTGAAAGAACACTGCGTGCCACGATACAGTGCAGGCCCCGCCGTGCAGGTCCTCTCCGTAATGTGTGCAAGCGGAAGATACGAAAACAAATGATCGGTCGTGTCGGTGTCTGCGGTATCGGCTGCGGCAATGCTGGCATACTCATAGGCGCCAAATGTAAGAACGACACCTTTCGGCAGCCCTGTGCTTCCCGATGTGTACAGGATCGTCATGATGTCGTCTGCGGCCGGCGCCGCCGGATGTTCCAATGGTTTGTTACTGTCGACAAGTGTCTGCCACTGATGGTGACAGTCAGTAATGGTTTCGTAAGGAAAGGCGACCCGCGGGATGTCTGTTGAAATGCCGGTGATCGTGGTCTCGTGATCATCCAGCTTACCCACAAATACCAGTTTCGCTTCGCTATGCCCGAGTACATGTGAGATCGTGTCCGGACTGGCGGTGGGGTAAATCGGCACAGAAATGAATCCCGCCATCGCGATTGCAACGTCGGCCAGGATCCACTCGGCGCTGTTTTTTGCGAGAATCGCAACGCGGTCTCCAGGTTCCAGGTTGAAACCCTGTAACGCAGTCGCCATTCGAAGAGCGGAATCGGCAGCTTGCGCCCACGTCGTTTGGCGTACTTTGCCGTCGACCGGCTGATGCAGGAAAACCCGGTCGGGCATCTCTTCGGCCCACTCGAGGAGTGCCTGGTGTGCAGCCTTGTGATTATTCATAAGCAACCTGCGGAAAGACCTGTCGGCCGGCGAGATAAGTTGCAGTGACCTGACGGTCCTCGAGCCTGCGATCAATATTGGGCGGCAGTTTCTCATCGAGTATGACAAAGTCAGCCCATTTACCTACCGTGATGCTGCCGATTTCATCGGACCATGTTGTCATGTTCGCGCCGCCCTGCGTATAGCCATGAATTGCCTCCTCGAATGACAGCGTATTGCCCTCATCCCAAGGTCTTACAACGCCGTCTATGCGGGTTTCGCGATGCAACGTGTCGGCTATCTGAATCAGTGGATTGAGCGGCGAAGTCGCCCAGTCGGAACCCAGAACTAACGGAATACCATTGTCCAGCATTTGTCGCCACACATACGCGTTCGCCAGGCGTTCCCTGCCAATTCGGTCAATAACGTAATTGCCCACACAACAGGTCGCGTGGTGGGGTTGCATCGATGCTGCGACACCCAGTGTTTTGAATCGCTGCACATCCTCCGGTGTGACGACCTCGATGTGTTCGACCCGATCGACGGGAATATTCGACGGTCGCGGAGAAGCGGCAAATGCGTCCAATACCCATGCAACGCCCTCATCGCCGATTGCGTGGACAGCAACCGGAAAATCAGCGTCATGTGCAGCCGCAACCATGGCAGATAACTCCGCGTAGCTCACAAACGGCTCGGCTTTCGCGTCCGGGTTATCCGCATAGGCTTCTTTCATCATTGCAGTATGCGTGGAAAGAACACCATCGATCATCATTTTGACGTAGCCCAGGTCGAACAGCGGCCCCATCGTCGCGGCCTGCTCGCTTGCGGCAACTGCCTGACGCACCCGATCTCTCTCCGCGCTTAAGATTGCGAATGCTTCTTCCGGCGTGGCGCCACTGGCAAATCCGCCTTGCCAGATTCGCATGGTCAGATTGCCGTCTTCAAGCACGGACAAAAACGCGTCAAGGTTGCCGCTCATATCGTGCGCGCTCGTCACGCCGAGGCTATTGGCCATGGCAACTGCAGCCGTCAGGCCGGCCACGGGATCTGTCGCTTCGCGCATTCCGGGCGCGTCATTAAACAGCCGCATAGCGCCCTCCAGAAAAATGCCGGTTGGCTCCCCGGTCGAGGGATCAACCAGGATTTCCCCGCCAGGGGGTACCGGGCTGTCGGCCGTTATGCCGGCCATTTCAATTGCAAGACTGTTCGCCCAGGCGGAATGGTGGTCGATATCCTTCAGCAATATGGGATTATTCGGCGCGACCGCATCGAGCATTTCCTTGTCTGGCAATACGCCGTCGGACAGATTGTGGTCCCATGCGCCGCCAAGAATCCATCGTCGATCGTCGAGCGTCAGTGCCTTTTCCCGAATGATATTCAACCACTCGCTCTTGTCCTCGATTTCGGACAGGTCGACTCCTACTGCAAGTCCGGATCCGCCAATAAGGTGTGTGTGTCCGTCAATCAATCCCGGAATTATCGTTACGCCATCGGCGTCGACGACTCTTGTTTCTTCGCCAGCTAACGACTGAATGTCGGCGGTCGACCCAACCGCGACAAACTTGCCTGCCAATATTGCGAACGCTTCTGCCCTGGGAATGGTCGGATCGACGGTACGCACGTCGGCATTCAGGATCACCAGGTCCGGTGGCGGAGTGCCGGGCGTTGTCTCTGAGCAGCCGAACAGTGCAATTGCGGTCGCCAGTATTCCGGAGATTCGGTATTTCATCGCGTTGGACACATCCCGTCGGCAAATCGAATACCGCTCATTATAGTTGGAAGCGGACATCGTTGAATATTTGTTTCAGGCGATACCTAAAGTCCTGCGGAAGGAGTCGAAAACGAGTGGAATCTCTGGCATTCAGACTGCTTTTTTCCTATCGTATGCGCTTCAATGCGGCGCCGCTTGTGCGCTATCAATAATCAGGTCGAAATCCATTCATGACTACTATTAATCGTGCCGTTAAACGAGCGCTTCTTCCGGCAATTGCCGTGCCTTTCCTGTTTCCACCCGTATCCGCGCAGATGCAGAATGACGACATCCTGGACGAGATCGTGGTATCGGCGACACGCAGGGAAACGTCAGTGCGCGACGTCGCGCGATCGATATCTGTCGTCGGAAAAGAGCGAATTCAGCGGGGAACACAGCAGCTGGGTCTGGATGAGGCGCTTGCGGCTGTGCCCGGGCTTTATATTCAAAACCGATATAACTTTTCAGGGGACCTGCGGGTCGCCATGCGCGGTTTCGGCGCCCGTTCAAGCTTCGGAATTCGCGGAATCAGGGTCTATGTCGACGGCATTCCAGAGACATTACCGGATGGCCAGTCCGGGGTGGACAGTATCGATCTTGGATCCGCCGGGCGCATCGAAGTCCTTCGCGGACCGGCATCTTCCCTTTACGGAAATGCATCGGGTGGCGTCATTTCGGTTACCAGCGAGCTGGGCGATGTCGACCCGTTTGTTGAGGGGCGAGTCGCCGGCGGAGAGTATGGCTACCTGCAATATGGCCTGAAGACCGCTGGCAAGCTCAGCAAGGCGGATTATTTGATTAATGTTTCGCGGACTGAGCTTGACGGCTATCGCGATCATGCGGAATTTCGCGGCACACAACTCAACGGCAGGCTTGGAATCCCCATCAACGAAAATGATCGCCTGTTAGTCGCGCTCAATATTGCCGACCAGCCAAAATCCCAGGACCCGGGCGGTATCAATGCGGCGCAGGCGGCGCTCGATCCATCGTCGGCGCGACTGCAGAATGTGCAGTTCGATAGCGGTGAAACCGTCGAGCAGCAGCGTCTCGGTTTTGTCTATGAAAGGGAACGCGACACCGGGACATTGACGATTCGGAATCATTACGTTTGGCGCGACTTTGCTAACAAATTGCCATTTTCCGGCGGCGGTGCGGTTGACCTCGATCGATTCTTTTACGGTCTGGGTGCGCAATTCAGCCTGGGGGATCAGTTGCCAGATAACGTAGGCCTGACATTTGGTATTGACTATGACCGGCAGGATGACGATCGAAAGAGATTCGACAACAATAACGGCACACTCGGCGCCATGACTTTTGACCAGAATGAAAGTGTCGACAGTACCGGTATCTACGTTCAGGGCGAGTATCAGTTGAGCGATGCATGGACCCTGTCCGCCGGCCTGCGCTACGACGAGCTATCGTATGATGTTGATGATCGTTTCCTGTCAAACGGGGATGATTCCGGCGTCCTTGATTTCGATCAAATCAGTCCGTCTCTTGGCGTTAACTACCGGCTGAATGAAGGGGTCTTGTTCGCTTCATACAGCAGTTCCTTCGAGACCCCGACAACAACCGAGCTCGCTAACCCGGATGCCAGCGGTGGATTCAATGCGGCTCTCGAACCGCAGCTTGCCGACAATTTTGAAATCGGATTCAAGAACAGCGTCGGCAATCTCTACTACGAGATCGCCTTGTTCACTATTGATCTCGATGATGAACTGATTCCATTTGAACTCGCGGCATTTCCGGGACGCGACTTCTACTCCAACGCCGGCAGTTCGACGCGCGACGGTATTGAGACCGCGATTAGCTGGGCTCATGAAAGTGGCTTGAGTGTCGATGCTTCGTTTACCTGGTCGGATTTCGAGTTCGACAGTTTCGTGGATGATAATGGCAACGACTTCAGTGGCAACAAACTGCCCGGGCTGCCAGAGCAATTTGGCTATCTCGGCTTTACCTACACTGCCGCAAGCGGTTTCTCCGGCACTTTCGAGACCATCTACGCAGGAGACCTGTACGCAAACAATGCGAACAGCGCCGAAGTTTCGGGTTATACGGTCGCCAATCTGAGGTTAAACCATGAGTTTGAATCCGGGCAGTGGCTGATCCGACCGTACATCGGTATCAACAACCTGTTTGATGAAGACTACAACAACAACATTCGAATCAATGCCTTTGGCGCGCGTTATTTCGAACCCGCACCGCCGCTGAATTTTTATGCCGGAGTAGTGATCAATTTTCAGAAATCGCGTTGAAATGCGACAAAACTGAGGGAGTAAACAATGCGATTCCCGACCTCATTGCTGGTCTTTGTGGCTCTCGTGGGCTGCGAAAGAACGACGGACGCGCCTGACACCCGCCCGGCAGCAGATCTGGTGCTGACCAATGGCAACGTGGTTACCGTCGACGAACGACAGCCCACCGCGGAAGCGATTGCGGTCACAGACGGTTACATTACTGCGGTCGGAACAGCGGCAGAGATTTCGACCTTTATCGGCGGCAGCACTGAAGTCATTGATTTGAATGACCAAATGGCGATTCCGGGTTTGATCGAAGGGCATGGTCACTACACGAGTTTTGGTGGCTCACTGATGATTCTCGATTTCCGCCATGCACAGAGCTTCGCGGAAATCGTGTCGATGGTGGAGGAGGCTGCAGAATTAACACCGGTCGGTGAGTGGATCATTGGTCGCGGCTGGCATCAGGACAAGTGGGAAGTCAAAGAAGATGCGCTCGTGGAGGGGCTGCCTCTGCATAATTCTTTGAGCGCGGCGACACCCGACAATCCGGTCATGCTCATACACACGAGCGGCCACGGCGTGTTTGTGAATCAGAGAGCGATGACGCTGGTGGAAATGGGCCGTGACACGCTGCCACCGGAGGGCGGGGAGATTGTCCGGGATGAAAACGGCGCTGCAACCGGCATGATGCGCGAGTCAGCCCAGGATGTTTTTCGACAGGCATTTTCCGGTCACCAGGGACGCAGGCCTGCGGGCGTTGCGGAGGAAGAGATGCGTCGCATGGTCTTGCTCGCGGGCGAAGCAGCGTTGCGGCATGGAATAACCTCGTTTCAGGATCTCGGCACCAGTTTCGCGGAAGTCGATTTACTCAAGAAGATGGCAGACGAAGGAAATCTCCCGGTTCGTTTATGGATGGCGTTCGAGGAGCAGGCTGAAGATATGGAGGGTCGGCTCGCAGACTACCGAATGGTGGGCTATGGCAACAATTTTCTGACTGTTCGCGCGATTGGAGAGAAAGTTCTGGATGGCGCACTCGGAACGCACGGTGGCTGGCTGCTGGAACCCTATACCGACTTACCGCGCAGCCATGGACTGAATGTGGTTCCTATCGAGGAAATCGAGTATTCCGCACGACTCGCCATCGAAAACGACTATCAACTGGCAATCCAGGGCATAGGCGACCGGGCCTATCGCGAGCTACTGAATATCTACGCAGCGGAATTCGAAAAGAACCCAGAGAAATCAGATCTGCGCTGGCGAATTGAGCATGCACAGGTGATACATCCCGATGATGTCGACCGGACGGTTGCACTTGGCGTGATTCCGGCGGTGCAGGGAATATTCGCCTGCTCTGACGGTCCCTGGGTTATCGATCGTCTTGGCGAGGAGCGCACACTGGAGCGCGGTTACATATTCAATACGCTCGCCGAGGCGGGGCTGGTGCCAACCAATGGGACGGATCCGCCCGTCGATGAAATCGACCCGATCGCAAGCTTCCACTGTTCGGTTACCCGCATACTACCCGATGGTACGAAGTTCCAGCCGCAGGAGGTCTACTCGCGTGAACGGGCGCTCTACTCCTACACGATGGGGAACGCCATCGCCGCTTTCGAAGAGGATATCAAAGGGTCTCTGACGCCGGGCAAGCTGGGCGATATCACTGTCTTGTCCCAGGATCTTTTGACTGTACCCGACGATGAACTAATGAATACGGAAGTCGTGATGACGATTGTCGGCGGTAAGGTCAGGTATCGCGACGGTGAGATCGTCAACTGAACGATAAAGAATCGCGGCTGAAGCCCAATTTGCCTGTTCTTTTTGTTATGAGAGTGGGTAAGGTGCAAATTGATCTTTAGTGGAATAAATGTTAGTTCGCACCTGCCCCAGGTTTCATTTATTGAATACAGGGAAAATTGGGCTTTAGCCGCGACACCGCAACGGATGGCATAAAAAAGCCCGGTTCGCATCCACGAACCGGGCTCTTCTTATCCTTCAAGGTTATTCAGGTCGTGCGATGACCACCTCGATTTCGATGAAGACACCGGGCCTCGCCAGCGCTGCAATCTGGAAGGCAGAGCGAGCAGGCTTATTCGGCTGAGCATCCGTGCCAAAGTGCTTTGAATACGATTTCATGAAACCGCCGAAATCCATGCGACCACCCATTTCCGGGTCTCCTACAAGAAACACCGTCATCTTGATAATGTCGCCGAAACCAACGCCGAGCTTTTCGAACGACGTTGCCATATTTTCGAAAACGCTGTTTGCCTGGGCTTCAGTATCGCCCCAGTATTCACGGGAGCTTGGGTCGGCGTCAGGATTTGCCGGTCTGGGTAAAGTACCGCTGTGATAGATGATCGTCGTATCGGGCGTAACCTCTACCGCCTGTGAAATCGGAAAGGTAGAGTTGTTCGGCAACGGATGACGGGTTACGTCAGCATTGGCGCATGCGGAAGCCAGAAATGTAATGGCGATTAGTAATACTTTCTTCATCATTGATATCCCCTATTTGTCTTGCAATGTTGTTATGTAGCTGACGACATCCATGATGGCGTCGTCGTCGGCCAGAAGTTGCACGGAAGCGCGCATCTGCATACCGTAGATGTCAGCGGGGTTGCTGCCGCGACTGCCGCTTTTAAAATTCCCAAGCTGGGTAACCAGGTACCAGTCATTCGCAATCCTGAGGTCAGGGCTTCCGAGTGCTTCGTTTCCTTCGCCGTTGGCGCCGTGACAGGCAGCGCAGGTGGAGTAAAGCGCTTTACCTTTCTCGGCATCGCCGCTGATCGTCGCCTCGCTCGCCGGCGAGCGAGTCGCGTTGACAAATGCCGCAACCTCACCGATCTGTTCACTTGACAGTGCCGCAGCCATCGGTTGCATTTCGTAGCCGAATGCATCGTCACCGTGTAAGCCGCGAATTTCTTTCTTGAAATTCTGCAGCTGTCGTTCGACGTACCAGGGTTCCATGCGACTTAATCGTGGCGCTTTGATGATGGGATTTCCCATAAGCTGTACGCCATGACAGACCGTGCAATAGACAAAGTCATCCGCCGGAACCGGCAGTTCGTCCTCGGCGACTGCGTTCAGACAGATAAAAGCCAGTCCCACGAGACTTCCCGCAACCAGTCTACGCATTGTCATGGCCCTTCCTTGATTCGCCGGACTCGGCCCGTACGCGCCTGTCGAGCTCCAATAATGCGAATTCCGCTGAACCAAGCGCGCCTTCCTGCCAGCTCGAGTGATAGCTAATCTGGTCGCCAATCATGAAATGACGGCCACCTGCAGGCTGTTGCAGCAACTTGTAGTACTTGTCGCGAAGACTGCTGTTGCTCTCCTCCCACGGCCTGCCACTGCCCCAGGCGGTGCCGCAACCCATCATGTGGTTAATCCGGCCCCACGCTACGCTGACGCCGGCTTCGATGCAGTCAGAGTATCCGGCATGAACCTTGTTTCCGCACTCCGCGGCAAACTTGAGTCGTTCCTCCGGCGTCATCCTCTCGAAAAATTCTGATTGCGTGTAAAATGCGTAGGCGCCAAGCACAACGCCTTTCTTACTGTTGATGCCGTGGGACGGATACCAGATCTGGTTAATTGGCTGGTTGGTGCTCGTGATGCCGCCGTAAATACCTTCTTTCTCCCAGAATCGCTCTTTCATTTGAAAACCGATCTTGAAGAAATTACCCGGCGTCAATGCCGCGAGACCGTCACGGTAATCATCCGGCAGGTTGTTCGGAATACCGGGCATGAAGTGAGTGGGAATACTGTTAAAAACGTAATCGGCAGAAATCGCTTTTCGTTCACCTTGGTGGTTGAAGGCAACATCAATGCCATCGTCGCGAAGGTCGATAGCCTGAACCGGGGCATTGAGTATGATCGGGCACTTGATCTCCCTGGCAAACGCTTTGATGATCATATCGTTGCCGCCCTTCATTTCCATGAGCGGTTCGCCCCAGTCGGCGTTTTCCGAATTGAACGAGCCGCCGCCCATCCAGAAGTTACTGTCCAGCAGCGATTGAATATCCAGCGGCTCATAGAGTTCAACTGGCTTGGTGAAGCCGCCCGATTTGCGGCCGCCACGCTCGGATCCCTGGTAACGCCCCATGCGATTCAGTGCGCCGAACCCCCGCACGTACTCGCGAATACGTTCCTGGTCGTTGGCCGATAATGGTTCATCAAATGCATTCTGATCGACCGCCTTGTACAGGAGTTCCGCGATGAAGCCGCGTGAGTCGGCAACGAATCGCGCCACCGTGACCGGTTTGCCACCGAATTTTCCGGGGTCATGACGATAGGCCGGACGACTGAAATTGGCTTTTATCTGTAGCGGTACATTGAGCGTCTTGCAGTAGTGCATGACGCGGCGATGGTGTCCCGGAATTCGTGCAGGGCCACAGTTGAAATACAATTCCGGGTCGTCGTCAAAATTACAGACCTGCTTGTGACCCATTTCGTCGATGACGTCGCCGTGCCTGACGGTCATGTTGCGGCCGCCGATGCGATGTGCCGCTTCGATGACCGTGACGTCGTAACCCGCGCGCTCCAGCTCATAGGCGACCGTGAGGCCTGCAATACCGGCGCCGAGCACTGCCACTGTCTTGCGCCGACGGTCAGCTCTTCTCAAGTCGAGCTGTGCGACCGGCCCGGTATCTTGCATAAGACCAAGCGCCAGGCTTGTATTGTAGACGGCCGAAGTGCCCCCTGCGGCACCTACCAGGTTCAGGAAATGCCTTCGCGTTAGGTTCTGTTTCGTCATAGAAGTATTGGCTGATTCTTATTGTCAGGAAGGTTTGTACCTTCCGCCAATGATAAGTTCCGCAGCCAGCCCATACTGTGGTGCCGTTCCTAGCTGATTGTTTCGCTAAGCAAGAACAGGTCGGTCAGAAGCGCACGCAGATGAATTGAGGCATTCAGATTGTCGACCAGTTCAGAGCTGATTTTCTCCTGAGATGCTACCAGTGAAATCGCCGCAATCGATTTCCGCGCATCATCGACCACTACCGCTGAAAAATCACCAGCATCCGCCTGTAACGCTGCCGTTATGCCAGCAGCAGCTTCCGACATCCCGGCAAGTGTCGTTCGAACCTCGGAGCCACCGGCGCCCTCATCGGACTCACGCCCCTGGGCCGCATAGGCCAACAGAAACTCGTATCCGGCCTCGATGACCTCTATGTATTCGTGCAGGGAATTACTCACGGTCATTGAATCGCGTCAGGTTGAGAGTGATGGGTTGTTGTTTTGGTGTCAGGGTGTTTCGTCAGGCGTCCATCGCTGGGGGTCGTGATTCGCCACCAGTTCGTCTTTGGAAATCCAGCCTTTGATCATCGACCTGGTGTAGAACAATTTCTCCGGACGAAGCGCAAAGTATATGTGCATACAAATGACGCCAATGAGTCCAAGTGTTGAGAGGCCATGCACAAAGAAGACGAAACCCAATGTTGCTTCCGAAAGCGAATTCGAACGCTCCCACCAGGGCGTGTCAATCATGGCGAACATGATGATACCGCTGCCGATCACCAGTAAAGTCAGAATTGTGACGGCGGCATGCATGCTTTTCTGCGCGACCGAGTACTTTCCGGGTTTCTGCGTGTCATCAAATGGTTCTTTTAAATCAGCGCCGCTGATCCACATGTCAGAGGGCTTCTTTACCAGCATCGAGCGGACAATGTGAAACGCAATGATGACCGTCAGAATTATGCCGGCGATCCAGTGCAGCTCCAGCCAGGCAAACTCGATACCAATGATCGGAAAAACACCTGTTATCAGCAGCGCAAAGATACTGATCGCCATGATCCAGTGGCCTGCGCGGTCAATCAGCTCATGCCGATTTACCTTCGGGCCCTCGCTTGACGGTTTGTCGGCGCGCTTTTGCGTAGCTTCGTAAATCGCATGTCCCGCTATCGCGATGAATGCAGCTACCACAACCAGCCAAAGCAGATCCCAGGAAACGCCCAGGAGAACTTCTCGTCCCCACACATCGTTTTTATACGTAGCGAAAAAATCCACTGCACTAACCCCGCATTGCGCGCCGCACCAGATTTTCCATCAGCGGCAGCTTGAAGTGATTGTAATTCAGCGGTTTGGCACCGTCGCTGGCGAGTCCGGCCACGGCTTCTGCACTTT
This sequence comes from uncultured Gammaproteobacteria bacterium, assembly GCA_963850825.1. Taxonomy (GTDB): domain Bacteria; phylum Pseudomonadota; class Gammaproteobacteria; order Steroidobacterales; family Woeseiaceae; genus SZUA-117. The sequence continues at coordinate 436,166 of CAWKOQ010000006.1, read as the reverse complement.
CTTCAGATAGCGATTTACCGCGAGCCGCTTTTTCAACATTGGTCAGCCGATGCGGCGTACACGCTACGCCGCCGCAAACAAAGCGGCTGTCCGCGATCGTATCTCCGTCCATCGACATTGCGACAGCAACACTTACCAGCGCAAAGTCCCACACGTCCCGATCGGCGACCTTTTCAAAATAGAAACGTTTGCCAGCCCACTTGGATGGAATACGGACGGCAACCAGGATCTCATCGGACTCAAGTGACGTCATCTGCGTGATGTGCGTGTCCGGACCGACAAAGAAATCTTCAGCCGCGATCGATCGCCGACCGTTTACGCTCTCGGCAACCATAGTCGCTTCAAGCGCAACCAGGGCGGTTGCTGTATCGGAGGGGCTGACGGCGACGCAGCGGCTGGCACCAAATATGGCGTGCTCGCGATTCATCGCCTCGGGACCATCGGCATAACAAATATTTCCGCCTGCGCGGTAACAGGCAAGACCGCGCCGGTAATACCAGCACCGTGCGTCCTGCGACAGGTTGCCAGCCAGGGTTCCGACATTTCGAATCTGTGGGCTGGCCACACGCCCGGCCGCCTGCGCCAGCAGATCGTAGTCGCGATTAATCCTTTCGTCACGAATGATTTGCCGCAGTGTCGTCGTCGCGCCGATTTCGATGCCGTCATCGGTCTCACGAATGCCGCTAAGCGCGGCGATGCCGTTCAGCTCAATCATCGCCTGCGGGTTTTTCGCGCGGTCTTTCAGCCAACCGTAGGTGTCCTGGCCGCCGCCCACGAGCCAACCGCTGTCGCCGTAGCGATCCGCAAGGTTCAGAGCGTCGTCCAACTCGGCGGGTTGATAGAGCTGCACATCTGGCATTACATCAAAAGAAGCCATGATTACCTCAGAAGTTGTTGGTTTGTAGTGGCAGGAAAGACTGTTCGCGACCCGTCACGTGATTCACAATCATGTCGGCGCTGACCGGCGTTCTGCCAAAAATATGCCCGTCGAGCGCATCGGAAATGGCCGAAGTCAGTGCCGCGACCGAGCAGCCCATTGCCGGTTCTCCAATGCCGCGCGCCCCAAACGGGTTTTGCGGATCTGCAATATCGACCGCGTCCGTCCGGGTAACAGACGGCACGTCCAGGTAGCTTGGAATACCACACTGGTGATATCCGACATTTGCGGGCAATCCGTTAGACGGGTCGTAGACGTGTCGCTCCGTTGCCGCCATGCCCATGCCCCAGACGGCTCCGCCTTTCATCTGCTGCGCAAGACCTTTGGGAAACAGGACGGTGCCGCACTCTGCGATGCCAACATAGTCGAGAATGTCGTACTTACCCGTTTCGAGATCGAGTTCAATTTCAACAAACGCACAGGCGAGGCCGGGAATAGTGCCTTCCTGAGGCAAATTGTCTTTAGCGACACCGACCAGCCCGGAACCGGCGAGATTCTGTACGGACCGTTGCGTGATTTCGTTAATGTCTTCCGGATAGGTTTGTCCGCTGTATTCCCCGCCCAGCTGAATGGCGCGCGCGGCGATCGCACCGTAGGACATTCCCTGTGCCGGATTGTCCGTGCGGAAGACACGCTGACCATCGATGTCGTACTCATCCGGCACGCCGCCCATCGTATCGGCTGCGATGGTCTTCATTTTTCGTAACGCATCCATCGCGGCGACGTAGTTGGTTCGTGTATGCGCGAAGGTCGAAACACTGCCCGCCTGATACGAGTTCCAGGGAAGATGCTTTTGCGAATTGCCATTGTGGATTTCGCAATTGTCCCAGTCGTATTTCAGGACTTCGGCGGCGGCTCTCGAGGTTGACGCAAACGAGTACGTGCCGAGATTGCCCACACCGGTATGTATGTGCAGCTTCCCGTCCGGCGTAATTCGAATCAGTCCATCGAAGCCCTTGGTGCCGGCAGAGTGATAGCCCTGTCCGATTCCGAGGCCCCGAACCTTGGACCCGCTGCGTTTCGGTTGATTGCGACGATTGGTCCAGTCAAACATTTCAGCACCCTTGTCGAGTGCCTCTTCCAGGTACGCGCTGGTAATACCATGTTGATCGGCGCCAACCGTCGTGTCGTTGTTCGTCGCGTTGATTTTTCGAACGTCGAGTGGATCGAGGCCGAGCTCCTTGGCCGCTTTATCCATGATCGGCGCCATCACCGCTGCGATCTGGTTTTGTCCCGGGCCGCGCTGCGCACCGCGCGGTGTCGTGTTCGTCAGTACAGGCAATCCGCGAAAGCGCATGGCATCGGGATCGTAAACCATCGAAATCGCGCCGCCGGCCGACGAGGCATCGCCACCCGTTGCATTCGAACCGATGTCTTCGATAATGAATACATCTGTGGCGGTCGCTTTGCCGTCTTCGCCAAAACCCATCTTGATCCAGCCCTGGAAGCCGACCCGCGCCGAGCCCATGTAATATTCCTGCTCGCGAGTCACGCGCAGCTGGACCGGACGCCCGATTTTTTTCGAGAAATAGCCGGGCAATGCTGCAATCGGGTAGGCGCCGATTTTTGATCCAAAGCCGCCGCCCGTGTTTTCGCTGATCAGAACGACATCTTTCGTTTCGACACCCAGGAGTCGGGCGAGGCCCGGCATCCAGAAACTCTGACTTTGTGCCGAGCCGTGCACATAGCAGGTGCCGTTTTGCCAGTACGCCATCGCTGTCCGTGGCTCCATGCTCATGTGCGCGTAACCGGTCGTTACGAAGGGTTCTTCAATGACAACTTTCGCGTCTGCAAATCCCTTGTCCAGATCACCATAGGCCCATTCAGCGGCGAACTCCCCTGTAGGTTCTTTACCCGCCCTGAATTCATCGATTTGTTCTTTGGTCCATTTGACGGTCCGGAATCCCGAGCCTTCGCTCGATCGCGCGTAAACGTTGCCTTCTTCTCGCGCATCCGGCCCGCCTGCAATCAGGCTGTCCAGCGGATCCGTGACAAACGGCAGTGGCTCGATCTCAACCTTGATTGCCGCCAGCGCGTCCTCAGCTGTTTTCTCATCCAGCGCCGCAACAGCCAGGATCGGATCACCGATATACGCGGGCGAATTCGTGAGGATGGCCGCATTCGGTGCTTCGACTTCAGGAACGTCTTCGGCGGTCAGTATGCCAACGAAACCATCCATCGCCTCAGCAGCTGATGAATCGATGTTCGTGACGCGTCCGTGTGCCATCGGGCTCGTATACATTCGCGCGAACACCATGCCATCGACACGAAAGTCTTCTGCATATTTGGCCTTGCCCGTTACCTTGCCGATAACGTCGGGTGGCGTGAAGTCCTTACCTACCAGTTTATAGTCGCTCATGAGTTCTGTCCCGATGCCCGCATAACACCGTTCAGGTAGTGATCGTAGGCGCCGCAGCGACACAAATTACCGGACATCGCCTGACGCACTTCTTCTCGTGTAGGCGTTGGATTTTCCTCGAGCAGTGCGACGGCCGACATGACCTGGCCGGGCGTACAAAAACCACATTGCGGACTCAGCTCATCGATAAATGCCTGCTGCACAGGATGCAGAGTGCCGTCGGCGGCCTGCACCCCTTCCACGGTCTTCACTGCCCTGGTTCGCACACTGTGCGTGAGCGTCGAGCACGAATAATTCGTCACCCCGTCGATCAATACGGTACAGGCACCGCATTCGCCCCGGTTACAGCCGATTTTGGTGCCGGTCAGACCGAGTTTATAGCGCAGCGTGTGCGCCAGCATTTCCTGCGGCGCCACATCGACGCGTCGCGTGGTTCCGTTAATGTTGAGGGAGATCAGCCGTTCAACGGCGCCCCGGGGTCGTTCCTGGGCGAGCGCTGAATGGAAACCTGTGCCAGATGCAGCGGCGGCGCTTGAAGCTATGACGGCTTTGATGAAGCGCCGGCGTGAAAGTTGAGGATTCACAGCCGTTTTTCCTGCCTTAATTATCAAGTTAAAAGATAGGGAAGACGGAGGTAGCTTTGGCGCCCCGGCGCAAAGTGCGTCGGGCTCCTGCGGATCTTCGTCTCTCCGGTCGTCAAGCCAGCAAATCGATCAGTGTGACCCGTTTGCTGCCTATTCGTTCGTCACTTTTATGTGCAAACCCCTCGCAGGGTCCGCAAACAGCCATGGCCTGCTACAGCCTGTCTGCCGGCCGAGTGCATTGCAACAGCCACCAGACTCAGTTACCTACTTCTTGCCTGTGGGCCGAGTACGTCGAAACAACCGGCCTTAAGTTACCTACTTCTTGTCTGTGGGCCGAGTACGTCGAAACAACCGGCCTTAAGTTACCTGCTTCTTGTCTGTGGGCCGAGTACGTCGAAACAACCGGCCTTAAGTTACCTACTTCTTGTCTGTGGGCCAAGGTGTGCCCTGATCCATTACGGTTACCGGGCCCATACCTTTATAGGTAAATTTCTGTACGCGTTTGCCTTCGTAGGTTTCCGTTGTGTAGATATTGCCCTTCGAATCCGTCACCAGGCCGTGTACCGCGAAAAACTGTCCGGGGTTACGTCCGCCGGCACCAAAGTTAGTCAAAATCTCCAGCGTTTCACGCTCGATAATGAATATCTTTCGATTCGTGCCATCCGCCAGGTAGATAAAGGTCTGTTCCGGATCGGGTGAGAATGAAATGTCCCAGACCGAACCGTCGCCGAGACTGTTTGGCTTGACGAATATTTCCTGAACGAACGTGCCGTCCTTCTGGAATACCTGCAGACGGTTGTTAACGCGATCGCAAACATAAACGAGCCCGTCGTGCGACGGTTCCGCGCAATGCACCGGGTTGCGAAACTGCTGAGCAGGCTCTTGACCAGGTACGAAAGGCCCGAGATTCGTGTCGTCGGGCTTGTTGCCGTAGGCGCCCCAGTAACGCTTCATCTCACCCGTGTCCGCATCCAATACTGCGACACGTTTGTTGCGATAACCGTCAGCGACGTAGGCTTCGTTTGCCTCTGCATCAATTGATACTTCGGCCACGCTGCCGAAATTGACTGCGCTGTTGCTATCTGTATCCGACCCTGGCGTACCGTACTCGGCGAGGAATTCGCCAGCACGCGTAAACTTGAGGATGTGAGAATCGCTGCGAGCATTGCCGCCGATCCACACATTGTCTTTATGGTCGATCGTGATGCCGTGATTCGATGCGGGCCACGTGTAGCCCTCTCCCGGTCCACCCCAGTGACTGACGAGGTTGCCCTCGGGATCAAATTCGAGAACGTTTGGCGCCGGGATGCAGCAATCGGCTTTCACCGGATCTGTGGCGGCACCGATCTCGGTGCGCTCATTGAAAGTGTCGCGACGATGGATAATGTAGATGTGATCTCGGGAATCGACGCCGATACCGATCGTTGACCCCAGAATCCATTGATTGGGCAACGGCTTCGGCCAGAACGGATCGACCTCAAACATCGGAGCCTGTTTGCCTTGCGCCTGCGCTGCGCTATCGAGCGCCTTTTCGGCACACCCTAGTGCCACCAGGACACCCAGCACGGCACCTGCCGCGTACAAGTTTCGCTTCGTCATCGTCCGCTATTCCCCCTTGAATCTTTTCTGTCGGAGATGTTTATGATCTGCGCGGCAGTATACTATGGATCGCGCAGGACATCCCGCCTGACAAACAATAAACAAAAGCCGTGGACTGCTGTCGCAGACCATCGAGCAAACAAGCACAAGCCATTGAGATTTAGGCGATTTGAAAGCATGAATAAGAACGTCCAGGCTGGTCTCTTAGTTTCAGTTGTGATCAAGTTTGCGTTGTTTGTGGTTGGGTTCGTCGCGACATCCGATGCCGCCCGCGCACATGAAATTCCGACGGATGTGGTTATTCAGTCCATCCTCAAGCCGCAGGCGCAGCACCTGGAATTTCTTGTGCGCGTGCCGCTTGCAGCGATGCGCGACGTAAATTTCCCGGAATCGGGGCCGGGTTATCTTGTTATCTCCGCGGCAGATGAAACGATCAGGGATGCGGCGACCATATGGATCGCACAGGAAGTTTCGCTATACGAGAATGACAGCCTTCTGGACGACTGGAGTATCGAGGCGGTTCGCCTGTCGTTGCCGTCGGATCAGTCGTTCAGTAGCTATGCGACGGCGCGGCGGCACATTCAGGAACCGCGTTTGCCGGATAATTCCGATCTGTACCGGGATCAGGCGATGCTGGACGTCCTCATACGCTATCCGATTCAGAGCGCTGCAGCAGAATTTTCGATTTCCCCGCGGTTTGCCAGGCTGGGCCTGCAGACGACGACGGTCGTCCGGTTCGAGAACGTCGACGGCGTCGAGCGGGTGTTTCAGTTTTCGGATGATCCCGGCGTTGTGCGCCTCGATCCGCGCTGGCACCACGCCTTCTTTCGATTTGTGGCGTACGGTGTCGAACATATTCTCGACGGTCTCGATCACCTTTTATTCGTGATCTGCCTGTTAATCCCGTTCAGGAGACTCCGCCCCCTAATCGCAATCATTACCTCCTTTACCGTCGCTCATTCCCTGACACTGATTGCGTCGGCGTTTGGCATGGTGCCTAACTTCCTGTGGTTCCCGCCGCTAATCGAGACACTTATCGCTGCGTCCATTGTTTACATGGCGTTCGAAAATATTATCGGTTCGCAGTGGCAAAAACGCTGGATTATCGCGTTTGCGTTCGGCCTGGTGCACGGCTTCGGATTTTCGTTCGCGTTAAGTGAAACACTGCAATTTGCAGGCTCGCATCTGCTCACATCACTACTTGCCTTCAATCTGGGCGTTGAAATCGGCCAGCTTGTGATCATTCTGCTGGCGGTGCCCATTCTGAACTTCGTGTTCAGGAATCTGATCGCAGAAAGAATGGGTACGATTTTGCTGTCGGCAATACTTGCGCACAGCGGCTGGCACTGGATGAGCGACCGTGCGACACAGCTATCGGCCTACAGTTTTCAGTTTCCGGCGCTCAACTATGCGTTCTTCGCATCGCTGACACGATGGCTAATGCTGATCGTCATCATAGGATCGGTATTATGGTTGTTGTTGCTGACCTATAACCGCTTCCTGGCGGAAGACCGTCGGGCAAACCTTTAACAAAACAGCCGCAGCGGTTAAGCTCCGGCGATAAAAATAACGAGCCAAGGTTGGGGTCAGCGCATGATAATAAGAGTAACGACTCTGACCCGATACATTTGAGGTCTTTCAGGGGGAAGTCATATGCAGTCTGTCATGATTGTCGTACTGGGTATTGCCGGCATGAGTTTTGGCTGGTTCGTTTACTCAAAATTTATCGCGACAAAGATTTACCAGCTCGATGCAGATTTCGTTACGCCGGCGCATGAATTCAATGACGGCGTCGACTTCCACCCAACCAACAAATATGTGCTGTGGGGGCATCACTTCACGTCCGTTGCAGGCGCCGCACCTATCGTCGGCCCCGCCATTGCCGTTTACTGGGGCTGGGTCCCGGCGGTCCTGTGGGTGACGATCGGCACGATATTTTTTGCCGGTGTGCACGACTTTGGCGCTATCTGGGCCAGCGCGCGCCATAAGGGCAAGTCGATCGGTGCGTTGTCCGAAGAAGTCATCGGTAGTCGAACCCGCGCGTTGTTCATGATCGTCATCTTCCTTGTGCTGCTGATGGTCAACGCCGTATTCGGCGTCGTCATCGCAAACGCGTTCGTCAGCACCTCGGGGGCTGTATTTCCTGCCTGGTCTGCAATCGCGGTGGCACTGGTCATTGGTCAACTCGTGCACCGGAAATTCAACCTCACGCTGCTGTCCATTATTGGTGTCCTGGCGCTGTATGTGTCCGTCTACATTGGCAGCGTTCTACCCATCGAATTGCCCGACCAGTTGTTCGGCCTTTCCGCGAACGCCAACTGGATCATCATTCTGTTTATCTATGCCGCAATTGCTTCAATGTTGCCGGTCTGGGTGCTGCTGCAGCCACGAGACTTCATCAATGGTATGCAGCTGGTTGTTGGCCTGGTGCTGCTTTACGGCGCGGTCCTGTTTTCCTTGCCGGATATTTCTGCGCCCGCATTCAATAATCAGATGCCGGAAGGTGCGCCATCCATGGTGCCACTGCTTTTTGTCACCATCGCTTGCGGCGCGGTGTCCGGATTTCATGGGATCGTGTCGTCAGGTACGACCTCCAAACAGCTTGATAAGGAAACGGATGCCCGTTTCGTCGGTTATCTCGGCGCGGTCGGCGAAGGCTCACTCGCGCTAATCACCCTGGTCGCAGTTAGCAGTGTCGCCCTCGCAGCCTCGCCTGAGGCGTGGCATGAGATATACGACACCTACGGCAGCGCGGGTGCCGGCACGTTCATCCAGGGCGGGGCACAGCTGATACAAAACGGCTGGGGCCTGCCATTCAGTATTTCGCAGACGCTGCTCGCGACGATGGTGGTCCTGTTTGCGGGCACGACGATGGACTCGGGCGTGCGGCTGCAGCGCTACATCATCCAGGAATGGGGCGACATCTACCATATTCCGATTTTGAAGAATGGCATCCTGGCGACGCTAACTGCTGTTGCCTGCTGCCTGATGCTGGCATTCGGTGCCGGCGGGGCAAGCGGTAGTGGCGGTTTGACGATCTGGCCGCTGTTCGGATCCACCAACCAGATCCTGGCTGGCCTCACGCTGCTCGTTATCTCGGTCATGCTGATCAGGATGGGGCGTCCTGCGCGTTTTACGCTGCTGCCGATGGTTTTTGTGCTGATCACGTCCTCATGGGCAGCGATACTCAAGCTGATCGAGTGGTACCAGGAGGGAAACTGGCTGCTGGTGACCATCGATGTCATTGTCGTGATCACGACGGTCATGGTGATTCTGGAGGCTGCCTCCGTCATTTCCAAGATTCGGCGCGAGGCCGGTTCTTAACGAAACAGCGATGCGGGCGGCGGCCAATGTCCGCCGCCCGGAGCATTTCGGCCGGCCCTGGCTGCGCAAAACGCGCAAAATGGCCAATGTTGTATGTAAACGTCAGTTCGCTTTCTGTGCGTTGCGGCAATAGGCGCAATTCTCCGCCGATCCAGTTCGCATTCCGGAGTCGGGTCAGGTTGTTGCTGAGTTGCCACTCGCTAGGCCGCTTGGCCACTCGGATATCCAAAGTACGTTTAAACGCAAGCATTTGAGCGAAAAGGGCCTTTTGTTGCCAATAAGCAACAGGCCGTGCCGCATGAAACAAAAAAAATTCCCCCCAGAGCTTTATTTTCGTTTCCGACAGTGGTTCAATTGCAGCCTCGCACCGGTTTGTTGCGTGTGTGCAAATGCCGGTCCGAATGACATTTAATACCCAATTTATGGGGGAGAAAGTAAATGCGGAAACTCACTAGTTTTTTACTGCCTTTATCGGTGGCAGCTCTGGCGATGCCAGCACTGTCAACGCAGGCACAGGCGCAGGGGGCGCAAGACGAGGCGATCGAAGAGATCATCACGACTGGTCTTCGCGGCAAGCCGCGATCAGCGGTGGACTCTGCGGTCCCAATCGATACCTTTGACGCGAGCTCGATCGAAGCGGTCGCGCACACGGATACGCAGGATATCCTGCAGACACTGGTACCGTCCTACAACGTCAGCCGGCAGCCGATCTCTGACGGATCAAGCTTCATTCGACCGGCAGAGCTGCGTGGCTTGCCTTCGCACCACACGCTGGTACTCATCAATGGTAAGCGTCGCCATCGTGCGGCCCTTGTTTCCATCGGTGGCTCAGGCACACAGGGTCCCGACGTTGCTACGATTCCTTCAACGGCGATCCAGAGCATAGAAGTTCTGCGTGACGGTGCTTCGTCTCAGTACGGTTCTGACGCCATCGCTGGCGTGATCAACTTCAACCTGAAAGATAACAGCGAAGGCATCACCCTCGTTGCTGACACGGGTTCGTATTATGAAGGCGACGGCGACAGCTACACGATCGCCGGTAACGTCGGCTTGCCCTTGGGCGAAAGCGGCTTCCTGTCGGTTTCTCTCGAGGCCACCGAACAGGACTTCAATGAGCGTGCAGAGCCCTATTGTGAGGGCTGGTTCTGTACAGACCCGACGAATCCAATATTTGCAACCACGCCTCAAGAGCGACAGGATTACGTGAACGGTGTTGCGAGCAATCCGGGAACGACCGATCCGCTGCTTGCCTACCAGAACGGCTTGCAAACTGCATTTCCGGCCGGGCTTCCGTTCGCTTCTGTCGAAGGTGTGAACGTAATGCCCTGGGGTCAGCCAAACAACGAGGCTGTACGCGGGTTTGTCAACGCCGGCTACGAGCTCAACAATGGCGTAGAGCTTTACGGTTGGGGTAACTACTCCAAGAGCAAAGGCGACGGCAGCTTCTTCTATCGATATCCGGGCAATGGCACGATCGAGTTCCTCCGCGAGGCGGACGGTTCCTTGTATAGCCCGCTCGAGAAGTTCCCCGGTGGTTTCACACCGCGCTTCGAGGGTGAGGTCGAAGACGTTGGCGCCGCGGCTGGTGTACGTGGTGCGACGGATGGTGGCTTCAGCTACGATATCAGCGCGCGTTTCGGTTCCAACGAGATCGACTACCGGCTCTTCAACACGGTTAACCCGTCCTACGGTACGGATTCACCGACAGACTTCCGTCCTGGCACGCTGACCAACGAAGAAGTGCAGTTCCAGGTCGACCTCTCAAATGAGATCGACATCGGCACGGCCTCCGACCTCGTCATAGCCTACGGCTTAAGCTTTATGGACGAGGAATACGATGTGGGTCAGAGCATCGACCTCGCGTCCTATGATTCTGGTCCGCACGCATTGTCAGATCCGTTTGGATTCTGCAATGCCGGAGTTCCGACAGCGGTCGCCGGTGGCGGTGCGTTCACGCAAAGCATCGGTGGTCAGGCAGCGGTTTCCGGTGTCGACGCAGCGGCTAATTTCGGCCTCGATTGTGCGAATCCAAACGACCCCGCCTTCACGGTTGTGGGTGTTGGCGCCAACGGATTCCCGGGCTACTCGCCGGCGTTTTCCGACAAGTACACGCGTGACTCTTACGCGGTCTATGGTGACATCAGCACGGACGTAAACGATTCACTCTTCCTGCAGGCAGCAATTCGTTACGAAGACTACTCTGACTTCGGCGACGAGCTTGTCGGTAAGGTTGCAGGTCGTTTCCTGGTAAGCGACAACTTCGCGATCCGCGGCTCTTACGGTACCGGCTTCCGGGCACCGACGCCGGGTCAGCAGGGTACGACCAACGTATCCACGCGACTGCCGAACGGCTTCCCGGTTGCAACCGGTCTGTTCCCGCCTTCCGGTCCTGTAGCTGCAGCGCTTGGCGCGATTCCGCTTCGAGCTGAAACCTCCTCCAGCTACACGCTGGGTATCACGGCAGACATCGAGGATCTCACGTTGACGATCGATTTCTACCAGATCGACATCGACGATCGCTTCAACGCGATTTCGACGCAGGATGTTTCGACTGATCCTACCTCTGGACAGGCCTACACCAACTTCCTCGCACTGCAGGCAGCCGGCGTGGCTGGCGCCAACTCGATTGGTGGCGTGAATTATTTCCAGAACGCCTTCGACAGCAAGACGAAGGGTATGGATGTAGTTGCTTCCTATCCGGTCGAGTGGAATAACGGCCAGACAACGGACATGTCGTTCGCGATGAACTGGACTAAGAGCACGCTGCAATCGGATGCGAGCGCATTCCTGAACGAGGAAGATCAGTACGACTTCGAGAACGCTGATCCGAACTTCCGCTGGAACCTGACGGCTACCCACTCTGTGAACGACGTGACGATAATGGGTCGCGTTCGCTACTTCGGTGAGTCAGTGAACTCGGACAGGAATTCAAGCTTCTTGCCAGCGCTGTTCACGCAGACGTTCAGTTCTACGACGTACTTCGATCTGGAAGCCAACTGGCAGGTGAACGAGAACTGGCGCCTGTCACTCGGTGCCCGGAATCTGTTCGATGAGTTTCCTGACAAGCTGGATCGCGTAGCCAGCGACAACGACCAGTGCTGTGGCCGAACCTACAGCTCCGGAAGTTTCGCACCATGGATGGGTGGCTTCTACTTCGGTAAGGTTCAGGTGTCCTTCTAAGGATATCGAACGTCCACGACACGCTTAGCGCGTCATCGGACCGAAGACAAAGCAAAAAACGGAGGCCGCCTCATTTGAGGCGGCCTTTTTTTTTGCAGACCAAATAACCGGGGTCGAACCGAGGTTTTCGAAAAATCGGGATGTTGCGTCGCGCGTCTTGAAAACCTCGGTTCGACCCCGGTTTTTCTCGCGTGCGTCAGGCTTTCAGGATCTGCCCGATCCAGGCAATGATGTCGGTCGTCACCTCGTCGCGATTGGTTTCATTGAGCATCTCGTGTCGACCCCCTGGATAGATGGTCAGCGTGACAGCGTCGTGCCCGGTTCTTCGATAGGCTTCCGCAAGTTTTGTCAAACCTGCACGGCCACCGACCGGATCGACTTCTCCGCCCATAATCAGGACTGGCAGGTCATGACGAATGTCGTTGATTGACTTGTCGGCGCTGATTTCAAGGAGGCCGCCCGCAAGGTCAGCCCAGAACTGATTGGAAAACTGTCCTCCACAAAGCGGATCGGCGACATAGCGATCGACTTCCGATTCATCACGGCTGAGCCAGTCGTAGTCGGTACGAACTGGTTTGAAGTCACGATTGAAATTGCCAAGGCCGGCCTGATTCAGGAATTTGCTCTTTGATCGCTTGCCGAACATCGCCGCCAGGACCCTGGCGACGAAAAGGCTGGCGTAAAGCTGGAATCGGTGGGCCAGGGTTGAGCCCGACAGGATCATTGCGACATTGTTGCCGCCATGGCGCTTAACGAAGCTCTGTGCAATGAACGAACCCATGCTGTGGCCGAGCAGCACAACAGGACGCTCCGGATACAGCTCGGCTATGTGTTGCCGAACCCGCAGAACGTCGGCGATGACTTTCTGCCAGCCATCTTTGTCTGCGAAGTGGCCAAAGTTTTCCAGGTTTCCATGACCGCGATGATTGTGCGAGACAACAGCCAGTCCGCTCGCATTGCAGGCGGACGCAAACCGGTCGTATCGATCGGCATGCTCGCCCATGCCATGCAGAATCTGAACGACGCCCAGCGGCTCCCGTTCGGGGGGCTGCCAGCTGAACGTCTTGAGCGTGTGGTCATCAAGAGCGTCAATGTCGTAAGTTTCAAGTGTCATTGAGGATCGGCGCTTAGCCGCTTGATGCCCGCTTTGGCTTCGTTGATCCATTGCCTCTGCGCTTTGAGATAATGCCGCGGCGCGAGATCAGCTGCCGTCATGATCTCTTCATACTCGGCGAGCGCGAGCTCATTATCCCCCTGGGACTCGAGAAACGCACCGTAGCGCACCCTGGCTTCTGCACCTGCAAAGTAGGCGACGAGTGCAACGTATTCCTCGCGCGCCTTGTCGATGTCTCCACAGGCTTCAACGGCACGTGCATAGAGAAGGTGTCCGTCGGGCGATCGAAATTCCGGATTATGCTCGATCAGTCGGTCGAGCGTTTGCCTGGCGAGGTCAAACTGCTCATTACCGAACTGCGCCGTTGCAAGACCGAGCAGAAGGTCGGGGTCATGCTCGAATAGTCCGGTGAGCGCATTTTCATAATGTTTGATGGCTTTTTCGACCTGGCCCGATTCCAGCAACTCGCCGGCAAGGCGGCGAGCCGCATCCACGCTGCCAGACAGCTTGTGTTCTTTTTGTCTCTGGCGAAGATCCGCGCCGGGGTCCAAAGTCTTCCTGATGCCTCGGACGGCGCTTCTGCCCTGGCTGCTCTCGAGCAAGTCCGGCAACAACTCAACAATAAAATAGACCAGCGGACCAATGCCCGGCAAAAAGATAACGAATATCCAGTAGTAGGCCCGGCCGGTTTTGAGTACGTGCACGATAAGCGCGATTTGTACGATCAGAGAGAGACCAAAGGCGGGCATGGCTTACCTTACTTGTTAGACAAGATCTGCAGCGAACTGAAGCCCGCTTAAACTAGCAGAAACAATTTCGTTAACTCAAGGATCGAGTACGCAACATGCGTAATTGATGCAGCTGGCTACACGCCTGCAATAATCGGGTCGCTACGCGCCCCCTAACGTATTTACGTTCTTCCGGACTCAATGCACGATCTCCCGCTTGTAATCCTGTGAGCTCGACGGCAAGCTCTGCTTCCAGCGAAAGAGACTAAACGATATGACCACGACAATGGAATCTCAGTTGGCATCTGCTGTGCTCATGATCCGCCCGGTGCGGTTCGAGAGTAATCCACATACTGCGGCATCGAACAAGTTTCAGGGAAAGAACCCGGCGCCATCGGAGCAGCAGCAGCTCGACGCGGAGGCGGAGTTTGACGGACTGGAATCGGTCCTTACCGAGGCCGGCATCCATGTCATTCAATTTGCCGACACAGAGGAACCACACACGCCCGACGCCATTTTTCCGAATAACTGGGTCAGTTTTCACGCTGATGGAACCGTCGTGCTGTATCCGATGGAGGCGCCGAATCGAAGAACGGAGCGTCGCCCGGACATCATCGATGCGCTGGCGAGCGAACACGGCTACCAGGTTCGTCAGATCGTTGACCTGTCCAGCCACGAGGATGCCAGTCAGTTTCTCGAGGGAACCGGTAGTCTCGTGCTTGATCGGGTCAATCGAATCGCCTATGCATGTATTTCCTCGAGAACCCATCTCGATGCGTTAGGTGATTTCGCGCAGCGAATGGACTACGAAGTGGTGGCATTCGATGCGGTCGACCGGGACGGGGCGCCTGTTTATCACACAAACGTCCTGATGAATATCGGCGAAGAACTGGCGGTCATCTGTGACGAAGCGATTCCGCGCGAAGCGCAGCGTGCGGCGGTCTTGCAGAGTCTCCGCGACAGCGGACATGACGTTGTCTCTCTGACCTATGACCAGATGGATGCATTTGCCGGCAACATGCTGGAGCTGCGATCGAGCGACGGAGGGCGCGTGATTGCGATGTCAGAACAGGCACGCAAGGCGCTGGATGAATCGCAACTCGCGAGAATTGAAGCGAACGGAAGAATCATAAGCGCCCCGATTGACAAAATCGAAAGCTCCGCCGGTGGCAGCGTGCGGTGCATGCTCGCCGAGATTCATTTGCCGGTTTCGGCGACATGATTGCTTGAGCCGGTTGATATTTAATTTCTGGAATTTGCCACAATATCCGTGGTTCACTTCACGACTTCTCTGGGCAGGAGGTGCCTTATGGCGAGCATAAGAATGCAGAAGAACTTACCAGTCATCGTCGTTGTTGCCGGTCTTGCGGTATTTGCAATTTCGAATATTGTTAAAACGATTCCGCCAGGTCAGGTGGGCGTCGCGACGCTTTTTGGCAACGTACAGCCACAGGGCTACACGCAGGGGCTGCATTTTCCGGTCAACCCGCTGTATGGTTGGACGTTGTTTGATGCGCGGGAAAAAACGCATCTCGAGACAGCAAATGTGCCGAGCCAGGATCAATTGCAGACCAGGCTCGATGTCAGCGTCCAGTATCGAATTGACATAGAAATGGCACCGTCAATTCTGGAAGATACCGGCAATGCAGAATCCGCGGTTCGGGTGCATCTGATTCCGAAGCTGCGCTCCTTATTGCGTGAACAGGGCAAGAGCATTGTAAGAGCAGAGGACTTCTTTCTCGAAGCCACACAAGACACGCTGCAAAGCGCACTGACTGACGGCCTGCGCGAATTTCTGCAGCCCAAGGGCATCACCGTAACCGCCGTGTTGATCCGCGACATTACCTTGCCGCCATTTATCGTCGAGGCGATCGAGAAGAAGAAAGAGCGCGAGCAGGCGGTTGAGCGCGAGCGCGCGGAACTGGAACGAGTGCGCACGGAGTTACAGCAGCAGGTAGCCAGGGCCGAAGCCGGCCGGGAAGCCGCCGCGCAGGAAGCCGAACGTAAGAAGATTCTGGCGGATGCTCAGGCCTATGAGATTGCGGCGATTAACAGGGCCATATCCGACAATCCGGCATACATTCAATTGCAGTCACTGGAAGCGCTTAAGTCCATCTCCAAAGATCCGGCAAGCAAGATGTACTTCATGGACGGGTCCAGCCCGACGCCTTTACCTTTGATGCATTTGGGTGATATGACCAACACGCAGTAATTTTCGTGTGGCCCGTCCTGCGGGCAATTGAGATCAATTGCGAAGGAGCCGGTCAATCCGGCGCCCTTTTTTGCTATGGTTCGCCTCTCGGCGAAAACCAAGAATACAAGGGCCAGGGAGCGACTACTGATGGGCAAGACCCGCGACAAGATTCTGATGTGTCCGCCGGACCACTTTTCGGTCGACTACATCATCAATCCATGGATGGCTGGACACGAGAGTTCACTCGACATTGATCTGGCCAGGCAACAGTGGACCGAATTGCGTGATGCCATAGCGGAATATGCCGACGTTGTCGAAATGGAGCCCGCACCCGAATTGCCCGACATGGTCTTTACTGCCAATGCCGGCGCTGTCTATGGCAACAAGGCGATCGCCAGCCACTTCATGCCGAATGAGCGCAGGCCTGAAGAGGCACATTTCAAGAAATGGTTTGCGGATAACGGCTTCGAGTTGCTGGATCTCCATGAAAAGATCGGCTTCGAGGGCGCCGGTGACTGTCTGCGGGATCGCGGCGGACCGTGGCTTTGGACCGGGTATGGTTTCAGGACCGAAATCGAGGCACACAAGGAGATCCAGGCATTTTTCGACCTCGATCTTGTTTCGATTAAATTGGTCGACTCGCGCTTCTATCACATCGACACCTGTTTCTGCCCTTTGACGGATGGCTTCCTCATGTACCATCCGCCGGCTTTCGACTTCGATTCGCGCATTGCGATCGAAAGTCGTATTCCACCGCACAAACGAATCATCGTGGACACATTGGACGCCGGAAATTTCGCCTGCAATGCGGTCAACGTGGGTGACATGGTTTTCCTGAACGAGGCTTCGGATCCACTCAAGGCGCGGTTGATGCTTGCCGGATTCAGGGTCAAAGAGGTCAGCCTGTCGGAGTTTCTCAAAGCGGGCGGGTCCGCAAAATGCCTGACCCTCAAACTCACCGAACCGGTTCTGAGCTAGCGGCACGCCCGGACACGAGTCGGATATGGCAATCGCCCACAAATACAGCATTGTTCCGAAAGACCCGGCTGCGCATCTTTTTGAGGTGACAGTGCTCGTCGCTGCGCCTCACGCCGCTGGGCAGGCGTTCGAATTTCCAGCCTGGATACCCGGGAGCTACATGATTCGGGACCTTGCGCGCCACGTTGTTGCCATTCGCGCCGAATCAGATGGAGGGGATGTCGAGCTGGTCAAGACCGGTAAGAGCACGTGGCAGGCAGCCGCGTGTGACGCCCCGCTGACCTTGATTGCCGAGATTTACGCTTTTGACCTCAACGTCCGCGGTGCGTACCTGGACATGAGTCACGGATTCTTTGACGGTGCCTGTGTTTTCCCGGCGATTGCCGGACAGGAGCACGTCACCTGTCATGTCAATATCCTGCCACCGGCAAAGACTGTCGGCGCGGACTGGCGAGTCGCGACATCCATGCGCCCGGACGACACAGGCCGCTACGATTTCGGTCGATTCGTGGCTGACGACTACGCCGAGCTTATCGATCATCCTGTCGAGATGGGTGATATCCACATCGGAGAATTTGATGTCTGTGGTATTCCGCATGCGATCGCAGTTTACGGTGAGATGCATTTCGATATGGCACGTGTTTGCCATGACCTGACGAAACTCTGCGAAAGCCAGGTCGCTTTTCTTGGGCGGCCAGCAAATCTCGACCGCTACCTGTTCCTGTTAACGGTACGGGAGAATGGTTACGGCGGGCTTGAACACCGCTGGTCCTCCAGCCTCATGTGTAGTCGACAAGACCTTCCCAGGCGCGATGTGGGCACGGTCAGCGAGGAGTACCGGAAGTTCCTGGGGCTCTGCAGTCACGAGTACTTTCACCTCTGGAACGTGAAACGCATGAAGCCGGAACGCTTCACGCCTTATAAGCTGCATAAGGAAACGCACACCGGCCTCCTGTGGGTGTTCGAAGGCATCACATCCTATTACGACGATCTGTTCCTGGTCCGGTCGGGTCTTATTCCGGACGAAAGCTACCTGGAGCTGCTGGGCAAGACCATAACGCGCGTGCAGCGCACACGCGGGCGATTTAGGCAAACCATCGAGGAATCCAGTTTCGATGCGTGGACGAAGTTCTACAATCGGGACGCAAACTCGAGCAACACGATCATCAGCTACTACACTAAAGGATCGCTTATTGCGCTGGCACTCGATATGACGATCCGCCATGAATCTCAAGGCAAATATTCCCTGGATGATGTTATGAAGGCGTGCTGGGTAGAGTATGGCGAGACTGGCAAGGGGATGCCGGAACGCGGCCTGGAGTCCGTCGCCCGGTCGGTGACGGGCCTCGAACTCGCAGATTTTTTCGACCGCTTTGTCAGGGGCACCGCTGATCTGCCATTGACAGGGTTGCTTAAAACGGTGGGCGTGAACCTGCATCTCAGGGCTGCACAAGACAGCAAGGACACGGGCGGGAAGCCAGCTGAAAATGATCTTGGTCCACCACCTTGGTTCGGCGCGGCACTCGTGCCCGGGAATGGCACCGATAGATTCTCTCTCGTGCACGCGCAGAGTCCTGCTGAAAAGGCCGGCATCGCGCCCGGTGACGAGGCAGTGGCGATCGATGGAATACGCCTGACGGCGGCAAATTTCGACATGCGCCTGCGCGATCATCGCGCAGGCGACACTGTCACAGTAACCGTTTTTCGGGATCACAACCTGATGCGACATCGGGTCAGGCTTGGCAAAGCACCGGAGGACACCTGTTACCTGTCGCTTGATTCCGCCGCGGACAGCGAGCGAGAAAAAGAACGCGCGAGCTGGCTGCATCCTTCCTGAATTGCTCGTACTAAATGATTGCGAGGGCACTGCGAAGCAGGTGCGCCTCGAACGCCGTTTGTAATGGCTGACTCTCGCCATCGAGATGGCTGGGCAGCGGGGCCTCGGCTTCGAGTGTGAATGCTTCGATTTTGGTGTGCCGTATTCCTTTTTGACCGATATGCTTGCCACGGATAAGTTTCGGCAACAGGCTTAATATACGTCTGCGTGACATGGGATCGGCAATGATCAGGTCAAAGTGCCCGTCTTCGATGTCCGCCATCGGGGCAATGTGAAACATGCCGCCTACCCAGGGTCCGTTGCTAATATTCGCCAGCGTGATCGGCCCTCTATATTCGACATCGCCGTAGCGCATGTGGACGTCAGGCGTGATGACGCCGTCCCAAAGACCTTCGAAAACCGCGAACAGGTAGACCAGGTCTCCGATCGGCCAGTCATACTTCTGCGCAATTCTGTTGATCTTTGCATCGAAGCCAATGCCGGCGCCGTTGACGAAGAATCGACTGTTCATTCTTCCTGCATCCACCAGGCGATGCGGCTCGGAACTCCGAATTCGCCGGGCCAGGAGTGAAGACGATTCTCGCCAGTCAAGGGGCGTCGAGATCGATTTCGCGAAGTCATTCCCGGTGCCGACAGGCACGATTCCAAGGGAAGCATTGGTCCCCGACGCAAGAATGCCGTTTGCGGCTTCGTGAACGCTGCCGTCCCCGCCAGCAACGATAATTTTTTCCGCGCCTCCTGTTGCCAACCTGAACACGCTTCGTTCGAGGTCTCCAATGGCCGCGCTCTCGATTAATTCGATCTCTATGCCATGTGACGAAAATTCCGCAGCGATAGATGACGCCAGTCTGCGAGCCTTGCCGCGCCCTGCGACCGGGTTCAATAAGAGTGGAATGTGCCTTGTGCTCAAGTTGTCGCACACCAGCTGATCGGGGATACCTGATGCTACAATGCCGGCCCTCTGCAAACAAAGACCGTAACGATAACGTGCTCGAACTCGCAAGCAAATTCCTGATTAGCTATTTCATTGGATCCTTCATGGGCTCGCTCGTGATGGGCAGAATCCGTGGCGGCGTCGATATTCGCACCATGGGTAGTGGAAATGCTGGCGGTACAAACGCACTGAGAACTCAGGGTTTGGCCTTTGCCCTGGGTGTCATGGTGATCGACATCGGTAAAGGTGTGATTGCGAGCGCTTTTGTGCCAGGAATCGATATTCCGTTCATCGGTTCGAGTCCGGACATTTCGCGCGAATGGCTGACCTTCTGCTGCGCGGCGGCAGCCGTTATCGGACACGTGTGGCCCATGTGGCACCAGTTTCGTGGCGGTAAGGGTGCTGCCACGCTCGTCGGTACCCTGATCGTATTGGCGCCGTACCTGTTGCTGCCGGTCCTGTCGGTATGGGTGATCGTGCTCGTGCTATCCGGATTTGTCGGCTTGGCCACGATCAGCGCAGGTATCTCGGCGCCGATCGTGATGTGGTTCACGCGATTTCCCGCGGATCAGCCCGTGTTCATTTACTGTGTAGTGATGGCTATGTATGTCGCTTTCAGCCACCGATCCAACATCAGGCGAATGGTTCGAGGCGAAGAATCCAGACTGACCCGAGCGTTGTTGCTGCGCAGGAATCGTTAGTGGCATATTTGCCCGATGCCGGCAGCTTAACGAATTCAATTGCTGCGGCCCTGCGCAAACATCTCGATCTCCTCGAGGTCTTCGATGAAATCGAATCAACGAACAGCTACCTGCTTGCAGAGGATTCGCCGGCACCAGGCCGATGCCGGGTTGCATTTGCGAATCATCAGACCGCCGGTCGCGGACGACTGGGACGGCATTGGCGTTCGCCACCCGGTTCCGGCATTTGCGTATCCATGTCATATACTTTTGTCCGGAAGCCGAAAAATCTTTCCTGCCTGACATTGTCAACAGGCGTCGGCGTTGCGCAGGCGCTGCGACAACTTGGTGGTTGTGGCATCGAACTCAAGTGGCCCAATGATCTCATCGGGAATCAGCGTAAGCTGGGCGGCATTCTGACGGAGGTACACCCATCCAATTCGGACTCGGTGACCGTTGTCACCGGTGTTGGCCTGAACGTCGATTTGAATACTGCAGGTTTGTCGAACCAGGATCCAGGACTGGCATGCGCTGGCGATCTTGCTGCATGTTTCGATGACCTGCCGCCACGAGGCTTGATTTCGACCCGCGTTGTGGAGGCGCTTTTCGAAACACAGCGCGAATTTGATGCCAGGGGATTCTCGGGGTTCGCAGACGCCTGGACAAGATTCGACTGGCTGCGCGACAAGGAAGTCAGCGTGCAGCAGCCCGGCGGAATGTCCACCGGCATTTGCCAGGGTATCGATGACAATGGTGCGCTGGTACTCGAGACGAGCCGCGGAAGGGAGCGTATCGTCTCGGGCAGCGTTTATTTTGCGGCTCGGCATGGCGATAACTAGAATGGACCTTTACAGCTCAGGAAAGCGAAACTCTTAATGCCCAGGGATCCATCACAGTCAGTTCATGAATTGATCGAGCAACGTCGACAGGATCTGGTGGAGCTGACCCGCGACCTGATCAGGATTCCGACGGTGAATCCTCCCGGTGAAAACTACATTCCCTGCGCAGAATTCATTGGTGACCGGCTGCAGAAGAACGGCTTTGACGTCGAGTACATACGTGCCGAGGGTGTTCCCGGTGACACCGATAAATATCCGCGCATGAATATTATCGCCAGGAGGCAGGGAAGCGCGCCCGGTCCATGCGTTCATTTCAATGGTCACATCGACGTCGTCGAGACCGGTGCCGGTTGGACCGTTGATCCCTTTGAGGCAGTGGTCAGGGAGGGGAAAATTTACGGTCGGGGTTCGTGCGACATGAAAGGCGGCATCGCTGCTGCAATCGTCGCGGTTGAGGCGTTGATTGAAGCCATACCGAATCTGCCCGGCGTACTGGAGATATCGGGCACAGCTGATGAAGAATCGGGTGGTTTCGGTGGCGTGGCCTATCTTGCTGAGCGCGGCTGGTTTTCGAAGCCCCGGGTTGATCACGTCATCATTCCCGAGCCGCTCAATGTTGATCGAGTCTGCATCGGACATCGTGGCGTCTGGTGGGCGGAGATAGAGACGCATGGCAGAATTGCGCACGGCTCGATGCCGTTCTTTGGTGACTGCGCGGTTCGTCACATGGGCGCAGTGTTACAGTTATTCGAGGATGAGCTATACCCGGCGCTGGCGTCGAGGGTCACCGAGATGCCCGTTGTCCCGGACGGCGCACGCTCGTCGACGATGAATATCAACTCTATTCACGGCGGGCAGCAAGAAGGGAACGAGGGTTTGCCGTCACCGTGTGTGCCAGACAGTTGCCGGGCGATTATCGATCGTCGATTCCTGATCGAAGAAGATCTTTTTGAAGTCAAATCCGAGATTCGCGGATTACTGGATCGCCTTACAGGCGAACGGGACGGTTTCAAGTACACGATGCGCGATCTCTTTGAAGTGATCCCATCGATGACCGACAAGAGCGCGCCGGTCGTAGTGGCAACTGCCGCGGCGATCAAGTCGGTTATTGGCAAAGACGCCGACATCGTGTGTTCGCCCGGCACCTACGACCAGAAACACATCGATCGCATTGGTAAACTGAAGGACTGCATTGCCTACGGACCCGGAATTGTCGATCTTGCCCATCAGCCGGACGAGTATGTCGATATCGATGATCTCGTCACGTCCGCGAAAGTAATGGCTTCAGCTGCACATTCGCTGCTTACTCGCGATACCTAATCCGCATCGGTTCAGGATGACGCAAGCGGCAAACAACTCTCGACTCATTCTGCTGCTGTGTTTGTTCTGTGCGTCGATCGTTACGCTAAACGCTGCGTACGCCGCAAATGTATTCAACGTTGGCGTGCAGCTCGAGCCACCGAATCTCGACCCGACGCAAGGGTCCGCGGCTGCCGTCGACGAGATTGTGTACGCCAATGTATTTGAGGGGCTCACGGGCATTGCTCCGGACGGGACGGTCCTGCCGCGGCTGGCCGAACGGTGGGAGATCACTGACGAAGGGCGCACTTACCGTTTCTTTCTCAGACAGAATGTTACCTTCCACGACGGCACCGCTTTTGATGCCCACGATGTAGAATTCTCGTTGGAAAGGGCGGGGTCCCCGACATCGACAAACGCCCAGAAGTCCCTGTTTGAGCCAATCTCACGAATCAGCATTGTCGATCCATACACGCTCGACGTCGTACTCGAACGACCGGTCGGCGCATTTCTGCAACACCTGGCGTGGGGAGACGCTGTCATCGTCGCCCCCGAAAGTGCGCCGACCAATGCAGTTGATCCGATTGGTACAGGTCCTTTCCGGTTTTCGCGCTGGCGAAAGGGCGTCAGTATAGATCTTGTCCGCAATGATGCTTACTGGGGCGAATCGGCACGCATTGATGGCATCAGTTTCAGAGTCATTCCGGATCCGACTGCGGCGTTCGCAGCAGTTATGTCAGGTGATGTCGATGGCTTTTCGACCTATCCGGCGCCGGAAAACCTGGCGCAGTTTGATTTGCACGAACGGTTTGATGTGGTTGTCGGAACAACTGAAGGTGAGACGATTCTGGCAATCAACAACAAACAGGCGCCGTTCGATGATGTAAAGGTAAGGCAGGCCCTAAGTCACGCGATTGACAGGCGCGCCATCATTGAGGGTGCGATGTTCGGTTATGGAGAGGAAATCGGTTCGCATTTTCCGCCACATCACCCGTCATATATCGACCTGCAGGATCGCTATCCCTATGATCCGATGCGGGCTCGCGAATTGCTTGCAGAGTCCGGGTATCCCGATGGTTTCGAGACAATACTGAAATTACCGCCGCCGAGTTATGCGCGGCGTTCGGGTGAGCTTGTCGCCTCGCAGCTGGCAGCAATCGGTGTGCAGGTAAAGATAGAAAATCTCGAGTGGGCGCAGTGGCTCGATCAGGTTTTCACCAACAAGAATTATGCGCTGACGATCGTTTCGCATACGGAACCCCTGGACCTCGATATCTATTCGAGAGAAGGATATTACTTTCAATATGAAAGTGCGGAATTCAATCAAATAGCAGATGAGCTCGCACGTGCCAGTGTCAGCGAAGAACGACACATCCTGTATCAGCGAGCGCAACAAAAACTCAGCGACGATGCGGTGAACGTCTTTCTCTTCCAGCTGCCAAAAGCAGGCGTCTGGGCAAAGGGGATTAGCGGCGCCTGGGAGAACGCGCCGTTGCAGGCAAATGACTTTACCGCTGTCCAGCGCAGCGGGCTTGGTTCGACCAGTGTTACAGGCACGGGCAGCGGCAACCTCGGTGGCCTGACGATCCTGTTTGTTGGCGCAATGCTTGGCGCCCTTGCGTACCTCGCGTACCGGGCCGGTTCAGTGTTTGTGGTCCGGCGGCTGGCCTCGATCATCGTCACCCTGCTGCTGGCCACCGTCGTAATTTTCCTGCTCGTCGAAGTTGCTCCTGGAGATCCTGCCACTTATATGATGGGCCTCAACGCCGAACCAGAGGCTCTGGCGGCTTTGCGCGAGGAGATGGGCCTGACCAGGTCCACACCTGCACGATACCTGGCCTGGGTTGGTGGACTACTCCAGGGTGATTTCGGCATCAGTTACACCTACCGTACGCCTGTTTCCGAGCTCATTGCCGATCGCGTGCAGGTATCGCTGCCACTCGCGATCTATTCCATCGTCCTCGCGCTCGCACTCGCGACGCCCGCTGCTTTTCTGGCCGCACGAAAGCGCGGGCGTCTGGCAGATAGTGCTGTCCTCGGCGCAACGCAGGTCGGCATCGCGCTGCCGAATTTCTGGATCGCCATCCTGCTGGTCCTCGTCTTTGCCGGCATGCTGAGGTGGTTTCCAGTCGGCGGATTTCCGGGATGGCAGGCGGGCCTGCTATCCGGCCTGCATTCGCTGACGTTGCCGGCAATCTCGCTGGCACTGCCGCAAGCGGCTATCCTGGCGCGCGTCATGCGTTCCGCATTGCTTGATACGCTTGGCGAGGATTACATCCGCACGGCGCGTTCGAAAGGGCTATCGGAGACGGACGCGCTATGGGGGCATGCGCTGCGGAATGCAGCCATTCCTGTTTTGACGATTCTCGGTTTGCAGTTCTCCTTCCTGATTGCCGGTGGAATCATTGTCGAGAATGTGTTCTACCTGCCTGGTTTAGGTCGACTCGTGTTTCAGGCGATCACCCAAAGAGACCTGATCGTGGTAGAGAGCGTCGTTTTCCTTCTGGCGTTTGCGACAGTCCTGATCTCGTTTATCGTTGACCTGGGATATGCAGCGGTTGATCCCCGACTGCAGAAGAGTGCATGACATGCTTGCGGTAACGGGTTCCCGTCGAGCAGGGTTTTCGACCGTTTTCTGGGTCGGCGCTGGCATCGTTTCGGTCGTCGCCATCATGGCGCTGGTCTCGTTGATCTGGACGCCATATGACCCGATCAATAATCTGGACGTCGGCGAGCGTTTGCAAGCACCGTCCGCGCGGCACATTCTTGGCACGGATCATCTCGGTCGTGATGTGTTCTCACAAATCATGGTGGGCGCGCGAACCTCAATCTCAGTTGCCGTAATCGCCGTCGTGCTCGGAGTCGGTATCGGGGTGCCCTTGGGACTAACCGCCGCAGCCCGTGGCGGGATCTTTGATGAAATGGTCATGCGTGGCAACGACATCGTCTTCGCGTTTCCCGCACTCATACTCGCCATCCTGTTGACCGCGCTATTGGGGCCTGGGGCACTGAACGCGATTATCGCAATAGGCATCTTCAACATTCCGGTCTTTGCACGCCTGACACGCGGCCCGGCGCTCGCTCTCTGGCACAGGGAATTCATTCTTGCAGCGCGCGTCGCCGGAAAGAACAAATGGCGAATATCCGCGGAACACATTTTGCCGAACATAACGAACCTGCTGATTGTTCACGCCACGATCCAGTTTTCGCTCGGCATAATCGCCGAAGCAGGACTATCGTATGTCGGACTTGGCGCCCAGCCTCCAACACCCAGCTGGGGGCGAATGTTGGCAGAAAGCCAGACCATGATTGGCTTCGCGCCGTGGCTGGCACTGTTTCCTGGTCTGGCAATCTTCCTGACCGTGTTCGGTCTGAATCTGTTCGGGGATGGACTGCGCGACTATCTTGACCCGAAACTCGTGGGCAGGGCGCCTTGAATCCATTGCTCCAAGCCAGGGACCTGTCGCTGTCAATCAATGGCACGCCAATCCTTAAATCGATGTCATTCGACATGTCGGCCGGACAAACCCTTGGCCTTGTTGGTGAATCCGGATCCGGAAAGTCCATGACAGCACTCGCGATCATGCGCTTGCTGCCACCGGGAGCAAAGATAACCGGTCGGCTCTTGCTTGACGGCGAAGACCTGTTGTCAAAGAGCGAAGATGAAATGTGCGCGGTGCGCGGGCAGCAGATCTCGATGGCATTTCAGGAGCCCATGACCGCACTCAATCCTGTGCAATCCATTGGTGCACAGGTCGCGGAAGTCTTCGTGAAGCATCAGAATCTCGGTACCCAGGCCGCTTTTTCCAGGGCCGCCGCAGTTCTCGAACGTGTCGGGCTTCCGAACAAAGACTTCCCCCTTGGCAGGTATCCGTTCGAATTGTCCGGTGGCCAGCGTCAGCGTGTCGTTATTGCCATTGCGGTAGCGCTAAAACCGAAACTGCTGATAGCGGACGAACCAACTACGGCGCTGGATGTGACAACCGAGGCGAAAATCCTTTCCCTGTTGAAGAAACTGTGTACCGAGGATCAGATATCGCTTTTGTTCGTGAGTCATGACCTTGCCGCAGTTGCGCGTCTTGCCGACAAGATAGCCATCATGAAAGAGGGCGAGATCGTCGAAACCGGGGCAACAGTCGATGTGTTCGACAACATGCGCCATCCCTATTCGCTGTCATTGCTGGATGCAAGCATGCTTGAACCAGGCATGCTTGGATCGGGCGCTGGTGATGATGACGCGGGAACAACAGGAACAGAAGACGGTGTGGGTACCGTGGGTCTGTATCAGACCGTGCTGGAGGTCGACAACATCACTCGTGACTATGTGTTGCCGAGAGAGCGATTCTTCAGGAGGCCAGCTGTTTTCAGGGCTGTCGACAGCGTGACATTTTCATTGGATGCCGGAGAAAGCGTCGGTATCGTCGGGGAGTCCGGCTCAGGTAAATCGACACTCGTACGAGCGGTGCTGGGTCTCGAGCCACTTCAGGGCGGCAGCGTGAAAGTCGGTGGCGCCAGTTTTTGGCCGGCATCGCAGGGTGATCAATTGCCGCTAAGGAAGAAAATACAAGCGGTCTTTCAGGATCCCTACGGAAGCTTTAACCCGCGGCATACGGTCGAACGGGTGGTCGCAGAGCCCCTGTACCTGATGGATGCCAAAATTCCTCGAAAAGAACGGGAGAAGCGTGTCGCAGCCGCGCTCGAAAGCGTCGGACTTTCGTTCGGAGACCGCGAAAAGTATCCGCACGAATTCTCGGGTGGGCAACGACAACGTATCGCGATTGCCCGCGCGCTTGTCGTCGCCCCCTCTATAGTGATACTCGATGAGGCGACATCCGCATTGGATGTATCGGTGCGTGCGCAGATTCTTGAGCTCCTGGCCGGTTTATCGAAGCGCCTGGGGATCTCGTATCTCTTTGTGTCGCATGATCTGGATGTAATGCGTGCTGTGACCGATCGCATTCTGATCATGAAGGCGGGACAGATCGTCGAGCAGGGCGCAACCGCGAGCGTGTTTGAAGCACCACAGCATCCCTATACCAGGTCACTATTGGCAGCGAAACCAAGTTTGCGCGACGAGATCGAAAATCGAAGAAGAATGGAGAGTGTCCATGTCGTATAACGTGGAAAACGGAGGCATATTTCTCGACGGGGACTGGGTTGGCGCCCAGGGCGAGACGCTGCCGGTGCAGGATCCGTCTACCGGTGAAGCCTTTGCCGAAATTGCCAATGGTACGCCCGCCGAGATTGACGCGGCCGTCGCATCGGCGCAGCAGGCCGCGGACGGGGAGTGGGGCAGGCTAACGGCTGTCGAGCGTGGCAGGATATTGAGACGCATATCGGATTTGATACTCGAGAACGTCGCCAGTCTTGCGGAGCTCGAGGCGCGTGATGTCGGCAAGCCGCTGTCGCAGGCGAAAGCCGATGTTGTCGCGATCGCGCGCTATTTCGAGTTCTACGCCGGCGCAACGGACAAGATTCACGGAGAAACGATTCCCTATCAGGACGGATACACGGTCTACACGTTGCGGGAACCGCACGGCGTTACTGCGCACATTATCCCGTGGAACTATCCACTGCAGATTATTGGCCGGTCTGTCGGCGCCGCGCTGGCCATGGGAAATGCAGCCGTTCTGAAACCCGCGGAGGAAGCAAGCCTGTCGTCACTCGCATTCACGGACATTGCGCGCGAGGCTGGCCTGCCCGCCGGGGCGCTTAACGTCGTGCCTGGCGCCGGCGAGACAACGGGCGCTGCATTGGCGTCGCACCCCGGGATCGATCACATCTCATTTACAGGGTCGGTCGCGGTGGGCCAATTGATCCAGGCGTCTGCTGCGAAGAATGTTGTGCCGGTGACACTGGAACTCGGCGGCAAGTCACCGCAGCTCGTATTTGCCGACGCTGATCTGGATGCAGCGATGCCATTTCTGGTCAGGGCCGGAATTCAAAATGCCGGGCAAACCTGTTCGGCGGCCTCGCGGGTGCTTATTCAGCGCTCCGTCTACGACGAAGTACTCAGTCGCCTCGTTCACGTTTATGACAATCTGAAAGTTGGTTCGGCGCTGATCGATCCGGACGTTGGTCCGCTTATTTCCGCGCAGCAGAAATCCCGCATCGTTCGACTTATCGATGCGGGCGTTAGTCGCGGAAACCAGGTCGCTGCACAAAGCCCTGTCGGTGCCGACGCACCGGCAAATGGATTCTATGTGTCCCCCACCCTGTTTGCCGACGTTGATCCGCTGGACCCGCTGGCACAGGATGAGATTTTCGGACCGGTACAGATGGTCATGCCGTTCGATACAGAAGACGAGGCCGTTGCGATCGCTAATGGCACAGAATTCGGACTGGTGGCCGGTGTCTGGACGCGTGACGGCGCGCGGCAAATGCGCTTGGCAAAAGCGATTCGGTCCGGCCAGGTATTCGTCAATAATTACGGTGCTGGCGGAGGTGTCGAGCTACCTTTCGGCGGCATTGGGAAGTCGGGCCACGGGCGTGAAAAAGGATTCGAGGCACTGTACGGTTTCTCGGTGCTGAAGACGATTGCCGCATATCATGGTTAGAAACGAAATAAGGGGTGTGTAATGCGACTTGAAGGAAGAAAGGCGATCGTCACGGGCGGCGCATCGGGTTTTGGGGCAGGTATCGTGCGCGCCTTTGTCGCTGAAGGCGCGAGCGTAGTCATCGCGGATCTGAACAGTGGCGGGGCAGACGGGCTGGCCGCAGAACTCGGTGAGAGGGCCTTTGCGCAGACAGTCGATGTTAGCGCCGATGACAGTGTCGCGGCGATGGTTGACGCGAGCAAAGCGTTGCTCGGCGGGATCGATGTTCTTGTTAACAATGCGGGCATTGCTCACCTGCCACAGGGGCTGGAATTATTGCCTGAAGAAGAATTCGATCGGCTATTCTCCGTCAACGCGAAGTCAGTTTATCTGACCGCCCGACATGTCGTACCGATAATGAAAGAAAAGGGCTACGGCGCGATTCTCAATGTCGCGTCGACCGGCGGCGTCAGTCCGAGGCCTAACCTGACCTGGTATAACGCCTCGAAGGGCTGGATGATTACGGCAACAAAGGCGATGGCGGTAGAGCTGGCGCCGCATCAGATTCGAGTCAATGCGATCAATCCGGTTGCGGGCGATACACCGCTGCTCGCGACCTTCATGGGTGAGGATACGCCCGAGATTCGTGCCAGGTTCCTCGCATCCATACCGATTGGACGATTCTCTACGCCGGCGGACATGGGCGCTACGGCGGCTTTCCTTTGCTCTGACGAGGCTAGCATGATTACCGGAGTCGCATTGGAAGTGGACGGTGGACGGTGCATTTGAATATCGTGAAGAAGTGACGTCATGCCAGGCCCAGGCAAACTGAATCTCATCACCGACGTGGCCGGTCTTCTGATTGGCCATGCGACGGCTGACGCGGCGCGAACCGGCGTCACTGTGTTGCGTTGCGAAAGACCAATGACAGCGGCGGTTGACGTGCGCGGCGGTGGTCCGGGGACTCGCGAGACGGATGTGCTGCTACCTGAGAACCTGGTGGATGAAATCGATGCGCTGGTGTTGAGTGGGGGGTCGGTTTTCGGTCTCGCTGCCGCCGATGGCGTTGCGTCGGCATTATCCCACCGGGGAGTCGGACTGCGACTGTCTGGCAGCGGTCCGGCAATTCCGATCGTTCCCGCTGCAGTACTCCATGATCTTGGCAATGGCGGTAAGAAAGATTGGGAAGACACACCGCCTTATCGCCGCTTGGGGATTGAGGCGCTGGCTGCCGCTGGCAAAGAGTTTGATCTTGGCGCGACGGGCGCAGGGCGAGGCGCCACGGCCGGAACCGTCGCCGGCGGCATCGGTTCGACATCGATTGATCTCGGCGAAGATGTGATTATTGGCGCGCTTGCCGTTGTGAATTCGATGGGGTCGGTCTTGTTGCCGGATGGCGAAACGTTCTACGCGTGGCAATATGAACAGGCGCATGAATTTGGAAATAGAAAAGCGCCGGCCAAGTATGATCTTGGAGACCCATTCCCGGAGTTCGGGCGTCTGCACGCAGGTGGACGAATCCAGGCGGGCGCCAACACGACACTGACCGTGGTTGCGACTACGGTCGAGCTAAGCACTACGGAACTTAGACGCGTTGCAATGATGGCTCACGATGGCATGGCGCGAGCGATTCGGCCGGCGCACACACCTTTTGACGGAGATATCGTGTTCGCCGTGTCAAACGGAGCCGTATGCCTGCCCGAGGGGCGCGAAGAATTTCGGCGGGCCGCTGCGGTGGCACGAATCGGCTCCGCAGCGGCGGATTGCCTGGCGCGCGCTATTGCGCGCGGCGTATTCGAATCGGCCGCTACCGAAAAGCCGGAGACGATTGGATGACGTTTTATTGGGTGCCACATTGGTTGCAAGAATGGACGACAGGATAAATCTGCCTAAACGATTGCTGGTATTGGATATCGGCAATACCAGCGTAACCGGAGGTCTTTATCACCGTGGCCGGGTTACTCACGTGCACCGGGTCGCCGAAACGCGAAAGCGTACGCTGGCGGCCAGTGACACGCTGGTCGAGCTAAGCAATCGGCATGAACTGATCGACTGTGTGATTTCGTCAGTCGTTCCGGAACTGGTTAAACCCTGGAGCCGGATGGCAAAGTCCTGGACCGGTCGGCAGCCGATCCTGGTGACCCATAAGACGCCGATGCCGGTTGGCATTACCTTCCCAAAAGCCGAAACGATCGGCGCGGACCGCCTTGCAAATGCATGCGGAGCACATTCCCGCTACGGTGCGCCGTGCATCGTAATCGATATTGGAACTGCGTTGACATTTGACATCGTAAAATCTGACGATGGCTACGTGGGCGGCGTCATTGGACCGGGATTGCCGCTAATGTTTGATTACATGGCGGAGAAAACGGCGTTGTTACCGCACATTACGCCTATGAAACTGAAACGCTCAGTTGGCAGGAGCACCGAGGAGGCGATGCGCATTGGTGCTCAACTCGGTTATCGCGGCATGGTTCGGGAAATTTTGAAAGAGGTCAAGCGTGAACTGGGTGTTCGGCGGATCAACGTGGTCGCAACCGGGGGCTATGCAAAATGGGTGATTCCGGAGCTCGACGACAGTATTCCAATGGACGATGACCTTACCCTGTTCGGTCTCGGCACCATTTACGATTACGGTACCGACAATAGCCCGGCTGTGGCGAAATAGTCTGCAGCATGGGTCGAAGGCACTCAGGGTCGAGAAGGCGATGATCGCCACTGTGGCGGCCGGGCTGGCCCGAAAAATCATCTTGACCGACAGTGGCGGCACGCGCATCCTAATGCTGCTTGGCGGCAAAGTCCTTTCCCACCCCTATTTTGTTATGCAGGGTCTGGCGTTAATGACAAAAGACAATTCATGAAAATCGTTCTCATGTTCCTCGTGCTCGTGAATGTTCTCTATTTCATGTGGGGCAGGTATGTATCAGAGCCGGCCCAGTCGGGTGTGGTCATTGTCAACGAGTCAGACCTGGGACCTGTGCTGAGTGTTTCCCGATTGACAATCGCGGACGCGGCAACGCGCGTTGCCGAGGCTCCCGAGGCCGGAGAAGCAACGAATCTCTCTGCCGGGGTTGGGCGTTCATGCGTGACCATTGGGCCGTTCAAGTCGAATGCAGAAGCAGATGCTGCGATGGCGGACTACGAGAATCAGGGGATGGTAGCCAGCGTTCGAACCACGGCAGGACAAGTATTTGTCGGTCATTGGGTTCAGATTCGAAACATACCCGATCGAGAAGCCGGTAATGCCATGCTCGAGCAATTGCGCGCGGGCGGTTTGGGAGACGCATACCTTGTACCCACCGATGATGAAGGACTTAAAATTTCTTTGGGGCTGTTCGGCGAAATGCCACGCGCTGAACGAGTAGAACTGCAGGCCAAATCGCTCGATCTGCCGGCTGAAATCTCACCTCGAATGCGGGATGCGACGGTCTTTTTTGTGGATATCGGCTTGCCCCCCGGCAAGGGCGCGGGCGATATGATAGCGAAATACGGCGGGGAGAATGTTCTGCTTCGCGATCTTGCGACCTGCCCAAGATCAGATTAAGGATCCACTTGGTGTCGATGTGGCAGTTTCGGCTGTCGCGAATGCCCTACTTGGGTATAATCCGCGCGATTCGAGATTCAGCCGGCGTAGCTCAGTTGGTAGAGCAGGGGTTTTGTAAACCTCAGGTCCGCGGTTCGATTCCGTGTGCCGGCACCAAAAACGAAGGGCCCCGAAAGGGGCCCTTCTTCAATTGATCTACATGAGGCGTCAGGCGGATTTTGTAGAGCCGCCTTTTGCTGTGTTTTGGCGACGGGCCTGCCTTTTGCTGAAGACGACCGCACCGTAAACGATGCTGATCAGGCCGCAAGCGATATAAAGAGGTGCCGCCACGGTATCCAGACCGATATAGATTGTGCCCGAAATAAACAGAACGCCGCCAATGATGTACAGATAAGGCAGGCTTTCATAAATTGGTCCGGGAATCCACATGCTCAGACTCGCTTTAATTGACTTCACACCGGAACCCAAGATTACGCAAAATTCCTTTCAAAACAGTGCGAATTGTCACAGGTATCAGGAGGTGTATGCGCGCGCCGGCGTAAATTGTGACGCAGTTCACCAATGCCCGTCACGGACCTGTTCGCTATCCCGCCTGGCCGCGATGGAAATCGCGGATGAAGTCGCCCAATCTGCCGAATTCATCGCTGCGAGCGCTGCCTTTTCGCCAGGCCAACCCGATAGTGCGGAAACTGTTTTCGCTGAGTGGATACATTCTTACACGCGTATTCTTGAGCAGCGAAGAGCCCTGCGCCATCTCCGGTAGGAACGTAATTCCCATGTCGGCATCAACCATTTCAACGAGCGTAAGCAAGGTCGTCGCTGCGAATCGACTGACTTTTTCAGTATTTCGAATACGACAGGCCTCCAGCGCATGATCGCGCAGGCAATGCCCGTCCTCCAGGAGCAAGATGCTGTCAGCCTGCAGCCGGTTAAACCGATACTTTTCCGGATCAACCGTCTTCGTACCTTTCCGGGCTGCAAGAAAGAAGCGATCCCTGAACAGGGACACGCTTTCCACGCTGCGTAATTCATAAGGCAGCGCCAGTAACAGGACGTCGAGATCACCATCCAGAAGTTTCTCGTGAATCGTCTCGGTTTGCTCCTCTGTCAGGTAGAGACGTAACTCCGGGAAAGCCTGGCGCAGTCGAGGCAGCAGCGGCGGCAACAGAAAAGGTGCGATCGTCGGTATGACGCCGATCCTGAGTGGACCCGAGAGTGGCTCGCGTCGCTGGCCCGCCAACTCGACCAGGCCTTCCACATCTCGAACGCACAGGCGGGCCTGGGTGGCGATTTCCTGCCCGATTGCCGTGATCGTCACCTGTCGATTGGTACGGTCGACCAACTGGGTTTCCAGCGTGGATTCGAGATCCTGGATTGCCGTGCTGAACGCCGACTGCGACACGAAGGACAGCGCCGCAGCTCGCCCGAAATGTCGCTCGTCGCAAAGCGCGATGAAGTAGCGCAGTTGTTTTATCGTTGGATAGATCATATTCGGAAAAACCGATCATTATGATACTAAAAATCTGATTTATTAATCAATAGCTGGGACCTATTGTCCGCACATCAGTTTAATCGAATAGGAATAACCATGAACATCAATATCGGTATCAGCGAGGCGCACAGGCAGGAAATTGCCGGGAAACTAGCAAGGCTCCTCGCGGACAGCTATACGCTATACCTCAAGACGCACAACTATCACTGGAATGTCACTGGCCCTCAGTTCAATACGTTGCACACGATGTTTGAGGCGCAATACACGGAGCTTGCAATCGCCGTAGATGACGTGGCGGAGCGAATTCGCGCGCTCGGCGTGAAGGCGCCAGGTTCATATAAGGATTTCGCGAACCTGACCACTATTGAGGAATCGGCCGGCGGCGAATCCGCCGAAGACATGATTCGACAACTGATGGAGGGTCAGGAGGCGGTCGCCAGAACGGCGAGAAACGCGTTTCCTGCTGCCGATGCAGCCAATGACGAACCCACTGCAGACTTGCTCACGCAAAGGATGCAGGTGCACGAAAAAACCGCCTGGATGTTGCGCAGCATGCTCGACGACCAGGCTTAGGATCTACAGGCAAGTAACTCAACCGGAGTATCTCAAATGTTTCAATCGAAAGAGGGACAGCGGGTCCCTGAAGTGACCTTCAGAACAAGATCCGATAACGGCTGGCGCGACGTCACCAGCAGCGAGCTGTTCGCTGGCAAGTCAGTGATCGTTTTTTCACTCCCTGGCGCGTTTACGCCAACCTGCTCATCGACCCACGTACCCCGATTCAACCAACTCGTGCCCACATTCAAGGCGCGTGGCATTGATGAGATTGTGTGTATGTCAGTCAACGATGCATTCGTAATGAACGAGTGGCAGGCGAGCCAGGACGCTGAGAATATTACCTTCATTCCCGACGGAAACGGTGCATTCGCAGATGGGATGGGACTCCTCGTAAACAAAGACGATCTTGGCTTTGGCCGTCGCTCCTGGCGGTATTCAATGCTGGTGCGTGATGGCGTCATCGAAAAGATGTTCATTGAGCCAGAAGTTCCCGGAGACCCGTTCGAAGTGTCCGATGCAGACACCATGTTCGACTACATTGCGCCGGGCGTCGAAAAGCCGCTCGACGTCGCGATTTTCTCTCGCCCCGGCTGCGAACACTGTGCGCGGGCGAAGGGGATGCTGGCGGACGCAGGTATAGAGTTCGAATCCCTGGAGCTGAACGACGCATTTAGCGACCGAACGCTGCGTGCAATCAGTGCGGCCACCACCGTTCCGCAGGTATTTATCAACGGCGAGTTGATTGGCGGGGCCTCGGCCCTCGAAACCTGGCTATCTGAACAGAAAGATCAGGCTGCATAAGCGGGGTTTGCTTGCAGGTCCCGGCGTCTATGCCGGGGCCTTTTCTCGCGCTGCTGCTCCGCGTCGATTAGCGATTGATGCGCAGCTGAATTGTCTTTATGCTCGGGCGCCGACCTGCGGGGACGTACCGGACAGGAGCCAACCTTGTGAGCATGCAGATTTCCGACAATGGGTTGCTGAAAACCCAGGCCTATATCGACGGCAAATGGGTCGATAGTGATGACAACAGCACCTTCGCCGTAACAGATCCCGCGACCGGGCAGACAATCGCCGAAGTGGCCTCCTGCGGTACCGCCGAAACGAGGCGGGCGATTGATGCGGCAGCGGCAGCGATGGTCGGATGGCGTCGACGCAGCGTCAAAGATCGCTCAGCGATTCTTCGCAAATGGTTCGATTCGATGATGGCCGCCCAGGAAGACCTCGCGCAAATCCTGACCGCAGAGCAGGGCAAACCGCTCGCCGAAGCGCGCGGTGAAGTTGCCTATGGCGCGAGCTACATCGAGTGGTTCTCGGAAGAAGCGAAGCGAATCTACGGAGACACGATTCCAGCCCCATCCGAGGACAAGCGTGCCCTGGTCATCAAGCAGCCGGTTGGCGTGGTGGCGTGTATAACGCCGTGGAATTTCCCCAATGCGATGCTGACTCGAAAAATCGCGCCGGCGCTGGCTGCAGGCTGCACGGTGGTTTGCAAACCAGCCAATGCGACGCCGCTTTCCGCTTTTGCTTTTGTCGAGCTGGCCGAGCGCGCGGGTGTACCAGCAGGCGTGATTAATATTGTTGCGGGCAGGACCTCTGAAATTGGCGAAGAACTGACGTCGAATCCGACGGTCCGAAAGCTGACCTTTACCGGTTCGACGCCAGTCGGCAAGAAGCTGATGGCAGCGTGCTCGGCAACGGTAAAGCGGACCTCGATGGAGCTGGGCGGCAATGCGCCCTTTATTGTCTTCGATGATGCTGATCTCGACGCGGCCGTCGCTGGCGCAATGATTTGCAAGTTCCGCAATGCCGGTCAGACATGTGTCTGCGCAAACCGAATCCTGGTGCAAGACGGCGTGTACGACGAATTCGCAAAGCGACTGGCGGCTGCAACGGAAACACTGCAGCTTGGAGCAGGCACTGCCGAAGGCGTGACCATGGGACCGTTGATCAACGAGGGCGCTGCGAATGATGTGTTGGAGTTCATCGACGATGCTGTTGCCAATGGGGCAAATGTTGCCGTCGGCGGCGGACGTTCTGACCTGGGCAATTGCTTCATCGAGCCTACCGTCCTGACCAACGTCAACGACGGCATGCGCGTTTTTCGGGAAGAGATCTTCGGGCCGATTGCGCCTCTGTTCAGGTTCAAGACCGAGGAAGAAGCGATAGCGATGGCGAATGACACTGAATTCGGTCTCGCCTGTTATTTCTATTCGCGCGATATCGGTCGAATCTGGCGAGTCGGGGAAGCCCTCGAATACGGCATCGTCGGCATCAACGAGGGCATTATCTCCAACGAGATGGCGCCATTTGGCGGGGTCAAGGAATCCGGGCAGGGCCGCGAAGGCTCGAAATACGGGCTCGACGATTACCTCGAAATCAAATATATGTGCATGGGCGGGATAGACAAATAGCGCCTCCGCGCTGAGTCAAACACCGGGCCGGAAAACGTGCACAGGGCGTTTCGGTAGTGATTTCATAGAGGTCCGATTCTGGCTACTCTTGCCTGATCGGCGGCGTATACTGAGTCCTGAATTATCAAGGTCAGGACGATGTTGCAGGAAGAAGTATACGAACGAGCTCGACTCGCAAGAGATTCCCGTTTTGACGGTCAGTTCTATATTGGCGTGAAAACGACCGGTATATATTGTCGGCCGATTTGTCCCGCCAACGCACCCAAAAGCGAAAACGTCTCTTTCTATCCGAGCGCCGCGGCAGCCGGGGAAGCCGGCTTCCGGCCCTGTCTGCGCTGCCGTCCTGAATGCGCACCGGGTACGCCTGCGTGGAGCGGCACATCGACGACGGTCAGGCGAGGGCTGCGCCTGATCTCGGGCGGCGCACTGGATGACGGCAACGTCGAGGCTCTCGCTGATCGATTAGGCGTCACCAGTCGGCATTTGCGCAGGTTGTTCACCACGCATCTTGGCGCGTCGCCGCTCGCCGTTGCACATACGCAAAGACTGCATTTTGCCAAGCGCCTGATCGATGAAACGTCACTGCCGATGAACCATATTTCAAACGCGGCGGGTTTTGGCAGCGTACGACGATTCAACGACACATTCCAAAAGACCTACGGTCGCACGCCACGCGAATTACGACGCTCGGGCGATGAAGCGGAGCTGGCCGGCCGGACGGCCACGCTGACGGTGAAACTGGCGTATCGGAGACCATTCAGCTGGCCGGCCATGCTGGAGTTTTTTGCCCACCGGGCGACGCCAGGCGTGGAACAAGTTGAAGGATCAGCCTATCGACGAACTTTTTCATTCAACGATGACCATGGCGTTGTGGAAGTCCAGCCGCATGTTCAGGATGGCTATCTGTCTTTGACACTATTCAGCATAAACACGGGCGCTCTTTTCGACACGGTGCAATGTGCGCGCGAGGTTTTCGACCTTGACGCACCCGCGGCTGAAATCAGCAGCGCGCTGGGCAAAGACAGTGCATTGTGTGCAGCGCTGAACCAGTATCCGGGGATCAGGGTTCCGGGTGCGTGGGATGGTTTTGAACTGACCGTACGCGCGATTCTTGGCCAACAGATTTCGGTAAAGGGCGCGACCACGATTGCGGGTCGGATTGCGACACGCTACGGAGAACCGCTGAATCTTGCTGGCGACGATGAGCCGCAGGGGCTCAAGCGAATTTTCCCGACTCCGGAACGGCTGGTTCGCGCGCGCTTTAATAACATCGGTATCGTCAGGAGTCGCGCGGAGACCATTCGTTCTGTCGCCAAAGCGGTCATTGCGGGAGACGTTCATTTCGAATCCTCGCAGGATCCAGACGAATTTTGTGAGGCCCTCAAATCAATACGTGGTATCGGTGACTGGACGGCGCAATACGTTGCAATGCGGGCGCTAAAAAATCCCGACGCGTTTCCGGGCAGCGATCTTGGACTGATCAAGGCGATCGACTACCCGAATCGGGTCACACCGAAA
Source organism: uncultured Gammaproteobacteria bacterium (assembly GCA_963850825.1). Lineage (GTDB taxonomy): Bacteria > Pseudomonadota > Gammaproteobacteria > Steroidobacterales > Woeseiaceae > SZUA-117. Next base: position 397,521 of record CAWKOQ010000006.1, on the reverse strand, counting down.
GAATTGGAAAAACGAGCTGAAGACTGGCGGCCCTGGCGGGCGTACGCCGCGATGCTTTTGTGGAGTTCATTGCCGGGCTCCGGAGGATAAAAATGTACTACTGCTACCTGGAAACACCGATTGGTGAATTGTTGCTGGCCGGTGAAGAGGACGCCCTCTGTTTTATTGGCTTTCCCGAGGGTTCAATGCGGCTGGAGCCGGAGACGGACTGGATTTTTTCAGAGAAGCCATTCGCAGCTGCGCAGGAGCAGCTGCTCGGCTATTTCGCCGGCGAGCGAAAATCGTTCACTTTGCCGCTGAAACCGCATGGAACCGCGTTTCAAATGCAGGTGCTGGATGAATTGCAGAAGATCCCGTACGGCACGACGACGTCCTATGGCGACATCGCCAATCGCATAGGACGACCCAAGGCAGTGCGGGCGGTTGGTGCCGCAAACGGGCGTAACCCGTTGCCAATCGTCATTCCGTGTCACCGCGTGATTGGCGCCAGCGGCGATATGACCGGTTTCGGCGGCGGTATTCCAACCAAGAAGGCACTTCTGCAGCTGGAGCTCGAGCACAGCCAGTTCCCGCATACGGCTTGACGCCATCGCTCGCCGCATCGGCCTGTTGCACCGTATTGTCTGGGCACTGCCAGCTGGCCAACGCGCAGCTCTCTATTTTTTGTAGCGTTTTTGCAACAAAAATACCGCCGAGGTCGCCGGGGAACCGATTGCAGTTGCCATGTTCTAATTATTTTCAGTAATATGGGCACTACGACCGGTGACGTCAATTATTGTTGTAATTTTGACACATTCCTCAGAATTGCGGCCACGGCGGGTGCTGGGACGTTCCAACCCCTGGAGGTGCAACATGCTAGCTCGAGTATTTACCAAAATCGGTTCCGTAGTTGCCCTGGGCTTCGCTACCGTCCTGTCCGGCGGTGTGCTTTCCGCTGTATACGCCCAGGATCTCGGCGACGTTGTATTTGAAGAGATTACCGTCACCGCAACAAAACGGGCTGGGGGTATCGATCAGCAAAGCGCCGCAGTTGCGGTCACGGCTTACAACGCCAGTCAACTCGACGCTATGCATATTCGTGATTTGAAAGCGCTCGGTTTTAGCGCACCCAGTGTGCAGCTCGAAGACATTGGCACAACACGTGGCACCGCGAATTTTTCGATCCGCGGCCTTGGCATCAACAGTTCGATACCCTCTATCGATCCGACCGTTGGAGTTTTTATTGATGGCATGTATTACGGGCTCAATGCCGGCGTCGTATTGGACATGTTCGACATAGAGAGTGTTGAAATCTTGCGCGGCCCGCAGGGTTTGCTGTTCGGACGCAACGTGACCGGTGGTGCTGTCGTACTAAATACAACCCGTCCCACTAATGAATTCAGCCTGAATGCGAGGGCGGCGTATGAGACCGGCGAAAACCGCTACCTGTCTGCGGTCGTTTCGGGTCCGCTCTCCGACTCGGTCGGCTACAAGCTTGCTGCCTATAATAATGATGACGGCGGATGGCATACGAATCTGGCAAATGGCAACGACAATTTCGGTAAAGCTGATACTACGATGATTCGCGGGGCCTTATCATTTGACGTAAATGACTATTTCGACCTGATTGTCCGGGCGGAGTTTGGCGATTCAGAGGGTGACGGCCCTGCAGCACAGAACAGGGGGTGTTCTGTGGTGGCTGTACCGGGCCTTTGTACGGCTCAATATGATCCGAATGGGTTCGAGTTTTCGATTGACGAGGAAGGCTTTTATGACAACTCGTGGACGAACGTTATTGTTGAAGCTAATTGGGATGTAGGGTTCGGCGACGGTCAAATCACAAACATTCTGGCATATCGCGAATACGAATCCTCGGTAAATAGCGATATCGATTCAACGCCGCTGTTTCTCTTTCATGCGCCAGCCAGCACTGACCAGGATCAATTGTCGAACGAGCTTCGCTATGCGGGCAGCTTTGGCAACACCTACCTCACGACCGGTCTTTACTACTTCACGCAGGAGTTCGAATACCTGGAAAACCGTCAAATACCTCCGGCAGGGTTTCCGCCGCCTGGAATAACCGGTGGAGGAACGCAGGACCAGACCACATGGGGTATTTTCGCGCAGGTGGACTGGCAATTCAGCGACTCGATCACCTTCAATTTCGGGGGGCGCTTTACAGAGGAAGAAAAAGACGCACAAATCGCCACAATTCCTTTAAACCTTTGCAGCTATCCAGCTGGGTGCCCGAATTACGACTTTTCCGATTCGCGCGACTGGAATAATTTTACGCCAAAGATCGGTATTCAATTTACGCCGAACGATGACACGCAGGTTTACGCTTTCTGGACCAAGGGATTTCGCAGCGGTGGTTACAATATGCGCCACACGGCCGTTGCAATTCCGAACGCGGCGTTCAATGAGGAAGAGCAGAGCTCTTTCGAGATTGGATTGAAGCAGGATTTCGCAAATGGTCGATTCAGGGCGAACCTCGCGGCTTATTACAATGAAATTGATAATATGCAGCGCGAACTCAATCTTTCGGATCCAATCGTCGGGGTTGTGCAACTGATCAGAAACACCGCGGATGCCACGATTACAGGTTTTGATGCCGAGCTAACGGCGGCAGTGACCGACAATCTCATTCTGAAAGCGAGTGTTGGCTATGTTGATGGCGAGTACGATAGTCTTCTTTTCGACATTAGCGGCGATGGCGTTATCGATAGTACCGATTTTAGTTTGAAAATCCCCCGCTTGGCACCGTGGTCTTATGGTGGCGAAGTCATTTATCAACACGACACCTCCTGGGGCACTTTTACGGCGCAGGCTAGCGGGTATCACCGCGATTCTTCCTTCTACACGGATAACAATCTGGGTACCCTGCCCGGGGCAGATATGTTTGATGCTCGACTGGGTATGACTTTCAGAGACGACACTGTTGTCGTTTCGCTTTTCGGCAAAAACCTAAAGGACGAGATGACAATAGGCGGTGACACGCAGCTGCCGTTCTTCCCGGGCGCGACATTCTCGCCATTAAATAAAGGACGCATTTACGGCGCTGAAATTCAATTTTTCGTTAATTGAGCCGAATTTTATTCATTCACAGCGGAGGCGACTTCGGTTAAGTCGCCTCTTTTTCCTGACTTCTTTGACATTCTGCCATGCGCATCAACGCTGACTTCTCGAGGCCCGCGACGGTGCTCGCGACCGATCAGGAATGGATACATTCTCCCGAACATGGCGTCGACCGGATCATGCTCGACAGGATCGGCGACGAAGTTGCGCGTGCGACCAGCATCGTTCGCTATGCTCCGGACAGTTCGTTCGCGCGTCATGAGCATGCACTGGGCGAGGAGTTTCTCGTTCTCGATGGCATATTTTCCGATGAGCATGGTGACTACCCTGCAGGCACGTATGTGCGGAATCCGCCAGGCAGTGGGCATACGCCGTTCAGCAAGGAGGGATGTCGAATACTCGTCAAACTAAGGCAGTTCGATCCGTCCGACCTGCAGCCGGTTGTCGTGAATACGGCAGACGCGTCGCTGTGGCCGCCCGCCACGGAACAGCGGGCCAGCACGCTGCTCTTGCATCAGTTTCAAACCGAGAAAGTACAGATGCTCCGGGTACCTGGAGGCTGCGACTATTCGATTGTAACGAACGATGGTGGAGTTGAGTTATTGGTGATCAGCGGCTCCGTCGAATACGAACAGCAGATTCTCGATGTCAGCAGCTGGCTACGATTGCCGGCCGGAAGCGACCTGCGGCTGTCTGCACGAGAGGATTCTGTATTGTGGGTCAAGTCAGGGCATTTGCCGGCAGCGTAACCGTGACCCTATAGGGTTCTGTTCTGCAGCGCCCGCACCGCGTCAGAAGCAGCGGCTCCAGGTAACAGTCGATCGTCATCCTCGAGCATGCCTATGTTTGTGGTGACAGGAAGTACGCCCGCCCAGACCGGAATCTCGTAGTCTTCATCTTCATCATCGGGAAGGCCTGCTGAAATTTTCGCCGAGGCACTCTCGATTTTCAGGGCGATGACGCCGGTCATTTTAATTTCGCGATCGTGCGATTCGCGCAGCTCATCCCAGCGACCCGGTATGCTGTGCTCGCTGATTCGTTTCATTGCGCGTAATTTTTTCTCGTCGCCCTCTACTAATCGTGGAGCGCCGAACAACGTCACCGAACGATAGTTCATTGACGAATTGAAGGACGAACGTGCCAACACGATGCCATCAAGCAATGTCACGTTAATACAAGCACGTTCGGTCTGCTCCAGCAGTCGAATGACCCGGGCCTTTCGGGCGCCGTGCAGAAATACGGTGTCGCCATCCCTGCCGTAAATCATCGGCACGACGACGGGTGCGCCGTCCTGAACGAATGCAACATGCGCGACGATGCCAGCGTCGAGGATCGAGAAGACTGTGCCGCGATCGTACTGCGCCTTCTCGCGCAGTTGGCGCACCTTGTTTTCTTTCTTGATTTGGTAACTGTCGGGCATTGTCGTATCCATATGGAAAATTCATCATTCGCTGCTAGCGACCAAAATTCGGCCGCCAGAATACCTTTTTTGTTCTTTGCGATCCGCTGAAACCAGTAAATTTCACATAAACGGCTACGTTAATCTATATATGGTGGAAATCTCGCCTTGCAGCACAAGATGTAGTAGCATTCGCGCGTACCACATCGGTACGCACGGAGATGGGGTGTTATTTCGGGCGGTGCCGGCGTGAATGCCACGCAGGAAGCAGGATTCGGTTTAGAGTTTGCGCGATACCTCTCATTGTGCGCTCGACAAGATTGAGGCTCGTTTGCCTGGACAGCGCGAGTTGATGTCGATCGATTGTTTCTCGTGGGCATAGAAGACCTGGTGGGCTGGTTTCGATTGAACGTGGACGTTCGCGAAATTCGGCAATAGCCGCGTCTGCGCCTGACACACCTTATGCTTTATATGCCGCCCAGATTCTGGGCGGCTTTTTTATAGCCTGAATTTTTATGTTTGTTGCGAGTGCTGCCGTATGGGCACAAGCGAACAGGGACGTATTTATGCCGCGGTGCACGTGGAAGTGCGAGAGCGGCGTTATAGCCTGATATTTTTGTTCCGAGAGAATACCGCTGTACGAACGCAAGGAAACAGGGAAGTAAAGAGAACCCGTCGAGATGATGCGCGCTGCCGTCCACCTGCTCCTGCACGCTGCTGTTCCCGCGGCGGTTGCGCGAAGTTTTTTTTCCCGGCGTTTCTTATATGCCTGGCTGATAATGATGGCGACGATGCTTGTCGATCTGGACCACCTGTTGGCGACCCCGGTGTACGATCCGGAGCGCTGCAGCATCGGATTTCATCCCCTCCACCAGTACCCGATTATGGTCCTGTATCTCGTGCTCGCCGCCTGGCCAAGAACCCGCTTGATCGGGCTGGGTCTGACGATTCACATGCTGCTGGACGGATTTGACTGTCTATGGATGCAATATGAAACCGCGTAAGGTGATACGACCGCTACTATTCCTCCTGGCCAGCTTTTGTCTTTTGGCGAGCTGCGTGTCGGGCCCACCTGATTTGCCATACCCCGCCTTTGTCAATGTCGACGAACTGGATAACGTATTCATTGCCGGCCTGCCCGGCGCAAGAGCAAAGCAGCTCGCGGGTGATCCCCGGTCCCGGCGCACCAGCAATCGCGTTCGGTTGCCTGAGAACTGGCAGTTTACAACCGGGGCATCACCGTCTCAGAGCGTTGAGGTTTTCGTCTTGTCTGGCGAGATCGAGCTCGGTGAATTCACGCTGGCATCCGGCGGCTATGCGTATCTGCCGCCCGGAACGTCGGGATTCCCGATGCGGACTGAAAACGGAGCGCGAATTCTGTACTTTCTCGATGAAGCGAATGAGAGCGCTGTTATTCAGACGCCGCTCATTGCCAGTAGCACGCTGCTTGAATGGCAACCGACCACGCTTGGCTATGCGACCAAGGAACTGCGATCTGATCCCGGCAGTGGTGCCCGGACCTGGTTGCTGAAGATCGAACCCGAGGCGATGAAGAATTGGCAGCGATCGACGCAGACGCTGGAAGGTTATCTTCTCACCGGTGCGATGCTGGAAACCGAGTGTAATGGTGAAAAGGCAGTGACCGCGGAATACCAGCCCGGTGGTTATTTTTATCGGCCCGCGGGGGCTGTCAGCGGCGGGCCGGCCACCGCAACGATCGCAGGCGCAGTCTGGTTTCTGAGAATGCGGGGCAGCGAGCTGATCGAGAGGGTTTCCGGCTGCATGGCCCTGCAAGAATGAGTACAGAAACCGGAAGGGCCTCCGGATTGGCACTCGATGACTATTTCTTGAGTGCTCCGGTTATTCCGGTGCCGAGCTTCATCAATTTCTGCAGCGTTGGCGTGGGTACGGCCTGGATCTTGTCATACCAGCTGCTGGTGCTCTCGATAAACTGAAGCATGTTCTTAATCCGGTCTTTGGTAACCGGGTCGGTTTGATCTTCTTTGTCCACTTCGACGGCAACGTCTTTCAACATCAACAGCGTTGGATTGAGTTCCCTTTGTTTGCGCTGCTCGAGAATGACGCGGAATAGCTCCCATACATCGCTCAGGCATTCAAAATAGTCTCGTCGATCGCCCAGCATGTGGGTCATCTTGACCAGCCCGTAACTTTGCAGTTCGCGAATACTGGTGCTGACGTTGGATCTTGCGACAGACAGAAGATCGACAATTTCGTCGGCGCGCAGCGGGCGCGGCGACAGGTAAAGCAACGCCTGGATTTGTGCCACGGTCCTGTTGGTGCCCCAGCGCGTGCCCATCTCACCCCAATGGAGAACATACTTCTCAACGGCCGGTGTCATGTTCATTTCTTTCTCTTTCTTCTGTCGTAACAGAAATTTAGAAAATTACGAACCTTGAGTCAAGTCATTATTCAAGTGGTGCAGGCAATAACGGCTCTGGTCGGCGCAGGCAGACCCTCGATGGTCGTCATCGGGTCATCGGGGAGGAGCGCCTCGGCTAGTGACTCGAATGGCATCCAGTCAGTGCTGTGCTGTTCGTCCGTTGTAGTCCTGGTGACGTCAATTACCCGAATGTCCTGGAATCCGGCGTCCTGAAGCCACTCGGATAATGATGGAACGGTTGGCAGGTGCCACACATTTCGCATGCGGGCGTAGCGGTTTTCGGGTTGCAGGACTTCATGGTGCGAGCCCGGCACGATCAGCGTCTCTAGTATGAGCTCTCCACCGTCGCGCAGCGTGTCCCTGAGCTGCCGAAGATGGTCATGCGGATTTCGCTGGTGATACAAGACGCCCATCGAAAACGTGCTGTCAAACATGGCCGAGTTACCGGGCAACTCGTGTAATCGCAGCGGCAGGACGTGAACGGAGCTAATGCCGGACATTTTCCTGAGCGCTGCGAACTGGCAGACGAAAAGCAGCGTTGGATCAATACCGACAATACGGCTTGCGCCGGCAGCGCGCATACGGCAAGCGTAGTAACCGTTGCCGCAGCCAACGTCCAGAATCGTGCGCCCCTCCAGCGAAGCAATTTTGTCGTGGAAGCGATCCCATTTAAGATTCGAGCGCCACTCCGCGTCGATACCAATACCCTGAATCCTGAATGGCCCCTTGCGCCAGGGCGCGAGCGCCAGCAGAAGTCTTCGTAATTCATCCGGTTCCATCGCTGCCAGGTGCGGACCGGAGATGTCGATTGCCACAGGGTGGGTATTGACGCAAAGGCCCTCTGCCGCGGGTAGCCGATCAATGATATTTTCCCAATCCTCGAGATGCCCGTGCGCGCCCGGCGCGATCCGCTGCTGCAGCAGGGTCGCAAGCGCCTGTTGCGAGGTACCAAGCCCCACGTCTTCGAGATCGCCAAATAGCGCTTCCGCATTGAGCAATTTATTTGATCGCAATGATTGAAATGAAATTAAAGTGCTTGAGCCAAACGCTGGTGTGATCAAAACCGGCAGCGCTCAGTCGTTGCAGGTGTGTACTCGTCGTTTCTGGTATCAGCACGTTCTCAATTGCGGTTCGCTTGCGACTGATTTCGAGGTCGGAATACGCATTCCGGCGTTTGAAGTCGTGATGAAGATCCACAAGCAGGCGCTCGACCGCCTCATCTTCGTCGGCCACTTTCTCCGAAAGCACGAACACGCCCCCGGGCTGCATGCCGGCGTAGATGTGCTCGATCATGGGCAGCCGATCGCCCGGGGGAATGAATTGCAGGGTGTAGTTCATCACCACCATAGAAGCGTTCTCGATGGCCACGTGGCGCACGTCCGCCTCGAGAACCCGCGTGGACACCGTGTCATGCTCCGCGCCGATTATCTCCCTGCAACGTTCGATCATGGCCGGCGCCATATCGATCGCCAGGATTTCACAACCGGGCACACTGATATTCTGCTGCATCGCAAGGGTTGCAGCGCCGAGCGAGCAGCCCAGGTCATAGCATGTCGTGCCTGGCTGGACATAGCGCGAGGCAAGCGCGCCGATGGCCTGAATCGACACGTCGTATCCGGGGATCGAGCGCCGCAACATGTCCGGAAAAACGTCGGCCACGGCGTCATTGAACTCAAAGGAGCCCGACGAGGCGTCTTTGCCTGCAAATATCTGGTCTTTCGGCATTCTTCATCGATTCCTTGCGTGGGTCGGGCATTGTAGTCGGGCTGTGCCGTTTCGGACAGTCGGGCGGCATGGCAACGGGCCCGCCGGCCGGAGAGTTTTGACGAAATGAGATCACGGTCTTGCCGGGAGGCACAGTTGTGGGACAATCGCGGTGCCATGCTGAAAGACGTCAATCGAAAACTCCATATGGAGCTTGGAATCCCGTCAGACTACGGTCAGGACGGTCGGCCGCCAGGCTACGCCGAGGCGCGTGAGCTCATTGATGTTGGCCCCAACCTGGTGGGGCGCATGCAATCATTGACGCCATCCGCAGCGGCCTGCTGGCAGAGGATGGCAGAGGCCGCCAGCGACGACGGCATACGCCTTCTCATCGTATCGGGCTTCCGTACCTTCGAATACCAGGCTGACCTGATTCGTCGCAAAATCTCGTCCGGGCAGTCAATAGAGGAAATTCTCACCGTCAACGCCGCGCCTGGATTCAGCCAGCACCACACCGGCGCAGCCGTCGATATTGCGTCGCCGGGCAGCCGGCCGCTGACCGAGGAGTTCGAGACATCCGATGCATTTGCCTGGCTCACCCGGACTGCGGCCGATTTCGGGTTTTCCATGACCTATCCCCGGGACAATGAATTTGGCTTCGTCTATGAGCCATGGCACTGGGCGCTCGAGGACGAGGCCCGGCCCCAAACCGGCTGATCCGGGCGGCTCGGGTGACCGATTACGCCTTCCGGCCTCATGAAAAAACAAGTGTTTATGTGTTGACAGTCACGGGAGACGATTAGACAATAGCCGGCTTGCGTCCGCGGAGGGGTACTCAAGCGGTCAACGAGGGCAGACTGTAAATCTGCTGGCTATGCCTACGTAGGTTCGAATCCTACCCCCTCCACCAGATCAAGCTGTAGATGGTGGAAGGTGGCGGCTCTTCGGACAAGGTGTGTCTCGTGGACAATAGTCTGACAGGCAATTTGTCGTTGGTCGTTTGAAATTTTGTGTGATGCAACCTGGCTTACTACAGGGTGGCCGTAGAGCGGTACTCATTAAATCGGTACATACGGTTTCTCTTTAGGAAAGACACATATTAAAGATTCTGAAATTCGGACGGTTTGATCGTGTTGACAAGAGAGACTGTCGGAATTTTTGCGCGCCTGAAAAGGGCACCGGGATTTAAGAGCAGGCGGGTGTAGTTCAACGGTAGAACCTCAGCCTTCCAAGCTGATGATGTGGGTTCGATTCCCATCACCCGCTCCAAGAGGAAAGGTTGTCTGACAACTGAATGGCTATTGCCCACATAGCTCAGGGGTAGAGCACTTCCTTGGTAAGGAAGAGGTCCCCGGTTCAAATCCGGGTGTGGGCTCCAGTTTAGGGGCTGTAACAGGCACAGTAGAAAACGAGATTGTTTTTTGTTTAGGCACGAGTCACGAGAGATTAGGACATGTCCAAAGAAAAATTTGAAAGAAACAAACCCCACGTAAACGTAGGCACGATAGGTCACGTAGACCATGGTAAGACGACGCTGACGGCTGCGCTGACGAAGGTAATGGCGGAGCAGCACGGTGGTGAGGTTAAGGGCTACGATCAGATTGATAATGCGCCGGAAGAAAGAGAGCGCGGCATCACGATTGCGACGGCGCACGTGGAGTATGAGAGTGCCAACCGTCACTACGCGCACGTTGACTGTCCGGGACATGCTGACTACGTGAAGAACATGATCACGGGAGCGGCGCAGATGGACGGTGCGATCCTGGTTTGTTCAGCGGCGGATGGTCCGATGCCGCAGACGCGCGAGCACATATTGCTGGCGCGCCAGGTTGGTGTGCCCTACATCGTGGTTTACCTGAACAAGGCAGACCAGGTTGATGATGCGGAGCTTTTGGAGCTTGTGGAGATGGAAGTACGTGATCTTCTGTCGACGTATGAGTTTCCGGGCGATGACACACCGATTATTACGGGCTCTGCGCTCAAGGCGTTTGAGGGTGATACATCAGAGATTGGTGTTCCATCAGTATTGAAGCTGGTGGAGGAGATGGACCGATACATTCCGGAGCCTGAGCGAGCGATTGACGGAGACTTCCTGATGCCGGTTGAGGATGTGTTCTCGATTTCGGGTCGCGGCACGGTGGTCACGGGTCGAATCGAGCGTGGCATTGTGAAGGTTGGCGACGAGATCGAGATTGTCGGCATCAAGGATACTGAGAAGACGACGTGCACGGGTGTCGAGATGTTCAGGAAGCTGCTTGACCAGGGTCAGGCGGGCGACAACGTGGGTGTATTGCTTCGTGGTACGAAGCGCGAAGAGGTTGAGCGTGGCCAGGTGCTGGCGAAGCCGGGATCGATTACGCCGCACACGAAGTTTGAGGCAGAGGTTTATATCCTGACGAAGGAAGAGGGCGGACGACATACGCCGTTTTTCAAGGGATACCGGCCGCAGTTTTACTTCCGGACGACGGACGTGACGGGTGCGTGTGAACTTCCGGAGGGCACCGAGATGGTGATGCCGGGCGACAATGTGCAGATGGTTGTAGACCTGATTGCACCGATCGCGATGGAAGACGGGCTGCGGTTTGCGATCCGCGAGGGTGGCAGAACGGTAGGTGCCGGCGTCGTTGCGAAGGTGATTGAATAACGCTGTAAAGAATATGTAGGAGGGGCTCAAGCCCCGATTGTTATTAGCGGTTGGCTACAGTTAATGCATATCGTGCCAACCGATTGGAACAGAGTTCTTTTGAATTAGGCCAGTAGCTCAATTGGCAGAGCGGCGGTCTCCAAAACCGCAGGTTGGGGGTTCGATTCCCTCCTGGCCTGCCAAGACTGGAATCGTAAGGTGATTTCGTCTGGCAGTGGTGATGAAAACTGTAGTACTGCGATGTTGAACGAGGCTTCACGCTGTTAGAGAGCATGTAGGTAAGTAGAAAGTGTCAAGCACAACACAAAGCGAAAGTCAGTCGGGTGTTCTCGACATTATCAAGCTGTTGATTGCGGCTGGCCTGATTGTGGGCGGCCTTTATGGCTATTACTACCTTATCGAGTGGTCTCTGCCGCTGCGGGCGTTGCTGGTTCTCGGCGGGTTGATCGTCGGCATCGGTGTCGGGATGACAAGTGTGCAGGGCCAGCGCCTCTGGGCGTTTATTCAGGGCTCACGCGTTGAAATTCGAAAGGTCGTCTGGCCAACGAAGCAGGAAACAACGCAGACAGCTATCGCTGTGTTCGTTTTCACTTTCATTATGGCGATGTTTTTCTGGGGACTCGATTCGGTACTGCTTGCATTAACGCGCTGGCTGGTGGGTTAGCCCCTCGGGCTACAAAGAGATTAAGAGGATTAATGAGTGTCACAGCGCTGGTACATAGTCCATGCCTATTCCAACTTTGAGCACAAGGTTAAGTCCTCGCTCGAAGAGCGCATCAAGTTGATGGGCCTGGAAGACAAGTTTGGCGATATTCTGGTTCCGACCGAAGAAGTGGTCGAAATGAAAGAAGGGCAAAAGCGTCGCAGTGAACGCAAGTTCTTTCCTGGTTACGTTCTTGTGCAGATGGAGATGGATGACGAGACCTGGCATCTGGTAAAGGAAGTTCCGAAGGTGCTCGGCTTTATCGGCGGCTCCAGTGATCGTCCGGCACCGATAACCGAGAAAGAGGCGAACCAGATCCTCAGTCGCGTTCAGGAAGGTGTCGACAAGCCGCGGCCGAAAGTGTTGTTCGAGCCAGGTGAGGTTGTGCGGGTTATTGATGGTCCGTTCAACGATTTCAGCGGCGTCGTCGAACAGGTGAATTATGAGAAGAGTCGCCTGCAGGTTGCAGTACAGATTCTGGGCCGGTCGACCCCGGTCGAGTTGGACTTTGGTCAGGTCGAAAAGGGCTAAGGCAACAGGTACGAAATACTAGAGTAGGAGGGACGTCAGTCCCGATGCGCGGCGTCTCAGGATTCCGCAACGAAGCAAACGATGGGACGCTTGTGTCTACAGGCACAGCCGCTCCTGCAGTTAGATTAAAAGTCGAGGAGGCCGAATAGGCCGTTTGAACTCGAGAGGAAAATTAGCATGGCTAAGAAAGTAACTGGCTATATCAAGCTGCAGGTGCCTGCAGGCCAGGCTAACCCGAGTCCGCCGGTAGGCCCGGCGCTGGGTCAGCACGGCGTGAATATCATGGAGTTCTGCAAGGCGTTCAACGCCGAGACCCAGGGTACCGAGCCCGGATTGCCGATTCCGGTCATTATCACGGTCTACAGCGACCGTAGTTTCACGTTTATCAGCAAAACGCCGCCAGCAGCTGTATTGCTGCGTAAAGCAGCGGGCCTGAAGAAGGGCTCCGGAACCCCGAATACGGACAAAGTTGGCAAGGTGAATCGTGCGCAACTCGAAGAAATTGCGACGACGAAGATGCCCGATCTTACTGCGGCCGATATGGATGCCGCGGTCCGGACAGTTGCTGGCACAGCCCGCAGCATGGGTATCGAAACAGAGGGGGTGAAATAATGGGCGCCTTGTCGAAGCGAAAGAAAGATGCTCGTGAAAAAGTAGATAGCGACGCTTTTTATCCCATTGATGACGCCCTGGGGCTTGTAAAAGAGCTGGCAACCGCCAAGTTTCCGGAAAGCGTTGATGTCGCAGTTAATCTCGGCGTCGATCCGCGGAAGTCGGATCAGGTTGTTCGTGGATCCACGGTGCTTCCAAACGGCACGGGTAAATCGGTTCGAGTTGCGGTATTTGCTCAGGGCGAAAACGCTGACAAAGCCAAGGCTGCCGGTGCCGATATTGTTGGATTTGAAGATCTTGCCGAGACCATAAAGGGCGGCGAGATGGATTTTGATGTCGTCATTGCGACACCGGACGCGATGCGGGTTGTGGGATCGCTCGGCCAGATACTTGGACCGCGCGGCCTGATGCCAAACCCGAAAGTTGGCACGGTAACCGCGGATGTGGAGACGGCGGTGAAGAACGCCAAGGCCGGTCAGGTGCGATATCGCACAGACAAGGCAGGGATCATTCACTGCGCAATCGGGCGTGCCGATTTCGATGTGCCTGCTTTGAAGGAAAATCTCGAAGCGCTGCTGGCCGATCTGAAGAAGGCCAAGCCGGCGGCGTCGAAAGGCGCTTTCTTCAAGAAGATGACTGTGTCATCAACCATGGGTCCCGGTGTGACTGTGGATCGATCTTCGGTCGATGCCTGACTGGCTTGGTGTAGAGATTGTGGAGCGGGCGGCAGTAGTCGTCTGAGCAAGGAATTTGTGATTGAGCCTTCGGGTGAAATCGCGATTGAGAGACCGGGGTCAAACCTGGTCATCGTCGAAGACCGCAGGTGGTTGGGGTGAAACCCGATCTTAATGAACGCCTGCGCAGATGGTGAAGACCTGAGTCAGAGCAATCTGGTGATGGTTGCCCACTGTCGACGGTCGTTACCGGTTGGAGTCAGAGCAGTCTGAATCTGATCGAAACGGCAAACTGGGGAGTGAGGTAAGGCCCTCACTCAATGTGTGTAACCGTAAGCCAGGAGAAATTCATGGCACTGAGACTCGAAGACAAGAAGAAATTTGTCAAAGAGGTAGGCGCGGTTGCGGGCGAATCCTTATCTGCTGTTGCAGCGGAATACAGGGGTTTGTCTGTTGCAGAAATGACGGAGTTACGAAAGGAAGCGCGTAACGCCGGCGTATACCTGCGTGTAGTTAAAAACACGCTGGCACGTCGAGCCGTCGAAGGTACCGATTTTGAGTGTATGAAGGACACGCTCAAGGGGCCAATTCTGCTTGCGTTTGCGAAGGAAGATCCAGGTGCCGCTGCCAGGGTTATTAAGGACTTTGCCAAGGAGCATGAAGCTCTGACGGCGGTTTCGCTAGCGGTAGGCGGGCAGCTAATGCCGGGCTCTGATTTAAGCAAGTTGGCTGACCTGCCAACACTTGATCAGGCACGGGCAATGCTGCTTGGCGTAATGATCGCACCGATGTCCAAGCTGGTACGGACTCTCGCTGAGCCTCCCGCAATGCTCGCACGGACCATGTCCGCGCGTGGTAGCCAGGAAGCAGCGTGACTGGAATAACAATTTAATACCTGACTCAGGTTTAGAAATTTAGAGGAATAGAAATGGCATTATCAAATGAAGATCTGCTCAAAGAATTGAGTGCAAAGCCGATCATGGAAGTTGTAGAGCTCGTAAAGATGCTCGAAGACGAGTGGGGTGTATCTGCCGCAGCACCGGTGGCCGTGGCTGCCGCAGCAGGTGGTGCAGATGCAGGTGAGGCCGCTGTAGAGAAGACGGAATTTGACGTCGTTCTTAACAGCTTCGGCGAGAACAAGGTTGCGGTCATCAAGGCTGTGCGCACGATCACAGGACTTGGCTTGAAAGAAGCCAAGGATGCTGTCGAGGGTGCTCCTTCGACCATTAAGGAAGCCGCATCAAAAGACGACGCTGAGGGCTTCAAGAAGCAGCTTGAAGAAGCAGGCGCTGCAGTCGAGCTCAAGTAAGAGTTTGATACTGACGTCTAAGGTTAGGGCTTTCGAAACTTCGGTTTCGGGGGTCGAAAAGCTAGAAGCAGCCTGCGGATTTTCCGCTGGCTGCTTCGATGCACCTGCACACTTTGTCTGTGCGGGACAGTTTTTGCATTTACGTATTAAGACAATGGCAATAATGACGACAGCTGTGCGCTTGACTGGCGGCACACGCTATCTCAATTGAGGACATACTCGAATGGCCTATTCATTCACAGAGAAAAAGCGCATACGCAAGAGTTTCGCTAAACGACCGACGATTCTTGACGTACCCTACCTTTTGTCGATTCAGCTGAATTCATACAGCAAGTTTCTGCAGGTCAACAAAGAGGTAGAAGATCGCGACGACATTGGGCTGCATGCGGCTTTTCAGACCGTGTTTCCAATTGTCAGCTATTCGGGTAATGCTGCGCTTGAGTACGTTAGCTATCGGCTCGGTGAACCCGTGTTTGATGTCAAAGAATGTCAGATGCGCGGCTTGACCTATGCAGCGCCAATTCGCGTCAACGTTCGGCTTGTCATCTATGACAAGGAGGCGAGCGGAACGCCCAAGCCCGTCAAGGATATTCGGGAGCAGGAAGTGTACCTGGGCGAAATGCCGCTGATGACTGATCACGGCACCTTTGTGATCAATGGGACGGAGCGTGTCATTGTTTCCCAGTTGCACCGGTCACCCGGCGTATTCTTTGATCACGACAAGGGCAAGACTCACTCGTCTGGCAAGCTGCTGTTCTCTGCAAGAATTATCCCTTATCGCGGTTCCTGGCTCGATTTCGAGTTCGATCCAAAGGATGCTGTGTTTGCCAGAATCGATCGTCGCAGAAAATTGCCAGTCACAATTATTCTGCGCGCGTTGGGCCTTAATAACGAAGAGATGCTTGACCTGTTCTTCGATAAGAACGATTTCCACCTGTCGAAGAAAGAGATCCGCATGACCCTGGTACCTGAGCGCCTGCGTGGAGAGACGGCGGCATTCGATATCAAGCTTGGCCGCAAGCTCATCATCGAAGAAGGCAAGCGGATTACCGCAAAGCACGTGCGCGACATGGAGAAATCCACTGTCGACAAGCTGATTGTGCCAATCGAATACGTCGAAGGAAAAATTCTGGCGCACGATATTGTCGATGAGGAAACAGGTGAGCTTCTTGCTGCAGCCAATGCGGAACTCACCTTGGAGCTGATCGAGCAACTGATCGAGAAAGACGTTGACGACATTCAGTGCCTGTACGTAAATGACCTTGATCGCGGACCCTATATCTCCAATACGCTCAACATCGATCCGTCGACGACACGTCTCGAGGCGCTGGTTGAGATTTATCGCATGATGCGACCCGGTGAGCCACCTACGAAGGAAGCGGCCGAGAACTTGTTTCAGAATCTGTTCTTCAATCCGGACAGATATGACCTTTCTGCCGTTGGTCGTATGAAGTTCAATCGTCGTGTGGGTCGTGACACGTCAGAGGGTATCGGCATTCTGGACAATGATGACATCCTCGATGTCCTGCAGACGCTGATCAATATCCGAAACGGATATGGAACAGTCGATGACATCGATCACCTCGGTAATCGTCGTATTCGAAGCGTTGGCGAGATGGCGGAGAATGCTTTCCGCGTAGGGCTCGTGCGTGTCGAGCGTGCGGTCAAGGAGCGGCTGACACAGGCTGAAACAGAAGGCCTGATGCCGCAGGAGATGATTAACGCGAAGCCAGTCGCTGCCGCAGTGAAGGAATTCTTCGGTTCAAGTCAGCTGTCGCAGTTCATGGATCAGAACAATCCGCTATCGGAAGTCACCCATAAGCGCAGAGTTTCCGCGCTTGGGCCAGGCGGTCTGACGCGCGAACGAGCTGGCTTCGAAGTACGTGACGTCCACCCGACGCACTATGGTCGCGTTTGTCCGATTGAGACGCCTGAAGGACCGAACATCGGCCTGATCAACTCTCTCGCAGTGTATGCACGAACCAACGCATATGGGTTCCTGGAAACGCCGTATCGGAAGGTGAACAAGGGCAAGGCGACCGCGGATATCGAATATCTGTCGGCGATCGAGGAAAGCCAGTACGTTATTGCGCAGGCTAACGCCGATCTCGACAAACTGGGCCGCTTCGAAGAAGAGCTGGTTGCCGTCAGGCACAAGAACGAGTTCACGCTGGCAGACCCGGCTTCAATAGACTATATGGACGTCTCGCCGCGGCAGATCGTGTCAGTCGCGGCATCGTTGATCCCGTTCCTTGAGCACGATGATGCTAACCGCGCGCTGATGGGATCCAATATGCAGCGCCAGGCTGTACCGACTTTACGCTCGGAAGCACCATTGGTTGGCACCGGCATGGAACGGGCCGTCGCAATCGATTCGGGCGTGACCGTGGTTGCAAAACGAGGCGGATACGTTGACTCGGTGGATGCCTCGCGCATCGTCGTCCGGGTCAATGATGACGAAACCGATGCTTCGGAGTCCGGTGTCGATATCTACAACCTGACCAAGTACACGCGTTCAAATCAGAACACCTGTATTAACCAGCGCCCGCTGGTCAAGGCTGGTAACTCGATTTCGAAAGGTGACGTACTTGCGGACGGACCGTCGACCAATCTGGGCGAACTTGCGCTGGGGCAGAATCTGCTGGTCGCGTTCATGCCCTGGAACGGCTACAACTTTGAGGACTCGATTCTGATTTCAGAGCGGGTTGTCAAGGAAGATCGGTTCACGACCATTCACATCGAAGAGCTCTCCTGCGTCGCGCGCGATACCAAGCTTGGCTCCGAAGACATAACCTCGGATATTCCGAACGTTGGCGACGCTGCACTGGCAAAGCTCGACGAGTCTGGAATCGCGTTCATCGGGGCGGAAGTCAATGCCGGCGATATTCTCGTGGGCAAGGTGACGCCGAAAGGTGAGACGCAGCTTACGCCGGAGGAGAAACTCCTGCGTGCGATTTTCGGCGAGAAGGCGTCAGATGTTAAAGATACATCGCTACGTGTACCGCCAGGAATGGACGGGACGGTCATCGACGTTCGTGTATTTACGCGCGATGGTGTCGAGAAAGATACGCGCGCGCTATCAATTGAAAAATCCGAGCTCGAAGCTGTCCGCAAGGACCTGGATGACACGCTGAGGATTCTCGAAGAAGACATCTACGATCGAGTAGAGCGTTTGCTTACCGGTAAACTGGCACAAGGTGGACCAAACAAGCTTAAGTCTGGTAGCAAGATCACCAAGGCTTATCTCGATGAGGTGCCGCGTGAGCAATGGTTTGAGATTCGTCTGAAGAACGAAGATGCAAACCAGCAGCTGGAGACGGCGTCAGAGCGTCTGAAAACGCAGCGTGGTGAGTTCGATCGTCGCTACGATGAGAAAAAAGAGAAAATCACTGCAGGTGATGATCTCGCACCAGGCGTACTAAAGATGGTTAAGGTTTACCTCGCTGTTAAGCGTCGTATTCAGCCGGGTGACAAGATGGCTGGTCGTCACGGCAACAAGGGTGTTATTTCAACCATCGTGCCGGTGGAAGATATGCCGTATCTCGACAATGGAACGCCGATAGATATCGTGCTTAATCCGTTGGGCGTGCCCTCTCGAATGAACGTTGGCCAGGTGCTGGAAACACACCTGGGAATGGCAGCGAAGGGCCTCGGGCATAAAATCAACGCGATGCTCAAGGCGCAGGAATCGACGGCGAAGATTCGCCAGTTCCTGGAAACCATCTACAACACGACCGGTGGCAAGGTCGAGGACATCAAGTCGTTTAATGATGAAGAGGTGCTCGAGCTGGCTCGAAATCTGACCAGCGGTGTGCCTACGGCAACACCGGTGTTCGATGGCGCCACGGAAGCTGAGATCAAGAAGATGCTGGCTTTGGCGGATATTCCGGAGACAGGACAATCTCATCTTACTGACGGCCGCACGGGCAAGTCATTCGATCGCGATGTAACCGTCGGCTATATGTACATGCTGAAACTGAATCACCTGGTCGATGACAAGATGCACGCACGTTCAACCGGACCTTATAGCCTGGTCACGCAGCAACCACTGGGCGGCAAGGCGCAGTTTGGTGGTCAGCGATTCGGTGAGATGGAGGTCTGGGCGCTCGAGGCATATGGCGCTGCCTACACCTTGCAGGAAATGCTGACAGTCAAGTCCGATGACGTTCAGGGCCGTACCAAGATGTACAAGAACATCGTGGACGGGGAGCATGAAATGGACGCGGGCATGCCCGAATCCTTCAATGTCCTGGTGAAGGAGATTCGTTCTCTGGGCATCAACATCGAGCTGGAGACAGAATAATGAAAGATCTTCTTAAGCTTTTTAAGTACCAAAATCCGGTCGATGACTTCGATGCAATCCGCATCGGTCTGGCGTCGCCCGATATGGTTCGATCCTGGTCTTTCGGTGAAGTTAAAAAGCCTGAAACCATTAACTATCGCACCTTCAAACCGGAGCGTGATGGTCTCTTCTGCGCCAAGATATTTGGACCGATCAAGGACTATGAGTGCCTTTGCGGCAAGTACAAGCGTCTCAAGCATCGTGGCGTCGTTTGTGAGAAATGTGGCGTCGAGGTTACCCAGACGAAAGTGCGTCGTGAGCGTATGGCGCATATCGACCTGGCAAGCCCGGTTGCGCACATCTGGTTCCTGAAGTCGCTGCCATCGCGAATTGGCCTGATGCTCGACATGACGCTGCGGGAAATCGAACGCGTTCTGTATTTCGAGGCATTCGTTGTTGTCGAGCCTGGCATGACGCCGCTTGAGCGCGGCCAGTTGATGACAGACGAGATGTATCTCGATGCGATCGAGCAATATGGCGACGAGTTCGATGCCCGAATGGGTGCCGAGGCCGTTCGCGAGATGCTGATGACGATCGACTTGCAGCGCGAAGTGCTGCAGGTGCGTGAAGATATTGGCGCCACAAAATCGGAAACGAAGATCAAGCGGCTGTCCAAGCGACTGAAGTTGCTGGAATCTTTCATCGAGTCGGGTAACAAACCCGAGTGGATGGTGATGACGGTTCTGCCGGTATTGCCGCCCGATCTGCGCCCGCTGGTCCCATTGGATGGTGGTCGCTTTGCGACATCAGATCTGAACGATCTGTATCGGCGTGTGATCAACCGTAATAATCGACTGCGCCGGCTGCTTGAGCTGAACGCGCCTGACATTATCGTCAGGAACGAGAAGCGCATGTTGCAGGAATCTGTCGATGCGCTGCTCGATAATGGTCGACGCGGTCGTGCAATTACGGGCACCAACAAGCGTCCTCTTAAATCACTTGCCGACATGATCAAAGGCAAGCAAGGCCGCTTCCGTCAGAATCTGCTCGGTAAGCGAGTCGACTACTCCGGACGTTCGGTAATTGTCGTCGGTCCGACACTTCGTTTGCACCAGTGCGGCCTGCCAAAGAAGATGGCGCTCGAGCTGTTCAAGCCGTTCATTTTCTCGAAGCTCCAGCTTCGAGGTGAGGCGACAACGATCAAGGCGGCCAAGCGACTGGTCGAAAGAGAAGGTGCCGAGGTCTGGGATATTCTCGAAGAAGTGATTCGTGAGCATCCGGTCATGCTTAATCGCGCGCCGACGCTGCATCGATTGGGCATCCAGGCATTTGAGCCCGTGCTCATCGAAGGCAAGGCGATCCAGCTGCATCCGCTCGTGTGTACGGCGTTCAACGCTGACTTCGATGGCGACCAGATGGCCGTTCACGTGCCATTGTCGATTGAGGCGCAGCTGGAAGCGCGCGCCCTGATGATGTCTTCGAACAACATCCTTTCGCCAGCGAACGGCGATCCGATCATTGTGCCATCGCAGGACGTTGTATTGGGCCTCTACTACATGACTCGTTCCACCGTTAACGGCAAGGGCGAAGGCATGGTCTTCTGTGACATTGACGAAGCGCGTCGCGCGTACGAGAACGACGTCTGCGACCTGCAGGCAAGAGTCAGGGTTCGCGTGCCAATGCATGAGCAAGACGATGAAGGCGAAATGGCAACGAGTGTCAAACTGGTCGAGACGACCGTTGGCCGTTCGCTGCTGTCCACGCTGTTGCCGCAAGGTTTGAGCTACGATCTCGTGAACCGCGACATGACCAAGAAGGCGATCTCGAACGTCATCAACGCCTGTTACCGGAACCTTGGTCTGAAAAAGACCGTCGTTTTTGCGGATCGCCTGATGTACACGGGTTTCCGTTTCGCGACCACCGCAGGCATATCGATCGGCGTCAATGACATGGTCGTACCGGAAAGCAAGGGAACTATTCTTGCTGCTGCCGAGGCCGAAGTTAAAGAGATTCAGGATCAGTATTCATCCGGTCTCGTAACTGAGGGTGAGCGCTACAACAAAGTCGTCGACATATGGTCGAGAACCAATGACCAGGTCGCCAAGGCGATGATGGACAAGCTCGGATCCGAAACGGTTATCGACTCTAAAGGGAAGGAGGTCGAGCAGGAATCATTCAACTCGATTTACATGATGGCCGATTCTGGCGCTCGTGGCTCTGCTGCCCAGATCAGGCAGCTGGCCGGAATGCGTGGCCTGATGGCCAAACCGGACGGCTCAATCATCGAGACGCCGATTACGGCGAACTTCCGTGAAGGTCTGGATGTATTGCAGTACTTCATCTCGACTCACGGTGCTCGAAAAGGACTGGCCGATACGGCGCTCAAGACCGCCAACTCAGGTTACCTGACCCGCCGACTCGTCGACGTCGCCCAGGACCTGGTTGTAACGGAGATCGACTGCGAGACCAGGAACGGCGTCGCAATGGCACCTCTCGTAGAGGGTGGTGACATCGTAGAGCCGCTGCGTGAACGTGTTCTTGGGCGAGTCATCGCCGAGCCGGTCTTGATTCCCGGCACCGACAAGATTGCTTTCGACGCGGGAACAATTCTTGACGAAGAGGGCGTGGCGCGACTGGAAGAACTTTCCATTGACCACGTCTTGGTCCGCTCGCCGATTACCTGCGAAGTTCGTTACGGCGTCTGTTCGCAGTGCTACGGTCGTGACCTTGCTCGCGGTAAACGCATCAATATCGGTGAGGCTGTCGGTGTTATTGCGGCGCAATCGATCGGCGAGCCGGGTACGCAGCTAACGATGCGCACGTTCCACATTGGTGGTGCCGCGTCTCGTTCTGCTGCAGCTAACAGCATCGAGATCAGGAACAATGGTGTCGCGAAGCTGAACAACATCAAGACCGTCAAGCACCAGAAGGGTTACCTGGTCGCAGTATCGCGTTCCGGAGAGATTTCTGTAATCAACGAGCACGGCCGGGAGCGGGAGCGTTACAAGATCCCGTATGGCGCTACCATTAATGTTGAAGACAGTGCGGACGTTAAGCAGGGTCAGATCGTTGCCAACTGGGATCCACATACTCACCCGGTTGTAACTGAGGTTGCCGGTACCCTGCAGTTCCAGGACTTCGTCGATGGTGTGACGGTTACGGAGCAGGTCGATGAATTTACAGGACTGACCAGCATCGTAATTCTCGATCCGAAGACACGTGGTCCATCTACCAAGGACCTGCGTCCGGTTGCAAAACTGGTAGATAAGAAGGGCAACGATATCTTCTTCGCCAATACCGAGATTCCGGCAGTCTATGCGCTGCCGACCGGCGCCATACTCAGTATGGGTGACGGTTCTCAGGTCTCGGTAGGTGACATCATCGCGCGTATCCCGCAGGAGTCGTCGAAGACTCGTGACATAACGGGTGGTCTGCCGCGTGTTGCCGATTTGTTCGAAGCCCGCAAGCCGAAGGAATCGGCGATCATGGCGGAGCACACCGGAACGGTCAGCTTTGGTAAGGAAACGAAAGGCAAGCGGCGACTCGTCATCACCGATGAGTCAGCTGAGAGTCACGAAGAGTTGATCGTGAAATGGCGCCACCTGAACGTCTTCGAGGGTGAGCAGGTTGTTCGTGGCGAGGTGATTGCCGACGGCGAGCCGAACCCGCACGATATTCTGCGCCTCCAGGGTGTCGAGAATCTGGCGGACTACCTGGTTCGCGAGATTCAGGACGTCTATCGTCTCCAGGGCGTAAAGATTAACGACAAGCATATCGAGGTAATCATTCGCCAGATGTTGCGTAAGGTTATCGTTGTTAATGCCGGAGACAGCAACTTTCTGCGCGGTGAGCAGATCGATCGGGCCAGGGCTTATGAAACGATCGAGCAGCTTGAAGTGCAGGGCAAGGAACCCCTGCAATTTGAGGCGATCCTCCTCGGTATCACTAAGGCTTCGCTTGCAACGGAATCCTTCATATCAGCGGCATCCTTCCAGGAAACAACGCGGGTACTGACGGAAGCCGCGGTGCGGGGCTTGAGCGACAATCTGCGCGGCCTGAAGGAGAACGTGATTGTAGGTCGCCTGATTCCGGCTGGAACAGGATATGCTCATCACGCTGAGCGTCGCCGAACGCGCGAGCAGGACCTCGCCGATCAGCTCAAAGAGCTTGAACAGGATTCGCAAGCCGCTGAAATAAAAGAAGAAGCCGCTGCAGAGGAAATGTCGCCAGAGGCCGCCATGGCGGCAGCGATCGAGGCCGAAGCAGCGGTCGGGAGTGATGAGCCGCCGGTAATTGGCTGATTCGGAAAATACTGGCCGGGGCAGGGCAGGAATGCCTCGCCCCGCCGCATTTTCCATTGCTTGACAGCCATCCGTGAGCATCAATACAATGCCCGCCCTTAACCCGGGGGCTGGTGATTCACGGGCCCTGCAAATTTAGGACGAGATGACAGGTTTGCCCTGATAATTCAGGGCTTTAGGACCGGTCGTCATTCCAGCAGGCTGGACTATGAGTGGTTCGGCCGTTGGGCGCGCGCATTGATAGCGCGCTATTTTTTTTGTGTTTCACAGTTAAATTGAGAGAAGAGAAGGCCCATGGCCACAACTAATCAGCTAGTACGAAAGCCACGCTCATCGAAGGTGGTCAAAAGCACGGTCCCGGCGCTGCAGGCAAGTCCACAAAAGCGGGGCGTCTGTACCCGCGTCTACACGACGACGCCAAAAAAGCCGAATTCCGCGATGCGGAAGGTTGCTCGTGTCAGGCTGACAAACGGCTTTGAAGTCACCAGCTATATCGGTGGCGAAGGTCATAACCTTCAGGAGCACTCAGTGGTGTTGATTCGCGGCGGTCGTGTGAAAGATTTACCGGGCGTTCGCTATCACACGGTTCGCGGCACGCTTGATTGCTCAGGTGTAGGAGATCGCAAACAAGGTCGATCAAAGTACGGTACAAAACGGCCCAAATCGTAAGAACACAGATTGATTCGTCATCGCGGTCGTTAAAAATTGTAGTAGCACGCAACTCAAACAAAGCGTTTGAGGTGCTTTTTCAGAGAAATAACGCGTAGCTCAAACCAAGAGTTCGAGACACTTTCCAGAGAAATATAATGTCAAGAAGAACACAAGCACCTAAGCGCAACATTCTGCCTGACCCGAAATACGGCAGTGAATTGCTGGCTAAATTCATGAATATGATCATGAATGATGGCAAGAAGTCAGTTGCGGAGCGAATCATCTATGGCGCGCTCGACCGTATTACTGATAAGGGTTCTGCTGAAGGCGGCCAGTCTCTGGAGGTGCTTGAGCAGGCCCTGGAAAACGTCAAGCCTATGGTCGAGGTCAAGTCTCGCCGGGTTGGTGGCGCAACTTACCAGGTGCCTATCGAGGTTCGGCCGGCACGTCGCCAGACTCTCGCCATGCGTTGGGTTATCGAAGCTGCAAGGAAGCGTAGCGAGAAATCCATGGCTCACAGGCTCGCTCATGAACTGATGGATGCGGCTGACAATCGTGGCACGGCCGTGAAGAAGAAGGAAGATACCCACCGGATGGCGGAAGCAAACAAAGCTTTCTCTCATTACCGTTGGTAATCCTCCTTTAGATTAGTTCTTAAGGATTATTCTCGTGGCACGCATAACCCCTATCGAGCGTTATCGCAATATCGGCATCATGGCGCACATCGATGCCGGTAAGACGACAACGACAGAGCGTGTGCTTTTCTATACCGGCGTTTCGCACAAGATCGGCGAGGTGCACGACGGTGCCGCAACGATGGACTGGATGGAGCAAGAGCAGGAGCGTGGCATCACGATCACGTCCGCTGCAACCACCTGTTTTTGGTCGGGCATGGACAAGCAGTTCGACCAGCATCGGATCAATATCATCGACACGCCCGGTCACGTGGACTTCACCATTGAAGTAGAGCGAAGCCTGCGAGTGCTCGACGGCGCGGTGACCGTACTGTGTTCTGTTGGTGGTGTTGAGCCGCAGACAGAGACTGTTTGGCGCCAGGGCAACAAGTACCACGTCCCGCGTATGATCTTCGTCAACAAGATGGATCGAGCCGGAGCGGATTTCCTGCGTGTCGTAGAACAGGTCAAAGAGCGACTGGGTGCAAATGCAGTGCCAATTCAGCTGCCGATTGGCGCGGAAGAACATTTCGAGGGCCTGGTCGATCTGATTCGAATGAAGGCGATCTACTGGGACGACGCCAATATGGGCACGAGCCATGAGGCTCGTGACATTCCGGACAATATGCAGGCCGACTGCCAGGCATGGCGAGAGAAAATGGTTGAGGCGGCCGCCGAAGCCAATGACGAGTTGATGGACAAGTTTTTCAACGATAGCGATTTGTCGGACGATGAGATCCGGGCTGGCTTGCGGCAGCGAACGCTTGCGGGCGAACTTGTCGTTACGATGTGTGGCTCGGCATTCAAGAACAAGGGCGTACAGGCAATGCTTGACGGTGTGGTTGACTACATGCCCTCGCCGGTCGATGTGCCTGCAATCAAGGGTATTCAGGACGACGAATCTGAAGGCGAGCGCCCGGCCAATGATGATGAGCCGTTTGCGGCGCTGGCGTTCAAAATTGCGACGGATCCATTCGTGGGTAATCTCACTTTCTTCCGGGTTTATTCGGGCGTGCTGAATTCCGGCGATACGATTTACAACCCGGTCAAAAGCAAGCGCGAGCGTATCGGTCGAATCTTGCAGATGCACTCAAATGATCGCAAAGAGATCAAGGAAGTGCGGGCCGGTGATATTGCCGCGGCGGTAGGCCTGAAGGATGTCACCACTGGCGACACGCTGTGCGACCTGAAAGACATTATTACGCTTGAACGAATGGAATTTCCGGAGCCGGTCATCGCGGTTGCGGTTGAGCCGAGGACGAAGGTCGATCAGGAAAAGATGGGGATCGCGCTGCAGAAGCTCGCTAAGGAAGACCCATCATTTCGCGTGGCGACTGACGAGGAGTCAGGACAAACGATTATTTCCGGCATGGGCGAGCTGCATCTCGATATTATCGTCGATCGAATGAAGCGTGAGTTCAAGGTCGAAGCGAACGTCGGCAAGCCACAGGTTGCGTATCGCGAGACCATTCGCAAGACGGTCGAGCAGGAAGGCAAGTTCGTTCGGCAATCAGGAGGTCGCGGACAATACGGTCACGTCTACCTGAAGATCGAACCGCAGGAACCGGGCGAGGGTTACGAATTCGTCAACGCTATCGTTGGTGGCGTTGTACCGAGGGAATATATCAACGCGGTCGACAAGGGCGTCAAGGATCAAATGGAAAATGGTGTCGTTGCCGGGTATCCGGTTGTTGATGCCAAGGTCACGCTTTACGATGGTTCATATCATGATGTCGACTCCAGCGAAATGGCGTTCAAGATTGCTGGTTCGATGGCGTTCAGGGAAGGCGCAACCAAAGCACACCCGGTCATGCTTGAGCCGATCATGAAGGTAGAAGTGGTAACGCCGGAAGATTACATGGGTGACGTGATGGGTGATCTGAATCGGCGCCGCGGCCTGCCACAAGGCATGGAGGACTCTCCATCCGGAAAGGTTATCCGCGCCGAAGTGCCGCTGGCCGAGATGTTCGGATACGCAACGGATCTGCGCTCAATGAGTCAGGGTCGCGCGGTCTATTCGATGGAATTTGAGAAGTACCAGGAAGTGCCGCAGAGCGTTGCGGATTCCGTGCTGAAGAAAGCTTCGTAGGAGCGCCATCAGGCCCTGTCGCGGCAATAGTCGCTCCTGCGGAAAAAGAGAAACTGGATTAACAATACGCGAGTAAATTACGCACGAGACTGTTTTCGATCAGGCACGAGTCACGAGAGATTAGGGCATGTCCAAAGAGAAATTTGCAGGGCGCCGCTGCTCGGATTTTTCAGGACTGGAATTTGGAGGTGCGGCGCGCGAGTTGCTGCACAGAAATCAGGTAACAACGACATAATCGGATAGGAATTGGGATAAAGCCATGTCCAAAGAAAAATTTGAAAGAAACAAACCCCACGTAAACGTAGGCACGATAGGTCACGTAGACCATGGTAAGACGACGCTGACGGCTGCGCTGACGAAGGTAATGGCGGAGCAGCACGGTGGTGAGGTTAAGGGCTACGATCAGATTGATAATGCGCCGGAAGAAAGAGAGCGCGGCATCACGATTGCGACGGCGCACGTGGAGTATGAGAGTAGCCAACCGTCACTACGCGCACGTTGACTGTCCGGGACATGCTGACTACGTGAAGAACATGATCACGGGAGCGGCGCAGATGGACGGTGCGATCCTGGTTTGTTCAGCGGCGGATGGGCCGATGCCGCAGACGCGCGAGCACATATTGCTGGCGCGCCAGGTTGGTGTGCCCTACATCGTGGTTTACCTGAACAAGGCAGACCAGGTTGATGATGCGGAGCTTTTGGAGCTTGTGGAGATGGAAGTACGTGATCTTCTGTCGACGTATGAGTTTCCGGGCGATGACACACCGATTATTACGGGCTCTGCGCTCAAGGCGTTTGAGGGTGATACATCAGAGATTGGTGTTCCATCAGTATTGAAGCTGGTGGAGGAGATGGACCGATACATTCCGGAGCCTGAGCGAGCGATTGACGGAGACTTCCTGATGCCGGTTGAGGATGTGTTCTCGATTTCGGGGCGCGGCACGGTGGTCACGGGTCGAATCGAGCGTGGCATTGTGAAGGTTGGCGACGAGATCGAGATTGTCGGCATCAAGGATACTGAGAAGACGACGTGCACGGGTGTCGAGATGTTCAGGAAGCTGCTTGACCAGGGTCAGGCGGGCGACAACGTGGGTGTATTGCTTCGTGGCACGAAGCGCGAAGAGGTTGAGCGTGGCCAGGTGCTGGCGAAGCCGGGATCGATTACGCCGCACACGAAGTTTGAGGCAGAGGTTTATATCCTGACGAAGGAAGAGGGCGGACGACATACGCCGTTTTTCAAGGGATACCGGCCGCAGTTTTACTTCCGGACGACGGACGTGACGGGTGCGTGTGAACTTCCGGAGGGCACCGAGATGGTGATGCCGGGCGACAATGTGCAGATGGTTGTAGACCTGATTGCACCGATCGCGATGGAAGACGGGCTGCGGTTTGCGATCCGCGAGGGTGGCAGAACGGTAGGTGCCGGCGTCGTTGCGAAGGTGATTGAATAACGCTGTAAAGAATATGTAGGAGCGGCTTTTTTGTACAGGATGTATTTGTGTCGCGCAGGACAGGACGTCCGAGAGCGACGAGCCGCGATTGACGCAGGGGGTTGGGCGATCGACAAATCGCCCTTCGACCGCGATTGACTGGAGCGATTTTGCTCAAATTTGCACGATGCCGACAATTGTCGTCAAAGTGCCAAGTAGTTAGATTATTTAGGAAATTATCGTGGCAACTAATCAAAATATCCGCATTCGGCTGAAAGCATTCGATCATCGCCTGATCGACAATTCGGCTCGCGAAATCGTGGATACTGCGAAACGCACTGGCGCTACAGTCAAGGGCCCCATTCCGCTGCCGATGAAGATGGAGCGTTACACGATCCTGATCTCACCGCACGTGAATAAGGATGCCCGGGACCAGTACGAGATCCGGACGCACAAGCGCTTGATGGACATCGTGGATCCGACCGATAAGACGGTGGACGCTCTGATGAAACTCGAGTTGCCTGCCGGAGTCGATGTACAGATTAAGCTGAACTAGGCCATTCAATAGTTCGGCAGGAATTGGTCCTTAAAAATCAATTAGTTAGCTTGGCCAACCGCACGCCGCCGCTGCGCTGTGCGAGTATTGACCAGCCCCGGTCGACTGGCTCGCCAAAAGCTGAAAAAAAACACCTGATTCAAGTCTTTACAGGCTTGTATTGGGGTCTTTCCACAGTATAATGGCGGGCTCGCAGGATCTGGCCGGTCGGGAGTCGGCCAGTTTCTGAAAAGGGCGTTTTAGGGCTTCAGGCTTTAAAAGCGCTTTAAGTTTGGTCGCCGGGAAATCGAAGGCGACTCGGCAAATCCCGAACCGCCGGTCTAACCGGATTGGGGTCAGCTCAATAGCATCGGAACAAGGATAAACGTTCCAGGCGATGGCTGGCCCTTTCGTGTGTCTGAGTTAAAGAGACAGCGTTGACCAACCGAAGCCAGCGCCGTGAACAAAGACAGGCAGTTAGTAATCTGAATTTGAGATAGACGCCGACCAATCGAAGTTGGTGTGAGGTTTTTGAAATGACAATGGGTCTTGTTGGTCGCAAATGCGGCATGACACGTGTGTTTACGGACGACGGGGTTTCGATCCCGGTCACCGTGATTGAAGCACAGCCAAATCGAATCACACAGGTTAAGACCGTGGAGAATGACGGCTACAGCGCGCTGCAGGTTTCTGCTGGCGGTCGCAAGGCGTCCCGCGTGTCTAAATCTGAAGCCGGCCACTTTGCTGCAGCGAAGGTTGAAGCCGGCGACCTTATTACTGAGTTCCGTCTCGAAGATGGTGACAAGCCAGCAGAGGGGGCTTTCGAGAAGGGCCAGGAGCTGAAAGTTGACCTCTTCGAGGCCGGCCAGAAAGTGGATGTTATTGGCACGACGATCGGTAAAGGATTTGCCGGCACGGTCAAGCGCCACAACTTCTCA
Source organism: uncultured Gammaproteobacteria bacterium (assembly GCA_963850825.1). Classification (GTDB taxonomy): domain Bacteria; phylum Pseudomonadota; class Gammaproteobacteria; order Steroidobacterales; family Woeseiaceae; genus SZUA-117. Next base: position 367,590 of record CAWKOQ010000006.1, on the reverse strand, counting down.
ATGCAGGACGCTACCCATGGCAACTCGCTTGCACATCGTGCACCGGGCTCCATTGGTCAGAACCAGACCCCGGGTCGTGTGTGGAAGGGCAAGAAGATGTCCGGTCACATGGGCAACGTGCGACGCACCGCCCAGAATCTCGAGGTCGTTCGGGTTGACGAAGAACGCAATCTGCTGCTGATAAAGGGTGCTGTTCCGGGCCATAGCGGTGGTCGCGTTGTTGTCCAGCCTGCGGTGAAGAAAAGGGCGGCATCATGAAATTGAAAATGCAGGGAAGTGGCACGGTTGAAGTCGCCGATAGTGCATTCGGTGCAAAGTTTAATGAGCCTCTTGTTCACCAGGTCGTCAATGCCTTTCTTGCAGGCGGTCGCGCCGGCACCAAGGCGCAGAAAAATCGATCACAGGTTCAAGGTGGCGGCGCCAAGCCCTGGCGTCAGAAAGGCACTGGTCGCGCACGTGCCGGCACTATCCGCAGCCCGATCTGGGTTGGTGGTGGCCGGACATTCGCGGCGAAACCACGTGACTATAGTCAGAAAGTAAACAAGAAGATGTATCGCGCGGCGCTGCGATCCGTCTTTTCGGAATTGGTCCGCCAGGACCGCGTCGTTGTTACAGAATCCATCACGATGGATGCACCGAAGACGAAGGAGCTGGCCGGAAAGCTCAAAGAGCTGGACCTGAACAGCGTGCTGATTGTGAACGAGGCGTTCGACGAAAAAGTATTTTTGTCTGCGCGCAATCTTCCCGATGTTGGAATTTGCGATGCAGCCTCGATCGATCCCGTTGTCTTGATGCGTTTCGAGAAGGTGCTTGTCACTTTGCCGGCACTGAAGCTGATTGAGGAGCGACTGTCATGAGTATAGCTGCGCATCAGGAAAGACTGATGACGATCGTTCAGGGTCCGCATCTGTCTGAAAAGAGTCACATTGTCGGCGAAAAAAATCAGGTCGTATTCAAGGTGCGTACGGATGCGACCAAGCCCGAGATCAAGAAGGCGGTTGAGCTGCTTTTCGAGGTGAGCGTCGCAGGGGTGACGGTCATCAACTATCAGGGCAAAAGCAAACGTCACGGCACGACCAAGGGTCGGCGTGCGAATTGGAAGAAAGCTTACGTCACGCTCGCTGAAGGTAGTCAGATCGACTTCCTTGGCGCCGACTAGAGAGCGAACGGTAAAGAATAATGTCATTGCATAAATCAAAACCAACGTCCGCTGGACGCAGATTCCAGGTAGCGGTGAAGACTCCGGGCTTGCACAAAGGCAAGCCGCATAGCGCCCTTGTCGACAAGAAGTCAAAGACAGGTGGTCGCAATAACACGGGTCGGATTACTGTTCGCCACCACGGAGGTGGTCATAAACAGCGTTACCGAATTATCGATTTCAAACGCGATAAGGATGGCATTCCGGGCCTGGTGGAACGTCTCGAGTACGATCCGAATCGCAGCGCGCATATCGCGCTGATCAAGTATGCAGACGGCGAGCGTCGCTACATTATCGGGCCGAAAGGCATCGCTGTCGGAGCGCGGATTTCGAGCGGTGAGGATGCGCCGATAAAACCCGGTAATGCCCTGCCTATCAAGAGCATTCCGGTCGGTACGCTGATTCACAACATCGAGTTGAAGCCCGGCAAGGGCGGGCAGCTCGTTCGTTCTGCCGGTGGCACTGCGCAGCTGGCTGCGCGGGAGGGCGCCTATGCAACGGTTCGACTGCGTTCCGGCGAGACCCGAAAGATTCACGTCGACTGCCGCGCGACGGTCGGCGAGGTAGGTCACGGTGAACACAACCTGAGGAAACTCGGCAAGGCCGGGGCCAAGCGCTGGAGAGGTGTGCGACCAACGGTTCGGGGTGTTGCGATGAACCCGGTCGATCACCCGCATGGCGGTGGTGAAGGCCGCACGTCAGGTGGACGTCATCCGGTTAGCCCCTGGGGAACACCGACCAAGGGATACAAGACGCGTTCGAACAAGCGCACGGACGGCATGATCGTCCGTCGCCGTAAGCGCAAGTAGGAGCGGCTTTAGCCGCGATTTGAGTTCGGATAGATACAGGAACATATAGATGCCTCGCAGTGTTAGGAAAGGGCCTTTCGTCGATACACATCTGGCGAAAAAGGTAGCCGTAGCGGCAAAAGCCAATGATCGTCGACCGATAAAGACGTGGTCACGTCGTTCGATGGTGCTGCCGGACATGGTGGGATTGACGATTGCTATTCATAACGGACGACAGCACGTGCCCGTTTTGATTTCGGAAAACATGGTTGGCCATAAACTCGGCGAGTTTGCGGTCACCCGAACATTTAAAGGTCACTCCGGTGACCGGAAAGTCAAGTAGGTCGAAGGAGTAGGTAATGCAGGTTGCAGCAACACTTCGATATGCGCGAATTTCGCCACAAAAATGCAGGCTGATGGCAGATGCTATCCGCGGCAAGAATGTGGATGACGCGCTGAAGACGCTTGCTTTTTCACCACGGAAAAGTGCACGCATCGTCAAGAAGGTGCTCGAGTCGGCGATTGCGAATGCTGAGCACAATCTTGGCGCTGACATTGATGAATTGAAAGTGGCAAACATTGAAGTGAACGAGGCGCCGACATTCAGGCGTTATCGCGCACGCGCGAAGGGCCGCGGCACCCGCATTATCAAGCGCAACAGCCACATCACAATTCGTGTAGGCGATGAATAGTGGATATGGAGTCGAGAGAATTACCAGTTATGAACTGGGGGATGAGCAAACAGGGTTTGCTAATCCAGGTTCGGCATTTCGAATTGGACACTGAGAAATAAACATGGGTCAGAAAGTACATCCAATAGGTATTCGCCTCGGCATCGTCAAGGACTGGTCGTCCAAGTGGTATGCCGATTCGCACACTTTTCCTGAGTACATTCGCTCCGACTACCTGGTTCGCGATTTTATCAAGAAGAAGCTGAAAGATGCGTCGGTCAGCCGCATTAGCATCGAACGGCCGGCGAAGAAAATCAATATCACTATTCATACGGCGCGACCTGGCATCGTGATCGGCAAGAAGGGCGAAGACATCGAGAAGCTTCGCAGTCAAGTAGCGCGGATAATCGATATGCACATCAATGACGTGCGCATCAACATCGCCGAAGTCAGGAAGCCCGAGCTCGATGCGCAGCTGGTTGCCGAGGGTATTGCCCAGCAACTGGAACGACGTGTCATGTTCCGTCGTGCTATGAAGCGTGCGGTAACAAATACGATGCGTGTTGGTGCGGAAGGCATCAAGGTAAAAGTTGGCGGTCGCCTGAATGGCGCGGAGATTGCGCGTTCTGAATGGTACCGGGAGGGTCGTGTGCCGCTGCATACGCTGCGCGCCGATATCGACTACGGACTTGCCGAGGCACATACGACTTACGGCGTGATCGGTGTGAAGGTCTGGATCTTCAAGGGCGAGATATTTGACAAGCCTGAAGTGGCAACTGCGGAAGACAAGGAAGCAGCTGCCGGCACATAGCGGGCACGTAGGATTAGGACATGTTACAGCCAAAAAGAACAAAGTTTCGGAAGCAGATGAAGGGTCGCAACCGTGGTCTCGCGATTCGCGGCAGCACGGTGGCCTTCGGTGAGTTTGGGCTCAAGGCAACCGAGCGAGGTCGCCTGACAGCTCGTCAGATCGAAGCCGCTCGTCGTGCCATGACGCGCCATATCAAGCGTGGCGGCAAGATCTGGATTCGCGTGTTTCCGGATAAACCGATAACGAAGAAGCCGCTCGAAGTCCGACAGGGCAAGGGTAAGGGCAACGTCGAGTACTGGGTCTGTCAGATTCAGCCAGGCCGCGTGCTCTATGAGATGGAAGGCGTAACGGAAGAGATAGCGCGGGAAGCGTTTCGACTGGCTGCTGCGAAGCTGCCGTTTCCGACGGCGTTCGTGACGCGACAGGTGATGTGATGAATGTTGAAGAGCTGAGAGGCAAATCGACTGAAGAGCTGGCGGAGGAACTATTGGTGCTGCGCCGTGAGCAGTTCAATTTGCGTATGCAACGCGCAACCGGTGAGTTGGCGCGGCACACCGAATACGGGCGGGTCAGGAAAGAGATTGCTCGTGTCAAGACGGTGATGAACGAGTTAAAGAGGGCAGCAAAATCAGCTGCAGCGAAAACGCAAGATAAAGAATCGAGTGCTAGCAAATGAGCGAAGAACCCAAAACGGCTGAAGCAAAAGTTCAGCGTACGGTCATCGGTCGCGTTGTAAGCGACAAGATGGACAAGACAGTCTCGGTCGCTATTGAGCGGCGCGTGAAGCACCCGGTTGTCGGTAAGTATATTCGCCGGACGTCCAAGTTGATGGCGCACGACGAGACCAACCAGTGCAAGACCGGCGATCGCGTAGCGATTAGCGAGTGCCGTCCGATTGCGAAGAACAAATCCTGGCGGGTAGTCGACGTTGTCGAAAGCGCGCCTGAGCAATAAGCGACAGATTGTCGTTAGAAGAAAGTTTGATTGACGGAATAAGACCATGATTCAGATGCAGACAGTTCTCGATGCGGCCGATAATTCGGGTGCAAGGCGCATTCAGTGCATCAAGGTGCTTGGTGGATCGAAGCGGCGTTATGCGGCAGTCGGCGACGTAATTAAAGTCAGCGTCAAAGATGCAATCCCACGGGGCAAGGTTAAGAAAGGTGAAATCTATAATGCGGTTGTCGTAAGAACCCGCAAAGGTGTTCGTCGCAAAGATGGCTCGCTGATTCGCTTCGACGGAAATGCTGCTGTTTTGCTGAACGCGAGACTCGAGCCGATCGGCACGCGTATTTTCGGGCCGGTTACACGTGAACTCAGAACGAATCAGTTCATGAAAATTATTTCTCTGGCACCGGAGGTTCTTTAAGGACGCCGCGACAGATAGAACGAGAGCACAGCGTGGGAGCGGCTTTTGCTGCGACAGCGATGTCAGGAAGAACGAATAGTATGAACAAGATCAGAAAAGGCGATGAAGTCATAGTCACAACGGGCAAAGACCGGGGCCGTCGAGGCACGGTTTTGCAGATATTCGAGGATTCCCGTGTGCTTGTGGAAGGCATCAACATTGCGAAGAAGCATCAGAAGGCGAACCCGAACGCTATGCCGCCCAAAGAAGGTGGAATCGTCGATCAGGAAATGCCGCTGGATATCTCAAATGTTCTGGTCTTTAACCCGAAGACAAAGAAAGGCGATCGGGTCGGAATACGGGTTTCTGACGACGGAAGCAAAGAGAGAATTTTTCGATCAACCGGCGAAACGGTTGACCTTTAAGACACCAGGAGTGGCTTTGGCCGCGAAAGACTGAAATGGCACGACTACAGGAAAAATACGAAGGCGAGCTCAAGAGCAAGATTCAGGAGAAGCTCGGCCTCAAGAATGTGATGGAAGTTCCACACATCACGAAGATTACGTTGAACATGGGCGTAGGCGAGGCTGTAGCCGATAAGAAGGTTCTCGAGCACGCTGTGGGCGACATGGAGAAGATTGCAGGCCAGAAAGCCGTAAAAACACTGGCTCGTAAGTCGGTGGCCGGCTTCAAAATTCGTGATGGTTACCCCATAGGATGCAAAGTAACGCTGCGCCGCGAGCGCATGTACGAGTTCCTGGATCGTCTCGTTAACATCGCAATTCCCCGAATTCGCGACTTTCGTGGATTGAACGCAAAGTCTTTCGATCGCCAGGGCAATTACAGCATGGGCGTTTCCGAGCAGATTATTTTCCCGGAAATCAACTATGACGAGATTGATGCAATCCGCGGTCTGGATATCACGATTTCGACATCAGCGCGGAATGCTGACGAAGGTCGTGCGCTTCTGGAAGCGTTCAATTTTCCTTTTAAGAAATAACGCACATAGAAATTAACTGAAGAGAGATTATAAACGTGGCAAAAAAGTCCATGATTATGCGTGAGCTGAAACGGGAAAAACTCGTTAAGCGGCATGCTGCCAAGCGAGTGGAGCTCAAGAAGATTATTCGCAATTTGAACAGTAGTGATGAAGATCGCGCAGTCGCTGTAGCGAAGCTCAGCGCGTTGCCGCGTGATTCCAGCCCCTCACGGCAACGTAATCGTTGCGCAATTACCGGGCGGCCGCATGGCGTGTACCGAAAATTCGGTCTTGCTCGTAACAAACTCAGAGAAGCCGCTATGAATGGCGAGATTCCGGGTCTGACGAAAGCGAGCTGGTAGGGAGATTTAAGAATGAGTATGACTGATCCTATTGCTGACATGCTGACCCGAATTCGCAACGGTCAGAAAGCTCGGAAAGTAGTTGTTTCAATGCCAGCGTCCACCGCGAAAGAAGCGGTGGCCGTGGTGCTGAAAGAGGAAGGCTATATAACCGGGTTCGGAACGTCTGGCGACGGCGCATCGAAAAAGCTGGATGTGGAACTAAAATATTATGAAGGCACGCCCGTCATCGAGACCGTAAAGCGCATCAGCAAACCAGGTTTGCGGGTTTATCGGGGCAAGGAAGAATTGCCAAAAGTGCTTGGCGGCCTCGGAATCGCGATTGTATCAACCTCGGCTGGTGTGATGAGCGATCGCCAGGCAAGGGAAAAAGGTATTGGTGGTGAGGTGATCTGCGTCGTTTCATAACGGCCGGGCACAGAACCAGAAGAGATTGAGATCAGATTATGTCCAGAGTCGCAAAAGAGCCAGTTAGCTTGCCGCAGGGCGTGGAATTCAGCCAGTCGGGGATGACCGTATCTGTCAAAGGCAGTAAGGGTTCATTGTCCATGGAATTGAATTCCGAAGTTGAGGTATCGCAGGAAGATGCGGTATTGAGCATTAAGCCACGTTCGGGATCTCGCTTTTCCACGGCGATTTCCGGCACAACGCGCGCACTGCTTGCCAACATGGTGCAGGGCGTTACGGAAGGCTTTGAGAAGAAGCTGGAGCTGCGTGGTGTTGGTTATCGCGCGCAGGCACAGGGCAGCAAACTAAATCTGACTCTCGGATTTTCGCACCCGGTAGTTTATGACGTACCGGAAGGCATCTCAGTTGAAACGCCGAGTCAGACTGAAGTGGTTGTAAAAGGCACAGACAAACAGAAAGTTGGCCAGGTGGCCGCTGAAATTCGACGCTTTCGTCCGCCGGAACCCTACAAGGGTAAGGGTGTTCGCTACGTCGACGAACGCGTAGTCCTCAAGGAAGCGAAGAAGAAGTAATCAGGTTTAGTTATGAAACTCGACAAGAAACAAAATCGTTTGCGCCGCGCGCGCAAAGCACGCGCAAAAATTCACCAGTTAGCCGTCAATCGGTTGAGTGTGCATCGGACTCCGCGTCACATCTATGCTCAGGTTATTGGGCCAGATGGTGGCACAGTGCTTGCTTCAGCATCGACGCTGGAAAAAGACGTGCGCAAAGGTACAAAAGGTACTGGAAACTCAGAAGCTGCAGCTATCGTTGGTGCGCGTATCGCAGAGAAAGCGAAAGCGGCCGGCATCGATACCGTTGCGTTCGATCGTTCAGGATTTCGTTATCACGGCCGAGTTAAGGCCCTGGCAGACGCGGCACGTGAGGCTGGACTGAAGTTTTAATTATTGGCCGAGCTTGAAGTTAAAGAGCCGGCCGGGAAAACGTTATGGCAAGAATGGATCAAAATCAGAATTCCGACGACTTCATCGAGAAACTGGTCACCGTTAATCGAGTTGCAAAGGTTGTGAAAGGTGGACGCCAGTTTGGTTTCACCGCGTTAACCGTTGTTGGTGACGGCAATGGCCACGTCGGCTTTGGTTATGGCAAGGCGCGCGAGGTGCCTATCGCAATTCAAAAGGCGATGCAGTCGGCGCGGAAGAACATGATTAAAGTAAATCTGACCAATGAAACATTGCAGTATGCGAAAAAAGGGCGCCACGGCGCGACCTACGTCTACATGCAACCGGCATCGGAAGGTACTGGTGTCATTGCCGGCGGTGCAATGCGCGCCGTGTTCGAGTGCGCTGGTGTACGAAACGTATTGGCAAAGAGTTACGGATCACGAAATCCGATCAACGTTGTCAGAGCGACGATTGGTGCGTTGAAAGATATCCACTCTCCGCGGCAGATTGCGGCGAAGCGTGGCAAGAAGATTAAGGAAATCCTGGCGTAGTTTTTACTGCCCGGAATTCATCGAGAAGAGATTAGGAACGATGGCGAGCCAAAAACAGTTGAAAGTAACGCTGCTCAAAAGCCGCTTCGGCCGGCTAAAGAGCCACAAGGCGTGTGTAGCAGGTCTTGGCTTGCGAAAAATACGTCAGAGCGTGACGGTGCTCGATACACCTGAGAACCGCGGCATGATTAACAAGGTTTCGTACCTCGTATCGGTAGAGGAAGTCTGAGATGCGTCTCAACGAATTGTCGCCTGGTAAAGGCGCTAAGAACAACGGCAAGCGATTTGGTCGAGGCCATTCAGCGGGCCAGGGCAAGACCTGTGGGCGTGGTCAGAAGGGACAGCACGCTCGGTCCGGCGGCTATCACAAGGTCGGTTTCGAAGGCGGTCAGATGCCCCTGCAGCGGCGGTTGCCAAAAGTCGGCTTCACCTCGCGGATGGCACGAAAAACGGCGGAACTGCGCCTGCACGAGCTTGCAATTCCGACTGAAGACGTCATTGATATGGACTGCCTGAAGAAGCTTCACCTGGTGCCGGCGACGGTTTCCAAGGTGAAAATTATTAAGTCGGGTGAAATCGACAAGGCCGTGAAAGTGAAGGGCCTTGCGGTAACCAAAGGCGCGCGTGCTGCGATTGAGGCAGCGGGCGGCACGGTTGAATAGGCGATGCATTAATCGCTGCGCGATAGATATGCCGGTGGTAGGGCGACAGATACATTGACCTTCGGCCGCGATTGACAATAGAGCAAATTCAAAGAAAGCACGTACGCTAGTATTTTTGACTGAAAAAGTAAGACGAGAGACGAACTACGTTGGCAAAGGGACCTAAAATGAATCCAGCCGATGCCGCGAAAGCAGGCAACAAGCTGGCCGAGCTGAAAAAACGAATCCTGTTCCTCGTGGGAGCATTGATCGTGTTTCGGACGGGCACGTTCATTCCGGTACCCGGAGTGGATCCGGCTGCGCTCGCCTCATTTTTTGATCAGCAGGCTGGCAACATGCTGGCGCTGGTCAATCTGTTTTCCGGCGGTGCACTTTCCCGCTTTGGTATTTTTGCACTGGGCATCATGCCCTACATATCCGCCTCAATTATCATGCAGATGGCCAGCCATCTGGTTGAGCCGTTGCAGCAACTGAGGAAAGAAGGCGAGTCGGGACGTCGCAAGATTACCCAATACACCCGTTACGGCACTGTTGGACTGGCCAGTTTCCAGTCTATCGCTGCCGCATCCTGGCTTCAGAGTCAGCCTGGCGTAGTGGTTAATCCGGGACCTGCGTTCCTTATCACGGCCTGCATCACACTGGTGACGGGCACGATGTTTCTGATGTGGCTTGGAGAGCAGATCTCGGAGCGGGGCATTGGCAACGGCATTTCGATGATTATTCTTGCAGGCATTGTCGCTGGTTTGCCCGCGGCCGTAGCAGGAACAGCCGAGCTTGTGAGAACCGGCGAGATGTCGGCGGCAACGGCGATACTGCTCCTCATCGGCAGCATCGCGGCAACCACATTTGTGGTCTACATGGAGCGAGCGCAGCGACGAATTACGGTCAACTATGCGCGGCGTCAGCAGGGCAGGAAGATGTATGCGGCTCAAAGCACGCACCTGCCATTCAAGATCAACATGTCCGGCGTCATTCCGCCAATTTTTGCTTCGAGCATCCTGATGTTTCCGGCAACGGTGGCCCAGTTCTTCGGCCAGTCCGCCGAACCTGGCTTTACGCAAAGCCTGTTGCAGACCATCGGCGCGAACCTGGGGCCCGGACAGCCCATATATGTGATCCTGTATGCGGCACTGATAATTTTCTTCTGCTTCTTCTATACCGCCATCCAGTTCAATTCCAAGGATACCGCCGATAACCTGAAGCGATCGGGCGCTTTTGTTCCGGGAATTCGCCCGGGGGCGCACACGGCAGAGTACATCGATCGGGTGTTAACGAGACTGACGTTCTGGGGCGCACTCTATATAGCCGGCGTCTGTCTACTGCCCGAGATTTTCCGGATGTTTTACCCGAGTGTGCCGTTCAATTTCGGCGGCACTTCGTTATTGATCCTCGTCGTCGTAACAATGGATTTCATGTCGCAGATGCAAGCGCACGCCATGAGCCATCAATACGACGGCATGATGCAAAAAGCCAACCTGCGCAACTACGGTCGCGGTGGCACGGTTCGCTAGTCCGGCGAACGAAATTGGGAGACGACTCATGAAAGTCAGGGCATCAGTAAAAAAAATGTGCAGGAACTGCAAGATCATCCGACGCAACGGTGTTGTTCGCGTGATCTGCAGTGACAAGCGTCATAAACAGCGGCAAGGCTAGATAGGCGAAACCGATTGGTATTGGTGGCTCCAAATAGACCGGAGCTGACCTTAAGGCCAACAGCTGATAAACAAAGGTAATTGAAGTGGCTCGAATAGCAGGCATAAACATTCCGATCAACAAGCACGTCGTGGTTGCGTTGACTTCGATATACGGCATCGGTGATACACGCGCCAAGCAAATCTGTGCGTCAGCCAGGATCGCACCTGAGACCCAGGTCAAAGATCTCGCCGAGCCGGAAGTTGCGGAATTGCGTAGCGCAGTAGCGAAGTTCGTTGTTGAAGGCGACCTCCGGCGTGAAACATCCATGAATATCAAGCGGTTGATGGATCTTGGCTGCTACCGCGGTATTCGTCACAGGCGCGGGCTGCCGATGCGCGGACAACGCACGCAGACGAACGCCAGAACCCGTAAAGGTCCGCGGCGACCCATTAAGAGATAAGGATTCATCAACATTGTGGAATGCGATCGACACCTGCGCACTAAAGTGTCGCGAGTCGCCGAAAACACGATTGTAAAGTATTAACGAACACTACAGCTGTCTTCATTGAACCAGCTGATTAGTAAATCGAGGAGCCATACGTGGCAGAAGTAAAAAAGAAGAAGGTCAAAAAGCATGTGGTGGATGCAGTTGCACACATCCATGCGTCCTTCAACAACACTATTATTACGATTACCGATCGTCAGGGTAATGCCCTGTCGTGGGCAACCGCCGGTGGCTGTGGGTTTCGTGGATCGCGAAAGTCGACACCGTTTGCCGCGCAGGTTGCTTCCGACAAGGCCGGCCGTGCTGCGCTCGAGTTTGGCGTCAAGAACGTCGACGTGCGAGTTCGCGGTCCAGGGCCGGGCAGGGAATCCGCGGTTCGTGCTTTGAACGCACTCGGTTTCCGCATTCAGAACATCGAAGACGTAACACCTATTCCTCACAACGGCTGTCGGCCGCCTAAAAAGCGTCGCGTTTAATTACGCAACCGCCGTGTATAGAGACTAAGTAATGGCAAGATATCTTGGACCAAAATGTAAACTGTCCCGCCGCGAAGGTACGGACCTGTTTTTGAAGAGTGGCATACGGCCGCTCGAATCGAAGTGCAAACTGGATGTACCTCCAGGCGGTGCGGCACAACGTCGCCCGCGACTGTCGGATTACGGTTCGCAGCTTCGTGAGAAACAAAAGCTGCGCCGCATGTACGGTGTGCTGGAGAGACAGTTCCGCAACTACTACAAGAAGGCCGCTCAGCTGAAAGGCTCGACAGGTGAAAACCTGCTGCGCTTGCTGGAATGTCGTCTGGACAATGTTGTCTATCGTATGGGATTTGCGTCAACACGTGCCGAAGCCCGTCAACTCGTTAGCCATAAAGGTATCGAAGTGAATGGCAAGCTGGTCAACATTCCCTCCGCCCAGGTGGGTGCCGGCGACGCTGTCGGTATTCGCGAAAAAGCCAAAAAGCAACTTCGTATCCAAAACGCACTTGAAATTGCGTCCCAGGTCGGGCTTCCGGAATGGGTAGATGTGGATTCGAAGAAGATGACGGGAACATTCAAATCACTGCCGGATCGTCAAGACATCCTTCCGGACATCAACGAAAACCTAGTCGTCGAGCTGTACTCGAAATAGTCAGGAGTTACACCAATGCAGGAATCTGTTAACGAGTTTCTGAAACCGCGTGTTGTTAAAGTTGCGCCGGTCAATGACCTTCATGCGAAAGTCACGATTGAGCCGTTCGAACGTGGTTACGGTCACACACTCGGCAATGCGCTACGCCGCATTTTGCTCTCCTCAATGCCCGGTGCGGCAGTGACGGAGGCTGAAATTGAAGGTGTACTCCACGAGTACACCAGCATCGAAGGCGTTCAGGAAGATGTCGTCGACATCCTTCTGAATCTGAAGCAGGTCGCTGTGCGCATGCACACGCGGGATACTGCGGAGCTCAGAATATCGAAGCGAGGTCCGGGCGTTGTTACCGGGGCCGACATTCAGCTTGACCATGACGTTGAAATCATGAATCCCGATATGGTCATCGCAAGTTTGACCAAGGATGGCCATCTGAACATGGTGCTCAAAGTCGAGCGTGGTCGCGGCTATCGAGCGGCAACTCGTCGTCCTGCATTCGAAGAGCAGTCAGGTCCGATTGGCCGCCTGCAGCTGGATGCGTCATTCAGTCCGGTCAACCGGGTTACGTATGACGTTGAGGCAGCGCGCGTTGAGCAGCGTACCGACCTCGATAAATTGATCATCGACATTGAGACGAATGGCACTATAGACCCGGAAGAAGCAATTCGTCGCGCTGGCAGCATCCTCAAGGATCAGCTGTCAGTCTTTGTTGACCTGCAGGGTCAGGACGAAGGCATTGGCGCTGCGGCTGAGCATCAGGTCGATCCGATTCTGCTGCGTCCGGTCGACGAGCTGGAATTGACGGTTCGTTCGGCAAATTGCCTGAAGGCCGAAAACATCATGTACATCGGTGACCTTGTGCAACGCACGGAAGTTGAGCTTCTGAGAACGCCGAATCTTGGCAAGAAGTCGTTGACGGAAATCAAGGAAGTATTGGAAGGCCATGGACTTGGTCTGGGCATGCAGCTCGATAACTGGCCGCCGGCCAGCCTGCGTCCGGAGCACGAACTCGCAATGTAATAAATCGGGGTCGAACCGCAGTTTCGGTGTTCGACCTGGGATTCGATTCAAATCGGACCGAAACTGCGGTTCGACCCCACTTTTGAAGGGTTAGGAAAATGCGTCACAGAAAATCCGGTCGTAGGCTTGGCCGCAACAGCTCACATCGAAAAGCCATGTTTCGCAACATGGCGACGTCGCTGGTGCAGCATGAAACGATCAGGACGACCTTGCCAAAGGCTAAAGAACTGCGCCGCGTTGTAGAACCACTTATCACGCTGGCCAAAGAAGATGGTGTGGCGAATCGTCGCCTCGCGTTCGATCGATTGCGTGACAAGGCTGCGGTTGGAAAACTGTTTTCGGACCTCGGTCCCCGCTTCAAAGAACGTCCGGGTGGTTATTTGCGAATCCTGAAACTGGGACCACGTCCGGGCGACGCGGCACCGATGGCGCTGGTACAGCTGGTCGATGGTCCGGTCGAGGCGCAGGTCGCAGAGGACTAAGCAGGGCTGACATTTGATTTGGAAAGGCCGGACGATCGTTCGGCCTTTTTTGTTTCTGCACTAAAGATCAATCCGCAGCGGTCCATTCTCACTTTTTAGCACCGTGGGCGGATTGGGCCTTTTTTGTTTCTGCACTAAAGATCAATCCGCAGCGGTCCATTCTCACTTTTTGGCACCGTGGGCGGATTGGGCCTTTTTTGTTTCTGCACTTAGGATCAATCCGCAGCGGTCCATTCTCACTTTTTAGCACCGTGGGCGGATTGGGCTTTTTTCGTTTCTGCACTTAAGATCAATCCGCAGCGGTCCATTCTCACTTTTTAGCACCGTGGGCGGATTGGGCCTTTTTTGTTTCTGCACTAAAGATCAATCCGCAGCGGTCCATTCTCACTTTTTAGCACCGTGGGCGGATTGGACTTTTTTGTCTGTGCTCGAAAAATCACATTACGACTCGATCAAATTCAGACACAAACACAGTTTTTACATAACGCGACCGGCTCATTCTTTCGGCCTGCGTTACGGTAATCTGTAGCGAATAAGCACTCAAATTCAACCAGGAAAACTCCGTTCCGACGCTATATCCCCCTGATCAATATACAAAAAGAAACGAAATTCCGGTCTTGTGAGAAGACTCACAGTGATGTCTCACTGATGCGTCCAGAATGATCCCTGGTTCGACCGGAGACTGGTAATTAGCAAAGTAGAGAAATTTTCCGACTGCGTCATCCTGGAGAAAGAAGCGTTCGATCCCGACGCGGTATTCCTCGAGGACATTGTTGACGACAATGTTTTGCCGCGGCTGAGTCTCGCCGTCGATGGCCTGGTTGAGCAGAATGGAAATGCCGATTCAAACCTGGAGATTCCCTCTGACGAGACAGCCGCGAACCTGATTATCAAGCCGTCAACCACAATGCCAGTGGCTAATTTTGACCCGGAAATTCTTGAAGTCTATGGTTGGGAATCCTCTCTCTGGCGCAAGATCCGGGGCTACCTGGGATTCTGAATCCTCGCTCAGGCACCAAAAGTAACCGCGACATAAGCCAGTTCCGCAGTGCCTGAAAATCCTGCAGGAGCGGCTTTAGCCGCGACTGCTTTAATGATGCGGACTCATCGTCTAGACTCGGCCGATGAACTTCAAGAACAAGACGGTCATCATTACGGGCGGCTCTGAAGGCGTAGGTGCCGCAACCGCACGGGCATTCGCCGCGGCCGGCGCCAATCTGATGCTCGTTGCGCGCGGCAAGAAGAAGCTGGAAGACATTGCCGGGGAATTGCGCGACCAAACTCGCGTGGAAATTATGGCGATGGACGTTTCAGATCAGGACGCATGCGCGAGCCTCTTCAAGAAAGCGCGTTTCGAATTCGATGCCGTCCACATACTCATCAATAATGCCGGCTATCACGTGCGCGGGCCCGCCGAGTCAATCGAGGCCGACGAGCTCGCGAGGATGATTGATGTCAATCTAAGGGCGCCAATTGTACTTAGCCGGCTGGCACTACCTTACATCCGAGAATCTGGCGGTGGCGCGATTATCAACGTCGGTTCGCTGGCAGGAAAGACACCTTTGCCGGGGGCAGCGGCCTATTGCGCCAGCAAGGCCGGGTTGCGGGCGTTTACGTTCGCGTTGGCGGCTGAATTAAAGGGCGCGCCTATTAAACTCGGCGTGGTATCGCCCGGCCCGATTGATACGGGATTCATGATGGCGAATCTCGATAAAGTCATGGATCTGAACTTTTCACAACCAATCAGCACAGCTGGGGAAGTGGCCACGGAGATTCTCGATTTGTGCTCGAATGCCAAACGAGAACGCTCGATGCCGCCATTAAGTGGCCTCCTGGCAACCGCAACCTATGTATTTCCATGGCTTTCTGCGATCGCACGGCCACTGCTGGAGGCGAAGGGTCGCCGCGTCAAACGAGAATTAAAAGCAAAACAGATCGGTGCGATAAAGGATGCAGAATCATGAGCTGGCATCTGGCCCAGGTTAATATCGGCGTCGCGAAATACTCCTATGAGGATCCTGCCTTCGCGGAATTCGTAAACAACCTCGATCGTATAAATGCATTGGCCGATACAGCGCCAGGGTTCGTATGGCGATATGCCGCAGACGACGAGACTGCCGTCGGCAAGGATATCTTCGGTGACGACGACATGTTGTTCAATATGTCAGTCTGGGAGTCCAGAGAGGCACTGATGGATTACGTGTACAAGACGGATCACGTCCATATTCTGCGCAAGCGGGCGGAGTGGTTTGTGCAACAGAAGGGTCCCATTCTTGCGCTCTGGTGGCAGCCTGCCGGGACAACACCGACGCCGACCGAAGCGAAGCATCGACTGCAAAAACTTGCGCAATCCGGGCCGACCGAAGACGCATTCACATTCAGACAGTTTTTTTCGGCGCCGGAAGCAATAAGTGCCTGACGTACTTCAGGAAATTCCTGGAATCGGCCCGAGCATGGCGCAGGACCTGCGTGACCTGGGGGTCTTTAAAATCAGTGATCTCGTTGGCCAGGATGCGGAATCCATGTACAAACGCCTGTGCCAGATTCACGACATGCATATCGATCGATGCGTGTTGTATGTGTTCCGCTGTGCGGTCTACTACGCTTCGGAAAAAAACCATGATCCGGAATTATTGAGCTGGTGGAACTGGAAAGGTGTTTCGCTCGCGGACAAGCTGAGCAGTTCCGAACACCGGCGACAACCTGGCTGATCATTTCTCGCGTACAGGGCGCCCGGCGTCGATACCCGATTCTCATAGAGTGATAACACGATGGTAAGCAAACTGGATGACACGGAAATATCAACAAGGACGTCGGCACTCGACCACTGGAGCGTCGAAAATAAAAAATTGACACGATCGTTCAAGTTCAGGAATTTTGCCGATGCTTTTGGATTCATGACGTCGGCAGCAATCGAGGCCGAAAAGATGGACCATCATCCGGAATGGTTCAACGTCTACAACAAGGTGGATATTTTCCTGACGACGCATTCTGCCGGCGGTATCACGGATCTGGATTTTCAGTTGGCAAAGAAAATGAACGATCTGGCCGAGAATTTTCGCACCTGACGCAGGTAGAAGTCAGATAGCAAACGCATCCCGCGTGAAATTCTCACAACCATCCTGCAAAACGCGCACGTTGTCTTCAATTCGGATGCCGCCATAGGGTCGCAGCCAGTCGAGGCGCTGCTGATTGATCATATCGTAACCAGGCGTTCCTTTTAGATTATCGATCAGCATGTCAATAACATACAGACCAGGCTCAATCGTTAACACCTGGTCCTCGTCGAGAACTCGCGTTAGTCGCAAGAAGGGGTGTCCGCTTGGCGGATCGATCGGCGTGCCGTTTTCATCCCCCATATGACCGCCTACATCATGCACTTGAATGCCCAGCAGGTGACCGAGGCCGTGTGGGTAGAAAGCAGACGTGACGCCGGATTCAATGAGCGCATCCGCACTGCCTCTGGCAACACCGAGCTCCGAGAGTAGCTCTCCGATTTTACGGTGGCAGAGCATGTGCAGGTCTGCGAAATCGAGGCCAACTCTGACCTCCGCCACCAACTCTCGTTGCAGACAGTCGAATCGTTTGATGAGTTCTGCGAATTCACCATCTTCCATTGCATAGGTGCGGGTAATATCGCTGGCGTAGCCCTGTACCCGGGCGCCGGCATCAATCAAAAACGAACGGATTTCGCGCGGTTTGTCGTGACGTTGATGCTGGTAATGCAGCACAGCGCCATTTTCGTTCAGGGCAATGATATTGCCGTAGGGCAGCTCGTTTTCCGCATGCCCGACTGCCTGGCAATAGTCGAGGTGGATATCAAATTCCGACTTGCCTGCTCTGAAGGCGGCTTCCGCTGCTCGATGACCGATTACTCCGCGCCGCGATGCCGCCCGCATGCATTCGAGCTCATAAGGAGTTTTGGTGGCCCGCGCGAAGTGCAGCATGTTAAGGGCAATGCCGGGATTGATCCGGTCAATCCCGAACGCGTGTGCCGGATCGTGAATTTCACCGATCAGGACGCAATTGCCTCTGTCTGCCGGAAGGTGTTCCGCAACGTCTTCCAGTGCGTTGACAATGCGAATATCGAATTCGTGCGGCCAGTAGCCATCCGGCGTGGACGGTGGTACATGCCAGTAGTCTTTTTCCTGGTAGTAGACCAGCACGGGTGCTTTGTCGGGCGTGTAAACAAGGTAACAAAGCGGCGTATCGGTCAATGGTACCCAGCTCACGAAGTGAGGATTGACCTTGAACGGGTAGTCGTAGTCGTCCAGAAAGACCCCGCGTGCCGCGCCCGAGAAAATGACCACGTGACCAGCCCCGGACCGCTCGAGCGCGCGATCATGCCGCTGCTTCAGCGTATCGAGGTGCGCTGGATACAGACTTCGAAGAGGCGCCTGGTCGACGCAGTTGCTGTGTGTCATACAGGCATCATAACGCCGCTCGAGGCATATTCAATGTAGTTCCAATCCACCTCCAAACTAGGCATCATTTACGGTTTTCAAGAGTGGTCCGGAGATATGTATGAATCGTCTGCTTCCTATAGTGATAGGGCTCATGGTTAGTTTCACAGCAGCGGCGCAAGGATTCGATCGCCCCGTGGGGCGACCACACGCCTCCCGATCGGAAGTCATAGCGACGCACGGCATGGCCGCGACCAGTCAGCCCCTGGCCACCCAGGTCGCGCTGGATGTACTGAAGGCCGGTGGCAGCGCAGTCGACGCCGCCATTGCCGCAAATGCAACATTGGGCCTGATGGAGCCGACAGGGTGTGGCATCGGTGGCGACCTGTTTGCGATCGTCTGGGATGCGGAGGCGGGCGAGCTCACCGGGCTAAACGCGTCCGGGCGTTCGCCGCAGTCTCTGACCCTGCAACATTTCCGGGATTTAGGCATGGAGAGCATCCCCTATCTCGGCCCGCTGTCGGTGAGCGTGCCAGGCGCGGTTGACGGCTGGTACGAACTTCACGAGCGTTACGGTCGTCTGCCCATGTCCGAATTACTGGCGCCGGCGATTGCTTATGCGGACGAGGGCTTCCCGGTCACGGAATTCATCGCTGATCTTTGGCAGGAGAATGTCGAATCACGGGAAAAGTACCCTGGTGTTAAAGAGGTTTTCATGCCCGGCGGCCATGCGCCGCGGACCGGCGATGTGTTCAGGAATCCTAATCTCGCCAACACCTACCGGCTAATTGCCGAGGGCGGCCGGGAGGCATTTTACAAGGGTGAAATCGCGAATAAGATCGACGCCTACATGGCGGAGCAAGGCGGCTTCCTGACGGCTGAAGACATGGCCGCGCATACGTCCGAATGGGTGACACCGATGTCAACCAACTATCGCGGGTATGACGTTTACGAGTTGCCGCCAAACGGCCAGGGCATCGTCGCGCTGCAAATGCTGAATATCCTCGAGGGATACGATCTGCGCAGCATGGGCTTTGGCACCGCTGAATACCTGCATACGCTTATTGAAGCGAAAAAGGTCGCCTACGAAGACCGAGCAAAATTCTACGCCGACCCGGATTTCTATAACTTTCCTGTCGATACCCTTTTGTCCAAGGAATATGCGGCCGAACGTCGTGCGTTGATTTCTGATTCACAGGCGGCAAAGACCTATCCGGCCGGTGATGCCGTCCTGGAGAAGGGCGACACGATCTACCTGACCGTGGCCGACAGTGACGGCAACATGGTTTCGCTGATTCAATCAAACTATGGCGATTTGGGTTCCGGTATGACGCCGGAAGAACTGGGTTTCCAGTTACAGAACCGTGGGCAGCTGTTTAGTCTCAAAGACGGTCACGCCAATGTTTATGAGCCAGGCAAGCGACCGTTTCATACCATTATTCCGGCATTCGCAACCAGGGACGGCAAGCCCTGGCTCAGTTTCGGCGTAATGGGCGGCTCCATTCAGCCACAGGCACATGCGCAGATCATTGTTAACCTGGTCGACTTCGATATGAACCTGCAGGAAGCCGGAGACGCTGCGCGCATGCGCCACTCAGGTTCATCCCAGCCCACCGATGAGGTGATGACGGATGGCGGCACCGTTTATCTCGAGAGCGGAATAACCGCCGAGGTGCGTAGTGCGCTCGAGGAAATGGGCCACAAGATCGGCACCCGGAAAATAAAGTTTGGCGGCTACCAGGCAATCCTTCGCAATGACGAGCAGGGTGTCTACTACGGCGCGTCTGAATCCAGGAAAGACGGGCAGGCAGCCGGATACTAGAACTCCACTCTCGGGCAGCGACCCCAATAACGGAAAGCAAAAACCACATGACCCAGGAAATATACCTTACCGGTATCACCACCACCGGCACGCCGCATATCGGTAATTACGTCGGCGCCATTCGTCCCGGCATTGCTGCGAGCAAGGACGAATCGAAGCAGAATTACTATTTCCTCGCGGACTACCACGCGTTGGCGAAAGCCGAGGATCCCGAGCGCATTCACCAGTCAACACTGGAGATTGCGGCCTCATGGCTGGCGCTGGGGCTCGATACGGATAACGCAGTCTTCTACCGTCAGTCCGATATCCAGGAGATTCCTCACCTGACCTGGATACTGACGAGCATGACGGCGAAGGGCCTGATGAACAGAGCCCACTCGTACAAAGCCGTTGTGCAGGCGAACGAGGAAAAAGGCAACAAGGATCCCGACCAGGGGATCATGATGGCGCTGTACAGCTATCCGATACTGATGGCGGCGGACATCCTGATGTTCAAATCGACGAAGGTCCCGGTCGGTCGCGACCAGAAGCAGCACGTGGAAATGACGCGCGATATTGCACAGCGCTTCAATCATCACTACGGAGATATTCTTGTATTGCCCGAGGCCGTGATCGACGACAACACGGCGGTTCTGTCAGGCCTGGATGGCAGAAAAATGAGCAAGAGTTATAACAACACGATTCCACTGTTTGCAGACGAGAAGAAGTTGCGCAAGCTGATCATGAAGATCAAGACAAACAGTCTTGAACCCGGGGAACCCAAAGAAACTGAAGGTTCAACGCTCTACGAAATCTATAAAGCCTTCGCGACCGATGCAGAGGTACAGGAAATCGAAAAGCGCTATGCCGATGGCATCGCCTGGGGCGAGATGAAGCAGGTCCTGTTCGAGTACATAAACGAGCACATCAAGCCCGCGAGGGAAGAATACAATCGTTTGATCAGCGATCCCGGAATCGTCGAACAGGCGTTGCAACATGGCGCGGAACGAGCGCGTGAAATATCGGCACCGTACCTGAAGGAGATTTTGTACGCCCTGGGTATCCGGAAGCTGGGATAGGACCTTGAGTAAAGTCAATCTCACCGAGAAGTTTTCGTTATTCGATGATATCTGGTCGCCCAAACTCGTTGGCGAACTGAACGAAAACTACGTCAAGCTTGCCAAAGGACTTGGAGAACTTGATTGGCACTCGCACGACAACGAAGACGAATTCTTTCTTGTCGTGAGCGGGCATCTGGATATACACCTTCGCGACGCTGTGATTGCGCTCGACCCCGGTGAATTCTATATCGTGCCTAAAGGTGTGGAGCATCGACCGGTTGCCAGCGAAGAAACCGAGATCATGCTGATCGAGCCCAAGGAAACATTGCATACTGGCAGCAGTCAGACAGAACAAACTGTCGCGATTGAAGATCAAACCTGGATTTGATTGCTTGTACCAAGAAAACCCTTAAAAGAGACTCAAAATGACCTGGAACGTATATCTATCTGGCGAAATTCATTCGGACTGGCGAGACCAGATCATCAGTGGGGCCAAAGAACGAAACCTGCCGATCGAGTTCAGTTCGGCCGTGACCGATCACGAGGCCAGTGACGCTGCGGGTGACCTGTTGGGACCCGAAGAGAACAACTTCTGGCGCGATCACAAATCGGCAAAAGTGAATGCATTGCGCACGAGGAACCTGATTGAAAAATGCGATATTGCTGTCGTTCGTTTCGGCGACAAGTTTAAGCAATGGAACGCCGCTTTTGATGCTGGCTCATGCGCCGCGCTTGGCAAGCCATACATCACCTTGCATGATGAAGACATCATCCACGCGCTGAAAGAAGTAGATGGTGCCGCGATGGCGTGGGCAAAAACGACTGAACAGGTAGTCGAAATGTTGGCCTACGTTATCGATGCGAAGTAGCGTACTGGTTGAGACTTGCCCTCCATCGAGCAGCGCCTGCCGACAGTCAGCTGGATGGGCAACGAGCGGGTCGGCGTGGTAAACCTCGCAATGAATCGAAAACATTGGATGTTGGGTATTGTGATGGGCCTGGGCGGCGGACTGACTGTCGCAGTCATAATGACCTTCCTGGATTGGCGAATCAATCCTGATGGCCTTTTTCACGACGCCAACGGTACCCATTGGCCCGTTGTACTCGAGACGGCTTTCAGTTGGTTTGCGCCGGCCACTTTGTTTGTGGGCATTACAGCATGGGTGGCCCTTTTCGCAATAGCGCACCTAAAAGACTAGGTTAGGAGGAATCAGATTGTATGGGCTAATCGGAAGAATGAAGACCGTGCCGGGGCAACGTGATGAGCTGATCGCGATCCTGGCCGAGGGTCTCAAAGATATGCCAGGTTGCCTAAGCTATATCGTTGCCCGGGATCCTGAAGATCCGGATGGGATCTGGGTGACCGAGGCATGGGACAGTAAGTCGAGCCACAAAGCGTCACTCGCCCTCGATTCCGTTCGCGATGCGATCGCTCGAGGCAAGCCACTCATTGCGGGCTTCGGCGAGCGCTTCGAAACGGAACCAATAAGCGGTCATGGCCTGGGAGGATAATCGCCTGGCAAATCGCCACACTGGTCGTGCATCATTCCCGCTACGATTGCTAAAATAGTCTTGTGTACGCGGGCAGGACAAATTTCCGATCAACCGTATGGCGCTATGCCTGGACTGCTTTGCTGGCGACCGGACTTTGTATTGCGACGTTTCTTCTTTATTACGCTGATGGCTTAACGTGGATTTCCACGGCATTCATGTTGTTTTCGGCGATAGGTGTTCTGGCGGTCCTTGAAGCAATTACCTCCTGTTTGGTTATAGATGGCTCGCAGTTGCGCATGCGCAGAACGTTTCGACAATACAGTGTCGAGAGGGCAGATATTGAAGCTATAGTGGCTGCGAAGGGGTGTCCCACATTTTTGGTCTTGCGAGATGGTCAGAAGCTCGAGGTACCGAGCCTGGGCGCTAATAGCATTGAAAACTCGTTACGAGCCTGGCTCCGCGCTGCATGAGCCGCGGCTTCCATGGCTACTGTAGTAGAAACCCGGCGCGGGACAGCTGGCTCGCACTTTTCTCAAACTGCTCCCTGTTCTCGTAAATCAGCTCCACGCTGAATTGACCGACGCCCTTGCGGAACCAGTCAAGCTGAACACCCGGTGCTTTCGATTCAAACCTGCTGACGAAAGCCGACGCTCGATAGGGCTCGGCGAATTCGACCAGCGTCGACCGACCCAGTTCTGAATACAGGCTTCTGACTGCGCTTTTGCCCACTTTGCCATCCCCGAGGACATAGTTCAGGTGTCGGTAAATGTAGCCGCTGTACCAGCGCGCACCATCCGGGATATTCGCCGTGTTGGCGGAGATTCTTTCGGGCCCATAGTTGTATGCCGCCAGCGCCAGATGCAGATCGCCATCAAAGCGCGTGACAAGCTCCTGCAGGTAACGCGCGCCGGCATCAATGTTGGTACACGGATCGTAGAGTTCCGACAAACGGTAAATGCCCAAGTGTTTTGCCGTAGTCGGCCAAAGGATCTGCATCACACCATGCGCGTTCGCCTTGGAGCGCGCCGTGGGCTCAAAATCACTTTCTCCCCGTGCGACGGCAAGCAACAATGTCTCGGGGAGGTCATAGGCGATGGCGGCGGCCCTAAAACAGCTGGCATGCGGAAATCGGTAGCGCGGTTCGATGCCCGTCCCGCTTGCGACATACTCTTTCCAGGCGGACTCGGGATCGGATACCTGTCCGGTCGTCGCCAATGTCGCCAGCGGCAGCAGGGAAAGAAATGTTGCAATGAATCGGAAGGGCGGCATCATGACCCTGTCAGGTCCAGTCCTGTTGCGGCCGAAATTTGCGCTAGCTTGTTATTACGTTCCGCATCGTCGTCGTAGGCGAATGCGACTTCATAGACCCCGGACTTTACCTTGACGACGCGGTAGTCAAGCCCGGTTACCCGTTCAAGTTGCGTGACGAAGCCATTGGCTGCAATCTCGCTGCGAAACGGATTCCAGAAGGAATACCAGAGAGCTTCCTGCGACGCATTGATGTCGGCGACGCCTGACGGAAGATCGTCATCGATTGCGACCGGCATCGCGTCGGCAGGTAACAAGGTTTCTTCAATTGCCGGCTGACCTGATGGGGCCACGTCGGCAACCGTGTGCGTCAGCGAGTCGAAGCCCTGTTCGACAGTCTCGGCAACCTGGGCAACATCTTCACTGAGCTTGCCTGCTACCGACTCGAACTCATACTGCTTGGCTTTCAGTTTCTCGATCGCCTCGTCGTAGCGCTGCTGATCGGCTTTCTGGTCTGCCACGTTGAAACTCGGCATACCCACAACGAGCAGTATGATCACTATTGATGATAATGAACCGACCAGGAATCCGATTAATCTGAACATCGTCGTGTCCTCAGTAGACATTTCTTACGCGAATACTCTGCCAGTCGATTTGCGACTCCCAGTGATCCACAATTTCATTAAGCTCCTCGAGCCAGCGACGCAATTCGGCGCCCTCGAGTCCACCGCGAATCGAGGCAGAGCATCGGTTGGGTAGCTGTTCGATGTGACGGGCCAGTGCACGCGCAGCTTTGGAGTTACTCGAAGCGAGCGCATAGTAAGTGTCCTTGTCCGGATGCAGTGACCAGGTTTCCGCAACCGACCACGATCCCGAGCGCAAGGACTCGAGGGGCAAGGGAAAGTGCAGGTCTTCTTTCGACTTCGCAATTCTCGCCGCGCTGCGTGTCGAGCAGCGTCGGTCCGCAAGTCTGACGAGCCCGTTGTTGAGCTGGTGATTCAGAAAGAAGACCACAGCATCATCATTCGAGAGTAAGTGGAGTGCGTAACAGTCTTCGGCGGCGTAACGACGTCTAGCTCCGGAGTTTGCGGCGCCCGTGACTCCTCGCGCTTCAGACAGGCACATGCGCTGCTGGCTCAGCTGCACGATCCTGAGCGACGACAAAAATCCATCTTCGACCCTGGGAAACTCGTAAATAGCTTCAGGGACAAGTTTCGCTGCCATGTAGTTGTCTGGAATACGGATGTAGGCATCAGCACTCAGTGCGACAAGTTCGGATGACGCATCCTTCGGCGTGATGGTCACCCAGTACTGGTAGAGATCGTCGTCAATCCGGTGTGCTTTGCCCTCGATAGTGGCATTGGAGGCGTCGGCCATGGATGAGAACTGTAGCGAGGGAATACCGGCCAGGTTGTTACCGACGAGTTCTACAAGCGGGTTAGTCGCGTTGTTTTGCGGTTCCAGAGTTGTCTCGGCCAGTACATATTCGCCAGCAGTCTGCCTGAGCAGGTTACAACCAAGCTCGTAGGCCAGGTGCGCGGCCATCAGGTCAGTCTCGGAGCCGTCCCAGGGCGCATAGCGCTCGCCACGAAACGTGGGATCCGGAGCGATCATTCTTATCTCGCGGCGCTGTCCGTCGTTGGCTGTTCCCTGCCATTTCCTGCCAAATTCCGGCACCCAGGTACGTTCGTCTACGTCCAGTGCCCGCACGTTGACGCTGATCTGTCCGGGCGAGTCTTCGTGCAGCTCGATGCCGACGAAGTAACTCGCCTGGTTCTTCGTGCAATCGAGTCCCGAGGAACCGGCCGCCAGACCCACACCCGGTTGATCAGCCTGCCAGGCGATTCTGATTCCTGGCACGTCTGTCAACGAATCACGCACGCGATCGCGAATACTGATCGCAAGTGCGCTGCCCTCGGACTGAGGGCTGTCATCCTGCATAACCACGAACCTGAAAGATTCATTGCGGAATCTTGGGTGCGTCGTCAACTGCTGCCTGACGTACGGCAGAAGATCCCGGGTGAGCCAGGAATCAAGATCGGTATTTCTCGACGCCGAATGTCCATCCACGGCAAACCCCGCTACCAGCAGGCTGAGGACAGTTGCATGCAGAAGTTTCACGTCACTGCTCCAGTCGCAGGGCGCCGCTTGCGCTGATAACCAGCGAGCCGCCGGATTGTTCGGTCAGGTACCTGTTCAGTTGCCGCGACATTGATTGGGGTATCGTGACTCCCCATTCGATCTCCGCCAACTCCGCGCCGTTGCTTCGCCGCCAGGCGGCAAGCACCGATGTGGGTACTGTTGCCACGTCCATCTCGTGAATCTTGCCGGGCGGCGAAGCAGCCCAAAAGCTGATGCTCCCTGAATCGATGTTCATGCGTTGCACTTTTTCCTGCCCGATCGCGTAGAGGCTAACCACATTCCGGGCGACGAGTCGCGTTAGCGCATCATCGGACTCGAAGCGAAGCGTGAAACCCCTTTGCTCATTGCCCGGTTCGCGACTCGCGGGACTGACTGAAATCGGCGTGGGTTCGGGCCTTTGTTGCACGTCTGAGAGTGATTTCCTGTGAACCGGTTTGGGAACGGGTCTTTGCAATACCGGCGGTTCTTCCCGCGTTTCAATTCTCCTGGGCTCCGGCCGCGTTACTACCATTTTCTCCACTGGTGGAGTCGGAAACGGTTCGTCGATGACGGTGTCCGGCCTGGGCTCTTCGGGCAATGCCGATGTTTCAACTGGTGCAGTTGGCGTTGCAACTGGCGTGAGCGGAATGCTCTGCACCAGCGCGAATATGGCGACGAGGCACAGGGAGATGATTGCCATAAAACGCATGACATCGGTTTGCAGATCAGCCGCGCCTCCGGCGTCGGCATCCATACCGCGATTCAGGGGATAAAAAAGCGGTGACCGTGTCATTCGCTGCCTGCGGTCGCGCCGCCTGCTGCCCGGTCTGTGAGGTGTTCCTCGATACGTTGCAGTGATTCACGCATGCGTGCCGTGTCGACTCTTGCTGCACAATCGTATTGCCGTTGCAGCTCTGCACCAAGTGTCATCGATTTGTAAACGCGCATTACGTATCCACCGACGCCACCGAATATCGTCGTTGAGAGTGCCAGCAGAATGCCGCCATCCACGAGGCGCTGAAGCATGGCGAAAGCGCCCTGCTGAATGGTTGCGTCTGGCTCGCCAAGGGCGTAGAGGAGGGCACTGCGCATTCCGATCGCAGTCCAGATAACACCGGTTCCAAAAAAAAGCGTCGTCCAGATGTCGGTCAGGTGATCGAGTTGTACGATCTCACTAATCGGTCTTTCCGCTGCAACGTAGTTTCGGAGCCTCCCGAGGCTGAAAAAGAATGCGATCAGAAGCACAGCGAATACCGGAATAGAGGAGCCCAGGTTGGAATAGGCCCAGTCGAGCCAGGGGCTAAGGTCAGGCACCGCGCTATCCGTCGAGAATGAGACAAGCTCATAGCGTCGTAGCAGGTAGAGGATTGCACCGGTACCCACCGCCGATCCAAACATGCCGGCGGTAAGTCCTTCCACGAATCCTGTGCGGGTCTCGACCTGCATCGCCAAGGGTCCCCGCTATCGCCCGGCTGCGCACGCCGTGCAGGTCGCCTCGAGGACCAGTTCAACCTCCTGGTAGAGCTCGTCGGCGCGGTAGTAGCCGGCGTTATCCAGGCTGACGTTAAGCAGGCCACGTTCCTTGTCAGAGAGTTCGCGCTCCATATTGCGCATTACCTGGTCACGGCGCGGGCATGTATGAGAGCAGTTGTTGTAGTCGCCCTCCAGAGACACAAACTTGACGTTGAAATAGCGGTTGTAATATTCCTTTGCCTGTCGCTGGCTCAACAGGCCCTGATCCGTCGACCACACCAGGAACTCGCTGAAAATGCGTTTGTTCTCCGATTTTGGGTCGCCCTCCGCGATCGTTAGAAGGTCGTCGTAGTAGCGCTCAAACTCCGCAGCACATCCGTCATTAAGCGAGCGCTGCACAACGCCAACTGCCGCATCCAGGTTCTTGGTCTGTGGGCCGCTACACAGTGGCGGATTACTCGCGCAGGAGGTCAGCGCGAAGGCAGACAGGAGCAGCGCGAATACCTGCAATGTAGCGGAAAGATTTCGTTTGTTCATGGTGAACTCCTGGAGATTCGATGCCTAGTTTTCGAGCGGGCTTCTGTATGCCTGTTCGATGCTGCCCGGCGGCGGGCCCGCGACCTGCACATAGTCGGCTTCATCGCCGAAGAGTATGGATTTGACACCGCCAACCACCTCCATCATTTCAGGAGTAATCGTGCCGAACGACTGATTGAGCTGTTCTATCAGGGTTGCCCGCGAGATTTCCTCCCGCGTTCTTGCGATTAGCTCACTGGTTTCGTCCATGTCGAGATATATATCCGAGGCGAGCACAGCCAGCGACTGGTCATTATTGCTGCCTGATGACGCAACAAGTTGATAATATTGCTTAAAGCGTTCACTCAGTCGCATGCCTGAGCGTCCGCGCATAGTGGGAGCAGGTGCTTTGGTTGTCTGCGGATTGCTGCCGAGCAATGTCTCCTGGAGCGTCCACGGCGTCATCTTGTTGCCAAGCTCGCTCCGCAGTCGCTTCTCGAGACTCAGTCGCGTGTTATTGACGGTGTGCTCCATATCCGGCAGGCGCTCTTCCATGATGCCGAGCATGTCGAGATACGTTGCGCCAAGCTGCTTTGCAAGGCGCTGGCAGCCTGGATCGGATTCGGCGCCGTCACACTTACTCTCCTCATAGAGCTGCTGCTGCTGGTCGAGACGTCCGATGACTTCCTGCAAGCCCGTCTCCATCTCCTTTGCGACAGAACTGGTTTGCCGCAGGTCTTCAACGACCGTGGTTGGAAAGAGGCGTATGGTGGGGGCATTGGTCTGGGCGAACACGTTGGCAGAGATTGCAAGCGTAAGCGCAAAGCTCCAGGAAATTCGCTTGATGCGCATGGTGGCTGGATTCCGGGGGGGCTTCGGAATCAGGAGGACATTCATATCGGCATCTCCAGTCGGGTAGATTTTTTTGTGTCTGTTTGTGACCCGACACTACCGGGAGGTGCCTGAATGGACGCTGAATAGTGGTCGCCGAGCCTGTGGTGCCATCTGGACTATGCAAAGGGAGCAGAGGCCTCCACGCCTGCAATCAAGCGTTCAGCAATCGCCGAATATCAAGCCATTGGCAGGATACGGACGGAATATGGGACACTTTTGAATATCGATACCTGGTTGGGCCATACCTCCAGAGAAGTCCTGTGCTGAGCAATAGCTGAGAGGTTTGATGACAAAAAAATTAGCTTGGATGACAATGACATTGTTGGCGCTTTTGATCGCGGGCTATGCCGCTGGCACGTTGGTGGCGCCGGTCCTGAGGAGTCCTTTCCTCCGCGACCTTTTCGCAAACATGCCCAACGCCATTGCGATACATATAGCGTGCGGAATTGTTGCCATTGCTAGCGGCGCTTTCCAGGTCAATTCCCGCCTGCGTACTCGTTTTCTGCCAGCACATCGCTGGCTCGGTCGATTTTATGTTGCTGCTGTTTTCATTGGAGGCGTTGCTGGTCTCGTTCTCGCATTTGAGTCATTCGGCGGGCTCGTAACGCATTTCGGATTCGGTCTAATGGCTGTGTGCTGGCTCGGTACAACCTGTGCCGCTTACTACGCCATCCGACAGGGCGACATAAACTCACACCGTGCGTGGATGCTGCGCAGCTATGCTCTGACGCTGGCCGCGCTGACTTTGCGTATCTATCTGCCGCTGAGCCAGGTTGCCGGAATTGGGTTCGAACCCGCGTACCAGGCGATATCGTGGTTATGCTGGGTACCGAATCTGCTGATCGTGGAGTGGTTTATCCTGTCGCGCCGTCCACAGGTGGCTGATGTTGCATAGTCAAAGTCAGCGAGCTGAACGGTCAGCTCGGCTTCGCTCAGGTCTCTTGTACCTGGCCGCGTGGTTATTCGTCGCGAGTGTCGAATACGGCCTGCTCGAAGATGGAGTCGGCATTCAGGAATTGCTGTCCCATCCAATGGACCGCCCGTATCCGATCCTGCTCCTGGGCGTAAGCATAGTGCTCCTGGCGCTCGCTATTCGTGACTTGTCTTTCTATTTCCGGAGTAGCTCCAATTCCGATGACCGGGGTCCCTAGAATGTCGTTACGCTGCGAGTGGCCTCCACGACCCCTGGTATTGCATGTGAGCGCTTACAGGGTCTGCGGTGCAATCGACAAACTGGTAACGGGAGTCGCTAAACGATGAAGTGGAATGAGGTCGGCAAGATCGAGATTTTCGGCAATCGAATCGCAGCAAAAGACGCCATGATCTTGCTTGATCAGGATGCGCAGGAGCCGGAATGGCCGACAGTAAACGTAGAGCCTGGCCTGTTTATTGTTGAGGTACACTTGCCTCAGGATTGGCACTGTACCCGGTTTCGAATTCGACCACTCAACTCCAGCCCAGAAGCTGGCCCGCCGGTCGGAACCCTGGACGTAGACAATGGTATGGCTGCTTTCGTCGATTATGATACTTTTTTGTCCGCGGTACGCGAAGACTACGACGCCTATGAAGAATGGACCGGGATGGAACTCGATGATGAGTTGTCGATAAACTTCTCAGGTCGAACTGAGTTCAGAGGCAGTCCGCTTGCTTACGTGAAATCGGGGGACGGCGACGGAACCTTTACCGCTTTGGCACTGGTTGAGAATGGAAAAACGGTCGGCCTCGAGTGCCGGTTTGATCAATAGGAGAAGCGTTGGGCTATTGCACAGGCATCAATGAACTCGATCAGGTTCTAACCCGCTTAAAAAGTGCCAGGGACCGCGATGAACACGACGATGGATGAGTGCATTGTCGGCGATTGCACCGAAGAACATCGATGCTATTGATGCACTATACGAGTCGGACACATTCTATCGGATGTCTCTGATCAGGTGTCTGATCGGCCAGACCGACAAGAAGGCACTGTCCTTCGTTTTCCACGGCGATAAAAGACAGGGATCAATAGTCGCGATGGGCTGCCGCCCATGCACTTTCGAGATGCAGAACACGTGCGGCATCGAATCTGTTGGTCGAGGCATTGAAGGATCGGTCCCATCTCGTAAAGGGCGTGGCTATTGATGCCATGGCGCTGGCCAGGCATCGTAGCAACGACGCTGTGCCGCAACTGAGAAAAATACTAGAATCCAGGCACCTGCAAGAAGTCGCACCGGGCTTTATTACGGCGGCGAGAAAAGCTCTGGGTGCGTGCGAAGTTGCCTGACGACTGCGCATCAATTTGAGGATGTTCGCGGCATTGTCTGCGCGCGAGATCGGCATAGGCAATAGAGTTTCTGAGCGTGGAGAGTAGTTCATGGGCACGAACGAATTTACAGTGGAACAATTCCTGGC
Source organism: uncultured Gammaproteobacteria bacterium (assembly GCA_963850825.1). GTDB lineage: Bacteria > Pseudomonadota > Gammaproteobacteria > Steroidobacterales > Woeseiaceae > SZUA-117. Next base: position 336,702 of record CAWKOQ010000006.1, on the reverse strand, counting down.
ATCATCGCCAGAGCAACTCTACCGGGCATGGACCGAACAATTTGAGCAATGGTTTGCCAAGGAAGGGACGCTGCTCAACTGGTGTCAGGTTGGTATGCCATTCTTTTTCGCCACGGAATTCGATGGCGGACGACACCCTCACCACGGGAGATTTCTGCGGCTTGAGCCGGATTCGCTATTGGAGCTCACCTGGGTGACCGGCGACCCGGGCACCAAAGGTGCCGAAACGACCGTAACCGTTGAGTTTTCAGCTGCGGATGGCGGTACAAACGTAACCTTGAGCCACACTGGCTTTACGGATGTTGACTCCATGAATGGGCACAAAGATGCCTGGCCACAGGTACTGGATCACCTGCAGAACTATCTTGATGGGCGAACCAAGGACTGATTGCTGGATGGTCAAAGAACGCACGCCACATGACGAGTCTTTCACGTTGAGTGAATCTGAAGCAAGGCGTATGCGACGCGGCGCTTTTCTGCCGGTGCTCCTGATTCTGCCGATGGCGGCAATGTTTGGACTCGACAAAAGCAAGTCACAACCTATGCACTTCCTGATGGTCTTTTCCGTAGCGGTGGTTATCGCCGCCGTCGTGGTGTCCATCGGCTGGTATGGCGCCAGGCGCAGGATTGATGACTTCTCACGAACGACGTTGACAATAACGGCGGACAAGCTGATCTGGAATTCATCGCTCGGCCAATCCGAGTTAAACCTGGATGGGATTACAAACCTGTCTGTCCGGAAGGTTAGAGGTGCAGTGCGATCGGTGGTCCTGAGTCGATCCGGTGGCGGCCAGACCACGCTCGAGGGATATGCGGACATGGATGTGATAGCGAAAAGACTGTGCGATAACGTGACGTGTGAGATTACGTCCACGAATACCTTGTTTAGTATCTGAATGGTCAAAGTGCGATTTGGTAATTCTTAAGTCATTGAATTTAAATCATTATTTATATTCGGCCGATGCAGAGCGGTGCATCGCTCAGCAGAGGAATCACCCGTAATGAAAACGATTGGTCTCCTGGGCGGCATGAGTTGGGAGAGTACCGGCCTCTATTACCGGATAATAAATGAGACAACCAAACAGGCACTGGGCGGATTGCATTCGGCTCCCATCGCAATGGTTAGCGTGAATTTCTTGGAGATTGAGCAGTTGCAACATGCTGGCAACTGGGACGCATGCGCGAAGCTGCTGTGTGCTAACGCCCGGCAGGTAGAGGCCGCGGGCGCCGATTTCTTATTGATTTGTACGAATACCATGCACAAGGTGGCGAGCGAAATCGAAGCCGCAATAGAAATACCGCTTCTGCACATTGCAGACGCAACGGCAGCGAGAATTATTGCTGCCGGCCATACCAGGGTTGGTTTGCTGGGCACGCGATTCACGATGGAGGAGGACTTTTACCGTGGTCGTCTTGCAGGGCACGGGCTGGAGGTCCTTGTTCCGAATGACGACGACATGGAGCTCGTCCACAGGGTAATTTACGATGAGCTATGCCTGGGGCAGATTAGAAGTGAATCCAGGGATGCGTTCGTCAATATTATCGACAAGCTCAGTTCAATGGGCGCACAAAGTGTCATCGAGGGATGCACGGAAATCACGATGCTGGTGCAGCCGGGCCACGTGACCACGCCTTTGTTTGATACCACCAGGATACACGCCGAAGAGGCAGTCGCAACGGCGTTGCGCTGAGTGCCGAAATCTGAATAGCATATCTGCGAGCGGAGATTCGCCAAATGCAAAGACTGTTTCGTTGGGAAGTTTGGGGAGTCCTCGCCGCCGGGATTGGGGCGGGGTTAGCTACTGGGCCGGCGTACACTACCTGCCGAGCGTCTTTCTCGTGATTGCGGGCTTTCTGATTATGGGAATGTTCGCGGAGATGGAAGACGAGCTACTCAAAAAGCGTGACCTATCGGGCATCGGATCACACGATGGACGCCTGATCACCCTTCGTGTTGTTCGCACAGTCGTTTTGTTATCGGTCGGCGTCCTGATTTTCGCCGCGCTCGGCCGTCAGTTTTAGCCAAATTGTCCCAGTGTGAGAGACCGAATGAAGCACGCCGTCATATTCGACATTGATGGCACGATCATCGATTCCTCGGCCGAAGATGACCGCATCTACCGTGAATCCGTCGTGCAGGCGCTGGGCGACGTCCGGCTAAGGACAGAATTAGCGGACTATGACCCGGTAACCGACTCCGGAATCCTCCTGCAGATTCTTGCCGACAATGGCCTGCCGGCCGAAAAGGGGACCATCGAGACCGTGATGACGACTTTTTTCGATCGTTTGCAGGCGCATATTGATTCTGTCGGCCCTTTCAAAGCGTTGCCCGGCGCCAGGTCGGTGATCAAACGAATTGCGAATTCGGATGAGCACAGGTTGGCATTCGCGACGGGTGGCTGGCGACGGTCTGCAAAGATAAAACTCTCGTCAGCCGGCTTTGATATAGGCGCTGCGCCGCTCGCGACAGCTGACGACGCAATCCACAGGGCAGATATCATGCGCATCGCACTGTCCGGAATAAACGAGGACTGTGCATCCGTTACCTACTTTGGTGATGGACCCTGGGACGAGCGCGCGTGCCTGGAGCTGGACTGGTCCTTTCAGCCGGTAGGCCCGGATCTTGGCGGGCTGGAGACGTTTGACGGCTTGTTCACGATGTGACGAATACCGGATGACCATTTTGCGATAAGATCGCTGCGGCGATTATGTTCGCGCGATATTCCGTGTGACGGATAAACGTTCGCCATTGCTGACAAATTCTTGGGTTGAGGCGGTTCGATGAAAGCAGTTCTGATCAATGCAGCCCTGGTTGGGACCGGTGGGTTCGTGGGTGCGATCTTTCGCTTCGGCCTAAGCGGATTCGTCCAGCGCAGTGCCGGCGTCGCAGCGTTTCCGTATGGGACACTGGTCGTCAACCTGCTTGGATGCCTGTTAATCGGACTTGCAGTAGGACTGATGGATGCCCGGCAGCTCATTCATCCCGAGTTTCGGTCTTTTGCGCTGGTGGGGATCCTGGGGGGGTTCACGACGTATTCCACCTTTGGGCTCGAGACCTTTGCGCTGCTGCGCGATGCGGATTATTTACGAGCCTTCGCCAGCGTTACACTGCATCTTGTCGCCGGACTTTTACTGGTCTGGATCGGATACACACTGACCTCACGGTAACTGGGTGGTGTTTGGCCTGCATGAACTTTCAAATTAGAGAAGCGCAGCCTTCGGACGGTAAAGCAATGCTGGCATTGATGCCGCGTCTGGCGGAATTCGATGTCCCGGACAGGAGAGATCCCGAGCACTTATGGCGGGATGATGCAAAATTGCTCCAGCGCTGGATCGACGGTGAGGAAGTGTGCCTGGTGCATGTCGCAGTCGCAGACGAGCACAATATCCTGGGCTTCACTCTAACCCGACTCCGTCCGGAGCCGCTAAGCCAGGAACCCAGTGCCCATCTTGAGGCAATCGCAGTGCACCGGGCCGCGGAGGGACAGGGGGTCGCCAAAGCGTTACTCAGTGCGACAGAAGAGTGTGCCCGCGATCACGGGGCCGAATCACTGACGCTCCATGTAATATCGACGAACGATCGCGCCAGGCAATTCTACGAGCATGCAGGTTATTTCGGCGAGCTGGTGCGCTACATCAAGGACTTGAAATAACGGAACGCGTCGCATTTTGATCAGCATTCGCAAACTTAAGGAAGATGACTGGCCGCAGGTGTGGCAATTCATGGAGCCCGTAATCCGCGTCGGTCAAACGTATCCCTATGCAATGGATATGACCTCGGAGCAAGCACACTACATGTGGATCGACGTTACAGAATGTGCCTACGTTGCGGAAGACCAGGCGGGGAACATCATCGGCAGCTATTACATCAAACCGAATCAGCCAACGCTGGGCGCGCATGTGGCCAATTGCGGCTACCTGGTTGCGGAAAATGCGCGCGGACGCGGTGTCGCCACCAGGATGGGTGAGCATTCGCAAACCGAGGCAGTCAGACTCGGATATCGTGCCATGCAATTCAATCTCGTCGTCGCGACCAATGCAGCCAGTGTGCATCTATGGAAGAAGTTGGGATTCGATGTCGTGGGCGCTTTGTCCGGCGCGTTCAACCACAAAGACCTGGGATACGTCGACGCGTACGTCATGTACAAGGTCCTCGTATGAGAGCGGCTGTTTACGAAGCATTCCAGGGTCCCGTGCAGATCCTTACGGTCGACGATCCGGCGCCCGAAAGCACGGGTGCTGTCCTGAAAGTCGAAGCGACGGGCGTGTGCCGAAGCGACTGGCATGGCTGGATGGGTCATGACAAGGATATTCGTGTGCCGCACGTGCCGGGCCACGAACTCGCTGGAACCGTGGCTGACATTGGCGCAGATGTTCGAGACTGGCGCGTGGGCGCTCGCGTAACCGTACCATTCGTTTGCGGTTGTGGCAGTTGTCAGCAGTGCAGGAGTGGAAATCACCAGGTTTGTGATAATCAGACACAGCCGGGATTTACGCATTGGGGATCCTATGCGGAATTTGTTCGAATCGACCATGCGGATGTAAACCTCGTGGCACTTCCTGACGACGTCGGGTTTGTAACAGCTGCGAGCCTGGGGTGCCGATTTGCAACTTCATTTCGGGCGATCGTTGTGCAGGGAAACGTTCAGCCGGACATGTGGGTGGCCGTTCACGGGTGCGGCGGCGTCGGTTTGTCCGCGGTCATGATCGCAAGCGCCTTCGAGGCGAAAGTCATCGCAATTGATGTCGATCCGGATGCACTCGCACTGGCACGCACGTCCGGGGCGGTCGGGACGATAGATGCGGCAACCTCGGCGTCGGTTGTTGATGAGATCCGTGAACTCACTGGCGGTGGGGCGCATCTGTCTATTGATGCGCTGGGCAGCAGACAAACCTGTACAAACTCTATTTCCGCTTTGCGCAAACGCGGTCGTCACGTTCAGGTTGGCCTGATGGCTGGCGACGACTATCAACCGGCCCTGCCGATGGAGCACGTTATCGCAAACGAGCTCGAAATCGTGGGCAGCCACGGGATGCAGGCGTTTGAGTATGGACGAATGTTGGACATGATCGAATCGGGAGCGCTGCAACCGGACTTGCTGGTGTGCCAGACAGTGCCTCTCGCGCGCGCTGCCGAGGCACTGGGCAACCCTGCTGACCTGCGGGTTGCGGGCGTCACCGTGATAGATCGCTTCTGATTGTGCCAGGTCGATGAGGCTATCTTCCTTTCAGATTGGTGTGCTCTCATTGGTCGCCGCAGTGCTGCTGTGGCTGATTGCGACGTGGTTCGAGGACGACTCTCGTTGGCAGCTTTCGAATAGCGGGCCTACGGTCGCCGCAGATCTGTCTGCTCCCAGGACTGACACGCCGGTTCGCACTGCGACAGACGTAATGAGCTGCCAGCAATCCGAAGCCTCCCTGAAGGACAGCGTAGAAGGCGCACGGTTTTGCAGCACCGACAACGATTGCACACTTTTTGATTACGGATATCCCATCCAGTGCATGACGTCGGTGTCGAAATCGGAAATCACATCGTTACGCATGCAGTATCGCGACTACGAAAAAAGTTGCGCCTATCGGGTGTACTACGATTGCCCATCGGGAGAAATGGAACGGATGCCAATATGCCGCAATAATCGCTGTGAAGTCGAGCTGATGACGCTCGATCCGCTGCAGGACGAGACTTTGCAGCACCTTGGCCTGAAAGAACTGCAGTAGCGTAATTAGTGACGGCCGTTTTATGCTCGAGACCGATCGCCTGATTCTCTCCCAACTGACTTACGCTGATTGTGAGTTCGTCTTCGAGCTGGTAAACGAGCCTTCTTTCCTCGAATATATTGGCGACCGGGGGGTACGCAATCTGCAGGATGCCCGCGAATACCTCAAGAAAGGCGCTATCGACAGCTACGACAAGCATGGCTTTGGGCTCTTCCTGGTAACGCACAGAGAGTCGCATACTCCACTCGGTATATGTGGCCTTGTTGTGCGCGACGAGTTCGATCACCCTGATCTTGGATTCGCCCTCCTGCAACGGCACTGGTCGAACGGATATGCCTACGAGTCGTCTCTGGCGGTCCTGGATTTTGCGCGGGAGCAGCTCGGATTACCGGTTGTTATTGCCATGGCTGACGATGGCAATAAAAGTTCCCTGACGCTGCTCGATAAGCTCGGTTTCAGTTTCGAGAAAAATGTGATCATGCCGGGCGAGACGGTTGAGATCTGCCAGTTCAGAATAGAATTCAGCAAAGGAAACTGATCGTGACGATGTCGCCACGCAGGGCCCGCCGAATTCAGAACGAGCTTCGACTCTGGCTTCGTTCAGAATATGGCACGCTCCAATCCTGTTCGAAGTTCGAAATTGACCGCGGCAGGGACGCGCTTGGATTTGGCGGTGTCGAGGATGCTTTAGTCGCCTACACCTTTTTTGGTCCGGATCTGGTGCCGAATTTCATGGATTCCGTCGCACAGTCGATCCCGGCAGAAGAACTCAAAGGCATTGTTGATGCGCTGGCAGATGGTGCCGGTGACCTTGCCGACCTGTTTGGCGACGAGGGGATATCATAGTGCAAGTGGGTCGATTCGAAATCCGCGCTGCCCGCATACAGGAGGCGGAAGAACTCAGTGAGCTGGCGTTCAGATCCAAGTGCTACTGGGGCTACGATCAGGAATTCATGGAAAGCTGCAGGGATGACCTGACCTATACCCCCGCCAAAATTGCCTCGCGCGATTACAATTTCCAGGTTTATGAAAACGATGCCCGTGTGGTCGCGCTCTATGCGCTGCATCATATCCAGACAGGTGTTGCCGAGCTTGAAGCCTTTTTTGTCGACCCTCCGTATATCGGCAACGGGATCGGCACACGACTCCTTGAACATGCAAAATTGACTGCAAACGCGCAAGGGGTGAACAGACTCATTATTCAGAGTGATCCTTATGCCCAGGAGTTCTATCTGTTGATGGGGGCGCGAGCCATCGGCAGCCGTGAATCCGATAGTATTCCCGGCAGGTACTTGCCACTTTTCGAGCTCTCACTATAAGATCAAATCGATGATTGGAGAAACGCGTTGATGCCCGAAATTGGCTGGCATGATTTCGAAAAAGTGGAGCTGCGCGTTGGCGAGATTGTTGCCGTGGAGGAATTTCCCGAGGCGCGCAAACCGGCGTGGAAATTGACTATCGACTTTGGTCCGCCAATCGGTACGCGGCGCTCCTCAGCGCAGATTACAGATCTGTATTGTTCCGATGAACTTGTTGGAAAACAGGTGCTTGCCGTAACTAATTTTCCTGCGAAACAAATCGGACCGTTCATGTCAGAATGCCTCGTCACCGGATTTACCGGCGACGATGGCAGCGTAGTTCTCGCCGTTCCGGACAGGGCTGTCGCTAACGGACTGCGGCTTGCGTAGAACTATCGGGGCTGGTGAATGACTCAAGCATCAAATATTGAAAGCACGTTCGTCGTAATTAACCCAAAGCTGCAGGCTGAGTGTGTCGCAGTAACGGACACGCTGTTCAGCGAGTTGGACCAACGGTACGATCATTTCAAGGGCCACATGCTTGTTTCGTCCTATTCATTTGAGGACGACTGGGCAACCTGGGAAGTGCACCCAAATGGGGATGAATTCGTTTGTCTATTGTCCGGAGACGTTGAGCTCCTGCTGCGCGGTTCGGACGGTGAACGACGACTGCGACTGAATACGCCCGGGAGTTTCGTCGTCGTGCCCAGAAATACCTGGCACACGGCAAGAGTGAAGTCCCCCGCACAGATGATATTCGTGACGCCTGGCGAGGGTACGGAAAATCGGGAGTCACTACCTTAGTGAGCAAGTACGATGCCTGCGTCACCTGGTATCGCGGTGACCAACCGTTTAACGATAATGAATACAGTCGTGGTCACACGTGGTCATTTGACGGCGGGCTATCCATTCCTGCATCGTCCTCTCCGAACGTCGTGCCTTTGCCATTCTCGGTCGCAGAAAACGTCGATCCCGAGGAAGCATTCGTTGCGTCGATCTCGAGCTGTCACATGTTGTTTTTTCTTTCGCTCGCAGCCGCGCGGGGTATTGTCGTTGATCACTATTCTGACAATGCCACCGGCCTGATGGAAAAAAGACCGGACGGAAAAACGGCGATGACGAAGGTTATTTTACGACCGAACGCGAGTTACTCCGGCGACGATTTACCCGACAGGGAGCAGCTCGAGAGGCTCCATCACCGCGCGCATGAATTGTGTTTTATCGCAAATTCGGTCACAGCGGACATCGTCACGGACATCGTCGCGTGACTGAGGAAGTCACGAGTTGGACGGCACTGCGCGAGTTCAAGCACATTGATCTGACTCGGTCGTTTGTCCTGTCCTGGGAGTTGGCGTCAGAAACCCTGCAGATCGACGTCGACCTGAATCTTTCTCCTGAGCACCCATTTTACGAAGCGCCGCGACCGGCGGAGAAAGCGTGTTTCCGCCCGGCCCATATCGAGTTTCCGCACTGCTCGCGGATCCTTAAGTCTCCGGAAGAGCGGGACGTGTCGCTGTACGAGGCAATCCGGGCATTGGCTGGCGGGCTCATCAGTGATCTGCGGAGAACGGGTGAGGGCGAGTATGAAATTTCGGGTGAATTTGGCCGCATAGCCATTTTCGCCGAGCGTCCAATGGTACGATTGAAAGACCAAAGGATCTGAAAATAACAACGCGAGCCGCGCATGCACCGGACTGGCGGGCCGACACCGGCAGGAGCGAACACTCATGTATGAAGAGATCACACACCCCTGTGTGCAACATAAACTGGCCCTGATCCGTAACGTCGAGACCGGGCACAAGAAATTTCGCGAACTGGCAACGGAAATAACAATGTTTGTCTGCTACGAAGCGCTGAAGAACCTGTCGGTCAATGAGATCGATGTCGAAACCCCGGTTGCGACCGCAAAATGCCACATGATTGCTGAAGATATTGTCGTTATTCCGATTCTGCGGGCCGGCATCGGCATGCTGGACGGAATTCTGTCCCTCGTTCCTTCGGCACGAGTTGGCTTTGTAGGTTTGTACCGTGATGAGGAGACGAAGGAACCTGTCACCTACTATGAGCGCATGCCCCGCGAAATAAAGGGCGGCGTGTGCATCATCGTTGATCCGATGATAGCGACCGGTGGCTCGACGGTTGCCGCGATTGACCTGCTAAAGGCGCAGGGTGCGACAAATATCGTCGTCGTTTGTGTTGTTACGTGTCCGGACGGTGTGCAGCGCGTAGAAGATGCGCATCCGGACGTGCACATATACGCGGCGAGTGTCGATGCCGGCCTGAACGAGAAAAAATATATCGTGCCGGGACTTGGCGATGCCGGGGATCGTCTGTTCGGCACCAGCTGACGCCCTGTGTCGGTATCGGTCGCCGCTTCCGGTAATGAGGCCTTCCCTGACTGCTTCGAGCGCTGCGAGCTGCCTGAAGCCGAATGGACACACCAGGCGCATGGCAGGGTCGCGTGGGTTTGCTTAAGCATGATGCCGCCAGATGAAGCGCTGCAGCGTATTCGCAAGCGCATCCTCAGCTATAGCACGGACGTGCTGCATCGCAGGAACAAGTACCACGAGACCGTTACGGTCGCATCTACGCGGATTGTCGCCGCTCGAATCCGCGCAGGAGAAAAGTGCCCTGACTTTGCCCGGCGCATCGATGACCTGCTGAATGCGGAGATGCCGCTGCTTCTCAGGTACTATTCGAAGGACAGGCTGTCCTCGGATGCGCCGCGGGAGGCGTTCCAGGAACCGGATCTGGAGGACACTCCTTCTTTGACCGAAATCCTGAAGGGGTTCAAGAATGGCTGAGCTCAAGACGAAAGCGACAGGCGCAAGCGTGACGTCGTTTCTTAACGCAATCGACGACAAGACCAAGAGGGCGGACTGCAAGGCAATCGCGAAAATGATGCGCGATGCAACCGGAAAAAGGGCGAAGATGTGGGGTAAGACTATCGTCGGCTACGATACCTATGACTATGTGTACGCGAGCGGCCGGTCGGGAACGTTCATGATTACGGGTTTCTCACCGCGAGCACAAAACATATCTGTCTACATCATGCCGGGGTTTGGAAAATTTGACGCCCTGATGAAGAAACTCGGCAAATACAAGACCGGTAAATCCTGTTTGTATATCAGGAAACTCGATGACGTCGATCAGAAAGTGCTAAGTCGATTGATCAAAGAGTCAGTCAAGGAAATGCGGCGCCGTTACCACAAATAGAAATAGCAGGGACCAGAATGAATAACCAAACCACCGCCCACAATCGACGTAAATTTCTGCAGTTTCTGGCTGCGAGCCCTGTCTGTAATGCTCTGGCCGGCTTCGATTTCGCGCATGCCGCCGGGCAGGCAATATTGAGTCCGGCAGACGCAATCGACATCTTTGACCTGCAGGCGACAGCACAGCAAAACATTCCGGCGGCACACTGGGGTTACCTGGCCACCGGGGTCAATGACGACTCGACGCTGCATGCAAACAGGACGGCATTCGAAAAGTACTTCGTGCGTACTCGACGCATGGTCGATGTATCCAATATCGACACGTCGGTTGAGATACTTGGAAAGCGCTGGCCGACACCCATCGTATTGGCGCCGGTCGGTTCGCAGAAAGCGTTTCACCCGGAGGGTGAGATTGCGTCTGCGCGGGCGGCCAAATCTCTCGATCACCTGCAATTGCTATCGACAGTAACATCGACTGCAATAGAAGACGTAGCGGCCGCGAGAGAAGATCCGTTGTGGTTCCAGCTGTATACCATGGGCGGCTGGAAAGGCGTGCGGGCGCGGTTGCGCCGCGCCGAGGCGGTCGGTTGCCCGGTAGTTGTTTTCACTGTTGATTTGAGCGGCGGGACCGATTCCAGGCACACACTCGAGCGCATAATCAAAACCGACACGCGCGATTGCGCGGTATGCCACGACGGCAACGGAATTGCCGCTGGCCCGAAACCGATGCTGGTTGGCGGCGACGGCGACGACGACGAGAGGGCGAGCCTGACCTGGGATTTTCTTGATCAACTGAGACAGGAAACGTCGATGCAGGTGTATGTTAAAGGCATCGTTTCGGCCGAGGATGCCGAGCGCTGTATAGAACATGGCGTCGATGGCATTATCGTGTCGAATCACGGCGGTCGTGGAGATGATTCCGGACGCGGCGCGATTGATAGTCTTGCCGAGGTCGCGCCCGCTGTTCGCGGTCGCGTGCCGTTGTTAATGGATAGCGGCATTCGGCGTGGCAATGATATTTTCAAAGCCCTGGCGCTGGGCGCCGACGCCGTTCTGATTGGCAGGTCGTATATTTGGGGCCTCGGTGCCTTCGGTCAGCCAGGAGTCGAAAGAGCGCTGCAAATCCTGACGGAGGAATTGAAGATCGCCATGCAGTCTTTTGGAACGGCAACGATCGCTGATATTACTCGTGAACGGATTGGAGTCGCCTGAATATGCCGATTGAAGAGCCGAAAGCACCCCGCATCGAAGACGATGCACTGATCATCGAAACGCAATCGACGACCGAGGTATACGACACCAAGTATCTTGTATCCGCGTTACTGGTCTTTGTCGCCAAGGGTGATGGTGAAATTTCCAGCGAGGAGACAGCCGAGATGCTCCGGTTGGTTTCGGATCATTTCGGCCTGCAGAGTTCACAGTCGCTCGAACTACTGACGCACGCGATGACAGATATCGCTGAGAATCCGGACTTTGAGAATCTACTCAAAGAACTGGCGGTACTTCTGAACGAAATCGAAAAAGATGACGTATGCCTGATGATGCTTAAGGTCGTGGCCGCTGATGGCCGCCGCGAGGTCGATGAACTGGAGAAATTTCAGCGTGCGGCGACGATCATCGGCATCTCAGCAGAAACGTTGCACCGGGCCTACGATCGATATTTCGAAGAAACCATGACGTAGTGGTTTCTAGCCCGGGTTACAGGGCGGTGCGCCTAAAAGAGGGCTGCATTCAGGTAGAGGTGACACCAGACGCTCGCGACATAACCGACAACTATCGTCCAGCTCCATTTTAAATGCCCGAAGAATGTGTAAACGCCCCTGGCCTGACCAAGAACTGCCACACCTGCCGCAGACCCGATTGCGAGCATGGATCCGCCAACGCCAGCAGTCAGCGTAACCAGCAGCCACTGACCGAGGCTCATTTCCGGGCTCATTTCGAGAACTGCGAACATCACCGGAATGTTGTCGAAGATTGCCGACGCAAATCCAACAAGAATGTTTGCAGTTGTCGCGCCTAATTCGCCATAAAGATAGTCTGAGCCAGCGGCGAGATATCCAAACGCGCCAAGACCCGCGACACACAGAATAATTCCATAGAAGAACAAAAGCGTATCCCATTCGACCCGCTGGAGATTGCGATAGATATCGTATTGTGTATCGCCGGTTGTCGGTATTTTTGTTGGATCGCCTTCAAGTGACATTGCGTTGTTGTTGACTTCACGTTCGCCCGACAATGTGAATCGCCCGCCGTGAGTTTGCAGATAGTAGCCGTACATCTTAAGAAGTCCCAGGCCGGTCATCATTCCAATAACCGGAGGCATATGGAGCAGCGTATGACTCGAGACGGCCATCGAAATAGTCAGCACGAACAGGCCGATGACAATCCATGCACCCTCGCGCAATTCAGCGTGTTCGTTGATCGCATCCGGCTGACCGCTCGGCAGAAACAGGCTCATGATTCCGGCGGTAATTATCCAATTCAGCAGAGACGGAACAATCAGGCTGAAGAATTGCTGAAATTCGACATGCCCGGCCTGCCAGACCATTAGCGTTGTGATGTCGCCGAACGGACTAAACGCTCCGCCCGAATTAGCAGCAACAACGACGTTGATACAACCCAGCACAACAAACCGCTGATTCGTGCCGCCGACGGCGATGACAACCGTCGCCATAAGCAGGGCGGTCGTCAGGTTGTCCGCAACCGGCGACATCACGAATGCAATCGCACCTGTTACCCAGAACAGCATTCTTAGCGAATATCTTTGTGCCAGCAACCAGGAACGCAGAACGTCAAAGACGCCGCGCTCGTCCATCGTGTTGATATAAGTCATGGCTGCGAGGAGAAACAGGAAGAGTTCGACAAACTCGAGCAGACCGTGCCTAACGAGCTCTTCAACGACTTCACCCTGGCCCATCTGCTGATAGGCAATTGCAACAAGAATCCAGACTAATCCGGCCGCAACCATCATTGGTTTTGATTTGCGCAAATGAATGGTTTCTTCACTGATAACCAGCGCATAGCCAATAACGAAAACAACGAGAGCGAGAATCGCCGCCCAATGTCCCGTCAGTTGTCCGGCCAATTCGTTGTCTGCTGCCATGGCCGGCATGCTGATAGCCGTGAGTAGGGTGGCAAGTACCGCGAGAATTAATTTCGACGTGCCTGAATGAACCATTGAAGTTTCCTGTCGTGCAAAGAAAATCGCCGCTATCTACGAACGATCCGGGTTGTCGTCCGGATCATTACGTGGAGCTGAGCGGGATAATTAGTGCCCGGTGCTGGCGCCTGGTAAAAAGCTATGAGATGATAATTTCCGGACTTATATTACCGGATAAAATTGTCACGTAAAGATATTCGCTAATCGAATTCATGTCAAGGTCACTCGCTGGGAAACGTAAATATGCCTAGAATCAACCACCTGAGTAATTCGTGGATGTTCTTCAGTAACTACGCGCATGTCCTGGTCTGCCTGGCCGAAGATCCTTCGGCACGCCTTCGCGACGTCGCTGAAAGAGTCGGCATTACAGAGCGGGCCGTACAGCGCATCGTTAGTCACCTGGAAGAAGCGATGGTATTGACCAAAGAACGGGAGGGCCGACGAAACCACTATAGCATCGACATGGAGTGCCCACTAAGACATCCCCTCGAATCTCATAAAACCGTTGGTAGTTTGCTAAAAATGGTGCTGGACGAGTAAGGCCACTCCATCGCGCCTGCCGTACAATAAGGCACTGGCGGCGGGAGAATAATCATGCACAAAAGCCAACTAGCTGGATTAATTCTGGATTGCGAGACCAATGATCTCGCAGCAGCCGCGGAGTTCTGGGCTGCGGCTCTCGGAGCCCCGGTAAAACACCAGGCAGATAGTCAGCCAGCTCAATATGTCAAACTCGATATGCCACCCGACGGACCCTACGTCGAAGTACAAGCCGTTGATCATGAGAGTCGCGTACACATCGATATTGAAGCCGATGATATTGAGGCGGAAGTGCAGCGACTTGAGCACCTTGGGGCGACAAGAATCGAGGCAATAAAAGAATGGGTCATCATGGAAGCACCAACCGGGCAACGATTTTGCGTAGTGCCTGTTGAGGGTGCTGACTTTGACAGCCGCGCGAATAGTTGGAGTGACTGAGCCAGTCGGACGAAGCCGGCACGGAAGTAACGGGAGAAGAAAATGACAAGTGAACTGATGAGCCTGACCTGGGTAGCGGCCCTGTCCGCAGTGATGTGGGTTCCCTATATCCTCAATACGATTACCGTCCGCGGCTTGATGAATGCGGTCGGATATCCTGAAGACCCGGCACCATTGGCCGGCTGGGCGCAAAGAATGAAAAGTGCGCACTACAATTCCGTGGAGAACCTGGTTGTTTTCGCGACCCTGGTCCTGGTCGCCAATGCAGCAGGCATCAGCAACGGTGTTACTGTCCTGGCCTGCGAGATCTACTTCTGGGCGCGCCTGGTACATCTGCTGTCATATACTTTTGCCGTGCCGTGGGTACGGACGCTTTCTTTCGCTGCCGGATGGGCGTGTCAGATCGCGATTCTGGTGCAGGTCCTCTGAAACGGAGCCTGTTCCGCGACCTGAATCAGCTGCGACTTTCCTGATAAATCCTAACCTGGTCCTCAAGTGATGACCAGCGCTCGAGGGCCTGGTCCAGGTCTTCCTGGGTCGTGGCAAGCGCGTCCAGCACGGGTTTCGAGAGCGAATGATCCTGGGCATAGAAGGCACTGTCTGAAATCTGTTTCTGGATCTCATTAAGGCGGTTTTCCAGTGCCTCGATCTTGCCAGGCAGCTCGTCCAGCTCCCGCTGTTCCTTATAGCTCAACTTCCTGGCAGCCTCTTTTTGTGTGACGACCGGTTCAGGTGATTGTGCAATGCTCTCCTTTGCAATTCTGTCGGCTTCCGCAAGTTCGTGACCCTGGCGCAACCAGTCGCTGTAGCCACCAACGTATTCGCGCAACACGCCGCCCTCTTCGAAGACGACGGTACTCGTGACGACGTTGTCCAGAAACTGCCGGTCGTGACTCACAACGATCAACGTACCGCTGTACTCCGCCAGGCGCGCCTCAAGCACTTCGAGCGTTTCCATGTCGAGATCGTTTGTGGGTTCGTCCAGCACCAGCAGGTTTGCCGGTCGTGTAAATAGCTTGGCGAGGATAATCCGGTTACGCTCACCGCCCGACAAAGACTTGACGGGCGTCAGGGATCGTTTAGGGCTGAACAGAAATCCTTTCAGGTAACCGATGATATGCCGGTCATTGCCATTTAGCTTGATATACGTTTTGCCGTCGCCGACATTCTCGGCCACGGATTTCTCGGGATCCAGCGACTCGCGAAGCTGGTCAAAGTAGCCGATCTCCAGGTTCGTACCATGTTTAATCGTACCCGTCTGAGGTTCAATGTCACCCAGGAGCAGGCGCAGCAGCGTCGTCTTGCCAACACCGTTGTTGCCGAGAATGCCGATCCGGTCGCCGCGGACGATATTAATCGAGAAGTTTTCGATCAGCGGCTGATCATCGAATCGATAACCAATGTTCTTGGCACGTATCACTTTCCGCCCGGACTGATCCGCTTCTTCGATGTGTATGCGGGCGCTCTTCTCACGACCAATGCGTTTCGCCCGCTCTTCGCGCATATTCTTTAGGGCTCGTGCACGACCCTCGTTGCGCGTTCGCCGGGCCTTAATCCCCTGGCGGATCCAGATTTCCTCCTCTTCCAGTTTTTTGTCGAACCTGGCGTTCTCTCGCGCTTCGGCATCCAGCGCCTCATCTTTGCGGCGCAGAAAATTCTTGTAGTCGCCAGGCCAGCTGGTCAACTTACCGCGGTCAATTTCGATGATGCGCGTTGCCAGGCGCTGCAGGAAAGCACGGTCGTGAGTGATGAATAACACAGACCCCTGGTATGACTGGATGACGCTTTCGAGCCAGTTGATGGTGACGATGTCGAGGTGGTTGGTTGGCTCGTCGAGCAACAGCAGGTCCGGTTTTTGTACCAGCGCTTTGGCCAGGGCGACTCTCCGCCGCCAGCCGCCCGATAGCTCGTTCATATTCTTTCCTGCGGGCAGGCTCAGCTCCGAAATCGTCGTTTCGACCCGTTGCTCGAGATTCCAGCCGCCATGCGCATCAATTTGTTTGTGCAGCTCTTCGAGTTCGCGCATACCGTCGCGATCCAGTTCCCCCTGGGAGCGCCGATGATATTCATCGAGAACCGCCTGCAACTCGGTCAGTCCGGAGCGCACGACTTCGTGCACAGGCATATCCTGCGCATCCGGCAATGCCTGCGCGAGCTGGCTGACGACCAGCCCGGATTTCCTGACGATCTCACCGCGATCGACTTCAAGTTCGCCGGTAATCAGCTTGAATGTCGTCGACTTGCCGGCTCCGTTCCGCCCAATCAGGCAAATGCGTTCGCCGGGCTCGATTGCAACATCTGCCTTGGTCAGGATCTTCTGGTCGCCGAAGTCCAGCGATACTTCTTCAAAGCGAATGAGCGACATCGACGTCTGATAGCGTGGCGAAAAATGCAAGGATACACGTTGGTGCGCCGTGGGGATTGAAGAATTGCGGCGACCTCCGTAGTGTTTGGTCTCAACACCCGTCGGGATATGATCGTGACAGACGAACATCTGATCAATATCGAAACCAAGCTATTGCATCAGGAACATACGATTGCTGAGCTCAACGACGCGTTGACCAGCCAGCAATCGCAGATCGCCAACCTGGAGCTGCTGGTCAATGCGCTAAGAGACCGGGTCAGAGTGTTGTCGGAAGCGGCGTCCGCTGACGGTACGCAGGAAGAAGTCCCACCGCACTACTGAGCAGAGGAT
Organism: uncultured Gammaproteobacteria bacterium; assembly: GCA_963850825.1. Classification (GTDB taxonomy): domain Bacteria; phylum Pseudomonadota; class Gammaproteobacteria; order Steroidobacterales; family Woeseiaceae; genus SZUA-117. The sequence goes on along the minus strand of CAWKOQ010000006.1, from coordinate 319,638 downwards.
CGTCTATGAGCAAGCCACATTTTCCGGACCTGATTCGGGACCTGCCCGATTTTGAGGGCCAATTTGACGCACATCGCCTTGCCGCAGAGGGCTGTGAGGTCCTGTTCGCGTCGTATCCTGCCAATACGGTCATCGATTCGCACACTCATCCGACCCGCAATGTTGGTGTTATTACGGAGGGGGAGCTGAGATTGACCAAGAGTGGCGAGGAAACACGCTACGGTCCCGGCGACTGGTATCAGGTCGATGCGAACGAAGAACATGCGGCCCGCTTCGATGTGGCAACATCTGAGATTGAATTCTGGTTCTCCGTGTGACGAAGAACCATTGCAGGCCACATTCGTGAATGAGCGAAGCAGAGGGTTGCGCTACGCCTGGATCACCGTCTTCCTGGGGGTGCTGGTTTGGTCAGGTATCAATCCGCATGACTACCCAACCTGGTGGCTGGAGGTTTTGCCTGCCGTGATCGGGCTCGCCGTTATCCTGTATACGCGCGACACGTTTCCACTAACGCCGCTGGTGTATTTCCTGATTCTAATCCATAGCGTCATTCTGATGGTGGGCGGACACTACACCTATGCGGAGGTGCCGCTGTTCGACTGGATCGGCGAGATGCTCAATCACACGCGCAATAACTACGACAAGCTGGGGCACTTCGTGCAGGGCTTTATCCCGGCGATCATTACGCGCGAAATCGTTGTTCGAAAGCATGTCTTTAGCAGCGCCAACTGGCGTAACTTCTTTATTATCTGTTTTTGCCTGGGCTTCAGTGCGTTCTATGAACTGATCGAATGGTGGGTAGCATTGTTGTCCGAGGAAGCGGCCGAGTCCTTCCTCGGCACACAGGGATATACCTGGGATACGCAATCGGACATGGGCTGGGCGTTTTTCGGCGCAATCCTCGCGCTCGTCCTGCTGGCCAGAATGCACGACCAGCAGCTGCGTGCGCGCGGCCTGAGCAGTTAAAAGATGCATGATTTCGTCGTTAGTGCGGCCGGGTATGACCATATTGCCGCCATTCCTGGCATCGAGCTTGCGGCCGCGTCGCTTTTCGCGGAGGCCGATCTGCCACTCTGTTTGCGCTTCAAGACGACCGCCAAAGAAGACCTCAACTATGCCCTTGAAAACAGACGGCTGTGGGTCGCAGTCGGGGCCGACGAGAAAGTCGTCGGTTTTGCGGTTGCCGATATCATTGATGGGGAGGCCCATCTCAGTGAGGTCGATGTCATGCCTGAATTTGGTCGCTTGGGGATCGGGACTCGTCTGGTTCAGATAACCGTGGATTGGGCACGCGAATTGAAATTCAATTCTCTCTCTTTGGTTACGTATCGACACCTTCCGTGGAACGCCCCGTTCTATGAGAAACTCTGTTTTGACTATGTGGATGCAGCCAACTATGGGCCCGAACTCGCGGAGTTGTTCGAGTTTGAGAAGCAGGCAGGAATCGACACATCAAAACGCGTTGCAATGCGACTGGTCTTGTAGAAGAACATGAAAAAAACCGTGACCCTGTCCCTGTGGGTTCTGTATCCGCTGTTATTCGGCGCCTGCACCGATTCTGATCCTGTGTTGCCAACGCATGACGGTGAATGCGTCGTGCTCCTGCACGGGCTGGCGCGCTCGTCATTGTCGATGGAGCGCATGAGTTGGTTCCTGGAGGAAAACGGCTACGCTGTCGCCAATATCGACTATCCGTCGCGCGACTACAAAATTGAAGAACTCGCGACGATGGCAATTGAGAACGGGCTCGATCAGTGTACGCTGATGAACAGCATCGACACGGTCCATTTCGTCACACACTCGCTGGGCGGAATTCTCGTCCGTTATTATTTCTCGGAGAACCAATACGACTCACTGGGTCGCGTGGTCATGCTTGCGCCACCTAACCAGGGCAGCAGGGCCGTCGATGAATTGCAGGACTGGCCAGGCTTCGAATGGCTCAACGGGCCGGCCGGCTATCAACTTGGCAAGGGGGAAGGCAGTATTCCGCTGCAGTTGGGAACGCCGGAATTTGATTTCGCCGTCATCGCAGGCGATGCCAGCATCGATCCGGTGACATCCGCCGTGCTGAATGATCCCGATGATGGTCGCGTATCTGTCGCCGACACGCGGCTGGACGGCATGAGTGATTTTCGCCTCGTGGACGCAAGTCACGCGTTTATCATGCAGAAGAGTGATGTGTTCGAGCTGGTTCGCGCTTTCCTGGCGACGGGTAGCTTCCCGCCCGAACAAGAGGCCGGCGATGTCAGGTAGGCGCTGTGCGTTTCTGACGATGGAAGACACGACCGGCTGGAACATTGATGTCGACCTTGGAATACCACCACTGGAGGCGCTTGGATGGGAGGTCGACAGCGTGCCGTGGCGTAGCTCGAATCCAGTGTGGAACGAGTTTGATGCCGTGTACATCGGTGCTCCGTGGGATTATCCGGAAGACCCGAACCGCTTTCTAACCTTACTGGCGTCAATCGACCAATCGAACGCGATTCTCGTCAATGACCTGTCTATCGTGCATTGGTCAATGGCCAAGACCTACCTGCGTGATCTCGAGTCGAATGGTGCTCCGATAGTGCCGAGTCTGTGGTACGACGGCATGGCGTCAGGGACCCTGGGACAGGCGTTTGACACCTTCGACGCCGAGCGAATAATCATCAAGCCGATCGTGAGCACGAATGCGACAGACACCTATCTTCTGACGCGCGAATCAGCGCGCGATAAGCAGGCCGCCCTTGGCAACACCTTCTCGAAACGACCGTTTGTGCTGCAACCGTTTGTCGAAAGCATCCAGGTCGACGGTGAGTTTTCACTGTTCTATTTCAATCGAGCGTTCAGTCATGCCATACAGAAGATTCCACACCCTGGAGACTTTCGCGTGCAGGAAGAGTTCGGGGCCACGATTATGCCAGTCGATCCAGAGCCGGCTCTGCTGGCAGCGGGGAAACGTGTTATCCGAATGGTCGATCCGATGCCTGCCTACGGCCGGGTTGATTTTGTTCGCGATTCGGAAGATCGTTATGTCGTGATGGAGCTCGAGTTGATCGAGCCCTCGATGTATCTTCGAACGAATCCCGATGCCCCGCGGCGCTTTGCCGAGGCTTTTGATCAGTATGTTATCGACGCACTAGCAGGAGATAGAAAATGAATAAACTCGCGGTCGTTTTTCTGGCACTGGTTCTCGGCGTTTGTGCAATGGCCGAGGAGTCGGTGCGCATCGTGATGTCGACCGGCGAAGGTGACATTGAGATTGATCTCTACACCGAGGCCGCGCCGATTACTGCTGGCAATTTCCTGAAGCTCACCGACAATGGCGACCTCGACGGCGGTTCATTCTATCGGGTGGTCACTTACGAAAACGACAGGGGCGCTCCGAAGATCGAGGTCATTCAGGGTGGCCGTGGTAATGAGAGCGAAGGGGAAATCGAAGCGATAGATCATGAAACGACGGAGCAGACAGGAATTTTGCATACCGACGGCGTGATATCGATGGCACGCGACGGCGTGGGTACGGCGACTTCCGAATTCTTCATCTGCATTGGTGATCAGCCAGGTCTGGACTACGGCCAGACCCGAAACGCGGACGGGCAGGGATTTGCAGCCTTTGGCAAGGTCATCAGCGGCATGGATGTCGTGCGCCGCATCCAGGAATTGCCGGCCGACGCGGTGTCCTATTCTGACTACACTAAGGGGCAGATACTCGCGGAACCGGTCGGCATCACCTCGGTGCGAAGAGCGGAGTGATTACCGGTATCGATCGCGGCTCAAAGCCAGTTCGCGCGGTAATTCTGATTGTGCGTATTTGATCGGTGCGAACTGACATTTATCGCGCTAAAGACCAATTTGCACCAGTCCCCTCACCACCAAAATCAGAGCGGGCAAATTGGACTTTAGCCGCGATTCCTCTCAGGCGCGGCGCTTCTCCGCAGCACCGTTTAACAATGGTGCCAGGTATTGCCCGGTAAACGACGCCTTGTTGGCCGCGACGTCTTCGGGCGTTCCCGTTGCAATAATTTCACCACCCCCGTCACCGCCTTCCGGGCCGAGATCAATAACCCAGTCCGCGGTCTTGATGACGTCAAGGTTGTGCTCGATGACCACGACCGTATTGCCCTTGTCCCGGAGCCGATGCAGCACAGCAAGCAGGTGTTCTATGTCATGGAAATGCAGCCCGGTCGTTGGCTCGTCGAGAATATAGAGCGTGTTGCCGGTATCGCGTTTAGACAACTCCTTTGCCAGTTTCACACGCTGCGCTTCGCCGCCGGACAACGTCGTCGCGTTCTGCCCAAGGCAAACGTAGGAAAGTCCGACATCCAGAAGCGTTTGCAGTTTCTTCGCCAGGACAGGCACATTCCTGAAGAATTCCGCCGCGTCTTCGACCGTCATCTCGAGGACTTCGGTGATGTTTTTGCCTTTGTACCGAATCTCCAGCGTTTCGCGGTTATAGCGCTTGCCGCGGCAAACGTCACAGGGGACGTAAACGTCCGGCAGAAAGTGCATCTCTACCTTGATCACGCCGTCGCCCTGACAGGCTTCGCAACGGCCACCCTTCACATTAAAACTGAAGCGCCCCGGCATGTATCCTCGCGAGCGCGCTTCCTGCGTGCCGGCAAACAGTTCGCGAATCGGTGTAAACAGGCCGCTGTAGGTAGCCGGGTTTGAACGCGGTGTCCTGCCGATCGGACTCTGGCTGATATCGATGACTCGATCTATCTGGTCGAGGCCCCTGATGCTTTCGTGTGGCGCCGGATTCTTGCTGGTGCGATTCAGCTCTTCGGCAACGGCTTTGTACAGCGTGTCATTGACGAGTGTCGATTTGCCTGAGCCTGATACGCCGGTGATGCACGTCATCAGCCCGAGCGGAACGCCAACGCTAACCGATTTGAGGTTGTTGCCGGTCGCGCCAATGATCTCAAGCTGCTGCTTCTTATTCGCCTTGATGCGTTTATCCGGAACCGGAATCGAGCGTCGGCCGGAAAGATATTGACCCGTCAGGGACTGTGCATTCTGGCGAATCTCCTCCGGCGTACCTTCCGCGACTACCTGGCCGCCGTGCACGCCTGCACCCGGACCGAGATCGATGACATGATCGGCAGCCAGAATAGCTTCTTCATCGTGTTCGACCACAATGACGGTATTGCCGATATCGCGCAGGTGAATCAACGTGCCAAGCAGGCGCTGGTTATCCCGCTGGTGCAGCCCGATCGAGGGTTCGTCCAGTATGTACATTACGCCAACAAGACCGGATCCAATCTGGCTCGCGAGCCGGATACGCTGTGCCTCGCCGCCCGAAAGCGTTTCGGCGCTGCGATTGAGCGACAGGTAGTCAAGCCCGACGTCGCTCAGGAAGCTGAGGCGGTCGCCAATCTCCTTGACGATCTTTTCGGCGATCGTTGCGCGCCATCCATCAAGTTTCATGGTCTCGAAAAACTCACGCGCCAGGCCGACTGACATGTCACTGATTTCCGGAAGCGATTTTTCGACTATGAATACGTTACGCGCCGATCTGTTCAACCGGGTTCCGCCGCAATCGGGGCACGGCTGACTGTTGAGATAGCGCGTCAGCTCCTCGCGAACGGCATTGGACTCCGTCTCTTTGTAGCGGCGATCGAGATTAGGGATAACGCCTTCGAAGCGATGTTTTTGCTTGATCTCCATGCCACGGGAATTGGCGTAGAAAAACTCGATCTTTTGCTGGCCACTACCAAACAAAACAGTTTGCTGAAGTGCTTCACTCAGTTCACAAAATGGCGTCTCGATGTCAAACTTGTAGTGCGCCGCCAGGCTTTTGATCATCTGGAAGTAGTATGTCGTCTTGCGATCCCAGCCGCGAATCGCTCCACCAGCCAGTGACAACTCCGAATTGACAATGACCCGGTCCGGGTCAAAAAACTGTTTCACGCCCAGGCCGTCACATCCGGGGCAGGCGCCGGATGGATTGTTAAAGGAAAACAATCGCGGCTCGAGCTCGGTCAGGCTGTAGCCGCAGATGTTGCAAGCGAATTTGTCAGAGAAGACGAGTTCGTCCTCATCTGCATCATCCATAAACACGATTCTGGCCACACCATCGGCCAGCCTGAGCGCAGTTTCGAAGGACTCGGCGAGACGAAGTTTGAGATCGGGTTTTATTTTGAATCGATCGATGACGGCTTCGATGCTGTGCTTTCGTCGCAGGTCCAGCTTCGGTGGATCGTCGAGTTCGTAGACCTCGCCGTTGATGCGCGCACGGATGAAACCCTGGGCCATCAGGTCCTGCATCAGCTGCACGTGTTCGCCCTTGCGCTCCACGATGACCGGCGCGAGCAGCATGAGTCGACTGTCCTCAGGGAGTGTCATAACGTGGTCAACCATCTGGCTGACGGTCTGCGCCTCCAGGGTGACACCGTGATCGGGGCAGCGCGGTGTGCCCGCACGGGCAAACAGGAGCCGCAGGTAATCGTATATTTCCGTCACCGTGCCGACGGTAGAGCGTGGATTATGGGAGGTGGACTTCTGCTCAATAGAGATCGCGGGTGACAGGCCGTCGATATGATCGACGTCCGGCTTTTCCATCATCGACAGAAACTGGCGTGCATAGGCGGACAATGATTCGACGTACCGGCGCTGGCCTTCCGCATAAATCGTGTCAAATGCCAGCGAGGATTTGCCAGATCCGGACAGGCCGGTGAACACGATGAGTTTTTCGCGCGGCAAAGTCAGGTCGATATTCCTGAGATTGTGCGTGCGTGCGCCGCGTATTTCGATGGATTTCATATCAGGTATGCAGTGATCGTCGAACAACCTGCTAATATACGCCGCCGCAATAAGGTGGCGCAAAGTGAGTTGACGGAGACAACAAGCAGCAGTGTCTGGCAATCCATCGCCCGGGCCTCAAATAAACATCCGATCTCGAGAGAGATCAGCGCCTTAGGGGCCGGCCAAATCCAACCATGAGTAAACAAATCAAGCAGATTTTCGGTGCCATGCTGCCCAGAGAGCGGCGGACAGTTGGCGTGGTTGCGCTGATTGCGATCTGTCGCATGTTTGGCTTGTTTGCCCTGCTGCCCGTGCTCGCCATTTATGCGGCCGATCTGGAAAACGCGACACCGACATTGATCGGCATCGCGGTTGGTGGCTACGGCCTTACTCAGGCGGCCCTGCAGATACCCTTCGGCGCCATGTCCGATCGAATTGGCAGGGTGCCGGTCATTATATTCGGGCTCGCGCTGTTTGCCGTGGGCAGCGTGATCGCCGCTCAGAGCCTGAGCATCTACGGCGTCATCGGGGGCCGCCTGCTGCAGGGTGCGGGCGCTATTTCGGCCACACTATCCGCACTGCTGGCCGATGGAACCCGGACAGAAATGCGGACCCGGTCCATGGCCATCCTGGGTATTGGTATTGGCAGCTCCTTCCTGCTGGCCCTGATCATCGGGCCGGTTATCGCTGCCGCATACGGCGTACGCGCGGTATTCTGGGTGGCGGCAGGCCTGGCCATCCTCGCCGGGTTACTGCTGGGTTTCTTGCCCCGGGGCATCGAACGTCCCGCCCAGATACCGGATCGAAGCATCCGCGCCGCATTTCGACCGGATCTGTTGCGGCTGGACCTGTACATTTTCGTCCTGCACGTATTGCTGACCGCGAGTTTCGTTGCACTGCCATTCCTGTTGCGCGATGAACTCGCCCTGCCATTGGGCGGGCATTGGAAAATCTATATTGGTGCCATGGCGGCGTCCCTCCTGGGGACCGTTCCGCTCGTACTGGCCGATGAACGCAAGGGCAAGTCGGCAACGCTCGCAATCGCGATTTTTCTGCTTCTGGCCGGGCAGCTCATGCTGGCGCTCTTCGGCTCCACATCGACCGCAGTGTTTGCAGCGCTGGCAGTGTTTTTCGCTGGCTTCAACTTCCTCGAAGCCGGGCTCCCGGCAAGGCTGTCCATACAGGCATCCGGTGAAATCCGCGGTGCGTCACTCGGGGTCTTCTCGAGTGCCCAGTTTCTCGGCGCCTTCGCGGGCGGCCTGCTCGGCGGTCGCTTTATCGGTGGCGGCAATCCGAGCGCGGTCTTCCTCGTCTGCGCAGTGCTGAGTGCGCTGTGGCTGCTGGCACACCGCTTCCGTGCCGCCGGCGAATAACCAGTGAAATCAGCCCCAAATCGGACTGGTATTTGGTGCAGCAGAGCCTAAAATACGTACCCCCGCACGCAAACGTGCGGCCGGATTGCTCAAATTAAGCGTAAAACTCAATTACAGGGGAACACTATGGCTCGCGGAGTCAATAAAGTAATCATCGTCGGGAATCTGGGCAACGATCCTGATACGAAATACATGCCCAGCGGATCGGCCGTGACCAACCTGAGTGTTGCGACCAATGAGTCATGGAAGGACAAGCAGACCGGCGAGCAGAAAGACCGCACCGAATGGCATCGTGTCGCCATGTTTGGCCGGCTGGCGGAGGTCGCTGCCGAGTACTTGAGAAAGGGCTCACAGGTTTATATCGAAGGCAAGTTGCGTACCCGCAAGTGGCAGGATCAGCAGGGAAACGACAAGTACACCACGGAAATCATCGCTGACGAGATGCAGATGCTGGGCGGACGCGGCGGCGGTGGGGCCCCTGCGATGGGTGGTGGCGCCCCGGCGATGGGCGGTGGTTCAGGCGGACCTCCGCCGAGCGGACCGCCGCAGGGTGGGTCTGATTTCGACGACGACATTCCATTTTAAGTCGGCTCGCGGCTGAAGCCGCTCCCACTGTCCAGATCAGTAATTCGCAACGATGACACCCAAGCTCTACATCAAAACGATGGGTTGCCAGATGAACGAGTATGACTCGGAGAAGATGGCGGACGTCTTGCGCGCGTCGCATGGTTACGAATTGACGGCAACGCCCGAGGATGCGGACCTGTTGCTGGTCAATACCTGCTCCATTCGCGAAAAGGCCCAGGAAAAAGTATTTTCCGAGCTTGGGCGCTGGCGTGCGTGGAAGGAGAAGCGCCCTGAAATCATGATCGGCGTCGGTGGTTGTGTTGCAAGCCAGGAAGGCGACGGTATAAGAAAGCGCGCGCCATTCGTCGACATGGTATTTGGTCCCCAGACGCTGCATCGGCTGCCTGAAATGGTCAACGAGGTGCGCAGCAACGGCCGCGGCGTCGTGGACATCTCATTCCCCGAGATCGAAAAATTCGATCGCCTGCCGGAACCTCGCGCCGATGGGCCAACTGCCTATGTCTCGGTCATGGAGGGTTGCAGCAAATACTGTTCATTTTGCGTCGTGCCCTATACCCGTGGTGAAGAAATCAGTCGACCCCTGGACGACGTCATCGCTGAAGCTGCAAGCCTGGCGGTACAGGGCGTTCGGGAAATCAATCTGCTGGGTCAGAACGTCAACGCTTATCGCGGACCCATGCATGATGGCCAGATTGCTGATCTCGCGACGCTCATTTACTACGTTGCTGCAATAGATGGAATCGGCAGAATTCGTTTCACGACCTCGCATCCGATGGAATTCACGGATAGCCTTATTCAGGCCTATGCCGAGGTGCCGAAGCTCGCCAATTATTTGCACCTTCCGGTCCAGAATGGCTCCGATCGCATTCTCGCATTGATGAAACGAGGCCACACGACGCTCGAGTACAAGCAGAAAATCCGCAGGCTGAGGGAGGTTCGCCCGGACATTTCAATGTCATCCGACTTTATCGTTGGGTTTCCCGGCGAGACGGACGCCGACTTCGAGGCGACTATGAACCTGATCGCAGACATCGGTTTCGATCAGTCGTTTAGCTTTATTTACAGCGCCCGACCGGGAACCCCGGCCGCCGGATTCGCCGACGGCACACCGCTGGAAACCAAGAAAGAACGCCTGAAGTTGTTGCAGGCGCGTATCAGCCAGCAGGCATTCGAGATCAGTCGCGCAATGGTAGGTACGACGCAATCAGTGCTGGTCGAGAAGCCGTCGAAAAAGAACCCGCAGCAACTTTCCGGTCGTACAGAGAATATGCGTTGGGTGAATTTCGATGCTGATCCGTCCTGTATTGGCCAGTTCGTGGACGTGATAATTACCGAAGCGTTGCCAAATTCCTTGCGGGGCAGGCTCGTTGATAATCGCGCAGTTGCTTGATTCTATTCCCGAAATTTTAGAATGCGGGCCAACCCGATCAGATTTCGCGCGTCTATGACCAGATCGCTTATGTGATCATTCATCTATACAGGCGATGTCCGCCGTTGTAGTCTTTATTGACCGCCAACACTCAGTGCAACAGGTGTAACCACTAAAAATTGAATGCCACGCAGATATCGCAGGACATCGTCCTGGAACCCGCCGACAACAGTCGGCTCGCCAACCTCTGCGGTCAGTTTGACGAACATCTTCGCCAGATTGAACGCCGCCTCAACGTTGAAATTGCCAGCCGTGGAAATCGCTTCCGTGTCACCGGAAAGCCGGGGGCCGCGCAAATCGGTTCGGACGTTATTCAGTCGCTGTTTAATATGACCGACCAGGAGCGGCTCGACCCCGAGCGCGTGCACGTTTGTTTGCAGGAATCCGTTATGAACGATGCCGATCCTGTGCGGGACGCCGATATTTCGCCGGATGACGACGACAACATCTTTGAAATCCAGACGAAGCAGAAACTGGTCCGGGCGCGCGGCAACAATCAGAAAGCGTACCTGAAGGCCATTCACGACCACGACCTGGCCTTCGGAATTGGTCCTGCCGGTACGGGCAAGACGTATCTCGCGGTCGCGAGTGCGATCGACGCGCTGGAGAACGAGCATGTGCGCCGTATCGTGCTCGTACGCCCCGCGGTCGAGGCAGGCGAGAGACTGGGTTTTCTGCCCGGTGATATGTCGCAAAAGGTCGACCCATACCTGCGGCCAATGTATGACGCCCTATATGACATGCTCGGTCCAGAGCAGGTTATGCGATTTCTGGAGAAGAACGTCATCGAGATTGCACCATTGGCATTCATGCGCGGTCGCTCGCTCAATGATTCGTTTGTGATTCTTGACGAGGCGCAGAACACCAGTGTCGCTCAAATGAAGATGTTCCTGACCAGGATCGGTTTCGGCTCGCGTGCAGTCGTGACCGGAGACATTACGCAGATAGATCTGCCCGCCGGCCAATTGTCGGGTTTGAAAAACGCCGTCGATATTCTGGACAATATCGACGGAATCGCTTTTACGTATTTTTCGCCCAAGGATGTCGTTCGACACGAGCTGGTGCAACGGGTTGTCGAGGCGTACGAGGCGAGTGACAAAAGTAGTCGGTCCTAGAAAGAAGTGACGCTGGCGGGCAAAGTAACGGTCGATGTCCAGGTTGCAAGCAGCGTCGAGCACATTCCCGATCTCGCCGAGATTGGCAGCTGGATTGAAGACACCGTAGCGGAAGCAGCAGGTGCGGGGCCCTGCGAAGTATCGGTAAGAATAGTCGACGAGGAAGAAGGCCGTGAATTGAATAAACGGTTTCGCGACAAGGACTATGCGACTAACGTCCTGTCGTTTCCGACCGACGATTCTATGGAGTTGCTGCCCGCCGAGCTGCAGGGCGCACTAGGTGATATCGTGATCTGCGGTCCCGTTGTGGAACGTGAGGCTGGCGAGCAGGGTAAGGACATCGCGCATCACTGGGCCCATCTGTTGATTCACGGGACGCTGCACCTGTTAGGCCACGACCATGAGATTGAAGCCGAAGCGCGCGACATGGAAGCCGTTGAAACCAGGATACTGGCGCGGCGCGGTGTGACAGATCCGTATATCGCTGACAATGTTTGACGACTAGAACCTATTTATTATCGAGCTGCTACACTACTGCGGCATGACATCGAAGCACGTAGCACATTGAACAGACAGGGAAAATGAACGACAAACCGCCAAGTACCAACGGCTCGGGAAAGACCGGCGTTTTCAAGAGGGTTTTGCGCGCAATCAAAGGTCGACCCCTGAGCCGTGACGAGATTCACGACCTCCTCCAGGAAGACGAGAGCGTCTTCGAACCCGATGAAAAGGAAATGCTCAGTGGCGTCCTGGAGGTTGCCGAAACTCAGGTACGCGACGTCATGATTCCACGCTCGCAGATGGTTGTTATCGAAAAGGAACAATCACTCGACGAGATGCTGGCGGTGATCATCGGTTCGGGCCATTCACGCTTTCCGCTGATAGGCGAAGACCGCGACGAAGTGCTGGGCATATTGCTGGCGAAGGATCTGTTGAAATTCTTTGGCGATCCTTCTGAAAAGACTTTGAACATCGATGACTATCTTCGTCCCGCTGCAGTCATTCCGGAATCAAAACGGCTGAACGCGCTGCTTAAGGAGTTTCGTGACAGTCACAACCACATGGCGATTGTTGTCGACGAATATGGTGGCGTGTCCGGTCTGCTCACGATCGAAGACGTGCTGGAAGAAATCGTCGGCGAGATCGATGATGAGCATGATCGCGAGGAAGCTGAATTCATACAGCCCGACAAGGACGCTGATGGCAAACCCTGTTTTGCAATTCGAGCGCTGACACGCATCGAAGACTTCAACGACTACTTTGGCAGTGAGTTTACCGAAGAAGAAGACTACGACACGATTGGTGGCCTGGTGATGCACGAATTGGGTCGACTTCCGCGCCTTGGGGAAACGCTCCGGTACGGGGGTTTCCAATTCTGTGTTACGCGAGCCGACCGGCGCCGCATCGACTCATTGCAGGTCACCCGGCTGGTTCAGGAAACCGCTGATTAACCCGGACCAAAGGGTACCTCTAATTACCTCGAATGAACTGCCAAGCATGTCGTCGATGTTTCCGCTCGAGGCATGGGCAGAGCACCGTCCCTGGCTGACGCGTTTCGCCTATTTCCTGGTCGGCGCGTTGATGACGCTGTCATTTTCGCCTTTCGGCTACTATCTGCTGATTCCGGTCCTCCTGCTGCCGCTTCTGTATGCGTTCCTGCGGTTAACTCCCCGTGATGCAGCGTGGTCAGGCGCCAGTTTTGGCGCGGGCCTGTTTTTGGCCGGCACTTATTGGTTGTACGTGTCCATTCACGTCTTCGGCCAGGCGCCGCTCGTCCTGGCGCTGATTCTCATGTTGGGTCTCGTGCTCATCATGTCCCTTTACTACGCGGCGACAGGATGGATGATCGCCCGCTACCGGGGCAGGCACTTATGGCAGTTCATCATTCTTGTGCCGGCAATCTGGGTGTTTCACGAATGGCTTCGTGGCTGGCTGTTGAGCGGTTTTCCCTGGATGACTCTCGGCTATAGTCAGATCGATTCGCCATTGTCGGCAATAGCACCAATCGCGGGTATTTATGGCGTTTCGCTGGCAATGATGATCAGCGTAAGTGCGCTACTGGTTAGCGTCCTGTCGTTCGGGACTAGACGCATTATCTGTCTGGCCGTAGCAATGCTGCCGTGGATCATAAGCATACCGCTAAGCGGTCTGGACTGGACGGTCGTGTCCGGCGCGACCGTTCGCACGACGATCGTGCAGGGCGGCGTGTCACAGGACAGGAAATGGCTGCCTGAGCAATTCGACGCGACGCTGAAACTGTATCGGGACTCCCTTCTGAATAACAACGACAGCGATCTCGTGATTTGGCCGGAGGTCGCCATTCCGGCCGTCGCCGACCAGGTCGAACGATATATCACGCAGCTCGAATCCGATTTGCAGCCGCACAAGCAGACTTTGTTGTTTGGCATCCTTGAACGGGACCTCGACGCCGGCCAGGTATTTAACAGTGTTTTCGCGATCGGCGATGGCACACGACAGGTTTACCGGAAACGACATCTCGTACCCTTCGGTGAGTATTTTCCAGTGCCGGATTTCGTGCGGGAGTGGATGCGACTGATGAATTTGCCTTATAGCGATATCAGTTCGGGCGAGGACAGCCAGCCGTTATTGCAAATGGCGGATGGAAATCGCCTGTCCGTCGCGATCTGCTACGAGGATGCGTACGCGGCGGAGCAGCTTTACGCGTTACCCGACGCGAGCATTTTGATTAATGTGAGCAACGACGCATGGTTCGGAGATTCAATCGCGCCGCATCAGCATTTGCAGATAGCGCGCATGCGCGCTTTGGAGGCCGGTCGTCATGTTGTGCGGGCGACTAACAATGGCGTCAGTGCGTTTATCGGTCCCGGGGGCGAGCTGATTGACCAGGGGCCACAGTTCGAATACGTCGCGATGAGTTACGACGTTCAGCCGCGGAGCGGGCTGACGCCCTATGCTCGACTCGGCAACTGGCCCGTGATTCTGCTGGCAACACTGATCACGGCATGGTTTGGATGGCGTTCGCGCTCCAAACGGGTACGATCGATTCAATAAGTGTATTGATTATGTAACTGTCTAAATATATGTTTTTTATATATAATTTATATTTCTTGCCTATAATTCTATAGATCTATAGAATTCTTTGCCTGCACAGTACTGTGACATTGGCATGCCAGCAACTCCGGATAACAATCGATACGAGCAGCAGCGGCAGCGGGCTATCCGGTCTGCGGCCACTGTCTTTGCCGAAAAAGGATTCTACGGCGCCAGTACGAAGGACATCGCTGAGCACATGGGCATCAAGCAGGGCAGCCTCTACTACTACTTCAAGTCGAAAGAGGATGCGCTTGGAGAAGTGTGTCGCTTCGGCATCGAGGACTACGTCGAGCGGATGAAGTCGATTGCGGCGAGCGACCAACCGTTTGAAGCAAAATTGATGGCGACCGTGACATCACACCTGAGCAGTTATCGGGAGAAGAATGAAGCACTGAAGGTGCATAACGACGAGAGGCTTTATTTGCCGGAGGAAAAGCGGGCGACGTTGAAGGAACTTGGCAGCAATTATCGTCAGCAACTGGAAGGAATATTTGAAGAGGGCGTCGAGAGCGGCGCAGTACGAAATTCGCTCGACTGCCATTTCGCTGCACAGGCGGTCATCGGCATGTGTAATGCCTGGGGCGACATTATCGTGCGTGATCCGGAGCTCGACCTCTTCGACATTATTCAGAAATGCACGGACATGGTGCTGAACGGATTTCGGGAACGCAGGACAAAAGAACGTCAGTAGGGATACGCCGTTCAATAAAATAACCAATTTGATGGAAGGAAAGAAGATGGCTAAGCAAATCGCTACAAATGTAACCTGGCACGATGGCGAAATATCGCGCGAGGAGCGATACGAAATACTCAGGCAGAAGGGCATCACAATCTGGTTTACGGGATTATCCGGCAGCGGCAAAAGCACAATCTCCGTTGCACTGGAAAAAGCGCTGTTTGCCATGGGAAAGCTGTCTTACCGGCTGGACGGTGACAACGTTCGGCTTGGCATAAACAAGAATCTTGGTTTTTCGGAAGAAGATCGCAAGGAAAACATTCGTCGCATTGGTGAGGTTGCCAAATTGTTCGGTGATGCGGGAACGATTGCTCTATCAAGTTTCATTAGCCCCTACCGCGCCGACCGGGATGAGGTCAGGTCGTTACACGAGGCCGCCAATATCCAGTTTGTCGAGGTCCATGTCGATTGCGCGCTGAGCGTCGCCGAAGAGCGTGATCCGAAGGGTTTGTATAAGAAAGCCCGTGCCGGCGAGATCAAGAATTTTACCGGTATCGACGATCCTTACGAAGCGCCGGTGAATCCGGAAATTCATCTGAAGACGGATGAAATGAGTGTCGAAGAAGAAGTCGGGATCATTATCGACTATCTGGTCAAAACGGACACGATTCAAACACAATACATGACGCGTGCCAGCGATGAATTTGACGGTTCTGCAGCGGCACCAGGGAGCCAGGGATGATTAAGCCACACGGGGCGGACGCCCTTAACGCACGTTACGTACACGACGCAGCGAGCCGCCAGGCGCTGATTGCTGCGGCAGAGTCCCTGCCTTCGATCGTACTGAACTCGGCAGCCGCTGCAAATGCGGTCATGCTGGGAGCAGGCTACTTCACGCCGCTGAACGGATTCATGAGCCGGGTCGAAGCATTGAGCGTCGCTTCGAGAATGCAGATGCCTGACGGGTTGTTCTGGCCCGTGCCCATACTGAACCTGACCGGAGATATCAGTGGTATTCGGGGAGCCGCGCGAATTGCGCTTCGCGATCCGAATCTGGACGGTAATCCTGTCCTGGCAGTGATGGACGTTGATCGCATCGAAGAATTCTCCGCGGAAGAAATCGACATCATTACCGAGGAGGTGTTCGGCACGCTGGACACCAACCACCCTGGCGTCGCCGTCTTCCAGTCTTCCGGTCGATACTGCATATCGGGCTCAATTCAGGTTCTGAATTACAGCTATTTTGCAGACGAGTTCGAGGGCACGTTCAAGACGGCTGTTGAGATTCGCGACGAGATTCGTGACCGCGGCTGGGAAACCGTGGTTGCATTTCAGACACGCAATCCGATGCACCTGGCGCATGAGGAACTGTGCCGTATGGCGCAGGAACGACTGAACGCGGACGGCATCGTGATTCACATGCTGCTTGGTCGGCTGAAGGCCGGTGATATTCCTGCCGGTGTGCGCGACGCGTGTATCCGTAAGATGGTCGATGTCTATTTCCCCGAAAACACCGTCATGGTGAATGGCTACGGATTCGACATGCTGTATGCGGGACCGCGCGAGGCCCTGCTGCATGCTGTATTCCGCCAGAACATGGGCGCCACGCACCTGATCGTTGGGCGTGATCACGCCGGCGTCGGCGATTTCTATGGGCCATTCGATGCCCAGGCAGTGTTCGACGAATTGCCGCCATCTGCGCTTGAAATTGAAATATTCAGGGCGGATCACACCGCCTGGTCGAAGAAGCTCAATAAGGTGGTAATGATGAGCGAAGTCGAGGATCACACGCCGGAGGACTACGTGTTCCTGTCCGGCACCAAAGTGCGCGAGTTGCTCAGCGAAGGCATTGCACCACCAGCGGAGTTTTCCCGACCTGAGGTCGCACAGATTCTGATGGACCACTACCAGTTGGAAGTGCGGCAAACTGCCGTCGGCGAATAGTTCCCGGTAAGCGCAGGCTTAAGGCCCCTGATGCTGCGCCGGCGCGCAGAACCGGTTATCCTTCCGCCCTTTGCAGACAGCTTACACACTAGCAGTGACAAGGGCGGATGGACGTAGCATATAAACCAGACCTGGTTGAACTAAAGGCACGCAAGTACTGGGACGACAATCGCTGTTTCGAGGTTGACGAGGACCCCGACAAGGATCCGTTCTATTGCCTCACCATGTTCCCCTATCCGAGTGGACACCTGCACATGGGACATGTGCGGGTCTTCACCCTGTCCGACGTCATTGCGCGATTCCATCGCATGCAGGGCAAACACGTGTTGCAGCCCATGGGCTGGGACGCATTTGGCATGCCGGCCGAAAACGCCGCGATCAAGCGCGGCGTGCCGCCAGCCAGGTGGACGTACCAGAACATCGAGGACATGCGTGGCCAGTTTCAGCGCCTGGGTTACGGCTACGACTGGCGGCGCGAAGTAACGACGTGTAAGCCAGACTACTATCGCTGGGAACAATGGCTCTTTACCAAGCTGTTTGAGAAAGGGCTCGTCTACCGGAAGAATTCTGTCGTCAACTGGGATCCGGTCGACCAGACCGTGCTCGCGAATGAACAGGTGATCGATGGTCGCGGCTGGCGATCCGACGCATTGGTCGAGCGGCGGGAAATTCCGCAGTGGTTCATGAAAATTACCGCGTATGCCGACGAGCTGCTGGAGTATCTCGATAAACTCCCCGGCTGGCCCGACTCGGTCAAATCGATGCAAAGGAACTGGATCGGCCGATCCGAAGGCATCGAGCTGTCTTTCGACGTCGACGGTGAGGGCGACCCGCTAACCGTATTCACGACCCGGCCGGATACATTGATGGGTGTGACCTATATGGCCGTTGCGGCGGAACACCCGCTGGCGACCAAAGCGGCGGTGTCCGACGAGAAAGTTGCTGCGTTCATCGAGGACTGCAAGAAAATGCAGGCGGCGGAAGCCGCAATGGAAACAATGGAGAAGAAGGGGATGCCCCTGGGCATCTCAGCCGTTCATCCCATCACGGGCGAACGGGTCCCGCTGTGGGTCGCAAATTTCGTCCTGATGAGTTACGGGACTGGCGCGGTCATGGCCGTGCCTGGTCATGACCAGCGCGACTGGGAATTTGCCACCAGGCATGATCTGCCGATTACGCAAGTCATCGAACCGCTGGATGGATCCAGCATTGATATTGCAGAGGGGCCCTACATCGACTATGGGCGCGTGATCAATTCCGGCTTTATTGACGGCATGACATTCGCGCAGGCTTTCGCGGCGATCGAAAAGAAATTTGCAGAGGATGGGCGTGGTCGCAAGACGGTCAATTATCGCTTGCGAGACTGGGGCGTGTCGCGACAGCGATACTGGGGCACGCCGATTCCGATTATTTATTGCGACGATTGCGATGCGCAGCCGGTGCCTGAGGATCAGCTGCCGGTCATATTGCCCGAAGACGTCGAATTCACGGGTGTCGGATCGCCATTGAAAGACATGCCCGAGTTTTATGAGGCTGACTGTCCGCAGTGCGGCAAGCCGGCACGCCGCGAAACCGACACGTTCGACACATTCGTCGAGTCTTCCTGGTATTTCTCGCGCTACGCCAGTCCGGACTGCGACACCGCGATGTTCGATGAGCGTGAGGCGTATTGGATGCCGGTCGATCAGTACACCGGGGGCGTAGAGCACGCGATTCTGCATCTACTGTATTCGCGATTTTTTCAGAAGGTCATGCGTGATGTGGGCCTGTCTGCCGCAGACGAACCTTTCACCAACCTGCTGACGCAGGGCATGGTGCTGAAAGATGGCGCGAAGATGTCCAAGAACAAGGGCAATACCGTCGATCCCAAGGAACTTATCGAAAAATATGGCGCAGATACGGTCAGGCTGTTCATGATGTTCACCGCCCCACCGGAACAGGCGCTGGAGTATTCGGACGACGGCGTTCAGGGGTCCTACCGTTTCCTGAAGCGCTTCTGGAACGCTGTACACAATCACGTTGCTGCCGGAGGGGTGGCGTCGCTCGATGTCGATCAGCTGAATGACGCGCAGCGGGACCTGCGGCGAAAAACGCACCAGACGATCGCCAAAGTCAGTGATGATATGGGACGGCGCTATACTTTCAATACCGCAGTTGCGGCGAGTATGGAATTGCTAAATGCTGTCACGCGACTCGAAGACGCATCACCTCAGAGTAGTGCGGTGGTCAGGGAAGCGCTGGAGGCTGTCGTGCTCTTCCTGTCGCCGATCGTGCCGCATATTTGTCACGAACTGTGGGAGGTGCTGGGGCATGAGACGGCAGTCGTCGATGAGCGCTGGCCAGTGCCTGATGAAGCAGCGTTGCAGCAGGACAATATTGAGATCGTAGTGCAGGTTAACGGCAAGTTGCGTGGTCGCATTTCGGTTGCCGCTGACGCAGATCGTGATGAGGTCGCGGCAAAAGCCCTCGCTGACGAAAACGTGAAGCGTTTTATTGCAGATAAAGAGGTTCGCAAACAGATCGTGGTTCCCGGACGGCTGGTTAACATTGTTATTTAGAAACGCTGTTATTTTGGCGGCGCTGATGCTGTCGGGTTGCGGATTTCAACTCCGTGGAGCAGCAACCCTGCCGCCGGAAATGGCGCAAACCTACATCGAGGCCACGGATCGGCATAGCCTGTTTTATCGCGGCATTCGCGATGGCCTGAGAAATGCCGGGGTCAGTGTCGTTGATTCGGCGAAAGACGCGACCGCGATATTTACAGTTCGAGGTGATGAAACCGGGCAGCGTGTGCTGTCAGTGTCCGCACGGAATGTTCCACGGGAGTTCGAGGTCTATTACACGGTCTATTACCACGTCGAAACGACCGGCCGGTATATTCTCGCCGAACAAAAGCAAACGCTGACACGCGACTACATTTGGAACGAGACACTGGTGCTCGGCAAAGAGAAAGAAGAGCAACTGCTTCGCGAAGCCATTGTTGACGACCTCGTCCGGGTCATTCTGATCCAGTTGTCTGCAACGTAGGCAACTGGTGCCGGTCACCCGTGGGTCAGCCAGAAGAGAAGCCAGCGGTACTGACGGTCGGGGAATTAAGACCTGAAGCGATCGCTTCCTTACTTGACCGCTTTGATCTTCACGTCATATGGATCGCCGACCATACATCAATAGCGGGCAGCTTCTGGGGAGATCCTGAGGCCGGTATCATCGGCCGCCAGGTCTTTGTTCGCAGAGACACTCCCGTCCACTCGCTGCTACACGAAGTCGGCCACATCATTTGCATGAGTCCCGATCGCCGCGAAAAACTTAATCGTGACGCCGGTGGCGATGACATCGAAGAATCCGCGGTTTGTTACCTGCAAATCGTGCTGGCGGATTTTCTGCCGGGCGTTGGTCGAGGCAGACTCATGCAGGACATGGATTCGTGGGGTTACAGTTTCAGGCTCGGTACGACGAAGCGCTGGTTCACCGCTGATGCCGGGGATGCGCGCGCCTGGCTGCAGAGCGAAGGACTGCTGGATCGTGCGGGCACGCCCGAATTTCGATTGCGTGGAACTTAAAAGAAACAACCAGTTACGGGCTATCGTATTTCCGTGGCTGGCGCTCGGCGGGCGCACTGTGCAAACTGTCTCCGCGACTAACTTACCCGGGCGATCAATGGCCGCGATCCGCTATTTTCTTTACTTTCTTGGCATCGGCCTGTTGACCTGGTTGTTGACGGCCCTCGAGATCGCCTCTCCCGGCAGTTTGAACCTGCAGGTCTATGCCGATGCCGGCGACACCATCGGCACCAGCGAATATTCGCCCGTTGAGCTGATTCAGGTCGGCATACTCGGCGTCTGCGGACTTCTCTACGCCTGGGTCGCGACCCATTGTCCGACGCAGCGGCCTGTCGCATTCCTTTTTGGTGGTATGGCGCTGGCGTTTTTTATACGCGAGCTCGATTACTTTCTCGACCTGTATGTGGCCGATAATTTCTGGCAGGTACTGCTGGGCGTGGTGCTTGCTTTGTTGATTGCATACACGTATCGGCAACGTCGTCGCTTTCGTATTGCCTGGTACAGGCTCTGGCCATCGCCCGGGATGACGCTGTTGTTCGCTGGTGCGACGATCATTTTTGCGTTCGTACCGCTGGTTGGTCACGCGCCCTTGTGGATGGCAATCCTCGCGGACGATTATCATCGCGTGGTCAAGATGGCCGTCGAGGAATTCATCGAGTTGTCCGGGTATTTTTTGTGGCTGATCGGCACCATCGAATACACCTACCAGGCCAAAGCGATTGCATTTCATGAACCGCAAAGTGTAGTGGCGAAACGGCGTGCAGGGCGCCTGCCCAAGTCCGAGGGCCGTTTCTAGTCATTGCCGTAACCGGGCCGCGCCCATCAAACTTCCGGACGAGTGGCACGCTTTTTACACAGCGCTGTTATGATTGCGCCCATTGTCGGGTCAACTCAACAATCACTCCCCTACAAAGCACACGGCTGTATCCGCATGACTCTATTTCTGCATGACACGCTGCAAGGCAAGAAAATCGCGTTCGAACCTCGTAAGGAAGGGGAGGTAACGATGTACCTCTGTGGCCCGACCGTATACAACTATGCCCATATTGGTAATGCGCGCCCGGCCGTCGTGTTCGATATGCTTGCGCGGCTCTTGCGGCGCACATACAAACTTACGTTCGCCCGCAACATTACCGACGTTGACGACAAGATAAACAAGGCTTCCATTGAAACAGGTAAGCCGATCGACGAAATAACCGCGCAGTTCATCACGGCCTATAACGACGACATGGGTGCACTGGGCGTGCAGCCACCCGATATCGAGCCACGTGCGACGCAGCATATCGACGAGATGATCGCGATGATCGTGACGCTGATCGACAAGGGTTTTGCCTACGAGGCAGACGGCCATGTGCTGTTCGATGTCAGCTCCAATCCTGATTACGGCAAGCTGTCGAAGCGGGATCTTCGCGAGATGATCGCCGGCGCGCGCGTCGAAGTTGCACCTTACAAACGGTCCGCGCAGGACTTTGTGTTGTGGAAACCGTCTACGCCGGAACTACCGGGCTGGGATTCCCCGTGGGGCCGCGGCCGGCCGGGCTGGCATATCGAGTGCTCGGCCATGTCGGAGAAACACCTGGGTAAAACAATCGACATTCACGCCGGTGGCCAGGATCTCGTTTTCCCGCATCATGAAAACGAGATGGCGCAAAGTACCTGTGCTCATGACGGTGCTCCGTTTGCGCGCTACTGGTTGCATAACGGCTTTCTCAGTCTCGATAGTACGAAGATGTCCAAGTCGCTGGGAAACGTGCTGCTCGTGCGCGACCTCGTCAAGTCAATTCCCGGTGAACTGATTCGTCTTGCCCTGCTTGGCGCGCACTATCGTCAGCCATTGGACTGGTCGGACGCGGCCATCGACGGCGCGCGCAGTATGCTCGATCGACTCTATGGCGCCGTACGGGGCATAGAGGTGACGGCGGACCAGCGCGCGGCAACCAGCGTGCCGGCGGCGGTGATCGACGCGCTCGAAGATGATCTGAACTCTCCAAAAGCCCTGGCGGAACTGTTCAATCTTGCACGCGCGCTGAACAAGACCACAGACGGCAACGAACGCAGAATTCTGGCCGCAGAGATTTTTGCTGCAGGAGATTTGCTGGGTATTCTGCAGATGGATCCCGACGTCTGGTTTGCCGGCAGCGATGATGGGGAGTTGTCCGGAGAGGATATCGATGCATTGCTCAAGCGTCGTGAAGAGGC
The DNA here is from genome assembly GCA_963850825.1 of uncultured Gammaproteobacteria bacterium. GTDB lineage: Bacteria > Pseudomonadota > Gammaproteobacteria > Steroidobacterales > Woeseiaceae > SZUA-117. Next base: position 296,953 of record CAWKOQ010000006.1, on the reverse strand, counting down.
CCGGGCGAGTCGTGACTTTGCAGCCGCGGACAGTATTCGTGATCGCCTGACAGAGGCGGGCATTACTATCGAAGACGGTCCGTCGGGCGCTCGCTGGCGCAGAAGCTGATGAACGAAGTGCAGGAAGCGCAGGCTGCGTTGATCGAGGAATTCCAGTTCTTTGATGATTGGATGGACCGCTACCAGTACATTATCGATCTGGGTCGTCGCCTGCCCGAGTTTCCGGAAGCGGCCAAAACGGACGCCAACAAGATCAAAGGCTGCCAATCGCAGGTCTGGTTTGTCGCGGAGCTCAAGGATGATCGACTGCATTTCGAGGCGATCAGCGATGCGGCTATCGTCTCCGGACTGATCGCTGTGCTGCTGCGAATTTACAGCGATCGAAAACCGCAGGACATCATCGATACGCCGGCCGATTTTGTAGCTACGCTGCAACTCGAGCAGCACTTGAGTCCGACTCGCAGCAACGGCCTGGCCGCTATGCTGAAGGCGATCCATTCTTTTGCCAGCGAGGCCGTCGAGGCGGCCTGATATGCGTTTCACAGGCAAATTGCTTGCGTGGCCGCTGTTGGGATTGGTGTGGCTATATCGCACTGCGATTTCACCCCTGTTGGGCGCGAATTGTCGTTTCGAGCCCAGCTGCTCGGCGTACGCGGAGGAAGCACTGCGAACGCACGGCGGCCTGCAGGGCGGTTGGCTGACACTAAAGCGAATCAGTCGGTGTCATCCCTGGGGTGGTTCCGGATACGACCCTGTGCCTCCTGCCCGGGAGGAGCAAGATGAGGCCAGCTGAGATTCTGCGCGAGATAGTCTATCCACTCACCGACATGGCCATCGTACTTGCGATGCTGTTTTTCTGGCTGATGTTTTCGCTCGTTGCAAAGGCAGGACTCATCGGGATCTGGCTTCTTGTCCTGGTGGCTCCGGCCTACTTTCGCTATTTGCTTTATCTCCTTGAAGCTCGTGCGAATGGCAGGGAGTCCCCCGTTCCAAGTGCCGAAATGTTTGCTCCGGCGGACAGCCTTTGGACGCTCACGCCGTTCGTTTTGTTAGCGCTGCTGATATGGACCGGGATTTGGCTGGAGGGAACCCAGTACGCGTGGCTGGCCACGATTTTCGGGCTGTTGATCATCCTGGTTGCGCCGGCTTCACTCGGGATCCTCGCCATTACACATTCACCGGAGGAGAGCCTCAACCCAATAGCGATCGCGCGCATGATACGCGTCTGTGGCGTTGACTACCTGATGGTGCCGACGATCGTCATCGCCATGACCGGCATCCTGTTCCTGCTTGCCGCGAACGGCACGCCGTTTTTCCTCGTTGACCTGGGCACCAGTTACCAGGCAGTCCTCCTGTTTACGCTCACGGGCGCTTTGCTGCATTCCAGGGACCTGGCGGTCGATCTCAGCATCGAGGCGACACTCGAAGTCGGCGACGAAGAGATTGCCCGTGAATTGGAACTGGAACGCCAGAAAGTCGCGAACCACGCGTATGGTTTTATCAGTCGCGGCAATCGCGAAGGCGGGTTTGCGCATATCCTCGACTGGATTCAAAACGAATCCGATGTCGACGCCGCATCCGCGTGGTTTTTTGGCGAGATGATGAGATGGGAATCAAAAGACGCAGCGTTATTCTACGCCCAGACGTATCTCTCGCATCTGCTACATCATGAGCTTGATGCAAAAGCGCTAAAGCTGATGTCTACCTGTCTACACGCGGATCCGCGCTGGAAACCAAAGGCGGATGACCGGGCGCATGCGATTGACCTTGCCGAAAGATTTAAGCGGCATGATCTTCTGAAGTCACTGCGAAATTAGTTGCAGGTCCTTCTTTGCCAGGCGGAAATTTCGGTAGTGCGTGAAAGCAAGAATGATTGAACCAGTGACCGTCATCGCACGGTCCGCCATCTCACCGTAAGTGTCGTGTACAAAGGTGCCGCCGATGGTAAGGATGGTGAGTCCGAGCGCGCCAAAGACCAGCACCTCCGCATGGTGGTGACGACGATAGCCGACGCCGAGTGCGATGACGCTCAGCGGAATGACGAAAAGCAGCAATTCCGCGTGAAAATGATCAGTGCCAAACTGCCCCAGGAAAGGCAATACCGCGACCACAAACGGCAATAGCAGGCAATGCAGGAGGCACAGTCCCGAGAGCGCTACGGCGATCTTATCCAGGAAAGCTTTATGTCTGGAACTGTTATCCATTTGCGCTTGCGGCTATGCTCGGGGAAGGGGCTGAAAGGTTTGCGCCGGAAGAATTCGCCGTGCTCAATACGCCCTCGGGATTGAAATGGTATAACATAACAATATGTGAAACAAGTCACTGTAATATAAGGGTTTGCTGAAAATTACGATGGACAAAAGACTGCTGTCAATACTGTGTTGCCCGGTTACCCACAAGGGCCTGTCGCTCGCGCGCAAGGATTTGCTCGCGTCAGTGAATGCGGCAATCGAGGCCGGGAATCTTGTCAACCGGGATGGTGTCACACTCGACCAGGTGCTCAAGGAGGCGCTGGTGACGGACGACGGCAAAATTATTTACCCTGTGGACGACGGGATTCCGGTGCTCATCGACGGTGAAGCGGTGGCACTGGAGCAACTTGCAGGCCGATGAATGTCTGTGACGAATCGAATCATCGCGCGTATCATCCGCCGCCCATGAAATCTTAAGTTTCCTGCGTGAAAATATCCGCAAATCAGCTTCCGTCGCATCTCAATAAATCCCTGTGCTCGTGCTACCTGGTCAGCGGCGATGAGCCGCTGCTCGTCCAGGAGGCACTGGATGAGATTCGCGCCAAGGCGCGTGACCACGGGTTTGGCTCCCGGGAATTATTTGTACAGGCGACCGGATTTGACTGGAACGAGCTCGCAAATGCAGGTGGCAATCTTTCCCTGTTTGCTGAAAAACGAATCGTGGAACTACGTTTACCTACCGGCAAACCGGGTGTCAAAGGCAGTGCTGCCATCGCGGATTTCGCGGCATTCGCCGGAGACGACCTGCTATTTATTGTCAGTGCCCCGAAGCTCGATCGAAACGCGCAGAAAACCAAATGGGTAAACGCACTGGAAGCGCATGGCGCGTCGATTCAGATTTGGCCGGTGGCGCCGCGTGAATTGCCTGCCTGGATAAACGAACGGATGCGTAGCAAAGGATTACAGCCGGAGCGGGATGCCGTGCGGCTAATCGCGAATCGGGTTGAGGGCAATTTGCTCGCCGCCCAACAGGAAATAGAAAAACTTCGTCTCCTGCATGGTGAGGGACCGTTGACCGCAATTGATGCCGACGCCGCCGTTGCCGACTCGAGTCGATTTGATGTCTATAAGCTGGTTGATGCTGCCGTCAGCGGCAACGCGGCGCGCGCCATAAGGGTGCTGGCCGGCGTAAGGATCGAAGGTGTGGAACCGGTGATCGTCATGTGGGCGTTGACTCGCGAGTTGCGCATGCTGGCCGGATTAGCCGACCAGGTTCGGTCCGGCATGGAATTGAGTGCAGGCATGCGCAAAGCTGGCGTCTGGCAGAACAGGCAGGCATTGGTGCGGGCCTGTATCAGCAGACATCAGACGGCCGATTTTTACCGTTTTCTGAAGCTTTCGCGAAAGGCGGACGCAGCTGCAAAAGGTCAGATGCGCGGTGATCCGTGGCAGCTGGCAACACAGATCGTGATGGAACTCTCAGCCGGCGGTGCGCGGGCCGCCTGAAAATGGAGTAATGCTTTGAGCCCGATGGGAATATTTGGCGGTACTTTTGATCCGATTCACTACGGACACCTGCGAACGGCGTTTGAAATGCTGCAGGCGTTGCGTTTCGACGAGGTCCGCTTCATGCCCTGCGGAAATCCGCCACACCGCGGCACGCCTATCGCGAATGCGGCAATGCGCCTGGAGATGGTAAAGGTCGCGACCGAGGCACAACACGGGTTTGTCGTCGATGACCGCGAACTGCAACGTGATGGACCCTCTTATTCGGTCGATACGCTGTCTGCACTGCGCAGCGAATTTCCGCTTCGCCCGATTGGACTCATAATCGGTATGGACGCGTTTCTGAGCTTGCCGAAGTGGTATCACTGGCGAGAGATATTGCAACTGGCGCACATTGTTGTGGCGCATCGTCCCGGTTGGCGTGCACCCGACATGGGGCCGCTGGGGGAATTGCTGGCGGACAGGGGCACGCACAGGATAGGCGATTTGCACCAGGCGAGGGCGGGCCATATCTATATTCACGACGTGACTCAACTCGAGATTTCGTCTTCAGAGATTCGCGAACTCGTCTCGGTCGGCCGCGATCCCCGTTTTCTGCTTCCGGACGCTGTGCGTGACGTTATCAGTGCGAGTAACTGCTACGTGAATCCGCCGAACGAAAGTTCCGGTGGCGAATCCGAATAACAAGATTTGTAATTTGAACGGAAGATTGAATGAACAGTGAACAACTTAGTCAATTAGCGGTTGATGCGCTTGAAGAGGTAAAGGGTAACGATATTGTGAGGTTGGACGTCCGCGACCTGACCACAGTGACCGACTACATGGTGGTCGCCAGCGGCACTTCCAATCGACACGTCAAGGCACTGGCCGACGCGGTCGCCGAGAAATCCAGGGCGGCCGGTCATCGTCCTGCCGGAATTGAGGGCGAAAGCGGCAGTGAGTGGGTATTGCTGGATCTCGGGGATACCCTCGTTCATGTGATGCTCCCCCGCGTCAGGGAATTCTATAATCTCGAAAAACTCTGGTCCCTGAGCCCGGCGAAGGACCGGACCGCCACCGACGCCTAGCGATGCACGTGCGCTTAATCGCGGTTGGCGATCGACAGCCAGCGTGGGTCGATTCTGCATTTGCTGACTATGTTACGCGGTTGCCGCGGCACTGGCAGTTCAGGCTGGACGCCATAAGCACCACGAGGCGCAACAAGAGCGAGCCAGCAAGCGTCGCGAAGGATGCCGAAGGCATTAAGATTCTGACAAAGATAAGGCCAGCTGATTACGTCATAGCGATGGATGAACGTGGCCGGCAATCAACGAGCAAACAGCTGGCTGGCAAGCTCGAGGAGTGGCAAACGGTGGGTGCCGACCTGGTTTTCATCATCGGCGGCCCGGATGGCCTCGCCAGTGACGTGCTGGAGCGCGCCAATGCCCGGTGGTCATTGTCGCAGCTCACTTTGCCGCATGGATTGGCACGAATTCTTTTCGCCGAGCAGCTTTATCGTGCATGGTCGTTATCTGCCGGCCATCCCTACCACCGGGAATAGCAATGGATCAGCCCGTGCTTCACCTTGCATCATCTTCGCCGCGCCGTCGTGACATACTGAATTCAATCGATATCGCCCATAGTTTTGCCGGAGTCGATATCGACGAGACGGCACTGCCGGACGAAAACGCCGGGGATCTGGCTCTTCGCCTGGCGCGTGAGAAAGCGTGTGCCGTCGATCCACACGAGTATCCGGGATTACCGATCCTGGCCGCGGACACCGTGGTGGTCGTCGATGAACAGATATTTGGTAAACCAACGTCCGAAGAGCACGCCCTGGCAATGCTGGCTGCGCTCTCGGGTCGCGTCCATTGGGTCCTCACCGCGGTCGCCTTGCGTCGCGCAGGAGACTGCGAAACCCGGCTCTCGGAGACCGAGGTGCGGTTTCGCGACTTATATCCTGACGAGGCGCGTGCATATTGGCAAAGTGGGGAGCCGGTCGGCAAAGCCGGTGCTTATGCTATCCAGGGATACGGCGGCGTCTTCGTCGAGAAAGTGATCGGCAGCTATTCAGGCGTGGTTGGTTTGCCGGTATTCGAGACTGCAGAGTTGCTGAAATCAGCGGGGATTCACGTTTTGCCTGAACTGAAGACATCATGACCGAAGAATCGCCCAAAGAAGAGATACTCATTAACGTGACTCCGCGCGAAGTTCGCGCGGCGCTACTGGAAAACGGGATTCTGCAGGACGTTCACATCGAGAGGGCTGCCCGCCGCGGGCTGATCAGCAACATTTACAAAGGCAAGGTGTCGCGGGTGTTGCCCGGTATGCAAGCTGCATTCATCGATATCGGCCTCGAACGAACTGCCTTCCTGCACGCTTCGGATATCACAAGGCCGGGTTTGGCGGCGAACGGCAACGACGAAGACGCCCTTCCCAATATCAAGGACCTGGTGCGGGAGGGTGAGGATGTACTCGTGCAGGTGGTCAAGGATCCGCTGGGCTCCAAAGGCGCCAGGCTGACCACGTTTATTACGCTGCCGTCGCGTTTCCTGGTGCTGTTGCCGATGGGTTCCGGCGTAGGCGTTTCGGCGCGTATCGAGGTTGAGTTGGAGCGCGACCGCTTGCGGTCAGACCTGGAAAGTATTCTGGAAGAGGATGATCAGCCGGATGGTGTGATCGTGCGGACTGCCGCCGAGGGCGTTAGCCGGGATGCGCTGCGGGCGGATCTCGCCTTTCTGCGCAAGCTCTGGTCGGCCATTCAGCTTACGTGCAGCAAGACTGCGGTAAAAACACTGGTGCATGAAGACTTGCCTCTGCCAATCAGGGTCCTGCGAGACATGGTCACCAGCGACGTTGAACGCATTCTGGTCGACTCGGCGGCTGATTTCGAGAAGATGCGGTCGTTTACCGAGAGTTTCCTGCCCGATTTGACGCCGATTCTCGAGCACTATCAACGCCGTAGGCCAATTTTTGACCTGCACGGGACAGAGGATGAAATCAAGAAAGCCCTCGGTCGAAGTATTTCCTTAAAATCAGGCGGATATCTAATTTTCGATCAGACTGAAGCGATGACGACAATTGATGTCAACACGGGCGGCTTTGTGGGCCACCGAAACCTCGAAGAGACGATTTACCGAACGAATCTCGAGGCAGCGGTAACGATCGCACGTCAATTGCGTCTAAGAAATCTGGGTGGAATCATTATCATAGATTTCATCGATATGGAGGAACAGGATCATCGTGAACGAGTGATGCAGGTGTTGGAGCAATCCATGTCCCGCGATCACGCCCGCCATCAGATCACGCCGGTATCGCCGCTCGGGCTGGTCGAGATGACACGCAAGCGAACACGTGAAAGCCTGGGCCACGTGCTTTGTGAGGATTGTGACAACTGCGATGGCCGCGGGTTTGTTATGACCGCAGCCACCGTCTGTTTCGAGATTTTTCGGGAGATCATACGGCAACACCGGCAATTTAAATTTGATGAAGCATTGGTACTGGCGCATCAGGACGTGATCGAGCTCCTGCTGGACGACGAGGCCAGGGGTCTCGCGGAGATAGAGAGCCAGATCGGCAAATCGATACGCCTGCAGCCGGAATCGCTTTATCTAAAGGACCAGTTCGACGTCGTTCTGATCTGATGACCGCAAGCCAACACCGACTATGAAGTATTACCTGCAAAAACTGATCAAAGCTATCGCCTACCTCGGCGCGGCGACTGTGATCATTCTTGCGATTGCGGTCGGAATCTTCCGCATGATGTTGCCGCGACTTCCTGAGTACCAGGAAGAGATCAAGGGGTGGGCGAGCGCAGCGATTGGCATGGAAGTCGAATTCTCCGGCATGAATGCACGCTGGCGCCTGAGTGGACCGGAGCTGAGTTTTTTTGACGCCGAGTTAAGACAGATAGAAACCGGTGAAAGCCTGTTGCAGGCCCAGGAGGTTAGCGTGGGTGTGGGACTCCTGCGCCTGATTTCAGATCGGGAACTGGTTGTCGATCGCGTCAGCATACGCGATACGACGGTCGACATTCGCAAGAACGAAGATGGCGAGTGGTTGTTGCAGGGCACGCCTTTAGACGAGCTCCTCGGGTCTCGCGATATGGCTGCGCAACAAGGCGGGAATGTTGAAATCGTAGGAGAAAATATTGCGGTCGCCTACGAACATCCTGCATCCGGGCAGGTCTTGCCGCTGACGATCGAATCACTGAGCATCCTGCGAAAACAGGCAGAGCTCATACTGGAAGCGGAAATCGATCTGCCGCAGGAATTCGGTGGGCGGCTTGAGGTTTCGGCAAACCAGCTGGACCGGCACTATGATGAAAGCACCTGGCAGTTCTACATCAAGGGGAATTCGCTGGCCGTAAGTGGCTGGTCGCGACTGCAACCGGTCGGTCTGCCTGTCGTAGATTCGGGAACGCTGGACCTGGACCTGTGGGTCGATATTAACGGTGGCCGGATTCTGCGTGCAACATCCGATCTGCGCATCAGGGACTTTCATGCACAGGGGTCCGAAATCCTGGCGCCATTAGATCTGCAGGGCGTTTTCGAGTACTCAACCGAGCTCGACGGCTGGTTGCTTGGCGCCAACCAGTTGCGCTTGTCCACAGCCGGCGGCGAGTGGCCGCAATCCGAGCTGCAGGTAAGAGTGATGCAGGCGCCGGATGGAACCATTCAGGGCCTCCGAACCAGCGCCACCTATTTCAACCTCAACGACCTGAAATACATCACCGACTGGCTGCCGGAAGAACAGCGAGACATGCTGGTTGCCTATGATCCATCCGGCATTTTGCGTGACGCGACTGTTGAACTGACGGGTTTGCAGACGGACGATCCAGAGTTTGACATCTCGGCCGATCTCGAATCGGCAGGAATTGCTTCGGTTGATGACAAGCCGGGCGTGCGTGAACTCAGTGGTCGGGTTCGTGCGGATCGTGATGGTGGTCGCGTTGAAATTGAATCGACCGATTTGAGGCTCGATCTGCGCGCACACCTGTCCGATGTTCTGACACTCGACGACGCGTTCGGCACAATCATCTGGCGGCGCAATGCCGCCGGCATGCTTGTGCTGTCAGACAGCGTAAGAATTCGCAACACGGATTTCGATAGCCAGATGAGTTTGCAGGTCAGTTTGCCCGGCGACGGCGCAGCACCGGTGGTCGATTTTGACAGTAGCTGGAGTGTTTACGACCTGAGCAAGATGTATCGTTACCTCCCCGTGAAACTGGTCTCGCCCACGCTACGTCAGTGGCTCGTCGATGCATTGGTAGCAGGTCGCGTCAATAGAGGCACAACGCGTTTCAATGGCGCGCTCGACGAATTTCCCTTCGACAATGGCGAAGGTGTGTTTCGCATTGAAGCCCGGCTGCAAGACGCGATTCTGAAATATTCGGACAATTGGCCGGCACCTGAATTTCGACATCTTGACCTGGTCGTCGATAACGTGCGGATGTACTCACATGTGAATTCCGCCGTCAATCGTGGCAACACGGTGGAAAACGCACGAATCGAAATTACCGATCTGCGTGAGCCGATTCTGAACATCGAAGCCTTCGCGACCGGCACACTCGAATCCATAAAAGACTACGTGGCTAACAGCCCGATTGATAGCGTACTGGGTGGGCAGGTCAGTCGTGTTGCCGTAGATGGCGATGCTTCTTTCGACCTGGAGATTACTTACCCAATTCAGGATAAGGAGAATTACGACTTTGCCACCCGGATTCGTTTGAGCGATGGGATGATTCGTGTGCAAGGCCTGGCGGCACCGATTTCCGAGCTAAACGGTGTGGTTAATATTACCCGCAGCGATGCATCGTCCGAGTCATTGTTCGGCCGCTTTCTCGGTCAGACCGTCGATCTCGATCTGCAACGCATCGGCGACGATCAGGCGCCGTATAGTGTGGTGCTCAATGCTGTCGGGCGGACAACAGCGGATGCGCTGGAGGCCGAACTTGGCGCGCCTGTTGGAAACGTCTTGAGCGGCGACGCTGATTACATTGCCACAGTGCGTTTTCCGAACGCCCGCGGGCCGCGGCCAGGGCCGCTGCAAATACAGGTTGAATCAGACCTGTTTGGCTTTGAGTCGGATTTGCCTGCACCGCTGGGTAAATCCGACGATGAGTCGCTGCCCATGACACTTAACATCGAGTTTCCGGCGAAGGAGCAGATCACCGCATCGGGTACCTTCGGCGATAATTTGAGCTGGCGTGCAAATTTCCTGAACGCTTCTGGAGCCTGGGATTTTGATCGAGGCGTGCTTGCGGTCGGCGAAGACCCGCGTGATCCGCAAGTTCGCGGACTACATATTCATGGCCAGACTCCGGAACTTGATCTGCATGCATGGCTCGCTGCGGGACGTAGCGGAGATCGGCAGCTGGGCCTGGGTGATCGCATTCGATCAATTGATATCGATGTAAATCGTTTTTACGCGATCGGCCAGAAGTTCACGAACCATCGTATCGCTGTCAATCGCGGCGGAGCAGGCTGGCGGGTCGAAATAATCGGCGAGCAGGCCAATGGACTCGTAACCGTTCCATATGACTTCAATTCCGGGAACCCAATGACGCTGGAAATGGAACGACTGATTCTGCCCGGTGACGACGACCTCGAGAGTGATGAGAGCACTTTACTGGACCCACGTGCGCTTCCCGGTATCTTGATACAGGTAAAGGATTTCGGCATTGGTAACCGCAGACTCGGGCAGCTCGAAGCCGACTTCGAAAAGACGAATCGTGGGCTTGAGGCCTCAAACCTGGTTACCACCGATGCGACTTACACGATTTCAGGTGGTGCCGGCTGGATCGTCGATGCCTACGAGGAGTCCGGGCAGCGGACGTTTATAGACGCAACACTCAAGAGCACAAATGTGCAGGAAACATTCAATCGATTGGATTATGAGCCAGGCATAATCGGCGACTCGATGGCGATCGATCTGTCAGTCGCGTGGGCCGGTGGGCCGCGCAAAGACTTCATGAGTCTGATAACTGGAGATGTTTCCGTTAACCTGGGTGCCGGACAACTGGCTGACGTCGAACCCGGTGCCGGCAGGGTATTCGGGCTGATGAGTTTCACGGCATTGCCGCGCAGACTGGCACTCGATTTTCGTGATGTATTCGATACAGGATTCAGTTTCGATCGGATAACCGGCAGTTTTCGCCTCGTTAACGGGCAAGCGTTTACCTGCGACCTGACCGTGGCCGGGACGTCAGCCGATGTTGGCATAGTTGGACGAACCGGGCTCGTCACGCGGGATTACAATCAATCGGCGATCGTAAGCGCAAATGTTGGCAATACGCTGCCAGTCGTCGGCGGTCTCATCGGCGGCCCACAGGTGGCGGCCGCATTATTCGTCTTCTCACGGATTTTCAGAAAACCGCTGAAGGACGTCGGCCAGGCCTATTATTCGGTCGACGGTTCGTGGGAAGAACCGGTTATCGAGAGGACCGACTCGCAGCGCTTCGTGGAAACGAGTAGCCTTGCCAGCTGTATTGATGTTTCGCAATAAATCAGGACGACCCAAACGTGACCTCTGCCAGTAAAGATACGACAGCCATCGACACCGCGATGTCGCAAATGCTATTGCCAGCCGGGCTGGATGAGAAGCATCTCGTCAATGCGCTCGGGTCCTTGTATATGCGCGATGTGGACGCGGCTGACCTGTATTTCCAGGTGAGTCGCAGCGAGTCATGGACCGTCGAAGACGGCATCCTGAAAGAGGGCAGCTTCAGCCTGGATCAGGGCGTTGGTGTGCGCGCTGTTTGCGGCGACAAGACCGGGTTCGCCTATTCGGAAGAGCTGATTTTGCCTGCTTTGCAGGGCGCGGCGGACGCTGCACGGGGTATATCACGGCAAGGGCAGTCGCGATCTGTGCAAATCGCCTCAGTTGGAGAGTCGCCGCGCCTGTATCCGGCCACAGATCCGACGACGAGCATTGGCGACGACCAGAAAAAAGCGTTGCTCAGCAGGATTGATGAGGAAACGCGGAAACTGGATCCCCGCGTGGAACAGGTCATCGTGAGTCTTAGCAGCAATCAGGACCTGGTATTGATCGCCGCCGCCGACGGCACGCTCGCGGCGGATGTTCGTCCATTGGTGCGGCTCAATGTCACGGTGATCGTTACAGAAAATGGTAAGCGGGAGCAAGGCTATTCCGGAGGCGGCGCGAGAGCGGATCTAAGCTATTTTCTCGAAGGCGACAGAGCGATGGGTTACGCTCGCGAAGCCGTTCGTCAGGGCATTGTATTGCTCGAGGCGAGCCCGGCACCGGCGGGAACGATGCCGGTGGTGTTAGGTCCGGGCTGGCCCGGTATTTTGCTGCATGAGGCCGTTGGGCACGGCCTTGAAGGTGATTTCAATCGCAAGGGGACGTCCGCTTTCACTGGTCGTGTTGGCCAGAACGTCGCATCACCGTTGTGCACAATCGTGGATGATGGAACACTGCCCAATCGTCGTGGCTCACTGGCGGTGGATGATGAAGGTACGCCGGGCAGCTACAACGTATTGATTGAAAACGGTGTCCTCAAAGGCTATATGCAGGACAAGATGAATGCGCGGCTCATGGGTGTCGCTCCGACTGGCAACGGTCGACGTGAATCGTTCGCGCACATTCCCATGCCGAGAATGACCAATACTTACATGCTTCCCGGCCCGCATGATCCGGAAGAGATCATCAGATCGGTCGACAAAGGGCTGTACGCGCCGAACTTTGGAGGCGGCCAGGTGGACATTACGTCCGGCAAGTTCGTGTTTTCCGCCAACGAGGCTTATCTCATCGAAAACGGCAAAGTGACGACCCCGGTGAAGGGCGCGATGTTAATTGGCGACGGACCGGAGGCGCTGGGTCGCATATCCATGCTCGGGAATGATCTGGCCCTCGACGAAGGTGTCGGCACCTGTGGCAAGGACGGACAGTCAGTTCCGGTTGGCGTCGGGCAGCCCAGCATGCTGATCGATGAGTTGACGGTGGGTGGTACTGCCTGACCCGGAGCTCAATTGACATAAGATCAAATTGAGACGGACTCGAGTCTTCTTGTTGTGATTTTCTTCACTGCGATCTTATTATGTCCGTAGTATGGTGGCTGACCGATCGACGGTCGGTCTTAATCAAATCAACTGGTCTTACAAGGAGAGATGACAGTGGGTTTTGAAAACACAATAACAGAGCAGGACATGGACGCTAATGCCCGCCAATTGGTTCAGAGAATGAAGAAAAACGGACTTGATAGTGAGCCTGATCTGGATGTCGACGGTCTCTCTGATTCTATCGCGGCACGCCTGAAACGCTTCCTCGCTTTCGGGCGAGAATGAGCCCAGGCGGTTCCTCGGCAGCAGCCAACAGCGCCGATATTTCGCTAAATTGCTTCTCGCCACTGGACTTGGGCCGTGAGCCTGTGGAGAATAAATCGCGCCTGATCATCAGGGGATGACGATATGTGGGTGTCCAAACCGATTTACGAGAGTCTGCCATATTTCTATTTGGCGTCAGGCGGCGTGTCTCTGATCGCATCGATGTATTTGAACCACTGGTACTGGCCGACAATATGCTTTGTCGTCGGCATTGGCTCGCTCGTCGGCGGGCTGGTCCTGTTTCTTAAGCGACGTGATTATCGCCTGCATGATCATCGCGGACTGAAGACCCGGGAAGACTAAACGGCTCGTCTCAGGCTTCCTGGATGGCGGAGTCGTCTTCGTCCGCTTCATCTTCGTCATCGTCAGCATCACGAAGGTCGTGGTATACGAGTTCGTGAATGCCGACCGAGATGATATCGCCCTCAACCAGATTCCTTCTCTTTATGGCTGTCTCATCGATGAATATGCCGTTCGTGCTGTTGAGATCTTCCACCATGCATCCGGTTGCGCTGCTGACAATTTGCGCGTGGTGACGACTGATATATTTACTATCAATGTAGATTTCGTTGTCCGGCGAACGGCCGACAATTACGCGCCCCTCTTCGAATCTGTAGTCAGCAATGACCTTGCCTTCCATGCGAACCTCGATGCGAGTCAAGAACTCATTGGAGGCCTCTGTTGGCACGACCAGCCTGGGCAGGACCCGATGCGACCCGGTGGTATCTTCGTGTTCCTGCCAGCCGAGCTCAGCCGCGGTGGTCTCTATATCCTCGCCGCTAATCACCGTTTTTTCATCCGCAAATCCCACCAGCATGGCGGAATCGCAGATTGTGTTAACCAGCCTGGGAACACCTCCTGAATACCGGTATATGACCGGGAAGGCACTGTCGTCAAACAGATTGGCTTCCTCGCAACCGGCGACTCGCAGGCGGTGCTCCACGTATTCACGCATATCATCGCTGCTCAGCGCACCCAGATGAAACCGCAATCGGACACGCTGTACCAGTTGTTTGAGACGGTCGCTGTCGAGCGTGCCCTTCAGCTCCGGTTGTCCGGCAAGGATAATGCGCAGCACTTTTTCTGTGCTGGTTTCGATTCCGGAGAGCAGGCGAATTTCTTCGAGTACCTTGGTGCTCAGATTTTGTGCCTCATCCACGATCAGAATGACTTTCTTTCCGGCTGCATATTGCTCGATGAGGAACATGTTGAGCATGTCGAGCAATTCAACCTTCTTTTTGTTAAATGGTTTGAAGCCAAACTCGGTCAGAACCGCCTGGAGAAACTGGGTCGCATTAAGTTGCGTCTGTGACACGACTGCATAGACGACGTCGTCTTCAAGTTCGGCAAGGAACGATTGCAGAAGTGTCGTTTTACCAGAACCGATTTCGCCGGTTATGACGACAAAGCCATCGGACAACCAGATCGTCGATTCCATGTAGGCTTTGGCACGCGCGTGCTGCTTGCTCCAGTAGACGAAGTCTGGATCAGGGGTAAGGCCGAAAGGTGGCTTTTCGAGTTTGTAGTGTTCCAGGTAGGACATTCCGATATCTTTTCTTGTTATCGCGCGGGTCGGACCATTTTGACCGGATCGCATTAGTGTACCCGGATTATGCGTCAATCGGCCATACGAAACTGCGATCCCCGTCCTGAACAGGACTGAGACACGGGTACATTTTGACTTAACCAGTAAGTCTTGCGGCGATTTTACTTAGTGCAGATTCGCGCTCGGCAATCGTATTCGCGACGACGGTGATGTGGCCGAGTTTTCGCCCCGGCCGCGGAGCTTTACCATAGTCGTGCAGGTGCTTCGTGCAGTTTGCCGTGCCGTTCATTGCGCCTGGGAGACCATCGGGCATGGTACCAATCAGATTGATCATACCGGCTTTGCCACGCATGCCCGGATCACCAAGCGGCATATCCAGAATCGCACGCAAATGATTCTCGAATTGACTGGTCATTGCGCCCTCGATTGTCCAGTGGCCGGAATTGTGTACGCGTGGAGCGAACTCATTGGCCAGTAGTTGTTCTCCAACGACAAACAATTCCAGGGCGAGCGTACCCACGTAGTCCAGGCGGTTCAGCAGATCCGTCAGATAGCGTTGCGCGATGACATCCAGGCCTGATCCCTCAGCCGGCGCCCGCGACACTCGGAGAATGCCATTCCTGTGTTCGTTCTCGGCAAGCGGGTAGATGCAAATTTCTCCACGAACATTGCGGGATCCGATTACGGAGACTTCCCGGTCAAACGGCACACACTGTTCTGCAATAAGGTCCGTTCCCCCCAATCCGGTGACGGCCTCCGCAAAATCGCTGCGCTTGCGAATTATTCGCTGGCCCTTGCCGTCGTAACCGAGGCGGCGGGTTTTAAGCACAATCGGCAAGCCAATCTCGGCTGCAGCTCGCTGCAGGTCATCGACCGAGTCGATCGTTCTGAACCCGGGGATCGGGATATCGATTGACGTAAACAGTTGTTTCTCGGCGAGCCGGTCCTGCGCATGCTCAAGGGCTTTGGCCGGCGGATACACCGGGGTATCGGCAGTGATCTTGTCCAGTGCCGATACCGGGACATTTTCGAATTCATACGTGATCAGATCGCTCATCGCAGCAAGTTTCGTCAGACCCTCCTCACTATCAAACGGAAACCGGAGAACAGTGCCGACCGCGGCGGCAGGCGGATTATCCGCGGGGTCGAGGAAGACAAACTTCAGGCCGAGCGGTTGTCCTGCGAACCCCAGCATCTGACCGAGTTGCCCGGCCCCGATAACGCCGATTGTCTTCATCGCGAAAAATCCATGGGAATTGCGCTAGCGCACGATTACTTGTCCGGTTCTGGCGCCGCCAGAACGGACTCGGTCTGGTTCTTTCGAAACTCGTCCAGGGATGCTGCGATTGCGGCATCGGACGTTGCCAGTATGGATGCAGCGAGCAAGGCGGCGTTGATGGCGCCGGCTTTGCCGATCGCCATGCAGCCTACCGGTACGCCGCCGGGCATCTGTGCAATCGACAATAATGAATCCATGCCTTTGAGTGCTCTTGACTCGACGGGCACTCCGAGCACCGGCAGGCGTGTTTTGGCCGCCGTCATCCCAGGCAAATGTGCTGCTCCGCCGGCGCCGGCAATGATGACTTTCAGGCCCCGGTCTACCGCGGTTTCCGCATACTCGAACAGCAGATCCGGCGTTCGGTGGGCAGAGACCACCTGCACTTCGAAATCAATGCCCAGGGATTCGAGCGTCTCGGTCGCATGGCGCATCGTGTCCCAGTCAGACTTCGACCCCATGATGATTCCAATGTGTGCCGTCATAATTTGCTGCCGTCAGCGTCGCGGAAAAGGGACCAATTCTATATTGGTGGAAAAGCCTCTGCAGCAGAAAGTAACGCTAAATCTGTGCAGGTTTCTTATTCTGCATCTTCGAAAACAGATCTTTGTGGATTTCGCGAAATACCTTGCGCAGCGCGGCGCGTCGCGCAGCATCATTTGTCGCCACCGACCAACGACTCAGTGCATCCGCGAGCAGAGCATTGCTGTAACCGGCAACTGCCGTAAACTCATCCAGGGCCGCCTTGCCGCCACTGGTCAGCCGTTCCCGCCATTTTTCCGCCTGTCTGAATACCTCTTTCTCCAGCCGCGCACTGCTGCCAAATGCGTCGAGTGCTGCGGCGATGGGTGCGGGGTCCACACTACGCATCAGCTTGCCGATAAGCTGTTTCTGACGACGCAACGCCCCATGGGCGCGAATCGATTTGGCGGCAAGTATCGCTTCGTGCAACGCATCATCGAGTCCAATGTGCTCGAGTTGTTCCGGTGCAAGCCCGATCAGCTGTTCGCCCAGGCTTTGTAGCGCCAGGGTTTCGCGTTTGCGGGCAGATTTGCTGGGCTTTGAATTCATTTCACTGTGGGTTACTGTGCCAACCGGCGCCGCCTCTTGTCAGAAGCTGCACAATAAGAAAGATAGGTGACGATTTCCACATGAATGCAATATCAGGCCGCAAAGCGTTGGATAAAAGCGAGCTCGAGGACATTGTTCGGGTCGTGCTCGACGAGGCCAAGTCCCTGGGAGTCGATCAGGCTGAGGTTGCTGCGAGTCACGATATCGGACTGGCCGCGACAGCCAGGTTGGGCGAGGTGGAAAGCCTCGAGTACACCAACGATCGCGGTATTGGCATCACGGTTTATAAAGATCAGAAGAAGGGCAGCGCAAGCACGTCAGATTTCAGCCTGGCAGCGCTCAGGGAGACGGTCGCCAAGGCCTGCTCGTTCGCGACATTCACGGCCGCTGATGAATGTGCGGGACTCGCGGACGCCGCTCGGATGGCGGTTGACATTCCCGATCTTGATCTCGCCCATGCGTGGGATCTTGAGTCAGATGAGGCAATTCGTATTGCAATCGAGTGCGAAGACGCCGCACGCGCATTCGACACGAGAATCACGAACTCCGAGGGTGCAACAGTCGGTACGAACAGTGGTGTTCGGGCGTACGGCAACACACACGGCTTTCTCGCCAGCTACCCGAAAACCAGTCACAGCCTCAGTTGTGTCGTTGTAGGCGAAGAAGATGGCAGCATGGAGCGAGACTACTGGTACACGACAGCGCGTGATGCGGCGACACTGGAAGACGCGAGCAGCGTTGGTGTGACGGCGGCAAAACGAACGGTGGCCCGACTCGGCGGCAGGAAAATTGAGACCGGGACGGCACCGGTAATATTCACGCCCGATACCGCACGCGGATTTATTGGACACGCGATCGGGGCGATCGCGGGTGGATCGCAATACCGGCGCTCGTCTTTCCTGCTCGACGCCGCCGGCGAGCAGATATTTCCGGATTTTGTCCAGATTCACGAACGGCCCCACATCTCAGGCGCTATGGGCAGTGCCCCCTATGACGCGGAGGGGGTTGCCACAGCAGATCGGGACATCGTCATCGATGGTGTGTTGCAGGGTTACATTCTCAGTTCATATTCGGCACGCCGGTTAGGACTGCAGTCGACCGGTAATGCGGGCGGCGCGCACAACCTGCTGGTCCCCGGCAATAGCGGCGGCCTGGATAGCATTATTCAGGATATGGGTACCGGACTTTTGGTCCATGAGCTGATTGGTCAGGGCGTCAACATGGTCACTGGCGATTACTCACGCGGCGTCGTGGGGTTTTGGGTCGAGAACGGTGAGATCGCCTATCCGGTGCATGAAGTGACCATCGCCGGCAACCTGCGAAACCTGTACCAGCAGATCGTCGCAATCGGCAATGATCAGGATTTGCGTGGTGGCATCCGCTGTGGCTCGCTGCTCGTCGACAGTATGACGATCGCGGGAGCCTGATTTACGACGTCGACGCCTCCTCCTGCGCGTCCAGAAGATCAGACAGCGTGCGATCGCCAACCACGTCGAACACCGCAGCATCGAGCTGCCTGCCAATCTCATCGACATCCTTGGACCACCGGGGGTCGCGGTGTGAACCTGTTTCACCCCTCACACGAACGACTTCGAGGATCTCGGCAAGCAGAATGCGGGACATTTCGCGGCCGGGTAGCAGCTTTTCCTTTTCGGTTGACGTTAGCAGGCCGGCATCCTCGAGTGACGCGATGATGCTGGTGAGCGCGATCGATGGAATGTTGGTCCGGTTGCTGATCTTCTTTGCACTGATGGATTTATTCGAATCGCGAAACGCCATGCCGACGTAAAACATGACATTGAGTGCCAGTCGTTCCCGCATCGCGTTCGACAAGCGAGGTTCCTGTCTCCCGCTGCGCAGGAATGCCGGCTGCTGATGATAAAAGGCAAGCTGTGAGCCGATCAGCAAAATCAGCCAGTTCAGATAGAGCCAGATGAGTGTGGTAAATGCGACAGCGAATCCGGCGTAAACTTGCGCCGTGCGCGTTGCGTACAAAACGAATGTGGCGAATATGGCGCCAACGGCGGCCCACATGAATCCGCCAGCCATGCCGCCAACCAGCGCAGACGTAAACTTCACTTTCGTATTGGGCATGAACATATAGAGAAAAGTGAACACGCCGGAGACCAGCAGGAAGGGCACGAGTTTTCCTGCCAACACAAAGACCGGGCCGAGTGCTTCGTTATTCAGGATGTATTGCACAACCGTGACACTTTGAATCGACGTGAGTACGCCGAGCGCCGTGACCATCACGAGCGGACCGACCGTCAGCACGATCATGTACTCTGTAAATCTTCTTGCGAAGCTGCGCGGCTTCGCCACATACCAGACGTAGTTGAAGCTCTCTTCAACTTTTTGCACCATCGAAATGGCCGTATACAGAAAAATAGCCAGGCCGACGCCACCCAGCACGGACCCCCTGACGTTATCGACAAGTTCCAGGATCTGACGGGTGATCAGCTCGCCCTGGTCGCCGAGTGGTGCGAGCAGGTTCGACAGGTAAGGTTCCAGCTGGTTGAACACGCCAAAGCCTTTCAAGATCGCGAAGCTGAAGGCCAGCAGAGGTACGATAGAAAGCACGGTTGTGTAGACGAGACTCATTGCGCGCATCGTCAGCTGGCCGGAGAAGAAATCGCGCAGCATTGCATACAGGTATCGCAAAACAAGCGCCAGCACCCGGCCAGGTACTCCGGCCCTGGTGAGTTCCTTGCCCCAGATCAGGCGGTCAAGATATTCGTGTAGCCTGGCGATCAATTTGTGTGCGCTCTCGATGCGTGGATATCACCATTGTACATTGACGCTGCTTGCGTAACCTTGAACTCTGTTTGAATTTGTTCGCGGCTGCGGCCGTAAGCAGGTCGCTAGCCGGTCAGGATATGCAAAGCCTCGCGGTATTTATCACCGGTACGCTGCAGCACGTCGGCAGGTAACGTTGGTCCTGGAGCGGTCTTGTCCCAGTCCAGCGTTTCCAGATAGTCGCGCACGAATTGCTTGTCAAAGCTCGGGGGGCTGATCCCCACGCTGTATTCCGCTGCTGGCCAGAAGCGCGACGAATCCGGCGTAAGCATTTCATCGATGATGTAAAGCTGGCCTTCTTTGTCCTGCCCGAACTCAAATTTGGTATCGGCGATGATGATGCCGCGTTCCAAAGCGTAGGTCGCTGCGCGTTCATAAATCCTGATGGATAAGTCGCGCACGGTGTTCGCAAGGTCCTCTCCGATCATTGTCACCACGCGCTCGAAACTGACATTTTCGTCATGATCACCGACCGCTGCTTTGGTCGCCGGCGTAAAAATCGTCTCCGGCAAACGGGCAGCCTGCTCGAGCCCGGTTGGCAGATCAATACCGCATACGGCACCCGTCAGCTGATAATCTTTCCAGCCGGACCCGATCAGATATCCCCTCACAACTGCCTCGATTGGCAAGGGCTTCAGCCGCCGGACGAGCATCGCGCGGCTGCTCAACATCTGCGCAATATCTTTGTCTTCGAGCGCATCAGATAGCGCCATGTTCGTGAGGTGATTCGGGACAATATCCTCCATCATGGCGAACCAGAAATTCGATAGCTCGGTGAGAACCTGGCCTTTACCCGGCACAGGATCCGGCATGACGACATCATAGGCCGACAATCGGTCAGTCGTAACCATTAACAAATGTTCGTTGTCGACCGCATAGATATCGCGAACTTTGCCGCGTGCGATCCGCGTCAGCCCGGGAATGTCGGATTCAAAAAGAGCGTCTGGCTGATTCATCTGGTGTCTGGCATGAGGATTCGCGGAAGATGATGGCGTTTCGCGCGGACCGAGGCAAGTCACCGGGATGGGAATCGCGACCGGCTGCGGTTAGCATTGCAAAATGAAGCAGATGTTAGTGATTGGAACCCCGGTTTATGCAGTATTGGGGTAAGGTTGTCGGCGCCCTCGCCGGACTGGCGACCGGACGTCCCTGGATGGCGCTCATTGGCGTCGTGCTTGGGCATCAATTCGATCGCGGCTTTGCCGACCGATTCGCGAAATTCGGCGCCGACGTCGCCAACGGACGGTTGGAACAGCTGTCCGCTCAATTTGTGCAGACGCTGTTTAAGACGATGGGCCATCTGGCTAAAGTCGATGGTCGTGTTTCGGAACATGAAATTCGCGCGGCGCGGGCTCTGATGCACCGGCTGGGCCTGGGTCCGGTCGAAACAAGGCAGGCAATCGCGTGGTTCGAAGCGGGTAAGGAACCCGGATTTCCGCTGCAATCGACACTGCGCAAACTGCGGGCTGAGAGTGCCCGCAAAGCTGAGACGCGTATGCTTTTCCTGCGACTCCTGATGGAAGTGGCCCTTTCAAAACCAGCGTTGCATCAACGTGAGCGTACCGCGCTCTGGACGATCTGTACGGAGTTGAATATTGGCCGGGTTGAGCTGGCTCAACTTGAGGCGATGTTGCGCGCGCAGAGAGGGTTTCGGCGTTCTGCTGCCGGTAACGCGGACGCGCAGAGAGTCGATGCAGCCTACGCAACACTCGGCATCGACAAGTCGTCGACCAACGCTGAAATCAAGAAAGCATACCGGAGGCTGATGAATAAGAATCATCCGGACAAAATCGTCGCCGACAATCCGGATAAAGCGGCAATCAACGAGGCGGAGCGGCGTACGCGCGAAGTTCGCGGCGCCTACGAAATGTTAAAGTCGCGGCGCAGTATCCGGTAGAAATTTTTCTGCTAAGGTCTGCGATCCAAGTCGGAGGGTTATTTCGTGGAAGCATTGATCGCACCATCCATCCTGTCTGCCGACTTCGCTCGCCTTGGCGAAGATGTGGCGAATGTGCTCGAAGCAGGTGCCGATATCGTGCACTTTGACGTGATGGATAATCATTTCGTGCCCAACCTGACAATCGGGCCCTTGATTTGCGACGCGCTGCGCAGTTACGGAATCGCGGCGCCAATCGACGTGCACCTGATGGTTGAGCCGGTAGACCGAATCATTCCCGACTTTGCCAAAGCCGGCGCCAGCTACATCACGTTTCACCCGGAGGCGAGCCCGCACGTACATCGGACGATCGGGCTGATTCACGAGCAAGGCTGCAAAGCGGGCCTGGTATTCAACCCAGCGACGCCATTGACCTGGCTCGACCACGTCATGGACGATCTGGACATGATCCTGTTGATGTCCGTGAACCCTGGGTTTGGTGGCCAGAAGTTCATTGATTCCTCGTTGGCAAAGCTTGCTGAGGCGCGCGGACTCATCCAGGCAAGCGGTCGGGACATACGCCTCGAAATCGACGGCGGGGTGAAGACCAGTAACATTCGTGAAATTGCCGCGGCCGGGGCAGATACCTTCGTCGCGGGGTCAGCAATCTTCGGCAGCGATGACTACGCCGCTACGATAGCGACGATGAAAGCAGAGATCGCAGCTGCGCAATAAGAATCGCGGCTAAAGCCCAATTCTCCCGCAGTTCATAAGAGTGCGAAAATGGCCGGTGAGAATTGATCTTAAGTGATCAACCAAATCAAACAGGCGTTGCGAGCATACCGGGATGTCAGATCTTGCGGTTCGGCCTGGCACCGTACACGACAATCGTCTTGCCGCTTGCAGAGACGAGACCTTGTTCCTCGAGTACCTTCAGGACTCGGCCCGCCATCTCTCTGGAGCAACCTACCAGTCGGCTAAGCTCCTGACGGCTCACCTTGATCTGCATTCCGTCGGGGTGAGTCATCGCATCCGGTTCGTTGCAAAGATCCATGATTGCGTGCGCAACACGACCCGTTACGTCAACGAACGCGAGATCGCCAAGTTTGCGATTGGTGCGATCGAGGCGCGTCGCCAGTTGCGTCGCGAGTTCGAATACAAGGCCTGGGCTTTCGCTGGCGATCTGGCGGAAACGCGGGTAGGTCATTTCGGCGATTTCGCATTCTGTACGAGTACGAACCCAGGCGCTGCGCGTCGGCTGTTCGTAAAATAGCCCCATTTCTCCGAAGAACTGTCCCTTATTCAGGTAGGCCAGCACCATCTCGTTGCCATCTTCGTCTTCGATCATGACCTCAACCGAGCCGTCAACGATGTAGTAGAGAACGTCGGGCAGGTCGCCCGCATGAATCATGACTGTTTTAGAAGGAACTGTGCGAACGCGGCAATAGCTCAAAAACCGATTAATAGCCGGTACGTCACTGATGTTCTTCGCAGTTGTTTGCATGTAGTAGCCCTCGGCGAAGTATCGCCAATTTTATCAAACGGACGACTTCGAAAAAGATAAGTCCGTAATTTCCCTTGAAATATCGCTCAAACGTGATCGACGGGATTATATTGAATCAGGCATGCGTACACCAGCAATATCAGACCCTGTACGCGGTTGCTGTCATGACTTTCGCGACCAAGCGCATCAAATCACGAATCGGTGGAGGCAATTCGGCGGCTCCGGCCGCCTGCGCGTTCGCACCGTGTGCTTCTTCTTCCTCGCGCATCTGCCCCACGATTGTTCGACTGCGCTGATCATCTGCCGGTAGTTCAGCGAGATGGCCGGTCAGGTGTTCCGCGACCTGATGCTCGGTTTCCTCGATAAAACCCAGCGACCATTTGTCTCCGAGAATCCCGCTGGCCGCGCCCATTATGAAGGCGCCACCGTACCAGATTGG
This sequence comes from uncultured Gammaproteobacteria bacterium, assembly GCA_963850825.1. Taxonomy (GTDB): domain Bacteria; phylum Pseudomonadota; class Gammaproteobacteria; order Steroidobacterales; family Woeseiaceae; genus SZUA-117. Next base: position 273,421 of record CAWKOQ010000006.1, on the reverse strand, counting down.
TCGCAGCGCGCTTGGCGCAGACCCGAGTTCATTCAGGCGTTGCTCGCACCATGCAAGATGATCGAGCTCTTCGTCTGCGGCGTGTTTGATCTGGGCTTCGATGGTCGGGTCCCGGGCCACGGCGGCGTGCCCCTGGTAAAGGCCCTGGGCCGCAACTTCACCCGCATGGTTGACCCGCATCAGGCCCGCAGCGTGTTTCTTCTCCTGGGCGCTCAATTCGGCCTCATGAACGCCCTCAGCCGGGTACGGGCGTGCAGCGGTGGCCGGACCCGAGCTGATCGTTCGGAATGCATTGTCGAAACCGCCGATAATGCGATCAATTGTGCTGTAATGTCGGTCTTCCACGGGCGGGATTATAACCACGAATGAAACGGCTGGATTGAAATCTGGACGTGGGTTGAGAATTCGCCTAAATCTAAAAAATAAACCACTGATTAATAAAGCGTTTTTTGCGAACTCTCGGCAGCAGGCACTTTGCTCGAAAAGTCCTGGATTGTTTGCATTGCGCCAGCTCGTCGAGTAGAATTTCGCGCCTTTCGCCGGTCTCGTCGGGCAGTTGCTCGTGCCGGCGCTGGGGCAGCGGTCAAAGCGCCGCAAATAAGCCTGAATACGTTCCCAACTGGAAATAAGATCATGAAGACCTTTTCTGCCAAGCCGGAGGAAGTACGCCGCGATTGGTACGTGGTTGACGCCACCAACAAAACACTTGGCCGCCTGTCGACCGAGATTGCCCGACGATTGAGGGGCAAGCACAAACCTGAATATACGCCGCACGTTGATACGGGCGACTATATTGTCGTCGTCAACGCGGAGAAGATTCGGGTGACCGGCAATAAGATGAAGGACAAAATGTACCACCGCTACACCGGGTACGTGGGTAATCTCAAGTCGATGTCCCTCGAAAAGCTTATGAGTGAGACACCGGAGCGGGCCATTCAGCATGCGGTAAAAGGCATGTTGCCGCGAAACTCCCTGGGGCGCCGTATGTTCTCCAAATTGCGAGTATTTGTGGGACCTGAGCACAATCATGAAGCTCAGCAACCGATCCCGCTGGAAATTAAGGCCTGAGCGTATTTCGCGTCAGGCGAGAGGCAAACAAGATGAGTGATACACATTTCTATGGGACCGGCCGACGCAAGTCTTCGACGGCCAGAGTATTCATGAAAAACGGTTCCGGCGAGATTAAAGTCAACAACCGGACGCTGGATCGGTTCTTTGGGCGGGAAACTGCGCGAATGATTGTTCGTCAGCCCCTTGAGCTGATTAGTATGACGGACAAGTTCGACATCAACGTAACGGTCAGCGGCGGTGGAACGACCGGGCAGGCCGGCGCAATTCGGCACGGATTGACTCGTGCGCTGATGAAATTCGATGAGTCGCTGCGACCGACGCTCCGCAAGGCAGGCTTTGTTACCCGCGACGCCCGCGAAGTCGAGCGCAAGAAAGTGGGCCTGCGCAAAGCACGCCGCGCAACGCAGTACTCGAAGCGCTAGCGGAACTTCATTCTTTCAATCGCGCTGGTTATTTGCTGCGCTCATAGGCTCCGATTTGGGCGAACTTGAGCGCCGGCAGCCAAGAGTGGAGCCGTTTGTTCGGAATCGTCACTTAAAGTAAGTTCGCACCGACCAGGTGTGTCCTCGATGAATTCGAAGGCGAACTTGGGGGATCGTCTAGTGGTAGGACTGCGGACTCTGACTCCGCCAACGGGGGTTCGACAGAATCGCGATAGCGATTTTGGACGGCGCAGCCGCCCGGAGGGCGAGGGCCATAAGGCCCGAGTCAATCCCGATGCCCCAGCCGACAACTTGATTTATGATCGATTCCAAAATGGGGGATCGTCTAGTGGTAGGACTGCGGACTCTGACTCCGCCAACGGGGGTTCGAATCCCTCTCCCCCAGCCAAACAATTAAACCCGCGTCTGCGGGTTTATTTTTTTGCCGGGGAGAGTCAGATGAGAACCCCGGGGTTCGACAAAATTGCGCTAGCGATTTTGGACGGCGGAGCCGCCCGAAGGGTGAGCGCCGAAGGTGCGAATCAATCCCTCTCCTCCCAATCGGCCCACGACTTTCGTGTAGCGTCGCCGATCGGTGCCGATTGATCTTTAGCGCAACATCGTTCGCGTGATCCAGCCAAGAATATAAAGGCCCGCATTGCACGGCTTGATTTTTGCCGGGGAGAGTCAGATGAGACCCCCGGGGTTCGACAAAATTGCGCTAGCGATTTTGGACGGCGAAGCCGCCCGCAGGGTGAGCGCCAAAGGTGCGAATCAATCCCTCTCCTCCCAATCGGCCCACGACTTTCGTGTAGCGTCGCCGATCGGTGCCGATTGATCTTTAGCGCAACATCGTTCGTGTGATCCAGCCAAAAAAATAAAGGCCCGCAATGCGGGCCTGATTTTTTGGCTGGGGAAGATAGCTATCGATACTCGAGCTAATTCATCATTACGCGTACGCCCGTGTCGCTGGCGACCAACAGGACATCCGCCGGCCGGTGCGCGAAAAGGCCAACCGTCACGACGCCGGGAATCTGGTTGATGCGCGTTTCCATCTCCACGGGGTTTGTGATCTGCAGATTGTGAATATCCAGTATGTGATTACCGTTATCGGTAACAAAATTTTCCCGCCAGATGGGCTGGCCGCGTAACTTGACCATTTTTCTGGCGACGAAAGACTGCGCCATCGGCACAACCTCAATCGGCAACGGGAATTTTCCGAGCATACCGACCTGTTTCGAATCATCGATGATGCAGACGAAATTGCGGGCCGCACCAGCGAGGATTTTTTCCCGGGTCAGCGCGCCGCCGCCGCCCTTTATCAGGTGGAAGTGCTTGTTCGCCTCGTCAGCGCCATCGATATACACATCAACATCGCCGACGCTGTTCAACATTGATACTTCGAAGCCGAGCGATTCCAGGCGCGTGGTTGTGGCCAGCGAGCTGGAGACAACCGCTTGAATTTTTTCTCTTACGGATGGGAGCAAATCGATGAGTTCGTTTACCGTTGATCCGGTTCCCACGCCGAGCACGCAATCATCCAGGATATATTCCAGGGATGCTTTCGCGGCAATTAGTTTCTTCTGATTCTGATCCATAAGCCCAGTTGCTTTACAGCGTCGATCAGGGGCGGGAGCTTAGCAGAATTATGCAATTATAGGGACTGCCGACGCTGGAATTTCGGACCATCACGCTTTGGTATGGCCCAAAACGAAACATGCCCGCTTACGCGGGCATGTTTCTTGTCTTGGAAGAAGGCCAACTTCTTCCTGCCACTGGCAAAGACTATCTGCGACGGCGAGATGCTTTCCTCTTCGCCTTACGCTTGGCTGGTTTCCTCTTAGCCTTACGTTTTGTCGCTTTCTTCTTGGTCTTGCGCTTAGCGGTTTTCTTCTTAGCCTTTTTCTTGGCTTTCTTTTTAGTCTTGCGCTTAGCGGTTTTCTTCTTAGCCTTTTTCTTGGCTTTCTTTTTAGTCTTGCGCTTAGCAGTTTTCTTCTTAGCCTTTTTCTTGGCTTTCTTTTTAGTCTTGCGCTTAGCGGTTTTCTTCTTAGCCTTTTTCTTGGCCTTCTTCTTGGTTTTCCGTTTCGCTACTTTCTTCTTAGCTTTACGCTTAGTAGCTTTTTTCTTCGTCTTACGCTTGGCGACTTTCTTCTTCGCCTTGCGCTTAGCGACCTTCCGTTTTGGAGCCGCTTTCTTCCTCGTTACTTTACGCTTCTTCGCGACTTTTCGCTTCGAAGCTTTTTTGCGTGACTTCTTCTTGGTAGCCATTAATTTTCTCCGTGTCGGGTACCCGGGGCTGAGTATATACAACGAAAACGAAAAATCCAGCAAGGAACGTGACGCCGTTAACACTCCGAAACACATCGCGAAATGGCGCAAAATTGCGACAGGTGACGTTGACGATTCGTGAGCGAAAGAATTTCTGCCAAATTTGCTTTTCAACAAGCGGTTGGAGACAAGAAAATCGCGTTCAACCAGGTCAGGGGATGTCTTGCGCGTCGAATTTTTCGATCGGACGTTGTGACGTTTTCTACCAGGCAGAAATGCTTAGTTAAAGGTGCATTTAGTTCGCCGAATTACGTCGTGTGATGTTCAGGAAAATTCTGTCACAACGCTGAAAAGCCGTATGTCCCAAGGGTTTCGCGGAATTTCATCGACTTTCTGACAATCAAATGCCACGCCGATCAGCTTTGGGTGAAAATACATTTTCCGGTGTCGCAAGAACGAAAAAGTGCGGTCAAAATAGCCGCCACCCATTCCAACTCTGTTATTTCGAGAATCGAACGCGACGACTGGAGCAATAACAACGTCGAGTGCACGAGGGTGCGCGAAACTTCCGTTTTTTGGCTCGATCAGACCAAAATTATTCGTCCGCAGGGTGGTTGCGGCATTAATTTCCCGAAAGCGCATCTTAAAAGTTTTTTCGATGACTGGCGCAAAAATGCGCTTTTTCATGCCTAACGCGCGCTCAATTAATCGCCATGTGTCAACTTCGCCTGGCACGGAAAGGTAGCAAGCAATGGTTTCGCTTCTTCGAAACCACGTCGATTTGAATACGTTTTCCGAGATTTCTTGCGACGCAGTAGCGCGCTCGAACGAAGTCAGTAGTGCGCGTTTCTTCCTGCCTTCGATTCTGATTTGCTGCTGTGATTTTTGCGACACGTTTGTATCAGCCAGGTTGCGAAGGTTTTGCTGACATCAACGAAAAGAATACACGCTGAAGGGAAAAGACGCCTCCCGCCTGTGCCGTTACCGGCCGTCGCTCTCGAACCAGAGCAACAGGTGGGGTCGGCCGTGGCAACAACAGGCTTTCCACCGGAGTGGTCTTGCACAAATGTTACCGACAGTGCATGACCCCGAGGTAAAGATTTAGGGTCGAAAGGTATCCAGGCCAGTATCGAACACTGCAGGAGACGCCGTGCCACAGTTTACCGCATGCGTGTCGGAGTGTCCTGTATTTGGAATTATCAGAGGTCTAACTGTTGACTGCCGCCGAGGACGCCGTCGACACGATCAGCCAGCATCTTCAGTCGCGGTCCAATGTTCGTTTCCAGCGCCTCATCATTGGCTTTGGACTTAAGCAGGTCATTGGCCATGTTCAGTGCCGCCAGAACAGCAATGCGATCGAGGCCAACGACTTTTCCGCTGTCGCGTATCTCGCGCATTTTTGCGTTAAGCATTTCGGCGGAGTCGAGAAGTTGCGTGCGTTCACTTGCCGGGCAGGAAATCTGGTATTCCTTTTCGAGGATTCGAACACTAACGTGGGCGTACATGTCGGTCATTGAGTTGCTCCATCGCAAGCGCCGCCTGATTCAGGGACGGCATGCAGGGTTAATTAGTAAGACTGAGATTAGAACGTCGAACAGGGTTGCGGACATTGCCACGAATTCCAAATGATGCCGGAACTAGCCTCCCTGTTCCATCGCTTTCAGGCGACCGATCATTGCTTCTACACGCGCTCTTACCTGCTCGTTCTTTTGCAGGAGCGTCGCACGTTCCGCGGTCAGCGTATCCTGGCGTTGTTTCAGCGACTTATTTTCGTCCTGTAGCTGGTCACAGACCTGGACCAGCGCGTCGACTCGCTTCTCCAGTCGCTTCAGTTCGTGCTCAAATTTTGCGTTTGTTTCGTCGGCCATGGGTGCAATATAGAACCGCGACGATGCAGAATCAATCACAGCGAGCTCGAAAGAGCCGGATTACGTGGCCAGACAGTGAATTACGTGGGATCATTCCGCCCCGAACGGGTACACCTTGACCAGACGAGAATCGATGGATCAGGCAATTGATCACTTTGAGTTAAACGAACTGCTGCAAAGCTGCGGTTCAAGCTGGAATGCAGGGCAGGCGCACGGATTGTTGTGCGGTCGGCTGTCCGTCGGCGGTACCGAGGGTGCCACGCGCTGGTTTGCCCAGGTGCTTGAGGAAGCCGACCCGGAACATGCGCTGCGGGCAGACTGTGAGGCCATGCTTGACGGTTTGTTTGCGGTTACCTGGCGCCAGCTGGTAGAGCGCCAGTCAGAACTGGCGCTGCTGCTCCCCGACGACGAGGATCCGATCGTCCAGCGCACGGCAGCTATGGGTCTGTGGTGCGAAGGCTTTTTGCATGGCCTGGTCTCGGAAAAGCACAGTGATGCGCTAAAGAAGCGGCTGGCGGCTGAACCGCTTGCGGACATCATCAAGGACATGCTCCAGATCACCCGTGTTGACGCCGCTGGTGACGACGAGGAAAGCGACGAGGAGGCGCTTACTGAATTGGTCGAGTATGTGCGGGTGGCGGCGCAACTGATCTACGAAGAACTGGCCGATTTTCGCGAGCCGGAAGACGACGCATTGCCGGCCGAATCTGACACCCTCCACTAAATTGCTCCTCGCGGAACCGAATTGAATGAAAATTGAAGAGTTTTCCAAGCGCCGCAGGACTCTGATGCGCATGGTCGGGGAGGATGGAATCGCCATCCTGCCCAGTGCGCCCGTCCGGACGCGCAGTCGCGATGTCGAGTACCGCTATCGCCAGGACAGTGACTTCTACTACCTGACTGGATTTGCCGAACCGGATTCCGTGGCAGTCCTCGCGCCCGGCCGAGCCAACGGTGAGTACGTTATTTTCTGTCGTGAGAAAGATCTGCTACGCGAGCAGTGGGATGGTTCACGCGCGGGCCCCGACGGGGCGCTCGAGGAATTCGCCGCGGACGATGCGTTTCCGATTGACGACATCGACGATATCCTGCCAGGGCTTCTCGAAACCCGGAATCGCGTCTACTACACCATGGGTGCATACGCGGACTTCGATCACCGTATTACGGAATGGGTGAAGGCGCTGCGGCACCGTGAGTCGTCCGGAATTCACACGCCACATGAATTTATCGCTCTTGATCACGTCTTGCATGACATGCGCTTATATAAGAGCAGGGCGGAGATATCCGCTATGCGCAAAGCCGCGAAAATCGCGGTCAAGGCGCACACACGAGCTATGACTGCTGTCAGGCCGGGCCTGTTCGAATACGAAATCGAGGCTGAGTACATCCATGAATTTCGACGGCACGATGCGACCATATCCTATCCGCCGATCGTCGGTGGCGGAGTCAACGCCTGCACGCTGCATTACGTCGAGAACAACGCTGAGCTGAAAGACGGCGACCTGTTACTGATCGATGCCGGCTGTGAACGCGACTACTACGCATCCGATATCACGCGCACGATGCCGGTCAATGGTCGCTTCACCGGTGAGCAGAGGGCGGTCTATGAAATAGTGCTCGAGGCGCAGCTTGCCGCGATCGAAAAAACAGTCAAGGGAAATCATTGGAACGATCCGCATGATGCGGCGGTTCGAGTCATCACCAAAGGTCTGAAAAAAATCGGGCTGCTGGATGGCACTATACCCAGGTTGATTAAAGACCAGGCCTACCAGGAATTCTTCATGCATCGCACCGGGCACTGGATTGGCATGGACGTTCACGACGTCGGCGACTACAAGGTTGGCGACGAATGGCGCTTCCTGGAGCCAGGCATGGTGACTACCGTCGAGCCCGGCGTCTACATTACCAACGGCAGTCATATCCCGCGGAAGTGGCGCAACATTGGTGTCCGGATTGAGGACGATGTTGCGGTGACTAACAATGGGCCGGACGTGCTGAGCAAGGGACTTGCAAAGGAAGCGGACGAGATCGAAAAACTGATGGCGTCGTAACGCAATGCCGGACGAGAGCAAGCAAACGGACTACGACATTATCATTGCCGGCGGCGGCATGATTGGAACGAGTCTCGGTTTGGCACTCGCGCCACTGAATCTCAAAATAGCCGTTGTCGAAGCGGTTGCGCGCGGCGCCATCCAGCAGCCCAGCTTCGATGAACGGTCAACCGCTTTGTCACGCAGCAGTCAACGCATGTTTGAGGCAATCGGACTGTGGCCTGAAATTGTCGCTGCATCGACACCGATCAGGAACATCCACGTATCGGACAAAGGACGGTTCGGTTTCGCCCACATCGATGCCGAAGAACAGAAGGTCGAGGCGCTGGGATATGTTGTGATCAACCGAGTTCTCGGCGGCGTCCTGCAGAGTGCGCTGGATGCCGTACCGAACCTGGATATCATCTGCCCGGCAAAAATAGCGGCGGTCACGACAGGCGAGACTGAAGCGACGGTCACTGTGCAGGAGGAGAACGGTTCCCGGGAGCTCAGTTGCAGACTGCTGGTCGCCGCCGACGGCGCCAACTCCGCCGTTCGCGATATGGTTGGCATCAGCGCAACCAGGGTCGAGTACGGGCAGTGGGCGGTCATCGGCAATCTGTTGCCGGAAAAATCGCATCAGAATCGCGCTTTCGAACGCTTTACGGAGGACGGACCGGTCGCAATGCTGCCGATTGCCGATGAGCGCGTGGCATTTGTATGGATTCAGCCGCCGGACACCGCGAGGGCATTAATGCGCCTGGATGACCGGGAGTTTACTCATCGAATTCAGGAGGCGTTCGGCCAGCGTCTCGGGCGATTCTCCAAAACAGGCAAGCGCGCCGCGTATCCGCTTTCACTTAGCAAGGCCAATGACCTCGTCGCCAGTCGCAGCGTTGTCGTAGGCAACGCCGCACACGGTCTGCATCCGGTTGCTGCGCAGGGATTCAATCTCGGACTCCGCGATGTTGCCGCTTTGTGCGACTGCATTGCTGACGCTCGTCAGCAGTGCGCAGACGATTTCGACTGCGGGGATCATGTCATTCTCGAAACCTATGCGGAATGGCGCGCGCCTGATCAGAAGAAACTGGTTCGATTCACTGATGGCATTGTGCGGCTGTTCGGTGACTCACGTATGCCGGTTCGATTCCTGAGAAACATCGGGATGCTGGGCTTCGACCTGATACCGGGTGTGCGCAAAATGTTTGCCAGGCACACGATGGGATTGGCAGGTCGCCTTCCGCGATTGTCACGCGGAGTACCGCTTGAGTGAAGAATGCCGCGGACATTGTAATCGTTGGCGCGGGAATGGTTGGTCTCACCGTTGCGAACCTGCTGGCAAAAGATGATCGGCTAAAGGTCACGGTGATTGATGCGGGCAAGAAGCCCGTGTTCTCCAGCGACGATGATGTGTCGCTGCGCGTATCTGCGATCGCGCCCGGATCCGTGAAATTGCTATCGTCGATCGGGGCCTGGGACCCAATTGCCCAGCAGCGCGTTTGTCCCTATAGCGATATGAAGGTGTGGGATGTCGCAGGTCATGCTGACGGGCCGGAAACTGTTTCCTTCGGAGCTGCCGAGTTTGCGCTGCCGCAACTCGGGTTTATTGCCGAGAACGTTCTGATTCAACACGCGCTGCTGGAGCAACTGGAAAAGACCAGTGCAACGATTCTGTTTGAGACAAAGATCGATAGCATCAGGCGCAACGGCGAGCGCTACGAAGTCGAGCTGGAAACTGCTCGCAAGCTGAAACCAGATTTACTCATCGGCGCTGACGGCGCGAAATCTTTTGTCCGGTCCTGTGCTGAGATTCCGGTCAGACTCTGGCAGCACCAGCAGAAAGCGTTTGTTACTCACCTGCAGCCCGAGTTCCGTCATCGCAACACGGCCTGGCAGCGCTTCGTTAACGATGGTCCGATTGGATTGCTGCCGTTGCAGGATGGACGAGTTTCGTGCGTTTGGTCGACGACGCCGGCGAATGCTGACGAGGCGCTGGAAATGTCCGACGAACAGTTGTCGAATCGATTGACGGAAATTTCCGCTGGCGTGCTGGGTCGACTGACAACCGCCGGACCGCGTGGCGCATTCCCACTGGAATCCCAGCATGCGGAGCACTATGTCACAGAGGGCCTGGCTTTGGTCGGCGATGCCGCGCATGCAATTCATCCACTGGCCGGGCAAGGCGTAAATCTTGGCTTCGCTGATGTCGAAAAACTGGCGCAGATAATTTCGGATGAACTGGACCGGGGCGAGTGTGTTGGTGATCTCCCGGTGTTGCGAAAATACGAGCGCGCGCGAATGGGTGCCAACCAGCTGATGCTTTCCTTCGTCGACGGTCTGAATCGCCTTTTCTCCAGCGATTCAGCGTCACTGGCGCAGCTGCGCGGTGCCGGAATGTATGCGTTTAACAAGAGCGGGCCAATTCGGAATCACGCGGTACAGGTGGCGCTCGGAATCCGCTAACGGCGGACTTGATTTGTCGAGCGCGGGTCTCATGGCTGGAAAGTCACTATAATGGTGTCTTGAGCTTCCCCGGCCGCAGGTCGGGAATAATAAATACAAACAAGGAGCCGGGATGAGACGTAAATTTCACGATTGCGGTCGGGTACGGGCGCTTTTCCTGATCGCCATCACCACGCTGGTCCTTCCGGTTCTTGCTCAGGATCAATATGACATCGTTATCGCGAATGGGCGCGTCATGGATCCGGAAACCGGCCTGGACGCGATTCGAAACGTCGGCATCCGCGGTGAAGCAGTTGTCGCGATCACTGAACAATCGCTGGATGGCAAGACGGTTGTCGACGCAACCGGCCTGGTTGTTTCTCCAGGCTTTATCGATCTTCACTCGCACGGCCAGAGTGCCCGCGCAAATGAATTCCAGGCCATGGACGGCGTAACGACAGCGCTGGAGCTCGAGGCCGGCGTTCCCGATGTCGCCATGTTCAGAGCGATGCGAGACGGCGACGCGGTCATCAACTATGGCGCGAGTATTTCGCACGGCGCTCTGCGAACCTGGTCAATGCCCGAGCACGAAGCGGATCTGGACGCCTTGATTGAGAGGATTGGTGGCGAGGGTGAGGTCAATAACGCAACGGTCGCCGCGTTTTTCGAAGCGATTTCCGGAGGTCAATACAAGGAACTGGATCCTGAGCGCTACCCCACCCTCTGGAGACGACTGGAAAAAGGTTTGAGTGATGGCGCGCTCGGCATTGGCATGCCGCACGCCTACTATCCGGGAGTTTCCCATGATGAAATATTCCGCCTGTTCGAGTTTGCCGCCGACCACGAAGCCATCATCTACACCCACGTAAAGGGCATGGGCGTCACCGGCGTCCAGGAAGTGGTATCGAATGCAGTGGCGACCGGGGCACCCTTACATATCGTGCACATAAACAGCTCAAGCTTGTGGAGCTACCAGACCAACCTCGACATCATTCTGGGCGCACAGGAACGCGGGGCGGATATAACGACAGAGGCTTATCCCTATACGGCCGCATCGACAAGCCTCGATTCCGCGCTCTTCGACGATGGCTGGCAGGAAAAGATGCGCATCTCTTACGGCGACGTACAGTGGCAGGACACGGGTGAACGCCTCACGGAGGAGAGCTTCAGGAAATATCGCGAGGAGGGCGGCATCGTCATCATTCACCTGATGAAACCGGAATGGATCAAAGCCATCTTGTCCGACCCTCGTGTCATGGTTGCTTCTGACGGAATGCCATACGCACCCGGCGCGCATCCACGTGGAGCGGGCACGTTTTCACGTTTTCTCGGCCGCTACGTTCGCGATCAGGAAATGATTTCGCTGATGGGTGGCCTTGCGAAAATGACGCTCATGCCGGCTCAGCGGCTCGAAGCGATTTCGCCGCAGATGAAGCGGAAAGGACGTATCCAGATTGGCAGCGATGCCGATATTACGATTTTCAGCGAAGAGCAGATCATCGACACTGCTGACTTCGAATCCGAGCTTTCCTATTCCGAAGGAGTTGCTTACGTTTTGGTCAATGGTCAATTCGTCGTATGGGATGGCGAATTGGTTGAAGGCGCCAGGCCGGGTCGGGCAATTCTCGGACGGAAGGCAGTTTTCTAAGTCTGCCCGTTATTGTGTTTAGGGGATTAGATAATGTTTCGAAAAATTGTACTGAATATGATTCTAATGGGGGTCGCACTGTCGATCGCCTCGACCGCCAACGCCCAGGGCAGCAACGGGCGTGGCAAATGCATGCCGTCGTTCGGCGTTTCTTTCTACCTCGTGAAAGGCGGCTACGAAGATGAGTGGCTCGAGCTTTACATGAAGTGGCACTACCCGTTGATGGAATACGCACTCGCGCACGGCACGACGCTGGAACACAAACTGATGGTTCCGGATGGTCACGCGCAGGTCCCGGAATGGACTTTTGCGGCAACATTCCTGTTTCCGGCATCAGGATCGGGGGCATCTGCACCGCTGGATCGTGCCGGGCAGATCCAACACCTGTTCGGTGATCGCATGAACGAATATGTGGCCGGAGAAAAGCGACGCTGGGAATTGACCCTGAAACACTGGGACACTGATTTCATCGAGCTGGACAAAACTGAGAATCCGCTGTCGGTGTATCTACCCTCGGCCGGTGGGTGCAGTTAGCGGCGGTCCGTCGTCATTCAGGACATTCACAGGGCTTCACCTTTTCACTGATCCACTATGCTGAGAGCCTGGTTGGTTTGGCCGGCCCGGTGAAAAGTTCATCGTCGCCTTGTCGAGTACGACAGATAGCTCCGTCACATTGAGGATTCGCGGCGACGATCGGAGTAAGATATTTCGCTACGCACCACTGCATAAATCACAAGAATAATCAGGGGGCAGTATGGATGTTCGGGGATTCAACTTGGTTTGTTCACTGGTCATTGGATCAGCTCTGTTAATCGCTGGTTGCCAACGGCAGGAAGAAGTGGTTGTTGAAGAGCCGGTGGAGTCACAGCAGGAAACGCGCGCTGGCTGGGTGGACGCCAAGCGCGTCGCGAATGCCGATTCGGAGCCCGAAAACTGGCTCGCTCACGGACGAACAAACTCAGAACAGCGTTTCAGCCCGCTCGATCAGATCAATCTGGCAACTGTCGGCGATCTCGGACTCGCATGGTATGTGGATCTCGATACCGCGCGTGGCCAGGAAGCGACACCGATCGCTGTCGATGGCGTGCTCTATTCCACCAGTGCCTGGAGCAAGGCGCAGGCAGTCGACGCAAAAACCGGTCGATTGCTATGGCAGTACGATCCGGAGGTGCCCGGAATATGGAATATACGAGCATGCTGCGGCGTGCAAAACCGGGGTGCCGCCGTATGGAAAGGCCGCGTGTATTTCGGCGCGTTGGATGGGCGGCTGATCGCGCTGGATGCGGCCACCGGTGAGCTCGAATGGCAAGTGAATACAACGGATCAGGCGCAGAGCTACACGATCACCGGTGCGCCGAGAATTGCCGATGGCAAAGTCATCATTGGCAACGGCGGAGCGGAGTATGGCGTTCGCGGCTATGTATCTGCCTACGATACGGATACCGGCGAGTTGCTGTGGCGGTTTTATACCGTGCCCGGTAATCCCGCCGACGGATTCGAAGATGAAACGCAGGAGATGGCGGCTGAAACCTGGACAGGTGAATGGTGGTCTCAGGGTGGCGGCGGTACCGCCTGGGATTCCTTTGCTTACGATCCTGAGTTGAACCTCGTCTACATCGGCACAGGCAACGGCTCACCCTGGGCGCGATCCATTCGCAGTCCGGGCGGTGGCGATAATCTTTTCCTTGCATCGATCGTGGCGGTCGATGCCGAGACCGGAAAATACGCCTGGCACTATCAGACGACACCCGGAGATACCTGGGACTACACAGCAGTGCAGCATATGGTGCTGGCCGACCTCGAGATTGACGGGCGGGACCGCAAGGTCATCATGCAGGCGCCCAAGAACGGATTCTTTTACGTAATTGACCGTGCGACAGGTGAACTGATTTCGGCCGACAATATCATGCCGGTTAACTGGGCCACACACGTCGATCTTCAGACAGGGCGTCCGGTCGAGACGCCGGGTGCCCGGTACGATGAAACGCTGGCTGCCAAGAAGATTTCTCCTGGACCTGCCGGCGCGCACAACTGGCAGCCGATGTCCTACAACCCGGAAACTGGCCTCGTGTACATACCTGCGAAGCAGGAACCGTTAATCTATGTGCTGCAGGAAAACTACGAGAAGCGGCCGATTGGTTTCAATATTGGTGTCAATACCTGGGATCCGGTTGAAGAATTTGCTGAACTCGGGCCGGAGTTTGGCACAGAGTTTCAGTCCAATTTGCTCGCTTGGGATCCAGTAGCGCAGAAGGAAGTATGGCGCATACCGCAGGTGGGACCGGAGCATGGCGGAATATTGTCAACGGCAGGGACCCTGGTGTTCCAGGGTACTGCAACCGAGGAGCTCATCGCGTATAACGCGACGTCCGGTGAGCAGCTGTGGTCGGCACCAACGCAAACCGGCGTTCTCGCGCCACCCATAACTTACTCCGTGGATGGCGAACAGTATATCGCCGTGGTCGTAGGCTGGGGAGCAGTCACCGCAAATGTGCTTGGCGTCGTAACCAACCCCGAAGGGACGAATAGAAATATTAGCCGCATTCTGGCGTTCAAGCTTGGCGGTACTGCGGAACTACCGCCGCCGCCAGAGCGTGTCGCGCCACCGGACCCGCCGGACGATTTCGGTTCAGAGGAACAAATAGTGGCCGGTGCATCGATGTACGGCAGGAATTGTTCGATCTGCCACGGCATATATGCCATTTCGGGCGGCGTGCTGCCGGACCTGCGACACTCGGCCATGATTACCACGCCCGAGTCGTTTCAGACGGTGGTTCTCGGGGGCGCATTGTTGGATAACGGTATGGCTTCGTTTGCGGAAGTATTAAGCGAGGATGACGCGGAAGCCGTGCGTGCTTATATCGTTCGACAGGCGCATCAGTAGATTGTTTAAAAGCGTTTGTAGCAACGACATCTCTATCTTTATATAGTGTTCGCCGGATGGGTGCCCTTGCTGCAACGCTAGCTGTCGTATTCCTCGCGACGTTTCTTGCGGCCCCAACTATGGGTGCCGGCTGGTTCTGGGACGCCGGGAACGCCATCGGGTTTGCCGCGTTCGGCGGCTTGCTCTATCTGACAATCACCAGTGTCAGGCGTTTAGACGTGCGCGCGCACCAGGTCCTCGGATATGGCGTGCTATTCGTCGCTGTGTTGCACGCATTCTGGTTTCTTCTTGGTGATGCGGCGGCAGTTGAGTTCCTGAAACCTGGTGCTCCAGACTACATGTGGCTCGGCGTTGTCAGCCTGTTGTCGCTGGGCATCCTGATGACGGTCGCGCTGGTGCCAGACAGGTTTCGCGTCCACAAGGACTACCCGTCATTCAAATACTGGCACCGCGTAGTGGCCATCGTGACCCTGGCGTCGGGCACGTATCACATCGTCGTGAGTAACTTTTATCTTGGCACCTGGTACCAGGCCGTCCTTTTCGTGTTGATCGTGATCGCTGTCGCCTTTGCGCGACCTTACTGGATCAAACTTGGGCAGATCAGGATCGCAACGAACACAACCTACATTCTCGTCAGTGTAATCTTTAGCGCGTTGTTCGTAGCTATCCGGAATATGCCGCTGTGAAGATCGCATTCGTCATCACCGTGCTCCTCGGTGTATTGGTCGTCGTGTTCGGCTCTCCCATTGCCGGAGAACCGCCCGCGATGGACTATCACTATGGCAGTCCGGATCCGATATTGCCGATGTCGTTTGCACACCTCGATCATGCGCAGGAAAACTGTGTTCTGTGTCATCACAATTATGCGGACGATACTGGAGGTGGCCTCTGCATGAATTGCCACGTCACCGAGCAGGATATCTGGCCGCTATTCGAGCAGCAGTTTCATGATCTCTGCCGGGGATGTCACGCGGAAAAGGCAGCAGAGGGAATCGATGGCGGGCCACCGAGGCAGTGCATGGCCTGTCATCTCGGCGATGACCTCCCCTAGAAAAACCGGGGTCGAACCGAAGTTTTCGAAAAACGAAAACTTCGGTTCGACCCCGGTTTTCCTCAATTCGAAAACTTCGGTTCGACCCCGGTTTTTTGGTTTGCCGCGAATCACTGGCCGTTGTTCAACCTGAGCTGTTCAGCCAGCCAGCGATTCATTCTCGTCTCGAGAACCTCCATCGGCACCGCACCGCCGCCCAGCAGCTCGTCGTGGAATGCCTTGATATCGAAATCGTCGCCCAGCGCCTGCTCGGCCTCGGCACGCAATTCGAGCATCTTCAGCTGACCAATCTTGTACGCCAGCGCCTGGCCGGGCCAGGAGATGTAGCGGTCTATTTCGTTGACGATGTCGGCTTCGGTTTTTGCTGCATTGTCTTTAAAGAAATCAATTGCCTGCTGGCGCGTCCAGCCTTTGTAATGCATCCCGGTATCGACGACCAGGCGTACCGCGCGCCACATGTCATAAGTCAATGCGCCAAAGCGTGAGTAGGGGTCTTTGTAGAAACCCATCTCGTATCCGAGGCTTTCGCTATAGAGGCCCCAGCCTTCGGTAAACGCCGTAAAGCCCGAGTACTTTCGGAAGTTGGGCATCTCTTCCAACTCCATCTGTAACGCGATCTGCAAGTGATGGCCGGGAACTGCCTCGTGAATCGACAGCACTTCCATTTCATATTTCGGGCGTACTTCGGGTCGATACAGATTTACATAGTAATAACCTGGGCGACTGCCATCAGCGGCGGGCCGGTTGTAGTACGCCGTAGTCGTGTCCGGAGCAATGTTGTCCGGTATCGGACGTAATCCGTAAGGCATTCGCGGCAATTTGCCGAACAGTTTGACGAGTTCCGGATCGATGCGTTTGGAAACGGCGAGATAACCCTCGAACAGTTCTTCCGGCGTGTCGTAATAGAACTGCGGATCGGTTCGCAGGAAATTCAGGAAGTCATCGAAGCTGCCCTCAAACTCGAGTTCGTCGATGACCAGCTGCATCTCATCGCGAATGCGTTTGACCTCGTTCAGCCCAAGCCGGTGTATCTCATCAGGCGTCATCTGGGTTGTCGTAAAGTAACGCGTTCTGTATTCGTAGAATGCCTCGCCATTTGGCAGCGATGACGCGCCGATGCTGTCGCGGCTGGCCGGCAGGTACGTTTCGTTGAAGTAGTTGCTGAACTCCCGGTACGCCGGAACGATCGAGTCGTCGATGACGTCTTTCGCCAGCTGTTGAATTCTCTGCTTGTCTTCAGTTCCGATCGAAGCGGGCATGCTGTCGAATGCAGCAAAAAACGGGCTCATTTCCGGATCCTCGACCAGTTGCGATGCTATCTGGTTCGGGATGCGTTCCATCAGGATCTTCGGCGGCATGTAACCCGTTCGCCGGCCTTCTTCCATCAGCTCCGTGGTCTGTTCAATGACATCTTCGATCTGCGTCATCCTCGCCAGCCAGTCTTCGTAGTCCTTGACGCTCGCAAGGCGCAGCGTTTCTGCAGTGGACTCGAGTGACTGCACACCGCCACGCTGGCTCATGGGCATGAGATAGCTCTTGAATTCGTGCCCGTCGATCGAGTCCTCGAGTTGGCGCCGGAATAAATCATAGTCAAGTGCGTCGGACTCAGACAGCTGCGACGAGTCGATTGCGCGCAGGCGTCGCAGGAAGTCTCGCTGCTCCTCGATACGGCGTTCAATTGACCCGAGGCTCATATCGTCCCACTGATCATTGAAACGTCGATCGCCGAGTCTGGATGACCACACCGGGTTTTCCCTGAGTTGCCACTCCCAGGACTCATCGAGCAATGCAGCGAAGTCGTCAGTCGGTCCCGCTGCCGCCGATAAGCTGATGAAAATAAGGCAAAATGAACCAAGTGATGGAATTCTGCGCATCAATGTTCTCCTTTCAGGTCAGGCGCATTGTTGCCGCCAAATCATCGGCTGGCAACTGCGGAGCTACTTGGCTATCATGGCGCGCAGTAATCTATAGGGTTGGCAGAAGAGACCTCTTTTAAGAGGCGCCGAAGGCGCAACACGCTCGGAAACGCTCAGGCACACGGACTGTCAACGCTGATTATCTCTGGAGAGCGGTCGTAAGGGCCCACCGAAGGGGTATGCCGCCAGCGGTTGTTGGTTCGCGATCTCTCAGGTTTCAGGACAGAGGGGCGATCGGGTGAGCTTTACAGGAGCTCAGCCGATCGCCCCTTTTTTGTTTCTGATTTATTTGGCCCGGAGCTTGTGATGGGGAAGAAGACACCGCTTTACCAAAGCCACGTTGACGCAGGCGCGAAAATCGTCGACTTCGGCGGCTGGGATATGCCGCTCCATTACGGCTCACAGCTCGAGGAACATCACATCGTACGAAATGCCGCAGGCGCGTTCGATGTGTCGCATATGACCGTCGTCGACGTTTCCGGAAAAGACGCTTCGTCATTCTTGCGGACACTGCTTGCCAACGACGTCGACAAGCTCAAAGAAGCGGGCAAGGCCCTCTATAGCTGCATGCTGAATGATGACGGCGGCGTCATCGATGATCTGATCACCTACTACCTGGGTCCCGATCGATATCGCGTCGTCGTCAATGCCGCGACGCGCGACAAAGACCTTGCATGGATCAATGCGCGGGCGGCTGCGTTTGACATTGACATCAATGAACGCGCCGGCCTTGCAATGATCGCGGTTCAGGGACCCGAAGCGCGCGAACGGGCGGCTGGCATTCTCGCGGAAGAGTGGCGTGAAGCCGCATTGGCGCTAGAACCGTTTTATGGGCTGGAAGCCGGTTCTTTGTTTATCGCCCGCACCGGTTACACGGGCGAAGACGGCTGGGAAATCATGCTTCCCGGGGAAGATGCCGCCACTTTCTGGAAGCAATGCGTCGATGCGGGCATTCAGCCCTGCGGGCTCGGCGCACGGGACACATTGAGGCTGGAAGCCGGCATGAACCTTTACGGCTCCGACATGGACGAAACGATCTCACCTCTGGAGGCGGGACTGGCCTGGACGATTGCATGGGACCCGGAAGACAGGGCGTTTACCGGCAGGCAGCCCCTGAGCGAGATGCGCGCAAATAAGGTCAGACGCAAATTCGCAGGCCTGGTTCTCGAGGGCAAAGGTGTATTGCGTGACCATATGCGGGTCGTCGTTGACGGTCACGCGGATGGAGAAATTACGAGCGGTGGCTTTTCGCCAACACTGCAACGGTCGATCGCGATGGCGAGGTTGCCGGCCGGCGATTACGAGCGGGCGCAGGTGGACGTTCGCGGTCGGTTGCTCGACGTTCGGGTCGTCAAAATGCCATTCGTTCGTAACGGCAAAATTCGGGTAGAGATTTAATTACAACTGGGTAATGGGAGATGTCAGATGAGTGAGTTGCCAGGTGATCTGAAATACACGAAAGAACACGAATGGCTGCGCCAGGAAGAAGACGGCACGGTCACTATCGGCATCACAGATCATGCGCAAAGCGCGCTGGGTGATTTGGTCTATGTCGAATTGCCAGAAGTCGGCCAGCAAGTTGAGAGCGGCGGCGAAATGGCAGTCGTCGAGTCGGTGAAAGCAGCGTCAGATGTCTACGCGCCGATCGCCGGCGAGGTCGTAGCAGTGAACGAGGATCTTGCCGATGATCCGGAAAAAATCAACGCGGACGCGTACGGCGATGGCTGGATAGTTCGTATGCAACCCACGGGTGACGACGAAGAGACAATGAACCCGGACGAATACCAGGAATTCCTGGACGCACTCGACGAATAGACCACAACACGAAGACCCCAACTATGCCTTTTATTCCGCACACGGAAGAAGAAATCAGTGAGATGCTCGCGGCTATCGGTGCCAGCAGTATCAATGAGCTTTTCGATGAAATACCCCAGGACCTGCTGATCAAGGATCTCGACGGCGTTCCTGACGCGCTTAGTGAAATGGAAATAAGCCGGTTAATGCGCGGCCGGGCGGCGCAGGATCGCGGCGCCAGCTGTTTCATCGGTGCGGGCGCCTACGAGCATCACATACCGGCGGCCGTATGGGATATTGCGACGCGCGGCGAGTTCTACAGTGCCTATACGCCTTACCAGGCGGAAGCCAGCCAGGGAACCCTGCAGACGATCTACGAGTACCAGACCATGGTAACCAGCCTGACCGGACTGGACGTCAGCAATGCGTCCCTTTATGACGGGGCGTCCGGCCTG
This sequence comes from uncultured Gammaproteobacteria bacterium, assembly GCA_963850825.1. Taxonomy (GTDB): domain Bacteria; phylum Pseudomonadota; class Gammaproteobacteria; order Steroidobacterales; family Woeseiaceae; genus SZUA-117. The sequence continues at coordinate 253,572 of CAWKOQ010000006.1, read as the reverse complement.
GCGGAGGCAGCGCTCATGGCGGTGCGCGCCAATCGTAAGTCGAAGTCCAGGCGCGTGCTGCTCTCTGCGGGCGTTAATCACACCTATCAGCAGGTTGCTCACGCGATTGCCGGGTCACAAGGCCTGACATTCGAACGGCTGCCGCTCGATGTCGAAACGGGCTCCACCGATATCAGCGCTCTCGATGATCAGGGCGAGGCGCCGGTTGCCGTCGTTATCCAGCAGCCGTCTTTCCTCGGTACATATGAACAGGTCGACGCAATCACAGACTGGGCGCATGCAAATGGCGCATTGGTCATTGCTATCGTCAACCCGGTATCACTGACAGTGCTGCGACCGCCGGGAAGCTGGGGCGAAGCCGGCGCGGATATCGCGGGCGGCGAAGGCCAGCCGCTGGGCGTACCGTTATCCTCCGGCGGACCGTATTTCGGCATCATGACGTGCAAGGAAAAGATCGTCCGCCAGATGCCCGGCAGAATTGTCGGCCGCACGACGGATCTGGACGGAAATCCTGGTTTTACGCTGACGCTGCAGGCACGCGAGCAGCATATTCGGCGCACCAAGGCGACGTCGAATATCTGTACCAACCAGGGCCTCATGGTAACCGCGGCGACCATCCACATGTCCCTGCTGGGCTACGAGGGATTGCGCGAGGTTGCGCTCACGTCCCAGGCGCAGACGACCAAACTGGTTGACCTGCTGACGTCAATCGAAGGCGTGGACCGGGCATTCGAGGCGCCCCATTTTCACGAAGCAGTCATCCGTCTCGATCGACCTGTGGCGCCGGTTCTCGAGGCGCTGGCGGCGCGGGATATTCTCGGTGGCTTTGACCTTGCGAAAGATTTTCCGGAGCTCGGAAATGCGCTGCTCGTTTGCGCGACCGAGACCAAAAATGCTGATGATCTGGCGGCCTACCATGCGGCGCTGCGAGACATCATGACTGCTTCAGCCTAGAGGGGACTGATCTTCATGCAGGAAATCATATTTAACGGAACACGGTACCGAACCCATAGTGACCTGCCGTCCATCGGCAGCCGCGCACCGGATGTGTCCCTGGTCAATACCGAATTGCAGGACGTATCGCTGGCCAATTTTATGGGTAAGCGAAAGATATTCAATATTTTTCCGAGCATCGACACACCTGTCTGTGCGAAGTCGGTCGTCGTGTTCAACAAGCTGGCGGAAGAGCACGATGACGTCGCGATGTTGATGGTGTCTTACGATCTGCCATTCGCACATGCACGTTTTCAGCAGGAAAATTCGCTGAAAAATATCGTCGGCCTTTCCGCAATTCGACACGCTGGTTTTGGGGAAAACTACGGCGTGCAAATCGTCGAAGGACCGCTCGCTGGAATGTTCTCCAGGGCCGTCGTCGTGCTGGATGAGAACAACACCGTTGTGTATTGCGAACAAATCGCGGATATCGGCAACGAACCCGATTATGTGGCTGCGTACAAAGCGCTTGGCATAGAGATTAATCCGTTAGACGTGGAAATCTGAGGCAACCAAGGACGATGACTGAGCAACTTATTTTTGAGCGTTCCAGACCTGGGCGGCGTGCATTTGCGCAGGCGCCGCTGACCGATTCAAATGGCAGCATCCCGGAGGAATTGCAGCGCCGCGACAGGCCGACGTTGCCGGAAGTTTCCGAGCTGCAGGTAGTGCGCCATTTTACGCGCTTGTCGCAACGCAATTTTTCGATCGACACGCATTTCTATCCATTGGGTTCCTGCACCATGAAGTACAACCCGCGTGCCTGCAATTCGCTGGCACTGTTGCCAGGCTTTGCCAGCCGCCATCCCTTGGGTCCCGTGAGTCACGGGCAAGGATATCTTGCCTGCATGTTTGAGTTGCAGGACATGCTCAAGTCCGTCACGGGAATGAAAGAAGTGTCGCTGACGCCGATGGCCGGCGCCCAGGGAGAGCTCGCCGGTGTTGCAATGATTCGTGCCTATCATCTTGCAAAGGGTGCGGATGAACGCGATGAGATTATTGTTCCGGACGCGGCGCACGGCACAAATCCGGCGACCGCCACAATGTGTGGTTGTACTGTTCGCGAGATTCCCACCGACGCTGAAGGTGATGTCGACCTGGAGGCGTTGCGGGCGGTCGTTGGACCAAAGACTGCCGGAATCATGTTGACCAACCCGTCGACGCTGGGTGTTTTCGAGCGGCACATCACCGAGATAGCCGATATTGTTCACGATGCTGGTGGTTTGCTGTACTACGACGGCGCAAACCTGAACGCGATTCTCGGTAAAGTCCGGCCCGGAGACATGGGCTTCGACGTCATACACCTGAATTTGCACAAGACGTTCTCCACGCCGCACGGCGGTGGCGGACCGGGTTCCGGCGCAGTAGGCGTGGGCGATCGCCTGAAACCATTCCTGCCAATTCCTGTCGTTGGCAAGAAAGAGATCGATGGCCAGCCAGTGTATGACTGGCTTGACGAGGATGACCTGCCGCAGAGCATCGGTCGTCTTTCCGGATTCATGGGCAACGCCGGTGTTCTTCTGCGGGCCTACGTTTACATGCGCATGGTCGGCAAGGACGGCATGCAACGAATCTCGGAATTCGCGACGCTCAATGCTAACTACCTCGAGGCACGCCTGAAGAAAGCGGGTTTTGAGCTGGCATTTCCAACGCGCCGTGCAAGCCACGAGTTTATCGTTACCTTAAAGCATGAGGCCAAGACGCTGCATGTGACCGCAATGGACTTTGCGAAGGCACTGCTCGACAAGGGTTTTCACGCACCAACCACATACTTTCCATTGCTGGTCCCCGAGTGCCTGTTGATTGAGCCTACCGAGTCGGAAACCAAGGAATCGGTCGATCGATTCGTAGAGGCGCTGATCGAGATCAGGGAAGAGGCGATGGTCGATGCAGAAAAGGTCAGGGGCGCGCCATATACATTGCCGGTCCGTCGGCTCGATGATGTGAAAGCCGCACGTCAGCTTGATCTTGCGTGGAAACCCAATTTGCCCGCATTGTAGAGAGCGGGCGAAGGATTGGTGCAAATTGATCTCTGGCGCAATAAATGTCAGTTCGCGCCGTCCCGATTGATTCTGCAGACAAAAGCGGGCGAACCGAGCTTTAGCCGCGATAAATGAATTTTGCACCTGCGAATTGAGCTTTGGCCACGAAATGCGCGCTGCTACACCGTAATTCGCTTTATTTACGGCATAATTACGCGTTCCGTCACAACCGACCGCCCGCCGGGGAACCGCGGCGGGATACGTTAGTCGGAGACTCGGGTGACGCGATTTTGCGTCACTGCAATCAATATCACGGAAATACTCAATGCGAAAGACAACTTGCCTGCCCCTGTTCGCCATTCTCCTGATCGGATTTGAAAGCGTCGCTGAAGAACCCGAATGGGCGGGCACGCTCGAACGCATCTCGACCGGTGTAGTCTCCATCAGGGTCGACAGCACGCGCGCCTTCGATACGGAGTGGAACTCCTCGAGCCAGGCAACCGGCTTTGTTGTCGACGCGGAGCGTGGCCTCATTCTGACCAACAGACACGTGGTGACACCGGGTCCGGTCGTCGCGGAAGCGATCTTCCTCAACAACGAAGAAGTCAGGTTGACGCCCATCTACAGAGACCCGGTCCACGACTTCGGCTTTTTTAGCTACGATCCGGACGACCTCGTCTATATGGAGCCCGCCGAGCTGCCGCTCGTTCCCGGCGCCGCCGGAATCGGCCGCGAAATCAGGGTAATCGGAAATGACGCAGGCGAGCAGCTGTCGATACTGGCTGGCACGATTGCCCGCCTGGATCGAAAGGCGCCTGAGTATGGCCGTGGCAAATACAACGACTTCAATACATTCTATTTCCAGGCTGCGTCAGGCACCTCCGGCGGGTCTTCCGGTTCGCCGGTCATCAATATCGACGGCGAGGTCGTCGCGTTGAACGCCGGTGGCAGCAGTAACGCCGCCAGCAGCTTCTTCCTGCCTTTGAATCGTATAGAACGTGCTCTCAACCTGATACGCCAGGGCGAGTCGGTTACACGCGGAACGGTGCAGGCGGTGTTTGAGCGCCAGACCTACGACGAACTGCGACGCCTGGGACTGAACAAGGAGACCGAGGCGATCGTACGCCGTGATTTCCCCGGTCAGACGGGCATGTTGACGGTGTCACATGTACTGCCGGGTTCGCCGGCATACGACAAACTGGAGACCGGCGATATTCTGGTGCGTATCGATGGCGAGTTCGTCACAGAGTTTGTCGCGTTGGCAGACATACTTGACAACAATGTGGGTTCGTCCGTATCGATCGAGATTGAGCGTGGCGGAAACACGATTGTTGAAGACGTTGTCATTGGCGACTTGCATGCGGTAACGCCCGATGAGTTTCTCGAGTTCGGCGATGCGATCGTACACAACCTTTCGTATCAGCAGGCCAGGCACTACAACCGTGAAGTCGAGGGCGTTTACGTCGCAAATCCAGGTTACATGTTTGCGCGGTCGGCGATTCCGAGGGGCGCGGTCGTCTCCCAGGTTGGCAACGAACCGGTCGCCAATATCGAAGATCTGAAGACCATACTGGCGACTCTGGCCGACGGGGACCGAACCACTTTTCGTTACAATACGATCGACGATCCCCAGAATAGTATCGTTCGTTCCGTCGAGATGGATCGAAACTGGTTTCCTGCGCAACACTGCCGGCGCGATGACAAGACCGGTGTATGGCCCTGCGAAGATCTCGCCGCAGGACCCGAACCGTCACCGCCGGAATCGGGCAGCACGAAATTCACTCGAAATGGAGACTCGAGGGTCAATGCGATTGCGCCCTCGCTGGTTATGGTTACGTTCGACTTGCCGTATACAGTCTCCGGCGTCTCGGATCGTCACTACTACGGCACAGGCCTGATCGTGGACACGGAGCGCGGGCTGGTGGTGGTCGATCGAAATACCGTGCCGGTCGCCATGGGCGATGTCAGTATTACATTCGCAGGATCACTGCAGATCAACGGCCGGGTTGAGTATGTGCATCCGCTGCACAACCTCGCCATCATTGCATACGATCCGGCGCTCATTGGGGATACGCCGGTCAAGGCGGCGCGCTTTTCGAAAAAAGCCCTCAAGCCGGGCGATGATGTCTGGGTTATCGGGCTCAAAGGCGATCATCAGATTGCCCACCAGGCCAGTACCGTCGCATCGATTGACCCGATGGTCCTGCCACTGTCACGCACCATGCGATTCAGGGATACCAATCTCGAAGCGATTTCACTGGTCAATGCACCCGGCGATATCGATGGCGTAATTGTCGATAAGCGTGGCGCTGTCGTCGCCAAATGGGTCAGCTTTTCGATTCAGTCGGGTGGCGAAGGCGCGCAGGTAAATCGCGGCCTGTCGGCTGATATGGTTAGCGAGTTCGTTGATATCGTCAGGTCCGGCAGCCCGGTCTATTCGCTGGAGGCGGAGCTCGGCTATACGCCGCTGTTTGCGGCGCGGAAACTGGGTTTGGATGAAGACTGGCTGGACCGGCTGGAGGCACACAATCCCGGCGGTCGCCGTGCGTTAAGCGTATCGCGACTCGTCGCGGGCACGCCCGCGGCCAGCTTACTTAGAAACGGCGACATGATTCTGGCGATCGATGGAGACCTGGTCACAACGTTTAGAGAACTTGAGCGCGCAGTACAGAAACCTGCCGTCGAAGTGACTGTCTGGCGCGATGGCGAAGCTCAGAATATCGATCTGGCTACCGTCGCCCTCGACGGTGACGACGTTAAGCGGGCGGTGTCATGGGCAGGCGCGCTGTTACACGATCCTCATCGGGCATTGGCTGCCCAGCGCGGTATCGAACCGACCGGGGTCTACATTGCTTTCTTTAGTTACGGCTCGCCCGCAACCCGTTACGGCCTGTGGGCGGGGCGACGAATTGTTGCCGTGGACGACACGGAAACACTCACCCTGCAGGATTTCGTTGATACGGTCAGCAGCAAGGACGATCAGGAGTCAGTGCGGCTCAAGACTGTTTCCTGGAACGGCGCCGAGCAGGTAATCACGCTGAAGCTGGATAACCAATACTGGCCTGCCTATGAAATTCTTCATACGGATGATGGATGGCAGCGGGCACCGATTGGATAGCAACTAAAGCTCGCGGTTAGAACTGTGCTGCCGCCCGGCAGCACAGTATTCCCTCGGATCCGTTTCGGCCGCCACCTGCTGCGTGGCAGGTTCGCTCGCTTATTCTTCAGGCGAATTTCAATATAACAAAATAGTGCAGTAATCCGATGCAACCAATCGCCTGCTGAAAGCATCAATACATCAAACTGATTCGGAAAATCCTAAATAACGTTCATGATTCTGATATGTCGTGAAACAGTGTTGTAACCATACTCTGTTTTAATGCAGACACGCGGCAATCAGATGGGAAGGTTGGCATCTCATCAGAGCGCAAAAATGAAACTGGCGTCCAGGTTCAAAAGAGAGGAAACCATGAAAGAGTCAAAAGTATTCAGAGGTATCGTTGCAGCAATCGCAGTGGTTGCTTTCAGTCTACCCGCGGTCGCGAATGCTGGCCCGGAGCTTGCTGGCAAGTCTGAAAAAGTAAATTACGCTGACTTGAATGTCGAGAAAAAAGCAGGCGCAAAACAGCTGTACCGCAGGTTGCAGCAAGCTTCAAAGCGAGTCTGCGGCGTGGAGTCGCTGACCGTGATCGGGTCAGTCAGGGAAATGTCGCGAGCGAAAAACTGTTACCGGGATTCCCTGGACTCTGCAGTCGCAGAAATCGATAGTGCGACGCTGAACGAGATCCACCGGGGATAGGTCGCGCCAAACGTACGTTAGCCGGGCATCGTCAAGCGGGTGTCGTTGAGTCAGGCAGTTTCGACTCGGTGGCACCCGCTTGCTTTTCTCAGGCGAATAACTGTTTGTAGACTTGCACGAAGTATCGCATTTCTTCGGGCTTGGACATGCTCACACGTGTCCATGAATCATGGAACGGCGGGAAGTCCCTTCCCGTCAGGATGCCAAATTCACGCATCTTCTCCTGGACCATGCTGTTTTGCATGCCTGTTTCGATGAACGTGAAGTTGGCATTGGACTTGATGTACCGCAGTCCCAGTTCCTCGCACATATCCTCAACTATTTTTCGCGATTCCTTGTTCTTTCGAATGGCGAATGCCGGAAACTCCGGGTCGAGGTAGCTTGCGTGAGCGGCTTCGATTGCCAGTACATGGGTGTCGCCTGTTTTCATGAGATTCATCTGAGTGGCATGGTCGGGATGGGCAAAGCCGAAGCCGATTCGCAATCCGGCCAGTCCGTGAATCTTCGAGGCGGTCCTTGAAACAATAATATTCTTGTGACCCTCCGCAATCAGGCCGATCATTGACTGGTAGTCGGGACTTTCGACGTACTCATGATATGCCTCATCGACAAAGACAAGATTATCCCGGGACATTTCCAGCACGAATTCACGCATGGCATTCCCTTCGATGACAGAAGGAATCGGGTTGTTGGGGTTAACCAGGTAAACCATGTTGGTGTCATCCCTGACCGCGGCCCGCATTGCATCCAGGTCAGCATTCAGGCTCTCGTTAACCGGAACACGGATGATCTCTGCGCCGGCGCTTTCGGCATGGCGAAGCAGTGATTGGTATGTTGGATCGGCACAGACTATGGAGCCCTGGTCTCGTGCGGCCATCATGCCGGCTACTTTGAGTATTTCGCTGGAGCCAGTGCCGACGACAACATTCTCTGGCGCTACATTGTTGATGCCTGCGATTACTGAAATTAGCGGGCGCGGATCGCCACTGTAGCGATTGGCAAGATGCATATTGTCGTTGATGGCCTTGAGCGCTACTCGCGCCGGTCCGTAAGGATTCTCATTCGCGCCCAAACGGATCATGTAGTCCGGGCGTGCGATATCATCGGCGAGCGCGCTCTGCATAAGCTTCATTGCGGGTGTTAGTGGTGTCTTGGGAATTGCAGGAATAAGTCCCACTGCCGCCAATGCGGTGCCGCCGAGCAGGATTTGCCGTCGTGTTAATGCGCTCATCTAGTATTCCTCAGTTTGAAATTGATACTGTTCAGTTTTCGCTGTCGTCGCCGACGCTATCGCTGCATATGCAGCTGCTGCGCCTTACCCGTGCCCGAATCAGACCGACATTATTACCGATGTCATAATCCTTTGCGAATACAATCGGCTGATCGTCGCTTCGATCCCACGTTTCTTCGAAGTCGGTATTTAGTGTTTCCCCATTATCATCCCGTACGCGAATAGAAATCGTATATCCGCCGGATGCCTTGGTGCATCCCTCGACATTGATTTCACCGGTAACATGCGCCACGTCATTTCTTTGCTGGTATTCGATCGAGGTGCTGGATTTACAATAGTCCCTCGGTTTGGTCGTCTCAAACGTCATCGTGAACTTCTTTTCAGCGCTCTGGCCCTCTTGCCTTTTCTCCGTCTCCTGACCGTCGGCTATGGCTAGCTGGCAGGCGGCGAGAAGCAGGACTGAAAACAGGCGGATATGATGACGATTTGACAAGAATTTCTTAATCTGACGGGTTAGATCGGCTGAATGTATTATACCCAATAATAACCATGAGAATGACAGAGTCGAAGAGCTGTTGCATTGCGGTGTTTACCCGATAACCATCGACCGGCAAATCCGTTAGCCGAGTGAGGCGTATCCTTGGCGGAAGTCACTGCCGTGTTAGTGCTCGGAGACGCATTGCGGACCAAATCAAAAACAGGAGAAAGTAACGTGCGATTAGTGCAGATAGTAGTCCTGGGCATTGTAATGTTTGCTCTGCCTGGTCACAGCCAGGAAACGGGGCAGCTGACCACTGCGGGTGAACAATGGGACAAACGATTCGACAAGCGCATGTATCTGTACGGTATGGAACCCGTCGAGTTTCTGCGCTCTCAGATTGACAACCTGCCCAGGGGCAAAGCGCTTTGCCTGGCCGCCGGCGAAGGACGTAACGCTGTCTTTCTCGCACAACAGGGTTATGACGTGACGGCCATGGATGCTTCTCCAAAGGGCCTGGAGAAAGCATCCGCGCTTGCGGCGCAACGCGGCGTTACGATCAAGACCGAGGTGGGTGATCTGCAGGAAGGCTATGACATGGGCGTGGAGAAGTACGATCTCATTACCGATTTCTACTACCACGATACGAAGATGTTGCCGGACGTGATGCGCGCATTGAAACCAGGTGGCATGTTTGTCCTGCAAAACTTTTCGATACAACAGCTGGATACGAATCGTTTTGGGCCCAAGAACCCGGACTACCTGGTTAAACCGAACGAACTGCTAAAGATATTTGCCGACCATCGGATCATCTACTACGAAGACACTGTGGTAGACCTGGATGAAGGCATGCACCAGGGGCCCGGGGCCGTGGTTCGTATGATTGTGGTCAAGGAGGCGGTCGAGTAGCAAGAATGGAGAGACAAACCTTCCAATCAATTGATACTGGTCAGGGCCTTGCATCTGCATATAGTTTGAACGCCCTGGGTACAAACCAGTACGGTGTTGCCGGTACACCTTGGCTTTCGCTGGGCTACCTCGTCACGTGGCGCAGACATAGTCGAACAACCCGCCAGAACAAGAACAATGAAGAAAGGAGCTATGCGCAGCGTGCCCATCTGTTGAGCCTACGCCTTGCATGCCGCAGACACAAACACCCCGGCAGGACGCAGTGATATGAGCACAGACGTTGAGCAAAACAAAAATAACGCCCAGGCCTTTTATGACCTGATGTTTAATCAGTGTAAGGTGCGTGAAGCCGTCGAGAAATACGTCGGAGATGAATATATCCAGCACAATCCCCATGTCGGTGATGGCAAGGAGTCGTTCGTCGAGTACTTCGAACGAATGAATGCCGAATACCCCGGAAAGAGGGTTCATTTCAAGCGCGCGATCGCAGAAGGTAACTACGTTGTGCTCCATTGCCATCAAGAGTGGCCGGGGGACCATGACTATGCAGGGATAGACATATTTCGTTTCGACGAGAACGGAAAAGTTGTGGAGCATTGGGACGTGCTGCAGATCGTCCCGGATAATGCAGCAAACACAAACACAATGTTTTAGTGCTGATTTAATCGTCCGTATCGCCTCCGAAAGCGACCATCAGGATGGTAAAGTTCTGAAGGGTCGCGAAGGACATTAACCGGCCGTTGGCAGTAGCGTATCCCGTACCTGGATTTGCGAAGGAGGTTCCTCTTGAAAACACCAAGCCTGTTGTTCGTCAGTATGCTTGTTCTGTTCGGCTGCACGAACAATTCGGATTCCGACCTCTCGGGTTCCGTTAATTATCTGGACAATACGGGCCGTGACGATGTCCTCAGCGGCGGCGTGAAAATGATTCCGGTGGAAACACCAAAAGGGACTTTCCGAGTCTGGACCAAGCGTGTTGGCAACAACCCCACGATGAAGGTCCTCCTGCTACATGGAGGACCGGGCTTTACGCACGAGTACCTGGAAGCTTTCGATAGCTATTTTCCCGCGGCGGGAATCGAGTACTACTATTACGACCAGCTAGGGTCTTACTATAGCGACCAGCCGCAGGATCCGGATCTGGTCAACCTGCCGCGCTTCGTGGAAGAGGTTGAGCAGGTCCGCCAGGCGCTTGGTTTGGGTAAAGAGAACTTCTATCTCTACGGACAATCGTGGGGCGGTCTCCTGGGGATCGAGTACGCGCTTAAATATCAGCAGAATCTCAAAGGGCTGATCATCTCCAACATGATGGCCAGCATCCCGGCATATAACGAGTATGCAGAGACGGTGATCATGCCGGCCATGGACCAGTCTGTTCTCGCCGAGATCAAAGCGTACGAGGCTGCCGGGGACTTCGAGAATCCCAGGTACATGGAGCTACTGCTCGAGCATCACTACGTTGAGCACGCTCTGCGCATGCCGCTTGACGAGTGGCCGGATCCCGTCAATCGTGCATTCAAACATATGAATCCGGACGTCTATATTCCGATGCAGGGACCGAGTGAACTCGGCGCAAGCGGCAAGCTGGTGGAGTGGGACCGGACGGAAGATCTGGATGAGATTTCAGTGCCGACGCTGGTCATCGGCGCCCGGCATGACACCATGGATCCTGCGCACATGGAATGGATGGCAGGCGCCGTACAAAATGGTCGGTATCTCCTGTGTCCAAACGGAAGCCACATGGCCATGTACGATGACCAGGTGACCTACTTCAATGGCCTGATCAAATTTGTCCGGGACGTGGATTCGGGCCGCTTTTAGTCGTCGATTAGTTCGACTGTTGTTTAGCGTACGATGGGGAAAGCCGCTTACCGGCTGAAAGCGGTCATTTGCTCAATTCAATAAACAAAAATTTCAGATGCTTACAGCAGTTCATTGTAGTCACTTCTGACTTCCCACAGTAATCGATTTTCACGTGCCAGAAAAGGTCTTCCCCGAGGCGTATACTGTTCTCTATCGGCGTCCAGACGGGTGCCGCTCAAATAAAAAAATAGCAAATTAAGGGGAATTCCATGAAGAAGAAATTAAACGCCGGAGCCCTGGTGGCTTTGCTGGCGCTGCTTGGTATGGGCTCTGCAATTGCTCAGGTAAGTGAAGACAGCATGGGGAAAATCGTTCCCGTGCATTTGTATGCCTGCACCTATAACGATGGACAGGACGCGTCGGATCTTGATGACGTTATTGGCCGCTGGAACCGGTTCATGGACGAACACGAAATTGACTCCTATGCAGCGTGGACGCTGGTTCCTTATCACTTCGGACCGACTATGGGTGCTGACATCCTCTGGATGGGCGCCTATCGTGACGGCAACGCACTGGGTGCCGGGACCGATATCTGGCTAACAGAGGGCGGAGACCTCGCGGACGACTTCGCAGAAGTTACGACATGCAACCTGCATCTTGGCTTCGGTTCGGCCAGGTACAAGGCACCAGCGGGTGGAGCAACTCCGCAGTCATCGATCATCTCAATGTCGAATTGCAAAATGCAGGAAGGTATCCGTTATTCAGACGTCATGATCGCAGAGATTGAATGGGCCGAATACATGACGAAAAACGGCTCGTCGGCCGGGACGTTTCATTGGTTCCCCACGGAGGGTGGTGGCGATGCCGATTTCGACTACAAGGTTGTATCGGCGCATGAAAATTACGCCGAGTATGGAAAAGACTGGGAGAGAAATGCCAACGGTGGCGGTCGCGCGGTTTCAATGGGTCTATTTGGCGACCTTGATGATTGCGATGACTCGCGGGTCTACATCGCAACGAGCAGAAGGTCGGCGGAACTACGCAACTGATTTTCTGCTGGCAACATTCGGAGCGGCGACAGCATTAGCTGCCGCCGCTTCCCGTTGCCATGAGTTGGCAAAGTTTTGGACGCCAGCCAATACCCCGCAGCCGAAAACGAATTAGAATGACCAGGCGCCGGATTCTGCAGTCCTTGATGTACTTGCTTGACTAATTTTTGACAGGACGGATATTGGTCGCATAGTCTGGGACACCGAAGCGAGGCGTCTCTTTTGAACCCAAGATTGCAGGTTGCATGCGCGTTACTGGTCATCGCCATGGCGTTGTCAGTTCCGGCCAATGCCGATACCTACGTCATTCCTTTTGCCGAGATCCGGCAAGCCGTGGATAGTTCCGGTGAGGCGCCGGATGTTGTTATACAGGCTTACCTCGCCGGGTTGATTCGCGACGAGCTCGATGCATTGGGATTCGATGTGGCCGGCGGTCTCGTGTTCGGCGACATCCCGGTCGAAGAGATCAGTCAGGTCATAGAAACGGACTGCAATTTTCCGCGTCCTTATGTGGTTCACATCGACGCGACGACGGCGACGGTTACTATCGCCGACAGTTCCAGCCTTACGGTCAATCTCGAGAGCATTCGATCGATTAATTTGCTGGCAGACCTGGCAGGCAACGTGAGCGCGGCAACAACTGCCTTTGTTCGCTGGGGCCAGGACGTTCCTTTTGGGCGAGACTGTGCAACGATCAACACGGATCATGGCTCGGTTGGCCTGAACGTGCCTTTCAATATCAGTCTGGATCTTGCGCTCGATCTGACTCCGAGCTACGACGACAATCTGTTTGCGCTGGTTGTTGACAAACACGCGACGTTTTCGGGTCAGGCACAATTGGAGGGTGGCACTCTCCAGCACGACTTTGGTACAGCGTCATTGACAGACCTGGTGCTCAACGTATTTGAAGATGAATTGCTGCAGAAGTTAGAGGCGAACGGCGAACAAGCGATTGCGGATGCAGTTGCAGTGCTCAATAACAGATTGGATGGCCTTGACCAGAACGGCAGTCCGGACCCTATGATTGCGGCATTCAATGCGCCGTCGATATTCGTACTGGACGTTAATGAGGAAGACCAGGCGTTCGTCAGGGACCTGCTGGCGCAGTTCGGCATACCCGAGCTGGTCATTTCGATCCTTGACGATCGTGGCATTGAAGTTTTGCTGCAAATGGCCATTCTCGAAGGCGCCGAGCGTGAAGCCTACCTGGCGGAGCTTGGCGCGACGGTGAGTTGCAGCGCGATACTTAATAGTTTCGAATTGCCGCTGGATGTCCAACCGATTTATACGCTGAATGGCCAGATCTGCGAAGTTGCAGACCTATCGGGTCCAAACGCCGCGGCGTATTTCACCGATATGTCCTGTACCGACGAAGTCGCGTTTCGTGTAACCGACGTTGCCGATTTTTGCCAGGCGCGATTCGGCGCCCAGGCGGAGACGCTTTTGGGGAATGCTGCGGCCTGGGTCGCCGAGACAGATCAGCCGAATGATCCGCTACCGGCCGTATCGAGCCGCGCGTGGACGACGATACCCAGTACCCAACTCGATCTTGGCGTAGTGTCGCTTCAGGGCAATCACCAGCCGTACCTGAAGCAGCTCAATTACAAGTCCGTTGACGTATCCCGCGGCAACGGTCGCTGCGAGCTGGAGATGCGTGTCTACAAGGGCAACGTTGCCGATCAGAACCTCAGGCCCGTGATGGCATTACACGGCGGAACGTGGCGAACTCGCGGCTTCTCCTTCCTTGGACTTGAGGCAGGAATCTCGCAGTTGACCGAGCGCGGCTTCATTGTCTTTGCACCTTTCTACCGCCTGGTGGGTGAAAGCGATGGCAACATCGAGTGCAATGGCGCCAGCTGGCATGAGGTCACTGAGGACGCGGCCAGCGCACTCGACTGGATCCTGCAGAATGGCACTGCGCTTGGTGCTGCGAATGGGCCGGTCAGCGTTTACGGCCAGTCTGCAGGCGCGCATCTTGCCGGCTGGTTGGCCGCCCACCGTTCCAGCGATGTGCGCAAGTCTTTAATGTATTACCCACCGACCGACGCGCTGGAATTTCTTGCAGGTGCCGTGCCAATGGGTGGGCCTTACGATGCGTTTCGTGACTTCGGTCTGAATGCCCTGAGCAGGTTTTATGGTGCGCCCGGCGGTTCGGGTGAATTGCATCTTGAGCAAATAAACTTTGCGGGCCTTACCGTCACGCTGCTTCGTGATAGTTGGTCTACCGTGATTCCCGACACCGTATTCGACTTGAGGCTGATTGATCCGTTGGCGCCTCCACCGTATGTGGCGCGTTGTGCCGAGACGACTCAGATCGAACTGTCCGCAATCAATCCGTCAATGCCGCCTGTCGAGCTGACGCAGTGTATGAAGGAAGATCTTGCCGAGTTTCTGATCGACAATTCATTTAATCATTTGCTTGGCGACGAGGAAGTCCCCATCCATGTCGTGCATGGTTCTGCCGATACGCTGGTGCCCTACCAGCAGGCACTGGGACTGTGTGGAGCGATAGACGGCCGCGTATTGGCTACTGATGTGGTCGACGCGTTAACGACCTACTCATGTGGAGCTGCCAGTCAGGTCCAGATCATTAAGGACGCTGGTCACGCACTGGAGCTCGGCGTTTGCCTTGGCTCGATCTGTCCGGCCGGTAACCTTGGCGGACCTACCCGTGTTGCCGTGGAGGATGCAATCGAAACGGCTTATCTCTGGTTGCTGCAAGATCCACCCGCACCAGATCCGGTTCCCTCGGTCGTTCCGGTGCCTGCGGTCGTTATTGTAGATTCGCCGAAATCCGGAACCGGCGCCGCTAGCTGGCTGGGCGTGCTTGGTTTGCTGCTTGTTTATTGGCGCCGCGCATGGGTAAGCCGGCGATCAATCGTCATCTAGTCACTACAGATTGCCGAGTTGTTTGGCTGATCGATCTCCAATCCCGAGTGACTCTGGCGTACGCATTGCCGCTGCGGCGTAGTCGTGATCCATTAGCACCGAAGCGATCTGAATGATTGCATCCATGGTTGGTGTTTCTACGCCGACCTGCCGTGCGAGTCGGGACATGAACACAAGGCCGTAGCCGACATCCTCGGTCAGGTAGCGATGGTCCAGCTGCGGTTGAGCTCCGATGCCAATAAACCCGGGCGCCTCTCGATAGGCGGCACCGTAGTTGTTCGCCAGCATGTAACCCTGGCGCATGCCCATTTCCGGATCAGGCAGAACTTTTATTCCGATCTTGGCGCCGATGGCAATGCGTTCCTGGTCCAGTTTTTCGATGAGGCGGCCAACGGAATCCGTCACGCCTTCCTCATAAAACAGGAAATCTCCCGCCGTACCCTCAATGCGCGCCGCATTGCTCAGTGTGACGGCCGGATGAATGATCGGATTCGCATTCTGCAGGCTGGTTTGCAGCACGCTGCTCGCCGGTTCCATTTCCGGATAGACATCGGAAATGAGCTTAAGAATGTCATCGGTGTGCTTGCCGGGCAGTGCAGCAAGAAGGTTGCCCGCCTTGAGTTTGAGGAACACCCGTACTCGGCCAGGTTCAGGCAGGCGGACCGCGTACGCCAGTGTCGATGTCTCCGCCACCCGAATGGAGTCATCATCAGGCGCGAGACCGGCGGCAAGTTTGAATGCCAATGCACCGCCACAGGAGCTCGGGCTGACGATAACCGTTTGCCCCGGTTTTAGCTTTCCGTTAACCGCCTCGCCAAATGGCTCGGTGCTGTAGGCGGGTCCGACGACATAGATGAGTTCGGCACCATCGAGCGTCGCATCAATGTCGTGACTCGCACCAGCGACACCGGCGAATCCCGAAATGTCTCCATCAGCATGTATACCGCCTTCCGCCGCTATCGCCTCGATGTTCGCAGGGAACTGCGGGAAATCGAAAAGGCGCACTTCGTGTCCATGTTTGGCGCAGTCGAACGCCACGGCGGTGCCACCCGGACCTGCTCCCAATACTGCGATTTTCATTGATCGTCTCCTCAGGTTGTGGACGGCTGGCGAATTGCGGAAGGGCAGTCTATGGTTGCATATTGTTGCTTGCAAGACAGTACAATTACCTAGTCGAAGACTTGCGCCAACGGAGAAATATGCCGCCAGAACACATTCCAGCTCGATGAAACAGATCCGCGCCAGCCATACAGAGGATTAGCGTGAAGAGAGAAAAACGATGACTCGAAACTTGTTGCTCATGACGGTCGCATGTTGGCTTATAACATCGCCAGTTCAGACACGCGCACACCATTCCTTCGCTGCGGAGTTTGATGCCAATACGACGATTTCAGTTGAGGGCGCCATTGTTGAGGTGCGATATCGAAATCCACACGTGCAGTACTTCATTGAAACTGACGACAGCGAACGTTGGAATGTTCAGGCGCAAAACGTACCCTCTCTTCGCCGTCGTGGCTGGAACCGGGACACGCTTAAAGTCGGTGATCGGATCACGGTCAACGGCTTCGCCGGCCGCGAAGGCGCGAAGAAGATCTACGTTGAATCAATCGTCGCCCCGTCGGGCGAAACACTGGCAATGTACGACGATGACGGCAAAAGTGCCGCAGCCTCAGACGCAACGGCTGCCAGTCAGGCCGTCGCGTTGTCGGACTCCAGCATAGCGGAACAACTGATCGGACACTGGGCATTTGATGTGGATAAACCACTGCCGGGGGCGCCGCTTCAGCTCGAGTTCCAGCGAGACGGGGAGTCTATTTTCGCGGTATTTGACAACGAATACCTCGACGTAATCGTCGGTGCTGATTCTTTCACGATGGTACTCGAGCGTGAGAACTTTGGTGGATTTCCCGCCAGGCTGCAGTTGCGGGGCACCCTGGCCAATGATGCGCTCGAAGGCACGATAGATCTGATTTCCGGCTATACCACCATCCCCAGCCTGGATGCCAGGTCGTTCGCAGCGACGCGAGCCAGCGCCGGCGATTGGGACCATTCCTCACCAGCTGAGATGCAACCGGTTGACCTCACGGGAATCTGGACGCGCGTCATCAGCCTCGGCCCGATCGGCCGCACCAGGCCCGAATTGAATACTGCCGGCCAGGCGCGCCATGCCGAGTATCAGAAGGGACTGTACGACCCAACGTTGCGTTGCATGTCGACCGGGATAATGCGCCGCTATGCAGAACCAGGCCTGGTCGAGATCATGGCGACCACGAATCGATTGACGTTCTTATACGCTAACGGCAGTGACATTCGCCGCATTTGGTTTGACCGTAAGCAGCATAGCGCAGACCGGCCGCACGACATCATGGGCGAATCAATCGCCTCCTGGGACGGCTCGACACTGGTTATCGACACGAGCAAGCTTACGGAAACAGTGCTGACTCACAACGTTGAGCCAATCTCGGCGGATGCGAGAATTGTCGAACGTTACTGGCTGAACGACGACGGCGAATTGATCATGGAGGCGACGCTGCACGATCCGGAGTACTACGTTCGACCGGTGGTCCGCCGCACGCAGTGGAAACGCGCTGATGGCCAGGAGATGATATATGCCCCCTGCGATCCGGATTCGTTCTATCGAGGGATGCAAATCGAGGGTGCGCTGGATGACTACTTCATAAACTCGCCAGGCGGCGATCAGAATTAGATCGTAGCGTCTATTGATCTGATAAAGGCGGGAATGACCGATGACGACCTCAGGTGGCCATTGGACGCTTCGTTAGAATACCGACTTCGAACGCTCTTTCAAGGACGTGCCCTGGAGTCTGATCGACTTAATCCAAATAAAAAAACGGTCGATCCTGACGGCAAACAAGATGATAATGCGCTCGAGCTTCTCAGGCTGGAAGCGCGTTGCCGGATGGTGCGAAAGTGTTACGACCGGCGCGTAGGTGATCGTGGTCAACCTGATTACCGCGAAAGCAGCATCAATGGATCATTCACGGCAGGAGCCACCCGGATAAGCACATGCACACTCCAGCAGAGATTCTGATTCTTGGAAATTACCGTAACGCACTCACTGTCGCGCGGCGATTGGGCAGGGAGCACCGGGTAATACTGGGTGGTGAGGGCGGAACAGGCCACGTAGAGCGATCACGATTTGTCGCAGAGACCTGGCCACTGCCTGATGCCAGCAGCGACAGTTTCCCCGCAGCACTCGAGTCCGTGTTGCAGGCTGCGCCGACTGCGCCGGTATTGTTTCCGATCGGGGACGTTGAGCTTTCCGCGCTCCTCCTTGTGCCGAGCGTTCTCGATGGGTCGGTTAAGGCTGTCATTCCCGACCCGGCAGTCGTAGCTACTTGCCTCGATAAGGCATCACAACTCGATCTCGCACACAGCCTGAATATCCCGCAGGCAAAATATCGGAAAGTAAAGCGCCTGTCAGAATTAGAGTCAGCAGTTCGAGACGTAGGTTGCCCCTGCATTATCAAGTCTGATCATCAGCTCTCACTAGCATTCGGGAAGAAGGCATTACGTGTTTGCGACGCGGAAGAGCTGACTGCGTTAATCGATGATGAACAGGAACCGGAACATGGTCTTATCGTACAAGCCGTGGCGGACGGTCTCAGACACAACGTCTATTTCGCCGCGGATTCGGGCCGCCTCGTGGGCGCGATGGAGGCACGAGTTCTGCGGACAGATATCTTTGACGGCAGCGGTTACACGGTTGAGTCAATGTCGGTACCACTGAACGATTCCTTGCGAGATCATACGGAGCAGCTCGTGGAGGCGCTGGGATATCACGGCATTGGGAACACCCAGTTTCTTATCGACCAGCAGCGGCGTGAGATGTCGTTCCTGGAAATCAGTCCTCGTATGGGAGCGGCGTTTGCTGTAACCGTTCCATGTGGGTTCGATTTTGCGCACGCAGGCGTGAGTCTCGCCGTCGGCGATTCCGTGAAGCCTGGGACGCTGCCAGGTCACTATGAGTCGGGGAAACGGCTGGCCTGGAGCTCCGGAGATATTGGCGGTTTGGTTAAAGCAATCAGAAACAGGGATGTCAGTGCGGCACAAACCCTCGTATGGCTGTGGGAAATTCTACGCGCAGCCTTCATGGCTGATATTCATGCTACCTGGAGCTGGGAAGACCCACGACCAACGCTGGCTAATGCGTCTTCGGCCATAGGCATGTTTTGGCGATTCATAACGATGACAAAAAAGGCGGGCGATCAGCACTAATTGCACGGATCGATGCCACTTGAGCCACGCAGGTGGCCCAGACGCCGGCTTTCGACGAGCCGCCACTGGACTTTTTAGCCAATTAGGCGCATTTTTGTTCGATCGACAAAGGCAAACTTAGCGAAAGCTAAGCAACGCAAAGTCACGGGTCCTCGCTTCCTCCGAGAAGCCATGGATGACTCCCCGAAGGACCCAAGATCGCCGGACTACCGAAGTAAGGGGCGCCAAAGCGCCGGGCATCTCGCATCGTGTATGCGGCTCGCTTCTCTCGAAACATCACAAAAATTCAGGGGGAGAAACCAAGCCATGCCTTATAACCATAAGAACCGGGTCCTTAAGGACCAAAGGGGAAGTCATGAAGATGAAGAACACTTTGATTTTGCTGATCGGCTGTGTGTCCCTGGCAGGATGCACTCAGGCGGGCGTAGACATTGAGGCAGAGATGGCCGCATTGCGTGCGGCGGCTGACGCGTATCACGCTGCCGGAAGCGCCAAGGACATTGACACGGTAGTCAGTGGCTACACCAGTGACAGTGTGACGCTACCGCCAAATTCGGCCAGCGTTCACGGCCTTGAGGGAATGCGTGAATTTGCGACAGCGTTTACACAGCTTCCGGGATTCAGTATGAGCTTCGGAGAGACGGTAGCGCATGTCGGCGCCGGCGGCGATATGGGATATACGCTGGTGGATTCAATCATTCGTTTCGACGGACCGGACGGGAACCAGGTGGAGGACCGTATCCGGGACTTCCACTTATGGCGCAAAGACGGGGGTGATTGGAAGGTTGCAGTCGACATCTGGAATTCCGAGCTACCATTGCCAATCGCTTCTGCCAATCCCCTCGAGGGGGCCTGGATTGCTACTAGCTGGACCGATGCGGAAGGCAATGTACAGGAAGAACCACAGCCGGCAATGTACGTCTTCACGCCGACTCATTACAGCGTGATGTTTGCATCCGGCAGCGATCAACGTGCTACCTACGAGGGCGATGATATGACCGACGCTGAGAAATTAGGTGCCTATGACACTATCGTCGCAAATTCCGGACGCTACGAGATCGAAGGGAACACCCTGAAGACCCGTGCCTACGTGGCGAAGGATCCTAACTACATGGGGGACTGGCCGGAGAACGAAGTGAATTACGAGTTCGAACGGGATGACGATACGCTCACGATCAAGAACCTGGTTTTCGGTGACGGTACTACCGGTACGTTCAGGCAGGTCGAAGGGACGCCGAGACCCTGGTAGTTCATTCGAAACGATCAGGTGGTCGGGCGACCAGAGCGGCTAGAGGCCCGCCGCGATTTTTCCGACGCGAAGCAAATCCTGGAATGCCGAGTGCCAGAAAAGGTGTGAAGGGCGAATTTCTAGTTGTCGGAGATAGCCAGACCTTGGCTACGCTTGTTCATCGGCAGAAATCGTTTGGGATTACGAGCGGAAACTTTGGACCCAAAGCGGGCCATCAGGATTAAGGTATTCCGCGGTTTTGATGTCCGGAATCGACCCGAAAACTGGAGGGAGATAAGACCATGTATGTCAACGGATATGTCCTGGGCGTGCCCGGGGAAAAGAAGGATGCCTATGTCGCAGCGGCAAAGATATTCGCCGAGGTCGCCAAGGATTTCGGGGCACTCGAAATTTTCGAGAATTGGGAACTCGAGGTTCCCGACGGCGAGCAGACTGATTACCGCCGGGCCGTAAAGGCCTTGCCGGGTGAAAAGATCGTCTTTTCCTGGGTCGTCTGGCCCGACCGGAAAACGGGCGCCATCGCGCATAAAGGCATGTGGGAGGATTCGCGGATGAAGGACGTGGGCAAAATGCCCTTTGACGGGAAACGCATGATCATGGGTGGCTTCGAACCGGTCCTTGCCTACCACAAGGCTTAAGGTTCAGGTGAAGGCGCCCGACTTCCTGAGGGCACCCTGTATTTCGTCAGGCGTTTGGTTTGATCTGAATCAGAAGGACGTTACTGTCGGGATTGGCGCGGGGCCGTGCTTGTTCTGGGCACTCGCCGGCGCTCCCGAGTGCGTCGTGCCAGCTGACGTCGCAAGCGGAACGATGTGGCGACGATCAGGTCATCCAGGTCATCGAGGAATTGAACGAGTGATTCCATAGAGTGCGACTTTCTTCTGTGTAGATGCGGCAGCGCTTACCCGTAATTGTCCATCCATATTACGCTCAGACCGCAAGCATATGTAGCGGATATTACCTAAGCCGGCTGCTCCGGGCCGACGCCTGACAAACAAGTTAGCGTAGACAAGCCTATAGTGCATAGATGAGACGATCTTCAAAGGCGGCGCTGCTCTCCGGCCTGATTTTTCCCGGCGTTGGGCACATGTTCCTGAAGCGGTACCAACGCGGGTCAATTCTGATGATATTGGCCCTCCTGGCATTGTCGGCAATCGTCGCACGCGTGCTTGAACGGGCGCAATCCATCATGGATCGCATCAATAGCGGTGAAATTCCGCTTGAACCAGCCGCTATCACAGACATGGTTACCACGGCTTCCTCTGGTGCCGCCAGCCTGGCTGAGAATGCTGCGCTGATTGCCCTGTTGGCGTGCTGGCTTATCGGTATCGTCGATTCCTACAGGCTCGGTGCCACGCAAGAAAAACTGGATAAACATACTCCTGTGTTGCCGACATAGCAGTCAGCCAGGCCTGTTTTGACTGCGAGCGTACCAACCGGGTTATCGACTCAGCTCCCAAAGATTACTCACAGCCAGGCTCCTGTCCATCGATTCACCCTGCCATTTCGATACGCAGGTTTGAGAATGTAGGTGTCGATCCTCGAGCTTCTCGCGCAGGTTGATAACGACGTTGTCCATGGTTAATGGAGTGCTGTTTCCACCGTCCCCAATTAATTCGCCCGCTGGGCTGCGGAATGCGACATTACCGCGCTCGTCTCTCTCACAACCGAACCCGCCCTCATGTACGAGCCTGTGATGGAAGCGACATAGCTGCACAAGATTGTCCAGACAGGTTTCACCGCCGTCCGCCCAGTGTTTTATATGGTGTCCGTCGATAAAGCGTTCGTGTGTGCACCCCGGAAAGCGGCAGTTCCGGTCTCTTGCCTGTAACGCACGCCGCATTGGTGGCGGAATTACTCTCGATTTTCGCCCGATAGACAGTGGCTCGCCGTTTCCAGCTTGCAGAAGCTTGCTAACCGATGTATCGCAGCAAATTCGCCGCGATGTTCCCGCGGTAACGTGGGGTCCGTTCTCGATGTGACAGCATTCGTTGCCGGAAGACCTTGACGTTTCCGCGGTAACGTCACTCTCGTCGGCCAGCAATGTTTCCGCGGTAACGTGGACCATTACCTGGTAGCGATCGGCAGACGAGGAAGAGGCAGGGCCAGTCTCGAGATAGCGCTCAGCCAATTCTGCCAGCGCATCAGCTCGGCGCGTCGCAATCGGTTCCCATGTTTCCGCGGTAACGTCCGTTTCGCGATCCGCGCAATCGACCGCGCTTTCAAGTGCCTTTAGAATCATGGCGCCAACTTCCCCGGGAAGCCTGCCGTCGAAGACCAGGGAGCCATCGTCATCCCACCGGTAATTGAAGGATCGATTATTGAACTGTTTCCTTGCGAACTCTTCTTCGTTCAATCGACAGGCACGCCGATAGCCACTCACCAGAGTTTCAACATGATGCGCCGTGCCGTGCCGGGCAATCATCAACAGATAATCCTCGTTTTCCGATTTGGCGACCCGGGTAATCGCCCGGACTTTTGAGTAACTGATTTCCCCCAGGCTGAATGCTTCACTGATCTTCGGCAATTCTCCCAGCGCATTCGCAACGCGCACTTTTTCCCGCCCGGCGTTCATTCCAATGCCGCATTTCCAGTTCAGCCAGTGCGCACAGGAACACACCCCCTCAAGTTGCCAGAGCCCCGCCTGATCGAACTCGCGGATCTTTACAAGCAAGTCATAAGTGGCGGCTGTGATTAAGCCGAATAGCTCGGTAATCTCGTCGCCAAGCGCCGTGGAGCGCTGATAGTGGAGGTGAATGCGGGGAGGATTGTGAGACATGATCGGCGCTCGCGGGAGGTTGCAAAGAAACTGTTTGCACAAACAGTTTTATAACCCTATCTCACTGTTTTATAAACGCTTATTGCTGGTCAAAGCACCCGGAAATGCACCGTGCAAGTGAGGCCAGCAGCGTTTCCTCAGATCCAGCGCCGCACCATTTTCTTGTAATCGCGATAGGCGTCGCCAAACACCACTTCAAGGTAGGCCTCTTCGTGCTTGATCGCAATCTGATAGAGCGCGATAACGAGAACGGGCGTGAGGATCAAGATCCAGGCCTCGGACAAAATGATTGCGAAGCCAATGCACACGAGGACCATCATCAGGTACATCGGGTTGCGCGTGAACCTGTAAGGGCCAAGCACAATGATTTCAGGTGTCTCTGACCAGGGCGTGGGATTCTGTCCGGAATTCCTGAAGAGCTGAATAGGCCAGACACCAAGAACGCCGATCGACGCTGCAACAACCAGGCCCCCGGCCCAGTAGCGCGCCGGCGTTGGCAGAGCGAAAGTCGTCGATATTGGCAAGACACGGCCAAGAACGTAGCCGATAACGATAGTCAGAATTCCGGCAACCGGGGGAGGGATTCTGACGGGGGCGCCGGACTTGTCGTCCTTATTCTCCGTCATGCCGTGTTCTCTCTGCTTCCACGCTATCCAGGAAAGACTCGAGAATCGCACGATACTCATCCGGTTTCTTGCTGAGTGACGCATGCGCGGCATCGGCGATTACCTCGAGGCGCGAGCCCGGAATCAGTTTCTGATACTCGGCGAGGCGCTCGGGTCGTGCTTCGTCGAATTCCCCGGCCATGAATAACACCGGCACATCGATTTCGTGCAGCTGATCCGTGACGTCGAAGTCGACCAGGTTGCCCGTCGCGTAAAACTCCGTCGGTCCCCACATGTACTCATAGATAAATTTATTTCCCGTCACGCCATCGCAGTCAGCCGGGCTGGGCGTCCGTTCCCCGGCGTAAATGTGGCGCTCATAGAATACGGCCGTTGCCTCCTTGTACTCGTCAGAATCGACAGTGTCGGCCGCTTCATGCCTCGAGAGGGTTGCCTGGACATCTTCCGGCAATTGTTCGCGCAGTTCGTTGGCGTCGGCGATCCAGTCGGGCGTACTCAAGAGCGGCGATGACAGCGTCACCGACGCAATTCCGTCAGTGCCTTTTTTGATGACATAGGCGGCGGCCAGCGCGCCGCCCCAGGAGTGGCCGACAATGTGAAATTCGTTGAGTCCGAGTTCTGTCCGCAGCGTGTGCAGTCTGTCGACAATCAGGTCTGCCTGCCACAAGCTTATATCTTCGGGTCTCCCTGACCGGCCGGTGCCCAGCTGGTCATAGCGAATGACCGGCCGCTCGTCGCCCAGAACCTCCAGGCGGGATTGCCCACACGATGTGCCACCAGGTCCGCCATGCAAGACCAGCAATGGGAGCCCAGGCCCGTCGCCAGTCACTTTGTACCAGACCGGCCCGCCTGGAACGTCGATAAATCCTTGTCCGGGTTTGGGCGGTTCTGCCTGGACTAATGTGCCAAGCCCCGAGATGGCAAGGCAAAGAACGAGTCTTATCATGGTGTTTTGACCTTTTGACGCAAGAGCGCGCTGGATTGGGCTCTTTCGTGAACGCCAACAGGTTATAAACCAATTCGGCCGTGGGCGCAGCAAGCGCCGGCCGCCAATCGGTTTCTCGGCGCGATCAATCCTGGCGGGATTTCTGGCTCAGGATGATGTGCTGACCCGTCGAATTGTAGGGATCGGTGCCCAGATCGAAATCATCGTCCAGCGACAATTCAGATTGTGTGACTAATGACGCGCTGACTACCTCAGCCTCGGCAATACTCTCATCCGATGTCACCGGCGTCTTGTGATACGACATATCCGGTTTTGTATTATGTGAATTCATAGCCTTTCTCTGCGGTCCAACTGTACATAGCTATTTTGACTGAAGTTAGCGCTGGAGATTCATACCGTCGTCCGGACATTGCTACCGTTCGTCGGAAAATTTCCGCTCGTCCGCTCAGACGTACCGTTGGTCGAACCGAATATCGATTGCTACAAATTACATCAGGCGCCACGCGGCGTAGGCCAGGTAGGACACCACGAGTGCGCTGCCCGTCCTTCTGCCCAGTCGGGCACGACCGATCCAGAAAATCGGAATCAAAGCGGCTGCAAGAAATAGTGACGCACTCAGGTCGAGCACACCGCCGGCGGGGACATCAACCGGCCTGACCAAAGTACTGGCTGGCAGCACCATCAAATTGTTGAACAAGTTTGAGCCCACAACATTACCCAGGGCGAGATCCGACTCGCCGCGCAAAGCGGCGATTACTGAGGTGACCAGCTCAGGCAGACTGGTCCCGAGCGCAACAACGAACAGTCCAATGACGGCGCTTTGGATGTTGAGCAGTTCCGCCAACGCGACGCCGCTGTCAATGGTTAGCCGACCACCTGCAAACAGTGCGCCCAGACCAATCGCAACATACAACCAGTTCAACATGTGCATCGAGCCGCCAGCTGCCATCGGAACTTCGCCTACGTGCGTCAGCAATGGATCAATCGACCGTCGCCGCAGCACATCCAGCACGGTGACATAGAGGAACAGCCCGAACACCATCAACAGGATCAGCGCATCGGAACGATCCAGCGTGGCAGATTACGCCACGCAGCTGCGGATCAGCCGCCATGACAAGGATAATACCGGTGACCAACAACAAGAGAGGCAATTCCCGAAGGACGAGCTTGCCGTCGATGGAGATTGGCCGAACGATGGCGGCGATACCGAGTACGAGTCCCAGGTTGGCCAGGTTGGAGCCCACCACGTTGCCAAAAGCCAGCTCCGTTTGATCGTTCAGCGCACCAATGACATTGACGAAAAGTTCCGGTGCGCTCGTGCCGAAAGACACGATTGTCAGTCCAACGATCATCGGCGATATGCCGAATTGTGTCGCGATACCTGCCGCGCCCTTGACCAGTGCCGCGCCGCCCGCCAACAGCAGCACAAGTCCCAGCATAAGAGCCAGAGTCATTGTCATTCCGGTGTTGTCATATTGGCATTCAACCAGGCACCGTTATTTCGGTCATCAAGTGGCTCCTGCGCATGTGCAATTTCGCGCGTACCGTCTAAATCCATTTTTTCCATTTGAAGTAGATCGCCAGAACGATGCCACTAAGGATCATCAGCGTGGCGGAATAGGTAAAACCGTTCGGATTTTCTGTGCCTGGCAGCCCGGCGACATTCATGCCAAACATACCGGTAATGAACGTCAGGGGCAGAAAAATTGCGGCGACCACTGCTAAGAGATACATGCGCGAGTTCTGCTCCTGTGCAAATCGGTTCATCAGTTCTTCCTGGGCCACCAATGCCTGCTCCCGGGCGAGATCGAGGTCTTCGAGTTGTCGGGTTAGAACGTCACCTTCTTCGCGGAGATAATAGACCTCCGATTCCGACAGGATCTCGCCATGTGCACGAACGAGCCGCTCGAGAGCATCGCGCTGCGGCGAAAGATAGCGACGAATGGCGGCAGCCTGCCGGCGCACTACTGACAATGAGGAGCGAAGGTCGCCAATATTGCCGGAGACCACATCGGACTCGACAGCTTCGACCAGTTGCACGATATTCTCGATCGCCGCACCAATCCGGCCTGACAGACAGTTAGTCAGGGAAATCAGGAATTCGCCGGCTGTTTTCGGGCCATCTCCAGTTTCCAGGTCAATTCGTAAATCGTTGACTGACAGCAGGTCTCTGCGGTGTGACGTAATAATGCGACGTTTTTCAAGCCTGATTCTGATGGCCACCATGTCGTCGGGAAGCGCACCAGGGTTCATGTTGATGCCACGCAAAATGACGGCAAGTCCGTTTACGTCGGGTATTGAGCGCGGTCGAGTTTCGCCCGCCAGCAGAATATCGCTAATTTTCGCATCGACGCCAGCCTTGCTTTGCAGCCACTGCTGCGCCCGCTCTTTGTTTTGATCACAGTCGACCCACAATATTCCGTCATTTTCGGACCACTGACTGACTTCGTCATCAGTCAGATGTCGGGCACCTCCCTTGCCGTCGAGCAGCAGCGCAAATTCGAAAGTACCGGATCGCGTATTCATTGATCATCGAGTTCCGGTCGATTGCCCCGGGACTCAAGCATGCGTATGTTAAGCGGCGCATCGGAATCAAAATGCAGATCGCGTTGCGGAAACGCGATCACAATGCCGTTTTCCCGAAATAATTCATCGATACGATAACGCACCTCGCTGCGTA
The DNA here is from genome assembly GCA_963850825.1 of uncultured Gammaproteobacteria bacterium. GTDB lineage: Bacteria > Pseudomonadota > Gammaproteobacteria > Steroidobacterales > Woeseiaceae > SZUA-117. The sequence goes on along the minus strand of CAWKOQ010000006.1, from coordinate 225,920 downwards.
GAATGCGCTGGTCTTTTTCGCCGCGCAACTCCGCCCAAAAATAGACGTCGAAAATGAGGGCGCTATCGCCGAAGTCCTCGAACAAAACCAAAGGCGCGGGATCCTGGCGAATTTCCGGTGCCTCGTCGACGGCCTGTCTTATCAGTTTTTCAACAAGTCTGGTCGGCGAGCCGTAGGCAACACCAACCCGCACGAGGCTGCGAATATCCAGGTCAACCAGCGTCCAGTTGACTACCTTCCTCTCCAGTAGCTGGCTGTTTGGCACCAGTATGTGAACCCCATCTGTGCGCCGAATCCGTGTCGATCGATTGCCGATCATTTCAACGACACCCTTGTGTTCGTCAAGCTCGATAAAATCCTTGATGCGCACCGGACGCTCGAACATCAGAATCCAGCCGCTGATGAAATTATTGATAATGTTCTGCGCACCGAAACCCACTCCGATCGCCACAGCGCCGGATACAAATGCAAACGCCGTCAGCGGGATTCTCAGCAGGCTCAATGCCGTTACCAGGACAATAATGATGAGCAGATAGAAAGAGATTCTTTTCAGCGTGTGCTTGGCGTCTTCGGTGACATGCGTTCTCTGCAGTCGACGCTCGATAAGGCGCTCAACGAATTTGCTTGCCAGGTACCCAACGACCAGGATGATGACCACGAGCACGAGCTGGCTGACGGCAATCGATTGGCCGTTGGCTAGCTGGATCAGCGTCAAACTCCAGACTGATTCAAATTTTTCCAGCATAATTCCTATCTGGCCTGAACCCGTATAATCAGCGGCTGAATTGGCGCTGACAGGATTCTCTGGAATTGTGGTCCATTTTTCGCGTCAAGCCAAACTTATCGGTTGCATCGATGGTCCAATCAAACACTTTTGCCTCTTAAGGGTGAGCCTGATCAAATCCTGTTTTTCCTGCATTGCCGGCTTGGCAGTTCTGGCAACTGCGGGCAACGTTTCCGCTGAAGTCACGTACACCGGCCTCGACGCAGCTCAGGAGGCCAATGCGCGTGTCGTCATGCCGTTGGCTTCCGCGGATTGCACATCCGCACGTTGGCGCGTCGAACGTCTGTTTCGGGACGCCGACAAGAACCTGCGAAGCGCTCTGGAGGCGCTCGGCTACTACGACGTCAAGGTCACGAAGGAATTGAGTTTCGATGACGATTGCTGGCATGCGCGTCTTGACGTCACTGCTGGAGAGCCGGTTGTCCTGCGCAACGTGGGGATAGAGATTGTCGGGGATGCGGCCGTCGACGCCGAATTCGGGTCCCTGGTCGAAGCAAATAAACCGACGGCCGGCAGGATCCTCAACCACGGCCGCTACGAGGCGTACAAAACGACGTTGTTGAGTACCGCGATCGCCCGCGGCTATTTTGACGCGGAATTCCTGCGCAGCGAAGTATCGGTTGACCCTGAAAACCATGCTGCCGATATGCGAATAACGCTGTCCAGCGGGCCCCGCTATCGTTTTGGCAAGGTCAAATTCACGGAAGGGATTCTGCGCGAAAACCTGATGCGCGGGTTCAGCGACATCCGTAGCGGTGATTATTACCGGTCCGATGCCATCAACGAACTTTACGAGGTACTCAACGGCAGCACCTATTTCGGTGCCGTTTCCATCAGCACCGAACCACTCGATGCGGAGCAAAAGACGGTGCCCGTAAATGTGGATCTGGAGCCCGGCACGCGCAGAATATATTCGGTAGGCGTCGGATTCACTACTGACACGGGCCCGCATGGTCGTCTCGGGTACGCGAACAGGCGGAGAAACGACAAGGGCCACCAATTCGAGAGCAAGTTGTTCGCCTCCTCGGTCAGATCAGAACTGACGGCGACCTATCGATGGCCAAAGCGCGACCCGCGCAAAGAGTGGTTCAACGCGGTTGTCGGTATTCAGCACGAAGATACGGACACAAGCGAAAGCGATACCTACAAAATTGGTGTCCAACGGTCGCGCAGCCTGAGCGAGTCGTGGCTGGAGACCCGCTACGTAGACTATGCCGTCGAGAGGTTCAAGATTGGTGATCAGGATACGTCCAGTAATCTGGTCATCGTCGGCACCAACTGGGAGTCGGCACGCGGACGGGAACTTAGCCGGGTAACGAACGGCCTCCGCCTGAGTTTTGACCTGCGCGGTGCCAGCGACACGCTGTTCTCCGACACCAGTTTCGCGCAGTTCAATTTCACGACCAAGGGGATTCATTCATTCTCCGAAAAGACGCGCGTTTTGGCACGCGTTACGGGCGGTGTGACCGCCAAGGAGGATCTGACCGAGCTGCCGGTATCCGTACGCCTGTTCGCCGGCGGCGATCGCAGCGTCAGGGGCTACGACTTCGAAACGCTGGGACCTGTGGATGCAGACGGGCGTGTTATCGGTGGCAGCAACCTGCTGGAAGGCAGCCTGGAGTTCGATTACCTGTTCAAGCCTCAGTGGGCAATCGCGGCGTTCGCCGACACTGGCAGTGCCTTTAATGGCACGGATGTCGATTTCAGCACCGGTGTCGGGCTCGGTATGCGCTGGTATTCGCCGGTTGGGCCGATCCGGCTGGATCTGGCGCATCCGCTGGACGATCCGGATCAAAGACTTCGCGTGCACATCAGCCTGGGGCTGGATCTGTGAAGTCTGCCGTAGCGAAATGGATCCTGCGAATCGTAGCCGGCGTGCTACTCACGATCACCCTCGTGTTAATTGGGGCATTCTTGATTTTGCGGACCGAGTCCGGCACGCGGTGGGCGGTCGCACGGGTTGCTGCGAATATCCCGGGCACGCTCGAAACGGAAAGTCTTGCAGGTACGCTGTGGTCCGGCCTAAGCGTGGGCGAAGTCGGTTACCGGGACGAGGCGAGGGAGGTTCAGGCATCGAATCTTGTCCTGCGAATTAACTGGTCACCGCTGCTTGAACGCACACTCTCGCTGGAAGAACTGAGTGCCACCTCCGTTACGTTCCGGAATCTACAGGCGCCTGCGACAACCCGGCAACCATTCGAACTCGAGCTGGCCCCGTTGCCGATCGGCGTCGATATTGTTCGTGCCCGCGTCGGTCAGCTTGTTCTGCTTGGCGGGGACGCGCGAACGGAAATTAATCGCGTCTCGCTCGACAACGGGCAACTTTCGGGTAGCCGAATTCTTATCGAAAATGCCGCGGCGGCGACGGATGTTGTCGAATTGTCGGTAGCAGCACTGGATGCTGAACTCAGTGGAGTCGTTCCAGCGAGTTTGCGCATTGACTGGGCACTGTCAACCGGTGAATGGTCCGGAACGGGAAACTTCGAGGGTACACTCGCCGAACTCAACTTCGATCACTCCCTTCGCGGTGCCTATCCCGCAGAGGCTTCGGGAAAGATTTATTTGCTGAACCGAATCGACCCGTCAGTGGATGCACTGGTGTCGTGGCAGCAATGGCGGTTCAACGATTTCGAGCTGCAAGATGGCAGCGTACGGGTAACGGGTACGGCAGATGACTATTCGTCTGAATTCAATTTGACGGCCATTCTTCCGATCGGCAACACGATGCTGGTTTCGGGTACTGCGTCCGGTGACACCGGGCGTCTTTCCGCACTGGATGTGCTGGCTGAAAGTTCGTCCGGAAATGTCGCCGTCACGGGCTCACTGGGCTGGCAGCCGTCGTTCGAAGCCGAAGCGCAGCTTCGTGCAACCGACTTCGATCCGTCTGTTCTCATCGCAGACTTATCTGGAAGGCTGAGTGCCGATGCCGTCGTTCGCGTCGACGGGTCCGATTCAGTGAGCTTTTCCGGTGTTTCAATCGCCGGAGTTCTGAACGATGTCGCACTGTCGGCAGCTGGGGATGGATCAATAACGCCAGCGCAGATTCGCTGCGATGATTGCGTGATTGAAGTGGGTGACAATCGTATCAGTATCGATGGTTCCGGCGGCAACGAGCAAATAGCGCTGGCGCTGTCCGTGAACGCACCATCACTCGACCTTCTGTGGCCGGGCATCGCGGGCAGCCTGACCGGCAGCGGCGCTGTGAGCGGAACAAGAACCAACCCGCAGTTTTCCGGCGAGTTTTCCGGCAGAGAGCTTGTGTTCAATGACTGGTCGGCCGCCGAGGCTGGCATTCTCAGTCGCGAATCCAGCGCCGACACGGTCAGCATCACTACGTCGGTAACGAATCTGGCCAATGGCGAGAACGAGATTGGGTCATTCACCGTGGTGGGTGAGGGCCCGCCCGACAATCTCGCTGTCACAATCGATTGGGCGGTCCAGGACCTGATCCTGAGTGCTGCGGGCAATCTGCTCCGCAACGATGCCGGCGTAACGGGCAGCATTGACCGTGCGGAGATCAGTGAGCCAAATACCGGCACATGGTCGTTACAGAGGCAGATGGCGTTTGCCGTGCAGAATGGAGACGTAACAGTCGAAAGTCACCAGTGGAACAGCGAGATCGGAGCATTGCGCATCGATCAGGCAACGCGACAGGCGGGTTCGCTCCGGCTCCTTGCCGATCTGACCCAGTTTCCGCTGCAAACGGCCAACGCGTGGTTGCCTGACAACTACCGTTTGCGGGGAATGGCCAGCGCCGGCGTCGATCTGGCACAGGAGGATGGCATGTGGTCCGGTTCTGTCACCTGGCGCCAGGAAGGAACCGTTCTCTCAGTTGCCGGCGTTGACCAGGTGCTGACCGAGGTGGTCTTCCCGGAGGTGCGTGCGGCAGCACAACTGGTCGATGGCGGCGCCAACATTACGGCTGCGCTGCGCATTGATCCCGGTGTGACCAGCAGCCTCGATATGCGACTGGATGGCTTCGGGCCCGATGCCCTGGTTGAAGCGGAAGTGAGGCTCAACGGCAAAGACTGGGACTGGGTTCCGGCCGTCGTGCCAACGATCGATAATTTCGCGGGCGCAATCTCCGCCACCGTAACCGCCAGCGGGCGCCGAACGGCGCCGGAATTCAGTGGCAGGCTTAACTGGCGGGAAGGGAGTCTCGCGGTGCCGGCGCTCAACGTACCGCTCAGCAACATCGACGTTACTGTAGAAGGAGCCGCAAATGGTGCCGCGACCCTTACGGGCTCCGCGCGCGCCGGTGACGGCGAGTTGAGCGTTGCCGGTCGCTTCGAAGATCTGATGCTATCGACGCGAACAGTAGAACTGTCAGTCAGCGGCAGCGGAGCGGAAGTCATCAACTGGCCAGACTACCGCGTATGGGCATCGCCGGACCTCGTTATTAACGGATCGGCGTCCGGTTGGAACGTGGACGGCAAGGTCGAGGTGCCTCGCGCTGAAATCGTCATTCGGGAACTGCCGGAGAACGCGGTGCTGCCCTCCGAGGACGTCACGGTATTGGGACGCGAGGAAGTAAGTGAAACACCGACGCTAATTACGGGTGAGTCGCAGCTTCTGCTGGGCAACGCAGTGCATGTGCAGGCATTCGGACTCGACACGCGACTCGAGGGGGACCTGCGTTTCAGGTTGCCGCGCGATCGGCCACCCATTGCGGAAGGGACGGTAAACCTTGTCGACGGCGTATTCTCAGCCTACGGCCAACGACTCACCATCAGAGAAGGGACACTGACCTTCACCGGATCCCTGGAAGATCCGCTTGTTGACGTGCGCGCGGTGCGGGTTATCGAAACTCTCGAAGGTCAGATCACGGCCGGCATTCACGTTCGCGGAAGAGGTCAGGCGCTGACTTCAACCGTGTATTCCGATCCTGTCATGGCGGAGGCCGACGCGCTCTCCTACCTGGTCTTGGGACGTCCGTTGAGCCAGGCGACACAGTCGGAAGGCGGTGAATTGTCCGGCGCGGCAATTGCGCTGGGTCTCAGGCAAGCGAGCCGGATAACAGAGCAGATAGGTCAGTCGCTTGGACTCGATCAACTGGCGCTGACCGGCAGAGACGACGCGACAATGGCGCTGGTCGCCGGCAAACAGATAAACTCCCGGCTGAATGCGCGTTACGCTTACGGCGTGTTTAGTCGACTCGGCACGCTGCTGCTTCGTTACCGCCTGTCGCAACGCCTGACACTCGAAGCGGGTGCAGGCGAGCAGCAGTCAATCGATTTGCTGTACCAGGTCGAGAAACAGTAAGCCGGGCAAGAAAAACAAAAAGAGGAATGCAATGAAAACGATCGCCACATTTATGCTGCTAGCGCTTTCGATTGGTGGAGTTGCCACCGCGACCGAAGACAGCCGGCCCGACGGTGTTGCTGGTGACACGTGGCAGTTCGGGCCTCTGAATCGCTGGGCCTACACCCACATTCGCGAGATATTGCCGACCAAGGATATTCCCAACAGCAGCATGAGCGTCCGGCCGATACCGGGCATTCGATCCGCAAAGGGAGACCTCGATATCACGCTCGACGGGAAGATCGTCAAATTGTCCGCAGCGATGGAAACGCAGTACGTTGATGGCATTTTGGCCATCAAAGATGGCAGGGCCGTCGCCGAGCTCTATGCGGGGACACTTAGCCCTGAGCGAACGCACCTGATGTGGTCCGTGACGAAGACGGTGACCGGGCTAACCGTTGCATCGGTGGAAGCAGACGGGCTTGTCGACCTGAACAAGACTGTCGGCGACTACGTTCCGGAACTCGCCGACAGCGGCTGGGGACGGGACAGGATTCGTGATCTGCTGGATATGCGTGATTCGTCTGACTGGAATGAAGACTACGATGCGCCGGAGAGCACCGTCCGACGTCAGGACTGCGCCGACGGATTATTAACGGGGCCGATGTGTATTGACAGCGAAGTCATCGGTAATTACAAATTTCTGCCGGGTGTCGGCCATGATGCCAGCCGGGCCGGACAATTCGTCTACAAATCCGGTACCACGGATGTCGTCGCCTGGGTGCTGGAGGCGGCCACGGGAAAACGATTTGCTGATCTCGTTTCCGAACGAATCTGGAAACCGATAGGCGCGGAGCGCAGCGCCGGCATCACCGTCGATGTCTCCGGTTTCACGCTGGCCAGCGGCGGCATGTTCGCAACGCTGAGAGATATTGCCCGCGTCGGACTGCTGATGGTTAATCGTGGCAAAGTTGGCGCCGATCAGGTCGTGCCAGAGGCGTGGATGAATGATGTATTTAATCGCGATGGCAGTCGTTCGTGGCCACGTGAGGCAGCGGCAGGCACCAAGCCTTATTATCGCTCGTTCATCTGGGGTGTTGGCGATGGTCGCGGGACAGTCATGGCGGAGGGCGTCCATGGCCAGTTCATTTACGTCGCACCGGCAACGAATACGGTCATTGCGATGTTCTCTACCTGGCCCAATGCCGATGGCGGCGCGCCGGGAGTTGGCGAAGAAGGCGCTGTTGCTATTCTTCGGGCGGTGGAGCAAGCAATTCAGTAGATCGGGAAACTCCGGTCATGCTTCACTCAGTTCCGCCGCGAGTGCTTCCCAGCTCGTGATGGGTAAGGAGCAGCTGGTGCCGACGCAGCGATAGGCGATGGTCTGCGAATCAACTGGTTTCCGCTCTGCCAGTGCACCCGGCAAGCATTCCGCGTCGGCGGGAATCGCAAAAACCATTCGCTTTGGTGCATACAGCCTGGCGGCATCCGCGCGCCACTTTGCGATTTCAGCATCGGCGCCGCGAATGACGATGGTCTCGGGATGATGGAGATAGTCGTCCAGTGCGGTAATCAGCGTTACGTGCCCGTGCGGATATTCCTGCATCGCCTGCCACGCCGCGCGTAACGTATTCTCCGCGGCGTCCAGGTAGCGCGTCTCGCCAAGCAGGAATCCTAGACGCTGCAGTGCGAAGGCTGCCACACCATTGCCCGAGGGTGTTGCGTCATCCGCCATCGACTTGGGCCGGTGCATGAGATTCTCGTGATCGTCCGCGGTAAAATAGAAGCCGCCTTCATTGGAATCGTAAAAATGTTCGAGCAACAGCTCGGCGAGCTCAACGCCGAATTCAAGGAGCCCGCTGTTCCAGCGTGCCTGTAGCAATTCGAGAATCGCATCGAGCATGTAAGCGTGGTCGTCGAGGTAGGCGGGGAATCGCGCCGCCCCATCTTTGAAGTTGGCGAAGAGCCGCCCGTCTATCATCAGGTTGTCGTGAATGAACTGAGCCGAGCGCTCCGCCGCGTCGATTAGCTCCGGCCGCTCGAATGCCTTGCCGCTTATCGCAAGGCCGCGAATCGCCAGTCCGTTCCAGGACGTCAGTTGTTTCTCATCACGATCAGGCGCGATGCGCGTTGATCTTTGCTTGAGTAACCTGGCGCGGGCCTTGTCGATCAGTGCGACGACTTCCTCTTCCGTTCGGTTGGTCCTGTTTGCGATGGACTGCACCGAATCGCGGACTGTCAGATGCCACTTGCCTTCGAAATTTGCTGGCGCATCGAGCCCGAAATAGGCGGCAAAAACGTTGTACTGCTCGTCGGGCAGCAGCTCGCGAACCTCTTCCGGGGTCCATATGTAGAAGAGCCCTTCTTCGCCTTCCGAATCGGCGTCGCGGGTGGAATAGAAACCGCCGCCGGGCGCCAGCATGTCGGCAAGGATCCAGTCCGCGGTCTCATTCGCGGTGCGCGCAAACAACGCCTCCCCGGTTGCAAGACTCGCATCGGCGTATAGAGCGAGCAGGGGACCGTTGTCATAGAGCATCTTTTCGAAATGCGGGATCTGCCACTGTCCATCGACACAGTAGCGTGAGAAGCCGCCGCCAAGCTGGTCGTAGAGACCGCCCTCAGCCATGCGTGCCAGCGTTAGCGACACCATGAACAACGCCTCAACGTCAGGCTCGGCGCTGTGGGCGCTGGCGCGCCAGTGACGCAGCAGGCGATCCAGCATTGCAGGATGGGGAAACTTCGGCGCGGTGCCGATGCCACCGTATTCCCGATCGAAGTTCTGCGCGATTTTCTGTCTCGCAGCTGCGATAGGGCCGTCGTCAAGCGTGGCGTCTGTCGCGGTGACGGGCTCGAGCTGCCCGAATACATCTGCAATCTGCTGGCCCTGTGCTTTTACGTCGTTGCGCTTCTCTTTGTAAAACGACGCGACACGCGTGAGTAACTCTCTGAAGGATGGCATCCCGTGTCGCGGTTCGTCCGGAAAATACGTGCCGCCAAAAAAGGGGCGTTGATCCTCGGGATCGATAAACATGGTCAATGGCCAGCCGCCGGGGCGCTGTGTGATGAGCTGATGTGCGGTCTGGTAGATTCGGTCAATATCGGGCCGCTCTTCGCGATCGACCTTGATGTTGACGAACAGCTTGTTCATCAACTCCGCAGTGCCGGCGTCCTCAAATGATTCGTGCGCCATGACATGACACCAGTGGCAGGCCGAGTAGCCTACGGAGAGGAGAATCGGTTTGTCCGATTTTTGCGCCAGCTCGAGTGCCTCCTTTCCCCATGGATACCAGTCCACGGGATTATCCGCGTGCTGTAAAAGGTAAGGGCTGGTCTCGCCGGCGAGCCGGTTTCGTTTGCTCATTGAGTCACTGTAAAGAGGCAGAATTGGAAGTTAGCCGGCACTATAACTCATCGATTGGGGTTCGCTCCGAATGGTGTAAACTTGCCGCATGCTGAATTACCCTGAGTTTGATCCGATCATTTTTTCCATCGGGCCGGTTGCCGTTCGCTGGTATGGCCTGATGTATGTCCTGGGCTTCGTCGCGGCCTGGTTTCTTGCGAGCAGGCGAGCAAAAGAATCCTGGTCACCGATCAAGCCCGACCAGGTCGATGACCTGATTTTCTACGCGATGATCGGTGTCATCGTGGGCGGACGTCTGGGTTATTGCCTCGTCTACGGCTGGCAACTCTGGCTCGAAGACCCTCTGTATGTTTTCAAGATTACGCAGGGCGGCATGTCTTTTCACGGTGGCCTGGTCGGCGTCATGACGGCCATGTGGATTTACGGTCGCAGGATCGGCAAGGGCATGTGGCAGATAACGGATTTTATTGCGCCGTTTGTGCCTATCGGTCTTGGCACCGGTCGCATCGGCAACTTCATAAATGGCGAACTGTGGGGTAAAGAGACCACGGTGCCGTGGAGCTTCAACATTAACGGTCAGTCGCTGCATCCTTCGCAGCTTTACGAAGCGCTGCTGGAAGGGCTGGTGCTATTCATCATCCTGTGGGTGTTTTCGAGGCGCGAGCGGCCCTACCTGGCAGTGTCGGGAATGTTCCTGTTCTGGTACGGGGCGTTCCGCTTTTTCATCGAGTTTTATCGCGTTCCGGATGTCGACAAGGGCTATATTCTGTTCGGCTGGGTCACACAGGGTCAGATCCTGACGGCACCGATGATTGTGCTCGGCGCCATTCTTCTTTTCATGGCGTACAAGAACGACAAAGCGGTGGAGGCCGCAGCCTGATATGCAACAGTATTTGTCAATGATGCGTCATATTCGCGATAACGGTGCAAGCAAGGAAGACCGGACTGGCACCGGCACGAAAAGCGTATTCGGTTACCAGATGCGTTTTGACCTGGGCGATGGCTTTCCCATGGTGACGACCAAGAAGCTGCACCTGCGATCCATCATTCACGAGCTGCTCTGGTTTCTGAGTGGCGATTCAAACGTTCGCTACCTGCAGGAGAACGGCGTATCGATCTGGAACGAATGGGCCGACGAGAATGGCGACCTGGGTCCGGTGTATGGGGTGCAGTGGCGCAAATGGAAGCAGGCTAACGGCGAGGCGATCGATCAGATAGAGGATGTGGTGCGCCGTATCAAGGAAGATCCCGATTCCCGCCGCATCCTGGTGAGTGCGTGGAACGTCGGCGAATTGCCGGGCATGGCTTTGCCGCCCTGCCACTGCCTGTTCCAGTTTTACGTGGCCGACGGGAAGCTCTCCTGCCAGCTTTACCAACGCAGCGCGGACGTATTTCTTGGCGTGCCGTTCAACATTGCGTCATATGCATTGCTCACGCACATGCTGGCGCAGCAGACCGACCTCAAAGTGGGCGACTTCATCTGGACCGGTGGCGACTGCCACTTGTATTCCAATCACATGGAGCAGATGGAAGAACAGCTGCAGCGTGAACCGCTGGCGCTCCCGCGGCTGGCGATCAAGCGCCGGCCCGACAGTATTTTTGATTACAAATTTGAGGATTTCGAGATCCTCAATTACGAATCACATCCGCACATCAAGGCTGCTGTTGCTGTCTGAGCATCTGAGTCGATGATTTCCCTGATCGTTGCCGTCTCGGCAAACAATGTCATTGGTGCAAATGGCGATCTTCCATGGCATTTGTCCGGGGATCTCAAACGATTCAAAGCCATCACGATGGGGAAGCCCATGATCATGGGACGGGCGACATTTGAGTCCATTGGCAGGGCGTTGCCCGGCCGGCGGAGCATCGTGATGTCGCGTCGGGCCGGCTTCATAGCGGCGGGTTGCGACGTCGTGTCTTCCGTGAAAGACGCCCTTGAGACCGCAGGCGACGTCGATGAAGTAATGGTGATCGGTGGCGGGGCAGTTTACGAACTGTTTCTGCCACAGGCAGAGCGGATTTATCTGACGAGAGTGCAGGCAGACGTCGACGGCGATACGTTTTTCCCCAAAATTGACAGGGACGAATGGCGCGTCACGGAGACGGAGTCCTTCCCAATGAGCGCTGCCAGAAAGATCGCGTATACGTTCGAAAACCTGCAGCGCCGGTCGACCGCGGGGAGCAGGTATAGCTAGTTTTTCGCTTGCTTCGGCAGGCTCAGGTGCAATATGACATACGCCGACAGCGCCGCGAGTAAGGAGCCCAGCAAAATACCCAGTCGATCTCCACCAAAATTGCTGCTGCTTCCGTGCTCGAATGCAAGGCCGGAAATAAACAGGCTCATCGTGAAGCCGATGCCGCACGCACAGGCAACCCCGAGTACTTGTTTCCAGCAAACGCCGGTCGGCAGCTTTGCAATACGCAGACTGATCGCCAACCCGATAAACATCATTATTCCGACTGGCTTGCCAACTACCAAACCGGTAACAACACCGACTGTGATTGGGTGTGTCAGATCACTAATCGAAATACCCGTGAGTGACAGCCCGGCATTAGCGAAAGCAAAAATCGGAAGTATTGCGTAAGCAACCGGACCGTGCAGGTCGTCTTCGAGGTCTCGCAAGGGAGATCGATTACGCTCGTCCTTCATCGGAATGCAAAAAGCAATGAGGACGCCAGCCAACGTTGCGTGGACGCCTGATTTCAAAACGGCAACCCAAAGAACAATACCCAATAATATGTAGCCCGGCGTTCGGGTGACGCCCAGCCAGTTCATCGCGGCAGCGGCGATCAACGCACTCGCGCCAACCAGCAGAGCGCTGATTGACAGATCGCCCGAATAAAATAGCGCAATAATGACGATGGCCGCGAGATCATCAAAAATCGCCAGTGTCAGCAGGAGTATTTTCAGGGATGTTGGCACGCGGCTGCCGAACACACCCAACAAGGCCAGCGCGAAGGCGATATCGGTTGCAACCGGGATTGCCCAACCTTCCAACGCGGCCGGGTCGCCCCAGTTTATCCATGCATAAATGGCAGCTGGAACCGCCATACCTCCGAGAGCGCCGAAGCCAGGCAAGACCACTTGTGAAAATGAGGAGAGTTCGCCTTCCATGATTTCGCGCTTTATTTCAAGGCCGACGAGAAAAAAGAACACCGCCATCAGACCATCATTGACCCACAGCAATAAGGGCTTATTGATTGTCAGTGCACCGACCTGAACGGCAACCGTTGTATCGAAGAGCGCTCCATAGAGTCCGGCCAATGGAGAATTCGCGACCAGCATTGCGAGCGATGCCGCAAGTAGTAACAGGATGCCGCTGGCCGATTCAAGGCGCATGAACTCCGTGATCGCGTCCACAAGCGAAGGTGATTCTTCATGTTCGTTCATGTCAGTCCTGCGCAAGCGAGTGAATAGATGACCAGTCGACTAACTAATCTGCGTTTGAATCGCCAATCTTGTCCTGCGTACGTTGTTCGAAGTCAGTGGCATCGTGGCGTTCGTGCAGCTGCCCTTCGAGCGGACCCCAGGTACGGTTAACCATTCGTCCGCGTTGCACCGCAGTGCGTGACTCAATTTCTTTGGCCCATCGATTCAAGTGCACATAGGATTTTGCGTCCAGGAACTCCGCCGCTTCGTAGACGATGTCCAGCGCAAGGGCACCGTACCAGGGCCAGATCGCGATGTCGGCGATCGTATATTCATCATCACATATGTACTGGTTGTCGCCAAGGTGACGGTCGAGTACATCCATTTGCCGCTTCACTTCCATGGTGTAGCGGTCGATGCAGTATGCAATTGTCACATCGGCGTATTTGTAGAAATGCCCGAATCCTCCACCAAGATAGGGCGCGCTGCCGATTTGCCAAAATAGCCACGACAGACATTCTGCGCGTCCGGCAGGGTCGCGTGGCAGGAGCGCACCGAATTTTTCCGCCAGGTAGAGAAGAATTGCGCCGGATTCGAAAACCCGTGTGGGTGGCGATGTACTGTGGTCCATCATCGCCGGGATCTTGGAGTTCGGGTTCACGTCCACAAAGCCGCTGCCGAACTGGGCGCCGTCGCCGATTCGAATCAGGTGAGCATCATATTCCGCGTCTGAAAATCCGAGTGCCAACAATTCTTCCAGCATCGCCGTCACTTTTACGCCGTTGGGTGTCGCGAGCGAGTAGAGCTGAATCGGATGCTCTCCGACCGGCAACGGTTTGTCGTGCGTCGGCCCCGCGATCGGCCGGTTGATGCTTTCCCAATTGCCTCCGCTTGGAGACTCCCACGTCCAGACTGCGGGGGGTGTATACGTTGACGAGTCATTCATACTCTGGGGCCTTATTCATACTCGGGTCTGACGTTCTAAACGCGACGTAACCGGGCTTACTCGCTGGCCGGAGCGTGGTCGAAAAGTTTGGCGAAGCGTATGCGATTCAGACGCGAGCCGCCAGTGCCCGTTCAGCGATCTCGTGCTCCAGGTGTTCCGGATACAGGTGCATGCCGGCCGGATAATCGGCGGCTCCACCCTGAAGAATCCAGGCCAGACCCCTGGTCATCATCGCCGAGAAGGGATCGAACAATTCTTCCGGTCGCGGCATCACGTCAGTTGCAAGATTGAGGAGACTGCCTCGGTTGAGGAGGTAGAGATGCGTTTCGTCCAGGTCGAAACGGACGACATGGTTGCCAATTGTCTTGTGGGTCTGGGTATCGAGCCAGTTGATGTCGATCTCGTGATTGCTGTGCCCAACGTTGAACACGATCGTCCCTGGCCTCAGTTTCTGCATGTCGGCCGGTGTCAGCACGCCATCACGTCCCGTTGCCGTGACAATGATTGCCGTATTGGCCAATGCCTCTTCCCGATCGATAACTCGACAGCCGTGCTGCTGGGCCTCAAAAGCGCGCACCGGGTTCGGCTCGATAATGGTGACGATCGCGCCATGCGCGATTGCCCGTAGTGCGACACCGCGGGCGACCGGGCCAAAACCCATCACGAGGACGGATCGGCCGTGGATGGCTAATCCGGTCATGGCGGAGAACACGGGCCAGACCTCCATGCCGACATGATGGCGGTTATGAATCTGATTCTTGAGTTCGGCGTCGTTCCAGTTGAACACCGGGAAGGGCAGCGTGACTGATTCGAGCCGGTGCAGTCCGCTGGTGGTCGCTTCCATTGCGCCGGCGACGCTATGACCGGCGGCGATCGTTGCCGCGATCAACTCGCCTCCCATGTCTGATATGGCATCGCAGGGTTCGGATGCCGCCCATTCGATCCCCTTGCGGAACTCGTCTTCAGTCATGCCACTCCAGGCCCAGACTTCTACACCATTGGCCACGAGGTAGGCGGCCGCGCTGTCAACAGTACTATCGGGATTACATGCGGCGATGCGCACGCGTGCGCCGGCTTTGACGAGTGGCAACAATGTAGGGGGTGTGTTGGCGAGCAAATGCTGGAAACAGGTCACCGTGGTGCCGGACAAATCGAGGCGTGCGGTCTCGTCACCGTACTGTGCCGTCACGGGCATGATGACCCGCGACCACTCCATCATCGCGGGGTCGATCTGGTCAGCGAGGGATGCATCCCTGATTCTACTGGTACTGGTCATCGCCTCATCTTATACAACCCATATCCCGCCAGATATCTCGGGAATTACAGTGGTTGCCGCGGGGCCGAACGGCACAGCGCACCGGTGGACATACACTGCCGCTGGATCGGCTGTAAAACAAACAATAAAGGTTTCAGATTTATTTATCGCTGCATCAAATAAATCTGACACCTTTTCGCTGTTCGTTGATGCTTTATCTTTTCGAAGGGCCGCTCATGGTCGAAAGCAGACCCGCTTCTTATCAATTGTCCAGTGATCTGAACGTCCGCCCTGGAGAAAAGCGAACATTCGTGTTTCCGCGGAAACATTTTCTAGAATTCACTTTAACGATGGCATGCAAATAACATCGAATTCGTCATACGATGTCCGCTTTACCTTCGAAAGCAGCAGTTGGGGTAATATTGGTCCTTAGGTCTGCTAATGACCCAAAGCAGTCGCTCGCAAAAAGACCGAGCAGTCGGCGGAATAAATGAATGGGGTGGATATGGGACGAGTAAATACTGTCGCAATAGCACTTTTTTTGGTGTTGCTGACGATCCCGACTTTGACTACCGCCGCTGCCTCCCGGGTAGAGACCGACGTCGTCTACGGAGTACTTTCTGGACTCTCGTTGGCGATGGATGTCCATCACCCCTCGGAACCGATGCGGCGTGGCATCATTCTTGTTCCGGGCAGTGGTTGGGACGGAAGAGAACGAGGTTATACGCATTGGCAGCTAAAGAACGGTGATGCCTATATCAATGGAATACGGGACTCGTTAGTTGACGCTGGCTTTACGGTGTTTGTTCCGAATACACGAATGTCGCCCGAGCACCGCTTTCCAGGTCCTGTAAATGACGTTCAGCGTGCGGTCCGATTTGTCCGCTTCAACGCTCAAAGATTCGGTATAGAACCTTATCCTCTCGGCGCCGTTGGTCATTCGAGTGGCGGCCACTTGGCGGCGATGGCGGGCGTCTTGGACGACGAACCAGCGCTACAAGAAAGCCCGTATCCAGAAGAACATGAGAGTTCCAGAGTGCAGGCTGTCGTTACTATCGCATCGCCGCACGACTTGACCGTGAATACGGCACTGCTTTGGGCATTCACGGTGTCCTTTCTCGGCGAAACGGCTCCGATGGACGAGTCCTTTACCGAGTACAAGCGGGAAGGTGTCTATGCAGAGGCGAGTACCGTGACGCACGTTACGTCCGATGATGCGGCGTTCATGCTGATACATGGAGACGGCGATCCGAGCGTTACACCGAAACAACTTCCGATTATGGCGGAAGCCGTAAGATCAGCAGGTCTCGAACTGGAATTTGTGGAAATTGAGTCAAATAGTCATATACCGCCATTGAACCATCAGCAAATATCAAATTGGCTACTTGAGCAGCTTAAATAGTTGTGTGAGTGATTTCGGGCGTCCGCTTCTGCCCAATAGCGGACCCTTTGGACGAATGAAAATTTGGTGATCGGATAAGAGCTTGGACTCGGATAGACTCAATAGATGGTTGACACTCGGCGCCAATATTGGCGTGTTAATAGGCTTATTGCTGTTGGTGGTCGAGTTAAATCAAAATCACGAGATGATGCGCTCGCAAACTCGTCACGACATGTCAATGGGAATAGTCGATCTGTTGCAGACGCCAGCAAATAACGAGCAACTCGCGAGCGTAATGTACCGGGCTGCAATCGGCGACGCATTAACCCCGGAGGAACGCTTTCAGTTTAATATGCGTACGAACGCATTATTTCGGTATTGGGAGGATGTTCATTATCAGTATCGCGTTGGCTTATACGATGAAGTCGAGTTTTCTAAGCAACGGGATGCCTGGCAGAATTCAATAGCGAAGAACGCTGGCATGCGTGTCTACTGGTGCGAAGTCCGACAGCTGTACTCCCCCGAGTTCATGACCGAAATGGATTCGATAATGCCGAGCACCGGATGTTAATTTCTGGGCCACTTAAGATTCGGTTTGGGCCGACAGCGTCTGCTTTTGGCCGACTGCCGAAGTTTTCGTGGGTGCAACATGAATGACTGCTCTTCGAAGGAGCCGCCATTCAATACAGACGTTACCGCGGAAACATTGTTGACCGACTGCTTCACTTCGCATAGCAGCCGGCCGCGAAAAATCATGTAAACTTTCTGCTCGTGACCCAGAGCAGCCGTTCGAGCGGCGCCGCTATTCGACTCTAAACGAACAAACTGAGAGAAGTCCTCGATGCCCGATAGAAGAGCGGTGGCGACCCACTACACGCGAGATACCCTGCTTGACTACATTGAAGCGGGAATGGTGAAGCTCGGATTGAATCGAGACTCAGTAAGCGTCGAAGACCTTGGTCCGGTCGATGAGTTTCATATCGGAGGTCGGATCGCGACGGAACGCTTTCTGAATGACATCGCCCTTGTGGCAAACGACCACGTTCTTGATATCGGTTGCGGACTGGGCGGGGCCAGCCGGTTTGCGGCGCAGCAATACGACTGCAATGTAACCGGTATCGATCTAACGGACGAGTACATTAATGCTGGACGAAAACTCTGTGAGTGGGTGGGGCTCCAGAAACGGGTCTGTTTGGAGCAAGGTGACGCGACAGCAACTCCATTTCCAGACGACAAGTTTGACAAGGCCTATATGCTGCACGTTGGCATGAACATCGCGGACAAAGTTGCATTGTTCTCAGAGATTCGCAGAGTCCTTAAAGCTGGTGGCACCTTTGGGATCTACGACATCATGCGGGTTGGGCGGGGGGAATTGACTTATCCGGTTCCGTGGGCGACTACGCCGGACGGAAGCGCTCTCGGATCGCTGGACGAGTACAAGCAGGCGCTACAAATGGCTGGATTTACAGTGACCGCCGAACGATGCCGCCGTAATTTCGCACTGGAATTTTTCGAACGTATGCAGGCTAACATGGCGGCTGCGGAAGGCCCACCGGCGCTAGGGCTGCATATCCTGATGGGCGAAGATGCTCCGACCAAACTCGGAAATATGATCCAGGGTATCTCGCAGGATCGAATTGCACCGATTGAAATAGTTGCTGAAGTAGTGGAGTAGCTACTGACAGGCGGAGCTATCCGACCGTCTGCTTTTGGCCGAACCCAGCCACTCGCCTGGATGTATACTCAATGTCTGGTATTGACCCGAAGCGGACAGCCGTTGACTTAACCAATGCTGCTACGACGAATAGCACAACATCTTAGGGACCAGAACTGGTTCGCCGTTGCTCTCGATCTACTCGTAGTGGTCCTGGGCATCTTCCTGGCATTTCAGGTCGAGCGCTGGTATGAAGGCCAACGACTAAAGGCTCAGGAAGGAGTTCACCTCGCCGCGCTTTTGAAGGATTTTCGGGAGGCGAAATCAGACCTGGACTGGATGATCGAACGATTCGATAATGCGAAAAAAGCTGCACAAACTCTGATAAACCTTGATCGCTCAAATGCGTCAGAGATCGATGGTGCTGAGTTTTACCGATTGATCGCTGAATCTCAGCGCAATGCAAATCTTGAACCTAGGCGCCAAACCTATGACTCGCTGGTTGCAACTGGCGCTATCGAGTCGTTAAGTGATGAATCGCTTAAACAGGAACTCGGCGCGTACTTTGCATACGTTGAAAGATTTCTGGCTAGCCGCGGTCGGTGGGATTTAGAGGTTTCCCAACTATGGGAGCCGTTTGTCCTGAACAATCTCGATCGGAGTATGCTCATTCGCGCCTCGCATCCTTCCGAAGCCAACGAGCTTCGGCCATATCACTCGAAAGAGCAGTACGCAGACCTAATTGGAGCCGATGAGCTTCGAAGCGTCGCCGGCAAGCGTTGGCATTTCTATAACGACCGCGCTTTTGGGCTAAAGGAGCTACGCAGCCGAACAGAGGCCCTCGAGGCACTAATACAAGAGAATTATTTACGGCGTTGAGAGGCCGCTATTGGCCGAATGCAGTCCCGCGATTTCTCCGGTTTTCTATGCTCTGAACGTCTGCTTTGAAGTAAAGTAGACATTCAGAACTCAAGCCGGAGTTACAATCAATTCAACGCCAGGGGGATGCCCCTTTTCCCTGGATAGCGGCCATTGGGCTAATATTGGCCTGAATGGCCGCTAGCGACCCGAAGCGGACCTTGGTCAAACCATGCATTATGGTTGCCGAATATCTCAGGGATGGTTGAATTGAAAAAGAGCGTCTGGACGAATACCTTTGACGGCATTGGCCCGGCTGCGATTGTTGCATCCTTGATCCTGGTGGCGATGGAATTGCGCCAAAATACTACTGTAGCGACCGCGGATGCGCTTTTTTAATTGAGTGCGGCGCTCGACAATTCGTACCGTGCGCGGGCGCAAGACCCAGTGCTCGCACAGCTTGTAAAAGGTGGACACGATGATATCGAGTCACTAACAGAGCTCGAGCGAGATCAATTCGCAGCCTGGCTGCGAGCCGACATGAATCATTTGGCGGCTATCTGGGTTTACTACGATCTCGGGCTGCTGTCGGACGACACATTCGATGGATTTGACGCGTCTATTTGCAGCCGTATTGGTACGAATGGCGGGAGCCGCTACTGGGAGAGTTAGGC
Source organism: uncultured Gammaproteobacteria bacterium (assembly GCA_963850825.1). Classification (GTDB taxonomy): domain Bacteria; phylum Pseudomonadota; class Gammaproteobacteria; order Steroidobacterales; family Woeseiaceae; genus SZUA-117. The sequence continues at coordinate 206,396 of CAWKOQ010000006.1, read as the reverse complement.
AAAGTATTTTGCGAGCGGATTTCGAAAGTAAGTTGAGGATTGGTGCAATCAATAGCCTGCTTATAGACATTCGACTTAAAGGACAAATTCCAGGTCACTAGACTTGTCATGTTATTTCACCTGATTTGTGTGAGCACAGCAGTCGTCCCGATGAGGGACAAAGATCTTGTTGAGTTGCTTCACAGTTGCAGGTTACAGAACGGCAGGTCCAACATTACCGGCATGTTGCTTTACAAAGACGGCCACTTCATGCAGGTGCTGGAAGGGGAGGAGTCAATGATCATGAACGTATCAGCAGGATCTCAACGGACTCGCGGCACGACAGTGTAGACATCCTGCGGGCCGAACCGATACAGCATCGCGACTTCCCGAACTGGACGATGGGGTTCAAGAATATCGACGAGGTCGACCCCGTCAGCGTGCTTGGCTACACTCGATTCCTGGATTTCGGTTTTCGCTCACCGCATTTTTTCGAAAATACGGTCGAGGCACATGCAATGCTATTGGCTTTCAAGGAATACCCTGACGACTGACGAAAGGAAAGAGCACAATTGAAGGACACTACTCAGCGAGATCTTGACGCGATCGAAGAGCTACACCGACGTGATGTTGCGGCGACGAAGTCCGGCGATATTGATGGACTCAAGTCGCTCATGGATCCAGATTGCATGCTATTTCCACCGGGTGGTGATGCGACGATCGGCCAACAGTATCTGGATCAGGTAGGTCTGTCGCCGGACGACGAAGTGCGTTCTGAAATAATCGAGCTGGAGCAGGATTGGCAGGAGCTGGACGTGTTTGGAGATCTGGCTTATGAGCAGGGCGTCGTCCGCTATGCGGTTCGTGCGGGAGATGGAAAGATTGTTCGGGAATCGCAGCGCCTGGTGCGGATCTTACGTCGGCAGGCCGATGGCGACTGGCGCGTGTATCGTGCAATTTGGCACGAACCGGTCACTATGAGTGTTTCTTAAGGCAAGGTATGAACACAAAGGCGTTCCTGATTCAGACGAATCAGTCGTCAAACCTGGGATGTTTAAATCTATTTCTAGTTCAATACGATAAATTCGGCACACCGACAGCCTTTCAGGCTGTGCGTTTCACAGATCATCATTGTTCCGTTCTGGCAGGACGGTTGGCGATGGGACAATACATCGCGTTGAGATGATACGGTTGTGCAGGCACTCATCAGTAGAGACATAAAAATCAACAATGTACGCTTTTGATTCATGCACTCAGGCTACGCAGCCCAATACGATCAATCCTGAACCCACTTCTCAACATGGGCGCCTGTAACATTTATTTTGATTCAGATGCGAATATTCTTTACGCCACGTGAGTGATATTCTTCACGGGATTATCTGGCACGAGGAAAAACATGAAGATCGATCGTTTTCAAATGGAAAGAACACAGTGCCTGTATGAGAAGGAGGTCAAGTTTAATCTTTCCGAGAGCGGCGTCTCTCCGCTCAGTCTCGGGGAGCTCGTGCCGGACAGGAAGCAACGCGATAAGCTCGACACGCTGCCGCTGAGCTACCCACACTCCACCGGGCGCAAGAGCCTGCGACGAAACATCGCCCGTTTTTACGGAAGCAGCGACTACGAAAGCGCACTGGTCGTAAACGGTGGATCCGAGGCCAACTACGTCACGCTGTGGGGTTTGGTCGGTTCGACAGACAGGGTTGCGTTCATGTTGCCAAACTATCTGCAGGGCTGGGGCCTCGCGCGTGCGTATGGTCGCCAGGCCGATGGCTACAAGCTGGTTATGAAGCGCGATTCTGAGGGCGCCTGGAAATGGCAGCTTGATGTCGACAGCCTGCGCAAGGCGGTTAACAAGAAAACGAAACTGATCGTTGTCACCAATCCGAACAATCCAACCGGCTATGTACTCACTGAAGATGAAATGCAGATTATCATCGACGAGGCGCGCCGCGTCGGAGCCTGGATACTGGCCGACGAGATCTATCGTGGGGCAGAAATCAGCGGCCCAATGTCACCGACATTCTTCGGGCGTTATAATAAGGTTATCGTCACGGGTGGACTCTCAAAAGCATTCGCGCTGCCAGGGTTGCGTACCGGCTGGATCGTTGCGGCTCCGGCGCAGATCCGTCGCCTCTGCGAATACCACGACTACCTGACCCTGACGCCTTCCTATTTATCCGACTACCTGGCGGACATCGTCATGCAGCCGAAGCGGCGCGATGAAATCCTGCAACGTACTCGCTCGATTATTGGCCACAACCTGCCTGTGCTGGAAAAATGGCTTGAAAAACACGCCGACATTTTCGACTATGCGAGGCCCGCTGCGGGTGCAATCGCTACGGTCAGGTATCGATTGCCGATCGCATCGGTGACGCTCTTCAATCGATTAATAGAAGAGCAGTCGGTGTTGATCACACCCGGTGCACATTTCGGCATTGGCAATTACCTGCGCATCGGCTTCGGTTATGACATTTCGCACATCCAGAAGGGCCTGCGCAGAATGGACCCGGTGTTGCACGAACTACGCAGTAAAAGAGCCGCCGCGTGACATTGGTCGCCTTCGATGACGTTGCATATTCCGCTGCTGTGGATATTCGACCACGATTCATATGACAAATCGACAAAGGGCGGGGCAAGCCCCGCCCGTGACAGCAGATTACCAATGGCTAGTCGCCGAAACTCCTGACTCTGCGATACATCGCAACATTCTGGATCGTACGAATACCACTTACCTTGCCGGAAAACACCCGGTACGCATCGCTGGACAAAAGGTCGTCCAGGTATTCGTTCAGCGCCGCAGGACCTTCAGCCGAAATAAGCGCGGCATGGGTCGCACCCTGCCCGCCGAAGCGCAGCTCCATTAGCGGAACTGAACCCGGGTTTTCGGAGGAATCAATGAGCTCTGCGAACGTGGCTGCATAGGTGGCTGGATCCGTGACTGTCATTATGAAAGCGGCCAAGGCGCCGTGCTCCCGCCATCCGGATCCTACTCGCAGGCGTTCTATTGCCATCGCTCGGCTTTTGATCTCTACCACGCCGTCTAATGTTTGAACGTACTCTGCCCAAGCCCGGTTCGAGATGCGATCACTTAGCATTTTGTCGTACTCGTCGTAGTCGCTAAAATCGACCACGAGAGTGTGCGAGACGTCGCTTACGCCTTCAAACGCGTTGTTCCAGAGCGTGACTCAGCTGCCCTTGGCGTCCGCGGACGCGTAATACTTTTCCATTGCCGCCACAAACGCGCGTGCGTTATGCACATCCAGTCCGATCACGGCCTCCGCAGGCTCAGCTATAGCCAAGCCGGACATGCCTCCCAGTAAAACACTCACACAACCAAGCACGATTTTTCTGGCTTGCTTTTTCATTGCGTTCCCCTTTTTTTGTTAGCAGAGTGAGTTAACTCCTCGATTGAGGAATTGTCAAAGACGCTTCCGGAACCTCGGGTAGTGGAGGTTCTTGCTGAGAGCAGACGGTCACATATGGGCAGGTGTAGCCTTGGACACATGGAATTAGATTGCTTCTAAAACACATCGCATTCCGGGGACAGTTTACCTAATTAGACAACAGGTAAACTGTCCCCGGAATTGCGGCTTCTTAGAAAAGGACCAGATCCTTGGCAGATTACGATTTAGGGGTGAAGCGGCCTGCTGTAAAAGGACCAAAAAGTCAGGAGAATTATCGTTGACGAGATGAGCGTCAGAATCATTACCGGCGTGCCTTTCCGGAACCAGATGCCTGGCGTAATTCGATATTTCGGATTTCCTGTATCGCGTGCCAGTCGCTCCGAAATTGTCACGATGAACACATTCGCAGTTGATCCCAGGTGAGTGCCGTTGCCGCCCAGACCGACGCCAATAGACAGCGACCACCACAACGGCGTGACGTTGATGCCCTGAGTTTCCATGCCGGCGATAATCGGAATCATCGCGGCTGTAAACGGAATGTTGTCAATCGCCGCAGAGAAAATCGCAGATCCCCACATCAAGACAATGCAGGCTGTAAGCAAGTCCTCCTCAACGAAGGGTAGAATGAACTGACCGAGATACTCAAGAAAGCGGCTGTGCTCCACGCCGCCTACAAGAATAAAAAGCGAGATGAAGAACAAAAGCAGGCTCAGTTCGACTTTCGCAAAAGCGTCGTCGAGGTGAACGTGGCGTGCAATAAAAACGAGCGCGGTTAATCCAATCGCCGCGACAAACCACGGTTCCCAGTTAAGGTTGTGGTGCAGAATAAACAGCACGACCATTCCTGCAAGAACCCAAAGAGACACATACCACGTACGCGGATCAACTATAGGCATACTGGCATCAAAATTTTGTATTTTGGGCGTCTCGGCCAATTCTTCTCTGAACAGCCATTTCAGAAACCAGATAATTACTATCCAGGCAGCAAATACAATTCCTCCCATGTGATATACGAATGCATTGAAACTGATATCTGCCGCAGAACCGATCATCAAGTTGGGTGGGTCGCCCACCAAAGTTGCCACTCCGCCGGTGTCAGAAAGAAGCGCTGCTGCCAGAAGATAGGGAATAGGCGTGATCTCCATTGACCGACAAATCAGGATAATCAACGGGCCAAATATGACCACGGTCGTAACGTTGTCGAGCAGTAGCGATAGCACCGTAACCAACGTGCCCATGACCGCCATCATGAAGAAGAGTCGACCTCGGCAAACTTCTGCAATTTTGTAGGCGAGGTACTGAAATCCACCCGTTGGAATCATGATCGCAACAATCGTCATCATGCCGCCAAGCAAGAAAACGACATTCCAGTCGACGGCGTGAACGGCCAGATCGGTGCCATAGAAACCGAAATACTGCCCGGTGAGGATCATCAGTCCTGCACCCGCCATTGCAAACTTGGTGCGGTGAAAACCATGGACCGCTTCGGTAAAAATACCGATAAACGTGGCTGTCAGTATCAGCCCCGACACCAGCATCGCGGTATTCCAGACCAGGGGTTCGGATAATTGCTGCATATTCTTATTCTCAGCTCGCCTTTCGTCGCATTCGCAAGCCGGAACGGGTGACACGACTTGCCGATTAAGTGCCAGCCTCCGCTACGTCTGCTCCCAAAGACAGACACATATGTACATTATACGCCGGACTGATAATTATCCTTAGCTAAATCAAGACAAACTGAATCTATTGCCGAAACGACGTTCGGCAAAATAATTGGGCACCGGGCTGTCAGACTCGGTGCGGCGGGAGGTGATAATTCTCGTTTCTCTAGTGAAAATTGTTGACAAAATCGATGCCAATCACGGCCAAGAAACAGGCAAGAACGAACGCAATACCTGCAATGGATGACGCAATGCGTGTTGACCTGCCACCATGAACCGACCGGTAAATCAGCACCGCGATGATCAGCTGCGCGACGAAAAAAGACCGAATTCCGCGGACAGTTTACCTATTGTCTAATTAGGTAAACTGTCCCCGGAATTCGAAGTGGAGCGGGCGATGGGAATCGAACCCACCTCATGAGCTTGGGAAGCTCAGGTAATACCAATATACGACGCCCGCGTCCTCATTAATCGTATCCCATTTCGAGCGTTCACGTGAGCGGCGGAAAACAGCCCATCAACACATGCGGAGCCGCCAGGGACCAAAAGCGGACGGCCCTGGCGACCAAGAAGTGGCAGCATCGAGTCTCAAATTCCCTGAGACTTGGCCGGATTTGTAGGCGAGAATGTCGCTACGCAGTCATAGGAGATTTAAGAGATGGAAGAACGTGACCAAGCGGCTTTGGCTGCTCTACCCGCAATCCTGAGCTATATTCTGGAAGCACGAAAGCCGCCAGTCGACGACCACAAGGACCAGAAGTGACTGGATGCATTCCTTGAGGCTCGTGACATGGCCTATGCGGTCGGGAATCACTGGGCGTTTCGAGAGTAGTCGACCGCCATCGCGCGTTTTGCCTGCATAGAACCTGGGGAGTCGCGGCGTGAAGAATCTGACCGGGTCCGGCAAGGAAATCCTGACCTTTCTCATACTGACATTCGCGCTCAGTTCGGTCCCGTATTATCTGATCATCACTGCCGGCTCGCTGGGCGCAGGCGGCGGCTGGTATCCAATAGCACTGATGTGGTGCCCGGGATTCGCGGCGCTGGCAACGTGCCTGATATACCGCAGAAACCTGCGTGGCCTGGGTTGGCGCTGGGGTCGCACACGGTACCAGGCGTCCGCCTATCTGCTGCCCATCGCCTATGGCCTGGTGGCGTATGGCGCCGTCTGGCTGTCAGGGCTCGGCGGCATCGATGACTCTTTTTCCCGGAACTGGATGTCCTGGCTGTTGTCCGGGACTTTGCTGAATTGTTTTGCCGCCCTCGGCGAAGAAATCGGTTGGCGCGGCTTCCTGGTTGCACGATTGTCCGGGACAATGAGCTTCACCAAAGTGTCGTTGATCAGTGGCTCGATCTGGGCGCTGTGGCATATGCCACTGATCCTGTTTGCCGACTACAACGCGGGCACGCCAGGCTGGTTCAGCCTGTTGTGTTTTTCCGTCATGGTAGTCGGCGCCAGCTTCGCGTATGCCTGGTTGAGACTGAAATCGGATAGCGTGTGGACGGCCATGTTTCTGCATGCGAGTCACAACTTCTGGATTCAGGGTTTCTTCGATCCACTGACTACTGACCGCGGCAATACGAGTTACTTCACAGGTGAATTTGGTGTAGCGCTGGCGGTCGTATCGGTCGTAGTGGGATACTGGTTCTGGCGGCAGCGACAGGCACTGCCAGCTCCGGACAGCTATCTAAAGGTAGAATAATGGTGGATCGGTCAGTCAGATTTTGGGATAAAATTGCAGAGCGCTATGCAAAAAGACCGGTAGCAGACCAGGCGGCCTACGAGAAGAAACTTCAGGTTACACGCGACTACTTCCAGCCGGATATGGAAGTGCTTGAGATCGGCTGCGGGACGGGATCGACCGCCATCGCGCATGCACCGTTCGTCAAACACATCCAGGCAATCGATATCTCCTCGAAAATGATTGAGATCGCCCAAAGCAAGGCAGTTGCTGAAAATGTCGACAATGTTACGTTTGTGCAGGCGACCATCGACGAACTCGACGTGCCGGAGCAGTCCCTGGACGCCGTCCTGGGCCTCAGTATTCTGCACCTGGTGGATCACATGGCAGTTGTCATTGGCAGGGTTTATGCAATGCTCAGGCCCGGCGGCGTTTTCGTCACCAGCACGGCCTGCATCGCCGATTCGATGAAGTTCTTCAAGGTCATCGCGCCAATCGGCAGGTTTCTTGGATTAATGCCGCTGGTCAAAGTCTTTACAGCGCAGGAACTGGAAGCAAGTATGATTCATGCCGGCTTTGCGATTGTCTACCAATGGCAACCAGGCAAAGGCAAAGCTGTATTTATGGTGGCGAAAAAGCCAGCGCCGTAGTGGCACTGGAAGTATTCGAATCAGGAGATGACACATGGACTTAGGCGCATTTTCGGTCAGTCTGACCGTGAAGGACCTCGCGGAATCGCAAGCGTTCTACGAAAAGCTGGGGTTCGAATCCGTCGGCGGTGATGCCAAGCAGAATTGGTTGATACTCAAGAACGGCGATAACGTGATTGGTCTTTTCGAGGGCATGTTTGAAGCGAACATACTGACGTTCAACCCTGGCTGGGATCAGGGTGGCAATGAACTCAAGTCATTCACCGACGTACGCGATTTGCAGCGTGAGCTAAAGGATCGAGGAATCGAGCTGAACAGCGAGGCTGACGATTCGACATCGGGACCGGCAAGCATAATGTTGTCCGATCCCGACGGTAACCAGATTCTCATTGATCAGCACCGATAGAATAATACGGGAGATATTGGCAATCCTGTTTCACATGACGTATGGATCTTGAGCCTGACATTACTCAGCGAATTGAAAAAGAGTTCAGCGGATTGTCGTTGTCTGTTGAAAACGTGTTGAACAAGCTCGCAACCGTACCCGAATTTCAGCGAGTTGCACGATGCGTACTTTTTTTGGCGAACGGCGATGAGAAGAAGCTTGCCCACTTCGTGACAGTGGCACATACCGATTATCGCGATGTCATATGGTGGGCCGAGTATGACGGCAAGGAAGAACGGTTACGGGATTTCTGCGCGCCCGTTTACGGCCGGGGATCAAGAACAGGCCCGCTGATTCAACATTTGGCCAGTTTAGTCGTAATGTCCCAAAATCCTGCCATGACTTCTGAACTGGATCGTTCGCCAGAGCCATTAACCAGTCGGAGCGTTCGCTGTGGCCTTCGCGGTCAGTCATCGTCCCGGCTACCCCGACCTCAATTGTTTCGACTCCGCCTTTCGGAATTTCTGCGGGTGCGTTGTAGCGGCCATCCATATTCGTGCCACACCTGGCGAACGCCTCAGTCGATTCACCAGTCGGGCCAATCAGGCGGATAAATACAGCGCACGCGTTGAATGGCCTGCTGCTCTTCTCGTTCGAGAGCGTCCAACTGATATCAAGCAGCGTCCCGGCCCTGGCAGCAGCTGGAATTGCGGTGTGGATTGTGGCATGTACCCCGACTTTTGCAGCAACGGGGACGGAAACGATAGAAAAGCACAACAAGATCATGAGGTAAGCTGATCCATATCGCATGTCAGACGCTCCCTCTGTGGCTATTCAGGCATTCTAGCAGGCCCATCCGCTTTCCTTCCCTGCCTTTTACTTTCACAAATGTCACGTACAATTATCGGAATTCGAGGTGGAGAAGAACTGATGAGTGAAGACAAAAAAGACAAGAAGCAAGATGAAGCCACCGACGCTGCGCCTGAAACGGCTGAGGCCAGCGGCGACGCGACGTCCACGAGCGATTCCCCGAAGAGCAAGACGACCAGCGGTGTCCAGTGGGAGCCGAAGCCAGACCCGATGGACAGCGTGAAAAAGGGTGCGGATAGCGTAAAGAAGGGAGCGACCAGCGTGCTCGACAGCATGGAAGGCAAGACCGTGTCGATGAAGACCTACGTTGGCAGCATCATCGGCGTAATCATCCTGATGATGCTGGCACGCTGCGGCGACTAGCAAAAAAACGAAACGCGGAGATAATAATGGCGAACGAGGGCTATCACGAACCCATCGAGGAACTCTCGGATGAAACGAGAGACATGCACCGGGCGATTACTTCCCTGATGGAGGAACTGGAGGCGGTCGACTGGTATAACCAGCGAGTGGATGCCTGCAAAGATCAGGATCTCAAGGCCATCCTGGCGCACAATCGAGATGAAGAAAAAGAACACGCGGCCATGGTCATGGAATGGATTCGCCGCAAGGATCCCGCGTTCGATAAAGAACTAAAGGACTATCTCTTCACCGATGAGGCAATCGCTCACGACTAGGCACAGATTTGCGCCTGGTCCACGTGAGTAAGGAGAGTTGAACGTGGATGACGATACGGACGATAAAGAGGCCGCAAAGAATAAACATCAGAGCGTCGGTATTGGTGTGGCGGTGGGCATGTGCGTTGGCGTTGCCTTCGGCGCCGCCTTCGATAATTTGGGCTCAGGCCTTGCCCTGGGTATCGCTATCGGCGCAGCATTGGGAACTACATTCGACTTGAACGACAAAAAGACCGAATAGTTTTTTGCTATCCAGCTAATCGTCTCGGATGGCAATGCCCAGCCGTTCTGTAAACTCGTGAATGTCTTCGAAACTGTTGTACAAAGGTACCGGCGCGACCCGGATCACGTTTGGCTCACGCCAGTCGCCAATCACATTCATCTGCTCGAGGCGTTCGAATACGGCTCGTGCATGCAGCTTTTCGTCGGTGACGACGAGAGACAGTTGGCAACCTCGCGCATCGAGGGGCGTGATCGTATCCACCTGGCCTGCAAAATGCTGGTCCAGGAGGTACAGCAGGTATTCGGTCTGCAGAACCGACTTCTTGGCGAGTGCTTCGATGCCCGCTTCGCCAAACACATCGAGGGATGCGAGAATCGGTGCGATCGCCAGTACAGGCGGATTGCTTAGCTGCCAGCGTTCGGCACCGTCGCCCGGCCTGAACTTTCGCTCCATCTTGAAGCGCGTGGATTCCTCGTGTCCCCACCAGCCTTGCAGGTATTCCGAATCCACGTCATCAAAATGCCGAGCGTGGACGAACGCACCGGCGACCGCGCCGGGCCCGCTGTTGAGATATTTGTACGTGCACCATGCAGCAAAGTCCGGGCCCCATTCGTGCAGGGACATCGGAACGTTGCCAATCGCATGTGCAAGATCCAGCCCGATCTTCGCGCCAGCCTTGCGGGCCATGTCGCAGTGCGTCGCCATGTCCAGAACCTGGCCCGAGTAATACTGCACTCCGGGAAGCAGCAGCAATGCGATTTCGCCGCTATGCGTCCGCAGCAGGTCTTCCAGGTCTTCGGTATGCAGTAATTCATCGTCACGTGGCTCCCATTCGACCAGGCACTCATCGGGGTCCAGCCCATGCAACCTGATTTGTGACATGACGGCGAAGTAATCCGACGGAAAGGCGGTGGATTCAATAATGATTTTCCTGCGCGTCGCATCGGGGCGATAAAAGCTGGCCATCAATACGTGCAGATTAACGGTCAGCGTATTCATGGTGACCACTTCGTTCACTTCCGCGCCGGTCAGTGCCGCAATACCGCTGGCAGCTTCACGGTGATAACTCACCCACGGCCGCGTCGCCTTGAAATGCCCTTCGACACCGAAGCGTGCCCAGTCGTCGAGCACTTCCTGGACCCGCTCAACGGCGACTTTCGGCTGCAGGCCCAGGGAGTTGCCACACAGATAGATGCATTGACGGCCATCACGATCTTCAGGGAAGTTGAACTGGCCTCGGAAATGGCTCAGCTGATCTGCCTTGTCGCGCGATCGTGCGTACGCAAGTGATGTGTCAAATTTGGTCATTCGAAATCCTTTCGATGCAACGCCAGCCATTCCAGCGCGGATTCAGCCAGCAGGTCCTTCCTGGTTTTCTCATCAAGCTGCATTTCCTCGATCATTTTTCCCGGATGGTGCTCTCCCAACGGAAAAGGATAGTCACTGCCGAGTGCGACGCGGTTCGAACCAAGGAGGTCGATCATGTATTGCAGCATGGTGGGTTCGTGCACCAGCGAGTCGACGTAAAATTGTCCGAGGTATTCACGGGGATTGCGATCGTTCGCTGTCGCGACGATGTCGGGGCGCACGTTGAATCCGTGCTCGAGACGACCGATGATCCCGGGAAATGCGCCGCCGCCGTGGGCGAAGGCGACCCTCAGATTGGGCAGCTTCTCGAATACGCCGCCAAAGATCATGCTGCAAACGGACAGGGCGGTTTCGGCCGGCATGCCGACCAGCCAGGGCATCCAGTACAGGCCCATCCGCTCCCTGCCAAGCATCTGCCAGGGATGCACGAATACGGCTGCGCCGAGATCGGATGCCGCCTGCAGGACCGGGAAGATTCGCGGATCGTCGAGGTTCCAGCCGTTCACGTGCGTTCCGATCTGCACGCCGGCGAGGCCCAGGTCCTGGATACATCGCTCCAGTTCCCTGATCGATAGTTCGGCATCCTGCATCGGGAGTGTTCCAAGTCCGATAAATCGTTTTGGAAATTCGTTAACAAGGCCTGCAATGTGGTCGTTCAGAATGACAGCCAGATCGGCAGTGTCGGCTGGTTTGGCCCAGTAGCTGAACATCACGGGCACCGTTGACAGCACCTGCACATTCACATCACAGCGATCGCTGTCCGAGATTCTGACGGCAGGGTCCCAACAATCCGCTTCGATTTCGCGGAACAGCTTGCCGTCGAGCATCATTCTTGCGCAGCCCGGGCCGTGATGTTCCAGCTGGATGAACCCGCCGTACCCATAGCGCTCTTTCAGATCCGGCCAGTTCTCCGGCAGGATGTGGGTGTGAATGTCGATCTTGAGCATGGGCTGCTCAGTGTCCCTCAGGTAGTGGCATCACTGTGCCGCACTGGTCACACGTGCGATTCTTCTCCGAGCCATAGAACCTTTCGAAGATCGGCGGTAGCTGGCCGACGATGTCGTCGACGTAGAGATATTCCTCGTAGAGTTTGTGATCGCATTCATCGCAGTACCACAGGAAACCATCGAGTTCTTCGGCAAGACGTTTGCGCTCAACAACCAGTCCGACGGTGTCGGCGAAGCGTTGCGGCGAGTGCGGAATTTTCGGCGGCAGCAACAGAATTTCGCCTTCGCCAATCGGTATGTCGACACGCTTGCCCTCCTGAATGGTCCGCAGCAGCATGTTGCCTTCAAGCTGGTAGAAGAACTCAGGTCCCTCATCGTAATGATAGTCCGTCCGTGAGTTCGGGCCGCCGACAACCATGACAATGAAGTCGTTCTCTTCGAAAACCTGCTGATTGCAGACCGGGGGTTTCAGAAGGTGTCGATGCTCATCGATCCATTCTTTGAAATTGAACGCGGCTAGTGATTGCATAGGCAGTGACTCATTTTTCTTTTATTTCGGCAATGCATTTGAGCTCGATGGCGATGGGTGTTGGCAGGCGGTTTATCTCCACGGTGGTGCGGGTTGGCCCGTCACTCGAGAAATATTCTGCGTATACCCGGTTGTATGTTTTGAAATCGCGCCTGATGTCAGTGAGATAAACGGTGATATCGATGAGGTCGTCCCATGCAGCGCCCGCACTTTCGAGTACCGATTGCACATTCGCAAATACGGCATGGCATTGCGCTTCAATGTCGTAAGAGGCGGCGTCGCCATCGTCTCCCAGGACAACGCCCGGGATTGCGTCGCCCTCTGCCGGTCGTGGACCTATGCCTGACAGGAACAGCAGGTTTCCAGCGCGCCGTGCATGGGGATAAGCGCCAACCGGCTGCGGTGCGGTATTCGTCTTTACTACTTTGCCTTCACTCATAGTTGCAAGTCTATCGTGTTCAGTCTCCGCACTGGACCTCTGTGATCGTTGAATTCTTGTCCAGACGCACGGCCGTGAGCTGCCGGCCCCAGACACAGCCCGTATCAACCGCAACCAGGTCAGGATTCACGATCAGGCCAAGTGCGCTCCAATGACCAAATACGATGCGCGTACCGCGCCATTTGGCGGGTTCAGCTTCGAACCAGGGCATAAGGCCTTTTGCCGCTTTTTCCGGTGGGCCGGTATGCGTAAAGTCGATCCGGTTTTCGCTATCAATCATGCGCATGCGGGTCAGTGCATTCACGGTAAAACGCAGCCGCTTGTTGCCACTGAGCTTTGATGACCAACGATCCGGCTTGTTGCCATACATGTCTTCGAGAAAATCGGCGTACGCATCTGACTGGAGGACAACCTCGACTTCCTTTGCACAGGCCAGTGTTTTCTTGACAGACCACTTCGGGGGGATGCCGGCGTGCACCATCAGCGTATCTAGTTTCTTGTTGTAGTGTGCCAGCGGTTGAGTACGCAGCCAGTTGATCAGTTCGTCACAGTCGTCCTGACCCAGGATTTTCCACAGTGATTCAAAGCGACTGCCCGTCACGTTGATGTCATTCGCCAGTGCCAGCAGGTGCAGATCGTGATTGCCGAGTACCGTGATGGCGGATTTACCCAGGCTCTTGATGTAGCGCAGCGTTCGACGGGATTTCGGTCCGCGATTGACGAGGTCCCCGGTCAGCCAGAGGCAATCTTTCTCGGGGTCGAATGCCAGCTTGTCGAGCAGTCTGCGGAACGGGTCATAACAGCCTTGAATATCGCCGATTGCATACTGAGCCAAACGCCCGTCTCCCTTCTGATCGGAATGATTAGTGCAGCGTTCCCGGGACCGCAAGCGTAAAAGGCGGGATGGGCGCATCGAAATCGATGCCATCATCCGTCTGCATCCGGTAGCGTCCCTGCATTGCGCCAACCGGCGTTTCGAGGACTGCGCCGCTCGAGTAGCGGTAGGTTTCGCCGGGACCCAGCTTAGGTTGTTCACCGACTACGCCATCGCCAGAAACTTCCTGAATCTTGCCATTCGCATCCGTGATGACCCAATGGCGACTCATGAGCTGCGCTGGAAAATCACTGACGTTTTCGATGGTAATCGTGTAGGCGAAGACGTATCGATCGATTGCCGGCTCAGACTGATCATCGACGTACTGAGTCGCGACCTGGATTCTTATTTCGTATTTATTCTTATCCATGATTCGGTCCGGAGGTGTCCCTTCGCGGCGTATTCTACCTCAGATGCCGCCCTGGTAATTCGTCAATCTTCGTCCGATTTCACATTGTCGAGAAGATTCGCGAGATTCACCCATGCCGCAATCCCGATCTGCTCCGGTCGATCACCGACAGAGATGCCGGCCGCTTCGATTTCGGAGACATCTGCGTGACCCTGCAACGCATTGCGCAGCGTCTTGCGTCTCCTGGAGAATGCCGTTCTGACGATATCGGCCAGCAGTGCAACATTCCGTATCTCATAGCCCGGTTCCGGAATTGGTCGCATGCGAACTACCGAGGATATCACCCGGGGTGGGGGAGAAAACGCGTTCGGCGGTACATCGAAAAGTGGCACGATCTCCATCTGGCAGCCAAGCATGACGGTAAGCCGACCAAAGCTCTTGCTGCCCGGCTCGGCGCTCATTCGATCGACCACTTCTTTCTGCAGCATGAAATGCGCATCGAGAATGTGCTCTTTGTAGTTAAGCAGGTGAAACAACAAAGGCGTCGAAATGTTGTAGGGCAGATTGCCAACAATGCGCAGCTGCTGGCCCAGCGTCGAGAAATCGAACTTCAGCGCATCGGCCTCATGAATGGTGACATGATCCTGTGCAGCAAAGCGTTTCGTTAATGTCGCTACGAGATCTCGATCAAACTCTATTGCATGTAGCTTCGTAGAGCACGCGGCCAATGGATCAGTAATAGCTGCCTGGCCCGGGCCGATCTCGACAATCGTCTGGCCCGCGGTCGGTGCGATCGCGGCAACAATCTGCTCGATAATCTCGGGTGACGTCAGAAAATGCTGTCCGAATCGCTTGCGCGCCCGGTGACTCATTTCGCGGCGAGCGTGGCGGCGAGTTGCACGGCGGCCAGCAGACTGCCCGCATCAGCGACGCCTTTGCCAGCGATGTCGAGTGCCGTGCCGTGGTCGACCGAGGTGCGAATAATCGGCAGGCCCAGCGTCACATTAACCGCGTGACCGAACCCGGCGAACTTGACCACCGGTAATCCCTGATCGTGATACATGGCCAGAACCGCGTCCGCACGGCCCGCGGCCGGCGTAAATGCCGTGTCGGCGGGCAGGGGACCGCGAACGTTCATTCCGGATGCTTTGCATTGCTCGATCGCTGGCGCGATAATTTCCTGATCCTCAGTGCCAAGATAGCCGCCTTCGCCCGCGTGCGGATTCAGTCCGCAGACAATGATGGCGGGATTCGCAATCCGGAATTTCGTTCGCAGGTCTTCATGCAGAATTCGCAGCACGTCAGCGATAAGGTCCGTTGTGAGGTAGTCAGCCACGCTACGCAATGGGAGGTGCGTGCTTGCCAGTGCAACGCGCAGCTCATCGGCGACCAGCAACATGACGGGTTTAGGGGCATCCGTGAGTTCGGCCAGGAATTCCGTGTGGCCGGTGAACGCTATGCCGGCATCGTTGATGATGCTTTTCTGCAGCGGTGCGGTGACCAGCCCCGAGAATTCGCCACTACCGCAACCTTCGACGGCACGTCGAAGTCCATCGAGCAGGGATTGCGCGTTCGCCGTATCCAGTTCGCCGCATCTCGCTTTGTTGGCCAAAGGCAGGTTGATTACGCATAGCGCGCCACGCTGCGCAGCCTTGTCATCGTCGTAGTCAATGAAATTGATCGACTGGCCGAGCATGTCTGCTCGTTCGGAGAGCATGTCAACATCCGCGATAACAACGAGCTTGTCAGCCCAATCGGTATCGGCCAGCGCCAGGCACAGTTCGGGACCAATTCCGGCGGGCTCGCCGGCGGTTACGACTAGCGGACTAACTGGCGAGCCCGTGGTCACCGGTCAGATGCGGGATTCGACAAACGCCTCGTCCCGTATCCGGCGTACCCAAAGCTCGGTTTCATTGTTGAGCTTGCCGTTGCGTACGCGCTGCACGCAATTACTTTCCTTGAGATCCTCGGTGTTGTCATAGATGCGCCGATCCATCACTTCAAGAATGTGCCAACCAAAGCGGCTGCGGAACGGCTCCGACAACACGCCAACCTCGATTTTGCCCGCAACTTCCTCGAACTCAGGCACGAAGGTGCCCGGATTGGCCCAATCCATTTCTCCGCCCGAGTTGGCTGAACCGGGATCGTCGGAAAGCAGTTTTGCGACTTCACCAAAATTTTCGCCCGCACTGATGCGCTCGAATGCGTCTTCCAGGCGTTGCTTGGCGGTTTCCTCATCGATGATCTGATCCGGAGTCACGAGAATGTGGCGAACCAGGGTTTGCTCGATTTCGCTCTGCGGAATCAGGCCCTGGACAGCGTTGATCTTCACAAGGTGGTAGCCACTGACGGCCCGTATTGGTTTCGAAACTTCTCCGCTTTGCATATCTCCGACCACGTCGAAAAACAGGGTTGGCAGCTGGTCACCGGGGCGAACGCCCAGGCTGCCACCTTCAAGCGCGGTATCGCCATCGGAATGCCGGATCGCAAGCTCGCCGAAGTCGGCCCCATCCTGAAGACTTTGATATATCTCGTTAGCTTCCGCTTCCGCTTTGGCATATTGTTCTGCCGTTGCCGAGCCCGGCACGGAGATGAATATATGAGACAGGTCGTAAGTCGAATTGACGACCGCGTTATCTTCGAGGTCCGCAAGACACTGTTCGATTTCCCGTGGTGTTACCGATATACGACCGATCACGTCGATGCGTCGCAGTTGTTCCAGAATCATTTGCTTGCGCATATCGCGACGATATTCGGGATAGCTGATACCGTCATTGGCGAGGATCTCCGGCATATCTTCAAACTTTAAACCGGCATTTTCGGCGATCTGGGCGATCGCGGTATTCAGCGCCTGGTCCGAGACCTGGATGCCGACGCGGTCGGCACGCTGCATCTGGATCTCCTCCAGAATCAGCCGTTCCAGTACCTGTTCTCGCAGAATGTAGGCGGGCGGGAGCTGCATGCCCTGTTCGGTCGCCCGCTTGATAATGAGGTCCTGCTCGCGGTTCAGTTCGCTCGTCAACACGACGCCTTCGTTCACGACTGCGGCGACGCCGTCCAGGAATGTCCCCGTCTCCGATAGTTCCTCGGCGAATGCCGTCGAAAAAGCGACGGTCGCAGATACAGATGCCACTAACAATTTGATTTTATTCATAAAAATAGATCGCGCACACAAGCAGCGGTTGGGATGGGTGATCTTAGTCCAGGTCGCGCGAATAACCAAGAATTCCGCGCTCCAACATCTTGTCCGCGGCCGTACCTACGCTCGTCATTCCTTTCAGTACTAACTGCAGACCAATTGAGGAGTCCCGGGTTCCGTCGCGTGTGGAGATGTAGCGGCGGGACACGAGCCTCAAGCCCCAGCAGCAGCTTTCGAATTCCAGCCCGTAGAACTGTTCCAGTGGCTCGCGGTCGCGAAAAGAGAAGTTGTAGCGCCCGACGAAGTTCCAGCCCTGCGCCAAGGGCCAGGACCAGGACAGATCGCCCTGTTCGAGAGAGTCCCGCCGAAAACGGTAGGCGAGATTGAGTATCTTGTTGGTCTGCGGTCGATATTGCAGCCTTGCCTCGGACTGTGTCGTACCGTCGTCGCCGCTACTCCACTGGTGACCGACATCGAAGTTGAGGTTGTCGTAAAGCAGAAACCGAACTTCGGCAATGTAGTCGGATGTATCGTCAATGGACATCGGCTGCCCAGGAATACTGACACCCTGCTGGCTGAGATAGAGTGCCTGTCCAATCGTTGCAGACACCAACTCCCGACCGGAACTGGTTTCGAGAATTCTCGACGTAATGCCGACGCTCAGTTGATCGCTGTCGGTAATTCGATCGACGCCCAGGAAACGGTTCTTTCTATAGAGCTGTACGAGATTGAGGTCTGGCAGAATCGTGTCGAAGACGGGCAGGTCAGCCTGTTCGCGATAGGGCACATGCACGTAGAGGATGCGCGGCTCTATCGTCTGAATGCGGTCATTGGATGAATCCATCAGCCGTTCGAAATGCAAGCCGAAATCAAGGCTCGCAATCGGCAGCGTGCGACTCGGGTCCTTGTCTACGCCGGGCGCCGTATTGTCGAGGCTATAGCGCGTGTGATCGAGTGTGACTGCTGGAATGACAAACCAGCCCGGTTTCTCAATTGGCAATTCAACCTGCGGCGCACTGTTCAGACGCCACCCGGTCACACCGACATCGCGATCGAAATAAATAAGCTCATTGTCGAAGCGGTAATCGAGGCCCATGAACGAGTCGGGCCAGTAGCCATTCGCACGTACCTGGGGCAGACGCCGGTACGGTTCATCCGATGGCGTGATGGCCTCGTCGATGGTCTGGTAATCCTGGAAGCGCGCCAGCAATGACCAGCGGTTTCCATAGTAGTCAAACATAAGGCTGCGATTGAGATGCGTGATGCTGGACAGGCTCAGGCTGCCGCCCAGATCCTCATAATATTGACTGTCGGATACTTCCCTGAAATCAATTTCATTTCGCCAGCCGCTGGGAAATAATGTCTGGTGCTCGAACCCAAAGGTGTGACGGTTGGAGTTGACCGCACTATCGTTTGGCAGGTATTCAAATCTCGCAATGCCGGAGCTGTCGTCGAGAAGGTAGCGAAACTCGGTGCCCATCTGCAGGCCGCGATCGGTGAGCAGGCGCGGTGTCAATGTCGCGTCATAGTTATCAGCGATGTTCCAATAGTAGGGGAGAGTGATCTCGTTTCCGCTGCGTCCCGTGCTGCCGATCTCGGGCGTCAGAATGCCTGACTTGCGCGCGTCGCTAAGCGGGAAAGACAAATAGGGGGAATACAGGATGGGTACCCCTTTGAAACGAAGGCGAACTCCTTTCGCCGTTCCAACACCGGTTTTTGTGTTGAGTTCGATGTCCCGTGCCTGAATGATCCAGTCCTCGGATTCGGGCGGGCAGGTCGTATACGCGACGTCAGCAAGCTGCAACCTGCCATCCTGGCTAATCTCAAGCACACCGGCCTCGCCGCGCGCGTTGCGTTCACCTACCTGAAATTCCGCGCCTTCGAAACGGATTCGCCCGGTATCGTAGGCGAATTCCGCAGACTGGCTGGATACCGCTGAATTTGGGCCTTCATAACGCACGCCGCCCATTAACTGCAGGGCACGCGTCCGTGGATCGTAATTGGCCGAGTCGGCGCCAGCCAGGCGATCGCCGCGCCGCAAAAGCACGCCGCCAGACAGCGAGGCAGAGGGGTTTCGACCAAATGTGGCATCGACTTCACCCGCCTGGAATTCGATGACCTCGGGATCGCCCTCGCCGAATGCGGCCAGCAGCGATTCTTCCGCGATAGCTGCCCGCGGCGGCGCCTGGCATTGCACGCGCTGCTGAGCCGCTGCGGGCGCGCACGCCAGCAACAGGGAAAAGCCGGTAATTGGAATGGATAGTTTTAGCAAGTCGCAGCGTAAACTTTGTTAAAAGTCAGTCGGGACAGGAAGTTAGGAAGAAGTGATGTTATCAGTTATTGCAATTTGCTACCTTCGCATAGTTCGTAGCACCCTTCAACGCAATCAGGAGCATCCCGATTACCACTGAGACCGCCATCACGGATGATCGTTTCGACAATCTTAAGGAATGGGTCCGGACTTTTCCCGGGTTAGCCGAGGCCGAGCCGGTACCGGCGTCGGAGGATGCGAGCTTCAGGCGGTACTTCCGGGTGCACAGCGATGAGAGTCTGATCGTCATGGACGCGCCACCGCCACAGGAAGATTGTCGCCCATTCGTGCAGGTTGCCGGATTCCTTGAAAAAATCGGCCTCAACAGCGTCAGGGTTCTCGAAGCGGATCTCGAGCGCGGTTATCTGCTCCTCTCGGATCTTGGATCCATTCAGTATCTCCAGGCGCTCGAGGCCGATCCGGAGCAGGCACAGTCTCTTTATGAAGATGCACTCGATGCGCTGCTTCGCATGCAGTCAGGCGGCGCGGAGTTCGAGCGTCAGTTACCGCCCTATGATGAAACGCGTTTGCGCGCCGAGATGTCCCTGTTTCGCGAATGGCTGTGTGAGCATCATCTCGGTCTGATTTTCTCACCGCACGAGGACAATGCCTGGGAGGATACTCTCGACGAACTGGCACGCCATGCGCTTGCGCAACCGCGCGTCATCGTTCACAGGGACTATCACTCACGTAACCTCATGGTGATGGATGCGGACAATCCGGGCATTCTGGATTTTCAGGATGCCGTTGCGGGTCCGCTTACTTACGACCTCGTATCGCTGCTGAAAGATTGCTACATAAAATGGCCGAGGGAAAAAATCGAAGAGTACGCCATGTATTTTTACGCACGCTCGCCAATCGCATCGGGAAGACCGGCTGCAGATTTTATTCGTGATTTTGACCTGATGGGCGTGCAACGGCATTTGAAAGCGTCCGGAATTTTTGCGCGACTCATGCACCGGGATGGCAAGACCGGATTCGTCAAAGATGTACCGCGAACGCTGAGCTACATCGTCGACGCTGCGCCGGATTATGAGGAGCTGCATTTTCTCGGAGAGTTTATTGCGAGCAGAGTGCTGCCAGTGCTGGCCGAGTCAGGCGAATGAACGCGATGATACTTGCCGCGGGGCGGGGCGAAAGACTTCGGCCGATAAGCGACTCCATGCCAAAGGCGCTTATGCAGGTGCGGGGAGAGTACTTGCTGGACCGGCATCTCCGGATGCTTAAACGTGCCGGTGTGGAAACTGTCGTCATCAACCTTGGATGGCTCGGCGAGCAGATTGTTGATCACGTCGGATCCGGCGAGGGTTTCGGTGTGAATGTCGTCTACAGTCCCGAATACGACAATGTGCTCGAAACTGGCGGTGGAATTCTCCGTGCACTGCCAATGCTCGGTCCTGATCCTTTCTGGGTGGTTAACAGTGACATTTACACAGACATGGCGCTTCCGGAAGAAGCGCTGACTCAGGACGTGGATGGGCACCTCGTGTTGGTGCCAACACCGGCGCACAAGAAAAAAAGCGATTTCGGATTTGTGGATGGCAGGGTTTGCTTCACGAAGAATCCCGATTGCACGTATAGCGGCATTGCTCGTTACCGACCGTCCTTTTTCGACGGGTTGGAAAGCGGTCGGTTTTCTGTCGCCCCGATGCTTTTCGAGGCGGCCAAGGAAAAGCGTTTAAGTGCCAGCCTGTATACCGGTGTCTGGGAGGATGTGGGCACGCCCGAGCGGCTGCGCGAACTCAACGATGGCCCGGTCCAGTCATGACCACCGTAGGAGCGGCTTTAGCCGCGATACCTGATAGTCAGACTTGCAGGCGCCGCCGCAGGTGTTTCTCTACTCTATCCTGGATGTCCTGACGGTCCTGTTCAACGCCGAGCGCTCTCAAATCTGTCACCTCCAGGTCGCTGAATCCGCAGGGATTGATTCGCGAAAATGGCTCGAGGTCAACGTCAATATTCAGCGCCATCCCGTGATAGCTGGCGCCGCGCCGAACACGCAGGCCAACACTCGCAATCTTTCTGGAGTCCACGTAGACACCGGGCGCATCTTTCCTCGCGACTGATTCGAAGCCGAACTCGTCCAGTAAATCGACAATGCACTGCTCCAAAGCGGTTACCAGGTCGCGCACGCCCAGTCTGGCCCGCTTCAAATCGAGCAAAGGATAAATCATGAGCTGGCCGGGACCGTGATAAGTGACCTGCCCGCCGCGATCAACCTGCACTACCGGGATGTCGCCCGGGTCGAGCAAATGTTCCTTACTTGCATTCAGACCCAGTGTGAATACAGGTGGGTGTTCACTAAACCAAAGCTCATCCGCTGTGGCGGAATCGCGCTCATCGGTGAAGCGCTGCATCTCGCGCCATAGCGGTTCGTAATCCTGTCGCCCGAGCGAGCGGACTATCATCGCAGGGCAATCATAGTGCGACGAGTATGTCTTCGTGACTGCTCAGAGCGCGATAGATATTGTCAAGCTGGTCCTGACTTTGTGCATAGATCGTGACGGTGATCGACAGAAAATTGCCCTTGCTGCTTGGCGCCGATCTGATCGCGTCCTCTTCTATCTTCCCCGTATGCTCTTCGACGAGTGCGATCGCGGTACTCCGAAAGCTATTGCTTTCCCGCCCCATCATTTTTATTGGAAACCGGCAGGGAAACTCGAGCAGCGTGTCTTTCTCTTCGTCGCCCATTTAGTTGAACCAGAGTTTGACTCCGTCGCGCGTGCGCACCCAGAAAGACCCGTCCGGATTTGGCTCAAGTGCGCGTAGTGGCATATTGATCAATTCCGAGCCATTCAGGCTTACCGAAAGGTCCGCGAGAGGCTGCCCTTCCGCGACCGGTGCCAGAAGTGTCGCCGGCATGTTCAGGACGGAATCCACCTTGTCGAAACTGCCGCGAGGAATGGTTACATACAAATCGTCCGGCAGTCCGAGGGGCGTCAACTCTTTTTCTGCCTTCCAGACTCTCGCCTGCGCGATTGCTTCGCCGGCACGATAGAGAAGCCGGGTTTCGAAGAAGCGAAAACCGAAATTCAATAGTGCCTGGCTACCATCTGTGCGCGCCTTGGCACTGGCCGTTCCGAGTACGACCGAAATAATACGCATGCCGTCTCTTTTCGCAGCCGATACCAGGCAAAAGCCCGCTTCGTCAGTACGGCCTGTTTTCATACCGTCGACGCTTTCGTCACGCCACAATAAGGAGTTACGATTTGGTTGCTCGATATCGTTGTACTTGTAGGACTTAACCGAGTACCAGTGATAATAGTCCGGAAACTCATTGATGATCGCGCGCGCGAGTATGGCGATGTCGCGCGCAGTCGAATAATGATCTTCATCGGGCAGGCCGGTTGTGTTCTTGAAGTTGCTCGCGTTCATTCCGAGCTGCGCCGCGTACTGATTCATGACTTGTGCAAATACGGACTCGGTCCCGGCGGTATGTTCGGCCAGGGCGACACTTGCGTCGTTGCCGGATTGCACGATCATGCCGAGCAGCAGGTCTTCAACGCTAACGCGACTGCCTACTTCGATGAACATTCGTGATCCCTGCGTTCGCCAGGCCTTCTCACTCACGGTGACGAGATCGTCGAGTGCTATCTGGCCCTCGTCCAGTGCCCTGAAGACCGCGTAAGCGGTCATCAGTTTCGTGAGGCTGGCGGGCGCCAGGCGCTCATCGGGTTTTAGCGACGCCAGTTCAGCGCCGGTGTCCCCATCGATCAGCAGGTAGCTCTTCGCGCCAATGATAGGCGGTTGTGGCAGCGGCGTGCCCTGTGCGAGTACATTTGCCGTCACCATTGAGGACAACAAAATTATAAATAACAATAAGTTGCGATATTTCACAGACATGGGCCCAAGCGATTGGCAGTCAGAGGCGCGTATTGTAGCCTCAACCGGTTAAAAAGTGGTACGGCTTGCATTGCCGAGCGTGTCCTGGACTAGTCCCGGTCCGCATGATGCCGCTTCCCGGCAACAGGCCGCACAGGCATCGACGAGAATGATTGTTCGGAATCGAATGCAATAATGTCTCCCTCGCAACCTTTGTGGTTTCGCGGTCATCTAACTCTGTGACCATTGTTATAATTTAGCACCGTGAGATTCTTGCCGGAGTCATCCCTTGCCACTGTTTGACGAACTCAAACGCCGTCGCGTGCTGCACGTTGCTGCGAGCTACCTGGTCGCAGGGTGGCTATTGACCGAGGTTCTCACGACCCTGCTGCCTGAATTTGGCGCGCCGTCCTGGGTGTCGAAGGCGGTCATGCTCGTTTTCGCGCTCGGGTTCCTGCCGGCAATCATTCTGTCGTGGGTCTATGAAATTACACCGGATGGCATCAAGAAGGACAGCGAGGTCGAGCGGACCGATGAGGACGCGCATCGTGCTCCTTCCAGAATGGGTTATGCGACAGTTGCGGCGGTAGCCGCCGGCGTCATCCTGGTTTCCGTTTTCAGTTCAAGAATAGACATCGATCAAGTCGCGCTAACCGCCACCGGCATCAGCGATGCATCTGTTGCCGTGCTCCCATTCGTCAACATGTCCGGGAATGAAGATAACGAGTATTTTTCCGACGGCCTGACGGAAACCCTGTTGCACAGGCTGGCGCAGATTCCGGATCTGAAAGTTGCAGCGCGGACATCAAGTTTTGCCTTCAGGGATCAAAACAAGACGATCGTCGAGATCGCAAACGCGCTTGACGTAGCTCATGTTCTGGAAGGTAGCGTGCAACGTTCGGGTGATCGTGTGCGGATTACTGCGCAGCTGATTCGTGCAAACGATGGTTTCCACGTCTGGTCTGAAAACTACGATCGCACGCTGGACGACATATTTGGTATTCAGGATGAAATTGCGGCCAAGGTAGGAGGTGCTTTGTCAGCGTCTCTGCTCGGATCTGCGAACGACGGCTCCCTCGCCGGCACGGCGACCACCAGTCCCGATGCATTCGATCTTTACCTGGAGGCGCTCCAGGCCCAGGCGACTTTTTCGCATGGCGGGCTTCGGGCCGCAGAAGGCTTGCTAAAAGGCGCATTGACCATCGATCCTGATTTTCTGGATGCCAAAACGGAGCTGGCCATAAACTACTGGCAACAGGTTGAAACCGGGCTTATGGATCAACAGGCGGCATTTACGGATATCATCGCACTTGCTGATCAGGTCATTGCGGCTCGCCCGGAAGATGCAAATGCACGCGCTATTCGTCTGTTTGCCGACGCCGCCGCGCGCAGCCTGGAGGTTGGCCCGCAGGCATTCCTGGAGGCGGGTACTGAACTCGAAGTGATCGCCGCCGCGTCGCCGACTGAGTTCCAGCCGAAGCTCATGCTCACGCGCATCTACCAGGCGTCCCAGCAGTCCGAAAAGGCTGTGCCATTGATGCAGGACGCTCTGGCTCGCGACCCACTGAACCCCCGGATTCACTATGAACTGGGGTCTCTGTTTGGCGCGCTGGAACAAACGGACGAAGCCAGGGCCGCATTGCTGAAATCGCTCGAGATCGAACCGAATCAGCCGAATGCATACGCAATGCTCGGCGGACTAAGCCTGCGGGCTGGTGACGGCCTGGACTATGTTCGCCAGATCCTGCGAGCGATCGAGGTGGATCCTGCGGATCACGAGTTGCCAGGTTTTATTGCGGGCCTCCTCTATCAGCTTGACCTGGTAGATGAGGGCGACGACTTTCGCAACCGTGTCATGGCCGTTGCACCGACCAGTGAGGTCGCATATCGAATCGAGTTGCTGCGCGCGATAAGCATCGGTGATGAGGTTGCCAGTGTTGCAAGTGCCCGCCGCGCGATCGAAGACGATATCAATGACCGCCGCTTTTCCTTCACAGGTGCGGTCCAGCATCTGCTGCGCGTTGCAACGAAACGAGGCACCGTCGCCGAGGAGAGCCTCTACCTCGACGAGCAGGCGCCAGGCATTCTTGATATTGACATCGTGACGGCACCCGCAAAGTACCGAAACGCTCAGTTTGCGGCATTTGATGCGTGGTACGTGGTGTTGCCACGAGATGAAATGTTGTCACGCCTAAAGAGTCTCGCAGACGTAACATCGGCGTTCGGCTTCGATCCGAAGAGCATCCCGGCTGTATACCTCGGTGTACTGGCACTTCGCGGCGATGTCGAGGAGGCCATCGATGTGGCACTCAACGGCGTGTTCAGTACATCGGTCGCCGTCAACCTGGGTTGGCAGGAAACGTATGCACTGCCACAATACGCCGACATTGTCGCGGACCCCAGGGTGCAGGAGGCAATGCGGAGATGGCAATTGGAACAAGATGTGATTCGCGAACAAATCAGAGTCTTTCTCCTGGATCTTAGTACGTCGACCTGACCGCAAGGGAAATATTGACAATGGCGTTCCGTCTCACCTATTCAACGATGTTCGATCCGCCGCCTGAATTACATGAGCGTTTTGACGACGCGTTGCAGACAGTGCGTGCCAACCTGGGCAGGAATCACTGCCACTTCATAAACGGGACAGATGTCGCGGCGGATACGAGGATAAACGATGTCAGCCCTATCAATACGGATTGGGTGCTCGGTACGTTTCCTGTTGCCGGCGCCCAACAGGTAGCGGAAGCGGTCGCAGCCGCAGAATCCGCGTTTTCGACCTGGCGACTGACTCCCGCTGAGGAGCGTATCCGCATACTGCGGCGCGTTGGCGCGCTTATTGAAGAACGAGTCTATGACATCAGTGCTGCGGTCGCGCTGGAAGTCGGCAAAAATCGAATGGAATCGCTGGGCGAGGTCCAGGAAACGGCCGATTTTTTCTACTGCTATTGCGACGATTTCGAAAACAATCAGGGTTTTGACCACCCGCTTCCCGACGACCCGCTGCCCGATTTTGTCAGCCACAATCGGTCCGTGATGAAACCGTATGGCGTTTGGGCCGTCATTGCTCCGTTCAATTTCCCGTTTGCACTTGCCGGTGGGCCTGTCGCGGCTGCGCTCGTTACCGGGAATACCGTCGTCGTAAAGGGGGCCCCTGACACCCCCTGGTCCGTTCGTCTCCTGGCAGAGTGCATGCGAGACGCTGGCATTCCCGCCGGCGTATTTAACTGCCTGGCAGATCCGGACGACTCAGCGGGCCCGCTACTGGTCGATCACGAGCGGGTAGCCGGCGTGACGTTCACCGGTTCACATGAAGTCGGTATGCAGATTGGTGAAAAGCTCGCCAGCGGTGCGTATCCGCGTCCCTGCATTGCGGAAATGGGCGGCAAAAACGCCTGTATTGTGACCGCGAACGGTGATCTTGATCGAGCGGCGATCGGCATCATGCGATCTGCTTTTGGGCTAAGTGGGCAAAAGTGTTCCGCATTATCGCGTGTCTATGTCGAGGAGTCGGTGGCTGATGCGCTACTGGACAGGCTCAAGCCGATTGTCGACAGCATAAAAATCGGCGATCCAACTGAGCGTGACAATTATATCGGTCCGGTCGGTAATGCGGCTGCCTATGAGAACTACCAGCGATATGCAGAACAGCTGCAGGAATCGGCGTCGATCGTCGCCGGCAACAGGGTGTTGGTAGAGGGCGACCTGGCTAAGGGATTTTTTTGTGCACCGACTGTAGCGGAAGCATCACTCGATCATCCATTGTGGCAACAGGAAATGTTTACGCCGGTTTTGATGATTGCGCGCGTTCCCGATAAGGAAACTGCGATGGAACTGGCGAATAATTCGCCACTGGGTCTTACAGCCGGCTTCTACGGCAATGCTGAAGAGACTTCCTGGTTCTTCGACAACATCGAAGCGGGTGTCACCTACGCTAACAGGCCACAGGGTGCGACCACGGGAGCCTGGCCTGGCTATCAACCTTTCGGCGGCTGGAAGGGGTCGGGAAATTCGGGCAAGGGCATCGCGTCCTACTACTATCTCGCGCAGTATTTGCGTGAACAGTCGCAAACATCGGTCGAGTAGTGGCCACCCGGGATCGGGACATTCCTGGTTACCGGCGGAACTTGTTCTCCACGCAGACTACGAGACCGTATTCGCTCTCGATTCGTTGTTGACAACGGTCAATCGGAAATCAGGTGGGTCTCTGATATGCCAATATCGTGCAAGCGGCCAATTAGCGTGTCGTATTGCGATACCTCGGCAATCGGGCCTATTCGAATCCGGTAGAGCGCCGGGTTCTGCCGGGTGTCTTTGTGTACGAACGCCTGCCCGAAGCCGTTGTTGCGCAGCAGGCGAAAGCGCCGTTCGGCGTTGTCGCGATCGCCAAATGCGCCCACCTGTATAAACAGTTTCGAATCGACAGCCGTGGATTTGGTCACGGTCGAAGCTGCTGCCCGTGGTGCGGGACTATCGAAGCTGATCGCTGTGACCTCCACGAGGCTGGTGCCGTCGCGAACCATGTCGAGCTTCAGTGCCGCCGAGTAGGAAAGATCGATCAAACGGTTATCGATAAATGGTCCACGATCGTTAACTCGAACAATAATGCTGCGATTGTTTTTCAGATTACGCACGCGCACATAGGTGGGTAACGGCAATTCTTTGTGCGCAGCCGTCATTGCGTACATGTCGTAGGGTTCCTGGCTCGACGTCATGCGGCCGTGAAATTTCTTGCCGTACCAGGAGGCGACGCCACGCTCCTGGTAACCGTGGCTCGAATCCATAACCGTGTAATTTTTGCCCATTACGCGGTAATACGGCCCGTTGCCGTAGCGGCTTTTCGGTTCCTCGCGCGGTATGGCGTTGCCAGGCAGGTTACGTGGGATGTTGCTGCCTGTGCGGGGTGGTCCGTCGCCGGGTCGCGGCACTGCACAGGCGACCAGCAGCGACGAACAGGTGATCAGAAACAGGATGAGCGGCCGGCGCTCACATGTCACCACGAGCAACCTCAAGCGCGATTTCCTGCCCCAGCTGATGCACGGCGAGTGCGTACATGACGCTGCGATTGTAGCGAGTAATGACGAAAAAATTGTGAAATCCGACCCAGTATTCTGTGCCATCCTCGCCTTCGAGCGTTACCAACTGGCTTTTCTCGTTCCCCGGAAGTGTTGTGGAAAACACCACGCCCTGGTGGCTCAATGAAGTAACCGTCTCTTTTGGCGTGAGCGTATTCTTGGGCGGATCTCCGGACCACTGGGCCCCAAGTGTTGCGACGGCGGCGACCGGCGCATCTCGCTTCCAGTCGTGTCGAATAAAATAGTTGGCGACGCTGCCGATGACGTCGCTCCAGTTATTCCAGATGTCCCGTTTGCCGTCGTTGGTCGAGTCGACCGCGTAGGCACGATAGCTGGATGGCATAAACTGAGGCCGGCCCATTGCACCAGCATAGGATCCGGTAGCGCTGGTTGCATCCATTCCCTCTTCCCGAACCAGCAGCAGATACTGCTCGAGCTCGCCAAGGAAGAATTTTGATCGTGGCGGGTAGTCGAATCCCAGCGTGGCCAGGGCATCCAGGACCCGGTAGCTCCCCGTAATTTTGCCAAAGTAGGTTTCAACGCCAATGATGCCAACGAGGATTTCTTTAGACACCCCGGTTTTCTCACTAATCCGCGTGAGTTCGTCCAGGTTCTCGCGCCAGAATTCGGCGCCGCGCTGGATGCGTTCGTCGGTAATGAAGATCTTTCGATAGCCATCCCATTCCAACGTTCGCTCGGCCGGCCTGGCGATGGCCTCGAGAATCGACTCCTTGGATTCCGCCTCGTTGAGAGCAGACTCGAGTGCTGCGCGATCGTAGGCGTGTTTCTCAACCATCGTGTCGATGAATTCCCTGACGTCATCGCGTTCGACATCGAAGGCCTGCACGGTGTGATTCATCAGCAGCATCGCGAATACGGGAAGTACAATTTTTTTCAACATGGATTTCATCAATGTGGCACAAATTTCCGGTGGCGGTGAATAGACATGAGAATACCGAATCCGGCCATAAGGGTCACCATCGATGTGCCGCCGTAGCTCACCAGCGGCAGCGGTATGCCGACTACCGGAACAATCCCGGTCACCATGGCAGTATTCACAAATACGTAGACAAAGAAAGTCAGGCTAATGCTCCCCGCCAGCAGCCGGGAAAATGTGTCGCGCGCCTGGATGGCGATGTATAGCCCGCGGCCCACGACGAACAGGTACAGACCCAGCAGGCTGAGCACACCCAGGAGGCCAAGTTCCTCGCCCATGACCGCAAAAATAAAGTCGGTATCGCGCTCTGGCAGGAATTCGAGCTGTGCCTGGCTGCCGTTGGTCCATCCTTTGCCAAAAAGGCCACCCGAGCCGATGGCGATTTTTGACTGAATGATGTTGTAGCCAGCGCCGAGCGGATCGGAATCCGGGTTGAGCAGCGTCAGCACGCGCTGTTTCTGATAGTCCTGCATGAACTGCCAGAGTACGTATGCGCCGGGAATTGCCGAGATGCCCAGTACGACCATCAAACGAATCGACAGGCCGGCGAGGACAATTACGAGGATTCCCGCGGTCGCGATCAGCAGGGACGTGCCCAGATCAGGTTGTTTCGCGATCAGGACAGTCGGTACGACAATCAGAACTGCCAGCACCAGCAAATCCAGAATCCTTGGCGGAAGTTGCCGGTCGTGAAGATACCAGGCTGCCATCATCGGCACCGCGAGTTTCATGATTTCGGATGGCTGAAACCGAATGCCGATATCGAGCCAGCGCTGTGCGCCCTGGCCGACTTCTCCGGTTGCCAGGACGAGCACAAGCAGGAATAAGCCCGCGAGATATCCCCACGGCGTCCACCGTCGCAGAACATCGGGCGGAAATTGCGCGATGATCACCATGCTCAACAGCGCAACAACCAATCGAATGACTTGTTGCAGCCAGAGATCCATGTCCTGGGCCACGGCCGAATAGAGCACGACCAAGCCGAATCCGCTAATCAGCAACAATGCGCCGAGAAGCGGTCCGTCGAGATGCAAGCGTTGCAGAATGCTGCCGACACCACCTAACGGCACAGCCTTGCCGCCAAACGACTGTTGCGTGTCGCTAAAGCTCATCGTCTGAAACACCCAAATACTTATCCATGATGGCGCGTGCGATCGGCGCAGCGACCCGACTGCCACTCTCGGCATTCTCGACCACGACAGCGACGGCTATGCGTGGATCTTCCAAAGGAGCAAACGAGATGAAAAGCGCATGGTCTTTCAATCGCTCCTCGAGCTCCAGGTCTTCGTAATCATCTTCCTGTGCAACGGTGAATACCTGCGCCGTACCGCTCTTGCCCGCCATTTCATACGGGGAATTCTGGCCGGCAGCCCGCGCAGTCCCGGTCGAGCTCTGCATCACGTCATGCATGGCCGCAAGAACATTATCCCAGTAGAACTCGTTTTCTATCTGCACGCCTGGCAACCGTTCCGGTACCGTCATCGTTCTTGCGCCAGTCAACGGGTCCTCGATTGCCGCGACCAGGTGCGGCTTAAAACGTTTTCCGCGCGCCGCCAATGCCGCTGTGGCATTCGCCAACTGTAGCGGTGTTGCCAACATATATCCCTGGCCAATTGAGGCAATGATTGTCTCACCCGGAAACCAGACCTGGTCGGCGCGTTCGGAAAACGCGCTGCGCTTCCATGCGCGGGAGGGAACGAGCCCGCTGGATTCCCCGACCATGTCCAGCCCGGTTTCGTGCCCGAGGCCAAACTGGTTGAGATACTGCTGCATAGTGTCAATGCCAATATCCCGACTGATTTCATAAAAATACACGTCGCAGGACTGTGATATCGCATCGTGCAAATCAACTTCGCCGTGACCTTGCCGACGCCAGTCGCGATAGCGATGCGAGCTGCCCGGCAGGCTATACCAGCCGATGCATACCGTGCGCCTGGTGAGATTGGTCGCACCTACCTCCAGCGCGGCGAGCGCCAGCATCGGTTTGATCGTCGAGCCTGGCGGATAACTGCCGCGAACTGCACGATTGAAGAGCGGTCGACCTTCATCGTTTTGCATGGCGTTGTATTCACTCGGGCTCATGCCGGTCGCAAACGCGTTCGGGTCAAAACTGGGTGCGCTCACCAGCGCAAGGATTTCCCCGTTGGCGGGATCGATCGCGACAATCGAGCCGCGCCGGCCGACAAGTGCGTCTGTCGCGATGCGCTGCAGGTCGAGATCGAGGCTAAGGTAAAGGTTGGCACCGGGTTGCGGGCTTTCACTAACAGGCAATGAATCAGAAAAATCGCGGGTTTCGGCGGGCACCCGCCGTCCAAGCGCATTGGTTACTACCTGCCGAAAACCAACATCGCCGTGCAGCAGTTCTTCGTTATAGTGCTCGACGCCGGTTTTGCCCGTGTGTGATGTGGCGGCGTACGCGGCTCCATCCAGACGTTTAAGATCCGCTGTGCTTAAGGCGCCCACGTAGCCAATCGCGTGCGAGATCAGTCTGCCGTCCGGGTAGTGTCGGACCAGTCGCGGCTGCAGGTCGACGCCGGGAAACCGCGGCCGTTGCACGGCGAAGTTGGCAATTTCGTCTTCGCTCAGGCGAAAGCGCAGGGTAATGGGCTTGAATCGTGGTCCCGATTCACTTAGACCATTGAAGCGGGGAATATCTTCTTCCTTAATCAGTCCGATATTGGCCAGTCGGGCCAGCGTGTCGTCGAGGTCCGGCACCTGTTCCGGTATCAACTCAAGTTGATAGGCTGGCAGGTTCTCTGCAAGTACCCGGCCGCGCCTGTCGAATATCAATCCACGCGTCGGCGGCACCGCTTCGATACGCACCCGGTTTCCCTGGGATTTTTCTGCGAACAATTCGTGGTCGTAGATTTGCAGCTGAACGAGACGTGCGACGACAACGCCCAGCAACAAAATCGAAATCACGGAGCACAATATGACCCGGGCAACGAACATCCGTGTTTCAGAGTGATGATCCTTGATGGGTGCGAACAGGCTCATGGCTATCTGCGCGCTCTTTGGTGAATGCCGGCGAGGAACATGGTCAACAAGGGCCAGATCAATGTGCCGCTAATAACCGGCCCCCAGTAGGTTTCGGCTGGCGAGTTGACACCGACCACTCCATTGATCCAGAAAAGAATGAACTGGTGCAAAGCGAGCAAGGCAAATACCGTCGCCGATAGTTGCAGCATTGGAAACTGCCTGAACTGCAGGTGAAATTTGACCGTAATATAGATGATGAGGCTCAGCGCGAGTGCATGCTGGCCAAGCAGCGTGCCCTGTGCGACATCGAGAACCAGGCCAACGAGCCAGGCGCTGCCGACGCTATAGGTCTGCGGCACCGTCATCGCCCAGTATATGAGCGTCAGTGCCACCCAGCCCGGACGGTAAGGTTCCGCCCAGCCAGGCAACGGCGCGATCGCCAGCATCAATGCAACGACGATGCTTAAGACGACCGGCAACGCGCGACTGACGCGACGGTCACTCATCTGATTCTCCAGCATCGTCCCCGGTCGTCGGTGGCGCCTCTGCCGTGGCGGCTTCGTCAGCTTCGGAGTCCGCGTTCGCTGCCTCTTCTTCGGCAGTTACCGGGTCCTCCTGTTCTTCGGAGTCGTCTGCCGACCAGATCAACATAACTTCGCGAACCTGGTTCAGCGCCGCAGTCGGTCGCGCGGTTACGGATGCAAAAGGTTCCTGTGGTATGCGGGTGACCGAATCGACAACGGCGACCGGGTAGCCTGCCGGGAATGCTCCGCCACGGCCTGACGTAACCAGCAGGTCGCCGGGTTCGATGTCGGCATTGTTTGGCAGGAACGGCAAATCGAGACTATCGAACTCGCCGGTGCCCCGGGCAATCGTGCGCAGGCCATTGCGGTTAACCTCGATGGGAAGCGCGTGACCGGGGTCGCTAATCAATATGCATTGTGAAGACAGCACACCGGCCTCGATGATCTGACCGATGATGCCGTTTGCGTCTATCACAGCCTGACCGTCATACACATTATCTACCGTGCCCTTGTCGAGGACGAGCAAATGTCGAAACGGGTCCGAACTGACGGAGAGAATCTCCGCTACCCGAACCTGCTCGCGAACCGTCGCACGGGCTTCGAGCATATCCCTGAGACGCGCGTTTTCGGCCTCGAGCGCCGAATAACGCTGGAGCCGGGCCTGGGTCAGCAGTCTCTCGGTCCTCAGGCGCGAGTTTTCGAGTTGCAGATTATTTCGGCTGGCGGTCGTGTCGTTTGCCCAGCGCCATGCGGATACCGGCGCATCCACGATGACCCGCAATGGATAGACGGTGGCACCAATGGCTTTGCGTACGGTGTCGAGATGATTGTCTCGATGGTCGATGATCAGAAGCAGGAGACTCAGGCCTGCGAGCAACAGGAACCGCAGGCCGAGCGAGGGCAGGAAGGGGGAGCCGAACTGCTTGTCAGATTTTGAGGCGACCATTAGCGCTGTATATTCGCATAATGGATTCCGATTCTCTTGTACCTGATACTCTTTTTAATACTATTCCAGGCCGAACACCGCAGGACCGTGCTCATCGATCAATTCGATCACGCGGCCACCCCCTCTGGCGACGCAAGTCAGCGGGTCATCGGCGATAACGACGGGTAGCCCGGTTTCTTCCATGAGCAGCTTGTCGAGGTCGCGCAGCATTGCGCCACCGCCGGTCAGCACGATGCCTCTCTCGGCAACATCGGCGCCCAGTTCCGGCGGCGTTTGTTCCAGCGCTTCCTTGACCGCCCCCACAATGCCCTGAAGCGGTTCCTGCAGGGCCTCAAGAATTTCGTTGCTATTCAGCGTAAAGCTGCGTGGCACGCCTTCTGACAAATTGCGGCCCTTAACAGAAATCTCACGGACTTCCTGGCCCGGAAAAGCTGACCCGATTTCATGCTTGATGCGTTCCGCCGTAGCCTCACCGATCAGGATGCCGTAGTTGCGGCGGACGTAGTTGGTGATTGCCTCGTCGAAACGGTCGCCGCCGATGCGTACCGACGCAGCGTAGACGATACCGTTCAGAGAAATGACGGCGACCTCCGATGTACCACCGCCGATGTCCAGGACCATAGAGCCGCGCGCTTCGTGTACCGGCATGCCGGCACCGATTGCCGCGGCCATTGGTTCCGGAATCAGATGCACTTTGCGTGCACCGGCACCTTCCGCCGATTCCCTGATTGCTCGACGCTCGACCTGCGTCGATCCATAGGGGACACACACGAGTACGCGTGGACTCGGTCGAAAATAGCGGGTGCCGTGTGCCTTGCGGATGAAATGCTGGAGCATTTTCTCCGTTACCGTGAAGTCGGCGATGACACCATCCTTCAGTGGTCGGATCGCGGTGATGTTCCCCGGCGTCCTGCCCAGCATGTTCTTCGCTTCCATACCGACCGCTTCCACGGCGCGGCCGCCGCGGCCCGTATCTTCACGGATGGCAACAACCGACGGCTCGTCCAGCACAATGCCATGTCCGCGTGAGTAGATAAGGGTGTTGGCAGTCCCCAGATCGATGGATAAATCGTTGGAGAAATAACCTAAAATATTCTTCAGCATGTGGGGCCAGAGTCCCGCGAGGCAAATCAACGGTGCAATGTAACAATGGACACGACATTGCACAAGACGGCGTGTATCATTGCTGCCGCTTATCCCGCCGGACGTCTGGTCCGGCATGTAAATCCGGATCCTCCCGTGTCATTAACTAAAGAACAGGTTCAGCACATCGCAACACTTGCGCGCCTCCAGCTAGAGGAGGGTGAGTTCGACGATGTGGTCGACAAACTCTCCAAAATCGTGGATTTCGTCGATCAGCTGCAGGCGGCGCCCACCGATGACGTCGTGCCGATGGCGCATCCGCTCAACATGTCGCAGACGACTGCGAGCGGACGAAGTAACTGAGACAAACCAGCGCGATTTCGTCCAGCAAAACGCACCCTCGACAGAGGAGGGTTACTACCTGGTTCCGAAGGTGATCGAATGACTTCGGATCAGGCAGGCAAAGCGCTGCACCTGCGCACACTCGTCGGACTGAAAAAGGGCCTTGCGGACGGCGAGTTTTCGTCTCGTGAACTGACCGAGGCTCTGCTGGCACGCATTGCTGGTCATCAGGATGCGTTGAATGCGTTCGTGACCGTAACGGCCGACGCCGCACTCGCACAGGCTGATGTTGCAGACGCAAATCGCGCGTCCGGCAAGGACGGGCCACTATGCGGTTTGCCGATCGTACACAAAGATCTTTTCTGCACGAAGGGCGTAAAGACCACATGCGGCTCGCGGATATTGAGCAACTTCGTTTCACCTTACGACGCTGCGGTGGTTGCCCGATTGGAAGATGCCGGCGCAGTCATGCTCGGCAAGACGAACATGGATGAATTCGCCATGGGTTCGTCCAACGAAACGAGTTTCTTCGGACCAGTGTCAAATCCGTGGGATACGCGTCTGTCGCCGGGAGGTTCTTCCGGTGGCTCGGCAGCTGCGGTCGCTGCACGCCTGGTTCCGGCAGCAACCGGCACTGATACCGGTGGTTCGATTCGTCAGCCGGCGGCACTAACGGGCACGGTTGGACTGAAGCCGACCTATGGTCGCGTGTCGCGTTTCGGCATGGTGGCTTTTGCGTCCAGCCTTGACCAGGCCGGCATGATTACAAGGTCGGCCGAAGATGCGGCGCTGCTGTTGAACACGATGGCGGGAATGGACCCGAGAGATTCGACGTCTGCGGATCAGCCGGTGCCGGACTACACGGCCGGGCTTGCAGATTCAGTGAAGGGGCTTCGTATCGGCGTCGTGCGCCAGCATTTTGATGCCGGTCTTGATGAAGCGTGCGCCGTTGAGGTTAAGGCATCGCTGCGGGCGCTCGAGGAAGCCGGTGCCAGCCTGGTTGATGTTGATTTGCCCAGTATCGGATTGTCCGTTCCGACCTACTACGTGGTTGCACCGGCGGAATGCTCATCCAATCTTTCGCGTTTCGATGGCGTCCGTTTTGGACACCGCGCAGAGAATCCGAAAGACCTGCTCGATTTGTATTGCCGCTCACGGGGCGAGGGCTTCGGCGCGGAAGTGAAACGACGCATCATGACCGGCACCTATGTGCTCTCCGCCGGTTATTACGACGCCTACTACCTGAAGGCACAAAAAGTCCGGCAGCTGATCAGTCGTGATTTCAGTGATACGTTCGGGAAAGTCGATGTCATCGCTGGACCGACCGCACCGACTACTGCATTCGCGCTCGGAGAGAAGACAGACGATCCGATAACGATGTATCTGAATGACATCTACACGATCGGTGCGAACCTGGCGGGCCTGCCCGGTATTTCCCTGCCGTGTGGGTTTGTTGACAATCTGCCTGTCGGATTGCAGCTGGTCGGTCCGCACTTCGCGGAAGCCCGGCTTCTGTCCTGCGCGCACCAGTTTCAGCAACTGACTGACTGGCACAGCCAGGGTCCGGAGGGTTTCCTGTGAGCGGTCGCTGGGAAGTGGTCATCGGCCTTGAGATCCATACCCAGCTTGCAACGACCAGCAAGATTTTCTCTGGTTCATCAACGGCTTACGGTGCAGAGCCCAATACACAGGCGAGCCTGATCGACCTCGGCTACCCGGGTGTATTACCGGTCCTCAATGCGGAGGTGGTCCGCATGGCCGCCAAGTTTGGGCTGGCTGTCAATGCCCGCGTTGCCGAACGTTCCATCTTCGCCCGCAAGAATTATTTTTACCCGGATCTGCCGAAAGGTTACCAGATCAGTCAGTATGAATTGCCCATTGTTGAGGGCGGCGAGCTATACATACTCGACGAAGCGGGCGATGAAAAACGTATCGGCATCACGCGCGCGCATCTGGAAGAGGATGCCGGCAAATCGGTCCACGCAGGATTCGAAAGTGCTTCGGGAATCGATTTGAATCGGGCTGGCACGCCGTTGCTGGAAATTGTTTCGGAGCCTGACTTACGTTCGGCAAAAGAAGCGGTGGCTTATATGCGGAAGATTCACTCGATTGTCCGCTACCTTGAGATTTCAGATGGCAACATGCAGGAGGGTTCTTTCCGCTGCGACGCTAACGTGTCGGTGCGGCCCGCCGGGCAGGAAGAATTAGGCACACGCGCCGAGATCAAAAACCTGAATTCATTTCGCTTCGTCGAGAAGGCAATCAATTTCGAGATCGAACGCCAGATCGAGGTCATCGAAGACGGCGGAGAAGTCGTGCAGGAAACACGGCTTTACGACTCGGACAATGACGAAACACGATCGATGCGTTCCAAGGAAGAAGCCAACGATTACCGGTATTTTCCGGACCCCGATCTGTTGCCGGTCGTGCTTGACAAAGAATTCATCGAGGCAGTTCGTCAAACTCTGCCCGAATTGCCGGATACCAAGAAGCAACGTTTCGTCGATCAGTATGAAATGAAAGAAGTTGATGCCGATATACTAACGGTCAGCCCGGCATTGTCCGATTATTACGAAGCGGTCGTCGCCAATACCAATGCCAGTTCGCAGGTTGCCGCCAATTGGGTAATTGGTGATCTGTCGGCGTTACTCAACAGGGAAGGCATCGACATACAAGACAGCCGTATTGCGGCCGATACACTGGCCGGGTTGCTAAACCGAATTGCGGACAGCACTATTTCCGGGAAGATTGCGAAAGAAGTGTTCGACGCAATGTGGGCTGGCGAGGGCAACGCGGACGAAATCATTGCCGCGAAAGGCCTGCGGCAAATAACGGATACTGCCGCTATCGAGGCGATTGTGGACGCGGTCATCGAGGCGAACCCGGGTCAGGTTGCGGACTATTGTGCGGGCAAAGACAAACTACTGGGTTTCTTTGTCGGGCAGGTCATGAAGGAAACAGGTGGGAAGGCTAATCCCGGCCAGGTCAACCAGATAATTAAAGAGAAGCTTTCTTAGAGACTGCCGGACCGGCAATTCAGTTTGATTCAAGAAAATGTCATCGAAAGACACAGTCATTCCATTCGTATTTGATTCCCTGAACGTGCGCGGCGCGCTGGTGCAACTTGATGCCACGTGGCAACGAATGCAGCGCGATCACAATTATGCGAGCCCGGTCGCGGACGTGCTCGGGCACGCCGCGGCCGCCACCGCGTTAATTGCGCAGAGTCTCAAGTTTGATGGCTCCGTGACGCTGCAAATCACCGGCGATGGTCCGCTCGCCATGCTCGTCATGCAAAGTACGGATGGTCTGGATATTCGCGGCATGGCGACGACCGGCGAGGTGCCCGGCAACGCGACCTTCGCCAATATGGTTGCCAACGCCCGCTGCGCAGTTACGGTTGACGCAGGTGCAATGGAGCGACCCTACCAGGGGATCGTTGAAATCTGCCCCGATTCCCTTGCCGCCAGCCTCGAAAACTATTTCGCCCGGTCGGTGCAGGTTCCGAGTCACCTGGCGTTGATCAGTGAAACCGCATTCTGCGGGGGCATTCTGTTGCAGCAGATGCCTGGGGAAAAGGCGCTCGCCGAGGATGACTGGCGACGGCTTGGCTTCTTGATCGCGACCCTCCGCGTGCAAGACCTGGCGAATGGCGCGACGCCTGAGCTATTACAGAAACTGTTTGCGGAAGACGATGTCCGCGTATTTAACTCACGTTCGGTGCGCTTTCAGTGCCGCTGCTCACAGTCAAAGGTCGAAGAAGTCTTACGGTTGCTCGGTGAAGCGGAGACACGGGCGGCACTAGCCGAGATCGGCCGCGTCGATGTGACCTGTGAATATTGTGGCCGGACGCGGGTATTCGACCCGGTTGACGTCAGCCGGATATTTGCAGATCAGGTGCTCCAGGGCAGCCCGTCCATTCATTAGGCTGCCGTTTCCGTGTGGCAGATCTCATCTTATAAACCTTGATATTCCCGCAGGTTGCGACTGCGTGGTAAACTATTTGCCTATTTATATAAAGAAATGTTTATATTATTATGCAACCTGCTACCGACACACTTCTGCAGCAGCTCAAGACGCTCGGTGACCCGACGCGGCTGCGTCTCGTCGCGTTGTGCCGGCAGGGTGAATGCAGCGTTTCCGAACTGACCCGTGTCATCGGTCAAAGCCAGCCGCGAATATCACAGCAACTCAAGCAGTTGTGTAACGCTGATATCCTGCAGCGGTTTCGCGACGGTAAGCGCGTGTTCTACCGGGTGCCGGCGGCGGAAAACGCGCCCATTGCGCTGCGCAGGTTGCTCGAGTTGATTCCGGAACAGGATCCCGTCTTCGAGGCCGACTGGAAGCTGCTGCGGGAGGGTCGCGGTCAGCGCGTTGAAGAAGCCGCAATCGATCGAGGTGACGAGTCAGCCGATCGCGCCCTGCACCGCGTCATCCTGGACCTGACGGTGACGGCCCCCGTTGGCGACCTGCTGGATATTGGTTGCGGTCGCGGCGCCATCCTCAAACTTCTCGCCAGCCGCGCGAATCGCGCCATCGGTGTGGATATTGACAGCGATGCCAGGCAGCTCGCGCGCGCGGAACTGATGCTGGCCGGCATACCGAACTGCAGCCTGCGCAAGGGTGACATGTATCGACTGCCCTTCGACGATCAGCAGTTCAACACGATCATCATCGACGACGTTCTTCTCGATGCCCGAGATCCGGTTCGCGCGCTTGCAGAAGCCGTCCGATTGTTGCGGCCGGGCGGTCGCCTGTTCGTGCTGGAATCAGTTTTGAATCGTCCATCCGCGGAAATCCAGGGCCCGCTGGCGCTGTGGTGCAAGGAATCCGGATTGAGGCTGTCGCCGGCGCGGCCGGCGCCAAAAAAAGAACCCGTCTGGCTGGTTTCGGTGGCGACCCTGGCAAACGAGCGAAACGCTGCGGCGTAAGGATTACAAGATAATGTCCGAACAGAAAAACACCGTTGATGTTTCCTTCGAGTTCTTTCCACCAAAAAACGAGGCGATGGAAAAGACGCTTTGGTCATCGATCGAACATCTGGCCGTTCTGAAGCCCCGTTTCGTATCCGTCACCTACGGCGCGGATGGATCGACGCGCGAACGCACGCACGCAGCCGTGGAACGAATTCTGACACAAACTGATCTTACGGCAGCACCGCACCTGACTTGCGTTGGTGCGAAAAGAGAGGAGATCGATGATATTGCGCGCGAATACTGGGATATGGGGATTCGTCATCTCGTTGCATTGCGCGGAGACCCACCGAAAGACGCCGCAGACTACCAACCGCATCCGGACGGGTATGCGTATGCCTCCGACCTGGTTAGCGGGCTGAAGAAGATCGCCGATTTCGATATTTCCGTGGCGGCCTATCCCGAGGTGCACCCTGAAGCAATCAGCGCAAAGGCCGATCTCGATAATCTGAAGCGAAAAATTGATGCCGGTGCGTCGACTGCCATCACGCAATTCTTCTTTGACGTCAGCAAGTATTTGCGATTCAGGGATCGTTGTGCCGGCGCGGGAATCGATGCGCCCATCATTCCTGGCATTTTGCCGATCACCCGCTTCCCGCAGTTACAGAGTTTTGCGGAACAGTGTGGCGCGTCTGTTCCGGATTGGTTAACAGAACGGTTCGAAGGACTCGAGGACGACGCCGAAACCCGCAAGCTCATTGCCGCGAGTGTGGTGATAGAGCAGGTTGCGCTTCTTAAGCGCGAAGGTGTTAAAGAGTTTCACTTTTATACGTTGAATCGCTACGAACTGACGTTTGCGATTTGTCACGCGATCGGCGTACGGCGAAAACAGGTCGCAGCGTAATGGAAAGGCAGTCTCGAATTGATGTATTGATGCAGGCATTGCAGGAACGCGTGCTGTTACTCGATGGCGCGATGGGC
The DNA here is from genome assembly GCA_963850825.1 of uncultured Gammaproteobacteria bacterium. Classification (GTDB taxonomy): domain Bacteria; phylum Pseudomonadota; class Gammaproteobacteria; order Steroidobacterales; family Woeseiaceae; genus SZUA-117. The sequence goes on along the minus strand of CAWKOQ010000006.1, from coordinate 165,310 downwards.
ACGATGATCCAGAGCTTCCGCCTCACGGAAGAAGACTATCGTGGCGAGCGTTTCAAGGACTGGCCGTCCGACCTGAAAGGCAACAACGACCTGTTGACACTAACGCAGCCCCGCATCATTGCAGATATTCATCGACAGTTTCTCGAGGCGGGCGCCGATATTATCGAGACCAATACTTTCAACGCCAATTCACCGTCGATGGGCGATTACGGTATGGAATCTCTGGTCGTCGAGTTGAATTTGGCCGCGGCGCGACTGTCTCGCGAAGCTGCCGACGCCTGCGCGGCCGAGACCGGACAGCCACGATTTGTGGCGGGCGTGCTCGGTCCGTCGAATCGAACCGCCTCCATCTCCCCCGATGTCAATGATCCCGGTTATCGGAATATCACTTTCGGGGCGCTCGCAGAAACCTATCAGCAGGCAGCAACAGCGCTCATCGAGGGTGGCGTCGATTTTTTGATGGTCGAGACTATCTTCGACACGTTGAATGCCAAGGCAGCGATCTTTGCGATCAAGCGCAGTTTCGAGGCAACCGGTGTCACCTTGCCGGTCATGATATCGGGGACGATAACTGACGCGTCTGGCCGTACTCTGTCCGGCCAGACGACCGAGGCGTTCTGGAACTCTGTCCGCCACGCCGATCCATTCATGATCGGTTTGAATTGTGCGCTGGGCGCCGATGACATGCGACCCTACGTCGCGGAGCTGTCGCGTATTGCGAATACATTGGTCAGCGCACATCCGAACGCGGGCTTGCCGAACGAGTTCGGCGAGTACGATGAGTCGCCAGAACACATGGCTGAAGTGGTCGGCGAGTTTGTGACCAGTGGCCTGGTTAACCTCGTTGGCGGCTGTTGTGGCACTACCCCGGCTCACATCAATGCGCTGCGCAAGATTATCGACGGGAAGACGCCGCGGCAGGTTCCGGAAATCGAAGTACGTTGCCGCCTGTCAGGTCTCGAGCCGGTCAACCTGGGCCCCGATGACCTGTTCGTGAATGTGGGCGAACGCAGCAACGTGACGGGATCCGCCGTCTTTCGCAAGCTTATCGAAGCCGATAACTATGCCGATGCCGTTCAGGTTGCGCGACAGCAGGTCGATAACGGAGCGCAGATCGTCGATGTAAACATGGACGAGGGCATGCTCGATTCGGAACATGCCATGGTGACGTACCTGAACCTGATCGCGTCCGAACCCGATGTTGCCCGGGTGCCAGTGATGATCGATTCCTCCAAGTGGTCTGTCATCGAAGCCGGACTGCGCTGTGTGCAGGGCAAGGGCGTCGTGAATTCGATCAGTCTCAAAGAAGGTGAGGAAACATTCATCAAGCAGGCGAGACTCGTGCGCGACTATGGCGCAGCCGTCATAGTCATGGCCTTCGACGAGCAGGGCCAGGCTGATAACGTCGACCGAAAGGTCGAGATCTGCAAGCGAACCTACGACATCCTCGTTGATACCGTCGGCTTCGATCCGGCAGATATTATTTTCGATCCCAACATATTTGCCGTCGCGACCGGCATTGAAGAGCACAATAGCTACGGTCTGGATTTTATCGAGGCGACCCGGCGCATCAAGACGCTGTTGCCACATGCGCTGGTGAGCGGTGGCGTCAGTAATGTCTCGTTTTCGTTTCGCGGCAACAACATTGTTCGTGAAGCGATTCATTCAGTGTTCCTGTATCACGCCATCAAGGCCGGTATGGATATGGGCATCGTAAATGCCGGCCAGCTTGCGATTTATCAGGATCTCCCCGAGACATTGCGCGATGCCGTCGAGGACGTCGTGTTGAACCGTCGTGACGATGCAACCGAAAGGTTGCTGGATGTGGCCGAGGAGTATAAAGGCAAGGCCGGCGGACAAAAGGGTAAAGCCAAGGACTTAAGCTGGCGCGAAAACGAGGTAGGGAAGCGCCTCGAGTATGCGCTGGTTAACGGGATCGACGAGTTTGTCGTCGCAGACACCGAAGAGGCGCGACTTGCCGCAACCCGGCCGCTCGACGTGATCGAAGGGCCGCTGATGTCCGGCATGAACGTGGTTGGCGATTTGTTCGGCGAAGGAAAAATGTTTTTGCCGCAGGTCGTAAAGTCAGCGCGCGTGATGAAAAAGGCCGTCGGGCACCTGGTGCCGTTCATCGAGGAAGAGAAAGGTGGCGTGATTGAGACGAATGGCAAGATCGTCATGGCCACAGTGAAGGGCGATGTCCATGATATTGGCAAGAATATTGTCGGCGTGGTCCTGCAGTGCAATAACTTCGAAGTCATTGACCTTGGCGTGATGGTCTCGTGTGAGAAGATCCTCGAAACTGCCCGTCGCGAGAACGCACAGATAATAGGCCTTTCCGGGCTGATTACGCCGTCCCTCGACGAGATGGTGCATGTTGCGAGTGAGATGGAGCGTCTCGGCTTCGACCTGCCGTTATTGATTGGCGGCGCAACCACGTCTCCGGCGCATACGGCAGTGAAGATCGAACCCAATTACGAGGGTCCCGTTATCTACGTTAAGGATGCGTCCAGGTCAGTCGGCGTAGCGCAGGCCCTGACCGAGACGGACACACGCACGGCGCTCGTGCAGAAAACCCGCGAAGAAAATGCGCAAAGACGCGAGCGGCATGCTGGCAAAACACGACTGGCGCCGCAATTGTCATTGCAGCAGGCGCGGGACAACCGCTTTAAATCGGACTGGAAAAACTACACGCCGCCGACACCAACATTTACCGGCACACGGATATTTGCTGATATCGATCTCGCAATACTGAAGGACTACATTGACTGGATGCCGTTCTTTAATGCCTGGGAATTTCATGGCAAGTTTCCGGCAATCCTCAGTGATCAGGTTGTCGGGGAGGCGGCACGTACGTTATTCAGTGATGCATCGATCATGCTGGAAAAGATCGTGGCCGAGAAATGGCTGCAGGCAAACGCGGTGCTCGGCTTCTTTCCTGCGAACTCGATCGACCATGATGATCTGCGCGTTTTCGCTGATGACGCGAGAGAGCAGGAGCTCATCCGCCTGTGTCATCTCAGGCAGCAGCGCAGCAAACCCGCCGGGCAAGCACATTTCTGCCTGGCCGATTATGTGGCGCCGCTCATGACTGGTGTTTCTGACTACATTGGCGGCTTTGCGGTGACCGCAGGAATCGGAATCGACGAGCACGTTGAGCGTTTCGAGGCGGATCACGACGATTACAGCAGCATCATGTTGAAGGCGTTAGCCGATCGCCTGGCAGAAGCGCTTGCGGAATACATGCATGCGCGAACGCGAAAGGAGTTCTGGGCTTACGATACCGATGAGGAACTCAACAGAGATGCGCTGATTGCGGAGAAATATCGCGGCATTCGGCCAGCGCCAGGCTATCCCGCGTGTCCGGACCACACGGAGAAGGGAAGGCTGTGGCGTCTTCTGGACGTTGAGAACTCGATTGGACTTACGTTGACGGATTCGTATGCGATGTTTCCAACGGCAGCCGTCAGTGGATTCTACTTCTCCCATCCGGACGCCAGGTACTTCTCTGTTGGCAAGGTGTCCCGCGACCAGGTTGCATCCTTTGCGGAACGAAAAGACATGAGCGTTGCCGAGGCTGAACGTTGGCTCGCGCCAAATCTTGGATACGATCCGAAGAAAGCGGACGCCGCGTAGTTACTGCCGGGTTGTCAGTCTCGCGTCTGACTTAATCAACGTCGCCGGCTGGTTCGATGCTCGTCAGGTAAGGCATTCGACCCAGTTCAAGGTAGTCATCATCGCCGTGCAGCGTAAATGCGCTGAAATGTACACCCACTACGCCGTCCTCATTGACGCCCAGAAACAGGCGCGCCTGTCCCGATTGCGCCAGGGTCAACAGCGATAACTTACGCATTCTGCTAACGCGCGCCATGGTGCTGGCGTCCTGGAAATGAAGATCGTCAATCGGTGCCAATCCGTTTTCAGCATATGCAGTTGAATCGGATAGCGGTAGCAGATGCCATCGAGACGCGTACTTCGGCTCGGCGAGCAACGTCTCGAATGAAACGTCAGTTGTGGGCAGAGCGTCACCGCCGGCTTCGTCGGGCTCCGCTTCATCGGCGCAGATCGCCGTCAGCGGCAGCGCAGCGACAATCAAAAGCGCGATACATCGGACCTTATTCATGATCTGCCTCCCGTCAATCATGGTGCCAGTCACCACCTCATTCAGGTCACGCGTTCTTTATTGTTATTGATCGATATAGTCTGGCAAGAATCGTCGTCAAATTCCTATATCTGTGTCACGCAAATAATGATTGATTGTGTTTATCATTATGTCAGGTGGCGTCGAAATGCATGGAGATCGCAGGCCACGACTAACAATCAGGGCTTGCTCCAGCCAATAACCCGGTGGCAGCGCATATTGCACGCCTGGCACGAATACGAAGAGTGACAACATGAAATCGATGATGGGGTTTGTGTTCTTTCTATTATTCCTTGCGGGCTTTGCGTTCGTCATGCTGCAAGGGCGACAGATGATTCAGTCGGGTGGCGGTGGCGCGGAAGTCACGGGGATCAGCTGGCGGCCTGTCACGGTCGGTGAAGAGTCCATCCCGGAAGACAGTGGCTTGTATATCCTTTTTGAAGTCGATGGCAGCATCGCAGGCCATGGTGGCTGCAATCGTTTCTCCGGTTCACTGGAACAGTCGGACTCCGGCATTGCAGTTGGACAACTCAACGCAACGCGGATGGCTTGTGGAGACGTAATAATGAGCCGTGAGACTGCTTTCATGGATGCCGTACAGAAAACTGCGGACTTTAGAAGTGGCGGTGATCGTATGAACCTGCTTGATAAAGACAGCAGCGTACTCGCGACATTTGTCGCTGGTGGTGGCAATTGAGTTGAATGATTGCGTTTTAGGTGAAAGCGACCACTGGGCTCGAATCAACCAGAACGACCGCTAACGATTCCGCAGCGGATGTGCGCGAAAACATTCTTGCCAAAGTGTTATTGACCACACTTTCTGACCAATCAACAGCGGCGACGCCCTTTTTTCAATCTGAGAGAATCGACTGACTATTGAGTAGTTATCCGTCTCCATCTCTATCGTTATTGGATTGGCAAGCGTGCGTTTCCCCGGCAAGCAAACTAACCCTCGTCGACCTTGAACGTGACGTAGACCGTAGCCTGGTAGGAAACCTCGTCAAATGTCTGCGGGGGAGCAGTGGCAAAGCTGCCCGAATCTGCCATGCCACGTTGGCGCGCGACAGCACTGACCGCAACTTCTTCCATCGCGTAAGGTCGCGCTTTCCCGGGCATCATGAGGCTCTCCTGAACATTGATCGGCGTCAGTTTGATGCCCAACTGTTGCTCGTACACGCTTCGCTGTGCCAGCGCCTTGTCCAGCGCCGCCTTCCTGACGCTGTCCTGAAATTCCTCTTTCGCGGTGTGCTCGAATTCCATCCCCTCCATGATGATCTCTTCATTGTCGTCCGTTAGTCGTGCGATCAACTGGAGATGTGCCTCATCCGTAATGCCCACCGACATGCGATTGACGACCTCGAAGCTCTTCGGTTTGCTGCCAAACCAGCCGAATTGCGGCGACGAAGAGAACTTCGATGTGTTGATCTCCTCCGGGCTGACGCCCGCATCGAGCATAGATTGCGCGATCGTCGTACGCAGTCGCGTGTTCGAAGCCATGGAGTCACTCAGACGTGCCGCCTTCGTCGTGATGACGAGACTGAGTATTGCTTTGTCCGAATACGCAGTGTCTTCATGCGTGCCGGTCAGCGTTACCGTGTGTTCTACAGGATGCAGGAACTGGCGTAGTTCTTCCGGGCTTCCTTTTAGTTCGGTCTCGGCGTGCGCGATGCCGGCAACAAACAGGATGATGATTGTTAGAGTCAGGCGCTTCATGACGTGTCTCCGATAAGTGTCAGCTGTTAGCCAAATATTAGCGGGCGTGGAAAGAAGAAATGTAAACAAATCGTAAAAGTTGCGCAGCGCACCCCGGTCCTGATGTGACGCGGCCGCTTGTTGCACTGCTCATTCTCCGGCTTCGCGTTGCCTGGCATACGTCGGGTGTCGACTCCATGTGGTCGATCAACTCTCCAAATGGCAATCGTTGAATTCTCCGTCAGTAACGCCAGCTGGTTAGATCCGCACCCTCCGGCGCAGAGGCTTCAATGCGCTGCAGAATTTTCGGTACGTACATCGTGTGGTATCGCAGTCGCGAAATGTGATTGCCATTCTCCTGGTCACCATTCCAGCAGTGTTCCGCGCGGTCGCCGTAATCGACTTCGCCGCCGTAATATGGATCCGTCGTCTGCTCCAGGAATTCCTCAGTCAGGTAGACCGCATTGTTCAGGTAGTAGTTGTCCATATCGCCCACATAAATGTGCAGCTTGCCTTCGAGTTTCGAACCCAGTATCGGCCAGTCCCTTTCCAGTATATGCCTCAGGTCGTAATTTTCTTTCCAGTATTCGGCTACTTCGTGATCGATTTCGCCAGTCTCCTTGTCCCAGAGCCGGACCGGGTAACCGTCCTCACCCATCGGCGAATACGTGGCTTCCCAGATGTCGTATTGCTGGCCGGAGCGACCCTTGTCGCCGAGCACCGCTTCAAAGCGATTGAAGTCGTACTGACTTGCGTGAATATTGCCGAGATAATCTCGATGTCCTGGTCGTGGCAGTTTCATAAACTGGCTGTCGTACCAGTAGGCGTTCCTGTCTGCATAGATATTCGTCGTGAGGTACGCGCGGAAATCGATAGGGTCGGGACACGCGACGAATGCGCCGTTATATTCTTCCGGATAGAACACCTGCACCGCCATGGCTTCCCACCCGCCGGTTGAGCCGCCGTAGGTGAAGCGCGCCCATCCCTCACCGATCCCCCGAAATTGTTCCTCTATATAAGGAATCAATTCATAGGTGAGCGCGTCGCCGTAAGGCCCCTGGCTGGCAGAGTTCACGGCATATGAATCGTCATAGTAGGGGGTTGGATGCTGGATTTCGATGACGATGAACCGCGGGAAGTCGTCGCTGCTCCAGGTTTGGTAGAAATCGTACGCTTCCTGTTGCTGGATAATGTTGTAGCCCTCGATGTCAAAGCGGGCGCTGTAGTCCGGTTCGAGGTTCGGGTCGGGCGGCTCCGTGCGAAAGCCGCCAAAATCACTCGGAAAATGACCGTGATTGATCATTAACGGGTAACGCGCCTCCGGATGTTCGTTGAAGCCCTCCGGGAGCAACACGTGCGCCCCCAGGTAGACGTCCTCTCCCCAGAATTCAGACAGCAGTTCGCTGCGCATGCGAATGTGTTTGATGTAACTGGTGTCCTCGGGGCGTTCGATGTCGGGGATGACCTGGTTCATTACGATATCGAAAGATGCAGCAGCCGAATCGCCAACCTCGATCTTTATTGGTGTTGAGTAAAAGTTTCCCGGCTTGCGATTCCAACGTTGCCCCTCGCCCCGGTCGGGCGGCAGGCTCACAATCTTGCCGTTACCCAGGTGAAAATCCTTATAACGATTCAGGAGCGCCTGGGCGTAATAGGTGCCTGCGGGTAGCTCCGACAAATCGGCAAGCGGATAACCGATGGCTTCGTTATCAATGATGACAGCGGATCCGCTGCGCCAGTCCTCGACGTTGAGCCCGAAAAAAAGCTGAGATTCAGCTGATGTGCTGACGAGGAATCGAGGCTCTTCATCATTGTGTGTCGCGAGGAGAAGCAACAAGCGGCCGTCCTGAGCGTCTTCCGTCAAGCCGTCGGCAAAGGTGATCGAGAATGAAACGTTGCCCGATTCAGTTTGTGCGTGACCTGCAAAAGACAGGATGCATAAAAGCGTTATCGAGATGACACCAGAAAATTTGATCGTCACGTGCGGCCTCCGGATCCAATGTTCAGACTAAGCGGCAAGAGATAGTAGCAGAGAACGCCCGGGTGGCATCCTGGCCCTGATGCATCCTCTGCGGGCCGACTTCTCTTCAATGCTGGTATGATCTCCGGCTAATTTGACTCCCTTGGTGGATATTTTGAGAAATCGAATGTCGTATTGGCTGCTTATCACAGTCGTTCTTGTTACCTCAGGTTGCGGCCAGGACACGTCTCAAAGCGAGACCGGGGCAGAAACCGCGGCAATGGAATCTGCAGCACCCTCACTTGACGAAGGCCTCGCCCTGATCAATCGCGACCGCATCGAGTCGCATCTGCAATATCTTTCGAGCGATGAAATGCTGGGTCGCATGACCGGATCGGCGGAGTATGACAAGGCTGCCGCCTACGTCGCCCGGCATTTCGAGGACATCGGTCTCGAAGCCGGTGGAGAGGATGGCAGCTGGTTCCAGGCAGTCCCGATGCTCGCGCGGCGTATCGATGTCGATTCCGCATCCGTCGTATTTCATCAGGACGGGGTCGAAATGACCCAGCGCTGGAAAGAAGATTTCGTCATGGGCGGAGACGTCGTGCGGCCGGAGACCAACATAAAGGCTGAAGTCGTCTTCGTTGGCTTCGGTATCGATGCCCCCGAAATGAATTACTCGGATTACGACGGCATCGACGTAAATGGCAAGATCGTGGCGATGTTTGGTGGCGCACCGGATACGTTCTCGCATAACGAACGTGCCTATTATTCCTCAGGTCTGACAAAGGCGGAAGAGGCTGTCGCCAGGGGTGCAGTAGGTGTCATTGGGTTGCGCTCCAGGACAGACCAGGGTCGTTATACATGGAAGAGAGTGTCCGAGAATGCTGGCGTGCGACCCGGCATGTCCTGGATAAATCTGTCCGGCGATGCAGCCAATTTCTTCCCCGAGCTGCAGGGTGGGGCGACCATCAACGTCCCGCCGGCGGAGCAATTGTTTAGCCGCGCACCAATCAGCTTCGAAGACGCCCTGGACGCAGCAGATGCTGGCCAGACATTGTCTACGCCGCTCGGCACCGAAGTAACGTTAGCTCGCAGGACAGAACACGAAACAATTACCAGTCCGAACGTCATTGGCATTTTACGCGGCAGTGATCCGGAACTTGCCAACGAGTATGTCGTGTTCACCGCGCACCTTGATCACGTTGGCACCGGTGTTCCGATTGACGGCGATCATATCTACAACGGCATGTATGACAACGCGATGGGTGCGTCTATTCTGATCGAGAATGCACGTGCGTTTGCGGCGATGCCCGAACCGCCAAAACGATCAATTATATTCATTGCACTCACTGGTGAGGAGAGAGGCCTGGTCGGTTCTGACTATTACGCACACTACCCGACCGTGCCGAGTGACTCGATCATTGCGAACGTCAATCTCGATATGCCCCTGCTGCTTTATCCGGTCGGCGATATTATTGCGTTTGGCGCAGAACATTCTTCTCTGCAGGGCGTCATCGACGGTGCAATTGCGGCCGAAGATTTCGATCTCGCAGACGACCCGATGCCGGAGGAAGTCATCTTCGTGCGGAGCGATCAATACTCATTCGTCAAGCAGGGTGTTCCTTCCGTTTTCCTGGTTCCGGGATTTACATCAACCGATCCTGACATCGACGGCGAATCGTTGTGGCGCGGATTCCTGTCGACTTACTATCATCAGCCGAGCGACGATATGAGCCGGCCCATCGACTGGCCGTCGGCAATCAGGTTCGCCAGAGCCAATGTCCGTATCGGCTACGCGGTCGCCGAGGACACCGCGCGACCGACCTGGAACGAAGGCGACTTCTTCGGCGACAAGTTCGCGAACTGATTTATCGTGAACTGATTTATTATGTAAAGCCGACACTTGTTGGTGTGACGCGTTTCCGTGCCACGGGTGACCGAATCTGTCAGATTCTGACTCTACGTCGCCAATCGGCAACAGACGGTAGCCGATGGGCGCTGAACGATTGTGACAGTTTGTAAAAATAATAATAATTATCAAATAGTTACATGGAATTTGGCTTTTTTGGCACGAGAATCGCTTTATTATAGGCATTGAATAGATCGACGTGTGTCCAGGACGGAGACGATGAAGAAGTTACAGCAGGGATTCACATTAATAGAACTCATGATCGTGGTTGCGATCATCGGGATCCTGGCCGCCTTCGCGATACCTGCCTATCTTGATTATGCGGTTAGAAGCCAGGTGGCTGAGGGCATTAATCTCGCGTCTACTGGCAGAGTTGCGATGGCAGAATTTTACCTGGATCGGGGTGTGTTCCCGGCTAACAATGTCCAGGCTGGCCTGGACGCGCCGACAAACATTGTCGGCAACTATGTCACGCAAGTTGCCGTTTCCGCTGGCGGTAACATTAATATAACTTTCGGCAATGATGCGAATAACAAGATTAACAGTGCCGTACTGACTATGACTGCAGTCGACAACACCGGGGCCGTCGGCTGGACCTGCACGGGTGACGCGCAACTCGTCGATAAATGGTTGCCGTCTGTCTGTCGGTAGTTAACTCACCGGCTGTTGCTGCGTGATGCAGTGAATGCCGCCGCCGCCAATAGCAATATCTGAAATTCCAAGCTGCACGATTTCCCTGTCAGGGAATAATCGCTGCAACGTTCTGCGCGCGTCTTCGTCCCGGTCAATTCCGAACTTCGGCATCACGATGGCGCCATTCGCGATGTAGAAATTGATGTACGAATTGGCGAATATGTCACCGCGGCGCTCTGCCTCGTAGGCTTCTTCGATGGTGGCAACTTCAAGTTCGCGACCCGCTGCATCGGTTTGACCTCGGATAGCATCAAGGTTGGCCTGCATATTATCGTAGCGTTCTGTGCCGACTGCCGGGCATATCTCGACAAGGACTTTGCCTGGCGCGACGAAACAGGCGATGCCATCCACGTGTCCATCCGTTTCCGTGTCTTCCGGATCGCCAGGCAACCAAATCACTTTTTTCGTGCCAAGCGCGGCGCACAGAATTTGTTCCGCTTCTGTGTGACTTAGTCCCGGATTGCGATTCTCGTTGAGAACGTTTTGCAGTGTGGCCAGAACGGTGCCTTCGCCATCAACATTGATGCCGCCGCCCTCCATATAGATTGTCGACGTATACGTCGGGATGCCGAGATACTCGGCGATGCGATGCCCAATGGCGGCATCCTTGCCCCACGGGGCGTGCTTGCCGCCCCAGGCATTGAAGTGGAACAGCGACGCCGCGAGCTGGCCCGCTCCGTTGAGTACGAAATTCGGCCCGCTATCGCGCATCCATGAATCATCCAGTTCGACCGCCAGGATCTCGACTTTCTCTCCGCAAAGATTGCGTGCGTTATCAAAGTCGCGTGGCGGACACAGCATCGATACCGGCTCGAACTCACTTATCGCATTTGCAACATCGGCATAGGCGTTTTGTGTACTGACGAGGTGCGGGCCCCAGAAGTCCTCCCGGCATGGCCAGGCCATCCAGCAGCGATCATGCGGGCTCCATTCCGCCGGCATGTGATAACCAGCGGATGCGGCCGTCTGGAAGTCCTCCGCCCGCATGCTACGAGCTCCCCAGGTTGAGCAGGTTGCCGTACAAATCCGGTCGTCGATCGCGAAACAGGCCCCATGCCGTGCGTTCGCGGCTCATGTGCTCGAGGTCGAGCTCGGCGGAAATCACCTGTTGAGCGTCGCGATCACATTCCACCAGCTTGGCACCGGTGTGGTCGGTGATGAACGAGCTGCCATAAAAAGTCACGTCGCACGACGAACCTTTCTCCAGGCCAATGCGATTGGATGCAATCACCGGCACGCAGTTGGAGGCGGAATGACCTTGCATTGCTCTTTGCCAGTGACCACAGGAGTCGATTTCGGGATAGCCGGGTTCCGAGCCGATGGCCGTCGGATACAGCAAAACTTCCGCACCCTGCAATACCATGCTGCGCGCCGCTTCAGGAAACCATTGATCCCAGCAAATCGCGACGCCGATTTTGGCGTAACGCGTTTCCCAGACACGAAAGCCCGTGTCACCGGGGCTGAAGTAGAACTTTTCCTGGTAACCCGGACTATCGGGAATGTGCGACTTGCGATAGACACCGAGGAGTGACCCATCCGCATCGATGATGCCGATGGAATTGAAATATGCATTGTTGTCGCGCTCAAAAAAACTGACGGGGAGCACCACTGACAGTTCATTGGCGAGACCCTGAAAATGGCGCATCAATTCATTGTCACCGCCGTTATGTGCGAGTTGAAAATAATCGGCGTCGAGGTCTTTGCAGAAATACGGTGTTTCAAACAGTTCCTGCAGCAATATCACGTGTGCGCCACCTGCAGCTGCTTCACGCACGAGCTGCTCGGCCAGTTCGATATTTTTCCTGGAGTCCCGCTCGCAGGCCATCTGCGTCGCGGCAAAATTGACGTTGCGCATTGTGTCTCCGGACAAATTGGTAGTTCGTGCATTATGCGCGGTAGCATATGCGGATTGTCAACCAGGATGCGGCGCCATATGACGAGTGAAGGGATAAGGACTATTCGCCTGTCCGCGCTGGGATCCATTGCCATACTGCCGATTCTTATTCTACCGACGATGGTCGGTGCGCTGGTTGAGTATTCCGGGTTCACAGAGTCCGAGGCTGGCTGGCTGGCGACGGCAGGATTCGTCGGCAGCGCTCTGGGCGCCATTGTGATCGGTCTTCGCATTCGACATATCGATCCGCGGCGCCTCGTCGTCGCCGGTTTGCTCATGCTGGCCGTATTCGATGGCGTGTCGGCATTGGTGAGTCAAATTCCATTGCCGCTGTTTGTCGCATTTCGATTCTTGTCCGGTCTCGGCGGCGCCGCCGCGTATGCGGCTGTCGTGGCATCGATCGCGGCCATGGCAAGCCCTGAGCGAGGCTACGGCACTTTCACAGTATTTCAGTTCGGGATCAGCGCCGTTGCACTTTATGGGCTGCCGCATTTGCTGCCGACAATAGGTGCCAGTGGCATGTTCGTGCTGATGGCGGTGGCGGCGGCCATGACGCTGCTGCTCAGAAGCGCCGTCGTGCATCGCGACGCTGCAGCAAGCGACCAGGCGATCGAGATTCATATGCTGTTACGGCCGGCGGCCATCCTGGCGATGCTGGCGATTGGTCTGTACGAGACTGCAAACTTCATGCAATACACCTATGCCGAGCGAATTGGGCTCGGTTTCGGGCTGACCAACATCCAGATTGGCGAAACGCTGGGATTTTCGACATTACTTGGCGTGCCTGCCGGACTCGCAGTCGTCTGGCTCGGTGATCGCTTTGGTCAGCTGCTGCCGCTATTGGGGGCCATTATCTGTTCCGTTGCCGGGCACGTGTTGCTGCTGAATCCGAGCGGGCCGGTAACCTATGTCATTGCAACGTGTTTGATTGGTGCCGCCTGGGCATTTGGCCTCGCTTATTTTTACTCGGTCGAGGCACGGCTGGACCCTGGCGGCAGCGTGGTGGTGGTTGGAGGGTTTTTCACCGCGTGCGGCAGTGCAGTCGGCCCGGCACTTGCGGCAATGCTCGTCAAGCCTGACCTGTTCGACGACGTCCTGCTGGTTGCAATTGGCATCTACGGGCTGGTCGCCGTTTCGGTGACGCTATCCGTATTCTATGCACGCAAGCGTTAGTTTCAGCCACAGGTTGGACATTTCCTTGATTTCCGCACTTTAACTATGCGCCACTCGCTGGCCAGCGCGTCATACAAACTCAAATGACCGGGCCTGACATCGATTCCTGACAGGGACTTCAGCGCTTCAACAGCCATCATGCTGCCAACTACGCCTGGCACGGGTCCGAGAACGCCATTGCCGGCGCAGTTTTCGAGCGACTCATCTGCTTCCTTATACAGACACCGGTAGCAAGGCGAGGTGCTGTAGTCCGGACCGAAAACGGAAAGCTGACCTTCGAACCGAATAGCCGCGCCCGACACGAGTCGCGTCTCCTGACTGACGGCAGCCGCATTGACCTGGAATCGAGTTGAAAAATTGTCGCAACCATCCAGGACTATATCGGCCTGATCAACCGCCTCAGCCATCGCGGTATCGCTTAACCGATCCGGAATTTCGGTCAGCCTTACGTCCGGGTTCATGGCGGCCAGCCGCGAAGCGGCGCGCACCGCCTTGAATTCACCAACGTCGGACGGCCCATAGAGTGTTTGCCGGCCAAGATTGGTTTCGTCGACCGTATCGAAATCGCACAGCAAGATCTGACCGACGCCGGCGCAGGCCAGGTAGCTTGCCACGGCACACCCGATGCCGCCGAGGCCAATGACCAGGACGGTCGATTCGCCGATGCGCGCCTGGCCGGCTGCGCCAATCTGTTTCAGTGCTATCTGCCTGGCGGCGCGATCCATGAGTCTGGTCGCGTTCTAGTCGTCGCTACGGACAGCCAGAATCTTGATGGCTTCGACGGGAACGTCCTGGTGACCCGCCGTCGTACCGGTTTCGACGGCCGCAATCGCCTCGACAACATCCATGCCGTCCGCAATTTCCGCAAAGACGGCGTAGCCGTAGTCCCGTCCACCATGGTCGAGAAAGTCATTGTCGCGAAGATTGATAAAAAATTGCGAGCTTGCGCTGTCGACAGCGGCGGTCCTCGCCATTGCCAGCGTGCCGCGAAGATTCTTCCGGCCGTTGGCGGCCTCGTTCTTGATCTGCTCCCGCGTTTCCTTGCTGGCCATGTCTTCCGTCATGCCACCGCACTGGATCATGAAGTTAGGAATGACTCGATGAAAAATGGTGTCCGGATAGAATTCGTCCGCGACGTACTGGCGAAAATTTTCGCACGAAATTGGCGCATCTTCTTCGTAAAGGTCGACGACGATATTGCCCAGGGTGGTTTCGATGGTGATCACAAGATTTGCTCTGGTAGTGGTTCAAGACGGGGCAGTATATAGAATTCCCTGCTCACATTCGTGCGGTCGTCACTCTTGGCCGCCTGGCCAGGTCCCTGACGCACTTGATGTCATGCCAGCCGTTGGCGGCGAGTATGTCTGCGATCGCGTCCTGTTGTGATTCGCCGTGCTCAATCAGGATGACGCCTGGCGTATTGAGTACATCGACGGCCTGCGCGGAAATGACACGGATAGCGTCAAGTCCTTCGCGCCCAGCTGCAAGCGCCAGGCGCGGTTCGTGCCGCAGACCATCGAAATGCGGATCATCGTCTGCGACATAGGGCGGGTTGCTCACTATCATGTCGAAGCGCCGGTCTTGCACCGGCTCGAGCCAGTTCCCGCAGATGAATTCGATATTCGGTACCTTCTGTCGCCGCGCATTTTCCCTCGCAACTGCCAGCGCTTCATCGCTTAAGTCTGTCGCGACAAGCTCGCAAAGCGGGCGTTCCCTGGCGATTGCGAGGGCAACTGCGCCGCTACCCGTGCCCAGATCGAGCACCTGCAGAGATGATTCTCGCGGTATCTGGCGCAGCGCATGATCGACCAGAATCTCGGTGTCGGGTCGCGGGACGAGTGTGGCGGGCGTTACCACGAGATTCATTGACCAGAATTCCTTCTCGCCGGTGATGTAGGCGAGCGGCATGCCATCAGCGCGTTGATCGACAGCCGCCTGAAATCTCTCGCCTGCGGCGCTGTCAATTTCCTCGTCAGCATGCGCAATAAGAAAACTGCGGGGCACATCCAGGGCGCGGGCGAGCAACAGCTCGGCGTCGAGGCGCGGGCTCTCACTTGCGCGCCCGAGCATATCGCTGGCGCGGGCGAGTGCTGCATCGATTCTTAGAAAATCATTCAATGGCGTCAGTCCTTCGCGTACCATAATCGCACTTTCGACAATGGCACTGCTCACTATGCAAGTTTACTCAAATGTGCTCGACATGGTCGGGCAGACTCCGATGCTCGAGGTCTCCAATATCGACACCGGGCCCTGTCGCCTGTTCCTCAAGCTGGAGTTAATGAATCCAGGCGGGTCGATCAAGGATCGGATTGGAATTTCCATGATCGGCGAAGCCGAAAAGCGCGGAGACATCAAGCCTGGCGATACGCTCGTCGAGGCCACTGCGGGCAATACAGGTATCGGGCTGGCGCTGGTCGCCGCGCAGAAAGGCTATCGCCTGATTCTCGTGTTGCCCGACAAGATGAGTCAGGAAAAAATATTCAACCTGCGCGCTATGGGAGCGGAAGTCGTGCTCACCCGCTCGGATGTGGGACGAGGTCATCCGGAGTATTACCAGGATATGGGGAAGCGCCTCGCCGAGGAGAATGGCGCCTATTTCATCAACCAGTTCGGCAACGAGGACAACCCGCTCGCGCACGAAACGACCACGGCGCCCGAGATCCTGGAGCAGCTCGATGGCGACGTCGACGCCATTGTCGTCGGTGTGGGTTCAAGCGGAACCGTTACCGGCTTGAACAAATACCTGCGCCAGCATTCGCCGAGAACCGAGTTGATTGTTGCAGATCCTGTTGGCTCGGTGGTGGCGGACTACGTCCACACGGGTAAGTTCGGGGCCAGCAGTTCGTGGCTTGTCGAAGGGATCGGCGAGGATTTCATTCCATCGATTGCTGACTTCGAAGGCGTGAAAAAGGCGTACAGCATTTCCGATGCCGAGTCATTCAGTACCGCGAGAGAGCTGCTGTTAAAGGAGGGTCTGCTGGTAGGGTCATCGAGTGGCACGCTTGTGAGCGCCGCGCTTCGCTTTTGCCGCGAACAAACTGAATCCAAGCGCGTCGTGTCATTCGCCTGTGATACCGGCAACAAGTACCTCTCCAAATTATTCAACGACTTCTGGCTGGAAGATCAGGGCTTCATCAAACGCGAGCAACACGGTGACCTGCGTGACCTGATTGGTCGGCCTCATGATGAGCAGGCAACAATTACCGTCGGTCCGACCGATGTATTGACAACCGCTCACAATCGTTTGCGCAACGCAGGCTTCTCGCAACTGCCGGTGATGGATGAGGGCAAGCTGGTGGGAGTCGTGACCGAGGATGCCATTATTCAATTCGCATTCGGCAAGCCTGACCTCATGCATGCGGATGTGGGAGAAGCGATGCAGACTGCCTTTATCAGGCTGGAGAAAGACGCCAGTGTCAATAATCTTGTGGCAATGCTGTCCGTTCAGCCCTATGCGGCTGTGATGGACGACGGCGAATTTCTTGGACTAATCACGCGCGCAGATGTGCTGAATCACCTTCGCTTGCAGTCTTGAAAGACTCTCGGCCGATCTGGATCAGGCGCCAAGTGCCGCAAGTTGATCTGCCTGGTACTCGCTGATCAGCGGGTCCACGACCTGGTTCAGGTCACCTTCAAGTATTTCGCCAAGCTTATACAAGGTCAGGTTGATGCGGTGATCGGTTACCCGTCCCTGCGGGTAGTTATAGGTGCGTATTCGCTCGGATCGATCGCCAGACCCCACCTGCGACTTTCGCTCCTGTGCCTGTTCTTTCTCGCGTTCTGCGATCTCCACATCGAGCAGCTTGGCCTGCAAGAGTGACATTGCCCGTGCCCGGTTCTTGTGTTGCGAACGTTCGTCCTGGCACTCGACAACGATGCCGGTTGGCAAATGCGTCAGGCGTACGGCCGAATCGGTTTTATTCACATGCTGGCCACCTGCGCCGGACGCGCGATACGTGTCAACCCGCAAGTCAGCAGTGTTGACTTCGGTTTCCTCGACTTCATCGGGCTCTGGCAAGACGGCAACAGTGCAGGCAGACGTGTGAATGCGCCCCTGTGATTCTGTCGCGGGAACTCTTTGTACGCGGTGTGCACCGGACTCGAATTTTAATCGCCCATATATGTTATTGCCGGCGATCCGGCTGACAATTTCCTTGTAACCACCATGCTCGCCTTCACGGGCGCTGATGATCTCGATGGGCCAGCGCATGCGCTCGGCATACTTGGAGTACATGCGAAACAGGTCGCCGGCAAATATTGCCGCCTCGTCGCCACCCGTTCCGGCACGAATTTCCAGGAAAATATTGCTGTCGTCGTGCGGGTCGGGTGGTATCAGGCATTTCTGCAGTTCCAGTTCCAGGGCGTCACTCGATGCACTGAGCGTCGTCAGCTCCTCCTGACCCATTTCGCGAATCTCGCCGTCGCTGTCCGCAGCCATTTCTTTCGCCGCCGCGATGTCGCCCGCGAGCGAGTCGTACTGATTGAACAGCCGGATGACCGGTTCCAGCCTCGAATATTCCTTCGATAGAGCGCGAAACTGATTCTGGTCTCCAATGACATCCGGATCGGCAAGCAGCCCGGCGATCTCTTCAAATCGATCCCGCGTGGTTTCCAGTTTGTGGCGAATAGACTCCTTCACGACTTAGCGCTTCTCGTCCAGTCCAAACAACTCACGAATAGTGTCAATGAAGTCCTGATCGGATTGTTCTCCTGCCTCGCGTAGGCGGACGCTGGGTTGATGCAGCAGCTTCTTCAGTAGCGATGAGGTCACGTAATCGAGGACCTCCTCGGTGCTCGATCCCTTGGCCAGTCTGCGTTGAGCCTGCGCCAGAACCTGGTCGCGTAACTCGTCTCCATGATCGCGCAGGGCGGTAATGATTGGCGCTACCTCCTTGCTGCGCTCGATGTTCAGGTAACGCTGAGTTTCGTCGTCGAGTATGCGGTTGGCGTCCACAGCGGCCGCTTCGCGATTGTTCTGGCCCTCAACGATGACTTTGTCGAGATCGTCGATTGTGTAGAGGTACACATCGTCAAGAGCGGAGATTTCCGGATCGAGATCTCGCGGCACGGCAATATCGACGGCGAACACCGGTCTTCGCCTGCGAGCTTTGATGGCTGCTTTCATCTGCGCGATCGTTACGACCGGTTCCGTACTTGCCGTAGAGCTGATCAGAATATCCGCCTCCGGCAACGTGCCTTCCAGTTCCGATAGCGGCAAAGCAAAACCGTCAAACTGCGTTGCGAGCCTCTGCGCACGGCCAAGGTCCCTGTTAGCCACAAACAATCGACCAATGCCTTTTCGATCCAGGTGTTTTGCGACGAGTTCGATCGTCACGCCGGCGCCAATCAGGAGCGCCGTATGTTGTGAGAACCCGGCGAAGAACTGATCCGCGAGATTGACCGCGGCGTAAGCGACTGAAACAGGGCTGGCGCCAATCTCCGTGTCCGTCCGAACCTTCTTGGCGACGGAGAACGTATGGTGAAACAGCCGGTTAAGTCGCTTGCCCGTGGTCTTCTGCTTTTCGCCCTGGCGGAATGCATCTTTTAGCTGGCCGAGAATCTGTGGTTCGCCGAGGACCATCGAATCGAGTCCGCAGGCGACCCGGAATAAATGGCGGATCGCATCCTCTTTGTCGAGCGTGAACAATGCCGCGCTGGCGGCTTCGTCGAGTGCCTGATCGGTCTGCAACCACTGCTGCAATTCTTCCAGGCCCTCGTCGGTGGCGTCGACATAGATTTCGGTCCGGTTGCACGTCGAGAGCAGGACCGCTTCTGCGACGCCATGCAGCGCCGCAATCGCTGCCAGCGCGCGATCGATTTCGTCTCCAGAGAACACGACCTGCTCGCGTATTTCGACAGGTGCCGTGTTATGGTTCAGGCCGAGAATGTGGAGCGGCATCGTGGTATTAGCAGTCTTTTGAAGAAGTCTCAGACAGGTGTGAGACGAGGAAAAAGGGGACGCGCGTCGCTCTGGTCATCCGTGACACCGCGACCTTCGGACTCCTGTCCATCAAACGCAGTGTACACGCCAGTTTGCCGCTTTGCGGCCCGGGCTTTCGAGGCCGTTCTTGACGCCGTATCACGCCGTACGGCAATTTTTGCCCAATCGAACGGGATTGAGACAATGAATTTCCGTGCACGGCTTTTTTCAACACGCTGCTTGGGGGTCCGGGGTGCCAAATCAGAGCGTATGATAAGCGAACTGATGGCGCAGTTCCTTGTCTGTGTTCATAACTACTGGCATAAATCCTTTCAATGGAATGATGAGAACTAGACTTTTGGTAAATTCAGCGAGCCGTATTCAACGCGCAGTAACGCTTCTCGGGTGCCTGGCGCTCTTTGCATTCTCCAACACTACGCTGGCCGCCGACGATCAGGATGAGATCGCAGCGCGTGTATTGGCGGCCGAAACGGCGCTCGAACAGCATGAATACCAGGTTGCGGCCACTGAATATCGACGCGCCGCGGAAATCAGCAGTGACCCCGAGATCGCCAAATCGGCGACGCGGGTTGCCTACAGCTACGGTTTCAATGATGAGGCACTCGCCTCTGCCAAACGGTGGATGGAGCTGGATCCAGACGAAGACGAGGCCTCGCTCTATGTTGCGCAGCTGTATCTGCGCACCGGAGAAATTCGGGAGTCCCGCAAGTGGTTTGAGAGGCTCCTGGAAAAGGGGGAGGAACCGGTCGACGAGCGACTCCTGGCCCTTATTCCGATGCTGTCGCGGGAGGACGCGACCAACAGCTACGAGCTGATGCGTCAACTCGCGCGGCCGTATCGAAAATCCGTATTTGCCAATTACGCCGTCGCGGTCATGGCCCTGCAGGCGGGCGACATGGAGACCGCGGGGGAGCGTGCCCAGGAAGCGATCGCGATCGATCCCGAGTGGGTGAAGCCACACCTTTTGTATGCGCGGTCATTGCTACTGGACGGAGACGAGGAAGGGGCCATTGATTACACGTCGCGGCTCGTCGGCGATGATCCGGACCCGGATCCGGAGGCCCGCCTCGAACTGGCGATCATGCTGGTCTCTGCCGGTCGGGATGATGATGCGTTAAGCCAGGTCAATCAGATCCTGCTGGAGCAGCCCTACCGAACGGACGCGCTCCGGTTGATGGCGATCATCAATTTTCGGCTCGAGCATCTCGATGCGGCGCGCGACGATTTTGAAGACCTGCTGGAAAGTGGCAATTACCGGATGGACGCGCTCTATTACCTCGGTCGAATTGCCGACCTGGAAAAGGACGATGATGCAGCAGTCCGCTATTACGCCCAGGTCGTGACCGGCAACAATGCCGTTATGTCCCAGAGCCGCGTGGCCGGCATTATGGCGGAGCAGGGCGATCCCGAAAAGGCGCTGGAGCACCTGACGCGATTCGCCGAAATCAATCCAACTTACGCCGTTGACATGTTGCGGACCAAAGCGCAGTTGCTGGTTACCATCGACCGGCACGATGACGCGCTGGAATTGTATGACCAGGTTGCCACCTACCGACCCGACAGCGAGGGCGTGCAGCTCGGCCGGGCAGAACTCCTGCTGCGCATGGACAGGCTTGATGATGCGATCGCCCATTATCGCCGGGCGGTCGAGCGCTGGCCGGACAATGCGCTCACCCTGAATGCGCTCGGCTATACCCTGGCGGACCGCACCGAAAAATATTCGGAAGCTGCCAGACTGATCAAGAAAGCGCTGAAGCTGTCGCCCGACAGCCCGGCCATCATGGATAGCTGGGGCTGGGTACTCTATAAGCAGGGCAAGAGCGAGGAAGCGCTCGAGATCCTCGAGACTGCTTACGAAAAACTCCACGATCCGGAGATTGCGGGCCACATTGTTGAGGTGCTCTGGTCGCTTGATCGAAAGGAAGAAGCGACCGATATGCTCAGAGAGGCCGAGCTGCTGTTTCCCGAAAACGACCTGCTAAAGCGCCTGCACGAATCCTACGTTCCAGAGACGCCGTGATGGCGTTGCCGAGTTGCAGCGACTGAGACTCAACTATTTCCTGTTTTTACTGCTACCGATACTGGCAGGCTGCGCCGGCAATCGCGGCCTGCTTCTGCCTGAAATCGGCGACTGGGATGCGCGCAAGCGAATCCTTGGCCAGACGGATGAATGGGAATTTGCGGGCCGCATCGGTGTCAGTGCCGGAACCGAGGGATTCAATGGCAAACTCTGGTGGCGCCAGGACGGGGTGGTATTTCGGGCACGAATCAGCGGGCCACTGGGTGTCGGCACCATTTTTATCAATGGCGATCGTCGCGAGCTGACGCTGACTGACCGCGATGGCGTCGTGACCGAGATGGATGACGCCGAAATCGAGCTGCGCGAACGCTACGGCTGGACCATTCCGGTGAGCAGTTTGCGATATTGGGCACTGGGAATTCCTGATCCGTCATTCGCAGCGAATGAGTCCCTCAACGAAGATGGGATGCTGGCGTCGCTCTCGCAACAGAGCTGGCAGGTTACTTTTGCCCAGTATGCCGAGGGCGGTGGCCAGATGATGCCGCGGCGCCTGACGGCCGTCGACGATGACATCAAAGTGCGCCTCGTCATCGATAACTGGGCCTTTCGTTAGGAGTCTGCGTGACAATTGACACCTCAGTTTGGGCGGCTCACAATTGCGCGCGTGAAGCGCGGCCGGATGGGGTGTAGCCAAGTGGTAAGGCAGCGGGTTTTGATCCCGTCATGCGCAGGTTCGAATCCTGCCACCCCAGCCATTTTCGCCTTTTGGGGCACAAAACGATAATCAAGTAACGGGGAGACAGGCCGTGGATCCGGCATCAATTGCGATATTCTCGGGGAATGCGCATCCTGCTCTTGCACACGACATTGCACGGGTTCTTCACGTTCCGCTCGCAAAAGCCCAGGTCGGCCGCTTCAGCGACGGCGAAATCAATGTAGAGATCCTGGAAAACATTCGTGGTCGTGAGACGTTTATCGTCCAGCCGACTTGTCCGCCGGCATCCGAAAACCTGATGGAGCTGCTGGTGATGGTGGATGCAGCCAAAAGGGCATCCGCGGCGAGAATTACGGCGGTTATCCCGTATTTCGGCTATGCGCGCCAGGACAGGCGGCCTCGCTCATCGCGCGTTCCCATTACGGCCAAACTGGTTGCCAATCTTATTGGTACTGCTGGCGTTGATCGGGTGTTGACCGTCGACCTGCACGCGGATCAGATCCAGGGTTTTTTCGACATCGCCGTTGACAATGTGTACGCGTCGCCATTGCTGCTGGGCGACGTCTGGAAACAGAAATATGACGACATGGTGGTCGTCTCGCCGGACGTAGGCGGTGTTGTACGTGCAAGGGCGCTGGCAAAACGTCTCGACGATTCTGATCTCGTTATTATCGACAAACGACGTTCGCAGGCGAACCAGTCGGAAGTGATGAACATCATCGGCGAGGTTGGTGGCAAGAACTGCGTCATGATCGATGACATGGTGGATACGGCTGGCACACTTTGTCATGCGGCAAGTGCCTTGAAAGCGCACGGTGCTGCAAGCGTCGATGCCTATATTACGCACCCCGTCCTGTCGGGGCCTGCGGTCACCCGGATAACCGAATCTGATCTGGACGAAATGGTGGTTACGGATACGATCCCGCTAGGTGAAGCGGCGATTGCGTGCCCGAAAATTCGCCAGCTGTCGACGGCAGGACTCCTGGCCGAGACGATGCGGCGTATCTCCGAAGATGAATCGGTGAGTTCACTCTACGTCGACTGACGCCAACGAGAAAAACCGGGGTCGAACCGCAATTAATTCTAAAAATTAATTGCGGTTCGACCCCGGTTTTTCCGTTGTCATCACCTTAGCCGATTCGCGGCTTAGCTAGCTTGCTGCTTCTCCGGAATGCGCAGATTGGCATCCGATACCGCCGAAAATCACGCCGCCCGCAAACAGAACCAGCCCCGGAGATGCTTCTCCCCAACCGACGAAGCCTGGAACTATCAGGAACACGACCAAACCGAGGTCAGTCAGGCCGACGAGTACCGTGTTGAGCGCCAGGCCGGCCTCGCTATTGTTCCAGTTGTGCCGGATGCCAACGAATGTGACGACGATTCCGAGCCAGACAAGACTGTAGGCCAGGTAGCCAAGCACGCTGCCCGCCAATTCTGTGTATGCAGCCGTTGATTCCTCGTAGACAGCGAATCCTTGTGCCGGGCTTTCCCCCACTGCCATGAGAATTGCGCCACCACCAACGATATGGAGCAGACCCCAGAGGACAAAACAAACTGCACCGATTTTTGTGTAATTCATAGCTATTTCCCCAAGATGAGTAACCGACGTTCCGGATCGCAACTGCTCTAAAGTACCTGCAGTCATATAATTAGACGCACCAGCTTCATGATAACGCCAAAGTTATGAATTTATTGGAGAAAAACCGGGGTCGAACCGCAATTAATTCTAAAAATTAATTGCGGTTCGACCCCGGTTTTTCTGACATAGCCGGACTCTCCCGGCAGTCACGCCACGGGGCAGGTGTCGCCCTCTTCAATATTTCAGTAAACGTCGTAGCTGCGTCTTGCTAGATTCGTACCGCAGGCTGAGAATCTCGCTTGCAACTTCGCCTCTGCAGAATTTGCATCTGATTGTGCATCGCGCCAGTTGTCCCAGGCCTTGCCAAACGTCGCTGCGTCGGCACTGGTTCCAAGCCAAAAAATAGTCACAAGATTTTCAGCCTGTAACGGCACTGCGACTTTTGCGCTATATCCCCAGTCCGTTGCGAGCTCGTTGAAGTCGGATACGATTTGCATGAACTCGGTCACCGAACAATCCGCATTTAGCTCCATCTGGATCACATCCATGTGCTCTGCGGTTGCCGCGAATGGCAGTAAAAGAAATGCAATAGCGATTAGCTTCTTCATCATATTCCCCTGATATTAGATTTCTTGTAGTCAATACGATGTGCAAGGCAAGTTTAGCACAGCGTGCATAGGCCGCCTTGTCGACCTCAGATTCGAGAATTGACCACGCCTGCGCCTGATTTGCTGCCATCAGCCGGATAAAGTCGCATAATGTTCGTACTACGTTCCGATTTCGTACCCTAAAACAAGAGAGCGACAACGATGAAGAATCCAACGATACGTCGTGTTTTGTTCACTATGCTGCTTGGCTGTGTCAGCACAATTGCCATTGCCTACCCAACCATCTATCCGACCGGAACTACGATCTACGATCCTGATGAGGCGTACAGCAGCTACCTGCTGATATCCGATCACACGGACAAGGGAAATCATCCCTCAGCGGCCGTAAGGGCACAGGGCGTGCCACCTGCCGACGTTCGCCTGATCGATATGAACGGCAACGTCGTTCACACCTGGAATGTGGAGGCGTATTTCAATAAGCGCAGCCGACTGCTACCGAACGGGCACCTTGTCTACGTTGGTCCGGACAAGAAGATTATCGAGTACGACTGGGACAGCAACATCGTGCGGCAGCATCAGGGGATCGGCTCCATGAATGACATGCGGGTCCTGGAAAATGGCAACTGGCTGCTGCTCGCACACGACCCGATTCCGGATTCTGCCCAGGAAAAGG
This sequence comes from uncultured Gammaproteobacteria bacterium, assembly GCA_963850825.1. Lineage (GTDB taxonomy): Bacteria > Pseudomonadota > Gammaproteobacteria > Steroidobacterales > Woeseiaceae > SZUA-117. The sequence continues at coordinate 140,309 of CAWKOQ010000006.1, read as the reverse complement.
TCGAGGATGTCACCGATAAGATCGCACCCTGGTGGGAACCACGACTCCGCGGCAGCGTCGAGCACCAGCAGGGCGCGGATATCTTCGAGGTTAATCCGGATGGTGAGGTTGTGTGGGAATGGCACGCGCATGATCACCTTGATCTGAACCTCTTCTCGCCATTAACGCCCGAGGACGACTGGTTGCACGCAAATTCGATTCAGCCGCTGCCTGAGAACAAGTGGTTCGACGCAGGCGATGAACGATTTCGTCCGGGCAATATTATTCTCAACGCCAGAAACATCAACACGATGTACATCATCGACAAACAAACCGGAGAAGTTGTCTGGGAAGGCACGCATCATTACAAGGGCGGAATGGCGCACTCGCATGAACCCGAAATGATCGAGAAAGACCGGCCGGGCGCCGGCAACATTATTCTTTTCGACAACTCGCTTTTTCCCCGCCATCGAACACACACAGGCCAGACAATCATCGTCGAAATGAATCCTGTCACTCAGGAGATCGTCTGGAAGTATGAGACCGACGGTTACGCGAACATGAAGTTCTTCAGCAAGACCATGGGCAGCCAAAAACGGTTGCCGAATGGCAATACCTATATTGCCGAAGATAACACTGGCCGATTGTTCCAGGTAAAGCCGGACGGAACGATCGTATGGGAGTTCGTCAATCGTGGCGGCACCACTCGTCCATCAGTGGTTCCGTATGGATTTACGCCGCAGCTACGCGCCATGGGAAACCCGCAGGAGAAGCGCGTCACTCCGCCCAACAACCTGGAGTGGCAATTGCTGCCCGATGAAGACAGGCAGTAGTGCGATGAATATTTCGATGAAATTAGTTTCTTTTTCTTGCGCGATATTGTTGTTTATCGGCTGTTCGCAGAATGACAACGATTCGTCCCCACCGGTCGGCGTCGGCAGTGTCAGCGACCATGTCACTTTTTATGGCGCCGGCAAAGTGGCGCGCTACCAGCAGCACATGGATTCATCGCTCGAGTATCTGGGGCCGCTTTTTTTCGCAGAGATATTTATCGCTGCAGGCGGCGAGGTCACCGATGCCAGCGTAAAATTTCCAGCGCCAGTCAGTGAACGGCGAGCGCTGAAATACCGCTATTCCGAATCCGACGAGATTGGCGACGTGATGTACCTGAGCGGCAATGCCGAGTCAGACGAGGAACTGGAAAGGAATTTTCCCTCTGCGGCTTTTGAATTCACGTTCAGCACCCCAGGTGGCGATGTGGTTGACAGCATCGTCAGTTTCGAGGGCGGTGCGTTCCCGACACAGCCGGTGATCATATTCGAGCAGGGAGATGCACGCATACCGTTTGAGCAGGTTGATTCGAGCCAGGATCTTGTCATCACCTGGCCGCCCTTCACGGAGGGTCGCGCGGACGTGAACGGCGTACTGGATGATCTCATTTTTGTCGCCATAGACAGCTGCACAGTTGAGGACATCGTGCACAGCGGTCGACCCTTTGAGAAAGACGATCACCTGACTTTTCGGGCTACGGACTACGTTGTAGCAGCTGGCACGCTGGAGCCGGGCCAGACATACAGTATGTATGTCGAACATGCACTATTGCCGAATACGCAGAAAGACTACGGCATGCCGGCATTCGCAACATTTGCGGCGTCGACGTACATGGACTTCAAGACGATCGGTGAGACGGATCCGTCGTATTGCGACGAGTCTGCGATGTGACAGTAACAGCGCGTAATGGCTGAACAGCGACGTATTAACTTAGAAGCACTTCTTAAAGTGAATTCTAGGAAATGTTTCCGCGGTAACGCGCGGTTGTCGAAGGTGTCATCGATCGCGCTGGAATTCTGATCGAAGTCACGTAGAGTAGGGCCGTCCAACGGAGGGTCTGTACATGAAAACAAAATTACTCTTTTTATCTTCTTTGATGGCCGTCATCGGCTTTGGCTTCGCAGGCGCGCAAGACTCGGATCTGAGTTTCTTTCTAACGAGCAGAGGTCCCGGCGACGGTGCGGATCTGGGTGGATTGGCTGGTGCGGACGCGCATTGCCAGTCGCTGGCTGCCGCAGTCGGCGCGGGCGGTAAAACGTGGCGTGCGTATCTTAGTGCAACGGGTGGAGACGCACCTGTTAATGCACGGGACCGAATCGGGTCAGGTCCATGGACGAATGCCAATGGCGTTGTTGTCGCAACAGACGTAGACGATTTGCACAGCGACAATAACCAATTGAGCAAAGCCAATTCTGTGACGGAAAGTGGCCACATGATAAACGGGCGAGGCGATTCGCCCAACAGGCACGATATTCTGTCTGGCTCAACGCTCGATGGCATGGCGTTCACCGACGGTGAAGATCACTCATGCATGGACTGGACCTCGAATTCGTCGGATGGCAGCGCGCAGGTCGGTCATCACGACCGCACCGGTGGCGGCGCAAACCCGACCTCCTGGAACAATGCCCATCCGTCACGTGGTTGCGGACAGGCGGACCTGCAGGGAACAGGTGGGGACGGGCTCTACTACTGTTTCGCAGCTGACTGACGGCGGCCCGCACGATCGAAACAAACCGGGGTCGAACCGCAGTTTCGAAACTGCGGTTCGACCCCGGTTATTCTGTTTCTTTGCAGGAGTAAAAGCGTGAAGAGACGCCATTTTCTTGCTGGCGCAGGCGCAATTAGTGTCGGCATGGCACTCGGTGCTGCGCCGCAATCAATAGCTGCACAGGCTGAAAAACGCACCGCTATGAAGCTGCTGATATTGGGTGGCACGGGTTTTATCGGACCGCCGATGGTTCGCTATGCGGTCGAGCGCGGTCACGAGGTGACTATTTTTACGCGTGGCAGCAAATCCGAGGTGCCGGGCGTCGAGCACCTGGTGGGTGATCGAACGGGTGACCTGGATGCACTGAAAGGCCGAACCTGGGACGCGATCCTGGATAACAATGCGCGCGATTATCGCTGGGTGGAACTGACGACCGAGCTGCTCAGGGACAGTGCTGAACAGTACATGTTCGTATCAACGATTTCTGCCTACGCGGCCGAGGCCACCGGGTACGAATTTGTCGACAAACCGTGGTCGGGGCCACCGATAGATACAAAGAGTCCGCTGGCGCAGCCCGGCGAGGATTTCGTAAGAGGGCAGGAGCTTCCGTACGGCGCGACAAAGGCGCTTTCCGAAAAGATTGCGCATGCCGCATTTCCAGGAAGAACGACGGTTGTTCGACCAGGGTTCATCGTTGGACCCGGCGACCCGACCGATCGATTCACCTATTGGCCGGTTCGCATCGATCGGGGTGGTGAAGTCCTTGCACCCGGAGACGGCAATGATGCCGTGCAGTTTATTGACGTCCGCGACCTGTGCGAATGGATAGTGCGGTTGGTTGAGGCCGGGACATATGGGGACTTCAACGGCGTCGGGATCGGTTCGCCCTTGTCGATGGCAGAAATGCTCTACGGCATGCGAGCCATCACGTCCAGCGCAGTCGATTTTACGTGGGTACCGATTCCATTCCTGATGGAGCACGATGTCCAGCCATACAGCGATATGCCCATTTGGATTCCGGGAGATCCTTTATCAGCCGTCGACAACAGCCTGGCTATGGCATCGGGGTTGACGTTTCGACCGCTCGCCGTCACTGCGACAGATACGTTGAACTGGCACCAGGCTCGACCGGCCAAAGAACAGGCCGAATTGCGCATCGGCATAAAGGCGGCGAGAGAAAAGCAGGTACTGGATGCGTGGCACAAACAATCAGCGTAGTTCTGATGACAACAACAAGGGGATAAGACTATGAGCGCATTTGAGAACGCAAAGAAATTCTTTGCGGCTTGTGAAACGGCCAAGGGTTGGGCGGGTTGCAAAGACTATGTGGTCGACGGCGCGCCGTTCACGGCACAGAGTGAGCCGCTCGTTGACGTCAATACGGTAGAAGCCTATTGCGAATGGATGGCCGGTTTCGCTACCGTAACGACTCCTGGTGCAACCTATGACCTGCACACCAGTAGCTATGATGAGGAAAATAACGTAGCGATGTTTTTCGCAACCTATAATGCGAAACACACAGGGGAGGGCGGCCCGGTTCCGCCGACACAAAAGGAAACTCATTCACACTACGTTTACGCGATTACGATGAATGCCGACGGCAAAGTCGCAAGCATGGTCAAGATATGGAATGCGCCCTGGGCAATGAAAGAACTTGGCTGGATGTAAGTCTGCAAAAAAGGGCGCCACAAAGGCGCCCTTATATTTTCGTTGGCGAAATTTCTACTGTTTGTTGTATGAAATTCCTGCGACTTGCGCTTTCTCGATGGCAATCACCATCGCCGGTATAGCATGAATGCCCGGCAAAATGTTTGCGGACAGGTCTGCCATAATATCGTTAGTCGCGCCCAGTCCCAAACGATCGAGGTCCATGCTTAACGCGCCAACTGCATTCATGCAAAGCAGAAATGTTGTGCCGAAATTTTTCTGTAACGCTGAAATGGAGGCGTCCGGAAAAGGCCCGATAGTACCGATTCTTGGTAACTCGTCGCCATCCATGTGGCTGTAGTACAAGTTTCGTACCGAGGGCTTGCCAGTCTTTGGATCATCCAGTGAGTGATATTCGCCGAATTTATACCTCGCCCACATATCATCATTAAACGCCATCGTGATACTTGAATTCGGTCCTGCACTGTACAGCGTTCCTATAGTGCTGATGTCTCCGACATCGACGCCGTAGGCATCGCGGTACGTACCGACGTAGTTGAGTATATGCACGAGTCCCGCTCCTCGTTTGTGTTGCGGAAAGTCGAACAGGCACTTGTGCGTACCGGTTATTTCATCCATCCAGGCATCATGCGCACTTCTCTCCGCGGCAGCGGCAGCACTTATCTTGGCGAGTGGCAGAGAGGCGACAGCAGTGGCGCCGACCATCTTGCCCAGGAACATTCGTCGGGTGTTCGTGTTGCTGGAGTCCATTCTTATCTCCTGTGAGAGGACTTGGTTTTTTTTGTTCTTCATCGTCGTAGGTGGAACAGCTTTTACGACGACCGCCCGTACAAGTCAAGAAACTGCATATCGCTGACCGCACGCGAATATTCCGTGAGTTTGATTGTTTGAAGACAATCGAGCTAGAACTGACGTTAGGAATGTGTGCTAACCGACCAATAGTGACCACTATGCAGCAAGATGATTTAGAACTGGACTAATTCCAATCGTATTGCTGCTGCAAGGAAGCGCGACCGCTGTCTCTTTGTTGCGGTCTCCGGAAAAAAATCGTACAGATGGGATACAATCGCGCCACTAGCTTCACTCCGTTTTTCCTTCTCTATCGAGCATCGCTGAAGATCCAAAAGATTGTATTCACCTTACGCGTCTCGGCGGAGTGTTGTTGCATTTAGATCCGGCATGTCTGGTTCTTTTAGACATTTTTCTAGCTTATAAAATAACGGGAATAATAAAAATGATTAAGAAACTAATGGGGACAACCCTGGTTTCGCTGCTGGCATTTGGCAGCGTTTCCACTTACGCACAGGTTGAGCAGGTGACTGCTCTCACGGTCACAGATCCGGGCGGGATGGTTGCCACGATTGACCAGTATCAGGCGTCCATCGACAACAATGCGCAGAGCGTCACCCTGCTGGCCCATATACACGATGGCGCAGATCCCAGTACGCACACCGTTGTCGCGATTTACGACGATTTGGGGGCAATGGAAAGTGCGATGGAAGGGCGCATCGGCTCGGCGGCCTGGGCCACATTGCTGCGGTCGACCGCGAGCATTTCAAAGGCGAATAGTACGGCGCTCGCGATGCAAAAGAGAACCTGGGGTGATGATGGCTGGGAAGAAGGCGGCTACCTCGCTGCTGTCATGGTGAACGTGGCAAACAGTGAGTCCTGGCTGGCAGCGATGGACGCATGGAATCGCTCGAACAAGGTTAAGAATCCCGGCATGGTCAGAGTTGTGAAGTTACGCGGCGCTCCGGCCAATCACGCCGTCCTGATCGCGGGATCCGATTACGCAGATGTCATTAATTTTATGGAAGGCGTAGAGGCTTCGGACGAGTTTGCGACATTGCAGGGTGCTGCCGAAGCGCAGGTCGTTGGATCGACCTATTACAGGGTCGTAAAGGTCTGGAATCCGTAGCAATGTGGTCGCGGATTTCTGAATTGACTTAACCAGAGACGTCCGCAGGTAACAGAACCAGCCCCGCTCCCTGGCAAAGCAGCCGGGGAAGCGGGGCGTGCCCGTCTGTGGCATATAATGAATTTGACTATCGAGCCGACTGCTTCGCGAGGGTTGCGACCATGACCAGATTAAAACTGTTGGCCCTTTGCCTGTTGTCGCCGGCATTTACTTTTGCGCACCACTCCATTCCTGCAATCTACGACCTCTCTGACGTACGCTCGTTGCAGGGCACAATTACAAACGTCAGGTGGATCAATCCACACGTTCGGGTCACTTTGGAGACGATAACGGACGACGGAGTAACCGAGTCATGGGAACTCGAGGCCAGCGCCACCAACATGCTGCAGCGGGCCGGTATCTCTCGCGATGTCCTTGAAGTGGGCAGCCAGATAACGGCGCGCGGACCTATCGCACGGCAAGGCAGAAAAGCGATGATAGCGGCCGTCGTCGAACTTCCGGACGGTCGAACCGTGACCATCTTTGCGCCCATTGCAGCGGCGGTCGGTCTGATCGAATCATCCGGTGTTCCTGATTCTGCAGCGGGCTTCGTTGCGGCCAGAAACAGTGGTGCGTCAGGGCGCGATGATCTGTTTCGCGTGTGGACCCTCAAAGAAAAAGCCAACGTATCCGCACTCGCTAACGGTTATCCGCTGACCGATGAAGCGCTGGCCGCGATTCGCAACTACGATCCGATAGCCGACGATCCTGCCTTGTTGTGTGAGCCCCCGGGCGTCCCCGTTATTCTGGATACCCCTTTTCCGATGGCGTTCGTCCGGCAGGGCAACAACATCGAAATGCAGTACGAGGAGTGGGACGGCCGTCGCACCATTCATATGGGCCCGATAGATTTTCCAGTTGATGTTGAGCCTTCGCAAATGGGTTACTCAATTGGTCATTTCGCGAATGGCACGCTGACGATAGAAACACAAAACGTTGCCTATCCATTTTTCGACGACACCGGAACACCGCAAAGCCTGCAGTCGCAAATCGTCGAACGGTACTCACTGATCAATGACAATTCAGAGATAACCTGGCGAGCCATAATTACCGATCCGCAAAACTTCAGGGAACCCGTGAACATTGGCGGCTCGCTGGTGTGGAACCCGGATGAGGAAATCAAGCCGTACAATTGCACGCTGCCGTAGACATACCCGCAGCATGCGGTATTGTGCGTCTTTGATGCAGTGAGAATGCCGTCGGATTTCCAAAAAGAATGAGAATAAAGAACGCGTTTCAAGTTGCGATTATCATCGCCGTCACGACTTTTTGCCCGGTTTCCCGTGCCGCCACAAATCTCGTTGTTTTTGTTGCTGACGACATGGGCTGGGCAGACGTCGGTTACCACGACAGTGAAATTCGAACGCCGTCCATCGACCGGCTGGCAGAACAGGGTATGGTACTCGAGCGGTTTTACGTTCATCCGGCTTGCTCGCCAACTCGTGGGGCATTGATGACCGGCCGGTCTCCGCTCACGACCGGCGTGCTAATCCCGTTCGAGCCCTGGTTCTCAACGGGTTTACCGCTCGACGAGAAATTGCTGCCCGAATACCTCAAGGACGCGGGGTATCAGACATTCGCCGTTGGCAAATGGCATCTCGGTCCCAATCGCCTGACCTATCACCCGACGAGACGCGGATTCGATCATTTCTATGGCCACCTGGGTGGCTTCATAAACTATGACCAACACACATACTGGCGCGGCGTCGACTGGCAGCGCAACGGCAGAACGGTCATAGAGGAAGGTTACTCGACGCGCCTCATTGCGGATGAGGCAGTCAGGCTGATCGCGTCACGTGACAAAGATGCGCCCATGTTTTTGTACGTAACGTTCAATGCACCACATTCTCCGCTGCAGGCGCCGCTGGAAGCCGTCGCAGAATACGCCGACATCGATGACCTGAATCGCAGAACCTACGCAGCAATGGTCAGCGAGATGGACCGCGGCATAGGGCGCGTGCTCTCCGCACTTGATAAGGAAGGGCTGAGCGACGATACGTTTATCATGTTCATGAGTGACAACGGCGGCTCATTACGTCTGGGGGCCAACAACGGAGCGCTGCGAGGCGGCAAAGTCACGACATGGGAAGGTGGCATTCGCGTCCCGGCAGTCTTGCGCTGGCCAGGTCGCATTGGCGCTGGGTCAGATTTCGACGAAATGATTACAGTGGAAGACGTATTGCCCACCCTGCTGTCTGCCTTGGATATAACGCCCGAGTGGACCAATCCGCTCGACGGGACAAACCAATGGCCGGCAATTGCGAATGGGCAAGCGACGGAGAACCGGTTGCGCATCCTGGCAATGCATGACAGAGAACAATATCGAGCCGCAGTTTTCGAGGGCGAGTGGAAACTCGTGCAAATGAATGATGCGCAGGGTGGACAGCTTCAACCTCAGTTGTTTCGCATTGCCGAAGATCCCTATGAACAAAACGACGTCGCTGCCGATCACCCCGATATCGTGCGACGGCTGTTAGCAAATGTTACGGCAGCCCAAAACGTGCCGATCGTAGGCATAGATGATCCAACGATACCCACTCGCCTGGGTCTCGGTGGTCCGGCATCTGCCGTTCCCGATAACCGGCCGCCGAACAAGGAACCATATGCGGAGTCAGCGCTGCCTGACTGAGTGCCCCGAATGCGGCCAATACGCTAGTATTGGCGTGAATCGCCACAAACGTAGCGCAGCAGGCATTGCTGCCCGAAGTCATTGGCGCGGCTTCTCCCTCATTAATAACTATGGAATGCAAAGTGATTGAACAGAACCGTAGAGATTTCATGAAAGCCGTGGGCGCGGCGGCGCTTGCCGGTGCCATAGGTGGCTGTGCGTCAACCCCGAAGAGCAGCATCGCTTTTGACAAGATTCCGCGCCTGAGCCTGACTAATCTGCCAACTGCCTGTTACAAGATGGAAAACGTGACCCGTTTAGTCGGTGGTCCTGATCTCTACATCAAACGCGACGACGTGATGGAACTGGCTCACGGAGGCAATAAGACTCGCAAGCTCGAATACGCTCTCGCCGAAGCGCTGAATCGAAATTCAAGGGCAGTCGTGACCCAGGGTGGACTGCAATCCAACCATGTTCGCCAAACCTGCTCCGGCGCAGCCAAAGTCGGGCTTGAGTGCCACGTGATCCTGTCAAATCCTGTTCCTGAAATGAAAGATGAACTGATGGGCAGTGGAAATTACCTGATGGATCAATTGATGGGTGCCCATATTTATCTTGCCGAGGATGGTCGGGGACCGGTGGTCGAAAAGGTGCTTGCCGACTTAACGGCTGCCGGCAAGAATCCTTATGACATTCCTGCCGGAGCCTCAAATGGTATTGGCAGCCTTGGTTACATGTATGCCGCACGCGAGTTAATCGCCCAATGGAACGAGATGGGAATTAGCCCAAGCCATATATTTACTGCAACTGGCAGCTGCGGGACACAGGCCGGCCTGTTGATGGGCCTTAGGTATTTTGGCAATTCAGACACGGCAGTAATTGGCATTTCGGTGAGCGCTCCACGCGACAGGCTGGAGACTCGCACCCGAGAAGTCCTCAACATGATTTGTGACGAAACGGGTATCGCCAAAGACTTCGTCAAAGATAGCGATATCATTGTCAACGACGAATACTTCGGCGAGGGATATGGCCGTCCCACCGACGCCGGCATCGCTGCCATTCGAACGGTGGGGGAAAACGAAGGTGTGATACTTGACCCGGTCTACACTGGCAAGTGTATGTCGGCCATGCTTGACCTGGTTAAAAGCGGGAAACTCGAATCTCCCCGGGACCTGGTGTTCCTGCACACCGGCGGTGCGCCGGCTATTCACCCCTATGCGGACTTTTTTCGAACTTGAACCGTCTTGATCGGTGCGCAGAGAAAGCCCATCGTCGAAAAAGTATAAAAAAACCTGGTGTTTAGCGGCTGCCCGGGAAAATACCAGTTGGGCAACTACTGATTGCCTGCAAGCGGCGTTTTGTTCTAATTTCGGACACGCAGGTAGAATTGGTGCCCAATCAAATGGTCATCTTCCGTAAAACCGGGCTGGTTTTGTCGTCCAAGTAAGCGTGCCGGGATAGTATGGATAACCACCACGAAAACCGATCCAAGATTGATGGTGAAACTGTCGTAGTGCTTCTTGACCAGGATGAATACCCTTCGCATATCGGCAATGTCGCTGCTATCTCCGATGAACATATCTGGTTCCTGAAGCGGGACATGGATGAACTGTGCCATTTCAGGCTCGAGCACCTGGACGCGAGCGACTGCAGTGCTATCGAGTATAAGAAAGAGACGGCCTACTACCGAATTCTCGTGGGGGTCGTTCTCTTGATCGCTGCAGTGGTGCTGGCCTTCAATCTTTTGACCGGCTCTGAAGACATCTCTGCCGAAAGTGGGCCGGTGGTTATCGTCATAATCGCTTTTGCTTCCATAGGGGGGCGCTTTATCACCAGCATTCATCGACATGTCATTCGCTTCGAAATGCCTGACAGGACCTTTATCTGGCGATCTCCTGCAATCGATTTCAAATCAAAGACCGAGCCTGCGCATGCCGTGCGTGAGCACGCCCGCAGTCGCGGCATACTTCGGGGCCACTAATGACTCGAGGCAGGCGTAGACAGCGACCCTGGTTAACCGAGCGGAACGATGGCAAAAGAACTCAGGCAGTCCGTGAAGGCGGAACTTCGATAACCGCCATTGCCGGACCGTTCAATCAAAAGAACACTTGAAATAAGCCTGCTATATTTGCTGCTGGTCGTTAGCTGCCTCTAAACACGTAGTTTCACTGGTCGGAGAAATATCAAATCGCAATGTCGCAGCAAGTTCTTGTCCTGGACTGTCACGAACACACGTTGACTGTATTGCGCTCGTTGTCGCGGGCGAACTACGAGGTAACGCTTGGCGTTACGGCGGATGAAATGGACCGTGGGTTTGTACATGTTTCCCGATTTGTATCATCTACATGGCTTCATCCGGATATCGTCGATGACCCGGCGGAATTCGATGCTGCTCTTTCAGACTTTTTGAACAGTAGCCCACAGATCAAGCTGATCTTCCCCGTTGGTGAGAATTCAGTGCGCAGGCTCGCCAGCATCAGGCCTGATATTCCGACCGGCGTCACGGTGGCGATGCCCGGGAATGAGATTGTCCAAACATGCTTTGACAAGCCGAGCGCCTACCGAGTCGCTGATAAATGCCAGGTGCCCGTGGCCAAAACTCGAACGGTAAAAACTGCGGAGGAATTACGTGACGCAGTGGACGCGTTGGGGTTGCCGTCAATTGCAAAAGCTTCTGACTCAACGTCATTATTGCTAGGCAAGAAATGCGTCTTCATTCGCACCGATCTCGATCTCGATTCTCTCGTTGATAATTGGCCGGCAGGCCAGGCCGATATTATTGTGCAAAACGAGATTAGGGGCCGGAGGCACAATTGCGATATCGTCGCCGAAAATGGCCAGATTCGACTATATTTCGAGTCCGAAATACTCAGAACGGATCAGGCCGACTATGCCGGCAACAGTGTGTTCGATCGATCCATTCCTCCCACCCCCGTTCACAGGGAGTATTGCGAAAGATTGGTCGCAGAGCTCAATTTCACCGGTTTGGCGCTTATTCAGTTCCTTAGGGACGAAGATGCCGGCAAAAGTTACTTCCTCGAAGCAAACCCGAGAGCGGGTTCGACAATTGGTCTCGCAGTGAATTGCGGCATTGATTTGCCCGCCGCTTCCGTAAGGGCTCATCTCGGAAATCTGTCTGACACCGACAAGAGTTACCCCTTCAATCGGTCGCAAAACTGGCTACATGGCGACCTGCTTGGCCTGCGCAAGGCGAGGATGAACGGAGAAATTGACCTGGGACAGTCGCTTGGCTGGCTTACTCGGGCACTTGCCGATTTTCTTCGCTCGGATTACCACACCACGTTCGTATGGAAAGATCCGCTGCCCACTATGACTTTGTACTGGAATCTTCTCGTTCGCCTGTTCATTAAGGAAAAGCGAGGCGCAGCCGGTTGAAGCCATGACAGTAGCCGGTGCTCTCTCAGGAAGACGACCTCGACCTCAGTTTTTCGGGCGATCCGACAAAAGGCTTCTTACCCAAAGGTGGTTCCAATCCCAGCCGCCGGGATTCTTACGGAGTCGCATAGCCAGTCTTTGTGCGAAGTCCTTTACCGCTTGATTGACCATCTCATTGCGGTCCATATGTCTGTCCAGTTCAATGGGGGCTTCCACAACAACACGATAGTGGAAGCGGCTCAATCGCTCAGTGTGAACAGGAAGTAACGCTGCATTGTGGCGACGAGCTAACAAGGGGGCGCCCACGGGAAATCGCGCTTCGCGGCCCAGAAAATCTGCGCTGGCGAGTTTTTTCGCCCTGGTGCGTTCAGCGGCCATCCACACACTGCCTTTGTTCTTCAGCACTTTGCCGACTCGAAACAGGTAACTGCTGCTGCCATCGACCGGCATACGGATACGCTCGGCGAGGTAACGCCCTTCGGGAAGGCAATGCAATGGCCCGGCAACCCATTTACCTAACAAAGTCAGCGGATACCATGCACCGTGATCTGCCGAAGAAAGCTGGGTCAAGGCAACACCGGCATTCGCTAACGCAATCTTGGGGAACAATGTGCCGCAGAAAGACATCCCCCAGAATACTATGCCTCTTCCCTGGTCTTGCGCAGCGGTAACGTGCTCAAGCCCCACTACCTCAGTACGGACTGACCAATTCGACTTGTGGCTCGCCTGCCATCGTCCCCACAGATCTTCCGTACGAAATTCCTGGTACTCCTCGGCACAGGCACGGATCTCCGTTTCCGAGCAAACATCAGACAATAGGGCCTTCATTCCTGTCACGATCGGATCTTGTTCGACACGGGCCAGGAACCTGGCTCGTCGGTTCCTGGCCAGGCGCTCGAATACCCTGTCCGCCATCCGCTTGGGCACTACGGCAACGAATAAATAACCCGCGATCATGATGAAAGAACGCCGCAGTTCATACCAGGTGCCTATTCCTCCGGGGATTTCACCAAGGAGAGCGGTCGCGGATAGCTTTGGCAACTGGTTCTAGCCGATCGTCTTTAGCTGCCCATCCCCGGCAAGGAAAAATTGTCTTTGTAAATACAATTAGCCTCGCGAACATCCGAGCGCAAGACGCGATCGCGAAACTTGACGTGTTTCCACTCGCCGACCCAGTGCTCCGGATCGGTGAATGTAAATTCAGTCACGAGCGTATTGCCATCATTGATCATCTGCATACGCTCAACAATCTTTAACTGGCTCCCGGTTACTACGCCCGCCTGGATCAGGTGATTCTCATCCGTGAAGCCGGTGGTCTCGACGACCAGCGTGTCGCCTTCCCAATGACCTAATGATTCGCCACCCCAGTTTCGATCGAGCTTGCTTTCAGGCACGCGTTCGCGACCGTCAGTGAAGATAACGCGATACTCGTTATTCAATCGAGACACCATGAATATTGCCGTGGGAAACTGGGTCATCATCAGTGAGCCGTAGCGCGTCATCAGGCGTGGCATGCCGGCCGGATAACAAAGCGCGGTCGGGTCGCCATATCGTTCACCCTTTTTCGATGCCTCCATGTAGGCATCATGAAAAGCCTTACCCTTCGCCGTGAATTCGGGGCCTGGTTTAAATTCGAATGAACCGTAATTGGCGCGCCATTCGTCCTCCCCGCGGTATTGCCAGACACCTGTCACATCAAAAGGCGCGGGAGGCCGTTCCTTGGCCAGGTTGTCGGGGTCAAGCGCTCCGGCAGTGGTGCCCGTCGCTGATGCATCACCTGCGGCCGTGCCGTCGGATACGATAGGCAATGAAGGTGGTCGCGTCTTCTTCTCCCGCATCTGCCACGTTTCGCCTTCTGGCGGTGGCTCCCAGGGCATTAATGCCGGATACACCTGCCGCCTTTGCTCAGGGGCGCCAGAATCGTCCATTGAGTAAGACCTGCCATCTGCGCCGATCATCCCCTGGATCAGGCCTCCCGGCTGGCCACTCTTTAAGGGGTGCATCTTGACGGTGACAACGTCTCCGACTGTGAGCGAGCCACGATCAAAACCATTCTTGCGCATTGCCGCGATGCTCTGCCCTTCGATTTTCCACTCTTCTGTTTCACCCGCCTCATTTTTCACATCCATGGTGATAATCATGTGGGGGTTGCGATAGATGAACTGCGTGACCTCGCCGGTTTTCTGGACTGACGCCGCTTCGTCGAATACGACGGCAGAGTGGTGGGCCATTGCGATTCCTGCGCACAGACCGAGTGTCAGCATCGGTACTAACAAGTATCTACGAGAATGCATATCTTTCTTCTCCTGAATCCAGCAGTCGCTCGAGGTTCGAGCCTCGAAAATATTATCATCCGGTGGGGTTCGACATGGTCACTTGCCGCCACTCATGCCGGCCTCAAGATAGAGCCTGGCGTTCTCCAGCGTGCAATCGACATCGATCAGTTCACGATCGGCAATTTTTGCCATGAAGTAATCGATGTTGACCGGTTCTGACAGATAGACCGGGTCGGTCACAGTCATCTGGATTTCCAGTGCCAGTCCGTCATCCGAAATTGCAATGCGTTCCAGCAGGTGTTTCTGGTCGCTTGAATCAACCCCGGTGTGCGAGCCCCATCGATCGGCAACGAAGTTCGTGGTTTCAATGACCAGTACGTCGTCCTCGAACCAACCGACAGAGTGTCCCATCGCCGAGGGCACTCCGGCAGGATGGTTGCGATCCAGGTGAATCACGCGCTGCTTCTCGCGCAGCTCGTAATCAAAAATAATTGCCTGGTCGTCAGGCCGCTTAATCTTCATCGGATAGGGCAGCAGGGTCGCTTTCGGCGGGCCGGGGTTCCTGCACGACACCTGCGGATTCTGACTCTCGTCAAAGTTGTCGACCAACGCTTGTGCAAGTTTCGTGTACGGCCAGTCGGCAGGTGGCTTGTAATGCGGCCGTCCTCCGCGAAGGTCTCTAACCCACAGGCCGGTAAAGTCGGATGACGGCTCTATCGCGACGACCCTCTTCTCCATCTCGAGCCGCGTGCCGTCCGATTTCTCCAGCCACTTCAGGCCGGAATAGGCGCGATTCGGGTTCTTGTCGGCAGCACCTTGCCAGGTGATCTGGTCGCCGGGCTTAAGCGATGTCTTGCTCCAGCCGCGTTCAATCATCGCTGGCGGATGCAGCACTTCAATACTGTACTCAACGACCTTGCCGGCAGGGTTCGGCGCCATCACCTTGATGAATACGTGCGGCATGCGCCAGTCGTATTTTGTGACCGTGCCCCGATGCGTTTGAATGTTATTCCTGTCGAGACTGGAATGAGAATGGTGTGCGCTGGTCGCGACCGCGACCATCAACACGATTGCACAACGTGCGACTTTGCCCGAGATCGAACCCACGGTAGAAATGTTCAAGCGGCGCAAGCCTGTCTCTCGATGGAATGTCTGCATTGTTCGACTACCCCAATAATTAATTTCCGCAAGCGGTGACCTGAATGCTCACGCGGTGTGCCGATCAATCTGGCTCGTGTTCATACGATCGCACAAGATCCGGTATCCGCGCCCGCGTTTTTCGCCACACCAAACGATTCTAGTTTATCAATTCCCAAGGTATTTGTTCTGATGTTGTAAATCGACAACAACACAGATATTTCGCATCTCGTAACAGATTTGTCCGCTCTGACCTGTGGCGTGTAATCTCAGGCGAGAGTCGTGGTGACGCAACAGTCCGCGTGCTTCAACGCCTAACTGAACTTAAAAATGAAGAAGTCCCTGGGGGTAGTATGAATACAAAATTAATATTCATCGCAATTTTATGCACGTTCGGCGTCTCGACGCTGCGGGTTTCGCCAGCTTCCGCTCAGCAAGACGGCGATGACGCGTTGGAGGAGGTCATCGTGACGGCACAACGTCGCGAGCAGAGCATTCAGGATACACCGGTGTCCATTACCGCTTTCTCACCGGAAAGGCTTGATGAGCTTGGCATCAACGACCCGGTCAGCATGATGGACTTCGTGCCAAATGCCATGGTCAGTTCCGGTACAGGCCGTGGCTCGGAAGTGGCGCAATTTTCTATTCGCGGTGTGAACGAAGCGCGTGTCAGCCCGGTCCTTGACCCGGGTGTGGCCATATATATAGACGACGTCTACTACGGCCGGCCGCAGGTTGGATTTCTGCAATTCCTCGACACCGAGCGTGTGGAGGTGCTTCGCGGTCCGCAGGGCACGCTGTTTGGCAAGAACAGCACCGGCGGGGCGGTCCGCTATATTACGAAGAAGCCGGATCTGGACGGTAACAATGGTTACGTTGACCTGACGGTGGGTGACTACAACCGTATTAACGTAAAAGGTGCGTTCAATGCGGTGTTATCGGATACGACAGCTGTTCGTGTATCGGCCGCAAGCCTCCAGCGCGACGGCTACGTCAAACGGCTGGCTGACAACGTCGATCTCGGAAACCAGGATGCGCGTGCGTTCCAGGCTCAGCTCCGGTACCAGCCGTCTGATCGGTTAATTGTCGATGTGCGAGCCGACGTTTCGATTTCGTCGGACAATAACGGCGCCGTAAAACTGATCGACTACTACAATTTCAATACAACCACCGACCTGCCGAACCCGGGCGGGCCACCGAATCCGGCAAGCCCGAGCGCCAGTGCCATCGCGGCGTGGAATAATCAGTGGGGTGGCACGGCGATGGAGTATGCAGCCCAAATACCGAACAGCCTGTACGAGGTTGCGGGCACTGGCCTCATCCCGTTCACCAATAATGAAAGCACCGGATTGGCAGTGGATTTAACTTACGAACTCAATGACCAAACATCGCTGCGCTCGATCACGGGTTACCGGAAGATGGATTCCACCGCGTTTCGTGATCCAGACGATGTGGCGCACGCGACGACGTTTTTTGACGATTACGCCGAAACCACGGTCGATTTCTGGTCGCAGGAATTTCAGTTCAACGGGTTGCACATGGATGAACGTCTTAACTGGGTGGCCGGCGTGTATTTCTCCAGCGAGGAGAACGGCGTCAACGAGTTCGCGGATCGGGATGGTCGATCTACGGCACGTTACGGCGCATTGATGCTGAATGACACGGCATTGCAGGAAACGGATAGTCTCGGTGTGTTCGCACAGGGAACCTATGCATTGACCGACGCCTTCTCGCTAACGCTTGGCGTCCGCTATACAGAAGATGACAAGAACTACACCGTAAGCCAGGTTGCCATGTGGGATGGACGCCTGGATCAACTGGCCGATGATCTCGGCCTGGCTGACCTGGTTGCACCGCTTTATGAAGGCGGAACCTGCGATCCATCGGTGCAGAGTTCCTGCGTGTCGAACGCCGGCGTATCCGGTGGCGACACGTTTGATGCGGTGACACCGCGAGTTGCACTTGAATACCGTGCCAGCGACGACGTGATGTTCTACGGTTCATTCTCCGGTGGGTACAAGGCCGGTGGCACGAACGATTCAGTCGGTGATATCAACACGCCGTTCCAGGAGGAACAGCTCGATAGCATGGAAATCGGCGTACGCACGACATTGTTCGATGGCCGCGTTCGGGCCAACCTCACGGCGTTCAGCATGGACTACCAGGACAAGCAGATCACCGTGACGACATCGCCAATCTGTAACAACCGCTGCACAACCAACGTCGGGGACGGCGAGATTACCGGCTGGGAGTTCGATGGCATGGCGGCAATCACTGATAATCTGATCTGGAATATCGGTGTCGGCATACTGGATGCGAAATGGGACCAGATTACCAACCCGTCAGCCGGTGTGACGACGGCGTCGCCTTTCAGTGCGGCGCCGGACCTGAGTTGGAACACCGGTCTGCGTCTAACTTCTGATTTGTCCAGTGGCGCGAGCATCGTTACCAGTATCGACTATGCCTTTACTGATGAGCATGCATCGTCACCGCAGGACAGCACGACCCTGTATATTCCCGACTACGGTCTGGCTAACGCTCGCATCAAGTGGGTGTCGCAGGACGGCGATTACGAAGTGTCCCTCTTCTGCAGCAACTGCTTCGATGAGGAATACGTGCGATCTGGTAACGGTTGGGCAGGGGGCACGGCCAACACAATATTCCCTTACAAGGAAGACAGTGCGCCCGCGTTTACGGCAAACACGCTCAACCCGCTTAGAAACGCGGCGCCTGGTATAACGATCGTTCATGTTGGCGCCCCAAGAATGTGGGGCGCACAATTCCGCTATAACTTTGGCGAAACCTGAGGACGGTACACGAACCAGCTTTGCGGGAGATCTCCCACCTCCGCGAATACAATAGTCGGCGCCGGAGGAGCATTCCTCCGGCGCTTTTTTTTGGTGCTATTTGATTGCGCGGCGTGCCTGGCAGGCCTGGGACCAACCAAACCCGCATCTATCGCGTGAAAGATCTTGCCGAAACACTCGATGTTGTTGACACAGGCGACGGTCAGTCTGGCGAGCATGTCCCCTTAACCGCGATCTGAAAGCGACCATCGAGCTATGATTGGGATGTGTGAGCCGTCCGACGGGCTTTGACGAGATAAATCTATGACAAACGGAAAACGAAACCTCAGGCGTAGCTTGCTTAAAACGATCGGCAGCGGCGCGGTCGCAGCTTCACTCGGTGCGTGCGTGCCGACAATGGTTAGCACATCGAGATTTCGTCGACCGTATTCCAGGAATCCCTGGGTGGCACCGCGTATATCTGCAGAGAACATCATTCGCGAAGTCGTTGGACACCGGCCCTATCGTGCTGCTGGATTCGTCGTTCGGAGCGAAAAGCTTGGCGAAAAAATTATCGTCCACAACTATGGTCATGGTAGTTCCGGGCTCACCCTGTCCTGGGGTTCTTCTGCGCTGGCCGTCAGGGAAACGGCCGG
Organism: uncultured Gammaproteobacteria bacterium; assembly: GCA_963850825.1. GTDB lineage: Bacteria > Pseudomonadota > Gammaproteobacteria > Steroidobacterales > Woeseiaceae > SZUA-117. Next base: position 121,307 of record CAWKOQ010000006.1, on the reverse strand, counting down.
CATCGAACACCGTGATGTCGCCGTCATCGGTGGTGGTGTATTAGGGTTAACGAGCGCACGATTGCTTCAGGATGCCGGTTGGAACGTAACGATTTACACGCGCGACATGGCCCGTCATACGACGTCCAACGTCGCCGCCGGCGAGTTTGGTCCTGGTGGCGCCCACAATCCTGAAGTATCAACGGATGCGTTCAAGTCACGTCTCGATTTTGCTGCACGAATCTCACACCATGCGTTCACCAACCTGGGCGGTGCGGACTATGGAATCCGGTGGGTTGAAATGCACTGGCCGACTGATTCTCTGGAGGACAAGCTGAGGCCGTTTGACGGCAGTTTTCCGCATTTGTATCCCTATAACGAGGTTTACGGACCGGGCGAGCACCCGTTTCCCACGCGATATATGCGATCGACAGTCACGATGATGATCGAACCCGCAATCTTCCTGAGACGCACTATCGAAGATTTTCACCAGGCCGGCGGCCGGTTCGTTATACGCAATTTCGGTGACAAGGAAGAGCTGCTTTCGCTGTCCGAACCGGTCATTTTCAACTGCACTGGCCTCGGCGCCCGGGCGTTGTTCGGCGATGAAGAACTGGTGCCCGTCAAAGGTCAGCTAATTTTCATGCCGCCGGACCCGGAGGTCGACTACCTGACGATTGGTGGCGGAGAGGGTGATCTCTACATGTTTTCGCGATCAGACGTGCTGTTGCTCGGCGGTATCTACAAACCAGGAGATTGGTCCACGCACGCGGAGCCCGAGGAAACGGCACGAATTATCGGGGAGCATCAGCGCCTTTTTGCAAATTTCGGTGGAAGGCGGTCATAGTCGTTTGCAAGATTCAGCGAACCAAACGTCTGCCTCGATCAAAAAAGACGAGCAATCTCATGCAAAGAATCACCAGCCTGCCAGCGATCCCACATCAGGTTCTTCTGCTCTGAGCTAAAGTAAACGCTCGGTCTTTGCTTTATATGCAACATCCACCGCTCTATAGTTAGCGTTTAGGTGTTGCATCGACCGATTGAGGTCACCACTCTAAACCGTACATTCAGCTAAACTACGGCTGGAAGACGGCTAATGACTCAGAGCAGCCGTTCAAATTGGCGAATCCTATGTTACCGGGCATGCCATCAATGCTCATTCACCTGGAACCCGGAAGAAGATCATGTTGAAGTTTCGATTTTGTTGTCTCGCGCTGTTGGCGCTCACGGCCGCAGGGTGCACGCAGGATGCGCCTGATACGGCAACAGTAGATTACGCAGACATACTGTTTGTAAACGGCGCGGTATACACAATGGACGTTAATCGCGCCTGGGCCACAGCGGTCGGCTTGCGCGACGAAAAGATTATCTTTGTAGGTTTTGATAACGATGTCGATGCTCCGCGAGGTCCGGATACGCGCGTCGTCGATCTTCGTGGAAAAATGTTGATGCCGTCTTTTCAAGACGCTCACATTCATCCAATGGGAGCCGGCAAAGAAGCACTGACAGTCGATCTTAATGGTTTAGATTCGGAGGAGAGTTACGTAGCGGCGGTGAAAGCATATGCAGATGCCAATCCGGACGAGCCTTGGATCTTGGGCGGTGGATGGTCGATGGCCGTTTTCGGCCCTGGCGCACGAGCAAGCAAGAAGATACTTGATGTTGTTGTCCCGGACCGTCCCGTCTACCTGACTTCACAGGACGGCCATACCGGATGGGCTAATAGCGCCGCACTAAAGGCAGCGGGTATTGATGAAGACACTCAGGATCCCGTGAGCGGCATAGTGGACCGCGATACCGAGACCGGTGAGATTATCGGCAGCCTGCAGGAGGGCGCAATGGCGTTGCTGACCACCCATATTCCGCCGTCGTCGCCCGAGTTCGACCAAAAGAGCATGAAGTACTCGATCGACCTCCTGAACAGCTGGGGTATTACTGCGATCAACGATGCGATAGTTCTGCAGCCAGAGCTGAACGCCTATCGGGCGTTGGACCAGCGCGATGAGCTCTCGATGCACGTGGTGGGATCGCTTTGGTGGGAAAGGACACTGGGCTTGGACCAAATCGAGGAACTCGCGCGCCTGCGGGATGAGTACTCCACCGGCAATGTGCGTGCCAGTGCCGTCAAAATCATGCAAGACGGGGTGATGGAGAATTATACCGCCGCGATGTCGGAGCCATATTACGTCGATGGCAACCCGACTGGTATTCCAATGCTTGAGCCGGACCACTTGAAGGAAGTGGTTACTGCTTTGGACGCGGAAGGGTTTCAAGTTCACTTTCACGCTATTGGAGATGCGGCAATTTCACAATCCCTGGATGCAGTCGCCGCTGCGATAGACGCTAATGGCAACGCACACCGGCGGCATCACATCTCGCATCTGCAGGCAATTCACCCGCACGACCTCCCAAGATTTCGCGAGCTTGACGTAATCGCCAACTTTCAGCCGTTGTGGGCGTACGCGGATAGCTACATAACCGACCTGACGATTCCGTTCATCGGCGAGGAGCGCGCGAATTGGTTGTACACAATCCGCTCAGTCATTAATGCGGGAGGCATGATTGCATTCGGTAGCGACTGGTCAGTCTCGACTGCGAATCCGTTCCCGCAGATCGAAACGGCTGTCACGCGAACAGACGCCGACGGCGATGGCGAGACGTTGATGCCGAATGAGACCATCGATTTGGCTACGGCACTTGCTGCATTCACAATCAATTCGGCGTACGTCAATGGCTTGGACAAAACAAGCGGCTCTATCGAAGTCGGCAAGCTGGCAGATCTGATAGTGCTGGATCGAAACCTGTTCGACATTCCAGCGAAGCAGATCTCAGAAACCAAGGTAATGTTGACCATGTTCGGTGGTCGGCCTGTCCACGGTGATCTGCAAGCGCTTCTCAAACAATGATATCCGGCGTGAGCTCCACTTTTCGCGTTTGCGACAGGGCTCATTTGTATAGTTGGATAACCAACTACTGGCCTCTTTGGCTTCCCTATGGCCAATAGCGACAGTCAGAAAGCGGCGATTTGAACGCGTTTTACGTCCGCTTTGCCGCCGAACCTGGACATTTGGCTAAAATCAGCCTTCGTCACTGCTAATGGGGCCCGAGGCGGACATATATCCGTCTAACAGCAGCATCGGACATCGGCGTTGTGGGTTCTTAGGCAAAATCAATGGTTTACACCATTTTCGCCGCTGTCATCAGTAAATGATCAGGGCTTGCTAGGTCAATCCTCAGGCCGCGAGAGCGGCCTGGCGCAATACTTGTCACCAGTTGGCTCGATGGCAAGAGGAATGGCGCAATGGATACCAAGACAACAATCGCACTCGCAAAAATTCTCATCCTGATCGGACTCATGCAGGGCTTAACGGCCTGCGGCGGCAGCAAGGTGCTTAAGGAGCCGCAACCAATCGTGAGCCCCCAGATTCTTGCGACTGCATCAGATCAGCGCCTGTCAGCGACCCTGGATTGGGTCATCGTTCGGGGCGGCCCCGGCACGTGGGCGAAGAACGTGGACTGGGATGAGTACCTTATACGGATGCAAAACCTGACCGATGAACCGATAAGTATTACGGATATCGCCGTGCTGGACTCACTTGGCACGCGGATTGAAACCCGGGCAAATCGCAAGCAGCTGGTTAAGGGTACGAAGGATACGAATCGCCGCTACAAGGGCGAAGGACTGAAGGTCAAAGCCGGCGCCAGTGCGGGCACCCTTTTAACCGCCAGCGCACTTGCCGGAGCCACCACCGTAGCTGTCGTATCCGCTGCCGGTTTATATTCCGGAACCGCCGCTGTCGCTGCCACCGGAGGACTCATCCTGATACCCGCACTGGCGGTCGGCGGGACTTTTCGCGGCGTAAATAATGGCAGGGTGAACAAGCAGATTGTGTCCCGTCAGACGCCACTGCCCGTTGTGTTGACGGCGCAGGAGGAACTACCTCTCGTTTTCTTTTTCCCGTTGTCGCCTTCGCCCCGTCAAATTGAAGTCACCTACGTTGACTCCCAGGGTAGCCACACACTGGTAGTTGATACGCAAGCCGCGCTTGATGGATTACACCTGATGAAATCCGGAGATCTGTTGTGAAAGTTGTCTTTCTAATCAAGCAAGTGTTGCGGCAGTGGAAGTTCGGGGCCTTCCCGCTGCCACATCGTGCTTAGAATCCACCAGCGCCCACTATGCCTGACGAGCTGGAAGACGGTGACGCCCCGGGCGGTGTAATCTGTGTTTTCCATCGCATCGCTTATGCCGTAGGTGCTAATGACATTCGCCATGTAGCCGAACGCCTGGGTATCGCGCGAGATTTCACGCTCAAAGAAATCGGTTGAGATCGTCAGGAAGTTTTCAGTCTTCAGGTAGTCCTCCGCCAGCTGATGTGTTGGCTCGTCGCTGGTGAGATTGATACTGATCTTCCCACCTTCTATAAACAGCGACAGCATTCGTTCACCGTCTCTCTTGCCCGGGTGTCCTGAGACGCTTTCATAATAGGCGTTGATCAGCCCATCAATGGTGGCTACATCGTCCGGGTCCGCCGTCCTGTCCTGCCCGTACGCGGCCGATGTGACCAGCATGAATATCATCCAACTAATCTTCTTCACGTTCCGTTCCTTATACTCGCCAAATGACTGTTCTCAGGCCGATGATAGCTACAAAGCGATTTCGGTGTTGGCAACTGCAAAAGCCGGGGTCTGCGGTGGACGCCGGCGCGGAATTTACGAGGCGCGTTGCGGGTTTTACGGCTTTGGGCTACTATTCGCGCCCCATGCCCGGTTGGTCGCGATCGGGATTTTTTATGGAAGCCGTAAAAAGCTTTATAATCAATCAGTTATCGGAGAGCTCCAATGAGTAAAGATTTCGATCTGATTGCGGAAATTCGTGAAGACCAGGGGAAAGGTGCGAGCCGCCGCCTGCGTCATGAAGGAAAAGTTCCTGCAATCATCTATGGTGCCGGTCGTCCGCCCAGAAAGCTGGCGTTCGATCACAATCGCGTTCTGCATCAACTCGAGAGCGAGTCGTTCTATTCGAGCATCCTGAACATAAAGGTCGGTGAGAAAAGCCAGGCCGCTATCGTCAAGGACATCCAGCGTCATCCTGCTAAACGCAGGGTTTTGCACATGGATTTCCAGCGTATTGTCGCGGACGAAAAGATCACCATGAACGTGCCCATTCACTACCTGAATACGGAATCTGCCGTGGGCGTGAAAGAGGGTGGTGGATCTGTTTCCAGACTGATGACTGATGTCGAGGTCAGCTGTCTGCCGAAAGATCTTCCAGAATATTTTGAAGTGGATATTGAAAATCTCGATCTCAACGAGATGTTGCATTTGTCTGACATCAAGTTGCCTGATGGCGTTGAAATTCCCGAGCTTGCTCAGGGTCCCGAGCACGATCAGGCGATCGTCTCCATCCATGTCATCAAGGTTGTTGAAATCGAGGAAGAGGTCGAGGCCGAAGCAGCGGAGGGTGAAGAAGCTGCTGCCGGCGAAGAAGGCGAAGCGCCTGCCGCGGAAGCTGGTAGCGAAGGTGGCTCCGACGAGGGTTGACAGGATCAGGTTGATCGCGAGAAGGCCGCCCTTTGTGGCGGCCTTTTTGTTGACTAAGGCTAAAGCGCTACCATGGTGTCGCTATGACAACTCACCTCACAATGATCGCCGGGCTTGGCAATCCCGAAGAGCGTTACGAGCGAACGCTACACAACGCCGGCTTCTGGTTCGTTGACGAGCTGGCAAGGCGCGCTAATGTCTCTTTCAAATACGAAAAACGCTTTGACGCCGACATCTGCAAAGTCGATATCGCAGGCCGTGACGTCTGGCTGGTTAAACCGCAGAGCTACATGAATCTGAGTGGTGGCCCGGTTCGCGGCATGCTCGATTACTATCGTTTGAAGGCAAACCAGCTGTTGGTTGCTCACGATGAAATTGATCTGCCGCCAGGAACGGTAAAGCTCAAAGACGGCGGTGGCCACGGTGGCCACAACGGTTTGCGCGACGTCATTCAGCATTGCGGACGCGATTTTCTTCGCCTGCGACTGGGCGTCGGGCATCCGGGTCAGAAGGATCAGGTCACTTCCTACGTTCTCAAGAAAGCATCGAGCGACGTCGAAGCGGCAATTCTCCGCAATGTCGATGATGCAGCGGACGTGATGCCGCTGCTGGTTGAAGACGGCTTAAGCGCAGCGATGAAAGAACTGCATACAAAAGATTAAAAAAGTGGGGTCGAACCGAGGTTTTGGGTAATAGCCAGCCTCTGGTATCAACCGTCGAAGGGGTTGGTTTGACTTCAATTAAATTGCGGTTCGACCCCGGTTTTTTTTAGTGGAGTGGGAAGTTTTATGGCAATAAAGTGTGGCATCGTCGGCCTGCCCAACGTGGGCAAATCAACCTTGTTCAATGCGCTGACGGCAGCTGAAATTCCGGCGGAAAATTATCCTTTCTGCACGATCGAACCCAATGTTGGAATCGTCCCCGTGCCGGACCCGCGCCTCGGCGTGCTCACGGGCATTGTGAATCCGCAGAAGACGATCCCGACGACGATGGAATTCGTCGATATTGCAGGCCTTGTGAAAGGCGCGTCGCAGGGCGAGGGTCTCGGCAATCAGTTCCTGGCAAACATTCGCGAAACCAATGCGATTGCGCACGTGGTCCGATGTTTCGAGGACGATGATGTTACGCATGTAGCCGGCTCCATCGATCCGGTCGACGATATCGAAACGATCAATACCGAGCTTGCGCTCGCCGATCTGGAGTCCGTTGAAAAACAGCTTTTCAAAGCGGAGAAGAATGCGAAAACCAACGAGAAAGAAGCCATTGCGCTGCGCGATGTATTGAAACGGGTTCGAGATCACCTGGCCGAAGGGTTTCCGCTTCGCACGCTTGACCTGGACGAGAACGACCGGGATCGCATACGCGATTTGCACATGATCACGGAGAAACCGGTCATGTACGTGGCCAATATCGATGAGCGTGGATTCGAAAACAATCCACATGTCGATGCGGTCGCGGCTTTGGCGAAATCAGAAGGTGCAGAGATCGTCGTTATTTGCGCCGCTATCGAATCGGAGATAGCGCTGCTGGATGACGAAGACAAAGTGGAGTTCCTCGCGGACCTGGGCCTGGAAGAGCCTGGTCTCAATCGTGTCATTCGCTGCGGCTATAAACTGCTCGGATTACAGACGTTTTTCACCGCTGGCGAAAAAGAGGTCCGCGCGTGGACCACTCGCATCGGTGCTACCGCGCCGAAAGCCGCGGCAGAAATTCACACGGATTTTGAAAAAGGCTTTATCCGTGCGGAAGTGATTGCCTATAACGACTTCGTGGCAGGTAATGGTGAGCAAGGTGCTAAAGAAGCAGGGCGTTTACGCCTGGAAGGGAAGGAGTACATCGTCCAGGAAGGCGACGTGATGCATTTTCGCTTCAATGTCTGATCGAGCGTCGCTGGTAGAAGACGATTCCAGCGAGTAACAGCGCACCTGCGACATGAATGGTTATGCCAAACGGCGTCCACAGCAGGCAAGCGGCGCTCGCCAATACAAGTATCGCCGTAACCGGATTGAGTTTTTCCTCCAGGTGCCACTGCAGGAGCCCCGCCAATGCGTACAGTCCGAAGCAGGCAAAGACAAATACACTGATCCTTTCAACCCAGTTGCCGGTAATCAGCGGCGTGAACGCGAATAAGACTGGAACAAGGTAAAGCCCCTTGGCGACTTTCCAGGCCGTCAAGCCGGTGCGCATCGGCGGCGTGCCGGCTATCGCCGCCGCAGTGAAGGCAACCAGGCAGACCGGTGGCGTCACATTACTGTCCTGCGAAAGCCAGAAGATGATCAGGTGCGCACTTAGCAGCATGCCGGTAACAAGTGAGGGATCGAGCAGTTCGCCGCGCACGAGCTGGCGCATCTCGATCGGCATTTCAGTGAGTGCCCGAACGGGGTCGCCGCCGAACAGATCAACGACGGCGCTTACATTCGAGGGCAAATCGCTTGCGCTCAAAGCCTGCAACATGGCGGTCTGGCTGATCAAATCGTAGAGCGCCGGAGCAGCCAGCGTCGCCAGCACGATGTATGAAGCCGTCACGGGCAGCCCCATGCCAAGAATCAGGGATGCCACCGCAACCAGAACGAGCGTCAGAAAGAGACTGCCACCAGCCCATTCGACAATCATCAACGAGAACGCGTTACCCAGCCCGGTAGTCGTCACTACATTGACGACGAGACCGACGGCAATCAGCAGGATTGCCGTTGGCACCATGATGCGTAGCGCGTCGAGAATCGCCTCCATGCACCGATTCAATGTCATAGGTGTGTCGGTGATCCAGGAAACAGCGATGACGGCAAAGATCGCCAGCGTCGCTGACCGGACCGGCGTATAGCCGATGATCAATGACGTCACCAATACTGCCAGCGGAATGATGAAATGCCAGCCACTGCGAAGTGCGGCAAGCGCTGTTGGCTGATCGTCGTCCTGATTGACTGCCAGACCGAGGCGACGAGCCTCTATGCGTACAAAGAACGCGACCGTCAGGAAGTACAGCAGGGCGGGCAGGACGGATACGGCGATGATGTGCAGGTAGGGAATCTGCGTATAGCTCGACATGACAAATGCGCCGGCGCCCATCACCGGTGGCATGAGTTGCCCGCCGGTCGATGCGGCCGCCTCGACACCGGCCGCGAATCGGGGCGTGAACCCGGAGCGCGTCATCATGGGAATAGTGATGACGCCGGTCGAAACGGTCGTCGCAACCGCCGAGCCGGAAACCGAGCCCATCAGGCCCGAGCCAACCACTGCGACATGACCCGCGCCGCCCTGGAAGCGACCCGCAAAACTTCGTGCGACATTGACGATGAAATCGCCGGCACCCGACTTCAACAGAAACGCGCCGAACAGGATAAACATGAACACGAACGTCGACGAAATGTTGGCGACCATGCCGAACATGCCGTCACCGCTGAAGTAAGTTCGGTACAGAACTGTCTCGAGGCTTAAGCCCGGAAACGAAAACACGCCGGGCACGTAGCGACCGAGAAACAGAATATAGGAGAGGCAGATCGCAATCAGCGTTGGCATGAACCAGCCGCTGGTGCGGCGTGTAAATTCCATCGCAAGCAGGATAGCCAGTCCGGCGAAAAAGTAGTCGCTCCATATGAAGCTGGACTCGCGTGCGTAAAGCGCATCCTCAAATGCAATCAGGTACACGGGAATGGAAATTGCCAGGATGGCAAGGCAATAGTTCAGGATGCGCCGCGTTGTCGTATCGCTATGGTGAAAGCCCAGCGCACACAAAGCCCCAAAACCGCCGAAATGTATTGCCGCGAACCACAGTTCGGATACAACGGTGAAGAGATTGTTGTATACGTGAAACAGGGCGAACGCGATGGCCAGCCACTTGATGATTTTCTCGTTCAAGGTGGCATCAACGCTGCTGGAATGGTCATTCCCTGTTCGCGATAGTAGCGTACCGCCCCGGGATGGAGCGGAGCGCCGATACCCGTCAACGCGGTCTCGAGCGAAACGCCGCGTGTTGCTTTGTGGATCTCACGCAGCGCGGCAAGATTCTCCCACAGTGTTTTCGTGATCTGGTAAACAACCTCGTCAGGAATATCCGCCCGGACAGTGAGAAGATTCGGATGGGCAATACCCTGGATGTCTTCCGGCTGATTCGGATAGGTGTTGGCCGGGATGACATAGCGACTCCACAATGGATAAGTGGTGTTGATCGCCTCGATGTCCTCGTCAGTGAAGGTAAGCAAGGTCAGGTCCTCGCCCACCATCGCGAACGCACGGGTGATGCCGGTCACGGGCGGCCCTGCCGGGATGTTCATGCCAACGATTGTCCCATCCTGTATGGCATTGGCTGTTGCGCCGTAGCCCATGTAGGCCAGATCGAGCTTGTCTTCGTAATCGATACCGAGACTTTTCAGGATGTGATCGCCACTCTTCTCAGCGCCGGAATTTCTCGCACCCAACACGAAACGCTGGCCATCCAGCTTATCGATGTCCCAGATCGTGCCATCGACGGTCAGCTCGGTCAGCAAGACGAAATGGTCCGTGTTCTGCCATAACGCGGCAATGCTGCGCAGCCAGGGCTGCGGCTGGCTGATCGGCCCATCGCCATTCCACGCCCAGGCCGCAAATATGCCCTGCAACATTGAAAACTGCGCCTGATTGTCCCGCATTAACTTTATGTTCTCGGCCGATCCTGCAGAGCTGATCGCGGACAGGCTTATGCCATAGGTTTCGTAAAGCTGCGCCTTCGTGATCGTGGCCAGGGCGACGCCGACCGGATAGTAGGTTCCACCTGTCGTCGCGGTTGCCAGTATGTATGGCCGATCCGTCGACAGGTTTTCCGTACACGCCGCAAGAACTGCGAAAGCAGCAAGGCAGATGCCCAGTCCAAGTCGTCGTCGCATGTCAGTGCCATGCCAGCTGGCTGGATTCAACCTTGTAGAGAATGTAATCGCGCAATTGCCTGGCCATTTCAAAGTCAACATACGGCAGTCTAAGCGAGCCCGACGCGAGGTAGAAGCGAATTGTGGCCAGACCTTTGCGCTCCTGCAGTGGCGTCTGCGTCACGCTGATGCGCTGCACTTTCCGGTGCAGGAACGCAACCGTCTGGTAGCCAATGAATCCTCGTCGCAATATGATGCCATTGGCGGCAATCTCGAAACCGAACTTTCGGTAGTGGATCCAGACGCCCAGGGCGCTAATTGGGATCCACGTAAGGAACATCAGCGCAATTTTTCCGATCAGAAGTGAAAAAAGGAGCGTAATTGCTGCGGAGGGAAGGAAACCAAACAACAAAAACCGCGACCGAATGTAGCTCCTGGCGATTGGCCGGAATGAGGTAGACCGGGGTTCCAGATTCACATCAGTAAATTCAGCTCCGAAAATTTCGTCACTGAGTTGCGGTAATTGTTCTGCATCGCATAGCGGCACGACGAACTGCTTGCCCTTGCCCGGCTTGCCGCTGGATGCTTGTTTGGCGCGCAATCGATAGCGTTTGAAAAAACGCAAAACCGGATTCTGTATCGCTCGCAGTGACTGAATCTTGGCGAGATTGATCGAATGCTCGTGTCGCGTCAGTAATCCACCTGTCGATCGCAAGGTATCTTCTTCCGCTCGAAGCTCAAAATTGTAGTAGCGAAGAAAGGCACCTACGATTGAAGCGCCGGCTAACAGTATAAGTAACAAGAATATCGCGCCGATGACCAGGCTGGCGCCGCTTGCTACCGAAATCCCCAAGTTATCGAGAATCGCAACTATATCGCTCTCATTGATGAATCGCTCGACTCGTTTGTCGATGTTGTCCATGAGAGGACCGAGCAACGCGAGAACAATCAGAACGCGACCGCTCGATAGTCCAATGCGAACCATGTCGAATTTATTGAGCTGCAGTAACTTCCGCGATTCATTTCTCACCTCGGAATCGTCTTCTTCGCCGCTTGCCTGCTGCTTGCGTTCCGTTCGAATACGCGCTTTCAGCGATTCGGCGAGGTCGGACTTGATGGCAGGAAGGTTTCCCTCCAGTTTGGCGGAACCCGCGGTATCAAACGTAACGGTGACCAGATCGAACGGACGAAACACGATGTTTTGCTTCGTATTGATGGCCTGGATGCGTTCAAACTTGATATCGAGCTGGGACTTCTTAAAGACACCTTCGCGAATCAGAACCGAGTCATCCGTAATTCGGTAACGGAAGAACCAGAACCGCACGATCGCGCTCACGACCGTTACCGTCACGAACGCGACGATGCCGAAGGCAACCTTGCCAACCAGGTTGCCCTGGGCGGCGACCAGCAATGCGACCAGGGGCGCAAACGTCTGCACCGCATTCTGCGCGATGGCCTTGTAGATCTTCCCCAGGTAGAAAATGGCGGCCAGCGGCGAGGTATGCCGCCAACGCTTCTCTTTGCTCTTACTCAATACTGGATCCGATCTTGTCCAGAATGAATTTGCGAAGTTTCTCCGCCGTCTTCGCTGACAGACCGTGAATTCTCAGATCACCACCGGAGCCACCGGCAGTAAACAACTGCAGCGAGGCCAGCTTGAACTTACGATCGAGCGGGGTGCTGCTCTTCTCGACATGTTGAATGCGGTTAAAAGGGATTGCGGTGACGGTGCGCCAGAACACGCCAGACTTGTAGACGATGTCCTTATCCCTGACCGCGTAGCCCTTCTTCGGCACGCTAATGAACGGCCATGCAAAGAGGGGCACGCCCACCAGGAACGGTATCAACCAGAGCCAGCCGAGATTGACGTCTGGTCCACCCTCGGCGAACGCGCTGCCAAATATGGTCTGCAGCACGGTGATTCCGATCAGAATAATAAAGAATGTGATCGCTGCATCCGCCAGTTTGCGGCGGGCGTATTTCCCATCCATGTGCAGCCAGGTGATCGTGTCAATCCTCGGCAATTCATCGATGGGAATCTCGGGGTTGTCAAACATGGGCGCGTCCGAACTGAAGTGGCAGTCATTATACGACCGTCTCCCCTGGCGGCGGGTAATACCTGCGTTCTTCCTTGTCGCCTGCGGGTCTGTTAGATTCGATTGCATATTCGCAGCGCCTGGAACGAGGTAGTCGTCATGAAGAACGGCATGGTATTTGCGCTAACCCTGTTTCTATTCTCGCCAATTGCTTTGGCGCAGTCTCCCCTGGATCTGCTGACTGCGGGCGACCTGGCCGACGGCGAACGACTGTTCCGCATCCATTGCGCGCGTTGTCACGGAATTGACGGTGCGGGCGGCGAGGGCTCGAACCTGGCCAGGCCTGCGCTTCAGTACGCCAACGACGACGAGGAGCTGATTGCCCTGATCGATGACGGCATTCCGGGCACCGGGATGCCGGCAATCTGGTCACTGGATGATGCGCAGACGATGAGAGTGGCCGGGTACGTGCGAACGCTTGGGCGCCTCGAAGCCGAGGAAATGCCCGGTGATCCGGACCGGGGTTCGACCGTCTACCAGAATATTGGCGGCTGTCCCGCGTGCCACATCATTGCCGGTCACGGAATCGGTATTGGACCGGAACTGACCACTATTGGCGACCAGCGAGGACTCGACTATCTGCGCAGCTCATTGGTCAAACCTGCCGAGGCGCAGTCCCAGACAAGTGGTTATAAAGACTATCTGACGGTACGTGTCAGGACACTCGAGGATCGTGTGGAAGGATTACGTGTCAACGAGGACGCGTTTTCGATTCAGGTTCGCGATGTCAGCGGGACCGTGCATTCATTCCGCAAGGACGATCTGATCGAGTTCGAAAAAATCTTCGCGCACAGCCTGATGCCTGAATATGGAGCGACGTTGTCCGGGCAGGACATAGACGACGTGGTTTCTTACCTGATGAGCCTCCGGAGCCAATGATGAAAAAGATACTACTGGTTGCGGCTCTGATAATGTCTCCGGCGGTTAATGCGGAAGTAAGTTTCGAACGCCTGGTCAATGCTGCAGACGATAAAGACAGCTGGCTGACGTACTCGGGAACGTATCGATCGGAGCGATTTTCGCCGTTGGCTGAAATCAATACCGAAAATGTCGATGACCTCAAAGTGATCTGGGCCTACCAGATGCAGCCCTCAACACACACAGGCGCCGGCCTGGTTGAAACAACGCCACTGGTGGCCGACGGAATAATGTACCTGACGGAACCACCAAGCACCGTTACCGCGCTCGACGCGAGAACGGGGAAACGATTATGGAGCTGGACGCCGGATATCGATGAAGCCGTCAAGAACATTGGTTTCCCGAAAGTAAATCGTGGTGTGGCGTTGCTGGACGATGCGGTTTATGTCGCGACGCTCGACGCGCATCTGGTCTCACTCGATGCGGCGACCGGCGCAGTCCGCTGGGACGTGGAAGTTGCCGATAATGACATCGGCTTCGCGCTAACGCTCGCGCCTCTTGCGATCGAAAACAAGATCATCATCGGCGTCAGCGGGGCAGAGGCGGGTGTACGCGGATTCGTGGATGCCTACGACTCGGCGACCGGCGAACGCGACTGGCGCTTTTACACGATACCGGCGCCGGGTGAACCGGGCAGCGAAACCTGGCAGGGCGATGCATGGCAGACGGGTGGCGGGTCAACCTGGCTGACCGGCTCTTACGATCCCGATCTGGACCTGCTCTACTGGACGGTTGGCAATCCGGCACCCGACTGGAACGGTGATGTTCGGCCGGGCGACAATTTGTATTCATGCTCGATCATTGCGCTGGATCCGAACAGCGGCGAGTTGAAATGGCACTTCCAGTACACGCCCCACGACACCCATGACTGGGACGCGAATCAGATTCCGATACTGCTCGATGCCGAATTCAACGATGAAGAACGCAAGATCGTCGCGCTGGCGAATCGCAATGCGTTCTTCTATTTACTGGATCGGGAAACCGGCGAATTCCTGCACGGCAATGAGTACTCGAAACAAACCTGGGCCACGGGTCTCGACGAGGCGGGTCGGCCAATCGTCATTCCAGGTATGGATCCAACCTACGACGGCAACCTGGTCTGGCCAAGCTTGCAGGGCGCCACGAACTGGTTCAGTCCGTCATACAACCCACAGACGGAACAGTTTTTTGTGTCTACCCGGCTAATGGGTTCGGTGTACTACAAAGCGGATGTCGAATATGAAGCGGGCGAGCCGTTCCTAGGTGGCGGTGAGCAGGCGCTGTCCGGGGACGATGCCGCTGGCGCGATCCGCGCGCTGGACGTGCTGACCGGCAAGCAGCAGTGGGAATTCATGCTCCATTCGCCGCCCTGGGCCGGAGTCATGGCCACCGCAGGCGGCCTGGTATTCGGTGGCAGCAACGAGGGCAATGTTTTCGCGCTCGATGCGGCTACCGGCGAGGCGCTGTGGGACTTCCAGAGCGGCGGGGCCGTGCGCACGAATCCGATGTCTTTCGCCGTGGATGGAAAGCAGCGCGTGGTATCCACGGGCGGCGGAACCCTGTACGTATTTGGGCTCGAATAACGCTGTATGTGCTTGACAGAGTTGGCCGCCAACCGGACAATTTGCTCCCCAATTCGACCGCGGAGTTTGAAGTGCGTTGAGGCCTGGTGCGAATTGATCTTTAGTGCGGCAATCAAAACTTCGTCGTCTGGGGCAAATAATACTCTGCTGATGTCGCGGGGCGACGAAGTCGCAGGGTTAGAGCGGTGGACTCATAACCCGCAGGTCGGTGGTTCATAAATCGCGTTAGCGATTTAGACGCCGGAGGCGCCCGCAGGGTGAGAATCGACACAGGTCGATTCGAATCCATTCCACCCATGTAACAAGTAGAATTGGCAGGTAACGATCAATGGTGATGTAGCGGGGCGACGGAGTCGCAGGGTTAGAGCGGTGGACTCATAACCCGCAGGTCGGTGGTTCACAAATCGCGTTAGCGATTTGGACGCCGGAGGCGCCCGCAGGGTGAGAATCGACACAGGTCGATTCGAATCCATTCCACCCATATGATGGGTAGAATTGATTAGCAATTAACAATGGTGATGTAGCTCAGATGGTTAGAGCGGTGGACTCATAACCCGCAGGTCGGTGGTTCAATTCCACCCATCACCACCAAAGCAAAAAAGGGACCCTTTTGGGTCCCTTTTTTATTTGGCGTTCGGGTGAAACAGCACCACCGGACGTGGTTCACATAATCGCCGGGAGCGAATCTGGACGCCGTGAAGAAGTTCGCGCGGGATAGTCGCTGCGATCGGTTATAGTTGCCAGGCAAGAAGCGCCCGGTAGTCGTTGAAGTGGCCGGCGTGGATACAATTGCAATTCGCCCCACAGGCGTTCTGGCCCATTCGTTTGATCATCGGGCGAGCGATGGCGCCTGCTCTGCTGCGTATCTCAACGGTGTAAAGAAAGCGAATGAGCAGGGTGATTGGGACAAAGACTTCGATTGAGGCCCATCTGAATGAAAAAAGACAGCAGGCTGCCGGGCCTCGGCAGTATCTTGATTGCGAACCGGGGCGAGATTGCAATTCGCATCATGCGCGCGGCCAGCGAGCTGGGCCTCCGGACCGTCGCTATTTACTCGGAGGAAGATCGTTTTTCGCTGCACCGGAACAAGGCCGACGAGGCCTACGTTGTAGGTGAGGGCAAGGGTCCTGTCGAGGCTTATCTCGACATTGCCGACATACTGCGAATTGCACACGAAGCTCGCATCGATGCAATCCATCCAGGATACGGATTCCTGTCAGAGAATCCGGAATTTGCGGATGCCTGCGACGCGGCCGGAGTAATACTCATCGGTCCGACTGCAGAGACGATGCGTTTGCTCGGAAACAAGATATCCGCCCGTGCCGTGGCGCTGAAGGCTGGCGTGCCGGTCATGCCCGCAACCGCGCCATTGCCCGAATCTCTGGATGAATGCGTGAGTCTCGCAGGCGAGATCGGCTACCCGTTGATGCTCAAAGCCAGTTGGGGCGGTGGCGGTCGGGGAATGCGTGTTATCGAAAACGAAGCGCAGCTGTTCGAACTCCTCCCTATAGCGCGTCGCGAGGCCATGGCGGGGTTCGGCAACGATGAGGTATACCTCGAAAAGCTGGTACGCAATGCGCGGCACATCGAGGTACAGATCATCGGCGACAGCGCCGGCAACCTTGTGCATCTGTATGAACGGGACTGTTCGGTACAACGTCGCAACCAGAAAGTCGTGGAGCGTGCACCGGCAGCATTCCTTAGCGAGTCGCAAAGAGCAGACCTCTGTGAAGCCGCACTGCGACTCGGCCGCGCAGCAAGTTATCGCAATGCGGGCACGGTCGAGTTCCTGCAGGATGCGGATACCGGCGAATTCTATTTCATTGAAGTCAATCCGCGTATCCAGGTTGAACATACCGTCACCGAAGCGGTGACCGGCATCGACATCGTGCAGGCGCAAATCCGCATCGCAGCCGGCCTGACCCTGGACATGCCCGAGAGCGGCGTACCCTTACAGGACGATATTCGTGTCACCGGACATGCGATTCAGTGTCGCGTTACGACCGAAGATCCGGAGAATAATTTTGTGCCGGACTATGGGCGCATCGTTGCGTATCGAAGCCCGGCGGGAATGGGTATTCGCCTCGATGCCGGAACCGCTTACGCCGGCGCCATCATATCGCGTCACTACGATTCACTGCTGGTAAAGGTCACGGCGTGGGCACCAACCGCCGAGGGTTGCGTGGCCAGGACCCATCGGGCCCTCTGGGAGTTTCGCATTCGGGGTGTTGTCACGAACTTGAGATTTCTCGATCAGATCATCACGCACCCGAATTTTGCCGCCGGGAACTACAACACCACTTTCATAGATTCGACGCCCGAATTGTTCGCGCTGCCGCACAAGCGGGATCGTGCGACACGAATAATGAAATACATCGCCGAAGTCATTGTTAATGGCAATCCGGAAATAAAAGGACGTGCGCGCCCCCACGAACGTGTAACAGCTCGAGCGCCAAAACTTGCTGCAATGGATCCGCCGGCAGGCAGCAAGCAATTGCTCGACGAACTCGGTGCCGAGGGATTCGCTGATTGGATGCTGGGTGAAAAGCGCGTCCTGGTGACGGATACCACCATGCGGGATGCCCACCAGTCATTGCTGGCCACTCGTATGCGTGGATACGACCTTGTTGCCATAGCGCCTCACTATGCGCGAATGGCGCCGCAGTTGTTATCGGTGGAATGCTGGGGTGGCGCCACATTTGATGTTGCGATGCGCTTCCTGAAAGAAGATCCGTGGGAGCGACTCGAGCGACTCCGCGAAAGCATGCCGAATATCCTGCTCCAGATGTTGTTACGGGCTTCCAACGCGGTTGGCTACAAGAATTACCCGGACAACGTGGTGCAATACTTCGTCAAACGAGCCGCGGCAACCGGAGTTGATCTGTTCCGTGTATTCGATTCACTCAACTGGGTCGATAACATGCGTGTGTCCATCGACGCGGTGCGTGAAACAGGCAAACTGTGTGAGGCCGCAATTTGCTTCACGGGCAACCTGTCTGACCCGAAGGAAACCAAGTATACGCTGGACTATTACCTGGCATTGGCCAGCGAACTTAAAAGTGCGGGGGCGCATATCCTTGCGATCAAGGATATGGCCGGACTGTGTCGCCCGCATGCGGCGCACACGCTGGTTCGTGCGATAAAGGAGGAAACCGGGCTGCCGGTCCACTTCCATACCCATGATACGAGCGGAATTGCTGCGGCAAGCGTTCTTGCCGCCATCGATGCCGGTGTCGATGCGATAGACGCAGCGATGGACTCGATGAGCGGGCTTACGTCGCAACCCAATCTCGGTTCCATCGTCGAGGCCTTGCGTCACGACGAACGGGATACCGGCCTTGTGCCGGATCAACTGAGAACAATCTCCAACTACTGGGACCAGGTCAGGCGCGGCTACGTTGCTTTCGAACCCGACATCCGGTCGGGCGCATCAGAGGTTTACGTGCACGGCATGCCGGGTGGCCAGTTCACCAACCTGAAAGAGCAGGCACTGGCCCTTGGGATCGACAACGCTCGCTGGCCGGAAGTGGCTAACGCCTATAGTCAGGTCAATGACATGTTCGGCGACATCGTGAAGGTCACGCCGACCTCCAAGGTCGTGGGGGACATGGCAATAATGATGATAGTTAGTGGAATATCGCGCGAACAGGTCGAAGATCCGGCAACGGAAGTGACTTTTCCACAATCTGTAGTGGAGTTATTTCGCGGCGACCTGGGCCAGCCTCATGGCGGATTTCCAGCAGCATTACAGAAGAAGATTCTGCGCGATGCCACACCCAACAAGAAACGCCCGGGCGACATCATTGCACCGGTTGATCTCGAGGAGGTTCGCATCGAAGCGGAACGACGGATTGGCCGCACTGTATCTGACAACCAGCTGGCATCCTATCTCATGTATCCGGACGTCTTTGTCGATTATGCTGCGGACAGGGCTGCCTATGGTGACATCGCAATGCTGCCGACCAGCGTGTTCTTTTACGGCATGGAGCCCGGCGAAGAGATTTCGGTCGACATCGAACGCGGCAAGACACTCATTCTGCGTTTTGTTGCCGTCAGCGATGCACACGATGATGGCTCACGAACAATCTTCTTCGAGCTCAACGGCGAGCCCCGCTCGGTACGCGTGATCGATCGGCAGCAGACGCCGGCGAAACCGCCGGCGCGACAGGCCGAGGCGGGCAATCCGGACCATGTCGGGGCGCCGATGCCGGGCAAGGTCATTTCGGTAAGCGTCAAGGCTGGCGATTCGATTGAACGCGGCGCCGTTTTGCTGACAATGGAAGCCATGAAGATGGAGGCAACCGTCTGTGCCGATATTGACGGAACCGTCGCCGAGATATTGGTCCAGCCGGGCTCCGAAGTAGATGCGCGGGATTTGCTCGCCGTGATCAACCACGAGTAGCGTCAACGTGCAGGAGAATTCAAATGCGTAATTTGCTCGTTTTCTGCCTGAAAATTGGGGTCGAACCGCAATTTAACTCCCTATCTTCCGCAGACTTACCGGCAAACGCCGCATACATCTGTCGCTAATAAATTGCGGTTCGACCCCAATTTTCTTTCAGTAGCTTTGTCAACGGCGTATCGACGGCAAGCATATGCTCGTACCAGTCCTTCGAAAGCGCTGACTTGCGCGATACGTTCAGAGGCGACAGCTCGATTGGAATCCCCGATCTAAGCGTTACGTACGCCGCTTCCGGGTCAACCCAGAAATTAAACTCCGCGTTCGGCGTGACGTTTCCCGCGCCATCCGGCAGGGATGCCAGAGCACCACGCATAATGGCAAGCTGCTTCACGTTTGCAGCGAACTTCGGCTCTGCGCGAATCGCCTGTGCGATGTTCGTCAACGGACCGATCGCCACCAGCGTGATTTCCCGCGGCCGTGATCGGCGGCACGAGTCTCATGGGCGGACGCGGCTCGATTATCGGTGCATTTGCCGGCGTCCTGATTATTTCGATCCTGCAGAGCGGGCTTGCTCAGATCGGCGTCACGGAACCGAGCAAACGCCTGATCACCAGTGCAGTCATCATAGTCGCGGTGCTAATCGATCGCTGGCGTTCGAAACACAGGCAAGGCTAGGTGCACCTGGCGATAATTCAGATTCGTCCGTTCGCCTTATTCTGACCCTGCATACTCGTTCCATCGATCGATGAACCGGACGGCCGCATTGACCGTGCGTCGCGCAATATCTTCGCCCCTTTTCGCCGAGCCTTCTTTCGGATCCCGCGCTCCCCATACACCTGTGGACGACATTTCGGCCGATGATGTTTTCTTGCCGGTCTCTTCTGCTTTCAGGCCTTCTGCAAGAAAGAGCATCAAAGCGGTAGGATCTCCGTCGACAACCTCGGGAAGCATGTCCTCCAGGTGCTGTGGCAGCGTCAATTCAGCTGCGACCGCTTTGTCCAGTTGCACGAGACTCGGCATCAGGTACAGCGAATTGGACGTTTCGCTGGTGCCGCCGTGGCGGTCCAGGACCGTGGCGGGCGGCTCCGGATCGGGTTCCATGAAGGGTCCGGCTGCTTGCCCGAAGCTAACGGCAACACCCGCGGTGGTCTGATTGATCTGATCGACGAGCAATGTGGTGATCGCCCGATTGCCGCCGTGCGCATTCATGATGATGAAGCGCTTGAATCCGTGATGGATAAGGCTTTCGACCGCCTCGAGATGAACTTTCAGGATGGTCTCGGCACTGAGCGTGATCGTTCCAGCCATGCCCATATGGTAGGGCGACTGCCCGACCATCAATACCGGAGCCACAAGGATATCGCGTTCCTGAGCGATGAGTTTGCAGCGCTCGACGCCATTGATGAAATCCGTACCGATGGGGAGGTGATCGCCGTGCTGCTCGAGCGAACCGACCGGAATAATGACCATGTCGGTCTTTTCGAGCAGTGCCTCGACCTCCGGGTAGGTCATGTGCGGTAAATAATTCTTGACCTTCTGCTGGGTCCAGAGAGGATTTGTTTGTGCGGCCAATTGCAGTGATGCCAGGCCTGCGAACAAAACAAAAGTCACGCGCAGACATATTTCCTTTCGAGATTTCATTAACTCTCTCTCCATTCGTCAATTTTTTTGACAGGCGCGTTACTGGTCTTCGACTTCTACGATCATTTCGATTTCAACCGCCTGGCCTCGTGGCAGCGACGCCATTCCAACAGCGGCCCGCGCATGTTTACCTCTATCGCCAAAAACGTCGACGATCAAATCCGAAAAACCGTTGACGACTGCCGGCTGTTCAACGAAGTCCGGAGCGGAGTTCACCATGCCCAGCACTTTTACGACTCGTTTCACTTTTCTCAGATCGCCGAGCATGTACTTCAGCACGGCAAGCTGGTTGATGGCGGTGAGCCTGGCGCCTTCATAACCCTGTTCAATGGTGACATCCGCACCCAGCTTGCCAGTGATTTCGCTACCGTCGGCACGCTTCGGCCCCTTGCCGGCAAGAAAAATCAGATTGCCCGTGCGGACGCCGTTGACATAGTTAGCAACCGGCTGCGGCGGTTCGGGCAACTCGATACCGAGTTCAATTAGTCTTGCTTCAGGGTCAAATTCTTTAGAAAACGTGTCTTCCTGGGCAGTGGAGGACTTCGAGCAAGCGCTGGCGCCCAGACAAATCAGGACAAAGTAAAAGATGACGAATGTGGTCTGCCTCATTGTCAGGATCATAGAACGTATAGGCCGACGGATCCAATTCTCGTTGGAAATTGGCTAGCAGGAAACCCGTGCATATTCCTGGCTGACTCGGTATTTGCGACGGGTTTTCATCTCCTGCGCAAGACAACTGCGATGGCCGATGGTCATTCCCAAGGCTAGCGTTCGATGACCCTCAGCACTACGCGCCTGTTTTCTTGCCGCCCCGCAGCCGTTGCATTGTCTGCGATCGGCCCGGTTTCGCCATAGCCTTTCCAGCTCACGTTATCCGTGGCAGCGCCACGATTGATCAGGTAGTCAAAGACCGTCTTGGCGCGTCGCTCAGACAAGCCGAGATTGTATTCAGCATCGCCCTGATCGTCCGTATACCCGGCAACCTCGACGACCAGCGATGGATTCCTGATCAACGTACGTGCCGCGTCGTCGAGTTCGTCCATCGCGCCCGCGCGTAAGACATCTGAATTGGTTTCAAACTGGACCGAAGGCAGACGAATTTCCTCGCGGATTTCGCAACCTTTCGAATCGACCACAACACCTGCGGCTGTGTTCGGACAGTTATCCCGATCATCGGTAACGCCGTCGTTGTCGCTGTCGGCAGGTTTAGGCGGAGGAGGAGGTGCGGGCGCCGGTGCAGGCTCTGCTTCTACAACGGCTGCACGCTCGATAACCACAGGTACAGGCATTGTACCGGCACCGCCCCAAAGCGCGCCGACCGACAGGCCCGCGTAATAGTGATCGCGATCGTAAAAATCAAGATCTCCGCGAAGGAACCAGCGGTCATTAAATCGCCAGCGCGCGCCGAGGCCGGCGGCAAGCTGTGCATCGGTTTGCTTTTTAAAGGGTATGCGGAAATCGCTCGTCTCGTTGTCGATTGCCGAGACACCTAGCTTCACAAACGCATTCCACGCAGCACCTGGCTGCCTGAACCAGCGCAGCGCCATCAGTGACGGCGTTTTGTAGTCAATCGATGCACCCGGAATCAAGTTCTCAAGCGCTGGATCCACGTTCCCGAGTCCCGCCTCGCCGCCGTCAACATAAGATAATTCCAGTGACCATCGCGGCTTGAATTGATAACCGATCAGTGCTTTCCAACCGCTATCGCTGTCGTCGTTGGTCGACCAGCCGCCAGCCTGTCCTTCCGGATCTACGTGGGTTACGCCAAGGCCTGCGCCTGCGTACCAGCATTTTTCAAAATTGTCGCCGGAAAAACCGCATACGTGATTGTCCGCACGGACAGCCTGGTCAGAAAACATCGTCAGCGCTGCAAGCATGACGATCCAGGTGGTTGTTGAACGGCGAGCGTGCTTCGCGCGAGCAACCAGGAGCAATAGCAAAACGAATAAACCAGGCACACCTATGCTGCCCACGCCGCGCACCGCAGTTTCGAGCCGACCTTCATTTGCATCGATTCGATCAGGCAAGCCGTCATTATCTTTGTCGCCAGTATCAAGAACGTCGGGAATGCCGTCATTGTCGCTATCAGTATCGATGTAGTCTGGCATGCCGTCGCCATCGGTATCGACAGAATCCTCGATACTGTCAGGAACGCCGTCGCCATCGGAATCCGGGTCCCGCCAATTGCCGATACCGTCCCCATCCGTATCGGTCGAGCCCTCCGTACTATCGGGCAGGGTATCGCCATCGCTGTCGTCGTCGCGAAAATCGGGCCAGCCGTCCGCGTCGGTGTCGTTTGGCTGCAGCGCATCATCAACGCCATCTGCATCTGCATCCGCCCCACCGGTCGCATCGACATCAAGCGCATCATCCAAACCGTCGCCGTCCGCGTCTGAGCCCGATAACGGTGGTACCGCATCTGCCTCGACGGCGTCGTCGATTCCGTCGTCGTCAGAGTCAGTATCGCGCCAATCTCCGGTCATGTCGGTGTCTGTATCGGCGGTTGTCTCAATAATGTCAGGAATACCGTCGTCGTCACTGTCGACGTCGAGGTAGTCGTCGATCGCGTCGCTATCGGTATCGTTTGGCTGCAGTGCATCGTCAGCGCCATTGCCATCGGCATCGATGCCGCCGGTATTGTCAACATCGATTTCATTTGGCATGCCGTCAGCGTCGTCATCGTTCTCGCTCAACGGTGGAACACGGTCCGATTCAGTGGAATCGTCAATGCCGTCGTTGTCGCTGTCTAAATCACGCCAGTTGCCGGTCATGTCGCCGTCTACGTCACCGTCGCCTTCCAGTGCGTCAGGGATGCCGTCATTGTCGGTGTCGAGATCCAGATAGTCGGGAATTGTGTCGGCGTCAGTATCGGTCCCGGCAACCAGATCTTCGTCCGCATCTGAGATACCGTCGCCATCAGTGTCCGTGCCGTCACCGAACGCGGTTGGCATGCCGTCTGCACCGTCGGCAATACCATCTCCGTCCGTATCAGTGGCATTGTCTACGAGCCCATCGTCGTTGCCGTCGAGGCCTGCATCCGGTGTACCCGCGATGTCGAACGTGCCATCGTTATTCGAATCAACTTCCTGAAAATCCGGTGTGCCGTCGGCGTCCGCGTCCGGCAGCGAGCCCGTACCAATCGGTGCGCTGCCGGCGTCAGCCTGTCCATCGTTGTCCAGATCCGGCAAGCCGGCTTCGATCACGTCATTGATGCTGTCGTTGTCTGCATCAAGGTCGCGGAAGTCCGGTACGCCATCGTTATCGGTGTCCGCATCAGGAATACCGTTCATATCTGCATCAACTGACAATAGTTCGTCGACGATGCCGTTGCCATCCGCGTCAGCCTGACCGGTGACATCCGCGTCGTAGGCATCGTCAATGCCATCGACATCGCTGTCCATGCCGGACGGACCTTCGGCACTGTCCAGAATGCCATCGTTATCGGCATCGATGTCGCGCCAATCGGCAACACCGTCGCCATCTGTATCGACGGTTCCTTCTATTGCATCGGGGATGCCATCGTTTTCGCTATCAATATCCAGGTAGTCAGGCATGCCATCGCCGTCCGTATCAACCGGCTCCGTGGCATCATCGATACCATTTGCGTTCGCATCCGCGCCGCCGGTGGCGTCGACGTCAAAGGCATCGTCTATGCCGTCGTTGTCGGCATCGCTGCCTGCGGCTGGCGGTAAATTATCCGCTTCATCAGAATCGGCAATGCCATCGTCGTCGCTATCGGTGTCGAGATAGTCAGGGATGCCGTCCAGGTCGGTATCACTACTGCCCTCGATGATGTCGGGAATTCCATCACCGTCAGAATCACCATCGATGTAGTTCGGGATTCCGTCGCTGTCTGAATCGGTCAACGTGAACATGTCGTCGACACCATCGCCGTCGGCATCGGTGCCGCCAGTACTATCGACATCCAGCGCATCGTCAATGCCATCGCCGTCCGCGTCGTCACCGGTCAGCGTTGGTTGGTTCATCTCTTCGTCACTATCCGGGATGCCGTCGTTGTCGCTGTCGGTATCCATGGAGTCAATGATGCCGTCGCCATCGGTATCGCCGTCGCCCTCGACGTTATTTGCGATGCCGTCGTTGTCATCGTCGGTTGCCAATGTGAATATCAGGACAACCGGCGTCGCGTCGTTTTCGTTGGTATCCCCACCATTGGCAATCGTCTCTGTTGGATCGCCGTCACCATCCTGGTCGGGATCGCTACCGGCGTCGGACAGGTCCAGGATCTGGGCAAACCCGCCGGCAACCTGTGAACTGGTCACGCGGGCCTGCGTGGAGAATGGGCCGGCGTCAACGCCAAAGTCCACGCGAACGGTATACGTGATGAAGCGAACCGCGCCTGCAGCGAGTGTATCTGTGCCACTGAGAAGGTCAGTCTGCGTCACCCCGTCATATCCAGTCGCTGGCGCCGTAAAGCCGCCCAGGTCGGGTGCACCCTGCATCGTAATTGACGTTGCGTTCGGAAACGCAACGCCGAGATTATCTTCTACCTGTACGTTAATCGCGGCCGTCGTCAAACTGAAATTCTCGACTGCGAGTGTGAACACCAGGTCGAACACAGCGCCGGTGAACCCAACGCGTGACTGTGAAGTGAACTCCTTGGAAATACCCAACGTCACGAAATTGCAGTCGAACTCGGCGATCGAGCCAATGGAGTTCAGTGCGCCGTCGCCGCCAGCTGTACCGTCGTAGACGCCACCGGATGCACCCGTGCCCGCAGCGCCGCCGACCGCGTCGATTGTGGCACTGCCAATAGCGGTGTCCGACAACCAAATGACGCCACCGGATCCGCCGCCACCTCCACCATCGAGCAGTGCCAGGTTGGAACCGCCGGCACCGCCGACTGCGGAAAAAGTGACTCCATCAACCGTTGAATTGTCGGTATGAATAAGGACGGTGCCGCCGGCGCCACCACCACCACCGCCTTCCGACGCCGCGGTGCCGCCGGAGTCGCCGTCAGCGGAGATTGTGCCACCTCCGCTTGCGTCTACGCGCACGGATCGAACGAAGACGATTCCTCCACCGGCCTGGCCGCTGCTAACGGTCAGATCGAGCGAACCAATGTCGTTGCCGTTGCTGGCGCCGCCGCCGCCGCCCATGGCGAATAAATCCGGCGTTGCGGCTACATGTTGCGGAAACGACGCGCCGCCGAATCCCTCCGTGTTCGCGCCATCGACGCCTTGTCCGCCGTTGCCGCCGCGATTGAAGTTGCCGCCGCCGCCGCCGCCGGCGTCTTCGCCGCCACCGCCACCAGATCCTGCTGTGCCTGGTGCCCCCTGGCCTGCGTCGCGAGTCCATGCAGTACCCAAAGGTCCGAGATTGTCGACGCCGGTATAACCGGCCAAGCCACTTTCCTCGCCATTTGTAAGTGGCTGTTCTTCGAGAAGTACCCGGCTAAAAAGGCGCTGTGGAAATCCGGCGATTCCTTCGCCTTTAAAGCCGAAGTTTCCGTTCACCGCGCTTTCAAGGTTGTCTGATCGATCCGGAAAGAACTGTCCGCCCCGAAAGCCCCGACCGTCCGCATTGAAGCTGCCGCTCTGTACATCGAGGTCGGCGCGAACGTTGAGGGCTGAGACACCGCCCCAACGGCCGTTCCAGCGATCGGACACGACTTCACCTGTAATTGTCAGGCGGGAGAACTGCGGGACTTTGATCACCTGGTAGCGACGGACTCCAAGCGTCGCCGTCGTGGTATTCGAGTTCACGTACTCATTCAACAGTCCGTTTGCAGTCCCGACGCCTTCGATCGGGATAACGCCACCGCTGACAGGCCCTGTAGCGATCACAAATTCGTACTGTCCTGCGATGAAAGTGCCTGTATTCAAGACACCCGCCTGCTCGAGACCACCCGCACCATCGCCGTAGTCGCCGGATGATTCATGATTATTCGACGTATCGATTTCACTACCCATCATCTGCATTACAACCAAAATGTCGCCCGCCGAAATCATCGTGCTAATCGACGCATGCAGGTTGCTCGCCTGACCGCCAAGTGCCGCATCGATCGGAATTGAGGTTGCCCCTGCCGGCACTGTGGTCTCGGCGATGCCGGGGTCTGGCGCTGGGTAATACACGTTAACCCGGGTTGCGGATGAGGAGATCAGGACCGTGCCGTCGCTCCCGGTTGAACAAACCGGTGCCGCGTTCGCAACAGGCAAGCCCGTTAGGATGAATGCCAGGCAAAGCAAAAACCTGAGCCAGGGACGTTGCCTGGACCCGTCGAACAGTGAAAAGCGAGATTTATGCATCCTGGACACTCCCGATGACCCGACTTTCGTTTCTGCTTTGTTGACCAACGATCCGGCTGGCGACCAAGCGGCTGCAAATCAACGTGCCGTTTGGCAAATCATTTCCCCAAATAAAGTCAATGCGACAGGATGGTGAACTTGGATTGATTCTAACCACACCCGCACTGCCGAAGCCACCATTAAGTTAAGTCGCTCCCTAACGAACGTTCGGCGGTTAAACGGAAATCTCGCAACAGGTTTCCGGCCCCGATGCCGTTTCTGTCAGGCGCGGATTGAAACGGTAATCACTGACAACCTGAAGCATTCTCGAGCACCAGCAATTCACAGGCAGCAGCCGGATGAGTCTGAGACAAACTAACTATTTGACGGCCCTTAGTTGCATTCGGGCCGAAAAAAAGGACCCTTTCGGGTCCTTTTCGTTTCCTGCGTCAGAATGTCTCTATGAAGATTTGAGTGCGTCGCGAATTTCCTGCAGCAATACGACTTCATCGGAAGGCTTCGGCGGTGCGGCTGGTGCTTCCTCTTCCTTCTTCTTCGTTGAGTTCATCGCCTTGACCACCATGAAGATCGCGAATGCGATGATGATGAAGTCGACTACTGTCTGGATAAAGGACCCGTAGTTCAGCAATACCTCGTCCACTCCATCGGACGCTGCCTGCAGCTGCACGCTCAAACCGCTGAAGTCGACACCCCCCATAAGCATTCCAATCGGCGGCATCAGGACGTCTGCAACAAATGACGAAACGATCTTGCCAAATGCGCCACCAATGACGATACCTACCGCCATATCAACCACGTTACCTCGCATCGCGAAGTCTTTAAATTCGGACATCATTCCCATGGTATTCCCCAAAGATTATTGATTTGATTATCGGCTCGATCGTGACCGATCGACGCCGCAGTAGTACCGGTTCTTATTCTGATTAGGTTAGTTACCGGATAATTGCGGGCTTGTTTTAGCATCAAATACCCGCGTTTACAAATTATGTCACCATAAAGTAACGCATTACGATTAATGCGCAACTGTATCATTTTCCTCAGTTGTTGCTGAACGCCATACGGTCAATATGTTCCAGATGCAGGTGCAGGCAACGAGGAACTGTACAGGTGCCCAATACAACTGCCACGCGGATTTGAGGCCGTCGCTGCAAATTGCGCCGCCCTCCAGGTTTACGGCCACAAACGTCTGCCAGATGACAGGTGCCGCGAGCAGCAGGAACCCGGCGATGGGTAATCCCAGCCAGCGAAGCATGCGGTGGATGTCGGCAAAGGGCCGGGATGCGCCCAGCAAAAAGGATGCGCCGACTGCGAACGGAGTCATGCCAAGCAGCAGTCGGTAGATTTCATCGCCATTCACATTGCAATCGACGCGCGGCACGACAGCGAGCCAGATGAAGTAGGCGTAGATCACCATCCAGGCGGCGAGTGTGCTGCCGATTCGGAGAAAGACTTCTGATAGTCGCATGGTGTATCCGTTTTTTTATGCGTGCGCCTGGCCAGAAAATGCCGGGCTTGCTAGCCGATCATGGCCTGGTTCTTTTTCACGACTTTTAGAACAATGGATGAAGACGCATCTTTTACAGCCGGAAGGCTCAGCAATTCGCCATCGATAAACTGACCGAACGAGTCCAGGTCTTTCGCGACCACTTCCAGCATGAAATCGATGGTACCGGAAATCATGTGACACGCCTGAACCTGCGGATGTTCTTTAACCCGACGCCTGAAATCCTCGGCCAGGTCAGGGTGCTGCCGATCGATGTTTACTTCGACGAAGGCCTTCACGTTGTGGCCGAGTTTCTTCTCATTCAGGTTAACCGTGAAATTCTCGATGATGCCCTTGTCGACCAGTGCCTCAACGCGGCGTTGGCATGCGCTCGCTGAGAGGCTGATGTCGTTTGCGAGCTGCGACCAGCTGATGCGTCCATCTTGTTGCAACACGGACAGGATGCGTGCGTCGTATCGATCCATGGAGGTGAATTCCTGTGAGTGATTCTGCAATATAGATAAAAACCTGCAAAAAATCATCAATTTGCTTCGAAAAACGCCGGCACCCTGCTCGAATACTTGACTACACTGGTGAGCTCTACAGGGATTAAAGATCGCCAGGAGCATTCAATGTCACACCTAAAGAAGATCGATCACGTTTCATACGCCTGCGAAGCCGGCAGCATCGAGAGATGGGCGTGGTTCCATATAGAAGTTGAGGGCGGTACGTTGATCAAGAGAATCGACGATGCGCGACCCGGCGACCCGAACAGCAGTATGAAAATCTGGTGTATCGACTATGGCGATTTTGGCATAGCCCTGATCGAAGGAATCGATCGCGCAGAAAAATCCCAGGTCACGAGCTTCGTTGACAAGCATGGTGATCACTCATGTCAGCATGTCGCATACGATTGCTACAACCTCGATAACTTTATCTCACACATGAAATCACTGGGCGGTCATCCGCGCGGGAATGTGCTCGTGCAGAACGATGGCTTCGGAATTCTCAAGCAGATGTTCGCCAAGGGCTACGCAAGTGGTCACGCGGGAGAAGCTACTTTTCCTGAGTATTGCCAGCGGCCGCAAACGGAAGACGAAGCGCGCGAAGTCGAGATTACGTTTTCCGACCAGGCGGGCGGCGAGTTCTACAAGCAGGTTCAGAACGCCATTGATGATGGTGACACGGAGCCGTTCTTCGACTTCAGCCACATGCCGGATGACTGGGAGGTTCCGCCTGAGAGCACCAAGAAAACGGCGGACGAGGCAAACGCCGAGCTCGTTGCCGTTTGACCTAGCCTGAACTATGAAAGCTGCTGACGAAGTCTTTGATTTTGTCAGCAGCTTTTATCAGGTCCGCGATGTCGGTCAGATATCCGATACGCACGAAATTTCTGGCCGAATCACCAAACGCGGACCCCGGGACGACTGCAACACCGCTGTGATCCAGGAGGCTGTTCGCGAATTCCTCGCCGTCACACTTCAAAGCAGATACATCCACCATCACGAACATGCCGCCGGCCGGCTTGTGCACAACCAGACCCTCGACTTGCTCCAGCGCCCCGCAGAGGGCATCGCGCCGGGCGCGGCTCGTTCGTTTGATTTCCTCAAGCTCGACAGGTGGTTCCCGAAGCGCCTGCGTTACGGCATCCTGGGTGAATTGGCTGACACCGAACACCATGCTTTGTGACAGCGTATCCAGATGATTCGCAAGTGCACGAGGGCCGATTGCCCAGCCAAGTCGCCATCCCGTCATCGCATGAGACTTGGAAACGCTGCTGATAACAACGACATTTTGCCGGGCCTCCGGGATGCCGAGCGGCGAAAAGTGTTCGCCTTCGAAAACCAGGCCGCTGTATACCTCATCGGAAATCAGCCAGATGTTTTTCTTCCGGCACAATTCTGCGAGTTCGACCCAGCTTTCACGAGAGAAGACTGCGCCTGTCGGGTTGCCGGGCGAGTTCGCCAGGATCACCCGGGTCCGGTCAGACACAGCGTTGGCAATCAGGTCGATGTCGAGGTCATATCCGGTATCCGCTGCAAGCGGCACCGTGATGAAGTCGGCTCCGCCGCCGCATGCGACGCCCTCATACGTTGCGTAGAACGGTTCGAGCAGGATGACTTCGTCACCCGGACCCGCAAGACAGAGCATGGTGGCAAAAAGCGCTGCCTGCGCGCCCGGGAATATGACGACCTGCCCGAAGTCGAAGTCCTGCCCGGTTTGTCGCGAGTACAGTTGCGCAATTTCCTGTCGAAGATCCGTTTCACCCGGCACCGGCGCATAGTGCGTACGCTGGTTGCCCATACACGCAGCAGCGGCATCGATAATGCTTTGCGGTGTATCGAAGTCCGGATCGCCCACACCAAGATGAATGATGTTCCGACCTGCGCGTTCCATTTCCACAGCCCGATCAGTCACGTCCCACGCCCGGGAACGCGGACCGGACAGGCGCCTGGTTAGCGGGGAAAACTTGAAATCGGGATTGGTCACTATGCGTAACGGGTATGCGCAGACTGCTGTAGGATTGTGGCGACGATAACTATAATTTCCTGCAAATGATATGGGGGACTAGTGGACGAAAGAGTCAACGAGTAATGTTTTTGCCGCTGCGTTGATGATATCTGTGGCGGCGCGTGCCGAGCCCGACCTGTCCGGCATCTGGATGCTTGATGGCCGGGTCACAGAAAGTGAGGTCCAGCTGACGGATGCAGCGCTCAGGATTCAGGCGGATTACGATCTGCTGGCAGATGACCCGAGCCTCTATTGCGAACCCGCCAGTACGTCCAGGGTGTGGGCCAATCCGAACGTACGCATCGCGTTTGATCAGTCGGCTGAGCGAGTTCTGATCAGCTATGAATTCTATGACCTGAGACGTGACATTCCGATCGGTGGGCCCGATGACATGTCTGCCTCTCCGAGCACCAGGAACGTTGCCGGCACGCCGTTTTCAAAGATGGGTTCGTCGTTCGCCTGGTACGAAGGCGACAGCCTGCTAATTGAAACCCGCAACCACTCTCCCGGATATATTCGGACGTCTCGTGGCATCCCTCAGTCGCAAAACTCGGTGACGACTGAAAAACTGTGGATTGAAGACGGCGTTTTACGCCTCACGCTAACCTACATCGATGAAACACTGTTTGCATCACCGTTCGTACTGGAGCATCGCTTCGAAAAACTGGCCGATACTGAAATGCCGCTCTATAACTGCACGGATGCCGACTATGACTGGTTCGAGAAACTGAATGCGCCCGCCGCCGGAGAATCACAATGAAGTATTTCGCGTCGCTCATGCTGGCGTTCTTTGCCTCAACCTCGACGGCGCACCATGCAACGGTTGCCAATTTCACGCGGGAGGTCATTTCCGCTGAGGGCGTGATCGAGAAAGTCCGCTTCCAGAACCCGCACGCCTCCGTACTGATCAGGAACACCGCGGCTGACGGTGCAGAGACGTACTGGCTGATCGAAACGGGCGCGCGTACGACGCTGGAGCGCAAGGGCATAACGCTCGATCGTCTCAAGGTTGGCTCGAAGGATAACGGCGACCGGTCTCAAGGGTCGTCGGCAATACACAATGTATCTTCAGGAGATTGTGTTCGAAGACGGCAGTACATTTACGCCCGAACAGGAAGCCGCTGATGCTGAAGACGCCGCCATTCGTGCCGAGCTTGTCGCAATGGCTGATGACTTCGTCAATTTACGCATGATGCAGGGCTTCGATCATGACATGCCTCTGGACGAGGCCTATCGCTGGCAGGACGAAATGGTCGAAATCATGCGTCCCGCCCTGGGCGAGGTGGTGGGTTACAAGACAGGCGGCCACGACCCCGGACCGGGATTCGCTACATTCCCCCCCGACGGCATCCGGGCCTATATTCTGAGCGGCATGCTGCGCGAAGATGGCCATGCCATCAAGGTTACGGATACAAAAGTCGGTTTCCTCGAAGCAGACTTCGCGTTTCGCGTTGGCAACGCCAGTATCAATGAGGCGGAAACCGACCTCGAGATTCTAGCCGGTCTCGATGCGATCATACCCTTCGCCGAAGTTCCGGATCCTTACTACAACCCTGAAACTCGCTCGATCAATGGCACCATCGTTGCGAACATGGGCACGCGCATGTCATTCACAGGCACGCCGATCCCAATAGAAGCAACGCCGGAATGGATGGAGCGGATCAATAATTTCACTTTCGCCGTGCTCGATGAAAATGACACGGTTATTCAGTCGGGACAGATGAACGGCTGGTACGAGCCAATCACCGTCGTCCGCTGGATACGGGACCAGATAGCAGAATCAGGAAAGGAACTTCTGCCCGGGCAGTTACTCTCATTGGGGAACGTCGGTATTCTCAGGCAGATTCATGAAGGATCTCCCAGGGGACCCGCCTACCAGAGCAATCAGTTCAGGCTCGAATACTATGGCCTGACAGATGACAGGCCGGCGACAGTGACCATTAATATAGACAGATGAAAAATCGAATTTGCACATTTCTAGCCAGCCTCGTGACCAGCGTACTGCTGTTGTCAGTCGCACAGGCCCATCATGGCTGGGGCGGCTACAAGGAACGCTTTCAGGCGACCGTCACGATCACGGAGGTTAAGCTCGGCAATCCCCATGATCGATTGATCGCCACCGACGAAGCCGGCCAGCAATGGAACCTGCTGCTCGCACCGCCGGCGAGAAACCGGCGCTTTGGATTTAACGAGGACAGTGTCAGCGTCGGCGATGTCATCGAGATCTATGCGCAAAAGCATCCGCAGCGATTCGAGTTGAAGGTGCACTGTATATATAAGAGTGGCGAGGTACTCTATACCTATCGCTACAACAATGGTCGCACGAGTCTCGCCAGACAGCGAAATAACGAATCCTGCGACGACTTTACGTAGGAGCGGCTTCAGCCGCGAGCAGTTGTCGCGAGATGCATCGCGGCTTTAGCCGCGATGCAGCCGCCCCCACGATTTCAATACATCGAACAAGAGTTATCCGAGTGAATTCCGGTATTGCCTTGGCGACATACCGAACCAGCGATAAAACGCACGCGTCAATGCAGCAGTTTCCGAGTAGCCCAGGCGACTCGCGATAGTGGCCACCGGAAGCGACTTTTGCGCGATCAGCAGTGAGGCAAAAGACCTCGCAGCCTCGTCGTGAATTTTCTTGAAACCCGATTGTTCCTTTGCCAGGCGCCGATGCAGGGTTGCTTCCGACACGCCCAGTCGTGCAGCCACCTGGCGGGCTCGCAATCCATCGCCAAGCGCATCATGAGAAAGTTGCATTCTTACCTGGTCGACGAAGGATTCGACCTTGTTCAGGTCGGCAATTGACGACTGGATATGCGCCTCGAGTATCGGGTACAGAAAGGGATCACCCGAACGCGATGTCGATTCCAGCAGGCTGGAGCGAAAGTGCAGCCGGTTAGCGCGACGTCGAAACAGCACCGGCGCACCAAATATCCGCCGAAAGGGACCGTCGGCCTGCGAGGGTTTGTCATGTTCGAACTCCACCATCGTCAGCTGGCATGCATCGCCGGTAAATTGCTTTATCAGGTTCCACGTGCTGCCGATCGAATACTCCGTGTCGTGACGACGGTTCAAAATGCCGTCGTCCAGGATTGCATAATCCACGTAGGCGTACTCACCCTCAATTTCCAGTTGGAAGCGCGACCCTTCCTGCACCGCGAATAAATATCTGCCGAGGTTCCTGAGAGCAGCTTCAAGATCTTTGGATTCGAGAAACAGGTAACCCACAGCACCCACGGTCTGTGGTCCGCCGCGCTCGGACAACTCCAGACCGAGATACGGTCGCTTCATTGTCTGCGCGAGCCATTCAAACAAATCGATGAAACTACGTAAGGGAACCCTGGCGGTCGCTGCGTCGAGATCATCGAGACTGAATCGCTGTAATCCCTCGCCGATCACGTCGGGATGACCACCAATGGCTTCGACCAGCGCGGCAACGATCTGGTAGGAAATCGTTGGACTCGATTTAACGCCGGCTGCCGCGGATAAGATCACTCGGTAAGTCGCTGTTTTGCTTAATATTGATTCGAATTATCAAATAATTGCACCGTTTTATCAATAAATATTCTGCAAACAGGAGGAATCTTCCTGTCAGGCACGGTACGTCCCGTTGGGCGCGGTCTCGTGCACTATAAAATTAAGAAATTAAGGCGTTACGTTTTTATGCCTAAAACCAATGATTTCACTGTCGGGGGAATACCAATGAGATCTTTTTCATTAAGAAAGTTGTATCCACTTGTTGCGCTGGCCGCTGCAAGCAGTCTGCCGTTGAGCAGTTACGCGCAGGTGCTGGAAGAGGTTGTGGTCACGGCGCAGAAGCGTGAGCAGAACATCCAGGATGTCGGCATCGCTATTACCGCATTTACCGGCGATCAGGTCGACGCGCTTGGCATGACCAACACCACGGAAATCATTCAGCAGGTTCCGGGTATGGACATGGTCTCATTTTCTCCGAACCTGACAGCGTTCAACATTCGGGGCGTATCGCAAAACAACTTTACGGATAACTTGGAAGCACCTGTCGCGGTCTATATCGACGAAGCCTATGTTGCCAGCATGAACGGCATCAACATGCAGATGTTCGATATGGAGCGAGTAGAAGTCCTGCGCGGCCCGCAAGGAACATTGTTCGGGCGGAACGCAACCGGCGGTGTAATCCAGTACGTCACCCGGAAAGCGGATGATGACGAGATGAATGGATACGTGGATGTCAGTGCAGGAGAATTCGGCCTGTTTGGTGTCGAGGGCGCAATTGGTGGCGCGTTCTCCGAAACCGCTCGTTTTCGCTTTGCCGCCCGGAAGGATGAGTCAGACGGGTACATCGAATCGGCGGCGTTTCCGGAGGGCAATCCTCTTCCTCCCGGACTGGGCAGCCTGGGTGGAACAGACGGACTCGGTATCAGAGCCGCACTGCAATTCGACATTGGCGATAACTCGACACTCGATTTACTCTACAAATATTCAAAAGATGACAAGGTCCCGACCGGCGGTTACAACTTCATGCCGTATGCGGACAACACCAATCCGAACGTTTACATTCCGCCCGAATTCGAAGACTTCGTTGTCAACGTGATTGGCGCGCCGATTGAGGCGACGCCCGATATCTTCTTCTGCCCAAGCCAGCTTGACTGCTTTGCACCGGTCGATACAGCCGGTCGTACCGTTTTCGACGGCGATCACCCGAATCCTTTCCAGAACTACGCCGACTACGCTGGCTTCATGGATCGGGACGTACACAACTTTACCGCTGACTATGTTCGTGAAATGGACAACGGTATTGAATTCACCTCCGTTACGAACTGGTCGAATGTCGACAAGTTTTATACGGAAGACGGTGATGGTATTCCTATTCCCATCATTGAGTTTACGACGATCGCAGACTTTACCCAGATCTCGCAGGAGTTCAGATTCTCCGGAGAAACCGACTCGAGCAGATGGCAGGCTGGCGTCTACTGGCTGGATATTGACTATGACGGAGACGTGACCACGCTAGGCGCTCCCGTCGCGGGCGTGGCGGCAGGTCTCGGTTTCGATCCCAACCTGTTGACCGATCCGGCGGTCACTCAAGACAACCACCTCGATTCCAGAAACTGGTCTGTCTTTCGGCCAGGGTGAGTGGGATCTGACCGACGCATTGACCTTGATCGGCGGCTTGCGATATTCGCAGGATGACAAAGAGATTCAGATCGTTACCAGTTTTGTATCGCCTTCCGACGGAATCAACTTGCCGGGTATCGTAGACATCGCCGCGGATGCGGCGGCGGCCGGTTCCGACCAGAACAAAGTTGATTACGGTGATGTCGCCGGTCGATTGCAGCTGGACTACAGGTCTAACGACGACACACTGTGGTTTGTTTCATTCAACCGCGGCATCAAGGGTGGCAATTTTGCCGCCGCCGCCGATATCTCGCTATCGCGGCTTCGTCATGAAGAGGAAGTACTACACGCCTGGGAAGCTGGCGTAAAGACAACATTTGCCGAGGGTCGCGCCAGGCTCAATGCCACAGTATTCAACTATGACTACGAAGATTACCAGGCATTCACCTTCTTCCAGGGAACGCCGCAGGTAACCAATGCGGATGCGAAAAATACCGGCGCGGAGATTGAGCTGTTCCTGTTGCCGAACGACAACTGGGACATTGTGCTCGGCGCATCTTTCCAGGATTCGGAAGTTAACAACGTTTCAACCACTCAGGAGCAGGTTACACCGGTCGGGTTCTCGGTTGACTGGCCGGTCGACTTTCTCAATGGCGTAGAGCTGCCAAACACACCCGACGTGAGCCTGAACTACCTGGTTCGTTACAACTTCGACATGGATGCCGGAAACCTGGCGTTGCAGGTGGACGGTTATTACAACGGCGATCAGTATCTGGAAGTCACGAATGGCGGCGCTGCAAGACAGGATGCGTACAACGTGTACAACGCCAGGGCAACCTGGACAAGCCAGGACGATAGCTGGCAGGTAACGGGTTGGGTCCGGAACCTGGGAGACGAGGTGTACAAACAGTACGCACTTGATCTCGGCATCCTGGGCGGTACCACTGTTTATGCGCCCCCGCGTTGGGCCGGCGTAAACGTAACCTACAACTGGTAAGAACAAGAGGGCGGCGGATCCCGTCTCGGATCCGCCTGCTCTGGTTAACCGGCGTCATCAAAACAAGACCCATTTAGGTGGGGAGAAGCGACGTGACTTATTTTAATGCTCGCTCGCGAGCTATTACTTCCGGGATATGCCCGTCAGTTGTCATCCTGATGATTTGCACGTTCCTGGTCACGGCGTGTGGTCGTGCGGACAACACTCCTGGCGATGCGAATCTGTCCGGAGCAGAACCGGCGCTCTCTCAAGGAGAAGAGCTGGCGACGTTCAAGGCTGCGATTCGCGCCAAGTACGACATGAAGGAACAGGCATTTCGCGATAACGACCCCGAACCCATTCTGACGCGGTTTTACGCGGAGGACGCAATATCCACCGACAACGAAGGTGTCACGCACATCGGGCGTGAGGCGCTGCGACCGGTGTATGAGGAAGTGATCGGTGCATTTGTTGAAATTGAATCGTTCGACACTTCCGTCAGTGGCGGTGCGGGATGGGACTGGGTGAATTTTCACGTCAGTTTTCCGCCTGAGGCTGAAATGGAACCATTCACGTTCAAGATGCTGTTTCTCTGGGAGCGCATCGATGGCGAATGGTGGTCGAAAGGCGAAATGTATGTCATGGGGGAGTTCGATATTCCCTGATTCACAGTTCATCCGGATTTTCCATCATGAAGAAACCATCAGACAAGCAGAAACCATCAATTACCAGGCGTGATTTTGTCGGTGGCACGCTGATCGGAAGCGGTGCCGCGTTGCTGACTGCAAAGGCACCCGGGTTTTCGGCGCATGCTCAGGAAGCTGGAATGCTGCCCCCGGAGTTTCCACAGACAATGGCGGCGCCACTGAATACGCTGGATGGGTCATGGACCGGTCCCGGCGGCGTAGGCGATTACGCAAACGCAAACGGCAACACACACGAAATTGTCAATGCGGCCCACACATTTCGCAATCGCGACTTTGATTCTCAAATTGGCAACGCGCGAGACACGGGTGAACACTACGACCTGGTTGTCGTCGGCGCAGGCTTCGCAGGGGTAACCGCTGCCTACACCTATCTGAAAGAAAAGCCTGACGCACGCGTTCTGATTTTCGACAATCATCCTGTATTCGGCGGCGAGGCGCGTCACAACGAGTTCGAGGTAGATGGGTACAAGCTTTGGGGCCCGCAGGGATCGACCGGTGCGGTCTGGCCGATAGAAGGCGCCAAGAAGATCGAGATGTATTCTCACATGTGGGATGAACTCGACCTGCCGACAGAGTTTGAGTGGCAGGAAGCGACGAATACCTCCCTCAAGATTCCGAAGGACAATTACTCTCCTATGCATCTGACCTGGGAGGGCACCGACCTGGGCTGGTTCCACGAGGGGCATGACATGGCCGTCAATCCCTGGTCCAACCGGTTCAAAGACATTCCGATAGACGATCAGACCAAACAGGATTTTCTATGGATGGAGATTTATCGCCAGCCGCCCGAGCGTGAGGATTGGGCCGAATGGCTGGACTCGATGACCTATAAGGAATTCCTGAAGAACGAGATGGGCATCGAAAACGAGTCCGTGGACGAATACCTGAATCCGTTCGCAGCCGCCATGGGTTGTGGCCTCGGAACAGACGTAATTTCGGCCTACCAGGCGTTCAATTTCATTCAACCAGGTGTTAACCAGTACGGACGGCAATTCGGAATTGGTGATCCTACGGACTATGTCTATCTCGCGCAGTTCCCGGGCGGAAACACCGGAATATTGCGACATATCGTGAAGCGACTCATTCCGGATGTGTTCGGCGATGCAAAAACGCTAACCGAGATTATTTCCAATCCAATTAACTGGGATTCGCTCGATCGCAAGAATCAGCCTGCGCGCATGCGGCTGAACTCTCTCGTCGTGAACGTGCGCCACGACGGCCCGGCAACAACCGCCAAGATGACGCATGTCACTTACCTGAACGATGGTGAGATGCATCGTGTCACTGCCGACCGCGTGATCATGTGTGGACAACAGCATCTCAATAAACGCGTCGTTTCCGATTTGCCGGAGAATTATCGCGATGCGATGGGCCAGTTCATGCATTCGCCCATGATGATCATCAATGTCGCGCTGCGAAACTGGAAGTTTATGGACAAGCTGGGCGTCGCTTCTGTCCGCTGGTTTGGTGACGACCTGGGTTGGTTTACAACTTTACGTCGCCAGATGATTCTGGATGGCGAAGAGCCAATGCCGCTTGATCCCGACAAGCCCACCGTGCTGACTATGTATAACTCTTTTTGCATTCCCGGCGTACCGGTCGAACAGCAAACGGTTGCAGCCCGCATGAAAATGTTTTCAATGAGCTACGCGTCGGTCGAGAAACAAATTAAAGAACAGTTTACGAAGATGTTTGCCGCTGGCGGTTTCGACGCCGAACGCGACATCGCCGGCATTACTCTCAATCGGCAAGGGCATGCTTACGTTGTAACGCCGCCTGGATTCTTCTTTGGCAAAGACGGAGAACCAGCGCCGAGTGACGTGATTCGACAACCCCATGGCAGAATTGCTTTCGCGCATGCGGAGCTCATGGGTTATCAAATGTGGGAAGGTGCCGTGCACGAAGGTGAACGCGCCGCACAACAAATGCTCGAACTATGATTCGAGTTTCTTGCGCAATACTGCTCGCCTGCCTGGCTGCCTGCTCCGGGGAACAACCCGGCACGTCTGTTGAGCCTGCTGCCGCACCGACGCGGCCGAATTTTCTCCTGATACTCGTCGACGACATGGGCTACTCGGACATCGGAAGTTTCGGTGGCGAAATTGCCACGCCCAATCTCGATCGCCTTGCTTACGACGGCATCCGGTTTTCAAACTTCCATGCGGCCTCCACGTGTTCGCCGACCCGTTCAATGCTGTTTACCGGTGTTGATTCTCATCGGGCAGGGCTAGGCAACATGTTTGAGGAGCTAGCGCCGAATCAAAAGGGCAAGCCGGGCTACGAGGGCTACTTGAACGATCGTGTGGTCTCGCTGCCAACCCTGCTGAAGGACTCCGGCTATCGAACCTACATGACGGGCAAGTGGCACCTTGGATCCGGCGTTGGCAAAGGTCCGGCCTACCAGGGGTTCGAACGCTCGTTTGCCCTGGATTCCGGCGGCGCGAGTCATTATGCGGACATGCGGCCCGCCTATGCGCCGTCTCCCGACGTGAAGGCCAATTACTCCGAAGATGGCGTCAAACTGGATACCCTGCCGCAAGGGTTCGAGTACTCGTCGCAGTACTACGTCGACCGGATGATCGGGTACCTGGAGGATCACGGTGATTCGGAACAGCCGTTCTTCGCCTACCTTTCCTTCACCGCACCGCACTGGCCATTGCAGGCGCCGGATGAGGCCATCGCGCGGCATAAGGGCCGCTACGATGATGGTTATGATGCGCTTGCTGCGACAAGACTCCAGCGGCTGAAAGACCTCGGCCTGGTTCCGGAAAACGCCGTTCGCAGTGGTCGCTCACCCAAGGAACAACCCTGGGATGAGTTGAGCGAAGCGCAACAGAAGACAGAAATTCGCGCGATGGAAATTTATGCCGCGATGATTGAAGAGGTAGATCGACACACCGGCCGACTGATCGAACATCTGGAAGCGACGGGTGTGGCGGACAATACCGTCATCATCTTCATGTCGGACAATGGTCCGGAGGGTCACGATCTTGACGAGACCTGGCCGATGGAGGCGTACCCGGATATTCGCAGGACGATCGATGCATCCCATGATTTCAGTTATGAAGCCATGGGCCGACCAGGATCCTATGTTCTTTACGGACCTAACTGGGCGAATGCAGGATCGCCAGCGTATCGGCTGCACAAAGCATTTCCGACCGAGGGCGGCACGCGTGTTGCCGCCTTTGTGTACGACCCGACGCAAAACGCCAGACTGACAGATGCCCGCGACTCTGCACAGGACCCAATGCAAGACGCGAGGCGGTCTATCGTCGATGATTTCGTCTACGTCACCGACGTCACCCCGACGATCCTGGAGTATGCCGGCGTTGCTCATCCCGGTACGGAATACCAGGGCCGGCCCATCGAACCTGCGAAGGGCAAATCATTCATGCCTCTTCTGCGCGGCGAACCCGGTTCGGATGAACCGCGTGTGACGGGCGCCGAACTGTTCGGCAAGCGCGTTGTGCGCTCCGGTCCGTGGAAGCTCGTGCACATGCCCGAGCCCTACGGGAACAACGAATGGCAGCTGTTCAATGTCGCGGAGGATCTTGGTGAGTCCAATGACCTTTCCACGGATTATCCGGACAGGGTCGAAGAGTTGAAGGCGCATTGGGAAGCGTATGCGCGTGACAACAACGTCATCATCCCGGACTGGGTGAGCGGCTACTAAGATGCAGGGGGCTAGCTAATTGTTTTCGAAGATTCTTGGAAACAACGACGGCGTTGATATCAACGCGCGCAGCACCGTATTCAGTGTTTTCCTCATCGGTGTGATTGCGCCCGAAGTATTCATCGTCCAGCCGGGTTTCGTACAGGGCCTGGTCGAGATCCTCGGATTTGATGATCAGGGGGCCGGCTATACCGCATCTGCCGAAATGTTTGGTTTGGCGGCGACGACAATCCTCATGACGTTTATCGCGCATCGGGTCAACTGGCGGGTCGTCATCTTCTGGTCCCTCCTTGTCATGTTTGCGGCCAACCTATTGTGTACCGTGACGGCCGATCTGAATGCGTTTGTGGCGCTGCGGTTCATCGCCGGCCTTGGTGCGGGCAGCCTTGTCTCACTGAGCTTCGCCGCGATCGGTCTCACGAGCAATCCGGATCGAAACTTCGGCTTCCTGATTATGTGGGTGCTGGTTTACGGGGCAATTGTCCTGTGGCTGATGCCGACAGCCTACGAGCTCGCAGGAATGAATGGCGCGCTGTGGTTCTTCGCTTTGTTCCCGCTTGTCGCCATTCCATTCATCCGCCACATGCCCGTCACTGGCGAAAACGTGGTTCAGGTCGAAGAGGATGCCGTTAACCTGAGTGGTGGCATGAAATCCCTGGCGCTGTTCGCAATGCTGGCGTATTTCATGGCGCAGGGGGTCGTCTGGGCCTACCTGTTCCTGATCGGTGTGTCGGGTGGACTGACGGATCAGCAGGTCGCCAACGGCCTGATGTTGTCGCAATTTGCTGGAATTGCAGGCGCGCTTCTCGCAGCAATGCTGGCGCACCGGTTCATACGATCTGTGCCGCTCGCGATAGGAATTATAGGAGGTGCATCCTGTCTTTACTTCCTGGTCGGAAATTTTGAATTTCTTGTATTTGCTGTCGCGGTTGGCGTCTATAACTTCTTGTGGAACATGACGCACCCGTTCTTGCTGGGCGCCATGGCAAGTTTCGATCGGCGCGGGCGCGTAGTCGTGTATGCAGTTGCCATGCAAATGGCCGGTCTTGCAATCGGTCCGGGATTGGCGGCATCCGTTATCAGTGAAGGTGAATTCCTGAACGTCAACACGCTCGGTGCGGCGCTGTTCGTTTTAAGTTTCATTTTGATTCTTCCGCCAGTACTTGCCCAGGCGAAAATACACAACGCTGAAGTTGCGATAGCGGAGGCCGGATAGATGTTTGCAGACCTGACTAACAAAGTCGCTGTCGTGACGGGTGCGGGGCAGGGTATCGGTGCTGGCATTGCCAGGGTTTTCGCGGACGCCGGTGCGAAAGTGATGGTGGTCAATCGAACTGCAGCGAACGGTGAGAAAACGGTTGCCGAAATTACCGAGGCAGGCGGCATCGCCGATCTGTGTGCCGTCGATATCGGCGATATCGACAATATCGAGAAAGCGGTAGCAGACACGGTAGCCAAATGGGGTGGCATCGACATCATGCTGCACAACGCCGCGTCGTTTCTCGGCGGCCCCGTCGAATCCTATTCCGAGGACGACCTGGAAACGGTCTTGTCCGTTAATCTGAAAGCCTGTTTCCGTCTGTCCAAAGCGGCGATTCCGCATTTGCGAAAACGCGGTGGCGGGCGCCTGCTGTTCACTTCTTCCGTGACCGGGCCGCGCGTCGCTATGCCCGGCACATCGTATTACGCCGCATCGAAAGGTGGCATGAACGCGTTCATCAAAACCGCGGCGATCGAACTGGCCAGGGAAAACATTACGGTCAACGGCGTTGAGCCCGGCTATATACGAACGGCCGCAATGGAATTGCTGGCTGACGAAGAAGGCCTCGCGCAGATGACCAAGTACATACCGGCGGGTTTCATGGGTGCGCCGGAGGACATCGCCTACGCAATGCTGTATCTGGCGAGTGACGAGGCACGCTACATCACGGGCCAGACCATCTGCGTTGACGGTGGTTCGACATTGCCGGAGAGCCCGGTTTTCCTGGAAGAGATGGACGGCATTAAAGAAGTGGCGGGTTCCTGACTATCGCTATGGCAGACATCCGGACATTACTGGCACGCAGAGAACGGTTGCTCGGACCTGGCAATCCGCTGTTCTATGATGAGCCCCTCCATCTCGTCCGGGGCGAGGGCGTGTGGTTGTATGATGCCAACGACCGGCGTTATCTCGACTGTTACAACAACGTTCCCTGCGTCGGGCATTGTCACCCCGAAGTGGTCGGTGCC
Organism: uncultured Gammaproteobacteria bacterium; assembly: GCA_963850825.1. Taxonomy (GTDB): domain Bacteria; phylum Pseudomonadota; class Gammaproteobacteria; order Steroidobacterales; family Woeseiaceae; genus SZUA-117. Next base: position 77,382 of record CAWKOQ010000006.1, on the reverse strand, counting down.
TTGTGCGAGCAGGCGGGAAAACTCAATACCCATACGCGTTATCTGCACGAAAATATTCTCGACTACGCGGAGGCTTTGCTCGCGAAGTTTGATGACAGCCTCGATCGCGTCGCATTCGCCTGTACCGGCAGTGAGGCGAACGACCTGGCGCTGAGAGTTGCCAGGGTCAATTCCGGTGGTGACGGCTTCATCTGCACCAACGCGACCTATCACGGCAACACCACAGCGGTAGCGCAGCTGAGCTCCATATTCGAACCCATCGGCGGCTACGGAGAGAATATCCGCATGGTGCCGTGGCCGGATTCGTATCGGGCGCTAAATAATCTTGATGGAGAGGCCCTCGCGGACGCTTATGCCGATGAAGTCAAACAGGCCATCGAATCGTTCGCGTCGGCAGGAATCAAATTTGCCGGCATGCTGGTTTGTCCGATTTTCGCGAATGAGGGACTGCCGAATATTCCCGCCGGTTACATGGAGAAAGCGATAGGTCACGTACGCGCGGCCGGTGGCCTCTATATCGCTGATGAGGTTCAATCAGGATTTGGCCGTACGGGTAGCTGGTGGGGACATACGTGGAGCGGCATCGTCCCGGATATCCTGACGCTGGGTAAACCCATGGGTGCCGGGCATCCGATTTCCGGTGTCGTCGCGCGCGGCGAATTGCTCGACAACTATCGTCGGCATGAAATGTACTTCAACACGTTTGGCGGAAATCCGGTTTCCTGCGCGGTGGGACGCACCGTTATCGACGTTATCGACAACGAAGGCCTGGTCGATAACGCGGCGCAAGTGGGCGACTACGTCCTGGCGGAATTCACGAAGTTGCAGTCGAAGCACGACATCGTCGGAGACGTACGGGGTTCAGGACTTTTCTTTGGAATTGACCTGGTTTCCGACCGCGTAACGAAGAAACCCGATGCTGCCGCAGCAAAGAAAGTCGTTAACAGGATGCGCGACAACGGCATCTTGATGAGCAAGATTGGCGAACACGACAACGTTTTAAAGCTGCGGCCGCCGTTATGTTTTTCGAAAGACAACGCCGATCTGATGATTTCCACACTAGATGACGTGTTGGCGGCCGCATGACTGATTTCTTCTCCATTGATCCGGAAGCACAGGTGCAGCGCCTCGAGCAAGCCGGCCGCGATGCCTTGTCTCGCTGGAATATCGAGGAAGCGACTCTCGATCTGATCAAGCATCGCGAGAACGCAGTTTTTCGCGTGGAAAAAGAGGGCTTCAAGGCGGCTTTACGCCTGCATCGCCACGGCTACCACACGGACGACGAGTTACGCTCCGAACTGCAATGGATGCAGGCGTTGTCGGATGCGGGCGTTATGGTGCCTGACGTCATTCCGGCTGCATCGGGGGAGTTGTTCGTTGACTACTCGGCCGAGGGATTGCCGGGCGAGCTTCAGATCGACCTGTTCGAGTGGATTGACGGCGAGCAGTTGGGATCCGTTGAGGAAGGTGTCGCCGACGAAGCTGAAGTTGATGCCACCTACCGGGCGCTCGGTGAGCTCGCGGCCCGCGTTCACAACCAGGCAGCATCCTGGCAACTGCCACCGGGCTTCGTGCGACACGCCTGGGATGCCGAGGGGCTCGCAGGCGAGCACCCTTTCTGGGGCCAGTTCTGGAAGCTGGACGCCGCATCGAAAACCGAAACTGACTTACTGGTTCGCGGGCGAGACAAGGTGTTTGCTGAGCTCAGCCATTTGCCCAAGTCCCCCGACAATTACAGCATGATCCACGCCGACTTCGCACCGGAGAACGTCATGGTCGATGGAGATGATGTACGTCTCATCGATTTCGACGATTCCGGTTTCGGCTGGCATTTGTTCGAGTTGGCCACCTCACTCTATTTTATTCGGGGTGAGCCCTACTTCGAGCAGGCGCAGGAAGCGCTGATCGCGGGTTATCGAAAGCATCGTCACTTGAGCGATGAAGAACTGGAATCATTGCCGCTCCATTTCCTGGCGCGCGGCTTTACTTACGTTGGTTGGGTGCATACCCGGCACGAAACAGAGACGGCGCGCGAGCTGACACCGATGATACTGTCATCAGCCTGTGAGCTCGCCGAGAACTATTTAGACATTTGAAACGAGGTGCATGATGAGCAAGAAGTATGAGATGACAATTGGTGGCAAGACGGTTTCCGCGGATTCCTACGTTGATGTTCGAAATCCCGCCAACACCGAAGAAGTGGTGGGCCAGGCGCCAGTCGGCACCAAAAAACACCTCGACCAGGCCGTCGCGGCGGCAGCCAAGGCCTATGAGTCCTGGCGTTATTCCAGCGACGAAGAACGTGTCAACGCTTGTAACGCAATCGCCGGCGTCTGCACCGAGCATGCCGAGGAGCTGGCCACTTTACTGACCAAGGAACAGGGCAAGCCGCTGGGCGGCCTCGGCTCGAACTTCGAACTGGGTGGGGCAGCAGGTTGGGCAGGCTATACGGCGACACTCAGCCTGCCGGACAAGATCATCGAAGACAGCGAGGAGCGTCATGTCACGCAAAAGCGCGTTCCGCTCGGGGTCGTCGGTTCGATCACGCCCTGGAACTGGCCACTGATGATTGCGATCTGGCATATCGTTCCAGGCATTCGCACTGGCAACACCGTTGTTATCAAACCGTCGCCATACACGCCGTTGAGCACGCTGCGCATGGTCGAGTTGATTAACGAAGTTCTGCCGCCAGGCCTTGTCAATGTCATCTCCGGTGGCGACGAGCTGGGTGCAGAGCTCACCAATCATGAGGGCATCGACAAGATTGTATTTACAGGATCAATTGCAACCGGCAAGAAAGTCATGGCGAGTGCGGCCAAAGGGGTCACACCGGTCACTCTGGAATTGGGTGGCAACGATGCCGGCATCATGCTGCAAGGCGAAGACCCCGCGAAGTTTGCAGAAGGGCTGTTCTTCGGATCGATGATCAATTCCGGACAGACCTGCGGGGCGTTGAAACGACTGTATGTTCATGAAGACGATCTGGACGCCACGGTCGATGCGCTGGTCGCGTTCGCGGGCAACATACCGATGGGCGACGGCATGAAAGAAGGCAGTTTGCTCGGACCTGTGCAGAATGAAAGGCAGTTCAAACGGGTTGTCGAGCTGGTGGAAGATGCGAAAGCGCATGGTGGAAAATGCGTTCTTGGCGGTGAGCCCACCGGCGGCCCAAATTACTTCTACCCGGTCACCTTTGTGACAGGCATTTCAGACGGTGTGCGACTGGTCGACGAAGAACAGTTCGGGCCTGTGCTGCCAATCATCACCTACACGGATATTGATGATGCGATAGCCCGAGCCAACGCACTGGATTTCGGCCTGGACGCGTCTGTCTGGGGTAGCGACAAGGAAGAAACGGCCCGGGTTGCCGCGCGCCTTGAAGCCGGTACAGTGCTGATCAACAAGCACGGCGAAATCGCACCGCACATTCCATTTGGCGGCATCAAGTGCTCCGGGCTCGGCGTCGAATTTGCCGAAGAAGGCCTGGCGGCATACACATCAATCAAGATTATTAATGCAGCGGCATAACATTATGAAGAAACTAATACTCCTTACTTTGTTTTTCGCGGGAACTGCATTCGGGCAGATTCAGCCAGAACCGGCCGGCGTGATCAGGACTTTGCCTGACACCTGGCCGCCACACTGGATGATTATTCAGGACGGGGCGTTCTTTCACATGAGCAACGGCAAGTACATCGTTGTTGATGCGGATTCGGACAATCCGGCAAGCCGGATAAAGGGGATGTTCGACGGCAGCTTCATTTCACAGTTTCACCAGGCGAACTCACGACCGGAGATGTACGTCTCGGAGACGTTTTATTCGCGCGGCACACGAGGCGTGCGGACTGACGTGTTGACGATCTGGGACAAGCAAACGCTGTCGCCTGTCGATGAGGTGGTTATGCCGCCCAAACGCCTGAGTGGAATGCCGAATAACTACAGCGTGCAGCTGGTCGATGATGAAAAGATTGTTCTGGTCTATAACTTCACGCCAGCAACATCGGTAACCGTCATTGATATCGTCAACCGGGAGGTTCTGAACGAAGTGCCTACTCCGGGTTGTTCGCTCGTTTACCCGATGGCAGGTCGCGCTTTCGCCTCCATTTGTACCGACGGTTCGATGATGAGTGTGCAGCTTAACGAAGACGGCGAACAGGCATCGTCTGCAAGGACGGACGTTTTCTTCGATGCCAACAACGACCCATTGATGGAAAAAGCGGCGATGGTTGATGGCGTAGCTTATTTTCCCACGTTTCTCGGGCGCATGGTTCCGGTCGACATGAACGGTGAAACCCTGGAAGTTGGTGACCCGTGGTCACTGATCGGCGATGAAGCGGGCGGCTGGCGTCCAGGCGGCATTGCGGTGACCGGAACGGATTCGAGCGGACACATTTATGTGCTGATGCATCCGGACGGCTACGAAGGATCACATAAAGACCCCGGTACGGAAGTCTGGGTTTTCGATCCGGAATCAGAAGAGCGTGTTGATCGGATTGAATTACAGTTGCCGGCAATTTCGATCGGTTTGACGCGCGACGATGACCCGTTACTGGCCACAACCAACGTCAATCTCGAGGTTGATATCTACAATGTAGAAAGTGGCGATTATCTGCGAACGCTAACTGGCCTTGGTGCCGAGACGCCGTTCTTATTGCATGGCGCGAATTAGGAAATCTTAAGGATGTTGAATATGAAATGGATAGATGGATGGCTTGATAAGTCCGCTGAGTACACAACACGCGGCATCGCGCAGCGAACCTCAAGACGCGGGTTTCTCGGCAAGTTTGCCGGGGCGATTGTTGGCGGCGCGGCAACGGTTCCGTTGCTTCCCGTGGCGCGTTCGCAGGAGAGCGGAACGCCGGCACCACTGGAAGAAGGCGATACAGCGAGTTGTGATTACTGGCGCTATTGCGCGATTGACGGTTTTCTATGCGACTGCTGTGGCGGTTCGATGAATTCCTGTCCGCCAGGCACGGAAATGTCGCCGATTACATGGATCGGGACTTGCGAGAATCCGGTCGACGGCAAGAACTACATCATTTCCTACAATGATTGCTGCGGTAAGGCTTCCTGTGGCAATTGTCTGTGTCAGAGAAACGAAGGTGACCGGCCGATTTACAATCCGCGCGTTGCCAACGATCTCAACTGGTGTCTTGGAACATCAAGCGCGACCTATCATTGCTCAACGGCAATCGTCATCGGCGCGGCCCTGGAAGACTGATGAAGATCTTCGTAACCGCACTGGTCGCGGTTTTCGGCGTGTCCGCCGCCGGTCTTGTGAGTGCGCAGGACCAAAACAGCTACGATGCTGGCGCTTATGCAACCTGCGCTGCCTGCCATCTGCCGGACGGCGCCGGCATACCCGGGGCTTTCCCGCGGATCCGAAGCCGGGCAGCAGCAATTGCACAGCTGGATGGCGGGCGTGACTACCTGATTACCGTCACATCTTACGGCCTGATGGGCAACATCACCGTCGATGCCGCTCAATATTTCGGCGTGATGCCGGGCAACAGTGCAGCAATGTCGGCTGAGGATATTGCATCGGTACTGAACTATATTGTTTTCGAACTAAGCGATGAAGACGCTACAGATGTTGACGAGTTTACTGCCGAAGAAGTCACCAATGTTCAGTCAGGTGTTACATCAAAGGGTCCTGCGGCGGCCGGCGAAATTCGCAAAACTTTGGTGACAAAGTACGGCGACGGATGGCCGTGATCCGCAGGCTACTCGTTCTTTCGTTGTTGTTGGCCGGTGCGCATTCGGTAGCTGATGACGAGCGTGCACACGTAAATTACATGTTGCACTGCCAGGGTTGCCATTTGCCACAAGCTGAGGGCTTCGCGGGCAGGGTGCCGCCGATGAAGGACTTCGTTGGCTACTTTCTTCATTCCCCCGAGGGCCGGGAGTTCCTCATTCGCGTGCCGGGCGTCGCACACTCTGCGCTCGGTGACAACGAAATCACTGAGTTAATGAACTGGCTGTTGCAAAGCTTCAGCGCAGATCAATTGCCGGCGACCTTTACGCCGTTTACGGTAGATGAGGTAACTGCACTGAGACAGGATCCGGAGTCGGCGCCGGATACCACACGCGTAGCCATTCTCGGGAAAATCGCTGCAGATCTTCCCTCGCTGGCTAACGAGCTCGCCAACGACAATAATTTATAACTAAGGGGGCCAAATGGGCGTCGAAGCAGAAATAACTGACGATCCTGCCTTTCAGCAATTGCTCGCTACGCGCAGCCGCCTGCGCTGGAGTTTTTCGAGCCTGATAATTGGCGTTTACCTGGGATTCGGCATCGCGGGAGTCTATCTGCCGGAAAAATTGGCGGCCCCGTTTCCTGGCGGTGTAATGCCGTGGGGACTGGTAATGGGCTTTTCCATTATCGCCTTGTCGATCGCGTTATCGATGATCTATGTACGCGTCATAAACAGGCTTGAAGCAGAGAATACTTTCGCCAAATGGCGGAATTAGTAATGGGTTCGGGTCTGAATCTCAGTGCCATTGTCGTATTTGTCGGTTTCATTTCGTTAAGCCTGTTCATTACGTGGTGGGCCGCGAAGAGAACCCACTCGGCAGGGGAGTTCTACACCGCCGGTGGGAAAATTACCGGGTTTCAGAACGGGCTGGCGCTCGCCGGAGATTTTATGTCCGCCGCGACGTTTCTGGGCCTGACCGGCCTTGCTTTCATAGGCGGGTCCGATGCAATGCTCTTTACCGCGGGCGTTACGGTTAGCTGGGCATTCCTGCTGTTCGCTTTCGCTGATCGGCTACGTAACCTCGGCAAATTTACATTCGCCGATGTCGTTGCGTACCGGCTTCATCCGGAGAAGCTACGCGTCCTTGCCGCAGTCGGTACGCTGACCGTCGCCATTCCTTACCTCATCGCACAAATGGTGGGTGCCGGATCGCTGATCGAAGCATTGTTCGATATTCCTTACCTCGCCGCCGTACTGATCGTGGGAACGTTGATGACTGTCTACGTCGTTTTTGGCGGAATGCTTGCGACGACATGGGTACAGCTAACCAAGGCAGTGCTTCTGCTGTGCGGCGGGACAGCGCTTTTACTCCTGATTCTTGCTGAATTCGGGTTCAGCCTCGATGCGTTATTCGATCGGGCCGCCGCAGTACATCCGCGAGGCAAGGGTATTTTTATGCCAGGTGGACTCTATGATGACCCAATCAGCGTCCTGTCGCTGGGACTGGCGTTCGTCTGTGGCACGGCTGGGCTGCCCCACGTGCTGATGCGCTTCTTCACAGTTCCCGATGCAGCACAGGCGCGACGGTCGATCGGTTACGCTGTTGTGATTATCGGCTATTTTCAGGCCGCGATCGTCATCATCGGTTTTGGTGCAATCGCGCTGCTCATCGGCGAGACGGATTATGTCAGCGAGTCCGGTCAGATCACCGGCGGTGCGAACATGGTGTCGATTCACCTTTCGAGACTGGTCGGCGGCGAGGTCTTCTTCGGTTTAATTGCAGCGGTCGCGTTCGCGACGATACTGGCCGTGGTCGCGGGAATATTGTTGTCTGCCTCTGCGGCGGTCGCACATGACTTCTACTCCCGGGTCGTTCGCAAGGGCGAGATTTCCGATGCGGACGAGGTGTCTGTGACCCGGTGGGCGACGATAATCATTGGCGCGACGGCTATTGGCCTGAGCGTGTTCTTCAGGAACATCAATGTCGGCGTATTGTCCACGATTGCGCTTGCGATTGCCGCGAGCGTCAATTTTCCGGCAATCTTCCTGGTATTGTTCTGGAAGGGCCTGACCACCCGGGGCGCTATCGCCGGCGGCGTAACCGGACTCACGGTTGTGTTGGTGCTGGTCTTGCTAAGCCCAACGGTCTGGGTCAACGTCCTGGGCAACGAGGTGGCCGTTTTCCCATACGCGTATCCCACGCTGTTCTCCGTGGTTGCGGCGTTTGCGGTGACTATCGTGGTCTCAATGATGGACAAGAGTGCGAGAGCGATATCGATCGTTCCGCATATTCAGCACAGGTTGTGCGCAGTGAACTGGGAGAGAAAAAGTGAATAGAATTTTCCTGCTGGCCGCCACGGCAGTGCTGTCAGCCTGTGCCGAGGAAGCGACAATGAAACCAATCCCGGCTTATCCCGGCATCTCAGACCTGGTCGCGATGATGGAGGCCGGTGAGACCACGAGTACCGAGATCGTTGCTGAGTTACTCAGGCGATCAGACGCGGCGCGAGGACTGAATGCCTACATCATCATTGATGCCGACAGGGCGCTTGATCGGGCGCGGGAACTCGACGAGCTACGCGAGGCCGGCAACGTACTCGGACCGCTGCACGGGGTTCCTCTCGTGGTGAAGGACAATATTCACGTTGCCGGGATGCGAAACACCGCCGGAACACCCGGCCTGGCAGAATTCGTTCCGAACGAAGACAACGGAGTCGTCGCGGCGCTGCGGGAAGCCGGGGCAATAATCATTGGCAAAGCCAATATGCATGAACTGGCATTTGGCATCACCAGCGACAACGCGACGTTTGGATCGGTTGCGAATCCCTATGACCTGACAATGTTTCCGGGTGGCAGCAGCGGTGGCACGGCCGCTGCGATATCAGCTGGACTGGTCCCGGCCGGACTTGGCACGGATACGGGCGGGTCAGTCCGGATTCCGGCTGCGTTAACGGGCATAGTCGGGTTTCGTCCCAGCACGGATCGCTACGATTCGACTGCGGTAACGCCGATTTCACATACGCGAGATACCGTAGGACTCATCGGGCGACGCGTCGCGGATATTGTCGTCATGGATCAGGTTGTTGATCCGGGCGGACAAACCATGGCGGCACTATCTGCTGGCGATATTCGCCTCGGTATTCCGCGGGCTTATTATTTCGACAACGTCGACGAACAGGCAAGTGTCGTTATCGAAGCTGCGGTGGCGAAGCTGCGCGAATCGGGCGTAACGCTGGTAGAAACAGATCCTCCGGGCCTTGAGGAATTACTTGCACGCAGCGCGTTTCCCATTGCGCTTTATGAAGTGATGACGGATCTGCCGGCGTACCTCGACGAGTATTCCACGGGCAAGGATATTGCGGCCATTGCGGACGCTGCCGGGAGTCCCGATGTGCAGGGTCTTTTCGGGTCGCTGCTGAGCGACGGCCAGATACCCGAAGAAGTGTATGCGGACGCATTGGCGGCGCGTGCCGAGATGCGCGAGGTCTTTGCCGCGTATTTCGCAACGTCTGATCTCGATGCGATGATTTTTCCGACGACGTTGTTACCCGCGAGGCCGATCGAAAACAGTTTGCAGACGGTCGAGCTCAACGGAGCGCAGGTGCCAACGTTCCCGACCTATATCCACAACACTGACCCGGCAAGTATTGCCGCATTGCCTGGCATCAGCCTGCCTGTCGGCCTGACGGCCGACGGCTTGCCGGTTGGAATCGAGATCGATGGCCCCGAAAGATCGGACCGCCATTTGCTTGCGATTGCAGCCGAGTTTGAGAGGATTTTCGAATTCACTGCGCGACCATAGGTATTCATCGCAGTTTCGCCTGCGACAAAAAAATGCTAATTGATTGATTAAGAATGGTTTGCCTGAACGGTATTCACTTGACCTGATACAGAGTTATCTATTTGTCAAAAATGTTTGTATCATTTTAAGCAAGATTATTTCAACCATAAAATATTCGCAGTAAGCGATCCAGACATTGTTCACTTCGGGGGAACACAACATGCTTGGGAATAAAACTATTGCCGGATTGTCTCTGACATCCGCAGCACTGCTGACGTTGGCGCTACCGGTCAACGCACAACAGCTTGAAGAAATTGTCGTCACGGCCACGCATCGCGAGCAAAATTTGCAAGACGTACCCGTTGCGGTAACAGCAATCGGTGCTGAAGACCTGATCAAGGCGGATATATTCGATGCGGCCACCATTGCCGCACATACGCCGGGTTTGGCCTATGCCGAGTTCTCTCCAGGCCAGGCGACTCTCTCGATGCGTGGAATCAGTTCAGCCGACGATGGCGCCGGGCTCGACAACTCTGTGGCGTTGTTCCTGGACGGTGTTTATATCGGCCGCGGCGCGAGTATTAACTTCGACATGTTTGACCTGGAGCGCGTCGAGATCCTGCGCGGACCACAGGGCACACTTTTTGGTCGAAACTCAATTGGTGGCGCGATAAACGTCATATCGTCGAAGCCATCCGACGAGTTTTATGCAAAAGTTGGGGCAACGGCAGGAAACGAAGGCATTCTTCGCTATCAGGGTCTGGTCAGCGGGCCGTTGAGTGAAAACGTCTCGGCCAAGATTTCCGCGACGCACCGCGAACATGACGGATATGTCCGCAATCTTGTGTTGAACAAGGATCAGCAGAACGAAGATCAGACGTCTGTTCGCGGCCAGATTCGTTACACAAGAGATTCATCGGAATGGCTTTTTTCTGCTGACTGGATGGAAGACGATCGCGACGACATGGGTCGAACACCAGTAGTCGACAATGCGCCGCTCAGCGCAATACTTGCGCAGAACGGCATTACAGGTCCGCGTCAGAATGCATCGTCACGCCCGGGTTTCATCCAAGCGCATGGCTAACGGCATCAGCGCGCAGGGAGACTTCGAATTCGACACCGGTGTGTTGACTTCGATTACCGCTTTTCGTCATTCGGAGACCGATTGGGAGATGTTATCCGTCGGGGCGCCATTGGGCGGTCTCGGCTTGCCGTTCGATGAAGTCATCGATGACATCGTTGAAGATATCGACACGTTCTCACAGGAATTCCGCTGGACATCGTCGCTGGGCGGAGATATTGAATACACGGCTGGATTGTATTTCTTTACCGAAGACACGGACCGCACCGAGATATTCAGAATCACACAAGCGGGTACGTATGCTGATCCCACTTTGCCATTCCGAATTACGGACGTCGGTAGCCAGGCAATTATTGGCAACGAATATGCTCGCACAGCGAACGAGACGACCAGCTATGCGGCATACGCACAGGCGGATTGGCAGGTAAACGATCAATGGCGTGTCACTTTTGGCGGACGCTATACGGTCGACGAGAAGGACTACACGGCGGAATCCGTAAATTGTCAGCTGGTAGCGGACAACGATCCGTCGATTATTGGAACTCAATTCGAGAACTTCGCGGCGTGTGGCGGTGTCGGCGGTAGTCTTGCGATCATCGCCGAGGCATTCGAGGTGAAGCCATCAGATGACTGGAGCGACTTTTCGCCGAAACTGGCAGTGCAGTATTTTCCAAATGACTCGGTCATGATGTTTGGCTCTATTTCCAAGGGCTTCAAGAGCGGCGGCTTCGCCGGTTCGCAAGGTGTCGAATCCAGCGCTTCAACGCCTGTTGACCAGGAGACGGCGATCAATTACGAGTTCGGCCTTAAGGGCGATTTGCTCGAAAACACGTTGCGCTTGAACGCGACTTTGTTTTACACGGATTATGAAGATCTCCAGGTCGTTCGCTTCGGACCGGTTCCAAACTCGACGTTCGGCACATTTGTCACAACCAATGTCGGCGAGGCAGAGATCAAGGGCCTCGAACTGGAAATCAACTATTTCATTACGGACCAGTTTCGCGTGGCCGGGCACTATGCCTATCTCGATACTGAAACCTCGGATCTGATTTTCGAGGTATCAGCAGGTACGATTGACGCATCAGGCAAGACGCTGACTCGGGCGCCGGAAAACTCCTATAACTTTGCGTTCATTTACGACATGCCAATGACGTCGGGCGACCTGGATTTCCGGCTCGAGTTCACGCATGCCGATGAGCAAAGAACGGACTTTGTCGACGACCGAATTATTCAGGACGAATATGACCTTATCGATGCCCGTTTAGGCTGGACATCGCCGGATGAGAAATGGGATGTGGCAGTCTGGGGCAAGAACATCACGGATGAGGACTATATCTCGCACATGTACGTCATCGGCCCTGGAGGAATTGGCGTGTGGGGCGCGCCGAGCACGTTCGGTGTGACGGTCAATCGGCACATTGACTGATCAGCGGCGATAGTCGATAAATTACGGTGAACAAACAAAGGGTGCGCTTGCGCACCCTTTTTCTTGGGGAGATAAGCCTGTGAAGATCACGCTACTCATTGTCGCGGCCTTCCTCATCAGCGCATGTACTTCGATTGATCGCCCGCAGCTTATCGATGAAGTGCGTGTGGTCCGCGACGACTACGGCACGCCGCATATCTACGCTGACACGATTTACGGTCTCTACTACGGTTACGGCTATTCGATCGCACAGGATCGCCTGTTCCAGATGGAGATGGCGCGCCGCAGCACGCAAGGGACTGTTGCAGAAGTCCTCGGCGCGGAATACCTCGACTACGACAAGAACGCGCGCACACTGTTCGATCCGGCCTCGATTCGGCGTCAGCTGGCCGCACTCGAGAACAAGGATAGAGATGTATTCAGCGGTTATGCAGCCGGGCTTAACGCCTGGCTTGCTGAGATCGCGAATTCACCGGATGAACTGACACCGAAGCAGTTTATCGACCTCGGTTTTTCACCTACAAAATGGTCCGATTACGATGTTGCGATGATCTTCATCGGAACGATGAACAATCGCTATGGCGATTTCAATACCGAGCTGGAGAACGCCGCGATCTTGAACGCGCTGGTAGCGCAACATGGAGAATCGGCCGCACGCCAGCTGTTCGATCTGCTAAATCCGAGGTTTACCGACAATGCGCCGACAACGATTCCGCGAGCAGACTGGTCGCGACCGGCACGGGATAGCCTCGCGTCTAAGTACTCCGAATACGCTCCTGTCGCGTTGACCCGGAACCTTTTCGATACGCCCGTAACCACAGGCTTCAGTAATTGCTACATCCTTGGGAAAGAGAAACTGGTTGAGGGCGGTTCAATCCTGGTCAATGGCCCGCAATTTGGCTGGTTCAGTCCTTCCTACGTTTACTCGGTCGGCATGCACGGCGCAGGAATCGATGTCGTTGGCAACACGCCATTCGGCTACCCAATGGTGATGTTCGGTCACAACAGCACCATCAGCTGGGGCAGTACCTGGGGTGCGAGTGATATTGTTGACATCTTCGCCGAGCAGATAAATCCGCGGGACCCGGGGCAGTATTTTTACAAGGGTCAGTACGTTGACCTGTCGCATCGCGCAGAGATTATCAAGGTACGCGGATCAGCCGCTGTGGAATTTGATGTTTACCGTTCCGTTCACGGCCCCATCATTCAAATGGATACCGATGCAGGTATTGCCTATGCCAAGCACCGGGCCTGGGACGGCGGGGAGCTCGATACGCTGCTCGCGTGGCTGTATGCAACCTGGGCGCCCGATTTCGATGCGTGGAAAGCCGAAGCGGAGAAGTCCGCGATCAACGTCAACATGTACTTCGCTGATGTAGACGGCAACATTGGTTACTTTCACGGGGGGCAGTTTCCCGAGCGGGTCGCGGGCCATGACAACCGCTTTCCTGCCAATGGCGATGGCTCCATGGACTGGACCGGCCGACAGCCAGTCGATGTCGCCAATCCGCACGTGCTGAATCCGGTTTCAAATTTTTTGGCGAACTGGAATAACAAGCCCGGGCATGGCGTCATGAACCCGGACTTCTTCTTCTATAACTGGTCTGCCGCCGACCGCGTCGAGACTCTTCAGCAGGCGCTGTCGGCGCAGGATCAGTTTACCGCGGAGGAGGCCTGGTCGGTAATCGAGAAGAGCTCATACGCGGACATCTACGCACGCTATTTCCTGCCGCTCATTGATGACGCCGTTTCCGGGGCCGACAACGCCCGCCTGCGCGAAGCGAATGAGCTGCTGCAAGACTGGAATCGCTTCTCACGGGACGATGATGGAGATGGCTTCTACGACGAAGCAGGAACCGCGATTTTCAGGACATTTGTTGGCAAGCTTGTCGAACGCGTTCTAAGCGATGATCTAGGCGACGCCTATGCCTATTTCGCGGATACCGGATATCCGACCGCCGCTAAACCAACGGGTGCCGGCACCAACATCGGGCCGGGCGTCAAGGCAGTATTCGATGCACTGGAAGGACGTACAGATTTCGATGTCCTCAATGGCGAATCGGCCAACTCCGTCATCTTGACGGCGCTGCGGGATGCGCTGACAGATCTTGCAGAGCGCAAAGGCCAGGTCCTGGCCGACCTCAGGATGCCGATCGCGAAACGACCGTTTTCTACACGGAATTTTCTCGGCATTCCCCAGGCGAGTGAAGCAGAACTGATGATTGCGCCCATCGAACAGAATCGAGGCACGGAGAACAACATGATCGTCATGCATCGTGATGCGATCGTCGCCTGGGAAGTCGCGCCCCCTGGCCAGAATGCGTTCATCGGACCCGATGGCAGTCGTTCCGGGCATTACGCAGACCAGTTTGAGATGTATCATCAGTTCGGCAGGAAACGCGTCTGGTTTTATGCCGCCGATGTCGAAGCCAACAAGCAGTCTGAAACAATTTTGACCTACTAATCGGAGAGCGAAGTGGTAAATCGTGTTCCTAATCCGGATGACTTCGAGCCTATCGAAAAGGCGAGTTTGGATGAGTTGCGCAGTTTGCAACTCGAGCGAATGCAGTGGTCGATCGGGCATGCCTACGACAATTGCGCGCCTTATCGGGCCAAATGTGACGCGGCAGATGTAGCTCCGTCAGATCTGAAATCACTGGCGGACCTGCGGCACTTCCCGTTCACCGTTAAAGACGATCTGCGGCAAAGCTATCCGTTCGGCATGTTTGCCATGCCGCAACGAGACGTGGTCAGGATTCATGCGTCGAGTGGTACCACCGGCAAGCCGACAGTGGTTGGCTACACCAAAAACGATATCGATGTATGGGCCACCGTCGTTGCCCGATCGATTCGCGCGAGCGGCGGCGGGCCAGACGACAAAGTGCATGTTGCCTACGGTTACGGCCTGTTCACCGGCGGCCTTGGTGCGCACTATGGGGCGGAAAAGCTCGGCTGCACCGTCATCCCGATGTCAGGCGGGCAGACACCGAAACAGGTTCAGCTGATTGTCGATTTCGAACCCGACATCATCATGTTGACGCCGTCCTACATGCTCAATATTGCGGACGAATTCGAGCGCCAGGGCCTGGATCCCGCCAAATCCTCACTCCAGGTAGGCATTTTCGGTGCCGAACCATGGGGCGATGCGATGCGCAAGGAGATCGAGGAGCGTTGCGGGCTGGACGCCGTCGACATCTATGGCCTGTCAGAAGTCATGGGTCCGGGCGTGGCGAACGAGTGTATCGAAACCAAGGACGGGCCAACGATCTGGGAAGACCACTTCTATCCCGAGATCATCAACCCCGAGTCAGGTGAGCCCGTGGAAGACGGAGAAATGGGCGAACTCGTTTTTACGTCACTAACGAAAGAGGCCTTGCCGATTATTCGTTATCGGACGCGCGACCTGACCCGGCTGCTACCGGGCACCGCGCGTACCATGCGGCGCATGGATAAAATTACCGGCCGCAGCGACGACATGTTGATTATCCGTGGGGTGAACGTCTTCCCGACGCAGATCGAGGAGCGCGTGCTGGCAGTGAACGAACTCGCGCCGCATTATCAGATCCGGGTGTCTCGCGACGGCCGGCTGGACGTGGTGACTATCCAGGTGGAGAAGACCGTCGAGGCGGCCGGAGCGGATGCCGCGGAACTTGCGGGCCGCCTGCGTAAGGACGTCAAGGATTACATTGGCGTCAGCGCGACGATCGAAGTCGGTGATGCCGGCACGGTGGTTCGGTCGGAAGGAAAAGCGGTCCGGGTGATTGACGACCGCAAATCCTGAATAAAGGCGGGTCCGGCGTCCAGCGACCGGACGATATTACCGGTATCGCTCCGGTCGTCGACTTCAGCTTATCGTCTGAATTTGTGAAATAATCGGGCATCAGCGAACCAACGATAAAAAGAACCGATCGAAATGATAAAGCGACGTACGGCCCGGTGACTGTCTCTATCCAGAACAGCTCTCTTAATCATGACATGCTGTCCAAAAAGGACTTAAACGATCCGCTTGCGCCATTCCGCGAACGTTTCCTCATTCCTGACGACCTGGTGTATATGAATGGGAATTCGCTGGGGCCGTTAACGATCAGTGCACGGGACCGCATGACGGCCGCCGTTGCCGACGAGTGGGGCAATGCGCTCATACGCGGCTGGAATTCGGCAGGGTGGTACGACATTCCCTGGCGGCTCGGTGACAAGATCGGCAAATTGATTGGCGCGGGACAGGGAGAAACGGTGGTCTGCGACAGCACCTCCGTCAACCTGTTCAAAGCCGTCGCCGCTGCGCGCGGCCTGCGTCCCGAGCGGACGAAAATCGTCACCGAGGCCGGCAATTTTCCGTCGGACCTGTATGTGCTTGACGGTTTGAAGCGTTTTGCCGGCAATGCGTTTGAGGTTGATATCAGGCCCCGTGAAGAGGTTGCCGATGCGATCGACACAGAGACTGCGGTCGTTGTGCTCACGCACGTTCATTACGTGTCTGGTGAAATTTTCCCGATGACCGAGATTACGCGTCTCGCGCATGAGGCGGGGGCGTTGATCGTCTGGGATCTGAGTCATTCTGCCGGTGCCCTGGCGACCACTCTTAACGAAAGCGAAGCGGATTTTGCTGTCGGCTGCGGCTACAAACACCTGAACGGCGGTCCCGGCGCGCCGGCGTTCATATTTGCCGCAAACAGACACCATGCGGAAATGTCACAACCGCTTAGTGGCTGGTTCGGGCACGCGGATCCCTTCAGGTTTACGGACGATTTCGAACCGGCCGATGGCGTGCGCCGTCTTTTGTGCGGCACTACAGGCGTACTGAGTGCGACCGCCCTCGAGGCCGGCGTCGACCTGATGCTGGAGGCAGATCCGAAGGCCATGGGCGAGAAAGCCATTGCACTGAGCGATCTGTTTCAGCGGCTGGTCTCGGAGCACTGCAATGGCCTGGGGCTCGAATTACGTTCGCCACCTGATGCTCGCCAGCGGGGTGCGCACCTGTCCTACGCACATGAGAGCGGGTACGCCATCATGCAGAACCTGATTGCGCGCGGCGTCATCGGCGATTTTCGCGCGCCTGACAACATACGCTTTGGTTTCTCGCCGTTATTCATGCGTTACACCGACATTCTTGATGCGGTAGAAATATTACGCGACATACTGGAGTCGCGTTCGTATGCGGACGCGGAATTTTCGAAGACACACTCGGTTACTTAAGGATTCAAGGACTTAAGGATAGATACAGTGCATCCATCTGCTCATTCGGATACGTTTACCCGAGATAATCTCCCGGCTCCGGAGGAGTGGCCGGAACTCACCTTCGGGTTGCCGGAATTGCTGTATCCGCCAAAACTGAATTGTGCGGCTGAGCTGGTCGACAAGCAGGTTCAATCCGGCAACGGAGATCGAGTGGCGATCCGTGGCAAGGACGATAAGTGGACCTATCGCCAGTTACAGGAAAAAGTTAATCGCATCGCCAACTATCTCGTCAGTGAGATCGGCGTCGTTCCGGGCAATCGCGTCCTGCTGCGGTTCCCCAACTCGCCACTGTTTGCGGCCTGCTATCTGGCCGTACTCAAGTGCGGTGCGGTTGCCATACCCACGATGCCTCTTCTGCGTGAATCGGAGCTTGCGGTTATCGTCGCAAAAGCCCACGTTCAATTCGCCATGAGCGATGCGCGCCTGATCGATGAAGTACAGAATATTTCGTTTGAGCGGCTGATTTCCTCTGATGAGATCCCGGAGGGCATGGAAACGGCGAGCGCTGAGTACGCTGCGATCGAAACTGCCAGCGACGACGTTGCGCTGATCGCTTTCACCAGCGGGACGACGGGCAAGCCGAAGGGTTGCATGCATTTTCACCGGGACGTGATGTCCATGTGTCACACGGTCAGCACACACGTGCTGAAGCCGACTCCGGATGATGTATTTATCGGCTCACCGCCGTTGGCATTCACATTCGGTCTTGGCGGATTACTGGCGTTTCCGCTGCACGCGGGCGCAAGCACAATCCTGCTGGAGGCTGCGCCCCCACCGGTGTTGGCCGATGCGATACAAAGCATGGGTGCAACGATCAGCTTTACTGCACCGACCGCCTACAAAGTGATGCTGTCGGATGAGCACGTCGACAAAATGTCAGGGCTGCGCATTGCGGTCTCCGCGGGAGAGCATTTGCCAAAACCCGTGTACCTGGAATGGATGGAGAAGACCGGCGTGCCGATGATTGATGGCCTCGGGGCAACGGAGATGATTCATATCTTTCTCTCGACGACCGGACACGACGACAAACCCGGGTCAACCGGCGTTCCGACCGCAGGCTATGAAGTGCGGGTTGTTGACGACGAAATGAATGAACTTCCGGCAGGTGAGGAAGGGCTGCTGGCGGTTCGCGGGCCGACCGGCTGCAAGTATCTCGATGATCCGCGGCAGGGTGACTACGTCAAGGGTGGCTGGAACCTGACGGGTGACGTATTCAGGCGTGATGAGGATGGTCACTACTGGTATGTCGCGAGAGGCGATGACATGATTATCTCATCCGGCTACAACATCAGCGGCCCGGAGGTTGAGGAGGCATTGCTGGGTCATGGCGCCGTTGCCGAATGTGCCGTCGTCGCTGCACCGGATGCGGACCGCGGACATGTCCCCAAAGCCTTCGTGGTGCTAAGCGACGGCCACAGCGCATCGGACGAGCTGACGAAGGAGCTGCAGGACTTCGTGAAGCAGTCGATCGCACCATTCAAGTATCCCCGGCAGGTCGAATATGTTGCTGCGCTGCCAAAGACCCAAACCGGTAAGATTCAGAGATACGCACTGCGTTCAAAATAGCATTCGATAAGAAATCGAAGACAAAACGAAATTAGAAAACGGGAGGCGTGAATGGTTTCGGCAATCGTGTTGGTAAAGACTGAAAAGGACAAGACGCCCCAGCTGGCTCAGGAGATCGCCGATATGAAAGGCGTCAGCGAGGTGTTCTCCGTGACCGGTCGCTACGACCTGGTCGTGATCGTAAAGGTGAAGTTGCTGGACCAGATTGCGGATGTTGTCAGCGGTTTTATGCGACAGATCGATGGCATTACCGAAACCGAAACGCTGATTGCATTTCGCGCATTCTCGACCGTCGAGCAAAATGCGGGTTTCGACCTCGGTCTGGACTGAACAGGCGTATCGGTACTGGCACCATCAAGCTTCTCAGAGGCCTGTTTTGGTCGTCGCGCGATCGAGTCGACCGTCGAAGTCAAGTAAACCATGATCATTCAACAGGTGAATAGCATGCGTGCGCTCTGTTACGAAAGTTACGGAAATGTCGATGTTCTTGATCTTCGGGACACGAACGTGCCGGACATCGAGGATGACGAAGTTCTGGTCCAGGTCCACACCGCTTCACTGAATCCGTTTGACTGGAAACTGCGCAGCGGAATGCTGCGTAACGTATTCGATGTGGAGTTCCCCATAACGCCTGGGCGCGACGGCTACGGGAAGATCGTTGCGCTTGGCAAAAATGCTCAGGAGCTGGACTTAAGCGAAGGTCAGCTCGTCAGTTTTATTTCCAGCCGACTTCGACAGGGTTCGTTGGCCGAGTATGCTGCCGTGTCGGCAAAGGATAACGTCGTTCCGGCTGCGACTAACCTGACGTCACAGGAGTCAGCCGCGCTGCCGCTTGTTGGTCTTTCTGCGTGGAACGCGCTGGTAGATACCGCCAAAATTCAGTCGGGAATGCGTGTCCTGATTCACGGCGGCTCAGGCGGGGTTGGCGCTATTGCCATCCAGCTTGCGCAACACATTGGCGCCGAAACGTTCGCCACCTGCAGCTCGGCAAACGTCGCCGCGGTCGAGGCACTTGGCGCTCAGGCAATTCCATATGACAGCGTCGATTTCACGGCAGTAATTTCTGATTGCGATGCTGTTTTCGATACGGTCGGCGGACAAGTGCACGAAGATTCCTACAAGGTGCTCAAAAAGGGCGGACGCATGGTCTATCTGCTTGCTAAACCGTTTGGCGACCGGTCTGCCGAGTATGGGGTCGAAGATCTGCAAGCCAATGTTTTTGGCCAAACCGGGAACCTGCGACATGTTGTCGAATTTGCGGCCAATGGGATCATCAAGCCGATCATTGGTCAGTCGATGGCGCTCGCCGAATTCAGGAATGCATTCCAACTTGGCGAGTCGGGCAAAGCCGGCGGCAAAATCGTACTGAGTATCTAGAATGTAGTGAATTCGCCGGCATCAAATACGGTATTGCTAAGACAGACTCGTGTAAAAAATCGCGAAAATCGAAACGGGTGCGACAAATCTGAGCACGATGCGCAGGAATCGTGAAAGGGCAACGCTGTGCACGCCTAACTCATCAAGTAGTGTCTGCCGCGTCATCATCCAGCCCGTGAAAACAGCAATTAACATCGCATTCAGCGGCAAGAGAAAATTGGCAATCGAAAAATCAAGGAGATCAAAGATGTTCTTTTCGGCCAGGTAAGGTATCGCGGACATCAGTCTTACGTCTGCCCAGACGTTGAAAGACAGGGCAGCAGCAATGCCGAGAAACCAACATCCGATGCCGACGAAAACAGCCATCTTTGGTCGCGAAAACCCGCGGTGCTCCTCGAGAAATGAAACCACGGGTTCGAGCATGCCAAGAACCGACGAATACGCCGCAAAGAAGAGCAACAGGAAGAACAGAAGGCCGACCACATAGCCGAACTGCATATTGCCGAACGCGACTGGCAGCGTGACGAATATCAGCCCCGGCCCTTCGGCTGGATCGAGGCCGCTGGCAAATACGACCGGGAAAATGGCAACCCCCGCAAGAATTGCCACTGCGGTGTCGGCTAACGCGATGATGAGCGCGGCTTTTGGCAGCGAAACGTCTGCAGGGACATACGCGCCATAGGTAATCATGACGCCAACGCCAATGGCGAGCGAGAAAAACGCCTGACCCATGGCCAAAAACACGACGTCAATCGTGATCTTGTCGAACTGCGGGTTGAACAAAAAATCGATGCCACGACCGATATCGGCATTAAAGATCGAGTTCAGTACGAGAATGATGAGAATGGCGAATAGCGCCGGCATCATGTACTTGCTAACCGCGCCAATTCCGTGACCGATGCCTTTCGCTACGACGAAAACTGCGGAGGCGATGAAAAGACCATGAAAGAACAGCAATCTGCCCGGAGAACTCACCAGTAAATTGAAAGTGTTCTCCGAATCCTGTCCGTTAAATCCCTCAAAGGCGTTCGCGGCTGCTTTTATAACGTAGTCCACTGACCAGCCGGCAACAACGCTGTAATAGCTCATGCCGATAAGGGGAATCAGGATACTGATCCAACCGATTGCCATCCAGAATTTTGATGTACCTGCCTCAAGCGCGAGCTTTCGCATTGACGAAATCGGACTGCCACCGCCCCGGCGACCCAGTGCGAGCTCAGCCATAATGAGAGGAAGGCCCAGCAACAAGACGAAACCAACATAAATTATGACGAACGCGGCGCCACCATTCTGGCCCGCAACATAGGGAAAGCGCCACAAGTTGCCCAGGCCGACCGCCGCGCCGACCGTTGCGAGAACAAACACGTTTGCCGAAGACCACTTTTCATGTTTGAAATTAGCGTCAGTCGTATTGCTCATGGCGTTACCTTGTCAGATTTGTCTCGGCCGGAATACCCATTCAGGCGATTCGTCGAGATTTTTGCGCATCAAAATATTTGTGGAGCCTGTTCATCGCTTCGTCTATTCGTTCGTAGGACTCAGCGCCGAAACAAATGCGCAGGTGGCCTTCGCCGGCAGCGCCATAGAATGATCCTGCTTCAACGACGACGTTGGTTTCCGTGAGAATCTCCTGTGCGAGCTGCAACGAAGGTTTGCCGTACGCGCTAACATCTGGAAACGAATATATGGTTCCCTGCGGTAACGGGCAAATGATTCCGTCGATCTCGCTGAGGCGATCACTGACAAGGCGGCGGCGGCGATCGTCTTCAGCCAGCATATCAACCAGGCAGTCCTGAGGGCCGGTAAGCGCAGCATAAGCGCCTTCCTGGATGAATACATTGACGTGCGCGACATCGTTCACGGTGATCATCATCAGCGCAGGCATGAATTTCTCGTGGCAGGCGACATAGCCCAGGCGCCAACCGTCCATTGCAAATGCCTTCGTATAGGCATAACACGAGAATGTGCGTTCCCACATGCCGGGAAGCGATGCGATGCTTAAGTGCTTGTTGTCGTCATAAACGATCTGGTCGTAAACCTCGTCACTCAACACCAGCAAGTCATGCCTGATCGCCAGGTCAGCGACGACCTGCAACTCATCGCGGCTGAAAACCCGCCCGGTTGGGTTGGCGGGATTAACCATGGCGATCATTATCGTCTTATCCGTAATACAGGATTCAATAATGTCGCCATCAATTGTGTAGCCATCGTTCTTGTTCAGCGGCGCCGTGACAACCTTTCCACCGGCAAGCTCTATTTTGTTAATGTGTTGCGGATAATAAGGCTCCAGCAGTATGACTTCGTCACCATCGTCAACGGCCGCCATGAAGACCGCGAAGGCCGCATGCGTCAGCCCATTGGTGACAAGGACTTCATCCGGGTGCGGCGTCAAATTATTGTACGACCTGAGCTTGTCACAGATTGCTTCACGCAATTTAATATCACCTGGGAACTCCCCGTAGTGCACGTTTCCATCGTCGAGCGACTGCTTCGTGGCATCCTTGATATGTTGCGGCGTATCGAAGTTCGGTCGACCCACCTCAAGATGAATCACATCTTGCCCCTGGGCCATTAGTTTTGCCGCTTCTTCGTACATTCCGAAACTCTTCGGTGAGCTTTGCGAAATTCTTTTTGCGGGCCATTTCATTTTTTAATCCTCAGATTCAGCGGTGACAGGCGAGCCGGGCAATTTGCAACTACAGGCAGATTCCGATACTAATCGATTCATGACTAACAAGGCATCCAGCGCTCCAACGCTCGCCGAAATTCGGGCGGCAGCGAAGCGACTCGCCCCTTATGTAATCAGGTCTCCGCTCCTTCAGCTGCAGCACAACGAAGACGCGAACAACATATTTCTTAAACTCGAGAATTTGCAGGCAATTGGCGCGTTCAAAGCGCGGCCGGTTGGAAATGTACTGCGCAGCGCAGATCCTGAGACACTGAAAAATGGGGTCTACACGGCGAGTTCGGGGAACGCTGGTCTTGGCCTGGCCTGGATGGCGAGGGAGCTCGCACTCACTGCAACCATCTACGCGCCTGACTCGGCTCCGCAGGAAAAACTCGCGGCGATTGCCCGACTTGGTGCTGCGGTCAAGAATCTGTCCGACACGAAATGGTGGCAGGTCATTCAGGAAAGCCATCATCCGCATGACCGCGGCTTGTACGTTGATGCGGTCAGGGACAGGCTGGCCATGGCGGGCAATGCGACGATCGGTCTGGAGATCGTCGAACAGGCACCTGACGTCGATACCGTGATTGTACCGTTTGGTGGCGGGGGACTGAGTTGTGGCATCGCAGCCGCGATGCGCGCATTGAAGCCAAACGTTCGCATTGTCGTTGGTGAGAGCGACGCGGCTACACCGGTTACCGCAGCCTTGCGGGCAGGGCGACCGGTAACAGTTGGGACCAGCAGTTCCTTTATCTCGGGTGCCGGCGCGCCGTCTGTGCTGGAGGAGATGTGGCCGCTGGTCAGCACACTCGTGGACGAAACGGTGGTCGTGCCTGTCGCAGCGGTAGCCAATGCTGTCAGACTTCTGTTCCTTACCCAAAAGGTGGTCGCCGAAGGTGCCGGAGCCACTGCACTTGCGGCGGCCTTAACCGCAAAGCCCGACTGGGGCAAAATCGTCTGTGTCGTAAGTGGTGGAAATATCGACGCTGCAGTCATGGTAAAGATCCTTCGCTACCAGGATACCTGACCGGAATTCCCTCCTGCCGAAATACTGTACCGTCGCGCATAACGAAAACCACGTCCATCAGTGCAGATATATCATCGAGCGGGTTACGGTCCGTCGCAATGATATCGGCCTTTTTACCAGGTTCGATCGAGCCCAGTTGATCTGATAGTCCGAGCATTCGAGCAGGAGAAACTGTGGCAGTCCGAATGGCGTCCACTGCCGGCATGCCGCGCTTTACGAATTCGGCAAAATCGCCCGCATTTTCGCCCCAACGATAAACGCCGGCATCCGAAGCATAGGAAAGATTGCTAATGCCCGACTGATAAGCGCTCAACATCGCGAACTGACGCTGACGAATCTTCTGAAATTGCAGGAGTATCGAGTCGGGTAACCACCCCCACAGACCGGCATGCAGCGTCTCCGGTGAATCGCCGACCGCCTGAACGACACCATAAATGTGTGACTGTAAAAACTGATCTTCAGCAAACAATTCGAACGTTTCGTCGTCGTAGAGATGTGCGGAATCGATAATGTCAGCACCCGCTCGCAACGCTGCGGCAATGCCCGCGGCATGATGTCCGTCCGCAATGACTTTACGACCGAGGCCGTGTGCGGTTTCAACGATCGCTCGCATTTCATCGTCCGTCATTGCCTGGGCGACAGGATCTTCGCTCAGCAAACTGCCTGTGTTGAAAAACACAATGATGTCAGAGCCGCGTTTTACCTGGTGTCGCACGGCGCGCCGGCAGTCGTCGGCGCCGCTACATACTGACCGCATATCGACTGTATTGGCTACCTCTTCTCGGTAGGTCGGTGATCGTGACAGTCCAGGCGCAGCGACCGGCGTGCCAGCGGATAGCACCCTTGGTCCGGCAAGTATTCCGGCGCGCACTGCGTCACGCACGCCAAAAATCGCGTTTTCATGACCCGGCTCGCCGACAGATCCAAGGTCCACCACTGTCGTAAAGCCGGCCTGCAGCGCGATTCCAGCGTGATGGGCGGCCGTCAGCGCATAGTCAGCTTCACTGCGAGTCATTGTTTCACCGAAGTTTTTCGGATCAGGTGAGGCTGCCAGGTGCACATGCGAGTCTATTAGTCCCGGCAACACAAATCCGGTCGATAAATCCAGAATCTGTGTGTCGTTCCCGCCAGCACTGAATCCATTCCTGATCTCAGTAATGCGACCATTTTCGATGATGATGCTTTGACGCAAACGCGGCGACTCACCCGGTTTAGCCAACAGCCATCCAGCGTGTACGATCGTAATTTCACTGGCATTCGCTGCTTGCACGATTAGACTTGGCGCCAGCAAGGTGCAGAACAGGAAACATACGATGACGCCAGCGGACAGCGACAAATGACAGCGCGCGGCTCCAGGCGGTTGCAGTGGCTGGGGCCAGGCGTCCTGTATGCTGCGACTGCAGTCGGCACGTCGCACCTCGTGCAATCGACACGCGCCGGCGCGAGCTACGGGCTGGCGCTTGTGTTGTTCATCCTGCTCACCTATGTCGCCAAATACCCGGCGTTTCGCTTTGGCGCCCAGTACGCCAATGTGACGGGCCATTCCTTGTTGCACGGATACCGGCAGCAGGGCAACTGGGCGGTCTACATGTACGTTGTCATCGCGCTTGGGACTGTGTTCGCAGCGCTGCCGGCGGTTACGCTCGTCACAGCGGGGCTTGCCAAAGCGGCTTTTGATCTGCAATGGGGTACGTTCCCGATAGCCACCGTTATCCTGGGCATCTGCGCCACGGTCCTGATCGTCGGCGGTTACCCGATACTTGACCGGGTCGTAAAGGTGTTGATGGCGATTCTCGCCGCGGCTACCTTGTTGGCGACAGTGCTCGTCATTCCGAAAATCGACTGGGCGATCTCCGGGACTCTGTGGCCAGCGGACATCACGGCACCTGACGTTTTTTTCATCGTCGCACTGCTGGGTTTCATGCCGTCGTCCGTCGACATCTCCGTGTGGCATTCGCTCTGGTCTGTTGCCAAGGCGCGCAACAGCACCCAGAAAGCGAGTTTGCGAGATTCGCTGGACGATTTTCATGTCGGTTATATCGGCACCTTTCTGCTGGCGCTCTGCTTCGTACTGCTTGGCACCGGTGTGATGCACAACTCAGGTATAGAGTTTGCGAATACTCCGGCGGGTTTTGCGGCGCAGCTCATCGATCTCTACCGGCAGACACTTGGCGACTGGAGTGGTCCACTCATCGGCACGATCGCAGTGGCGGTGATGTTTTCGACCGTCCTGGCAGGTCTGGATGGATACCCTCGCGCTGCAGTCAGCATCTTTCGTTTGTATAAAGACCGCGAAACAGAAAGCGTGCAACGCGCTGAAGTCATCGATGCACGCGCGTATGCGTTGACTGTATCTGTGCTGACATTTGGAACGCTGTTCATACTGTACTTCCTGGTAACGTCACTGCAAATAGTTGTCGATATCGCAGCGACCATCATGTTCCTCTTTGCACCTGCAGTTGCATGGCTGAATCATCGAGTGATGAAGAGTTCTGCTGTTCCCGGTGACGCACGACCCGCGCGTGGCTTATTCATGTTAAGCCGGGTCGGCATTATCTGGCTGACCGGTTTCTCCGCTTACTTTCTATACCTGCGCTTCCTGGCATGAATGAAGGATCGCATTGCTTGATTATTCGTTGATCGGAAGGTTCAGGCCTGATCGGTCGACAAGTTCACCGTCTTTGATCACTTCAAGAATCTTTTTGGCGTTATTGATGTCCGCTGTTGGATCGGCACTTAGCAGTAGCATGTCAGCGATCTTTCCTTCTTCGATCGAACCCAGTTCCCTTTCCTTGCCCAGAAAAACTGCGCCGTTCAGTGTTGCGATGCGTATGATTTCAGAGGCAGGAATTCCGGCGTCGGCCAGGAGCTCAAGTTCGCGGTGCAATGCGGGTCCGGAAGACTGGTCGGTGCCGGCGACAAGCACTCCACCTGCGTCGTTGATGATGCGCAGGTTCTCCTGCGCGACAGTGGTCATGATCTTCATCCACCAGGTCCACTTTCTGTCCTGGTATTCCTGACGTCGTTCGGTTTTAAGTATTCTGATTTCTTGCGCGGGTACCGTTGCCTGGTAAAGCGGCTCGTCCAGGTATTCAGGATGTTCAGCCAGGCGGCTGTAATTTTCACCGATCGTCAGCGTTGTCACCATCGGGATCTTCTTCGCGCTCATCAACTTCGCGAAACTTTCTGTGACGGGACCCTGAATGATCGGGTGAGCCAGCGTATCTACTCCGGCAAAGATCGCCTGCCGTGCCCGGTACTCGCTCGAGGTGTGCACGGTCGAGCGAATGCCGCGATCGTTGTAGTATTGAATGATCTGCTGCATCAGTTCGACCGGCAAAATCGGGATCATTTCCCGTGCGCCCCAGCCGCGCTCCTCGTAGGTCAGTTTGACGATGTCCGGTTCGCGTTCGATGTGCGCATCCAGCGTTGGTTTTGCCTCCGGCCAGTCGTCGACCAGCGTGCCCCATTCACTAGCGCCGTGGCTTCCCGGGTAAGTCACGATGGCGCCAGTCGCAAAAATTCGCGGGCTGGCGAGTTCGCCACTGCGCTCATCAGCTCTCAGTCCCAGTATGTAATCGGGTACGTTGCCTGCGTCATAGACTGACGTAACACCGGAATAAAGATAGCTGTGCAACAGCCGTATGCCGGTCGACCGGTCGGTCGTCATCGCCGACAATCCTTCAGGTGTTACCTCAATGCTCCCGCGCAGATGTATATGCATGTCCATCAGGCCGGGCATCAGGAATTTGCCACTGCCGTCGATTCGTTGCGTGCCACGCGGCGCTTCAATCGATCCTCGTGCAATGCGATCGATTCTGTCTCCATCGACCAGGACTGATGCGCCAGCGACCGACGGCCGCCCGGTGCCATCGATCAGGGTCACGTTCTCGATGAGCAGCGTGTCGGCGAGCGCAACGGGTGCGGCGCCAAGCAGCGCAACAAACAGCGTGCCTGTCTGGATTCGGGCAAACCTGGTGAATTTCATGACGTGATTCCTGACTAGTGTGGCTGCTTGAACACGACGCCGTCGCGCATAATGAATTCGACATTCAGCACGGCAGTAATGTCATCGAGTGGATTGATTGGCATGGCGACGACATCGGCGGCCTTGCCCGGTTCGAGCGACCCCACCTTGTCCGCTATGCCGCCTGCCTCAGCCGCATTGACGGTGCCCGCCATTAACGCTTCCATTTCGGTCATGCCGATACCCACGTATTCAACAAATTCGTTGGCATTCTCGCCATGTGGCGACACGCCCGAGTCTGTACCCAGCGCTATTTTCACACCCATGCTGTAGGCGAGCGCCGTCATTTCCTTTGGCTGCCTGCCAAGGCGCAGCAGTTTCTCCATAACGGGCGGTGGCATGTCCCTGAATGGTCCTTCTTTCATTTTCTCCGGAGTGTCGCCAACCGCCGTAATTGGATAGACCGTCGGAATCATCCACGCGTCCTGGGCCTTGAAAAGATTCATTGTGTCGCGGTCGGCCCACATCGAATGTTCGATCGAGTCAAAGCCTGCCCTTAACGCGGCTTCGATGCCTGCCGCCTCGTGTGCATGGGCAGTCACCTTTCGACCCAGTGAGTGCGCGGTATCAGCGATCGCTTTCAGCTCCTCGTCCGTAAATTGCTGTCCCGTGCCCGTCGCGGTTTCGCTCAACACGCCACCGGTTGCTGTGACCTTGATGACATCGGCGCCCCGTTTCACCTGGCGGCGTACTGCGGCTCGGCAACCATCCACGCCGTCGCAGACACCCGACGAGGGCAGTACATCCAGGACTTCCTGGCGAAATCCGTGAATGTCGGCGTGTCCTCCGGTGGGTGTGATTGAATAACCTGCAACGAGGATTTTCGGGCCGGCAACTTTGCCAGCCCTGATAGCATCACGAAGCGCGAACATTGCCGGCCCGCGAGAACCCAGGTTCCTGACGGTTGTGAATCCGCCCATCAAGGTTCGTTTCGCAAACATTTGGGCCGTCAGGGCAACGTCTGCATCCGAGTTCTCGACGAAGTCAGCTTTGCCACCGCTGCCAGCCTGGCCTGTCAGGTGCACATGCAGGTCGATGAATCCCGGCATGACGAACTGGTCTGCTAAATCGACGATCCGCACCACGCCGTCGGCGGCAAAATCTGCGCCGCTGGCGAATCCGGAACGAATTTCGACGATCTGCCCGTTTTGCACGATGATGCTTTGGTTGCCTGCCGGTGACTCTCCCGGAACAGCGAGGAGGGTGCCGGCATGGATGATCGTCGTTCCTGGCGGGACCGCGTATTCGGGAGGCGCGTAGTAGTCGGCAGCGCTGGCGCTAAAACTGAATATCAGCGCAATTAGAAATACGGACAGGCGGGTCTGGCCGTCGAGTTCGGACTGACGCATGATTTTTCTCCCAGTATGCGGATTCACCGGCCTTGTTATTGTTTGGAGCGAGGCGAATGATGGACGTCAGCCGCCGAAATTCCGGCGCCTGACTTTCCTGAACCTATCGCCCGCTGATTGACAGCGGGCGATTTAGTTTCTAATCCCGTCCGAAGCCTTTCGTGACCTGCACGCCAACCGTCTGTGGACGATTGGTTATCTTGCTGGTCGGCTGCCCGCCGGTTCCGCCGCCGATGAACAGGTCACCTTCTTCGTCGAATATATTCTCGATAAACAAAGTCAGGTCGAGATCCAGATTCTCGTTACGGAAATTTGCCCGAGTATTGACTATCGAATAGGAATCCTGGAAGCGGCGACTGGAGTCGGTTGCACTGAGCGTCGTGTAGGATTCGTCGGTGAAACTGCCTTCCAAACGTAGCGCACCGTTCCAGTCAGTTACCGGAAGATCGAAGCTGTACTGTGCCGTAAACGCAGCTGTCATCTCAGGTACGCGCGGGATCTCATCGCCCTTGACGCCGTTCGCCTGGAACGTGGTCGTGACCTGGTCCTCGGTTAACTCCTTCTTGGCGAGGTAAGTGAGCTGACCTGTGACATACAGCCGATCCGTCAGGGCTGAGGCGAAATCCACTTCGAGGCCCTGCACTTCAGCCGAACCGGCATTGCCGATGAAACCAAAGGCACCGGTGATGTCCTGACCAGCGACCTGCAGATTATCCCAATCCAACAGAAAGACGGATGCATTCAAGGTGGTTCGATTGCCGCCAAATATTGTCTTAACGCCGGCCTCGTAGTTAACCGCCTCGTCGGCCTGGAATGATTCCGGTATGACAATCGCGCCGATGCCACGGTTGTTGGTGCCACCCAGCCGGAAACCGTTTGAGCGCGAGCCGTAAACGGTGGTCGTATCTGACAGATGCCAGGCCAGCGCAACCTTCCACGGCACCTCGCTGTCGCTCAGGTTGTTGAAGCTCGGCGGGGTTGCCCCTGTCGGTGTGGTTGGATCGGGCGGGTTGGAGCCAAACGCCGCGAACTGGAAATTGGTGAAGCCTTCCTCGGTCTGGTCGACGTCAAACCATCGTGCGCCGACATTCAGGTTCAGCACGTCATTAATCGCCCAGTCGATCTCACCAAAGATCGCAGTCTCCTCAATTTCTTTGTTATCTGTTCGCGCGAACACGCAAGGATGGCAGCCAGGAATGCCAGAGCCGATCTCATTGGGCGGCGGCAGCGTAGGTGGCTGCGGCGGGCTAAACGTTAGTCCATTGGTATCGACTACCGGTACAAAACTCTGGAAGTTGCTCTCTCGCTTGCGGTAGAAGCCGCCGGCCACCCATTTGATCGGCGAATCGGACTCTTTCGAATTAAAGCGGAATTCGAACGCATCCTGTTCCAGCGTCTGCTTCTGATCGGTCAACGCGTACAGCAAGTCGGCTCTTAAGCAGGCGGGCACAGTCTGGCCAGCGGTGTCACATGCAGGCAAGCCGTTGTTGATAGCATCCTGAAGCAGGAAAGTAATAATCCAGGTGGAATCAAACTTGAACTCGAAATCGCGTTCATAGTGCGACGCGGTCGCCGTGAGGTCCGCAAACGGCAACTGAAACTCGCCCGTCAGGCTAAACAGCGTTTGTTCGTCCGGCTTGGGCGTCTGAGCGTAGTCGCCGCTCCTGAACTTGCCCTCTTCAAAGAACGTAAAACCTGCGACGCTATCGCTGTTGCCGGCATAAACCGGATCCGTCGGCGTGCCCGGGTTGTACGCATCGAATGGGTGGTAGCGGGCATCGCCACCAGGCTGGCGGTCCTGCCACCAGAACTGCCCTTTGAACGTCGCAGTATCACTCGCATCCCAGGTCATATTGGTACGGAGCCCGGTGGTCTTGTTGTAGTTATAGTCCTGAAGATTCAGGCAGGAAAGTGCTGTTCCAGGGAGGCGTGGATCTTCCGCGGGATTCGTCGCGCGGCACCGGTTGTTATCGATGTAGCCGGCGTCTTCACCGTCGTAGACAAGCACGCGGGCCGCAAGACCGTCGGCCAACGGCAGATTGGCGACCGCCTGGAAATTCGTATTGTT
This sequence comes from uncultured Gammaproteobacteria bacterium, assembly GCA_963850825.1. Taxonomy (GTDB): domain Bacteria; phylum Pseudomonadota; class Gammaproteobacteria; order Steroidobacterales; family Woeseiaceae; genus SZUA-117. Next base: position 46,078 of record CAWKOQ010000006.1, on the reverse strand, counting down.
GCTTGCGGATGGCGTGGTCCGCGATAGCTCTGCGCTAACGTAGCCTGAAAACTCGTCCATTACCGGCTGCGCAGTCAGGAAACGTACTGTTCCGGCCTGTGAATTCGCGCCAAACACGGTGCCTTGCGGGCCGCGCAGAACTTCAATGCGCTCCATGTCATAGAGTTTGAGGTCGGTCGTCTGGGAACCGCTATCGGAGGTGGAGCTCTGTACGCCCGGCAGCGGTACGTCGTCGTAATAAACCGCGACCTGCTGCTGTCCGGCCGACTGAATGCCGCGCACGACGTACCGTCGCTGGCCTGGGCTGGTATCAAGGAATGTCAGTCCTGGAACCTGGCGAGCGAAATCCTCGAAGTCGACAACCATCATTTCTTCGAGGGCAGTCCTGTCCAGGGCGCTGATTGCCGCGGGGATCTCCTGCAAGCTTTCCGCGCCCATCTTGCGCGACGTCACGACGATTTCTTCAAGTTCTCTGTCTGCACCGCTCTGTTGCGCCAAAACCGGTCCTGCCGTAATCAGGACAATTGGCGTGAGCAACGCTTTCACGAAAAAAGCGACCTTGTTATGCCTCATGACTTCCCCCTGCGCGATGATTTTCGCCTGTTGTTTTTATGCTACAAATAAATTTTACTTAATTCAGAATATGCTAAATCATATATTTTTTCAATCAATTATTGGCGCTGTTTTTGTCAGCGTAGCGATCGTGAAACCTAGTATTCGTAGGGCATTGCCTTTTCCGTAAACGGCGCCCGCCAACCCGGGAATCGATCGCTAAATATGTCGTCGCGACCGTAGTGCTCTTCCAACAATCGTCCTTTCGCCGTGCCGCCGTTCCACAGGTCGTATTGCGGATCGGCATAACGATTGAAGTAATCCGTCAGCCGCTCATCCAGCGCTGCCACGATTTCCGCGTGCTCCGGCGAATCGATCAGGTTCCTGGTCTCACCGGGGTCCGTTTCAAGGTCGTACAGCTCTCTTGGATCTGTGTCAGGAAAGCGTTTCAGGAATTTCCATTTCCTGGTTTCGATGACCCGAACAGTCACAAATTCGAAAAATACCGTGTCGTCCCATGCGATTTTCCCGCCTTCAAGCATTGGTGCGAAGCTTTTCCCTGGAGAATTCTCGATTCGAATGTCTTGCAAGCCGATGTAGTCGAGGAGTGTCGGCAGGAAATCAACCTGGTTGATCATGCGGTCATTATTTGCGGCAGCCGGAATTCGACCAGGCTGTCGGAAAATAAGGGGAATTTGAAAGTTGATGTTGTAAGCGGTGAACGGAAATGACCACGACGTATTACCCCACAGCCCGTGATGGCCGTAAGAGGCGCCCTGGTCTGACGTATAGATGACCAACGTATTTTCGTCCAGCCCCTTCGAGCCAAGCGCGGCCATTACTTTGCCGACACCGTCATCGACCATCGTGGTTTCAGACGCGGTATTGACCATGGCCGTCTTGTTGTTTAATGCACCGATGGCAGTCCAGGCGGTGGTTCCCTCATCAATCATGAGTCCACTCGGCCGCCGTCCGGTGGCCCAGTTTCGCAAATAGTCGTGCACGGGTTCCTGCGGAAATGACGGCGTGTGGGTCGAGTAGTATTCCGCATACCGGGTCCTGGGCTCCATCGTTACGGTCGGCGGCAACATATAGGGGCCGTTGTAGGTCAGCAGCAGGAAGAACGGCTTGTCGCCGGATTGTTCGTTAATAAAATCAACTGCTCGCTGTGTCCAGAAATCGGTCAGATGGTCGGAACTGCGATAACGGTTCCCGTTATCGATGACAGCCTCGTCATAGAAGGTTGTCGTATGTCCGCCGGGAAAGGTCACCCAGAAATCGAAGCCGAGTTGCGGAGTATCGTGCGCCCCCAGGTGATATTTGCCAACGAGCGCTGTCCTGTAGCCCGCATGCTTGAGTGTCTGCGGCAGATTGCGAAATTCTTCGATCGCCGACCAGTCTTCAACCTCAAAGTTGGTAGGCAATGCGACATGAACACCGGTCTGCGAAGGCAGCAGGCCAGTCAACAGCGCAGCTCGCGTCGGTGAACAGACCCCGTTGACAGAGAATGCGTGGTCAAACTGAATGCCTTCGGCGGCCAGTTTGTCGATGTTAGGGGTCAGAATCTCGCCATTGCCATAAGTCCCGAGCAGGCTTCGGCTTTGATTATCGGAGACAATCAGCACGATGTTGGGCTTGGCGCCAGCGACGGCAGACCCGGAAAACAGCAGTAACAGCAGCAACGCGAACCGCTTGTTCACTCAACTGTCTCTATGTTGTCCTGAATTCGGCGCAGGTAATCGGTAAGCCGCTCAATGTCATCATCGGAAAATCCATCCAGTGCCCGTTTCTGGTGTCTTTTCGCAGTTGGGTAGATTTCCTGGAATGCCTTCTGCCCGGCGGCCGTGAGACTGACATAGACAACGCGAGAGTCATCTTTCGACACATTGCGCCGGGCGAGTCCCTCCCGTTCGAGCTGAGTCACTATTCGACTGACCGACGGCTGTTCCATGACCGTCAGTTCGACTATTTGGCCCAATCTCAATTTGCCGTAGGCCCGCAGCACGGCGAGCACACGCCAGCGCGCATGATTGACCCCCGATTTTCGTAACCGAACGCGCAATCTTTGGTTTAGTTGATTAGATATCCGGTACAGTTGGTAGGGCACAAACGTTCGCAGCCATTTGTCGCCTTGACCTGCTATTGGCATCGCCAATTCTCCACAACTTGCTGAGCTTTGTGAATATATCTGATTTCATGTATTTTCTCCACGCACGCTGCAATGACGAGAACGCCAATGAACAAAGTGAATCTCAAACCTGAGATCGAGCAAATGCCTGCAGAACCCGATTGGGCTCAGATACGGACGCACTTTCCGGTACTCGAGAAAAAGACGTATTTGAACAGCTGCGCCTACGGCGCACTGGCGACAGATGTCACCGCTGCTTTGCAGCGTTACATTAACGATCGCCAGGAAAAAGGAACCGACTGGCAATACTGGATAGAACGTAACGATGCTGTCCGCAATTCAGTTGCAGATTTTCTGGGGGCCAGCTCGGATGAAGTCGCAGTAACGGCGTCGGCTTCTGCGGGCATCAATTCAATTGCAAGCGCATTGAATTTCAACGAGGGTCGTAACAAGGTCGTCATTAGTGATTTTGAATTTCCGACCAGCGCGCAAATCTGGTATGCACAGGAATTACGCGGCGCAAACGTTGTAAAGGTTCGCGAGAAGGATGGCTACATTCCACTGGAGCACTTCGAACAAGCGATCGATGAGGAGACTTTGATCGTCGCGGTCACCCAGGTTTGTTTTCGCAACGGTGCGCGGCTGGACATTCCGGCGATTGCAGAAATCGCGAAACAAAAGGGCGCACTATTTCTGGTGGACGGCTACCAGGGATTTGGAACGCTGGATTTTGACGTGCATCAGGCTGGCGTCGATTTTGCCGTTGGCGGGATGTTGAAATATCTGCTGGGCACTGCAGGGATAGGTTTTCTGTATGTTCGCGAGAAACTGATCGAGCGTCTTGTGCCGACGGTCACGGGATGGTTTGCCCAGAAAGATATATTCGCCATGAATACGTCAGGATACGACCCGTCTCTGACAGCACGACGATTCGAGATGGGAACGCCACCCGTACCTAGTTGCTACGCCGCGGAAGCGGGTCTGAAGATATTACAGGGTGTAGGTATGGCCGCAATTGAAGACCGGATTCGCGAATTGACAGGAGCGATAATTTCCGAGGCGAAGCGTGCTGGATATGCATTGGCGGTGCCGGAGGATCCGGCCAGGCGTGGCGCGCTGGTGACGCTGCGAACTCACGATGAATTCGCATTGGTAGAGTACCTCGACAGTCAGGGCATCATCACCTCGAGTCGATTTGATAACTTAAGAGTCTCACCACACTTTTATAACAATCAAGACGATATCGATTCCCTTTTTCGGGCGTTGCACAGACAAAAACACCTGTTGATCTGAACCGAGTCCAAAATGAATGCATCGGCACAACATCGTCGGGAATTATCATGACAGCTGGATTGCATGGCTGTGTTGCTATCGTGACCGGCGCGGCCAGGGGCATCGGTCAGTGCGTGGTAAAGGAACTTTCGCGCGCCGGGGTCAGAGTTTGCGGTTCGGACAAACGCGCCGAACTTCTGGCCGACGAAATGCGCGAGATTGGGGCAGAAACCGGTAATGAAACCCTGTCTGTACCTGCAGATGTGAGTCTCGAAGACGAAGTCGTGGAACTGGTTGGGAAGGTGTACGCCAAGTGGGGCAAAGTGGACATCCTGGTTAACAATGCCGGCATCCGTCAGATTGGACCGGTGCATGAAACGCCAACGGAGGTTTGGGACGACATACAATCGGCCAATCTCAAAGGGCAATACCTGTGCACTCGCGAAGTGCTTAACCAGGGAATGCTGAAGCAGAACGACGGTGTCATTATTTTTGTTTCATCCGGATCCGGACTCACCGGCGAGAAGGGCAGCTCGGCCTACTGTGCATCCAAATTCGGTGTCAGAGGATTTGCCCAATCCGTCGCGAAAGATCTGAAGCACACAAAAATTCGTGTTTCGACCATCATGCCGGGAATGATCTGGACACCAATGGCAGAGGAATCCGAGATGGCCGATGCGGACGTTGACTGGCTCCCGACAGACCAGGTCGCGAAGGCGATTCTTTTTTGCATCGATCAGGAGCAGGACACAATTATTCCGGAGTTACGTATTTTTCACCGTGCACAGATTTGAAAATTGAAAACCTGATTTCAAAAAAAATTTGGCTGTTGTCACACTGAAACAACAGTCTTCTTTCCGGCGCCGCGATGCGAGGGCGTCGCCTAACAAGGCGATATTCATGAGCACTAAGTTATTTGGTTTGCCGACCGTTTGTGTTGCCAGCCTGCTGATCCTGACACTTCACTCCGGCCTGCTGCCTGCCCAGGATGCAGAGAGTTTCCCGGTTGATCCGTCACTATTTCAAGCACTTGAGTGGCGCAATATCGGACCCTTTCGCGGCGGGCGCGTGCCCGCCGTCGCCGGCCATCCTGACCAGCAGTTCACCTACTACATGGGCGCTACCGGCGGTGGCGTCTGGAAAACCAGGAACGGCGGGAACAGTTGGGAAAATGTGTCGGATGGATACTTCAACACGGTCACGATCGGAGCGATCACAGTCGCTGAATCCGATCCGAACGTCATCTATGTCGGCACAGGTGAGTCTCCGATCCGCGGCGTATCCACTTCGCACGGCGATGGCGTTTACAAGTCAGCAGATGGCGGCGAGACCTGGCAACACCTTGGGCTCATAAATACAAGGCAAATTTCAAAAATCGCAGTGCATCCTCAGAACCCGGACATCGTTTATGTTGGTGCACAAGGTAATCCATGGGCGCCTTCCGAAGATCGTGGTGTCTATAAATCCACCGATGGGGGTGAGCACTGGGAGCGTCTCCTGTTTATCAACGAGGACACAGGCGTCAGCTTCCTGAGTATGGATTTCTCGAATCCGGACGTGCTGTACGCGGGACTGTGGGATCATCGGCGCGAGCCGTGGAATGTACGCAGCGGCGGGCCGGGAAGTGGCTTGTTCAAGACCATAGACGGCGGTAGTACGTGGACCAAACTGACATTGGGACTGCCGGAGTTGATGGGCAACACCGGCATTACTGTTTCACGTGCCAATCCAAATCGCCTGTGGGCGATGATCGAAGCCGTTGAGGGCGGCGTGTATCGATCGGACAATGCCGGTGAAAGCTGGCAATACGTCAACGACGATCCGGGTATTCGCGATCGCGGCTGGTACTACACGCATATCTTTGCCGACCCGATCGACGAAGATACGGTCTATGTCCTTGCGGCGTCCATGGTCAGATCGACGGATGGCGGCGAGACATTCGAGGGAGTCAGCACACCGCATGGCGATAATCACGATCTCTGGATAAATCCCAACCACAACCAGTGGATGGTGCAGGGCAACGACGGCGGCGCCAACGTATCGTTCGACGGCGGGCAAAGCTGGTCTACGCAGTCCAATCAACCAACTGCACAGTTTTATCGCGTGCACGTCGACAACGTATTTCCTTACAGGCTTTACGGGGGACAGCAGGACAACACCACCGTGCGCATACCGAGTCGTACACTGGAAAACGGCATCAGTATGAAGCACTTTCGCCCAGTCGCCGGTGGTGAGAGCGCACATATTGCCTTCGATCCCGACCATCCTGTCCTGGTTTATGGCACCAGTCTGCTCGGCGCGATTGCTGAACTGAATACAGAAACTGAAGAGCGTCGTAACATCGAACCACACCCGTATTTCGCCGGATTCCGGCCGGGCAGGGAACTGCGCTATCGCTTCAACTGGAATGCGCCGGTTCTCGTCTCGCATCACGATCCGAAGGTGCTGTATCACGCGTCGAATGTCGTACTCAGGTCGACCGATCGCGGCCAGGAATGGACCCTCATCAGCCCGGATCTGACGCGCAATGAGGTGGAGAAACAGGGAACGACGGGTGGTCCGATCATGATCGAAGGGGCTGGTGGCGAGCACTACGGCACCATCATGTATCTCGCCGAGTCGCAGCACGATGCGGACACAATCTGGTCCGGGTCCGATGACGGTCGGGTCTTCCTGACGAGGGACGGCGGCAATGACTGGAACGACGTAACGCCGAGCCGGATGCCCGAGGGACAGGTCAACGCGATAGATATCTCGCCGCATGATCCTGCGACTGCCTACATCGCAGTCACGCGTTACAAGTTTGGCGATCTGACGCCGATGATTTACAGGACCGATAACTACGGCCGCAACTGGACATCCATTGTCGAGGGAATTGCTGACGAGGCATTTGCCCGAGTCGTTCGCGAAGACCCTGCTCGCCGCGGATTGCTCTATGCAGGTACCGAAGCCGGCGTGTATGTGTCTTTTAATCAAGGCGAGCAATGGCAGCCGTTGCAGCTCAATCTTCCGATGGTTCCAATTACTGACCTGCGTGTGCATAACGATGATCTGGTCGCTGCAACGCAGGGTCGTGCTTTCTGGATACTGGACGGCATAGCGCCACTGCACGAGATTGATGCCGTCGATGCATCAGCTAGCGTCTATTTCTTCAAGCCACAGGATGCGTATCGCCTGGATAGCAACGGTTTTCGGCAGCAACAGGCGAAGAACCCACCCGATGGCGCGGTTTTCTATTACAACCTGGGAGAAGAAATAAGCGGCGCCGACGGTGGGTTGACGCTCGAAGTCCTGGATGAAAACGGATCGGTAATTCGACGCTTCAGCAATGAAGCAGCAAAGGAAGATGAGGGTGGTTTTGTAAAAGGCGTCATTGGCGAGCCACCGTCGCCTGCGCTTGACACCAATAAGGGCATGAACCGCTACATCTGGAACCTGCGCACTGAACGCTACACAGAAGTATCGGACACGATCCGTTATGTCAGCACCCGACCCTATCGCGTTGCACCGGGTACATACCAGGCGCGCCTGACGCTGAACGGTGAGAGCATCACGAAATCATTCGAAGTTATACCGGACCCGAGACGCGATGAAATATCTGCCCAGGCCTGGAATCATCAGCAGGAATTGCTGTCCGAATTGGGCGCTATGGTGAACGAGGTCCACAGCGCGACGAATCACATGCGCTCGGTGGCTGCAGACGTCAGTAACATTATCGTCGATACGTCGTCGACGAGAGATGAAATGGATGAACTCAGAACGCTGGGTCAGTCGTTGATTGAAAAAATCAATGCATGGGAGGTTCATGTGCCGCAGCCGGAATTGCCCAACAACGTGCAGGATCTGATCGCGTTTCCGAGCCGCCTGTTGAGCACGCAGATTCTCCACGTCATGCGGGCTATCGATCAGGACCCGCCGGTCACGGCAGGAAGTGAACTACGCACGCAGGAGTTGCGGGACCAGTGGTCCGGCCTTGTATCAGAGATGCTCGCGATTCTCGACAATGACCTTCGAGAGTTCAACGAATTATTGGGCGAGTATGAAATCCCCGTAATTAGTTCGAGTCCGGCTGAGTAATCGAAGGCATGCCGAAAATTGTCACGGCTCCGCAATCGTTTCGCGGTAAGTGCAGAGTTTCGAGTCGAGCTCGAATCGAAATTGATTAGACAATCACCAGAAGAGGAGCTGAACTGATGGGACTTGCCCATTCTCGAATGACTAACAACAACAAACTCAAGCTGGGTTTTTTCTCACCGAATTGTTCCAGCGGCATGTCCGTAACCAAAGCGCCGGAGCGCTGGGTGAATTCGTGGGAGAACAATATCAAGCTGGCACAGATGGCAGACGACGCTGGCATTGAGTTCCTGCTGCCCATCGCGCGATGGATTGGCTACGGCGGCGAAACCGATTTTCACGGTAGCGTGCTCGAGACGGTAACCTGGGCGACCGGACTGCTTGCACACACGAAGCACATTACGGTCTTCGCAACCGTGCACACTGCTTTTATCCACCCGGTCGTCGCGGCCAAGCAGCTTGCGACGGCGGATCAACTCGGCAAGGGGCGACTCGGCCTTAACGTCGTCGCCGGCTGGAACAAGCCTGAATACGACGCGTTCGGCATCGATTTGCCGGAAAAGCATTCCGACAGATATGCGCTGGCACAGGAATGGTTTGATGTGGTTCGCGCCATCTGGGATCACGACGGGCCCTTTGACTGGAACGGCAAGTTTTTCAAATTAAAGGGTATTTACGGTTTTCCACGCCCCTTCGATGGCTCGCCGCCGATCATGAACGCTGCCGGCTCGCAGGAGGGCCGAATGTTCGCTACCCGGAACGCGGACTATTTGTTTTGCATTTCTGTCGACCTGGAGCAGTCCAAAGCCGAGGTCGCGGACATTGCCGCACAGGCAAGCCAGATTGGTCGGAACACGGGAACGGTGACACTGAGTCACGTGGTTTGTCGTCCCAGCAAGAAGGAAGCCGAAGAATACCTGCGATACTACGCAGACGAACTGGCCGATTGGGATGCCGTTGAAAATCTAATGCGACTGCAGGGCATGCATGCCCAGTCGTTTCCGGCAGAAGCGCTGCAAATGTTAAGAGGTCGATTTGCCGCTGGTCATGGTACGTACCCGCTTGTTGGTGATCCGGACACGATCGCCGACGAAATGGAAAAAATCACGGCGGCCGGTTTTGCCGGCACTACACTTTCTTTTGTTGACTATGTGAAAGAGTTTCCCTATTTCAGAGACGAGGTTATTCCCCGGCTGGAAAAGAAAGGTTTGCGGGTTCCGGCCGAATCCACGTGATGCAGGCAAAAATCGCCCAAACACAAGCCGAGATCGACCCCCTGCTGGCGAATCGCTGGAGCCCAAGATCGATCGATCCGGATCGACCGCTAAGCGGCGAAACGCTGACAAGTCTGTTCGAGGCCGCGCGCTGGGCGCCATCGTGTTTCAACCAGCAACCCTGGCGTTACCTGGTCTGCAACAAATTTACGCATCGTAAAAGCTGGGATCAGGCACTGCTGACCCTGGTGCCCGGAAACAGCCGCTGGGCCAGAAACGCACCTGTGCTTATTCTGGCGTGCGCCGACCAGGATTCTCATCTTGGTAATGGCGAACAGAATCGATGGGCGGCCTACGACACCGGTGCGGCGAGTGAAAACCTCTGTCTGCAGGCGTCTGCTCTGGGTCTTGCGGCACATCAGATGGGTGGATTCGACGTGGTAGAACTACGATCGAGTTTTGCTATACCGGAAGGATACGAGCCGCTTGCGATCATTGCCGTCGGTTATCCGGGTGATTCAGAATCATTACAAGACTGGCAGCGCGCCAAGGAAATCGGGCCGCGTTCGCGTTTGTCACTTGAGGAAATCGTCTTCTCCGCTGACTGGAAGCAACCGTTCAGCGAGTCAGGCTAGTTCGTGCCATTCGCAAATCGCTGGGTTAAATGAGGTAAGCTCGTGCAGCAAATGTGGCTATAGTGCAAGGTAACAACGTTAGGTAACTGAATGGGTCGAAAACAAAAGTTTCAGCCAATGCAGCGGTTTACAGATCAGTTCCCGGACGTGTCCGGAAACGAAATTAACGGACTAGGCGAACCGGTGGAACGTCGTCCATCGCCGTTCTTCTGGCATCCACCCGATCGTCAAACCCACGCCGCGTTGCAAAAGGAAGTGACCGATTACCACCGGCAATCTCCGGAAGTCCGTAAGTGGTTCTCGCCGAATCCGCCGGGCGGCAGGGGGCCCGAGGCGGTAGCGCAGAGTGAGCAACGAATTACTAAAACGTTATCGGAGTGGTCGGCTCTCGTTAAGGAATTTGCGCTTGCCAACGAGAGTGATCTTGTGGGTATTGCCCCAATCGATCCGTTATGGATTTACGAAGGTTACTCAATCGACGAGCCGAACGTAATCATCATCGGCGTCGCAATGGATTATGAAGAGCTTGCCGAGGCGCCATCGAGTTTCGAGAATCCACGCACTGCCGTTGTCGTCGCAAAAGAATACAACCGCGCTTCCCGGGCCTGCCGCGAGCTAAGAAACTTTATTCTGTCGCAGGGCTATTATGCGAAGGCCTATCAGGGTCCGTATGCAACCGGTCTGAGTATGATGCCTGCCGCGATCGCAGCGGGTCTTGGCGAATTGGGCAAGCATGGTTCACTCATCAACCGTGAGTACGGATCCAGCTTCAGACTGTCCGCTGTTACAACCGATATGCCGCTGCACCCGGACCAACCGGATGAGTTCGGCGCCGACGATTTCTGCATGCGCTGCCAGGCCTGTGCGAATGCATGCCCTCCCGACGCTATCGCAAACGAGAAGCAGCTCGTGAGAGGCGTCGAAAAGTGGTATGTCGATTTTGACAAGTGCATCCCGTATTTCGGCGAAGCGCTGGGATGCGCCCTTTGTCTCGCGATCTGTCCGTGGTCGCGCCCCGGAAACTCGCTCAACCTTATACAAAAAATACAGAAGCGTTCGGCCAGGCAGTAGCAGGAGAAGTCGCGCTCTGCCCTGATTCGATCGACGTTCAATACCGGCGTTCGCAGAAATTGTGTTGCACGCGCTAGGGAATGATCGAATTCCAGTTCTCGAGCAGATGATCGCCAGCACGCGCTGTTAATGCGTGAATGGTAAACGTCGGATTAACGCCGGCACTGGTGGGAAAAATGCTGGATCCGGCGATGACGAGATTTTCGATGTCGTGACACTGTCCGAATGAATTCGCGACCGACGATTCTGGATCATCACCCATCACGGCGCCGCCCATGATATGCATACCGGCTTGCGGTCCGGTCCACACTTCGGTCGCACCGGCCGCCTCAAACACGGCCTTACCTTCGTCAAGTGCAGCCTGCCACAGCGCTTTTGATTTGGCGTGCGTCGAATGCGTAACTTTCGCGAGTGGCGTTCCATGCTCATCCAACTGATCACTGAGTGACACAGTATTTTCAGCCACTGGCAGGTCTTCGATGACGCCGGTCATCGTTGCAAAGTGCTTTGCCGAATTCTTCATAAAATCATGCAGGTCGTCGCCGAATAAATCAGGTCGGGTAGTTGAAATTCCCAACAGGTCATTTGGCTTGACGGCATTTGCGATCATCCATTGATAACTTCCAAATGCGCCTGACTCACTGTGGGTATTTTTGGCGTAACCGTCCTGATTGACGAGCTGTCCGCCGAATGCACCCATGTAGCATTGCGTCTCTTCAGCAAACAGCCCGTAAACAAGCGCGGCCGGATGCGCCATGATGCCCTGGCCCAGTGTGCCGCTCGAATTTGCCAGGCCATCCGGATGGTTTTCTGTTGCAGAGGCTAACATCAGGCGCGGGTTTTGAATGCTGAACGCGGCCAGGACGACAAGGTCGGCCATCAGCTCTTTTTTCTCACCTGTTGCCGTCGCATATTCGACGCCAGTGGCGTACTCGCCGTTGTCGCTGGTCAGTATTCGGGTCACCGTTGCTCGTGAGGCGAGAATCGCCCCAGCCTGCAATGCAACTGGAAGGTGAATCGTCAATGGATTCGCCAGGGCGCCGATCGGGCAACCCGCGTCGCACCAACCGTCCCAGATGCAAGGCGCGCGTCCCTTGTAAGTCGTGCTGGTTACAGCCAGTGGCAACGGCGCAGTCGACATACCTCGTTTTTCGAAACCGCGCGCAATGATTTCGCCCTGCGGGAATACGGGTACGCCGGGCATCGGGTAGGGTTCGCCGGGTGGGCGCCAGATTTCCTTTTCCGCATCTCCGGATACGCCACATTCGTCCTGCACAGCGTCATAGTAGCCCTGGATGTCAGCATAGGAAATCGGCCAGTCGTTGCCTTCGTCATACAAGGACCGGGATCGAAAATCTTCCTCGTGCATGCGCGGCCACACTGCGTAGTGATGCATAGCGCTACCGCCCACGCCGAATCCCGCGTTGAACGCATTTCCTACGGGATTCGCGCCTTCCTCGAGCACCGGGGCACCGCTCCACTTCAGTCGTCGCGCCCAAAGCGTGGAACTGACCAGGTCTGCGTTTTTGCGATCAGGTCCGGCTTCCAGGATGACGACCTTTTTGCCGCCGACGGCAAGCTTTGCCGCCATCGCGCTGCCGGCGGCACCCGAGCCCACGATGATCGCATCGACTTTTTCATTCGGAATGTTCACTCGCCCCACCTGCTCGGTGGCTCGATATGTGCCATATACGGGACGCCCAGGGATTCCACGCCTTGCTTCGTACCGTAAACCACGTCGACTGCATCATTGCGCAGGACAAAATAGAAGAACGGGCTTGGCGGCCCACTCCAGGTAGCAGGGCTGGCCTGTGCGATTTGCCCGACCAGTTCAGCCTGCTCAGTTTCGTTCAGGTCTGCGAACGGGAGCCCTGATGTTTCTTCTGCAACGACATCGAGTGCGGCAAGCCCGCCCTGATAGAAGGGCGTAAAGGGCGCCGGTACACCGAGGTACTTGATCATCAGAAGTTGATCTTCTGCCCTGGCACCCAACTGGTGATCGAGAAAATGAGAAAGACCTGCACTACTGCTGCCCGGCAGAAGAATCTCCCCCAACGCGTCCAGCGCGCGGACTTCAGTTTGGGAAAGCACGCCATAATCGACTTCTTTCTCGCGCGCTTCCTGCGGCGTCATCTCCACCTGGCAGCCACCGACGCAGAATGTCAGCAGGCCAATACCGGAATTTTGCAGAAACGTTCTGCGCGTTTGTGTCATCAAAAGCTCCCGCCAGCTGCTCTGACTAACAGAGCAGCCAGACACGAACAAACTAGAACGAGCGTTTTACGCTGACGCCGTACCAGCGAGGCGGCTGGAATGAGATCTCGTTACAACCGCACAGTGTTGCCAGATCGAATCCCTGTATGCCGACACGCTCGTCCGACAGGTTGTTGATCTTAAGATCGAACTGCCAATCACCATTCTCATCCGTCCAGCCGATGCCGGCATTCACCATCGCGTACGCATCGTATTTGTCGGCATCGAAATTGCGGAGATTATAGAAATACTCGTCCGAATAACTGACGTCAGCTCGCACATTCATCATGCCATTGAGCGCGGGCCATTCGTAACGTGCGAGGGCAGCGATTTGAAACTCCGGTGCATAGGTCGGATCAACATCCCGTGGTGGCAGTGGCGAGCCGCTGCGTAGCAGGACATCCTTGACGGTCGCGTCAAACCACGATGCGCTCAACAACAGGTCCCAGCCCTCGGCCGGAGAGGTCTGCAATTCCAGTTCGATGCCGACGTTGTCTGCATCTGCGTTAATGACTACGCCGCCAACGCCAACGAACAAAAACGCCTGGTAATCTGTGTAATCGTAGTAGAAGGCCGACCCGTTGATCCGCGTGCGTCCGCCCTGCAGGGTTGACTTGAATCCGACTTCGTAGGACAGCAGGACTTCTTCGTCGTACGGTAATCCCGCCGCGCCGCCGGAACCAAGGAACGCGCCGAGCAGCGGTGCGTTGTAGCTCGCTGCCTTGACGCCACGATTGATGCCGCCATAGACCAGGAAGTCGTCACTCACGTGCCAATCCAGCTGGGCTTTCGCTGCCCACAGCGTGTCCGAACGACTAAGGTTTTCGAAGAACGGCGATCCGGCGCCAAACGGGTTGGGAATAAAGCTCCCCTGGTTAACGGTAAAGCTGTCGAACGACGGCAAAACACCGATTGCCGTGCTGAAATCCTTCTCTTCACGTATAACGCGTGCGCCAAAGACGCCAGTCAAAACGTCAGAAAAATCGTACTCCATTTGTCCAAACAAACTGTACGAATCGGTTTTCAATGTCGAGATGACGCCGATATCGACCGGCGCAACAAACGTTCCGACAATACTGTCGACCGGCGCCTTCAGGCCATTGTCCGAGTCAGTGTCGATACTCAAATAGTAAAAACCGGCCAGGTAGCGCGAGCGGTCATTCTCCCAGTTAAGGCGAATTTCCTGTGTAAGTGAGGTTGCGTCGACTCCGGCGTAGTTCGCGAGTTGATTTGCCGGTGCGGAATCAACATCGATAAATAGCAATTTCTCATAATCCTTGAAGTCTGTAATGGCGGTCAGTTCCATACCATTGTCCAGCGACCATTCGAGTCGGGCATTCAGGCCAACCGTTTCGGTATTGCCTGAATTGGCAAACGCGAAGTCGCTGCTGAAGTCGAAATCTTCACCATCGGAGTCGATATAGCCGAAGAAGTCACCACCCGGTACAGGTCGGGCAGCAAGGCCGATACCCCCATCCGGAATAAAACCATCGCCGTCTATCGCATCCGCGCCGCCTTCACCGGTACCCTGGATACTCAGGCGCGTTTCACCCGCCGGTGTATCGATCACGTTAACAAGCTCACCGGACGCATCGAGAACAGCGATCGTCGACTTCGACTGGTACGGTCCCGTCGCAACGTCAGACTTTGCATAGTTGGCGGACACCCGGAAAAGCACGTCTTCATTGATTTGAAAATCGAGGGTACCGCGAAGCGCGATCGTGTCGTCATCCCCCAAATCGGCCCCGGCGCCGGGTCCCGGCGGCAATCCCGCAAGGCCTGCCGGTGCCTGGTCCGGATAAAGATTGTTCAGGTAACCGTCGTGCTTGTTGTAAAGTAATGCCACGCGCCCGGCGACGGAATCGCCCAGCGGCCCACCGACCGCACCTTCGAAACGAGTCTGTGTGGCGTCCGCATTACTGTCGAACAAGCCAAATGTCAGATCCGCATAGCCTTCGACCTCGTCGAAATTCGGTTTGCGTGACAGGTAATGGATCAGGCCGCCAGTTGCGTTGCGGCCAAACAAGGTTCCCTGTGGCCCCTTCAGAATTTCAACTCTTTCGACGTCAAACACAGTAAATGTCTGTGCTTGCGCGACCGCCAGGTAGCCATCGTCGAGGTAAGTCGCGTTTGGAGCCTCAACAATATCGTTGAAGTCGTTTTGGGTAACGCCGCGAATTGTGAATTGCGTGTTCTGCCCGGCGAGATTGCCACTGATATGCACGCCCGGAGTAAACGCCGCAATATCAAAACTTTGTTCGACGCCCAGCGCTTTCATCTGGTCGCCGGTAAACGCAGTGATTGCGATACCGACATCCTGGATACTCTGCTCACGTTTCTGCGCGGTAACGACGACTTCCTCAAGCACGCCCTGCGCATCCGCGGTGTGTGAAATCGACATTGCGAGTGCGATTGCCAGGCAATAGGCAAATATTCTGCGTTGGCTGTTCATATTGTTACTCCGTGGAAAAATTGTCGGACCAGGAATTTTTTTGACACGATGCATTATCTGCCGACCCCAATAGAGACCGGGCGCACGGGTGATCCTGAATTACCCTGCGATCGCAACGGGAAAATCATTGTGCAGGATGCCCACACCTTGTCTTTGGCCAGTTCGTCCAGCTTCATGTTCTGAATCTGATGAATGCCCGACTGAGTCAGGTTGTAGTGATGCGCGACGAATGGCAATCCTTCAGGTGTTCCAACTGCCGGGCCCGCCTGGCCGGTCAGCTGGCCTTCATTGACCGGATCGGTAAAGGGATTGTCGAGTGCGACGAGCACCACCTGTTTTTCTTCAATATAGGCCAGTGCGTCATTAGCAAGGCCTGGACCCTTGGTGTAGTACTCCGGCGTTTCCCAGATATCGCTCCAGCCGGTGTAGATGTAAAGAACATCACCGGGCAGCAGTCCGCGCCAGCCCAGTCCCTGGGCCTCAATCATCGCCTCGATATCAGCGGCGGTGATCACTGTGCCGGCCGGTAGTCGCTCGCCATCGCCAAGGTAGCTGCGCGCATCCAGCAACAATGCGGTCGTGATGATTGGCGGCGCCTGTTCGATGCCAAGCTTCAGGAGCGGCGAATCGGCCGTTGGCTTGACGTCTGACTGGCTGTAGCCACCATAGTATTTTGCGTTGTCGGATGGGAAATCAGACTGTCCATCCCATGGCTCGGGCAGGTAGGCGAAGTGACCGAGTGCATCCATCTGAGTCCCTTGTGCGCCGGGTTCGCCGCTGGCAATCTGCTCGCCATTAAATGCATGCAGCGTGCCGGGTATGCCGACCGTAGGTCGAAATTCATAGACCAGCGGAACGCCAAATGGGGATTGCGTCATGGCGTTGGAACGAACGTGCGACAGCTCGTAGCTTTTTGCCTCAGGCTGGCTCAGGTAATGCGCGCACCGCATCCAGGTGCCAGTACCAATGGTGTTGGCCATGCCTTTCTGGTCTCCGGACGCCCACGGCCCGCGCGCTACATATGAATCCGACTGCTTTGTCGCAATCATCTCTGGCGTCAGTTCGGGATCTACGGATACGGCGGTTTCCGTAGCCTGGTTACATCCGCTCAGAATAGTGATCGCCGACGCGATGAAAATACTAATACGAACCTTGATTTTGAATGACATCGTTTTTCCCTCACAAACCAGTGTTGTTCATTGTCAGGCTGGATTTCCTAGTCCTTGCGACCGGTCAGAATGCGCCAGCAATCGTACAACATTACGATCAGGATAATTGCCGGAATACCAAGCAATAACCAGAAACTGAAAGTTGGTAACCCTAGAATCATGTCGTATCTCCGAAATACTTGTCTACCGCGTGATCCTCTACCGGTTTTGTGACCAGCGTGACAACCAACATTAATATGCCCCCTGTCGCCAGGCCTACAATTCCCGGGTGGACGACGCTGCCCCACGACGTATTTGTTAGCGCGCCGACAATCCACACGCAAGTCACGATAGTTCCCCCGACGGATGAGGCGAGTGCGGCTTCCCGGCTAACACGACGCGATGTCATGCCGATCAGCAATGGGAAAAAGAAAGCGGAGCCTACGATCGCAATTGCGAACGACACTACACGAAGGATCAGTGCGAGGTCAGGAATGGCGCACAGGAACGCGATGGCGCCCACGCCGACGATCGCAATGCGGGATATTTTCAGGTACTCCTTTTCATCCCGGACAATACCTTTCGGTTCGTCATGACTGCGTCGTACCAGGTCGTGTGCGATAGCTGACCCCGACATCAGCAACAATGAGTCAGTGGTCGACATGGCGGCGCTCGCAATGCCGGTCAGCGCGATCGCGGCCAGCCCGGGCGACAAAAGCTGCGTTACTAAAACCGGAAACGCCTGATCGGGTGTACTGAGTTGATCCCAGACCATAATCCTTGCGGCGGCGCCAAGATAGAAGTTTCCATACAGCAGGAATATCATGACGAGTCCGATCGCAATCGGCACAGACGCGCGGGCAATTCGATCATCTTTGGCGGCATACATTTTGGTCACGAGTTCGAGCCTCGTGCTATAGGCCACGAGCCAGATAAGATACCAGGACACCATATACCACCCGGACCATTGCGTACCGGTCGGCGACGTCCATCCCGGTGCGATTGCTTCGACCTGCTGCAATACTGAAGACCACCCACCGACCGCGTCGTAAACGAACGGGACGAGTATTAGCAGCCCAATCCACATAAATATAAATTGAGCGATGTTAGTCCAGACAACCGCAAGCAGGCCACCCATTGCAACGTAGGCGACAAATATGAATGTTCCGAGTACCAGGCTGCTCATGAACCCGAGCCCAAGAAGCCGCTCGAGAATAAATGCCATGCCGCGGAGTTGCGCTATCAGGTAGATGATGCTCGACACCGCGACCACTATGGCGCTCCAGGCTCTTAGCCCGCGGCTGTTGAAACGGTCGCCCATGTAATCGGGAATAGTAAAGCCACCGGAGCGCCGCAGCTTTTTGGCAAACACGTAGAAAATGATGGCGGCACCGCCAACGAAGGAGATGTAAGGAAGTATCGCGACGCCACCGAATCTTCCGGTGAATGCGATGCCGCTCAATATCGCACCGCCATGCATCACTGCGGCCATGTTCGCCATGACCAGCACGCCCAGTCCGAATCGCCGGCCTGCGACCCAGAAGTCAGTTTCATTCTTCTGATATCTTGAGGCAATCACGCCGATCATTAATATGGCTACAAGATATAAGCCAAACACACTCGCGCCGATCATTTTTGCCGTCAAGAATCTGATCCCTGTTCGTCGTTATAAGCGCGGGTAATGTGGCTGCCCGGCCTTATTTATTGCGGGGAATGGCAATAGCCTACTTTATAGCAGGAATTGCATTAAATATATGTATTTCATACCTAAAATGTTAGCCTTCGAAAATGTTACCGCGCGTTGCAGGAAGCGACTAAACTCTTAAGTTATGGCAGAAAGGTCGTTCAAAAAAGAAGTGGAGAAGCTGCGGCTCGGCGCTGGCGATGAATTCGCCGGCGAAGGGATACTCGCGATCACAAAAGCCTTGTTGCAATCCGGTGTGGCCTACGTCGGTGGCTACCAGGGCTCACCAATATCGCACCTGATGGACGTCTTGTCGGATGCCCAGGATATCCTCGGCGAGCTCGGCGTTCACTTCGAGGCGAGTGCCAATGAGGCCGCCGCCGCTGCCATGGCGGCAGCTTCCGTCAACTATCCGCTGCGCGGTGCAATTACCTTCAAGTCGACTGTCGGTACCAATGTCGCCAGCGACGCACTGGCGAATCTCTCCTCGGGCGGCGTGCTTGGCGGGGTCGTCGTCATCGTTGGCGAAGATTACGGCGAAGGGTCCAGCATCATGCAGGAGCGGACGCACGCGTTCGCGATGAAGAGCCAGATGTGGCTGCTCGATCCGCGTCCGAATGTGCCCAGTATCGTTGCCACTGTCGAGCATGCGTTCGAGTTATCTGAAGCCAGCAACACGCCCGTGTTCCTGCAGATGCGCATTCGCTCGTGTCACGTGCACGGACGCTTCATCGCGAAAGACAATCAGCCGCCGCCACTGGCATTGCGCGAGGCAATGGAGAATCCGCGGCGTGACGTGGATCGCATCGTGCTGGCGCCGGCTTCATTCATGCACGAACAGGAAAAAGTTAACGATCGCTGGCCGGCCGCGGTTGAATACATCAAGGCAAACGGTCTTAACGAAGTCTTCGCAGGAAGCAACGAGACGATCGGCATCATCGTCCAGGGCGGACTCTATAATTCGCTGCTGCGTACGCTCGAAAGACTGGGCCTCGCCGATACTTTCGGCAACTCCGAAATACCGATCTACGTTATGAACGTTACCTATCCGCTCGTTGACGACGAGATCCTTTCATTTTGCGACAGCAAACGCGCCGTGCTGCTCGTTGAGGAAGGCCAGCCGAATTACATCGAGCAGTCAATCAACAGCGTGTTGCGGAATCGGGACTGCGATACGCGGCTGGTTGGCAAGGGCACCTTCCCGATGGCCGGCGAGTATACGAGCCAGGTCCTGAGAGCCGGCGTGGTCGGTTTTCTAAACAACAGTCTGCCCAGGTATCAGCCGCCCGAAGACCCGATGAAGACGGTAGCCGGATTTATCAGCGAACTTGAGGGATTCGTTCCGCCGCGACCACCGGGGCTTTGCACCGGTTGCCCGGAACGCCCCGTTTTTGCGAGCCTCAAGATGTTGCAGCAGGAAATGGGCGACTTCCACGTCAGTGCAGACATCGGCTGTCACCTGTTTTCGATTCTGCCACCGTTCAATATTGGCAACACGACGATGGGATACGGTCTCGGTGCGGCAGGCGCCTCCGCGTTCAACACCGACAGCGACAAGCCGGCCATTTCGATTATGGGTGATGGTGGCTTCTGGCATAACGGACTGACGAGCGGCATAGGTAACGCCGTATTCAACAAGAACGATGGCCTGACTATCGTCGTCGACAACAACTATGCCGCCGCAACCGGCGGCCAGGACCTGCTTTCAAGCAAGGGGACCACCGAGAACCGCAGCACGCAGCATCCCATCGAGAAGGCCGCCCAGGGCGTCGGTGTGAAATGGACGAAGACCGTCCGCACCTACGACATTGGTGAAATGCGCAAGGCACTCAAAGAGGCCGTGTCGAAAAAGGGAACGGGGCCGAAGGTCATCGTTGCCCAATCAGAATGCATGCTCAACAAACAGCGTCGTGAGAAGCCGCTGTTTGCCAGGGCTGTCGGTGACGGCAAGCGCGTCGTCGCGGAGCGTTTCGGTGTCGATGAGGATACCTGCACCGGAGATCATGCCTGTATGCGGCTTAGTGGCTGTCCGTCACTCACCGTTAAGCCAAACCCCGATCCATTGAAGCGACAGCCCGTTTCTTTTGTCGACAACAGCTGCGTCGGATGTGGCAACTGCGGCGAGGTCGCTCACGAGGCAGTGCTCTGCCCCTCTTTCTATAAGGCCGAGATCGTCTTTAATCCCGGGACGCTCGATCGTTTCTTGTACAAACTGCGCAGCGGTTTGATCGGCTGGCTGCAAAAACGTGCGGACCGACGCCGACTGAGGTTGGCGTAATGGCGGCTATTCGTGAGCGGCCAATTTCAATTGCGATGCTGGCGCTTGGCGGGCAGGGTGGCGGTGTCCTGACCGGCTGGCTGGTCAGTACGGCTGAGGCGAACGGTTATATTGCACAGTCGACATACGTTGCCGGCGTTGCCCAGCGCACCGGGGCTACGGTCTACTGCGTTGAATTGTTCCCGCAAGACAGCGTGGACAACGCGGGCAAGATGCCTGTGTTTACCCCGTATCCGATTCCCGGCGATGTCGAACTTGTTATCGCCGGTGAGCTGGCAGAAACAGCGCGGGCGATCGAGAAAGGATTTGTCACACCGAACATTTCGACGCTAATCGCGAGCAGCCACCGCGTGTATTCGATGCCTGAAAAAGAGGCGCTCGGTGACGGCATCGTCGATCTGTCGCCGTTGATGGAAATCGCGCAGAAAGCGTCCAGGAATTTCATCTGTTTCGATATGCAGGCGGCGGCTGACGCAACGGGCAGCATCATCAGTTCGGTTATCCTGGGCGCCATTGCTGCAAGTGGCACTTTGCCATTCACGCGCGAGGCGTTCGAAGAAACGATTCGACAAACGGGTAAAGCGGTCGAGTCGAATTTGCGCGGGTTTGCCGCTGGATTCGATGGTGCTACGGCCCCTGTCGTGAAGCCCGAAGCAGCCGAAATGGAGACCGCGACAACCGAGGGTCCCAACGGCGAGGCCCTGGCCACGCGCATTGAAAAGACTCTGCCGGTGCCGGTGTGGAATATGGCTCTGCACGGTGCTCTGCGCACCCTGGATTACCAGGATGCTGCCTATGCCAGTGAGTACCTCGATACATTGGAAAAGATCGCGAGTGCTGATAACGAAAGCAAGAACTACGTATTAACGAATGAGGTAGCCCGGCAGCTTGCGCTACAGATGTGCTACGAGGATACGATTCGCGTCGCCGATCTGAAGACCCGCCGCAATCGTTTCGATCGTATTCGCGTCCATGTCGCAGCAGCGCCCGATCAACCGGTTCACGTAGTTGAATATCTTCATCCGCGCCTCGAAGAGGTGTGCGATACGTTACCAAAGTGGCTCGCGGAGTGGATTCTCAGCTCAGACGGCAAGCGGAAGTTCCTGTCGATGTTTTTTAGTAAAGGAAGAAATATTACGACAACGAATGTGTCTGGCTATCTTGTTATGCACATGCTTTCGAAGTTCAGACGATTCAGGCGTGGCACCTATCGCTTTAGCAGGCAGCGGCGCCACATCGAAGACTGGCTTGATCGAGTTAGTGCGGCAGTCGACAGTGATTACGATTACGCGCTCTCAATTGCCCACTGTATTGAAATCGTTAAAGGTTATGGGGAAACCTATGATCGTGGCCTGACTCGTTATCGCGCCACGATTGATTCCGTGAAGGATCTGCCTTATGAACGCCGTGGTGATGCGGTGCGCCAGCTGCATAAGGCGGCACTTGCGGATGAGAAGGGGCAAGTGTTCACGGAGACGCTCGAAAGCATGGAGACGGCGGCATGAACGCGCTTGCCAGAAACGATTCAGCGATCAAGCGGGCGGCTTCGGCTTGAGTTGGTTCCAGGACAAACACGCGCTTGTCACCGGGGGTGGCAGTGGCATCGGCGCAGCTATTGCGAAGATCATGCTCGACAAAGGTGCGGTGGTCACCATCGTCGGGCGCAACGCCGATAAGTTGCAGGCCAAAGCCGGGGAGTTGGGCGCGCGTTACCAGGTCTGCGATATCACTGATCGAACATTGGTTCGAAGTTCGTTCGCGGCCGCCGCCGATGCCAGCGGTCCGATAGATATCCTCGTTAATAACGCCGGCGCCGCAATCGCTGCTCCCTTTGCGAAGATGGATGACGAGCATTGGGATAGCATGCTCAACGTTAACCTGACCGGCGTCTACAACTGTACCAGGGCCGTGATCGAAGGGATGCTGGAGAAAGGCGGGGGCCGGATAGTGAACGTGGCGAGCACCGCCGCATTGAGTGGCTATGCCTACGTGTCAGCCTATTGCGCGGCGAAGCACGGCGTCATTGGGATGACCCGCGCGCTGGCGCTGGAGTATGCGACGAAGGGCATTACTGTTAATGCCGTGTGTCCGGGATACACCGACACCGACATCGTCGCGCGCGCGATCGACAAAATCGTCTCCGCAACGGGACGCAGCAGGGAAGAAGCGCTTGCCGAACTCGAGAAAGCGAATCCGCAGGGGCGCCTGATTCAACCGGAAGAAGTCGCCGACACCGTGGCCTGGTTGTGCCGGCAGGCGTCGGTCACCGGACAGGCAATCGCCGTAGCCGGCGGCGAAGTAATGTGAGAGACAGATGACCGAGCAAAACGAATTGAACCCCGAACATTTTCTTTGGCAACTCGACGCAAACGGTGTGGCGACAGTTACATTGAATCGCCCCGAGCGGAAAAACCCGCTGACCTTCGAATCCTATGCGGAACTGAGAGACACATTTCGCGTACTGGTCCAGCGCAAAGACGTCAAAGCAGTTGTCATCACAGGCGCGGGCGAAAATTTTTGCTCCGGTGGCGATGTGCACGAGATCATCGGGCCGTTGACGAAGATGGAGATGCCTGAGCTACTCAAGTTTACCCGGATGACGGGTGACCTCGTTAAGGCGATCAGGCATTGCCCGCAGCCAGTGATCAGCGCGATCGATGGGATATGTGCAGGCGCCGGCGCTGCAATTGCGATGGCGAGTGACCTGCGCTATGGAACGCCACGATCAAAAACGGCTTTCCTGTTTACCCGCGTCGGTCTGGCAGGCGCGGATATGGGTGCCTGCGCAATCCTGCCGCGCATCATCGGGCAGGGCCGGGCTTCGGAATTGCTGTTTACCGGCCGCTCGATGAGCGCGGATGAAGGAGAGCGCTGGGGCTGGTTCAACGCGCTCGTGGAACCCGATGATCTTCTGCAGCATAGCCATGCAACGGCGGTGAGGCTGGCGGCAGGGCCCAATTTTGCGCACGGCATCACCAAGAACCAGCTAAATCTCGAATGGGACATGTCGCTGGATGCGGCAATCGAGGCCGAAGCGCAGGCGCAGGCGATTTGCATGCAGACGGCGGATTTCGAGCGCGCTTACAACGCGTTTGTGAAAAAAGAAAAACCTGTTTTCGAAGGCGATTAATCAATGGGTGACAGGACTTATCTCGACTGGCCGTTCCTGGAAGACGAGCATCGCGAACTCAAGCAAGGCCTTGATGCCTGGTGTCAGCAGCGCGAGTTTCCTCATGACGGAGATGTGGATGAGCATTGTCGTGCCCTGGTTGCGGATCTCGGCAACGCGGGCATCCTAAGAAACTGCGTGCCGGCGGCATGGGGGGGCGCATCCGATAATCTGGATGTGCGCAGCCTGGCGCTCTGCCGGGAGACGCTGGGCTATCACTCCGGCCTGGCGGACTTTTCCTTTGCCATGCAGGGTCTTGGCAGCGGCGCCATTGCGCTCTTTGGCAACGAGGAACAGCGGCAGCAATACCTGCCCGCCGTCGCCCAGGGTAAGGCCATAGCAGCGTTTGCGCTGTCCGAGGCCGAGGCAGGATCTGATGTCGCCGCCATGACGACGAGTGCAGAACTGTCGGGTGAGGCGTATGTGCTCAATGGCGAGAAGACCTGGATCTCAAATGGTGGCATCGCCGATTTCTACTGCGTTTTTGCGAGAACGGGCGATGCGCCCGGGGCCCGCGGACTGAGCGCGTTTATCGTCGATGCTGCTAACCCGGGTCTTGACGTCGTGGAGCGAATAGAGACCATTGCGCCGCACCCACTCGCCCGACTGTCGTTTAGGGATTGCCGCGTCGGCCGCGACGCTTTGATCGCGTCATCCGGCGACGGCTTCAAGGTTGCCATGGCGACGCTCGACGTCTATAGAACGACGGTTGCCGCGGCCGCGCTTGGATTCGCGCGTCGTGCACTGGATGAGGCACTCGCGCACACGAGCACCCGACAGCTGTTCGGTGCGCCGCTGAGTTCCCTGCAGATGACCGAAGCGGCGATCGCCGACATGGCAACCGAAATTGACGCGAGCGCGTTGCTGATTTACCGCTCGGCCTGGGCGAAAGATTTTTACCAGGAGCGGGTCACGCGCGAGGCAGCAATGGCCAAACTCTACGCGACCGAAGCGGCGCAGCGAATTATCGACCAGGCGGTGCAACTCTTCGGCGGCAAGGGCGTCACCAAGGGCAATATGGCCGAGAGTCTGTACAGGGAAATCCGTGCGCTACGGATCTACGAGGGTGCAAGTGAAGTGCAAAAGGTCATCATCGCCCGGCAAACCTACAGGGGATTTGAAAAATGAGGCATCTATTACCCGACGGGTGGCCGCGGCCGAGTGGGTATTCAAATGGAATCCACGCAGAGGGTTCGCAAGTCTATGTCGCGGGCATGATCGGCTGGGATGAATCCGGCGAATTCCCGGATGATTTCGTCGGCCAGTTCGCGCAGGTATTGAGAAATACTGTTGCCGTGCTGGCTGAGGCAGGCGCAGGTCCGGAACATGTCGTTCGCATGACCTGGTACATAAAGGACCTGGACGCGTACCGGCAAAGACTGGTGGAGACCGGACGGGCCTACAGGGAGATCATGGGAAAGAATTTTCCCGCGATGGCCGTTATCGGGGTCTCCGACCTGGTGGAACCAAGGGCTATGCTCGAGATAGAGACGACGGCGATCATTCCCTGAACAGTTGCTCCCGCAGCACAAACTTCTGAATCTTGCCGACGGAGTTACGAGGAAAGTCGTCCACATAGATCACTGCTTTCGGAATCTTGTAGCGGCCCAGTCTGCTTTCGAGTGATGCCAGTAATGCGTGTTCATCCGGAGACTTGCCCCTTGCAGGCCTGACAACGGCGATCGGCACTTCGCCCCAGCGTTCATCGGGTCTCGCGATCACTGCTGCTTCCTCAATGTCATCGTCTTCCAGCAGAAGGATTTCTATTTCAGCAGGGTAGATATTTTCCCCACCTGAAATGATCAGGTCTCTCTTTCGATCGACGATATAAAAGTAACCATCCTCATCCTCCAAGCCAATGTCTCCTGACGAATACCAGCCATCGCGTAGCACTGCATTGGTGGCACGCTCATTCCGCCAGTAGCCACTCATCACGTTATCGCCGCTGATCAGGATCTCTCCTCGCTGGCCGGGCAACACGTCGCAGCCTTCGTCATTTACAATTCTGATCTTGCAGTTCGCTGCCGCACGCCCTGTGGTTTCGATGTTTGGCGCTTGTTGCTCAATGCTGGTGCAGATTGCGATCGGGCATGTTTCCGTGGCTCCATAAACCTGCAGGACGTCGACGCCTTTGTCCTGCCAGCTCGAATAGACGCCCGGAGATACCGGACTCGCGCCCGTCGTGACGGTGCGGATACCTGGAAACTCCGCTTTCTCCCATTCCGGGAGGTTCAGTATTGGCGGCATCTGAGCGCTTACGACCGGCACCCGCGTCGGTTGACCACTGACCATAGCTTGCAGCATCTTTTCCGGGTCGAAAGCGCGATGTAATGTCACGGTGCCGCCGACGTATAGCGTCGGTGTCGTGAGGATATTGAGTCCGCCCACGTGAAAAAACGGCAGGCTAACGAGCGAATTATCTTCGGCAGTTAGCTGGTGCATTGCCTGACTGTTCCTGGCATTCGCGAGAACCGCATTCTGCGAAAGCAGCGCGCCTTTGGGATCTCCCGTGGTACCGGACGTGTAAACGAGCAATAGTGGCTCGGTCCCGCAGTCTGGTATCTTTTGCGTGTCGGCAGCGGGGGTCGATGCCTGTCCGGTTTCCCGGCTACCGTTTTCTATTCGCGACAGGTCAAGCACTTTGCAGTCAGTGAATCCATTGCGGGTCCATTCGCAATCCAGGTCCGGATCCACGAACAAAATTTTCGGCGCCGCATTCTCAAGCAGCAGGCTCAATTCGGTCGCCGACAACCGCCAGTTGAGCGGCGCAAGCACGCTGCCAATTCGGGCGCAGGCAAAAAGAAGGTAAAGGAACTCGGGCGTGTTCAGGCCAAAATAGGCGACCCGATCACCGCGATTGACCTCGAGTTCGGACTGTAGAAGTGCGGCATTTTTCTGCACGCTGGCTTCGAAGTCCCGGTAGGTTATCGCGCGGTTTTCGAATACCAGTGCTGGCTTATCTGGCGATTCTTTGGCCCAACGTTCAATCCAGTCGCAGATATTCATCGATTCTGATCAGCCAAAAATAGGTCGCGCGAAATATGAGTATAATTTCGGAGCATGATAGCACCGCATCAGAAACTCATAGCCCACAGAGAGCGCAATGAAACTATGGCGTTTCGGTCGGTGAGGTAGCGTGACCAAAAAAAAACGGATAGCGTTTCAGCCGAGCCCGGAGCAGCAGGCGCTGCTCCCGGAAGTATCAGGCAATGCATTGAACGGGCTTGGTGAAAGAAAGGTTCGACGTCCGACCCCGGTTTACTGGCACAAACCCGACACCATCCCGCATGGCCCCGCACAGGTATGGATGACGGAGAAATTCAACGCAGTCCCGGAGTTTCGCGAGGTGTATTCAAGGCCCGACGCTCGTGGTCCGCGAGAACTGAACCCGGTCGCTACCGAAAAGGCGGACAAGTCACCCGGGCAGTGGGTCGAACTGGTCAAAGAATTCACGCTCAACCATGAAGGGGACCTGGTAGGAATCGCCAGGTTGAAACCGGAGTGGGTGTTCGAGGGATTTGACCTTGAAAAAGAACTTCCCTGGCTTGTCATCATCGGCGTCGCGATGGATTTTGAGAAGTTCGCCGCGGCGCCTTCTTCGGATACGGATACGCGTTCGGCGCTGGAAGTTTCAGACAAATATAACAAGGGTGCGCGGGCAGCCGCTAACTTGAGCAACTGGGTCCGGGGTCATGGATTCAATGCCAAGCCCCACGCGGGGCCCTGGGCGGGCTCCATAACGCTAAGCCCGGCAGCGATTGAAGCCGGACTGGGTGAATTGGGCGACCACGGGAATCTGATTAACGATCAATATGGCTCCTGTTTTCGCCTTGCTGCCGTGTCGACCGATATGCCGCTCGTCGCGGATAGTCCGCGACAGTTCGGGGTTGATGATTACTGCATGAAATGCGAAGCCTGCAATAATGCCTGCCCGGTCGGCGCCATTACGACAGAAAAGCAGTGGGTGCGAGGCACGAAGAAATACTATGTGGATTTCGACAAATGCCTTCCGTACTTCAATGAAACGCACGGGTGCGGTATATGTCTCGGCATTTGCCCCTGGAGTCGGCCCGGGGTTGCGGACAAGCTGATTCTGAAAATGGCAAAGCGTCGCGCTGGCGCTTAAGCTGCCACCGACGATCGCATTTTCAACAATAGCTTCTGCAGGTTGCTCATTTCTGACATCGATAGTCCCGAAAACAATTCTTCCAGCCAGCGCTCATGGTGCCGGGCCATGCGGCTGAATTCTTTTCGGCCTTTGGTCGTGAGTTGAATGTACTGGACTCTGCGATCGTGCTCAGCGCGGGTCCTGGTGACGAAGCCGTTCCTCTCGAGTCGATCAATGACGCCGGTAACGTTTCCGTTAGACACCATGAGCTCACGCGAGAGTTCGGACATCGTTAATTGCTTGCCAGCTCTTTCAAGCTCGGACAGCACGTCAAACTGGGGCAGGGTTACGGAAAAGTTGGTTCTGAACAGAGATCGCAGCTGTTGCTCGACGACCGTTTCACAGGACAGAAGTCGTAACCAGGTTCGAATGGCCTCTTTGCTGCGTGGCCCGTATTTGCTCATTAATTTACCCTTAAGAAACAAGGAGATGTGTGAAAGAATGGATGCACCTGCCGGCGCTGATGATAACGCGGAATCAAATTAATGCCAACCTGAAATAAATCACAATAAATCTTTTACACTAATTTATTTTATATCTATAATAAATTTGATAACAACAAACGGAATGAGTCAGATAGTGAATTCGTGGTGCCGACAGTGATTAAAGAGGAGCGAATTGCGAACTTGCAGGTGCATCCCGTCACTATCCGTTTTCCGCATGTCGACAATGCCGGCATTATTTTCTATCCGCGTTACATCGAGCTCTTGCTGAAACATTTTCCGGGTTTGCCGTTATTCAGTCCGCCGACCGCTTTCGTCATCGAGTTTCGCAAGGCGAACCGTCTTGGTGACAAGATACAAATCGTTCTCGATAGCGCGGCGAGCCCCGATGAGTGGTCGGTCACCGGTCAGATGAATGGCGACGACTATTTCACCGTTCGCCCGATGGCGCCTGAACGGTCGATGTTGTCGCCTGACGCGCACCTGTCGCAGACGAGTGCGTTTGCGACGATCGATATTCCGGTCGGCGAATGGATGTCGGACAGGCAGGGGCACATGTATCTGTCACGTTATTTCGAGACGCTGAACGTATCAATAGAAAAATGGTTTGAAGCGACGCTCGATCTGCCTTTCCATCAGCTACACGTCGAGCGCAGGATCGGAATTCCGACAGTCAGGTTTCAGACGAAATGTCGGGAGCTGCCAAAAGTAGGCGATACTGTAAGAATGCTGTTTCGACCAATCAGGATAGGGAGCCGGTCAATGACATCCAGGAGCTGGATGGTTCGTGGCGATGAATGCCTGGTTGAGACCGAGCAGGTGATCGTATTCGTGCGCATGCAGGAGAACGGATTCGAAACGATCGAAATTCCCGAATATGTTCGCGACGCATTCGCGGCGAAGTCATGAATTAGTTAACCAGAGGTTCCCCGACAATGTGGCGTCCCGCAGAAAGAATAAAGTATAAACCTCAGCCCGGCGCATGGCCGACGCGCGAAGAGGCCGCAGCGTCCAGACTGTTTAGCCCGGTGAAAGTCGGTCCGGTCGAACTGGCGCAGCGAACCTGGGTTCCGGCGATGGTTCCGTGGCGTGCTTCCGAAGACGGCGACGTAACCGACGACGTGCTCGACTGGTACCGACGCTATGCCGAAGGGAAGCCCGGCGTGATCGTCGTGGAAGCAACCGGCATTCGGGACATTCCGAGCGGTCCGCTATTACGCATCGGGGATGATCGGTTTATCCCGGGTTTGAAGAAGCTGGTTGAGACAGTCAGGGAAGCCAGTGACGGTGAGACCCGGCTCTTTATCCAGATTATAGATTTTTTGCGCATCAATCGTCGTCCGCCTGCCGAAAAATATTTCGACAAGTATCTGCGTATTACAGACGATCATCGTGCCTACTTCTACAACAAGCTGGACGACAATGAAATACGCGCGAAATTCCTCGAGCTGAATGATGAGGCGCTTGCGAAAGCGCTGACGCGTCGTGAATACGAGACCTATGCTTTTGGTTACCGCGAACGAGTTACTGATACCAGCCTGCCGCATATTAAAGAGCTGCCGAAAACGCTGCCAGGCCTTTTTGCGGAAGCGGCGGTTCGGGCACAGAAAGCGGGTTTTGACGGCGTCGAATTGCATTACGCGCATGCCTACACGATGGCCTCATTCCTGTCGGCGAGAAATACACGCACGGACGGCTACGGTGGCGATCTTGCGGGCCGGGTAAAGCTGCCGCTGGAGGTCTACGCCGCGGTTCGCGAGGCGGTCGGAGATGACTATGTCGTCGGGTGTCGGTTCCTGGCCGATGAAATTATCGAACGTGGTTCGGTCTCCGCCGATGCCGCGTTTTTTGGCGTCGAGTTTGCAAAAGCCGGCATGGATTTTCTCTCGCTGTCACGCGGTGGAAAATTCGAGGATGCGAAACAGCCCAAGGTAGGTGCCGCCTCGTATCCGTATACCGGCCGCAGTGGTTACGAGTGCATGCCGCAGTACATCTCCGATGCGCAAGGTCCTTTTGGGCGCAACCTGCCGGCGACTGCGCAGGTGAGACGAGCCGTTCGGGAAGCGGGCTTCGATACGCCGGTCGTTGCGGCAGGCGGCGTGCACGGATTCGTCGAAGCCGAACGGATACTGTGCGACGACGAAGCCGATATCATTGCCTCCGCCCGGCAGTCCATCGCCGATCCCGACTGGTTTCTCAAGATGCGGCTCGGGCTTGGAGATCAGGTCCGTGTCTGTATCTTTTCGAACTACTGCGAGGCATTGGACACCCGTCACAAACAGGTCACCTGCGAGTTGTGGGATCGTGAGGATAAAGATGCCCCCGGCGTTACGCTTTCCTCCGACGGCAAGCGCCGCCTGTTGCCACCGCCCTGGACTCCACCGGCATCGTGATTGATGTAGACCACAACGGCAGCGTCTACCAGGCGTTTGCAAAAGCGGCGAGTGTGTTCGGACCACGTCCGTTCCTGCGCGTGCCGGCAAAAAGTGCCGCGCCTTATTCCGATCACGCGGTGGAGTATTCCTATGCGGAGACGCGTAGCCGCGTGCACGAGCTGATCTCCGCGTATGGCGCACGCGGACTCGAAGTTGGCGAGCGTGTCGCGCTGGCGTTCGACAGCCGACTCGAGGTGTATCTTCACCTGCTGGCTCTGAACGCGCTCGGCGTGAGTATCGTTCCCTTGAACTCCTCCGCCAGCGACGATGAAATCCTGCACATCGTGGCGCACAGCGATTGCCGGCTCATTGTGTCGCTGCCTGAATACGTCGCCCGTTTGACCGCGCTCGAAGGCAAGCCGGCATCG
This sequence comes from uncultured Gammaproteobacteria bacterium, assembly GCA_963850825.1. Taxonomy (GTDB): domain Bacteria; phylum Pseudomonadota; class Gammaproteobacteria; order Steroidobacterales; family Woeseiaceae; genus SZUA-117. The sequence goes on along the minus strand of CAWKOQ010000006.1, from coordinate 14,734 downwards.
TGTGAGGTCCTGGCTGAAGGCGACCTGGGAGAGGGTGTTGATGGCGCGGTGACCGCGACAACGAACAGCACGACAGAAGCGGCGTTGCTCTACACCTCGGGCACCACCGGCAAACCCAAGGGCTGCATTCTCTCCAACGAATATTTTCTCGCGCTTGGTATCTGGTACAACGAGCTGGGCGACATCTGCAGCATGGATCAGGACGATCGCCTGTTAACGCCCCTACCGCCAAATCACATGAATGCGCTGTGCACGTCTTTCCCGGCGATGATGCTGTGCGGCGGTTGCGTAATCCAGATGGATCGCTTCCATCCCCGCTGGTGGTGGGCCACTGTTCGCGATGAGAAGGTGACTATTATTCACTGTCTCGGCGTGATGACCGCAATACTGCTGACGCTGCCCGAGGATGACAGGGAATACTTTGCGGGCCAGGTAAAATTCTGTTTCGGTCCCGGCTCCGATCCGAAACACCAGGTCAGATTCGAAGCACGTTTTGGCGTGCCGCTCATCGAGGCGTGGGCGATGACGGAATCCGGTGCCGGTGGCATGACGATTGCTTATAAAGAACCTCGCCACGTGGGAGAGCGGTGCATAGGCAAACCGATCGAGTCGACGGAGTTTCGTATCGTTGACGAAAATGATGCTGACGTCGCAACCGGTGAGTCAGGAGAGCTCCTGGTTCGGGCCAAGGGTGATGAGCCGCGAAAACGGTTCTTCAGCGGCTATTACAAGGATCCAGATGCGACCGAAGAAGGCTGGCGCGGCGGCTGGTGGCATACCGGGGACGTAGTCCGGGAGGGCAATGACGGGTGCCTGTATTTCGTTGATCGGCGCAAGAACGTTATTCGTCGCAGCGGCGAGAATATCGCCGCGGTCGAAGTTGAGGCAGTCCTTCTGCGACATCCGGATGTTCTCGGCTGTGCCGTCTGCGCCGTGCCCGACGAAATGCGCGGTGACGAGGTTTTTGCGTTCATAATCAGTCAGACGACCGACAATGCCCACGATATTTTCGACCACTGCATGGAGCATCTGACATACTTCAAGGTGCCGGGATACATAGCGTTCGTGCCGACGATACCGCTCACGGCATCACAGAAAGTCAGCCGTGGCGAAATCAAGCAAATGGCGCGGGATCTCATTGCCAAGAACGAATGCGACGACCTGAGAGAATTCAAGAAAAGAAAGAAAGCAGGTCAGTAATGGCAAGCACCTCGCATTATTCAGGGGATGAGTAAAGAAACACCATGAGCCAGTCGGCAGCAAACAGAACGGGATACGAAGGCGTTGTCGTTACGGCACCGGTGAGCGTGCCGTATGAGCGCTATTCACCTGAGCCGGCGCACTGGTGGCTGGCGCGCGCGCTGTCCGACCTCGGCAAAACGAGTGGACTGGGTGCGGAAGATGTCGACGGCCTGTGCGTATCGTCATTCACGTTGTTCCCCGACACGGCGGCAGGTCTCACGCAACACTTCGGGCTGACCCCGCGTTGGCTCGATCATGTTCCAACCGGCGGCGCATCGGGCGTCATCACTCTAAGGCGTGCCGCCAGGGCCGTGCAGTCAGGGGACGCAAATGTCGTGGCCTGCCTCTCCGGCGACACCAATCATGTCGATTCATTTCGCAGCATGCTGACAACATTCAGCCGGTTCTCACAGGACGCGTCGTATCCCTATGGCTCCGGTGGGCCGAACGGCAGCTTCTCGCTGATGACCAGCCACTATATGGACACCTATGGCACGCGGCGCGAGGATTTCGGCAAGCTTTGCGTGGCGCAACGCGACAATGCGCTGCAATACCCGCATGCGATGATGAAAAAGCCGCTAACGCTCGATGAATACATGCATGCCCGACTTATCGCTGATCCTATTGTGCTGTATGACTGCGTGATGCCCTGTGCGGGTGCCGAGGCCTACCTCGTTATGCGTGAAGATGACGCAAAAGCGCAGGGGCTTCCCTATGCACACATCCTCTCGACAATCGAACGTCACAACTCGTTTCCTGACGATCCCGTGCAGATACGTGGCGGCTGGGCACTCGATGTCGATGAATTCTGGGCGATGGCCGGCATTGGCCCCGACGAGATCGATCTCTTTCAAACCTACGACGACTATCCCGTCATCTGCGCAATGCAAATGGAGGATCTGGGTTTCTGCGAGAAAGGCTCGGCAAGCGAGTTCATCCAGTCGAATACGTTTACCTACGATGGCTCGTTCCCGCACAACACCTCGGGCGGCCAGCTGTCTGTTGGCCAGGCGGGTGCTGCGGGTGGATTTTTGGGTCTGGTCGAGGCCATCCGGCAAGTTACAGGTGGCGCCGGGACCAATGCGGTTCCAGACGCACGTCATGCCGCGATATCAGGATTCGGCATTATCAATTTCGACCGCGGACTTTGTTCCGGCGCGGCCGTATTGGCTGGCGCATGACAGACGCGCTCAAAAGACCGCCAAAGAAGAACCCGCAAAAGCGTACGATGTCGCCGTCGCTGCCGCCGTTTGCCAGGAGTCGCAAAGCGGTCGCCTTTACCACGGCTGCGGCGGAGGGACGCTTCGCGCTGCAGGTGTGTTCCGAGTGCGAGTACGTTACTTATCCGCCGCGCGAGACCTGCCCCAAGTGCTGGTGCATGGACCTGGAGTGGCGGGACATTGCCGCCGGCGGGAAGCTGATCGCCGAGACAACGTTGCGCACGAGTGTGAATAACTATTTTCGAGAACGCATGCCGTGGCGTATCGGCACGGTCCAGCTCGATGCCGGACCGACTGTGCTGGCGCATATCCACGGCGACGTTAAAGCATTTGAACGGGTGAGGATGATTGCCCGTACCGACAAATCCGGGCAGGGCGTTATGCTGGCGCTGCCCGAAGAGGAGACAGCCAACATGGCAGACGATCGACAGATGCGAACGCTGACCTGTAATCCCAAATTCCGTCGTGCGCTGGTGACCGACGGCCGCACGGAGCTCGGCCAGCGCATGGCAAAAGCGTTGGCCGATGCCGGTGCGACGAGAATTTTCGTTGGTATTGCAGAGGAGTGGCGACCCTACGCGGGCAGTGGGGCGCTCGCAGCCATTCCGGGCGTGGAAATAATGCCGCTCGACATCACGGATACGATTTCCGTTAACGAGCTGGCCGCCGAGATGGGCGACAAAGCGGACATCCTGATCAACACGGCCGAATACGTGCGGCCTGGCTCGCCGATGCAGCGTCATGGTGTCACGCTCGCGCGCGATGAAATGGAAACCAATTATTTCGGCCTGATGCGACTGATCCAGGCATTCGGGCCGGGCATGAGGGCGCGTGGCGCCGATGGCGATAACAGCGCTTGTGCGTGGGTCAACCTGCTGTCCGTGTATGCGCTGTGCAACTGGCCAGTCTATGGAACCACGTCAGCCAGCCAGGCGGCCGCGCTGTCGCTGAGCCAGGGACTCCGCGGCGATTTCGCGGGCAGCGGCGTCAAGGTGATCAATGTTCTGTTCGGGCCACTCGAAGAATCCTGGCGCCAGCCGCTGCCGCCGCCGAAAGTGACGCCACAACGACTCGCCGACACGGTCATTCATGCGCTGCTGGAGGGCATCGAGAACGTCACGCTGGGTCCGGTCGCCGAGGATGTCGTACGCCGCTATAAAGAAGATCCTTTTGTGCTCGAAAGAGAACTGACACAACTGCAACCGGGGATGTGACTATGAAAGAACAGCATTCCAGCGCATTGAACCTCTTTGCCGACGCGTTGACGGCGGGCAGTATCGAAACCGTCGATCTTACACACACGCTGGATCCGGATTTTCCGGTCATCGTACTGCCGCCCGAGTTCGGACAATGCGCACGATTCCGGGTAGAGGAAGTATCGCGTTACGACGAGCGCGGTCCGGCCTGGTACTGGCGAAACTTCTCCTGCAGTGAGCATACCGGCACGCATTTCGATGCCCCTGTTCACTGGATTTCCGGAAAGGATCTGCCCAATGCGGCTGTCGACAGCATTCCTGCCGATGCATTCGTACGGCCAGTGTGCGTGCTTGACTGTTCAGCGGAGTCGGCAAAAGACGAGGACTTCCTGCTGACGCCGGAATTTATTCAGGCGTGGGAGAAAGCGCATGGCCAGATTCCCGCGGGGAGCTGGGTCCTGATGCGCACGGACTGGTCGAAGCGCACCGGTGCCGAGTATCTGAACATGCGCGAGGATGGGGCGCATACACCGGGTCCGACCGGTGATGCGGTCAGGTTTCTGGTTGAGGATCGGGACATCGTTGGCTTCGGTACGGAAACGGTGGGCACCGACGCCGGGCAGGCGACACATCTCTCGCCACCGTATCCCGCGCACTATCTGCTGCACGGTTCCGGTAAATACGGATTGCAGTGTCTCGCCAACCTTGATTCCCTGCCTCCGACGGGCGCAATTCTTGTTTGCCCGCCTCTAAAAATCAAAAACGGATCGGGCAGCCCGCTGCGGGTCCTGGCACTGGTCGATCGGAGTACCGCATGAGCGACAGGATTGCACTGGTAACCGGCGGGAGTGCCGGCATCGGCAGGAATATTTGCCAGCACCTGCTGGAATCGGGTTATGTTGTTCTGAATCTGTCGCGCCGCCAGTCCGAGGATAAACACGAACACCTGATCGATATGCCGGTCGATCTCGCGGACGTGGACGCGACCCGCGAAGCCATGTCGGAGCTCGCAGGGAAATACGAAATTACGAACCTTGTTCACAATGCCGGAGTGATTCGACCGAACCTGCTCGAAGATGTGCGGTTGGAAGACCTTCAGTACCTGACGAATCTGCATCTGTCCGCGAGTATTCTGCTGGCGCAGGGCGCGCTGGATGCCATGAAGAAAGCGGCCTTTGGCCGCATTGTGATTATCGGTTCGCGGGCTATGCTCGGGCTCGAGACGCGCACCTCGTATTCCGCCACCAAGGCCGCACAGGTTGGGCTCGTTCGCACCTGGGCAATGGAGCTCGGGCAGCACGGCATCACGGTCAATTGCGTTGCGCCTGGGCCTATCGTGACTGACATGTTCACTGAAGTTGTGCCTGAAGATAGCGACAAGGCAGAACAGATCGCACAATCACTGCCAGTCAAGCGACTTGGTCGTCCTGACGACGTCTCGCGCGCGGTGATGTTTTTTCTCGACCCCGAAAACAGTTTCGTAACCGGACAGTACCTGCTGGTTTGCGGCGGGGCGAGCCTCGGTTCGCTGGCATTGTAGTGGGAATGTAAATGGCAAAAGGTCTGAAGATAGTTTGTTTAGGTGGTGGCCCGGCGTCGCTCTACTTCTCCATTCTGATGAAGAAAGCGAATCCTGCCCACGACATTACGGTGATAGAACGCGGTGAGCGTGACTCGACCTGGGGTTTCGGCGTCGTGTTTTCGGACGATACGTTAAGAGGCTTCATGGAGGCAGACGCGGCAACCTACAAGCGAATCGTTGAAGAATTCGCCTACTGGGGCGGAATCGATACGACCATTCATGGCAAAACGATCAATTCACAGGGCCACGGTTTCTGCGGGATGTCGCGACTGAAGCTTTTGAATATTTTTCACGATCGATGCGACGAGCTTGGCGTCAATCTGAAATTCAACACCGACATCGCGAGCATAGATGAACTGCACATCGACGATCATGACCTGGTCGTGGCAGGCGACGGCATTACGTCCATTTTGCGCGAGGCTTACGCGGAAGAGTTCGGGACCACGATGGACTGGCGAGCGAACAAGTTTTGCTGGCTCGCCACCTCAAAGCCACTGAACGACTTCGAATTTATTTTCAGGAAGAATGAACATGGCTGGTGGTGGGCGCATGCGTATCGCTACGAAGAAGGCACCACGACCTGGATCGTTGAAACCAGCGAAGAAACCTGGGCTGCCGCCGGCATGGAACATACGACAGAGGAAAAGACCAAAGCCTACTGCGAGAAACTCTTTGAGGAAGATCTCGACGGCCACCCGATTGTTACCAATCGCTCTGCCTGGAGAACGTTTCCCGTTGTCAGGAACGAGCGGCTTTATCACAAAAACATCGTGCTGATGGGCGATGCCGTTCGCTCCGCCCATTTCAGTATTGGTTCCGGCACCAAGCTCGCAATGGAAGATGCGATTGCCCTCTCGGGGTACTTCGACACGTGCGGCGACGATGTCGGTAAAGCGTTGGACATGTATCAGAGCGTGCGCAAGGATGAAGCGGATCGCCTGCAACGCACAGCCGTCGTTTCATTGAGCTGGTTCGAGCATATCGACAGATACGCCGCAGCCCAGGAAGCGGAGCAATTCACATTCAATATGATGTGTCGCGCGAAACGTGTGACTTATGAAAACCTGAAATTACGCGACCCCGAATTCATAGCGGGCATCGACGCGTGGTTTGCCGGCCACGTCGCCGCCACTCTGGGCTTCGACGACATTGATACGTCTGATCCCACTGTGCCGGTTTTCCAGCCGTTCAAAATCGGCGACATGCGCGTGGAAAACCGCTTTCAGTTGTCTGCGATGTGCCAGTACTGCGCAACCGACGGTATGCCCGGAGACTGGCACCTGATGCACTACGGGGAGCGCGCCGTGGGCGGAGCGGGGCTATTGAATTCAGAGATGTTGTGTATTGCACCGGACGCACGCATCACACCCGGATGTGCCGGAATCTGGAACGACGAGCAGGTCGATAAATGGGCGCATATCGTCGATTTTGTGCACTCGAACAGCAAGGCCAAGATCTGCGCCCAGATCGGACATTCCGGTCGCAAAGGTGCCACCTGTGTTCCCTGGGACGGCGGCATTGACGAGCCGCTCACCGAGGGCGCATGGGACATCGTCGCACCCTCTTCGCTGCCATATTTGCCGCACAGCGCCGTGCCGCGGGAGATGAATGTCAGCGATATGGACGAGATTACCGGGCAGTTCGTTGCGGCAGCGAAAAATGCTGATCGCGCAGGCTTCGACATGCTCGAGATCCACCTCGCGCATGGCTATCTGCTATCCGGTTTTATCAGCCCTGTCACTAACCAGCGTACGGACGAGTTTGGTGGAGACATTGAGGGGCGAATGAAGTTTCCACTGCGTGTCGTACAAGCCGTTCGCGATGCGTGGCCGGCGGCCAAGCCAATATCCGCGCGAATCTCTGCCACGGACTGGGTGGATGACGGCCTGTCGGAAGAAGACATGCTCGCTGTCGGACAGTTGTTGAAAGACGCCGGACTCGACATCATTAATGTTTCAACCGGGCAGGTAACCAAAGACGAAGATCCGATTTACGGGCGCATGTTCCAGTCGCCCTTTTCTGACCAGATCAGAAATGAAATCGGCATCCCTACGATCGTTGCAGGCAACATTACATCCGCAGACCAGGCCAATACGCTGGTTGCGGCCGGACGTACGGATATCGTGGCATTTGGCCGGCCGATCATGAACGATCCACATTTCGTACTGAAGGCGGCCGCGCGTTATGGACATACAGACCAGTACTGGCCGCCCCAATACATGTCCGGCAAGTTTCTGGAAGAAGCGCTTGCCGGTAAAGACAATGAGGAGATGCTGGAGCTGCGCAAAGCAGCCAAGCCGCCGAACCCCAGCGAGGCGCTGGCGATTGCCGTCGCTCGCGGCGAGGTCCTTGGTGGTTGAGAGGAGATGACTCGATGAGATACAGCGAAAAAGAAATTGCTGACCTGGTTCAGCCAACGAAAGTACACAGAAATGTCTACACGGACCCGGAAGTCTTCGATCTTGAGATGGAACGCATCTGGGCGAAGTCCTGGATCTTTATCGGCCACGAGAGCCAGGTGCCGGAGAAGGGCAACTACATTACGCTGAACTACGGCCGGGTGCCGGTCGTCATGGTCAGAGATAGCGATAACGAAGTGCACGTCCTGCACAATCGTTGCGGCCACAAAGGCACCAAGCTGGTTGATCTGCCCTGCGGCAAGATTCCGGCATTCCGTTGCTGCTATCACGGCTGGCGCTACCGGCTCGATGGCAAGCTGCTCGGCGTGCCGCACATGCAGGGATACGAAGGCACCGAGTTCGACAAGAACGATCCGCAGTACAGCATGCAGAAGCTGGCACGCTACGAGAGTCTGCGCGGGTTTGTTTTCGCCAGCATGAATCCGGATGCGCCCGATCTCCGCACCTGGATGGGCGGCGCTGCCGACGTCATGGAGAATCTCTGTGATCGCGCGCCGGAAGGCGAGGTGATCGCTGCAGGTGGCGTGCTTCGTTACGAGCACGACTGCAACTGGAAGATGTTTATCGAGAACCTGAACGACACGATGCACCCGATGATCGTGCATCGCTCGGTGGTCGATTCGGCACTCGACTACATCAAGACGCTGCCGGAAGACTCTCCCCGACGAGACGAGGCGGAGATCATTCCTCCGTTCGGTGCGTCTTATGAAACTTTCGAGGAGACCGGCATTACCGGGTTTCGCTACGGCCATCATTACGATGGCGGCAAAACCAGCATCCATGCGGACTACACGCTTGACCCCGAATACGAGGCAGCGATGCTCAAGGCGTACGGGAAGGAGCGGATGCAGGAGATTCTCTCCTTCAATACCCACAACACGCTCTATTACCCGTCGCTCACGATCAAGTCGGCGGTGCAGAACATTCGCGTCGTCAGGCCTATAGCGCACAACAAGACGATTATCGAGACCTGGTCATTCCGGCTGAAGGGCGCGCCGGAATCGATGCTGAAACGTACGCTGCTGTACTCGCGGCTAATTAATTCGAACGGCTCGATGGTCGGGCCTGACGATCTGACCGCCTATTTCCGCATGCAGGAGGGACTGGTGTCACATGCAAGTGACTGGGTCGAGATGCACCGAAACTTTGGCAGGGATGAGCAGCTCGGTGATCGCACCGTCGGCAAGGGCACGAGTGATCTCGACATGCGCACGCAATATGCCGCCTGGCGTGAGTACATGACCGGGGAGGCCGCCTGACATGACAACGGTGGTCACGAGCAACGAATCGATCCGCGAAATTGAGGCACTGCTCTACCAGGAGGCGTCATACCTGGACAGGCCGGACCTGGACAGCTGGCTGGAGCTCTATACCGAGGACGGCACCTACTGGATGCCCGCCATTCCGGACCAGGCGGATCCGCACACGCACATTTCATTGTTTTACGATGATCGTGTCCTCATGGAGGTGCGGCGAAGGAACTTCAAACATCCGGCGGCGGCATCCAAGGACTACCCGGTGCGTGCGTCGCACATCATTTCGAATATTCAGGTCCAGGAATCCGACGAGAAGACCGGTGACTGCACCGTGACGTCGAATTTCCACTGCTATTTGTTCTACCGCGACAAGCAGACGCCGTATGCGGGCAAATACACGCACGAACTCGTACGCAAAAATGACGGCTACAAGATCAAAAGTAAAAGAGTTGACCTGATTAACTGCGATGCAGTGCTAAACACCATCATCATCTACATCTAGCAGTGGCTATTTGTCTTCAGGCTGCGGCCTCGACAGCCCACGCGCCTGCATGTACGCATCTCGTGACGCCGCACATTCCGGGTCCTGCATCGCTGCGAGCAAACTATCTGCATCCGACCAGCCGCGCATGGTGCCTACCATCTGCGCAGTGACCGCGTTGACGTGACGTTTGGTGGCAGACACGGGTCCCGCTGGTTTGGTCGCAATTTGCTCTGCCAGCTGCTGCACCGTTTGGTCCAGTTCATCCGTCGATACAACACGATTCAAAAATCCTGCCGCCAATGCTTCCTGCGCATCGAATGGTCGGCAGGTTGTCACCAGCTCCTTGGTCAGCGCCGGACCCATCTCCCGAACCAGGCGGGGAATGCCGCCCCAGGCCAGTGGAATGCCCAGGTCAACCTCCGGAATGGAAAAACGCGCCGAATCGGTGGCGACACGAAGATCACAGGCGGCTGCCAGAACCAGGGCCCCACCGACGCACCAGCCGTGTATGCGGGCTATGGCTAACGCCCGCATGCCTTCGATCGCGTCGGCCATCACGCGCCCGGCGTCAGCGGCATCCCGTGCCCCGGGTTGGCTCACGTCGGGGAATGTGGAAACGTCGGCGCCTGCAGAGAATGCTTTTCCCCGCCCGCCAACAATGACGACTCGGGTTTCCGGCTGCTCATCGAACCATTGCGCAGCAGCAGCAAGTTCGCGCAGCGTGACCTTGGAGAGGGCGTTGAGTTTTTCCGGTCGGTTCAGCCAAAGTGTGCCAATGCTGCCTTGCAAACCAACCTCTAATGTCTCGTACATATTTCAACTCTCCAAAATTGCTTGCCGATCTACAACCGGGTTCGCCGAATTAATAACGCTTTTGCGACCAACCACCTTGCCCGGAAGTGGTCAGTCAGCAGCGGTTGGCTGCTCTTACGAGTACAGCTCTTTTAATTGATATTTCAATACCTTACCCGCAGGATTGCGCGGCAGTTCATCTATCGTGAACAATCGCAAAGGCAACTTGTAACGCGCCAGTTTCTCTCCTGCGAAATCACGCAGTTCCCTGAGCGTCGGGCCGGGAGATTCGGCGAGCACGATGATTGCAGTAACTGCCTCGCCCCACTTATCGTCGGGCAAGCCTATCACTGCGACTTCGGCGACTGCCGCATGCTCGTGGATCACGCTCTCGACTTCCGCGGGATACACATTTTCCCCACCGGAAATGACCATGTCCTTGACGCGATCGCATATGAACAGAAAGCCATCATCATCGAGATAGCCAACGTCGCCACTGTGAAACCAGTTCTCGCTGTCGATGGCCTCTGCTGTTGCATCGGGGCGATTCCAGTAGCCCTTCATGACATTCGGACCCCGAATACAGACTTCGCCGCGCTCGTGTTTGCCGAGCGGCTGGTTTTTCTCGTCGACGATTCGCAGTTCCGAGAACAGGGGAGGGAGACCTGCTGAGCCGACTTTCTCCCTGACAACGTCCGTTGTCAGCAGCGAGGCAAATGGCGCGGTCTCGGTAAGTCCATAGCCCTGACAAAACGAGATGTCTCGTGCAGCGTAAATATCCAACAACGGCAGTGGCACCGGTGCGCCACCACAAATCACGGCGCTGATGCTACTGATATCGGCATCGGGGAAGTCCGGATGCTGTGCCATGAACAAAAACATTGCCGGTGCGCCAAACATGCACTGGACTTTATAGCGCTCGATGTCGCGCAAAACGGCGCCCGGATTGAACTGCCTGTGCAGGACAAGTTGATTGCCGCCAGCGAGGCATTGCAGTGTCGTTACATTAAGTCCGCCGATATGAAACAAAGGCGCACAGGTCAACGTAACGTCGGCCGGAACTGTCTGCGTAAAGAATGAATTGATCGTGTTCCAATGGAGGTTTCCATGAGTGAGCATGGCTCCCTTGGGCAGGCCGGTTGTTCCAGACGTGTACATGATCACCGCAACATCATCGGAATCGACCGACTCGCTACCCTCGATCGGTGCATTGGCTTCCAGCAATTCAGCGAGATTATCCCAGCCCTTAACGCAGGATTCCGCCGCAACATAGCGGCGGCAACTCATTTTTTCCTGCTGTGCCGCAACCGTCGGCGTAACGGCATCATCAATCAGGAGCGTATGGATACCAGCGTCGTTCACAATGAACTCAAGCTCCGGGCCCGTCAGGCGAAAATTCAACGGTACGAAAATCGCGCCCAGGCAGGCGGTTGCATACAGGGTCTCAAGGAACGCCGGGTGATTCAGGCCTACATACCCCACCCGATCGCCGCGGCCCACCCCACCGGCGCGTAACGCGGTGGCTAACCGATGAGTACGATCGCAGAACTCGGCATACGTCCAGGATTGATCTTCGAAAGTGACAGCACGACGTCGCGGTGTGATCTGTGCGCGTCGCGACAGGGTGGCACCCAGGCCAATATCGGGTATGACTGCGGACATGGATTCATCGCTCCATTCTTATTCGTACTGAGCTAGAGGATAGCAGACGATAATAGGGCCATTCTGTTTTTGCCGAGAATACCGACAAAGCAGAATGGCCGCTGGAGGACAGTCTTAATGGATTTATTCTGTCCTTGATTCTAAATTAAATCTGGCCAGTGCTAGTATTGGAGCCATCAAATGAGAAGGCATGGATATGGCAAAACAAGAACCGAAGCTATCCTCCGATTCACCCCCGACGTCTTCAATCAATATTGACCGCCGTCGCGTCATCACTGGCTTGGGCTCCCTGGCGGCGGCCAGCTGGCTACCATCAAGCACGTCGGCACAGGAGACTGTGCATGAAGCAGATATCGTGATAATTGGCGGCGGTATGGCTGGATCCGCAACTGCCTTCCATCTGGCTCGGTTACGGACGAAACGTAACGTTGGTGGAGCGAGGTGAAATCGCGTCCGAAGCTTCCGGGCAAAACATGGGCGGCCTGGGCGGCACAGGTTGGGGCAACATGCCGGACCTGCAATCCTATCTGACCATGGGCAGTCTGGAGATTTTCAAGCAGCTGCAAATCGACATGGGCTATGACATGGAATTCCGCCTGTCGGGTTCCCTGTCAGGAATCCATACCGAAGAGCAGTACAATTTCCTCGAAGACCGGCTGCGATCGCAGAGGTCCAACGGCTATGACGGCGAAATCCTGAGTCCTGTTGAGGCTAGCGCAATCGAACCGGAAGTTAGCCTCGACCTGCCTGGGTACATGTACGCTCCCGGACGCGGGCAGGCCGACCCGGTGAAGTCGACAACGGCATTCGCCCGCGCCGCTCGAAACGCGGGCGCGTCGATCCACACGGGCCAAAACGTGAACGCGATCGCGGTTCGCGGCAGTGGGGGATATTCGATCCGGACCGAAAGCGCGGAATACAGGTGCCAGACGCTGGTTCTTGCGACGGGCTCGTGGTGCGGACCCGTGGGTCAGATGCTGGGACTGAAGATTCCAATCATTCCGATTCGCGGCCAGATGTGGGCCACAGAGAGTCTTCCACCGCGGTTTTTTCACCGCATATCCTCCTCGGAGTCGAGCTTCGTATGGAGCAAGGACAACGGTTCCGACGATTCGACTCCGCCGAATCTGACCCACAAAGGTGGCCGACGACTAACTCGCCATCTATACGGACGGCAGCGCAAGAACGGAGAAATCATTTTCGGAGGCGATCGCGAGGACGTGGGTTACAACACAAATCCTGATCCTGTGGGCATTGAGGTCAATCACGGTCATGCAGCCGAGGTCGTGCCTCTGGTGGCTGATTTGCCCGTCGCCCGAACATGGGCAGGGCTGATGCCGTTTTCACTGGACGGCTCGCCGATCATCGGGAAGATTCCTTTGCGGGACAATCTTTACATCGTCAGCGGCCTGGCATCATCGGGGTTCGGGCGAGGGCCGATGGCTGGTAAGCTCGCGGCAGACTACATCCACACCGGGCACATGCCGCACGTCCTTGCCGCGTCCGATCCCGCAAGGTGCATTACCGAAGCAGAGTAAAGCTTAAGGTCGCTGAATGTCCGCTTTTCCCGAAAGCGGTCATGGAGAGCGCCCATTGCAACGATCTGTTATCCGGCGTTGGCGTTAGACGATCGAACGAACAACTGGAAACCACCGTATGCCATCCGTTCAGCATCAAAACCTGAATTCGAAGAATTGATTAAATCCACCATTCTTGGGTCAGCCGCGACCTTTTCATTTGCCAAATCACGTGCTTCACGAGAATCAAATTCCACCCATCCAAACACAATGGCTTCACCCTCGGTTGCGGCTACGAGATCAGTGAATGAGCGCGTTCCCTCCAGTATCAAGTCGTCGCCGACATACTCCCTGTAATCGAGCGCGCCATGTTCCTTCCAGATTTCTGCAGCCGCTTCAACAAGACGCTTATACTCGTCCAGGCGATCGCGCGAAATGGGTAAAACGAATCCGTCGATGTAGTGAGCCATACTTGCTCCGATAGTGGTAACCAATTCTCGTGTTCTCAGCCGGAAAACTATTATTTCTCTTACAATATTGCAGCACAACGTTTCTATATCGAGCAAACTGCGAACTTCAACCTTGGGTCAATAGCGGACCTTTTGAGCAATTCTAGCCTGATGTCTGCTTCCGGAGCGGAAGCGGACGTTCAGATTGCAGGGAACTGCTTGAAAAGAGGGTCTGCACTCTTCCGCAAGCAAACGTTCGATGGCCACAGCGAACTGCCTATAGCCATCGACGTACACGTTTTTTATAGGCGAGATATGAATCTCCGAATTTTCGCTCCAAATATTCCTCTTCCGGCATTATTGCCAATCGCTGCAATAACCAGCCACAAAATGGTGTCAACATCAGTAGCCACCAGTTCATTAACGCTATTCCAATGCCGAAACACACAAGGATCATTTGGAGGTACATGGGATTACGAGTTAGCCGAAATGGACCGCGATCAATGATATTGAACGTTGGTTTCCACGGGTTTTCGCTTTGACCGTCCCGGCGCATGATGAGAACCGACCAACCGCCAAGACCGAGCACCGCGCAAGCCACAATAATACCGCCAAGCCAGTAGCGGAACGGTTGCGGAATTTCGAACAGCGTCTCGATTGGAAAAATGCGGTCAAGCCCAATTCCAAGTGCGACGACTAGCAACGGGATTGCCGGCGGGAAAATCCGAACAGCCGCTGAGTCTTTTGAGTCTTTTTGGTCTTTCACAACTACGAATCCAGAGTATGCTTCATACCGACAATTGAAGTTCCGGAATGGGTGATCAACAGACCTTCTACCAAATACTACCGGTACACCTGCTTTCGGGCGCAAACCGGACGTGTCAATTACTTGATTTCAGAATTTTCTCGGTCTG
>CAWKOQ010000005.1:0-10257 GCA_963850825.1 uncultured Gammaproteobacteria bacterium | reverse complement strand
CTCTGCTTCAGGAATCTGAAACCAGCGGCGAACGGATTGCGGTTTGCATGGTTGATATCGATCATTTCAAGGAAATAAACGATAAGTACGGACATCCGGTTGGTGATCAGGCACTGAGAAAAATTGCCGCGGGTATTGTCGCGTCAGTACGTCCCGACGATATCGTGTCGCGGCATGGCGGCGATGAATTTCTCGTGATCTTGCGTGATGCGGCACCTGAGGTTTGCAGGTTGGTTGCGGAACGTATCAGCGCCAGTATGCAGAAGACGCGTCTGCGAACCCGGCAGGGCAGCGTGTCTGTGACACTTAGCATTGGTATGGCGGTCACTGACACCGGGAAATCGATGCCGGCCAAGAAGATCATCGAACAGGCCGATCAGGCCCTGTACCACAAAAAGCAGAGCGGGCGTGCCGGGGCCACTCTGTATCCGGACGACATTCGCTAGCACCAGGCCTGACGCGGGTTGCGGCTGCTGCCCGCAAGCAATCCGCACATTCTTGACAGGCATCACGGAACCATCTCGCTGCATTATGACATGCTCACCGGTCACAGAGTGACACGGTTCACAAAAACATGTTTGATTTCAAACACCTACGATCCAGTGGGAATGACCGCCTGGGATTGGTGATGATCCTGGCGTCGCTGTTTGCAATCGCTTTGATTGTCGTGACCCTTCTGTGGCATCAAAAAGAATCTCAGGAAAAACAGATACGCGCGCAGGGCGTCAGCCTTGCTCAAATGTTATCGGGATTGCCGTTTGAGCAACTCGTAGCACCGTTAGGCCAGCAAAGCCTGCTCGGCACGATCTTTCAAAGTCAGAAGGATCGAAATTTTGCCTATGCCACGATTGTTAACAAGGAGAACCAACCCGTATCCAGTGCCGCGGCGCCGGGAATCACTGTGCCATTGATGGATTGGCCTGACACATCCGTGGGATGGCTGTCAGACCGTACGGTGACGACAGCAAAGGGCGAGAACGTCATTGAATTTCTTGCCCCTGTCTATGCAGATGGTGCCATCGCCGCGTACCTGCGTCTTGGTTACGTTCTTCCCGGCATGGGAATTAGTTTCGAACAAGTGCCGTTCTTTGCAACGCTGGCGCTAATCATCTTTCTGCTTACTCCACTTTTCTACCTGTTGGTGCGCAATGAGGTTCGGCCGCTGCGCCAGGCCAACGCACAAATATCGACAGCGATTGAAAGTGAACAGTTTCGGCAAATTGAACTGGGCGCGACCGAGGAGCTTAGCGATTTCCTTGGGCGCTTCACGACGTTCGTCGACTTCGCAAAGCAGCGGATCGACAGTCTGGAACACGAACAAGAAAAACTGGTGACATCGAAAAACCTGATTACCTACTCGAAGTCACGAATTGAAAATGTGCTTGAAGCGATCCCCGAGGCGGTCCTGATTCTCGATCAGTCAGGCAACGTCAGTTTTGCCAATCGTCGTATATCGACAATATTGGGTGTCGCGCATGCTGATGTCATTGGCTCCGAACCGTCTGAGTGGTGCGATAACGCTGAATTGCTCGAAGTGATATCCAGATATTCGGGGGAACCCGAAGCAAGCTATCTGTCGGAAACCGCGCGCCTGCGAAGTCGGCGACAAGAAACAAAGACAGTTATCGATCAAGGCGTATCCGCTTTTCTCGCCCACGGATTCGACAAATATCTACGGTTCATTAATCGTGTTTCGCGACATTACAAGAGAATCGGCCATACAACGTCAACAAGGCGAATTTGTGGCGCATGTTGCTCACGAATTGAAGACTCCGTTAAATACTCTGTCACTTTGTACAGAAGCATTATTCGATGACGGTGCCGATGACCCGGAAAGTCGGGTTGAGGCGGCCAATATCATGCACGACGAGGTCGAACGGCTGGCCGGACTGATCGATAACTTGCTGAGTATCACGAAAATAGAAACAGGCCAGATTTCGGTCGAACGGCAGCGATTGCGGTTGCACGATTTTCTGGAGGATGCTTTCGGTGTTGCTTCGCGTAGTGACAAAGCTCGCGAGCTCACATTTGAACTCGACTTACCGCCCGATGTGAGCTCGATAATGGCGGATAAGGATCTGTTGCGAATTGCGATCAATAATTTGCTAACCAATGCAGTGAAATACAGTTGCCCGGGTGGGGTTGTCAGTATGAGCTGTGAAGAAACAGAACAGACTGTGCGAATCCTGGTGCGAGACACCGGCATTGGTATTGACCCGGATGAGCAAGGTCGAATCTTCGATCGTTTTTACCGTTCAGAAAATGCCGAAGCACGGCAGCGGAGCGGCCATGGTCTCGGGCTCTCTTTGGCACGCGATATCGTGCAGCTGCACCACGGTACGCTGACCGTCACAAGCGCACCTGACGAAGGCTCCGAGTTTGTTATCGAAATCTGGAAAGAAGCCGGACTATTGAAGCAGGTGATATAAGTCATGAATCGAATTTTGCTGGTTGATGACGAACCGATAGTCCTGCGGGTGATGCGTCGTGCGTTGGAAAAAGAGGGCTATGTGGTTGATGTCGCAATCAATGGCGAAGACGCATTGGCGAAAATCTCAGCGAGCTGCCCGGATGTAATGGTCACAGATATCGAAATGCCACGTATGTCAGGCAAGGAGCTATGTCTACACATACAAGAAACGATGCCCGATCGTAAGTTCCCGATATTTGTTTCGACTTCGCTGACGGCACTGGAACATCGCGAATGGTCAGGCAATATCAGGAACCTGGTATTCCTTGAAAAACCCATCAGTATTCGAAAATTAAGGTCGGCAATTGCGGATTTGGTCGAGGCAAATCTATTGGCCGAGAGTTATGGATCATGAACACGCTTCTCAGCCAGGATAGTTTCGACCGCTACGCACAGCTGCTGCGGTCATTGATTCCGGATGCGGCGGGACTGGCACTTTGCGACAGCGAAGGCAAGACGATCTACCATCAGACCTTCGATAATGTTGAGATGCTGTCGGCGATCGAGCAACTGTGCAACCGACATCCCGACTGGGTGTCAAATCTGCAGTGCTGTCAGCTTCAAGCTGTGCCCGGGGATGGACGATTCCTGTCCACCGCAGGGCTGTGTGATGCACAAGGCGAGCTGGTCGGGGCACTTGTGGTATTGCTACCTGCAACCGTGCAGCAGGCTGAGATCACTGCTGCACTCAAGCCTTTGGTCGAGTCCGTTGAGTATGAAACAGCACTAAGCGCGGAGCTTGATTTGATGACCGTTGAGCTGACCGAACGCTACGAAGAGCTGAATCTTGTTTATCACACCGAAGACCAGGTCAATTTTTTTCGGCAGGGTCGCGAGGCCCTGCAAAATCTGACACAAAACTGCCTTGACTACCTCGATGTCGGCTTGGCGGTCCTGATTCTCAAGGATAAAGAGGTGACAATTTCCTGCAGTCATCCCGATGGGTCAATTGTAAATGTGCCCCGCGTCAAGTTGAAGTTAGCGGACAAGCTCTACTCCTGGGTACAGGAACACAATGAGATCTTGGTGATCAACGACATGTCAGATGCGTTGGCAATCAGTCTGCTGCCTGGCGTTCCCTACAGAGTTCTGTGTTGCCCGGTACTCGATAAGACAGGTGGCGTCGCGGGAATGCTGGCAACCGTCAATAACTATTCCAAAGCAGATTTCGTCAATAGCGACAAGAACCTGATGCGGGTCATGGCGCGCAAGGCGGCGAAAATCGTGATTGCCAACTACGACGACCTGACTGGTCTCATGAACCGAAACGGTTACGAGTATTTTCTCGACGCTGCATTTGTGCAAGTGCAGTCCACAGATATTGAAAAATGCCTGCTGCACATCAACATCGACCAGCTGCATATCATCAACGATACTGTGAGTCATGCGTCCGGCGATGCGGTGATAAAGAGCGTCGCTACCATCGCTGCGTCTCATAAACGGGATTGCGACACGCTCAGTCGGCTCGGTGGTGATGAGTTCGGATTAATTCTGCACGATTGCTCACTTTCAAACGCGGCAGAATCCGCAGAGCGAATTCGCCGGAAAATCGAGGCTTTTGCCATTGAATTTGAAGGCAACAGCTTTAACGTGACGGTCAGTATCGGTGTTGCGTTGATATCTGCGGCGAGTGAAAGTGTTGCACAGGCTATGGGCACCGCCGAATTGGCATGTTCGATGGCCAAAGATCAGGGCCAAAATCGTGTCGAAATATATCGTGCAGATAATGTCGACATGATTCGTCGTGAAGAACAAATGCACCTGGTCGCGCATATTCAGCGGGCCCTGGCCGAAGATCGTTTTACACTCTACAGTCAGCCAATTGAGGCGCTGGCACCCGGTAGCCGGCTGCATCACACCGAAATTTTGCTGAGACTACTCGATGAGAGTGGTGAAATACTCGCGCCTGGCAACTTCATTCCGGCGGCAGAACGCTATCATCTCATGCCATCCATTGACAGATGGGTGGTCAGCAAGACGTTAAGCATGCTGTCCAAATTCGACGAAGATTCGATCCGCCACGGCATCTACGCCATTAATCTATCCGGCCAGTCGTTTAATAAAAAGGACTTTCTCGACTTCATCCATGCGGAAATCGAGAATTCCGGTGTTCCACCTGAAAGTATTTGTTTTGAAATAACCGAAACTGCGGCGGTAGCCAACCTCGCCAAGGCGGTGCTATTTATGGACAGCCTGAGAGATTTAGGTTGTTCGTTCTCGCTGGATGATTTTGGTTCCGGAATCAGCTCATTCGGCTACCTCAAGACTCTCCCCGTGAACTACCTGAAGATCGATGGAGCTATCGTCAAGGACATAGTAACTGACAAGGTTTCTGCCGCGATGGTCGCCGCGATCAATCAGGTCGGGCATACAATGAACTTGCGGACGATAGCGGAATTTGTCGAAAACGACGCGATTAAATCACGTCTGACTGAGATAGGCGTGGACTACGTGCAAGGTTATGGCATTGGCAGGCCGGAGCCGTTTTCTGACCGTCTTCGTGAGTTAATGACGAGTCCGTCCAAGGTAGCATCGTGAGTGCCAGCGCTGAATCTGTCGCTGCCAATATCGTGCGAACACAGACCGGCGTAATTACTACGCTTCGGCCCACGCAGCCACTTACCGAAGATGCGGTACTTAAAGAACTTCATCAATCGATCGAACAGGCGCTCGAAGCCGGCGAGAATCAGATAGTAATCGACCTGGTCGGCGTGCCGCTGCTCAATAGCGCCGCCCTCGAGGAATTCCTCAATGTCCAGGACCAGTTAATTCGAGCAGGCGGCTGGGTAAAAGTGTCACACGCCAGTGCGATCGTGCGGGAAATCCTTCGAATTACCGATATCGACAAATACATCAGCATTGTTGGTGAAGATGCCGGCAGTGAAGTGAAGCGGGAAGAAGCCGCACCGTCGGGGAAGCGGAAGCGACTCGGCGATCTTCTGGTTGAAGCCGGGCTGGTGACTGCAAGTCAGGTCAACGAGGCACTAGCAGCAGCAAAAGAAAACCGGCAAGCGGCTCGGCAGCATCGTCATCGCCAAGGGTTGGGTTAGCGACCAGGACGTAATGCAACTGTTGAGCCAGCAGCTGAATGTTCCTTATGTTCGGCTGCGCTCCCGCATTTATGATCCGGATGTGATCAAGCTTCTTGAGCGTGACATCGCTCGACGGTTGAAAGTGTTGCCGCTATTCAAGGTACGCGGAGTTTTGTTCCTGGCAACAGCGAATCCACAGGCGATGCCTACTCTCGATGAAGTCGAGGAGCGCGTTGGCTGCAACGTACGGCCGATTCTGGCGAGCCGCGAAGACATACTGCGGGCCCTGAACGAGCAGGCGCCTGGCGCCGAATATGCGGCGGACCTGCTCAGTATGGTCGACGAAGATTTCGAGGTCGTCGACAGCGCTATGCCCGATGACTATGCGGCTATCGATGAGATGGCAGGTGCCAGTCCGGTCATCAATCTTGTCAATTCCATGATTCAGCGTGCCGTTAATGATGGCGCGAGTGATATTCACATTGAAGCGTTCAGGACACATTCCAGGATTCGCTATCGTATCGATGGGCTCTTGTACGAGTTTCAGGCACCCAAAGTCGAATTGCATGCACCGATGGTCTCTCGCCTCAAGGTTATGGCCAACCTGGATATCGCAGAACGGCGTATGCCACAGGATGGTCGCATCCAGGTATTCACGCAGGGCCGCTCAGTGGATCTCCGATTCAGTTCTTTACCCGGGCTGCACGGCGAAAAGGTCGTACTGCGAGTGCTTGACAAAGATCAATCCGTTTTTGACCTGGATAGTCTTGGCATGTCGGCATCGAACCTGGAAACGCTCAACAAATTGCTGAAAGTTAACAATGGCCTGATTCTCGTCACCGGTCCGACCGGCAGTGGCAAAACGACCACTCTTTACAGTGCGCTGAATTTTCTAAACAGCATCGAGAAAAACATTGTCACGATTGAAGATCCCGTTGAATATCAGATGGACATCATTAATCAGAACGAGGTCCGGAATGACATCGGCCTGAGTTTCGCGAAACTCCTGAAGCACGTCCTGCGTCAGGATCCGGACATCATCATGGTCGGTGAAATTCGCGAGCGCGAGACCGCCGAAATTGCGGTTCAGGCTGCTTTGACCGGGCACCTGGTGCTGTCTACCTTACATACCAACGACAGTATCGGTGCGGTGACACGCATGATCGACATGGGTGTCGAACCTTATTTGTTGTCTTCCGCGCTCATAGGCGTGGTGGCCCAGCGCCTGGTTAGAACGATATGCCCGTCGTGCCGCACGGAGTCGATTGCGCCGCCTAATATCATCGAAAATTATGGCTGGCAGGATCGGGGCAGGGTTCGCCTGTCGCGCGGCAGGGGTTGTCACTCGTGTTATGACTCGGGCTACAAGGGCCGCATGGGCATCCACGAGACCCTCGAAACAGACTCCGAGTTGCAGAACCTGATCATGTCCAATCCGGGGCGCGATGATTTGACGGAATTCATGGAGAAACGCGGCATGGTAAGCCTGTTCCAGGACGGACTGGAACGAGTAGTCGAGGGACGCACCACGATCGAAGAAGTCTCACGGTCGATTTCGTTTTAGGAGCGGGTAGTGCCAATAGAGCTACACGAAATTATCGAAAAGCCGGAGACAGCGCTGACGGAAAAAGCAGCGCCCACACGGATACTATCCTTTCGCGCGAAAGTTTCTGCAGGTGAACGCAGATTCTTCACCGAGCAACTGGCATTGATGCTCGAAACAGGTGCCAATCTCCACCAGGCTCTGCAATTGCTGCAGGAGCAAAGTCAGCAGCCGGCAATGGCGGCGGTTATCGAAGCATTGCTGGAGGATGTTGCCGGCGGACATTCCTTCTCAGCGGCACTGTCCAAACACCCCGACGTATTCTCGACAACCTACGTCAACCTGATAGCGGCCAGCGAGGGCGGCGGTTTTGTCCATGAGATTCTCGCAGAGCTCCTGGATATGGAAGAGAAGGCCGATGAACTGAATAATACGGTGCGTTCCGCCCTTGCTTACCCGGTGTTCCTGAGCCTTTTTTCCCTGGGAGTTATCGTTTTCGTCCTGGTCGTCGTGTTTCCGAAATTCGCTGTGATGTTTGCAAAAATACACGATCAGTTGCCGGTAACAACGATCGCACTCATGCATGCCAGTGATTTCCTGCGCAGCTACTGGGTGCAGACGGCAATCGCGCTGGCCGCGGTGACGATGTTGGCACTACGCTGGGCACGGAGCGCAAATGGCAAAGAGACGCTTGACCGGCTGAAAGTCACACTGCCGGGTATCAAGCACGTTTACATGCAAATCTATCTCACGCAATCGCTACGCGTGATGAGCCTGTCGCTTGCGCATGGTGTCAACATAGTTGACACGCTAAACGCGACTCGCGAAGTCGTTGGCAACAGCTTGCTGCGGCGATTCTTTGCCGCGGTTGAAGAAGAGGTACAGCAAGGCAATGGCGTTGCGGCAGGGTTCAAACAGCACGACATGATTCCGCTGCTGGTCCAGCGCATGGTCGCCACGGGCGAGGAGAGCGGCAATTTGCCGAAGGTAATGTCACGACTCGCCGAATACTACGAGCGTGAACTGACTAAACGCCTGAAATCACTGTCCAAAATGGCCGAGCCCGTCATGCTCATGGTCATGGGCGTTATCGTCGGCGTCATAGTCAGTTCCCTGATATTGCCGATCTTCAAGTTGTCGAGGGCCGTCTCCTAAGACCCACATTGTGACCTGAGTCTCATTTTCTCTAGTCCATGCCTAAGTACGTGACTTCATTTAGAAAAGTGTGAAGTGTCTGCGCGTTATGTCAGCTTATTGGCCGGATAATTTGGTCTGAATTTACTACAGATCGATTTTGGAGACAGTTCATGAACAGCTCAAAATCCTCAAAGCGGCAGTCAGGATTTACCTTGGTTGAATTGCTGATTGTCGCAATTATCCTGGCGATACTCGCGGCCATCATCGTTCCGCAGTTTGCATCGACAACGACCGACGCCACGAGTCGGCGCTGCGCGCCAACGTGACGGGCATGCGCTCGGCTATCGATTTGTATCGGCAGCAACACGGAGAATATCCGGGTGTGAACACCGCTGTCCCTGACGCTACCGTAACTTGTGCCGGTACCGGTCGGTACTGGTACTGGCACTGGTGACGAGGAGCAGACGCTCGAAGATCAACTCACCCTCTACTCGAACCGCAACGGCAGGAGCTTGCAGCATCGCCGGCACCGACTTCCCGTTCGGACCGTACATCCAGGAAGACGTTCTGCCGACCAACCCGATTACCGATAACGGCGCTGTCGCCATCGTCACGGACGGTGACTTGAACATGACACCAGCTACCGGGCTGCGGTTGGCAATACGACACCGTTACCGGAAAGTTCATCGTCGACGACGATACCCTTGATTCCCAGGGCGTTGCTTACTCGACCTACTAGGTCGGCAGGAGCGTAGGCAGCGATTGATGCGGCTGGCCTGCGCGCTCTGCGGGCCAGGATCCTGATATCGCATGAACGGTCCGCTCAAAAGTACTCGCATATTCGAAGCGCCGAAGAAACCGCCAACCCGGTTGACGTCGTTCTGGCAGAGAGGCCTCGGTTTCTTGTCGAATGTCTGGACGTCGACTGACTTCAACGAATCGTCGCTGACTCGCTACGCCGAGCGCACGATGCTGACCGAAACCCGCAAAGGCATCACCGCGATGGCGCTGCTGTCGCTACTGATACAGGTCGCTGCCATTGCGCTCTATCAGAAACTGGGTGTGCAGGGCGGCTTCCTGTACACCTATGCGCTGTTGGCTTTGTTGTCACTTCATATCATCGTGTCGGTGAGATTTGTCACCGATTTGTCGGCCCTCTATCTGCTCGGTATCGTACTGCTGGTAATCACCGGCGTTGCGATCATGTCGATTGCGCATCGCACCGGCTCGTTAAATGCCACGCTCATGTCGAGCATCGTGTTTCTGTTCATGGTTATGCCCCTGGTGCCCTGGGGGCTTCGCGAGGCCAGTCTCGTGGTCGGCCTGACGTACATAGCTTTTACTTTTTCATTCCTCAGCGTGGCAGGCCGCTTCGAAGCAGAGACCTTGTGGACCGTGCAATTCCTGATTGTCGCGTCGGCCGCGACAGCGATGTTGACGATCGTTCGCAATACTATCGTTCGCAAAGACGATATTCGCGCAAAATTCCAGCTGGAGGATGCACACCGCGAGCTGCAAATGATATCCACCTGTGATCCTTTGACCGGGGCGCGTAACCGACGCTTTATCGAGCAGAATTTCGACGAATACGCGCAACGTTGTCACGAGGGGCAGCAAGCGGTGCAGTTCGCATT
Organism: uncultured Gammaproteobacteria bacterium; assembly: GCA_963850825.1. GTDB lineage: Bacteria > Pseudomonadota > Gammaproteobacteria > Steroidobacterales > Woeseiaceae > SZUA-117. Next base: position 441 of record CAWKOQ010000005.1, on the reverse strand, counting down.
GCTCGATATTGATGATTTCAAGTACTTCAACGACACCTTTGGGCACCATCACGGCGATGTGATTCTGAGACATCTCGCGAACGTGTTCATCGATTCGCTGCCCGGAAATTCTCACCTGATTCGGCTGGGTGGCGACGAATTCGCCGTGGTCTATTCAGGTGATGGTTTCGAACGCCTGGTCAAGCGCTGCCTTGATCATCTCTATACGGACCCGGTTCTCCTGCAAGAGAGCGATGGCTTGCCGGTAACTGTTGCCGTCGGTTTCGCAGCCGGGACTTCCGACGAGGTCGCCGATTTACGGAATTGTACAAGAAGGCCGATGAGGCTCTGTACGAGGCGAAAAGCAGGCAAGAACAGACAACACCCGAGGAGCGTCGGCGAGCCGCCGAACTTTTCTCGACAACTGTCGTGAGAGCAAAGGCATGAGTGCGGTGAGACAGT
>CAWKOQ010000004.1:0-21319 GCA_963850825.1 uncultured Gammaproteobacteria bacterium | reverse complement strand
TGGACGGCTACCAGGCTACGTCATTGAATTTAAATGCTATCGTCTTTCTCGAATCGGTGCAGACGTTCCCGCATCGTTTCGATTTCTTCGATCAGATCAAGCGCCAGGGCGACGCCGGCGAGATTAATCTTAAGATCTGTTTGCAGCCGCATGGCCGCGTGTGCCCTCTTCAGGCTGGTGCCCGAAAAGCGCCACTGTTTTGGCTGACGGCCGACAGGCTCCAAAACGCCTTCATGAACAAGTTCGATAACCCATTCAGTGGACGTCGAGCAGGCATCACTCAGTTCGGTCAACGACAGTTCGGTCCGTTCGTCCAGCAGAACTCCAGTCAGTGTATTCTGCGTCATGGTCACTTACACTCCCATTTTGCTGCGTGGGTTATACGCCAGGTCCCGCTGCATCGTCTGATACAGCTCGCGTGCTGCATCGCTGTCTGCCGGCGGCACGGTGATCACCACTTCCACGTAAAGATCTCCCGGCGGACTACCGGGGATGCCGCGTTTCTGAAGACGCAGTTTGCGTCCGCGCGTAGTCCCTTTCGGAATTTTCAGATCGACAGGGCCATCGGGCGTCGGTGCCTTCACGGTCGCACCCAATGCCGCCTCCCACGGTGCCACCGGCAGCTCGAGATAAACATCACGTCCTTCGACCCGGAACAGGCTGTGGGGATTGAATTCGATTTCCAGGTACAGGTCGCCGGCCCGACCCTTCCCCATTCCCGGCGATCCCTGGCCCGACAGGCGAATGCGTTGCCCCTGTTTCACGCCCTTGGGAATCTTGACGTTCAATGTGCGTGTCCTGGTACTTACGTGCCCGGTGCTGTCGAGTTCCGGTGCGCGCAGAGAGATGCTGCGAGAAGCACCCCGGTAAGCGTCTTCCAGGTCAATCAACACCTTCGCATGATGATCTTCGCCATGCACATGCATGCCGGCCTCATGCCGCGTGCCTCCCGCAGGCTGGAAACCGTGACCGAACAGGGATTCAAAAAAATCGCTGAAGGCGGCCGCATCGGCGCCGTCGCCACCGCCACTAAACTCAAACCCCGCGTCCCAATCCGGCGGTGGCCTGAATTCCTGACCCGCTTTCCAGTTTGCACCGAGCTGGTCGTAGGCCGCCCGTTTTTCCGGATCTTTGAGCACGGCGTAAGCTTCACCGAGGTCCTTGAATCGCGTTTCGGCGTCCGTTTCCTTGCTTACGTCAGGATGGTACTTGCGCGCGAGTTTGCGGTAGGCGCGCTTGATATCATCCTGGCTGGCGCCGCGCTCGACGCCCATGATTTTGTAATAGTCCTTGAAGTCCATGCTTTGATCCACCGAGCAGTAGAATTAATTATAAGGCGCCCGCAGAAACGAATGGTAATCTTGTTTGACCGAAGAGCTACCGGAGTGCGCCCAGTAGCGCTTGCTCGAAAACATCGCAACTTGAGTTCCAGCTTGGCACCGATCGGTAGTGAATCCCGGGTGCCGAGAGAGTACGTAATATCGCGTCACTGAGTTCCCGTGGATCCTCCGGTTCCACGAGACTGTCGCGATGACGGTCCAATATCCATTCGGTGGCTCGCGTACGGGTTGCGACGACAGGCACCTGGCAACTCATTGCTTCATAGAGTTTGACCGGATGGCTGTAATGTCCGAAGGATGATGCGCGATTTATGACGACAAGGGCGTCCATGCTGTTCAATAAGACGGGCATCTTATCGTCGTCAATGTAACCCAGCGATTGAATTGATTCGGGCAACGGTACATCTTTCCAGGTTCGGCCCGAGTGGACAAAATGAACGTCCGGCCGCTCTGCGAGCACCAGCGGAATCGCGTCGAAAAGCACCTGTACGCCTCGACTACGATGCATGGATCCGCAGTAACCAACAAGTGGTCCCGTCAACCGGCAGGTTCAAAATCCGGCGGCATTCCTGTTTGTCTCGAGGTTCGAAGCCTATCGGGTCCGCAGCCATCGGGACGACGGCTGATCTGTCACTTCCCTGCCCCCCCGACATCAAGGCAGCAAGGTCCGGTCCGGCGGCCGTCAGCAAATCCGCGCGTCGCAGCGATCTGCGCCAAAGCCAGTGCAAAGGCCTGGCCCAGGGCATGTAGCTCTCATAATTGTCGTAAGCATCGATACACGACCGTAACCCATGCTTGCGAGCGAGGCGTACGGCGAGAATGCCGAAATAGGTATCCGAAAAACCAATCACCCAGTCAGGTGGTGAATCGACAACGTGCTTTCGTACGGCTGCGAGATAAGCGGGAAGCGGCGACGAAATCCATCGAATGCCGTGAGCGTCGACCTCCAGCCCGGCACCGTTCTCATAATCAAGCAGGGCTATCGAGACCTGGTGTCCTCTTTCGGCGAGTATTCTCGGCAAATTAAAGAAACGGCCATACGGACTGTCAACGAGATCCTTGCCCATCGGCCTGCGCTTACATAGGAAGAGAAGCTTCATTCAATCCGTTGCCCGTAAATGGTGGCCGCATCAGACGCTGCCTGTGACCTCGACAATTGCGTCGGTATTGCTTACAACTTACTATCACTCGCAACTCACCGCTCACACTTTTGTGAACGACTGCAGCAGGACATATCCGGGGCCGCCGTCTTGACCAGAGGGTACCAATACAACTTCTCCGAAAACAGTCCATATGTTTACGATATGGACAATCGCGAGCGCAAAGCACGCACAATGCTCGCTGTTCTTGACGATTTCCTGCAGAAACCGCTGGCTGACTGCGATGTATTGAACGTTGGCGGCTCAGCTGGCGCCATTGACAACTTTCTTGCAGATCATGCCAGCAGGGTAGTAGGTATCGATATCGACGATGGTGCGATCCAGCATGCTCAGGAAAATTTTGTCAAAGATAACCTCGAGTTTCAGGTCGCCGATGCACTAGGCCTGCCCTTCGAGGACGCGAGCTTTGATGTCGTCATTTGCTCGCACGTATATGAACATGTGCCGGATCCCGTACAGATGTTTGCCGAGATTCACCGCGTACTCCGACCGGACGGTATTTGCTATTTTTCGGCCGGCAACCGGCTAATGTGGAACGAGCCGCACTATAACTTGCCACTTCTTGCGATTCTGCCGCGTCCCGTGGCGCATCTATATATAAGGCTTGCCGGGAAAGCCGACTACTATCACGAGAAGCACCTGACCTACTGGGGCTTGAAGTCTCTTGTTCAGAATTTTGCGCGCAATGATTACACCGTTCGGTTGATTAATGAGCCCGGCAGGTTTCACACTGACTACATGCTGCCCGCCGGTAGCATGAAAGCGCGCATCGCAAAGAAGGTAGCTGGCTGGTTTTACTGGGCACTGCCGGGATACATATGGGTCCTGCAGAAATAGCCCTGCCTCACAGGCGGGATAGCGTGACGTGACTCGTCAATCGATCCTGGTCGTGACGCGAAACTATCCCCCGCTGACGGGTGGCATGGAACGCTTGATGCAGCATAGCGTCGCAACGCTCGCCTCTCGCTTCGACGTAACACTCATTGGTCCAAAAGGCTGTGGCGAATTCGCGCCGGCAGGTGTCCATACTGTCGAGTGCCCGTCGTCGCCTTTCTCCTTTCTTACATTGGCGCTGCTCAGGGGATGGCGATCAATCAGGAAATCATCATTCGATATTGTGCTTGGCGGCAGCGGACTGGTCGCACCGGTTACAACGTTTCTGTCCAGGATTGCAAAGGCCCGGTCTGTCGTATTCGTCCATGGACTGGATCTTGTTGTCGACAACTGGATCTACCAGCGATTTTTCGTGCCCTTTTTGCGACGCCACGATCTCGTTATCGCCAACAGTCAGAACACACGCAAGATTGCAATCGAGAAAGGCTGTAACCCGGGCCGAATTGAGGTACTGAATCCGGGCTCAACAATCCCGCCGGAATCGCTGCTGCACGATGCCGCTTCGATTCGAGCGAAGCTGGGTTTTGAAGCCAACAAGATTATTCTGTTCGTCGGTCGAATGGTCAGGCGCAAAGGGCTGGCCGAATTTCTCGAGCAGGCGTGGCCACGTGTCATTGCTCTGCAACCGGACGCGATACTGCTGGTTGTCGGCGATTCTCCGGATGATGCCCTTGTACAGGACCCGCGAGGAGCGAAGCGTTTGGTAGCTGCAATCGAGCGGGGTGGCAAGGATACTGTCCGCTTCCTCGGCGCCGTCGAGGAAGCGTTGTTGTGGAACTGCTACGCCGCAGCTGATGCCCTCGTATTTCCCCTGATTCGAGTCAAGGCTGATGTAGAAGGCTTCGGAATGGTAGCGATAGAGGCCGCGGCCAGCGGCACTCCGACAGTAGCGTTTCCCGTTGGCGGCGTCGTCGACGCAGTCGCCGACGGTATCAGCGGCACGCTGGTGCCGGAGGGCGAATACGAGGCATTTGCTGACGCCGTGGTCTCAATTTGTGCGGGAGGACCGCCCAGCCGCTCGGCATGCAGGAATCACGCGCTTCAATTCAGTTGGGATGTGCATGGCCAAAAACTGTTGTCAGCCCTGAATTTTGATGCAGAACCTTCGCCCGGATGACAGTAAACGTCAACAGTTCACGTAATATCTTCCCTTAGTTGCATACGCTAGGCAAATGGGCAGCACGACACTGAAAACGATTAGGGACACGATAGGCCTGTTGCGATTCACGGCGTTCGATACGGACACGGAAGAAGGCCGGTCGCAAGAGCGTCATCGGCATATTGCCTGGACAACTGTAACGGCAGGGGCCTCCAAAGCCGCAGCCGCAGCCGCAATGCTAATTTCAGTACCGTTGACGCTGGGCTATCTCGGGCCAGAGCGGTTCGGGCTATGGATGGCCGTTACCGCAGTTATTTCAATGCTCGGTTTTGCCGATTTCGGTTTAGGGAATGGCATCTTGAATGCAGTTTCCCATGCGAGCGGACGTAACGACGATCGTACGATCCATCGATCTGTTTCGAACGGCATAATCATGCTGGCAGCCATAGGCGGATTGATTTTGCTGATCTTCCTTGCCTTGTACCGGTACGTGCCCTGGCCGTCCCTATTCAATGTAAGTTCCGCGACCGCTGCCCTTGAATCAGGTCCCGTCGTTCTTGTTCTCCTTTCCTGTTTCATCGTGACGCTGCCGCTGGGCGCGACGCAAAAAGTCCAACTTGGCCTGCAGCAGGGATACTGGGGAAATTTATGGGAAGCAGTTGGGAGTGTGCTCGGACTGGTCGGCATCATCATCGCCATACAGATGCAGGCCGGCTTGCACTGGATTGCACTTTCCATGGCAGGCATACCGTTGGTTTTTCGAGCGCTTAACACACTCGTTTTTTTCGGCTACCAGGAAAGGACGCTTCGTCCGAAAATGAGCCACCTTGATTTCCAGGTGATTCGGCGACTGGTTAGAACCGGATTCCTGTTTTTCATATTGCAGCTGGCGGTTATCGTCGGCTTTCAATCCGACAACATTATCATCGCGCGAATTTTGGGCGTTGAGGCCGTCGCAGGCTATGACGTCGCGTTGAAACTATCGACACTGCCCGCGATGTTCATAGGCCTTGTCGTTGTGGCGCAATGGCCGGCCTATGGCGAGGCTTTGACGCGCGGTGACTCCGACTGGATCCGGCGCACGTTCATCAGGACAATTCGACTAAGCCTGTTGTTTGCTGTTCCGTTCGCGCTGATCTTGTTCAACTGGGGCGACACTTTGATACGAGTCTGGGCCGGGCCCGAAGTGGTTCCATCGACGGCGCTAATCACTGGCATGTCTATTTGGTCTGTCCTGTTGATGCTCGGCAGCGTCGTTGCTGCACTCTTGAATGGCCTGCATATCGTTAAGTTCCAGGCGATCAATGCTTTGCTGATGGCCACAGCGAACATATTATTGTCCATTTACCTGGTCTCCAAAATCGGTGTTGTTGGTGCCATCGTCGGCACGATCTCGGCGTATACAATTTTTTCGTTGCTGCCCTCCTGGTACTACATTCGTCGTCATATCAGCGTTTTTTCGGCAGCCAGTTCGGGACGTGCGCAGCCGTGAAAATCTTATACGACTACCAGGCGTTTAGCCGACAGTTCTACGGAGGAGTATCGCGATACTTCGTGGAACTCGCGAGACGATTGTCAGTCGCTGAAGACATAGAACTCCAGATACTCGCGCCACTCTATCTGAATCATTACCTGGAGGAGCTTGATCGGGGAATTGTCTCCGGACGGCGGCTCTCAAGAGCCCCAAAGGCCGCGGGCAAGCTGCTGAATATTTATAACCGGGCCGTAACACGTTATCGAGCGGCGTCTTACAGACCAGACATCCTTCACGAGACTTATTTTTCAAAACACTCGGTTTCGCTGCAGAACGACCAGGCTCGGGTCGTCACGGTTTATGACATGATCCATGAGCGCTACCCGAAATATTTTTCGGCGTTGGACAGGACTTCAGAAAACAAGCGCCTGGCTGTCGAACGTGCCGATCATGTCATTTGTATTTCGGAAAACACGCGCCGTGACTTGCTGGACGCAATTGACGTCAATGCTGAAAAGGTTTCCGTCGTACATCTGGGCTTCGCTTCGCAGCAGTCAAGTGAGACTCCGGCAGAGCGATTGATTGATGAGCCATATTTGTTGTACGTCGGTGTACGCAGCGGGTACAAGAATTTTCAGCGATTGCTGGAAGGCTATGCGAACAACAGTGCGCTGCATCAGAATTACCGCTTGGTGTGTTTTGGTGGCGGAAATTTCAAGCGTTGGGAAACTCAACAAATAGAGCGCTTGAAGTTGTCGGCAGACAGGCTGACCTGGATGGGCGGCAGCGACAGCGTATTGATGAGTCTGTACAGGCATGCGACAGCATTTGTTTACCCATCGCTGTATGAGGGATTTGGCATACCACCACTTGAGGCGATGGCACACGACTGCCCTGTCGTTTGTAGCAGCGGTAGCTCTATTTCCGAGGTGGTTGGTGACGCGGGCGAATTTTTTGACCCGCATGATCCGGCCGCCATTGCGCATGCCATCGACAACGTCATAGGCTCAGAGTCGCGCACTGCCGAACTTCGTGCTTTAGGTCAACAACGAATCAAGCGCTTCACCTGGGAACAGTGTGCCAGCGCCACCCATGACGTATATTCGTCCTTGGCATGATCCCCGGTCCGATTCGGCGTACAGGGAGCAATTGAAATGGATCAAAACGAAGTGCACACACTATGAAAAAAGCTCTTATTTGCGGCGTGTCCGGGCAGGATGGCGCCTTTCTAACGAAGCTCTTGCTGGACAAGGGCTACGAGGTTTACGGGGCATCACGAGATGCGGCCATTAATCCATTTACCAACCTCACAACACTCGGGCTGCGCGACCGGGTGACACTCACGTCAATCACGCTCAACGACTTTCGCAGCGTGCTGCAGGCACTGATAAGAATTCAACCGGACGAGGTTTATAACCTTGCCGGTCAAACGTCGGTCGCATTGTCTTTCGAGCAACCGGTAGAAACGATGGAGAGCATCAGCATCGGCACTCTTACTTTGCTGGAGGCAATTCGCTTCTCCGAAATGCCAATACGATTCTACAACGCCGGCTCGAGTGAATGCTTCGGTAATATCAAAGGTGGTGCTGCGAATGAAGAAACTCCGTTTGCGCCGCGCAGCCCATACGCGGTCGCGAAATCGGCAGCGTACTGGCAAACGGCGAATTACCGCGAGGCATACGGCCTGTTCGGCTGCACCGGAATCCTGTTTAATCACGAATCCCAACTACGACCGGAACGATTCGTAACCAGGAAAATTGTCTCAGCTGCCTGCCGCATTGCAGCCGGCAGCAAGGAAACGCTTAGCCTTGGTGATATTTCAATCGAGCGCGACTGGGGCTGGGCCCCGGAATATGTAGAGGCAATGTGGCTGATGCTGCAACAGGATCAAGCCGATGATTTTGTCATTGCTACAGGCGAGGCGCACAGCCTTCGCGATTTTGTCTCCCGCGTCTTCGAGGCTTCAGGCCTGAACTGGAAGGACCATGTCAAGATTGACGAGCACTTGAAACGTCCTGCCGAAATTGGCGCCAACCGCGGTGACCCGAGTAAGGCCGGACGACAGCTCGGCTGGAAACCGAAGCACTTCATGCCCGACGTAGTCGAGCTCATGGTAGATGCAGAGCGCCGTATGACGGCGAACTGATCGAATTTTTCATCACTTGATCAATACGCACGCAGCACATGCAACGGCGCTCTAAACGGCTCTTATTTTCAGGTACCATAACAGCGTGACACATACACTCAGAAGGTTCGCATGACATCCCGCATTCGTCGATTCGTACGAAAGATCTTTCGGGCACTGACGGCAGGAATAGTCAGCAGAAGTGAAACGAATACCATCCTCTTGGCGAAACTGCACGTTGATCGAATCAGACAGGCCGGGAGTATTTCAGCGCTCAGTGACGTTGAATTCAAGGCATTCTCCCAATGGGGTGAGGACGGAATTATTCAGTACCTCATTCATAAGATACCTATTGCAGATAGCTCTTTCGTTGAGTTCGGGGTCGAGAATTACACTGAAGCCAATACGCGTTTCCTGCTGATCAACGACCAATGGAGAGGGCTGGTTCTGGATGGGTCGGAACACAATATCGACTATATTCAGAAAGACGACATTTACTGGCGGCATGATCTCACGGCCAAATGTCAGTTCATTACACGGGACAACATCAATGACATTTTGACTGCCTCAGGATTTCTCGGCGATATTGGACTACTGAGCGTCGATATTGATGGCAATGATTATTGGGTTTGGAATGCGATCAATGTCATCACTCCACGCATAGTCGTATGCGAGTACAACAGTATATTCGGCGCTGAACATGCGGTTACCATCCCGTATGACGATGAATTCAATTGCTCTAAAGCCCATTACTCGCATCTCTATTTCGGCGCATCGCTTGCGGCGCTATGCAACCTTGCGACACAAAAAGAGTACGATTTCATCGGGTGCAACTCGGCCGGAGTCAATGCATTCTTCGTACGGAGCGACCTGCAACATGGCTTGCCGGTGTTGTCCGCCGCGGAGGGGTTCATGCCGTCAAACGTCCGCCAGTCGAGAGACCGGTCAGGAAATCTCTCTTACCTGTCAGGCGAGGAGCGCATTGATTGCATCAGGGACCTGCCACTCCACGACCTTAAGACCGGTAAGATTATCAAAGTGGGCGATATTGTTGAGTAAAGTACTTCGGAGGTTCGTTGGTGGCGTTGCATTCAGACTTCGTAGCGCGCTCCGTATCAATCAAAAATTTCGCGTCGGTAGTTCAACTATTATCCTTCCACCAGATCATTTGTTGCCTGCTCACCAAAACTCTTATAAACAATATGATCGGTTTCTTCCGCACCTGGCAAAATACCTCGAAGATGGCTCCGTCGTCATTGATGTTGGCGCGAATGTGGGCGATACCGTCGCCGCAATGGTTGTTGCAAATGACAAATTGCGATACGTGTGCGTTGAGGCGGACGATGATTTTTTCGATTATTTGGTCGGAAATACCAAAAGATTAAGCCAAGACAACCCGGATGCCATAATTGATTCCTACAAATGCCTGGTTGGATTATCGGTCAAGGGTGTCAAGTTGCTGGGCGTCGGCGGAACAAAGCATGCCGAAATGTCTGGTGACGCCGTAGCTCTGACGTCGAAGCCTCTGGACGAGCTCATTGGTGAAATCGATTGCGCACCAATCAGCCTTATAAAATCAGATGTTGATGGATACGATTACGACGTTATCGATAGCGCAGAAAAGTCGATCTCCGAGAGCAACTGCCTACTATATTTCGAGTGTCAGTATGAAAACGAGGATCAGTTTAAAGGTTACAAGAGTTGTTTCAATCGTATCGGGGCACTCGGCTACGACAGGTTTGCACTTTTCGACAACTTCGGAGGGCTGGTGGCAGGTTCAGTTGCGAAAGATATGGTTTTCGACCTTATGAATTACGTTCGCAGACAAAACAATGGCGCCTCGGTCAGAACCATTCACTATTTTGATGTCCTTGCCTACAAGCCGGCGCACGGTTCGCTGGTATCGGCCGTCCTGAGGGACTATTGAAACTGAGAAACTACCCCTGCATGACGGCAGTCTTACAGGGGCGTGCTTCCAGCGATATCCCAGGTCGCACGGCCATCAAACAGGCTGAAGGCCATGCCGCTTATCGCGGCGCCTTCCAGGCCAACCGCGCTGGCAGGAACTTCCAGGCGCACCCATTGGCCCGTTGCCGGCAGCGGTCCCATGTAACGTCGGCTGTCGGTACCGTCGCTTCCCCAACCGAGCAGATTCGCTCCCCAGTAAGCTCGGTGTTCCCAACTGCCGTCATTCCATTGCAACATCACCTCGCTCGGCGGATTGGCCGGGTCCAGATAGACATAGGCAAACAAGCTGTCGCCCGTTTGCACCTGTAACGGCGCTGAGGCATTGGTGAAGTAGTGCTGATGCACCCCGGCAGCCAGTACCGACTGGTGCGCCAGGCCACCCGAATACGGCGCCGGCGAAACGCTTACCCAGTTCCAGGTACCGGCCGGCGCGGCGCCGGCAGGCACGGCGTCGTCCATCCAGACAACATCGTTGCTGTCGTTATCGGCGATCGTCAGCACGGCCTCAGACACGGCACCCAGCATCGCGCCGCTCGGCCCGCTTAACGTCAGCAAGATGGTTTCATTTGCTTCGACCAGTCCATCTTCGAGGATAGGCACGCTGAAGGTCTGGCTGTCTTCGCCGTCGGCAAACGTCAACGTGCCATTGGTGGCGGTGTAGTCGGCGCCTGCGGCGGCGCTACCGTCGGCCGTCGTGTAGTCGACCATCACGCTCCCGCTGGTATTCCCCGTGCGGCTGACCGTGATGATCGCCTCTGCACCGGCTTCGCTAACACTATGATTGGCATCGCTGAAAGCTACTTTGGGAAATGGCGGAGTGGACGTGACCCCGGTCGCATCCCAGGTCGCACGGCCATCAAACAGGCTGAAGGCCATGCCGCTTATCGCGGCGCCTTCCAGGCCAACCGCGCTGGCGGGAACTTCCAGGCGCACCCATTGGCCCGTTGCCGGCAGCGGTCCCATGTAGCGTCGGCTGTCGGTGCCATTGATTCCCCAGCTGAACAGATCCGCTCCCCAGTAAGCACGGTGTTCCCAGCTGCCGCCCGCATTCCACTGCAACATCAGCGCGCTTGGCGGATTGGCCGGGTCCAGATAAACATAGGCATACAATGTGTCGCCCGTTTGCACCTGCAGCGGCGCTGCGGCATTGGTGAAGTAGTGCTGGTGCACCCCGGCAGCCAGTATCGACTGATGCGCCAGGCCACCCGAATACGGCGCCGGCTCAGTGCTTACCCAGTTCCAGGTACCCGCCGGCGTCGCCCCGGCAGGCAGGGCCTCGTCGATCCAGGCCACGTCGCTGCTGTCATTATCGGTGATTGTCAGTACGGCCTCAGTCACGGCACCCAGGATCGCTCCGCTTGCCCCGCTTAACGTGAGTACGATCGTTTCATTCGCTTCGACCAGTCCATCTTCGAGGATAGGCACGCTGAAAGTCTGGCTGTCTTCGCCATCGGCGAATGTCAGAGTGCCGTTCGTGGCGGTGTAGTCGGCGCCTGCCGCGGCGCTACCGTCGGTCGTCGCGTAGTCAACCGTAAAACCGGTACTGGCTTCCCCTGTGCGGTTGACCGTGATGATCGCTTCTGCACCGGCTTCGCTAACACTGTAAGCCGCATCGCTGAAGTCCACTTTGGGAATCGGCGGCGTCGATACAACCCCGGTCGTATCCCAGGTCGCACGGCCATCAAACAGGCTGAAGGCCATGCCGCTTATCGCGGCGCCTTCCAGGCCAACCGCGCTGGCAGGAACTTCCAGGCGCACCCATTGGCCCGTCGCCGGCAGCGGTCCCATGTAGCGTCGGCTGTCGGTGCCGTCGCTTCCCCAACCGAGCAGATTCGCTCCCCAGTAAGCTCGGTGTTCCCAACTGCCGTCATTCCATTGCAACATCACCTCGCTCGGCGGATTGGCCGGGTCGAGATAGACATAGGCAAACAAGCTGTCGCCCGTTTGCACCTGTAACGGCGCTGAGGCATTGGTGAAGTAGTGCTGATGCACCCCGGCTGCCAGTACCGACTGGTGCGCCAGGCCACCCGAATACGGCGCCGGCGAAACGCTTACCCAGTTCCAGGTACCGGCCGGCGCGGCGCCGGCAGGCACGGCGTCGTCCATCCAGACAACATCGTTGCTGTCGTTGTCAGCGATCGTCAGCACGGCCTCAGACACGGCACCCAGCATCGCACCGCTCGGCCCGCTTAACGTCAGCAAGATGGTTTCATTTGCTTCGACCAGTCCATCTTCGAGGATAGGCACGCTGAAAGTCTGGCTGTCTTCGCCGTCGGCAAACGTCAACGTGCCATTGGTGGCGGTGTAGTCGGCGCCTGCGGCGGCGCTACCGTCGGCCGTCGTGTAGTCGACCGTGAAACCGCTACTGGCACCAGTCTTGCGGCTAACCGTAATGATCGCCGCCACGCCCGCTTCGTCAACACTGTAAGTCGCATTGCTGAAAGCCACCTTGGGAATCGGCGGCGTTGATGTAAGCCCGGTCGTATCCCAGGTCGCACGGCCATCAAACAGGCTGAAGGCCATGCCGCTTATCGCGGCGCCTTCCAGGCCAACCGCGCTGGCAGGAACTTCCAGGCGCACCCATTGGCCCGTCACCGGCAGCGGTCCCATGTAGCGTCGGCTGTCGGTGCCATTGATTCCCCAGCTGAACAGATCCGCTCCCCAGTAAGCACGGTGTTCCCAGCTGCCGCCCGCATTCCACTGCAACATCAGCGCGCTTGGCGGATTGGCCGGGTCCAGATAAACATAGGCATACAATGTGTCGCCGGTTTGCACCTGCAACGGCGCTGCGGCATTGGTGAAGTAGTGCTGGTGCACCCCGGCAGCCAGTATCGACTGATGCGCCAGGCCACCCGAATACGGCGCCGGCTCAGTGCTTACCCAGTTCCAGGTACCCGCCGGCGTTGCCCCGGTCGGCAGCGCGTCGTCGACCCAGGCAACGTCGTTGCTGTCGTTGTCGGCGATCGTCAGCATAGCCTCAGGCACGGCACCCAGGATCGCGCCGCTTCCATTACTCAGCGTCAGCAAAATCGCTTCATTGCCTTCGGCAAGTCCATCCTCGAAAACAGGCACGCTGAAGGTCTGGCTGTCTTCGCCATCGGCGAATGTCAAAGTGCCGTTCGTGGCGGCGTAGTCGACGCCAGCCGACGCACTAAGATCGGCAGTCGCGTAGTCGATCGTGAAGCTGGTACTGGCCCCGCCTGTGCGGCTGACCGTGATGATCGCTTCTACACCCGCTTCGCTGACACTGTAAGTCGCATCGCTGAACGCCACCTCGGCAGGCGGCGGTGGCTCGTTCGCACAGGTGTACACCCTGACATCATCCACCACCCAGCCGAACGGTCCACTGACCGAGCCGTCGGTGCTGGTATGCCAGCGGAAGCGGACGCTTTGGCCCGCCAGGATACTGAGATCGAGGCGCGTGGAGACATAACCGTGGCTTTCATCGCCGAAAGCCAGGTGGTTGGCATTGGGATTGGCCGGGTTATCGTAAATCGTTGCGTTGTAAGCCTGGCCGCTATCGATGAGTGATCCGGCGTCACTCCAGGTCACACCCCCGTCTGTGCTGTACTCGAGGAAACCGCCGTCCCAATAGGCCAAATCAAATGTATCGTAATCGAAGCGACGCCTCGAAGGCGAAGGAGTGCTTGAAGTGAAGGTACGGCTTTTCGCTCGCGGGCAAAGGCACGTCTACATTCATCTCTGCCGTCCCGTCGGTACTGACGAAACTGTCGCGACCCCAGAGCATGTAATCACCGGATGCGGCATAACCGAAGTCAAGTATCCACGCAGCGGTCGAGCTGCCGGAGACATTGGCGAAGTCCCACTGGCTGGTGCCATTTTCGAGATCATCAAAAAACAGATCGTCCGGGAGGATCGCCCCCGATACAGATGGGAGCATCCGGATGGAAGTTCTGCGGGTCAGTGTCCATTTCCACCGCATCGACGGCGGCCTGGACGTTGAGGCAATCACCGCTGGTGATACCGTCGATGCCAATAAGGTTCTGGCAGGCCTGGTTCAGCGCCGCGTGGAGATCCGCATAGTCCGAGCCGGACGTGAGCAGATTGGTTTGTGCCTCGTAGTAAATGTCCGCGACCTTGCCAATTCCCAAACCGTTGACGGTCTGGCCGTTGAAGGTATCGCCGTCGGTCATCAGGTAGGCGGCCTTGTTATTGATGCCGCTGTTGAAGTGCACGCCACCGTTGTCGCCCGAGGAGTTGTAATAGTAAGGGCTCGACATCTTGTCGGGATCGCCCATCGCGGGCGGGTTGGCCATATCACGAATGACGCCAATGGAGCTCGGAAGGTCTTCGCCGATCAACCAGCGCGCGGACGAAGAATCGTCGCCGGCGCTGTTGCTGAGATCAACGAACTCGCCCCAGATATCGGACAACGATTCATTGATGGCGCCGGATTCGTAGTAATACAAAAGCTGCGAGGTATTTTCTGTGATGCCGTGGGTCAGTTCGTGGCCCACCACGTCGTCCACTGCAAGCCCCGCGCAATACACCATCTGCGTACCATTCCAGAAGGCATTGGGGCAGAGGAAATCACTGTAGTGCACGGTGGAGGTCAGGGTCTGCCCGGCGTCGTCCAGGCTGTCACGGCCATGTTCGTCAAAATAAAAGTCATAGGTGTCACCGGCGAACAGGTGGGCATTGCGAGCTTCACTGTCCCCCGCCACACAGTCAGGGTCGCTCTCGTCACAGACCAGCGTGCCGGGCAGGCTGCTGGTGTTATTGGCCGTGTATGTTCGGCGGTTCTTTGCCTGCTCGATCAGGTTGATGTGCAGCGTGATGCCGGCCGTTTTTGCATCAATGTAAAGCAGCTCGCGTATCCCATGAGGTTCCTGCTTGTCGGTCACTTCGATGCGCCAGACCAGGCTCGCATCGCGGTCCCCGGGTTTCAGTACTTTGGGATCGACGATCCACAGCTCCGGCGCGCCGGCCCGCAGTCGCGGTTTTTTCACGTCGTACCACTTTGCTACTGTGGCCAGTGCCAACCTGCGCGCCACGCGCCGATTGATATCGGGCCGTGCATCGACATCGAGGTCGCTGCTGATCTCTCCGGTCATGGAGATTACGCGGCGGTATTGATCCAGGTTCACCAACAGCTCGCCGGTGAGAACGGGTATTCCTTTGTGAAGCTGGCGGTAACGATGGCGGGAGCCGCCACGGTGTTTGGTTTTTTCACTAACCAGCCGCATTTCTTGTTCCGGGCGGGTGAGCCCGAACATCGGGCCGAAGTGTTTAACGGCCTCCATGCCGGCGATCATCCGCGCGGGTTACTTCATTTACTGTGGGCACCATGAGAGGCGCCTGGGGCCACGCGCCGATCAGGCGAACCGCACCGGTGCGAGGGTGGGTTTTTATACGAACGTTTTGCGCTTTGAGGTCGGCGATTTGTTCGCTGGAGTCAGATTGCGGGGGCGGCGTTGGCGTCGAGTAACAGCAGGCCTGCCACCAATCCCACGAGCAGTCGGATCATCATGGGCTCCTGTCCTTCCCGATATTATTTGTACCGTCAATTTAACACGCGAATAGCTGCTGTTTGCCTCGAAATGCGAACTTATGTCAGGTCAGGGTGCGGTTGGCCTGCTTCTTCATTACCGATCAATGGACGACATGCCTGAAAGCAACTCAAACGAACACGGGCAAAGCGTCGAACGCCACGACAACGCGCGCTTCAGAACCGTGGAACGGCAAAGTCCCATGCCAGAAGTAAGAGGGAAACAGCGTAAGAACTCCCTCGGCCGGTGCGACCACTTTATCCGCTTTCAGCAACTCCGGCGTCGCCACGCCGGGTTCGCCAAACGCCAGCGCCCCTTCCTGGTTCGACCCGTCGGTGGCTCGCAGCGAGTGGGGCAGACTCACGTAATAAGCGCTGCTATACCAGCCTTTTGAATGCACGTGCGAGCGATGATAACCACCTTCGGTAACCCAAATAGACCAGGCTGCGGGCAAGTTGATGGCGTGTCCTTTGCCGACGCTGACCGGGTGAGCGTGAGAGATTCTCTGATAAAACTCCGTGCCGAGTTCCCGCGACAAAGTGGCGTGAATAGAAGCTTTGAGTGCTGCAATAACCGGGTGAGGTTGCTGCAGCAGGTTACCCGGTGTCTGGGTTCCCCCGATCACCGACTGGGACAACGGATTCGCACGCGTAACGTGGAATTCCTCAAGAGTTTCACGAAGCGCGGCATTAAATGATGCCAGGCTGTCAAACCCTGTGGGTACGGACAGCTCTGTTCGGATGAGCAGGTTGTCGTAGTCGACCAGTTCTTCGTAAGCGGCCCGGTCATTGAGCCGGTAACAAGTACTCAGCAGCGCCACCAGGAACTGATCCCGGGGACTTCGTTTCAAGAGGTCGGCCAGCACAAGCTCGGCCGCCGCCGCATCCCCACAACCCAGCAATGCCTGTGCTTTCCAGGTCATCAAGTCGACATTGTCCGCCGGTGCCCGCCCCAACAGGCTTAACATTTCATCGTGTGCCCCGCGTGCGTAATGCAAATGCGCGGCCACCGACAGCCAGGCGGAGTCCTTGCCATATTGCGTTGCATAACGATGCAACTGCAATTCTGCATCGTCCAGATGTTCGGCGAGAATCAGGCTCGTTATGTACTTGGCGTGTACCGCCCGCACGGGCCTCGCTTTCAAGGCTGTTTCGTAATCAGAAAAGGCTTCTGGATCACCCATTTCGTAACGAAGTTCGGAAGCGTGTCCCAGCAGAGTTGTGTCCGACGGGCTTCGTCGCAATCCACGGCTAAACGTAGCCAATGCCGCATCAGGGTCACCGCCAGCAAGCTCCGCCAGTGCCAGGGCTTCACATACCGGCGCGGCGTGCTCGCTTTGTACTTCGGCTTTTTTAAAATTGACGATGGCTTCATCGAAGCGTTGCTGCTTTTCCCGCAGCTTGCCCAGTCTGAATGCCACGGCATAGTTGTCCGGCGCCAATGAGCTCGCATGTTGCAGCTCCGCCTCGGCTTCCGCATATTGGCCCAGCTCGGTATGTACACGGGCCAGGCCAAGCCTTGCTTTGAAATCCTGCGGCCTCAACGCAAGCGTGTCGCGCATTTCATCTGCCGCTTCATCCCAGGCACCGAAACCGATCAGCGCCAGGCCAAGTTTGTAGTGCAGGTCGGGCTCTTCGGATGCGAGAGCCAATGCCCGGCGCAAGTGTGACAGGGCCTTGTCCTCATCTGCCCGCCGTACATAAATGTCACCAAGGGCTGCATGTACATCAGCTTGTGCAGCGCGGCCCCGCAGCGAGGCGTTCAGGAATGTCAGGGCGCGATCATCATCACCGAGCTGCATATGTGCGAACCCGGCAGCCTTGGCAAGGCGATTATCCGATTGTGCAACCTTACCCAGCTTGTCGAAGTAACGCACAGCGGCCGCAAAATCGCCCTGTCGCATCGCCAGAATCGCCCGGTTGGCGTTTGCGCTCATAGCACCGGCGCGTGATTTTTTTGCCAAGATATGTCTGCCACTGGCCCAGAAAAAGTCGCAATGATGGTAAGCAATAGGAACCGGCCGGTAAAGGGTTTGGAATTTGGCCTTTGGTTTGTCTGGCGGAGAGGGTGGGATGGGCGCTTCGCGCCGTCAATGGCGGCTACGCTGCTGCTTCACTCGAACAGGGTTCGAAAGCCCATACCCTCTCTCGGCCAAAATACAAAACGCCCCGAAAGGGGCGTTTCATATTTTGGCGATGCAACGAGTCCTGGGCGGAAGATGCTCAGAGATCATCGGCGCGTACATGCAAATCGAATTTCTCGACTATAATCCAGGTCAGTCAAGTATCCGAGAGAATGGCGGACATGCCTTACGAAATCGACCTTCAAACAAATGAGAATTATGTGCGCGTTCACGTAACGGGCGAACGACGCTATGGCGATGCGGCGGTGGAAGCCAGTCAGGCCGGACATCAAATTGTTGAGTATTGCCGCGATGCCGACATTTATCGAGTTTTGGTCATACTCAATTTGCGCGGGCGGCTGTCAGCGATTGACTCCCTTGAAATGGTTGCTAATGCCCAAGAGTACGGTTGGGACTACGCGTTCAAACTGGCTTTCGTCGACACGAATAATGATTCTGTCGATGATGTCAAATTTACAGAAACTGTTGCCGTCAACCGAGCATATCTCGGTTAAGGCATTTACCGACGAGGCAAAGGCTGTCGACTGGCTACTTGACGGATCGGATTTAAGGGGGGGGATTGTCGCTCCGCGACCGGGCATCCGGCTTCGCCGCTGCGCCCGTCGATACAGAGTGGATCGGCGCCGCTGGCGCCTCGCGCAATGTGCGTCTGTCGCGCGACCTCGTCGCGCTCGGATCTGATCCTCCACCACACTCGGCGATAAAGATACAACGTCGTCAGCCAACAGGTCGTCCAAGCCGGACGAATCGTTGCTATCAATCAGCTGGTGCCATGTCTCTATCGCCTTTGGCATACGGGTCTTTTCTCTCTGATCAGATCCATTCTTCCTGGCGGGCTCACACGTGGCCCGGCCTGCGCCTTGCTATCTGGGAGAAATATTATTCAACGACCGTTGGAAGTGGTGCGACGCTGGCGCCACAGTGAGGCAATCGCTGCGCCTGCCAGCACCATCAGCAGGCCGGGTAGAATGTGCAGGGAAAGAATGTGTGCGGGTTCGTACATGCAGGCCAGTTGCATGTACAGGGCCGGCAGCATCCCGGCGGCCAGGCTGAGCGACATGGCGGTGCGAACAAACCGCAAGGGATATAACCGGCGAATAAGGAACACACCGACGAGGATCGGCGGCAACGCGTAAATCATCGTTTCGTAGTAGCAGTGACTACGCTTGCCCACCATCGATGGCTCCAACGCCGGGCTGACTAGTCCGATCACGTACTGGGCCAGCCAAAGCGCCATCAGAACAAGACCGCCCGCGGCAAACTGTCGGGTCAGGGCAGCCGGTATAGCGGCACGGAATGCCAGCAGGCTGGTCCACAGTATCGCTGCTGCGCCCAGCAAGGACTCCAGCAGAAAACGGGGTTCTGTGGCGAGCTGCGAGAAGGCGCCAGCGCGAGCCGGACCGAACATGTGGGTTGCCACGACCACATAAACCGCACTCAATACAAACCAGGCCGTACCCAGCGTATTGGCAGAGGGTGCCGGCGAAACAGGTGCCACAGCGCGGCTGAGATTTGCGATCAGTTCGTCGTACTTATTCATGGTTCTGCGCTCTCCGACGACGTTGCGTCCTGATTTGTTCTCCACAATGTCCCCGGGCGGCCGCGATCGATCCACCATTTCCGGGTGAGTCCCGACCACAAAATACGTTTGCCAAAGCAGAAAAGTTACCGGCGCGCCAGAAAAGACGATTCTCAGGGAGACAGCATGGCCTGGTCGAAATTGCTGCGTGTGGGAACGCTGGCGGTTCAGGTTCTAGGCCACGATCGAGTTTTGCGATCAGCACGTCAAGCCTGTTCATAGTTCATCCCGCGCCAGTGACTGCTGCAACCTGCGGATGGCCCGGTGAACACGTACTTTGACTGCACTTTCGGAAATACCGAGTTTTTCTGCCGCTTCGGCAATGCTGTAACCGATGATTTTGGTCAAAACCAACACCTCTCTATGCTGTGTCGACAATGACGCGAGTAAACGACCCTCCGAAGATTCGACCTCGGATGAACTTCGATTGCCCGCCTGGGACAGAATCTCCTGCTCCATCTTGTAGTGATCGATGACTTTTTCTCGTGTGCGTTGCTTACGCAAGATTATCTATGGCCTTGTGGCGTACGATTGCAAACAGCCATGGCCGGAAAGGCCGTTGTGGATCATAGGTATGGCGGGCCTGATGAACTGCAATCAGGGCTTCCTGCACCCAATCTTCAATAAAGTGGTGGTCACCGAAGCGACTGCGCAGGAACTTTTGTATCACAATTGCCAGTTCTTTCAGCAGTTGCCGATAATCGGACTCGTTACCCGCCTGCGCATTCACCATCAGCGCTGACCATCGGTGTTCGTCAGATTCCTGCATCCGTATGCCACCACCTGGTTCATGTGGCTGAGGACGCCGACTCAATCAGCAATGTCGCCGATCCCAGCCTATGCACTTTGATGATCCGGAATTATGAGGTCCGAGTAAAGAGCGGCAGACCCGCACCGCAAGTCCCGGTATCAAAAACCTCGCTCAGGCGCTTCGTATTCCGGCAAACCAACCTGTCGCTTCAGTCCAATCAAAATATTTTCCTGCCGCTGTAACTTTCTTTGTTTGACCGACGTATTCGCTTCCACAAGCGACGAAGGCTTGGCGAGCTGCCATCTGTTAACGGCAGTTTCGAAAAGACACCGAAGCGGCTTTCTTGAACGCGTTTTACATCCAGATTGGCCGCGAGCGATTTGAAATGACTGTTGTATGAAATTCACCGGAGATAATTATGAAGGAAAGAACCATTACTGCCCTGTTTGTCGGGGCGTTCAGCCTGCTGAGTCACGCTGTCCGCACTGGCAGCCGTACCCGAATTTGGCACCGTCATCGAAGGCCAGAGCGTACCGGGCGTCGCTCTGGGGGATACGCGGGAGCAGGTCGAAGCAGCTTATGGCGAGCCAACACGCTGCCAGAGCGTCCAGAACCCCGGCGACGCGTCCTCCTGCACCTGGATCCTCGAAGACTACATTGGTCAAGGTGGCCAGGTTCAAAGTCAGGTTAACGCGGGTTACCGCGGCCCGGATGGCGGCAGCGCCAATAACCGCCCGAACGACGTCGTTGCGAGAATCTCATGGTACGGAAACGATGGCTGGTTCACGACGACCGGAGTCAACGCACTCTTTGCGGTGAATAATCAAGACGCTGTCACTGAACTCTACCCAGATGCGATCATTTTCCGCCAAAGCCTGTTTGATACGCACATGACAGCCTATGAGGACGGGTTCTCGGTGTCCTGGCACACCGAATACCTGAACGGCTTTACGTCCGTCCGCATGTCCATCTTCGAGCCTCGCGATCCGCCACCGCCGCGCGAGCCCTCTGTCAATGTTTCGGAGATCAACATGGACCTCTACAAACGCCAGGTTCTCGGCGAGGTCAGAGTCCTGAATGATCTGAACTGGAGAGTGCGCGGAGCCGAGGTTTTTGCCACATGGACTTTGCCTGATGGATCGACTCGGTCTGTCGAGGGAACGACTGATAGTTTTGGGCTGGTCGTGTTTGTGGTTAATAAGGCCCGTAAGGGGACTTACACCCTCACCATTGACGATGTGGTGGTGGAGGATCACCCCTTTGATACCGAAAACAG
>CAWKOQ010000003.1:0-42456 GCA_963850825.1 uncultured Gammaproteobacteria bacterium | reverse complement strand
AGGAGTCGGGCATGCAAGGGAATGCGCAGATTGCTGTCAAGAACGATAGGCTGGGGGCTTGCCCCTTCCACGAGACGAACGGTGAGCTGGGGGTCATCGACCAGCAAGGTGTTGATTCCGATAACAATGGCGTCGCAGGTGGCGCGGATGCGGTGGGTTATGACCATGGATTGCCGGCCGCTCAACAAGAGCTGTTCACGGTTCCGGGTGGCGATGCTGCCATCCACGCTCTGGGCGTAGGAAACGGTGACCAGCGGTCGATGATGACGATCCAGGAATTCCTCGGCTTGGAGCGGCCACTGGGTGAACCATTGTTCCGGATGGCAACCGGGGGTGCCGCCGCCGATGGTTGCCGGGGAATTCAGTCCACAGCGGAGCGAGGTGTCGTACGGTGGTCGCTTATTCATGCATATCCCTTGACGGCGGCGTACAAATTCGGACCGGCTGGATTGCAACACACGGGTTACACCACCTTCATGTGAGTCTTTAAGCGATCATTTAGCCTGCTGTCACCCTGACCTGTGATTGATGATATCGGCCTTTCCCCGACAAGTCAAATAATTCAACGTCAGAAGCAAGCCGGCCAGGCTGAATAGCACGTCGCGAAACCGGATAATCAGGCAGAGGCTGAGGCCAAGGGCACTCCCTTGGTCAAGGGTTGCAGTCAACCAGGGCAGCGCCGATTCCAAAACACCGATACCCGCCGGCAAAGGTGTCAGAAAGGCAAGGCGAGAGACAACCACAATCGCGGTCAAGTGCCCAAACGACAAAGGAAAGCCAAGCAAGAAGGCCATTAGCCAAAATTCTGCGAAGACCCCAAGCCAGTGACCCAAGGAGAGCAGGTTGGCCAAAAAGAATTGACGGCGATGCTGCTGAAAAAGGGCTTCCGCCATGGCCTCGCCTTGGTTGACGACTTCCAGCCATGGCCTGATTCTGCCAAACCTTCCGCCCAGTGAAACGAGTCGTGCAAGCGGTCTCCCGCCGGTAAAGAGAACTGCCAAGAGGGCGGCAAAAACCGCCATTATGGCA
The DNA here is from genome assembly GCA_963850825.1 of uncultured Gammaproteobacteria bacterium. Taxonomy (GTDB): domain Bacteria; phylum Pseudomonadota; class Gammaproteobacteria; order Steroidobacterales; family Woeseiaceae; genus SZUA-117. The sequence continues at coordinate 41,427 of CAWKOQ010000003.1, read as the reverse complement.
ATGACGATGCCGACCTCGTGACTCCCGGCAAAGAGGCCGCCCCCGGCCAAGGCAATCGCGATGAGGCAGAGGGTGAGGACAACCAGGCTGGCTATAAGCTCAAGTAGACGGTCCAGGGCCACCACTGTCGTCGCAGCGGTCAGAGGGATCTTGTGCCGGTTGTGCAGCAGGTAGACCAAAAGCGGTTCGCCGCCGAAATGCGGGCCAGGGGTGAGATAGCTGACGGCGTTGGCCGCACAGCGATAGGCACAGACAGATAGCAACCTGACCGGACGGTCCAGGGTCCGCAGAAGCAGCCACAATCGAGTGGTCATCACGGGCAGCATAAGTAGGTTGATGACCAGAATGCTCAGGATGGCACAAGAGCCGAGCCCGACCAGCAGTCCCCATGCCTCGACCCATGCCACCCCCCTCAGGGCGTGCCAGGCCAGTGCCAGACCGAAGATCAACAACAGCCAGCGCCAACTTTTCCGTATCCCGCGCCTGACGGCTGACGATTGGCTTGAATCCGCATTCGGTGATTGGCGGGAAATGGTCATTGGGTCTCGCTGCAAGCCGTCACCTTCTTGCCGTTACGCCGATAGAGGAGCCTTTCTTCCGGGGCCCAGAGCGACAAGGCGCCGGTGCCGGTCAGCATCAGGGTGGCGGTGGCACCGAAAAGGATCATGGCGGGCATTGACATCCCGAATGGCGACAGGTTGCTGCCGAGCAACAAGGTTAGAAAAAGTGCAGCACTGCGCCCCATAAAGGGCAAGTCCGATAAACAGGCAGCCAATGCCTAAAGCCAGATGCCAGGGCTGATGGACTGGGTAAACACCACCTCCAGCGAGTGTGGCGGCACCACAAACGAGTATAGTGAAGCGCAACACCAAGGGCATACGCCTCATCCACAAGAGACCGACCCGGCGTTCCACGGCTGTTTGCTGGTTGCCATCGGTGGCCACCCGACATGAGACCACCAGCCAGTCTCGCAAAAAACCCACCAGCAGCGGCATCATAAAAATATAAGCGGCAACGACGGTGAATGTCGGATGAAGGATGGGTAGGAGTGCCATTCCCACCAATCCCATCTGGAAACCGGCGATGATTCGCGAATAGGGCCGCGGTTGTAAAGCGACCAGCGGCTGACGCCGTTTCTGCCGCAGCCAGATCCCGAAGATGAATAGGTAGTAGGCCAGCCCCACCAGGAGATAGACGGCCGGTAAGCGACCGAGGTTGACAGCCAATAACGACGCCACCAAGAGACCAGCGGCGTCGGTTGTGACGTCCAACCGTTTACCGAGTTCAGTCTCCCGCTTCTGCCGCCTGGCCACCAACCCGTCCAGCAGGTCGGCTAAAGCGATCCCGAGATAGACGAGTCCCGGAGCCCAGCTAAGGCCATTTGGCAATCCGTGTCCCGGCAGCAGTGTCATCGGCAAAAGTCCGGCAAGCGAAACAATCGCACCGGCACGCAACAGGGAGATCCAGTTGGCTGCTCCAAGGGTGGGGTACAGCCGGCCCTCTTCACCGAGGCGATGGTTACCCTCCAGATGACGAGACAATTGATGCTGCACATGAACGGCCACGGCCAATCCGGGCAGCAGGGTCAGAACCATGATCGATTGGCGCCTCAGCAGAGGCAAATTGAGGACGATGGCCAACAGCCAGGGTGAAAACAACATCACCGCCCCCAGCCAGGACTGATTCCGCAACCGTGAAGGAATGATGGGTCGCATCTTAATCTGCCGTATAGAGCAGGCTTGATAGATTCAGTTCCTCAGAAATAACTTGCACTGGAATATATTGAACCCAGCACCTCAATATTTAGAATTATACCGCGGTCCGCCCGCGCGCGGCGGGAAATAGCACTGTATTTTTCAATATCGCTTAAAGCGAGCTTTATTGTTTCGATTTTTTCAAGGGCCTCCATTTATATAAAAAAAATAATATCCTGGCAACAAAGCAATAAAGCGTTTTTTTGAGACGTCGGCTGCTTCTCGAAGATGCCAGGGCAGAAAAGTATCCAATCATGCCGTCGATTAATTGAGCTACCGATATCTCGATCAACGGCTGCAACCGTTTATCGGTGGCGGCTTTCTGGATAATAAGTGTGCGGCAGCATTGATGCCACCGCGAAAAAGACCTTTAATTAAAAACCAAGCTGAGCTACTTATGGATTTGCCTTGATGGGTGTACACACACCAAACACGACATAGGCCACGCCATTGCCTGATGCGGAGAGAACGGCGCTTCCGTCTTTTTTCGAGATTGTCAGGCTCCAGGCCAAACCATCCTCTACCCCCTCGACTCCCTCATCGACGCCTTGGATAACTGTCTTGTTCTCAACGGCTGCAACGCTGTTTATCGAGATTTTCCTTCTCACCAAACTGTCATTGGAGGGACGAATAACCTTGGCCTTGAAGTCGATCAGGAATTCTTTCGGTAAACCGACGGTGTCAGGATCAACATCGTCAGCAATCCTGTATCGATTGATTTCAATAACGTTACCGATGGTCCCAGACAATGGTGTCGAGCCATCGAAATCACCGGCAAAGGCGGCAGCGGTCAATCCAATCAGGCCTATTACAACAGCTGTGACCTCGGGATATTTGAACATTTGTGTCTCCTATAATACATCGTTTTACGTCAGCACAGTGAAGGGGATGGACTCTTTCACAACTTTTTTAAGGTTCTGTTCTCACGCCATTTCCAACAGCCGTTTCGTGCGCCACAGGGCCAAGATATCCAATCCATTAACGAATGCAAGAGCTAAGAAGTATCCGTCTGCAAATGGCAGATCCGTGTTTTATTTCAGGACGCTACCAATCGAATAAAACCTCCACGACGCCCTATGCGATCACCTGAAAGTCTCGATTGACTGAGAGCATGGTCCATGGTACGGAATTCCTATCTGCGCTCATAATTAAACCCAACACCTCGCAACCGCCAGGACGGATTCGATGTAGCAGAATGCCATTCAGGGCAGTTTCTGCAAACCATCTGTATTCACCGATTACCGGATGGCGGACGTCAGAATATACAATAACCATAAACCACCTATCGACAGGACACTGCAATGACTGACCCAACCGACGTCCCCAATGTCTCCATGGCTAACACCAAAAAGGAACTGCTTGAGGCCTACGAAGCGGCCAAAAAGCGCTTCGATCGTCTAAACAAGGATCTGCTGGATGCTGAGAAGGCCCGAAAACGGTTGGAAAATAAAGTGGCCGAGGCAACGGCCGATTCCGAGGCGGCGCAGGATCCCGTAACACGCCTTCACGAGCTGCGCGGGGCAATCAGCCGCGAACTAACCGACCTGGCTGAACGGTTCGAAACCGAAATCGAGACCTATCGCAAAATCAAGTCCGCCATCGAAACCAAGCAAGATGAGCTGGATACCATCTACGAAGTGGAGGCGGCCGCTTCCGACCTGGCAGCCCTGATCGATGCCCAACGGGTGAAAAAAGAGCAGTTCGGGCAGGACATGGAGGCGCAGAAGGCAGCGTTTGAAGCAGAAATGCAGGAAAGGCGCACCCAGTGGCAGCGAGAAAAGACCGACCACGATCGACAGGTCAAGGAGCAGGCGGAAGCGCTCGGCAAACAACGCCAGCGGGAAAAGGAAGAGCACGAGTATGCCTCTGCCCGTGAACATGCACAGCGAAAAAACGCCCTGGAAGACGAACTCCAGGCCCTTGAAAAGGAGCTCGCCGTCAAGCGCAACGATTTCGAGAACGACGTCCGGCAGCGAACGGCCCAGCTCGATACCCGTGAAGAAGCCATCGCCGGCCGTGAAAAAGAGATGGCGGCCCTGCAAAAAGAGGTGGAGAGTTTTCCCAAACGCAATGAAGCCAGCATCCAGACGGCGGTGGCCCAGACCACGGACCGGCTCACAAGGGATTTTAAAAGCGACAAGGCCCTCATGGAAGCCCGCTTCGAAGGTGAAAGGAACGTCCTTTTGGGAAAAATCGAGGCCCTTGAAAAGACGGTGTCGTCACAGGCAGCCCAAATCGGAGATCTTTCCAAAAAGAGTGAACTGGCCTACGAAAAGGTTCAGGATATCGCCAACCGCGCCGTCACCGCTTCCCGAAGAGAGTCCTATTCGGCCCCCGTTCACCATTCTGCCGCGTCGGGTCGTGACGACAGCCAATCTTGAGAATGCGCGCTCTGTTGATAAAGATGGCGGTCCGGAGTCGTTTTGCGCTGACGAGTCGAAATAAGGCCTCCCTGCAGATTCGAAGATCGCTCGACGCCTACCTGGCGCTCTCACGGCAGATAAAGTATGAACAGGGCGCGGTGCGTGTCGAGGTTCCGCGCATGCTGGGCATTGATGAAGAGATGCGCAACTGGTCTTTCTTCATGATACTTGAACACAACGCCATCGTGAATCGAGGCATCACGTCCATCATTCAGGGTTTGGTTCGAGGTGAGAAACCGGAAGGTGCCGGTGCCATTGACATGAAAAAGGACGTGCTGCCCTCCAGAAACCCCGGAGAAGTGCAGATTCAGAAATTCCGCGAATCGGTGGAAGATCATTTGCAGATGATTGCGAGCCATGGCGGACTAAGGGGAGGCCTACGGACCCGTCACCCGATCTTCGGCCGATTCGATGCCCACAACTGGCACTGTATGTTCGGGCTGCATCTGTATATCCACTATAAACAGGCAGAATATGTGATTCGAAAAATCTCCGCCGGAAAAGGCGTAGGCACCGATTCGGCGCAGACGCGCACCGCCGGGTAACGTGCTTTGTCGGTGGGGTACTATTTGCCATCAAAAAAATAATTGTCCTGACAAGCCTGACATTTGGAGGATATGCTGTATTGAACCCTCCCCGCGGCTTGCCGCGGGGAGGGTTCAATTTTCTTCGGTCGATGCCAGCAGGCAATTCACACCACCGGACTGGTTCGGTGTCAACGTCACCGAAGACAACTGGGACCAGAACAAACAACTTGCCGTTTACGGCATTCCCGGGAATGAGACCCGATGACGGACGTTTTCGCCCAGGCCGGAGTCATCCCTTATCGAATCACGGGTGATATGCTGGAAGTGCTGCTGATCTCCACCAGCAGCGGAAAGCACCTGACGATCCCCAAGGGTTTGATTGATCCCGGGTTCTCCGCCACTGAAACCGCGTTGAACGAGGCCTATGAGGAAGCCGGCATCAAAGGCCGCTTGTTGAAGCCAATGATCGGCACTTACGGTTTTGAAAAATGGGGGGGCCGGTGTGAAGTTGATGTCTATGCAATGAAAGTGACCCGGGTGCTGGATCAGTGGCCGGAAGATTTTATGCGGCAACGAATATGGATGGATTTCAGACATGCCGCCGGCCAGGTAAAGCATCCCGACCTCGGAGCGCTGATTCTCAGACTGCCCGACCATTTATCATGATGTTGAGAAACCAATCATGATCAGGCACTTAAACGCCGATTAAAAATATCGCTTCAGATCTTTTAGTCCCCCAAGTTTGTCTCAACCTTTCGTGCACAATCGATCCAGGGATGATCCAACGGTACGCTTTTGCGTTTGCCGACGACTTTCTTCAAGGGAACGGGTTCAGTCGTGTCGCCCTTTGAAGCCACCATAACGCCGTATACTCCGCGATTGATCAGATCGGCACAAGCGGTGCCCAGGCGGGTCGCCAATAAACGGTCCGCTACCGATGGTGTGCCGCCGCGTTGCACGTAGCCCAAGATGGATACCCGGGATTCCAGGCCGGTCAATTTTTCGAGTTGTCGTGAAAGATCGAATGGTATTGTCAGAATACCGCGATTCGACCTGTTTCAATTCTGCTTTCAGTTTCAGTTTCTCTTTCTGGGTTTTAGATTTCTTCTTTCTTTCGATAACTTTTTGCAGCGCGGCCGCATTTTCTTTGGATTTGGCGCCTTCAGCCACGGCCACGATACTAAAGTTTTTTCCTTCGTGTCTCCGTCTAAGGATGGCTTCCGCTATTTTTTCAACATTATATGGAATCTCAGGGATTAAGATGACATCGGCCCCACCGGCGATACCGGCACCCAGAGCAAGCCAGCCCGTCTTGTGCCCCATCGTTTCCACCACGATAATTCGATGATGGCTATGAGCCGTACTGTGCAGGCGATCGATGGCTTCAGTTGCAATCCCGAGGGCGGTATCAAAACCGAAGGTTACATCTGTTCCGTAAACATCGTTGTCAATGGTTTTGGGAAGGGTAACGATATTCAATCCTTGTTCCATCAAGCGGTAGGCGTTTTTCTGTGTTCCTCCGCCACCTAAACAAATCAGTGCATCCAAACGACTCTTATGGTAATTTTCAATCAGCACCTTGGTCATGTCCATCACCTTGTTGCCCACGGGCATACGATGCGGTTTCTCCCGGCTGGTGCCCAATATCGTACCGCCTCTTGTCAGAATGCCTGAAAAGGAGACACTTTTCATTTGAACACTCCGGTTTTCCATCAAGCCCCGAAACCCATCGCGAAAACCGATGACTCTCATCCCATAGGATCCCAAAGCAGCTTTACCGATCCCCCGGATCGCTGCATTTAGACCGGGGCTGTCACCGCCAGCAGTTAAAAGACCAATCAATTTTGCCATGGTAATCTCCTACGAAGGATTCGCAGTCTGTTTAAAAAAACGCTTTTGAGCGCGGATAAAGAAATTAATCCAACATCTAATCGATTCGTATGTCGCGGTGTCTTGATCAGAAAGCACTTTGCCATCAAGAAGACCAAGTGCTTTACTGTCGAACACCATATTACAATCGCTTATCATGTGCAACAATCCTTGTCTTTCTGTATTTAGCGCTTGATATTGTTTTTCAAATGGGATGTGTGGTAATCAATAAAGGTATAGGTCATTGTGTCAAGTTCATAGCCTTCCTCCCTGTTTTTAGATGTTTGATTGCGAGTGATTGAAACTGACCATTTCCCTTCCCCGTTTAAGAAGCGCTTTTACAATTATTGACGCTCAAGGGAGAAAAAAGATGCCCAAAAATCCAAGTAAAAAAAAGAACATTAATATCCGCGATGAAATTGCTCAAATGAAGGATGTGGCCACCCAAATCCAAACGAAGGTCGAAGCGGGTGATCCCAATGAGATGATTCTTAAAGCCATGGCGGTTCTTAAAAGAAAAGATAAAGTAAAAGTGGTCCTGACTACTTTGGAAAAATATTATAATGCGGAAGAATTGAAACCCTACCAGGCGGAACTGATCAAAATGCAGCTTCATTTGGAGCGCACAGGAAAAAAAATGGTTATTCTTTTCGATGGCAGGGACGCCTCGGGAAAAGGGGGGACGATTCGCCGGGTGACCCGCTATATGAATGAAAAAAGATACCGCGTGGTTGCTTTGGGCAAGCCGAGTGAACAGCAGAAAACAGAACTTCACATCAAACGGTATATCGAACACTTCCCCAGGGCGGGCGAGATCGTGCTGTTTGACCGAAGTTGGTATAACCGGGCCATGGTTGAGCCGGTTATGGGGTTTTGCACGCTCAATCAATACAATCGGTTTATGAAAAAAGTAAATACCTATGAAAAGAATTTTCTCGAAGACGCGGGAAACACCATTCTTCTCAAACTATATTTTTCGGTCAGCAAAAATGAACAATTCAGACGGTTTGAGCGGAGAAAAAATGATCCGTTGCGGAAGTGGAAGCTTTCGGAAGTTGACTTGCAGGCCCAGGAATTGTGGGACGAGTTTACCGAAAAGAAGTACATGCTCTTAAAAAAGACACATACGAAAGCGTCACCCTGGAACATCATTCGGTCAGACGATAAACACCTGGCTCGACGGGAAACGATGAAGGTTATTCTTAATTCGGTGCGATATAAAGGAAGACGCCGAAAGATCGATTTTCGAGTTGATCCGGAAATAGTGATATCGGGGGATCAGGAACTGAAGATCATGCAAAAACAGCGAAAAAAATACGGCAAATTCGTAATCTGAAAACCGGTTATTCGATCCTGCCGGCAATGCTTCCCCACGCGTCACGTATTGAACCCTCCCCGCGGCCAGCCGCGGGGAATGTGCTGCCTGAAACGGCAGTGCTGCGCAGCACCGTATGGATGAAAATCGATCCTGAAATCGTCATATCAGGAATCGATGAAATCAAAAACATGCAGGAGAATTTACTGATCCCCGTTGAGTTGCCCGGATAAATAGTACTCGTCGAGCTATTTCTTTTTCTTCTTGGCCTTCTTTTTCGCACCGGTTTTTTTACCTTTATCTTTTTTAGCTTTATCCGCTTTGCCTTTATCTTTTTTCAGCTTGCCCTTCTTCCCCTTTTTCTTCTCGTCCTTTTTTTTCGCGCCGCTCTTCTTTGACGGCTTGCCTTTTTTGCTTTTTGCCACACCTTTTTTGCCGGAGGAAGGTTTGGCATCGCTGCGCTCAACCCAATCAGGTACCCCCTCACTCACCAGCTGGCGGGCATGTGCGATGACCTGTTTGGCCCTGAATTCACCGAAACCGGGCACAGCCCCCAGCTGTTCAGGGGTGGTGGCGGCGAGGTCTTCAACGGTGGCCAGGCCTGCAGCTGCCAATTTTTCTGCGGTGGCCGGGCCGATTCCTTTTACGAGGTTCAGGGAAGTGGGCATGGATGGATCCTTTCATAGAGAACGAAGATGAATGTGGATGCAGCGACAAAACGTTTGCCGGAACAACCGTCTAATCATGAAATGCTGCACGACTGTCAACCACTCGCTTGAAAAAGCTTTTCCGGTTTGCACAATGTGCCTTTCAACTTGGAGGACCGAAGACATTTCCCACAGACAAACTTTGACTTGCCCAACAGGATCGTAAAGTTCATCCCAGTTGTTTTTCGCGTCGTCCTTGCCCCATTTGCACAGTGACTTCTTTTTCAGTTTCTTATCCATGATGGTGTCTCCTTTACAATTTAAAATCCCGAACCGAAGGACAGGTGTGCGTAGATCGAATAAACAATGAGAGACATTAACCATCGATAACACCCTTATCAAGGCATCGGAGATGATCACCATCGATCGGCCTATTTGTTTTTTGGAAAATCAAACGATAACATCCGGCAACACCCCCCGTTTTTGCAGCCGTCTGCCCATTTCCTGGGCGGCCTTTTTGCCGCGCTCGTTCAAGGGACGCTGATGATCGACGAGATGGGGATCTTTCCAACTGGATTTGGCATGCCGGACAATCAGCAGACAAAGCGGGAGATCTTCCGGGGCAAGGCACGGTCCTTTCCCCCTGCTCTCACCGGATTTTTGCCGCCGACCGTCTCTTGTTTAGAATTTTTCAGGCACATGCCGCCTCGACGCCAGCGGCATCAGGTCGTCGTAGGCATCAGTCTTATCCCGCCGGGGAAGCTTGATCTTTTCCTGGGGTATCTCCTTGTAGGGAATCGTACTCAACAGATGACTGATGCAATTGAGACGCGCCCGCCGTTTGTCATCCGATGGGACGATGGTCCACGGTGCGTAATCGGTATCGGTAGCCGCCATCATGGCATCCCGTGCGCGGGAGTAATCGTACCAGCGGCGTCGTGATTCCAGATCCATGGGGCTCAACTTCCACTGTCTGACCGGATCCTCGATCCGCCGTCGAAACCGCCGCTCCTGTTCTTTGTTGCTCACCGTCAGCCAATACTTGATCAGCGTAATCCCGTCTTCGACCAGGGCCCGCTCGAAGCCGGCACAGTTCTTTTTGAATCGTTGGTATTCGCTTCTCGGTGCAAAACCCCATCACATGCTCCACGCCTAACCGGTTGTACCAGCTGCGATCGAAGAGTACCACCTCACCTGCAGCCGGGAGTTGGTTGACGTATCGTTGGATGTAAATTTGAGTTTTCTCACGATCACTGGGTGCCGGCAATGCCACGGTGCGAAAGACGCGGGGGCTGACCCGTTCGGTAATTCTCTTGATGACGCCCCCTTTCCCGGCTGCATCACGACCCTCGAAAATAACGACAACCCGCAGCCCTTTGTACCGGACCCAGGCTTGCAGCTTCACCAGTTCCATCTGAAGCGTGGCCAGTTTTTCTTCATATCGTTTACGGCTGAGCTTTTTTCGCGCTTCACCGTTGCTTTCGCCGTCATGCTTTGTCTTGTCTTTGTTTTTCGTTCCCATGGATCAATCCTCGCAGGGGTGGTGGTTTTGAAAGATCAAGTTAATGATCGATTATAACAGATCAAGTGCCCAAACACGACAGACAGAATATTTGTCGGGTAAACGGGGACGTCAGGCACCGGGGGACAGGATGGTCAAAGACAGGGTTCGCACCGGAAGAATTGATGGACCGATTGTAGAGAAAAGGAATGCGTGAGCTGCGTGTCAACCCGGATAATCCATTTCAATCAGAGAGCGGGTCGGTTCGACACCAAAGACGCCCTCTGGCAGCGGTAGCAGGCCGGAATGGGTTTTTGGGACTGCCATTATGTTTTTTCTCTCCCCATCAGTTCATGCTTGAGTTTTTTGATATCACTGTCAAGCCCTCCGAGGGTCGCCTTTCTGCTTTTTAGGAGAAACCTGTTTTTCAGCTTTTCCTGAGCCTCTTTCAGTAGTGCCATGCCACCCTCAAGATCATGGTTTTTGAACTGTGCTCTTGCTTTTTCAACCAGCGGGATCATTTCCCCTACTTTTTCCTGCTTTATCATCTGAATAATGCTTTCCGCCTCCGAAAAAGCCGTCAAAATCACCTTGTGCGTGTATTCTAATTCATCCTGCATTTGTCCTAAAGCATCCAGCGCCTCTGTCGTCTTTTTGCTGGGATACGTCTTTTTTTTCCTGGCAAACCGCAGCGCGGCATTGATGGCTTTGCGGGCGTTTCGAGTTTTTTTTCTGACAAAGCGGCTTTTTTCAAAATAACTGAAGATGTCTCGAACCAGGAATTCATGGATGGTGATCAAGCCATAAGGCAGGCCGTTTCTTTTATAACGGAAAAATGAAATCATAGACAATCTCAACGATTCGGTTCTGAAATCCGATCAATATATTTGTTGGAAGCCATCAAGTCAGGTCTCAATCATTCAACCTGCGGCTAAACCATGAAAGCGCTGGCCGGTCAGTTCCGCTTCTCTTATCTCATCCATCGTCCAGCAGACCGAGGTCTATTTTGTTGGAAAAGCAATAAAAATGCCAAAGCTTTCCCAAATATGGCTTTTTTTTCACCCTCTTTGCGTTGCCAGTTCGCAGGAATGACTGCTTTGACAGCGTCGCGCAGGATATGTCATCCCTGGACAAATGCTGATTGTTATCAGCGGTCAACCAGCCTTCCACAAAAAGGTGGAAAAATACAATGAAATCAGTAACTATTTTTAATCATTGAAAAAAGATTATGAAATAAAGTAGGATCCACGGATCAAGAGGCTATTGAGAAGGGTCCAATAAAGGGCAGGCAACCAAGCTGGACACAGCAAAAAGATATGATTTTGGCATCAAGGATCTAAACGTGGATATCGATGATAACCAGCGCTATGCAACCAAAGAAATTGATCTTTGTATTCGTGTACTCACGCATATGGTAGATAACGCTGAAGATTTTGTAGCACTGCCAAGAGAAAAACAAATCGAACTGATAAAGATCGCAGGCCAACTGTCCAGACCGGATTGCCACCAGTTAAAACAACGCAATAAAGCCGTTCGTAAAATCAAAAGAGAACAAACGGCTTCTGCGGAACGAAAGGCAAGGGCGGCAACCGGGATTCGCATAGCCAGACAGGAGGCTGTATTTTCGGCGCCTTTACAACTCTCGGATCACATCGAATCGACAAAAGAGAAGTTGGAACTGCAGTCGCCCCGAAACTGTTACGTCTGTAAAGCGGAGTTTACCCGACTGCATTTCTTTTATGACACCATGTGCCCCAGCTGCGCACGACTGAATTATCAGAAACGTTTCCAGACAGCGGATCTAAAGGGACAAGTTGCCTTGATAACCGGATCACGTCTGAAAATCGGTTATCAAGCAACGTTGATGATGCTAAAGGCCGGTGCCACCGTTATTGCAACCACCCGCTTTCCTGTCGATGCATCGTTAAGGTATTCCAGGGAAAAAGATTTTGACGAATGGGGGGATCGACTACACATATATGGGCTGGATTCTGCGACATACACCCAGCGTGGAGCTTTTTTGCAGCCACCTTGAAGACACCTATGATCGATTAGATATATTAGTCAACAATGCCGCCCAGACCGTGCGCCGTCCGCCAGGCTTCTATGCCCATTTAATGGACAATGAGACCAAAGCGCGGCATGAGCTCTCCGAGTATGCCCAACGGCTGATGATGAACCATCAAACGTGTACTAACCGGTTAAACGCCCTGGCTATCCCCGATCTGGAATCGGGACCGGCCCTGCCTGTCTCCTGGCATGGGAATCTGCCGGGAATCGGATTGAGAGAATCGGCACAACTGTCTCAAATACCCTACGCGTACGATCACACCTTGCCTAAGGATACCACTTTTCCCAAGGGAGAATTGGACGTTGACCTGCAGCAGGTTGATTTACGGACCACCAACAGCTGGCGGCTTAAACTCGGCGAAATCCAGACCGCCGAGATGCTTGAAATACAGCTCATCAACGCGGTCGCACCCTTTGTGCTATGCAACAAGCTGGCACCATTGATGAGAAAGGACAATACGGGCCAAAAACATATTGTGAATGTCTCTGCAATGGAAGGCAAGTTCATGCGCTTTAAAAAAGGAGAGCGTCACCCCCATACCAACATGGCCAAAGCGGCGCTCAATATGTTGACCCATACGTCGGCCAGCGAGCTTGCCAAGCATGGTATTTTTATGAATGCAGTCGATACCGGTTGGGTAACCGATGAAGATCCGGCCCAACTTTCCAAACGCAAACAGGATCTGCATGATTTTCAACCGCCGTTGGATATCGTTGATGGTGCCGCGCGGGTATGTGACCCATTTTTTAACGGTATCAATACCGGTAAACATTGGTGTGGAAAATTTTTGAAGGACTATTTCCCGATTGACTGGTAATACAAGATGAAAAAATACCTTTTCCTGGCGGTTATCGCGTTACTGGCATATGGCGCCATTCAAGAGCGAGGTGTTTCCTTACCCGGACGGACGTCATCGACTAAAAACGATGACCGCGCGCTCCAACAGGCCATTAACAACCGGCAAAGCGATCTTCAGGTACAAGGAGATGGCGTGGTAATCAAGATACTGCCTGATGATAACAAGGGGTCGAGACATCAACGGTTCATCGTAAGGCTCAGTGGCGGCCAGACATTGCTGATCGCGCATAACATTGATTTGGCCCCACGGATTAGCGGCCTGAGCGGAGGGGACAACGTCGCGTTTTATGGTGAATATGAGTGGAATGAAAAAGGTGGCGTTCTCCACTGGACGCACCATGATCCCGGTGGCCGGCATGTCAACGGTTGGTTGAAGCATGAGGGCAAGACCTACCAATAGGAGAACCCTATGCAAATCAATGGGCACATTGAATTTACGATCACCGAAAGAACACCCGATCGGGTGGACGCTGAAATGCCCATTCAAGATGGGATATTGAATCCTTTCGGTACCGTTCATGCCGGCGCGACCCTTTGGTTGGCCGATGTCACCGCGACGGCCCTCGTGCTCGAAGGCACTGATCCAACCAAGGGCATGCAAGGATTTCCGCTGGCAGTCAACCTGAATGCCAATCTGATCGGAAATAGCAGAAAAGGACGGTTTCACGCTCAGGCGCACTATTTAAAGCGCGGCAAGACGGTAAGCGTCGTCAGGACGACGGTGACGGATGACAACGGTCGCCTGATTGCCGACGTCACCACCAGTCATGTTCCCTCCAAATAATGGGAGAATAATCATGGCCATCAGCGAATTCGAAATTAAACGGATCGAGAAGCTTGTCGGGCAATATGTGGAAAGCAGGCGCCCGGCGGCGCACATGCGCAGTCAATTGGACATTTCTTTCAGAATGACCGGCCAGAGCGTTGAGATTGTTGAGATACGCCCTCAATGGAACGATCCAACAAAAAAAATCGAGGGCTCAATCGCCAAGGCGACTTTTGTGAAAAGCCAGAAAATCTGGAAATTGTATTGGATGCGAGCGGATGGGAAATGGCACGCTTATCAGCCCTTCCCGTCGTCAGCCTCGCTGGAAAAGATCCTGGAGGTCATCGAACAGGACCCGAATGGTTGCTTTTGGGGATAATCGCCGCTGAGTATTGGACTTCGGTTGCCAGCAGGCTCTCGCCGGCAGGACCTCGCCCCAGGCACCGGGGGTGCCTCATCCGTCAAAAGATGAAGGTCGCTTGACTATATTGTATCGCAAGATCTACTTGACCTGACATCCACAGATTATGGTATCTGTATTATGACCTAACTGGTTCTTATCTCAATACATCTGACATTTTATTTTCCAAGACCTGACCACAACATATTGATGTCAATTAGAAATATTCCTCGACAATCCTAACGTTTGCATTATTAATTGATTTAATCTGTGATCAACGTTTTTTTTAAACTGCCGCGATACAGTTCTTAATCCTTTTCAAAATATTAATATCAGTCTTTTTTGTTAATATTTGTAGGATTTACCAATAATGCAAAGTATGTTTGCTTAAAGGTTCGCTGATATTACGTATTACAGTCGTTCCTTCGGAATGGAGGCTGGGTTAGTATGATATTTGTCGCTTTTCTGGTTGCAACAGTTATTCTCACAACCTTCACGCTGATACCCTTATGGCGCCACGAAGCTTGGTGGGTACGATCTCTGGATTTTCCGCGTTTGCAACTTTCTGTGATCTTATTGATACTGCTTATGCTGGAAGCGGTGCTGCTCGATCTGTCGCACCCCTCAACATGGGGCATGCTCGTCGTCGCCTCGCTTTGTCTCGTCTACCAGGCATGGTGGATTGTGCCATACACGAGGCTGTTTCCGGTGGAGGTCAAGTCATCGCTTAGCGCGGATAGACAACGGTCGATCAGAATCATGACTGCCAACGTTCTGACCCCGAATCGCAACGCGGAGGCTCTGATCGGACTGGTGCGCGCGAATGCGCCGGATATTCTGGTAACGCTGGAGTCCGATGCATGGTGGCAGGCGAAGTTGGATGAGCTGGAACCAGACTATCCCCACACGATTAAATGCCCACTTGATAATCTGTATGGCATGCACGTGTATTCTAAACTTCCGTTGACGGACAGCCATATCGAATATCTGGTAGAACCTGATAAACCATCGATGCACACTTTGGTAAGTCTGTCGTCAGGACACAAGATTCGCATTCATTTCTTGCATCCGGCGCCACCGAGTCCAACTGAAAACGAAGAATCCTCAGAACGTGACGCAGAACTGATAATCGTAGCCAAGAGTGTGGTCGAAGCGGACGCGCCGGTCATCGTAACAGGGGATCTGAACGATGTGGCCTGGTCCGAGACAACCCGATTGTTTAGGAAGGTTAGCGGATTGCTCGACCCGCGCGTGGGGCGTGGCATGTTCAACACCTTTCATGCCAAATATTGGTTCATACGCTTCCCGCTGGATCACCTGTTTCACAGCGACCATTTCACCCTGTCCAAGATATTCAGGCTGCCGGGCTTCGGCTCGGATCATTTTGCCCTTTTAACTGAATTGGCATTCGAGCCCGGACGTGACATACAGCAAAATGGCCTCGATGCCGACGCGGATGATCTATCCCGGGCGAAAGCCAAGGCGGATGACCAGGGTGTCAGCAGAGGCGACGTTCCCCAGCCAGGAAAGCACTGACTATCGATAAGGGAATTGCAAAGCACCTGGTTTAGTCACTTTGAAAGGTCCTCAAACACTTTGTGCTCCTTGTGCGATTAGCTTTATGGCGCAAGCGTTGACGAGTGCTTATCTTAAAGGAGGACGTCTTGGAAATTCTGTGGTAGTGCAAAAAGGCTTCAATAGCAATAGCCCGTTATACAAACGAAAGAGATGCTATTGCGGTCTTTTACACCGAACATAAGAGGAGTGAAGTTATGGCTGGTCGAATCAGGTTTTTTCTAAATCGCGTACGCGAGCGGTTATGGGTCCGACCACTCATGTTCTGTATCTTGTCATTAACCGGAGCATTCCTTGCCAAGATGGTGGATGATACAAAGATTGGTCAAATTTTCCCGGAAATCAATCCGGAATCAATTGAAACGCTGCTATCTATTATTGCCTCAAGCATGTTGGTCATTTCGATCTTCGCTGTCGCATCGATGCTATCTGCCTACGCCGCAGCAAGCACCACAGCTACGCCCCGATCTTATTCTTTGGTCGTGTCTGATGACGTCTCCCAGAACGCTCTGTCAACATTTATAGGCGCGTTCATCTTCAGTATCGTTGCCCTTGTCGCCCTGAAGAATGGCTTTTACGAAAAAGCAGGTCACTTTGCGTTGTTTGCGCTAACGATAATTGTATTTGCATTAGTTATCATTACGTTCCTGCGATGGGTGGATCGAATTGCCCGCCTTGGGCGCCTTACGACAACCATCGACAAAGTTGAGAAAGCGACCGCAGCCGCTTTGCAGCGAAGGCGACGCGCCCCCACCCTCGGCGGTGCCCCGTTGGGACTGCAGCAGGATGCTGGTCAGGCCATTTATGGAAGTTCGATCGGATATGTCCAGCGCATAGATGTCAATGCGCTGCAGACTTATGCGGAAGAAACCGGGATACGAATCAATGTGACTGCCTTGTCCGGCACTTTTGCTGCACCGGGGCAGGCTCTTGCTTGTGTAACCTCAAACTCGGTTGATTTGTCTGAAGTTGACTCAAGTCAGATAGCGAAAGCATTTCAGATTGGTAATGACAGAACCTTCGACGATGATCCCCGTTTTGGGCTTATCGCCCTTTCGGAAATTGCAAGTCGCGCGTTGTCACCTGCCGTCAATGATCCCGGCACAGCAATCGCAATTATCGGAAGGTTTGTGCGGCTTTTTGCGCTATGGGTTGAACCCATTGAAGAAGATGAGAAGCAATCCATTGAATATGCTCGCGTGGAGTTACCCGAAATTTCATTGTGGGATATGTTTGATGATGCTTTCAACGCGATTGCCCGTGACGGGGCAGGTTCCGTCGAAGTAGCGGTGCGACTGCAGAAGGCATTTGACTCACTGGCATCGACGGGCGTAACGTCACTGTGCGATGTAGCGATACACCATGCCCGACTAGCGTGCGCAAGAGCTGAAAATGTAATCGTGGCTCCAGAAGACCTGGATGTCCTGCGAAAGGCTGCCAAATTCGCTAACCCAGGCTCACAGCGTTAAACCAAGTTTTGTAAATTTTCCTATCAAATCGTTACGGACAAATTATTTCAAGGGAGGAAAGATGGACCTGATACGCATAATCGTTGCAATTCTTCTACCACCGCTCGGGGTTTTCCTGCAAGTAGGATTGGGGGGCCAATTTTGGTTAAATATACTTTTAACACTGCTTGGTTACATACCCGGAATTGTGCACGCTGTTTGGATAATCGCAAAAAGATAAAATAATTATCGTAAGCAAAACATTTGTAAATAAATAGATTTCCAACAACATTATTTGTAATATTTAGAGCTTTTTCGATCGATATAGCTAAATATACCAGATATTGTGCTTTCATTGTTGTTGCTGAAACCTGTCATAACTCCAACGACCATGCAGATATCAGCACCTGACATTTTCCTGCGATTCGGAAAAATAATCACAGTGGGCCAAATCTTGCGCTGGTAACCGTTCCCGTGGTACGTTCAAGATCACCAAAGCATATCGGCAATAAATGTTATGATTCCTGTTGGTAAGGTGATCTCAATAAATCTCAGGTCGCCACATTTCTGTGATAGATTCTTTTCCCCGATGTAATCTGCACCGAACTGGAAATTCGGCCTCCCCCATATGTAGTGGTGCTTGGAATTGGCCCACGATCCACCTTCCTGGCGACATAATGGCAAGATATTTGTACTGAGAAACCCGCCTTTTAGAAACAAAATCGCCAATCTAACCCCCAACCCATATATCAGTTTTCAGTGGTAACATTGATCCAGGTTGGAAACCCTCCTTGTATAAGCCGATCCTCAATCAACAATTTATAATTGTTGACAATTTTTACCGTACCGAATTATTGATATAAAGCAGACACTCAATCTAGAGCTGAACTGTCGTTTTTAGTTGCGCCCCCATCGAGAGTGCCCTCCACTGCTGCCATTCCAATTAAGATCGCGTATAGTTTCGGAGGTCTCTTATGGCTGATGAAGACTACAAACGCAAACTTACCGCCATCCTGAGTGCTGACGTTGCCGGTTACAGCCGCCTCATGGGTGATAACGAGGTTGCCACTGTCAGCACACTCAAATCACATCGTAACCTTATTTCCGAAAAAGTTCAGGCATTCAACGGGCGGGTTGTTGATTCACCAGGTGATAATATTTTAGTCGGAATTTAGAAGCATCGTGGATGCGGTCTCATGTGCCGTTGCAATCCAGAAGGGCTCCAAGAGAAAATGACGAATTGCCTGAAGACCGTAAAATGATGTTCAGAATTGGTGTCAATCTCGGAGACGTCATTCAAGACGAGGATCGAATCTATGGAGACGGGGTCAACATTGCCGCCAGGATAGAGGGTTTGGCAGATCCGGGTGGCGTTGCCATTTCGGGAACCGCTTTCGACAATATCAGAAATAAACTCGATTGTGGCTACCAATTTTCAGGAGAGCATGCGGTAAAGAATATTGCCAATCCCGTAAGGGTCTATAAAATATTAACGAATCCGGAATGTGCTGGAAAGGTCATTGGGGAAAAGCGGTTTTTAGGATGGATGTCACGTAAGGTCGCTATGGCGGCTATTATGGCTTTGGCCGTTATAATCGGTGGATTGGTTTCATATTATATTTACCTTCATCAATCCGGAAGGATAGAATCTGCCTCGGTGGGAAAAGTGGCGTCGCCACTTTCTGAAAAGGCATCCATTGCTGTATTGCCCTTCGACAACATGAGCAATGATCCCGAGCAGGAATATTTTAGCGATGGTATTTCCGAGGACATCATTACCGATCTTTCTAAAATTTCCGATCTGATTGTCATCGCCCGGAACTCCAGCTTCACCTACAAGGGAAAGTCGGTAAACGTCCAGCAGATCGGGCAGGACCTCAGGGTTCGCTACCTGCTGGAAGGCAGCGTCCGCAAAGCCGGAGGACCAGGTGAGGATTAACGCACAACTGATCGATGCTTCAAATGGGCATCACCTCTGGGCCGATCGCTACGATGGTGACATGAGCGATATCTTTGCCCTGCAGGACAAGATCACCCGCAAAATCATATCTGCCCTGGCGTTGAAACTCACTGCAAGCGAACAGAAAGCCTTAACGGATAAGGGGACGGACAATCTTCAGGCATACGATGAGTTTCTTAAAGGCTGGCAAGGCTATCGTCTGCTAACGAAAGCGGGCTTCGCCGAAGCAAAAATTCATTTGGAAAAGGCCGTGGAACTCGATCCTGAGTTTGCCAGAGCCTATGCTGCGCTGGCCGTCCTGTATTGGAAAGCAATTAAGCTCGCAGCACCAGAGCTTAGGCAAGGTTTGGGCGTGACCAACCGCCAGGAATTTGATGCAGTTAGGGCGAAACCGCAACTCCTGTTGAAAAAGGCCATGAAAAAGCCAACGGCCCTGGCTCATGGGCTAATGTCCCAATTTTATCTTTTGCGGTACCAGCACGATGAAGCGCTTGCTGAGATTGAACGAGCCGTAGCGATGGACCCCAACGATCCCGAGCTTTATGCCTGGATGTCAGAAATACTCTGGCTAATGGGGAAAAACAGTGAAGCCATCGAATCGGCAAACATGGGACTGCGTTTAGATCCAAATAATCCAGCTACGTACTTAATGCAGTTGGGGAGAACATATTTGCCTGATGGTGACCTTGAAGAAAGCTTGCAAGTACTGGAAAGGGCAAAACGGATAAACCCGGAATTATCTGGATCGGTTGCGCTTTCATCAAGCGATTATATATGGCATTCAAGGCCGCAACGAAGAAGCCCGCACTGCGTATGAAATTTTCTTAAAAAGCAGGATGTATCCGGTTCGCAACCTGAACGATATTCTGCTTTACTTTCCTTTCGCAGACCCTAAAAAGTTGGATCGTATAGCCGACGCCTTAGTAAAGGCTGGAGCCCCAGGAAAACCGACTGATTATTATAGAATATTAAAGGAAAACCGGATCAACGGACAGGAGGTCAAATCGCTTCTTTTCGGTCGCAAGATCACTGGAACCTCTGCGGCAACAGGTGCGCAATTTTGGTGGGAATGGGCAAAGAACGGAGAATTTAAATTTATTAGAGGGGCTGATCAAGATAGTGGGAAAAGCTGGGTCGAAGGGGATGTCTTTTTCATCCAATTCGCGAAAATATATGGTGGTCTTCCATATGGTACGACTATTTACAGAAACCCAGATGGCTCAAATGAAAGCAAGAATCAATATTTCATGGTTAGTGATACAGGACTCATTACCCCCTTTGCACCCACCGAATGAGGGATTAGGTGGCTTTTTTAACTTGAAGCCCATCTAAACTGCATATACGTACCGTCTATATCAGGACCAATTACGATTGGGTAATTTCATCTATCTCCGACTAAGTACAAGTTGAGAGAAATCTTTACCTGCTGCTATTAAAAAAACGTCCAGCCAAAAAATGACCGACCACAATACCTGGTGGTTGGCCTTTTCCTAAAATATGTTGGCTTTGAAATTGATATCACAGGTGAAAAGTGGTGGGGGATTTTTCTGATGCCTCCAACGACCTTGCAGATATCGCGTCTATACCGATTCGAGCAAATGCACGCGCTCTATGAGGCGATAGACACCTTTTTCTACTCTCCGGCCGACCTTGCACGCGGATCGCCGCATGTGCGTGACGCACTCGACCTGAAGCGCGTCATGATCCTGGTCGTGATCGCATCGACACCGGCCGCGGTCATCGGCATGTGGAACGTCGGCTTCCAGGCGAACGCGGCGCTGCAAAGCCTCGGCCTCGTCGGCATCGAAGGATGGCGCGGCGTTCTTCTGCCTTTGCTTGGCGCCGGTTACGACGCGACAAGCGTCTACGACTGCTTCGTGCACGGGCTGCTCTACTTTCTGCCGATCTATATCGTCACGATGGTCGTTGGGCTGTTCTGGGAAGTGCTGTTTGCCGGCATTCGTAATCATGAGGTCAACGAGGGTTTCTTTGTTACGGGCTGGCTGTACGCGCTGATCCTGCCCGCGACAATTCCGCTGTGGCAGGTTGCCGTCGGCATCAGCTTCGGCGTCATCATCGGCAAAGAGGTGTTCGGCGGCACGGGCAAGAACTTCCTGAACCCTGCGCTCGTTGGCCGCGCGTTCCTGTACTTTGCTTACCCCGCGCAAATCTCGGGTGACGCGGTATGGACCGCTGTGGATGGTTTCAGCGGCGCGACGGCGCTCGGCGTGTCTGCGATCGAGGGCATGACGGGCATTGCGGGCATGGGGCTCACCTGGACGCAGGCGTTCGTCGGGCAGCTACAGGGCTCCCTCGGCGAAACGTCGGCGCTGGCCTGCCTGCTCGGCGGCCTGTTCCTGATCTACACCCGTATTGCGTCGTGGCGCATCATCGTCGCCGTATTCGCCGGCCTCATTATTCCGTCGCTGCTGTTTACCGACGCCGGCAGCAGCAACCCGATGATGACCATGCCGTGGCACTGGCATGTGGTCCTCGGCGGCTTTGCTTTCGGCGCCGTCTTCATGGCCACAGATCCGGTTAGTGCCGCGCAGACAAACGCCGGCAAGTGGATCTTCGGACTGCTGATCGGCTTTATGACCTGGGTCATCCGGGTCATCAACCCCGCTTTCCCGGAAGGCATCATGCTCGCGATCCTGTTTGCGAATGTATTTGCGCCCGTCATTGACCATTTCGTCATCGGCGCCAATGTCAGGCGGAGGTTGAAACGCCATGTCTGAAAAGAACAAATTCGACCGCGACAGCATCTCCAACACGCTCATCGTAGCAATCGGGCTGAGCCTCGTCTGTTCGGTCATCGTTTCGAGCGCGGCCATCATGCTGAAGCCCATACAGGAAAAGAACGAGGAAGAATTCCGCCAGCAGATCATCCTGGATGTGGCCGGCCTCATGCAGCCCGGTGGCAACATCGAGGAACTGTTCGCCGCGATCGAGCCGCGCATGGTTGAGCTCGACACCGGCGACTACACCGATGCTGTCGACCCGACGACCTTCGACGCATTGATGGCCGCCGGCGATCCGCAACTCGGCATCGCGATACCTGACGACAAGGACATCGCCGGCATCGGTCGCCGTGCGAGATTCGCAGCGGTCTATATCGTCAAGGACGGTGCGCGGGTCGATCAGGTCATCCTGCCGGTCTATGGCAAGGGCCTTTGGTCGACAATGCTCGGTTATCTGGCGCTCGAACCAGACGGCACGACGGTCAAGGGTCTGCGCTTTTACGCGCACGCCGAAACCCCGGGCCTCGGCGACCAGATCGACAAGGAGCCGTGGCGCGCGCAGTGGGTCGGCAAACAGATTTTTGACGTTGGTGACGAACCGCGAATCCGCGTCATCAAGGGCATAGTGCCCGCCGACGCGCCTGACGCGAAGTACAAGATCGACGGCCTGTCGGGCGCCACACTGACCGCCAATGGCGTCACGGGGCTGGTGCAGTACTGGACCGGGCCGCACGGCTTTGGCCCCTACCTCAAGAATTTCCGTGAGGACATTGCAGATGAGTGAAGCACGTCAAATCATTATCGACCCGCTTGTCGATAACAATCCCATAACGCTTCAGATGCTCGGCATCTGTTCGGCGCTCGCAGTCACGACCTCGCTGCTGCCGGCGCTGCTGATGTGTGTCGCACTGACCAGTGTCGCCGCCCTCTCCGGCGCCGCGATCAGCGCGTTGCGCCATCGCATCCCCAACAACATCCGCATCATCGTCCACATGACGATCATCGCGTCACTCGTGATCCTCGTGGACCAGCTGCTGAAGGCCTATGCCTTCGAGACCAGTAAGCAGCTGTCGGTGTTTGTCGGCCTGATCATCACCAACTGCATCGTGCTGGGCCGCGCCGAAGCATTTGCAATGCATAACGGCGTCGGCATGAGCTTCCTCGACGGGCTAGGCAACGGTCTCGGTTACAGCCTGATCCTGATCGCCGTTGCAACCTTGCGTGAACTGTTCGGCGCCGGCACGTTGCTCGGCTACCCGGTACTCGAACTCGTTTCGAACGGTGGGTGGTACGAAGCCAACGGCTTGATGCTCCTGCCGCCAAGCGCGTTCTTCATCATTGGTCTTCTGATCTGGGGCATCCGCACCTGGCGTACGCAGCAGGTCGAGAAAGCCGACTACCAGATTCATGAAGTTCACAGGACGGAGGTTTACTAATGGAAGCCTATGTGAGCCTCTTCATCCAGGCTGCCTTCGTCGAGAACCTTGCGCTCGCGTTCTTCCTCGGCATGTGCACGTTCCTCGCCGTGTCCAAGCGCGTAGAGACGGCCATCGGTCTTGGCGTCGCCGTAATCGTAATTCAGGTCATCACCGTTCCCGTGAACTATCTGATCTACAGGTACCTGCTCGCCGACGGGGCGCTGGCCTGGGCCGGTCTCGCCGATGTCGACCTGAGTTTCCTGGGGCTGGTCAGCTACATTGGCGTCATTGCGGCGCTCGTACAGATTCTTGAGATGACGCTCGACAAGTATTTTCCGAAGCTCTACAACGCGCTTGGCATCTTTCTCCCGTTAATCACCGTGAACTGCGCCATTTTGGGCGGCACGCTATTCATGGTCGAGCGACAGTACGACTTCGCGGAATCAATCGTGTTCGGTGTCGGCAGCGGCTCGGGCTGGGCGATCGCGTTGATCGCGCTTGCGGGCATCCGCGAAAAACTCAAGTACTCCGACGTCCCCGACGGTCTGCAGGGACTCGGCATCGCATTCATCATCGTTGGCCTCATGTCGCTCAGCTTCATGGGCTTCTCGGGAATCTGAAGTGAACATAGACTCTGCCGTGTTGCAGCAAGTGTTGTTGGGCGTCGGCCTGTTCACGGCCGTCGTGCTGATTCTGGTCTTTGTCATCCTCGTCGCACGCTCCAGGCTGGTCGCAATTGGGAACGTCAAGGTCACCGTAAACGACGAGCTGAAACTTGCCATTCCGGTCGGCTCCAAATTGATGCAGGGACTGGCTGATGCCGACCTGTTCGTCCCGTCCGCCTGCGGCGGCGGTGGTACCTGCGGCCAGTGCCGGGTTCGTGTTATCTCGGGCGGTGGCGCGATTCTGCCAACGGAAAGCTCGGTCATCAACAAGCGTGATGCCGCGGACCATTATCGGCTGTCGTGCCAGGTTGCGGTCAAACAGGACATGGAAGTACAGGTCCCGGACGAGGTATTCGGCGTCAAGCGTTATGACTGCACAGTTGTCTCAAACAATAACGTCGCGAGCTTTATCAAGGAGCTGGTGGTCGCACTACCCGAGGGTGACGAGCTGGAGTTTCGTGCCGGCGGTTACATCCAGATCGAGTGCCCGCCGCATAACCTCAAGTTCAGCGACTTTGACATCGACGAGCGTTTTCGCGATGAGTGGGATCGATACAATCTGTGGCGCTACGAATCGCACGTAAAGAAACCGGAATCGCGCGCCTACTCCATGGCGAGCTTCCCGTTGGAAAAAACCGTCATCAAGCTCAACGTGCGCATCGCCACGCCGCCACCGGGTGCGGATGACTTCGATCCCGCCGGGCATCATGTCGTCGTTCATTTTCAATCTGAAACCCGGCGATCATGTGACGATCTCGGGACCGTATGGCGAGTTCTTCGCGAAAGAAACCGACAACGAAATGGTATTCATTGGCGGCGGCGCGGGCATGGCACCCATGCGCGCGCATATCTTCGACCAACTGAAACGCCGACACAGCAAACGCAAGATGTCTTTCTGGTATGGCGCGCGCAGTCTCAAGGAGATGTTCTACAAGCAAGAGTTCGACGAACTTGCCGAACTCAACGACAACTTCACGTGGCGGCTTGCGTTGTCGGAGCCGCAACCGGAAGACAACTGGGACGGACTCACCGGCTTCATTCACCAGGTACTGCTGGATGAGTACCTGAGCGAACACGCGGCGCCGGAGGACTGCGAGTACTACCTCTGTGGGCCACCGATGATGAACTCGGCCGTTATCAAGATGCTCGATAGCCTCGGTGTACCGAAAGAAAATATCCTGCTCGACGACTTTGGCGGGTAGCGACCAGTGATTGACTTCCGGCAAGTCGTGGTTCTGCCAGCGGCACTGCTGCTCGCAGCGTGCGGCGACTCGCGCCTGCCCGAGTTCGAATATTCCGGCAGCACGATGGGCACGACCTTCAATGTCGTGCTCGTTGCACCCGACGACGGCGTTGTCGGAGCGCCGCTCGAATCGCAAATAACCGCAACCTTGTCAGGCATCGACGAACTTACGTCGACCTGGCGCACCGACTCCGAACTGGCGGCCTTCAATGCCAATCCGGCGACCGACTGGATCAGGGTATCGGCCGAGCTGTGCAGCGCCATCGAGCATGCGCTGGAAATCAGCCGGCTGAGCGATGGCGCATTCGATGTCACCGTCGGTCCGCTCGTGAATCTCTGGGGATTCGGGCCCGACGGCGATATACGCGAGCCGCCTGACGACGCGCTGATCGAAGAAACGATGGCATACGTCGGTTATGAAGGCCTGCAGACGCGCTGCAGTGAGCCCGCGATGCGCAAGCGCCATGGCGAGATGTACGTCGATCTTTCAGGCTGGGCCAAGGGTCACGCTGTCGACAAGATCGCCGAATTGCTCGACGAATACGGTCTCAGCGACTATCTTGTGGAGATAGGCGGAGAGCTCAGGGTGCGCGGCCACAATGCCGATGGCAGGAAATGGGCCATCGCCGTCGAGGCACCGTCCACGACGACGCGTCGACCGCATTCGTTATTGCGTGTAACGGATACGAGCGTCGCGACCTCTGGCGACTACAGGAACTACTTTGATCATGACGGCCAGCGCTACTCGCACACGATCGATGCCCGTACGGGACGGCCGGTCGCGCATGACCTCGCCGCGGTCACCGTCGTGAGCGAGTCTGCGGCCTGGGCCGACGCCATGGCAACCGCCCTGCTGGTACTCGGGCCGGAGTCCGGACTCGCGCTTGCCGAGAACCTGGGGATAGCCGGCTATTTCCTCGTTCGCGACACGACGGGCATAGAAGAACTGACGACAACGAGCTTTGAGCTATTGAGACACTGATGAACCTTGCACTGACGACACTGCTGCTTAGCTTCCTGGTCATTTTGCTGGTGATAACCGGCATGAGCGTTGGCGTCATGAACGGGCGGCGGGCGATCAGCGGCAGCTGTGGCGGACTGAATGCCGGTGGCTGTGAGCTCTGCAGCGGCAAGGGCAAGTGCCGCAACAAGCGCGACAAGCCGGATGGAGAATCCGAATGACAATTAAATCCTGTGTAGTAAAAGACTATATGGCGCGCACGCTCGTGACTTTCAAACCCGAGACCGACGTGCTGGACGCCGTGCATACACTCGTCCAGCATCGCATCGCGGGCGCGCCTGTCGTCGATGACGAAGGCAGCCTGCTCGGCATGCTGTCAGAGTTCGACTGCATGAAGGTCGCCCTTAACGCCGGTTATCACGGCATCTCGGGTGGACCGGTCCGCAATTTCATGAGCGATGGTGTCGAAACCGTCGATGCCGACATGAGTATCGTCGACCTGGCCCAGGTATTTATTGACAAGAAATTCCGTCGCTTCCCTGTCATGCAGGGTACGCGTCTCGTCGGCCAGATCAGCCGCAGGGACGTGCTGCGAGCGCTCGAGGTAATCGCGAAGGGCTAGGTCGCTAACTCTTGCCCTGTTTGCCGCTACGGGCGGCGAATCGAGCACCCAGCGTGCGGCGCCTGAGGTAAGCATAGACTTCCAGCAACGGCAGCTCTTTGGGACACACGTCCGCACAGGCCATCATGCCGAGACAGCCGAACACGCCCTCATCACCGGCGACCACATCAAACCACTCCGCATCGGAGCGCTGATCGCGCGGGTCCATCATGAACCGCGCGACGCGGTTCATGCCCGCGCCGGCCAAAAACTCTTCGTCGAGGTTCGCCACTCCGCAGGAGGCCACGCAGCAGCCGCATTCGATGCAGCGGTCACCCTCGTAGATGGCCGCGGCGATGTCGTCGCTCATGCGCTCTTCCTGCGCCTCGGGGTCGAAGGGCTGTTGTTCGTGGATCCAGGCTTCGGTGCGCTCGTTCATGCCGCGGAACCAGGTGCCGGTGTCAACCGACAAGTCACCGATCAGCTTGAACGCCGGCAGCGGATACAGCTGGATATTCTCCGGCAGGTCCGAGGTCAGGGTTCGGCAGGCAAGCGCCGGGCGGCCGTTCACCATCATGCCGCAGGAGCCACAAATAGCAGAGCGGCAGGCGAAATCGAACTGCAGGCCCGGATCTTGCGTTTCACGAATCTTGCTGAGCGCGATGTACAGCGACATGAACGGCGTCTCTTCGATCTCGAACACATCCGTGTGTGGCACTGAGTTTTCGTCCTCAGGATTGAAGCGAAAGATTTCGAAGTGCAGGCGGCGCGCGGTCTCTTTTGTTTTTTGCTTCATGATTCCTGTCCCACTAGTGCGCAAGCAGCTGCCACGCGCCGCGCCGTAGCCGGCTACCCATGTCTTCCGTGCTGGCAAGCCGGCCGTGCTTCGTCTGCTCGTCCAAAACCGTTTCGTTGTAGCTGTCGATCGGAACTTTCATTTCGATGCGTTCATCACTGCCGTAGCCGCGATGCCCTGGTGGCAGGTCGATGAGACCGGTTGGCTCGTAAGTAAACGAAGGCTCACTCTGGTCCGCCGCCCAGCGCACCAGCGTTCGATTCAGCCACTGTTCGTCATTTCGTAACGGATAGTCGGTGCGGAAATGCGCACCCCGACTTTCTGTCCGAGCCTGAGCGCCCATTGCGACCGTCATCGCCAGCCGCAGCATGCCTTTCAGTCGAAGTGCAAACGCCAGCTCGGGGTTTACACCCGGATCCCTGCAGCGCAGCACCGCGTTGTCGGAGTCGTCGAGCAGCTGCTGCAACTCGCGCACCGCCTCGCCGAGTTCATCGCCGTTTCGGAAAATGCCGACCTTGTGCATCATGATTTCGCCCATCGCATCGCGAATAGCGTAAATGCTCGGCCCTGTGCCGCTGCGCGACAGCCAGTCGGCGACGCGCTGCTCGGCCGCCGCCACGGCATCGACGGCGTAGCCCGTGTCGGCCCGCAGCGACACGCCAGCTACGTGCTCGGCCACGCGTCGCCCAATAAGGCGCCCTGCGACGAGCGTCTCGGCGAGGCTGTTGCCGCCCAGTCGATTGAAGCCATGCATGTCCCAGCAGGCTGCCTCGCCTACCGCAAACAGGCCGGCAAGTCCGTAGGCTTCGCCGTCCTTGTTGACGCGAATTCCGCCCATCGAATAGTGCTGTGTCGGTCGAACCGGTATCAGTTCCTCTGCCGGATTGATGCCGAGGAAATCTCTGCAGATGTCCCAGACTTCCAGCAGCTTGGTGCGAAGGTGTTGCTCCCCGATATGGCGGATGTCGAGCCACAGGTGCGGCCCGTACGGCGTATCGACGCCTTTGCCGTCACGCATGGCCTGGACCATGTGCCGCGACACGACGTCGCGGCTCGCAAGTTCCTGTTTCTCCGGTTCGGCCTCGACCATGAAGCGGTTCATGTTCTTGTCGAGCAAGTAACCACCGTCGCCCCGGCAGCCCTCAGTGACGAGGATACCGCTGGGCATCAGCGTCGTCGGATGAAACTGCACGGCCTCCATGTTGCCCATTGGCACGATGCCGGTGTCGAGTGCGATCGACGCACCGGTACCTTCGTTGATCGTGGCATTACTCGTGTATTGGCCGTAGATGCGGCCATAGCCGCCAGTCGCGATGACGGTTGCTCTTGCCATCACTGCAAAATGCTTGCCGGTACGAAGGCAGCGCACGACAGCGCCAAGGCAACGGCGGCCGTCGTGGATCAGCGACACAGCTTCGGTGCGGTCGCGCACGGTGATGCCGAGACGAACAACCTCGCTGTCCACCGCATAGAGCGCTGCATGCCCGGTGCCTGCAGCCGCGTAGCAGGCGCGCCACTTGGCGGTGCCACCGAAATCGCGCTGCCCTATCAGCCCATCGTTTTCCAGCGCCTCGTCGATCTCAACCTCTTCGCCCTTGATGAAGTAGTGATTCTTGCCACCTTTGACACGACTCCAGGGCACGCCGAAGTGCGCGAGTTCTCGCACCGCGATCGGCGCTTCCTCGGCGAAAATATTCGCGACCTCCTGGTCCGCGCCCCAGTCG
The DNA here is from genome assembly GCA_963850825.1 of uncultured Gammaproteobacteria bacterium. Taxonomy (GTDB): domain Bacteria; phylum Pseudomonadota; class Gammaproteobacteria; order Steroidobacterales; family Woeseiaceae; genus SZUA-117. Next base: position 12,164 of record CAWKOQ010000003.1, on the reverse strand, counting down.
GAGCCGCGCACGGTATCCAGGAAATGCACGGTGGGGCTGTCGCCCTCGGCCTTGACGCAGTTTGCGAGCGACGCCTGCATGCCTCCCTGCGCGGCGCAGCTGTGGCTGCGTCGGGGCGGAACCAGCGACAGGATCATCGCATCAAAGCCGGCCGCCGCTGCTTCAATGGCACAGCGTTCCCCGGCCAGACCGCCACCAATGACCAGTACGTCTGTTGTTTCCAGCTTCGCGCTCATGACGCGCCACCGTCGAGCAGGAATGCCAGCGGCGGATCCATCCATCCGGCAAGCACGACCAGCGTCAACGCGCCGAGCCCGAGCACAACCCAAAATATGATGCGTTCGAGGCGATGCATCGTTGTCCGCGACATCCAGAGGTCGGCACCCCACTTGATCGCCAGGCGATACAAGCCGACGCTCGCGTGGAATTCAACGCACAGCAACAGCACGGCGTAGGGCAGCCAGAGTCCGGCGCCGACGCGCGCCAGCGATGTCTTCGACTCGATTCCAGCAATGTCACCGAACAACGGCGTGAAGATATCCAGACCGAGCAGAACCAGGTGGAAGCTGCCGAGCACCAGCATCACCATGCCCGTACGCACCTGCCAGATCCACAGCAGCGATTCGACATGCGGTCGGAACGGCGAGTGTTCCGTTCGCGTTGCAACCTTTTCGCGTCCTGACTGGCTTAGACCTTTGGCGAGCTGCAGCATGCGTTTCCGCTCGCGCAATTGCGACGGTATCTTGCGCGACGCGAAAACGGCATGAATAAGAAACATCGCGAAAACAGCAAATACAGTGGGCTGCGCAATGTAATAGTCCTCGAGCATGGTCGCCAGCCAGTCGAAGCCCCGTGCACCGACCAGGATGGAGCCGACGAAGACAACGTGTCCCATCATGAACAGCGCAAGCAGCAGTCCCGTGCCACCACTAATGAGCTCGTATATCAGCTCGCGACGCGCCGATGACGTCGCAGTGGCACCTTTATCGAGCGACGTGGGCGCGCGACTCGCCATTTACGGATTCAGCTGAGTGATGATCGCGGGATCCACTTCCCGCTCCGCCAGAATCGAATGGCAGACGTCGCAATCACGCGATATCTGTTCCCGTTCTTCGGTTCTCAGTCGCTTGCCGTGACAGCGGAAACAGCCCTCCGATCGTTCGTGACCGATGTGTTCGGGGTAGGTATTCCACCAGACCTTCATCTGTGGGAATACGTTGACCGAGTAGATATCACCCAACACGGTTGCCGCATTGCGAATGTCGTCGGCTCTGTCCGCTGCCACGTCCGGGTAGTTTTCCGCGTAATATTCTTCAAGCTCCGCTGAAATAATCTCGCGAGCTTCCTCATGCGACGCGTACTCGGCGTCAATGATGCGCAAACCCTCTTTCCTCACATACGGCAGGGTTTGATCGATCAGGCCGTCGCGAAGCGCAACGTCAATCTCGGAATCGGGTGCCTGATAGTTGTGACTAGGGCGGTTGTGGCAATCGACGCAGTCCATCTCCCGCCAGAGGCCGCCCTCTTCCGGCGCTTTCCTGTCTGCGAACACTTTGACCGCGCCGTCCTCGTCCGTGTATTCGACTTCGTAAATGTCCTCGCGTGTCTCATCCGACCGATAGCGAATGGCGACGCCGGGATCGACGTGCCAGTGTATGCCCGAAGACGTCTTCCCCGCCTCACCACCTACTCTCAACAGCAGGGCCGTCGTCAGCTCGGTGTTGGCTTCGTCCTCATCGTAATGTTTCTTGATCTTGAGCGTATCGCCAACGAATCGGGTCGGCCAGTGGCACTGCTCGCAGGTATCGCGCGCCGGTCGCAGATCATGCAGCGGTGTGGGTATCGGGCGCGGATACAGGTCGAACGCCACGGATACCAGCTGCCAGGCACCGTCGAGCTTCGACTTCACAAACCAGTCCGCGCCAGGACCGATATGGCAATCGGCGCACGTCAACCGTGAGTGCGACGAGCGCTGAAAGGCCGTGTGCTCGGGCTCCATCACCGAATGGCAGGCGAGCCCGCAAAACTCGACGGTCTCCATTTCCTCGACGCCCTTGTAGGTTGCGCCAGCCACGATGACAATGTTGACCATCGTTGCGCCGGTGAGAATCAGCAACCAGTTGCGTGTCTTCGGTTTGTTGAGGTCAAACACGGGCAGCAAGGGCACTGACTCGCCGCCTGGCGACCGGCGCACCCGGCGCCGGTACAACAGGGTTCCCAGCGGAATCAGGAGCAGCCCGATGACAAAAATAGCCGGCAATATCAGGAACGTGATAATGCCGAGATAGGGCCCACCCTCGAAGCCGATATGGGTTATGACGTACAGGCAGATGATCAGCACAAGGGCCGCTATCGCGAGGCCCGTGCCGAACAGGCTTATGCCATTACGAGTAATCGACGTTAGGAAATTCTTGAACACTGCTTACCCCTCGTTGAGTACCTGCCCATTGTCAGGGCAGATTCTCCTGCTGCTCGGTTGATGCATCATAGACAACCTCACCGCGTTCTTCCGCCCTTTCGAAGGGCGGTTTACCCGTCAGCCAGGTCGTGTCCATCGGATACACGGCTGGATCGAAGATGACAAAGTAGAAGTGCCAGACAAGGATAGCGAGGGTAGCCAGGATCGCCTCCAGGAAATGCAGCACGGTGGCGGCCTCAGGCACCCAGCCCGGCAGCCAGGTCAGTGTGAAGTTCTCGAACCACAACAGTAAGCCGGTAAGCGCCGTGATGACGGTACCCCACAACGCGGCCCAGTATTCGATCTTCTCCACATAGCCGACACGCACCGGTGCCGGCGGCTCGGCGCGGCGTCCGAGGTTGTAGCCTGTCCGGTGAATAAACTCCTTGAAGTCGGCAAGACCGGGGAGGAACGCAGCAATCTGGCTGCGGGCTCGGGCACTAACGATCAGATGGCCGAAGTGGAAGAAGCACGCACCGATCAGTCCCGCGCCGGCGATACGGTGAATCAGCCCGCGCATCTCGCCGTCCGCGAACTGCAGCATGCCTGCCCACCAGCTCTCGGGATACTTCAACGCAAAGCCGCTGAATACCAGCACCATGAAGCTCACAGCAGCGATAGCGTGCGCAATTCGAAACGGCCGCGACATGCGTTCTTTGATCACGCAGTTTTCCGGGGCCTTGCGCTGGCGCGGCGCCGGATCACGCGTCTTTTTGCTCAGGTCGAGCAGGTTGTGCAACAGCATGCCGATGACCGTGACCCAGATCAACGGAATGTAAATTACCCGGATCCAGTGCGCGACGATGTTGGGTGTTGTGTCCGCCAACACGTGCACGGGGCCGATCTTGAAACGGCTGCCCGCTCCCGCGTGGCATTTGCCGCAGGTGGCAGCCAGGTTGTCCGGATGTATGTAGGAGTCGGGATCGCTGGAAGGCAGGATGTAATGCACGCCGTGACAGCTCGCGCAGTTCGCAACCCGCTGCACACCGCCGCGAGCCGCCAGCCCATGGAAGCTGTCCTCATAGGACGGGACCTGATCCATGTTCAGACCGTACTTCTCGTTCAGCCGCACATTCGAGTGACAGGGGCCGCAGACGCGAATCGGGATATTGGTCGCCGATACCGGCGAGCCGTCGGCGCTTACGGCCAGGATGCGATGCTCGCCGTGACAATCGGTGCAAACGGGCGAGTCACCGACGCCGTTGGCGGCGGCCAGGCCATGAATGCTCTGCTCGAACTGGGCCGTGATGGCTGTGTGACAGGCTCCACAGGTGGCCGGTACGTTCGAACGATGGACGCGGGAGCGAGGATCCGATGCCGGCAGCGGCGAGTGCGTCGAATGGCAGTCGCTGCAGGCTGCGCCATGTTGGCCATCTGCCACAGCGGCGGCGTGGACACTGGCGGTATAGGCTTCTATCGGGCGAATCGTATGGACGCCTGGCGGTGCGGGCTGCCCGGAGCCATGGCAAACCCCGCAGGTCTCTCCCTGGCGGCTGGCGTGGACCGGAGAGGATGGCATCGTTCGTCGGCGTCATGTCATGTAGTTCGCCATGACAACCCGAACACGAGGGAAGCTCCAGGTCAGACATTCGTTGCCGGCCCTTCGGTCCATGCACGCTTATTATCTGTTCTTCGGCAATCTCCGCATGACAACCCGCGCACTCGACCGGATCGAGCCCGCGCTTGTGCCTGCGATTATCGGCGCCAACATGGCAATCGAGGCATTCCGTCGAGCCGTGCGGGGTGCTTTCAAAGACCGCCACATCGACTTCGTGGCAATCGTTGCAGGGATGTTCCTCCTCGGCGTCAACCGTCGGTGACACCAATAGCAGGCAGGGAACCAGGATGGTGAGCAGTTTACGCATTGGAGTAGTCTCAGGTCTTCGTTTCGCCCGACCTCTAACGGTAGCCGAACAGCATCGTGTAAATGATCAGGCTCAGCAGGACCAGTCCGAAGGCGAGTGCCAGGAAACCGAATATCCTCACGCCGCGCTCTTTGGCCTCTGGGAAGGGTCTCACGAGATTATTCTCCAGTTCACCGGATTCCACCATCGCCTCGTACTCGCCGGGCTTGTCGTATTTCAGCTCTTCCACGGACACCCGCCCACTGAATATCACCGGATCCATCGGGAACTTGTCAGGGCGGAAGTGTGTGTTGAAGAAGTGGATCGTGAATATGAAACCGACCGCGAGCAGCGCCTCGTCACTGTGAATGATCGTCGCCACGTTAACGGCCCAGCCAGGAACGATGTAGGTAAACAGTTCCGGGAACCAGAGCACTAACCCTGTGCTACCGATTATGGCCACACCCCAGGCTACTGCGAAGTAGTCGAACTTCTCCCAATACGTGTAACGAGCGTAATTGGGGCGGGGGCCCATTCCGAAGAACCACTTGATGGACTGGAAGAACTCCTTGAGATCGCGGCCGTTGAAAATGATGGAGTCCGGTCCGGTAATGATCTGCAACCAGGTGTGTCCCGTCGTTTTCTTGTGACGAAGCACATCAAATATGTGCGCAATGAAGACGCCGATCAACACGACCGCACCGATGCGATGCAGGAATCCCATGCCATCGAACCCACCGAGTACCCGGGAGGTAACCTGTGCCCAGGACATATACGAGAACTTCAATGCCATTCCCGTCAACGCCAGCGTGAAGAAGCTGAGCATCATTACGATATGCATGGTGCGCTGGTAGCGGCTAAAACGACGGTAGAACTTCTGGTTCTTGTTGCGCGACATAGCCTTATGCGCCTTCCACTCATCGCGGTTCAGCAATAAGCGTACGACCCAGGCCAGCGAATGCAGCAGCGCAAACGACAGCGTACCGACCAGCAGCGCAGTCATGCCCCAGAAGGACCAGAACAGCCACGGGTAGGTCTCGCGATCGTGGTGCGTCGCGTGTGTCAGGTAGCCGGCAAAACGCCGGTGCGATCCTTCGTGACACTGGCCACAGGTCTCAACCACGTTGTCGCGGCTAAGCCGCGAGGCAGGGTCGGTCGGACTGAGAATATCGTGCGTGCCATGGCAGTCGTAACACTTGGCGACACTCTCCCCACCCAGGCGCGAGACCTTGCCGTGAAAGGTGTCGAAGAAGGTTTCAGTCTCGTCTTCGTGACAGCGACCGCACTGCTCCATCATCTGTGTGCGGAATCCCACTTGTTCAGTGCGCGAGATCGTGTGCGAAGCATGACAGTCCTCGCAGGTGGGATACTCTTTGTCCGGATCCGGGTCGTCAGGCCAGTGGACGCTGGTGCGGAACGTTTCTTCTATCCCGTGGTGGCAGGTACCGCAGGTGCCAGCGATATTCTGCGGACTCACCGGGGACTCCGGATCCTGGGGAGGACGCTCGGAGTGTGCGCCGTGACAATCGGCGCAGGTTGCCGCCACGATGAGGCCGGCCTCCAGGGCTCGACCATGGACGCTGTCTTCGTAGCTGCCCACGATGTCGTCCACTTTGGCGTGAATCCGTGTCGCGGCCTGTTCACCGACGCGATGACACTCTCCGCAAAGCACGGGGACGTTACGCGGATACGTCGGTGACCCGGGAAATTCACTGCCGAGCGTGGCGTGTTTGGCATGGCAGTCCTGGCACGTCGGTGCATCCGGATCGTCCTGCGCATACAGGGTGCCGTGCGCACTGCCCTCGTACTCGGTGACCTGTTCGGCATGGCAGATGCTGCAATCGACCTCGGACTGTATCGTCTCGCAGGCGCGCTCTTTGGATACTGTCACCTCTGTGTGGCATTGCGCGCACGCAGTACCCGCGTGCATCGAGTCGCTGTAGTGCTGTTCATCGACAAACAAGCTGACCGTCTCGCCGCCGGCGCGTGTCATCGTCAGATCGGGCTCCGCGTGGCAGCTCAGGCAGTCCTTGTTGGCCAGTCCGTCAGGGTAGAAAACGTTGCGGATCTCGTGTGGTGCATGGCAGTCAACACAGGTTGGAATTTTGCCCGGATCTTGGGTCCACAATTCGCCATCGATCACCTTCCGATGCACCTGTTCGATTTGCCCGTGGCAGGTCGTGCACATCGCGGCGACATTGTCCGCGTGTATGCTCGACCGCGGATCGGTGTGCGGTCGAATGTCATGGGAGGTGTGACAGGAGGTGCAGACGGCCGTAACCGTGAGGCCCTGACGGAACAAACCCTCACCGTGAATACTCATCGAGTAATGCTCGAGGATGTTCTCCTGCGATATCTCGTGAGTTCGGGATACGGGGGATCCCTCTCGGTGGCAACTGCCACAGAGCAGCGGCACGTTCATCACCGCCGTCGGCGAGTTGTGGTCCGAGGCCGACAGGATATCGTGCTTGCCGTGACAGTCCGCACAGATCGGCGCCATAGGATCACCGTCTTTTGCGGCTACACCATGCAGACTACGTTTGTGCGCATTGGCCTGAGGCCTGTGGCAGTCGCTCGCAATCAACCGGCTCCAGATCCTCGGCGTGCCGCCGGCGCTTGCTGCCGGCCAGATCCGCGTGGCAATCGACGCAGGCCATGTCGGCGTGAACGGATGCCGCGTAGGCCGCCTCGTCGACGTAAGCCGATACCTCTTCGTCTCCATGGAAGGCGGTGAGTTCGGCGTCGTCATGGCATCGGAAGCACCCCTCGTTGTCCTGGGCCGGTGCAGGAGCTGCCGCCAGCCAAAAGATCGCGGCCGCCACGGCCAGCCAGGACTTGCCACGACTAATTTGGAGGACCCGGGGGTCCTGTGAACGCCCACGCGAACGAGGAGCGAGTTGTACGGCCTTTGCCATTTCTTATTTGCCTGACGCCAGTAGCCCTAGTATGTCAATGGCGGGCTGTTGGGCTATCAGGGTTTTCCGATAGTCGGCTCTCGCCGATGCCCGCGCAGCTACTCGGGCCGATGCACGAGCAGCTACTCGGCGTACAGCGGACCGATATCGATATAGATCTTGTACCGCGATATCAGATCGCCGTCATACTCGAAAATGTCAGTAAATGGGAGCGTAATCTCGGTGTCGTTGTGCCTGCGGTAGGTGACCTCGCCCTCGCAAACCAGGGTCGGGCCGCTGGCCAGCGTTTTCTGGACATCATGTGAGCAACCCGCAATCGTGCCGAAAAAACCGTCCACTGCGGCGAGAATGGACTCCCGCCCGCGCACGGCCGGCGCGGAGCCGAAACGAAAAACGGCGTCCTCGGTCAGAAAACCAACGAACGCCGGTGCGTCTTGTCGATCGATAGCAGCGAACATGCCGCCAGCGTTATCGCTGGCGGCACCGGATTTCGTCATTGAATGCTGCCGTAATAATGCGCGAGGGCTTCGTAGTCCGCCTCAGACAGCATGTCCATCTTTTCTTTCATCTTCTTCGGCTGCGAACGAGTATCGGCGACGAATTCCTTGAACGAACTGCGTAAGTAGTCCATCGGCTGTCCGCCCATCATGCCGGCCTCGTCGTCCGGATTGGTGCCGGCCTCCGAGTGGCACTTGTCGCAATGCTCATCGTGTATAGCCTTGCCGGCCGCCGCCAGCGTGGCATCGAATTCCTGCTTCATTTTTACATAGGGCAGTTCTGCATAGGCCGCCGCAAGCGCGTCGATGTCGTCATCGCTCAACTTCGCGGCAACGGCGCACATGCTGATCGCCGCGCGGCTCGTGTCGCCATGCCGATACTTGGATTCAGCGCAGGGCCGTTCCTCGTCCCGGTAGAGATACAGCGCATCGGAGTGCACGAATTCGGGAAAGCCCGCGAGGCTCGGTATGTCGCTCGCCTGGCTGACGCCGCCCGGTCCGTGACAGTCATTGCAGCCCTTCATCAGTGCATCGACATCGCCGGCATTGGCCGCCGAGAAAGCGGTAGCAAGTACAGCGGTCATTAAGTAGATAGTTAGTCGTTTCATGTCGTCTCCTGGCGATTCGCAGATTGCTGCGGGATCATACCGCAATTTTCCGTATTCCTCGCTGAACCGATGCTGAATCAAAATGCTGGTCAGGGCCCGGAATGCTGCATATTATCGGGTCGCGCGCAAGCGACAACCAGTAAGTAGTTGCCGCGATACAATTAGGGTCCGGATTTGCTAAAACACACTCACAGATCGTCCGTCTGTAAAAAAGCAGGAAATCCTTAAGCAAGACAAGCACTAACGACACACAGGGAAACGATATGTACCGCTCAATCGCCAGAAAATGGCAGCTGGCCGCATTACTGCTGTCCTCAGCCCTCTTGTTTGCCTGCAGTGGTGACACGGGTCCGACCGGTCCCGCTGGTGGTCAAGGTGCCGGCGGCCCACCAGGACCGGGCGGAGATCCCGGGCCAACAGGCTCTGCCGCCGTGCCTATTCAATCAGTCGAGAAGATCAACGTCTCGCTGAGCCCTGAGCTTCCCCTTGATGTCGATGAACCCACTATCGTGATGCGACTCACGAACGACGTCGGTTTTGGCATTACGGGTCTGCAGGCGGACGCTGTATTTTTCACGATCGCGCAGCTATCCCCGGGTCAGAATGGCGCCTCGAGCGAATGGCAGTCCTATATCACGATTGACGATGCCGGTATTGCAAACGCTCATGCAGCGACCGAGCACGCCGTTACCGGCGACTTTGAGGAAATCGGAGATGGTGTATACAACTATACGTTTGCACAGGCTTTGACAGCGTATCCGAGCGGTCCTGTTTTCGACGAGACCAAGATCCACCGGGTGGGTGTCGTTCTTCGCACCAGACGATTTCTGCCGCCCGAGAACATTCCAGCGAACAACGCGCCCACTGACTTCCTGCCCACCGGCGGCGCTGTCAATAACGACAATCATCGCCTGATCGTCGACAACGCTGCCTGTAACGCCTGTCACGACAATTTGGTTGCTCACGGTAACGCTATCTTCGACGTTGAACATTGCGTGACCTGCCACAACCCGTATTCGGTCGACGGCGAAAATGCCGCGGAGCCCTGGGGCGGCTCCGTGGACATGAAAGTAATGATCCACAAGATCCACGGTAACGACAATTTCGGCAATAAGCTCGCAAACGGCTACAGTGTGAATGGTTTCAATGATATCGAGCACGATTTTTCCGACTTCGTATTTTCGCAGGACGTCAGAAACTGCACGACCTGCCACCAGGAGTCCGACACCACGGTGCCACAGGCCAGTAACTGGCGCGAGGTACAGAACCGCGCTGCTTGCGGTACCTGCCATGATGATATCGACTGGGACGCCGGCGACCACCCGGGAGGGTACGTGTTCACCGACGATACGCTGTGCGCCCTGTGCCACGGTGAAGCCCGGGGACCGTCTGAACTTCAGGTTGCCACCGTTCACCAGATTCCGGAAGCTGAAGCCGCTAGAGCTTTCGAGTACAACATCTTGAGCGTCACAGCCACGGGCGTCGGTGAGGTCCCTGTCGTCGAGTTCTCGGTGACCGACCCGACTAACGGCGATGCGCCTTACGATATCCAGAACGATTCCGAGTTCACCACGTGCGCCCAAGGCGTGAGTCGACTCGCTATTGGCATCGCCTGGGACACCACCGACTACACCAACGTCGACAGCCCTAAATCTCCGGGACAGCCGGTATCGATGAACCCGTTGACGGCCTGTGGCGGTGCGTCGACAGCCGCAGGCGGCGGCGTGTTCAGCGTGACTTCGCCGATCGCGATCCCTGCGACCGCCAGCGGCACGCTCGCTGTGACCATAGACGGCCACCCGGCCGTGGATATTAACGGCACGCCGACGCGAATCGGTGTCACCAATGCGATTGCATACGCCCCGATCACGGACACGTCGGCCGTACCGAGGCGCAACGCGGTTGCCATCGAGAAATGCAACGATTGCCACAACCAATTATCGATACACGGCAACAACCGCACCGACAACATCGAAGTGTGCGTTACCTGCCACAACCCGAATGCGACAGATATCAATCGTCGCGTCGGTACATGCGCTACCGAGCTCGGCATCGACGACGTGTCGATCGACATGAAGTACATGATCCATGCGCTGCACGCCGCCGGCGCGACAGGCGTGCCCTACAACGTCTGTGGATTCGGGTTCCCGAGCACATCGCACACCTACGACTTCGTGTACCCGGGTCGGCTCAATAACTGCGAAGGCTGTCACGAACCTGGCGGTTATTATCCCGTTGACCCGTCGACGGTGCTCGGAACCACAGTCCGCAGCGGTGTGAATCCAGCGACGCCTACCGACGACATTGTCCAATCGCCTAATACGGCCGTGTGTTCGACTTGTCACACAAGCGGCCTGGCGGCCAGTCATATGGAGCAGAACGGCGGTGACTACAACGCGGCCAAGGCGGCAAACAGCACACTGACATCGTCAGGTGTCGAGACCTGCGCGCTTTGCCACGGTGAAGGACGCTCGGCTGATGTCGGTGTTGTCCACGGCGTCGGTACGTTTGAGTTCAACTAATGTGGCGGATTTTTAAAGCCCGCCGGCGAGGCTGCTTGTTCCTGCTGACGATGGCCCTTGTGACCATCTCGGCGCCTGCTGTTGTGTCAGCGCAGGACGACGAGGCGGCGAGTTACAGCAAGAAGGGCGCGGACACCTGCTTTCAATGCCATGACGATCAGACGGTCCTGGCCGTATTTCGCAGCAGGCACGCGGTGCCCACCGATCCGAATTCTCCTTTCGGTCACGGTCAGCTGCAGTGCGAAGCCTGTCACGGCCCCGGTGGTGATCACTCCGGGCGCGTACGGCGCGGCCAGGAACGGCCACCGATGGTGCGTTTCGGCTCCGACTCCGGCACGCCGGTTCCCGAGCAGAACGCTTATTGCATCGACTGCCACCTGACTGATGCCGGTTTCGCCTGGCACGGCAGCGCACACGACAACAACACCGTCGCCTGCGCCGACTGCCACACACTTCACGTCGAACGCGACCCGGTACTGAGCACGGCAACGCAGGCCGAGGTGTGTTTCGACTGCCACCAGCAGCAGCGCACGCAATCCATGAAGCCGTATGCACACCCGCTGCGCCAGGGAAAGATGGACTGCAGCGGCTGCCACAATACGCACGGCAACACGACCGATCGCCTGCTCGCAAGGGCGACGACCAACGACACCTGCTATGACTGCCACGCCGAAACCCGCGGCCCCTATCTTTGGGAACACGCGCCGGTGGCCGAGGACTGCGGCAACTGCCACGATCCGCACGGATCGAATTATCCGGGAATGCTGAGCATGCGAGCGCCGACGCTGTGTCAAAGCTGCCACTCCCAGGACGGTCACCCGAGCCTGCCGCAGGACGAACGCGGCATGCCGAGCGGCATGCCGTCTCAATACCTGTTGGGTCAGGCCTGCCTGAACTGCCACGACCAGGTGCATGGTTCAAATCACCCGTCGGGCTCGAAGCTGATGCGCTAGGAGCTTGCAGCGATGCACAAGCAAACAACACTATTCTCCCGCACCCTGATCGCGCCGCTGGTTCTCCTGGCGCCGGCCATCAGTTTCGCCCAGGTCGACACCAGCGACTGGAAATGCGAATCCTGCCCGTTTGACCAGGGATACCGCGCTGAAGTTGACGCCGGCGCCACCTACGTTGGTGAGGATGGCGCGATTCGATTCGGCAACGCGACGGGTTATGACGACAAAGGCGGCTACGCCAACGTAGACGGCCATGGACGCTACGTCAGCGATGGCTACCAGCTCGACTGGACGATCGAAGACCTGGGGTTAGACTCGCGTGTTTTTGAACTGGACGGCGGACGCCAGGGCACATTCGGTTTTTATG
>CAWKOQ010000002.1:0-900805 GCA_963850825.1 uncultured Gammaproteobacteria bacterium | reverse complement strand
AGACCATCCGTATACCTCTGCAAGAAATCCGGAATGCACCGATTGACCGCCAAATGGATATGGCGCGAATTGATACTCTCGCTATTTTTGCGACGCGCGCCGAATCCGGACGCTCATTCAACCTGGTAGAAATAAGGTTGGAGTAGTTGTCACGACCTGTTGTGACGCAATTCTCATCATTTACGCACCGATCCAGGCAACCAATATCGGCGTGTCGGAATTGCATACGATCAGTCTCTTACCATAAGAACATTAACTCCTAACTCTCTGATTAAAAACATATTTTATCGATTGGCACAGACCTTGCTTTGAACTAATAGAACAGGAAGTTCCCTGGTCATCTGAATACATGGAGTGTACTGACAGTGACTGAATCAATTAGAAAGACCCTCTTCAGGAGCGGACCAGCGCTCGTGCTTGCGCTCTGCAGCACGGCAAATGCCGATGTCATCATTGACGAATACCCGGATAATTTCGGTGGCACGATCACGTGTCTTGGTGCCGGCAATGACGCAACCAGCCTGGGCCTCGGTCCGGCAGCCTGCGACGGCAGCCGGTGGATTCATCATGACGCAATTTGGGGATGACCCAAACGCTCCCGGTACTGTCGTGACATCCGTTGAATCACCGCTTGGCGGAACCGTTCACTTCCTTGAAGAAGGTGGCACCGATCCAGCGACTGACTCCCTGGATATGATCGTTGGCGACCCGGACAACCTCCTTCCTGGTGGCGATCCCGACTGGTGGCAATACGACGATCACGGCTCCGTTTATATGACGCATATCAACTGGATCGAACTTCTGTTTGATACAGATGGCGCCAGTCCAGTGCGAGCATTTTCAAGTTTTGTCGGTGCTGACTTCAGCGGTCGTGGCTGGATCCAGGGATTCGATGCCGATGGCAATGAGACGACCGAATATTTCCGTGTTAGCCCCGGCGACTCACCGGGATTCGGTGTTTACGGCAGTGCCGGCAAGTGCTCTACGATTACTCGAGTGATTGTTGAGCCCTATCACCTTTGGGGCGTCGGCAACTTCGCCATCAACCAGGATCCGTGTGTGACAGTTCCGGAACCTGGCACACTGTCGCTGCTCGGACTTGGATTGCTAGTATTTGGTCTTTCCCGACGTCGATTACGAATCGCCAGATAACGGTCTGTTCAGAAACCAAAACAACAAAAACTCGCACCGAGGTGGGGTAAAAACCAGGAGGCCACTTTGTCTGAAGTAGCCTTGTACGTTATTTGAGGCTGGCGCCGTCGCAGTGTCCGAATTGAGGGCAGTAACCCACAGAGCAGGCTATTCCACTCAAGGTCATCGGGCTCACTTGACTGGCAATGCGTCAACCACGATAAGCCCAAGGCGATCGAAACCTGTGGACGATTGACGCTCCGTGCATACGAACAAACCTGTGTGCCTCCGATGAAAACGAGCAATTATCGGGGGTCATCTGGCTGAATTGACTGGCAAATTGCCAATCGAGTATTCGCAGGGCGATCGAAACCTGTGGCCGATTGACGCTTCGTGCAAACGAACAGACCTGTGTGCCTCCGACGAAAACGAGCAATTATCGGGGGTCATCTGGCTGAATTGACTGGCAATTTGCCGATCGAGAAGTGCGGGGCGATCGATACTTGTGGCCGATTGACGCTCCGTGCGAACGAACAGACCTGTGCGCCTTCGATGAAAACGAGCAATTGTCGGGGGTCATCTGGCTGAATTGACTGGCAATTTGGCAATCGATATTGCGGGGCGATCGATACTTGTGGCCGATTGACGCTCCGTGCAACGTACGAAATAAACCTGTGTGCCTCCGTGAAAACGAGCAATTATCGGGGGTCATCTGGCTGAATTGACTGGCAATTTGCCAATCGTATTCATCATCGTTTCTTTTAATCTTGGTAGGCGCGGGTAGGTTTCGAACCTCCGACCTCCGCTATGTAATAGCAGCGCTCTACCCCTGAGCTACGCGCCTTTTGAACTGCAACTATATTATTTTGTTTGGTCTGTTCGCGACCGCGATCTCGTTCACAGATCCGGCGACCATTGCGTTTGACTAACGTGCCCCCTTACCCCAGAGAACCACTTCCACCGTCTGCAGGATAATGAGTATATCGAGCATCAGGCTCTGATTCTTCACGTAGTAAAGATCGTATTGCAGCTTCTCGATTGCATCTTCTTCCGACGCGCCGTAACCATACTTGAGTTGTGCCCAGCCGGTGACACCCGGATGCAGTACGTGGCGTTCCGAATAGTACGGAATAGTTTCTTTAAGGCCCTCTACGAACTCCGGACGCTCCGGTCGAGGGCCCACCAGGCTCATCTGCCCTCGCAGCACGTTCAGGACCTGCGGCAGCTCGTCGACCCGGCTGATTCGCAGCCACTTGCCAACGCGTGTAATTCGCTTGTCTTCAGACGTTGCCCATACCGCTTCGCCCTCGGATTCAGCATTCTCCGTCATGCTGCGAAACTTGAGTACAGAAATCGGTTCATCGCTGCGTCCAACGCGCAGCTGGCGGTAGAAAACAGGCGCTCTGAGGCCATCTTCCATTTTGATCGCCAGGGCGACGAGCAACATGATTGGCCAAAGGACAAGAAGCAACGTGGCGCTAACCAATAGGTCCACGAGCCGCTTGTTAAAGCGACGAAACGCAGACGTACGGAATCCGGACGAAAAGATCAGCCAGCCGGGGTTAACGAGATCCACGCGAATCTTGCCGGTCTCCCGCTCCAGGAACTCCAGCAAATCGATTATCTCGATGCCTTTCAGCCGTGCATCCAGTAACTCGCGAATCGGGAGTTTGCCGCGGCGATCGTCCATGGCGACGACAATTTCGTCAGCCTCTTTTTGTTCGGCGATTTCTACAATCGAGCGGCCGTTAACGGTCAGGACGTCGGTGTCACCGATTACATGGTCGTCATCGGGCGCTATCTTGCCGACGATCTGGAAACCGCGCCGATCCGCCTTCCTGCGCAAATCGGAAATGCTGGCGGCGCGCTCGCCTGCACCGTAGATCAATGTGCGACGACGAAATATGTTTCTGTCCACTGTTCGAACGAAGAAATAACGAACGACAAGCAGCAACAGCATCGAGTACGCCACAGCGATTCCGGCGACATCGCGTGTCACTATCGATGCCGGCAACGCATAGAACAGGGCGCCTATGACGACACAGCCGGCCAGGACGCCTGCAATCACACGAACCGCGGCCTCGCGATATTGCATACGCTGATGAAACTGATAGAGCCCCATGGCGATCATGCTGACCAGGATAATGCCGGCCACCGTCGCAGCTCTCGGCGCAAGTGGGCCAAGATTTGCCTCACAATCGGCAACGCTGCCAAAAACGACGATTCCTGCAACGAAGATCGACGAGTACAAAATCAACGCCTCGATGCCGGCCATCAGCAATAGCGGGGTTCGGATGACGTTATTTATGGACCACGTGGACATATTATTATTTAGTCGCCACAATGCGGGTCGTGAGGGCCTCGGCTTTCGGCATATTCTTCAACAGGCTGGAATTCTGCCGCAAGGCGCTGGTTCCCACAGATTCGCTCGATAGTAGATCAGAAAGTGTCAGATGGCCGTGACGCCACTCTCATGCGCGCCGGGAGACGCAGGTCGCAATTGGCGGTCCCGCCACAAAAAACCACGTCTGATCGTTGTTTTTCGCACGGGCCGATCATATGCTCAGCGCCGGTAGAATTGAACAGACCAGATACAGTATCGCATAACGCAGTTGCAGAAAAATATCCTTTCAAGATGCTGTTTACAAGCACTCGGTAACCGACGAATTAGCCAGGATCCCAGCCATCAAAATACACCTCATAGCCGCCGCGCGACCCAACTTCATGAAGGTTGCGCCGCTCTACCACGCGCTCAAACGAACGAACTGGGCTGATCCCGTCCTGGTACACACTGGCCAGCACTACGACGTCAACATGTCGGATGTGTTCTTCGAGGATTTGCAGCTGCCCAAACCGGCTCATCATCTGGGCGTCGGCAGTGGCTCGCACGCCGAGCAGACGGGTGGCGTCATGATCGCCTACGAGAAGGTGTGCATGGCTGATCGACCGGACTGGATCATTGTGGTCGGCGACGTCAATTCCACTGCCGCCTGCGCACAGGTCGGCACCAAGTTGTGGATTCCCGTCGTGCATCTCGAGGCCGGGCTGCGCAGCGGCGACCGGCGCATGCCCGAAGAGATCAATCGACTTGTCACCGACGCAATTGCCGACGTGTTGTGGACGCCATCGCCGGATGCCGACGAGAACCTGAAAGCGGAAGGCGTCAGCGGCGACAAGATCGATCTTATCGGCAACATCATGATCGACTCGTTTGAAATGCTGCGCGACAAGATTGAAAGCTCGAATGCCCAGGCTGACTTGGGTTTGAAGGCCGGTGAATACGCGCTCGTCACCCTCCATCGACCATCAAACGTCGATGCGCTGGACTCGCTGACACCGATTATCGATGCGCTTGATAAAGCCTCCTCCGAGCTGCCCATTGTTTTCGTCGCACACCCGCGCACGATCAACGGGCTAGAGAAATTCGACTTGCGAGACAGGCTCGATGGCAACGAGAACATACATCTCCTGGATCCACTGCCCTACGTGAGCTTCATGAATATTGTCACCGGCGCTCGGGTGGTCATCACCGATTCAGGCGGTTTACAGGAAGAAACAACTTACCTGGGGATTCCGTGCCTGACGTTGCGCGAGAACACCGAACGACCGATCACCGTGACGATGGGTACGAACAAACTGATTCGGGCAGACAATCTGGATGAAAACCTGACGCGGTGCTTGCCGGCGATTGGCCCAAAGGCCAGCGCCCACCGCTCTGGGACGGCAAGACCGCGGAGCGGGCAGTCGACGTGTTTGAAGCGTCGTACCGACGCATCTGCCTGATTCGATTCTGATGGCGATTCCAATATCGATCCGCTGGATCATCACGCTGACGCTGGTTGCGGCAGTCATCGTCTTGTCAGCAATTCCAGGACATGCTCAATCCGGCGACTCGAAATTCGTCTGGCTGGTTGCCGTAACGCCAACATTCGTACAGAAGCTGATGCATTTCCTGATCTATGCCGGCATGGCCTGGCTCTGGACCTGGACGCTCGAAGGCGTCGCTCCGCGCTGGCTGAGACTTGCGATCGCGTTTGTGCTTGCGGTCGGTTTGGGAGCAGCCCTGGAGTGGTATCAGACCCGCGTGCCGGGACGATTCGGCACGTTGCTTGATGTTTTACTCAATGCTGCCGGTGCCATCGCCGGGCTGGCGGCGGCAGTCTTGTTACTCTGACATCAGCGCCAGGATCTCTTCTGTCTTCGCCTTCATCAGATCCTCGTCACCGCGACTCTCGACATTGAGCCTGACAACCGGCTCCGTATTCGACATGCGAATATTGAAACGCCATTCGGGAAACTCGAAGCAATAGCCATCGATATCGTCGACCAGCAGGGCATCCGCCGCATACTCATCGTGAAGCTTCTGTAGCGTCGCTCCGGCATCCGCTACCTGGCGATTAATCTCGCCGCTTGCCGGATATTTGGCGATCCGCTCACCGACCAGTTCCGACAGCGTCTTTCCGGTGACCGACATCAGCTCGGCCACCAGTAGCCAGGGGATCATGCCGCTATCGGCATAGGAGAAATCACGAAAATAGTGGTGTGCGCTCATCTCCCCGCCGTAGATCGCATCCTCGGCGCGCATCTTTTCCTTGATAAATGAGTGCCCGGATTTGCTCTGCACGGCAACGCCACCCGCCCCTTCAACGATGTCCAATGTATTCCACGTCAGGCGCGGGTCATGCACGATCTTGCCACCCGGGTTATGGGCAAGAAGACTCTCGGCGAGAAGCCCAACGATGTAGTAGCCCTCGATGAAGCCACCCTTCTCGTCGAAGAGGAAGCAGCGATCGAAGTCGCCGTCCCAGGCGATGCCCATATCAGCCTTGTGCTCGACGACGGCGTCCGCAGTCACGGATTGATTCTCGAGCAACATGGGATTGGGTATGCCATTGGGAAACGTGCCGTCCGGTTCATTGTGAATCTTGACGATATCGAAAGGCAGATGCCTCTCCAGTCCGTCCAGTGCGATTCCGGCGCAACCGTTTCCGGCATTCGCGACGAGCTTGAGTGGTTTCAGCTTGCTGGCGTCAATGTATCCCAGCAGATGTTGAATGTAGTCATCGAACAGGTCGACGCTGTCGCGTGTACCTGGATTTGAGGCCGTTTTTCGCTCGTCTCGCTCGGCGATTGCCTGAATGTCCTTCAGCCCGGTGTCGCCGCTGATCGGCTTCGCATCTTCGCGAACCAGCTTCAAACCATTGTAGTCAGCCGGATTATGGCTCGCGGTGACCATGATGCCGCCATCGGCCTTAAGGTGCCCCGTCGCGAAATAGACCATCTCGGTACCGCAGAGTCCGATATCGAGAACCTTTACACCGGCTTCCGTCAGACCCGTGGCGACCGCATCGGCGAACTCCGCACTCGACAGGCGCATGTCCCGGCCAAGCACGACCGTCTTCGCATCGAGGAATTCGGCCGTCGCGTTTCCCACGCGATAGGCGACGTCCGCGTTCAGCTCATTCGGGATCTGCCCACGGATGTCGTAGGCTTTGAAGCAGGTGATTTTGGTTGGCATTTTTTATGTTCTCGCGTTCTTAGTTGCTTAACGTGGGAGCGGCTTCAGCCGCGATTTGTCGTCCACGGGTTTCTTTTGAGTTCGGCCTATCGCGGCTGAAGCCGCTCCTACGGGTCTATAATCGGCTTTGGCCTATCGCGGCTAAAGCCGCTCCCCAGTTTCTATTTCCGTTCTTTTAGGATCTATCGCGGCTGAAGCCGCTCCTACGGGTTAATAATCGGTTTTGGTCAATCGCGGCTAAAGCCGCTCCTACGGGCCTAATGATATGTCCTGGGCAATCGCGGCTAAAGCCGCTCCCACAATACATTTGTCGATGGCAGCAAATTTCTCAGGTATTCGTGCCTTCGCGGCCGTAGTTGTCTTCGAGCCGAACGATGTCGTCTTCGCCGAGATAGTCGCCGCACTGCACTTCGATGATATGCACCGGCTCATCGAACGGGTTCGCAATTCTGTGTACCGCGCCAATCGGAATGTAGGTCGATTCGTTCACGGTCAGGTCGAACTCTTTGTCATCCAGCGTGATGCGTGCCTTGCCCTTCACCACCGTCCAGTGTTCCGCGCGCTGCGCATGCTTCTGCAATGACAGCACCGCGCCCGGATTTACGATCAGGCGTTTGACCTGGAATCCGTCTTCGGCATCGAGTCCATCGTAACTGCCCCAGGGCCTGAACACCTGCCTGTGCAGCTTCGTTTCTTCCCGCTCTGCGCTTTGAGTTTGTCGACGAGTTCTTTGACGTCCTGGGACTTGTCTTTCGACACGACCAGAAGCGAATCCTTGTCCTCGACAATGACGACGTTGTCCATGCCGACAGCGGTGACGAGCCGACTCGAGCTGCTGATATAGGTGTTAGTGCAATTGTGCGTCACCACGTCGCCGGATACGGCATTGCCGTCCTTATCCTTGCTACTGACCTTGTGCAGCTCCTCCCAGGAACCGACGTCACTCCAGCCGGCATCGAGGGGCACCATCGCTGCCCGATCCGTTTTTTCCATGACCGCATAGTCAATCGAATCCGACGGGCACGCCTTGAACGCATCTGCATCAGGCCGGACGAAATCGGTGTCGATAGCAGCGCCGTCAATACTTGCCTGGCAGGCTGCGAGCATCTCTGGTGCGTGCTTGCCCAGTTCCTCGAGGAACGTGTCGGCACGGAAGAGGAAAATCCCGGCGTTCCAGAAATAGCTGATCGACTTGAGCATCCTGATCGCATTCTTTATGTCAGGTTTCTCAACAAATGAGTTGATCGGAGACGTGCCTTCGGCATGCGCTTCCGCCTCGATATATCCATAGCCGGTATGGGCGGACGTGGGCACGATGCCGAACAACACGAGGTCACCGTCCTGCGCTGATGCCTCACCCTGGCTCACCGCGTCCATGAACTTCTGTGCGTCATTGATCACGTGGTCGGCGGGCATGACCAGCAACAGTGGTGCCTCAGCATCGTCTTTCAAATCTCGTAGCGCCGTCAGTGCGGCAAGCGCAACGGCGGGCGCTGTGTTGCGCCCCTCGGGTTCCAGGATGATTTTTGCACCCTGGCCGATTTCGCTCAGCTGCTGCGCGACCAGAAAGCGATGCGCCTCGTTGCACACGACAATCGTCTCGTCCGCGAGGTTCTCTTTCCCCGCGAGCCGCAGCGCCGTTTCCTGCAACATCGTTTTCTCGCCCACCAAGGGCAAGAGCTGCTTCGGATACATCGCGCGCGATGCCGGCCACAATCGCGTCCCGGATCCGCCTGAGAGGATGACTGGTTGAATCACTGCCATGCGTTTACCCCAATCCTGTGCTGTGTTCGCTAATGCCTAATCTGACCTGCGTCTGGCGCCCCGCCGATCGGGACCGTTGTACGAAAAGTCCTTTACTGACTGACCTCTGCCGATGCCGTAGTACGTAATGCCCAGCGACGAGAGCATGGCCGGATCGTAGAGGTTGCGGCCGTCAAAGATCACCGGGTCGGTAAGTGTCTGTTTTATATGGTTAAAATCCGGGCTGCGGAATTCCTGCCATTCGGTGGCAATCGCGAGCGTATCAGCGCCATCGAGCGCGTCCTGGGCGGACTCACACAGGGTCAGCCCACCGGCATCCGGGATACAGGCGCCTGGTTTCGTCCATCGCTTCCGGGTCGTATGCGCGTACTGTGGCACCGGCCTCCCAAAGCGACTCCATGAGAACCCGGCTGGAGGCTTCGCGCATGTCATCGGTCTTGGGTTTGAACGAAAGGCCCCACAGCGCAATCGTTTTACCGTCGAGATCAGAATCATAGTGCGTGGAGATCTTCTCGAACAGGCGATTCTTCTGCCGGTTGTTGACCTCTTCGACGGCTTCCATCAGGGCCGCGCTATAGCCGTTGCCGGCCGCCGATTTCGCCAGCGCCCTGACGTCCTTCGGAAAACAGGAGCCGCCGTAGCCGGCACCTGGATAAATAAAGTGATAGCCGATACGTGGATCAGAACCCATGCCGACGCGCACGTTCTCGATGTCTGCGCCGACGAGTTCGGCAATATTCGCCAGCTCGTTCATGAAGCTGATCTTGGTAGCCAGCATCGCGTTCGCCGCATACTTGGTCAGTTCAGCCGAACGCACGTCCATCGTGATCATACGATCGTGATTTCGATTGAACGGCTCGTAAAGCGCACGCAACAATTCCGTCGTGCGCGGGTTGTCCGTACCCACAACGATGCGGTCCGGCTTCATGAAGTCGCTGATCGCCGCACCTTCTTTCAGGAATTCAGGGTTAGATACCACGTCGAACTGGTGCGCAGCGTCGCGCTTGCTCAATTCATCCTGGATCGCGGCACCGACCTGGTCTGCTGTCCCTACCGGCACCGTCGACTTGTCGACAACGATGCGGTAATCGTTCATGTGCTGGCCAATCGATCGGGCCACGGCCAGAACATGTTTCAGATCGGCAGATCCGTCCTCGTCAGGCGGCGTACCCACCGCAACGAACTGAAAGAGACCATGATCGACGCCCTGTGCCACGTCGGTTGTGAATTCGAGGCGACCAGCGTCCCGGTTTCTTTGCAGGTAGTCATCCAGCCCGGGCTCGTAGATCGGGACATCGCCGGCATTCAGGCGCCTGATCTTGTCTTCGTCAATATCGACGCAGACCACGTTATTGCCCATTTCGGCCATGCATGCCCCCGTGACGAGGCCGACGTAGCCGGAGCCGAATATCGTTATATTCATCGGTAACTTTCTGTTCAGATTAGGATTTACGGCCGTATTATACCGTCGCAAGGCGCGAATCCGACGACGTGCCGCACGATTTGTTATGTGACCCGGGTTCGCCTTTCTTTTCGTCGCTCAAAACAGCCTTTGACCTGGCTGATCGTTGGCTGGCAGATCTATCCAATACCAGGCTAGGCAGACCGCTTGGGCAGGTTGACGACCTTTTCTGATTCTTCGTGCTGCCGAAGCGCGCGATTCTTGACCCATACCAGGTCGTCGATGCCGTTGGTTGGCTTGTAACCACTGACAGAGTCGAGCAGCACCTGGCGAACGGAGTCGCGATCAAGGGATCGCGAGCACTGCATCAGCTGTTCTATCAGCGGCAAGAGCGCCGCACTTTCGATATATTCTTCGTTCGCGCGCATGATTCTCGGATGGCTGGTTCCGGACACGTTTGTACCGATCATCAGCTCTTCATAGAGCTTCTCGGCCGGCCTCAGGCCCGTGTATTCGATTTCGATATCGCCATCCGGATTTTCGTCGTCCCTGACGGTGAGCCCCATCAGGCGGATCATGCGCCGCGCGAGATCCTGGATTTTGACCGGCTCGCCCATGTCGAGCACAAACACATCGCCGCCACGCGCCATTGCGCCGGCCTGGATGACGAGTTGCGCGGCCTCCGGAATCGTCATGAAAAAGCGAATGATATCGCGATGCGTCACGGTCACGGGGCCGCCTGCCCGAATCTGTTCGCGGAACAGCGGCACCACGGAGCCCGAGGATTCCAGCACATTGCCAAAGCGCACCATGCAGAAACAACAGTCTTCGTGCTGGTCCTGCATTGCCTGCAAGACGAGTTCCGAGAAGCGTTTGGTGGCGCCCATGACGTTGGTCGGGCTAACCGCCTTGTCTGTTGAAATCAGGACAAAAGTCTCGACCCCGGCCTGCACTGCTGCCCTGGCAAGATGCAGGGTCCCGAATACGTTGTTGTGCACGCCTTCGAGGATATTCTGCTCCACGACCGGCACGTGCTTATAGGCCGCCGCGTGATAAACCGTCTTGGTCTCAAAGGACACCATGATCTCGTGAACACGATCCTGATGATGCGCTGAGCCAAGGAGCCCAACGATTTCTGCGTCAATGCCGTGTTTCTTGGCGAGCTTTCGAATCTCTTTTTCGATGTTGTAAAGCGCCACTTCCGAAATTTCGAAAAGAACCAGCGTTTTCGGGTTCTGACGTAATACATGCCTGCACAACTCGGACCCGATGGAACCGCCAGCACCCGTTACCATGACAGATTTACCGGTCACCGATCTGCTCAGGAGCTCATTGTCGGGTGGCACCGGATCTCGCCCCAGCAAGTCTGCGACATCGACGTCACGCAGGTCATCGACGCGTGCTTTGCCGCTAACCAGGTGATTCAGATCCGGTATGGTCTGAATATGTACATTGAAATTTTCAAGGCTTGAGATGATGGTCAGGCGACGACGCCGCGATGCGCTCGGCAGTGCCAGCAGGACGCGGGTCACGTCGAACTTCTCGATCAGACCCTCGAGGCTCTGTCTGGGATGGACCAGGATCCCACCGACCCGTTTGCCCTGCAGCATTGTTTTGTCGTCTACAACGGCGACCGGCAAAAAGGAATCGCCGTCCTGCAATGACAGCACCAGGCGAGCGCCCGCCTCGCCTGCGCCATAGATGATGACGCGCTCGCGTTCCGGATTGCGGCGATTCAACATGTACTGAGCCGCGTATCGGCTGCCAAGCAGGTAAAGCAGGAAGAATCCGGCAAAACTGACGGCAAACTTAACCGGGTGAATACCAAAACCCAAGAATTGCGCAGCGAGTCCGATCGTGACCGCGGACAGGAATGCCACTTTGACACCGGAGACGGCGAGATCCATGCCCACATAACGTACGATTGAGTGGTAGAAACCTTCATGCCGGGCCGACAAAACGGTGACCATGAATGTCGCGCCAGTCAGAATCGCAAGTGCGGATAAATCGATCGTTGCCACTGCCAGCAACCACGTCGCAAGCAGAATGGATGCAACCAGGCCGACAGTGTCAGCGCCAAGCATCAGCGCCTGTTTGACGCCTCGAGGCAGGCTCAGTATTTGATTTCTAACGCTCTTCTCATCCATTTTTTTTGTTCATTCCATGATCAGTTTTTATTTAGACATAATATCGATGGCTTTTTCAGAGAACTGGTTCACTAACGGACGAATTCGTCTGTCGTTGACCTCCTGCGGAAAATTTCTTCGAATCGGATGAACGAACGGTGTGGCGAAGGCGGGCATCAGCAGCAACACCACCCGACGTTCGCATGGAAGCTTGAATCTCCATATATTTTCCAAGCTCCTGAAAACTGGAACTAATTTACTACATATGCAGGATCTTTGACATAATAATTCTGTGTGGTCGCCGTGCGGTTCCGATCTGCCGACATTTAGACCGGGTCCAAACAGGTTTGCGGGCCACGGGAATATCTTTCGGTTAGCACTGGCGAGCGAGATTGGCGGAACCTGCAGGCCCTCGGACGTGATCTGATTTATCGTATGTGCCGGGAAACGTACAACTTTTGGCAGGTTGGTCTCGTCCTAGGCAAATTCTCTCGAGGTCACTATTTGACTGGCGCCAGGAGGCGCCGCCGGCTTCAGGGGCACTGTCCTGCTTGCGACCAGGCGCAGTTCTTTGTCGGCGTCCAGGCGCAGAAGCAGGTCCTGCACGCCAGCCAGCGCCTTAGGCCTCGATACAATTCCGACAACCGTCAGCCAGATGATGCGCAGGTAACAGCGCATCGAACAATTGCCAACGGTGACCAGGGCCAGGCGGTTTTTCCAGGGCCTGATGAGCTGGTTGTAAGCGAGATCCGGATCCGTCTGATCCGCGAGTATGGCGCCTTCGTCGGCGAATACGATTGAAGCCAGGTCCGTAATGCCCGGCCGCACCGTCAAAAGCTGCTTCTCAACATCTGTATATAGCTCAACGCCCCAGCGCATGACGTTGGGTCGTGGTCCGACCAGGCTCATTTCACCTTTCAGGACGTTGAACAGCTGAGTGATCTCGTCCAGCTTGAAGGCACGAATCAATCGTCCGACTGCCGTTACCCGTTGGTCATTTTCTGACGTAGACGTCACACCGCTTCGATCGGCATTGACAACCATCGAGCGCAGTTTCGCCATTCTGAATACACGGCCGTGCCTGCCAATACGATCAGCGACGTAGAATGGCGAATGAAAATCCTGGAGCCAGATCGCGATAATGAATCCAAGCAAAATCGGCGCCGCTAATAACAGGCCCAGTAACGATACAATGACATCGACTAACCGTTTCATCGGCGTCAATCAGCAGCTGCCGCTTTTATTCGCTGCGCAATGGCAGCCGCATCCATCTCGTAGAAATTCCGCAGGTACTCCTGCGACCCGACAACGCTTGAATAGATATCAGGCAATCCGATGCGAATGAGTCGAGCAGAACATGCATGTTCCGCCATGACCTCTGCAACTGCGCCACCCAATCCGCCGATGACAGAGTGCTCCTCGACCGTAACGATAATTGCAACACGCTCAGCCGCCGCCACAATGGCGTCGACGTCGATGGGCTTCACGGTGGCCATTTCAATCACACCGGTGGATACGCCCTCGCCCTCAAGCGCATTTGCAGCTTCGTTGCATTCAGCGAGAATTCCGCCTGTACCGATAATGGCGACATCATCGCCACTGCTCAAGACCCGTGCTTTGCCCGCAGTGAATCCGCCCTCGTCCGGCTCGTCGAGGCCGGCAGCCGATTTGTCGATGCGCAAATAGCAGGGTCCGGAATGTTCCACCAGGAAATCCACCGCCAATCTCGCCTGCCAGGGGTCTGACGGGGCAATAACCTGCATATTGGGCAGCGCACGCATGATGCTCAGGTCTTCGGTCGCATGGTGCGACATGCCGAGCTGGCCATAGGAGAAGCCGCCCCCGACCGCCAGTATTTTCACATTCGCATTGTGGTAACAGGCGTCATTGCGAATCTGCTCGAGGCAGCGCAGCGTCGGGAAATTCCCGATCGAGTAGGTGAAGACAATCATACCCTCGAGCGCCATACCCGTGGCGACCCCGGTCATGTTCTGCTCAGCGACTCCGGCATTAATAAACTGGCCGGCGCATTTCTCACGATATTCGTTCAACACGCCGAACCCAAGGTCTCCGGTTATCAGAATGACGCGCTGATCCTCCTGGGCGAGTTCAGTCAGGCGGCCTACCACGCTGTCACGCACTGTCGAGCTCCCTTATTGCGGCATCGTATTCTTCGCCCTGGGGTGTCCTGTAGTGCCACAAAACACTATCTTCCATGAAAGACACGCCCTTCCCCTTGGTCGTATGGCACAGGACGCACTGCGGTTGCTCGTCATTCGTTGACAGACCACGAGCAAACGCGCCGCGCAACTCGTCATGGTTGTGACCGTCGACCTCGATAACATTCCATCCAAATGCCGTCCACTTATCGGCAAACGGCTCCAGCCCGATCGTTTCCGACACCGGCGCGAGGCTTTGAATCTTGTTGTAGTCAACTATGGCCGTCAGGTTGTCCAGGCCGTGGTGAGCGGCGAACAGAATCGCCTCCCAATTGGAACCTTCATCGCACTCACCATCACTTAAGAGACAAAAAACACGATGGCCGCGTTGCTGGATCTTTGCCGCCTTCGCCATGCCCGTTGCGACGCCTAATCCATGACCGAGTGACCCGGTTGATAGCTCGACGCCTGGAACGCCCTTGTGGGATACATGGCCGCTCAGGTTTGAGCCATTCTGATAGTGCTGATCCAGCGTGTCCTCGGGCATGAATCCCGAATGCGCAAGCGCGGCATACACCGCGGCACCAGCGTGACCTTTGCTCAGCAGGAACCGGTCCCGGTCGGCCATCGCTGGATTGTCGGGATCAACGTGCAAAATATCGCCATACAAGACGGCCAGAATATCGGCGATCGACAATGCTGATCCCACGTGAGAACTCTTCCCAAGGTGGGTCATTCGCACAACGCTGCGGCGAATCTTTTTCGCGAGTACATCAGCGTCGCACTTACCGGCGTTCGATTGCATAACTTTCAATCCAGGACGGCAAAACCGATGTAGGGGTCGAACGGGCAGCGCTCCAGTCTAAAGCGATGTTTCTCGAAGAACTCGAGCATCGCCTGCGTCTCTCCGGGCCAGAGTGGATTGTCCAGTTCATCGAACGCGATCACAGCACCTTTGGGCATTCTTGGGACGAAACTTTCCAGCGCAGCTTTCGTCGGTTCATATAAATCGAAATCCAGGAACAGCAGGCTGACCACGACATGCGGATTGCCTGCAATAAATTCAGGAATAGTTTGCACCGCGTCGCCACGAATGAGCTCCACTTTCGGTACATGACCGATGAATCGGGTACTGTCATGAATCGCCGTCAACTCCATGATCTCGTCATAGGAATCAGCGAACAAATCGCCTGCACGTATATGCGAGCTGTGGTCCGAAAGATCTTCCTCGGCAATGTCCGGAAACCCGGAAAACGTATCAAACCCGTAAATGCGTCGAGTCAGATTAACGGGTTCCAGAATGGCGGAGAGCTTGGCCCAGGTCATGATGCCGAAGCCGTGATTGACCCCGCATTCAATTATCGATCCCTTGACCGTCAGAACGCGCTTGAAGATCTCGTAGAGCGCCATGAAACGCGTCAGGTTCTGGCGTCGTACATACTTCGGAAACATTTCCATCTTCTGTTCCCACGAAGATGAGTTTCGATCAAAGCAGGATTTGTTCTTTCCGGCTTCCTCTTGCTCTGCGTTCGTGCGCAGCCCGGCGGAAACCGGCGTCGGTTCTTTGTTCGTCATTGATAGTCCGGAAATAGGAGTAAGAAGAGATCCATCAGGATGCGTAAAACGCCAGAATCTGATCACAAATATAATGAATGTCGTCGTCATTCAGAGACGTATTCATGGGTAGCAGCATGAATCGATCAACCATTCTCTCCGTGTAAGGCAGTGTCTGATCGAACCCAAGTTTAGAAAACTGGTGCACCGCCATTCCTCCCCATTGCAGAATGGTATGCACGCCGTTGTCTGCCAGGTGCTGACGCAGTAAATCACGGGACTCAGCTTCAATTTCATAGTTTTGATAGATATCGAAATGATCTGCCGAAGATTCCGGCCCGGGAGGAAGCAGAAGTTGCTCGGCCCCGGCCAGTCGCTCATCGTAAATGCCCGCCAATCGTCTTCTGTGACTGATGGATTTGTTATAGCTCTTCAATTTAATGCTCAACACGGCCGCCTGCACGTTATCCAGTCGCGTGTTGAATCCCCAACGCGCCACATCACCGCTCGCTTCGCGCCCATGGTCGCGCAATAAACGTACCGTATCTGCGATCGAATCGTCGTTGGTCAGCACAGCGCCGCCGTCACCAAGACACCCAAGTGTCTTGGACGGATAGAAACTAATCGCCCCGGCAAGTCCGAACGAACCGGCGGGTTGATCCTTGTAAGTCGATCCCAGTGCCTGGCAGGAATCCTCGACGATGAACAACTCGTGTTGCTCCGCCAGTGCGACTATTGGATCCATTGCGGCGGTGCGTCCGTTGAGCTGCACAGGCATTATGCCCCGCGTCCTTGCACTCAGCGCGGCTTGTACTGATTCAGCATCGATCAGGTGATCGGTGCCACAGTCAACGGGAACAGGAGTGCCTCCTGCGTGATGAATCGCGGCCGCGGAAGCGACAAATGTATGTGACGGCACGATGACCTCGTCACCCGGTTTCAGGTCACAGGTAAGCAACGGCAGTAGTATCGCCATGGTGCCATCGCCAACGCCGATCGCATGCTGCATACCGACGTAGTCCGCCAGCTGTGTCTCGAAATCGGCCAGCTCGGCCTGCATGATATAGGCGCCGCGCGCAAGCACCGCACCAATCGACGCCATAATTTCTTCACTGTCGGCTGCGAACACCGCAGGATAGTTGAAGAAAGGAATCTCCCTTCTCGCTAACATCGTACCTCCATCAGGATCCTCTCACCGCTGACTAACGAGCGTTGCGGCGCAGTAAATTATCCGGTGCACTGTATCCGGACTCGAATCCGCTAGCAACACAGGGTCTGGCGGCATATCAGCCGTACGCACCAACTCGTTTGGCATAGGCACCGGCGCTCCGAAAATTAGTCGCTTCAACCATCGTTTGCCTGCCATCGTTCTTGGCATGATTCGACTGGCGACGGCGATTCGTTTGATGAGTCGCAACACTTTTGTCCGGATCGAAGGCTGCCCCGCCCGCTCGAAACCGAAAAACTCGGTCGAGAAACCGTTCTCTGCGAATAGCGCTTTGAGATCCGGGACGCCATAGTACTGAACACTATATGCACTAGGATGAAAATCCCACTGGTCCTTGTTGGCTGTCGCGAGCAATACCTTGCCGCCGGGTCGCAGCACGCGCTTGCACTCAGCCACAAAATCGCTTGGCGCTTGGCAGGTAATAGATGGCTTCAAACAACACCACGATATCTTTTGACGCATCCGCGTAGGGCATCTTCAGTGCGTCGAAACAGGTGAGCGGGATACGTGCGCCGTAGTGGTCCCTCGCCCGCTCGAGAATCGGCTCACAGTAGTCGCCGGCCTCCAGCGTTTGGGAGGCCTTCTCGAGGAGCCCAAGTCCCGGACCGGCACCGCAGCCTGCTTCGACAACGTCTTTGTTCTGGCAGTAATTTGCCGCCCATCCATAGCGGCTAAGGAGCCTCGTTATCTGAATGCGCGAAACCGGATCACCCGGCATCTCCGTCACCGTCTGAAAATTCGAATCTCCATTGTCAGAACTCATTCTGATCCTGGCACTTCTCTGTTTCCGATCGCGCGTGGATTATAGATCAATTGCGCGAGCAGATGTTGCCGACGGGAAATCACGCTGATCGCGCAATCTGCTGCAGGTATTCGCTGAAATCGGCATACACATGTTGTGCGTCAAAGCGGCGCTGAAACAAATCCAAGGACGCCGTTCGCATGCGGGCCACCCTGTCGGGGTCATGAATGAGTTCGGCAACAATGGCCGCCAGTGACTCAGGATCGGCACCCTCACACACGACTCCAGCGCCGTGCTGGGTCAGGAGATTGCCAAGGACACCACCGATCGTCGACAGAACAGGAAGCCCGGCAGACATGTATTCGATCGGTTTGTTCGGGAGGCTCATCATGAAATCGGGCGAGGGATAATAGGGCGCAAGTCCCAGGCGGGACATATCCATCAGGACGCTTATCTGTACCCGGTCTACCCAGCCGGGAAACACAACCGACGGCACGTCCTGCGCCAATTGCTCGAATTGCCCTTTCAGGTCACCCTCGCCACAGAGTATGAACCTGACTTCCGGATGCGAGTCCAGCAGCCTGCGCGCGGCATCAATGACGGTTGCCAGGTCGAATTGGCGTCCAAGCGTACCGAAGAAACAGATATTCCAGTGGTCCGCGCTAACGCCATGTTGGTGCCAGAATTCAGTGGCTGTCACCTTGTCCTCGTCAACCAATTCCGATGCGTCGTAGCCGAACGGAAAGGAACGGTCTATCGCTCTGCGAGCTGAACCGCCTTTGCGAATGGCCCAGTCCACGATCTCATCTGTAATTCCCGTAATCGCGGTCGCAGACTGAAACACTCGTCGCGCCTTCCGGTTGAGCGGAAAGAACAGTGCATGAATCGGTCGTCGAAACATCCGCGGAAACGCCTGCTCGAAACTGTCCGGCCACAAATCCCGAACATCCACTGCTACCGGGACGCCGTATTTTTTGCCAAAGCGAATGGCTTCGAAACACAGTTCGATCGTGGGATAGGAAACGAGTATGACGTCGGGCTTAGGTCTTGTTGGCGCAAGCTTCCTGAATTCGCGAGCAAGTAGAATGTGATCCAGCAGCCGCCGGAAAGAGACGTTGCGGCGGTAGCCAGGGCCGTGCAACAGGCTCAACGTCAGATTGTCCTGCAACACCACGTCTTTTTCCGGACTGACGCGCTGCACCTTGGCGACATGATCGAAGGTTGACGACCACCAGGTGACGCTGTGACCCTCCTCGGCCATCAGGTAGCTCAGGATGCCGCTGCGATACAAGCGAACATTGTCCCCGTCCAGCGGCAACGGCTCACCGACAGTTATTATCCATACGTTCAGAGGCTTGCTCACTGGAAAATTTTCGCGTACTTCTTTGCATCGGTGCTCCAGTCAAACCTGGCTCTTGAGCGCTCAGCGGCTTTCTTTTTGAGGCGCAGTTCGTCCTGCGTAAGCTGGTCGAGAAACCCGGTCAGGGCGCTATCGGACTCCTCCACAACCCAGCCGTTGCCGCATGCCGCGATTATTTCTTCCTGGTCGGGACGCGGGCAAACGACCAGCGGCAGACCGGCCGCGATATATTCAAAAAACTTGTTTGGCAGGCTAAGGTGATAGCTCTGACAGTAATTCTCAATCATGCACAGTCCCACGTCAGCACCGCAGGTATACGCAAGTACCTGGTCCGGCGGCACCGGCGGGATAAGATGAACGTTGGTCGCGCGCTCCGCATGCTGCGCTATGGTGGGTTCGAGCGGTCCATTACCCATAAAGACACAGTGAACGTTCAAATTACTCGTGTTACTGAGAGCCGCAAGCATCAACTCGATGCCCCGGCCCTCCGCAAACAAACCCTGGTAGATCATGAGCACGGTGTTGGCCGAAACGTCGAGGCGTTCTCTCAAAATGGTTGGGTCCTGGCTGCGCTGGGAGGCCAGGTGCGGGATATTTCTGACCACGAAGACTGGTTTGCCCGGGTATTGTCGCCTGTACCAGTTCGCAATTGATGGACCGACAACAACGACGGTAGACACGAACGGCATCAGCGTCCGCTCCATTAGTTTGGAAACCCGTTTGCGAGCCCCAGCGAGACCCCATCGTTCCGTTTCCAGCTCATGCGCATCGTAGATAACACGAGCCCGTTTGAACAATCTAAACAACACCGCCGTTGGCAATACAGAAAGCGAGTGCGCATTCACGTGGGTTACCCTGACCCGGCGTAGTGCCCAGAGTGACCTGATCATCAATTCCGTAAACCCAAGCGATTCAGTAACCAGGTTCTTGGGAAATCGCGAAAAAAAGAGGCGCAATCGCACAACCGTCCGATCCCCGTCTATTGATTCAATTTCCGGCAGCCCTTTAGCGTAGTTTGCAAGGATGATCACCTTGTCACAGAGATTGGCTTCGAGAATGCTCTGCGTCTCCTTCAACATTCTCGATTCATATTGAAATACTGAAGGATAAATATGGACGTTGTTCCGGGTCATCTGACATGCCGTCGCGTTGTCAAAGTCGATCGCATCCCCAAGTCATTTTCTCCCGGTAGCAAGATTTCGCATCCAGTTAAACAGCGGTGACTGCGCGCCCTTGAAAATCAGCCCCGTCTTGTATTTCGTGTGCAATTCCGGCCGGGCCTGCATAATATCGCCCATATCCTTCTCCGAGAACTGGAGCTTTTTACAAAAGAAGTCGATATCGGCCGCCAGTTCGTCCGGTTCGTACATCGGTTCCTCCAATTTGACCAGTGCTTCTTCCCGCGTCATCTGGCCCGCACAGATCAGCGACGAAAAGTGCATGCGGCGCTTGTCGAAGCCGAATTTTTCCGGCAGGTAGTACTCCTGGAAGAACCGCGTAAATGTAGACTCGCCGTGCTTTCGACCATAGTCGCGCCACCCCAATTCGGTAGCCAGTGTCTGGATCGCACCATGACGATCATAGTCGAGGTAGTTCAGAATCGGGATGAAACGTATGCGATCGAAAACGATTGACCGGGCCAGGCCTAGTTCCGTCAAGCGGGGAAAGCTCTTTAGCTTGCGTGTTCCAAAGCGTTTTTGCAGATCTGCAATGTGCGTCCAGTCTTTTGCATCGTGCCCGACATTTTCCTGCGACACGCCCTCGGAGGTCACATTGCTGCCGCTAATAATGTAGCGGATATTCATTTTTCGAGCCGCCTGAAAAAGCGATGACACGATCGCGTGATCTGTCGGTATTTCACAGTTTGGAACCGAGGCAAAGAAGAAACTCCGCTGCAAATCCCTGAATTCCGGCCAGTCAAGAACGACTGTATGCAGATCTATTTCCAGCCTGGTGAGTATTTTCCTGATATTGGCAACGGCGAGTTCGGAATTCCAGCCATTGTCGACATGCACGGCCAGCGCCCGCAGTCCCAGCTTGCGAACCCAGTACGCGACGTAACTGCTGTCGATTCCGCCGCTGACGCCGATCAGGCAATCGTATTCGTTGTTACGATTTTCGTGCTTAATCTGACCAGCGATCTCCTGGGCCTTTGCCAGTCCGGCGGGACCCGCAACGACTTCCTTCCGAAGGCGCTCCTTGCAACTCCACCAATGATTCGAGACACCGTTTTCGTCGAAAACAATATCCGTGTCGGAGGTGTCCATCACCGTCCTGGAACAGACTCTGTAGTTCTTCGACTGATTCGTCACGTTAGCAGGAACACTGTTCGGTATTGCGGCTGCGACAGGCAAACTTCCAGGTCACTGGTGCCAACAGGAATCAAGAAGGAGCCCCGGAAATCACGCCGGTACCGCTGACGATCCCGTTTAATTCTGCTGCATCCGGATAGTTGATGAGAACCGCCCTGTGCGGTCCATGGTAGACGAACATGCTGCCCGCGGTCACCGCGTGTGCGCCCGCCTCCAATGCCTGTCCAAGATCGTCAAGCGAACCCGCACCACCGGCGGCTACGACCGGTACCGACACGGATGACGATACGCGGGCAATTAAATCGAGGTCAAAGCCGTGCATGAGACCGTCATGATCAATAGAACGAATGACGATCTCGCCCGCACCCGCCTTCTCGCATTGCTGCGCATGGTCAACCGGATCGATATTGGCCGCTTTTCGACCGAGGTCCGCATAAACTGAAGCGCCGCCGAACATTTTCCTGCCCACATCTATTGATACGACAATACTCTGTCCACCATAACGGCCTGCCAGTTCTTCTATCAGACGGGTATTCCCGATTGCAGCCGAATTAATGACCACTTTGTCATACCCCATCTCGAACGCTCGTTCGACATGCTTGACGGTGGAAATATTTCCGCCCAATCCCATGGGCATGAACGCTTCCTCGGCCATCTCCGTGAGCAGCTGTAATCGGCCCTCGTCCCAGGTGTGGGACGGCGTGATATCCAGAACGAAAAGTTCATCCACCTCTTTTTCGTTGAATATCCTGACAGCATTCAGGGGATCTCCAACGTAAGACGGTTTCTTGAATCGTTTTGTCCGATAGAGCCCGTCGTCTATCAGCGTCAGCGAGGGAATCACGCGTGATGAAAACATACTCGACTAGCGTGCCAGAAAATCGCGCATAAAAGCCATACCGAATTTGTGGCTCTTCTCCGGATGAAACTGCACGCCAATCACATTGTCGTGGCCAATTGCGCTGGCGAATTGCGTGTCACCATAGACTGTCGTCGCCCTGCAGCCGTCTTTACCGGCACCATCCACATAGTACGAATGTACAAAATAGAATCGTGACGGAGTCGGCACCGCGTCAAACTCGCGTGCTGCCGCTGTTGGTTCGATCTGATTCCAGCCCATGTGCGGCACCAGGAGCCGGTCTCCGGATTCCAGGTGGTTTGGAAATCTTACCGTTCGGAAGTCAAACCAGCCGAGGCCATCGCAGTTACCCTCGTCGCTCCATTTCGTCATCAGCGCCATGCCCAGGCATATCCCGAGGATGTGCGTGCCCTTCTCACGTGCCGCGTTGAGCACATCAACGAGCCCAAGCCTGTGCAGCTGATTCATCCCATACTCGAAATTGCCGACGCCCGGGAGAATCAGGTGCGTCGAGTTATCGATTACATCGGTATCCTGGCTGATAATCGGTGAGCCGCCGACATGCTTCACCATGTTCGCGACGGAACCCATATTTCCGAGCTTGCAATCCGCGATTACCACTTTCCGATCGGGGCGCAACTCTGCATTGGCTACGGACATGACAACCTTTTTGTGGATACCATTTTTGGAGCGTTAGGACGAATCGCGCTGCATCATAACGACAATCAAACGGTCGATCAACGCAGCGCTACCTGTGGAGAGATCTGATTCGTTCAATTCTGCATGTCCGGCGTAAGGGTAGCGTATAGCGCCTGCAACTTTGCCGCCTCGGCCTCCCATTTGAAGCTTGCGCCGGCCCGGATCGCCCCGGCTTTGCGCGCCTCAAATTGATCGGAATCTATAGACACTAGCAGCTTCTCTTGTTCAGCCTGAGACTCGGGAACTATCCACCCGCAATTGTATTCTTCAACGATGCGGCGCTGTTCGGGCATATCGTTGACCAGCACAGGCAGCCCGCTGAGCAGGTACTCGAAAAGCTTGTTGGGCAGGGAGTAGTAGTAGCTAAGGCAGGTATTTTCGATGAGACAAAGACCGATATCGGCGCTCGACGTATAGTAAAGGACCTTTTCTGGCGGCACGGCGGGTTGAAAATGAATATTCGGCATCTCCGCCGCTGCTTCTTTCACCTGGGCCTCCAATTCCCCATAACCCATCACGACGAGATGACTGCGCATCCCAGGTTTGGAAAAAATGGTCAGGAGCATGCCGATACCGCGTCCAGGCGCCAATGAGCCCTGGTACAGGTACATGAGTTCGTGCGCTGAAATACCGTGTTGATCGCGCAGCACGGTTGAACTGGCTTCCGACGACCCCGACCGCATGGGGACATTGCGTATTACCAGGGGTCGATCTATCGAGAACGCATCACCGTACCAGTCAGCAATGCTGTCACACACCGTGACGACGCGATTCGCCGCTTTAATCCAGAGGCCCTCCATCCTGCGCGTAAACATCCTGCGCAGCGGACTTAAGCCATTCGCTTCAGATTCCAGCTCGTGAGCATCGTAGACAAGTGGCGCCCGGGTAAACCACTTGAGCGCGACGCCAACTGGCAATGCTGAGACGCTGTGGGCTGTGATCACCGTTATGTCGCTGGATTTCATGCGCGCCAGGATTCGAAACGCGAATTCGAAGTACTTGATTATCTGCACGACCAGATTCTTCGGCCAGGAACGGCTCCTGAGGACCACACGCCACACGCTGAGACCATCATCGAGTACCTCATGCTGCTTGAGGCCTGGCTCCCAGAGCGCAACGACCATGCGTGGCTTGCTGCCGTCAAACTCCGCGGCCACGCGGCACTGTTTGAGAACGCGGCTCTCATGCTCGAATGGCGTAACGATGATATGCAGGTACATAGCGGTGGAGCACCTTAGAGAGAAGACATTTGTCTGGGAATGCCCGTCAACACTATCGCCTAGAAACGAGCCAGAATGCTTTTCGCGCGGTCTTTGAGTCGAAACAATGCTTCACTCGACGGATAATCTTCATAGGTTCGCCTGGGAGAACCCTGGATTTCTTCAAATTCGCTCTCCGTTATACCCAGTTTCTTGATAATGAATGCTCGCTCTTCCCGCAGAGCCTCCGGGGAATAGCCAGGCTCCGCAAACTCTTCCAGCGCTGCCTCCCGTTCCAGCTGACCGGATACGACGAGGCTCGACAAATGGGCGCGTCTCTTGTCGTAACCGAATCGCTCCGGAAGGTAGTAGGACTGAAAAAACTTCGTATACCGAGATTCGAAATGTTTGCCGCCGTAGTACCGCCAGCCAAACTCGGCTGTTAGCGTGTCCATCGCCTCTTGTTTGTTGTAGTCAATGTAATTTAATAACCGGACCGTTCGAATGCCGCGAAGCAGAGGATAATAGATGTAGTACTGAAAGAAGTTGATGGTTGGATACTGTGACAGTCGGCCGTTGCCAAATCGCTTGTGAATGCCCTTGATATGCCGTAGATCGAGTGCGCTGTAACCCCAGGACTCGGGCAGGATACCCTCTGTTGAATTGTTGCCGCCGCTCAGGACGTACTTGATACCGTGCTTGCTCGCGATTCTGAAAACCCCGGCAATAAACGCATGATCCTGCGGGATATCCTGATTTGCGACGCCGGACCGCAGAAATGCCACCTGCAAGTCCTGCATTTCCTTCCAGTCGACAACGAACGTAACGAGGTCAATCTCGAGTGCCTTGACCAGGCTTTCGATGTTTTTTACCGCGAGTTCAGAATTCCAGCCCGCATCGACATGCACGGCCAGCGGTCGCAGACCGCGAGATTTCGCGAGGTAAGCAAGGTATGAACTATCGACACCGCCACTCATTCCAACAATGCAGTCATAATCCTGACGTTTGCCGGCCTGGCTTATCTTACTCACCAGGGTTTCAAGTTGTTTCTCTCTTTCCGCAAACGTCGGCAACGCGCGTTCGATATCGTCGTAGTTGCGGCAATGATTGCAGACACCCGCATCGTCGAAAACGATGTCGTGATCGGTCGTATCCATGATGCAACGAACGCAAATCCTATATGGCAACTCTCCCATATTATTTTCCAAAACCTTGATTAGTGACTCAGGCTCAATAGCGTCGGCTGCGACTCGCGCGTCATTATGCCTGAAGCGGTCGTATTCTCCACATTAGTTGCGCCGACAAGAACCCTGTCACCTGACATCCATGCAAGGGATCCAGTGAACTGCATCACCATCAATCATGGCGATATTTGCCTGACGCGACGCTTTGCCCTCGACGGCAGACCATCGCCGGTTCTATTTGTGGTGAATTCGTTCAGACAATTGCATCAAGGACTCGTAAATACAGTTTCTTCTGACGACGAGTGGTCAAATTGTCGTTGTGCCACAACAGCGTAAAAGGACCGCCAAATCGTCGGCACGTTTCTGCCAGCCGCACGATTGCCTCCACCGCCTCGGAATCGGTAAGATTCATGTAGTTTTCGCTAAACAGCGAAGTCTCCATGACGACGAGCGGCCTCTCCCGCAATGTTAGCGTCTTGTGAGACATCAGGTTGAACACTGGGTATTCGTTGCTTGTGCCACAACGAAATCCGACCGCCTCCGGAAACGCCAGCGTGCTGTCATACTGAAGTCCGGCATCTTCCCATCCCTGCCAGGTTTCGCCCGCGCTCCAGCGCAGATAGTGCTGTCGCCCGCCCCAACTCTCCTTCTTAATGCCCTCCTCTGCAGCCACTGACTGCAAAGCCGACAATTCGGTGGCGATCTGCGCGGCATCGGCATACGAACCGAAACTCGCGTGAAGTCCGATTTCATGACCGCGGTCGTGAATGGTTTGCAGAAGCTTACGTATCCACGGCATCTCGATCGAGTAGTCGCCGTCGAAACCGTCGCATCCCTGGTGCGGGATAAAGTAGAATGAACTGGCTATTCCGTGGCGTTCACTCGAATCCATTATGAAGTCAAATGTATTACAGGGTTCGTAGCGGAAGTTACCGCGACTCGTATGGCATTTGGACCAGAGCCGCCTCGATGCGAGCAACGCATCACGTCGTTTTCCGACATCACCGAGCGCATTTCTAACGACCTGCGGCCATGGCATGCCATAGGTATCGAATACCCTGTCGACATCGTGACTTAAAACGACTTTGTACCCATCCGGTCGCGAAGGTAGTCGCATCGGCAATTGGGCTAAACAACACCTGAGGATCTCGACATATTCGTTGACGAGTGGTCGTTCGAGAAACCCAGCCCTGTGTGCGAGTGCAGCATGGACCGGGAAACGTAGCAAGTTGTCGCACTGTTTAGAACAGGCCTCCTCATACCGGGTCAGAAAGAAGAAAGCCGAGCCGAAAATATCGAGACCTAAATCTATACGCTTTGTACGACTCGATATAAATTCGCCGGATGCGGTGGGCTGCCCGAATACAACCGGCACCGATTCGAACGCCAGCCTGTCGTTACCTGTAACGAATCGCGGCAACGTGCACTGCGCTAACGGGAGTCCAGGGAGAGATGCGGGTCTTAGCCAGTCCTTTTCTGGCGTTTGGAACAGCACATCCGCGACACGCAACTCCGCGCCGTTGGTTGGGCACGAGATACAAATATCGTCCCGCTCTTCCTCGATCGCAACGGCTTCCAAACCGAGAAACTCTCGGCAAACGACGTCAATTATGTATGCGCGCTCCGCAGCATAGTTCGCCGGGTGCCTGATTACGATCTCAGTCATATTATCCAGCGAAGCAACAGGGTGGCTGGTTCTCCAGCATTCGAAAGATAACTCTGGTCGTCAGTATTTGTGACATTTGATCTGCCTGCGAACTTGATGGAGCGATCCTTCTCACACAGAAAGCAAAGCTTAGCACCGGATTACACTGTATCATTATGGCGTAGTTGTCAGTACCTCAACCAACCACTCAACACTATCCTAAGACTCAAGTCGCCAAACGTTTTGAACCTAATTGGCAAGGCTCGAAAGAGCAAGTTCATCAATGATGTAGCCGTCCTTTCAACGGGAACGGTTCTCGCCCAAGCTGTCACGTTCCTCGCTGCCCCGATACTGACCAGGCTTTACTCGCCGGAAGCATTCGGTTTGTTTGCGGTGTTTGCAGCACTGGCCGGAAGCCTGGCGCCGGCTGCCACCGGGCGTTACGAAGTTGCAATGATCGTGCCTAAAGACGCCGGGCTTGCCGGCGAGCTGTTTGGCGTCGCCCTTTGGTTCTGCGGCGTATTCTCTATCCTGTTTTTCACAACAATATGGGTACTGCAGCCGTACTTGCTGGTGTGGCTGGACGCAGCAGCACTTGGCGGATGGATTCTGCTTGCGCCCGTTCTGCTCATGGTTATGGGGCTGCTTAATCTTGCAGAGTTCCTGGCCAACAGACATAGTCGTTTTCACCTAATTGCGCGAACAAAAATTATCCAGACGGTGACGACCGTTGGGTCGAACATTGCGTTTGGACTGGCTGGTATTGGATTCTTCGGCTTGCTGATTGGCGGAATCCTTGGACCAGCGATCGGGTTTGTCTACGTTCTCAGCAGACAGTCCGAGATAATCAGGCAGCTGGACTTATCGTGGAGTCGGCACAAGCTGGTCGCTGCGCGAAAATACATCGATTTTCCAGTATTCAATGCCAGCACGGGTCTTCTGAATGGGCTCATGACCAGCATGCCAGTCTTCTTTATGATTCATTTTTTTCCATCGGCTGTAGTTGGATATTTTGCCCTGGTCGTACGTGTTCTCTACGCGCCTGCATCAATCGTATCGGATGCCGTGTCCCGGATTCACCTGCGAAGAGTCGTTGATCTGGCAAATGAAAGACTGCCAATCCTGCCACACGTACTGAGGTTAAGCGGTTGGTTATTCGCCGCCTCCATTATTCCGGCGGCGCTGTTTGTAATCTGGGGGCCGCAGTTATTCCAGCTGATTTTCGGTGACCGGTGGGAGGAGGCAGGGCAGATCGCGCGGATCATGGCATTTGCTGTGTCAGTACGTTTTGTAGCGTCAACGCTCAGCAGTACATTCGGAGCAACGAGGAACAATGGACTGGCGGCACTCTGGAGAACAACTGCATTTGTCAGTACTTTCCTGGTACTGGGCGTGTTTGCGAACCATGATGATCCCATGAAATTCATTGTTGCACTCGTGTTGAATGATATTTGCCTGTACGTTCTTCAATACTTGCTCATCCTGCGGGCGGCAACTAACCCCAGGTTATAGGGACATAGTGAATAAATATCTCAAACCACAAAACTATGCTGCTGCCGCATTGCGAGTGTTTAACACCCGCGTCCTGCCTTTCCTGGACATGTCGACGTCTCCGTCGGTCGATGAACCTTTGCGGTACCCACCGATCTTTATCGTCGGCGCACCGCGGTCCGGCAGCACGTTGCTGGCGCAGGTACTAACAGATGCACTGGATATTGGCTACCTGTCCAACCGACACTGCCAGTTTTTCGGCGCACCGGCCATGGCGGATCGACTATTCACACCCCTGCGCAAAAAGGAGCCCTCCGATTTTCAATCTCTCAATGGCACGACGCGAAAAAGTTACGGGCCCAACGAATGTGGTGATTGGTGGTATCGTTTTTTTCGGCGCGACCCTGCCTATGTTCCGCAGGAGGAAGCAGATCTCGACAAAATGCAGCAAATGCGGCGCTCGATCGCAGCACTGACTAAAGCACAAGGTAAACCGGTTCTCATGAAGAATCTGTACGCATCACTGCGACTTCAGCCGATCCTCGCGCAGATCCCTGAGGCCCTGATCGTTGTCATCAAACGCAATGAGCTGGACAATGCACATTCTTTGCTCGAGGGTCGCCAGAAGTTGCACGGCAGCTACGCTCATTGGTGGTCGGTCGAGCCCCCCAACATTGAGCGCCTTAAACCACTACCACCACACGTCCAGGTCGTTGAGCAGGTTCGAGCGATTTACGCGTTGATCGAGAGTGACCTGCAAAAGTCGAGAATTGATGCTGGTCGGGTAATTAATGTCACTTACGAAGGTCTGTGCGCGAACGCCCGTCAAACGGTTGGCGAAATCAGGCGGTTTCTTGCGGATAATGGAGCCAGTGTCCGACCATTATTTGAAGTTCCGGATTCGTTCCAACTGCGCAACGAAGTACGCATAAATCAGGAAGTGTACGAGGCGCTCGCAAACTATATTTCCAGCAGCGGATAATCTTACGACCGAAATGCGGAGCCACAGACGCTGCTGAACTTCGGTGACCTAATCAACGGGCTTTGGAGAATTACGTGATCTGTCGTGAGTTCAGCTATGTAATATCACGATATGGCAATAACCTAGTTTCTACCAAACAGGTTCCGGACATACGGCGCAAGGCTTTGCTGCAGTCCAAGCATTGTCGACGTTGTTCGGGTGAGGTGATGGTATGCCACCTGGTGCGCACCAAAACCTCGGAAAAAACGTTCAATCGACTCCGACATTGAACCTTCAAAATCGAATTTACCCGTCACCGTTGCCGCGAATTTGATCGCCTCCCAGAGTAGCAAACTTGTCGCTCCACTCGTTCGAAGCTCCGGGTTGCCGCCGCCCATAATGTAGTAAGCGCTGTTCTCATCCCAGACCACGTAAATAGCAGCATGCTTGCGCTTTTGCTCATCCTCAGCAACCCAAATTTTGCGCGCACCCTGCTTTTCGCAGGCACTGTCGAGCCTGCGAAGCAAGTCAGGCGAGTAAGGCGCATCACGACGATTGCTGACGAAGACCCGGTTGTTGAGATCTATAAACTCATCCAGATCCAGGTTATCTCTTACACTCAGATTAAAGCGACCCGATGCTTTCCTGATATCGCCGCGGATTTTTGATTCCATGTCGCCCCAAACTCGATCCAAGTCAGTGAGATCGTTTAGCAAATAGGTGTACTGGGTGGTCTGATTAAAACCTTGCCAATAGAATGGCAACCAGTTTGTTCGAGAATGGTGCCAACATTGACTAAAGAAGTCGTAAGCCGGGAGTTGATCGATCAGCGCTGTCATCAGGTCCTTTTCCAAGCCTAGCGCGGTCGAATACTTCGAATTTCCCGACCTGATCCATGGTCCCATCGTCTGCGTCAGAGGCGGCTGGGAAATATATTGGTAGCCGTGTCGCTTCTCCATCTGGAAGGGCATGGAAGCCATTACGCGGCCGCCTTTTTCGACGAGAACAGCATCCCAGGCGTCGCCGGAAACAGCATCCAACCACCAGTCACGGGAAAAGAGGGGAATGGATGGCTCACCCGCACAGTGGCATCGATAGCGCTCACGCGTCTCACTTTTCGTCTGTTTAGCCACGTGCACCGACTATGGGTTTCCGTCGATTATCGGATGCTTCCACCGATAATCCTATCGAGGCAATACCAAATAATTTCCTGGTCAAGATCTGCATAACATCCTGTAGGAGGAACTTTTTCGTCCTGCCGTTCGCTGCGACGCATCGCAGGAACAAGGTCATTCGGCCAGTAGTGCGTTCACTACCTGGTCCGTTTCGAGTTTAGAATGCACCGACTCCATACCACTAGCGCGAGGACCACCAATAGCGTTATTCTGCCATGCTTCGTTTTGGTTCAGACAGAGATGAATAATTAAGGCATGGTAATTTTTGCATCAAGCATTGGGCGGTCCGGAACACGGTACCTATCGAATCTCTTCATACATTGCACAGATATCGCTGCTTACCACGCGGCGGAGCCACATTGCTTCGATCAGGTCATGGTAAACGTCAATAATGGAGTACCGCAAGAAGAGGTTTCCGAGAAAGCAATAATCATCGCGTCTATCGTCGCTGAGAAAGGCGCATACTTTGAATCGA
The DNA here is from genome assembly GCA_963850825.1 of uncultured Gammaproteobacteria bacterium. Taxonomy (GTDB): domain Bacteria; phylum Pseudomonadota; class Gammaproteobacteria; order Steroidobacterales; family Woeseiaceae; genus SZUA-117. Next base: position 869,821 of record CAWKOQ010000002.1, on the reverse strand, counting down.
CGCAGCTGTTTATCCGTGTTCTGGCGGAAGTGTTCCTGGACGTATTCCCCGCAATTTCGGTCATCCATTTGCTACGTGACCCGACAGAAGTGGCCAGTAGCTATATGAATCGTAAATCTTATCCAAGTCACCCGGACCGACCATGGCGACTGCCTCTTAATCTCAAGAATTCACTTTACAGGTTTCCGCAGCCACTAACTCCAATACAGGAAAACCTGTGTGACTGGCTCGAAAACGAACTTCGCTATTGGGCACTACTGCCACGATTCGAGCGAACTTTCGATTTTCAATTCGAGAAGATTGGATCCGCAAGTCATATTTGCGACATGTTTGAGCAACTTGACGTACCTTACAGAGAATCCGATGTTAATTACCATACAAGCAAGCAGGATCTTGATCGAAACGCCAATCGTCGCAAGTCAAGGATCTCTCGGAAAATTGAAAAACAATCCATTGAGCTGGCCGATCGATTGCGAGACAGTGGATTTCCAAGCGAACGATTTCAACAAGACTGCTATCAGAATTTCGATTTCATTCGTAGAATTGTTGCACCCTAGACAATCTGTGTTTGGAAATCACTGGTACAGCGCCTAATGCGATCTGGCGAACGCCTCCCGTACTTCGCGGTACAGCTTTTTTCTGGTTTTGTTGAGCCAGATTGTCGTTATGCCAAAGCACTGTAAATCGACAACTGAATTGTCGGCATACCGATAAACAACTTTGATATTTTCAAACGCGGCCCGGTACGTCAGGTTCAGCTAACACTCTCTAAAAAACGATGTCGCCATAACGATAAGCCGCTGCTCGCGAATCGCGAGCGCAGATCTGGACTGCAAATTGACGACCGGATACTCCCAGCACGTACCGCTGAGAAATCCGGATACACCGGGAGAGGTTCGCGTGCTGTCAATACCCAAGCCGGCATCCGCCCAACCCTGCCATATCTAAGATCCCGCCAGTACAGATTGTGCTGCCTGCCGCCCTCGGTTTCCTGACTGATGCCCTCTTCCGTCGCGATTCTCCTTAATTTCGCAAACTCAACGGCGATCTGCCTTGAATCCTTATAGGCGTTGTAGCTCGCGTGCAGTCCCAATCTGTGTCCGCGCGAATCACTCCGGCCGAGCAAACCACGCACACAAGGCGTATCGACATCATTGACGCTGGCTAGGTCATCGGCGCCGCAGTATGGAATGAAAGAGAATGAACTGAGAACATCGTGTTTCCTGCTATGATCGATAATGAAATCCGAGTGTTGAACAGCTTATGCTGGAAATTATTTTCACCAGAAATCTGTTTAGAGCAAATCCGTTTTCCCGCAAGCCCGAGATCGTTAGGTTTGGTTACGCCTTCCATGGTGTTTCTGGCAACTTCAAACCATGATCTGCCATGTGTATCAAAGACTCTGTCAACATCGTAACTGATGACCAACTTGTACTTATGTAGTTTTCGAACCAGGGAAGGCGACAGAATTCTCAGGCAAGCCCAGGAAATCTCAGCGCATTCGTTAACTATTGGCCATTCAATAACGTTTGCTCGGACCGCCAACGATTCCTTTGTGCGAAACGGATCATGCTGATCCAATTCTGTCGGACACGCCTCCTCGAACCCGTCAACATAAAGAACGCTGTACCAGGAAAGTCAACGCCAACATCCATTGAGTTGCGTTGTACATCAATATTATTACCGGTGCAGAGCAGCTGTCCGAACAAAACCGGAACTATTGGCAAATCCGGGTTTTCAGATTTGATCAATTCCGGAGGAGGGCTCCAATGTTTGAGTGGCAGCGTAGGCCGCGTTTTTTTCTTCGGCCAGTTCTCGCGAGGAACTTGAAGCAAGATATCTGCAATGTTCAAGTTTCCGTGCGTGTCCGAACAAGATATGCATACATCTTCTCGTTCCTCTGGAATCGCGGAGTATGAGCGACCAAGGAATTCGACAAACACAAGTTCATAAATGTAAATTCTATCCGCCGCTCGATTGGCAGTATGCCTGACGACGAATGTCACTGGCGGAGAGTTGTCGTGGCGATCCGATGCCGAATCGCGCACCACGATACCAACAAATGCAGCAGGTAGCTGAGCACGCCGGCGACACTCAACAGAATGACAGCCTGCTCTGGTTCGAAATTCTGGTCATTCGCGTATAACAGCGCGGCACCTACCAGTAACACTCTGCCGATCTCTCGAATCATTGCCAGGTCCTGGCGCTCGAGGACTGCAAGAATGACACCGAATGGCGACGACAAAAACTGCAGCAGGATCATCGGCGTCAGGATCAACGCAAATTGGCCCGCAGTATCCCAGTTTTCGCCGAATACAAATGGGAACAACCATGGTGATATGAGACCAAGTGGAACGATCGTCGCAATACCCATCAACGTTAGAGTTTTGAGCACGCTTTGGAAAAGGCGGCCAAGTTCAGGGGGATCTTCCCGTGCGAGTCGGGCCGACTCACTAAAGAACGCGTTGGTGACTGCCCGACCGAGTAATGATGTTGGTACGCCAAGGATTCTTTGAACCAGTGCGTACCATCCGACTACTGCTGCGCCATAAAAAGTTGCGAGCAGGATTGTCGGCCCCATCAATCCGATACTGTTCAGCAGCGCGGACCACGTAAAAACAATCGGAAAACTCCGATATCGACCAATGACACGTTTCAGATTTCGAATCGACACCAATTTCCTAGGTCTGCCAGGGTCATTGAGAAACAGTTTTACAAGACTCCCAAGCCCGGCAACCTGCCCAACAATCTGACCAACGATTAATCCCGGCGCGCCAGCGCCGGCGACCCCAGAAATCAGTTGTGTTGCAACGGAGCCACCGCCCTGGATAACTGTTGTTTTCGCGATTGTTGGAAATGCCTCTTTCCTTATAGCCCAATTGCTCAGGCACTGAAAAGCCCCGACAAGCAACACGCCAACCGGGATCAGATAAAGCGTGTACTCATTGCCCGACAACCCCAGGAGTTCAGTAAGTCTCGCCTCCAGAAAGTAAACCGCAATACCGGTGGACAGGCTGATTACGATGGCAATGCAAAGTGCTGAAACCAATACGTTGGCTGCGACAGCGTCACTCTTTGGAAGTGGAATTGCCTGCTCGTATCGCAAACTCGCGACCACGGATACGATTCCCAATATGGATGCATACACGCCAAGGACGCCAAAGTCTTCTGGCGTAAAAAGGCGGGTCAGGATCGGCGCGGCGGCGACTACGAGCAACTGTCCGAGGCTCGTAGCAGACGACATTAGCAGGACATTCTTTGCGAATGATGACCGCAGAAAGAATGAAGAAAAATTGGACATTAATCTGCCCAATTGCTGATTATGCCTGCAAAGCTCTTACGACCCGATCAAATTCCTCAGCCGCCATATAGGGATGCATGGGAAGACTAAAGACAGCTTGTGAACATCTTTCTGCAACCGGAAACTGGCCGATCTTGCCGCCGAGGCCAGCGAACGCCGGCTGCAGATGCAGCGGTTTGCCATAGTAAATCGCCGACGGAACGCCATTGCTCGTCAGCTTCTCCTGCCATGACTCACGTGTACCATGACGTGGACGCACGGTGTACTGAGCCCACGCAGATCGGTAGTCTTTGGGAGTCCTGGGTACGAAGAAATTCTCACGTAAGCTGGCATTGTACTCGGTTGCTAGTCGTTCGCGCTCATCCAATTCATCAGCAAACACTGCCAATTTTTCGAGCAGAATCGCAGCTTGCAGAGTGTCCAATCGACTGTTCAAACCGATTCGAACGTTATCGTATTTGTCCGCACCTTTGCCGTGCACCCGCAGCGATCGAATTCGGTCAGCCAGCGCATCGTCGTCAGTGAATACTGCACCACCGTCACCGTAGCAGCCCAGAGGTTTGGCAGGAAAAAAACTTGTCGCTGCAATCTTGCCAAATTGCCCCGCTTTTCGATCGCCACACTGTGCGCCGTAACTCTGCGCTGCATCCTCAACGAGAAACAGATTGTATCGCTCCGCAATGGGTTCAATCTCGGCATAATTTGCCGACAGACCAAATAGATCTACCGCAATGATACTGCGAGGCGCTAGCTTGCCAGCGCGAATAACGGAATTGATTTCTTCTTCCAGCGCCACAGAACAAATATTGTAGGTGTCGTCATCGATATCGACGAACACTGGCGTTGCACCGACGAGGCTGATGACTTCTGCTGACGCGAAAAACGAGAATGCCGACGTAAACACTGCGTCGCCAGGCCCGATTCCCTCCGCCATAAGCGCGAGCATGAGCGCATCTGTGCCGTTGCCAACACCGATCGCGTGCCGGGCCCCACAGAATTCGGCCAATGCCGCCTCGAGTTCCTGAACCTCGGGTCCGAGAATATACTTACCGTGCTCGAGAACGCCGTCAATGCGACGCTCAATAGCGGGCTTCAAGTGCTCAAACTGCCGTTTTAAATCTATAAATTGCATACTTTCCGTTTACGACAATGCCCAACGTGGCATTTACGTCCTGGATAATTCGCCGGCGCGAAGCACGTACCGCGCGTCCGAATTACTGCACGTGGCTTCTCCATCCCCATCGACCGGCAAGTCGAGTTGCTCTCCAAACTCACTCATCCAGCCAATCTGGCGTGCCGGAACGCCTACGACCAGAGCGTAGTCCGGCACATCACGATTGGCGACCGCCCCGGCACCAATGAAGGCATACTTCCCTATCGTAATCCCACAGACAATAGTTGCATTGGCGCCTATCGTCGCCCCCTGGCGAACAATCGTATTTCGATATTCTTCTTTGCGATTGATCGCGGATCGCGGGTTATAGACGTTTGTAAATACCATGCTCGGCCCGCAAAAAACGTCGTCCTCGAGTGTAACGTTGTCATATACCGAAACGTTGTTTTGAATCTTTACGTTGTCACCAATGACAACTTTGTTGGCAACGAAGACGTTCTGACCCAGCGAACAATTTCCGCCCACGTGCGCACCGCCACAGACGTGAGTCCAGTGCCAGATTCGTGTCCCGGGTCCAATTTGCGCCCCGTCGTCGACGAGCGCAGATTCGTGCACGGTTGCTTCCTGGGAAATACCCGAACTGGTAGGCATAAGTCAGTCTTCCGATTAATTAGTTTTCAGCATCTTGAGGAATGGGTGATAGTCCCCGGACATGCCGGTGGGCTGCATAGTCCGGAGATTCGACACGGTCTCGACTGCAACCCTGGTGTCTTCCAGTCCATAACCGTGACCATCGAGGATTTGTTGATAAGAAACAGTATGCAGGTCGGTGAATCCGCCCGAAAATTCAATCTCACTTCCATCAACCGTTATGCTGCGGTACGTTCGCTGCCCGTTTGTGACGGCCGACTCCGGAAGGTGCTCCGCATTCACCGACAGAAACCAACGGACTCTTGCCCGGTCGTATTCCAGGTAGCCTGCGGCCGTAGTGTCCGATACGTAGCTCAATCGGTTCTCGCGCAGTGAACCGAAAACGAAGTGGAGCATGTCAAAAAAATGCACGCCGATATTCGTCGCGATGCCTCCCGATTTCTTCTCGTCGCCTTTCCATGAAATACCGTACCAGTGCCCGCGAGACGTAATGTATGTCAGGTCCACGTCATGCATTGAATCATCAGGCATTTCTTCTACCTTCTTTTTCAACTCTATGATACTTGGGTGGAGTCGCAGCTGAAGGATTGTGTTGACGCTGTTTCCGGTATCTTTCTCGACGTCCAGCAACGCATCCAGGTTCCATGGGTTGAGAACCAACGGTTTCTCACAAATTGCATTCGCATGGGAGCGCAGCGCGAATCGAATGTGCGCATCATGCAAATAGTTAGGTGAGCAAATCGACACAAAATCGATGAGATCACCACGGCGCCGAAGCAAGTCAACGTGGCGATCGAATCGTTCAAATTCGGTAAAGAAATCTGCGTCGGGAAAATGGCTATCGATGACGCCAACTGAATCGCTGATATCCATCGCTGCAACGAGATTGTTCCCGGTATCCTTGATCGCTTTCATGTGGCGCGGCGCGATATACCCTGCGGCACCGATCAGTACAAAGTCTTTCATAGTTGTTGCAAATCTCTTGTGATCAAATACGTGCAGATGCTGCTGTTTGTCCTGCCATTTCGAGCGCACGCTTCTGCAACAGCCAGGCGGACTGGATTAATCATCGAATCACGTCGGAACCGTTTGTCCTTCCGGCTCGTTGCCAATTCGACTCGCCCAAAGGAATCCCGCACACACCGCTCCCAGAACAACAAAAGATCGAATCGACAGCGACCCATTTCCCGATATGGCGGCGAATAACAACGTCGCAAAAAGCGGGAAGCACAGCCAGGCAAACTCGAATCTGTTTGACAGCGCCCTCAGTCCAGCGACGGTAATGTAAACATATAGGGCGCTGTTGGCAATCGCCGCTATTACACCACCATAAAGATAGCCTGACAGAATTGGCATATGCGGGTATCCCTCACCTCCACATTGCGCAAACTCGCAGCTGAACCGACCCATATAATCAAAGCCGTCGCCAAACCATGGGACGCTCCCCTCCAGGCGATCAATCGCGAAACTCCAGATTCCGAATCGAGACCCCATACCGAAGCCGGTTTCCGAATCGAACATCGTGGACAATCTGTATTGAAAATCCCAGGCAATCGAAAGAACCAGATCGAATACGTCTCTTGAGATTCCGTACAAAACGACTGGCAGTCCTACCAGGCACAATAGCAAGCGTACCGAATAGTGAAGCCGTTGCGCTGAATCCCGCGTCGATAGACCATCCACACACATTGGGCCGCAACGAACAAAGGGGCTACAAGCCAGAATCGCCTGGACCCCGCAAGGATCCCTACGACAATCATAAAGACGACGAGTATCGCTAACAGCGACTGAATACCGGGACGGGCATCAGACGCAAGAAAAAGCCCGGAAAGAATAGCGGCGATTATCGTCAGGGCATAAAAATTGTAATCTGTAACCAGCGAAGTTCCCCATGGGTATTCTGCCCCACTCGCCGCTACAATAAAGGCCAGTTGCTCTCCCGCGGACACAAACATCCAGAATTTATACGCGCCCAACGCGCTGACGAAAACGCCAATAAGCAACATTACAATGGCTGTGGTTCTTACCAACCTGGTCATTTCCAACGCAGACCATCCAGAATTTGCAATCGAGAACACGATCATGACCGCGATGATTCCATTACCGATTTCCCGTAACAGGAACTCGTAGTACATTTCCGTCGAAAGCACGATGCCATACAGGTATGTCAATACCGTAAGCACCAATACTGAAAGGAAGTGAATATCGCCAACCACGACGCCAGGCACGCCTCTGTCAGCCACTCGAATGAGCAATGTGATCGGTGCGAGCATCAGGCTGATCGGCAGAAAAAGAGGAATGGCACCAGGAATCGGATACGCCTGGCCGAGAAACGGCAGAATGACTACGAGGATGAATAACCCTTTATGCCATGCGCCGATCACTGCTTATGCCTGCGTTTTCCCAATATTGCATTCCCGTGGTGAACGCGGGCTCATTTGGTTCTTCCGAGGGTAATCGAAGTACCTACAACCAGAAAGAAACTAAATCCCAGCGCAAAAACAATTGCCATTGAGAATTTGAAGCTCTTGGGCATATTGATTGCATCTTCCAGGCGAGGCGGCACGGCCGGATCGAGAATGCTGAAAGCGTAGTTGTCCCGAACACTCGCAAGCATTATTGTTTTTGCATGTGATTCGATCAGCTTGTAAATAAGTGACTTTTCCGAATCCAGTGCTACAGCATCGGCGCGCGATTCGAGATACGCAATGCTTCGGTTCGACTCCTCGATGTCTCGCTTCCTTATCTCTTCGTCGGCCATTTTCACCAACCCGTTTGCCCACAGCGCGGCGAGTTCAGGATCAGACCATTCAATATTGATCCGAATCACGCCAGTTGCGCGATTTTTGGAAATAAACCGCACTTCACTTTCGAACAACTCCAGAGCATCCTCGAGCGTCGGGTGCTGGTCAGCATCTGCATCACGCCATGTTTGAGACGCTGCATCCCACTCGTCAGCAAACAGCACCGGCAACAATTTTTCGGATTCAATAAAACGCCGACTCATGTCATCGGACCGGAGTATCTCGAATGCGTGATCCTCAGAAATCTGCGCCTGGAAAATGTCCGCGCCAGAACTCCCGCCGATCCCAAGTAGGGCATCGGCAGACACTGGCTGAACCGGATTGACCATTCGGGGTACCGAAGCCAGGGTAACGTAGGCCCGATAAACCGGTTCCTCCGCCAAAATCAGGCGCGACAATGCGATGACGATAACGACTGACAGACCAAGAACATAGCGAAGTCTCCGGCGTATGGCGTGTAGCGCATCAACCAGTTTGACGGGCTCAGCGTTTGTCGGTGAATTCGTCATCTATGCCCTTCGCGTTCGACAACAATCAATCTCTGTTTGCTTAAGTTTGTGACGAAGAGGATTCTGCCAGGGAACCGGCTCGCAACGCGTCGCGAATCAACACATAGCCCAGCCCGAGAGAGCCGCCAATGATCAGCCCGAGGAAAGCCAGCAGCGCTCGACGCGGGCTGACGTTGTTGTCGGCATCCGAAATTGCCGCGGGATCAATAATCCGGAACACGAAATCCTTGCGCACATTGGCGAGCATGATCGATTGAATCTGTGCTTCGATCATGCGGTGAATGACCTGCCTTAGCTCAACGGAGCTTGTGTTTTCGAGTTCACCGTTCAGATAGTCGATGCTCTTCTGCGACTCCGCCGAAACCTGTTCCCTGAAGGTTTCATTCAGTTGGCGAACGACGGCGTTGGCCCACTCAGCGGCCGCGACCCTGTCTTTCAGTTTCATGGAGATACGGATGGTACCGGTCTCATTGTCTTCCTGAACTGACATCACCGATGTCGTAAAGAGCAAATGCGCGCGCTGAAATGAAGGAGGGACTTTCGTGGAAGAATTCCAGGTATCGTTGTCGACATCCCATTGTTTGGGATACAGCAACGCATAACCGTTGTTTTCATCGATAAACCTGGACACAAACGTACGTGAACGAAGCATTGCCAGCGCTTCGTCCTTGCGACTGGTCCCGGCGGCGCCGATTCCCGCCAGCCGTCCCAGGCCGCCAAATCCGGACAAAAGTGACGATAGCGAGCCACCACCGGATTCTTCTGCGGGAACGACCAGTACATCGGACTGGTATACCGGTTGCAGGAGCGCGCTCAGAAAATAGACAGCAATCCCAACGATGAAACTGAGTCCAAATATGATTCCGGCGTTCCTGAGGAAGAAACGCAGCACGGCAAGCGCGCCCGCTTCCTTGATGCTCGTTGCGGCGCTCACGTTCTTTTCAGGACCGGGTTTCGACTAATCAACGTGCGGCGATCAGTTGAATGAATTGACGGCAGCAACTGCTATCGCACCCTGGTAAACGATTGTCGCGACATTTGTCCAGAATGTCAGCGGTCGAATTCTGTCAGCGTCAAGCGGAACAACTATCGTGTCACCTGGCTGTATATCCACTGCGTCTCCTTTGCGGAACCAACTTGATCGGCGCGCAACAACGGCACCGTTTGCACGGACAACATAGATTCGTTTTTTGTCCGCACGGCGCGTTAGTCCGCCACTCAAATCAATGTAGTCGTTTCTCGAAGTATTCGGAATAAACAGATGGGACGTGTTCTGCTGCGTCTCGCCAATGACCGTCACAACCTGCGATCGAGTCGGCACCAACAGTCGATCGCCATCCCTGAGTTCAAGCGTCGTCCTGTCTCGATCGCTGGCAGTGTCGTTCAGGTGACTGGAATCAATGACCAGCCGACCGACGGCTTGTGTTGTGCGCAATTGGTCAAGCAGGGCCTTGCCGGTGGACAGCGTTTCGGATCCACCGCTGTCCGCCAGCTGCAGTGAAAGTGACGTCAAATCTGACTCCAGCCGCCGTGCGAGCAATTCCAGTTGTTCCTGCTCCCTTTCCTTCAGGCTTTCGCGCAGAAACACCGCGCCTTGCGCGAATGCCGCGTCAGTCAAACCGCCCGCTCGCTGCAATACCTCGGACAACGACTCACCGCGCTTCACACGGTATTCGCCGGGAAACCTGATTTCCCCTTCGAGATACACGGTCCAGCGGGCGTCCCATTCAGGAATTTGCCTGACACTGAGGAAATCGTAGGATGACAGCATCAAATCGCTCGCCTGCTCGCCGCGAAGCACAGCCGCCAGGTCTATTTCGACAACTTCAACGACACGGATACTACCGCCACTGACCGAGTACCGGGTCAGCTCGGCCTCGAGCGCATAAGCCTCTTCCGCCAGGCTGCCGCCGGCGCGAATCAGATCGCTGACGCGCATGCCGGATTCCAGTGGGTAAGTGCCAGGCGCTCGAACCGTGCCACTGATTTCGACATGCATTGCGGCCAGCTCATGAGTTGCCTGCAACTCCAATTCATTGATGATGGGCGCGATGATCCGTTGCCGCCCGAATTCGACGTCAAAGACGTGCACCTGGTCCCGCGCGTGTAGCGCGATATTGTCGGCTGACGCGGGATTCGCCAACGCCCGGCCAAGGTCCGCTGACACGACCTCGATTGGGGCGCCCCGCTCGCGTTCCCGGCGAATCAGCACATAGTTCATATCGACGCCCGGCTTGAGTTCGTTGGGCGAACCGATGAGATCGGTCAATCGCAATCCAGGCTGCCATGAATAGGTGCCCGGGCGGTAGACATGGCCATTGAGCGTAACGGCATTCTCGATCCCCGGCAGGATCTCCGGCACCAGCAGCGTATCGCCCGTGCGAACTGTCAAATGCAGCCGATACCGGATCATTCAGATCGACAGCAATGACGCCGCCGTCACTGTCATCAGTGTTGCGCTCTAATCGAGCCCCTTCTTCGAACGCCTTGTTCGACAAACCGCCAGCCAGGGCAACGGCATCCGCCACCGAAGTTCGGCCCCGCGTTTCGTAGATAGCCGGACGCTTCACGGCACCCGCGATAGAAACTGTATCCCCAACCGGCGGCACGAAAATGACATCGCCCGGCTGCAGGCGTTGATCGCCTGAATTATCGCCGTTGATCAGCAGATCGTATAGATCGAGTCGCGCGACCGTTGTGCCGTTCCGCTTCAGTTGCAGGTCACGCATACTGCCAACAGGACTGATGCCCCCGCTGCGATAGAGAGCTCCACTCATCGTGGACAAGCCGCCGACGACATACGAGCCTGGCTTGTTGACGTCGCCGAGTACGAAGACACGAATGGTCCGCAGCTGACCCATCGTAACGCTAACCTGTGTACCGATGAGCATTTCCTGAACACGGCTGTTCAGGTCCGCGCGGAACTCTGAAAATGGAATTCCGGCAACGGTCACCGGGCCAATCTCAGGCAGATTCAGGATGCCGTCCCTCGAAACTTCGTATTCGTAGATTCCGTTCACGTTACCGAATAGCTGCACGCGCAAATTGTCGCCAGGTCCAAGCACGTAGTCGGGCGGTACGGGCCCGGTCTGCGGCGGGTCGAAACTGCTTTCGAGCGTTTCTTCGCCAATCTCTTCGGGCCCGAATACGCTGTAGCCGAACGGCTCAAGTGCCTCAATGCCAATGGGTTCCTGCGCCAGAATCCTTACATCGATATCGAACAAAGCGAGGTCGGGTTCGGCTTCGAGGCGACGCTGAATATCGGCTTCGCCTAAGCCCAGGAGCGGAATGACTTCCAGGCCTTGCATGGACAAGATACCGGCATCATCAAGTACGAACAGGTGACTGCCAACCAGTCGTTGTAATAACGGATCGGTTTCAATCTCTTCGACGTCCTCTGGTGCGAGTGATTCGGACAGTGAAAAATTGATGACCAGGCGACTGCGCGAGTCCGCCTTCGCGGCTGTATCCACTCCCGGCACGCCAACACGACCGTCAGAATCGGCATCAGAAGCGACGGGAAGTGACTCATTGATCGAGTTTGACTCACCATTTGATTGTCCGCCCTGCAGATCTCTTATCGCTGCCAGCGCTTCTTGCCTCTGTGCAGTTGGCAGCGAATTCAGCATCTGCTGCTGGGCGGGCGTAAGCTGAATATTCTGCGCCTGCGACGTCATACAGACCAGCGTCGCCAGCAAAAAAGACTTTGCAGTGGCGCCCGCCAGGGTTTTGCATGAGTTACGCCATTCACCACGTGCGATCGAGGTAATCGCGGCGGTGATTTTCTGAGCCTTTGTCGAGAATTTCTGACGAATGGATGATTCCATTTGGTCGGTTCCAATTACGCCTGGTCGAAGGATATACATGGAGTGCGCACTGTTTTCCAAATGAGACGGGCGGATTGTACCAGCGTTGAGCGAAAGCGACAGACCAAGACCATCTCGCCGCTCTGGCAAATGCTGTCTCTGTCATTGGCTGAAGATGATAATCGACGCGCTCGGGTGAAAATCTGGTTTACGCCGCAAAATCTGATGACCGGGACACCGATTGCCCTGGGCTGTCTGGCGACGGCAAGACCGGTTGATATAATCATCAGTGCCATCCCGGTACTGGACGTCGAAAGCGTATTGAATAGGTAGACAAACACAAATATAGTGCGTGTTCGGCTGCAGCCAGACCACATCCGCGACCAAAAGACTGCTGCACAGTTCTAATACGTTCTTTCTGCGAACTTATGTACAGGAAAAGCTGGCAGCAGTGAAAGTGAAACCTACGTCTCTTCCCGGTGTGCTTAGAATTACGCCGACAGTACACAAGGATTCGCGTGGGTTCTTCATGGAAACCTGGCATTCGCCCAAACTGGCCGACGGTGGCATTGATGCCAGTTTCGTACAGGGCAACTTCAGCCACTCGATTAAAGGTACGCTGCGAGGCCTCCATTACCAGATCGATAGACCCCAGGGCCGGCTGGTCCGCGCAGTCTATGGCGAGATTCTTGATGTGACGGTCGATCTGCGACGTTCGTCGCCGCATTTCGGCAAGTGGACCAGCGAACTGTTGTCGGCAGACAACCGGCATCAGCTGTGGGTGCCCCCTGGATTCGGCCACGGCTTTCTTACGCTGACGGAAACGGCCGGATTTGAATACAGCTGTACTGATATCTATTCGCCGGAGGGCGATCGTTCGATCCGCTGGAACGATCCGGACATCGGCATTAATTGGTCGCTGGACGACAATGAAACACCGAATCTGTCCGTCAAGGACGCCACGGCCCCTTTCCTGAAAGACGCCGAGGTCTACGAGTAGGCTGGGCCGCCGGTCGAGACCTACTGGGAACTCCAGCGGATGAATCCTGACAGGTCAGCATCGTCTGTCTGCGTCAACTCGTCTTCCAGCCGGGCATAGCCAACGCCCAGGTAGATTCGGCCAAACCTGAAGTGCCGTTCGTAACTGACCTGGGCATCAACGAGCTTTTGCGGCGTTGGCGACAGAGAATGGTTTGGGTCGGGGTCGCCCAACCGGTTAATGTCAATGTGTCGCAGGGAGACGTTCCAGGTGTGGCCTGCCTGCTGCACCAGCGTAGTTCCGATCGAATACGACAGGCCGTCGCCATCCATGCCGTGCCCAATGGCCCTGCCTTTGTAACGATACCCGGTCCGAAATATCGCATTGTTGTACGCACTGTTCGGGACCTGCGATCCCTCGCCCAGCGCCCCAAGTCGACCCGCGGAATTGACAATCTCAAAATGCGTCCGGTGCGACGAATCCCCGATTTTTCCCCAGAATTCAACACCGACCTGTTCCATCCATTGGTGTAGCTGAGCGCCGGTCCTGCGCGTGTCCTCGGCGATCCACTGCATGTATAACGCGACAGGAATCTGCTTCGGCAGCGACCACCTTAAGTCGATGCCGCCAACCTGATTGCCTGGCTCATCCTCGAGATCAACGTTCGCGCCCCCGTTATCATTGCCGTTCAAAACGCGCAGGAATGTTTTCAGATCACAATTACGGCCTTCGCCGCACCACTGGGCGGCTCGTGACACACCAATTTCCAGGCCACGGACTGGCCGAAAACTCGTCCTGAAACCCCAGATAAGCCCGTTCTTGACGACTCGATCATCGTCGAGAAGGCCCATGAAACTCGTCAACGTCCAGGGTCCCATCCACCGAAACCACCTGGATTTTGCGGCAAGGCTTACGTTTCTCTGGATGCCGATACTCGGAAACGGGCGCGCATTCGTCGACAGAATCATGCTGCCATCCCGACCCGGACCCCACCAGCGCTCCTGCCACCCGGCCGACAACATCCAATTGCCTAACGCAGCACCGACGTAAGTGCCATCGGGGCGCACATCGTCTCCATCGAAAGGATCGTCAACGTAAGTCGCGCTCAGATTGACCGCAAACCGGTCGCCCAGCCAGGAGAGCCCGGCCCGCGACTCAAAATCCGCGCGTGGTGTGTCCTCGAAAGAGCGGATGAACCGCGGCTTGCCGGCGCCGCTGACCGACAGTGTCACCAGCGGAGAATCGATGTCCATCTCGGTTTGAGTACGTCTGCGTACTCGCTCCAGTGCCGCAAGGACATCGTTCGGCAGGCTCATGCCCGACGTCTCGAGCAGACCGTTATCGATGTCGCCCCAGGCCATCGGCCACGATGTCATGGGTATGTTCATAACGCCGGAATCGATCAACAGCTGCAAATCGTTTCGCAGCCGCGTGTCTCCGGGCCCCACCCATGGTTCGGCCACTACGGATCGGGCGGCGAGCAATCCGATGACCACCAGCACACACAAATACAATCTCGAAAGGTGAGTCATCAATCCTGGTAGCCGCTATTCCATGCTAAATACGCGCGGGCACGATTCTTCTCAACGGTGCTTGACGCATCGTCTTCCCGCGTAAGTCCAGCCCCTATTTCCAAGCGTCCGAAGCGTATACTTTTCGCATACGAAATATCGAGACTATGGAAATCCTGACGGGTCGGCGTCAGGCTGTTGCGGCTGTCCGGATTGCCGCCCCTGTTTAATGCACCAAAGCGGAGCAAGACCTGCCATTCCGTTCCGTTTTCATGCATTAACAGTATCCCTGCAGACGCAATCCGCGCGTCATTGTCGGCTGCGTGACCGACAGATCGCTCCCGGTAGCGGTAGCCAGTTTGGTAGACGCCGTGATTATAAGCACAATTAAATATTTCGGTAGACCGGTGAAAGCGACAGCTGGTCGCAGCGAACTCTGCGAAAAAACGCTTCTGCCATGTCCGGCTTCGTTCTCCATGACTTTCGACACCAAACTGGCCCAGGAACCGGCTGGGAAGACCGCCAGCCTCATCTTCTCCGATTACCTGGCCGTAGATCGCGAGCGGTAATCCGTAGCGTTCATGCGCCCAGCGAAAATCTATGCCGGCAAGTTGATTGCCCGGCTCATTATCCGCACCGATGCCCTGCTCGCCCTGATTGTCGTTACCCAGTAACAGGTCGGTAAAAGTGTCGAACCCACAGGGTCGGCCGGCGCCGCACCATTGTGCTGTCCTGGACAATCCAATCTCCAGAGACGGAATCGGCTTGAAATTGAAACGCATGCCAAAAAAACGTGCATTGGGTACGTGACGATCTGTTTCAAATTGGCCGTAGTGAACAACGACATCCCACGGTCCTAGCCAGCTTAGCCATTTTGTTTCGAATGCGTCAGTGAAATTCCGATCGATCGATATCGACGGAATTGGGCGGGCATTGTTGGACAGGATCAGACTCCCGTCCCAGCCCGGCCCCCACCATCGGTCGAGGGTATTCAGACTGATCGAATAATTGCCAATGAGCATGCCGATAGAACTGCCGTCTGCGCGATAGCGCTCACCATCGCTCGGGTTGTCCACCACCTGGCCGCCTACTGTGAGCGCAAGCCGATCCCCCGTCCAGCTAAGACCGGCACCCAACTCCGCGGACTCACGGGGCGTATTCGAGAAGCCACGAATCCGGACCGGGTCTTCGGCGAGAGCCATGTTCGCGCGGTAAATTACCTGTTCCGTCCGCATTTCACGCTGGGCGCGTGCGCGGACTCGCAGGTACGCCTGGTAGATACCGGAACTCGAATCCGGACCCGGATCGGCAGCCTGAAGGTCGGCTGCAAGCGGGCCCCAGGACAGCGGCCATGTCGTAACGGGACCCGTAATAATGCCCTTGTCGGCCAGCGTTTGAATGTCGGCTCTGAGCCCGAAATCACCCGGCTGAATTGCAGGATCAGCGGCTCCTCGCGCTGGCAGGATGGTCAACAACAGCAATATCGAGCAGAGGAATCCGCGCATATTGCCCCAGCCTAACGGTATCGAGGCTATTGTCGCCAACTTTTTACGCGAGCCATCAATCCGTTCGTTGAATCATTCCTGGCGGCGGCGCCGGATTGATCGTGCAACGCATTGAGGCAATCGCCAGCGAGACGCTTGCCTAGTTCCACGCCGTATTGATCAAACGAATTGATTCCCCAGATGACCCCCTCGACAAAGACCTTGTGCTCATATAAGGCGATCAGCTGCCCCAGCGTGTTGGGCGTCAGCTGCTTCATCAGGATTGTATTGCTTGGTCGATTGCCCGGGTGAACCCGATGCGATGAATCCGCATCCCGATTGCCATCCATCAATGCTTCGCTTTGTGCGAGGCAGTTGGCAATGGCGAGATCCTGCTGAGCCTGAGAAGCGCCGGATGACCTGACTGGCAGGATAAAATCGACCGGCGCAAACCGGGTACCCTGATGCAGCAGCTGATAAAAAGAGTGCTGCGCGTTCGATCCAGGCTCGCCCCAGATAATTGAGCCCGTATTGCAGCGCACCGGCGCGCCATCGCTGCGCACGCCCTTCCCGCTGCTCTCCATTTGCAGTTGCTGCAGGTAGGCAGGAAAACGATCCAGGCGATTGTCATACGGCAGGATGGCCTGGCTTTCAGCACCAAAGAAATTGTTGTACCAGATGCCAATCAATGCCAGCAGCACCGGCATATTCTCTTCGAGCGGCGCCGTCCGCAGATGCTGATCCATGCGACGCGCACCGGCCAGCAAGGCCCAGAATCGATCCGCGCCGATCACCAGTGCCAGTGATAGCCCGACTGCGGACCAAATCGAATAACGCCCGCCCACCCAGTCCCAGAAGCCGAATCGATAGGCGGGATTGATGCCGAATATATCCATCGCTTCGTGGTTGGTGGATGCGGCCGCAAAATGCAGGTTTACCGCCTCGTCGCCAAGCCGACGGGTGATCCAGTCGCTGGCGGCATTCGCATTCGCCATCGTTT
The DNA here is from genome assembly GCA_963850825.1 of uncultured Gammaproteobacteria bacterium. GTDB lineage: Bacteria > Pseudomonadota > Gammaproteobacteria > Steroidobacterales > Woeseiaceae > SZUA-117. The sequence goes on along the minus strand of CAWKOQ010000002.1, from coordinate 852,662 downwards.
CCTGGGTTGTAAATGTTTTTGAACAAATGACAAACAGCGTCTCTTCCGGGTCCAGCTGCTCAGTGAGATCGACTAACTGGGTACCGTCAACATTCGAGATGCTGTGAAAATTCATTCCTGGTTGCCAGTAGTGTCGCAGCGCGCGACTGGCCATCACCGGGCCAAGATCTGACCCACCAATTCCAATATTGACGACATTCGTCAGTCGACGTCCGCCCGACCCGAGCAAACGTCCCTGCTGCACCGCGTTAACGAAATTGGTGATCTGTTCGAGCGTCTCCCAGATCTCATCGACACCGGGTACATTGAGTGCCACCTCGTCCGACGGCTTCGAACGAAGTGCGACATGGAGGACCGCCCGGTTCTCGGTGTTGTTCAGGCGCTCCCCGGCGAACATCGATTCAACCGCCGCGGGGACTCCGGCCTCCATTGCAAGCTTGATCAGCAGTTTTTTCGTTTTGGCATTGAGGATATTCTTCGAGTAATCCAGGAACAGATCACCGGCGGAGACTGAATAACCTTCGAATCGCTTGTGGTTTTTCGCAAACAGATCGACGATCTTTTTTGATTGCATATCCTCTGCGAAATGGGCCTCCAGCGCCTGCCAGGACGGCAGGTCAGTCGGATAAGCGTCGGTCAGAATCCGATCAGCCACGTTAGTTCAGGTCGATTCCGTAATAATCGGCATACCAGTCAACGAAATTCCTGACGCCAACCTCTATCGACGTACTCGGCTGATAGCCGACGTCGTTCACCAGGTCTTCGGTGTCCGCGTAAGTATCCGGAACGTCCCCCGGCTGCAGTGGCAGCAGGTTTTTTTCCGCTTTTCGCCCAACGCATTCTTCGATGACCTCGATATAGCGCATCAACTCAACCGGCTGCTGGTTGCCGATATTGTAAATTCGGTAAGGCGCACTGCTCGTACCTGGATCGGGGCTGGCAGCATCCCAGTCCGCATTCGGTTCTGCGGTGTGATCCATGGTCCGGATGACGCCTTCGACAATATCCGCCACGTAAGTAAAGTCACGGCGATGTTTACCGTAATTAAAAACATCGATTGGCTTTCCTTCGATGATGTTCTTCGTGAACATGAACAAAGCCATGTCGGGTCGGCCAAACGGACCATACACAGTAAAGAAACGCAGCCCGGTCGTCGGCAGGTCGTACAGGCTAGAGTACGTGTGCGCCATCAATTCATTGGCTTTCTTGGTTGCTCCGTACAGCGCCAAAGGGTGATCGACGTTTTGATGAATGGAGAACGGCATGGCCGTGTTGGCGCCGTAGACAGAACTCGATGATGCGTACACCAGGTGCTGCACGGCATTGTGCCGGCAGCCCTCCAGAATATTCATAGTGCCGACTATGTTGCTTTCGATATAAGAATGCGGGTTCTCGATCGAATATCGAACCCCGGCCTGCGCAGCGAGGTGTACGACTTTGTCAAATTTCTCGTCAGCGAATAATTGTTCCATCGCGTCGCGGTCGGCGATATCGGCGCGCACCATTTTGAACTGATCAAAAGGATCGAGCGTCGCGGCTCGCGCCTCTTTCAGGCTGACATCGTAGTAGTCGTTGAAATTGTCGACACCAACCACGGTGTCGTCACGCTCAAGGAGTTGCCTTGCGGTATACGAGCCAATGAATCCAGCAGCGCCTGTTACCAGTACTTTCATAGGATTACCGATTCGCTTCTAAAGTCGGCCATCGACAGACTCTTTGGGCAGCAGGTATTTTATATCGAAGAAGACGGACTTATCCTTGCCATACGCCTTGATGCCCTGCTCTCCCATGTCTTTGAACTGCTGGTGCGCGACAGCAAGAATGACAACATCATACGCGCCTTGCTCCGGTGCATCCGTCAGGTTGATGCCGTATTCCTGTGAGCATTCGTCGCGGTCTACCCAGGGATCGTAAACGTCGATCTCCGCACCGTAGGTGGATAACTCGGTAATAATATCGACGACTTTGGTGTTGCGAACATCGGGGCAATTTTCTTTGAAGGTCAGCCCCATGATGAGTATGCGCGATCCGTTCGGCTGCACGCCCTTGCCCAACATCAGCTTGACGACCCTGGTCGACACGTACAGCGACATGTTGTCGTTGATGCGTCGCCCGGCGAGAATCATCTGCGGGTGATAGCCGAGCTGTTGCGCTTTGTAAGTCAGGTAGTAGGGATCGATACCAATACAATGACCGCCGACAAGTCCCGGACGAAACGGCAGGAAATTCCACTTCGTGCCGGCGGCCTCCAGGACCTCTTCCGTATCGATTCCCACGCGCTCAAAAATCATCGCTAGCTCATTTATCAACGCAATGTTGACGTCGCGCTGCGTGTTCTCAATGACTTTGGCTGCTTCGGCGACTTTGATGCTTGACGCTTTGTGGGTTCCGGCGGTAATGATTGATTTGTATACAGCGTCAATGTAGTCAGCCGCTTCCGGAGTCGATCCCGACGTGACTTTCAGTATTGTCGGCAAGCGATGCTCATGGTCTCCGGGATTAATGCGTTCGGGACTATACCCCACAAAAAAATCCTCATTGAATTTCAGACCCGACCCGTTCTCGAGAAAAGGAATACAAAATTCTTCTGTCGCACCCGGATAAACCGTCGACTCGTAGACGACAATATCGCCTTTTTTGAGAACATTGCTGATCGCCATGCTGGCGTTGCGCAATGGTGTCAGCAACGGGCGATTACCACTGCCTATCGGTGTCGGCACCGTCACGATGTAGAAATTACAACCGGTGAGGTCGTCTACGTTTGCGCTATATCGAAGATGCGTGGCTTCGGCCAACTCGTTGTCTGGCACCTCGAGCGTCGAATCAGTGCCGCGCGTTAGCTCTTCGATGCGTGACGTCTTTACATCGAAGCCGACAGTGGGGTACTTGCGGCCAAACTCTACCGCCAGCGGCAGGCCGACATAGCCCAGCCCTATCACGCCAATACGAATGCTCTTCAAATCGAAATTCATCGCTGAAGACCACGATTGCAGGCGCGCATGTTGTTGATATCGAAGCTCATGGAAATCCTGTATCGCTCTCGTTTTTCGTAAGCCGCTGATTCTATTGCGAAGCCGCATTAAAACACAGGGGCTCGTCGATTTTGGTGACAGAGGTCGCACGGAAACTCGTGCCCCAACGCAAAAAAGCCTGGTCCGCCGTCGATGCCAAAGACCGTGAGCGGGTTCGGTGCGGATGGATCGCGACCATCCGTGCCCGCGCCCTTCACCTCGTCCAGGCGTGCTTCGGAGGTCCAAATCCGCTCCCGGCGAATTTGTGATCTTTAGTTCGGACGCCGCAAGGCGTGCACGCCGCCATCCATCACCACAAAAAAGGCCGGATAAAACCGGCCTTTCTTGTACATCGGGTCCAGAATTCGGTTCTGACTGCCGCTATTGAGCCAGCCCCTGCGCGAAAGCAGAGTTCGGCAGCGGGGTCTCGTAGAACTCGAAGAACGTCCAGAAGATCGCCGAGGACACTATCAACGTTATGATCATGACCGGCGTACCCTTCCTGAACCATAGTCCCGGCGTTATCCGGTAGCGAGCTTCGCCCGTCTCCCTCGCCAGCCGTTCGGAAATCGTCACGATAAACACGTTGGCCGTGGAACCAAGATGCGTGCCGTTACCGCCCATGCCAACACCGATCGCCAGCGACCACCAGAGCGGCGTAACGTTAATGCCCTGCGTCTCCATGCCCATGATGATCGGAATCATCGCGGCCGTGAAGGGGATGTTGTCGATCGCCGCCGAGAACACTGCCGAGCCCCACATCAGCACGATGCAGGCAGTCAGAAGATCGGCCTGAACAAACGGCAGGATGAACTGGCCGAGATACTCGAGGAACTTACTCTCTTCCACACCGCCCACCAGTATGAACAGCGAGATGAAGAACATCAGCAGGCTCAGCTCGACCTTCGAGAAGGACTCGTCGAGCTCGATGTGGTGCGCAAAGAACACGATCGCCGTCAATCCAATCGCCGCCACAAACCACGGCTCCCAGTGCAGCGTGTGGTGCAGGATGAAGAGCACCGTCATGCCGGCAAGGACCCACAAACACGTATACCAGGTCTGCGGATCTGCGATGACTTCCTGATCATGGAAGTCTATTTCGGCCGGGACTTCCGCAAGCTCTTTCTTGAACAGAATCTTCAGGAAGAAAAGAATCACGATCCAGGCCGCGAAGACAATGCCGCCCATGTGATAAACGAAGGTGTTGAAACTGATGTCCGCCGCTGAACCAATCATCAGGTTTGGCGGATCCCCCACCAGCGTCGCAACACCACCGGTATCCGACAGCAGCGCCGCGGCCAGGAGATAGGGAATCGGCGTCACTTTAAGAGAGCGGCTGATCAGAATGATGAGTGGGCCGAAGATGACAACCGTCGTAACGTTATCGAGCAACAGCGACAGCCCTGTCACCAGTGTGCCCATCAGCGCCATCATGAAGAACAATCGGCCTTTGCAAATATCGGCGATCTTGTAGGCGAGGTACTGGAAACCGCCGGTCGGGATCATGATGCCGACAATCGTCATCATGCCGCCGAGCAGGAACACCACGTTCCAGTCCACGGCCTCAACGGCGAGCTCGGTGTCTGTAGAAGCCGAAATACTGACCGGCCAGGATCATCAATCCCGCGCCACCCATCGCGAACTTCGTACGGTGGAAGCCGTGCACAGCTTCGGTGAAGATGCCGACAAAGGTCGCAGTCAGGATGATTCCCGACACCAGCATCGCGTTAGTCCAGACTAATACTTCCATAGCTCACTTCTCTTATTGTTGGTCTAAGGCCATGAATTTAAGGCAAAAATAAAGGCGGCTGACCGGTAGTCGTCGCCCACTCCCCAATGTTCCGCTGGCAGTATATCATCGGCGTCGGCACTTGCCATCTGTCTCAATGACCGCGAAACAGGCACGGCCCGTCTTTGTGCAGCCGGTCCAGCAAGGCCTCATGGGCCGCAGCCTCCTCTTCGCTGGCCTTGACGACGATCAGATGCAGGTCATTTCGCCGCGGTCGAACCAAAACTTCCTCCCCGACGCCGGCGTCGATCCCCTCATCTTCATCGAGCAACAGGGCCGCCTGCCCGCCTGTCATGGCCAGGTAGACGCGCGCGAGCAGCTCCGCATCAATCAGGGCGCCATGGACGTCGCGTTTGGAGGCATCCACCTGGTAACGCTTGCACAGCGCATCGAGGCTGTTGCGCTGCCCCGGATGCAGTTCACGGGCAAGCGACAGCGTATCCAGCACCAGTGCGTGGTCTGTCAATGCGGGTTGCGGATGCTGCATCAGCTGCAACTCGTATTCGAGGAAGCCCACGTCAAAATCCGCGTTGTGGATGACGAGTTCGCTGTCTCTCAGGAACTCGAGCAGCTCGCCGACAATCTCGGGGAAACGCGGCTCACCCTCGAGATCTGCACGGCTGATCCCGTGCACGCGCTCGGCACCTTCGTCGATATCCCGGTCCGGGTTAAGGAAACGGTGATATTCGCGTCCGGTGAGGCGGCGGTTGACCATTTCAATGCAGCCAATTTCGATGACACGATGCCCTTGTGCCGTCGAGAGACCGGTGGTTTCCGTATCCAGTACAATTTGTCGCATAGTGTTAGTTGCCTTTGCATCGCGGCTGAAGGGCCGCTTCGAAGTACATTGTAGGAGCGGCTTCAGCCGCGATCCGGGCTGAATATTATTGCGCTAAAGATCAATTTGCACCGACCCCAAGATTTCTTATGGCTCTGCGGGCAAATTGGGCTTTAGCCGCGATTACCTATCCAGTTCATCGATGCCGAGATTCGCAAGCGCATCGGCCTCCTCATTTCCAGGCACGCCGGTATGGCCACGCACCCAGCGCCATTCGATTTCATGGCGTGCAATCGCCTCGTCCAGCAGCTGCCAGAGATCCTGGTTCTTCACCGGTTTCCTCGCCGACGTCTTCCACCCGCGTTTCTTCCAGTTTGGCATCCAGTTGTTAATGCCGTCCATGACGTATTTGGAATCCGTATGCAGTAATACCTGGCGCGGACCGTTAAGCGCGTTGAGCGCCTCTATGGCGGCCATCAGCTCCATGCGGTTGTTGGTGGTCTCCGGCTCGCCACCACGCAGGGTTTTGCGGCGCTCACCGGATATCAGCAACGCGCCCCAGCCACCGGGTCCCGGATTTCCGCGGCAGGCGCCGTCGGTATAGATCTCAATGATTTCGGTCAAAGCGAATACGGGAAACCCGGGTCGTTGGTTCTGCAATGCCGCTGACCACCTGGGGTCGGCTCAGCCATGGCTTGCGGATGGGCGTCAACGTGACGACCCGTTTCTGGGCCGTGAGCATATAGCAAGCCGCCAGTTCCGGCCAGAACCGTTTCCCGCGCTCCTCCCACACGGCGGAACTCTGTCTCTTCTTACCTGGCAACGGCCAGCGGAAGAAGTAGCGGCTAACACCCAGAATGCGCATGTCGAGCAGCTGCAGCCAGTCTGAGAGGCGGCGGTCCGATATTGGATGCGCGGCCCCCGGTGGCATGCCCGCCCCCGGGATAAGACGCCTCAGGCCCCACAATCCGCCTGGCTTGAAGCCAAGAACGACCACGTGTCCATGGGGGGTCAGAACGCGATCCGCCTCACGCAGTATCGCGTGCGACCGGTCATCCGAGTAATCCAGGGTATGTGGCAGCAAAACGACGTCAATCGAGTCGCTGGCAACGGGGAGGCGGTGCAGATGCCCGACCGCACCCGGCGGCCCGGCTGTGATGCCGATTTGGTCCGCAATACAGGTTGCCCGCTGCGTTCTCGCAAAACGCGTAAACGTGCCGGATTCACCCCACAGGCCCAGTTGCAGGCACTGCTCGCCGAACAGCCCATCCAGCGCCCCTTCAACCAGCCGCGCTTCCTGCTGAATGAGCGCCTGCCCCAGCGGCGTTTCCAGCCAAAGGCTTGCCAGCCGCTGCGATTCGTCGATTTTCCGTTGTGTATCCACCATTTCCGTCAGCCCGCGGTTTATCGCTGCGCACTACGACTCAATGCTGTGAAGCTCGTACTTGCAAGCAGCTCGTCCGTCCGTAGGATAGCCGGATGTCCGCCAAAAAACCGAGAATAATGTCGAAAATCCAGCGCCGGCTGACCGCTGTCCTGGGCATTTCCACGCTGTGCGTATTGACCATGCCGGGTTTTGCCGACCCCGGATTCAAACCGCGCAAAGCCGCCTCGGGCGAGACCGCGGAGATCATCAATGATGGCTATGCGACGCAACGCGATCACGTCTGGCTCGAGTTGGATGAATTGGCAGCGGAAGTTTCGGTAGCGTCTGAGCCGACCAACGATCTGCTGGCCATTCTGCGTCGCAATTTCTCGCTCACTCCGGTGATGAACAATCGGGTTCAGGCGGAATTGAACTGGTTCGTCAGGAATCCGAATTATCTCAATCGCGTTTTCAACCGCGCACAGCGCTATCTCCCGTTCATCATCGATGAACTGGAAGCACGTAAGTTGCCATTTGAACTGGCGCTCCTGCCTGTCGTTGAAAGTGCGTTTGATCCGTTCGCCTATTCTCACGGCCGCGCAGCGGGCCTGTGGCAGATTATTCCCGGAACCGGTCGGCGCTTCGGCATTCGGCAGAACTGGTGGTACGACGGACGACGCGATGCCGTGGATTCAACCAAGGGTGCCCTCGAGTACCTGGCCTACCTGCACGACCTGATGGATGGCGACTGGCCGCTCGCGATCGCCTCCTACAACTCTGGCGAAGGCAACGTGCTCAAGGCGGTCAAACGCAATCGGGCCCGATCCAAACCGACTGACTTCTGGAATCTTTCATTATCGAAAGAAACCAGCGCTTACGTACCGCGTCTCATGGCGCTTGTTGAGCTGGTTCGGCACCCCGAAAAGTACAACCTGGACTTGCCGGACCTGGTCGACGAGCCACAGTTTGTTATCGCGGACATTGGCAGCCAGGTCGACCTGGCGCTGGCGGCAGAACTTGCCGGCATTGAACTCGACACACTGTATGCATACAACGCGGGCAATAATCGCTGGTCCACTGATCCTGCTGGCCCGCACAGACTTGTATTGCCCATCGATGTCGCGGACGAATTCACCGCGGCGCTGGACGCCGTGCCCGTCAAGGAACGCATTCGCTGGCAACGGCACAAGGTCAGAAGCGGCGAAGCGATCTCGCAGATCGCGGAGCGTTATAACACGACGATTTCAACCATCCGCACGGCCAACAACCTGAAGGGCAATTCGATCCGGGCCGGTGCGCACCTGATGATTCCGGTGTCGACCAAGCCGCTGGATGAATACAATCTGAGCGCCGAGGGTCGGCGCGAAAAGAAACAGAACACCGTCAGGAAAGGCAATCGTATTGAACACATTGTGGCTTCCGGCGAGAGTTTCTGGACAATCAGTCGACGCTACAACGTCAACATGAACAAGCTCGCGGCATGGAATGGCACGGCGCCGCGGGACACGCTCTCGGTCGGGCAGAAACTCGTGGTCTGGACCAACGAGCCCGTCCCGGCCAGTGCGATCAGTGGCAATGGCCTGACGCGCAAACTCAATTACACGGTTCGAAATGGCGATTCGCTGTACCTGATTGCGAGCCGCTTTCGGATCAAGGTGAATGATCTTGTGCGTTGGAACAATATCGACAAGAATAAAATTCTGCGGCCAGGACAGAAGTTGACGATGTACGTCGACGTCACGGCGCAGTCCAGCTGATTTAAGCGGGCTTAGACCCGGTCGCGGCTAATGCCGCTCCGACAGCGTTATTTTGATATGAAGGGGAAACATCCATGGGCTTCATGGCCGGAAAGCGCGCGCTGATTGTTGGCGTTGCAAGTGATCGATCGATCGCGACAGGTATCGCGGAAGCTTTCGCGCGCGAAGGCGCCGAAATCGCATTTACGTATCAGAACGACAAACTCAAAGGGCGCGTCGAGAAACTTGCTACACGTCTTGGCCAGGACACCGATCTGCTGTTTCCCTGCGATGTTTCCAGCGACGAAGAAATTGACGCCGTTTTTGCCGGCCTCGCAAAAAAATGGGACGGGCTGGACGTGTTAGTACACTCAGTAGGATTCGCGCCGCGCGAACAACTGGAGGGCGGCTTCACCGAGGCCATCACTCGTGAAGGTTTCCGGATTTCGCACGACATCTCGAGTTACAGCCTCGCCGCACTGGCCAAAGCGGCACTGCCGATGATGCAGGGCAACGACGGCGCAATCCTGGCGCTCACCTACAATGCTGCAACACAGGTCGTACCCAACTACAACGTAATGGGTCTTGCCAAGGCGAGTCTTGAATCCTGCGTTCGTTTCCTTGCGGCCGATCTGGGCCCGCAGGGAATCCGGGTCAACGCAATATCGGCCGGCGCCGTCAAGACGCTGGCTGCGGCCGGCATCGGCGGTTTCCGCAAGATGCTCAGTTATGCCGAGAAAGCGTCACCATTGCGGCGTACGGTAACCATTGAAGAAATCGGCAATGCAGCCGCATTCCTTTGTTCCGACCTTGCCAGTGGCATCACCGGGGAAACGACGTTCGTCGATGCGGGATCAAACATCATGGGAATGGTATTCGACGAGGAGTAGCAAGTTTCACGATGAACCAAAAAAACCGGGGTCGAACCGAAGTTTTCGCCAAGTTGGCGAAAACTTCGGTTCGACCCCGGTTTTTTTTGCTGCAGGCAAATTGGCCTATTTGTGACGATGACCGTCGTCGATGGCTATGTTGGTCTCTTCACCATCCAGTCGCGCGATGATTACCGCGGCACAGGCGTCACCAAATATATTGACGGCGGTGCGCGCCATGTCCAGAACCCGGTCAAACACCAGCAGCACGCCGATGGCCTCCACGGGCAGCCCTACCGCACCCAGGATGATTGCAATCGCGACCAGGGATGCTGAGGGCACACCGGCAACACCCACCGACGTCAGTAGCGCGATAAACACGATCGAGAACTGCACGCCCAGCGTCAGATCCAGGCCGTAAGCCTGCGCCAGGAACATCGCGGCAGCACATTCGTAAAGTGCCGTCCCATTCATATTGACCGTCGCGCCCAGCGGCAATACGAAACTCGAAATCTTGTTGGAGACGCCCAACATTCTCTTCGACGCGCTCCATCGTGATCGGCAGGGTTGCCGATGACGAAGCCGTCGAAAATGCAGTTAGCATGGCCGGCGCCATCGCCGGAAACATTTTGTACGGGTGGACCTTGCCGACGAACCGGAGAAACAACGGCATCACCACGCCGACGTGAATAGCCAGCGCCAGGATGACAGTCCCAGCGAATACTGCCAACGGCCCGACCGCAGAAAATCCTGCTTCCGCAACCACTTTTGCCACGAGACCGAAGACACCGATTGGAGCGAACATCATGATCCATTCCGTCATGCGCATCATGACGTGAAACACACCGTCCCAGAATTTGAACAGTGGTTCCGCCAGCTCATGCGTCAGATGCGTCATGAAATAACCGAACAGAATGGCAAAGAAAATGATGCCCAACATCTGCCCGTTCGCGGCTGCCTCGATAATGTTTGGCGGAACCATGCTGTGGAATACTTTTGCCACGTCACCGGGGCCGCGCCCTTCAGCAACCGCCGCGATCTCGGCACCACTCGAATCGAGCGCCAGCATGTCACCGGCTGGCTGGCCGTCCACATAACCGGGCCCGATCAGGTTGATAAGCAACAAACCGAGGCAGGTTGCGGCCAGCGTCGTGACAACATAGAACAACAGGGTCCGGCCGCCCAATGCGCCAAGATTTCCGCCCGAACCGATGCCCGCTACACCGATCACGATCGAGGAAAAAATCAACGGAACGATAATCATCTTCAGGGCGTTGAGGAACATCGAGCCGATATAGTCGAAGAACCCGATAAAACTGATGCCCAGTAATGATGGATCTTCAACGCCGGAGGCTAGCGCCGAATTGACCGCCCAACCCGCGACGGCGGCCAATAAGATGGCAATCAATATTTGCCAGTGAAGTTCCAGTTTTTTCATCGACCACTCCCGGCGCTGCCGTCTTATTATTGGTGTTCAGAACCTGACTTCGATAGTCGTCGCCTGGTGCGGCCGACACCACGCATCATACGTTTCTTACTGCAAGAAATCCGGTTCGGCCAGCGCATCCTCGTTTCTTTCGATGTCAGCGTTGCGTGTCAATTCGTTCACAAATGCGATGTAATCCGCAGCACCGGCCGCATTCTGCAACTCTTCCTTACGCTGATCACGCTCCGCAAGTGGAATCGTCTCGGGTCGACCCGGAATGACGGCATGGACCATGAACACGGCATAATCGCCTGTTGTGGTGACCGTGCTGCCGAGCCTCGCATGTCCCGGAGAAGGTTTCTTGGCACGGAATATCTCATCCAGAACCGCCCTGTCCATTTCTTCTCCGGTTCGTCCGACGACGAGATCAGGCGTAAAACTGGCTTCGAGTTCGTTCGCCATTTCTTCGAAGTCGCGCCCTTCCTCGAGCGCCTCCCGCAGGCGGCGGGATCGATCCTCAATGATATTGACGGCGCGTTGCGACTGCAGCGAGAACACAATGCTGTCTCGCACTTCATCGAGTGGGCGCCGCGCTGCCTCGTTGTACTGAACAACACGCAGCATGACGGATCGATCAGCATCCACCTCGACGAGATCGCTGATCTGTCCACCGGTCAGAATCTGCTCGTCAAAAACCGCGTCAATGACGGCCTGATTCGCGCCAAACGGCTCGCCGCCGCTGCGAGTGAAGAGGCTTGCGGTCTTCACTTCAAGCCCGGCCGCCGCCGCGACCGATTGTAGCTCCGTGGCATCGAACAAGGCATCAGACAATTGCCGCTCGAGCGCCCTCGCCTGGCCCTCAACGCCATCTGCACGCAGCTCAGTCAGCAACTCGTTGCGTACCTGATCCAGGGGCAACGCACCACCGGAAATAATCTGATCCAGCCGGACAACATGGAAACCGAAGTCAGTTCTGACCGGTCCGAGCACGTCACCTTGTTCCATGGAAAATATGGCTTCTCCCAGTGCGCCCGGCATCTGGGATTGCAAAACCGCGCCAAGATCACCGCCATTTGCCGCCGTGCCGCCATCTTTAGAGTATTGGCGCGCAAGATCCTCAAACGGCTCACCCGCCTGCACGCGCGCAGTCAACGCAATTGCCTGCTGCTCCGCTTCTGCTTCTCCGTCATCGAGCGTCAACAGGATATGCCTGGCCTGACGTTGTTCGTCCTGCAGAAAACGACCGGAATTTTCTTCGTAGTATTGCTGCAGCACGTCCTCGGCAATTTCGATGCTTGCCGCAAGCTCGTTGCGATTGATCTCGACGTATTCGAAGTCCGCGGATTCGGCCGCCTGAAAATCATCAGGTCGAGCGTCGTAATAGGCCTGGACGTCCTCATCACGCACCACAATGGTATCCGCCAAAGCGGCGATATCGAAAATGGCCACCGACGCCTGGCGCTGCTCGGCGAACAGATTCAGATACCGGCGATATTCCGTCGGCGTAACGAACGCGGTCGCACCGATGCCACGCTGCAGCTGACTGGTGCGAAACGCGCGTCGCTGCTGCGCCTCAAAAATACGCGCATCCTGAACGGTCTGATCCAGCCACGCATAATAAAGCTCACGCTTGAAAACACCCTCTTCCTGGAATTGGGGCGCATTCTGAATAATCTCTGTGACCTGTTCGTCGCTCACCCGGTAGCCCTCTTCGGCAATGTGGACTTCCACCAGGGCTTCACGAATCATTCTCTCCAGCGTATTGGCCTTTAGGGTCTGGCGTAACTCCGGCGGAATATTGCCGTAGTCCGAATAGTTGAGCAGCTGATTCTGGTAGGCGCCTTCCAGCTGGAAAAGGGAGATCTCTACATCTTCTACTTTCGCCGCGTAATCGCCGCTCAGAAAGGTAAAGTTTCCGATACCAAAGAAGACGAATGACACGGCGAGCATGCCAAGTAATACGACGGCGAATACGCCGGTGAATCGTTCACGAATATGTTGCAGCATAAGAGTTCATCTGGGTGGATTAGTAAGGCCTCAAACTGTGGTCTAGCGGGCCTGCGATTGGTGCGTCCGAAACGGTGCGTAAGTCGTTGTGAACAACGGAAATCTGGCGTGGAATGATACTTGAGTGGTTCACGGACGCCAAGCAGGATTCGCGGCCAATCCGCTCCGGCGCCCAGATAGCGTGGACCACGGACACGCCATGCGGAATCGCGGCTAAAGCCCAATTGCCCGCCGAGCCTAGAAATGGTCGGTGCGACACTGATCTTTAGCGCCATGCAGAATCGCGGCTGAAGCCGCTCCTACGGTGCCTTTGAAGCCGTGGGAGCGGCTTTAGCCGCGATTTATTGTCAAATAACGGATGGATCCAGGTTCTTCCTAGTGGCGGAGTGGACGGGATTGACTCGGCACATGCCTGTGCCTCGCCCCAATCCGCCCGCGGTGCCAGCCCTGCTGCAATAGAACGGTGCGGATTGATCTTTAGTGCCCAGCGATGACGATGCGCTGTGGACACTACCCTGCAGACAATCGAGGGTTGGACCCGGTTGACTCGCTGCGTCCATGCAGCTCGCCCTGCGGGCGCTGTCGGTTCCCGCCAGCGTCCAAATCGGCACTCCTGCCGATTTGTCGCGGGTTCGAATAGCAAGTCCGGAGACAAAAAAAACCGGGCCCCTTCCGGGACCCGGCGTTTTTTGTGGCGGAGTGGACGGGACTCGAACCCGCGACCCCCGGCGTGACAGGCCGGTATTCTAACCAGCTGAACTACCACTCCAGAACCTGGTGGGTGCTGACGGGATCGAACCGCCGACCCTCGCCTTGTAAGGGCGATGCTCTACCAGCTGAGCTAAGCACCCGATGAACGAACAGAATTTGGGGACAGTGACCGTAATTGCCTGCGTCGAAATGCGCTCGCTACGACTTGGAAGCAACTAAGGACACTGTCCCCAATTCTTTGTTTGCGACCCATGTGTCTTTACGACACAAGGCCGCTACTCCGGATCAGAGTCTAAAAGAATCACGCCGTTACAGCCTGATTTTCTACCCCCCGAACCGAAGGGCGCGCTAGTTTACGGCATCCTTCAGGGCTTTGCCAGCCTTGAATCCAGGCACATTACTCGCCTTGATTTGGATCGCTTCACCGGTGCGTCGGATTACGTCCCATACGCGCTGCGCGTGCTTTAACCGAGAATGTTCCGAAGCCAACGAGCGAGACTGAACCGCCACCCGCGAGTGTGCTGGTTACACTGTCAAGCACGCCGTCGACCGCCTTGGTTGCATCAGCTCTCGACAGGCCTGCCGAAGCCGCAACCGCCTCAATGAGTTCTCCCTTATTCATGCATTCACCCTTGCTAAAAGTATTCAAAATTAAACAATGCGGAATGCCATTAGAAAACCGTCCCGCATCTCCGTGCGCGTCTCAGAATGTGCAAACGCGATTACCCTTTTGCCCGTGATCCCAGAAGAAATCACCAATGCCTTGTCACGCTTGGCTTCCAGCGCGTCAAAGCTCGCGTAAGCTTATACCAAGCGCCCTAAACACCGTCAACAAGCCCAGTGTTTTAGCGGGTTTCAGCGTTTAGTGGGGACGCGCGATGTCGGTCGATTTGTCGTCTTTTTTGGGTGCTTCGGACTCTGCTTTCGAACCCTCTGATTTGGCTTCAGGGACGGGTACATGTTGCAAAGCTACCTCAAGAACTTCATCAATCCATTTCACAGGAACTATGTCCAGTTTGTCCTTGATGTTCTTCGGTATTTCCGCGAGATCCTTTTCGTTTTCCTGGGGTATGAGCACGGTCTCGATGCCCCCTCTGTGGGCCGCGAGCAACTTCTCTTTGAGGCCACCAATTGGCAGCACTTCGCCGCGCAAAGTGATCTCTCCGGTCATCGCCACAGCGCTCTTTACAGGGATGTCGGTTAACGCCGACACGAGTGCAGTACACATGCCAACTCCCGCACTCGGTCCGTCCTTTGGCGTCGCCCCTTCGGGCACGTGGACGTGCACATCCAGCTTCTGGTGGAAGTCCGGATCGATGCCCAGAACACCGGCACGACTCCTGACAACGGTCATCGCAGCCTGAATCGACTCGGTCATGACGTCGCCCAGTTGGCCCGTATGGGTCAGTTTTCCCTTGCCGGGAACGACGGCGCCCTCGATGGTCAATAGTTCGCCACCGACCTCGGTCCAGGCCAGGCCGGTTACCTGGCCAACCTGATCATTATCCTCAGCTTTGCCATAGCGGAAGCGACGTACACCCAGGTACTTCTCCATGCTTTTGGGCGTGACTCGAATTCTCGAATCTTTCGGTTTGAGCAGCTGTGATTTCACGACTTTTCGGCAAATCTTCGAGATTTCCCGCTCAAGATTTCTGACGCCCGATTCGCGCGTGTAGTGTTGAATGATGTCGAGCACAGCCGATTTGCTAATAGATAACTCACCTTCGCGCAGACCGTTTTCTTTCGTCTGCTTGGGAATGAGATAGCGGATGGCAATATTGAGTTTCTCATCCTCGGTGTAGCCAGGAATACGGATAACTTCCATGCGATCCAGCAAGGGTGCGGGGATATTCAGGCTGTTGGCTGTGCAGACAAACATAACGTCAGACAGGTCAAAATCGACTTCGAGATAATGGTCGGCGAAACTCGAATTCTGCTCGGGATCCAGGACTTCAAGCAGCGCAGAAGACGGATCGCCGCGGAAATCCATGGCCATCTTGTCGACCTCGTCCAGGAGAAATAGCGGGTTTCTCACCGATGTCTTCGCGAGATTCTGAATAATCTTGCCGGGCATCGAACCAATATAGGTTCTGCGGTGGCCACGGATCTCGGCTTCATCCCGAACGCCGCCCAGCGACATGCGGACAAATTTTCGATTGGTCGCGCGGGCAATACTTTGCCCCAGCGAGGTCTTACCGACTCCCGGCGGTCCAACCAGGCAAAGAATCGGACCTTTAAGGCGTTTCACCCGCAGCTGAACCGCAAGATACTCGAGGATCCGTTCTTTCACCTTGTCAAGACCGTAGTGATCTTCCTCGAGCACTTCTTCCGCCCGACTAAGGTCTTTCAAAACTTTGCTGCGTTTTTTCCACGGCGCTTTCAACAACCAGTCGACATAGTTTCTAACGACCGTTGCCTCTGCAGACATCGGAGACATGAGCTTGAGTTTGTTCAGCTCTGAGGTTGCCTTTTCCTTGGCTTCCTTCGTCATGCCTGCCTTTTCAATTTTCTTCTCGAGATCCGCTAACTCGTTTGGCGCATCTTCCATCTCGCCGAGTTCTTTCTGAATGGCCTTCATCTGCTCATTCAGGTAGTACTCGCGCTGGCTCTTCTCCATCTGCTGCTTGACGCGGCCTCGAATCCGTTTCTCTATCTGCAGGACATCGATCTCACCCTCGATAATGCCCAGGATTTGCTCGAGGCGAATCTTGACGTCCTGTATTTCCAGCACGCGCTGTTTCTCGGCCAGTTTCAGCGCCATATGTGCGGCCACCGTATCGGCCAGCCTGCCAGGCTCATCGATGCCGGACAGCGACGTCAGAATTTCGGGCGGCACTTTCTTGTTCAGTTTTACGTATTGCTCAAATTGCGCAATGATCGAACGAACCAGCACATCAACCTCACGCTCATCGTGGCGGTCCTCCTCTTCGAGGATCGTAGTCTCTGCTGAAAAGTGATCAGTAACGATCAACTCGTCGACTCTGGCTCGCTCGCCACCTTCAACCAGTACCTTGACCGTTCCATCCGGCAGCTTGAGCAGCTGCAGGATGGTTGCCAGGGTACCGACGTCGTAAAGATTCTCCGGCGCCGGATCATCCATATCGGCCGCCTGTTGCGCGATGAGCAGTATTTTCTTGCCACTGTTCATGGCCCGGTCCAGAGCAACGATGGATTTCTCTCGACCGACGAAAAGCGGAATGACCATATGCGGATAAACGACCACATCCCGCAGCGGGAGGACAGGTATCCCCCTCACGTCGTCCTCAATGACTTCGTCGAGGCGCTCAATTTCGTTATCAACCGTTAGATCTTTTTCAGACACTTATAAAATCCTTGCTTGCGCTGGGTGTTGTGTACTCGAGCGGGACATATGTCCGTTTAAGCTTTTATCAAGCAGGTCGAACGTCCCTTTTTGCGCAGCACGTCAAAAGCCCTGCCCGCCATTATGCTATCGGCGAGGGCGAAGAAATCCTGAATACTGTTTTGGTGCCACACAATGTCTCTTTACCCAAGTTAAAAGAGACAAAACGAACAATGGCTCAGGGGCAAACCCTGACCCGGAATTAGTTGTCGGATCCTGTCGCGCGTTCCTGCTGCTCGATGTTGACCGTCGGCGGCTCATCCGACTCGTGGATCACGTAAGGCTTCGTCTCACCATTGACGACCGCCTCGTCCAGCACAACCTTCCTTGCACTGGTCGAAGATGGCAGATCGTACATCGTATCCAGCAAGACGCTCTCGAGAATCGTGCGCAGACCCCGAGCGCCTGTTTTGCGTTTCATCGCCCGCTGCGCGACCGCCCGTAGCGCGTCCTCGCGAAACTCAAGCTCGACCCCTTCCATGTCGAAGAGTTTGCGGTACTGCTTGGTCAGGGCGTTCTTAGGCTCTTCGAGGATGCTGATGAGCGCGTCCTCGTCCAGTTCCTCAAGTGTTGCCACCACCGGCAGTCTGCCAACGAACTCGGGGATCAATCCGAATTTGATCAGATCCTCCGGCTCGACGTCATGCAGCACCTCACCAACGTTCTTTTCTTCCGCCTCGGTCTTGACGTCAGCCGTGAATCCAATACCGCTCTTTGACGAGCGATCCTGAATAATTTTCTCGAGGCCGGCAAACGCACCGCCCACGATGAACAGAATATTGCCGGTATCGACCTGCAGGAATTCCTGTTGCGGGTGTTTTCTGCCACCTTGTGGTGGTACTGATGCGATTGTGCCTTCGATCAACTTCAGCAATGCCTGCTGCACACCTTCGCCCGAAACATCCCTGGTGATAGAGGGGTTGTCGGACTTACGTGAGATCTTGTCGATCTCATCAATATAGACAATGCCGGTCTGTGCCTTTTCAACATCGTAGTCGCACTTCTGCAGCAGCTTCTGAATGATGTTCTCGACGTCCTCGCCGACGTACCCAGCCTCGGTGAGCGTCGTCGCGTCCGCAATCGTAAACGGCACATTCAACAGGCGGGCCAGTGTTTCAGCCAGCAACGTCTTGCCGCAACCCGTGGGTCCGATCAGCAGGATGTTGCTCTTGGCAAG
This sequence comes from uncultured Gammaproteobacteria bacterium, assembly GCA_963850825.1. Lineage (GTDB taxonomy): Bacteria > Pseudomonadota > Gammaproteobacteria > Steroidobacterales > Woeseiaceae > SZUA-117. The sequence continues at coordinate 834,431 of CAWKOQ010000002.1, read as the reverse complement.
CTCGATATCGTCTTTGCGATCTCCGGCACGGTCATCGAGGCGCTTGTAGTGGTTGTACACAGCGACAGCCAGCACTTTCTTGGCCCGCTGCTGGCCAATCACATATTCATCAAGGATCGCTTTGATTTCCTGGGGCTTGGGCAGCTTGTCGTGCCCGGTATCACCGGAATCCTCGAGCTCCTCGCGGATGATGTCATTGCAGAGTTCGACGCATTCATCGCAGATAAATACGGACGGGCCCGCAATCAGTTTGCGGACTTCGTGCTGGCTCTTGCCGCAAAAAGAACAATAGAGGAGTTTGCCGTCCTCATTCTTACCACGAGCGTCGTCGCTCATACCTGCCTGCCTCTGCAACCAAAAATCAGTCTGTTACGACTGCATGTTTATATAACACGGGCACTTTGAGGGTGCAAAGCGCTATGTCTCAACTATCGGGAACAGTGGCGATAAGCCACTGATTTTATTTGGAATCGTCCTTCTTAGACGCAGTCATTTCAGTCCGGTTCCCGAGAACCGTATCAATAAGCCCATATTTGACCGCAGCCTCACCGCTCATGAAATTATCCCGCTCGAGGTCTTTTTCAATCGTTGCCACCGGCTGGCCGGTACTCTTGGCCATGATCTCGTTAAGTTTTCGTTTTAATTCAAGGACTTCTTTTGCGTGGATGTCGATGTCCGTCGCCTGTCCCTGGTATCCGGCGCTTGGCTGGTGAACCATGATTCGCGAGTGCGGCAATGCATATCGTTTGCCTTTCGTCCCGCCGCCCAGCAACAGTGCCCCCATACTTGCAGCCTGGCCAACACAAATGGTCGAAACATCACAATTAACAAACTGCATCGTGTCGTAAATGGACAGGCCCGCAGTAACCGAACCACCGGGCGAGTTTATATAGAGCTGAATATCCTTGTCGGGATTATCCGACTCCAGAAACAGGAGTTGCGCGACAATCAGGTTCGCCATGTGGTCTTCGACCGGTCCGACGATGAATATCAGGCGGTCCTTGAGCAATCTGGAATAGATGTCGTAGGACCGTTCTCCACGGGCGGTTTGCTCAACCACCATTGGAACAAGATTCAGTGCTTTTGCGCTCATTTGGTTACCTGCAATCGTCTGTTGTGTGATGATTCTGTGCGTTTAGCTTCGATTATTCTCGGAAGTAATCGTCATTCGGGATTCTACAGTCGCGGTTTTTAATAGTCCCTGAAACTGTGTGCACCTAAGATCCTCCTGCCTGCTCGATTCTCATCATCGCGTCAAGCGGATGATGAAATGAGATTCTACTTGCCAGGCTTCATGAATTCTTTGAAGCCTATCTTCTTTTCCTTCTTCTTACCGTTCTCCACGATCCAGGCCACGGCCTGCTCTTCAAGCACCATCGGCTCGATCTGCGTCATTATTTGTGGATTACTCATGTAGCTGGCAACGATTTCTTCGGGGTTTTCGTATCCCGCACACAGTTGCTCCACACGCTCTTTTAGTCGATCCGCGTCGACGGAGATATCGTTGTCGTCGATGACCTGCCTAATGAGGAGGCTCAGGCGCACGCGTTTTTCGGCGTTTTCGCGAAAATTTTCGATGGGCGGCGCCTGGGAGTGATCTTCAATGCCATACTGGCGCATCGCTTCGTGCTGCATCGAATGTGCTTCCTGTTCGACCATTGCCGCCGGTACGTCCAGGGGGTTTGCATCCAGTAACCCGGTCATCGCCTGCTCGCGAATTTCGTTACGTACTTTTTGTTCTGCCTCCCGCTCCATGTTCTCGACCACATCATTCTTCAATTTGTCGAGTCCACCTTCGGTAACGCCGTACGCCTCAGCCAGGCTGTCATCCAATGGCGGCAACTCCTGCTCCTCGACCCGATGCACCTTGATCGAGAATTCGACCTTCTTACCCTGCAGGTCCTCGGCCTGGTAATCCTTCGGAAACTTGACCTTGAATGTCTTTTCCTCGTCCGCCTTGACGCCAAATAGCGCTTTCTCGAAGTCCGGCAACATCTGCCCTTCGCCAAGAATGACAGGCACCTCGGTGCCCTTCCCACCCTCGATGGTCTCGCCTTTTAGCTGGCCGTCGAAATCGACGATGACACGATCGCCCTCTGCCGATTCGCGCTCGACCGCAACCCAGTCCGCTTTCTGGCGACGCAAATTGTCGAGCATGTCTTCCCTGTCGGATTCATCGATATCGACGTCGGGTACGGTAACTTCTATCTTTTCGAGGCCTTTGAGTTTGACCTCGGGTAGCACCTCGAATGTCGCCGTATAGACAAATGCATCACTATTGTCAGTAATTTCCGGTTCAATCTGTGGTTGTGCGACCGGGCTCAGGTTTTCCTGCTGCACAGCATCGCGATAACTCTGGCCCATAAGATCGGAGAGCACTTCCTGCCTGACCTGCGAGCCGTAATGCTGTTTGATGACTTTCGGTGGAACCTTGCCAGGTCGAAACCCTTTTAGTTTGGCAGTCTTGCCAACGCGCTTGAGCCGGTTCTCGACTTCTTTTTCGATACGTTCGGCGGGGAGCTCCACGCGCATGCGGCGTTCCAGCGTTCCTGTCGATTCAACGGTGACCTGCATCTTCTCTAAACCCTTTTGACTGTCTATCGGAGCGGCACGGAAATGCCAGGCCAATAGCTAATTTAATGTTATAAAACAATGAGATAAAAGAGGCACCAGGGAAGCCTGGTGCGAAAGGAGAGACTCGAACTCTCACGGGTTGCCCCACAGGATCCTAAATCCAGCGCGTCTACCAATTCCGCCACTTTCGCTGCACTACCCGCCGCTCTCAGTTCAGCCGGGCATTATAGCGCGAATAATCCATTATTCGGGACATTCATTTGCGCCAATCAAAGACGTCCCGAAACCCGGCGATCCTGAAAAAATCGGCCAGGTGTCAACGTGCCATGCCTCTGGCATCAGACGACAAAGGGGGAAGATGGTGGGCCCTCGGGGACTCGAACCCCGGACCAAGAGATTAAGAGTCTCCTGCTCTACCAACTGAGCTAAAGGCCCCAATTCTCCCGCGGACTTCGTCCGCGTGAAATTGGTCGGTGAGAATTGATCTTAAGTCGACCGTCGAATTCATAGTTCCCGGACATCGGTTTCTGCGAATTAGAACCCATCAATACATTCTCGCCTACAGACGTCACTGACCATCGGGGCTGGTCACTGCGCCAAATACATTACCGCACTAAAGATCAATTCGCACCGACCAACCGACTCCGTTCATGATCGCGGCTGGTCATGGTGCCAACAAAAACTACCGCACTAAAGATCAATTCTCACCGACCAAGCGACTCCGTTATGCATCGCGGCTGGTCATTGTGCCAAAAACATTACCGCACTAAAGATAAATTCTCACCGACCAACCGACTCCGTTATGCATCGCGGCTGGTCATCGTGCCAATAAAAATCACGCGCTAAAGATCAATTTCCATCCGTCAATTTCTCCCGTCCGAAGGACGCGGGGAAATTGGGGTGGACGATGGGACTCGAACCCACGACGACCGGAATCACAATCCGGGGCTCTACCAACTGAGCTACGCCCACCATAATTCTGCATATTGTACTAACGTTAGACCGCAAGTCGCCAGCTGCTTTCGTTCACCAATAGCGGCTGGTCACCGCGGTTCTTCTGTTAATCGACTAAAGGTAGGTTTTCACCTACCAACACCTCCCGAACTGCAAACTTCAGGAAAACCTGGCGCGCCCGGCAGGACTCGAACCTGCAACATCCGGCTTAGAAGGCCGGTGCTCTATCCAGTTGAGCTACGGGCGCGAATTATTCTTCCCCGGGACAGCGCAAAGCCACCCTGGCCCGGCAACCCGTCGCCGCCTATCGATGTTCATGGTCAAATGAGATTCTTGGTCGGGGCAGAGAGATTCGAACTCCCGACCCTCTGCTCCCAAAGCAGATGCGCTACCAGGCTGCGCCATGCCCCGATTCCAGAACCTTTTTCGCCGGTCCGGGCCCGGCGGGGCACGATGATACGACCGGCCATGGGACCAGTCAATTTGAATCGCCTCCTTTCCGCAGAGAATCGGGCACATTAGCGCCACCTCAAGTCGCGCTTTAGTGGTGGCACGTGCTTTGGTATCGTGCGGGTGACAATTGAGACCCGGAACCCCAATGAAAAGAACGCTACTGGCGCTTGCCCTCATCTTTTTGACCGTCGCTGCAGTCCCTCAGGACAGGGTGCCCGCCCACCCGTATATTAAATTCGAGACGACTGAAGGTGACATAGTCCTGGAACTCGACGGCCGTCGCGCACCGGTTACCGTCCGCAATTTTCTTGCGCTCGTGGACGACGGATATTTCGATGGCACGATCTTCCACCGCGTGATTCCCGATTTCATGATTCAGGGCGGCGGCTATACGCCCGGACTCAAATTGAAAGAGCCATCCGACTTCATCTTTAACGAGTCCGGAAACGGCCTGCGGAACCTGCGTGGCACCATAGCGATGGCCAGGCAACAGGCGCCGCACACAGCGATGGCACAGTTTTTTATTAACGTCAAAGACAACAATTCGCTCAACCCGGCTCGCGATCATTGGGGGTATGCCGTATTTGGCGTCGTCATTGAAGGCATGGATATTGTCGATTCCATAGCGAACGTTCGCACGGGCCCCCAGGGCGAGTTTCAAACGGATGTCCCGATCGTCCCGGTGGTTATCAAGACAGCCGCACGCTTCGAGTTCGAGTGAAGCGAGCGACAATTTTTTTTCTGCGCGCAACAAGCTGAGAATGACCCACATAGTATGACTACACTGTTTATTTCCGACCTGCATATGGAGGCCGACAGGCCTGATATCGCTGATCAGTTTCTGCGCTTCCTCGAAACCGAGGCACTCGCGGCAGATGCACTCTACATTCTCGGGGACCTGTTTGAGTCCTGGGTCGGCGACGATGATCCGAATGAGCACTACGCGTGGATTAAACAGGGTTTGCAAAAGCTCACGCGAAAAGACGTGCCGGTTTATTTCATGCATGGCAACCGGGACTTCATGATTGGCCCTGATTTCGCCGCCGAGACTGGTGTGCAGATACTGGATGACCCAACGATAATTGAATGCCATGGCCAGCAGGTGCTGTTGAGCCATGGAGACGCCTACTGCACCGATGACGTCGAGTATCAGGCCGTCAGGACAATGACGCGGGATCCGCAGTGGCAAGCGATGATGCTCTCCAAGTCACTTGAAGAGAGGCTGGCGTTCGCGGCGCAGGCGCGCGCGGCAAGCGCGGCACACGGTGGCACGATCGACGAGGTCATTTCAGATGTTAACGCTGCAGCCGTCGAGCAGGCTTTTGCCGATGCGACCGTCAGCACCATGCTCCATGGACACACCCACCGACCGGCGATTCACGACCTTGTCGTTGGCGGGCAGCCGGCGCAGCGGATCGTCCTGGGTGATTGGTACGCGCAAGGCAGCGTTGTTCGGTGGGGCGAGGATGGGCCGAGGCTTTGCAGCCTGGACCGGTGACCAACAATCGCGGCTAAGGCTGCTGCTACATACTTGTCCGACCCATCGCGGCTAAAGCCCAATTTGCCCGCACGGCTAGTCGACGCAATAGGGTCGATGCAAATTGATCTTTAGCGCAATAAATGTCACGTTCGCATACTGGGCCCAAGCTCAATGTCTCGCCTTACGCAGGCGAACTGGGAACACCCGAATGAAAACGAAATTGCGGATCCGGTGACAGGATCAGATCCGCCTCGATCGCCTTAAGCTCCAGCAACCGGGCGTCGAACGCGTCCTCGTCAATACTCACCTCCTGCTGCGCGAATTTCAGGTAGTGTTCAAAATGTCGGGCCTCGGACGCAAGCAAACCCGCATAAAACTGACCGATATCGTTCGGCAGATGCGGGACGAGTGCGGCAAACCGCTCGCAGGAACGCGCCTCGATCAATGCGCCAACAATTAACACGTCGAGTAATCGTTCCGGTTCTTTTTCCCGACAGGCTCGCCTCAATGTTCCGGCGTAACGTGATGCCGATACATGCGTGAAATCGATGTCCATCTCTGCCAGCATTTTGCGTACCTGCTCGAAATGCCGCAACTCCTCACGCGCCAGTCGCGACATTCGATACGCGAGCTCCGCTTTTTCCGGATATCGATAAATGAAGCCAAGTGCGGTTCCGGCCGCTTTCAGTTCGCAATTAGCGTGATCGTGTAGCAGCTCAGGCAAGCGCTCGATCGCCTCGGCGACCCACTCGTCCGGCGTGTACACATCAAAGAAATCCGCAATTGGCGCAGGCAAAGATGCTAGAGCCAAACTAACACCTCGTCGGCGCTCTGCAGTCGATCCTCCGGACGCTTCGCCAGCAACATGTTGATCAACGCCTGATACTTGCCGAGCCGATGTGGCAATACCGGCACCGGCGCCTTGGTATGCTTCAAAATGATGCTCATGGCGTCACTACCGAGAAAGGGCTTATTGCCCGTCAGCATTTCATAGAAGATGATGCCGAGACCATAAATGTCGCTGCGTTCATCGACATCTTCCGCATGCCCCTGTTCCGGGCTCATGTAGTACGGCGTGCCAAATATTTCTCCGTTCCCGGTAATCTCCTGCTCCAGACGCATCCGCTTGGCGAGGCCGAAATCGATCAGTGCGAGCGTGTCATCTTCCCGAACCATGATATTACCGGGCTTCAGATCACGGTGCAGGATGTTAAGGGAATGCAGTTGTGACAGCGCACCTGCGATCTGGCGCGTGTATTTGACGGCGTCCTTTTCGAGCATGCCTTTCGCGATGCGTTGTTTCAGGTCGCCGCCTGGCACGTATTCCATTGCGATGTGCGCATGGTCGTCGCTGACGCCCAGGTCGTAGATGCGCACAATATTGGGATGATCCAGCTCGGCGATCATTTCGTACTCTTGCAGGAAACGGTCAAACGCGCCAAGCCCATCTGACAGGTCAGGCACCTGCCGTAACACCTTCAGCACCATTTCGACATCGACCGATTCTTTCTTGGCGAGGTACACGGCTGAATGCTCGCTGGCCGCAAGCCTTTTGATAAAACGATAGCCTTTGATCAGCGGGTGAATGCCGGTTGCCATATCTCCGACGAAAAGAGAATCTGTCGATGCTACTCGCTGTCGATTTCGCAACAAATCACCCATACGGACGATAAAGGCATTGTGTCTGACATTGTCACTCTGAAAATAGGCGCTGGCGCCCGCCTGGAGTGCCTGCGCCTTGTTGTCATTGCCGAAGTAGATGACAGCGGGAAACCCGGGCGTCGATACAAATTGCTTTAAAGTCAGCAACGGATCGCGATCGCCCTGATTCTCACCAAGCAAAATTATGTCGTTACCGGCACCGGAAAATTCATCCGGGAGATTTCCGGCGGTCGTAGGATCGTAGGCCGAGATGATTGCGTCCGGCCAATGCGTTGTGACGTGATGCATGAGGAGCGAGCGAAAGTCAGCGAAGCCGTCGATGATCATGACTTTTACGCTCATGCCGGATGCGTACCTCTGATCATCGCAATATTGTCGCCCGGGCCTGTGCTAGCCAGTAAGTGTCGCACCGAACGGCTAGATACTGACTGCCCGTTCGGACTCTGCAATCTCATCGCCGACGGCGAGTTCAGGGATAGACCATTTCGCGTTCTGGCGGTTCTTGGCGGCGTCGGAGCGCGCCTCCTCGAGTGCCCGAAGATAACCCGGCGTGACATCGTCTGTAACGTATTCGCCGGAAAAGCACGACGTATCAAATTTCGTAATGTCCGAATTGTCGTGTCGAACGGACCGAATCAGGCCATGCAGATCCTGATAAATAAGTCGGTCGGCGCCGATAAGCTCCTCAATCTGCGCGACGGTTCGTCCGTTGGCGATCAATTCTGACGCCGCTGGCATGTCGATGCCATAGACATTCGGATAACGCACCGGTGGCGCCGCTGAAGCGAAGTAGACCCGCCTGGCGCCGGCTTCCCGGGCCATCTTGATGATTTGGCGCGACGTGGTGCCACGCACGATGGAATCATCTACGAGCAACACATTCTTGCCGCGGAATTCCAGATCGATGGCATTCAGTTTCCGGCGGACCGATTCCGTGCGCTCCTCCTGACCTGGCATGATGAAGGTGCGACCGATGTAACGATTCTTGATAAAGCCTTCGCGATACTTGACGCCCAGATGATAGGCCACCTGGACTGCCGCAGTGCGACTGGTATCCGGAATGGGAATTACAACATCGATATCGTGGTCGGGCCATTCGCGGACGATCTGTCCTGCCAGTTGTTCACCCATACGCAGACGTGCTTTATAGACGGACAGATTATCTATGATCGAATCTGGCCGCGCGAAATACACAAACTCAAATATGCAGGGAGAATAACTCGTCTTGCCGGAATACTCCCGGCTGCTCAGCTCTCCATCATTACTAATGAAGACCGCCTCGCCCGGCTTCAGGTCGCGTACATTCTTGAAGTTCAGTGTCGCGAGCGCGACGCTTTCCGACGCGACCATATACTCGGTGCCGGCACTCGTCTCGCGCTCCCCGATCAGGATCGGCCGGATGCCGTTAGGATCGCGAAAGGCCACAATGCCGTGGCCAATAATCATCGCGACCACGGCGTAGCCGCCGGAACAACGATCGTGAACCGCCTCGATCGCATCGAATATCTGCTCTGCACTGGGGTTACCGTTTGCGCGATTCTGCAGTTCATGCGCAAAAACATTGAGGAGTACTTCCGAATCAGATGTCGTGCTCAGGTGCCGTCGATCTTCGCGCGTTAGTAGTTCCGCCAACTCATCGTAGTTAGTGAGATTGCCATTGTGGCCGAGGCAGATGCCGTACGGCGAATTAACGTAAAACGGCTGCGCCTCGGAAGATCTCGACGTTCCTGCCGTGGGGTAGCGAACATGTCCCATGCCAACATTGCCGGTCAGCATGAGCATATGCCGGTGCCTAAATACGTCGCGCACAAGGCCGTTGCTCTTGCGGACCTTGAGCCCTTCTTCGCCCCAGGTGACGATGCCAGCGGCATCCTGTCCACGATGCTGCAGAACCGTCAGTCCATCGTAAATTGTCTGGTTAACCGGTTGCTTGCCAACAATTCCTACTATGCCGCACATGTGATTTTGGGACCTTTTAATGTTCTCTAATGGACCGCGGGAATTTCCAGACGGATGCTTTGCTGCAATAATTCCGGGTCGAGCATTTCCATTCCGCGTGGCGCCATGACAATGATCCAGTCTGCAACCGACTCGCCGTAAGGAATGATGCGCGAATCAAGCCACCATAATTTGGCATCGAACCCGGCATAGCGTCCCGCGAGCACGAATATGCCCACGAACAGAACCGCTCTAAACATGCCAAAAAGCCCGCCAAACCCCCGGTCCATGCCGCTCAATCCGGACATATGCACAATTTTCGAGATCGCCCAGCCGCCGACTGCACCGGTTGCCAGAACAACAACAAAGATCAGGAATCTCCCGGACCATAGCTGCAATTCAGTTGAGTCGATAGTGCCACCCAGCCATCCGCCCGCATACGGGCCGAGATGCATCGAGGCCCAGATTGCCGCCAGAAGCGCAGCGATGGAGATCGCTTCTTTTACAATGCCGCGAAACCATCCGATAACGACGGATGCAAGAGTGACAACGAGGATGATTATGTCGACGATCGCCATTGATGAAGTTAGCGTGAGTTCAGGTCCGCTGCTGTGTCGCTATCGACTCTGAAACCGGAGTCTAGCAGATCGATCACGGTTCGCACTCACGGGTGAGGAACAACCTGACCCTTGTGCCCGCTTTTGGCGAGCTGGGCCGCTATTTGTTCGGCGCCTGCGCGATCTTTTTGTGGCCCGATGCGCACCCGGTGCAATGCGGTCCCGGATCTTTCCAGCTGACTCAGGAAAGCCGCATAACCCTGGTCTCTCAGACTTGCTGCGAGCTTCTCGGCATTCTGCTGATTCGAGAAGCTGCCCAGCTGCACGGCCCACATGCCGGTGGCCGATGTCGTGGCCACCTGCTCCTTTGGTTCCACTTCGGGTGCGGTTGCCGGCGAATCCACCGGCTTTTCTTGCGGCTCTGACTCTTCTGCCGGCTCCGGGCTTTCTGCAACACCCACCTCCGGCTTTGGCGGCGACTGTGTAGCGGCCGCTGGCGTTGTTTCGGTTGCAGGCGGTGACTCTGCGCGGGTAGCCGGTACCGGTTCGCTACGATCCCTGTTCAGGACGATGGTCTGCTGTTGCCGCTCCTCATCAACCTGGCCCGGCAGCGTTACCGAGGTGCTGATCGTTTCCTGATCGTCGGGCGGGCCGTCGAGAAAAATGGGCACTACCAGGACGGCGACAAAGACCAGGACGACGGCCCCGATTATGCGTTCTTTCAAAGCTCTGTCCGACAGGTTTTGCATGGGCGCGAGTATAACTCAACGAACCGCCAGTTCATGACTTCTGCTGCGACGCGAGCCAGTCGAGTGCCGGACCTACAATATAAAAAGATCCGGTAACGATTACGGCATCTTTTTCGTTCGCCCGTCCGTCAGCAAACGCGAGCGCCTCGGCTATCGTGCCCGCAATCAGACACGGCTTGTTACACAAGCTTGATATATCCTGAGCAAGCTGTGTCGCGGGCGCGGCCCTGGAACTGTTGACTGTTACGGCGATCCAGCGATCGACAAACCTGGCGAGCGGGCCGATGACACCCTGCACATCCTTGTCCTGCAGCAAGCCGACGATCGCGGTCACCTGACCCTCTATCTGCAGGTCTCCGAACCGTTCTGCCAAAGCCGCTGCGGCGGCAGGATTGTGCGCGACGTCCAGAATCCAGCGACACTGCCGCTGGACAACCTGGAACCTGCCCTCGAGCTCAAGTTTTGGCAGCACATCGTTGACAGTATCGCTGTTCAGAAGCCCGTCGAAACCAAGCGCCTCGAGTGTAGCCAGAACCGCTGCGGCATTCTGAATTTGCACATCGCCCGCAAGGGATGGCGCAAGTAGTCCCGATAGTTCGACTGCAGCGCCGCGCCAGGACCAGCGCTGCGCGTCGAGCAGGTCTCTCTCGTAGGCGAAGTCCTCTCCTGCGATGAGCAGCCTGGCCTCCAGTGCGGCGGCCGTCGCCCGAATTGCATCCGGGACATCCCTGCCACCGAATATAACCGGTCTTGATCCGCGCATAATGCCCGCCTTTTCGGCGGCAATTAATTCGGTGTTGTCGCCCAGCCAGGCACAATGATCCAGCGACACATTCGTTATCAGGCTGGCATCCGGATCAACAGCATTGACGGCGTCGAGGCGGCCACCCAGACCGACTTCGAGAATCCACGCTGCAACGCCCGCGTTATCGAAAACCACCAGCGCAACGAGTGTCCCGAACTCGAAGAATGTCAGCGGCACATCGCCACGCATCGATTCGACGAGCTGCAGAGCACTCAATATTGCCTCGTCGCTCGCCGGAACACTGTCCACGCGAATGCGCTCGTTGTACTTGTGAATGTGGGGAGACGTGTAGCAACCGGTGCTCATGCCAGCCTTTTGCAACATGGCCGCCAGCATTGCGGCGCTCGAGCCTTTGCCGTTTGTTCCCCCGACATGAATCACCATGGGCGGCCGGGACAGTTCAAGCCGCTCGAGCAGGGTGTGGACACGGTCAAGCCCCAGCACGATTTCCCGCGGTGAGAGTGTCTCGAGCCACGGCAGCCAGTCGGCAAGCGTGGTAAATGAAGCTGGCTGGCTCACTTGTTAATCAGTGTGAAGACGACAGTAATATCGGCCCGTGCGGGGAATTCGGCAACGGTCAGTCGTCGGGCGCGGCGCGATGATCCAGTTTTGCCAACAGATCCGCAATTTCATCCCGCAGTTTGCGCCTGTCAATGATCCTGTCGATCGCGCCATGATCCAGCAGGAATTCGCTGCGTTGGAATCCTTCCGGCAACTTCTGCCCGACCGTCTGTTCGATGACTCTTGGGCCGGCGAAGCCAATCAACGCCTTCGGCTCCGCTATGTTGATGTCCCCCAGCATTGCCAGGCTCGCGGACACGCCGCCCGTTGTTGGATCGGTCAATACGGAAACATACGGTACTTTCTTCTCGGACAATATCGCGAGCGCAGCCGACGTTTTCGCCATTTGCAGCAACGAAAAAAGTGCTTCCTGCATTCTCGCACCTCCACTTGCGGCGAAAGAAATCAGCGGCGTATGGCTCTCTGCACTATGCTGCGCGGCGCGGCAAAAACGTTCGCCGACAACGGATCCCATGGAACCACCCATGAATCCGAATTCAAACGCGCATGCGACTATTGGTGTTCCCTTTAGCCGGCCCTTCGCCGCCACCAGCGCATCTTTCTCGCCGGTCTTCTTCTGTGCTTGTACAATACGATCGCGGTAGCGTTTGCTGTCGCGAAACTTCAGCGGATCCATCGGTTCCAGGTTACCGGCAATCTCTTCCATTGAATCCGGATCCAGGAAAAACTCAAGCCGTGTCCGCGCACCAATACGCATGTGATGATCACATTTAGGACACACGTGAAGGTTTCGTTCGACCTCTTTTCGAAACAGCTGCTCGTCGCAAGATGGACAGGTCAACCACACGCCTTGCGGCACCGACCGGGCACGATTTTCGGTGCTGATACGCGATGGCATCAGCTTTTCAAGCCAACTCATTGATTAGTCCCGTTCACAGATTCGCATCATAAACCAAATTCATCCGTACCAGAATTCTGTGGCAGTCCAAATCGATCCGGATAGTCGACACCGATCAGGGTTAGTCCGTGCGGTGGGGCTGCCACGCCACCCTTGGTCCGATTCTGGCTGTCGAGCACCGTTTTCGCCCAGTCCTCTGGTCGCTCACCATGCCCTATGGCCACCAGGACCCCGGTAATATTGCGCACCATGTGCTGCAGAAAGGCGTTTGCGACAACGGTGATGCTGATTCGTCGGCCAGTGCGCCTGACCGAAATATTGAGCATGTCCCTGACTGGCGTGGCTGCCTGGCAACCGGCCGCGCGATATGCCGAAAAATCGTGTCGGCCAACGAGCTGGTCCGCAGCGCCCTGCATCGCCCGTTCATCGAGTGCGTCGTATACCCACCAGGCATGTCGGCGCAACAACGCAGAGCGCACAGGCTGATTCAAAATGAGGTATCGATAGGTCCTGCTTGTCGCGGAAAAACGGGCGTGAAATTCATCGTCCACATTCTTCGCCCAGGTTACGTTGATGTCGTCAGGCAGATTCGAGTTGATACCGAGAATCCAGCTACGTGCCGAGCGCTCCGATTCGGTATCTATGTGCACGACCTGCGCGGATGCGTGTACGCCCGCGTCCGTTCTGCCGGCACATGTTGTCTTGACCGCTTCGTTGGCAACCGTGCTTATCGCCTTTTCAACGAGCGCCTGGACACCGACACCGGTTTTCTGACGTTGCCAGCCGACATAGCCGGTTCCGTCATATTCAATACCAAGGGCGACGCGCATGTTTCCCGGGCCGGGCAGGCATTCCTAGCCTGCCACGGAAACCGGAGTCAGGAAGGAAGCGATTCCAGCAAATGCTGGGCTTGTTGTTTCTGCGCTTCATCCCCTTCGTCCAGAACCTCCTCGAGGATGCTGCGCGCGCCGCTCGGATCACCCATATCGACATACGCTCTCGCGAGGTCCAACTTGGTGCCGACCTCCGTCATCGTGCGCGCTTCGTGTAAATCGCCAGACAATTCTTCGGGCGCCAGTGCCTGTGTCACAGCCGTCTCACTGGAAGCGTCCTGTGGCGTTAGCCGCGGCTGTTCGACCGTTGCGTCATCCCGCATCTGATTGACCGTGTCGCCGACTTCGCTGACCTTCAGCGCGGCCGTAAGATCATCCAGGTCGAGATCGAGGTCGGTACTGCCAGCAGCCTGCTGCATCCTGCCGGTTTCGTCAGTAGACATATCCGAGCTGAACACATCTTTCGGTAATGCTTCCGTCTTGGCAAAATCGAAATCACCGTCGTCTTCGTCGTCAAGAGGCGCAAGTAGCGTCGCGGCGTCGTCTGGCAGCGCGTGCGTGACGTCGTCATCGCCAAAGTCGGCGACCGGCAAATTCGAGTCGGTTGCAGACAAATCGGCTTCAATAATACCGGACATTTCGGCCGCGATATCGTCGGTAAGAACCTGTGTCTGTCCGGTCGCATCGAGAAGACTGGTGTCGATCCCGACATCAGTGTCTTCCCCGTCATCATCGAGCGACGCCAGCATCGTGGCTTCGTCGTCACCGAGTGCCGGCATGACGCCCGTACCCTCGCCCAGCGATGGCATCTCGCCGGTCGCTGCAAGCGCATCTTCAATGTCGAGGGCGCCGTGCATACCGGTTTGTCCTGCGACGTCGTCAACGGCAGGATTTCGGCCGGTCTCAGCCAACTCGTCCAGATCCGTGCCGGTTCCCGCAAGCGCAGAGTCCATCACCAGCCTCTGGCCTTTCGCAGTATCTTCGAGATCGTCTAACAGTTCGTCATCCGCGATATCGGTGGCAACCGATGTTTCTTCAAGATTACCGAGATCCAGCCCCAGGTCATCCAGATTGATTTCAGCCGTCGCATCCGCTTCCGGAATCGCAGCGCCGACGTCCGAAATTTCGGGCAATTCGCCCGTCGCGTCCGTGGCGAACTGCTGCTCTATCGTCGGCGTCTCCGCAGTAGCCTCGAGGTCATCGTTTGCAGCCGGCATTTCAGCGGTCTTGTCATCCGCGTCTGCCGATGGCATTTCCCGCGTAATTGACACATCGATATCCGCTTCTTCTTCACCGAAGCCGAAGTCAATATCATCACCTCCGTCGGCCGCACCTGAATCCTGACCGGTGTCAGACCCAAGATCGATAATGTCGCTGACTGCGCCGTCCGGGCCGCTGGCAAAATCGATATCCAGCACACCGCCATCGTCCATTCCGCCTTCGAACGACAAATCGACCGCCTTGGTCGCGCCCTCGGCGCTTACGCCTGAGAACATCTCATGATCGCCGGCGATCTGCTGACCCATTATCACGATCTTGTCCCAGTCAGGGTTTGAACCACCGCCTGCGACCGCGCGCATACGGCCTGCAGCGTCGATAAATGCGTCGCGATTGCCCCAGACGAAATAGATTTCGCACAACTTCGCGAGGAGACCTTCGTTTTCGGCATCGGTAGAAAGTGCCCCGTTGATCAGATCAGCCGCCTGATCGTAGAGACCGTAGGCCATGTGGAAATCGGCCTCGGCAACCGGATCGGACTGATCCAGGTTGATGGCCGTCTCGCTACTAAAGGTATCTTCGATGGATTCGATGCTGCCCGTTTCTGCAGCGGCGTCCACGGACGGCATAACCTGTGTCGGCGTCTCGACAGTGCGATCCGGTTCGAATTCCGCTGGCGTGTCAAGCGTATCCGAGAGGAAGTCATCGTCGTCGAGCGTTGCCGCCTGTTGTGTTTCTACGACGACAATTGACGCGTCATCGTCTCGTCCCAGTGCGGACAATTGTTCGGTCGAGGTGCTGTCCGCATCGAAATCGTCAGAATCCAGCGCTTCCCACACGCCGGTCGCGTCTTCGTCATCCCGGTTCGCGGCCCGACGCATGAACCAGAACAGAATGCCAATCGTGACCAGCAACGCGCCGCCGACCCACACCCAGAAATTCTGGAGGTAGCCCATAATCGTCGCGACAATGCCCTCGTCCTGGCCCGGCGCCGACACGACCGGTGGTGGCGCAGTACCGATCTCTTCATCGACAGCATCGTCGACAACAGCATCATCTAGGGCGTCTTCAACCTGCAGGTCATCAACGTCCTCGGTGAGCACGTCATCGATAACGTCTGCCGGTAGCTCTTCTCCGCGAAGCGTCGCCAGCTCCGCACGCAGCGCGGCAAGCTCGTTGTCAGGAATTTCAAGCAGGGCATCCTGATCGTCGAGGATTGCCTGAATGTCATTGATCCGCGCGTCGACCGGGTCAATGTCCTCAACGAACGTATCATCGAGCGCATCGTCCAGACCGGTATCCAGCGTGTCATCGATCAGGCCGATATCGTCTTCTTCATCCGGCGGCACCAGCGTCAGACTTGGCTGGGTATCGACCGGCGCCAGTGCCGGTGCACCACTCCAGGCCGAATTCTGGCGCTGCACTTCGACCAGGGCGTCACCGCGACTGATGCGGAACACATCGTCAGCACTGGGAATACGCAACGACGCACCCGCCCGCATGACATTGATATTGCCCTCAAACGCCTGCGGATTCGCTTCGTAGATCGCCAGCATTACCTGGTTCATCGTGAGGCGCGAATCGGGGCGCACGCGACTCGCTATTCCCCACAGCGTGTCACCGCGCTGGATCTGCAGGTCACCGCCAGGCGTCGTATCGAAATTCGGCTGACCAAAATCCTGACCGGTGTTCTGCGGAGCTGCCGGGGACGTGGATTGCGATTGAACCGGCGCCTGGACAGCCGGGCGCGTCGGCGCGGCCTGCGGTCCGGGTGCCGGTCGCTGAATCTGACCCGCATCCGATTGAGTTGCCTGACTTGGCGCCGCTACTGCCTGCGCAGCCGCCGCAGCGGGTGGCGGTGCAAATGTAGGCGGGTCCAGCAAGATCGTGTATTCGCGCAACAATCGGCCACGGGACCACGACGCCTCAACGAGAAATGTAACGAACGGTTCAGAAATTGGCTCGGAAGACGTAACGCGAACGAAATTCCCATCCGCTCTCCCGGACTGCACAATATCGAAATCAAGACCCGTCAGAAAGACCGGTCGATCGAGATCGTAACGATCAAACGTATCAGCTGACGCCAATTGAATGGTCAGATTGGTGAGCTCTTCCGGCGTTGCCGACAGTAACGCTATTTCGGCCCGCATCGGTTGATTGAGAGCTGAACTCAGTCGTATTTCTCCGAGGCCCAGTGCCATTGCCTGTGTGCCAAGCAAGAGGAATGGCATGAGCCACATACGATTAAGTCTTGACGACATAGTCTGTTTCTCCAGCTCCCCAATTCCCGTTAGAACGGACCGCTCGGAGCGTGAATGATAGATTGACAAAGCCCAAACGCTTTGGTGGTGAACTATAGCTTATAAATAGTTTTTCGCCAATATTTCAGCTATTTGGACGCTATTTAGAGCCGCGCCCTTACGTATGTTATCCGACACAACCCACAGGTTAATTCCAGTCGGGTGACTGATATCCTCGCGCACTCGGCCTACGTAAACCGGGTCATTTCCGGAGGCCTCCGTAACGGCTGTCGGATATTTGCCGGTCTCAACGCCGTCTATGAGCTCAACGCCGGCTGCCTGGCTGAGCAAGTCGCAAACCTCGGCAGCCGTAATCTTCTGCTTCGTCTCAATATGCACCGCTTCAGAATGGCCGAAAAATACGGGGATTCTGACGGCAGTCGGATTCACCGCGATGCTGTCGTCGCCCATTATCTTCCTCGTTTCCCACACCATTTTCATTTCTTCTTTGGTGTAGCGGTTGTCCTGAAATTCATCGATGTGGGGAACGGCATTAAACGCAATCTGCTTGGCATCACCTTTTAACTCCAGCGGCTGCCCATTCAGAAGCTTCGCCGACTGCCTCGCGAGTTCCTCGACGGCACTCTTTCCGGCGCCCGAGATGGCCTGGTAGGTGCACACATTGATGCGCGATATTCCGACTGCGTCATAGATTGGCTTTAGCGCAACCACCAATTGAATGGTTGAACAGTTCGGGTTGGCAATAATGCCAGTCGCCTTGTAGAGCGCGATATCCTGTGGATTGACCTCGGGTACGACGAGGGGAACGTCATCGTCATATCGATAGCGCGACGTATTGTCGACAACCACACATCCGGCGGCGGCAGCGATTGGCGCATAAACATCCGATACGGAAGCACCGGCAGAAAACAATCCGATCTGGACCTGGGAAAAATCGAATTCGGCAATATCCTGCACATCCAGGCTGCGGTTTCGAAAGTCAACCTGCTTTCCGACCGAACGGGAACTGGCGAGCGCATGAACTTTGCCCAGCGGAAACTTTCGTTTAACAAGAATATCCAGCAACGCTTCGCCAACCACGCCGGTCGCTCCAGCCACCGCAATATCATAGGTTTCGGACATGTGAGTTTTTACTCTGAGAAAATAAGGAAAATAGTCTGATCAGGCGGTCACGACAGGTGTCGCGGACTCAACGTCAGCATTCTGTGCCCGATTGCGCAGGTAATGATCCATAAGCACTAGTGCAACCATCGCTTCGGCGATCGGCGTAGCACGCAAGCCGACGCACGGGTCGTGTCGACCGGTGGTGACTATTTCCGCCGCGTTACCTGCCTTGTCGATCGTTGCTCCCGGTTTGGCAATACTGGACGTCGGTTTGAGCGCGATACTCGCCAGAATGTCCTGCCCGGAGGATATCCCGCCCAGGGTGCCGCCAGCATCGTTTTTGGAAAACCCGTCCGCGCCAATTTCATCGCGATGTTCGCTCCCCCGCTGCACAACCGCGGCAAACCCGGCCCCAAGTTCGACGCCCTTGACGGCGTTTATACTCATCAAGCCGTGCGCCAGGTCGGCCTCCAGCTTGTCAAACACCGGTTCACCGAGACCGGGTGGCACGCCAGTCGCCAGGATGCTGATCTTGGCCCCGATAGAATCGCCCTCAGCACGGAGCTCGTCCATAAATGCTTCAAGCTCCGGTATTCGTGCAGGATCTGCGCAAAAAAACGGGTTGGTATTTACAGCATCCATATCGATCGACGCCAGTTCCAAGGGCCCAAGTTGAGAAACGAAGCCCCGAACGCGAAGACCCAGGCGCTCGGTGAGATACTTTTTCGCGATGGCGCCGGCAGCGACCCGCATGCTGGTCTCGCGTGCAGACGACCGACCACCGCCGCGATAGTCGCGAATGCCGTATTTCTGCTGGTAGGTATAGTCCGCATGGCCCGGCCGGAACTTGTCTTTTATGTCGCCGTAGTCTTTCGAACGCTGATCTACGTTCTCGATCAGGAGCCCTATCGGCGTGCCTGTCGTCTGGCCTTCGAACACGCCGGAAATGATTCTTACCTGATCCGGCTCCTGTCGTTGCGTCGTATGACGGGACGTGCCCGGTCTGCGTCTATCAAGATCTTCCTGGATGTCCGCTTCACAGAGCGACATCCCCGGCGGGCATCCATCAACGACACAGCCCATCGCCGGCCCGTGGGATTCCCCAAATGTCGTCACCGTAAATATCCGACCGAAGCTGTTTCCCGACATTAATTAAGTGCTCTCGAATTTCTCGTGATGGCGCTGGAGCTCTTCCTTGCCCAGCAAGAAGACGCCCTGACCGCCGCTTTCAAATTCCAGCCAGACGAACCCGACCTCTGGAAATCGTCTCTCCAGCGCGGGCTGACTATTGCCCACTTCCACGACAAGAATACCGTTATCGGCGAGGAAACGGCATGCATCATGCAGGATCGCTATGGTCGAATCCAGACCATCGCGACCGGACGCCAGGCCGAGCGCCGGTTCATGGCCAAACTCCGCTGGCAATGCTGCCATTTCGGCGGCGTCAACATAGGGCGGATTGCTTAGGATCACGTCGTAACGCGGCGGATCAGCGGCACATTTCAATGCTGCGAAGAAGTCCGACTGCAGCAGGTGAACGCGCCCCGCTACGCCATGGCGCTCGACATTTATCGCTGCGACATCCAGTGCATCAGCCGATACATCCAGTGCATCGACGCGCGCTTCGGGAAATGCCATCGCTGACGCAATTGCAATGCAGCCGCTGCCAGTACCGAGATCCAGCAGCCGGCGCACACGATCTGCCGCTGTCCACGGCGCAAACCTGGCCTGGATGAGCTCCGCGATGGGCGACCGTGGCACCAACACCCGCTCATCAACAAAAAAATCCAGCCCGGCAAACCAGGCCTGCTCAACCAGGTAGGCGACCGGCACTCGCTCGTGGATGCGTCGACTGGCGAGCGCCAGTACACGCTCGAAGCAGTCTGGTGGCACGACCCGCTGGTACTCCGTGGCCGCATGGCTGTGATCGAGATTCATCGCAGCAAAGACCAAATAAGCTGCCTCGTCCAAAGCGTTGTCGGTGCCATGCCCGTAGACCAGGTCCGACGCAGCAAACAAGTCGGCAACTTGCTGGATCAGCTCTGCAACGGTGGCGGGTGCGGCGGAAGTTACCATTGGCGGTGGGAATGAGTCTTGAACAGCCCGAAATCTAACATGCGCACTGCTGCGCGTCGCGGCCGATACAATCGCAACTACTTTCCACGCGGCTGAGTTAGAATGCCGCCACAATGAATATGATGCGCAAATCACTGCTGGGTTTCTTTGTGACGCTGGCGTTCGTCGGCGGGGCATTTTTCCTGTTCAAGACGTTTCAGCAAAACAACGCCCGGCCGGCATTTGCCACCGTCTGGCCTGCGCCCCTGCCGTTGCCGGAATTCAGCATGTTGGAGGAATCGGGCCAACCGCTCGGTCGAGACGCATTCAGCGACAAATGGAGCCTGATGTTCTTCGGCTTTACCCATTGCCCCGATATTTGTCCAGCGACTTTGCAGCAACTGGCCATTGCGCGGCAGCGATTGGTCGAATCGGGACTCGAAGCGCCCGATATCGTGCTGGTCAGTGTCGACCCGGAAAGAGATTCCCCGCAGATCATGGCGTCGTATGTCGCGCATTTCGGGGAGGACGTTATTGGCGTGACCGGAGAACTGAGTGAACTGCGAAAGCTGACATCGACCGCAGGCATTTACTTCCAGAAAGTGCAGGGCGAGAACGGATACTACACGGTCGACCATTCCGCCGTGGTCCTGCTGATCAATGACGATGCCGCAATTCACGCATCTTTCAGCGCGCCGCATTCAATCGATAACTTTGTGCAAGACCTCCCCATCATTATGGGTGCAAATTGACGAGGAGCCTGTTACCGCTCGTAATGATCGCCACCGCGCTTGCTGCCTGCGCAGAGGAAAGCCGTTCGCGCGTGTTGATCAGCGACGTCCGCATACTGGCGCCACCCGTCGGAGGAAACGCGAGCGTCGCGTATTTCAGTATCAGTAATGATGCGGACGGCATGGTCACGGTCAGTGGTGTTAGCAGCCCCCAATTCGGTAGCGTAGAAATGCATGAGACAACCATTGAGGGTGGCGTATCCCGAATGCGCCGCATCGAATCGATCGACATCGCCGCTCGATCGCATATGGCTTTTTCGCCCGGGGGCAAACACCTCATGCTCATGCAACCGGCAGCGGATGTGATACCAGGTTCGATGGTCACGCTGGAAATTCAGGTTGACGACGGACTGTTGCTCGTCAGTGCAGAGCTGCACGACAGAACTCCGTCGAAATAGTACGGACGTCGCCACCTTCCATGTCCAGGCTTACTGAAAAACTATTCGTCCTCTTGCAACGAGCTTTGCCAAAACAGCTGCTGACGTTGCTCGTATACAAAATTACGCGAATTCGCGTCGCGTCCGTCAAGAACTTCCTTATTCGTTCATTTGTCAGGGCGTACGACGTGAACATCGAGGAAGTGAAAAAATCCGTACCCGACGATTTTGATTCGTTCAATGCCTTCTTTATCAGGGAGCTGACCGATGGAACGCGACCAATCGATGCGGCAGAGGACACAATCAGCTCCCCGGTCGATGGAACCGTCAGCGCCGCGGGAAAGATCGAGAATGAGCGAATTTTTCAGGCGAAGGGGATTGATTATTCACTGATTGAATTGTTGGCAACCGATACGCAGGATGCGACTACTTATGCGGGCGGTACCTTCGCCACGATTTACCTGGCCCCATACAACTATCACCGCGTGCATGCGCCGCTCGCAGGCCGCGTCGACAAAATTTCTTACGTGCCGGGCAACCTCTACAGCGTCAATGAAGCAACCGTCACGCACCTTCCCGGAATTTTTGTACAAAACGAACGCCTGGTATGCCATCTGCGCACAGACTTCGGCCCGGCAGTTCTGATTTTTGTCGGCGCGATGAATGTCGGCAGCATCAGCACTCGATGGACGGGTGAAATACGGCCGCGCACCAGCGGGGTCGTGGAACAAATTGGTTTGCAGCACCTCGAGTCAGGGCTGACCTTCGAGAAAGGTGAGTTACTCGGCTGGTTCAATATGGGTTCGACCGTAATTTTGCTGTACCCGCCAGGCACGACGAAGAATCTTGAGGATCTGAATGCGGGAGAAACCGTCCAGGTTGGCGAAGTGCTGGGTCGAGTTGTAGATTCGAAATGAACTGGCGCCCAAATTCACCGCCGGCCGTCGCTGGTGTCCGTGCGGCAATGGTGCAACGGGCGCGTGAATTCTTCGCGGAGCGCGAAGTACTCGAGGTCGAAACGCCCGCACTTGCGGCGCGAGCCACGCTGGACCCGAATATCGCCAGCGTTGCGGTATCCGTTTCTAATCAGCCGGCCTTCCTGTGCACGTCGCCGGAATACCACATGAAACGATTGCTGGCTGCCGGCTATCCGGATATCTACCAGATAGGTCGCGTCTATCGGGACGGCGAATCCGGGCGGTTTCACCTGCCGGAGTTCACTATGGCTGAATGGTACCGCCGCGGCTTCGGCCTGGCGGAAATGATAAATGAGTCAGTCGATTTCATCACACTCATGCTCGAGAACAGCTCCTGCGAACAGCAATCAGATTCGATTCGCTATGCTGATGCATTCGAGAATGCCCTCGGAATCGATCCGTTGCATGCAAGCATCAGCGCGATCGCCACCAAACTGGACGCGGACGAAGATCTCGTCGGCGCGCTGGGCAATGATCGTGACGCCTGGCTTGATCTGGCAATGGCGAGCTACGTTGCTCCCACTTTTAGCGAGAACAAATTGACTGTCGTTCATCATTACCCGGCAAGTCAGGCGGCGCTCGCCCGGCAATGTCCCGACAACGCCGCATTGGCCGATCGATTCGAAATATATTCCGGAACGCTGGAACTCGCGAACGGATTCGTCGAACTGACAAACGCCGCCACACAGAAAGAACGATTCGCAGTAGACCAGAATATCCGCGAAGAGAAGGGCCTGCCGATCCACACTATCGACGGGAATTTTATTGACGCCCTGGAATCCGGACTGCCACCCTGTGCGGGAGTCGCGATCGGTATGGATCGATTACTGATGATTCGCTGCGGTGTCGATGACATTCACCAGGTGACGACATTCACACCGGGCGCGTAACGATGACAGTCAATTACGAATTACTGGGAAAACAGCTGGACGCATTGCTTGCCGATGAAGCTGATCGGCTGGCAATGAGTGCGAATCTCGTGGCCCTCCTGTACGCCGAAATTCCGGACATAAACTGGCTTGGTATCTACGTTGTCAGGGATGACACGCTTGTGCTCGGACCATTTCAGGGTTTACCCGCCTGCGCGCGCATTCCGCTCGGCCAGGGCGTCTGCGGCACAGCCGCGCAAAACGGCAGAACACTGCGGATTGATAACGTGCACGCTTTTGACGGTCATATTGCGTGCGACCCGCAATCGAAATCAGAGGTAGTTGTACCGCTGCAATATCACGGCAAGGTTTTTGCGGTCCTTGATGTCGACAGCCCCTTCGAAGCCCGGTTTACGCGCGACGATCAACAAGGCATTGAGGATCTCTGCGTGCGATTTGTTCAGCGCCTGAGCGCCATCAACCCGGATCTGACCGAATTCATTTAACCCGGGAAACGTATTCCGACGAGCGAGTATCCACCTTTATTACCTCTCCTTGCTCAACGAATAACGGCACCCGGACAACCGCACCTGTCGACAGAGTCGCCGGTTTGACACCGCCGCTCGCGGTATCACCGCGTACACCGGGATCGGTTTCGCTAATTTCCAGTTCAACGAAGTTGGGTGCCAGGACGATTATGGGCTCGTTGTTCCACAACGTAATCTGACAGACATCCTGCTCGGTGAGCCATTTCGTGGCATCCCCAACCGCCTTCTCATCGGCGGCGTACTGTTCGAAAGTGTCCTCGACCATAAAATGCCAGAACTCTCCGTCCGAATACAGATACTGCATATCGGTATCCATCACATCTGCGGCCTCTACACTTTCGCCAGACTTGAATGTCTTGTCGACGACTTTGCCGGTCTTCAGGTTCTTGATGCGAACACGATTGAATGCCTGCCCTTTGCCTGGCTTGACGAATTCATTCTCCACGATAATGCAGGGATCGCCGTCAATGATGATGCGCAAACCCGATCGAAACTCGCTGGTGTTGTAATTGGCCATTTGGGTACCCGGCGCCAGCCAGTTGCTGGCGATAGTATGTGTATTTCGAGCCGTCGCTATTCAGATTATCGGCGGGCGCCATGATACCCGTGAATGCGTCTCAGGATAAGCGCCCATTTAGTCTCCTCCAGTCGTCCCAATCGATCGCTCCGGGCCGTGGTAAGCGCCGATTGAGGCCCACGATAACCTTTATTTCTTGATTTCCGTCACGGTTTTGACACGGGGTCAGGGACTCACCAGAGGGTTCTGTATAGACTTGATTCCAATCCACATTATGTCTTGGCGCCGCCATACAAAGGGAATTTAGGGCTCGCGATTTGACTAAAAAACACAATATCACGATCGCCGTTTTGTCCGCTAATCAGGATGACACCCAGCTGGTCAATTCGAGCCTCCGTGATGCCGGCCACGCGGCGCATTGTCATTGGGTCGAGAATCCAGCCTTGTTCGATGACATTCTTGGCGAGCGACGCATCGAGCTGATCATTCTGAATGTCAATGATTATCCTGACTCGATCAGGCAGGTGGTCAAGCAAAAAGACGTCTATCTCCCCGAAGTTCCTGTGATCGTCCTGCGCGATTCCGCCGACGAGCACATCATCCTCCAGGCGATGAACGATGGGGCAAGCGACCTGGTTTCCATCGAGCAAAGATCCCGCCTTCAGGCAGTGGTCGGACGGGAGTTACGCGCATTCCGTGTCGAACGCGCCCTCAATTCAACGCTGAACTCCGCGACTGAATATCGCAGGCAGCTGCAAGACTATATGCAGAATTCAAGCACCGCGATTGCCTATACCCAGGAAGGGATTATTACGGAAGTCAACCGTGCATGGCTGGAACTTTTCGAAGCACGTGACGTAAACGACGTAGTTGGCATGCCTCTGATGGATAATTTCGTCGTAGAGAGCCACGCGGCCGTTAAAGGCGCTTTGATTGCGACGTCCCAGGGCAAATGGCAGAAGAACGAAATTTTGCAGGCACGATCGAGTATCGGTAGTGGCGGAGACACATCTCTGGAACTTGGCTTTCAGCTGACCGAATTCGATGACGGACCGTATGTACAGATTCGCATCAGCCCGCCAGCTGCGATTGCCGAAGAACCAACCAGGCTTGTTCACGAGGCGTTGAAACGCGATCCAACGACGCTGTTCTTTCATCGTTCGCAATTTCTTGAACGTATTGTCAAACGATTGAAGAGAAAACCAAAGTCGGGACTACATGCTCTTGTTTACGTCAAGCCGGACGATTTCTCCGAAATCAAAAATACCGTCGGCATATTGGAAACCGAGGAAGTCCTGGCACAGTTTTCGGAGGAACTTCGCAAACGACTGCACCCGCGCGATGTCGCAGGCCGATTCGAGGGTACTGTGATCATGGCGCTGCTCGAGCGCGGTAACGAACGGGACGCCGAAGTTTGGGGGCAGCAACTTGTCGACCATATCGGAAATCACAGCTTTCGCATTGGCCAGCAGGAAATTCGGTTGACGTGCACAGTTGGCGTAGTCGGTGTCAGCGGCGTTTACTCCAGTCTCGAAGAAATCGTGTCTGCGGTGGCAGAGGCATATGAGCAGGGCAAATCATCAGGCGGAAACACTGCTTGCCTGCGTGAATCCACAGATGTCGATACCCGCCTGAGGAAGTATGACGAGATCTGGGTGAAGCGTATAAAAGCCGCACTGGCAGAGAATCGCTTTCGCCTCGCGCAGTTGCCAATTGCCGGCCTGCGCAGCGATTCAACCAAGATGTACGACATGCTGGTGCGCATGATCGACGAGCAGGGTAATGCGATATTGCCGTCAGAGTTTTTGCCAGCCGCGGAACGTAATAACCTGATGACGAGGATTGATCGCTGGATCATCACGTCGTCAATAGAATTCTGTAAGGAAAACGACGCGGAGAAAGTCTTCATACGCCTGTCTCGACAATCGATGCAGGATGGCAGCCTCGTGAAATGGATGCAGTCCGAACTCCTGAATCACGACCTGCATCCATCCTTCCTGTGTGTACAGATACCGGAACAGGAAGCTGCAAAATACATCAAGGATACGAAAGTCAAGGCAGACGAATTTCGGGATGCGGAGATTAACTTCGCGCTTGAACACTACGGCGTCGATAAGAATCGCTTCCAGATACTGGATATCCTGCGGCCGACCTACATCAAGATTGACGGCGAACTGATGCATTCCCTGATAACAGATACCGGGCTGCAGGAAGCCGTCCGGCACCTTGCTGCGGCCGCGTCGCAGCGCAATGTCGAGACGATTGCCGAACGGGTTGAAAATGCGAACGCCATGGCCGTGCTCTTCCAGCTGGGCGTACATTTCATGCAGGGACATTATGTTCACGAGCCGGAGGTTGTGCTGCAGGAGCCGGCCAATGTTGTGCAGACGACGCTGGAAGCCATGGGCTCCAAATAGCGCAGATCTCGCACCATGCCTTTTGGGCAGCCTATTTTAGGTTAAGCCGATCAAGCAGCCGTTTGTGATCCCGATCACAGTTTTGGCGCCCGAAACGGGGTTCGCACAAGCATTTCCCAAAACGTAGAGAAGGTCTGTTTACACATACCGTCGCGCTCCCTAATCTGCATTGTGCCGGTGCAAAAAAAGCGACAACGAATTCGCTGCACTGGCACAGCTTTAGCAACGTTTGGTATTCACAAGGAAGGAATCTGTGAGCGCATTGACGATACCCCAGAAGAAAAGGAAACTGCCCCGACGCAAGTCGGTGCCGCTCTTGCCGGCTCTCGTGGCTGTTGGCGGCGCATGTGGTCTTGCCGTGACACCGGCTGCGGCGCTCGAACTTGGTGAAATGCAGGTAAATTCAGCGTTGGGACAGCCCCTGCGCGCCAGCATCGCTTATGCGCTGAATCCAAATGAGCGGCTCTCGAATTACTGCATTTTCCTTCGTCCCGGTGGATCCGGTAATGGCATGCCGGTGCTCGACCAGGCGAGTATATCGATTACTGACGGCGCCATCGTGCTGTCCGGAAACACGCCAATTCGCGAACCGATCCTGAGCATGCAGCTTGCGGTCGACTGTCCTTACACGCCGCACCTGGTGCGTGAATACACATTTATGATCGACCCTGCGAACCCGTCATTTGTCGAGCGCGCAGCCCGTTCCGCAGCCGCTCGCTCCGTCGCGCAACAGCCAGACGTCGCGCGACGGGCGGTAGCCACTCAGCAGCCGTCGGCAGTGGAAAGCACCCGCACAACGACGTCGAATCCATCCGGGCCGGTTGCAGACAAATCTGCGATCAGTATCAGCTCCGTCTATCGTGTGCAGCCTGGTGATACGGTGTCTACTATCGTCTCGCGCATCGAGGATCGCCAACTTGGAATGTGGCCTGCCGTAAATGTCATATTCGAGGCAAATCCGTCCGCGTTCATCGACAATGACGTCAATCGACTGATGGCCGGTAAGGACATTCGAATTCCCGCGATGGTTGGCAATGCGCCCGCCACCGCTCAGGAAAGCTCGCCCGCTCCCGTCGTGTCTGCGAACCAGGAGTCACCTGCCGAAGCTGCGACATCCGCATACTCAGCCCCGGAATCTATCGCACCTGACGAATCTGCGACGGTCACCAACGCAGCGCCGGATGTATCCACACCCGACCTTGTGCTGCAACCCGTACCTGAATCATCGGCTGAAAATACAGCCGTCGATGCACCTGTAGCCGCAACGACGGTGGCGGTCGATGCCAGCGATGGCAGCATTGAAGCGACTGTGCCGACACCAGACCAGACCAACGCGCTGCAACCCGGTGATATTGTTTTATCGCCCGAGCAGACCGAACGTCCGGAAACGATTATTCCGGACACCCTCATCGATGATGACACCGCAGTTCGAGTCGTACCGACCGTCGGTGCGCCGGCCGCAAACAATACCGGCACTAATGGTTCGTGGGAATGGCTGATGTGGCTGGGCGGAACGGGGCTTGCCCTGATTCTCGGGTTGCTGCTCTTCGGTCGTACGCTGCGGGAGCGATTTGGATCCCCTGCGCTCGGCACGGCTGGCATTGCAGGACGTCGCGCGGACGACGACCCGACGCAGGAAACACGTATCATCGAAGACGTCGATTACAATTTTGAGGATGCTGTCAATTCCCAGGCGATATCCCTGGATGCGGATCTTGGTGCCGGTACCGGCTTCCAGGATGGCTCTGAAATTGATGTTGCAGAAGACTACGGCTTTATGTCAGTTGGGGACGCATCCGGCGATGTCGACCTCGAAATAACGGCGGAGTCCGCGATCGTGCCGGACGATTCCTCGACCGACGTCATACCACCAAGTCACCGCTCGGATGTGAGCACAATCCTTGATGAAGAAGTACCACCTGAAGACGCGGGCGAAGACTACGACGTATCGATGATTGTTGACGCCACCAAGCAACCGCTGGGTGACTATGACGATACCGCGAAGGATCTGCAGGCGATTCAGATCGACAACGAAGACCAGGGCGAAGACGACGGTGGCTATACACTGAGCCAGGATGTCGACTATCAGGTTCTTGAACAGGACTACGAAGACGAATTGACGGCAACGCAGGCCCTGAATATTGAAGTTGAAAAAGCAGCCCAGGAACTGGCGGCAAGAATGCAGAATAATGCGGACGAAGACCTGACCGCGCAAATGCCGCCAACCGAGCCTACCAACGAAATGCCCACTCTCGACAAGACCCAGGAAATGGAAGCAGCCGACGGCACAGATGCGGTTGCCGTCGTCATTCCGGAGGCAATCAATCCCGATCAGACGGCGGAGTTGACCACCAACTTGCCGACATCATTGCAGGCGGAAAATGATGAGACGGCGGCCGAACAAACTTCGGCAACCACGATCGAACTGTCCGCCGCAGGCAGCGACATCACGGTCGAAATGCAGGTTGAGTCAGGCAAAGTCGATACCAAGAAAGACCGGAAGTGATAGCTAACAGCAAAGGGTCCGGGCCTGTTGGGCCCTGACCCTTTCTTTATTCCGGTATATCCACGGCAACCAGCCGCTCGACTTTGCGCCAACCTTTGGGCAGCAGGCTGCCACGCAAAGCGCGATCACCATAGTAATGGTCGAGATCGTCCCATTTCAACGTCATCAACCGAGTGCCGGTATGCACCTGGAGACTCGCCTCTTCCGGTACCACGGCCGCGGCTACCAACTGTTCGTCGCCGGCCTTGTACTTGTTTGTGGGAATATTGATCAGTTTATTACCCTTGCCTTTGGCGAGTTCCGGTAACTCCTCCATCTCGAAACAAAGCAGACGCCCGATGGACGATACCGCTGCAATCAGGCATTCGCAGTCACGCGGTACCATTGACGGGACGATTGCCTTGCCACCGGCTGGAATGCGCAGGATCGACTTACCAGCCTTGTTGCGGGAGACCAGGTCCTCGAGGGTTGCAACGAAGCCATAGCCGGCGTCGCTGGCAAGCAAATAGCGATCGTCGGCTTCGCCTATCATGGCACCGCAGAATTCCGCGCCGTCCGGCGGCTTGAAAAGACTCGAAAGCGGATCGCCCTGACCGCGGGCAGAGGGCAGCGTTTGAGCAAGCACACTGTAGACGCGACCGGTACTATCGATAAACATCGCCAGCTGGTTGCTCTTGCCCTGGGCTGCGGCAAGAAAACCGTCGCCGGACTTGTAGTTGAGTGCGAACGCATCGATATCATGTCCCTTGGCGGCGCGGGCCCAGCCTCGTCTCGACAGGACTACCGTCACCGGCTCACTCGCGACCAGCTGCGACTCATCCAGTGCCTGTGCCGCTTCACGTTCAACGATCGTCGTCCTGCGCGCGTCACCGTAGCTCTCCGCATCCTCAAGAATTTCAGACTTGATCAAGGTCTTCAGGCGAGCAGCGCTCTTCAGCGTTTTTTCCAGGTTCGATCGCTCTTCATTCAATTCCTTCTGTTCGCCGGTAATCTTCATTTCCTCCAGCTTCGCCAGGTTTCGCAAACGAAGATTGAGAATGGATTCGGCCTGCAAATCACTAAGCCTGAACTTCTTCATTAGTACCGGTTTGGGTTTGTCTTCGGTACGAATAATCCTGATGACCTCGTCAATGTTGAGGTAAGCAACGAGCAAGCCGTCCAGTATGTGCAGGCGATCCAACACAATTTGCAGGCGATGATTCAGGCGCCGTTTGACGGTGTCCTTCCTGAACTTCAACCACTCGCTCAGCATACCGACGAGATTGAAGGTTCGCGGTCGCCCGTCGAGCGCCACAATATTCATATTCACTCGCACCGTGCGTTCGAGCGAAGTCGTCGAGAACAAATGTGACATCAGCTCATCGATGTCGACTCTTTTGGACTTCGGTGAAATCACCAGGCGGATCGGCTCCTCGTGGTCCGACTCGTCGCGTAAATCGTCCACAAGCGGCAACTTCTTGTTGCGCATTTGGGCTGCGATCTGCTCGAGAATCTTGCTGCCCGATATCTGATAAGGCAGCGAATCGACGACGATGTCACCGTCCTCCATTCGATAGGAGGCACGCAGACGCAAGGTGCCGCCGCCGGTCGAATAGATCTGCTTGATATCGTCCCGGGGTGACACAAGCTCCCCCCGGTCGGGAAGTCCGGTCCCTTGATGTGTTTCATCAACTGCGCGACGGTCGCTTTGGGGTTATCAATAAGATGTATGAGCGCACTGGCCACCTCTGGCAGATTGTGCGGCGGAACATCGGTTGACATACCCACTGCGATACCGGTGGTGCCGTTTAACAGCAGGTTCGGCAGTCGCGCCGGAAGTACGGCAGGCTCGTCCATCGTGCCATCAAAATTCGGTGTCCAGTCAACCGTTCCGTGCGCCAGTTCGGCGAGCAGCGATTTAGCGTATGGCCGCAGGCGCGACTCCGTGTAGCGCATCGCGGCGAAGGATTTCGGGTCGTCGGTCGAACCCCAGTTGCCCTGCCCGTCAACAATGGGGTGGCGATAGGAGAAGTCCTGCGCCATCAGGACCATGGCTTCGTAACACGCCGAATCACCATGCGGGTGAAACTTACCGATAACGTCGCCGACCGTTCGCGCAGACTTCTTGTGTTTCTGCCCGGCAGACAAACCGAGCTCGCTCATCGCATAAATAATGCGTCGCTGGACCGGTTTCAGGCCGTCACCGATTTGCGGCAGCGCCCGATCGAGAATGACATACATCGAATAATCGAGATAAGCCTTCTCCGTATATTCTTTCAGGGCCTGTCGCTCGACACCCTCTAGATTCAGCTGATTCTGCATGTTCGTATCAGTCCCTCGTCACACTTCTGCAAGGTTGCCTTTGTCTTCCAGCCACTTGCGTCGATCGCCGGAGCGTTTTTTCGCCAGAAGCATGTCCATGAGTTGATCAGTCTTGTCTTTAGCGCTGACGGTCAGCTGAACAAGACGCCTCGTATCGCGGTTCATCGTTGTGTCGCGCAGATGCGACGGATTCATCTCGCCAAGACCCTTGAATCTCGTGACCGACACCTTTCCTTTCATCTTCTCTGCC
The DNA here is from genome assembly GCA_963850825.1 of uncultured Gammaproteobacteria bacterium. Lineage (GTDB taxonomy): Bacteria > Pseudomonadota > Gammaproteobacteria > Steroidobacterales > Woeseiaceae > SZUA-117. Next base: position 802,815 of record CAWKOQ010000002.1, on the reverse strand, counting down.
TCGATGCGGTCCAGAACGCCCTGCCGTTCGTGTTCATCGAGTGCATAAAACTTTTCTTTTCCAACATCGATTCGATACAGGGGTGGCATGGCAACATAAACGTGCCCGGCGAGGATCAGCTCCCGGAAATGTCTCAGGAAGAGTGCGCAAAGCAACGTTGCTATGTGCAAGCCGTCGGAATCGGCATCGGCGAGAATACAAATCTTGTGGTAGCGCAGGTTATCGAGGTCGGGACTACCCGGGTCTACGCCAATCGCGACACTGATATCGTGAACCTCCTGCGACGCGAGTATCTCACCTGCATCCACCTCCCAGGTGTTAAGTATCTTACCGCGCAGCGGCATGATCGCCTGGGTGTTCCGGTCGCGCGCCTGCTTGGCTGATCCGCCAGCCGAATCGCCCTCAACCAAAAAAATTTCGCACAGCTCGGGCTCCTGTGAAGTGCAATCGGCCAGCTTGCCTGGCAAAGCCGGTCCCGAGACTACTTTCTTGCGCACAACCTTCTTCGCGGCCTTCATGCGACCTTGCGCGTTGCTGATTGCTCGCAGAGCGATGGTGTCGCCGGTTTCCGGGTGCTGGTTGAGCCAAAGCGCGAAACTGTCCTTGATGACACCGGTGACAAACGCCGCTGACTCTCTTGAGGACAAGCGCTCCTTGGTCTGACCCGAAAACTGTGGGTCCTCCAGCTTCGTGCTCAACACGAAATTCAGGCCATCCCATACATCTTCCGGCGCAATCTGCACGCCGCGTGGCAACAGGTTGCGGAAATCGCAGAATTCCCGGATCGCGTTGGTTAGCCCCGTGCGCAACCCGTTTACGTGCGTGCCACCTTGCGGTGTCGGCACGAGATTGACATAGCTCTCCGTGACCGTCTGACTGCCATCTGCATGCCAGGCCAGCGACCAGTCCACCGCTTCGTGATTGCCGCTCAAAGAACCGGCGAAGGGTTCCGCTGGCAGATGCTCGCCTTTGCCCATGGCTTCCAGCAAATACTCTTCAAGTCCGCCCTCGTAACACCATTCCATTCTCTCTTTTGGCTTCGCGACCTTGAGTCGGACCGTCAATCCAGGACACAGCACCGCCTTGGCTTTTAGTGCATGCTTGATTTTCGGGACTGAAATTTTAGCGGAATCAAAGTACTTCGGATCGGGCCAGAATCGAATGGTTGTGCCGGTATTGGCTTTTCCCACCTTGCCAACAACGTCCAGTTTTCCACGCTTCTTGCCGCCGGCGAAACTCAGGTTGTATTCTTTTCCGCCGCGCCGTATCCAGACCTCGAGATTCTTGGACAACGCGTTCACGACGGAAACGCCAACACCATGCAGCCCACCGGAATACTGGTAATTGTCTTTATTGAACTTTCCGCCCGCATGCAGGCGGGTGAGAATTAATTCGACGCCAGGAATCTTTTCTTTTGGATGCTTGTCGACCGGCATGCCGCGTCCATCGTCGCTGACTTCGATCGAGCCGTCGGCATGCAGGGTAACGTCGATTTTCTTGCAATGACCTGCCAGTGCCTCATCAACACTGTTATCGACAACCTCATGTGCCAGGTGATTTGGCCGCGATGTATCGGTGTACATACCCGGCCTGCGCCGAACTGGATCAAGACCACTTAAGACCTCGATGTCGGCGGCATCGTAACGTTTGCCCATCTACTCGTTTGCCCCAAGCGAAAGCAGGTTTTTGCCCGCAGGGATTCTATCTTGAATCACGCCCATTCGCTAATGAACTGTCGCAGCTGTTTTTCTGCTCGCAATTTCGTCAGGTAGGCCGCCGACGTAAAGAATTACCGCTCCAGACTGCTAAGGTTTTCCGAGTAAGACTAAGTTGTTTCAGAGAGGTGTTAGTCGAGGTCGCTCAACAGCGAGTGCCGAATGTTTTCCGCGACAGGCCTGATTTCAACCTGGTAGACCTCATGGTCGATGCCTGCAGCCAGTTGGGCCCCATCTTTCAGTGCCGTCACCTGCTCCAGTGATAATTCGAAACGCAAAAAATGCACCGCCGAGGTTTTTTCTTCATCGGATCGCTCCAAGTCCTCGTCGGCAATCGGTCGAATCAATGGCAGGTCACCGATCTGCATCCAGACATTTTCCTCGATTCCGATCAGCCGGCCCAGCATTGCCCTGCGTTCTTCGACATCAGGAAACTCAACCATGAACGTTGCTTTCCAGTTGCTGCCGTCGGGTATGAGTGGATTATAGGCGTCTAATTCTTCCTGGATCGCATCGGCCTCGAAGATCTTCTCGATGCGCAACATCTCCTGGACCTGATATTGCATCGTCGTCCGGTCTTCGAAATAGAGCATGGCATTCGTGCCAAGCGCCAGACGCCGATTGCGCTTGTGCTCGATGACGTCCTGTCGAAACTGGTCGCGAATTTGCGCGTATTTCTCAAGGGTGAAAAGTGTTTCTCGAGTGAGTAATTCCATATTATCCTAGCCTGGACTATTCATGAATTGCCGCGATGATTGCACAGAGACTTGTTTACACACGGTATTTTCCGACCGAGCGGAATACCGGGCTGTATTCCCGAACGAGGAAAATTCCGTGTGTAAACAAAGATCAAACAAGGGCGCGAGCACATTCATGAATAGTCCGGGCTAAATCCCGTATGCCCGTCGCAGCAGCGCGACCGGATTGCCTGGTTCCACGGCGTCAAGCCCCTGGGCAATCTGCTCAGCCGCCATTGGACAGTCACTGACAAAGTAGTCAGATTCACTTTTCTTGACCTTGTTTATCACCGGTCGGGCTATCTTCTTTGAAATTTCATGCGTCTCTTTCTTCACGGCATAGGTTCCATCGTGGCCGGAACAACGCTCGATGACCTGAACTTCGGTATCGGGCACCAATTGCAGGATATCGCGCGTCTTCAGGCCGATATTCTGTACGCGCAGATGACACGGCACCTGGTAGGCGACCTTGCCCAGCGACGCGCTAAAACCGGTATCGAGTTTGCCCGCCTTGTGGCGCAGCATCAGGTATTCGAACGGATCGAAAGTCGCATCGCGTACCTTGATGACGTCAGGATCGTCCGGGAACATCAATGGCAGTTCCTGCTTGAACATCAGCGTGCAGGATGGAACCGGCGTCACGATATCCCAACCCTGGTCAACCAGTTTTGCAAGCGCCGGAATATTGATCTCTTTGGCTTTGGCGACTGCCTCCAGGTCGCCCAGATCAAGCTTTGGCATGCCACAGCAGACTTCTTGTTTCGCCAGGCTAACCGGAATGCCATTGTGTTCATAAATCGCGACAAGATCTTCATTCACGGAGGGCAGGTTGTGGTTGCCATAGCAAGTGGTGAACAGTACAACTTGCCCGCGCGTACTGTCAGTGGGTAATGCCGACCCGTGGTTAGCCGAATCGAGTCCTTTAAGACGCTTGCGTGCCGTATTGGAGTGGTAGCGAGGGACAGGCGCATCTCGATGCACGCCGAGTGTCTTTTCCAATAACGCCCGCCCCGTTTTGCTCTGATTGACCGCATTCACGGATTGGGTGATTAGCGGAATTCCGGCAAATCGACCGACCTTGTCTGTCGAAGTCAGCAGATTATCGCGGAAGGACGCACCGTTGTTTTTGAACCGCGTTGCCTTGGCTCGCAACATCAAATGTGGGAAGTCGACATTCCATTCATGCGGCGGCACATACGGACACTTGGTCATGTAGCACATGTCACAGAGATAGCAATGCTCGACCACTTCCCAATAGACCGATTTTGGAACCGTGTCGAGCTCCATGCTTTCTGACTCATCCACCGCATCAAACAGCGTTGGAAACGAATGGCATAAATTGAAGCACCGTCGACAGCCGTGACAGATATCGAACACGCGTTCGAGTTCAGTCATCAACGAGGATTCGTCATAGAAATCCTCGGATTGCCAGTCAATCGGGTGGCGCGTAGGTGCCTCGAGACTCCCCTCGCGCTTGTCGGTGGGTGGGGTCATAGGGATTTCAAAAAGCCGGGCAATTCGCCCGGCTTCGTGTTGTTGACTTAGTCGTCGAGTGAATCCAGTGCTTTCTGAAAACGATTCGCATGCGATCGCTCAGCTTTGGCCAGTGTCTCGAACCAATCCGCAATTTCTTCGAAGTCTTCATCCCGCGCCGTCTTCGCCATACCGGGATACATGTCGGTGTACTCATGAGTTTCGCCAGCAATGGCTGCCGCCAGGTTCGCGGACGTGGAACCGATTGGCAAACCCGTCGCCGGATCTCCGGTCTCCTCGAGATACTCAAGATGCCCATGAGCATGGCCGGTCTCGCCTTCCGCTGTCGAACGAAACACAGCGGCGACATCGTTATAACCTTCCACGTCAGCTTTCGCTGCGAAGTATAGATAACGACGGTTAGCCTGAGATTCTCCGGCAAACGCGTCTTTAAGATTGTTTTCGGTCTGACTGCCTTTCAGTGACATGGTCGCTCCTCTAAATACGATTGATTATGTTTTAGACTCAGTCTAAACACTAGTGGAACTCTATGCCCGGATGCAGCTCATGTCAATGCGCCTGCGACCCGTTGACGCCTCTGCTACGCCGATGTAGCGTAGCCGATCCAACAGACACCGCAGGTGGAAGCAACATACATGGCCAGTGACAAAAAAATCAATCTCGAGAAGTCTCTTGCCGATCTCGAAACACTGGTCGAGGAACTTGAGAGCGGCGACCTGCCACTCGATAAGGCAATGAAGAAGTTCGAGGAAGGAATCAAACTGACGCGCGGTTGTCAGACCGCCCTCAAAGAGGCCGAGCAGAAAGTGGAAGTGCTATTGAAGAGTGCCGGCGGTGAAGAATCGCTGCAAGATTTCAACGAAACCGATTAGAGATCTGTCAGGCCGTACCAAACTGATAGGCAACTAATGCACCAACGTAACCAAGCGTGGTCATGTACACCCAGGCAAAAATGGGCCAGCGCCAGCTGTTCGTTTCGCGCTTTATAACCGCGATGGTTGCTGCACACTGCAGGCAGCACGCATAGAAAATCAACAGACCAATGACCATCGGCAGTGTAAACACCAGCGTGCCGTCACTATGGCGCGCAGATTTTAACCTTTCGGAGAGGGTTGCCTCATCCGCCTCATCACCGACCGCGTAAACTGTACCGAGGACCGCAACCACGACCTCGCGCGCCGGGAAACTGGCGATGACAGCCGACGAAATTTTCCAGTCCCATCCTAAAGGTCTGAACACGGGCTCAATGAGTTTCCCCGCCCGACCCAGGAAGCTTTGCTCCAGCTGCGCGGCGGCGGCATCGTTTTCGAGTTGCGCCCACGCGATCTCAAGGTCATCTCCGGAAAGCCTGTTCGCGGCAACTGCCTGTTGCAGCACCAGGTTGTCCTGAATATCGGCCGCGCGAGGGTAGTAGGCCAGCGCCCAGACGACCACCGCAACCGCAAAAATGACCGTGCCTGCGCGCTTCAGAAAGATCTTCGCCCGACCAAACAATTGCACCAGGACCGTTTGCAGGTTCGGACGGCGGAATTCCGGCAGCATCAGGGCGAAAGTCGGCTTCGGCCCCCGCAATGCGGTCTGGCGAAGAATCAGTGCGGTGAGAAGACCGGTCACTATCCCCAACAGATACAAGCCGAACAGGACGATGCCCTGCAGATTCAGGTAGCCGACACTGGTGGCCGGAACGAAAGCCGCAATCAACAACGCGTACACAGGCAGGCGTGCGGAACAGGTCATGAAAGGTGCTGCGAGGATGGTCGCAATTCGATCGCGACGATTTGGAATTACCCGTGTGGACATTATTCCCGGTACAGCGCACGCGAAACTGGAGATCATCGGGATAATGGATTGACCCGATAGGCCGACGGAACGCATGGTGCGATCCATCAGGTACGCGGCACGCGCAAGATAACCGGAATCTTCCAGGACAATAATGAAGAGAAAGAGAATCAGGATCTGGGGCAGGAAGACAATGACGCTGCCAACGCCGGCGATGACACCATCGGCGACGAAACTGGATAACGCGCCCGGCGGGAGGGTCTGTGCGACAAAGGCCCCGATGACTGTCGTGCTGTAATCGATCGCATCCATCAGGGGCGTTGCCCAGGCGAATACCGCCTGAAAAACGATCGCCATTACCACGAACAGGCCAATCGTCCCCGGCACGGGTTGATTGATGAAATGCCCCAGATGTGATCCCCAGGTCGTGATCACCGGTGCAGAGTGCTGGACTTCGCTCATGACCTCGCGAACCCAGGAATAACGCTGGCGCGCTTCTTTCGCGAGCGGCGGTTCCGAACCAAAGAGGCGCTGTCGCATGCTCGCCAGTTTTTGTGACCCGTGTTCACCCAGGTACGCTGCAACTTCAGCAGCGAGTTCACTATCGACGTCAATCAGGGCCCGCTCTATTTCAAAGCGTGGCACGGTGGCTGGCATCGCTGTCGCGAGTTCCCCAGATATGGCGCTGAGCTCATCCCAGATTGGCGGGACTGAGTGCTTCGGGGCTTCGGGTAGTTCGCTCAACGCGATTTTCAATTCGTCCAGGCCCTGTCCTGTGGTTGCCACAATGGGGCACACCCGCACTCCGCCAAGTCGCTTTTGCAACGCTTCACTATCGATGGCAATACCGTTGGCAACTGCCGCATCCGTCATTGTCAATGCGACCATGACAGGCAAATCGAGCTCCAACACCTGTTGCACGAGGTAAAGGCCCTGGTAGAGATGCGTCGCGTCGACAACGGCGAGAATACCGGCCGGACGGTCCATGTCCTGCATTCGGCCAAGCACTACGTCGGCTGCAATTCGCTCTTCGAGAGAATGCGCGCTCAGCGCAAACATGCCTGGCAGGTCGATCAATTCGAGTTCTATGTCGCCGACCCGGGTGACGCCAACGTGTTTCTCAACCGTAACGCCAGGATAGTTGCCGGTCTTTTGCCGCATTCCGGTGAGTCGATTGAACAGCGTGCTTTTGCCGGAATTGGGATTACCAACGACCGCGATGCGTGCCGACGGGCGTCGGCGTACGGAAATCTGGTCAGCCGATATCCGGGTGACCGTTTCTTTACTCACCTGGCTCGGCTGGAGTAACAGCGAAATGCCGGGCCTGTTCGCGACGCAGCGAAATGGCATTACCGAACATTCTGATTTCCAGGGGATCACCGCCTATCGCCGAGCTCGCGAGCTCTATTTCGGCGCCCTCGACAAGACCCAATACCATCAGTCGCTGAACGTCCGGATCAGCGGCGTTGACGTCGTTAATGACGTACTTTCGGCCACGTTGCAGCGATGCAAGAGTCATGTCTTCTGGTTCCCTGGATTCACTCACCTATAGTCAGTTTACAGAAATGCGAATGATTCGCAATAGCATTCGCTAGGTAGTACTACTTACGTCACAATATTCAGGGCTTGCATTGGGTAGGAGGAATCGCGGCCGAAGCCGCTCCTGCGGCGCAAGGCAGCAATCTGAGCTATCGCGGCAGAAGCCGCCCCTGCTGCGGAACACAGCAATGAGCACTGTCAGGCAGCACAACGTGGGAGTGGGAGCGGCTTCAGCCGCGACAGGCAGGCAAACGTGATTGCGCTCAGGTATGAGCGCTGCCCAATCCGCCGCGGGTCTGCAAAAACCTGGCGATGCCTGATGCGGATTGATCTTTAGCGCACCAAGAAAAGAGCAGTCGGACGGGCGTCAGGTATGAGCGCTGCCGTCACCCTGCAATCGGGTGATGAGAGAGCGCAGGAACACTTTGTTGAATCTCAACTGGCAGGCCTGTGAAACCTGCTCCATCAACGTCGAGCTAACCCGCAGAATCTGAATGGGTCCATTGGCCGTGATTGAAGCGGTTCGTTTTGCGCCGCGCACGTAGCTCGTTTCACCGAAGCAGGCGCCATTGGACAGGACGCCAAGCTTCTTGCCGTTCGCCTCAACGTCAGCCTCACCCGATACGATGATATAGAACCGGTCGTCCATCTCACCTTCGCGAACGATGTCTTCATCATCCTGGTATTCATGCCAGTCCGAGGCACGCAACACTTCCCAGATCTCCGCATGCGAGAACTCATGAAAGAATGTCAGCGTGCGCAACAGGTCGAAATGTTCCTGATTGTCGAGACTGTCGTACTTCGTACGCAGATCCTGATAGACGCGAGTAAGATCAGCCGCCATCGCATTGCCATTGGCACAGCGCTTGGTCGGCACTTTCTGCATCGTCATTGCCACGACCTCTTCCAGTTCTTCCGGCAGGTCATCGCGGTAAGTATGAATAGGCGGCGGCGTCGCATAGACGATCTGATGCAACAACTTGGAAAGGTTATCGGCGCGAAACGGCCGAAAACCGGTCAGCAGTTCGTACAGCACAGCGCCCAGCGAATAGATGTCGGAAGCGGGGGTCAGATCTTCGGACTGCACCTGTTCGGGCGACATGTAACTGGGTGATCCGGCGATGCCTTCGATGCGAGATATGTCAGCGTCAGCACAAATCGCGATGCCAAAGTCGATAATGCGAACATCATTGTCTATCGTCAACATGATATTGCTTGGCTTGATGTCGCGATGGATGACGCCGCGACTGTGCGCATAGTGCAACGCTTTCGCGCACTTGTAGATTAGCTCTACAACGTCGTCGACGCGCAGCAGATTATCGGGTCGGCAGTAAGCCGCAAGAGTGCGTGCACCCTGAATGTGTTCCGTAACGACGTAGTACTGACCGTCTTCTTCGCCCGCATCGTAAATTGGCATGATGTTCGGATGCTGCAACATGCCAACCATGTGCGCTTCGTTAAAGAACATCTTCCGCGAGACCTTGGCGCGATCCGCATCGATGTCTTCCTCGATGTTGTAGACCTTGATTGCGACATCACGGCGATAGTACGGATCGTGTGAGAGATAAACCTCGCCGGTGCTCCCTTTGCCGACCTTGTTGATAATGACGTATTTGCCGATTTTGTCGGGGACATCATTCGGTCGCTGTATTTCGCTGACGTTCCGTGCCATTTGTCACTTCTCAGTTAGTTGATAATCCACCCTCCAAAACCGAGTAAAACGGCGGCGTACAGGGCGGCAACAAGGTCATCCAGCATAATTCCCGTGCCTCCGGCCAGTCTGTGATCCAGGTCCCGAATCGGCCACGGTTTCCAGATATCAAATAGCCTGAAAAGCCCGAATCCCAAGGCCCAGACTGCTATCTGGGGTGGCGCGACCAGCAATGTCATGTACATGCCGGTAATCTCGTCCCAGACAATGCCAGGATGGTCATGAGTGCCAAGCCGCCTGGCACTCTCGCCGCAAATCCAGATGCCGCTGAGAATCAGCAGGAACGCTATGCCCAGGCGCCATTCGAGGGCCAGCGGCAGCGTCGCCCAGGCCAGCAGAACGCCGGGAATCGAACCGGCAGTGCCCGGCGCTTTCGGCACGAGGCCAGACCCGAAACCAAACGCCAGGACGTGCACGGGATCGCCTAGCACCGTCTTCCAGAGGCCCGGTTCTTTGGTGTCACTGCTCACTAAAATGCCTGTATCCCGTGTGGTGGTACTGATATTCGTTGCCAGCCAACGTGCACGACAATTGCCCGCCAGCCGTGACCTGCCCTATGCGGGTAACGGGAACACCCGCGATCTCCGATTTACCGTCGAACGCGGCGGACGGCGCTGTGAAACACAGTTCATAGTCGTCTCCGCCCGCCAACGCTAAATGCAGCACCGCCGCTGAATCAGCAGCTGCCCGTAGTTCGGCTGACAGCGGAATATCATTCACTTCGATCCGGCCACCGACCCCGCTGGCCTGGAGTAGTTTTTCCAGATCGGCATACAGGCCGTCCGATAAATCGATCGCCGCGGTCGCCTCTGACGCAATTGCCTGTCCTACCGCAATTCGGGCATCGGGTCGGGCGAATCGCCGTATGAGGAAGTTGTCGTCGCTCGAACGCGCCGCATCCTCGTGCGGCAACTGCAGCCTTGCCAGGCCAAGCGACGCATCGCCGATCGTGCCACTGACATAAATCGCGTCGCCAGCCCGTGCACCACTCCGCGTGATGATCCGATCAGCCGCTACCTCGCCGGTGATCTGTACGCTGACCACGATTTCGCTGCCACTCGTCGTGTCGCCGCCTACAAGCTCGACACCATGCGCTGTCGCGGCGGAAAAAAGTCCGCGGGCAAATCCCTCCAGCCATTCCGACTCCGCTTTGTGTATTGTCAGCGCGAGCGTCATCCACTTGGGATCGCCCCCCATGGCCGCGATATCCGACAGATTGACCGCAACCGACCGATAGCCGACATCTTCGGCGCGCAGGTCTGCAGGAAAATGCACGCCGGCAACCATGGTATCGACAACGGTCACGAGGTCGTAGCCAGGTTTCGGCCGCAGGACCGCACCGTCATCACCTACGCCCACAATGACGCTGGCACTTTTTGTTTCCGGGACAAAAAGACGACGAATGATTTCGAATTCGTCCACGCTGCTTTCCTAGCCCGGACTATTCATGAATTGCCGCGATGATTGCACAGAGACTTGTTTACACACGGGATTTTCCGACCGAGCGGAATACCGGGCTGTATTCCCGAACGAGGAAAATTCCGTGTGTAAACAAGGATCAAGCAAGGGCGCGAGCACATTCATGAATAGTCCGGGCTAGGATGCGGGCCTGAGTTTGGCGGCGGCGCGATCAAGCAGTGCGTTGACATATTTATGCCCGTCGACCGCACCAAATCGTTTAGTAAGATTAATTGACTCGTTTATGACGACCTTGTAGGGCACATCGCTTTTCGACTTCAGTTCGTAAAAACCGAGCAGCAATATACCGCGTTCCACCGGATCAAGCTGGTCGAGCGGCCGGTCGGCAAATTCCTGGATACTCTTCTCCAGCGACTCCGTCTCGGCACAGATCGCCTTCAACGCCTCGTCGTAGTAGGCCTGATCGACACGGGCATAGTCAGGACGATCATGAAACTGGCGCAACAGCTCAACAACATCGTGGCCGCTAATCTGCCGCTGATAAAGCGTTTGCACAATCAGCTCTCGTGCGCGACTGCGCGCACCGGATGAATTCGACCTGGACATTGCGCTGGATATTCCCTAATCCAGCTGCCGCAGCAAACTGACCATTTCGATGACGGCCAGCGTCGCCTCTTCGCCTTTGTTACCGGCTTTCGTCCCCGCTCGTTCGATCGCCTGCTCGATAGACTCCGTTGTGAGCACACCCATCCCGATGGGAATTCCGTGCTGCCGGCCAGACGCGGCAATGCCCCGCATGCACTCACCCGAAACGTAATCGAAGTGCGGCGTCGCACCGCGAATGACCGCACCCAATGCGACGATTCCGTCGGTGCGACGTGCGGCAGCGACTTTATCGACGGCCAACGGCATTTCGTATGCGCCCGGCACACGAATGATTTCGATCGCCGAATCCGTTGCGCCGTGACGGCGCAAACAGCTGACGGCACCCTTTATTAATGACTCGACAATAAAGTCGTTGAAGCGCGCGGCAACAATGGTAATGCGCATGTCGCGCGCATTCAGATCACCTTCGATTGTCTTGATCTTTTCCATCAACTCTCAACGTATTCAGTCACTTCCAGATCAAAGCCGGAGATACCATACATCTGTTTGGGTGCCGACAATACCCGCATCTTCTGAATATTCAGATCGCGCAGAATCTGCGCACCGATGCCATAGGTGCGCAGCACGGAGTCGCCGTCCCGGCGCTGCTTGAGGTCATCCCGGTTGTTTTCCAGCCCTTTCACCATGTCCATCAGATCCCGCGCAGATTCCTGCTCCCGCAATATGACGATGACACCGACATCCTCCTCCGCAATGCGCGCAATTGCGCTGTCGAGCGGCCAGCCCAGGTTGGGACTCCGGATGCCGAGCCCATCGCCCAGCGTGTCCTGAATGTGCACGCGAACGAGGGGATCGGGAACTGAGCTCAGGTCACCCTTTGCCAGGGCGATATGCACCGTCTGATGCACATGATCGTCGTAGCAATACATGGTGAGCTGACCATGGTCCGTCTCCACGAGCTGCTCTGCAATGCGCTCGATATTGCGCTCTTTCTCCAGGCGATACGCAATCAGATCCGCGATCGTTCCAATCTTGATGTCATGCTCGCGGGAGAATCGCTCGAGATCCGGGCGGCGCGCCATGCTGCCGTCTTCATTGAGAATTTCGACAATTGTCGCCGCTGGCTCGAGTCCTGCCAGTCGCGCCAGGTCGCAGCCTGCCTCGGTGTGTCCGGCACGGGTCAGCACGCCACCAGGTTGCGCCATAACCGGGAAGATGTGGCCTGGCTGACTGAGATCTTCGGGCTTCGCGCCGGCTGCAACGGCAACCTGGATGGTGCGGGCCCGGTCATGCGCGGAAATCCCGGTGGTAATTCCTTCGGCCGCCTCGATGGAGATCGTGAAATTCGTGGTATGGCGATGATCCGTCTCCGCCACCATGAGTGGCAGTCGTAATTGCGCACAGCGTTCACGCGACATCGTCAGGCAAATCAGGCCGCGACCGTAGCGCGCCATATAATTGATATCCTCCGGTCGCACACGTTCTGCCGCCATGAGGAGGTCGCCTTCATTCTCGCGATTTTCGTCATCGACCATGATGACCATCTTGCCGGCCTCGATATCGGCAATGATGTCCTCGATACCGCTGAATGCCTTGGTGGCCGCACGTGGATGAACAGTTGTGTTATCAGACATAGCCATGAGCTCTCAAAAAGTCCTTCGTAATGCCGGTGTCATCACCGCCAGTGAGCAGCCTTTCCAGGTAGCGGGCCAGCAAATCGACTTCGATGTTCACCAGGTCCCCAACCCGATAATCACCGCTGATCGTAACTGCCGCCGTATGGGGAATGATATTGACGGAAAAATGACCAGTAGATACCGCATTGACGGTAAGACTGACGCCATCGATGCAAACGGATCCCTTCTTCGCAACATACCGTCGGTAATCACCGGGGATCTCCACCTCCAGTCTAACCGAGCGAGCATCAGGCTCGCGAGACTTAATCTCGCCTATGCAGTCCACATGCCCGCTGACGAGGTGGCCACCGAGCCGTTCGCCCAGTGCCATCGAGGGTTCCAGATTGACGCGACTGCCAGTGGTCAGCCCTTTCAGCGCTGTAACATCAAGTGTCTCGACAGACACGTCGGTGGCAAATCCGTCAGCCATCAGTTCGACTGCAGTCAGGCAAACACCATTGACCGAAATGCTTTCTCCGATATCGAAATCTGACCAGGGCAAGCCCGTGGACCTGATGCTCAGGCGCATGTCGCCGCCCTGTCGGGCAATCTGCCCGACTTCACCAACAGCTTTGATGATTCCAGTAAACATTTTCGGCAGGTCTAGTTCTTCGGTCTGGCGGTGATGCGCATATCGGCGCCGATTCTTCTTGTATCGAGAATTTCCAGTTCGAGTCGCTGGTCCAGCCCGTGCCACATGTGGCGTTGTTGCCATCCCGCGCGTCTCGCTTCCCATCATATGGGGCGCCTGATAAATAACAAGCTCATCGACCAGTCCTCCCGCAAGGAAACTGCCTGCAAGCGTTGGTCCCCGCCTCGACCAGCACGTCATTGATATCGCGATTTCCCAGGTCCTCCAGGACCATTCCCAGGTCCGGTCGCCCTTCTTGCGCACGCACCATGACGACTTGCGCGCCGTGGTCTTCGAGCGGCGGTCTGTTCTCATCGGCAATACAGAAGATCAGCGTTTCTCCCGGTAAGCTCAGCATGCGTGCAGAGGGCGGCATGCGCAGCGTGCTGTCAACGATCACCCGCAGTGGCTGCATGGCGCCGTCAGCGATTGTCGTATCCCGGACTGTCAGTGACGGGTCATCGGCGATCACCGTGTTTATACCGGACATGACTGCGCCGGACGATGCTCGCAGGCGTTGCACATCTTTTCGCGCGGCATCGCCCGTGATCCACTGGCTCTCGCCGGTCGCCATGGCGGTACGCCCATCCAGGCTTGCGGCAATCTTGAGGCGGACCAGGGGCCGCCCCCGTCTGATCCGGGACAGGAATCCGGCATTCAGTTCTTCGGCTTCACGTTGCAGCAAGCCAACACGAACATCGACACCCGCATCCCGCAAGAGGGCATTCCCTGAACCGGCGACTTTCGGATTTGGATCCTGCATAGCGACGACAACCCGTTCGACACCTGCATCGATCAGCGCGTGCGCGCAAGGCGGCGTCTTGCCCTCGTGCGAACAGGGTTCGAGAGTGACATACGCGGTTGATCCCGCTGCTGCCGCGCCGGCCTCGCGCAATGCGTTAACTTCGGCGTGCGCCGTGCCGGTCTTCTTGTGCCATCCTGCGCCGACAATTTCGCCGGACTTGACCAGGACGCAACCGACACGCGGGTTGGGGTGGGCGGTGTTGCGACCGTTTTCAGCCAAGCGCAACGCAAGCGCCATGAACGCATGCTCCGCTGGGTCGAACGTTGACATCAGAGGCTCCCGGGTTACTTCTTGCCAAGCAGCTCAGGCAACAATGACATCTGTTCACGGGCGGCACTTGCATCAGTTATATCCTGCAAGCGCCTGATCTCGTCCTCGAACTCAGTGACGTCCTGGAAGCTGCGATAAACCGACGCAAACCGGACGTAGGCAACCTCATCGAGATTTCGCAGCTCTTCCATAACCATTTCGCCGATTAGCCTGGAAGGCAGCTCGCGTTCGCCCATCGTGCGCAGTTTGTGGATTAGCCGGCCGATGGCCTGCTCAAAATCATCGGCAGATACAGGCCGCTTCTCCAGCGCCCGTACCATGCTATTGCGTATTTTCGATTCGTCGAATGGCTGCCGGCTGTTGTCGCTTTTGATCAGTCGCGGCATTACGAGCTCCGCACTCTCAAAGGTCGTAAATCGCTCATTGCAATTCAGGCACTGTCTGCGGCGACGTATCTGCCGACCCTCGCCAGCCAGGCGCGAATCAATCACTTTCGTTTCTTCGTGACTGCAGAACGGACAGTGCATCGGGTTTTACTCCAGGCAGCGCTATTGCGTGAAGAATAGCACTCAATCACGAATACACGGGAAAGCGCTTGCACAGTTCGAGAACCTGTCCGCGCACCCGCTGGATCATAACGTCGTCATGCAGGTCCTCGAGAATGTCGCACATCCAGCCGGTGACCTGCAGCACTTCATCCGTGCCAAAACCCCGTGTCGTAATTGCCGGCGTTCCAAGACGCAACCCGCTGGTGACAAACGGGGACCGCGGATCGTTGGGTACCGCGTTCTTGTTGACAGTGATATTAGCGCGGCCAAGTGCCGCATCCGCATCTTTTCCGGTGATGTCCTTGCTAACAAGACTGAGTAACATCAGGTGGTTTTCGGTGCCGCCCGAAATGATGTCATAACCGCGATCAACAAATGCCTGTGCCATCGCGGCGGCGTTTTCCACGACCTGTCCCTGGTAGTCGCTGAACTCCGGGCTCATGGCCTCGAGAAAAGCGACCGCCTTCGCCGCGATAACGTGCATCAGCGGCCCACCCTGCGTACCGGGGAACACCAGGGAATTGAATTTCTTGGTCAGCGTATCGTTTTCCCTGGCCAGGATCAGCCCGCCACGCGGCCCGCGAAGCGTTTTATGCGTGGTAGTCGTAACAACGTCCGCAACCGATATCGGACTCGGATAATGGCCCGTGGCAACAAGTCCCGCGACATGTGCCATGTCGACCATAAGGTAGGCGCCGACGGAATCTGCAATCTCGCGGAAGCGTTGCCAGTCAACGATGCGTGAATACGCGGAGAACCCGGCGATAATCATGCGCGGCTTGTGTTCGTTCGCGAGTGTCTGAACCTGGTCGTAGTCGATGTGTCCTGTTTCGGCCACAACACCGTACTGGACCGCGTTGAAAAGTTTTCCGGAAAAGTTGACCTTCGATCCATGCGTCAGGTGACCACCATCGGCCAGGCTCATGCCAAGAATATGATCGCCCGGTTCCAGTAATGCATGAAAGACCGCGGCATTCGCCTGCGAGCCAGAGTGCGGCTGGACATTCGCGTAGTCGGCGCCGAACAACTTCATCGCACGCTCAATCGCAAGCCTCTCGGCGATGTCGACGTACTCGCAGCCACCGTAGTAGCGCTTGCCCGGATACCCTTCCGCGTACTTGTTCGTCAGCATCGAACCCTGCGCCTCCATCACGCGCGGGCTCGCATAATTCTCGGAAGCGATTAACTCAACATGCTCTTCCTGTCGCCGCGACTCGTCGACGATGGCCTGGAATAACTCGTGGTCAAAATTCTCGATAGTGGTCGTTTCGGCAAACATGCTGAAGAGGATCTCCGGGGTTAGATTAGCGGCGTTGGGTCACGGGGCGGGCATTTGGAAGCTGCGGAATTGTACATGAGGTCGACGACCGTGCGCGACAGATTCGCGCCGCTGTGGCGACTACCTGGACTCTGCAAACGCCTCAACCACCCGGGTCCAGGCGCGTGCCAGGTTATGCCGATTGTAACCACCCCCTCCCGTCCCAATGAGGCGGCCACCGCACAATCTGTTGGCAAGGCGGCTCAGCTCGCGAGCGGCCCGCGCGTGCGCATTTTCGGTGAACCGAAGGTGCGTGATCGGATCGCCCTCCAGGCTGTCGGCGCCGCATTGCAGGATGATGAACTCCGGCTTCATTTCCTCGATGTAAGCCTCGACCTTCGGCCAGACGCCATCAAATTCGACGTCGCCGGCGCCGGGAGGCAGTGGAATGTTCAGCTTCGTGCCAACGGCACGCCCTCTGCCGGTCTCACTGGCCGCGCCCGTGCCGGGATACAGGAAGCGGCCGTCCTCATGGATATCAGCGAAAATCAGGTCGGGATCGTCTTCGAAACCGTAGAAGACGCCGTCGCCGTGATGTGCGTCGATGTCGACATAGGCGACACGCGTCAGGCCGTGTTTTTGCCGGAGGTACTCGACTGCGATGCCGCAATCGTTGAATACACAAAAGCCCGCCGCATGGTCACGGCCCGCATGGTGCAATCCGGCAATCGGAATAAAAGCTCGCTGCGCCTCCCCCGACATGACTGCGTCGACAGCGGCGAGCGTCGTGCCAGCGACATCCGAGGCAGCCTCGAAAATGCCGGGAAATGCCGGCGTATCACCGCCATCCAGAAAACCACAGCCTTCAGCGGACTTTTTTGAGACAAAATTGATGTAGTCGGGCGAATGAAACAGCGCCAGCTCGTCCACACTGGCGCGTCGCGGTGAAGCATAGTGAATTGCCGCGCCGAGATCCGAGCGAATTAGCTCGTGGTGAAAAGCCTCGTGACGATCATGGCCAAATGGGTGTCCTTCTCCGAACCCATATCGGGCAAGCTCCTCTCCGCGGTATACGTAAACCGGAGCCTTTTCACTATTGGTAGTCACCTTAAGGCGCCTCTCAGGATGTGCCCGATTTTGCGACAAGCGCAGCATACCTGAAATTTACCACTATAATGCGCGCTTCAATTTGCTTAACCGAGTCAGCATGGCGCAATACATTTACACGATGAACCGGGTTGCCAAAATAGTGCCGCCCAAGAGATTCATCCTAAAAGACATCTCATTGAGTTTCTTTCCGGGCGCGAAGATTGGCGTCCTTGGCCTCAACGGGTCCGGCAAATCGACCCTGCTGCGCATCATGGCCGGCATCGACAAAGAGTTCGAGGGTGAAGCCCGACCACAGCCTGGCATCAACATTGGCTTTCTCCCGCAGGAACCGGAACTCGACGCGCACAAAGACGTGCGTGGCAACGTTGAGGAGGGCGTGGCGGAAACCAAAGCGCTGCTTGACCGCTTCAACGAGATCAGCATGGCGTTCGCTGAACCGATGGACGACGAACAAATGAACGCACTGCTCGAGGAGCAAGGGAAACTGCAGGACGCGATTGATTCGGCGGGGGCCTGGGAGCTCGATCGAAAACTGGATGTTGCTGCTGACGCGCTGCGGTTGCCGCCCTGGGACGCAGATGTCACCAATCTGTCGGGCGGTGAAAAGCGCCGCGTGGCACTTTGTCGATTGCTCCTTTCAGAGCCGGACATGTTGTTACTTGACGAGCCAACCAATCATCTCGACGCTGAATCCGTTGCGTGGCTCGAACGCTTCCTCGAGGAGTATCCGGGAACGGTGATTGCAGTAACGCATGATCGCTATTTCCTCGATAACGTTGCAGGCTGGATCCTCGAGCTGGATCGCGGTCATGGTATTCCCTGGGAAGGGAATTACTCGTCCTGGCTTGAGCAGAAAGAACAAAGGCTCAAACAGGAAGACTCTGCGGAGAAAGCCCGGCAGAAAGCCATGCAGTCGGAGCTCGAGTGGGTTCGCTCAAATCCGAAAGGCAGGCAGGCGAAATCAAAGGCCAGGCTCCGTCAGTTTGAAGAGATTTCGTCGGCAAATTACCAGAAGCGCAACGAAACCAACGAAATTTATATTCCGCCTGGCCCGCGCCTTGGAGATGTCGTCATCGAAGCCTCGAACCTAAGGAAGGCCTTCGGTGACAAGTTGCTAATGGACTCCTTAAGCTTCACTTTGCCCGCTGGCGGCATCGCCGGCATCATCGGCCCGAACGGCGCGGGAAAGACGACGCTTTTCCGCATGATTACCGGCAGCGAGGAACCTGATGAGGGCAATATCCGCCTCGGCGACAGCGTTCGTGTCGCCAGCGTGGATCAATCTCGTGAAAGCCTGGATGACAGCAAGACGATTTGGGAAGAAATATCGGAAGGACAGGATCTGATTACGGTCGGCAAATATGAAACGCCTTCGCGCGCCTATGTAGGACGATTCAATTTCCGCGGCACAGAGCAACAAAAAAAGATCGGACTTCTGTCGGGGGGCGAAAGAAATCGCGTCCACCTCGCCAAGATGCTCAAAGCCGGCGGCAACCTGTTGTTGCTCGATGAACCGACTAACGATCTTGACGTCGAGACGTTGCGGGCGCTCGAAGAAGCTTTGCTGGAATTCCCCGGATCGGCTGTCGTTATTTCGCATGACCGATGGTTCCTCGATCGAATCGCGACCCATATCCTGGCCTTCGAAGGAGACAGCCAGGTGACATGGTTCTCGGGAAACTACTCGGACTATGAGCAGGATCGACGGCGCCGCCTGGGCGCTGAAGCCGACCGGCCGCACCGATTGAAATACAAGCGACTCGATGCCTGATGAGCATCCTTGCAGCCAGCACTGTTTTCTTTGCGCTTCTAGCCTTATTTTTTTTGATCCGGGCCGGGCAGTGCCTGCGACGTCGGCGCATTTTGCGGGCCGGCAGTTCAGGAATCAGTTGTGTGGCGTCTGCGGGCGTCGCCGCGCTGGGCGCAATGGTACTGCTGAGCTACCTCAGCTACTCGCGCCTGCTCGATGAACAACTTGTGTCCCGCATCTCCTTCAGTCGACTGTCACCCGATGAGTACCAGGCACGGCTCATGATTGCCGGCGAGCTCGATCGTTTCTTTGTGCTGCGGGGCGATGAATGGCAACTCGACGCGAAGATCGTTACCTGGAAAGCGCCCATGACGGTGTTGGGTCTCGACCCGATCTTCAAGCTGGATCGACTTAGCGGCCGCTATGCGGATATTGATCGTGAGCAGTCGGAATTGCGAACCGTACATGCATTGACCGCGGATATGCCTACCGATCTGTGGCGGTTTGCACAACGTTTTCCATTCCTGCTGCCCGGGGTAGACGCCCACTACGGTACGGCAACCTACGTGCCGATGGCGGACGGTGCGCGTTTCGAAGTTTCATTGAGCCGCGACGCTTTAATCGCACGACCCGCAAACGATAAGGCGCGCGAGGCGGTCGGCACGTGGAGCGGAAATTGATTGCCCCTTAAAATTGGGGAAGTATTATGTCGAACCGGGGAAGTGCTGCGCGGCGCTGCCGCTATACTGGGCTGGCACTGTCCTGAAACTATAAAACAAACCAACGGACAGGGTTGGAAATCACAATGGCGATAACGATTGAGCGGGGCAAGGGGATCCAGCGCGAGTCCGACGAACAGTTCGGACTGGAGTGTCCGTATTGCGGAGTCTACGCTCACATGTCGCCGCAATCGGTACCGGATTTCGACAATCTCGATGAGTCGCGCCCCAAACATGTTGGCCTGGTATATCAATGTGACGCCTGCGCGGCACCGGTGTTTCTGCGTTTCGCGGTCAGGCAATTCAGTGAGAATACAATTGAGCTTTACCGAAATTTCATCGAGCTCGAGCGACCGAAGGAGCGTTTTCAGTTCTCATATTTGCCGAAGCACACCGAAGTCATATTTCGGGAGGCACTGGCCTGTTACTCCAACAACAACTTCAATGCCTTCGCCTCGATGTGTCGAAGGGCTGCTTCAAGCTCGTTCGAGGCAATGGGCGAAAGTGGAAAATTGCGCGCTTTTGATGAGGTCATGATGGCGCAGGACATCGCGGAAATTGACGACGTCAGTTTCGAGCCGATCAAGAATGTCCTGTTCGAACATAGCGAAGAAGAGGACTTGCCACTGCTCAATCGGGCGCAGGCGGGAATCCTCCTGGAAATCACGAAAGATATGTTCTACCAGTGCTTCGTGCGACGGGGAAAACTTACCCGCGCCATCAAGGTGCGTCGCTTCTTCGTCCAGGAGGCCAACGGCGGACTCAGCACGTCCGCCTGATCCAGCTCGGATATTTCACCCGTTGCCGGTTAAGATCGCCAGCACGGGAAATGTCCGAGCTAGTTTTCAATCTCGGGAGGGGCCGGCGCCAGCGCTTCCGTATCGTCCGGCAACTCTGAATCCGACTCTTCCGGAGTGGCCGCTTCAGGCGGGGCAGCGGACATGCCACACTCCCATCCCATTTCCAGGAGCTTGCCGACGAATTCGGTCATTTTCGCCTCGCAATATCCCTCCTCGTTCAAGGCGCGCCAGAGAACCTGCCGCTCCCCGGGCGCCTCGGTGTCCTTGTAGTAGTGCACTTCACATGGAACCGTAACGCCGGTTTCGCGAATGATTTCTACCCGGCGGGTCATCTCGCCCATTTTACATTCATAGCTGTCAGCACCCTGCGCATATGACAGGGCTGGAAGCAGAAAAGTCAGGACCAATGTCAATGGATTCTTAATCATGCCGAACTCCTGGGGTTGTTTGAATCGCGCCACGAATCTCTCGAGCAAGTCGTCAGCGCCCATCGATAATACTCTGAATGTGCTGCTGGAATTCCCTGTTATAACCAGCACGATATTCCTTGTATACCGCCAGCCGGCCATCTCTCCTGATCTCCCCGGTGAAATAGTTGTCCCAGGCTAAAGAGATTCATTTCGGTCTGGCTATACTGTACCGGCGTCTTCTCACTGACCTGATAACCGACGTGTAGCAACGAAATAACAACTGCAATGGCACCTGTAATCTCCGCCAGGTGGGCCCATTTTTGTAGTTTATCCACGCGACTACCTGTTCCTCTTGTGCATGGCTAGTGGTCCATCAAACCTAGCTTGGTGGACCACTAGGGCGTTATCCAGCCTGACAGTGGTTTAAAGCGACCATTCTCCAATTCGCAGATGAATCCTGCTTCCTGCGCGTGATGATCCGTTGCCGAGAAGCTCACCGGCGGCAGGATGCCGCCGCTGTCCCAGTTTGTAATTGACTCCATGGCATCAAGAAAGCGCTCTTGTGTCAGGTCTTCCCCGGCGCGCCGCAGTCCTTCGACAATCAGCTGACCGAATACATAGCCGTAAAGCGAATATCGATTGGCTTCACGGCCAGGAAAGTACGCTTCCAGCAACGCTCGATACCGGGCAATTCCAGGTGCCTCACTTTCGTTCGGGTCGGGATAGTGGCAAAAACCGATCGTGCCTTGTGCTTCGCCACCCGCAACATTCAGATATTGCTCATCGGTCAACGGACCAGCCGATACCAGGCGCACATCCCATTCCAATGCCGCTTTTGCCTCGATCGCCTTCCTTGCGCCCGCCGGGTACAAAGCCATCAATACGATATCCGGTCGCAAAGCGGCAAGCCTCCGCATTTGCTCAGCCGCGCTCGCTGCATTATTCGACAATGCCTCTGCACCGACGAATGCATACCCAAACCTGTCTGCCAGCGATTCAACACGCCCCTTGAAATACTCGCCATAGATGTTTGGTGCGTGAATGACCGCGATTGTATCGACGCCCCGCTCAGCCGCCAGGTATTCGAGCATCGCGCGCGACTCGCCCGCGTAGCGCGGGTAGGACGTAAACACATGGCGATCGCCATCCACGGTCAGGAGCGCGGTATGCGGAAACAAATAGGGCACATCATTTTCCATCGCATAAGCCCCGATCTGAACGGCCGCCGGACCGCCGAAATTAAACAGCAGGAAAGCACCATCCTCTTCGACCAGACGCCTGGCGTTGTCGACGGCCTGCTCGACCGGGTTGTCGCGGCCGCGCGAGCGAGCCACGACCTGCAGCCGACGACCGTGAATGCCGCCGTCGTCATTCACCTGTCGTATGACCAGGTGCATCCCCAGATTTTCTTCGTCAACGGAAAAAGAATTCGCCGGACCTTCCATACCAATGACGATGCTGTCTGGCGTGACACCCTGGGCAAGCATGATCATTAACAAAGAAGCGAACATGAGTTTTAAATCTCTAGTATCTCCACGAAGTCAGATCAGCCCCCTCGGGCGCAGTGGTTAACAGCCTGTCGAGGATGCGTGGAATATACATTGTGTTGTAACGCAGGCGGGAAATGTAATTGGGGTTCTCCTGATCGCCGTTCCAGCAATGCTCCTGCCGATCACCGTAGTCTATGAAACCGCCATAATATGGCGCGGTCGTACTTTCGAGAAATTCCTCGAGCAGATACACGGCATTGTTCAGGTGATAGTTATCCATGTCGCCCACGAATACGTGCAGTTTGCCGGCAAGCTTCGGCCCGAGGGTTTCCCAGTCGCGTTCGAGAATATGGCGCATGTCATAATTCTCTTTCCAGTAAGCTGCCACTTCATGATCGATTTCGCCGGTTCTTTTGTCCCAGATGCGCATCGGGTAACCATCTTCGCCCATCGGCGAATAGACTGCTTCCCAGGCATCCCATTGCCCACCGGACCGACTTTTGTCCCCGATCACGAGCTCCATGTGATTTTCGTCTTCCATCGTCACACTGATATTGCCGAGATAGTCACGATAAGCCGGACGCTCAACGGTATTGAAGTCGCCTATCATTCGATAGGCGTTCTCGTCGTCGTATATGTTGGTTGCCGAGTAATGTCGGAAGTCCAGTGAATCAGGACATGCCGCGAACGTGCCGTTAAATTCGTCGGGGTACAACACCTGTACGCCGAAGGCCTCCCAACCGCCGGTCGAACCACCGTAGAGAAAACGTGCCCAGCCTTCGCCGATGCCTCTGAACTGATTTTCTATATAGGGAATCAGTTCGTAGGTGATCGCATCGCCGTACGGACCCATGCTGGCGGAATTAACCGCGTAGCTATCGTCGTAGTACGGGTTGGCGTGCTGAATCTGGATGATCAGCATCCGTGGCAAATCCGGGCCTACCCACCGTTGATAAAAATCATAGGCTTCCTGCTGCCGTACGCGATTGTAACAATTGACGTTGTCCCGTTCGTTGCGTTCGCATTCCAGGTCCTCGTCGGGTGGCTCGGTTCTGAACCCGGCGAAATCCGCAGGAAAGTGTCCATGGAAAACAGCGAGAGGATAGCGGGCATCGGGGTGTTCGTTGAACCCGGCTGGCAGCAGCACATGCGCGCCCAGATACATATCGCGCCCCCAGAACTCGCTAAGCATCTCACTCCTGATCTGGACATGTTTAACGAATTCGGTATCTTCCGGCGGCACAACGGGTTCGATGACTCTGTCCAGAACGACCGCTAACGGCGTTTCCGTTGCGACGACGTTGATCACGCGGGGTTCACTGTAGAGATTTCCCGGGGATGACTCCCATTGCTGGCCTTCGCCCTGGTCCATCGGCAATTTCACAGTCTTGCCGTTGCCCAGGGTGAATGTGTCGTACTTGTGCAATACGGCCTGCACGAAGTACTCACCGGGCGGCAAGTCGGCCAGGCTATCGTGTGGATAACCGAATACTGAATCATCGAGAATAACGGTATCGCCGGGCGCCAGGCCCTCTACGTTCATGCCGAACATTTGTACGGCATCGATGCCCGGGCGCACCTGGAAGCGAGGTTCGCTGGCGTCGTCTTTTGACAGCAACAGCAGCAAGCGGCCGTCGCGCGACTCCGTCGATGCGTCGGCCGAAAATGACAGCGCAAATGATGGCGATTCAGGGGCTACCTGGCCTGCCGGCTCGCAGGCAAACAGTGGTAACAGGAACAGGACAACCAGAACTCTCTTCATCCACCTACCCTCTTTCATTCGTCGCCTTGCATCGGTCGCCATACGAACAGCGCCTGTCAGGATATCGCGACCCTGGCGTTGCGAAACATTCGCAGCCAGGGCCCATCGTCGCCCCAGTCATCCGGGTGCCAGGAATTTTGCATCGTGCGAGAGACTCGTTCGGGATGTGGCATCATGATCGTGACTCTGCCGTCGTCGCTCGATAACCCACACACCCCGCCTTCAGATCCGTTCGGATTGGCCGGATACCGATCGGCGATTTCTCCGTAGTTGTCGACATAGCGCAGCGCGATCTTCGCCTTGTTTCTTGCCGAGACATTCTCGAACACAGCTCGACCTTCGCCGTGAGAAGTCGCAATGGGCAATCTTGAACCGGTCATGCCTTCGAGAAAAAGCGAGGGACTATCGGTGACCTCAACCAGGTTCACGCGCGCTTCGAACTGCTCTGATTTGTTGCGCAGAAAGCGCGGCCAATGATCGGTTCCGGGAATCAATTCACCCAGATGCGACATCATCTGACAACCATTGCAGATACCAAGAGAAAAAGTATCAGTACGCGTAAAAAAGGCCGCAAATTCATCTCGCAGCAAAGACTGAAACAGAATGGACTTAGCCCACCCGCCGCCGGCGCCCAGAACGTCGCCGAAAGAAAATCCTCCGCAGGCAACTATGCCCTGATAATCTGCGAGGCTGTCGCGCTCGCTGGTCAGATCATTCATGTGCACATCGACCGCCTCGAATCCCGCACGCATAAATACTGCCGCCATCTCGTACTGACTGTTGACGCCCTGCTCCCTGAGAACAGCCACCCGTGGTTTCTTGCCACCAACAAAGGGCGCCGCAATTGTCTCCGACAGATCGAAAGTCAACGCCACGTTCAGTCCGGGATCGTCGGCGTCCAGGATCGAATCGTATTCCTCCAGCGCAGTGACCGGATTGTCGCGCATTGCCTGCATGCGCCAGGTCGTTTCCGACCACGCACGCTGCAGATCGATCCGGCCAATCCTGAGAACGACTTCGTCATCGTTATACAAGGTCAGTTGGTTGTCATGTTCGACCTTGCCGATTTCAACCCATCCTGCACCGCAATCCTCCAGCAGCTGATACGCGCGGTGGAGATTCCGGTCGGCGATCTGCAGCACCGCGCCCAGCTCTTCGTTAAACAGCCAGGCCAGCAGCTCCTGCTCGGATCCGGCAAAGCGCAGTGAGGCGCCCAGATGGCCGGCGAACATCATTTCTGCAACGGTCGCCAGAAGTCCGCCATCGGACCGGTCGTGATAGGCGAGGATCAACTCATTTTCACTAAGTATCTGAATTGAATTGAAAAAACTTTTCAGACGCTGAGCATGATCAACGTCAGGCGTGTCGCCACCGTGGCGGTCAAACACCTGTGCCAGGCACGAGCCTCCGAGCCGGGCAGCGCCCTCCGAGGGATCAATAAGGAGCAGCGTACTCGGCTCATCGATTGCCTGAAGTTGTGGCGTCAAATGTCGTTGCACGTCTGTTACCGGCGCGAACGCCGAGACGATTAATGACACCGGTGCAACCACGTTGTGCTCGCCTTGCTCATCTTCCCAACGCGTGCGCATTGAGAGCGAGTCCTTCCCGACCGGAATCGCGATGCCAAGCTCGCGGCACAACCCGGCACCTATCGCCTCGACGGTATCGAACAGGTTCGCGTCCTCGCCGGGATGTCCTGCCGCCGCCATCCAGTTTGCTGAAAGTCGGACCTGGCCAATATCTTCTATCGCCGCCGCAGCAATGTTTGTTACTGCTTCGCCGACCGCCATACGCCCGGAAGCTGGCGCGTTCAATGACGCCAGTGGCGTGCGTTCGCCCATCGCCATTGCCTCGCCGGTAACGCTTTCGTAGCCGCTGGCGGTAATCGCGACATCGCTGACTGGCGTCTGCCACGGTCCCACGAACTGGTCGCGCACGGACAAGCCGCCAACGGTCCTGTCGCCGATATGAATGAGAAACGTTTTGTCGGCAACGGCCGGGAAACGCAGGACCCGAAAAATTGCGTCCTCGAGATCGATATCCGCCAAGTCGATGGCCGATGGCGGGCGGGCCAGCCGGACTACGTCGCGCGTCATGCGCGGTGCTTTACCCAGCAACATTTCCATTGGCATGTCGACGGCGCGATTATCAAACTCCGCATCGTTGACCACCAGTTGTTCTTCTTCGGTCAGCACGCCAATCACTGCATGCGGACAATTTTCACGGGCACAGAGCTCCGCGAACGCTTCCGTTCTGTGTTCCGCCACGATCAGGACGTAGCGCTCCTGCGCCTCATTACACCAAATACCCATTGGCGACATACCGCGCTCGGCATTGGGAACATCGCGAAGTTCGACGACTGCGCCGTGCTTGCTGTGATCGACAGCCTCCGGCACAGCGTTCGACAGTCCGCCTGCACCGACGTCATGAATCAACAGGATCGGATTGTCGTCACCCATAGCCCAGCAACGATCGATCACCTCCTGAGCACGTCGCTCCATTTCCGGATTGCCGCGTTGTACCGACGCGAAGTCGAGATCCTCGGAGCTGGCACCGCTGGCCAGGCTGGACGCCGCGCCCCCGCCCAGCCCGATCAGCATTGCAGGTCCACCGAGTACGACGATTTTCGCGCCAACCGGCACATCAATCTTTAATGCATGTTCAGCACGCACGTTGCCAACGCCGCCGGCAATCATGATTGGCTTGTGGTAGCCACGAATTTCATTGGCCGGAAGATCGGGAAGCCTGGATTCGTAACTGCGAAAATAGCCGAGGAGATTTGGCCGTCCGAATTCATTATTGAAGGCCGCGCCGCCGAGCGGCCCTTCGAGCATGATCTGCAGCGGTGTTGCCATTCTTTCAGGGTGCGGAAAGTCAATTTCCCACGGTTGGGCAAAGTCGGGAATGCGCAGATGGGATACGGTGAACCCGGTCAGGCCCGCTTTGGGTTTGGCACCGAGTCCGGTCGCTCCTTCGTCGCGAATCTCGCCGCCTGAACCGGTCGCCGCACCGGGAAATGGTGAAATTGCGGTTGGGTGATTATGCGTTTCAACTTTCATCACGATGTGAATCGGTTCGTCGCTGTAGGTAAACCGACGATCCGCTGCGTCAGGCATCAGGCGGCTGCCCTGCCAGCCTTCCATCACCGCGGCGTTATCAGAGTAAGCGGATAGCACGCCGTCAGGACTGGCGTCGGTCGTACTGCGAATCATGCCGAATAGTTGTTCCGATCTGGGCTTGCCATCGATGACCCAGTCGGCGTTGAATATTTTGTGGCGACAATGCTCGGAGTTCGCTTGCGCAAACATCATCAATTCCACGTCAGTCGGATCACGGCCGATCTCTCGATAATTGACCGCCACGTATTCGATCTCATCCGCAGACAGCGCCAGTCCGAATTCCACATTGGCCCGGTCGAGCGCAGCGGAGCCCTCGTCCAGCAATGGGATTACGCTTAATGGCGGCGGCTCATGGGTCGCAAACAATATGGCGGCATCCTCTCCGCGCATAAACAGACTCTCAGTCATTCGATCGTGGAGCGCCCTGCCCAGGCTGCGCAACTCCTCGCCATTCAATAGCTCTTCGCACTCCAGTGCGTAACAGATTCCCCGCTCGATCCGATCCACGCCAGCAAGGTCGCAGGCCAGCGCTATTTCCGTCGCCTTACTCGACCACGGCGATAATGTGCCGGGCCGCGGCGCAATAAAGATTAACTGCGCATCCGGCGAAAAAGCCTGGACGGGTTCACCGGACAGCAGCAACGCATCCAGTTTCGAGCGTTCAGCGGCCGATAAGTCGGCAGATGCGCTCACGAAGTAGGTAAACCGGGCGGCAAGGCAGGCAACCCGTGCGTCTGCGTGGCGGAGCTCTGTGAGAAGCCTTTGCAGGCGAAATGTCGATAAAGCGGACTGGCCCGGCAATTCAAGAAATGGCTTGGTTAATTCTGCCGGCAGGTCAGACGCTGGTATGGACAAGCTGTTTCCTGGTCTGGAATCTGGTCGTGTAACAAGGGGGGTTCGAGTGCACGGGATGATACCGAAGCGACCTGCGACCGACCAGCAAAATAAGCGCTAATCCGCCCAATGATTTGTGTCAGGACTTATTGCCCCCGCCCGGCGTATACACCGGCAGTGGAAACTGGGCGACGTTACCTCCCTCGACCCTGGAAATCTTGCTCGTACCCTGCTTGTCGACCTCGTCGATCCGAACAATGGAATGCATGGGCAAATAGGTGCGCTTCACGCCTTTGAATTCCGTCTTGATTTTCTCCTCCGACGGATCCAGCACCACTGTGCTGCGTTCACCGAAAACCAGCTCCTCGACCTCGACGAATCCAAACATCGCCCCATGGCCCACTTCTCGGGCGTAGATCTCGTATATCTGGCCCTGATTCATGAAGATGACTTTGAAGATGGTTTTCTCTGCCATGGCTGTCCGATTCGGGTCGCGCTCGACCATCAAAAAATGGGCGGCCAGTGTACCCAAAAAGCCGCGTTTGTTCCGACCCTATTCAAAGCGCACAAAAAAAGCCGTATTTGGTCGCAATCTCTCATTTTACCCAGCGGCGCCGAGCGACGGTCAAGTCGATTTATGTGAACTAATAGGCAGCAGAACCCATTGAAAAGACGGCAATATCTGTCTGTATACCCGGCGCAGAAGCAGGCGCCGCCAAAAGGACTGGACGAGAGCTTCCATGCCGCTACAAATCGAAATTGTCAGTGAACATCAAGAGATACTCGGTGACGACCACGTGCGCGTATTTCGTAACGATGGCGGCACCATAGGGAGGTCACTTGAGAACGACTGGATTCTTCCTGATCCGGACCGCTACATATCAGGAAAGCACGCCACGATCGATTTTCAGAGCGGCGCCTACTACCTGGCCGACGTAAGCACCAACGGCGTTTACGTCAATGAAGAGCTCGAGCCTTTGGGCAGGGGCAATCCGAGGCGCCTTTTTCACGGCGACAAACTACGCATGGGCGACTTCGAGTTTCACATTACGCTCGATGAAGGCGAAGGCCTGGAAATGCCGCCGCCGGAGCCGATGACCGTCGTTCCGGATCATATTGAACAACTGGTGGATGAAGATTCGCTGAAGAGCGGCATCCAGATGCTGGACGAAGAGGCCATAACCGGCGATGCGGATTTTCAGGCAGCGCTATTTGGCGGTTCAAGCAAGGCGCAGGATACGGCCGACAAAAAGAAACAGCTGGATAACCAGGAGAACCCTTTCACGCCCGCGCCGCCGTTGCAGCAGCAAACGCTTGCCGATGCGGCGTCCCTGCTGGATTCCTTCATGGATGGTCTTGGTATCGAACGCGCCGACATTCATCCGGCGACCGATCCACACCACGTATTGCAAAATGCGGGCCGGGTGCTCAAGGAATTTGTGGATGGCACAACAGATCTGCTCGTCAGTCGAACGGCGCTGAAAAGCATGTTTCGACTTGACCAGACCACCGTTCTGCCGCGCCACAACAATCCTCTGAAGCTGGCCGAAAATACGCGTGATTCAATGATGCAGTTACTCGTGGGGAAAGAAGGCGAGTACTTGGGGCCGGTTGATGCCGTTCGGGAAGTATGTCGTGATCTGAAATATCATCACGACGCCGTTTTAGAGGCAATGATCACCGCCTATCAGGATTTCGCGGACCGTTTCGATCCGGACGAATTGCAGCAAAACTTCGATCGCACGCTGGACGGCAAGCCGCTATTCAAGAAGCTGAACCAGGTTAAGTACTGGCAATTGTACTGTGACCTGTATCCGATCATGACGCAGTCCGGATCCGGAAAGTTTCCGCACCAGTTCAGCGAAGAGTTCGTGCGCGCCTACGAAAAGAATGTCGCCGATTTCAAACGCCTGGAGCGCAAGGACCAGACGCCTAAGGTGCGCAAGCAGCCAGACGCAGCAGAAATGTCCTACCATGTGGAAGAAGAACTCGTCGATCAGACTGAAGAGGCCGGCTACGCCGACCAGTTCTGAAGCCGCTGATATCGTCTCGTGCGGCGCAATTCGACGTTGAAAGGCGCATCCTGTTGCTCATGTACGGACCGTGTACACTCCGCTTTCTCAGCGACTTCCACCTTGCCTTGCACGCACAGGAATCAGCAGCAGCCCGCGCATACGGCGCACACTATTTGTTGAGTCGATTCACAACAAGATCATCGACGACGCCTGGATCGGCCAGCGTAGAGGTATCTCCGAGATTCCCGTAATCATTCTCCGCGACCTTGCGCAGAATTCGACGCATGATTTTCCCCGAGCGTGTCTTTGGCAATCCGGGTGCCCATTGAATGAAGTCCGGCGTTGCAATCGGTCCGATTTCCTTGCGGACCCATTGCCGCAACTCTGCCAGTAATTCGTCGCTGGTTTCCACACCTTCCATCAATGTAACGTAAGCATAGATACCCTGGCCCTTGATCTCATGCGGGCAACCCACGACGGCTGCTTCGGCCACGTCTTTATGTGCAACGAGCGCGCTTTCAACTTCCGCAGTACCCATACGATGGCCGGAGACGTTGAGCACGTCATCGACACGGCCCGTGATCCAGTAGTATCCGTCTTCATCGCGTCGCACACCGTCACCGGTGAAATACCAGCCGTCGAAGGTCGAAAAATAGGTATCGATGAAGCGCTGATGATCGCCATAGACCGTACGCATCTGTCCGGGCCAGCTGTCCGTTATGACGAGCATGCCCTCAGCGGTACCGGCAAGAATATTTCCATCGCTGTCGACCACTTCCGGTTGAATGCCGAACAGCGGTTTGGTTGCCGAACCCGGCTTCAGGTCAGTGGCGCCCGGTAGCGGACTGATCAGGATACCGCCGGTCTCCGTTTGCCACCAGGTATCGACGATTGGGCAGCGTCCTTCGCCGACGACGTGGTAATACCACTCCCACGCCTCGGGGTTGATTGGCTCGCCAACCGATCCCAGCAGGCGCAGGCTCTTTCGCGACGTTCTCTTGACCGGCTCATCGCCCTCGCGCATCAGCGCGCGGATCGCAGTCGGCGCTGTGTAGCAAATGTTGACCTGGTGCTTGTCGCAGACCTCCCAGAACCGCGAGGCGGAGGGATAGTTAGGGACGCCCTCGAACATGACCGTCGTCGCGCCGTTGGCCAGCGGCCCATAAACGATATAAGTGTGTCCGGTGACCCAGCCGACATCTGCGGTACACCAGTAGATATCGCCCGGGTGATAATCGAATACGACCTCATGGGTCAGCGCGGCATAGACCATATAGCCGCCGGTCGTATGTAATACGCCCTTTGGTTTGCCAGTCGAGCCTGACGTGTACAGGATGAACAACGGATCCTCGGCGCCCATTTCCTCGCAGGGACAATCCGCATCGACAGCCACTTCGAGATCGTGCAGCCACGCATCCCTGCCATCAGTCCAGTCGATATCGGCACCGGTATTCCTGACGACGAGTACTTTTTCCAGGGTCGTGACATTCGGATTCTCTGCCGCACGATCCACGTTGTCTTTCAACGGAATGGCCTTGGCGCCACGAAGCCCCTGATCGGCCGTGATTACGATGTTCGATTCGCAGTCGTGAATGCGGCCCGCCAGTGCCTCCGGAGAGAAGCCGCCAAATACGACTGAGTGAACCGCACCAATTCGCGCGCAAGCCAGTATGGCGACAGCCGCCTCCGGAATCATCGGCATGTAGATGGTCACCCGGTCGCCTTTCTTTGCACCGAGCGCCTTTAGCGCATTGGAAAACCTGCACACCCTTTCATGCAACTCGCGATAGGTAATGGACAGGTCAACCTCCGGATCGTCGCCTTCCCAGATGATTGCAACATCGTCGCCCTTCGTTTCAAGATGCCGGTCGACGCAGTTGTAGCAAGCATTGAGTGTGCCGTCCTCGTACCAGCGAATATGCAGGTCGTCTTTCGCGAACGACACATCCCTGACCTTTGTGAACGGCTTGATCCAGTCGATTCGCTGGGCCTGCTCAGCCCAGAATCCTTCGTTATCAGATACGGACCGCCGATACATTTTCTCATACGCTTCCGCATCCACCAGTGCTCTTGCCTGCGTGTCGGCGGGTACTTTATAGAGATTCGTCATCAGGATTTCCTGTCAATTCTTGCTGCGTGTTCCAAGGTTCGTTCCGCCTGTACCAGGTGCGGTCGATCAATCATCTCTCCATCCATTCCTAACGCACCGGCCTCGGGATTGTCGGCGAATAGCTTTACGATCTTCCTGGCCCGTGCTATTTCCGGCGCAGTGGGCAGGAACGCCGCATTGATAACGGCGACCTGGTCCGGATGAATCGCGAGCATACCGGCAAAGCCGTCGCGTCGTGCATGTGCGGCGTATTGTGCCAGCCCATCATGGTCCCGAAAATCGGTATAGACCGTATCAATGGCCGCCACGCCGGATGCGGCCGCAGCAAACAGTGTCAACGAACGAGCAAGTTCGTAAGGTGGCAGCCAGCGCCCGTCATCGTCTCGATTCGCACGTGCACCAACTGCCGCACTCAGGTCTTCCGCACCCCATGTCAATCCACAGAGGCGCGGTGTAGCAGCGGCATATTCATACAAATGGAAGAGCGCGCTCGGACGCTCGGTCACGATCGGTAATACAGCGGTCCGCCCAGGCTCTATGCTGTTCTCCTGCTCGAGGACGTCAATTAGCATTGACAGTTGGTTAACGTCTCTCGCGCCTTCCGGCTTCGGCAGGACAATGCCGTGCGGCTGGCCAGGCAAGACCGACCGCAGATCCTCCAGCGCGTCAACTGAATCAAGCGGGTTTATGCGGACCCAGACTTGAGAAGCGTGGACATTCGACAGGAATTCCCGCGCCAGTTTACGGGCGGCCGGTCGCGCCTCTGCCCTTACCGAGTCCTCGAGATCGATAATCAGCGCATCGGCGTCCGCCTGTTCTGCCCTGGCCAGTTTCTTCTCGCTATCCCCCGGAACAAATAGAAAACTGCGGCTCATGAAGGACGCCGCATCATCAATGCAGAGCGTTTGCATTCACCGACCAGGACTTCGTCCTGGTTGTAGGCACGATGCGCAAATATGACGATGCCGTTGTCCGGCCGGGACTTGCTGTCCCTGAGTTCGAGTACTTCGCTTTCGACTCGAATAGTGTCACCGTGAAACAGCGGATGTGGGAACCGCACCTCATCCCAGCCCAGGTTGGCGACAGTCGTGCCGACGGTTGTGTCGCCGACTGAAATCCCCACCATGAAACCCAGCGTAAGGCAGCTGTTAACAATCTGTTTTCCGAACTCGCTCTTTTTCATGTATTCAGCGTCGAGATGCAGCGGAGCAGGATTGTGCGTTAGCGCGCTGAACCAGACGTTGTCGGCCTCCGTAATCGTCCTCGTAATTCCATGACGAAATGTTTGCCCGACCTCGAATTCCTCGAAATAATGTCCCGCCATTGCTTGCGCCTTAAGTCGATCAATGCTCCATGATAGAAAAACGCTCGCCCTGTCACCAGAGCGAGCGTTCCTGTTTGGCGACTTTCGGGGCTGCAATCAGGCCGATGGGAGTGCGTCCACCAGTTCTTCCATCCGTTTGCGGGTTGCCTCATCAGGCAGCTCGCCATAGGCAGCGCCGATGTTGTCGAGCATATTCTTCGGCTTGCTGGTTGCGCCGGTGACGCAGGTAACCGCCGGATTTGCAGCGACATACTTGATGAAAAACTGTCCCCAGGAGATTGCGCCAAACTCCTGCGCCCATTCAGGGACGTCAATGCCCCGAACGCGTGACCAAAGCCGTGTGCGCCCGAACGGAATATAGCTTAAAACGGCAATGCCCAACTCCGCCGCCAATGGCAAGATCATCTCCGCGGATTCACGATTATCGACCGCGTAGTCCACGCCGATGAAATCGACCGGTTCTTCGCGCATGACCCTGGCCAGCTCCGGGTAGCGGCTTGCACTGGTAGATGTAACACCAATGTAGCGAACACGACCCTCTTCTTTATATTCTTTGAGGACGCCCATTTGTGTCGGAATATCGCCAAGATTGTGGACCTGGATAAGGTCGATCGGGTCTTTGCCTACGTGTCGGAAGGATTGTTCAATCTGCGTTCGTGCAGCATCAGGATCGGCGCGACCGTTTCCTCCCCTGCGAACTACATTGACCTTTGTCGCCCAGAATACTTCGTCCTGAACGCCCATATCCCGAACAAGTTTTCCGGCGACTTCTTCAGATGCGCCGTAGACGGGTGCCGTATCGAAAACAGTGCCCCCGTTTTCAAGCAGGGTTTCAATAACACCGCGTAACGCCGCGACATCGTCGCTTTGTGCCACAGTACGGAATGTCGCAGAGCTCCCCAGGCCAACAATGGGCAATTCCTCTCCGGTTTTCGGAATCGCGCGCCTGATAACATCGCCACGCTCGATAGCGTGCAGCAAACTGGCGGGCAGCGCTGAAGCTGCGCCGGCGAGGGCCGAATATTTGAGACAGTCGCGTCGCGTTAGCATTAATTAGTTCCTCCAGGCTCTGTTGTCATCGCATTCTGCGATCACCAAGTTTCATCGACCTGCCGGACGATGGCAAGTTCCCCAGGGGCTGCTGCGTCAGGATACGTCATGTGCAGGGATGGCGATTTGCGAACGCAGGTGAAAACACCAGGGAGGGTCATACATGACAGCGCCACGACATGACGCAGATGAATCTTGCGCAAGATCACGACTCTTTGGCCGCAAGAGGCTGCCAGGAACGGCAAATTCGGCATTGAGATCGGATCCCGAATCGAAACCACAAACCACCCGGATGGCCGGCTCCAGGCGCCGGCCATGCGGCCTTTCGTGAAATTCTCTTGCGGCCGATCAGATAGTTAGCGGTCGAAGCTAAAAGCGGTCTAAATTTCACACATTGCGGCTCAATCCGGATCTCCCCGGGTCCGTGACGCAGGCCCGAGCCGTCACGTGATACGCACGCTGAAATTGGCCGCAACTTGCTGTACCTTTACCCTATCCGCGAGGACGAAAACACATAAGTACCTGATAAATCAGAATATCCTGCGGATACGGCGCGCATAAAATAGATGGACCGACGTGAATTCACGCGTCGATTGCCGGTCAAAACAAAGGAACGGTTCGGACGCGAACCGCGAAAGCGCTTACGGAGACCTGAATGTTGCGTTTGTTGGTGGTCGCATTGCTGGCAGCTTTGATTGGCACTTGTTCGTCGCCGCCATCAACGCTCGACCAGATCATCGAATTGGGTGAGCTGCGAGTTGTCACGCGAGACACGCCGACGTCCTATTTTGTCGGGCCGGACGGGCCTGCAGGTCCTGAATACGACCTGGTACGCGGTTTCGCCGAGGAACTCGGGGTTAGCCTCTTGATAGAGACCGTGGACAGCGTCTCGGAGATATTGCCCTACCTCGCCGAGGGCAGGGCCCATATGGCCGCTGCCGGTTTGTCCAGGACCGATTCGCGACGCGAATTCCTCGATTTCGGCCATCCGTATAACTCAGTTGATATGCACCTGATCTATAAACTCGGGACCGGCAAACCGCGGTCCATTGAGGAAGTCATCGGGCGCTCGATTGAGGTTGTCGCTGGCAGCAGCCATTCGGAGATGATGCGGTCCCTGAGCCAGGTATACCCCGGACTCGAGTGGTCAGAAAACAATGCAGATGAAGTTGCCGATCTGCTGACAAGAGTCGCCCTCGAAGAGATTGAGTTCACGATCGCCGACAGCACGGAGTTCAATATTCAGCGCCACTTTTATCCTGACCTGCGCGTCGCGCTCGATTTGAAGATCGATGACCCCATTGCCTGGGCATACAGGAAGTCCGGCGATCACAGCCTCCTCGAGCGCGCCGATGATTACATTATCAACAGCGATCGCTCAGGATTCGTGGCGCAAGTCAATGACCGCTACTTCGGCCACACGGAGAAATTTGACTACGTTGGTACGCGCGCTTTCATTCGGCATTTTGAATCTCGCCTGCCACGCTACCGACAGATGTTCGAGGAAGCCGGAGACGCCTGGGATGTCGATTGGCGCCTGCTTGCCGCCCTGGGTTACCAGGAATCCCACTGGCGCTCGCATGCGGTATCGCCTACCGGTGTGCGCGGCATCATGATGCTGACTGAAGCAACTGCCGATTATCTTGATATCGAGGACAGGATGGACCCGGCTTCCAGTATCGCCGGTGGCGGACGTTTCTATGCACGGCAGACTGAACGCATTCCGGACAATGTGGATGAGCCGGATCGGACGTGGATGGCACTCGCGGCGTATAACGTTGGCTTCAACCACCTGAAAGATGCGCGCCAGATTGTTGAGTGGCAGGGAGGCGATCCCGATAAATGGGTTGACCTCAGTGCGGCTCTGCCTTTGCTTGCGAAGCGCAAGTGGTACACGCGTGTGCCCTACGGTTATGCACGCGGCTGGGAGCCGGTTCTGTATGTCAATAACGTGCGTGCCTACTACAACATCATTCGTTGGCTAACAGAAAACGAACAGCCGCAAGAGGATTCCGAGGAAGGCACGGGTGACGATCCAGAATTGATCGCGCTAAAATCGAAGTCGAAACCTGAGTCTGAATTGGCTGCTAGCGACGGGATCTGAAGAAGTCCTGCAGCAGTTCGCTGCACTGTGCCTCTAACAGGCCACCGTTGACCTCGACCTGGTGGTTGAGACTGCGGTTGTCGCACAGATCGACTACGCTGCCTGCGGCGCCTGCCTTCTGGTCATAAGCGCCAAATACAACGCGCGACACCCGCGCATTCAGCATGGCACCGACACACATGGCACATGGCTCCAGCGTCACGTACATCGTGGTATTCAGCAACCTGTAGTTTTTCTCCGCCGCCGCTGCGGCCCGAATAGCCATGATTTCGGCGTGTGCCGTTGGATCCGAGTCCTGGATCGGCCGATTCAGACCTCGACCAATGATTTCTCCATTGCGGACCAGAACCGCGCCGACCGGCACTTCACCAGCCGAGGCCGCGACCCTGGCCTCGGCAAGCGCGGCCCGCATCAATGATTCGTCGTCCGAACTCCAGCTCATTCTGACGCAACGGTCACGTTCGCAAGTGGCACACCGGGAACGACAGTCTCCGGGCACACAAATAGTTCGGAGCAGAAAACAGAGTCGCTGTCATTCATGTTCATCTATCTTGATTTTGAAAGGACTTAATAGACTAAGAACATCTGGAGTACTGAAATTGGCCCCCTCAACTGAATTCTCCATAGGATTAATAGTGTAATTCACCGCCTCCCTGAAATTACAGCGATCAAGATCAGAAAAAATGAACCTGCTGTCTTTGAGGTCTGTCGCATAGAAGTCGGCGCCCGCCAGGTCACAATCTGAAAAATCGACATCATGTGCTTTACAGCTATTCACAATAAGCTCGGGCAGTTTCAACGCATGAAAAACAGAAAAACTGATGTCACATGAATGGAAAGATACCGGGGAGCATAAAGCAACACTGGTCCAACTTAGTGAAGTCCAGTTGACTCCGGTTATTTTGCAATTATTGAAATCTGTTTCAAGAATCCTCGTCCCATCAAATTTCACTACATTAAGGTTTGACTCTTTGAATTCACAGTCAACGAACTTACATTCGGTAAACTCGGATTCCGAGAGGTCACAACCTATGAATTTGCATAGCTCGAAATTGCTGGATCGTACTTTCTTCTGCCTGAATGCCAGGTCATCAAATATTTGTTCTGCATAGAAAGTATTGTCTTCTATGTTCATTCCCACTCAATCGTCGCGGGCGGCTTTCCGGAAATGTCGTAGGTCACGCGCGAAATTCCGTCCACTTCGTTGATGATCCTGAGCGACACCTGCTCCAGGAAATCATACGGTAGCCTGGCCCAGCGTGCGGTCATGAAGTCGATCGTCTCAACCGCGCGCAGCGCGATGACATAGTCATAACGGCGGCCATCACCCATAACCCCGACCGAGCGGACCGGCAGAAAAACGGCAAATGCCTGGCTCGTCTTGTCGTACAGATCGTGCTTATGCAACTCCGCAATGAATATGTCGTCCGCCAGTTGCAGCAGCCTTGCGAATTCCGGCTTGACCTCGCCGAGAATACGAACACCGAGACCGGGACCCGGGAAAGGATGCCGATAGACCATTTCTCTTGGCAGCCCGAGTTCCATCCCGATCTTGCGCACCTCGTCTTTGAACAATTCGCGCAGTGGCTCGACGAGCTTCATGCGCATTTTTTCAGGCAAGCCGCCCACGTTGTGGTGCGACTTGATCACATGCGCCTTGCCGGTTTTCGCGCCTGCTGATTCAATGACATCCGGATAGATGGTCCCCTGCGCCAGCCATTCGATGCCCTCGAGCTTGTGGGCTTCCTCGTCGAATACGTCTATGAAGAGGCCACCAATGACCTTCCGTTTTTCCTCCGGGTCGTCCACACCTTCAAGCGCTGCGAAGAACCGATCGGCAGCATTTACCCGAATTACCTTGATGTGCATGTGTTCTGCAAAAGTGGCCATTACCTGGTCACCCTCGTTGCGTCGCAGCAAGCCGTGATCGACGAACACGCAGGTCAGCTGATCACCGATGGCTTCGTGAAGCAATGCGGCAACCACCGATGAATCGACACCACCGGAGAGTCCGAGGAGCACCTGCCCGTCTCCGACCAATTGACGGACGTTCGCAATAGCGTCAGCAACAATGTTGTCTGCCGTCCAGTCACCGGGACAACCACAAATATCCTTTACAAACCTGTCGATGATCGCTTCACCCTGCGGTGTGTGCGTCACCTCGGGATGAAACTGGACGCCGTAGTACTTTCGCTCCCGATCTTCCATCGCGGCCAGCGGCAGGGTCGCGCTTCTGCCGGAAATGACGAAACCTTCCGGTAGCGACGAAACGCTATCGCCGTGGCTCATCCAGACTTTGAGCATGCGCTCGCCGGAACGCCTGTCAGTCTCGTCGCTCAAGCCATCCAGCAGTTCCGACGCGAGCGGCGTAATTTCCGCGTAACCGAACTCGCGGTAGTTGGATGAAGCGACGCTCCCTCCGAGTTGCGCCGCCATCGCCTGCATGCCATAGCAGATACCCAGTACCGGCACGCCGAGTTCGAAAACAGCCTGCGCCACACGTGGCGGATCATCCAGGTTGACCGACTCCGGGCCGCCGGAAAGAATCACGCCGGTCGGCGCAAACGTGCGGATAGACGCCTCATCCATATCCCATGGATGAATCTCCGAGTACACGCCGCACTCACGAACGCGGCGGGCAATCAACTGTACGTATTGCCCGCCAAAA
The DNA here is from genome assembly GCA_963850825.1 of uncultured Gammaproteobacteria bacterium. Lineage (GTDB taxonomy): Bacteria > Pseudomonadota > Gammaproteobacteria > Steroidobacterales > Woeseiaceae > SZUA-117. Next base: position 763,362 of record CAWKOQ010000002.1, on the reverse strand, counting down.
TCCAGGATGAGTACACGGTGCGCATGAATATCCGTACGCCCTGCTGCGGAGTTTTCCAGTGCCTGAGCCATTCGCCTGAGAACCTTTTGGACGACTAGTTGTTAGTGCGGTAGTTGGGTGCTTCTTTGGTAATCGTTACGTCATGCACATGACTCTCGCGCATGCCTGCAGTCGTAATCCGGACAAACTTCGGTCGCGTCCGCATTTCATCAATATTCTGACTGCCCGTGTAACCCATCGCCGCGCGCACACCGCCCAGCAGCTGATGGACTATCGCGACGACCGTACCTTTATAGGCGACACGGCCCTCGATTCCTTCCGGCACCAGCTTTTCGAGCTCTTCCGTGGCGTCCTGAAAATATCGGTCCGATGAACCATGCTTCTGACCCATCGCACCCACAGAACCCATGCCGCGATAGGACTTGTAAGAGCGTCCCTGGTATAGCTCGACCTCCCCGGGAGATTCTTCAGTACCGGCGAACAAGCCGCCAATCATCACGGAATATGCGCCAGCGACGAGCGCCTTCGCGATATCGCCGGAATAGCGGATGCCGCCGTCAGCTATCAGGGGGATGTTTTTCTTGGCCATCGCCTCGGCGACCTCAGCGACCGCCGATATCTGCGGTACGCCAACGCCGGCGACAACACGCGTCGTACAGATTGAACCGGGCCCAATGCCCACTTTGACACCGTCCGCACCCGCCTTGACCAACGCAAGGGCTGCGTCCGCGGTCACAACATTGCCGCCGATGAGCTGCAGATCTGGATAGTCTTTCTTGATTTGTGCGACGCGGTCTACAACGCCTTTCGAAAAGCCGTGCGAGGTGTCAACAACGATGAGGTCGACGCCGGCATCAACCAGCGCGGCGACACGCTCGTCGGTATCGTAGCCGGTGCCCACAGCCGCACCAACCCGAAGCGCGCCACGATCATCCTTACAGGCGCGCGGATACTCGCTCGCCTTTTGGAAATCCTTCGCGGTTATCATGCCGCGAAGTTCATAGCCGTCGCCCAAGACCAGCACCTTCTCAATGCGGTGTTTGTGCAGCAGGGAAAGCACCTCGTCGTCATCCGCGCCCTCGCGAACGGTGATCAGGCGATCCTGTGGTGTCATAACCGTCGACACCGGCGCGTCGAGCTGGGTCTCGAAACGCAAGTCCCGATGGGTCACGATGCCGATTGTCTCCCTGCCTTCGACGACGGGCACGCCCGATATGCCCATCGCCTTCGTCAGATCGATAACCTCGCGAATGGTCATGTCCGGCGCAACGGTAATCGGGTCGCGCACGATGCCGCTTTCGAATTTCTTGACCTTCAGTACTTCGCGCGCCTGGTATTCGGGCAACATGTTCTTGTGAATGATGCCGAGCCCGCCTTCCTGGGCCAGTGCGATCGCCAGGCGCGCCTCGGTCACCGTGTCCATCGCCGCTGACAGGATCGGCACGTTGAGAGTTATTCCTGTTGTCAGCCGCGTACTCAGGTCGACTTCGCGGGGCAGAACTTCCGAGTAAGCCGGCTGGAGCAGTACGTCATCAAATGTAAGCGCTTCCTTGGCGATCCGCATGCGTGTTACCTGTTCCGGGAGGGTAAAACGGACAATTGTACGCAACACGGATTTGCCGGTAAACGCCGACCCTGCTATTTAATGCCGGAATCCCTCTGAATATTTACGATCCGCGGCCTGTTTTCGCGTCGTATACTGCCGCGATGGATCTGAGTTCGCAGAATGGCGCCGTTCGGGCAATTTCTGTCTCCGAGCTTAATCGGCAGGCGAAGGCCCTCCTGGAAGACGGAATCGCGCGCGTCTGGGTTGAGGGAGAGGTTTCCAACCTGTCTCGGCCGGCGTCCGGGCACGTGTACTTCAGCCTGAAAGACGCATCTGCCCAGGTGAGTTGTGCCTGGTTTCGACAACGGCAGCGAGGACCGACGAATAACCTGAAGAATGGCGACCAGGTGCTCGTGTTCGGCAAGGTGAGCATCTACGAAGCTCGCGGCAACTATCAGATGATTGTTGAGCAGCTGGAGCCGGCCGGCGAAGGCGAGCTGCGACGAAAATTTGAGGCCCTCAAGAAAAAGCTGGCGGCGCAAGGACTCTTTGACGAAGCATCCAAACAACCGATCCCGACATTGCCCGGACGAATCGGCGTCGTTACATCACCCTCTGGTGCGGCTATCCGCGATATTGTCACGGTCCTGAAGCGTCGTTTTCCCGCGATTCCGGTCATTATCTATCCGGCCGCTGTCCAGGGCGTCGCTGCCAGGGCGCAGATCGTCGCTGCCATTGGCAACGCCGTCCGCCGAAATGAGTGTGACGTGCTCATTGTCGGCCGGGGCGGTGGCTCGCTCGAGGATATGTGGCCGTTCAACGAGGAAGATGTTGCCCACGCGATATTCGAGTGCCCTATCCCCGTGGTGAGTGCCGTAGGTCACGAAATCGATTTCACGATCGCAGATTTTGTTGCGGATGTGCGTGCACCGACACCTTCGGGTGCTGCGGAACTGGTGGTTCCCGACCAGGCCGAATGGCGGGCGCGCTTTGACACGCTGTCGGCCCGCATTGCGACTATGGGCCAGCGCTACCTGGAAGATCGATTTCAGGCCATCGACTGGCTCAGTAAGCGCCTGGCCCAGTCAAGCCCGGCGGCGACGGTGGCGCGTCAGCGCGACTGGCTTCGGAACCTGCACCAGATCATGCTCGGTGCCATACGGACGGATCTTGCAGCCCGCGCGCGCAAACTGGAGCTGGTACGCTCAGGCTTATTGCAACGTTCGCCCGCTCTCGTGATTCAGCGGCGACTGAGCCACACCCAGACAATGCAACAACGCCTCCAGGTCGCGGGTCGCCAAAGTGTGGATCGACCGCGGCAACGACTTGACCTCGCAGTCCGCGCGCTGCATTCCGTCAGCCCGCTTGCTACGCTCGATCGTGGGTATGCAATTGTCACTGACGAGAAAACGGGCACCGTCCTGACGAACGCGAAGGTCGTCAAGAGCGGCAACCGGATTCGCGCGCGCCTTGCCAGCGGATCGCTGCTCGCTACAGTCACCGGAGCGACAGATGAAAACAACGATGATGATCAGACTTAGATTTTTGATCGCTCTCTGGATGAGCTGCAACGTTGCATGGGCGGCGCCCGAACACTCGCCCTGGCCCGGCGGGATTGGCGTCGTGCGGTTGCAGAGTGAAACACCACCCGCAATCACTGTTGGCGACAAGCCTGCTTTGGTTTTTCACGATGGGGATAGCTGGGTCGCCCTGATAGGTATTCCGCTCGATCAGGACCATGCGATTCCGCTGACCGCCACGGTTTTCCGACCCGGAGCCGAGACAGAACAGATTTTAATCGACCTCGATGAGGCGAATTACCGTGTACAGCGACTGAACGTCGACCGAAAATACGTTGAGCCTGATAAGGAATCGCTGGAGCGCATTTTCGCGGAAAGAAAGATTATCGATGCCGCGCTAAACAACTGGCGCGCGCAGGAGCTGGATGGGATTGCGCTACATTCTCCGGTTCCGGGCGCGCGCAGTTCAAGTTTTGGCTCGCGCCGAATCTTCAACGATCAACCCCGTTCGCCGCACAAGGGCATGGACATCACGGCCACCACGGGGACGCCCATACTGGCGCCGTTGGGCGCAGTGGTCAGCGCGACTGGCGACTATTATTTCAATGGCAATACGGTAATTCTTGATCATGGACAGGGATACATCAGCCTGTATTGCCACTTAAGCGAGATCGACGTCGAAGAAGGTCAACGCGTATCCGCGGGGGATCTATTGGGCAAAGTCGGCGCGACGGGCCGGGTTACCGGCGCGCACCTGCATTTCGCGACCTACCTGAATGGTACGGCTGTCGATCCCGCTTTGTTGCTGGAACCCTGACGGGTTCAGGCGAAAAACCGGCTGATAACAGGCCGGAACGCGTCCATTTCAACCAGGAATGAATCGTGTCCTTTGATGCAGTCAAGTTCGACGAACTCCACATCCTGCACCACGGCACCCAGGCCCTCGGCCAGTTCGCGCTGCTGTCTTAGCGGAAACAGCAGATCCGTGGTGACCCCAATCACCATCGCCCGCTCCAGCGACAGCTTGCTGAAGCCAGCCGCAACGGAACCCCCATGTTCGGCAAGATCAAACAAGTCCGATGCGCGCGAGAGATAGAGATAGCAATTCGCGTCGAACTGCCCCGTGAACCGGTTGGCATGGTTTTCGAGATAACTTTCAACGGCAAAGTCGCCGAAGAACATCTCATCGGAATGCATCTCGAGTGAAATCCTCTCCCTGCCAAAACGCTGCTCCCATTCGCGCGGCGACCGGTACGTCATCATGCCGAGTTTCCTGGCCAGGCGTTGGCCAACGACCGGGGGGTCAGCATTCGTATAATTGCCGCCAGCCCACTTCGGATCCCTGACGATCATCTCTCGTTGCAACGATCGAATCGCAATCGAAAATGGCAATGCGCGGGCGGCCGATGATATTGAAATCATCTGACCGCCGAGTTCCGGATGCCGCACACAGAAAGCGAGGGCCGTCATCCCGCCCATCGAGCAGCCGATCGTCGTATGTATGCGCTCCAGCCCAAGCTGTCTCGCGACCTCGTAACCACCCTCGGCGACGTCTTCCAGACTGAGGGTCGGAAACGTCAGCCGATAGGGTTCGCCCGTCGCAGCGTCGATTGACGCCGGGCCGGTCGAGCCAAAGCAGCTACCGAGTGAATTGATGCAAATTACAAAGAAACGATCGGTATCCAGTGGCAAACCAGAACCAATCATGTCTTCCCACCAGCCTGCCGAGGGATTGTCTGGCGACGAAGCCGCGTGCGCGGACGGGGACAAGCCGGTGAAGATGATGATGGCGTTGTCGCCTTTACCCTGCAGCGAACCCCAGGTCTCGTAGGCGATCGTCGGCGCTACCAGTATTCCGCCGCGATGCATGGCTAGCTGCCCGTCAAACTGTACTGTTTTGCTCGGTATTTGCATTGTTGTGCGCCGATTGATGGATTCGCGGCCAAAGCCGCTGCTACATATGCTGAGTCAATTTTGCCAGTATAGGCACTTACTTTTTGACCTTTTTCATCAATCGTTGCCGTTTCCGTTCCTGTCTGGGCGTCAGTTTGTTCCGCTTGCCTTTATAGGGATTCTTGCTTGTCTTGAACGCCAGCCTGACGGGCGTCCCCTTCAGCCGAAATGCTTTTCGAAACCGATTGATCAGGTAACGGCGATAGGCGTCGGGCAGACGCTCTGTCTGGTTTCCGTGAATCACGATTACCGGTGGATTTCTGCCGCCCTGGTGAGCATAACGGAGTTTGATACGGCGACCCCGAACCAGGGGTGGTGCGTGTGCTACCACGGCATTCTCGAGTTCCCGGGTCAGTTCCGTGGTGGACATGTCGCGGGTGGCGGCTCTGTATGCGCGCGTCACTGCCGGTAGCAGGTCGCCAACAGCCGTTCCGTGCAATGCCGAAATCGTCATGCGTTCGGCAAAATCCAGAAATGGCAGTTTGCGGTCAAGGTCCTCTTTCAGCTGGCGCCGCTGATCACTGCTGAGCCCATCCCATTTGTTCGCGACCACTACCAACGCACGGCCCCTTTCCACGGCCAGACCGATCAGACTAACGTCCTGATCCGTTACTCCCTCGCTGGCGTCCAGCACCGGGATCACAACCTGCGCCCGCTCCATCGCCTGCAGCGCCTTGACGATACTGAATTTCTCGACCGTCTCATGGACCCTGGATTTTCGACGCACACCGGCCGTATCGACCAGGATGTATTTCCGATCGTCACGCTCGAACGGCACCGACACACTGTCACGCGTCGTTCCTGGCTGGTCGAAGACCACCAGCCGGTCTTCCCCGATTAACCGGTTAATCAAGGTCGACTTGCCCACGTTTGGCCGACCGATGACCGCTATTCGAAGCGGCTTGTCTTCATCTTCGGTGTCGGCAGATTGTGCTTCGGCATCCTCGACGAATGGCGCCAGCACCTCATCCATCAGGCTGGCGATCCTGTCGCCGTGCGCTGCCGAAATGGCGACCGGGTCACCGATCCCGAGCGCATGGAATTCGCTCGAGGCAATATCCTGATCGAGACCTTCAGCCTTGTTCACGGCGAGCCAGACATGCCTGGAATGTTGTCGTGCGAGCGCCGCAACGTGCTCGTCAGCGGCGGTCAGGCCACTGCGGCCATCCACCATGACGATCGCAACATCGGCTTCTTTCAGGGCCCGAATGGTCTGGTCGACCATCAGTTCTTCGATGCCCTCCTCACCACCTGCCACACCGCCGGTATCAATGACGATATAGGGCGTCGGACCGAGCTTGCCGAACCCGTACTGCCGGTCACGAGTCAGTCCCGGATAGTCGGCGACGATCGCGTCGCGAGAACGAGTGAGACGATTGAACAGCGTCGATTTACCGACGTTGGGTCGTCCGATAAGTGCGATGACAGGAAGCATGTCTGGAAATCACCATTGCGCAAGGCTTTCGCTGCGTCAGGTTTCCTCGTCCGTTGCATCGGAGTCTGTTGCGGGATTCGGCTTTGGTTCGGGCGTGCGTATCATGAATGCTGCCAGCACACCCGCTTCACTCTGCACAAACAACTTGTCACCTATCACCACCGGCACGCCTGAGACCATGCCCTTGCCGACGCGTTCACGCGCGACCGGGCGTCCGTCGGATTTCGAAAAGAAATGCACGTAGCCCTCGAAGTCGCCGACGACAACCGCCGGTCCGAACACGACCGGCGAAGTTGGCTCACGATTGAGCAGTCCGTCCTGGCGCCAGACATCGGTGCCATTCTGGCGCAACAATGCGATCACTTCACCCTGGTCGCCAACAGCATAAACATTGTTCCAGTCAGCCGTCACGCCGACATGGGTCGAAATCTCACGATCCCACAGCAATTCACCCGATTCCGCCGCTATCGATGCGATTCGGCCGTTGTAGCCCGACGCGTAGATATCCTGACCCACCGCCGCCATCGAACCATCGACGTCCGCCAGCCTGTCAAGGTCGGAGCGACCAGCCGGCGGCGTCAGAATTGCTTCCCACAGCGTTTCGCCATCAGTGACGCTTGATGCGATCAGGCGGCCATTGTCGAAACCGGAAATAATAGACGTGCCAACAACGATGGGCGTTGCGGAGCCGCGTTGTGTCAAAGCAGGGAGACCCTGTTCCAGAGCCCACGTCTGGGACCCGTCAAATATTGAGTAGACGCGCAGACGACCGTCGATCGTGTAGACGGCAACTTCCCCATTGCGCACGATTGGCCTGGCGAGCGACTCACCGGATATATTGATCCGCCAGATTTCTGTTCCATTGTCCGTTCGCAGAGCGATCAGATCGCCATCGTAACCAGCGACGATGACCACGTCATCGCCCACACCGGGGCCTGCTGAAAGGATGGTGTCTGTCTCGACACGCCAGATGCGCTTGCCGCTGTCAGGATCGTAGGCACTGACGTTGCCGTCATAGCTGGCGGCATAAATCCGGTTTCCGTCGCCTGCCGGCGCCAGCCCGATGCGCAGGAATTCGCTTCCCTTGCCAAGCTTCTGCGACCAGACTCGCCGCACGTCGAGGGTCTCCTCGAAATCGAGCAACTCCGCCGGTGCAAGCTCTTCATCGTCGTCGTCGCCGAATATACCGCAGCCTGACAATAAGACTGCCATGCAGGCCACAGACAGCACTCGCCAATGGCCTGGCCCGAATCGTTTCGACCGCCCGCTCATATTCCCCGCAACGATCATTATTCCGTCTCTGGCTCGCTTTCCATCGCGCCAGCGGCCTCGGCGGCTTCGTCCCGCATGGCGCCCGCAGGTTCATCGACGTCAGAGTCGGCTGCAGCGGACTCCTCGCCGACAGGTTCTTCCGTTGCTGTGTCCGGAGCCAGACCTGCTGCCTCTGCGGCCGCGGCGATCTCGCTGGGTACTGGCAGATCGTTAATCTTGAGCTGGATGATGCTCAAGTCGACGGTTGGCGTAAGCTGGTTGTCATTCAGTGCCGCGATATAGGCGGCTTCAGCCTCCGCAGACGATCCCATCGCCGCATAGGCATCACCCATGATCTCGCTGAAACGTGCAGCGAATGCAGTATCTGCGCGATCCCGTACCACGTTCAGGGCCTCTTCCGCTTTGCCCTGGTAGAGCAATATTTTCGCCAGTCGCAGACGCCCGATGAGTGCCAGCTCCTTGTCGGGCGATGAATCAATCAGTGCCTGAAGCGCATTGGCCGCGTCCTGATCTCGGGACTTGTCCATATAAAGCCTGGCCAACGCCAGACGCGCCTGTGCGGCGTACGGCGAGGAATCGTAGCTTTCGAATAACTCATTTGCCGGTCCGACTGCGTCTTCGATACGACCAACACCTGCCGCATACATCACGTCCTCGAAAAGCGTCGAAGCCGCGACCTCAGCATCCGCCACGCCGCTCTGCCAGCGGTTCCAGCCGAATATGATGATAAGGCCGGCGGCGATTCCGCCAAGCACAAAATTGCCGTTCTCAGCCCACCAGGATCGCATTGCGTCCAGTTGTTCTTTATCTGATAAATCTTCCACAATTACGCCTTCTATCTTTTCCTGTTAGCCCGGAGATCGCCGTCTTTCCCCGGCTCAATTCAGCCGGGATGCGTTCCCCGATTCTCTAATCCGCAAGCCTTTTGACTACGGCGGCTGCCAATTCCTCTATTTCGACACTTACCTGCTGCTCATCTGTCCGCAGCGGTTTCAGACCCGCACGACCGCCGGCGATCTCATCCTCGCCGAGAATCACCGCGTATGTCGCACCACTCTTGTCAGCCCGCTTGAGCTGCGACTTGAAGCTGCCACCGCCCAGGTTGACCTCGACCCTGATAGCAGCGCTTCGATCCCGCAGATCTTCAGCAATCGTGAGCGCCTGCCTGAAGGCAGGTTCACCGACCGCGACCACATAGACCTGCGGCGACGCGTTACCCGCGCTTCCTCCACAAGCCTCATATAAGCCGATCAATCGCTCGACACCCATTGCCCAGCCGATCGCCGGCGTGGACTTTCCACCCAGTTTCTCAACCAGTCCGTCGTAGCGTCCGCCCGCACAGACCGCACCCTGCGAGCCCAGTGCATCAGTAATCCATTCGAAAACCGTCAGATTATAGTAGTCAAGCCCGCGAACCAGGCGTGGATTTACCACGTACGGCACATCTGCCGCGTCCAGTAGCTCGCACAAGCCGCCAAAGTGTGCCTGAGACTCTGCATCGAGATGGTCGATCATGACCGGAGCTGCCTCGATCAGCGCCTGCATTTCGGGGTTCTTACTGTCCAGAATACGCAACGGATTCTTCTCGAGGCGGCGAATACTATCCTCATCCAGCTCACTTTTCACTCCTGAGAAATAATTAACCAGCTCAGCCCGATAGGCGGCCCTGCCGGGCGGCGTTCCAAGCGAATTGATCTCCAGCGTCAGGCGCGTGAGGCCGAGCTTTTCCCACAGTCGCCCGCACATGATCATTAGCTCAGCATCGATATCCGGCCCTGCGTAGCCCATCGCCTCGACATCAAACTGGTGGAACTGCCGATAGCGCCCTTTCTGCGGTTTCTCATAGCGAAACATCGGACCCACTGTCCAGAATTTCTGTCGCTGATTGTGCAACAGTCCGTTTGTGATTCCGGCGCGGACCATCCCTGCCGTTGCCTCAGGACGCATGGTCAGACTTTCATCATTGCGATCGCGGAACGAGTACATTTCTTTTTCCACGATGTCAGTAACCTCGCCGATCGCGCGCGCAAACACCTCCGTATGCTCGAGGATCGGCAGCCTGATTTCGCGATAGCCATAGGATTCGATGACTTCACGTACGATGTCTTCCACGAGGCGCCAGGTTGGCGACCGCTCCGGAAGAATATCGTTCATGCCACGGACGGCTTTAGGTTTCACTGGATTTCCGAAATCTGGGTTGGCGTGACTTTGTGGCGTCCGGCGAAGTTGTACCCGTTTGCACAGGCACGATTACGGAGCATTGAGTGTCAGCCTGGCGAGGCGACCTGTGCGGGCGGAGCCAGGGATAGTGAAGTCGTTGCCGCCAACCCTGACACTGACATTATTGCTGTCACCCAGAATGACGCGCAGCGGAGCATCACCGGAAAGGTTTACCGTTCTTCCAGCCTGACCAAGATCGTAAAACAGCCTGCGCCCTGACCCATCCGAAACCTCAGTCCAACAGTCCCCGGAAAACGCGAGCTCGAGCTGTACCTGTGGCAAGCCGCTGTTCGGCATTTCGACGGGCACGCTAATGCGCGACGCATCGACGACAGGCGCCTGATCTTCGCCCGGCTGGAGGTCGTCTGTCGTGTCGATGGCAGCATCGTCGGCCGGCGCGGCTGAGTCCGCCACAGCAGATTCCGGAGGCTGGGTCTCGTCAGGTTCCGTATTGCCTGAAGCGGCGACTGTCGCATCGTTCGTCGACGAAAAGGGCGCCAGCGTTGCTGGCTCGATAGCCGGCGCGGGCGCAGGGTCCTGCGTGAACCACCAGTATGCCGCCCCGGCGATTACAGCAATAACGACAATCACGCCGACCCAGGGACCCGGAGAAAAGTCACTTGGGACTTTTCTTTTCGGACCGACTACCGGCGGTGCGCCAACCGATCTGTTCATCTGGTAGTAATCGGTCATGACGTCCTCTACCGATATGCCAACCAGCTCTGCATATTTCCTCAGGTGACCCTTGGCGAATACCGGCGCGCCAAGCACGTCAAATTCGTTCTTCTCCAGCGCCCGCACTTTCGGCTCATCAAGGTGCAGTTCCTTCGCGATATCGCGTACGGAGATATCGTTCTCTCGACGCGCCAGGCGCAGTCGTTCGCCGCAAACTGGCCCGGTTTCTTCTTCGCTTTGTTCGGATTCTTGTTTCATTAACTGCGCTCGACGTTACTCGCCTTGCTGCAAAAGACGCCGGGCTTCCGCGGATTCCGGAAACTCTCTGATGAGCTGATTCGTGTAGTCGGTTGCGGCGCGATCATCGCCGTCCCCCGTTTCAATCTGGACTGCAAGATACAAAACTGCAGGCGTCGGTGGATTGGCGCTCAGATAGCGCTCCAGGAAAGCACGTGCTCTCAAATTGTCATTTTTTCCCAACTGCAATGCAGCCATTTGAATCAGCGCTTCGGCATGGGTCGGTCTTACGGTGAGCGCATCCCGAAAATACTTTTCCGCCAACACCGGATCGGGCTTCTTCGCGACGCAAACACCGGCATTGGTCATCATGAGATAGGTTTCTTCATTCTCGATAATGCCGATCGCACGCTCGAATTGCACAACGGCCTCATCGTACTGCTCTTTCTGACACAGATAGATCGCATAGGCATTGCGAACATCGGGATTATTGGGCCCCAGTCGCACCGCCCGGTTGAATGATTCGATCGCCAGTCGATCATTGTCTAGCTCAACCATAGTCAAAGCGTGCAAGTAGTGTGCATCAACCATCCGGCTGTCATACTCGATGGCTCTTTCCAGCCTGTCGCGGGCTAGCTCGTAGCTGCCATTGCGGTAATACCGCGCCCCCAATTGGTAGTTCTGGTCTGCCGCGTCCTCGGTGATCGTAGTTCTGCGCGTCGTCGGACCGTCGGATACGCAGCCGGCCAGAAACGCCAGACCGAGCAGCAATGCAGCCGCCACCAATCTGTTTTTAATCGCTCTGTTCATGAAATTCTCGCCGTCCCGCCAATTGATTCGCAATACGAAGTTCTACAATCTTGTTGCCGTCCGGCCCTTTTCACTCAGCCGTACTTTAACCCTGTCGCGTACTTTACCAGCCAGCTGCCCGCAGGCAGCATCGATGTCGTCACCGCGAGTTCGCCGGGTCGTCGCCACGAGGCCGCGCTGGCGCAATCGATTCTGAAATTGCTCAATGGTCCCGGCCCTGGAACGCTCATAATCGTTGCCAGTAAAGGGATTGAAGGGAATCAGGTTAATCTTGGCCGGCCTGTTCTTTAACAGTGCCACCAGCTTGTCCGCGTGTTGCAGCGAGTCGTTGACGTCGCGCAACATGACATATTCGAATGTTATGAACCGATTTGCGCGTTTTGCCGCGTAGCGCCAGCATGCATCCAGCAACTCGTCGATCGGATGCATTCTGTTTATCGGTACCAGCTCGTTGCGCAACTCGTTGTCCGGGGCGTGCAAAGAGACCGCCAGTGAGACATTACAATCGTCGCCCAGCTTTTCGAGGTACGGGACGATTCCCGATGTGCTGACCGTGATTCGTCTGCGAGAGAGTCCATAGGCAAAATCGGACAACAGCAATTCCAGTGCCGGCAACACATTGCGATAGTTCGCCAGCGGCTCGCCCATGCCCATAAACACGACGTTGGTAATTGCGGGCTTCCCATTGGGTCGCAATGGCAAATGGCGATTGGCATGCGTTACCTGCCCGATTATTTCGTCGACCCCGAGATTGCGATTGAAGCCCTGCGCACCGGTCGCGCAGAAAGAACAGTCCAGTGCACAGCCGACCTGCGACGAGATGCACAACGTACCCCTGCCAGGTTCGGGTATGAAGACAGACTCGACAGCCTGACCTGCACCCGATTCGAACAACCACTTGACGGTGCCATCTGCCGAGGTCTGTTCGGAAATAACGGCGGGTAACTTAATCGATGCGATATCACCCAGCTGCAAACGCAACGGCTTGGACAGATCCGTCATTTCGTCAAAGTGCGCAGCGTTACGCTGATGAATCCATTGCAGGACCTGCCGTGCGCGGAACGGTTTTTCTCCGATTGCGGCAAAAAAGTCGCGCAGCTGAGATTCAGGCTTGCCGAGAAGATTGATCCTCGTTTCTGTTTCTCTCGCAGGAATCATTATCTGCTGCCGACTCGCATTACACTTAGCGTGTTCGCGGGCAAACGCCGTCGTCGCCGAAGAAAAACTCGATCTCGACGGCCGCCGTGTCAGGCCCGTCCGATCCGTGCACAACGTTTTCTTCAATGCTGGCGGCGAAATCCTTGCGGATTGTCCCGGGATCGGCGTCATCCGGATTCGTTGCCCCCATGATCTCGCGGTTCTTGTTGACCGCAGACTCTCCTTCGAGTACCTGCACGATGACCGGCCCGGAACGCATATAACTGACCAGATCATTGTAGAACGGCCGCTCCTTATGGACGGCATAAAATCCTTCCGCCTGCTCCTGCGACAAATGCAGCATGCGAGCGGCGACGATCTGCAGACCCGCTTTCTCGAAACGGCTGTAAATTTCGCCAATCAGATTCTTCTCGACACCATCTGGCTTGATAATGGAGAGCGTGCGCTCGACTGACATTGCGGTCTTCCTTTTATTCAGGTGATTTCAAAAAAGCCGGCTTCAAATGAGCCGGCCTTACGGGTTTAGATATTCGTAAGTGTTCAATTTTACTTGGATAAATTCCGCCAGGCAATGCGTCCATCCCGGCCCCCGGCACATTCCGTGAACATGCCGGTTAGATGCTGAAGCTCTCTCCGCAGCCACATTCGCCCGATATATTCGGATTTCGGAAGCGAAACGCTTCGTTCAGACCTTCTTTGACGAAATCCACCTCAGTACCATCAATCAGGGCGAGGCTCTCCTGGTCAACGACCACGGTGACGCCACCATCCTCAAAAACGGAATCGTCATCGTTGACCGCATCTGCATAATTGACGACATAGGCGAAGCCGTTGCAGCCGGTCTTCTTGACACCAATGCGCAGACCAATGCCGCTGCCCCGGTTGTCCAGATAGCTTCGTACCCGCTCGGCTGCGGGCTCGGTCAGTGAAATGGCCATATTTTACCTACTCTAATCCTGCTCTTCATTGGCTTGTAGCGCTGCCGCGAGGGACAACAATGCATCCTCGAGCAACAGAATCCTACCGGTCTTTGCAACAGGTACAGACAATCTTCGCATAAGTTCGTTCTGGTCAAATTCCTGTAATGATGCGACCGGCTGGTTTTCCTTGTCGGCACAGAGCGTTTCCGCTGCCGCAATGAGATAGGGACAGGCCCACGCCCGAAATCGCATCTCGGCAATTATCCCCTCGTGGATGCCAGCTTCCAGTGACAGCCGCACGCCATTGTCAGACTCCGCAGCCTCAGCATTACCAACCAGAGCATACCTGTGCTGCAGGCCGCCTGCGTGGTCCGGTTTCGCAAAACACGCACGCACGCGCTCGTTATAGGGCTCCGATGACATGGTCAGGACGCGATTGAAACCGGTGGCGAGATCGAACGCAGGTGGTCGACAGACCACTGGTAACGCGCAACAGCGAGGTCAATATCGTCGTCGGTCGTCCCACGCCCGAAACTAAAACGGACCGCGCTCTGCGCCAGCAGGTCACTGCGACCCATTCCCCGCAGCACGTATGACGACTCGCCGCTCGTGGAATTACAGGCAGATCCGCTGGCAACGCAGACTGGCTCCATACCCAGCATCAGGCTCTCGCCTTCTACACCTTCGACGCTGACATTCAGTATCCCGGGATAGCAATGATCCGGATCACCGTTGCGCACAATGCCTGCAATCGCCTTCAGACCGTCCCACAGGCGGGCATTCAGGATCTTCGTACTTTCGTGGTCAGCTTGCATCTGGTGCCGCGCAACTTCGGCGGCGGCACCCATGCCAACAATGAGCTGCACGGGCAGCGTTCCGGGTCGGAGGCGACGCTCCTGGCTGCCGCCAAACATGAGCGGTGAAATTTTGCATCCGGGTCGATCCGCGATGAATAAACCGCCGATGCCCTGTGGACCGTAAAACTTGTGCGCCGTAAACGACAAGAGGTCAACAGGAAGTTCGTCGAGATCGATAGCCAGCTTACCGACTGATTGGGCGGCATCGGTGTGGAAAAGTACGTCCCGCTCGCGGCACACGTCACCAATCTCGCGAATATTCTGGATCGCGCCGGTTTCATTGTTTACATGCATGACTGACACCAGCTGCGTCTCGTCACGAATGGCGTCAGCAAGCGCGCCAATTTGCAGGAGACCGTCCTCCGAGGGTCGCAACCACGACACCTCGAAACCGTCTCTTTCAAGCGCTTTGAAGGTATCGACGACCGCTTTATGTTCGGTCGGCATCGTGATGAGATGCTTGCCGCGATGCGCATGCGCACGCGCCACACCCTGAATGGCGAGATTATCGGACTCGGTGGCGCCGGAAGTCCAGATCAGGCATTCGGGCCTCGCGTGCAACAGGCGGGCGACCTGCATGCGCGCAGCCGCAACCGCTGCCGCGGACTCGCGGCCCGCCAGGTGAATCGACGCCGGATTGGCATACGGCCGGCCCGACGCGAGGCATTCCTGCATCACTGCAGCCACTTCCGCAGCGAGCGGCGCCGTCGCCGCATAATCCAGGTAGACAGGATCATTCTTCATCATGAAGACCGTTTCTTCTCTGCAGGCTCAACTGCGGTGAGAATCCCGCGCAAAATGTTTATTTCGTTTTTGTCTGGCTCCGCTTTGATGAACAGGCGACGCAGCCGGCGCATCAGGTGTCGCGGATGGTCAGGATTGAGAAAACCTGTTCGGGTCAATACGCGCTCCAGGTGCGCGTAAAAATGTTCCAGCTCCTCGCCGGTCGCCGGTGGTGCCTCCGGCTCGGTCGGGACCGGCGCATCAAATCGGGCAAGTCGCAACTCATAGCAAATGACCTGCACGGCCATGGCGATATTGAGCGAACTGAATGATGGCTCAGTTGGAATAGTCAGCAACGCATTGCACCGATCCAGATCGTCATTACTGAGGCCTGATTTTTCCGGACCAAAGACAACTGCGACGATGCTGCCAGTCGGTTCCCCAAGCAGACGGGCAGCACACTCCCTCGGCGCCAGGCTTGGCCACTCGATAGAGCGCGAGCGTGCGCTGGCCCCGGCAGCGTAGGTGCAGTCGGCGAGTGCCTCTGACAACGTATCGACGACTCGCGCAGACGCAAGCACATCTTCTGCGCCGGACGCACGTGCCGTTGCGTCCGCATGCGGAAAGTATCGTGGCTTGACCAGCATCAGGTCGGTTATCCCCATATTCTTCATCGCTCGAGCAGCCGCACCGATGTTGCCCGGATGAGTCGTGCCCACGAGGATGATACGAACATTTGCCAAGAGTTTTGCCTTTCGAGATTCACGCGCTGCGATGGTCTGCTATTCTACAGCCTGTCGTCTAATCAGATCACTTGCTCTTTAGTCGCACCGGCTCTTTACCAACACTGGCGGAATCACACCATGCACGCAATGCTGAATGTGGCTGTTATGGCTGCACGTCGCGGAGGAGACACGCTCATCCGCAACATGAACAAACTGGAAAAGCTCAATGTGGAGCAGAAAGGCCGCAATGATTTCGTCAGTGATGCCGACCTTATGGCTGAAAAAGCCGTCATAGATACCATTCTCAAACACCACCCCGACCACGCGATCCTCGCAGAGGAGAGTGGTCAGCGCGGTGAGTCGGACACTGTCTGGATCATCGACCCGCTCGATGGCACGACCAACTACCTGCACGGTTTCCCGGTGTTCTGCGTCTCGGTAGCCGTCGCGCACAAGGGCCGTCTGGAGCATGCCGTTGTCTACGATCCATTACGCCAGGAAATGTTCACCGCCTCGCGAGGCCAGGGGGCACAACTCGACGGTCACAAGATCCGGGTAAGCGGACGGGTCGACCTCGAACGTGCACTGATCGGTACAGGCTTTCCGTACCGGGAGTCGAACGAGGCATTCGAGCCCTACATGAACATGCTGGTGAGTGCGATGAGGAATACGACTGGTATCCGACGCGCCGGCGCTGCCGCCCTCGATCTGTGCTACGTCGCGTGCGGCCGTCTTGATGCATTTTGGGAAACCGGGCTGTTGCCCTGGGACCTGGCGGCAGGGACGCTGATCATTCGCGAATCAGGTGGCATCGTCAGCGGCCTGGACGGCAGCGAAGATTTCATGGATACCGGCCACGTGTTGTGCGGCAGCCCAAGAACCTACTCCGGGCTGGCCAAGTTGTTTGGTCCGGACATCAAGAAAATGTTCGCCAAGTAAAACCGGGGTCGAACCGAGGTTTCTGCAGAAACCTCGGTTCGACCCCGGTTTAGAGACTAGGGAAGGTCATCAATCGCTTCCGGATCGATTTCCGGTGGCATGAGATCTTTGGCATTTACGTCCAGCATCAGTGCCGTTGCACTTGCTGTGTAGATCGATGAATACGTTCCAACGATGATGCCGACGATCAACGCGACCGAAAACGGGCCGACTGATTCTCCGCCGAGCATTAGCAGCGCGATCAACACGACGAGCGTCGTTACGCCCGTGATGATGGTACGGGCGAGCATCTCGTTGATCGATGTATTCATCGATTCTTCGGACGTTGCGCCGCGCAACTTGATGAAGTTTTCGCGGATCCGGTCGAATGCGACAACAGTATCGTTCAGCGAGTAACCGATGACGGCCAGCACGGCAGCGACAACCGTCAGGTCGAACGATATTCCCGTTAACGAGAAAAATCCGATCGTCACGATCACGTCATGCACGAGCGCGGCGACGGCGCCGGCAGCGAATTTCCATTGAAAGCGAAACATGACATAGATGAAAATCATTGTTATCGCGAAAATCATTGCCAGGCCGCCCTGCTCGGTCAATTCCTCGCCAACCTGCGCGCTAACCAGTTCGACGCGTCGCAGTTCAACATCAGGATCGCCGCCCGACAGAATATTGAAAAGCCGGTCGCGAAGTGCGTTCGAGTCTTCACCGGGCTGCGGCGGCAGCCTTACCATGACGTCGCTCGAGTTGCCGAATGACTGAACGACGTAGCGCGCAAAACCGGCATCCGTGAGTTTCGACCGAATATCGTTGAGGTCTGCTTCCTGCGGATAGCCCACCTCGAGCAGCACTCCGCCAGTGAAATCAATGCCCAGATTGAGTCCGCGAACGGACAGCGATGCGATGGAAATAATTACGAGCAAAATCGAGAGACCAATCGCGACGTTACGGCGGCCCCGACTCAGAAAGTCGATGTTCGTTTTTTCCTTAATAAATCTCATCGAATTTCCCTCAGATCGGCAGCTTTTCGAGCCGGCGACCCCCGAACACAAGGTTGACAATCGCACGCGTACCAACGATCGCAGTAAACATCGATGTCATGATGCCGAGTGACAGGGTTACAGCGAAGCCCTTGATCGGACCTGTGCCAAAAGCGAACAGGACGATGGCAGCAATCAGGGTTGTCACGTTGGCATCGGCGATCGAAGAAAACGCTTTTTCGTAACCCGAGTTAATACTGTTTTGCACGGTGGCGCCCGCCGCCAGCTCCTCTCGTATTCGTTCGAATATGAGCACGTTGGCGTCAACGGCCATGCCGACCGTCAACACAATTCCAGCGATGCCGGGCAACGTGAGTGAAGCCTGCAACATCGACAACAGCGCGACGATGAAAATCAGATTCGAGAAAAGTGCAACGTTGGCGATCATGCCAAAGCCACGATAATAAATTGCCATGAACACAATGACGGCCAGGAAGCCGATCTGCACGGCCCTGAAGCCCCGATCAATATTATCCTGGCCAAGCGACGGCCCGATCGTTCGGTCTTCGATCTGAAAGACCGGCGCAGCCAAAGCACCAGCCCGCAGTAACAGTGCGAGGTCCCTGGCCTCCACGGGATTCAGGCCCGTGGTGACAAAGCTGTCTTTGAACACGCCGTTGATCGTCGCCGTGTTGATGATTTCCTCGGTCTTGACCACTTTGTACGACGTACTGCCATCGGGGAGTGTTATCGATTCGCGCTTGGTCTCGATGAATACGGTCGACATTGGCTTGCGTAAATTTGCCATCGTATTGGCCAGCATCCGCTCTCCGCCCACGGCGTCGAGCGTGATGAAGACGGCAGGAGAGCCTTCCGAGAATCCGGCGGACGCATCGATGATCTGGTCGCCTGAGGCAATGACTTCGCGCTTTAGCAGCTGTCCCTGCACGCCCGGCTTGCCCGGATAACGTCGTGACCCGGGGCTGTCGCCCGTGGTATCGACCATGCGAAACTCGAGCGTTGCCGTCGCGGTGAGAATAGATGACAGCGCATTGGGGTCTTGTACGCCCGGCAACTGCACCACGATTCGGTTAACGCCCTGACGTTGCACCAGCGGCTCGGCCACACCCAACTGATCGACGCGATTTCGCAGCGTCGTCATGTTCTGCTCGATGGCGAAATCCTGGCGGGCTTTTATTTGCACTTCACTCATGCGCACACGCAGCGACCTGCCATCCGCGCCGTCGAGAACCAGGAGCTCGGCGTCGGCTTCGCTAATAATTTCGCGTGCCTTTTCCATGTCTTCTGCGCTTCGCAAACGGACGTTTATCTGCGCACCATCGACCTCAACCAACGGCCGGATTCCGGCGTTTCGGATCCGGTCATCAAAGTCCTGCTCATAGGCATTCAGGCGAGCGGTTATGGCACTGTCCATGTCCACTTCGAGCAATACGTAAACGCCACCGCGCAGATCAAGGCCGAGGCTCATTGGCGAGAGACCCAGACCACGTACCCAGTCCGGGAGCCGAGGCGCAAATGTCAGGGCCACGTTCGAATCCGAATCAAAGCGGCTGCGAAAAAGCGCTCCTGCTTCTTCCTGCGTGTCGGCTGAATCGAAACGAACGACTACGCGCCCCTCTCGCAGATAGACAGCTTCCGATTCGATACCCGCTTCTTCAAGTACCTGTGACACCCTGACAATACGGCTCTCATCAAACGGATTACCGTCGCGCTGTGCAAGCTGTACGGCCGGACCGGTACCATAGAGATTCGGCATTGCGATTAGAATGCCGGCCACCAATATCAGGAAGACCAGGGCGTTGACCCAAGCCGGATACTTATTCATATGTATCAGCCTTGAACTCCAATACGCCAAGCAATCCCGGATATTTATTCATTGGTTCCAACCTTAGGCAACAGCATGTCAAGCAGACCTGGGTATCTATTCATTGTCGCCGGCCCTGTACCGCACCACGTCAAGCAGACTCGGATATTTATTCATTTGTATCAGCCTTGAACTGCAACACGCCAAGCAAACTCGGATACCTATTCATGCGCACCAATCTGGGCGGGCTGCACGTCAAGCAGACTCGGATAGTTAGTCATAGTCGCTTAAGCTGTCCGGCTGACCGTTTATCAGGCGGCTTCAATAGTGCCTTTCGGCACGACTGCGGAAACCGTTGACTTCTGCACTTTGATCTCGACGTTTTCCGCGATCTGCAGCGTTGCATAGTGTTCGCTGACACCAGTCACTTTTCCAAGCACGCCGCCAGCGGTCAGCACTTCATCACCGGTGGACAAAGCGCTGATAAGCGCAGTGTGCGCTTTTTGGCGTTTTTGCTGCGGACGAATGAGGAGAAAATAAAACGCGACGAAAATCACAATCATCGGTAGAAAGAAACCGAACGGATCGGCCGTCGGAGAATCCTGCGCGTAGGCAGGACTGATAAAGAAGTCCATTATGTCATCCAGTTGCCCGTAGTCAGTACGAGCCGAAAAAAAGGCGCGCCATTATGGCACACGATGCGGTGACTTGGGGC
Source organism: uncultured Gammaproteobacteria bacterium (assembly GCA_963850825.1). Lineage (GTDB taxonomy): Bacteria > Pseudomonadota > Gammaproteobacteria > Steroidobacterales > Woeseiaceae > SZUA-117. Next base: position 742,855 of record CAWKOQ010000002.1, on the reverse strand, counting down.
CGCCCGATGGCGAATCAACCGAGGAAAGCGGAAAGGCCGGTCTGGCAGGGCTGTTGACGGACTACTGGTCGGGCGAGGCAGCATAGACCGAACGCAATTCAGCGATAAACACAGGCAGGCTGTCAGCACCGATCGCGGCCCGTATATCCCGCATAAGTTGCTGATAATAATGCAGATTATGGATAGTACCGAGGCGGGACCCAAGAATTTCGCCGCACTTCTCGAGGTGTCGCAGGTAGGCCAGGCTGTAATTTTGGCAGGTGTAGCAAGCGCAGTCCGGATCCAGTCGACCGGTGTCCGCCGTGTACTTTGCATTTCGAATCTTGACGATTCCCCGTGATGTAAACAGGTGCCCGGTTCTCGCATGCCGCGTCGGCATGACGCAATCGAACATATCGATGCCGCGGCTTGCGGATGCGGCGATATCGAGCGGCGTGCCGACCCCCATCAGGTAGCGTGGCTTGTCCACCGGCATCCGTGGCAGCAGGTAATCGAGAACTGCGATGCGCTCTGCCTCGGGCTCACCTACCGCCAAGCCACCGACCGCATAACCGTCGAATCCAATCGACATCAAGCCGTCGAGCGATTGAGCACGCAGCTCATCATGAATGCCGCCCTGCACGATGCCGAACAGCGCCTCGCCCCGCCCGGGTTCATCCTGTTTCAACTCATCAAACCGGTCGCGGCTGCGCCGTGCCCAGCGCAACGATAACTCCATTGAATCGCGCGCCTCCGCGACGGACGCCGGATATGGCGTGCATTCATCAAATATCATCGCGACATCGGCATTCAGTTCATGTTGCACTTCCATGGATTTTTCGGGACTCAGGAAAACTTCGTCACCGTTAATCGGCGAGCGAAACTTGACGCCCTCCTCGGTGAGCTTCCGCAGCTCTGCCAGCGAAAAGACCTGGAATCCGCCGGAATCCGTGAGTATCGGCCCGGCCCAGTGAGTAAATTCGTGCAATCCACCGTGGTCGCGAATGATTGACGTTCCGGGCCGCAGCATCAGGTGAAATGTGTTACCAAGGATAATCTCGGCACCGCTGGCGGCCACTTCCTCCGGCGTGACGCTTTTCACGGATCCATAGGTTCCTACCGGCATGAAGGCAGGCGTTTCTACCGTGCCACGGCGAAAACTCAGGCGGCCGGTACGCGCCATACCTGACGTTCTTTCAATCTCGAAATTCATTGACCTTCCGGAGAGATCAGCATGGCATCACCATAGCTGAAAAACCGATAGCGTTGTTTTACGGCGTGTCGATAAGCCGACATGATGCGATCATGCCCGCCGAATGCGGCGACTAACATCATTAAAGACGACCTCGGCATGTGAAAATTCGTAAGCAACGTGTCTACTGACCGAAAGACATAGCCGGGTTGAATAAAGATATCCGTCTCGCCGAAATAGGGTTCAACAGCACCGCCGGCTGAGGCCGCTTCGAGTGCACGAACCGATGTCGTCCCCACCGCGATTACACGCCCGCCAGCAGCGCGTGCTTTTCTGACGGCGGCACAAACCTCTTCGCCAACTTCGACTCGCTCTGCGTGCAGGCGATTGGCACTGACGCGCTCCTCCCGCAGCGGCTGAAACGTACCCGCACCGACGTGCAGCGTCACAAAAGCATGCTCCGCCCCACGCGCCTTTGTCGCGGCAAGCATGTCCTGGTCAAAATGCAATCCGGCGGTTGGCGCCGCAACCGCGCCTGGCAGGTTCGCATAAACTGTCTGATAACGGGCGCTGTCCGCAGATTCTTCGGGCCGATTAAGATAAGGCGGCAACGGCACTTCGCCATGCGCTTCGAGAAAGGTGGCGAGCGGCTCAGAGAAACGCAGCTCGAAAAGATCCCCCGCACGCCCAAGGACGGTCGCCTTGCAGCCGGCATCGAGCTTCAGAGTTGCACCAGGCTGCGGTGTCTTGCTGGACTTGACCTGTGCAAGCGCCTCATCGCCTGAGGTAACCCGCTCTATTAATATCTCGACGCGGCCGCCAGTGTCCTTTCGGCCGCGCAACCTGGCGCGTATGACCCGCGTATCATTAAAGACGAGCAAATCGCCGGCGCGCAGACTGTCCGGGAAATTTTTGAATAGTTTGTCGAAGAGTGTCTCGGAGACTTCCAGGAGGCGACTATCACTGCGCACAGGCGTTGGATAGCGGGCAATCAACTCGTCCGGCAATTCGTAATCGAAGTCAGATAAAAACATGGGCGCGCATCATACAATGAATGCTGCGCGCCCACTGCCCGGCAGAACGACTGGCGGGGGAGGTCAAACGATCTGACGCCAATCGGGAGTCAGGTTTTCTCCTGCTTGACCACGACGATCTTCTGATGCGGTGCAGTCGGCGCGATGGGCGGTCTTTCCGGCCAGCCTGCGCTTTGTCGATTGTCCGGTATTTCAAGCGTGATACTGCGCTTTCGCTTGTCGCGCATGATCTCAATTTTCAATTCCTCGCCACTTTCGTATGAACCCAGAATTCGCATCGCGTGCGCCACCGATGTTGGCGTACGACCATCGATATTCAGTATGACGTCGCCATCCTGCAGCTGCAGGTCTTTATCTTCCGGCGCTCGCACCACGAGCAGACCCTCGTCGGTTCCAAAATAGCTGCCGAGGCGCTCGGTCAGCTTGACCAACTCCATATTCCCGAAGCCGTCACCGCTGGTTGCCCACGAGAATCCGCCGCCAAAATGCGGTGCATTCGGCACGACGTGGGCGCCCGGCGGTGCCGGGAAATTGCCACCATCGAATCCAAAAGCAAACACATTATTTTCCACAGGCCGCGGCGTTAATTCGATTGAACTGCTTTTGCCGTTGCGCAGGTATTCGACATCCAGCGTGTCGCCTTCCTCAACGCCAGCCATAAAATCCAGCAACTTCGCATTCGCTTCCTCGCTGTTATCCGCGGTTAGCGACTCTCCGTTAATTGAGGTGATGACATCTCCGGCGCGGAGCCCGGAATCCCCAGCGGCACCGCCGGGAGAGACGCCAATTATCTCAACGCCGGCAACCGGATCGGTGTCACCGTCCGTACCGATCGTTATGCCAAGAACCGGCCCACCGCGACTGGTACGAATAATTCGCTCCAGGCGCTCCACCCTCGGCAGTTGGGCCATTGAAAGCTCAGCCACCTGCCGGGCCGCCTCGGCGAGACGCTGCTCGGCCTCCTGCATGCGGATCTCAACCTCCACCTGCGCAGTGTCGTTGGCCAACTCAACTTTCCGCTCCATATCAACCTGTACCGGCACCTCAGGCTGCGCGTCGTTCTGGGCGAGCGCCGGCGCGCAAATAAGCGCTGCGACTATAGTTAATGTCGTATTCTTCAAATAAACCATCTCTCTACTCCTGGCCTGCCCGTCAAGACCCAAACGATTACGCGTGTGGCAGGCCGCCAATTAAAATGCCATTCGTTGTGCCTGCGCACGGCGCAGGTTCAGCAACGAATTCATGAGCCTGACGCGTTCGCGCCAGTAAATCTCCGCCTCAACCGGACTCAAACGAATCGCCGGATGATTGAGGCGGTAGTCGATCGCCGAGATGCGGTCTTCGAGTTCGGCAATCGTTGCCGCTGTGCTGGCGCGCACCAGACTTGGACGCCCCGGGAGCGCTCGCAGATCTCTTTCAATCTTCTGTGACTGCACCATTAATGCCCTCAGATTAGTGGGGGCGGTATTGTCCGCCACAGCTGCGGATGGCGTTGCATCGAACACCTGGCCGCCATCGTCCACTACGGGTGTCGTCGGAAAATTCAGGACCGCAAGTACCACCGCCGCGGCAATACCTGTGCCGGTAAGCCATTTGGCCGTTTCGAAATAGCGACCCCTGAAAAAACCCTCGGCCCGCGCCTGTGCTTCAATTCGTTGCCAGACCTCTCGCGGCGGTGTTGTATCGGTAAGCTCGCGAAGCCCGGACTGCAACAGGTCGCGCTGCGTCACGCTCAAACCAATATTCATCTTGTCTTCCTGTCCTGCACCAATGTCATTCATCATGCATAAATCCTGTCTCAGCAACTTCCCAGCGCTGACTCGCGCAGTGAGGGCTTCGCATCCTTGCGCTCGATTTCGGCATCGAGCAACGGTCGAAGTCGTTGATAGGCACGCGCTAGCTGCGATTTGGAAAAACTCTCGGTCTTTCCCATGAGCGCGGCGATTTCCTTGTGTGTGAATCCTTCCACGTCGTGCAGCCAAACGACGGCGCGACTAACCTCCGGCAAGCTGGAGAGAGCCGCTTCCAGGTCCATCGCCTGGTCCTGGCGGGCCGAGTTCACCGGAACTCCCCTGCTTTCGAAAGTCATTTCTTCCCAGTCATCGTCCAGACTTTGCCCGCGTCGGTGCCAGGCGGAGCGGAGGAACATCAATGCTTTCGATATCGCTATCCGCCTGACCCAGATTCCCAGAGGCGCTTCGGCGCGAAACTGCCCGATGTTGCGAATCACCTCGATGAAGGTCTCCTGCAACAGATCCTCCGCGTGTGCCGGTACCCGCGTAAATCGCAGGCAAACCGAATACACCGGCGCGGAAAAGGCGCGATAAATGATTTCATGTGCCTTCGCGTCGCCGCGGGTTGCACGTTTCACGATCGCCGGATCGATCTGGATATCAGTAAATTTGCTCATGTCTCGTATCGTTAGATGCGAACGCGCAGCAAAAGGTCGCATGAATTTACGGGGCTTTTTTTCAGTATAGTGTGGCGAGCATGAATCCTCCCGCATATACTTAGCGCCTTTCGGCCGGAGGCCCCGTCATTTGGTGCTTCCGGCATTTATTTGATGCGGCCGGGGTGGCGGAACTGGTAGACGCGCCGGATTCAAAATCCGGTTTCTGAAAGGAAGTGCGAGTTCGATTCTCGCTCCCGGCACCATCAAATAATACTTGCTCCCGCGGAATCCTCCATTGCACATGAAATTCTGTTCAAGCTGTGGCGCGACGGTCGCCAGAAAGACGCCCGCTGGCGATACAAAAGAGCGCTGGGTCTGCATCGAATGCGGCGTCATTCATTACCAGAATCCGAAAGTCGTCGTTGGCTGCGTACCCGAGCGCGACGGCAAAATTCTGCTTTGCAAGAGAGCCATCGAACCGCGTTACGGGTTCTGGACCGCGCCGGCCGGCTTCATGGAGCTGGGAGAGGACATTGCCGAGGGCGCCGCACGTGAAACGCTCGAAGAGGCATGTGCTGAGGTTCGGATCGGCCGGCTCTTTGCGTCGGTTGATGTTATCTATGCAGGCCAACTGCACCTGTTCTTCACGGCCAAGCTACTGGGCGACTATGCGCCGGGCGATGAGAGCCTGGAAGTCCGGCTTTTCGAAGTCCCGGAGATCCCGTGGGACGAAATGGCGTTTTCCAGTAACAGCTATGCGCTAAAGAAATTTATTGAAGATGACGGCGAAGACAATGGCGTGCATCGGCGCAGCATCAGGGACAAGCGACCAGGGAAGTAGGCGCTGCAGTAATCAGGAACAGGGCGTCACTCAGTCCAGCGTCGATTCGAGCGCCTCGGTTAACTGCTTCGCCGGGAGGTAACCGCTAAACAATGTCCCATCTTCCGCCACGATCGCCGGCGTACCACGCAGACCAACGTCCTGTCCGATCGAGTAGTGCGAATTGACGATCGACGAATCACAGTCATGCATCGGGAATTCCTGGTCCAGCTTCGCCAGAGTCAGTGCCTCATTTCGGTTGTCGGCGCACCAGACGTTCTGGGCTTTGACCCAGGAAGCTGAGGTCGGGCCATTCCTTGGGTACAGGAAGTAACGAATCTCGATGCCTTCCTCCATATACTCGTCGAGCTGACTGTGCAGCCGGCGGCAAAACGTGCAGTCGATATCAGTGAACACCGACACCGTGTGGCGAACCGTCTCCGGCGTGTACGTAATGACATTTTCGGGGGGCACGGCGGACATCATTTTGACCCGCGCATCGTTGCGGCTTTCCTCGGAGAGGTTCTTTGATTCCTCAAGATCGATCATGTCGCCCTGCAAAAGGTAACGACCGTCGCCAGAGATATAAGCAATAATTGCGCCTTTCCTGACCGTGTACCAGCCATCCACGTCACTGGCAAAGACGTCGTCTGAACCGATTCCGTCGAACATGCCGGCCACTTTTTCACGCACTTGCTGGAGCTCTGCGGCGTCGTCCGCTGCAAACGCAGCGCCCGCCAAAAGGCCGCAGGCAACCGAGGCCAGCAGGGAGGTTCGCGTAAACCGTGTGTTCATGAAGAAGTCCTTAATCTGATGTACTCGTTGACGGGCAGAGCGAGACAATAGTGCTATTTCGGCCACTGAGCTTTGGACCATGCCAAATATCACTGGTTCCGTTGGAAAATCGTCGCGATTGTAACAAAGGAGAACACACTTTTTCGCCTTTTGTGACGCCAGATGTGCCCTGTGTGGCGGCGTCAGCCGCGCGGATGGTGTTGACCGTGCAGGTCCTTGAGGCGTTCGCGCGCAACATGCGTGTAAATCTGTGTCGTCGAGAGGTCGCTGTGACCCAGCAACAGTTGCACGACCCGCAGATCGGCGCCGCGATTGAGAAGATGCGTTGCAAACGCGTGACGCAGGCTGTGGGGAGAGAGTTTCTTGCCGATGCCGCCTTTCTGCGCATATCGCTTGATGATGTGCCAGAACGCCTGGCGGGTCATCCGGTCGCCGCGACGTGTCGGAAACAGGTAGTCCGTTTGGCGTTCCAGGAGGATTTCCATACGCGGACCGTCGATAAAGTCTCGCAACCAGCGCTGCGCCTCCTCGCCCAGTGGGATCAATCGTTCGCGATCGCCCTTGCCAACGATACGCAGTACGCCCTGGTTAAAATTAACCTGAGACTGTTTGAGGTTGATTAGCTCTGATACGCGCAGCCCGGTTGCGTACAGGAGCTCGAGCATGGCCCGGTCACGGTGACCCAGCGGCTCGTCGGTATTCGGTGCCTGCAGGAGGGCATCGACTTCATCTTCTGTGAGGGTCTTTGGCAGCGATCGACCGATTCTCGGCATTTCGATTTCGGCGGTCGGATCATTGTCTCGTAATCCTTCGCGCATGATGTAGCGGAAGAAGCGACGAAAGCTTGAAAGTTGTCGCGCCGTAGAGCGCGGCTTGGCACCACTTTCCACACGACCAGCAATGAATTCCAGCAGATCTGCCTTCTCTGCACGTTCGATCGCGATGTTTTGTTCAGACAGGCGCCGGCCTAGCGTCATTAGATCGGCGCGATAGGCGCCAAGCGTGTTTGCCGAGAGGCCACGCTCCATCCAGATTGCGTCGAGAAAACGATCAACGAGTTCCTCTGAACCCATTGCCGGCTTTCCATTTTTTTCAGACTGACTGCTCGTCATAGTATCCATCAATATCGGGCCATCCATGGCATGCTGGCGCTTCGACTTGATCGCATTGAGGCTCGTTGCTGGTAACATTGCTGCGTACAGCAGATTCCGATCCCGATCTCGTCAACCCGAGTGCCAAGCAACGGATTTTGCAAGAAATTGAGTATGATGAGGCCACTGCATGACCGGCGTGATCGCTGTCACAGATTCATTAAGGCATTAACATAAAGTGACCTGCGTCACATACCTAAACCCGGAATGCGTCCCCGCTTGCAGCCAATTGGCGTCAAATGACTGACTCAACCGCCGCGCGCCGCACGGGCCTGGTCGACATCTTGTATGGCAGTTATGTCTGGATAGAATTCGCGCTGTCTGTTTTTGGCGCCATCCTGGCAGCAGTTTTCGTGCCCGGGCTGGAACGGCGCCGTCGCTGTGTTGCTTTCTGTAGTCGGTTATCGCTGCGGCTTGCAGGAATCTCGACGGTCGTTCGCGGACTCGAAAAATTGCCGGAAACGGATTGCGTGATCGTCGCAAATCATGCGAGTTACGTCGACGGCGTTTTGCTGCAGGGATTTTTGCCGTCGAAATTCTCGTTTGTTGTCAAGGGTGAGATGCAGTCGTTCCCGGCCGTGAGTTTTCTTCTGCGCCGGGTTGGCTGTCGATTCGTCGAACGCTTCGAAGCGTCGGGCAGTGCACGTGATGCCCGCCGACTACTTAAGGCGGCGAGCGACGGTGAGTCACTTGTCGTATTTCCGGAAGGTACGTTCGAACAGGAACCGGGTCTCGGCCGGTTTCGCGCCGGTGCATTTGCTGCAGCCATTCGCGCCGGCGTACCTGTCGTACCAGCGGTCATATCGGGTTCACGGTATATTCTTCCGGCCGAAAAACTGCTGCCAAGGCATGGCCACATACGCATCGATATTCTCAATCCGATTGAACCAACTCACCCGGCCTTTGCAAACAGCAAGGAACTCGCGGAACTGACCAGGAAGCAGATCCTGACAGTCCTGGATGAGCCGGACTTGCTGCCTGCTGCGGATGAGCACGAAGCTACCACCTAATCAATATTGCAGGATCGATCAGGATACGGGACAGTAGCGCTCCCCGAAGTGCAGATCGGAAAACGACAGAATGAAGAGGGATCCAATCGTAATCGTCGCCGCCCGCCGGACGCCCCTGGGCGCGTTTCAGGGCGACCTGAATTCCGTCAGTGCGACGGATCTATGTGCGGCGGCATGTCATGCGGCGCTGGGTGACAGCGGTCTTGAAGCCGCAGCAATTGATGAGGTATTGCTCGGCTGCGTGCTGCCGGCGGGACTGGGGCAGGCACCGGCCCGACAGGCTGCACTGGCCGCCGGTCTCCCATCAGGCGTGCCGTGCACGACGGTAAACAAGGTTTGTGGTTCCGGCATGAAGACCACCACACTCGGCCACGACCTTATTGCCGCCGGCAGTGCGCATGTCGTAATGACAGGCGGGATGGAATCGATGAGTAACGCACCGTATCTCATGCCGAAAGCACGCAGCGGTTATCGCATGGGTCATCAGGAAGTTCTGGACCACATGTTTTTCGATGGCCTGCAGAACCCGTATGACGGCAACATGATGGGTCATTTCGCGGAGCTCACGGCGGAAAAATATAAATTCAGCCGGGCAGATCAGGACGCCTTCGCCGTTGAGTCCGTTTCCCGCGCCCGTACCGCTGCGGCCGAAGGACGCTTCGCGAACGAAATCGTCCCGATCACTGTCCGGACCCGCAAGGGCGAAACGGTCGTTACAGAAGATGAGGGTCCGCGCGTTGCCAACATCGAAAAGATTCCAACCCTCCGACCGGCATTCAGAAAGGACGGCACCGTTACGGCCGCAAGCTCATCATCGATATCCGACGGTGCCGCCAGCCTGGTCCTGATGCGGGAAAGCGACGCGGCGAAAAAAGGAGCAGGCATTCTTGCGCGAATTGCAGGGCATTCCGGGTTCGCCCATGAACCGGAATGGTTCACAACAGCGCCGGTGTTTGCCATAAAAGCGCTGCAGCAGAAACTGGGATGGAATGCTGATTCAGTTTCTCTCTACGAAATTAACGAGGCATTCGCCTGCGTCACCATGGCGGCGATGCGAGACGTTGGGATTGAACACGCCAAGGTCAATGTCAACGGTGGAGCATGCGCTCTGGGCCACCCGATCGGGGCGTCCGGCGCCAGAATCATCGTAACGCTCGTCCATGCACTGCGTAATCGCGGTGGCGGACAGGGCATTGCCTCTCTGTGTATTGGTGGCGGCGAAGCAGTCGCGATCGGTATCGAAGTCGACTAGGAAAACAGGAGTATAAAATGGATCTCGCTACGGCAAAGGCAGTAGTAACGGGTGCCGCATCCGAGCTTGGGCTGGGATTTGCTACCGCCAGCAAAATAATCGCAGCCGGCGGCCAGGTCGCGCTACTCGACGTCAACGACGACGCTGGCGAAAAGAGCGCGGCCCTCCTCGGCGATCGCGCTGTTTACATTCACACGGACGTATCTGCGGAATCTGACGTGCAGGCAGCTATCGCAGAAGCCAAAAAATTCATGGGAGGCATCACGCTCGCGGTTAACTGCGCCGGTATCGTTGGTGCGGCCAGGGCATTGGGACGCGAGGCGCCCATGCCAGGTGAATTCTTTTCGAAAACTATCGCCGTCAACCTGATCGGTTCGTTCCTGGTGGCAAAAGAGGCGGCAAACGTCATGCAAAGCAATGCGCCGAACGAGGATGGAGAACGTGGCGTGATCATTAGCACGGCATCGATCGCTGCATTCGAGGGACAGATCGGACAGGCCGCATATTCAGCATCGAAAGGCGGTGTCGTCGGCATGACGCTTCCCCTGGCGAGAGAATTCGCGCGTATCGGCATTCGCGTAAATGTAATCGCACCCGGAATTTTTATTACGCCGATGGTCGCTGGAATGACGCCGGAGCTACAGGCATCGCTCGGGGCGCAGGTGCCGTTTCCGTCACGACTTGGCCGACCTCACGAGTATGCAGACCTGGTGGGCTGCATTTACGAAAATGCGATGATCAATGGCGAAACGATTCGCATCGACGGTGCCATCAGAATGCAGCCGAAATAGAATCTCGCGGCGCGGGGTCAGAGCCGGGCTCGCTCTGATCCGGATTTGAGAATCACATCCCCGAATAATTTGGACCACCGCCACCTTCAGGCACCTGCCAGATAATGTTCTGCGACGGGTCTTTGATGTCGCAGGTTTTGCAGTGCACGCAGTTTTGGGCATTGATCTGAAATCTTGCCTGCCCGTTTTCGGTCACGACCTCATACACGCCTGCGGGACAATAACGCTGCGCAGGTTCGGCGTATTCGGGAAGATTGTAGGAAATTGGAATTGCCGCGTCTTTGAGTTTCAGATGTGACGGCTGGTCTTCTTCGTGATTGGTGCTGGAAAGAAAAACGGATGACAATCGATCGAAGGTGAGCTTGCCGTCCGGCTTGGGATAGCTGATCTTCCGTGCGTCAGTCGCTTTGGTCAGCGAATCGTGATCCGGCTCTTTATTATGCAGCGTAAAAGGCAATTTGCCGCGAAAAATATTCTGATCGATAAAAGCAAATGCGGCACCAAGGAACGTGCCAAGCTTGTGTAGCGCCGGACCAAAATTTCGGGCGCGATGCAATTCATCATGCACCCAGGAAGCTCGAACTGCTCCTGCGTAACTTGTAAGCTCCGTATGAGACTGGCCCTCCTGCAACGCCGTGTAGACACTTTCAGCGGCCAGCATCCCGGTCTTGATCGCCGTGTGTGCGCCTTTGATCTTGATGCCGTTGAGAAAGCCTGCATCGCAACCGACGAGCATGCCGCCCGGGAACGTAAGTTTTGGGAGTGACTGAAGCCCACCCTTGTTAACGGCGCGAGCGCCGTACGCAATACGTTTGCCACCTTCCAGGTACTGTCTGATCCTGGGGTGCAACTTCCAGCGCTGGAATTCCTGAAACGGATCCAGGTAGGGATTCTTGTAGTTCAGGGCAACGATCAGGCCGGCGAATACCTGGCTGTTCGCGGCATGATAAAGAAACCCGCCGCCTTCGGTTTTGTTATCAAGCGGCCAGCCCATCGTGTGCACTACGAGGCCTTCCGTGTGTCTATCCGGTTCGATCTCCCAGATTTCCTTAATGCCAATACCATAGTGCTGCGGATTTGCATCTTTGCGCAGATCGAATTTTTCCATCAGCGACTCGCCGAGGTTACCGCGCACGCCTTCTGCAAATATTGTGAACTTCCCGAGCAGCTCATACCCGGCCTGGTAGCCGGCTTTGTGTTGCCCGTCTTTGCCGACCCCTAAATCACTGGTCACGACGCCTCTCACGCGACCTTTCTCATCATAAATGACGTCGGATGCGGCGAAACCCGGGAAGACATTGATTCCGGCCGCTTCTGCTTTGTCACCCATCCACTGGCACAACCGCCCCAGGCTGATTATGTAGTTGCCAGCATTGTGCATCGGCAGCGGCACGAACATGCCCGGCACTCGGGTCGAGTTTCCCTCGCTGGTCAGATAGTGAATGAGATCGCCGGTTACCGCAGTCGTGACAGGAGCGCCCTCCTCTTTCCATTGCGGAAAAAGCTCGTCCAGCGCACGTGGATCAAAGACATTTCCCGACAAAATGTGCGCACCAATTTCCGAGCCCTTTTCAACAACCACTATTGACAGTTCATTGCCCGCCGTTTCCGCCAGCTGTGCGAGTCGACAGGCCGCGGCAAGGCCGGCAGGCCCGCCGCCAACGATTACAACATCGAATTCCATTGATTCCCGTTCTGCCTGCTCCGACATATGTATTCTTCTTTAGCTCCAGTAAGGAACGCTAGTTTAACAAATCTCCGGTTTTTCACTGCCCCGTTTTCGGGGTACGCTGCGCTGGCAATGAAGAAGATGAAGTGACAATCCGCCAGGCATACGCAGCGGCGCTCGAGGTGCAAGGCCTGGTGGCCGACGCTGCACAGCAAACTGTCGTCGACAGGCTCGATCAGCTACAGCACGCAATCATCGAGCATGGTTCGTTGCTCCAGCGACTGCGGCGGCGCCTGCCGGGTCGCGCGGGAGAGCAGAAGCCCAAAGGTATCTATTTATGGGGTGGCGTCGGTCGGGGAAAGACTTTCTTGATGGATCTGTTTTTCGATACGCTCGACTTCGAGAGCAAGAAAAGAATCCACTTTCACCGCATGATGAGCGACGTTCACGCCAGGCTGCATGCGATATCCGACACCGAAGACCCGCTGAATACAGTCGCAGACGATATTGCTGCCAGCGTGAGCGTACTGTGTTTCGACGAGTTCTACGTCTCCGATATCGCCGATGCGATGATTCTCGGCAAACTTCTTGACGGACTTTTTACTCGTGGAGTGGTTCTCGTTACCACATCAAATGCGCATCCTCGCGACCTGTATCCCGACGGCCTGCAGCGGCAGCAGTTCCTGCCCGCCATCAGGGCATTGGAGAACAATACGGACGTTATTGAACTGGATGCAGGCACAGACTACCGCTTGCAACTATTTGCAGAGGCCGGGACTTACCTTGCGCCGAACACAGATGCGGCGACGGCCAAACTGAAACGGTATTTTGACGGCATCGCTTCAGGGGAATCTTTTACCGATTTTGACATAGACATCCTTGGACGCCAGATACGGACGAAACACTGTGCCAAGGGTGTCGCATGGTTCGACTTCATGGAGATCTGTGATGGGCCTCGCAGCCAGGAGGACTATATTGAGATCGCTCGCTGGTATCCCACCGTGATTATTTCGGATGTACCCATACTGACCGGGGAACTGGAAAATCCCGCGCGCCGGTTCATCGCACTCGTCGATGAATTCTATGATCGTAAAGTTAAACTTGTCGTTTCTGCAGCCGCCGCCGCAGATGACTTGTATCAGGGCAATCGGCTCGAGTTTGAATTCCAGCGGACCTCGAGTCGTCTCACGGAGATGCAGAGTGAGAAATACCTGCATGCTGCCCATCTCGCATAGCGACAACAACTCGGCTCGACGTGCGAGCTACGGTTTAACAACGCGCTGCAACGAAGTACCATGAGTGGCTGCATCACTCCTCATACGGAGTTCTCCCTTGTGGAAAACGAGCAACATAAAGAACTGATTTTAGAGGATTTTTTGCCCTACAGGCTGGCAATTCTCTCGCATACGGTGTCGAGCCTCATCGCACGCGTATACGACAAGCGATTTGGACTCACGATTCCCGAATGGCGCGTTATCGCGATTGTCGGTCGCTTCCCGGGACTGTCGGCCGTCGAAGTCGCCGAGCGTACGATGCTCGACAAAGTGGCGATTAGTCGTGCCGTAACCAAATTGATCAAAGCAAATCGCATCGATCGGGAATTCGCCGACGCGGACCGGCGCCGATCTATCCTTACCCTGTCTGAGGAAGGCCGCAAAGTCCACGACGAGGTCGCTCCACTCGCGCTGGAAATGGAACAGGACCTTTTGCACGGACTGAGCGACAGCCAGATAGAAACGCTCAATACTGTTACTGAGCGCCTGTTGGCCAGGGCGCGACTGATCAGCTCGCCCTAGATCATTCGGCAGGGCAGCTATTTAGCGGCGAACGCGTCGGCGCCAATGATCACCGTGGTACGCCGGACGCTGCAACATGATCCGGACATTTCGAGCAATTCGACCCATAATAGGTAGCAAAGCGGAGCACAGAAGCATATTCTTGCCACCCGACAGGATCAGCAATTATTGCGTCATTCGGGCCTAAAAAAAGTCCGGTCGGAGTAGCACCAGTGTCCAGACAGCAGCAGCGTCGCTCAAGCGATATTTCACAACAAATCATCGACGATATCGTCGCGACCAAACCACGCTCGAAGTCCCTAAAAACGCCGAAAGAATCGGAGATTTTTGTCCGCCATTATTTCGCCGATGTGCCGCATGAAGATATGGCAGGGCGGTCCGCGAAAATCATGGGGCAGGCGGCAGTCGCCCACCTGGATTTCGCGCGAAACCGAAAGCCCCAGAAAGCGCTGCTGCGCGTGTTCAACCCGGATGTTAAGACGCACGGCTATCAATCTGCATTCACAATTATCGAAATGGTGAATGACAACATGCCGTTTCTGGTCGATTCAGTATCCGCGGCTATCGATCGCCATGGCCTGACAATACACATGACCGTGCATCCGCTCCTGCGCGTGCATCGCGATGCGCGCGGGAAACTGGAGCGTCTCGTTGACATTAACGACGAGGGCGGACAGATCGAATCCCTGGTCCGGTTCGTCGTCGACCGGGAATCAGACCAGAACCAGCTGAATGTGCTGGAACATGAAATTTCGAAAATACTGTTTGATGTTCGTGCTTCTGTTCGAGACTGGCGCAAGATGCGCGACAAAATGCTGGAAGCCGCTTCAAGTCTTAACGCGGGCCCAGTCGGCGCAGATGCCGCGGTGCGTATGGAGACTGACGCACTTCTGCAATGGATGGCCGATGATCACTTTACCTTTCTCGGCTACCGCGAATACCGGCTGCGCAAGCGTGGAGAGAAGTTATTCCTTGGGCCGGTCAAGGGCTCCGGACTGGGCGTCCTGTCCAGTGATGAACGTGGTGGCCGAGTAGTAGAACTCACCAAGGAAATGCAGCGAGTAACGCAGGCCAAGGACTGGCTGATTATCACCAAGGCCAACTCACGGGCGACGGTTCATCGACACAGCTATCTCGACTATGTCGGCATCAAGATGTTCGATCGCAATGGCAATCCGATCGGTGAGAAACGCTTCATCGGCCTGTTCACCTCTGTTGCCTACAGCGAAAGTCCGCGAAACATTCCGTTACTCAGGCTGAAGGTACAGCGTGTCCTTGAAGCCGGGCGAGTGGATCCGTCGGGTCACCGCGGTAAGGCGTTGCTGCACATCCTCGATTCGTTTCCCCGCGACGAGCTGTTTCAAAGTTCGATCAAGGACCTTGTTCGAACGACCACTGGCATACTCAACTTGCAGGATCGGCGTCGCATAAAATTCTTCCTGCGGCGGGACACTTTCAGGCGATTTTTTTCTTGCATCGTCTACGTACCGCGTGAAAAGTACACGACGGCAATTCGTCGCGTCATTGAGCAAATATTGCTCGAGGAATTTGACGGCCTGGCTGTTGATTCCAGTGTACAAATTGTGGATGCTCCGCTCGCTCGCCTGCATACCATAGTCAGAACGAACGTGGAGAGTCGTCCGCGCATCAAGATTAGCGACATCGAAGCACGCATTGAGCAGGCAGTCATCGGCTGGCGTGATCACCTCAGGGTTCAATTGGTTGAACGTTTCGGCCCGGACGAAGGATTGCAGCTTTTTCGCAAGTATGGCGAGTGCTTTTCTGCAGCGTACGAGGGTGAAACCCAGCCGCGCATCGCCTGTCTCGACATCAAGCGTATCGACGGAATCCTGAAAGAAGAGCACGATAATTTTCTGCTGCTCCATCAACCTGCAGGAACAGAACCAGACAAGCTGCATTTTCGGACGTTCCGCAAAAATGAGCCGTTGCATTTGTCGCGGGTATTGCCGCTCCTGGAAGACCTGGGCACCTACGTGCTTAGCGAAAGGCCGTATCGCGTCAAATTGAAAGAGGGCGCAAATTTCTGGATCCAGGACTTTCAGCTGCAACTGGCAAGAACCAGTGAAGTTGATGTCGATGCTGCTGCGGAACGTTTCCAGGAAGGCTTTCGTCAGGCGCTGCGCGGCGAGGCCGAGAGCGACAATTTTAATGAGCTGATTCTCGCAGCGGGACTTAACGCGCGCCAGACCACTTTGATTCGCTGCTATGCGAAGTATATTTTGCAGCTCGGCATTCCGTTCAGCCAAAAACTAATGGAAGAGGTGCTGGTCACACACTCCGAACTCGCATGTGCGCTCGTGCAACAATTCGAACTACAGTTCAACCCGAATTTGACGAAGAAAAACAGGCAGGGAGAGCTGGAACGATGCACGAAACTCATCGCTCGCGGGATCTCGAATGCGCGAAGTCTTGATGAGGACAGAATCCTGACTGCATTCGCCGGCGCCATCGCCGCTACAGTGCGCACAAACTATTTCCAGCCGAACGAAGATGGCAGTAACAAGCCCTATATTTCCATCAAAGTCGATCCAGGTAGCATTCCTGAGGCGCCGCTTCCCAAGCCGAAGTTCGAGATTTTCGTTTACTCGCCACGAGTTGAAGGCATACACCTTCGCGGCGGCAGTATCGCACGCGGCGGAATTCGCTGGTCCGATCGACGCGAGGATTTCAGAACGGAAGTACTGGGACTGATGAAGGCGCAGGTTGTCAAAAACACCGTCATCGTACCGACTGGCGCCAAAGGCGGATTCTATCCAAAGCAACTTCCCGAGAACGACCGTGAAGCGATCCTGGCTGAGGGAATCGCGTGCTATAAGCTGTTCATCAGCGGACTGCTCGATATTACGGACAACGTCGTCGACGACAAAATACAACCGCCCGCCAATGTCGTTCGACGCGATAAGGACGACCCCTACCTGGTGGTTGCCGCAGACAAGGGAACCGCGACGTTTTCTGATATCGCAAACGGCATCTCTGCGGACTATGGATTCTGGCTCGACGACGCGTTCGCATCCGGCGGATCGGCGGGTTACGACCACAAAAAGATGGGCATCACTGCACGCGGCGCATGGGAGGCGGTGCGCAGACATTTTCGCGAACAAGGCGTGGACGTGCAGAAAGATCCGTTCACGGTCATTGGCATTGGCGACATGAGCGGGGACGTTTTCGGCAACGGCATGTTGCTGTCGAAGAAGATCAAACTCGTCGCCGCATTCAACCATATGCACATATTCCTCGATCCTGATCCGGATATGGCGGCAAGCTTCAAGGAACGAAAACGACTGTTCCGGCTTGGCCGTTCAAGCTGGGCGGACTACAGCGAGAAACTAATCTCCAAAGGTGGCGCGGTCTTTTCGCGCGATGCCAAGGAGATCAAGCTTGGCCCGGAAGTGCGGCAGATGCTCGGCACCGCCGAGACCGTAATGCGACCGACGGCACTGATACGATCGATTCTTCGTATGCAGGCTGACCTGTGGTGGAATGGCGGCATTGGCACGTATGTAAAGGCCAGCACCGAAAGTAACGCCGACGTTGGGGATCGCACCAACGACAACGTGCGGATCAACGCCAATGAACTCCGTTGCAAAGTCGTCGGCGAAGGTGGGAATCTTGGCCTGACGCAGCGTGCGAGAATTGAGTACAGCCTGAACGGTGGGCGCATCAATACGGACTTCATTGATAACTCTGCCGGTGTCGACAGTTCCGACAGAGAAGTGAATATTAAGATCCTGCTTGGGGCGGCGACCAAGGAGCATGGTCTCACCAGGGCGAAACGAAATACGCTGCTTGCGGAAATGACCGACGAGGTTGCCCAGTTCGTGTTGCGCAGCAATTACCTGCAGACACAGTCAATCAGCATGATGGAAGCCCGCGCGCCGGAGAGACTATCGGAGATGGCGCGCCTGATCAGTAACCTGGAGAAAAGCGGGCTACTTGATCGTAGCCTCGAGTTTCTGCCTGATGAGATTGAGATCGAAGAGCGCCGGCAGCGCAACCAGGGCCTGACACGCCCGGAACTCTCCGTCATTCTGAGTTACGCGAAGATCGACCTCTACAACGGACTCGAAGGCTGTGATCAGCCGCTCGACGATTTTCTGACCACTGACCCGCAACGATATTTCCCACCCGTGCTGCGACGCCGTTACGCTGATCTGATTCCTGTCCACCGTCTTAGCAGGCAAATACTGGCCACCCTGATTGCGAATAATATTGTCAATCGTATGGGCCCCACGTTTGTGAAACGGGTCCAGGTCGATACAGGGTCTGATGTCGTCACCATCGCGCGGGCCTATGTTGTCGCCAGGGAAATCTGCCAGGCGAGCGAGATCTGGCATTTGATTGAGGAACTGGACAACAAGATTCCGGCAACCATTCAGCAGACAATGATGTTCGATGTTGGCAGAATACTGCGGCATGCCTGTTACTGGCTGATCGAACGGTATGGTGACAATCTTGATATCGTTGCCGCCGTCGCAGATCTCAAGGAAAACATGGCGACCATCTATTCCCGGGCCATGAGTATCGTCGTCGGGCCGGCGAAAGAACGACAGAAGAATTCTGCGCACGACTATATGCGGCACGGCGTGCCGGAAAAACTCGCCAAGAAAATGGCAGCCCTGCTCCTGACCCGTGGCGGCCTCGATATTTCCGACCTCGCAAATCGACATCGCAAGGATGTGCTGGCGACGGCGCGCATGTATGCTGGCATGAGTGACCGTCTCGGCATTGTATGGATGAATCGGGGCGTGGAGAGCCTGGAAGTCGAGGGTCGGTGGCAGGCGCTGGCAAGAAGCAATCTGCGCGATGATTTCTACCGCATCAGGCGGGACTTTGTTACCGGTTTGCTCAACAGCAGGAGTCGAAAAAAACCTGAAGAGGTGTTCGCGGCATGGCTCGCTAAAAACGCGACATTTGTCCGTCTGTTCGACTCAATACTGGCCGAGATGCAGCTCAAGCCGGATGTTGATTTTGCCACGCTGTCGGTTGCCGCCCAGGAATTGCGGAAACTGACGGATAGTTTGTAACCACCCCAAATAGAAACGGAGAATTCATGGCAGGCAAACTTGTCCTATGTCGTCACGGCCAAAGTGACTGGAACCTGAAAAACTTGTTTACGGGCTGGACCGACGTCGGGCTAACCGACAAGGGCCGCGCCGAAGCCTTGGCTGCCGGAACGTTGCTAAAGGACCTCGGATACGAATTCGATATTGCGTTTACTTCCGTGTTGAAACGGGCGATAGGCACACTCTGGATCATGCTCGAGGAAATGGATCGGGTATGGATACCGGTCGTCCGGGACTGGCGCCTGAATGAACGCCACTACGGTGCGCTACAGGGACTCAACAAGGCGGAAACTGCTGCAAAATATGGCGACGATCAGGTGCACATCTGGCGCCGCAGCTATGCAACGGCGCCACCGCCTCTGGAGCTTGACGACGAACGCCATCCCAGCCATGACGCACGCTATGCAGGCATCGACGGCCTGCCGGCGACTGAATCCCTGGCAACAACCCTGGACCGCGTTCTCCCCTGCTGGAACGAACTCATCGCGCCGGAGCTTAAGGCGGGCAAGGATGTACTGATCGCCGCCCACGGCAACAGCCTGCGTGCGCTGGTAAAAATGCTCGACGACGTGTCGGAGGATGACATTACCGGCTTCAATATTCCGACGGGCGTGCCGCTCGCCTACACGCTCGACGACAACCTGAAGCCGCTGTCCCGTGAATTCCTTGGCGATCCTGATGCGGTTGCCGCCGCGGCGGCGGCAGTCGCGAACCAGGCCAGCGCAAAGTGATTTTCAGGCTCGAAGACCGGGTTCCGGTTTTCGAGGGCACCGACCACTTCGTCGCCGCAAATGCCAGCGTCATTGGCGCGGTGACAATGCAGAGCCATTCAAGTGTCTGGTTTAACGCCGTCATACGGGCCGACAACGATGTCATCGAGATCGGTGAGAAAAGTAACGTTCAGGATGGCGCGGTCCTGCATACGGACGCCGGCATTCCATTGCGACTTGGAAACGGCGTCACTGTTGGTCACCGCGCCATGCTGCATGGCTGTTGCATTGGTCACAACACACTGATCGGAATCGGCAGCACGCTTCTCAATCATTCTGTGATCGGAGAAAACTCCGTCGTCGGCGCAAACTCGCTGATCACCGAAGGCAAGTCTTTTCCGGACGGTTCTTTGATCATGGGGTCACCGGCAAAGGTCGTTCGACCGCTGGAAAAGGACGAGGTGGCGCTGATCGGCCAGGCTGCCAGATCATACGTAGAGAAATGCACACTGTATCGGGACAAACTGGCCGAATGCTCACCTGAGAGAGGCTAGATCAGGTCTGCGTTTTCGGGTGGGATCGCTTTGCGCTGCTGTCGTCGCCCTCGGACAATACCCGGACCAGACCTTCCTGAGACGTCGAAGCAATCAGTTTGCCACCAGCCGTGAAAAACTGCCCCCTCGAAAACCCCCTCGCACCGGACGAGTTCGGACTGTCCATCGCGTACAGCAGCCATTCATCGATTCTGAAATCCCGATGAAACCACAGCGCATGGTCGAGACTGGCCATCATGATCCGGCCACGACCAAACGCAAGCCCGTGCGGCAGTGTGCTCGTGCCAAGTAGTTCGTAGTCGGAAACGTAGGCAAGCAGAATCTGGTGCAGGGCCTGATCATCGGGCAAACGGTCTACCGCCTTGATCCACACGTGTTTGCTCGGTTCCCGGACTTCGGCTGTCAGAAAATTGGTCGGCTCCACCGGGCGAAACTCGAAGGGTCGCTGCACGGTAAGGTAGCGGCGCATCTTCTCCGGTATGCGTTGCAGTATTTCAGGCGCAACCTCAGTCAGATCCTGCAGACCGTCCGGGCCATCGACGACCGGCATCTCAACCTGATGCTCCAGCCCGGTCTCGGGATTCTGAAAAGACGCGGCCAGGTTAAATATCGGGCGACCGTGCTGAATGGCGACGACCCGGCGAACTGAAAAGCTGCCGCCGTCGCGCGAACGATCCACATCGTAAATGATCGGTGCACTCATATCGCCACGGCGCAGGAAATAGGCATGCAGTGAGTGTGCGCGCCGATCTGAAACCGTACGGTTGGCGGCTGACAGTGCCTGACCAAGCACCTGGCCACCAAAAACCTGGGCGCTGCCGATATCCCGGCTCTCGCCGCGAAAAATATTCTCTTCGATGCGCTCAAGTTTGAGGAGATTGATCAGATCTTCTAGTACGGAATGCATTCAGTCTGTGACCAGGTGGTTACGTCCTGCTCAGATACCGGCATGTAACGCGAGGCGCGGCGAGCAGGTGAGAAAGAGTGGCGCGTCTATGCGGACGAGACGCCACCGTCGACGATGATGCCTGTCCCGCTAACGAAAACAGAATCGTCCGTCGCCAGGAATAACGCCACCTTGGCGACATCGACCGGTTCGCCCAATCGCTTTGCGGCTGAGCGCTGAATGCAGTAGTCGCGCAGGTCTTTATCGCTGTTGAAAATACGCCGGCTATCAGGCGTCATGATGGCGCCTAGCTGTATGTAATTCGCGTTGATTCCGAATTGCGCCACTTCGGCAGCGAGGCGCCCGGTCAATTCTGCGATTGAGGCTTCCGACTTGGCATAACCATCGGAACACTCTTTGCTGAAAACGCTGCGATTGAATCCCAGGATAATGATGCGGCCCGCAGGGCTATTCTTCATCATCGGCAGCATCTGGTCACAAATCGACGCAACGAGATCGCTCTTTCTCGTGAGCAGGTTGTTCAGGCCTTCTTCATCGCCGGCAGCAATGGGGCCACCCGAATGGGGGCTCACGTTGCAAACGACGATATCCACGACGCCCAGCTCTTCTGAGGCCATCGAACCCAGTTTGGTTGCGCCATCTGCGGCATTGGTGTCGATCGCCGCAGTGTGCACGTTACGCGCCGACTTGAATTGCGTTTCGATGCCGCTGTTCAACGTGTCGACCGCCAGCACCTCTGCGCCCTGCTTGATCAGTGTGCGCACGATTGCCTCACCAATTCCACCACCGGCACCGGTCACGACTGCTTTCAATCCGAAAAGACGCTTTGCGTCAGCCATAATTCACCCAAACAGTTTGCATTACTCGAAAAAGTCTATCAGGACGGCAACTCGTAATCCGCGAACTGCTTCCGCAATTCGATTTTCTTAATTTTGCCCGTCGCCGTATGCGGTATTTCGTCTACGAAAACAACATCGTCCGGTATCCACCACTTCGCGACCTTGCCTTCCAACCAACCGAGCATTTCATCGCGGCTCAATTCCTTACCTTCTGCACGGATGATCACCAACAGCGGTCTTTCGGTCCACTTAGGGTGCGGCACACCAATCACTGCGGCCTCGGCCACGGCCTCGTGACCCACTGCAGTGTTCTCGATATCGATCGAACTGATCCATTCGCCACCGGACTTGATGACATCCTTGGTGCGATCGGTAATTGCCATATAGCCATCAGGGTCGATAGTGGCAACATCTCCGGTATCAAACCAGCCATCCTCGCTGTGGGCTTCGCTCTTCCCCTCCAGCTTGAAATAGCCACTGCAGATCCACGGCCCGCGCACCTGCAGCGCGCCGTAAGCCACGCCGTCCCAGGGAAGCTCCTCTCCCGCGTCGTTAACGATCCGCATCTCCACGCCGAAAACGCCGCGACCGGCCTTGGTCTGCATCTTTATCAGCTCATCCGGAGACCAGTTTTCGCTGCCGGCTTTGGGCGTGCTGGCTGTCCCCAGGGGACTCATCTCCGTCATGCCCCAGGCCTGAATCACCGTCACTTCATGTGTATCGCGAAATTCGCGAATCATCGCTTCCGGCACTGCGGCGCCACCAATGACGGTTCTTTGCAGGTGATTGAGTTTCTGACCGGATTCTCTCGCGTACTGCAGCAGTGCAAGCCAGACTGTTGGCACACCCAGCGCAAGACTGACGCGTTCCTGTTCCAGCAACCGATAAAGCGTCTCGCCGTCACCCATCTTCGGGCCCGGGAAAACCAGCTTGCTGCCAACCATCAAAGCACAGTAAGGAATGCCCCACGCGTTCACATGAAACAGGGGCACGACCGGTAACACACAGTCCGAACTGGCAAGATTGAGGGTATCAGGCATGACTTCAGCATAGGCATGCAGAATCGTGGAACGATGGTCGTAGAGAACGCCTTTGGGATCACCCGTTGTTCCGGATGTGTAACACAATGCAGACGCCGTTCGTTCGTCGAAGGAAGGCCACTCGAATTCGTCACTTTCCTCACCAATGAGCGACTCGTAGGACACCGCGTTTGTCAGGCTGGTGTCAGGCATGTGTGCATCGTCAGTCATAATGACGAACCCTTCTACACCAGAAATTTGATCCGCAATTTTCTCGAGTAACGGCACAATCAAGAGGTCAACGAAGATCCACCGATCCTCCGCATGATTGATAATGAAAACGATCTGCTCGGGAAACAGCCGCGGATTCACGGTGTGACAGACGAAACCGGAACCGGCAATCGCGTAATAGCACTCCAGATGGCGGTGATCATTCCACGCAAGCGTCGCGATACGATCACCTTGCTGAAGCCCGATTTTGGCCAGCGCATTCGCGAGCTGCCGGGTGCGACGGAAACACTCTGCGTAGGTACATCGATGCAGCGGGTTATCTGCCGTTATCGAGACAATCTCCCTATCCCCGAAATTTCGATCTGCGTGCTTCAGAATCGATGAGATTAGGAGCTCGCTCTGCATTATCAGACCCTGCATCTACACCCTCTCTTGTTTTAACTTAATGCGGCTGAATGGCAATTTACCAGATTAACTCCCGCTGTCAGTAACAATCTCAATAACCCGGACGGTCGACCTAACGCCCAGGTCCCATCAGGTACCAGGCGATGACGCCGAGCATGGGCAACAGTACGACGACAGCGATCCAGATGGCCTTTTTGCCATCGCTGGTCGAGCTTTGTGCAATCTTCAAGATCGCGTACACATCCGCGATCAGCACCAGTATTCCGATAACTCCAACTTCCATCAGTGATCCCCCCGTTCAGACGCTCGCTTGTTTGTTCTTATTTATCAGCAGATCTTAAGCGGCCCGGTCGACGCTTCTTTAGGATACTATTGACGTATTAGCGCAATAGCAAAAGCGACGAAAAACATAAGGAAAACAATAAGATGCCAAAGCGCTTCAGTAATATTCTGGAAACAATTGGCGACACACCTATCGTCAGACTGAACAAGATCGTCCCCGATAACGTCAACCTTTTCGTCAAGATCGAATCATTTAATCCGATGGGATCGGTAAAAGACCGGCTCGCGCTCGGCGTGATCGAGGACGCGGAAAATTCCGGTGCCCTGAAACCGGGCCAGACTGTCATCGAGGCTACCAGCGGCAATACGGGCATAGGACTTGCCATGGTCTGCGCGCAGAAGGATTATCCGCTTGTCGTCACGATGGCAGAGAGTTTCAGTATCGAACGGCGCAAGATGATGCGCTTCCTGGGTGCCAGAGTTGTGCTGACGCCCGCCTCCCTGAAAGGCAGCGGCATGCTCGCCAAGGCGACCGAGCTCGCCGATAAGCACGGCTGGTTTCTCTGCAAACAGTTCGAGAATGAGTCAAATGCGGACGCCCACACCAGGACGACCGCACCCGAAATCCTGTCGGCGTTTTATGGGGACAGGCTTGACTATTGGGTAACCGGGTTTGGCACTGGCGGCACCCTGAAGGGTGTGTCCCGGGTTCTCAGGAAGGAAAGACCAGAGACGAAAATCGTGGTTTGCGAACCGGACAACGTGCAGATCCTCGGCAGCGGTATCCCACAGGATCGGCTCGCAGACGGAACGCCGGCCGGCAGTCACCCGCTCTTCCGTCCCCATCTTATGCAGGGCTGGAGTCCTGACTTCATTCCGAAACTAGCCGAAGACGCCGTGGCCGCCGATCTGATCGACAGGATTGTGCCGGTTAGCGGCGCGGAAGCCATGCGTCTTTGCAGGGCGCTGGCAGCAGAAGAAGGGATATTCGTTGGCGTATCCGGCGGTGCCACCCTGGCGGGCGCGATCGAGGTCGCGAGAACGGCAGCCGACGGCGCCAACATTCTCTGCATGCTGCCCGATACCGGCGAGCGCTACCTGAGTACGCCACTATTTGAAGACATTCCGGAAGACATGACCGCGGAAGAAGCAGACATCGCGCGATCCACGCCGAATTATCGTTTCGATACCCCTCCTCCGGCGCCGCCGACGGACGCAGAGGAACCTTCCCGTGAAGCCGCGCCCGCAGAGGCAGTGACGTTCCTCCACGAAACGACCCATGACAGTGACAACGCGGTCGTACTGTTTGCGCTGGAATGGTGCGAGTTCTGCTGGTCCGTGCGCAAGATGTTTGCGTACTACGAGATCCCGTACCGATCAATCGACCTTGACTCTGTTCCGTTTCAGCATGAAAACCGTGGCGGAAAAATACGCGCGGCAATTGAGGAGCAGACGGGCCAAAAAACCATTCCACAAATCTTTATCGGCGGAAAGCATATCGGCGGCGCCACGGAGCTGTTTGACAGTTGCAGGGATGGTTCGATGGCAGAACTGCTGCGAGAGAACTCGGTGAACTTCAACCGCGAGATCAGCATGGATCCGTATTCATTCCTTCCCTCTTGGTTACACACCCGGTGATAACGATTTAGCAATTTCACTCTTACGGAGTGGGCTACATAGCCGTTGATTATGATTCGGCATTGTTGTTCTAACGAAGTGGGTTACATAGTCGATGACAACGATTGGCATTTTCGTTCTTACGAAGTGGGCTACACACCCGATAACAACGATTGGCATTTTCATTCTTACGAAGTGGGCTGCACACCCGGTGATAGCGATTTAGCAATTTCACTTTTACGGAGTGGGCTGTACAGCCGGTAGTGACACTTCAGCCGTTGCTGACAGCCTGCTCGTCGAGCACTTCTTCGAAAAAGTACATGCCCAGGGTCTCCGCAACACAGGCGGGCTTCCTCTCACCCTCCACTTCGATGCGAACCTCCGAGAGCAGATGCAACGCGCCGGCCCGCTTTCTTGCCTGGATCACGGTGGCCCGACAACGAACTCTGCTGCCCACCGGCACCATGGTGTAGAAGCGAATCTTGTTGCAGCCGAAATTCATGGCGCGGGTGAGGTTTGCTATCTCTACAAAGCCATTGGTCAGCGCCGGTATAAGCGACAGTGTGAGATAACCATGTGCAATGGTCTTGCCATCCGGCAATTCAGCTGCCGCCCGTTCCCCATCGACATGAATCCATTGATAATCGCCTGTTGCCTCCGCGAATTTATCGATGCGTTCCTGATCGACTGTGACCCAATCTGAAATGCCGACTTCCTGACCTTCCAGCGCTTTCGCGTCGTCAATAGACCTGATGATGTGCAATTTTGCTTCCTTTCCGTGAAAAATGCTGCAGTGCAAGAAATACACACAACGCGCCAGCTAGGCAAGTTTTCCTACGCCGATTGTTGCAGTTCTGGCGCTGAAAAATCCTGGAAGCCAGTGTTCATGCGGGTACTGGTATCGGCATATTGCTGCGCGCTGACGCGGTGTTTTGCCCGACACCTCAAAGCTTGCGGAAGCACCCGGGTGTTGATCTTTTTCTGCAGGCCAATAAAGTGCAGGAGATGGAAGACAATTTACTCTTTGCCGTGGTACTCGCTGCCGGCACTGCAAGCCGGTATGGCTCGACAAAACAGTTGGCGAAATACGCAGGCCAGGCACTCGTCGCCCGTGCAGTGCGCACAGCCGAATCGCATTGCGGAGCCAGGTCCGTGCTGGTCGTCGGTAACGATCATCACGCGGTTACCGCAGCCTGCCAGCCGCTGCAGGGCTTTTTTGTCTACAACCCGAATTTCGCCGAGGGGATTGCGAGTTCGATCCGGAGCGGCGTTCGCTGTATCGCAAGCCAGGCGGACGGCATCCTCTTGCTGTTGGCCGATCAACCGCTGATCGATCAGAACCATCTTGGGTCCCTGGAAACGGCCTGGCGGGCAGCCCCGGATTTTATTGTCGCGAGTGCCTATGCGGGCACCGTCGGCCCACCCGCTATTTTTCCAAAGCGTGACTTCGAGTCGCTGGCGTCACTGGAAGGCGACCGTGGCGCAAAAACACTGCTTGAACGCAGCGGCGGACGCCTGAAAACACTCTCGTTTGAGCGTGGCTCCGTCGATGTCGACGAGCCGGAAGACCTGACCAGGCTCAGGAACTGATTGCTTGCGGATGCTCATGGCCGTGAACTGCACAGCGTTCGCAGTTCACCCAGCCGGAGTGCCCTCCAACATAGTGCTCTTTCTTCCAGATCGGCAAGCGAATCTTTACCTGATCGATGATGTAGCGACACGCCGCAAATGCCTCGTCGCGATGGGCTGACGTTACGCCCACCCACACCGCACAGTCTCCGATCTCGAGCAATCCGGATCGATGCACGCATTCGGCATGCAGGAGCGGAAATCTGTTCATCGCCTCGGCGATTACCTTCTCACCCTCAACGACTGCCACCGGTTCGTAGACTTCGTATTCGAGGCGCAGAACCTCCTGACCCTCATTGTGATTGCGAATCCACCCTTCGAACCCTACGTAGGCCCCGGCACCTCTGTCGCCCAGCTCGTCCCGCAGCAGCTCAGGCTGTATCGTTTCCGCAGTGATGCGCATCTTCAGCCTCCCGCCACGGGCGGGAACAGCAGCACCGTGTCGCCGTCACGCACAGCAGAATCCCAGTCAGCCATCTCGTCGTTGATGGCCACCTTGCAATGCCCCAGTGGTTCCGCCGATCCATGCCGGTGTTGCAGTTTCCTGAAGACGTCGCCGGCAGTGTCGACATCAAAATTGACGTCCTCAAGCCCGGTTCCGGCGTGCTCCCTGAATCCAGCGAAGTAACGTACCGTGATGTTCTTATTCATAGAGTCTGTTCGATGCCGGTTCCAGCCAGGTCCTCCGGCGAGTTGATGTTGTGTAATGCGCCCGGATTCGGTTGCGTCAGCAGCTGGGTCGGGGAGTTTATCAAAATCTTGCGCGGGCACTTGAATCCGTCGGCGACGAAGCTATCGATGATTTCACGCGCAGCCGGGCGGTAGATCGCGCACAAAGGTTCTGGCAGATCATCATGCACGCTGCGATAGGCAGTAGCCGGACTGTCGGCGGAGGCGTTTTCGAGCAAATAGGTAATCGTCGCGTCATCCGCGGCGGGCAAATCGCAGGCTAAAACCAGCCAGCTCACCGCAGGGTTCATATCCATCGCTGACAGGATTCCGGCTAGCGGGCCAAGATCGTCATACGCGTCGACGATTTTTTCGAAGCCCTGCCGCAACGGATCGTCGTGCTGGTCGGCGCTTGTCGATACGAATACTCGCTCGGTATGTGATTGCAGGAGATTAAACGCCCGACTCAGTTGCGATTCACCATTTTGCGTCAGAGATGCTTTGTCGCTGCCCATCCGACGACTTTTGCCGCCCGCAAGTACCAGGCCCCAGACAGACTCAGGCACTGTCACGAAGATAGTCCTTCTTACCGCCGGTCTTGGAGATCAGGCGAGTCTCCCTGATAACGATTTCATGCGACAGCGCCTTGCACATATCGTAAACGGTCAAAGCAGCAATGCTTGCGCCGGTCAGCGCTTCCATTTCGACGCCCGTGCGATGATGAACCTTGCAGTGGCAATCGATGACGGCCTGCCGTTCATCGTTGAGCTCGATCGTGACTTTGCAATTGTCCAGGCCGAGCGGATGACAAAACGGGATGAGCTCATGCGTTCGTTTCGCAGCCATGACGCCAGCGATGATTGCGGTTACGAAGACCGGCCCCTTCGCGGTGTCAATATCTCCTCCGGAAAAACGCTGCGCGACATCCGCCGGAAACTCGACGATCGCACGTGCATGCGCTTTGCGATCGCTCGGTTCTTTGTCGCTGACGTCGACCATTGTCGGCCGGTTCTTCTTATCAATGTGGCTTAAACTGCTCATCACTACCTAACCGCCCATGCGGTACATTTCTACTTTGTTGATCAGCGGCTTCTCAGTTGACGCTGGCGCCCTGAGCTCGCTGTAACGATCGGACCGCCGCCGCCATACCGAGTTCATGATGCCCGCAAGTTCCTCGTCGCTCGCGCCGTCCCTCAAGGGGCCGCGAAGATCGGTCCCGTTGGTCGCAAACAGACAGGTATACAGCGTACCGTCCGCTGAGAGGCGGGCCCGACTGCAGGCGCCACAAAACGGATCGGTGACCGACGATATGAAACCGAGCTCACCTTCGCCATCGAGGAATTGATAGCGGCTCGCCACCTCGCCCGCGTAGTTTCTGTCGACAGCCCGAACCGGCCAGCGCGCATGGATCAGCTTGAGGACATCTTTCGATGGAACCACCTGGTCCATCGACCAGCTGTTGCGACTGCCGACATCCATGAACTCGATGAATCGCACAATATGGCCGGTACCCCGAAAATGCTCCAGGGTTTCCAGCAATGTGTGTTCGTTGACGCCGCGCTGCACGACGACATTTATTTTGATGGGCGACAGTCCTGCTTTTTCTGCGGCTTCGATACCGTCGAGCACTTTTCTGATGACACCCCGGTTGCCGCTCATAGCGGCAAACACCTGCTCATCCAGGCTGTCCAGACTGATGGTAACCCGTTGCAAACCCGCGTCCGCCAGGGCGCCAGCGACTGGCGCCAGCAGGACGCCGTTAGTGGTCAGCGCCAGATCATCCACACCTTTCAGTTTGGCAAGGCTGGCGACGAGGCTTGCGACGTTCTTGTCGAGCAGTGGTTCGCCGCCGGTGAGTCGAAGTTTGCTCACGCCGTGGTCAACGGCAATCGTTGCAATGCGCAGTATCTCGGCATGACTTAAGCGTTCTGACCGGGTCAGAAACTCGTAATCATCCGTATATTGCGCCTCAGGCATGCAATACGGGCAGCGAAAGTTACACCGATCCAGCAGGGAAATACGGAGATCCTGCATTGGTCGGCCCAATGTATCGGTAACCGCTTTCTCAGCTACAGGCCCGGTTGATAGCTTATTGCTCATGTGTGAATTCTGCCCGATTACGGCGCCGCTGTAAGCACCTTGCCTGTTCGAAACCCAGGAATATTGGGCCTATTTGGGCCACGATGGTTCATTGTATGTCCCGAATGTGGCCGATATACTGCTGCGTCGCGCCGGGCTGGGTGTCTTCAGCCGGGAAGCGATCCTTGTAAAACTCCGGCAAAGATCACGTCGACTTGCGATCTTCCTGATCGCAACCTGCTGGCGCTGGTAGCAACAATTATGAACACTCGGAACACAATATGAACATTGATTTGACCGCAGAAGAGCTCGAATTCCGCAATGAAGTCAGAGACTTCCTGAAGGAGGAATATCCCGAGGATATCCGCCGCAAGAGAGATGAGGGCATTGAGTTAAGTCGCGACGACATGATTCGCTGGCAGAAAGTTCTGCATAAGCGCGGCTGGTTTGCGGTCAACTGGCCGGTCGAATATGGCGGCACGGGCTGGACACCGGTTGAGAAGTATATTTTTTCCAACGAACTTGCGGCTGCAAACACGCCGACGATAGTGGCATTCGGCGTAAAGATGGTCGCCCCCATTATTTATACGTTCGGCACTGAGGAGCAAAAGCAACGCTTCCTGCCCGACATTCTCGACAGCACAACGTGGTGGTGCCAGGGCTATTCGGAACCCGGATCCGGTTCCGATCTTGCATCGCTGAAGACCAGGGCGGATCGCGACGGCGACCACTATGTGATCAATGGCACCAAGACCTGGACGACGCTCGGCCAGCACGCTGACTGGATATTTTGCCTGGTACGCACGAGCTCCGATGTTGCCAGAAGACAGGAAGGTATCAGCTTTATTCTGATCGACATGCAGACACCGGGCGTCTCCGTCAATCCAATCATTACCATCGAGGGTGATCACGAAGTCAATGAGGTGCACTTCGAGAACGTCCGCGTACCTGTCGAAAACCTCGTCGGTGAAGAAGGCAAAGGATGGACATACGGTAAAGTCCTGCTACAGCATGAGCGGACGAATATCGCAGGTGTCGCGAACTCGCAATACCGGCTTGGCAAGCTGAAAGCCGCGGCGTCGAAACCGGTGCATGGCGCCGAACCGTTGCTCCGGAATGATTCTTTCAAGCGCAAGATCGCGAAGCTGGAAATCGAGTTGAAAGCGCTCGAATACACGGAGCTGCGCACACTCGCCTCCGTCAAGGTTGGCCAGTCACCTGGTCCTGAGTCGTCGTTCCTGAAAATCAGGGGAACCGAGTTGCAGCAGGCGATGGACGCGCTGCTGGTGGAAGCAGCCGGCTACTACGCCCTCCCCTACGTCCCGAGTCAATACGACCTCGATTTCCCCGAGGAGGAAAGAATCGGCAGCGGTGCTGAAACCACGACGTCGTTGCGCTATTTCAATAATCGTAAGGCGTCAATCTACGGCGGGTCTAACGAGATTCAGAAAAACATTGTTGCCAAGCACGTGCTGGGCCTTTAGGAGTCGGCGAAATGGATTTTTCATTAAGCGAAGAACAATCGATGCTGGCGGACAGTATTGGACGATTTATCAGCACAGACTACGACTTCGAAACGCGCCAGAAGATAGCGGCGAGTGACAGCGGATTCAGCCGCGACATGTGGCGTACGTTTGCCGAACTCGGCTGGACGGCCGTACCGTTTGCAGAGGCCGACGGCGGTCTGGACGGTGGGCCGGTCGAACTGATGCTGATGATGGAGCAATTCGGTCGCGGACTTGTGGTCGAGCCCTTTCTCGCCAATATCGTCCTGGCAGGTGGCGTCCTGCGTCGCGTCGCAAATGCTGAGCAGAAAGCGAAGTGGCTGGCGCCGTTGATTGAAGGCGATTTGCAGGCCGCGTTTGCTTTTATTGAACCGCAGAGTCGCTATGACGTCGCGAACACGGCAACGAAAGCAGACGCGAATGATGACGGCTATGTTTTGAATGGAACGAAGTCACTTGTACTAAATGGCGCAGCAGCCGAACTTTTGATCATACCGGCGCGCACGTCCGGCGGTCAGTCCGACGAATCCGGTATAACTCTTTTCGCCATTCCAGCCGGTTCGGCAGGAATCGAACGCAAAGGCTATGCGACGGTTGACGGACTACAAGCCGCAGAAATAATCCTGACCGACGTTCAGGTTGCAACGGATGACGTGCTGGGAGAGGTCAACAATGCCCTCGAAACGATTGTTTCCGTGATTGACGAGGCGACGCTCGCGGTCTCGGCTGAGGCCATGGGAATCATGCAGGTCATGCATGACAAGACCGTCGAGTATTCCAAGAACCGCGTACAATTTGGCGTACCGATCGGAAGCTTTCAGGCGCTCCAGCATCGCATGGTTGATACGCTCATGGCGTGCGAGCAAAGTCGTTCACTTTTGTACTGGTGCGTGATGCTGAACCTCTCCGGCGACCCGCAATTTCGCAGCGCCATCAGTGCCTTGAAGTACCAGGTGGGCACCACCGGCATCAAGGTCGCGGAAGAGGCCGTTCAGCTGCATGGTGGCATGGGTGTCACGTGGGAACTGGACATCGCACACTTCCTCAAGCGGATGACGGCGATCAATATCATGTTCGGCAACGCCGACTTTCATCTCGACCGGTACATCGCCCTGAATGACGTCCACACCTAACAGCATTGATCGCGGCAGGAATCCGCAAGACTGATGTTTCCACAAAGTATTGCGCAATTTTTTGCAGCGAATCAGGAAGCCCTGTGGTTCAGCACACTCATACTGGATCTCGCCGGCACGGTCATCATGTACCGGCTTTTTGGCAAAGTCGGACTACAGGTCGCGATCACGGCGGCGATAATCCTCGCCAACCTCCAGGGGCCGAAGCTCACTTCTATTTTCGGCTTCGAAACCACCATTGGCGTGATTTTCTATTCGAGTATTTTTCTGGCGACCGACATCCTGAGCGAGAACTATGGTCGTGCCGAAGCGAACAAAGCAGTAAGAATGGGCTTCGTGGTGAGCATTATCGTGCTCACCATGCTGAGTTTGTCCATGCTGTATGCCCCGACCGATCGACCATTCGCGATCGACGTACACAACGCGTTCGACACAATCCTGAATTTTGCACCACGTTTTGTTCTCGGTTCATTGTTCGCCTATATTGTCAGCCAGAGTTTTGACGTCTGGGCGTTTCACCAGATCAAGAAATATACCGGCGACAAGTGGCTATGGTTACGCAATAACCTCTCGACGATGGCGTCGCAGGTGATCGATACCGCCATATTCTCCCTGGTCGTCTGGTGGGGCACTGTCGACCTGGTAACGGCGTTAGCGCTCGGCGCGGTGAAGTTCATGTTCAAGATGATAATTGCCCTCGTTGATACGAGCTTTCTCTATTGGGCCAGAAGCATGTTCAGGCACAAACATGTTCCCTTACCGCTGCCAGGATAAGAGCATGGCTTACAGGATGATTGGGTATGGATAACTGGAACGCTTCGGGCGTAATAACGATTACCACGGATTTTGGGCACAAGGGTCCGTTCGCGGCCGTCATGCAGGGCGCGATCGTCAAGCGATTCCCCACTGCACGGATCATCGATCTCGCCCACGATATCCCGGCGCACTGGCCACCGGAAGCGGGTTTCTGGTTGAGTCGTTCTTACTCGTATTTTCCCACCGGAACCGTGCATATCGCAATCGTGGACCCGGGTGTTGGTACAGAGAGGGATATCCTGCTGGTGCTAAAAGACGGACACCTGTTTATGGCGCCCGATAATGGCTTGCTGGCACCGCTGCTGGAGGTCGCCGACAAGGTCGGAAAGCTGAACTCAGATGTGCTCGAAACAATCGGCGTTGGCAAACCCAGCCTGACGTTT
Source organism: uncultured Gammaproteobacteria bacterium (assembly GCA_963850825.1). GTDB lineage: Bacteria > Pseudomonadota > Gammaproteobacteria > Steroidobacterales > Woeseiaceae > SZUA-117. The sequence continues at coordinate 709,112 of CAWKOQ010000002.1, read as the reverse complement.
CACGGCCGCGATATTTTTGCGCCTGTTGCCGCGGATCTTGCCGCTGGCAAGATTACTTTTGCAGATGTCGCCACCGAAACCGGCAACTGGGCGCCCGGCTGGATCGATGACCCGCAAACGGCCAAGGGGCGCGTAACCGGCATCGTCGTAACCGTCGACGCGTTCGGCAACCTGATCACCAACATCGATGCAAAACTAATCGAGGGCTTCGCAAAGCCGGTGGTGAGCATTGCAGGTCATATGATCGAGATGAAACCGACCTACGGACGCGTCAAGCCAGGACAGTACCTGGCATTGGTCAATTCCTTCGATGTCGTTGAAATCGCACGGTCGGAAGAAAGTGCCGCAGACGGCCTTGGCTGCGAACGTGGCGCTCCGGTAGTGGTGCAGGACAATCCCGTTGTCTAGCGATGGATAAACGATGCTCCTCCTGTCGCAATGATTCATTGACGAGATTTCGATCCGCCCAGTCTTCTTTTTGAGCTGGTTAACCGGAAGTCACAACAGCGCAACCGGGCGTTACCGCGGAAACATGTGGGTCATCGTCAACACGAGCTAACCCGGGCACACCAGATTCGGCGGTATTGAAGTCCACTTTCGGGAAAGCTGAACTTTCAACTGATTTTGCGTCAATTCGAGTGACCTAATGACCGCTATTGACCCAAAGCGGACCTTCTGGTTACGTACATCCCCGAATTGACTCCATTCTTCTTTCGGCGCATAAATCTCCGTTACATCCGACAAAGGCAAACTTAGCCAAAGCTAAGGACGCAACGCCACGGGTCCTCGCTTCCTTCGCGAAGCCATGAAAAGGCTCCCCGAAACACCCAGGATCGCCGGGCTGCCGAGGCAAACTCACTATGTGAACTGAGATTCGTAGAAAGGCGAATCTTTGAGATTTCGGGAGGCGCGTTCATGAAAAATTTAACCTGTGCAATTATTCTCAGTCTTTCATCACTTTATGCTTCAGCCCTAGCCAATAATGCAGTAGAGACGTTTAGTTTCGAGGAACCACGTAGATTCTTCGTTCCTTGCTTGAACGAATACGTATCCGGCACGATACAAGTTTCTGCGAAGGGACATTTCTTTGAAACTCCATCCGGCACCGCTCATTTACTTGAGAATTGGCGTTACGTATTACAGGTGACCGGTGAGTCTACTGAAAGGATGTGGATCGGTAACGGAGTGAGCCCCTTTACCGACGACCTCGTGAAAAATGCCGAAGTGACTGGGTTTACAGACAAAGTAATGATGAAGCCTGTGGATGGCGGTCCGAAGTGGAGATGGAATCTAAATTTCAAAGCCAGATTTGACGAGAATGGCAACCTCGTGTCTTTGACTGAGGAATTCGCTACCGACGAATTCTTCCGTTGCCTCGGGCCTAACTAACAGACAAGTCGTATACCGTATAACTTTGTCTGGACTCCGATTTCATCTCGGAGTCTTCTAATGTCCGTTCTTGGCCGAAAGAAGCCACTGGAGTGATAAACTGCTGAGAGGCTGCAATTGACCCAAAGCGGTCGTTAGGAGGTATCGGGGTCGCCACAGTCCAACCAAGAGGTTTGCGCATTGGACAGGTCTCGACTAAATGAATGGCTAACAGTTGCAACAAACGTAGCTGTGTTGGCCGGCATCCTTATTCTGGTGATTGAACTTCGACAGAATAGTGCGGCACTGCGATCTAACGTATTGCAGGCTGTTTCCAGTGAGGCAAATTCTCTAAATTTGGCGATAGCATCTGACGCCACAATTCGAGCAACTTGGATCCAAGGCTTACGGGCACCGGAATCCCTTACAGACTCCCAGGAGTTGCAATTCAATGTCACGCTTCATGTTTGGTTCTCCAATGCCCAGAATTGGTATTACCAAATGCAAGATGGCGTTCTTGATGATGAAATAGCCGATGGCCATTGGACGACAATGGCAACAATGCGTCATGTCTTTCCAGGCTTCAGGAACTATTGGGAAACCCGCGCATATTCCTATACGCCGGCTTTTCGCGACTTTGTCGAAGCTGATGTCTTTACCCGCGAACCGCTAGATTATTCACCTGATCCTTATGGCGGTCATCTGGTTTCCGAATCTGAAACTCAGGCAATTGCTTCTCAGTTGGACAAGATCTATGATCTTTCTAAGGCTGAAGGATCTGTTGAGGCGATGACGGAAAATCATCTCCGTTTCTTCGTTGATCAGCCAACAGTGCTACCACCAAATCAAGAAGCAATAGTGGGTCGCGAGGCAGTAGCCGAGTTTTACAGCAGCGCTTATCGGAACATCAAGTTTGTAGACAACAGCTACACGGACCTCACAATCGTCATCCAAGGAGACACGGCGACCAGGCAGTATGTTGGCACCGGAGTCTTCGAGATTGCGGGTTTGGAAGAACCACAAACCGTCTCAAATCGATATGTAGATGTAATGACCAGAAAAGATGGTGAATGGAAGACGCTCTTGCATTCATGGGCATCTGCAAATCTTCAGTAAAGCGAATCACGTGCCGGGCACCGACTTATTTGACTAATTGCTGTGCGAATCACGTGCCGGGCACCGACTTATTTGACTAATTGCTGTGAATAAATCGTTAACCGGCAACTGAATCGCCCAATAGTCATACAAGTCAGAAGTCTGTGCCCGGCACCTAGAACAGGCACCTAGAACACCTGCTAATTGTACCTAGTGACCACGATGCCCTCCGGCACATGCCGAAGCCAAACTGATAGTATCTCGGTATGAGTCAATCAACTTTCAGAACGGCTCTGGGTGAGCTTACGATAATTGTTTTAGGCGTGCTGATTGCATTGTTTGCTGAAAGCGCATGGAATGATTACCAAGATCGGGCTGAAGCTCGTCGGTATTTGGCCCGATTGGCCATTGAGGCGAGAGAGAATCTCGAAGTGCTACGCGAAGATGAGTCTTGGGCACAATATTCGTGCTCGTCAGCAAAAACCGCATTATCGTTGCTGCGTATTCCTGAAGATAGGCAAGACCCAGCCGCCTTTCTGCGCTCGGCTGTCTTGGCCGGTCTTTACTCCAACCCCCGTTACCAACGAGTTACGCTCGATGATCTGGTGGGAACTGGTGGCCTGTCGTTAATTAGCGATGCGGTTTTGCGGGCAAAGATCATAACTGCTTACACAGAGTTTTTTGAGAGCCTAGATGCCTGGCGGCCGCCAAAGGATGCCCCTCTTCGGACCGTGGTAATCCGATCTCTCCCTGGCGAGTTCGTCAACAGCATCTCTTCTGATTGCCTGGAAATGGAAGACGCCGACAATGGGGCTATCACAATAAAGGCATGCTCAACTGCGCCAGTCGGCACGACTGCTGCGTACTTGTTCGACTCAATTAAAGGAACGCCAGGCCTTGAAGGTTACTTATTGGAGCGAGCGTGGCAAACCTGCGAGTTTGAGGAGGACATGACTTTCGCGGCAGAACTTTTGGAAGATTTGGTAACGGTTCTCGACGCCACAACTCAATGAGCTAAAGAGATCGGCTATCGAAATTGACCGGCAGGACAGAAAAACTGGGGTCAGACCGCACTTTCAGGCAATCGGTTTTCTGGTCGGTTTGAACCCAGTTTTGATGCCTGGCCGGATCCGCATACAGTGGTGAAAGTGCGGTCTGACCCCTATTTTTTCATACAGTGGTGAAAGTGCGGTCTGACCCCTATTTTTTGTGTTTCATTCTGCTGACAAATGGCATTTGATGACTGTCTTGGAGGTGCCCCATATGCTTGCAGTTTCGCTCAGAATTTGTCTGATTGTCGGACTCCTGATGCAAAACACAGTTGCTCTGGCCCAAAGTGATGGAATAGACGCGAGCCTCCGCGCAAGAATTGACAGGATCGTGCAACCCTATCTAGATGCGCGCGACTTTATGGGTGTGATCGGCATTGGACGTCCGGGTGCGGAGCCGTTGATTATCCCTTACGGATTGGCGAGCGTTGAGCTATCTACCAACCATTCAAGATCCAGTATTTTCATGATTGGTTCCATTTCGAAACAATTTACGGCGGCGGCAATATTGTTACTCGAAGAAGATGGCGTGCTGAAGACTTCAGATCTGTTGAGCACACACCTGCCAGATTTCCCGAATGCTGATCAGGTCACGATCGAACAACTTCTCATTCATTCGGCAGGGATTGCCGATATCTATAGTTTGCCCGTCTTTGGCGAGACTGCCGGACTTAGCGGGGAGTTTGCTGACATCGTAAAGAAACTTGGGCAAGCCGAGTTCACGCACCCGCCGGGAACGCAGTATTCATACAGCAATGGTGGGTACGTACTGTTGGCGGCAGTGATAGAAAGCGCGGCCGGGATGCCTTATGGCGATTTTCTGAAGGAACGAATATTTGATCGGCTTGCGATGCACGACACCTTGCATAGTGGTCCGTCAAAGACGAGAAAGAACAGAGCCTACGGCTACTCCCCCTGGGGTACTCACGAGTTGTCCCCTGAGTATCCGTTGGCTGCTGCGTTTTCGACTGGCCCCGGATCGATATGGTCCACAGCGTTGGACATGTTGGTTTGGACAGACGCTCTGCACACCGGTCGAATTCTCACACCCAATTCATACAGCAGGATAGTCAGGGATTACGGCAACGGATATGGGTACGGGATTAGCGTGTTCAGCCGGCTCGGTCGCAAAACAATTGGCCACGATGGCCGTGTTTTTGGGTTTGCGAGCGATCTGGCGCGATATGTTGACGATAGAACCACGGTCGTTGTTCTCAGTAATATTGAGTCGGTAGCGCGTGATGAAATACGTTACCAGGTTGCGGCCGAAGTGTTTGGAGAAAAATACACGCTGCCTCGCGCCCGGACATATCGGGATGTGAACCTGGACAAACGCGCATTGGTGGGTGTCTATTCATTTGGACCTGATTTTCGGGTACGAATTTCCCTTCTGAATGATCGTCTCTTGGCAAAAGCGAACGAAGGTGCGGATTCTGAGCTTGTTTACACGGACGAAGGACAATGGTTCTCCCGAATGCTGTACGCCAACGTTTGTTTTGAGGAAGATAACGCCGGCGTGGTTGATAAGCTTAACTGGGGCTGCGGCGTCGGCGCCCCGATCGGGCGGCGACTCGACAATTGAATTCGGGGACCGGTGGAATAGACAATGTCGAATTTTTGTTATGCAACGATAGATAAATCAGACGCCTTTTACGGATTCAGGGGTAAAAAATAATGACAAGAACCAAGGCAAGTGCGCTGTTTGGCGCCACTACTGCTGCTATCAATAGCCGGAACGACTCATGCCGCGACGGATGATCGCGCCACCATTCTTGAACTAATGGAAAAGGCGTTTAGTGCTGTTCACTCAGGGGACCCTGACGACTGGCGCGCTATCCAGCTTGGCGAGGGCACTACTCTCTCGTTCAGATCATTGGCGAATGGTGAGCCCGGTCAGCTGGAAATGCGCATGTCTCAGAATGAGGCATTTATAGCAGGCGTCGAAAATGATGGACACGATTACGTTGAGCGCTGGACCAATGAACCGACAGTGCTGATACGTGGGCCCATTGCGGTTGTTTGGGGCGAATACGAGTTCTGGGTTGACGGGAAATTTTCACACTGCGGGGTTGATTCAGCTGATCTCGTAAAAATTGACGGCAGCTGGAAGATCGCAAACTTCATGTGGACGGTAGAAGAAGAAAACTGCCCGACAGACCCTTCGCTGCAACATTGAAGTAACACGATGACCCAATTCGCCCGCAATGCCTAAAGTCGCTTGGATATCCGCCGCGAATTGATCTTTAGCGCGGTGCCGACAAGGGCAATTTACATCTCCACCATTGCCTGCTTTTCGAGCTTCGCCCCCAATTCGCCCGCAATGCCTAAAGTCGAGTTGATATCCGCAGCGAATTGATCTTTAGCGCTGTGCCAACAAGGGCGCTTTACATCTCCGCCATTGCCTGCTTTTCGAGCTTGCCCCCAATTCGCCCGCAGTGATTGACAGTGCTTACTGTCCGCAGCGAATTGATCTTTAGCGCTATGCCAACAAGGGCGCTCTACATCTCCACCATTGCCTGCTTTTCGAGCTTCGCCCCCAATTCGCCCGCAGTGATTGACAATGCATTACTGTCCGCAGCGAATTGATCTTTAGCGCGGTGCCAACAAGGGCGCCTTACATCTCCGCCATTGCCTGCTTTTCGAGCTTCGCCCAACTATCCCTCAACGTCACAATCCGATTAAACACGGGCTTCTCGGATGAATAATCGACCGCATCCGGGGAGAAATACCCAAGTCTTTCAAACTGGTAGGACCGATCCGCACTCGTTAGCGATGGTTCGAGTCGCGCGTCGGCGATTTCAAGCGAGTTCGGATTCAGGTGTGGCATCACGTCGTCGTGCGATCCCGGATTCGGCACAGAAAACAGGCGATCGTACAGGCGAACCTCAGCCGCGACAGAATGCTCAACCGAAACCCAGTGAATGGTTCCCTTCACCTTGCGATCACTTGCCGCGCTGCCGCTCTTGGTTTCCGGGTCATAGCTGCACCGAAGTTCAACGACATTGCCGGCTTCGTCTTTGATGACTTCATCGCAACGAATAATGTAAGCGAATCTTAGTCGCACCTCGCCGCCGGGCTTCAGGCGGAAGAATTTGCGCGGCGCTTCTTCCATGAAGTCGTCCTGCTCAACGTAGATCTCACGACTGAATGGCATCTCGCGCGTACCGAACTCCGGTTTCGCCGGATGATTCATCGCCGTCATCTGCTCAGTCTGCCCTTCGGGATAATTCGTGATGACGACCTTGAGCGGCTTGATCACCGCCATTCTTCGCGGCGCATCATCCCCGAGGTACTCCCGTACGCTGTTTTCCAGCACACCCATCTCGATCAGATTTTCTTTCTTGGTCACACCGACACGACTAATGAAATCCCGCAGCGCCTCCGGCGGATAACCTCGTCGTCGCATGCCGGCAATCGTCGCGAGTCGAGGGTCGTCCCAACCGCTAACGACGCCGTCCTCGACCAGCGCGTTGAGTTTGCGCTTACTCGTGAGCGCGTAGGCAAGATTGAGGCGGGAAAACTCGATCTGTTGCGGTCTGTGTTGCGGCACGATTTGATCAAGAAACCAGTCATACAAGGGCCGGTGGTCTTCAAACTCGAGCGTACAAAGAGAGTGTGTGATTCCTTCGAAAGCATCGGACAGACCATGCGCAAAATCGTACATGGGGTAGATGTTCCATTTGTCACCCGTATTCTGATGCGGAATCTTTCGAATTCGGTACAGCGTCGGATCACGCATGTTCATGTTGGGCGAGGACATGTCGATCTTCGCCCGCAAAACATGTGCGCCGTCGTCAAACTCTCCGTCCTGCATACGGCGGAACAGGTCCAGGTTTTCTTCGATGCTGCGCTCGCGGTGCGGGCTGTTTCTGCCGGGTTCCGTCAGCGTACCGCGATATTCGCGAATTTCCTCGGCGCTCAGGCTATCGACATAGGCCTTGTCCATCTCGATGAGCTTCACGGCTGCGTCATACAGCTGATCAAAATAGTCGGATGCATGCGTGAGCCGATCCTCCCAGTCGAAGCCCAGCCAGCGAACATCCTTTTTGATCGCGTCGACGTATTCTGCGCTCTCTCTGCCGGGATTGGTGTCGTCGAAACGCAGAAACGTCTTTCCTGCATTCTCCTCAGCGACGCCAAAATTCAGGCAGATGGATTTCGCGTGACCCACATGCAGGAACCCGTTTGGCTCAGGCGGAAATCGGGTCACGACGCGACCATTGTGTTTGCCAGCGGCAATGTCGTCACTGATGATCTGCCGAATAAAATCTGTTGCTTCGTTGTCGCTCATAAACCGGAAAGATGCTTCGAATCAGGGCCGCGCAATTGTACGCGCTATGACACGTATTACTAGGTTCTGCAGGCCCGGCAGACGCCCTGAACCTCGAGCGTCTGGTGCGTTGCGGAAAACCCGCAACCGGACGCGCTCCTGACGATCAGGTCGCTAATCCGCTGATCGTCCAGTTCGGCTACCGAGCGGCACTGTCGACAGATCAGGAACTGGCCGGTGTGTGGGTTGTTGGGGTCCGGGCAACCGATAAAGGCATTGAGCGAATCCAGCCGATGGACCAGGTTGGCCTCTATCAGAAAATCGAGCGCTCGATATACGGTGGGTGGGGCGGCGCTGCGGCCGTCATCCTTGAGTGCCGCCAGTATTTCGTAGGCGCCGACGGGCTTATGACTGTCCCAGACAAGCTCGAGCACACGACGACGCTGCGCCGTCAGGCGCAACCCACGTTCGCGGCATATCTGCTCTGCGTTCTGCACGGCTCGCTCGACGCAACCGCTGTGGTCGTGCTCGCTCGCGGGAAACTGGCTGACAGGTAGATCGTCTTTCATAGCTCGCTCGTTAGGCCCTCGCAGCAAATTGTACCGTGCATTGGCCACGGAGTATCCGTCCATCGCGTTTGGCTAAGTCGTAGTATTCTGTACAATAGCGCGCGACTTGATTCTCACCCTCAAACGCTGGAAAAAATGCCAAAAATTCAACTACCTGACGGTTCTGAACGTCAGTATGACAACGTCGTAACGGGCATGGACATCGCCGCGTCCATCGGCAAGAGCCTGGCGCGCGATGCCGTTGCCATTCGGGTCGATGACGAGATGTGGGACCTGACCCGGGACATCGCGAGCGATGCGAGCGTCGCGATCATTACCCGAGAGTCCGAAGAGGGTCTGGATCTGCTGCGCCATGATGCGGCGCACGTCCTCGCAGAGGCCGTCAAGGAACTCTGGCCTGAAACCCAGGTGACCATCGGCCCGGCGATCGAGAACGGCTTCTACTACGATTTCTCACGCGAAGAACCTTTTACCGCGGACGATCTTGAAGTCATCGAAACACGTATGAAAGAGATCGTCGATCGCGACGAATCCATCGAACGACAAGTCTGGGATCGCCAGGAAGCGATACAGTTTTTCCGCGATCAGGGCGAAGAATACAAAGCGAAAATCATAGAAGATATCCCAGGCGACGAAACGCTGACGCTTTACAAGCAGGGCGAATTTATTGACCTGTGCCGCGGACCTCATCTTCCTTCCACCGGGAAACTTGGCAAGGCGTTTCACCTCACGCGTGTATCGGGTGCGTACTGGCGCGGCGATGCGAAGAATGCGGTATTGCAAAGAATTTACGGAACAGCCTGGGCCAATGACAAGCAGCTTCGCAAATACCTTATGCAACTCGAGGAGGCGGAAAAGCGGGATCATCGTCGTCTTGGACGAATTATGGACTTGTTTCATTTTCAGGAAGAGGCGCCCGGCGCCGTCTTCTGGCACCCGAAGGGTTGGAGCCTGTTCCAGAACCTGATCGGCTACATGCGCGAACGGCAAACTGAGGCTGGCTACCATGAGGTCAACACGCCCGAGCTGATGGATCGCTCGCTCTGGGAAGCGTCGGGTCACTGGGAGTCTTTCGGCGAGCACATGTATACATCGGATACTGAGGATGGTCGCTGCTATGCGATCAAGCCGATGAATTGTCCGGGTCATGTCCAGGTGTTCAAGCAGGGCATTACCAGTTATCGCGAACTACCCTATCGCCTCGCCGAGTTTGGCAAAGTGCACCGTTACGAACCATCAGGCGCGTTACACGGCATGCTCAGGGTGCGTGCGTTCACACAGGACGACGCCCATATTTTTTGCACGCCGGAGCAAATTACGTCCGAGACGATCGCTGTTTGCGATCAAATTCTTGGTATCTACAAGGATTTCGGTTTCGAAGATATTCTGATCAAGTTTGCGGATCGTCCTGAAGTTCGCGTCGGCGAAGATTCAGTTTGGGACCAGGCAGAGCACGCGCTGAAGGCCGCGTTGGAATCGTCAGGGCTGGACTATACGCACAACCCGGGTGAAGGTGCCTTCTATGGTCCCAAGCTCGAATTTGTATTGCGCGATGCAATCGGGCGGGACTGGCAATGTGGCACGCACCAGGTAGACCTCAACCTGCCTTCCCGACTGGGCGCAAGTTATATTGGCGAGGACGGCCAGAAGCATACGCCGGTGCTGTTACATCGAGCGATGTTTGGCTCACTGGAACGGTTTATCGGGATACTCCTCGAGCACCATGCCGGCAACCTGCCCTTATGGCTGGCGCCGACGCAGGTCAAGGTGCTCACGATCACATCCGAAGCAGACGCCTACGCACAGGATGTCGCAGACAGTTTATGCCGTGCCGGAATCTCGGCCGAAGTCGACCTCAGAAACGAGAAGATTTCCTACAAGGTTCGTGAGCACAGCGTTGCAAAAGTTCCTGCGTTACTGGCCGTCGGCCAGCGCGAGGTCGAGGAGAAGACAGTCGCTTTACGTCGCCTTGGATCCAGGCATCAAAAGGTGCTTGGCCTGCAGGAAGCAATCGACACGCTCAGCAGCGAGATCCGCGACCGCGGCATCGCCGCCTGACTCGTCAGATTCGACCGTCATTTTCGTTGCGCAGCCCTGCGCAACGCGACGGGCAAACGCCACTCGAACTATCGCCGGATCGTCGGGCGCGGCCCAAACGTGACGCCACCTGCATTATGACTGTGCACCGCATCACAGATTCGAAATCTTGTCGGCCCGCGGCGACATTTACCTTTAATGGCGGGGATATACTCAGCGACCGCTAGTGTTTCCGAATGCTATTGGACATAAGTCGCCAAGGAGGACGTCAGTGTCGCTGGAACAATTCAAAACGCAGGTACTGTTGCTGCATAGCCAGCAAAGCACATTGGACAGGCTCAGTGCAGGATTCACTGACAAATATTCAGTCCATTGTGCAACCAGTGGCACAGAAGCACTGAACACCCTTGGCGACACACCGATTCACGTTATTGTCTCTGCGCAGGAGCTGCCGGGGATGAGTGGACTCGAAGCGTTGCGGGAAGCGAAGAAAAGGTCTCCGGATACGATCGGCATTCTGCTCGCAGGAACCGATAAGCAGGATGGTCTCGAAGCACTGGTCGGGGACCAGGAAGTATTCCAGATCGTGCGCGGCGCAATTACGCCGGAAGCATTAATTGAATTAATCGAATCAGCGAATCAACGCGTCCGTCTGATGGCACTGGCGGAATCCGCCAACGATACGAAAGCCAATGTCGATGAACCGGTAGCAGAACACATCGTCATGGAGACGTCGGAAAACGGCTCGGCAATTATCAGCGACGGCACGGGCACCATGCCTGCGCTGAAACCTGGCAAGATTGATTTCACGCCCGGCGTTGGTGGTCGCGAAGTGGATGTACTCGTGCTGACAAAAGACGAAGAGTTTCTCGGCACGATCAGAGATTCCGCGCGCGGTCTGCACAACGTTTACCATGCTGTGACGCCGACGCAGGCCGAGGAAATCGTGCGCAAGAACAAAGTTGGCGTTTTGGTCACGGATGCCGCGATGGTCGGCTCGAAAGTAGAGGCGCTTTCACAACGGCTGCGGAAGGATAGTCCGCGGATCGTGGCCATTGTTGCCGGCCGTCGGGACGATGGCGAACTCCTGATGGACCTGATCAACCGTGGCCATGTTTACCGCTTCCTTCTGAAGCCCGTGTCACCAGGCCGTTCGCGGCTGGCAATCGAAGCCTCGGTCAAACATCACATGGAAGCGCCGGACGACGCTTTCAAACCGAAGTCGCAAGGTGTGCCGTCCACTGCACCAAAGCCTGCACCAGTCGCTAAAGCGGCGCCGAAACCAGCACCGGCGCCCAAGCCGGCACCAAAACCGGTCATGAAGCCTGTCCCTGCGCCTGTAGTCGCAGCGAAACCGGTCCCCGCACCTAAAGCCGCTGCGAATCCTGTCCCCGCACCTAAAGTCGCTGCGAAGCCTGCCCCCCAGCCCGCGGTCAAGAAGGCAACTGTGCCGACACCCGCTCCGAAGGCGAAAAATACCAGGGAACCGAAGCAAAAGATTGAGCCCACGATATCTGCTACGTCGATCGAACTGCCGCTGGATGATGGACTGGATCAGGCCTTCGGCGAAACCAATAGCTTTACCGAAACAATGACCGGCATCGCTGTGTCCGTAGGCAAGTCATTTTCCGCGGCCAGCGATTCAGTATCAGGTGGCGCTGCCGGCATGCTGGAATCGGTCGGCGACATGTCGTCAAATGCCCGGAATCCGAAAGTCCTGGCAATCGCCGGCGCTGCAGTTGTCGCCGTTGCGGTCACGCTGTGGCTGGTCATCGGTGGCGAATCAGGACCCGACGAACTCGTTGCCAGTGAGGTCGCGCAGCCGGCTGAAGCCGCACCGGCAGAAGCGCGCAGTGAGCCTCTCGCACCGGCCGTCACTGAACCCGAAACACGACTACCGACCACAACCGCTGCCGCTGTCCAGGACGCGCCTTACGCCGTGATGCTCGAACAGGCCCGGTCGGCGCGGGCTGCGGGAAATCTTATAGCACCCGCGGGTAACAATGCGGTTGAATATTTCGTCGCAGTTGCGGCACAGGCTGGCGGTGATGCCACCGTCACTGCCGAACTGGCCGATGTCGTTGCAGAAGTATTAGGCGTTGTCGAAAGCGCAATTCTTTCGCACAACGCCGCGGAAGCGGAGAACGCGCTCAGTATGGCGCGGCTCGCCGATCCGGGTAATTCGCGCCTTACGTTTCTCACCGCACAAGTCAACGAACTTGTCTTCCGGGACCGATCTGACCTGGCTCGTGTAGCGATTCGGGACGGTCGGTTCGAAGATGCCGGTACGCTGATATCCGAAGCACGCTCACTTGCGGGAAGCGACGCGACAGAAATTGGTCTGTTGACGGCAGAACTGTCATCAGCACGCGCGCAGCAGGAAGTTGGTGCAACCATCGCGCTAGCCAACGAGCGACTGGAAGCCGGCGACCTGGTAGCGCCTGCGAACAACAACGCCCGCTACTATTTTGAATCAGCACTTGCGAGTGACCCGGGTAACCAGGCCGCGCGGCAGGGGCTCATTGCCGTCGCGAGCAAGCTCGTGTTGCAGGCTCGCGTCGCGATCGATAATGGTCAGCTGGATAATGCCGAGGCACTGTTGAACGGTGCGCGCGCAGTTGATCCGGCGAGCGCTGAGCTGAGCGCGTCGACCACTGCGCTGGCTGATGCACGAGAAGCAATTGCGGAATCAGGCAGACAAGCGCAACTTGCGCAACAGGCAGAAGCTGCCCGACAAGCCGACTCTGGCAACGCAGGCTGAAGCCGATCGATTGGCGGCGCTCCGGCAACAGGCGGAGGCTGAACGCCTCGCGAGGCTGGAGCGGCAGGCCGACGCGGATCGCCTGGCCGAAGAACAGCGGCAGGCAGAGGAACAGCGTCTGGCCGATAATGAACGTGAAACTGCAGCCAGAATCGCTGCAGAAAGACGCCAGATGGAAGCAGCCGCTGCCGACCTGGTCGCAACGGAATCGCGGGCAAACGATGTCGCAACGTCTTCACCATTGGGTGTCGGTGCCGCTATTCCAACCAGGTCAACAGCAACGCGCGCCAAGCCGACGAGCGTAGCAACAGCAGTAGCTCCGAAGCCCAGGCCGACAGTAGCGAATGCATCCGCCGGCGCTGGTGTTACGACATTCGGCCTTTCGGGCGCGGCCGTCGCGAACAATGCAGCCGAACGGCCGCTTGGCGAAGCGCGCCAGCAGTTGCCCGCAATTCCGGTACAGCAGGCACAGTCTGTCGCACCTGCCCCTGCAACGAGCAGCGGGCCCGTAGAGCCTGAAATCGTGCCTATTAGCCAGCTTACGCGCACCAACTACGTAGGGCCGGAATATCCTCGTGCCGCTCGCCGTCGCGGCATAACCGGTGCCGTGGATCTGACCTTCACGGTCAGCAAGAATGGGCAAGTCAGCGATATCGCGATCAGTCGCTCGGAACCGCGCGACACATTCGACCAGGCTGCAATGGATGCCGTGCAGAGTTGGCGTTTCGCACCGGTTATCGAAAACGGTGCAGCTGTCGAGAAGCGCTCGGCCGTGCGACTGTCGTTTGATCTGCAGTAACTGACGAAAACTTTTCCACTCGAGAAACAATCCGGATTGGACCATTTTGGCTCCACCGGGTACTCTTATGCCAAAAATAACGCATAAAAGGCGAACGTAAGTGACAGAAAGCCCGGCAAGACAGCCGCGTAAGCAACAACAACGCAGTCTTCGAACCAAACAAAAATTACTGGATGCATCACTCGAGGCCTTCTCTGAAGGCGGGTTCCTCGGTACGTCTACACGCGATATTGCGGCGCGTGCCGGCGTGCACCACCCACTGATCACCTATCACTTCGGCAACAAGGATCGACTCTGGCGATCCGCGGTCAAGTACGTGTTTGCGGATTTTGTGCAGGCATTGCGTAATGCTGCGGAAATGCGCGCCGGCGACTGCCCCAAGGCCCGCTTCGCCGCGATGATCAGGATCTATGTTCGCTATGCCGCCAGCCACCCGGCACTGCACAAAATTATCCTGCAGGAATCCAGCAATCCAAGTAGCAGGCTCGAATGGCTCAGCGAAAACTTCCTGAAGCCATTGTCCGAATCGGCAACGACTTATATTGTCGAACTGCAGGAGAAAAATGTCGCCGTTCCGGGTGACCCGGCAATGATATACAACATGATCCGCGTCTCTTCGGGTGGACTGATCGCACTGGCGCTGGAGTTGAAAAGCACGAGTAATATCGACTTCGAATCGGACGAAACGCTCGACGAGCTTACCGAGCTTATCGTACGCGTTTTCCTGCCAGGCGAAGTTGCCAGTTCTTAAACGCCAGGTCCGGGGCGCATCATTTCAAGATGAATTTCGGCAATGATCGATAGCGCGATCGATGCCGGCCCACGACCGCCAATGTCTATCCCGGCGGGACCGTGCAAGCGAGATTCAAGTTTTTCGGCGTCCGGGCCGAGATCCTCAAGCAACCTGCGGCGACGATCGATCGGGCCCAACAACCCGACGTAAGCGATATCGGTCTCTGCAATTTGCGCCAGGTACTTGCGATCACTGACCAGGTGATGACTCATAATGATTGTCGCGGCAAATCGATCGAAGTCTACAGCGTCTCGTAGTTGATCCACCGGAACACAAATCAGCTTTTCCGCCCCGCTGAAATCGCCGACCTCCACGTAGGCGGGACGATGATCCTGCACGGTCACCCTCCAGCCGAGCTCACGGGCAAATCGAACCACCGGCTCGGCATCGAGGCCCGCGCCCAGGACAAGAATCGAAGGCGGCGGCGTAAGCAACGTAAACAGCACGGTCGCATCCCCGGACGTCACGGATATGCCGCGACACGCGGAAACTCCCGCACCCCGTAATTCGTCGCAAAGTTCGCTGATCTCCGCCTCGAACGCGGTGGGCAAATTCGAATAGCCAATGCCGCCATCGGTAGTCACCATTGTGGCGCCAGCGGTTAACTGCGTCATTGTGGAGTCGATCACCGTCGCAGCCACCTGGATCTTGTCACCCGCGAATACGCCCGCCATCGTCGCAAACGGTTCATAGTTCGTGCCCGGGTTTGTGCCCGGCAGCAGCGGCTGCAGAAAAATCTTCATCAGCCCATCGCATCCGACTCCGAGCCCCCAGAGCTCCTCATCGTTCTGACCAAGATCGTAAACAACAGACTGTGAAATGCCCGAAGTGAGCACATCGCGGGCGCGCTCGGCAAGGTCACCTTCGAGACACCCACCCGACAGCATGCCCTGAAACCGGCCATCGTCAGTGATGAGCATCTGTGCGCCGCATTTGCTGTACGTTGAACCGGCGGTTTCGAAAACTGTCGCCAGCACAAGCGGTCGGCGTTCGGCCGACCAGTCTTTGAATGCGTCAATTAAACTGCTGGCTGTCACGCAGTTCGATCCATTATCGTGGGATCGAAATACTACATTGTCGGCATGGAGAAATCCGCACCGGCGCGAATGCCTGTCGGCCAACGGGAAGTGACCGTCTTCAAACGCGTGTAGAAACGTACGCCCTCCGGACCATAGATCGACATATCCCCGAAGAGAGAACGTTTCCAACCACCAAAGCTATGAAATGCCAACGGCACCGGAATAGGCACATTGACTCCCACCATGCCGACCTGAATACCATTGGCGAATTCACGCGCGGCATCTCCGTCGCGCGTAAATATTGCCGTTCCATTGCCGTACTCGTGCTCATTTACCAGTTGAATCGCTTCATCAAACGACTCCACGCGAATCATCGTCAGCACCGGACCAAAAATCTCTTCCTGGTAAACACGCATGTCCCTGGTCGCGTGATCAAAGAGCGTCGGTCCCAGGAAGTATCCCGGCGATTCGGTGATTTCATGTGTACGCCCGTCAACCACTACCGTGGCGCCCTCTTCTTCACCGATATCGATATAGGAGCGAACCTTGTCGCGATGTTCGGCCGTGATGAGCGGGCCCATATCATTGGAGTTGTCCAGGCCGTTGCCAACTTTCAGTTCAGCAATCCGGGGCAACAATTTTTCCAGCAACGGTTCTGCTGAATCGCCCACGGCAACAATCGCCGAGATCGCCATACACCGTTCGCCTGCGGATCCATAGCCGGCTCCAACCAGGGCATCGGCGACCTGATCCATGTCTGCGTCCGGCATAACGACCAGGTGATTTTTCGCGCCACCGAGCGCCTGGACACGTTTGCCATTGTCCGCTGCCGTCTTATAAACATGCTCCGCAACGGGGGTCGAGCCAACAAAGCTCACCGCGTTCACTCGATCGTCATTCAACAGCGAATTGACGGCGACATGATCGCCCTGCACCACGTTGAACACACCTGGCGGCAAGCCAGCCTCCGTGAGGAGTTCGGCCCATTTCAATGCACAGCTTGGATCTTTCTCAGAGGGCTTCAGAATGAAGGTATTGCCGCAGGAAATCGCCAGCGGGAACATCCAAAGCGGCACCATCGCCGGAAAATTGAAGGGTGTGATTCCGACGCAGACGCCAACCGGTTGGCGCATGGAATAAGTATCCACACCAGTGCCTACCTGGTCGTTGTACTCACCTTTCAGAAGATGCGGAATGCCGCAGGCGAATTCGACGACTTCCAGGCCGCGCTGAATGGATCCATCCGCATCGTGCAGGACCTTGCCGTGCTCCTGCGTTATCAGGGCGGCAATTTCGGCACGATCGCGTTCGATCAACTCTTTTAGCTTGAACATGATGCGCGCGCGTCGCAGCACAGGCGTACGAGACCAGCCCGGAAGTGCGGCCTTTGCCGCCCGCAGTGCCACGTCGACATCGGCTTCTGACGACATCACCACCTCGGCGCATTTTTCGCCGGTCGCGGAATCGAATACATCCGCCCAGCGATCCGACACCGCGTCCTGGCGTTGACCATTTACCCAGTTATTGACGCTTCGAATTTCGCCTATGTTTTCCGCTTTCTGTGCCATTTGATGTGTTCCTGCTTTTTATTGTGCCCGCAATGCGGTACGGACCGTCTCCACGACAGTGTCAATCTCTGCATCGCTGATGATCAGGGGCGGCGAAAATGCCAGGGTGTCCCCGGTCGTGCGGATAATAACGCCGTTATCGAAACACTCGCGGAATATCGACATCGCCCGCGCCGTGGGCTGACCCTCGATACCCTCGAGTTCGACGGCACCGATCAGACCAAAGTTGCGGATATCGATGACGTTGGGTTCGCCCTTCAGGCTGTGCAACGCATCTTCAAACCGGCCTTCCATGCTCCGCGCCCGCTCGAACAGGCCTTCGCCCTGATAGACGTCGAGTGTCGCGCACCCGGCGGCGGCGGCCAGCGGGTGACCCGAGTAGGTGTAACCATGGAAGAATTCGATGGCGCCATCCGGGCCGGTCATGAAGGTATCGTAGATATCTTTCGACGCCAGCACCGCACCCATTGGCACCGTGCCGCTGGTCAGCCCTTTCGCGGTTGTCATCAGGTCCGGAGTCACCTCGAAACGGGCAGCGCCGAACGTATCGCCGGTTCGGCCGAATCCACATATGACCTCATCGAAAATCAGCAGAATGCCGTGTTTGTCGCAGATCTCACGAAGTCGTTTCAGGTATCCCTCGGGCGGGAGAATGACCCCGGCTGAGCCTGCAATTGGCTCAACGATGACTGCCGCAATCGTCGACGCGTCGTGCAGCGCAACGATATTTTCGAGTTCGTCCGCCAGGTGCGCGCCCCATTGTGGCAATCCACGGGAGTAGGCATTGTGTTCGATATTGTGCGTGTGTGGCAGATGATCGACGCCAGGCAGCATCGCACCAAACATCTTCCGGTTCGGCGACATTCCACCGACCGATATGCCGCCAAATCCAACGCCGTGATAGCCCTTTTCGCGGCCGATGAATCTCGTCCTTGCGCCTTCACCGCGCGTGCGGTGATATGCAAGCGCCATCTTGAGCGCCGTGTCGACCGCTTCCGACCCTGAATTGACGAAGAAAGCGTAGTCGATACCTTCTGGCGCCATATCGGTCAGGCGATTCGCCAGCTCGAATGCCATCGGGTGGCCAAGTTGAAAGGCCATCGAATAATCCAGCGTTTCAGCCTGTGTCTTTATCGCCTCGACAATCTTGGGATTGCAGTGTCCCGCGTTGCAGCACCAGAGACCGGCAACAGCATCAAGCAGTTTCCTGCCCTCGGTGGTGTAGCAGTACATGCCTTCCGCGCGCGAGATCAGTCGAGGATGTTCCTTGAAGTAGCGGTTGCCGGTAAAGGGCATCCAATAGGATTCAAGATCCGGAAGATCGTGGTCGAGTTGTCGTGCTGTGTTGTCTGTCATAACTGAGCTCCATTTAATCTCAGATTGATGTCGGCGAATTTCGTCGCGCCAACCGGTGCGTTCTGTTGCGGTTAGAAAATCAGGGTACTGGAAGCTGAATCAGTTAACAATATTTAAACAATTGAAAATAACCCCTTGTTTTGATTAGAATATCGAAGAATTTCGTTAAACATATTTAACAATTCAACACGAGGTCGTACGATGGAGAATATTGGCTTGAGACTGAAGTCTTTGCGCACGTCCCGGGGCCTGTCCCAGCGCAGGCTGGCGGCCGAATCAGGCGTATCCAACGCGACGATCTCCCTCATCGAAAATGGGCGGACTGATCCCTCGATGGGCATGCTGAAACGAATTCTGGAATCTATGAATGTGTCGTTCGCGGCGTTCTTTGCTGCCGATTCACTGACAGATAACAAGTATTTCTATCTGCAATCCGAACTTTCGGAGATCAGCAGCGGTCCGATTTCGTACCTGCAGGTCGGCAGCGATTTAAGCGGTAGTCAGCTGCAGATACTGTATGAGCGCTATCAACCCGGAGCAGATACCGGGCGGTCGATGCTGAGTCACGACGCCGAGGAAGGCGGCGTCGTTTTGCAGGGACGACTGGAGGTAACCGTCGGCGAACAGGTGCAGACCTTGTCGGCCGGTGACGCCTATCGATTCAGCAGCAACCTGCCGCATCGATTCAGGAATACGGGTAACGAGGACTGCCTGATTGTGTCTGCGTGCACCCCGCCGAGTTTTTGATCGGGTCTCGGCCGAGGGCTGAGGTGCGGCCCTCCGTCTGCCTGCTGCAAGACTTCGTACCAGCCATTTGCGATACTGGACTCGTCACGGAATAACGAGTCAAAACAATGCCCGCGATAGCCACTCTGCATGTACCGACCAAAGCTGCATATTCCAGATGGCTATTGCTGTTTACCGGACTCGTTGTATTTGCAGTGACTGTTCCGGCCACCGCACAAGGTATCCAGGCAAGTGAAAGCCCGACTTCGTTGATCGGCACTCCGCTGCGCGAGCCAGCCTGGAATCCGGAAACAAGGGCAAGACTCGAGAAAGACCTGGAAATTGCGCGGGCGGTGATGGCTGTCGCACCCGAACGCGAGGATTCTTATATCTGGCTGGGGCGTCGCCTCGGCTACCTGGTGCGATATCGGGATGCGATTGACGTTTTTACCGAGGGCCTCGAACGCTTCCCGGACAGCTACAAACTGCTGCGCTTTCGTGGCCGGCACCTCGCGAGAAATCGCGAGTTCGATCGAGCGATTGCTGATTATCGGCGTGCAGCGGCGTTAGTTGAAAATGTGCAGGATAGTTACGAGCCCGATGGTGTCATTAATGCGAGGCATCAGTATCTCGGTTCATACCGGGCCAACATTCACTACTATCTCGGACAAACGAGTTGGGCCGTCGGAGAATACGGCGACGTCCTGCGTGGCATGGAGCGCTCGAGCATCGAACCGCTTGTTCAACACAGCGATCGCTTGGTGGCGACAACCTACTGGCGCTATCTTGCGCACAGGAAACTGGGACAAGAAGCGGCTGCGAGGCAACTGGTCTCCGAATTTCCGGAGGACCTGGACTTGCTCGAGAACCACACGTATTACGAGGGCGTACTGTTTTTCAAAGGCGCGCTCAATGAACAGGAACTATTACCTCGTGCCGACAGCATCGGTAAATTCGCAATCGCAATGGAGCATCATTTCAGGGGCGAAGATGATATTGCCGCAATAATGTGGCAAGAAATCATCGAAGATTCTGCACAGGGCTTTTGGCCTGCTGAATCGGAACTGAGGTCGATGATTCAGCGCAGGAATTAGACACGACTGCGTCACTTCACAATCGTTGCTATGCACCCTTCGAATTTTTCGCCAACAGCCGGTCCAGCGCATTGGCAAAGGCCTGCCGGTCACTCTGGCTGAGTTCTTTCGGCCCGCCCGTCTGGATGCCACTGCCTCGCAGTGTGTCCATGAAATCCCGCATGTTCAGTCGCGCCTTGATGTTTTCCGTTGTGTATAGCTCACCACGTGGATTCAACGCATGGCCACCTTTCTCGATGACTTCGGCTGCGAGCGGAATGTCGGCCGTAATAACCAGGTCTCCTGCGCTCAGTCGCGCGACGATTTCATTGTCAGCGACGTCAAAGCCGGAAGCAACCTGAATCGAGTTCAGGTACGGTGATGTTGGGACGCGGATAAACTGGTTGGCGACCAGCGTGGTCTCGGTCATGGTGCGCCTCGCTGCCCTGAACAGGATTTCCTTGATCACTGCCGGGCACGCGTCGGCATCGACCCAGATCTTCAAAAGGCCGGCCTATTCACCGATATCCTCATCCCACAGCGCAGGACTTTTCTCGATGAATGCCTGCATAAGTTGAATACACCTGGGATCGTTTACGATCTCCAGTGCCACACCTCGACTGCGCAGGTATTCTTCCGGGCCCTGAAAGGTCCTGTTCTCGCCGATGACTACGCGGGGAATCTTGTACAGCAGCACTGCTCCGCTGCACATGTCGCATGGCGACAAGGTCGAATAGAGAACCGATCTTTCATAGTCCGCGGCGGTCAGCCTGCCGGCATTCTCGAGACAGTCCATCTCCGCGTGCAAGACCGCGCTGCCAGACTGCACTCTCTTGTTGTGTCCCCGGGCCACGATTTCATTATCGATAACCAGCACTGAGCCAATCGGAATGCCGCCAACGACCAGACCATCTTTCGCTTCCTGGATAGCAGCGTCAAGAAACTGTGCATGCTTTGACGGCGAAGCGGGCATCAGGTCAGGCGATCAAACTGCGGGCCGATTTGCATACATATTGACCATTTCCATCGCCAGTGTCGCGCCTGCCAGTGCCGTGATCTCACCTACATCGTATGCAGGCGCCACTTCGACGATGTCCATACCGACAATGTTGATCCCAACCAGTCCGCGAAGAATCGCGATCGCCTGATGAGACGTAAGGCCGCCGCAAACCGGTGTCCCGGTGCCGGGTGCATAACTCGGATCGAGGCAATCGATGTCGAAACTCAGGTAGACCAGGCTGTCGCCGAGAACCTTGCGGGTCTCTTCGATCACTTTGTCGACGCCGTTGCCGTGCACAAAGGGACCATCGAATATATTGAACCCAAGCGTGTCATCGTTTGTTGTTCGCAAACCAATCTGTACCGAGCGCGCAGGATCCACGAGCCCTTCCTTCGCTGCATGCCAGAACATCGTGCCGTGATCGACTCGACCCTCTTCATCTTCCCAGGTATCGCTGTGTGCATCGAAGTGAAGCAGTGATAGCGGTTTACCGTGTTTCTTCGCGTGCGCTTTCAGGAGCGGCCACGCGATGAAATGGTCGCCTCCCAGCGTCAGCAATCCAGGTCCCTGATCGATAATGCTACTGGCATGGGCCTCAATCGCATCCGGAATTGTTTCGGGGCGCCCGAAATCGAAAAAGCAATCGCCGTAGTCGACAACTGCCAGCTTGTCGAATGGATCCACGTCCGTGTCGTAAGGGCGCATCCAGGAAATGCAGGATGAAGCGGCCCGAATGCCCCGAGGGCCGAAGCGCGCGCCTGGCCGGTTGGTCGTTGCCGTATCCAGTGGCACACCGGTAACCACGAGGTCCACGCCCGCAAGATCCCGCGTGTATTTGCGACGCATAAACGAAACAGCGCCTGCATAGGTAGGCTCGCTTGTTGTGCCATAAAGGCTATCCCGCTCAATGGCGTGATCACCCGCTTTCTTAACCGTCATTATTTTCCCCAGATATCAGAGCGATTGCTGCGTCAGGTCCAGGCACTTCCATGCCTTCTCGATCAGTTCGTCCGCTTCCTCGTGCGATAGCGTCAATGGCGGAGCGGTCACGATCGTATCACCGACGGCTCGCATCACGAGACCGTTATTGACCAGGAAGTCCCTGCAGATCGTTCCGACCCCGTCATCTTCCGCAAACCGTTCCAGCGAAGATTTATCCCTGACCAACTCGAGTGCGCCCATCAATCCGACCATGCGCGTTTCGCCGACCAATGGATGCTCCGCCAGTGTCGCCCACTTTTCCTGCAGGTAGGGTCCGATGTCGTCGCGAACGCGTTCCACCAGTTTTTCCCGCCGCAGAATATGTATGTTTTCGATTGCGACTGCGCAGGATGCCGGGTGTCCCGAGTAGGTAAAGCCATGAAAAAACTCGCCACCCTTGTCGACCAGGACATCGGTAACCCGGTCACCGACCATGACTCCGCCTAACGGCAGGTAACCGGACGTGACACCCTTCGCGAATGTCATGAGATCGGACTTAACGCCGTAATAGTCAGCACCAAACCATTCACCGAGACGACCGAAGCCACAGATGACCTCGTCGGTGATCAGGAGTATGCCGTGTTCGTCGCAGATCCGCTGAATTTCCGGCCAGTAGGTGTCGGGCGGAATGATGACTCCACCGGCACCCTGGATGGGTTCAGCAACGAACGCCGCAACTTTGTCTGCGCCTGCTTCTTCGATCTTTTTCTCGAGTTCGCGAGCGGCGAATAGGCCGAAGTCGTCCGGCGACATCGAGTGATCGCTGCCGAACCAGTAAGGTTGCTCTATATGCGTGATGTTGCCGAGACTGCCCCCCTGGTTGTGCATCGGCGTCATGCCGCCGAGGCTCGCCCCGGCGACTGTCGAGCCGTGATAGGCGTTCTTTCTGGCGATGATGAGTTTGCGTTCCGGTTGCCCCATCAGATCCCAATAGCGCCACACCATGCGAATCATTGTGTCGATCGATTCCGAGCCTGAGCCAGTATAAAAAACGCGGCTGAAGTGTGGTGGTGTTACTTCACCGAGGACGTGGGACAATTCAATCGACGGCGGATGAGCACACTGAAAGAAACTGTTGTAGTAGGGAAGTTCCCGTAGTTGCGCGGCGGCAGCTTCGACCAGTTCGTCGCGACCGTATCCGGCATTAACGCACCACAGGCCGGACATGCCGTCCAGAATCTTGTTGCCGTCCGCATCATAGATATAGACGCCGTCGGCACGCGTGATAATGCGGCTTTTCTTCTCGCCCAATGCTTTGTGGTCGGTGAACGGATGCAGGTAGTGTTGACGGTCAAGTTCCTGCCACTCCGACGGTGAGCGGTTTTCTGCGATAGCCATTGGTATCCCCGGGTGGCCAGCGGGCCACATTGCAATGGCAACGATGCTAGCTGAGACGAATCAGAAGGTCACCTTCGCTCCATATCCTGAAATAGTGAAAGCGCGGCTAACGCCGCTCCTACCCGCTGGCGTCGGGGTTCCCGGCTAAAGCCGCTGCTGCGAACGGGCGTCGGGGATCGCGGCTCAAGCCGCTCCCAAACCTAGACGTTGAACATAAGGACTTCTCTCTCCCAGGGCGTAACGATTTCCTGGAATTCGTGACATTCCATCTTCTTCACAGCGGCATAAAGATTGACAAAAGAATCACCGAGGGTCGAGCGCATGGCTGCACTGTCCTCAAACGAATCAATCGCCTCATACAGAAAACGGTGCAGGCTAAAAGGCAGGTCATACGCGCTGCCCTCAATGGGGGCCGCGGGTTTCACGCCCTCGATCATTCCCAGGTAACCACATGCGAGCGATCCGGCGAGTGCAAGGTAGGGATTGACGTCTGACCCGGCGAGACGGTTTTCGACCCGTCTTGCCTCGGGTTCTGAATCCGGGACGCGCAGCCCAACGGTTCGATTATCGACGGCCCAACCCAGATTGACCGGCGATGCCCAGTAGCTCAGGAATCTTCTGTACGAGTTTGCGTACGGCGCAAAAATCAGCAGTGCCTCCGGCATGTATTTCTGCAGGCCGCCAATGTATGACATGAACAGGTCACTGGGGCCGCCGTTTTTATTGGAAAAAATGTTACTGCCATCCTCGTCGATAACGCTTTGATGAATGTGCAGTGCACTGCCCGCCTCCTCCGAGATGGGCCGCGCCAGGAAAGTTGCCATCATCTCGTGGGAGATAGCTGCTTCCCTGACCGTGCGCTTGAACAGCAAAACCTGGTCGGCAAGATCAATCGCGTTCCCGTGCAAAAAATTCAGCTCGAATTGTGCCGGACCCATCTCCTGAGAAATTGTGTCGATCTGAATGCCCTGGGCTTCACAGTAAGTGTAGACATCAGTGATGAACGGATCGAAATCGTTCATCGAATCTATGCTGTATGGTTGCTTCGATGTTTCAGTCCAGCCCAGGCGTCCCTCGGGTGGCTCGACCTCTTCATTTGCGTCCGAGTGCGGATTAATCAGGTAGAACTCGACTTCCGGCGCCACAACCGGCGTCCACCCCTTGGCCGCATAAAGATTCAGCACATTCCTCAGGACCTGGCGCGGTGATGTGTTCACGGGTGTTCCGTTACGACGCGTGCAGTCCACAAAAACGGAAGCCGTTGGATCGGCCGCCCAGGGTACCGGTCGCAGCGTCGCCGGATCGGCACGCAGCAGCATGTCCCGGTCCTCCACATTCTCCTTGTTTACGGCATAGTCGCCGGAAACTGTCTGCGCAAAGATACCTTCTGGCAATTTGAGCTCCCCGCTGCCGAACTTGTCGGCAGGCAAGACCTTGCCGCGGGCAGCGCCCGCCATATCGGGCACGAATGCCTCGACATCTTCGATAGCATTGTCTTTCAGCCAGGTTTGAATCTGATCTTCTTCACTCACGTTACACCTGTTTTTGGCTGGCATGCTCACGGCATGCGTTGCCGAACGATTTAAATATTGCCATTGAGAATTCATTCTCAGTGACTTTCCATTCCGGATGCCATTGCACGGCCAATGCGAAGTTCCTGGCCTCGTCGACGCGAAAGGCTTCCACGAGGCCATCGTCGGCAACCGCTTCGACCATGACGTTGTCCGCCAGCCTTGCGATCCCCTGCGCATGCAGCGAGTTCACCGTCACGGTATCGGTTGCGGAAAGTGCGCGCAGCTGGCCGCCCTCCACAAGATGCACCTCGTGGGCTGGCCCGTATTGCACTTCCAGCGGATCCTCCGGATCCTCTTTGTGCACGTTGTAGCCCTGTTGTTCATGAACATGCTGATGCAGGCTGCCGCCGAGTACGACATTTAGCTCCTGATATCCGCGACAGACCGCAAACAGCGGCACACCCGTTTCGAGCGCCCTTTCGATGAGGCGCAATGTCGTCTCGTCCCGATGCGGATCGTGCAATGTTCCGGGTCGACTGGGTTCGCCGTCATAGTGGTGCGGCTCCACGTTGGATGGACTGCCGGTCAAAAACAGACCATCAATTCGCGACAGAATGTCATCCGCGTCAACGCTATGGCCCAATGCGGGAATCAGGAACGGCAACCCGTCCGCCCCGTCTCGGATGGCGGTGGCATATTTCTCCCCCACGACATGGAAGGGATGTGGATCCAGGACTCTGCGATCGGCCGGGATGCCGATTAGTGGCTTGGTGCTCATATGAGGCCCTGGCTAATATTGCCCGGGCAGGGCCCATACCTCCGATATTGAATAATCGCGAACAATATACGCGACCGATTGCTCCACTGTATACGACCTCATCACAACCTTAAGTCGCAGAGACTAATCTCAAGAGAGTTGCCTCAGGAAAACTAAGGTTTTCGGAACAACAGGGTGAACCGGTCCGTATTACCGGTGACCGTTGCGCGTCCTACTTCGTAGCGCAGCTCATCGTCAGGGCGATAATGCAGATCGCTGTAATCCTCGAGTATGAAGCCGGCCGCCTGTGCCTCTTTGATAATCTGCACAACATCGGCACGGCGTCCGTTCTCAGTGTTCGTAGGTTCCATGTGCCGGCGCGAATGATCGATGACACCGTAGTGGCCGCCGGTCTTGAGCGCGTCAAACACGGCCGCGTTGATGTTCAGACGGTCGTTCTCCGTGTAGTTGTGCATATTGCGAAACGTCAGCACCAGGTCCAGTTCGTCGACGCCGAAATCAAATGGGCTATCTCCAACCGCGTCCACACCGATATCGGCAATCTGCACGTGATCGAAGCCGGGCTGGGTCAGTAATCGATCGCGTACGGTGTTAGTTCCAATGGACACGTATAACGCACCATTTTCGCGCAATACCGGTGCGAGCAGCTTTGTATACCAACCGCCGCCTGGCAGCATTTCCAGCACGCGCATATCATCCCGCAAGCCGAAGAATTGCAGGGTTTCCAGCGGCATTCTATTGCGATCCCGAAGCACCTCGGCCTCGGTTCGAATATCCGAAGCCATCGCCATCCTGATTTTGTCAGCAACGTTGTTCTGCTGCGCAGATACGCCCGTACTAATTATCACGGACAAAATTACCGCTGTTACTCGCATTTCTATTACCTCGTTATCCTAAAGTTCAAGCAGAAACTGCATCGTCGGCGCGACGCCCAAAAATTCTCATAATAAAAAACAGAATCGTCGCTCCGGCAACGATCGATACCAATGGTGGCAACCCGTATCCACCTGGAATTGTGCCGACTGATATTGCGATCGTCCCGACGATCAAGGCATAGGGCATCTGCGTCCGGACATGCTCTATGTGATCGCATCCCGACGCCATCGACGACAGAACAGTCGTGTCCGATATCGGCGAGCAGTGATCGCCCCAGACGGCGCCGGCCAGGTTGCACGCGATAGCGGAATAAAGAATGTGCATGTGTTCGGCATCGGCAATTCCGTTAGTGCCCAGCACCGCCCACGTCAGCGGCACCACCAGAGGCATCAGGATACCCAGCGTGCCCCAGCTTGTACCTGTCGTGAATGCTGTGACTGCAGACAGGACAAATACGGTGACTGGTACCAATGGCGGCGGCAGTGAGTCCGCGAGAATCGAAACCAGGTAAAGCGCTGTATTCAGGTCGGCGGTGACATTCGACAGGGCCCACGCCAGCACCAACACGATCATCGCAAACAACATCGCTTTTACGCCGCCAAACCATGCATCGACAGTTTCGTGGCTGGTCAATATGCCCTGACCAACCGTCATGATGGCCGCGACGACGGCACCGAGCAGGGAGGCCCACAGCATGGACTTGTACGCATCGGCCGAACCGATAATATCGGTGAGTGATTCACCCTCGCCCGTAAAATAGAGACCGGCAATCAACGAAACAATCAATACCACGAGCGGCAAGAAAGCGTTTACTGCGCGAAGAGGAATGCCTGGCTTGTGTTCGAGCTGATCCGCATTGAGTGACGGCATTTCATCAGTGTTGACTGAATTCACCTGGCCTTTGCGCGCCCTGAGCTCAGCTTTATACATCGGTCCGATATCCCTGCCGGACCACGCAACGTTTAATACGAACATAACCGCCAGAATTGGATAAAAGCTGTAAGGAATAGAATGCAGGAAGACCGTGTATGCGGGCTCATCGATTCCGTCGATGCCGCTGATAGCATCACCGATAAGTCCTACCTCGTAGCCGATCCACGTCGTGATCAATGCGAGACACACGACCGGTGCGGCCGTCGAGTCAACGATGTACGCCAGCTTTTCGCGTGAGATCCGCAGATGATCAGTGAGTGGCCGCGCCGTATTTCCGACGACCAGCGTATTGCTGTAATCGTCGAAGAAAATCATTAATCCCATTCCCCAGACGGCTACCTGTCCGCTGACAGCAGTTTTCGCTTTGCTCACGATCACGCTAACTATTCGGGCCATGCCGCCGTTGCGAGTGATTATTCCAACCATGCCGCCAATCATGAGAGAAAACAATATGATTGCGGCATGTTCCTCATCCGCCAGCGCCCGCACGACGTAGATTTCAAATCCATCCAGCAGGCCGCCGAATACACCCTTTGCGGTAAATGATGTCAATGCAGTTGCGCCGAACCAGACGCCAATCAACAAGGCGGGTATTACATTGCGCATCAGCAATGCGATCAGAATCGCCAGCAGCGGCGGCGTAACCGACACCCAGCCCGGTATGACGCGCAGACTTGCTTGCGCGGACTCGCCTGCCGTCGCGTTGGCAGTAATGGCTGCGCTGCCGCGTTCAGCGATCAGAATATCGCCAAACGTTGCGCTGCCATCTGCATCTGCCTGGGCGGTGTATGTCACATTGCCAACTAACAGCCGCACGGTGCTGCCCGGTGAAGCATCGGAAACAATGATCTCGGCGGCGACGTCCTGAAGGGCGACTATCGGGGTCGCAATCTCCAGCGCGAATGTGGCTGGCGCGTACAGTATCGTTGGCAGAAGACTGAGCAGACATCTTGTAAGGCGCGATTTTCTAAAAATGGTTTTACTGCCGTCGACCTATAGGTGTGGCGCGCAGTTTAACACGAGCTAATTTCGTCGGCGTGACTTTAAAACTCGGGGTTTAGCCGCTGTGCTGCACGACACAGCAGGTTGCCCAGCTCGTTGCGCCGGGTTGCGGTTAGCCTCTGGGTTGGGCCGCCGATTGACAGCGCGCCCTGCACTTCGCCGAGCGCGCCGCGAATAATGGTCGCTATCGCGGTGAACCCGTCTTCGAGTTCATCCACCGTGATGGCGTATCCGCGCCGTCGAATTTCCACAAATTGAGTTGCGATCGCAGCGCGCGACGTAACCGTATTCTTGGCCAGTGCTTTCAGATTCCGATCGAGCCGATCCAGTCCGATGTCATCGAAAGCGAGCCAGACCTTACCAGTCGATGTCGCGTGAATCGGCCAGCGCGTTCCTATGTTGCCGGCTGACCCCAGAACATGGCTTCCGGCGACCTCGTCCAGAATCAGCATGCTGTCCTCGAACGGGACTTCCAATGTCGCCGTTTCACCCGTTTCCCGAGCCAGTGAGCGCAGCAATGGTCGCACGCGCCGTCGCAGGTCGCTGCTGGCCAGCGCCTGCACGCCCAGGGCCATCAGGCCAGCGCCCAGGCTGTAAGTGCTGGTTGCCGGATTACGGTCTATAAGGGCTTCACTCTGCAGTGCACGCAGCAATCGATGCGTCGTGGTCTTGTTGAGGCCAGACGCCCTGGATAACTCTGCCAACGACATCTCCGGCCGCTCATTGGTGAATAGTTTGAGCAAGCGAACTGCGCGGAGCGCCGCCTGGGCCCCCTGTGGTGGGTCGGTCGGATTCATGCAGGGCAGATCATATTATGGTTTATGGTTTCATATTATGACTGGATACACCGTAGAAGGCGAGCCGGCGAAGACGCAATTTCGCCCCTGCTGTGCGCTGGATCATAGTCCGGAATTGTTGCTTAATAGGCGCCGACGCATTGATGGAAACGACAAGATGGCCAGCAGACAACGCGCTAATATTGGCGCCGAACTCAAGAAGTTACTGCGTAAATATCCCGGCACCGACGTTATGGAACTGCTTATTGCAGATCTCACCGGCGTACTGCGAGGTAAGCGAATCAGGGGCAGGGAATTCCAGAAAACCCTGCAGGATGGTTTCTTTATGCCTGGCGGAACGGTGCTGCTCGATACCCTCGGCGACGTCGTCAGCCAGATACCCTGGTCGGATCGCGACGGCGACCCGGACATCGATGCGTCCGTCGTGCCGGGCAGCCTGGCGCCCGTGCCGTGGGCCAGGCGGCCGAGCGCCCAGGCATTATTTCGATTCCATACGCGGGATGGCGAGTCCTTCTTCGCCGATCCTCGTCACGTCGTCGAACGCGCGGCACAACCACTGCGCAAGATGGGATTAAAGATTGTCATGGCAACCGAGCTTGAGTTCTATTTACTTGACGGAAAAGCCAATCGACCCACAGCGCGCGTATCCAGGGTTCCCGGCATCGGCCGCCCGCAACGAGGTCCGCAGGTGTTCAGCCCGGACGACCTCTGGGACATCGAGAATTTTCTCAACGATCTGAACGATGTTTGCGAAGCGCAGAATATTCCCGCCGGCACGACGACCTCGGAGTTCGCGCCAGGACAATTCGAAATCAACCTGCAGCACATTGATGATCCGGTGCTCGCCTGCGATCACGCGGTGCTCTTGAAACGCGCGATCAAAGCTGTCGCGAGAATGCATGGCTTCGTGGCGTGTTTCATGGCGAAGCCCTTTGAAGAGGATACCGGTTCCGGCCTGCATATCCACATGAGCCTGGTCGACCGAAAGGGGAAGAATTATTTTTCACAGGGTAAAGAGAAGCTGGCGTCGCCACCCTACTCGGCCCGGTTACGACATGCGGTAGGCGGTCTCGCCAGGACGATGGCGGAATGCACTGCCATATTTGCGCCGAATGCAAACTCATATCGGCGGCTGCGGCCGGAGATGTTTGCCCCGGTGGAACCCAACTGGGGCGCCAATCATCGCAACGTGGCATTGCGCATTCCGGTGTCAGATGAAAAGAACCTGCGGTTCGAACACCGAACGTCCGGGGCCGACGCGAACCCGTACCTGGTAACAGCCGCAATCCTGGCCGGTGTGCACTTTGGCCTGAAGAACAAGAGCGACCCCGGACGCATGGTAGAGGAAGGCGAGATCATTACGTTGAAACCCAAGATCCCGAATCGCTGGGATACAGCCATCGACAAATTTGAGCGGAGCAAGATTCTTCCGCAATACCTGGGGGAAGAATTCTGCAGGATTTACGTCGCCCATCGACGCGACGAATCTCGCAAATTCCACAACACGGTCAGCGACGTCGACTATGACTTCTACATGAGAGCGGTCTGACTTTAATGAGCCGGCACGTTCGAGCATGACCGGTATCGTCGACCAGCTGAATACGGCGGCGCCGCCCTATATAAAGACACTTGACGGCAGAATCGAGGCATTTGACGAAGATTCCGGCGTTATCGAGTTTCACTTCATGGCGAACGAGTCACACACGCACTCCGACAATATTATTCAGGGTGGTTTTATTGCCGGAATGCTGGATGCCGCGATGGCCCATGTCGTTTTCTGCATCCTGAACAAGGTCGTCATACTGGCCACCCTGGAAATGAAAGTCAGTTATCTCGACATCGCTCGCCCGGGTAAGCTGGTGGCGCGCGGCCGGGTCTTGCGGATGGGCAAGACGATCGGTTTTCTTGAGGCCGAATTGTCGGCCACTGACGGAACAATACTTGCCAAAGGGACGTCAACCGTACGCATCGTGGATCGACCCCCGCGGAAGAGCAACAACGCCTAGTTGGGCTGATCGGCACGCGCCAGGTCACTGTTAATGTGCCTGCCAGCGACGAAGAAATGCCATGCCGCCCATGGACCGGTCACCGCGCCGATTATGAGCAAGCTGTAACGCAGGGAATCCAGTCCATAGACAGTGGCCAGCGAATCACTCAGGATCCCGGCAATTTGTGGGCCCAACCCGAGACCGATGATATTCAAGACAAATAACAACAGGGCCGACGCCACGGCGCGCATGCGAACGCCGACCAGGCCCTGAGTCTGTGCAAACGATGTCGGCAGGTACACGTTGGTCAGCATGGACGGCAGGAAAAATACTGCCAGGACCCAGTACGGGTTCTCCAGTGTATACAGGGGAAATACGAACACCCAGCCGAGCAGTTGCGCTGCCACCACCGCATGCATCGCTCGCTTCCGGTCGACTGCACCCAACCGGTCGGCAAGATATCCTCCGCCTACATAGCCGATGCCCGTCGACACACCAATAATGACGCCGAGGTATGCGCCAATCTGTGCGAGATCCATGCCGTGACTTCGGACCAGGAAGCTGGGGAAGAAACTCAATACGGCATAAGCATTGAAAGACGAGAGCCCGGCGCCAAGCGACAGGTGGATGAACGTCTTTCGGCGCAGCAGAAACTTGGCGACTTCCATGACACCATATTTCTCTCCACTATCGATCAGGCCATCCGCGTGGCCACGCGGCGGCTCGGTGACCGTGAATCTGAAGATCAGCGCCAGCACGAGTCCCGGCACGCCGACGATAAAGAACGCTTCACGCCAGCCGATGTTCTGTGCGATCCAGCCGCCACCCAGGTAGGCAATCATGATCCCTAAGGATATTCCCAGGCTCAACACGCCCATCGCGGTCGAGCGTTGTTCGGGCGGATAGTAGTCGGCAATCATCGAATGCGCTGGCGGTGAATATCCCGCCTCGCCGACGCCGACGCCGATTCGCGCCATCGCCAGTTGCGTGACGTTTCCGGCGAACCCGGAAAGCGCCGTCATGGCACTCCAGATCGTCAGTGAGATCGCAATGAGATTGCGGCGATTCATGCGATCCGCCAGCAGCGCTATCGGTACGCCGAGGGTCGCGTAAAAAAGTGCAAACGCCGAGCCGGCCAGGAATCCAAGCACCCAGTCATCGACCCCGAATTCAAGCTTAATCGCAGGCAGGAGTATGGCGAGAATCTGCCGGTCTATGAAATTGAATACGTAAACGGTCGCGATGAGTCCCAACGCATAACGTCGGGTCGAACGACGAATTCTCCCGTCAACTCTTTCGGACAAACTCTTTCACCCCGTCGCGGAACCCTGACGAATCGCCAAAATACGGCTCAGGGCAGAACTGTCTTGAATATGTAGAAGAATACTATCGAGAGAAATGCGCCGGCAGGAATCGTCACCACCCAGGAGACGAAAATTCGACCGACAACCCGGAGATCAATGGCTTCAATTCCACGTGCCAATCCCACGCCAAGGACAGCACCCACCAGCGTGTGTGTCGTTGATATCGGAATTCCCGTACCGGAAGCAATGACAATGGTCGTTGCGGCAGCCAGTTCGGCCGCAAATCCCCGACTCGGCGTGAGCTGAGTAATCTTTTCACCGACCGTGGCTATCACGTGCACTCCGAACGTGGCCAGACCGATGACGATTCCGGCGCCGCCGATAACCAGTACCCAGATAGGCAATGCCGACTCTGCGCCGACGATTCCCGACTGCGCGACACTGATTACCGCGGCTAGTGGTCCAATCGCGTTGGCAACATCATTCGAGCCATGCGCGAACGCCATGGAGCATGCCGTTACAACCATGAGCACCGCGAAGACACGCTCGACCGTATGAAAATGCTGCTTCTTCTCTGCTTTCGGGTCCGGTTTGATACGTTGAATAGCGAACGCACCGACAAGCGCAATCAGGACGGCAATTCCAATCGCAAGAAAATAGCTGGTGGTCAAACTGAGATCCAGACCCACGTGGCTCAGGCCCTTTAAGATGGTCACCAGCGTGATCGTGAACCCGGCAAAGAATATGTAGACGGGCACAAACCGTTTTGCCTGCGCCAGCGGATCTTCACGACTCAAAATAAGCCTTTGCACACTGAGGTAAATCAGGAATGCGATGAAGCCCGCCGTCAGTGGCGACACCACCCAGCTCATTACGATGGTCGCGACCTGACTCCACTGGACGGCATCAATGCCAATACCAACGGCGGCGAACCCGACGATCGCGCCAACAATGGAATGCGTCGTCGATACGGGCCAGCCTTTTCTTGACGCGATCAGTAGCCAGGTACCGGCGGCGAGCAGCGACGCCAGCATCCCGTAAATGAGCAGCTCGGGTGAGCCACTCAGCAATTCGGAATCGACTATTCCCTTGCGAATCGTTGACGTAACTGCACCGCCCGCCAAAACCGCACCGAGAAATTCGAACACGGCGGCAACGAGTATCGCCTGCTTGATCGTGAGCGCCTTTGAACCGACTGACGTCGCCATGGCGTTGGCGACGTCATTCGCGCCAATACCCCAAGCCATGAAAATCCCAAAGACAGCCGCCAGGCCGATATAAATATATTGTGCTTCCATTCCGGATTACCCAGCTTTTTATTATTCGTTTTAGTGGGAGAGCAACAGCTCAAGACGGCGCCCGACGCGCTCGGCCATATCGGCGATCTCTCCAGTCAGCTCTATGACCTTGTAAAGAAACATCACGTCGACCGGGCCATGATCTTTTTCGACCTCGAAAAGCGACCAGCGCAGTGCCGCTTGCCGATCATCCGTATCAGTCTCAATCCGATCGAGTTCCTCCACCAAACCTTCGACCAACGCCGCCTCGGCACCGCGAAATCCGCTGGTGAACAGTTCATCAAGCTCGCGAACGCTTTTTCGCGCCTGTTTGGCTGCGTCAACGTTACGCCGGACAAATTCCTGGAACTCTTCGGCAATCTCCACAGGAATCTGCATTCTTCGGCCGAATACGATGCCCGATACATCCTTCGCCCGATTCGCCATTTTGTCCTGGACCAGGAGCAGCTCCAGCAGGTCTTCCCGGGGTACCGGCATGAACAGGCTCTTCGGCAGATGCTGTCGAATTTCCTTTTTCAGATCATCCGCTTCGTGTTCATAGGCGATTATCTGGTCGCGGATCCCGGACGCATCCTCCCAGTCTCCCTTTATCACGGCTGTAAAAAATCCATCCAGCTCCCGAACACACTTGTACGCAATGTGCACGTGTTTCTCGAGCGGCACAACGGGCGATGCGCCAAAAATATTAGCGAGCATGTTTGCCATTTACTAACCTCCCCGTCAGGGTTCGGAGGTGTTATCCCTGATTGTTATTGTCGGGCCGCATGGCGGCTCATTGGTTGGCCGCATGGCGGCTCATTGGTTGGCCGCATGGCGGCTCATTTCGGCGGAATACTAGCACATGGTCAGGTAAATGATTGTGCCTGCTTCGCCCTCGAACTCGAGCAGCCCCGGAATCAGGCGCATGCTAGACTCGTGCCCCAACAAAAACGAGTCATAAGGACCAAGAAGTGGCCTATTGGTTAATGAAGTCGGAGCCTGATGCTTACAGCATCGATGATCTTGAACGAGATGGCACCGAACCCTGGGACGGAATTCGAAATTACCAGGCACGCAACATGATGCGGGATGATATGCAGCTGGGCGACGAAGTGTTTTTTTATCATTCGAGCTGCAAGGTTCCGGCCGTAGTTGGCATCGCCAACGTCGCCAGTGCTCCCTATCCCGACCCAACTCAGTTCGACCGAAAAGCCAAGTATTACGACGAGAAAAGCACCGAGGAAAACCCGCGCTGGATTCTCGTGGATATCGCGTTCAAGAGAAAACTTGACCGACCGATCACTCTTCAGGAACTCAAAGAGCATCCGGCGCTTGCCGACTTCAGGCTAAACCAACGCGGCAATCGACTTTCTATCTTCCCGGTAGACAAGAACCACTGGGACATAATTCTGGGCCTCGAGTAGCGCTATGATTCGATCAACAATTCGCAGCCGGGAAGATCCGGCACAGGGGATACTGATGAAGTCTCTACAATTAATCTCGATACTGACCCTGCTTTTCTTGTCGGTCGGCTGTTCCCAGAAAGAAGCCGAGCCGGAAGCGGTCGTTCCAGTCGCAGATAAAACCGCGGCAAGAAACGACCTCGCGACGCGTGCCGGGGCACCGCTCTTTGACGGCATGGGTACACATCATCATGAGATCACAACCAGTGATCCGGACGCCCAACGATACTTTGACCAGGGTCTCGTCATTGATTTCGCATTCAATCACGCCGAGTCCGCTCGTTCGTTCCGTGCCGCCCAGAAACTCGATCCACAATGTGCGATGTGTTACTGGGGTGAAGCGCTCGCGCTCGGTCCGAACATCAATGTCACCAGCGACGGTAAGGTCGTCATGAGCGACGATGAACGAACTGCCGCGTTCGCGGCCATCCAGAAAGCGGTGGCACTAAAAGAAACGGTTACCGAAGCAGAGCGAGACTACATCGAGGCACTGGCGATTCGTTATAACGGGGATCCGTCGACACCGCGTGAACCGATGGATGAAGCTTATGGCAAAGCCATGCGCGAACTCCACGCAAAATACCCGGATGACGACGATGCGGCCGCGCTGTTTGCGGAGTCACTCATGAACACGATGCCGTGGGACTACTGGGTCGATCCGGAGAATCCAAGACCGCTAACCGAGGAAGTCCTTGCAGCACTCGAAACCGTCCTCGACAGATCTCCCGAGCATCCACTTGCCATTCATCTGTATATACATGCGGTCGAAGCATCATCTCAACCTGAACGCGCCGAGAAGCCTGCCGACACACTTGCCAACCTCGTACCGGGTGCGGGGCACCTCGTGCACATGCCTTCTCACATCTATTGGCGGGTCGGTCGCTATGCCGACGCTTCTGCTGCAAACGTCAAAGCCGCTGCCGTGGATGAAGCCTATATTGCAGCGTGCAATGCCCAGGGCTTTTATCCGGCTGCCTATTATCCACACAACATTCACTTCCTGTGGGCCGCGTCGAGCATGGAGGGTCGTAGCGCCGTTGCGATCGAGGCAGCGCGCAAGGTTGCGGCGAACGTTCGTATAGAAATGATCGAAGAGTTTCCTGGTGTGGAGTTCTTTAACACCATTCCGCTACTTGCCTTAACGCAGTTTGGAAAGTGGGATGAAGTACTCGCGGAACCACAGCCGCCTGCGAATCTTGAATATTCGAATGCGATCTGGCATTACGTGCGCGCAACGGCGTTTGCACAACAGGGTGACGTCCAGGCCGCGAAATCCGAGTATGCGAAATTCGGCCCGCTGCGTGGTGAAACGGACGTCGTATTCCTCGATTCCATTTACTACCCGGCAACGATGCTTCTGACTATTGCTGACGCATTGATCCAGGGCGAGATCGCGATGGCTGAAGAACGCTATGACGACGCCATCGGGTACTTCCGCGTGGCTGTGGATACGCAAGATGAATTGCCGTACACAGAACCGCCGTTCTGGTATTACCCCACGCGCCACAGCCTGGGTAAGGCGATGCTGACAGGGGGTGACGCGGCCGGCGCAGAGGCGGTCTACCGTGCCGATTTGGAGCAATACCCCCGCAATGGCTGGTCGCTGTACGGACTTGTCCAGTCGCTTAATGCACAAGGCAAAGATGCGAGCGAATTTCAGGAACGCTTTGACATGATCTGGGCGCAGGCGGATGTCACTTTAACGGCATCCCGGTTCTAGGCATCCGGCAAAAGGCGCTGACGCGTGAGCGTCTTCTTGCTGTCCCTACATCCGGCTGGCAAGCGTCTCCTGGATATTCGAATTGCGACCGAGATCCAGGATGACGACAAGATCGCCCTGTTTGGCCCACTCGAGCCCGGCGTCAAATGACTCATGTTCTTCCTGGAAGTGCATTACCTGGTCATCCCGTGCGCCAGCCTGCAGCAACTCATCACGAATGATACCGAACACTTCGCCTGGCGCCCGGCCGCGCGCATAGTGCGTCAGTTCTGACACAATCGCCATATCCAGCCCTATGGCCCAGGCGCTTCTCGCCAACTCACGAATCTGTTCGTCTGTTCGATCGCCGGCCTGACCAAAACACAGTACTCTTCTTCTGGCAGGCACCGACCTTGCCATCCTGAAGAGCGCCTGCATTGCCTCGGGGTTATGCGCGAAATCGACCAGCACCTTGAAGCCCTCGACGTCAAAGAGATTACTGCGTCCCGGATTGACGTCCTGCGACATGGTCGTCAGACCAGCAGAGATTTCCGCTAGCGACAGGCCGAGCTTCTCGGTGAGAGCAGCGGCGCCAAGCGCGTTTGCGATGTTATGTTGAGCTGCGGCGTTCAGCGTAATCGGAATCTCTTTTGCCGCACAAAATTCCTGGCGATCCTGCCCCTGGATTCGTAGCAGGAAGCCGTCCGCGTATACGAAAGCGAGTCCGCCTTTCTCCGTATGCGCCCTAACGAGCGGATTTGCGACATTCAAACTGAACCAGATGACCTTGCCAGCGAACTCGGCGGATTTCTTAACCAGGAGTCGGTCATCAGCATTGAGGATCAGGTACCCGGATTCAACAACGGCATGGCTGACGATCCACTTGATATCGAGCAACTCTTCGATATTTTGTGAACCAAAGTCACCGAGATGATCTTCTGCAATATTGGTAATGAGGGCGACATCCGCCCGCTCAACGCCCAGTCCGCGACGTAACAGTCCGCCGCGCGCCGTCTCCAGGATTGCTGTGTCAACGCCTGGCTGACGCAGCACCCGCCTGGCGCCGCCAGGACCGGACCAATCGTCGCGGTCTATGATTTCGTCATTAACGGATACCCAGTCCGTGCAACTCAAACCGACGGTGCGACCCGCAGATTGCAGCAGATGTTTTGCGATACGTACGGTCGTTGTCTTGCCGTTAGTACCGGTCACTATGCCCACCGGCACGTCGCGATATTGTGACCAGTCAAGCTCTTCAGGCCCGGGTAGTTCGCGAAACGGCCAGGTTTCCGAATGACTGCCGTGACCGACCGATACTTCGTCATCGTCCCAGAGGAACGGCACGCCCTTATCGATTGCGGCAGCCTGTAATGCAAGCAGCGCCGGATTCTGCTCCTCGTGTATCGCTTCCCTGATTTCCGCCGCCTGGACTTCGAAGTCAGGTGCCTCACCGCCAGTACCAAATTCGACCTCACAACAGGCCCAGACCCATTCATTGATTGCCGATGCAGCGTAGAGCGCATCGATCGGAGCGGAGAAAGCGATGCTTATCCCGCCGCTGAGGCGAATATGGCAAATGGACTCGTCGCCCCAGCCTACCGCCACGAGCATGCGACGAATCAGTTCCTCGCAATAAGGAATCAGGCTGTCTGCCTCTTTTGGTGTACACGCGATATCGAGGATGGCACCCGACTTATCCCAAAGAATGTTCGGGCCAGTCAGGCGTCGTGCGTCAAGAAACTCCATTGCCGTGCGTTCCTGCTAGTCGCCTTCTTCGCGGGCGATACGCACACCACGCTCGTCACTGATGATTTCGAGGTCATCGTCGAACGTAAAGCCGTCCGTCTCCGGCAAATCGATTGTGACGGGCGACTTAAGTTTGCCGTCGCCGCCCTTGGCTTCCGAGTTGAAATAGATAATCTGTTTCCACGTACGCCTGATATTGTCTGCGAGGACGAGAACCAGGTCTCCGCTGTTCGCCATCTCCAGCGCCCTGCTGGTCGCCGCCTGCTCGTCGGGTTCAACCTCGATTCGGTCCGCGTCAACGCCGCACTCCAGCAGTTTGTCCTTGAGCATGACGGCGACCTCATCCGCACCGCGCCCACGTCGATTGTCATCACATCGGCAAACAAAGGTGTCAAAGTGTCCGGCGGCAATATTGGCGATCTCTCTGATATCTTCGTCGCGACGATCTCCGGGTGCCGAGAGAACAACGATACGTTTGCCCTCGGGTTCAAACTGGTCGACGAGATTGCACATCGCGGTGACCGCCGCCGGATTATGGGCGTAGTCGAGAATGACTTTGAACGGATGCTCATTGTAGATATTCATGCGCCCGGGTGCCTGGAAGAAAGTCGAGTCGAAAGTGCGCAATCCGTGGCGAATGTCTTCGAGGCCGATGCCCATGTTATAGGCAAGCGCCGCTGCGAACATCGCATTCTGGACATTGTGCATGGCGCGACCCTCGATCGTCGCGGGAATCAAATGCGTCCACAACAGCTGCGTATTACCTTCATTGTCATAGATCGTAATCATATGGCCATTCATGCCTTCCTCGAGGACGAATGCCATGCCGCCCGCCCGGATGTGTTTTTTGACCAAAGGATGACCGGGGTTCATGGTGACGTAACACAGTGTTGTGGCCTCGGTGTAGTCGGCCATCTGCAGGCAAAGTACATCATCCGCGTTCAGAACCGCCGCGTCGGTGGCGACTTCAATCGGGACACGCTTGATTTCCGCCAGCTGCTCCAACGTATCGATGCCGCGCAATCCCAGGTGATCTGCGGAGACGTTGAGACAACAGGCAACGTTGCAATTCTGATAACCCAAACCGCCGCGCAATAATCCACCACGTGCCGTCTCCATTACTGCGGCATCAACAGACGGATCGCGCAATATCATCTTTGCCGATACCGGCCCGGTCATGTCGCCGGGCACACTGAGTTGACCGTCGATATACACGCCGTCGGTCGATGTCAGCCCTACCGTCTTGCCAGACATCTTCAGGATATGTGCGAGCATTCGGGATGTCGTCGTCTTGCCGTTTGTGCCGGTTACCGCCGCAATGGGTATGCGCCGCGGCGTGTCTGGCGGAAAGAGCATATCGATCACCGGCCCGGCAACATCGCGTGGCGTGCCTTCGCTCGGGGCGACATGCATGCGGAAGCCAGGACCTGCGTTCACTTCACAGATACCACCGCCGGCTTCCCGATATGACTCTGTAATGTCCTTCGTAAGAAAATCGACGCCACCAATATCGAGGCCGATCGCCTTGATCGTACGCTCCGCCATTTCCCGGTTATCCGGATGAATGACATCTGTCACGTCAATCGCGGTGCCGCCCGTTGACAGGTTTGCCGTCGACCGCAGGAACACCATTTCATCTTTCGCCGGCACGGTTGCGTGATCGTAACCCTGTTTCTTTAGCAGGCGTTCGGCCTGGTCATCGAACTCGAGACGTGTCAAAACTTTCTCATGACCAACGCCTCGCCTGGGATCGGAATTTACAACATCAACCAGCTCGGCAACCGTACTTTTGCCATCGCCGACAACGTGGCCCGGCATCCGTTTTGCAGCCGCCACCAGCTTTCCGTTCACGACCAGCAGGCGGTGGTCGTAACCCTCAATAAAACTCTCGACGATGACATTTCGTCCATGCTCTCGCGCCTTATCGAATGCGACCTCGACTTCTTCCGGCGTTTTGAGATTGATCGATACGCCGCGCCCGTGATTGCCGGCCAGCGGCTTCAATACGACCGGAAAACCGATGCGCTCGGCTGCACGTTGCGCATCACGCGATGTCCTGACCATGCGCTGCATGGGAACCGGCAGCCCAAGGTCACGCAGGATACCGTTCGTTTCTTCCTTGTCCGACGCGAGTTCGACGCCGATGTTGCTGGTACGCCCGGTCGTAGTCGCCTGTATTCTCTGCTGATATCGACCGTGGCCAAATTGCACCAGGCTCTGGCGATTCAATCGAATCCACGGAATGTCGCGTTCCTCGGCGGCCTTGACCAGCGAGGCCGTACTGGGCCCAAATGCGCGTTGCTGGGCATAGCGGATGAAGGTGTCCCGCTCCCCGGCGAAGTCCCAGTCTTTGGCTGGCGCGTCTGTCGGGCGAACCTCGTCCGGCAGGAGACTTTTTATAAGATCGAGCGCAAGACGACTCGCCTCCCGACCTACCTCGGTGTCGAGGTACTGAAACACCATGTTGTAGTGACCCTTCTCCCCGTCGACTGAACGGGTGCGGCCGAACGTCACTGGCGAACCCGCCACGTTTTGCAATTCAATGGCGATGTGCTCCATGACGTGGCCGAGCCAGGTGCCCTCGTCGTCCGTCAGACGACGCACGAATCCTCCTGGTTCATTATAGGAGCAGCCGTGTTCGTGCAGTCCCGGGAGAAACTCCAGTAATGGTACGATGAACGACTTGCCAAGACGGCCGGTCGGCCAATCTTCCAGCCCCTCGAGATCCAGGACATGCCGGATCACCGGGAAATGTGCGTAGACGTTCGGACCAACATAAACGTTGGTGCTAAGGATTTTCATAGCCGTGCCTCTTTCTGTTTCGCGGCGGTTCTTTTAATTATTCCGGCGACGCGTGCCTGGACTCAATGTCGAATCGGCCGCCGGATATCAATATATGTAGTTTTACGCCGATCAGGCTGACCGGTTCGCCGCCACGCGCGCGGTCCATGGAAGAGTAACTCAGATTGCTCGGATCGATGATGGTTATGCCGCCGCTGCCCACAACCTCGAGGTCGTCGCCAGGGCGAATGAAGGCGGCCGTATCCTCATCAAGCCCGATACCAACGGCGAACGGATTGTAGGCAAGCGCAGTCAACAGGCGCCCCAGGCGATCGCGTTGCCGGAAATGCTGATCGATGACGAAATTATTGGTCAGACCCAGACCTGGCGCAAGCGTAACCATATCCGGGCTCGGCGTGCTGCCTTCCGCCCCACCGGCAATCATGTGTTCCGGCATGAATGCCGCCCCTGCGGACGTACCGGCGACGTGCAGGCCACGGGCGTTAGCTCGCCGGATAGATTGCGCGGCCGGCGTTCCACCGAGTGTGGTCGACAAGCGCAGCTGATTGCCGCCGGTCATAAATACCCCGTCGGATTTTTCGATGTACTCGGTGAACTCCTCCTGATGACAGTCTTCACGGGTCAGGATATTCAGAACCGCGGCGTGCCGGATGCCAATTTTGCGGAACAGCTTCTCATAGTTGCGGCCGGTGTCCTCGAGCTCGGACGCGGTTGGAATGATTGCAATTCGCGCGGAGCGTCCGCCACATACGTCGACGAAACGATCCAGGATTTCAGTGTTATGGAACTTTTCCTCGGCACCACCGATAGGAATGATGTAGCCACGATCGCCGTTGTTGGAATGATTGGAGGGACTCATATCGTTGTTCTTCTTGGTTCTACTAAGAGCGCTTGGATTCGAATTGGCCAAAGACACGTTGTTCGCCGTCCTTGACGTGCCAAATGCCGGCGGCCATGACATCGCTGATACGATTATCGTCCGCAAGCACGACCAGATCAGCAGCATACTCCTCCCGAATTCGACCGCGATCGCGAAGGCGCAGAATGTCCGCAACATTGCTGGTGAATGCCGGCAAGACAACCTCAAGCGGGCGATCACTGTCAATCAGGTCCGAGAGTGTTGCCATCAGGCTCGAGGGACGCCCGACGTCCATCGTCAGCATTTCGCCCTGTGCATTGAATACCGGCAGGCAACCTCCTCCATCGGAGCTTATCGTTACACGATCAGCAGGTGCGCCTGAATCGAGATACTTGCCGAGCGCAACATCGGCTGCCCACGCGTCTTCATCCTCGGCGACAGGAAACGCCGTGATATCAACCGTGCAGCCCAGCTGTGCGAGCGGCACAGCTTCCTCGAACAGCGCCTTACGTCGATTGATATGCGTTGGATTAAACACTCGCGCCGGCAATTCACTTTCCTCGAGCGCGCGTCGGATCAGGTCCATACCGCGCTCACCATCGCCGAGGTGGAGATGCAGGATGCCGGCCTTGCCGGAGATCATGCCGGCAACGTGTGCGTCGCTGGCGATGCGCAAGAGCTCATTCAATGTCGGCTGGCTGGAGCGGTGATCGCTTATCGCAAGCTCGCCGACCCCGATAACCGGGTCAAGAAACACGATGTCGTCACGGACACTGCCAGTGAGTGTTACTGGCGGCACATGATAGCCACCGGTATGGCACCAGGCGCCGAGGCCCTCTTCCCGCAGAGCGCGTGCCTGTGCGAGCAGGGAACGCGTATCGCGCGTCGTGTCATCCGTGCCGAGCACACCAACGACGCTGGTGACCCCGGCCGTAGTGAAGTGCCCCAGCGGCACCGGCGGAACGCGGGAACTGAATCCCGACTCGCCGCCACCGCCGGTCAGGTGCGCGTGGCCGTCGATAAATCCAGGCAGCAGGCGCTGTCCGTGCAGATCATATTCCGACGCGCCCGCGCCCGAGAGCGCATCCCTGTCGTCGCTGACAGCGAGAATCCTGCCACCGCCAATCAGGACATGACGAAGACCTAGGTCTTCTGGTGCGAAGACCCGGGCGTTTGAGATGAGTTTCAACAAGGGAGAGAACCGACCAAAAAAGGGCCGATATATTACACTACACGGGTTGCAGCCAACAGGTAATAACGGCCAAATGAGTCACGAAAACCCGCTGGGGAGTCCCGTCCGGTACCCCACCGAGTATGCCCCGGACGTGCTGTTCGCTGTGCCACGCGCGGATTCTCGAAGCGCGCTGCTCCACGGCGCCGCAATCCCATTCCGCGGGCAGGACATCTGGAACGCCTGGGAACTCACGTGGCTGGACGCGCAGGGAAAGCCGATCGTGGCGACTGCTGTATTCATCGTCGATGCCGGGTCGACCAATATCATCGAATCCAAATCCCTGAAGCTCTACCTGAATTCCCTGTCGATGACCCGCTTCGATTCAACGGCTGCGGTCCGCCAATCGATCGCAAAAGACCTTTCGAGAACGGCTGACGGCGACGTGAATGTTGCCATTACCACGGCATCGGAATCCACCACGGATACGATCGGCGAGTTCGCTGGCACCTGTATCGACTCACTGGACGTGTCGGAATGGTCGGACACGATTGATCCGGCGGTACTTGCGGCCGACGCGGAGTCTATCGTAGCCGAAGAACTATACTCCCATCTGCTGCGCAGCAATTGTCCCATCACCGACCAACCGGACACAGGCAGTATTCTCATACGCTACCAGG
Source organism: uncultured Gammaproteobacteria bacterium (assembly GCA_963850825.1). Classification (GTDB taxonomy): domain Bacteria; phylum Pseudomonadota; class Gammaproteobacteria; order Steroidobacterales; family Woeseiaceae; genus SZUA-117. The sequence goes on along the minus strand of CAWKOQ010000002.1, from coordinate 664,421 downwards.
GGCCAGAAATTGAGCGTGCCTCACTGCTCAGGTACATCGTGTCATTCCGGCAGCACAATGATTTCCACGAAGCATGCGTGGAACGCATATTTTTCGATATTCGGGAACGCTGCAGGACCAACAAGCTGACCGTTTATGCGTGCTACAACCGACGTGGCGGAATCGACATCAATCCATTTCGCACCGATACGCATGACTCGCCAGCGCGTCTGCGCCTGTGGCGACAATAATATTCAGGACTGGGCCAGGTCGTCAGGCTCCAGCTTATGGCCCCACTCGCGTTTCGCTTCCAGGTAGCGCCTGTTCGCGTCGCCCACGCCGCATACATGTTTGATTCGAGTAATGTTCTCGATGCCATGCGCACGGAGATCATCGACTTTCTTGGGGTTGTTTGTCAGAAGTCGAAATGGCCGGCCACGCATAAAAAACTTCAGAATCGAGGCGGCGTCGCTAAAGTCGCGTGAGTCATCCGGAAGGCCGAGAGACTGGTTCGCCTGGTACGTGTCCTCGCCCGCGTCCTGCAGCAGATACGTTGCCGCTTTAGCCCAGAGACCAATGCCGCGACCCTCGTGACCGGACATGTAAACGATCATGCCACCGGCAGGATCCTTGGATATTTGTTCCAGTGCCGCATCCAGCTGCGGCCCGCACTCACAGCGGCCTGAACCGAATACATCGCCAGTCAGGCAGCTTGAATGCACGCGAACGAGTGGATTCTTCCACTGACCAGGATCGCCCATGACCAGGACGCTGTTCACCGCCATCGAATCCGCAAGGATTGCAAAGGACTGCTGTCCTTCCCGCTCGCGCAAGTCGTCGGCAAGCTCCTGCGCCTTGCTCAAGGCCGTATGGCGAACACTGGCATACCAGTCAACCGCATACGTCGCGCCATGTCGTTCCAGCGGCAACGGAATCGGACCGAGGATGCTGATCGCGTGCGCACCCGGCTCGGGCGGCGCGTTGGCATTCGTCAGCTGCCCGTCCGTATCGATGCGAATCAGCTTGCCTTGCGCGATCAGCCGTTTGCGGACCGATGGATCAATATACGTAAACATGGGGCCAAGCCTATCATTTCCGGGCCTGGCTCGAATGCCTGCAAGCCTTTGATGGCGCCGTTGTTCGCGGGTTCTCAAATCCTGAAGAAAATACTTGCTGACTCACTGGTCATTAGTTATATTAACTGACTCACGGGTCATTTAATCGAAAGTCATGGCAAAACCGCGCTTCCAGCGACGGAAAGAGGATCGACCGGCGGAGATCACGGCGGCGGCGATGAGCGCGTTTGCGGAGAATGGCTTCGCGGCGACCAGGGTCGAGGATGTCGCCCGCCGCGCCGGTGTCAGCAAAGGCCTTCTCTATCTCTATTTCAAAACCAAGGAAGATCTGTTCAAGGCCGTTATTCGAAATTTTGTTTCGCCAAAGGTTGATGCACTCATAAACAATATAGAGACGACGGACATGACGGCTGAGGAGTTTCTACGCGGACCTTTTCTACTATTTGCACAAACGATTCCGAAATCTCCCGCGCGCATAGTGATTCGTCTCTTAATCGCGGAGGGACCCAAACACCCCGACCTCGTTACATGGTACTGGGAGAACATCGTGTCGAAGGGTCTGGCGGCGCTCCGCACTCTAATCGCAAAAGGCGTGCGCGCCGGAGAATTCCGACCCTCCGCGCTCGATAATTTTCCACACTTGCTGGTTGCCCCGGTCGTTCTTTCGACGCTGTGGATACAGTTATTTGAAAACCAGGCGAACCTCGACACAGACCAGATGATCGCGCAACACGTCGAATTTGTACTGGATTCGATCAGGATTTCTCCATCATGAAAAAAATTATCGTCATCAAAAGAATCGCCATTGCCTCTCTGTCCATCGGCGTTCTGTCCGCCTGCGATGAGGGCCCTGATGACAACCGACTGGTGGGTCAACTGGAGTCGGACCGAATTGAATTAACTGCCGAAACCTCCGAACCCATTGTCCGGCGCGCGGTCATCGAGGGCGAAGCGGTAACGGCTGGCCAGGTCATCATCGAGCAAGATACCGTGCGCGTCGAAGCGAGAGTCGCCGAAGCAGAGGCGACGTTGCACCAGATCCAGGCCCGACTCGATGAATTGATCCGCGGGCCACGACGAGAATTGATACTCGCGGCTCAAGCCAGCGTGCATGGCGCCGAGAAAGAACTGGCTTTTCGCCAGACCGACCTGGTGCGCGCGGAACAGGTATACGAGCGAAAACTCGCGTCGCCGGAGACTCGGGACATGGCCCGTGTAGCCCGGGACACTGCACTCGCCAACCTGGAGAACGTCGAAGCCAAGCTGAACGAATTGCTTAGCGGAACGACGGCGGAAGAGTTACGCCAGGCCGAAGAACAGGTACGCCAGGCAGAAGCGCGGCTTGAGTCCGTGCGCATCGACCTCGAGCGACATACCTCGATTGCCCACGAAGATGGTGTCGTCGATTCGCTGCTATTTGAAATCGGCGAGCGCCCCACATCCGGGCAGCCCATCGCCATATTGCTGTCCGGCAAGCAGGCATATGCACGCGTCTATGTCCCCGAATCGCTACGCGTCCATGTTGGTCCCGGCACAGAAGCGCGGATCTATGTCGATGGCATGGAGCAGCCACTCAACGGGCGCGTGCGCTGGGTGGCCAGCGAATCTGCGTTTACGCCCTACTTCGCATTGACGGAGCGAGATCGCGGCCGCCTGAGCTACGCCGCCAAGATCGACATTACCGATGCCAGCAGACGACTGCCGGATGGTGTCCCGGTCGAAGTGGAGCTGCTGCTGGACAATCCAAGGTGACTAACGCTGCGGAATTGGTCATCGAGGCGTCGGGCCTGACCAAACGTTTCGGGGACCTGGTGGCTGTTGATCATCTTGACCTCGATGTACCCCGCTCGCTCGTGTACGGATTTCTTGGCCCGAACGGATCCGGCAAAACTACCGCTATCCGCATGCTGTGTGGACTACTGACGCCGACGGAGGGTGGCGCGCGCGTGCTCGGACACCAGGTTCCCGGCGATGCGGACAGGCTGAAGCCGCATATCGGTTACATGACCCAGAAGTTCTCGCTTTATGGTGACTTAACGATTCAGGAAAACCTTAAATTTATTGCCGATATCTATTCCTATCCGCGCAACGACAAGCGCAACAGGATCGAGGACCTGATCGAACGTTACGACCTTTCGGCGCAAAGAAAGCAGTTTGCCGGAACCATGAGTGGCGGGGAGAAACAACGCCTGGCGCTCGCCTGCGCCGTATTGAACAAGCCGGACCTCTTGTTACTCGACGAGCCCACCAGCGCGGTTGACCCGAAAAGCCGTCGGGATTTCTGGGAAAAACTATTTGCGCTGGCAAATGGTGGCACAACCATCCTCGTCTCGACTCACTACATGGACGAGGCCGAGAGATGCCATCGCCTGGCCATTCTCGATCATGGTCGCAAGGTTGCCGACGGTCCGCCATCTGAGCTACAGGCCTCAACGGGCATGTCCGTCGTTGAAATAACGGCTGATCAAACTTACGCAGTGCAAACTGAACTCAAGAAACTACCCCAGGTCCGCAGCGTCACGCAGCTCGGCGTCCGGCTCAGAGTGCTGATTCCGGAAACGGTCAGCAAGCCGCTGGACTTCATCGATCAGGCGTTGTCGTCAGCCGGGCTAAAGGCGGAGGCAACGCTGGTCGGAGCATCGCTTGAGGATGTTTTCGTAGCAGTTACCGAACCCGACACGCAGCTGGTTGCGGCGGCATGAAATCGATATCCCGCCTGATCGCGGTCATGCACAAAGAGTTGCTGCAGCTCAAACGCGACAGGCTGACGTTTGCAATGATCGTCGGTATACCCGTCATGCAAATGTTGCTGTTCGGCTATGCGATCAACACCGATGTACGCAATCTCAGCGCGGCTGTTGCAAACCAGGCAAATACGCACCTGTCGAGGCAACTGGTATCGGCACTCGAACAGACTCAGGTTCTGCAAATCAAGTATGACGTTGAATCTCCTGAAGATCTGCAAATGCTGTTGCGAACCGGGCAAATTTCCATCGGAATCTATCTGCCGCCCGATTTCGACAGGAGGTCGATTGATGCGAGGCGCTCGGCCGCGCAACTACTGGTGGACGGCGTGGACCCGACGGTGCTTGGCGTTGCCAACCAGATTCGCAACCTGCCGCTGAAATTCGATACCGCACCGAAGGAACAGGATCGCGCCACGACTTTTGCGGTCCGACCTTACTTTAATCCTGAACGCCGCTCATCCGTCTTCGTGATCCCGGGATTGATTGGCATGATTCTCACACTAACGATGATGCTCTTTACGGCGGTCGCCGTCGTCCGGGAACGCGAGCATGGCAATCTTGAGCTGCTGATAAATACGCCGGTTAGCACGACTCAGTTGATGGTCGGCAAAGTCACCCCATACATTCTCATCGGCATGATCCAGCTCGCGCTTATCATGTCGATCGGCAGAATTCTCTTTGCCGTGCCGGTCCGAGGCAGCGTTGTTGAGTTGTACATGGCCGCCTCGGTGTTCATCGCCGCCAATCTCGCGCTCGGACTGTTCGTCTCTACTGTCGTTAAAACACAATTTCAGGCGATTCAGGTGACGATCTTCTTCCTCCTGCCATCAATACTCATCACGGGATTCGTCTTTCCCTTCGAAGGCATGCCCCGCATAGTGCAGATAATCGGGGAAGGCCTGCCAAACACACATTTTATTCGCCTGACGCGCGGCATCATGTTGCGTGGGGCATCGCTTTTTGAATTGCGCCAGGAGTTGGTCGCTTTGGGCGCGTTCACACTGATCGCCATGACAGCGGCCGTATTGCGCTTCACGAAGCGACTCGATTAGCCTCTGCTTTGTCGTAATGCGGATGCCACCAGTTAATGGTAAGCGGCACTGCCACGTTGAGGAAGAATGCGGTAATCATCAACGTGAAAAAAGCGTTGGTCGGTATAATGCTGTTCTGGACGTAGGCAATGTCCATCACCACGAACGCCAGCTCCGCCCGTCCCAGCATACCGAAACCGACCATCAGGCTCTGATGCCAGCTCATCTCACCCGTGTAGCGTGCCGCCAGGGCAGCCGATCCGATCTGGACGACAAAGAGACCTGTGAAAAGTAACAGTGCGAGCGGCACGGCGGCGATGAAAATATCAAGATCGAAGATGAGTTTGGCGCCGAGGTCGACAAAGAAAACCGGGCCGACCCAGGAAAAGGCGGCATTATCGACGATCCGCTTGGTTTCTTCATAGACGCGGTTGATCAGTGGCGTCTCCTGAACGAATCGACCGTCATCTCCGACACTGAAATACTCTTCCTTGACGATCAGGCCGGCCATGTATGCGCCGACGGCCGGATGAAACCCGAAGTAGCTGGCAGCGAGGCCGAAGACAAGCGCCATCAGCAGGACCGCCAGCGTCGCCTGACGCCCTTCGTCAAAGGTCAGTATGTGCATGACGCCATACCGGCCGATGAACGGAACGCGACTAATCCAGCCACGCAGCCTGTGCGGGAAGATCCAGCCTCCAATCACAGTCACAATGACGAAAAACAGGATGGCCTTGGCCGCCGTAAGCGTTACCGAAAACAGGGTCAGTGTTTCACCACCGACTGCAAGCGGGACTACGATTGCAACGGCGATCAAAGATCCGATGTCGTCGATGACCGCTGACGTCATAATTCTCGTGGCAACGGCCGAATTCTGCAGCCCTTCACTGCGCAGCGAAACCATTGTTAATGACACCGCTGTCGCGGTCATCGCAAGCGCGCACATCAGGGAAGTATTGGCATCATCCCAGACCCAGTCGGCGATCAGGTAGGTGACCAGAAAAGGGCCGAGCGCACCGAAAAACGCGATTCCCCAGCTTTTCCTGATGCTGGCAACGAAGTGATCGGTCGATTCCTCGAAACCGAGTGCAAACATGATGAAAATGATCCCCAATTCGGAAAACTCCCGAATAAAGAGATCCGATTCCCTCGGCAGAATGCCTAAATTCACGAGCAAGAAACCCATGAAGAGAAAGAACAATACGGGCGTCAGGCGAGTCTTTTTTGCGGCAATGACAGCGACAAACACGGCAGCCCAGATCAGGGACAAATGTGCTAGCGGGTGCACTCAGGATACCTGTGGCTCGATACAACGCTGGCGACACACACTATTTTCACTACACGTTCTCACAAAGACATGGTAAACATAGCAACAATCAGGGTTAAACACATTTTCCAGACACGATGCCTATCAAGAAAAAAGCGCGTTCAACTGTCTATATTGTCGACGACGATCAGGCGATTCGTCACGCGATGGAGCTGCTCATGCGCTCCGTCGGACTAAACTACGAAATATTCCCGTCGGCCAGCGATTTCCTGGCTAAACACACGAATGATCGTGCCGGGTGTCTCGTACTCGACATTCGCATGCCCGGCATCGGCGGGCTGGAGCTGCAGGAAAAGCTCAACGAGTCTGGCAGCACCCTGCCGATTATTTTCATAACGGGTCATGGTGACGTACCCATGGCCGTGGATGCGATGCAAAAGGGAGCGGTGGATTTCATTCAGAAACCTTTTCGTGACCAGGAATTACTGGATCGAATCAACGAGGCACTCGAGACGGACCTGGAGCGCCGCACCGCCCGCCAGGAAAAGGCCGCTGTCCTCGAAAAGATCGGCAAATTGACCAATCGGGAGCGGGAAGTTTTCGATCTCGTGGTGACTGGTAAACCGAATAAGGTCATCGCCTATGAGCTGGGTGTCAGCCAGCGAACGATTGAGATCCACCGTGCCCGCGTAATGGAGAAAATGCAGGCGAGATCGCTCGCCGAACTCGTGCGCATGCACCTCGCCATCTGATGTCGTTGCCCGCCTTGTCGGCACCGTATTCGGCAAGCGAAGACGTCAGTTCCAGCCCGCCTCTTCGATGCAGTTTTTCTGGACTGGGACGTCAGTGCCGGCCCAACTCTTCGATTCACTTATTGCTGGACTGAGACGTCAGTGCCGGCGCAAGAATACGTAGATTCCGTCATGATTTAGGCATCACGCCTTATTGGCGAACCCCTATATAGAGAATAATTTAGAGCGTGACGTCTAATAACGCTACTCAATCAGGTTCACGGGAATGTCAAAGCAAAAAATCAAGAGAATCATGAGTGTGGTTGACCCAACCACAGACAAGCAGCCGGCATTACAGCGAGCGAAGTGGCTTGCAGAATGCACCGGCGCCGAGCTTGAAATATTCATTTGTTATTACAACGAGTATCTGAGTGGAGACCGGCTATTCGATGCACCTTCGCTCGAAAAAGCCCGCCAGGAGATCATCAGCGGACACAAGGCGAGAATCGATGCGCTCGCCGAACCAATGAGAGCGTCCGGCCTGACGGTCAAGACATCCGCCGTCTGGGATCACCCATTGCACGAGGGCATTGTGAGGCACGCGGCGGCAACCGGCGCGGATATCATCTTCAAGGACACCCATCATCATACGGCCGTCGCCAGGGCATTACTCACCAATACCGATTGGAACCTGATCAGAACCTGTGCGGTACCGCTTTGGCTCGTCAAGCAGGGTGAAATTGCTGCCAAACCAACCTTGCTGGCGGCAATCGACCCGATGAACGAACACGACAAACCGGCGGCCCTGGATGACGAAATTCTCGTCCTGAGTAAAGAGCTTGCCGAGGCGTCCGGTGGTCAGGTGCGTGCGTTCCACTCCTACGACCCGCGCATTGCGGTGGCGACGGCTACGGCAAACGCCTACATTCCTGTATCACTGCCGTTCGATGAGATTGAAAAGCAGATGGCGGAGCAGCACGAAAAGCGCTTCAACGAAGTCATCGATTTTCATGGCATCGAGAAGGACAACTCACATCTCGTCGCCGGGCTCACACATGAAGAATTGCCAGCCCTGGCGGAAGAGATCAACGCCGATGTTGTGGTCATGGGCGCCGTGTCCAGAAATCGATGGAAGCGATTATTTGTCGGCGCCACCGCGGAGCGAACGCTGGAACACCTGCCCTGCGATCTCCTGATCGTCAAGCCAGACTGGTTCCAGACTCCCGCAGAAATCTCCGACGAAAGAGCCGCCTGACCGACGTCAGGCAAGCGCGTCCGGTTGAGCCATGCTCATAGGCTGGCCTGCGGCGTCTGCCTGCGTCGCCGATACTGCAGAAACCACCCTGCCAGGTATGACAGGACGCCGGCACCGATGCCGGTGATGATCGCCTCCAGAAAAACCGGGCCGATCATGCCGGGGTGCATGAGATAGTCAACGATCGCGGTGACCACGCCCAGGACGACGGCAACGATCCAACGATTGTCAGTCTTCGTGACAAACAGCGCCGCAGAGGCGGCCAGCCCGGCGACGATTCCCGTCTGTGAGGCAATAATCCAGTGCGTCAGCCCGAGCGCAAGGAAATTCCCCTGCGTCATCGTAATGATGCAGGCGGTCGTCGCCTCGCCGATATTTTCCACCAAAGGGGCAAGTTTCTTCTTCATTGATCAGTCTGCTCCGGTTTACTCATCAAATAGACCGGCCCACTGGCGAATTTATGTCACGGCACAGCAAGAAAGGTAGTGCCGGCAAAAGGAAAACCTCCGCCAACAGGGTTGACGGAGGTGCAATAGTTCGTTCTCCGGATCAATACTTGCCGGTTAGCATTATCCAGAACTTGTTGGTATCGGTGGCGAACTGATCTGCATTGTAAAACGCAGCCTTGAGCAATACGTCGTAACGATCGGTGAGAGCGCGAGCTGCCGAGAAGTCAATCTCCTTACCCCAGTCGCCGCTTCCAGCTTCAGCAGAGAAATCGTGAAGGACGCCGGTCAGATTCCACTTGTCGAGCTTGTACTTGACTGTCACGTACAGGTCGTCGACGCCCTGGTCCGGCGTTCCCAGGAACTTGTCGGCCCAGCCCTGGAAGGCATGCAGCGTTGCCAGTGGCGTTACGAAAGACGAATCTGCGACCGTTTGATCTCCCCCCAGCGACTCCCAGGCAAGCCCGACCGACAGTCCGTTCCTCAGTGCCCACGTCGCGCCAATATTGAAGTATTCGGCATCATAGTTGACCGGGTTGTTACCCGCATCCGACTGCGTGGCGAGCTCGGCGACAATATTCAGTTTGCTGTCGCCGAATTCCATTCCACCCGTCAGTCGTGCGCCGACGGTCGACGTAGACGCGCGCAGTCCACCCGAAGCAGCGGTGTCCAGATCATTGTCAACCAGGTAGAGATAGGGTGACACGCTCCACCCATCAACCAGATCGATCTTTCCATGAAGTAAATGAGTGCTCGTTCCCCAACGACCGGACGGGACGTCATTGCCGAATATGCGGCGAATGGTGTTCACGTAGGTGTAGTGAACCTCGGCGTTCGGCAGGCCCTTGAACATCAGGCCCAGGCCGTCGTAGGTTTGCTCATTCTGCCGCCAGACGACGCCGCCAACGAAGCGCTGGTTATCCAGGACAACGCGCTGGCGCCCGATGCGGACCTTCGTGTTTTCCGACGGATCGTAGTCGAAATAGAGCTGATTCAGATCAGCACCCTTCGAGTCAGCCACAACCGGGTACCGACTGTTACGCTGCGGACTACTGCCACTTGCACTGTTGAAGTCCGTCAGAAGCAGTTCGCCGACATAGTCAAACTCGCCGAACGCGGACCACTGGTTGAACGAACCGGTTTTGTAGTTGAGGCGCAGTAGTGCTGTTGAGGCGTTGGCATTGTCCGAAAGTCCGTCCTGATCGACATGTTCGTAACGATAGCGAAAACTCACCGACGCCTTGCCCGAGCTTATTGCTCCGGCAAGTGTCTGGTCTTCTTCCTGTGCGAACGCCGAAGCAGCCATCAGTGTCGAAGTCATCAACACCAGGCCAAGGGCACTGCCTTTTCTCCGGTTCATAGTCATGCTCCTTTTCCCGGTGACAGGCCGATCAATAGACGTCATGCAGCGTGTTATAGACGTTAAATTTGCCCGTCGGCGTGATGATCTCGGGACCCTTGATAACGTTCTTCAACTCGCGCGTCTTGTCGTCGACGACAACGATCGCTGATTCCTCTTCCTGCCCGCTCCACACCGAGAACCAGACTTCGTCGCCTGCCTGGTTGTATTCCGGCTGCACGATACGTTTCGGTCCGGGACCGAGATCGGCCCACGCGCCGATTGGAAGAACTTCAAATCCATCGTCAAGGTTGTTGATATCGAACACCGCGATGCTCTGGCTCGCACTCTCGTCAGGATTCAGGGGTGCGTCGACCCACAGGTTCGTCGAGTTTGGATGCGACTTTACGAACAGTGAGCCGCCGCCCATTCCCTGCAGAATCCGAACCACCTTCCAGGCATTGTCGGGATGGCCTTCGGGATCGGTTCCCAGGAACGTGATATTGGCATTGCCAAGCGCGCTGGTTACCCAGACAGGACCGAATTCTGGATCGATGATGTTGGCGCCGCGTCCCGGGTGGGGGATCTTCTCAACGTCAACCAACGCCTCCAGTTTACGGTCTCTCGTATCGACAATCGCGATCTTGTCGGACTGGTTTGCCGCAGTCAGGAAGTACCGTTTCGTTCTGTCATAGCCTCCGTCATGCAGGAATCGAGCAGCTCCAATATCGGTGACACTCAGGTTCTCTACATCTTCGAAGTTGACCAGCAGAATATGGCCAGTCTCCTTCACATTGACGATGAATTCCGGGTGCTCATGCGAAGCAACGATCGCTGCGACGCGCGGTTCCGGGTGATATTCCTGTGTGTCCACGGTCATGCCACGTGTCGAAACGATTTTGATCGGCTCGAGTGTGTCGCCGTCCATGATGACGTACTGCGGTGGCCAGTAGGCACCAGCGATCGCAAATTTGTCTTCGTAGCCTTTGTATTTGGACGTCTCGACAGAACGCGCTTCCAGTCCAACCTTGATCTCCGCGACGATTGCCGGTTTCTCCATCCACAGGTCGATCATGTCTACCTTTGCGTCACGACCAATCGTGAATACGTAGCGGCCTGATGCAGATACACGTGAAATATGCACTGCATATCCTGTTTTGAGGATTGTGACGATCTCCTTGGTGTCACCATCAATAATGGCGACCTGGCCGGAATCACGTAGCGTCACCGAAAAGTAATTGTCAATGTTGCGATCGTGCTCCGGCGCTGTAGGCCGGTCCTCAGGTGCAACCATTACTGTCCAGGAGTCGCGCATTTCCGCCATACCAAACTCAGGCGGCGCCGGTGGTTCCTGTTGCAGGAACCTGGCCATGATATCGATCTGTTCCGGCGTCAGTTCGCCGGAGCTGCCCCAGTTGGGCATGCCTGCCGGGCGATCCATACGTGATCAACGCCTTGAGATAATCCGTGCCCTTTCTCCCTCGTAATATCCGGACGTCAGCGGTTTGCCGGTTGCGCCCTTGCGCAGTACGCCATGGCAGCCGGCGCAGCGCTCGAAATAGAGCGTGGTCGCAACCGAGTACTCCGCCTCGCTCAGCACCGGTCCGCCAGCACCCATAACCTGGCGCGTGTCTTCCGGTGCGATTGCCGATGGCGCGCCACTATACCGAAGCTCACCTTCGGTGGCGCCGGTATGCCGCTGACCAGCCACCCTCTCGCCGGATTCGCCAAGCTGCGCCCGCAGTGCGGCGACCTCTTCGACGGAAACGGCTGCTTCTGCATTACCCCATGAGGCGAAAACATAAGTTAGCGCGGCAGCGAGCTCGTCGTCGGACAGATACCCCATGCTGGGCATCACGCCGTTGTAGTCCACGCCGTTGACCGTGATTGGACCTGAAAGCCCGAACAGTGCCGCCTGCATGACGTCCTGCCGGTTTCCCTGCAGGAAATCCGACTGTGCAAGCGGCGGAAATGCGCCAGGTAATCCCTGCCCGGTCGGCTGGTGGCATGCAGCGCAGTTGGCAAGATATACGGCCTCCCCGCTCGCCATCAGATCGCCGACTGCACCGCTGGCGACTTCCGCATCGTGCACGGCTGTATCCGACATCGGTGCCGCAGCCTCATCGTTACTTGCTTCTTGCGCACATGCGCCTAACGCAAGTGCCGCAATAGCAGGTAACAAGACTCGAAGATCAACTGAACCTTTCATGACCATACTCCTGATTTTTCAAATTGCACCGGCAAATCTATTGCCAGCCATAGTTAAAACTTAATGACACGTTGCGGCCCGGCTGTGCCAGGTAGGGCAAGACGGGATCAGTCGGACTCAGCCCCCGCACCGCCGACCAGTTCCAGTAGGTACGATCGGCGAGGTTTAGAATTCCGGCGCGCAAAGTCATGCGATCACCGACGCTTTGCGTCAGATAAAGATCCAGCACAACGTGTCCGGCGGGCTTGAACAGCTCACCACCAGATTCGTCGCGATCATTCCAGCCGTCCGTCAGGGTCGCCTGCAGCCGGACGCTGCGCGCCTGGCTGGCCGCTGTCCAGGTCGCGCCCATAACCGCCTGTGCCGGACCGACAGAATTGAGTGCTGCGCCGTTTTCGCGATTCTCACCGCGGGCCAGGTACAACGCGCCATCCACCTGGAAGTTGTCCAAAGCACCCTGAAAATTGATGTGGCCGCCGGCCTCGATGCCCTCGATCACGGTCTCGTCAAGATTCTGCGATTGAAACAGGATGCGACCGCTCACCGGATCAGGTCCGAGACGAACTTTGGACTCAATGAAGTCTTTGTAGCGCGTACGAAATGCGGAGACGTGCAGTCCGGAACTGAGGCCTTGCCAGCGCACGCCGATGTCAATCCCATTCGAAGTTTCTGATTTCAGATCCGGATTCGGAATCGCGCGATAATTGAAGAATGGAATGTCCAGACCAATATTGGCGTCTTCGTAAGGCGGCGCACGAAATCCGTGCGAGTACTGCAGGTAAATGTCGGTGCCCTCGTTGAGGCGATAGATGAGTCCGAGCTTGGGGGACAGATCTGATTCCGACAGGGAGACGGGACTGGCGAACGGATAATCCTCCGCATACAACGGGTCGTTTTTTGGTGCAAGATCGAAACGGTCAGCCCTGACTGCCGCGATCAGCGACCAGTCGCCAATAGTCACTGTGTCCTCGATATAAGCGCCCCATTCCGTCGACACGCTGATCGGAAAGTCTCGCAGGGGAAAAGCCTCGCCGAGAATGACGTTGGTTGACGTGCCATCCTGCATATTGGTCGACAAGCCGTCACGGAACTCTGTAGTTTCCCGTTCGCGGTATTCGATACCAAACCCGAGTTTGTGAATTCGCAAATCGCCGTAAAGCGTTTTTTGCAGGTTGAGCTCGAGTCCCCTGATTTCCTGCTCGAAACTGAAGTAGCGATCAATTGACGTCGGGATGCGGGCCAGACCTCGCTCATCCAGGGTGGACTGTGTGACTGCGGCGGTTTCGTAATACCCGCGCAGTACGCCACTGTCGACCCAGGTCTCAGGCGCGCCGAACTCATAGGCGACGGTGAGGAGATCCAGCGTATAATCGTCATTGCCTTCCAGCGCCGTGGTGGAGCGGTATCGTCCGCTGCCCAGCATCGAATTCAGGTCCGACGACACATCTGAATCCTGGTGCAGCAAACCAAGGCGCCAGGTTTGCCCGGCTCGATCATCGGCGACGAACTTGATGAGCGCCGAGCGGCGCTCGTAGTCGCGCAGGTCCAGGCTTTCCGCAACCGCTGCGGATTCAAGTTCCTGGCCGGAGCGCAGGCTGCCACCGATGAGCAATCCCATCGATGAGTCTCCGACAGCGAACATGCCGGTTCCGTGTGACGACTGATCAGCACCGCGCCAGGTTGCGACGGCATCGCCACCAAATGCATCCTGGCCAGTCAGGTCCGCCGGGTCGGGTGTACGGACCGCGACCACACCACCGATCGCCGCACTGCCGTAGATCGCCGAGGCCGGACCGTGCAAAACTTCGACCCGTTGCACCAGCCCGGCATTGATGAAGTCACGGGTCGCGTTCGAGAAGCTGCCAACATCGAACTGATCACTAAGGGGTACGCCATCGACCAGCATCGCGACGCGATTTCCGCCTATGCCTCGAATATTGATGCCCTCGGTGCCAAACCGGGATCCGGACGCCTCGTAGTCGATACCTGGCGAATAGCGAAATACCTCGGCAACGGAGGTCGCGAGATTGTTGTAAATATCATCGCGGGAGACGATCGTCACATTGGCGGCAATCTCACGAATCGACCGCTTCGACTTATGGGCGACGACCACTATCTGCTCGATCGGGGCATCAAACTCGGCGTCGTCATCAGCTGTCTCCGCCGCCTGCACATGGCGGCACGGAACCAGGAGGACAAACATGCACAATAGAAGCGACGCACAGGAGCCGGCGCGAGTATTGAATGATTCCATTGTGTAGATTGTCCCGAAAACAGGCGGAGATTCGCAGCTCAGACAGTGCCATTTGTTACAAAATAAACCATACGTAGGATTCCGTACGGTGCGTGGGCTTGCGCGTATAGGCAGCACATCCCAGAATGGCGGAATTCAGGCCTAACAGGCATCGCCGGGACCATTTTGTATTCGACGCTCAAATTAGTTCACGTGGGTGCCGCGATTGTGACGATATCGGGATTCGCACTGCGAGGATTCTGGATGCTGTCAGGTTCGCCGAACCTGCAGCGGCGGATCGTCAAGATCGTTCCGCATATGGTCGATACACTTTTTCTGTTGTCCGGCATCGGGCTGATATTGAGCCTTGAGCTGCAGATCCTTGATCACCCCTGGCTAATGACAAAGCTGATCGCATTGGTCGCCTACATCCTGCTGGGAACAGTCGCGCTCAAGCGCGGCAAGACCGCGGAAATCAGGCTCGGCGCATTTCTGTTGGCGCTCGGCACATTTGCCTATATCGTCGGCGTCGCCCTGAACAAGTCCGTGTGGAGCTGGTTCATCGCCTGAGTGTCGTTACCCGCCTGGAACAATGCCGCTCGCGATCGCGGCTCCGGCCGCTTTCAATAACTGGTCGGTGTCGACCGGCTTGTTCATGATGATGCAGTTCGGCGTCGACTTTGCCTGTTGCACCATCTTGGTGGTGTCGCCGGTAACGATAAATGCGGGGATGTTCGACCCATAGGCCCCGCGAATCATCGCGATCGCTTCAACCCCGGTTGAGCCGTCGAGCAGATGATAATCGGAAATAATCAGATCCGGCCGCGCGCTTAAATGGCGGACTGCAGTGGCAGCCTCTGTAGCGGATTTCGCCGTCGCCACGCGAAAGCCTTCGGCTTCGAGAAGCAGTCCCCAGGCGTTGGCAACGTTCACATCGTCTTCGATCAACACGATGAGCCCGGACATACTGGCTGTATCGCCAGTGCTCAGCGTTTCCCGTCGCGCCAGGTTGTCCGTAACGGCCCGGACGATGGGCAGACAAATCGAGAATGTCGAGCCGACGCCCGGACTCGATTTGACGGCAATCCTGTGACCCATTAGGTCGGCAAGACGCCGCACAATCGCCAGGCCCAGGCCAAACCCTTCCTTGTCCACGCCAGGCACCTTTATCTGGTGGAACTCCTGGAAGATTTCATCCTGCTGCGCCTCATCGATACCGATGCCGGTATCGATGACATCAATCCAGATTTCATCGCCATCGATTCGGCACGCGAGTTTCAATTCACCTTTGTCCGTGTAGCGAATGGCATTCGATACGAAATTCTGGATGATCTCGCTTAGCAAATTAGGGTCGGAGCGAACGTTGACGTCACAGCTGCCTGCTTTGAAGCCAAGACCCTTGTGCCGTGCCTGCCGCGAAAACTCGGCAAACAATCGGTCAACCAGCCGTTGCACCGGGAAGCTCTCGAATTCCGGCTCGACCTTGCCGGCATCCAGCCGGCTGATGTCCAGCAGCGAGTTCAGCAGATTGGTCATGGCATCAAGCGAGTTTTGCTGACTCTCCACCATTTCCAGGGCGAGCGAGTCCTTGACCGTGCGGCGCAGAGCGCCACTCAACAGGCTCAGGGCCTGCACGGGCTGGCGCAGGTCGTGGCTGGCTGCCGCCAGAAACGCCGTATTCGCCTTGTTGGCACGTTCAGCTTCGTGTCGGGCGGCAATCAGCTCTTCTTCCATTTCCTTGCGGCTGGTGACGTCGCGGATAACGCTCGAAACAAAGCTGCCGGAAGCTGACGTAAATGGGCTGAGGCTTATCTCCACCGGAAATTCCGAGCCATCCGCACGTAAACCTGGCAGCTCAAGGTCCTCCCCCATCGGGCGTAACCGCGGGTCAGCCGCGAATCGTGCGCGGTGGCTCACATGCCTGTCGCGCAAAGTTGTTGGCAGCATCATTTCGATTTCCTGCCCCAGCATTTCTTCGCGAGCATACCCAAACATCTCTTCAGCCTGTCTGTTCACAACCGCAATCTTGCCGTGATGATCGATGATGATCATGGCGTCAGGCGCAGATTCCAGTACGTTCTTGAAATACGCCTCGGATGTGTTGTCCGTCGAGATATCCTGGATCGTGCTCGACACCAGCGTGCCGCTGGGACTCTCGATTGGCGTCAGTGAGATTTGGGCGTCGAATACGCGGCCGTCTTTACGGAGGCCCTGCAGGCTCAATCCGGATAAGATCGGTCGCGCCCGCGGTGCTTTGTGGTATCCAACGCGATGTTTGGCGTGCGCCTTGCGCATTCCGTGCGGCATCAGCGTCTCGATGTCCTGCCCGATGAGTTCGCCCGGCTGATAGGCGAACAACTTCTCCGCAGCAGCGTTCGCCAGCACGATACTGCCATCACCGTCGACGACGACTGTTGCCTCGTGTGCGGCCTTTATTATCTTGACGGCGACTTCGTGTTCAATTTCCATCTTGGCGTTTACCGGCTTTCTTATGGCGCAAAATGCGGAAAGAACAGCGTAACTTGCGAAGAATTCCCCAGCCTGAAGTCAATCCGTTTGCACGGATGACGGCCATACGCAAATATACCTAATTGCGTGTTCGGTCCGCCGGGGAAATTAGCCGCACAGTATGGCGGCATGATGCCGAAGATGATCTTCCATGAACGTGGCAATGAAGAAATAGCCGTGGTCGTATCCGTCATGGCGCCGAAGTTCGAGCTCTACCCCGCTGCTCGCACACGCCGCTTCGAATAAATGCGGGTGCAACTCTGTTTCCAGGAACTGGTCCGCCATGCCCTGATCGATCAGAATCTTGTTTGCTGGCCTCTCGTCGAGGCTGCTCACTATCTCTGTGGCATCGTAGTCGCCCCACGCCGCTCGATCATCACCGAGATAGTTGCCGAGCGCTTTCTGCCCCCAGGGACAATTGATCGGGCTGCAGATTGGCGCAAAAGCCGAAATCGACTGATAGAGAGCCGGATTCTTCAGGCCGATCGTCAATGCACCGTGACCGCCCATCGAATGCCCGGTGATGCCCTGTCGGCTGCGGTCTGCCGGAAAATTAGCGGACACCGTGTCGGGCAGTTCCCGGGTGACATATTCATACATATTAAAGAAGGTATTCCAGGGCGCTTGCGTCGCGTTCAGGTAGAAACCGGCACCCAGCCCGAAATCGTAGGCGCCATCCGGATCGTCCGGAACACCCGCGCCGCGCGGGCTGGTGTCGGGTGCGACCAATATCATGCCAAGCTCCGCAGCAACACGCTGAGCGCCACTCTTGATCATGAACGTTTCTTCGGTGCACGTGAGACCGGCAAGATACGTGACCACAGGAACGGGATTCGCCCGGGCCTGTGCGGGCACGAAAACTGAAAACTGCATCGAGCAGTTGTTGACGTCTGATTCGTGTCGATAGAAGCCCAGTCGGCCGCCAAAGCACGCATGTTCCGCGATAGTCTCGATGCTGCTGGCCATATCCTGCTAAGCGAGCTTCTGCAGAACCAGCGTCGCGTTCGTACCGCCAAACCCGAAACTGTTGCTCATCGCCGTGCGAATGCCGGCATTCTCCACGGTTTCGGTGACCAGCGGCATCCCGTCGGCTGCCGGATCGAGATCAACGACGTTGATTGAAGGCGCAATAAAATCGTTCTCGAGCATCAACAGACAGTGAATCGCCTCCTGCGCACCCGTTGCACCCAACGAGTGCCCGCAGAGCGATTTCGTCGATGCAAATCTCGGCACGTTCTCACCAAATACCTCCTGCATCGCTTCAAGTTCCTTGGTATCACCAACAGGTGTGCTCGTTCCGTGCGTGTTTATGTAGTCAACCGGTTCACCAACGGTGGACTGTGCCAACTGCATGCAACGAACGGCGCCTTCGCCGCTGGGCGCGACCATATCGTGCCCGTCGGAATTCGCGCCATAACCCACGATCTCGGCGTAGATTTTCGCGCCACGTGCCCGCGCGTGCTCCAGCTCTTCGACAACCACCATACCGGCGCCGGACGCGATGACGAAACCGTCTCGATTCTGATCATACGTACGTGATGCGGTCGTCGGGGCGTCGTTGTACTTGGTCGACAAAGCGCCCATGGCATCAAACAGGCTGGCCAACGTCCAGTCTTCCTCTTCGCCGCCGCCGGCAAATACGATGTCCTGCTTGCCGAGCTGGATCTGCTCCATCGCTGCGCCGATGCAATGTGCGCTCGTTGCACAGGCAGACGTGATTGAATAATTAATACCCTTTATCTTGTACGGCGTCGCCAGACAAGCTGACACGGTGCTGCTCATGGTTCGCGGCACCATGAAAGGACCGATCTTGCGCACGCCTTTTTCGCGTGCGATGTCCGCACTCAATACTATGTTCGCGCTGGATGCGCCACCGGACGCCGCGATTAGTCCTGTGCGCGGGTCGGACACCTCGGTGTCTTCCAGGCCCGCGTCGGCTATCGCCTGCGCCATCGCGATATAGGCATAGGCGGCAGCATCGCCCATGAATCGCCGCACGCGTCGATCAACATGCTCACTTATGTCGAGATCAACGCTGCCACTTACCTGGCTACGCAGACCGAACTCCTCGAACGTCGCATTGTGCACGATACCGGACCTGCCGGCCCGCAGCGACTGAGTAACCTCTTCTGCAGAATTACCAAGGCATGACACGACACCCAGGCCCGAAATGACTACGCGACGCACAGCATCTCCTAAAAATCGTCTGTTGAGGTAAACAAGCCGACGCGCAAATCTTCGGCTTTGTATATTTCACGACCGTCCACCGACATCGTACCGTCCGCAATTGCCAGAACGAGCTTGCGCGTGATCATGCGTTTGATCTGCAGATTGAACGTAACCAGTTTTGCCGTGGGCAGGACCTGCCCGGTAAACTTGACTTTGCCTGCGCCCAAAGCACGTCCGCGGCCTGGACTACCCGACCATACCAGGAAGAATCCGACGAGCTGCCAGAGTGCATCCAGCCCGAGGCAACCTGGCATAACGGGGTCGCTTTCGAAATGACATTTGAAGAACCAGAGGTCCGGATTGATATCCAGCTCCGCAATGATCTCGCCTTTCCCATATTCGCCGCCCTTGCGACTGATGTGTGTGACTCGATCGGTCATGAGCATGTTGGGCAACGGCAGCCTGGCGCTGTCCGGGCCGAATAATGTGCCATGGGCGCACGCAATCAATTCCTCGTAGCTATACGAGGACTTGCGACCGGGCGGGGAACCGTCCGGACTCCCGGTTTCATCAGAATGAGTCATACGCTCTCCGGCGCGTTGGTTGAGATCGTGGCGGTCGCGTGGTTAGCCAACACGAACCTGCAGGACGCGTATATTACCGGACCTGTGGCAACGCTGCTGAATTTATGGTGCAGTGCGGCACCGTCACGCGTTACTGAATCCGTACTTCGAATTCGATCAGAAAGCTTGGCGTGCTTAGTCCCGAGGCCGCGTTCATGCCGCCTGCCGGATTGACGCGAAAACCGGTTACCGCTGGATCGACGCCGTCAGGATCAGGCACCGGTATATAGTTAAATGGAGCACCACCACCTGGTTGATTACTGAAGGTAACGTCGGTCGCGTAGTTAAAACTCAATCCGCTTGCTACCGCGCCATCAGTAAATCGAACCGGATCACCGCTGCTGGTATCGACCAACATAGACGCACCCGCTGCGATCGTATCGTTGATTACCAGCGTATCGACGTCAACGTCACCCAGACCCTGGTTGGTCACCTCGAGCGTGTAGCGCGACACAGAACCAGGAATCGATTTGGGATTGGTGGTGCCGTTGGCGGGATCGGAAATCGTCGTCGCGTTTTTGGCGAAGACCAGGATGGGAACGAACTCCTGGTCAAAACAAACGTCGTCAATGTGCCAGTAATCCCAGCCGGCCCCGGAACCGCCGGTCAAGCGAAAACGCAATTGCATCGCGGCGTGCCGGCCGGCTGCAGGCAGGGTGTATGACCGTGTGTACACCTGGCCGGATCCGCCATTGCCCGGAAACGTCTCCAGGGCAACCCAGCCGCCAACATCATCCAGGTATTCGACCACGAGGTCTTCGTTGGTGTCCGGGTCTTCGCTGAATGCATCCGAGCCGCGTCGAATCCACATCGTCAGATTCGTGAAATAGGGATCGCTGGTATCGAGCGCGATTGAATCGACCGCAACGACGCCGCCATTGAGAAACATGGAGCGGGTCGGTGACTGCGAAGTCGCTGCGCTGGTACCGGCAAATCCGCTCGTTGGATTGATGACCCAGTTACCCGACAATCCAGCTTCGAAGTCATCGCAGGTGCCAATTGCGAGCGACGGTGGTGCTGCCCGTTCAGTCACGACGACATCGTCGAAATGCCAGTAGTCGAAATCGTTGCCGCTGCCGCCCGTCTGGCGCGCACG
Source organism: uncultured Gammaproteobacteria bacterium (assembly GCA_963850825.1). Taxonomy (GTDB): domain Bacteria; phylum Pseudomonadota; class Gammaproteobacteria; order Steroidobacterales; family Woeseiaceae; genus SZUA-117. The sequence goes on along the minus strand of CAWKOQ010000002.1, from coordinate 643,712 downwards.
AACAGCAAGGTTTCCGTGCAATGCGTCGGGCGGCAGAGCCACGACGTCGTTGAACGTCTGGCCGGCGGTGCCGCCACCATTGTAGAAGAGAAGCTGCGCCCACGAGTTATCGGCACGCCGATACTCAATGACCAGGTTTTCGCCGTCATCGGGGTATTCACTGAACGCGTCGGCGCCGTGGCGCACCCAGATACTGATCTCCGCGCCGGGAACGGAAGCGTTGAATGCCGGGCTGCTGACGGTTACGACCTGGCGACGAGTGTACGCGCCGCGGGTCGGCGAGTTGGACACCTGGCCACCGCTCAGAATGCCCGAACGGCTGTTGTTGGTCGTTGTCCACGGCGCAAGGTTGGCGCGTTCAAAATTGTCGCTGAAGAGGATATCGCCGGGAGTTGCGGCGGCCGTGCACGGCACAAGGAGCACCAGGACACGCAGCAATGCACGTCCAATGCCTGCTGTCATTGCTGGCGATTGCACTGCGGTGGGAAGCAAGTTTCCGGCCCTTCCGACGAAATTTGACATAGTTTAGGGAGGGGACGGGTGCCATAGACACCACACAGGTCACAAATTACTGATTTTTAGCGGCAATTTCGGCAAATAGGGCCGGCCAGGGTCTGCTCAGGTCTTGTCGTAGTCGATAGTGATTTCTTCGCTGACAGGTACAGACTGGCAGGCCAGCACAAATCCCGCCTCGACTTCCCACGGCTCCAGGCCGTAGTTCGTCGCCATGCGCACTTCGCCGGCGCGGACATGCGTGCGGCAGGTGGCGCACACACCGCCTTTGCACGAATACGGCAGATCGATACCCTGCTCTGCCGCGGCATCCACGATATTGCCGCTCGCCGGTGACATTTCGAATGATTTTCGATGGCCATCCAGAATCACATTCACGACAGCCTGGTTTTCGTTTCTGACCTCGGTGGGACGTGCAGCACCAATGCTCTTTCGCGGCGCTCCGTAACGTTCATTGTGGATATGTTCGTTATCCATACCGCGACCGGCAAGCGCTGAGCCAACCGAATCTATCATTGTGTCCGGACCACAGACGAAGACTTCGTCTGCCTCGATCCCCGCACAGAAAATGTCCAGTAATTGCGGGATCTTCTCCTCGTCCAGGCGGCCGCTGAAGATCTCGAACTCCTGTTCTTCCTGGCTGAAAAGAAAATACAGTTGTACGCGCTCAGGGAAGCGGTTCTTCAATGCGAACAGATCATCGATAAACATCGCTGTCCGTTGTCGGCGATTGCCATAAAACAGTACGAACCTGCTACCTGGCTCTCCTTCCAGCGTCGCGCGCATAATCGAGAGTATCGGCGTGATCCCACTGCCCGCAGCAAACGCCAGGTACGTTTTCGTAGCTCGTTCATCGATGTCGGCATGGAACCTGCCGAACGGCGGCATAACCTCAACGGTATCCCCGACTTTTAGCTCGTTGGCGACATATTCCGAAAACTGGCCGCCGGGCTGAACGCGTACTCCAACTTCGAGCGGATGTTGTCCGGGGGCGGAACAAATACTATACGTTCTGCGAATATTCTTATCGTTGATTTTGATTTGCATCGGCAAATGCTGGCCAGGCAAGAACTCGAATTCGTCGAGTTCGCTTTCCGGCACCGTCAATGCCATGCGCACAGAGTCGGCTGTCTCTTGCTGCAACCCTGTAACGGTCAGTAAATGATACTTACGCATTGCTTCTCGTCGAATTCGTCAAATGCATTTGAAATATTCGAACGGCTCCAGGCATTGTTCGCATCGATACGATGCCTTGCAGGCCGTTGAGCCGAATTCGCTGACCAGCACGGTCTGTCCAGACTGACACCGGGGACAAGTGATGGCGGTCTTGCCAAGCAAGGCGCGTTTACTGGCGCCGCTATCAGGTGGCGCAATTCCATATGCGAGCAGCTTTTCCCGCCCCGCCGCAGTAATCCAGTCGGTTGTCCAGGCAGGGCTCAGGGTCCTCGTCACCGAGACATTGTCGAGGCCTTTATCCTGTAGATAATTAACAATGCTGTGTTCAATGACCTCAGTCGCCGGGCAACCCGAATAGGTCGGTGAAACGGCAACAACGACACTGGTGCTATCCGCCGTTACGTCACGCACCATGCCGAGATCGATGACGCTGACCACAGGAATCTCCGGATCCGGCACTTCTGCGAGCCACGCCCAGATTTGCTGCGTCAATTCGTCGCTGGTTGATTGTTTCACCGGATTCACCCCCCCCTTACCAGCTAAGGCCCGGGTAACTACGTTGCATGGTCTGCATCTCGGCGATAAGGCTGCCGAAATGCTCGGTATGACGTCCATCCCGTCCGCCTTCCACCATCCATGCGTCCTCCGGCATGCGAACGGTCGCTGCATTGACTACGTTCTCGACAGCAGCGCGCCAGCTTGCGCGCAAGTCATTCAGATCAGGCCCGTTGTATTGATCGCGAAAAATATCGTCGACTTCATCACCTGCGAACATTTCGCCGGTGAAACGCCAGATGTCGTCAATCGACGTCTGTACGCGACGATGACTTTCCTCGGTGCCGTCTCCAAGGCGGATCAGCCATTGTGAGTTGTAGCGCAGATGGTAGCGAATCTCTCTGCTGGCGCGCGCTGCAATTTCTGCGAGTCGCCGGTCGCTGCATTTCTCGATGGCCTCTAGCTGCAACAGATAGAAGGCGTCGAACAGGAACGAGCGCACCGTTACGTCGCCGAAATGACCATTCGGTTGCTCGACCAGCTGAACATTGCAGAACTCACGTTCCGGACGCATAAACGCAAAATCGTCTTCGCTGCGGCCATTGCCTTCGAGCTCGCCGGCATACGTATATAGCATCCGCGCCTGACCCAGGTAATCCAGCGCGAAATTCGCGTTGGCCAGTTCTTCTTCCAGCTCCGGACCGTGCGCGACGAGTTCAATAAGGCGCTGCGCCAGAACGAGTGCATTATCACCGAGTCGCAACACGTATTTGAGCAACGCTTCTTCGTTAGTCATTGGTTGAGCCCGCTATATATTCTCGACGCCGTCAGGAATTTCATAAAACGTCGGGTGTCGATAGATTTTGTCTTTGGCCGGCTCAAAAAAAGCATCGGTCTCCGCCGGATCGGAGGCTACGATATCGCTGGAGCGAACGACCCAAATGCTCACACCCTCGTTGCGACGGGTGTACACGTCGCGAGCGTGATTGAGTGCCATTTCGTCGTCGGCTGCATGCACGCTGCCCGCATGTCGATGACTCAGGCCCGATTTCGCCCGAATGAATACCTCGTAGAGCGGCCAGTCTTTACTCGTCATTGGAATTGCCCATTGTCATGTTGCAACATGGTCACGCAGCAGCACGGGCCGCATGTTTGTCTGCGTAAGCCTGGGCTGCGTCTCTTACCCAGCTGCCCTCGTCCTGAGCTCGTCGCCTGGTTTCCATTCGTAATTGGTTGCACGGACCGTTGCCAGCCAGAACGTCCATGAATTCCTGCCAGTCAATATCGCCGAAATTGTAGTGCCCGGACTCTTCATCGAGCGAGAGGTCCGAATCCGGGACCTGCAAGCCGATGAACTCAGCCTGCGGTACCGTGACATCAACAAATTTTTGACGCAGCTCGTCGTTTGTAAAGCGCTTGATTTTCCATGCCATCGACTGGGCTGAGTGCTTCGAATTTTTGTCACTCGGTCCGAACATCATCAGTGATGGCCACCACCAGCGATTAAGCGCATCTTGCGCCATCTCCTTCTGCTCGTCGCTTCCCCTGCACAGCTCAAGCATTATTTCGTAACCCTGGCGCTGATGAAAACTTTCTTCTTTACAGACGCGAATCATCGCGCGCGAATACGGGCCATACGAGCAGCGACAAAGCGGAATCTGGTTCATTATGGCAGCACCATCTACCAGCCAGCCGATCGCGCCTATGTCCGCCCAGGTCAGTGTGGGGTAATTGAATATGCTGGAATATTTCGCTTTGCCGCTCAGCAGGTCCGCCACCATTTCATCGCGTGAGACACCAAGCGTTTCGGCCGCGCTGTACAGATACAAACCGTGTCCGGCTTCGTCCTGAACTTTTGCCAGCAATATTGATTTGCGCCGCAGACTTGGCGCACGCGTCAACCAGTTTCCTTCCGGCTGCATGCCGATAATCTCGGAGTGTGCGTGTTGGGATATTTGACGCACCAGGGTCCGCCGGTACGCGTCAGGCATCCAGTCCTTGGCTTCTATTTTTTCCTCCGCATCCACGCGCGCCTGAAACGCGGCAACGGCCGCAGCGTCGTCGACTTGCGGTTGCTCGTCACCCTGATTTGATTTCTGGTCCAGCCCTTGTGTGTACATATGTGCCCTCAACGACGCACGGATCATATTTCGATTAATGTGTCACATTTTTTTCATTTTTTCAAGAATTTATGTATCGCTTTTGAGTATCGGCTCGCGGGTGGAATAGGATCTGCCACGGAAGATCGCGACGACCTCGGCATGCTGGTTAGTGACTTCAACGTCGTATATGCCAGTTCTGCCACCGCGGCTCGCTTCCACGGCGTTTGCCCGCAATGTGTCCCCGGACCGGGCCGGCTTGATGAAATCGATTGAAGCGCCGGCGGCGACTGTAATGCGATCGTAGGTATTGCATGCAAATGCGAAGGCCGAATCGGCCAGGGTGAAAATATAGCCGCCGTGACAGATTCCGTGGCCATTGACCATGCTGGGTAGAACATCAAAGGATGCGGTGGCACGGCCCGGTTTCGACACCTCGACACGCATACCGAGATCCTGCGATGCCAGGTCATCGCTCCACATGATGTCGCGGCATTGTGTCGCAATTTCATCTTCAGTCATTTCAATACGAACCTCAGGCAAGGCCGCCGAAGCGGTCATAGAATTCCGGTGCCGGCGGTGGCAACGGGCCGTCCGCCGTTTCGAACTCGCTGCTCATGAATTCATCTGCCGGCGCATAGATAAGTCGATACAAATTTCGGCACAGCTGATACGCAGCCGTACCATGCCAGCCCGTGGGCAACATTTCCGCGGGCAACAACGGATCGCGCAGCAAAATGCGCCGGTACTCCTGAATCAACAGCATCCTGATTTGAAATGCTAGTCGACTATCGCGATTTCGTGTTCGTCTGACAGCTGCAAAGACCGGACGAAACTGGCTAACGAACCTGTCGTATTGATCGTCAATTTCATCAATATTCCAGCTCTTCTGGACAAGGCTTCGCATGGCGTCATGGTGACGGCTATCGGCAACCTTGCTACGCATCACAACCAGGTCGCGATCGATGCCCGCATGTTTCAGCGTCGCTTCCATCGCCGGAATATCGGCCGATGGATGCGCGAGTACACTCGCCGACAGGGCGCCAAATCCCAGCCAGCCGAGTTCCCGGCGCACTGCTTCCCTGTCTTCCGCCGCCATTCCCGACAACAGGACAAGGCTCCAGTATCCGTCCCAGGCCTGGCGGGGATCGCCGTAGATTCTCTGCGTTGCCCGTTCAAATTCCCGAGCACCGCTGGGCGTCAGGCTGTAGTAGCTGCGACGACCTACCTGGTTGACTTTCAGCCAGTTGTCACGCGTCAGTCGAAAAACCGAGGTCCTGACCAGGCGCTCGTTGATGCCATAGTCAGCGAGAACCTTTATCAGGCTGCCAATCCATACGGTACCCCCCCTCGGAAGGATCGCGTCACCGAATATCGTCACGATCAAAGCGCTGGCGCGAAGGGTCGGCCGCGATCCGAATTCGGACACGAGGTCTCTTGTCGCGCCATGTAGTGACATTATTTCTTCGACCTCGGCTGTAAGTGCCAATAGAGGATCGACGTTACATCGCGATACAAAATATTTCAATTTAGTTTTTTTTGTGTATCTTATGGTCTCAACCAACAAGAAGCTGCCCGCGAGCACCATTCGATGAAACTACAAAATTTTGCAGAGAATAGCTGGATCAGCGGCGAAGACGACGGCAAGAAACTCGTCAGCGCCATCGATGGACGCCACGTTGCAGACATTACCAGCAAGGGTGTCGACTTTGCCGGAATGCTTGATTTCGCCCGCCGCGTCGGGGGAGAGAACCTGCGCAAGTTTACGTTCCATGATCGCGCATTCATGCTCAAGGCCCTCGCGCAATACCTCATGGAGCACAAGAAAGAATTCTACGAACTCTCCACGGAAACGGGTGCAACCAGGAACGATAGCTGGGTCGATATCGACGGTGGCATCTCGACCTTGTTTGTCTATTCGAGCAAGGGGCGGCGGGAAATGCCGAATGACAAGGTCTATCTCGATGGCCCTCCCGAGAAGATTTCGCGCGAAGGTACCTTCACGGGCCAGCATATATTCACGCCTCGTCACGGAGCGGCGATTCATATCAATGCCTACAACTTTCCCTGTTGGGGCATGCTGGAAAAACTGGCGCCCGCATTTCTTGCCGGTGTGCCGGTGATCGTAAAGCCGGCTTCGAGCACCGCCTATCTCACAGAGCTGGTCGTTCGCCGAATGATCGATTCAGGAATTCTCCCGGACGGCGCGCTGCAGCTGATCTGTGGCGGAGTTGGAGACCTGTTCGAGCACCTGAATTGCCAGGATGTGGTCGCCTTCACCGGCTCGAAAAACACGGCGGAGATGCTGCAGCAGCATCCCCGAGTCATTTCGGAGTCAGTGCACTTCACGGCTGAAACAGATTCTCTGAATGCCTCGATCCTGGGTCCCGACGCGACGCCTGGCACGCCTGAATTCGATCTCTTCATCAAAGAAGTCACGCGCGAGATGACCAGCAAGGCGGGTCAGAAGTGCACTGCAATCCGACGTGTGATTGCCCCTGCAGCAATGGCGGCGGATGTCGTTCGGGCGCTGTCGACCGCGCTGGGCCGGATTCGTATTGGTCATCCGGCAAATAAGGACGTTGATATGGGTGCGCTCGCCAGTCATGGGCAACGTGATGAAGTTCGGGAACGGATAGCACAGCTCGCAACTGAAGCGGACGTCGTCTACGGCAACAGCGATGATTTCGAAACGATCGACGCGGACGCCGTAAAAGGGTCTTTCTTCATGCCTACGCTGCTCCATTGTGAACGGCCGTTAACATCGAGCGCAGTCCATTCAGTGGAAGCATTTGGCCCGGTCAGCACCGTGCTGCCTTATGAAAACCTTGACGAAGCCATCGAGCTTGCGCGCCTGGGCGGCGGAAGTCTGGCCGGGTCCATTATCACCAATGACAATCAGGTCGCGCGTGAACTGGTACTTGGATCGGCAGCCTGGCACGGGCGCATGGTGGTGATCAACCGACATTGTGCCGCTGAATCGACCGGTCATGGATCGCCTTTGCCACATCTTGTCCACGGCGGACCGGGACGGGCAGGCGGCGGTGAAGAACTCGGCGGCATCCGCGGCGCGCTGCACTATATGCAGCGTACCGCCATTCAGGGATCTCCGGCGACGCTGGCCGCTATAGGCAATCGATGGATTGCCGGCGGCACAGAGATTGTCTCCGATGTGCATCCGTTCAGGAAAACGTTTGAACAACTTGAGCTGGGCGATACCGTCAATACGGATGAAAGAGTCGTTACGCTTCAGGATATTGACCACTTCGCCGAATTTACCGGCGATACTTTTTACGCCCATACGGACGAAGCGGCGGCGGCAAAAAACCCCTTCTTTGAGGGTCGCGTCGCGCATGGCTACCTCATCGTGTCGTTCGCCGCCGGCCTTTTCGTCGATCCTGATTTCGGACCCGTACTCGCCAATTATGGCGTCGATGATCTGCGCTTTGCGCAACCCGTGAACTACGGCGACAGTCTCCGCGTACGACTGACGTGCAAACAAAAAACGCTTCGCGAGGGTACTGGCTATGGCGAAGTGCGCTGGGATACCGAAGTCACCAACCAGGACAATGAAATCGTCGCCACCTACGACGTTCTTACAATGGTTGCTACCGACGAGGAATGGGCAAACGTCAGCGCCTAGTCCTTAAAGGGCAGTGCCGTATCCGCCTTGATTTCCTTGAGCACTATATCTGAGCGAACCTGCGATACGCCTGGCAGACGAAGGATGAAGTCATCGAGAAACGCGTTATAGGCATCCATGTCTTCCACTACGACGCGCAGGTGATAATCGGCTTCACCGCTGGTTGCAAAGCACTCGAGAACCTCGGGCTGCCGCGTGACCTCTTTGACGAAGTTATCGACGTGTTTTCGTTCATGTCGTGCGAGCGTCACGAGCGTCATCGACGACAAATTGAATCCTGACTTGCGCGGGTCCAGGATGGCGGCGTAGCGACTGATGACGCCCGCCTCCTCCAGGTTCTTTACGCGTCGCCAGCACGCCGAGCTCGACATGCCTACCCGTGAGCTGAGTTCCTGCATCGTCAGGCGGCTGTCGAGCTGCAGCTCTTTGAGAATCACACGATCTTTACGCTCGAGCATTATCTGTACCACGACTTTGGCATTTTCGGAATATTGTGCCGATTTTACCAATTTTTTGGTACAAATATGTTGATTATCGAGATAAATCGGCATATTTAGAGATCGACTTGCAGTCAATTTCTGCGATTATTGCCACCTACCCACAAGAGACAGCGCCCATGGCAATCGCGGCCAGTGAATTTCCGTTGGACAACTACGAACTTGACGATCGTTACCGGCGCGAATCAGGTCGCGTATTCCTGACGGGCACACAGGCCCTCGTGCGTATTCCGCTGATGCAGCGAACAATGGATCACGCCGCCGGACTAAACACTGCAGGATTCATCAGCGGCTATCGTGGATCGCCGCTTGGCAGTTACGACATGGAGCTGTGGCGCGCCGCACGTTACCTGGAAGAGAGCAACGTCAGATTCCTGCCCGCTGTTAACGAAGAGCTTGCCGCCACAGCCATACTCGGCACGCAGCAGGTTGAAGGTGATCCGTGCAAAGAGGTCGATGGCGTATTCGGTATCTGGTATGGCAAGGGCCCTGGAGTCGACCGCGCCGGCGACGGACTGAAACATGGCAACGCATATGGAAGCTCTCCACATGGCGGCGTTCTTGTTGTGGCAGGTGACGATCATGGGTGTGTCTCGTCTTCGATGTCGCACCAGTCTGACGTGGCCTTTCTTGCCTGGCTGATGCCGAATCTGAATCCTGCCAACGTCGCCGAGTACCTGGAATTCGGGCTGTACGGACTGGCGCTGTCGCGTTTTTCCGGCATGTGGGTCGGCTTCAAGGCGATCTCGGAAACCGTCGAGTCGGCGATGTCGGTGGAACTGCCGCCCTACCCGCGTTTCATACTGCCGGAAGACTTCGTGCCCCCGGCCAACGGTCTGCACATTCGCTGGCCCGACTATCCGGGCCCGCAAATTGAAGAACGCATGGAACATAAAAAGGCCGCAACACTGGCTTTTGCCGGCGCCAATCCCATCGATCGCAAAATATTCGATACACCTGATGCCCGTTACGGAATCGTAACCACGGGTAAGGGTCACCTGGACCTGATGGAAGCGCTTCGGCTGCTGGGAATCGACAGGAAAGAAGCGCGTCGAATCGGGCTGGACGTTTACAAAGTGGGCATGGTGTGGCCGCTCGCTCATGATGCCGCGCTCGATTTTGTTCGCGGCAAGCATGAAGTACTCGTCGTTGAAGAGAAACGTGGCCTGATAGAAAGTCAGTTCAAGGAATACTTTTACGACTATCCCGGCAGAAAACCGCAGCGGATGGTTGGCAAGGAAGATGAAGACGGCAATAAACTGGTTCCCTGGGTCGGTGAACTGTCGCCGATTCAACTGGCACAGATCGTTGCTGCTCGCCTCGACGCGTCGATGGGGCTCAATCTGACGCAGCGAGCACGCAAACTCGCAGAGGAAAAAACGCCGCGCATCCAGGTGAGCGGCGCGACCCGAACACCCTATTTTTGCTCCGGGTGCCCACATAACACATCCACGAAAGTGCCCGAAGGATCGCAGGCGCTGGCAGGCATCGGTTGCCATTTCATGGCCAACTGGATGAACAGGGACACCGACGGACTGATTCAGATGGGTGGTGAGGGCGTCAACTGGATAACCCGGTCAATGTTCAACGGTGGCCGGCATATTTTCCAGAACTTAGGGGATGGCACCTTCTACCATTCAGGTTCACTGGCCATTCGGCAGGCATTTGCTGCCCGAACCAATATCACTTTCAAAATTCTTTTCAACGATGCGGTCGCCATGACGGGCGGCCAGCCGGTCGACGGACCCATTACCGTGCCAAGAGTCGCGCATTCTGTTCGTGCTGAAGGCATCGAACGAATTGCGCTGGTTTCCGATGAACCGCAAAATTTCGAATCGGCCGACTTTCCAGCAGGCACGACATTCTCCCATCGTCGCGACCTGGATGAAATTCAACGCGAGTTGCGGGATATTCCTGGCGTGACCATCCTGATATATGCACAAACATGCGCGACGGAAAAACGACGGCGGCGAAAACGAGGCACGCTCGACGACCCGAAGAAATTCGTCGTTATAAACGACCTCGTTTGCGAAGGTTGCGGCGACTGCTCCATTGAATCCAATTGCCTGTCCGTCATTCCCAAGGAAACGCCATTCGGTCGCAAACGACAGATAGACCAGAACAACTGCAACAAAGACTTCTCGTGTGTCAACGGCTTTTGCCCAAGCTTTGTGACAGTCGAAGGTGGCGAGCGACGTCGCAACGAAGTAAGCGGCAACGATTTTCCGCAGGAGAAACTCGCACAACTAGGTGCACCGCAACTTGAATCCCTGGAACACGGATATGACCTGCTGGTCACGGGCGTTGGCGGCACTGGCGTCATTACTGTGGGCGCACTCATCACCATGGCCGCACATCTCGAAGGGAAAGGGACGAGCGTTCTCGACTTCATGGGATTTGCACAAAAATTCGGGCCTGTCCTGAGCTACATTCGCCTGGCCCGCGAACCCGGTGAACTCAATCAGGTTCGAATTGATAATCAGCAGGCGGATGCACTAATCGGCTGTGACCTGGTGGTAAGCTCGTCGCCGCAGGCATCGCGCACCTACAGGGCCGGCAAGACTCGCGCCGTCGTCAACACCGCGGAAATGTCCACCGCGGATTTCGTGCAGTTTCGGGATGCGAACATGAAAGTTGACCAACGAATCGAGGCGATTGCAGCGGTCACCGGGCAGCACAATCTTTCCACGGTTGCCGCCAATCAGTTGGCGGAAAGGCTTCTTGGAAACACAATCTATGCAAATGTCCTGATGCTCGGGTTTGCCTGGCAGAAGGGACTCATCCCGATATCGGAGCGTGCACTGTTGAGGGCGATCGAGCTGAATGCGGTTGATGTCGACAGGAACCAGCACGCATTTGGCTGGGGCCGGCTGGCGGCTGCGGACGCCCGGTATGTCGAGCAGGTCGCGCAGGGGCCGAGCGAGAACGTCACCAGACTGGAGACGCTGGATGACATCATTGAACGTCGCGCCGCGTTCCTGGTGGACTACCAGGATGAGAAGCTGTCCCGGCGTTATTCCGCGCTGGTCAGGCAGGTGCGCAATGCCGAAGCCAGCCTCAACCCGGGATCCGGGAATGTACTGTCCAGTACCGTGGCACGAGCCTGGTTCAAGACGCTTGCCTATAAAGACGAATACGAGGTTGCGCGACTACATACACAGGGCGATTTCATCAAGAAGACTCGCCAGGACTTCGGCGCGCAGGCACGCCTGCGGTTTCACCTCGCGCCACCACTCTTGAACGGCCGCAAAGATGCAAGAGGCAGACCGCGCAAGCGTGAGTTTGGCGCATGGATCATTCCTGTCTTCCGACTCCTGGCTCAGCTGCGATTTCTACGGGGCACAAAACTCGATCTGTTCGGCATGACTCGGGAGCGCAAGATGGAGCGCGCGCTCATCAGTGAATTCGAAGATCATGTCGAACAAATTCTCGAGCATCTGTCAGACTCGAATATCGACCTGGCCGCAGACATAGTTGCCGAGTATCTTGAAATGCGCGGTTACGGGCAGGTTAAGGAATTAGCTGTTTCTGCAGCCCGCGAGCGTATTCAGGACAAGCTGGCGACTTTCGTCGTTACTTCGAGTAAAGCTGCCTAGAATTCGATCAGGATTTTCGTAAACGCCCGTGCGATGATTCGCCGATGAGCGCAAACATGGCACCTGCACCAATTCAATATGAATTCGACTCGGTTCCGGCGATGGGTGAGACCATGCCGGTTGCGCCGGGGATTCTCTGGCTGCGCATGTTCCTGCCGTTTTCGCTTTCCCATATCAATCTCTGGCTACTGGATGAGGGCACGACCTGGTCGGTAATCGATACCGGCGTCTCGATAAAAGAGTGTAAGGACATCTGGCGCAATACGTTTGTTACGGCGCTCAAGGACCGCCCCATTGGGCGTGTTTTCGTTACCCACCTTCATCCCGATCATGTTGGCTGTGCCGGTTGGCTCGCGAAGACCTTTGGCGCGCCGCTCTGGATGACTCGCGAAGAGTATTTACTGGCCAGGATCCTGGTAGCTGATACGGGCAGGCCGACGCCGGCGGCCGGGGATCGCTTTTACACCGGCGCGGGTTTCAAGCCTGACCAAATGAATTTCTACCACAAGATGTTCGGTATGTTCGGCAAATTCGTTGCGCCAATGCCGGAGGCTTACCGGCGAATCCAACACAAGGATCGGATCCGCATAGGTCAATACGAATGGGACATCATCGTTGGCAATGGTCATTCTCCGGAACACGCCTGTTTTTACGATGAGAAGCACAACATGCTGATCTCCGGTGACCAGTTACTGCCCACCATATCTTCGAATGTCAGCGTGTTCCCGACGGAGCCCGAGGCGAATCCGCTGGCGGACTGGATCCGGTCACTTGAACGATTAAAAAGCAGCGTACCGAAAGACGTGCTCGTTCTGCCTGCCCACGGTAAGCCATTCCGCGGCGCACACCACCGTGTCGATGCAATGCTCGCCGAACATTTCGAGTCACTTGAGAAACTCAAAACCCTCTGTCGCGAACCGCAACGCGCGGTGGACGTGTTCCCGGTCCTTTTTAAATCCAGGATTGACCACAAGAACCTGATCATGGCGACCGGCGAGTCAATCGCGCACCTGAACTATCTTGTTAATGACGGCCATCTGGCCGTCAGCGAGGACGAAAACGGCGTCAACTGGTATAGCCAGGGCACCGGGTAGCGTTCTTTCTCCGCAACGAGCAGCCGCGATAGCCACAAGCAAAAAAAAGCCCCGCCTGGCGGGGCTTTCTCTTCCTGAGCGAGCGATCAATTGCGGCGGCGATTAACCCGCTGGCCACGACGATCATGTCTTTGACCAACGCGATTGCCACGCTTGTCCAGATTTCGATCGATGCGACTGCCGCGATTATCAAGGCGACGGTCGATGCGATCACCCTTGTTATCCAGGCGCCGATCAACCCGATCGCCGCGGTTGTCCAGGCGACGATCTATGCGGTCACCTTTGTTGTCCAGCCGGTCCGACAGGCGGTCCCGACCCGCGTCCGCGGCACGCTCCGAGCGACGATCCAGACCCGCATTGATTCGGTCGCCCCTGTTATCCAGTCGGTTGTCGATGCGCTCGCCTTTGTTGTCGAGTCGCTGGTCGATACGATCGCCGCGATTATCCAGGCGGTCCTCGATTCGGTCGCCCTTATTATCCAGCCGCTCTTCGATCCGATCGCCACGTTGCTCGATCCGGTCGCCGGCACTGCTGGTTTCGTCTGCCCAGACCGTACCGCCAAAGAGAAAAATTCCGGCTACAAACAAGATCACCTTGGCCAACTCTTTTACATTCCCTGTATTCATGTCCGTTCTCCGTAGTTCAATGCGAAATATCACTGTCTGCAGGTATAACGCGGCAGACTCGCGCGGGTTGACATCCAAAGGACAGCCTAACGGGCATTATGTCTAATTGGCCTGCAGCCGATCGATCTGGCACAGTGACATCCAAACGGCAATAAGGAATAACGATGGGCGCGACGGACGCCAGCGCGACTGCGGGCAACATAGACGCCCTTTACAGAAAGCATCGCATTCGCGTAATGCTTGCCATCACGCTGGGATACGGATTTATCTACACCTGTCGCCTCGGCTTATCCATCGTCAAGAAGCCGCTGATCGATGCAGGCATATTCACAATAGAAGAACTCGGCATGATCGGCGGCGCTCTTTTTTACGGTTATGCGTTTGGCAAATTCTTTAACGGCTTTTTGGCCGACCATTTCAAGCCAAGGATGTTTTTCTCTGCCAGCATTTTCGTCTCCGCGCTCATCAACCTGCTTATGGGCTGGTCAACCCTCGTGTGGGTATCTGTCATACTTTGGGCGCTCAACGGTTGGTTTCAGGGTATGGCTGCTCCGTCCGCAGTTATCTCCATTACGAACTGGTTCGACCTGAAGGAACGCGGCAGGCGATATGGTCTGTGGAACGCATCGCACTCGATCGGCGAAGGCATCACGTTCTATGTGATCGCGGCGGTGGTTTCAGCTGCCGGCTGGCGTTATGGATTTATCCTGCCCGGCCTCCTTTGTATCGCGGTTGCGGCCTGGGTTTATTCGTTTCTCCAGAATGCGCCGGCAACCATCGGGCTGCCGGAAATTCACGAATGGCGCGGCGAAGGCGCTGCAGAGAATGCACAGCCCCCCACCTGGAAGGCGCAGAAAGTCGTTTTCGGCATTGGCGCAATGTGGGTTGTCGCATTATCCAGTGGGCTGATGTATGTCACGCGCTATGCAATCAACAGCTGGGGCATACTTTATCTTCAGGAGATCAGGGGCTATTCCCTTCTCGAAGCCGGCACATTCCTTGCTGTCAATACGGGCGCCGGCATCGTGGGTTCGATTATCTTCGGATATATTTCGGACAAAGTGTTTGATGCCCGCCGACCACCCGCCAATTTGTTGTTCGCCGTCGTGGAAGTTGCCGCGCTGTTCCTGATCTTTTATGGCCCGCAGAATAACTTTGTTCTCGGCCTGGCATTTGCCCTCTATGGCGCCGGCCTGAGCGGTCTGATGGCCTCCATCGGTGGCCTGTTTGGCGTCGATATTTCACCCCGCGGCGCGGCGGGCGCTGCAATGGGTTTTGTTGGCGTGTTCAGCTACCTGGGAGCCGCTATGCAGGAATCCATCAGCGCCGTCCTGATCAGCCAGGGCACGACGCTTATCGATGGCGTCAGAACGTATGATTTTGACCTGGCCATCCTGTTCTGGATCAGTTCGTCGATACTCTCAATGCTGCTTGCCGCATCACTGTGGAACACGAAGATCCGCGATTGACGGCCGAATTCAAGATTCTGGCATTTGATCTTGGCGGCGTGCTGTTGCGCCTCAATCCGCCAGCCCGGACATTTGGCTTACCGCTGACTGAGTCTGAGTTCCTGCAACGCTGGATTCATTCGGAGTCTGTCCGCCAGTTTGAAAAGGGAGCAATCGATCCAGCTACCTTTGCGGACCGGGTCATCGCCGAGATCGAGCTGCCTTATGATGCCAAGGAATTTCTTGAGCGATTTGATAGCTGGCCGGACGACCTGTACGACGGAATTCTCGATTTGCTCGATGAAATTCCATCACGATTCTCCAGTGCACTGCTATCAAATACGAACGCAATTCACTGGCAGCGCGATGGCATCGCCTCAGCGCTGGAACATCGATTCGACAAGCTATTTCTCTCCTATGTTACTGGTCGCCTGAAACCGGATGCGGACGCTTTCCAGTACGCACAGGAAGCCTTTTCATGTGCGCCAGGGGAGATAGTGTTTTTTGATGACAATCCGACCAATGTTGCCGCCGCTGCCAGGTTTGGATGCCAGGCGTTCCTGACCAGGGGAATCGATGAGCTGCGTTCGGCCCTGAAGACTCTGGGGGCGGCCAATTAAATGGCGGCAGCGGCAAATGCCGCTGCCGCCATAACGATCAGACGTCTACGACTTTGGCGTCCGGCGCGCTTCTGCCAACGCTGGCAATGCCGTTGTCACAACCTGACTCGGAATCATAACTCTGGCTCGTGCCAATCACCTGGTGATTGCCTGATTTAAGATTAAAACGATACTTTCCAGACCCTGTTTGCTTCTTCTCAAAGCGGTCGGCGTTGGTCGCATTCTTCTTTACGGATTCGATCCCATTCGCACAGCCGGCTTTCTCTTTGTAGCCCTCGCTCGTGAGAATGACCTCGCCGTTACCGGCCTTTAACCGAAAACGATGTTCGCCCGCTTTATCTTTATACACTTCGAATTTTCCTGCCATTTTTTCTCTCCAACTCTAGTTGCCGGTTAATTAGTCCTTAAGGATGAAAGTTACTTTCATGGTCACACGAAATGACGACACTTCACCATCGTCAACGACGACCTTTTGTTCTTTGATCCAGGCGCCCTCGATTTTGTCGATCGTCTTCGAAAAACGCTTGATTCCGGATCGAATCGCATGTTCGAAACTCTTCGATGAGGATGAGGTTATTTCCGTGGTTTTGGCTACACTCACATTGATCTCCTTCGATCACAAGAAACCGGAAATCTCAGACTGACGTCAGTCTGAATCAATTTCCAGTCACTAAGCTTTGGTTGTGGCTAGTTAGTTTCTTTAATGCCGGCGCGGCGGCCGGCTTTGCAGCCGACCCGCGTTCGCTGAGTCGGTAAACTACCGTTGATCGAGGCGAGCTTCAAGTTCCTTGAGTCGCTTTTGCTGCTCCTGCACCACCTTCGTCAGAATCGCGACGATGTCCATTGAGCTCAGCCCGTCGCGATCGCGGGTTGCGACCAGTTCCGGCACATCTTCGGCTATGAAACCGATATAACTTTCCGACTGGTCATTTTTATAGTTGAAATGCACCGGTTCGAGCCCGGACAACGTATTCAACGCCTCGGATAACGAGAGCGAGGCGATGTTCTCTTTGCGGGCCCGGGAAGAGCTGTTGGTCCAGACACCACCAGATGTCACGTGGGCACCACTCGTCATTTCAATCGGATGCGACGGTCTGGAGACACCGAATCCGACGTTGCCATCGCTGTCGATCGTGATTCGGTCGACAGAGCCCGCACCGATCGTCAGGGTACTGGCACGATTGTGCATGATGTATCCCGTCTCCCCGTCGGACTGCGTAATCATGAGGCCGGCAACGCTGCTGTTGCGTTCATGAATCTGTATGTTGCCATTGACCTCGAGGCGCTGTACCGGCGCCGTAGTCCCGATACCAATATTGTTGCCATCGTCATAAATCTGCGACGAGCCACCCATGGTTGGCGCAGTGAATCGAGCAAGGAACCCGACGGAACCCTCAATATTTGCAGCGCCCGCAGGGCCCGGCGGCCCCGGTTCGCCGCGTGGGCCCGCGACAACCAGCGATTCTCCGGAGGTCGACGGGTCTGCCGCCTGAGACTCAAGAGACGATTCAGGTTCCGGCTGCATTGTTACGGATTCCGTGATTACGTCTTCTTCACCAGCCTGGGGCGCGGGAATGGAATCATCTGCGATCGTCACAGGTGCCGAGCCAGCGACAGTTTCAGGATCATCCATAGCGACGGCGCCCTCCTCGGCAACAGCCTCACTGTCATCGGTTGTCCTCTCAGCCTCATCGACAGATTTGTCGGTATCCGGGGCAACGGCCTCGTCCTCTGCAGTCGCGGCCTCCATGGTTTCTTCAGGATGGTCGTCGACAACCAAAACATCGGCAGTGGTCTCTTCCTCCCCGGTTGGCGCTTCAGCATTTGCCATGGGTGAGTCTTGCACGGACGGGAGCGGCACGTCCGCCTCTGCCGTCGCTTCGATCATTTCTTCAACTTCCCCTGCCGACGGCGGCTCATCCAACACGGTCGACCAGTCGGCGCTGACGAATCCGGTCGCTCCGCCGGGGATCTCGACTTCGTGCCACGATTCGGTGCTGGCAACGAGCGGCAGATAGTCGCCTTGTTCCAGTCGGCCGACAATGTCTGACGCCGAATCCTGCGACAGTCGAATATTGACGTGACTTGTCACAGATTCGACGGGCACGACAACATCCGCCGAAGCACAAAACGGCAGAAACAAGAACACCAGGCCGGGCAAGCGATGCATGACAGTCTCCGGAAATCGGTCACTGCCGACCTTTTTGCCACAATCACACTGGTAATAAAGTGACCCAGTTCCGCTCAGCGAAAGCTAATTCCAATTCAATGCGTTACAGCGTGGAGATTTGCGATTTTGCGACACCCGACAGGTGCGCTGCAGAATCCGGGTCAATGCCTGGATGCGGTTACGATTGGCCTCACGCAGCGCGCTGCGCGACGCGACAATGAGCTACCGTCGATTCAGTCCGCTTCTCCAACCATCACGGAGAACCCGTCAAAATGATACTCACGAACACCATCACTGACAGTGACATCGGTCGCCGTGCCAGCCTGGATGTCCGCGAATGCCTGGCCGAGAGCGGTCATGTAGCTGGCATCGACGCGTGGCACATTGTGCGACGTGATTGCGGCATCGATCTGATCCGCGAGTCCCGCCAGTAGCGCCGCAGATTCGGCATAGTCATCGAAGCTGGAACCTTCGAGGTGTGTATACAGTGGTGCGAGGTAGAATGTGTCGCCGGTAAACAGCAGGCGGTTCTCGCTATCGAGCAGGCTGATCGAATCCGGCGCATGGCCCGGCGTAAACACGATCTTCAGCACGCGCCCGCCCAGGTCAATAAGCTCCCCGTCGCCAATAAACCTGTCAATCTCGAACGCGCGGCTTTGGTAGGTCGCCGCGTCGAAGTCGTCTGGCAGCGCCTTCCAAACCCAGCCTTCCCGCAGGAATCCGGCGACAGCGTCCGGCGGGCTGCCCAGCGCCCGATTCTTCGTGTATTCGCGTGCCGTGCCATAGATTGTTTCGAACAGATGGTTGCCGCCGATATGATCGTAGTGAGTGTGCGAATTGAGGACAACAACGTCCATGTCGGTCAGCTGATCGACTACGTTACGAATGTTTCCGATTCCGAGCCCGGTATCAAACATCAATGCAAAATCAGTGCCGGTAATCAGGAATGAAATCACCTCTTCGAATTGTCCCGGTTCATAGATGGCGTAGATCCCGTCGTCTATACGATAGACTTCGAACCAGTCGTCATCGATATCGACCCTTTCGAACGCGCTCCACTCCGGACGTGGCAAGTTGTCCCACCAGTTGTCTTTCCCAGCGCCGCGATTCTGGACCTGCTCGTTGTCAGCGATGGCCGGCGCCTGCTCGCTGGTCGACACAGGAGCATGGTCCCCGGAACATGCGCTCAGAAAAGAAAGCGAGAATACAAAGAAGCAAAATCGAATCATTCGGTTAACCTCGAGTCGGTTTGAACTGATTCTAGCCCGGGTCAGTTTCTTTGCATACCGCGGCGGCGGCGGTAATACTCACGCGATGCTGAGCTGGATCGCAACAAGAATACTATCAATCACCGGCTGGACGGTGGTCGGGGAGATCCCGAACATCCGGAAAGCTGTGTTTATAGCAGCGCCGCATACGTCGAACTGGGATGGCTTTTGGCTACTCATATACAAGTTCGCGGTTAGAGTCGACGTCCGCTTTCTCGCCAAAAACACATTGTTTTGGTGGCCTCTTGGCCCTTTATTGAGGGCCATGGGTGCGATACCGATTGATCGGCGCAATGCGGCCGCGATCGTGCCACAGTTAGTCGCAGCATTTGCTAACGAGGAACACATTTTCCTCGCGCTTGCGCCCGAGGGCACACGCAAATTGAAGCCTTACTGGAAGTCGGGTTTCTACCGTATTGCGGAAGCTGCAAACGTGCCCGTGGTGCTCGCTTTCATCGACTACAAAGAGCGGCAAATGGGCATTGGTCCATCATTGCCACTCGGCCTTTCGATTGAGCAAATGCTTGCGGCACTGCGGACATTCTACGCGCCATACGTCGGCCGCAGACCCGCATTGCAGAGCCCTGTTGAGTTTCCACCCGATTGACTACCAGCGCCAGCGCATACTGACGAACAGATTCCTGCCGGCGGCATCGATGCCGGATCCGTGCACCCGGTAATCCTGATCAAGAAGGTTTTCGAATTGAGCTGTCAAAAATAGCGACTCATTCACTGTCCACGACGCCATGATGTTGGCGGTCACCCAACCCGCGGTACCGGTCGGGTCGATCCGGCTATCGTTAACGTCTCTCGGGCTGAGCCGATCCTGGCTGCCGGCGAAAGACAAGTAAGGTTCAACCAGCAGTGAATCAGTCCAGTGGTAACGAAAGCGCAGTTTGCCGTTCAGCGGCGGAATGCGATCTGCCGGTACCGCGCCCGCGGCGGGTTCACGTTGCTCGCCATGCAGATAGTTCAGGACCAGGTCGGCGCGCAGTCGCGGCGACAGGCGCCAGCTGGCAAATACTTCTATGCCGAATATGTCGGCCTCCTCGATATTCTGGCTTTGGGTAATGTTGCGACCATCCGTGGTCACCGCGCCGGTCAGTATGGATGAAATACGATCCGTGTAATGCAGACCAAAGAGAACGAGGTCGAAATTCACGGTTTCGCCCTGACGCCTGATGCCCATATCGACCTGCGTAATTCGTTCGGACTTGAGCTCGGTGTTCGGAATATTGAATCGATTCCCTGGACGTTCACCAAGTGTCCCCAGGTCGAAAACATTGGGCGCACGAAAACCGTAGCCTAAGTTTGCGGTGATCTGCGTGCGCTCGGTGAGTTCCAGCATCCAGCCAAGATCTGCGCTGATGTCATTCTGCGCCGAGGTCGTGGACACGGCAGCGGCGGTCGCTGCGAGCCTGGTGCTGATTGTGCTGAATCGGATACCGCCCGAAATGGTGTTGCGGTCGCCGACATGACGCAGGACGTTGCCGAATATCGCGGCCTGATCCATCGTCGACCCGTCCGGGAAGCGCGCCGACGCCGACATCAGCTGGCCCGTGGTCAGTTCTTCTTCTGTTCGTTCACTGGCGACACGATCATGGTAGGCCTCCGCGCCGGCAACCCAGGAGCCGATGGCATTTTCCCCGGCGACGTTGATGGTCAACCCGAACAGGTCGCTGCTGTTCGCTTCGTAGCGCCGGGTAGTCGACTGAAATCCCCTGGATATCCGGTCATCGACGATGCGCTGCCAACCCAGGTCGAAACTCCAGGTCGCATCCATCAGCCAGTCCTGACGAACGTGCTGAATGTGTCCGAAGACGCGTTGGTTGGGCGCGAACCAGAATTCCGAAGAACCAGGTTCAGTCTGTCCGAAACCCGCAACGAGCTCGTCATATCGCGGCGTCATGGGTTGCTCCGCGACCTGCAGATCAAAGAGCCAGCTCTGCTCTTTATCCGGCGTGACAGCCAGCGCGATACGGCCACCTTTGGATTCGTAGCCTGACGGCCCGACACGCGACCCCTGCCCGGTGCGGCGATTGCCGCTGCTCAGGTACTCACCACTAATCAGCGCAGCAATTTGATCGTCACCGAAATCCACGGACGCCCGAATAATTCGAGCCAGGTCAGCCGTATCGAACGCGATAGTCGCATCCCTGCGAATGCCTTTTTCATCAAAGCCCGGTATTCGCGATATCGCCTGAACAACGCCGCCCACGGCGTCACTGCCATACAACGATGCCGGCGCACCGCGGACGACTTCGATGCGCTCGAGCGTGCCGGGCGCAACCAGCGCCAGGTACTGCGTCGGGGCATTGCGAAAGATCGCGTTGTTCAGTCGCATTCCGTCGACGAGATGCAAGACTTCCGAACCCTTGAGACCCCGCACGATCACGGCCCCCTGCCCCGGCGTCGTTTGCTGCAGAAAGACCCCCGGCTGCATCGCCAACGTGTCTGTCAGTAATTTGGCTGCCGCGATCTCCTCATTACCTACGATCGTCAGCGAAGACGAGACTTCCGATGTCTGCATCGGTCGCCGCGTCGCAGTGACCTGGATCTCCTCGATCTCACCACCCGTGTTCGCCGCCTGCGACCACGCGAAACCGCAGGGGGCACACAACACGGCCAGCAATACAACCGGTCGTAGAGGGTGGAGCATTGAGAATTGCCTGTGCAATCGGGATACCTGGGATTGGGCGATGCAGCGACGCAATCTATTGGTTTTTCAGCGTCGCGGTCAAGGCCGATCGCTGGAGGTGGCTATTTCCTGCTAGTCGCGCTGATCGATAGCCCACCAGCGCGCATAGATATCGTCAGTCCAGAGACTCTGGAACCATGCGATCACTGCAAGGCGGTCTGCTTCCGCAAGCACAGCACCGAACCCGGGCATGACGCCACCGAATTCGGCGCCTCCGGTTACGATGGTCTGATCCAGAACCTCAAGGGGGTGATGCCAGGTATGCGCAGTTCCGTCCAGCGGCGGCGGCGGATAGTTGCCGCTTCTATCCGGCGTGCGCCATGCGGCGGTCGCGCTGGCATCAGCCGCATGGCACACCGCACAGTATTGCTGGTACAGGGGTTCTCCTGCAGTGACCTGGCTTGCCGTATACCAGCGTCCCGGTAGCGGCGTCTCAGCCTGGGGCGGTTTGCTGCAAGCGCCACATAGTATTAGTGTGATTGTTATCAGGTAACGCATGTGACTCGCTCGCTGCATTCAGGAACAGACAGAATATTGATGCACGCTGTGTGAATCCGGTACCAGTCCATATTTCATCACAAACGTCTGTAACAAGTTGGCCGGTTGCAAGGTCAGGTAGACGAACCAATCACAGGAATCGCAATGAAAGCATCAGACCTGCTCGTTCAATGTCTCGAAGAAGAAGGTATCGAATATATATTCGGCGTACCGGGAGAAGAAAACGCCGACTTCATGATGTCGCTGGAGAAGTCCAAAAAAATAAAGTTCATCCTGACGCGGCACGAGCAGGGCGCTGCATTTATGGCGGAGATTTACGGGCGGCTGACGGGAAATCCGGCTGGCTGTCTCGGCACGCTTGGACCCGGCGCAACCAACCTGATTACGGGTGTCGCAGATTCCAACATGGACCGCGCTCCCATGCTTGTGCTGACCGGCCAGGGATCTACTGATCGATTGCACAAGGAATCGCACCAGATCATGGACGTGGTCAGTATGTTTCGACCGGTCACCAAGTGGGCAACGACGATCCTCAACGCTGACACGATCCCCGAAATCATCCGCAAGGCGGTCCGCATCGCACGCTCCGAGAAACCGGGTGCGGTCCACATCGAATTACCGGAAGACATTGCGACGATCGAAACAACCCATGTGCCGATGAAACCGCGGCGGTTTCGCCGTTCGGTGCCCGACGACAAGATAGTCGATGAAGCATTCGATCTCATCGCAAAATCTGAACGACCTGTGATCATCGCCGGGAATGGCTGCATTCGTCGTCGCGCCAGCAAGCAGCTACGGCTGTTTTGCGAGGGTACCGGTATCGGCGTCGTCAGCACATTCATGGCAAAGGGCTCGGTCGATATGGACGCCCCATATTGCCTGTATACGGTTGGTCTTGGCAGCAAGGACCGGATCTCGCACGCGATAGACGACGCTGACCTTGTCATTACCTTAGGTTTCGACATGGTCGAATACCATCCGGAGTCGTGGAATCCGCATGGGGACAAGAGCATCATTCATGCGGACTTTCTCGCCGCGGAAATCGATGATAGCTACCACCCGGAGGTAGAATTGATTGGTGATCTCGCGCACACGATGTGGATGCTGAACGAGCGCGCAACGGCCGCAGGATCGTTCGACTTCGACTTCTCAAATCAGCACAGCTGTCGCGAGGAAATGCGCAAGGATTTTGCTGAGTATAAGGACGACAAGACAGTTGGCAGTATTCGCCCGCAGAAGGCGGTTTGGGACGCGCGCAAAGTAATGGGCCCAAGCGACATTCTCTTGTCTGATGTGGGCGCACACAAGATGTGGATTGCGCGGCATTATCAGTGCCACGAGCCAAACACGTGCCTGATTCCAAACGGCTTCTGCTCCATGGGCTTCGCGCTGCCAGGTGCTGTCGCCGCGAGCATCGTTCATCCGGACAAACGGATCCTCGCGATTGCTGGTGATGCCGGCTTTCTCATGAACGTACAGGAAATGGAAACCGCCAGGCGTCTTGACAGCAACATCGTTGTGCTCGTTTGGGAAGATAAAGAATATGGACTGATTGCGTGGAAGCAGGAGAGTCACTTTGGGCACCATACGGATCTTGCGTTCGGCAATCCTGACTGGGGGCTGTTGGCGGACGCCTTTGGATGGAACGGACACTTCGTTGCTGCCAGTGAAGACCTGGAGGCTACGCTGGAATCCGCTTTCCAGGAATCCGGCCCAAGCCTCGTCGTCATTCCGATCGACTATCGGGAGAACGCGTTGCTAACCAAGAAGCTCGGCGAAATCACATGTCACCTCTGAACATCGCGGAGAGCCGCTTCCTCAAAAAACTGATGTTGGAGTCGGAACTAGAACCGGCTGGAAGGATACAGGTCAATTCACCATTTGATGGAACCACGCTCGCGGAAATTCCGACCGGCAACGCAGCGCATGTCGACGCTGCGCTGGTCGCAGCTTATGCGCTGTTTCGAAACCGTGGCGGCTGGCTACCGCTGCCGCAACGCATTGCCATACTCGACCGGCTGGTTGCTTTGATGGAAGAACACGATGAGAGTCTTGCATTGCTGGCTGCCAGCGAGGGTGGCAAACCCCTGCTCGACTCACGCACAGAAGTGACGCGCGCGATCGATGGCGTCCGGTTGTGCATTGAGGAAGTGCGTAGCCATCGGGGTGAAGTGATCCCGGTCGCCACGACCGCAGCAAGCAGTGGGCGAACAGCGTTCACGCAAAAAGAACCTGTAGGCGTGGTTGTTGCCGTCAGTGCGTTCAACCATCCACTGAATCTGATCGTCCACCAGGTAGCGCCCGCCATTGCAACCGGCTGTCCGGTCATCGTTAAACCTGCCGCCGACACGCCGCTATCCTGTCTCAACTTTGTGCAGTTACTTTACACGGCCGGGCTGCCGCCAGCCTGGTGCCAGGCTATCGTTACAGACAGCAACGAGTCGGCTGAGAAACTGGTGACGGACAGGCGGGTTGCCTTCTTCAGTTTTATTGGCAGCGCCAAAGTCGGCTGGATGCTGCGGAGCAAACTGGCGCCCGGCACACGCTGCGCCCTGGAGCACGGCGGAGTTGCACCAGCGGTCGTCCTTGACGACTTCGATTTCGATGCAACGATCGCCGCGGTAATTAAAGGTGGCTTCTATCACGCCGGCCAGGTCTGTGTATCGGTACAGCGGGTATTCGTACCGGCAGCGATTGCGCGCCGGTTCGCGGCAACGCTGGGAGAATCCGCCAGCCAGCTGCGGGTCGGTGATCCCACCAGTGCCGATACTGAGGTTGGGCCGCTGATTCGCGTCAAGGAAGTCGAGCGGATTGACCAATGGGTGCAGGACGCCGTCAATGACGGCGGCGAGCTGATTACCGGCGGCAAATGCCTGGACAACAACTGCTATGCGCCAACCGTCATTCTGGATCCGCCCGTGGATGCGAAGCTGAGCAGGCTGGAAGTGTTCGGACCTGTTGTATGCATCTATTCCTACGACGACATCGACGACGCCATTGCACAGGCAAACGACCTGCCAACAGCATTTCAGGCGGCAGTGTTCGGCAAGAACATCGATCAACTGCTGGCGGTCGGTCAGCGACTCGATGCTTCCGCAGTGATGCTCAACGATCACACTGCGTTCCGTGATGACGTGATGCCTTTTGCAGGGCTGCGTGAGTCCGGGCTCGGCACCGGTGGTATTCCCTACACGATGGAAGACATGCAGATTGACAAGATGACCGTTATTCGTTCGCTGCCGCCGACCTAGTCGTTGGCCGGGCTAATTCAACGTCCGGCCGGGGAGCGGAATGTTGCATATTTCGATCCGCTCGACCGGATCCACAAACCACTCTTCCGCCCGATATCGCCGCGCCTCAACCAGGTCTCTGAACGATTCAGTGTCAGTACGCAGCAGTTCGATCTGCATTTGTTCGTTAATCGGCACATCCGAGCCGATGCGCATCGATCTGATGCGGACATGCTCTGCCGGCGATGCATAGAAACCCAGCGGACTCGTTCCCCGCGGCAATGTACTCAACAGCTCCATGCCGGATATCACCCTGCCTATCAGAGTCACATTGCGGTCGAGGTGCCGGGGCGCATGGCCGGTGACGACGTAGAGTTCCGCACCGCTGCCACTTTGCGGCGAATTACCCCGGCCAACGCCAAGCATGCCGTAACAATGCGTTAGCCAGGTACGCTCGCCGGAAAGATCTCTGCCAGCGGGAAATCCGGAAGAGAAGCCGACCTCGTCCGCATACGCATCCATGCTGTCTATTTTAGTGAAGGCGAGACCCTCAGCGGAGCGGGAAAACTCGGCGTCCAGTGCGTTACCTGCCGACCCTGGTGAGCGCGCACTTGCAGTTCCTGCATAGGGATCGCCCCACTGCACGACATAGTTATCCTGCGACCGAATAATGGCAAGGCCATCGAAGTACCTGTTTGCGATGAGTTTGCCGAGGTTTTCAATATGCGCAGGCGCGAAATCAGGCGCGAGTTCGAAAACGACCTGCCCTGCGTCAAGCTGCATGTAGAGCATGTTTTCGGGTGACGGCTGGCGCCAGTCCGATGCCTGCGAGGCGCGCAACACGCCGCTCATTGTCGGCCGGTCCTGCGCCGTCGCAAGGGCGGTGCAGGCAGACAACAAGACCAGCAGATAGCGCAAAGCCTACCCCGCTTCAGTAATGCCCATGAGCAAGGTCACGATCAGCACCGGTGGAATGACGAAGCGAATCATGAATCGCCAGAAACCGAAAAACACGCCGTCTGCAACATTGATCTCATCGAGCTTGAGCGCCTTGGGCACCAGCCAGCCGAAGAATATCGCCGAGAATGCGCCGCCGATCAACAGCAGGTTGTTCGCAGCGAGGGTGTCGAGCGTATCGAATATGTCCAGTCCCACGTAAGACGGAATGAAGTCGAGCAAGCGCACTTCCGACCAGGTGCTGAAGCCGAGTATCGACGCAATGCCGAGAATCCATGCGGCGCCGGCAACCCAAAGGATGCCTTGCTTGCGCGGAATTTTGAGATGTTCGTCCACCCAGTTAACCACGCCTTCAGCGAGACCAATGCAGGACGACAGCGCTGCGGAAATCAGCAGAACAAAAAAGATGGCGCCGAATACCTGGCCACCAGGCATTTGTCCGAATGCGAGTGGCAGTGTCTGGAAAACAAGGCCGGCGCCTGCACCAGGATTCAGGCCATACTGGAAGACCAGCGGGAAAATCGCGAAACCAGCAAGCACCGCAACACCGGTATCCATCAGGATCACGGCGGTCGCGGATCGCGGGATTGAAAAGTCTTTGGGCATATAGGCGCCGAACACAACCAGGGACCCCATGCCGATTCCGATGGAAAAGAACGCCTGCCCGATCGCTTTGAGCACCGTGCCAAACGTGATCTTCGAGAAGTCGGGTTCCAGCAGGAAGCGCAGTGTGCTCGCCATGTCACCGGCAACCATGCCGTAAATGACCATGATGAAAATCGCGCCGAAAAGCGCCGGCATCAGAATCTTTACGGCCCGCTCGATACCCGCCTGCACACCCTGGCGGATGATCAGGATGATGAGGATATGCACGAGCGTGTTCCAGAACATCAGTTTTACCGGACTGCCCAGCAAACTGCCGAACATAGCGCTGGTGGCAGCGGCATCGACGCCGTCAAATGACCCTGTAGAAGCTTTAACGAAGTAGTCCAGCGTCCAGCCGGATAAAACTGTGTAATAGGAGAGAATCACGAAGGCGCAAAAAATTCCCAGCGTTCCTACGACACCCCATTTCCTGCTCCGACCACATTCGACAGCGACATTGGCGAAACTCTGCGAGGCGCTCGCCGCGCCGCGGCGTCCTATCGCTATTTCGGTAATCAGGAGTGGCAGGCCGATCGCCAGTGCACAACCCAGGTAGATGATCAGGAATGCGGAGCCGCCGTTTTCGCCGAGCTGATACGGGAAGCGCCAGATGTTTCCCATGCCGACCGCAAATCCAACTGCAGCAAGCAGAAAACCCCATCGTGAAGACCACTGTTCGCCGGAACCGGATGCCCCCGCCATATGCTTCTCCCTTGTTGTTCTGTTTTTGTTTTAATTCCGCACGCGTCCGGTGCAACTGCAGGCACCGACAGATACCGTATCTTCTCACAATCGCTGCAATTCATGGTATTTCGTTTGCTATCTGCAGCGCGACCGGTCAGGCGCATTCGCAAGATAAGACGGGCCAGCGTCATGCAGGGACGTGATGAAACAGCTGCTTCTTTCGGTATCCGGACAAGTCGTGACACACGTCTCATTTCGCGCCGGTTAGCCTGTATTCTGTGAGCCGCTGCACCGCCAAAACGGGCGTCATTCGGTAATTTGACAGGCTACGCAATGATTGCGGAATCACTATGGCCGGCAGGCGCCAGCAAAAATCACCGAGACCGAAGCGCGGACTATGGCTGCTCGTCAGCTTCGCCTGGCTATATGCAGGCCAGGCCGGTGCGTTCGAAATGGAGATGGGCCCGGTCACGCTGCAGGACACTTTTACGACGCCGGCATGGACCAGTGTGGTCTTTCAACAGGCATTCTCAGCCCGGCCGGTTGTCGTAGCCATGCCTACGACAGATGGTGGCGATCCGGCAACGGTTCGTATACGTAACGTCACATCAACCGGGTTCGAAATACTACAGGTAGAACCGAACGCCAACGACGGTCCGCATATCGCCATGTCGACCGCTTACCTGGCCATTGAGGCTGGCAATCACCTGCTGCCGGACGGCAGTCGCATTACGGTGCTGGAACAGTCGACGACGAGTTTCGCCAATCGTTTCATTTCTACTACGTGGGACACGGTGGCGTTTCCGTCAGCCTTCACCGGCGCGCCTGCCGTCGTCGCCCAGATTCAGACGATGGCAAATGAATCGCAGTCACCGCCCGGCAATGCGTCGGTTCCGTTCATGGATGTCGGTATACGGAACGTCAATGCCGGTTCGATGCAGGTAACGCTGGAGCGCGCTGAATCCAGCGCCGGCTCTGTAACCGTTAGCGAACGCATCGGGATTGTTGCCATTGAGAGTGCCACAAACTTTTCCTTTACCGACGCGTTTAGCAATTCGGTACAACTACAATCAATCCTGACGCCTGCCAACATTCGCGGTTACGGCGACGGCTGCTTTACCAACAACTACGCAGCGTCTTTCTCGACCACGCCGCTGGCGGTTGCGTCGACGAATACCAGATCGGGCAACAACGGTGGCTGGGTGCGTCGCTGCAGTCAATCCGGAACGTCCCTCGGGTTGACTGTCGATGAGGATATCGACAATGACTCGGAGCGAAACCATACCGGAGAATCTGCCGGAATTATCGCGGCATCCACTGCTTTCCACGCGAATTTCGACGTCGATCTGCTGGTCTCCAAGAATGTTTCCACGCAGGCCGATCCGTTCAACGGCGTTACCAATCCGAAGGCGATTCCGAACGCCGATGTCGAGTACAGGATTGGCGTCATCAATCGTGGCTCGGCGTCGCCGGATATCGATACTGTCACGGTCACGGATGACATTCCTTCAGCCTTGCGCCTTTGTGTCGTGGCAGCCTGTTACGCAGGTGGCCCGATCATCTTTGATGATTCCGGTTCGCCCGTGACGACAGGCGTATCGCTCGGTACGATCGAGTACTCGAATGATGGCGGCACGAGCTTTGGCTATTCACCAAGCCCGGACAGCGATGGTTTCGATGCTGCAGTCGACGCCGTTCGCATTACGTTGAGTGGCGTGCTGACAAGCATTGCGCCGGCAGGTGCGCCATCGTTTGAATTGCGCCTGGCGGCAAGAGTCAACTAGCAGGGATCGCGGCTAAAGCCGCTCCCATGTCCTTGCCGGGATTGTGCCAATCGCGGCTGAAGTCGCTCCCACGTCCTTGCCGGGATCGTGGCAATCGCGGCTGAAGCCGCTCCCACGTCCTGGCTGGGATTGTGCCAATCGCGGCTGAAGCCGCTCCACGTCCTTGCCGGGTTTGTGGCGATCGCGGCTGAAGCCGCTCCTACAACTGCAAAAAAATTTGTGGGAGCGGCTTTAGCCGCGAAAAAACCATTCCTACCGCAATGGACGCGCGTGCGCGCTGCCCCTGAATATTGCGTTCATGAATATAACGTTCAGGCCATCCATGTAAGCGCGGTAATTCGGGTCCTGGGTGAAGCCGACGACGTAACCGCGACCATTGCCCTCGGCAACGACGAAAGGCTTGTAGGCCAACTGGCGACGATTCTCGTCCCAGATATAGCCGCTGACCAGCAAATCATCCGGCCCCTGAAAGCGGGCTACGTTAACGCCCTTGTCGATCGTAACCGGCGTGTAAATGTCGGTTCCCTGTACCAGCACGTTTAGCGGCGATGCGACCCCGGCACCGAGCCAGTGATCAGGATCGACATCTGCCCTTACCAGCACGCCCGCGACCGAATCCGGTGTGTCTTTCTCCGGAATAATACGGGCTGCGTATGCGGATGCTTCCGTCAGATAACGACCGGCGACTGTCGGCGGAATCTCCTCGCCTTCCTCGTACCCGTTGCTGCCGGATTCTTCGGCCTCGGTAACGGCATCCTCGCGGCGCATGGATAGAAGCTCGACATTGGGATCCGCAAGAAAACGATTTGCATTGCCAACGCCGATCAGTACGCCACCTTTGGCAACCCAGTCCTTTAGATTTGCGATTCCGACCTCACCCAGTGCAGCCGCGTAGCCGGGATCGCGGGCCTCTGGCAGGATGATTACGTGGTACGCGGCAAGATTTTCTGCCGCCATGCGCGACGTTCGGATGGCCGTGACGGGAAAACCAAACTGCCGCTCGATCACGAATCGCGTGTTGCCCGCGACATAAGACGCCGTCGGCTCGTCCCAGGCAATGGCAACTTTGGGATTACTGAAACGAACGACATTGCCGCTGCCAAAATTAGGGCCATCGGTAACCCAGCTATCGTCGACGGCGACGACGTCAGCACCGGTTCTCGCGGCCAGATCGGCGATTGCCTCCGGGAGACTCTCACTATTGTCAGCAACATCAATGATCAAAGTGCCGGACGGATAACGCGTCCCCATATGAGTAAAGGCGAGATCGTTGCTCTTCACTTTGATGCCGTCTGTTAATGCCTGCGCCAACAACCGAGCAGCTGCCGACGTACCCCAGGGCACCAGGTAGGCAACCGAACCGGAACCGCCGGACACCTCGCCGGGCTGAACTATTTCGGGGCCCGCCGCGATCATCGCCGGCGCCACCGCGCGATTGCAGGTATCCGCCTGCACATTCATCATCACGGGCAATGACCAGGCGGTCACGTCATAGATCTGATCGCGCAGATTCTGTGCTCGCCGTCGTTCCTGTTCGGCCAGAAATTCCTCTTCCAGCGGCACGTCCTGGTCCAGCAGTGTCCTGATGAGCCGTTTCGAAGGTTGGCTGGTATCGATGACATAGGTACCCGCAGCGTAGGTCGTGCCACATGCCCTGAACGACTCCGTCGCACGACCGATCTCCACGCCCTGCTGCACCAGCAAGCCAGCCAGCTTATCTGCGGCGGGCTGGTCGTTCTGAGTCGGGAGGATATAGGTGCGAATTGGATCGTTGCGGCCTTCATCGATAGCGCTAACCTGGTAATCGTAAAAATCGCTCAGGAATTTTTCACGATTGACCTGCACGGTCTCGGCGGTTCCCAGCGAGGTCACGAAATGGTTGCGTACGGTGTGCGCGTAGCTCACCACATTGCCGTCATACTGCCGGAAGGCCAGGCCACGCGTAGACGCCTGCTCGTAGGTCATCGCGATACTGCCGAAATACGACGGCCAGCTCGCCCCGTAGCCCGGGTAGAATGCGTCGTACACTTCGCGCGTGAAATAGTCGCTGCCAATGCGATCAAACCAGCGCGCATTCGTTCTGCCGAATAGCTGCAGGCTTGCACGTTGATCTTCGGCCAGGTGCGGATTAAAGGGGATGGCCTCGGGCGCGAAATAATAGGTGCCGTCGGAGCCCATTTCGTGAATATCGACGAAGGCGACCGGATACCATTGCTGTACCAGTGCGACACGACCGCGAGTCTCAGGCTGTGTCAG
Organism: uncultured Gammaproteobacteria bacterium; assembly: GCA_963850825.1. Taxonomy (GTDB): domain Bacteria; phylum Pseudomonadota; class Gammaproteobacteria; order Steroidobacterales; family Woeseiaceae; genus SZUA-117. The sequence continues at coordinate 611,715 of CAWKOQ010000002.1, read as the reverse complement.
TATGAACCAGTCGCGATTCATATCGAACAGGTAGTGATTGGTCCGCCCACCGGGCCAGGGTTCGTCATGCTCCGCCGAGATACGATCAGCCTCCGGTACGATGCCTTCCGCCATCTCGAAATGATGAATAAAGCGATCGCGGCCATCCGGGTTTTGCATTGGGTCGATGACGACGACCGTATCGCGCATGATCTCGGCAACCCGGGAATCGCCGCGCGCTGCGAGCAGGTGATAAGCGGTCAGCATCGAAGCATCAGTCGATGAGATCTCGTTGCCATGTACTCCATATGACAACCAGGTCACTGCGGGTTGGTTGGCAATAATGGCCTCGGCTTCGGCCCGAGTCGTCACCCTGGGGTCTGCAAGGCGTTGCATGCCTTCTTTCACCGCATCGATACGCGCCATGTTCTCGGCAGATGTTACGACAACGTAGATTAGTTCTCGGCCCTCCCAGGTATTTGCGTAGCGATCGACCGATACGCGATCCGGCGCCGCTTCCTCGAGTGCCTCAAAGTAGCGAACCGCATCCTTATGCCAGGTAATGCGCTCGCCCGTGCGATACCCCAGCACGTCCTCAACGGAGGGTATCGAAGGATCGTAATTCGCGTTCGGCCAGAACTCGAATTCGTCCTGGGCATTGAGTGTGGTGCTCGTGAGAATGATAAAGATCATTCCCACGCGTCGCAGGATGGATGTCATTGCGTTCCCTCAATAATGCAGGCTGTCAGGGACTGATGGATTCGTCCCAGTTCAGCGCTTTATGTTTTTTTAGAATACGTTCGAGGTCCTCGACTGGAATTGCTTCCAGGGTACCTCGCGAACTGCTTACTGTAGTCGCCTTGAATATGGCATTGTAAATCGCTTCTTCTGTCGCCTCCGCGGCAGCCGCAAACAGCGGCGACATCGATGCGTTGACCAGCTCCGGCGTGTTGACCGGCGCATCGCTTTCACGCGGCCGGCGCACGGCGGGGTCGGTCGAAAATGCGATAACGTAATCACCAGAGCCATTGCTCGCAAATGAACCTGTTCGTGCAAGTCCCATGATGGACCGCATTGCAATTCGATCGAGACTGCGCGCGTTAAGCGGCGCGTCGGTTGCCAGGACCATCATGATCGAGCCATCTTCCTGATGGTCATCATCGCCGACTGCCTCGAGCTGCTGCCGGTAGGAATAGGTGCCGAGTTCACGACCCACAGGAGCACCGTTCATTGTCAGCGTGCCGCCATAATTCGTCTGCACCAGCACACCCACCGTGTAGCCGCCGAGCGACTCGGGCAACATGCGCGAACTCGTGCCGATACCCCCTTTCCAGCCGAAGGCCTGCGTGCCGGTGCCGGCACCGACGCTGCCCTCCTCGACGGGTCCACCGGACGCACTCGCCAGTGCGGCAAAGACGTGCTCGCGCTGCACGGGGTCTGCCCACATATTATTGACGCGTGAGTCGTTCGTCTCGCCAACGATCGGATTAACGGTGTGCTCGCCCATGCCCGGCTGTTCGTAGACCCATTCCTTGAGCGCGTTAGCAGCACTCCACACACAGAGGGTGCACGTCAGGAGTATCGGCGTCTCGATTTCACCGAACTCGCGTACCTGGGTCTCGCCAATGAGTTTGCCGTAGCCATTACCGACATGAATCCACGCGGGCACCGGGTGTGTGTAAAGATTGCCAGGCCCGGGAATGATCGCAGTAACACCACTGCGAATATCGTCGCCCTCGATAATCGTGGTATGCCCGACTCTGACCCCGGCGACATCGGTAATCGCGTTCAGGCGGCCGGTCGGAAACGTGCCGACCACGAGCCCTACGTCCCTGGCGCGAGGACGATCCTGGGCAAACGCGGCCGCTGACAAAAAGATCCCGGCCAGGCAAATGCAAATAAGACGTGCGGTTCGTGACATTGGCTCCCCCTTTGACACCGCACACTATTGCCTGCGGCGCGCGATGGCAAGGGAGCCGGAAATCAGAGCGCTACCTAGTTGAAGACGTCGAATATGTGGCTGTATTTGACAATGAATTCACGCCCGCGTGGCGGCGCACCGAGACCGCGCTCATCAACTTCATTGTAAACCAGGAACAAACCCGAATTTGCCGATCGCAACCACGAGAAGCGCAGATTGGTCGATAGTCGATCACTCACCTCGTTGTACTGCGTCAGGAGCTGCAGGAGTACCTGCGGCGTAAACGAGTAAGACAGACGCAGGCGATACAGATTGGCGGTGAAATCACCATTGGGTACCGGCAGGTCGAAATCGTTGTAGTTCATGGAGAGCTCTGAACTGAATTTCTCCCCGATACGATAATTGATGGCCGGCTGCAATGTAAGGCGATCACCGCCAAAGCGACCACCTATATAGGCCAACATGCTGAAGTTGAGCGGCTTGGACTGATCACCTGTGTAGCGCAGCATGGCCTCCGTGTGATCGTAGGTCCCGGGTTGAATGGTAGTGCCGGGCACAATATCGAACGGCGTCTTGACGCCCTCTTTGGTCACATTCATGCCGGTATGTATTTCCATCCCGGTTTGGAATTCCCAATGGCTATCAATGTGCACAAAACCGGTTTCCTGGAAGCCGTCAAAATCCCAGAAACCATTGGCTGAAATGTGTGGTCGAATCTCGAATAAATTCCACAGGTTATTCGGACGGATTCTACGCAGGATGCGACCTGTCCATTTGCGATAGGCCGTCCGCGAAAGGAAACCTACCTCCGGATTGAAATCCTCGCCCACTTGCGCATAGCCCAGTGAAGCGGACCAGTCGGCATTGTTGTAGTCATGGTTGATACCGAACGCATCGTCGCGCCCGTCGCGGCCTGGTGTGCTCGTTTTCGCAGCCCATCCCGATACCAGGCCATTCTTACCAACGCCCCATCGACCATCGATCGCGTAGGTCTGATTCTGATCGTCACTGCCATTGCCGAGCAGGCTGCCATCTCCGTCACGGTCAACAATCAGGAAGCCAATCGAGGATCGATTGGCTAACTCCTGGTTGACGCGCGCAACCGCATACTTGTTTTCAGAAGCAACGCCAGCGACGGCCTCCGACTGCATGAACAGCAAGCCAACGTTCGTGGTATCCCCGAGCTTGCCTGACAAGCGCGCGCCACCATCTATAGGTGTTTGTACGCCGCCAGCGCCGATGCCTATGCGCCGACTGAAAAACAGTTCGGCTTCGCGTGAATTGCCAACCGTAAACTGGCCGGCGTTCTCCAAAAAGAACGGTCTTTTCTCGGGGAAGAACAGGCTGAATCGATCAAGATTGACCTGCTGATCATCGGCCTCCACCTGCGCGAAGTCTGTATTCAGGGTCAGATCGAGCGTCAGGCTGGGCGTTATAGAGTATTTTGCATCTACGCCAAACTCGAAATCAGTCTCTGTCCCGGTCAATGCGCCGCCGCGTTCAGCAAGCCCGAGAACGTAAGGCGTTACCTGCAAATTGCGCTGTACCGGAACACGAATATTGGTGATGGACCCGGCCTCGGAAACGCGCAGGATATCCCTGTCCTGCGACAGTCGCGCCCAGTAAGCGATCTCATTGTTGCGACGAATGCGTCGTTCGAAATTGAATCCCCACTGTTGCTCGGCGCCGGTTCCGAATCGCAGGGACGTAAACGGTATTTCCATCTCGGCGCTCCAGCCGAAATCACCCACCATCGACCTGACCGTCCACGGCGCGTCCCAGTTGAGGTTCAGGCCGCCATCGCCACCCGAAATAAAGGTGCCTGTGCCCTCGCGATTGACCTGCCCGTCGTACTCGATTCCCGCGGGATTGGTACCGAATACATAACCGTTCTGACGATCCAGCAATCCGTCAATCACGACACGAAAACTATCGGTGTCATCCAGCGACGAATCCCGCCGACTGTCGGTCGACACAATGGCCGCTGGATCATCGTCATACGCCACGAAGCCGATCAGGACCGCCGTGTCTGAAGTCGTTACGTAAACGGCGGTTTTTTGTGACACGGCCCTACCCGCATTGGGCTGCGTCTGCCAGAATTCGGTAATGGGCGTCATGCCTTCCCACGCAGGATCGCCCAGAACGTTGCCGTCGATGAGCGGCGGTCGCACCATCTGATTTGCCTGGGCAACCGGCGCGACACCGCCAGTTGTATTCTGCTGGCCGTGTACCGGGCCGATTGTCGCCAGCGTCGCCACAAGGCACAAAGAGGTCGATCGCAAAAAATTGCGAGCAGGTATTGCCATCACGTTTTCCCCCAACTGGTTGCTTTTGCAACCAAAAACCGCGGAACGGCGGTCAGTTGCGGCCAGTTTACCGACCGTAAGACAGGAATCAATATGAGAAGTTCGCATTCATTGGAGGCATTGACATATCTTCACAGTTCGGTGTTCAGCAAATCACTGTAGCCGAATAGCCCCGCGGAACCGCCCGTGTGCACGAAGACGATATTTTTTGCATCCTGGAAATATCCCTGCCCGAGCAGATCGATCATACCGGCGAGCCCCTTGCCACTGTAAACGGGATCGAACAACAGGCCTTCCATTCGCGCAAGCAGCATGACAGCGTCGTTCATTCCTTCGGTTGGCATGCCGTAGCCGGGCCCGACATAATCACAATTCGCGATGACATCCTTTCGTTCAACGATGCCGGGCGCGCCCACGAACTCGGCGGTTTCGACGGCCAGCTTATAAACCTTTTCTTCCTGCGCATCCTTGGGTGCGTTGACGCCGATGCCGAGCAGGGGAATGTTTGCGTGGCTTGCTTTGAGCCCGACTAACAGGCCAGCCTGGGTGCCGGCGCTGCCGGTGGCGTGTACAACATGGTCAATCGCGATCATGTCGCGGTTAGCCTGTGACAGAAACTCCAGCGCGCAATCCACGTAACCGAGTGCACCGACAGGATTCGATCCGCCACCAGGAATGATGTATGGCGTCTTGCCCTGCGAACGGAGTTCCTTGGCGAGCGCCTCCATCTCGGCGTTCATATCGGATCCTTTGTCGACATCGCGAATGTTCGCTCCGAATATTCGATCGAGCAGAACATTGCCTGAATTCAGATAGGCGTCAGCGGCATCTGCCACACGCTTCTCGAATATGAGCTCGCAGGCCATTCCGAGCTTGCAGGCAGCGGCGGCAGTCTGGCGCGCGTGATTCGACTGCACGGCGCCTTGCGTAATCACTACATCCGCATTGTTCTCCATGGCGTCCGCCATCAGGAATTCCAGCTTGCGGGTCTTGTTGCCACCTGTGCCCAGGCCGGTGCAGTCGTCGCGTTTGACGTAGATCTGAGGTCCGCCGAGGTGTTTGCTCAGTCGTGGCAGATGCTCCAGGGGGGTTGGCAGGTGTGCGAGGGATACTCGGGGAAAGCGGGCTAGCAACATGATTCAATGTTCCTTATGCGTTGTTGTCTGGGAGTGGAGCAAGCCCCGTGGCTAATTCCACGGTTCGTCTTGCCAGTACATTGGTTGAGTCGATAACGGGTACGGGCGAATCCGTGCCGCCGAAGACCAGCGGGATTTCCGTACAACCCGCGATCAGCGCTTCTGCGCCATCGTTCACGAGCGCGGTTGCGACGGCCTGCATGCCGTGCCTGACGTCGCACCCCTGGTCGCCCGCCTTGACGGCGTTGATCAGGTCCATCAGTTGTCGGGTGTGTCGTTCGTCGGTAACGAGTGCGGTCCTGCCGGATCTTTCAATCGCATCCTGATAGATATCCGTTTTAAGGCAGCCGTCCGTTGCCATTACGCCGACGGACCGAACATCCGGGTATTCACGCTCAATCTCATTGACCGATTCCTCAATGATGCTGATGAACGGTATAGACGACGTCGCATACACGTCGTCAAGAAATACATGGGCCGTGTTGCAGACCATCACCAGGAAATCCGCCCCCGCCGCCTCCAGTCGTCGTGCCATTGCGCCCAGCGGCGCCGATACGTCGTCTCTCCCGGTGTTAATGGCGACCTGGCGATTGGGGATGGTGGGGTCATGGTCCACGATCATATGTACGTGATCCTGATCTCGCGTCGATGCCGTGAGGGCCACCACCTTAGCCATGAAATCCACCGTGGCGTCCGGCCCCATTCCGCCCATGACACCAACCGTCTTGTGCGCCATTCCTGCCATTTAGTTCACGCTCGGGATCGATTGGCGGCGAGAATAGCATTCTTTGGCGAATATGCGGCATTGCTCCAACCCCGCGCCACAATCGGGTACTCTAGCGCCTGAATTTTTCAGACCTCAAGGGGCAGCTATGCGAAGCATTGCCAGACGTACGCCAATCCTCGCGACGATCCTCATTTCATTCGCTTCTCTCGCTGCAGAACCGGCGCAGAATATCGACCAGCGATCTTACAACCTGGGCATCATGGGTGGCTTTGCAGAGGTCGTCCGACTTGGCGTCAAGAAGCTCGCGTTGAGCGAAGTCATGTCTCCCGAAGAGATGGATGATGTGATGGACGATGCGCAAATCATCGCCGAACGAAACGCAGTCATGATCTGGCGCGAAACTGATTTCCTGGTCACCGACCTGTATCCGGCGGATGTCGCGGCGGGAAAACACGTCCTGCTGATCTATACCGGCGACACACTGGACGAATACCTGGCGCTGAAGACGGACAAAGCGGCGCTGGTGGCAGGCAATCAGTATAAAGGACAGGCCCGGGAAGACATCGCACGGCGCTTCGGCAAGTTGCTCAGCTACCCGGATAGCGTAATCGACGACTTGCTCGACAAACAATCCAGAAACAAATGACCAGAGACAGGACCATGATGAGATTCTTTATTGGCGCAATGACCTGCATGAGTATCGCTGCATGCGCAACCAGTGGTACGAGCGGAAACCAGGGGAACAGCATGGCGATGGGCGGGGACGAACCCGCGTTTCACACGCCGATAGACTACATTCCATCCGCGCTCGGCAGCTACCGCTGGAACATCACCACGGACAGCCAGGCAGCGCAGGACTATTTCACGCAGGGCATTCAGTTGCGCTGGGCATACAACGTAAACGAGTCCGCCCGTTCCATGGCACAAGCCCGCCGCATCGATGCCAACTGTGCGATGTGCTATTGGGGTGAGGCCTTCGCATTGGGTTCATTCCTGAACGGTGGCATGAGCGCCGAGAAAGCGCCACACGCGCATGCAGCGATCGAGAAAGCAGTATCCCTGGCGGACAATGTCAGCGACATCGAGCACGACCTGATTATGGCTGCGCGCGTTCGCTATCCGGCCGACTACGATCCTGCCGAACGGCGCCCGGTCGACGAGGCGTTTGCGGCCGAGATGGTAAAAGTCTACGAGCGCTATCCCGACAGTCATGAAGTCGCAGTGGTCTACGCGGTGGCGCTGTTCATGCTGGAAGAACGTCGCGGGCATCGTGACATCGCCGACCCCGACCTGATTCGCCTGCACGGCGTTTTGACCAAGGTGCTTGACGAGGACGTCACGCACCCTGGTGCCTGCCACCTGTATATTCATGCGACCGAATCCAGCCAGGAACCGGGCCGGGCACTGGCGTGTGCCGAATACTTAAGCGATGCGGTCCCTGTCGCGAGTCACATTCAACACATGCCTTCACACACATGGAATGAAGTCGGTCATTGGGGCGACTCCGTGCAGGCCAATATCAAAGCCTGGCATTCCGACCTGAAAGCGGCGCAGAACAAGGGCTTTTCGTACGCGCCGAACCACAACCTGCACATGTTGCTGTTTGCGGCCTCGATGGACGGCCAGGGTGCGATCGCCACGCAGGCCGGCAAGGACTACACCAAGCTTGGCAATAATTCGATGTACGAGGTTCTGACGTTGCTGAGATTCGGGCGGTTCGACGAAATACTCGCTGTCGATTCCCGCCCGGAGGGCGAAGTGGAAGGCGGTTTCTGGGATTTTGCACAGGGCTATGCGGAATTGCGTGAAGGCAACATGCGTGCGGCGAGGCGCTATCTGACCAAGGTTCAGGACCTTGCGGAGAACTCGGAGGGCATCTTCCGTTTTCACAAGGCGAAGCAATTGATGAGCCTGTCCGCCAGCATCCTCGAAGGCGAGATACTTAGAGCGGAGGGCGACCTGGACGGTGCGATCGCAGCGTTTCAAAGTGCAGCCGCCTGGGACGACAAACAACAGTACGACGAGCCGGAACCCATTCCGTATGCCGCGCGACACTGGCTGGGCGCCGCGTTGATCGAGGCCGGGCGTTATGCCGAAGCAGAACAGGAATATCGTACGGAGCTTGCGGACCATCCACACAACGTATGGTCACTGCACGGGCTGATGGCCGCGCTGGACGCGCAAGGAAAGACCGACGCCGCTGTTGCAGCGGATTTCGCCGCCAGTACTGCACGCACAGATACGTACATCACATCATCACGATTCTGAATCGCAGCGGGATCAGGGCCCGGCTCTGATCCCGGCGGTTCAGTCACTCCTATCAGCGCAGTTTTCGAATCACGTCGATCGATTCAAGCGCCGCCAGATACTCTTCGACATACTCGAGCGGCACGTCGCCGATCTCGGTGACCAGCCACTCACGAATGTCGCTGACGGTACGTGCACCATCGACGAAATTAAGCGCCTCATAGGCATACTGGCCACCGCCGCCATAGGTGCCCGAATATCGACGCAATCGCAGAGCTGACACTTTCTCTGCACCGAGTTTATCGCTCAGGTAGGAATAGCCGAACGCGCCCATCGGACCCTGCACATCCGGGTTTCTCGCATAGACCGTTGTGTTTCGCGGGCCACCAGTCGCGTCGGGCACAGCGACCAGCGCTTCGAGCTCTGCGATGAATTTAACGGCGGCTTCATGGTCCGCTTCTGCGAGCGCCGCAAATGGCTCAACGCTGTGCACCTTGCGTCGTTCGACCGTGAAGTGAATTTTGGATACAGCAGCCTGATCCTCCGCATTCAGCCTCGCCCTGCGCTCGAGCAGTTCACCGCTGCGTGCCAACGCATTTCTTTCGAGCATGCCGAGTACCGTCGGTACATCCTTATCCGACATGTTGGCCAGAAACCAGGCGGTCACCGCACCGATAAACGCGGCGCGTTTCAGCTTTGTCGGGTCAATGTTCGCAGCCAGATCATAGTTTGTGTGAATGTAGCGATCCGGCCAGTCATGCAGGTAAAGCCCGGGCTTCCTCCATGTGCCTTCAAAGAAAACGTCATGATCGCTGCCCATGTCGAGACCTTCCATCAGCGCGAGCAAAGGCTCTTTGCCACCTTCAGGTGCGTTTAGCGGGAATTCGACGGCATCGCCGCTGGCGAAGGCCTCGGTTTGCTCGTTAACGAAATGCCCCACCTCATGTCCCAGGTCACTGATGAACGACGGCACACTAATCGGCCCGCCGGAAATCCGAAACACCGACTTTGTAACCGGTCCGCCGCCGACCATATCCATGTGAATATTCGCCTTGATGCGTTCCACGTCGTCATGCTGCGACAGGTAGATGATGCTGCCTTCGATTTCTGCCGGCCAAAGAAACCGGATCGTTCTCGAGGGGCGCGGCAAAATGCCGTTCCTGACGAGCGAATTCAAAGCTCGCGCCGTCTCCAGGATGGAGACGCAGCCTGACGCATTGTCATTGGCGCCTGGCCTGGGGTGATCGAGATGGCAGGTAAAGTGTATGTCCTCATGGCCGCGATCCGTGCCCCTGATGGCCGCCGTTGCGAATCCGTAGCTGCCGGTTTGGTGACTGGCATCGACTTTCGCTTCGAGAAGAATATCTTCTCCACTGGCCAGGCGCTGCTGAAAAATACGCGCCTGTCCGAGCGAAATCATAAAGCCGAATGATTTTGTTTGCGGGAAACTCTCGAGGTGCCCCCAGCGCACGAGCCGGTCGTCTTCCTTCCACCAGGCAGAACGCTGATTGGGTGCATAGGAGACGATGCCTGCCGCGCCCAGCTCACCAACTGCCCTTTCCACGACGCTACCGGGCTGGCTCGACGTCAGAACCAGCTTGCCACGCAGGTCCTTGCCGACATAATCGGCGTCAGACGTTCCGGCACCAATATCGACTAAAGTCGCGGTTACGTTGCCTGAAAGACTGTCCTGCGCCAGCGACAGTGGCACGGAACTCCAGTCGCCAAGCCGCTGTTTTCGGACGGTCTCGCCGCCGATGGTAGCGAGCTCCCACAATTCCGCCGAGCGCACCTTCCAGACCTGGCGACTCTTCTGTGTACCAAACATCGTTTTGCCATCCGCCGGATAGGACAGCAGCTCAACGTCGTCGAGTTCGTATTCCCTAAGCTTCCGCAGTACGTGTTCGGTCGCCTCGGCAAACTGATCACTCGCACGCATGCGATGCTGCAGCGTAATCGTATCGAGATTTCGCTTGGCCGCCTCACCCGAGGTCTCCTCGGCAATCTGTTTGAGGACTTCCTCGGGCATCAGCTCCCGAAGATCGGCATTGGCCGCAAAAGAGAATGTGGCTGCGAACAGAATGACCAGAAGGTTACTTTTCATAGCAGTCATCTCTTATTGAACAGGTGCGACCCGGGGGATGAGCAAGAACGCTTTCTGCCGACCGTCTATGTAATGGGTACCTTCGCCATCGAAAAACGCATCCTCTTCGAGGCGAATGCGAACGCTCTTGTTCCAACTCCTGATCTCAGTCTCCGCATACAGCTCAATCGAGTGCGCGGTGTTCGGGTAGAGCGGGTAGTCGCCCTTGCCTGGCACACCATCCTGCTGGTCCCACAATCCGATCGTCGGACCGGCGGCATGACCGTGAAATCCGATCGGGTGCGTATAAATCGACGCCGTTATGCCTTCTTTCCTGGCCTGTGCCAGCGTTCTGGCAAGAATGTCATTGCCGCTGCGGCCCGTCTCGAAGTGACCTGTCAGAATATCCTGCAAGCGATTGCCACGGACCAGCGCAGTCTTTAGTTCTTCCGGCGCCTCTGTTTCGTTCGGCTTCAATACGTAAGCGTGTTGCTGTGTGTCGGTGTTCAGTCGCAAATACGTAATGCCGAAATCCACGTGCAGCAGGTCGCCCTGGCGAATGACTTCCGCGTCGTGCCGGGCGGCGAGCGATTCCTTCATATCGACCTCCGGCACATCGGGACGATCTGCCGACACGGAAGGATGAAACCAGGTCGTCAGCTTGAGTTCGCGGATGCGATCACGATACCACCACTCGACATCACTGGTCGTGGTGATGCCGGGCTGGATAACCGCATCGGATAAACCTTCGGCGAGTATTTCGTGGGCGATACGGACAATTTGCTGGTAGGTCTCCATCTCGTCCGGCGTGCGGGTTTCAAGCCAGCCGATGGCGAGATTCTCCGCCGACACAACCCGCTCATGCAGCCGCTCCGGGAGCGCTTCGTGAAACAACCGATATTCGGTTTGCGATATGCCATCTGCCAGCGGAAATGTTGCGGAATAATTGAGTCCAATGCGGCGGGGATTTCTTTCTTCGATGAGCGACGCAAGGTGGGCCCACTGCTCGCCGTCCCGCTCCCGGTCCCACGCTGCCTGGAAGGTTTCGCCAACCCCGTATCTCGCTACAGCCAGCGTTTCCAGTGGTTGGCCGTCACCTGGATCGAAAATGAGCAGGATGGTCGTGCGGCGTGCTGATTGCCAGGTGGACGGCAGAAACGTTCGAATGACCGGGTCTTCGTTGTATTCGCGGGAAACGATGACCCACATGTCGATTTCGGCTCGTTTCATCAGCTCGGGAAGAACCGTCTGCACACGGGTTGTCAGCCATTGATCGATGACCGCGGCACGTTCGCGCATAGGCAGAATCTTTGGCCCGGCGAACAGGTCAGAGAACAAGAGAACTGCGAACAGAAGTAGAAACGGCGTTTTTTTCATTATTATCCCCCTTCGAGATCTCCCGATTGTGCCGTCAACTGACCCGGGGAGCAAAACGGCGGTAGTATTACGAAATGAATCGCTGTCTCTTCAGACCAACGAGCCGTTACATCACGCTGCTATTTAGCCTGTTCGCGACTGCCAGCACGTGTGCAATCGAACTCGAGCAAAAAGATGTCCTCGTGTACGGGCAGAACATCCATTACGCCGAAATCGGCAAAGGCGCCCCGCTAGTACTGCTCCACGGTCTTTGGGGCGGACTGAATGAATGGGAACCGGTCATCGCAGCCTTGAGCGAATCACGCAGGGTTATCGTGATGGATTTCATCGGCTTTCACGGCTCCGGCAAGCCGGACACGCAGTATCACAATGCGCTGTTGTCGCAGTATGTCGCTGGATTCATTGACGCGCTCGCGATCGAAAATGTGACGCTTATGGGGCACGCCATGGGCGCCAACACGGCGACCTATACTGCCGTGCACTACCCCGACAATATCGGCGCGCTCGTGCTGATCGACGGGGCCGGCTATCGCAATCCGGACCGCGATCTGTCGCAGCCGCTGTCGGAGGGCCAGCGCCGATTTCGCAAAGTCGCGACCGGAAGCACGCTTGCAGCGACGCGCGGATTGCTCGAACGACGGGTTGCCGATCAATCCATCATCACTGATGCATGGGTCGAGCAGGCCTTTTCACTGTGGGTAGATTCCGCGCGCGCCATCGGCGATATGCTATTTGAAGGCGGCGATCTGACCGAGGACGAAATGCGTCGGATTCGGCTGCCAACGCTGGTTGTGTGGGGTGCCGAGGACAGCGTGTTTCCGGTTGAAAACGCGCAGCGGCTGGCCGCCGATATCGAGGGCGCCGAGATCCGCATTATCGAAGGCGCCGGCCACCTGCCTCAGATTGAACAAACCGGGGCATTTCTCAATGCCGTCCGACCATTCCTGGAATCCCAAAGAGCTGATCAATGAAAAGTCTTAGCCTGATTCTCCTGACCCTGACCTTTGCAGGTAACGCCGCCGCGGTCGAACATCTCGAAGGTGCCTACGAACGTATTTCGTTAACGAATACACGTACCGGCGACTCGCCTGAGGCAGCCAATCGACGGGGATTATTGATCATGGCGCATGGCCATTACTCGATGATGACGATGAATCCGGATCGTCACTATCTCAGCGATGACGAACAGGCCGCGATGGCGGCGCAGGATGAGATCGCCTACCTGCAACAGTGGCTGGATATCAACGGCCATACCGGCCGCTATGAAGTCGACGGCGACACCCTGATCTGGCACCGCGATATTTCCGAGAACCCCGGAGAGGTCGGCACTGAATCACGTCTCAGGTTCGAGTGGAGAAACGAGCTCCTAGTTATCTACTTCACGCTGCCGAATGGCGATCGGTATGACTGGATCTGGCGCCGCATCAGCTAGCCCTGGAGGCTTTGTTACTGCCCTGGGACTCGAACCCCTGTCCATTATGTAACAATGACTGCGGATCGATCCTCGTCGCGACGTACTATAGGCATCGCCACTTCAACCAAAAAGAACAAAGAAACAATGGGCACTCCAAATACCAAAGCTTCAATCTATCTGTTGTACCTGTCGCTGTTAGCTGCGGCGCCGGCGCCTGGCGACGACTTTGACTGTCAGACAGTTTTCGGCGAAGAAACGGTGGACGGGAACCTGATGATCGCCGCACCCTGCACGTTGAATGGAACAACGGTTGAAGGGAATATCCGGATCTTCACAGGTGGTTCACTGACCGCGAATGGCGCGATCGTCGACGGCAATATTGAGGCCGATACGGCAGACTTCGTTGCAATCCGAAACACCGCTGTGGATGGCAGGATAAAGCTCGAATCGATGGTTGGTGACGTCAGTTTCGTTCGCGACAGCTCCATCGAAGGAAAACTGGAACTAAAGGACAACCGATCACGCCTTGAAGTGCAAGGCAACTTCATCGATGACGATTTGAAAGTTAACGAAAATATCGGTGGCGTGTTCATAGGCGACAACATTATCGAGGGCGACCTGGAATGCAAAAGGAATTCGCCCGAACCCGTTGGCGACAATAACTTCGTCTCCGGCAAGACCAAGGATCAATGTCGCAATCTCGAGGCGCCGCAAATAGCGGAAGACCCTGGGGCGGAAGAACCAGGGGCGGAAGAACCCGGGGCGGAAGAACCAGGGCCAGAAGAACCCGGGCCGCAAGACGAACCCGCGGATTCGGATGCCGGCGAACAGCCTGAAGATTCAGGCACCGGGGAACAGCCTGCAGATTCAGGCACCGGCGGACAGCCGGTCGACGCCGACGTGGTAGCCGGACCCCCGCCAACAAACCTGACGCCGCCGGGTGAGTTGAACGCCGGGACGGGCGGCGGCGGGTCTTCGGGGGTGACGATACTGGCTATGCTTCTGACTACCTGGCTGTTGCGGTCACGCCGCCGCATATTTGTGCGTAACTAAAGAACGCCCGAGCATCTGTTACACGCACTAAGGGGCGAGGAAGGACAATTCTTCGTCCGCTATACGCAGTAACTCGGCAATGATGTCTTTTCGGCCCGGTTCGATGTGCTGACCTTCCGTGAAGCGCAGTCGTTTTGGTTCATGCGCCGCCTCGAACAGTAACTCTGTCTGACCGGCTGGCGTTCGTTCGTCATTGCGCGCGCCCACGATCAATACGGGGCGCGGTGCGATATTCGCAACATGTTTGCTGGTATCAAGAACCGGTCCGTAAGCCAGCCAGTGCAGAACTGTTGACAGCGGGTAATGCAAAACTTTGGTGTCAATTCGTCGTGCGACCTGCGCTTCGAGCCACAGTCGATTATCGGCCGCGCCGTGGACGAGCATCATTCCTGAAATTCGCGCGTCGCGGGCCGCCGCGCTGGCGGCAAACGGCACGCCGAGACTGGCACCCACAACCACAATCCTGGATTTGTCGGCCCAGGCCTGCTCCGCCAGCCAGTCGAGAACGAGCGACACCGCGGGAGTTGTGTCCAGGAAAGCTCGTCGAGCAAGGGGAATCGTTCGCGCAATGTTCCATGCGCCGCGGACCTTGTCCGGCCCGTCGTATGGATAGTCGACACCAACAATCGCGCGCTGACCCACGTCGCCAAACAATTCGACGGCATCACTTCCGGTGCGATGTCCGCCCAGGATCATGAGCACTGGCAGCGGAGCGTCCGCTGCCGCATTGCGAATAACGCGAAACGAAACCCGCAGCCCGGAGGTGGAATTCAATTGCACCGATTCCGACAGGTGACCATATTCGGTGACTGCAGGCTCAGAAACTACGGACTCGATTCGGCCTTGACGCTCATCGAACCAGACGTCGCGCGGCTGACCGGATTCCCAGCGCAGCCAGGTGAGCGCCATCGTCGCGAGCAACACGACGAACACAACGCAATACGCCAGCACTGAGCCCGCCTTCGCCATGCGCTTCATCTTATTCCCCTGGGCAAAAACCTCCGGCGGTGGAAAGCCCACTCTACCCCGTCTTACGGTGTTGTTCGCTGCATGCGGTTAATGGATGGATTCCACGATCCAGCTGCGTGGATCGTCGTTCCAGGTAAGCAGCCGGATGCGCCATTCGTCATTCTGCCGCGCAGCGATCATGACGTAGTTTCCCTCTGGAATCGTTGTTCGCTTGCCGTCGTATTCCCAGACCAGGCGTGCCCGACCCCGAACAACGCCTGTATCGCCAGCAATGAAAATCTCAACCGCTTCCCTGTTCCATTCCGGAACGATGGTTGGTGCGTAGTCAGGATCGAACCAGAATTTTCTGATGGCCGCCCGGCCCTTGATTGGCGCGTCGCCGTGATGCGGTACAAGCGTCGCATCTTCCGTGAAGAGCGCCATTACACCGTCGGCATCGCCTTCAATCCACTCGGTCGCATAGGCCTGATCCAGTGCTTGCAGCGCCGCCACATCGTCTTGCTCGTTTGACAGCGCCGGGAAACTGGCTGCGATTCTCGTCAACACAATTGCGATGACAACCAGTCTCATACGCTCAGTCGCCGGCCAGTTCTCTGATGATAATGCTCCAGTGATCCAGAGCATCGTAGAACGCCTTTATGGGCACTCTCTCATTCAGGCCATGCGCAAACATCTCATCCGGATTCATAAAGATGCCGCTGACCGCCCAGGTTGGGATTCCGGCCTTGCGAAAGTGCATGCCATCGGTGCCACCCGATTCCATGTAGGCGATTAATCTCACGTCCGGATACCTGGCATGGACGGCCTCGCTGACGGCCGCGCGAACATCTTCACGCAACTCCGAGACGGGGCTTTCGGTTGGCGCATAGATCTCCTTGAACTCGACCGCCTCGTTGCCGATGACACGCTGCAGCGCCTGCTGTACCTCAGTGACAGGAACGCCCGGGAATACACGGCAATTGACGGTTGCGGTGGCAGACTGTGGCAGCGCGTTTTCGGCGTGACCGGCCTGCAACATCGTGACGACACAGGTGGTGCGGGTCGTGCCCACATAGGACGATTCTACGGCCAGCCGGTCAGCTGCCGCCTTATCTTCCGGATTCCTGGCAAAGCGCAGCATTGCCTCGCCCAACTCACCGCCCAGTTGTGAGCCCGTCTCCTCGAAAAATTCGAGGGTCATGTCGCTCCAGCGCACGGGGAACTGGTAGCCCTGAATCCTGGTAATGGCATTCGCCAGGTCATAGATGGCGTTGTCCGGCCTGGGCCGGGAACTGTGCCCGCCCGGATTGCGCACCGTTAACTCCCAGGTGACATAGGTCTTCTCGGCCGCCTGCATCAGGTAGACGAGCGGATCGCCCGCGTCACTCAGGTCACCGCCACCGGCATCGGAATTCAGCGCGAACTCGGCTTCCGCAAGGTCTTCTCGCTCGTACGCGAGCACACGTGTGCTGTTCATCGTGCTCTCTTCGTCACCGGAGAAGACAATAATCAGGTCGCGGTTGGGAACAAAGCCCTCTTTTTGCAGACGAATGAACGTCGATGTGAGCTGCGCAACACCGAACTTGTTGTCGATCGTGCCGCGCGCGTAGAAGTACGTATCGTCCCTGGTTAACTCAAATGGCGGTCGCTCCCAGTCCCGCGGAAGCGCTTCGACCACGTCCATATGACCGAGCAAAAGGATCGGTGCCCTGCCAGAGGAATCATCACCGCGATACCTGGCAATCAGTGCGACGGTTTCGCCGACCGGCAATATTTCGATGTCTTCTTCGGGGAGGCCCGCGGCGAGAAGCTCACTGGCAAGATAGTTTGCGATCTCCGGCACATTGCCAAGGTTCTTGGAAGACTCCACTTCGATGATGCGCGTGTAGATATCCAGCGTTTTACGGGCATGCTCCGAGTTTACGTCCTGTGCCGCAACCGGGGCCGAAGACAACAGCACAACGGCAATCAACAGTACTATTTGTTTCATAACGATCTCTCTAGGAATTGCATTGCCAGGTAATTGGGGTAGCAGCCCGCTCTGACCGCACGATCTAGTTGCCGGCCATGTCTGCGTACGCGGCCGCAAGCAGCGAAGCAGCGCTGCCGATGCGCCCTTCGCCAGCCCACCGTTCATCATATTCGGCGGTCAGCCCGGCGCCCTGTATTTCCTCGAGTGACTTGCCCTCGCGTATCGCTGCCGCAACCCGGTCGCGAATCACGACGAGCATATCGCGGACGGCCCTGACATCCGCGACGCTGGATACTACGCCGTGGCCCGGCACGATTTTCGTATTCTCATCCGCAACCTCGATTAGCACGTTGTGTGCGGCAATGGTGCCCAGGAAACTGCCGCCATTGCTGGTATCGATGTAGGCGTACGTTGTGGTCCGGTATACGTCGCCAGTATGCACAACGTTCGATCCCTCGAACTTTATGAATACGTCACCATTCGTATGTGCACTTGGAACCTTGAACGCACGAACGGTCTCGCCATTGATATGGAAAGAAATATTATCGTTGAATGTAATGAGCGGCGGCGCTTCGTCGTATCCGGCAGCCGCCATCTGGCTGCGTACGTTGTCATGGCCGAATATTGTCGTGCCCATTTTGCCGAAATTTTCGTTGCCGCCGGTGTGGTCCGGATGCATATGGGTGTTCACGAGAAAACGAATTTCACCATCAGACACTGTGCGTATGGCTGCAACGATCTTGTCGGTCAGCGGCGCATACTGGTCGTCTATCAGAAAGACGCCGTCAGCACCGGTAAACAGGCCAATATTGCCGCCCATCCCCTCGATGTAACTGACGTTGCCCGCGACCGGGTGAACAGTCATTCTGACACTGTCAAAGTCCTGCGCCAGCGTCGTGCCTGTCGCCAGAGGAAAGATAATCGCTGCCAGGGCAACGGTTCGTAAAAAATTGCGCATCGTGATTTCCCTCGAAATAATTGTTCGTGATCTTTGCGGCTGAGCCTAGCGTAAACGTGCGCTACGCACCAATCGCAGCCCAGCTGCGTTATTATGCGACTCTACGAGAGAGAACGCAGCCTATCTTCAGGGGGAGACTATGACGCGCATGACCGCCATCGCCGCCATTGCACTGGCCATTTCCAGCACGGCAACGCTGGCCCAGGACGAGCCGATCGAGGTCGAGGGCCCGCCACCAAAGCTGACCGGATTGAAAGCAGAAGCGGCCGAGATCGTGACGGACAAGCAAAAACTGACGCAGGAGATCGTCGACAGCCTGTTCTCCTTTTCCGAACTTGGTTTCCAGGAATTCGAAACCCAGCGCTACCTGACCGAAATTCTCGAAGCGAACGGCTTTACCGTAGAGCATGGCGTTTCCGGCATACCAAGCTCATGGTGGGCCACCTGGGGAAGCGGCAAACCGGTGATTGCCCTTGGCTCCGATGTCGATGGCATCCCCAAGGCGTCGCAGACACCTGGCGTCGCTTATCGAAAACCCCTCATAGAGGGCGCGCCGGGACACGGCGAGGGACACAATTCCGGCCAGGCCGTGAACATCACGGCGGCCCTGGCCGTGAAAGAGATCATGGAACGCGACAAGCTGCCGGGTACGATCGTGCTGTGGCCAGGCATCGCCGAGGAACTCGTTGCAACCAAGGCCTGGTTTGCAAGAGACGGCCGCTATGACGATGTCGATGCGGTGCTGTTCACGCACGTATCTGACTCGATGGCGGTCAGCTGGGGACAGGCGACCGGAACCGGCCTGGTCTCGGTGGAATACACGTTCGATGGCGTCGCCGCACATGGTGCGGGCGATCCCTGGAAAGGGAAAAGCGCACTCGACGCCGTAGAACTGACAAACATCGCCTGGAACTTCCGCCGCGAGCACCTGCACCCCCTGCAGCGCTCGCATTACGTCATCGTCGACGGTGGTGATCAACCCAATGTCGTACCGTCGAAAGCATCCGTGTGGTATTTCGTCAGGGAAATGACGGCCGAAAAGATTCGCGAAAATTTCGGCATCCTGCAGACGATTGCGGAGGGTGCCGCAATGATGACTGATACTACCGTCTCACGACGCATCATCGGTGCGGCGTACCCGCGCCATTTCAACAAGCCCATTGCAGAAGCCATGTATGAAAACATCCGCGCAGTTGGCATGCCGGAGTGGTCGGACGATGACCAGGCGTTCGCCAAGGCATTCCAGGAGTACATGGACGCCGAGGAAGTAAGCGGCCTCAAGACGGAAATCGAAGAAATCGGTGCACCGCTTGAAGAACCAAAATCCGGCGGTTCGGACGATATCGGGGATGTTTCGTGGAACGTCCCGACCGTAACGCTGCGTTTCCCGTCCAACATCGATGGCAGCACCGGCCATCACTGGTCGAGCGCGAACGCGATGGCCACGCCGATTGCTCACAAAGGCGCGACGGCGGGCGCAAAGGTCGTGGCCGCGACGATGCTCGATCTGATTCAGCAGGAGTCGCTGCTGGACGATGCCTGGACCTATTTTCGCGACGAACAAAGCGCAAACGAGACCTATGCGCCCTTCATCAGCGACACCGATCAGCCGGCTATCGAGAAGAATGCAGAAATCATGGCGTTGTACAAGGATCGGTTAAAGGATTTCTATTACGACCCGTCAAAACACGCGACGTACCTGGAGCAGCTCGGCATCGACTATCCGCAGCTCAAAGACCCCGACGCCCAGTAACGCCTAATCAATTCATATAGAGAGGGGACTCGCTTGCATAAGAAAACAATGCTGCTTGCCGTGATTTTCGCAATCACATTGCCGCTCACCGCTATCGCGGCCGACACCGTCAAGGTTGACGTCATCAAGAATCCTTATGGCGGTTCCCGCAATTCCCCTGAGCTTTCAACAAACCCGGACTACATCCACGCCGGTGGCCTGGAGCGGCTCATTGAAGAATGGGGCGGCGAACTGATCCGGCCGGTTCAGGATGTCCGACTCAGGCCAGAGCAGGAAAAAAACTACGGCGAGTGGAATCGCATGGCTATCGCCAATGCGAACTTCGCTGACATCGTGCGGGAAGGATTGCAGGACGATATGATCACCGTGGGCCTGGAAGCGAATTGCAATGATCTGTTGGGCATGCTGGCGGGTCTCAAGTACGACTCGGACGGCAATGCGCGCAATGTCGGACTCGTGTTTTACGATTCGCACGGCGACTTCAACGTGCCGGAGACGACACTCTCCGGCATGCTGGGTGGTATGCCGGTTGCCATCGCTGCGGGGCATGCGTTGCACAACCTTCGCAAGACGACCGGCCTAACGGAACCGCTGCCAATGAGTCACATTATGTGGGGCGGTGTGCGCGACCTCGATCCGCTGGAAGCCGACCGCTTCCGGGAACACGAAGTCCGGCAGGTGTCGGTCGAGGATATTCGTCAAATCTCGGCCAATTTTCGTCAGCAGTTCGATGCGATGGCGTCCGCAGTCGATGTCGTTTATGTGCACGTCGATATGGATGTTCTCGAACCGAATGAGGTCCCGGGCCATGGACTTGCCGTGCCTGACGGTCCCAGCAGCAAGGCGCTTGCTGCTGCCATCGGCGTAATGTTCGAAAATCCGAAGACGGTTGCCCTCGGTATTGCATCGACACCTTCATTCAATGCAGATCCCGATGGTCGCAGCCGCCAGGCTGCGCTGAATCTCATCGAGGGCGCGATTAAAGGGGCGCGGGCGCGATAGGCGTACCTCCCGGAGACACGGTATGAAATTGACAGGCTTCATGTTGCTACTTCTGGCCGCGTGCGCGTCCGCGAATGCACAGGACGCGAAGTGGCACTCACAGATGATTGACGATCCTGCAAGCTATGCGACCGTCGCCGTATTGCAGCAGGAATCGGCGACCACGATCAAGGACGAATACGCAAAGGACGACGTGACGCCGGTGCTCGAGTTTCGTTGCACTCCGGGTGATGCGACGATCACCGCAAGAATCGACTGGCGGCGCTTTATCTCTTCATTCAGCACCGAGGCCGGATTCAAGGTCGATGGCGGCCGCTTCACGTGGCTCAAATGGAAGGTTGATCAGTCCGAACAGGTCACGCTGAGTCCCTCGGCCGGCGACAGTCAGAAACTGATCGATTTGCTCATCGGCGGCAGCCAATTACTGGTCGAAATATCACCCTATTCGGAGGGGCCGGTCACCGCGCAGTACGATCTCGCCGGCCTGTCTGAAGCGCTGGATGAATTACGTAGCGATTGCCAGTAGGAGGGATCAGGGCAGGTACCTGATGAGCGCTGCGTTCTCAGGCACGTCCTGAAAAGTATCCCACTCCAGAAAGGTGCCGCTCGGATCGTAGCCGACGAAGACACGCACCAGGCCGTCTTCATCGAGCACGCCCGGCGTCCGAAGTTCGAAGCCAGGAAAGCGCGCAGCGCGCGCATACCATGCATCGACGTCGCTCGTGAAGAATGAGTAGGTGACACCGCTTTTTTCCGTTGCCTCGTGCAGGCCGTCGCTGCCCTCGACCAGCAGCAGGAACCCGCTGTCGCTCAATTGATAGGCGTCGACACCGTCAATCCGTCCCGCGGCCTCAACGTCGAAAAGCGCTGCGTAAAACGCACGCATACCGTCCAGTCGCTCGACGTAAACCGAGAACGCCGCAGCCCGAACGCTCAAACGCCCTGACGCGTGCCCAACGCCGGAAACGAGCGGGGTTGCAGCGGCAAAAGCCGCGACAAATGATGCATGGTTTGGATGCGGATTGAAGCGCACAAATTTGAGGAAATAGCCCTCCGGATCGACGGCAACAAAACTGTTCATTGCCTGGTCGGCGCCGCCCTCGTAGGCGATCCGCATAGGCACAGCGCTGGCGGTCAGGTGCTCGCTCCATCTGCTTAATTCATCCGTCAACAGGGTGAGGGTTACCGTCTTTGGTTCATCCGCGGTATGCATTCCTTCGCTGGCCTGTACCAGGGTCAGGTAGGAGGAATTTGCGACGCGCAGGATTTTTGCGAAGCCGTAATCGACGACGGTCTCGAAACCCAGGACGTCGCGGTAGAATGCCCACGCTGATTCGACGTCCGCGTAATAGTAGAACGCGTTGGTCGCAACTATATCGGGCGGGGAGGTTACGATCGAGGTTGGCGTCGACTCGAATTTATTCGCAGCGCAGCCTGCCAGGAGCAGGGTTGCCAGGACCAGGCTGCGAATCCGCACCGCCGGCCCAGCCTAGTCCTCGACGCCCAGTCGTTCGTGCATGATCGGGCTGGTCGTCGTGTACTGAACGTGGACTTTCCGCTCCGGTTCGATCCTTTGTTTGATTGCAAATGCCGCCAGCGCGGCCTCATGAAAACCACACAGAATAAGTTTCTTCTTGCCAGGATAGAAATTGATGTCGCCGACGGCATAAATGCCGGGCTCGGAGGTTTCAAATTTTTCCGTATCGACGTTAATCGTCTTACGGTTGATATCGAGGCCCCATTCCGCCACCGGCCCGAGTTTCGGTGCGAGTCCAAAGAAGACCAGCAGGTGGTCCGCATCGATTTCCCTGGCCTCGCCCTCTTTTGGCTGGATAACGACTGACGAAACCTGCCCGTCGGCTCCATTGATGGCGGTCGCCTTCGCACTCTTGATTTCGTCCATGGCGCCGTCCGCCACCAGTTTCTCCATTTTCATGACCGAGTCAGGCATTGCACGATATTCATCGCGGCGATGCACGAGTGTAATGCGCTCGGCCTTACCTGCGAGCTCGAGGACCCAATCCAGCGCCGAATCGCCGCCACCCAGGATGACCAGCCTCTTGCCTGAGAACTGCTCCGGATTCCTGACGCGGTAATGCAGGGTCTTGCCCGCGAAGTCTTCGGCGTTTTTTACGCGAATGGCGCGCGGCTGAAACGAGCCGACGCCGGCTGCGATAACGATCGCCTTGCAATTGAACTGAGTTCCACCACTGGTTTCGACAAAGAAAGTATCGTCATCCTCACGCCGCACGACCTGTACTTCCTCGCCCAGGTGCATTCCGCAACCAAATGGTTCTATTTGCTTGAGCAGCGCATCGGTAAGCTCTTCGCCAGTGCAAATGGGGATTGCCGGGATGTCATAAATCGGCTTGTCCGGATATAGTTCCGTGCATTGGCCACCCGGTTGCGGGATTGAGTCGACCACTTCGGCTTTCAATCCGAGCAGGCCCAATTCGAACACCTGGAACAGGCCGCAGGGACCAGCCCCGACAATGACGACATCTGTATTAATCACTAAACACTCCCTGATGTTGGCGAGAGGCATTGTCCTGCCAATAAGCAGTGTCTGCAATCGTTTCCTGATTAACTGATCGCGCCGCGGTACAAGATTGAAATTGACCTACCCGAAATACAAGAATGTCTGCGGCTGGAATGCGCTGCTGCCTGAAGCGTCGCCTGGACAGTCGGTCGTCAACGACATCGACTGTGATATCGCAATCATCGGCGCCGGTTACACCGGCCTGGCGGCAGCCCGAAGATGGGCGGAACTTTCGCCCGAAGAAAGCGTAGTGGTTTTGGATTCGAGTGATGTAGGGGAAGGAAGTCCTGGTCGAAATTCCGGATTTCTCCTGGAGATAGCGCTCGCAAATGACGCCGATCCTGCAGCCGTGGATCGCATGCGGGCCTGCAACGAAATCATCGCTGCCACTATGGCCGACATCGTCGAACTTGTGCACAGATTCGATATTCAATGCGACCTTTCGCGAAGCGGGACTTATCGAGCCGCTGCCGGTGGAGAAGGCCTGGCCGCGCTGGAAGCGTATGGCGCATTCCTGGAAGCGGCAGAGCTGCCGTATGAGAGGCTGGACAGGGCTGAACTAAAGCAGCGGATAGGAACCGAGTTCTATCGTGCCGGCCTGTATTCACCGCATTGTTACCTCGCACAACCTGCCGCACTGATTCGTGGGATTGCTGCCACCCTGCCTGCGTCTGTCGGCCTGTACGAACGAAGCCCTGCATTGGGGATCAAGCGTACCGGTAAAACCTGGCGGGTGCAGACGCCGCGCGGCAATGTAACCGCACGATCCGTCATCGTTGCAAACAACGCCTTCGCAAAGTCACTAGGCGTCGGAAGTTTCCGGGTGGCGGCAATCTATACCTACGCCGCGCTCACCAACCCGCTGCCCCGCGAACATCTCGCGCGACTCGGAAGCGACCCGGCATGGGGCTTGCTGCCTGCACATCGGCTGGGCAGCACTTTGCGGCGCACGACAGACGCACGGCTGCTGATTCGGTCGTGTTACGACTACGAATCGGAATCGGATAATGACGATGTCGAGTCAATCCTGGCGGACGCTCTGCAACGTCGATTCCCGTTACTTGGGAATACTCGTTTTGCGCAAGTCTGGGGCGGTGCAACGGGCCTCACACTGAACGGCGCTCCACTGTGGGGCGAGGTCGATGACAACCTGTATGTCTCCGCCGGTTGCAATGGCGGCGGCGTCGTCAAGGGCACGCTGTTCGGCAGTGCGCTCACCGATCTCGCCCATTCGAAGGCGGTCCCCGACCTGCAGGCACTGTTTGGCAGTGCGAGTTGGATGCCGCCTGACCCGTTGCGAAGAATTGGATTCGAATTGATCTCAGGATTAGAGCGACGTCGTGGCAGGGCCGAAATCTGAACACTGTTGACCCGGCCAACGGGTTCAGGTCAGTGGGCAGGCCCTGAATTCCGGAAGCGCCTCGGCCCGCGCGGAAAATGCGCCCAGCGCCGGGTGGGATTCCGCCGTCACGCGCTCCGGCAGCACATGCAGAACGAACCTATAGGCGACCGCGACCGTGATGTCCGCCTGCGTGATCTCGTTGCCAACGAGCCATTTCGAGCCATCGCCGACAATGGCTTCCAATAGATCGAGCGCGCCAGTCAATTGTTGCAGCACCCGATCGAGCCAGGGTTTATGTTGAAGTTCAGTGGGCCTCTGCTTCGTCTCATAGATTATCTGTACAACTTTTTCCATCGCAACCAGTGCGACACCGACGCTACGGAGCGCGGCAATCCGATCGGCATCAGTGCGCGGCATCAAAGACCTGCCTGCGACAGACTCGAGGTAGTCGATGATCAACGTAGAGTCGACCAGCGACTGTCCGTCGTCACAGATCAGGGTCGGCACCTTTACGAGTGGATTGAGCGCACGAAATTCCTCGAAGTCCCGAAAGATCGACAGCTCACGATGCTCGTAGTCCTGTCCCAGAAACTGTGCGCTGACCGCGACGCGGCGCACAAACGGCGAATCCATAAAACCGACTAACTGCATCACGCAAACTCCAGTAACGTCGCATCAATTTCCGGAAAAAAGGCCGCCGGGCTTGGTGACAGACCCAACCAGTACGCCTGCTCGCTTTTCAGGGCGACGCCCGGAAAATGCACGCCCAGATCCAGCAGGTCTGTTATTAACTGAAAATGCAGGTGCGGCGGCCAGTTGCCGTTCGTCGGCGGCGCTCCAACGGTCGCGATCTGCTCACCGGCGGCTACGGACTGCCCGCAAGTCAGTCGATCAAACACGTCAGTTCCAAGATGCCCATACAGGCTGTAATAGTCACCGCCCGGGTCTTTATGGCGAAGAATAACCAATGGACCATAGTCGAGCTCGCCGTCGTTGTTGGCAACGTGTTCGACTGTTGCATCGAGCGGTGCATACACTGGCGTCCCGGCAACGCAGAAGAGATCGATCCCCATATGAATGGTCCGTGTCTCTCCGGATTCATCACCTGAGAAATTGTCATTGCTGTAGAGCTCGCGCGGTTCTGCATACCGCCCAAAGGCGAATTCTGTCCCGGCATCGGACATGGTCCTGTTGATGAGCGCACTCAGATCCGCAACGTCGCGACCGGCGATCTGTTCTCCGCACAGCGTCGCCCCGCTGCTGAGGTCGAGCACAATGGCGCGTCCATCGGTCCTGATAATCGCTCGTCTCATTGCGGCTGCAGTACCACCCCGTGCAGCGCCTCTTCAAGCTGGCCATTCTCGCGGGCGATCCTGCCGTTAACGATGACCACATCAAAACCATCGGCAAGCTGCAGCGGATCGGGGTAAGTGGCATTCTCACGCACGTTGGCGGGATCGAAGACGATCAGGTCGGCGAGCATATTGGCCTGCAGAACGCCACGGTCCGAGAGGCCCAGGACGTCGGCCGGAAACGAGGTCATCTTCCGGACTGCGCCCGGCAGCGTTAGCGACTGGTTCTTCATCACGAACGATTCGATGATTTTTGCGAAAGTACCGTGCCCACGTGGATGAAAGCCGGTCGGACTGCCATCGGAACACACGCCGACGTTTGGGTCCTGCAGCAACCGCGCCTGTAGTTCATCATTCATGACGAAATAGGCACCGTAACTGCCCTGCGGCCCGATGACATCGATCAGCACGTCCTCGAATGGCAGCTCCATGTCGTGTGCCAGTTCCGCCAGCGTACGACCGGTCCATGGGTCGGTTCCCAACAGCGTTGCCTCGGGTCCGTTACGCTGATTGACCCGATTGCGTAAATACTCCGCAAGTTCGTCGCGGCGCTCGACTTTGGCAATAGCGAATTGCTCAGCCGTCTTCGCCCAGACAGGAAACACAATGTCGAGACCGGTGTAACTGGCACTGTAGGGATATATCTCGGCCGTGATTTCGACCCCTGACGCGCGCGCATCAGCGAGTATGCCCAGGATCTCGTCTGCCCGTTCCACACCCTTGCCATAAACAGACTTGAGGTGCGAGATATGCACGCGTGCGTCTTCGCCCTGCTCCAGCAGTTCGGCAATCGACGCCTCGAGCTGGTCGTCGTCTTCATTGCGCATGTGGCTCATGATCATACGGTCGTTCTCGCCGACCACTTTCGCCAGCGTACGCAGCTCGGTCGTGCTCGCATTGAGCCCGGGGTTGTATTCGAGCCCTGTGCTCATGCCAAAGGTGAATTTGAGCGCATCATCGAGCATGCTCAGCATGCGTTCCATATCCTCAGGTTCCGGCGCTGCTGTCATGCCGATTCCCGATCGCGTCCTGAGGGTGCCATGCCCGACGAACATGGCCAGGTTCGGGCCAATGCCCTGATCCGCGACGGCATCCATCCAGTCGCGCAACGAATCGACAGCGGGACTCGAGCCGTCCTGACCCAACGTGATAGTCGTTACGCCCATGGCCAGAAAATTCTCGAACTCAGGCGTCTCGAGTGGGTCGCCGTGGGAATGCAAATCGATAAATCCCGGCGCAACCACCTTTCCGGACGCGTCAACTCGACGCGTGACCCGCTCACTGAGTTCGTCGTCCGTGAACGCGGTTTTGCCCACGTAAACGATGCGGTCGCCCACAACAACGACGTTGGCTGCGATCGCGTCGTTTCCCAGGCCATCCAGAACCTGGCCATTCTCGATGAGCAGATCAATAGCCGGATATTCGGGCAGAAAAGGCTCGGGCGCCGGAGCGCAGGCCGCCAGGAATATCAACGCGGCGACGGGTGTGATCTTATTCGTTACAGGTGCTTTTCGCATTCGGTGCTCTCTTCGCTCAAATTTAATAAGTAAGTTGTCCGACGTTGCACGGTTTCGTTGTTCTCTAAATGCGGTATTGCGCAATCTGCACTTCTGCACCGTAGTCGGCATAATCGCCGTCCGTTCTCTTACCTCGGTAATCTGACCACTGGATCGGAGAATACCGTGGTGGCCGCTTCTCGCTGACCACACTCGATAAGGGTTCTACAATAGTGGCCGCCGACGGATTGAAAAAGAACGGAATGCTGTAACGGTCCGTCCGATTCATTGCTAACACGCGATGCACGGCGGCCTGATAGATATCGTTCGACCAGACCTGCATCATGTCGCCCGTATTGATGACAAATGCGCCAGGCACCGGCATGACGTTATGCCAGAAGCCGTCATTGAACACCTGCAGTCCGCCAACATCGTCCTGTAACAACACTGTCAGTGCGCCGGCATCGCTGTGATGGTGTACTCCCAGGTCCGCCTCCGGACGTTGTTTGATATCGGACGCGCCAAGCGGGTCTTCGACCGGGTAGTAATTGAGCCGGACGAATCCGGTGTGATTCTGCGCGAAATCGGCGCGCATGAAATCTGCCGGCAAATCCAGTCCGACACAGAAGGCATCGAGCAAGGCCAATCCGAGGTCGGTGCAGGCATCGCGGAAGTCACGCATGGTATCCGCAAAACCGTTATCAGCTTTTGGCCAGCGATTCTCGGCGCCGTAAATCGGGTCACACCCGTCAGTGGTAAAGTCGAATACTTCCTTTTTGTCGCGTTGATTCTTGGTGAGCTCGTTGTTGTAATAGCCCCAGGGATTCTCACGCGAGCGTATTATTTCTTCCTTGGCCGCCACTGGCTGTGCAAAGAATCTGCGCGTCTGTGCCCAGGTTCTGTCGATCAGATCCTGCGACACGCCATGATTGATGACCTGGAAAAACCCCCACTTGCGACACGCCGCCGCGATCGCGTCGACGGCAAGCCGCGCATCGTGCGAACTCGCGTCCTCGATGACCGAGCTGACGTCAATAACCGGCACCTGCTCCGCGACTGTCCCTGATTCGGCGACAGGATAAGTATCAAGATCTTCCAGCATACTTTCCAAACTGCGCCCTTCCTTGTCCCCGCTTACGGATCGAAGCCTACGATAACAGGATCATGATCGGATGTTCTGAGCGGACTGTTCGCGTCAAAAATATCTGCGTCGCGATTGAAGTCGAGATTGTAGTCAAAGAGTGCTGGTTCGTCCGCATTGATGTGCCACTCAACGATACCAGCGACGCGCCCGGCCAGCGATGGCGATGCAAACGCGTGATCCAGTGCGCCTGATTGCGCATCGAATACGAACGAGTAGGCATCCCCGCCCACCAAAGACTCCAGCAGATTGACGTAGCCCGCTTCTTCGAACGCAACAACCGGCTCCTCCCGAAGGTAAGCATTCAAATCGCCTATAACCAGGATGTCGGCATCCTCGCTGCCGGTCGGGTCAGTGTCCAGCCAGTCAATCATCGCCGCCGCTGCCCGGGTGCGCGTTCGACTGCAGTTGCCCTGACCATCGGCCCGATTGGGATCCCCGATATCGTCACAGGCAGATCCTTTCGATTTCAGATGATTGACGGCAACAGTAAATCGCCCGCCACCGGGACGCGCATCAAACGACTGGGCAAGCGTCGGTCTGTTCTTCGTATCGTCGAATCTTGCATCGACAGCAGACGTCAGGAGCGCAAAGTCTCCAGCCGGTTGCACCGCGCCCGCGCGATAGATCAGACCAACGGCGATCGCATCATTCCCAATGATGCCGGTATCGATAAACGACCATGTTCCGGGCCCCGAGCGGGTATTCATTGCATCAACAATGCTTTGCAGCGCCGCACCGCCGTTGTTCTCGAGCTCCATCAGCCCGACGACGTCAGCATCCATACTGAGCAGCGCGTTGACAGTCTTTGCATGCTGCCGGTCAAACTCAATCGGACTGTCCGCACCGCGACAACCAGCGTCGCGCGCCGGCCCGCAAATATCCCGACCGTCGTCAATGGTCGTGAAATAGTTCAACACGTTAAAACTCGCGACCGTGACGCGCCCGCCAGGATCCGGCGCGCCAATGTCGGCAGAATTTCGCGGTGTGAATATGGGGTCAACGATTGGTACGATCCGGTAGGACTCCTTTCCGGAACCGCCGCTGCCGCGACTGAATCGAATATTGCCCGCGGCTACGGCGACCGTATCGCCGATCCGCACCGTGTAGTCGGCGCCGTCATTTGCCGCTGGTCTTAAATACCGCAGGAACGATGGATTTTGCACAGCCTGTCCGTCGTCGAGAATAATTCTGCGACCAGCGCTCCGCTGAACGTGCGCCGCGTAGCCTGCGACATCCGGTGACCGTCTGTTTGTAAACTGCGTCAGGCGGCCATCGATGCTCAGTGCTAACTCGCCGTATCTTTCCAGACCAAACACGTCGCTGATGAAGGCTGGTTCCGACAAACTGACCAGCATGCCTTCGACGCTTTCCAGGTCGGCAATGACTACGCCGTCGCTGTTGGGAATGACCCCGGCGGGTAGCGGAAGATCCGTTGGCTGGATAGACCCTGTTCCCGTTATTACCACTGACTCGGCCACGATTTGCGTTTCGCCGAATCTCTCGGTGACCTTGCCCGAGACCTGGACAATATGGAGTTGCTCGACATCGACCGAAGACGCATTTCTGTCGAAGACGAAAATGCCATCCGAGGTTTCCGGATCGCCGTCCGGTGTCTCCTCCTGCAGAAAGAAACCGCCGAGATTTCTCGTCTTATCTTCGTCGCCGTCCTGAAAGTCGCCGGTAACAACACCAATGACCGTGACCGGCTGATCCTCCAGCGGACTCGACTCGCGCCTGCCCTGCACCGCATAGACAGGTGTTATCGCGTCGCCGCCAGTGGCGGAAGCTGTGGATTGTGCGCTGCCGCCACCGCCGCATGCAGCGAGGAGGATTGGTAACAGCAATAAGGGAGGTTTATTCGACAATGATGGAATCACGGTGTCAGGCACTCAATTCAGTGCGTTTTATAACACAGTGATTCCGTCAGCTCGGACCCGCGTTATTCGACGAGGCTAAGGGAATCCCTGGCAATACCGCCATCCGGAGACATTACGTAGCGATCTAACTGCCAACCAATGTAGAAACTACCCGTCTCGTCGGGGTTTTCCGTGATGCGCAAATCTTCCGGCTGTACACAACGCTGCATGCGCTCGCTGAACAATCTGGCAATACTGGGCTTCTCTGCTGCGTAAACGATATCCATGACTGTCTCCTTATTTGCTTTCCGTAGCACGGATTCGAGCTTCGACTGCAGAATAGACCGCCCGTCCTTAACCCAGGCTGAAAAATAGATGAATACTGGCTGAACCGGATATCAGGCTGCTAGGAGCGGAGGTAGTCGTCTGAGCCATCCAACCAGTCGTCCCGGCGCGGCGACCACATATCCATTTCTTCGACGTCCCCGACGCACAGCGCCTCGTGCGGCAGGTGCGCCGGAATAACAACGACATCGCCCGGGCCGAAATCACGGGTTTCCGACCTGTCTTCGCCGAACACGAAGCGCATGGTTCCTTTAAGCACCTGGGTAATCTGTTCGTTATGGTGGCTGTGCATGGGCACCAGGAATCCGTCCTGAAAATAGATTCGCGCGACGGTCATCAGCTCGCCGGTTACGATGCGCCGTTTCATACTCGGATTAACCGTCTCAAGCTCGATGTCATCCCAGTTAATCGACTGCAGATCTGCAATAGACATATCCGTCCCCTGACTCAAAAATTCTCGCAGATGATCGCATCCTTTTCGTTGCGATCATAATCAAGACTGCCGGTTGTGGAATATGATGGGTCCGGCGACGCAGACGGCATTTCCTAGTCGGATATTTCGACGTAAGCGGAGAGGAACTCGAGGCCGCGACGCAGTTCGTCGCGGTTGATAGTTGCCCGTGTTACACCCTCATAGTCTGCCACCACCCAGCGTAGCTCGTGTTCTTCGCAATAAGCCCACAAAAGTCGTCCGATCTGCCATATGTCGTTGCGGCGGCCGCAGTGGGGGCAACCCGGGAGCTCGCGACGGCGATCGAGGGGAAAAGGAATGATATTGCTCGCTGCAGCTGCCATACGCATGCAACGGTATGCAATGTGAAGGCGACTGACCGTGACCTGACTCTCACGATTCCTGCGGCTCCACCCGGTTCATTGCCGTTCTGAGAACTACGTCCGGAATTGATGACTGCGCAGTTTGTGTGGGGTATTGTTCGTCATCGCTCACCGGGGGAATTTAAAATGCAGAAAGCGTCGTTAACCGCAGTTTTTGCCATCGTTTTGTGTCCGGTGACGTTCGCCCAGAATGGCGACATTTCCTGGAAAGCGACCGAACTGGCGCCGGGTCTTCACATGCTTGAAGGAGAAGGTGGCTTTCCGGGTGGAAATCTCGGTCTTCTCACTGGCGATGATGGCATCGTGCTAATTGACGGTGGCCTGACCGAGACTTCTTCCATGACCGTCGCGACCATCGAACGCATGACCGATGGACCGGTGAATTTCCTGATAAACACGCATGCCCACGGTGACCACACGGGCTCGAACTCGCCCATGATGCGGACGGGTGCCACCGTTGTGGCACACGACAATCTCCGCCGCGCCCTGCTGGCCGATGCGCAATTCGACAAGAGCGGGCTCCCCGAACTCACCTTCAGCGATTCCGTGACATTTCACCTCAACGGCCACAACGCCTTCGTCTTCTACATACCCAGTGCGCATACCAGCGGCGACTCCGCCATTCACTTTCCGGAAGTCAATGTCATTCATGCCGGCGACGTTTTTTTCAACAAAGTCTTCCCCTTCATCGATCTGGATGGTGGCGGCAGTGTCGACGGATTTATCGCGGGTCAGCAGAAGTTGATTTCAATGGCGAACGACACCACGCAGATCGTTCCGGGTCACGGCCCGCTGGCGAATAAAGCAGACCTGCAGGCAGCGGTCGATATGCTCATCGACGCGACGTCGAGAGTGAAAGCGTTGGTCGATGCCGGGAGGTCGAACGAAGCAGTACTGGAGGAAAATCCACTCTCCGTTTACGACAGCTGGAGCTGGGACTTCATCACGACCGAAGTCATGACGAACACGCTGTACCGCTCGCTGACATCGGAGTAGCGCAGCGAGTCGCGTCCCGGGTATAACGGCGCCGAACGATGACCGCTGCGGCTGGCCCGTTCGGCTGGTGAACGATCCGGGCTAGCTGTCAAGAATCTCCTGCACGGCCCTGTGCCCGTGAAAAATTGCGGAGTCGGTATTGGCGGCCGCCCCGGCATCGGAGTTTGCGATCGATATTCGGCCGAACGATTGCCGGCCCTTCACCCAGGGCTTGTCGCTTTCGCCCGCGTACTCCGGTTCCCATAAAAGTCCCGGGCTGTACGAGTACCCATGTGCCCAGCGATTAACGGTAATGCCCGAGATGTCGCGCTCCGCATCGAAGCCGGCACCACCGAGTGCCTGGTCCAGCTGATCGCGAACATGATGTTCGAATGTCGCGAACGGCGTCTCCAAAAGTCTGCGCCGCCCTGCCCGCCACTGTTCGGGCCCCTGAATGTCGTCGAAATACGGTACGTAGCACATGTGCAGCACCATTGGATCATCCGGAGACTTGCTGAAAGCGTAGTTGCCGAGTGAGACCGGGTAATCAAGTTCGACCTGCTTGAAGAAGTCGTTGGTATAGAAAACAAACTTGATACCGAGGTCCGCGAATGCGCGCCAGTTTGGAATCATCACCTTGGTGTACGTGAGCGGAATCTTTACGTTATATGCGAGGCCTTGTTTCTGCGCCTCCGGCAGTTCGGAGCAGATATACGGTATCGCGCTGTTGTAGCAGGCCATGATGCAATTTTTGGCGCGCACCGTGTGCGGCTTGCCGGAATGGACGTAGGTCACATCTACTGCTTTCGAGTTGGCGGTGTGCGCCGCATTGACGACGGTGCTGTTCAGGCGAATTCGCAAGTCTGCATCCGGCTGATCGAGCTGCGAGTAGTCGACGCGTGCCGTGACGACGTCTTCCATCGTCGAGCCCGGGACGGCATGCGGAATGAGTTTTCGCACCAACAATCGCGCGACCGATGCGTTGCCATCCGGAAAATGAAATATATACGGCTCACTGCCGCGGCCGCCCTTTCTTGGCACCGTGTGCTCCAACCCGGGCATGCCGCCGCCGTCGGTATAGCCGAGTATGTATATTGCGGGCACCTCGTCCATGCCAACGCACCAGTAGCTCATGCCCCAGCGCTGGTACATCTCAAGCACCTGGTGGTCGACCTTGACGTAGTCGGACAGGTACTCGCGGTAGCTGATCTTGCTCAACAATGCGATTTTTTCTTCGCGGGTCTTGCCGGGGAGATAGTCGCGCTCTTCTGTGAAAGCGCGAACCAGGTCAGCCTTTGCCGTATCACTCAGCGGAGATTGCGCTGCGAATTCCTCCCACGGCTTACGGCCGTATCCTGAAACCAGCTTGCGCTCGCCGTAGGTTTCCTGGTCGAACGCAATGCCGTACGACAAATCCATTGTCGAGTAAAGATCCTGATCGTAGTAGTCGTAAAAGCGCTGCACGTCGATCCCGATATCGCGCAGCAACTCAAGTGAGATGTCTTCGTAGCCGGACGGGGTATCGATGGATTCTGTGCCGCCGTAGCCGATGCGCGTTTCACCGTTGACCTTGAATTCGTTGCGTTTGGCATGACCGCCAAAATCGTCGTGATTGTCGAGAATGAGAATGCGTGCAGCCGGGTTTTCCTTGCGATAAAAATGTGCCGCGGACAAGCCGCTGATGCCGCCGCCGACGATAACGAGATCAACGCTCTCCTCCGGAGGTTCAACGGGCCAGGTCGCCCCCGAAACGCGGGCATGCATCGTTTCCCACGAGCCTGCATGGCTGCCCCGCATGCCCGTTTTGGCCGGCGGATAATAATCCGCACCGAGCGAGAATTTGGATGCATCTGCACCAAACACTTCGGTCCACGGACTTAATAAAGATGCGCCGATAGCAACCTGGGTGCCATTCAGGAAATCACGCCGGGTAACCTTGTCTTTCATTTGCTCATCCCCCAACGCTGCCGTTTGCTCATGCCTGTCAAACTGACACCGTTTCGCTGCATTATCGAGTTCCCCAACTCTACGAGAAGCGAACACGCATGGAAAGCATGGATGGTGTGGTTACCACCGAAATTGTGTTTCAGCGCCCGTCGATCTACTCTCTGCGGCAATGATATTCAGGGGGAATCGATGAGCACTCGAAAACAACGACAACGCCGCAACGTTCTCAAGACCTTGGGTGCCGGCGCCGCCGTGGCGGCGGTCGGCGGCTGTGCGCCGATGGCCTCGAACACCAGGCGCTATCAGCGCCAGTACTCAAGAAACCCCTGGGTTGCGCCGCGCATCTCGATGGAGAACGTGATCCGCGAAGTCGTCGGGCACCGACCCTATCGTCCGTCCGGTTTCGTCGTCAGGAGCGAAAAACTCGACGCGAAAACAATCATCCACAACTATGGGCATGGCGGCGCCGGCATTACGTTGTCGTGGGGTTCTTCTGCACTCGCCGTACGCGAGACGCTGGGCATGGAACATCGCGAAGCCGCGGTCATAGGCAGCGGCGTCATGGGCCTGACGACCTCTCGTCTGCTACAGGACGCCGGCTGGAAAGTAACCATATATACACGCGATATGGCGCGACACACGACGTCGAATGTTGCCGGTGGTGAATGGGGCGTCGCAAGCGCTCATGATCCGGAGGTATCTTCGCCGGCATTCAAGTCGCAGCTCGCCTTTGCCGCCCGAATTGCACACCACGCGCACACCAACCTCGGCGGTGCTGACTACGGTATCCACTGGACCGAGCTTTACAATCTGAGCGACAAGCCTTTCGATGACGAAGAAGGCAGTTTCGACCATCTTTATCCTTATCAGACGGAACTTCAGCCTGGTGAACATCCCTTCACCTCTCCTTACGTGCGTGTCTCATTAACGATGATGGTTGAGCCGGCCACTTTCCTGCGCAGACTAACCGAAGATTTTCATCAGGCCGGTGGAAAATATGTCGTGAGGGACTTCAAAGATAAATCCGAGCTGGTATCGATGGATGAGCCAGTCATTTTCAACTGTACGGGTTTGGGTGCCGGAAAGTTGTTTAGCGACACGGAGATCACACCGGCCAAGGGACAGCTTGTCTACATGCCGCCGGATCCGGAAGTCGACTATCTGACGATCGGTGGTGGCTCGGATCTTCTGTACATGTTTTCGCGGTCGGACGTGCTGCTTCTTGGCGGAACTTTCAAGGTAGGCGACTACACAACGAATCCGGAACCGGAGGAGACGGCGCGCATGGTCGCCGGGCACCAGCGAATCTTCTCGGGCTTCGGCTGATCGGGCTACCAGAACCTGGGATCGAGATCGATCAGGTTAAATTCCGATTGCTGCTCGACTCGGATCAGTCGCTGTGGATAGTCGGCACGACACTCCCGCGCTATTCGCTGCCGGCCGGCCGAAATTACTTCGCGCTGCACATCGGGGTTGTCGATTGTGCCGAACGCCTCGGCATGCAGCGCCGCATCCTTTTCCTGGTAGCAGCGCTCGTACTGAATCTCAAGTGCTGGGTCCGGCGTTTCCACGGCCCGGGTTCCGCCAAAATTCAGTACAAAAGTGACGTCATACAGCACCAGCAGGATGATGCCTGTAATCACGACGAGACTGACGATGTTCCTGGATTTCAAACTAACTAATTTGTGTTCGTTTCGGAGAACGTAATACTGCCACCGTACACCCCCCGACCGCACGTGATTCCTGGACAACCATGCTAGACTGCGGCACACGTGGTCAGAATAAAACAATTCACCGGCAACGGAGGATGATATAAATGCGCGTCATCACTTTTCTAATCCTGTGCCTCGGCGTTTCACTGGCAAATGCCCAGATCCAGCCGCAAACGATGGGGCCGACAGAGACGATGCCGGATCCGGGGCCGAACTGGTTCATGTCTTTGACCAATGATTCGGCATACGTGCTTGACGCAAGCAATGGTGAAATGGTCGGGCTTATTGCGATCTCCGGACACACGCCCGCCGTGCAGCCGAGCATGGCGCGTCGCGAATTCTATGCCGCCGCATCCTATTATTCGAGAGGTTCCTACGGCGAAAGGACGGATCTGCTTGTCATTCACGATTTCGACAACCTGTCGCCCGTTGCCGAAGTTGATATCCCCGAGAAGATTGTTGCTCTGCCGTTCCGTGCCTATATCGGCCTGATGAGTGGCGGAAAATTCGTCGGTGTCTCCAACATGACGCCCGCACAATCAGTATCCATTGTCGATGTAGAAAATCGCAACTTCGTCGCGGAAATCTCGACCCCGGGTTGTGCATTGATCATGCCTGTCGAAAACGATGGATTCATGAGCTTGTGCGGTGACGGCACGTTGCAGCTGGTACAGCTTGATTCCAACGGAAACGAATCTAACCGGGTGCGCAGCAGCCCGTTTTTTGACATCCAGGTTGACCCGGTCTACGACCGGCCGCGACCAACCGCTTCCGGCTGGTTATTGCTATCGAATGCCGGCAAGGTTTTCGATGTTACAACCTCCGGCACGCGGATAAACGTCAGTGACCCATGGTCGATTGTCACCGACGAGGAAGCGGAACAAGGCTGGTATCCCGGTGGCAATCAGTTTCATTCTATTCATAAAGAACTGGGACTCATGTATGTCGCCATGCATCAGGGCGAGCAATACACACATCACGAACCGGGCACTGAAATCTGGGTGTTTGACCTGAACTCGAAACATCGAATCGCGAGTATAGAACTGGAGATTCCGACAGCCACACTAATGGTCACGGAGGAGGATGAACCACTCCTTATTGTCGGCAACGTCGAGGGCGAAACCCACGTCTACGACGCTCTCACTTTTGTTCACCAGCGTCAGATCCAGGGGCCGAAGGCTCGCCTGTTCGAGGACCTCTAAGGAATATTCGCACTGTGTTGGACCCGCTCATCGTCAAAGCAATCTCGATCGGCCTCGGGCTGATGTTTCTGATTGCCGCCTACCACAAATTCGCGGAAGGACCCGAGTTTCGCGCAACGCTGTTCGATTACCAGATCCTGCCGGCGTCGCTGGTCCCGCCTGCATCACGCATCATTCCGATCGTGGAACTTCTCCTGGGAGGCAGTTGGTTTGCTTCGTATTATCAGCAAACGCTAACCGCTGTTGGCAGCGCCATTCTTCTCGGCGTCTACGCGCTTGCGATTGGCATCAATCTCTATCGCGGTCGAATTCATATCGACTGCGGCTGTGGCTTTGGCGGCAAAACAAACAGCGAGCAGTTCATTACCGGTGGATTGGTATTTCGAAACCTCATTCTGATGACGATCGCGTTAATAACGCTATTCCCGGCGACCACGAGAGAACTCGGGTTCGGAGACTACGTGAGTCTCTTCGCAGTTCTGCTGGTCTCCACATTACTATTTGCCGCAGCGAATCAACTGATCGCGAACCGGGCATCGATCAATACCTGGAGGAAAGGGCATGACTGAGGCCATGATCGTTTCAAATGTCATTCTTTGGGTGCTGGTGATCGTG
This sequence comes from uncultured Gammaproteobacteria bacterium, assembly GCA_963850825.1. GTDB lineage: Bacteria > Pseudomonadota > Gammaproteobacteria > Steroidobacterales > Woeseiaceae > SZUA-117. Next base: position 573,480 of record CAWKOQ010000002.1, on the reverse strand, counting down.
CTGTCGCTCGTCGTGCTTGCTTTGGCCCGACAGGTGGGCGTATTACACGAGCGAGTAGCGCCGGCCGGTGCGCTTATGCCGACGACCGGCCCTAAAGTCGGCGAGCTGACCGAGCCACTGCCGCTGTCGGATATCAACGGTGCGGCATTATCAATAGGCGGCCCTGACCCAGCTGACCTGCATACGCTGGTGATGTTCATCTCACCCACCTGCCCGGTCTGCAAGTCCCTGGTACCGACCGCCAAGTCACTGGCCAACAGCGAACGCAATCGACTGCAGCTCGTATTTGCCAGCGACGGCGACAAACTGGAACAACATCAGGCTTATGCTAAAGACCTCGATCTCGGCAACTATCATTATGTGCTTTCGGAAAAGCTTGGCATGACCTATGAAGTGAGCAAATTGCCATTTGCGATTTTAATCGGTGCCGATGGCACTCTGGAGAGCAAGGGGCTGGTCAACACACGCGAGCATCTAGAGAGCCTGATCGAAGCGATGGACACAGGGATCGCGACGCTGCAGGATTACGTTGGCCTCGTCCAGGATGAATACGACAATTCGGTGAAGGAAAAAGCTTCATGAATAAGAACAGCATCGTCGACAAAACCTATTACTGGATTGACGAGACAGCGCGCAACCAGGCGCTAAGGCTTGCGCGGACCTTGTCGCGGCGGAACTTCCTGTCGCGTTTGGGCATATTTTTGGCGGGCGCGGCAACCTTGCCGCTATTACCTGTTTCCAGGGCGCTGTCGCAGGAAAGGGTGCAGGAAATCGGTGACCCGCAGAGCTGTGATTACTGGCGCTACTGTGCGATGGGCGGCGCGCTTTGTACCTGTTGTGGCGGCTCCATGACAACTTGCCCACCTGGCTCGGATCCGTCACCGATCACCTGGGTGGGTACCTGCCGAAATCCAGTCGATGACCGTGACTACCTGATGTCGTATAACGACTGTTGTGGCAAGCCCTTTTGCGCACGCTGCCGTTGTCACAATACCGAGCGGGATCGCCCGGTGTACTTCCCGTCCAATGCGGGCAGCATACTGTGGTGCTTTGGCACGGCGGAACGTACCTATCACTGCACGGTGGCAGTCGTCTTAAGCGAAGCATCAACCGACTGATGCGCGCGCTGCTGTTCGTTGCGTTGCTACTCGCGGCAGCGGGCATCGTTCGCGCGGATCCGAAAACCGACTACCTGCTGTATTGTCGCGGTTGCCACCTTGCAAACGGCGCCGGTGTGTCACCGGTCGTGCCGACCCTGATCGACGAGGTCGGTCGGTTACTGGCGGTTAACGGCGGCCGGGAATATATCGTGCGGGTTCCCGGCGTTGCGCAAACCGACATGAATGATGAGAAGCTCGCCGCTGTCCTGAACTGGGTGGTAACCGAGCTCAATAGCAACACCATGCCGGCTGATTTCGAGCCGTACACGGCCGACTACGTTGCCTCCGTTCGCGACAAGGTGCTGGCAGATCCGCTGCGCTATCGCGCTGAATTGTTGGCGGCCAGCCAATAGAGTCGGAAGGAAACCAGGGTCGAACCGAACTTTCTTCGATGTACTCTCGCCGAAATCAGCTGTAGCAGCAAAGAAAACAATGACGTGCCTGACAAGAAGCTGCGGCAAAGCGACCTAAACTGCGGTTCGACCCCGGTTTACTGGGTGAAGATATCCAGCGGCAGAATGGCCGTAACACCCACGTTCGGCACATCGACCAGCTGTGCGATTCTCAGATCAACGGCAACGCTGGCAATCATGTAGGCCTGTGTGCGGTCGTAGCCATACTCATCGACGATGTGATCGATCATGGCCGCCAGCGCGTTCGCCGCGGCGAGGCTTAGGTCTTTTGACAAATTGGGCAGATCAGCAATCTTCGTCGAAGCCAGGTAGGCAAGATCTCGTGGCACTTCGCCCGCCCGCTTCAAAGGGAACCCCGTCGTCGCGTAGAATCGTGATGAAGGAATAGACAGCATGGTGGCCGGGCCCTCGTAATGCGGCCCGTGCCTGAGGTTCGGCCCATCTTTAACGATGCGCGTTGTGACCGTGATGTCGGCATCCATTTCAATCGCCGTGCCGGATACTTCCCCGTCACCCTGCGCATAGTGAAAATCGCCAATGGCAAGGCCACATCCATCGATATTGCATGGCAGGTAAATGGTAACGCCGGTCTGCAGATAGCGAATATCGAGATTGCCGCCATGTTCGCGTGGCGGAATCGTTCTCAGACACTCTCCTGACTTCGATCCTTCTTCACCACAAAGCGATGATGGTTCAGCCAACGCCGGGTCGGGGCTGATAGATTGCTCCCCCTGCCTCGGCAAGCCGCTCTTCACGCTCAAGTATGTCTGCGAGCTGTGTGGCGCTCGGCAGTGTCGCCACGACACCCGGAAAACTCGCATTCGGAATTCGCACACCGGGGATTGCATCGCTTTCAGCGTACTGATCGTTCAGGCGCCACAGAATGAACCGACTTTCGCTGCCTACCATGTCGCCAGCGAAACCAAATTCGGAGGCGCTCGTCCAGCCTACCGGGCCGGGCCTGATCTCCTCGATCGTCACTGCCAGCACGTCGCCGGCCCTGGCCCCCTCGATATGTACCGGGCCCACCAGTGGATGCACGACACCAAAGCCTTCGCGAGGACTGGTCTCGGCCACCGAATACTCATCCGGATCCAGATGCATGTCACCCGCGTCACGCCCTTTCATCGTGATGCGCTCGCCCGGTTTCGCCGTGGCGGCCATCGGAATGTCCGAATGAATGCGATTAATGCAGGCTGGATCCTCGCTGCAACGGGATCCTTCTCCGCCCAGAACGACATCCGCATTTGCGGAAAATGATATCAACAACAGGACTGGTATTAGTTTGAAGCAGGTTCTCATCGCGCATCTCCCGGGCGACTGTATTGCGTTTTGCGAAACATAGTACGGCTTAATAATAGTCTAGTATGATTTTGCACCATTCGAACAACGGGCGAATCGGAAATCGGGATTATGAATAAGAATAAGGCTGAAAAATTTGTATTCGGGATGTGGGACGACTCGATCATTCCTGAGCTGTGCGAGTACATCAAGGTCCCGAACAAATCCCCCATGTTCGATCCGGACTGGGAACAACACGGCCATATGGAAACGGCCGTTACGCTGCTGGAAACATGGTGCAAGTCTCAGCCGATCGAGGGAATGACAACCGAGATTATTCGGCTCGAGGGACGCACGCCGGTATTGTTTATGGATATTCCCGGGACCTCGGACGACGTGGTTCTTCTGTATGGCCACTATGACAAGCAGCCCGAATTCAGTGGCTGGGAGGATGATCTTGACCCATGGATGCCGGTCATTCGCGACGGCAAACTTTACGGGCGGGGTGGCGCCGACGACGGCTATGCCGTATTTGGGTCGTTGACGGCGATCCGCGCGCTGCAGGAACAAGGCATACCTCACGCGCGTTGCGTGGTGCTGATTGAAGGTTGCGAAGAATCGGGAAGCTTCGACCTGCCGTTCTATTTTGAACACCTGGGAGAACGGCTCGGTTCACCCAGCCTGGTCGTCTGCCTGGACGCGGAGTGCGGAAACTACGATCAGCTGTGGTGTACGACGTCATTGCGCGGCAACCTGACCGGAACCTTGCAGGTGGATGTGTTAACAGAGGGAGTTCATTCCGGTTCGGCTGGCGGCATCGTGCCATCGTGCTTTCGCATTCTGCGGCAGTTGCTAAGCCGCATCGAAGACGAGACCGATGGCAGAATTCTCGCTGACGCATTGTTTGCAGACATACCCGAACAGCGCGAAACGCAGGCGAAGCTGGCTGCAGAGGTCCTCGGCGAATCCGTATTTCGAAAGTTTCCCTGGGCAAATGCGGAGTCAGCGACACCAGCGGCGTCGACCTATGAATTACTCCTGAATAACAACTGGCGTCCATCCCTGACAGTCACCGGAGCCGATGGCATGCCCGCGCTGGTAAACGCCGGCAACACGATGCTGCCAACAACCACGCTGAAACTTTCATTTCGACTGCCGCCGACGACCGACGCGGACGCTGCTGCCGAAGCGGTCAAACGTATCCTCGAATCTGACAGCCCGGCATTCGCCAGCGTCAGGTTTGAAGTCGAATCGACGATGGCAGGCTGGAATGCACCGCCAGTTGCAGATTGGCTGGAGGCATCGATGCACAAGGCATCGACGTCGTTTTTTGACAAGCCGTCGGTATACATGGGTACCGGGGGTACGATACCGTTCATGGGCATGCTGGGAGAGAAATTCCCGGAGGCCCAGTTTCTGGTTACCGGCCTGCTCGGTCCGAACTCGAACGCGCACGGACCGAACGAATTCCTGCACATTGAAAAAGGCAAGAGACTGACCTGCTGCGTGGCGCAAGTGCTGGAGGATCACTTCCGGCGTCAATGAGAATCCGGCTTACCAGGACCTTCGAATGATGAGCGAGTTTGCGTAGCCTGCCTGAAATATACGAGGACGTCGTCCTCAGGCGGCCTGTTGCAACGCTGATCGCTGTGGCCGCAATTACGCTATCACTTGGCTGGTACGCACAGTATTTTTCCCTCGACGCATCGGCGGACTCACTTGTCCTGGAGCAGGATAAGGATCTGGAATACTATCGATATGTGCGAGCGCGCTACGGCTCGGATGACTTCCTGATTGTTACGTACACGCCAAAGGAAGAACTGTTCGCCGAGGAGACGCTGGCCGACATTGCTGCTATCAGGGACGACCTCGCGGCACTACCCAATATTGATTCCGTCACCACGGTGCTGGACGTGCCCCTGGTCAACAGCCCGCCTGTAGATCTGAAAGATATCGCGACCGGCATTCGCTATCTGCGGGAACCAGTCACCGACCGGGCTTTGGCGAAAAAAGAACTCAGCACCAGTCCGCTATACCGTAACCTGCTCATCAGTACGGACGCTGGCACCACCGCAATGCACGTTGCACTGAGAAGCGACTCGGAACAAGTGGCATTGCGCGAGCAACGCGATTCGCTGCGGGAAACTCAGTACCTGCGCGGACTGACGCCGGAAGAAAGTGCAGCCCTTGACGATGCCACCGCTCGCTACGACCTTCGGGCTCGGGAATCACTCGCACAGCGAGCCGAGGATATCGCTTCAATACGCGCGATCCTCGATCTCCATCGTGACGCTGCCGACATATATCTTGGTGGCGTACCGATGATCGTCGCCGATTCGATGGACTACATAAGACACGACCTGCTGGTATTCGGCCTGGCTATTTTGTTCTTCCTGGTTCTTATCCTGAGTACCGCCTTTCATCGCATGCGCTGGGTGATGCTGCCGCTCATCACCTGCGCGGCAACCTGCCTGGCGATGATCGGCCTGCTCGGGCGACTGAACTGGCGGGTCACCGTGGTCTCATCGAATTTCGTCTCTTTACTCCTGATTCTTTCTCTTGCGCTGACGCTTCACATTATTGTCCGCTATCGGGAGATTCATGAACGCAACCCCGACGCCGATCAATTCGCGCTCGTCAGCAAAACCATCAGGCGAATCGTCCAGCCGTGTTTTTTTACCGCACTGACGACGATCGTTGCCTTCGGTTCATTGCTGGTCAGCGGAATCCGACCTGTCATTGACTTCGGCTGGATGATGTCGCTTGGCATTGTCGTGGCATTCATCTTGTCTTTCACGCTATTCCCGGCCGCTCTGATGTTGTTAGAACCGGGCGAGGCGAAGTCGCGAAATGATCTCACGGCCCGCATTACAAACCTGTTCGCCCGCCTGATCCACCGCTACGGCGTGCAAACCCTGGCTTTGTTCTCGCTGTTGGCCGTGCTCGGTCTGATTGGTATCAGCAAACTGACTGTTGAGAACCGCTTCATCGACTATTACAAGGAATCAACGGAGATTTACCGGGGCATGGAGCTGATAGACCTGGAGCTCGGTGGAACGACGCCTCTCGATGTCATTATCGATGCGCCGACCACGGTGAGCGTTGCCCAGAGCGCCGACGCCGACGAGTTTGAGGACGAATTTGAAGACATTTATGCCGATGAAACCGCGGCGGCAGCAGGCATAACCTCGCGAAGCTACTGGTTCAACAACCGACAACTCGACCAGGTTACGAGGATTCACAATTATTTCGACGCTTTGCCTGACACGGGCAAAGTCCTTTCGCTCGCCACTTTTGCACAGATCATTGAACAGCTGGACCCGGCAGTTCTGGATGACAATTTCGCGTTATCTGTCCTGTACGAAAAGTTGCCAGATGATGTCAGGCAAACAATGTTCTCGCCTTACCTGTCAGATGACGGGAATCAACTGCGACTGGGCGTGCGCATATTCGAATCTGATCCGATGCTGCATCGTGAGGAGTTTTTGCAGACCATCCGGACGGATCTCGAGAACGACTTTGGCCTGGACGAATCGAGAGTTCACCTGAGCGGAATGCTGGTCTTGTACAACAACATGCTGCAAAGCCTGTTCCGGTCACAGATACTGACGCTCGGCGCGGTTTTCCTCGCGATCATGACTATGTTTCTGGTACTTTTTCGATCCCTTAAGACCGCCGTCATAGCGGTTATCCCCAATCTTCTGTCTGCCGCACTTGTGCTGGGATTGATGGGCTGGTTCGGTATCCCGCTGGACCTCATGACCATCACCATTGCGGCAATCACTGTCGGGATCGGAGTTGACGACACGATTCACTATATTCACCGTTTTCGGCACGAGTTTGCGTTTGATGGAAATTACTGGGCGTCCGTATTCAGATGCCATCGAAGCATTGGTCGTGCGATCTACTATACGAGCGTCACGATCATGCTTGGTTTCTCGATCCTGGCCCTGTCCCGCTTCATACCGACAATCTATTTCGGCCTGCTTACCAGCCTGGCGATGCTAGTCGCGCTGTTGGCCAACATAACGCTCCTGCCATTGCTCATTGTGAAGTTCAAAGCTATGGGGGAAACGGCTGTCGAGCCCGTAAGCACTGCGTCCTGATACGCGCATCTACCTAGCGTATATGTTCAAACCCGATGACATTATTGCAATTACCGAGTAATACACATGCCGGAGACCAAACAATGAACCCAGACCTTATCGAGGACACAGGTCTTGCCGCGATCGCAGACGACCAGTTTGCGCGCGCAATCACGTGGATCGACGATCTGAAAGAGGGAATGATCGACTACCTGACCTATCCAAAACGGATCACCGATGTAAGGTTCCCGGTGATAATGGATGATGATTCAGTCAGAACATTTCACGGCTATCGTGTGTTGCACAATCGCGCGCGTGGACCCGGCAAAGGCGGAATACGCTATCACCCGAGCGTTTCGGAAGATGAGGTCGCCGCACTCGCCAAGCTGATGACCTGGAAAACCGCGATTGCGGGCGTCCCTTTCGGTGGCGCAAAAGGCGGTGTCGTATGCGACACGAAGCAGCTCAGCCGGGCCGAATTGCGGCGCATTACGCGAGCGTTCGTCATTGAGCTTGGCGATATCATAGGCCCGCATACCGACATTCCTGCGCCGGATATGTACACCAACCAACAGACGATGGCATGGATCTACGATACGTTCGACGTGATGCATCGCGGGCAAAATAATCGCGCCGTCGTGACCGGGAAACCCGTTGAACTGGGCGGCTCAGTGGGTCGCGACCAGGCGACAGCACGGGGTTGTCTGTATGCAACCCGTCAACTACTTAGTCACCAAATGGTGCCAGGTCTTTCCAGCGTCGACGGCGCGCGAGTCGCCATACAGGGCCTTGGCAATGCCGGCGGCACGGCGATGCGTCTATTTCATGAAGCCGGCGCGCAGGTAATCGCCGTCAGCGACTCAGCGGGCGGCGTGGTTTCCGAAAATGGCCTCGACCCCGAAGCCGCGCTCAGTTTCAAAGAGAAGAACGGCAGCATCACGGGGCTGCCGGATACGAAAACCATCACAAACGAAGAATTGCTGAGCCTTGACTGCGACATTCTCATCCCGGCCGCGATGGAGTGCCAGCTTAGAGCGGACAACGCCGCCAGCGTAAACGCCAAGCTGGTCGTCGAAGCCGCAAACGGCCCGACGACGCCGGCAGCCGATAAGCTGCTTCAGTCAAAAAACATCATTGTGCTACCTGACATCGTCGCCAACGCCGGCGGCGTCGTCGTGAGTTATTTCGAATGGGTGCAGAATCTAGAGAACCAGCACTGGGAACTGGATAAGGTCAATGAACGTCTCAAGAAACGCATGCTGGACGCGGTGGACACCATGGTAGCCAGCTGGAACGAGATAAATTCGAATAACCATGGATCCAGCAACCAAAAACATCCGGCGCCCACACTGCGTGATGCCGCGTTGGTTACGGCCATCAGTCGGGTCACCCAGGTGACGATGCAGCGGGATATCTGGGCTTGATTTGAATGGGCAGCCGGCGAAGTCTAGTCGAGCTGCCTGAGAACGCTCTGTGCCTGTTGGCGTAATTCCTCGGACTCGGATGCCGCCGCTGCATCAAGCGCCTCCCTGGCGTCGTCACTGTTACCGGCGTTGAAAGCGCTTATGCCGGCAAGCAGCGACACTCGCAATGGCTCCTCCAGACCGCCGGTCTTTATCGCATCCATGTAGGCTGCGTAGGCCTGATCCCATTCTTCTTCTTCGAAGAACACGCCGCCCAGGAGTTCGAACGTACGCCCGTCCGGGGCCAGCTCCGCAGCTTTCTTTAAAACTCCAATGGCGTTATCCCGCTCGCGCGACATCAGCCACAGATTGCCAAGCTGCTTGAGCATGTCGGCATCACCCTCGATCCTCTCTGTCCTGATCCATTCTTCGAGCAGGCGGGCACCCTTTTCCGGCGCGTCGATGTAGCCCCAGAGAGAAGCTATCTGTTTGAGGTCGGCTTCAGATTCAATCAGTTCGTTGCTGTAGGCAATCATCATTGCCGCGAGCCCGTCATTGCTTTCCTCCAGCTGCAGGTAATGGCTCGCAAGCATGCGCCAGTTATTGTCATCGCCAGGTTCACGCGAAATCATCCCTTTGAGGACTTCCTCGGCAAGCTCGTAATCCTGCATATCAAAAAGGACGCGATAGTACAGCTGGTACCAGGATTGCTTCGGGTCCGAGGAGTCGCCGATGGCCCGTTCCAGCAAGGGCCTGGACCCGGGAATATCACCGGACATATAGGTGGCGTAAGAAAATGAAAAAATCTGCGTTGGCGTTGGTCCGGTCTCCAGGGCATACCATTTCTCGAGCACCTCCCTGGCGAGTTCGTATTCTTCATCCCCAAGCAGGATCGTGCCATAAAAGATATACAGATTAAGGAGCAGGTCGTCGGGCAGGTTCTCTACGGCGAGCGCAGCCTCGAGCGCAGTTCGGGCGCGGGCCGGGTTGTCCAGCTGCACGCTGGTATGCGCAAGGTATTGGTGAACGAGCGCATTGTCGTAGGAATTACCCGCAGTATCGGTGGCAAGCTCTTCGAGTTGCACGAGTGCCGCGTCATATTGCTCTTCCTGCATCAGTTTCTCGACTTTCTGCAACTCAACAAAAGTCTTGCGCGAGACTGACTGGGCTGCCTGCGGATTCGCGACTGCCGACGCGAGCAATAAAAGAACCAGGAATGCGAATCTCATCCGTTTCACTCTTCGAGCAGGTTAAAACTGATACGCGTGTAACTGACGACGCTGGTCGGTTTTCCGTCAGACATTTGCGGTTGGTACTTCCATCTCAGCACCGATCGCATTGCGGCACGATCAAATATATTTGGCGGATCCGATCTCAGCACCTCCGGATCAGCAACCGCGCCGGTTTCCGTCACGGTGAATCTCAATAACACATATCCCTCAATGCCATTCGTCGCCGCGGCCAGCGGGTATTCGGGCATGAAACGCACCAGCGGCGTCAGCTCACGTGCCAGGGCAATGCTGCCGCCGACATCGATGTCGATGTCGATGCTCGGCATGTCGATCGACATGCCGCCCAGGCCTCCGGAGGTGGACGCCTGGGCAAGCCTGCTTAAGTCCCGCTGCTGCTCGGCCTTCGGTTTTTCCGGGGCTTTGGCATCTCTGCGCGAACGCACTTCGCGAGATTGCTCCTGCAGTCGGATAAAGTTCGCGAGGTCAAACTGCGACGTTTCGGCCAGGCGCATCTGCCGATTGACCACCATGTAGCGAATCGCGGTAAACAACAACGCATTGATCATCAGTGCCGACAGCACGATGCCCATCATCCTGACTGTACTACCTTGCGTCACATTCCATCCGGGGTTGCGGCGACGGCGACGTTTTCCACACCGGCGAGTCGCACCTGATCCAGAACCTCGATAACCAGGCCGGTCTCTGATTTGTCATCCGCCAGAATCACGACCGCACCTTCCGGATTCTCGGCATGCAGGCGCTCGACATGACCGCGGACGCTGCGCGGGTCGACGCGGTTGCGGTCCACCCAGACTTCGCCGTTCTCGGTTACCGCGATCATGATATTCGCTTTCTCCTGGGTCACGGCGCTGCGAGCGCTGGGCCGTTCGATTTCGACGCCGGCTTCTTTGACGAAAGACGCGTTGACCACGAAAAAGATAAGCAGAATGAAAACCATGTCGATCAGCGGCGTGATATTCATCGCAGTCGTACCGCTCTCCGATTTTACGTGGTCTTTGGTCGACATCTATTGTTCCTCTACGAGTTTCGATTCGAACCTGCGAGCGGCATCTTCCGCCCGCCGTTCGAGATCGGATACGAAGTACAGCCCCGACAGTGCCGTGAAGAGCCCGGCCATCGTTGTCACCAGCGCCTCCGAGATACCGGCCGCCATACCGCGCGTGTTGCCGGTGCCAAAAACGGTAATCACTTCGAATACTTTGATCATTCCCGATACCGTTCCCAATAGTCCCAACAAGGGCAGGATTGCGACGAGTGCCTGCAACGCCAGCATGTTCCGGTTTGCCTCGGTGTGTATATCCGTGGCCAGTGTCGCTATACGGCGGTAGACCAGGCTGGGTGAGAGTCTCGCCGACCGGGTCTGCCAATCCTTAAACAAACGTTCCTGCAGTTCCGGCAGCTGGGTCCAGTGAAACCAGTAACGCTCTACAAGGAGAATCCACATATAGATTGAAACGACGAGAATCGCCCACAACACCAGCCCACCCTGTTCAAACAGGGTAGACAGACCGTCTGTGTAATTAGTCCAGTTCACGATCCGTTACTATGTCACTTGAGTACTTACCCAGTTTCTCGACCAGTCGATTGGCCCGACCGGTGAGCAGGCTGTGGAATAACACCAATGGAATGGCCACCGACAAACCGAGCTGCGTTGTCACCAGCGCCTGCGAGATACCACCCGACATCATCTTCGGATCGCCGGTTCCGAATAAGGTGATCTGCTGAAACGTCTCGATCATTCCGGTCACCGTGCCAAGCAACCCGAGTAGCGGGCTGACCGCTGCCAGCACTGCAACGGTAGCCAAGCCACGATTGAGGCGTGAACTCTCTTCGCCGAGCTGCTCATCGAGACGCATGGATATCGCGTCGATATTCCTGCTCGTAATGTCAGACGCAATTTTCTGCATTCGTCCCAACGGGTTCTTCTCACTGACCTCGTCTGACGCGGCCTGCGCTTCGATTCCGCGTCTCGCGAGTAGCAGCCCTATAGCGCGCTGGATAACCATGAGAACGCCAATCGCACCAAGAATCAGTATCAGGTAACCGATATAACCACCCTGCTGCAGGCGTTCCTTCAGGTCCGGTGACTGCACCATGAGACTCAAGATCGCGCCCTTGGACGGATCGAGCGCGAATGCATGCATACCGGCATCGGCCTCTTCTAAGTCTTTAGCCATGCGCTGGAATCTCGCGGCGGGTTGACGGCTCAACTCGACCAGCTTGCCGGATTCCGGCAGATACCTTAAGAATGCGCCCTCGCTGATCGCGTTAAACACACCTGCGCGCGTCACCTGTTGTCGCGTCTCATCACCCTGGGGTTTGATCACCGTGGCGTCAAAGCGAACAACCTTGCCCGACTCAGCGATCTCGGTGAGGATCATTGTCCACATCTGGCGAATATCTTCGATAGATGGCTTTCTTTCGCCCTTCCCGAGATCCAGCAGGAATGACGTTCTGTCTTTGTGCTCAGCGGCAACCAACGACGTATCGAGTATGCCGTTGGCGTTGATGGCGGTCTGCCTCACGATAGCAAACAGGTCATTCAGGTCGCCTGCCCGCTCTTCGAGATCGGCCGCATATTGCGTCAGCGTCAACTCGTTGCCTTCGTAGTCCCCGCGCAAGCGGTCAGCACGCGCATTTTCCGCCGCGAGTCTTGTTCGAGCATCCTCAAGCAGCTGTTGTTGTGCAGCACGATCGTTCAGAAACCGCTCTATTCGTTCCTGATCGTAGCTGGCTTCCTTGAGCGCCTCCTGGCGCACGGATTCAACGAGCGCGTCCAGATCCTCGAGGGACGCATGTGCCGCGGTAAGAGGGAAGAGTATCGAGCACGCTAATATCGCAAGAACTTTCTTCATGTTCGATTCTCCGGTGCCGGTACCGGCAGGCGAGTCAGGTCCGGTGGCAGCTGTTTGCGCGCGATGCGCATGGCGCGATCGAGCGACTGCCTGTATTCATTGTCAAGTTCGACCCACTGGTCCTGTGACTGATCCCAGTGGCCGATCGTCAGGCCATCGAGCGACATGTAGTACAAACCAAGGCGACCGTAGCGAAGAAACGCGACAGTGCGCGCCTCACCATCCGCCTGGATCTCGCCTTCATACGACTCTATCGTATGTCCGTAATCGAGCTCGATTTGATAGGCTTCAGTCACCCGCCGGTATTTTTCCGAGGTCAGGACGTCCGGTCGCTCCATCAGTTTGCGCAGTTCCTGAACACGCAGACTCCGTTCCTGCGGCAGGAACGGCATGTCGATCGCCACGAATTCCTCCAGCACGTCCAGCATGCGAATAATCATCGGCAGTATCTGGCGCTTCGTCGTCTCGATTTCCTGGAACTGCCGTTCGTAATCGGCAAGCTCAACATTCTGCGTCGCTACCAGGCGCTCAAGTTGCAGGTTATAAGCGTCGAGCTCGCTGACCTGTGACATGGTCTGCCGATACTCATTGAGCATTCCGCGCGTCTCGTCGTCGAGCCTGTCGATCCGGTCCTGAACTTCGGCACTGGCCTGCTGAGATGCCGACTGCGTATTGATGGCATCCTGTACCTGTTCCTGGGCATTCGAGATCGCCGCCAGAGCCAGCGCGATCGCGCTGAATCCGAACAAAAGTGTGGATCGGGTGTTCACGGTATCAGTTCCCCTTTTGCCTGATTGAAGCCGGGCGTGCTTTGTTTTGTTTATATTAAGCGAGCGACGCGGCCAAAATTGTCGTGGTTTGTACGTAATCGTATTGCTGATCGCACTACCACTCCGTCACCGGTTTTCCTGATGCGGCCATCGACAGGTACTCCTCGACCAGTCTTTGCAGCGCGTCTGCCCGGGGGATGCCGCCGAACCTCGCAAGGGTTAGTCGTTGCCATGCCGCAGGCGTTATTTTGCTATCGAGTCGATCGCGAATGATGCCGAGCAGTTGCGAGCGTTCTTCGTCGTCGACGCCAATGATCTGAAGACCCTCGTCCGCCAATGGCAGCAGCTCCCGGCACAGATCACTCGCGAGCGCCTCACCCGGCGACGTGGATTTCAGTGACGGCCACAATAGCTCCGCGTCCAGGCTGGACTGCGCCGCGCGATAGAAATTGAAGTCCGCGTAACGGAATGGAAATGCAGGCAGCAGCTCGTTGACTTTCTTACTCATCCCGACGACCAGGCCCACGAGAAAGGCAGCGCTCGCCATCATGTCGATTGGCGTTGGACCGGATGGCAATGCTCGCAGTTCGATACGCAGGTGACCACCGTTGGCGGAATCGTAAACCGGCCGGTTCCAGTTCCAGATCGTGCCCTGCTGCAGCCGCAGCTCGGCCAGTTCGGGGACGCCACCGTCCCGCGCGAGTGCTATATCGTCGTCGCCCGAGTAGATGGGCAGGATGATCGGATAGAGGTGGCAGGATTCGGCGAGGAGCTCGAAGGCACCGTGACGCATCCAGCCGTGACCGAACGGCACGCGCGCCATGCGCCGCCATTCGTGCTTGTGCCGGCGCGTATCGGTCGACTGCTTGAACAAGGCAATGCGCGTTTCATCCCAGAGACTGTGCCCAAGCAGGAACGGTGAATTCGCGCCGACCGCAAGCGCCAGAGGGGTCACAAGCTGGGCGGCGTTGTAGCAGTCTGCGAATTCATCCGGATTGATACGCAAGTGAACCTGAAACGAAGTATTTGCACCTTCGACGGTGACGCTGTCAAACTCCGCCTCGAGTGGCTCATCCCCGTCAATCTTGATGGCGATCTTCTCGCGGCGCAGTCTCTTGATGCCGGCTGCCAGCGCATGATAGCGGGGCAGGTCCGTCATCCAGCCGGACTGGAGCTGCTCCATCTTCAGTGTCGGCAGAATGCCGATCGGAATGATCCGCCCACCATGCTGTGCCGCTGTATTCGACAGCGCCTCCAGCGCCTGCGTGAGTTCACTCTGCATGGCGGCAAAGGGCTTGCCAGCCGCGACCACGGGCGACAGATTGTATTCGAGGTTGAACCGGTCGAGCTCGAGCTGCAGATTCGGGTCGACCATTTCGGCCAGCACTTCCCTGTTCAGGGGCAGCGCCTGAGCGTCGGCATCCACGATCGACATCTCGAGTTCGGCCCCGAGGCTCGGCTCTCCCTGCCCGAACCCGGGTCGCTCCAAAAGAATCTTCAGTGCCGCCAGGTTTTCCCGTAAGCGAACGCCGGCTCGCTGGTAATCCTCTTCCGAGAACGAAATACGATCGATCGACAGACCCATAGCGGCACTCTTGCGGTTCTGGTACAGACTGTAAGTCCGTACATGTCACAGCGGTATACCGACATATACTGACTGCACGAAGACACTCCCCAGTGCATACATGATCCATGAACAGTCGGCACAGCGTAGCGTTACTGGTTTGCATCATTGTCGGCGTGATAGCCGGTCTGTTTGTGGGCTGGTTCTGGGGTGCGGCAGCGACCAAAGTCGCCTGGCTCGGCAAGCTGTTTCTAAACACGCTGTCAATGCTGGTCATTCCCTTGCTGGTCAGCGCCGTCATCAGTGGCGTCACCTCAATTGGAGACGTTCGACAGCTCGGCAAACTGAGTGGCGTCACGATTGGCTATTACCTGATTACGGTTGCCATCGCAGTACTGATTGGCCTGATCATGGTCAATCTTATTCAGCCAGGCGTCGGCGTTTCGACGGAAGGCCTGCAACAGCCTGACGATATTGTCCGCATGGCGGAAGATAAAGGCATAGGCGACATATTGCTGTCCCTGGTTGCGCCTAATCTGATCGCGGCAGCCGCGGAAACGAACTTGCTGCCCCTCATTCTATGGTCTGTTGCGTTCGGCATAGCGCTGGCAAGCCTTGGCCCGGCAGGCAGGCCGGCGGCGAAATTTTTCGAGAGCCTCAACGAAGGCATGATGCTCATGGTGTCGTGGGTCATGTATTTTGCGCCGCTGGGTATTTTCGGCCTGATCGCGGGAATGTTTGGCGCGGCCGGAAGCACCGAGGCGTTCGTTGCCAGGATCAGTGCCGTGGGCCTGCACGTACTGACCGTGCTGTCAGGGTTGGCTATCCACTTCACTATTCTGACGCTGATACTGCTTTTCATTGCGCGGCAGCCGATCACCTATCTCGTCAATATGCTGCGGGCAATCGTGACGTCGTTTGCCACGGCAAGCTCGACCGCCACTTTACCGATTACCATTCAGTGCGCTAAAGAGTCCGGCATCGACGAGCGCGCACGCCGCTTCGTGTTGCCGCTCGGAAGCACAGTGAATATGGATGGCACGGCACTCTACGAAGCGGCGGCCGCGATGTTCATCGCACAGGCCTATGGTCTGCACCTGGGTATCGGGCAGCAATCCATCATCTTCGTCACTGCAACATTAGCCGCCATTGGGGCTGCCGGTATTCCGGAAGCCGGACTGGTCACCATGATTATTGTGCTGCAGGCGGTTGGTCTGCCCATTGAGGGTATCGGATTGCTGCTGGCGGTGGACTGGTTCCTCGATCGCTTTCGAACGGCCACCAATGTGTGGGGCGATGCGGTGGGCGCCGCAGTGGTACATCGCTATATTCAGAACCGCCTCGACTGATCAGCCCGGCACGGGTTCATGCGCTTGACGTGGGTTCCTTTTGCGCACCTGACGCGCGTCTTATCTGACGCACGATAATCCCGATATCTACCGTGTCTGAATTGTCGCAGGAAATGGTCTTTTTATGTTCGGCAACGGAGAGCGGCTCCGCGGTCTCAAATTGACGGTTCAGTACGTCGAGGCTTGCCTCGGACGCATCGGCTGACAACGCCTGTCGTCTGCCTATGCGCTTCCTCATGACCTCCGGTTCGGCCGTGACATCGATAATCAGGAACGGGCAACCGCCTCGCTCTGCCAGCGCCAATGCCGCGGCACGGTCAGATTCGCGCAGGTACGTCGCATCGAGGATAACGTTGTGACCAGATTCCAGCACAAGCTGTGCCAGGGAAAGCAATCGAGCGTATACATCTCGATTGAGAGATTCGGTGTAGATGCCTTCGCCCGGTTCCGAGGCGCTCGAAGCAGACTCACCCAGAGCGACCATTCGCTTTCGCTCAATGTCGGAACGAAGTCGAATTGCGGGCATGGCCGCCATCAGCTTTCCGGAAACCCACGTCTTCCCTGATCCGGATAATCCGTGCATCAGCATCACGAGCGGAACACGACTGGCGGCCTGGCGTGAGGCCATTTCGCAGTAGGCATAGGCCTCGGCGATGTCTTTGTCCCGGGCGGCAGCGCCTTCTCGCTCCCGACTCATAATGACTGCGACTTTTGCCCGAACCAGGCAGCGATAGACAACAAAGAGGTTAAGCACTGCCACGCCGCCGTAGTCACCGCTCACCTCCAGGTAGCGATTCAGTAATTGTGCGGCAAGATCGCGCCTCCCCCTCTCGAACAGATCCATAATCAGGAATGCCAGGTCACACATCACATCGATATGACGAAGGTCGGTGCTGAATTCGATGCAGTCGAACGTCGTTATGCCATTCGGCAACCTGACGAGATTGCCGAGGTGCAGATCACCGTGACAGTCGCGAACGAACCCTGTGTCGAAGCGTTTTTGCAATAGAGGCCCAACCTGACGAAGCTCGTCATCCGTCCAGCGCTTCAGAGGGGCAAGTGTCGCGCTCTCGATGTTGTCGTCCAGCGCTTT
Source organism: uncultured Gammaproteobacteria bacterium (assembly GCA_963850825.1). GTDB lineage: Bacteria > Pseudomonadota > Gammaproteobacteria > Steroidobacterales > Woeseiaceae > SZUA-117. The sequence goes on along the minus strand of CAWKOQ010000002.1, from coordinate 556,254 downwards.
GAAGTTGTCCTGCATGAACTCGGTCGTCAAGCGCATCACCCGGCCGCGCTGGGTGTCATCCACACGCGGCGCCGCCCTGTGACGCCTCGCGATCATATTCGCGAGCTCCCGCATGTCCGCAACGGTCAGCTTGTCCTGCTCCAGCTGCCTGTCGAGTTGCATATCTTCATCGAACCGGCGCATGCGAACGGCGTACTCGATCGGTGCACCGCTGCCGCCGAAACGTGGTTGCTCGCCATCCAGCGTCACGGGTACGACATCGAGATAAACCTCAGGCGCCCACGGCTGGTTGAGCCGGATTTCCTCGTTACAAAAGAACCTGCGCTTCTCGAGATCGCCGAAGTCGAGAAAATCCAGAACGATCGGTTTCTTGATTTTGTATACGAAGTCACCAGCGAGGACTAACCAGGAAATATGCGTTTCCCGCAGATGAACATCGGCGACCGGATGCCCAAACGCCGCCGGACACATCAATCCGTCGATCAGCTGCGTGTCGATGCGTATATGGGAAGTGCTGGACCTGTGCACTGCCGCCCCTCAGGTTGCAGGCTGGCGTCTTTGTTGCCGGCCAATCAGGTTCTTCAATATGGGTGGCGCCATTAGCGTCGTGATCATGACCATCAGGACGATGGCGGAGAACAGGGCATCGTCTATGACCCCGAGCGTGCGACCGATCGCGGCAAAAACCAGGCCGACTTCACCCCGCGGCAGCATGCCGATACCGATGACCAGTCTGTTGGCCGTGGGCCGCGCGCCGAGGCCGCAGACAAGCTTGCCAATGATTGCCGCAACCAGCAGGCCCGCGGCGACGCTGATGACCGGCCACGACAGGAACGCCTCGATCTTCACCTGAATGCCCATCAGGATGAAGAAAATCGGCCGCAGAACGACCTCCAGCGGCATGATGAGTTCACGTATACCAATGAACCCTCGTTCCGGGGATTCATGCTGGCTGAAGAAGCTGTCGGATAGCACAAGACCCGCGGCGAATGCGCCGATGATCGTTGCCAGTCCGGCCAGGTTGGCCACCCATGCCAGGACCATTACAAAAAGATAGGAGGTGAACATCTTCGCCTCGATGATGTCGAGCCTGCCCATCAGATTTGCGGCAAAGCGCACAATCCACGGACCAATTTTGACCACACCGACCAGGAACATTGACGACATCAGGATCACGAAAGCGACTTCGCTGACGTCAACACTTCCGCTAACGACGATGCCCGACACCACCGCGAGGATGATCAGACCAAGGATGTCGTCACACACGGCGGCGCCAAGAATGATGTGTCCTTCAGTAGAATTGTTATAGCCTGTCTCGCGCAGTACGTTGGAGGTGATGCCGATACTGGTTGCGCCGAGCGTCGCTGCAATAAACATGACTGAATTGAGCGACAACTCGGGCTGCAGAAAGGCCAGTGCGGCAAAGCCCAGGGCGAATGGCACAAGCACGCCCAGGATCGCGACGCGCACAGAATCTGCGCCAACTGCCCACATTTCGTCGAGGTCCGCCTCCAGGCCGACCATGAATAACAGGAAGATGACGCCGTAGCGGGAAAACACATCAACCGTTTGCGCCACCTGCATTACCTGGCCGCCTTGTGGGCCGGTGATGATGCGCGTAATTTCCTGGCCGGTCTGATCGCCGAACAGGGCGATGGCGACCTGATCGACAGGGGCCCCTGCCAGCGTCTGACTCACGATTTCGAATACGCGCGGACCCTCGCGCAGCACGACGATGAGGTCGACCCCCATCATCCACGCGACGTTGCCAAGCAGAATACCCATCAGGAGTTCGCCCAGCACCGTTGGCTGACCGAATCGGCGGGCCGCGAATCTTCCGATAATGGCAAATAACAGGATACCGGTGACACCGAGGATCACCGGCGCGATGGGGTCACCGTGGATGATGCCTGCGGATGTTGTGAGCGGGTCGTTCACGACGATCAACAAATCCGCGGCAAAGGGTCATCCTCCAGTTCTTCGAGGAATCGTTCACCGCCCAGCGAGGTTTCCAGTACCACGCGTTTCTCGCCAGCTGCTATACGCCCGATCCTGGCCGCATCTGCCCCCGCTGCCGTGGAACGCCACGCAGCAAGTGCATCGTCGGCATGGGCAGGATCGACAACTGCCACCACTCTGCCTTCGCAGGCAAGATAATACGGGTCGTAGCCGAGCATATCGCAGACTGACTGCACTGGCTCCGTGACCGGAATGGTTGCTTCCAGTCGCACGCCGTATCCTGTCGCCCGCGCGATTTCATTCGCCACCGACGCGACACCGCCACGAGTCGGATCGCGCATGAAACGCAATCCGTCGAATTGCAGCAGCATTTCTGTCAGTGGAAACACGCAGGCCGAATCCGAGCGAACATCGCCACGCAAACCGAACTCTTCGCGCGCGAGCATTACGGCCGTGCCATGATCACCCACACTGCCGCTTACCAGGAGGACGTCGCCGTCTTTTATGTTGCGCATTGACGGCTGTGCACCTGGCATTCGGACACCAACTCCAGTCGTCGCCAGGTAAATACCGCCACCCTCTCCGCGTCGCAGGACCTTGGTATCGCCCGCGGCGACTTTGACGTCCGCTTCGCGCGCGGCACGCGCCAGGCTGGCGACAATGCGCTCGAGAACACTGATTTCGAATCCTTCTTCGATGAATGCATTCAACGTGAGATACAGCGGACGCGCGCCGGCGACGGCAAGATCGTTCGTCGTGCCGTGAATTGCCAATGAACCAATATCACCACCCGGAAACTCCAGCGGCTGTACGGTAAAGCCGTCTGTCGTAATCATTGCCTCGCCACCGTTCAGCGGAATCGGGACGGCGTCGGCTTCCGTATCGAGTTCGGAATGGACCAGGTGTCGCGCGAAGACCTCTTCGATCAGCTCGCGCATGAATCGACCACCGTTGCCGTGTGCGAGCGAGATGTGATCGTCTTCCATTATCTTTTCACCCGAGCTTCGCGCGCAGCGAATTCCGCGACCTGACCAAATGACAAAGCGGCATCATTACACGGCAGTTTTCGATTGACATGAACCTGAAAGCCGTCGGCTTCGAGCAGGCTCACAACCTGATCGGTCAGGACGCGATTCTGAAACACGCCGCCGGCGAGTCCGATCTGATCGACGCGAGTCTCCTCTCTCACTTTGCGGGCCTGCGCGCAAAGCGCCGCCGCCATGCTTGAGTGAAACGTTGCGGATCGCTGCCCGCGGGACTGGCTCTCATCCATCATGCTCACGAGTAACGGTTCCCAGTCAGCTCTCAGGATTCCGTTCGCATCCGTCTCGAGCGGCAACGCGATGACCTTGCCTTCATCCGTACAAAGCGACTCGAGAATCATCGGGCCCTGTGCTTCGAAGCTAACCCGGTGCATACCGCATATCAATGCGCTGGCGGCATCGAATATGCGGCCGACGGCCGTCGTTTCCGGGCAGTTGAGTTGCTGGCGCCAGGCAGCGAACGCCAGGCCGTCGACATCCGGACTACCAGGCCAGGTTCGCCCCGCGGCCCAGGTCAACGCAGCCGCACTTCGCCACGGCTCTCTACCCGCTCGCTCACCACCCGGCAGGTGAAAACGGCGCATGCTGCAAACACGCCTCCAGTTGCCGGGCTCACCGAGCAGCGCCTCGCCCCCCCACAAGGTGTTGTCCTCGCCCAGGCCGACACCATCCCAGGTGAAGACGAGCCACCGACCAGCGCAATCGAATTCCGCAGCAACGGCGCTGGCGTGCGCACGGTGATGCCAGACCTCACTGACGGGCAGTAAGTTCTGCGATCGCGCCCAGCGACTTGTCGCATAGCCCGGATGCGCATCGCATACGATGCGCTCGGCCTGCACGCCGTAGAGCGTTTGCAGATCGGCGAGCACTTGCTCGAAAACGGCGAGGCTTCGCGGGCTGTCCATCTCGCCGATGTGCGGCGATACGACGGCGCGATTTTTCCACGACAGGGACACCGTCGCCTTCATGTGACCACCAACGCCGAGAACCGGAGTCGGCTGGTGCCAGGGTAACTCGAGCTCGCGTGGGCCGGCGCCCCTGCCGATACGCAGAGGTCGCATGCTTCCGGCCACGCGGCGAAATACCGGATCGTCGGCGGGACGCACAATCGGTCTGTTGTGATGCAAAAACGCCTCCGCGACGCCCGACAAACGCGTCTCCGCCTCGGCATTGTCGGTCAGTACGGGCTCCCCGCTAATGTTGCCAGACGTTGCCACCAGCGGCGCACCGAAAGCTGTTAGTAATAACTGGTGCAATGGGCTGTACGGAAGAAACACACCGAGCTCACGAAGTCCGGGCGCCAGGTTGGCCGCCAATCCAGTTTTCTGCCGCTTGGTCGCAAGCACAATCGGACGGACCGGTCCCACCAGTAGTTTCGACTCTTCCTCCGTCAGGGACACAGAGGCCCGAACGACCTCCAGATCATCATGACCCGCGGTGGGAAACATGACTGCCAGTGGTTTGTGCGGCCTTTGTTTTCTTGTGCGCAGCTTTGCAACGGCAATCGAGCTGCGCGCATCGCACAAGAGGTGGTAGCCGCCGATTCCCTTGACAGCAACAATACAGCCTGAATGCAGGTACTCGACTGCAGCATCCAGCGCTGCACTTTCGGTAGCCACGATTCCCGGCGCATGGAAACTCACGTGTGGTCCACAGGCCGGACAGGCAACCGGTTCCGCGTGGAAACGGCGGTCCGCCGGATCCTCGTATTCGCCAAGACACGTTTTGCATAGCGGGAATCCTTGCATACTCGTGTTGGCACGATCGTAAGGAAGTTTCTGGATTAACGTATAGCGCGGCCCACATTGTGTGCAGTTGATGAACGGGTACCGATAACGACGGTCAGCGGGGTCTTCAAGCTCATTGCGACAGTCATCACACATAAAGAAATCGGGTGGCACGAAAACTTGCGCCGTCGCCTGTTGCGAACTTTTAACAATCGAAAATTCGGTGAAGCAGACCGGATGAACCGGCACTATCGAATCGACGACCGGTTGCGAAAGCGGCGGTGCCTTCGTTACCAGGTCTCTTTCGAATTTCGCCAGCGCCCGCCTTTCACCCGTCGCGATAACCTCGACCTCGCCCATCTGGTTTTGCACCTGTCCTCGCAACTTGTGCAGCGCAGCGATTCGGTAGACGAACGGGCGGAACCCGACTCCCTGCACGTGGCCGGACAGGGTTATGCGGACCGTTTCAACCGGTTCGGATTGTGGCGGAATAACATTGGCACGCGCCCTAGCCAACAGATTCTCTTTTGGAACGACCTTCCCAGACATTGTCGCGACAGCCCGCGGACCACCAGATGCGGCAGGCGCCTTCATCTGACACCATGCAGGGACCGATTGGTTTGCGTGGCGTGCAGGCGACGCCATAAAGGCGACATTCATTCGGATATATTTTCCCCAGCACGACCTTGGCGCAGTCGCAGCCCGGCGGCATTTCACCGACACGTTTGCGCGCATCATCTGCGTAGGATTTCAGCTGCTGGCGCACATCGTGCGCCGCGAATTCCTGGCGCAGCGAGTAGCCGGAATTGGGAATAACGCCAATGCCACGCCAGTTGGCATCGGTGACGTCGAAGGCGCGGGAAATCTGATCTCGCGCCGCAGGATTGCCGCCCGGCCGAACGACCTCCGGATAACAATTATCAAGAAAGTAGTTTTTGTCACGCAGTTGACACAAGACCGAATACATTGCGGCAAGCAAGGTATCCGGCCTGAAGCCGGCGACCGCCGCCGGCATGTCGTGCTGGTCAACGACGAACTGCCATTCCTCCGGCCCCATCACCGTGGACACATGCCCGGGTGCGATCAATGCATCGAATCCTGCTTCGCCCGAGTCCAGCAGCATTGCGACTGCGGGCCAGGTCAATCTGCCGGAGAGCAATACCAGTAGATTATCCGGAACACCTTCGACCAGCATGGCGGCAACCGGTGCACTGGTGGTTTCGAAACCCGCGGCAAAAAACACGACGGGTCGATCCGGGTTCTCGTTGGCAATTCGTACCGCCTCCATTGGCGTCGCTATAGGTCGAATATCCGCGCCGGCGGCGCGCGCCTGTTCCAGCGAGCGGGGATCACGCCGGGGAACATTGACCGGCACCCGCAACATGTCGCCGAACGCGACCAGGATGACGTCCTCGTGCAGCGCCAGCTGGATCGCCTCGAAAACGTCTTCCTCGGGACATATGCAAACAGGACAACCGGGACCCGGAATGAGCTCGATGTTCTCGGGCAGCGCGGTCCGCAGCCCGGCCATCGATATCGAACGTTCGTGACCACCACAAACGTTCATGATGCGCACGGGTTCGTCTAAATCCAGTTCGTGAAGTTTCTGCAGCCAGTCTTTTGCGCTCAATTTCATGGCCAGCTCCGTATTGTTACCTGACGGGTGGGGACGCGGTATGCAATGCCACCCCTTCCGGCTGAATGGCTGGCCGGATGATTCCGCCGCGCTCGACACGTTGACGGACGGACTTGAGCTGGCTCCGCAACCATTCGACCCATAAGTCCACTCCCTCACCCGTGCGGGCCGAGAGTTCGATGACCTCCGCCGGATTGGCGAGATTCCGCAGATGCGATTCGGCACACGCCGGGTCGAAATCACCAAGCACCTCGATGAGATCTGCTTTGGTGACCAACATGAGATCGGCTGCCCGAAACATCACCGGGTACTTCGCCGGCTTGTCGTCACCCTCGGGCGATGAGAGCAGCGTGACGTTGAGGTGCTGACCCAGGTCGAAACTCGCGGGGCACACCAGGTTGCCGACGTTCTCGATGAATACGATGTCGAGCCCTTCGAGTTCGAGCTCATGCAATGCGTGATGAATCATGTGTGCATCGAGGTGGCACGCAGTACCCGTGCTGATCTGAATCGCGGGTACACCTTTCTCGCGAATGCGTTTTGCGTCGTTTTCGGTTTCCAGGTCACCTTCAATCACCGCGACGTTCCATTCGCCCGCCAGGCGTTCGATTGTGCTTTCGAGGAGCGCAGTCTTGCCGGCACCCGGCGAAGACATGAGGTTGACGGCGAGCACGTGGTGGTGGTCGAAGTGTTCACGATTATGTTTCGCGTCATGATCATTGGCGCGCAAGAGATTCTCAAGCACTTCAACGGACTCGCTGCCGCGGGAAGTATGTTCGAGTTGACCACCCGGAGAAACGAGGTGGCGATTTGCATGGGTCACGTTGCAGCCGCAGGTGTCACACACTGGCGGAGTCTCCGAGTACTTCATCGAACAGTTGCCAGGACTCGGCGGCATCGGCAGCGGAAATTTTCTGTATCGCGTAGCCGACGTGCACCAGCACGAAGTCGCCGGGACTAATGTCTTCGCCCTGCACCATGAAAAGGCTTACCTGGCGCTCGATACCACGCGCCTCGCAAAGACACTGAAATTCCTCGATCGATTTGACCTGCATTGGAATGGCGAGACACATGGCAATTCGTCCCCGCGCGCCTGAAGCGCGCCGCAGCTTGTGAAAAAGCACTGCGTCAATAATAGTGGCCACCTGCGACTCTGAACTGTACGTAATAACGCCTATTCAGATGTGTCGTTTACGCGTCTAAGTTAGTCGACTGGGGAAGAAGTGATTGATTCCGTACACGTCGATCCACTCGCCAGGGACGCACATCCCTTCTTTAGCTATTCGAGCCGGACGTAATGGATCTGAGGCCGCCCGAACCTTTGGGATGAAGGAGAGTCGATATGCCAACGCAGGACACCTTCTACGGGGTGATGCGCCAGCACGGCATCACGCGCCGTAGCTTCCTGAAATTTTGCAGCCTTACCGCAGCTGGCCTGGGACTGGGTCCTGAATTCGCCGGCAAGATCGCGCATGCGCTGGAAACCAAGCCGCGCACTCCTGTCATCTGGCTGCACGGACTGGAATGCACCTGCTGTACTGAATCTTTCATTCGTTCGGGCCACCCGCTTGCCGGGGACGTTGTGTTATCGATGATTTCGCTCGACTACGACGACACTTTGATGGCCGCGGCCGGGCACCAGGCCGAGGAACTCCTGGAGCAGACCATCGAAAAGTACGACGGCCAGTATATTCTCGCTTGTGAAGGCAATCCGCCGCTCAATGAGGACGGCATGTATTGCATACAGGCGGGAAAACCCTACGTTGAGAAGCTTCGGCATATGGCGGATCACTGCAAGGCCATCATCGCCTGGGGATCCTGTGCGTCGTGGGGTTGTGTCCAGGCAGCGCGACCGAACCCGACCCGGGCAACCCCGATTCATAAAGTCATTCTCGACAAACCCATCGTGAAAGTACCCGGGTGCCCGCCCATTGCGGAAGTCATGACCGGTGTCCTGACGTACATGATCGCTTTCGATGAATTGCCGGAACTCGACCGGCAGGGCCGGCCGAAGATGTTCTACAGCCAGCGCCTGCATGATAAATGCTACCGGCGCCCGCATTTCGATGCCGGCCAGTTCGTCGAAAAATTTGATGATGAAGGGGCACGCAAGGGCTACTGTCTTTACAAAGTCGGCTGCAAAGGACCGACAACGTATAACGCCTGTTCGACGGTCGAGTGGAATGGCGGCTTATCGTGGCCGGTCAAATCGGGGCATGGTTGCCTTGGATGCGCCGAGGACAACTTCTGGGACAAGGGTTCTTTCTACAGCGCCGTCACGGATTTCGGCGTCATGGGTGGCGTGGAATCCACAGCCGACAAAATCGGCGGCGTACTGGCCGGTGCCGCCGCAATCGGCGTGGCGGCGCACGCTGCCGCATCGGTCGTGTCGCACATGAGACGCGACAAGCCAGAGGAGTCGCGCCATGACTGAGGTCGTAACACCAAATGGTTTCACGTTGGATGACGCAGGCCAGCGCGTGGTCGTCGATCCGATCTGCCGCATCGAGGGTCATTTGCGCATCGAGGTCAACGTCGACGACGACAACATCATCCGCAACGCGGTCTCCACCGGAAACATGTGGCGTGGGCTCGAGGTCATCCTGAAGGGTCGCGACCCGCGCGATGCCTGGGCGTTTACGGAGCGCATTTGCGGCGTCTGTACCGGTGTACACGCCTTGTTGTCGTGTCGTGCAGTCGAAGACGCGCTCGACATCGACATCCCGGCCAACGCCAACTCGATACGCAACCTGATGATGCTTGCCCAGTACACGCAGGACCACCTGGTGCATTTCTATCATCTGCATGCGCTGGATTGGGTCGATGTCGTGAGCGCGTTAGATGCGGACCCGCGGGCCACTTCCGAATTGCAGCAGAGCATTTCGAGCTGGCCAAAATCGTCACCGGGCTATTTCCGTGACGTGCAGAACAAAATCAAGCGCTTCGTGGAGTCCGGGCAACTGGGTCCCTTCGCCAATGCATACTGGGGCAGCCCTGCGTACAAGCTGCCCGCCGAGGCGAATCTGATGGCGGTCACTCACTACCTGGAAGCACTGGACTTCCAGAAAGAGATAGTGAAGATCCACACGATATTTGGTGGACGCAATCCGCATCCGAACTGGCTGGTCGGCGGCATGCCCTGCTCTATCAATGTGAACGAAACGGGCGCAGTTGGCGCCGTCAACATGGCCTGGTTGAACCAGGTCTCAGACATCATCAATGCCTCTATCACTTTCGTCGACCAGGTGTATATCCCCGACCTCAAAGCGATTGCTTCATTCTACAAAGACTGGAATTACGGTGGCGGACTGTCGAGCAAGAACGTCATGTCCTACGGCGAGTTCCCTGCGATCGCCAACAACTACACCAACGAATCATGGATGCTGCCGAATGGCGCCATTCTGAACGGAGATCTCGGCACGGTTTACGACGTCGACCCGCGCGATCCGGAACAAATCCAGGAATTCGTCACGCACTCCTGGTATTCGTATCCGAATCCCGATGAGGGACTGCATCCATGGGCCGGCGTTACCGAGCCGAACTTCGAACTCGGACCGAATGCCAAGGGCACCAAGACCAACATCGAGGCGCTGGACGAACAGGCCAAGTATTCGTGGCTAAAAGCACCGCGCTGGCGCGGCAATGCGATGGAAGTTGGACCGCTGGCGCGTTACCTGGTGGCCTACGCGCGCGGCAATGAAGAGATCAAGGCGCAGGTAGATGGCCTCCTGACGGATCTGGACCTGCCTATAACGGCGTTGTTCTCAACCCTCGGCCGAACTGCTGCTCGCGGCCTGGAATGCTCCTGGTCGGCGCACAAAATGCGCGGCGTATTCGACGACATGATGTCCAACATCAAGGCGGGGGACGTTGCCACGGCGAACATGGACAAGTGGGAACCGCATACCTGGCCGACAGACACCAAGGGTGTTGGTATCGGCGAGGCGCCACGCGGCGCGCTCGGCCATTGGGTGCACATCCTCGACACCAAACTGGAAAACTACCAGGCCGTCGTGCCAACAACCTGGAATGCATCGCCGCGGGATCCGCAGGGAAACATCGGCGCTTACGAGGCTGCACTCCTGGGAACGCCAATGGCTGACCCGTCGCAGCCGCTCGAGATCCTGCGCACGATTCACAGCTTTGACCCGTGCCTGGCCTGTGCGTCACACGTGATGTCGCCAGATGGCCAGGAGCTCGCGGTCGTCAAGATACGCTAGGGAGATTGCGATCATGCAGAGCACTCCGGTCAGTGACGCACAATCAACGACACCACGCAAAGCCGTGTATGTGTTCGAGGCGCCGGTGCGCATCTGGCATTGGGTCCATGCGCTCAGCATCGTCGTGTTATGCGCAACCGGTTACCTGATTGCCAATCCGCTACCCAGTATTGGCGGCGAGGCCAGCGAGCACTTCCTGATGGGCAACCTGCGGCTGATTCACTTTATTGCAGGCTATGTGTTCGCTATCGGCTTTGCTGTTCGACTTTACTGGGGATGCGTCGGCAACAAGTATTCGCGTGAACTCCTCTACCTGCCGGTGTGGCGAAAGGCCTGGTGGCAGGACTTGTGGGGAGAGATTCTCTACTACCTGTTTCTCCGGCGCGAAGCACCGCCGTCCGTGGCGCACAACGCGCTGGCGCAGGCAGCCATGTGGTTCTTTAACACGCTGCTTGGCCTGTTCCTGATATTCACCGGATTTGCCCTGTATAGCGAAGGCTTAGGGCTGGGCAGCTGGGCCGATACGTGGTTCGGCTGGGTGATCCCGATGATGGGCGGATCTCAAAGTGTCCGCATGTATCACCTGTTCAGCATGTGGCTGATCATCGTTTTCGCCATCATTCATACCTACATGGCGGTTCGGGCCGACATCATGGGTCGCCAAAGCAGCGTCAGCACGATCATCAGCGGCTGGCGGACCTACCGGGACTGATCGGCCGGCATGTCGACCACAGTCAATCAGCCGGATGTTGCGCGGACATGGGACACGCTGGTGCTGGGCATTGGCAATGTTCTGTGGGCTGATGAAGGATTTGGCGTACGCGCCGTCGAGAACCTCTATTCCCGCTTTCTGTTTCCGGACGATACGCGCCTGATGGATGGCGGCACACAGGGCATTTTCCTGCTGCCGTGGGTCAGGAGCACGAAGCACCTGCTTATCTTCGATGCGATCGATTTCGGTTTGCAGCCGGCAACACTCAAAGTGATTCGTGGCGATGCTGTTCCACGCTATATGGGCGCGAAGAAAGTCAGCATGCATCAGGCCGGCTTCCAGGAAGTATTGTCTTCAGCCCAGCTGTCGGGCGAATTCCCGGAGGAACTGGTGCTCATTGGCGTGCAGCCCGCGCTACTGGATGATTACGGCGGCAGCCTTACCGATGGCGTGCGCGGGCAGATCGGACCGGCAGTCGAAGTTGCCTGCCAGGTGCTGTCCGGCTGGGACGTCGATTTTCTACCCCGACCGGAACCACTGGCCGGCGACGATCGTATCGGTCCGCGCGCCCTCGATATCGGCGACTACGAAAGCGGTCGTCCCGACGTGTGCGGAAAACTACAAGGACAATGGCGATGAAACATCCACTGATCGAGCGGTTGCTGGCGGAACTCGGCTACACGGAGATTAACCTCACAAATCACGATTCCTTTGTCGCCGAGGCCGGGATGAACGTCATATTCTTTCCGGGAAATCCCGAAACGGTTCGCGACTCCACCGACGTGGCTGTTGTCCTGCCGGAACTTGTCGAGGCGTTTGCAGGGCAAATCAGACCCGGGGTCGTCACGGATACCTTCGGCGATGGCAAACAACTGAAACGCCAGTACGGTTTCACAGAGTATCCCGCGCTCGTGTTTGTGCGCGACGGCGACTACGTCGGCACGATCGCGCGTGTCCAGGACTGGGCCGATTATCTAGGCAAGATAAGTGACTTGTTCGTCGCGCCACCGAAGCGACCCCCGGGCTTCAAAATCGCGGTCGTCGCGGCCTGAGGCTGTGCGTCTGCGAAACGCACTGCAGACCACTACGATATTAATGGAGATGCAAGGTTATGGATTTTAGAGGGATACCTGTCAGCACGATCGGGCCAGGCACGCAACCCGAAGCGGAGGACGGTAAAACAATCTCCTATATCGACATGCCCAAGGACATGTCGACTTATCAGCCGCCCCGGTTGGCAGAGAGTACGACCGTGGCTGACCTTGATGGCGCAAGTCAGGCGATGCTGTGGCTGAAAGACGCGCTTGCCAGGTACGACCGTTCCGCCGGACCCGTTGATTGCAAATCTGAGCGCACTTGATCGGGACAGCCGCGAAATCGTCAATCAAATTCTCTGTGAAGGTGAAGTCAGCATTACGCACAGCGGCCCGGACCGGGCCAGAACCCAGGAGTCGATTCTCGCCGGCGTCTGGCGAACGCATTATCTTGATCGGGACGATCGCGTAACTCACGACCTGCTCGAGGTTGCGGACGTGCCGCACTACGTCCGGGAGATTGACGGACAAAACCGGGAAATAGACATTTCGGCCGAAAACGCGCCTGCGGAAGTCGCCAATGCACTCCCATTGCTGGTCGAGCTCGATGGCTACTGTCAGCAATACCGGGTCGACCGGAAACCGAACATCATCAACCTGAGCCTGCTGCCACTGGCGGACGCGGACATCGTGTACCTGGACGACCAGCTTGGGCACGGTGCGGTTGAAATCCTGTCGCGCGCATACGGCAAGTGCCAGGTCTCCTCGACGCTGGTGCCAAACGTCTGGTGGGTCCGCTATTACAATTCAATGAGCGTATTGATTCTGAACACGCTCGAAGTAGTCGACGTTCCACACGTAGCCTGTGCTGCTCCGGAAGACCTGCATGATTCCGCGCAGCGTCTGGACGAAATACTGGCGCCCTACCGGTCGGATGTCGCATGAATCTCCAGGGACTCGCCGCTGGCATGTCCGCCGTCAAAGATGACACGAAACTCGAGTGCCGTATTTGCTGGTACGTATATGACCCGGCCCAGGGCGATCCGGTAGAACAGATCGAGCCAGGTACGCCCTTCCTGGAATTGCCGCCACACTGGCGCTGTCCGGAGTGTGACGCGGAACCGGGCGGGTTCCTGCCAATGGACGACTAACGCTGTGATTAGCTCAACAGACATCGTTGATCGCTATCACACCGTCTATACGGAGCGTATGCGCGGCCTGCCGATCTGCAATTCGGCACTCGAGGTTGAAGTCGTGGGGCTAAGCACACTAAGCGAACATCAGCTGGGTGTACTCATCACGCCGTGGTTTATGAATCTCGTCCTGTTGCCCGGCGACGAGACCTGGGCGAACGAGCTCGCTGGCGCGATCTGCGCTTTGCAATTGCCCTCAGCGTCGTGCGAATTTACGGTCTGCCAGGATGAGATACTCGGCACTTTCCTGAGCGCCGTGCTCTTCCATTCTGTTAGTGACTTCCCTGATCAGGAGACAGCCGTCGCTATCGCGAAGGAGGCACTGCTGCAGTTACTGCAGCAACCTGCTGAGACGGTGCAGAGGCACAGTGGAAGCGCCATTAGCCGCCGCAGGCTCCTGTCCGGAATGAGCACGGGCTGATGCACGAACTGTCCGTCTGCTATGCGATGCTCGATGAGGTCGAGCGCATCGCGCTGGAGAAATCCGCCTCCAGGGTTACCAGGATCGTCGTAAAGATCGGGCCGCTATCCGGAATAGAGTCCGACCTGCTGCGACGTGCCTACCCGCTGGCCGCGGCCGGCACCATTGCGCAGCGTGCCGAACTCGAGATAGAACGGGCGGACATCATCGTACGGTGCAGCGAGTGCGGGGTCGAATCACACGTGCCGCCTAATCGGCTGCTTTGCGCAGGTTGCGGCGGTTTTCAGACGCGCATTGTCAGCGGCGACGAGATGATTCTGCAGCGCGTCGAGCTCGCAGACCTGGTGCAAAGTTCCAACCCCGCGGCCGACCCTGATCGCTTGTCCGCCTCGGGCAATCTGGATTCTAGGTAATATCGCCTATTCCGTGACTGCCTGCGGTTGACTATTTTCATCCGTGACGTAACCCGTGTGGCCGGTCACCACCAATGGAGGCAACGAAATGCGCCTGATCTCAACTCTGATAATTACCTTCGGCATGAACGGCGCGGCCAGCGCGCACAGTCTCGACAGTGAGCATGGTTGGACGGAACAACTGGCACACCAGGTCTTTGGCATGCATCATCTCGCCCTGACGGTTCTGATGATCGGGACCGGCCTGGTAGCGCTGAGCATTTGCTACCGCAAGGCGAGTGGACGCGATAACAAATAATCAGGATCTTGACGCCGTGCCAACGAGCTCGTTACAGGTGCTCGCGAATTCGGTATAAATCACCATTTGGGCGGAACAATGCACGCCGCATGCCGGTGGCATAAGGGAGCAACTATGTGCGCGGATTCCACGCGTCCGATCGACCCAAGTCCTGCTGACTTTGTTGGCGAATCGGTTGGCCAGACGGCCAAAAGACTGTTTCACGCCACCCGACCGAAATTTTTTCCGGCATCCATCCTGCCCGTGCTGGCCGGCACGGCGTGGGGCGTCGCAGTGGCGGGAGAATTTAGTTTCATCCTGTTTGCATTGGCCTTGCTGGCAACAGTATGCGTACACGCGAGTGCCAATGTCATCAACGACGTCGGTGACGAATCGGGCGGCACGGACCGGCAGAACACGGATCGGATCTATCCGTACACGGGTGGCTCACGATTCATTCAGACCGGCATTATGGATTCGGCGAGCATGGCAAAATGGGGCATCAGCTTACTCGCGATTGCCGCAGGCGCCGGTCTGTTGCTCCTGTTGATCAAGGGCCCAATGATCCTGGCCTTTGGCCTCGCCGGCGTCGCACTCACGGTCATTTATTCCGTCGGGCCGGTGCGCCTCTCCTCAATTGGGCTGGGCGAGATAGCCGTCGCGGTTGGATTAGGCGTCATACCCGTCGTAGGCGCCGCCTGGCTGCAAAGCGACATCATTGACGGCGCAGCGGTTCTGTTCTCGGTGCCAATAAGTGCCTGGGTCGCAGCGATATTGCTGATCAACGAAGTCCCGGATGTCGTCGCCGACAGCACGACCGGAAAGCGTACTCTGGCGGTCCTGCTCGGCGCCGGTGGCACCGCCTGGCTGTACCTGGCGATTCAGTTGACGGCGCTTGCTGCTGTGATCACGATGTCTGCCGCGGGCCAGTTGCCGATACTTGCACCGCTGCTTCCCGCCGGACTCGTGATCCTCGCATACAAAGCATTCACGGCGATCAAGAAAAGCAGCACCAATCGGGAAGCCATGACCGCTGCTATCGAGTCAACGCTCGCTATTCACACAGCCGGCTCCGTGTGGCTGGTTGGCTGTGCTTTATTCCTGCTGTTCTGGTCCAGCTGAGTGCGACATATTCGAATTAAAAAAGGGCTGGACCTACCCCTGGCGGGTAAGCCGGAGCAACGCATCGATGACGCCGCGACAGGCAGCTCCGTCGCCGTACTTGGACCCGATACCATCGGACTTCGTCCGGTGATGGAAGTTGAGACCGGCGAGCGTGTCCAAACCGGTCAGGCACTCTTTACGGACAGGCGAAATCCGGCGGTACGATATACGTCGCCGGCTTCGGGCATCGTGGCGGCAATCAACCGCGGCGAACGACGCTCGCTGCAGTCCGTTGTTATCGAACTCGACGGCGATGAGGCTGTTAATTTTGAGCAATACGAAACCGCACAACTTGCATCGATAACGCGGGAGGACGTGCAGCGAAACCTCCTGGCTTCCGGACTCTGGACGGCGCTGCGAACGCGACCATTTGGCAGGATTCCCGCGCCGGATTCCCAGCCGCGAGCGATATTCGTGACTGCTATCGACACAAATCCGCACGCGGTCGATCCCTCCATCGTCATTGCAGAAGATCCGCAGGCCTTTGCCAATGGTTTGCAGATTCTGTCGGCACTCACCGAGGGCCCCCTGTTTGTCTGCACAGCGAATGCGGCGAATATTTCTGTCGCCGAAACCGGGCAGGTTCGGCACGCAACCTTCTCCGGACCACACCCGGCGGGACTTGTTGGTACCCATATCCACTTCCTGAATCCGGTCAGTGAAACCAGGATCGTCTGGCATATTGGCTATCAGGACGTGATGGCCGTTGGCCGACTGTTTGCGACGGGGCGCTTGAACGTGGAGCGAATCGTCGCGTTGAGTGGCCCTCTTGTCAGAACGCCGCGGCTGCTGCGCACGCGGCTCGGCGCAAGTATTCATGATCTTGTCTGTGATGAACTGGCCCGGGAACAGATGCGGCTGATATCCGGCTCGGTGCTGTCCGGCCGTCGTGCCACTGGCCCGATCGCATGGCTTGGCCGATATCACACGCAGATTATGGCGCTGCGGGAGGGGGTCGAACGGGAGTTCCTGTCCTGGGCGCGGCCTGGCGTCGGCAAATTCTCGGCGATCCGTGCGTTTGCAGGGCATCTTTTGCATCGCGGCGACTTCGATCTCACCACTTCGCAGAACGGAAGCCCGCGGGCGATGGTATCGATCGGCAGTTTCGAGCAAGTCATGCCGCTTGACATCCTGGCGACGCCGCTCCTCAAAGCGTTGCTCGTCCTGGATACCGACAGCGCCCGCGATCTTGGCTGCCTTGAGCTGGACGAGGAAGACCTGGCGTTGTGCTCGTTTGTCTGCAATGGAAAATACGAATACGGGCCTTTTCTGCGCAACAACCTGACCGAAATCGAGGCACACGGCTGATGCGGCGGCTGCGTGGAATGCTCGACAACATGCAGCCGCTCTTTCTGCCAGGCGGGAAGTTCGAGCGCTTCCACGCGCTGTTTGAAATGGTCGATACGCTCTTCTACTCACCGCCGGACCTGACCCGCGGGGCACCGCACGTTCGTGATGCGGTAGATCTGAAAAGAGTGATGATCCTGGTCGTTTTTGCGGCGGCACCCTGCGTGATCATCGGCCTCTGGAATACCGGCTTCCAGGCGAACGCTGCGATGGCCGCGCTGGGCGTTGAATCGGTTAGCGGTTGGCGGGGTAGCGTGCTGGCATTGTTCGCTGCCGGCAATGATGCAGGCAGTATCTACGACAACTTCATCCACGGGCTGCTTTACTTTCTGCCAATCTACGCGGTGACCATGGCCGCCGGCGGTTTCTGGGAAATCCTGTTTTCCGGTATCAGAAATCACGAGATCAATGAGGGTTTCTTTGTCACGTCTTTACTTTATGCGCTGATTCTCCCGGCGTCGATTCCCCTTTGGCAGGTAGCGATCGGCATCAGCTTTGGTGTCGTGATCGGCAAGGAAGTGTTTGGCGGCACCGGCAAAAACTTCCTGAATCCCGCACTGGTGGGCCGCGCGTTTCTCTATTTCGCCTATCCGGCACAGATCTCCGGCGATGCGGTCTGGACCCCGGTGGATGGCTTCAGTGGGGCGACAGCGCTTGCAATAAGTGCGGTCGATGGCATTGGCGGAGTGGTCGACAGCGGGCTGACGTGGACCCAGGCATTCCTCGGACAGATGCAGGGGTCGATCGGTGAAACATCTGCAATCGCGTGCCTGTTCGGCGCCGTCATGCTTGTCTATTCCGGCGTCGCCTCATGGCGGATCATTGTGGCCGTGTTCGCCGGGCTGATTATTCCGTCAATGCTGGTGGGTTTTGTCGACAGCAACAACCCGATGCTCAGCATGCCATGGCACTGGCACGTCGTTGTCGGTGGCTTCGCCTTCGGGGCTGTCTTCATGGCGACGGACCCGGTCAGCGCGACAGCGACGGATACCGGCAAATGGATTTACGGGCTGTTGATCGGGTTTCTGACCTTCGTCATACGGGTCATCAATCCGGCGTTCCCCGAAGGCATTATGCTCGCGATTCTGTTCGGCAATATCTTTGCACCGGTCATCGACTACTTCGTGGTGCGCGCCAATATTCGGCGCAGGATCAGGCGCAGTGTCTGACGGTACGCCGAAATCCCCGCGCTCGAGAGACAGTGTCGCCAACACGCTGCTGGTTGCCGTCACACTCAGCCTGGTGTGTTCGATTCTTGTTGCCAGCACGGCGATCATTCTGAAGCCGAAGCAGCAGCGCAACGAAGATCTGTATCGACAACAGATCGTTCTTGACGTAGCCGGACTCTATGAACCAGGTGCCAGCATCCAGGCTTTGTTTGCGGGTATCGAAACGCAGATGGTTGAGTTGGCGACAGGTCAATACAGCGATGCGGTAAGCGCGGACGGTTTCGACGCGATCGCGGCAGCCAAAGATGCCGAACTGGGTATCGAGATCCCCGTCGAAAATGACACCGCGGGTATCCGCCGGCGTGCGCGCGTGTCGCCGGTCTACCTGGTGCGCGATGAGAATGAGATAAGCCAGATCATCCTGCCGGTCTACGGACCGGGCCTGTGGTCGACAATGCGTGGTTTTCTGTCACTGGGCCCCGACGGATCGACCGTGCGCGGACTGCGTTTCTACGAACACGCCGAAACACCTGGCCTCGGTGACCAGATCGACAAGGCCGAATGGCGCGCCAGGTGGGTCGACAAACAGGTCTTCGGATCAGGCAACCAACCACGCATTGAAGTCGTCCGCGGATCCGTCGATAAAAACTCGAACGAAGCCATCCACCAGGTCGATGGCATATCCGGTGCGACCCTGACAGGACGCGGCGTAACGAATCTCGTGCGCTATTGGACCGGCCCTCACGGATTCGGCCCCTTTCTCGAACGCATACGTGCGGAGTCTGCAGATAATGACTGACGGCAGTAGAAAAGTTCTGATCGACCCACTCGTCGACAACAATCCGGTCACTTTGCAGGTGCTCGGCATTTGTTCCGCCCTCGCGGTCACGACCTCGCTGCTGCCGGCGCTGTTAATGTGTATCGCGCTCATCAGTGTGGCTACGCTCTCGAATGGCACCATCAGCAGCATCCGCCGACATATTCCGAATAACATCAGGATCATCGTGCAGATGACGATCATCGCGTCATTCGTCATTCTCGTCGATCAGATCCTGCGCGCCTACGCTTTCGAGACCAGCAAGCAGCTGTCCGTATTCGTCGGCCTGATCATTACGAATTGCATCGTGCTCGGTCGCGCAGAGGCGTTTGCAATGAAGAACAATGTACGTATGAGTCTGCTGGACGGCTTTGGTAATGGCCTCGGTTACAGCCTGATCCTGATCATCGTCGCGACCTGCCGGGAACTCTTCGGCGCCGGCACGTTGTTCGGTTATTCAGTCCTGCCGCTGGTATCCGATGGCGGCTGGTACGAAGCGAACGGGCTGATGCTGTTGCCGCCCAGCGCATTTTTCATCATCGGCCTGCTTATCTGGGCGGTGCGCACGTGGAAACCAAAACAGGTCGAGAAACCTGAGTACCAGATTCACGCAGTGCATCGAACCGAGGTGCTGTAGATGGAGACCTATATCAATCTCTTCATCCAGGCGGCATTCGTGGAAAATCTCGCGCTTTCCTTCTTCCTCGGCATGTGCACGTTTCTGGCTATTTCCAAGAAAGTCGATACCGCGATTGGCTTAGGCTTCGCGGTCATCGTGGTGCAGGTCATAACGGTTCCTGTCAATTACCTGATCTTCAACTTCCTGCTTCAGGATGGCGCGCTCGCGTGGGCCGGGCTGGGTGAGGTCGATCTCAGTTTTCTTGGCCTTGTCTGCTATATCGGTGTCATCGCGGCGCTCGTCCAGATCCTGGAAATGGCGCTGGATCGATATTTTCCGAAGCTCTACAACGCGCTCGGAATCTTCCTGCCGCTGATCACCGTCAACTGCGCCATCCTCGGCGGCACGCTGTTCATGGTCGAACGACAATATGACTTCGGCGAAAGCGTCGTCTTTGGCCTGGGCAGCGGATTCGGCTGGGCGATCGCACTGGTCGGCCTCGCCGGCATCCGGGAAAAGTTGAAATATTCAGACGTGCCTGACGGGCTGCAGGGGCTCGGCATCACGTTCATTATCGTTGGCCTGATGTCGCTCGGTTTCATGGGTTTCTCCGGAATACAACTTTGAGCGCGACTGCTCCAGTATGGATCGAGGTCGTGCTGGGCGTCGGCCTGTTCACAGCCATCATCCTGACCCTGGTGCTGATCATACTGTTCGCGCGTTCGAAGCTGGTCGCCAGCGGCGCCTTGACCGTCATGGTCAATGGTGAACGCGAATTGAAAATGTCCCCCGGCATCAAGCTCATGACCGGACTGGCGGAAGCCGATCTCTTCGTCGCGTCTGCCTGTGGAGGCGGCGGAACCTGCGGCCAATGCCGGGTGCGTATTCTAAGTGGTGGCGGGTCCGCGCTGCCAACCGAGACTTCTCTCCTGAATAAAAGAGAGGTCGCGGATCACTATCGACTGTCCTGCCAGGTCGCAGTGAAACAGGACATGCGTGTTGAGGTGCCGGACGAGGTCTTCGGTGTTCGCAAATTCAGCTGTCGCGTGGTCTCGAATCGAAACGTTGCAACCTTCATCAAGGAACTGGTCCTGGAACTGCCGGCAGGCGAGGAACTCGATTTCCGTGCCGGTGGATATGTGCAGCTGGAATGCCCGCCTCACGAGCTGAAGTTCTCGGACTTCGACATCGATGAGCGGTTCCGCGACGAATGGGATCGCTACAAGCTCTGGCGCTACGAATCGAAGGTCAGCAAGCCAACGACCCGCGCTTATTCCATGGCGAATTATCCACTGGAAAAGAACATCATCAAATTAAACATTCGCATTGCGACCCCGCCTCCTGGCTCCGATGAGAAGATTCCACCCGGCATCATGTCCTCCTATATTTTTGGTCTGAAGACCGACGACAATATCCTGGTCTCCGGCCCGTTCGGCGAATTCTTCGCGAAGGAAACGGACAAGGAAATGGTCTTCATCGGCGGCGGTGCCGGTATGGCACCAATGCGCGCGCATATCTTCGATCAACTCAAGCGCCGCCATTCCCGCAGGAAGATGACCTTCTGGTATGGCGCACGCAATCGGCGGGAAACATTCTATGTGAATGAGTTCGACGAACTTGCAGCGAACCACGACAATTTCGAGTGGCATATCGCTTTGTCAGAACCACAGCCAGAGGACAACTGGACGGGGTATACCGGCTTTATTCACAAGGTGTTGCTGAATGAATACCTCGCCAAACATCGGGCACCCGAGAATTGCGAGTACTATATATGCGGCCCGCCAATGATGAATACGGCAGTTATCAAGATGCTTGAAGATCTCGGCGTAGGCAGCGATGACATCCTCCTCGACGACTTTGGTGCCTGATGCGATGATCACCCGAGTCATGATCGTTGTTCTCGTTCTCGCGCTATGCGCATGTGATGTGCAGCGCACTGATGCTGTGATCCACGAGCTAACGGGTCAGACAATGGGCACGACCTTCAGCATCAAACTGGTAGCGCCCGAGAAAGACCTGAATAAGGATTCACTGGCAGCTCGCGTCACTGACATCCTTGCCCGTATCAACGGGCGCATGTCGACCTGGCAGCCCGATTCGGAATTATCGTTGTTTAACGCCAGCGCTTCGACGAACTGGGTAGATACGTCACCTGAATTTTGTGCGGTCATAGAAGCCGCACTGGCAGTGAGCCAGCGCACTGAAGGCGCCTTCGATGTAACCGTTGGGCCGCTGGTCAATCTGTGGGGTTTTGGTCCGGGCGAAAGTGTCACGCGAGACTCGCCCTCCGATGAAGCAATCCTGGCCGCCGGAGAACGAGTCGGGTATCGAAAACTGCAGGCAGACTGTGACATCCCTGCAGTGCGTAAAACCCGGCCGGATGTCTATGTTGACCTCTCTGCTTATGCGAAAGGCTATGCGGTTGATCAGATCGCCAGCGAGCTCGACGAACGCGGGCTGGCAAACTACCTGGTCGAGATCGGCGGCGAGTTGCGCATGCGGGGCAGCAATGCGAGCGACGACAAGTGGGCGATCGCCATCGAGAAACCAGCTGACTTTGAACGGGCAGTGCAATTGATCATCCACCTGACAGACCAGGCAATGGCGACTTCGGGTGACTATCGCAATTACTTCGAGTCCGGCGGAAAACGGTATTCTCATACGATCGATTCACGTACCGGGCGGCCGGTTTCCCATCGCGGCGCCGCAGTGACGGTCGTCTCGGAGAGCACCGCTTTGGCAGACGCGCTGGCTACGGCACTGCTCGTCCTCGGGCCCGACGAAGGTTTTTCGTTCGCCGAGAATGAACGCATCGCTGCCTATTTTCTGCTACGCAACGAGTCGGGCGTCGAGGAAAAAATGACCAGCACTTTCGCCGCGCTGCAAACGACATGAACACGATTGCCATAACACTGCTTTTAAGCTTCGTCGTTATGCTCGGGATTATCGCCGCGATGGCAGTTGGCGTGATGTCCGGCCGGCCATCGATACGCGGCAGCTGCGGCGGACTCAATAATGGCGGCTGCGAGCTGTGCAGCCGACAGTGCCGCAAAGGAAAAGACCAATGACCCCAAATTCAGGACGCACGCAGTTATGCCAGGAGGAGAGTCCAAAATGACCCCGAAAACAGCGTCGGTCAAAGACTACATGACCGGCAAGCTGGTGACATTCAGTCCGCAGACGGATGTGCTCGATGCGATCCATGAACTTGTCCATCACCATATCGCCGGCGCTCCCGTGATCAACGACCAGGGCGATCTCGTCGGCATGCTGTCCGAGCTGGATTGCATGAAAGTCGCGTTGCAGGCCGGCTACCATGGCCAGTGGGGCGGCCCGGTCTCGGAGTATATGTCCGTTGATATCGAAACCGTTGATGCCAGCATGAGCATTATCGATCTGGCGGAGCGTTTCCTGGATACGGGCTTCAGGCGCTTTCCGGTTGTCGATAATCACCGGCTCGTCGGGCAGATCAGCCGTCGGGATGTACTGCGCGCGCTGGAAACAATAGCGCAGGGATGAATGGGTCCGACAAACGGACTATTTGCGCTCCGGATCGAGAAAGCGGGACGCGACCATACGGCGCCTGAGATAGGCGTGAACCTCCAGCAGCGGTAGCTCCTTCGGACAGACATCTTCGCAAGCCATCAGGCCGATACAGGCGAACACGCCGTTGTCGCCTGCAACGACCTCGAACCAGTCAGCGTCGCTGCGATTATCGCGGCTGTCCAGCATGAATCTCGCTATGCGGTTTAGACCCGCAGCGCCAAGAAAATCCGAATTGATGTTCGCGACGCCACATGCAGCAATGCAACAACCGCACTCGATGCAGCGGTCGCCCGCATAAATCGCCTGTGCGAGATCATCGCTCATGCGAGCTTCCTGCCGTGCCGCGTCGAACGGCAGCTTTTCGTGAACCCAGGCCTCCGTGCGTTCGGCCAGGGCACGAAACCAGGTTCCCGTGTCGACTGATAGATCACCAACTAACTTGAAAACGGGCAATGGGAAAAGCGTGATCTTCCCAGGCAGAGCGGAAGTCACCGTGCTGCACGCCAGTGCGGGCCGGCCGTTGACCATCATCCCGCAGGAACCGCAGATCGCCTCGCGACACGCAAAGTCGAACTGCAGGCTCGGGTCCAGCGTTTCGCGAATTCTGTTCAGCGCCACATAAAGAGACATGTAGGGCGTTTCCTCGAGCTCGAAAACGTCGATGTGCGGGACGGAGTTCGGATCCTCGGGGTTAAACCGGAATATTTCGAAGGTCAGGGTACGGCCCGCTGCTTGCGGGTTGCCATGTTTCATCAGCCTTCCCTCTCCGCCTTGATTTCTGCGGCGTATTCGCCCCACCGTATGCGGCTCCCAAGCGGTTGCAGTGTATCGAGCCGTCCCTCCCGGATTTGCGCCGCAAGCACTTTCTCGTTGTAGTCGCGCGTATTCGTTACCATCTCGGTCCGCGTTGCCATGCCGTAACCGCGATCGCCCGGCGGCAGATCGATTAGCCCCACCGGCTCGTAGCTTAAGCGCGGCTCGTCATGATCCGGATGCCAGCGAACGAGCGTCCGATTCAGCCAGTGTGCGTCGTCGCGCAGCGGGAAGTCGGTACGATGATGTGCGCCACGACTTTCCTTGCGCGCCAGCGCGCCTGCAGCAACGCAGATCGCGAGTCGCAACATCCCCTCGAGACGCAGCGCAAATGAGAGTTCCGGGTTCATACCAGGCGCCTTCGATCGAAGTACCGCGGATTTGACCTGGCCCAGGAGGTCCTGCAGTTGCCAGACAGCGTCCTGCAATTCGTCGCCCTGACGAAATATGCCAACCTTGGTCATCATCGTTTCGCCCATCGCATCCCGAATTTCGTAGACAGTGGGTCCCGACCCCTCGCGTCGCAACCACTCCAGCGAGCGCTGCTCTGCGCTGCGCAGAGCGGCCGTCACCAGCTCCGTATCCAGGCGCATGCTTTCGCCACTGACGAACGCGGCGACATTGCGCCCGACGAGCCGCCCCGCCACGAGGGTCTCTGCAAGACTGTTACCGCCGAGGCGGTTAAAGCCGTGCATGTCCCAGCAGGCTGCCTCACCGACAGCGTACAAGCCGCGCATGTTATATGCCTGCCCGTCCTTGTTTACCCGCACGCCGCCCATGGAATAATGCTGCGTTGGACGCACCGGAATCAGATCCTTCTCCGGATCGAGGCCGACAGAGTTGCGGCAGATGTCGAAGACTTCACGAAGTTTCGTCCGCAGATGCTCGCGACCAAGGTGTCGGATATCCAGCCACAAATGCGAACCATAAGGCGTCTCGACGCCATTGCCCTCGGACATGCATTGCATCATGTGCCTGCAAACGACGTCGCGGCTCGCCAGCTCCTGCTTCTCCGGCTCGGCATCGACCATGAAGCGATGCAGGTTTTTGTCCAGCAGGTAACCGCCGTCACCGCGACAACCTTCAGTGATCAGGATTCCGCTTGGCATCAGCGTGGTCGGGTGAAACTGGACCGCCTCCATGTTACCGAGCGGTACCAGTCCGGTAGCAAGCGCCAGGGCGGCGCCGGTGCCCTCATTAATGGTGGCGTTGGTCGTGTAGCGACCATAAATACGCCCGTAGCCACCAGTCGCAATCACAGTTGCCTTCGCAATAACCGCAAAGTACTTGCCGGTACGCAAACACCGTGCGACGACGCCCCGGCAGCGTTCGCCATCATGAATCAGAGCGGTGGCTTCCGTACGATCGCGAACCTCGATACCGAGCTTCACGACCTGGCTGTCCAGCGCATACAGCGCTGCGTGCCCGGTCCCCGCAGCGGCATAGCACGCGCGCCATTTCGCCGTGCCACCAAAGTCGCGATGCATGATCAGGCCATCATTCTCCTGACGTTCGTCAATTTCGACGCGCTCGCCTTTGATGAAATAGCGGTTCTTTCCCGCCCTGACACGGGTCCATGGCACGCCGAAATGTGCGAGTTCACGGACCGCAACGGGCGCCTCCTCGGAGAATATCCGGGCAACTTCCTGGTCTGCGCCCCAGTCAGAGCCACGCACGGTATCCAGGAAATGTAAGGTGGGATTGTCGCCTTCCGCCTTCACGCAGTTACCGAGCGAAGCCTGCATTCCGCCCTGGGCAGCGCAACTGTGACTGCGGCGGGGTGGAACGATCGAGAGAATTAACGCGTTCTGGCCCGTTGCAGCGGCCTCGATAGCGCAACGCTCACCCGCCAGCCCACCGCCGATGACCAATACATCTGTCAGAATTACTTCCGGCTCACTCATGGACCTGCAGCCAGCAGTCCCGCAAGTGGCGGTGGAATGAGTCCGGCCATGACAGCAAGCGTTAAGGCACCGAGGCCCAGCATCGACCAGAGAATGGCGTGTTCAAACCATACCAGCGCCTGGCGTGACACGCGCGCACCACCGCCCCATTTTATTGCGAGACGATAAAGACCAACGGCCGTGTGGAAGGACACGCAAATCATCAGGATGCTGTAAAGAATCCACAGTCCGGCACGCTCGCGTGCCAGCGTGGTCGCCGCTTCGATTCCCCGCCGCTCGCCGAATAGCGGCGTAAGCACGTCGATACCGATAAGAATGATATGGAAGCCGCCAAGAACCAGTATCACCATGCCGGTCCGCACCTGCCATATCCACAAAGCCGACTCCCGGTGCTGGCGGGCCAGGGCAGATTCCGTGTGTCCGGCCGCCGTTTTCTGAACCGGCACTTTGAGGCCCTTTGCGAGCGCCATCATCTGCCGGCGTTCGCGAAGTTGTGCAGGAACCTTCCTGACTGCGAATGCCGCGTGCAGGAAGAACAGGATAAAGATCACCACGACCGTTGGTTGCGCAATGAAATATTCCTCGAGCTTTATCGCCACCCAGTCGAAGCCGCGAGTCCCGGTGAGAATGGATCCGACCAGCACGACGTGGCCACACATGAATAAAGCAAGAAAGAGGCCGCTGGAGGCGCTGATCAGCTCATAGACAACCTGGCGTCGGGCACCTGCGAGGCGGGACCCGATATCTTGCCGAGGGTCCACGAGCAGCACTAATCAGTGTCAGCGGGAGCGAACTCGGCCTGTAACTTTTCAATGATCCCGGCAGCATCTTCCGGTGCCTCGTGCACGATGCCGTAGTGGCAATCGATGCAGGTTTCACCGTTGTCCGCGGCGCGCGAATGCTGACGCGCTGTTCGCCGTTCCTGGCCATCGAGATCCATCGCGTCAATGCTGTGGCAACTGCGGCAGAACTTCGAATCGTTCTCCTTGAACTGGCGCCAGACCGATTCGGCCATTTCAGCGCGATGTGCCGCGTATTTTTCTGCCGTATCCAGCTTGCCCGCAAGCTCGGGAATGATATCCAGCGAGACCACCATCTTGGTCCAGACGAGATCGAACCAGTTGTCGTGTGGCAAATGGCAGTCCGAGCAGCCCGCCTGGACGCCGGAGAGATTTCTGAAGTGTGAAGAGGCTTCGTATTCTGGCTTGATGAAGTTTTCATGGGAATGACAGACGTAGCAGAATTCGGTCGAGCTGGTCTCATGCAACACGTAATTCGTCGTACCCAATGCCATCGCCCCGAGTCCGAACGCAATGATTCCCCCGAGCGGGATGCCCAGCAGCCACTTGGTCTTCGGCCGTACCCAGATGCCGCTTGTTTGATTGTCTTCAGAGTCCGTCATGGGTGTTCACCGTCCCTACGCTTCGGTTAAATGTAGTTTCAGGAATAACCACAGACAGGCAATCGTGGTTATCCGAAGTGCAAATTAAATACGGTGCGGCTCTCGCGAGATGTTGTGCCGCATGTCATCACGAAAATTGTTAACGCCAGAAAAGAATTCCCGCATCATAATAACCCAGAGAAAGTAGCCATATTCGGTGAGGTGGAGATGATTCGATTTTTTCCGGACTGCTCCAATTGCACGCAGACCCGCCAGGTCGCGCCACATGATCCGCCCAAACTGGCCGTCGAATCGTTTCTCGGCGATATCGAGATCGAGGCGCCCCCCGAATAATCGCATCAACAGGAAATAACGCATTTGCTCGAACAGCGTCATGCCTCGCTCCTGAACTGTCCCCGTGAGGCCTTCGTTGACGAGCCGCAGATAGTTATTGATAGAAAATGTATTGGCATACATTGTTCCATCGATATAGCTAAAAGAACCGCTACCCAATCCTACGTACTCCTCGTGTTCAACGATGTACTCATCGAACATGCCGGGACTGCGCGAAAAACACCAGGCGGATGAACGCTCGTATCCGGCGGCAAGCATATGGTGAGCGATTATTTCATAGAATCTGCGCTCTCTCGAATGATCAACGTGGCCGATCTGGCGAGCCATCGGACGCGAAGTCGAAGCGGCCGTCATCAATGGATACCAGGATACCTGGTCGACCGATAATTCATCGGTCAGGATTTCCAGATCAGACCTTAGTATCGCCTCGGTCTGATGTGGAAAGTTGAAAATCATGTCGACGTTGAGCGTATCGAACAAGTCGCCGACACTCCGCAGATGTTTGCCGATCTCCTCACCGCTGCCATATTTTTCATAGCGCTGCATTTCTCTCAGCAGGTCATCATTGAAGCTTTGCACACCGACCGATAACCGCTTGACGCCAGTGCTATTAAGGCGCGTCATTTTTTGTGTATCAAGATCATGCGGATTGGTCTCGACCGATACAGTGGACAACGGATGCGCAGCCGATACCAGCTCGATGGTTTCGGCCAGGGCCTCCGGCATAACGGTGGGCGTCCCGCCACCTATGTACATCTCGCCGAAGCGGTAGCCGCGCTCCGTAATGCGGCTGATCTCCTGTTGGAGCGCCTCGAAATACTGTGTTGCCTTGTCTTTTTGAAACTCAACCCGGTGGAACGAACAGAACGGACACAGCACCACACAGAACGGAATGTGCAGATAAAGGAGGTAGCGTTTGTCGGGGTCGGGATCCGGCAATCGAACTTCGCCCGGCGCAGCGCCAAAGTTCATCAGTCGCTGATTGAGGTGCCGGACGTATCGGCTGATCAGTTTATCTATCATCAGGGGCGACCGCTCCTCTCAATGGGGCGAACGCTATTGCGCGTACAGCGGTGCGATATCGATATAGATTTTGTAACTCGAGATCAGGTCATCCTGCAGTTCGAAAACATCGACGAACGGTATGGCGACTTCCGACCCATCGTGCCGTTGATAGCAGACCTCACCTTCACAGGCCAGGCTCGCGTCGTCACGCCAAACCCGGGTAACGCTGTGTGACAGGCCGGAAATGCTGGCAAAAAAAGCCTGCACGGCGGCACCAACGGCTTCCCGGCCTGTAACCGCCGACGCCGAGCCGAATCTGAATTCGCCGTCCTCGGTGAGGAAACTGACAAACCGGTCGGCATCCATTGCATCGATCGCCTGGAATACGCCGTCGAGAAAACCTTCAGGCCGCGCGGCTGCATGCATCCCACCAGCTCCATTGTTGCGAATCACGGCAGTAAAGCAGTCTACTGCTGTGATGCATAGTAGTGCAGCAGGGCCTCAACGTCAGCAGCGCTTAAAGGATCCATCTTTTCCTTCATCTTCTTGTCTTGCGGCCTTTCGCCGGCGGCATATTGAGCAAATGCGACGCGCAGGTAGCCCATCCACTGGCCAGCAATGATGCCGGCTTCGTCTGCCGCGTTCGAGCCGCCCTCGGAATGACAGCGGTCACATTCCTGCTTATGCAGCGCGGCGCCGGTCTCCGCAAGCGCTACGTCAAACTCCTGCGTTGCGGGAACGAAAGGAAGCGCGGCGTAGTGCTCCGCGATCGCCTCAATATCGTCATCACTCAGGTTCTCGACAGTCGCGCACATTGTCGTCGGCGCGCGATCCGTATCACCCAGCCGGTAGGCGCTTTCCCCACAGGCCCGCTCCTGCTCACGATAGGCGTACAAGGCGTCCGAATGCGTGAAAGCGTCCATACCGCTGATTGTCGGCATGTCATCCCACTGGCTGATGCCGTTATCGCCGTGACATTCGTTGCAATCCTTGATTGTGGCGTCAAGATCCGCGTTCGCCGCCAGGGCCACGGATAACAGTACAGCGGTGATGCCCATTTGGAAGGCGGTTTTCATTATTGAACTCCTGTCATTGGCACGTAGTAACAGCCGGTTAGAACGTCAGACCCATTGTGCGTAAGGTAGTTCTGGTTTCATATGGATAAAGCAACCGATTTGGAATAGGTAAATCCCGTAATGCGCTGGGACGGTCTCATTTGGTACAAAAGTGTCATCAGAATAAAAAGCTATGCCTTTTCGTGCCGTTCTCGAGGCGGCACGCAGGGTCAACGAGGGGAAATCAATGCTTGCGACAATGCGAAGCTGCGCCAGACTGGCGTTCATCCTGTTTACGACAGCCATGTTGTTCGCGTGTTCCGGCGACGACGGCGCGACCGGTCCTGCGGGGCCAGCAGGTCCGCCAGGCCCGCCGTCACCCCCACCGCCGACCAGCAGTGGCGGAGGCGTTCCCATTGATAGCGCAACCAAGATCAATATCGAGATAACCGGCGTCTCGGTTGCCGCAGGCACCGATCAGCCTGTCGTCCAGCTGCAGCTCACCAACGATCTGAACCAGGGACTCGCCGGTCTCCCCGCCGGCGACATCCGTTTCATGCTGTCGCAACTCTCGCCGGCAGCACCGGGCAGTGGTGAATCGAGCGCATGGCAATCATACGTGACACGAGCAAGTAACAATGTGCCGGATGCGCAGGCAACCACTGAAACCGCATCCGCCGGAACCTTTGCCGACAACGGCGACGGGACCTATCAATACACGTTTGCGCAGGCATTGGACGATTATCCGGCCGGACCCGTATTCGATGCGAACAAGAGCCACCGTCTCGGTATTGAGATTCGTGGCCAGGCGCCGATTTCCAGCAACGGAATTTTCGACTTCGTGCCCGCGGTGGGCGGCCCGGCGATGGGCATGTTTACGCGCAATATTGTCGACAACGATACGTGCAATGCCTGTCACGACGTGTTCGATTTTCACGGCGGTCCGCGTGTGGATGTCACCTACTGCGTGACGTGCCATAACCCGTCCTCGATCGATGAAGACTCCGGCAGTTCCGTCGACATGAAGGTCATGATCCACAAGATTCACTACGGCGTCGAACTGGCAAACGGCTACACGGTCATTGGCCATGGCAACACGACACATGACTATTCGACCGTAGTCTTCCCGCAGGACGTCCGCAACTGTCAGACCTGCCACAACGATTCCGATACCAACACGCCCGATGCGAGTAACTATTTTGAGGTCGCCAACCGTGAGGCCTGCGGCACCTGTCACGATGACATCGATTGGGAAAACAATGGGCACAACGGCGTGTCATTCTTCGACGACACTTTGTGTCTCGACTGTCATGGCCCGACGGCAACGACTGCGGGCATTGAACCCCGTGTAAAGGAAGCACACAGGCTTCCCGCGCAGGAGGCGGCGCTGAATTTCCAGTACAACATCGTAGCGGTAACTAACATGGCGGTCGGCCAGATGCCGAGTGTGGATATTTCAGTCACGAACCCGAACACGGGCGACGCCTACGACCTGTTGACAGATTCCGAGTTCACGACCTGCGCAGGGGGCGCAAGCCGTCTCGCAGTCGGTATTGCGTGGAACACCACGGATTACACGAATACAGGTTCCGGAAACAATCCGGCACAACCTATTTCCCTCAACCCACTGGCGTGTTTCGGCAACCCGCCCGCGACGCCGGTTGCCGGCAGCCCGGGCGTCTTCCGTGTAACCTCTACAACGGCATTACCTGCCACGGCGACAGGAACCGCTGCGGTCACGATTGACGGGCATCCGGCCGTCGTTATCGACGGCGTGGTCAACCGCATACCGGTCACGAATGTCGTTGAGTACGTTGGCGTCGGTGGCGCAACGGCGGCGGACAGGCGGGACGTGGTCGACATCCAGAAGTGCGACGACTGTCATAAAGAGCTGTCGCTGCACGGCAACAACCGCACCGACAATCCGGAAGTGTGCGTCACCTGCCACAATCCGAACGCCACCGACGCCGCACAGCGCGGTGTCGCGATGTCGCAATGTGACACCCTGCTGGGCGCGAACGACACCTCTATCGACATGAAGTACATGATTCATGCAATACATGCCTCCGGATTCGCGGACACACCCTATGAAGTTTGCGGATATCAGAATTCTGCGCACACCTATGACTTCGTATATCCGGGCAGGTTGCAGAACTGCGAAGGTTGTCACACGGCAGGCACCTACTATCCGGTCGATCCAGCTGAGGTGCTTGGCACAACAGTTGATGTCGGTATGGATGTTAGTACGCCAATCGACGATGTGGTTATTTCTCCGAACACCGCGGTCTGCTCAGCCTGTCATGTGTCATCACTGGCTGCAGAACACATGAGTCAGAACGGGGGCGACTTCGCCGCCGGCAAGATGGCGGACAGCGTGCTGGACTCTTCAGGGGTCGAAACCTGTGCGGTTTGTCACGGACCTGGTCGAGCGTCAGACGTCAAAGAAGTACACGGTGTGGGCGAGTTCCAGTTCAATTGACTGCTTAGACGGCGGCAGGAACCTTGAGCACGTGACAAATCCGAACAGGCCACGAGGACTCGCACTCGCTGCGCTCCTCGTGGCCGTTTTGCTTTCCGACATGGCGGCCTCGCAATCGGTTGATGAGGATGAGCCGAGCTACAGCCGCGAGGGCGCGGACTCCTGCTTTGCGTGCCACGATGATCAGCAGACACTGGCCATCTTCCGCACGAAGCATGCCGTGCCCACCGATGCCAATGGCCCTTTCGGGCATGGACAGCTGCAGTGCGAGTCCTGCCACGGCCCGAGCGGCGACCACGCCGGCAGGGTCAGGCGCGGTGAGGAGCGGCCTCCCTCAATCGATTTCGGCGCCGATTCAGTGACGGAAATCCCGGTACAGAATGCGCTTTGCATGAACTGTCACACGGGCGACGAAGGTGTCGCCTGGCATGCGAGTGGCCATGACAGTGATGATGTCGCCTGCGCTGATTGTCACGTTAGTCACGCCGCAAGCGACCCGGTAATGACGACGGCGACCCAGCCGGAGGTCTGCTTCGAATGCCACCAGTACGAACGCTCGCAGGCACTGAAACCCTATTCGCATCCTTTGCGCGAGGGCAAGATGGACTGCAGCAGCTGCCACAGCAGTCACGGCAATTCGACCGACACCCTGTTAACGCAACACTCACCGAACGGCACCTGCTACGACTGTCACGCGGAGAAACGTGGCCCGTACCTGTGGGAACATGCGCCGGCGGTAGAGGATTGCGGTTCCTGCCACGACCCACACGGATCAAACAATCCCGGCATGGTCAGCCTCCGCGGACCCATGCTGTGCCAGGGCTGTCATTCGCAGGCCGGACATCCAAGCATCCCGAGGACGCCCGATGAACTGGCCGGCGGCATGCCGTCGCAATATCTGCTGGGTCGAAACTGCATGAACTGCCACACGGCGGTGCATGGCTCGAACCATCCCTCCGGCTCGAAGTTGATGCGCTGAATACCATGAACCAACGCAATTCAAAAATCGGGACATTCTTAATTCTTTGCCTGCCGGCTGCTGCCGTCGCCCAGGTCGACACCAGCGAATGGAAGTGCGAACTCTGTCCGTTCGAAGAGGGTTACTCCGCAGAACTGAAAGCCGGGGCTCTCAACGTCAGCGACAGTGCCGCGCGTTTTGGCAACGCCACGGGACTGGACGACGAAGGCGTCGAAGCAGACCTGGGCGGTGCGGGACGCTTCGCGAACGATGGATTCCAATTGCGATGGACGGCCGCAGACCTGGCCCTGGATTCGCGCGAATTTGCCGTTGAGGCGGGACGTCAGGGCTTTTATGGCCTCTACCTGGACTATGACGAGTTACCCTACCGGCGTTTCGACACGACCAGCACCGTTTATGCTGTTGGTGCCGGCAATGATTTGACCCTGCCGGCAGGTTGGGTCACTGCCGGAACCACGACGGCAATGACGGCGTTGCCCTCTTCTCTCGTCAGGCAGGACATTGGGGCGGACCGGCAAACAATCAAACTGGGCGGCCATATTCTGCCCACCGCCAGCTTCAAAGTGTTTGCAGATTACAGTCAACAAAGTCGTGACGGCGTCGACATCGTTTCCGGATCCAACTATTCGCAGGCAAGTCTCCTGCCGCGTGTTATCGACTACCAGACGGACACGATCAATCTTGGTGTACGTTACGCTAACGGCCCCTGGAACGTCGCCCTGGCATGGTACGGATCGTTCTTTGAGAACAACGCTAACTCTCTAACCTGGGAAAATGCCTTCTTTGACGATCCATTGACGGCCGGTTTCGAATCCCGTCAGCTGGCACTTGAACCGGACAATGACTTCCAGCAAATATCCTTGTCCGGCAGTTATCGTGCTGCAGCGCTCGACACGATCATTGCTTTTAACGCCGCAAGCGGACAGGGGGAGCAAAACGAGCCGCTGCTGCCATACACGGTCAACCCGAACATCACAGCGAGCGCATTGCCGAGATCCAGTATTGATGGGCAGGTCGACACGAGCAACTACTCGATAACGCTGACATCCAGGCCGGTGTCCAATGGACGCGTGAAACTCGGCTACCGCTATGACGAGCGGGACAACCAGACAACCAGGGATTCGTGGAACAGAGTCATTGCCGATACATTTTTGTCAGGCCAGACCGAATTGAACACGCCCTACAGTTTCGAGAGGACGCGTCTTGATGCCAGCGGCGAGTACCGCTTGCTTGACAACCTGCGCGTTTCCGCAGGCTACGAACGATCCGACCTGGATCGGGATTTCCAGGAAGTCGCCGAACAGACGGAAGACCGCGGGTGGGGCCGGGTCAAATGGCGCCCGATCCCGTGGCTGAACTTAAGCGCGAAAGGTGGGTCGGCGAAAAGAGAGGTTGACCGTTACAACGAGGATGTCGCGATCAATTTCGGCCAGAATCCGTTGCTGCGAAAATACAATCTCGCTCACCGATATCGCGAGTTCGGGGAGTTTTCACTCTCGGCCTCGCCACCCGGGTTACCCATTTCTGCCACCGTCACTGCATTATTTGCCGACGACAGCTACAGCAAGTCGCGGGTCGGCCTGACGGACAGCGAGAACACGCATTTCTCGATTGACCTTAGTTGGGCTGTTTCCGATATGGCGTCTGTTTATGTGATCGGTGGCCGGGAAACAATCGATGCCGATCAGTTCGGCAGTGCACAGTTTGGTGGCCCCGACTGGTTCGCTGTCCATGAAGACAGCTTCAGCCACATTGGTGGTGGGCTCGAGTTACGGGCTATCGGCGATAAAACCGACCTGATACTCGACTATTCACACACTGATGGTGAGACCGCAATCGGCGTCGGCACTATCGGGAGCGTTGCCAATCAATACCCGGACCTGGAATCCACGCTTGATTCGATTCGCCTGAAATTGCGCTACGCGAAGTCCGACCGGCTCGATATCGACGCCGGCTTTCGATTCGAAAGTTTCTCCAGCAGCGACTGGGCGCTTGCTGGCGTAGAGCCGAACACAATTCCAGCGATTCTTTCGCTGGGAGCCGATCCCTACGACTACGACGTGTGGGTATTCTCCGTAAGCTTCCGCTACCTTATCGGCGAACGGGACATTACTTTTCCGGAGTAGGCCAGATTGAGCGATCAGCCCGCACAGGAAATTGACAGGGATACAATGCCATTTGTCGCACCCTGCCGGCAATTGAGTCCGCTGGCGCCATTCGGCTGGTTGAGAAAAGGCATCGGTGATCTTAGAAAAGCACCACAACAGAGCCTGATCTACGGTTTCTTTATGGCGCTCGTAATCGCGATTGTCGTCTGGCTGGCATGGGTCTATGGCAGCCAGTGGATCATGCTGGCCATGCTGGGCGGCTTCGTCTTCATCGCCCCGGTTTCATGCGTTGGCCTGTATGCGATCAGCGCGCAACTCGAGCGTGGTCAGTCGCCGTCGTTGGCCCGCAGCCTGCGTGCCGCGTTTCGCCGCCATGTGGGCAACGAGATGGTATTTGCACTCGTGCTGTTGATCATTTTCATGGTTTGGGCTCGGGCAGCAGTAATGATCAGCATTTTTATTCCGACCGAGGCCAATCCGGATCTCGGCGATCTGCTTACGTACCTGGGAGTTGGCACTATCGTCGGCGCGTTGTTCGCAGCGGTAACATTCTCGGCCAGCGCGTTTTCACTGCCCATGATCATGCACAGGGACGTGGACAGCGTTACAGCCATTGTGACGTCCATCAATGCCGTACTGCGCAACAAGCTGGCAATGATGATCTGGCTGGCGCTGATTATGGCAGGCCTGGTCATTGGCATGCTCACGGCGTTCGTCGGCCTGATCGTCATTCTGCCCGTGATCGGGTATGGCGCCTGGCACGGATACCTGGAAACCATCGACTCGGCGGACTTTCCACGCCATGCGGTCGGCATCACCTCAGTGCCGCGGCCATCGGCAGAATAACCGCATTTTCGAAACCAGGCTCTCGCCGCAATACAGTAAGTATCGTCCCTTATATTAGATAATGCGCATATAGGACAATATTCTCTCCGCGCGGCCGGGTTAGCCGGGAAGGTCGAAATCAGGGATTACCCTTATGGCCGGTTTGGGAGCCTTCTGGCATCGTCGCCATCAGCAAGAATCAGACTAAGCAACAATAAGTTACGCGGATAAATTCTATGGATAACTCATCGAGTTACAACGATAAGGTTGTGCGCCAGTTTGCAATTATGACCGTCGTTTGGGGCGTCGTCGGCATGCTGGTCGGCATTATTATTGCCGCGCAGCTGATCTGGCCGGGCCTCAGCATGGACGTACCCTGGCTGACCTATAGCCGACTGCGCCCGCTGCACACAAACGCCGTTATTTTCGCGTTTGGCGGCTCAGCACTTTTTTCGACAGCCTACTACGTCGTCCAGCGTACCTGCCACGTTCGACTCGCGTTCGACAAGCTCGCCGCTTTCACTTTCTGGGGCTGGCAGACTGTCATTGTACTGGCGGCAATCACGTTGCCGCTCGGCATTACGCAGAGCAAGGAATACGCCGAACTCGAATGGCCGATCGATCTGTTGATCGCGGTGGTCTGGGTTTCATTTGCGATCTGTTACCTGTTCACGATCGGTCGCCGCCGCGTCAAACATATCTACGTTGCTAACTGGTTCTACGCAGCCTTCATCATTACGGTGGCGGTACTGCATATCTTCAATAACCTTGCCATCCCGGTAAGCCTGTGGAAGTCGTACTCGATCTACACCGGTGTCGTGGACGGCATGATGCAGTGGTGGTACGGACACAATGCCGTTGGATTCTTCCTGACTGCGGGCTTCCTCGGGATGATGTACTACTTCGTGCCCAAGCAGGCTAATCGGCCCATCTATTCGTACCGCTTGTCCGTGGTGCATTTCTGGGCGCTGATTGCGATCTACATGTGGGCGGGTCCGCATCATCTTCATTACACGTCACTGCCGAACTGGGCTCAGTCTATCGGCATGGTCTTCTCGATCATCCTGCTCGCGCCGTCCTGGGGCGGCATGATCAACGGCATCATGACGCTGTCCGGCGCCTGGCATAAGCTGCGCACCGACCCGATCCTGAAATTCATGATCGTGGCACTGTCGTTCTACGGCATGTCGACGTTCGAGGGTCCGATGATGTCCATCAAGACCGTCAACGCCCTGTCGCACTACACTGACTGGACGATCGGACACGTGCATTCCGGCGCACTCGGCTGGGTCGCGATGATGACGATCGGCACGATGTATTGCCTGATACCGCGCCTCTATAACAAGACGGCAATGCATTCGACCAAGCTGATCGACGTGCACTTCTGGACGTCGACGATTGGCGTGGTGCTGTATGCCGTTTCAATGTGGATCGCCGGTATCACGCAGGGACTCATGTGGCGCGCGCTGAACGACGACGGCACGCTCACCTATTCGTTTATCGAAAGCATCAAGTTCACCTATCCCTACTACGGCATTCGCCTGCTCGGCGGACTGGTGTTCTTCAGCGGAATGCTGGTGATGGTCTACAACGTCTATATGACGGTTCGCAAGCGTCAAACCCGTACCGGTTGCCGTCATTCAGCCGGCGGGAGCATAGACCATGGGACATGAGAAGATTGAAAAGAACATCAACCTCATGAGCGATCCTGATCGTCGTCGTCATCAGCATTGGCGGCCTGATCGAGATCCTGCCGCTGATGGCGAGCTCCGATGCGACCGAACCCTATCCCGGTGTGACGCCCTACCCGGCACTGCAACTTGCGGGCCGGGACATCTATATCAGGGAAGGCTGCTATGGCTGCCATTCGCAGCAAATCCGGCCGTTCCGAAGCGAGACGGAACGCTACGGTCCCTACTCGGTCGCCGGCGAACACGTTTATGACCGTCCATTCCAGTTCGGCTCCAAACGCACTGGTCCCGACCTGGCTCGCGTCGGCAAACGCTACAGCGACGACTGGCACCGAATACACCTGATGAGACCGCAGGACCTGGTGCCTGAGTCCAACATGCCGGCGTATCCATGGCTCGCCAACGCGATGGTCGACGGCGAACTGACCGCCAGGAAATTGCGCGCACTGCAGATTCTCGGCGATCCGTATACGGATGAAGACATCGCTGGCGCCGCGGCTGCCGTGGCTGACAAAACCGAACTCGATGCCCTGGTCGCGTACCTGCAGAACCTTGGCACCGCGCGATCGGCGCGCTAGGAGGTCATGACGATGGATATGGGATTGGTACGCGGCCTCATTACCTTTCTGGTTCTGATTCTGTTTCTTGGCATCTGGGCATGGAGCTTCAGCCGACACCGGCACGCGGAATTCGACGCAGCATCGCAACTACCGCTGGGCGACGATCGTCGACCACCCGGTCGACCACCCGGCAATGAGGAATTGAAGGAGCAACAGTCATGAGCAGCCCATGGAGCTGGTATGTCATTCTGGGTACGGTCGCTTCGTTGATTGCCTGCTTCTGGCTGGTTGCCTACGCCAACAGGCAACGCGCATCAGAAAGCGATATCAAGGAATCCGAGTCTCACGTCTGGGACGAGAACATTCGTGAACTGAACAATCCGCTGCCGATGTGGTGGCTGTGGTTATTTATCGGCACCATTCTGTGGAGCGCCTTTTACCTCATCTACTATCCGGGCATGGGCAATTACGGCGGCATGGGGGAGTGGAGCCAGGAAGGGCAGTACGCTGACGAAGTTGCAGCGGCTGAAGCACAATATGGCCCCCTGTTTGCTGCTTTTGGCGCGATGGAAGTGACGGCACTCGTTGACGATCCTGCCGCACTTCGCATCGGCGAAAGCCTTTATCAGAACTACTGTTCACAGTGTCACGGTTCGACGGCGCAGGGTGCCCGCGGTTTCCCGAATCTGACAGACGATGAATGGCTCTATGGCGGAGCACCTGCACAGATTGAACAGAGCATCGTTTCCGGACGCGCTGGCGTAATGCCGCCGCTTGCCGGCGTGTTTCCTACAGAAGAAGCACTCGATGAGATGGTTCGCTACGTGCAGGAGATGCCGGAGGGTATGAATACGGAATCGCCCGCGCACCAGCGATACATGACGCTGTGCATCGCCTGTCACGGACCGACGGGTGCCGGGGTGCAGGCACTTGGCGCTCCAAGCCTTATTGACGATGTGTGGCTTTATGGCAGTTCTGCCGCCGAAACCAGGATATCGATCGCCGCGGGGCGAGCCGGCGAGATGCCGGCCAACGGTGCTTTGATTGGTGCGGACCGGGCGCGCATTCTGACCGCCTACGTTTACAGCCTGTCGCAGTGACCTAAAGTGCTGCATGATGAATGACGAGGTCGACAGCCAATCAAAGGACTGGTCGCGCGACACGCAAAAAATCGCGGTCCTGACCTGGATCTCTTTTCTGACGGCAGCGGCATTTACGATGTTATTTTTCGCGTTTATCGACCCGCTGGTCATTGTCGACGCAGTTAATGTCGCTGCCGTCGAAAGCAGCAACGCCGGCTACGCAATCGGTTTCTTTTTTCTCTGGGCTAACTGCTGGGTTGGCGGCTGGCTGACCCTGCGCCTCGTCCGGCGGAAACGGACCGGCCCGGTTTCCCTGCCGCGTAGAGACTAGTCATGGCCAGCAAAATCGGCGGCGAGTACGAGTACGGAAAACTCTACCGCAGCGAAGACAAGGTTTATCCCCGCGAGGTAAAAGGTCGCTTTGCCACCTTGCGGCGAATCGCGATGTTCGTGTTGCTCGGGGCGTTTTATTTCGCACCGTGGCTCACGTGGGATAACCGCCAGGCAATCCTGTTCGACCTTCCGGCACGCAAGTTTTACATCTTTGGCATGACATTGTGGCCGCAGGATTTTGTTTACCTGGCGTTGCTACTTATTGTCCTTGCCGTCAGCCTGTTCTTTTTCACGGCGCTCGCCGGCCGATTATGGTGCGGCTACGCCTGTCCGCAAACCGTCTGGACCGAGGCATTCACCTGGATTGAAATGGCCATCGAAGGTGATCGCAGCAAGCGCATCAAACTCGACAAGGCACCGTGGACATTTGACAAGCTGCGCAAGAAAGCGCTCAAACAATTCTTCTGGATTACCCTGGCGCTGATTACCGGCTTCAGCTTCGTCGGATATTTCTCCGACATCCGGCAACTCAGCAGCGATCTTCTATCACTCAATGCCGGCGGGTGGGAATATTTCTGGGTGCTGTTCTACGGCTTAGCGACCTACGGAAATGCCGGGTTCATGCGCGAACAGGTGTGCAAGTACATGTGCCCGTATGCGCGCTTCCAGGGCGCCATGTTTGATCGCGACACGCTCATCATTACCTACGACACCGAACGCGGTGAACCGCGTGGTGGTCGGCGTCGCGGCTCTGATGCAAAGGCACAGGGATTAGGTGATTGCGTCGATTGCACGATGTGCGTGCAGGTGTGCCCGACGGGCATAGACATTCGCAAAGGCCTGCAGTACGAATGCATTGCCTGTGCCGCCTGCATCGACGCTTGCGATACCATCATGGATAAAGTCGGCTCGCCACGCGGACTGATCCGTTACAGCACCGAGCGCGCACTGGCACACAAATCCTACCGGCTGGTCAGGCCAAGAACGCTGGTCTACACGGGCGTTCTGATGGTTCTGCTTGCGACGTTGGTAACCACCATTGCGCTCAGGAAACCGGTTATCATGGATGTCATCCGTGACCGCAATGCGCTTTATCGCGATGTTGGTCGACAGGGTATTGAGAACAGCTACACGATTCGCGTCATTAACAAGCACAACGAAGACCACGAGTACGAACTGAGCGTCGACGGTATCGAGCAAATGAATATCCAGACCGATACCCGGTTTTCACTGGGTGGCGAGTCGGTACTGACATTACCAGTCTCGGTAGTCGTTCCACATGAACTGGCCACCGGTGGTCACGTCATTGAATTCCGGTTGGACAGCACAGATGGAAGCGATATCACAGTCACAGAAGAAAGCCGCTTTCGCGGGCCAATCGAAGGTCGATAGAATGAGTGCAATTCGTGACAATGCGGAGCCGTGGCAGCAGAACCCCTGGGTGTGGCTGATCATCGCGATACCGACCCTCACCGTTGTCGGTTGCATGCTGACGATCTACCTGGCGCTGTCGAACCCGCACGTCATTGTCGATAACGGCGCTCCTTCAAATCCGGCACACAGTAGCACTGACTCCGGCAACAGGTAATGACTCAGGCCGTCCCCTGCTATCACTGTGGTGAACCTGTTCCCGCGGGGATTGCCATATTCGCGCGATTGCAGGACGAAGATCAGCCGATGTGCTGCGCAGGCTGCAAGGCGGTGGCCGAGTTCATCGCTGCCAGTGGCTTAGGCGCATTCTACGACCATCGGGACAGCCCGGACCCGCAGTTCGATCTGACCCCGCAGCAGGCGCAGTGGCATCACTACGACTCCGACGACCTTAAGAATCGCTACGTACACGACGAGAGCGACCTGTCGGAAGCGACCATCGACATTGGTGGCATGTACTGCGCGGCGTGCGTCTGGCTGTTCGATAATGCATTAAATAAACTGCCGGGGATCGAGTCCGCCAGCGTCAATCCTGCGACACGGCGTGCGGTTATTCGCTGGTACCGTGACGACATAAAATTCAGTGAATTGCTGGCAGCGATTTCACGCGTAGGATTCAAGCCATCTCCGCTCGCCGCAGACCAGGCCGCCGATGCCCGGGATGCCGAATATCGAAACGCATTGAAGCGACTCATAGTAGCCGCCGCCGCCGGCATGCAGGTCATGATGTTCGCGGTCGCCCTGTATGCGGGCGATTATTTCGGCATTGAAGGCGGGATCGAACGATTCTTGAGGATCATCAGCCTGCTTGTCACGGTGCCGATCATGTTCTATTCGGCCAGGCCATTTTTCGCTGGTGCCTGGCGCGGAATCAGGGCCAGGAGCCCCGGGATGGACCTGCCCGTGTCACTGGCAATCGGTGGCGCATTCATCGCTTCGACGTATGCCACGTGGGCAAATCGCGGTGACGTCTATTTCGATTCCGTCGCGATGTTCGTATTTTTCCTGAGCGCCACCCGCTTTCTGGAAATGCGGGCACGACACCGGTCCGACGACCATGCCGTGGCGCTGGCCGAACTGCTGCCAGACACGGCTTTGCGGGTTAGCGAGGGCGGTAGCGAGGTAGTTGCGCTGGATCGACTAAGAACCGACGACGTATTGAGCATCCGACCTGGTGATGTCATACCAGTCGATGGAGACGTCCTGACCGGGAGCATGTCCATCGATGAGTCGATGCTCACCGGTGAATCGATGACCGTGCAGCGAGGTATTGGCGAACACGTGTTTGCGGGCGCCATTGTTCGCTCTGGCAACGCAACGGTGCTGGTCACACAAACCGGCGCCAGCACGAGTCTCGCAGAAATTGGCAGAATGCTTGATCGTGCCCAGGCCGACAGACCGCCCATAGCGATCCTCGCCGATCGGGTTGCGAGCCGCTTTGTGACGGCGGTTCTGGCCATTACGACGTTGACCGCAATCGCCTGGTATTACATTGAACCCGCGCGAGCGTTCGAAATTGCGCTGGCAACGCTCGTGGTGACCTGTCCCTGTGCGCTGGCACTTGCAACGCCGGCGGCACTCGCTGCCGCGACAGGCCGCCTCGCACGGTCCGGATTCTTGCTGGTTCGATCGCGGGTACTGGATGTACTGACGCGCAGTCCGCTCCTCATTTTTGACAAGACCGGCACGCTGACGGAGGGTCGTCCTCGCGTGCTGAACACAACCAGGCTTCTCGATCGGGCACCACCCACGGACGAGTTACTGGAAATGGCCGCGGCCATCGAAACCGCTTCCGAGCATGTGCTTGCTCGTGCATTTTCGGCCCACTATCGGCCGCGCATATTCACTCCAACTGATGTCGAGGTCGTTCCGGGATCAGGCGTGGCCGCCACCATTGGCGACAAGCGGTACCGCATCGGCAGGCAGGAATTTGTCGCCGAAGGCCTTGATGCATACGATATGCAGTCACCGTCAGGTCGCCGAACTGACGTTTACCTCGCTGATTCGCAAGGCGTGCTGGCACGATTCGAGATCGGCGATGAACTGCGCGCCGATGCGAAGAGCGCAATCGCTTCGCTGCGCGAGCGAAACTTCAGAACGATGATCGCAAGCGGCGATCATGCAGCGACAGTCGAGCCCGTCGCCGTCAGTCTCGGCATTCCGGAGTGGCATGCGAACCTGACGCCGGCGGATAAACTGGCATTGGTGCAAGCGCTACGCGCAAAGGGAGAAACGGTCGTGATGATCGGGGACGGTATCAATGACGCCCCCGTCCTCGCGGCAGCGGACGCCTCCGTCGCGCTCGACGCCGGCACCGCGCTCGCACGCGCCAGCGCAGATGCGATATCGCTGGGGAGGCAACTCGGCTCGCTGGTGACGGCGGTCGATATCGCAGCGGACACCCGTCAGATCATTCGCCAGAATATTGTGTGGGCCATTTGCTATAACCTGACCGCAGTACCGCTTGCAGTAAGCGGGCTCCTGGCTCCGTGGATGGCGGCACTGGGCATGTCTGCGAGTTCGCTCATCGTCGTATTGAACGCGCTGCGCCTGCACAGGGTGAAGACGCGCCATGTTGCGACAGGACGTCAGGGTGACGCAGCGACGGCAGACGCGACGACATGAATATTCTGTTCCTCCTGATTCCCTTAGGCCTCGTTTTGCTCGCCTGCGCAGTCGCCGCCTTCTTCTGGGCCGTTGGTTCCGGGCAGTTTGATGACCTGGACTCCCCGGCGATGAGCGTCGTCATGGACGATGACACAAAGCCGGCCGCAGAAGACCGTCGTAGCAAAAAGAACGCGTCGAACGTTGCATCGAAGCCGAACGACACAGCGAAATGAATGCAGAGTTTCTGCTTCCCGCTGCCCTGCTTGCCGGTTTCTTCGGTAGCACCCACTGTATCGGGATGTGCGGCGCAATTGTCGTACTGTTTGAGCAACCACAGTCTGCGGGTATGCATCGATGGTTACGACGCATTCTTTATAACGTCGGCCGACTTGGGTTTTATAGTTTACTCGGGGCAATAGCCGGAGGTGCGAGCGCCGTCATTGTTGCGACTGCCGGTGCCCGGACAACCTTGCTCGTCCTTAGACTGGTCGCGGGCATCCTGGTCATTGCCATTGGCCTCAACCTGGTGTTTAACTGGAATTTCACCCGCTTCCTCGAGCAAGCGGGCGCCCGAATCTGGAAACGCCTTGCGCCGCTCGCTCGCCATGTGCTGCCCGTGGAAACGCCGGCACGGGCGCTCTCCGCGGGGTTTCTGTGGG
Source organism: uncultured Gammaproteobacteria bacterium (assembly GCA_963850825.1). GTDB lineage: Bacteria > Pseudomonadota > Gammaproteobacteria > Steroidobacterales > Woeseiaceae > SZUA-117. Next base: position 511,691 of record CAWKOQ010000002.1, on the reverse strand, counting down.
GCGCGCTGCCCTGCGGGCTCGTTTATTCGGCGGTCGCGATGGCCGCAACCAGCGGAAGCGTCGTGAATGGCAGCCTGATCATGCTTTTTTTCTGGGCGGGTACCCTGCCGGCGCTGGTTGTCGCCGGTGCGACGGCGGCCCGGCTGCAGCAATGGAAATCAAAGGCAGCATATCGCAGGGTAGCAGGCAGCATAATGATCGTCATTGGCCTCCTTGCAATGGGACCATTTCGACAGCTAATCCATTAGTATTGTCCGGGTTCACCTGGATTCTGGAAACTCCATGCGCCGAATATTACTGCCCAAAGGCTGTACTGCACTGCTGCCGGCTTTTGCCCTGCTACTAATGACACCCGTCATTGCCGCAGATAACGATAAAGAAAAAGAACCTGGCCTGCCGCTGGAAGGAAAGACTGCAAAGCTGAACTTTTCGACAAATGAAGGTTCGTGGCTTTCAATCGACGTCATGCCCGACGGCGAATCGCTCTTATTCGATCTGCTTGGAGATCTCTACTCACTGCCGATGGGTGGCGGGGAGGCAACGCGCATTACGTCTGGTTTGGGTTTTGACAGCCAGCCCACCGTTGCACCAAATGGCGAGTGGATTGCCTTCGTCAGTGACCGCAGCGGTTCTGACAACCTCTGGATCGCCAGACCGGATGGCAGTGAGGCACGAAAACTGTCCGATGAATCGCAGTTCGGCATTATTTCACCGGCGTGGACCCCCGATAGCCAATATGTGATCGTCACGAAAACGGCGTTGAAGAACGAGCTTGGCCTTTACCACATCGATGGCGGTAAAGGCGTGTCGCTTGCGGGTACTAAAGCGGAAGAGGAGGAGGAGTTTTGGGGTGTCGGCGCCGTTGTGTCACCGGACGGACGATATCTCTACTATGCAAAAGGCGAGGACAGCTTTGGTCCTGTCAAGAATTTCCCGGCGACCCAGATCAGTCGCTATGACTTTTCGAACGGCGCGATTGATCTGCTGACGCGCAGCGAAGGCGGTGGCGTGCGGCCGGCATTGTCGCCGGATGGGCGTTTGTTGGTTTACGGTACCCGCGCGGAAACGCAAACAGGACTCCGCATTCGGGATCTGAGCAGCGGAGCCGACCGCTGGCTTACCTATCCTGTGCAGCGGGACGCCCAGGAAAACTACCGGCCGCCCAGTCGCGACCTGATGCCCGGGTATTCGTTTACACCGGACGGGGCGGCAGTGGTCTTCAACGCGAACGGTAAGATCTGGCGCGTGGCCATCGAGTCTGGAGAAAAAACAGAAATACCTTTCACGGCGAATATTGATTTGGATGTCGGCCCTGATTTGACCGCTGCCTTCCGCGTGCCACAGGGCGACCTGACGGCAACATTGATTCACGATCCGCGGCTTTCGCCCGACGGGCAACATATTGCTGCGTCCGTGCTGACCAAGATATATGTCATGGACGCGACCGAAGGCGCGCAGCCTCAGCGACTGACTACCGGCGATGCCTGGGAGTTCAAGCCGGTCTGGTCGCCTGACGGCCGCTGGATCAGCTACGTCACCTGGTCCATGAATGACGGCGGACAGATCTGGCGCATGCGCTCGAACGGTCGCGGAAGGCCCGAGCAACTGACTGATATTGCTGCCTTTTATACCGATCTCGTTTACAGCCCGGACGGCGAAACGCTGCTGGCCATGCGTGGCAACGAGTATATGCGCCACCAGACTTTCAGCGAATTTACCGGCCTCGGTATTCCACTCGAACTGGTGTCCCTGCCCGCGGCGGGCGGTGTGCAAACGGTGATAAAACCGGCACTGGGGGCACGCAGCCCGCACTTCGGCGCCGATGCCAACCGTGTCTTCATGGTCGACGACGCGGGACTATTCTCGACGCAGCTTGACGGATCTGACCGCCGCGAAGAGCTGGTTGTAACCGGCCCGCGTGGCAATCGTCGCGACGAAGAACCACCAAAAGCAGAATCGGTCCGCCTAAGCCCCGACGGCAGGCACGCGCTTGCGTGGGTCAACAAGCAAATCTGGGTGATCGCAACGACCCGTATTGGCGGCAAGGCCCCCACGGTGGATGTGCGTAAACCTGTCTTTCCCGCGGCAGTCATCACCGATATCGGCGCCGACTTCTTTGGCTGGACCCGGAATGGCGAGTCCATCTGGTGGGCCATCGGCAATACTTTCTATCGGCGCCCGCTGGCAAGTATCGAGTTTCAGGAAAGCGACGATAATGGCGACGAAAAAGATGCCGAAGAAGACGATCCGTTCGTGCCTGAAGACGAACATGATTCCGTCGTCGCACTGGATTTTGATGTCGTCGTGCCACGCAATACACCATCGGGTTCGCTGCTGATAACCGGTGCCAATGTCATCACGATGGCTGGTTCATCCAGCGACGAAATGGACACTGTCCTGGAGAATCAGGAGGTGTTGATCACTGACAACCGTATCGCAGGAATTGGTGACTCGGATTCCCTCACGGTCCCGGCGAATACAGAAGTCGTCAACGTCAATGGCAAATACATCGTTCCCGGTTTCATTGACACCCACGCACACTGGGAATTTCGCACGCAGGACGTACTGGAACCGCAGAACTGGACGCTGACCGCCAGTCTCGCTTACGGCGTTACTGCAGGTCTGGATGTGCAGACTGCTTACAAAGACTATCTCGCCTATCGCGACTTCATCGAAACAGGCCAGTCTACCGGGCAGCGAGCATTCATGACCGCGCGCGGCGTCTTTGGCAACAACGATTTCCAGTCCTACGACGCCACGCTGTCCTATTTGCGTCGTTACAAAGAGCACTATCACACGAACAACATCAAATCCTATGTGGTCGGGAATCGAAAGCAACGACAGTGGGTTGTGCTTGCGAGCAAGGAGCTCGGTTTGATGCCAACGACGGAAGGCGCCGGCGACCAGAAGCTGGACATTACGCATGCGATCGACGGCATGCATGGCAACGAACACACGCTTCCGGACTCGCCTGTTTTCGAGGATGTAGTGCAACTCTATGCGAGGACAAAAACCGCGTACACGCCAACGCTGCTGGTCCAGTACAACGCCGAATCAATGCGCGAGTATTTTTTCACTCGCATGGAAGTGCATGACGACGAAAAGATGCGGCGCTTCTATCCACACAACCGACTCGATGAGCTGACACAGCGCCGCCCGGTTTGGCTGCGTGACGATGAGTTCCAGTTTCAGCAGGCGGCCACGCAGGCAGCCAAGATTCAGCGAGCCGGCGGGCTTGTTGGCATCGGCGCGCATGGCGAACTGCAGGGACTTGGCTACCACTGGGAGATGTGGGGACTGGGAATGGGCAGCATGCGGCCGGTCGAAGTGCTGCGGGCGGCAACCATCGACGGCGCCAGGATCATCGGCATAGACGAGGATCTCGGTTCGATTGAAGTCGGAAAACTCGCGGACCTGGTCATACTTGATGCCAACCCATTGGACGATATTCACAACACGATTCAAATTGACAGAGTGTTGCAGAACGGTCGCCTTTTTGACGGCGATACGCTGGACGAGCAATGGCCGGAATCAAAACCGCTCGCACCATTCTGGTGGTGGTCCGAGAATGACCCACGCTACTCGACGGCGCCGGTGGCGAATTGAGAACAGGATCTGACGACGCATGACCGACGGACCGACGCATTACAATGGAATCGCGAAAATTATCCATTGGTGGATAGCGGGCATGATTGTGTTGCAGTTCGCGCTCGCGAACCTCGCAGAGCAGGCAGAAGACGCGGGTTCGCAGTTGCAGCATCTCGCGCTGCTCGCAAATCACAGGTCGGTTGGTATTACGATCCTTGCCGTTGCGATCTTCCGGCTATTCTGGCGAACCTTCAAGCCAGCCCCTGCCCCGTTACCGATGCCCGCCTGGCAGCGCACGGCCTCTTATGTCAGCCACTGGACACTTTACGGGCTCTTGTTCCTGATGCCTGTGACTGGCTGGCTCATGTCCTCGGCATCCGCGTACCCGGTAAGTTGGTTCAACCTGGTACAGCTTCCCGACTTTATCGCTCCAGACGAAGGCCTTAAGGAAACACTGGAGGAAGTGCACGAGACGCTGGCGAAAGTATTGTTTGTGTTTGCGACCATTCATATTGTGGCGGCGCTAAAACATACGTTCATCAACAAGGACGGCGCGCTACGACGAATATCTTCACCAGTGAGCATTGCGATTTTCGTGGTGGTCATTGTCGGCGGATACCTGTCATTATCGAATGTCGTCGGCGACAGCGCGCCGCCGACAAAACCTGCCCCGTCAATCGAGGAACCATTGAGTGCAGTGCCACCCGTTGCAGGAGGCTCGGAATTGCCGCTATCGGAGAAGGAGAGTTACGATGAATAAAGTATTGTCCATCAGCCTGGCGATTGCGCTGACGCTTTTTGCAGGTGCGTCAATGGCTCAGGATGAGGTGCCTGCATGGGAGTGGACCGACGAACAAATCGAGGCAGCGGTCAACAAGGTGCGAGCAGGACGCGATCTCACCCCGGCAAGCTGGCCGGGCGATGCAAGAGTTGCGGTGCTTTTGTCTTTCGATGTTGACAACGAAACTATCTGGCTGCGAAATAACGACACTAGCGTCGGCGGTCTTTCGCAGGGTGAATACGGGGCTCGCGTTGCCCTGCGGAGAATTGTCGATCTACTCGATGCACATGACATTCCTGCAACGTTTTTCGGCCCGGCAGTCAGTTTTTCTCTGGCACCACAAATGATCGAGATGATTCAGGCTTCGAGGCAGCACGAAATTGGTGTTCATGGCTGGATCCACGAACGCAACGCCAATTTACAGCGCGCCGATGAAGAGCGCCTGTTGCGGAAGGCCGTCGAAAGAATGACGAAGCTCATCGGCAAGCGCCCGGTCGGTTACAGAGCCCCTTCGTGGAACTTTTCCGACAACACCCTCAGCCTCTTGATGGAAATGGGCTTTCTCTACGATTCATCACTGATGGCGGATGATCGACCATACGAAATTGTCGCTAACGGAGAGCCAACTGGACTCGTCGAGCTGCCGGTTCAATGGATCCTGGATGATGCGCCCCTGATGAATCCGCTCGGCGATCGATATGCCAACCCCCGGGACGTTCTCGAAGTATACAAAGATGAATTTGACGTCGCGTACGATGAGGGCACTACATTCGTCCTGACGATGCATCCTCACTATATTGGCCACCGCTCCCGGATCATTGTTCTGCGGGAATTGATTAACCATATCAATTCCAGGCCTGATGTCTGGTATGGCACTCACGAAGAGGCTGTGCGCTGGGTGCGCCAGCAGGCGAATATGGACTAGGCGCGAGCGATCCCACTATTACAATGGACACGGAGAAAAGTATGCACAGAGCCTTATGCAGACATCTTGGCGCGTTGACCATCTTGTTCATGGCGCAGATCTGCGCAGCGCAGGAAGAGGCGTTCGCGCTGATCAATACCAATATTTTCAATGGCGTAGATAACGAGATCATCGAGAACGCAACCGTCTTTGTGAAGGATGGCAAGATCGAGCGCCTTGCCGGCAGCAATCCCTCAATCGCTGCGTCTTATACCGTTGTAGATCTTGAAGGCAACTACCTGATGCCCGGCATGTTTGACGTGCATACGCACATCAGCACGCTCGACCAGGCGAAACGAGCGCTCGAATCCGGCGTCACCACCATCCGCACGGCGAGCGTGTCGGCGTACCAGGATGTGGCACTGCGTGAACTCGTTCGCAGCGGCGCTATCCCCGGTCCCGACGTCAAGGCTGCGGGTGTGTTCGTCACGCCGGATCTTGGCGGGACCGTTCTTGCCGACCCGCGTCTCGCCGAGCTCGCAGGCGGTGTCAATACGGATGAAGAACTCCGCCGGCTGGTCAACATCAATGTCGATCGGGGCGTCGACGTCATCAAAACCCGCGGCACACAAAGAGCCGGTCTTCCCGACACGGATCCCCGCCAGCAGGTGTATACCGAGCGACAGCTGCGCGTGGTCGTCGACGAAGCGGCGCGGCACGGCTTGCCGGTGCTGGTTCACGCACACGGCAACGAAGGAGCGAAGGCCGCCGTCCTGGCGGGTGCCAGGAGCATCGAACATGGCACGTATCTTACGACGGAAACGCTGGGGCTGATGGAGGAACGCGGCACGTGGCTTGTGCCGACCTACGTCACCATGGATGAAATGAATGAAGAGCAGTACGACTATGTTCTGCGTCTGCGCGGCAAACACATGGTGCCCCAGCTCGAAAAGGTCATTCGCGAAGCACATGCAATGGGCGTGAAAATAGCGACCGGTGCCGACAATTACTATGACAACGAATCAATTAACCGCATCTCGATCGAGGTCGAACATTTTGTACGCATGGGGATGAGCAATTTCGAGGCACTGCAGACGGCAACCGTCAACTCGGCGGAGTTGCTGCAGGTGGAAGACCAGACAGGTCAAATCAAAGCAGGTTTTGAAGCAGACCTGATATTGGTGCCCGGAAACCCGCTCACGAATATTGAAGTGCTGCAAGACGTACTGATGGTGATGAGTAACGGGCGAATGGCGCTAAAACGCATTCCCTTTAGCGTGAGCGACGAGTAGGCACGGCGCTTCATTCAGCCAGGTGGTCTTTCTATGGTTGCGGGTTAGATGAGCCAGCCAGTTAATCCGGCGAGCATCGGACTTGCCCCCAGGGGAATCGACCATCTTGTTTACGCCAGTTCGACGCTCGAGCGTGGCATGGACGAGATTGAAGCGTTACTGGGTATTCGGCCGGTGCCCGGCGGTCGGCATCCGCAATTCGGAACGCACAATGCGCTATTGTCACTGGGCCCCGACACCTATCTCGAAGTGATCGCACGCGATCCGGGTCTGCCTGCACCAGGGCGGGGGCGGCTGGTCGATTTGGCGGACGAGCAAGCGGCGCGTCTCGTCACGTGGGTGCTGCGTGTCGATGATCTCGCGACATTTGTGAAGGATCCGTCGAGATCGGCAAACGGTATCGGGCGAATCGAGGGGGGTAGCCGGGAACAGGCCGATGGTAGCCTGATCGAATGGCAACTGACAGATCCTTACGCAATGCCATTGGACGGGGCGATTCCATTCCTGATTAGCTGGGGCGACACCACTCATCCGGCGAAAATGGTTCCGGCGGCCGGTACGCTGGCCGGCTTGCGCATCGAACATCCGCAGCCAAACAGGGTGCGGGCGGCGCTGCATACCCTCAAGACATCTGCTGACGTCGTCGAAGCTGACAAGTTCAGACTGATCGCCAAGATCGAGACCGGTGATGGCGTGAAATTACTCGTTTGATCCATTGTTACCGTCCGGATGGCGAGTCTCTTGCCAGTAATAATTCACCCTAGTACCGTGTCTACTATACGGACCACCCCGGGGGATCGGATGCCATCAAGACTAATTCTCAGCATCATTGCCGCCTGCCTTGTCGCAGCGGCTGCCAATGCGCATCATTCTTTTGCAGCCGAGTTCCTCGGTGACCAGACGCGCACCATAGAGGGTGTCGTGACGGAGGTCTGGTTCAAGAATCCTCACGTCCGTTACTACATTGAAATTACCAATGATGCAGGTGAGACGGAGAAATGGGATGTTCGTACAAGCAGTCCTACGTTGCTGGTTCGTCGGGGTTGGAACCGGGAAACGATATCCGCCGGCGACAAAGTCAAAATCGAGGGTTACCTCGGGCGCGACGGACGAAAGATCATGTCCCTGATCAGCATCGAACTGCCGGACGGCACCGTGCTTGGGCAGAGCTACTGATATGAAAAGAATTTGCACATTGATCATGGCGACGATGGTTGCAGTCACGTCGCAAGCAAATCCGGCGCTCGAAGGCGACTGGATGATTGAACTGAAGCCCAAGGGTGCGCCCATCATCGGGCTTCTTCAATTGGAACGTGACGGGGACAACTGGCAGGCGTTCGTCGAAGGAGGTCCTGCACCGGTCAGAATCGATGGAGATGATATCGAGGTGGCGATCGACTCGCGGGACATCCGGGGATTTGTGTTCGTGATGCGGTTGACGGGGAAGATCGATGGCGATCAGATCGCGGGAACATACACCGTCGAGAGTGAAGCCAGGGTCAACGTCTCGGATGGGACCTGGCAAGGTGCCAGGTATGCGGCCGTAGCACGTTCGACTGAAGCAAAGCCTGTCGATATGACCGGCATATGGAAGCCGGCGCCGGGCATCGATTTTCGCAAATATACGATGGACCTGACGCCCGCAGCCGATGCCTGGCTCAATGATTACATGATGCATTACGACCAGCCGAACGTACGCTGCGCCTCGCCGGGAATTACGGCGATGGTCGCGTGGGGTGGTTACCCGTTCGAGATTCTCGCCAGCGAGAACCGGCTGACGTTCATCTACGAATTCGACAGCGAGGTTCGACGCGTATTCATGGATGGCAGGGAACCGCCGGAGTTTTATCAGCACTCCGGCATGGGGTTTTCCACTGGACGCTGGGAAGGCGAGAACCTCGTCGTCGAGACGACGATGCTGTCACAGAACGTGCGCGATTTTCGCGGCGAACCGGTATCGGAGAATGCCCGCCTGGAAGAAGTCTATTCACTGAGTGACAACGGTAGTACCTTGAATGCGGTCGTCACATTACACGATCCGGACAACTACGAAAGACCTCCGGTTCGACGCCGAATGTGGACACGCGACCCCGATACCGAAATGTATCCGAGCGAATGTGATCCGGATTCGTTCTACCGACAAATGTACAACGAGAACCTGCTCGACATGTATTTCGAACGGTCTCAGAAACGCTTCTAAGGACCAGGAATGAAAACAATCATCTCAGTAGCCGCAGCTTTGTTGCTGGCTCCATTCACCATCGCCTGTGCACATCATTCGGTGCTCAACTACGATGGGAAAGTCGAAGTGACTGTTTCCGGAACCGTCACCAGCGCGCGATTCTCGTTTCCGCACAGCATTTACCGGATCAACGTGGAGAAAGATGATGGCTCCGTAGAGAAGTGGGTGCTTTCAACCGAGGACCCGCGAGATGCAGAGCGACTGGGTTTCGCGGACGAACTCAAGGCCATTAAGGTAGGCGATCCGATTACCGTGGTTGGCTGGCCCGATAAATACAAGGAGAACACGATTCGCGGTCACGAGCTGCACTACCCCGACGGCACGGTGGTGATGATGCGTCGCGGCAATTACATATGGCCGAAAGACATGCTGGCAATGGACAAGATGGCCCTGAATCCGGCGAATATTCCCGCAGGATTTCCATCGACCGATACCTCACTGTCCGCGGCAGACCAGGTCATCTCCTGGATCGACGAAAACGACCTGCTGACCCGCATGGCGCGTGAGTATGCAGATGGCCGCTCGAAATTGATTGGCCTGCAGTCAGGTGGAGCAGTTGAATTTGGCGGCATCGACGAATTGCTCGAATGCCACACCGCGCGTGACGGGTTCACGCTATCCCTGAACCTGGATGAACTGAGTAGCACACAACGCGCCGCGCTGACTGCCGGCAGCGATTACATCACCGACTACAATCGCCTGTTATCCCGATGGTGGGAACAAGAACATGAAAGTTGTGAATAACGAATGGCAAATTAACTGGGGTCGAACCGAAGTTTACTGCAAAAAACTTCGGTTCGACCCCAGTTAATTTTTGCAGAAAACTTCGGTTCGACCCCGATTAATTAGTAGGAGGTTATGTACTTCCAGGGTGATGGCTCGGAGCCACGTTCGACCACGACCTCGATCAACGCCGGCTTGTCATTGTCGATGGCTTTTGCCAGCACGGGTTTCAGCTCGTCAGGCGACGTGACACGGTAGCCATCCGCGCCAAACGCTTCTGTCAACTTCATCATATCCGGATTGGTGAGATCTGCCCCGATCAGGTGGCCCTCGTACTGCGTCTGCTGATCGCGGCGCACATTGCCGAACGAGTTGTTATTGAACACGATCGTGATCAGCCCGATGTCGTGCTGCACCGCTGTAGCCATCTCCGGCATGCCAAACATGAAGCCGCCATCACCAATAATGGAGACCGCGGCCTTGTCCGGCAACGCTGCCTTAACGCCGATGCCAGTCGGAAAACCGTAACCAAGCGTGCCCTGGTAGCCACACGTCACAAACGTGCGCGGTTCATAAACAGGAAACGCGTAGTAAGTTGCGAACCCAACCTGGCACAACTCCTCAATGAGAAAGCCGTCACGCGGCAGGACTTCCCGAATGACGTCGAGGTAGGCCACCTGGGGCTGAATTTCCTCGAAATTCTTCCTGGCTGTCGCCTTCGCCTCCGCAATTCGATCGAGGTCTCCGGCATTGTGGCCGTGCTTCCCGATCGCATTTATCAGGGCACGCGTTCCATCGACTGCATCGGCGACAATCCCGGCATCCGCTTTGAAACGATCCATCTCGGTCGGATCGATATCGATTCGAATGACCTTCGGGCCACCCTCGGGCGACCGATCGATATATTCCATCATCGAGCCCCACCGCATGAACTGCATTTCGAGCCGCGAGCCGATGCCGATCAGGAGATCAGTGTCATCCCATAATCTCCTTGCTGCCGCCGACGATGCGCCGCACTGGTGCTCCTCGCTGACGATCCCACGGCCGCCGCGAGCAGCCGTCACAACGGCGCCAAGCGTCTCGGCAAGCTCGTGAACTTCGTCGCAGGCATTCAGCGCCCCGCCGCCGACCATGATCATGATGTTCTTCGCTTTCGCGATGAGTTTTGCGGCATCATCGACGACGTCATCATTGACTTCAGGCTTGTCAATCAGTGTGTTGCCAGGACCGATCTCTACATCCCACGGCTTTGCCATGGTGTCCCAGCACATTTCTATCGATGCAGGCCCGGGCCGTCCCGACAACATCTGGTGAAAAGCTTCATTCACCTGTGCTGACGTATTGGTCGGATCGGATATGTGGTCGGCATGCTTGATGATACTCGCCAGCGTGCCACGTTGGTCGGGCAGTTCGTGCAGGTGCCCTCGCCCTGCGCCAAGAAACTCCGACGGAACGTGGCCAGTCAGGCACAGCACCGGTTTGTTTGTCCCGGCCGCGGTACACAGCGCAGCCGAGGCGTTCAGTACTCCGGGACCCGGGACAACGGCAAATGCACTTGGCTTACCCGTCGCGGCGGCGGCGCCAAGCGCCATGTAGCCCGCGCCTTGTTCGTGGCGACTAATCACGTGCTTCAATTCGGGCATGCGATACATCGCATCGAACATCGGGTAAATCTGTGCCCCGGGCAACCCGAAAATAGTGTCGATTCCATTGGCGACAGCAGCGCGGATCATCGCCTCGCCACCCGTCATAGTTTCAGTACGTGTCATTCAAAAATACTCAATGATTAGAAAAGAAGGTTGCTTCAGACCAGGATAAATCTGAACAGGAAATACGACAACGCAAAGCCGGCCAGCGAAATAATACTGATCCAGCTCCAGGCGACGAGTTTCGCATCCGGTCTGAATTCGCCGGTAATCTCGGCTGAGGTCACGGCACGATAATTATAATAGGCGATTGCAGGTGCCGCAGCAAAACCCATGCTGGTGGCAAAATCGAGAAAGGTGACGAAGCTGCCCATCAGGAACAATATAATCACCACGGTTCCGACGATCTGAATGGCAAGAAACATCGTATAACGATCCCGCGTCTTATCGGGTTCCTTGCCGGCATAACTTGCAATGCGATCAACGACGCGCGGCGATCCGTCCATCAGTGCAATCAGTGTCGACCACATGACAGCGAGGGCGGCGAGGGAAATGACGGGATACATCCAGCGACCAAAGACCGTCGTGAATATCGACAGCATTTCCGTCGCAAATGCGCCCGGATTCTGTGGCGCAACGCGATCGGTTTCGAACAGAACTGCCGTGCCCATGACGACAAAACAGACGGCCAGCACGAGCGTCAATCCGTAACCGATACGGAGATCCGTCAGTGCTTGCGCATAGTTGAAGTTTTCTGCTCCCATTGCCTTGCGTTTTTCGCAGATCCATTTGGATTGAAATATCGCACCGCTCAGAGGCATGGGCATCCAGCCGGTTATCGCGATGATAAAGAGTAGCAGCGACCGATCGTAGTTCAGATCGGCAAATATGGACCGGTTGTCGCTCCCTAGCAGCGGCAAAGCGAAGAACATTGCCAGAACGGTCAACACGGAGAATGCGATCACCAAGACCTTGATGATGCGCTCTGCCTTCATGTAGTGGCCGTTGAGCAAAATGAGTGCCGAAACGATCATCAGGCCAACGGCAACCACCGGCGCACTGTAGGGAACGTTAAAGATGCTGATGATGAGCCCCGCGGTAACGAGGCTCACGGCGGCCGGCGCAATGAACATATCCACGATCGACGCGAGACCAAGCCACGTCAGTGCGACCTTGCTGATCCTGGAGTAGCCATGGATCAGGCTGCGGCCGGTTGCGGACGCGTAAGCGACGGCAAAACGGAATGCCGGATACTTCAGGACAACGACCAGGACGACCAGCCAGACCAGTGAGAGGCCGAAATCGGCACCCGCCCGGGTGGATTGCACCAGGTGCGATACACCGACACCGACCGCGGCGACCATCATGCCCGGGCCGATGCGGGAAAACAGCTTACCCATCAGCGTGCGCTCCTGCGGGCGTCGACAAAATCTATCCGACCGCATCCGGCGTTGCCACTGGTGATCAGCCCGTAGTCAGGCATATCGCTTCCCCTGTCTTCTTATTATTCTTACCTGCAGCCGAGATACTAACGAACCCGCTTCGATAAGGACATGCCCAGCCAGCCAATTTGTAACGTATTGCGAGCCCCGCACGGCGTCGGGGTGGCCCCTGAACGCGATGGTATGCCAAAAAAAAGCGGCAACCCGTGTGGTTGCCGCCTGTAACTTTCTGAGTCGATTCAGATCAGCGTAGCTGACTCAATCTGCCGTCTTCTGCGGCAGTTCTACCGATATATCGATAGTGACCTCATCGCTTATCATGGGTAAGCCACGGGTCAGGCCAAAATCCGACCGGTTGACCCGGGTCTGCGCTACTGCGCCAATGGTCGGCAGCTTTCGCATCGGATGATTTGCCGCTTTGAGGAGTGTCGCATTCAACACTGTCTGCAGGGTCGTGCCCTTGATGGTCAGGTCGCCGACGATATCAAAAGTCGCATCGCCCTTTGACTTGATTTCAGTCGAGACGAAGCTGATCTCGGGATAGGTTGCCGTATCAAAGAAGTTACTGCCGTTGAGATGGCCGTCGAATTCTTCGACGCGACTGTCGATGCTGGTCGCATCGATCAGGACCGTCACGCTGCTGTTCTCGATGTTTTCGCTGTCCAGATCAAGCTCCACGTCGAAACGACTGAAGCCAACGTGTGGTGTTGAGAAACCCAGGTGGTTATACGAGAAAGTAATGTAACCATGAGACTTGTCCAACGAATAGGCGCCCGGCGGCATATCAGCCAGCTCAGCACTTGCTGCCTGTGACAGCGCCAGGGTTACGATTACAGTCGCGGCCAGCGACCGAAAAACGTTTTTCATAAAACCTCCAGATTGACTAACGGATTGATGCAGACAATGCGCGCAGCTGCGTATGACCGCGCACCATGATATTCATTCCCTGCCTGACGCGATTATTGCCTGTTTCAGCCTGCGCGTGAATCAAAACGCACAAATATTGACAGGTTCAACGCAATTTTCGGACTACCGGTCAAATCACTCGAAGCCGGGTCATCGCGATTATTCGACCGGTTGAGATAATGGGCCTTGACCTTTTTGTTGCAACCAGTACACGGGTTTCACTGGCAACAGAACGACCGCCGCCATTACACCAACAACGGCACAGATGGTAAAGGCAACGGAGTAGGATCCGGTAGCAGCATACATCCGGGCAACGAACCACGGTCCGGTGGCAAAACCTAAATTCACAACTGCGGTGAGCGCACCGAGCAGAATGCCAATATTGGCCAGGCCGAAGGTGTGCTTCGCAAGCACGGTCGTATCCAGCAACACTGCCGCATGTCCGATAGCCCGGAATACGACAAATGCGGCAAATATGAAGGGATTCAGCGCGGCAAGCGCCGCCAGGCAACTCATCGACAGTACGGCATAAACAAAGCCAACGCCCGGTATGGACCACCTGTCGAATACGGCGCCAACGAGCGGACGTACAATGATGCCGACAAAACCTATTGCGCTGATACCGGTTGCGACATAGGTTGCGCTGAGGCCGAGATCGCTGCGCAGATAAAGCACCTGGTGCTGAATAAAAGCCTGATCCACGAACCCTGCAGCAAATACCGCCGCTGCAATCAGCCAGAATTGCGGTTGTATCAGCAACGCGCTGACGGCACTCCAACTCAATGTTGCCGATCGATCGTCGACGTTTGAACTGGCCTGATTGCTGCTCTCGAACGATCTATCGGTAAGAAAAAATATCATGAGCGGTAGTGCGATGACCCACACGCCGATGCTCAACAATGCGGTGCCAACCCGCCAACCGAAACTTTCGATCAGTTGGGTAATCGCCAGGGGTAGTACGACGCTGCCTATGCTCGTACCTAGCATCGCAATGCCCATTGCCGTTCCCTGCGAGGCGTGAAACGTTCTCGATATCAGAACCTTGATTGAGACCATCGTGCCCGCACCGGCCACGCCTAACAATACGCCTGCCGCATAGTAAGCGCCGAGACCAGCGGTCCACAGAAAGCTGATCAACGCAAGACCGCCTGCGATTGACACAACAATAAGTACTCGCCGAACGCCGACTAAGTCGATACAACGTCCGATGACAATAGCGATAACCGCCCCGGTGAGATACTTGGCGGAAGCCAGCAGCGTGGCCTGCTCGCGGGTCCAGCCAAACTCGCGGATCACATCGGGGTAAATAAAAGGGATTAGCAGTGCCGGTGCGCTAAAGGCAAAAAGCATGCAGACGAAAGCAACCAGCAGAATCTTCCAGTTATTCCTGAACTCCTCCAGGGATTCGCTATTGGTTGATGCCACGACGACGCCCTGTCAGCGCAAGTGGCACGAGCGACAGGAACTAGTAACGGAACGTGTACCGAATTTTTGCCGCGGCAACCGACTGCGTGCTACGGAACCGGTCGTCGACCGAGATATCGCGGGACATGTTGTGATTGATGACAAACCAGATATCCTGGCCTGCCGAGAGGTTGTACCGGAGCCTGGAATTAATACCGATGTCGTCAGAAATGTTGTCATATTGGGCTAGTGTAACGAGCGACCAGTGCGAATTGAACGAAATTTCGCTCTCAAGGGTCATCTGTCGAGTGATAGCAGAAACGCCTGGAAAATCGAACTTGTTATAGTCATATTCGAAAGAAATGCTGAAATGCTCATTCGGTGTCCAGCCGATCTCCGGCCGAAACTGGAACCTGTCACCGTTGAAAAAACCGCCGTCTTCGATACGAAGTTCGAAGTTCCACTTTCTGACATTGGCGCTTCGCATAAACGAGCCAACGCGTTCAAACGAATACTCACCGGCCGGAATTATGATTCCCAGGTCGTCGAGTGGCTGCTCGCCGTCCCGCAGACCCTCTGTCTGAAAGCTCACGTCAATACGACCAAAATCGCCCGCACGCGAACGCATGCTGAAGAAGTCCGCCTGGATCTCCTGTGTCTGAATGCGCCCGGTATCGAGAAACTCCCAACGCGTAAACTCGAGGCCGTGGCTGATCTCCTGGATAAACGGATTACCCTCACGAACCACTCGATGTCCGAATTCGCCGCCATACAGACGCACGCCCGTACGATTGGCGAAACCCATTGCCGGATCAAAGTTCTCCTCGACTTCATGAATCTGTAGCCCGCCCTCGAACCCTAAGCGTGCAGGAAAGCCCAGCACCGCACTCCAGGCAAGATCTTTGCCGTCAACGCCTTCATTGTCTGATTTCTGAATCCAGAAATTCCCCTGGATAGACCGGTTGTCGCCGAATCGGGTATTGCGATACAGGAAATCTGCGCCATAGAGCGAGCTGGTTTCGTTTGCACGCGGATCGCCGTGGGTGAAGATTGCACCAATGGACGATTCTTCCAAAATACCGCTTGATACCCGGGTTACGAAGAGATCAGACTGATCGATCTGGTCCAAATCTTCGTTAACGTACTCGTCCTGAAGGATGTAGAGCGTACCGAAATCCAGATCGCCGATTCTTCCGCTGACTTTGGAGCCTGCCACGATGTCGACCTGGTCATTGTCGCTCGTAAGGCCGATGCGGCGCGAGAAAAATGCGAGCCCATTCGTACCGGAACGGGTACCAGCGGTCCTGTTGTTGCCACCGCCGCCACCGCCACCCAATGGCACGCCACCGAACTGGAAAATATCGAAATCGGTCAGAAAGAAGCCGCGCTTTTCCGGGAAGAATAAACTGAACCTTTGCAGGCCCAGCTGACGACCGTCCACCTCAGTTGCCGCAAAGTCGGTGTTAAATGTCAGCAGCGCGTTAATAGAGGGTGTCAGTTTGTAGTTGATATCCACAGACGGATTGAGTTTCGTGTCGGCTGTTCCGAGCACGCGATCGTCCGTATACACCGTGCTCGCCGAGGGAATAACGTCGAGACCAATTCCCTGGCTCAGGTTATTGAAACCGAATGCTTCTCCGGAAACGGTTGGATTGACTGCGCCGTTGCGCGACTGCCAGGCGATAGTCTCGTTCCGTCGCGCAATGCGTCTTTGAAAGTTCACGCCCCAGGTGTCGTTGGCTGGGTCGAAAGTCAGCGTATTGAACGGTATGGCCATCTCCATTACCCAACCATCGTCGACTTTCTTTGCCGCGCCGCGCCAAATGCCATCCCAGTCGTCCGACGGCCGCGTTGGAGTCGCGTAGATGGCCTCTGCGCGCACGCCATTTGGATTCAGCGTGAATGAATAACCACTGCGCTTGTTATTGAATGCGTCGAGTATGACGCGCAGAAAATCGTCGGAGTTCAGCTGGCCACCCTGGCGCAGCGTCTGCGCGACAATGGCATCCGGCTCGCTGTCGTAGGCATGCGCTGCAATGTAGAGTACCCGGTCATCATAGGCGACGAACCACTCAGTCCTCTCGGACGGTGCGCTGAATTCCACCGGTTGCACTTCATGCAGATCAGCTATCGTCGTCGCATCAGCCCACTCGCTTTCTCCGAGCTCACCATCGATTTGAGGCGCACTGGTAATCCGGTGTATGCGAAACCTTTTGTCCCCCATCTGAATATTCTGGGCGGCAGTCGCGCTCGACAGGAGCAGCAATGAAATTGCAACTGAAACAATTTTGGTAAGGGCTGTTTTCATACGATCCGAACAATACTTAATGCCGCGGCATAATGCCTGCCTGCAAGCGCTCTGGCGGCGTATCCTGTCACGAATAGCGATATCGATCCAACTGTTTGACAATCCTTAACTTTGCCCCGCGATTGGCACCGTTTGTTACGTGCAGCAATCCAGGATGACTGCGGCGCTTGTCCCATCTGGCCGGACTACGCTAATGTGACCGTATTCCAATGATTCAGTGCCATCTCTATGACCATGAACGACTTAAACAGCAATCCCCGAACGCCGGGGCCTTCCAGCAGCAGCCTCTTCAAAAGCGCCTTCTTTACGTTGCTTGGCGCGGTGATCGTGACCTTCCTGTTTATCATGCCGGCGGAATACGGCGTGGATCCCACGGGTGTCGGTACGAAACTCGGACTGACCGACCTGGAGCAGACGGAGGCCGATGCTGCCCCTTCGGCGTCGACAGGCGCAGCGACCAGGGTGATTGCCGGCGAATTTCCCCGGGCGCCGGCGCCGGAAGACTTCGATTTCTACGATCCGGAGGTCATGAGTGACCCGTTCTCACGGTCGCATTCGACGCCGTTTCGTAGCGATACGATCGAAGTTCCGCTGGATGAATTCGAGCACGTCGAGGTCAAGGCGAACATGAAGCAGGGCGATGCCCTCGTGTATTCGTGGAAGCTGGTCGAAGGTGAGACCGTCTACACCGATTTTCACGCGGACCCGCACGAGACCGACAAGTACCCCGAGCAATACTGGGTACGGTATGCAGAAAGCGAAGACCCTGCCGCGTCAGGCTCTATCGTGGCGCCATTTGACGGCAACCACGGCTGGTACTGGATGAATATCGAAGAGAACCCGGTGAAGATCGTGCTCGAGGTTCGCGGCTACTATGAAAACATCGAAGAGATCATGCGCGCCTATCAATGATCTTCAGAACTTAAATCGAAGTCGGAAACGAAATTCGCGCGGTTCGACCGGATGGAAGTGGAAGTCCTCGACCGGCGAGGCTTCATTGAATAGCCGGCTCTCGTAAAAATACTCGATATCGTCTCCGTCCGAGTCTAAAGATATTCAGCACGTCCAGGCCGATTTCGAATTCGCCAAACGGGTAGGCAAGCCCCAGGTTGACCAGCGTCGTACCGTCCTTTTGCACCGAATTGTCTTCCGATAGTGGCGCATCACCGAAATGGCGGACGCGCAAACTGCCAACAAACCCGTTTTCCAGTGTTACGGTCGTCCCGAAAGCGGCGACTGCCACTGCGACCATCGCAGCGTGAAAAAGCTATGACTTTTCGGCACGGTGCGAGCTGCCGGACGCGCCTTCCGTGTATGCCTCGGCAGCCTTCAGAACGAGACGGTAATCGCCCCCGGGTATTTTAATACGCTGCGCCGGACAATCCGTTAACCCTGGTAATAGGAATCAAGTTTTTGTCGCAGGGTATGCAGATAGACGCTTACGGTTGAGTCGTTTGCCGGATCAAAGTTCCGGCGATCGAAAACATCCGCGGCGATACCGACTTCCTTCGGCAGGCGCCCGAGTTCAGTTTGCTCACACAATTACCGCACCAATCGCCGCTAGACCGGCGATCTTCCAAGCGCGCACCCTGAGATAATTTCGTCAACTTGCCTTTTGATTTCCGACACTTTCCGGGATTCATTAACGTTCGTTAACGCGGTGTCAATCCTTTGAGCTCGGGACCCTGGTGATCAGGTGGCGTAGAAGTAGCCTGATAGCTGATAGGCCGCGAGGGTAAATCCGGCAAACATCAGCAGCACGTTGAAACCATTTGCGTGTCGACTGAACCCGCCCGTGGCACGCCACGCATTGATCAGGATCAGCAATACAGCCAGCGCCATCAGTTGGCCAATCTCGACACCCACGTTGAAGGCCACAATATTCGCCACCAGTCCATTTTCGGACAGGTCGAACTCCTGCAGTTTCGTCGCCAACCCGAAACCGTGCGCCAGACCGAACCCGAACACCGCGATTTTTGCATTGGGTTGTACGCCGAATATCGTTCTGAATCCGTCCAGGTTTTCGAACGCCTTGTAGACGACCGACAGCCCGATCAGGGCGTCCACCAGGTACACGTTGACATGAATTCCGCCGAGAACGCCGCCAAGTAGCGTAACGCTGTGACCAAGGGCAAAGAGCGTTACATAGACCGCAATATCTTTGGGTCGATACAGGAAGAATATGACGCCAACCAGGTACAGCAAATGGTCATAGCCGGTGAACATGTGCTTGGCGCCGAGATAGGTGAATACGCCGAGCGCGCGTCCCGCATTCCTTGCCAGGAATTCCGCATCTTCGCCGGCAACCCCGTGTGCGAACAGCGTTCCCGCGAGCAACAAAAGCACCGCCGCGAAACACAGCCGGATGGTCATCCCTGGATCAAAATCTTCTCGTATCATTGTCAGCAATGTTCATACTCAAGCACGTTCAGTGATTCTATCCGTCTTGCCGCGACGATACACGACAAGTATCGCCCGGCGAAACAAAGGGTCGAAATACACTGGCCCCTGTGTTGAAATAACGAGTCGATTCCGGGCGCTTGCAAGGACTCAATGCCACAGAAATCCGCAAAGCAGGATGCGTCGACCCGTCTTTACGATAGCGCTGAAATTTACGGCTGGATTTCGATCCTGCTGCATTGGACAACAACAATAATCGTCATTGCGCTGTGGTTTATTGGCCAGAGTATTCTAGACGGCCCGGCCGACGACGCTGATGAGGTCCGTCGGTTGCACGTATCGATTGCGGCAAGCGCCTGGTTGCTCATATTTTTCCGGGTTGTCTGGCGTCTTCGATCGGGACATCCGCACGTTAAGGGACAATCTATGTTGATCCATCGTATCGCCAAGTTTACGCATTATGGGATGCTGATTTTTCTTATTTTGATGCTGTTTTCCGGCCCCCTTCTCGTTTGGTCCGGCGGGCATGCGATCGGCATTTTTGGCTTCCTTTCGATTGCCGGTCCGACCGGTGAATCCGAAGCGATCCGTTCCTTCGCGTGGTTCCTGCATTCGAACGCTTCACTGCTCCTGTTCCTGCTCATACTGTTACACATTGGAGGTGCCCTGAAACATCTCATGTTCCATACTGACGACACGATAATTCGCATGATCTGGCCTGGCAGACAAGACAAATCGGTTGCCGAGCAATGAGGCTCGCGAGCTTTGGTTTCGCGGACTCCAACTATGTCGGAGTTGAAAAGGAAGATGGCGACTTCGCCATTATCGATGGCGTCGAATCCATGCTCGATCTGATCGCCGGGGGCGACGCCGCGAAAGAGAAAATTAAAGTCGCGCTGGCCGCTGATAATGCGGTACGCGTCGACGATATTGCCTGGCTGCCTCCAATCACGAGGCCGGGAAAGATTTGCGGCGTCGCGATGAATAACTCGGCCAGCAATGAACGCAAGATAAGTGCTCCGGACCATCCGGCGTTCTTCCTCAAACCACCGTCCTGCCTTGTCGGGCACGGCGGCGCGATCCGCATCAGGACTTATTACGGCAGCGTACATCCGGAACCGGAACTCGCAGTTGTGATTGGTCGAACGACAAAAGATGTCGATGCAGTGGACGCCATCAGCAGCATATTCGGCTACACGATCTTCAATGACATCACCGGCAACGGCATGCGCGCCGAGGATCTGTTTCATTATTGGGCCCTGTACACGGATCCTGATGACCCCGGGCAACTGTCGCGTCGCGAGCAACATCTCTCCTACGCGGCTCGATACAAGGGTACCGATACCTTCGGTTGCATGGGCCCGGTGCTGGTCACCGCAGACGATATCCCCGACCCGGACGATCTTGCAGTCAGTTGCTCGGTCGGCGGCGAGGTCGTCGCTGAAGACAGTACCCGCTATTACAATTACAAGGTCGCGGAACTGGTCAGCTACATAAGCCAGTTCATGACGCTCGAGGCCGGGGACATCATTAGTTGTGGCACGGCCTTCAAACCCGCTCCAGGCCGGAAATCAATTCACAATGCCAATTTTCAGCAGGTAGCAGGTCCGGTGGAAGTCAGTATTGAAGGCCTGGGAACGCTGGTCAACGAAGTCATCGTCGAGGACAGGGACATTGGTCAGTGGCGGCTGAGCTAACAAGTCAGGGCATCGTCGCAATCAAGCTCGCGCTGCAGGAGCTGAATGCTGATTTTTGCTACCTCCTCGACCATCGTAAGACGGATCAATTTGCCGACCTGTTCACCGAAAATGCGATATACACGCACGGTACAAGAGCTTCGCATGGCCGGGCGGCAATTCATGCGCTTTTTGATCAACGCAATCAATCGGGCGCGCGCACTTCGCGCCATTTGCAAACCGGGCTTCGACTACAGGTCATTGATGGACGCTCCGCGAAAGGCCGCAGCGTTTGTATGACCTTCGCAGCCGATGCAACTCCACCCGTATCGCATGCAGTGCCGCACCTGATTGCGGATTTCGTTGATGAGTACGAGCTATGCCCGGACAAGCGCTGGCGCATCAGCCGACGACACATCGAGCGGATCTTCGTCGCTCCTGGAAACGAGGGGCCTGTAGGCTCGAATTAGGAATCCACTATGACCACCTCTTTGATTTGCGCATCCCACAGCCCGTTACTCTATTGCTACGCCCAGGCGCCTGAGGAATGGAGTGGTCTGCAGACGGCGTATAAAGAACGTGAAGCTGCCGCCAAGGCTTTCGATGCAGACCTGGTAATAGCCTTTGGCGCTGACCATTTCAACGGGTTCTTTCTCAAGCTGATGCCGGCATTCTGTGTTGGCCTGAAAGCAACCGCTGTTGGTGACATCGGCGGGTTCGAGGGTCCGCTGGACGTGCCCACGGATACCGCGACTGCAATCGTCAACTACCTGCGTCAGAACGATATTGACCCGGCTTTTTCGACAGACATGACTATTGATCACGCTTTTTCGCAGACCATTAACAACATGCTTGGCGGCCTCGACGCAAAACCGGTTGTTCCCGTATTCATTAACGCCATTGCCGAACCATATGTCCCGTTTCGCAGAACACGCCTGATGGGACAGGCGATCGGCGAATATGCGGCAGGCCTGGGGAAGCGCGTACTGTTCCTGGCTTCCGGAGGCATGTCCCATAATCCACGTCGCTATTACCCGGAGATTGGCGAGGGAACGCCGGAAGTTGCTGCGTGGCAGCGATCGGGGGGCGACGAGGCAGAATCATTAAGTTCTGCGCAGTGGCTTGAACTGCTCGAAGTCATGCATATCGAAGGGGCGGAGATGATCGTCCGTGGTGAGCGCACGGCCAAGGATATGAAACTCAATCAGGAAGCCGATGAGCGCTTCCTGGAGGTGTTCTGTGGCAATCGCCTTGAAGAATTTGACCAGTGGGATCCCTATGCATTGATCGAAGAAGCTGGTATCGGCTCAATGGAGTTGCATACGTGGATCGCCGCTGCCGCGGCACACAAGGCGGCAGGTGGGTCCGCGCCCGTTACTGACTTCTATACCGTCGCACCGGAACTCGGCATCGCCGCCGGCATCGCCCATGCGGACTGAAGTTGATTCAGCTGGCACGATGCGGCGTTGAAAACCGGCTCGAAATGCTCATGTACTGCATGTACATTCCGCGATCTCGCCGGTTTTCGCCTTGCCTCGTCCGCACCTGAATCAACTTCAGCGATACTGATCATCAATCAATGATTAGCGACGGCTGAAGGATTTGGACGTTTCAAACCAACGACCAGGATCAGGATAAAGCAGGTCGCCGCGAACGCGTACAACGTGTAGGTAGGACCGATGTCACCCGCGAGCGCGCCGGCGACCACGCTGCCGACAGCGGGCCCACCCATGATAATCAGCGTCCAGAGACTCATCACTCTGCCACGCAGGCGATTCTCGACCAGGATCTGGACTTCCGTCTGTGATGCGATGGAGACCACGCTTGCAAACATGCCCAGCATCAGCACGGCGAAAATTCCCATCGGGAGAGTGCTGATCCAGCCAAAGGATGCGACGGAAAGTCCGACACCGATTGATCCGACGGCAACGACCGCATGCAGTTGATGTCGAAAAGCGCCGAATGAGAAGAGCAGACTTGCAAGAATTGCGCCGATACCCGCAGCTGCCATCAGCGCTGCCAGTACACCACTTCCACCCTCAAATATAAGCGCAGCAAATGCAGGCATCAGCTCGAGTATTCCGCGGCCAAAAAAGTTGCTGACCCCGGAAAGCAGAATGATTTGCCGAATCTGCGCATGATCTCGCGTATACCTGACGCCTTCCAGCAGCTGCTCGAAATACGGTTTACCGGGCGCTTTGTCCTCGGGACGCTCATCAATTCGAATTATCGCCAACGCAAGGATTACCGGCAGGTAGGTCACAGCGTTAACCGCATAGGCGGCGGCCAGCCCATAAAGAGCGACAATTGCGCCCGCGATTCCGGGACCAATAAAGCGCGAAATGTTGAAGGACATTGATGCGATCGCGACCGCGCTCGGGAACTGCTCCTTGCGCACGAGGTTCGGAATGAGCGCAAGTCGAACGGGAGAATACGCGCTATTTGCCAGTCCATGCATCAGCGCCAACGCACCGAGCCACTCGATCGTCATGTTTCCGGACAACGTGAGCACAGCAAGCATGGTCGCAATCAGCGCGAGCACGGCATGCATCGCAATTGCAGCAAGGCGGGTATTGACCCGATCCACGACCACGCCAAAGAAAGGCGTCAATACGATGAGTGGCATGAACTGGGCTGCCGCCACCAATCCGACAACCAGCGCTGACTCACTGAGTTGCCATGCGTGCCAACCCAGTGCGAGGCGCTGAATCCAGACACCCAGAACGGAGCAAATATTTCCGTACAGATATTTGCGGTAGTTCCGGCTTGAGAATGCGGAAACGCTGACTTCGCTCATTAAATACAGCTTATCGAGTTATCGATCTCACGTCCGAGGGTCGTTACAACAACCGAAACAGACAAAAAAAGGCTCGCAATTGCGAGCCTTTTTCAAACCAGGATCTGTATCGCCCGACTAGCCCGTGCCAATGTATGGAATCAATCGCCCGAGAAGCAACACACCAAACCATGAACCCAGTGACACCCATGCGATCACTTTCGCCAGTGCCGGCGTATCAGCATGCGGCTCCCAGGTCTGCATGACCGGATTGATTTTCCACCAGAACCACAGTGCATTTAGCCCCGCAACGATGACTAGCGCCATTTTCCACCAGAATCCGATGTTGGCCGTGTAGCGAGCCGGATCACCCATCACAAACAGGATTCCCGTTGTCATGTTGATGCCAAAACCGATAAACACCCACGGCAGCATCTTGTGCGTTGCACCAACGTCGATCTTGCGAAAGAAGCCCGCCATACGCAGGTCAATAATCAGCAGGGACCCGAGTAGCATTGACAGCCCCATGAAGTGCAGAATCTCCATTATCGGCCAGGCCCATTGCGAACCGAGGACCCACTGGTTGATCGCCGTACCTTCGATAGCTTGTACAAAACCTTCCATTTCTTTCTCCCTATCTTCTACAGGTACGCAACCAGGCGACCGGAGATAATCGCGCCCATCCAGAGCAAAAGCGACACGAATGCCAATGCCCGCACAGACCCTGGCGCTGCGATGCCCGACTCATCCCATTTCGCTGCGTCAGCATGCATTCTGTGTTGAATAATTGCTGCGCAAATAGCCGCCAGAAATATCATGCCGATCTTTAGTAGAAACGGCGTGCTTTCTACAAACGTCGTGGCTTGCGAACTAAAGAGGAAACACCCTGAAATAGCATTAATTCCGAAACCGGTCCATGCCAGTTTGCGCAGACCATCGATCGATGCGTAGCTGATTCCGGAAAACTGCCCCAGCAGACGCATATCGCGCATCGCGAATATGCCCACAACGATTGCAAGTCCCACTGCATGTAAACCCAGCATAAACGGGTACCCGTAAAGGGACTCACCCACCCAGATTGCTACTGGCGTAAGCTCAAGCCATTCAAACACTGTGTTCTCCTTCCCCGTAGACCTTATTACTTGTTCTTTTGTCGTCTGGCCGGCACTCGCCGTCGATGACAGACCGATGTTATCTGTGTTCGTGTGCCTATCGTACCGAAATACGCCCACACCGTATGCCCCGACACCAGGGTTCGTGTCGTCAGGCGTGACAAGCAATCTTTAATAGGTAATTGTCCGGATAAACATTGCCGCGAATTTCGCGCTAGCTTGATGACTCAAGATTTTTTGCGAGTGTCCAGAGGTACGCCGGTAATGTTAAGAATCCCTTTGCTTGTCATTGCATGCCTGCTGCAGATTGGCTGTCAGTACAGCATTGCCGATGATGACGAGCCTCCGGTCCCGACGAAGAGCGTCCTCGATTTGATGGTGACCGTCGTAACACCGGCGACAGACACGCTGTGGGGTATTGAGGACCCGCAAACTGACGCGGACTGGCGGGTTTTTATTGACGCGGCCGAGGTCGTGATCGATGCGGGCAAGACAATCAAGGTCGGCGGAACGGGACCCATGGACAACGAGTGGGCAGCTGATCCTGAATGGGATGCGTTTGCCGATCGCCTGATTGGCGCGGGGATCGATGCCCGCAAGGCCGCGGAAGAAAAAGATGTCGAGGCCATGTTCACAGCCGGCGAGGTTTTGTATCCGCCATGCGAGGAATGTCATATTCAGTTTAATCCCGGCGTGCAGTAGCGTCAGATTTTCGCTTCAGGGCAGCCATCTTCTGAATAAGAGCGTTTGAACTATTGCCAGAGCATGAAAGCGGCCGAGCTGCCCGTCCCGGCCGGCGTGCGATAAAGCGCCTGGTAGTCCACAACCTGTCCCTTCAGGCCGAATCCCTGCATCGCGCCGCCAGCCGCAATCCAGGATTTGATCTCTGAAGAGCCTGCCTGGTAGTAACCCTCGTGGTACGTCAGCAAGTGCTCGAAGTCATTCTTCTCCATGGCTTGCATGATGTCGCGATCGAATTCTTCGTCAACCACGAAATGACTCAGGCCTCCTGACGCAATTACACAAACACGCAGGTCTTCTTCCCAGGCGCGGATCGCATCACCGATCATGTTACCGAACGCAAAACAGCGCCCCGCTGACGGCTGGTTCGGTGGATAAACGGTGTTGCTGTCGATTGGTATATTGCGGACCGGCCGCTCGCGGAAGAGTTGCTTGTAGATAAATCCATACGCATGTGGCATCCCACTCGATTGCGACCGTTCAGGATCAGGATGGAACTGACGACCTGACCAGGCAATGTCGAATTCGTTTTCAACTGCACACCGGGCAAGGTGCATGGCAAGCTCTGGATGGCCCGGAAATAATGTAGCAGCGCTATCCGGCAGATGTCCGCTATCAGAAAGTTCGATACCGGGCGGCAGCCGGGACTTTTGCGCATCGGTTCGGGGCACATTGCGAAACGCCGGGCTTCCCATGATGGTGAATGCCGGTTTCAGATCGTCGAGAAACATCTCTGCCTGATCGTTGCCAAAAATGATCGTCACATCCGGATTCACCGCGGCGAATACGTCGCCGAGCCTGGCGATCGCAGCGAACGACGCTTGCAGGCGCTTTTCCCGCGCGGACATACTGATCAGCAGGTCCATATGAGCGCGCTTTTCAAGGACTTCAGCATAGGTCATACGCTCGCCTTTGTACCAAAGCGGAACACCGTCCGCGGCGTCGCGGTGGGCGCGGATATCCCACTGATCCGCAGCGGTATGCAACTGCGGTGTATGCGCGCAGCCTATACCCAGAACGATACTTGCCATTGTGCCTGTGCCTGCCTGATCAGCGTTCGATTCAGGTGAGTGACGCGGCCATCTGATCCGCCATTTGCACCGATCCCAGTGCACGGGAAATCTCGATCGCCGATTCCTTGAGAACCCGCAGGTACTGAAGCTCCTGGTTGACCGAACCCGGTCGTCGATTCATCACGATAGTCAGTGCGGCCTCGAGTCTCTCAGCGTGATCAAATACCGGCGCGGATAAGACGGAAAACCCCGCATCATGCGGATCTTCCGCAAACGCATAAAACTGACGCTGGATCTTGGCGAACTCCGCTCGCTGCCTGGTCGGATCGAGAACCACGTCGACATCAGGATTACGTTCGCTGCGCCGCGCCAGGACTCTTTCGCGCACAAATTCCTGTGCGAAGGCGAGAATCACCGCCGCGGTTGGCGACGTCGGGATACTCCAGCGCGTGCCCCTGACAAGGTTTGGCGACAGGGACTTGCCACTCGAAATGGTCGATACGATTAGCGCATCGCCGCCAGCCGGTATCGCAAGTAGCAGCGATTCCTGTATCTGGTTACGCAATACGACCATATAGCGGTAGGCGATGTTGGTGATCTCGTATTGATCCAGCGCTGCGTTCGACAACCGAAACAGTGTCGGTCCAAGCCGATAACCACTCTTGTCCGGCATCCTGGCGACCATGCCGAGATCGCTTAGCGTGCTTAAGTGCCGCGACACCCGTGCCTTGGTCATACCGAGGTGCGCTGCAATATCCGTGACCCGCTGCGGTCGACCGCTGTCCGCCAGGTATTCGAGCAGTTTTGAGGCAACGACGACGCTGTGTACCGTCGAGGACTTGGCCGGTTTCTTATTATCGGACTGTGTCATACCCCTCCCCGGACGCATCCATTGGTCCGGAACGTCAGCGTCCTGTGCCGCGTTCTTGTCGTGAGTATATCGCACTGCGCAACATGTTATTGCGCAATGATCCAGACTTGCCAGACTGTGTGCGGCTTTTTCCTTTACCGGCGGAGTATCCCGGTACCCTCGCTTTTTGTAGGATAGTGGCATGAAAAGAAACGGCGTCATTGCACTCCTCCTTATACTGCTCTCAACAACGGTCGCCGCACAGACTGATACCGGCGCTGGTGTCTACTCGATGGACCAGGCTGTCGCGGGCCAAACGGTCTATCGCCAGGAATGCGCAGCCTGTCATGGTCGCGTGCTGGAAGGCGCAGAAGGCGGGCCAGCACTTGCCGGACGTGCGTTTATAGAAAGCTGGCGAGATCGATCGCTGGCGGATTTCATTTCTTTGACGCGACAAACGATGCCGGTGACGAAGCCGGCCGGACTCACCGACGCCGAGTACGCCAACGTGGTTGCGTTCATGCTCAACCGAAATGCCTATCCGTCGGGTCGGGACAGGCTGGCAATTGATTCCGACAGCCTGGGTGGGATCGTTTTCTCGGATCCGGGACAGGCGGTTGCGGAGGAGCTTGGGTCATCGCAGGAAGCAGACGGCCTGATGGTCGAGTGGCTACATCACCGCGGGGACCCCGGAAGCAAGAATTACTCTGAACTCGATCTTATCAATCGCGACAACGCGAAGGATTTGCAGATAGCCTGGCGCTGGCGGTCCGATAACTTCGGACCGGTTTCCTGGCCGAATCTGCAGACCACCCCATTGATGGCCAATGGCGTACTCTACGCGACAGCCGGAATTCGTCGTGCCGTCGTCGCGATTGATGCGGCATCGGGTGAGACGCTATGGATGTACCGCATCGACGAGGGCGAACGCGGGGAAAACGCGCCGCGCAAAGGGCCGGGTCGGGGGGTCGCCTACCGGCGCGATGGTGACCAGGAAACCGTTTTTGTCATTTCACCCGGCTACCGCCTGATTGCACTCAACGCGAAGGATGGCAGACCCCGCGCGTCATTCGGCGATGGCGGAATTGTCGATCTGAAAGCGAATCTCGATCAGGACCTCGACCTGGAAACTGCCCCGATTGGCGCAAGTTCGCCGCCGATTGTCGTCGGCGATGTCGTGATTGTGGGTTCCGCGTTTCCAGCTGGCATAGCGCCGCCCACAAAGGAGATGCCGGTCGGTAACGTGACTGGCTACGATGCAGTGACGGGAGAGCGCCGGTGGATTTTCCACACCATCCCTCAACCTGGTGAGCCTGGTCATGAAACATGGCTCGACGATTCGTGGACATATACAGGCAACGTGGGCGTCTGGACGCCGATGTCTGCTGACCCGGAACTGGGTTACGTTTATCTGCCAACGGAAGCTCCGACCGGGGATTTCTATGGTGGCCATCGACCGGGCGACAATCTGTATGCACAAAGCCTTGTATGCCTGGACGCAAAGACCGGCAAACGAGTATGGCATTTTCAAACGGTCCACCACCCCATTTGGGATTACGACTTGCCGGCGCCGCCGGTTTTGATGGATATCGAAGTTGACGGTGTGAAAATCCCGGCGGTAGCGCAGATAACGAAACAAGGCACGACGTTCGTTTTTGATCGACGCACGGGTGAGCCCGTCTGGCCGATCGTCGAAACGCCGTTTCCGGCGAGTAACGTACCGGATGAAATCACCGCACCAACGCAACCCATCCCTACGTTGCCCGAACCCTTCATGCCAAACGGGGTAACTATCGATAGCCTCAACGACCTGACACCGGAAATATTCGACGAAGCGAAAAGGATCGCGTCAAAATACACGCTTGGACCGGTGTTTACGCCCGGAACTGTAATCTCGGAATCCAACTACGGCACACTGATGTCACCGTCGGGCATCGGCGGCGCTAATTGGCAGGGCGCGGTTGCCGATCCCGAATCCGGCATCCTGTATGTGTCGTCCGCAGCCACGCTCGGCGCAATGGCAATGTTCCAAGACCCGGACCGATCAAACATGCAGTTCGTGTCTCGCTTCGACGAGATAGATGGACCGTTCGGCCTGCCACTTCTAAAGCCGCCGTGGGGGAGAATAACGGCGCTTGATATGAATACCGGCAAAGTGCTGTGGTTCAGGGCAAACGGCGGGACCCCGGAATGGGTAAAAAATCATGAAAAACTTGCTGGCGTTGACTTGCCACCAACCGGGCATGAGGAACGCGCCGGCATGCTCGTGACCAAGACCTTGCTGTTTGCTGGCGAAGGCGCCGGTCTATATGGAGTCTGGGGGGGTGGCGCAATGTTCAGGGCACACGATAAGAAGACTGGCGAAGTGCTGGCTGAAATCGATCTCGGTGCGAACCAGAGTGGTGTGCCGATGACCTATGCCATCAACGGCAAGCAGTACATCGTGGTCGCCGCCGGC
Organism: uncultured Gammaproteobacteria bacterium; assembly: GCA_963850825.1. Classification (GTDB taxonomy): domain Bacteria; phylum Pseudomonadota; class Gammaproteobacteria; order Steroidobacterales; family Woeseiaceae; genus SZUA-117. The sequence goes on along the minus strand of CAWKOQ010000002.1, from coordinate 481,429 downwards.
GCGCCGAATCGCGCCGGTGAACTGATTGCCCTTACCCTCGCCGAATGATGCGCAACCGTTAACGCTAGTGGATATGTAATCGGTAGGCGATGAAACCACCGACCGCCATCGGTATCGCGAAAATGATGTAATTGGCTGACATATCCAGGCCCGCCGCAATCAGGTACCCGGCGACTCCCGGTCCGATTACGGCCCCTAGCCTGCCGAGTCCAATCGACCAGCCAATGCCGGTGGTCCTGATATGGGTCGGATAGGCCTTTGCAGCGACACCGTAAAGACCCGTGAATCCACCTTGTTGCAGAATGCCGATCAGTAGTGTCAGCACGAGCAGCAGATTGAGCTGCGTCGGCGCCATTGCAAATATCACCATCCCGATCGCGGAAGCAACGGAAAGATAAAGAATCAGGTTAGTCAGCTTCCACTTTGTGGACATCCAGCCCATCAGATAGATGCCGATGACGCCGCCCAGATTGAACAGGAAGAATGCCTGGCGCCCCACTTCCACACTGAAACCGGAGTCCTCCATCAATATAGGAATCCAGCTCATCAGGAAGTAAAGCGTGCTGAAGCAAAGCAGGAATGCCGTCCACAACGTGAGCGTCATTTTGCGGTGCTTTTTATTGAGTAATTGCAGCATACCGGCGATGAAGCCGCCAGACTCAGTGTGCTCCTTCTGAACGACGGCCGGTAATTCGGCAAGCTGATCCTTTTTCAGTTTCCTTAAGATCCGGTTGATCCTTTCCAGGGCGCCTTCCGGATGCTTTTCAAGCAGGTATTTGAGTGACTCGGGAATCAACAGCCACGCGACAAAAACCATCGAAACCGTTAGCAAACCGCCAAACCAGAACATGCCGCGCCATCCATACTCCGGCATGATGAAGCCCGCGATAACCGATGTCATCATTGCACCCATCGGATACCCGGACGTGACCACTGCGACGGTGAGCGCCCGGTATTTATCCGGGCTGTATTCGGAAGAGAGTGCCGCCTGGCTTGCCAGCATCGCACCTGCACCTACGCCACTGATAAAACGCAGGATGATAAATTCCGGCAGCGTTGACGCGCTGGCAGTAAGCACAATCGACAGGCCGACCAGCGCAAGAGACATGATAATCAGTTTTCTGCGGCCAATAATATCGGAGACCGGCGCGAGGAACATTGCGCCCGCCATCATGCCAGCCAGTGCAAAGCTGAAGATCAGGCCGAGCCTGTCGGGCGTTAGCTCGAGCTCCGTCGACACTGCGCTGGCTACGATCGCCATCGCAGTAATATCGAATCCATCGAGCATATTGAAGAACAGGCAAAGCGCTATAACGAGGAGCTGTTGGCCACTGACCTGACCGTTGTCAATTACGTCGTGGACAATGCTTTCGCTGGTTGCTACGGCATTCGCCATACCTGCTCTCCGTTGGTTTTTTTTCTGTTCGCTGCGGGAAAGCAGTCTTAGCCGCCGTGCTTCCCTGCCTCCCAGCCGAATTCCTCACCGATGGTTTGCTTTGCAACTTCGGCTGGCAGTTCCTCCAGTTCGGTGGCCATCGTATCATTCCACCGGTTCAGAAACCCGAACAACGCGATGGAGGCAACGATCTCTACAACCTCCTCTTCGCTGAAGTACTTGTACGCCTCGGCGAAATCATCCTCTGTCGCCTGTGCTGGCGCCAGCGCGCCTTTGTAAGCGAGCCTTAACGCCGCGCGCTCTGCATCCGTAAAGCAATCCGCCGTCTCGAATTCCCACACCCTCGCGATCTTTTCTGCTGACGCATCGTAAATTTTCGACAGGTTAGCCATGTGCGCCTGGCAGTAACGACACCCTGCAGCCTGGCTTGCGATCAGGCTCACCAGCATTTTCAGCTCTTCAGATACCGACCCCTCATAAAGTACAGCCTGGTTCAATTGCATGAACGCACGCACAATGTTCGGCCGACGCGCCATCGTCTGTATGCTGTTGGGCGTAAAGCCGCGCGTATTCTTGTAATGGGTAAATCGCTCCTGAATGTCTTCAGCGACGCTGTCGAACGCGAGCGGCTTCATGTGGGGCATGAGGTAATACTCCTGCTGGTTAGGCTTACTTCGTTAATGAGAATTTGGCGACGGTGCAGCCCACAGCGAATATGGGCAGCTCGGCGGTATAGAACTGCAGGTCTCCCAGACCCCCTGCCGCGGCGGCGATGGCGATAAATGTGCGTATCTCGAACCCGCCCTGCCCTGCATCGCGATAGGTTTCTGCGTCGTCGTAGTCGAGAAGCGCAGCCTTGTCGTTGCGCATTAGTCGATCAAGAAAATCGCGATCCCATGCTTCGTTGATCTTCCCTGAGTCCGGTGTTGCCGGCCAGTGTGAGATTCCACCGGTACCGACGACTGCGATTTTCTCGGGCGCCGCATCGCAGGCGCGGCGCAATGCCTCACCGAATGCCCACGCCCGGGGCAAAGGCGTCAGCGGTGGGCCCTGGCAGTTGATGTTGACAGGAATGATTGGCAGGTCGTACGCCGGCGTCAGGAAATGCAGCGGCACCATGATGCCGTGATCGAATTTCCACTCCTCGGCGTAGGCAACATCGACAGTTTTCATGACCTCGCGCGTGATTCTCGTCCCGAGATCCGGAGCACCGGGCACGGTCGTTTTCTTGATCTTCAACCACTCGGGATCTTCTATAGGTCCTTCATACTGCTCGCCGATGCCGATGCAATAGGCCGGCATATTATTCATAAAGAAGTTGGCAAAATGTTCGGCCGCAATAACGATCAGGGCCTCTGCACCGGTCGCTTCGATTTCCTTGCGCTGATTGTCGAGCGCCGCATAGAACTCATCGCGTTTATCGACGTTTTCACACAGATCCGCGCGGCCGGTAATACCGGGCGCATGGCTTAACACGCCAGCGTAGACGAGGCTCATTGTTTTTTCCCTTCTGCAGTGAAGCTTTCGCCTCCGCCGGTCATCGCGTAGACGCCGGCGCGCACGGGTCCATATTTCTCGATTCCGGCACGCATCTGTTCGAGGTAATCGAACCATTCTATCCCTAAGAACGCTGCATAGTGCATCAGGATCTGGCCATTGACGCCAAGCACATACAAGAGTCCGATATCACCTTCACGCAATGCATTGCTTTCTTCAGCGGACAGATCGAATTCACTGATTAGCGCATCAAGGTCGGCCCGATACTTCCCCTGCGCCGTCTCGTCGCGATTCAGCTCGTAGAGAAACTTCTGCAAATGGTAAAGACTCATGCCTTGCCCAACTGTGGCACCCGGTGCGTTCCCAACGCAACGCAGATATTCTTCGTTTCCATGTAAAACTCGAAGCTGTAGTCACCGCCATCACGGCCGATACCGCTCGATTTCATGCCACCGAATGGTGCCGGCAGGTGTCGGTTATTCTCCGAATTCACCCAGATCATGCCTGCATCGATCGCGTGCGCCATCCGATGCCCGCGACTCAGGTCATTGGTCCAGACGTATCCTGCGAGTCCGTACTCGATGTCATTCGCGATCTTGATCGCCTCGGCCTCATCCTTGAAAGAAATGGCTGTCAGTACCGGACCGAATATTTCCTGTTGCGCGATCCGCATGTCATTTTTGGCATCGACGAATAACGTGGGTTGCACGTAATTACCTTTGCCGTCGATCGGGGCGGCATGTCCGCCGACAGCGATCTTGGCGCCGTCTTCTTTGGCGATATCGAAGTAACTGCAGACTTTCTGGAAGTGCCGATCGTGAACAAGCGGGCCGACCTCCGTTGCCGGGTCCAGCGGATGACCGACTGTCAGGTTCTTAACCCGTTCCGCGAGTTTCGCGTTGAATTCTTCGCGAATCGACTCCTGCACGAGGAGTCGGCTGGATGATGTACAGCGTTCGCCGTTAAGACTGTAGATCATGAAGACAACAGCATCGAGCGCCCGGTCCAGGTCGGCATCCTCGAACACGATTACCGGGTTCTTGCCGCCCAGTTCAAAGTGCACGCGCTTCAGGGTGTCTGCACCCTGCCGCATGATGTGACTGCCTGTCGTTGTCTCACCGACAAATGCAATGGCCTTGATTGCGGGGTGCTCGGTCAGTGTTTTGCCGGCGTCTTCGCCCATGCCCTGCACGCAGTTCAGCACGCCGTCCGGCAGGCCAGCTTCGTGCGCAATCTCGGACAGCATCATTGCAGTATAGGGAGACCATTCGGCGGGTTTGTGTACAACCGTACAACCAGCCGCCAGCGCCGGGGCAATCTTCCAGGTCGACAACATGAATGGTGTATTCCACGGCGTGATGACGCCGACAGGCCCTATCGGCTGACGAAGCGTGTAGTTGATATGTTCATCGGCTGGCAAAGATTGTCCATCGCGAGCAGTGGCGGCCAAATCACCGAAGAAACGAAAGTTGGCAGCGCCGCGAATTGCGGCTTTGCTCATGAATCGAATAGCCTGGCCGGAGTCGTAGCTTTCCACGAGCGCTATGTCCCGCGCACGCGCCTCGATGCCGTCGGCAACCCTGTGCAGCAGCGATTTGCGTTCATTGCCGGGCATGGCTTTCCATTCGCTGAACGCGGCTTCTGCCGCCTGACAGGCTGCATCGATATCGGCGCCATTGCCCGCAGCCACCTCACCGATCAGGCTGTTGTCAACCGGCGTCAGGCTGTCGAAAGTTTTTCCCGAGCGGCCCGAATCCGGCTTGCCATTGATAAAGTGCGGCAGAGTCTCGCTGCGGAATCGCTTCAGAAGCGTGTCGGCATCCTGGCAATTCGTTTCAAAATCGTTCGACATTATTTGTCCTCCGCCACTTCTGGCTAGAAATTTCTGGTTGGTTTTATGCTTTACGCTTTGCCATGTGCTCGCGAATGTTATTTCTCTTCCAGGTCAGATCCGGGTGGATCTCCTGAATTTCAAACGAGATTGCGATCGGGGAGTCTTGCGCTACCGGTTCAAGCAGTGCGCACAGCACCGGGTAGAGCTTGTCTCCAAACGCCTGCCTGACCTCCTGGGGTCGGCCGTGACCCAGCTTCAGAATGACGTGGACAAACGCATTGTCCGGGTGACCATCCGCAATCTGGTATCGATCTCGCCTCGCGGCGCGCGTTCGGAGTCCGCCGAGCGGCAGTCCATCCGTCTCCGCCGCCGCCTGATGCATTCCATCAATGAGCGTCTGAATGTCCATTTTGGACTCAAGATTCGCTGAATATTCAATGATTTGGTGCGGCATCGACGGTCTCTCAGTACGGCGTTGAATTCAGTTAACATGTTAAGTATACTTCCAGCCTCACAAAGGTCAAGTTATCAATCAGCGCGTTTACGAGGTCGAATCCATGTCCAACCTTGCGGCAGTCAAGGGCTCCATCCCACCCGTCGTTACCCCATTCCGCAATGGCGCGGTCGATTACGAGGCGTATGCCGGGTTGGTCGAATTCCAGGTTGCAGAAGGGTCGCACGGCGTCCTGGTCAACGGCACAACCGCGGAACCTTCCACACTCACGATTGACGAACGAAACAGGCTCGTCGATATCGCCATTGAGACGGTCAATGGCAGGGTACCGGTGGTCGCCGCTACCGGATCGCAATCACTTGCAGAAACAGAACAGCTAACAGCTCATGCGGCAAATGCCGGTGCTGATGTGGTGTTAGTTGTTACGCCCTACTACATCAGGCCGCCGCAGCGCGGGCTCATCGAGTACTACCTGAAAGTTGCCAGCCAGCACGACACGCCGTGGATGATCTATCACATCCCGGGTCGAACCGCGATTAACGTGACGCTCGACTCGATGAAAGAACTGCGTGAGAAATCGCCGACTTTCGTCGGTATGAAACACGCGGTCAACGACCTCGGCTTTGTGACAGAGTGTCTTTCGGCGTTTGGTGATGACTTCAAGATTTTTGTCGGTCTTGAAGAACTCTCATTTCCCATGATGACGATTGGAGCCTGTGGACTTATGAATGCGGTTGGCAACCTGCGCCCGGGCGTACTTTCGGAAATGTGCCAGGCCGTCTGGGACAGTGACCTGGAAAAAGGACGTCAGTTGCATAATCGGCTCCTGGAAATAAACCAGGCCGTGTTTTATGACACCAACCCGATTCCGATGAAGTACATGATGAAGCGTCTGGGTTTGATGCCCGCCAATGAGCATCGCCTGCCGATGATGCCGGCGACGCCCGAACTGGAGAAACGCCTTGACGGAGTGCTCGAACGAGCCGGGCTCCTGGAAGGGGTCGCAGCATGAAATACTTAAGTTTCGAACACAATGGCACGGCAAGTTTTGGTGCGGTAACCGATGCCGGCGTTGTTGATCTGGGCAAACGTTACCCGGACGTACCGGACCTGCGAGCTGCGATACGCGCGCATCGGCTGGGCGAGATGGCGAATGCCGCCGGTTCCGCCGACGCCGATCTGCAGCTCGAGGACATCACTTATCTTGCGACTATTCCGAATCCGGAGAAGGTGATCTGCATTGGAGTCAACTACGCGAACCGCAATGCCGAGTACAAGGACAATTCCGATGCGCCGAAGTACCCGAGCGTCTTCATGCGTACCCGCGAATCCTTGACAGGGCACGGGCAGCCTCTGATGGATCCGCCGGAATCCGCTCAACTCGACTATGAAGGTGAAATTGTCATTGTCATTGGCAAAGAGGGCCGGCGCATACCAAAAGAAGACACCCATGAATACGTTGCCGGGCTGACAATCATGAATGAAGGCTCAATCCGGGATTATCTACGACATGCCAAGTTCAACGTAACACAGGGCAAGAACTTTGAGCGGTCAGGGTCATTGGGTCCTTGGCTGGTAACGCCCGACGAACTGGATCCGATGAGCGAGTTACAGGTCATGACCCGGGTCAACGGAGAGGAACGTCAGAACGACGTGACTTCGAACCTGATGTTCGATTTTCGTTACCTGATCAGCTACCTGTCGACGTTCTATCGCCTGCAGCCAGGCGACATCATCGCAACCGGCACGCCCAACGGTGCGGGTGCGCGTTTCGATCCGCCCAAATACCTCAAGGAAGGCGATGTTGTCGAGGTCGAGGTTCCTGGCATCGGCACCCTGCGTAACCCGGTAGTGACAGAGACTGTTTGATTCGTATGGCCCTCGACAAGAAACGGGCGGCACCCCTGCGCGACTTCGAACATTCGCTTCCCATGGAGTTACTGAAAGCACGCGAATCAGCGATGGCGCGCTTTCGCCCCATGTTGCGGGATCACGGGCTCACCGAACAACAGTGGCGTGTGATCCGGGCATTAGCCGCGCTCGAGCAAATTGACGCGGGCGAACTCGCACGACGCTGTTTTCTGCTCGCACCAAGCCTTACGCGTATTCTGCAGCACCTTGAAAGTGAAAAGCTGGTTACGCGTTCGTCTGATGCGAAGGATCAACGACGCGCCGTGTTCACACTCACTCCTAGCGGGAAGAAACTGTTCTCGCAGGTTGCGCCCGACTCCGAAGCGCTCTATGCCAACATCGAACGTGAATTTGGCGTCGACAAGCTGGAGTCTCTTTATGCACTGCTGGCAGAGTTCTACGAGACGCTCTCGGTGGCTGACCTCGAGTCAGAAAGTCAGTCGGCGACAGGATAAGGAGAGGAACGGCGGTTACAGGCGTGCCTAGTTCGCCGGGGATAAAGGATATACGCGGTACTGGCTCCCGGCCTCATCGATGAAGCCAACGCGAATGCCGTACTTGCCGGATTCCAGCCAACGGTAGACCTGGCGAACGAGCGGTTCGATTCCGGGAAATGCCAGTTCCTCCCACGGCAAATGATCCTGACCGAACCAGCCGCACTCGATTGCTTCCTCTGTCACTGCGGTCGCTGGTTTATCATCCAGGTGGCAGCGAAAAACCAGATGCGTTTGCGCCATATCAAGAATCGAACTCACACTGACCAGGGTCATCTGGTCGGGATGGACGTCCAGGCCTGTCTCTTCGCGGAGTTCGCGGCTCGCGGCTGACTCCGGCGTCTCATTGTTTTCCATGTAGCCGCCCGGCATGGCCCACTTGCCGATGGCGGGCTTGATGCCCCGCCGAATCCACAAAACCTCTGTACCTGAACAGACATAAACAGCCACGAGCACGTTCGGGTTCTGATAGTGGGTCTTGCCGCAACCAGCGCAGACAAACCGCTGCCGATCGTCGCCACTGACGCTTTGCAGCGTTACCGCTGAGCCACACTCAGAGCAAAACTTCATTAACGATTGAGTAGCTCGTCCACTCGCGCAATCATCTCGTCCTTGTTGTAGAGATCGTAGTAGATTGACGCCATGACATTTTGTGGCCCGAAGAAGAATCGCTCGTACAGCACCTGTCGATTGCCGAAGCCGGACACGGCAACGTCATGCGCAAGCCGAAACAGTGCAATGCGATCCTCGCTATTCATATTCACCGTCTGAAAATACCTCGCCACATCGTCTGCGAGGTCGTTTGTCAGGTCCGCTTCCGCCGGCGTCGCCATCAGTGAACTGGAGCCGAGCAGTTGGACGATTTCTATGAGGCGAGGATACATTTTCGGAAACGTATTTCTTGAGGTGTCCAACGGGCGTCGCTGCGGAACGAAGGTGCCATATTTATCTTCGGCGGCCAGGGCCTCTGCCTGGAAACGAAACGCGCGCACGCTTTCTGCCATCCACATCGCCTCGGCGATCATGCCCTTGACATTCATATCCTTGTCTTTGCCGGTGGCCTTCGCCATCGCGCACAACAAGCCAACAATGAATTCCGCTTTGGCCAGTTTGCCACAGACGACCTGGTGCATCATGTGGATGACAGCATTGGTATCGGCAAACGCGCGATTACACAACAGCGGATCCCTGTACATGAAAACGCGTTCCCACGGTACGAGCACGTTATCGAAAATGACCACCGAATCCATTTCTTCGAAGCGGGATGCCAGCGGGGCGTCGAAGGTCGACTTGCCGTGATCATAGGTATCCCTGCAAATCAGCCGAAGTCCTTTCGTGTTTATCGGAATCGCGAAAGCGAATGCATAAGGTATGTTGTCCTCTGAACCTTTCAACAGCGTTGACGGGAAAACCTCAATTTCATCGGCGTGCGGGCCGAGCGTTGCCAGGAGGCGAGCCCCGCTTACGACGATGCCGGCATCGGTTTCCTTTACTACCTGAAGGGCCACCTTGGGATCGTATTTTCCTTCCTTGGCCTGTGCGAAATTAAATGTCGGATTGATAAGCGTATGCGTCAGAACCTGATCATTGTTCCTGACGTACTGATAATAGTTGCGCATGTTCTCCACAAACTCCGGCTTACCTTCCGCCAGGAACTCTGCGCTTGCCGCGAACGCCATCACGGATGCGTTTTTATAATCCGGTGTTCTGCCAAACATGCCGTTCGACCATGTCGCCCATTCATAAAAGGCCTTGCCCCGCTTGACGACGTCTTCGACAGACTTGGGAATCATGTACGACGTTGCGTACCGGTTGCCACCTTCCTCGTAGGTGATCACATCCTGAAGTTTCGGATCGGATTGCTTATCGAGGAATTCGGCGAGCGTCGCAGCGCCCCGACTCAATCCCGGATGCGAAGTGACATCTTTGACTTTTTCGCCCTGCATCCAAACGTCGCGGTCGTCCCGCAATCCTTCCAGGTACTGCGCACCGGTGCGGATTCCATTATGTAGTCTGTTTTCAGCAACACTCATCTGCTTCACCTTCGTCTTAATTCGGATAATTACTGATTTACCACGGCCGGAATCTCATCGTCCGGCACCGACCCAATCGATGCGACCCTATCCAGGCCGTCGATGAGCTGTTCCCATTCCTTTGCATCCAAAGCACCCCGCAGGTCGGCGTAGGCCTCGTTAACGCGCGGTCGGACCTGACTTTCCAGGGCCATCCCGGCGCTGGTTGCAATGACCGACACTTTGCGCCGATCCGTTTCGGATCGTCTTCGTTCGACCAATCCGTTCTTGGTCAGGCGATCAACGATGCCAACCAGGCTTGGCGCTGGAATCAAAGTCGCGGAAGAAAGCGCGTTAAATGCAATGTGGTCGTGTTCCCAGAGCACACGCAACACGCGCCATTGCTGCTCTGTTAAACCGAACTCGTTGAAAATCTTGCGAAATCTCGGCATAACTGTATCCAGCGCTCGATACAGCATCATTGGCAGAGACCGGCTGAACTCCTGCGTTGCCATGTCAGATCGCTTTCGTTAACATGTGAATGATTAATATATTAATAACTAACCAGGGTTGTCAAGCGAATGATTGATTCCAAAGCGTTCCGGCAGTGTCTCGGTAAGTTCGCGACGGGCGTGACTGTCGTCACCTGCACTGATGCAGGCGGCGACCCATGTGGCATTACCGCGAATAGTTTCAGCTCCGTGTCATTGGATCCACCGCTGATTCTCTGGAATATTGCGAAGGTGTCGAATTCGCTGGAGGCCTATAAGCAGGCAGAGTACTTTGCAATAAACGTATTAGCGGCAGACCACGAGCCGGTTTCTGCTCATTTCGCCAGGTCAGATCATACGGTGTTCGACAATGTTGAGCATGTCGTGTCTGCACACGGGTCACCGCTGCTGCCGGATACGCTCGCGCAATTCGAATGTCGGACGCAGGAGATTCACGACTGCGGCGACCACTTCATAATAATTGGTGAAGTCGTTGAATTCCGCTCGTCTGACAGAGAACCCCTGCTCTTCTTTTCCGGTAAATATCGCCAACTGGGGAAGCCGGACTGATGCCGGCGTAGCCCACTCGTCAGTAACGCCACGCTTCCGATAGTTGAGTATCCGCACGATCGATGACAATAACCACACGAAAAATTGCTGATTTTGAGGTGTCTGCAGTCAGCCTGGGGGCGATGAATCTGTCCCACGCCTATGGCGCGCCGCCGGCAAAAGCGCACAGTACCCGACTGCTCAACGAAGCGCTCGATCTCGGCTACACGATGATTGATACCGCCGCGCTGTACGGATTTGGCGCGAACGAAACGTTGCTCGGAAACGCCATCGGTCAACGCAGAGCGGAGTACATGCTTACCAGCAAATGCGGGCTCCATGGAGTCGATGGAAAACGCGTAATGACGAATGATCCGTCGCTTCTGAGAAAGTCATGTGAAGAGAGCCTGCAACGATTACAAACTGACGTAATTGATCTCTTTTATCTGCATCGATGGGACAAGGTAACACCAATCGAAGATAGCGTCGGCGCGCTGGCCACGCTGGTGGAGCAAGGCAAGATTCGGGCAATCGGATTGTCTGAGGTTTCGGCAGAGACGTTGCAGAAAGCACATGCAGTCCACCCAATCGCTGCCGTACAGTCTGAATACTCGCTCTGGACACGCGAACCGGAAATCGCGGTTCTCGACGCGTGTCGGGAGATTGGCGCAACATTCGTCGCATTCTCGCCGCTGGCGAGGGGATTCCTGACCGGCAAGTTGCAGGATGTGGGTACGCTGCAGGACAAGGACCTGCGGCGAAACATGCCGCGCTTTTTTCCTGAAAACTATACGAAAAATCTTGCACTGCTGGACGCATTCGCCAGCCTGGCAAAAGAATGCAAGTGCACGATGGGGCAACTGGCATTGGCCTGGCTCCTGCACATCGATGATAATATCGTGCCGATACCGGGTACGACGAGCCTGGCCCACCTGCGCGAAAATCTGGCTGCGGCGAATGTTGAAATCAGCACCGAAGTTGTGGCGACAGCGGGCGCATTGATCACTAGGCACAATGTCACTGGTGCCCGCTACATACCGAAAACCCAGGCAGAGATCGATACCGAGCAATTTGCCTGATTTGCCTTCGCAGTTGAGCGCAGTTGATGCAAAATACAGCTGTCTCTTCAATCCCTCGTGGTCCTCGATGTCAGTAAGCCTGTTTCACCGCCTTCTAATCGCACCGATTCCCTACCTGCCGAAGTCGCTGGTATGGCCACTGTCGCGCAGATACATTGCGGGTACGGACCTGGAAAGTGCGTATACGGTTGTTGGCACCCTGAATAAATCCGGCTGCAGCGCTACGGTCGACGTACTCGGCGAGGACAGCACGTCCAACGATGAGGTCGAGGAGGCCCGTGATCTCTACTACGCAGCAATTGCCGGCATCGACAGCAACAAGCTTGATTGCAATGTCTCGGTCAAGCTTTCCGATATGGGACTTCGAGTGGATCCGGAATACTGTTTCACTGCGATCCGTGAGCTCGTCGTTCGTGCGCAGGAACACGGCAACTTCGTACGTATCGATATGGAGGACTCCTCCGTTACGGAGATCACGCTCGATATCTACCGCAAACTTCGCGACGAATTCGATAATGTCGGAACCGTCATTCAGTCTTGCATGCGACGCAGCCCGGGCGATGTCCGGAATCTTCTCGACACCGGGCCTACGCATATTCGATTGTGCAAGGGCATTTATCTCGAACCCGAGGACATTGCCTTCACGAAGCCGGACGAGATTCGCGTTGCCTATCGCGAACTGCTTGAGCAGTTGTTTACTGGCGGCGCGGTGAAGGTCGGGATCGCCACACACGATCCGCACCTTGTGGAATTCGCGAAGCAACTGATTGAGCGTTTACAGGTTGACCATGCGCGTTACGAGTTTCAGATGCTGCTGGGCGTAGCCGAGAACATGCGGGCGAGCCTGGTCAGCGACGGCCACCCGCTGCGCGTTTACGTGCCATTCGGCGAACGCTGGTTTGCTTATTCGGTACGCAGGCTACGCGAAAATCCGCAGATCGCGGGGCATATTGTCCGCAACCTTTTTACACGCCACTAGGACTTAACAAAAAAGTTACAGGTAAGTGCGAGACAGGGATAGGGCGGCCAAGCGTCGCTCTCACCATCCACCTAAAAAAAGACACCCGTGTCAATCTGCCAGAAACTGCCAAACATAGCGTGCTGCGCGACATTCGGACTCCTGTCCATCAAGCGGCGCGTCCACAACAGTACGTGAGTATTTTGAGGTCGTTCTTGACGACGTAGCGTGCCGCATGGCGCTTATTGCACAAAGTTGCGCCAAGATCTCACTGGCCGAGGACGTGGTCGTTGTACCAGCCAAGATACCGCTCCCAGCGGTCTTTCCTGAAGCTTGGCCGGGAGATCCCGTGAGATTCGTCGGGATAGACCACCAGCTGAGTGTCGATACCCCGGCGCTTTAGTGCCTGGTAGAGTTGCTCCGAGTTTTGAATAGGTACATTCCAGTCTTCTTTCCCACCCATCACCAGCGTCGGAGTAACAATCTTGTCAACGTTCTCCCATGGAGAAATCTTTTCCCAGGCTTCCTTGTTTTCCCACGGCAGCCCGAGTTCATTTTCCCACCAGTACTGATAGTGATCGTGACCATAATTGGCAATGTAGTTCACTTCGCTGGCACCCGATATGGCGCCCTCGAAACGATCCGATTTCGTGATGACGTAGTTGGTCAGAATGCCCCCGTATGACCATCCGCCAACGCCAAGCCGATCCGGATCCGAGTAGCCTTCGGAAATTGCGTAGTCGACCGCAGCCATGACATCTTCAAAGTCCGGAACGCCCCAGTTGGCGAACAGCGCAGCTGAAAAATCCTGCCCGTAGCCGCTCGAACCGCGGGGATTGCTGATAACGACAACGTAGCCATTGGCAGCCAGCAGCTGTGCGTCGGCGTTGAAAGAAAAATCGTACTGCGAAACCGGCCCACCATGGATGCGGAGAATCGTAGGATAACGTCGTCCGGGTTGATAGTCGGGCGGTGTAAAAATAAATCCCTCCACCTCTGTGCCGTCTGCGCTGGGAAACTGAACATTGCGAACCTCCGCGAATTTCAACTGGGCAAGCAAGTCCTGATTCGTTCTTGTCAATTGGTCCAGCGTCTCGTCGGTCAGGTAGAAAAGCTCTGGTGGCAGATGCGGCAAGCTCATGCGAACGGCGATGTCGCCGGACACATGCTGCGAGAAGCCGCGCACACTTAGATTGCCCTCGATCGGACGATTAACGCTTCCCGACTCAAGGTCGTACTGCGCGAGATGATTCTCTCCGCTGTCCTCCAGGTTAAACAGGATTGACTGGTCGTCCGGGGCAAACGCGGGAGATCCGACGTTACGATCAAGCGATGCGGTTAGCACGCGCGCGTTACTTCCGTCCGAATCTACGCTCGCAAGATGATTTGTGGCGTACCAGATCAATTCGGGTTCGATCACGGTGACGTAAGCAATATGTTCGCCGTCGTGACTCCAGGCAGGCGAATAATCGCTGCCAGCGCCAGTGGTGATCTTTCGCGCCTCGCGCATTGCCGCGTCGCCCTCGGCCGATACAACCCAGATATCGGTATTATCATTCGCATCCGGCTCCTCGGTTCGATTGCTGACGAACGCGATCTCGCCGCCGTCCGGGCTCCAGGCAGGCTCGGAGTCGTCGAAGTCACCGAACGTCAATTGCAGGGGCTCTGCATCCCTGCCATGTGCGACATAGATATGCGTGCGACTTCGGTCGAGATAAGGAACCCCGTCCTCTTTGAATTGCAGCCGATCGATGATGTAGGGCAAAGGCCTGGCCTCGGCGCCCGCTTCCTCGGCTGCCTCGGCTGCCAACTCAAGTGCGGATTTGTCGGTGATCATGAGCAGCATCTTTTGACCATCGGGCGACCATGCAAAATCGCGTACGCCCTGGTCGACCGACGTATATTGTTTTGCTTCCCCGCCGCGGCGATCGAGCGTCCATACCTGCGTCTTCACCTCCTCCTCGTCGCCTTTCGCCGCGAGAAACCCGAGGTACCGGCCGTCCGGACTCCAACGCGGTGTTGACGCGGAATAGTCGTCGGCAGTCAGCTGCACGAGTTCACTGCCATCCCTGGATACCATGAATATCTGAGTGGACGATTCGTCGGCTTCGACATCAACGCGCTCGACTGCGTAAGCAACCCATTCCCGATCGGGACTGATTTGTGGGTCAGATACGTCCTTCAATGCCAACAGGTCGTCGGCGGTAAGCGCTCGCGCCTCATCCATCTCCTGCGCGCCGGCCATGACAGCGTAGGCACAAAGTAACGCGGTGACCGTTGCCGCAGCCGTGCGAATTGAAGACATGCTAATCCCCTGCCCTTGTTGCATTAGTTCGAAGTGAGCTCGATATCGGTTTATTGATCCGACTCGTCGTCAGACTCACCCAGGCGGCGATAGTAGTCCGCGACGATTTCTTTATGCTGATTGGGTATTTCGTCTGCCGCACTGGTCCGCACCGCACCACTTCCGACGCGCGCGGTCCTGGATAAGGCCATTTCGAGCTGTTCAACCGCGGCCAAAGCGCGACGTGCTTCTTCCTCGAGCAATGCCGGGTTGCCACTGAAATCGGACGCGCGAATGTCGGCGGCCAAACGGCGCAGCTCGTCAATATCCTGCACGGTAACGCCTTGCGTTCTTAACTCCCGGAACAGTGCAATGACATCCTGCGAAATATTGTCCGCCTGCAGATCAAAGTCACGCCTGACATCCAGGTCACCGACTTCGACCCCGGTTGACTCCTGCAAATCGTCACGGCCTCGATTCGTCACGGCACCAGTCCCACGACCAACCTGGTCACCTTGCGCCAGTTGCTGCAACTCACGCCGCAAAGCCTGAGTTTCCGCCAGTGTTTCCGCAAGGCCCTCTCGCGACTGACCGCTACCATCGCCGCGGCCCTCGCCACTGGAATCAGCCATCGATCGAGCGCGTTGCATATCTTCTTGCAGCTGTCGCAATGCCTCGGTCACAGCACTCTCACTGCCCGCAACGTATACAGCCTCGCCCTGCTCGATGTATGCCGCTGCCACCGCGATGCGCGTTTCGATTTCCGACTCGCGAAGTCTCTCGATAGCCTCACGTATCTCCTCGGCTGCACCAGGCTCATTCTCGGCGATCTCCTGCGCCGTGTTCCTTGCATCCTGCTGGAGCGCCTGTATTTCGCCCTGCAGCCGTCGTTTTTCGGCGGCCATGGCATACTCTTCATCGATGGTCATGCCACTGTCGAGCCGATTAAGGTCGTTGCTGCCAACGTTGATACCGCGAATCGCGTCCTGCAGCCTGTTCTCCAGCGCTGCCTGCGTTTCGTAGGCATCATCCGCACGATTCGCCAGGTCGTCGAGCGACGCCTGCATCGCGCGCTGCATTTCTTCGCTGACCTGATCCCTGGCGCCTTCGAGCTGTCGCTGCGCCTCGCCGGCGGCCCTTTGTAACTCTTCCGGACTGCCACCATTGCGCATCGCCTCGTCCGCATCATTCATGGCGCGAACAGCGCTTTCCAGCCGGCGTCGTAATTCTTCTATTTCCGGGCTGCCAGACTGCTCACCTGGCTGGCCACCCGCCGATGGCGAACCACTCTGCGACTGCTGCCCTTGTGACTGTCCGGATGATTGTCCGGACGCGCCTTGTTGTTGCTGGGACGAGTCCTGCGATTGATTCGAAGCGCTTTGTTGCTGCATGCGTTCGAGTCGGTCCCGCAATTCCTCGACATCACGCCGCAGCATTTCCTGTTGCCAGCGCTGCGCGGGCGTCGGTGTCTGCGACTGGTTCATGTTGCGGGCCAGCTGCTCCTGTCGACGTGCCAACTCCTCGAGCTCATCGACCGCTTCATCCAGCGCCTGTTGCGGAGCCTCCGGAGTCGCCCTGCTGCCGGTTTCGTACTGGTTTTTTTCGAGATCCATTTCCAGTTCGAACATTTCCGTGAGGTCCCGACCAGCCTGGCCGCCACCGCCGCCGCCCTGGTTGCCGGCCTGCAGGGAAACATTAATATCCGTAAACACGGCCTCTGCTGCCAGCAAATGCTGCAGCGCTTCCTGTTCCGGCAATATCGCCTGCTCGAGTTCTATTTCGCCCAGTCTTTCAGACGCGGGCACCATCGCGGCGCCCGCTTTTTCCAGATTCTCCACGAACAACGCAATCTCTTCCGCGGATGCGGTAAGTTGTCGCGCCTCGGTTCGTCGCGCCAGGGTTTCAACCTGTTCGCGCAAGGTCGCCTGGACGCGCGCCAGCAGCGCCGCATTGTCAGACACGTAGGCAGGATCGTTTCTGCGGTTTTCCTGCTCTTCGCGGATGAGGTTCCACGTAGATACGATAATCTCTCGCTGTCGCTGCGATATCTCATCCTGTTGCTGACCGCCCTGCTGGCCACCGCCACCGCCCGACTGTTGCGACTGTGAATAACGACGATCAAACGGTTGTACGTCGATGAAGAATATATCCGTCCGCGCGGAATTTTCGCGATCTTCAGCAACGGCATAGTAGGAAATCAGGTCCCCGGGAACCAACGATTCAGCCGTCGAATTTGCGGAGAGTGATTCAAGAAAAAACACGTGCTCGACTTCCGCGACATCCGTATCGACCGGCAATTCGACGGATAACCAATCGCCGCCGTTCACCGAATAGCGCAACTCGAGTGCCTCGAGCTGGTAGTCGTCCTGCGCCGAAATCCTCGCCGTCACTTCTTCGATACTGCTCGCGCTCCAGTCGCGACCCGGACGCGCAAACTCGATCTGCGGTAATTCGTCATCGAGTAATTTGATGAAGTAGTCGTCAGTAAGCCGTATCTGTTCACCGCCGACATTCGCGGCAATGAAATACTGACCGTCCTGCTGGACGTCAAACATGGCCGTCGCCGTGTTGCCGTCAATCTTAAGCTCGATCTGCTGGTCGTCCACGACCAGGTCACCCGCCGTCATGGGTCGATCGGCAGTCATTCGAACTTCGACCTGTGTCTCTGCGATCGCCCGAACATCGCCGCCAGGATCGTCTGTCTCGTCTTCCTTGCCGGTCCACTCCGGGTATTTGTAAGTAACCGCGAGATTTTCGACGACGGGGAGATCAACGACCTTTACCTCGTAAGTCGGGCTGCGGACATTTGCGGCCGACACGTAGTACTCGAGGGGCTCGCGCACCGAGAAGAACGTGAAATCGAAATTGTCGTCGAGGTCCGACATTTCGACCTCTTGCCAGTCACCGTCGCCAAAACGCGCGTGAACCCAGGCCTGCCCGGGCTCGAATCCCTGCATGACCGCACGCACGTTGACCGTGCCGCCCTTACGAATGCCATCGTTTCCGGGTGACACTTCGATACTCTGCGGCGGCAGGAGGTCTGAAAATGCCCAGCCAAACCACAGATGGCGGACGCCGTAGGCATAGTTACCCGGCCCCGCGATTGCAAAAAATAATAGCGCGGCGGTCGCCACCCCCGCAGCTCCCAGCGCCAGAGAAAACTCCTGCTTCCTCACCTGCTTTTCAACCGGGTGTTTTTCGGCGATGCGCAGCGAGTCTTCGGCCAGCAATTCCGCCATCGGGTTTTTGCTGCCGTCGACTCCCATCCAGGTTATTACGCGACCCTCGAATTCCGGTGTCCGTTCCTCGATGTCAGCTGCACCATTCTCAGCGACTTTTCGTCCGGGCAATATGACCAACCACCACGATATCGCCGCAATGGCCGCCAGCAGCAGCAGGCGTGACGCGATCACGATGTCATCGGGGAAGCCCTGCCGGATGGCGATGGTCACGGCGGCCAGGGTTATCGCCAGTGCTGTCACTGAGAGGATCGCACCGCCACGAGCCATTACGAGCTGTTTCAGGCGCTGCCTGAAGTGAGCCAAATAGTGCTCAAACTCCTTCGTCGAACTCATGCGCGCTCCATCTGGCGCGGTGTCATTTGAGAGGCAGGTGACTGCCGTTCAGTTTCACCTATGTAATCAAATATTTACCGAACACACGAGGCTTTCGCCCGTCAATCTTGACTACCAAAGAGAAAATACGTCAGGAACTCGCGAGTTTGGCTGGTTTTCCTTGCAACAGCTTGCTTAAGACTATGATCGCAGAATCTCGCGGTGGTTCACACCTTTCAGCAGATTATGTATTTGGCGGACAAAACAGGTACGCGACCTGCCTCACCACTCGACCTGCAGTGTGGTCGGCCCCCTGAACTGTACGGTTTCAATAAAGCGGAATTCCTGCGGACTTGTCAGCCGCATATCCGGTAAGCGCTGCGTGAGCTGCTCGAGGATCACCTGCAGCTCGAGCCGCGCGAGCGGTGCTCCCAGGCAGAAATGAGCGCCGTAACCGAAACTGATGTGTGCACGGGCGTTCCTGCGCTCCAGGTCCAGTGATTCCGCGTCGTCAAAAACTTCGGCATCGCGATTAGCTGAGGCAAGGAATAACAGCAGCCGTGAATTCGCCGGTATCGGAACACCGGCGATTTCGACTGGCTTCAATGTTTTGCGGCGCCACGCAACAACCGACGGGCGATGTCGAAGTATTTCTTCCACGGCATTCGGAATGAGATCCGGGTCGTCCCGCAACTTTCGCCAGGCACCTTCGTTTTCAAGCAAAGCGAGGACCGCATTTGCCGACATATTGCTGGTTGTTTCGTGACCTGCCAGCAAGAGTCCGAATACGGTCAATGTAATGTCCATCATGGAAAGGATGCTGTCATCTCCGTTCCGCGCATCGAGCATGTCGCTCGGCAGGTCCTCACCGGGTGTGGCGGCTTTGTTCTCGACATGGCGTATACAGTATTGCCAGTAGTCAACCAGCTCATGTGCTGCCTCGAGCTGCTTTTCCTTTGTGAGCTTGCCAAAAATCAACAACAGGCGGTTGTCGGCCCACCGTTTAACATTACTGACTTCGTCGTCCGGGATGCCAAGCAGCATGAATAAGACCTTGGCGGGCAACTCGTAAAGCATTGCCTCGACCAGGTCCACAGAACCTTTGTCTATGAATTCATCAATGGTGGAATCAACCAGGGCACGGATCCGCGGTTCGAGCGCGGCCATGCGTTTGGGCACGAATCCTTTCTGCGCATGACGCCGAACGCGGTCGTGACTTTCAGTATCGGCGTTCGCAACGAGGTTTGACTTGCCCGCGAATCCGCCGTCTTGCAAACACTGCAGCATCTCATCTGAAAATGGCACGAGGGGTTCCATCGCAATTTCACAGGAATAGGTGGACGTGTCCTTCAGTATTGCTTTCACGTCGGCGAACCGCGTTACAGCCCAGAAATTGATATCCGGTAAGTACGCTACCGGAGCGTCTTTTCTGGCCGATGCGTAGAGGGCCTCGAGATCCGCGTTGCCAAGCTTGAAATTGTCCGAAAGCATGCCGACGGGGCAGGTGCGAGGTTCGGGATTGCCTGTTGCATCGACCATATTGGCTACTCCTTTTTCAGCCTAGTCTCTCACGGTGTCATTGCCGCCAACAACGATTGGAGCGTTCTCGTGTCAGGCCCGTTGCGCCGTCAGATACACGTTACCCAGGATCGATTCCGCAATGACAACGATGGCAAGCAACAGCAACACCCAGTGCCAGAGCTCGACCGTTTCCATTTCATCGGCATCAAGCGCAAGCGCAACGGACAGCGCCTCACCGCCTGTCGTATTCTGCCAGCGATCCAGGACATCCTGAGTCAGTTTTCGAAGATCGGACTCCAGTGGATCGATATTGGCGGCAATCACCGTTTGGCCCTGAGGGGTATACACCTCGTAGAATCCGGTTTTATTGAGCTTGACCTGTTGCTCTCTGGTCGTGTCTGCCAAAGACAGAATGGTGTTGCCGTCGGGATCAACGACCTGTCCGGAGGTATTGCCGGTTAGCGACAAAGGCAGACTCGTGCCGACGGTATAGGTCTTTGCTATTTCATTGATCCCGGAGAGGTATCGTGCGGCCTCGATAATGAAGCTGACAAAGACAGGGCGCACGGGCAGATCGCTCCAGCGGTTATCCAGGTTGCCGGTTAGCAACAGGAGCCTGCCAACTCCGATCCTGCGCTCAATAAGGTAGGGCTCGTTATTCTCCAGTCGAATCAGGACCTCGTCACCGTCCTGTTCCACCAGCGGCATGCTGCGGGTCACGTTGATGCTTTGCCAACCCTCTGTTTGTGCAAGTGCCGGATGGCGTACGTCGATCTGGCCTACGGAGAGAAATTCGTCGGCTTGCGTGCGGACACTGGTCGAGCTGTGACGATGGCCGGTCAGCGGCAAAACTTCCAGCGCAGAGGCCCGCTCTCCCGAGAAAGCCAGCACGTTGCCGCCACCCTGCAAGAAATCATTCAGGGCCTGTTCCAATTGAGGGTCGATCAGGCCGATGTCATCGATGACGACCCACGGGTAACGACTCAATACGCGCGTATCGAAATCGCCGGCGATCAATGGTTCGACGACATAGTCACCAGCCGATTCCAGTGCCGCGGACAGGTAAGTGAGCGGCAGGCCGCCTGAATTCAGCGTAAGCAGCGGAATGGCGGCCGGTGGGTCATTGCTGACGACGTGATACCAGTGATTATCCGTCTGCAAATCATCATCGGCGCTGATGACTGCCTCGATCCGGTTTTCGCCCGGTTCATAAAGAGGCGCATCAAACCGAATCGTCTGCTGTCCCGTTTGACTCAAGCCCCGGGTTTCGACAACGACACCATTTACCAATAACTCGATGTCCGCGATACGCTCGCGGTCCCCTGCCCCGTTCACGCCAACTTCAATACCATCAGTCCCATCGCGCAGAAACTCGACTGACCAGTTAAACGGTTCTCCGGTGCCGACGACGTGCGGCGTCAGTTCCGAGATGCCGGCCGGCACGAGATCCGAAAAACGAACCGGCATCGCGCTCGCCTGGTAGTCGCTGATGAAATGCAGTGACACGGGCGGCGGGAGAGTCGCGGCGATTCGTTCGACCGCACTCATCGCTTCACCATAATTCAGATGCAACTCGCTGACTGACAGTCCGGCTACAGCGGATCGCTGCGCCGCCTTGTCGGTGTCAAGTTCGCCCGCCATCTGCAGCGCGTTGTCGGCCGCGAGCACCTGGATGAGCGCATCGCCAGGTGCATCGTCGATCGCTCGCCTCGCTTCCCCCTGGGCTTGTGAAAATACCCCTTCCCGACCCATGGACGCTGATGTATCGACAAGGATCAGGCGGGTTCCGGCGTCCGTAGCCATTACGTTATCCGGTGCAACGGTAAAGAACGGTTTTGCAAAAGCCAGCGCGAGCAGCACGAGCAGCGCCACGCGCAACGCCAGCAAAATGAAATACTTCAGTTTTCGGCGTACGTGCACCCGCTGTTTAGCGGTCTCCAGGAGCATTGCCGAGCTGAATGCCTTTCTTTCGGAACTCTGTGTTTGCAATCTGTGCAGCCAGAATGGCAACGCTATTGCCAGTGCACCAAGAAGAAAAAGTGGCGCCAGAAAACTCACTACTGCCGCCTCTGACGAAACAGCAAGTAATTACGCAATGCTTCATCGAGCGAATCGCTGGTGTTCACCAATACATGGTCGGCGCCGATGCCGGCGGCGGCATTCTTGAGGTCGTCAATGTGCGCTCGAATTCGCTGCGGATATGCGTCCCGCATGAACTGGGGCGCGACTTCGACTGCTTCGCCTGTCTCGAGGTCCTCGAGCAGAACATTGTTCTTGAACTCAGGGTCGAGTTCCTGTTTATCCAGCACCTGGAAGAAGACGACGTCCTGTCCGTGCCAGGCAAGCGGCCTGACACCGGCCAATAGTTCCTCGATGTCGCAATAGAAGTCGGAAATAACGGCGACCAAGCCGCGACGGGTCATCGTTTCGCGAAATTTGTCAAAGGGCTTGTCAAACTTCGTGCCCGTCGACGCAGTCGCGCTGTCGAGGCAATGCAAAACACCCTGCATCTTCCCGCCTCGCGATGACGGCGCCCGATAATCCCTGACCTCCTCATCAAAGATCATGCAGCCGACCGCGTCATGCTGTCGTGCGGCCAGGAATGCGAGGCTTGCGCCAAGGAACTTGGCGTAAGTAAGCTTCGTCACGGGTGGACCACCGAAACCCATCGAGGCGCTGGCGTCCATCAGGATCATCAGGTGAGAATTCGTATCACCAAGGAAACGCTTGATGTAGGTTTTGCCGGTTCGGGCATACACATTCCAGTCAATGAATCGCGGGTCGTCACCTTCTGCATACGCGCGATACTCTGCGAATTCCTGGCTGAACCCGAATGCCGGAGAACGGTGCAGTCCGATCATCACGCCCTCAACCACGGAGCGTGCAACCAGGTCGAGGTTCCTGAGACTGGCAAGCACCTCGGGGCGCAATAAATCCTGCGTCGACTGCTGCCTGGTATGGGCGGAGGACAAGGTCCTAGTCTCCGATGCTATTCAGCATTTCGGTGAGAACATCGTCAACGGTCATCTTGTCGGATTCGGCAAAATAGTTGCATAACACCCGATGACGCAGCACAGGTAAGGCAAGATCCCGCACGTCTTTCCTGGTCACGTGATATCGACCGCTCAAGAGCGCATTGGCCTTCGCAGCCAGATTAATAAACATGGTCGCGCGCACGCTCGCACCAAAGTTGACGTAACGCTTGACGACGTCTGGCGCCACATCCTCACCCGGCCTGGTCGCGCGCACGAGGTTCACGGCGTAGCGATTCACTTCCTCTGATACAGGGACCTGTCTCGTGAGCCACTGGAACTTGACGATGTCCTCGGCATTGGTAACAGGAGACACCGGCGGGAGGTCAACCCGCGTCGTAAACCGGTTGACCACCGCCAGCTCGTCATCATCGCTGAGATAATCCAGCAACACATTAAACAGGAAACGATCAAGCTGTGCTTCCGGCAACGGATACGTACCTTCAAGCTCAATCGGATTTTGTGTTGCGAGGACGAAAAACGGCGGCGCCAGCGTGTGGTGTTCGCCACGAACTGTGACTGATTTTTCCTGCATCGCCTCCAGTAAGGCAGCCTGTGTCTTGGGCGGCGTCCGGTTGATTTCGTCGGCTAGCAGGACGTTCGTGAAAATCGGCCCCTTAACAAATGTCCAGGAGTGTTTTCCGGTTGCCTGATCTTCCTCGATGATGTCCGTTCCGGTGACATCTGTCGGCATGAGGTCGGGCGTGAACTGAATCCGTTTGAACGTCAGCCCCAAAGCGTCGGCCAGTGTGCGAACAAGCAGTGTCTTGGCGGTACCCGGCATGCCGGTAATCAGGCAATGCCCACCGACCAGCAGCGTAATCAGCAAATGCTCCACGACATCTGCCTGCCCAATGATGACTTTGCCGACTTCATCTCGCAGTCCGGATGTTACTGTCTGAAACCTGCCGACCAGTTCGCGCATCTCATCGGATTCGAATACTTCTTCTTGTTTTGTTGCCATAGCTGTTCCGTTTTCCCTGTGCTAATTGCCTTGTTCGGCGCGCATCACTTCCAGTAGCAGTCGTTGTGCGGGCCGATAATTGGGTGCCACATCCAGTGCCAGCAATAACTGAGCCTGTGACTGTTCCCTGTTGCCGAGTGCGTGTTGCGCCCTGGCCATTCGATAATAAGCGCTTGCCTTGTCATGTGGATTCAGCTCCAGCGCAATTGCAAACTCCCGTAACGCCTCACCGGCTCGATCCTGCTCCAGCAGCAGTTCGCCAAACACAGCGTGCGATTCCTCATCGAGCGGATCAACCAGGTTGATACTCTTGTATACATCAATTGCATCGGTCGATCTGCCTGCTTCCCGGAACCAGCCGGCAAGCCGCTGCAATGATGTGGGCGAATAACCGCCCTGTCGCCAGTAGGCTTCAAGGGACCTCACTGCAGCTTCATGGTCGCCCAGCTCTTCCCTGGCTTTGGCAAGCGCAAGGTACGGGCTATCCGGTTCGACGTACTGCGGCAAGATATCGATCAGATGATTTGCGAGTTCAATGATCGGTGCCCATTCACTCGCAGCGACGTGCTCCGCTATCGACTTTTGCGTCCGTTGCCACTCGTCGAGACTCGCGAGAATCTCACCATGCCCATCCGCAACGAATTTTTCGAATTCTTGGTCAAACACGGCCGGTGTCATTCCCAGCACCGCTTCGATCGCTTCGCCAGTCTGCATGCCATCGCGAAATGCAGCCAGCATTGCGCGCAGCTTGTCCGTACCGTATGCCTCGTCGATGTGCTGACACACCAGGCCGGCCTGCATATAGGAAACAATCACCTGTTCCTCGTAGGTCGGCCGTATGAATCCTTCGTCGAGTTCGGCAACAGGCAGGAACCGGTCATCCGCCATCGCCGTATAGACCGACATCGGAATCCTCACACCCCGATTCGGGCCGCTGCGCCACTCCTCGAATACCGACACGCCTTCGCTGAACCAGCGCGGCACGAGATGATCCGTCGCCTCGAGTGTGAATACATGCGCCATTTCATGCCACAGCGTGGTACCCCATTGAAATTGCTCCGGCGGCCGGCCCGACGGTGAATCCATAGCAACGACATAGCCAAACGTCGCACCCAGGATGCCGAGGCCCGGCATGCCGGCAGTACGCACGGCAAAATCTTCGTGGTCGGGATACATTTCGATGACGACCGGTTCCTTCAGTTCGAAGCCGTATCTCTCTGTGAATTCGCGGATGCTGTCGCGTGCAAGCTCGAGCGCATAGGGCAGAATCGCGGCGGATTCGTCTCGATGAAGCCGAAAAACGATCGGCAGTACGCCCGGTTCGGGGGTCGCTGGATCATTGATCAGGCGAAAATTCTCGTAAGAATCCAGGAGGCGCAACGTGTTGACAGCCTTCGGGCTGAAGGGGTCCTCCTTGTATGCGATCTCAAGGTGCATCCTGGCCCGACTCATCTGGTTATCGCGCAGCAGGTTGACACCCAGTTCTTCGTGCGCCGAGGCATGATCCGGCTGGATATCGACCGCTTTCTGATAGAGGTCAATCGCCTCCCGATAGCGTCGTGTGATGACATAGAAATGCGCTGGTATGGCGTAGATGTCGCCGAAGCCTGGATTCTCCTGCAGCGATAGCTGCGTGTAACGACTCTCCGTGACGTTGTCGAGCAGATCCGCCGCCGCTCTTAACGCATACAGTTCGAGCAGCGGCCAGCCGTTTTCGGCCAGCAGCGTCTCTGCCGAGTCGAGCGCCTCGCTCGCCTGGGAGTAATTGCTGCTCTCGAGCGACACCCTTGCAACGAGCAACCAGGCGGCGGCCCGCGCGCCCGACGCCACTGACTGGTCGTCAAGCAGAGGCTCGAGAAAGGAATTCGCCTCATCATCGAAGCCACCCACAAGCAGCCGGGCGGCACCGAGTCTTGCAAACGGATTGACGGCATCAAGACCCAGGGCTTCGCGATAGATGTTCATTGCCTCGCTATCCTGATGCGAGTCAGCGAACAGATCGCCCCAACGAACGCGAATCGCCGCGCTGTCGGGACGCTGACTTACGGCGACACGAAACTGGGTGTTGGCTAACTGCAGATCGCCAAGCGCCCAGGCCGCCTCTGCTTTGATTTCCGCTGCAGCATTTCCGGCGAGGAGTTGCCGGTAGCAGGCTCTGGATTCGTCCTGCTTGCCGGTCCAGTCCAGCTTGTCGCAACGCAGCAGCTCCGCATCGCTTGCGGCCCCGTAATGAATATCGCGTGCCAGCGCATCTGCAGAGACCGAAAGACCGGACAAAAGTGACAAGATAGTGAGGTGAAACTTCATTCCTGCAATTGCGCCTCCCGCTGCTCTATCTCATCCTCCAGCGTCGCGAGCTCAAGCATGTTTTGCAAAAGCTCACTTTGATATTCCTCGGCCGACATCGAGTCACGGCGGAGTCTCAGGTCCTCAATCGATGAATTGATCGAGTCCCGCTCACCGAGCAGCTTACGAAGTTCCGCATTCTCCGTGACAGGTGCGCCGGAACCGAGACGTGCCAGTCCGAACCGCGCCGCATTGCCACCATCTATGCCCGCATGCTCTGTCGCCAGTTGACCATTGCGTTCGTAGTAGTCCGCGACCTGTCGTTCGGCATACTGGAATGCCTCCGATGCCGTAATAATGTTGTTCTTATCGAGATCGGCGCTGTCTGCAGACAACGCCGCGACAAAATAGCCGCCAAACCGTGTTGCGTGTCGCTCGACGCCGCTTTTCGTTGCGAGGATCAACGTCCGGCGATCGGCAGTCATGTCTTCCTGGAGCGCACCACTTGCGCTACTGGTGTTGATTAGCAGCTGGGTACCTGCAGGATTCTCGTTCAGCAGGTTCGTGAGATCTTCACCTGTCAGGTCAGGTCCGGACAAATTGAATTTGTACTGATGATCGTCGTAGCTGCCATGACCAATCAGGAATACGGCTAGCCTGTCGTCCGCATTCAGGGAAGAATTGAGCCCGTCAAAGAATTCAACTATGGCCTCGCGTGAAGAATCTTCGCTGCGAAATAAAGCAACACGATCGGAAGATGTCATTGTCGCTGCGGCCCCGGCAACGGCAGTCACCTGCTCCGCGAATTGTTCGGTGTAGCGCGACTCTCCCCCCAAACCTTCAATCACCACGACGTGTAATTCCGCGGCCGCAGTGACCGACCAGGAAAGTAACAGGAGCGCGAGCGGAAAACGCACACTCATATAGAACTCCAGCGGCGACGCAGCAGCCATTCCCCGGCTTTCAACAGCAGCAACAGGATGAAAAACGCGGGCGCGTCCCAAACTGACCGGTATTCTGCTTCGGTTATCCCTGAACTCGAATAGCGCAGGAGATCAGGCAAGGCCGAAAGATCGTTGGTGTCAAAATACTGGCCGCCTGTCGCCTCCGCCAGTCGCTGCAGGAGACCGCTGTTCCTGCGAAAGCCAAAATGCTCCGCCTCGCCTGCTTCATGCAGGATGCTGGTGCGACTGACTGAGACAGGCTCGCCGTCGCGCTCGGCAAGCGCCTCGAAGTACCAGGTCCCTGACTGGGGCGGCGTGATCTGGCCCAGAAACACACCCGCCTCGTTACTGTCGGGCTGCATTGAAACCGAGAAAGTCTCGCCGGTGTCATGGGATGCAACGACCGTCACGCCAACGTCATCAACCGGCCTGAAAGCTTCGTCGCGAAACTCGGCCCGCAGCGTGATGGCGGTATCGCCGGGACTGCCGGTCGCGACAAGGGAAACGTTTTCGGGCGCACTGGCCACCAGGCTGCGCAACATTTGGCGCCAAAACGTTTCATGCTTTAAATCCTCTACCGGCAGGCTCATTTGCCATCGCCACGTGCCGCCGGTTGCGAGGATATAGGTATGCCCGCGACCGAATGGCTGTGTAATCAGCAACGGTACCTGGCCTACATCCGTTTCCGCGTTGATTAGTGTGACCGCTGCGGGTTTCAGGCTGCCCGTGAGCTGATAATCAGCCACTTCCGGCAGCTCTCGCCAGGCGTCGCGGTTTTCATCGGCCGCTGCTGCAAACCTCAGCATCTGATGGTCTGCACCCTGCGCGGTCAGCGATACGGCTGCCTTTTTCCGATGAAAGGAATCCGTGGTTGTGGCAGGCAGTCGCGCTGGCAGCACGTCAGCAATGGCGGACTGACCCCAGCCGCCGTTTCCAAGCCCGCTGGGTCCGGCGAGCATCAACAGGCTGCCGCCGCGATCGCTGACGAAATCGCGAATCAGGATTTGCTGTTCTTCAGAGAGTGAGGCTGCCTCGACGCTGCCAATGATCAATGCGTCGTAGGCGAACAACTCGCTACGCGTGGTTGGAAACCCGTCCTGCAACTGCTCAGCGGAATCGATGCCCTGCCGATAAAATTTGTTCGGACTTACGCGCAGCAACGTAGCAATCCCGAGATCCTCATCGCTCCCAACCGCTCTGCGCAAGAATTTGTATTCCCAGCGGGGTTCACCCTCAAAGTACAGGATGCGATATTCCTGGTTCGCGACATCGACGAGTGTCGCTCGCGTATTGTTGCGCAGCTCCGGTTCCTCGACGTTGCCGTCAACGCTGAACCTGAGTTCATGTGGCCCAGCTTCTCCCAGTTCGACGTCGATCCAGGCGGTGGTCGAGCCTGCATTGGCAGCCAGTTCGAGCGGTACCAGCTGCAACAGATCGTCTCCGTCATAAACCTTGATACGTGTCGTTGACGCCGCGTCATGCTGAATGGTGACGCGTGCAGAAATCGTTGTACCCGGCAGCGCCTTGTCCGGAACAGTGACGTCCGACAGCTCGATGTCTTCCGGCATTGCGCTACGACCGACACCGATGGTGTGTACCGGCACGCCAAAAGCCGCGATCTCGTCGAGTTCGTCGGCAGTCAGTCCGCCATTGGTATCGGCACCGTCTGAACTCAGCACGACCGCGGCCAACGGACTGAACCGCGCCTCGTCAAGAATCCTCAGGAGCGATGCTGAAACAGACGTAGCTGGCGAAGCAGGCACCGTTTCCAGGTACGAGTCGACTGCGGCTGAACTCTCGCCAAGTACGTAGCGGCGCAGAGTGAGATTGGGTGCGTCTTCTGCCTCAACGACCTGCGACAGGCTTCTCCTCGCCATCACGAATCTGGAATCAGTGTCTCCGTGCGCCATGCTCTCGGAGTTATCGAGCACCAGCGCAACCGAGTTTTCACCGTCCCGTAGTCTTTCGGTCGTTAATGTCGGCTGGAGGAGCATTATGACGACGAGCGCTACCATGAGTATCTGCAATATCCCGATCGTCACGAGCTGCGACGGCGCCGAGTTGCCGCGACGCCGGTAGAGGCCGGCACCTGTTGCGACGATGAACAGCACGATGAGTCCGTAGATGAGCCATTGCGGCCAGTCACCGGCGAAGATCAACTCGCCGCGGGCGTAATCCTCGCGGGAATACTTGAACAGAAACTCAAACAATGAATCGCCTCATCAGTGAGTCATCGCATAGATCAAGTAGTTGATGCCAAAGCGATATGCGAGCGCTGTCATGTTCTCGGGATAGTCCGGCCAGTCGGCATGTTCCCATGCGTCGCCGATATCCATGTTGAAGTTAATGGCGACCATCAGGCGTCCTTCGTCATCATAAATGCCGCGCCAGTGCGGCGTGTAGCCGTCTTTCTCATACGTCACGCCGGAGTAGATGAACATCCTCGACGGAATCTGGATGCGCTGATCGAGATCGTAAATGACATGAAAAGCCGCATCGTCTTCCGGAATTTCAACAATCGGTCGATCGGGAAAAACGCGCTCCATGGACGCGACAAACGCGGACCATTCATACGTCCCATGAAAATCATCGACCATCAGGAAGCCACCGCGCAGCAGATAAGCACGCATTTGACTCGCTTCCTGATCGTTCAGGTTCCAGTAACCGACCTCAACGGCGTAGATCCAGGGGTAGTCGAAAATTTCTTCGTCCAGGGGCGACAGAATTCTCCCCTGCTCTGCGACGGCAACTCGCGTCAGACGATTAACGCCGCGGGAGAAATGATGTTCTGCATCCGGCCAGTCGGTCTGCCACATCTGGCGGCGTCCCCAGCCGCCGCGACCATAATTGTTTGAAGAATAAGCGAGACGCACGAACTGAAACTCTCCTGGCGCTTCACGGACTACCCGAACGGGTTGTTCCGATTCGACTTCGGCTACCTGCGCCCAGACGCCCGCCGCAACGAGTGACAGCGCGCAAACAATCCATGCCATCCTGGCGGGCTTAGGCATATTTGGAAATTTCCTGATTTCGTGGGGCTATATTACAGACCATAGTAGCCATGAATAAATTCAATCGGATTGGCTTCAGATGCACCACTATTTTCCGCTCTCTGTCGGATAGAAGGCCAATCGCACCTTTAGACCTGCTTTCCGGTGTCGCTGGGATAGAAAGCAAGGAGTCCATTATAGGAGACGCTGTCTTCCGATATGTCCTCGGCTTTAGCCAGCGCTTCGCACTCCGCCAGCCAGGATTCGAGCTTTTTTCTCAGGTCCGCAATCTCAGCTTGCGAACCGCGAATGGCCACTTTCATCACGAGCGGCAAGTCTTCAGGATTGGGCGTGTCGCCTCCTTGCTCGTCAATGATCCGCACAAGGTCCGACTCGGCGTTGCGGAACAATGAACGAATCATGTCGACCATCTCGTTTTCGTTCCCCGTGGAGGGCGAAAACAGATCCGGGTCCACCTCGAAGCGAGCGGCAACCGTAGTGTAATAACGTTCGATCGTGCCTCTTTTGGGCTTCTCTTCCACAAGCTGGAGGAGCCCTTCTTCCACCAGCGCATCGACGTGTCTGTACAGGCGTGGCGCCTTCTCGCCCATGCGGTCTGCAACCTGCTTTGTCGTCGAGGGTTTTCCCGCAAAACCCTCCATCAGCTTTAGCTTGAATGGGTCAGAGAGTAACTTGGCCTGCTCAAGCCGCTTGACGACATAGGTTTCCATTCCAATAAGCCCTTGTTTATTAGAGGTAAAAATATTTTCTTGACTATTCACGAAAGCGTGAATAAACTTTATTTACGTTATTATAAATATTCATACGCCTGGAAACAAACATGACGCCTATCGATCACCTGCTACTCATCATTCTCGCCATCGTCCACCCGGTAGCCGGTTACTTTAGCTTCCAGCGGCTGCTACGCCGAATTGACGCGGGCGAGGCCGTCGACCGCAATAACCTGTACCAGTTGACGATAACCGGCCAGTGGGTCCTGTTTGCCCTGACGATCGGCGCCTGGCTGTATCAGGGCCGGACCTTGCCGGCATTGGGATTCGACCTGACAATGAATACTGCCTTTTTCATTGGCGCCGGACTAGCAGTGGCGGGCATTGTTCTTCTGCTTATGCAGATTCGCCAGATCAAGTCCGCACCGTACGAAGATATCAGGCGTTTCCGTGGCCAGCTCGGCAATCTTGAAATCATCGTTCCGCGCAACGGCAACGAACTCGTGCGCTTCTACGGGCTGTCGTTGACCGCCGGTATTGTTGAGGAAACCCTCTGGCGGGGGTTCATGATCTGGTATTTCAGTCATGTCATGCCGTTATGGGCTGCGGCAATGATCAGCGTGATCGGCTTCGGCGTCGCGCATGCTTACCAGGGCATCGGCAACCTGCCCAAGATCACCCTGGTTGGTGCCGCCTTTGCGGGCCTCTATCTGCTGACCGGATCTCTGTGGCTGCCAATCATCCTGCACGCCGCTGTCGATATCCTGCAGGGACGCGCTGCGTATGAAGTGATTCGTCGCGATGATTTTGACAAGCCGCAAGACACCGACGGGGCGATGCTCAATCCGTCCTAGGGGCGGCAAATCCGCCGACTGCAAATTTAATGAGTCATGGAATAGATGACATAGTTGACGGCGAAACGGTATGCCAGTGACGTCATCGGCACTGGATATACCGGATCGTCCGCATGTTCCCACGCGTCTCCCATATCCATATTGAAATTGATCGCCACCACGAGGCGCCCGTCACCGTCGTAGATTCCGTGCCACTCCGCGGGACCGTAAAGTTGCGCCTGTATCTCGCCATTGTCTCCCCTGTAAAGGTGCCGCCTGCCCGGGATCTGTGTGTCCTGGTCAAGGTCATACAGGACCGACATGAGTTCGTGATCCTCAGGCAACCGCACTATAGGCCACTCGGGAAAAGCACGGCTCAGTGCGTCGCTCATCACCTGCCAGTCAAACTGACCGTGAAAATCGTCCACGACCAGGAAACCACCTCGACCGATATACTCACTCAGCCTCGCAACCTCCTCTGCCTGTAATAGCCAGCGGCCGGGTTGCTGAGCAAACAGCCACGGGTAGTCAAATATTTCGTCATCCGTAAGCTTTAGGTGGCGGCTATCGTCAGCAACATCCAGGTTAGTCAGCCGCCGGAGCCCGCGTGTGAGATGAAACTCCGCTTCCGGGTAGTCTATCGCCCACCAGGGCCGCCATGCCCGCTGGCCCTGGTGACTCGAATAGACGAGGCGAGCCATATGAAACTCAGCCTCCGGTTCCTCCTCCGCAGCGAATGAATGCGCCGGCGGCGCAAGCAAAATGAGGACCAGAATTCGGGCCTTCATTTCTGCGCCCGCGCCAGAGGAGCCAGTTTACGAAGTCGACAGTCGTTACTGATCTGCGACTTTCATTGCCAGAATTTCCACCTCGACCAGGAGCTCCGGACGAAACAGCGCGGCGACTTCAACGAATGTTCGAGCCGGATACCATCCACCGTCTTCGCGACTAAAGAACTTGGCAAACGCTGTATTGAATCCAGCGAAATCGAGCGTGCCATCTTCGCCGGCGACACCGTAGACGTTGGCGCGAACGACGTTCTCCATGCTCCATCCGCGAGCCTCCAGGCGCGCCTTAAAACCTTCGAGGATCGCAGTTCCCTGTGCTTCCATATCACCGGCCGGGCATTCCGCCTTGCCGATATCCTGACGGGTGCACCCTTCCGGCATCGCAAAGTTGATGGATCCTGAATAAAGAAGCATTTCCGCATTCGGGGGAATAAGGATGCCGCCATCCTCGCCCTTCTCGAACTCGGCGGCGTGGGCGCTGCAGACCACCAATAACATGGTCGTCAGTATTATTCCGCTACATTTCTTGATGATTGACATTGTATTCTCCACCTGGGGCGTGCCGCATGAATGTGAGTCCAAAGTAAAAGCCAAGTGCCGGCCGTATTCAAGTATTCGGATAACCTCGTTGCGTCTGGCGATATCGCCAGCTTCAATTAAAGCTGTTCCGGTTGAACCGAGACCTGCCATCATGGCAGATTGTGCGCCAGCAGACCGGGGGACACCATTGCCAATTCTAAAGCTCTTCACCAGCCCGCGGGCGTGCTCGCTTGCCTGCCATATTGCGCTGGAGGAATCGGGACTGCCCTACTCAGTGGAAATCGTCAAGATCCGTGAGGGGCAGCATCAAACGGAGCAATACCTGCGCATCAATCCCTGGGGGAAGATCCCGGCATTGCTGATAGATGACCAGGTACTGACAGAAGCACAGGCCATTTTGAGCTTTATCGGTGATACGGCCGACGCGAAACTGATACCCAGGAATGATCCGTTATCACGGGCACGGGCACACGAGTGGATGAACTTCCTGACTGCCACGGTCCACATTGCCTTCCGGCCGTTGTTCAAGCCACAGTACCTGATTAACGATCCGGCGCTATATCCAAAACTGCACGAAGTCGGTATTCCTAACTTGAAGAAGACATTGCTCGAAGTCGACCGCAGACTGACGGGAAGAACCTGGGCGCTCGGAGATGAGTACAGTGTTGTCGATCCGTATCTGCTCGTTTTCTGGATCTGGAGTCAGCGCGACGACATCGTGCCACACGTGGCTGAAATGCCTGCCTGGCGAGCGCATGCGGGACGCATTTATGCGCGCGAAGCGACCTGGAAATGTTTAAACCGCGAGGGCGTTACGCCTGACAACATCACCGACCCGTAAGTCGTGAATCCCGGGAGAACGCGATGAGCCTTGTCTATGCCGGCGTCTGCTGTCACGCCCCTGGAATAACGAACCGACCCGAGGCTGCAGATCCCGAAGATTTTCAATCGCTGATGCGCGCGTTCGAACGGCATGCGGGAACATATTGAAGCGAGCAGACCCGATGCCCTGTTCGTGATTTCCGCGGAGCACTTTGCCAATTTTTTCTCCAATAATATGCCTGCTTATGCGATCGGCATGGGCGAATATTACGACGGCCCGATTGAGGATCCGGACTGGCTTGGAATTCCGCGGACCCAGGTGCCGGGAAACAAGGCGTTGTCCCGGCGACTGATTGAACTGACCCTGCGACACACTGACGTCGCCTTTGCCGAAGAGTGGAAGTTTGACCACGGCATCATGGTGCCGCTGCACCACCTGACACCGCGTTATGACTTGCCGGTTATACCTGCAAATATCAATTGTCAGGCGCCGCCCTTTTCCCCGCTCCGTCGCGCGTACGATTTCGGACGTGCTATTCGACAGGCATTCGATGACGTACCGGAACGTATCGCGTTGCTTAGCACCGGCGGCACGTCCCATTGGCCTTGCACGCCCGATAGTGGGAATATCAACCAGGCTTGGGACGAAGCGTTCCTCGCGCAATGGGCAAGACACGATGTCGATGCAATGACCGCATACCGTGATGCAGAACTCGTCAGCGATGCAGGCGCTGGTGCTTTGGAAATCAGAACCTCGATCGCCGTTGCCGGCGCCGCCGGAGGTTCTGGAGAAATCAACTTTTACAAACCAATCCCTGAGTTCGCCTGCGGATGCCTGATCGCGACAATGTCAGTCAATTGATCGATGCGTTACTTCAGGTTTGCGATCTTTACCAGATCGACCTTCCGGGCGATCAACGGGAAGTCAAACTGCGTTATCGATCAGGTTCGCGGGGTTAGCAGGTTTTCTACATGTTCGAGCGTCGGACGAGGATCTGCGTAATCGCGGGTTATTGTGATCATTGACCCGTCGACTTCGAGCACCAGCGACGGGAATCCATCGATCGGTGATTGCCGGGCGAATTGCACCTGCCGCTGCAAATCGGCTTCAATATCCGGGGAACGAATATCGGCTGCGAATTTGTCGGTATCCAGGTCGAGCTCCTGCGCGAGCAGCTCCAGCGTTTCGAGATCCGATGGATTCATCGCACGCAGGTAATAGGCCCGTTGTATCGCGTCTGTCATCTCGTCGTATCGATCCTGCTCGCCGGCAGCGAGCACTGCCCGACACGCGGGGTACGTCGAGCGGCGTGGTTTGCATTCGGTCCAGAAATCGAAATTGAATTCCGTACCCAGCAGTTCATGAATCTTCTGCCAGGCCCGCGGCAATCCAACAAGCAGATTTTCAGGCATCGGCTCGTCGGAGTCGGGTGCCAGCCCGCCAACGATCTTGCGCAAACTAACACCGACCGGCAGCGAGGAAAAAAGACGATCCGAAACCGGACGATATCCCCAGCACCATGAACACATGGGGTCGTGATAAAAATAAAGCGTAGCCATCGAACGGCGTCAACCCGCCATTTTCGACCCGGCATGCCGCAAAGTCCGGAGTCGGCGACAGGCTTCCTCAATGACGGAGTCTTCCTTGGCGAAACAGAAGCGCACGATGCGCTCGCCCACCGAACCCTTGAAGAAAGATTCACCTGGCACACTCGCGACCCCGGTTTTGTCGAGCAAGTACATCGCTCTCTCTTTACTATCGACACCCGGCAGCATTGAGACATCGGCGAGCACGTAGTAAGCGCCCTGCGGCACACACGGGGTCAGGCCTGCCTCGTCGAGCGCACCACAAAGCATCTCGCGCTTCATTCGATACTTCTCTGCCAGCTTCTCGAAATACTCGTCATCGAGTTCAACGATGCCGGCGGCAGCGCCCATTTGCAGGGGCGTGGGAGCACAGACGTAGACAAGGTCGCTGAAATTACCGATCGCCTCGGCCCATATGGCCGGACAGATCGCATAGCCAATTCGCCAGCCGGTAATGCTGAACGTCTTTGACAGACCGGAGATCGTAATCGTTCGCTCCCACATATCGGGCAGTGCAGCGATACTGATGTGCTCGAGGTCATCGAAAACAAAATGCTCGTAGATCTCGTCGGTGAAAACGAACAGGTCGTGTCGTTTGGATAACTCAGCGACCAATTCAAGCTCCGCGCGACTCCACACCTTGCCCGAGGGGTTCGATGGCGTATTGACAATAATTGCCCTGGTCTTGCTCGAAACCGCATTTTCCAGGTCTTCGATCGAAAACGACCAGTCGGGTGCCTGCGTCGGTACGAAAACAGGTACCGCCTCTGTCGCTAGCAACGTGCTTTCGTGATAACTGTAATAGGGTTCGAAAAGAATGACTTCGTCACCTGGCTCCAGAAGCGCAAGACAGGAACAATAGAGCGCACCCGTCGCGCCGGCGGTGACGACGACATTATTTTCCGGATCAACGTCGAGACCCGCCCGGCGTTGGTATTTTTCCGCTAGTGCGCGTCGCAGGGGACCGGTGCCATCATGGCGCGAATAACTGTTCTCGCCCTTATCGATCGCGTTCTTGGCGGCACGAACAACGGGCTCCGGAACGGCGAGATCGCACACGCCCTGTGACAGGTTAATACCGCCAACCCGCTCACATTCAACGCTCATGGCCCGTAATTCGGATTTTTTTACCCACTCATGGCGGGAACTTAGTTGCAGTGTCATGTTTCTAATTACTCAGATAGTAGTGAGATCCGGCGCATTGCCGGCCATTCGATGTAGACTCATCATAGGTAATCGGCGCATGTACAAGCAAATGAGAAAGATATCGATATTGAGCCTGGTGATCGGCCTGGCTATACCGGCATTTCCCGCCATGGCGCAGGATGAAGAGCCGGTACGTGACGAGAGCACTACCAGGTGCATCTCCGTAAGGTCTATTCGGAGCACGGACATCATCGACGATCGCAACGTCCTGTTCTATATGCGCGGCGATGTCGTCTATCAAAACATCCTCTCGCGCCGGTGTCCCGGGCTGGCCCGTGAAGACCGCTTTTCTTACAAGGTATCGGCCGGGCAACTCTGCGATCTCGACGTGATCTATGTTCTTTACAGTGACGCGCGCGGAATGCGCGACGGTCCAGCCTGTGGCCTGGGTCAATTCATCAAGATGACGCGTGAGGATGCCAAAGCGCTCAAGGAAGGACCGAAAGAAGCGCCGCCGCCCAAACCATTGCCAATGCCGGAACCGGAAGAAGTTGGCGGCGATGACGAGACGGAAGAGTGAGTAACCAGACTGCAGGCTAGACGTCGCGAGCGAATGAGGCGGTCTTGAGCAGCACGTAAACGTCACTGCCGGGGGCCAGTTTTAATTCATGTACCGCGTGCCGTGTTAGCTGGGCTTTGATAATCCCGCCATCGATATCCACCGCCACAGTAGCAAAGGCGCCATCCGGGTCCTCGTCAACATTAACGACAGTGCCAGTA
Organism: uncultured Gammaproteobacteria bacterium; assembly: GCA_963850825.1. Classification (GTDB taxonomy): domain Bacteria; phylum Pseudomonadota; class Gammaproteobacteria; order Steroidobacterales; family Woeseiaceae; genus SZUA-117. Next base: position 443,952 of record CAWKOQ010000002.1, on the reverse strand, counting down.
AGAACATTGCGCACGCTAAGACCTGTCGGTAAATCGGTGGATAGTACGACGTCACCCGAATGAATGGATAAGCGTAATGTCTCGCCTTCCGCTGCACGGTTTCCTGCGGGCACGGTCAACGTCTGGCCTTTGTGATCGACTCGCATGAGATGCAGGTCTGACAATCTCTCGACTACGGTGACGTTTAGAATTGATACCGCTTCGAAGTCCATCGCATCCGCGTGCAGCTCATCCCTGTTAAGAATATTCTGCACGCTGCCTTTGGCGACGATACGCCCCGCTTCCATTAGTACAACACTGTCGGTAAGGCGTGCTATCTCATCGACGGAATGACTGACGTAAATTGCAGGAATACCAAATCTACCGGGCAAGCCCTCGATGTAAGGAAGGATTTCGCGCTTGCGTTTCGCGTCCAGCGCTGCAAGCGGTTCATCGAGCAAAAGCAACCGTGGGTTCGTCAGCAGCGTCCTCGCAATGGCCGTTCGCTGGCGTTCACCACCCGACAATGTGTCTACAGTACGTTGCAGGAGCGACTGGAGATCCATTGCGGCCACTGCCTCTCGCAGAGCGATGCCGCCGCCCTGGTTTCGACTGGCAGCAAAAAGCAGATTCCCCTCTACCGTCAGGTGAGAAAACAGGCGCGCATCCTGGAAAACGTAGCCGACCGGGCGCCGGCAGGCCGATCGAAATCGGGTATTGTCCTGCCACAGGCTGCCATCAAACGAGACTCTTCCACCGGCATTTTGCTCGAGACCCGCAATAACCCGGAGCAAGGTGCTTTTGCCACCCCCACTCGGACCGAATAGTCCCGTCACGCCCTGCAATTCCAATTCTTCGTCAATGTCCAGGTCGAAACCTGCAAAACTGATCTGCGCACGCAAGCTTAAAACGTGACCGGAATTATCTGACATGAGCCGAACTTCCGGTTCTGAATGCGTAGACAAGAAACAAAGTGGCAAATGCAAAGACCAGCAGCCCGGCGGACAATATGTGTGCCTCCGCATAGTTGAGCGTTTCCACATGCTCGTATATCGCGATCGAAATCACTTTCGTCTTGCCCGGAATATTGCCGCCAACCATTAGCACAACGCCGAACTCACCGATCGTATGGGCGAACGATAAGACGGCAGCCGAAACGAAACCGCGCTTCGATAACGGCACAGCAACAGAGAAGAACGCATCCCACGGCGTGGCCCGCAAAGTCGCTGCGGCCTCGAGCGGTGCGCGCCCCACGGACTCGAACGCGTTTTGCAGGGGCTGCACCATGAACGGCAGCGAGTAGACGACTGACGCAACAACCAGCCCGCTGAATGAAAACGTCAGGGCCTCACCCGTCACGGTGACCCAGAATGCACCGACAGGCGATGCCGGTCCCAGGACGATCAGAAAGTAGAACCCCAGTACAGTTGGCGGAAGCACCAGGGGCAAGGCGGTTACTGCCTCGACAACCGGTTTCCAGCGCGAAGACGTTCTGGCCAGCCACCATGCCAGCGGCGTACCGATAATCAGCAATATGACTGTAGTAACGCCCGCCAGCGCCAGTGATAACCCTATTGGACCGAGGTCCGGCATCAGTCGACGTACCTCTGATCGAGACCGTAGCCGTATTCTGACAACATCGCCCGGGCACGGTTGCTCCTCAGGAAAACCAGAAATTCGATAGCCGCGGCATTCGCGTTTCCATGCTGCAGCAGTGTCGCATCTTGTCGAATTGGCTCGTGCAGGTCTTCAGGCACCTCGATATATGACAGCGCATCCGCGCCCCGTTGCGCCACGACCTGAGACAGCGCTATGAACCCGAGTTCAGCGTTGCGCGTTGCCACCAGCGCAAATGTCTGGCCAATGTTTTCGCCCATGACGATTCGTTCCCTGACGCCTTCCCAAAGGTGCAGAGATTGCAGCGTTTTTCGACTGGCAAAGCCATAAGGTGCGAGCTCCGGGTTGGCGATGGCAAGCTTGCCTGTTAAACCCCGAGACAATGATTCGCGCAGGTCTGGTCCAATCAGGTTGGCATTCATGCTTGCCAGCACCAGGCGACCGATTGCGAATGTAAACCTGCTGCCCGTAACCGCCAGGCCTGACGCCTCGAGGAGCCTCGGCCGCTCCTGGTCGGCCGCCAGCAGCACATCGAATGGCGCACCATTCACGATTTGCGCATAGAGTTTGCCGGTCGAACCTGTGACGAGCGTAATGCGATGATGTGCAGTCAACTCGAACTCCGTTTCAAGTTGTTGGGCTACGCCGGCAAAATTCGTGGCAACTGCAAGCAGCGCCTCTTCCGCCTGAATGGTCAGTGGCAGCGCCAGGATTAACAGCGGGAATTTCATTATGGATTTCAGCATGGATTCAGTCATTTCAGCGACTACGACGAATGCGCTGCCAGTTTCTGCCAGCTTTATTCTTCTGCGTCCAGCCATGATACGGATGTCGATCAAGTAGTTGTTTGTCCCGGAACACGTAGATGAATGCTATACCGGCAGCAAAGCCGCCAACATGAGCCCAGAAAGCCACACCACCACCTTGTGACCCTTGTGACGCCAGACCACCAAGAGTCTGCACCAGGAACCAGTAGCCGAGCATAAGCCATGCAGGCACCGCGAAAGTCGTCACATAGATCACGAGAAAAAACAGCATATGCACACGTACGTGCGGGTACAAAAGAATGTAAGCGCCCATTACACCACCAATCGCGCCGGACGCACCAACCATCGGAATTGGCGACGCTGGATCGGCAGCAACCTGCGCAGCGGCAGCCGCGAGTCCGCAAAGCAGGTAGAACGCAACAAACCTTAGATGCCCCATCGCATCCTCGACGTTATTGCCGAAAATCCACAGGAACCACATGTTGCCCAGAATGTGCATCCAGCTGCCGTGCATGAACATCGACGTGATCGTCGTATACCATGAAGAATCACCAATGAGGCACACGCCCGGATTCGGCGAAGAAAGCTGCAACAGCTCACCGGGGATCAGGCCGAAAGCACAAACCGAACCGGATAAACCCGGCTCCTGCCCAAGGCCCTGCAAAAACACCCAGGCGGCGACGTTGACGATGACTATGCTGTAGGTGGCATAGGGCGTCAGGAAGTGAGGATTGTCATCTCGAAGTGGAAACATCGGGACTCTCGCTGCGACAGCGAGCCGGTTTACGCGGATACCTGGTGAGGCTCCGCTGCCCGCTGTGCGCGAATGAAGGCGAACGCTTCACCAAGCGTCGCTGACTGCGCCGCATTCATCGCGGCTACATTGACACGCGCGTTGGGCAACATGTAGATGTGGAATTCCCGCTCCATCAACAATTGCTCATCGGCACTGATCGGCAGACACGAAAACATGCCGTTCTGTGCCTCGAGAAAAGATGCGTCGAAACCCGGGTTGAGCCTTTCGATAGTCATTCTCAGTGCAGCGCGCATACTCACCACATGATTCCGGATTTCGTCCAGTTCCTTCTTCCAGAGCTCAGACAAATCGGCGCTGGAAAGAATCTCGTGAACGACCGCTGCGCCGTGATTCGGCGCCATGAAATAAAGTTGCCTGACAGTGTCACGCAAACTCCGGCGGACACTTTCGATGTCCTTCGCGTCATCGGGCACGATAACGGACAGGAGGCCGGCACGTTCTCTGTAAATGCCAAAAGACTTCGACGAGGAAACGGTCAACAGCATCTGCGGAACGATGTCGGCGAAAAGCCGCAGCCCGGCAACGTCTTTCTCGATACCCGCACCGAATCCCTGGTAAGCAACATCTACGAAGGGAATCGCTTCAGTCGCCACAACGAGCTCGGCAATTGTGCGCCACTGTTCAGTATTCAGGTCCTGGCCAGTCGGGTTGTGACAGCAGCCGTGCAAAAGCAGCAGATCATTGGGCTGCATCGATTGAAGATCTGCAACCATGCCATCGAAATCGAGAACGGAGTTCAGCTGGTCATAGTAGCGATAGCTGCGCAGGGAGAGTCCGGCTTTCTCGAAGAACTCCAGTTGATGTCCCCACACCGGATCCGAAGCCCACAGCACCGACTGAGGCGATAAGCCATGGACAAACTCCGCACCAGCCCGCAGCGCGCTGCCTGCGCCCGGCGTCTGAGCTGACACAATGCGACCCTCCCTGATCACGCCGTGGTCCGCTCCGAGGGCCAGTGCTTCAATATCATCGCAGTAGTCAGGATTGCCCAATGGCGACATATAGGACTTCGGCAAGTCTCTCTCGAACAGCCGCTTCTCGGCCTCGCGCACCGCACGCATAACAGGAACCTTGCCTGTGTCATCGCGAAACACGCCGATCCCGAGATCGATCTTGTGCGGGTCCGAATCCTCGGCTAAACGCACAAAAAGTGCTTCAATCGGATCGTTTACGTGGTCGCTTAAGTTCCTGAACATAGTTGTTTCGCTATTGAAAGTTGTCTGCTTTAGTCAAACAGAATCTGGAAGGATGTCAATTTCTAGTACCGGCCGTAGCCGTTGTCCATTTCAAACAGATAGATCCCTTTTTCGTTGGCATACGCATGCCATTCCCTGACCAGCTGGTCGAGCGTGTCCGGATGCTGTGCGGCGAGGTTGTTTTGCTCATAGGGGTCAGATTCGAGATCGTACAAATGCCATTCACCGTCTCCTCTTGGTGGCCAGAGCAACACAGCTTTCCACTGGTCCTTTACCAGCGCGCGATTGCCATAGAGTTCCCAACCCAGTGGCTCGCTCTCGTGCACCGCGTCCACCTCCTGCCTGAGTAGCGGCAGCGCGGATCGCCCCTCCATCGGCAAAACTTCACGGTCTCCATATCGTGTCCCCGGATGCGCAACGCCGGCAGCATCGAGGATCGTTGCCGGTATGTCAGTCGCCACCAGAAAAGTGTCGGACACTTCGCCGCCCGACGCTGAGCCGGAATATTTAATAATCGCAGGCGTACGAATTCCGCCTTCCGTGACAAACGATTTGTAAAGATTGAACGGGGCAGCACTCGCCTGTGCCCACCCAGGGCCGGTCCACAAATACGAGTCGTGCTTGCCCATATTGCCGATGTCATTATTGAAAGTCGCGTCGACCCAAACGCTGTTCGTACCGATACGACCAATCGCGTTTCCTTCCGGTCCATTGTCAGACATGAATATGACCAGTGTCGGCCGATCTCCGGACTTGGCGTCAACACTTGCAAGCAATTGCCCAATCTGCCAATCCATGTACTCGATCATGGCCGCATAGATTTCCATTATCCTGGCATTTTTTGCACGCTCGCCCCCGGACAGCGACGACCAGTCTTCGACGCCAGGCAGCGGTTCGCTATCCGGAGCATCAGCAAACAGACCGAGCCGTTTCTGTCTTGCCAACCTCTCTGTCTTCAGGGCGTGCCAGCCTGCGTCGTATGTCCCTTTGTACTTATCAATCCAGTCATCGGGAACATGCAGCGGCCAGTGCGGTGCCGTGTAAGCGACATAAGCGAAAAACGGTTTTTCGGGGTCGCCGCTGTCGATGAATTCGACCGCGCGTTCAGTGTAGGTGCGCGTCGAATAGAAATCATCCGGAAGCGACTCGATCGCAGTCTCATTCCTGAAATATCGCGGCTTTGGGTCGCTCGCAAGAATGCCAAACGCATTCGAGAAATGGCTTCCGCCACCGTCGGCGATAATAAATGACTCCTGGAAACCCCGGTCAATCGGCAGGGATCCGGCAATATAGCCCAGGTCCCATTTTCCGGTCATGTAGGTCTGGTACCCCGCATCACCGAGAAGCGTGGCGACGGTTACTGCGTCGTTATTCAAACGGCTCTCGTAACCCCGCCGACCCTGCAATGCTTCAACCCGCCGAACTGCCGCCGCATTTGCCGCCATGCCTACCGGGTGCGGGTCAATGCCCGACATCAGCATCGCACGAGTCGGACCGCAGGTTGGCGCCGTATGAAAATTCGTAAACGTAATGCCACTTGCCGCCAGCGAATCGAGGGTCGGCGTGCGTATCTCACTGCCGTAAGGACCGATGTCCGAGTAGCCGAGATCGTCTGCGAGAATGAGCACGATGTTCGGCCTCAAGTCCTCCGGGGTCGGGTCGCAGGCAGCGCATGCGAGCGCTACGGCACAGATAGCTATCAGTGAGTTTGTCTTCATAACCGGTAGTGTAAGGCAAATTGCCGGCGGCAACGGTAATGTTGCCGCCCGGAAACAGGTTTTTGTGACAATGCGCTTGGCGTATGATGCCGGCTCAACACGCCGGCCAGCCGAGCATCCCCGGGAGACTAAATGAAGCACCGATCACGTCCAGTTAGTTGCACATTGTTCTGCGCATTGGTTTTTCTGAATGCCTGCGAGAAACCGATGTCGGCTGGCGACGGCCCGGTCGCAGATCTCATCCTGACCAACGGCCGCGTCTACTCACTGCGCTGGCAGGATCCTGACACAGAAGGAATGCCCGCGGCTGACGCGCCCTTTGCCGATGGCAAGTGGACGCCTGACGCCGCGGCGATCGCCATCAAGGACGGACTCATCCTGGCGCTTGGCTCGGATGCAGAAATGGCGAAGTATGCAGGTGCAAGCACGGATATCGTTGACCTGCATGGCGCAACCGCGGTGCCCGGCTTCGTCGAAAGCCATGGCCACTACACGGAGTTGGGCGAGATTGCCGAAAGAATCGATCTTGATGGCGTGACGACGATGGAAGAGATGGCTGATCGGGTCGCTGACCGGATCGCGAACACGCCTGCCGGTGAATGGGTATTCGGCGCCGGGTGGGATGAAGGTGCCTGGGCGGATGCCCTGCCGACGAAGGACGCAATTGATGCCATCTCCCCTGATCACCCGGTCGTTCTCAAGGGTCGGCGGGGATTCGGCACGCTCGTCAACCAGAATGTCCTCGATATCGCCGGCATAAACAGTGATTTTGCAGCACCATCCGGCGGTGACATCGTGTCAGATGACAGAGGGCAGCCGACCGGCGTATTTCTGAACCGGGCACAGACGCTGATTACCGCGGCGATGCCACCGGCAACACTGGAACAGAAGAAACGCATTGTCCTGACTGGCCTCATGGAAATCGCGGAGGCCGGCTATGTCAGCGGCCATCACGCAGGTGTCTATTCGGACTACTACCCTGCGTATGCCGCCCTGGCCGAGGAGGACAGGTTGCCGGTAAGAGTCGAAGCCATGCTCGCGGCGCGACCCGAGAACCTGGACCTCATGAACGCCTGGATCGAGCGCGGACCTACGCGCGATCCGGCTGAGAAATTCCAGGTGCGGGGTGTCAAAGCGTACTTTGATGCCTCGCTCGGCTCGCGTGGCGCAAAGATGATCGAGGAATATTCGGACATGCCTGGCCACAGCGGTGTATCCGGCAGCGACTATGGTTTTCCGGAGGATGTCGTCACTGCGGCCATTGGCGCCGGTTTCCAGGTGGGTGTGCACGCGATCGGCGATGCGGGAAACCGCGAGGTACTCGATTTCTACGAGCGGGTGGCGGCATTGAATCCCGCATCAACCTCGTTGCTACACCGCGTTGAGCACGCCCAGATAGTGCATCCCGACGACTTTGCACGTTTCGGCGAACTCGACCTGGTAGCGTCAATGGAACCATGTCACGCCGTCGAAGATAGTCCATGGGCCGAAGAGCGCGTGGGTCCTGAGCGCATCAAGGGCGGTTACGCCTGGCGCACGCTGCGCAGAAACGGCGCTAAACTGATATTCAACTCTGACCTGAGCGGCACCGACTTCGATATCTTCTACGGACTGCATTGCGCTGTGACTCGTAGCGACCGCGACGGCCAGCCGGCGGGCGGCTGGTACATCGAAGAGGCGGTGTCTATCGAAGAGGCCGTGCGTGCCTGGACCAGTTGGCCGGCCGAGTCATCACAGCGGCGGGAACTGACGGGTACGCTCGACGCGGGCAAGCTGGCGGACATAACGGTCCTGTCGATCGACATCTTCAATGTCGGCCAGACGGATCCGCACAAACTCCTGGATGGGCAGGCCCTGATGACGATCGTTGCCGGAGACGTAGTGGCGAGCCAGCTCTGAGCAACACCCAGCCGACCGGAAACCCCTTGTTGCGCCGTCTAACCTGACAGGAAGGGCCAACAAGCGAGGTCCGCGTGAAAGTCGGACACATCAATCTTGCCAGTTCGTTCAATGGGACCGGAGAACACTTCGTCGCCTTGGTAGAAGCGCTCCAGCGCCAGGGAATTGCGCAGCACGTAATCGTACGCAACAGGTCGCTTGCGCGACGGCTGGCCGTCTATGACAACGTGTCTATTGGTCCGGTTACCGGTTCGCCGGTCGTCGCGCTGTGCCTGATGCCGCATGTCGATGTCGTGCATGCCCACAGTGAAAAGAGCGCGCAGGCGGGTCTCCTGCTAACGCTCACACGATCCATTCCGTTTGTCTTGACGCGCCGGGATGCCGGCAAGCCTTCCGGTAACCCGGTATCACGCTCGATCCTCAGTCGGGCAGCCAGCCTGATTTGTAGCGACGCAAAAGCTGCGAGTGCCGTCCTGGCCGGCGTATCGAAAATGCCGGTTGATGTGATAGCCGACATCGCGCGCGAAGCAGATAATGATTTCGACATGGTTGGCAATCGCGCGGCGGCGGAACACGTGCGCGTGTACCGACGCGCCGTTGACGCAAGGCGCGTTCCTGCATTCCTGCTATGAAACTAGAATTCCCAGAGCACGCCGATCGCGGGCATGAAAGGGAGCCAGTAGTCCTTACCGCGCTCGAGAGAGAGGCCGCCATCGACATCACTTTCGGCGTCCCAGTCGATACAGCACAGATTGCGCCGATCGAGCGCGTTGGAGATTTCCACGAATGCCATCAGCGAACCCCGGCGCAGATCAAACGTTCGGCTCAGGCGCATATCGAGACTGCCAAAAGTTGGGTGTCGCTGCGCGTTTCGCGGCCCCGGCGTAACGACGTAAATTGTATCTCCGTCGACGTCAACACCGTTCTCGCCAAGCAAGAGGTCGGTCGTTGGCCACCCGGTATGCACGCTCGCGGCGACGGCCACGGACCAGTTTTGGTCGGACCATGACAGGCCACCCTGAAACGCGTGCCGCTGATCCCAGCTCCGCGCAAAGTCGACGCCGTCAATTCGGTCTGTCACCTTCGACAAAGTATAGGAAGCCCACCAGTTCCAGGGGCCGCTTGATCGGTCAACCGATATTTCGACGCCCGAGGATTGCGCGCTGTCCGGATCAAGTCGAACGCGATCCGGCTGCAATTCCGCTATCAGGCCAAGCGGATTGTAGAGATTCTCGAACCGCGGCGTAATCCGGCTCATGTCTTTGTAAAACAATTCGAGGCGTAGCGCATATTTCTCTCGAAAGAGATGCCTGACGCCGGCAATGATGTGATCAGATCGCTGTGCGGGCCAGAAATCAATGATGCCGTCTTCGATCTGTAATTGCTGAATCGGCTGTGATTGGTGGTAACGACCCCAGGTCAGCCGCAGCTCCGTGCCTGGCGTGAGCGCATACAAGATATTGAAGCGTGGACTGATCTGGGCGTCAGATGAAAGATTGGTGTAGGTCTGATCGTCCCAGCGCAGCCCCCACTCGAACATCGTGCGGGGATTCAAGCGCCAGCGATCGGATACGTACACGGCGAAACTGCCACCCCGCGGTGCGGCGGACAACGAACGGCTTATCACATCGTCCTGATTCTCGTACAACGCCTGCAGCTCAAAGAACTCAGCGGTGCCTTCGTAGTCGTAGACGGCATCGCTGAAGCCGGCCTGGAAACCCCACTGCAATAAATGCCGCTCGCTTGGATTCCACGCCCAATCCTGGCGCAGCGTGACCTGATCAATCTGTCGGTCATCGCGCACCGAAGAAACGATTTTCTCCACGTCATCTGTAAAACCGCTACGCAGGTTTTCATAAGCAAGTACAGACAGGACCATGCTGCTCGACAGTGAATCCGACCATTGATTCTTCAACTGCATCCAAACCTGCGCGTTTTTTGTTTTACTGACGACCTGCTCGAATTCGTTGGGATCCGCTTCAAGCACCAGCCTTATGGTGTCGTTTGCATAGAGTGCATTGATTGACAACGAGGAGTCCGACGACAGATCAAATTCTACTTCACCGAATACGTCGTAGTAGGATGGCTCGCCGAACTTGGGATCGATAACCAGATCCAGGTTGCCGCGACGCGCAGAAAACAACCAGCGATGGCCGGCTTCAGCGCCCGAGGTCAAAAACGATGTGTTGAAGACACTGAGGCCGATTTCCGAGTGCCGATCCTGCTCGGTTTCCATGGATTCCATCAACACGAGGCCGCTCATGCGGTCACCGTACTGCACCGGAAAGCCGCCCGTGTACACCTCGACACCCGATATCGCACGGGCATCGATGGCGCTGAATACACTCTGGTAATCACGTATGTGGAACGGGTCGAACAGCCACTGTCCGTTCAACATGACCCCTATTTCGCCGTCGTCGCCGCCGCGAAAATGGGTTCGTGCCGAAGCGCCGCTCGCGGCGGCGCCCGGCAATCGCTGCGTGATCCTGATGGGGTCCTCTCCGAGATCCGGCATATTCTGAATCGACCGCTGGTCAAGCATGAATTTGGACGACGCGATGTCCCGCGAGATCTCATAGCGGCTGGCCGAAATAGTTATGGTCTCGATGGCCGGTTTTGCTGTATCGAGAACGAGGTTGAGGACCTCGGAATCGCCGGGCCCAAGTTGCAGCACTCGTTTTCGGGATTGAAAGCCGTCGGCTTCGACAGTGAATTGATAACGTCCGGGTGCTACCCGGAAAAATTGGTAAACACCCGCGGACAATTCGTCGGTAACCGGCAGCGGGGGCACAATGGTCAGCTTTGCGTTCTCGATTGCGGCATCACTTTCACCGCTGCGAATGAGCAACAGAATTCTACCCGTCGCGACTTCGTCTTTCTGTATCCGCACAACCAGGTGGACGCCAGCCTCGAAGTGCAATGTCAGGCCGTGGGGGGCGAGGATTTCGCGGAGTATTGCGACCGGCTCAGTAGCGATCGGTTCGATAGACACATGCAGATCGTCCGATACGATGCTGGTGCTGTATGCAAACGGTTGCCCTGCGGCACGAAACTCGTCGATAACGTCCGCAACCGATCGACCAGCATAGGTCGTCGCTTCGCCCTGGGCAGCCATTAAAGCCAATGGACACAGGAATCCAATTACGATCCATCTACGCAACATACGCAGATACCCCCGCGTGCGGTAAGGCCGCAGCATGTAACTACTATTCAGATTCGCCGCCGATTGTATCGATACGAATCACTCCATCTTCAATTGTCCATTCCAGATCAACACCCATCATCCAGATCCGTAACGCGTCTGCAGGTTCAACATTTACCAATCCGTTCAGCGTTTCAATCCTGGCCGTGTTTTCTACATCAGCGTTTTCAAACTCGATGCCTAATCCGGTTTCGTGGCTGACCCACCGCAAAAATTCATGAATAGAACGGCCTTCAACATCCACTTCTGGTGACAGCTGTTCGGTCCACTGCCAGTTGTCGCCATAGGTCTTTATATTCACGATGCTGGCACTGCTGCCGCCGCGAACCTCCAATTGCTGCCCGCCGCTTGCCGAATTGCTGGTCTTGCTCGTACCGAGAACGACCTCACCCTCGCGAACACTGACAGTCAGGCCGCCAAAATCGGACTGTGTCATGTACTGCGTTCCCACATGCGATACGACCCCGTGGTCCGTTTGAATTGCAAACTGCGCGTTCGCCGAACTGTATCGCTGGTCGGCCAACAGTTCGGGTTCGGAGTCGAAATAGACGCGCCCGGAATGCAAATAGATCAAATCGCGGTCGATGAATTCCACGCGTGTATCTGCATCGATACGTAAGGAGCCACCACCCTCCCAGGCCAGGCCAACACCCGACTCGTCGTCAGTAATCAAAGTCTGACCCGCAACAACAGTCAGCAGATCGTTGCCCTCGAGCATCTCCGCGTTATCACCCAGAACATAAACTGAGCCAAAACTTTTGCCGATGGATGCTACTGGTGTTTCGGCAATCCCGTTCAGGCGAAATGTGTTGAAGGTGGCGAACACGGCAATCAGGACCGACGCGGCAATCGCAATTGACACCATACGACGGTGCTTCTGTCGCCGGCCGGCCACGCTCTGCCACTCAGCGTATACGTGTTGCCTTACCGCAGCGGTTTCATCTGCTGACGGCGCTGGCCGCGTTTCGGCCTTGCTCAGAATTCGTTCGACCGATTCGTCGGTAGCAGGAGCCATGCTTTCTCCGGGCGTAGTCATGATTGCACCAGTTCGTCGCCCTCAAGGGACGCTGTCATTGTGGAATAGACATCGGCAAAAGCTCTCTTCGCTCTTGCCAGTAGCGATTGTGTTGCCTCTGTCCCGAGCTCCAACCGCTCCGAAATCTCTTTTGTCGAGCGGCCCTCGACATACTTCCATTCGAGTACGTCGCCGTATTTTGCGGGAAGTCGATCAAGCGCTACCTGTATCAGGCGGATTTTTTCAACCCGCTGATAGTGCTGCTCGGGGCTGCTGCTCTCCGGCGCATGATAGGAGTCGACCGCCGCCTGGACCTCTGGAAAGTCTTCGGTGAGTACGATGTGCTCCTGATAACGGCCGTGGCGTGCAAGCCAGTCGCTGAGCTCGTTCCGGCAAATGGCGCACAGCCACGTGAATAGCGCCGACTCGGCGCGATACGTGTGCAGATTTCGCATTGCTTTGGTCAAGGTAACCTGCACAACGTCCCTGGCGCCCTGCGGATCGTCCGGCATCCGGCCAATCGCGAATCGATAGAGGCGTGCAAAATTGTCATTGAAGAACCCGTCAAACGCACGCGAGTCGCCTTCAAGCAACTGTTTTACAAGCTTTTTATCATCCAGATAGATCGCCATACCGATCCTCTCCAAGCATCTACCTGTTTGACCCTCCCGGCGAGGGAAATCGGTCGTTTTCAGGTGCCCGGATACCCGCCGGCGAGTCGCCGCACGACGGGGTCTGGACCATTGTACGCCCTGTGTGCGAAGAGCTGGGTGCGATTCGACTTAACCGCTACGCGCGGGCGCGGTTGCAACTACGGCAGGGAAAACGCGATCAGATGATCGGACAACTTGGTGCCCGAGCGGGCGTTGCCGCCAGCAAAGACGACGACATATTGCTTGCCGTTCCACTGGTAGCTCATCGGCGTCGCCATTCCAGGCGCTGGCAAACGACCGCGCCAGACTTCCTCGCCATTCGATACGTCGAACCCGCGCAGATAGTGATCCATGGTTGAGCCGATGAACACCAGCCCACCCGCGGTAATCGCCGGGCCGCCAAACGTTGGCGTCCCCAGTGCCATTGCCGGCGCTGCCGAAAGATCCTCCGTGGTACCAATTGATTTTCGCCAGGCAATCTGGCCACTATCGAGATCGACTCCGGCGATTATCCCCCACGGCGGCGGTGTGCACGGGAGATCGAGCGATGACAGCAGCGTTACCCGCTTCATGCCGAACGGCGCTCCCTCCTGTGGAGAGACCTCCTGATCGTGAAATACTTCACGCATCTCTTCCAGGTTGTCGGACCTGAACAGCTGCACGTGATGCGCAAGGTTGCTCATGTTGACCACGAGCAGATTACGACGTGGGTCGTAAGCCGCACCGCCCCAGTTGGCGCCGCCACCGGTGAACGGCAACAGGATGGTTCCCTGCTCGGAAGGTGGCGTGAACAGCCCCTCGGCACGCGAACTTTCGATCAGTTTTTGGCATTGTCGCTTGTCGAACCACGTGATTCCGAACGCGTCCCCGGCAGACAGGGTATGCGGAACGATTGGCGGCGTCAGCACCGGAAATGGCTGTGTGGGTGAGAGAACCTCGCCGTCAACCCCGCCCTGCGGAACCGGACGTTCCTCAATTGGCAGGAACGGTTCGCCGGTGTCGCGATCAAGAACAAATACAAACCCTGTTTTTGTGACCTGTGCGACAACATCATGAAGGACGCCATCTCGCCAGACAGAGTAGAGACCCGGCTGCGCCGGAACGTCGTAATCCCAGACGTCGTGGTGGACGGTCTGAAAACTCCAGACAACCGCTCCGGTTTCTCCATCGAGTGCGACAACCGAGTTGGCGTAACGGTTATCGCCAGGCCGCAGGCCGCCGTAAAAATCCGGACTCGGACTGGTCGTTGGCAGAAACACCATGCCACGTTCGACGTCGACAGACATTGGTGCCCAGACATTGGCGTGACCTGCCGTCGGTGCCCCCGTTCCCCGCCATTCACCCGCCGTGCGATCTGACTCGGCGCGCGGGATAGGATCGAAATCCCAGCGTGCCTTGCCGGTTCTTACATCGAAGGCCCGAACCGAACCTTTAGGCGCGGCGACCCTGGCATTGTCACTGATGGCGGATCCCACGATAACGGTATCGCCGAGTATGGCCGGCGGCGACGTGATCTGAAATTCGCCAGGCCACCACAGTTCCATGCCCGGATCGATGCGGACTTCTCCGTTGTCGCCAAATGACGAACAACTTTCGCCGGTGTCCGCGTCGATCGCAATCAGACGCGCATCGTTGGTACCCATCAGAATGCGACTGGCACAGTCTGCAGTTACGTCCGGATCCTGCCACTGGCTGACGCCGCGACAGACAAACTGATTCGCCGGGCGCTGGTCCAGGTTGATACCCGGGTCAAAACGCCATTGCTCCTCGCCGGTGGCCGGATCCAGAGCGATGACTTCATTGAATGGCGTACACAAAATGAGGGAGTCCCCGACGAGAATTGGCGTGCCTTCGGTCGCTGCCCTGCGCATCGCATCGGGCTTATTGGCCAGGTCACCCGTTCGATACGTCCACGCCGGCTCGAGTGAACCGATATTGTCGCGCGTAATTTGCGCCAGGCTGGTGTAACGATGGCCGCCGGCATCGCCGCCGTACGCTGTCCATTGTTCGCCGACAGTTATGGAGTTTTCCGGGCGATCAATCAATCCAGCGGCGCCGTCGATATCGAGATTATGCGCGCCACCTGTGTACCAGATCGCCGAGCCGCCCAGAAACGGCAGGAATGAAATGGTGGCGACCACAAGAATAATTACGAGCGTTTTTTTCATCGACCTGTCCGCACAGCGTGTCAGTAAACCGGCAATCGCCAGCATCTGTGCAACAGGGTATTACAGTTCAGTGGTTTTTTTTAAGGATTGGCGCCGTTCGTAATCCACAGTCGAATATCGGCGATCACCGCCGGACTCAGCGGTGCGCCGCCTAACGGCATCTGCCCACCGAAGGCACCAGCACTCTCGAGCTTCGTGATCAGATAGCTCATATCGGGATTGCCGGGGTTAACGCGCAGCACGCCATTATCTTGAGTGGCGGTGATGTTAACCAGGTTTGCCAGGCTGGCTGCCTCACTGGATAGATCCATGACGCCTGGCAGCACTGCTCCACCCCCGGTATGACAGCCAACTGTCGCGCATGACGGCGTGAACACGGTCGCCTGAATCTGCGGGAGGGTCGGGCCACTGACGACTGGCGTAGAAATCGTAAAGAATGTCTGGAAGTCACCACCAGCCGTGCCATTACCGGAAGGAAAGGCAACGCCAAACTCACCATCGAGCGCATTGGCGTCGATATCCGAGATCACGTCCACGCCAGTACCAAGAAGCCTGATTCTGTATATATCATCAGCCAGCGCCACGCCGGTCAGGTCAAACACCGCGGACTGGGGATTGCCGATCGCCATTGAGATTGACGGAGATGTGATCTGGGTAACCGTGCCATCAATAAACGAACCGTCGCCGCCACTGGATTCGAGTATGAAGGTGTTGGCATTAACCGATGCCGCTACGGGCGCACGCGTAAAGCCAGCAACGATTTGGGTTAGCTGCTGCGGCTCAAGCGTGACATTCGGCATTGGTGCAATTGAAGAAACCTGGATCGGATCGGCGGCTGCCACGGGATCATCCATCGCCCCGTCCGTGATCCATTGTCGGATCGTATCGATGGAGGGTTGTGCTATCGGACCGCTTTGCGGCATCACCTGGCCGCCTATTCCGGCTGCGCCCTCCATCTTCTGAATGAGATAACTGATATCCGGGTTATTCGGATTGACGAGTTGCAGAGTGCCCTCTTGCGGGCTCGTAATTCCCACCAACGCGGCGTAACTGGCACCGTCGGTCAGATTGAGACCGGCCGCCGGCGCTCCTCCACCGTGACAAGATGAACTGGCGCATGTCGGCGTGAAAACGTTGGTCTGTATATCCGCAAGCGTTGGATTAAACCCCGCTGGAGGCGGCGGCGGTGGCGGTGGCGGTGGCGAGCCCGGTGGTGGCGGTACCGCTGGCGGTGGACTGGCGCCAATACGCGCGACTGCATCGTCATAAGACTCTACATTGCAACCTGTCAATGCAGCCACGGTCACAACCATTGCCATCAATATTCGAGCTATGAATGAAATCTTCATTGCGTTCCTTGCCTGCCGTGCTGCTAACAATAGCGGGGTAAATTCCGTTCCCCGATGGTATCGGTTTGGGTTCGGCAAAACGCGAACCCCGTCACACTACGGCGCTGAAAGTGTTGGAGTGTCTCTGTTTCGGGACAGGTGACCGACCCAGCCGACCGGCCTCAGGTCTCTTCTCCGGCCCGTGATAATGTCAAATCAGGAGGGCAGCCTAGTCCGTGATGCTCAGGGCGCGAAGCAGGTTTTTCGCTGCCGTCTTTTGGCCGTTTACCCGGACTTCGCCCGTGCGGATGGCTTCGCTAATGCTGACATCGCCCGCAGCCAATCGTTTCGCTGTTTTCCGTTCCAGCGAAACCGAGGTCTGCGCGTGGTCACATGTGCCGGGTGTGACAGAAAAACGTTCGCTCGTGGCGTCTACGGTAAACGGGGCGCCGTCGAGCACCAGCGCGAAGCGACCATTCAGCCCTGGATCCTTGTCCTTGTCATACAGCGCTGCCAGCGCGACTGAATCCCATTCGGAGCGATGCAGGTTATCCGGTTCTGACGCAACCTCGAGCGGCAGCGCGAAGCGAATCAGTGCGTGGACGACGTCCTCCAGGCCTGCACCAGTTTCGGTAAGGCTGTAACTTCCCGCTTTCTTTACGATCAAATCAGCCGCCGCCATTTCCTTGAGCCTGCTGGCCAGCAGATTGGTTCCCATCCCGGGCAGGTTTTCCAGCAGCTCGCCATAACGACGCGGGCCGATCAATAACTCACGCACGATGAGGAGCGTCCAGCGCTCTCCGACGATGTCGAGTGCATGTGCCAACGCACAATTCTGCCTGTAGCTGCGTTTCATTCCGGTTGATCACTCGCTGTCTGAAAAGTATTGACTTTAATAAAGTATAGTGGTTACTATATTTTTTTAAAGTATAGTTGATGGAGATCCCAATGGCTAGTCAAATAACCGCAGATGACTCGAGACTGCTTTTCAACGCCCTCGGCGCAAATGGCCTTTTCTCGAGCGTGTCTGGTGTCACCATGGTCCTCGCTTCAGGTTCCGTTGCAGACTTCCTGGGTCTCGCGGATTCGGGTTTGGTCCTTGAGTCGGGAATCCTGTTGATATTGTTTGGTGCGATGCTGCTCTGCTTCTACAGCCGGAAACGCGTTCACAAGGCAAGCGCGATCGTAATCTCGCTGCTGGATTTCGGCTGGGTTACCGGCTCTGTAGCCATTGTCGTCGCTGTGCCGGAGTTGCTTAGCGCAGCCGGAGTTGCCACAGTAATTGCGATTGCTGTGGTTGTACTGGCGCTTTGCGATCTGCAGGCTTATGCATTGTGGCGCATCCGCCGGACGGAACTTTAAACGTCTCCGCAGTAACGACCAGCACGACAAAAAAGAGGGGCCCCGCAGGGCCCCGCAATGTCCAGCGAACAGATCAATCGCTACTTCCGATTCTCGTTCCTGCGTCGCATGAACAGAATGCCGAGCGTGCCGATAATCATCGGCAGACCGATTGCACCACCGCCCGTGGACGGCCGCTTCTTCTTGTACATCGGCTGCTGCTGGTCGACACGACGACTCTGCGGCGCCTGCGTCGCGCGGGTCTGCCGAGCAACCTGCTCCGTCGCAACTCGATCGCGATTGGTACGCCGGATACCCTGCGCCGCGAAAACTTCGTCGCGCACAACGATCATCGACGTGTAATCGGTGACCAGGCCATATTCAGACGCCAGGTCTGTTATCGCATCTTCCGTGTCCTGGTCCGCGCCAAAGTAGTCCATCTTCGACTGCAGGTTTTCAATCGACGCATAGGCCCAGATCCGTTCAAGCTCCGGATTCAGGTCTGATTGGACCGGCATCGTGAACGCAGTCTTATATTCGACATCCGTGCCCGCTACCTTGCCGGTAAGTTTGACACGTGCCTCGTCTGCTCCCCAGTAGTGACCAAGAACCTGCAACTGCTCACCGTGATAGAGACTGCCGATGCGTTCGGGTGTCAGGTCGGCAACCTTAACGCCGTCGATATCGAGGACGACATCGTGCAACGCCGCGTGGTGAATCTTTGCGGTCGCCAGCAGCAGCTGTCCGGCAATGTCGTCGCTGTTGGACGTTTCCATGGCAAAACCATTGGACACCTCGGTCATGGCTTCGAGAAGCGGCCGATTGGCGCTGTTACCCATGATGAACGTGAACAGACGCACGTCGTGCTGCTCCATCATTTTGAGAAACTCCTTCTTCTCGGTAACGCCGACGTTGGCGACGCCATCGGTGACGAGTGCAATGCCTGACGTTCGGTCGGAATCGAGTCCGGCCAGTCCCGCCTGCAAACCCGCGAACAGGTTGGTGCCACCATCGGAGTGCAAGCGCCCGACTTCGTCCGTGTAGTGCTTCACGTTCTCCGGGCTGGCAGGAACGAAACCGGACGACAGCTCACGCGCCGCCTGGTTGAACGTATAGATACGGAAGCGGTCATTCGGGTTCAGTTTGCCCAGCGCTTGTTGAACGCCCTCGGCCAGAGTAGCGAACTTGCCTTGCATCGAGCCCGACACGTCCAGCACGAATACCCAGTCCCGACCATTCTCGATAACCGGCAGGTCATCGCCGGGTGTGAATGTCAGCATGAACGTTCCGCGACCCGATGCATCCGGTTTGTGCGTAACGAGATCAACGGAACCAGGCAGGTCGGGCGCGTGACGCCAGTAGACAACGATGTCTTTGTCGAGATTGGCGACGCCGGAAGTCGTGGTTGCCGGGGTTGGCGCTGCACCTGCTTCAAGTGCCGCAACCTGGGTCTCAAACTCCGCATCGGCGGAACTGGACCCAACGGATTGCAGAGCAATCGTCCAGTGGCCAGCATCGATCTGGTTCAGCGCGGCATTTGGTTGTTCGGGCAGTCGAACGGCGTCAATCGGATACGACGACTTCAGCTCGAAATCGAAACTGAATTTGCCGGTGACGCTGTCTTTAACTTCCCAGAACGCAATGCGTTCCTCGTCTACGCCACCCTCCTCCAGCGGATAGACATAGCGCCCAATACCAGTATCAACGCTCGCACTTTGCACGTACACCAGGCGAATACGAACGTCGCTGTTGGCACGCACCGGATACACGGAGATATCGAAGGTTCGATATTCATCTTTCTCGGCAAGCGCAGTTTCCCGGCCGGCTGTTTTCTCTGCCTCATACAGGACTTGTGCCTCCTGCTTCCCGAGCACTTCACCCGTCACCGGTTTACCATCAATCCAGTAGGTGAATTCGGCAACGGCCGCATGCGATGGAACCGGGAAGCTGTAAACAGCCTCCGTATCATTGACACCTGCGTTGGCAAAAACCTGGTTCACTTCGGTGACCACATAGCCGTCTTCGACGACGACCTTCACTTCGTGATCGCGAATATCCAGTGAGCTGGCCTGCCCTTTCGGTGTCATTAATCCTGCCGCGTCGGCGGTGCCGATCGCTGATAAAACCAGGACGACAGCAATGAGGCCAACATAGCTCTTGTGCTTCATGATATTTACTCCCAATTAAACAATGTTTAATTAATGGTCAAATAAAAGCCGTTTTTATTAAACGACGTTTAATTTATACCGAATTATTGAACGTTGTTCAAATACTGGTAAGATTTGGCTGGAACACTGGGATTTTGACCGGACATAACACATGGGACGACGGAGCGAACACAGCCGCGAGGAAATTCGCGATATGGCGATAGAGGCGGCCGCTGTAATCGTGGAAAAAGAAGGATATCAGTCACTTACGGCGCGTAAAGTTGCGGCTAAGATCGGCTATACGGTTGGTACGCTCTATCACGTATTCAAGAATTTCGACGATTTGGTCATGAACCTCAACGCACAAACAATTGACGAAATGGCCGGACTGATCCAGCAACAGGTGAAGCGGAAGCGAAACCCGGAGGTCCGTATCAGGACGATGGCAGAGAACTACGTGCAGTACGCGACCGATCATCCTGACCGCTGGCGCCTCGTGTTTGAACATGAGCCACCTCGGGGTATGCCGACGCCCCCACAATTAAAGGAACGTCGCGACGTGATGTTCGAAATGGTCGCTGACAACCTGCGTGAACTGGCGCCAGAGCGAATACCGCAGGAAGTTTCCCACACGGCGACGGCCCTGTGGAGCGGTATTCATGGCATATGCATTCTGGCACTGACCGGAAAATTATACCTCGGCGGCGCATTCTCCATGGTCAAGCTGATGGATACGCTGATCGATTCGGTGGTTGGACAGTTTCGGAGCTAAGCTAGCCGGACATGTTGCTGGCGAGCGATCTGACCCGATCTATTTGCCGATCAGTGAGCGCCGCGAGTGTTTGCAATTCGTCCGCGTCGATATTCAGTTGTGCCACCCAAGGATCGAGGCTCGACCACTGTTCTTCGTCAACCTCCGTGTTTTCCACTGCCAGTGTACCGGCAGCGACAACGATGCCGAGGTGGTGATCGCATTGAGAATCCGGAAACGCCCGATATTGGTACGCGGCAACCATCGGTTCCGGTAGTGACCAGGTTCGCGCGATCTCAGCGGTCATTATCCTGTGATCTGTCGAAAGCACTTCTCCGAACATGCGCGCCAGGCTGTTTGGCTCACTCATCTCCCCATGTGTCATCAGCACAGAGTTTGTTATTGACGGCTCCAAATGAACGAGCGCCAGAAGCCCCAGGTTGTGGCACAGGCCGGCGGAATACGCGAGGTCACGCACATCGTCGTCTGCAGCACCATCCAGCGCGGCAATCTTCTTGCAACACTCCGCGGTCAGTAGTGACTGCATCCAGAAACGCTCCGTGTTGAATCCGGGACAACTGCTGCGATTGAATGATCGCTGGATGGCCATCGCCAACACCAGTGAGCGCACTGTATCGACACCAAGCACGCGGGAAATTGCTTCGCCGATACGGTTGACGGGTTCGGCCAGCCCGAAATACGCCGAATTTGACAGGCCAAGCAATTTTGCACAAATGCCGGGATCTCTCTCCACTACTGCGGTGACCTTGTCGGCATCAATAAACTCGTCACCGAAACACGTCAGGATCTCCTGTGCCGTCGCCGGTAATGGGGGCAGGGCGGATATTGACTGGGCGAGCCTCGCCGCCGTGTCTGCATTGTCTTCAATTGCGTTGTTTTTCACTTTTATCCTGCCTTTGTCTGAAGATCGGACGCCCCAACATTGAGATTGTCGAGACCGGTTAATTTGGGAGCGAGCACGAATGGCCTGCCAATGCCGAAGCCCTGCGCATAATCTGCGCCGAGCTCGCGAACCAGTTTGAGCATTTCATTATTCTCGACGAACTCTGCCGTCGTTTTGATATTCAGTGACCGGGCGATATCAATTATCGATTTAACGAAAATTCGATTGGTCTCATCCTGGAGGATGTCGCGAACGAACATGCCGTCGATCTTCAGGTGATCAACCGGTAGTTTCTTGAGATAGCCAAAAGACGACAGGCCACTGCCAAAATCGTCGAGCGCAAACTTGCAGCCCATCTCGCGCAAGTCCGTTATCAGCTTGCCGGCCTCTGCAATGCTTCGAATGACCGCAGTCTCGGTAATTTCAAAATTCACAGTTCCGGGTTGTAACGGTGAGCGTTTAATCGCGTCCTTGAGGAATGCTGCGAATCGCTTGTCGCCTACGCTGATTCCAGACAGATTTATCCAGTAGATACGTCGTTCTGCCTGAAACGCCTCGTGCACAAACAGCGTATCCAGAAGGCTGCCCACCACCCACTGATCGAGCTCAACGCTCAATCCGTATCTCTCCGCAGCGGGCAAAAACGCGCCTGGCGGTATCAGTTTTCGAGATTCCGGATCGCGCAAACGCAGAAGTATCTCGATGTGTTCCGGTTCATCGGCATCTTCTGCCAGTGGCTTGATAACCTGACCATAGATCGCGAAACGATTGTTATCCATCGCCTCACGAAGGCGCTGCACCCAGCGCACCTGGCCCCGGCGAACACGCGCTGAATCCTGGGCGCCGGCAACCATATGAACACGATTTCGGCCAGCTTCCTTCGCCGCATAGCAAGCGGCGTCCGCGAGCTGCTGCAGTTCGCTGATATCGCCCGAAGACTGCTCCACCGGCAGGCCGCCTATGCTGACGCCGATTCGGTAGATCTCGGTATCCCAATGAAATCTGAAGTTTTCGATGCTTGCACGAATCTCTTCGGCAATTCTCGTGGCGACATCGGTTGGACATTCCCAGAGGATGATTCCAAATTCGTCGCCGCCGAGGCGCGCCACAATATCGTTTGCACGCACGGCATCGACGAGGATTGTGCTCACGGCCTTTAGCAACTCATCGCCAGCGCCGTGCCCGGACGTATCATTCACAACCTTGAACTGGTCGAGATCCATAAACATCAGGTAACTTGGACCTTTTCCACCGGTCCCTCTGTCCCATGCGCGCTGCAGCTCTGCCTCAAAGGCGCGCCGATTCAAAAGCTTGGTGAGCTCGTCATAGCTTGCCTGGTATTCGAGCTGATTGGTCAGTTTCAGCGACTCAGTGACATCCTGGACCTGAACGACCGCATACTGGAACTCCCCATCGTCGGACGTGACCGGCGACAAATTGATGATCGTTTGCAGCATGTCACCATTTACGTTTTTGCATGAGAATTTCTTGTCGAGTTCGTCGCCGCTCAGGAGAATAATCTTGGCATAGTGCGCTTCGAAACGTTCCCGATCCTGTTCCTCGATGACACTGGAAAATTTCTCGTTTGATGAGAGTGACGATTCGGACCAGAACATGCGGCGCAACGCCGGATTCGCATCGAAAAGAACGCCTTCCTCGTTAGCCAGGCCCATTCCAATTGGGGCATTCTCGAACGCACGCCGAAATCGGGTTTCAATATCCACTCTTGCCGAGTCTGATTTCTGGCGGCTCTCGACTTCCTGAGACAACTGCTGGTTACTTTGTTCCAGGCGCTGCTTGGCCTCTTCGATCGAGCGGGTTCGCTCCTCGACCTGTGCACGCAGGGTTTCATTATGTCGCTGGATGTTTCGCGTTCGATAGATCATCGCTGCGCGCAGCACGGCCAGACCAACCACAGTTGCAACGAGAATAAACCACGGTTGTTGCCAGAAGTGAGGCAGCACCGTGAATCGGTGGCTCGCGAATTCACGGCCCCAGTGACCACCTGGATAGCGTGCTCTGACCATGAACTCATAGCTGGCGGGCGGAATGCGCGGATAGCTCACACTCTTGTTGGTTGTCGCCACGCCCCACGAGTCGTCCGCACCGACCAGACGATAGCTGTACTCAATGTCGTTGGGATTGAGCAATGAAATGGCCGCAAATTCTATGTTTACGCCCAACTGGTCCGGATCAATATCGTGATTTTCGAGGACCTGTAGTCGATCCAGCTCCGTCTCCGTGCTGATAATGGTAGGCGTCGGCTCAATGTAGGGTGGCATGGACCGTGTGATATCCATTCGCGTGGCGCCATTTACGGTGCCAATCCACAGCCCGCCCCGGGAATCGCGATACGTGGCATGCACATTCGTTTCCATGCCGACGAATCCGCTCAGTTGATTGTAGTGCGTGACTCCCGACGTGCCCGGAACGAATTGATACAGCCCTTGCTCACCACCAACGACCACGCTGCCGTTGTCCAGCTGTTCCACGAGATAGACTGTCTGATCCGCAAGCGGCGTATCTGTACCGTAATTAAAGAACTCGCCGGACTCGAATCGGTACAACCCGCCCTCCTCGGTGGCCACCCACGCCGCTTCGGGGCCGGTCAGATTGATGTGATCGAACAATCGATTCTCGAGGCCGTGTTCGGCGCCATAGATGAGTTGTTCGTACTCACCATCGCCCGTCTGTACGAGGTGCACCAGGCCGACCTCGTCCGCGCCGAACCAGATACTCCCATCCGCGGCCGTAGCAAGCGAGTACACGGATGTTTTATCTGGCGCGTCGAATTGCCGTAGCGTCTGATCTGCCGGCGAATGTCGAAAGACGCCGGATTCCGCCGTTGAGAACCAGATTCCACCGTCAGTGGCAATTCCTATATCGAGAATGTCTTTTCCGATCGTACCTTCGATACGCTCGGCCTGCAGAGTGTCGATATCTATACGAAACAGGCCCTCCTTCCTGACGCTGAACCAGATTTCGCCTTCGGCGCCGGTCACAACATCCCGAACAGCACCTTCAGGCACGCCGCTATCGGCACCGACAGTGACCAGGGTTTCGTCCAGTTCACGCAGTAGCAGGTTGTCTTGTGTGCCGAACCAGAATCTTCCGCGTGCGTCCTCCGTGATGCCCCATACCGTTACCAGGTCCGTCCCGCTCTGCAGCCGGAAATGCTCGAAACGATCGCCCAAAAATCGAATGAGTCGTGAGCTACTCGCCAGCCATAGGGAGTTCTCACGATCGACGAAGAGTGCTGAGACTTCGTCAACACCATCAAATCGACGTACAGAAGTGCCGCTATGGTCACGCTCGGCGCCACCTACATCGACCTTGAACACCGCGTCGGTAGTGGCAGCCCAGATGATCCCGTCCGCGTCGGTCGTAATGCCGACGATGTCGTCTTCCGTATCTATGCTCGCTCGCAGGCTGAATGCATCGTTTTCCCAGACACCGATACGTTTTTCCGCATCAGCGACCCAGATTGTGCCTGCCTCATCCGCGTGGACCTGCATAATCTTGTCTGACACTCGCACAAGATCCGTTCCACCGCCGAAATCCAGTTTGTATAGTCCGGTGGTTGAGGAAACCCAGACCTCCGTACCGACTGCTATAAGATCGGTGAACCCCATCGACGCATCACCAATAACCTGGGTGACATAGTCATCTTCGCGCGACCTGATCTCGACGATGCCGACACCGTCAACCAGCGCCAGGATGGCCTGACCGACTACTTCGAGGTCTGTAATAGCGGCGTTCGTATCGCCGAATGGTGCAATGGTCCGTATGACGCGGGCGCCCTGCATGACGGTAATTCCACCGCGTACATCGCCAACCAGGATTGAGTTGTCCGCATCAGCATAAAGTGCGGTCAGGGAATTGTTGGGTAGCCCGTCGGCGATGGTGTAATGCTCGAAATTTTTGCCGTCGTAACGATTCAGACCGCGGGCGGTGGTAACCCAGAGGTAGCCCGCGCGGTCCTGTGCGATGTCATAGACCTCGGATTGCGTTAATCCATCGACAACGGAGTAGAAGCGAAATGGGACTTCAGGAGAACCCTCTGCGGCCCAGGCGCAGGAAAATCCAACCCACAGTGACGCCCACAGGAATAGCGTACGGATTAGAAGATTGTGCTTCACCCAATGAACTCACTAAAATCAACAACTTACGTGAAGCTGTGTCGGCCACTCGGCTGATATCTTTAGCAATTTGGCTATTTATGGTCCAAAAACAGGTGTTTGGTCACGATTCGGCGCCGACTTGCGGCAACAGTTGCGCCAAGCTTCCATCCCAACCCGGGATGGCCACGACATCATCGCGCGGTAACGAAGACCAGAACCAACCGACGCTATTGAGTTGACGACGACCGGCGCCTTAGTGCCGGGTCCGGCGTTTCGAACGCACCTGGATGTAGACGACTACCAATGCAATATAGGCTGCCACCAGGATCCAGCCTGACCGATCGACATCCGAAAACGACAACGCGCCCTGGCCGAGCAGCACGCAGATGCCCGTGACACTGATTGTCTGCACCGTGCGCTCGGACATCTTCATGCGTGCCTGCGCGAACACCTCCGGCAATCGTTTGGCAAACCGGAAAGCCGCGATCAGTGGTATCAGGTCATAAATGAAGACCAGGCCGCCGCCCAACATGATTATGTACCTGAGATCTTTTCCGGCAAGAATCGGCGTTGCACCAAACAGCAGCAGGAATGTCAGCAGAATGTGTGGCGTATTGAACCGTTTGTTGACAACCGCAATGCCCTTCGGCAACCAGCCATCTTCGCAGGCGATCATCACCGACTTCGTCGCCCAGGAAAAAGTCGAGTTAATACTCGTTGCCAGCGCAAACAAGCCGGCGCCCACGATGAACGCGGTGTAGACAGGCGCTGGCAGAATTGCCTGCGCAACTTCGGATAGCGGCTTCCCCGCAGTTTGTTCTATGGGAAGTATTCCGACTGCGACAATCGAGACCAGCGCGAAAAATACGGCAGCGAGTAGCGTTGAATAGATGATCGCCCTCGGTAAATCATGCTGCGGATTCTTCATCTCCCCACCGAGCTCCGAGATATACTGCGCACCGCCCGTAGAGAACGACAGAACGACGCAAGCAAGACCAAAACCGTACCAGCCATTGGGAAATAAATTCCTCTGACTGGTGAAGTTGCTGTAATCGACCT
Source organism: uncultured Gammaproteobacteria bacterium (assembly GCA_963850825.1). GTDB lineage: Bacteria > Pseudomonadota > Gammaproteobacteria > Steroidobacterales > Woeseiaceae > SZUA-117. The sequence continues at coordinate 417,270 of CAWKOQ010000002.1, read as the reverse complement.
CGAGGATGCCGAAGAAAATCAGCGAAGACAGGCCGCACAGTAGCAGTACGATCATGACTTTCTGCACGGCCGCCGCCTCTTTAACACCGACAAGATTGACCAGGTAGAAAATGACAAGAATTCCCAGCGCCACTGCATTCAGGTTGAGATCTGGCACCAGCGCAACAGCGTACTGTGCGAAGCCGAGTGCAAACAGGGAGATCAGGATGTGTGTCACCATCAGGATTGCCAGGTAGAAAAAACCAATCTTGGGACCGAGGACGCGTTTGCAGTAAACGTACAGGCCGCCGGTCGCGGGCATGGCAGAACCCATGAACGCGACGGGCAACTGCTTGATCACCGAAAGCGTGGCAGAGAGAACGAACGCAATTGGGATCGCGTAAGCGGTGAACTGGATGCCGATGCCGATCAGCACCATGATTCCAGAACCAATGACCTGCCCGAGTGCGATTGCGAACACGTCCCAAAAGCTAAGCGTCTTTTTAAGCTGCATTCGTTGTTGCCCCGCTTAACGTTTGCCGCTCAGATCTTTCCGAGCGCCATGTCAAAATCTGCGATCAGGTCATTCGCATCCTCGAGTCCGGACGAAACCCGGATCATCCCGTCCGCAATATTCATTTCCCGCCGCTGTTCTTCCGGAACATCCAGGAAAGCCATCGATGCGGGAATCTGTGTTGTCGTGCGCACGCCACCAAGACTCGCCGCGAAACATGCGAGCTCGAGATTATCCAGTACCCGCAGCGCGGCTGCTACGTCCGCAACCTCGAATGTGAGCATGCCGCCGTAAGACGGCATTTGCTCGGTCGCGACATCGTGTTGCGGATGAGATGCAAGGCCCGGGTACCACACTTTGCTCACGGCTTCGTGCGATTCAAAATGCCTTGCCAGTGTTGCTGCCGTTTCACATTGACGCGCGAGCCGGACACCCAGCGTCTGGATGCCGCGAAGAAGCAGCCACGCGTTGAATGGTGAGAGTGGTGAACCCAGTTTGACCATCGTGCTCCAGCGGATTTGTTCGAGAAAGTCCTCTGGCAGTAACGTCGACTTCATGCAGATTGCGCCACCGATGGCATCGCTGTGACCGCCAATGAATTTGGTGGCACTCTCGACGACAAGATCGACACCCCACTCAAGTGGACGCATGACGTACGGACTCGCGAAGGTATTGTCGCAAATAACAATAATGTCGCGCTCGTGCGCCATTTCCACCAGTGGCGGAATTGCGGGAACCTTCATCGTCGGGTTGGCGATTGTCTCGAAGTACAGGATCTTCGTGTTCGGTCGTATCGCTGCGCGAACGGCTTCCGGATTCGCAGTGTCGACAAACGTCGTCTCAATATTGTAATCAGTCAGGCGGTGATCCAGCATTTCGTGCGTGGAGCTGTAGGTCGTCCAGTCGCAAACGATGTGATCACCCGCTTTCAGTAAGCCGAATAACGACACCGAAATGGCAGCCATACCCGACGCTGTGGCAAGACAGGCGTCGGCGCCCTCGATCATCATCATTTGTTCTTCGAACTGATATTCCGTCGGGTTTCCACATCGGCCATAGATGTTGACCGACTTGCGTTCGCCATCCACCACCTTTTGATAGATCTCCGCGTCATATTGAAAACTCGAAGACATAAATATCGGCGCGTTGATCGATTTGCTTGCCTCGTCCGGCGGCATGTAAACCGCCTTGCTATCAAGATGAAGATTGGCCCTTTTCTCAGGTTTCACAGCATTGGCCCCCGGCGATTGACGCGGTTTCCGGACGGCTCCCGGTCCCCGCAGGTTTATTGGAATTCTTATCTGGCCAACGGTTACCCGGAACGGCGGGTGGCGTCGGCCCTTGATCCTGCCTCATGTGACGAGGTAATGTTACAAACAAATGTTTACAAATCAAACAAATGTTTGCAAATGACTGAGCGTGAACAACAGGTTCTGGCGCTAATCCGGGATAACGCGTTGATTTCACAGGACGCAATTGCGGACAAGCTGCGCATCAGCCGGTCGGCGGTCGCCGGGCATATCATGCGGCTGGTGGCCAAAGGCGTGATCAAGGGCCGCGGCTATGTCATCAGCGACGCCCCCTTCGCCGTCGTCATTGGTGGCGCCAATATGGACATTTGCGGGGCGTCCGCCGCCCGACTTCGGCTACAGGACTCGAATCCCGGAACCGTGACGTCTTCTCCGGGCGGCGTAGCGCGCAACATCGCGGAGAACCTGGCGCGACTTGGGGTGGATTGCCGGCTGATTGCGGCAATCGGCGCTGACCATCACGGCGACCTGCTCCTGCAACAGGGACAGGCCGCGGGTATCGACATGCGCTACGTATTGCAGCTGGAGTCAGAACAAACCTCGACCTATATCAGTGTGCTCGACGACGCGGGCGATATGCTGGTTGGAATCAACGACATGTCGATCGTCGATCAGCTGCGCCCCGAGCGTTTGCAGGCACACGAACAAATGCTAAAGCAGGCGAGTGTAATCATCGCTGATACCAATCTTTGTGAGGAGTCACTGGCCTACCTGGGTGGCACGTGTATCGATCAGCCATTGGTCGTCGATACTGTTTCGGTAGCCAAAGCCGTCCGCATCAGACCCTACCTCGATACTGTTCACACATTGAAAGCGAGTCGGATAGAGGCAGAGGCATTGAGTGGCATTAATTCGCCCACCAATAAGCAATTACCAAAAGTGGCTGCCTGGTTTCATGAGCGAGGTGTGGCTCGGGTATTCATTACGTTGGGGCCCGCAGGCGTCTTTTACAGCGACGGTCATAAGCAAGGTACGGTGCCACCGCATAAGAATGCTGGCAAAGTAAAGAATGCGAACGGCGCGGGCGATGCGTTTGCGGCCGGGATCGCATACGCCTGGCTGCAACGTTGGGAACTGATTGATTCGGTCCGCTTCGCCATTTCCGCGGCGAATGTCGCCCTGTCCCATCGTGCGACGATAAACCCCTCTATGTCGGCAGCAACCGTTAATAGAATTTGCGAGGCTCAGTACGGTGCATAATTCGAATGATGAATACCTCGATATTCTCCCGGAGGTGCGTGAGGCACTCGTCAGTGGCGAGCCTGTGGTCGCACTTGAGTCAACGATTATCTCGCATGGGATGCCCTATCCAGGAAATGCAGAAACCGCGCATCTTGTGGAAACGGCAGTAAGAGACAACGGCGCAGTGCCAGCGACGATTGCGATTCTGAACGGTCGACTCAAAGTCGGGCTCTCGCAGAGTGAAATCGAACACTTCGGTCGAACCGGTCCGGAAATCGCAAAAGCGAGTCGCCGGGACATCCCGTTTATCGTGTCGCGCGGTGAAGACGGCGCAACCACGGTTGCAGCCACGATGGTTGTTGCCGCGATGGCTGGAATCCGGGTTATGGCGACGGGTGGCATTGGTGGCGTGCACCGCGGAGTTGAACAGACGATGGATGTCTCGGCTGATCTGCAGGAGCTGTCGCGCACAAATATCGCCGTCGTCTGTGCCGGAATCAAATCGGTACTGGATATAGGGAGGACGCTTGAGTACCTGGAAACAATGGGTGTGCCAGTCGTCGGCTTTCAGACAGACACGGTGCCCGCTTTTTATGCCCGCAGCAGTGGCTTCCCGGTTGACTACCGCATCGACGACACGAGAGATGCGGCACATGCGTTACGCACCAAGTTTGAACTCGGCATCGACGGAGCCGTTCTCGTAACCAACCCGGTGCCAAAAGAACATGCGCTGGATCCCGCCGATATAGACAGAACAATCGAACTCGCCATTACTGAAATGAACAAACGCGGCATTACCGGAAAGCACACTACGCCTTTCCTGTTAGCGAGAATCGCAGAGGAAACCGGGGGTGAAAGCCTGCATGCCAATATCGAACTCGTGCTCAATAACGCCAGGCTGGCGGCCGGAATTGCACTGAACTACAGTCAACTAACGAGCGTCTAGGCGCATGTTTCCCTCCGTCGACCTCCAGTCATTCCTAACCGGCACGCCGAAAGAGCGCCGGACAATTGCGGATGATGTCGATGAAATTTGTCGGTCGATCGGCTTTCTGATTATTGAGCGGCATGGTGTACCGCAGCGAATCTGCGACCATGCATGGTCGGTTGCACGTTGTTTTTTCGACCTTCCACTCGACGAAAAGGTCGCGGCACAGGCATCGGATTCGTCGTGCCCGAGGGGCTACTTTCCTGTCGAACAGGAGTCGCTCGGCAAAACCCTTGGCGTACCCGCGCCTCCCGACAGAAAAGAGGCGTTTAGTATCGGGCCACTGGTCGCACCCGACGGCCACAGCGACAATCGGGATTTCGACTTCTTCTATGGGCCGAATATCTGGCCGCAGAATCCGGCCGATCTGCAACACGCGTTGATCGACTACTACATGGCGATGGAGTTACTGGGCGCGCAGTTAATGCAGCTGCTGGCTGCAGCGCTGCGAATCGATGACGACTATTTCGTACCATTTCATACGCACCACCTGAGTGCACTGCGTGCGCTCAATTATCCGTCGATAGAAGGAACTCTCTTACCGGGACAACGACGTGCCGGTGCACATTCGGACTATGGCACCGTCACCATCCTCAACCCGGACCCAAACGTCGGTGGCCTCGAAGTTCGATTGCCATCCGGCGACTGGATGAGCGCCCCACTCGTTGCAAACGGCTTTATCGTCAATATCGGCGACCTGATGGCACGCTGGACGAATGACCGCTGGGTATCGACGCTGCATCGCGTTGTGGATCCGATTGGAGAAGACGGGGCGCCTTCCCCGCGTCGTCAGTCAATCGCCTATTTCATGAATCCAAATGATGATGCGGAGATCAATGCCATACCAACCTGTCTGGAAAACGAGGAATCGCCGAAGTATCCAGCAGTTTCAGCGGGCCAGTACCTGATCGAGAAGTTTAATTCGGCTATATGATGCAATAAAACAGCGCGCTGCAAGGTCTGTTAAGGAACAGGTCGAAAAAAATCCACCGAGCTTGATTGGAGGCCAGAATGAAAAACGCGCCAACCCGGAAGCTGCCAATGCTCCTCCTACTACTGTCGGGTACAGCTGCGGCGGCCGACATAGACTGGAAACACTGGGAGCTGGACGCGTTCGCAGCGGCAAAGGCGAACAACAAGATCATACTGGTCAGCGTCGGCATGGAAGGCTGTGCCGCCTGTGCGCGGATGGAGTCGCAGACCTATACGGACGAAGGCGTTATCGATCTGGTCAACGAACATTTCGTCGCGATCGAGGTTGACGCCGAAGCACGTCCGGATATCGGCGAACGATATTCTGACTGGGCGTGGCCTGCCACCATTTTTCTTGCGCCCGATTCAACCCAGGTACTGGCAATCCGCGGCAACCGGGTGCCCCGAAACTTTATCCCGATACTGAACGACCTGGTGGCACGGCACAGCGAGGGTGCGCTCGAACCTGATCCTCGTTCTCCGTACGCTGCGCCGCCAGAACCGGCAACGACAGAACTATCCATCATTCGTGATGATCTGCGCGTGCAGCTCGATCGATCGCTTAACAGAAAGTATGGCGGCTGGGGCAGAACCGGCATCGGGGGTGAACAAAGCGGCTCGAGACTGCGGCACCTCTACATGAGAGCGCACCTGTATGACGATGCTGAACTGCGGGACGTGGCATTGAAGAGCTCTGCAGGATTCCTCAACGCAATCGATCCGGTATGGGGAGGAAGCTATAGCCGTTCGTTTCCGGCTGAGTTCGAACTATCCGGTTCCTTCGCGAAACTCCGGGCCGTGCCGGAGAAAAGAATCCTGGTGCAGTCAAATGCGATCACTGCGTTTGCAATTGCTTACCAGCACACCGGCGATGAGAAATACCTCAACGGCATCGCGGACATCGATCGTTACCTGAAGAACTGGATGATGGCGCCGGATGGTACGTTCTACACCAATCAGAAAAGCGAGCCTAGCGGTCTGCCAATGGGCATGACCGCCGGGGACTACTGGATTCTGGCGAGCGATCAGGAGCGACGCCGGTTCGGCGTTCCGCCGGTTGATCACGCCGTCTATACCGATAAGAACGGCGAAGTGATATCGGCCTACATACTCGCCTATGAAGCAACCGGCAACGACAGCTACCTGCAGACGGCAATCAAGGCCGCTACATCAATTCTGGACCAGCGATCACATGACGAAGGCTGGGTTGTCCAGGCACTTGGCAATGACAAGGCAGACGATGACGCGCGCATGCGCGCACTGGTTACCGAAGAACGTCCGTTCCTTAGCGCGCAGGCCTGGTTCGGTACGGCGCTGCTCGGGCTCTACCGGGCAACGGGTGAAGATCAGTGGCTCGAGGCGGCGACGAAAATTGGCGCGGCAACGTTGGCAACGCTGCATGACCGGGCACGTGGCGGGTTCTATGCAACGGTGGCCGACGCAACGGCAATGATCATTGCGCCGAGAAAACCCCTGGAATCGAACGGCACGGCTGCGAGCTTCTTCTATGATCTTGGTATCTACTCGAAAGACGATCAGTTCACGGATGTCTCTTACGGCACGATCAGGGCGGTAGCCGACCCGACGATGATAAGAAGAGAAGGTAAAATCACTGGCGAGTTCGCTATCGCGCTGGAAAAAGCGACGGCTGCGTACGTAGAGTTTTCCATCGTCGGCGACGTCAATCACCCGAATGCCGGCGCATTATTCGCTGCGGGCCGGGATGTGTTCGAACCACGGAAACTTCTGCACTACGAAGAACCGGGTCGCTATCCCGACCGCGGCATTCCATCGATGTTCATCTGCAACCCGGACATGTGTTCACTGCCCATTGAGGACCCCGCATTGGTAGCGAAGACGGCGGCATCATTCCATGGACCGGCAGCGTCAATCCCGACCAACTAGCAATCAACATAGCCGTCGGGCGCTTGAGCCCCGGGGGGTCTATGGTGTCACCGACGATGGTTGACCCAGTCTCTTGAGACCGAAACCGGTCTTCGAAAACGTCGCCGCTATAAGAATTGAGAAGATCGGACCCGTCATGCAGAAAACGGCCCACGGCGCATACTCTACGGTCGGCACGCCAAGCGTCGTCGCCATGAACAGGGCCGACACGGTCCAGGGCATGAGCGGCTCCACGATCGTGACCGAATCTTCCAACGAGCGGGACAGGTTCTCCGGCGCCAGGCCCTGATCTTTGTAGGCGTCCTGGAACAAGCCGCCTACGATCAGAGCGGTAACACCACCGTGGCTGGTGAGTGAAATCATCGTTGCACCCGACAACATCGTCGCGAGTACCAGGCCGAAGGCCGTGCGCGCGCGTTGCAACATCGTATGCAGCAGTTTATTCAGCCCGCCTGAAACATCCATGCCGCCGGCAAGCAGGAACGCGGAGATAATGAGTATCAGGGTTGTCGCCATGGAATTGACGCCGCCGCGGTTAAGCAGTCCCCTTAGCGTGTCACTCGGCGACTGCAAAACCGCCGAACTCACCATGTCAAGATTAAAACCCGATATCGCCGACAGGAGCGCAGAGTTGACACTGAAATTGTGTAACGCCACACCGACGATCATGGCCACGAGAGAGGAGGCAACCATGGTCAGCGCTGCGGGTTTTCTCCGGAAGGTGCCATACAGAACGACCGCCGCGGGTATGAACGTTTGCCAGCTAAGATCGTAAATCTGATCAATTTCAAGCAGGAGCTGGTTGCTGCCTGCCGAAACCGTCATTTGCCCGGCCTCGGTGTAGATGCTGGCCACGAAATACACGATGAATGCCACAACGAACGATGGGCCGGCCGTATACACCATGTTGCGAATGTGATCGTACAAATCGGCTTTCGCACCAATCGCACATATGTTGGTTGAATCTGAAAGTGGTGACAGTTTGTCACCGAAGTAGGCGCCCGACACGACCGCGCCGGCAGTCGCGGCCAATGGCGCACCCATTGCGGCGGCTACGCCCATTAATGCGACACCGATCGTTCCGGCGGAGGCCCACGACGAACCGGTCAGCGACATCGTGGCCGTAACCAGGAAAGCGGTCAGGATCATGTACTCGGGATTAACCATCTGGATCCCGTAGTAAACGAGCAGCGGGATTGTGCCACTAAACATCCAGGTGCCGATCAACATGCCGATTGACAGAAGTATCAACAGCGCGGGCAGCACGGATGCGAGCTTTTTCCCCGTCGAGACCTGTATCGCGTCCCAGCCGTGGCCGCGTCGAACGGCAATAGTCCCGGCAACGGTTGCCGAGATGAGCATCACGATGATAAGCAGCTCAGTGCCCATCGGAAACACGACTGCCCCGCCCACGAGGCAGACGACCATCGTGGCAAGCGGAAGAATCGCCTCGAATAAACTGATGTCCCGCGTCATGACGCGCTGGCCGAGTCGAACGCGTTCTTTAGATCGCTCCACAAATCATCCGCATCCTCGAGACCCACAAAGAGCCGGATCATTCGTGGCGGCACACCGAAATCAACCGCCGCGTTATTTTCTCCAGACTGGCTGTGCGAAACCGCGGCAGGAACGATCAGGCTCTCGTACCCTCCCCAGCTGACCCCAAGGCGAAACAGCTCCAGCGTATTGCAGAATGTTGGAATATCGATGTCGTCTTCCAGCTCGAAACTGAACAGACCGCCGTAACCTTTCAGCGGCGAAAATTTTTGCTTCTGTATGCCGGGATGACAGACGCGCTGCACGCTTTCATGCTCAGCGAGTTTTCTCGCGATCTGCAGGCCGCTGTCGTGATGACGTTGTATGCGCAGCGGCAAGGTCCGCAGACCGCGAATCAGTCGTGCGGCGTCCTGCGCGGATAAACTTGCCCCCAGATACGGTCTGACATCCTGGTCGATTCGCTCGATCAGTTCCTTGCCACCAACCACAACTCCGGCAACGGTATCACTGTGTCCGGAAATGTACTTCGTCGCAGAATGCACGACCAGATCCACACCAAGCTGCAAGGGATTCTGATTGATTGGCGATGCCCAACTGTTGTCCGCTATCGTGATAACGTCCTGTTTTCGCGCCATCGACGCCAGGGTTTCGAGGTCTTGTTCTTCGAACATCCACGTATTCGGGCTCTCCAGGTACAGTAGCTTTGCGCCCGGCAGATTTTGCTTTACGTCCTCGATATTTGTGCCATCCACAAATACCGTCTCTATATTCAGACGTGCACACGGTCCGCGCAGCAGGCGATACGTATCTGCGTAAACATTCCTGATACAGACGACTCGATCGCCCGGGCGCACAATACTCAAAATTGCATTGCTGATCGCCGCCATGCCGCTGCTGAAAGCGAGCGCCGCCTCGCCTCCCTCGAGCGCTGCGACTTTGCCGTGCAATACAGTGTTGGTTGGATTGTCCACTCTCGAATAGACGGCCTGATGCACATTGCCAAGGTAGCGATCAACCATTGACTGGTAGCTATCGAAAGTGAACAGGGACGTCTGGTAAATAGGCGGCGCGATCGCTCCCTCCGAATACGGGTCGTCATGCACCAGCTGTGTCTCGATTGACAGCGCTTTATTCTTCTTGTTCATCCGTTTCCACAGGCACCCGGCTCGTGCAGGAACTTTACACCAAGCACGCCTTGTTTCGTTGGCAATTGACCGCCGGCCTGCCGAAATGCTGCAGGTAGCCCGTAAGGCTAAGACACGCTTTCAATTCGGACATCGATACCATGACCACCATCATGTATCCGCGCCCGCACACCATAGACTTCATCCATGCGTCCTTCGGTCAGCGTCTCCTGCGGCGATCCATCCGCAACAATCTGACCGCTTTTTATCCAGATTAGCCGATCGGCGATGCGCGCCGCCAACGCAACTTCGTGAAGAACTACCAGGGCGCCACCTCCATCGCTTACGTAGGCCCGAAGCAAGTCGGCAATTCTAATCTGGTGGCGCGGATCGAGCTCCGCCACCGGCTCATCTGCAATCAGCAGTGGCGCATGCGCCGCGATCGCGCGGGCAAAATGGACGCGAGCAAGTTCGCCGCCCGAGAGACTGTCGATGTAGCGATCAGCCAACGGTTCGAGGTCACATGCCCTGACTGCAGTGTCGACCGCCTCCCTGTCGACGGGACCCAATCGTCCTAACGCCGCTCCATGCGCGAATCTGCCCAATGCAACAACATCCTGAACGGTGTTGGGCCATGCAAGGGGGCGACGTTGCGGCAGGTATGAGACTTTCCTGGCCCTTTGTGCAGGCGACAAATCCGCGATCCCGGTGTTGCCAATCGTAACCGACCCCGTTGCTATCTTTTGCAACCCGAGGAGCGCGCGCAGCATTGTCGTCTTGCCGGCGCCATTAGGCCCGAGTATTGCAACCAGCTCGCCAGGGCGCAGTGACAGTGACGCATCCTGCAGTAGCGTTGAGTTTCCGGCACGCACCGAAATATTTCTGGCAACCAGGTCAGTCATTGATGGTCCGCCGCTGGACCGCAATCCAGATGAAGGCCGGCGCGCCGATAAGTGCGGCGACAACGCCCAGCTTCAATTCCGTATTGGTTGGCAGCAAACGCACGCCGATATCTGCAAGGACCAGAATCAGTCCGGCCAGCAATGCGGAGGGAACGAGGCTTCTCGCCGGATCGTAGCCGACGAACGGCCGCACGATATGTGGCGCGACAATTCCAACAAATCCAATCGCACCCGCCAGGGCGACCGCAGCGCCGGTCGCCAATCCCGCGCCCAGTACGACCGCTATCCGTTGTCGGCGAAGATCCAGACCAATGCCGCTGGCAGCCTCTTCCCCGAGGGTTAGCGCGGACAATCCCCGTCGCGTCACAAAGAGGATAATCATCCCAGCGAGAACAAACGGGGTCGTCATCTTCAGATCGTCATAACTGCGATTGGCAACAGATCCCAACAGCCAGTTGATCATGTCAGACAGGGAGAACGGATTCGGAGCAAGATTCAGCATCAACGACATCATCGCCGCGGAAAAACTCGACAGCCCGACGCCAAGAAGGATTAGCGTGACCACCGATCTGATGCGCATTGCCGCCACTGCGAGCAGGGCTGTCGCGCCCAGGGCGCCAACGATCGAGGCAATCGGCAAGACGAAAGCCGATCCGGCAGCAAGGCCGTAGTAGAGCGTAAATGTGGCCGCCAGCGCGGCGCTCGCCGTGACGCCGAGTACCCCGGGCTCCGCAAGCGGGTTTCGCAGGAGCCCCTGCAAAGCTGCGCCGCTGATTCCCAGTGCCGCACCTACGACGAATGCAGCCAGTGCACGCGGCAATCGGATTTCCCATATGACGATCGCGTCGCCTGGGGGGGACTGTCCAAGGAGTGCGGCAACAACACGAGTCGCACCGAGAGGCGTGGAACCGAACATACAGGCAGCAACCAGTGCCAGAACAATGCCGACGATCAACAAACCATACAGATGCCGTGATGTCATTGATTGTCAGGCCTGGCCGATGCTATCGCCTCAACCGCGTCAACGAGGAACCAGGCCCCGCAGGACGTCCAGGCTCCCTCCAGCACGACGGTTGGCAGTTCCCGCAGTTGTCGCCGGGCCAGGGGATGACGCATTGAACTCCATAGTGCGGCCTGATCGACATTCTCGTCGAAGTAGGCCGCCGCCACCGCATCCGGACGATCGTAGGCGAGCCGCTCAAGCGGAATCGAATGCCAGCCCGGGCGCTGTTCGTAGTTGTTAAGACCTGCCGCAAGCAACATCTCGTGCACGAGTGTGCCCGGCCCGCTGGTCGCACCGCCGGAGGTCATATACAGGACATTCTGCTTTTCGTTTGTGCTATCGATGGCAGCTAGCCGGTCATCCATTTCCTGAACGATGGCGTCACCCCGATCGGGCACATGCAGCCGCCCTGCAATCGTCAGAATCGATCGGCGGATTCCTGCGAAATCGTCGGCGTACGGAATTTGCAGCACCGGGATTCCAGCGCGTTCAAATTGTGCTGTGGCACGCGGTCCTCCACCGTAGGATCGCACAACAAGATCGGGTTGAATCGCAAGCACATTTTCCGCGAGAGGCCGAATCTGGCGAACGCCTGCGGCACTGTCACGCATATAGGAAAAGTCTTCCCTGGCATCTGGCGATACCGCCAGTATCCGGTCTCCGGGCAACATCTTGAGCACGTACTGATCCGCGCAGTAGTCCAGGCTCACGACTCGCATCGGTGGCCCATCGGGAACAGCGGCGAGCCCAACACCAAGGGGTGTCAGGCACAGCAGGTAAGTCAGCAGCAGGAGTCTGGCCACGACGGTTTCAGAACCTCAACTGCGCACCAATATTGCCGGAGATGCCTGGCGTACCGTAACCAAGAACCTGCTGGTACTCACGGTCGAACAGATTCTCGATGCGAGCATACAGTTGGATCTGCTCGCTCAGTTGGTAGCGACCGGACACGTCGACCCGGGTCCAGGAACTTACCGGCCCGTTCGCATCTTCTTCACTGCCGTTATAGCGAACGAACAGGTTGCCAGAGAGCGGACCCTGGGGACTCAATGCAAGCGCAATGTTGCCTGAATGCTCCGGCACGCGCGGCAGCCGGGCGCCACTTTGATCCTCTGCATCGATATTCGTGTAGTTCGCTGTGATTTGGGCCCACTCGGTGATTTGATAGCCGGCGGTTAACTCAACGCCGGATGACTTCGCCGCCGCAATATTCTCGTAGGTACCATTGGCAAATGAGAACGTAATGAGATCCGTCGTGTCCTGATCGAAATACGTCAGACCGAACTCACCCCGGTTATCGGCGGTTCGTATCGTCATACCAACATCATATGCGTCGGAAACCTCGGGCCGGAGGTCCGGATTTGGCTCAATGCCACCACAGCAGAAAAACGTGGTTTGAAAGAGTGTCGGCGCTTTGAATCCTTCGCCCCAACTGGCACTCAGCGTCAGTTGTTCGTAAGGGTTGTACGCGACCGCCAGTCGGCCGGTCGTCTCAGCACCGAATCGCTGGTGGTCGTCGCGTCGCAGTCCGGCACTGAAGGTCAGTGATTCCAGCGGCTGCAGTTCGTACAAGGCGAAAAGCCCATCGATCGATGCGTCGTCTCCGCTGGTCTCGGTTTCTTCCCGCTCGGCGCCGAAGACCAGTCGATTTCTATCATCGAGCGTCAGGTTTCCCTGGTAGCGATAGGTCCTTCTATCGCCGTCGCTCTGAAAGGCCGGCAGGCCAGCGGTGAAATTCTCACGTTCAATAGCGGACATCCCGACCAACAGGAGGTTTTCCAGTCTTCCCTCGAGCAGTGGCAGCTGCAGTGTCAGGTTGGCGGTCACCTCCTCCGTCTTGCTCGACTCATCGCCATCTCCGACATTGCCCTGCGCGCCAAATGAGAAACTGTCGAATTCCAGGTTCGCATCGGTCCAGATGAGGGATGCCTGGAGGCGCGCATCGGCCGGCAGGTTCAGGCCGCCGACGGCGCTTGCCGTCGTAGAATCGTAGCCGTCTTTCTCCGTGTTTCCATTGCGCTCATCCGCTTTCGAAATTCCGTGCATCGAATTGCCGGTCACGGAAAGCCGGAAGTCATAGGCCTCACCCGCGCCATTGACCTGGGCGCCACCCCGAAAAGAGCCGAACGATCCACCTTGCGCGAAGGCATTGCCACCGAAACCGTCTGCAGGTCGCTTCGTCACGATATTGACGACACCGCCTATCGCGTCCGTTCCCCACAAGGTCGATTGCGGTCCTTTCAGTATTTCGATTCGATCCACATGGGCCGGATCCACTCTCGCAAAATCAAAACCTCCGCCGGGTGAAGACGGGTCATTGACGACGACGCCATCAATGATGACCAGCGTCTGCTCGCTGGATGCGCCACGAATACGAACGCTGGCGAATCCGCCAAAACTACCACTCTGCGTCACGGTCACACCGGGTATCGTTGCAATGGCGTCTACGATGAAATCGACGCCAAGCGCCTCGATGTCCGCGGCAGTGATTACTGCGATACTGGAGCCCGCTTCGGACTCTGGTTGTGGTAACCGCGTGCCGTACACGACGATGTCATCCGAACTGTTTGCATCCGCGGCATTTTGGGCGGTGACGTGTGCGGGCACGATCAGGCTGGCGATGGACAGCCATGCTGCTCTTCTTTTCATCTTAATTCCCCTGCGTGCCCGACCGCCGAGTCTGGTCACGTTGCTAACGACATTATTCGGCTTCACAGACAGACAGTGCGGCGGGCCGATGTATTGTCGTTACACGGGAACTCTTTATCCGGCTCTGGAGGTTAACCCGACCTCGAGCGAACGACACGATGGCAGGTTTCCTGGCTTGCTGATCTTGGCTGCTGACCGCCTTCCCGGGACCAAATGTCCTAGTGGCTCGACTGGCCGGCAACTCCCAGCTTACAGTTGCGGGTACAACTCCGGATTTTCACCGGATTCCCTCTTAGCTCCGCTATTAAGGAGCACCATCTGCCGGCCAAGTTAGTCCCTGTCTTACCGGGTGTCAATTTGTGCGGATTCCTCCGAAGTCGATGTCGCGCTGCGTCTGGATACCAGGAGGGCTGACGGTTTTGTCTCGAAAATTTCGTCAACGAAACCCGCGCGTTTGCGCTCAACAAGCAGCTTTGCCACTAATTTGATCGAGGTTGCAAGAGGACGTGCGCGAGGTTATAACAAACGTCAAACGTCTCCGAACAACTAACAAACACCAGGCCGATCGCGCGCCAACCATTTCCGGGAATTCCTTATGAAGAACGAGACTCTGGCAATACATGCTGGCTTTAAATCAGATCCGACGACAAAAGCCGTAGCAGTTCCTATATATCAGACAGTTGCGTACGAATTTGAAAGCGCACAACACGGTGCGGACCTTTTCAATCTCGCTGTCGAAGGCAACATCTATTCACGAATAATGAATCCCACGCTGGACGTGCTGGAAAAACGATCGGCGGAACTCGAGGGTGGCATAGCCGGTTTGTGCGTAAGTTCCGGAAGTGCGGCGATCAATTACTCGATCCTCAATATCGCAGAGAGCGGCAACAACATTGTCACGGTTCCGCTGCTATATGGCGGCACGTATACGCTTTTTAAGCACATGTTGCCAAAGCTTGGCATCGACGTTCGATTTTCCGCCGATGATTCGGTCGATGCAATGCGTAAACTGATTGACGACAAAACCACGGCCGTATTTTGCGAATCCATCGGCAATCCAGCCGGCAATATTGTCGATATTGAGGCGCTGGCGCGGATGGCGCACGATCATGGCGTGCCACTCATTGTCGACAACACCGTCGCAACGCCGGCGCTGACAAAACCAATCAGCTGGGGCGCAGACATCGTGGTGAATTCCATGACCAAGTATATGGGCGGCCACGGCAATTCGCTCGGCGGCGTGATCGTCGACAGCGGAAATTTCCCCTGGGCTGACTATGCGGAAAAATTCCACATGCTCACGGAACCGGAGGACTCTTACCACGGCGTGGTGTACACCGAGGCGCTGGGCCCCGCCGCCTATATAGGTCGCGCGAGGACAGTTCCACTGAGAAACACGGGATCCGCCTTGAGTCCAATGAACGCATTTCTGATTCTACAGGGTCTCGCAACGCTTCCCCTGCGCATGGAACGTCATTGCGACAATGCGCTCGCCGTTGCACGACACCTGGAAGCTCACCCTGGTGTCAGTTGGGTGAATTATGCGGGCTTGCCGGATTCGCCCTACCATGAGCTCGCGCAGAAATATACGGGTGGAAAACCGTCGGCGCTGCTGACGTTCGGGATCAAAGGCGGCTTTGACGCGGGTGTCAAGTTCTATGATGCGCTTGAACTGTTCGTTCGCCTCGTCAATATCGGGGACGTCAAGTCCCTTGCAGCGCACCCGGCATCAACGACGCACCGACAGCTGTCGGATGCGGAACTCGAAACCGCGGGCGTGACGCCTGACATGCTACGGCTATGCGTTGGAATCGAGCATATTGACGACATTCTGGCAGACCTCGACCAGGCACTTGCGGCTGCAGCGTGATATCACCGGCATGAAGCGACCGTTCGCAGCACTTTCCTGTCTCTTCGCGCTGGCCCCGATGTGTTTTGCACAGGATCAGCATGCCGACTACGTTGTCCTGGGAAAGTCGATTAACCATCGGCAATCGGCGGACAGCAATCTCAACTTGCTGAACACCGTGTTTTTCGCCGAGATCTTCCTGACCGAAGACGGCCAGGTAACCAACGGTTATCTGCAGGGACCGGGCGAAGCAGCCGACGGCCTCAGGTTTCCGGAAGGGAAGATTCAGTTTCTTGCCGGTACGCGCCAATACAGCATCGAGGCACTGACAGAGCATTTTCCCGACACCACCTATCATTTTAATTTCGACACGCCC
Source organism: uncultured Gammaproteobacteria bacterium (assembly GCA_963850825.1). Taxonomy (GTDB): domain Bacteria; phylum Pseudomonadota; class Gammaproteobacteria; order Steroidobacterales; family Woeseiaceae; genus SZUA-117. Next base: position 401,020 of record CAWKOQ010000002.1, on the reverse strand, counting down.
GACGGGAATGTGCGCGGGTTGCCCGCAACGTTCCGACGGGACCACGGGGAGATGCGGAATCCAGGGCCAATCGAGATTTTTCTCTTTCAGGGTGGAACGCAAGCCAGTCCCGACGCGATCGACCCTGACATGGACCTGGTCGTTCGCTGGAGCGAATTCGCCAAAGGTTCCGCCGATCCACGCGGCACTATCGATGACATGATTTACGTCATCGTGGGTGACTGCATGGGAAATGAAATCGAGCACAGTGGTCACGCGATCAGCGATCCTGACGCCCTGACCTATGCGGCCAAGGAATTTGTTATTCCAGCTGCAAAGCTACACCCCGGGCAGCCGTTTCAGCTCGAGGTAGAGCATTCCAACATGGACACGGATGTCTGGAACAATATAGAGATAATCGTCACCTACGCGGCAACGTCGTTCCTTGATATACAAACCACCGGTCTCGATGTTCAAAATCGAGCGTGCCCGGCGATGCCTTACGCAATGGACGGCGGCCAGACGGATCGAGAGCGAAATCCGGCTGCCGACTAGAGCTGCAATACCCTGCGGGACAAAAATAGCCGCCCGCCCCGCTAAACCATTTCGCGAATTCCTGCATCCAAGCTAGTAACAATGTCGGTCTCCCTGTCAGGGAGGCTCAATGCTGCGGGTAATTTGAGGCCGCCTGCGCAGACGGGGAAAAACCGGATGTTCACATACAACGTAAAACTGGCGCTCAAGAGCATGCGCCGCAATCCGATCATGACGTCACTGATGGTAGCGGCAATCGCGATCGGCATCGGTGTGAGCATGACGACACTCACCGTCTACTACCTGATGGCCAGCAACCCGATTCCGCAGAAAAGCGACGTCTTGTTCGCGGTTACCCTGGACAGCTGGGATCCGCTACGACCGTTTGATGACGACTATCCGGAACGCGCGCCGCATCAGCTTACCTTTCGGGACGCCGAACGATTGCTCGAACTCGGCGAGGGTAAACGACAGACAGCAATGTTCGAATCAAGCCTGATCATCGAACCCGTCAACGAGGATTCTTTGCCTTTCGAAGCCACATCACGGGTAGCGACCGCTGATTTCTTCGAGATGTTTGACGTGCCGTTTATGTTTGGCGCAGGTTGGGGCGAATCGGCGGACGCGGCTGCCGAACCTGTTGTCGTGTTGACCCGAGGCCTTAACGAACGACTGTTTGGCGGAGAAGACAGCGTCGGTCGCCGGCTCGTCATGCAGGGAATGCGTTTCCAGGTCGTTGGTGTTACCGATGCCTGGGAGCCGACACCGCGATTCTTCGATCCGATAAACGGCGGGTTTCAGGAAGTAAACGAGATGTTTATCCCCCTTGGCCTGACGCCCACGCTCGAGCTTGATTCAATTGGCAGTGACTGGGGCTGGAAATCCGAAGAAATCAATTCGTTTGAACAGTGGCTCCGTTCCGAGGCGGTATGGATACAGTACTTTGTTGAACTCGACAGTCCCGCCGACCGCGAACAATATACGGCCCACCTCGACGCCTATGTTGGCGAGCAGAAAAGGCTGGGCCGGTTCGCGAGACCGCTGAACAACAACATTTATGACGTTATGGAATGGATGGTCTACCACAGCGTGGTCGCGAATGACGCAAGGGTCCTCGTTGGATTGAGTTTCCTGTTCCTGATTGTTTGCCTGCTCAGCACAATTGCCCTGATGCTGACGAAATTTGTGGGCAGGAAACATGAAATCAGCCTACGCAGGGCGCTCGGTGCTAGTCGAAATACGATCTTCTACCAGCAGATAGTAGAGGTGGGTGTCATTGGTTTCACCGGCGGTCTGATCGGCCTGGCACTCGCAGGGCTTGGCCTGCAGGGCATCAAGTACCTGAATGATGCACCAAATGGATTGGTCAGGCTTGACTGGATTATGGTGCTGTCTGCCATAGCGATTGCAATTGCCAGCAGCGTAGTGGCTGGTATGTACCCGGCCTGGCGCGTCTGCAAAATACCACCGGCCGCGCAGCTTAAGACACAGTAGGAGCGAACACGTGGGATTCAGACCTATGGTGTCATCGTTATTGCATAGCAAGACCGGGCCCGTTCTCGTCGCGCTGCAGATTGCTATAACGCTGGCCATCGTAATCAACTCGCTTTTCATCGTGGTACAGCGTGTCGAAACAATGAATCGCGATTCAGGCATCGACGTCGCGAACGTTATAGTGACTGACGTGCGCGGTTTCGGCGAGGGATTTGACGTGGTGGACAGCATCACCAATGACATCGACCTGATCAAGTCAATTCCCGGCGTAATCGCAGCCACAGTTTCCAACCATGTTCCCCTGAGTGGCTCCGGATCTGGAACCGGTTTACGAACAGCGCCGGATGAAACACTTAATGCGGTACCTGCGGCGCGGTATCGCTGGAGTGAGGAAGGGCTGGATGCCCTGGGCGTCACGCTTGCGCGTGGTAGAAATTTCCTGCCCGAAGAAATTAATTTTGTACTGCCGGAATCAGACGTTGGCGCGCCGCCATCGGTGCTGGTAACGCAGGAACTTGCGAGCGAGCTATTCGGCGACGAAGACGCCCTCGGCAAGCCCGTTTACTGGGGCAGCATGGAGCTGTCGACCATCGTTGGCATCATCGATCACATGCATGGCTCCTGGGTATCGTGGGACAAGCTTGGCAATGTGGTCATTCAGCCCGGCAAACCGGCCTACACCAACAACCGCTATATCACACGCGTGGAGCCCGGCATGCGCGACGAGATCATTCCGCTGATCGAGAAGAATCTCGGCGAATCGAACCTGATGCGGGTCGTCAAGAACGTCAGGCCACTGGAAGAAATGGCCGCGAATTCCTATCGATTCGACAGGAGCATGGCGGTCGTTCTGTCCACCGTCATTTCCCTGCTGATTGGCTTGACGGCACTGGTCATCGTTGGGTTGAATTCGTTCAACGTGACGCAACGTACGAAACAGATCGGCACCCGCCGTGCGCTGGGTGCGCGACGCATCGATATCGTCAGGCAATTCATGCTGGAAAACTGGCTGATAACGACGACAGGCGCGGCGCTCGGAGTTGTTCTCACAGTGGCAGTAGCCTACTGGCTGGAAACCTCCTATGAACTACCGCGGCTGGACTGGCGTTATTTGCCGGTTGGAATTATTTCGCTCTGGGCGCTTTCGACGCTTGCCGTCATTGAGCCGGCACGGCGCGCGGCGTCCGTGCCGCCGGCGGTGGCTACGCGAAGTGTGTAGGGTGGGGAATCGCGGCTACAGATAGGGCCTGGATGTATCTATCGCGGCTGAAGCCGCTCCTGCAGGTGCTTTTGAGGTGGGTTTATCGCGGCTAAAGCCGCTCCTACATCTCGAATAGAATTGTAGGAGCGGCTTCAGCCGCGAAAAGCGAATGCTTTACGGCAGAAGGGTGCTGCTAATCAACTCAAACCGATCGCCGGTTTCGAGATCGACTTCAAGTATCTTGCCAACGCCCGGCACGTAGTATTTGTTTTCCTCCACGCCGGGATCGAGTGGCGAGAAATCACGCGTTTGCAGGCAATTGTTATTACACGACACCGCAGGTGAAGATTCGTCACTATCGATTGCGAGGATCTCGATAGCATCTTCGGCATTGGCAAATGACACTTCCTGGCGAAAGATGTCTCCGACAACGGGTGTAAACGGCAACTGGATACCAGCCTCGTCGCCGTCGCGCCCTGCCTTGAATGATCCATCGATCGCTACCAACTCGGGGATTGCCGGAACATCACCGTCGAATGTCTCGTAGTCTTTTACTTCCTCGCCGCAATACCAGACGTTGCCGTCCACATCCTGGGCGAACCAGTCGTCGGTGTCTTCGATGAGTTCCTCGTCGATCTCAACGACATCCCGAACGACGAGACAGCGGATGCCGTCGACAAGCTTGATTTTGTCGGTCACCGTGATGGTGATTACCTCGGTCACCATCTCGCCATCCTCTTCGAAAGTACCCTCGAAAACCCACTCTGCTCCCTGCGTCATCGGGAAGTAAGGATTGATTTGCTCAGAGACACCGATCAACAGCGGATCAATGAAGTTGGCGACGAAGTCCGGACCGAAATCCGGATTGTGCGATGCGTCATTCGTTGCGACACACAGGTTCAGTCGCTCAGCGGTTACGGCGCCACACTCCTCCAGTACCTCGTCGCGATCCTCTGCATAGGTTTCCAGGCATAAACCCGCGTCCGCCTCGGTCGCATTGTGTGCACAGGTTGCGACACCGATGAAGAACTCATCCAATGCCTCGAATTCACACGCCCGCCGCAATGAGTTTGCAGCGCTGGTACAGGAGACCGATTCCATATCGGTAACCGCGGCGCTCCCAAGCGACTGAAAATCGATGAGCGCAGCCAAATCCGCCATTTGCTCTGCATCAAGATCGAAGCTCATTGCGGCTGTGCCGTCCAGCGTGCCATCGGCAATGTCTGCGGCGAATAGGAACAGCGTCTCGTCCATAGAGGCACCACCTACCGTCGCCGCCGCGCGAACCGTAAATCCAAGATCGGTTGACGCAGCCTCGAGGAGTGCCGAATCACCGGTGGTCAGGGGATCTTCACCACCGGGAAAAAGATCATCTCCGAGCGAGGATGCTCCAAAGGCCGCCAGCGTATTGGCCAGCGCATTGTCGATCTCGGTCTGAATCATTGCTGCGTCAATTACAGTCCCATCATCTTCAGGATCGAGCACCGCGCGAACCTGAATTGAGTTGAGCGTCGTGTGCGGGGTGAGGTTCACAGTCATCTGGCTGCCGGCTGCGCCCGCAACAGCAACTGCTTCCAGGTTGAAAGGCTGGTCCGCAAATGCCTGGTCTTCTGCACCTTCGGAATCGAAGATGAAGAACAACGCTGCGCCGGCCTGGTCTTCGGGAACAATCAGGCTGTAACTTTCGCTGTCTGCGCTGTCTCGCGCCAATTCGAGTATCGGCCCGGCGCCTGAGAGCGCCGCAGCGCGATCCGGAGCATCAGCGGCAGCTTCAATCGCCGCGTTGACATCGGCGGCCGCGAACACGAAGAGTGTGCCGCCTTCTACCGGTCCGTCGTAGACGCTGCCGGTCACCTGGATCGTTGTGACTGGCGGTGGCGGAGGTGGTGGCGGTGGCGGCGGCGCCAACGGGCTATTACTGCTTCCGCCACAAGCGCCAAGAGTGCCTAGAGCGAGCGTCGCCGCAATAAAACCGACGAACCTTTTCGAGATAGATGCTTTCATAACGTGTTTCCTTTCGCTGTTTGATCAGACTTACAGCACTACAAAGTCGATAAGTTCAACGCGATCACCGGATTCGATATCAATCTCAAGGATCAGGCCAGTGCCGGGAACGTAGTACTTGTTCTCCAATGCCTCGGGGTCCAATGGGGAGAAGTCGCGTGTCACCAGGCATTGCGCGTTGCAGCTGGCGGCAACCGCGTTCTCATCGCCATCAACTGCCAGGATTTCCATGATGTCTTCCGCATTGCCGACTGACAGCTCCTGCCGGAAGATACTGCCGACCACGGGCGTCTGCGGCAGCAGAATTCCACCTTTGTCGTTGTCGCGCCCGGCCTTGAACGAGCCGTCATCGGAAATCAGCTCTGGCAGCGCCGGCTCGTCGTCCTCGAAGGTCTCGTAGTCCTTAACCTCTTCGCCGCAATACCAGACGTTGCCGTCAGTATCCTGTGCAAACCAGTCATCGGTGTCTTCGACCAGTTCGCCATCAATCGTAACGACGTCCTGAACAACCAGGCAGGTGATCCCGTCGATTGACTTGGTTTCGTTGAGGACAGTGACGACAATGGTTTCAGTAATCATTTCACCGTCTTCCTCGAAAGTTCCCTCATAGGTCCAGGAGTTGCCCTGGACCAAGGGAAAGAACGGGTTGGCTTCTACAGCTCCACCTATATCGAGTGGATTGACGAAGTTGTCGGCAAAAGCCGCACCGAATTCCGGCACGTGTGCCGCGTCGTCGGTGATATCGCACACCTCGATCTGTGCCTCCAGGATTGCGCTGCATTCGTCGAGCACTTCATCAAATTCGGCATCGGCCTCATCAAGACAGGTGGGCAGATCGTCGTCCGGAGAATCCATGCAGATTGCACGTTCCGTGAACAGATCATCCTTGGCCGCGAAACTGCAGGCGAGATTTGAGGCGTTTGCCGCCGCGCTGCAGCCGACGGCCTGCGCATAGGCTGCGGGCGTCGATAGCGCCCACGCAATAACGGCAAATATCGTTAAAATGTAATAAAAATAAGGGTTTGTACTGCGGCTGAAGCGTGTCATCGAAGGTCTCCGAAAGTGGCTTTCGAAAACTTAGACACCGGCCGATTGATTTTCCGGTCGTTATTTAATGACCGCGCCCCTTTCTGCGCTGATTCTCGCTGATAACACTCTTGTAATATTTGCCGGTCGACTTGTCGCGCGCACGTCGCTCAGCGATGGATTCCCTGTTGTGCGCTTCTTCGCGAACGAGTTTTCGCCAGCGCTGCACACGATCCGGGTCGATGTCGCCAGCTTCGATCGCCGCAGCCACCCCACACCCGGGCTCAGCCTCGTGCGTACAATCGACAAACCGGCACCGCTCTGCGACTGCCCCGATTTCTGCGAACACATCATCAAGTCCGGATTGAACGTCTGTTAGCTGTAGCTCCCGCATGCCGGGCGTGTCCATGAGCCATGCGCCACCTGGCAGTTGATACAGCTGTCGCGCGGTTGTTGTGTGGCGGCCCCGATCGTCGTCGGCCCGCACCGCCCGAGTCTCGATTCCTGCTGCGCCGAGCAGGGTATTCGTTAGCGTCGATTTGCCAACGCCCGACGAACCGAGCAGCGCGATTGTCTGCCCTTCGCCCAGCCATGCATCCAGGCAACGCAGCGACTCGCGATCCAGCGCGTTTACTGCTTCGACCATCAATCCGGGTGCGAGTCGACTGGCCCGGCTAACGTACTCGTCTGCGTTGTCACACACATCTCTCCTGGTCAGGACGATCAGGCACATTGCGCCAGCTTCGCGACCGACCGCAAGATAGCGTTCCAGTCTCGCTTCGCTAAAATCCTGATTGCAGGAGGACACGATAAAGAGGGTATCGACATTGGCAGCGATCAACTGCTCGCTGCGGTCCGTGCCCGGCGCGCGCCTTCTGAAAAGGGAGCTGCGCTCGAGCACGTGGGTGATCCGCTGCCCGGATGCATCGACGAGTACCCAGTCGCCAACCGTGATCGGGCCACTGTCGAGGTTGAGTGGAACTGGCAGCAACGCATCGAAATCCGGTGCAACGACGTGCAGGACCGAGCGATGCACATCGAGTACGCGCGCAGGGCGGGCGTCCTCACCGGCAGTCGCCAGGAGTTGCTGCTCCTGCAACGGGCCCCAACCGAATTCAGTCAGTCCAGGATTCAACATGCGACAAACCTGAGAATTGATGCGGCCACCGGGAGTTCCATCACGATCAGATCGTGGATCGAAGCGTTACGTTGCAGACCAGACTTGCGGAAACCACTTGTCGTCATTTGGCGGTTCGCCGGCTTTGAATGACACCATGTCATCATTAACCATTGGATCCGTACCCTCGCGCGGGTCCCATATTGCGTCGTCACCGACATAGCGAATGGACAGCGCGGCGCGGCGTTCCGAATTACCGGTGTTGTCGCTCGCGCCGTGGATGACTTCGCCGCCAAAGACGATGACATCGCCGGGCGCGACGTCCCAGCAAAGAATTTCGTAGTCATCAGGGGAGCCATCAATGTCAGGCATTACTTCGAGGGACGCGTTTTGATCCAGAAACTCGGAGCTTCCGCCGTCCTTACCAAAAGGAATGGGCCGGTATATTTTCCCGGCGGCATGTGATCCGCGCACGAACTTCAAGGCGCTCGAGTCTTTTTTACACCCGGTAAGCGCTACCCACGCGGACGCAATCTGTTTTCCCTGAAAAGGCCAATATGGCCGATCCTGGTGCCATGGCGTCGTCTGATCGGTCCCCGCGTCCCGCACGAAGATATGATCGAAGTACAGCCGCGCCTCCCTGCTGCGCATCAGCTGGCCGACAATCTCGGGCAACCTGCTATTGGCACAAAAAGCATACATCCATGGCATCGAAGGCCACAGGTGACGATCAGAAAATCCGCCGTTGCGAATGGTCGTCCAGCGATCATTGTCACTATCTATGAGCTCATCGAGGTGTCGCATAACTGCGGCAATGGTATCCGGATCGATCGCACCCTTGATGCAGACCGCACCATCAGTTTCGTATTGTTTAATCAGGCTTTCGGAGATCATGGCAACAAAGCCCTGCCGGGCGTTAAATTGATTGGCAATAGTGCCTATTATAGACCATCATTCCGGCCCGGAATCGATGTCTCGAAAGGGTCTTGAAAGAAATTTCTGATTTTGATAAAAAACCGACCGTTCTGAAAACTGACTTGACGATTTCACGGAATCCAATGCTAGAGATAGACGGACTGACGAAGCGCTACGGTCACCATTTGGTCGTAGACAACCTGAGTTTCCACTGTGGTCCGGGGGAGGTGCTTGGTTTCCTGGGCCCCAACGGGGCCGGTAAGTCCACGACGATGAAGATGGCAGCCGGTTTCGTTGCGCCAAGCGCCGGAACCGCCAGCATCTGTGGGCACGACATCCAGACAGACACGCTTGAAGCTCAACGCAAGCTTGGCTACCTGCCGGAAGGCGCGCCCTCCTACGCCGACATGACGCCAGCACAATTCTTAAGTTTTATTGCAGACGTACGCGGGCTCACCGGAGCCGGTCGACATGAACGACTCGAGGAAGTCATTGAGCTTCTCCACCTCGGTCCGGTACTTGACCAATCCATTGAGACGCTGTCCAAGGGTTTCACCCGTCGGGTCGGACTGGCCCAGGCCATCCTGCATGATCCGGACGTGCTGATCCTGGATGAACCCACGGACGGCCTCGACCCGAATCAAAAGCACGAAGTTCGCGAGCTCATTCGCTCCATGTCCGAAGAGAAGCTCATCGTCATTTCAACCCACATCCTGGAGGAGGTTGAAGCAGTTTGCACACGGGCGATGATCATCGCGGATGGCCGCCTGCTGGTTGACGATACACCAGCCAACCTGGTCGCTCAGGGCGATGGCGATCTTGATGAGGTATTTCGAAAAATCACCACGGGCGAAAATCCCGCGCCCGCGGAGAACGTAGTCTTGAACATGATCAGAGCATTGTTTCGTCGCGAGCTGCAGAGCTACTTTGCAACACCGGTTGCGTATGTGTTCATCGTCATTTTTTTGATGCTGATGGGAACATTCACGTTCAGCCTCGGCGGATTCTATGAACGCGGTCAGGCCGATTTGAGCGCGTTCTTCAATTTTCATCCCTGGCTGTATCTTTTTCTTGTTCCGGCCATCGCCATGCGACTTTGGGCAGAGGAGAGAAAATCGGGCACGATCGAGCTGCTCATGACGCTGCCGATCACACCGTGGCAGGCAGTGTTGGGAAAATTCCTCGCAGCATGGGCTTTTGCCGGGATCGCGCTCTTCCTGACGTTCCCTGTCTGGTTGACGGTCAATTACCTTGGCGACCCTGACAACGGCGTAATTCTGGCGGCGTACATCGGGAGTTTCCTGATGGCCGGCGGTTTCCTGGCGATCGGTTCCTGCCTGTCGGCATGTACCCGCAACCAGGTCATCGCATTCGTGCTGACGGTTGTGGTCTGCTTTGTGTTTCTGCTATCCGGATTTCCCTTTGTTCTCGATGTGTTTTCCGGCTGGGCGCCGCAAATTGTCGTTGACGGCATTGCCAGCCTGAGCTTCCTGACGCATTTCGCGGACATCTCCAGGGGCGTCATCGACCTGCGCGACCTGGTGTATTTCGCACTGGTCATAGGCACGTTTTTGTTTGCCAATACAATCGTGCTGGCCTGGAAACAGGCGGACTGACGATGAGTACAAAGAACCAACAACGCCTGGGTGCGTCAAGTCTCCTTCTTCTTGCGATCGCGTTTGTCGCGGCAGTCATCGTTTCGAACCAGCTGTTCAAGGGTGCGCGTATCGATCTCACCGAGAACAACCTGTACACACTATCTGCTGGTACAAAACGCATTGCCGAGAGTATTGACGAACCGATTAACCTCTACTTCTATTTTTCGGACCAGGCAACCGAGGGTTTGCCAACGCTCCGCGACTACGCCGGTCGTGTTCGAGAGTTGCTCGAAGAAATTGTGGATGCGAGCGATGGCAAGATACGCCTCGCGGTGATCGACCCGTTGCCCTTCTCGGAGGAAGAAGATCAGGCATCCCAGTTTGGTCTCCAGGGGGCACAACTGAGCGTAACGCCTGATGCTGTCTACATGGGCCTGGCCGGCACCAACAGTATCGGTGACGAGGAGACTATTCCGTTCTTTCAACCAGACAAGGAAGCATCGCTGGAGTACGACCTTGCGAAACTCGTTAGTACCCTGGCGAACACCCAGCGGAACGTCATCGGACTGGTTTCCGGCGTCTCCATGACCGGCCAGTTCAATCCGCAGCTGCAACGCATGGAGCAACCGTGGGTTGTGTACCAGCAAGCCAGCCAGCTATTCGAGATTCGCGACCTGACGACATCATTCGATGTCGTGCCGGATGACGTCAGCCTGCTATGGATCGTACAACCGAAAGACCTTTCGACCGAGACACAATATGCGATCGACCAGTTCGTCATGCGCGGCGGCAAAGCGCTGATATTCGTCGACCCGATGGCGGCTGTGGATGCTGCCGCGACAGAAGGCATGCCCCAGGGCATGCCGCCGATGGGCCAGGGTTCCGATCTGCCCACCCTGTTTGACGGCTGGGGCATCGATTTCACCGCGCAGGAGGTCGTAGCGGATGCGCAGCTCGCCCTGCCGCTGAATTCAGGGATGGGCGGCAGGCCGGTACGCCATTACGGCTACCTCGGCATCACACGCGATCGCATGAGCCCGGATGACATCATCACGACCGAACTCACTACCGTGAACGCGGCCATGGCCGGAACGCTGAGCGTCGCTGACGACAGCGAATTGACGCTGGAGCCGCTGCTGACTTCCAGTCCGGCCTCTACAATGATGCCGGCCTCACGCTTTTCGTTTCTTCCCGATCCATCCACTTTGCAGGACGGATTCGTAGCGGGCGGTGAACCGCAGATCGTGGCTGCCCGAATCGGCGGCACGATTCCCAGCGCGTTTCCAGCCGGCAGGCCCTCAGCAGCTGACACCGCCGACGAGGCTGATACGACGGAACATCTTGCAGAATCCGCCGGGACTGCCAACCTGATCGTCGTCACCGACGTCGATTTGCTCAGTGACCCATTGTGGGTGCAGGTGCAAAACTTCTTCGGCCAGCAAATAGCCAATGCCTTTGCGAGCAACGGTGCGTTCGTCATCAACGCGTTGGAGAACCTCGCCGGCAGTTCCGATCTTATCGCGGTGCGTAGCCGCGCCAGTTTCGCACGCCCATTTACGCGGGTTGACGAGTTACGGGTTGACGCCGAAGCACGCTTTCGCGAAACGGAACAGCGTCTGCAGCAGGATCTTGCGGAAACCGAGCAGCGCCTGGCCGAACTACAGTCGACGCGCGAAGATACGGGCAGTCTGCTGCTAACCGACGAACAGCAGGCCGAAATCGATCGCTTCGTCGATCAACGCGCGTCAATCCGCACCGAGCTACGCGCGGTGCAGCGTGGCCTCGATAAAGACATCGAAGACCTCGGTACACTGCTAAAAGTGATCAATATCGGTCTCGTTCCAGCGTTGTTAACCATAGGATCACTGCTCGCTATCTGGCGACGGGAGCGCAGGAGGCAGGCATGACAAGTAAAACGGTACAGATCCTTGCCGCCACCATCGTTGGACTGATCTTGTTATTGCTGGTTACGCGCAGTAATGACGACAGTGACGCGATCGTATCCGGCGGTCGCCTGCTGCCGGACTTCAAGGCCGTTGCCAATGACGTCACGGTTGTCACGATTTCCCGCTCCGATGAAAGCGAGAATCTGCAAATTCGGCGCGACGCTGACGGCTGGGTTGTTACTGAGAGAGATGACTACCCTGCGGATATCGGCAAGATTCGTCAGCTGATCATTGCACTCGCTGACGCAGAGATCGTTGAGGAAAAAACGGCGAACCCGGAGAATTACGATCGGCTCGGGGTCGCCGATCCTGACACCGGCGGCTCGGGTACTGAAGTGGTCGTTTCGGGCGACGGTTTTTCCCATTCAGTGATACTTGGCGATACAGCGCAAGGGAATTTCCGGTATGCGCGGGTCACCGACAATCAGACGAGTTACCTGATAGATCAGAACCCCGACCTGCCAACGGCCGTTGGCGACTGGCTAACAGCCGATCTTATCGACCTGGCTGCTGCCAGAGTGCGGCGTGTACGCATTTCGCATGCTGACGGGGAAACAATCGTCATCGAGAAAAGCGAGGAAGCGCAAACTGATTTCACCGTGCTCGATATTCCAGATGGTCGGGAGCTTAGCTACGCCGCAGTCGCAAACAGTATCGGTGGCGCGCTGACAAGTCTCACGCTTGAAGATGCCCGCGCGGCAACGGGCGATACACGGACGACAACGGTGGTCTTCGAGACCTGGGATGGATTGACGGTAAGCGCCGGCATCGTGGCGGAAGGTGACGATGCCTGGGTGACGTTCTCAGCGGATGCAGCGCCTGTCGTTTCTGACAAAGCATCTGAAGAAACCGTCGACGCGTCGGCAAGTGCCAAGCCGTCACCTATTGAAGAAGCGGACGAGATCAACACTCGCCTGTCGGGCTGGCAGTATCAGATTGCCGTGTATAAGAGAGACATGCTGGTGCGCCGCTGGGACGACATTCTCAAGTCCCTCGAATCGGAATAGCTGCAACTATTTGGGAACAATTGGTAACACGACATGGGATGGGTATTCGTCACTCATGTGAATAACCTGTTTCGCGACTTTCATCTCGCTGGTTTTGGCAAACTCCGCGCCCGTGTTGAGATTCCTTGCCAATCGTGGAAAGTTGCTGCTGGTGACATCGATTCTTAGTCGGTCGCCCGGCGACAGCACGTAACTCGTTGCCCACATATCCAGCGTGTATTGGTAAGTCTTTCCAGGCTCAATCAGTTTCGGTTGCTCGAAACCCTCCCGATAACGCGCCCTAATGACACCGTCGACCAGGTTAAATGACGTGCCGTCAGGTTTTACAACGATCAGTTTCGCCATGAAATCCGTATCGGTCGAGTCAGTCGTGGCGTATAGCTCCGCGCTGATCGGACCGGTAATTTCCATTCGCTCATCGAAGGGCTCCGTGACAAAACGCAGCACATCCTTGCGATCGTCCAGTGGCGCCTGGTCGTAAGGGCCGCGTAGCGTCGGTTCCATGATATTGCCGCCCAATGTCGGCACGGGATTAGCAGGGTCGTAGGTGTATCGAAGCGATCCGGAATCTCCGGATGGCCGTTGATCTGACAGCGTCTTGTCTGCATGGAGATAGTACGGCTGGTACACCGTGCGCGCGAGCGGCCACTCATTTTCTTCACGCCAAACATTCTCACCCATCACGAAAATCCTGATTGGCGCGCCCGCGGGTTCTGGCCCGTCTTTCATCCAGTAGTCAAACCATTCCAGCAAGAGCGGTTCGACATCGATTAAAGCATCCTCGCCGAATTCCTGATCCCCGGTCCGGGTGGACGCGTTCCAGCCGTGCGGCCATGGGCCGATGATCATTCGCTGTCCGTTACGGGCCGCTTCGGTTGCCGCTTCTTCGGTCATCGTCTTGAAGCTGCCGATGGTGCTGCGCAGGAATACGTCGTACCAGCCACCAAAATTCAATGCAGGAACAATCATCTCGGACGCCCTGGCCTCGAGATTCAGGGGTTCCCAGTACGCGTCATACGATGGGTGCTCCAGCCAGTCCTGGAAGTGGCGCACTTTGAAACCGACACTCTCTGCCAGCGTATCCAGTGGCAGGTGGCCAATACCGTTGATCCAGTCGACCGGAAAACTGGCAGTCGTTCGGCCCCCGACCAGTCCGACACCCCAACGAGCACGCGACAGTAGCGAAAACGCGCCGCCTGGATAGGCAACATCCCGATAATAATTTCCCGGACTCATGGCCGGCGCGATAGCAACCAGCGCGGGATTACGATTCAGCGCAGCGAGCCACTGCACGGAAGCGAGGTAGGACGTGCCAAACATACCCACCTTGCCATTGGACCACGGCTGCTTGGCAATCCAGGTGAGCGTATCGTCGCCGTCGTTTATTTCCTGAAAATAGGGATACCACTGACCATCAGAATCGTAACGTCCACGAGCCGATTGAAAAACGAACGCATAGCCATTTGTTGTCGCGAACTTCGCGTAACGCTGGCGATTGGCCGGCGAGCCGTTGGTATAGATGTCCCGCACCAGCAGTGTCGGGTACTCTCCTTCCGCAGCAGGCAGATAGATATCGGTCGCAAGCGCGATGCCATCCCGCATTTCCACTTTCTGGTGATAGATGGCTTTGACGGTTTCAGGAAATTCTCCGTCCGCAAAACTTTGCGATCTCACCTCGGCGAACGGTAACAATGCGATTGCAATAATAACTGGCAAGCGGTGATTCAATGTCCTCTCCTGGAAATCGACTGTTTAGGTGTGCTGATTCTCTTCGGTTTCACATTTTGACGATAAACGGTTTTCCGCCCAGATCGCGCCAGTTTACGTTGCGAAAAACCTGCGTCTTCCTGCCGTCGGGAGTCATCACGGTTACGTGCACGTCGATATCGACGGCTTCGCTAAGTCCGACATGCACAGGCATGGCGTTTTGTGCATTGTAGCCGCTTCCGGTATCGACCATGCGCAATCCAAGCAGCTCATCGGTGCCCGCTTTGAAAACACGCACCTCTGACCCTGCGCGAGTGTAATGGCCCCTGGCATCGAGAACCAGAACCTGAATCGACCGGGCTGCAACATCTGCTGCCAAGTCATTGCGGAACAGGTAATGTGAACCGGCCGGGTCATTGGCCGCAAGCGCGAGATCAAGATCTCCGTCCTGATCAAAATCGGCCCACTGGACCCCGTGATCTGTATCGTTTTTGGCAATCGTTTCCGGCATGCGATTCTCGAAATGATCACCTTCATTAACGTACAGGTAGTCCGGAGTACCAGGTTTGCCATTGACATACCCGACCGTATACAAATCGGGTCGACCATCATGCTGAATATCAGCCCAAACGCCGGTCACAATGTGATGTTCATTGTCGACGCCCATCTCCGGGGCGACATTCGTGAACGTGCCATCGCCATTGTTCCGGTAGAGCATGTCATCGCCATAAGCGGCCACATACAAATCCAGGTCGCCATCCGTATCGAAATCAGTTACCGCACAGCCGACGCCACCATCAGCGAGCGGGCGTCTGGGGCTGTCCATGTCCAGTTCAATAGCGACATCGCTGAATGTTCCGTCATCGTTGCGAAACATGCCGTCACGATCACCATTCTGATTCGCCGTAAACAGATCAAGGTCGCCGTCGGCGTCCATATCAAACCAACATGCGCCGACTGTGCGTCGCGGTTCCATAATGCCGTTGGAAAACGTGACATCTTTGAACACGCCAGCGTTGTTTTGTAACAATCGATTGACGCTCGCACGAAGTGCTACGTAAAGATCCAGGTCTCCATCCGCATCATAGTCGATGAACGAAACCTGCCGTGTCGCCCCCTTTAGCGCTACGCCGGCCGCCTCGCCAACCTCGGTAAAACCCTTATTTTTCTCGTTCAGATTGTTGCGAAACAGTCGATTTGCAGGTCCGTCATAGCCGGAATAGCCGATGTAGACATCAAGGTCTCCATCACCGTCGTAGTCACCCCAGGCAACCGAGCGCGGATTGCCGCCGTCGGTTGGCAAGCCTGAACCGTCAGCAACATTCTCGAATCCAGATGGATCATTCCTGTACAGACGTACCGGGGCGTCGCGAAACGTGATGATCAGGTCGAGGTCGCCATCGTTGTCATAGTCACCCCAGGCGTTTGACTGGCCACCGGGCGCCGCAAAGGTTTGCTCCTGAACAGGAGTGAAAACGATATCCTCCGCAGCAAAACCTGCCTGGGTCAAAACCAGTGAGCCAATTCCGACTGTAATTGCCTTCATATCCGTGACACCGTCATTACCTGAACGAGGGAAGAAACGGGGAAACAATAGCAGATGGCCGGGAAATTTTTTACAAGACCGGGGGTAGACTCGGAAAATATTGGCTGACTTTGCGCACGACACTACCAAAGAGAATCTGGTAGGGCAGCTGATGGTGTGTAGAGCAGCGCGTAACGCATACGGTCACTGAACACGCGCTTTCGTGAACAAGGCTCTCCGGGCGGGAGCAGCGCCGATTTCAGATGCGCAAAAAAAAGCGGCGGCGCGGGGGGCGCCGCCGCTTCAGTCAAGGTTGTTAGGGGAGAATAACCTTGTTAACTACATGGATAACGCCGTTGGTTGCTTCGACATCAGCTGCCACGACGGTTGCATCGTTGATGAGCACACTGCCATCTACAACCTTGATCGCGACATCGCTGCCATTCACTGTCGCCGCTTCGCTCAGCTTTACAACATCGGCGGCCATCACTTTCCCTGCCACGACGTGATAGGTCAGTATTGAAATCAGCTGATCGCGATTTTCCGGCTTCAGCAGTGATTCAACGGTACCAGCAGGCAGAGCAGCAAACGCTTCGTCCGTCGGTGCGAATACGGTGAAAGGTCCGGCGCCCTGAAGAGTTGATACCAGGTCAGCGGCTTCCAGCGCTGCAGCCAAAGTGTTGAACTGTCCCGCTGAAACTGCGACGTCGATGATGTCACCTTGAGCAGCATTCGCTTTGTTTGATGATGTCAGCAGTGCCGTCGCCGACAGTGAAATAAAGGCAGCAGTTGCCAGGAATGCAAATAGTGTTTTTGGTAGTAAACGTGTCATTATTTTTGCCTCGAGAGAAGTGAGTGGTTAGATTTCGGGAGTGAGCTTATCCGGCTCCGGAAGCAAATTGATGTCAAAAGTGTACGCAATCGTATCAATTCGTATCTATCCGCTTTTTTGACTATGGAGCGCTTGACTTCAGGCGCTCTTCGCAAGGTAAGACAAGTTTTCTGGCGTAAACGAGACCAGGGTCCGTCCGATTAATGACTGGATCACCGCGGGTTCAGCGACGTTGCCTTCAGCGAGCATCGTCAGTTGATCGCGGGTTACCGGGAAAACTGGCAGCCAGTCCAGGAATGTGGCAGCCAGATACATCAGTGAAATCGGCGTCGGCACGATCCACTTGTCCTTTTCGGTTGCCGCTGCGATCCGGCGCAACATCTCAGACCATGACAGCGCCTCCGGACCACCGAGTTCATAGGTTTTGCCGATGGTTGACGCATCGTCGAGCGCATGGATGAAAGCCTGGGCGACGTCACTGACATGCACGGGCGACATCAGAACGGCACCCTGCGATGGCTGCCAACCCGCGAAGAAACCGACGGCTGGAATCGGCGGACTGACCATGTCCCGATAAAGCTGGGTCGCGATTTCCATGGCACCTCGCGGATCACCAAATATCACCGAGGGCCTGAATATCGTGGTCTGGAAATCGGCAGACTGGACGTATTGCTCTGCCCGATACTTGGTTTCCTGGTAGCGAGTGCCAGGATCCTTGATCCCGTTTGCGCTCATCAGGAGAAATCTCGTCACACCCTGCGACCTGGCCTGGTCTGCGACACGCACTAAAGCCTCGTATTGCAATTCCTGAAACGTAATTCCCTGGCGCGGGAATTCCCGGAGAATCCCGACACAGAAAATGACGGCGCCACAACCTTCTATTACCGAGGCAATCGCGTCCTCTGAATCGAGGTCACCCGTGATCAGCCGACAGCGATCCGCCTGGCGTACTTTTCGCTCGCTGCCGGATCTGACGAGCAATGACGGCTCGTGTCCGGCCGCAATGAGGGCGTCGACGAGATATCCGCCAACGAAGCCAGTTCCACCGATCAAAGCAACACGCATCTTATTGATACCTCCTGAGTTGTTCTGACCAAGTTACCACCAGCGTCCACCGAACCAGAACAGGCACACGGATATCGTTACAAATGCTTACGTTTCAAACCGACCGTCGAATCGCAGCGTCCGTATACTGTCGCAACACTAGAGGTTTGAGTTAGAAACATGGATATGGTTCGACCCGCTATCGTCTGGTTTCGACAGGATCTTCGAGTGGCCGACAACCCGGCACTCGACGCTGCCGTAAGGTCTGGCGCCCCGATCTTGCCGATCTATGTCCTGGATGACGACAACGCAGGTGACTGGAGAATGGGCGGTGCAAGTCGCTGGTGGCTACATCAAAGCCTGGATTCTCTGAATCACTCGCTTGACGGCCAGCTGCGACTGCTGCGTGGCGACGCCGGCAGACTGGTGCCGCAGATCGCTAAGGAACTAGATGCCGGCCACGTTTTCTGGAACCGCTGTTACGAGCCTTGGCGTATAGGGCGCGATCGTCGCATCATGGCCGAACTTCGAGAATCCGGCGTCGCCGTGACGAGCCGCAACGGCTCCCTGCTTTTTGAGCCGCAAAGCATTACGAAGGCAGACGGAACACCCTATAAAGTGTTCACACCTTTCTACCGCAAAGGCTGCCTGTCGGGCGAACATGAACCGCGCCCGACGATCCCGCGCCCTGATGTGATTAGATTCGCCGACGGCGAGATCGGAACCACACTGGCGGGCCTCGAACTGATGCCACGAATTCCCTGGTACGAAGAAATGGCGCAGTGCTGGTCACCCGGCGAACAAGGCGCCCACGATCGCCTGCGGGTGTTCCTTGAGAGCGGAATTCAGAATTACAAGGCCGGCAGAGACCGGCCGGACAAGCGTTTCTTTTCCCGGCTGTCACCGCACCTCCACCATGGGGAGATTTCACCGCACCAGGTTTGGCAGGCAACCCAACCCGCGGCAGACCAGCCGCAGATATCGGACGACGTGGATCATTTCCGCAGCGAACTTGGCTGGCGCGAATTCTCCCACTATCTGCTATATCACTGGCCGCAGTTGCCCCACGATAATCTGCAGAAGAAGTTCAACCGCTTTCCGTGGCGCGAAGATGACGCGGCATTGGCGCAATGGCAACGCGGTGAAACTGGCTACCCAATTGTCGATGCCGGCATGCGAGAGCTATGGCGTACAGGATATATGCACAACCGGGTGCGAATGATCGTCGCCTCGTTCCTGGTCAAGAATTTGCTTTTGCACTGGCATCACGGGGCAGCCTGGTTCTGGGACACACTCGTTGACGCCGATCTGGCCAACAATAGCGCAAGCTGGCAGTGGGTCGCGGGCTCCGGTGCTGACGCGGCACCCTACTTTCGAATTTTCAACCCGGTGTTACAGGGACAAAAATTTGATCCCAACGGTGACTATGTCCGTCAATACGTGCCTGAACTTGCGCAGTTACCGGCAAAACACATACACGACCCGTGGGATGCACCGGAAAGCGTTTTGGAGGCGGCGGGAGTGTCGATTGGCAAGGACTACCCAGGTCCGATCGTCGACCGGGCGATGTCACGCGATCGCGCCCTTGCAGCATTTAAGTCGCTTAGCGCAGCATCCTGAGCGTGCCTTGGGAGCCACCCTCAGCTACGGTGTCCCTGTAGCGGACAAGGTCTGCGCGATCAACTTCCATACCAGTGGGTTAACGCCCAGCCCAAAATGAGATCCAGGTACGCGTTCATGCCGGGCGTGTGCGTTGTAACGATCAATGGCTGCCCGCCAGCCAACGACTCCATCGCTGCGACTATAAATGACGGTGAGTGGACAATTGATACCGGCTGCGTTGATTTCATGAATGTGTCGTTCAAGGTCATCCAGATTGATTCCCTGTCTTGCAGCAAAACGATCGCCGGCAGCGGTATATTTCGGCCCGCCTTCGACGGGCGTGCCCAGCGTGATGACTTCGCGGACCGCAACAGGGTCACGCAGTGCCACGCCGCGAGCAATTACGCCTCCCAGGCTCCAACCTATCAAGGTTATGGGTTCGTCTCTGCGCCGCACCCCGCTGATTCTGTCGATTATGCGATCAACGTCCTTTTCAGGCTGACCGTAGTTGCGGCCCAATCCCCAGGGGAGCGTCTCGTAGCCGAGAAACTGCAAAAAGCGACGCAGCGGCCAGGTCGAGCGATCATCGGTAAGAAGTCCTGGCAGCAGCATTACCTGGCGGCCGTCACCACGATTCTGCGTGGCAAGTAGTGGCGCGGCAGGCAGCAGCATAGCTGCCTCAAATACAGCGCGCACCTCAAGATACTTGCGAAAACTCTCCGGACGTCGGAGGTCGTATCGTGCCTCACGATCAAAAGGCCGCTCACCGACTGTTGTCATGTAGTTAGTTCCGATTGCTGCATCCCTTACCTCAATACTGTATCGCAGTTCCATCATAGGCGAAGAAGCCACCCGAATCTTCGGGCTCCAGCTTATTCATCACTTGCAGGAGTTTCCCGGCCGAATACGCGGGCGCAAAAAGCTTTGCGTCATCAACGCGACCCGTAAACGGCTCGGACAGCCCGGTCGCTACGGTGCCCGGATGTAATGCAACGACAACGGACTCAGGCCGCGAGCGCGCCTGCTCGATCGCTACCGTGCGCACGAGCATGTTGACTGCCGACTTGGACATGCGATACGAAAGCCAGCCGCCGAGTCGATTGTCGCCGATGCTGCCGACTCGCGCGGAAAGTACCGCAAAAATCGTCTTCGAATGGCGTCGCAGGATCGGCAGGAAATGTTTGGCCACGAGGGCCGGACCAATCGCGTTAACCTCGAGTACCTCAGCGAGCGCCGCTGCGCTGATGTCGCGCAGGCTTTTTTCGGGACGCAGTTCTTTGCCCCGGTGCAGAATTCCGGTTGCGACGATGACCAGATCAAGCGGCCCCCCGGCTGAGGCAGTATCTGCTGCTGCTTCGATCGACGGCTCGTCGCAGAGGTCAATATGATGGGAATGCGTGTTTCCTGCCGTCATCGCCGCCATTGAACGGGAAAACGCATAGACGTTCTTAATGCCATCGTCTGCTGAAAGTGCATCTACAAATGCACCGCCAATGCCACCGCTTGCTCCGATGACGGCAACGTTCGCGTCCGACGGCAAGGAAGAAAGCAGCGTCACTTGCTGCTTCCAACAGGGGACTTGCTGCGCGGCTGGCACGTTGGGCACAGGAAGACGTTGCGACTACCCATTATCTGCCGTTCGATGGGCGTACCGCAGCGGTAACAGGGCAAACCTTCTCGATCGAAGACGAAGAAGCGATATTCGCCATACGTCAAGCCCTTCGCTTTCAGGGATTTAGCCAGGGCGGGGGTCACGGTGACGCCCTGCGTTCGATAAGAACGCCTGCTGATCTTCAGTGTCTCTTTTGCAAGAGACTCAAGAATGGTGCGAGCAAGTGCGGCCGGCTTCGTCGCCGGATTGATGCCTGCCGACCACAGAATCTCTGAGCGAAGATAATTGCCATTGCCGGCGAGGAACGACTGATCCAGATATAAGCCTGCAAGCGCTCGATTTCGAAACTCCGGAGATTGGAGACGCCCCACGATTGTCTCGAACGTAAGCTCTGGGTCCAGGATATCCGGACCTACGCGCACCAGGAACGGATGCTGCGACAGCTGCTTTTCTGTAAGCACCTCGATATCGGATGCGCTGTATAACAGCGCGCTGCCATTCTCCGTGTGCAGTGCGACCCGTAACGAACGGTTTGTTTTTGGCATCCGCGGCCGGCGCATTGTGTACCAGCGTCCGTAGAGCTGGTTATGGCTGTATAAGGTCAGGCCGTTATCGAACTTGGTCAGCATGGCCTTGCCGCGCGTATCGACAGCGATAACCTTGGCCCCAAGCAGGCGCTTCTCGAACCGCACCAGGCCTGGCAGGCCAAAACCGACTGCCGCTATCTTCTCGCCAAGAAGTACTGATGCTACGCGATCAGCGGCAAGACGAATTTCAGGACCTTCCGGCATGCGCTTGACTCCTACCGCGACAACGGCGCGAACAGTATTTGGCTGTTTCCCGGCCTCTTGCCCACTTCCGGCCCCAGGTAAACATTAATCCGCACGCCGCACAAAGCGGGTCGGCAGACGCAACTTCGCGTCCACGTTCTCTCGCGCTATTTCTGCAGCGCAGATTCGATGGCGGCAACGAGGTCTTTGTCATAGGGCTGCGTGCCTGGGCTGAATTCAGAGATCAGCTGCGCATCCCGTCCGATCAGAAACTTGTGAAAATTCCAGGTGGGGTACGTGCCCGCCTCTGCTGCAAGCTGATGGAAAAACGGATGCGCGTCGCCTTTCTTGACCGTGACCTTCTCGAACATCGGAAACCTGACCTTGTAAGTCAGTCGACAGAAATCCTGGATCTCCTCTTCCGTGCCAGGCTCCTGACCGAAGAAATCGTTTGAGGGGAAACCGAGCACGACGAGACCCTCATCGCCGTACTCTTCATACAGCTTTTCGAGGCCATCGTACTGCGGCGTATTGCCGCACTTCGATGCGGTGTTCACGACGAGAAGGACCTTGCCTGCATAGGCATCGTTCAGATTGACCGTTTCCTCAGACGCCAGTTTCCTGAAATCCTGATCGAGGAGTGTCCCGGCATATGGAGACGTTGTGGTTATCGCCAGCAGAAATAGTGTTCCCAAAAATGGTCGCATGCTTTACCTCAGTGTTGGAGCGAACTCGTGCGTCGCCCTTACCTGGAAAATTAAGAGGTAATGGTGCGCTTTTTGAGCCATCGAAATCTATACTTTGGTGTAACAAATCGTATCAGTATTGGACGGGTCAACGACGCCAGACTACGCGCTGAAAACTATGAGAAACTCCAGACCATAGGCGGTGCTTGCTTTTGCGAACGCCATCCCATTTGTCGGCTGCAGAGTACTGCCGCTTGCCGGATTGGGTGCTGTTGTACCTTTCAGCCCGCTCGTTGAGCTGGCTGGTGACCTGGCTGGACTGTGATTCCTGAGATGAGGGAAAGACAATGAAAATGATCGTTCTGGTTTCGATGCTGACGCTTGCCAATTTCGCCGGGGCCCAGGAGATTGAGAGAATCAACCCGGAGGGCATGACACAGCCGACGGCATACAGCCACCTGGTTAAGCACGGCGACCTGATGTTCATCGCCGGCCAGGTCGCGCTCGATGGTGAGGGAAACGTAATCGGTGAAGGAGACATGCTTGCCCAGTACCGACAGGCACTTGAAAATCTCAAAACCGTATTGGCCTCCGAAGGCGCCGATTTCGGTAACGTCGTCAAGATCACGACATTTACGACAGACATTGACGAATTTCGCAAGGCAAGCGCATTGCGCGGAGAGTTTTTTGGGGACAACGCGCCGGCCAGTACGCTCGTGCAGATCGAACGGCTGGCGCGACCTGTTTTCCTGGTGGAGATAGAAGCAATTGCGATAAAGCCTTAAGCCCGTGTCTGCAGTGAACGTATTATTTCTGTGCACCGGCAATTCGTGCCGATCGCAAATGGCGGAAGGCTGGGCGCGACATCTGGGTGGCGATCGCCTAACCGCCCGGTCTGCGGGTATCGAATCGCACGGCAAGAATCCACGCGCCATTGAAGTCATGCGCGAAGCCGGCGTGGATATATCTGCACAAGCTTCAACCAGGCTGACTGAAGACATGCTGGCGTGGGCTGATGTCCTGGTAACCGTATGCGGTCACGCCGATGAAAACTGCCCGGTTGTCCCGGCAGACGTTGACAGAGAACACTGGCCACTCGAAGACCCGGCCAAGGCAACGGGTAGCGAGGGCGAAATCATGGCAACCTTCAGGGCAAGCCGCGACGACATCCGGGGTCGGGTTGAAGAATTACTTCAGCGGTTCGGAGATGCCGACTGACTCTATGTCAGACGCAATTCTAATACCCGAGTCCCGACTGCGCCGCTGCGTGACGAACAACCGCGGTCAGTGTCGGATGGTATCCACCATACATTGGGCTTAAATACTGGCGGTCCGGATCCAGGTCGGGGCACCAATAGATATGACCATACAGCTCTGCGGTATCAAGATCTTCGTAACCTTCGGTTGACAGGCCGGCGATAACCCAGCACCGGTTCAATTCATTCATCGTCAGATTATTTTCGTCGTCGGCATCCGCATTGCTCAAATCAAGCGTACTCTGACGCGATACATCGAGAACGTTTCGAGCCGATTGAATCTCCTCCGCCGATAGCACGAATATCGGCCCAAACCCGTTGTGGACGGAAAGCAGATCGACATGGTCAGTCGGCAATGTCCGACCGATTCGGCGTTGCGCCTCCGCTAACGTATTTTTGGTTGCAGGTCCTGGCAGGGAGCTACCGCTCAATACAAACCTCTCCAGCAAACCGGGTTTCGGGAACATGTCGACCAGCTCATCCATTGTTAAGCCCTGCATCCGTGTGACAGCTGCGGCGTACATCTGCTCCGAATTGGCTAAGTACAGCTCGCTACTCTTATCATCGGCCCAGGTAATCTGCATCTTGGCGAGAAGATCGACATACGCCGACGCCTCTTCCGTCGAGATCTCGAATACCGCGTTTTCTCCGATCGCAGCGTCCGGGTTCACGAAGATATACGATAGCCACTCCTCGCTATAACCGATTTGCCACCAATTGCGGGTCGCTTCCAGGGAAACGACGATCTCGTTATATGATTGATCGTAGAAAGAGAGATTGCCCTGATAAGCGTGGTACTGGAGGTCTCCCCCAGCGAACAGGTTCGGATCGATACGCCGAATGTCGCCGACGGGGCTCAAACCAAACGCATCGAGGCCATTTGTATGCAGATAGAATTCACGCAGGTGATCCGGCATGGAATGTTCCATGCGACTTTCTAACCGTTGAATTTCATCTGCAGTGGCCGGCTCAGGGATTCTGTCGTCTTCAGCCAGTTCCCGGATTAACTCCCCTATCGACATTGCCCTGGCTTGCGCGCTGAATCGCTCCTGCTGCGCGTCCAGTTCGTCGTAAATCGCAGTCGTCTCAGGGCTCATTTCATACGAAAACGGATCGAGTGCGGAAAAAGCCAGCGCGCCAACCGGCACTGCAACGAGGCTGAGATAAACGAGCGACGCTACGGAGCGATGCAGAGCTCCCATTGGCCGCATGTCAATCTGGCTCAGGACACTTTGCGCCAGCTGTATTCGTTTTGCGGCCTTCCTGGGCGCTCCGAGCAAAGTTTCGAGTTTTTCGAGCAGCCATTCTGTTCTGATGCCTTCGTCATCAGTGACGGGAGGCCGTTCCCGGTCAAAATAACTGACGAGCTTCGCTTCTGACCAAAGATTCTTTACCGCAAAAAGTTGCAGGGCAGCGATGAAAGCGAGAGGCCAGAAATCCAGCAGGTAAGCAACGTAAACACCGATCACGACGCCGAGGAAAACAGCGACAATTTGGACATAGACCCAGCCCGGCGGCAGTAGCGCTTTCACGACATGTGCCCCGTCCAGCGGTGGAATGGGCAGCACGTTCAGGTAATTTACAAACAGCAATACGAGGATCGTTGGCAGAAGCCATTCCGAGTAGAGGCTTGCGTCCATTTCGATGGAAATGAAGTAGACCAGTAGCCAGCCAAGAATTATTCCCGGCAAAGGCCCGGCGAGACTGACCCAAACACGCTTGACAGCACCGGGGTCAGTTTCGTGTCCTATCGTCACACCACCAAGGAGTGGCAAAAGAGTGATGTGCGGATTTCCGTATCCGAACGCCTTCATTGCCGCCCAGTGTCCTCCTTCGTGAAACAGGATTACCGCGAGAATAATGAGCGTGTAGTTGAGGCCAAACAGTGGCCAGCCGATCGCGAGAAAGAGCGCGGCGCTGAGAAGCAAAAGTAGCCATTGCGTGGCCTGCGCCGGCGCACGCTCACTGGCTCTTTGGGCAACGCGGGCCAGGAACGCGAGCCGGGCGGTGGGTATGCCCGCTGGGTCAGTGACCTGCCTGACCGGCCTGGTTGCGAATTTTCCAAGGATCCGACAAGCGAACCTGAAGCCGGGCCTGGCGATTCCTTCACTTTCACGAAGCATGCCCCGCTCAATCAATCTCTGTCGAATGCCGTTCATGTGTTCGCCGGCAAAACGCATAACTGCCTCACGGATGGGAACGTTCGCAATCGGGCTACTATTTAAAGTCTGCACGAAGTCGAGATGTTGCTTTAATTCGGTCGCCTTGTCGGAGGCGGCAATGGTCTGTGCCGGCGTATTCGGATCATCAACGGCCGAGAAATACGGATCGGAAACCTGGGTTACGGCAAAGCGACCGTCGTCCAGTGCTGTCGTGTAGTAGAAAAGTGGCTGGTCGGGCTGTGCGATATCCAGCGTTGGCCCGACCCAGGCGACGGTGTTTTTAGCTACATTTCTGAAGACTGCGTGATTGTTGACGTTTTCAATGTCGGTCTGGCGCTCTTCGTCGCATATCCAGGCAGGACCCTCGAAACCGAGGTAATTCAGGGCGGATGTCGTTTCGTCGACCAGTTCAAGGCCGCCAAACTGTCTTGCTTCGGGGCGCGCGCTCGCGCGAACATTGCGAACAGGGAAAACCATCGACAGGGCGCCGCGCAGCGACTGCAGCGCTATCAGGCAGACAATTCCGACAATCACATAAACCCAGGTCATTTCAGATTAGCCGTTGTTGATGATAATCAGGTACTTAGATCAAGAACGGTAGCACGGTCCGTGCCCGGGAATTGAGGTGGGCGTCACGAAAGAAACGGCGCGCGAAATGGCCGCGATCGCAACGGTGCGCCGAATGAATACTGGCTGGTCAGGGGCGGTGATTGACGAGCACTAATCTACGTACGCAGCGCATCGACGCATGAACGGCAGGCTGAATTCCTGATCTAGCTACCGACCAGGCACTCGATTTCGCAGTCACCCATTTTCAGGACGTCGCCCTGTCCGAGAATGAATTCCTTGATCTGCTGCCCTCTGACAAATGTGCCATTCGTACTCCCGAGATCCAACACCTGCAGGAATTCTGCTGTCTTGATGATGATTGCGTGACGTCTGCTAACCTTCAGGCTTGGCAAAACGATGTCGGAAAATACGGCCCGGCCAACCATGTACCGGCCCTTCTCCAGGGGTATCTCCTGAATCGCCTCGCCGTTCTGGCGAACGACCAGCAGCTCATCAGTCTGCGGGAATTTGTCGGGTGTCGCTGGATGCACAACCGGCATTGTTTTGTCGGCAGCGGATTCCAGGTGTAACCCGCGCGCCGCCTTGTTGACCGTTCCTGACGTGACCGGTCGTTTGTCACCCAGTTTGGCAAGCAGGAGGCTTTCATGACAAAGTTTCGCAACGGTATCGGACTTGCCGCCACTTAATCCGTGTAGTCGATCCACTGCTTCAAAATCGAAAACCCGGCTTACATCGACAGCGCCCGTCGACTCGACCCGTTGACGAACAAACTCTCTTGTCTCAGGGAGCGTAAAGGGAGGAAGCCTGATGGGTCGTCCTGCGTAGCTGCATATGCAGCCGAGCGATGAGTCACCCAGCATTCCGCCCAGATCCGGGCTGCCCGTTAATACAAGCAGAAGACCACAGTCGCTCAGTTCCTCTGACCCGACAAGACTTGCGATGGTGTCCAACAGCCATAGCGCCTGGTGGTCCGCCTGCTCTATGCACAAGACTGTCCGGTTCTTGTGTTGCCTTTGATACTGCAGAAACAT
Source organism: uncultured Gammaproteobacteria bacterium (assembly GCA_963850825.1). GTDB lineage: Bacteria > Pseudomonadota > Gammaproteobacteria > Steroidobacterales > Woeseiaceae > SZUA-117. The sequence continues at coordinate 373,402 of CAWKOQ010000002.1, read as the reverse complement.
AACCAGGATCTTTTGCAGATCCGAAAGGCAAAGATTATTCGGCTCGAAGCCAATAGCGCGATTAATGTGCTGCATTGCCGTCAGCGCATCGGCATGTGGATGTTTCAGTCGCACAAACGTAACGCTTTCCGGGAGACTCCCATGAAACGCGCTGATCACATGACTCGTTTCGATTATTCCGTCACCAATTAACAATGCAACGGAGCGTTCCTGGTCGAACGCGGATTTTAGTTTTGTAATGGCGGCCTGGTGCCGATCCGTCATCACTGAAAATAACGGAATGCCGCGGAATTGATCAGGTGCTTGTTGTACCTGCGACTGATGACGCATTTTACTACCCCTTCGGCCCTTTAAAATCAATAAGTTATGGGCTCTTGTTCGTTTGTTTTATTTGTTTGACTGAGTGTATGTCAGTTTTCATATTATGTGAAGTGGTTTTTGTTAATCAGCTGTATATTATTGATTTATTTGATTTTTAATAGATTGCGACCGACCCGTTTCCGGACAAAGTCAGTACGGATCGCGGATCAATGCGCGGCGCGATATAGTCTCCGGCGTCAGGGAACGCCCAGGCGATCATCGATACCCTGATCCCCGGATAGACCAAAGCGAGAAGACAATCGTCGAACAACAAACCTCCAGTTCCAAAGGCGCCATAAAAGCAATCGTCCTCTTTGTGGTAATCACCTTCGCGCTATCAGCCGTATTCATTGGCGCCATGGTGAAGCTCGGCGCACTAGAGCAACTCTACGTAACCGCGGTCATGTGGATGCCCGCAGTCGGCGCACTCCTGACCTGCACAATATTGCAACGTCCGGTCAGTTCCATTCCCTGGGCATGGGGCGAATGGCGCTGGAACCTGTATGCGTGGGCATTGCCGCTACTGGCAGGACTGGTTGCTTACGGCCTTGTATGGACGCTCGGCCTTGGCGGTTTTCCGAACATGGAAACCGTAAATGCCTGGGCGACGCAGTTCGGACTTGGAGGAGCACCCGCGACGCTGGTGATTACCGTAGGCGTGTTCATGCTGGCGACCGCGGGCATTATCGGCTCGCTCGCCCGGGCGGTAGGAGAAGAAATCGGCTGGCGCGGCTTTCTGATCTGGGAACTAAGAAAGCTTATGCCATTCTGGGCCGTGGGCCTGGTGTCAGGTGTAATCTGGGGGCTGTGGCATGTGCCCGCGATTCTGGGTACTGACTACAATGCAGGGACAGGCAGCCCCGCTTTTCAGATTGCACTTTTTTTCGCAAACGTGATCACCGCAAGCGTCATTTTTGCCTATTTCACGTTCAGATCGCGGTCGCTCTGGCCGGCAGCAATCCTCCATGCCAGCCATAACCTTTTCGTCCAGGCAATCTACACACCGCTGACCGTCTTCGGACCGGAGACCCACAAATGGGTGGATGAGTTCGGCATCATGCTGCCGGTAATCTACGGAGTTCTCGCGCTCTATTTCATTTGCCGGGCACGGATTGAAGGTCTGTGAACAGTCAAAACTCCAATACGTACAAAAAAAGGGCCCCTGATCGGGGCCCTTTTCGCTTGCTTTGTGTTCCGGCTGACTCTGCCGAGGCCGGATAAGTGCCGGACTCAGCCCAATCGACCACTATCTTCCGTTCTGACTAAGGTGCGAAATCATCCATCCGGATCAGGTTGTATTCGCCGGGCATCTCTGATGGACCCGGATCGCGTACGACCAGCAGTGTAAACACCACCGTGGACCAGTGTGATGGTCGCAGAAATGACCAGATTCGTGGTGCCAGTCTCCGTAACGTACAAGTCATACGTACCTGTCTCGAACGATCCAAAACCGGTGTCGCCTGGGAATGGAACTCCCACTGCTTCCGGTGTCTCCATCGAGAGGTTGGCGCCTACATCGGTGATATAGATATCAACATCACCCGCAGTCGGTGCACCATGAACCAGTCGAATCTTCGCCTCGGTGGCGATCCGTCGGTAGTCATCACTGGCAATCGCTCCTGTAATCGTCGCCAGTACATCGAAAGCGAAAACCGTATACCGCTCTCCGCCAGCGAGCGCCGTACCTGCGGCATCGATAAGTACCATCATCGGATCGTCCATTGGAGTAACGGCGATGTCATAGGTCCCGGCATCGACATTCTGGAACGCAGTGAAATCCGTGAAGTCCAGATCGGTAAACAATTCCGCACCATCGGCAAGAACGTCGACCACACCAGCGTCAGGTGAAGCATGCACGACGCGCACAGCTGCCTGGGAGTCCACGTCAACGATTTCGCTGGCTCCGCTGCCGTCCAAAACGGCCAACGTGATCGGTGCCGCACTTGCGGTCGTATTCTCTACTGCAGCGACCAGTAGATCATCACCGTCGTTCAACGTCACCGTGCCAGAGTCAAAGGCAACCATCGTTGGGTCTCCGACCACCGTCACGCGAATCTGATAGTCGCCTGCTGCAACCTCAAGCGGCGGCGCGTCCTCGCCGAAATCTAACGTAGCATCCGGCATAGCGCCCATCGTCAGATCCAGACCTGGCGTTGTCGCATAGATATCGACCGGTCCGGCCATCGGCGCGGCGTGCAGTATCCGAACCCGTGCCGATCCTGCTGTTACGGTGTCAGATTGTGCGAGAACGACCGGCGCGATGGTGGCGAGATCGCCGATTGCAACGACGCTGTAAAGCATGCCCTCGTCGAAAGTCACGGGTGTCGCCGGAATAACGTTCGTCGTATCCCCATCAGGAAGCAGGCCGTCGACTATAACTTCGCGATCGCCTGCAATGAGTTCGATTTTGCCCGTTCCGCCTTTATAGTCGATACCAAGCAATGGGCTGCCCGCCGGAGGCACAAATGCGGCATCGAAAGATACATTCACGGCCGGCGCGTCAGGCACTGCGTGGAGCACCTGCACCATGCTCATGGGCGGCGGCGGCGGCGGCGGTGAATCCGGGACAGGTACCGGCGTGCTGCTGCTTTCACAGCCAACCAGTCCAAGTATTGTCGCTATGAAGGCGACGGATAATAGTTTTTTCATTGTTGAATACCCCAAAGAACGTGTCGCGGTATTCTAGAACATCACGGGCCCTAATGGGACTCAAACGGCGGTCAAATTGTACTAATTTGTACCGTTCACGACGGAAACTTCACCAGGAACCGGGTTTCGACTTGGATCTAGTCTCACCCGCCTCCCGTTTCATCGAGATTTGGGCCAATCCGGTCAAACGACCGATGACTTGTCAACGGCAGTCCCAGTGTCCCCGGTGCCGCCAGCAGTGTCGTTTCGCCGGCCTCACGATGTGGACGACATGTGTATTCACAACTGCCTGGTGACTATGGGCCTTTGGCACTACGACCGTCCTCGTCGCGCATCCACTGATTACCGTCAGTGCGAGAGCCAGTGCAAGCGTTCGATATGGCGTTAGCATTTTCATATGTAAGTCCTTTTACTCTTGACGTATCTGAATAACGCGACACGCGCTCGTTCGTTGACATCACCTTTCGCTTTGTTAAGCAGAACTGCTCTGTGATTCGCAGTACATTTGCCATGTAGCGACGTCGCGCTTTTAAGTTCCGTCAGGATTCTCCATGTGCCTGGTTCCATTCAGTTCGCCTTCATCATTAGCGGCGCAAACTGGCACTGCGTTTGAATAGATTTGTATGCAACCAGGAGGACTCAGACGATGAAAAGCAAAATGATCGTCGCATTACTTGCTGCGCTAATCGCTGTGTCGACACCGGCATTCGCGATTTCGAAAACACACGCGGAGTTCAGGCGAAGCGATTCAATCTGGCTTCCCCGTGGCAATCGTTTGCATAACTGGCGAGCGGTCGGTCGCGATGAGCTGGTCATCTGGGCATCGCCGTCACGGGCGTACCTGGTGAAGATATGGCGCCCGTTCTCGAGTTTGCGATTCGCTCATTATATCGGCGTAACAGCAACCGCCGGACGCGTCACGAAATTCGATCGTGTAATCGTGAATGGCGAACGGTTGCCCATCCGCGCAATCGTGGCCCTGGATCGCGAGTATGCGAGGGAATTGCGCTGGCGAAAGAAAAAGATCCGCACGTACCGGCGTTCTTATTGAGCCAGCATGCCTAGCTCGGCGGCGCTAATCCCAGTAGTTGCCGCGCCTCGGACACCGTCGCTGGGAGGCCGCCGAGATCTTTAATGATACGGACGGCTTTGGCAACCAGCTCGGCATTGCCGGCAGTCTTGACACCCTTTTCGAGATACACGGTGTCCTCCATGCCAATGCGACAGTGTCCGCCCATCAACACCGATTGTGCGAGCATCGGGAACGCCCAGCGGCTGGCACCAAACGCCGCCCATTCGCAGTCGGGCGGCAGCTGCGATCGGGCGTAGGCGAGCGTTTCGGGCCCGGTGCTGAAACCATATTTCACGCCGGTGACAACCTGGAACAACGTTGGCGTTTGCAGTGTACCTTCCGTAATCAGGTCCTTTGCCAGCTGGATGTCGCCGCTGTCAAAGACCTCTAATTCGGGCTTCACTCCGGCCGCATAGATTCGCTCGGCCATGATGCGTACGTTTCGCGGTGAATTAATCACGGCTCCGGTGCCAAACCACATCGTATTGAGGTCGAGACTACAAACGTCTGGTTTCAGTTCGACGACATGCTCGGTTCGAATCTCGGGCGTCGTCAGTGTGGTACCGGGCGCCGCCTTCGCCGGATCGTCATCGCCTGGTGAAAATCTGCCGCCCGGCCCCGTTGTCAGATTGATGATCAGGTCTGTGTCGCTGGTACGAATTCGCCTGACGACTTCGCGGTAGTAATCAAGCTCCATACTTGGAACGCCGGTCTCCGGATCGCGCACATGAATATGGCACATGGCAGCGCCGGCTTTTGCCGCACCGATGCACTCGCCTGCTATTTCTTCCGGGGTGACTGGCAAGTTCTGATTGTGCTCGCGCGTTGGGAACGATCCGGTTACCGCGCAGGTCAGGATAGTCGGCTTCAAATTACAACTCCATTCATCGGACTCCCGGTCAGGCAGCGTTGCTGCATTCTTCCCTGATCGCGCATATGCCGGCTTTCAGCGTCTCGCAAAATTCATCCACATCTGACATATCCATTATTGTGGAACAGATGCCGAGCATGCCGGGCGACATCCAGTAGCCGTTTTGCACCATATACTGGTGCATGCCGCTGCTGCGATAGACCTCGCCCCTGGGTGCGTGGTCATTGAACTCGGGCGCATTGAATGTCATTGCGAATATTGAATACTGTCCCTGCACTTCGCCGTCGGTGTCAGTGAGTTCCAGTACTTCCTGACAGCCTTGCCTGAATGCGTCCCCGAGCGAGTTTAGTTGCTGGAAAGCGTCGGCACTCATCATGCTCATGGCGGCATACCCGGCGGCCATTGATACCGGATTGGCATTGTAAGTTCCGCCATGTGGGAGTTTCGCTTTTCCTTCGCCTGCTTCGAACACCGACATGACCTCGGCTGACCCAGCGACCGCACCAACCGGGAAACCGCCACCAATGATCTTGCCGAGCGTCGTCAGGTCGGGTTTTAGTCCCCGGTCTCCCTGCACGCCATCGAGCCCGGCGCGAAAAGAGACGACCTCATCAGCGATGAATAACGCGCCGCTTGCATCGCAAAAGTCCCGGACCATTCTCAGGAACGCATCCGTATGTGGAATGCGCGCCATGCCCAGACCGATGGGATCGACCAATACGGCGGCAAGATCCTGCGCGTTTTCATCGAGTATTCGCCGGGCCGCTTCAGGATCGTTGTGTGGAATGACAACGACATTGTCCAGTACACCCTGAGGCGTCCCGTACGAATAGGGTCGGGAAACCGGATCGCCGTCGGCGAGATCCGTGGGCACTACGCCAAGACTGACCTCGGCAAAGTCATACGAGCCATGATAAGCATTTTCGCATTTGGCAATTTTCGGGCGGCCGGTGTGGGCACGCGCCGCCTTAATTGCTTTCATGACGGCTTCGGATCCTGAATTCATGAAGCGGATCTTGTCGAAGTTCTCGACCCGGCCGCAGAGCAGATCGGCGAGCGCGTATTCGGCTTCGCTGCCAAACGCGTATCCGGTACCTCGCTTTATCTGTTCCAGGGCGGCTTCAACGATAGTCGGATGCGCGTGACCGTGGAGCATCGCCGTGTAATTATTGTTGAAATCGAAAAGCCTGTTGCCGTCGACATCCGTGACGTACTTGCCTTGAGCAGAACGAACATAGATCGAGTATGGGGCTATACGAATAGTGCTGCGGGAACCACCATCGGTGAGAACACTTTGCGCAAGCTCGAACAGCGCCGCGGATTTCGAGTCAGAGTTTGGATATTTCATTGTCATCCCCTGTAGCATTCCTAATGCCCTGACGACCACGCGAGTGGCTACGTTGCGGACTTCGACTATCGATTATCAATCGGACAATTAACCAGATAATCAACCGGACAGTCATCCGCTGTCCTCCCGGGTCGCGCGTTTTGCCTCTTCAGTCTCGTTCCTGAGCAATGCGTCAAGTGACACGCCTTCCCTGGCAAGATACCTCTGTCTGAAATAGTAATAGATTGCGCCCAGTAATAGCAGTGCGAAGTAACCTGTTGCCGGCCTGAAATTGTCCCGTACCGCAATGAATATGAAAACCGAGCCAATCATGATGTTCACGACCGCAGTGACCCACAGCAAAGGGACAGGGAGCCTGAACCGGGCATTGTGGTAATGATCCGGCAGTTTTGCTGGTAACCGCACAAGCGCAATGCCCCAAATGATGCCGTACAACATCCAGCCGATCACGGAAACCGAGGCATACTGTGCGATGTTGCCCTGAAACATGATGCCGCCCAGGATGACCGTCGTAACAAGGATAATGGCCACGTCAGGTTCGTTGGTGCGGGCGCTGACATGACTGATCACTTCCGGATAAATTCGATTGCGGGCAACGGCGAAGAACGACCGGGACGTCGCGATAATGAGCACGTTGATCGACGTACCTGCAGCCAGTAGCGCTGCGATCGTTATTGCTGTCGCATACCAGTCTGGCAGGAAGGTGGCCGCCGCCGCGCTCAATGGCGCAACAATCGTGCCGAGTTCGCGCCACGGTATAAGCCCCGGGACGACGAAGGTAACTGAGGTGTATACGAGGGCAACCGTCAAGAACGAAAACAAGACAATCAGGGGCACATTCTTCGCAGGATTGCGTATCTCCTCCGTGAACGACAACAGCATCGTGAAACCGGTATACGAGTAGTACGCGGGCACCGCGGCTGACAGCACGGCACCCCAGCCGAGCGGCGCAAGGGGCGTCATCAATTCAACGTCAATATGAAACAGGCCGCCGATGGCCAGGATCATGAGCGCACTGACGAATACCGACACCATCACCATTTGCGTCCTTACGCTGGCGCGTATTCCCAGGAGATTAATCACGGCGATTGCAAGCACCGCAGTGACGGCAACGGTCAGGCGATCCGCTTCGGGCATGAAAAAGGCGAAGTAGTCGGCGAAGCCATAAGAGAGTATCGGCCCGCCAACCATCGCACCCAACATTGCTGCCCATACTTTCAGGAACCCGAGGATCGGGCGCAGGACGGTGCTCGTAAAAACGTAATCGGATGCGCTGACGGGCAGAATGCTGCCAACCTGCGCCGCCACCAGCGAATTGAAGACTGCCGGAATGATAGCAATGAGATAGGCCACAAATACGGCGGGGCCGGCAATGCCTGCGAGTCTTCCCGGAAGAATGAAAATAGACGCACCGATGATGTTGCCCACCATCAGGAAGACCGCGCCAGACAGCCCGATCTTTCGTTGTAGACGTACGTCACTCATGCCTGTGCGTCACCTTCCTCACCAATTATCCAGGCGATAGTTTCTTGGCTCGCCGCAATATTGTTATCTTGCGGGTGATCGGAGCAATTCTGAGAGCATCCCAGAATACCCGACAGAAGTGCCATAATGATCATAATCATAAAGAGTCAATCAATGCCCACCCATGACCACAGCGCCAGCGATAAACCTGCAAACGACCTGAAAGACCCCGTCTGCGGCATGACTGTAACGGCGGATTCCGTGCACCGCTTCGAGCACGAAGGCGAAGCCTGTTATTTTTGCTGCGCCGGGTGCAGAAGCAAGTTCGCGGCGGACCCGACGCACTATCTCAATCGCGACTCGGCGATGGACAGTCACGACCAAACAGCGAGCGCCGGGCCGGGACCCTATGTTTGTCCGATGTGTCCCGAGGTCCGTGAAGACGAGCCGGTGCCCTGCCCTGTATGCGGCATGGCGCTTGAGTCCGAGGCGCTACCAGCGTTGCAGACGAAGACCCAGTACACATGTCCGATGCATCCCGAAATTGTCGAGGATGAACCCGGTGATTGCCCGATCTGTGGCATGGCCCTGGAGCCCGTGACCATTACGCTTGCGCAAGAGGAGAATCCGGAACTGGTCGATATGACACGTCGCTTGTGGATAAGCGCCATTCTTACCGCTCCCGTTATGCTCCTCGCAATGGGAGGCATGGTTGGCCTGTCATTTGACTGGCTTGGATCGCAACGAGTCGCTCACCTGGCTCGAGCTCGCGTTCGCGTCGCCCGTGGTCTTGTGGTGCGGCTGGCCGTTTTTCGAACGCGGCTGGCAGTCGATCGTCAGTCGCAACCTGAACATGTTCACGCTGATCAGTCTTGGTACCAGCGTTGCCTACAGTTACAGCGTGATTGCGACAGTAGTCCCTGGCGTGTTTCCGGCCTCGTTTCGGGATGTTCACGGTGAAGTTGCCGTGTACTTCGAAGCAGCCGCCGTCATCATAACGCTGGTGCTGTTTGGGCAGGTGCTGGAGCTGCGTGCGCGCAGTCGAACCGGAAACGCGATTCGCGCGCTGCTCGGACTCTCGCCCAGGACGGCCCGTCGTATCGACGAAGACGGAAACGAACGAGACGTGCCACTCGATGACGTTCACGTTGGAGATCGTCTGCGCATAAGGCCGGGCGAGAAGGTGCCTGTCGATGGCGACGTAGTCGAAGGTGCCAGCAGTATTGATGAGTCGATGATCACCGGTGAGCCGATTCCCGTCGAGAAACAGGTCGGCGATACCGCAATCGGCGCGACTGTGAACGGTACGGGCGGCCTGATCATCGAAGCACGCCGCGTCGGCGCCGATACACTGCTATCGCAGATTGTAAAGATGGTCGCCACAGCACAACGCAGCCGCGCACCTATTCAGAAGCTGGCCGACGTTGTCGCAGGGTATTTCGTGCCGGCTGTCGTACTGGCCGCGGTTGTGACATTTATAGCGTGGGCCTTGCTTGGTCCCGAACCGGCGATGGCCTACGCGATCATCAATTCGGTTGCGGTGCTGATCATCGCATGCCCCTGCGCTCTCGGACTTGCGACACCGATGTCAGTAATGACGGCGACGGGCAAGGGCGCGACCTCCGGCGTGCTGTTCAGGGATGCCGAAGCCATCGAAATCATGCGCCAGGTCGACACGCTGGTGGTCGACAAGACCGGCACGCTGACGGAGGGCAAGCCTAAGCTCATGCACTTCGAATCTGCAGACGGTATCGATCCCAAAGAACTGCTGCGGTTAGCGGCTACACTGGAAAAAGCCAGCGAACATCCGCTGGCTGCCGCGATTGTCGCCGGTGCTCTCGAGCACAATACAGGCTTCGGCAACACTGAAAAATTCGAGTCCATCACGGGAATGGGCGTAACCGGCGAAGTGGATGGAAGGCCGGTCGCACTGGGAAACCTGAGCCTGCTCGAGTCCCTCGGTATTGACGCAGGCGCGCTGACAGAGCGGGCCGAGACATTGCGTACAGAGGGCCAGACTGTCATGTTCCTGGCCGTGGATGGCGACGTGGCGGGACTTATCGGCGTTGCCGACCCGGTTAAGGAGACATCATCCGCTGCCATCGACGCGCTGCACAAAGATGGCGTCCGCATTGTCATGCTCACCGGCGATAACGAGACCACGGCGCGAGCGGTGGCCGCAAATCTCGACATCGACGACGTCGTCGCAGGTGTGCTGCCAGGCCAGAAGGCTGAGCACGTCAAACGACTGCAGGATGAAGGTCGAATCGTCGCGATGGCCGGTGACGGAATCAACGATGCGCCTGCGCTGGCGCAGGCGCACGTCGGCATAGCAATGGGCACGGGTACAGATGTTGCGATGGAAAGTGCCGGCATCACTTTGGTGAAGGGCGATCTGCGTGGCCTGGTTCGGGCCCGGCGCCTGTCCGAGGCGACCATGAAAAATATTCGCCAAAACCTGTTCTTCGCCTTCGTCTACAACGCGGTCGGCGTGCCAATCGCCGGCGGTCTGCTTTATCCGGCCTTCGGCATCTTGCTAAGCCCGATGATCGCCGCGGCGGCGATGAGCTTCAGTTCTGTATCCGTAATCGCAAACGCGCTGCGACTCAATCGCGTCAGGCTTTAGGCCCTCATACGCCCGGCTGTTTACGCAGCAACCTTAAGACCCGCCCCTATAACCGCTTGAAAAATTTGCGACGAGCTGCCACAGACTAAGTGGAGCGCGATACTGGATGATTCGCAGGGGACTGTGGGCAGGGAACTCATTCAGATGACGCTACCGGTATCTCGGCACTTTTCATAGTTCGCGCTTGCCGCTGGCTGCAATACAGACTCAGGCTCTGCTTTTTTCCACTGCCGGCACCAGCAACACCGGCGGTACCGGTGGTACCGGAGGCGGCACCGGGGGTGGTACCGGAGGCGGCACCGGAGGCGGCGTGGGTGGCGGCGCCGACTAGCGAAGCGACCCTAATCTATGCGCAGACACCCGGCACGTCTCAGTATGGTCTTGCGGTGAACGACGCTGGGACGATCGTCGTCTATGGTCTCGAATGAGGATCCGCTTGGCACAAATCCATCGGGTGACATTCAGCTTTTCTCCATCGTCGTCGGGGCAGGCAATGCCAGTTCAGCTCACAACGGATAGTGGCGATGGATTCCGTGCCCGACTTGGATTCAGCACCATCACCGGCGGCAGTTTCGACATCAACGACGCTGGCACCCAGGCCGTATTCTTGTCGGATCAGGACCTCGGCGCTAACCCAACGAATACCGTCAACGTCTTTCTTGCTGAAACAGATGGCAGCGCAGTGTCACAGATAACCGCCCTGACGTTCGGCGATGCCAAATCGCCGGGAATTTCCGGCGATGGTTCACGCATCATCTTCACATCCGACGGCGACCTCACCAACGGAAACCCCATGTTCGATCGGCAAATTTTTTCGATTAATGTCGACGGCAGCAATTTGACGCAGGTCACCACCGGAGTCGTTTCTGCAGAGGAAGTCGCGTTCGCCGACAACGGTTCCCGTATCGTCTGGCAGGACACCAGCGATCCCTTCGGAACAAACGCAGACGGGAGTTACGAAATCTTTGCCATTAACATCGACGGCACCGGTCACATCCAGCTGACCGCGAGTGCCGGCGATTCGCACCACACCGAAGATTTCGGACGATGGAAACTCGAGTGGTCTTCGCGTCTGATGGAGAGTTTGCCACGCTCGGCAGCAACGCGGACAACGAGCGCGAAATTTACGTGGTCGACGGCAGTGGGTCCGGTATGGTCAGAATCACTGACGAGCTTGAACCTTCCGGCGAATTTTTACGAAGCGGCGGCCACCGGTTTTGGTTCTGCTCCTGGCGCCACTGGATATATCCGGGAGACGGTCAGTGGGTCGTTTTCAACTCTCGTGCCGACCTGTTCGGCATTAATACGGACAACACACTCACGATATACTGGGCGAGCAGCGACGGCGTGACGACTCAACAACTTCTGCGCGAACCGAGACCAAGCCGGACGGCGTATCCAGTCGCTTTGCTGATAATCCACATCTTAACAACGACGGCAGCGACATTATCTTCGATGCGCTTGCCGAGTATGCGACAGGTGCACCATCAGCCGGCACGAAAATATTCTCGCATGTTCGCGAGTAACTAACAGCAGCCTAGTCGAGACTCCAATAAACAAAAGGCCTCGCGTAGGCCTTTTTTTCGCCTTGTCTCCTCTCATTGTTTCATCATTGCGACAGTGTTTTCAGCGCTTCGGGCAACACGTCGCACAGTCCACCTCCAGTTTGAGAGTGGCAATATCGTCCGCGCGCGTTCGCCCCTGATTGACGATCACGATTGGCTTCTGTAACGCCTGCGCTTCCCGGGCAAACCTGAATCCGGAAAATACCATTAGCGACGAACCGACGACGAGTAATGCGTCCGCACGGCCGACAGCCGCCATGGCCCTGTCAACACGTACTTTTGGCACGGCCTCGCCAAACATCACCACATCCGGTTTGACGATCCCCTTGCACCTGCGGCAGTCAGGCACGATGAAATTGTCGTGACTGTTGTCAGCCAGCTCGGCGTCGCCATCGGGTTTGTAGCGAAATACCTCTGCATGCCAGGTCGGATTCAACGCCTTGAGGTCCTGCTGAAATTCAGCCCGGGGCTGTGTTCCCCGGCATTCAACGCAACGCACATTACGCAGATCGCCGTGCAGATCAATGACGCGATCGCTGCCCGCAGCCTGATGGAGTCGATCGACATTCTGCGTTATTAAGGTATCAACTTTGCCGCTCGCCTCCAGGTCTGCCAGAGCGTGATGGCCCGCGTTTGGTCGCGCCGCAGAGAAGCGTTGCCAGCCAATATAGCTGCGTGCCCAGTATCGTTTCCGCGTATTCGCGGTCCTGACGAAATCGTTAAATTGAATGGGCTGTGAATGTTTCCAGTCACCATTGCGATCCCGGTAATCAGGAATGCCGGATGCGGTGCTGACACCGGCACCGCTAAGCACGGCCAGTGTATTCGTTTTCGACAGAAACTCGGCAAAGGAGTCATTTTTCGAGCGCATTAGTACATTGCAGCACCGGCGATTCGTCCGCGTCAAGGGAATCAGGAAATATCTAACGCATCGTCTTTCGGTAAAGAAACTGCATACCGAGCAGCAACATACCAATCAGGCGGCGATACTGTTGAGGGCCGCTAGAATGAGCGTGATCCACCTCTTCTCGAGTTCAAGCAGCGTTGCACTTGACGCCTGGGTAATGACACCTGCCGTATTCTGCAACGGTGCAGACAGCAACCGCTCGAATACAACGAGCAGCGCGGCTAAAGCAAGCCGCCCAGGCAAAACATTGCGGCGGCGCTTCTTGAAATGAACCATCCCCCGTCTTGTGCAGTCATCGTCCTCGAGATTTTGTTCGGCCTGCACAAACAGCGGCGCGAGGCCGAGCTCCTGGTTCGGCACCGGCACCATCAGGAAGTAATTCAGTAGGGAACCGGCGTTCTCTTGGTCACCCGCAAATCTTGCACAGGCGAATCGTCGCAGGACCCCGTACCAATTCGATTCTTAATAACGCACCCAACGTTAAATTCGCGCTTGTCATAGAGTGTCGTTTCGGCAACATTGCGAGCGCCACGATACTTCGCCGCAAATCCGAACTGGAATGATGAACTGTCGGCCTTGTCAGGCGTCATCTGACGATAGCTTGATTCAATATGGATGGCCGGAGAGACAAACTCGCTCACTGGCCGTTTGACGGCGGCCCCTGGCGCGAGGCTGATCTGCGCGGCATTGGTCTGTATTTGAGAGTTGTAGTAGACCGTCTGTGCGGTTACGGACAAATAGTCTGAGGTTTTATTCAGGAACGAAAGCTCGCTATCTTCAATCGCAATAGCCAGGTTTTCGTCCTCAAGCAGGATCTCGGGGTACAGCCCATCAAAGTCTCTCGCCAGGAAGTTGAGTTCGATCGGCAATGGTGCGGAACCGGACGAGAGTCGCGTAACCTGATCTGGACATTGCAGGCGAAATAAGTAGCCTGCGTGTGTTGTTTTGCTGCAGCGAACTTCATAGATATCTTTTGGCGAAGACTGCATTCGACGCCTGGACCTCTCAACTTCCGCCTGGATTGACGCTATTGCATTTCGTGCTTTCCGTGCACATTCTCTTGCGTCACAGGGCAACAATTTCCTGGGCTTAATGTCTTCCCCTGCAGTATTGCCAGTGGAAATCGGCACGAGCTCAATAAGCTCACGATAATTCAAATCGTCCGTGTAGTATTCGGTCAATCCGGACAACCGAGGCTGGATATCGAGTTCGACGGTGCTTGTATCCCGATATTCTTCGTCTGCACTACGCCTTAGCTCGTCGAGCGTTGCACGACTGTCCCGGAACTTCGTCGCATAGCTATCCAGTGCGTAGAGGAGATCCTGACGGTCACGATTCAGCCCCGAATTGACGAGCGCTTCGTCGACCGCCTGGTTAAATGCCGCTTCATTGAACTCCGTTTTGTAGGTTCTGGCGACGTCTGTCACCTTCCCGGCTGTACCGGCGGCGATTCCGCCACTAATGATTTTGCTAATGACACCGACATCCTTGTCGCGGAACGGATGGACAGGGTTGCATTTGTGATACGTTGAATAGGCTTGCGGTGTACATTCCGCAATCCGGGTATCGAACGCCGGGGCAAGATCGTTTAACCGGACCAGAAAACCCTTTTCGGGTTGTAGATCGGATTCGGTAACTTCATCGAACACCCAGCTGCCACCGGACCCGGACTTCAGGACCGCGTAAACCGCATTCTTGCCGATATAGTAATTCGACTGCTCAACGGCCTCCGGCTCATTCGACGCTTGCTGTTGCGGCGAATTTCCGCAGCTTGCCAGCAGCACGAAAAAAACAGCCTGCACGCTGTTGCGTTGCAGGCGGATTGTATTTAGATCCATTTGCCCAAACGATCCGATTTGATTTCAGGCCTGAATTATAACCAATTCGCACGTCCCTCAAGGATGTCTCCAAACACCGACATCGCTGGTGGCTACACGGGCCCCGGTTTCTGTCCTACTTATAGGTTCGTTCGACACCGTCAGGGTCATCGCCGGACTGTTTTGGCGCGGCGTCGGTGTCGCCATCGTTTTCCGCACGTGGCTTCAGCTCAACTACGTTATCGGGCTGGCCTTCCTTTATCGGGTCTGCGGCGGTTTCGGTCTCAGTCGAGACATTTTCCTGCGCGACTTCGGCTGCCACACCGGATGCCTCGTCGTCAGTGGCCTCGTGCGTCTCAATTTCCCCGGCCGGCGGCGTCCCGAGGTCCTCTGTGGACGTGACAAGGTCGACATCGTCATCGACAATCGCTTCAAGCCCTGCCATGACAGTCGGGGTAAATTGAATGCCCTCCTGCATCGCCTGCTTATCACACAAGGCGAGTGAGCCGGCCGCAAGATGCTCGTAGAGGTCCTTGTATTGCTTACCAATTGACTGGAATCGACTCGCCGTCTCACCGAAGTGCGCTGACACCTCTCGTCGATAATCATCCAACTCGGTCTGTACAGCTTCGAACTTTGCATGCTCGGCCGACTGACCACGTTTACCCAGCAGGAATCCCAGCGCTGCGCCTGCAAAGAATAAGCCAATCCCGAGCAGCACGATGCCCATTACGCTCATATTAATCTCCATACGTTTGCCCAAACGGTGTATCGCGCCTGCGAATGCTGCGGCGTCGATCGTTCAATTATAGCCGATACGAAGGTATTCGTATCACAGGTTGGCATCAGGCACGCGCGAACTGAATCACAAACTCGCGCGCTGCACCAGGCTCATCGTAAATAACACTGCCGCGACCATCGCGGCAATTGTCCGCATCGTGTTCCACATCGTCCATCGATCCAGGTAGGTCGACCAGATCTCGGCAGCGCCGGGACCCGTCGCAGATACGGCTGCTAACTGGTCATTGAGTGGCACGTTACCAAGCATCGTAACGAGAAACGTGCCGGCGAAGTAAGACGCTGCGCCACCCAGGAGAAACATCGACGATGGCTGCTCTGGATGATTCAACGCGAGAACGGCCACACCGACTGACAGGACAGCGGTGCCGATGAATGCACCGAGGAAAGAAGGATTGATGACAACGATGTTGATTGACTGCATCGCGGCGATGCCCTCCGCAGAGGGCACTCGCGCGAGGCCCTTCATCACGAAACTCGAAAACGCAAAGAAGACCCCACCTACCAATGCGGAACCGAGCACCGCAGTCACTCCGACGACGTGCATGAGCGAATTCATGCGGCGATCTTCCACAAACCCGATGCCGCTATCCGCCGTGCGTACTCGGTAAAATCGGTGGGCTCCCGGCCGAGGGCGCGCTGCACACCGTCGCACACATAGGCATTACGACCGTCCAGGACGGTGTCGAACAAATAATTCAACAGCCACGCGATCTCGTCTGGCGCGCCCGACTCGGCGATAGCACCTGCGAACGCCTCGTCAGGAATCGGGATGAATTGCACCTCACGTCCGGAGGCACGGGAGATTTCTTGCGCTACTTCGGTAAAGGTCAGCATGCGCGGTCCGGTTACTTCATAGATCTCACCGTTGTGTCCGTCCTCGGTCAGCGCTGCAACAGCAACATCGGCAATATCATCGACGTCGACGAACGGCTCCGGAATGTCAGCGGCAGGCAGCGTGATGGCACCTTCCAGCACCATGCCCAGGAATTCCCCTTCGGAAAAATTCTGATTGAACCAGCTGGCGCGGACGACCGTCCATTCAACGCCGGCACCGGCGACAATGCGTTCACAGCGGAGCGCCTCTTCCTCGCCGCGACCTGACAAGAGAACAAGACGCTTTACACCCCGACTAACGGCTTTGTTGACGAACGCCTGTATGGCCTCGGTCGCCCCGGGGATGGCGAGATCGGGAGCGTAGGAAATGTACGCTGCGGTGACACCATCGAGAGCCACATCCCAGGTGCTCCTGTCGTTCCAGTCGAAGCTGGGTGCGGAGGATCGCGACGCGATACGCGTTGTTACTCCACGACTCGTCAGGCGCTCGGCGACGCGACGGCCGGTTTTTCCAGTCCCGCCGAGCACCAGCGTCGCAGGTTGTGTTGTATTCGTTTTGATTCCGTTGTCCTTCATTGTTATCTCCTTAATACGTAGTTTGGGTTTTGCGCCTGCCCAGGTCTGGCAACACGGCAAGCAGGCAAATTGCGCCAATTGCGATTTCAAAAGTGGCTGCGCCGACAAGGCCGCTGTGTGGTACTCCATCGACGGCAAAGCTCAATAAGCGCGTCGACCCGTATGCCAGGTAGATTGCAGCTGCCGCAGTCAGCGATACGGTGGTCAACCTTGCACGGAACACGCCCGCCAGCATCAGTAGTCCGGCGACGAACAGCACTCCGGCCGGTGCCTTCAGTTCGTTGGTCAGAGAGATATTGTCGGCGAGATCAATGCCGTACGCGGTGTAGAACGCATCCGGCGCAAGAAGGATCGTGACGGCGATGCCGCATGCGACGAGTCCGCTCAACAACAGCGTTAACTTGCGGGCCGCTAAGATTCTCGAATTGGTTGTTTTCATACGTCTTCTACTCCAGTAACTTGACACAGTGTCAATTGACACAGTGTCAACCTTAGGGCAAGCTTTACACCATGTCAAGTAAAAATATCGAAACCCGCACCCGCATCCTTGAAGCCACCATTCGTATGCTTGAAGAGCATGGCGGCCGAGGCGTCCGTATGGGTGATATCGCCAGGGAATCCGGGATCTCACGGCAGGCGGTGTACCTGCATTTCGCATCGCGCACCGAACTGCTGGTTGCAGCAACGAAGCATCTGGACGAGCAGCTCGACGTCGACGGCCGGCTTGCACCGTCGCGGGCGGCAACAACAGGGGTTGAACGCCTGTCGCTTTATATCGAATGCTGGGGTAATTACATTCCCGAGATTTACGGCATCGCCAAGGCCCTGCTGCTGGCACAGGACAGCGACGAGGCTGCATCGGTGGCGTGGAAAGGTCGTATGGAAGCCATGCGTGATGGCTGCCGGGCGGCCATCGAGGCGCTGGAAGCGGACAAGAACCTCGCAGCCGGTTGGACGTCGGAGACGGCGACGGACGCTTTATGGACCCTGCTTCTGGTACCTAACTGGGAAGCGCTGACCCTCGAATGTGGATGGTCGACGAAGCAGTACGTTGACGAAATGAAAACCATGGCCGGACGGGCATTTGTTGTGAACTCTTGATCGGCGGGCGCGCGACAAAGCCCCTGCTTGTCGACGCCGGCGAGTCTACACCTTTGCCTTGGTTGCCAGAATTCCACCAACCGCAATAACAAAGAGCGGCAGGTAAGGTTCAAAAGGCCAGTACGGCAGATACAGTTCCGGAACCCTGGTGACTGCGTATCCGGTTAACCATTTTTCGGCAGTTTCGAACCACAGCGAACCGAAACTCGCCGCGATCAGCCCAATCCCGATGACTCCAATGCCGATTAATTTGAAGACTGGCTGCACGCCGCTTTGCGGTGCATTTTTTATCGCGAGTTGCCGGCGTTTCTTATTCCATGCAGCAGCGCGAGCCGCCCATGCCAGGAAGCCGCTCCAGTAAAAGATGTAGTCGATCAGGACAGGATTCGGATAGTAGAAGAGATTCCACCAGTAAACACTGAAGGCATAGGCCCACAGAAAATAGATGCCGCCCTTGTGCAGATACCGCCACTGTTTGGGACTCAGGCGTTTGCGGCCGATCGGGAACGATGTCAGCGTCATGGCAGCCAGGAAGAGATAGCCAACAACGCCTTCGATCGCATCGCGCAGCACGTAAACCTCATTGATGTAGTAGTCGCTGTAGACGATTACCATCCACAGGATGAAGAGCGCCTGCCAGCCCATCGCGGCGGCGAAACTGAGCCCGAAGTATTTCCGGTTACGCAGCAGCCAGCGCGTCAGCAGCCCGGGAAACAGCACGTGAACAGAGGACGCTGCGAACGCCACGTACAACCAGGGAACGGCACAGCGAACGGACAGCTGGATCATGGAGGAGACCCCCGCGCCACTGGACAGATCCGCCCCAGCCATGGCAATCATCATGGCGATTGAAATCGGGCCAGTAACAAGCCAGAACAGATTCCAGCCGTTGATGGCTTTATTCTTTAGTAGTTCGCCTAAATCGATAGTCATGGTTTTTGTTTGTCGAGAGACGCTGAGAGAATATTACACTCTGGATCAGTTTTTCTCCTCGGATATCTGTCACGATGAATTCGTCGCACGGGCAGCGGCTTAGCCGGGTCTTTCCTTTTTCAGGGGTACAGTAGAATCGCCTGTTACCAGGATGCGGCGCGCCGCAGCGCGCGATGGGCTGGTTGGTGCTGGTGCCAAAGTGTGTGACGCCGTTTGATTGGTCATTTACATTAAGAAACTGCTGCGGAAGAAACGTCAGCCCAATTTTGTCAGTCGGAATTCCGCCGAAATCCAGCGCTAATGAACGATAACCTGCACCGGTCGGTGCGAAGGAACGAGAATGAACATCAAGAATAAAGATCTTGCAACCCGGCGATCCTTGCTCGCCGGAATGGGATTTGCGGCGACAGGCCTGACGATGGGCGTGACACGGAGCGCCATTGCACAGCAAGCTTCCACGGGCTTTCAGGCTAAACGGCACCCCGGGGATCGCTGGTTGAATGATATGCCAGGCGACCATCGAGTATTTATTGATTCATCCCGGCCTCTTGGCGGCGCGGAGGGAATGCGATATGCAAATAACATTCTCATTGCACATACGGCCGCCTATAACGGCACCGAATCTGACTACGCAATGATCGTCTGCTTCCGACGCTTTTCGACGCCGTTCGGTTGGGGCGACGAAGTGTGGGAAAAGTACGGCAAGATACTCAACGGCGTCCTCAAATTCCCCGACCCAAAGACAAACGAGCCGTTTAGCGTAAATCCAATGAACATTGCGGACCGCCGCGATCTGCCCAATGGCGGCAATACCATTGAATCACTGGGCGAACGCGGAATCATATTTGCCGTTTGCGACGCTGCTACCCGGGTGATTTCAGGTGTACTGGCGCGAAACGTCGGTGGCTCAGCAGACGAGATTTACGCAGAAATTGTCGCATCTGCTATCCCGAACAGTCAGTTTGTTCCCGCAGGCGTTCTCACAGCCACACGTGCGCAGGAGTATGGTTACAGTCTGTTGTACGCTGGCATCTAAAAGACAACGAGGGCGCGCAGTCTGAAAGGCAGAACGGCGGCGTTGAATACGCCGCCGTTCTTATTTTCATGCGCTACGAAACACGGTCGAAACGCATACCGGATTTCGACCATGTAATGCGTGAGCCAGGTCAGCGACGCGCCAGCATCTCTCCACGTTGCGACTCACTCAGGTCGAAGCGATCCAGGGTCATCACCTTGGTCCATGCAGCAACAAAGTCACGCACGAACTTCTCTTGTGCATCGGCTTCTGCATAGACTTCCGCGAGAGCACGCAGCTCGGCGTGCGACCCGAATACGAGGTCAGCGGGGGTTGCCGTCCATTTGAGTTCGCCTGTCGCGCGATCACGACCCTCGTAAATGCCCGCAGATGTGGATGACCTCTCCCATAGCGTGGACATGTCGAGCAGGTTCACGAAAAAATCGTTGCTCAACGTGCCTGGTCGTGCGGTGAACACACCATGCTCGGAACCTTCCGCATTTGCATCAAGCGCTCGCATGCCACCAACCAGAACCGTCATTTCAGGAACGGTCAGGGTCAGGAGGTCTGCCCGATCTACCAACATTTCCGCGGGTGATCGACGGGCGCCTTCACCGAAGTAGTTACGAAACCCGTCCGCATTCGGTCGCAGCACCGCAAAGGACTGAACATCGGTTTGATCCTGTGACGCATCCGTGCGTCCCGGCATGAAGGGAACCTGTACGTCCTGCCCGGCGTCGTTTGCGGCCTTCTCAATCGCTGCAGCGCCGCCCAGTACGATCAGATCGGCAAGCGATACCTTTTTGCCGCCGGACTGCGCGCGGTTGAACTGCCCCTGGATGCGCTCCAGGCGGTTCAGCACGGTCTCCAGCTCATCCGGGTTATTGACGTCCCAGTCCCTTTGCGGCGTGAGGCGAATGCGAGCTCCGTTAGCGCCGCCGCGCATGTCGGTGCCGCGGAAGGTCGCGGCCGACGCCCAGGCCGTCCTGACAAGTTCGGGTACGGTCAGACCCGAGTCGAGAATGTCGGACTTAAGCTCCGCAATGTCGCCCGCGTTTATCAACTCATGATCAACTGCGGGAACGGGATCCTGCCAGATCAGCTCCTCGTCGGGAACCTCAGGGCCGAGATACCGCACGCGCGGACCCATGTCGCGGTGAGTCAGCTTGAACCAGGCCTTGGCGAAGGCGAGTCCGAACTCTTCAGGATTCTCAAGCCAACGCGACGTAATCCGACGATATTCCGGGTCGAACTTGAGCGACAGGTCGGTTGTGAACATGATTGGCGCATGCCGCTTCGAGGGATCGTGCGCATCCGGCACGAGGGTAGATGCGGCCCCGTTGTCAGGAATCCACTGGGTTGCACCGGCAGGGCTCTTCGTCTGCACCCACTCATAGGTATAGAGGTTCACGAGATAACTGTTGGTCCAGGCAATCGGGTTGGCGGACCATGCGCCTTCCAAACCGCTGGTAATCGTGTCGCCAGCATTGCCGCTGCCGCACTTGTTTGCCCAACCGAAACCTTGCTTCTCGACGCCTTCGGCTGCCGGCTCGGCGCCCACGCAGTCGGCGGGCGGTGCCGCACCATGGGCTTTGCCGAACGTGTGTCCGCCTGCGATCAGTGCAGCGGTCTCTTCATCGTTCATCGCCATCCGACCGAATGTTTCGCGAATGTCCTGTGCAGCGAGCAGCGGATCCGGGTTACCGTTCGGCCCTTCAGGGTTCACATAGATCAGGCCCATCTGCACAGCGGCAAGGGGATTTTCAAGCTCTCGGTCGCCGGTGTAGCGCTCATCCGCGAGAAACTCGGTCTCCGGCCCCCAGTAGACCAGGTCGGCCTCCCAGTCGTCCTCGCGCCCGCCGGCAAAACCGAAGGTCTTGAAGCCCATTGATTCCAGCGCGACATTACCGGTCAGAACCATCAGGTCTGCCCAGGAAATCGCCCGGCCGTACTTCTGCTTGATCGGCCATAGCAACCGCCGTGCCTTGTCCAGGTTCGCATTGTCAGGCCAGCTGTTGAGCGGCTCGAATCGCTGTTGCCCGCCGCCGGCGCCGCCGCGGCCATCAGCCACGCGGTAAGTGCCCGCGCTGTGCCAGGCCATGCGAATGAAAAACGGACCATAGTGACCATAGTCTGCTGGCCACCAGTCCTGAGACGTCGTCATCAACGTCTCTATGTCCTTCTTCACGGCATTCAGGTCGAGACTATTGAACGCCTCAGCGTAATTAAAGTCCTGGCCCATTGGGTTTGACTCGCGCGAGTTCTGGCGAAGCGGAGTAAAACTTAAGTTATCAGGCCACCAGAACTGGTTCGACTTCGGCTCACCCTGAGCAAAAGTTGGGCTTGCCAGCATCACCGGTGACATCACAATCGCTAATGCCACAAGTAAAAGTGTCGTGTGTTTACGCATCAAAATCCCCTTCAATTAAGAAATATTGTTGTTCATTGCAAATTTAACCACAAATACGCTATCAGTTTGATCGAATATTCCGATCGTATTATTCTAAAAAAACGATTGATTATCCCAACCATCAGGTCGACACGCACCGCCGCCGCTCGAACAGAACAAGGTCCTGTCCTCGGGCCAATGAATCGACAGCATGTTACTGTCGGAAGCTATGGCCTTTCGCTGGCACCTAAGACGCCACTTGCTTATCGTTGGCCTGCTGATCATCGTGGCAGGGCTCATCGCCGCATCAGATACCCTGCACGACAAGACAGAAGCAATCATTTTCTGGACCGAAGGCGTGATCTCTCAGGCACCCCTCCTCGGTATGCTGGTATTTGTATTGCTCGCAATGCTTTCAGCAATGGTGGCATTTTTTTCGAGTGCCCTGCTCGCTCCGGTAGCAGTCTACGCCTGGGGGAAGGCCGGTTGCCTCGCACTCCTCTGGGGCGGCTGGTTCCTGGGCGGTATCGTCTCGTATTGCATCGGGCGATTTTTTGGCCGATCGGTCGTTTCGTTGCTAATCGGTGAAGAAAAAATCGCCAACTGGGAGAGCCAGATCAGTGAGCGCACCAGCTTCATGCACATACTCGGCTTTCAGGCCATCGTGCCATCTGAAATCCCCGGCTACGTACTCGGCATCCTGCGCTATCGCTTCCTGTTCTATATTGCGGCACTGGGAATCACCGAGATACCGTATGCCATCGCCGCCGTCTATCTCGGGGAATCCTTTCTCAACGGAGAGAGCATAGTCTTCATTGTGATAGGAGTCAGCATAATTCTGCTGGCCGCATTCCTGTTTCAGATACGTCGACGACCAGTACAGTCGGGCAAAGGACTACGTTGAGAATAGCGCAGCCACTTATAAGGGACGGTCGCGCCTGGGGGCCTGATTCCATTGGGCAGGTGCGTGTCGATCGGGGCGACGGCTAAGGGATATTGACCTCGGTAAGCTGCTCCCTGCCGCCTACTGTTCCACGGACATAAGTATTGAAAGAGATTGAGCTACGAACTCGCTCTGACTTGTTCACGTCGACGTCATGTTCCAGGAGCGAAGGAAACAACATAAGCATCCCTTGCTCCGGATCAAACTCTCTCGCGCTTGCGTTGAATTCGTTCAGTTCGTCGAAGCTGAAATTGAGCGGAAACATCTCCAGCGTTCGGTGAAATCGAATTGGAGGCAGACTCTCGTCAGTGTTTTCGTCAAGAAACATTACACCACTTATTACACTGTTGGGGTGCTTGTGTTTGGGGTGAAACTGGTTTGTATTTGACTGATTAACCCAGGATTGAGTTACATAAATTTCGTTCGCGTCCTTGATCCGAAGGAGATTCTTTTTGTAGTTAAATATTTGCGCATCAATGAACTGTTTGATATCTGCAAGTTCCTTGCTGTCGAGGACCCTGTCATTTTTTGACATCGAGTTGCCATTATTATCGATCATCTCTAAATCGGAAATGTATTTTCTCTCCGCACCTGTGAACTCATACTTCTTGCCGCAGATTACAAGCGGGTAAGGGAATAGCGGAAAAACAGCGTTATTCATTTATTACTCTTAACAACAATAAAGACCGTATTGAAATCTTGCCGTTCCACCGCCTCGGCTGCAAATATTCCGAAGTAAACCGACAATATTAGCTTTCTGCGCGCAGCAGACCTGTAAGGCAATATTAGCTTAAAGGCATGCGGTGTGGGTGCAGGTTCACAGTCGGACTACGCACCGCAGGGGAAGTGACCGGCGCAAACGGAAAGGCGTCAATCATCGCCTGATGCACCGCATCCCACGAACGCACCGGAATCGGCAGAGGCCTCATTGTAGTATTATTAGCGAATGTCGGATTGCAGTCCCACCATTGTCAAAAAGCCAGGGCGAATCATATGATGCGAAGGTCGAAGCTAGCAGCGATACTATGCTTGCTGCTGTCCATACCTGCGTTCGCCGGTTATCGATTCGACCTACCCGAGAGCTATCTTGCAGAAGCTTCGGCATTGCCGGCCTGGGCGCACACGCTGGAACGGCACGTCAGCGAAAGGTCAGTGATAACGGATTGCCTCGCGACCGAAGAATATTGCCACGGCAGGCTGAAAGGATTGCGCCATGTCATTCAAAAAGGTGCGAGTCTCGCGCCGGATGATCAGCTGAGGCTGGTCAATCGCTACATCAACAAGCGTCGTTATCGTCGCGACCGCACGCAAATCTCATTGTCGGTGACGGACGGCGGCCAGGCAAGGCTACGCAATCAGTGGTCCACGCTGCTCGAATTTCTCGATCGTGGTGGTGACTGCGAGGACTATGCGACGGCGAAATACTTTCTGCTTCGGGAGCTGGGTTACCAGGCCGGGGACATGCGCATCGTCGTAAGTTTCGATCGGTCGGTACGGGCACATCATGCCGTTCTCGCGATCAGGCGAGCCGACGGCTCCAGCTGGCTGCTCGAATCGGACAACACGATTCGAAAATCCCGGCAGAGAGGGTATCGATTTATTTACGCAATCAATGAGAATGGCATCTGGGATCATGAAGAATGAACAGTGCTGCAGCGATACAACAGGGGCCGTCAGGCTCGAGGATACGAAAATGAAAAAGACAGTTTTTGCGGTGTTATGCCTGGCGGCCAGCTTTGCGTGGGCGCAAGACGGGGACGAAGACAATACCGGGGATGTCGAAAAGGTCGACCTGCGAGTTTCCGTTCTCGAGGTTATTGACGTGACGGCAGAAAAAGCGCCGGCAGTATCCGCTGACGAGCCAGATGCGGATATTGACGCGATCCTCGACGAAGCGGAAGCGCTGGAAGACGAAGAAGATTAGGATATAGCGGCTGGCAGTGAGCAACCACCGCCTGCCTCATGAGCCCAGCCGATAGCGCAGCTTGATCACGAGCTGGTCGGCGAGCGGATCCTGCCATGTATCCTGAAAGAGGTCAGAGAAGTCCTGCAACCCGGGCCGTCGTGAATCGCCTTTGGTGTAGACGATGAAGAGGTCCGATAGCGGCGCGATCTGCCACCGGTAACGCACCTGGAAATTCAGGGTCGAGATGCTGAAATCATCGCTGGGTCCGGTTGGTTTGGACCCCTCGACTAATTGCCCAGGATCGGATTGCAGCGCAAAGAATCTGTCCTCGAAGGCCCGAATACCCACCCACTGCAACACGACGCGAATCTGTTGTGTTGCACTCGGATAGAACTCAACGGCGAAGTCGGGTTGCCAGCGATCGCCTTTGAAAGTCGTGAAATCCTGCCCTTCCTGCTGAAGAAGCCAGCCGTCGATATCGGTATGCGCCACACCGAAAGTCATGCTCAGATCCGTTCGAGGCTGCCAGGTTAGTCCACCCCAGGTACGCACAAAGCCGCCGTAAAGATCCTGGCCATCGTAGTCCACCTGCACTGCCACAGACAACGGCCGCGACGTATCCGTCTCATAGCTTGTCTCGACTCGCCAGCGATCATTGACCCTGAATGTGCCGTTGCCGAAACTTTCGCGATCTTCCCAACGGGCAGGGAAATACGCCACAGAAGCAAAGACCCCGTGCCGGTTGTTACGATTGAATTCCAGGTTCGCGCCTATGCCGCCCCGTATTTGCAGGCCAGCGTCATTTTTGCCGTAGGCGTACCAGCCACCGTACTTCATGTCGCGAATCCGGGTCAGCCCGGATTTGATCCATTCAGCCCGGTAGTTGAGGAAACGCAGATCGTCGCGAACCTGGAAGCCCAGGCCGTTTACGTTGAACCCGGGCTCGTAATCCGTCAGCGCCAGCGCATGTTTCTGTCCCTGGCGAGGGGCGTATTCGATGTCAAGCGTAGCGCCGGTACCATCGCCACTGTCGTCCCGATCCGAATACAGGTATTGGCCTTCGAGGTTCCATTTTCCACTCTGACTCAAATACTTGAAGTCTGCCGCGTGAACGATGGCATCTGATTCAGCGTGATCGACAAGCGTCGTAACGAAACCCAGTCCGCGGTAGGTTGCGTTAACGCTGTCTTCGTAAAGAATTCGCGCGGCTCCAAAATCGCGTCCGGTCTGCGAATAAACATTGCCGTCGTCGGCGGTGAAGTCAGTGTCATCTTCAATCGCACCCAAAACACCGTAGCGAATTCGGCCAATCTGCCCCGTGGCCTTCAGCGCAACATCCAGATCCGCCGGCTGCAACGCTTCGCGCCGCGACAGGCTCACGCCTGGCGGCAAGCCCGGCGCACCCGGCCGTCCGCCGATACGTCGTGTATTGACGACCGCAAGCCGGTTCGGCCCGCCGTCTTCGGCCCGACCCGTAGTCGCAAATATCTCCTGGCCTTCCTGGAAGAAAAGTCGTTTTTCGGGGAAGAAGGTTTCCTGTGAAGTCAGATTCACGTCGACATTGTCTGACTCAATTGAACCGAAATCCGGGAACAGCGTTGCGGTCGCCTGGAAGTTTGTAGATGGTCGCCAGAAGAGATCGAGCCCGGCTTTGGATCGATTGTCGCCGACCCGGTTCATCGTCGTCGAAGCGTACGGGAACAGACTCCACTGCTGCCGCGGATCCACGCCATCGAACTGAACCGGTTGCCAGCGGCTCATGAAGCGCGGTTGCGATCGCGGCAACCCTGGCCAGCCATAACGTTCGTTGAGATGTGCGACTTTGCGAGATGAATAGAAATTAATACGGCGCGTACCATCTTCCTTGGGCATCGCCATTTGCGACCAGGGGATAAAGAATTCGGCAGACCAGCCCGCTTCGGTTCGCTGTGTCGCACCGTACCAGACACCGTCCCATTCGCGGCTATACTGGCGCTCGGGCAGCACGGTGCCATCCATCTGACCGTCGCCGAGAGCCAGCGTTACCCAATAGCCGTAACGGCCGCTCCCTGACGAGTCCAGGTTTAGCCCGATCGTGTCGCGGTTCACATCAAACGAATCGCGCGGCGCATGCCGCTCCACCAGCGTATCCTGTGGTTGTTCCATGTTGAATGCGGCATACATGCCACGATCGGTATAAAACATTCTCAATTCGGTCGCATAGGTCGGCGTCCCGAGTGTGTCCGGCTCGACTACCCGATAATCGCCGAGGATGGGTTGCTCACGCCAGATCGCCTCGTCGACGCGCCCATCGATAACGATGTCGGCGTCGGCCGTGTCAGTGCGCAGTAGTGGTATGGCTTGCATCGCCGTATCGTCCACGACGAGCTCAACGCCCGGTGTCGCGGGTGGCCGGTCCTGTGCGCACACCGGCGCCATGGCCGCAAGAAAGACAAACAGGCAAGTAACGACTTTGCCCAACACGTTCCCCCTATTATTTGATCTGTAATTATTCGATCGGTAATTTTCCGATCTGTAGTTAACTGCCATGAATTGCATACAACGCGGAATGGCGCGTCGCCCTACTATACCTTGGGACTTAGGCTCGGCAACAAGAGTTCCGGGGTATGTCGTTACGATAGCCGGAATTCACCGGGGCGAGCACTATCAACGTGTACTCGCGGTGCCGGTTTTGAATTACTCCCTAACGCTGTTGCTCAATACTGGCACCGAATCGCCTACCAATAGATTTTCGTACCTTATTTGCTATTGTTACTGTCTTAATACGGAAAGCAAAAAAGCTCGCCAAATGGGGGACGTATGCTGAAGTTACTATCTAGAGGATTGTTGTTACTCCTGGTGTTTGCCGATGGTGCCGGCGCGCAGTCGCGAAACGGTCTTAAGGTCTTCATTTCTGTCGATATGGAGGGCGTGACAGGTGTGGTCAATGTTGATGACGCCAGTCGAGGTGGCAAAGACTACGATTACTTCAGGCAAACAATGACGCGTGAAGCGAACGCCGCAATTGAAGGCGCGCTGGCCGCCGGTGCTACTGAAATCGTCGTTCGCGACTCACACGGGTCAGCGCTTAATCTGTTGCCGGAAATGCTGAACAGGAATTCAAAGCTGATTCGTGACTGGTCCGAAGGCCCCATGAGCATGATGGAGGGGATTGATGCGAGCTACGATGCGGCGGTTTATGTGGGCTATCACGCCAGGGCGGGCACGCCGAATGGTGTCCTGGACCACACTTCATCAGGAAACGTGACTGATGTAACCGTGAACGGCATATCGATGCCCGAAACCGGCTACAACGCATTGATGGCCGGCCATTATGGTGTGCCGGTTGTGTTCGTCGCCGGCGACAAAGCGGTCTGCGACCAGGCAGAAGAACTGCTGGGCAATGTTGAGACAGTTGCGGTCAAGGAGGGCATCGGTGCGGCCGCACTAAATCTACACCCGGAAGTCGCCCGCGAACAGATTCGCGCAGGCGTGGAACGAGCCTTAAAGAACCTGGATGACTACAAACCTTATAAACTCCGCGCGCCTTACACGCTCGTATTGACGTTGAAGACGGAACAAAACATCTACAGGGGATCACTGTATCCAGGCGCGAAAAGAACCGGAGACTGGGAATTGACTTATGTCGGTGACGATATTCCGGACATCATGAATGCCTATCGTGGTATGCGCAGATAACGAGAGACACGATCGGGAATAGGTTCAGGATAAAATGGGCGATTCGGCCAGGAGCAGCCGGCAGAGCTACCGAAATCTAATTAATACAGTAATCTGCAACGGACAGCGAATGGCGCGCAATTCGGATGGCCGCTCCTCGCGCTGTGCTGCCCTTCGACAGTTTCGTTTTCATGCAGATACTGTGTCTGCTTGCGGCTATTTATGGTCAGCGGTCCTGCTTCAGATTTCGGGTACCGGCTGCGCACGGATTACTCCCGGCCAATACGACGTCGCGCAAGATAAAAGGGCAACCGACTCGTCCCAAACAGAGCGAAATAGACGTAGCCGGCAGCCGGGACCCACTCGTCCGGCAGGAATAGTGCGAGCATGATCGACACGGGCGCGAGTCCGGACGCAAAAAGCCACACTTGCATATCAAGCTTGGTTCTCTTTTGTTCAACCTGATTCAGCGCGAGCATATCCCTGTTTTTTAATGCCGCTCGATACAATTGACTGATTACCAGCGACATCGCAAAAAAACCGACCGAATAGAACAGAAAGATTCCTCGCAGCTCGTCATAGTTCTGCAGCTGGATACTTGAGGGAAAATAGCCATCACTGAGGGAGGAAAACAAACCTTCAAATATTGTCCTGAGGGGATAGACGTAGACCAAAACAACAAAGATAAGTGACAGGCTAAGCAGAATAGTTCTTGAGTCTTCAAATCCATATCGCCGGCTCCAGCGTCGGTGTTCAAGCCAGAACACCATTAACATGGCGAAACTCGCGGCGAACCCCGGAATCCGTTTTGCGGCAGCCAGCATGTCTGCGTAATCGGATGGGATTTCATCGAACGAAATAACAAGTAGCGTCAGAACAAACGCGAATGCCGCGTCGATAAATGTATCCAGCCGAGTGACCTCCACTCCCCTTTGGCGGAAACCGTTCTCCACATTCAGGCTGTCCAACCCGACCTGCGTCCACTGTTTGCCTGAACTTGCATGCGTATTCATGATTGAGCGGGGCCTGGAAGAAATGTGAATTGGATTTGTGACGAAAAGATATCCGAAAATCGAGTGATACAGACTCTTCTACTAAATCGACTGCTGTTCGCATGCGTGGACAAGAACATCCAGTTCAGGGCGTTATGTTGCGAATGACCACTTCGGGTCAATAGCGACGTGCAGCCCGATAGTAGCTGAACGGCGGCCTTAGGATACAAACTGGTCATTCGCGGCTCCGAATTTTCATTCCTGGGTTGCATGTCCGCTTTTCCCGAAAGCGGTCATAAGCATCGGAGAATTTGGGCTGTTTCTTAGGTCCGTTTTATCGGAGCCATTCCATTCGGCCAGACGCAGACGTTCACTATTTGCCCCGTCGGCTAATACTACTCATCGCTAGGTGGATACCGCCCTTACGATAAACGCGTTCAACGGAAACTTGATTGGGCCGTCACTATTGGCAAAATCCGAATAATTCCTACGAAGCTTCACAGCGATTTCTGCAATTTGATCGGTGCTGACACTGTCCGCTAGTAGCCATGATTGAATTTCGACTTCAACAAGACCCTCGACGGATGGAAATGCGGCAAAACCGTCATGTGGTGTTATGGAAATATCCGCCAGCCCATCGACACTGAAAATATCTTCAAGCTTTCCAATATCACCCATCGTGAACGGCCAAGCCATCGAATCTGCCGACTTATCATCAACGACTTCACGAGTCGATTCCACCAAGGCATCATAAACCGGATTGTTGTCGAGTCCTTGCCAAATACCGGCGGCTATGCGCCCTCCGCGGCGCAGTACCCGCTGAAACTGACCAACCGCTTGCTTCGGGTCTGGCACAAACATCAGCATGAATGCACTAACAACGGCATCAAAAGTCGCATCATCAAATGGCAACTCAGCCACATTGCCTTGCTGAAAAGTTACCGTTGGGCAAACCTGCCGGGCTACACCCAGCATGCTTTCGCTTAGGTCAAAACCTGTTACGCTTCCAGCGCAGTTAACAACCTCACGGGTTAGTGCTCCGGTTCCACACCCGACATCCAGAACATCGTCACTTTGTCTTATCGCAGCAGCCGAAATTATTTTCGCTGGCCACTGGTGGAAGATGGCAGGGACGAAGAATTGCTCGTAGCCAAGAGCTGCATCAGGGGTGAGTCCCATTTCATCAGGTGTCGACATCAGAAATCCTCCAGAATGAAGTCAATGCACATACGGTCCGCTTTGGGTCAAAAGCGTCGTCTCAGCAGTTTAGCAGTCCAGTGGCTGGTTTCGGGAGTAAAGCGGTCATTTAAAGCAGTCGAAATGCACAACAACCAAGGTCGTATTCCGGGCCTTGCAGTCACGCTTGCCGTGAATTGCCCGCTATAGAATTCGCAGTCGCCAATAGCAGACTCTCGCCATTGCCAATTGATCGTCTCTCAAATGCATGGCGGCCTGGAGTACGCGGAGAACATCGGCGTTAGACAGCTCTTCCCCAGATTTCCGATCTGACCCGATTTTTTCGTCCCCGATTAAAGATTATCGCCCGTGGACGACAAAATTGTGACGTGTTCCGGATTTGAATTTCGCTACTCCTGTAAATTCGGAGCTCATCTTCTTTAGGACATGTTCCTGGCTATGGCGCCGCAATGATGAGCATTCTTCGTCGTATTACAACGAAAGGCGATCTCAAGCGCGGATTGGCGTATTTATTGAGTTTCTTGTTCGTTGCCGTCGTTCCGAAAGCCGCCGAACAGTCTACGTACAATTGGATCGAACGGCGGTTTTCTGCGCGGATAGAAAAACGCATCCGTGCAGGTTCCAACGAGATTGTCAGGCGTATCAAGGCCGTCATCGGGGAACAGCACTCGGATGCATCAGTCGATGAGATTGCTGCCAGCTACTACCGCATGAAACTCGAAGATCAATGGGCAAGAGCTTGCGCGAGTCATTCGCCACAGTGTTCGGTCACGACAGACGTTGTGAATCTTCATCACCTGACCGATGCTCAACGTAGCGGCCGGGGTATTGTCCTTTGGGGGACTTCATTTTGTGGAACACTGTTCCCGAAAATTGCATTGGCGCGTGCCGGTGTTTCTCTCACGCAACTCTCATTATTTGACCATGGCCGAAGCCATCTCAATACGCTGGTCGGCAGACGAATCACGCAGCCTTTGTATTGCATGCCCGAAAATCAATTCCTGACAGAACGAATTGTCATTCCGGATTCCGCAGATCGCAGCTACCTGTTTCGCATAGGCGAAGTGTTGAAAAGTAATGGCTGTATCTGGATTGCCTGCCACGGGGCACGCAATCAAAGACACCTGGCAGTCGAAATGCTCGGTCACACGATCAATCTGCCTGCAGGCGCGCCGACCATTGCAATGCGCCATAAAGCCGTGCTGATTCCGACGCATACGAAACGCCTGGGGAAGTTTAACTATCAGGTGATTCTTGGTGCGCCAATTGAATTGGATCCTGACCTGAAGCGTCGCGAGGCAGTGCAACGCATCGTTCAGGAATACGCCGATTTGCTTGGCAGAAGCCTGATAGACCAGCCGGCTTCGTGGCATTGGTCGCATGCACCCATCGCGTGCGGAATTGTGCAATCCAACGAACCCACCGAAACGGAGAGCCAGCTCAATTCCGCTGGCTAAGCAATGCTGTGAACCAATCCGACATTCAGATCCTATGCAGCCGTGCCTCCGAACTCAATGCTGAACAAGCCGCCCAGTGGCAC
Source organism: uncultured Gammaproteobacteria bacterium (assembly GCA_963850825.1). Lineage (GTDB taxonomy): Bacteria > Pseudomonadota > Gammaproteobacteria > Steroidobacterales > Woeseiaceae > SZUA-117. Next base: position 340,839 of record CAWKOQ010000002.1, on the reverse strand, counting down.
GATTTGTATCTCAAAAGCATTTCACCGAATGTCTACATGTCACCAGATTTTATTCTCACGGCTTTAGATACAATTTGTAATGAAGACCCACTCGTCGTCGGCGTCACGATGCAGGGCATTCTGTATGGGCTTGGAATCCTGCAGCAAAATCAGCGCTCTCTAAAATTCCCGTTCCGTTCCAGAAAGCTGTTCAAAACCATTCACAGTTTCCAGTCTGGAATTCTTCTTCGAGAGGGAATTACTGACGCGGCGGTCGATGCGCTGGTAAACGAACTTGTTGCCCGAGGCAATACGAACCTCTCGTTTAGCGACCACGCCATGACATCGGAATCAGCAAACAAGCTCTTTGCCAGCGCAAAGCGGCAGAACTTTCACTTGTATGAGTCCAGACGGTACTCGAGGCCTATTTTGCACTTGCACGGGGCTTTGGACGAGTGGAAAGCCTCAAGACCAAAAATCTTTAAAGAGGCTGATCGACAACGGCGACGCCTTTCTGAGCTCGGCGCACTTGACTGGCGGTTCATTCCGCCCGATAAGGTCACAAAAGACACGGCGGAAACATTCTTGACCCTGGAACACAATAGCTGGAAGGGCGACAGCGGCACATCGCTACTCTCTCGAACACAGGATGCAACTTTCTTTCGCAGTCTCATCTCGAAGCTGGTTCGTAGCCGAGAGGTTTTTTTCACCGAGCTGCGATTGAACAACGATGCAATCGCGTCAACAGTGAACTTCATGACCAGAGATGTCGCGTTCGCCTATAAGATTGCCTGGAATAAGGACTTCGCCCGATTTGGGCCGGGCATTCTAAACGAAGTGTCATTCATCGAATACGCTTCAGCGAACGAACTTCCGTTTGCATACATCGAAAGCGGCACCAATAGTGAATCATTCATTGCTCGCATTTGGCCAGGCAGAATCTCTATGTCGGCAGGCTACGTCATCGATGGGCATGTCGCGAAAGTCGCAGCATCGGCGCTAGCCACCGTACGCCAGATAGTAAGGCCATTACCCGAAATACATTCACAACGCCCAACGCAAGTGACGAAAGGTAATACATAACCCCGTTTTGCCGACCGGGCGTGCCAACCTTAACTCAATAGCTGATTATTTCGGCGGGCATCGGCGATGCTCGTCGACTATGGCAACCGCTACTCGCCGGCCGTGACTCGAACTCCGGAAATTTCATACTTCAGAACCAGCAAATCGCGCACGCTGAGTGCACCGCCCATCGCAGTGAAAGGCGAAAGCCCCAGCCCTTCATGGGTAATTTCAAGTTCGCCGCTTGCAACGAAAGTGTCGTCTGTCAGCGTGATGCTGGCAGGAAAGTTAACGGTCTGCTCCATGCCTTTTACCGTTACCGTAGTTACGATGTTCACATCCGGCAAACTGCCTTCTATTGCGCTGGATTGGATCTTGATCGTCGGAAACTGTTCACCGTGCAACAGTTTTTCTCCAAGCATGTTGGCCCGCGTGCCGTCGACGTCCTTTTGTGGCACCTCGTCCTTAAAATCTTCGCCTTCTTGAGCGCGCATGTCGGGGCTGTCCACCAGGAGATCGGCAACCGCAATTTCGAGCGCAAAGGTTGATTCAAGTGGATTCGGCGCAACGTCAACGGTGCCCGTAAAGCCACGGTGCGCGATGACATGATGGTGACCGAAGCGCTTCAACGGGCCATCAGGATAGGCCAGAACACGCAGCCAACTGGCATTGCTGTCGACGCGAAACTGCTTGTTCGGGTCCGGTTCCTGGTAGGTGGCGGGTGCCTGGTGAGGGGCCGATTCCTGGTAGGTGGCCGGTGCCTGTGCCTGACTTGCAAGCGGTGCCATGATTGCGAGCACAATCAGCAAAAGGGACATCACGCGCATTTGGTTTCCTCGTTAACTTAATATTTTCTTTAGACCAATATTACTCGGTTTCGCTCCGCTGGTAGACTGGCCGTTACGTACAACGATATCGACACCGAAATGCGAGATTGAAAATCCGGCGTCTAGCCGTCAGGATACGCGACTATTGGCTCAGTTCCCGACGACATACGAGCAAACGCATCGAGGACGAAAGATCATGGCAGTAAAAACAAGGTGGATCATATCTCTGGCGCTTATTGCGGGCACCGCGGTGTCAGCCGCTGACGCTTCGGAGTGGCAGCTTGTAGAAGATTCGAGCATGGTTCGTTTCATCGGTGTGCAGGAAGGATCGGCGTTCCGGGGCCGCTTCGGGAATTTCTCTGCGATGATCGACTTCGATCCGGAGAATCCCACCGCGGGCAAGATTATCGGCGTGGTGAAAATGGACTCTGCCAAGACCGGAGACGCGGAAAGGGATGCGACGCTGCTGGAGGAAGACTGGTTCAATCCGGAGAATTATCCGGAATCCCGATTCGAATCCGAGCGCGTCGAGCAGCTGGATGACGGAACGTTTGCCGCCCACGGGCAACTAACCATTATCGGCAACAGCCAGCCGGTCACAATGCCGTTTGAATTCGAGGTTTCAGAGTCAACTGCGCATTTTTCCGGTAGCTTTGATATCAAGCGCCTGGCTTTTGGCGTGGGTTGGGACGCGACCAACTGGATCGACGACGAGGTCGGCGTTCAGGTAGAACTCGATTTGCAACAATAGTCTGGCAGGAGAATCTCAATGGCAAAAGCTAGTTCCGGGCAACCGCAGTCCGTCAGCAAACGGCAATTCCTGGAGGCGGCTGCCGCCATCGGTGGCGCATCTGCCGTGATGACGGCGCTCGACGGCTGGGGCATAGGCTTTGCCTCTGCCGCGGAGGCGCCTCCAAACCTCATGGGACGTTCCAATGGCACGAAGGTGCTCATTCTTGGTGGCGGACTTTCGGGGATGACCGCTGCCTATGAACTGGGGCTGCGCGGTTATGACTGCCAGATCCTGGAAGCACGGTCGTTCGCCGGGGGACGCTGCCAGTCCTCCCGGGCGGGATTCACGACGACGGAGGTTGACGGATCGACCCGGACATGCGACTTCGACGAGGGCCAGTATTTTAACCACGGCGCGTGGCGCCTTCCGAGTTATCACCATGCGGTATTCCACTACGTGCGCAAATTCGGAATCCCGATGGAGATCATGGTTCAGGAAAATGATTCCGGTTACATACAGAATGATAACGCTGAGGGACCGCTGGCCGGTCGCCGGTTCCGCAAGCGCGAGATCAAGGCCGACATGCGGGGCTACACCGCCGAGCTGCTGGCGAAACTCACTGATCAGGGTGCGCTCGACGAGCAACTGAGTAACCAGAACAAGGAACAGCTCACTGACTACCTCGTTCGCGAAGGTTTCCTCGAATTTCGCGATTTGAGTTACAAGGGTACACATCATCGAGGTCTCGCCAATTTCGATGCAATGGCAGCCATGGGCCCAAACACAGCCTCTGAGGCCCTGGCGTTCAAGGAACTGCTGCAGTCCGGGCTCGGAAACTCTTTCCAGGGTGTCACGACGATCGACCATCCGCATTCGATGTACCAACCCATTGGCGGCATGGACCAGATCGCTCAGGCGTTCGAACGTAACCTGGGCGACGACGTGATCACCTATAACGCCGAGGTTCAGGAGCTGAGGCAAAATGCCGACGGTGTGGTTGTCCCCTATCGCGACACCACAACCGGAAATATGCGGGTGGCAAAAGCGGACTACTGCATTACGACCATTCCCCTGTCCATACTCCGGAAGCTTGCAACGGATTTACCGGATCCATGCAAAGAGGCAATTGCTGCGCCAAGTCTATCGACGGTCGGCAAACTGGCGCTACAAATGAATCGCCGCTTCTGGGAGGAAGATGACGACATCTATGGAGGCTCGAGCACGCTCGGCATCCCGGGCCATACGGTCATCTATCCTTCGTATGGCTACTTCGGCAAGAAGGGCGTCATCCAGAGCGCATACGCATTTGGCCGGGCTGCAGATACCCTCGGCGACCTTTCACTGGAAGAACAGGTCGAGCAGGCGATCGAACGCACCGAGCTCATCCACCCGGGACAATTCCGCAAGCATTACGACGGCAAGGCCTTCTCGATTGCCTGGCATCGCACCCGCTATAACGAAGGTGGCTGGACAACCTGGTCCCCCCAGGATCGCCAGCAGTACGTGCCGGTCTTGCGGGCGCCACAGGGAAGGGTCTACTTTGCAGGCGACTACATAAGTGCCCTGGCCGGCTGGCAAGTGGGTGCCATTGAATCAGCGTGGGCGCAGATCGAAAAGATCCATGCTAACGCGATGCAAGGCTGAACCAGCCGACGGGATTCAAGGTTCAGATTCGAAACGTCGGCTTCGTCAATCGCGTTCCGGTGGTTTAACGAGACGCGTTTGCTGGCCAGGCGGTCAGCATCTTGGTGAAACGGTTCGTGAAGCGCCAGAAACCGGGCGACTTTATTCTTGATCACGTTATCACCGTGAATCGAACCTGTGCAGCCGTTCGCCCACCCAGCTGAGCTAGCGGCGCTTTGCTGGTCGACCATACTCGCCTTTGTCGCGTCAGTGCGGCAATCCCGCGAGTCTTCGTTTAACGACAAGCAAACGACGTTTTTGGGGCGCTGGCCTGTGCCGCAATCCAGCGAAATAGTCAGGCCATGCAGGAAGCGCGGCAAAATCAAGAATCCTGGACGTGTCGGGCCAGTGGAGCCTCAGATCAAATAACAAGCTCGGCCTTCCCTCTGTTTCTTATGTTCGCGGTTGTATACGGCGATCGCTATATACTCGCCCGCATGCACATCGATCCTGCACTACCCGTTATTGTCGGCGCCATCCTGGCAATCCTGCTGATTGGCCTGTTACTGCGAACCCTGCGTCAACCGCAGATCGTCGGTTACCTGATCGCCGGCCTGGTGATTGGGCCACACGGACTCGGTCTACTCGAAGATCCAGAGATGATTGGCCGCCTCGGTGGCGTTGGCTTGATCGTACTGCTGTTTTTTGTCGGCATGGAGGCGTCGCCCGGCAGCCTGCTTAGTCGCTGGCGACTCGCCATTTTCGGCGTCATCCTGCAGGTCGCCGCAACGGTCGCTGCCGTTTGGGTCATCGGCGTCAATCTGGACTGGTCGGTGCCTCAGATCGTACTGATTGGATTCGTCGTCAGCCTGAGCAGCACGGCAGTCGTTCTCAAGCTACTCAAAGACTGGAACGAACTTGGCACTCAGACCGGACAGAACGTACTTGTGGTGTTGCTGGCGCAAGACATGGCGCTCGTACCGATGATCATTGCGATCAATCTCATGGGGGGCGAAGAGATATCCACGAGTGAATTGCTCGCGCAGCTCATTGGCGCCGTGGTTTTGATCGGCATTGCCGCATGGGTTTTCACGCGCGACCATGTCAAACTCCCGTTCGCCGCGAAGCTGCGCGCAGACCACGAGCTGCAGGTCTTCGCCGCACTGCTGTTATGTTTCGGCCTGGCACTCATTTCCGGACAGCTTGGACTTTCCACGGCGCTCGGCGCGTTCGTAGCCGGCCTTGTTGTCAGCTCCGCGCGCGAAACAGACTGGGTGCAGGAAAGTCTCGAACCATTTCGCGTGGTTTTTGTCGCCGCGTTTTTCGTCTCGGTGGGCATGCTTATCGACGTCCATTACGTGCGCGGCAACCTGGCAACGCTCGCCGTGCTGGTCGCCGTAATCCTGTTCGTGAATACGGTGCTTAACGCAGCCATATTGAGGCTGCTGGGCTCCTCATGGCGCCGCGCGGGCTACGCTGGTGCGCTGCTATCTCAAATCGGTGAGTTCAGCTTCATTCTCGCGGCGCTCGCACACACGGGTCGGATGCTGCCAGACGACGACTACCGAATGATCGTCGCCGTCATCGCGATCAGCCTGATGGCGAGTCCTGCCTGGATTGGTGTTTGCAAGGTGCTGCTGGATCACCCGGAAGGCAAACCGGACCACCCGCGACTGTCCTGAGCCCGGCACAACGTGGCGGCCACAGATTGTTGGAAGCCACTTTGTGCATGCCCACCGCCGAGGCTGCAATGCCTAGCTTTCCCGCAAATAGCCCCAGGAATGCAGCTTGTCGTGATCTTCAATCCAGCGGTCGCCGATGTCGGTGCGGTAATACATATTTGGTATCAGGATGTTCCTGACACGTTGATAGGCCTGAGCCTGCGCCTGTTTCACCGAAATGCCCAAGCCGGTTACGATCAGAACGACACCCGACGTACCGGTAATCAGCCACTCGCCGTTCACTAACTTTACGTCTTCGATATGAATGCCATCAAGGTTTGGCTTCCTGAATATGATGACGCGATCTTTTGAGTTAGCCTCGAAAGTTTTTGGGTCGTCGTAGGGAAAAGGCGGTACGACGATTCGGACACCGATCTGGAATCCGCGCTTGGTCTTGAAGTTTGTGAGCGTACCTGCGGCCATGCCGTGCAGGAAATCACTCACGGGCATCTGCAGTCCGTCCGCCTGGATGCTGATAGTTGGATAACCAAACCGCGCCGTGAATTCGAGCGGATAGATACCCTGACCGTTCACGATGCAGTTGACGTCGATGTAGCCAACATACTTCTCTTGCGCAAGGCGGTCCCGCAGCTTGGCCAGCGTCGCAGAATATATGCGGTTTGGCCCGCTCCAGTACATGCACGTGCCCATCTCACCGGTTGCCGGACCGATGTTGCCGGGAAACAACGGCTTGTGTTCAAAATTGACATTGATGGGCATCATGAACTCGCTGCCGTTGAAAAATGCACCGACCGCCACTTCGACGCCGCGCACCCGACGCTGCAGCTGAAACACCTTCACCGTATCGGCATACGCGGCCTTGTAGGACTCGAGCACGTGAATGACGTCCCGGCCGTCGTCTTCCTGACCGACAAACAACAGGCGCTTGATATTCTGCGCTTCGCCACTCGGCTTGATCACGTAAGGCGCCGGATGTTTGCGGACGTACTCAATGGCGCTGTCGAAGTCATTGAAGTCCTGAAACGGAATGATCGATACGCCGTGACGTTTCAGCTCTTCCTGGCCAAAGCTGCGATCGTCTTCGAGCCGATCCGTATAAGGCGTCCCACCAACAACGAGCTTGCCGGCGTCCCTGAGTCTCTTGGCCTTCTCGCCCTGGCCCAGAACGTCATCAAATACAATGACATCGGCCCAATCGACATGACTTTCCCAATCGTCGATCTTTGCTACAAAGCCGTCGGCAATCGAACGTTCCGACTCGGTCTCGATGTAATAGCGAACAGGGTGGCCCTCTTTGCTGACCATCCATGCGATGTCGCCTATCAGTGCCCCAACCGATACAAACAGGAAATTTTTAGCTGCATCCGCCATGTTCAGCCCACTATGCTATTCCATACCGATGTAGCGGTCGTTCATCGGTGCCGCTACGCCTTGACCTTCGCCTGCAGTACTATCGTCCATGATTCTTGCGGTATCGTCGAACAGCTGTTGCGCTTCCTGCGGGCTGTTGCCAATACAGGTCATGCCAAGCTTACCGTATTGAGACAGTGCACCAATCATATAAAAAAGCACGCCGGTTCCAGTCGAGTGTTTGAAGCCTATGCCACGATTCCAGATGATCTCAAACAGGTCTTCGGGCAGCAGGCCGCGGTACGCAGGCGATTTAAAATTGTCGGTGGCCTTATAGTATTTCGCTTGCCCATCAGGCGCGATGAAGAGACCGCTCTGCGGATCCAACTCGCCCTCTGTCAGGAATTCCAGCGCGTGATACGGCGGCGTCGTGCCACCCATGCGGAGGTTGATTTCGATGGCATGCACGTTCCAGCCAGACGTGTCGCGCGTCGCCAGGAAATCAATCGCGTATCGGCCGATGACGCCGTGCTTGCTCAGGACCTTGCCAACCTTTGCAGCTTCGGTAAGCAGCGTACTGCGGTAATCATCGTCAGCCGGAAACCGGCAGCCCAGGTAGGATTGGCCTGTCGAGCCGCCAAGCACCTGCTCATGACTCGAGACGAGGCGAGCGCTGCCGTCGGGCAGAGTACGCATTTGCACGCTCGGCGAGCGCGTCTCAGCCGCGACCAGGAGCTCCTCGACGATACCGCCCATCTTGTCGAATTTTCCCATGAACTTTTCGTAGGTTTCGATACCGGACAACCAGGCGAGGTTGCCCAGCGCCGCGCGAATACCGTCTTCGCCGCTGGCCTCCGGCGGATAGCTGAATACCGCGTTGCCTTCACCGCCAAAACCCTCATTGAGCTTGACGACGGCACGCGCCAGCTGCGGGCGCTTCTGACGGAGCTCAATTAGCGCACGAACGACTTCGTCTTCGCTGTGCAGGTCTTCAAAGCCGGCAGGATAATTAATGCCGGCTTCGGCGAACACCTTGCGGTTGCCGGATTTCGTCCCTAGAGCCAGCAAGTCCGGATCCAGGCCGTTCATCGGGATGCCCAATTCCAGCGCGATTTTGCGTTCCAGCACCGTTGAGTTGTAGCAGGTGAGGTAGGCGTGATTCGTGTCGCCTATGAACTTCTTGAGGCGTTTCAACAGGTTCGGCCGTTCAATAATTTTTTCCGACAGCGGGCGGGCACTCGAATCGAATACGGACACCATTTTCAGGCGCCGACGAGCATGGCTCGCTGAGACGCTGTCCAGCAATTGCAGGTAGTAGTCGACAACGTCCGGGTGTACCGGCTGACTCGTTACATAAATCAGGCGTGCGTTGGGATTACGCAGTCGAATCAGTGCGAACATCAGGCGCTCTTCGTAAAATGCGGCGCCGGTGACTTTGCTGAGCTCCTCCTGATTGACGCTCATCGAAGGCACGATGACCGAGGTATGCTCGTAGCACGGATCCTCTTGATACCGCTGCCAAACGATCGGCAGCTGTTTTTGCAGCACCTTGAATCGGGACGCTTCGGAATCATGCGCGCTCATGACGCGTGAACCTTGAGCGTCTGGCCGATGTCATCCAGAATCTGGCGCAGGTGATCGTAGTCCGGGTGGCGAACCCTGAGCCAGGCGTTCGCCATGTAGCCAGCCTCGACAGGTTGCGTCGGTGTGCCGGCATCCGGCATCCGTGCTGCAACAATGCAGTCGCCGTAGCGATCGTTGATCGTATTGACACCGGAGTAGCCGCTGATGTGACCGTCCCGATCAGGACGCAGGGCGATCATCCCGGCGGCATAGCGCCGCGACGGCTCCGCGTGCGTGTTGCCGCTCACGATTGCATTGGCCCATTCAAAGTACAGGTCGAACTCGTTGGCCGCATTGTAAACGTCCCATTGGCCAACGCCCGGCGGGCGACAGCCTATCTCGGAAAATTTGAGCCCTTTCGGGCCGAAGAACCACTCCATGTGCGTGGCCGAAGTGCCGATGTCAAGAATCCGGATAACCTCCCGTGTCATCTCGCGCACCTCCGCATAACCCGGCGCGTCAATGCGATTCGTGGTCACCATCTGTGGCGAAATCCAGCGCTCCCGCATGGCTTCCAGAACGTTCGGGTAGTAATGAGTGATGAACTCGTGCCGCACCTCACCGCTGATCGTAAGCGTATCGATGTAGCCCTCGTGTCCCTCGATGAACTCCTCGATCGCAACGGCGTGACCGTCAGCAAGCCCTGACTCAACAATGACACGCTCCAGGCTTTCCGCATCGCGAACTTTGAAGGTGCCGGAGGCACCAGCGCCAGCCGGTGGCTTGACGATCAGTGGGTAACCGACCGTAGCTGCAAACTCTCGCGCATCCTGTGGCGTTTCTGCCCGAGTCGACTGTGCGCACGCGATGCCGGCTTTTCGCAGCGCTTCCTTCATTGCCGGCTTGTCACGGCACAGGAACGCGGTCCGTGTCGAGGTACCTGGAATACCCGTGGCTTCGCGTACGGCCGCGACCGGCATAATGTGCGCCTCGATGGTCGCTTCGATCCGATCGACCCAGACCTGGCCCTGGATCAACTGAACGGCCTTTAGCAGCGCAGGTTCGTGAACAACCGAGCGCACCTGGAAATACTCCTGCAACCAACCTTTAACCTCAGAGTCGAGATAATCAACCGGCCGCTCCCCAATGCCGATAACATTCGCACCAGCCGCATGCAGGGCGCGAACGAATTCGCGCTGATTGGTCGGGAATGACGGCTCAACAAATACAACGTTCATTTGCGGGCGAGACGTCGAAACAGAGAGACGTATTGCTCACCCTGCTGCGTCCAGGAAAAGTCCATGGCCATACCGTTATGCATGATCTTCTTCCAAAGCGGTTTGTTTTCGAACAACTCGAGCGCCCTGCTGATCGCCCAGGCCAGCCCGGCTTCATCATAATCGCGAAACAGGATACCTGTGCCGGTTTTTTTGCCCGCATTGATCTGTTGTACCGAGTCGGCCAGACCGCCGGTCTCGCGCACGATGGGAATGGTGCCGTACTTGAGGCTGTACATCTGGTTGAGGCCACAGGGCTCATAGATCGACGGCATCAGGAACATGTCGCTGCCTGCTTCAATCCGGTGAGCCAGTTTGTTGTTGTAGCCGCGGTAAAAGCAGACGCGAGAGCGCTCCGTTTGCTGCAAGGATTCGAAGAAACGCTCGAACCGTGCTTCGCCATTTCCCAGAACCGCCAATGAAAAATCGCGCCTTGCGAGCAACCCGGGCAGTACTCGCTCCATCAGGTCGATGCCTTTCTGTCCCACCAGCCGGCTGACAATGCCTATCAATGGCCGGTCCGTGTCGTCAGCCAGCCCCAGTTCCTGCATCAGGACCTGTTTGCAGAATGCCTTGCCGCCTAAATCCTTGCTCGTGTAGTTCTGCGGAATCAGCGGATCTGTCTCCGGGTTCCATTCGCCATAGTCAACGCCATTGAGAATGCCAACGAGCGAGTCGCTGCGATGTCTGAGGAGGTCGTCGAGCCCCATGCCGTATTCAGTACCCTGGATCTCCTGCGCATAGGTAGGGCTCACGGTAGTGAGAAGGTCTGCGTAGGTAAGGCCCGTTTTCAGAAAATTGATACGACCGTCCGACAAATCATCCTGGTGCAACAGGCGCTCACCGTCGCCAAGGCTTAAGTCACCGAGAATCCTTGAACCGAATACACCCTGGTAGCCGATGTTATGGATTGTCATGACCGATCGCGTTTCGGCAAACAGCTTGTCCCATGCGTATACGGTGCGCAGGAATAAGGGAACCAGGGACGTGTGCCAGTCATGGCAATGGAAAATGTCCGGCGCGAAACGCATATGCTGGCACATCTCGATGGCGACACGCGACAGCATGATAAATCGCAGGTGCTCGTCGTCGCCCTGCGTATAGATACCCGGACGATCGTACAAGGCAGGGCAGCGCAGCAGGTAAACGGGCAGCCTGGTCGCTGGCAATGTTGTTACGTCGATCGAGTACCTGACGTTCCAGGGACCGATGCTGATCGACAGATCCTGCATATTGGTTACCGCTTCAATTTTCAGGCCATCGCGCTTTATGCTCGAGTAAAACGGTATTAGCGCCCGGATATCGTGGCCCGCATCGTTGAGGTATGCCGACAGCGCAGCATTGACGTCGGCAAGCCCGCCTGTCTTCGCAAGTGGCGCCAGTTCGGCGCTCGCGAGGCAGATTTTCAGCTTATTGTTGTTGGCCAATTCGACGCCATCGCTGGTGGGTTTGGGTGTTATTCTACTTCGATATTTCGTCTCTCTGCTTGATCATCTTGAATCGAACCCGCAGATTATGAATGTTCTCATTATTTCTCCCGGATACCCGGCGGATATGCCCGAATTTACTCGTGGCCTTGCCGAGGCCGGCGCTCGGGTTTACGGCGTGGGCGACCAGCACGTCTCGGGGCTGCCGGAGCTGGTGCGCAGGTCGTTGTCTGAATACGTGCAGGTCTCGTCGCTCTGGGACAGCAGTCGCGTCGTCGCCGAGCTGAGCCAACGGCTGCGTGGTCAAACACTGGATCGCATCGAGTGCCTGTGGGAGCCCGGTGTCATGCTCTCGGCCGAGTTAAGGGAGCGTTTCGGCGTCTCTGGCCTGAGCGTCGAACACGCCCGCCTGTTTCGCGATAAGGAGGCCATGAAGGTGGCCCTCGATACGGCGGGCATCCGCACGCCGCGCCACGTCGCGGTGGACAGCGTCGCCGGTTGCTGGGAGGCAGTCGAGAAGATCGGCTTCCCGGTTATCCTCAAGCCGATCGATGGCGCCGGGTCGGCGGACACCTACCGTGTCGAATCCCGCGAGGAACTGCGAACGGTACTGCCGTTGCTGCGCCACGTGCCGACCATCAGCGTCGAGGAGTTTATCGACGGTGAGGAGTACACCTTCGACACCATCACGATCGACGGGCAGATCGCGTATTACAACATAGCGTGGTACCGGCCCCGACCGCTGATCGCGCGCAGCAACGAATGGATCAGCCCGCAGGTTATCGCGCTAAGAGATGTCGACGACGCGGATCTTGCTGGCGGTGTGCAGATGGGCTATGACGTGATCAAGGCGCTGAAGTTCGGCACGGGTTTCACGCACATGGAGTGGTACCGAAAAGCAGACGGCGAAGTCGTGTTCGGCGAGATCGGCGGGCGACCGCCCGGTGCACACCAGGTCGACCAGATGAAATACGCCTGCGACTTCGACGTGTTCAAGGCCTGGGGACAGGCGGTTACGCACGGACGTATCGAGGAGCGCTACGAGCGCCGCTACAACGTCGCCACCATTTTTAAACGGGCGCGCGGCGTTGGACGCATTACCCGCATCGAAGGTACGGAATCATTGCAGGAGAAATTCGGCGAACACGTGGTCTGGAATACTTTGCTGCCGCCCGGCACACAGCGCCGTGACTGGAAAAAGACGCTGGTATCGGACGGCTTCATCATGCTTCGCCATCCCGAGCTCGCCGACACTATGGCGATGGCCGATGCTGTGGGCTCGGAGATTCACCTCTACGCGGAGTAGTCGCCTTCAGGCAAATTCGTCCAGGTACTTTGGCAGCATTTCGCGCCAGGTCTGCCAGTCGTGATGCCACTCGGGACCCCACGGATCGACGCGATTCGGAACGCCCTTGGCTCCCAACAGCCTGGCAATCCGCCATGACTCGCCGATGTCCTCATAGTTGCCCTCCCCGCTCGGCAATAGTACCAACCTCCTGCGCAGCATCTCGAGTTGCGGGCCATCCAGATCCGCGAGGTAATGCACTGGCGACGAAAAGTAGAAATCAAGGTTGAATTTTCCTTCCAGGTACTTGGAGAGGTCGAAAGTCCCGCTCATCGCGATCGCCAGTTTGAAGGCATCCGGGTGCCGGCAAAGCGTGGCAACGGCGTTGAACGCGCCGATCGAAGCGCCGGCGGTTATGATTTCTATGTCATCCGCAGCGCAGTCTTTACGTATCGCCGGTGCCACTTCGTGATAAATAAAAGCGTCGAACGCGTTCTGCAGCGCCGAGCAATACTCCGCGGAGTGCTGCCCGCCAAACCACGCCTTGCCTGCAACGCTGTCTGTTGAGTAGACCTTGATGCGACCGGCGTCCAGCAGCGGCTGTAGCGCAGCGATCAGGTGAAAGCGCTCGACTTCCTCGGCGTCGCCACCTGCTGTCGGGAACAGCAGCACGGGTGTCCCGAAGGTGCCCCAGCGCACCAGTTGCACGTCCTGTTCAATACGCGGCGAATACCAGCGAACCACGTCTTTCATGCCAATGGCCCGACAATCCCCTGCTGCTCGCGCCAGTGCTGAATACGATTCCAGAACAGCTCGGTAAATTCCTCATGCTCATGCGCCGGGTAAAGTGCCTCAACTTTCTCGCGGATGGCATCTCTGACAGCCTCAGATCCGAAGTATTCATGCGCGACCTCATCGAGATGGCCAAGGTGCTGATCGCAGAACTCCTCGAAGCGTTCGATATCAAAGCGCTGTCGCGCGATGCGAATGTAGCCGGCGAGTTTTTCCTCGAAAGGCAGGTCCTGGTCCGCAATGTCAAAATACGCGCGCCAGTTCAAGTCGGTATTCATGCGTCGCTGCGTAGCGGCGCAAAACAATGACCAGCGCAAGTTTGCCTTGATCAGCCACGGAAAGTGAAAGTGCAGCGATGTAACCTGCGAATCCGGACAGCCGTTGGCGAAATCGATGGGGTACCAGGTGCCATCGCTCAACAGTGATTCGCAGGAATTGAAGTCCCAGCCAAAAAACGCGTTGATCACCATCGTAATGTCGACAAGGCGCTGCTGCTGGTCCTCGGGCAGGAAGTGGGTGTCCATACGATAGCGATCATGCAAGGGCGCATCCGGATCGTAGTTGACGCAGCGCCACTGCGGGCCGAGGCCGATGCAGCGAACGAAACCCTCAAACGGTACGACGCCTTTTTGCAGGTGCATTACCCTGGTACCGCTATCGTTATAGGCCTCGAGCAGCGCCTCCCGGTCCTTGATTGCTGTCACGCCGACCCAGGCACCGCCGTCATAGGGCTTGATGAATAGCGGGTAACCGATTCGGTCGCCGATGTCACCGAGATTGAAAAGTCTCGCATAGCGGGTGAGGGTGGGCTGCAGATCGGAGGATTCCGCGTAGGATTTCGGCGGAACCATCCAGGTATCCGGTACCGGTAGTCCGAGTCTCATCATGGCGCAGTAGGTCGTGTGCTTTTCCATGGATTGCAGCGACCAGGGATTGTTAAATACGTACAGGTCGTTGAGCGTGATTGATTTCTTAATCCACTCGCGCGAGATGTGATACCAGTGTGTCAGACGGTCGATGACGACGTCGTATTTGCAGTCCTGCATCAGGTTGAACGGCTCTATGTGTAACCGTTCGACTTCAAAGGCGAGCGTGTCCTCGCCGTGCGGGATTTTGAGGTCGAGTTTTTCGAGCAGCCCCTCGTAGCAGATGGGCCAGCAAATATCGGCACCAAGGGACAGGCCAATTCGTCGGGTTATTTGGGCCACGGTATAGGTTTCCTAGGTCAGCCAACGGCGTTGCCTGATACTATAGGTGAAACTCAAAGAAGGCGCTGAATCGTCACCCTCAGTCGTACACCATCCAGGCCGGTCCGGGCATCAGCCACGACAGGCCGATGCGCAGCCGATCGCGCCAGTTTTCCCAGTTATGGGCATCCCGGGCTTCCTCGAAGCGAACCTCGACCCCTTTGCCCTGCAGGTGCGGAACCAGCGAGCGATTCTCATAGATCAGCGACTCGTACATGCCGCAGCTCATGAATATCCGTTCTGCGGGGCTGCCCGGTTGTTCGCGAAACTCGTTCATAAAGCGCACGACGGGATCGAACACCGGACCACGGTTGTGGCGGCCAATATCGCTGAACGCGAAAGAGCCCGACTGCAGCAACAGTGAGCCGAAGTGATCCGGATAACGCCATGCGGCGTGCAGAGACGCAACTCCGCCGAAACTGGCGCCCATGAGGCAACGTGAATTCGGCGCATCGATCAGAGGATAGGCCTCGTTCATGAACGACAGTAGCTCCTCGGCGAGAAAACGGGCATGGCGATCGTCGCCGCTGTACTCCTTGAGTCGGTCGGGCGACTGAATCAGCGCAACGACGACGGGCGGTATTTCGAGCCGGTGTATCAGATTGTCGAGCACGATATTCAGAGCCGCATACTTGAGATACTCAACACCGTCATGAACCAC
Organism: uncultured Gammaproteobacteria bacterium; assembly: GCA_963850825.1. Classification (GTDB taxonomy): domain Bacteria; phylum Pseudomonadota; class Gammaproteobacteria; order Steroidobacterales; family Woeseiaceae; genus SZUA-117. The sequence continues at coordinate 325,331 of CAWKOQ010000002.1, read as the reverse complement.
GATTAGTGGATACCGCCTGTTATCGCGAAATGTTGCCGGCAGATATACCTGGATTTCCCGGCTCCCCTTGAGGGCTTCACTTTCGACCTGGCGCGCGTGCAAAGAGCCGGCGCGCGATAGCGGATCGTACATTGTCCATTTTGGTCGCTCATAGCCAGAAGCCTGGCATACCGAGTTTGCACCAAACGGATCGTGTGCAACCACGTCGTTGAGCGGATCCAGGATGAGTTTCTTGTGGCCGTCTTTGACGAGCTCAAACTTGTATTCGATGCGCGAGCCCTTCGGCAGGTCGATGGTTGTTGCCCACAGGTCCGTACCTTCAAGCGGCTGGAACGGTTGCGCCGTATCAAGGCCCGCAATCCAACAGCGCAGATATACAGCATCAGCCTCACCACGAAAAACAAAGGTAACGTCAGTGCCGTCGACCAGCGGAAACACCAGGTCCTGAATAAGCGCGTCAATGTCTGCCGGGCTCGGCTCAGGCTTGCGAATCAGTTTGCGCAGCGCCGGGTTCATGCGGCGTGCACCCGTTTGAATTTTCCGTTTCGTGTCATCCGTTTGGCGGCTTCGCTTGCGCGCAGCGTCTCTCCTTCAAATAACAGGAAAGAGCCGCTATCAAGCGTCGTGCAGATGGCCGGCGAAAAACGCCGGTCAAAGAGGCTGACACGCGGCAGATCACGCGTATGGAGCCGGTCGGTCGGGTTTGGAAGCAGCACGAGACGCGGTAGCACGCCCATGCCCTGACTCAGGAGTTCGGCGTCGCGGCGGCCCTGCGGCAGCTTGTCATGAAAAAGCACGATGCGGTCACATAAGACCATTGCGCCCGCGGACCAGGCAATAATGTTCTTCTTTCGCAGAATGCGGTGCAGACCGAACAGACCCAGGCGATTCATTAAAACGACGACATTGCCCCCCGTAATGAGAACCGTCTCGAATTGCGTTAGCTGTTCATCGAGCGCGGCCACGCGGTCAGCAAGAAGCGTATTGGCATCCACATTGACCACGCTCTCGAAACGACCGTGAATCTTCCCGACCTGACGAAGGTGATGCCGATCAAGCGCGCGCAGCTGCGAGATCGCGTGGCGTCGCTCGGCAGCAACAAGCGTTGCCTCGCCTTCGGTGCGCAAGGTTGCCCGCGCCGCGATCATGAGCTGCCGCAAACGCATGCGGTACAGGCGTTGCTGCTCTTTGAGTCGTTCCTGGCGCATTCGATAGGCATCGTGCAGCTGCCTGTCGGCGCTGAATAATTCATTGGCTTTGTGATAAATGCCGAGATCGGTAAGCGGGCCCTTTACGAGGGCCTGCACGTCACCAATATCGCCTTCGGCCTCCTGCCATGCGGCTGATATGACCGCGATGGGGCCTGCCCCGATTCCAGACCGGCCCAGGGCGTGATCGAGATTTACGGTGGGTCGCTGCGGACCGAGCAGCAGTCTTATGGGAGCCTGGCTCACCGCAGTTCCACCCGAATAGTGCTCACGATTTGCTGCAGCGCTTCCTGCACAACGTCGGTATCCGGGTGCCTGACAATGATGTAGCCGTCCCCCTCATAGCTATCGCTCGGAGGCTGTCCCTTATTCGGTAGCTTCGCCTCAACGACGATCGATCCGAAGCGGCGCTGTACCTCGTCGATACCATGGATATCGCTAACGCGACCACGGCCTTGTCCGCGGACATAGGCGGCACCCACTGCATAACGGCGTTCTGGCGCCGCAAACTGCCCGAACACCATCAGTCGCGGCCACGCCTCGTAAAAGTCGATGTCATGAGCATACGATAACAGCGAGGAAATCTGTGCGCCTGGCGGTCGCGCACCAACCTCGGAGATGGCGATGTTGCCATTGGCAAGGCGGAACCACTCCATGTGACTCAGGCCGGTTTGCAGCCCAAGCGCCGCGATTGCTGCGAATCCCGCTTCGCGAATCGGATCGAATTCCGGGCCGCTGATGTCGCGCGGCAACAGGACGCACCACTGTATCCAGTCGTTTTCCAGTACCTCCAGGGGCGAAGGCATATAGCGGGAGATCGAATGCCAGACAGGCCGACCGCCGACAAACACGCTGTCGAAGGAATGTTCTGTGCCGCGCACGAACTCCTCGAACAGGGTTGGGTGATCAGGGTTTGGTGGAAAACGGTGCAACCAGGTTGCAAAGTCTTCCGGCCCATCCAGTCTGAATGTGGCCTTGCCACCGGCGCCATCGGGCGGCTTTACGACTACCGGGAAGCCGACGCGACCGATGAAGGATTCCGCCGCTTCACGATTGCCCACCAATGCATGCCGCGCACAGGGAATGCCGGCTTCCAGGAGGACGTCTTTCATACGGGACTTATCACGAAAGTTTCTGGCCGCCATGGAGGTTAGCCCGTCGATTCCAAGCACCTCACGCGCCAGTGCCAGCGGCACCTGTAGCTGCTCCAGTGCCCCGATGTAGCTTATCGCCTTGCCGAAGCGCGATTCGAGCTGACGAGCGGCATCGACGAGCTGCTGCGGGTCCAATGCGTCGCCGACGCGCCAGTGACCGGCAATGCAGGAACGAAGATCGTCGGGCATGCGTTGCTCGGGATCCTGGCTCACAACCGTAAGCTGAATGTCCGGCAGGCGGGAGGCGCCTCGGAGAAAGCGTAGAGTTGCGTCCAGGAAAAAGGGCGCCGCAAAAATAACGTGCTGTGCCATTCTTCAGGGTCACTTGACGGGCGATTCCTGATTATCCCGACAGAAGCACTCAGACTCCAGTCCCAGGCCGGATAATGCAGTTCTTTCGGGCTGGGACTAAAAGGACCTCATAGAAACGAACCAGGTGGCTCCTTCTCGCGGAATGATCAGAAGATTGCCGTCTTCAGTTGACTGAATGATGCTCTTGCTGCGGATTTCCGGAAAGTCCGTGACCACCGAATGATCTGTTACACCCCAGGCCTTATTTGCTGAATCTCCCCTCATCGGCTAATGACAGCAACTGTCTAACGGACCTTCTCGCACCGTCACACCCGACGACATCACGGGCATTTCTGACTTTTTTCTGACCATCGCGTTCGGGATCCACTCGCTAAGCAACAATCCGGCTGGTCCACAGCCAACGATTAAAACGCCGACGGCTTCGGGAAGATCTACCAGCGGAGGTGTCGTATTCGGATCATCGGTCGCACCAAAGTCTGTCGGATCTCCCGGTTTGAATCCGTTGAGATAATACTGCACGCGGTTTCTTTTGATTATCGCGTCAGAAGTACAAATATTTTCGACAATTATAATTAAGTGTCCAATAGTAACCGTTGATTTACTGGCGCACCCGCAACGATATGCGGCTGCCGCGCCGCCCGCTTGTCGCAGGGCTCCGCGCTCTTCGTACAAACTCTGACCGCCTGGTTGTCAGGCAGATAGCTGACGGTTGGGTTTGACTTTCAAAATTGCTCGTGATTAACTCCTGCGCTCTAATCTTCACATCTTTGAATATATACACTTTCAGATATGATGAGATTAGCTGAATCTACGAGAAGTATCGGGGAAGATTCAAATGCCAAAGCGCCAGCTAGTCGCCAAGGAACTCGCCGCGGTTCTTCGCGTGATTGCCCATCCGGACCGGATCCGAATCATCGAGGAATTGCGTGCTGGGGAGTGTGATGTCAATTCCCTCGTCGATAAATTGGAACTTCCCGGCCCGCGCGTCTCGCAACACCTTGGCTTAATGCGGTTGCATCACATTGTCGAAGAGCGTCGCGATGGGCGCCGGCATTTCTATTCTCTGCTCCATCCGGAAATTGCTGCCTGGATCGTCGAGGGCCTCAACTTCATCGAAGGCCGCATAACCGGCCTCAAGCCTTCAGATATAAAAACGGCACGGCGTTTGTGGTCCTTGTCACAGCGTAAATCCGGGAATAACTAGTGGCCCACGACCGGAAGAGTACGCGCGGTCTCCTGGCGCGCTCCATCAATTCAATATCGAGTTCCCCAGATAAACAAGAAGGGTGATATGAGTACTGATACAAACGACGTTCCGCAGGGAACGCTAGAAGGTCTGGCGCGAAACTGGAAAGCCGACGCATTATCCGGATTTCTGGTTTTCCTCATCGCACTTCCGCTGTGTCTCGCCATCTCGCTTGCATGCGGCTACCCCGCAATCGCAGGTGTTTTCACGGCGATCATTGGCGGTATTCTGTCCGCCTTCATCAGCAACTCGGAGATGACCATCAAGGGCCCCGCCGCCGGGCTCATCGTCGTCGCCCTCGGTTGTGTCACCGAGTTCGGATTCACCGCCGGTGCGGATGTGGCTGCCGATATTCAAGCGTATCGACTGGCGCTGGGCGTCGGAGTAGCCGCAGGGGTAATTCAGATACTCTTTGGGGTCTTCAAGGCGGGAATTCTTGGTGAATTTTTTCCGACCTCGGCGGTGCACGGGCTGCTCGCATCGATCGGTGTTCTCGTCATCGCCACTCAATTTCCGATAATGCTTGGCCTCCAGGGTGACGGGGGCTCCGTTGGAACGGCTCGCAGCGATACCTGGCTATTTCCTGGAGATGAATCCGGTCATTGCCCTTATTGGCGGCATTAGTCTTGTTATCATGTTCGGCTTCACGTTCATTGAGAACCCGAAGCTCAAGATCATTCCAGCCCCTATGCTCGTGCTCCTGATTGCCGTTCCCCTCGGGATGTATTTCGATATTGGACGCGAGCAAATCATTTCGTTTGGCGGGCAGGACCATTCTCTCGGACCGCGCTTCCTCGTGAACGTGCCGAACGATATGTTCAGTGCGCTTACTTTCCCGGATTTCTCCGGCGTATTCACGACGGTCGGCATCAAGTACATTGTGATGTTTTCGCTAATCGGCAGTGTCGAGTCGCTCTTGAGCGCAAAGGCCGTCGATCAGATCGATCCGTGGCACCGCAAAACGAATCTCGACAAAGATCTCCTCGCGGTCGGCATCGGCAACACGCTCGCCGCGTTCATTGGTGGCCTGCCGATGATTTCCGAAATCGTACGAAGCAAAGCGAACATTGATAACGGTGCGCGCACTCGGTTCGCGAACATGTTCCACGGCATCTTTTTGCTCGCCTTCGTCGCACTCGTCCCGTTTCTCATTAATCGGATACCGCTCGCGGCACTCGCCGCAATGCTCGTGTTTACGGGCTTTCGGCTGGCATCGCCCCAGGAGTTCAAACACATGTACCAGGTGGGGCGTGAACAACTCATCGTCTTCGTATCCACAATCCTGGGCGTCCTCGCGACCGATCTACTCGTTGGTATCGGGATAGGCATCCTGGTGAAAGCTATCATTCATGTCTTGAATGGCACGCCGATAGGTTCGTTGTTCAAGTCCAATTTCAGCGTGGAAGATGATCGCAGCGACACGGCGACAATCAAAGTCAATCGATCGGCAGTCTTCAGCACGTGGATCGCGCTCAAGCGGTTAATTAGTCGCCAGGAGGCGAAGAAAGTCGTCATCGATTTGTCCGGCACGAAGTTCGTCGACCATACGGTCAGGGCCAACCTGGACGTGCTGCAAAGAGAGTTTGTGGAAAGCGACCGCGAGCTCTCGATCATCGGCATCGACGGGCATCAGCCGCTATCCGGGCATCCCCTGGCTGCGTTGAAAGCATAGGGCTGACGATGGCTGAGACGAGCACACTCCTCCACCAGATCGAAGAGGCCGTTGAACCGGTCTCGCAGTTCTGGCCGATGAAATCTTTCGTGCATCACAACCCGATCCACGGCCTCGAGCATCTGCCGTTCGATGAGGCGATTCAGGAAGCGAAGCATCTCTTCGGGGCCGAGGGGTATTTGCCGAATGACGAGTATCGTGGCTTTTACCAAGCGGGGCGTATCCGGGAGCGCAATGTCGAACGGGCGTTCGCGCACGTTGGACCAGAAACTGACGATTCAATTGCACTGGCCTCTCGCACGGTCTCAGCGAACGAGGTGCAGCTGCTCCATCTCCTTCACGGGATCAACGCGCTTGAGCCAGCGCTTTTCGATTGGCAGTTCAACAGTGAAGGTGCGTTGACACAGCACCGTCCCGGCGCAAATACAAACGTCGATCTTGACGAGCTTTGGCAACAGGTGTTGTCCGTACTGGACCTCGTCGATCCCCGCGTCGCGAGGAACGACAACGTGCCAAAAGAAATCAGCAATCTGCACCCGGAGCTGCCGTTCCGGCGGTCGCTGAGCGACTGGCTCGACGAACTGACCGAGTCATCGATTGTCGCGACCATTGACGAGCACATGATCAAATGGGTCTCGTCGTTCGTCGACGAGGGTATGGCGGGCTGGCAGATGCCCGGAAAGCGATCCGGGTTCTACGCCGGATGGCGTGAGCTTGCCGCATACGACGCCAGCGGCCGGTTTCTGGGCATCGATCGTTTTGCCGAGAAGATTGCAGAGTTACCCGACGACCCGGAAGCGGCAATCAAGCAGTCGCTTGGAAAATTGCAGATTCCCGAAGCTCGCTGGACAGACTACCTGACGCGCGTACTTGCCCAGCTTTCGGGCTGGACCGGTTACGTTCGCTGGCGCGGTCTGAATCCGGACGACCTGCTCCAGAAGGAGTGCCCGATCGATATCGTGCACTACCTCGCTGCCCGATTGTTTTACGAAGCAGAGCTTGTGGGTGTCGAGGCTCGCCGCCAATGGGGCATCGACGGTACCTTGCCGGCAGTCACCAGGTACCTCGAAGAACACGGCGATACGGACATTGCCTCCGTCAGCCCCAACAAACTTGCCGTGTGCCGAGATGCATGGCGTGTGTTCCACCTCGCACAGTTCCTGGCGCTTCCGGCCGATGCAGTTCGCGCGATTACCAATGACCATGCGTCGAAAATTCTTGGCTGGCTCGACGCGTTTCCAGAAAACCAGCACGGTCCGGTGTGGCTTGAAGCTTACGAAGATTCCTACCGCGAAGGTATTCTGTCGAAGATCGCGGCCAACCGCGACGCCGTTCCAGAGGGTGGCGAACGACCGCTGGCGCAGGTGGCATTTTGTATCGACGTGCGCTCCGAACCCTTTCGCCGCCACTTCGAAAGTGTCGGACAATTCGAAACCTTCGGCTACGCGGGTTTCTTCGGTATTCCCATCAGTCATCGCGTTTTCGATACTGACGAGTCGCCCGCGCTCTGCCCGGTGTTGCTGTCACCTTCGAACGCACTGTTCGAACTTCCCCGCGAAGGCCAGGAACAGGCGCTGTCCAGTTACGCATCCGGATCACGCTGGAAGAAATTCGGGGAACAGCTCTTTCACGATCTGAAGCACAACCCTGTCGCATCATTCCTGCTCGTGGACGTCCTCGGCGTCTTTTTCAGTTTCGGTCTGGTCGGCAAGACGATGATCCGACGGCCCTGGGAGGCACTGGTACGGGCAACGGACCGCTGGTTTGTGCGGCCCGTGGCGACTGAAATCAACGTTGGCGTCGACACCGGTGAACCGCCAAAGGTAGTAGGCGAGCCGACGACGCTGATACGTGGCTTCACCATTGAAGAGCAGGCCACGTTCGTTGAAAACGGGCTACGAACGGTGGGGCTGGTCAAGAATTTCGGGCGCTTCATCGTGTTGTGTGGCCATGGTGGCAGTTCGGATAACAATCCGTACTTTGCGGCGCTTGATTGCGGCGCCTGCGGCGGACGGCCCGGTGACCCGAACGCGCGCGTTTTTGCCGCCATGGGTAACAGTCCTGCCGTCCGCGAAGAACTCGCGAGGCGCGGCCTGGAAATTTCCGCTGACACCTGGTTTATGCCCGGCAAGCACAACACGAATACAGATCGTGTCGAATTGTACGATCTCGAAGATGTGCCCGAGAGCCACCGCGACGATTTGCAAGCCTTGCGCGCTGGCTTCGAAGAGGGCGGTGCGCAACAGGCGCTCGAGCGCTGCGGCCGCATTCCGGGCACGCCGCGTAACATGACGTCGAAGCAGGCTTACGCGCACGTCGAAGCCAGAAGCTTCGACTGGGCCAACTCGCGACCCGAGTGGGGACTATCCGGTAATGCCGCCTTCATTATTGGCCGAAGAACCATCACCAAAGGTGTGGACCTTGGCGGCCGGACCTTCCTGCATTCTTACGACTCGAGAACCGATCCCGAAGGCGCGATCCTCGAAAAGATCATGACCGCGCCGCTCGTCGTTGGTGAATGGATCAACATGGAGCACTACTTCTCCGCGACCGACCCGTGGAAGTACGGCAGTGGCAGCAAGGTTATTCACAATGTCGTGTCCGGAATTGGTCTCATGTACGGCGCACAAAGCGACCTGGCAACCGGCCTTCCGCTACAGACAGTCAATGACGGGCAGACGCACAAACACGAACCCATGCGCCTGCTTACGATCATCGAGGCCGATCCGCAGATCATCGGTGCAATCATCAGTCGGCATGATGTGCTGCAACAGTTTTTTCACAACGAATGGGTAAATCTCGTGGCACTTGATCCGGCGTCTTACGAGTTTCACCGCTACTACAAAGATGCAACGTGGAGGTCGGTCGAGCTATGAAAATTGTAGGAACCTTCCTGCTGTTTGTCTTCTGGCTCCTTTTGTCGACTTCCTTCGACGTGGCGCACGTCGTCGTGGGTGCGTTAGTCGCCGGGTTTGTCATGTGGCTAAGACCGTCGCGTCCAGCGCCGACTCGCAGGATGTCCTGGCTCGCGGCACTGGGTTACCTGCCGTGGCTGTTGGGCAAGGTTTTGAAAAGTGCGCTGCACGTCAGCAAACTCATCCTGGCCCCGTCCTTGCCCATTTCGCCGACGATGATCCGGCATAAGACCGAGTTAAAGAGCGACGGCGAGCTGGTGGTCCTCGGCAACTCAATCACGCTAACGCCTGGCACGATTACCGTGGAGATCGCGCCGGGGGAACTGATGGTGCACGCCATCGATGAAGCATCGCTCGCCGACCTGTCGGCGGGCGCGTTCGACGAAAAGATCAGTCGCATGTTCACGAATGGCCGGAGTACACCTGGAGGAAGTACACAATGAATAACTTCTTCCTTTTCGTGCTCATCACTTTAACCGCATTGATGGTCGTCTATTTGTATCGCGTGGTTCGCGGGCCGAGCGTCTTCGACCGGGTTCTCGGGTTGAACGGCATTTCGACAAAAGCGATTGTGCTGCTGGTTGTGATCGGCACCGTGTACGAGCGCGTCGAGATGTTCGTCGATATCTCTACCGGTTACGCACTCCTGAATCTCGTGGGCGCGTTGGCCGTTGCGAAGTTTCTCGAGGAACGGGGAGTGGAACGGAAATGACTGTTCTTGCGATTGCACTCACGGTGTTTGGCCTGTTTTTTCTCGTCGTCGGCTCAATCGGAATGTTGCGATTGCCCAACGTTTTTGTGCGCGCTCACGCACTGTCGCTGACGGATTCACTGGGTGCGATTCTCGTGCTGGCCGGCCTCGCCGTCTATCAGGGTTTCAATATGAATTTTCTCAAAATCATGATCGTGCTGATCCTCGTTATGTTGCTGAACCCGGTCATTGCGCACGCGACTATCCGGGCGGCACATCGTTCTGGCCTCAAGACTTCGGAGGGCGACACGGAATGACTTTTGAACTTCCCCTGCTTATTTTCCTGGTCATGGCAGCGGCGGGTGCCATCCTGGTCCGGGATCTTATTTCGTCGGTACTGATCCTCGGCACCTACAGTTTTACACTGGCACTGGTCTGGGCGTTACTCGGCGCGGTGGATGTGGCCTTCGTTGAAGCGGTGGTTGGTGCCGGGCTCGCAACCGTGTTCTTCCTGCTGACCCTCTTTACGACGCAGGAAAAAGACACGCGGATTCGCCGAGCGCCGACGCCCTGGATCGCGTTCGTCGCTCTCCCACTTGTCGGGTTGCTGTTGCTCTATGGCGCGGCGGATCTTCCAGCGTTTGGCGATCCGGGTTCTCCGGCCAGCACGCACATCTCGCCCGAATATATCGAGAACAGTGTTCAGCAAACGGCAACGCCGAACGTCGTGACGGCCATCCTGATGGACTATCGCTCGCTGGATACGCTCATTGAAACCATCGTGATTTTCACGGCGGGAATCGCCTGTGCACTGATTCTCAAGAAGGGCGAACTATGATCCAGGCACACGACAGCGTCATTGTGCGCACGCTCGGGCGAATTGTCATACCGATCGCCCAGGTTTTCGGGATTTATGTGCTGGTGTTCGGTAACTACGGTCCGGGCGGCGGCTTTGTCGGCGGCGTGATCCTGGCGGCGAGCATGATCCTGTCTATTCTGATTTTCGGGCGCGACTCGCCGCATAGCTCGCTCGGAGCGAAAGTATTAAACGGCGACGGCCTCGGCCTTCTGATCATTGCCGGCCTCGGCGGGCTCTGCCTGATCGGCGGCGGACAGTTCCTGAATTACTCGCATCTGCAAATTCCCGGCCTGGATGATACGGCTCGGCATTTCCTTGGGATCATGATGATCCAGATCGGTGTTGCGGCGGATGTCGCTGTCACTGGTTTGTCCATCGCCGTCAGCCTGTCGGGCGACGAGGACGAGGATGTGTCGCATGGCTGAGTTTCTCCAGGCGTTGGTGCAACGACCAAATTTCGTCGTATTTGTCATTTTGTTCCTGTGGGGCATCTACATCATGTCGGCGCACCCGAATTACGTGAAGAAGCTGATCGGCCTTTACATTGTGCAGACCAGCGTGCTCTTTTTTCTCGTCGCGTTCAGCGCGAAAGAGGGTGCCACAGTGCCGATCGTGTCGGACGCGATTGGATTGAGCGCTGCGGCCTATGCAAACCCGCTCCCGCATGTATTGACCGTTACGGCCATCGTTGTCCAGGTCGCGACGCTGGGCGTTTCGCTTGCACTCGTTCTAGGAATCTATCGTAAATACGAAAGCCTCGATGAGGACGAAGTTGTGAAGAGGGTCGAATGAATTCTCAGCTGCCCGTTCTTCTGTTTTTCGTTCCGTTCGTCACAGCAGTGGCGATGCCCATTCTTTGCGCCAGGCGTCGATCTTGGTGTCGTCCCCTGACCCTGGCAACGGTGTCGGTCATGGTGGCACTTGCAGTCATGAATCTGCGCTTCGTCCTTAGCGAAGGTCCCATTGAATACGCCTTTGGTGGATGGGCCGCGCCACTGGGTATCGCGTGGCTCGATGATCCGCTCGCCGCCATCATGGTGTTGACGATGACCGCTATCGCGCTGGTATCTCTCCTGTTCGGACACGCTATCGTGGCACCGAAGCTTGAGAAAAGTCTTCACTACTACGTTTTGATAAACCTGTTCGTTGCGTCGCTCATAGGCGTTATTTTCGCGGCCGACCTGTTCAACATTTTCGTATTTCTCGAGGTGGCGGCACTCACCGGATACGCGCTTGTCGGCGCGGCCGGTGGCAAGGCGCTGGTCTATGCGTTTCGCTACCTTCTGCTGGGATCCTTCGGGGCAATGCTGTACCTGTTGGGCGTGAGTTATCTCTACGCGGCGACCGGAACCCTGAACATGGCGGATCTCGCGACCCGCATCCCGGACTTGATTACGTCGACGGCCGTAGTGGGCGGTTTGATATTCCTGTTTCTTGGTCTCTCCATCAAGATGGCGCTCATACCGCTGCACGGATGGCTGCCCGGTGCGTATGCCAATGCACCATCGTCGGTCGCACCTTTGCTGGCATCCACGGTCACGAAAGTATCGCTGATTGCGTGGGTGCGTATCGAGTACGCGCTTATTGCGCCGGGCACCGTGGTCAGCCACGTGCCGGTGCTGGTGCTGTTAGAGGATATCGGCATTCTCGCGGCTATCGTGGGCGGCGCGCTTGCGCTGGTGCAAACTGATATCAAGCGCATGTTTGCCTACGGGGGCATCAGTCACATCGGTTTGATGCTGCTCGGTGTGAGCCTTGGCAATTCGACGGCGCTGGCGGGCGGATTATTCTATTTGATTAACGATGCGGTCATGCAGGCAACACTGTTCATGATTGCCGGCGCGGCACTCCACTACCATGGTGCTCGAACGCTCGAGGATCTTAAAGGCGTGAGTAATCGTTCGCCCTGGTTAACCGGCGCACTGGTTGTTGTCGCGATCTCCATGGTAGGCCTGCCACCAACCGGCGGATTCTTCGGCAAGTGGAATATCGTTCTTGGGGCGCTCGAAGAGCAGCACTACGTGGCGGTGTTCGCCGTGCTGGCATCGACACTCCTGACACTAGGCTATTTCCTCAGGCTGTTCTCGGCCTGGTTTCATCAGCCCGTCACTATTCAGACCGAAGCAACCTTGGTCGCGATTCCCGTGCGCATAACCCTCGGCATCGTGTCGATCGCATTGATTGTTCTTGGTCTCATGAGCGATTCCATTGTCCAGATTTTTGTCGAGTCTTTGTCCGTTGGAGGTATCTGAGGAACCATGTCGATATATACACTGATCCCTCTGCTACCGCTCGGCGCGGCACTCACGCTGACCTTGTTCGGGCGGCGCCTGGAAGGTACGGGGCACCGGATTGTCATCCCTGCCGTTGCGGCTTCGTTCTTCCTGTCCGTCGCGGCACTCTTCGAGGTGCTGGAAAACGGCGTGATCGAGGTGCCGCTGTATCGTTTCCTGGACGTGGGCAGGCTCGTCGTCGACCTGGGTTTCTTCATCGATTCTCTGACGGTGTTGCTGTTGTTGCTGGTCACGGGCGTAAGCACCGTCGTCCAGGTTTACTCCTCGCGCTACATGATCGGCGACGCACGTCACAGCCGATTCTTCGCGTTGACGGCGCTCTTTACCGGTGCGATGACGATGCTCGTCATGAGCAGCAACCTGCTCCTGACGTTCATCTTCTGGGAAGTCATGGGACTTTGTTCCTACCTGCTCATTTCGCACTATGCGGAGCGGCGGTCGGCCTATCGCGCTGCCACCAAAGTATTCCTGGTTAACTCGATTGCGGATGTTGGGCTGTTAGTGGGCATCATCCTGACTTTCCACGCATTCGGGACGCTCGACATTCCCCAGATTCTCGAGATGGCGCGGGCGGGCGTCGAAGTCCCCATGAGTGTTATCACCCTACTGACGCTGTGTCTTTTCGCAGGGGCGATCGGCAAGTCAGCACAGATGCCCGCTCACGTGTGGCTACCGCTGGCCATGGAGGCGCCGACGCCGGTTTCTGCACTGATTCATGCGGCGACGATGGTGAATGCGGGGCCGTTCCTGCTGGTTCGACTAAGTCCCGTCATCGTTCTCTCCCAAACGGCGATGGCGGTGATTGCAACCATAGGTGCCGTCACCGCACTGTTTGCGGCCATCGTGTCGCTCACCCAGACCGACATTAAGCGCACGCTCGCCTACTCGACGATCAGCCAGCTTGGATTCATGACCTTGCTTTGCGGCGTGGGCGCATTCGTTGCAGCCATTTTCCATTTGCTCGCCCACGGATTCTTCAAGGCGTTTCTGTTCCTGTCGACCGGCAACGTTCTTGCAGCAACGCATCGCCACGTGGAAACGCCTGACGACGAACCGGCGGGATCGAAAGCTGCGATTTTCGCCGGCGCGCTACTGATGTCCGTAATACCACCACTCGTCATATTTTCCGGTCCTTATAAACACCTCTGGCTGTCGCAGAGTTTTTCGGCGGCGGGCATTGCACTCTGGATCATCGGCCTTGGCACCGTGTTCTTTACTGCGATGACGATTTTCAAAAGTGCCACGACCGCATTTCGTCGAGGGCCACCGGGTACACGCGGCAGCGATTCCCGCGTCAGCCCGTCCCTGTTCTCTGCGAAGCATGTCATCGGTGTTGTGATTGTGATGGCGATACTGGTTTCCGTGCTGGTGCTTGTGTGGCGCTGGCTTACGGCGTTCCTGTCACCGTCGGTCGGGGTTTTCGGCGAGGTCACCACGGCACCGGCGGGTGGGTTCTCTGCCTGGATATTCGTTCCGCTTGCCATTGCCGTTGCAGGCTGGGCAGTCGCATACGCCACGCGCGCACGGGCGCATTCCCGTGACGTGTCGCGGTCGAAGAAAAGGTTGTACGTGTTCTTCCTGAACAAGGGGTACTTCGACGAGATTTACGATGTTTTAATCGTCCGGCCGACTATTGGTGTGGCTGGCTGGCTGTGGCGGGTGATTGATCAGGGCGTCATCGATCGGTTCGTCGTTTCGCTGGGTCCGAGCAGCATTAAGTTCTCGCGCTGGTTGTGGCGTGTCATCGACATGGGACTGATCGATCGCGTTGTGGTCTCGATTGGCAACCGAAGCGTCGATGCTGCCCGGCGGATGGAACAATTTGGCAGGTCGGAGTCGACGAAAAATATTGAACGCGTCGGCAGGGGCGTAGACGCCTCCGGACAAACGCTCCAGGGCATCCAGCCGCGGACACTGCAGCACGATTTGCTGATCGTGGTGTTCTGGCTGGCAGCGGCCTTGGGCTTCTTTTACTGGATCGCATAAGATAGGCAATAACAATGAGCGCATTCGCAGACCATTTACTGAGTTGGATGATTGCCGTGCCGTTTATCGGCATCGCAGCCCTGGCAGTCGTGCGGGGGCGAACCGCCATTCTCTGGACGGCTCTGGTCGCGACCCTGGTGGACGCTTATCTGGCCCTAAGGGTCTGGCTGGGATTCGATACCGCCGAAACGGGCATGCAGTTCGTCGAGCGCATGGAATGGATGCCGACATTCGGTATCGAATATGCGGTCGGTGTCGACGGTATCAGTATCCTGCTGGTGATGCTCACCGCTTTACTCTGTCCGCTGTGCGTCCTGGCTTCGTGGAATTCCATTACGACGCGCGTCCGGGCCTTCATGATGCTTATACTGCTGGTGCAGGGCGCGATGATGGTCGTCTTCACCGCGCTCGATGCGTTTCTCTTTTTCATGTTGTGGGAAGTCACGATGATTCCCATGTACTTTATGATTGTGCTCTGGGGTGGGCCTAACCGCGTCAAGGCCGGACTCAAATTTGTTCTGTACAGCCTGACAGGAAGTTTGTTTCTGCTCGTCGGCATCCTGGGTCTGTCCCTGCAAGCAGATACATTCAACATCCAGATGCTGGCCGATGCCGTCTATTCGGAGCAATCTCAATTCTGGATTTTTGCGGCGCTGTTCGTGGGTTTCGCGATCAAACTGCCAATGCTGCCGTTTCACACCTGGCTGCCAGACGCACACTCGGAGGCACCGACCGCAGGTAGCGTTCTGCTAGCCGGTGTTTTGTTGAAAATGGGTGGATACGGTTTTATTCGTTTCTGCCTACCGATCTTTCCCGAGGTCTCCACGCTGTTTGCGCCGTTTGTGTTGTGGATATCGGTTGCGGCGATTTTGTACGGCGGTTACATGGCATTGGCACAGTCCGACCTCAAGAGACTTGTCGCTTACTCGTCGGTGTCCCATATGGGTTTCGTGACACTCGGGATTTTCTCGTTCAACAGTGAAGGAATTGAGGGCGCGATTTTGCAAATGGTCACTCACGGCATCACGACGGGAGCCCTGTTTCTGATGGTTGGACAACTCTACGATCGGACTCAAAGCCGATCGATAGCCGATTATGGTGGGCTTCACCAACGTATGCCGCGTTTCGTCGCCGTTCTTAGTCTGTTCGTTGTAGCGTCGTTTGGTCTTCCGGCAACCTCAAATTTCATTGGCGAGTTTCTGATTCTTGTAGGCGTGTCCTACATAAACTTCGTTTTCGTCGTCTTCGCAATGGGCGGTATCGTACTGGGTGCGGCCTATATGTTGTGGATGCTGCAACGCGTCGCGTTGGGCCAACCGAGAACCGACGCCGCTCGAGGGCTGACCGATATGAAAGTTCGTGAAATGATCACCGTAGTACCGCTCGCCATCGCTGTATTTGGGATTGGGATTTACCCAGGTCCGTTTTTAGAAGCAATGGACTCGACCGTGAACTACGTCGTCGAACAATTTGAACAAGCCGGGCTCGCACATACTACTCCAGAGCAATCCCTGCGGGTCCCGCCAACTCAGGCCAGCCTCGGCCAGTGGCCGGTGCGGGCTGAGTGAACGGCAGTGCCTGCATTACAGTCACAGTGCAGCGGTGTTCGTGCATCTGCTGCGTAGCCCTTAGCCCTGAACAATATTGAGAATGACTAGGCAATTAACTCTTCACTTTTTTCGCGTTTGGATCACCGTTGCCGCGACGCTTATTGTAACGCCGACATTGGCGCAGGTAGATGAGAACAAGACCGGTGCGTGGTACATGTATCTCTGGAGTCTTGCCGAAGAAGGTAGCAATACGGGATTCCAGGGTGATATTCAGCATCGCAACTGGGATCTTGGCGGGGACCTGGAACAGCTGCTGATTCGTGGCGGCCTGACCTGGAAGCCACGTTCTGAGCGCGTGCAATACACTTTCGGCGCGGCGCATATTTCGTCGGAACCATTTGGACCCAGTGGCGATGCGACGCGGGAAAAACGCCTGTATCAGGAAGCCGTGATTCCGCAGCGTGTCGGGCAAAAACTATTCCTCACGCATCGCTTTCGCTTTGAGCAACGCTGGGTCGACAATCAGGATTTCCGGACGAGACTACGATACTTCTTCGGGTTAAATTTACCGTTGAATCAGGACACGCTTGGCGCCGGCGCGACCTATCTCGCTTTCTACAACGAGCTGTTTGTTAACCTCAATCAAAATATTGGTGATAACCGTCGCGTGGATCATTTCGACCGCAACCGGCTGTATTTGGCATTCGGATACAGTCTGCGCGACAACTTAAGGATCCAGCTGGGTTACATGCATCAACAAACGGATACGATCGGAAAGGGACAGCTGCAGCTCAGCTTTGTGCATTCGATGTAAGTGCGGCGCAAGCCACCTGCATGCGCTTACATGCTTCTTCCAGTTCTGCCGTACTAATCCCGTAGGAAACACGGAAATAGGGAGAAAGCCCATAAGCGCTGCCGGGCATCACGGCCACTTCGGCTTCTTCTAAGAAATAGCGGCACAGGTCTCGATCAGTCTCAATGACAGCCCCGCTTGGCGCTACCTTCCCAAGAGATTTTTCGCAATTGACATAGATGTAGAATGCGCCTTTAGGTCGGTTACAACTGAGCCCGCTGGCCTGGTTTAGCATGGAGACTGCCAGGTCCCGACGAGCCTTGAGGACCTCGATTTGCTCAGCATCGAAGTTGAGCTTGTCGTTCAACGCTTTGACTGCGGCCCACTGGCTAATGGTTGATGGTGAGAGCGTAACCTGAGACTGGATTGTCGTCATTCGCCGGATCAACTCGGCGTTAGCCGCGCCATAACCAATCCGCCAGCCTGTCATAGCATAGCCTTTGGAACAGCCATTCACGATAAGAATGCGGTCTTTCAGATCGGGTGCCACGTCGGCCAGAGTGGCGAATTCCTGGCCATCAAACACGACATGTTCGTAGATGTCGTCGGACATGATCCAAATATCCGGATAACGCCGCAGTACCTCGGCTAGCGACTCAAGATCAGCACGCTCATATACCGCGCCGGTTGGATTTGATGGACTGTTCAGGATCATCCACTTGGTCCCGGCTGTGATGGCTGCGACGAGGGTCTTCGGTTGCAAAATGTAGTCGTCTGCCTCACTGGTTTCGACGAAAATCGGTACACCGCCACACAGTCGAATGACATCCGGATATCCAGCCCAATACGGTGCGGGCACAATGACTTCGTCACCCTGGTTCAAAGTAGCCATTAGTGCATTGAAGATAACCTGCTTTCCGCCAGTACCGGCGATGACATTGTCAACAGTGTAGTCAATGCCATTTTCCCGTTTGAGTTTTTCACAAATTGCCTGCCGCAACTCGTGAATACCTGCCAGAGGAGCGTATTTGGTTTCGCCCGCGTCAATTGCATCTTTGGCGGCCTTTTTTGCTGTTACATGCGTGTCAAAATCCGGCTCACCTACGCAGAGCTGGATAACACTCTTACCCTGACGTTGCATTTCTTTGGTCTCGCTCAGAAGCTGCGACGCTTCCGCTGGAAGCATCGCATCAAGACGCGTCGCGAATCGTGGCATACGATATTCTCCTGGAATTTCACGTTGTTTGGCGAATCGGCGGTTTATCCAGGACGCTGGGTCCCGAACTTATTCTTTAGCGCAATCTGACGCGACTCAACATTACATTTAATAAAGCAGCCCACAATTGAACACTACCAATCCAGGAACTCTAGGTGGCACCGGCACCCCCGATTTGTCGCTGCGTCAGAAAATACGGGACGAGGCCCACGACCAGTAAGCCACCAACCATCAACCATGCATCAGTTGGTGAATACGATATCACCCACAGGCACAGGAAGAACGCAATGGCAGGAATCGTATATCCCCCACCGACTTGAAACGCGCGTGATCTTGCATCGCGATCTGCTCGCCGCCTGACAACCGGCAACGCTGCTATGCAGACGGCGTAAGCGATTAGCCGCGTAAGCGAAGTTGCGATTGCCAACCGCACGAATGATCCAGATAACGCCAGAATCATAGCCAGACCGCCAAGAAACATCACTGAATTTGCGGGCGATAAAAACCTGGCGTTGATTCTGCCAAACCAGTTTGGGAGCAAACGTTGTTCTGCAAGCGCAAATGTGAGCCGTGGCCCAGCCAACATAGTGCCGGACAGGTTGCCTCCTATGGAAAAAACCGCTGCCAGTGTGATTGCAACTGCGCCTGCGGAACCCGCCAACACTCGCCCCACCTCAACAAGCGTTGCGTCCGGATCGGGTGTGCCGGGCAAGACAGCGTTGTACACAAGCATTATCAGCAAATAAAAGACGCCTGTCGCTATGACCGTAAGAATAAGCGTCTTTGGAATCGTTGCCCTGGGATTCTTCGTTTCTCCTGCCGTTATCAGGACGGACTCAAATCCGATGAACGGGTACATTAGTAGAAGGACTGTACCGCCAAAGTCATCAATCGTGGGCCAATTCGCAGGAAAGACGGTTTCCGGCGTGAAATACTGTAGTCCGAGAAGTATCATTGCAACGAGAGGCAGAACTTTGAGGAAAGTGAACAGTGTCAGCGTCCGAATAGAATTCTTGACGCCGAGTGCATTTACCACGGTCAACCCGCCGAGAACGACCACAATCAGTGCAGCCCGTCCGATGTCCGTACCGAACCACGGAAAGAGCGCAGCAAGATAAATCGCCATAATGTTCGAGTTCGCTGCGAGCGCGACTGCACGGCTAATATAATAAACCCAACCTGTGCTGAATCCGATCAGCGGACCGAACGCGACCGTTGCGTATAAGACCGGACCACCCGACTTACGAAAATAGCCGGACAATTCGGCAAACGCCAGCACGATTGCCGTGAAGAGAAAACCCGCCCCCAATAATAGCCAGGGACCAAGAGTTCCCGCACGAGCAGCAACAACTGGTGGCAATGCAAAAATTCCCGCACCGATCAGTCCGTTTAAAACAAGCAGGGCGCCACCAAAAATGCCGATACTGCGAACCAGGTTTGGTTCCTGGACTTTGGCTGAACGATTCACGTGCATCGTGACCGTCTGACCCTATAGGAACCAGGATAAAAGGCCGGCTCCTCGATGGGCAATCCAATTGGGGCGGCCCTGCGCCCTTTAAGAATGGGAAACTCGTCGAGACGCTTGATGTTTTGGCGCACGATCTGCAGGACGCACGAGTGCCGCGCCGCACATGGATGTGCGAGAACGGCCCCGGAGAGATTGATCAGAATAGCGCGCATGCTGAATTGACCGTGCGGGGGCCTGCGGCGGGAAAATACCGCACGCCGATTAACTGGCACCTACGGATCTGGCGCCCCCGGATCTTCTTGGTAATTCGTTAACCGCAAGCCTTCAGCGGCAATGCTGTCTATCCGGGGTGTCGGGGCACCACGCATTTCACCGCCACCATAGACACCAATCTCTCCCCAGCCAAAATTGTCCATCAGTACGAGGACAATATTCGGATTGTCATCGCTATCAGCGACGGCCGCCGTAAGCGGAACCGACGCCATAAGTACAAGCAGGCAGGTAGCGACTCTCGCGCTCCGAATGGTCCCCGGCATTGCAGTCTCCCGATTTTGAGATCCTGACCATAGCAGGTGTTATTAGGTGCTGGAAATAAGTGGAAATAAGGGGTCGAACCGATTTCGTCGACGCTCCGGCACTGATCGCAGGTACTGGATCTATAGCAGAAAAATCGGTTCGACCCCTTATTTCCTAATAGAAAAGGGACCCCAACGGGACACCTTTTTATTGGTGGCGCGCCCGGAGAGATTCGAACTCCCGACCGCCTGGTTCGTAGTTAGCAGGACGGAATGTAAATAACTGTAATCATTGAAGAGCCGTTAGGGCGCTCGTTGCACACTACGCCTAACAATGCACAACTCATCACGACTCAAACACGCAAAATTCCCGCATCCGTAGAATTCCAGAATACAACTGCGATTCTATCGGCAAAAACTTCATCGATGTCGAACGTATCGCCATAACCACGGTGTCGCCGTTTCAAACGGCGAGCGTATAGAGCACCAAACTTGATACTCCAGAGTCTGATGGTTTCGTAGCTGACAGTAATGCTTCGTTCTGCGAGCAGGTCTTCGACATCACGATGGCTTAGGTTGAATCGATGGTAGAGCCAAACCGCGTAACTGATAATATCGGGAGGAAATCGGTGACGCTTGTAGGTATTCATCACAGGATTATCGATCAGCGGCGGCAAATTCATCAGTACCCTTTACAGTTAGAGGTGGACGATATCTAATCAACTTCTAATTAAAGATCCACCTTCCTAAAACGCAAAAAGGTCATCTTTATGAGTGCGATGAAACTCAGTATTAGAGAAAAAATAGGGTTTGGTGCAGGTGATATGGCAGTGAATATTGTCATGATCACGATGCAACTTATCATTGCCTATTTTTATACCGATATTTATGGATTAGATCCTGCAGATATGGGTGTCTTGTTTATCGTAGTGCGTTTGATCGATGCATTTTCGGACCCAGTAATGGGAATGATCACAGACAAGTGTAATAGTAAACATGGTCACTACAGACCGTTTATGTTGTGGTTTGCCATACCTTTCGGTGTGGCTGTCTATCTTGCGTTTATCACTCCAGATATCGCTTATTCGTACAAATTAGCTTGGGCTTACTTTAGTTATATTCTACTTACCTTAATCTTTACTATAGTAACCATTCCATATATTTCACTAATTGGTGTTATTACAGATGATCCGGCCGAACGATTAAGTGCCAATGGTTACCGTTTTGTTCTTGTAAAAGTCGCCGCATTCCTTGTGACCATAGTTGTTCCCGCTTTAGCTCTTTATTTAGGCGATGGGAATATGCGCGATGGTTATCAACCTGCTATGGGCCTGATGGGGATTCTAGGGTCAATATTATTTCTGGTTTGCTTTTTCACGACAAAAGAACGAATAAAACCTGTAATTGAAAAAACAAAATTGAAAGAGCAGGCCAAATTGCTATTGACGAATGATCAGTGGCTTCTCTTGTGTGCTGCTTTGGTTTTGTTGATGTGTGGCATTGTAATAAGAGGCTCTGTGGGGACTTACTACGCTAAATACTATTTACATGGCGGAGATATATTAATCTCACCATTCTTAGCAACTGGTGTTACCGCCTCTATCTTAGCAATGATAGCGAGTACCTGGATTACTAAGTTCTACTGCAAAATCAAACTGTTTAGGTACAGCCAAATAGTAACCTTTGTACTTTGTATGGCAATGTACTTCGCCGTTGGTCAAGACGATATCGTTTTAGCCTTTGTATTTACGTTCTTGATTTGGTTTTCTGCAGATCTATATATGCCAATTTTTTGGTCATCAATTGCAGAGGCCGTTGATTATGGGCATAGAAAAACAGGCATTAGAGTTTCAGGGTTGGCATTCGGTGGCATTTCATTTTGCCAAAAATTAGGTATGGGTGTTGCAGGTGGCTTATTAGGATATTTATTGAGTTACTTTAATTATCAAGCTGACGTAGAACAAAGTGAGTTCACGCTAAATGGAATTGCGTTATTGGTCACAGTTATTCCTGCAATCTTTCACTTGGCAGTCGGTTTGATTATGCGTAGATACTTTATTAGTAATACGTACTACGATGAGATCGCATCCGACCTTAAATTGGCGAATAGTCAATAGGACGCGATATGCCACAATGCTGGGTGATAGGTGATGCTGCAATTGACTTGATACCGGAAGGAAACAAGTACTTGAGATTTCCTGGAGGCACAGGGGCTAACATTGCAGTGGCATTGTCAAAATTGGGTGTTAGAAGTGTCTTAGTTACTAAACTTGGTAATGATCCTCTTGCTGCATTTTTGACAGATATACTCGAACGTGAAAAAGTAAATACACAGCATGTGTCTTTTAGTGAGCGTTATAAGACAGGGTTAATCATAGTCTCAGTCAATAGTACAGGCGAAAGACATTTCACCCATATGGTAAAACCAAGTGCTGATTCGCAATTGGAAAATTCAGATATTCCTGCGTTTGAACGGGGTGATTGGCTTTGCGTTAGCGCTTTCATACTCGCTCAGCGTTCATCGAGAGAAGCTACTTTTTTCGCGATAAAACAGGCAAAAATGGCAGGCTCTCTCGTTTGTGTTGATGCGAATATTCGTGTTGATATGTGGGACAACGAGTTGTTATTAGTTCCAACAACTCTAGAAGCCTTAAAGATAGCTGATATAGCTAAGATGTCTGAAGATGAGTTATTGCTTCTCACCAATACAGATTCTATTGGAGAAGGGATAAAAGAAGTTAAGCAGTGGCCTGCAAAGATTAAGATTATTACGCTAGCAGAAAAAGGCGCAATCTTATTGACCGAACAATCTGAGTTTCATATTGAAGGGTATAACGTTCCTGTTGTTGATATGACTGGAGCTGGGGATGCATTTATTGCTGCTTTGATTAGTAAACTTATGCCATTGGAAAGTTGGACTGATGATCAATTGATTGAAGCTATCGAGTTTTCAAATGCATGTGGTGCATTGGCTGTAGGAAAAAAGGGGGCGATGTCCGCATTGCCTGATTTAGGCACAGTAAATAAGTTTATGGTGGAAAAAAATCAATATGTCGACATTAAATAGTAAGGTTTTAGGTAGTCTGGTAGGAGCTGCTGCTGGCGATGCATTAGGTGCGGCAACGGAATTAAGAACAATTGAGCAGATAAAAACTGATTTTGGTGGATGGGTTACAACATTCATTGCACCGCCACAGGATACCTTTGGACGCTGTAATGAAGCGGGCATGGTTACAGACGACTTTACTCAGGGAAAGTATATTTTAGAAGCTGCTTTAGACCAATACGGTGAAGTTAATGGTGAAGTATTGAGAAAAGCTTTTAAACGCTGGATGGATTACCCTTTCTATCCAAATTTTACAGGTCCAACTACCCGTGCGGCAATGCAACGTATTTTTAATGATACACGTCAATCTTTGCAGGGCAATGTAGAAACAAGCGAGCCAACGCAGGATGTTGTTCTAGTAAACAATGGCAATGCATCGGCTACTAATGGAGCAGCAATGAAAGCCTGGACAGCTTCAATGCTTTCATTAAAAACGCCAGAAAAATTAATGGCTACGACTTATGAAATTGCGCATTTTACTCATGATAATGTGATTTCAGTATCGGGGGCATGTGCCATTTCAACTGCAGTAAATGCTGCACTTTCAGATGGAATTACACTAAAAGATGTAATGGAAGCTGCAATTAAAGGTGCAGATCAAGGTTATTCCTATGCAGAGCAACATGGTGCAATGATGATGGCTGGTCCAAGTGTTGCCAGAAGGATTGAATTAGCGATTCAAATTGGAGAAAAGCACGCTTCCTGGGAATCAGCAGTGTCAGAACTTGCAGATATCATAGGTACAGGTCTTCATGCTAGTGAGGCTGTGCCTGCGGTGTTTGGAATATTAGCGTGCTGCGGAAATGATCCTGAAAAGGCAATTTTGGCAGCAGTCAATATTGGTAATGATACTGATACGGTTGCAACTATGGTTGGCTCTATCGTAGGTGCCCTACATGGCATTGAAGCATTACCAAGTAATTATCTACCCGTATTAAATGAAGCCAATAAATTTGAACTGGAAGATTTGGCGACTCGTGTATTGCAACTCCATAATTTGGACAATTCGACGAATAACTTTATCCCAAAAATAACGCTGCAATAGCAAACTTAAAGAATAAGTGTCAATTTCTTGGAAGAAATTCCGACAACCGTCGAGGTACGCGTTCGGGCCATTCCGAACGATACGGCAAATTGGATTGTCAATCTCGCACTATTGCACGTAGAAAGCGGCCAGATATTGACAGCCAGCAGTCGGCAGCACTCGCTTCCCGAATGATCTGCCCGGAAGGATGGGCCTCCCTGCGGCGTGACCCCGGAAGGATTACTTGAAACAGCCTTCGTGTTGTTTCAACCCTGCGGGCTTCGCGGCTGCGCCGCTCCGGATCAAAACGCTATCGCGTTTTGTCGAACCGGAGTCCTCATCTTCATCCAGGACACTTCTAAATAAAAAAGGCCCCGATGGGGCCCTTTTCATTTAGTGGCGCGCCCGGAGAGATTGATCAAAACAGCGCCGACGCTGTTTTGACCCTGCGGGCGCCTGCGGCGTCCAAAACGCTATCGCGTTTTGTCGAACCGGAGTCCTCATCTTCATCCAGGACACTTCTAAATAAAAAAGGCCCCGATGGGGCCCTTTTCATTTAGTGGCGCGCCCGGAGAGATTGATCAAAACAGCGCCGACGCTGTTTTGACCCTGCGGGCGCCTGCGGCGTCCAAAACGCTATCGCGTTTTGTCGAACCGGAGTCCTCATCTTCATCCAGGACACTTCTAAATAAAAAAGGCCCCGATGGGGCCCTTTTCATTTAGTGGCGCGCCCGGAGAGATTCGAACTCCCGACCGCCTGGTTCGTAGCCAGGTACTCTATCCAGCTGAGCTACGGGCGCATTGTTTCTGTTCGCGGCTAAAGCCGCGCCTACATTTTAATCTGTGGCGGAGAGGGAGGGATTGATTCTCTCGCTCCGCTCGTTCACCCCTGCGGGGGGCACTTCGTGCGTCCAAACCGGCAAGCCAGTTTGTCGAACCCCATTGTCTAACTTCGAGGGTTCGAACGCTAACCTTACTACGACTAAATTTGGGCCCTCGATGAGGACCCAAATTTTGTAGTGGCGGAGAGGGAGGGATTGATCTCTCGCTTCGCTCGTTCACCCCTGCGGGGCGCATTTACATGCGTCCAAACTGGCAAGCCAGTTTGTCGAACCCCATTGTCTATCTTCGAGGGTTCGAACGCTATCTTATCTTCTACAAAATTTGGGCCCTCATCGAGGACCCAAATTTTGTAGTGGCGGAGAGGGAGGGATTCGAACCCTCGAAGGGCTTTTAACCCTTACTCCCTTAGCAGGGGAGCGCTTTCGACCACTCAGCCACCTCTCCATCTTCGTTCAACGGAACTGGTAGTGGCTCCGTCTCATTGTCCTAAATCATACTTAAGGTCGGTCCGCCTCACCTTAAACGCTTTATCAAAATTCCCTGCGGACCGGGGGAGCGCTTTCGACCACTCAGCCACCTCTCCGAATCTACCAATTTGTTGTCGCGGCGGCCTCGATAATCAAGCTGCCACCAGCGCTCCATCGCGCGTTGACTCGGCGCATCCCACCCAATAAATGCGCAATCCACCCGCAGTCTCGGTCTCTCTAGGACTACCCTCGCCCTGCGGTCCGCTTCGCGGTCCAAAATCGCTTCAGCCAGTTTTGTCGACTCTCAGCCACCGCTCCCACAATTTGACGCGCCGCAGTCGTGCCCGACGACGGATGTGCATCTTACTGATGGGTTACCAAGAGGTAAAGCCGGACCTAAAGTCCACTAATCGCTGGATTCAGACCCGCCCTCCGCGGCAATTTTCTCGCTCTGAATTCGCTCATAGATCTCTTCCCGGTGGACCGCCACGTCTTTCGGGGCATTGATTCCAATGCGAACCTGGTTCCCTTTCACGCCAAGGACAGTGATCGTGACATCGCTCCCGATCATAACCGTCTCTCCAGCGCGTCGCGTAAGGATCAGCATGACTTCCTACTCCTGCCTTTTGTGGGCCTCTAGCCCTTTCTTATTTACGCACGTTTTTTCGATAAGCGCTTGTTATTGTAGACGAATTTTGCCCTAAGCGCGCTCCCTGCTGGAAGCATGCGACTTAACATATTGAAATATATCGACTAAAGCTAGTTGAGCTGCTCCGAAACCCAGTCTGGAACCGAAGCCAGAGCGGCATCGAGGCTACCTGCATCAGTGCCTCCGGCCTGGGCGAAGTCGGGTCGACCACCCCCCTTCCCACCGACCTGCTCGGCGACCGGCTTGATGACATCGCCAGCGCGAATCCGGTCAGTATTGTTTTTCGTAACGCCTGCAGCCAGGCGAACCTTGCCGTCTTCAACCGATCCAAGCACGATCACAGCGCTCTGCAGCTTGTCCTTAAACCTGTCGACGGCAGCTCGCAGCGTCTTCGCATCAGCGCCGTCCATGCGACTCGACAGCACCTTTATGCCGTCAATTTCCGTAATGCTGTCCGTCATGCTTGCGCCACCTGTAAGAAGCTGCTGCTTGGTCGAGGCGAGTTCCTTCTCCAGATCCTTATTCCGGCGCAACAACTGTTCGACTTTTGTGGCTGCCTGATCGCGCGAGCTCTTCAGCAATTGTGCAACGTTGTCCAGCGATTTCTGATTCGCATCGATCCACTCCAGCGCGCCTTTGCCGGTCACCGCCTCAATACGGCGCACGCCAGAAGCTACGCCACTCTCTGAAGTGATCTTGAAAACCCCGATGTCGCCGGTGCTCGAGACATGTGTGCCACCACAAAGTTCGACCGAATAGCCATCTGCCAATCGCAGCACACGAACTTCGTCGTCGTACTTTTCGCCGAATAATGCAATAGCACCTGATGCCACGGCATCATCGTAGCTCATGAGTTTTGTTTCGGCCGGTATGTTCCGGCGAACCTGGGCATTCACGGAGTCTTCAATTTGCTGGAGTTGTTCTGCAGTCACGCCCTCATAGTGCGAAAAATCGAAACGCAGTCGATCGGGCGCAACCAGTGATCCTTTTTGCTGAACGTGGTCACCTAATACCTTTCGCAATGCGGCATGCATCAGATGAGTCGCAGAATGATTCAATATAATTGCGGCACGTCGATCCGCGTCAATACTTGCTACGATCTCGTCGCCAACGCTAATTACACCACGCAGCATATGCCCGAGATGAACGTTCGCATCACCCGATTTCTGCGTATCAACGACCTTGAATGCGCTTATAGCACCTTCGATAACACCAATATCGCCGACCTGACCGCCGCTTTCTGCATAGAAAGGTGTTGCATCGAGAACAACGACGCCACTATCCCCGTCTGTTAACGTATCGACGGGTTCACCATCTTTATATATGGCGGTGATTTTGCCTGAACCTTTCGTATCCGTGTAACCGGTAAAATCCGATTCTAATTTGGATGTGCCCCGGAAACTTAAAGAAAAGTCACCAATATTCGCACTGAATTTGCTGGCAGCGCGCGCCCTGTCTCGTTGTGCTGCCATCGCCGCCTCGAATCCTTCCTGATCAACAGTCAGGTTTCTTTCGCGGGCGATGTCCGCGGTCAGGTCTACCGGAAATCCATAGGTGTCGTAGAGCTTGAACGCTACATCCCCGGGTAACTCATTTCCGTCAAGATCCGCAATTGCACCTTCAAGTATTTCCATTCCCTGATCGAGCGTTTCGGCAAAGCGTCGCTCTTCCTTGGCAAGCACTTTCTCAACGTGCGCCTGTGCTTTGGCAAGCTCGGGATACGCCTCTCCCATTTCGGCAACCAGCGGTCCGACCAGCTTGTGGAAAAACGTGTCTTTGACGCCAAGTTTCTTGCCGTGCCGAATCGCGCGCCGAATAATACGCCGGAGAACGTATCCTCGTCCTTCATTGCCCGGCAACACGCCGTCAACAATCAGGAAAGAGCAGGCGCGTATGTGATCGACAATGACATTCAACGAACTTGAACCATCCGCTGGCACGTGCAGAATCTTCGCCGTCGCCTCAATCAGGTTGGCAAAAAGATCAATATCATAGTTGGTGTGCACGCCCTGCATAACGGCGGCCGTGCGTTCAAGCCCCATGCCGGTATCGACAGATGGTTTTGGCAATTCGGTCATCTTCCCGTCAGCAGAACGATCAAACTGCATGAATACGAGATTCCAGATCTCCACGTACCGGTCGCCGTCTTCATCCGGCGAGCCTGGTGGGCCGCCCGGGACATCCGCACCGTGGTCATAGAAGATCTCGCTGCAGGGACCGCACGGCCCGGTGTCACCCATGGACCAAAAATTATCCTTGGCGCCCATGCGCGTGAACCGGCCCGGATCAATTTTCATCGTTTTGAGCCAGATGTCCGCGGCTTCATCGTCTTCTTCGAATACGGTTACCCATAGTTTCTCTGCAGGCAGGCCGAGCGTGTCAGTCAGGAATTCCCACGCGTACTTGATTGCGTCTTCTTTGAAATAGTCGCCGAAACTGAAATTGCCCAGCATCTCGAAAAACGTGTGGTGCCTGGCCGTGTAACCCACGTTCTCCAGATCATTGTGTTTCCCGCCGGCTCGCACACAGCGTTGCGACGTTACGGCACGATTATATTTACGCTTGTCCTCGCCAAGGAAAACTTCCTTGAACTGGACCATACCGGCGTTCGTAAACAACAGGGTCGGGTCATTGCCCGGCACCAGCGGAGAGCTCGAGACAACCTCATGGCCATACTTCTGAAAAAAATCCAGGAAGGCGCGACGTAATTCGTTGCTGGTCATTTTTTTCATGCGTTGGTGTCATTCGCGGCTAAAGCCGCTCCTACGGGTATTTGAATTTTTCGCGGCTAAAGCCGTTCCTGCGGGAATTCGCTGTATTCGCGGCTGAAGCCGCGCCCACAAATCCGGTAGTTTATAGGGAACCGCTAGTGTTCACCATGTGCGGAGAAGGCCGCCTGAATGTGGTCCTGCTCGAATCCCCGATACTGGAGAAAGCGCATTTGACGGGCTTTTTCTTTGAAATCCGCCGGGAGCTCAGCTCCGAATTTCTTACGACGAATTTCGAACGCCATTACATACCAGTCGGCTGCGGCGTGCTCCAGGGCATCGCCAATCTCTTCGGGCCGAATGCCACGCTCTTTGAGTTCCTGACGAATTCGCGCAGGGCCCTTACCCTGGTCGATGCGCGACTGGACAAAGCTCTCGGAGAAACGCTGATCGCTTTGCAGGCCATCATCCCGCAAAACGCTAACGACGGCGGCGGCGACGCCGGGATTGAAACCGGCCGTGGCCAGTTTGGCGATCAATTCATCATGCCCATACTCGCGCCGGGCGAGATAATCCATCGCCTTCTTGCGCGCTTCTTTCGGGTCCCCAAAACGATCGACCTCTTCCGGCTGGAAGAGGTCGGCGTTAATTTCATTGATGGAATTTGCTTCGCTGGACATCTACACGTCCGACTCTTCGAAGGTTGCCTTATGCCTGTTTGGCAACCGCCTCGTCTGCACCGGCTTCGCCGGCCTGTTCTTCCGCTGGCGGTTTCTCCGGCATCAACGTGGCCCTGATCCTGGCTTCAATCTCCGCAGCAATTTCCGGATTACTTTGCAGATAAACCCGGACGTTTTCCTTGCCCTGACCTATGCGATCAGATCCGTAGCTATACCAGGAACCTGCTTTATCGATGATGCCCTGATCGACACCATGATCAATAATCTCGCCTTCGCGGGAGATGCCTTTACCGTAGAGAATCTCAAATTCAGCCTGCTTGAAGGGAGGCGAAACCTTGTTCTTCACGACTTTCACCCGGGTCTGGTTGCCGATGACCTCGTCGCCCTTCTTGATTGCGCCGATACGCCGAATATCGAGTCGAACGGATGCGTAGAACTTGAGTGCGTTACCACCCGTGGTGGTTTCCGGACTGCCAAACATCACGCCGATCTTCATACGAATCTGGTTAATGAAGATCACCATGGTGTTGGAACGCTTGATGTTGCCCGTCAGCTTACGGAGCGCCTGTGACATCAGGCGTGCCTGCAGGCCCATGTGCGAATCACCCATCTCGCCTTCAATTTCTGCCTTCGGCGTGAGCGCAGCTACCGAGTCAATGACCACAACATCAATCGCGCCAGACCGGACCAGCATGTCCGTAATCTCCAAAGCCTGCTCACCGGTATCCGGCTGGGAGACGAGGAGTTCGTCAACGTTGACACCCAGATTCTCGGCATACTGCGGATCCAGCGCGTGCTCGGCATCGACGAATGCGGCCGTGCCGCCGAGCTTCTGCGCTTCAGCAACGACTTGCAGTGTCAATGTCGTTTTACCGGAGGATTCAGGGCCATAGATTTCGACGACGCGACCTCTTGGCAGGCCACCAATACCCAGTGCCGTATCCAGGCCGATCGAGCCGGTAGAAACCGACTCAATATCCTTGATGACACCGCCATCACCGAGGCGCATGACAGATCCTTTGCCGAATTGTTTTTCAATTTGTCCTAATGCGGCGGCGAGCGCCTTTTTGCGATTGTCATCCATTATTTTTGAGCCATTCCGGAGGTGAGAGTTAAGCGGGGGATTATTCCACTAATTCGTGCGCTGCGACAGTCATAGCCACGGACACTAATTGAGCAATCCATGAAGAATTACACCGAAGCTATTGTTTCAAAGGGCGGTACTGAACTTCGCCACGTTGCGCTACGGATTCAACCAGTTCGAAGTCTGTCCACTGCAGCTCGATGGGTCGCGCCAGCCGCACATCCTGGAACATGCGGGCACGGCGTGAGACGGTGATATGGGGTCGATATACGCGCTCATCCGCTGCGTAGCCGAAGGGCAGCAATGCCTGCTGCAGAGATTCCACCAGATGCGAGAGTTCGGGGGGTGTGATCTTGGCATGCATGCAGGCAATTTTCGGCCGTTGCCAAAAGGTCAGTGTGTCAAATCGCAGGCGAATTTCACCCGGATTGATGATATCAACGGCTTTCTGCAGACCCGGGATCTTCTCCTCCGGAAAATCACCGATAAAGACAAGTGTCACGTGCCAGTTGCGGCGATCGACAGGATTTCCCTCGATTTCGGACAGCACAGGATTGATCGTGTCACGCAGCAGCTCGCGTTGCCGGTGAGACGGCCACAGTGCAAAGAACAGCTTTTTGTCAGCCATTCCGGTGTACCCGCTCGCTTATGCCCTGTAGCGCCAGGATGACTGATTGTGATCGAATTGCCTCGCGATCACCGGACAACCGATGGACATTCGCCTGCACGCCTACCTCGCCGCGGACACGCGTTGCCCAGCCGAACCAGACCATGCCTACCGGTTTTTCCGTGGTGCCGCCGTCTGGACCGGCAATACCGCTGACCGCAACGGCATGATCCGCGCCGCTCAGTGCCAGTGCGCTGGCGGCCATTTCGCTGACCACCTGCTCGCTAACCGCACCATGCTCACTAATGGTCGCCGGATCGACACCCAGCAGCGACTCTTTGGCCCTATTTGAGTAGCTGACAACGCCATAGCCAAAACATTGCGAACTGCCCGCAACATCGGTCAGTGCTTTCGCAATCCATCCACCCGTGCACGACTCTGCGGTCGCAACCGTCTTGCCGGCGGCGATTAACTCGCCAACCACAGCCTCCGCGACGACGGTAACCGGATTCGGTTCATTCATTCATCACACGCTCATACAACTCGATATGACTCTCTACCATTGTACGGACGGAAAACTCTTCCTGCATACGTTGCCGGCCTGCGGCACCCAGGCTGCGCCGCATCTCGGGCTCATCAATCATTAGCTCGATCGCTTTTTGCAGCCGCCCGAGATCGCCGGCTGGAATCAACGCGCCCGTCGTGCCATGCCCTACCGCTTCCTTCGCTCCACCGACATCGAATGCAATCACCGGTAGTCCGGCCGCGGCACCTTTGAGCATGGCGACACCAAGACCCTCCTTCTCGGCGGGATGAACGAGCAGATCGAATGCTGCCAGGTATTCGTCAAGATCCAATCGAAACCCGGCGAAAATGACTGCTCCGCTCAGGCCCAGCTTTCGGACCAGCGCACGCAGATGCTCCTCTTGCGGGCCGACACCAAAAATCACGACCTTTATGTGTGGATGTTTCAAACACAGGCCAGGCAGCACGTCGAACAGAAACCGATGGCCCTTGCGCTTGATAAGTTGCGCAACGACCGCGATCGAGAACTGGTTCTCGTTAATGCCGAAGAGATTCTGCAGCACATCCGCTGCGGGTTCGGTATTGACACACTCGACATCGACCGCATCGCGAATCACTTCGAGTCGGGCAGGATCCAGTCCGTTACTCTTCAGCACCGCGGCGATGTTGTCCGAGATCGCAACGATTCGCCTGAACGGGCGATAACGCAGCGCTGCCATGCGCGCGGATTCCGGGTTGTCGACCCGTCGGGACAAAATGGCGGATACACCGGCTGAATTTGCAGCCCAGCCGCCGAGGAAATCGGCGCCGCGCCGGCTGTGACAGTGCACGAGATCGGGCCTGGCCCGGCGCAGGAAACGCCTGAACCGCCAGGCAAAACGGACGTCGTGATCGCCCGCGCACGGTATCGGCAGTACGTCGAGTCCCGCAGAGACCGCGGCCGTCTCGATATCAGAGTCAGGCGGGCAAACCAGCTGACACTCGAGTCCGGCGGTACGCAAGCCTTCCAGCAGCCAAATGACCTGCTGGGCACCACCATAAAAATGGCGTCCAGTCTCAACGTGGACGGTCTTCACGCCTTCATTCGCGGAGCATCGACTTCATCACGGGCAAAGGCTAGCATGTCTCGATAGGATCGCTTAGAAAAACAAAACCAGAAAAAACATGAGCGCCAACGTTACTCCCGTCCATACGCCGATGATGCAGCAATACCTGCGCATCAAAACCGACTATCCGGACATGCTGGTCTTCTACCGGATGGGAGATTTCTATGAGTTGTTTTATGACGACGCTCGCAGGGCGGCAGCCCTCCTTGATATCACACTGACTGCCCGCGGAAAATCTGGTGGTAATGCTATTCCAATGGCGGGCGTGCCCTACCATGCTGTCGAGGGCTATCTTGCAAAGCTGGTACGCAAAGGCGAATCCGTCGCGATTTGCGAGCAGGTAGGTGATCCCGCTACCAGCAAAGGCCCGGTCGAACGCAAGGTCATGCGCGTGGTCACCCCGGGCACCCTGACCGATGAGGCGCTTCTGTCAGAAGCACGCGATAACCTGGTTGCCGCGGTTTGCATTGAAGGCGAGCGCGCTGGCCTCGCCTGGCTTGATCTGGCCGGCGGTCGGTTTCGACTGACCGAACTGGAAAGTCTTGATGCACTGAGTGGTGAACTGGAAAGGCTGCGACCCGCCGAGATCATTTACGACGAAGAGCATCAGGACGTGCAATTTCGCGACAACATTCGTGCGACCGGGCGCCCGCCCTGGCACTTCGATCTCGACAGCGCGACGCGCTTCCTGTGTTCACAGTTTCAAACGAGGGACCTGTCCGGATTCGGATGCGACGATGTGCCGCTTGGCGTCGCGGCGGCGGGCGCATTGTTGCAATACGTGACTGATACGCAGAAGACGAACCTACCGCACCTCAATTCCGTCACCGTGGAGCAACTGAGCGATGCTGTCATCATGGATGGCCCGACAAGACGGAATCTGGAACTCGAGGAAAGCCTGACCGGGCACGACGACTTTACGCTCGCCGGCATCATGGACCAATGCCAAAGTCCGATGGGTTCGCGCCTGCTGAAACGCTGGATTCAGCGACCGATGCGCGATGCAACGCTGCTGCGCAGCCGCTATCAGGCGGTCGAGACGCTGCTGCTGAATCTGCGCGTCGAAGCACTGCAAAAAATACTGCACGGGATAGGCGACGTCGAACGCATCCTGGCGCGCGTTGCCCTGCGCTCTGCACGCCCGCGCGACCTGCGGCAGCTTGCGGCCACGCTTGCGAGAATTCCTGACCTGAAAGGCGAACTGAAATCGATGGATTCTCCACTGCTCGCCTTGCTGGGGGAGCAAATCGGAGACCATGGTCGGCACAGGGACCTGCTGCAGAAAGCCATCATCGACAATCCGCCGATGCTGATTCGAGACGGCGGCGTCATTGCGTCAGGTTTCGACGATGAACTGGATGAACTGAGGGCGATAGCCGAAAACGCCGATCAATACCTGATTGACCTGGAATCACACGAGAAAGAACGCACCGGAATCTCGTCATTGAAACTTGGCTATAACCGCGTCCACGGCTACTACATTGAAATTAGCAAGAGCCTGGCGGCCAAAGCGCCGGACGAGTATGTCCGGCGCCAGACGTTAAAGAACGCCGAACGCTTCATTACGCCAGAACTGAAGGAATTTGAAGACAAGGTGCTAAGCGCCAGGGAGCGCGCGCTTAGTCGCGAAAAATATCTCTACGAATCGCTGCTGGACTCTCTGAATGAGGTGCTGGCGGAGCTGCAATCTTCAGCCTTTGGTCTCGCCGAGCTCGACGTACTGGCGTCATTCGCGGAACGTGCCGACAGCCTGTCCCTCGTGAAGCCGGAACTCGCAACCGAACCTTGCATAGAAATTCGTGGCGGTCGACACCTGGTCGTCGAACAGGTCATCGAGACACCATTCGTTGCCAATGATCTGTCCATGAATGAACAACAGAGATTGCTCGTCATTACGGGCCCGAACATGGGCGGAAAATCAACTTACATGCGCCAGGCGGCGCTCATTGCCATTCTTGCGCATATCGGCAGCTTCGTGCCCGCCGATAGTCTGCGCATTGGCCCCATAGATCGAATTTTCACTCGCATCGGCGCATCGGACGATATTGCCGGTGGTCGATCAACCTTCATGGTGGAAATGACCGAGACAGCAACCATCCTCAATAACGCGACGGAGCAAAGCCTCGTTCTCATGGATGAGATTGGTCGCGGCACGAGCACTTTCGATGGCCTGTCGCTGGCGTGGGCGGCGGCACACCACATGGGTGAAAAAGCAAAGGCGTTTACCCTGTTTGCGACGCACTATTTCGAGCTAACAGCGCTTGCGGATGAAATTCCGGCGTGCGACAACGCACATCTGGATGCGACGGAACACAAGGGACAGCTGATCTTCCTGCACGCCGTCAGGCCCGGACCGGCAAACCAGAGCTATGGTTTACAGGTCGCAGCGTTAGCGGGCGTGCCGCCGGTTGTTATCCGGCGGGCGAAGAAATATCTCGCGGCGCTCGAAACACTCCAGGTTCACGAACATCCACAGACGCAGCTACCCTTTAGTGCGCCGGCCGAACCCGAGACCGATCGACTGGCAGACGCGCTGGACGACATCGACCCGGATGGGCTCGCGCCAAGGGAAGCACTGGCTGCCCTCTATGCGCTCAAGCAATTGCGAGACGAACGAAAATAAAGCTGGCAGCCTGCTGCTAGAGAGTAGGTGCCAGTTGCCAGACCATCCAGCCCAGCCCGATGCCTGGCAGGATATCGGCAATCTGATGCTGCTTGACGAACAGGCAGGATATCGCGATCAAGCCTACAAAAATCCAGCTGTAGCCACCGAGTACCGGATAGAGAACGAGGCTCACGTACATCGCGACAGAGCAATGCATGCTGGGCATGCAGTTGCGACCGTTGTCTTTTCCCTGGACGAATCTGAGGAACCTGGTTGCGACCGAGTTCGACTCATACTGTCGATACTCCGGTGGAACTGTCGATGGAAAAAGATAGAAGAAGGACACCTGCGACAGCAATAACATCACCGCGCCAAATATCAGGTATACGCCTTCGGCCATCGATTGAATTGAGGCGACGACGAAGCCGATGGCAATGTAGTAAAGAAAAGAATAAATCCAGACCCACGACGGCCAGAACGGAATATAACTGTCCAGCGGTGTGACATAGCAGCGCGATTTAAACCGAAAGTTGTTTCGCTGCACCCAAAAAAACAGCTGGTAGCAGCCGGTCACCACAATTGCCACCAGGGTCGTGAAAACAACGTACTCCTCCAAAGTGAGTGGCGAGTTGAAGAACGTTGTTCCGACCAGGTAATAAAGCCACGCAAAGCCGGGAATGGATACGATGAGCAAGAACATATAACGGGGAGTTATACGTACTTCCTCGGTCACCTGTGTATTCATAGGGTTCCTTCTCTATCCTGTCGCTGTGCAATGCGCGATTTGCATCATACCGTCTACGGTGTTGTGCGCAATTCTGCCCGCAACAGTTGTAGCGCCTCCCTGTTTGTCCAGGACCATACGCGCTCTATCGCCTCATCGATTGAGACCCATTGCCAGGCACTATGTTCAGCGTCGTCGATCCGAACATCGAGCGGATTCTGCAGGCAAAAATGCCACTCGTACTCCGTATTTTCTGTGATGCCCGGGGCATAGCGCTTGCGCCACCGAGGATCGATCGTGAAGATCCGGCGGCGCCCGGAATCAACCAGGTTGCCTTCATTCGCAAGTCCTGTTTCTTCGGACAGTTCGCGATGAGCGGTGTCAACGGCGGACTCGCCATCCTCCAGCGACCCGGTCACAGACTGCCAAAACTCGAAGGGTGCCGAACGCTTTAGCAACAGGACCCTCGCGTCATCGGTGTAGACGATAACCAGTACAGATTGTGGAATTCTGTGGAGTGCGACCGGACTATTCCACTTAGGTTCTCTGGAGCTCTGCAGTGGATACGACGACCACGCTACTCTCCCCCAGAGGGTCCTGATTCTGCGCCGGATTCGAGGACCGTTTCACTCTGCTCTTGGCACACGAACCCGAATCCCGGTTTCCTTGAGTTGCTCCGCTGAAACTTCGCCTGGCGCATTGGTCAACGGGCAGCTTGCGGTCTGCGTTTTCGGGAATGCAATCACGTCACGGATGCTGTCGGCACCTGCCATCAACATCACCATGCGATCGAGGCCGAATGCAATTCCGCCGTGTGGTGGGCAACCATACTCAAGCGCTCGCAGGAGGAAGCCAAACTTTTCTTCGGCCTCGTCAGCGCTGATTCCAAGCAGCTCGAATACCGCGGCCTGCATTTCCTTGTTATGAATTCGAATCGAGCCGCCGCCGATCTCCGATCCATTGAGCACCATGTCGTACGCTCTTGACAGCACGGTCCCGGGTTCGGCGCGCACGGCGTCCGCCTCGTCAACGGCCGGCGCCGTAAACGGATGGTGCAAAGAGTTCCAGCCTTTCGACTGGGCATCTTGCTCGAACATCGGAAAATCGACCACCCACACGGGCCGCCATCCGTCGGCAACGAGGCCGCGGTCCTGCCCCACTTTCACGCGCAATGCGCCGAGCGCGTCATTTACAACTTGTGCTTTGT
This sequence comes from uncultured Gammaproteobacteria bacterium, assembly GCA_963850825.1. Lineage (GTDB taxonomy): Bacteria > Pseudomonadota > Gammaproteobacteria > Steroidobacterales > Woeseiaceae > SZUA-117. The sequence goes on along the minus strand of CAWKOQ010000002.1, from coordinate 288,117 downwards.
CTGCACCGAAGAAAATCAGGTCTCCGTCTTTGGCCCCTGTGCGCTCCATGATGCCGGTAACCGCATCGTCTGGCAGGAATTTCAGGATCGGTGACTGCAGACCTTCGCGACCTGCACTCACGTCATTCACTTTTATATACGCGAGACCCTTTGCACCGTAGCGGCCGACATATGCCGTGTAGTCGTCGATCTCCTTCCGGCTAAGCTCACTGCCACCGGGAACACACAGCGCTGCGACTCTGCCTTCGGGATCTGCGGCCGGGCCGGCAAACACCTTGAACTCGACAGATGTCATCAGGTCGCCAACCTCGACTAATTCGAGCGAGATCCTCAGATCCGGCTTGTCCGAACCGTATCGATGCATTGCATCGGAGTAGGTCAGGCGCGGGAAAGGCGACGGCAGATCGATGTCCATCACTTCCTTGAAAAGTGTACTTACCAATCCTTCCATTGCACCGGTGACATCGGACTCATCGACGAAGCTCATTTCGATATCAAGCTGCGTGAACTCTGGCTGACGATCGGCGCGCAAATCTTCGTCGCGGAAACAGCGCACGATCTGGTAGTAGCGATCGAGTCCGGACATCATCAGGAGTTGTTTAAAAATCTGCGGTGATTGCGGCAAGGCAAAAAATTTGCCTGGATGCGTTCGACTTGGAACGATGTAATCCCGCGCGCCTTCCGGTGTTGCCCTTGTGAGCATTGGTGTTTCGACATCGACGAAGCCATTGCTGTCGAGGTAGTTACGCATCGCCCGGGTAACAGCGTGTCGCAGGCGCAGGTTGCCCAACATACCTTCACGGCGCAGGTCGAGGTAGCGATACTTCAGTCGCAATTCCTCGTTCGCGTGTTCGTCGTGGTGAAACGGCGGCGTTTCGGCGTCGTTCAGCGTCACCAACTCATGGGCCAGGACTTCGATCTTGCCTGTCGGCATGTTTGGATTGACCGTTCCTTCCGGCCGGGCTCTTACGACGCCTTTGACCGCAAGCACGTATTCACCGCGGATACGCTCCGCCTCTGCAAAAATTTCGGCACGATCAGGATCGAATACGACCTGCAGCAGCCCTTCGCGATCGCGCAAATCGACGAAAATGACACCCCCGTGATCGCGGCGGCGATGTACCCAGCCACAGACGGAGATCTCTTGCCCAATCTGGCCCTCATCTACTTGTCCACAATAATGGCTACGCATTGTCAGTTCCGGTGGTGCCCCAATTTTTGGAGGCGAAATGGTACGGCTTGCTGGTTAGGCCTGCAACATATGCAGCTATTGCGCCGCCGCTAGTCCTTTTGCTGGTCAGGCATTTTCAGCGGCAGCTGTCCAAGTTGGTCTTCGCGCCAGGTGGGAATGACCACGCCAAGTGAAATGATCATTTTCAGTGCTTCGTCGACGTCCATGTCCAGCACTATGACATCTTTTCTCGGCACAATAATGATAAAGCCCGAGGTCGGGTTGGGTGTGGTTGGCACGAAAGTACAGACGACATCTTCCCCGGTGCGGCCCTGCACTTCGCCAAGTTCACTGGACGTCTGGAAGGCGAGACTGTAAATACCTTTTCTCGGGTATTGGATCAACAGCACGTTCTTGAAAGACTCACTTGCGTCGGAAAACACCATTTCTGCGAATTTCTTCACAGCGGAATAAACCGCCCGCACAATCGGAATCCGGTCCAACAGCGATTCCCACCCGTTCACGAACGCGCGGCCGACAAAATTTGCGGCCAGCATGCCGGTTATTACGAGCAACAGGAACGTGAAAATGACACCCAGGCCAGGAATGGCGACCCCGAGCAACTGGTCGGGATGATAATTTGGAGGCAGCCACTCGAGAAAATTGTCCAACCAACGGTCCATCTGGCTGACGACAAACTTGAGTAACTGATAAGTGACCGCTAACGGCAACCAAACCAGGAGGCCCGCGATAATGTATCGACGTAAGTTTTTCATGAGTCCTTGGTCTTGGTGGTTTCCTTGGCCTTAGTTTCTGTTTTCTTGGTGTCTTTCTTTTCGGTCTTCGACTCTTTCTTGGTATCGCCCTTGGAATCGACGGGTGCCTCTGTATCGCCCTTGGCAAGGTTGCGCTGATTGTCTTTCTTGAAGTCTGTTTCGTACCAACCCTGCCCCTTCAGACGGAACCGCGGCGCAGAAATCAGACGTTTCAATGCAGGCTTGCCGCACTCCGGGCACTCCAACAGTGGATCGTCGCTCATCTTTTGCAGCGCATCCATGGTGTGGTCACAGTTCTTGCAGGCATACTCGTAAATCGGCATGCAGTACTCTCCGTATCATGAAATGGCCCCGACCCGATCCGCCCACGGTCTGAATGGAACTCTGATGATTGCTGCGGATTGATCTTTAGCCATTTGCTTGGAATATTCGTCAGCACAATCAGTGTCAGTCAACGGCCGTCCGCCACACAAATCATTTCAGGCTGACTGGCCCCAGGGCGCGGACATGATAGGTACAGCGGTACCCTCAATCAACTATATGTTTTTTTTAGGCTTCAGGCAGCGTTCTGAAAGTCGAGATGATCCTCAGTAACGCCCACCTCAATAGTATCGCCGGGTTTAAACCGCCCTTGCAGGATTTCCTGCGCCAGCGGATTTTCAATCTGTTGCTGAATGGCCCGTTTTAATGGTCTGGCGCCGTATACCGGATCAAATCCCGCCTCGGCCAGTCGGTCCCGTGCGGCTTCCGAAAGCACGATCTGCATGTCACGCCCCGCCAGTCGCTCGTGGAGATAACCGAGCTGAATATCGACGATTGCACGAATATGCTCGCGGCTCAGCGGATGGAACACGACCGTATCGTCGACGCGGTTGATGAATTCGGGCCTGAAATGCTGCGAGACAATTTCCATCACAGATTCCTTCATCGCCTCGTAGTTCTGTTCGCCGGCGAGTTCCTGAATTCTCTGCGACCCAAGATTCGACGTCATGACGATGACGGTATTGCGGAAATCGACGGTGCGCCCCTGACCATCGGTCAAGCGGCCGTCGTCCAATACCTGCAATAGCACGTTAAAAACATCCGGATGCGCTTTCTCGACCTCGTCCAGCAGAATTACGGAGTAAGGTCTGCGCCGAACCGCCTCGGTGAGATAGCCACCTTCTTCGTAACCGACGTAGCCCGGCGGTGCGCCGATAAGGCGCGCGACGGAATGCTTCTCCATGAATTCGGACATATCGAGGCGCACCATCGCGTCATCGGTATCGAACAGGAAGTTCGCCAGCGCTTTGGTTAACTCGGTCTTGCCGACCCCGGTGGGGCCAAGAAACAGAAACGAACCGATGGGTCTATTCGGATCGGACAGACCAGCCCGAGACCGGCGGATCGCGTTCGCTACCGCGGTGAGCGCCTCCGTCTGGCCGATCACTCTTTGCTGCACAATGGACTCCATCTGCAGCAGTTTGTCTTTTTCACCCTCGAGCATCTTGGAAACTGGTATGCCGGTCCACGCCGATACGATCTCGGCAACCTCTTCTTCAGTCACGTTGTTACGCAGGAGGGTCGTTTCCTGGCCTTCTGCAACGAGTGCATTTTCAAGCTGCTTTTCGAGTTCCGGAATACGCCCATATTGTAGTTCTGACATCCGCGCGAGATCGTTCGCGCGATGTGCCGTTTCGAGATCCAGGCGCGCTCGCTCCAACTCTTCCTTAATATGAGTGGTGCCCTGCATCGCAGCTTTCTCGGACTTCCATACCTCCTCAAGATCGGCGAACTCGCGCTCCAGCTCTTCCAGTTGTCCCTCAATATCATCCAGACGTTTGCGGGACGCATCGTCTGATTCCTTCTTGAGCGCTTCCCGCTCGATCTTGAGCTGGATGACGCGTCGCTCCAGCTTATCCATCGCTTCGGGCTTCGAATCAATCTCGATCCGGATCCTCGACGCGGCCTCATCGATCAGATCGATCGCCTTGTCAGGCAACTGCCGATCGGAAATGTAACGGTGCGACAGGGTTGCCGCCGCCACAATCGCCGGGTCTGTTATCTCGACCCCGTGATGCACCTCGTAACGTTCTTTCAGGCCACGCAAAATCGCGATCGTATCCTCGACGGTAGGCTCGACGACCAGCACTTTCTGAAAACGCCTCTCGAGAGCCGCGTCTTTTTCGAGATACTTCCGATACTCGTCCAGTGTCGTCGCACCAACGCAATGCAGTTCGCCTCTGGCCAACGCAGGCTTGAGCATATTGCCGGCATCCATCGAACCCTCGGCTTTGCCGGCGCCGACCATCGTGTGCAATTCGTCGATGAACAGAATTATCTGGCCTTCCTGCTTCGCGAGATCGCTCAAGACGGCTTTAAGCCGCTCTTCGAACTCTCCGCGAAATTTGGCGCCAGCGATTAGCGAGCCCATGTCCAGCGAAAGTATGCGCTTATTGCGCAGACCTTCCGGAATCTCATTGTTGACGATGCGCTGTGCCAGCCCCTCGATAATTGCCGTTTTACCGACCCCGGGCTCACCGATTAGAACCGGGTTGTTCTTCGTGCGTCTCTGCAATATCTGAATCGTGCGACGAATTTCATCATCCCGACCGATAATCGGATCAAGCTTGCCCTGCTCGGCTCGCTCCGTCAGGTCGATCGTGTATTTCTCCAGTGCCTGCCGCGTATCTTCTGCGTTCGGATCGTCAACCTGCTGGCCGCCGCGAATTTCCTCGATGGATTGCTCCAACGCGCCCCGAATCGCGCCCGCCTGCTCGAGTATCTGTACAAGTGGCGATGACTTGTCCATTGCCGCGAGGACAAACAATTCGCTGGAAATGTACTGGTCATTACGGTCCTGAGCCAGCTTGTCAGTGATATTCAGGAGCTTCGAAACGTCATTGCCAAAATGCACTTCGCCGCCTGCACCTTCAACTTTCGGCATTCGATCCAGCGCATCACCCAGCTGTGAGCGCAACAAATTGACATTGACACCCGATTTGGCAAGCAGTCCTCGAACGGAGCTGCCCTCTTGATCGAGCAAAGCGACCATGACATGGGCAGGTTCGATGAACTGGTTATCCAGCCCGACCGCGAGTGACTGCGCCTCCGAGAGCGCCATCTGAAATTTGCTTGTGAGTTTATCCATTCTCATGGTTACGGCTCTTGCTGTTTTGACTCCGCCTTACATAGCATCACTTTGGCGTATTTCAAGCGGTTTCAGGGTTTTTTGCTATTACGCAAAACGAAACATGCCATACGGCCACATTGACCGTCACGACGAAAGGAGAAAAAGCGATCGGACTCGGCGTAGGTACAGAAATCGCCGCCGAAAATCTGGCGTATCCCGGCGGCCTCAAGGCGCTGGCGCGCCAGGCCATAGAGATCGGCCTGCCATCGCCCCCGATCGTTGCTGACAAAGCAATGTGCGGCTGCCTGATCATGGTTGGTGAATGCCTTTCTCACTTCATCGCCAACCTCGAAGTGTCGCTGAGAGATCGCCGGTCCCAGCCAGGCAAGCATATCGTCTCGTGCCGACTGGAGGGCCTGAACCGTCGCTTCTATAACGCCGCCCGCCAGTCCGCGCCATCCGGCATGGACCGCGGCCACTTCGTGGCCGTTGCCAGATACCAGTAGTATCGGCAGGCAGTCGGCAATCATCACTGCGCAGACCGAACCGCGCTTTCTGCTGACAATTGCGTCCGCCTGCGGCTTGGCAGTGACGGGTGGATCGATCGCAACCTGCTTCCCGTGCACCTGCGAAAGCCACACCGGTTCGCCGGGCAAGCTGCAGCCGGATACGAACTGCCTGCGATTCTCGCGCACGCGTGCCGCATCATCGCCGACGTGATCACCGAGATTCAGCGACGCGTAGGGCGCGTGGCTGACGCCACCTGAGCGCGTTGTACATCCGGCGATAATGCCCGCCGGTGCCGGCCAGATCGCTGGAATCCAATCCGGTCTGGCTGTCATTTGGGCTGTTCCGCGTCCGTGCGCAGAACCTCCAGGAGTTCCGCAAAATCGCGCGGTGGCGCGGCGGTCAGATCGATGGATTCGCCATTATTCGGATGCCTGAACTGCAAGCGGGCCGCGTGCAGCGCCTGGCGCCGGAACCCGCGGAGCGCCTCCCTGAGTTCTTCCGATGCACCGGCGGGTATCGCGAGCCTGCCGCCATAGACGGGATCGCCGACCAGCGGATTTCGACGATGGGCAAAATGGACTCTTATCTGGTGTGTTCGTCCGGTCTCGAGCTGCACATCGACATAGGTATGTGCGCGATAACGCTCTTTTACACGGAAGTGCGTAACGGCGGGCTTGCCCCGGTCCTGTACGCTCATGCGCAATCGATCGACCGGGTGGCGGGCAATAGGCGCATCAATCTTCCCACCGCCTGTCAGGACCCCGGCGCACACAGCCAGGTAATGTCGCGAAATCTCGCGTTCAGCCAGCGCACGAACCAGCGCCGTATGCGCGGCCAGATTCTTGCCAACCAGCAGCAAACCGCTCGTGTCTTTATCAAGGCGGTGTACGATGCCCGCGCGCGGCAATCGCTCCAGGGCTGGCGCGTGATGCAGTAGGCCGTTCATCAAAGTGCCACGGGTGTTGCCAGCCCCGGGATGGACCACCAGACCGGCCGGTTTGTTGACCACCAGAAGATCCGCATCCTCGAAGGCGATTTCGAGTTCAATGGGTTCCGGTCGGCTGGTTACGCTAACTTCTGCCTGCGGCTTCACGATCACCTGCTCGCCGCCCGCAACGCTATCCCGGGGCCGCATGCTTTGGCCGTCGACCGTGACATTGCCCTGGAGGAGCCAGCTTTTAAGGCGGCTACGTGAATATTCCGGAAACATGCTCGCCAATGCCCTGTCCAAACGCTGACCGGACAGGTCCGCAGGAATGTGTTTTTCGAGAATTTCGGTCACTTGGGCCAGAGGACTCGTCGCTCAGAAGACGCATAAGTTTACGGTATACTTGCCGATCCCGCCGGTTTCATGCACAGTCCGGCCGCTTATTCACCGTGACCGCCGTAACAATTGTTAAATACGAAAAAATGAATACTCTCAATAAATTGCTCGGCAACACACTCGCGATACTCCGCGTGAAGCGCGCTGCGCCAATGCTGGCACTGATCGCAGTGCTGATTGCGGGTTGTGGTGGCAACGAGGAGGAATTTGACCTCAACAAGAGCATCGCCGAAGCCTATGCCGAAGCACAGAGTGCTGTAAACGCCGGCAACTATCGCAAGGGGATTGCTATTCTCGAACAGTTGCAGGCGCGCTTCCCCTTTAGTGAATTCGCCACGCAAATGCAGTTGGAACTGAGCCACGCGTATTACAAGGACGGGCGCACCGAGCAGGCGATCGAGGCAGCTGAAACGTTTCTTCGTGAGAACCCGACGCATCCTCGCGTCGACTACGCTTTGTACATTCAGGGGCTGGCTTACTTTGAGCGCGGTCAGACCTTTATGGAGCGTTTGTTCCGCAAGAGCGTCGACCGGCGCCCACCACGCGATGGTCAGCGGGCATTCTCGATTCTGAGCAGACTGGTCGATCGCTATCCGGCCAGTCCTTACGCACCGGACGCGCAGCAACGGATGGTTTATCTAAAGAACCGACTGGCGTCATACGAGAATGCAGTGGCCCGGTTTTACCTGGAAAGGGATGCGTACGTGGCGGCGCTGAATCGAGTGAAGACGGCGTTGGAGACCTATCATGGAGCGGAGAGCGGCGCGGAATCCCTGCGCATCATGATTGCCGCTTATGAAGGACTCGGTATGACGAATCTCGCTGAAGACACACGGCGGGTCCTCGAGAAAAACTTTGCGGACGATCCCGTCGCGTCCAACTAGATTAATCAGTCGCGACTAAAGTCCAATCCGCGCGCAAGCCAAGAGCAAGAAAAAGTCGGTGCCGATTGGTCTTTAGCGCTCCCGCAAACAGCGGCGCGATCCTACTCAGGAAAGGTATAGCGGGAAGTTATCGGATACCGCCCAATTTGCCCGCGGTCTGCGCACACGCGCACTGCATGGCGCAAATTGATCTTTAGCGCTCCCGCAAACAGCGGCGCAATCCTACTCAGGAAAGGTATAGCGGGAAGTTATCGGATACCGCCCAATTTGCCCGCGGTCTGCGCACACGCGCACTGCATGGCGCAAATTGATCTTTAGCGCTCCCGCAAACAGCGGCGCAATCCTACTCAGGAAAGGTATAGCGGGAAGTTATCGGATACCGCCAATCCCGACCAAAGGCCCTGCTTGAAATCCGAATCCCCGGGGGCGCCTGACGGCGCTTGTATTCGTTTTGTTTAACCAGTTCCAGCACACGAACGACAACGTCTTTGTCGAATCCGCTCCCGACAATCTCCGCAACGGACATATCTTTCTCGATAAAGGCTTCGAGTATCGGGTCCAGCACCTCATAGTCCGGTAACGAATCAGTATCCTTTTGATTTGGCCGCAGTTCGGCTGACGGTGGCCGCGTGATAACACGTTCCGGAATCACGTCACTGACGGAATTACGATAGCGCGCTAATTCGTAGACCAGGGACTTGCTGCAGTCCTTGATGGGGGCAAATCCGCCAGCCATGTCACCGTAAAGAGTCGCGTAGCCGACTGCCATCTCGCTCTTGTTGCCTGTCGTCAACAGCATTCGGCCGGATTTGTTCGAAATCGACATCAACAGCAGTCCGCGACATCGAGCCTGAATATTCTCCTCTGTTACATCCGGCTCGCATCCTTCAAACAATCCTTTCAGTTGCTGAACCGTCGCTTCGTAGATCGGCTCGATTGGAATAACGTCGTAACGAATACCGAGTAATTCGGCCTGCTTCGCCGCGTCTTCCTGGCTCATATTGCTCGTATAGCGGAAAGGCATCATCACAGCCTGTACCTGGTCGGACCCAAGCGCGTCGCACGCAACCGCAAGAACCAGCGCGGAATCGATGCCACCGGACAAGCCGAGAATAATGCCCGGAAAGCCGTTCTTCCGAACGTAGTCGCGCGTCCCGCAAACAATCGCCTCGTAATCGCTTTTGTCGCTGGCCAGGACCGGAACCACGTTCCCGGCGCGCGGTGCGACGCCGGCTGCATTTGCCGCCAGCTCGACCCGATAGAGATCCTCTTTAAACGGCTCGGCGCGAAACACGACCTCGCCATCCGCATCCATCGCGAACGACCCGCCGTCAAATACCAGTTCGTCCTGTCCGCCTACCATATTGAGATACACGGTAGGGATGCCAGTCTCCCGAACTCGACTGTGCACGGCCTTTTCCCGGTGGCGCTGGCTGTCACGCTCGTACGGTGAGCCATTGATGGCAACGATCACTTCGGCACCCGCTGCCCTGCTCGCGGCGGCAGGACCACTTTTCCACAGGTCTTCGCAAATATTAATGCCTACCCGGATGCCGTTCAGGGAAAAAACTGATGGCTCTTTGCCGGCAACAAAATATCGTTGCTCGTCGAAGACTCGATAATTGGGTAACAGGTTCTTACGATAGTGCGCCAGAACGTTGCCATCTTTGAAAACGACACAGGCGTTATAGATATCGTCGCCGTCATATTCCGGAAACCCGAGCATGACTGCAATGTCACGAATCGATTCACGAATCGTCGCAAGCGCCTCGTCAACCCGGCGTTGCAGGCCCGAATGAAACAGAAGATCCTCCGGCGGATAGCCGCTGACACTCAGCTCGGGAAAGACGACGAGATCCGCCTGCATTTCATCATGCGCACGAACAGAATATGCGATGATTTTTTCTGTATTGCCCGCAACATCGCCAACGACCAGATCGAGCTGCGCCAAAGCGACCGTGATTTCCTCATTCATTGCTTAAGGATATCCCTAAGTTAGAAGAATGTATGCCCGTCGTTGGGCTGCACCACGGGCGACTGCCGCGGCTCGTTGACCGCTAGCCGGGAAGCAGCTCCAGCATCTTGCTGCCAAGTTCGGCTGGCGACCTCACGGTGGCAACACCGGCCTTTTCCAGCGCTTTGAACTTATCGTCCGCTGTGCCCTTGCCGCCGGCAATGATTGCACCAGCATGACCCATACGCTTACCTGGCGGTGCGGTTACGCCGGCAATATAGGCGACAACAGGTTTCGAAACTTCGGATTGGATGTATTCTGCTGCGGCCTCTTCATCAGTGCCGCCGATCTCGCCCACCATGACCACGCCGTCAGTCTGGAGATCTGCCTGAAAGAGCTCAAGGCAGTCGATAAAATTCATACCGCGCACCGGGTCACCACCAATGCCGACGCAGGTGCTCTGACCCAGGCCATTCTGCGTGGTCTGGTATACGGCCTCGTAGGTCAGCGTACCGGAGCGCGAGACGACGCCGATTCGGCCCTTTTGATGAATGAAACCCGGCATGATGCCGATCTTGCATTCGTCCGGCGTAATAATGCCGGGACAGTTCGGCCCAATCAGCCGACAGCTGTAGCTTGCCAGCGCCGATTTGACCTTGACCATATCCAGTACCGGGATGCCCTCGGTGATACAGACGATCAGTTCGATGCCCGAATCAGCGGCCTCGAGAATGGCATCTGCCGCGAACGGTGCCGGCACATAGATCATGCTGACGTCCGCTCCGGTTTCACTGACGGCTTGACGCATCGTGTCATAGACCGGCACGCCGAGATGTTCCTCGCCGCCGCGCCCGGGCGTTACGCCGGCAACGACATTTGTTCCATAATCGATGCATTGCTCGGTATGGAACGATCCCTGGTTGCCAGTGATGCCCTGACAAATGATTTTGCTGTTCTGGTTAACCAATATGCTCATTAGACGGTCATTCCTGTTACCGTTTCGACGCAGCAACGGCTTTCTGCGCTGCGTCGGTCAGATCTTCTGCTGCGATGATATCCAGGCCGCTTTCCGCGAGAAGCGAGCGCCCCTTCTCGACGTTCGTGCCTTCCAGTCGTGCAATAACCGGCACGCTCACGCCAACCTCTTTGACAGCGCTGATGATGCCCTCCGCGATCAGGTCGCAGCGCACGATGCCGCCAAATATATTGACCAGAATCGCCGCAACGTTGTCATTCGAAAGAATCAGCTTGAAGGCAGCAGCGACACGCTCGCTGGTCGCCCCGCCACCAACATCGAGAAAGTTGGCCGGCTCGCCGCCGTGCAGCTTGATCAGATCCATGGTTGCCATCGCGAGGCCTGCGCCATTGACCATGCACGCAATATTGCCGTCCAAAGAGACATAGTTGAGATCGTGTTCCGCCGCGTCGCGCTCTTTTTCATCTTCCTGACTGGGGTCCCGCATCTCTTCGAGCCGCGTTTGGCGGAACATCGCGTTGTCATCAATATTGATCTTTCCATCCAGCGCCACAACGTCGCCTGCTGAAGTCACAATGAGCGGATTGATCTCAACCAGGCTTGCGTCGCATTCCAGGTAGAGCCGATACAGCTTTTGAATAAGGTCGGCGAATTGCCGGCTCTGCTTCTTGTCGAGTTCAAGTCCGTAGGCCAGCTGGCGAGCCTGGTAGGGCTGCAGTCCTGCATCGGAGGCTACGGCGACAGTGAAAATCTGCTCAGGTGTATCCTCGGCAACCTGCTCGATATCCATTCCGCCCGCCGCGGAGGCAATGAAAGACACTTTGTTGACTTCACGATCGACCAGCATACTCAAATAGAGTTCACGATCGATATCCGACCCTGACTCCACGTAGACCACGTTGACCGGCAGGCCTTCCGGCCCGGACTGATGTGTAACCAGCATTGTCCCCAGCATATCCGTGGCGAACTGGCGCACCTCATCCGCGGATCGGGCCAGCTTGACGCCACCTGCCTTGCCGCGTCCACCGGCATGCACTTGTGCTTTTACGACCCACAGGTCCCCACCAAGCTCATCCATGGCGGCGACGGCTTCATCCGCGGTGCTGGCTGGCACGCCTTTGGGAACCGGAATGCCGTACTCGGCGAAGAGCTGCTTTGACTGATACTCGTGAAGATTCATTGTTGCTTATTCTTATGGCCTGCAAAAAGTCGGCGTATTTTGGAGGAAAGCTGCTGAAGACGCAAAATTAACGGCATGCATGGACTACAATCTGCGCTGGCCGGGACCTTAGACCGGCGACAGATACGGAGAATATGGCCCAGCCACTGACAGATACGAGGATTCTCAGGAACGAGTCCCCGCTGCAACGCGCCATCGACGAATCTGACCTGACCTGGCGAGTTCTCGGCACACTGAACCTGTTTCGGCTGTTCATCGCTGTCATGCTATTGGGCCTGTTCTTCGCTGGCGGCGAACCCCGACTTTTCGGAGCGCGCTACCCGGCAATTTTCTCGGCAATCGCTGCAGCCTACCTCGTTTTCTCCGTCGTAACAGGATTCGCGATCAAGGGTCGCTGGATCAGTGCCGGGCTGCAAACCTACACCCAGGTAACGGCGGACATATTCGCGGTCGTGATACTGATGCACGCCAGCGGTGGCATCAGCAGCGGCCTGGGTGGCCTTCTCGTCGTGTTCGTCGGTGCCGGTAGCCTGATACTGCCAATGCAGGTTCCGGCGTTTTTTGCCGCCGTAGCGACGCTCGCAATTCTCGGAGAACAGTTCTTTTCGCAGCTTGGGGGCGTCAGCGACACCAGCAATTACTCGGCTGCCGGCATTCTTGGCGCAATCATTTTCGCGATCTCGCTGGCGGCAAGGCCACTGGCCAGGCGCCTTCAATTCAGTGAGGCACTGGCGCGTCAGCGCGGCGTCGATCTCGCCAACCTGTCCGAGCTGAATCAATATATCGTCCAGCATCTTAGAGAAAGTATCGTGGTCGTCGACGCCGAGAATCGGGTGCGGCTCATTAACACCTCGGCCGCACAGCTGCTTGGCGCACCGACAGACTGTCATGGCACAAAAATCGCTGATGCCTCGCCGGATTTAGCCGAGTACATAGCTGGCTGGCGCAATATTCCGGATTCGAGTTCGCATACGGACCTGACGATGGGGGGGCAGGATGGCTCGACCGTGATCAAGGCGCATCTTGCGCCATTAGGCAAAGGCGTCCAAAGACGCGGCCCAATCCTGGTTTTTCTCGAAGACGCGAGCCTGATGAATGCGCGGGTACAGCAATCAAAACTCGCTTCTCTGGGTCGCCTCAGTGCCAGTATTGCGCACGAGATTCGCAATCCCGTTGGGGCGATGAGTCATGCGGGGCAGCTTTTAGCGGAATCGAGTGCCCTTAGCGAGGAAGACCTTCGACTAACCTCAATCATCAGCACCCACGCCGAACGGGTTAGTCATATCATCGACAATGTTTTGCAGCTGTCACGCCGGGACGCGAGCCAGCCTGAGCGTTTCCGCCTGAAACCGTGGCTTGCAGATTTCGTGCAGGAATTCACGCGCACACTCGAATTGCAGGAAGGAGAACTGAGTGCGTCCGGCACCCCGGAAGACCTGGAGATTCGCATGGATCCCAGCCACCTGCGGCAGGTGCTGTGGAATCTCTGTGACAATGCCGTCAAGTACGCCAGCGAGACCGGCGGCATTTGCGTCGAATTGCAGGCCGGAAGAACAGCGCGGACGGGCCAACCTTATCTCGAAGTTCTTGACCAGGGTCACGGTGTTGATACCGCGACTGAAGATAAGATATTCGAGCCTTTTTATACCGCCCGAAGTGGCGGAACCGGACTGGGACTGTATATATCCAGGGAGTTGTGCGAGTTAAACCGCGCTTCGCTTGTGTATCAGGCCCGCGAATCCGGCGGCAGCATTTTCAGAATTGTCTTCGCGGATCCGGATCGTTGGGAAGCCGTGGAGACCTGAGCGACGGAAATCGATGCAAAAACCAATTGCACTTGTGGTTGATGACGAACCGGATATCCGGGAGCTGCTCTCCCTGACACTGGGACGCATGAACATCGATACGGTTGCTGCCGAGGACGTTGGTAGCGCCAGAAAAGCACTTGGCAGGCAGACTTTCGACATTTGTCTTACGGATATGCGTCTGCCCGATGGCGATGGGCTCGAACTGGTCGAATGGATACAGAAAAACGCATCTGGCATTCCCGTTGCCGTGATAACGGCCCACGGCAACGTGGAAACCGCGGTTCAGGCGCTGAAGATGGGCGCCTTCGACTTCATCTCCAAACCGCTCGACCTGCAAAATCTGCGCAACATTGTGGAGAACGCCCTCAAACTGGGTAATACGCGCAGTGACGAGGCCTCAAGCCTGCTCGGCGAGTCCCCGCCCATGCTCGAGCTAAGGCAGCTTATCGATCGCGTAGCGCGCAGCCAGGCGCCAGTCCATATCTCCGGCGAGTCCGGCACGGGCAAAGAGCTGGTGGCGCGACTGATCCACGACAGCGGCCCCAGAAAAGAATGCCCTTTCGTGCCGGTCAACTGTGGTGCGATACCGGCGGAATTGATGGAAAGCGAGTTTTTTGGGCACCGCAAGGGCGCTTTTACAGGCGCCGTGCACGACAAGGTCGGACTTTCACAATCTGCGCATACGGGAACACTGTTTCTCGATGAAATTGCCGATTTGCCACTCTCGATGCAGGTCAAGTTGCTACGAGTGATCCAGGAACAAACCGTGCGACCGGTCGGGGCAGCGAAAGAAGAGTCCGTGGATGTGCGAATTCTGTCCGCCACACACAAGGATCTCGCCGGTATGGTTAAGACCGGCGATTTTCGGGAAGACCTTTTTTACCGGATAAATGTCATTGAACTGCATGTGCCGGCGTTGCGTGAGCGGGGCTCGGATGTGCTGTTACTGGCGGAGCATATTCTCCGGCGGCTCGGCTCATCTGCCGACAAACTCGATGAGAGTGCCCGAAAAGGCCTGCGAAACTATACCTTTCCCGGCAATGTGCGCGAGCTCGAGAATATGCTTGAACGGGCTGTTACCTTGTCTGCCGGCGGCCAGATCAGCGAAGCCGATCTTGCAATGCGGCCAATAGACACAGAGACGGTGGGATCGGCGGGGCCCGCCGCCGATCTTGGCCACCAGATCGACGATGTACAGCGGCAGGCGATTGTGGAGGCGCTCGAGAAGACTCGCTATAACAAAACGGCGGCGGCCCGCTTGCTCGGACTCACGTTTCGCCAACTCCGCTACCGAATCAAGAAACTCGAAATCGAATAGCAGGCAGTCCAACTAGGCCGGTAATTTCGGCGCAATGTGACATTTTTTGTCACATATGGACAAAAGCTGACATAAATTGCCGCCAAAACGGCTCCCGTGTTGCCTCGGACATGCCGCTCCAATCGACTTTTTGATTTTCAAAACAAACACTTATGGGACTGCGGTCGAAGTTGGCACGAGGCTTGCTTTAAAGAACATACAGGCGGAATCGCCGTACTCGTTAACTGACTAACACTCTCATATTCACGGAGATTACTGAGATGAAGAAACAACAGGGTTTTACATTGATCGAACTCATGATCGTAGTTGCCATTATCGGCATTCTGGCTGCGATCGCTATCCCGGCTTACCAGGATTACACCATTCGTGCGCAGGTTTCTGAAGGTCTGAACCTGACCGGCGGTGCCAAGGCTGCGGCTACCGAATACTACCAGGATCAGGGCGTCTTTCCGGCCAATAACACGCAGGCCGGCCTCGCGCTTCTTACTGCCATTAACGGCAAGTACGTTTCACAGGTAGGTGTTGCAGGTAACACCATCACCGTAACGTATTCAGCCACCGCGCCACGTTCAGCAAACAGCAACATTGATACCGCTACGCTGACGTTGACGGGCACTGACTCTGGCGGCAGTATCGTTTGGGACTGCGCTGGCGGCACTATCCTCAGCACAAATCCGAAGTGGCTGCCGGCTGCTTGCCGATAAAACTATCGGTTGACTGACAGATGTCTTATTGACATCTACTGTCAAGAAAACAAGAAAGCCCCGGCCTGTCCGGGGCTTTTTTTGGCCTTCAAAGTGTGACTTTCATCACACTTTGAAGGCCAACGTGATTGCGTGAAAATCAATCCGGATAGCGGTAGGCTTCTTTCATCGCTGTGCCAGTTCTCCCTGGCAACAGAGCACATGCTGGAACGGATCTCATCAATGTCACATCGCTGCCGGGGCTTTACCCTGATCGAATTAATGATTGTTGTGGCAATCATCGGGATTCTCGCCTCACTCGCGGTGGCCGCCTATCAGACCTACACCGTTCGGGCACAGGTCTCCGAGGGATTATTTTTCGCCGCAGGCGCCAAAGTGCCTGTCGTTGATGCCTACACCAACAGTGGCGTCGCGCCGGCAAACAGAGTCGCCTCTGGAATGACGCCGATCGCAACCGATACCCGCGGCAGTTTCGTTACGTCGGTCGAAATCGATAATGGCCGCATCGACGTCACCTTCGGGGGCCCGCTGGCGCATCAGGACATTATCGGCACGGTCGTCTCGCTGACGCCCTACGAAACATCCGGGAATTCGGTCGTATGGCGTTGCGGATATGCCGCGCCGCCTGGTGGCGCCCTGTTGAATGGTGGCTCAGGCCACATCGCGCCAACCGTAGAACCCCGCTATTTACCGTCAGTCTGCCGCTAAAACAATCAGCAAAAACCCGTTCTTTTTCAGTTAAATGACCGCTATTTGCTTGTTTGACTTAATGAAATTCCTCAACTGTGAACAGCAGCACAAAATGCGGTTGATCCGGGCACCGAGATCAGTGAGACTGTGGAACTCACAGGTATGATTTTGTAAGGCTGAGGGATCCCAGGAGCAATGGCTGTAACGGCGTCTCAATCTACACTTTCGGGCTTGCCAAGGCGCCTGGTGCAGGACGGTATTGTCACGGAAGAGGTGGTACTCGAAGCCAATAATGCAGCCCGAAAGGCGAAGGAACCGCTGGTCTCCTACCTGGTAGCGAATGAGTTGGCCGACTCACGCGCCGTAGCCGTAGCCGCTTCACACGAATTTGGCGTGCCATTGATGGATCTGGATGCGATCGAGATCGAACTCGAGACGCTGCGCGCCGTCGATCAGAAACTGCTGATCAAGCATAAAGTTTTGCCGCTGGTCAAACGCGGCCAGCGCCTGTTTCTCGGCATATCTGATCCAACGAACCTGCAGGCAATTGATGACGTCAAGTTCCAGACGAGCCTGCGCATCGATCCCGTTGTCGTCGAGGAGGCGAAACTACAGGAACGCATAGCAAAAGCGCTGGAAGCGGTCGATACGACCATGTCGTCCCTCGATGATGAGGACTTCGATCTCGAGAATCTCGATATTGGCGGCGATGAGCAAGAAGACGACGGCGTCACCAAAGATGACATAGAAGACGCGCCGGTCGTCCGTTTCGTGAACAAGGTGTTGCTGGATGCGATCAAGCGTGGCGCGTCAGACATTCACTTTGAACCCTACGAAAAGATCTTCCGCGTAAGGACACGACTGGATGGCGTGTTGTCAGAAGTGGCAATGCCACCGGTGGCGTTAGCCAACAAAGTCTGCGCCCGACTGAAGGTCATGTCGCGCATGGACATAGCCGAACGTCGGGTACCTCAGGATGGTCGCATCAAGATGCGCCTCTCCAAGAACCGCGCCATCGATTTTCGTGTCAATACGTGCCCAACATTGTTTGGCGAGAAAATTGTGTTGCGTATTCTCGATCCTTCGAGCGCCAAGCTCGGCATCGACGCGCTTGGTTACGACGAACTGCAGAAAGCGCTGTACCAGAAGCATCTCGACAAACCATACGGCATGATCCTTGTGACAGGGCCGACCGGCTCCGGTAAGACGGTGTCGCTCTACACAGGGCTGAACATTCTCAACACGGAAGACCGCAACATTTCAACCGCGGAGGATCCGGCTGAGATCAACTTGCCGGGTATCAATCAGGTCAATGTCAATCCCAAGGTTGGCCTGACTTTCGCTTCGTCGTTGAAGGCGTTCCTGCGACAGGATCCGGACGTAATCATGGTCGGTGAGATTCGTGACCTCGAGACCGCGGAAATTGCTATCAAGGCCGCCCAGACTGGTCACCTTGTGTTGTCTACTCTGCATACGAACGATGCACCACGTACGCTGACCAGACTGGTTGACATGGGCGTCAAGCCGTACGCGATCGCGACATCGGTTAGCCTGATCATCGCGCAGCGACTCGCCCGGCGCCTTTGCGATAACTGCAAAGAGGTGCAGGACATACCGAAAGAAGCACTGGAAAAAGAAGGCTTTGATGCAGACGATATCGAAAACGGACTGACTATTTTTGGTGCCGTTGGCTGCAAGAGCTGCAACGATGGATACAAAGGTCGACTCGGTATATTCCAGGTAATGGAAGTATCTGAGGTGATGGGAAGAATAATAATGGAAGGCGGCAATGCGCTTCAGATTGCCGATCAGGCTGCAGAAGAGGGGGTTCTCGATTTGCGTCGTGCTGGTCTCAATAAGGTTAAGGAAGGTTTGACCAGTCTTGTGGAAATCAACAGGGTAACGATCGAGTAGTTCGATACCCGGCTAATAGAAGAGAACTACAATGGCAGAAACAGCAACATTAGGCAGTAAACCTTTTATTTGGGAAGGCACTGATCGCAAGGGCAATAAGGTCAAGGGCAAGAGCATGGCAACCGATGAGGCTGCCGTTCGAGCTGACCTGCGTCGCCAGGGCGTTGTACCCAGCCGCGTCAGAAAACAAAGCACCGGTCTTTTTAAGGGTCAATCCAAGATCACGCCGGGCGATATCGCGATCTTCAGTCGCCAGCTTGCAACGATGCTTGCGGCAGGTATCCCGCTGGTGCAGGCATTCGAAATTGTTGGCGCGGGCCACGAGAATGCGTCGATGCAAAAGCTCATCCTGGCTATCAAGACTGATGTCGAAGGCGGTAGCGCACTGGCGGAAGCGCTCGCCAAGCACCCGATCTATTTCGATGATCTGTTCGTGAATCTTGTAGAGGCGGGCGAGCAGGCTGGTGCGTTGGAAACACTTCTGGACAAGGTGGCCACTTACAAAGAGAAAACGGAGGCAATCAAGAAAAAAATCAAGAAGGCGCTGACGTATCCAATGGCCGTACTTGTTGTCGCATTTGTGGTCACAATTATCCTGTTGATATTTGTGATTCCGGCGTTCGAGGATCTGTTCCAGGGATTCGGCGCCGATCTGCCGGCGTTCACACGCATGGTTATTGATCTGTCTCAATTCGTTCGAGATCAGGGCTGGTATCTCGCCATCATGATCGGTGCTGGTATCTACGCATTTCTGTATTTCAAAAAGCGCTCGCGACCAATGCGACACTTTCTTGATCGCCTGGCATTGAGAATGCCGATTATCGGACCAATCATGCAAAAGGCGTCCATCGCTCGCTATGCGAGGACTCTGTCCACGATGTTTTCTGCCGGTGTTCCGCTCGTTGAAGCGTTGGAGTCAGTTGCCGGCGCAACAGGCAATATCGTCTATGAATTGGGCGTTTTGCAGATGAAAGATGAAGTCGCCACTGGTCAAAGATTGCAGCAATCCATGGAGAACACCGATCTGTTTCCCAATATGGTTATCCAGATGATTGCGGTCGGCGAGGAGTCGGGCTCACTTGATGAAATGTCAGCAAAAGTCGCCGATTTCTACGAAGAGGATGTGGACAATGCAGTTGATAACCTCTCAAGCTTGCTGGAGCCGATGATCATGGCAATCCTTGGTGTCCTCGTTGGCGGACTCGTTGTGGCGATGTACCTGCCCATCTTCAAAATGGGTTCAGTCATCTAGCAGAAAATCCTTCGACGCCGCATTGCGCCAATTGAAAGATTTTTCACTATGGTTGCTTTGGTGCACCAGCCTTTACCCCATAAAGGGCTGATAATGAAACGGCGTTTAGCGACTATCGCTGGCGCCGTTTCTGTTTTCCGGAGCGATTGAAACATGCAAGAACTGCTGGCACAGTCACCCCTGCTGTTCATTGCGATCGCATTTGCAATTGCCCTCCTGGTCGGCAGCTTCCTGAACGTTGTGATTTATCGTCTGCCGCTAATGATGGAACGTGAGTGGCGCTCACAATGCGCCGAGTTGACGGCGGAGCCCGCAAGCGATCTGCCGGAAGGCCGTTTCGACCTGGTAGCGCCTCGCTCGCGATGTCCGCATTGCGGCCATCGCATCACTGCACTGCAGAACATCCCCGTTATCAGCTACGTGGTATTGGGTGGCAAATGTGCCGGCTGCAGGGCGCACATCGCGCTTCGTTACCCGGTCATAGAGCTGCTGACCGCAGTATTATCAGGCATCGTCGCCTGGCGATTTGGATTTGGCTGGGAAGCGGTCGCAGCAGTAGGGATGACCTGGATGCTGATCGCCATCAGCGTAATCGACATCGACCATCAGTTGATTCCCGACTCTATGTCACTGCCGTTGCTCTGGGTGGGCCTCACAATGAGCCTGTTTCACCCTGTTGACGGTGCCCTGCACCTGTTCGTTGACCCGAAAACTGCCATTGTCGGCGCGCTCGCTGGCTACCTGAGCCTCTGGAGCATCTATCACGTCTTCCGCCTGATTACAGGCAAGGAAGGTATGGGCTATGGTGACTTCAAGCTCCTGGGGGCACTGGGCGCCTGGCTGGGCTGGAAGATGCTGCCGGTCATCATCCTGATGTCGGCCGTGGTTGGAGCCACCGTCGGCATCATGTTGATCGTGACCAGGCGACACGAGCGCAGCGTGCCGATTCCGTTCGGTCCCTACCTGGCTGCGGCCGGCTGGATAGCCATGTTGTGGGGACCCGCAATCGTCAATTGGTACCTGGACCTGATGATCTGAATGCCTCACAAGGAAATGTGCCGGCTGGTGACTTGGAGCGACGTGCATTAACAACAAGCATGAAAAAAGACTGCGGATCGGACTGACCGGCGGCATTGCCAGCGGCAAATCACTGGTTACAGGTTACTTTGAAGAGCTGGGTGTGCCGGTCGTCGATACCGACGTTATCGCGCGCCAGGTGGTGGCTCCCGGCATGCCCGCCCTCGATGAGATTCACGCGGCATTTGGCGCAGCTGTCATCGCAAACGATGGCTCGCTTGATCGCCAGGAAATGCGCCGCATCGTGTTCTCGGACGATGAGAAGCGCCGCCAGCTCGAGAAAATCCTGCACCCTCGTATTCGCGAATCTGCAACGCAGCAGGCAAATGCAGCAAAAGGCCCGTATGTCATCGTCGTTGTCCCGCTTTTGTTCGAATCGCCAATGAAAGAATCGATGGATCGAATTCTGGTTGTCGATTGCAGCGAGGACACGCAGCTACGTCGGCTTACAGCCCGGGACAACGAAGACGCGGACAGCGCACGTCGCATTATTGCGACACAGGCGAGCCGCGAAGAACGACTATCGATTGCCGATGACGTCATCACAAACGACGGTAGTCTTGACGACACACGCGTCGCAGTAGCTGCGTTGCACAATTTCTACCTCAGTCTCGACCGCAATTAGCAAACAGCACTTAAAATTTGCCTGAAAAGAATCGGTAGCGCAGAATACTGGCATGGTCGCTACCGCTCCCACTACCCCGCTGCAGGCTTCAGCGAGCCGCCTGCCCGAATACGAACAACCGCTCAATGAGCGGATGCGCACGTTCATGCGCCTTGAGTTCCTGTATCAGCAGCTGCTCTACAACTGCGAGGGAGAGACAGATTGGGCGACCCGCGGAGCCGTTTCCAACCTGCTGGACATCATGGCCATTCTCACGCGTGGCGATGTCCGCGCGGAAGTGCATAAAGAACTCGACATGCAGATCGAGAATCTCACGAAATTCCAGAGTCAGCCTGGTGTTGATACTGGCCGACTTCGAGCGCTGCTGGGAAACCTGGTTGCCAGTCGTGACGAGGTAGATGCCATCGGCACGAAGTTCATGCAGACGCTCAAAGATTGCGAATTCCTTAGCTCAATCAAACATCGAAGCTCAATTCCGGGTGGCACCTGCGAGTTCGACCTGCCCGAATATAGCCACTGGCTGCGGCAACCGCCCGAGAGGCGCGCAAAAGACATGGAAGGCTGGTTGAAATTCGTTCGGCCCGTCTGCGATGCGGTGAGCGAGCTGCTGTGGCTAATCCGCGAAAGCGCACGACCGACCGCAAAAACCGCCATCAACGGAATGTACCAACACCGCATGCAGAAAGACGCGAGTTGCCGCTTGCTGCGGGTTTCGATGCCGGAAGGAAGTCAGCTCTATCCCGAAATCAGCGGCAGTCAGCGCCGCTTCACCGTGCGCTTCCTCGAGTGGTCAACTATTGACTCGCGCGCAGTCCAGACCGGTCACGACGTGAATTTCAAAATCAGCATTTGCTGACGGCGCACAGCGCGTCAACAATCGGCGCATCCGCAGGCAGAAGGCGTTCGCTTGCGAGCCTATCCCGCATAACCCAGCGCAACGTCTGACCCTCGACACCTTCGGGGCTGCCCTGCCAGCGGCTGACCATAAAAAAATCGATTTCCACGGACAGGTCCGGGTAGTCGTGCCGGATGGTCTGAAAATGGCCATATTGCAAGACTCTGATCCCGAGCTCTTCTTCCAGCTCACGACACAGCGCCGCACCGGCAGACTCCCCAGGCCGCACCTTGCCGCCGGGAAATTCCCAGTGATCCCGCATTGAGCGCGCCTGCTTACGATCGCTAATCAGAATTCGCCCAGCGTCGTCGAGAATGCCCGCGACCACGCTAACCCGGCACCGACCTGTGGTCAGCTCAGCTTGCCGTGACACTGCTTGAATTTCTTGCCGGAGCCACAGGGACACGGCTCGTTTCGACCGACCTTGCGACCAGAGCGGACGAACGGCTCCGGTGCCGGAGCCTGTGGGGGCGGAGCCTGCGGTGGCAATCCGGGCGGACCTTGCGGGGGTCCGGGTTGCGGACCCGCGCCCAGGGTTGGCGCTTCGGCATGCTTGAATTCCATTGCCTGAGCCTGACGGCGCTCAGCTTCCAGGCGCTGCACGTCCTGCTCACTCTGGATACGAACTCTCGAAAGAATGCTGATCGTATCGTGTTTGACCTGCTCCAGCATTTCACCAAACATCTCAAAGGCTTCCCGTTTGTATTCCTGCTTGGGATTTTTCTGTGCGTAGCTGCGCAGTCCGACGCTCTGACGCAAGTAGTCCATCGCACCCAGATGTTCTTTCCAGTGAAAATCGAGTTGCTTGAGCATGATTTCTTTTTCTACGAGCCGCATGAGCGGTGCACCAATTGACTCGACTTTCGCATTGTAGGCATTCGCCATTTCCGCGACACAGCGCTCGCGAATCTGATCTTCATTAAGACGGCTGTCTTCCCTGATCCAGGACGGTACATCCATCGTAATCGCAAAATCGCTCTCGAAGACGTTTGCCAGACCTTCGGGATCCCATTGCTCCTCAAGGCTGCCTGGCGGAATGTACTGCCCGACTATGACCTCGACCGCCTCGTCCCTAATCGCGGCAATGGATTCCGAAACATCGTCGGCACCCATTAACTCCGAGCGCTGATGGTAGACAACCTTGCGCTGATCGTTGGCAACGTCATCGTACTCAAGCAGGTTTTTTCGCATGTCGTAGTTGTGTGACTCAACTTTGCGCTGTGCCTTTTCAATCTGACGCGTGAGCAACTTGCTTTCTATTGCTTCGCCCTCCCGCATACCAGCGCGGGACAGCAGATTCTTGGTGCGCTGGGGATCACCAAAAATGCGCATCAGGCTGTCTTCCATGGATAGATAGAAGCGGCTTGAACCGGGGTCGCCCTGCCGACCAGATCTGCCACGCAGCTGATTATCGATGCGCCGGGACTCGTGCCGCTCCGTACCAACTATGTGCAGTCCACCCGCTTCAAGAACCGCGTTATGTCGTTCCTGCCAGTCGGCACGTACCGCATCCTCGTCAGCGCCCTCGCCTGCCTCGGCAATCTCTGCATCCAGGTTTCCGCCAAGCACGATATCTGTGCCGCGACCGGCCATATTGGTCGCAATAGTGATTGCCCCCGGACGCCCGGCCTGCTGGACAATATGAGCTTCACGCTCATGCTGCTTGGCGTTTAGCACTTCGTGGCTAATGCCTTTTTTCGTCAGGACACTCGATAACAGTTCGGAAGTTTCGATCGACGTTGTGCCGACCAGCGCCGGTTGACCCCGTTCGCGACAGTCGGTGATGTCTTCGATGATGGCGTCAAACTTGTCCTGCTGGTTGAGATAGACCAGGTCCGACATGTCCTTGCGAATCATCGGCATGTGCGTCGGGATCACCAGGACCTCGAGACCATAGATTGTCAGAAACTCGAAGGCCTCAGTATCCGCGGTACCGGTCATGCCAGACAGGTTGTTGTAAAGGCGGAAATAGTTCTGAAAGGTAATAGAGGCGACGGTCTGATTCTCTTGCTTGACCACCACGCCTTCTTTGGCTTCGACCGCCTGGTGCAAACCATCGGACCAACGCCGACCCGGCATAGTGCGACCCGTGAATTCGTCGACGATGACGATTTCGCCATCCTTTACGATGTACTCGACGTCCTTCTGGAACATGACATGTGCGCGCAGCGCCGCATTCAGATGATGCAGAAGCTTGATGTTCTGCGCGTCATAAAGACTTTCACCTTCACTCAACAGGCCGGACTGGATCATTAGCTTCTCGACTTGCTGATGTCCGTGCTCCGTAACATGTACCTGTTTGGATTTCTCATCCGCGGAATAGTGCCCGCAAATAACCAGCTCACAAATCGGTGCCTTGCCCTCTTTCTCGGTCAGAACGACGTCGCAGCCGCGCTCTTCACCGATAGCCATGGCGGCATCCACAGACATGATGTTCGTGTGGTTGCCATCATCGTCTTCAATCGTGACAGGTTGGCCTTTTTCATCGACGAGCTCGATCGCTTTAAACAAAATATCTTCGTTTGCTTTACCTTCCGGCTCATCGTGTGGGCGAAGCTTGGGAATCAACTTGTTGATCTTTTGATACAGGTCGGTACTTTCTTCAACCGGCCCGGAAATAATCAATGGCGTTCTGGCTTCGTCGATCAGGATAGAGTCGACCTCGTCGATAACCGCGAAATTCAGATCACGCTGGACTTTGTCGTTCAGTGAAAACGCAAGGTTATCGCGCAGATAATCGAATCCCAGTTCGTTGTTGGTCGCGTAGGTAATATCTGCCTCGTATGCTTCCTTCTTTTCATCATGTGACTGACCGGATTTGGAAACACCGACTCGTAGCCCAAGGAATTCATAAACAGGACGCATCCAATCGGCATCACGTTGCGCCAGGTATTCGTTGACAGTGACAATGTGCACGCCATTTCCGGAAAGCGCATTCAGGTAGGCCGGCAAAGTAGCAACGAGTGTTTTGCCTTCGCCGGTTCGCATTTCGGCAATGTTGCCGTGGTGCAAAACCATGCCGCCAACGAGCTGTACATCAAACGGGCGCATACCGAGCGACCGCCAGGCGGCTTCCCTCGCCACTGCAAACGCTTCGGGCAGAATCTCTTCGAGAGTCGCGCCATTATCGAGGCGCTGGCGAAATTCAACCGTCCTGGCCTTAATCTGTTCATCGCTGAGCGCTTTGATGTCAGATTCGAGGTCGTTGATCTGCTTTACGATTTTCGAAAACTGGCGCAGCATTCGCTGATTGCGACTACCAAAAATGCGGGTAAGGAAATTGGCCACACAGGGCTCCTGGAACGGGCGGCGGCTCATTCTTGCCGACGATATACAAAAAACGGGTATTTTACTGACTAATCAGGAATTTGCACGGTTCATCCACGCAGAATCGAAACCCGGGCGGGTCATGGATATAGGACCTGATCAGGCAAAGACAAGTTGCCTGGTGAATGCTTTTGGACGGTATCTAGTCTGCCTGACGGATGAACTTGACCGGATTGACTCGCTGGCCATTCCGCAGGACTTCGAAGTGCAGGTTCGGGCCGGTGGCGCGACCCGTGTCACCCATCAGAGCGACAGTTTGACCCTTTCTGACCTCTTCACCTACGGCGACCAGGTTTTCTTCATTATGCGCGTAGCGGGTTGAATAACCGTTGCCGTGGTTAATCTCAACGAGATTACCGAAACCGTAGCGATCGGAAGACCAGGTTACGACGCCGTCAGCGACAGCGACGATTTCTGCACCCGCTTTGCCGGCAAAATCGACGCCCCGATGATTGGCAGGCTTCCCTGTGAAAGGATCTGTCCGCCGGCCAAAATAGGAGGACATATAACCAGACAGCACCGGCCGTCCTTTCGGATAGACGCGGTCTGACAGGTTCTGGTTTGACAAAACGTTCTGCAAAACGCCCAGCTGCGCTTCACGGTCATCGAGCTGAGTACCGAGCGCTGCCATTGCAGTCAGTACTTCGGGAACCGCTATATTCGAGCCAGCGACATAAGTCTCTTCGGGACCGCCCATCGCGGGTTCGGATTCAAAATCGAATTCGCCATCTTCCAGCTCGGCCATTTCCGTCAGGCGTCGCCCAACTGCGTCGAGACGAATCACGCGCGCGTTCATCTGACCAATTCGTATAGCAAGAGCGTCGAGCGTATCTTCGGTCTGTTGGCGCGTCGCGGCGATCTGTTCCGTCTGGAGGTTGACCTCTTCAGAGAGAATTGCGACCTCCGATTGACTCAAACCTGACCCGGTTTGCGCGGAATACCAGTAGCCGGCACCGAACATTGCGCTGCCGAGGAAGCCGGCGAGCAACACCGCAAAGGCCCCGGCCGAACGCCCGGTCAAGTTGATTTGCAGGGGTTTTCCGAACCCCTTGCCGAATATAACTACATTCATTGAGCAATCCCCGGGACTGTCCCGTTCAACTTGCAAGCTATTGATTTATATATGGCTATATTGCAGACCATTGGCCGTTTTTGGCGGCACTTCATTGTTGTAGGCCTGCTAATACTCGTCACTTCGGTAGCCCCGCTGTCCTAGGACGTAGCGTCCCTTAGATCGGTGGATTTGCGTCCCCGTCTTTCGGCGGGTATGCCCTTATCGGACGATCAATATGCAAAATTCCGCTTTTTATTACAAGATCAGCGACTCTGAACCATGATTCGGGTCACTGCAACCCCCGAAAAAACGCCGACTCCGTCACACTTCTCATGCCCATCAAGAAACTCGAATCCTTGCTCAAATCCAGCGAAAACAGCGCCCTGGAAAAAATTATCCAACGTGCTCAAATTATGGACTCGTTGACCTCGGGAATCCGGTCTGGAATCTCACCGGATCTGGCCGAAAACCTCATCGCCGCAACAATCAATGACCAAGGCGAACTGGTGCTGATCTGCAGTTCACCGGCGTGGGCCTCAAGACTGCGCTTCGAATCGGACAGGATACTGGCACAGGCGCGTGAGACCGGCGCCCCCGCCACTAGTTGCGTCGTTAAGGTGAGCCGTTAACCCAGGATTCCGGGTTGCGCCGCGCGCGCCCGTGTCAAAGCTCATCCTGACGGTCGAATTCTAGCTTCTGTCCGCCAACGATCGCTGTCGCTGTTCTTCCAGCAGTTTTCGATTTGCCGCCAGGAGATCGGCTACAAAGGCAATCAGAATCGTTTGAAAACCCATGCCAAGCAAGACTGACGCCAGAATCAACGACTGAATATGGCCACCGCCTTCGCCGGACAGATAAAACAGCAGAAATCGAAGCCCAACCAGGAAGCCGCTGATAAATAGAACTGAACCGATTGTTATGAAGAACCGAAATGGTCGATAAACAATGAATATTCTCACGATCGTCATGAACGACCGTGAGATGTAGGAGGGCATACTGCGGACCAGGCGCGACGGGCGCATATCCGCGTTCGTGCCAATCGGCACGGAAACGATGGGGATATTTTTCTGGCCTGCCTGAATAATGGTCTCGAGCGTATAGGTGTATTCGCTGAAGACCATGAGTTTACTGGCCGCACTGCGGGTAAATGCGCGAAAACCACTCGGCGCGTCCTCGATATCCGTGCCACTGACTACCCGGACCACCCAACTTCCAAGGCGTTGCAGAAATTTCTTCAGGAATGAGAAATGCGCCGTCTGCGCTATAGGTCTGGCGCCGATGACAATCTCCGCCTCGTGATCGAGTATCGGTCGTACCAGTTGTTCGATGTCACTGGCCCGATACTGATTATCGGCATCCGTATTCACTATGACGTCGGCGCCTGCGGCCAGCGCCGCATCCAGCCCCGACATAAAGGCTCGCGCGAGCCCCTGGTTTTGCACATGTCTGACAACGTGATGTACGCCATGTTTATTGGCGATATCTACGGTATTGTCCGTGCTGCCGTCGTCTATTACGAGCCATTCGACGGCATCGAATCCGGGCACGGTCTTCGGCAATTCTGACAACGTCACGGGCAAACTGGACTCTTCGTTGTAACAGGGTATTTGAATGACGAGTTTCATAGGTTCTGGCCTGTGTGACGCTGCGCTTGGATTGACCGGGCCGGGCTCTGTGCGACCAAAATTCAGGCGCAAATCGGAATTTACTTGCTCACCGGAACTGGCGCGCTCCGGATTCGAAGTTTATGCGATATGTGGCACGAAGGGCACTTGATTGACTCATAAATCGAAATCGGAAATTGACAGTCTGACGGACCTCGAAATCGTGGTGCTTATCCCCTGCTATAACGAAGAGGCCACTATCGCCCAGGTTGTGGAGTCTTTCCGTGCGCAAATTCCTGCCGCGACGATCTACGTCTACGACAACAATTCCAGTGATGGAACCGTCGCCGCAGCGCAGCAAAGCGGGGCCATCGTGCGCAGCGAAAAGCAACAAGGCAAGGGGCATGTCGTACGGCGAATGTTTTCGGATATCGACGCATCAATTTACATCCTCGTTGATGGCGACGATACCTACGAAAGTGAGCGCATACAGACAATGCTTGAGACATTCATGCGCGATCACTGCGATATGCTAAACGGACGTCGCGTTACGGAGATCGCCGCCGCCTATCGATTCGGACATCAGTTCGGCAACAGGCTTCTCACTGGCATAGTAAACTGGATTTTCGGCAAGAGATGTGACGACATACTGTCCGGTTACCGCATCTTTTCGCGGCGCTTCGTCAAGTCGTTTCCAGCGCTGTCCACAGGATTCGAGATCGAGACTGAGCTGACGGTACATGCCCTGTCTCTGAACATGCCAATTGCTGAAGTAGATACGCAGTACAAGGATCGGCCGGAAGAAAGCACCAGTAAGCTGAACACCTATCGTGACGGACTACGGATCCTGTGGACGATCCTGATACTGACGAAAGACGAGCGCCCATTCTTTTTCTATTCAATCTTGTTTGGACTGATGGCACTGTCGTCCCTCGCGCTCGGCATACCGGTTGCCATAGAGTTTCTTGACACCGGGCTCGTGCTGCGCTTTCCCACCGCCATTCTTGCAGCGAGCATTATGGTTCTGGCGTTTCTCTCGCTGACCACTGGCCTGGTTCTCGATTCCGTTGCTCGTGGCAGGCGTGAAAGCAAGCGACTGCACTATCTCTCACTGTCCTGGCTCGGCCAGGACAGACGAAAATCGTGACGCGCCAGTTGACGACAGAAACACCACTGCATCAGCATTCGGGCGGTGAGAACCTCGAGGTTATGCGCGAAGCCCGAAAATACAATCACTATCTAAGACAGCTGATACGACAATACGCAGGTGACGCGAAGAACGCGCTGGATTTTGGATCCGGCATTGGCACGTTCAGCGACAGTCTCGATCTTCCCAATGAGCAGATTTACTGCATCGAACCCGATGCATCCTCCCGCGCATTTCTCGCACGTGAAGGATACGAACCGTATGAGGATTTGAATTGCGTCGACGATGCAATCGTCGACTACGTCTTTACGCTGAATGTGCTCGAACATATTGAGGATGATGCGGCAGCACTTGCTGAGATCTACCGCGTACTCAGGCCCGGTGGGCGTTTACTCATCTATGTTCCTGCCTTCATGCTGCTCTATTCGTCGATGGACGCACATGTCGGTCATCACCGTCGCTACCGCATGAAAGGGCTGAACAACCTGGTTGTACAGGCCGGCTTCCTCGTTGAGAAACTTGCTTATACCGACGCGCTGGGCTTTTTCGCGACGCTGGCTTACAAACTCGTCGATGGACCAAAGCCTGCGCCGCTCAATCCACGCACCATTGGATTCTATGACCGTTACCTGTTTCCGCTGAGTCGACTGATGTCAGTTCCGCTCGCACGAATTCTTGGTAAGAATCTTTTGGTTGTCGCGACCAAACCGGCCGCGAACCACGGTCATGGTGCGTCTACTGGATCACACTGAAACATCTGCCATGCATATAGAATCCATGACTGCGAGAGTTTTTGACGGCAAGAATTCTGACTGGCCAGCAATCAAGTAAAGAACTTACATGAAGACATCGACGACTTATCTGGTGATTTGGCTGATCGGGACACTGATCGCTGTGCTGATGGCCTTAAACATGCTTTCCGCCGCCTATGTGGACGGCAACTACATCCCCGTCGGTAACGATTCGTTCTACCACGCGCGACGAATCCTGGATGCAGCAATTGGGGATCGCGGCTTCTACCAGTTCGACGACATGATTCACGTTCCCGAGGGCAGCTGGCTAAACTGGCCATGGGGCTATGACTACCTGATGGCAAGGGCGTTGTCGGTCGCGCTGCTGTTGAGCCCGACCCTGGAACCTATGGCGTTTCTCGCCTATGTGCCAGTCTTCTGGTTATTGATCAATGCCGGATTGCTAACACTGATCGGTTGGCAAGCGGGTCTACGTCCTGCTTTCGGCGGACTGCTGCTACTGGGATTTGCGTTGTCACCATTGACGCAGACGAGTCACGGCGTTGGCATCATTGACCATCATTTTTTCGAACAGACATTTGCCCTTGCTACAGTCGTGGCCGGCTTATTTTACTTTGCGCAAGGCAACCGTTCGATCGCTGCTGTTTTGTTCGGTGCTGTTCTGGGTGTCGCGCCAGCATTTCATAACGGACTATTCATACTTCAGATTCCGGTTTTGCTGTGTTTCGCCGCACTGTGGTTTCGCGGAGAAATGCCCGAGAGAAGCACTGTACTTCGATTTGCCGCGACACTATTCCTTGGCACCCT
This sequence comes from uncultured Gammaproteobacteria bacterium, assembly GCA_963850825.1. Classification (GTDB taxonomy): domain Bacteria; phylum Pseudomonadota; class Gammaproteobacteria; order Steroidobacterales; family Woeseiaceae; genus SZUA-117. Next base: position 257,256 of record CAWKOQ010000002.1, on the reverse strand, counting down.
TGCTGTTGTCCTGCCATCCGGCCCTTTTCTTGACCTGCAGTTCGAGTTCTGGACGCTATCCTGGTTTCACCTCTATGTCGCGGGATGTACCGCCGTCTGCACCCTGTTTTTCACGTATTTCAAATACCAGCAGAAAAACCTGGCTCTCTTGCTTGCGACGGGCTTGATTCTCGGCATCCCTTTGGTTGCTAAAGTTCTCGTCGGAGCCTCGTTTCTCAGTGGAGAGATGACGATTATCCAGGCGGTCCATGAAGTTCAGAGCCCCTTGTCCAGGCTGATGGAACCAGGCGGTCTCGTATGGATTACGAGTATCTTCAGCTGGTTGTTTTTTCTGGTTCCGGTATTGATCGTGGCATTTGCCATTCGTGCCTGGAAAAGCGCCGAGACTAGCAGCCTGTTCCTGTCCATTAGCATTGTTTTCGGCCTGCTGTTGCTTCTGGCGCAGTTTCGTTTTCACCCGTTTGGGTCCTGGGCCATGTTGATCGGGAGTCTTTTGCTCGCCCAGGAATTGAGCGACAGATACAAGTTTACATCTATGGCGTCGATTGGCATGGCGATAGTGATATTTGCATTCGCATATCAGCCGCCAGTCAAAAATCGGCTGTTCCAGCGCTACGCTCCGGGCAATACCGTCGATTACGCCGCGACAAGATCCCTTTACCCAGGCATGGCGGAAGCTTGCGCGCAAGAAAGTGGTACTGCTGTCTCCTACGGTGACGATGGCCACTACATTCGTTATCACACGGACTGCAGTGTAATCAGCAATAATTTCCTGATGACGCCGCAGCATGAACAAAAGGTCATTGAACTGGACAAGTTGCTACAGCTGGATCCGGAGCAGTTTTTGGTGCAGGCCCCGCACGTCGACTACGTATTTGCCCGCTTGTTCCAGATTTTTTCAATGGACCCTGATGGCCGGGTTGAGCCATCACCACTTTCTCATGTCGTCTCTGTAAACGCACCGCTGTTCGTCGGGCTCATGTTTGCGGACGAACTGCCGAAAGAGTATGTATTGCTCGGTGAAGTTAGAGTGGAAGATGAACGCGATTTCGCTTTTGGCCGAGTGTATAAGATCGTACGTGATTAGCCTCCAAGACGCATCCCGGACCTAGAGTGCATCGGCGACTGGTATAAACTGAACTTCAGCGCCAACTTTTTCGATGCGAAAAAGTCCATCGCCCAAATCCTGTCCAACCAATGCTTCGGAAGCGGCTTGAAAGGCAGGGTTTCTGTTGGCGAACCAGATGTACTCCCAGTTGCGCAATTCTTCCCTCAATTGCAAGGGATCATCCATAAGCGCGTCGGCTGATTCCTCAACGTATACACGGCCTGGCGATAGCTGATACTGCAACATCTGACCCAGCACACCGTTGGTAACATCGTTCGGCAAGAAGACCCACATCGTTGCGTCGCCGGTTATGCCGCGAAGACGGTCCGTGACTGGTTCGGTTTGCAGGCGAAAATCATGTGGCGGCTGCGGCTTGTACAGCCGCTCGAGATAAGGTTGCTCAAATACGAGCATTGCAGCGAGCACAATGACGAAGACCAGGGAGCGGCGCTCGACGCTGATATTTTCGCTCAATTTAACCAACGGCAGACGCGCGCCTGCTATGACGGGCAGTAGCGGCGCAAAGCAAAGCAGGAGAACCGGCAAAAGCATGGAATGTGCGTAACGAACATACGATGAGAGAAGCAAGGCATAGTCGGAGACTGACGAATACAGGTAGCCGAAATAGAGTCCCGCTACGTAAACCGCAGCAGCCAGCCACACGCTGCCTGCCGCCACGACCCACGACCGGCGCTCCGCTTTCGATACAGTGGTATGCCACAGCAGGAAAATGGCGATCAGGGAAAATGCCATCAGGGATGCGGTAGTAAGCCGAAAGTAGTCCTTGTATGCCTCCATTACCGGGTAACTGAAGGCGTTGTATTGTGCAGACACCTCGTCCTTGCTGATCTGCTGGTGAAGCAGCACCCTCAAGAATCGACTTTTGAGTTCCGCCTGCTGTACCTCGGTCAGGACGCTTTCGCGAGATGCAATATTGCCGACGAGTGACGATGCCGTCCCGGCTCCGGCTTCGATACCCATCGTGTCCCGATTCATATTCCAGACTGAAAGTACCGAAATACACAGCATGAGCGTGACGACAGGAAACGTGATTGCTCGACGCCACCGCTCACCTGCCGGTATGAGCGCGCCGTCGGGCGTCCTCATCATGAGCAACAGCAGGGCGATAATTCCGGCATCCGCGAGCGCGAAAAGGACACCTGTCGTCTTGATCAGGACAAGAACCAGCAGCGGAAGAAGGTAGGTTGTCAGTTGATAAACACTGCTGCCCTTTCGGTCAACCAGGAAATTCAACAATATCCCGGCGAACCAGGTACCCAGCAGATGATCGACATACAGGCTGGTAAAACCGTGCCCGAAATTAAAGAGCAAGATGATAATTAATAGCAGTATGCCGGCATGCCAGTAGTAATCCTTCCAGCGGACTCCCTGCCATAGCACCATGAGTGGCGTCACCAGGAGTGCAAATTGTGCGAGGTAGGCAGCACCTTCAGGCTTTTGGGAGAACAGCGCAAACAGGTACTGCCATAACGAAGTACCCGGCAAATACCTGGGATGCATCGCGTTTGTATCCGCACCCCACAACGCGTTCTGCGCGAGCATTTCGCGAAGATAGACTCCCCAGTGCGAATACTCATCGTAGTAAAAAAGGGAAGAATCCGAATGCACTAACCAGTATGCGGTACACAAAATGACGAAGACGCCGATTGGAACCGGAATCGGTGTGCGATCACGAAAGTATCTGTAGCCTTCGCTGACGAAAAGAATCGTGCCCGCCAGCATAAGCATGACGGAAGCTGGCTTTAGCATATCGATCAATGAGGCGAGAAACAGCGTGACAACCATGCTGGAAACCGCAATCAGCAATCCCGCGGAATACGTACTGCGCTGTAGCCTCTGACAGGCAAGTGCGAAACCCACGGTTGGTATCAGAATCAGTAATTCCATCTTCGAGCTGTTCTCCTAATGCAATCGGTTACAGCGATTCATTCCAGGGCGGGAAACAACATCACAAGTATGAATGAACATCACAATAATGTGAGCGACACAGTTCAAGAATTGACGGCGAAGGCACGAGGAAACCTGACTGATTCAACACGTGCAGGATCACCGCGCACAGAGTGGGCATGGTTTCAAGCAGCTTTCCGCACTGGTCAGGCGAGTAGGTGCCGCACGTCGACCCTGGTTTGGCCTGAGAAGTGTTCAATGCAGGATGGCGGCTCGCCGTCCTGGAACCGCACAGTGTTCTGTGCGGAATTTCCACTCATGGAGACCTTGCTAGAAACAAAGTGTCAGCATGTCCAGGAAAGCCTGCTTTCAGGCATAAGCGGGAGTGGCGTAGGAAATCGGCGCTTTCTTTGGATCGCTGAAAGTGACTTCTTCCCAGGCTGACTGATCCGCCAGCAATGCACGCAATAACTTGTTGTTCAGGTCATGACCTGATTTATGTGCGGTAAATTCACCGATCAGGCTGTGACCGAGCAGGTATATGTCACCGATGGCATCAAGAATCTTGTGAATGACAAATTCGTTGGCATAACGAAGACCGTCTTCATTAAGGATACGATAATCGTCCAGGACGATGGCGTTATCCATGCTGCCGCCAAGCGTCAGATTCTGTGCGCGCAACGCCTCGACATCGCGCAGGAAACAAAATGTTCGGGCACGGCTTACCTCTTTAAGAAATGAGGTCGATGAAAAATCGATCGATGCATCCTGACTGAGTTTGTTGAAAACAGGATGATTGAACGATATCTTGAAATTGACTTTAAAGCCGTTGAACGGTGTGAATTGTGCCCACTTGTCGCCGTCTTCGACGCGCACCTTTCTCTTGATCCGAATGAACTTCTTCGCCGCGTTTTGTTCTTCGATGCCTGCCGACTGTAGCAGGAACACGAACGGACCCGCGCTGCCATCCATGATGGGCACCTCTGGTGCAGACAGATCGACATTCAGATTATCGATTCCGAGCCCGGCTGCCGCCGACATCAAATGCTCCACGGTGGCCACCTTTGCGCCGTCATGGATCAAAGTCGTGCCGAGCATGGTTTCACCCACCAGTGTTGCATCAGCAGGAATATCGACCGGCTCATCCAGATCGACCCGTCGAAACGTGATGCCGGAATTTTCAGCGGCGGGGCGCAGGGTCATATAGACTTTTTCGCCGGTGTGCAGGCCAACACCCGTTGCCCGAATGGCTGTTTTTAGCGTCCGTTGTCTCAGCATATTTTAGAAACCCGGTCGGTATTCAATGGCTTACGGGCTTATCGTAGAACGAATAGCGCGAAAGCCTAACATAAGGCCACCAGCCACACCAAAAGGCCGGTTCCGTAAAAACGGACCGGACAGTCGGCGCAGTACCGCCTGTCCGGTCCGAGCGGAGGTCAATGGCGCATCAATTCGGCCGCTACGAGTGAGTGAGGCACGGCCACTGCGCCGATCGCTCAGTCTGCCTGGCGTCGCAGGAAGGCTGGGATATCCAGCAATTCTTCCTGCAGACCCGCTTCTTCCAATCCATCACCCACCGCACGCTTCCGCTGAATGGCCGGCTTGTCCAACTGCTGATAATTAGGCTCCGCCGCCGCCGCTGTTGTGCGCTTAACGACCCGCATCGGTGCGCCTGCCTGGGCAGCATGCTGGCCAAGTCCGGTTGCTACGACGGTTACGCGGATGCGGTCGTTCATATCCGGATCGATGACGGTGCCAACCACGACGGTGGCATCGTCGGAAGCGAATTCCTTGATCGTATTGCCCACTTCCTGGAATTCGCCAATGGCCATGTCCATACCGGCAGTCACGTTGACCAGGATGCCGTTTGCGCCAGCGAGGTTGATGTCCTCGAGCAACGGACTCGAAATGGCAGCCTCCGCAGCCTCCCGCGCGCGATCCTCTCCCGAGGATGTGCCTGATCCCATCATCGCCATGCCCATTTCAGCCATTACGGTTTTTACGTCAGCGAAATCCACGTTGATCAGACCTGGTCGGGTAATCAGTTCAGCGATTCCCTGCACTGCGCCCTGCAGAACCTGATTCGCCGAACGGAACGCGTCAAGCAAGGTCGTCTCACCGCCTAATACCGTCAATAACTTTTCATTGGGGATCGTTATCAACGAATCGACATACTTACCCAGTTCGCTGATACCGTGTTCAGCGATCATCATGCGCTTGCCACCTTCCATCACGAACGGCTTGGTCACGACAGCAACGGTCAGGATGCCGAGTTCTTTTGCCACCTGCGCGACAACGGGCGCAGCACCTGTTCCGGTACCGCCGCCCATTCCCGCGGTGATGAACAGCATGTCTGCACCTTCGATAACTTCCTGGATTCGATCGCGGTCTTCCATACCAGCCTGCCTGCCGATATCCGGATCAGCTCCGGCGCCGAGACCTTTTGTTATATTGCACCCAATCTGCAGCGCCGTTCGTACGCGGGCACTGTTCAATGCCTGTGCGTCCGTGTTGGCGCAAATAAAGTCGACTCCCTCTATTCCCGAATTAACCATATGGGCAACTGCGTTACCGCCGCCACCGCCCACACCGATTACCTTGATTACCGCGCTCTGGCTGTGCGCATCCATTAACTCAAACATGTATACCTCCACTCTCTATTTCTGTTGTTTCTCACTCGCTAATAATCGCTCCAGAATTCTGAAGCCCTCACTCAAAACTGTCCCTGAAACCAGGATTTCATTCGTGCAAGAATTTCGCCGATACTGCCGCCCGTTGGCGGCGAACGCAGTTCCCGGCGCACGATTGATTCATAGCCGTACAGTAGAAGTCCCACGCCGGTGGCATGAATCGGATTGCGCACTACGTCCAGCAGCCCTTCTACATACTGCGGCGAGCCAAGTCGGACGGGCATGTGAAAGACTTCCTCCGCCAGCTCAACCGCACCTTCCATCTTTGCGCTACCGCCAGTGATAACGACACCGGCCGCAATTAGCTCCTCGAAACCACTGCGCCGCAGCTCATCACGAACAAGACCAAAAAGTTCTTCGAATCGTGGCTCAACAATTTCCGCGAGGGTTTGCCTTGCGAGCCGTCGAGGCGGACGTTCGCCGACGCTCGGCACCTCGATCGTTTCGTCCGGATTGGCAAGCTGCGACAGCGCGCATGCATATTTGATTTTGATTTCCTCGGCGTACTGCAGCGGCGTGCGCATTGATACTGCAATGTCGTTGGTGACCTGATCGCCGGCGATTGGTATGACGGCCGTGTGCTGAATAGCGCCGCCAAGAAAGACCGCAATGTCCGTGGTCCCACCACCAATATCCACGATACAGGCGCCAAGTTCCTTTTCATCATCGGTGAGTACCGAGTAGCTCGACGCGAGTTGTTCAAGCACGATGTCGTCTACCTCGAGGCCGCACCGCTGAACACACTTCACGATGTTTTGTGCGGCGCTAACGGCACCGGTCACCATATGTACTTTCGCTTCCAGGCGGACACCCGACATGCTGATCGGATCGCGAATACCCTCCTGGTTATCAATAAGGAATTCCTGCGGCAGAATGTGCAGAATTCTCTGATCCGCCGGTATTGCCACGGCACCAGCCGCATCGATGACGCGCTCAAGGTCGCCCTGGCTCACATCCTTGTCACGGATAGCAACAATGCCGTGTGAGTTCAGACTGCGAATATGACTACCGGCAATGCCGGCGTAGACAGAATGAATATCGCAACCAGCCATCAACTCCGCTTCTTCGACCGCGCGCTGTATTGAGTGCACGGTGGATTCGATGTTGACGACGACACCCTTCTTCAAACCGCGGGACGGCTGTGAGCCAATGCCGATCACCTCGATCGCTCCGTCCTCGCCTACTTCGCCAACGATCGCCACGACTTTCGACGTGCCGATATCGAGGCCTACGATCATGTTTTTGTCGCCTTTCTTGTTCACAGACCTGCGACCATCCCTGCATCGACCGATTCCGAATCAGAAACCGGCGAACGTGCGCCAGTCTTCCAGCCGATCGTGAATCCGTTGCTGTAGCGCATATCCACAAAATCGATTTCACCCTCGCGACTGGAGATAAAATTCGCGGCCACATCAAGAAAAAGCTGTGACCGCGCCTCGACATCGCGCCGCCCGAGACGCACGTCCACCCCGTTGCTGAGTTTCAATGCCCAGGCACCGCGCGCATCCAGTTGTACTTGTCGCAGATCCAGACCGGAGGGAATCAGCTTCTCGCGCATATCGAGATACCGTTCGGCAACGACGGATGATTGCCCTTCGGGGCCGCTCAATCGTGGCAGCTCCGCAGGCACGTGGCGCGCATCGGTGACGAACAAATCGCCGCGTGTATTGAGGAGACCGCGCTCGCCCCAGATTGCAGCGGGAACCTGTTCGGTTACGCTTATTTCGAGCGTGCCCGGCCAACGGCGACCGACTGCAGCCTGGTCGATCCATGGAAGCGCGATTACGCGATCCTGAATCAACGTCAGGTTTGCGCTAAGGAATCCGGTGTTGAGCTGATCACTAATTGCTTCTTCGATGCTGAGTGCGCTCACACGTTGAAATGGCCCTTCTATCGAAATTGACGTAATCGGCTGGTCAAGCATTTCGGCGCTGAATCGATAGCTGAGCACAACGACCGCGACAGCGAATAACACTGCGGATACCCGCTTGAAGGGAAATTCCGGCAACTTGATCTGCCGTGTCTTCTTCTGTCTGCGCCGTTTGGCCTGGTTACGCGTCATTGGCTGCAACTCCGACCGCTGCGACGACTGGCCTTTCAGTCACGCTTGTTTCAAGAACTCGCCAACACAACTCAGAAAAATCGACGCCGGCGACCCGTGCCGCCATTGGCACAAGACTATGGCTGGTCATGCCCGGCACTGTATTGACCTCGAGTACCTGTGGAGCGCTGTCGCTTCCCGTCATGAAGTCGACCCGCCCCCAACCGGAGCACCCGAGCGCTGCAAAGGCAGCCAGCGCCATGTCACGATACTGCGCTTCCAGGTCTGCATCGTCGGTGCCCGGACAGTGATACCGGGTGCTGTCTGATTCGTACTTCGCGCGGTAGTCGTAAAAGACCCGCGGCGTCTCGATTCGGATACTCGGAAGAGCAGTGCCCTGCAAGACTGCAACAGTAGACTCCGAACCGACAATACATCGCTCTGCCAGCGCCGGTACGCCGAACTCCAGGGCCAGTCTGGCAGCTGCCGACAATTCATCTGCACTGAATACTATTGTCATGCCGACACTCGAGCCCTGGCCTGCCGGCTTGACGACCAGTGGATAACCCAGGTTTTCCGCCGCCAGCTTCGCGTCCGCGACAGACTTAATGAGCGCATAATCGGGCGTGTTTATGCCGGCCTCCATGAAGAGTTGCTTGCTGCGAACCTTGTCCATGGCAATCGCAGATGCCATCACACCACTGCCGGTATACGGAATGTCCATCCACTGAAGCGCACCCTGCAGCGCGCCGTCTTCACCACCAGGGCCGTGTAGTGCTATCCAGACGCGGTCGAACCCGGCTGCCGGGAATTCGGTCAACTTCCGCTCCGCGGGATCCCAGCCCTGCGCATTGATGCCGCGCGACAGCAACGCATCCAGTACGGCTTTGCCACTGTCGAGTGACACATCGCGCTCGCTGGAATTGCCGCCATACATGACGGCGACACGACCGAAGTCTGCCGCGTCGTTAATGGCATATCGGGACTCGTTGAGAAAACGGTTCACCGCAGTTCCTCGCCGACAATGCGGACTTCGGGAATGAGTTCGACCCCGGTCTGATCGGCCACGGTTTGTTGCACGTAACGGATCAGGTTCTCGATATCCAGGGCGCTGGCCTCACCGAGATTTACGATAAAATTCGCATGTTTTTCAGATACTTCCGCGTCGCCAATGCGGCAGGCTTTTAGCCCGCAGGCCTCGATGAGGCGGGCGGCATGATCACCTGGCGGGTTGCGGAAAACCGAGCCACAGGTCGGTTGCCCGAGGGGCTGGGTGTCCTTACGGCGTGCCAGCATCTCCTTCATGGTGTCCATATTTGCGTCGACCGCGGGATCGAATTCCAGCTCCGCCTCGACAAACCATTCGTCCGCCGGACCTCGAACATTGCGGTAGGCGATTTCATATTCATCGGGAAATCGCCGGCGAATTTCTCCGAATCGATCGATGGTTTGTACGGATCGAACACGCTCCCAGGTTTCGCCACCATGGGCACCGGCGTTCATCGCGAGCGCACCGCCAAGCAACCCGGGAATCCCGGCAAAAAACTCCGAAGGGCCGAACCCCCAGCGTATGCATTGACGCGCGAGTTGCGTGCAGGCGACGCTTGCCCCGACGCGAACACGATGGTCGCGGAGTTTTTCGAGCACATTGAATGTTCCCGCGGTTGCAATTACGACACCCTTCAGGCCACCGTCGCGCACCAGCAAGTTGCTGCCAAGACCGAACCAGAAAACCGGAACATTGGCATCCAGCGAACCAAGAAATTGCGACAGGTCATCGAGACTGTCTGGCTTGAAAAAGACCTTTGCCGGTCCGCCGACGCGCCATGATGTATGCCGGCTCATAGGCTCGTCTTCCCTGATTTCGCCTGTCACCGTCGGAATAGTCAGTGCCGCCATCATTTCTGCACCTTCAGATGAGGTCCATGCGACAGCCGTGATGGCAGGTCCGTTACAAAAGAACCAATGTCACCTGCGCCCATCGTCAGCACGAGGTCGCCGTCAACAATCAGTTCTTCGAGAACGGGTACCAGGTCATCAAGCGTTTCAACAAATACCGGTTCGACACCGCCGCGAGTTCTTACCGCCCTGGCAATTGCGCGGCCGTCGGCGCCCGGTATCGGATCTTCTCCGGCTGCAAACACTTCCAGGATCATAAGAACATCCGCATCACTCAATACCGACGCAAAGTCATCCATGAGGTCACGGGTTCGCGTATATCGATGCGGTTGAAAAACGAGGACGACGCGTTTTCCCGGCCAGCCGGCACGAGCCGCGTCTAATGTCGCCGCGATCTCGGTTGGGTGGTGACCATAGTCGTCAACCAGCATAACTTGCCCGTTCTTGCTGCGTACGTCGCCAAGTATTTGAAAACGCCTGTCGATGCCTTCGAATTTCTCGAGCGCGGTGACCAGCGCCCGGTCGCTAATATGCAGTTCGTTGGCAACAGCAATGGTCGCCAGCGCATTTCTGACGTTGTGCATGCCAGGCAAGTGCAGGCGAATAGCTAACGGCTCGTCGCGTCCGACCCGATACACATCGAAGGTTGTGTTTTCACCATTGAACTGAACATTCTCGGCTTTAATGTCCGCCGCGTTGTCAACGCCATAGGTGACTATCGATCGACCTACCTGGCCGAGAATTTCTGCGATACCCGGATCATCCGCACAGAGTATCGCCAGGCCATAAAACGGCAGGTTGTGCAGGAATTCGACAAATCCACTGCGCAACTTGTCGATATCGCCGTCGTAGGTAGACATGTGATCGGCGTCAATATTGGTCACGATGGCAAGCATGGGTTTCAAATGCTTGAACGACGCATCGCTTTCATCCGCTTCCGCAACAAGATAATCACCCTGACCGAGCCGGGCGTTCGTGTCTGCACTCTTCAGGCGTCCGCCAATGACGAAAGTCGGGTCCAGCCCGCCTTCCGCAAGAACGCTCGCAACCAGGCTGGTTGTGGTGGTCTTTCCATGTGTACCGGCAACTGCAATCGAGTATCTGAAGCGCATGAGTTCAGCAAGCATTTCTGCGCGCGCCACAACCGGCAGCAGCGCGGTTCGTGCGGCGGCCACTTCAGGGTTCGATTCATCAACTGCGCTCGACACCACTACCGCATCCGCGGTCTGAATATTTTTCTCGTCGTGTCCGATAAACACGGTTGCACCCTGATTCTCCAGGCGCAGAACGGATGCGTTTCTCTTGAGATCTGAGCCCTGCACTTCGTAGCCTAGACTCAGCATCACCTCGGCAATTCCGGACATACCGGAGCCGCCGATGCCCACAAAATGAACGCAGTTTATGCGCCGCATGCGCTTGATCATGTCGCCACCCCCGCGCACTCGAGACAGACGTCGGTGATGCGCTGCAGTGCATCAGGCCTGGACAACAAACGCGCTTTCCGGGCGCGTTCCTGCAAGGCTTCGCGACCAGAGAACCAGGTCTTCAGCAAGCTGGCAAATGACTCGTCGCTGAGCTCGCTCTGTTGCACGATCGTCGCGGCACCCGCAGCAACCATTGGTCGTGCATTGGCAGTTTGATGATCATCAACGGCTGCGGGAAACGGCACAAAGATAGCCGGCAGCCCCGCCGCAGACAGTTCTGCGACGGTCAGCGCACCGGAGCGGCATACCACCAGGTCTGCCCATGCGTAAGCTTCGGCCATGTCTTCGATAAAGGGCAGCAATTCTGCGTCGACACCGTGTTGCGCGTAGGCGGCGCGTGCGTCGTCCAGTGTGCGGGGGCCGGTCTGGTGTCGAACTACGGGTCGGCTATCGGTCGGCAACAAGGCAAGCGCTGCCGGCACGGCCTGATTCAACGCAAGGGCACCCTGGCTTCCACCGAGAATCAGTAGCCTGATAGGCCCTCTCCGTTTCGCATAGCGGGAGGCCGGGTCGTCGATTGCCGCGATTTCGGCACGAACCGGATTGCCGACGGTTTCTGCATTGTGTTTGGCGTTAAAACTGCCCGGGAAGGCCTGCAGCACAACCCGGGCAAGACGCGCCAGAAGACGATTAGTTAATCCTGAAATTGCATTCTGTTCGTGAATAATCAACGGCCGGCGCGTCAACCACGCGGCAAGGCCACCAGGCCCGCTGACGAAACCTCCCATGCCGAGCACCGCGGCCGGTCGATGCTTGAACATCACGTAGATTGATTGCGACAGCGCATAGAACAGTTTGAACGGAGCCAGCAGCAAGGCTGGCAGACCTTTGCCACGCAGTCCGCTGATGGCCACCCACTCAATCGGAATACCGGCCTCAGGGATGACACGCGACTCAAGACCCCGGTGCGTGCCCAGCCAGACGACCTCGCGGGATTGCTGCTGCAGCGCCCTGGCAACCGCGAGCGCAGGATAGACATGGCCACCTGTGCCTCCGGCCATGATGAGAATTGGTCCGGGTTTCATCGACTCGCACCCGTGACCAAATCGGCCACCATGAGAATTGGTCCGGGTTTCATCGGGACTTCCTTTTCGACGGCCTGCGCTTGTTCATCGGTCGGGCGTCCGTCTGCAGCTCGTGATGAATTCGCAGCAGGATGCCTATGCTGAACATGGCGACGATCATGCTCGATCTGCCATAGCTCACGAGCGGCAAGGTCAGTCCTTTCGTGGGCAGTAATCCCATGTTGACGCCGATATTGATAAACGCCTGCAGGCCGAGCCACGTTCCTATGCCGATTGCCAGGTAGGCCTCGAAGAAACGCTCCGCGCTTGCAGCGCGCATGCCGAGCCGGAACACGCGCCAGAGCAGTGCCGAGAAAAGCGCGATCAGCAGAAACGTGCCGAGCAATCCGAATTCTTCAGCGAATACCGCAAACACAAAATCAGTATGCGCATCCGGAAGATAGAAGAGCTTCTGCACACCATCGCCCAGCCCGACACCAAACCACTCGCCGCGGCCGATCGCGATCAGCGATTGAGTCAGCTGAAAGCCCTTGTCGAACGGATCAGCCCACGGATCGAGAAAGCCGGTGAAACGATCGAGTCGGTACCCCTTCGTGACGACGAGCAGGCCGGCCATGACAGTTGCCAGCCCGGCGAAAACAAAGAAGTCGCGAAAACGTGCCCCGGCAACAAACATCATGGCAAACGCCGTGGCCACCAGGACGATCGCAGCGCCGAGATCCGGCTCGACCACCAGTAGCGCGCCTGCAAGTACCAGCACAATGATCGGCTTGAGAGAACCGGTAAACTGCTCACGGACGGATTTATTCTGCCGTACAAGATAACCCGCCAGGTAAATCATAAGGCACAATCGTGCCGGATCTGAGGCCTGCAAATTGAGAGCGCCCAGGCGAATCCAGCGCGTACTGCCATTAGCGGTATGCCCGACGCCTGGCACGAGCACCACGATCAACAGCAGAAACGCGATTAACAGCATCAACGGACCCGTGTTGAACCAGAAGCGCAGAGGAATAAAGATACAGGCGAACCCGGCCCCTGCACCGAGAAGTGCGGCAAGTGCCTGGCGACTGACATAGAAGAAGGGATCGTTGGATGCATTATCAGCGATCGAGATCGACGCCGAAGCAAGCACGATCAAGCCGCCAAGAATCAACGTCGTCACAATGGCAAGCAACACCGGATCGAGGCAGATCGGCGTCTTGAGCCTGACCGGGAATGGCATCATTGCGCTGTCTGCACTCATCTCGACAACGCCTCGACCTTGCTGCAGAAATCGTCCCCGCGTGCCTGGTAGTTTTGGTACATATCGAAGCTGGCGCAGGCCGGCGCCAACAGTACGGTATCGCCACGCTCGGCGACCCCTGCGGCGCGCTCAACTGCCGCATTCATATCTTTCGCACGACTCGTCTGCACCAGATCGGCGAACGCGCCCTCCAGGAGCGCTGCGTCTTCACCTATGAGAACAACTGCCCGAAGATGACTGCAGGTAGACGTCGCCAGCTTATTAAAATCACCGCCCTTGCCCTGACCGCCCGCTATCAGCACAACCAGGCCATCAATCGATTCAATCGACGCGATTGCGGCACCCACATTGGTTGCTTTGGAATCGTTGATAAACCGCACACCGCCGATATTCGCGACCAACTGCATGCGATGTGGCAATCCAGGGAATTCGTTCAGGACCTGCAACATTGACGACATGTCGAGACCGATCAGTTCACCCGCCGCCAACGCTGCCAGCGCGTTGGCGAGGTTATGCGCGCCAACCATCGCCACATCCGCGACAGCAAGCAAGAGCTGCTCACCGCGCGCCAGGAAGAATTCGCCGTCGTCGTCGAGCAACCCGTACTGATCCGGGCCCGGCTCATCGAGGCCGAAGCTTACCCTGTGCAGATTCTCCGGTATGCGATCAGCGGCTTCTTCATCAGCGCGGTTGTATACCGCTGACTCGGCCTGCGCGAATACACGATATTTGGCGGCACGATACTCGTCCTCGCTCGTGTGCCAATCAAGATGGTCTGGCGATATGTTGAGCAGTACCGCAACCTGCGCCGGCAGGTTCCTGGTTCTTTGCAGCTGAAAACTCGACAATTCCAATAGATAGAAATCCGGCTTTACTTTGTCCAGCAGATCCAGTGCGGGAACGCCGAGATTGGCACCTGCGTATGCGGTCTTACCAGCGGCATCACACATCAGTGCCAACAGAGTAGTTACCGTGCTCTTGCCATTCGAGCCAGTGACTGCGATGAACGGTGCCTTCGCCTCGCCCACGAACAGTTCAATGTCGCTGACCACTTCCACCTGCGCCGCCCGGGCGGCTTCCAGGTATGCATCGGTATCGGCGATGCCTGGCGACACGATGACGCGCGTCGTATTTTTCAAGAATTTTTTCGGCGTCTTGCCAAATACCGTCGCGGCATCGGCACAAATTTCACTCAGCTCTGCCACACCTGGCGGCTCTTGACGACTATCAACAAATCTCGCATTAACACCTTGTCGTTTCAGATAGCGTGCGACGGACAAGCCGGTAGCGCCAAGTCCGTAGACCAGGTCCATCGATTCGCCTGCCGGTTTTCTTTCTGTTGCTGCGTTCATCGAATTTTCAGACTCGCGAGACCGATCAACACGAGAATCACGGTGATAATCCAGAAACGCACAATCACTTTCGGTTCTGCCCAGCCCTTGAGTTCAAAATGGTGATGTAGCGGCGCCATCCGAAAAACGCGCTTGCCGGTCAATTTAAAGGACGCCACCTGAATCATGACTGACACTGTTTCGACGACGAAAACTCCACCCATAATTGCGAGCACGATTTCTTGTCGAACGACGACCGCTACAACACCCAGAGCTGCACCAAGCGAAAGTGCACCTATATCGCCCATGAATACCTGTGCCGGATATGTGTTGAACCAGAGAAATCCCAGCCCTGCACCCGCAAGCGCAGCACAGAACACAAGGATTTCACCGGTACCTGCCACATACGGAATGCCGAGGTATTCAGAGAAATTCGTATTGCCGGTTACATAGGCGAAGACACCAAGCGCCCCGCCGACCAGAACGGTTGGCATGATGGCCAATCCGTCGAGTCCGTCCGTGAGGTTCACGGCGTTGGAAAAACCGACAATGAAAAAATAGGTAACGACGATCTGAAACATGCCCAGCGGCAGCGACAGATCTTTGAAGTAAGGGATGAGCAATGACGTACTGATTTCGTCAGTCGCCATCATGTAAAGAGAAACTGCGGCGATAATCGCCGCCACTGACTGCCAGAATAGTTTTTGCTTGGCCGAGAGTCCTGCGGGGTCCTGCAGAATCAGCTTCTTGTAATCGTCAATGTAACCGATCACGCCGAATGCGAGCGTTACGAAAACGACGACCCAGATGAAGCGATTTTCGAGATCTGCCCACAAGACGGTACTAACGACAATCGCCGTCAGAATCAGGGCACCACCCATGGTCGGCGTCCCGACTTTCAACAGATGCGTATCGGGCCCGTCGGCACGCACCGGCTGGCCGCCCGCCTGGTTCATGCTAAGCCGCGAAATCATGCGCGGACCGATGACAAATGACAGAACCAGCGCGGTGAGTGCGCCGAGGATCGCGCGCATCGTCAGGTAGCTGAACACATTGAATCCGGACTGAAACTGCGACAGGTATTCGGTGAGATAGAACAACATCTCAGACACCTCCCGCCGGGTTGGGAGCATCGGTCAGGGCTTCGACGACCCGTTCCATGCCCATGGAACGGGAGCCTTTAACGAGAATTACATCGCCCGCTCCGATGGACACCTGAAGTTCGGCCACCAGCGCCTCGACGGTCTCGAACCAGCGACCATTCTCTCCAAAAGCATCGACGGTGTGCTTCGAAAGCGGGCCGGTGGCCAATAAGTTGGCTATCCCGGCTTCCCTGATGACCCAACCGGTATGGGCGTGCAACAACTCACCGTCGTCGCCAAGCTCAGCCATATCACCGAGCACCAGCCAGCTATTGCCCTCCTGAACTGCCAGGAATTCTGCCGCTGCCTGCACGCTAACCGGATTGGCGTTGTAACTGTCATCAAAAAGCACTGCGCCGCTGGCGCTTCGAACGGGTTGCAGGCGTCCGTGAAACGGCTGCACCGCTTCCAGGCCTGACTTAATCTGCTCATCGCTGATTCCGACAGCTCGTGAGATAGCCGCCGCCGCACAGGCATTCACGACGTTGTGTCGTCCCTGTAGTGAGAGTGCGACCGGAAACTGACTGTCAGGCATATGCAGGACGAAGTCCGAACCGACGTGGGTTGCCTCGATTCCGCTCGCACGCACATTCGCTTCGGCACCAATACCGAAACTAATTACTTCAGTGTCGCCGACCAGCGATGTCCAGTAATCGAAATATTCATCGTCCGCATTCAGGATCGCGCACTGCAGGGATTCGGCACCCGTAAGTATCTCGCCTTTCGCTCTTGCCACACCTTCAACGGAGCCAAATCCCTCAAGATGTGCAGGCGCCGCGTTGGTGATCGCGACAACCTTCGGTGCCGTCAGTGAAGTCAGGTAGGCGATTTCGCCAGCATGGTTCGCACCCATCTCCATCACCGCGAACTGATGTGCTTCTCCTATTCTGAGCAACATCAGTGGCACACCAATTTCGTTGTTCAAATTGCCATGCGTTGCGATCGTTTCAGCAGACAATGACAGACAACTGGCAAGCAACTCCTTCAGAGTCGTCTTACCGTTGCTGCCGGTAATTCCGATGACGGTCGCCTGCATTTGCCGACGCCATCCCGCCGCGAGTTGCCCGAGTGCGCTCAGGGTATCTTCGACAACGATCGTTGGCAGGTCCGTGTCGATTTCACGAGGGACGACTGCGCCTGCCGCTTTGCTCGCGGCAGCCAGGTCAATGAAATCTGTTCCATCGAAATTAGGCCCCTGCAGCGCAACGAACAGCTCGCCGGGCTTGAGTGATCTTGAATCGGTACTGACGCCACGGAATGTGACATCGGGACCGTGCAACTGGCCCCGCATTGACTTTGCCGCATGTGAGAGCGTGCCACTCATCATGTTTTATCCGCACCGGCATGGATGTAAGCGGCAAGATTCTGCGTGGCGACTTCTGCATCAGAGAAATGTTGCTTCTCTGTGCCGATGACCTGGTAATCCTCGTGGCCTTTTCCCGCGATCAGTATCGTGTCGGCGGCCTTGGCGGAATGGATCGCATGTGCGATAGCGTCACCCCGATCTTCGATCGCAATCGTGTCGGCGCGCATGCCCTCCAGAATTTCTGCAATGATTGTTGCCGGTATCTCGGTGCGCGGGTTATCGCTGGTCACTATGGCGACGTCTGCCAGCCGATCAGCCACTTTGCCCATCATCGATCGTTTGCCCCGATCGCGATCCCCACCGCAGCCAAAAACACACCAGAGTTTGTCCCTGCAATGTCCGCGAAGTGCTTTCAGTGCCGCCTCAAGACTCGCCGGAGTATGTGAATAGTCGACATAAACTGATGGCGAATCTGCTGCAACCGGCGCCTGGATACGCTGCATTCGTCCTGGCGGTGCGGACACTCTCCCGAGCACATCGCAAGCGTCCTCCAGTGCGATGTCATGACACAGCAGGTAGGCGAGCACCTCTGCGGCATTGGCTACATTAAACTCGCCCGGCAGCGGCAGGGAGATGTCTGCTTTTCCCCAGGAAGTCGCGACAGAGATACTCGACCCGGCTGGAGTCGCAACGATAGACCGGGCGAACACATATGGCCGGCCGTCGGTAATCCTGTCGAAGCGTGTCGATACCGTTATGACGTTCTGGCCGCAGCGCTCCGCCAGTTCTGTTCCAAATTCCGTGTCCAGGCTGATAATACGATTGCGAATGTCGTGCTCGAGAAACAGCCTCGCCTTTGACTCGAAGTAGTCGCGCATACCACCGTGGTAGTCGATGTGATCGCGGCTCAGGTTAGTAAATATCGCGGTATCAAACGTCACTCCATCGACACGCCCTTGCTCGAGCGCATGCGATGAAACCTCGATCGCTGCATGACCCGCTCCCTGGTCGCGAAATGCCGCAAGCTGTTCATGCAATTCGAGGCATGGTGGCGTCGTCATGGAAGTTTCGCTGGCTGTGACGGACAAGCCACTGCCAAGCGTTCCAACGTAGCCGCATTTCCGGTCAAGCATCCCCAGGCATTGCTGAATCAGATACGCGACCGTGGTCTTGCCATTCGTGCCGGTGATGCCAGCCACCTGAACGTCTTTCGACGGATTGCCAAACCAGCGATTTGCGATCTCTCCAAGCTGGCCTGACAGTCCGTCCACGCCAATTATCGGGACGTCGGCTTGTGGATTTCTGTGTGTGGATGAATCCCATACGACCGCAGAAACCCCTGCGGCGATTGCCTGATCGAGATAGTCGAGACCGTGGGAAGTCGCTCCCTGACACGCAAGAAACACGTCACCGGACTGTAGCTGTCGGCTATCGGCGGTGATCCCGGAAATCGGTATCTGTGGCGCATCGACAATCCCTGCCAGGAGATCTTTCAGGGTGACGATTGAGCTCAGGGATTCAGCAGGCATACTCATTGACCCATAGCCTGAACGAGTCCGCCAGCAGCCGATGTGCCAAGCGCATCCGGGGGCACAGCGAGCAAACGCAGCGATTCCGACATGACATTCGAAAAAACAGGCGCCGCGACCTCGCCGCCGTAATACTGATCACCCGTAGGCTCATCAATGATGACAACGGTCGCTAGCTGTGGATCGCTGGCTGGCGCAAGACCGGCGAACACTGAAAAATACTTATCTTCGGAATATCCACCGGGCGCGAATTTCCACGACGTCCCGGTCTTGCCGGCAATGCGATAGCCGTCGACCCCTGCTGCGCTGCCTGTCGCGCCAGGCTGAACCACTTGCTCCATCATGCCGAGGACGGACTCGGCCGTCTCTGCGCTAAGCACCCTGACCATTTCACTCGGCCGCTCGAGCCGCACCAGGGATACGGGGTGGACCTGGCCATCGCCGCCCAGTGCCGCGTAGGCCTGCGTCAACTGCAACGGCGTAACCGAAACACCGTAGCCATATCCCAATGTCGCCTGGCTGATTTTCCGCCAGTCATTGTAGTGGGTCAGCAATCCTGCTGATTCGCCGGGAAAACCACTTGACGTCAGTGCACCGAGACCGAACTTAGTCATGATCCGCCAGAGTTGATCGGGCTCAAGCGACATCGCTATTTTCGTAGCGCCGACGTTGCTGGAGCGCGATAAGACGGTCGTAAGGCTGATTCGTCCGAGGTTGCGCGGATCCTCTATCTTTTTTGGCCCGACCACGACGTATCCGGGCGACGTTTCCACCATGCTGCTGGCGCGATACCGACCACTTTCCAACGCCGCGGCCATGATTAGCGGTTTGATGCTTGATCCTGGCTCAAAAATATCGGTAATCGCGCGATTGCGATAACGCTCAGCCGAGTATTGCGATCGATCGTTGGGGTTGTAAGAGGGTTGATTCACCATGGCCAGGACTTCACCTGACTTGATATCGAGAATCACGACTGAGCCTGATTCCGCCTGGTGTTGCTGTATTGACGCTTTCAACGTGCGATACGCAAGATACTGCAAGCGTAAATCGATGCTGGAGCGCAAATCCTTGCCGTGGTGCGGTGGCTTGATGCTCGCAACGTTTTCCACCGAGCGGCCCATCCGATCTTTGAGTACTCGCTTCGAACCGGCTTCGCCGGCAAGCCAGTGATTGAATGCGAGCTCGAGTCCTTCCTGACCATCATCATCAATATTAGTAAAGCCAACCAGGTGACCTGTCACCTCGCCCGCCGGGTAATAACGTCGATACTCTCTTTGAGAATTTACGCCGGGTAGATTGAGGGCGAGAACCTGTCTCGCCTGCTCAGGATTGAGGTGCCGTTTCAGATAGAGAAACTCCTTATCCATGCTGCGCGTGATGCGACGCATGAGAAGCTCTGCATCAAGATCAAGAAGGCGCGCCAGTTCGGGCACCCGGTCCACGGCGGCAGCCAGCTCTTTGGGGTTCGCCCAAACACTGTCGACGGGCGTGCTGATTGCGAGCGGCTCACCGTTGCGGTCGGTAATCGCCCCACGGTGGGCAGAAATATTTTCCGTTCTGAGATGCCGGCTATCCGCCTGCCGATTCAAGAAATCTTTATTGAACACCTGCAAATGCACCGCGCGCGCGCACAATGTACCGGCTGATAATACGAAGAACGCTACTACCAGCGACGCTCTGCCGGTAAATCGCCGTGCGGCTTGTTGCTTTGTTTTCTGAATACGGCTCATTGGCGTCCAATGACATTAATTTCTGCTGACGTTGGTCGCGCCAGCGACAATTCTTCAGCCGCAACTCGTTCGATACGCGCGTGATTCGCCCAGGTGCTTTGTTCGATCTGTAGCTGTCCCCATTCGATGTTGAGCTCATCTCTTTCTGCAGTGAGCGCCTCCAGTTCGACAAACATTTTTCGCGAGTCATGCTTCGTATAAACGATGGCGATCGCAGCCATAACGCACACCATGGCGAAAACCATGGTGAGAAGTAACGGCTGGCGTCGCTGGCTCAGGTGCACGACAAGCGCTCCGCAACTCGCAGGTGAGAACTTCGCGCACGCGCATTGTTCGCGATCTCTTCGTCACTTGGACTAATTGCTTTGCCGATGAGCTTTAGTGGTGGCCGGTGTTCAGGCGGAATTTCCGGCAGGCCGCGATAGGGTTCCGGCTCGCGTGAACGTTCGCGCATGAATCTCTTCACCCTGCGATCCTCCAGCGAGTGAAAACTGATGACGCACAGACGCCCCCCTGGGCGCAGCAATTCGACGGATGCTTCCAGGGCGCTTTCAAGCTCGGCCAGTTCGTTGTTGATGAAAATCCGAATCGCCTGAAATGTTTTGGTTGCCGGGTGGCGTTTCTGACCGCGAGCAGGCACGGCCTGTCGCACGATCTCTGCCAGCTGTGCGGTGCGTTCGATCACCGCCTCAGACCGCGCCGCAATAATCGCCCGCGCGATGCGCCCGGAAAATCGCTCTTCGCCGAACTGCTGGAGAACTCGCTTCAATGTTTTTTCTTCCACTGTCCCAATCCAGTCAGCTGCGCTTGCGCCCTTTGACGGGTCCATTCGCATGTCGAGCGGTCCGTCGGACTGAAAACTGAATCCGCGCGTAGCTGTATCCAGCTGCGGTGATGAGACCCCCAGATCGAGTAGCAAGCCATCCACTTTTCCGAGCATGTTTCTTTCGATCGCATAACGCCTGATTTCCGAAAATTCGCCATGTAGCAGTTCCAGTCTTGGATCGTTTCGCAGGGATTCGGGCGCAGAACTGATTGCCTGGGGATCTCGATCGATCGCCAGCAGGTGGCCATCGGGTCCCAGGTTTTTCAGAATCGCGCCAGAATGACCCCCTCGGCCAAACGTTCCGTCGACGTACCAGCCATCAACCTTGATGTTCAGACCCGCAATTGCCGGGCCAAGGAGAACCGGTACATGGTGACTGGCACCTTTTGTTTCTTTTTTCACACCGCCGGAACGGAATCAGAGAGTGAGCGTCTCAAGCTGTGCTGACAGATCGGCGTTATCGCCATCGTTCAGCCACCCGTCTCGAGTCTCGTTCCAGCGCGTCTCGTCCCAAAGCTCAAACCGGTTGCCCTGACCGAGGAGGACTGCCTGTCGATCGAGGCCCGCGAACTCGCGCAGTTCCCGCGATAGCAGGATTCGCCCGTGTCCGTCGATTTCGACCTCGGTGGCATGTCCAACCATTAGCCGCTGCAGGCGGCGTGCCTTTTGATCCAGGCTCGGCAGGCGCATCAGTTTTCGCTCGATTTCTTCCCACTCGGGAAATGGATAAATGAGGAGGCAATAATCCTTGTCGACGGTAGCGACCAGCTGGCCGTCGCAACGCGCAGCAATCCGCTCCCGATAACGGGTCGGAATTGCCAGGCGCCCTTTGGCGTCCAGCGTGACCTTGGTAGCCCCACGAAACACGATTGATAGTCAGGGTGCTTTGACCGTGCTTCTTATGCTCAACGAGCCCGGCACGCATCATTTGCCCCTTTCCTCCCACTTTTCTCCACTCTTGGCCACTATATTCGGGCCTTCGCGCAGCGTCAATAACCAGTCCAATTATTTGTTGTTGTACAGGGACTTAGAGACTATATGGTGGCTCAATTCTGGCGAATTGTGGCAGGGTTTAGGAACTATAAATCAACAAGTTAAGTGTTTTTTCTCGATATGAAATAAAAAAACAGTCGCCAGACGGCGACAGCACTGGCTTTCAGCGATTTCTACCGGTTTCCGGCGCGATCGCCGCATCCGAGCCGAATCACGCTCGGTCAGTTTACAATAACTCATTGATTTTTAAAGAGAAAGAAAGAGCCGGCCGTAAGCCGGGTTCTGTCGTGGACAATCATTCATCTGGGACAGCCGTCACCGACTGCCTCAAGCAACCTACCCGGGAGCCCGTTCAGGCCCGGTGTGGACGGAATCCGCCCACGTACTCCCCTATTTGGTCTTGCTCCAGGCGGGGTTTGCCGTGCCGCGGTGTGTTGCCACCCGCGCGGTGCGCTCTTACCGCACCATTTCACCCTTACCTGCGCTTGCGCGCTGGCGGTATATTTTCTGTGGCACTTTCCATGGGTTCGCACCCTCCAGGCGTTACCTGGCGCCCTGCCTGACGGAGCCCGGACTTTCCTCCGGGTTTCTTTACAGAAACCCGGCGATTGCCTGGCCGACTCTCACTTTCTCAAGTCCCGCTGCTTCGCGGGCTGAGCATGATACGTCTTTTCGTGGCGAATCACAGATGCCTGCGCAATAAGGAATCAGAAGCGGACATTCACACCAATATGCTTCATCCGTCTCCGGCCGAATCTTTCAAGGCAAGCATGCGGCGGTACAACTTATTCTTGTTATGCCCGGTAACTGCGGCTGCAATCGACACAGCCTGTTTACCGGGTAATTCGTCGACCAGTGCGACCAGCAAGCGTTCAACGTCGACATGCTCCGACTCTGTGGAGCGATCTTCTGCTCCCGCAACGGCAAGTACAAATTCGCCTTTGCTGACGATGCGTCCATCGGACAGCATCGTCGCCAGGGAACCCAGATTCCCGGCCACGCATTGTTCGTGCAATTTCGTGAGTTCCCGCCCGATAAATGCTTGCCGGGCGGCACCATGACTGTCGATCAAATCGGCCAGGGTAGGCTCAATCCGATGCACGGATTCATAAAACACCACGGTGCGGGTCTCCGGGGCCAAGGCCGCCAGTCGCTTTTGCCTGGCTGTTTTCCTGGCAGGCAGGAAGCCCTCGAAAACAAAGTGATCCGTGGGCAATCCGGACGCCGAGAGCGCGCATACGAATGCCGTTGCACCCGGGATCGGAGAAACCTTGATCCCGGCGAGATGCGCGGCGCGCAATAGCCTGAAGCCCGGATCGCTTATGAGCGGTGTACCCGCATCGCTTACGAGAGCGACAGATCGCCCATTACGCAAATCCTCGACAATGCGCGCGGCAAGCGACTCTTCATTGTGTTCGTGCAATGCAATTTGTCGGCATTTGATACCGAAATGCGATAGCAATCGCCCGGTCACGCGGGTATCCTCGGCGGCGATGAGGTCGACCGTACCCAGCACCTGCCGGGCCCGCGGAGACAGGTCGTCGAGATTTCCAATCGGTGTCGCGACGACGAACAGCGTGCCCTCAGTCAATCGTGGATCCTCACTTGTCAGGTCCTAGTAGTTTAAAGCCGGGTCTGCGTTTCGATCGGCGCCGCATTCAGGTTACTCTGCGATGAGACATATCGACCAACATCCTGCCCGCTAACTACCTATCCAGGCAAGCAACATGAATTACCCCCCAACATTTAGACGCGTCGCACTATTGCTCATTTGCGCTTTGATCTTAAGCGGCTGTGCGACAACAGATTTTGGCGGTTTTGGTGGCGGATCAGGCGAACAACGTGCCCGCACGTTTGCTGAAAACGGCCGACATGATGACGCCGCCGGCGCGTATATCGGACTCGCGACCAACGCTGATGGTATGGAACGGGATCGACTGACCCTGCTGGCAGTCGAACAATGGCTGTTTGCCGGAGACGGCCGGCGCGCACGCAATGCTCTCCGCACAGTGTCGACTCCGTCGGGGGGTGAATTGCTGTGGTTGTGGAGCGCCGATTCTGCAGCGCTGGCACTTTGGGAGGGCAATCCCGACGAAGCGCTTGCACTGCTTGAGCCACTCAGCCGACAACCACTGCGCGACGATCACCGGACCCGGGTGGAGGCACTGCGAGCAGACGCATGGTTTCAGAAGGGCGACCCTCTGCGCGCCGTCGATCTGTATATACAAAGAGAGAACTGGCTCGATGACGAGCGCTCGGTCGTGGCAAATCGTCAGCGCCTTTGGACCGGGCTCATGGTGGCGAACGTGCAGGATCTGCGCGACGCTGCCAGCGTCACTATTGATTCGACCGTGCGTGGCTGGCTTACCCTTGCAGCGCTGGCAAATTCGACCGGCCAACAGGGCATTGGCTGGGGCAATGGCCTGATTCGCTGGCAGGAAGAGTATGGGGATCACCCCGCCATCGTTGTCTTGTCCGACCTGTCGTTGCCGGTAGACAGCCTGCTCAACTATCCACGACAGATCGCGATCCTGTTGCCACTCTCCGGCAATAGCGAGGCAGCTGGCAACGCGGTGAAGAACGGTTTCCTTGGCGCCTATTTTTCGGCCGTCAGCGGCGTAGACAGTGAACAGCAGATCCGCATGTATGATGTCAATGCGAAAGGTGGCGTCGTCGGCGCCTATTCCGATGCCGTATTGAATGGGGCAGAATTTGTCGTCGGTCCGTTGCTGCGACGCAATGTGGCCGAACTGGCTTCCGAGCTGTTGCTGCCCGTTCCGGTTCTTAGCCTGAATTACCTCGACGACGATCAAACCTCGCCGCCGGGCTTTTTCCAGTTCGCGTTATCTCCCGAAGACGAAGCGGCATCGGCGGCGCAGCGAGCGATCAAAAACAATGGCATGCGCGCCGTAGCACTTGTACCCGCAAATGATTGGGGGCGCCGCATGGTGACAAGTTTCGCCACTGAATTTGAAGGCCTGGGGGGAAATCTGCTCGAGTATCGAAGCTACGAGCCGAATAGCCAGGACTTTTCATTCGAGATCGAAAACGTTCTGGCATTGTCCCAGAGTGTGCAGCGTTATCAGCGTCTGCGCGCCAACATCGGCGGGCCATTGCAATTTGATCCACGCCGCCGACAAGACGTCGATCTTGTTTTCCTGGCGGCTGATGCGAAAGCCGGCCGACTTATCAAGTCGCAGCTGAAGTTTCACTATGCGGGTGACCTGCCGGTTTACTCGACATCGTTTATCTATTCAATGGACGGACGGTCTGACGCTGATCTCAATGGCGTTATGTTTGCGGATGCGCCGTGGGTCCTGGCACCACCGGCCTGGATCTCCGACTATCCTGAAATTTATGGCGAATTCTGGCCAGCTGAGAAACGCCTTACGCGGCTGCATGCGATGGGATATGACGCCTACAATCTCGTCGGTGAGTTGTTCAACTCCCGTGACTACCGCATGGATGAAATTGTTGGCGCCACCGGCCGCCTGTTCCTCACTGCCGACGGCCGCGTACATCGAAAACTCGCCTGGGCTCAGTTTGAACGTGGCCAGCCTGCAGCGCTGCCCGACACGGATGAATTTGAGGGACTCTTCGAGGAACAGGTACCCGACGTTACCAACGGCGAACTATTGTATTGGTCTGAAGATTTGCGCGACATCGACTCCCGCGAAAATTGAAGCTGGAAAAGGGAGCTCAATATGAGCGTAAGGCATTACGCTATCTCAAGTCACAAGGCCTTACACTGCTAACAAAGAATTTTCGATGCCGATACGGCGAGATCGACCTGATCATGCGACATGAAAAATGCCTGGCCTTTATCGAGGTACGCTATCGGATGCGGAATCGCTTTTCTACCGCATGCGGTTCTGTCGATAGCCGAAAGCAGAACAAGATCCTCAAGACGGCGGCGGCCTACCTGTCACGGCATCCAAAGCACGCAAATGACACGGTAAGGTTTGACGTTGTCGCTTTCGATGTCACAGAAGACGATCGAGGCAGGATACAATGGATGCAGGATGCGTTCCGCGCGTGAATAGCCTTTACAACAAGAGACGGAAAGTGACCCATGGACGCTGAATCAAGAGTGGCAAAACATTTTGCAGAGAGCCTGACCGTCAAGCAGGACGCGGCCAGGGAACTTCCGCCGAGCATAGCCAGCGCAGGCCTGTTGATGGGGCAGTCACTACAAAGCGACGGCAAAATCCTCAGCTGCGGAAACGGCGGATCCGCGGGCGACGCACAACATTTCTCGTCGGAACTCCTCAATCGCTTCGAACGCGAACGACCCGGGCTGCCGGCTGTCGCACTAACCACGGATTCGTCTACGCTGACTTCAATCGCGAACGATTACGCATACGAAGAAATTTTCGCCAAGCAGGTTCGAGCGCTCGGGAAGTCCGGAGATGTCCTGCTAGCCATTTCGACGTCCGGCAATTCGGCCAATATCAATCGTGCCATTGGTGCCGCTCACGAGCGCGACATGCACGTGATTGCGCTAAGTGGCCGCGACGGTGGTGAGATGGCAGGACTTCTGAACGCCGGTGATGTCGAGATTCGCGTTCCGGCCGACCGTACTGCGCGCATCCAGGAAGTGCATCTGGTAGTCATTCACTGCTTGTGTGATCTTATAGACGAGAGCCTATTCGGCAACCTCTAAAACAATCGGGGTCGAACCGAAGTTTATGTTCTCGGATTCTCTGCAGCGAGCAATAGTACGTCTTGGTGACTCTTTCGAATAACTTCGGTTCGACCCCGGTTATTTATTTGACGACGGTCAGGTGGCCGCGATTGCTCTTGGGGCGTTCCGTATCTTCTGAACCGTCCGGTGGCTCCGGCTGCTCCGAGCCATGCGAAAAAATCATGCCCTGCCCGGTCTCCTTCGCGTAAATCCCCATCACTGATGAAGTTGGCACCCAGACATCGAAAGGCACGCCGGAAAAACGAGCTCGAAAGCTGACGCCACCATTATTGAGTTTCAGGTTGTGTGCGGCGGAGTGACTGATGTTGAGAATTATCTTGCCGTCTTTTACATGTTCGGTAGGCACCGTTACACCATCAATGGATGCATCAACGACAATGTGCGGAGTGTGGCCGTTGTCCCCCATCCACTCGTGCATGGCACGCAGGAGATAAGGTCGCTTTGATCGGGACGGATTGGTCATGGGCAATCCATCGCAAGTCTAGACATTTGGATCGACTGGGGATTCGTCATGGTTACATCGCAGGATACCATCACCGTTTGCAAGAAGCCGCATCCAGTTAACAATGTGCGGCGACTGACGTGATCATCGCGGCTAAAGCCGCCCCTGCAGCCGCTCCTACAGGTGCATTTCCTGCTCAAGTTCTGTCAGGCTCTCCTGGAAAGAGCGTCGGTCGAAGACTCGTTTCATATAGGCTTCGATAGATTCGGACTGGGAGCCAAGATCGATGCCGTAGACCGGCAGGCGCCATAGAATCGGCGCTATGCTGCAATCAACCAGAGAAAACTCGTCGCTGAGAAAATACTGTTTGGCGGCGAATAATTCGACGCTTGCAAGAATACTTTCACGCAGTAACTTTCGCGACTTGGCCGGTAACTTTCGTTCGCCGTCGGTATCAAATTGCTCAGCAAACTGATACCAGTCGGTCTCGATACGGAATAATGCCAGGCGAAATTGCGCGCGCGTAACCGGATCTACCGGCATCAACGGTGGATGAGGAAAACGCTCATCCAGGTATTCGATAATGACGCGTGAATCGTATAGAACCAGGTCCCGGTCAACGAGTGTCGGCACCGTATGATATGGATTGAGGTCCATCAGGTCTTCGGGCAAATCCGGCCCATCAACGCTGACAATTTCGATATTGATGTTCTTTTCTGCAAGAACCAGGCGCGTACGATGACTATGAATACACGTTGGTTTCGAAAACAGAGTCATTACCGATCGTCGGTTGGCAATTACTGCCATGATGCGGTCCCCTTCGGAAAGTTAGTGGATCTGGCTATTGTTATTATTAGTACTGCCATGAAAGTGTCCGCGCAGTTACCCGCGCGGTGCGTTCTCAGGTTACGTCCTTCCAGACCTGCTTCTTAAGCATAGACGCAATGATCCAGAAAACGATCAGGAACATAAGTACCCATACACCCAAAACACGCCGAGTCGATCGAACAGGTTCACTGATGTATTCCAGAAAATTCACAGTGTCGCGCGCGAACTCATCAAACTCTTCTGCAGATAGTGAACCGGCCGTCGTTTGTTCGAAATTCTCAAAATGCTCAGTACCATTCTCGTCGGTCGAAAAGACAGCGGTCTGATATCCCTGCAATTCCCACAAAACATGCGGCATGCTGGTGCCCGCAAGAACGCGGTTGTCCACGCCGGTCGGGCTATCCGGATCGAGATAGAACCCTTTAATGTAGTTGTATACGTAGTCGGTACCACGAGCCCTGGCTATCAACGACATGTCCGGTGGCGGCTGTCCAAACCAGCGTGCGGCATCCTCCATCGGCATGGTGGCCTGGATCGTCTCGAACGTCTTCTCGGCATTGAACATCAGATTGTCAACCAGCTGCTCTTCGCTGAGTTCAAGCCCGCGGCCCAGCGTATTGAATCGAACATACTTGGCTGAATGACATCCGGAACAATAATTCATGAAATTGCGCGCGCCGCGCTGCAATGAATTGATATTGTCCGGATCGTTACCGGCCGGTTCAAGCTCGATTTCAGTCGCTGCGTGGACGCCGCAAGTCAGTAGAAGCGCGAGCAACGCGGAGGCAATTCTTGTACTAACAGCGAACGAGGATTTAACCGTGATAGACCACCCTGTCGGGGCTAACCTGGCCTGCATTGCGTTAACCATGATAGACCACCCTGTCCGGAACGGGCTTCGTCTTATCTATCGTCGTGTAATAAGGCATCGTCAGGAAGAATGCGAAATAAATGACCGAGAAAATTCGCGCCATCAAAACATAGATTCCCTCCGCCGGTTGCATGCCCAGCCAGCCGAGTGTGCAAAAGCTAATCACGAATGCACCCAGGGCCGTCTTGTAGATCCACCCTCGATACCGAATGGATTTGACTCTTGCCCGGTCAAGCCAGGGCAGGAATACAGGTAGCAAGACCGATCCGCCCATTAATACCGCGCCCCATAGCTTGTCCGGGACCGCGCGCAGAATCGCGTAGAAAGGCGTGAAGTACCATACGGGCGCAATATGTTCCGGTGTTGCCATCACGTTGGCCGGCTCAAAATTGGCGTGCTCGAGAAAATAGCCACCCATATCGGGAGCAAAAAACATGACCGCCGTAAACAACATGAGGAAAACTATGATCCCGACCAGGTCCTTGGTCGTGTGGTAGGGGTGGAACGCGATGCCGTCAAGGGGCTTACCGTCAGGGCCTTTGTTTTCCTTGATCTCGACACCGTCAGGATTGTTCGATCCAACATGGTGGAGCGCCACGATATGCACAAAAACCAGCGCGATTAGCGCGAGCGGCAATACAATGACGTGCAGAGCAAAAAAGCGATTGAGCGTAATATCCGTGATTGCGTAGTCACCGCGAATAATCTCAACCAATGCTTCCCCAACTACCGGGATCGCTCCGAAAAGCGAGATGATGACCTGCGCGCCCCAATAGGACATTTGTCCCCACGGAAGCAGATAACCGGCAAACGCTTCTGCAAAGAGCACGAAAAAGATCAGCATACCGATGATCCAGATCAGCTCGCGCGGCTTCTGGTAAGAGCCATACAACATTGCTCTGTACATGTGCAGGTAAACAACGATGAAGAAGAAGGAGGCGCCGGTGGAATGCATGTATCGAATCAACCAGCCCCATTCGACATCACGCATGATGTATTCAACCGAGGCGAACGCGTCAGCCGCCGACGGTTTGTAATTCATCGTCAGGAATATACCCGACAAAAGCTGAATGACCAGGACAACCATGGCCAGCACGCCAAAGATGTACCACCAGTTGAAATTCTTCGAGGCATAATATTCGGTGATGTGGTATTTCATCGTTTCCGTGAACGGGAAACGGTCGTCAATCCATTTCATCACTGCGCCCGTGCGGGTGCCGACTTCCGATTCAATTCGCGCCATTATGCTGCCCCCGAGTCAACGCCAATCATGATGATGTCTTCGCGGATGAACCGGTATGGAGGCACTCTCAGATTCGTGGGAGCGGGCACGCCCTTGTAGACACGACCCGACAGGTCGAACCGCGAACCGTGACAGGGGCAGAAAAACCCGCCCTGCCAGTCGTCTGCGGGACCAACCTGGAACTCCGCCAGTGGCGCACATCCGAGGTGGGTGCACGATCCCTCGACTACCAGGTATTCCGGCTTGACTGATCGATACTCGTTCACAGCATATTCCGGTTGCTGCTCGACATTCGCGGAGTCGGGATCATCCAGAAATCCGGTGACTTCGTTGAGACGAGACAACATTTCTTCGGTTCGCCGCAGCACGTAAACCAGTCTGCCACGCCACATAACACGAATCATTTCACCTGGCTCCAGGGAGCCAATAGGCACTTCCACCGGCGCACCAAGGGCCTGAGCTCTTGCGCTGGGCTTCAGTGACGACAGGAACGGAATTGTGGCTGCGACCAGGCCGGCTCCGCCGGTTACTGCCGTGGCAACAGTCAGGAAATGACGCCTGTTGCGATCAACGTCATCAGTCATGTAGCACTCCCATACACCATCCGGAAAGGATCGAATTCAAAGTCATTTGTTAGGCTTCTCCTGAGTCGAGATCGGTCCGAAGATCGGGGCTCCCCGCTGAAATTCGCGCAAAGCCTGCGTTTTCTCCGGGTTTTGTCTAACCTAGGCACTCACTCCGATTTTGACCGACTTTACTAAAGAAGGTTTATCGCTTTGATTCGAAAATTTTAAGATTTGCAGCAGACCCGATTCACCGTCAGGATGACGAGGAATTCGGGACTGGGTGCGGAACCCGACGCGCATTATACACAGGGCCATTCGATATTGGCTAGGCGTGAGGACATAAGACGCATCGGTAAATTGCATAAATTCCGAGGGGCCGGGTACGGAATCCTGAATGGCACGACTCAAACCAGTTCTGATTTTCCTGATCCAGTCCATTGTTGTCGGTCTGGCTGCCGCTTTCGTGGTCGTTTTGGTTCGTCCACAGCTGTTGCCAGCCATCGATATGGGCCGCGGGGCAACGCGCTATCAGCCGGCCAGCTATGCCGATGCCGTCGATATCGCAGCACCCTCCGTGGCCAATGTCTATACGCGCCGGCTTGTGGCCAATACGGCGCCGGGCGGATCGGGTCGTTTTCGCGTCAACACGAGTGTCGGCTCCGCGGTCGTAATCGATGCGGAAGGCTACCTGGTCACAAATTTCCATGTTGTGAGCCTCGCCAATGAAATCAGACTTCAGCTGGCGGACGGCAGAATCGCCAATCCGGCGCTGATCGGCGTCGATGCTGAAACGGATCTCGCGCTACTCAAAGTGGACGTGGGCCCTCTGCCCGCTATACCGCTGGGACGCTCGGACCAGCTGCGCATAGGCGACGTCGTGCTCGCAATCGGCAATCCGTATGGCCTTTCAAAAACCGTCACGCAGGGAATCGTTAGCGCGACCGGGCGTGGTGTGCTCGGCATGCTGACCTTCGAAAATTTCATCCAAACCGATGCGGCAATCAACGCAGGCAATTCGGGTGGGGCACTCATCAACACCAATGGACAACTGGTGGGCATCAATACGGCCGTGCTAATGCAGGATGCCAGTACGGAGGGAATTGGATTCGCTATTCCCGTCGATCTTGTGCGCGGCGTGGTCGATGAGATCAAGCGAAATGGCCGGGTAATTCGCGGTTGGGTCGGCATCGTGCCGGATGAACTCAGTCGGGTGGAATCGGAGGCGCTTGGCATAAACTCCGATACCGGTATTCTGCTGAACACGATTGTCGCAGGTAGCCCCGCGGAAACTGCTGGTCTGCGCCAAGGCGACGTCATTCTCAGCATCAACGGCGAAACCATTCGCTCACGACAACAAGCACTGTTGATTGTTGCTCGACTTAACCCTGAGGACAGTGTTGAGATGGAGGGGTTGCGCGAGGGACAGCGCTTCCGGGTTACATTGATCGCCGCCGAAAGGCCACCAACACAGTCACGTTAATCGTTAGCGCCTAGCCAGGCACGCGTTTGATCTGCGCCCCGAGCTGGCGCAATTTCTCCTCAATCCTCTCGTAACCGCGGTCAACGTGATAAATCCGATCGACCAGTGTTTCGCCTTCCGCGGCAAGGCCTGCCAGCACCAGCCCGGCGGAAGCGCGCAGATCTGTAGCCATGACCGGTGCAGCCGTCAGCCTGTCCACTCCGCGACAAACCGCCGTGTTGCCCTCAATTTGAATATCGGCCCCCATGCGTTGCAGCTCGAGAACATGCTGGAACCGGTTCTCGAATATGGTTTCGGTAATAGTGCCGACCCCGCCTGCGATTGCATTCAATGCGCAAAACTGGGCCTGCATGTCGGTTGGAAAACCTGGATAGGGCGTCGTCCGAATATCGACCGATCCTGGCCGCCTCCCGTGCATATCGATCTCGATATGCTGCTCCCCGGTTTCGACGCTTGCGCCGGCCTCCCGGAGTTTCAGGATGACTGCGTCGAGATGCTCATACGCCGCGTTATTCAGGCGCACCTTGCCGCCAGTCATGGCCGCCGCAACCAGGTAGGTACCCGTTTCGATTCGATCGGGAAGCACGGTGTGTTCGGCGCCACCAAGCTCGGACACCCCTGTAATGCGAATGGTGCTGGTGCCGGCACCGCGAACATCCGCTCCCATGCTGTTCAGGAAATTGGCAACATCGATCACTTCCGGTTCACGGGCAGCGTTTTCCAGAATCGTCTCTCCATCGGCGAGCGTCGCTGCCATCATCAGGTTTTCGGTGCCGGTGACGGTGACCGTGTCCAGAACAATGTTCGTACCCTGAAGCCGATCCGCTTTGGCATGGATGTAACCGTTTTCGACCACAACCTCGGCACCCATTGCCTGCAGACCCTGCACATGCAGATTGACCGGCCTTGCGCCGATCGCGCAACCGCCTGGCAGCGACACATAGGCGTCGCCGAAACGAGCCACGAGCGGTCCAAGCGCGAGAATCGAAGCGCGCATCGTTTTGACGAGTTCATAGGGCGCCCGCCACTCGGTGACACCGGTCGCATCTACCTCGACATCGAGCCGATCATCAAACGTCACCTGCACGCCCATGCTTTGCAGCAGCGTGATCATCGTAGCAACATCTTTCAGCTGCGGAACATTGCGGACCGTGACCGGCGCAGAAGCGAGCAGCGAGCCCGCCAGAATCGGCAAAGCAGCATTCTTGGCGCCCGATACGGTTATCGAACCGTTCAAGGGCGTACCACCTTTTATGAGGAGCTTATCCAACTGGCCTACGCATCTGCCGACGGATTAAGGTCTTGCCACTCCTCCGGCGTATGCGCGCGGATGGACATTGCGTGGATCTCGTTGCCCATCAGGGCGCCAAGGCACTTATAGACAAGCTGGTGTCGAGCAATCGCTCGCTTGCCGGCGAATTCACTGGAAATGACGACCGCGGAATAGTGGGTATTATCATCGCTGATCACGTCGACCTGCGCGCTCTTCAGACCGCTCTCGATTAATGTCTTGATTTCTGCCGGATCCATAACTAAACGTGCCGCCTATTATGTTCAAACGGCGCGCAGTGTAACAAACACGCCGCGCGACCATTGTGTATTATCCCTGATCGAACCTGAAATACTGGATTAGACGCTGCCGAACACTAAGACAGCGACCATCAAACATGAAAATCCGGCATCCCGGAACTCAATCTCACTGACTTTATGCTTGGCGACATATCGGAAGTTACAATCGGCCTGCTCCTGTTGATTTGGGGCGCAGATCGCTTCGTTCACGGTGCGGCGGCAGTGGCCCGCAACCTGGGCGTTGCCCCGTTGATGATCGGCCTGACCATCGTTTCATTCGCGACTTCGGCGCCTGAAATCCTGGTTTCTGTCGTTGCTGCCTTGCGCGACGATCCGGATTTGGCGATCGGGAACGCGATAGGGTCAAATATCGCCAATATTGGCCTCGTACTTGGCACGGTGGCCCTCTTCCGGCCGATTGAGCTCAAATCAGCCACGTTGCGTCGCGAAATGCCGGCGCTACTCGCCGTCACGTTGCTTACCGTTTCGCTGTTTCTGGACTCCTACGTCGGGCGCGTCGACGGCGTGGTGCTGCTGACCGGACTGGTTATCGTCATTATCTGGCTCGTGCGACTGGGCATCAGATCGTCGGCGACGGACCCCCTGCAAACGGATTTCGAGGCCGAGATTCCCGCGGATACCAGTATGCGATGGGCGTTCGTATGGCTGATCGTAGGCATTGCCGTCCTGCTATTTGGTGCCGAATTGCTGGTGGACGGCGCGATTTCCATCGCGATTCGCGTCGGTGTGTCCGATATCGTCATTGGCATTACGCTGGTAGCACTGGCCACCAGCCTGCCGGAACTGGCCGTTTCACTGGTTAGCGCGATCAAGGGCGAATACGGCATCGCCATCGGCAACATTGTCGGCTCAAACATTTTTAACCTGCTGGCTGTTATCGGCGTTGCCGCCGTAATTCAACCTGCCGCGCTGCCCCCCTCTGTGCTCTCTTTACACCTGTTTGTCATGGTCGCATTTACCCTGGTGCTGTTTGCAATGACCTACGAATATGACGGGCGTGGCGTCATTACGCGGTACGAGGGCTTTGCGCTGGTTGTCGCTTTTCTCGCCTACGACACGTATGTCGTCCTGCAAAACGTTAGAATCGGCTCCTGACCAGTCATTCAGCACAGAACTGCCCGGAGAACAGGTTTTGACGGACCCATCGACCAAAGACCTTATTGCGTTAGCTTCCAGGGTGCTTGCAATAGAATCGCGGGCGGTCAGCGAGCTCGTATCGACCCTGGACGAGACTTTTGCCGATGCCTGCCGGTTGTGCCTGGAAACTGAAGGTCGCGTCGTCGTCACAGGCATGGGCAAATCGGGTCATATTGGCGGCAAGATCGCAGCGACACTCGCCAGCACCGGTACACCTGCATTTTACGTTCACCCCGGAGAAGCCAGCCACGGTGACCTGGGTATGATCACGCCGCACGATTTGGTGCTGGCAGTGTCCTACTCTGGCGAGACAGAAGAGGTAGTCACGATCTTGCCGCTGGTGAAACGGATGGGCGCAAAACTGATTTCTATGACAGGCAAACCACAATCCACCCTGGCCAGGGCGGCTGATGTTCATCTGAACGTTCGCGTCAGTGAAGAGGCCTGCCCGCTGAATCTTGCACCCACCGCAAGCACCACGGCCACGCTGGCGATGGGCGACGCGCTGGCGGTTGCGCTGCTCGAAAGCCGCGGTTTTACCGCCGAGGATTTCGCGCGATCTCACCCGAGTGGCAGCATTGGAAAGCGCCTGTTATTGCGCGTATCAGATGTGATGCATTCAGGTTCTGCCATTCCTGCCGTCGGTGCCGATGTCAGCGTCAGCGACGGTTTGCTTGAAATGACCGAAAAGGGCCTGGGAATGACCGCGATCATTGACGACGACAACCGTATTCTAGGCGTATTTACTGACGGCGACCTGCGCCGCGCACTGGACAACGAAATCAATGTACACAAGACGACCATGCGATCCGTTATGCACAGTGGCTGCATCACGGTCGGCGCAGACGCTTTGGCGGCCGAGGCTGTACGCATTCTTGAGGAAAACAAAATCACATCCCTGCTGGTTGCCGACAAAGACCAGCGCCTCGTTGGCGCCCTTAACGTTCATGACCTTTTTCGTGCTGGAATTATGTAGTCGTGATAACGCTTCGCGCCAGCGAACGAATTCAGGAGTAGCCGCGTGAGCGCATCAAACGGCCGTCAGTGCCCACCAGATTTACAGCTGGTGGGATTTGATGTTGATGGCGTCTTCACAGATGGTCGTTTTTACTTGTCAGATGACGGCGTGGAATCGAAGGCGTTCAACACGCAGGACGGATTCGGGATTCGCCAGTTGCTCAACGCTGGCATCGGTGTTGCGGTTATCAGTGGAAGGCAGTCGGTGGCGGTCGACAAACGAATGCAGGAACTGGGTATCAGTTTTGTCTTCCAGGGCTGCAAAGACAAAGTCGCGGCGTTCGACAGCGTCGTTGCTGAACTTGGTGTCGGGTTGGACCGGTGTGCCTTTGTTGGCGACGATGTGCCGGACCTGCCATTGTTACAGCACGTGGGATTCTCAATCGCTGTGGCAAATGCTGTTCAAGCAGTCAAAGATCAATGCGATCATGTAACCGAATCTCGTGGCGGCGGCGGAGCGGTGCGCGAGATCAGCGAGTACATATTGAGTAACAGCGGTGTTGGTCGCGGATAGCAATTCATGAGCGCACGTTATGTTCTGACAATCATTGTGCTGGCTGTCGCCGCAATTAGCAGCTGGTATCTGGCTGGTATCGAGCGCGCTCCGGAAGTTACCCAGACGATCAGCGACACCGATTTCGGCGGCTTTTATTTGCGCACCGCACGAATACTGGGCACCGACGACAGCGGCCAACTACTTTACGAAATTGAGGCGGAGTACGCGGAGCAAACAGAAAACAATGAAATAGAATTGCAGAATGTTCGCATTAACTATTCTTCGGACGCGAATGTGCCCTGGGTTATCAATGCTGATGTCGCAACAATAAGCGATAGCATGAGCCTGCTTCGGCTGAGCGGAAACGTACAGGCGATCAGTAATGAAGGCTTCGGCGGTCAGGAAACGGAAATTCGCTCATCAGTGCTGGAAATTGATCCCGGTAATTACCAGGCCGAGACAGACAGTCGAGTCCAGATTCGCATAGGCTCGCGCAGCCTGACCGCGACCGGCATGCTAGCATTGCTGCAGGAAAACCGCCTGAAACTTAAATCCAACGTCAGCGGTAAATTTGTTCCCTGAGATGAGCCGATTCTTTTCGACATTGAAAACGCATAAAAGCTGCAGCCACAAACCGGCCAGGCGTGGATTGGCGGCGTTCCTGTGCGTGTTGTCTTCACTGCTGTTGTCGCAGAGCGTTTTCGCACAAACCGACGAACTGCTGCGGCTGCCCATGCAGCTTGATGCCGACTCGACCGATTATGATGGCAAAAGCTCAATGTTGATGTTTCGCGGCCTGCGTTTATCACAAGGCACGCTTGGAATCTCCGCCGAAGAAGGCCGGGCAACGAAAATGGATTTTGAAGATAGTGTCTGGCGGTTCAGTGGTGACGTCGTTATCGATGTCGATAGTGGACATATTGAGAGCGATTCGGCCGAAATGCAGTTTTCCGGTTACCAGTTGCGCGTGGCAACCATCGTCGGCTCGCCGGCAACGTTCCGAATGTCTCGACCCGATAGCGATCAGGACACTTACGCCGAAGCTGGCCGGCTAAAGTATGATCTCGACGCCGGAATTATCGAATTCTCTGATGATGCAATAATCACCGAGGGCGGCAATCAGATTGCCAGCAACTTTCTCGTCTATAACATCCGCGAACAACGCATCAATGCGTCTTCTGGCGGCGAAGGTGAACCAAAAGTAAGAATTACCTATACCCCGGGTGCGGCCGACGGCGGAGAAGCGGACGCGGCGGGCGCACAGGATGAAGATGAACAGATTCCGGAACCAGGCGCTGTCGAGGACGGCGGAGAACCTGGTAGATGAGTATTCTGAGTGTTCAGGATATTGCCAAGCGCTACAAATTTCGCGACGTCGTCAAAGGAATATCCCTTGAAATAACGAGCGGCGAGGTTGTTGGTCTACTCGGTCCAAATGGTGCCGGCAAAACCACGGCGTTTTATATGATCGTTGGCCTGATCGCCTCGGATCGGGGCCAGATCCTGCTCGATGGACAAGACCTTACCGCGCTGCCCATGCACAGGAGAGCAACTCTGGGCCTGGGTTACCTGCCACAGGAAGCGTCCATCTTTCGCAAATTAACCGTTGAGCAGAATATTCTCGCCATACTCGAAAATCGCAAGGAACTGGATCGAGCCGGGCGTGAAATGGAGCTGGATCAGTTGCTCGACGAATTACATGTTGGTCACGTTCGTACCAGTCTTGGCATCAGCCTGTCCGGCGGCGAGAGGCGACGTGTCGAGATCGCGCGGGCACTGGCGGCCAATCCGCGATTTGTCTTGCTCGATGAACCATTTGCAGGCGTTGACCCCATATCTGTGCTGGATATCCAGCGCATTATCAGGCACCTGTCGGACCGCGAGATTGGCGTCCTCATTACTGACCATAATGTGCGGGAAACGCTCGGAATCTGCTCGCGAGCCTATATACTGAGTGACGGCAGTTTGATTGCGTCGGGATCGCCCGACGATATTCTGGAAAATCAGCACGTTCGGGAAGTGTATCTCGGACAGGAGTTCACTCTCTGAGTCAGAATTGCGTAACTAGTGTTAAATATGAACGAGCAAGGGCAGTCGTCATGCGCAGCAACAGCGCGATGACGGCATCGAAGATCATCCAGCAATGCTAAAACCGACGCTGCAACTGAAACTCGGCCAGTCGTTAACGATGACGCCGCAGTTACAGCAGGCTATTCGCCTGCTGCAGTTGCCTGTGCTTGATTTGAGCGCACAGATTCAGGAAGCGCTCGAAGAAAACATAATGCTGGAAATGGAGGACCTGCCCGATGCCCCTAAAACGTCAGCTGAGACCACCGCCGAAATCGAAACCATTCGCGCCGAAGACAGCTGGCAATCCAGCTCCATGGAGCGCATACAGGATGGCGGCTGGAACGGGGAAGGCAGGCCGATTCACGATTTCGCGGATGAATCCGGCCAGTCTTTGCGTGAGCACCTGCTGTGGCAGCTGGAACTCGAAGACTTCTCACCACGCGAAGCGCTGATAGGCGAAGCATTGATCGATTCGATCAATGATGACGGGTATCTGATCGCCGACCCCGAGGAAATTACGGATTCCATCGCCGTCGATGCTGGCGTTACCCTTGATGAGATCGAGCAGGCACTGCGAAAAGTGCAGCGCCTTGACCCGGTTGGAATCGGCGCACGCTCTTTGTCTGAGTGCATTGTGCTGCAACTGCAGCAACTTGCGCCATCGACACCTGGACTTGAGCTGGCAATTTCCATGGCAACCGAGCACCTGCCGCTGATTGGTGCCAAGGAATATGGGGAGATCCGGCGATCTCTGCGTACATCGGAAGAAGCATTTGAAGTTGCCCTGGCCCTTGTCAAGAGTTGCAACCCGAAACCGGGTCTGGCGGTCAGTCCCGCAGCCGCCGAATACGTCATACCGGACGTTTTTGTGCGCAAAATCGACGGCCGTTGGCAGGTTGAAGTGAGCTCATCGGGCATACCCAGGCTCTCGGTCAATCAGCAGTACGCGAAACTTTTGCGCGGCAGCGGCGACCATGCTGTTTTGCGTACGCAATTGCAGGAGGCTCGATGGCTTGTGCGAAGCCTGGAAATTCGCAACGAAACGCTGATGAAGGTGGCCACCTGTATCGTTTCCCGACAACGCGAGTTTCTCGAGCAGGGCGACGAGGCCATGAAACCCCTGGTGCTGCGTGACGTTGCAGAAAGCATCGGCATGCATGAATCCACGATCTCACGTGTGACCACCAGCAAATATATGCACACGCCGCGCGGTGTTTTCGAGTTCAAGTATTTCTTTTCAAGTCACCTGGCGACCGTGGACGGAGAGGACCAGTCATCAACGTCGGTGCGTGCCAAGATTCGCAAGCTGATTGGCGCGGAAAATCCAGCTAAACCATTGAGCGACAACAAGATTGCAAGCCTGCTCGCAGACGAGGGAATTACGGTTGCACGGCGAACTGTAGCGAAATATCGTGAAGCCATGAAAATCCCTTCGTCGAGCGACCGCAAGGTGCGAAAACCAAAATAAATGAAGAAAACGATTGGAATTTACGTCAGGAACACAAGATACTTTCAAGCTGATGCCAGGCGTGGCGGAAGAGCTTATTAAGAGGCATTTCCGCCGAGTACTGGCCGACAAGAACCAATGCAGGAGAGAATTATGCAACTAGACATAACCGGGCATCACGTCGAGATTACAGATCCGTTGAGGGAATATGTTTCCAGCAAACTCCAGAAGACACAGCGACATTTCGACCTGGTGACGGACATGCATTGTATTTTGACCGTGGAAAAACTAAGGCATAAAGCCGAAGCGACGGTGAGTGTCAGTGGAGCGAAAATCTACGCCGATGCGACGGAGTCCGATATGTACGCCGCGATTGACAGTCTTGCGGACAAACTCGAACGCAGGGTGCGCAAGCACAAGGAAAAACGTGTCGATCATCATGCAAGGGACTCGATCAAGAGGAAGATTGTCTAAATAGTTGCACTCCGGGTCGGCGCGGAGTAGTTTCGCGCCGATCCACAGGACAATCATTCGAATACTAACAAAAGCCATGAATCTAGAGGATCTCATCAAGCCGGACAGCGTTCTGTGCAATGTATCGGCACGCAGCAAGAAGCATTGCCTGGAAATTCTCAGCGAGCTTCTGACCCGGTCAAATCCTGACATCGCTAGTGAGGAAGTATTCGCAAAGCTCATTGAGCGCGAGCGACTCGGATGTACTGGTCTGGATCGCGGTGTCGCGTTTCCCCGCTGTCGAATCAGCGGCCTGCGCAATAGCTGCGGGGCATTGATGAAGCTCGCGGAACCAGTGGATTTCGATTCCATTAGTGGCGAATCCGTGGACCTTGTGTTTGGCCTGATGGTGCCTGAGGATCTGAGTGACGAGGATTGCGCCTACATCAAAGAACTGACGAATTTGCTGCGCGACCCCGCGCTAAGTGCTCGTTTACGATCGGCAACCAGTAGCAAGGACTTGAGTGACGCACTTCTGACCGGCCAGCTCGAACCTGTTGCCAAATTGAAAAGCGCGCAGCTACG
Source organism: uncultured Gammaproteobacteria bacterium (assembly GCA_963850825.1). Classification (GTDB taxonomy): domain Bacteria; phylum Pseudomonadota; class Gammaproteobacteria; order Steroidobacterales; family Woeseiaceae; genus SZUA-117. The sequence goes on along the minus strand of CAWKOQ010000002.1, from coordinate 216,071 downwards.
GTAGGAGGAGCAGCCAGTGGCCACCGACAATCGGCTGATCATTGTTAGCGGGCTGTCGGGTTCTGGCAAGAGCATTGCGTTGCATGCTCTTGAGGACCTGGGCTACTACTGTATCGACAATATGCCGGCCGCGCTGCTTTCGTCACTGATTGATGAAGTTACAAAACCCGGAGAAAGCGCAGCCCACCAAATCGCGGTCGGCGTCGATGCGCGCAATAGCCGCGAAAACCTCGTGGCGCTGCCAGAGGAAGTTGACGCGCTTCGATCATCGGGAATCCAGACTGACCTGTTATTTCTGCAGGCCAGCGATGATGTTCTCCTGAAACGCTACGGCGAGACTCGCCGTCGCCACCCGCTTGCGAGTGGCGATGACGACCTGCGGGCGGCCATTGAACGGGAGCGCGATTTACTGGGCCCGGTGATCAACGCCGCAGATTTGGTGATTGACACCTCTCGCTCCAGTATTTACGAACTCGCCGACGCTATACGTGAGCGTGTGGACCGCCGTGAGTCGCGATCTTTGTCCATACTGCTGCAATCATTCGGCTTCAAACATGGCATTCCTGCAGACGCCGACTTTGTGTTCGATCTCCGCTGTTTACCGAATCCTTACTGGCAACCCGAGTTGCGCAGTCTCAATGGGCTGGATAAGGCGGTAGGAGAATTCCTGGACGCCGAGGCCGCCTATGTAAGGATGTACGAAGATATCCTGGGTTTTCTCCAGGCCTGGATCCCGGAATACGTCAAGGTTAATCGAAGCTACCTCACGGTTGCGCTCGGTTGCACCGGCGGCCAGCACCGATCTGTCTATATGACGAAAATACTGGCCGATGCGCTAGGGCAATCGGGCGACACGATACATACGCGACACAACGAACTGACCACGCATTCCGCAAATTCTTCCTGACACTCCGTGCCAGGATAGCTACACTCTGCCACGACTTTTGATCGCGCGACATCAGGATGTCGCGATTTCGTCGCGCTCACTGATCGGAGGCAAGACTCATGGAAGCGAGAGAGCACACTCTGGCTAATCTGTCGCTGCTGCGCGAGCGGCTTGGCAAAGGCCGGTTGCGCTCCGCCAAAATGCTGATTGGCAGCCTCCACCCATCCGAAGTTGCGCGCCTGCTCGAATCATTGCCCATCACGGAACGAACCTTCATTTGGGAAATGATTGAGTCAGAAAACGAGGGCGATGTCCTGGTAGAACTGGCCGATGAGGTTCGGGACGGCCTGATCGAAAGCATGCAGACGGACGAAATCGTCGCCGCACTCGATGGCATGGAGGCCGACGATCTCGCAGATCTCGTCGCAGATCTCCCGGAAGCACTGACGCAGGAAGTACTGCGTTCACTTGGCGAGCAGGAACGTGAACGCCTGAACACCGTTCTCTCCTACGACGAGGACAGTGCCGGCGGCCTGATGAATCTTGACGTCATCACCGTCCGCCCCGACGTCACCATAGAAGTGGTGTTGCGCTACCTGCGTGCGCGCGGCGATATTCCCGATGGCACTGACAGCATTTATGTCGTGAATCGCAACAATGAATTCTTTGGATCCGTGTTTCTATCTCGCCTGATTACGCTCGATCCTAATGATTCGGTCGCGGAGATTATTTCCACTGAAATACAGCCGATTCCGGCACAAACGCCATCCGAGGAAGTGGTATGGGAGTTCGAGAACCGGGACTTGTTGTCTGCACCGGTTGTCGATGAGCAGAATCGCCTCGTCGGCCGCATCACTATCGACGACATTGTCGATGTCATTCGCGACGAAGCCGAACATTCATTGATGAGTGCCGCCGGTCTCGACGAAGAAGTAGATATGTTTGCACCAGTCGTGCGCAGCGCACGGCGACGGGCACTTTGGCTGGGCATCAATCTTGCGACAGCGTTTCTCGCAGCATCAGTCGTCGATATTTTTCAGACGACACTGGACAAAGTCGTCCTGCTCGCGGTTCTGATGCCGGTGGTTCCCAGTATGGGTGGCGTGGCGGGTAGTCAGTCACTTGTCGTCATCACACGTGCACTCGCACTCGGTCAGATCGATCGCAATAACGCTAATAGAATTTTTCGCAAGGAATTCCTCGTGGGGATGCTCAATGGGCTCGGGTGGTCGCTGGTCGTTGCTCTGGCCACCTACCTATGGTTCGGAGACTGGCGAATTGGTGCGGTCATTGCCGGTGCGATGGCCATTAACATGGCTGTCGCCGCGCTGGCCGGCTTTTCAATTCCACTCCTCCTGAAGCGTATGAATATCGATCCGGCGCTGGCGGGAGGCGTCGTGTTGACGACGATTACAGACGTTGTCGGGTATATGGCTTTCCTTGGGTTAGGTGCCACCTTTCTGCTTTAGGCTTTCTGCTTTAGGCTTTCTGCTTTAGGCTTTCTGCTTTAGGCTTTCTGCTTGACGGCCGGGTCACCAGGTAATGATTTCTTAACCTTGTTCCAGGCCGCGCAGGTCCTCACTGACCCAACTGGGTGCGAATAATCTTGGTACGTCCTCGCCGGTTATGAATTTCAATAACTGGTCCCTGACCTGCATCGCATCGTTGTAGCCAAGCTTGATCAGCTCACGCGTATAGGCCTGTTCAAATAACAGGTAACTTAGCAATCGGCCTTCACTCGCATTGCGCCCGGCGATCCCGCGGAGTAATGCCCTTACGGGACGCGGCATCTCCTCACGACAGGCATTCGCGATTTCCCTTAGGTCGCGGCTCGGCAAGACCACCATCGTGTCAATCGGCCGTACCTTGGGAAACAAACCCGTGTTCTGATCGAAGACTGCTGAGTCGATCAGTTGATTCATTCGTGTCATCCGCTCCAGATCGGAATACAGACCGTCCATGAACAGCGTATCCAGCATATAACCGGCTATATGGGCAAAGCTCGGATAAGGCTGTGGCTCGCAATCATCCGTCTCTGAACCCGCCTTCTCGTCGCGAACGCCGATCACCAATATTCGATTGGCGCCCAGGTGAATCGCGGGACTCAACGGCGTCGCCTGCCGCATGGCGCCATCACCAAAGAATTCACCATGCAGCCTGACCGGTGGAAAAACCATCGGAACAGCGATGCTTGCCATGAGGTGATCCAGGTGGATCTCCTCGCGAATGCCGGCGCGTCGCTTCCTGGACCAGGCCATACAGGTCGGGGCAGCCTGAAAGAAAGACTTGGATTTGGCCGACTGGTATCCGGCTGCCGTCACCGCAACTGCATGCAAATGGCCGTTATTGATCGATTCCTGGATTCTCGGAAAGTGAATGTTCTGGCTGAGCAGTGCACGCAGCGGCGAGTTATCCAGCAGAGACCTGGGCATGTGGACCAGCGTTCCGCCAGTAACGATCGCGCCAAACCACTGCAGGCTGCTTTTTAGCATGGTCAGGCTATCCGAACGGTATACGTGCGCAGTATGAAAATGCCCCCAGACACGCTCCAGCTCAGCGACTGCTACCCGGAATCGTCTTGCTTTGCTCGCCAACACGACCGAATTAATGGCACCCGCGGATGTCCCGCTGATTATAGGAAATGGATTCTCACATCCGCGCGGACACATCTCAGCGATTGCACGCAGGACGCCGACCTGGAATGCGCCGCGAGCGCCGCCACCTGGAAGAACCAGCGCGCTCATACTGCTTTCTGGATGAATTTTCATAGGTGTGACGTATTATAGTCCGTGTGGAACGACTGCCCATTGCGGCTGTCCCAATTACACAGAATAGTCATACCTGCGTTGCGGTCAACGAGGGCTGGACCATGAATCGATCTTTTTCCATATTGTCTACGGTATCTCTGCTGCTGCTTGGCAGCACTGTTTCCCTGGCGCAGCAGGTAAGCGCTGGAGAAGCCGCCCCCGATTTCGAGCTCATCGACCAGGACGGCGCCATGCACTCGATAGAAGATTATCGAGGAAAATGGGTTGCACTGTATTTTTATCCGAAAGACAACACACCGGGCTGCACCACCGAGGCATGCGAGTTTCGTGACAACATTTTTGCGTTCAAGCGTGCAAACTGTGAAATCCTCGGCGTAAGCCTGGACGACGCGGAATCACACAAAGCCTTCGCCGAAGAACACGATCTGCCGTTTCCGTTGCTGGCTGACACTAAGGGTACGACCGCGGCCGCATATGGCGTGAAAGCAAAACTATTCGGCATGACGTTGGCAAAGCGCCAGACGTTCCTGATCGACCCCGACGGCAATATTGCAAAGCATTACGAGAATGTGGATCCGGATTCACATACCGCGGAAGTGCTCGAAGATCTTGCGATTCTGCAGACCGACTAGAGCGGCTCGCCTCCTAAGGAAAAAGGCGCCCATCCGGGCGTCTTTTTCGTTCAGTGCAATGACTTGATGCCGCGATCCAGGCCAGCAAGTGTCAGCGGATACATTCGATCGTCCATCAATTCGCGTGTTAGCTTCACCGAAGGAGTGAAATCCCAGCGCTTCTCCGGCTCCGGATTCAGCCAGATTGCTTTCGGATAGGCGTTGAGCAGTCGCTTGATCCAGACCGCGCCAGGCTCCTCGTTCCAGTGCTCGACGCTGCCGCCGGCATAGACAATCTCGTACGGACTCATTGTCGCATCACCAACGAATACCAGCTTGTAGTCCTGACCATACTTGTGGGTGATCTCCGTCGTTGGAATTCGCTCTGCATGTCGACGTCGATTATCCTTCCACAAACTCTCATAGATAAAATTATGAAAGTAGAAGTATTCCAGGTGTTTGAATTCAGTCCTGCTGGCGGAGAACAGCTCCTCGCAAACCCGGACGTGATCGTCCATTGATCCACCAATATCGAGCACGAGCAGAACCTTTACGGCATTGTGTCGCTCAGGGACCATGCGTATGTCGAGAAGGCCGGCGTTTCTGGCAGTCTTGTCTATCGTATCTTCCAGGTCCAGCTGGTCGGCAGCACCCTCACGCGCAAATTTCCGTAGTTTTCTCAGCGCGATCTTGATATTTCGTGTGCCGAGCTCGACGCTGTCATCCAGGTTCTTGTATTCACGCCTGTCCCAGACCTTCGTCGCCCGTCGATGCCGCGAACCCTGTTGCCCAATGCGAACCCCTTCGGGGTTATAGCCATAGGCCCCAAAGGGAGACGTGCCCGCCGTGCCGATCCATTTACTGCCGCCTTCATGGCGCTCGTCCTGTTCCTCGAGCCTCTCCTGCAGCGCCTTCATCAACTCTTCGAAACCGCCCATCGCCTCGATCTGCGCGCGCTCTTCATCTGACAGGTAAAGTTCGGCCTGCTTCTGCAGCCAGTCATCAGGCACTTCTCCGACGAGGGATTTGAAAGTGTCCTCAATGCCGTGGAAGTGCGCCGCAAAAATACGATCGAAGCGATCGAACTTCGTCTCGTCCTTGACCAGGCAAGAACGTGAAAGAAAATAGAAATCCTCTACGCTGTGCCCCGCCACGCCTCTCTTCATTGCCTCCAGGAGCGTCAGGAGCTCGGTAATAGACGGCTTCAGTCCACCTTCCCTGAGCATGTAAAAGAATCCGGTCAACATGGCGGAGAACTATTGCTGATCGGTGCGCCGATCAAGAAAAACCAGCTGCTCGAACAGGTGCACATCCTGCTCATTCTTGAGCAAGGCACCATACAGCGGAGGGATCGCCTTGCGGGCGTCACCGGGACGCAACGCCTCCGGAGGGATATCTTCGGCAACCAGCAGTTTGATCCAGTCGAGCAGCTCGGACGTCGAAGGTTTCTTTTTCAGGCCGCGCACGTCTCTGACTTTGTAAAAAGCTTCCAATGCTTCCTTGAGGAGATTTTTCTTCAGCTTCGGATAGTGAACGGCGACAATCTGCTCCATCGTCTCGCGGTCGGGGAATTTGATGTAGTGGAAAAAACAACGACGCAGAAATGCATCCGGCAATTCTTTCTCGTTGTTGCTGGTGATGATAACGATTGGGCGATTGCGAGCCTTCACGAGTTCCTTGGTTTCGTAGACAAAAAACTCCATGCGATCCAGTTCCTGCAGCAGATCATTCGGAAACTCGATATCCGCTTTGTCGATTTCATCGATAAGCAGTACTGGCTGCTCCTCGTTTGCGAAGGCATCCCAGATTTTGCCACGTACAATATAGTTGGCAATGTCGTTTACGCGGTCGTCACCGAGCTGCGAGTCGCGCAGACGCGCCACCGCGTCATAGTCGTAGAGACCTTGCTGCGCTTTCGTGGTTGACTTGATGTGCCACTCGAACAAAGGCCGATCGAGCGAGTTCGCGACCTCAATCGCCAGCTGCGTTTTTCCGGTTCCCGGCTCACCTTTGATCAGGATTGGTCGTTCGAGCGTGACCGCAGCATTTACGGCCATCTTCAGATCATCGGTAGCAATATAGGAGTTGGTTCCCGCAAATTTTTTGGTGGTCATTTCATTTTCCGCACATTCGTTGTCGTCCTTGTCCGGGACGCCGCAATGGGTCGTTCAAGTATCAATGTTGATTCCAGGCGGTACAAGCCCATTCGAGTTTTACGTCAATGCGTTGCCCGCAATGTCAGGGTGTGAACCGATTTTCCGGGCAGAAAAGCCGATTTGCGCCCCTGCACCCAGTCGTCATGACCCGCGGCATAATAATCTGAGAGCGGATGACCGCTTTGGCCAGACGGCATATGCAAATAGCCGTTTTTTTCATCACCCGGCGCCACCGCAAATCGCTCAGATGCACCGAATGCCGGCCACTGTACTCGAGGCATGTCGGTAGCGCCCGAGAGTTGTTCGGCAGGCATATCCAACCACCCGCCGAGAAACGGCACTGCGCTGGACAGGGGGTGGCGAATACGAGCAGTGTTGTGCTCGCCCCAGGTGCGACTCTCAAGGCCGTCATCGTATTTCTGCGCATATTCTTCGATGACGGAATCCACTGATTGGAGGAGCAAATCGTTCCAATCTGAATAATCTTTGCTGATCAAATTGCGTGGTTTCTTGTTTACCATCTCCCATAGAGGCGCTTCAAATTGCTTGCTGACTGGTAGGTAAGTGTCTGGCCCGAATTCATCTCTGACCGGGTACATGAGCATGTCGATGACCCGCTGCCCTGCCTCGAGACGGAATTCGTTGACAAGTCGATAACCAACCGCCTCATTGAGCGCCCGCGGCGTCCAATCCACGAGTAAGCGCCTGAATGTTGCCCGCTTGTCATTGTCGGTGAGTACATCCGGCGTAAGAATCGTCAATAAAAGATCGCGCCACCGACTCAAGAACACAGCGCGATCATCAAGCTGTATGGACAACATGTCTTCGATCGATACTTGGTCAAGCGCAAACAGGTCATCGCGAATTTGTTTTGCTCTCGCGCCGAGCGCGTAACCACCGTCCCCGATGACGCTTAACGCATCGCCGCCTACTACGCGTGCATTTGCTGTCCAAATTCGGCCGGACTCGGGATTGAAGATGCGCGGGTAGTCTTCCGGACGCACCCAACCCGACCAACCGCCCGATTGACTCCAGTCGACCGGCCGGCGCGATTCACCCGGCGGTCGTATCGGGATTTTTCCTGCAATCGTCCAGCCGATGTTTCCATCAGCGTCGCCGACCACGAGATTCTGCGGTGGTGTCCCAATGGTGCCTGCAAGATCCAGCGCTTCCGCGGCACTGCGCACATTCTCCAATGCAAGATGGCCAAGCGTAAGGCTCTCTGTATGATGTGCGATCCAACTCACAGCGATGGTCTGGTCCGAGTCTGGCGTTTCTTCCAGTATCGGCCCCCACTCAGTTTCCCGGATTTCGAGCGTTTCCGATGGCTCGCCTTTGACGAGTATGGTCTCAACAATCGTTGCGATGGACTTCGGTCCGTCTGGAGTCCGGTAAGTCTCCGGTGCGTCTCCTGCGGTCACGATAACCGCATCAGTCCAGTCGCCGTTACTATTGGTGTTCGCCCAGGCCACGTGACCATTACTGCCGGCAACGATAATCGGTACACCTGGCAGAGTGACGCCATTTAGATCGAGATTGGTTACGCCATCAATTTTCAGTCGCGCTCGGTAGAAGACGTTTGGCACGGCCAAACCGAGGTGCATATCGTTGGCGACGATTGCGCGCCCTGTAGTCGTGAGCTTGCCAGAGACTGCCCAATTGTTGCTCCCCGGCGATTTGTCATTTGCCCATTCCGTATTGGAGTTGGTCGCGGCGACCCTTTTGCCCGTCAGCGAATACTCGTCCGCACTGGGAATTGGTCCGGCTTCTGGTGGCGAATCATCCATGGGCGCATCCCATTCGGTTCCCGCGGGGAATAACCATTGGAATACCTGTTGCGGCAAAGCGCGATAGGCAAGACCGCGATCGATATCCCGATCTGCGGTTTCATCGTTGAGTTGCAGGAACATCGAATACGCTACGAGCAATGAGTCGGTCATTTGCCACGGTCGCGGCTTCACGCCAAGCATGAAATACTCGAATGGCCGCGCGTCAAGGCTGTTAAGTCCGTCATTGACGCCTGCCACGTAAGCCTCAAGGATTCCTGTTTCGACGCTGTCAAGCGCCGCCAGGACACGTTCCGCGCGAGCACGAAATCGATGAAAACGATGGCGGCGATCAACGCCCAATGCCGCCGCTCCGACAATCTCGGCGAGCTCGCCGGCGGCGTTTCGCCGCGTCAGGTCCATCTGGAAGAAACGATCCTGACCGTGCGCGAAGCCCGTCGCATAAGCAAGGTCGGTACGATTCTCAGCAATGATGGTAGGAACGCCGTTCGTGTCACGGGAGATCGTCACATCGGCGTCCAGGACATCCGCGACAATGTCACCGTCGAGCTGCGGCAGACTGTTTCGGAGTAAGCCATATGCGATCACGGATAAGACCAGTGTCAGTGCGACAACAGCCAGAAGTGACCGGACCAGAATTTTCTTCATCATTATCCCCGCTTTGGGATGTTAAACGGCGGTACTTACCTCGACAATCTGCATGGAATTGGTGCCACCGGACACGCCGCTGAGATCACCTTTGGTGAAGATCACGCGATCGCCTTCCTCGACCAGTTCATTGGACAACAGCGTCGAGAAAATATCCCGGTATAGCGATCTGATGTCAGATTGCCCCATCTTGAATGACACCGGATAGACACCCCGATAAAGCGTGACCCAGCGACTGGTCGCATCATGAGGCGTGAATGCGTAGATCGGGATGTCGGAGCGAATGCGCGACATCCAGAGCGTCGTCGAGCCCGACTCGGTTAACGCTATGATCGCTTTGACACTTAAGTGGTTCGCTGTGTACATCACCGCCATCGCAATCGCCTCATCGACCGCGTAGAACCGGTCATCCAGGCGATGCGTTGTGCGACCCCGTGCAAGCGAGTGCTTTTCCGCGCCAATGCATACGTCACTCATGGCGGCGATTACCGCGACTGGATGCTTTCCAACCGCCGTTTCAGCCGACAGCATCACCGCATCAGTCCCATCCATGACTGCATTTGCAACGTCGGAGACTTCCGCACGAGTCGGAATCGGGTTGTTGATCATCGATTCCATCATCTGCGTCGCAGTAATAGCGACTTTGTTCTTTCGGCGTGTACGCCGAATGATGCTCTTCTGCATCCCTGTGAGTTCGGCATAACCCATCTCGACACCGAGATCACCTCTCGCGACCATAATTGCGTCGGACGCATCGATAATGTCATCAATACAATCAAGCGCTTCGGTTCGCTCAATTTTCGCAATTATTTTGCCTTTACCGCCAGCTTCGGTAAGCAGCTTCCGCGCCTCATTGACGTCCGCAGCGCTGCGCACGAAAGACACGGCGATGTAGTCCATGCCCTGATCTGCCGCAAACTGGATGTCTGATCGATCTTTGTCCGTCAGTGCAGGCGCAGACAAGCCGCCACCCTCGCGGTTGATTCCCTTGTGATCGGACAACACGCCGCCGATAACGACGGTCGTGTAAATTCGCGGACCTTCCACATCGTCCACTTTGAGCGTCATTTGTCCATCATTGAGCAAGAGGATGTCGTTAGGTTTGACATCCTGGTGCAGATTCTCGTAGGCGACACCAACGCCTTGCTGATTACCAGCACACTCCTCCAGCGTGGAGTCGAGATAAAATGAATCGCCGACCTGCAGTGTCACGCTGCTGTTTTCGAAACATCGTACGCGAATCTTTGGCCCCTGCAGATCGCCTATCACACCAATGAAGCGGCCATTGTCCTCAGCAACCTGTCTCAGTCGAGCCAGGCGAACTCTCTGCTGCTCCTGATCCCCATGCGAGAAATTGAAGCGCGCCAGATCAAGTCCCGCGTCCATCATTTCACCCAGGACTTTAGGGTCATCCGTTGATGGCCCCAGTGTGGCCACAATTTTGGTTCGTTTTCTCATGGGCGCGATTATTGCACACGTAATATGACAGTGTTGAAACCATTCCAACATGCTACGCGCGCAGAAAAGCGCTATGCTGGGCGTCAACGTCGAGAAATTTGCGGACCACTTCGTACTCATGATAAACCGTCGCCGATTTATGCAATCACTGGCAGTGGCGAGCGCCGTGCCGATCAAGTCCATGGCACAGGCCACCAGCGATTCCCTCAAGCCGGACCCGGACGGTGTAATCGATCTGCCAGAGGGCTGGAGCTACACAATTGTTTCTCAGATCGGTGAGGAGATGGACGACGGTCTGATTGTCCCCGGCGCCCAGGATGGCATGGCCGCCTTCACGGGCGACGACGGAAAAATCATCCTCGTCTGCAATCATGAAATCCGCCCTTACCCGACCTCATTAAGCGCCTTCGGACAGGAGGCGGAAAGACTTGGCGACTCGCGTGTTCGACCACTCTACGACTATGGCGCAGACAGAACACCGGGTCTCGGTGGTACGACCACCATTCACTACGATCCGGTCAGTCGCAGCAAGACTCACATGCATATGAGCCTGCTTGGCACCGAAATAAATTGTGCCGGCGGGCCGACACCGTGGAGAAGCTGGCTCAGCTGCGAGGAATGCTTCTCCAATCCGGGCACTGCTTTCGAGTACGGCCGCGTCGTGCATCGCGAGAAAAAGCATGGTTACATATTTGAAGTTGCCGCAGACGACATGGAGGCAACCGAACCCGAGCCGCTGAGCCAGATGGGCCGTTTCGAACACGAGGCGGCCGCGATTAACCCGGCGACGGGTCTTGTCTATCTCACAGAGGACCGCCATCGAAGCCTGCTGTATCGGTTTATCCCAAATGTGCCCGGGCGACTTCGCGAGGGCGGGCGGCTCCAGGCAATGGGGATCAAGGATCAGCCTGGATTCGACACACGCAACTGGAGCAATCCGCAGGGGATGCCGGTCGACCAATGGTATGAAACTACCTGGTTTGATCTCGAAGAGCCCGATACAACAGAAAATGACCTGCGCTTCCAGGGCGCGGAGAAAGGCGCCGCCATGATATCCCGTGGCGAAGGAATTTGTTATGCGGATGGCGAGTTCATGCTCGCCGCGACGATTGGCGGGCCGGAAAGACTCGGACAGATTTTCAACTACGTGCCAAGCCCGGCGGAAGGCACCGACGACGAAGACTCGAATCCCGGCAAAATTCGCTTACTCGCCGAATCGACCGCCGCTAGCATCTTGCGTCACGCCGACAATCTCACAATGAGCCCGTGGGGCGACCTCATCGTTTGCGAAGACACCTCTGAGCACTGTGGCCTCGTGGGAATACGACCGGATGGCCAGCAATACCCGATCGCGGACAATGCTTACACCCCGTCAGAACTGGCAGGAATTTGCTTTTCCCCGGACGGCAACATCATGTTCGTCAATATCCAGGTCAGGGGCCTTACGCTGGCAATTACCGGGCCGTGGTCGTCTCATGGCTAGCGGCGTATTGACACAATCTCAGCCGGGTGCGAGACAAGGAAAAAGCGGACGAGAAAACGTAGTGTACTCGCGAGTTTGCCGCTTTTTTGCGGCCTCGAAAGTCGGGGCCGTTTGTGACGCCGTATCACGCCGTACGAGGCTTATTTAAACACGCTGCTAGTTGAACATGTCGGCGGCTATCTTCCACACGCCGTCTTCTTTCACCCAGACAACCAGGTAAGATCCTTCGGCAACTGATCCGTCCGGATTGACGGTTTTTGCCACGCCGTAGTCAAAAGCCATGTCTCCACTTGGCGCGACGAACGCCTTCGTCGACGACCAGGATACCTCGACGCTATCGTCCGCCATCATTTGTTCAGTCGCTGACCGAACGGCATTGACTCCGGTGACGGGCGTCGAGCCCGGTGACAGAAGTACCGTTTCCCTGGACAAGAGTGCGGTAATGCCGTCCAGGTCGCGAGCACCAAACAGATCCGACCATTCTCTTTCCAGCGCCTTGATCTTTTCTGCTTCTGCTACGCGGTCGACTCCCTGCCGCGCGTCGGTTTGCACGTCAACGTCACAACCGGAAACAAATATTCCCGACAACACGACTGCTAACAGACGAATACCTGGCATGCTGACCTCCAGAAATGACTCGGGAACAAACTTCAGTTCGCCGCGGCCCGCGATTCCAGAATCTCGACCGCCGGCAATTTCTTGCCTTCGACAAATTCGAGAAAAGCGCCACCACCGGTAGAAATATAGGAAACGTCCCCGGCGACGCCGTACTTGTCAATTGCGGCCAGGGTGTCGCCGCCGCCCGCAACCGAAAAGGCTGCGCTAGTTGCGATTGCACGTGCAATCGCTTCTGTTCCGGCACCAAACTGATCGAACTCGAAGACACCAACCGGACCGTTCCAGATAATGGTCCCGGCGTCTTGCAGAATGGCCGCAAAGCGCGCGGCCGTGTCCGGACCAATATCCAGAATCAATTCCTGTTCGCCCACATCGGCGACACTGCGAACTGAAGCGCGTGCGTCTGCGGCGAACCTGTCGGCGACAACGACGTCGGTCGGTACAGGTATCTCCGCCCGATCCGCATTGTTGGACGCCAATTTTGCAGCTATGTCGAGCATGTCCGGCTCGTACAATGATTTGCCGACAGAATGTCCGGCAGCCGCGATAAACGTATTTGCGATGCCACCACCAACGATTAGTTGATCAACGATACCTGCCAGCGTATCAAGCACGGTTAGTTTCGTTGACACTTTGGAACCGCCGACAATTGCCACCATGGGTCGGGCGGGATTATCCAATGCCTTTGCAAGCGCCGCTAGCTCACCCGACAACAGCGGTCCTGCGCACGCCACCGGTGCGTATTTCGCGACACCGTAAGTACTGGCCTGCGCCCGATGTGCAGTTCCAAACGCGTCCATCACAAACACGTCGCACAACGATGCCATGCGTTTCGACAGCTCGTCGTCGCAGGCCTTCTCTCCAGACAGGAAGCGCACGTTTTCGAGCAGCACCACCTGCCCGGGCTCTATATCCACGCCATCGATCCAATCCAAAACGAGCGGAACCGGCCGCTCCAGTAAGGCCGATAACAGCTTTGCGACCGGGGCCAGCGAGAATGTGTCGTCCGGAGCGCCCTCAGTCGGGCGTCCGAGATGCGACATCAACATGATCGCGGCACCGGCATCCATCGCCGCACGAATCGTGGGAAGCGCCGCGCGGATACGCGCATCACTCGTGACCTGCCCGGCCGCAACGGGCACATTCAGATCCTCACGGATCAAAACCCGTTTGCCGGCGAGATCGACCTCGCTCATGTTTAGCACGGCCATCGCAGCTCCGTCGAAATATTAATGCCGATCAGGCGTTGTAAAACGCGACAGCCGTATCGAGCATGCGATTCGAGAAACCCCATTCATTGTCATACCAGGAGATGACTTTCACGAGATTACCCTGCATGACTTTGGTCAGGCCGGCATCAAAAGTGGATGATGCCGGATCGTGATTGAAGTCAATTGAAACGAGCGGTTCATCGTTGTACGCCAGGATGCCGCTGAGTTCACCATCAGCTGCTTCCTTCATGATGTCGTTTACCTCTTCGACGCTCGTATCACGATTGGCGATAAAACTCAGATCAACAGCGGAAACGTTGATCGTCGGCACGCGCATCGAGAATCCGTCGAGCTTGCCGTTCAATTCCGGCAGCACCAGGCCAACGGCAGCAGCCGCGCCCGTCTTGGTTGGAATCTGCGACATTGTTGCAGAGCGGGCACGACGCAGATCCTTATGGAATACGTCGGTAAGCACCTGGTCATTCGTGTAGGCGTGAATTGTCGTCATGATGCCGTGCTGCAGTCCAATTTTTTCATGCAGTGGCTTGACCAGGGGTGCCAGGCAGTTCGTCGTGCAAGACGCATTTGAAATAATAGTGTCACTCGACTTCAGCGTATCGTGGTTCACGCCGTAAACGACAGTGGCGTCGATATCCGGACCGCCCGGCGCCGAAATAATTACTTTCTTCGCACCGGCTTCGATGTGCTTGCCGGCGGTTTCGCGCGTACGGAAAAAGCCTGTGCACTCGAACACGACCTCAACGCCGAGTTCACCCCACGGCAGTTTTGCCGGATCGCGCTCGGCGAGGACTCGAATTCGGTCGCCATTGACGATCATGTAATCACCGTCGACATCGACGGTTCCCGGGAATCGGCCGTGCGCCGTATCACGGCGAGTCAACAGCGCATTCGTGTAGGTGTCTCCCAGATCATTAACGGCAACTATTTCAATCTCCGGGCGCTTGTCGCCTTCATAGAGTGCGCGCAATGTATTGCGCCCGATGCGCCCGTAACCGTTAATTCCGACCTTGATAGTCATTGCAATCTCCTGCTTCCATTTCCGGCAACTGCCGGATTATTCATCCCGCCAGGATCGCCCTGGCATTTTTCAATACGTTGTCGACAGAAAAGCCGAAGTGCTCGAACAACACCTCGGCTGGCGCCGATTCCCCGAATCTGTCCAGACCGACTACGCGGCCCTCTGTACCAACATAGCGCCACCAGCAATCCGTGACACCTGCTTCAATCGCGATACGGACGCGAACAGCGGCGGGCAGAACTTCCTCACGATAGGCATCACTTTGTGCGTCGAATGCGTCGGTACTCGGCATGGAAACCACTCTCGCCTGCACGCCTTCCTCGCCCAGCTTTTTGGCCGCATTGACTGCAAGCGCCACTTCAGAACCGGTCGCGATCAGAATAATTTCGGCCGTCCCGTCGCAATCTGCCAACACATAGCCGCCGCGGCTGATTGACTCAATCTGCGCCGCAGTCCTTGCCTGATGCGGCAATCCCTGTCGACTCAGGATCAAACTGGTCGGGCCATCTCTTCTTTCGAGCGCATGGCGCCACGCAACGACTGTTTCAACCGCATCGCAGGGACGCCAGACACTCATGTTCGGCATGATGCGCAAACTGGCCGTGTGTTCGACCGGCTGATGGGTGGGCCCATCTTCGCCGAGGCCGATTGAATCGTGGGTGAACACAAAAATATTCTGCAGCTTCATTAATGCCGCCATTCGCAGCGCATTTCTTGAGTAGTCGGAAAACGTCAGAAACGTGCCGCAATACGGAATAATGCCGCCGTGCAGCCCGAGCCCGTTACCCATCGCGGACATACCGAACTCGCGCACTCCAAAATAGATATAGTTGCCCGACGCGTCATCAGCGGAAATCACCGTCGACCCGTCGTGTTTCGTCAGATTGGATCCGGTCAAGTCAGCCGAACCCCCGATCATCTCCGGCAGCGCGGGCGCAAGCGCGTTCAACGCGACCAGGGAGGCCTTGCGGGTTGCCATTTCCGCGCCTGCCTTGTCGCTGTCGACAATCGCCTGGTCTGCGATCTCGGCCCAATTTCGGGGCAGATTGCCGTGCATTCTTCGTTCGAGTTCAGCGGCAAGTTCGGGATGGGCAGCTTGATACGCAGTAAAGGTCTCCGACCAGCCCTGCTCCAGCGTTTTGCCCCTTTCGAGACCATTCCACGCCTCGGCCACGTCTGCCGGTATTTCAAACGGCGGGTAGTCCCAGTCGAGCTCCTTTCGCGCGGCGGCGATCTCATCGTCACCCAGCGGCGCGCCATGAGTGCTTGCCGTCCCCTGCTTGTTCGGTGCACCGAAACCAATAACAGTCTTGCAGCAAACAAGCGATGGCCGGTCCGTGTCCGCCGTGGCCTGCTCGATTGCTGCGGCGATCGCGGCGCTGTCATGACCATCGACATCGCGAATGACCTGCCAACCATAAGCTGCAAACCTCTGCGCCGTATCGTCGGTGAACCAGCCATCGATGCCACCATCGATAGAGATGCCGTTTTCGTCATAGAAGCAAATGAGTTTGCCGAGCTTAAGCGTGCCCGCCAGCGAGCAGGCTTCGTGTGAGATGCCTTCCATCAGGCAACCATCACCGGCGAAGACCCAGGTACGGTGGTCAACGACATTCAATCCGTCGCGGTTGAAATTCGCGGCAAGGTGTTTTTCCGCCAGCGCCATGCCCACGGCGTTGGTTATCCCCTGCCCCAGCGGACCCGTCGTCGTTTCAATTGACAATTCGGCATCGCGCTCCGGATGGCCCGCGGTGCGATAGCCGAATTGGCGAAAATTGCGAATCTCGTCCAGCGACAGTGGATAACCAGTGAGATGCAGCAGGCTGTAGAGCAACATCGACGCATGCCCGTTCGAGAGCACGAAGCGATCCCTGTTCCACCAGTCCGGGTTGCCCGGATTGTGCTGCAGGTAGTCGTTCCACAGGACTTCCGCGATATCGGCCATGCCCATGGGCGCCCCCGGGTGCCCCGAATTGGCAGCCTGCACCGCATCCATGCTGAGTGCGCGAATTGCATTGGCAATATGGCGCCGTCCGGCCTTGCTCTCGGCCGCTGCGCTGGTGGTTTCTGCTGACATTATGTTATGGACCTTTGCGGTCTGCTTTTGGCGTTAAATTGAGAGACAACACGGGGCAGGTGTCACCCCTGAAGCCGCGCATTTTCCCTGTTTAGGTGAAGCGCCGCAAGCATTAGTGTGACGGCGGTTTGCTTGTCACAAAAGGATACAAAAACCTCGTGGTGTACGGTGCGCCCATTACGGTACAATCCCGGCTCCCGCAGCCCTGAGGAGCCGAAAACTCCATGAGTAACTCCTACCTGTTCACCTCGGAATCCGTATCCGAGGGACATCCCGACAAAATTGCCGACCAGATCTCCGATGCCGTGCTGGATGCCATTCTAGCTCAGGACACTAAAGCCAGGGTCGCCTGTGAAACCATGGTCAAGACCGGCATGGTTCTCGTGGCCGGTGAGGTCACCACCACTGCCTGGGTGGATATCGAAGAGCTCGCGCGCAAGACGATTCTCGATATCGGCTACAGTCATTCCGAGATGGGCTTCGACGGGGCATCCTGTGCTGTCTTAAATGCGCTCGGCAAGCAGTCCACCGATATCGCACAGGGCGTAGATCGCAAGGATCCGGAAAACCAGGGCGCCGGTGATCAGGGCCTGATGTTCGGCTATGCCACCAACGAGACCGACGTGCTGATGCCGGCGCCGATCACGTACTCACACCAGCTCGTCAAGCGGCAGGCGGAAGTGCGCAAGGCGGGTATCCTGCCCTGGTTGCGCCCGGACGCGAAGAGCCAGGTAACGTTCAAATACGAAGATGGCAAGCCAGTCGGCATCGACGCCGTCGTACTGTCATCGCAACACCATGGTGACGTAAAAATGTCAGATCTGCGCGAGGGTGTGATGGAAGAAATCATCAAGCCAGTCTTGCCGCAGGAATGGGTCTCGAAGGATACCCAGTACCACATCAACCCGACCGGTCGATTCGAAATTGGCGGTCCCATGGGTGATTGCGGCCTGACGGGGCGCAAGATCATCGTCGACACCTACGGCGGCGCTGCCCGTCATGGTGGCGGCGCGTTCTCCGGCAAAGATCCATCGAAAGTTGACCGATCCGCTGCCTACGCCTGCCGTTACGTCGCGAAGAACATCGTTGCTGCCGGCCTCGCGGACCGCTGCGAAATACAGGTTTCCTATGCGATCGGCGTTGCAGAGCCAACATCCATCAGCGTGCACACATTCGGCACGGGCAAGGTCGGCGAGGCAGAACTCACCGCGCTGGTCAGGGAGCATTTTGACCTGCGACCGTACGGCATTCTTAAGACGCTCGACCTGTTGCGACCAATTTATCAACCGACTGCCGCTTATGGCGCATTCGGTCGCGAAGACATTGACCTTACCTGGGAACGCACCGACAAGGCAGATGCTTTGCGTGGTGCAGTCGCCGCATAACCCTATTTCTATCTTGAGGAGAACAACATGAGCAGCGAAGCCGTTGCCCTGAATACACCTGATTACAAAGTCGCTGACATAGCGTTGGCGGACTGGGGTCGCAAGGAAATCGCGATCGCGGAAACAGAGATGCCCGGCCTGATGGCACTGCGTGAAGAATATGGTGATGAAAAGCCGTTGGCGGGCGTGCGTCTCGTCGGCTGCCTGCACATGACCATCCAGACCGCTGTTCTCATTGAAACGCTCGCAGAGCTTGGCGCAGATATTCGCTGGTCTTCATGCAATATCTTCTCGACCCAGGACCACGCGGCTGCCGCCATTGCGGCCGCAGGAGTGCCGGTCTTCGCCTGGAAGGGGGAGACGGAGGACGAGTACTGGTGGTGTGTCGAAAAGACCATCGTTGGACCGGATGGCTGGGCTCCGAACATGATTCTGGATGATGGCGGCGACCTGACGCAGGTAATGCACGAGAAATACCCCGAACTCATGAAAGACGTTAAGGGCCTCTCGGAAGAGACCACAACCGGTGTAAAACGACTTTACGACATGATGAAGGACGGCAGTCTCCAGTGTCCCGCATTCAACGTTAATGACTCCGTGACGAAATCTAAGTTTGACAACCTGTATGGATGCCGGGAATCGCTCGTGGACGGAATTAAACGGGCAACGGACGTCATGATCGCCGGCAAGATCGCCATCGTTTGCGGCTTCGGCGACGTTGGCAAGGGTTCGGCGCAATCGCTGCGCGGACTGGGTGCGACAGTCTGGATCACGGAAATCGATCCGATTAACGCCCTGCAGGCCGCGATGGAAGGCTATCGCGTGGTGGATTTCGACGAGGTCTGCGATCAGGCTGACATCGTGGTAACTGCCACTGGCAACTATCACGTGGTCTCCGGTCCGCAGATGGAACGCATGAAGCACCAGGCCATCCTCTGCAACATCGGACACTTCGACAACGAGATCGATGTCGCCTACCTGCAGAAATTCGAGTGGGAAAACATCAAGCCCCAGGTGGATCACGTCATCTTTCCTGATGGCAGGCGCATCATTCTGCTGGCAGAGGGGCGGTTGGTGAATCTCGGTTGCGGCACCGGCCATCCGAGTTTTGTGATGTCTAACTCCTTCACTAACCAGGTGCTTGCGCAAATCGAGCTGTGGCAAAACGGTGCAGATTACGCTCGCGAAGTTTACGTGTTGCCGAAACATCTCGACGAGAAAGTCGCAAGGCTGCACCTCGGTCGTATAGGCGCGAAACTCACCGAGCTGACCGACGAGCAGGCCGAGTACATCGGCGTCGACAAAAATGGTCCGTATAAGGCCGACCATTATCGTTACTGATCCGCAAATTCGTGACCGGTTGCCCACTTAGGCCAGCCGGTCACGGATAGACCGGCAAGGAGATGCAGACATTCCAGTACTGTCCGACCCTATCAGGGTTCTACACGTAACAGACCCTCATCTCTTTGCCGATTCGGATTCCAGTCTGCGCGGCACGGTCACTCATGCGACGCTTGCCGCGGTGCTCGAACACTATCAATCCTCCGCGTGGCGCGCCGACCTGGTCGCGATGACAGGCGATGTAGTCCAGGACGACTCGGAAGCCGCCTACCAAAGGTTCCTGGACCTTTTCCGCACGCTCGGGCTGCCGGTATATTGCGTTCCCGGCAATCATGATGTTCGGCACGTAATGCGAGAAATGCTTGCAACTCCTCCGTTTTTTTACTGCGAGTCGAAAGAGATTGGAGATTGGCTGATTATCTGCATAGACAGCTGTATCGATGACAATGCCGGTGGCCAGATCGCTCAGGCGGAAATGGACCGGCTGTCAGGAATACTCTCGACGACAGCCGCGAAGCACGTCGCAGTCTGCCTGCATCATCCGCCATTGCCGATGGGCAGCAAATGGCTCGATGAGGTAGGCCTGAAGAATGGCGACGAATTTCTGCGCAATATTTCACTGCCGGGAACGGTGCGCGTCGCGCTGTTCGGACACGTTCATCAGGAATTCTTTGCGGAAAAGAACGGCGTAAAGATTATCGGTACACCGTCGACCTGCCGACAGTTCAAACCGGAGAGCGACGAATTCGCACTTGACGAATTGCCGCCAGCCTACCGCCGCGTTGAACTGTTCGCGGATGGCAGCGTCTCAACAGAACTGATCTGGATAACGAGCAACGAATGAACATGCACTGGCAAAAAGTTTTGGGCGGCATTCTTACCAGCATGGCTGTGCTGTCGGGTCCCGTTGCGGCGGCCGACGGCGAGCAGATGCTGCCGATCTGGCAGGTAGATGGCGGTCAGAACCGCATCTTTCTGCTCGGCTCGATCCATTTGTTGCGCGAGCAGGATCATCCACTCCCGGGCGAGATCTATGCCGCCTATGAAGAGGCTGAGACACTGATCATGGAACTCGACATGGACGATATCGACCCCGTCGCGACCCAGGCGATGACAACCGAGCTTGGCCTGATCGAGAACGGTGGCACATTGACGGACCTGTTGGGTCCCCAGGTCTATGCGGAGGCCGTTGCGCTGGCGGCAGCCGCTGAAATTCCGCTAAATCTGCTGGACCGGGCAGAGCCCTGGTACGCGGCGATGAATGTCGAAATGATGCTGTTGATGCGCATGGGCTTCAATCCGGCGCTGGGCATCGAGTCACACATGATGGAGCGCGCCATCAACGACAAAAAGGAGATTCGAGGCTTCGAAACGATGCGCCAACAGCTCGGATTTCTGGATGGGCTTTCTCCGGCAGCGCAACAGGAGATGTTTCTGCAGGCGCTTGCCGAGGGACCGGAGATGCGGGAATTGATGGACTCCCTAATCGACGCGTGGCGCATCGGCGATACCGAATTCCTCGAAGAAAGCATGCTCAGGGAAATGCAGGCCTACCCGGAGTTAAACCAGACCATCGTTATCAACCGCAACATCGACTGGACTGGGCAAATCGAGGAATTGATGGACGATGAGGACGACTACCTGATTATCGTTGGCGCCCTGCACTTGATTGGTGAAGAAGGCGTGCCGAAGTTACTCCTGTCCCGCGGCCACAAGGTGTCGCAACTGCTCCGGTCAACCAACTAGGGCAGCCACGGATTGGCAGGGACAGAGCGCGACCTCAGATCTCGGTCATCTGAAAGTCTTCTTTCCCGGCCCCGCAATCGGGGCAGCGCCAGGATAGCGGCACATCATCCCAGCGCGTTCCGGGAGCGATACCGGCCTCGAGATCGCCCTCCTCCTCGCTGTAGATGAACCCGCAGATCAGACACATGTAAGTTTTCATGCAGATTACAGTGTGCACCAGGCGGCAATGGGGCACCAGAGGGTTTTTCAACTGGCTGTGAATCTGTAGCATGCAGGCTCCGTAACATGAGGGTCCGCATGAATCACTTCCAGGAAGCAAAACAATATATCGCAGGCGGCGTGAATTCGCCCGTAAGAGCATTCGCCGGCGTAGGCGGAGAACCTGTATTCATGCGCAGCGCCAAGGGTGCCTGGCTTGAGACTGAGGACGATCGGCGCCTGATTGACTACGTCGGTTCCTGGGGCCCGATGATTCTCGGTCATGGACACCCCGCGGTTCTGCAAGCGGTTATCGACACCGCAGCCAGCGGTTTGAGTTTCGGAGCGCCATCGCTCGTTGAAACGCATCTCGCGAAAAAAGTTTGCGAAATCATGCCCTCGATCGAGCGAGTCCGTATGGTCAGTTCAGGCACAGAAGCAACCATGAGCGCAATTCGCCTCGCTCGTGGTTTTACGGGGCGCGACAAGATCATCAAGTTTGAGGGGTGTTATCACGGCCACTCCGACTCGCTTCTGATCAAGGCCGGATCCGGCGCGTTGACCCTGGGTGTGCCAAGTTCCCCGGGCGTTCCGGCCAGTCTCGCCGAGCATACTATTACGCTCGCATTCAACGATCTAAATGGCATAGAGAAGGCGTTTGGCGAAATCGGCGACGACGTCGCCTGCGTCATTGTAGAGCCGATAGCAGGCAATATGAACATGGTTCCGCCGCTGGAGGGGTTTCTTGAATCACTCCGCCATCACTGCACCAAATTCGGAGCGGTCTTGATCCTTGACGAGGTAATGACCGGTTTCCGTGTCGCCCGCGGCGGCGCGCAATCGATTTATGGCATCACGCCGGATCTTACGACGATAGGGAAAATTGTCGGCGGCGGATTGCCTGCCGCCGCGTTTGGCGGACGTGCAGATATCATGGCGAGCCTGGCGCCCGATGGCCCGGTCTACCAGGCAGGCACGCTGTCCGGCAATCCGCTGGCGATGGCGGCCGGGCTGGCCACGCTGGAGCAGCTGGAAATGCCGGGCTTCTATACCGCATTGTCCGACCGGACCCGCCAACTGACCGATGGTTTTGCCACAATAGCGGGCGATCTCGGCGTACCGCTTGCGGTGGAATCCGTAGGCGGTATGTTCGGCTTCGTGTTTACTGACGACGGTCCGGTGAGATCGTACGGTCAGGTTGCCGCCGCCGATACGAATCGCTTCAAACAATTCTTCCACGGCATGCTGGCAAACGGTGTTTACCTTGCGCCGTCTGCTTTTGAAGCGGGATTCGTGTCTGCAGCACACGGAGAAGATGAGATAACGAAGACGCTGGACGCCGCGAGAACGGTACTGGCCGGGATCGCCGGGGCCGCATAGTCAGGGGCCTTTAATGGACTCCAGGACTTTCCGCAGTTCTGCAAGCCGGTCCAGCGCGTTATCTGATTCCAGCAACAGCTGTTTTTGCTCGGGCGCGACAGGCAGAATCTCGGCGAATCGATAGCTAACCCAGCCAGCATCATCGTAACGCCTGGGAAGGGATTCATATAAGCGACCGAGGTCATCCAGGACTCCCGCCAGAATCTCGGCAAGTGGCTGATACACTTCGGGCAATGCGGTGTCGGGTTCCGGCGGCATCAGCTCGATCACGCCTAGCAGCAAGCCGTCGTCCTGACGTCGGCTTGAGGCAATCCGAAAACGTTGCTGACCCAGGGCGGTGACGCCAAGTAATCCATCACTGCCCTGATACCAGTCAGATATTCGCGCGAGCGTGCCGACGTCATAGACTTTGGAGGGTCCGGTTTCCGTCCCGTTCTTGATCAGGACGACGCCGAACGGGCCATCCTCCTTCATACAGCGGCTGATCATATCGAGATAACGCTGCTCAAAAATCCTGAGCGGCAGCGGTCCATCCGGATAGAGCACGGTCCGTAGCGGAAAAAGTGGAATCTCCATCGTCCGAGTGTAGCCCCTTATCGCAGTTGGCCAGAGTTTCCGGGCGCGAGGCGTTTCTTCTGCAGCGCCATCGTCAGTTTCTGCCGCGCAGCGCCAAAGCCACCGTTACTCATGAAGACCATCTGATCTCCCGCCAATAGCTTTCGTTCCAAATCGCCAACGAGTTCGTCATAACTCGTATAGAGCGCTATTCGATTGCCCAGCGCAGCCAGGCTCGCATCAAATTGCGCATCGAGATCATCCGGTCTGTAAACGAATACAAGGTCGGCCCCGTCCAGTGACGCTGCCAGCGAATCCTTGTGGATACCCATCTTCATCGTGTTGGAACGAGGTTCGAGCGCCACAACGATACGCTGGGAGGGATAACGTTTCTTCAGGCCGGCTATGGTGCTCTTGATTGCAGTTGGATGATGCGCGAAATCGTCGTAGATCGCGATTTCCGACACTGTTGCCGTTCTTTCCATGCGTCGCTTGACGCCGTCAAATCGGGACAATGCGTCGACGGCCCGGGGCAACCCAATGCCGGCTGAATGCGCTGCTGCCACGGCGGCGACGGCGTTCTGCAAATTATGGACGCCGCCCAGTTTCCACGCGGTTTCGGCGGAACCCATCGATGCGCGCGACATCTCGATTCGGCGTTCGCCGATATCCGAGAAACTGGCATGCCAGTCTCCGACTTGCTCGCCACCGAATCGCTCAACCGGGGTCCAGCAACCCTGCTCAATAACCCTGGCAACGTTGGCGTCGGCACCGTTTATCACCACTCGCCCGTTGCCAGGCACCGTTCGCATGAGCTGGTGGAATTGCCACAGAATGGCGTCGATGTCCTTGAATATATCCGCATGATCGAACTCGAGATTATTAATGACGAGCGTCTGCGGTCGGTAGTGCACGAACTTGGCCCGCTTGTCGAAAAACGCTGTGTCATATTCGTCGGCCTCGACCACAAAAAATTCTGAATCGCCAAAGCGTGCGGAAGTGTCAAAATTAACAGGAATCCCACCAATCAGGAATCCGGGCTCAAGCCCGGCATCCTGGAGAATCCAGGCCAGCATGCTCGCCGTTGTCGTCTTTCCGTGCGTGCCGGAGATCGCCATCACGTGACGCTTATGCAGCACGTGTTCGGCAAGCCACTGCGGTCCGGAACAATATGGAATACGGCGATTCAGCACGGCCTCGACGACAGGATTTCCCCGACTCAGGGCATTGCCGATGACGACATAGTCAGGCACGACATCGAGTTGTTCCGGGTCGTATCCTTCAATGATCTTGATGCCGAGGCCTGAAAGCTGCGTACTCATTGGCGGGTAGACATTGGCGTCGCAACCCGTCACCTCATGTCCGGCCGCCCGGGCCAGTGCTGCAACGCCACCCATGAAGGTTCCGCAGATTCCGACTATATGAATGTGCATTTCTTAAAACACTAAATGACTGTCTATTGAGACCATGTGAATATGCATTTCTTAGATTGCTTGATGCCCGAGTTCCGAGACTGTTTGAATGACCATAGCCTGACTTACTGACTGACCAGCGATACGTAGACGATATTCTGCATGACAAAGATACTCATGGCGATTGCAATGCCGGCAAACCAGTGCTGTTCGATCGCGCGAGCGATAATGTTGCCTTTGACCGGTATCGCCCAGATCAGAATCAACCAGGCGATGGTCGCCGTCATGCCTGCGTTCGCGAAAAGGCTCATGACCAGGAACACCACGGACTGCAGGACCGTCAGGATTGAACCGCACGCCATTATCGCTGCAATTGTCGGTACCATTCTGTGCCCGAAGCCGGCGACAACCAGAATGACCCAGTAAACGACATAACTCAGTACAGCGACCATAAAAGAAACAGCGAGATCGCCGTTTCCCGAACCTGGAGTCGCTACCGCCGAAAAGGCGAAGGCGAATATGAGCAAGCCGATTGCGTAGACGAGAACAAAAGTCGATGTCGGAAGCTCTTCCGGGCCTGCTTTAAGCAGCGTAATGTCCAGGAATGTTTTGAGAAGATGTTGCAGTGTTCTGTCACAATACAGGTATGCCCAAGCCACATCATCGCACGTTAATATCCGCAACCGAAGCCCGCGCCATTTCTCCCGATGACTGATTTCGACTTCGTCGACCTGGCAGATGACCAGAGTCTCGTCACGCTCGTAGCGGCTGAAGAACGCATAGGCGTAGATACCGAATTCATGCGGGAAAGAACGTTTTTCTCGCAGCTGTGCCTGATCCAGGTAGCAGCGCAGGACAAAATCGTGTGCGCCGATCCGCTGGCCCTGACCGACGCCGACCAGGCGCGAAAAGACGCCGTTTGGCAAGCAATCTTGAAACCAGCCTGGATACTGCATTCCGGCAGGCAGGATATCGAAGTTGTTTACCAGACCTGTGGTTTTATGCCTGCTGCCCTGTTTGACACACAGATTGCCGCAGCCTTGCTTGGATTTCAGCCGCAGATCGGATATGCCGGGTTAGTGTCCGAGTTGTTCGATATCGAGCTCGCGAAGTCACACACGCGAGCGGACTGGTCGAGACGTCCATTATCCGAATCAATACTCAACTATGCGGCGGAAGACGTTCAATACCTGCTGCCAGCCTGTGATCTGCTTACCGAGCGACTGCATGAACTTGGCAGGTTTCAGTGGGCTGTCGAGGATTCGACAGACCTGCTTGACGCCACACTTTATGAACCGGCACCGGAACTTGCCATCGAACGCGTGAAGGGCGCGCGCAACATGCGCGGCCGGGAGCGTGCCGCCGCCTCAGAGTTGGCCGCCTGGCGGGAGCACGAAGCGCTGCGCACCAACAGGCCGCGGCAGTGGATCATGCGCGACTCCGTGCTACTGGATATCGCCGTCACTGAGCCAACTACTCTGGCCGAACTGGGTGATATTCAGGATCTGGCGGAAAGTACAATCAGGCGCGCCGGCAAGAAA
The DNA here is from genome assembly GCA_963850825.1 of uncultured Gammaproteobacteria bacterium. Lineage (GTDB taxonomy): Bacteria > Pseudomonadota > Gammaproteobacteria > Steroidobacterales > Woeseiaceae > SZUA-117. The sequence goes on along the minus strand of CAWKOQ010000002.1, from coordinate 189,771 downwards.
CTGCTTGAAATCATCGATAGCGCAACACACGACAAGAGCGATTACAGGCCACCGGCCCGCCCGGGCGAACGCGAGAAGTCACTGCTCAAGAAGATGCAAATTGTCGTATCGTCAGCGGCAGAATCGCTTGGCATTGCGACGGAAATCCTCGCGCCGCGGAAAGAACTATCAGCCGCAATGCATGGAGAAAGAGCGTCCCGCGTATTCAGGGGCTGGCGTAAGGAGATTATCGGGCATTCTCTATTGGAGATCCTGGAGAATAGTGAGTAGGGACTGGCGACCAGGTCGGCAAGTCATACTTGGCAAACTCAGCCGCAAATTCAGAAGTACCGGGTCACGAGATACAAAATGAGTGCGAGACAAAGAACGATTCCGGGCACCGCAATTCGGCCGATCGATCGCGCTCTTGCGACCGCTTCACGCTGCAATTGGATTGACTCTTCGACCTGAGAGTTTGAACGTTCCAGCTGTTGCCGGGCGATTTCGACGTGGTCGTTCTGCCGTTCGAGTAACTCACGCTGATTATCCCTGATCTCGACCTGTAGGTTCCTGACATCGTCTTTCTTCAGGCATCGCCTGTTCCTCAAGAAACGGTCTGGTCGAGCCATGTAAATTATTGTGCCCGGCCGGCGATCCGGATCAGGAAGCAAACAACCAGCGGAGGTCTATTTTGGCAATTCAGGCTGCTCCGATCGCGCTCGAAAAGCGATCGTAAACCTCGTCGATGGTGCCACCGGCATCCACGGTCCGCAGTTTGCCACGCTTGCGATAATATTCGACCAGTGGTTCGGTCTGCTTGCGGTAAACGTCCAGGCGATTTTTGATTACGTCTTCGTTATCGTCTTCCCGTTGCACGAGTTCGCCACCTGCATTCGTACATTCGTCGAGCTCAGCCTGCGAAGAAAAATAGACGTTCAGCAGTTTCCCGGTCAGTGAGCACGTGCGCCGGCCGGTCAGTCGCTTGATCAGAATCTCGAAGTCCACGTCCATCAGCACGGCGCAGTCCAGCGGCTTGCCCATTTCATCCAGCAAATCGCTCAAGTCCAGCGCCTGCTGTTCGGTGCGTGGAAAACCGTCCAGGATGAATCCTTCCTCGGCGTCCGGCTCGCCAAGCCGCTCGCTGATAATGCCGAGCATGATGTCGTCCGACACGAGATCTCCGGCATCCATGATTTCCTTTGCCTGCCGTCCGAAGCGACTGCCCGCACTGACGGCCGCCCGCAACATGTCGCCTGTGGATATCTGCGGAATATTCTTTTCAGCCATCAATTTCTTGGCCTGGGTGCCCTTTCCGGAACCGGGGGCCCCTAGCAACACGATACGCATCGAAAAACTCTCTCTACTGATCCGACTTTCTGTGGGACGCGTACGCTAGTGGAATCGGAGATCGGCGTCAATTCGCAGTTGACGGAAAGGCATGATCCGCCGCGCGGATTCCGCTATGCTTCGCATCGATTTCACGCTGGTAAAAGGTACCGAGACCCATGTCGAAAAAGAACGCGTTTTATGCCCAATCGGGCGGTGTGACGGCGGTAATAAATGCAACAGCATGCGGCGTTATCGAAACCGCGCGGAAGCACAAGAATCGCATCGGAAATGTCTATGCGGGGAAGAACGGCATTATCGGCGCCCTGACAGAAAACATGATCAACACAAACCGCGAGTCGGCGCGCACCATCGCGGGTCTGATGCACACACCCGGTGGGGCGTTCGGATCAGCGCGCTACAAGCTGAAAGGTATTGAAGAGAATCGCGCCGAGTACGAGCGAATTATCGAAGTGTTCAAGGCGCATGACATAGGCTATTTTTTTTACAACGGCGGCAATGATTCTATGGATACGGCGCACAAGGTTTCACTTGTGTCCCGAAAAATGGGCTATCCGGTTATCTGCCTGGGCGTACCGAAAACCGTCGATAATGACCTGCCCGTTACCGACAACTGCCCGGGTTTCGGCTCGGTAGCCAAGTACGTTGCGGTATCGACCAAGGAAGCCGCCCTGGATGTCCTGTCGATGGCCGAAACCTCTACGAAGGTGTTTTTGCTCGAGGTGATGGGCCGGCATGCGGGCTGGATTGCCGCTGCCGGTGGTCTCGCCGGCTCGGGCGCGAGTCACGAACCGCCGCACATTATCCTGTTTCCGGAGATTCCATTCAGGAAGCGTGCATTCCTGCAACGGGTGAAAGCGTGCGTCAGGGATTATGGTTACTGCGTCATTGTGGTCAGTGAGGGGGCGCAATATGCGAACGGCAAGTTCCTGGCCGAAGCGGGCACAAGAGATGCTTTCGGCCACGCTCAGCTGGGTGGCGTCGCGCCGGTCCTGGCGAACATGGTGCGTGAAAACCTGGGCTTTAAATACCATTATGCGGTGGCCGATTACCTGCAGCGCTCCGCGCGGCATATCGCCTCGGCGACCGATGTCAAGCAGGCTTACGCCGTGGGCGAGGCTGCCGTCAAAATGGCGCTTGCCGGAGAAACCGCGGTGATGCCGGTTATCAAGCGGGTCTCGGACAATCCGTACCGCTGGAAGATCGAAAAGGCGCCGTTGGCTCGAATCGCCAACAAAGAGAAAATGCTGCCACGTCGCTACATCTCGAAAGACGGCTTTTCGATAACATCGGCCGGCCGGCGCTACCTGGAGCCGCTGATTCGCGGTGAGGATTATCCTCCATATATCAATGGCTTGCCGAACTACGTCACACTCAAAAGCGTGCCCGTGTCGCAGAAGCTAAAGACTAAATTTGTGGTATGATTCGCGCGCTTTCGAGACCGGCCTGCGGACGAAAAATCTTTATAACCCTGCGGTCGGCAAGCATAAAAAAGACAGATTTCACTCGGTGAGGGGACCCCGAACGTGTTCTACATAGCGAAGGTGCAGCCCATCGCACCTTGCAGCCCTGTGTGCCGCGTCCTCCCCCGCCGGACTACAATGACGGAGTAACAATCAGTATGTCAGTTGCAATTATCCTGGCCCTGTCCCTTTTCGGACTCGCTGTGGCCTTTTACTACTCGCGCTCGGTCAGCCGCGTTGCGGTCGATATGGGTGTCGAAGACGCCGACACGCGCGACAAACTGCGCAAGATTCATTCGGCGATCGCCGAAGGAGCAATGGCCTTCCTCAAGCAGGAATACAAGTTCATGGCCATCTTCATGGTCCTGTTCGGCATCGTCATTGCCCTCCTGATCGATGATCACCACACCGAAAACGTCAACGAAGGCATCTACACAGCCGTCGCGTTCATTTTCGGCGCGATCATCTCGATCGCCAGTGGCTACATTGGCATGAAGATCGCGACCGCGGGCAACGTTCGTACGACGGTCTCGGCCAACCAGTCGCTTTCCGGCGCGTTCAATGTCGCGCTGCACTCCGGTGCCGTCATGGGCTTCGCGCTGGTCAGTTTGGCCTCGCTCGGCTTGCTGCTAATCTACCTCGGCCTCAAATATGTAATGCCTGACGATGTGACACCGCACGTATTGATGGAAGTCATTGCCGGCTTCGGTCTCGGCGGTTCCTCCATTGCGCTGTTCGCGCGCGTGGGCGGCGGCATCTTTACGAAAGCAGCCGATGTTGGCGCCGACCTCGTTGGCAAGGTCGAGGCGGGAATTCCGGAAGACGATCCGCGTAACCCGGCCGTTATCGCTGACAACGTTGGCGACAACGTCGGTGACGTCGCCGGTATGGGCGCTGACCTCTTCGGCTCCTGTGCGGAGAGCACCTGCGCCGCGATGGTCATCAGCGCGATTGCCTTCGGCGGCAACGTCGATGCGCTTCTGTATCCGATCGTCATCTCGGCAATCGGCATTCCGGTCAGCCTGATCACGATTCTGATGATCCGCGTCAATACCGAAGCCCAGGTGGGCCCGGCGCTGAAACGCATGCTGATCATATCGAGCACAATTATGGCCGCCGTCATGTACTTCGTGACCGACATGCTGGTGCCGGCCGAGTTCGCAATCGCCGGCGTCGAGTACACCTCGCTTGGCGTATACCTGTGCTTCCTGACCGGACTAATCGCCGGCCTCGTTGTGGGCCTGATCACCGAGTACTACACGTCAGATACCTACAGCCCCGTTCGTGAAGTGGCCGAGTCCTGCCAGACCGGTGCCGCGACCAACATCATTTTCGGACTGGCACTCGGTTACAAGAGCGCCGTCGGTCCTTATCTCGCGATCGGCCTTGCTATCTACATTCCGTGGATGCTGGCCGGCATGTACGGTATAGCAATTGCCTCGCTCGGCATGCTGGGCACGCTGGTCATCGCGCTGACGATCGACGCCTACGGCCCGGTGGCTGACAACGCCGGCGGAATCGCCGAGATGGCCGGCATGCCGGAACACGTGCGAGAGCGCACGGACGTCCTGGACTCGGCCGGTAACACGACCGCCGCCATCGGCAAGGGCTTCGCGATCGGCGCTGCCATTCTGACGTCGCTCGCTCTGTTCGGCGCGTTCCTGACCCGTGCCGATCTGCTGCTGAAAGAACAGGACCCGACCTCGGATCTTCTCGGCTCGATCAACCTGCTCGACCCAATGGTCTTCACCGGCCTGTTCATCGGTGCCGTAATACCGGCGCTGTTCTCGGCCATGACGATGAAGTCAGTCGGCGCGGCCGCATTCAAGATGATCGAGGAAGTGCGGCGTCAGTTCCGCGACGATCCGGGCATCATGGAAGGCACCAGCGATCCCGACCACGCACAGTGCGTCGCGATCTCGACACAGGCTGCTATTCGCGAAATGGTTGCGCCCGGCATCCTTATCATGGGTGCACCGCTCGTCACCGGGTTCCTGTTCGGCATCCAGGCCACCGCCGGACTGCTGGCCGGCTCGCTGGTCGCCGGCGGCGTTCTCGCGATCTCGGCGTCAAACTCCGGCGGCGCCTGGGACAACGCCAAGAAGTACATCGAAGCCGGCAATCTCGGCGGCAAGGGCACCGACGTTCACAAAGCGGCGGTGGTTGGCGATACGGTGGGCGATCCGCTGAAGGACACGTCCGGCCCGTCGCTGAATATCCTGATCAAGTTGTCGGCCATTCTGTCGCTCGTCTTCGTACCGTTCTTCGTACAGTACGGCGGCATCCTGCTGAAGTTTATGTAAATGAGACTATCTTTCCGTCCCCGCACGCGGGGGCGAAAACATTTTTAGTCGAACTTATGCCCGCGAAGCGCAGCTTCGCAGGGTATGGGTAGGCCAACTACCAAACGGTGTCAGGAAACAAAAAAAGCCCGGCCGTATGCTGGGCTTTTTTTGCTCTGTAGCGCGGCAGTCCGCCTCAGGGCGAAGCCATCCGTCGGCGAATAGGAAGTATAAGCCGCCTTTGTTTGATCAGCGGATTCGGTCGAATCGTTAGGGGCGTGTTGCAATCGGGATGTTGATGGCAGGACTGATTCGACCTGAGGTGGCCTAGACGTTGTCTTGCCTTTCAGTTTCGATGCGGTTCTACTTCAGCTGAACCCGTGTTGGTTCTGTCGGAACAGTGCAAATCACGCCACCCGTATGAACCGATCGGAACGACATTTCAATAAAAAGGGGGCCTGTACCAGAAACTGCGCGTTGGTCCAGGTTGTAAAATCGCTGCCAAAATCGCAATAAGCCTCAAAAATTGGCTGAGAATTTTCCTATACTGGGGTAGAATCCGTTCGATTTCGCCCGGGCCCGATCGGCCAATTAGAAATGTCGATCTCGCCCGGGCATTTTATGTTCAGGCTTTCCTGATTTCAGAAAAAGAAAGGAAAAATCCTCTGGGATCAATTTGCAGTGATGCAAGAGCGCTCGGATAAACGTCAATCTAAGGAAGCAATCGATGTCAACTGCAACTGCAAGTGATACCCACAATCCAGCAACTCTTTTGGACACGTTCCTTGGTCCAACGCCATTGTGGTACAAGAAGGCGGTAATTGCCGCACTTGTTTTGAATGTTCCAGCGTTCTTTTTCCTGGGACCACTAGCTACTTCATGGATCATTCTGTTTGAGTTTATTTTTACACTGGCAATGGCATTGAAATGCTTTCCGCTGCAGCCAGGGGGCTTGCTTGCAATACAAGTTCTAGCGCTGGGGCTAACGGATACCTACCACGTTTATGAAGAAGTGCTACACGGGCTGCCGGTGATTCTCCTGGTTGTCTTCATGGTGGCCGCTGTGCATTTTCTCAGGGAGATGCTCTTCAAGTTCATCAACAAGGTGCTATTGGGAATCAGGTCCCGAATCGTAATGAACTTTGCGACGGTGGTAGTTGTTTCCGTACTTTCAGCCTTTCTTGATGCCTTGACCATTCTGGCAATTCTTGTTGCACTAACTATGACCTTCTACCATGTGTATGAAAGAACGATCACCAAGGTCGGGCGCGAACCTGGATTGCCATCCGATGACAGCCATATTGAAGAATCTCATTTGCAGGATCTGGAAGCTTTTCGCGGCTATCTCCGTGGCCTGTTGATGCACGGCGCGGTTGCTACCGCGATCGGTGGAGTAAGTACCCTGGTGGGCGAGCCGGAAAACATTGTTATCGGTAGCCATACCGGTTGGGATTTCGTGACATTCTTCCTGGTCAATGCTCCCGCCACGATGCCAACCCTGATCTCTGGTTTCATCATGTGCATTTTGCTGGAGTGGATTCGACCCTTCGGTAAGTTTTTTGGCTATGGCAATGAACTACCGGAAGACGTGCGCACAGTACTCGCGGATGAAGATGCACGTATTCAAGAATCGGAAACTGCCAGGGATCGCCTGGTAATCAAGATTCAAATCTGTGTATTCGTAATAATGGTCATAGCATTGTCACTGCACCTGGCTGAGGTTGGCTTGATTGGCCTCGGTATCATCATTCTCGCGTCATCCATGCTGGGTGAGACTGACGAGCATAGTCTTGGAAAGGCTTTTGTGGAAGGTCTACCCTTTGCATCACTCCTGGTCGTGTTCTTCGCCATTGTTGCAATGATTAACGATCAGCAGATGTTCACACCAGTTATGGAATGGGTATTGTCGCTGGATGGCAGTATGCAGGTGTTCATGGTGTTCGTGACCAACGGTGCCTTATCCGCTATTAGTGATAATGTATTCGTAGCAACTATCTACATGGACCAGATCTCCCCATTACTGGAACAGGGTGTTTTGTCACGGGAAATCTATGACGCGCAATCTGTTGCGGTGGTGATGGGTACTGGTATTCCTAGTATGTCTACCCCTAACGGGCAAGCAGCTTTCCTGTTCCTGTTAATGTCAGGCATAGCACCGAAGATCAGATTGGGATATGTCACAATGGTATTCATGGCCCTGCCGTACTTTATAATCACATCAATTACGGCCGGCATCGTCATGTATAACTGGTTGTAGATACATTATCTCGTCCTTGGGCCTCATCCCTGGGTGAAAACGAATAAAACACCGAGTAGGTAAAATACCCGCTCGGTGTTTTTCGTTTGGTAGTTAGGATTCGAAAAGAGAGGTTGAGAAATTCACCTACTGCTTGCGAGGAGAATTTCAAGCTACTCTCCTTAAGCCCTTGTAAGAAATTTTGATGCGACTAAATGCAAAAAGCTGCTACGGGAGTAGCAGCTTTAGAAGGCTTGTTATAAATGTTTTTGAACATTCATAACTTTATTTGTTTTTCTGGATCTGTTTTCCAGCGACTTAGGTAGCGTCGCCTGCATGCACTGTCAAGATGTCACTCTTGGCACCATGCAATAATTTATTAGCGGTGGTTCCAAGCATGCGCCTTTCTCCTGAGTACCCGTGACTGCCGATCACAATAACATCTGCTTCAATGTCTGCGCAGGTTCTGCGGATTTCTCCGGCTCTATCTCCTACCACAGTATGTATTTGATCTGCTGGAATATTATCTGAAGTCTCAAATTCCTTTAGCTGTGCAGCGGCCTGCTCAACAGCATCGTCTTCCAAGGCTTGAAAGTTTTCTTTATAGACTTTCAAGGCATAGCCTTCGTTCACCGGTTGAACAACATGGATGAGATGTATTCTGGCGGGGTTATCGTTCGTAAGCCTTAGGGCAGCATCCAATACTAATCGGCTGGTCTCGGAGAAATCCACTGCCGCTAGAACTTTCTTGTACATGACTATTTCCTTGGTAAATTTTCGAGATTGCAATTAAAGCTTAAGCCAGATTAAAGCTCAAGCCGAAAATGGGATAGTTGACCTGCGAATAGGAAGTATAAGCCGCCTTTGTTTGATCAGCGGATTCGGTCAAATCGTTAGGGGCGTGTTGCAATCGGGGTGTTGATGGCAGGTTGAACGCCGCGATGCAGGCGGAGCCGCACCCGGGCGACGTCGTTGGGTCCGTGATTCTTCCCCTTTCACCCGGAAATGCCAGCAGGTAACGCAGTGCGAACGGCAACGACAGCACCCATTGGCGAACGGGCTGCTGTGGCAAGACCTTATCAACGAGCAGTGCTGCCGTCTCGGCCATCCGCCGCGCACCGCAGCTGGGACAGAACCCGCGACGCTTGCATGAGAATGCAACAAGTTTTTCAGCCTGACATGCGTCGCACTTCACGCGCAGAAAGCCGTGCTCAAGCAGGCCGCACTTCAAATAGGCTGCAAACTCATCTTCCACGTAGCATGGCAGTGCTCGCCCCTCGGCAGCACGCTGATCCCGGAACCTGGGATAGTAATCGGCTATGAGTTCATAGAGTAGCGTCGTCTCTGGCCGGTGCCGCGAATACCCCCGCGGCGCGATGAAGTCCTTCGCCTGCGAAATGTCGCGGCCTGACGCGTCCATGCCCGGCGTTCCTGCACTGCCTCGACAGGTTGAGCGTAAAATCAGTTATAGCGATCCGGTAGGTGCTAATCTCGGTGATAACGGCAGATTACTCACCCGTTGCCACGCGCATGGCCTGATCCTCTGGGTCCAGTGCAGCGGGCGATCAACAATCAAGGCTCTGTTCGCCGAGTTCCTGACCTGTACCGATCTGCTGCCGGCGCGGCCGCGTTCAAGATGATCGAGGAAGTGCGGCGCCAGTTCCGCGACATTCCGGGCATCATGGAAGGCACCGGCGATCCCGACTACGCAGAGTGCGTCTCGATCTCGACGCAGGCTGCCGTTCGCGAAATGGTTGCGCCCGGCGTCCTTATCATGGGTGCACCGCTCGTCACCGGGTTCCTGTTCGGCATCCAGGCCACGGCCGGACTGCTGGCCGGCTCGCTGGTCGCCGGCGGCGTTCTCGCGATCTCGGCGTCAAACGCCGGCGGCGCCTGGGACAACGCCAAGAAGTACATCGAAGCCGGCAATCTCGGTGGCAAGGGCACCGATAATCACAAGGCGGCGGTAGTTGGCGATACGGTGGGCGATCCGCTGAAGGACACGTCCGGCCCGTCGCTGAATATCCTGATCAAGTTGTCGGCCATTCTGTCGCTCGTCTTCGTACCGTTCTTCGTACAGTACGGCGGCATCCTGCTGAAGTTCATGTAGGAGCGACGCCCTTAAGTAAGACCATCTTTCCAGCCGCCGTTTACGTGGCTGGAAAGATTTTAGGTCGAACTTATGCCCGCGAAGCGCAGCTTCGCAGGGTATTAGGAACCATAAAAGCCCGGCCATGTGCCGGGCTTTTTTTGCTCTGTAGCGCGGCAGTCTGCCTCAACCAGAGCGATCGCTTTAAAATGGGCCGAAGGCGCTTGGCGGCCTGCTCCTCGGTACGATCGTCACCGGGCTTTTCGTGGCGATTTCCATGACCGCCGGCGGTGGCGCATGGGACAACGCGAAGAAATACATCGAAGACGGCAACTGCGGCGGCAAGGGCACCGATGCTCACAAGGCGGCTGTTACCGGCGACACGGTCGGTGATCCTTACAAAGATACCGCAGGTCCGGCGATAAACCCGTTGATCAAGATCATCAACATCGTTGCGCTGCTGATAGTGCCGTTGCTTTGATCTGATCGCAGGCGACCGGCCTGATCGAAAACTATGGCCGCCCGGCGAAAGTCGGGCGGCTTTTTTTATGGGTTGAAATCAGGAATTCAGGTTCCGGTAAGTGCCCGTATTTGCGGCGCCCAGAATAGCCGGGGGATCGATGAAATTACCCTGGACGTAGTCGATGCCGACCTCCCGTAACCAATCAAAGTCCTCTTGTTCCTCAACCTGCTCCGCGACCACTTTGAAATCCATCGTGCGTCCAAGTTTGATCATTGCGGCTACCATTTCCTGATTCACCTGGTCAGTGGTCAGGTTGCGGGTGTAGGTCCCATGAATCTTCAGGTAGTCGATTGGCAGGCTCTTCAGACTGGAAAACGCGCCGAGGCCGCTGCCAAAATCATCGAGCGAAAATTCACAGCCGATACCGTGCAGAACCTCAATGAATCTTTGCGCATATTGCACGTTGTTCGATATTGCACTTTCGTTCACCTCGAAACAGATGTCACTCGGTTGTACGCCGCTGTGATCCAGTGCCTCGACGACAAAAGTCAGGAACTCTTCATCGCCCAGGGTTTGCGCCGAAATGTTAATAGCGCAGCTTCGATTGCCAGCCAGCTTTATGTCCCCCGATTTAATTGCAGCGAGCGCTGTATTGACGACCCAACGATCGATTTGCGGCATCAATTGGTATCGCTCGGCCGAACGCAGGAAATCGGCGGAGTTCGGGCTGCGGCCGCGCTCATCTGGCAAGCGTATCAATACCTCAACTGCCGGCCCACCGGCGCTGCCGCTTCCGGTGGCAATGATCGGCTGGGTTGCCAACTCGAACTTGCTTTCCTGCAGGGCTTCCTGAAGCATTCGCAACCACTGAATGTCGCCGCGCTCGCGCGCGATAGCCTCATCACGCGCCGAGTAAACGTGCACCTGGCCGCGACCGCGCTGTTTCGCCACGTAGCACGCAGAGTCCGCCGCACTCATCAGATCCTGAATCGATCCGCTACTTCCACTAATTTCAACCAATCCGATCGATATGCCGATATTGAAAATTTTGTCCTGCCAGACAAAGCGGTAGTCAGCCACGGCGTTGCACATATCAGCCGCAATCTGCTGCGCTTTTTCAAGCGGACACCCAATTAGCAGGGTGCCAAACTCATCTCCGCCGAGCCGCGCAACGAAATCCGAATCACGCACCTGGTCACGAATCAGGCTGGCCACTTCCCGCAACATGTTGTCTCCGGCTATGTGGCCGCAGCTGTCATTCACAGCTTTGAAGCGGTCGAGATCCATGTAGAAAAGAATATGCACTGCTTCTTCTGCGTGCGCGGTATCCATTGCCTCATCAAGTCGACGTTCGAATTCGCGTCGATTAATAAGCCCGGTCAGCGCGTCATGCGCAGCCTGGTAACTCATCTGGCGTGTGAGGCCGCGTATCTCGCTGACATCATGAATAACAACCACCGTGCCGGAAATTCCCGTGCCCGGGGCCTTGATGGGAGAAGCGGTTATTTCCACCGAGTGCTCATTGTTTCCTTCCCGGCTGACCAGCAACGCACGGCGCCCCATATTCACCCGTCTGCGAATCGACAGGCACCGCTCTACCGGATCACCAAGCGCCCTCCGATCCACTTCGTCGATCAACGCGAACAGCTCCCCGGTCTTGTGGCCGGCAGCGTCGTCACGGTTTGCGCTGGTCATTTGTTCCGCCGCATGGTTCATGTAATCGACGCGGCCCTCGGTATCTGTCGTGATCACGCCCTCGGAAATGGATTCGAGCGTGTACTGCGCCTGGAGTTTGCTCCGACCAAGTGAAACCTCGAGATTTTTTCGATAACTCACATCACGGGCGATGGTAAGGATCGCGTTACTACCATGATGCTCGATCAGCGAGCTTTGCGCCTCGACCCATAGCCCGGCTTCATCTCCATTGATCAGCTGAATTTCCAGCCTGTTGGGTGCCGTCTCACCGCTTAGATGCTTGGCCATTGTCTTGCGAAACAGCGCGCGATAGGCAGGCTTGACCAGGTCAGCCGCGTCACGGCCCTGGAGCTGTTCCGGATTCAATCCGATCAGGCTCGCAGCACTTTGATTGGCCAGCAGTATGCGCTCGTCATGAACCAGTACTATCTCGGGCAACGTTTGCGCGAAATCGGCGAACAAACGATCCCGGTCATGTATTTCTTCATCCCGCTCGCCAATCGCGTCGAACAATCGATTGATGGTTTTGGCAACTTCACTGATACTTCCGGTACCGCGCTCCGACAAGCGCCTGCCAACCGACGAATCGGCTGAGACAGCAATCAGGTCATCGTTTAGTCGCTGGACCCTGCCTACGATACGGTTCTTGTCCCGCCAGATAAGGATGAGCGCGAGCACGACCGCGACAAGCAGTATGCCGAGCATTATGATAACGACGCTGGATGTCATACGCTGTTCGCCATTCGCAGCAGAAAGCCGCGTCTTGCGAACGCTTCCCCGATGTTATTTTTAATGTGTAAGCGCAAGTCCTGCCTGTCCCTGTTTGACCGTAATTGCAAACGATGTTGCGAATCGATCATTTGTTATTATTATGCGCTCGCGCAGTGTCTCCGACACTGGGAGTTGAGGCATTTTTTGGCATCTGTGTTTATGCAGGCGTAAGGATATCTCAGCAGCCCCATCGCACCGGGGCGATTCACCATAATTCGGAAAGCGCTGTATTTCGAACCCCGCGCCAGGCCGTTATCTAGCTGCCCGGTTTTGAGTAATTTAACTAAATTTCAATGGCTTACAGGCAAATATCGCAATGAATACCGAACCAGCCCGTCATCAGATGGTGGCACAGCAAATTCGAACATGGGATGTCTCTGACGCGAACATTTTGCGGACATTCGATGACGTGCCTCGACACCAGTTTGTGCCGACGGAATGTGCCGATGTCGCCTACGCGGATACCGAGATTCCGCTGCCTCACGGACAGTGCATGTTGCGCCCCTCGATCGTCGGCAAGATTCTGCAGGCCCTCGATGTGCGGCCGAATGAGGATGTGCTTGAGATTGGCACGGGCACTGGCTATCTGACCGCCTGCCTCGCGCGGCTGGCCGGTTCTGTGACGAGCATCGATATCTTCGAGGATTTCATCGAAAACGCCGGCAAGAAACTCCAGGATGCCGGCGTCGAAAACGTTGTTCTCGAGTGCATGGATGTCATGTCAGAGCTTCCGGAAGGCCCATTTGACGTGATCATCATGACAAGTGCAGTACCTGAGATTCACCCGGCGTACGGAGAACTGCTCAAGCCCGGTGGCCGCTTGTTCGTCATCGCGGGTCACGTTCCGGTTCGCACCGCCATGCTCGTAACGCGAACCGAAGATGGCGAATTCGAGATCGACGAGTTATTCGAAACAGACGCGCCTGAGCTGATAAACGTTAAACAAGAGACAATTTTTTCATTTTAGACGAAACTACATCGTGCGCAGGAGCATCTATAGCGGTATCGATCTGCGCACAGATTCGGGCAAGGAATTAGATTTTGATTGAAGATATTGCGCCTGCAGAGTTTGCCCGTCGTAAGGAAATTGACTCACGCTGGCAATTGGTCGACGTTCGTGAGCGGTGGGAAGTCGAAACGGTGGCAATTGCAGGTACAGTGTTCATACCGATGGCGGAGATCCCTGAGCGCCTGGCCGACCTGGATAAGAGTTGCCCGACGGCCGTGCTCTGTCACTCCGGCGTCCGGAGCCGGCGAGTCGCGGAATTCCTGCTGGCAGCGGGATTCACCGAAATCGCAAACATCGCCGGCGGTATCGATGCCTGGGCGCAGGATTTGGACAAGACGTTACAACGTTACTAGGAAACTCGGTATGGTCAGGGCCAGATTGGACTTGACTGATTTAGTGATATAGTTAACCATAACACCTCGAACAGAATGCGATTTATTCGCTGGAAAAATACGAATGAAAAACCTGAATAATTTCAAATCTTTAGCAATTTTCGCACTCGCGGCGGCTGCCCCCCAGTTGGCCACAGCCGATTCTTTGCTGGAGGTGTATCAGCAGGCGCTGCAGAGCGACCCGTTGATTCATGAGGCCGAAGCGCGCCGCATGGCGACCTTTGAGGCGGTGCCGCAGGCACGGGGCTTGCTGTTACCGCAATTGCGCGCCGGCGGATCCTGGACCACCGGCTCTGATACCGGCCAACGCAGCTTTAATCAGTTCAACCCGGCATCCGGCGAGATTGAATTCGTCACCGTTCAAACCGAGTCCGATTCCGATTCATTCGGCTGGAACGCGGAACTGCGTCAGACAATTTTTCGCTGGGACCAGTTCGTCAACCTGAAGCAGGCAAACAAGCGCGTTGCCAAGGCCGAAATCGACTTCGAAGCGGCACAACAGGACCTGATTGTTCGCGTCGTACTACGATATTTCGATGTCCTCGGCGCGGAGGACAGACTGACTTCAATCCATGCTGATCGCCTGGCCATCGCCAGACAGCTGGAGCAGGCGAAGCAGCGTTTCGATGTTGGCCTTATCGCCATTACGGATGTGCAGGAATCTCAGGCTGCCTACGACCAATCCATCGCCTCAGAGATTCAGGCGAAACGGGAACTCGCAACGGCGAGGGAATTGCTGCGCGAGATAACCGGCGAATACATTCCATCCTTGTCGGCGCCGGGCGAAGATTTTCCTTTGCTGTCGCCGAATCCGGCGGACGAGGGTAGCTGGATCGACCTCGCGATGGACCAGAACCTGGCGCTCGTCTCCAGCCGCTTCGACGAAGAGATTGCACGCGACGAGATTTCGTTTCGCCGCACGGGTCATTATCCAACGCTTGACCTCGTTGCCAACTACGACACCAATGATACGGATATCAGCGATGTTTCTATTGGCGGTCTCCCGGGCAACGATTTTCAGACCGACAGTACGCGTGATTCAATTTCCATCCAGTTGAGCATCCCGTTATTCGAAGGTGGTATTACGTCTTCAAGGGTTCGCGAAGCCGTCTACCTGCACCGCGCAAGCCGCGAGCAGCTGCAGCGCGTTTCGCGGGAAACGGAGCGACAAACCCGTGATGCCTATCTCGGTGTCCTGTCTGAAATCAGCCGCGTAAATGCGCTCGCGCAGGCGGTTGCATCCAGCCGGACAGCGTTGGAAGCAACCCAGGCCGGATTCGAGGTTGGCACGCGTACGATCGTTGACGTATTGAATTCGCAGCGTTCACTGTATGTCGCAATTACGAATTACTACGCCAGTCGCTACACCTATATCCGCAATGTACTCGGGCTAAAGCTTGCCGCAGGCACGTTGCAGATTCAGGACCTGGAACAGATCGACCGATTCCTCAGCGATCGACGCCCGCCGGAAGAAGTCATTGCTGAAGAAGAGGCAAACGCCAACTAACCTACCTTGACGATCAGCGGCTCCATCAGTCTCAGCAGGCGCGCCAGCGCACCGCGGTTCTTTTGAACGATCTCGAAACCGCGGTTGCCAATATCCAGAGCGGATTTTTTGTTTGCAAAAAGGTCGGCGACGGCCGAGCCCAGCTGGCCCGCATTGTTTACCGTGATTGAGGCGCCGACTTTTTCGAATTTGTCTGCGATATCCTGGGTGTTGAATAAGTGCGGGCCTGTGACGACGGGCTTACGGAGCGCGGCAGGCTCGAGCAAATTGTGTCCACCGACTGGCACCAGGGTGCCACCCACAAAAGCGACGTCTGCAGCCGCGTAAAAAAGTGGCACCTCCCCCATGGTATCGACCAGGTAAACCTCGGCGTCGGACGTGCACGGCATGCCTTCGGTTCTTGAGATGAACCGGTAGCCATCTTTGTGCAGATTCGCGCGAACGGTGGCGAATCTCTCGGGATGTCTTGGTATCAGGACCAGAATCGCATCCGGAAACTGCTTCTGCACCAGCTTGTGGGCATGCAATACCTGGCTCTCTTCCCGATCATGTGTGCTGGCGGCCACCCAGACGGGTCGACCCTCGAAATTGTCCCGGCGCAGTGCAAGGCCACGCTCTTCGAGATCAGCCGGCAACTCGATATCAAATTTGATATTGCCGGTCACCCAGGTGCGTTCGGGCGCCGCACCGAGTGTACGAAACCGATCGGCATCGGCTTCGGATTGCGCGGCGATGACGATTCCGTGCGACAGCGTTTCGCGAAATAATGGCAGAAATTTCCGGTAGGTGTTGACCGACTTTGGCGAGATCCTGGCACTGACCAGGATTAGCGGAATCTCCCGGCGACCACATTCATGATACAGATTCGGCCAGATTTCAGTTTCCAGGATCAGCGCGATCTCCGGGTTGATCGAATCGAAAAAACTGGTAACGGCATCGGGCGTTTCAAACGGGATGTAGCAGTGCAGGACCGAGTCTCCAAATAACATCCGCACTCTTTGCGCACCCGTCGGCGTCACGGTAGTGATCAGAAGATGCCGGTCCGGAAACCGCTCCATTAATGTGCGTACGAGTGGCACCGATGCCTGCACTTCACCGACGGAGACCGCATGCACCCAGATGCACCCACCGACCGGTTTGGGAAAGTTTCGGCCGAATCGCTGGCCGAGCCGATCCCAGTACGATCGATTGCTGATACCGCGTAAAAACCAGTAAGAGGCGTATACCGGCAGGAGCAGATACGTCAATGCGGCGTAGGCGAAGCGCATATCAGAGTTCGAATAGAGCCGGCACGAGCCTACTGCTTTAGTTTGTCGATGATCCGGCTCGAAGACTGACCTTCTCGAAAAGCCAGCACGCGAACTTCACCGCCGTTTTGCAGGACTTCTTTTGAACCGGCTATTTCGTCGGCTCGGTAGTCACCGCCTTTGACCAGCACATCCGGCAGGACGGTGCGAATTACATTCAGCGGAGTATCTTCAGAAAACGGCACGACCCAGTCGACTGCCGCAAGTCCGGCAAGTACCGACATTCGGTCCAGTAGTTCGTTGATCGGTCTTGGATCGCCTTTCAGGCGACGCACCGAGTCATCGTCGTTTATCGCGACAATCAGCCGATCACCCAGGCTTTTGGCCTCCTCGAGATAGCTAACGTGACCTGCGTGAAGGACATCAAAGCAACCGTTCGTCATAATGATCTTTTCGTCACGAGCGCGGGCCTCATCTACCAGCGACTTGAGTTCCGTTTCGCTCACCAGGCCGCGACCTCCCTGCCCCCGTCGATGCAGCGCCACCCTGAGTTCCGAGGGCGTAACTGACGCTGCGCCGATTTTGCCTACGACCAGCCCTGCGGCAAGATTCGACAGCTGCGCGGCCGATTTCAGAGTTTCGCCGCTGGCAAGCGCGGCCGCCAGAACAGCGATAACGGTATCGCCGGCGCCAGTGACGTCGAAGACCTCTCTGGCCCGGGTTGACAGGAATTCGGGATCACCACCGTCTTCGAGCAACAACATGCCCTTCTCGCTGCGGGTGACCAGCAACGCAGCCAGGTCGAGTTCCGTGATTAGCGCTGCGGCGTTCCCGACCAGTTGCTCGTCCGTTGTACTCATTCCGGCAACGACTTCAAACTCGCCCTGATTCGGCGTGAGTAAAGTGGCGCCGCGATATTTTGCAAAATCGGCACCCTTGGGATCAACGAAGACGGGCACGCCAGCCTCACGGCAGGCGGAAATCATTGCAGCAACATCGCCGAGACTACCTTTGCCGTAATCAGACAATATGACAGCGTTCGTGTTATTGAGTTGAGTCTTCAGCAACTGCGTAAGTTCGTTACTCGCCGGCGCTATCGACGCTTCCCGGTCGAGTCGAATCAGCTGCTGTCCGCGACTCTGGACACGGGTCTTGGTAATCGTCGGCCATTCGGTCGATGTAGTAAAATGACAATCGATGGAGTGTCCAAGCAACGCTGATTCAAGCGCCTTCGCCTCGTCGTCCTGACCGACGACGCCGAGCAGCGTCGTTTTCACGCCAAGCCGCGCAAGGTTCACTGCGACGTTCGCCGCACCGCCAGGTCGATCGTCCGTTTCGTGCACGTGCACGACGGGAACAGGCGCCTCGGGCGATATTCGACCGGTGCCGCCGAAGAGATATCGATCCAGCATCACGTCACCGACGACGACGACGCTGGCGCTTGAGAAATCAGGAATCGAAATAGTCACGGCGCGATACTACACCATGTGAATGCGGTTGCTGCCGCAATTGGCCGCGTAATGAGTGCTTTGAGTGCCGCGAAAAAGCAGATCCAACTCTGACAGTGATTCAGGCGGCTGCGAGACCAGGCAGAATCTGCCGAGCGCGCGGAGCGTACACAAAAGTACGTGAGAATCTCGAGGCGGATTCTAACGCTGTATCGCGCCGCCTGAAGCTGCTGTCAGCCGCACTTGGAGTCGCCGCAGGAAAGACAGGTCATACACCCATCCATCATGATAATCGCGACCGTACTGCACTTGATGCAAAGTTGCGCACCCTCCGGATACTCGCTTTTGGAAAACGCATCCTGCTGTTTTGCGCTTTCCTCGAATTCCGCTCGCTTTTCAGCAATCATTTTTTGCTGCCCCTTATCAAGCTCTGGCTTGGTCAAGAGACCAATTGAAATCAGATGCTTTTCCACGATGTACCCGAGTTCAGCTATGATCGATGGCATAAATTTGCCGCCGGGCTGCCAGTAGCCACCACGCGGATCGAACACGGCTTTTAGCTCGTCGACCAGAAACGTTACATCGCCACCCTTGCGAAACACCGCCGATATGATTCGCGTCAAAGCGACAATCCACTGGTAGTGATCGAGATTCTTGGAATTGATGAAAATCTCAAAAGGCCTGCGCTTTTCATGCTCAGTGCCCTCGTTAAGAATGATGTCATTGATCGTGACATACATCGCATGATCGGAAACCGGCGTCTTCACCTTGAACGTCGACCCGACCAGCATTTCCGGCCGCTCAAGCTTCTCGTGCATGCGGATTACTTCGGCACCGCCTTTCGTCATCTCACGTCGAAACTCGGGTCGTGGGACCTCTTCCTTCTCTTCGTCGGGCTGATTAACAGCGTAACCGACGATCTTCTTCTCTATTTTTAACCTGCTCACGCTTACCTACCTCAATTCCCGCGTCGTTTGAGACCAGCTTTCCGCTTGCCGTCAGATTTGGACGCCGCCGCTTTGCGGCTTGTATCCGTCGGACTCAGCCAGTTCGATCGCTGCTCCGTCAATTTATTGGTCAGCCCACCCGACCTTTTCTTCCACATTTGGCACTGACTCATTTCGCCAGGCTTCTCTTAAAGTACTTTGCACACAAAATCAGAATTTCCCGTAATAACCTTCTTTGAGTGCGTCGAACAAATTCGCGGCCGTATGCACCTCACCGTCATATTCGATTTCCTCATCGCCCTTAAGGTCAACCGTCGAGCCGTCATCCAGGGTAAACGTATAGAGGGTTCGCTTTAGATCCTGCTCTTTAACCAACACACCCTGAAATGCTTCCGGATTAAAACGGAACGTCGTGCATCCCTTCAGTCCCTGCTCGTAGGCGTAAAGATAAATGTCTTTGAAATCTTCATAGGGATAGTCGGTCGGTACATTGGCAGTCTTGGATATAGAGGAGTCGATCCACTTCTGCGCGGCAGCCTGAATATCCACGTGGGCCGTCGGCGTAATGTCCTCGGCCGTAATGAAGTAGTCGGGCAACGTATCTTCCGGGAGCGTCTTCTCTGACGGTGTTGCTGCTGCGTTTGCGTTCACCAAGTCACGGTATGCCAGCATCTCAAAAGAGAATACATCTACTTTTTCCTTACTCTTCTTTCCTTCACGAATCACATTTCGAAAATAATGGTGCGCGAAGCTCGGCTCGATACCATTGCTTGCGTTGTTTGCCAGGGAGAGTGAAATTGTTCCTGTCGGCGCGATTGAGCTGTGATGCGTAAACCGGGCACCAACTTTCGCCAACTCGGAAACCAGTTCAGGGGCCTCCTGGCCAATTTTCTGCATGTACCGGCTGTAACGACTATGCAGTAGCCGGCCCGGTATCTTGTCACCAATCGAGTAACCATCCGCGATCATCTCTGGTCGCTTCGCCAGCATTTGTCCGGTGACTTCAAAATCTTCGAGCATGATCGGTGCCGGGCCTTTTTCACGCGCCAGCTCCAATCCCATTTCCCATCCCGCGAGAGCCAGTTGCTTGGACACCTCTTCCGTAAACCGGACTGCTTCCGGTTCACCATATTTCATACGCATCATCGTGATGGTCGAACCCAACCCAAGGAAGCCCATACCATGACGACGTTTGCGTATGATTTCGTCGCGCTGCAATGGCAGCGGTAATCCATTGATTTCGACAACGTTGTCCAACATGCGAGTGAACACTTTGACAACTTTGCGGAACTCATCCCAATCAAATCGCGCCTCGCTGGAAAATGGTTGCTGCACAAACTTCGTCAGATTGACAGAACCCAGTAGACACGAACCATACGGCGGCAGCGGTTGCTCGCCACAAGGATTGGTTGCGCGGATGTTTTCCACGAACCAGTTATTGTTCATTTCATTGACTTTGTCGATCAGAACAAAACCAGGCTCAGCAAAATCGTAGGTCGATGCCATGATGACATCCCAGACGCGCCGCGCTGGCAAGGTCTTGTATATCTTGCAGCACACGAGTCCGTATTCATTGCGCACGTAATTGTCAGGTTCCGGCCATTCCCGCCAGACGAACTGCCCTTCTTCGTTGATATCAAGGCCATCCTGCTCGACCTCTTTCGGAGTAACCGGAAAAGCGAGCTGCCAATCCCTATCGTTCTTCACCGCCTGCATGAACTCATCAGTCACCAGCAGAGACAGGTTGAACTGACGCAACCGGCCGTCTTCCCGTTTTGCGCGAATGAACTCCATGACGTCCGGATGACCGACGTCAAACGTGCCCATCTGTGCACCTCGTCGGCCACCGGCCGAAGACACTGTGAAACACATTTTGTCGTAGATATCCATGAACGACAGTGGGCCGGACGTATACGCGCCGGCGCCAGTGACATAAGCGCCTTTCGGTCGCAAGGTGGAAAACTCATAGCCGATACCACAGCCCGCTTTCAACGTCAGTCCGGCTTCATGGACCTTGTTAAGAATATTGTCCATCGAATCGGCGACCGTGCCCGACACAGTACAATTGATGGTTGACGTCGCCGGTTTGTGCTCCCGCGCGCCCGCATTGGAAATAATTCTGCCTGCCGGAATTGCACCGGAGCGCAATGCCCACAAAAACTGTTCGTAACACTCGTCCCGCAGGGACTCCACTTCGACATCCGCGAGGGCACGTGCCACGCGTTTATAGGTATCGTCGATTTCGTGATCGATGACCCGACCGTCCTTGGCGCAAAGCCTGTATTTAGTGCTCCAGATATCTAGCGATGCCGGCTGAAACGTAATTTCCGCCACAGAATGTGCTTGAAGATGTACCGCGGACTTCATGTGGTCCTCTACTCCCTAATTTCCCTGAGGAGATCCCGATCCCTATCCCACACGCCCACGCATTGCCCTTTCGTGAAGCGAATAGTTCCCCGCTTGCCGCTGCCCAAACTCTAAGCGGCAAGTGCCAAATTGGCGTCTGAATCTCATTATCATTGGCACAAGATGTTGTGCCTGCTAAGAGTCAAGATTATGCCTGGAGCGGGCCACTGTCAAGACCTGACCCGATTTTTTTATAGCGGTCAAAAGCATTAAAAAACATGGAGTTATGAAACTATACGGAAAAACTCCTTTAAATTCAGGGGCAAAAAAATGACACTATTGTGAAATTTATAATCCACAACATCTAGTGGCATTAAGTTAAAGGCTTTTTGCTGTTTTTTGACGCGTTTTTCGTTCATTCCGGGCCGTTTTTCGCACTCAACCTGGGCTTGAATTGTGTTTTCCAGTCCCAATAAATGGCCTCAATCGAGCTTGTTAATCATGTACCGGCACGAGCCGAAACCAAAGTGAAATGAGGAGTTTGTGGAATGAACATCAGTAGATTCGAACCTTTTGGTCTGCTCAACGTTTTACAGCGTGAGGCAGATGAGTTGGCAGCGCGACGATTGGGACCGACGTCGTCGAACCTGGCTGGCGAAAGCCTCGCTGACTGGCTGCCCCCGGTAGACATTGTCGAAGAAAAAGACCGCTTTGTGCTACGCGCAGATCTTCCAGGTGTTAAGCCTGAGGACATAGAGGTCAGCATGGATAAAGGCGTGTTAAGCATTTCGGGAAAACGCGCCAGGGAAGTTCGTGAAGAGACCGACAGCATCAAGCTTGTCGAACGCACCAGTGGTAGTTTTCACCGAAGATTCGCGCTTCCGGAATCCGCCAATGCAGAGGAAATATCTGCCGTCTGTACCGACGGAATCCTCGAGGTAGTTATCCAAAAACAGTCGGAAGTAAAATCACGCCGAATCACCGTGCAGGCTGCCTGAATCTGGCGCCGCGACCATTGTCCCGCCTCCGGCATCTTCTTAAAGATGCCGGAGGCAAACCGCGCGGGATTAGAATGAACTTTCAGCAATGTTTACCGGTCTTTTGCCAAACAAGCTATTATTTTGGGCGGGCTTGTTAGCACGCCTGATTATGGCTAATCAGAAGGTTTAAAAAGGATATCCAATTGATTGAGGAAAACCGGATCATGACCAGTGTGAAACCAACAAATTGGAATGTCGGCATATCTTATCGGGCAATTGTAGCAACGTGTCTGTTGTCCCTGGCCACCATTGGTCAGGGCGCTCTGCCAGACTCCGTAAACGGACAGCCCCTGCCGAGCCTCGCGCCACTCGTGAAACGGGTCGCCCCTGCAGTGGTTAATATCCGTGTTAGTCAGACAGTTAACGCGCCGTCGGTCTACGGCGATGAGATGTTCCGTCGCTTCTTCGGCATCCCCGAGGGTGGCGGCGGACCCGGTCGAGAAGTCGCAAGCGCGGGTTCTGGCGTCATCGTCGATGCGGAAAACGGCTATATCCTGACGAATCATCATGTGGTCGAGAACGCGGACATGATCAAGGTTTCGCTGCTGAATGAAGACTCGCTGGATGCGGAAATCATCGGCTCGGACGCTGCCACTGATATCGCCGTGATCAAAGTCGATCCCGACAAGCTGACCGACCTTCCCATCGGCGATTCAAGCATGGTGGAAGTCGGCGATTTCGTCATCGCCATCGGGAACCCCTTCGGTTTGGGACATACGGTAACGTCCGGCATCGTCAGTGCGCTTGGTCGAACTGGCATCAGCCGCAACGGACTCGAAGATTTCATTCAGACGGACGCATCGATCAATCCTGGCAATTCAGGCGGCGCGCTGGTCAATATGCGCGGCGAGCTCGTCGGCATAAACTCCGCCATCATTAGCGGCTCCGGCGGCAATGTTGGCATCGGGTTTGCAGTTCCGTCAGAAATCGCGCAGTCGATCATGCAGCAGATTCTCGACTTCGGCGAGGTTCGACGCGGCCTGCTTGGTGTGACCATTCAAACCATGGACGAGGAAAGCGCTGAAGCATTGGGCACGGATGTCGACCGCGGCGCGCTGATAACGGGTATCGAACCCGGCTCGGCGGCTGAGCAAGCCGGACTTCGCGTGGACGACATAATTACCGGCGTCAACGACAAACGCATCGATAACAATCGTGAACTGGCTAATGCGATCGGCCTGCGTGGATCGGGCGAAGAAGTCCGAATCGATTTCGTCCGCGGCGGCCGGGAGCGCTCGGTGACCGCGGAGCTGGGACAGCAAAACGCGCTCAGTGTGCGTGGCGAGGAAATACATCCGCGACTCGAGGGCGCCATGTTTCCCAGATCTTCGACCAATACTGTTGGCGGCGTCGATGTCCTGTCCGTAGAACCCGACAGCCCCGCCGCACAGCGTGACCTGCGTGCTGGAGACATCATTATTGAGGCTAATCGGCAGAAAGTCCGGAGTCTCAATGAGCTGGGTCAGATTGCCTCCGGGAGCCGCATCCTGTTTCTACTCGTGCGCCGCGGCGATCGGCAGTTGATGTTGCAGATTCGCTAGTTCCGCAAGCTCCAATCAAAGCTAAAGGCTCGCCCGATTCGGGCGAGCCTTTTCTTTGCAGTGCTACCTGGCTCATTGCGACTGTCTTCCTGCGTGGTTAAGGTATGGCAATGGCTATCAAGCTCTCCTTTCTCACCGCTTGCGTATGTACCGCGCTCCTGGTCACTGGCCCGGTCACGGCCGCCGATGAGTCCCTGATTGAACAACAGCGGGCTGCTTTTCGCGCGGTGCGCGCCGGCGTAGAGCGTGGCAACTGGCAGGCCGTCATGCCGTATGAAACTCTGCTCAAGTCATACGCATTGTGGCCCGACCTGCGCGCAATGGACTTGAAAGCCCGCATCAAGAGCGCGGATCACGGGGATATAGATGCCTTTCTGGACGAATATGGCGTCCTGAAGCCGGCTCGCGAACTGCGCTATCGATACGCGCTACACCTGGCCGAAGAGGGTCTTCTCCATCAGTACCTGTCGATTTACCGGCAGTTCTATCAGGGCCTGGAAATTGCCAAGCTGGATTGCCTCGCACTGCAGGCAGAAATTTCTGCCGGGCAGCCGAATCGCGTGGTCAGCCGCGCACTGAACCTGTGGAACGTAGGTCGAAGTCAGGCCGAAGAATGCGATCTGGTCTTTGATAATCTGCTAGGCCGCAATCTCCTGACAAGAGATCAATACGCCAAACGGTTCGCCCTTGCCGTCGAAGCAAGGCAGTTCAGCCTGGCGCGCTACCTCGCACGATCACTCGATGCGTCGCACAAGAAGGAAGCCAAGGAATGGGTGCGGGCACAGAATAAGCCGACAGCACTTGTTGACGAGTACCTGGACTACGCCGACACCGCGCTCGCGAAAAACCTGTTTGCCTATGCTGTCGAGCGAATTGCGTACAGCGACCCGATGGCCGCCGATAGACATTGGCGGACGTTGCGCAGGCATTTTTCGTTTAGCGCCGAACAGACCAACAAGAATCTGCGCCACATTGCCCTATGGGCCGCGCGCAACCATCGGCCGGAAGCCGCCCAAATGCTTGCAACATTGCCAGAACCTGTCCGCGATGCGGAGTCCGGACGCTGGTTGATCAGGAATCATCTGCTCTTTCGCCGCTGGAGTTATGCGCTTGCAGCGATTCGGATGCTGCCTGAGGAAGAGTTAAACAAGAACGAATGGCGGTATTGGGAGGCCGTGACACTTGAGCAGGTCGACCAGCAGGCGGCAGCGCAACAAAAACTCGAACGTCTGGTTATGGAACGCGACTACTACGGATTCCTCGCGGCAGACCTTAGCGGTGCGCCCTACTCTCTGACCGACGCACCGATGACGCGTGATGCATCGACCCTGGCTCGCCTGGCGTCGATTCCGGGACTTATCCGCGCGCGCGAACTTTATCATGTGGGTCTCGAGAGCAAGGGCCGCTCCGAGTGGGACGCGGAAATGCGCATGCTCACCGCCGCCGAACAGGTCCAGGCCGCACTGCTCGCTGATGACTGGGGCTGGCATTCAAGAGCGATCGCAACTGTTGCTAAAGCGGGCGAATACGACGATTTGCGCGTCAGGTATCCATTGCCGTGGCGGTCCGACTTCGAGCAGCAGGCAACAACGGCAGGGATCAGCAGCAGTTGGGCCTATGGGATCGCCAGAAGTGAAAGTCTTTTCATGCGTGATGTTCGTTCGAGCGCAGGCGCGATCGGCTTGATGCAATTGATGCCCGCGACAGGTCGTGAATCCGCCCGTGAGATCAAGCTGCCCTGGTCCGGCCAGGCGACGCTGACCGACTCTGCCAGTAATATTCGCCTTGGCACTCATTATCTCGGCAAGATGTTTGCGCGCTTCAACCAGAACCGGGTCCTTGCAACTGCCGCGTACAATGCCGGTCCCGCACGCGTCGAGGCCTGGCTGCCGTCATCGGGTGGCCTCGACGCCCGTATCTGGATCGAGAATATCCCTTTCAATGAAACGCGAGCATACGTTCGTCGCGTGCTGACTGACGAATCAATTTTTCACTGGCGCATGACCGGCCAATTGCGACGCATTTCCAACGAACTGCCCCTTATCGCTGCCATCGGCGCTGCGGGCAAGACGATCACCAGCGACTAGGCGCGAATCAGTCTGCCAGTGAGTTAAGTGTGGCGGCGCGGGTTTCTGCAGGCAGAGCGGCGATTTCTTCGGCGCGCTGGTAAAAACACGCGAACTCGTTTTCGCACTGATCCATGATTTTTCGGAACGCGTTGGTTCGTCCCTCGTAGAGATTCAGGGATACCAGGCGCGCATTGTTCAGCGGTGCCGACAGCCAGTTTCTTGCGTCAGTGCCGGAAGCCTGGATGGCGGCAGCAGCGTCTGCAGTAAGTTTGTCGAGAATATCGGCCTTTCGGGAGCGCTTCGATTCGACATCTATCTCCTCGGCATACAATTCCGTTAGTTTTTCACGGGCAGTCGAGACCAGCGACATCATCTCCTCGCGCACCGGAAGCAGATCATCGGCGCTATTCAATTTCTCCAGTTCTCCACGCGCGCGCAACCATCGTTCGGTGCCAAAATTTTCAACGGCTGTCGCGAACGACTCGTTAAACTCGCTGTCACCCTTGATATAGAGCTTTTGATGCGCGAGCTCATGAAACATCGTCGATATCAATTCAATGTCCGACCAGCGCATCATCGTATTCAGCACGGGATCGGAAAACCGACCAAGCGTCGAGTAGGCGGAGACACCGCCGAACGCAACATCGAATCCATCATCCGCAAGTCGTTCACCGTATTCCTTCGCCGATGTCTCGCTGAAATAGCCGCGATAGGCCACGCACCCGGCGACCGGGAAGCACCAGGTTTTAGGTTCCAGCGCGAATTCCGGCGCCGCAAATACATTCCAGACGACGTAATCCCGTTCGAGATCCGCGTATGAACGATAACTGTCGTTGTCAGGCAGCAACAACGCAGACACCGCAAAGTCACGTGCCGCGTTGACGAGTTCAAGTTTTTGCCGCAACTCGTCCGGCGACGCCGAATCTGCGATGACTTCGTCCATCGGCCTGCGTCGACTCATAAGGTCTGCATGCCCGCGGACTGCCTGCATGTAGTAACAGCCTTCTGCCTGCAGGATTACCAGCAGCAGCGCTGCGGCCAGCAATCCGCGGCGCCACCTGGCCGCTGATATTCTTACGTTGAGGGACAAGCCGACACTGCCCGCTCGAATATTTCATGAGTTGCCGAGGTTATCGGGTTCGGCTGGCGCCAATCGCAGCTTGTCAACATTGCCCTGACCACGCTTAATGGTTTGAACTGTTTCATTTTCCGAATATCGCCGCGTTACTCGTGAATCATTCGGGCTAAGGATAGAATCATGTCCATGGAAGTTTACCTTGTTGGCGGCGCTGTACGGGACGATCTGTTGGGATTGCCCGTAAGAGAACGGGACTGGTGCGTTGTTGGCGCTACGCCTGAAGAACTGGAGCAACTTGGCTACCGGCCTGTCGGCAAGGATTTTCCGGTATTCCTGCATCCCGAAACCGCAGAGGAATATGCGCTGGCGCGAACTGAGCGAAAGACGGGTGCCGGCTATCACGGCTTCGCTTTTCACGCCGCGCCGGATGTAACGCTTGAGGAAGATCTCGGCCGGCGTGACCTGACGATCAACGCGATCGCGCGCGACGGTGATAATCAGCTTATCGATCCATTTGCTGGAAGGCAGGACCTGGCGGACAGGAAACTACGACATGTGTCTGCTGCATTCGCAGAAGACCCGGTACGAATCCTGCGAACCGCGAGATTCGCCGCGCGTTTTTATCACCTGGACTTTCGTGTCGCTGACGAAACGATGCAGCTGATGCATGAGATGGTTCAGAACGGCGAAGCCGATGCCCTGGTGCCAGAACGCGTTTGGAAAGAGACGGAAACCGCGCTGGGGGAGGCGCATCCACAGGTCTTCTTCAGCGTCCTGCGCGAGTGCGGTGCACTTAAGGTTGTATTTCCGGAGATCGACGCGTTGTTCGGCGTGCCGCAGCCGGAAAAATGGCATCCCGAAATCGATACCGGCGTGCATACACTGATGTCGCTGGAGCAGGCTGCGAAACTTTCGACGTCGATCGATGTGCGTTTTGCAGCATTGACGCATGATCTCGGCAAAGCCACGACAGACAAGAACAAGTTGCCCAAACACCCGGGTCATGAGGCGCGCAGCGCAAAACTGGTCGGCAAGTTAGCCAGGCGGCTTGCGGTGCCCAACGCCTGTCGCGACCTGGCCGCCCTCAGTGCGAAATACCATACCCATTGTCATCGGGCTGTCGAATTACGCCCGGCCACGGTGCTAAAGGTACTGGAACGCGCAGACGCATTCAGGCGACCGGAGCGATTCGAGAAAATGCTGTTGGTCTGTGAAGCAGACGCGCGTGGCCGCACGGGCCTGGAGGATCGTGCCTACCCGCAGGCCGACTACTTCCGCGGCGCCGCCGATGCTGCCCGCACAGTTAGTATTGATGAAATTACCGGCAGCAACCTGGCAGGCGATGCCATTGGCAGAGAAATCAGCGCCCGGCGCCTGGGTGCGATTCGCGCCTACAAGAACGACTACGCGCCGCCAAAATAATAAATATAGACTGAGAACGAACTCGTGTTCCCATAGGTCTCCGAATCGTCCAGCGCCACGCGAAATTCCATATCAACGCGATCGCTGATGGGCGTCAGGAAACCCAGGCTGTAGGAGTCCACCTCGCTACCGTCTACGGCCGTTTGCCAACGGCTGGCCGACACATCGATACTGCGCAAACCGAAGTTGAATTCAAGGCCCGCGTTTACCCGATTGTCGATCAGGCTGTTCATCGTACTCAGGCGCGAAGCGGTCAGGAACGACAGGACATCGATGTCCGCTTGCAGGCGGAGGTTTCTCGAATAATCGTAGCTCATGCCGCCCACGCGAATGTTAATATTTTCACCAAGTGCGAGACGCGCGGTGACGCCCAATCCGTCAGCATCGAACTTTGCCGTACGGCCGCGCAACAGGTCTGACTGCAGGTCGAATTCGAACTTGCGTTTTTGATAGTCCAGGGAAAAGGAACCTGGCGCGCCTCTCACGTAGACCGACGCTCGCAAATCCCTGGAGTCCAGGATGTCGGCATTGCCCCAGTAGCCCGCACCAAGACGAACTCCGACCGGCTGGAACCAGTGGTCGATACCGACATCGCCGAACAAATTTTCATTCCTGCGTAAAAGCCCGTCTGTGTGCGCTGTACTTGCGGTGACGGACAACCAGGTATTTTCGCCTACGCCGAAATCACCAAATGCCGAGAATGCGCGACCGTCGGCCGAATCGCCGTCGGCCCCGATTCCTATCACGTAACCGTCTGCGAGAGCGTTCGCCGATAGCAGCGCAGCAACAAGAAGACCGATACATCTAGGTAAGGACATAAACAATAACGCCTGCTAGCAATATTCGATAGATCGCGAACGGCAACAATCCAATGGCACTGACAAACCGCATGAAAAACTCAATGCTGGCGTAGGCAACGATGGCCGAAATCAGTACCGCCAGGGACAGATTATCCCACGCCACGGTGGCATCCCCTGTGATCAGTATCACTACTTCATAAATCGTCGCCAGGAGAATCACCGGCACTGACAGCAGAAATGAGAAGCGGGCAGCATCGTGCCGGGCGATGCCCAGCAATCGGCCGGCAGTGATTGTGACGCCGGATCGCGACGTGCCTGGAATCAGCGCCAGCGCCTGTGCCAGCCCGATAAGCACTCCGTCGCGAATGCTTATGTGCGTGATATCCCTCTCTCGGGATGCATAACGATCGACGGCCGCCATCAGGATTCCATAGCCGGCCAGCGTTGCCACGACGACCATCGGGTCACGAAGATTGGCCGCAATCCAGCCCGCGAACAAGAGACCCGCGATTGCCGCCGGTATCGTGCCAAGGCCGATAGACCAGGCCATTCGTGCTTCTGGCGACCTGTAGTTGCCGGTGAGGATTGCGGCCGCGCCTCGAAGCAGGCCCAGAATGTCGTAGCGAAAATAGACACAAACCGCGATCAGGGAACCGAAATGGACGGCGACATCAAACGTCAGGCCCTGGTCTGTCCAGCCGAAGATACTGGGAACGAGCACAAGGTGGCCCGAGCTCGAAACCGGCAGAAACTCGGTGAGTCCCTGCACTACGGCCAGCACGATAATTTGCGTTAATGTCATTGACGAAGTCCTTTTCCCTGATTCACAGCCGGTGCGTCCTGTCCGACGCGGTTAATCCTGGAGGTGCGGTCAGATCTCCTCGCGACAATCCGATGCATTTGAAATTTTCACCCATCTCGGCGGGCAGCGTAAGCAATTTGACCTGCCCCGACAATTTCGCCTGCTCTTCGACCGGCAGCGCCGTGAAATCGGCGAGCTCTTCTTCCATGCCGCCAGACAACAACAGGTCGGCCTGCGTCACGTAGCCTGCGATGGTCATGCCCGCCGAGCTGGCGGCCTCCGCAACGGCAGTAAAATCGATCCATGATGTCAAATCCTGAATTCCAGGCAGTATTAACGGGTCATTGTGCGCGCGATGACGAAAATGGCAGCGCAACCAACCCCGGTTTCGCTCGCGCGCATAGTATTCGCGCCGCGTCACCCCGTAGTCGATCATCAGGACGAACCCGGATGAAATCGCATCCGCCAGTTCTGACACCCAGTGATGTACGCTCAACGACACCTCGGATTCGTAGCCTTCATCGAATTCGACGCCGAGATCAGCCTCTATATGTTTTACCGCGTCTTCCAGTGCCGGGGGTGCTTCTGCATAGGCCCACGAGAAGCCCGAGTCTTCGACACCTACCCTCGCCTGCAGCACTTTCCGGTCATGTATTCGAAATCGCTCTACCGGCAGCGCGTCGGCAACCTCGTTTGCGACAACAACACCCGAGAAGTCGGTCGGCAGGTTCGTAATCCAGGATACGCGTGAAAGATGTTCCGGTGCCTCGGCTCTCAACCGCTGCTCCTGGCGTTCCTGCAGATCCGGAGAGACTTCAAGAATAAGATAACGTTCCGGCAGGGCACCCAGTGCGCCGAGTTTGCCGAGCATTGATACGGCCAGTGCGCCCGTACCGGCGCCCGGCTCCAGCATATCGCCGCCACCGAGCTGCTCGAGTACGAATGCCGATTGCCGTGCAAGGACAGCGCCGAACAACGGTGATATTTCTGGCGCCGTAATGAAATCACCAGCGGCCCCGAGTTTCGCTGCCCCTGCACTGTAATAGCCGAGACCCGGCGCATACAGGGCATGGTGCATAAATTCGGCGAATGAAATGCTACCGCCTCCGGCATCGATCGCCGCACGAATTGCGGCCGCCACCTTCAGGCTATGGCTGGCACTAATCGCGTCTGGCTTCGGTAGTTCAAGCCGGTCGGTTCGTTTGGGTTGCATTGCTCATCAGACTTTCCAACAATGTCGACAATGTATGCTGGCTGACTCACGAATACCATGAGTCAACTGGCATTTCTGTTGACTCCTCAAGGTAGGTAAGCATTTGTCAAACTCCGAACACGACACGCTTGATGGAAAGGTCGCGCTGGTTACCGGCGCGGCCCGTCGTATCGGAGCGGCAATCGCGACCACGCTGCATGCGGCTGGCGCAAATGTGGTCATTCACTATCGCGGATCGGAAGACGATGCGGTGGCCCTGGCTGAGCGCCTGAATAAACTGCGTGCCGGATCTGCCCGCATCGCTCAGGCTGATCTGTGCCGCAAAGTAGCGATCGATGAACTGATTAGCACAACGATTCAGTGGTCCGGCCAGCTGGACGTGCTGGTCAATAATGCTTCATCGTTTTATCCCACACCGATGGGTCAGATCACCGAGGAAGCCTGGTCGGATCTCGTCGGTACCAATTTGAAAGCGCCAATGTTTCTGTCTCAGGCAGCAGCTCCGCACCTCACGAAGGCGCATGGCAATATCGTCAACATCGTGGATATTCATGCGCGCAGGCCGTTGCACGATCATCATGTTTATGGTGCCGCAAAAGCCGGACTCGTGATGCTCACGCGGTCGCTGGCCGCAGACCTGGCGCCGGCAATTCGCGTAAACGGAGTCGCTCCGGGCGCTATTGCATGGCCCGAGAACGGAATGGCGGATTCGGTCAAGGAGAACATCATCGCGCAGATCCCGCTGGGCATGGCCGGAAAGCCCTCCGATATAGCAGATGCGGTGCTGTACCTGGTGCGCGATGCGACCTATGTTACCGGTCAGATCATTCCGATCGACGGTGGCCGGTCTATCGGCTGGTAGGCGCTGCTAATAGGCACCGGCAAGTTTTTGCCAGATGGGTCGCCTGCGCAAGTCGCGCGACTCGCTCCGGGTAAGTGCCGGTTTTCGTGTGACGGTTGTCGTAGCAGCAGCCGCGGGACAAGCGCCGTTTTCCAGAAGGTGCAGTGCGGTCATCAGGTTCGGATCCGAGTCATCCCCGACTGGAATCAGGATGTCGTCGGCAGCGGGACAATTCACAGGCAGGCCCCCGAAGTAACCACCCTCGTCGCTGGCGTTCAGTGTCTCGAAAGCAGTCGGTCGAAGTATCTTGTCGCAGAACTGAATGCCGAGCTGCCCGACTGGCTTGCCCAGTGTCGGTGAACCGACGATCGAAACATTGGCGTATGGAAACATACTGTTCGTCACGAGTTCACTTGCAGACGCCGTGCGGCCAGTCGCTATTACGACGAGACTTGAAAGATTTATCGAAGCCGCAGGTTCCTCAAACAACGCGGTTCGATTTGAAAGCGAATTGTTTTCGTTAAACTGTGTTTTCGAGAAGACCATGCCGTTGTTGACCATGCCCCCGAGATAATCGCCCAGCAACTCCGCGGTATCGACTCGACCACCGCCGTTATAGCGGAGGTCGATTATTACATCGGTAACGCCTGCCTGGGCGAACTCCGCGAACACAGTCGCCATTGCCGAGTGTGCTGTACCGATGAATGTCGTCAGCACGATGTAGCCAACTGGATTGCCACTGGGCAGGTCGATGATGCGCGTTCGCGGCACAGGATCGATTGTTACCAGGCCCTTATCAACGGTTGCTGCAAACTCGCCGCCGTCAGGGCGACGCACCGTAAATTCGATCGATGGCAAAGCAAACAATTCGCCGACGCCTTCGTTCATTTCGATGTCCGTTATTGTCCTGCCATTCAACATGACTATTTGCTGACCACGGGCGAACCCCGCCTCGGCCGCAGGACTCTCCGCAAAAACGCCCAGGAAACGCAGATCATCAGCAGACTCGAAACTCGAGCTAAAACCGAAGCCTTCATACTGCCCTTCGTTAAAAAACTGTGAGTCGTTTGCCAGCAGGTCGATATAGCTGTAATTGTCCAATGGCTGGACAGAAATCAGGTCTTCCAGCAAAGCCTCAGGCGTTGCATAGGACTCGAGATCGACGACCGCCGGCAACAGGTCGTTCCAGTAGTAGACGTCCCGCATGGCGTCGAGGACAAATTGTTTTTGTTCGTCAACGGGACAGGCGTCAGCAACCGGTGGGTGGGCGGCCGGATTATCGGAAACACCGCACCCCGCCACACCAAAAACGACAAGCACAAGAAGAGGTAAGCGTTTGACCACGTTCGACTCCCGACGACGGGATATTCAATTGGCCTTCATTATTGTCCGATCGCCGGCGCAAACCCGTGACGAGTGGCTGATTTTGGGGAACTGGTCCCGCCCGATTTTACAGAATCAGGTCTCGCTTGCTGAGCGGCGCCGGGCCGGGCTCAAACTCGGCCCAATGTGAGGCGATTGTCCGACCGGTAATCGGGTGAACGTAGTCTGGTGCGATTTCCGCCAGAGGTCCGAGAACAAACGCGTAATCCAGCACATCTTCGCGCGGCACGCGGACGGGCGGTTCGTCGACGATCAGGTCGTCATACAGCAGGAGGTCGATATCCAGTGTCCTGGACATGAACGCGCTTTCGCCACGCTCGCGCCCGGACAACGCGTGAATCTCCTCGAGCGCGTGGCAGACGTCGGCCGGTGACATCGCCGTTTCGACGCAGGCGACCGCGTTGAGAAAATCTTCGCCGTCGAAGCCAATCGCCTTGTTTCGGTAGACATGCGAAATCAAAACGTCGCTAAATCGCCGCCGCAACTCACGCGCGCACAGGCGCAGGTTCTCCTCGGGTTGTTTGTTACTGCCAAGACCCAGGTAAACGATCGACACGCGTCTATTCTTTGCGTCGGTATATCTTGATGCCAACACCCTTCGCGCCGCGAATGGCGCCGGGTTTGTTAACGCTTACCCGGATCCAGGGTACATCGAATTCGGCCAGCACCGTCTCGGCAATTTTCTCGGCCATGGTCTCCACGAGCTGAAACCCGGAATCGCCGACGAATTGCTGCACACGCTTGGCAACGCTTTTGTAATTCAGCGTGTCGTCTATGCTGTCGCTCGCAGCTGCCCGACGAATGTCAGCGCCCATTTCGAGGTCGATACTGACCGTTTGCTTGATCTTCCGTTCCCAGTCCCAGATGCCGACCGTTGTTTCGATCCGCATGTCACTCAGGAAGATCGTATCCGGATGTGCTTCGTCGTCCATAGTCTATGCCTTAGTGGTCCAACAAGCTAGGTTTGGCCAGCGTGTCCAGAGACCACCGTGCCGTGGCCTCGATCTCGTTTGGTTGCTTCGCGTCAGCAAGGCGCAGCGCCCCTGCGACCGCAATCATGGCGCCGTTATCAGTGCAGAATCTCAGGCGCGGGTAGAAGACCGTGCCTTCAAATTGATCGGTTAGCTCGCCCCGCAGCAGCTTGTTCGCACCGACACCGCCGGCCACGACGATTCGCGCGGCGCTTTTCGACCGGGCAGCTTTGAGCGTGCGGGCAACCAGGGTGTCAATGACCGCACGTTGAAATGACGCCGCAATGTCACCCCGGACATCTGCCAGTGAACCTGCCTCTTCGGCCTCGCGAACCTTGAGCATCACAGCCGTTTTCAGGCCACTGAAACTGAAGTCAAATCCATCCCTGTTGATCATCGGCCGGGGAAATTTCCAGGCCTCGTCATTGCCCTCTTCGGCAAGTTTGGCCAGCGCCGGCCCACCTGGATACCCAAGGTTCAGAAGCTTGGCCGTCTTATCAAAAGCCTCGCCGACGGCGTCATCGAGCGTGCTGCCGAGCACGGTGTATGCGCCGAGGGCCTCGACCCACACCAGCATTGTGTGGCCACCAGAGACGAGCAAAGCCAGGAACGGATAGTCAGGCGGATTCTCTTCCAGCATTGGGGCAAGCAGGTGTCCCTCCATATGATGCACAGGTATGACCGGGCACCCCCACGAGAGGCCGAGTCCGTTCGCCATGCCCGCACCAACCATGAGGGCGCCGACCAGGCCCGGTCCAGCCGTATAGGCAATCGCGTCGGGTCGCTCGACGTGCGCCTCGTTTAGCACCTGCTGAATAAGGGGCAACAGGCGGCGCAGGTGGTCTCGTGAGGCGATTTCGGGGACCACACCACCATAGACGGCGTGCAGGTCAACCTGGCTGTGGAGCGCTTCTGCCACCAGCCCTTTATCCGTGTCATACAACGCCACGCCGGTCTCATCGCAGCTCGTTTCCAGTCCCAGTATCAGCATAGGCGCCGCATCATACCTCTTTGTGGCCCATTTACTGGCCAATATCCCTGCTTTTGGCTTTGCAAATTGCAAAGCCTGCCGATATCATGGGTGGTTCAGTCCCGGCCATGAGCCGGGTTTCTTTGTATTTGAAGTAGACAGAAATTCGTATGCCGAGTGTTCGTGTAAAAGAAAATGAATATTTCGACGCTGCACTGCGTCGATTTAAACGTGCCTGTGAGAAGGCTGGCGTCCTGACGGAACTTCGTCGTCGTGAATTCTACGAGAAACCGACACAGGAAAGAAAGCGCAAGAAAGCGGCTGCCGTAAAACGGCACCTGAAGCGTGTGTCGCGCGAAGCATCACGGCGCAAACGCCTTTATTGATCGATTGATGATTGCTTACCGAAGCCGCGCATAAACTTGTTGCAGCCCGTCATGTCTCTTAAGGGCAAAATTCTGGACGACGTCAAAGTCGCGATGAAAGCCGGCGAGAAAGACCGGCTCAAAGTATTGCGCCTGATCACCGCCGCAATTAAACAGGTAGAGGTCGATGAACGCATCGAACTCGACGATGCTGCGGTCTTAGGCATCCTGACCAAGATGGTGAAACAGCGACGCGATTCGATCACGCAGTTTCAACAGGGAAACCGCCAGGATCTGGCAGATATCGAACAGGCGGAAATCGAGATTGTTTCCGATTACCTCCCCGAACAACTCTCAGACGCGGAACTCGATGCGCTTATCGAAGACGCCATCTCCACAACCGGGGCCGAGAGTATTCGCGATATGGGGAAGGTGATGGGCGCCGTCAAAGCGAAAGCCCAGGGCCGCGCCGATATGGGCGTTGCAGGCGGCAAAGTTAAGGCGCGACTCAGCCAGTAATCCACACGCATTTTCTGGCGAATGACTGTTAATCTAAAATCGGGGTCGAACCGAGGTTTTTTGATAATCTAAAACCGGGGTCGAACCGAGGTTTTTTTGATAGGCAGAAGGATTATTTGTACATCGAATCCGTAAAAACCTCGGTTCGACCCCGGTTTTTTGGGGGAACAATCCTCGGGCGGCCAGACCTAATAAAAATAACAATGCGGGGCCTGATCCCGGGCGTCGCAGGTGCCGGTTAATTAGCATAAGCAGATGAGCGGACTGATTCCACAACACTTTATCGACGATCTCATTACGAGAGCGGACATTGCGGAAGTTGTTGGTCGCAGGGTGCAGCTGAAGAAAGCAGGCAAGGAATTCAAGGGTTGCTGCCCGTTTCACGATGAAAAGACGCCCTCGTTTACGGTGAGTCCGGACAAAGGCTTTTACCATTGCTTCGGGTGTGGCGCCCATGGCACCGCGATCGGTTTCCTCATGGAACATGACCACATGGACTTTGTGGAGGCGGTTGAAAGCCTTGCCAACACGATGGGCATCGAGGTGCCACGCGAAGAGGGACAGCGCCCCGCCCGGAGCTACGATGCGCTTTTCGAACTGGTTTCGCGCGTGGGACGGTACTTCGAAACCCAGCTTAAAGGGAACCAGGCCGCGGTCGAGTACATTAAGGCGCGGGGCATCGACGGCGCGACTGCAAAACGATTTGGCATCGGCTATGCGCCGGCCGGCTGGAGCAACGTGCTGGACAAGTTCGGTACATCCAAAGAAGCCATCGATCGCCTGCTCGCAGTCGGACTGATTATTCGCAAGGACAACGGGCAACACTACGATCGCTTCCGCGATCGCATCATGTTCCCTATTCGCGATTCCCGCGGCCGGGTCATTGGTTTCGGCGGGCGCGTCATGGGTGACGAAGAGCCGAAATACCTGAATTCGCCGGAAACCGTTTTATTTCACAAAGGACGTGAACTTTATGGGCTCTACGAGGCACGCCAGGCACTAAGGAACATTGAGAGGCTGGTCGTTGTCGAGGGTTACATGGACGTCATTGGGCTAGCGCGACATGGAATCGATTTTGCGGCCGCCACGCTCGGCACTGCGACGACCGATGAACACCTGAATCGTGTATTCCGACTCTGTGAAGAAATCGTGTTTTGCTTTGACGGTGACCGCGCCGGCCGCGCTGCCGCCTGGCGCGCGCTCGAAAATGCCCTGCCCCAGATCAGGCAGGGTCGGCAGATTCGATTCGTTTTCCTGCCGGACGGTCAGGATCCCGATTCGTTTGTTCGGAAACATGGCTCAAGTGCGTTCGAAGACGCGTTGAGCGGGGCGCTGCCGCTATCGGATTTTCTCATCGAGGAACTTTCGCGCCAGGTCGACATGAACTCAGTGGACGGCCGGGCCCGGATGGCTGAGCTGGCACGACCCCTGCTTTCGAAGATCCCTGCAGGCGTATACAAAGAGTTGCTGACCGAACGGCTTGCGGGCGCGGTGGGTCTGCCGACAGACAAACTCGAATCCATCATACGCGGCGATGGTGCCAGGCAACCGAAGCATACCTCGATGCCTGCTGGTCGCCCGAAAGTCAGGGCGAGAGGAACTGGCAATCCTTCAATTGTGCGACGCGCGATAACGCTCTTGCTGCACCACCCTGACGCCGGGCAAGACCTGGATGTGGAGAAACTCCTGGGCGTCTCGAAGCCAGGCGCCGATTTATTGCGCGACCTCATTGAAACCGTCCAGGCCGAACCCACTATGACTACCGCCGGACTGCTGGAGCGCTGGCGAAGCCATGAAGACGGCCGACACCTCGGAAAGCTCGCAGCGACCGAGCTCCCGGAAGCCGAAGAATTTGACGCTCGCGCCGAGCTGGCCGACTGCATTGCTCAGCTGGCGGTCAGCGCGCGCAAAGAGCGAATCGATTTTCTTATTGAAAAACAAACACTTAAATCTCTCTCGGACATCGAACGAAACGAGCTGAGAGCGTTAAGCCAGGGGTCCGCATTTAGTGGATAAATATAGATCAAGTACTGTCAAATCAGTATAATTGGTCGTTTGCATTTTTTACGCAGAGGGAATTTCGTCTTGACGGAAAAACGCACAGTCATCAGTAGCGGCAAACAGGCCCAGCAATTGAAAGAATTGATTGCCCGGGGCAAGGAGCAAGGCTACCTGACCTACGCAGAGGTTAATGACCATCTGCCCAACGATATCGTCGATCCCGAACAGATCGAGGAAATCGTCAACATGATTAACGACATGGGTATCGCCGTGCACGAGAAGGCGCCCGATGTCGATTCGATTACCTTGTCAGAAACTGCTGTTTCAAACGATGACGAAGACGCGGCCGTGGAAGCGGAAGCGGCGCTTGCCAGCGTTGACGCTGAATTTGGTCGAACAACAGACCCGGTACGCATGTACATGCGTGAGATGGGTACGGTCGAACTGCTCACCCGGCAGGGCGAGATTGAGATCGCCAAGCGAATCGAAGATGGCCTGAACCAGGTCAAGTACCACATGGCACATTTCCCGCCGACGATTGAGAAGTTGATCGAGGTTGCAGACGCAGTTGGTGCCGGTGAAACCAGGATGCAGGATTTCGTCGTTGGCTTTATTGACCCGAACGCGCCTGACGAAATCAAGTCTCCGGTACAAAAGACGGACGATGACGACGACGACGACGAAGTCGTTGATACCGGGCCCGATCCGGAAGAAGTCGCCGCACGATCGAAGAAGATCAAGCGAATTTTCAAGCGCTCACTAACTGCGATCGACAAGTATGGCGCCAAAGACAAGAAGACCATGAAGGTTCAGGCGGAGCTTGCTGACCAATTGATGGAATTGAAACTCGCGCCGAAACTGACGGACGTGCTGGTTCGAAATCTGCGCGCATCAGTTTCCGTTATCCGCACGCAGGAGCGGCAGGTCATGCAGATCTGCGTACGCGATGCAGGGATGCCGAGGAAGGACTTCCTGGCGAGCTTTCCAAAGAGCGAAACGGATCTTTCGTGGATCGAGAAACACATTCGCGCGAAGCGCAAACACTCTTCGATTCTCGGCAAATTGCGCGACGACGTATTGCGCGCTCAGCGCAAGCTGCTCGCTGTCGAGACACTCACGAATCTGAAGATTGCCGAGATCAAGGAAATCAATCGCCAGATGTCGATCGGCGAAGCCAAGGCTCGTCGAGCGAAGAAGGAAATGGTTGAGGCCAACCTGCGACTCGTGATCTCCATCGCGAAGAAGTACACGAATCGCGGCCTGCAGTTCCTGGACCTTATCCAGGAGGGCAACATCGGGCTCATGAAAGCTGTCGACAAATTTGAGTATCGACGCGGCTACAAGTTCTCGACCTATGCCACCTGGTGGATTCGCCAGGCCATTACCAGGTCGATTGCTGACCAGGCGCGGACGATCCGAATTCCGGTACATATGATCGAAACGATCAATAAACTGAACCGAATCTCTCGGCAAATGCTGCAGGAGATGGGTCGCGAACCCCTGCCCGACGAACTGGCTGAACGTATGGAGATGCCGGAGGACAAGGTTCGCAAGGTCCTGAAAATCGCGAAAGAACCGATCTCGATGGAAACGCCGATTGGCGATGACGAAGATTCGCATCTTGGTGACTTCATCGAAGACCAGACGGTGCACTCTCCGATCGATTCGGCGACGTCAGAAGGCCTGAAGGAAACGACGCATTCAGTGCTCGCCGGACTGACGCCGCGGGAAGCGAAAGTGCTGCGCATGCGATTTGGCATCGATATGAATACCGACCATACACTGGAAGAAGTCGGTAAGCAGTTCGACGTGACCCGCGAGCGTATTCGACAGATCGAAGCGAAGGCCCTGCGGAAGCTGCGTCATCCGACCCGTTCGGACCAGCTGAGAAGTTTCCTTATCGAGGACTGATAATAAGGTCGCCCGCCAGTTCGGGCGACCGGTTATACTGCTTTCGCCGCGGATCGATTTCCTTTCCGGTGTACAATTTATGAGTAGAAAAATGATATTTGGCCTGTAGCGGAGTCGCACGGCTACAAGGTTTGAGCAGTGCGGCCGTCAGGCCGTTGTAACAACAATAGAAAATGTTAATAAAATAAACACTTGGGCCTGTAGCTCAGTTGGTTAGAGCAGGGGACTCATAATCCCTTGGTCCCAGGTTCGAGTCCTGGCGGGCCCACCATAATTTGGCGCAGAGATTGACTTAAACTTGCCATGCTTTGCGCGGAGCGCGAATGATCAATCCGCGCTCAACGGAAGAAAAACAATCAGGATCGCGGGCGGATTGGGCGGGCCCACCATTATTCGGCGCAGAGATTGGCTTTGGTTTGCTGCACTTCGCTGAGTGCTGAAGTTCAATGCGCGCTCACCATATGACAAATAATTGGGATCGCCGCCTCTTCCGGGGCGACGAAGAAATTAACGTGACGGACGAATCAGCATGAGCTCGGCAAAAATAATTTATACCATTACGGACGAAGCACCCGCACTTGCAACACACTCACTTCTACCCATCGTTAAGGCATTCACGGCAGCCGCCGGCGTTGACGTTGAAACACGGGATATATCGCTCGCCGGCCGCATAATTG
This sequence comes from uncultured Gammaproteobacteria bacterium, assembly GCA_963850825.1. GTDB lineage: Bacteria > Pseudomonadota > Gammaproteobacteria > Steroidobacterales > Woeseiaceae > SZUA-117. Next base: position 148,947 of record CAWKOQ010000002.1, on the reverse strand, counting down.
CCAACTTCCCGGACAACCTGACCGACCGGCAAAAACAGCATGACGCTCTGGCGGAACTCGGAGATCTCGCAAAGACCCCGGAAGCCAACATCATCAAATTGCCGAACATAAGCGCGTCAATTCCGCAGCTGATCGTCGCGATCAAGGAATTACAATCCCAGGGCTACGACATCCCCGACTATCCGGACGAACCGCAGAGCGACGCCGAGCATGCGATCAGGGACCGGTATGCAAAAGTTCTTGGCAGCGCGGTGAACCCCGTGCTTCGTGAAGGAAACTCCGACCGCCGCGTTGCAGCGCCGGTCAAGCAGTATGCGAAGAACAACCCGCATTCCATGGGCGCCTGGAGTGCCGACTCGAAATCACGCGTCGCACATATGGAAGAAGGCGATTTCTATTCCAGCGAGAAATCCGTGGTGATTGAGCAAGCCGGAGATGTTCGCATCGAGCTCTGCACGTCGGACGGCAACGCAACCGTGCTGAAAGAATCGACGCCGGTCCTCGCGGGTGAAGTCATCGACGCAGCGGTGATGAATCGTAATGCACTGCGCGCATTCTTCGCTAAAGCCACGGACGATGCAAAAGCCGAGGGTGTCCTTTTGTCACTGCACCTCAAAGCGACCATGATGAAAGTGTCCGACCCCATTATGTTCGGGCATGCGGTAACTGTTTACTATAGCGATGTCTTCGAAAAATATGCGGACCTGTTCGATGAAATTGGTGTCGACGCCAACAACGGTGTTGGCGACGTTTACGCGCGAATCGCAGACCTTCCTGCAGACAAGAGGGCCGAAATCGAAGCGGACATTCAGGCAGTCTATGCATCCCGTCCTTCTTTGGCGATGGTTAACTCGGACAAAGGCATTACGAACCTGCACGTGCCGAGTGACGTTATCATTGATGCATCGATGCCCGCTGCGATCCGGACTTCCGGTCAGATGTGGGGACCCGACGGACAACTCGCCGATACGCGTGCGATGATTCCTGACCGCTGCTACGCTGGCATCTACCAGGCAGTCTTCGATTTTTGTCGCAAACACGGCGCATTCGATGTCACAACGATGGGCAACGTATGCAACGTGGGGCTGATGGCGCAAAAGGCCGAGGAATACGGGTCGCACGACAAGACGTTCGAGATCCCCGCAGCAGGCACCGTCCGCGTTACCGATTCCTCGGGAAATGTTCTGCTCGAGCACGCGGTTGAAGAAGGTGATATCTGGCGCATGTGCCAGACGAAGGACCTCCCGATCCGCGACTGGGTCAGGCTGGCGGTAAGCCGCGCAAGGGCAACCGGATCCGCCGCCATTTTCTGGCTTGATCCGAAGCGCGCCCATGATGCCAACCTGATCGCCAAAACCGAAGCGTATCTGCAGGACCACGATACCGACGGGCTCGACATTCGCATAATGTCTCCGAATGACGCGATGCGCGCGACACTGGAACGCGTCAAAGCGGGTGAAGACACGATATCCGTCACGGGCAACGTCCTGCGCGACTATCTGACAGACCTGTTCCCGATCCTTGAATTGGGAACCAGCGCCAAGATGTTGTCGATCGTTCCCTTGCTTGCTGGCGGCGGGCTGTATGAAACCGGCGCCGGCGGTTCGGCACCGAAACATGTGCAACAGTTCGTTGCCGAAGGCCACCTGCGATGGGATTCACTTGGTGAATTCCTGGCGCTTTCCGTCTCGATTGAAGACCTCGCTGAGAAGTCGGGCAATGCGCAGGCAAAGGTTCTTGCTGACGCGCTCGATCAGGCCAATTCGAAATTCCTGGAGACCAACAAGTCTCCGTCCCGTAAGGTCAATGAGATCGACAATCGCGGCAGCCACTATTATCTCGCACGCTACTGGGCAGAAGCCCTGGCTTCGCAATCGAATGACAGCGACCTCAGCGAGAAATTCACGCCTGTAGCCGAAGCCCTGGCGTCGCAGGAAGCGGCGATCAATAGTGAGCTTATCGCCGCACAGGGTGACGCCGTTGATATCGGTGGTTACTACCATCCGGATGAGAAACTGGTCGCGGACGCTATGCGACCGAGCGCGACACTCAATTCAATCCTTGATTCGATCTGACTACTGATACGTCAGGCCGAATCCTGAATTGAATAGCGGATCGGCGCTGTCTGCGGGGACGTCAGGCAACTGCTGCCGGACGGCTTCCATCGATGAGGGTAGCTCGAAGGGCAATCGACCCTGTGGTGCAGCTTCACCGAATAGCACTTCCGCAACGGCGCGGTCACTTGCGCCGTAATCGGCGATCAGTGCGGCCGCACCTGCCGCGATATCCGGTATCACCGCTGGTCGATCGAGGTAAATGACAACAACGGTTGGGACGGTCTCGACCAGCTCGAGGATCTCCTGCTTTTGCTCTCCCTTGAAATCCAGGTCCCCGTGATGAAAGCCGAGTGCGAAAGGATTGTCCGTGTCGACCGGATACCAGGGCGTATTGATTCTGAGTATTGCGAAATCCGCTTCCTCCGGCGTCGGGACAACTGACGCATAGGGTGTGACTGCCTCCCCGCTAATGCCCTGCACAAATACTTTCAGATCCGCAGCCGGCAATGGCAAAGTCGCGACTTCGTTCCTGAGTAACGTCATCGAACGCCTCTGGCTCTCGTGCCCCAGCGCCCTCGACTCCGGTTTGCCAACTTTCTTATCTATAGCGGCGATGTCGACATACGGATCGTCGAAAAGTCCAAGGTCAAACTTCTGCCTGAGTATGCGTCGCGCAGACTGGTCGATTCTTGCCTCGGATAATCTGCCTGAATCGTGCAACTCGACGATGAGCTCGGCCGCTGATTCACCGCCAAACTGATCAATGCCCGCCTCGAGCGCTTTACCTACTCTCTCTGCCCTGCCCAGGTCTTCGACGCCCCACGCACGTGCGGCCCACGGAATGTTGTCCCCAATGGTGATATCCGTAATGACACCCCAGTCGGTGCAGATAACGCCGTCGTAGCCGTACTTTTCACGCAGCAGGCCGGTGATGATGTCTTTATTGAAAGCCATCGCCACGTCTTCGCTGGTCTGGCCAACAGGAATGCCATAGTAAGGCATGATCGCTGCGGTCCCGGCCTCGATGGCGGCCTCGAATGGTGCCAGGTGATAGTCGAAATTCTGACCCGGATATACCTGCCCTGTCTGAAACTCGAAGTGTGGATCGAGCCCTTCGTTCTGCGGACCACCGCCGGGGAAGTGTTTAGTCATTGTTGCCACGCTGGTAGCGCTCAGCGTCGAACCCTGTAAGCCACGCACATAGGCACCCGCAATAGCGGCGCTTAGCGAAGCGTCCTCACCATAGCCACCATTGATACGTGGCCAGCGCGGTTCAGTCGCAAGATCGACCTGAGGATGCAGAGCCAGCCGGATGCCGACCGCCACATATTCTTCGCGTACAATTTCTGCAAAGCGTGCGATGAGATCGAGGTCATTGATTGCGCCAAGCCCGAGCGTCTCCGGGAACTGACTAAAGCCCGATGACGTGAACGCATAGATATTGGTGCTGAAGTGATGCCGGGGGTCAGACGCGATCGTTACCGGAATACCGAGACGCGTTTCCGTTTCGGCATATTCTTGCAAAGCATTCTGCCACTTCGCGAATGTCGCCAGATCCTCGGGAATGTCTCCAACGTTGAAGTGGTTCAGCTTTCGTTGCTCGATATTGCTGACAGCATGCAGTCGTTCGGGCCCGGTGGCTGCGAGATAGTCAAGACTGCCATCGTCATTGACGGTCGTTCGGTAGATAAACATCAGGCCGGCCTTTTCCGCGACCGTCATCTGGCTAAGCAAATCATCAACGCGTGCTTCGGTCGGCTGCCGGACATCCTCATAAACATCCAGCCGCTCATTCTTGTTCAGGTCCCGATAGTCGACTGCGGGCTGTTCCTGCAAACAAGCGGCCAGGAAAAGACCTGTGCAGAGCGTGACGACCCCGAGCAATTGATGCATTAATGCGTCATCGCATACAGGACGTAGTTGACTCCGTAACGGTAGGCCAGTGAAGTGTATTTCTCGGGATACCAGGCTTCGTCCGCCATTTCCCAGGCATCGCCGAGATCAACATTGAAGTTGATGATGACCATGAGACGACCATCATCATCGTAGATTCCCTTCCAGGTCGGCGTGTATCCATCGTGTTCGTAGGTCACACCGTAACGCAGCGCCATGATGCCCGGAACGGGTTTCGAATGGTCAACGTCGAAATGCATATTCATGATCGCGCTTTCTTCGCTGACATCGACGATCGCCCGATCGGGAAATACTTTCTCCATCGACCGCATGAATCCGGCCCACTGAACAGAACCGTGAAAATCGTCAACCACGAGAAATCCGCCCCGCAACAGGTATTCTCGCAGGCTGTCTGCCTCGGCCTGCGACAGCAGCCAGCTGCCAACCTCCAGGGCATAGATCCACGGGCGATCAAACAGCTGCTCGTCGGTCAGCCGAATCGCTATGCTCCGGTCCTCGATGTCGACGGCCGTCAGTCGCCGGACGCCGCGAATAAAATGCATGTCCGAATCGGGCCAGTCGCGCCAGGACGTATTGCCTGGCCCTGGCAAGGGCTGGTAGCCGGATTTGAATATGACCCGGGTAAAGGCGAACTCGGCATAGGAATTCGTGTCAGTGGAGATCTGCCCCTCACGGCTCCAGCGGTCTTGCGCGAACGATGCAAGACACACGAAGAACAGTACAATTACGACCAGAAATTTTCGCACAGATCTCTCTTAATTCATGCGCCAGCTCTCTGGCCGCAGGTTGATGTCGTTCAACGGAATCCTAACGCGCGCCGGTCAAGGCATCTTGAAGTGTAACGCGCCCCGGCGCCCCGTGACTGGTTTGTTCCTTGACGATTTGACCAAACTTTTCTGCGACGCCTGGATCGCCGGATTTCGTTGCTGCCCGAATCGCGCCAAGCATTGCGTTCAACCTGTTCGGTGATCCTGCCAGAACAACCTGGTACTGGGACAGTGATTTAACGTATTGACCAGTTTCGAACAGCATATCGGCATACAGTTCCCGTGCCGGCAGCACTTCTCCGGGCGTAACCGGATGTTTATCAACCGCGTCTTCTCTGTCTGCCGCTCCGGACGCCAACAGGAGAGCCTTGTCGCCGTCACCGTTCGCGAGCGCTATCCAGGCCATTAACGCATCTACCTGGACCTGCATTTCTTCGCGCCAGTACGGAATCGCATTCGGCGAGAGCCTGGACTGCAATTCCCTGATCACCGCGAGTTCGCGATTCGCGCTTTCGACGTCACCGCCCCGAACAGCACCGATGCCGCGAGCGAAATGATGAATGGATTGTGCCCATGGAAACTCGTCCCAGCCGAAATCTTTGCGTATGAGTTCGAGTTCACTGGCCTCTTTCCACGCACGACGTTCGAGTACAAAACGGGCCGGTGACGCTGCGTAGGTATAGGCAACCTTGAAATTTTCAGTATCGGTTCGCGTAATGTCGGCGAGCCGATTCAGTAATTCTCGAGCTTCGTCATCCCGGGCAGTCTGCAGCATCGCGTACATCAGGTAATCCATGCCGTGCAAACCTTCGTCGTAATGCCCCGGCAGGTGCGCTCGCACAGTGTATTCTGCTGCCGACTTCGTCGAATCGTGATTAGACGACAATGATCTGTCCCACAGACCGAGCCTGGTAAATATGTGCGACGGCATATGCTGCGCATGCGCTGAATCCGGCGCGACATCCGCATAGATCGTCGCGGAATCCAGCGCGAGATGTGCGAGGCCTGGGAAGTCATAACTGTGAATCAGGTAATGCAGCACGCCCGGATGTTCGGGTTGCGAGCTGCGTACCCAATTGAGTAGTCCCGCAGACTTGTACTGGCGTGCATAACTCTTGTCGCGCGGGTCGGCGGCGGCCAGCAATGCAAGTGAATAGAATACCGTCGATTCCGGATCATCCAGGTTATTGGTATAGACCTCGCTCATCATCGACTCGAATACACGCGCTCGTTGCAGGTGCGTGCTCATGTCAGTGCTGGAAAAGAATGCTTTGAGCGCATTGATGTATGCGGCTTCGCGGGGCCTCATTTCGAGGCCCTCGGTACCGGCAAGTATTCGCGCGCCCGCTTCGAGATCAGCCTCACTCGGGGGCGCCCAAAGCGGATGCCAGATGCTCATTGCGGCGCCCCAGCGCGCCATCGCGCATCCCGGATCCCGCTCACGAATCTCCTGAAATAGCCGCGTGGTTTCGGGGTACTCGAATGAGTGCAGCAGTGTGATCGCGTTATTGAACTCGACCTGTACTGCAGCGCTGCACGAGTTCTGGAACTGAACACGCCCGGGCTCCTGTGCCCACGCATTCGGCAGTATTGCGAGCATGGCCGCAACCGACATCGCGCAGTATTTCTTTATCATTTTTATAGCCATCCCTTAGCCTGTTGCGATAATCCGGTTAGTCCTGCGCCAGCTTCATTCGCAAGACCCTACTTTGCCAGCGGATCGGGGCGCACCTGGAAATGCACAACAATCGGCTTGGAGCCTTTGCCATCTTCTTTCAGCCACGGCGTACGCCCACCTTCCGGCACCCAGATGCCGCGACCTTTCCAGCCAGCTTCCGGATCGTCAATGCGGCCCTCGAATCCCTTCGTGTAAAAGCCCATCGGATACGGAATTCTCAGCGTGACGAATTCATCATCAACCAGTGCGTGCACGCCGTCAAAAAGATTACCCGTTGCGATGGGCACATCCTCGCCAAGACCCAGCGAATTGTGCTGATCAACCCAGGTGTAGTAACTCGACTCGACACTGAATTCGGGCAGGTCCGCAAAGCCCGGACCTGGCAGATCGTGCAGGGTCCAGCCCTCGGGACAGTGATTGCCCGTCGCCTCGGGCCCGTTCAATGGGCCTGCGCACTTGCTGCGGTCGAATTCACCCAGGTGTCCACTGCCGAGTGATGTCCAGACCACACCGTTCTTATCGATATCCGCGCCGCGAATGCCGAAACCCGGCAGCGGCGGATAATAGACTTCGGCCAAGGCCGTTTGCGGCGGATTGTCCCCGGGATTCAGCCGGGTGATCGAGCCAGGATAGCGAAACGCGTTGGATCCCCAGATTGCGTCGCCGCGAGGTTCAGGCATGACTGCGTAGAAACCGTTTGGAATCCGCATGTCGAGTGCGGGGTCCATCTCGTCACCGGGCTCCGTCCACTCGTCCTGTTCGCCGTTGCCATTGGTGTCAAGAATGAGCGGCGCCCAACCCTGCGATGCGGCGGCGTCGCCTGTTTCGAAGAACTTGTTGGTATCCAGCCAGCCAACGACGTCGCCGCCACCGCTGGTCCACAGCGTGTTGTTGTCGTCGTAGGCGAACTGCAGGTGGTGCGTGCTGAAACAGGTATCCACGAAAACGTAGCCACGGGTCGTTGGATCGAACACCGAGAGCTGGCGACTCGTTCGATTCTTCGGGTACAGCATCGCGGATGGATGTTCTGAACCCTCCTTACAAAAATCAGGATTGTCCGGACCACGAATCCTCGCAGTCATCCATACCCTGCCCTCCTGGTCGAGCATCGGATTGTGGACGTTCGCCTTGCTGTCCCAAATTCGTTCATCGCCCCAGTATGGCGAAGGCGCAACCACCGGAGCCGAGTTTGTGGTCGGCGTATCCTCGTCACGTACCGGCAGGTTAAACACGGTGGCGGTATTTGCGACAGGATCGAGTATTGGCATTTCGTCCGTGCTGAGTTCCGGCGCGCCGTAGAGTTTGCCGTAGGCGTTGACGGTAGGATTGCGACGATCGGTGCCAGAGAGGTCATGCATATAAAACTGCGGGCTTGACCAGTCGCGGACTGTCGCGACGACATTACGCTCAACGCCGGATGGTCGCTCCGGCGAATGTGCGGGAATCTCACCGGCGGCAACGCGGTCTGTCCATTCGGCCATGTATTTGATCGGCAGACCCTTCAAGTTCTGTGCGGCCAGGCGAATCATGCTGTCGCCCGCCTGGCCCGAGGATATCCGCCGTGCCCAGGCTTGTTCCGACGATTTGATATCGGCGAGTGACTCCGGAATAGTGCGGGTCGCCTCGTTGCCCAACTGGTGACAACCAACGCAACCCATGTTCTTCACCCAGGTCAGATAGAGATTCAGGCCGCCATCGAGTTCCGCCGCCTCTTCTTCGGTTGGCAAGTTCATCATCGCGAACCAGTATGCCGCCGGATAAACCTGCGCCGCTGCGGCCGCGTCCGGTGCAACCGTTGCCGTCAGATCTACATTCTGTCCTGGAGTCGCTGCTGTCTTCTCCGAGTCCACCAGTCCATAGCCACGAACCCAAAGATCGTAGTTGCCGTCGGGAAGGTCCGGCACGAGGTACCTGCCTTCATCATCTGTCACGACAATGCGTGCGAAACGGGTGCCCAGATCGGCTGTTTCCGCGATGACCCAGACCCCTGCTTCGGGGCCCGCAGGGCTCGAGACCACACCGGCAATGTCGTCGCCATCGATCGGGATGCCCTGCCCGACCGGATCGGCAGATTCCTGGCTGCAGGCGCCGAGCGCTGTGGCCAGAAGGCACAAGACAGACAATTGCTTCATAACGGGCCCCCTTTGTGGTGCTCTATCTTCCAGAGCATAGCAGAGGCTCAAATCGAGAAGACAGGTGAGGAGTAATTGATGTAAACGGCCGTGCTCAGACTCTTCTACAATGAGCGGTCATTGCCTGGCAGAGTCAACCAATGAAGGAATCAGTTAGCACGCCAAAAATCGGCCTTGCCCTGGGCTCGGGCGCTTCACGCGGCTGGTCTCATATTGGCGTGATCAAGGCGTTATTGAGAGAGGGCATCGAGCCCGATATCGTTTGTGGCACATCTGTAGGCGCCATGGTTGGCGGTTCATACGTTGCTGGCAATCTCGACAAACTGGAAAGCTGGGTACTCGACTCGAATTTGGCCGATGTGCTGGGCTTCTTTAGCATGCGGATGCCGCACACGGCATTCGTCGATGTTGAAAAATTCGACTGGTTTCTGGATAAATTCGTAGCCGCTGCCGATGTTCGCATTGAGTCCCTGGACCGGGCATTTGCCGCGATTTGCACCGACTTCGAGAAAGGCCACGAGGTCGTACTCACGGAGGGATGTATGGCAAATGCTGTCCGCGCCTCAATGGCTATGCCGGGGTTGTTTCCCGCGGTTCGTATCGGGGAACAATGGCTGATTGATGGTGGACTGGTTGACCCCGTTCCCGTTACCGCCTGCCGCGCACTTGGAGCCGACATCGTTATCGCCGTAAACCTTAACTCCGATATCCTGCAACGACACAAGAGAGTGGAGCCAGAGGTCGCCTCACTGGAAGATGAAACCGTACTCGGTAACCTGAAGAAAAAGTCCAAGGCCTATTCAAAAATGTTGGGTGCGAATGGCGATGAATCAGATAAGGCGCCCGGCCTGATAACTTCAATTTCAAAATCAATCAGCATCTTTCAGGATCAGATCACCCGAAGCCGATTGGATATTGACCCGGCCGACGTGATGATCGCACCAAAGGTCGGCGACATCGGCATGCTCGAGTTTCGCCGCGCCGCCGACGCGATTGAAGAAGGGCGTGCCAAAGCGCAGGAAGCGGTGGACGAGATTCGCAAACGGATAAAACCGGGACATTCCTGATTTAGGGCGTCAAATCTTCAGATCATGAGTGTCCACTTGATATCGTTAGGCTGTTAATCCATCAAATCAGGAATGTCCCGGTTTTTTGGCTTTACGACTGCGGACATCCCGGCCACAGCTTCGCGGCGAGGGGATATTGTGGGCGTTTGCCGTGTCGAAGACATGTTATCTTTGCTGGTCTTGTGCCTTTTCTTTCGTTATAAAAGCCGCTCAAAAAGCGGCCACACCTGGAGGCGAAAATAATGCGAACATCACTCAGTTTTTTCGCGGGCATCGTCGCCGTTTCAGCGACCACTTTTGTCCTGGCTGACAGCCTGGATATTAAGGAGTGGCAGGTACCGTATGAGCAATCGCGTCCGCGGGATCCCTTTGCGGAGAACGCCACATCAATCTGGTTCGTGGGTCAACGCAGCGGATATCTTGCGCATCTAAATGCAGAAACCGGCGAATTCATGCAGGTTCAACTCAAAGACGGGTCGGGACCGCATAATCTGATCGTGGGCTCCGACGGTATTGTCTGGTACGCGGGCAATCTCAACAGACTGATTGGCCGCTACGATCCGCAAACGAAGGAAATCGAAGAGATCATGATGCCGGATGAAGCGGCACGCGATCCGCACACGCTTGTCTTCGATGACGGGGAAGAAAACATCTGGTTCACCGTGCAGGGCGGCAACATGATGGGTCGTCTCAATATCGAATCCCGCAAGGTCGATCTGATTCGATCGCGAACCCCAAGGTCGCGGCCATACGGTATCAAGATGGCGCCGGATGGCTCCGTTTGGGTCGTACTGTTTGGTTCTAACAAACTCGCCCATATCAATCCCACTACGCTCGAGCATGATGAGATTGAATTGCCGCGCGCCGAAGCTCGCCCGCGGAGACTGGAAGTTCTCAATGACGGGCGAGTTTGGTATGTCGACTACGCAAAAGGAATGCTTGGTGTATACGACCCGGGCGATGACGAATTCACTGAATGGCAGATGCCGCAGGGTGAAGGCTCTCGGCCGTACGGTATGGCGTCTGATTCGAGTGGCAACCTCTGGATGGCCGCATCGGGCGTGCAACCGAACGTGCTTGTGGGCTTCAACCCGACGACAGAATCATTCTTCGCTGAGACTGAAATTCAGTCAGGCGGCGGCACCATCCGTCACATGCACTATCACGAGCCATCCGGTGCGGTGTGGTTCGGCACCGACACGAACTACATTGGCCGCGCCATTGTTGAGCCCGACAAATAAGATTCCCTCATGCGGGTCTTGAGCGTTGTTATAATTTTCGCAGGCACTGCGTTTGCATTGGACGCGGCGCGGGCTTTCCCGGACGGCGCACCCTGGGGCGCCGCCAACCCCGCTGCGGAACAAAACTGCGCCACCTGTCATTTTGGCGACGATCCTGTCCGTGAATCTGAGGCGCTTATTATCGTCGGCTTGCCAGGACAGCCGGAGCCCGGCGCGATCTACGAACTGGAAATCAATTTCGAAGATCCCGCTACCGTCACCTCCGGATTTCAGCTGATTGCAATGGCTGCGGAGCAGCAGGCGGGTACGTTTATTTCATCCGCGGCTGGTGTCGAATTCATCGGCGCGTCAATTCGTTCGACAGAACCGATCAAGAGTGATGGGCGTGTTTCGTGGGCGGTGGAATGGCATGCGCCAGCGGTAATCGCACCACCAATCATCTTCTATGTGGCCGCGTCCGCCGCAAATGACGATGGATCACCATTCGGCGACACGATTCATTTTCGGACGTACGAAATTGCAACGAAATCGATGTTGCTGCGCCAGGACTTACTCTCGCCCATCGGCATTGGGTCAGAATCAAGCATGGCAATGTTTTGAACAACCGATGATTTACCTGGATTCGGTGGTTTTCAGTCAATCTGGTTAGATCTGACACCGACACAACCTGCTATCCTTCTCACTCAGAGGTAATACTGATGGGTCGCGGGTCAAATTTCATTCGTGAACTACGTCGTCGCCGGGTTTTCAGGGCGGCAGCGATTTACGTTGTCGGCGCATGGGTAGTATTGCAAGTCGCGTCACTCGTTTTTCCTGCGTTCAACATACCGGAATTCGCAATCCGCTATGTGTGGATCGGCACCATTGTCGGGTTCCCGATCGCTGTGGTGCTTGGTTGGCGATACGAGCTGACCGATGGCCAGCTTCTCCGCACCCGCAATAGTGGCGGTGAATTCGAGCTATCTCTGCAGCGCACTGACTACGTCATTCTTATGGCAGTTGCGGCGGTCGCAGTTTCAACGATTGTCGGACTGATTGGGCAGATTTCCGGGACGCAATCGCCCTTAACTATTCAAGGCCAAAAAGCCGAAAACGATCCGGCATCCATTGCAGTACTTTCATTCGACAATCTCAGTCCGGACCCTAATGAATCGTACTTCGCCGACGGGCTTGCAGAAGAACTCCTGAGTGTGCTCTCCCGGATTGGCGAGCTCAAAGTGGCATCACGAACGTCAACCGCCTACTTCAAAAACAAGGACATCGATCACCTGACGATCGCTTCTACGCTATTTGTCGACAATGTGCTGTCGGGTAGCGTGCGCCGGGCGGGCAACCTGATTCGAATCACAGCAGCTCTGGACAGTGCCGTTACGGGTCGACTTTTGTGGACGGACACCTACGATCGAAAATTGGAAGATGTTTTCGATATTCAAACTGATATCGCAAAGTCCGTTGCTTCAGCCATCGTACCGTTACTGTCGCCTGAGTCTGAAGCACAGATTTCCTCGCAGCCCACAGACAGCATCGAGGCCTACGAGTTCTACCTTCGTGGTCTCGACTACTTGCGACGCCCAAACGAAGAGTCAACGCTTACTGCCGCAGTGGAATTGTTTGATCGCGCGATCGCAATCGATCCGAATTTTGCGCAGGCCTTTGCCGGCCGTTGTGAAGCAAATCTCGGCAGGTACGACGAGTCAATGGCGCCGACATATTTCGCGAACGCACAAATCGACTGCAACAAGGCGTTGGCACTGAATGGCACACTGTGGGAGGTTCATACGGCCCTTGGGAACCTGTACCTAATCAGCGGGAAAACTGAACAGGCCGTGACGGAGCTGAAAGCCGCAATCGGTAAACAGCCGAACGCAGTTAGCCCCTATCTCTCGCTCGGCCGTATTTACGGGGAGCAAAGTCGCTGGGTGGAAGCGTTGGAAACGCTTCAACACGCGGAGACGCTGGAGAGTGGAAACTACGCCGTCCACAATGAGCTCGGCCATCTTTTTTACGATCAGTCAATTTACGATAAAGCGATTCAGCGTTACCGCCGGGTCGCCGAGCTGGTTCCGGATCAGGATATTGGATACAACAATCTCGGCAATGCCTACCTTGCAATGGCCGATTGGGAAGCAGCAGAACAAGCCTTTGCCGATTCGCCGGTTCCCACCCGCTGGACTTATACCAATCTTGGGCTTGTGAATTACTACCAGGGAAAGTATGCCGACGCCGTCGACAATCAAAGGCGGGCTATAGAGGACGCGCCTGACGTTCATGAACCCTGGGGACGCATGGCCGATGCATACCGGTATATTTCGGGTCATGAGGAAGAGGCCCGCGCGGCCTACGAGACGGCCATCGAACTTGCCGAACAGGAACTTGCCATTAATCCATCATCCTGGGTCGCCTTATCCCGCCTTAGTCATTACTACGGGCACACCGGACGCGCAGATAAAACCCGGACGCTTCTGGACGGGTTGTTTGAGCTAACCAGCGACGAAACCGCTTATTACTTCGCATCGATCGCCGCATTGAGCATTGGTGATCGAGGACGCGCGCTGGAATACCTGCGTGAATCGCTGGACCGTGGTTTCTCAAAGAAGCTTATACTGTCTGATCCGGACCTCGAAGCGTTGCAAGGGGATCCAGAATTCGACGAATTAATAAACACCCAGTAACGCAATCCATACCAGGAATTGCTTTGCGAAGGAGATGACGCAATGCCCAGTTACAAACTGACCTATTTTGATTTCGACGGTGGTCGTGGGGAGCCGATCCGTATCGCTTTTCACGCCGCAGGAATCAAGTTCGAGGATGACCGCATATCGTTTCCGGCATTTCAGGAGATGCGCAAGACCGCCCGATTCAATGCGGTGCCTGTGCTAAGAATTGATGGTGCTGAGGTGACGCAGTCGAATGCCATCAGCCGCTACGTAGGTAAGATGGCGGGTTTGTATCCAGAGGACGATCTGCAGGCGCTTTATTGCGATGAAGTCATGGACGCCGCTGAGGATATAAGTCACCACATCGTACGAACGTTCGGGCTGGAGGGCGACGAGCTCAAGCAAGCGCGCGACGCTCTCGCGGAAGGCTGGTTGACGGTATTCCTGAAAGGGCTGGATGAACTACTGGCCCGGGGCGGCGGAGAATATTACGCTGACAATCGTTTGACCGTGGCTGATTTGAAAGCCTTCGTGCAGATGCGCTGGCTGCGCTCGGGAAATCTCGATCACATACCGGCGGATCTTGTGGATCGATTGGCGCCGAGCCTTGTCGAACACCAGAAGCGTGTCGAGAGCGACCCTCTCGTGACCGCCTACTACGCCAGCCGCGCGTAGGCTTCACGCCAATGAACGTCGGCGGGCGTCCACGAACTGGGGCTCCTGCGGTCGCAGTGGTGCCGGGACTTGCGCGTGTCTTTCACGATAGTCAGAATAGAAACTGGCCGTTTGGCCACCGAATTCAAACCAACTAACAATGGGCTTACTATGAAAAACGTTCTAATTGCTCTCCTGGCCTCTACCGCCATAACTCTGTCAGCTTTCGCTGCGCTCGAAGCTGGCGAGCCTGCACCGGTGTTCGAGGCGAAAGCATCGCTGGCCGGCGAACCCTTCGATTTCTCACTGCGTGCCGCGCTCGACGAAGGCCCGGTAGTGGTCTATTTTTATCCATCCGCCTATACGCAGGGATGCAACATCCAGGCACATGAGTTCGCCGTAAACATGGATTCGTTCAAAGCGGCAGGCGCAAGTGTAATTGGCGTCTCACTCGACAGCATAGAACGGCTTAATGACTTCTCGGCCGATCCGGACTACTGCGCCGGCAAGCTGGCGGTCGCTTCTGATGAAAGTGGGGCAATAGCACGGTCTTATGGCCTCGACGTTCGCGATGCTCGCGAGGGCGCCAAGGACACGCGAGGCGTCGAGATCGGTCATGGATTCGCGGAACGCACGTCATTCATCGTAACGTCAGATGGCAAGATCGCCGAGACGATTGGCGGAGTGTCCCCGATGGAGAACGTGAAAATGTCACTCGAAGCAGTTCAGCGTCACCAGTAGTTGAAGCATCGCTGACCACCGAGCGGAGTGTTGGGCTGTAACAAATTGTTAACACCACCGCTCAGATCAAAATGATGCCGCCGCTCTGGCGGCATTCTTTCTATGTCATTCCGGTCGCCGACGGTAGAGAATTCAGACCTATTGTCCAGGGAAAAGTTGGGTGAGATCTATACTCGTAACGGCATTGACGCTGATCGCGTTGCTTACAACCAGCCAAACCGTCTATTCGCAGGAAAATGCCGAAATCGACTCTGTTGCCAGGGTGTTTGAAGCTGCGGGTGTCGTTGGAACTATTGTGGTCGCTGCCGTTGATGGAAATCGACGTTACGTTTATAACGACCAAAGATCGAATACGCGATTCTCCCCCGCATCGACTTTCAAGATTCCCAATACGCTCATCGCGCTCGATGCGGCGGTGGTGACGTCGGCGGATTCGACATTCAAATGGGACGGAACAGAAAGAGGCGTTCAGGCCTGGAACAAGGACCAGACCCTCCAGTCCGCACTCCAGGTCTCTTGTGTATGGTGCTACCAGGAAATTGCGAGGGAAGTTGGCACCGACCGATACACAGCCGCACTTGCGGCCATGGACTACGGAAACCAGCAGCTTGGCGAGCAGGTTGATCAATTCTGGCTGAATGGCGATTTGCTGATTTCGGCCAATGAGCAAATAACGTTTCTCAGGAAGCTACTCGACTATTCGCTTCCCTATCGGCGTGAGCATATCGATATCCTGAAATCGATCATGCTGGTCGAGCAAGCGACCAATTACACACTCTATGCGAAAACCGGCTGGACCGGCGCCGAGCTGCACGTTGGCTGGTACGTTGGATATATTGAGAAACGCGATGAGACCTGGCTGTTCGCGATGAATATGCGTATGGACCGGGCCGAACAAGCTGCATTGCGCAAGGACCTGACCATTCAGTCACTGCGGGCTTTAGGAATTATCTGACTGCTGCTTTTTGTTTTGCAAAACGCGGACATCAAGCCAGTTTTCCTTTGCCGTAACTATTCTTCTCCCGACCTGTCGTCATATTGAATTCGCAGGTCCTGCAACTCCCGGTGCAAATCCTGGCGAATACTTTCGTATGCAGGATCGTCATAAATATTATGCATTTCACCAGGGTCGTTTTGCAGAGCATACATTTCCCAGTGATCCATCCCGACATCCTTAAAGCGAATCAGTTTGTAGTCCTTCGTACGAACGCCAAATTGCTTCGCGACGCGATGCTCGGTCTCTATGCCCTGGTAGTAGTGGTAATAAAGGCTGTCCCGGCTCAGCGTTTTTGATTCGCCGGTCACGAGGCCCCGCAATGAAAGCCCCTGGATATCGGGCGCTACCGGAACGCCTGCCAGGTCGAGCAGTGTCGGCGCATAATCGATATTCTGAACCATCTCCGTTACCACCTGGTTAGGCGCGATTTCCGCAGGGTAACGGATCGCCAGCGGCGTGCGCATGCTTTCTTCGTACATGAAGCGCTTGTCGAACCAGCCGTGCTCACCGATATAAAAGCCCTGGTCCGATGTGTAGACAACGATCGTATTCCCGGCAAGCCCAACCTGATCAAGATAGTCCAGAACGCGACCGATGCTACGGTCCATCGACAGGACTGAACCAAGGTAATCGTGCATGTACCGGCGGTACTTCCATTCCAAAAGTTGTTTCGAGTCATGTTTGACAGCTTGGTATTCTTTATTGGCTTCAGCGTAGTAGGCATCCCACCTGGCTTGTTGGTCCGCGGACATGCGGTCATAGAGCGTCTTCCAGCGCTCCGGCCAGCCGTCTTCCACATTGTCTAGGTCACCCTGATATTCATTCTGTTCCAGCTTGAGGTCATATGAGAGATACATGTCGCCGATTTCCATTTCCTGGGCGGCGGCAGCTGGCCGCCCGTCGTAGGAATCATAGAAATTTTCAGGCACTTCCAGGTGCGATGTGTCGATCTCACCCAGTTCGTCAACGTCGGGCATCCAGTTGCGATGCGGTGCCTTATGATTGAAAACCAGCGCGAACGGCTTTGACTTGTCCCTGTTCTCGAGAAAACTCAGAGCGAGATCGGCGATTTTTGTTGTCGAATATGCCCCGGCGTAATGGTTCTCGAGTTCCACGCCAACAACCTGGCCAGACTCACCCGTGACGACCACCTCCTCGGTAACATCGGACGCTGTGTTCGTTACAAAGTCCGGCGAATAATAGTGCCCTTGCCCACGTAATATCTCCCAATAGTCGAATCCAACCGGGTCGGAACCCAAATGCCACTTGCCGACAACGGCCGTGGTGTAACCCGCCTGCTGCAGGTACTGCGGGTAAGTCGGTTGGCTGCCATCGAAACGATCGTTGTTACTGCGAAAGCCATTCTTGTGGCTGTGCTTGCCCGTCAGCATGATTGCCCGCGATGGGCCACAGATAGAATTGGCGACGAAGGAATTCCTGAAAATCACGCCTTCATTCGCGATACGGTCAATATTGGGCGTGTGTATCAATGAACTGCCATAGGCACTAATGGCTCGCTCGGAATGATCATCCGACATGATGAACAGAATATTGGGCCGACTGACCTCCACCACCGCCGTGGAACTCCCGGTGCAAGCTGACACTGTTGTGAGACCCATCACGGCCGTACCGACACAGGCGAATTTCTGCACAATTTTTCTCAGGTTCTGGTCCATGTCACCTGCAATTCCTGAAGCTTTCTCAAGGTTAGTGTACATCGACTGAGTCGTTCGACGGTCGCGCCAGCAATGTCCCGGCGACGTCCCAATGGCGGTTATTGGGCAATAACGGCAATTGAGCTACTATCAGGCTGTCGAGCCACTGGCGACCCACAACGGCCATTGCCATCGGCTACGCATGACGAGTGTTACCAATTTTATCGGTCGCGTTACAAAAGGATCGGTTCTGCCTCCAGGGTATTGTCAGTCATGAGCATGGATTTTCAGGTCGTCGTTAAGCCCCAATACGTAGTAGCACACTTTCAAGAGTCGTTTGAGTCCAGTGCGTTGTATGATTTGTGGCAAGATATTTTTGCTGCGGCTGTTGAGAACGATCGCAAGGCCGTCCTCGTCGACATACGAGATACGAATGGCGATCCGCCGACCACCGTGGAGCGGTATGACCATGGCGTGCGTATTGCGGAGCTTCAATGGGGACCTGGTGCGGGCATTGGGCTTGCGGTTGTCGGAAATGAACCAATTGTTGATCCCGACAGGTTCGCCCAGGTTGTGAGCGCGAATCGCGGCGCCTTTGCGAGAGTTTTCACTGATTTAGACGAGGCTGTGGATTGGATTGAAGAAGTGGCAGTGCATGCGAAATGGGCGCGCTAACAATATAGGGCGCAATGACGAAGGCACGGAAAACTGCGGTACTTTGGTTCCTGGGCGGAATTGCACTTCTGGTGGCAGGTTTCATAGCAGAACCGCAGCGCCCTCTCTCTATCGGAGCTGGCATCCTGTTCTTCATTGTTGGCGTCAGTACAATAATAAGCGACCGACAATCGCCCTCTCCGCCCAACTCCTAACAGCACGTTCCACTTGTTTGCCAACGGTTGCTGCTGGCCGCCAGCGACCGCAAAAAAATTCTGGATTCAGGTACTTTGGCCGTTCGTTATACATTCAAGACAGATATTACGTTGACAAAGTCGTAAGCAGCCGCAATCTCCCCGTTTCACTACTGGTTATTGTTGACCGGAATAGATCCAGCGAGGCATTTTATGAGTCACGATGAACCACACAAAGCACATCGCGTTGGCTGGTTGCGCGCCGCGGTGCTGGGTGCAAATGACGGGATTGTCTCCACGGCCAGCCTGATTATTGGCGTCGCTGCAGCAGGCACCTCGCAAGAGAATATTCTTCTTGCCGGTGTTGCTGGACTAGTTGCCGGGGCAATGTCCATGGCGGCTGGCGAATACGTGTCAGTCAGCTCCCAGGCAGATACAGAGAATGCGGACCTGGCGCTCGAAAGAAAATCTCTGGAGGACAATTACGAACTTGAAATGGTAGAACTTGCAGAAATCTATGTCGGCAGAGGAATCGAGCCCGTATTGGCTGGACAGGTCGCAGAGCAGCTCATGGCTCACGACGCCCTCGGGGCACATGCCAGAGATGATATCGGTATTTCGGCTAATGGCAGTGCTCAACCTGTTCAGGCGGCATTTTCTTCGGCAGGGACATTCACTGTGGGTGCCGCACTTCCATTGATGATTGCCTGGGCTATACCGGGAGCCCGGCTAATTCCCGCGGTCGCACTGTCATCTCTCGTCTTCCTGGCTTTTCTGGGCGGGCTTGCGGCATACGCGGGCGGCGCGAAAATCTCTGTAGGCGTCATCAGAGTGACTTTTTGGGGCGTGCTTGCAATGTTGCTCACTGCGGGAGTTGGTCGTTTTTTTGGTGTCGTAGCCTGAAGCTTACAACCAAGTTAATCATAGGATGTTGTTAACGTTTAGCAGGATCATTGCGCTAATATGCGCGAAATGGCCTGCTAACGACTCACAGTGGACAATTCCTTCGCAGACTTTCAAATGCCATTTGGAGCCAGAAGTGAAAATTTCAATCCTGGTGCTCAGCCCTATCCTGCTATTGGCATCGTGTTCAACGCAGCCGGATAACCTCGCGTTGATTTTGGACTATCAAAACCAAAAGAATGGTCATGATTTGGAATCGACACTCAGCATGTTTGCCGAGGATGCAAGATTGAATTTCGGGCCATTGGGATCCCTGGTCGGCGCCGATCAAATACGAGCTATTCACGAGTACGACCTGGCGCTTGATACGAAAATAGTATTTGAAGATTGTCAGGCAAAGGATCAGGAAGTCTCGTGCCTGGCTATCGAAACCAACAAGTGGCTTGACCTGGTCGATATCGAATTCATCACCTATGATGAGTCACGTTTCATGTTTGACGCTAATGGTCGGATCGAGTCTATATCCGCAACTCTGTCGCCCGCATCCAGCAAGGTTCTTGGGGAAGCCATGGCAACTTTCGACGTTTGGGCGAGATCAAATCGCGCGGATGAGTATTCGGCGCTGTTCTCGCCGGACGGCAATTTTTCATACAGTTTTGAGAATGGCGAAAAGGTCCTGGCGCTTCTCCGGCGATGGCGCGCAAACTAGCGCCAAAACGCTCAAATCAGGCGATTTAGCCGTCCGCTTTGCTTTGAAAAGCGGTCATCGCTTTGCAATTGTGAAGCGATTTGGCATTCGGAAATGCTCAGCTGCATGCGCTACCTTGATGCAGGGCTTATTGCAGTATTTGCGTCATTGCACTGCCAGCATCTGGCATCAAACGAGTCGGGTCCAACTTCAAACAAACAAGCGCGGTGGCTGCAATCTGTGACTGCTTCCAATGCCCCTCGGCAAGCCCACCAGGCTTAATGTGCGGCCCGATGGCGGCAAGCCAGATTTCATTAGAATTTTGCAAACCATCAGGTACAGCTTCAACACCTTGCTGGTTGGTCGCAGCAGCATTGTCGTGATCTTTCCAGCTTTCCGGAGTAGACCCTCTGCCATGATCGGTTGTAATGAGCAGGGTCGTTCGATCACGATAGAGTGGCGTCGACTGCACCCAGTGCCAGAGTTTTGCCAGCATCAAATCGGAACGACGTGCAGCGTCAATATATCGATCGTAGTTTCCATCATGCGCGAAGTCGTCAGTCTCACCATATGCTATGTAGATCACACGTGGGTTTTGCGCCTTCAGCGCATCCATGGCGTACCCGTTTGTGAGGAAATCCGCCCGCACTGTTGACCATAGCTTGGGCGCTTCTGCGGACAGTTCGTTCAAAAATCGCGACTCCGCGGTGACGGCGTTTGATGCAGTCGCAAATCCCGCATTAACCGGCACTCCGCTGCGTTGAGTGTTGATAATGTAAGGGAATACATCCCACGAGCCGAATGCAAGCACGCGATCGTGGAATTCCTCTAACTCATTTAGAGTTTCGAGAAAGGTGACGTTCGGATTCCAAATCTTTTCATTTGAATCGATGTTTGGATCCGCTCTGCCAGTCAGGATTTCGTTGTAACCCGGGTATGAAAACCACTGGTCATTAGACACTTCAATATAACTGTTCTGCTCCCTGTCGCCGATCAGCGTGCCCCTCTCCTCGATTTCCGACCACAGGAATGGGAAAAGCGCTTTGCGACGTTCGGATCTTTGCTCACGCCAGTATGTTCGCGTTAGATATTCCGGTTCGCTGGTGAAGCGTTCATCCTCGATCAACTCCATGTCAATGCCGCCGAACACCTCCTGCCAGCGGACGCCATCTAAAGTGACCAGGATCAGGTTTTCAGAAACATCTTGCGCCAGGCTGGAATTCGCCGGATACCACAGCAGCGCCAACACAATCAGCGTAGCGTGCCGAAAACATAGTGTTCGATTCGTCATTCCGCCAGTATAACCACAAGTCATCAACCAGCGGTGTTGCCTGTAGCGGATCATGTCGCCGTTAAGACTGACATCTGTCATGCGACGAAAGCGGCCTCTAGAAACTGCGAAATCAAACGGTTTGAACGCCCGCGCTCCACCCGGATGCGGCCTTTGAGCTAATATCAGGCCGAATAACCGCTAACGACCCAAAGCGGGAATCTGACCAATCCCAAGAGGTAGGAAGGCGTGGCAAAAGGACGAACGCAGCGGACTGTGTCCGTTGGTGTCACCGAGCACGGTAACTCGGCGGTACTCGTTACAGTTGCGTCTGACGGCGAGTTCCGCGATCGCCGCCGCATTGACCTGACAGATAGCGAACTGCCAACTCACCCGCATCACCATGAAGGGTCGTGGGCGGTGGGTCGTTACAAAAACAGCCCGTGGGCGCGCGAGATTTCGCTTGCCGAGGCAATCGAGCTTGTCGAACGGGTGCGGGAGTCCGCAGCACGCGGCGCGAGAGAGAACCTTGAAGCGCTGGCCGCAGCGGTACCTGAGCCGATTACGAGCATCGCGATCCGCGTATGCCCCAAACTTCCGCCGACAACCGAGGAACGCATTGCCGACAACCGCGCACAGACCGTCGCCGACTCCGTCATGTATCGCGAAGCGCTCGCCACCGCAGCCGAAGCGCGCGGCTGGCACGTGTATTGGTACGACCGCGAGCACGTATTTCATGACGCGGCAACGGTGCTGGGCTGCGAGGACATCAACGCTTTTCTACTGGAGATGGGCCGATCGATCGGGCCGCCCTGGCAGGCCCAACAGAAACTCGCTGCAGCGGCGGCGCTCGCAGCCACGGAGAAAAGCGCATGATGAACGAACGCAATCTCTCCGGAGGCAGCCAGTGAGCTAGAATAAGATTAAATGGTCGCTAGCGACCGCGCTGCAACTACCAGCAAGTATTCAACGAGGATAAATCGCCATGACTGATCTGGCATATCACAAAGTCGATGCGAAAAAGGCGGATGCCCCGAGTGGCTGCCCGGTCGATCAGGAATTTTCACCCTTTGCCGAGCGATATATCGCCAACCCGTATGCCTGGCTTGGATTAAAGCGCGAGAACGAACCCGTCTTCTACTCTCAGCCACTGGGTTACGTTGTCGTTACACGTATGGAAGATGTCGAAGAAATCTTCATGAACCCTGACGTTTTTTCCTCGACAAACGTGCAGGATCCGGTGTTCCCGATTTGTGCAGAAGCGGCGGAGATTCTTTCAGCGGACGATTACAATCCGGTTGCGGTGATGTCTAACCGGCCTCAGCCAGATCACACTCGTATTCGCAAATACACGCAGGCCGGATTTTCACCCCGGCGCATGAAGGTCCTCGAACCCGTTGTCCGAAAACGCGCTGAGGATCTTATTGACAACATGTTGTCGCATGGTTCGCCGGCTGACTGGGTCAGTGCAGTTGGTAATCCGCTCCCTGCTGAGACTATCTTCAGGTTAATCGGGTTTCCCGAGTCTGACGACGAACAACTGAAGGCGTGGACGAACAACCGCCTCGAATTCACTTGGGGAAAAACGAGCAGGGATGAACAGATCGAAGTAGCGAAAAACCTGCTCGCCTATTGGCGCTATGTCGCGGCATACGTGGAGATGAGACGCGATGACCCTGCGGATGACTTCACCTCGGAGCTGCTGGCAGCACACGCGGAAAACCCGGACGACTTAACATACGTTGAGGTGCAGTCGGTCATCTACGGTCTTTCATTTGCCGGGCACGAAATAGTCAGAAACCTGATTAGCAACTCACTGCTGTGTTTGCTTGGCGAGCGCAATAACTGGGAGCGCCTTTGTGATGACCCGAGGCTGATTAAACAGGCGATTGAGGAAGTACTCCGGTTCAACTCTGCACAGACTAGTTGGCGCCGAATCACGACCTGCGACACGGAATTCCGAGGCATCCGTCTTCCCAAAGGCACAGAGGTTTTCATGTCACTCGCTGCAGCGAATCATGATCCCCGGCTGTTTCCCGAGCCGGACCAATATGACCTGGATCGCAAGAACTCGGGCAAACATATCGCGTTTGGGCGGGGACCCCACATTTGCCTCGGCCGATTGCTCGCGAGACTGGAACTCACGATTGTTCTGGAACTGCTCACAAACAAAATCCCGTCGTTGAGGCTGGTGATCGGCCAGGACCTCAGCTACCACCCGAACTTCTCCTTCCGCGGACCCAAGACCCTGTTCCTCGCATGGGATTCCACTTCCTATGCTGCAGATTAGACCGCATCAGCAGGTTGTCATTGTTCTGGGCTGCCCTGGCCCGGTCGGTATAACTACTCCCCTGCTGAGGTATTGGACCTGCGGGATTTGGCGAGGCTTACCGATCTGATTCTGGCGATGGCACGTGCAAAAAGGTGTCAGACTTGTTTGATGCCGAGATAAATAATTCTGACACCTTTTATTGAAAGTTCGGTTTACCCCCGGAAGCAGACATTGGGCTAGAATGACCCAAAAGGTCCGCTAATGACCCAATGCGGCCATAACGCGAGCCTCTTGCGTTCGACAATATTCGCCGCTTCCTCCATTATCGGTGCCCGGACATGGGGCATGAAAAATGTCATTTTTCGATGAACTCAAACGCCGCAACGTAATCAGAGTAGCAGTCGCCTACCTGGTTGCATCTTGGCTGTTGCTACAAATCGTGGATGTGCTTAGCACCATCCTCGAACTGCCAGGCTCGGCGGGGAAGCTGATATTCCTCATCCTCGTGGTAGGTATTTTACCTGTACTGATTTTCTCCTGGGCTTATGAAATGACCCCGGAAGGTTTGAAACGGGAATCAGAGCTTGTTTCGAATCAGTCAATCTCCCACTACACCGCGAGGAAACTCGACCAAATTACGATCATTCTGCTGTTGATCGTCGCTGGAATCGTAGTGCTTGATCGCTTCATCCCGGAAACAAGTGATCAACCGGGAGCCCGGAACATTACAGCGGAAAACAATGTCGAGACAGTGGCGACACCGGGGCAGAATGTATCGACTGGAATGCCGGGCGAAGCATCCGTTTCTGTAGACGGCCGGCAATCAGTTGCTGTCATTCCGTTCGTCAATATGAGCGAAGATGAAACCAATGAGTATTTTTCCGACGGCATATCGGAGGAACTGTTGAATGTACTCGTCGGCGTTCAAAGGCTGCGTGTGCCTTCGCGGACATCGTCGTTTACTTTTAAA
Source organism: uncultured Gammaproteobacteria bacterium (assembly GCA_963850825.1). Lineage (GTDB taxonomy): Bacteria > Pseudomonadota > Gammaproteobacteria > Steroidobacterales > Woeseiaceae > SZUA-117. The sequence goes on along the minus strand of CAWKOQ010000002.1, from coordinate 124,436 downwards.
GATAGCGACAAAAAGCTATCGGAGATTGGTCATGAACTGGGGGTCGACCACATTCTGGAGGGCAGCGTACGCAAAGCCGGTAACCGTATACGTGTAACCGCACAGCTGATTGACGTTGACACCGACACACACCTCTGGTCTGAGACCTATACTCGGAAGCTCGATGACATATTCGGGATACAGGAAGAGATTGCACAATCAATTGTTGTTGCTTTGCGGCTGACACTGAGCGGTGCTGAACAGGAGCGGATAGCCACGCACTCAACCAGCAACGTTGAAGCTTACAATGAGTACCTGATTGGCCGTTATTTATGGAATAAACGGACGCCGCAGTCGCTTCGAGAAGCGATTGAACACCTGAACACAGCTGTATCGTTGGACGCCAATTATGATGAGGCATGGGTCGCACTAGCGGATACGTATTCGGTGATGCCGGAATATTATGCAGGCTCTTCCGAGGAAACTTTGCCCCTTGCCCGTGCGGCGGTAAATCAAGCACTGGCCATCAACCCTGAATCTGCCGGAGCTCTGGCTGTATCAGGTGTCCTCAAGGGCACCTATGATTTTGACTGGGAAGGCGCAAACTCTGATTTGCAACGCGCCGTAACACTGGCGCCAGGCAATGCCACGATCCACCAGTGGTATGGAGAAATATTAAATAGTCAGCGGCGCATTGATGAGGCCTTGTCGCAGCTTCAACAAGCAAGAAAAGCAGACCCGGTGTCGGTTGTCGTGCGTCATGTACCGGGCTATTTTCTGTTGTGGGCCTTACGGCTGGATGAGGCCGAAGTACACTATCAGGATGCCCTTGATCTCGGTGGCCAGCCACTTCGCTGGACCGTTCATAACCTCGACATACTCCATACATTGAAGGGTGATTATGAGGAAGCCCGACGACGTGCGAGACAACTTGCCGAAATGGAGGGCTATGATCCTGCTGCTGACCTGGCACGGATAGACGCTATCGAAAATCCGGCGCTTAAAGATCACGCCTTAGAATTGTTGACGCGGCGACAGGACATGGGTGACACAGTGTTTGGCAAGGCGCTGCAATTTGCACTGCTGGGTGAATATGAGTCGGCCCTTGAGAGCCTTGAGATCGCGTTTGCGGCGGGTGATTCATATGCTACAGCCATGAACTACATGAGAGTATACGATCCGATCCGCGACAACCCCCGTTTTCAGGCTATGTTGAAGGAAATGAATCTTTTGCAGTGAGTGTTTATTGGTCGTTGTTCTGAATCGTAACCACATTAAGGGGAGAATTGGGGTCGAACCGCAATTTCTCTTGAGGGACGGATGACTGCTTAGCCATTTTGCCGGATGGCACGAAGGATATGCCCGGATGTTTGAGCTACGCAATTTCTAAAGACTCAGAAAATGAAGACGCTCTGTGGATTACGGAAGTCTGGGACAGTCAAGACGACCATACCGCGTCGCTGTCGTTGCCGCAGGTTCAACAGGCCATCACTCAAGGAAAACCCATGATTTCAGCGTTTGGTCAACGGTTCGAGACAACGCCAGTCGGAGGGCATGGCTTAGACGGTCTGTAGACTGTCTGCTTGTTGCCGGAAGCAACCGGTCAAGTGATAAACTATCGAACGACTGCTGCTGACCCATTGCTATCATTCGCCAATTTGGCCTGCAGGAGAAAAGTTATGAGCTACATCGACGGATTTGTTATCGCCGTACCGACTGCGAAAAAACAAGAATTCATCGAGCACGCCAAGCTGGGTGACGGCGTCTTCATCGATCTCGGGGCGACGCGGGTTGTCGAATGCTGGGCAGACGATGTTCCCACCGGTAAGGTGACCGATTTCAGCAAGTCGGTTCAGGCCAAGGCCGATGAAACGGTCGTATTCTCCTGGATCGAATGGCCTGACAAGGAAACGCGCGATGCCGCCATGAGCAAAATGATGTCGGACGATTTCAACGACGAGCGGATGGATCCGAACAGAAACCCCATGCCGTTCGATGGCAAGCGCCTGATCTACGGCGGCTTCATGCCGATCGTCGAACTTTAGAAGCCCCGGTTTTGCTGACGCGACCCGAGATGCACGAGAAAAGAGGCGACGGCGCAAAGTACGTGAGAATCTTTGCAATCGTGTAGGTTGATCGCTCGCGCGCAGAACTGACCGTCTGCTTCTGGCCGAAATACGCCGGAAGAGCGATACTGGTCGAGTCGAAAATTTGGGCCGATCGGTGACAGTAGAATTACAATTGGCAAATGGAAAATGCGTGACCAGGTATCCTGATTGCACAATTTTGCAAAGTTTCCGCTCAAGCTGTAGACGTATAAACTAATCAAATGGCTGTATCGAAAAAGACCCGGCTCAAATTCTTAATCGGTGTCCTCGCAATGCCGATACTGCTGGCCGGCGCGTTCTTCACGCACCTCTACATCACCCAGGAATCGATGATTTTCACCGCAACAACGCTGCCGCGGGATCATCAATTTATATTCGAAGTCCCTTTCGAAGAGGTCGCGATCCCAGTGGACGGTGCGGAAATTAACGGATTGCATTTTCAACAGTCCAACCCGCGGGGATTGATATTTTTCCTGCATGGAAACGGCGGCAACCTTGATTCATGGACGAGTAATGTCGATTACTATAGGCGCGTTAACTACGATTTGTTTATTTTTGATTATCGCGGTTACGGCAAGAGTACAGGTCACGTCCAAAGTGAAACACAATTGCACGATGACGTCCGCGTAGCATGGGACACCATCGCCCCCCAATATCGAGAGAAACCGATCGTCATTTATGGCCGCTCGCTCGGCGCCGCACTGGCAGCGAAATTGGCGATCGACGTCAATGCAGATCTTTTGATTCTTGTATCGCCGTTTAGCAGCATGGTAGCGATGGCCCGCCGGCAATATCCGTTCCTGCCGGAGTGGTTGGTGCGTTACCCGTTACGCACCGACAAACTGATTGCCAACATTCGGACGCCCACTGTGTTGGTGCACGGTGACGAGGATCTCTTCATTCCGCTGGAGCACAGCTACGAGTTAAGGGGCCTGGCAAATTCACCCGTCAATTTGTTGGTCATTAAGGGTGCAGGCCATAACGATATTCATCAGTTTAAGAGTTACCTGGACGGTCTGACGACGGCATTGCCAGATTAGAGCGTGAATCTGCTTGATTCGTGTCATCGGCGAATCCGCCTTACGCCCGAAATCGGTCATAAGGCTGGTAGATTGCCGAGCGGCCGCTGGTGATCCAGAGCGGACACCAAAAACTAATAACATACAGCGAATTAGGGGGACAGTTACCGTAATTCGACATACGGTAACTGTCCCTGTAATTGCCAATTCTTATCGCCGCTTTCGACAAAAAGCCGACGTTCAACAGGTATCGACCTGGACACTTTAACGCAACGCATATTGGACGCTCATCTGTTGCTAGACTGCTCCCTCCGCGGCAATTTGAGATAACCACAATGAAGAAGAACAATTTACGGGTCGAGCTGAGTTTTTGCCGGTTAATATTGAGCGTTGCTCCGCGACTCCTGCTTATCTCCCTATTGACGGTGTTTCGTACGCACGCCGTCAGCGCCCAGGAGTCCGACGCTGCCAAGCTGAGTTCATGGGTTGCCCTGAATGCACCAACCGGACACGAGCACCTGGCAACTGGGCCACTGAATCAGCAACTGGAAGGCTGGCGCGTCGATCGAAGCGGCAACCTCGTAAAAACAACCGGCGACGGCGATCCCCATCGTGTCGTGGCCTGCGGTCTCGACTGGAACGCACATGCCGTAACCCAGATTACTGAAGACGGATATCTCCGCCTGCATGGCATAGGACGAGGCACCGGTCACCCCTTGTGGGATCAGGCGCTCGAAGGTCAGCAGGTTCGCGTGCTTACTCGAGCCGGACCGCTGGTAGGTGTCGTGGGCATCGCAAACGGCCATTTTGCCTTTCAGCACCGCAACGAAACACAGGTGGTGACAGCCGATGATCTCTGGCTGGATATTGGCGCTACCTCATCGGTCGAGGCGCAGGAGATGGGCGTCCAATTGCTGGATCCTGTCGTACGTCATATCCCGGCGTGGCGCTTCGGCAATGAAATAGCCGGTCCTGGTGCCGGGGCGCGTGCCGGTTGCGCGGCGGTCGTTGCCGCAGCTGGAGGTGCGGCTGGATCGGGTAGGACAACCTGGGTCCTGAGCACGCAACGAGTATTCGGTTGGGTGGGCTTAAGCGGCGCGCTCCTCAATTCAGCGCCAGTGGACGAACTTGTCCTCGTGGGTCCCGGCGAGACTGATCGACGCGCTGAACAGGTGGACGCAGCAAGCTTTGATTCAGTCATTCCAGCGGCCGAGTTCGTCGGCATTAAGTCGCTCCTCCGGATAGCGCCCAAGGTGGCAGATGCGGGTGCACTAATGGAGCGGATCGAGCTCGCAGAAGCGGAGACGCTTCTGCGCGCAATCTTATTTACCGTGGATGTACCCGCAGAAGAATTGCCTGCCTGGATCGCGGCTCCAACACCGTTGTCGCCGCTCAATGACGATCCGGCCAGGCTTGCCGATGGCCGAGAGCGCGCGCGACTGAATGAATTCGAGCAACTTCTCGACCGCCTCGCGGAAACGCCAGCCGTACCCGGGCATGAAGGACCGATACGTCATATTGTTCTCAATGAACTGCCGGACTGGGCCAAAACCCGCGTGCAAACTGATGACATGGGTAACGTATGGGTCACTGTCGGACCGGCAGGTGAAGCTACCGTTTTCATGGCGCATATGGATGAGGTCGGCTGGACGGTGGCAGCCATCGAGCCCGGCGGAATTGTTCGCCTGGAGCGCCGTGGAGGTGTTGTCCAGTCCGCATGGGAGGGCCAACCCGCGCGCATACAACTGGATGTGAATACGCTGGCAGATTCTGCCGCAAACGCCCCCGAGCTGAACGGCGTTTTTCTTGCCCGCAGCGCGCCGGAGAAGAAACGCCCCGACGAGGTAACTGCGTGGTTTGGTATGGACGCGGCCGAGTTGAATGCAGCGGGCGTAAGACCTGGTATGGGTGTCACTGGATACAAGGAGGGTCACCGTATCGGTCGAACTCGCTATGCAGCGCGATCACTCGACGATCGAGCCGGCACGACCGCATTGCTGATGGCGCTCAGGGCACTCGACCCCGACTCCCTGAGTCACCGGGTTGTTTTTGCATGGTCTGTGCAGGAAGAAGGCGGTCTGCACGGCGCGCGATCCCTGGCAAAGCGGCTGGGCGCATCTACGCGCAGAATCTACAGCGTCGATACGTTCGTATCCTCGGACACTCCGCTCGAGTCGCCACACTTCGCCTACGCACCGCTCGGTGCCGGCCCCGTATTGAGATCCATCGAGAACAGCAGCATGGCAACGCCCTTCGAGTTGGATCGAAACAGGTCTATTGCGAAAGATGCTGGCGTGACTGTACAGATCGGTCTGACGCAAGGCGGCACCGACGGGACAACGTTCACGTTCTGGGGTGCGCCAAACAGCGGGCTCTCGTGGCCCGGTCGATATAGCCACTCCCCTGCGGAGGTATTGGACCTGCGGGATTTGGCGGGGCTGACCGATCTGATCCTGGCGATGGCACGCACATCCCCCTGAGATAGCCGCAGCCTCTTGCCAATGCGACGCGAATGATTCTCGCCTCAGAAAAGATCGAGCAAGGAAGGCAAAATAAGTTGCTTGATGATGCTCAGCCCAATGACGCCTGCCAATACGACCAAAAGCGTAAGCGAAGTCCATTCGTTGAGGACCAGCCCCAACGCAAGTGCCGCGGCGGGGGGATGCTCGGTCCGCGTAACTACCATCGTGAACATTGCCAGCGAAATGGCGATGGCGCCGAAGATGATCATGGCTGCATAGTCGACACTTGCAGAAACGTCGATCGACGTCTTGAGCGTGGACATCAGCGAACCGGCGAGAATGCCGACCACATAACCGCCAATCATGTGCCGTGGACCAGAATGAAGAGATCGCGGCACAGCGAAGGCGATAAACGTACTGGCACCGAGCGCCGCGATAAGCACGGTTTGAGTAACGGAATCAAGAACCAACAGCAGAACGAAAACGACGAGGCCCGCAAGTCCGCATTGTAGTGCGTAGCGTTTTAGGTTTTCGCGCCGGAAATGCCGGTCAATATTCAGGGCCATCGTGCTTCTGAATTGCGTTACTAATCCGAACTATCGAGCTTACCCTATGACCGGACGCTATGCCCTTCCGTTGCCTCCCGATCGTAATGCTCAATGCTACTGGTAAAAGAAAGCGCCTCAACAGGCCACCCTGGTGCGCGCGTTTCCTTGTGCAGGGCAAGCTCGCTGATAGCGCTCCGATTCTTATCGCGCCTGCTCCAGACCCATGCCAGCGCATAGAGTTGTCCACTTTACGTCCTATTTAGCATCGCGTGAGCTGAACTGTGTTAGGTTTAAGGGTGGTGGGAGGTGACAAAGCAGACAGAATCGCATCCACCTCCTTAGTGCAAAGAAAAAGAACAAGGAGCGACGATCATGTTGAAATTTACAAAAAGCAGCTATCTCGGCTCGTTAGTCTTTATTTTGGCCGGAATGATATATGCACCTTATGCAATTGCAGACGACGAAGACGATGTATTGGCATTGGTGTACCAGTATGGCGATCTGGAAAATGACCTCGAGGCCCAGGCGAAGCTGATGCGGGCGGATCGGGTCTATATTACTGGCGGCATGCGTCAAACGGACGAGGCGAAAAATATGGCCAATCAGATTGCCATCCGTAAGGCGGGCGAAGCTCTGAACGGCGGAAAAACGAAGTTCGTTACGACAATCGAGGGACCCATAGTCTCCGTTCACGGGGACGTTGCAGTCGCCAGTTTCGTGCGTTGGTGGAATGTCTATCCGCACAATCAGGCATCGGCTGGGAGCCCACCGACATGGGTTACACTGGTCCTGATCAAGGAACGTGCCGGTTGGCGTATCAAGCACACACACCAGTCGCCGCTTCGCGGTAACTAGGCAAGAACCTTGTCGCCGGGGTAATCCGGCAACCTGGAAATAGCGCTTGTGCTTCTGGTGACCGACGCGGCTTGCAACTGACAATCGCAATCGAAGAATGCGGCAGATGTTGGTCCCTGAGATGTGCTTCGATCAATCAAGGCACAGCCCCGCCCTTGTGGCGGGGCATTTCCAGGCCTGGTGTGGGCTGAAAGTGACTATTTGGGTCGTAAGGTTCCAGAGGGCCGCTGCCGACCCGATGCCACCGCACTGATTACGCGCCAATACGCACCGTACGGCTGAAGAAACAGTCCTAGATTTCTTCGATATAGGTGACCCGACGCAAGCCGAGTTTGCGAAGATACCAGTCGCCCGGGTTATTCCTCGTTCCATCGAGTATTGAGGCCAGGTAGCTATGCTTGACCTTCAAATGCCGCGCGGCCGCTCTCACCCCACCTTGTTCCTTTACTACTTCCTTGATTTTCCGCCGAATCAGCGCCTGCTCTTTCTTCGTTGGTGGTTTGATTACTGGATATCTCATTGTTTTCCTCAAAAAATTAGATTGCCAAGGCGCCCTAATTGAGAGCGCCCGAGAGGTTGTGGGTGTCAATCGAATGAATCCGCTATCGGATCTGGAAGCAGAACAATTGTCCGGCTTCGGCCGAAACCGGCCGGAGATTCTGCCAAAATTGAGTGGCAACGACAACCACTATATGCCGCTAAGTGGACAAACGAGCGTCAGACTGAGCGGTATATAACCCTACGCAACGCGTTTGTCTGAAATTGCCCTATAGATCAGCTACTAACCGCGGCTGTAGCGATGCGTGCGCGCGACTCACGATGCAGGAACGCAATGCTTCTGCTTCGGCTGGACTCAGGTTTTCCGCGAACGACAGCATGCCCTTATCCGTGAGAATTCCGTCGATGACAACCGCTCGCCAGCTATCCTCCGAGGCCAGTATTGGCGCGTAGCGCAAATCAGGCAGAACGGCAACAGACACAACGCTTGCGCCATGACAGCCATGACAGCACAGTTTCTCTGGTAGCGAATGCGCCCTTCCTCGATGAGCACGTCATCACCAAAAGCCGGCGTTGGTTCGGCCCGTGCTCGCAACAGGGGGCAATTCGGCCTGTCCGCCAATTTTGTAGGCAAGAACCCGGCCGATATTCTGCTTGTTGCCGTCCGGGTTGAGTTGCTCGCCCAGAATCAAAGCAGAGACGGAACCCCAGCCAACGAGAAGCGCTTCTTGAGCGGCCACGTGGTCGATTTTAGGCGGCCACCTGCCTGCATGCGGAACAGATCCGGATATCAGGTCTTCATCACCAGTTCATCGGCTATAATTAATCTTTTCATCAATCAATACGGACGCCGTGATCCGATTATTAGTGCGTCGACAAATCTTTGTCGGCAACCAATCAACTGGAGAAAACAACATGACCATTACGAAACAGAAAATTCGTTGCTGCTGGCTCATGGCATTGATTCTGGCCCTTCCAACGATAGCGTCAGCCAAGAACAATGGTGTTCGCTACTACTTGTCACTTGGCACATCCTTGTCTGTCGGAACCCAACCCGATGCTGAGGGAGTCAACCAGCGAACCAACGACGGCTACGCGGACCAGCTGTTCGACATCATTGAACCGGAGTTTCGCAAGATTCGGCTCGTCAAGCTGGGCTGTCCGGGAGAGACGACGACAACCATGATGTCAGGTGGCATATGTACTTACAGCAAAGGGTCTCAACTCGCCCAGGCCGTCAAGTTCCTGCATGCGCACAAGGACAAGGTTGAACTGGTCACGATTGACATGGGGGTCAACGACATTCTGGCAGCCGGGTGCATTGTCGACACAACCGTCGATTTTGCATGTATCCAGGGCGCGCTCTACCAGATCTCTGTCAAACTGCCAGTTATCCTGACCGCGCTACGAGAGGCCGCCAGTCCGGAGACGAAAATCGTAGGAATGAATTACTACAACACGTTCCTGGCTTCCTGGCTGATCGGGCCCGCTGGCCAAACGCTTGCGACGCAGTCGGCCGGGCTTGCGAACAGCCTCAACAACGAAGTCCTTGGTCTGACCTACGGTGCATTCGGCATTCCGGTAGCGGACGTAGCCGGCGCATACATGTCGAACGATTTCGCGACAATGGTGCCGTTTCCGACGCCCGAAAGCCCGTTCATAATACCGCTGAATGTGGCGTTGATCTGTCAGTTCACCTACATGTGTGTGCCGGAACCCGTTGGTCCCAATATTCATGCCAACCCAACCGGATATGGTGTCATCGCAGCGACATTCGCTGCACTGCTGGATTTCGATTGAGGATGATCACTCGTTAATCGACATTGCCGCAGCAAAGCCCCGCTTCGGCGGGGCTTTTTCAAAACAGCTATTCGAAGCACGCACGAAAGCAGAAGTCTGTAATGGCCCGATCGTCGGCCCTGCCGCCACTGAAATCGGGGGTTCCGACAAGATCAATTTGTAACCGAATGGTCCGTGGATGGCTATAAGTCGTCATGCATAAATACATCACTGGCCTTGCCCTGCTGTCGACGGTGCCCGTCCTCGCTGACGACTACCAGGCGATCGTAGAACGGGCATTTTCAAGCGATTTTCACCAGGAATGGGCGTTCACAGACACCGTGACGGAGGAAGACATCACAGTGGTTGGTCGTTACGACCCGCGACTTCCCGAGGATTCCCGCTGGAACCTGATATCGGTCGGCAATCGGGCCCCCACCGCCGATGAAAATGCTGAATACCGGGAAGACAAGCAGGATGAATTTGACGCTGACGAAGATGACGGCGACATAGATTACGTCAATCTCGACACGCTCGCTCTCATTGAAGAGACAGAAAATCACTGGTTGTTCAGCTTTATCCCGGACGGAGATAGCGACGAAGACGAAGTAGCGCGGGAGTTCACGAAAAAGGTCAAAGGGGTCTTGAAGATCAAACGTGACGGACATTATCCGGAGTACGTCGACCTGCAGAATGACAAGCCAATCCGGCCGGCAATTGGCGCCAGAATCAGTCGCTTTCAGACGCAACTGACTTTCGTTCCGGCGGGCCAAGATGGGCCAATCGTTCCTTTCAGCATCGACGTCGAGATCAAAGGAAAGGCGATGCTGGTGATCAGTTTCGATGAAAAAGAATCGATTCACTACGGCGACTATGAATACGTCGGTCCATAGTAAATCGCTGAATAGAGGTGTCAGATTGATTTATCGCTGCATCAAATAAATCTGACACCCTTTTTGGATCTGGCGAGCTAGCTTGCGATGAGCCTCATCGTTTGAAATTATTTCTTTTGGAGGAGTCGAGCAGGTAATTCTTTGATGTCCGAGGATGTGAACGAAACCAAGGAAGAGGCGCCCCAGGAAGATCCCTCAGCATCGATTCTGTCCGGCGCCGAACGGGTATTCGTACGCTTGACCCTGTGGCAGACGGTTCTGTCCGTTGCGGGCGTGTTTATCGGAATAGTGGCTCTCTACGCGGCCCTGACGGAGTCGGCAGCGGTGCGACAGCAGACGGCAGCCGCCGTGTGGCCGTTCGTGCAAATGTCGATTGAAGATTACGATACGAGCGACTCAGCGGGATTTTCCATGTCATTCACTAATGCCGGCGTCGGGCCCGCGCGAATGCAATCGATTCACCTCGTTATCAATGGTGAGTCAATACGTGATTGGGCGCATGCTGTCAGACAGGTCGGAGGTAATGGCACCGAGCATGTCGCTCGAAGCTTCGTCAGTAACCGTGTCCTGCGCCCTGATGAAAAGGTAGACATGATAAGCACTAACGATCCGGATTTGGCACGTGGGTTTCAGGCAGCCATTGCGAACAGAGATAACTTCATTACGTACTGCTACTGCTCTATCTTCGACGAGTGCTGGCTGGCTGACAGCCGACAAGACATTCAACATCCGGAACCCGTAGAAGCCTGTCCAGACATAGGTGATGCCACGTTTGGAATCTGACTGGACTTGCCAGATAGATTTATCACGAGCGTCCCTCCCCGGAATTCAGAGTCAGGGTCCTGGGATCGTTGATCTTGCAAGCAATGTGCTGAATCGTCCTTTTCTGGCCGGAAATCAGCGTCCCTGCCGCTCAGACTCCGGTTTAGCGTGCCGGATTCGCCGACTTTCGCCACATGCCTCGATCGTGTGGCGTGCACACACCTGCGGATCGCCTATCTCGACCTACCGCATCAGCACCGACCCGCAACCTGTGGAAACTACGGAGCCACATCTGCAGCGTGATTCTGCATGCTGTAGAGAATGAACCAGCTGGAGATGTCATGAACATAAAGGTCGCCGAGCTCATGAGTGAATCCGTATTGACTGCGGAGCCACATCAAAGCGTCGAACATATCCGTCAACTCCTGGACCGGAACAGCATCAGCTCGGTCCCCGTCGTCGATAGTGACGGTCAGCCGGTCGGCGTCGTCTCCGTCACCGATCTCGCACACGACCTCAAGGCCGGTTCGCCGATCAGCACCATCATGACGGAAAAAGTATACGTTGTGCCCAAGTATGAGGACGTGAGCATCGCGGCGCGAGTCATGCGCAACCACAAGATTCATCACGTTGTCGTTACCCATGAGAAGAAGGTCGTCGGTATTCTGAGTGCTTATGACCTGCTGAAGCTCGTCGAGGGACATCGCTATATCGCGAAGAACCCGCCGACGAAGTCTGCACGCAAGGGCAGCAAACGACGCTAGTCTTCCCGACAACTCGGCGACTGTGGGATTTGTGGAGATTGGCACGCCGATAACTGACTGAACGACCGCTAGCGATCCGCAGAAGACGATCGCGCGCCTTCCGAGAAGAAAACGTTCGGAACTAATGGACTCCGACACCTGCTTATACTCGGTAAGCTGGCATTCAGCTAATATGCGCACGACGGGCTGCCAATGACCCGTTGCGGACGCTCTTGAAAAACAACAATGCCCGGTAGACGGGGTAAGGAGAGACCATTGAAATCCAGACGTGATTTTTTAAAACAAGCCGGTATTGCCACTTCCGCCCTGTCGTTGCCCTGGAGTGTCGTTGCAAACGCGCAGCAACAGCTGCCTCGGCGAGCAATTCCGGGCACCAATGAAGCGCTACCGATCGTTGGCCTGGGCAATGGCACAGTGTTTCTTGAAGGCGACATCGATAAATCCCGCGAACTCATGGGGATTCTGCGAGAACGCGGCGGCTCATACATAGATTGTATTTTCAGCGCCCGCACGACAGTTGCACAGATCGTCGGCGATCTGAGCGCTCAGGACGATTTTTTCATTGGCGCCTATGTTATGGGTGACACGGAAGCAGAGTCTCGCAACGAAATCGCACAGCTACTGAACCTTTCCGGAAAAGATTCACTGGACCTGATCCACGCCTGGAACGAATTCGCGGTGCCCAATTGGGACCTGATACGCGGCTGGAAGGATGAGGGTCTGGCCAGGTATATCGGCGTGTCACGAAACGCCAGTAGTTACTATGAGGACATCATGAAGCTGATGGGTACTGGTACCGTCGACATCGTCCAGGTGAATTACAACGCGCTGGAAACCGACGCAGAGAATCGTGTGTTGCCAATGGCAATGGACAAAGGAATTGCCGTCAACATTAATCGTCCGTTTATGAACGGAGACTACTTCTCACTTGTGTCAGGCCACGAGCTACCGGAGTGGGCTGCTGACTTCGATTGTGACACCTGGGCGCAGCTTTCACTCAAGTTCATTCTTTCGCATCCTGCCGTCAACTGCGTGATAACCGAGACATCGAATCCGGAACATGCCATTGACAATATCAGTGCCGGGTTCGGCCGTATGCCCGATGAAAATGAACGCAGGCAGATCATGACGCACCTGAAGGCATTGTCGGCTTGAGCAAAAAAAGTTGTTAGATTTATTGATCGCTGAATCAAATAAACCTCACACCTGTGATCAATCAATTGCCTCGCCTTGCCGATCGCGGAATCGCCTTGCGGATGACTACGATGTAGGCTACACGAATGGCCGGATTGTCGGCTTGAACATTGGTTTGCGGGATAGAGAACAATGAGAAGACGCTACAAGATCTCCGGAATAATTTTGATCGTCGTAGTGGTCGCGATTGCCTCCTTAGGGCTAATCCTGAGTCACGACTCCGCCTGCGGACCGGCGCCACCAATCGGCAGTGAAACAGAACGCATGAAAGCAATTGCTTATCGCTGCTATGGATCAGCGGATGTTTTGCAGCTGGAGGACGTTGCGAAGCCGACCATCGAAAACGACGAGGTCCTGGTAAAAGTTCATGCTGCGTCGGTCAACCCCCTCGACTGGCACTACATGCGGGGCGAGCCTTATTTCATGCGTCGGGGATCGGGGATTGGCGCGCCGACGGACACACGCATGGGCGTTGACTTTGCCGGTACTGTCGAAGCTGTTGGCAAAAACGTCCAGCGTTTCAAACCGGGAGACGAAGAATTTGGTGGCAGGAGCGGCGCGTTCGGCGAGTATGTAACAATTGGCGCCGATGGTGCGATTGCAAAAAAACCCACCAACATGACATTCGAACAGGCGGCAACCGTGCCGATCGCGGGTATCACCGCGTTGCAGGCGCTGCGCGACCTGGGCCAGATAAAGGCCGGGCAGAAAGTTCTGATCAACGGCGCGTCGGGTGGCGTGGGCACGTTCGCGGTGCAGATTGCCAAGTCATTCGGCGCCGAAGTGACCGGTGTATGCAGCACAAGAAACGTGGAGATGGTGCTATCCATCGGCGCCGATCATGTCGTTGACTACACAAAGGAAGATTTCACCGAGAGCGGTAATCGCTACGATCTGATCGTCGACAACGTTGGGAATCATGCGTTGTCGAAATACACCGACGTGCTCAGTCCCGACGGCAGGTTTGTCATCGTAGGCGCACAAAAAGGCAACTGGATCGGCCCCCTAAAGAATCCACTGACGGCGCTGGTCATGTCGCCGTTCGTGGATCAGGAGTTCGTCCTGATTCTCGCCGAACTGAACAAAGAAGATCTGACGATCCTGGGCGACCTCATGCAGACTGGAAAGATGACGCCGGTCATCGGCAGTCGCTACCGACTGGATGAAGTTCCGGACGCCATCAGGCATTCGGAAGAAGGCCACGCTCGCGGCAAGATAGTCATAGCGGTCGAGTAGCGCCACGCCGCGACAGGCGTGACGCGGCCTGGCCTAGAATTAGGCGCCAGAGAAATCGACGTCAGTGAAGACCAGTGACGGCGCAAGTGTGCCCGAGTACGGATACGGATCGTTGCCAACGGCCTCGAGGCGCGTAAACAGTTCGCGCAGGTTGCCAGTGACGTTCATCTCGCCGACGGGCCTGCCGATTTCACCATTCTCGATCATGTGCCCGCGAAGACCGAGTGAGTAATCGCCGGTCGTGCCGTCGGCATTGCCGCCGAGCCACGAGGTCACGTAAACGCCATCGCCAGCATCGCTGAGCAATTCCGCCAGCGACTGACTGCCAGTGACGATGCGTCGATTGGACGGGTCTCCGGTGGTCGGCTGCATGCCAGCCTTGCGGCCGTAGTAGGTATCAACGTAGACGTTTTGCACGACGCCGTCCTCAACAATCGGTAACACCTTCGCCGAGATGCCTTCGCGATCGTAATGCCGTGACGCCAGGCCACGAACGATGAGCGGATCATCAATAATGCTCAGTTTCGTACTGAATGCCTGCTCGCCGACGAGATCGGACCAGAACGACCGGCCCTGCTGGATACTCATGGCATTTGCTGGTCCCATGAGACGCCCGATGAGTTGGGCTGCCGCACGCGAATCGACCACCATCGAAGACTTGATCGTCGGGCCTTTCTCCGCATCCAGACGCACGAGTGATCGTTGCAGCGCAATGGCGGCAATCGACCCCGCGTCGGGCACGTCCCCTACGTGGGGTGCCCCTGCGAAAAAACTGTCTGACGCCCTGCGGTCACCGCGATCACGCAGCGTAATGTCCGCGCCCATCCAGCAATACGTCGAATCCTGCGATCCGTTAAAGCCATTGCTGCTGACTGAGGCGCTCGACTGGCTTCCGTCGTAGACGCCTGACGTCGCTGAAATAACACGAGCATGTTTGCGGGCGGCATCATCCAGTGCGACGCACCAGGCCATTCTCTTGTCTCGATCGAGCGCCTGCACTTCGCTATCGACAAGATCGAGATCATCTTCCGGCCGATTCGCAAACAACTCGGCGGGAATCATGTCTCGTTCGGGATCGGGTTCGAGGGCGCCAGTGATGGCGACTGCCTCTGTCAGGAAACTCTGCAGGCGATCGGGCTGCAGGTCGGTTGTCTGGTGGCTCGAATAACGCCCGTTCGCATAGACCTGCACCGCGAGACTGCGAGACGTCGTGTCCTGCACTTTTTCCAACGCGCCATCGCGATAACTGAACTCGACGTCGCGGCTGACATTGGCCGTCGCCCAGGCATCGTCCGCGCCGGCTTCAACGAGCATGTCGACGGCTTCGCCCGCTCTTTGCATGAGATCAGCTGACATTTTCGCCTCCAACAGTCATGTTGGAAACAAGGACGGTCGGGATGCCCTGTGACACCGGCACCTGCTGCCCGTTTTTGCCGCAGGTCCAGCCGCCGGTATCCAGCTTCGCGTCGTTGGCGACCATCGTGATTCGCTTCAGCGACTCCGGCCCATTGCCGATTATGTTCACATCCCTGATCGGCGCAGTAACCTTGCCTTTCTCGACCAGCCAGCCATTCTTCACATAGAACGTGTAGTCCCCTGCCCCGATTTGTACCTGCCCGTTGGTGTAAGTCTCGGCAATAATGCCATGCTCGACCGCACCGATAATTTCGTCCCGCGTGTGCGGACCGTCTTCCATAAACGTACAGGTCATGCGTGGCATCGGTGAATGTCGGTAAGACTGGCGCCGGCCCGAGCCCGTCGTAGGCACGTCGTATTGGCGAGCGCTGATGGAATCGTGCAAATACGATCTCAGGATGCCACCCTCCACCATCGCTGTACGACCACACTCATTTCCTTCGTCGTCGTAGTTGAGCGCGCCGCGCTCTTTCGGAATGGTTCCCTGGTCGACGATGGTTACAAACGGCTCGGCAACTTTCTTGCCCATCATGTCCGCATAGATGCTCGTGCCCTTGCGGTTGAAGTCCGCCTCCATGCCGTGACCGATCGCTTCGTGCAGCAGGATTCCGCTGGCGCCTGCCGCGAGAATAACCGGCATTTCGCCAGCGGGTGGTCGCCTTGCATCGAATAGCACGAGCGTCCGGTCAACGGCTTCATCGACCATGGCGTCTATGCGTTCATCCGTGTACCACGACACGTCCTGACGCGCGGCAATGTTTGCATAGCCGGATTGCGTTTCCCCGTCTCGCGTGGCCGTAACCAGCGCAGTCAGGCGTGTCATTGGACGGTGGTCGGTGATCAGGTGTCCGTCGAGTGTCGCGATCATCACACGCTCATCGACATCAGACCATGCCACGGTAACTTTGTTCACGGTTGGATCTGCAGCACGCGCTCTGCTGTCGACGCGCTTCAACAGCGGCAGTTTCTGGTCAATGCCAACTTCCGCCCACGGAACCGACGTCGTGTAAAGGTCGCCCGTCTTTTTGACGTTGTAAGCCTGCGGCGGAACGATTGCCACGCTATTGGCAATTGCCGCTGCAGTCTGCGCGGCTGCAAGCATCGACGGCAGGGTGAGGTCTTCCGTGAAAGCGTAGCCGGTCTGCTCGCCTATGACGACACGAAGACCGACGCCCTGCGTAATGCCGGAATTGGCGCGACTGACAATGCCATCCTCCATAGAGAGGTTGTTACTGCGCTGATGCTGGAAATAGAGATCCGCCGTGTCCGCGCCGTTCGCTGTCAGCTCCGCCATCACCCGCGCGACGATGGCCTCATCAACACCGAACCACTGCATGAACGGGTTTTCAGGCACCGGTTCCGCCATCTGGATCGCCTGGTTGACGCCGCAACCCGTCAGAAATGTCGGCATCGTCACAATAGCGCTGCCCGCGGCTGCGTGACCGAGAAAATCGCGTCTCTTAATCCCCATGTGGAGCCCCCGAAGTTTGTGATTCAGATTTGCATGTCTCAGGCATTGAGATGCTCCAGGCAGACAAAAAGTTGCAATGAATTGCGCTCAAATGCTGCGCCGCGACAGCACAAGTCTCATTGCGGCCATTAGCAGGAATCCGCTGGTGATCTTGTTCCGCAAATGCCCGAATCTGGCGAGCCACCGGCGTGCCGATTTAGTGATACTCGTCATTTGCATTCGTTACCGGCGCCTGCGTGGTTCATTTTTCCAGTGCTGAATCAGGAGGAACCCGAAGAGCATGCCACCGAGATGCGCGAAATTTGCGATACCGGGCGAGCTGCCACTCAACCCCAGGTATAGCTCCATCGCCCCGAACAGAATAACCATGTATTTCGCCTTCATCGGAATCGGCGGAAACAACAGCATGATCATTCGATTCGGAAAGGTCATGCCAAACGCAAGCAATAGCCCATAAACACCACCAGAGGCCCCCACAGTTGGATAGATTCCGCCCTGAAGGTGGGCAACGAGCAACTGCGCCGCGGCGGCGCCGATCACACAGGTCATGTAGTAGATAAAGAAGCGCTGCGCACCCATTAGTAATTCGATCTCTCGACCGAACATCCACAGCATGAACATGTTGAACACAATGTGCATGACATCGCCGTGGAGAAAGCCATACGTGACGACCTGCCACAGACCGAATTCAGGATTCGGGAAAGATGCGCTTATCGGCCATAACGCGAAATTGCTGAACAGAAACTGAAACATATCGGGCGATTGCTGCAGGGCAAAAAGCAGCCCGTTCGCAATGAGCAGCGAAAAGATAACGGTCGGAATGGAACTGTCGCCGACCGGGCGACGCTGAAAAACATGTTGATTCAAAACTTAAGACGTCCTTCTGATTGACTACCAACCACCACCACCGCCGCCGCCGCCACCACCGCCGGAAAATCCACCGCCACCACTGCCTGAGGAAGACCCGGGCGGCGAGGCGGATGAGCTAATGGCGCTGCCCAGTCCGCTCGTCAGACTGGATGTGTTCGAACTCAGGTCGAAATTATTCCAGGAACCGTTGTACCAGGACGGATGCCACTCTGTATTGTTCGGACCCTTAAGTCCGGCAAAAATTCGCGCAAATCGCTCCGACCACTGCTGTTCCACCCCAAGCGCGAGGGCAAACGGCAAATAACTCTCGAAAAGTGCGGGCGTTTTGTCGGGCGGATTCCTCAGGTTCAACTCGTCTTTTTCGGCGATCTCCAGGTACTCGCGAAAACCAGCCGACCGGTCCATGACCTGACGCCCCGGGGCCGTCGGTTTCTTCATTATGATCGCAAATACGATTACTGTGACGATCATGAGAACAATGCACGCAACAACGCCAACGCTTGGTCCGATTCGAAGCGCCACCATGGCTGAAATAACGCCGCTCAACAGGGGCGGCAGGTTCAGCAGCCCATTCGTCTTGAAATAGCGCTTGTGATAATCGTTCTTTAAGGATTTCTCGTGCGCCTTCTTGGCGCCACCGACCCGCTCATGATTGTCGTCGATGAGCGTCAGGCTACTTCCCACGCCAAATAGTGCCTCGTGCAGTTCCTTCTCGCCTGTCGCCAAAGGCGGTGCGTCAGGTCCTGGATCGAGACGATGCAGTGTGTGCTCATCGTCATCAACCTCAATGCGGATGTAGCCTTTCACGGCCAGGCTGACGACGGCAGCGGTCATGACCTCGTTGTCGTAGCCCATGTTCTCGATGTAACGAAGTGATGCTGGCGAGAATCCCTCGGGCGGTTCGTACATGGTCAGAACGACGCCCGGCTGCGGATCTTTGCCGTAGTTTTGCCATACCGGTATGTAATAACTGAGCATCGCGAGCAGTCCAGCGAGGGCGATCAGCAGATTGAGATTGTCCGACAGGAGCCAGATCATCTTCTGAGCATCGCTTGGAGGTACGATGATGCCCTTCGGCCAACCCACGGCAATGGTCAGCCCTGCATTGGTTTTCAGGGGTTCCGTTGCGAGAAATAGCACTGTGCCCCTTCCATCGACGGTGGCGGTATATCCCTCGCCACCTATCGTGCCGAACGGCCCGACATAGGCAAACAGCCTCAACTGGTCGCCTGGCACATCGAACTCGAACGACACTGAAGCCGACGCCGCATCGATCGGGAAGTCCCATCCGTTACCCGTGACGTTCCAATACAACTCATCGAATTCTTCGAAATAGCCGAGCATGCGGCCGGCGTCGTATCGATAGATATAGGTGTGCTCACCGTTATCCAGCATGCGATCGGCGCTACCGAAATAGGTGCGAACGTCCGACCCGCGCGACTCGGAATTGAAATCTTCGGCATTGCCGTTGCGCAATACCGACTTTGGCTCGTAAAGCACCTTGTGGTCATTACCCAATTTATCGATGTACTCGACCGGGTAGTCGCGAAAAATGCCTCGGCGAATTTGTTGACCCTCTGCCCGGACTTTGACCGTTTCCGTTACCTCGATCCAACCGTCGGCGCGTACGAGAATATCGCTGTGATAGCTTAGTATCCGCTCATCGGCTGACGCGGAAGTCGCAGCCAATACGAACGACAGAAGCCACCAGAAAAGGCAACGTCTCACTCAATCGTTCCCAGTTTCACGAGCGGTACATTCGCAGCTTCGTCGGAAGTTTTCTGGAAAAATTCCCTGGTGCCGAACGAAAACCAGCCGGCAATGAAGTTGTTCGGCACCGTTTCGACCCTGGTATTGAACTGTCGCACAGATCCATTATAAAAACGGCGTGCAAACTGCAGGTAGTTTTCCGTCTCGACAAGATCGCTCTGCAACTTCAGGAAATTTTCGTTTGCCTTCAGATCAGGATAATTCTCGGCAACGGCAATCAGCCTCTGCAGACCGAGGTTCAGCTCCTCTTCCTTTTGTCCCAGCCGGTCGAGATCTCCTCCGCCGGTCAGCTCAATAGCCTCGGCGCGCAATGCGGTCACTGCCTTGAGCGTCGAGCTTTCATAGCCGGCGTACTGGTCCACCGCCTTGACCAACTGCGGTATGAGGTCGTGGCGCCGCTGCAGCTGAACATCGATGTCACTCCAGGCTGCGTCAACGCGGTTTCTGTCGCGGATGAGACGGTTGTAAAGAATGGCGAAAAATGCGACGCCGGCGACGAGCACGATCACTATCCACGTCATTCGATGACACTCACGTCATCGCCAACCGATACGAGACCGCCTTCAATAACTTCGCAGGCAACGCCACCGCGCCAATCGTCCTGCAGCGCTTTCCTGAGTCCTGGCGCCTGCTCATCCATGCGTGAACACGGGTCGACTTCGATCGTCGTCCTCAGCCGAACAGGCCCGATTGCGACGATATGACCCGCTGCCTTTGGCAGGTCCATATCGTCTACCAACAGGTTTGCACGACGGGTCGTCCAGGGCACATCAGCGCCGAGTTCCGCGCAGGCGGCCTGCCAGTCACGCGCAGACAACAGGGTGACCTGGCGATTGCCGGGCTTGCCGCGAGAATCACCGGCCACGCCGGTGGTGGCGTTAATCTCTGCGGATTCGAGGGTCTCCATTGGAGCGCGTTTCTTTTCGCGTCGTGCTATGCCGGCCAGGCGTCCCATGAGTTCTCCCGTTTGACTTGGAAGCGATATTGTACGATGAATCGCGGCTAAAGCCGCTCCCACAAGCCTGGCTCTGAATCGCGCTTAAGCCGCTCCCACAGGCCGGGTCGGGAATCGGGGCTAAAGCCCAATCCTCCCGCTATTTCGAAAAAACAGGTATTGAACGGTGAGGATTGATCTCTGGCACGAAATTGAGAGGACAGAAATCGCCCTCATGCGGAGATCCTAGTACCAGAAAGAGAAAAAGAGCTGGAAGACGTTCGCTTCGAGCTGATACAGGGGCTCGTCGCCCAGGACTGCGCCGGTTGATATGTCCCGGAAGTCTTCGTAGTCGACCACCAGGTAATCGAGGGAGGCGTTGATCGTGCCTTTGTCGATGAAACCCCAGCCGTCAGGCAGCCATTCATAGGCCAGGCTTAGCTTGAACGTCTGACTCGACAACGGACTGAGTTCTTTATCCCTGCCACGAAAATTCGTCGCCTCGGAACGCGAGAATATGTCGCGGAAGAAATGCGCCCCGGTCTGATCGTGGTACCGATACTTGGCGGTCAGGACGAAATCCTTCCACGGATGCACATAGGCTATTGAAGCCGTATGTGACTCGATATCCCAGGTATCGATAAAGTAGCGATACTGAGCCTCGATTGCCGCACGGTACGGCAGATAATACTTTGCCCGGATGCCGACAGCATTCGAAGTACGCGTTCGTGGATACAGTTCTTTTTCGAAATCGAAACCGGTTGCCAGTGCCGGCTCCAGGAATCGAACCGAACGATAGGGGTTATTCAGAAATCCCTCGTCCGTTATTACTTCTATGTTCAATGCAGCGATCATGTTACGCGTCAAAATCTGCGTCACACCGATACCATAGTGCTGTCGAGTATTGTCTTCGATGAAGGTCGGATCGTCCGACTTGCCGACGGTATCGTCGCCGTAGGAGTAACTCAGCGTCAGCGTGGTCAGTTGACCGAACATGTCCTGACTGACCGCGAGATGATACGTGTTCGCATCGAAATCAGACTCGGTACTGTTCGTGTAACCCATCGACATCGTGGTATTGCCGCGCAGGTAGTCGGCCGAGAACGAGTACTGGGTGCGTTCCTCTGTATAGGGACTTGCGGTGGTGATGACGTCGATCGAAGCAGAGCTCACCATATCGACATAGTAATTTGCCGAAAGCGACACACTCTTGCCGACTGATTTTCGGATCAGCACCGATGGGCCGTCAATGGTGACACCACCGCCGTCATAGCGGTGATAGAGGAAATCCGTTCGATCTTCCGGTAGCACACTCGCAAACACTGCCTGGCCGAATGCGACAGCCGATATGCACAAGAAAATGGCTCGCTGAAGGAATTTCATGAACTGATTCCTAAAGAATCAGAGGTGCGTTGAGAATGATTCAGGCGAGTGCGAATCGAGGCATGGCCGCACGAAAAAGCGCAGTGTATATGCACATACATGAGCATTTTGAGTGCGGTCATAACGAAGAGTCGTGCCGTATGAATCATTCTGAACGTGCTGCTAATTGCAGCCGCATCCTCCGCCAGCCGTACCCTCACCACCCCTGGCGCCTTCGCGAGATTCATAGACGTGATAGATGTACGCACTTGAGACCGGATCCATATCCAGAAACATGATCGGATCGGCCAGGCGATCGCGTTCGTAGGGCTTAACCCACGGTTCGATGCCGCTGCAGCCTGACAAGGCCGCAAACGCCACCAGCGACAGCAAGATGCGTGAAACTGTGTGCTTTCTCATGCTCATTCTCCAAGCATATCGTGGGGTCCGGTACGCGAACCGTGAACCCTTCCTCAGAAGAACCAGGTCAAGCCCAATGACCCTTCCAGGTTATGGGCAGTCTTTTCTTCGCCGAGCAAATCAATATCAAACAGGTGGTCGCGAAAATCGACGTGCAAAGCAATGGAATCATTCAACAGGAACCGGTAACCGGCTCCGAAATTGACCGTAAACCGGTCATCGCCGGCAAATGACGTCGAGCCGAGCCCGGCGCTGATATATAGCGCGGTATTATAAGCGCGACCTTCACCGACAAATCCCTCACCTGGCAAAATGTTGTAGCCGACGTTGAGGTTGTAGTAGGTCAGCGTCCGTTCGCTGTCTGACAGAAGCGGTGCACCGCCACTCAGGACCTCGAAACTGGTCAGGCCGCCTTCGGACTGTCCCACCGAGCCTTCAACGAAAAAGCCTTCCGTGACGTGGTAGGCGAGGCGAACGCCGTAGACCAGGTCTGAACCAAAGTCTTCAATGCTCATTACCCCGGCAAACGCACCGATCTCGAAGTCCTCGGAATCGATATCAGGCTCCTTGATCTCACGTCTCTCGACTTCAGGCTCAATGACCTGACCTTCCGGAATCTCAGCCGGCGGCGGTGTTTCCTCTTCGCCCAGGCCGAAGAGATTCCTCGTCGCGGCACACCCCGACAGGACGAAGGCAAACAGGGGAATCAGCACGACCAGTCTCGCTGGTCGCCAGGAGTATCGCTCTAGAAAAAGAAGGCGAAACCGACTTTCCATTCTTCTACTTCCTCATTGTCGTCGCGGCTCGTAAACACCACATAGCTTTTAAACTCTGCCCTCAGGATAAAGCGCCGTGTTGCGTAAACACGGAATCCGGCGCCTGCGTGAGCAACCTGGTCCGTACGATCCTCGCCCTGAATAATGGTCGATTTCGGCTCGGTATGGATTACACCCGTACCAAGCGTGAAAAACGGCGAAACGCGCCAATCGGGCCAGGCCTCATGCGTTAAGTTAACACTGCCCATCCAGCCGTTCGAAAAATTTCCCAAAATCTGTGAACCCCATACCTCTATTGAGACATTTGGGTTGACGGAATACCCGCCAAACAGCGAAACGATGTTGGCGCCGCCGAAATCACCGGTCAGAACGCCCAATTCCCAGGTGGAATCCGTGAAATCCTGCAGATCGGCCTCCGCGAACGCGATTTGGCTGCCGGCAGGCTGCAAGGTGCGCTCCATTTGCGCCCTGTCGACCCAGCCTTCGGTGCCGTCAGCGGCGCGAACCTGGAACCAATCCGTGCGCCGCATGATGATTTCGATGTCATCACCCCGGTCGACCACGTAGAAGACCGGGTAGCCGCGACCCGGCCCGGTATGCATTTCCAGGTAGGGATCGGCCACCGATACCGTTCGGTATTCTCCGGCGGCCTGAGCAATCGCGGTGTTCGGGGTCTGGGCCAGTACGACGGCCAGCACCGCGATTAACAGCGCATTAATTGATCGGGACGACGAATGGATTGTTGTAATATTGCGCTCCGACATCCAACCATTCCGCTATTAAGCGTTTCTCCGCGTCTGATAAGAACCCACTGTGCATATCTACCGCTGAGTCGAATCGGCTGAAGAACCGATTCGACGCATTGGCACCGCCCGCACTCATTGAAGGATTGACCGTGGCCGTTGCGGTAATGTCATTACCGTCAACGTCCTGGCCGATCACGATTATCCTGGGTACCAATACTCCGTTGACGTCCAGCTCGAGCTGGTCATCCTGAAACAGTAACTCACGATAGGAATTGAAGTGCTCCGGCACCAGGATATCCAGGCCATCGCTTAAGTCGAGCTGGCCAGCCGGCACCATGGGTGCACCCGCCGAATCGGCAAGCGAATGACAATCGGTGCAGTTAGTCAGCGGCAGCATGGTTATCGGATCAAGCAATGGCAATCCCGTATTTATGTCGAGAATGGGTCGAACAGCACCCCAAATCGGGTGAATATTAAATTCGTAGTTGATGACAGTGCGGCAGTTTGCCGCCCAGTCCTGCGTAATGCAATTAACTGAGGTCGGTGCCGGCGTGGTCAGATCAATGTACGAATACGAGAAGCTCGGATCGACGAAACGACCGGCCTTGGCCTCATCTGTCCAGACATCCGCAAATTCAATGTCCATTGAAGGCTGAATCGACGAGCAATCGGTGCTGCCGCAGCTTATGCGCGCCCGTACTTCCGCCATCGTCTCGCCAATATCGCCGACGAACAACGCATCGACTGTGCCGGAGTTGAAAGCGACACCCGCGACATCTGCGCCATCATATGCGCTATCGAATGCGTCGAAGCGGCCATGCGACATGCCGCCCTGTGCGACGTGACAGCCGTTACATTCAAGCAACTGTCCAGGACGCAACTGAATCCAGTTTTGGTGACGCGCCGTAATTCGGCGACCATTGGCATCGAGAATGCTGACCTGAAGAGCGGTGTTTGCCGGCACTTTCATCATGACTGAACCATCCGGTTCAATCATCGAATAGCCGACGATTTCCTTCATGCCCAGGTTTCGATTCGGACCAAACGCTTCGTTCTCGAGTTCGAGATCATCTTCGTCAGGCAGCGATACGGCCTTGACGATGCGCAGGAAACGCGCCGGCCGCTGGTCAGCCGTGGTCTGGGCCGGGTTCGCAAGGGCGTCAACGTCCGGAACCACCATCACGCCATCGAAATCATAGACGTTGCGGATACTCAGGACCGCCTCACCGTCGGCAACCAGGTCCGGATCCGCCAGGAAGCGGTTTTCCTGATCGAGAATGAGCGGCGGCACAGGCCGTGGATCGGCCGACGCAACTTCCGTGTACATGAAGCCTTCTTCCGGCGGCACGATTGGCAACTGCGTCTGGTCGCGAGGATCATAGATCCAGATGCCGTAGATTGGATCCGCCTCAACGTACAGCGGATTGATCAGGTTCTCGTCGGAACAGGGATAGAATACGACCGGCAGCGGAGGCTGCACGAGTGGGTCCACGATATCCGTCAGCCTGCACTGGCTCCAGCTGACTAACAAGCGGCCGGTGCCATCCTGAATGGGATAAACCGAGTTGTAACGTCCACCCGGAGAGACTTCGCCGGGCGCGGTGTTCACGTTAACGACCGTCGCCTGCGCCTGCGCGGGCCCGGTCATGCCCGGGTTGTCTTTCGTAGGCTGAGTGTTCTCCAGATACGTCGGCGTGTCGATCACAATGATGTCACCACCGCCATTGGTGTCCGTGAAAGGCCGCACCAGTGACATGATGCGACCATCTTCGAGCTCACGCGGCTGCGTAAACTGGATGATCTCGCCGTTCGTGCCGGTGTCATGACTGTTTCGTCCGTACAGCAATTCCAGCTCGGAGCCATCCGGGTTCATGCGGTACAAATTGACCGCATCATTTGGTCCCGCGTGGTCCCAGCGACTGAAGACGACTTTGCCGCTGGAGAGAACCGTCGGGTCCAGGTCATGACTCTGATTGAAAGATACCTGCTGAATATTCGTGCCATCCGCATCCATGATATGAAGCAGGAATGCTGCTTCGTTAACGTCTTCGTCCTGCGCCTGAAACTGTGGCTTGCCCTCGTCAACGAGGATTGCGTTCGAGCGCCGCTGCCGGGTCGAAGAAAAGATGATGCGTCCGTCCGACAAATAGTGAGGTGCGATGTCGTGCCCGCCTTCGGCCGTTACGTCACCCAAAATAACCCGGCTTAATGCCCCGGTCTCAAAGTTGTATTCCCAGATGTTCCAGGTCGGCTGATCTTCGTCGTCCAGATTGAGGCCGAGATCGACAGGACCGCGCATGGCAAAAATGACGGTGCTCCCGTCGTAGTTCATTTCAACATCACGAATTGCGGCCATGCCCTGCATCAGCTCGCCGGTCACATTGGTTGCGAGAGAACTGGGTGACGCGCGATCTTTTACATACAGGTCAGCTCCGAAGTCGAAGGTTATCTGCTCACGCACATCCGTCTGCACGAGCTCGCCGTCATCATCAAGGGGCAGCGGAGCCTTTATATAGGCAATCGGAAAGTCAATGACCACCGGATCAGGATTCTGCCCGTTTCCGATCTGGACGCCCTGGTTGGCGCCATCACAGGCAGCGATCGCAAACGACGCCGCCAGCAGTGCAATAGTTCGCACTCCCTTAAGAAAGGATCCTTCCGATTTTTTTTGCGCTAGCATGTTCATAGCTATTACCTCTACGTCGAGAACGGACATTCCTTATCCGTCTCCGATTTGCGTATCAGATGCGCACTACTCCACAGTTACATTCAGCATGTAATAGTGGACTGGAAACGCGCGACATACCGTTAACGCGATC
The DNA here is from genome assembly GCA_963850825.1 of uncultured Gammaproteobacteria bacterium. Taxonomy (GTDB): domain Bacteria; phylum Pseudomonadota; class Gammaproteobacteria; order Steroidobacterales; family Woeseiaceae; genus SZUA-117. Next base: position 97,755 of record CAWKOQ010000002.1, on the reverse strand, counting down.
ACAAATAAGATCGCAGCTGTGCTGCCAGTTTAATGAAGGATTTCAAGCTTTGTAATGTCTCGAAAGTACGACAGTGCGCAAAGTAAAATCTGCAAAAGCTTTAAGTTTTGCACGCTTGTTGAAAGCAAAAATCCCTGGCAACGTTTTTCATCACTTATCAACTAGCACGAAAAAATTCGATCGATGGTTCCAATCCATTCACTTCGACATCGAATTGTGTGAACACACTTTCCAACTCATCCGCTGCAGATCTGATTGGCGTTAGAACAACATTGATTATGAGAAAACCAACTGCCCGCTGGCGGAATGTCGCAGTCGGTCACTTCTGTCTGTCTTCCGCGACAGCGTTTGGGACGTTAGGAATCAGCAACTTAAGTTCTACTTGTCAAAACGTGTACGAAACGAACGACATTGACTTGACATATATCGCGTCCCGGAACGCACCGGCAACCTGCATTCAAAGCATTGATTTATAAATACTTTCAGCGTAATTAACCGTCGTTTCAGAAACATGGCACAGCAATTGCTTTGTATACCTACAGAGCACATTCGTGTGCTTTCGAGTTGCGGGAGATTGATCGGATTGTGAAAGCACTCACGGCAATGACCGGCAACTTAGGGCAAGATTTTCGTTCAAGTCCGCCTGTTGAAAGACAGAATTGTTCAAGGAAGAACGCCGAACAACATGGACTTTTCGAAAAGGCACATTCGCCAATGTGGCGTTGCCAGAGAAAAGGTGGACCAAGCGTCAGTAAGTGATGCCCCCTTTTGTCCGGTAACGACTCATAAAGAATGTGATGGCACTGCCAGAAGTTTGGTTTGTGATCGAATCGTATTAGCAATGAGCGGGTTTGTTATGAAAAACAGGACGTGGACAAGAAACAAACATGCAGACGGCCATACATTGGTCGGACGCTTCATTCAGCTGACTGCTATCGGGCTTATTAGCATAAGCCTTATAGGTAGTGCATTTGCCGGCCCGCGCGAGCAGGCCAGGCGGATACATGACCGACTGGCAGGCGTGCCGCCGACCGAGACGGTTCTAGCCGACATGGAAGCGGATGTCGGATTGGGCCAGGCCGGCGCAATCGCAGCAGCTTATACGGCGATGGACGACTCAAACTTCTATAACGTCACGTTGAAGAACTTTGCGGCGCCCTGGACGAATCGCGACGGAAGTGTATTCGTGCCACTGAATGACTACATCGCGACCGTCATTGGGATGATTCGCGATGACAAGCCATTTAACACATTGCTGTCGGCGAACATCATTTACATCGGACCTGGTTCGTTACCGGCGTATTCAAACAACAACAACGATCACTACGTGGCAATGGAAAACCAGAGCATCGACATGCAAGCGGGATTGCAGGAAATGGTCCAGTCGAATGTCACGGGCCTGCCAGTAAACGGTGTTGCGGGTGTTTGGACGACACGCGCAGCCGCCGAGGCATTCTTTGTCGCGGGCACCAATCGCGCGCAGTTTCGCTTCACGATGGTGAACCATATGTGTAACGACATGGAGCAGGTACACGATGTGGTGCTCACACCAGATCGCATTCGACAGGACGTAAGCCGAAGCCCTGGTGGTGACAGCCGACTATTCCTGAATAACTGCATTGGCTGCCATACCGGAATGGATCCGCTTGCCGGAGCCTTTGCCTACTACGACTTTGACGAGACCTCGCAGAGTATCCAGTACACGCCGGGTGTCGTGCAGTCGAAGTATTTCAACAATGACACCAATTTCGAAACGGGTTACCGCACCACTGACGATTCGTGGGTGAATTACTGGCGTGAAGGTCAGAATCAGTTCCTCGGTTGGGCGCAAAGCGGGCCGGGCAGTACCGGCAGTGGATTTGGCGCCGCATCAATGGGCGAGGAACTGGGCAACAGTGACGCATTTGCAAGCTGCCAGGTGAAGAAAGTCTTCCGCGCGGTTTGCCTGCGCGAGCCTGAGGATGCAGCTGACCGCTTCCAGGTTGACCAGATGGTTACGTCGCTGAAGGCCGGCTATCGCATGAAACAGACATTCGCAGAAGCGGCTGTCTACTGCATGGGCCAGTAGGAGGCTATGAAAATGAATATTGCAACAGGATTTGCTACGGCCCCGGCCCGGAAGTTACGTGCCCTCCTGATCGCTGGCGTGATGGGTATTGTGCTCAGCGCTTGTGGTGGTGGTGCGCAAACGACCGATACACCGATTCCCAACGTAACGGGTTCGACCACTGTTATATATAACGGCACCGCGGCGCCTCAGAGCCCTGAAGTGCAGGCATTCTTAACGAACGTCTGGACACCGATGCAGAACACTGCAACGTGCGGCAACTGCCATAACGAAACAACGGCTCAGACGCCGATGTTCGCTCGCTTTGACGACATCAACATGGCCTATTCTGAGGCAATGACCGCTGCCGACCTGGTTGTTCCTTCGAACTCCCTGCTCGTTAGCAAAGTCAGAGGACAAGGCGGAGCCAATGGGCATAACTGCTGGTTAGGTGATGCGAACGCGTGTGGCGACATCATGACGACCTGGATCGAAGGTTGGGCTGGTGCGACAGCAGGTGGCGGTGGCCGCCAGATTGTCCTTACCCCGCCACCATTGGTAGAGCCCGGCGACAGCAAGAACTACGCCGACGCAACTCCCGAGAATTTTCGTGACATGGTTTACACGCCATACCTCGAACAGTATTGCTCAGGGTGTCACAACTCGTCATCAGGGTTGTCACAACAACCGTATTTTGCAGAATCCGGCTCTGTTGATTCTTACCTGACCGCGTTTGAAGCTGCCAAACCGCGAATGGACCTGGATAATCCGGACAATTCACAGTTTGTGCTGCGACTGTCGGAAGGTCATAACCTGGTTGACTGGCCAAATGTGACAGCCACCCAGGCTTCGACCCAGGTGCGTGACGCAATTGCAGCCTTTGCTCTTACCGTACCGACAACCTCAATTGATCCGTTGCTGGTTAACAGTAAGGCGCTGAAGCTGATCGACGGTACGATCGCATCCGGCGGAAATCGCTACGAAGACGCGCAGATTGGCCTGTGGGAGTTCAAATCGGGCGTAGGCTCCACAGCCTATGACACGAGTGGCATGACTCCTGCCCTTGACCTGCAACTCTCCGGTGAATACGAGTGGTTCGGCGGCTGGGGCATTTCGATCAGGGCGGGAGATCCATTGCTGGGTCAGTCCGATGGACGCGCCCAGGGATCGACGACGGATAGCCAAAAACTCTTTGATGAGATTCGCGCAACCGGCGAGTACTCGATGGAAGCCTGGGTTGTACCGGCGAATGTGACGCAGGAAATGTCACGTATCATGACCTACTCCGGTGGCGATACGACGCGTAACTTCACGCTGCAGCAGACGCTTTATAACTACGACTTCCTGCATAGATCAACGACCAACAACGAGAATGGCGATAACCCGCAGGTGTCGACACCTGACGCAGCGGAAGTGCTGCAGGCGACTCTCCAACACGTTGTAGCGACGTTCAGTGCGACAGAAGGTCGCAAGATCTTTGTCAACGGCACGCTGGTTACGCAGCCCGATCCAATCGGTCCGGGAACGATGACCGACTGGGACGACACGTTTGCGTTCGTGCTCGGCAATGAGGCAGGCGGAAATGGTCTTTTCGAAGGCACAATCCGCATGGCTGCGATGCACAAATTCGCGTTGACGCCGGAGCAGATTCAGCAAAACTACGACGTCGGCGTAGGTGAGAAGTTCTTCCTGCTGTTCAGCGTTGAAGACATCATCAGTCACCCGACGGCCTATATGCTATTTGAAGTTGCGCAGTTTGACACGTACTCCTATGTCTTCACGCAGCCGCACTTCATAACGCTCGACGGCAGCGTTCCAGCAGCGGACATTCCAATCCAGGGCATGCGCATTGGTATCAATGGTACTGAGGTGGACAAGAGTCAGAGCTACGCGAAAATGAACTCCGCTTTGAGTTCCGACCCTGCTGCATACGGAGACTTAGGCCAGCCATTGTCGCCACTGGGTGCGGTCATACCGCTCGAAAAAGGCACTGGCACGGATGGTGACGAGTTCTTCCTGACGTTCGACCTGCTCGGCACCGAAAGTTTTGCCCGCACAGGCGATCCGGCCCTCGTCGTGACAGAGAACGATATTCTGCCAGCGGCCAAGCGCGTGGGTGTCCGAACTTTCGATGAGATCAATGCGACGTTTGCCGCGGTAACCGGTGTGAGTCCTGAAGAGAATAACGTCGACACGACGTTCCAGAACTTGCGTCAATCGATGCCGGCCATCGAAGATCCGCAGGCGTTCCTGTCATCGCACCAGGTTGCCATTGCGCAGCTCGCGTTCGAGTATTGCAACGCCTTGATGGAAGATCGCGGCACAATCTCCACAGCGGCGATGTTCCCGGCATTTAACTTTGGTGCACAGCCGGCGACTGCATTCGCAAATCGGGATGCTCTGATTACGCCGCTTGTCGATCGGGTTATGGGTATCGCAATTCAATCCCAGCCGGACTTTACCGTCGTTCGTGACGAGCTTGGCTACGTCGTGGCTAACGGGGGCACGGGGCAACCCGAGAACCTGATTGACAGGATGATCGCGGCGAACCCGGATCCGCTCGAGCCGCAGGCTGACACTCGCGGAATAGCAAAAGGTGCCTGTGGCGCCATACTTGGCAGCGCGATCGCGCTGATTCAGTAGACAGATAAGTTAAGGATAGAGGCACACGTTATGACTATGAAACGTAAACGGAATTACGACGATCCGATCTGTCACACTGATCATGCTCGGCCTGTCACCCGTAGAGACTTCCTCTCGCAGGGATTCATTTCAGGCTCGGCTATGGCCATGGGTGGTGGACTCTTGAGCTTGTTCTCCGACCCTCGCCAGGCTTACGCCGCGCTGTCGGGAGACCTCGACACGCTTGGCTGTGGCATCGCAACGGCGGGTGCCGGCAAGATTCCGTTCATCGCCTTCGACCTTGCTGGCGGCGCCAACATCGCCGGATCGAACGTATTGGTCGGTCAGGAGGGCGGTCAGATGGATTTTGTGAATACGTCCGGCTACAGCAAAATGGGCCTGCCTGGCGACATGGTACCGGGACTTAACGATCCAATAACCGGGCTGCCATACGCCAACACCGATTTCGGACTGGCATTCCATTCAGACAGCGCATTTAAGCGCGGCATGGACCTGAGCATGACGCCGGGTCGCGGCGCACAGTTGAACGGTGCGATTTTTCCGGCGCGGTCGGATAACGACACGGGCAACAATCCGCACAATCCAACCTATGGCATTGCGAATGCCGGGGCCGACGGTTCCATCCTGACGCTTGCCGGCAGTGAGAACTCGCCTTCCGGCGGTAACTCGACACTGCCGATAATGATGATGGATCCGGCACTCCAGCCAACCAAGGTGGATAGTCCGTCGGACGTGGTGAGCCTGGTTGATACCGGTCAACTCGTCGGCATCCTGAGTGCCAGGGACGCGACCGCCGTCATGGAGTCTGCATATCGCCTGAGCCAGGAAAAGATGGGCGTCGTAACACCCGATCTCGTTGTCCAGGATATGGTGCGCTGTGGCTATATGAAGGCGGCAGACATCGCCGATCGATTCGGCGGCACGCCACTCGATCCTGGTCAGGATCCGGCCATTGTCGGTCCGAGCGGCATCTTCACGCACCGCCGAATTCAATGACAACGAACGCGACGGCCGGGAGTTCCGCAAGACCGCCGCCATCATGAAGCTCGTAATCAATGGATTTGCCGGTGCAGCAACCATCGAGATGGGCGGCTATGACTATCACGGTGGTGCGCGGGCCGAGGGCGAAGTCAAAGACTTCCGCGCCGGCCGCTGCATGGGCGCCTGTATCGAATACGCCGCACGCGTTGGAACACCATTGATGATGTATGTCTTCAGTGATGGATCACTCTCGAGCAACGGCGCCATCGACAACTCGGCAGACGGACGCGGCAAGGGCGAATGGGTGAGTGACAACTCCTCCACCGCCGGTGCGTTCTTCATGGTATTCAACCCGGCCGGACGCGCTCAACTGCGGACCAGTCCGGGCAAGACCGAAGCACAGCACCAGCAGCTCGGCTATATGGACGGCGGTGGATCCGTCGTTCGCGGCGCAACCCCCGTCGCGAACAACGTCAACCTGCTGGTCAATGCGGTCATCCTCAACTACATGGCATTACACGGCGAGGAAGGAAACTTCGCGACGCTATTCCCGAGCAATGGTCTCGGAAATGCGGCCGCCCGTGATGCTTTGACAGCGTTCCAACCCATTGTTAACGGAACAATAGGACCTCTGAACCCGACCTAGTCAGGCAAGCCAATCGATACGCTCAGGCGTTCGATCTGGCCAGCGGACAAATCCCCGTCGGTCGCCGTAAGGCGAAACCCTGCGGCCAGCGAGCTTCCCCCTCGCTGGCCGTTCTTTTTTGTGCCACGCCAATTGTCATACGGTTTGACAGGATGCGGCCATTTCCCTGCTACAGTCGTTTCTGACCCTGAGTAGTCGAGAAGCATGTCTTAATCCCGGGCGAGGCCGTTCTTTTTTGTGCCACGCCAATTGTCATACGGTTTGACAGGATGCGGCCATTGCCCTGCTACAGTCGTTTTGGACTTGTAGCAGTCGAAAAGCGAATCCTACTCCCGGGCGATGAGGCAATCCCCGGATGGGGCCGTTTTTAATTGTGCCGACCGAAGCTAACTTCGCTCCAGCCCAGTGGTGGCAGCTTCCCTGCTACAGTCGATCCTGACTTGCGCCAGTCGAAGACAATTGCGCAACCCCGGATGCCCCCATTTTTTTGAATGTGGATTGCGTCTCCTCGTCCCGCTGCCGATTCTTATAGAATTCGAGCCAACCTGGTAATTCTGTGAGCGAATATGTCGGCTGCGAGCCAACTGACCGAACTGACGGCCTGCCCCCGCTGCGACAAGTCACCTTTGTCTCTTGCAGACAACCGTTACAGTTGCAGCGGCTGCAAGACGGAGTTTCCGTCCGTCTCCGATATTCCATGGCTGTTCGCGGAACCCGACGCCACCCTCGGCGAATGGCGCAACCGGCTTCATTTCGCGCTGCAACAGCTATCCAATGATTCGAAGCGACTGACTGCCGAACTCAAGGCGGATACTCTGCCCGCGCTGTCACGCCAGCGTCTCGAGAAACAGCTGCAGGCAGCCGACGAGCACCGGGCCACGCTGCGCCAGATTCTCGCGCCCGTGGATATCCAGTCATCGCAGGCAAGCTACGAGTCTTATCTCGCGTTGCGCACACGGCTGCCGACCGACCAGGGGATCTCCACCTACTACGGCAACATTCATCGGGACTGGGCCTGGGGCGACGAAGAAAATGTGGCTTCACTGGCACAGATCCGTGCGGTTACCGACGGCGGAAAATCGCTCGGCAACACCCTCGTTCTCGGCGCCGGCGCGTGCCGGCTTGCGTATGACATTCACATGGAGCTGGACACAGCATCCTGTGTGGCCATGGATTTCAATCCTCTTTTGCTCCTGATCGCGAAGACAGTGATGGGGGGCGACGAGCAGGAACTCTACGAGTTTCCTCTTGCACCGAGAACGATGGACGATTTTGCCGTGTCAAGAAAGCTGTCTGCGCCGGCACCCGTGCGCGACGGTTTTCACCTGGTGCTGGGTGACGTGCTGCGTCCGCCATTTGCCAAAGGCGCGTTCGACACGATCGTGACGCCATGGGTTATCGACATCGTGAACGAGGATCTTCCAATACAGGCGGCGCGCATCAATCAGCTGCTTAAACCGGGAGGCCGCTGGGTGAATTTCGGCTCGCTCGCGTTTACCCACGCAGACCAGTCCCGCTGCTATAGCACCGAGGAAACGCTGGACCTTGTCGAACAGGCCGGTTTCGCAGAACCGCAAGTGAAGGAAGAAAGCATTCCGTACATGTGTTCACCTGCCAGCCGGCACGGCAGACGTGAAATGGTCCTCACCTTTGCGGCGACAAAGACTGACAAGGTGAAGGCACCGGCGCGGCACAAGGCACTTCCTGACTGGATCGTGACTGGGAAGGAGTCTGTGCCACTGCTGCCGTCTTTTCGGAGCCAGGCAATGTCAACGCAGATCTACTCGTTCATCATGTCGTTGATTGATGGCAAACGGACTATTGCCGATATGGCGAAAATCCTGGAGCAGCAGAAACTGATGACCGCGGAAGAGGCGGTGCCCGCCATACGCACATTCCTGACGCGCATGTACGACGATTCGCAGCGAAACGCCGGCTTCTGAAATAAATGTTACGGCGCGGGCTCGGATGCCGGCGCGTCTTTCTTCTTCAGAAAAAATACAAGAATTTTCGCGGATTCTGTGTCGCTTGCATTGCGTGACACCGAATGAATATCGTCAGGCGTTTCGTAAAAAACCTCTCCAACTGACAAAGTCTGCATCTCGCCGCCTTCGACCTGCATCGTGACCGTGCCTTCCAGTACATAGACGACAGTATGTGCGTTGTGCCGATGACTGGCGGAGGACACGCCGGGCGGATACTCAACTTCGAGCATCACGATTTCCTGATCGACGGCCATGCCGACATCCGTCTGAAACAACCCATGTGCAATGGAGTCCTGCGCGTGAACAATATTTGTACCAAGAAGAAGCAGCATTAAAGAGTAAATTCTTTTTATAATCATGGCTTTACACTCCTATCCACTATGCCGCCCGGTCTTGCGATTCGGGTTGCGCAAATTTTGACTGCAGAAAACCGGCGATGTGTTCGATTGATCTGTTGCTCTCCGGCATCTGGCCGACAAAGAATTGAAACACATGCCACATGCCTGGCCACACGCGCAGCTCGACTTCGCCGCCGTCACGATGGATGTTGTCGACGAAGCGGGTCGAATCACTCAGCAATATTTCGTGGTCACCAACGTGCACGAGTACAGGCGGCAGGTTCGACGCGTCTGCAAATACCGGAGAAACCAATGGATTTCTTTTGTCGAAGTCCGAAAATATTTTCCCTGCCGTAGGTGCCATGTGCTCAGGTCTGAACCACGGATCAATGCCGGCCCGTGTTCTGAAGGATTCGCCTTCACCGGTCATATCCAGCCACGGAGACATCAGAAAACAGGCAGCTGGCAAGGTATCACCCGCATCACGCAGCGCCAGCAGAGTCGACACCGTCAGGTTTCCCCCGGCCGAGTCACCACCGATAGCCATTTGATGCTCGTCGTGACCGTTACTGACGAGGTGTCGATAGACCTTGAGTGAATCTTCGAGTGCCGCTGGAAAACGGTTCTCCGGCGCAAGTCGATAGTCAGGTACAACGGCGCGCATCTTCGCCGCCTTGGCAATATGGCTGACAAGACGCCTGTGCGTAGCCGGACTACCCATTACGTATGCACCACCGTGCAAATAGTAGATGACGGGGGCATCGTCACATCCGGCGGGCACGTGCCACTCGCATTTGATGCCCTCGATAACGGTCGGTTGAATCCCGACGCCCCTTGCTGGCGGCAACATCTGGGTCCTGGACTCGAGGCCTTTGCGCAACTCATTGATGTCACTTTCGGGTGTTACCCGTTTCATGTACTGCGCAGAGATGTAGCGAATGATGTGTGATCTTATGCTGGCCATCTGTGTCGTTCAGACCTCTTCCTGCATACGGCGACTCAGCAACGGAATCATCCGGGGAATAAATCGTTGCAGATAATGTATTCGCAACGCCGTTTTGTCGGGAAAAATATGCATTCGGTTCCGTTCAACACCCCTGAGTATGTTGGCGACGCTGTCCGCGGGTTCAGAGATCATGCGTTCCGGCACGCGCTTTCGTTTGCCCATGCCAAACTGTTCGGAAGCCAGGATCGGCGTCCTGGTAAATGACGGGTACACATTTGACACCTGTATATTCTCCGCGCGAAGTTCCGCCGCCAGTGATTCGCCGAAGCCGCGTAACCCGAACTTTGAGGCCACGTAAGCCGACAAGTTCGGCGCACCAACCCATCCTGCGAGCGATGAAATATTGACGATGTGCCCGCCGCCACGCGTCACCATACGCGGCACGAACGCGCTGGACAGTCGCATCGGTGCAAGCAGGTTCAGGTTCATCAGTGTTTCCCATTTATCCTGCGGCACGTGATCATGTCTGCCCGCCAAAGCAATACCGGCGTTGTTGATCAGCACATCCGGCACCAGCCCGGCACGTTCGCATTGTTCTGCCAGCTCGCGACAGCCCTGCGCCGATGACAGGTCAGTAGCGCAGGCCATAAGGATACTGCCCTCACTGTCCGTGGCGGCGCCTCGCAGTTCTGCCAGGCGTTCTGCGTCAGTATCTGTGACAATCAGCTGGCACTGCCGCTCCAGCAGCTGTTCCACCAGGTGTTTACCAATACCGCCGCAAGCCCCGGTAACGAGGACAGTCTTCCTGTTGAGATCGGTCATTGTGTTGCGCTGAACTCTGCTGAACTTCGCGGTAGCATAGCAGGGTCGTTTAAGCTTACGAATATCAAATTGGACGAATCAAAACAGGAAACAGATATGCGCCTGCTCGCGCTTGGCGCATTGATTGGTCTGGTCGTCGCCGGTTTTGGCATTCTGCGCCACTCGCCGGAGGGAAGCCCGTTACCGGAAGACGCGCTTGCACGCGTCAACGACACACTGATCAGTCGGGACATCTATGAGCGAACCATCGCCAGGTTGCCTGGTTCGGTTGGTAACGATCTTGACGCGGACATGCTGCAGAATCTGATCGATGATGAACTGCTCGTGCAACGCGGCATTGAACTTGGCATGATGAGCTCGGATCTTGCGGTGCGCCAGGCGGTGATCGACTCGCTCGTTGCATCAATCACCGCGGAAGCAGACACCGCCGACCCTACGGACGCAGAACTCCAGGCATATCTCCTCAGTAACGCCGATCGATTCAGCTACGTCTCAGAGATCTCGATTGAAGCCTGGCAAAGTGACAAGGAGTCCGCGGCACAGACCCTGATTGAAAAGCTCCGTGCGGGAGACGGCGACGCGGCGAGTGATGACATCAGTCCCATGTCAGATTTGCCATCAGGCCTGATTCCAATCGGAGTCGCCGCCGATTATGTCGGGCCTGGAATCGCAAGTACGTCCGCAACCATGCCGGAAGGAAGTAGCGCGGTATTTGCCCGGCGTGGACGGTGGCTCGTCATTCGCCTGCTTGAAAAGAAGATGTCGGCCGCCACCGATCTTGGCGCGATGCGTAACCGGGTGTTGATCGATTTTCGTCGGAATCTTGCTGACGAAACACTCAGGTCCTACGTTCAGGGACTTCGGGAACGAGCAAGCATCACGGTAGACCGCCGTTGAAGATACTGTCCGCCGTCGCTTTCCTGCTCGTTGTCCTGGTTGGCGGAGCATCCGAAACAGCCGCACACACGCGCAGTGAGAGTTACTCGCACTGGTACCTGTCCGGCACGAGTGTGACGGGAGAAGTGACGATACCCCTGCGCGAAGTAATGCTCCTGTATGCAGTCGAAAACGCATCCATTCCCGCGCAGCAACTGTTCCGGTCCAGCGTGGAACGAAGCACCCGCGTCTTATCCGCTGGTGAAGCCTGTCAGCGTGTTGCCAGTACGCCGCTACGGGTCGCCAATGGGTTTGTCAGGATTGAACTGCAGTTTGACTGTGCGCCCGGGCAGCCCGATGAAATTGAATATCGCGCAATGTTCGATGTCGCTCCGGCTCACGTGCACTACGCGAAGGCACACAGAGACGGCATGCTGCTCGGTGAAGTACTGATCACTGATACAGCTGACAGCTGGAACATCGGCAACCTCGCAACCAACGGCTCCTGGTCATTCCTGTCATTCCTCAAAATTGGGGTTGAGCACATTGCCGGTGGAGCCGATCACATCGCTTTTCTCTTTGGGCTTTTGCTCATCGCAGGATCGACTGGCAGAAGCGTAATAGCGATAACCGGCTTCACGCTCGGCCATTCCGTCAGCCTCGCCGCCGCCGTGCTTGGTTACGTAAGTGCGGACAGCCAGCTGGTGGAGGCGTTTATCGGTTTTACAGTCATGTTGGTCGCGGTTGAATACTTTCTGGAACGCCGGCGGACAATCAGGAAATACGTGGTTGCCTGCGTGCTCTTTGCATGGGCAACGGGTCTTATTGCGTTCACGCTTGGATATGCCAGCCCGACTGCTTTGCTGGCCTACCTGGGCTTCGGGGTCTTTGCCGGGAGCTACCTGATGATCGCATCCGGCAGATCAGGCTCTGCTGATGGCAGGCATTCGTTGCTGTTGCTGTTACTCGCGACCGGCTGCTTCGGCCTCGTCCACGGATTTGGCTTCGCGGGCTTCCTGATGGATACCGGCCTGCTCGGCACCTCTTTGCTGGTGCCTCTGCTGGGCTTCAATGTGGGCGTCGAACTGGGTCAGCTGATTATTGTGGCGGCTGCAGTGTTGGGTGCAACGCTGTTGCGCCGGCATATGCCGCAGGTCATGCCACAGCTGCTTGCTGCGAGTTTGTGCGGTATCGGCGTATTCTGGTTCGTCGGACGTACGCTGGCCTGACCTGACAACCAGGTCGCCCGGGATTTTCGCCAGTTGCGGGTAAAATCGACTGTGTAGCTGACCGTGTGACGTATTGTCCGATCGAGTGGAATAACGGTGAGAATTGCCGAGCGAGAAAAAACGCTTATCACGAACAAGGACTTGGCGAGAGCCCGGCAGACTGGTGAAAAACCCGGGCTAGCGTTCCAGATGCTGCAGTTTGTCCTTAACATCACGCCAGTCGTCGGCGTCCGCCGGGGCATCTTTCATTTCCGTTATGACCGGCCAGTCCTGCGCCAACTCGGCGTTTAATTCGATAAACTTCTCCTGACCGTCGGGCAATTCGTCTTCAGAAAAAATGGCTTCGACCGGGCACTCGGGTTCACAGAGTGTGCAATCAATGCATTCGTCGGGATCGATCACCAGCATGTTAGGCCCTTCGTGAAAACAGTCCACCGGGCACACTTCAACGCAATCTGTCAGCTTGCATTTTATGCAGCTCTCGGTCACTACAAAGGTCATTGTTCAGGTCCTCAGAATCGGGCCACGGCAGGAAACATGTCGTCGCGGGGCGTAACGCTATGCGAACTCACATACGAGTTCAACCCCGGGCAACTGTTTTTGTGATCAATCGCCGGTGCTGGCGTTGCCTGACGGGCTTCCGGTTTCCACATAGGTGGCCAATCGCGTCATGGCTTCGACCAGCACGCCATCGACTGGCACCGCAATTGAATCGAGCCCGCCAGCCATATAACCGCCAACCGCATACTGCAGCGTCATCATTGTGCCGGCGTCGTTGCTCTCGAACTCCCAGGTCATATTGCCGGCGACGCCCATGAGTCCGAGCGGTCCAAGGCCACCCGTCAGTCGCAGCATGACACCCGGGTTAACAAAGCTGACGGACAAATGGACCAGTCCCGCGCCTTCTCCGAGTCTTTCACAAAAACACCCGTGAACCCGGGCGTCCATATAGAGGTTGGCTGCATCACCGGAAACAGTGTGATCGCCGTTCCACCAGGCACCGATATTATCGACTGCAGCCTGGTAAACCGTATTCCGGTCGGCTGAAATCTGCACCTCGTGGCGAATCGTGAAACCGTTGGCGGCAGCATCGAGCACCTCGCCGTTGGCTGCATTCACGCCAAGAATTATCGTCGAAAACGTCAGTTTTCTAACAAGTTCGCAGTACTGCATGGGCATGCCCTGAATTCGCCTGACATTGCAAAAGCATATCGCAAACCCAACTTGGAGGGGTCATATGTCAGAATAACTGAATTGGGAGAAAGGTCTCCAGCAGGAACAAGATGCCGATCACGGCGAAGCTGAAATAACATCTCTTAGCAACTTTCACGTTAATCACCGGGACTCATCGGGTAGATGATCAGCATTATCAACCCGCGCTGCTGAACATAAGCTGAAGCGCTTTTTTGTATTTTAACTATTTGTTTTTAAAAGAGTTTATTGATTATCAACCAAGAAGAAAACGGATGGCGAATTGCCTTTGAAAGCACTTCGCGGCAAGCCTGTTCGGACCGCAGCCTGGTTTTACACTCGCTTGGTATTCCATACGAGCTACTGACAGACGGCCCTGGCGCGCAACTTGTGGTGCCGGCGGAGTTTATTGAGAAAGCGAAATTCGAGCTTTGGCAGTATGAGATTGAGAACAGGCAACCAACCCAACCGTCATCGCGTTTGACACCCGTCTACCAGAACGCCATACCCGGGGTTCTGGTTTATGCTGCCATCATCACGGCGGTTGCATTGCTGGCGGGAGAGGCGGCGCTGGATCGAAACTGGTTTGCAGCGGGACGCGTTGATGGGGTTTTGATTCGCGCCGGTGAGTGGTGGCGCAGCATCACGGCCCTGACGCTGCATTCCGGAATAAAGCATTACGCGGGAAACCTGGGGTTCGGAATCGCGTTCGGCATCATGGCCGGACGCGTGCTTGGATCCGGCGTGACGTGGCTTGCAGTTGTCATTTCGGGCGGCTGCGCAAATCTGCTCAATACACTCCTGCTCGATTCGTCGCATCGGTCGATCGGCGCGTCAACGGCTGTATTTGCGGTGCTTGGCATCGTTGCCGGTTTTGTCTGGCGTGGAAGACTGATGAAACAGGATCGCTGGGCGTACCGTATCGGTCCGATTGTCGGCGGACTGGCACTGCTTGCCTACACGGGCACGGGCGATACCAATACGGATGTCGGCGCCCATTTGACGGGATTCACCTGTGGCTTCCTGAGCGGCATGGCGCTCACCTACTTTTATCACCTGGTACCGCGACGCAATGTGCAGCGCGGTGCCGGCGCCCTCGCTGTCCTGATTGTCGCTGGCGCATGGTACTTCGCTTTAGTGAACGTCTGACAGGCTTATTCTTAATAGTCCGGGCCTCAGTGTCGCATCAGATGTAGAATCGCATCTCGATTTTCAGTGGTGGATGGGACAACGAGACCTTGAGGCATTTCCTGCTATTCCTGCTTTGCGCTGCTGTAATCGCAGCAAGCGTGATGCGAGTACGTTACGGCGGCGGAGAGCCCTACCCTGACCTGTCGACGCCTCCGCTTCTGGATGAGGCGGCTCTGGAAGAAGTCTTAAGTTACCCGGAGCCGATCGGCAACGTTGCGGTCAGTAGCGAAGGCCGACTTTTCTTTACGGTCCATCCGGAGTCCCGGCCGCAAGGCAACAAGTTGCTGGAGTGGGTTGATGGAGCGGCGGTGCCGTTTCCAAACGGGACCGTTCAGCCAAACCTTTTTGATACGGTCCTCGGGCTGGTGGTTGACCGGCAAAACCGGTTGTGGACGATCGACAATGGCAATCACGGTTTTGGTGCCGTCCGCCTGCTTTCCTTTAGCCTGGAAGACGGCAACGTGCTGCACGACCACGAGTTCAGGGGTGAAATAGCGCCATCCGGATCGTTTCTGCAGGACCTCCAGGTCAGTAACGACGGCAAGACCGTATTCATTGCCGACGCCAGTGTCTGGCGCAAGAAACCCGCTCTTATCGTATACGATGTCGAAACACAATCCGGCCGGCGGGTGCTGGAGTCACACCCGTCTGTCTCGCCACAAAATTATCTGATTCGTAATCCAATACGGGATATGAAATTCGCCGGCGGAATCGTCAATCTCAAGACTGGCGTAGACGGGATTGCACTGGACTCCGAGAACGTCTGGCTGTACTTCGCCGCGATCAACAACGCTTATCTTTTTCGTGTCGCCGTGGCGAACCTGACCGACCCGACATTGCCGGCGCGAGACCTTGCGAACGAAGTCGAGCGCTTCAGCAGGAAGCCACTCAATGACGGGCTAAGCACCGACGTGGACGACAACATATACATTACCGATATTGAACATGGGTCCGTTTTCATCGTCGGTCAGGATCGTGAACTGAAGACACTGATTCGCTCACCGAGAATTCGCTGGGCCGACGGCTTATCTTTCGGTCCTGACGGGTGGCTCTATCTTTCAGATAGTGCTATTCCCGAGTTGGTCCTAAAATCCAAAGACTACATTCGAGCACGCGGTCCTTATCACGTATTCCGTTTTCAGCCCGGACATATGGGCGTTCCCGGCCAGTAACGATCCGGCCGACCAACCAGCAAAGGAACATTAATGCAGGTGCCTTTCCTGTACGTACTGGTCGTGTTGATCTGGGGTACCACCTGGATTGCGATCACCTATCAGCTGGGTGTGGTTGCCGAGGAAGTATCTGTCGCGTATCGCTTTTTCGTCGGATCCGCGACACTGTTCATCTATGCGCTCGCGACTGGCCGACAGATTCGCATACCCAGGAAGTACTATGGGAACGTAATCATTACCGGCGCACTGATGTTCTCTGCGAACTACCTGTTTACGTATTACGCAATCAATTACATCCCGTCGGGCCTGGTCGCCGTCGCGTTCAGCCTCATGGTCGTTGGAAACGCCTTCTTCGAACGCTTGTTTTACAAAACCCCGTTTGAAAGACGACTATTGATCGCGTCGGCACTAGGCGTTACCGGAATCAGTTGCCTGTTCTGGCCTGAAATATCGACGCTCAGCCTGTCGGATCGTTCAGTGACAGGCATTGGCCTGGTACTGATTGCCGTCGTGTTTGCATCGCTCGGGAACATGGGAGCCATACGCAACAATCAGCGCCATCTCCCCGTCATGGCGGTCAATGCGCATGGGATGTTCTGGGGTGCCCTGGCATCGACGATCGTAGCGATCTCACAAGGGCGAGCGTTCAATTTTTCGTTTACACCTGAATACATAGTCTCGCTCGCGTATTTGTCGATATTCGGATCGGCGGTGGCGTTCGGCGCATATCTCGCGCTGCTCAGAATTATCGGTTCGGCGCGTGCCGCATACACATCTATTCTGTTTCCGATTGTTGCGCTGATCATTTCGACTTTCGTCGAAAATTTCCAATGGTCGATGCTGGCAATTGTCGGAATCCTGTTTATCATCGCTGGCAACTGGATTGCATTGACTAGAATGAAGAGGACTTAAGAATGAATGATTTGGATATGTCGGGTATTGCGAATTTCGACTGGACGGCCCTTTTGGCGACTGTGCAATCCTCCGGCCTGACATTGGGCAGCAGAATCCTGATTGCGATCGTCATTTTTTATGTCGGCCGATTGGTCGCGCGCATGCTTACGAAGACGCTGCACAAGGTTATGCAGAAACAGGGCGTCGACAAAATACTGGAAACCTTCGTTTGCAACCTTGCTTACTGGCTAATAATGCTTTTTGTCATTATTGCGTCAATCAACCATATCGGTATTGAGACAACCTCACTGATTGCCGTGATGGGCGCCGCGGGACTCGCTGTCGGCCTTGCATTGCAAGGGTCGTTATCCAATTTCGCGGCCGGTGTGCTAATCGTGATTTTTCGCCCGTACCGGGTCGGCGACTACGTCGAAGCAGCAGGCGTTGCCGGCACGATTCTGCAAGTACAGATTCTGACCACAATGATGAAAACACCGGATAATAAGCAAATTATTGTGCCAAACAGCCAGATTATGGGCAGCATTATTACCAACTACTCAGCCAACGACACGCGCCGCGTCGATATGGTTGTTGGCGTAAGCTATAGCGATAATCTGGATACAGTGCGCAAGACGTTGCGGGAGCTGGTCGATGCAGATGAGCGCATTCTGAAAGAGCCGGAATGCCTCATTGCCGTATCAGAACTGGCTGATTCAAGCGTCAATTTTGCGCTGCGACCATGGGCCAAAACGAGCGACTATTGGGCGGTCAAATTTGAACTAACGGAAGCCATCAAGAAGCGTTTTGATCAGGATGGAATTTCTATCCCGTTCCCGCAACAGGATGTACATCTGTACAAGCAGAGCTGACACTTCGCTTGCTCGGCAGAAGCCGGGTCGAATGCGGCTTTTTTGTAGCGCGACCTCAATCGTCGATATCGGGCTCGATGAAACTCCACTTCAGGTCGGGGATTTCTTGTTTCAGGCGGCGTTCAAGATTATTGATGTGCGCAACGGCCTGATCAATCCCGACGCCGGACCTGATCTTGATCTTCGCGGCCAGCAGCGTATCCGGCCCGAGTTGTAACGTGATCGCATTGAAGACCTTTTCGATGTCTTTGTCGTCCTTGATGATCGTGTCTATGGC
Source organism: uncultured Gammaproteobacteria bacterium (assembly GCA_963850825.1). GTDB lineage: Bacteria > Pseudomonadota > Gammaproteobacteria > Steroidobacterales > Woeseiaceae > SZUA-117. The sequence goes on along the minus strand of CAWKOQ010000002.1, from coordinate 79,648 downwards.
TTCCTGAATCATCGGATCCGCAGATCGCCCGACCAGCAACGAGCGCATGCGGATCGTGAGAAACACCGAAATAAAAATCAGTATCACGCCAATACAAATGGAGCCGATCGCATCATAAATCGTGTTGCCGGTGACCGCCGCCAGCGAGACGAAAAGCAATGCCAACGTCAAGCCAAGCAAGGCGGCGACGTCTTCTCCCAGTACGACCACCAGTTCCGAACTGCGCGTGTGCTGAAACCACTGCCGAAACGGGCGTTCGCCCCGAATGATCGAGATTTCGCGCAGGCATCCCAGCAGCGAAAACGTCTCGAGGACGATGGCTACGCTGAGAACGCCAATGGCAATCCAGATCTCGGACAGTGGTTCCGGATGATTGAGTTTATGGACGCCTTCGTAGATGGAGAACAGGCCACCCAGCGTGAAGAGCATCAGGGCGACAATGAAACTCCAGAAATAGCTGAGCTTGCCATAGCCCAGCGGATGTTCAGAATCGGGCGGCCTAGCGGATTGGCGCAGACCGAGATAGAGAAGCACCTGGTTGCCCGTATCGGCGTAGGAGTGAATTGCCTCCGCGAGCATGCTTCCCGACCCGGTGACCACAGCGGCCCAGGACTTGGCCAGTGCGATGCCGCCGTTCGCAAGGAATGCATACAGGATTGCTCTTGCAGTGCCGCCGTGTTTCGAACTAGACATAAAAAGATTTATCGACTCGTCAACCGAATGGTCGGCTTGGCGTTATTATATTAATGAGCGATCGAGCTTACCCGTGCTTGCGCCTTAAAACCAAGCGGTCAGTCTCCAGGGAGTTACCATGAATACAAGACTTACGTTAATTGCCGTCGCCCTGGTTGGCACGACAATCGCTGGATGCGCGTCGCATCCCGACCCGATCATCGACATGAAAGGGGTTGATCCCGTAGCGATGCAGGACGACTGGAGCGACTGCGAGGCATATTCCGAGGAAGTCATTATTGCGAAAGGTGCGGCCAGGGGAGCTGCTGGTGGTGCTGTCGTAGGCGCAGCGGCTGGTGCGATTGGCGGCGACGCCGGCGAAGGCGCCGGCTATGGTGCTGTCTGGGGCGCGACCCGTTCCACGCTGAAAGGCAACCGGGAACAGCAAAACGTATTCAAGCGCTGCATGCGCGGACGCGGGTATCGGGTGCTGAACTAGTTGGAGGGCCAGGCTTGACCTGAGTCTACGAGTAAAATACTGTATGTAAACACAGTATCTGGTGACTCGGGTGGCCACAAACAGTCGGAATAAAGCACACGTTGGACGCGGCGCCGTATCTCGCCTGCCGGGCCGCTTTGAACAGCGGCTGGTCGAGCCGGAGGATGGCGAATTCGACCCTGAGACTGCCCCTCAGACAGTCCTGAGGGCAATGCAGGCCAAAACGATAGTCAGCCGGAACACATCCCCGGATATCCCGTTTGACCGCTCAATCAACCCCTACCTGGGCTGCGAGCATGGCTGCGTGTACTGCTATGCCCGTCCGAGCCACAGTTACCTGGATCTGTCGCCCGGACTCGATTTCGAAACGCAGATTTTCTACAAACCCAACGCCGCTGACCGATTGCTGCAGGAGTGGCAAAAGCCGGGCTATGACGTGCAGCCGATCACTATAGGTGCGAATACCGATCCGTATCAGCCAGCGGAAAAGAAGCTGCAGATCACCAGGCGACTGCTCAGTCTGTTCCTCCGGCATGAACATCCGGTAAGCCTCATTACCAAGGGCGGGCTGATGTCCCGCGATCTGGACCTGCTCGGCGAACTGGCGAAACGCAAGCTGGTGTCGGTTGCCGTCAGCGTGCCAACCATGAATGACAGCCTGAAACGTGTCCTTGAGCCGCGTGTCCCGGCGGCCGCTGTGCGCTTTCGATTGATTGAGGACCTCGCCGCGGCCGGCGTGCCGGTAAGCGTGCTGCTCGCACCGATAATCCCGGCATTAAACGACGCGGAAATAGAAACCATTCTTGGGCGCGCGGCTGGCGCCGGTGGCCGCTATGCGAGCTGGATATTGCTGCGACTGCCACATGAAATGAAACAGATATTCTCCGACTGGCTGGAAATCCATTATCCGGATCGCGCTGGCCATGTAATGAGCTTGCTGCGCCAGGCCAGCGGCGGCAGCGAGTATGACGCCCGCTTCGGCGTGCGCCAGCGCGGCACCGGCCCTTACGCGGCGATGATAGAAAGACGCTTTGCGACCGCCTGTCGGCGCCTGGGCCTGAATGCCGGGCGCAAGCGCGACACCCTTGACTGCGGCCGATTTCGGCCGCCGGGACAGCGGCAGATGTCTCTCGGATTCGACTGATCCTGTATAGTTGAAGAGGCTTTCCCGGACATTGGTCCAAGAACTAATTCCGCGGGTCGCAGTCCTATCGAGAGGTAACAGGCAAAAGCACATACGATGACATTTCCGCATACTCCCAACTCGCGTAACGGCACGTTTGCGATAACGCTATTAGCAGCTCTGGCAGCCTGTGCGCCTTGTCTCGCCCAGTCGGTGGATGAAGATGAGGTCCTTGCCCCCATCATCATTGAAGACCGATACCCGGACGAAAGCGAGGTGGCCGAGGACGAATTTGACGACCTTGTTATGGACGAGGACACCGGCAGGTACCGACTGGTGGAAGATGACGAGGGCGATGACTGGGTCGAGCCTCCTCCCCAGGCAGAGCAGGACGCCGAGGAGCTCCAGCGCCTGTTCGAACTCTATCGGGAAGCGCTGGCAAACCGGGATTATCTTGAAGCCGACACACTTGCCAAACGCGTCGTCGAATTATCGATCCGGATAAACGGACTCGACAGCCATGATTCTGCGAAGGCCATAACGAATCTGGGCATTGCTCAACACAACAACAAGGACTACGAAGCCGCATTGCTTAACTTTTCGGCTTCAATCGGAATCGTCGAGCGAATTGATGACCGGCTCAGTCCTGCGCTGATCAATCCATTGCAGGGACTCGCGGCAACGCAGGCTGCACTGGGTCGCCCCAACCTGGCAAGAAAGAGCTATCAGCGGGCGGTTCATGTCAGCCACGTCAATGATGGTCCCCACAATCCGAATCAGGTCCAGACACTTGAGTCGATGGCGGAACTCTATATTTCGATGGGTGAGCTCAAGGAAGCGACGGGTATTCAGGAGAGCATCTATAATATCCAGTCACGCAATATTGACCCGACGAGCCTGGACATTCTTCCTGCACTGGAGAAGCGAGCTGACTGGCAACACCGGTTGCAGCGCTTTCAAAGCGAGCGCGCAACCTGGCGCCAGATTATCAATGTCCTCGAGCGTCACAGAGGCAAGGAAAGCCTGGAACTGATACGACCGTTAAAAAACCTCGGCAAGTCATATCTGTTTTTCAGCCCGGCCGAGTACGACTATCAGCCAGAGGTCTCAACCGTATCCGGCGAAACTCACCTGCGGCGCGCGAATCGAATCGCGCACTCAAATCCTGATGCTGACTGGCAAGTAGTCGAAGATACATTGCTCGCCCTCGGTGACTATTACGTTCTTTCGGGCCGCCCGAACCGCGGCGCAAGAATCTATGCAGAGACGTGGGAATTGCTGTCAGAAGGCGGACTGCCGGAGCGTCTAAAGAATCGCAAAGAACATTTGGAAACGCCTGTCATTTTACAGAATGTCTATCCGGCGAAATATATGAATAGCGCGCGCAAAGACGAACCGAAAGAAGCGCCTCCAAGTTTTGAAACAGGTACGATCAGTATTGGATATACAGTCGAGCCCAGCGGTCGCATCTCGAAAATGAGGTTAATCGAGGCGCAACCAGCCGCGATTGGAGAATTCGATCAGACCGTTGCACGCAGTCTGAGGAGACTTATTTACAGACCGCGCCTGGAAGAGGGCAATATGGTTCCAACGAATGATGTCGTCTATACGCACGAGTTTTTCTACAGACAGTCGGATTTGGAAACGGACACACCTGACAGCGATCTGGCGGACGAAAAACCCGCCGAATCGGACGACGCAACAGCAGAAGGTGAAAACCGGCATTGACCAGGACGGGTGAACATTTGGCTTGCAGCGGAAAGATCCAGATTTCACAATGGAATGTGATGAACGGAAGAAGAAAAAACGGCGCCACGGTTAGGCAGGGAATAAGTGCCATCACCCTCCTGCTGCTCTTGCAGTGCGGCGCGAATGCGGCGTGCGACGAAGACTGGCTGGCAATCGATGAAAGCCGCAACGGCGATATTCTGGACGTCTATGCCCGCAACACGAAAGATTATCCCATTACGTATGCGATAAGAGTACGCGCTGGTGACTCGAATTATGGCGGGGGGCGATCATTCTCGGGATCGCTGGATGCGCAGGAATCAAGACAACTGGTGGAACTGTCAGGAGCCAGTCAAAGCGGCAGCCAACTTTCAGTGTCCTGCAGATGGACCATTGGGCACAGGAATATAGTGCACGATGACGAACACCGCTATTTGCTGCCCTATGCCGATGGCACGAGCTACCGCGTTTTGCAGGGATTTGGTTCCCGATTCAGTCACCGGGGCAACGAGCAATACGCAATAGATTTCAATATGCCGGTCGGCACGCCTGTGCATGCGGCGCGCGGCGGCATCGTTGCGCGAATTGTTGAATCCCACGACAAAGGATGCTGGGAAGACGGCTGCGGCAAATTCGCGAATTTCATCGTTGTACTGCACGACGATGGCACGACCGGAGAGTATTACCATTTGCAGCAGAACGGCGCACTGGTGGCGCCGGGTGACCGGGTCATCGCTGGCCAGAAAATCGGTCTGTCCGGAAATACGGGCCATACGACGATGCCGCATCTTCATTTCGCCGTATACCGTGCGACCAGCAGAGCGCGATCGCAGTCCGTTCCGTTCAGCTTCATCAGTGCCGACGGTGTCGTTCACAAACCGCGACGGGGTCGTCATTATCTCGCGGTTATGCATCAACGGGCGGGAGATTGACGTGGCCAACGAAAACAACATTCACTTCGTAAACAAGAAGACGTTCAGACCACCATTTCCTGACGGTCTCGAACAGGCTGTATTCGGAATGGGTTGTTTCTGGGGCGCGGAAAGACGTTTCTGGGAAACACAGGGCGTTTACAGCACAGCGGTGGGGTACGCGGGCGGCCATACCGCGGAGACCACCTATCAGGAAGTCTGTGGCGGCAACACTGGCCACGCCGAGGTCGTACTCGTCGTGTTCGATCCGAATCGTGTCAGCTATGAAGAGTTACTGCAGGTTTTCTGGGAAAATCACGATCCCACACAGGGCAATCGGCAGGGCAACGACGTTGGTACGCAGTATCGTTCTGCCGTGTTCACGGTCTCGGACGAGCAGAGTTCTGTCGCGAACGATTCGCGAAACGCCTACCAGGGTCAACTGAACGCCGCCGGCTTTGGAACGATTACGACGGATATTGGCCCGCTGGATACATTCCTGTATGCCGAGGAATACCATCAGCAATACCTTGCCAAGAATCCCGGCGGCTATTGCGGCATTGGCGGAACAGGCGTTAGCTGCCCGGTCGGAGTTGCCGTGGCATCGTGACGCGCTCCGCGCACTGAGATGGTCGCTCGATGCCCGAATTGCCGGACATAGATGTATACATCGAAACCATCGAAACACGAATCGTCGGCCAGACCCTGATATCCGTCCGGGTTAGCAAGCCTTTCCTGGTGCGGAGTGTCGATCCACCACTAAACGCCGCCAGTAATAAGAAAGTCATTGCCCTGCGGCGAATTGGAAAACGTATTGCGATTGGCCTTGAGGACGAACTTTGGCTGATCCTGCACCTGATGGTCGCCGGAAGGCTGCACTGGCGCGAAGACGCTGTTCGAATTGGTGGCAAACAACAGCTCGCAGCTTTCGACTTTTCGTCCGGTACCTTGCTGCTCACCGAAGCCGGCACCAGGAAACGCGCTTCCCTGCATCTGGTCTGCGGCCTGGACGCACTCAACGCGCACGACCCTGGCGGTATCGAACCGTTGACTTGTGATTTCGAAACTTTCGCCAGCCGCCTGCTTGCGGAAAACCGAACACTGAAGCGTGCGTTGACCAACCCCCGCATGTTCAGCGGAATTGGCAACGCATATTCCGATGAAATACTTCACGCCGCGCGGCTTTCACCAATCAAGTTGACAAGCCGGCTGAACGACGATGAACAGCAGCGACTTTTTGCGGCGGCACAATCGATACTAATTGCGGCACGGGAGCGATTGCGCGCTGCCGCTGCCGGCAATGTCCCAGGGAAGGTAACGGCTTTCCACGCTGAGATGGCAGTGCACGGTAAATTTCGCGAACCCTGTCCTGTGTGTAGCGCATCGGTTGCTCGCATTCGTTACAAAAACAATGAAACAAACTACTGCCCGGCATGTCAGACGGGTGGCAAGATACTTGCTGATCGATCGCTGTCGCGCTTGCTGAAAGACGACTGGCCCGACACGCTGTAGTATCCTTCCCCACCCACCACAGACAGGCGAGAACAATTGGCGATCCGAAAGAAAGCTACGAAACCAAGGCGTCCCAGCCGCAAGAAAGCTGAAGAGGCCGTGGAGACTTTGCTCTTATGGGCCGGGGAGGATCCGCGTCGTGAGGGACTGATCGATACGCCCAAGCGCGTCGCCACCGCATACGAGGACTGGTTTAGCGGCTACAAGAATGATCCCGTAGCTGCGCTACAGCGCACCTTCGAGGAAGTCGAGGGCTATGACGAGATGATCGTATTGCGTGACATTTCTTTCGAGTCGCATTGTGAGCACCATATGGCGCCGATTATTGGCGTCGCACACGTCGGCTATCTGCCAAATAACAAAGTCGTCGGCATCAGCAAACTAGCAAGAGTCGTCGAGGCGTTTGCCAGACGCTTCCAGGTCCAGGAGAAGATGACCGCGCAAATCGCGAATTGCATCCTGGACGTACTCAAACCAAAAGGCGTAGGCGTTGTCGTCGATGCGGTGCATCAGTGTATGACGACCCGCGGCATTCACAAGTCCGGCGTTTCCATGGTGACCAGCCAGATGCTTGGCACGTTCCGAAGCGATGCGCGAACACGGGCCGAGTTTCTGCGCATGATCGACAAGAACAGATAGACCGGTGAGCTCGCCGCGAAGGTTTGCCGGCGGAATTACGACCCTCCTTGCAGCGCTGCTACTTTATCTTTTCCTCTGGCCAGTTCCGATCAAGCCAGTGGCCTGGCACGCACCTGTCGATGCGGGGCTGGTCGACCCGTTCGAAGCCAACGACCGACTGCGCAGCGCGCGCCTGATTGAACTCGGCGGTCGCCTGGGGCCAGAAGATGTTGCGGGCGGTCCGGATGGCCTCATCTACACCGGCACCAGCAACGGGCAAATCCTGCGCTTTCGTCAAAATGGGGCCAGCGTCGAAGTGTTCGCCGAGGTTGGTGGGCGTCCACTGGGTATGGAATTCGATGCCGAAGGCAATCTGATTGTCGCCAACGCTTATGTGGGACTGCAACGCATTCGTCCGGACGGCACCGTCACAGTACTCGTCGATGAATTCGAAGGCGTTCACATTGACTATGCGAATGATGTGGCAATCGCAAACGACGGAACGCTCTTTTTTTCTGATGCGAGTGCCAAATTCGGGGCCAGTCAATCCGGAGGCACGTACGCAGCCAGCCTGATGGATATCCTGGAACACGGCGGTCACGGCCGAGTATTTCGATTTGATCCTGCCAGCGGCAAGATTTCCATCGTTGTTAGCGGCCTGAATTTCGCCAACGGCGTGGCGATCAGCGAAGACCAGAGTTTTCTCCTGGTTAACGAAACCGGCAGCTACCGCATATTGCGCTACTGGCTGAGCGGAACGGGCGCGGGCACCCGGGAAGTGCTGCTCGAGAACCTGCCGGGCTTTCCCGACAATCTCAATAACGGTCTGAATGGCAGGTTCTGGGTCGGACTGGTCGCGCCACGTAACGCGTTGATCGATAATCTCGCGGATAAACCTCTGCTGAGAAGTTTAGTGCAGCGGCTGCCGGCATTCATGCGACCTGAGGCTCAACCCTCGTCCCACGTGATAGCAATCTCCGCGGAGGGCGAGGTTCTGATGAATTTGCAGGACACCGGCGCGCGCCTTCCGGCATTGACTGGCGTCTATGAGTCAGCGGACGCGCTTTGGTTATCGAGTCTGTTTGGTGGGCACGTGGGCAAACTTGCCAAACGCGACCTGGCCAACTGAATCGACGGCCTCAGCCGGACTTCACCAGGAAGGGGGGTAAGAGGGGCTGATCACCGATCCTCAGCGGCAGCGATTCCTGGGCCTGGTCCTCGTAGCGAATGATGTCTGTATACAAATCGATCATTTTTTGCGCGCAATCATCGGCCTCAACGACCGACATCTTACGCACCGATGCTCTGATCCGCCCTTCGCCATTCAGGGGTTCGACTCCACTCATCATTTCGCGCAGGTCGGCAAAGGATTGCTTGACCGCAATCGGGATCTCGTCACTCTCAATGTGAGTGAGATGCTCCTCGAAGGCGACGATAAGTCTTTGTTTTATATTGCCATGCCCGGCAAGCGCGGACACTGCGGCGTAAAACCGATTGACGTGGTTGGACATTTCCACTCCAGCTTTTTTTTTATTGTCAGGCCGCTTTCTTCCTCTCAGAGCGGCTTCTTACGCTTTTAGAGTATCGCTGCCTCCTGCAGCGGGCGGATGGAATCCGCACATTTCCCTGTCTACTCCAGCGGTATCAACTACCTGCGTGCCTTTTTTATAGCAGATAATTGGAAGTCGGCGCAACTCGGAGTGTACCGGTCAGGTTTTACTTATTTCGATCTTCCAGGTCTCATCGTCCAGGGCTCGCTCCTCCGTGTACAGGGAATCCTCCTGATTGACAGCCCAACTGGTCGCCAGCGTCTCGGCCATCAGATAATCCTTATATTCCTGGAGCGCGGATTCGACACCAGCGGAACCTGATATGCCCAGGACGATGCGATCAGAGACTTCGAGCCCGGCCTGTTTGCGCGCTTCCTGTACTGTTCGAATCAGCTCCCGGGCGACACCTTCCCGAACCAGTTCGTCGTTCAGGCCGGTATCCAGCGCGGTCAGGAAACCACCGTCTTCACCACAGGCATACCCTGCCGCGGAACTTGTCTCAATAAGCACATCCTCGGCGCCAAGCGAGATCGACTCACCTTGCACGCTTATCTCGAATTCTTCGCCGCGCGCGGCTGCACTTGCGATCGCCGCACCATCTGCTTCGTCAAGCGCCTTTCGAATGTGCGGTATGAGTTTGCCATAACGCTTGCCGATTCTTGGCAGGTTTGGCTTGATGCGATAATTGACCAGTCCGGCGTCACGCGCGATGAATTCCATCGCCTTGACGTTCAGCTCCTCGAGCACCTGGTCCCGGTGTTCTTCGAGCGCATTGGCAGCTTTGTCATCCGGCGTTCGTACCAGCAACCGTGATAGTGGCTGGCGGGTTCGCACACCAGACTGACTTCTCGCCGCTCGCGCAAGACCGACAACTTTCTGCACCACATCAATTTCGTAAAGCAGCGCTGCATCATCGTTTGCTTCATTAACGTCCGGCCATTCACACATATGCACGCTGAGCGGCGCATCAGGGCGCAGGCTGCGCACCAGGTTTTGATAGATCTGCTCCGCCAGGAACGGCACGAACGGTGCCAGAAGTCGATTAACGGTTTCCAGGCATTCATACAGGGTCAGGTAAGCAGACCGCTTGTCCGCCGCATCAGTCGACTTCCAGAATCGTCTTCGATTCCGGCGGACGTACCAGTTGCTGAGTTGATCAACAAAGGACTCGATGGCGTCTCCGGCGCGCTTTGCATCATAGTCGTCCATGGCTTCCGTGCAGGTGCGCACAGTCTGATTCAGTAACGCGGCTGCCCAACGATCGATCTCGGGTCTCTCGGCAACGGGAATCTGGTCTTCGAGATCAAATTCGTCTAGGCGTGCGTAGAGAATGAAAAAACTATACGTATTCCACAGCGTATTGATAAACGAGCTGGCAACATCCTGAACGATACCGACCGAGATACGTTTCAGAACCTCTGGACTCAGTCTCGCGAGGAAATACCACCGCAAGGCATCCGCGCCGACGGTATCGAATACATCATACGGGTCGACAATATTGCCCACAGACTTCGACATCTTCTTACCGTCCTGATCGACAATCAGGTTGAGGCAGATGCAGTTCTTGAACGCGACGCTATCGGACACGAGGGTCGCTATCGCGTGCAGGGTGTAAAACCAGCCGCGTGTCTGATCGATCGCTTCGCAGATGTAATCTGCGGGGAAATGCTTGTCGAAGGTCTCTTTATTCTCGAACGGATAATGCCACTGAGCATAGGACATCGCACCCGAATCGAACCAGCAGTCGATTACTTCAGGCACACGACGATAGGTTCGCCCATCCTTTTCGAAGGTAACATCGTCGACGGCCGGTCGGTGGAGATCCAGCTCACTGAGTTCGCGGCCCGTCAACGCTTCCAGCTCGGCGATGGATCCAACACAGACACTGTCGCCTTCTCCGTCTGTCCAGACCGGTAGCGGCGTTCCCCAGAATCGTTCGCGCGATAACGCCCAATCGACGTTGTTCTCCAGCCAGTTACCGAAACGACCGTCGCGAATGGTTTCGGGAACCCATTTGATCGTCTTGTTGAGTTCAACCATCCGGTCACGGTAGTCCGACGTGCGAATGTACCAGGCGTTCTTGGCGTAGTAGATGATCGGGTCCCCGGTTCGCCAGCCAAAGGGGTAACTGTGTTGATACTTCTCTGCGCGAAACATCAATCCGCGCTCTTTCAAAATGCGTGTCAGCGTCTCGTCTGCATCCTTGAAGAACATTCCCGCAACCGGTTCGATCTCGGGGAGAAAGTTGCCATCCTGACCGACCGCGTGGATAACGGGCAGCCCGTGTTCCTGACCAAGCGCGAGATCATCGACCCCATAGGCGGGGGCGGTGTGCACGATCCCGGTACCCGATTCGGTACTGACGAAATCGCCGGCGACCACACGGAATGCATCACCCTCGACCTCGAAGAAGTCGAACAGTCTTTCGTAGCGGCTGCCAATCAAATCGGCACCCTTTACGTGTTTGATCACCTTATGCTCGACATCGCGCATGACTGACTCACGCAATGCTTCCGCCAGAATCAGGGTCTCGGTGTCGGTCTCGACATAGACGTAGTCGATATCCGGGTGAACCGCCAAAAGCATGTTTGCCGGCAATGTCCACGGCGTCGTGGTCCAGACGAGAAAAGATGTGCTCTCCTCTCCAGCCAACCGGAAGCGGACGAATACAGACGGGTCTTCGACATCCCTGTAACCCTGCGCCAACTCATGCGACGACAGTGTTGCACCGATTCTCGGATCGTAGGGCACGACTTTGTAACCGCGGTAAATAAGCCCCTTGTCCCAAATGGTCTTTAGCAGATACCACTCACTCTCGATAAAACTGTTGTGCAGCGTGTAGTAGGCTTCATCCATATTGACCCAGAAGCCCATGCGTTCGGTCATCTTCTCCCAGTCCCCGATGTAGCGCATGACAGACTCGCGACACAGTCGGGTGAACTCGGCGATGCCGACCTTGGCTTCGATTTCTTCCTTGTCGTAGCTTTCGATCTTGTTTTCGCGTTTGAGTTGTTTCTCGACTTCATGCTCGACGGGCAATCCGTGTGTATCCCATCCGGCTTTGCGTGGGACGTGATAACCACGCATCGTTTTGTATCGCGGATAGACGTCCTTGAAGCTGCGCGCAAGCACATGGTGAATGCCGGGCTTGCCATTCGCTGTCGGCGGACCTTCGTTAAAGGTGAACAACGGCCGACCGTCCGACATTGCCAGCGTCGCGGCGAACACATCCTGCTCACGCCAAAAGTCCAGCACTTCATTCTCAAGTGCCGGCCCGTCGTATCGACCTGTTACTTCTTTAAAACTCATCTCAAAGTCCTGAAACAAAAAAGCCCCGGACGCCTTGCGGCGTCCGGGGCGATTAAACTGGTCGCGGTACCACCCGGTTCACAGAAACACTCGTCTTCTGCCTCATTAGATCCCTTGACGGTGATCAGCCGGCCGGGCCTAGTTTGCGGTCAACGCATTTCGGGCGGCGACTCCGGGGTGATATCCAGCGGCTTTCGATCCGGGGCTCTCACCATCTCCCGGTCGCTTTGATCGAAGGGCTCCGCTTATTTGTCCCCATCATTGTCCTGCACGGCAAACTAGCCCTGACAGGGCAAAAACTCAAGCAAAAATCGGGATCAGACCCCATTTTCTGATGCTAGTCTCAATAATTGAGCCGCTTTTCCCTGAAACGAGAGGGTCCGACGCCAATGCATTCGACATTTCCCACCCCACACAGGGTCAATTGCGGCGAGATCAATATGGCCGTGCATGAAATGGGGGCAGGCCCGCCCGTCATTCTGGTACATGGTTTTCCGGAGCTCGCTTTTTCATGGCGGCACCAGATTCCTGTGCTCGCGAACGCCGGCTACAGAGTGATCGCACCTGACATGCGCGGCTATGGCGGAACGGAGAAGCCACCGCTGGTGACAGATTACACCGTGCAAAAACTCATCGGTGACCTGACCGGACTGATGGATGCGCTGTCGATCGACAAGGCCCTGATGGTTGGGCACGACTGGGGGGCACTCGTCACCTGGCAAATGGCACTGCTGGCACCCGAACGCATGGCCGGACTGATCAACCTGAATATTCCTTTTTACAAACGTCCACCGATCAATCCCGTCACCTTTATGCGCTGGAAGCTTGGCAAGGATTTCTACATCGTCAATTTTCAGCACTCCACGGAAGCTGATCACCGCTTCGCCGAAGATCCCGCGAGATTTATCGATGTCATGATGAGGCGGCGAAAGCGACCCTTCCCTGCGACCGGTAACGCGGGCAAGAAACGCCGGCCGATAAGCCTGCTGAGGATGCTTGCTGACGATAAGCCAACTGGTGAATCGATTCTCGACGAAAATGAGCTAAGAATTTTTGCCGACGCGTTTGCGGCGGGTGGATTCACCGGCCCGATTAACTGGTACAGGAACTTCAAACATAACTGGAAGAGTACACGGGGTGTCGACCAGACCGTGCGGATCCAGACCTTGTTTGTCGGGGCAACAGAGGAAATGGTCGCTTCACCAAAACAGGTGGAGGCAATGCGCTTGAATGTTCCCGACCTGGAAATTTGCTGGATTGAGGATTGCGGACACTGGACGCAGCAGGAAAAGCCGGCGGAACTGAACGAAGTGATGCTTGAATGGCTTGAGCGTCGTTATCCAGCCAAATGCTAGTGAATCGTTTCCGACGCAGGCAGGTCGCTTTCAGCACCGAACATTACCCGATCGAAGACGTTGACCAGGTTCTCGGTGCGCTGCGCACCAACAACTAACAAGCGCTTGTTGACGAGGAAGTCCGGAACACCGACCACCCCACTCTGCCGCACCTGCGCTTCCTGTGAGAGCACAATATCTTTGGAACGGTCATCCTCGAGGGTAGTAAGGATTTCGTTGTGACCCAACCCGGCTTCAGCACCGATTTCCGCCAGCACATCGCGACTTGAAATGTCGAGGCCCGCCGAGAAAAACGCGTTTAGAATTCTGTCGGCCAGGTACGTGGTATCGGCGCTCTGATTTTCTGCCAGGCCCATGAGTCGGTGCGCATCAAGCGTGTTTGGCACGTGGGTAATCAGGTCGAATCGAAATTCGATTCCCTCACTTTTTCCAGCGCCTGCCAACTCGTCGAGCGCAGGCTGCAGCGCGGCCGGGTCGCCAAATTTTGACGCGAGGTATTCCTCGAACGGCATCCCGGCGGCGGGCATGTCCGGATTCACCTGGTAGGGATACCAGGTGACGATGCTCGGGCCATGAACGGCGGATAGAGCATTGTCCAGGCGCTTCTTGCCGAGATAGCTCCACGGGCACGCCAGATCGGCTATTACATCTACCTGCAGTGTCGCAGGCGCCCGTAACAACTCGCTGTTCGAAATCCTCGTTATTCCTGGTCCAATCATCGTAGTCTCACAATAGGGTCCATTAGCCTGAGTTCAAGTCTGACATTGGCAACCTGAATGGTGGCTTACTTAATTGGAGTGCGGAAACAGGATTAAGTTTTGTTAGATTTCTACATTTTTTGCGCTTTTAGCGTCAGATAGGCGCAGATAGACGCATAATTCGCCTATCCACGGCCCCGCATGTCCCTTTGGATTGCCCGTATGCCGCGCGTATAGGCGATCCAGGCTGCGCCGCCGGAAAGCATGAAATTGATGATTTCCTCGGAGGTGATAAAACCCTCGCCATTACTGAGCAACGTGTCGGAGACCGTCATGACCCGTACGCCCATCGAAATAATCAGCATCGACAAGGTCAACAGTGACTCCAGCGTCGCTATCCAGTCAGTCCACGCCGGGCGCCATAGCATCAGGCCAAGGCAGCCGAAACAGAAGAGATAGTAAAGTGCGCGCCAGTCTGGATAGGCTTCGAGTGGCGCCATTCGGACGTTGATTCCAAGCGCGTAGTCCAGGAGCAGGAATAGGGCCGTTGCGGCGTAGTAGAGCCGTAACAGGTTAGAGATTGGTGGTATACCCTGCGCGGACATCGAAATTGAGCTCCCTGGCGCAATATTTGGGGTCTTTTTCCGGTCTGATAGACTGAGTCTAAACTGTCGGAGAGAGATGTGCTGATCAAAAAACCCGCGGATATTCGTCCATCGGAGATCACCAGCAGGGATAACTACCTGAACCGTCGCAAATTTATGCAAGCCGCGGCACTTGCAGGAGGCACGGTGATTGCCGGTGATGTGCTCCCGGCGATCATTCCGGAAGAGCGGCGGGCGAAACTCGAAGGTGTGGTGCCGAGCAAGTTCTCGACCGACGAGACGCCGAACAGTTATGACGATGTCACCACGTACAACAATTACTACGAGTTCGGTGTCCGGAAGGAGGATCCATATCGCAATTCTCAGGCGTTCGAGCCACGACCGTGGTCTGTCGAGGTCACCGGTAATGCGGAAGTAACCGGATCGTTTGGGTTGGAAGATTTCGTCAAGCCGCACACGCTCGAGGAACGGATCTACAGACTGCGCTGCGTGGAGGCCTGGTCCATGGTGATTCCCTGGGTGGGCATTTCGCTTGCCGATGTGATCAGGAAATTCAAGCCGCTTTCGAGCGCAAAGTACGTTGTCTTTGAAACGCTCCTGGACCGCGACCGGATGCCCGGGCAACGCTCGCGCTCGCTGCGCTGGCCCTACGTTGAAGGCCTGACGATCGCCGAGGCAACCAATCCACTGCCAATCCTTGCCGTGGGCGTGTATGGCGAGGTCCTGCCAAATCAGAATGGCGCGCCGCTTCGCCTGATCGTGCCCTGGAAATATGGCTTCAAGAGCATCAAGGGCATCGTCAGAATGCATTTTACAGACCAGAAACCACGTACCAGCTGGGATCTTGCGGCACCGCATGAGTACGGTTTTTACGCCAATGTAAATCCGAAGGTCGCCCATCCGCGCTGGAGCCAGGCGCGCGAACGGCGCATCGGTGCGGATCAGGGCGGTGGCCTGCAGAGTCTCTTTGCAGCAAAGAAACAGGATACGGTGTTATTCAACGGTTACGGCGAGCACGTCGCACATTTGTATGCCGGCCTGGACCTGAAGAAGAACTACTGAGCCCTGAATGGACACGGTTCGACAAATTCGCTTCATCTGGAAGCCGCTGATTTTTGTTGCCAGTCTCATTCCATTCGCGCTCGTTGTTGGCGACTTGTTCCAGATTACCGGCGAGCTCGGCGCGAACCCGGTCGAGGAAATCCAGGACCGGTTCGGTAACTGGGGCCTGCGTTTCATACTCATTGCGCTGGCGGTGACGCCAGCCCGGCTGATCCTGGGAAAGCAATGGCTCGCGCGATTTCGACGGATGCTCGGCCTGTTTGCATTCTTCTACATATTGATGCATTTCGCGACCTGGCTATTTCTCGATCAGGGCCTGTTACTTAGCGCGATTGTCGAAGACATCGTCAAACGCCCGTTTATCACGATCGGCTTTGCGGCACTGTTGATCCTGCTTGCGCTGACCGCAACATCGACGACTGGCGTGCGACGCCGGCTCGGTCGGCGCTGGCAGAAATTGCACAACTGGGTGTATGTCGCGGCTATTCTGGGCGTCTGGCATTACTGGTGGCAGGTCAAGCTGGACGCCAGCGACCCTGCAATCTATGCCGCCGTCCTGGCGATACTGCTTGGGTACAGGATATGGCGACGAAAAAAGTCCGGTAAGCAAACGGCACTGCCCAGTACGGCATGAGCCCGCGGCGGTTGCGTGACTAACGTAGTCCAGCAAACCTCCCTTGTTGGTCCACTTGTGCCTATCTGCTAACGTTGCGGACTCATGTAACGCACAAACCCGACCTAGGAAGTTGCCGTGGCGATCGCTGCCTGGAAACGATTCGAAAAGACTCCCGGCTGGCAGCGCAAGAAGCGCTTTCTCAAGCGACTGACTGGAAAAGAGCTGCGCCTCAAAACAGACATCGATGTCCCCGTCATCAAGGTTGGCGGCTGGTGGTTCACAGCAAAGGGTCTCGGCCAGGACAGCATCGTTTACTCATTGGGTGTTGGCGACGAGATCGGTTTCGATCTATCGGTGATCGATCGATTCGGGGCAGAAGTGTTTGCTTTCGATCCGACGCCCAATTCGATCGATCTTTTAGACAGCAGCAAACTCCCCGAGCGTTTTCACTTCTATCCCTGGGCGGTGACGGCGTCGGATGGCAGCCTGAAATTTTACCCGCGCCTGAAAAAGGACGGCTCAAAGTCGGATGTCATGTTCACGATGATTGCCGAAGAAGAAACAAAAGACGATGTCATAGAGGTTCCGGCTTATTCGCTCACGTCCATCATTGAGAAGTTAGGCCACGACCGCATCGATTTGCTGAAGATGGATATCGAGGGTGCAGAGTACGAGGTTCTTGAAGGGCTGTTGCAGTCACCTGTATTGCCGACGCAGCTCCTGGTCGAGTTTCATCACCGGTTTGTGGAAGATGGCCTCACGAAAACCTACGACATCATCCGACGATTGCGCAGCGTTGGTTACAAAGTATTCGCGATATCCGAAATCGGGAGAGAGATTTCGTTGCTGAAAGAGTAGTCGTGGCGACAGCATCGCGAGCAAAAAAAAGGCGCACTTTCGTGCGCCTTTTTATTTCTTACGTGAACGACTGGCTTACATCATACCGCCCATGCCGCCCATGCCGCCCATGCCGCTCATGTCCGGCATGCCGCCACCGCCGGCGTCGTCCTGCGGTGCGTCGGCAACCATTGCTTCGGTGGTCAGCAAGAGACCAGAAACGGAGGCTGCGTTCTGCAGCGCATAACGGGTGACTTTGGTCGGATCCAGGATACCCTGCTCGATCATGTCACCGTACTCACCGGTCGCAGCGTTGTAGCCATAGTTGCCTTTTCCTGCAGCAACAGCATTCAACACAACGCTCGGATCGCCGCCAGCGTTCCTGACAATCTGACGCAGAGGCTCTTCGACCGCACGACGCAGGATGTTGATACCAACCGTCTGGTCATCGTTATCGCCCTTTAGCTTTGCAATCGCCATTTCAGCGCGAATAAGCGCAACACCGCCACCGGCGACAACGCCTTCTTCGACTGCAGCGCGAGTCGCGTGCAACGCGTCTTCAACGCGGGCTTTCTTCTCTTTCATCTCAACTTCGGTCGCTGCACCCACTTTGATCACGGCAACACCGCCGGAGAGTTTTGCAACCCGTTCCTGCAGTTTTTCCTTGTCATAGTCAGAGCTTGATTCTGCAATCTCGGCATTGATCTGCTCGACACGGCCCTTGATGTCTTTAGCGCTGCCTGCGCCGTCGATGATGGTCGTGTTTTCCTTGGTGATTTGAATCTTCTTCGCTTCACCAAGATCGTCGAGCGTCGTCTTCTCAAGTGACAGGCCAACTTCTTCTGAAATTACCTGACCACCGGTGAGAACCGCGATGTCCTGCAGCATGGCTTTGCGGCGATCACCGAAACCAGGCGCTTTAACCGCTGCAACCTTGACGATGCCGCGGATATTGTTGACCACCAGTGTCGCCAGCGCTTCGCCTTCAACGTCTTCTGCGACGATAAGCAACGGACGGCCTGACTTGGCCACGCCTTCCAGTACCGGCAGCAGATCGCGGATGTTCGAGATTTTCTTGTCGAACAGCAGGATCATCGGATTTTCGAGCTCGACACTCTGACTTGCCGCGTCATTGATGAAGTAGGGAGAAAGGTAACCACGATCAAACTGCATGCCTTCTACGACATCCAGCTCGTTGGCAAGACCTGAGCCTTCCTCGACCGTGATAACGCCCTCTTTGCCGACTTTCTGCATGGCCTCGGAAATGATTTCGCCAACTTCCGTATCAGAGTTAGCAGAGATGCTGCCAACCTGGGAAATTGCTTTGTCATCTTCGCAAGGAATAGACAGTTTCTTCAGCTCTTCTATGATTGCGATGGTTGCCTTGTCGATGCCGCGCTTGAGATCCATCGGATTCATGCCAGCAGCGACTGACTTCAATCCCTCACGAAGAACCGCCTGAGCGAGAACCGTGGCGGTCGTTGTGCCATCACCGGCAATATCAGACGTCTGCGAAGCAACTTCCTTCACCATCTGTGCGCCCATATTTTCGAACTTGTCCTCCAGCTCGATTTCTTTGGCAACAGACACGCCATCTTTCGTGACGGTCGGTGCGCCGAAACTTTTATCGAGTACTACGTTGCGACCTTTGGGACCGAGGGTCACCCTTACCGCGTTAGCCAGGACGTTTACACCCGCAAACATCTTCTGGCGCGCGTCGTCGCTGAAACGAACTTCTTTAGCAGCCATTTTCTTTAAATCCTCTTATCTGAAATTCAGTGTGAGCGTGTGAAATCAAGTGAAATCGACACGGTCCTGATTAGCCTTCGATTACGGCCATGATGTCGTCTTCTTTCATTACCAGAAGCTCTTCGCCATCGACCTTGACTTCGGTGCCTGAGTACTTGCCAAACAGGACCTTGTCGCCAGCCTTGATATCCAGTGCCCGGGTTTCCCCGTTTTCCAGAATTTTGCCGTTTCCAACGGCGACGATTTCACCCTTGATAGGTTTTTCAGCAGCAGCATCAGGAATCACAATTCCACCTGGGGAAGTGCGCTCTTCTTCCATGCGCTTTACGATAACCCGATCATGCAGCGGACGAATCTTCATCGCTTACATCTCCTCTAAATTATTGATTAATAACCATTAAATCTGGTTCCCGGCCCAGACCTGTTAGCACTCGGCCGTGGGGAGTGCCAATGATAGGGGCAGCCGCCCAAATATCAAGCCCTTCCCCGTCGAAACTGGGGTCTGGATCAATGACATCCGCCCCTCTCGCCGGTATGCTTTCGATCCGTCTGCCACTATTTGTTCACATAACCGGTAACAAATGGTGGTCTCCGATGGTCAATTAACTACTCACCAGCCGTAGCCCGAATGATGCTCAATACACTCAGCAAAAGCCTGATCGCCCTTGCCCTGACGCTGACAACCGTTGTCAGTCTGGCCCAGGAGGAGGACATTCTCCGACCGGAGGAAGCCTATCGATACGCCGTCGCCGACACTGGCAGCGCCATTGAAATCGACTGGGTCGTCGAGGATGGCTATTACCTGTATCGCAACAAGATGTCGTATTCGAGCGGCTCGGACTCGATCGTTCTCAGTGCCTATGACCTGCCGGAAGGCGAGCATCACGAAGATGAGTTCTTCGGTGTGCAGCAGGTCTATCGCAATCGCTTCTACGTCACTATTCCCTATACCGTCGCGGCCGATGTCCCGGAAACGATCGATTTAGTCATCAAATCGCAGGGCTGTGCAGACATAGGACTTTGCTACCCGCCACAAACCTGGACCGAAACCATTCGGCTGGTCGCGCGCGAGAATAGTGGCGCAAAAATCGACCTCGGTTCTACGTTTGGCACGTTTGGCGGCGCAAACAGTGACTTCCTGCCGGTCGACGAAGCCTTCCAGCCAATACTGACCGCAATCGACGGTAACAACGTTGAAGTCGCCATTCGGGTGACCGAGGGTTATTACCTCTACAAGGACAAGATTGCGGCGAACATTCAGTCGGACGTCGCCCAGGCCGGCCTACTCGATCTGCCGCAAGGCGAGCTGAAAACCGATCAGTATTTCGGTGAGATGGAGGTCTATCACGAAGACGTTTTCGGCAAGTTGTCCGTTGCACGGGCAACGCCTGACGCGATGGACGTCGACATTGAACTGAAATTCCAGGGTTGCGCGGATGGCGGCATTTGCTATCCGCCCGTCACCCGTGTGCTGTCCGTTTCACTGCCCGAAGCGACGGCAGTTTCAGCACTCGCTGCTGTTGCCGCGCCTGCAGCCGCCGGAGCACCAATGGTCTCAGAGCAAGGCCGCCTGGCACAGATCATTACCACGGCCGGTCTCGGATCGGTCATCGCGACATTCTTTGGCTTGGGCCTGTTGCTCGCATTTACCCCATGCGTCCTGCCGATGGTGCCGATTCTGTCCGGCATCATCGCGGGAGAAGGCGACAACATTAGCCCCGCCCGCGGTTTCTCGCTGGCATTCAGTTACGTCATGGGCATGGCGCTGATCTATACCGCGGCCGGCGTAGCGGCAGCAGCAGCAGGCCTGCAATTGCAGGCGATGTTCAACCAGCCGTGGGTTTTGATTCTGTTTTCGAGCCTTTTTGTGATACTGGCGCTTGGCATGTTCGGCATGTTCGACCTGCAGATGCCATCCGCCATTCAGTCGCGGCTTGCGTCGGTCAGCGGCAATCAAAAAAGTGGCACGGCTATTGGCGCATTCGTTATGGGCGCATTGTCGTCACTAGTCGTGACCGCGTGTGTCGCACCGGCCCTGATCGCCACATTAACGGTTATGGCTCAGACCGGCGATATGGTGCGCGGCGGCACTGCACTGTTCGCGATGAGCCTCGGCATGGGTGCACCGTTGCTTCTCGTTGGCGCAGCACAAGGCAAACTTCTACCTAAGGCCGGCGCGTGGATGGTTGCCGTCAAGAACGCGTTTGGTTTCATGATGCTCGGTATGGGCATCTGGATGATGTCGCGCATACTACCGGGCGAGGTTACTCTTGCCGCATACGGCATCCTGATCTTCATGGCCGGTGTCTACCTCGGCGGCCTGACGCAGCTTACGCCGGAATCATTGGGTATACAGAAATTCGGCAAAGGCTTTGGTTTGCTCGCCGTTATCTATGGCGCGGTTCTGCTGGTCGGATCACTTGCGGGCAGTAACTCAATGCTGCGACCGCTGGCCGCACTTAACACGGGCGGCACAACGGCGTTCGTTGAGGAACACCGGGGTCTCGATTTTCAGCGCATCAAGACGACTGATGATCTGGACAGGGCCCTCGCCAGCGCCGCGGCGAGCGGCAAGTCCGCAATGCTGGATTTCTATGCTGACTGGTGCGTCTCGTGCATAGAGATGGAAGAATACACTTTCACCGATAGCGGCGTTCAGGATGCCCTGTCGAATACAGTTTTGTTGCAGGCAGATGTCACGGCCAATGATGCTGAAGACCAGGCGCTCCTGAAGCGCTTCGGCGTATTTGGACCACCGACCATAATCTTCTTTGATAGCGACGGCATGCAACGAAACGGCTACGAGGTAGTCGGATACATGAAAGCAAGGGAATTTGCGGATCACGTCAGGATGGCAACGGGAAATAGAGAAAACCTAAACGCGAAGAACTAAATAAATGAATAAGAGCGTCGCGATTACGATCGCACTGATATTACTCCTGGCCGGCGGCGTCGTCGGATACTTCATTACCAAAGAGCAACGGGGCACGCCGGCAGAAGTCGGTGCCGAGCTGCCGGTTGCCGCAACGCCCGCTCCTGTTGCCGAGGCACCTGGGGGCACCGATGTGATTGAGTTCTCTCTAAATGACATCGATGGCCAGACGCGACAGTTATCTGAATGGCAGGGGAAGGGTCGGCTGATCAACTTCTGGGCGACCTGGTGTGCTCCGTGCCGGCGCGAAATTCCGCTGTTGAAACGGACGCAGGATGTACACGGCGAAGACGACAACATTCAGGTTATTGGCATCGCAGTCGATTTTCAGCAGGACGTCGAAGCCTATGCTGAGGAAGCGCAGTTCAACTACCCGATCCTGGTTGGACAAGAGGATGCCATGGCTGCGGCAGAGGACTCGGGCGTCGATTTTCTCGGTTTGCCGTTCACCATGATCGTGGCCCCGAGCGGCGAATTACTAAACACGCATGTGGGTGAAATCATGGAATCACACATCGATCTGATTCTCGACGTTTTCCGCAAACTGGAAGATGGACGACTGGATCTGGCCGACGCACGCGAGGCGCTGGACGAGCTGTAACACCCGACCGGAACAAACGGGTCACACCGAACTGGCGCCAGCGGCAGGAAGCGCGGCAATCACAGCCGGCCATAAGCTTAAAGTTGCGCTATCTGCGTCTAAAAGATGTAACATTGCCGCCATCTTCGGCTAATTAGCGAACAACGGCGAAAAATGGCAAGCCTGCTGCTCATTAATGGGCCCAATCTTAATCTGCTCGGGACCCGCGAACCTGGTGTTTACGGCGAGACTGACCTCAAGTCGGTCGAAGAACGCCTGTCCGGGGTAGCCGCTGAACTGGGCCATGAACTCACGTGTTTTCAAAGCAACGCCGAGCATGAGATTGTCGACCGTATTCAGCAGGCCGCGTCCGACAGCACAAGTTTCATCCTGATGAACCCCGGCGCGTTCACGCACACGAGCATTGCCATGCGTGACGCACTCCTTGCGGTCAGCATCCCTTTCATCGAAGTCCATTTGAGCAACGTGTTCGCTCGCGAGGACTTCCGTCATTCAAGTTATTTCAGTGATATCGCGGCAGGCTGCATTTTTGGCCTGGGCGCCTATGGCTATGAAATTGCGTTACAGGCTGCATCCAGGCTCTTGTCTGAGGAAAAATAATGGATATCAGAAAAGTCAAAAAACTAATCGAGTTGCTGGATGAATCCGGCATTGCCGAGATTGAAATTACCGAGGGAGAGGAATCGGTGCGCATTAGCCGTTACGGCGCCAATACCGCTGCGCCCGCCATGGTTGCACCCATGCCCGTGCAGGCGGCGGCACCCGCTGCACCCGTAGCGACGGCCCCTGCCGCCCCGGCGGCGGTTGTCGAGCCGGAAGAAGATGGCTATGGCGTCACCACACCGATGGTTGGTACGTATTACTCTGCCCCTTCGCCGGGCTCGCCCGATTTCGTACAGATCGGCGATCGCGTGAATGAGGGCGACACACTGTGCATCATCGAGGCGATGAAAATGATGAATCAGATCGATGCCGATGTGGCCGGAACGATCAAATCGATCCGCGTGCAGAACGGCGAGCCAGTCGAATATGGACAGATATTGTTTGTCATCGACCAGCGCGGCGCAGACTAAGCGGGTCGTCAGATTATGCTCGACAAAATAGTTATCGCCAATCGCGGCGAGATCGCGTTGCGAATCCTGCGGGCGTGCCGCGAGATGGGCATCAAGACGGTCGCCGTGCATTCGACGGCGGACAACAACCTCAAGCACGTGCTGCTGGCAGACGAGACGGTCTGCATTGGCCCCCCGCCTTCCAGTGAAAGTTACCTGAACATGCCAGCCATTATCAGCGCGGCCGAGGTAACGGACGCCGTTGCAATCCACCCCGGCTACGGATTCCTTTCGGAGAACGCGGATTTCGCCGAGCG
Source organism: uncultured Gammaproteobacteria bacterium (assembly GCA_963850825.1). Lineage (GTDB taxonomy): Bacteria > Pseudomonadota > Gammaproteobacteria > Steroidobacterales > Woeseiaceae > SZUA-117. The sequence continues at coordinate 55,902 of CAWKOQ010000002.1, read as the reverse complement.
CGTCGAAACAAGCGGTTTCATTTTTATCGGCCCTCCCGCAAGCGCTATCCGTGAGATGGGCGATAAAGTTGCAGCGATTCGCGCAATGAAGAAAGCGGGTGTGCCAACCGTGCCGGGCTCGGACGGTCCACTTGGCGACAACGCAGAAGAGAATCTCCGCATTGGTCGCGAAATCGGTTACCCGGTCATCATCAAGGCAGCCGGCGGAGGTGGCGGTCGAGGCATGCGCGTAGTGCACTCCGAGGCATCGCTCGTAGCAGCCATTACCGTCACGCAGGCCGAGGCTCGCTCGGCGTTCGACAACGAAACGGTGTATATGGAGAAATTTCTCGAGACACCACGGCACGTTGAGTTCCAGGTACTCGCAGATAATCATGGCAACGCCATTCATCTTGGCGAACGGGACTGCTCAATGCAGCGCCGGCACCAGAAAGTCATTGAAGAAGCGCCGGCACCGGGAATAACGGATGAACAAAGAAACAGGATCGGCGCGCGCTGTGTTCGCGCCTGCCAGGAAATGGGTTATCGCAGCGCCGGCACGTTTGAATTCCTGTACCAGAACGATGAATTCTACTTCATTGAGATGAACACTCGACTGCAGGTCGAGCACCCTGTCACTGAAATGATCACGGGTGTCGATATCGTGCGCGAGCAATTGCGCATTGCTGCCGGCGAAAGCCTGAGTCTTACCCAGGACGAAGTGACTTTTACCGGTCATGCCATCGAATGTCGTATCAATGCAGAGGACCCCAAGACCTTCATGCCTTCACCGGGACCGGTGCATTTGTGGCATCCGCCAGGCGGACCCGGAATCCGCGTTGAGAGCCACATATACAGTGGCTATCGAGTTCCACCCTTTTATGATTCGATGATCGGAAAACTCATTGCACACGGCGCGGACCGTCAGATTGCGATTGCTCGTATGCGCAATGCGCTGTCAGAGGTGGTCATTGAAGGCATCAAAACGAACGTTCCACTCCATCAGGAAATATTTCAACATGCGGCCTTCCGGGCCGGCGGCACGGATATTCACTATCTAGAGAAAAGACTCGGGCTGTAGAACGTGCCTGAGGAATGGCGTCAGTTTGTGATGAACCTTGAGACCATTGAAGCGGATCGTGTCGAAGAAGTGCTACTTGGCTATGGTGCACACTCGGTCACTCTGACGGACGCAGGTAATGCACCTGTGCTTGAGCCGGCGCCTGGCGAGACACCGCTTTGGGTCGATACCCGCATTACGGCCTTGTTCGACGCCGACGTCGATTTTGACCATTTGAAGGTTCATCTGCTTGAAAAGCTTCAACTCACCGCCCTGCCGCCAAACCACGTGGAGACATTGCAGGACAGGGCCTGGGAACGAGAATGGCTGAAGGATTTCGGGCCGATGAAATTCGGCCAGCGACTTTGGATCGTTCCGGGCGACGAGCCGGCGCCCGATGCGGATGGAATCATTGTCAGGCTCGATCCCGGACTGGCCTTCGGCACGGGTACGCACGCGACAACCGCGCTGTGCCTCGAGTGGCTGGACGAGATTGAATCTCGTGGCAGGACTGTGTTGGATTTCGGCTGCGGCTCGGGAATCCTGGGCATCGCCGCCTGTAAACTGGGTGCAGCTTCGGTCGAAGGCGTGGATATCGATTTGCAGGCAGTCACGGCAAGCCGGCAGAATGCAGCGAGAAATCAGGTTGCCGATCGATTCAGGGCCGGCACTTCACTCGAAGACGAAACGGTGCAGTTTGACGTCGTCGTTGCAAACATACTGGCAGGTACATTGATCGAGAATTCGGATCAGATCTGTGAATGGGTGAAACCGGGCGGCCAATTGGCGCTCTCGGGCATCCTCCGTGAACAGGTCGATGCAGTTTTGTCCGCGTATCAGGATCGCATCGATTTTGCGCCGCCTGCAGTACAAGAAGACTGGGCCTGTCTGACGGGCACGAGACGGTAGCATCCGGCATGTATACCGAATGTCCTGAATGTGGAACCGCTTTTAGAGTCACCGCAAGAGTGCTCCAGCAAGCCAGGGGCAACGTACGCTGCGGCGGTTGCAGTCACGCTTTCAATGCGCTCGAGTACCTGTCAGAAGAGATGCCGGGGGCTGCTGCCCCGGAAGAAGCCGAAGTTCCGGTTGATGAGCTGGCGGAGACTAGCCGACGCCTGCTGCAAACACTCGATGAGCTGGCCGGACCCGAGGAGGTTCGAATCGAGGATACTGGCGTTGAATGGCGGGTACTCGAAGAAATAGAGAGCGGCATCGATGTCGACCAAAGCGACTCTGCTGATGAACCACGCTATGACGATAATTCGCCGCTACCTGACGAATTCCATGATGATGATGACGAAGCTGTACCGTTAGCAGACGAATTCGATCAGGATGACGAGCATGCGAGCGCCGCATCTCAGCCGCAGCGTCGATTGACTGACACGCAGTTCAACGCTGAATTCAACGAGGTGCAAAGCGACCTGGCGCTGACCGAGCCGGAAGAATGGACTGACCTGCTGGACGAGGTTCGAGAATCGGAACCGCACTCACTCGAGGTCGAAGAAGAACTCGCCGCAATTCACAATCAGTTGTCCGCTGGCCGCAACGATGCCGATGCCGATGCCGATGCCGATGCCGACAAGATCGGGCTTGCAGATATTGACACGCAGTTTAATTTGCAGGCGGAAGCGCTCGGCCTTGATGTGATCGGTAGCGATGATGCGCTCACGGACGAAGTGCCGCTGTTACCGGACAACGTTGCGCCTGCCCACGAATCTATACACGACGAGGAGTCGCCTCGAAAGGCCGAACTGGCTGCGTCAGCCGATGCGATGAGCGCCGATTCGAATGAACACCTCAGCGATGATGCATTGATGCAGCCTGAGGCTGGTGCGTCCGACGAGCCGTTGTTCGATGAGGCCGCCCCGGTTGAATTCGACGATGAATCTGAAACCTCGATCAACGAAGCGCTTCCGGATGAACTCGGGGAGGGATCTGAAACCTCGTTCAACGAAGCCTTCCCGGTTGAACTCGACGAGGAATCTGACACCTCGTTCACCGAGGCAAACGAGGATATTCGGACTGCGGCAGGTGAACAGGCGCATGAAGCGTCGGCCGATGACATTGACGTCGAGGCCGGTGACACGGATGGCGCCGATGAGTTAGATGGTGACGCGAAACACCAGAATGATGATCAACCTGGAGCGCTGGTTGACGAAATTGATGATGAGTCCAGCGAACAGAGCGACGATGCGCCAGAGGCAGACGGTCCCGCCGATCGGGAAGAAGCCGCTGCCGACGATGATCAGGGCGAGCTGTCGGCCGGTGCAATCCGCGAGTCGACCGGAGAATTTGAGGCACAAATTGAGGTCGCCGCCAGCGCGCTCGGGGGTCTGGATGACGAGGATCAACTCGATTTCGACGCAGAGGGTATTTCATCTGCCCTCGAGGAAGCAGAAACAGAGCCTGCTGCAGACATCGATGAAGACACTGACGTCGACAAAGACCTGCCTGCAACCGCTGCAGACGACCCGGCGGAAACAGCGCATGTCGTGCCACAGCAAACCGAAGAAGAACTGACGGTCAATATGGAAATTGATCAGGAACTGATGGCGCTCGCCACACAAGACGACGATTTATCGGCAACGCTCGTTGGCGTGAAAGGTCCGAATTTTCCATTCGACGAGAATTCAGGCGAAGTCGAAAAAATCATCATGGAAGGCGAGGAAGTTCGGAGCGATGTCGAGCAGGGACGACGCGCCGCCGAAAACGCCGCCAGAAGCCAGCTGGACGATCCGATCGATCTTGCTGATACCTATGCGGCCAGCAGGGACAAATTGTGGGGCGGTCGACGCAGGTATGATCCGCCCGGATACGCCACCGTTGCGGCCGTGGTTTTCCTGATCGTCGCCCTGGGCGCACAGTTAATCCACAATTCACGCGAGACACTCGCCACCACGGGATTTTTCAATCAGACCATCGCCCCGGTGTACCGGATGCTTGGCAACCCGATAACGCCCGCATGGAATATCAAAGGCTGGCAGTTCGAAGTAACCAACGGCAGCATTGACGAAGCCGAATCTGCTCTGGTTATCGTCTCCAGGTTAGTCAATCGCGATTCAGATCCACTGCCCTATCCGCTGGTGCATGTATCGCTGACCAATCGCTGGGAAGACGTCATGGGCAGCCGCATCCTGGAGCCCGACGAGTATCTCGCCGGCGCACTGGATCCGACCCAGCCGGTTCAGCCCGGCGAAAACTTTACCGCGGTGATTACGATCGAGAATCCATCGGAAGAAGCCACCGGCTTCAAGCTTAATGTGTGCTATCGGGACGGGCCTGAAACCGTGCGGTGCGCCATCGAAGACTTCAAGAACTAGGAATCGGGTACCGAGCACGTTAGTTGTCATGCACCTGAATCAGGATAATCCCGCCAGGAACTCTGACCCCGTTCACCTGACAATCGGGCCATACGGTATTTCCAGTCCTTTCCTGCTGGCCCCGATGGCCGGCGTCACTGACGCACCGTTTCGGCGCCTGTGCAGGCGCTTCGGCGCGGGCATGACGACGTCGGAAATGACCACGGCCGATATCAGCCTCTGGAAGACCGCCAAATCAAGACGCAGGCTCGATCTCGATATGGATGCGACGCCGCGGGTCGTCCAGATCGCCGGCTCAGACCCTGCGCAACTCGCGCTGGCTGCGCGACTCTGCGTCGAACGAGGCGCGCATATTATTGATATCAATATGGGCTGCCCCGCGAAGAAGGTCTGCAAACAACTGGCCGGCTCTGCGCTGCTCAAGGATCCGCGCCTGGTGGAACGGATTCTCGCTGCCGTCGTGGCCGCTGTCGATGTACCCGTCACGCTGAAAATACGCACCGGCTGGGACACGGATCACCGCAACGGGGTCGAGATTGCCAGGATCGCCGAGGACAGCGGTATTCAGGCATTGGCAGTACATGGGCGCACGCGCGCCTGTCGTTACAAAGGGTCGGCAGAATATGAAACGATCGCGCACATTAAGGCCGAGGTCAGAATACCGATCATCGCGAACGGAGATATCACAGATCCCGAGAAGTCGCTCGAAGTATTGCGCGTAAGTTCTGCAGACGGTTTGATGATCGGCCGCGCCGCCCGGGGTCGACCGTGGATCTTCCACGAATTGAATCATTACTTCCAAACCGGTCGGCACGCGACACCGCTAGAAAAAAATGAAGTCCGTGATATCATGCTCGACCACCTAAACGACCTGTACCAGTTTTATGGGGATACAACTGGCGTTCGGGTGGCTCGCAAGCACCTTACCTGGTATTGCGCCGGTCTGAAAAAAGCAGAAGAATTCCGGTCCCGGGTGGTGCGCGTAGAAAGTGCTTCCGAGCAAATTCGACTGACGCGGAATTTCTTTGGCGAACAAGCCGGGAACAATATTCTGGCCGCGTAATATTTGTATTCGGCAAGATTGATGCAACACACTTCAGGAATTATTAGAAAGTGGCCAAAACCAACATTGCCAACAATCAAGAATTGATGGCCTCTAAGAACAGGAAGCCCCTTCGAAAGCACACAGAAGAAGCGCTTCAGCAGTATTTCAAGACCTTGAATGGCGATCGCCCCGGCGAACTGTATGACCTTGTATTGGGCGAGGTAGAAGAACCATTGTTTAAGGCAGTAATGGACTACACAGACGGCAATCAAAGCCAGGCCGCAGGCATTCTCGGCATCAATCGCGGCACATTGCGGAAGAAGTTAAGAACCTATTCCCTAATTCAATAAAGGCAGATCATGTTCGAGGTACGTCGTGCGCTCATCAGCGTTTCTGATAAGCGTGATGTGATTCAGTTTGCCCGGGGTCTTCGCGACCTGGGGGTCGAAGTACTTTCAACGGGTGGTACCTGTCGCCAGCTTCAGGAAGCGGGCATCGACGCCATCGAGGTTTCCGACAGGACCGGGTTCCCCGAAATCATGGCTGGCCGCGTAAAGACCCTGCATCCCGTCATTCATGGTGGCCTTCTCGGCCGACGCGGTACCGACGAGGCGGTGATGGCCGAGCATGGTATCGAGCCAATCGACCTCCTTGCGGTAAACCTGTATCCGTTCGAAGAAACGATCAGGAAGCCGGATTCCACGATTGACGATGCGATCGAAAACATCGATATCGGTGGGCCCGCAATGATTCGGGCGGCATCGAAAAATCATGCTGGTGTCGCCGTCGTCGTTGATCCTGACGACTACGACCGGGTCCTCGAAATGATTTCATCCGGAACAATGGACATCGAAACCCGACGGAGCCTTGCGACAAAGGCTTACACACACACTGCAAGCTACGACACTGCAATCGCGCGCTACCTGTCGGCTTCGCTTAACGAGGACGTGCTTGGCGAGCGCTTTCTTTACGCTGGCCGTCGGAGCGAGAAACTGCGCTACGGAGAGAATCCTCACCAGCAAGCGGCTTTCTATCGCGACCAGACGGCAACGGCCGGCTCACTGGCATGCGCGGAACAGCTGCAGGGCAAGGCGCTGTCGTACAACAACATCGCTGATACCGACGCCGCGCTGGAGTGTGTCAAGCAATTTTCCGCGCCTGCGTGCGTTATCGTCAAGCACGCCAATCCTTGTGGCGTTGCGACAGGCGAAGACATAAAAAGCGCCTACGAGCGGGCTTTCTCGACCGATCCGACTTCGGCGTTTGGTGGCATCATCGCCTTCAACCAGCCGCTGGACGCCGTAACCGCTCGCTGCATCATCGACAGGCAATTCGTGGAAGTCATCGTTGCGCCATCGATCGATGCTGATGCATTGCCTGTCCTTGCGGAAAAGAAGAATGTGCGGGTTCTGCGAACCGGCAACTGGTCGGACGCTGGCGCAGCACCATTCGATTTCAAGAAAGTGTCCGGCGGGTTGCTTGTGCAAACGTCGGACGGCGGCGTGGTCACGGAATCCGATCTCAAAGTTGTCACTGAAATTGCGCCGGATGAGAACCAGATCAGGGATATGTTGTTCGCCTGGAAGGTCGCGAAATTCGTGAAATCCAACGCAATCGTATTCTGCAAGGACGGGATGACCGTCGGTGTCGGCGCCGGGCAAATGAGCCGCATCTATTCGACCAGGATCGCCGCGATCAAGGCGGACGACGAAGGCTTGAGCGTGACGGGTTCGGTGATGGCCTCAGATGCATTCTTCCCGTTTCGGGATGGCATCGACAGCGCCGCGGAACATGGTATTTCTGCCATTATCCAGCCAGGGGGTTCCATGCGGGATGACGAAGTCATTGCGGCGGCTAACGAACACGGGCTCGCGATGGTTTTCACCGGCATGCGACACTTCAGACACTAGGACCGCGAATCAGATCAAGGCTGATGAAAATATTAATTGTTGGCGGCGGTGGACGAGAGCACGCATTGGCGTGGAAGTGCGCGCAATCACCGCGTGTCAGTGATGTCATTGTCGCGCCCGGAAACGCCGGCACCGCAGGCGAAGCGCGCATTCGAAATGTCGCGGTGAGCGCAGAAGACATCCCTGCACTGCTCGAGCTGGCCCGAAGCGAATCTGTCGACCTGACGATCGTCGGGCCGGAGGTCCCTCTTGTGAACGGCATCGTTGATCAGTTCCGCGCAGCCAACCTGGCCTGCTTCGGTCCGGATGCTGCCGGCGCCCAGCTGGAAGGTTCCAAGGCATTCACCAAAGACTTTCTGCAGCGGCATCACATTCCGACTGCGGCATACCAGAATTTCGACGAACTCGAACCGGCGCTCGCCTATATTCGAGCCCGGGGCGCACCGATTGTAATCAAGGCGGACGGCCTGGCTGCCGGCAAGGGAGTCGTTGTCGCGCAGTCACTCAGGGAGGCGGAGGATGCCGCGACCAGCATGCTTGCGGCCGGCAGCTTTGGCGCTGCGGGAAGTCGAATCGTCGTCGAAGAATTTCTGCAGGGTGAGGAAGCGAGCTTCATCGTAATGACGGACGGCAGCAGCGTATTGCCACTGGCGAGCTCCCAGGACCACAAGGCTCGCGACGAGGGGGACACCGGGCCGAATACGGGTGGCATGGGCGCCTACTCGCCAGCGCCGGTCGTCAGTCCGGAAATGGAGCAAAAGATTCTCGATCAGGTCATCAACCCAACCCTCGCCGGGCTTCGCCAGGATGGCATCACCTACACGGGCTTTCTTTACGCGGGCCTGATGATTACGCCGGACGGCACGCCGAAAGTGATTGAGTTCAATTGCCGTATGGGCGACCCGGAAACACAACCCATTATGGCGCGACTCAAGTCTGATCTCGTCTCGCTTTGTGAGGCCGCGCTCAACGGCGATCTGGCAGCCGCGGACACAGAATGGGATTCACGCGCCGCACTTGGCGTGGTTATGGCCGCGGGCGGCTACCCCGCGGACTACGCAAAAGGCCGTTCGATCTCTGGTCTCGAAAGTGCCGACGCTGACAGCAAGGTCTTCCATGCCGGAACCGCATTGAGCGGCGACGACGTCGTTACCAGCGGCGGGCGGGTGCTTTGCGTAGTTGGCCTGGGAACATCGGTTCTCGAGGCCAGCAAAGCCGCTTATGCGGCAGTAGACAGGATAAATTGGGACGACGTCTACTATAGGCGCGATATCGGCCATCGCGCCATCGCACGCGAAACTGGCGAATGATAACGACGGAAGAAGCAACGCAGGCCATAACCGAAGCGATGCCGGCCTTCGAGAGCGAACTGGTTTCGCTGAGCGATTCGACCGGCAGAATACTGCGCCAGGCCGTCGCTGCTGAACGCGACCAGCCGCCGTTCGACCGGGTAACCATGGATGGTATTGCCATCAGGTTCGCGAGCCTCGAGGCCGGTAATCGCCGTTTCACGATTCAGGCGACTCAATTTGCAGGCGACCCCGCACAGTCGCTGGACCCGGGGGAAAATTGCATCGAGATCATGACCGGCGCTGTCCTGCCGGCGGGCGCCGATTGTGTCATCCCCGTCGAGCGCCTGGTGGTCGAGAATCGTATCGCGATCATCGAGAATGACTACCATCCCGAACGGCATCAATTCGTGCATCCCCAGGGGTCGGATTATCTCAAGGGTCACGTAGTCCTGCAGCCGGGCTCCCCTGTTTCACCGCTGGACATCGCCGTTATTGCTTCCTGCGGGCTGGACGCAGTGCAGGTCAGCACTGTGCCAACAATCCGCGTCATTTCCACCGGGAACGAACTTGTGCCAGCCGGCAAGCCGGTTGCGCCGCACCAGATTCGTATGTCGAATGGGCCGGCACTCATCGCAATGCTGACACAGCATGGTTCCAGTGACGTTGTCCACGACCACCTGGCGGATGAACCGGCAACGCTGGAAGCAAAACTTGCCGGCCACCTGAGTGACACTGATGTTCTGGTGCTGAGTGGCGGCGTATCGATGGGCAAGGCAGATTTCGTTCCGCAGGCACTGCAGAATCTCGGCGTACGGCTGGTATTCCACAAAATTCGCCAGCGACCGGGCAAGCCGATGTGGTTTGGCATCGGCCCCGAGAATCAGGCGGTTTTTGCGCTGCCTGGCAACCCGGTGTCATCACTGGTCTGCTGCAGACAATATGTTCTTCCTGCTTTGCGAAGGGCGAGTGGCGGGGCAGAACCTATGGTGCAAAAAGCAACGCTAACCGAAGACGTGACGTTCGCCGCGGACCTGACCTTTTTCATGCCGGTCCGAATTACGCCTATGGAGGATGGCCAGAGCGGTGCCATCCCGGTCAGGACGAACACATCCGGTGACTTTTCCGCCCTGAGTGGTACCTTCGGTTACGTTGAGCTCGCGCGCTCACAAACGAGTTTTCCTGCGGGGACAATTGTGCCTCTGCACGCCTGGAGAATTCCTTAGTGCGCGGTGACTAATCGCCCGCGCCCGGCTTACCTTTTGTATTCGGATGCGTAGGTTGGCACGGGCCGGTCACCCTCCATAACGGGGTCCGGAATCGGCTCCCCGGCGACCAGTTCGAGCGGAATGACGCCGGTCCAGTAGCCCAGACCAAGGTCCTTGGCAGCATCCATGGGCGGCCCTGAGCGCACTTTCACGCTTGCTTCCTCTATCGGCACCGACAGGACGATGGTCGCGTCCGATTCCTTGTCATCGGGCTGCCGCGAATCATCCCAGCGACCCGGAACAAGGTGGTCGAGGAACGCCTTGAATGCGAGATCTTTCCTGGCTTTGTCGGTTACCAGCGTCGCGTCACCGAAAACAACGACGGAACGATAGTTCATCGAGTGCGAAAAGGCGGATTGGGCGAGTACAAGCCCGTCGAGCAACGTGACACAGACGCTGACGGGTCGGCCCTCCGCAAAGCTCGATAGCCATCGACTTGCGACGGCACCGTGCAAGACGATTTCGTCATCCAGCCGTGCATACGTCATCGGTATCACTGTGACACCACTACCTGCATCAAATCCGACGTGGGCAACCAGGCCCTCATCGAGAATCTCGTATGCTGTGTCGCGGTCGTAGGACCCACGTTCTGAATGGCGACTAATTGTCGTTCGGTTGGTCTGCTCCAGTTCTCCTGACACGAAACCTCCTGCGCTGTTTCTGCCTGTTCGTTCAGCCAACGGAAACACAAATATTCGCACTCGGCAAATGCGTGCAGGCAATGCCCCTGACAGAATTAACGCATAATTTGTCGACCAGGCACTGCATTAGGGGTGCATTGAGTACGCCATATATGACACCGGGAATCCATGTCACGCCTGGTGAAACGACTCGACATACAGCGGGCTTTGGGAATGGTAGGCTTTATTGGCAGGATCCTAGGGTTGAGCGGACGGCTCGTGTCGTGATCGAGCCGTATAAACAATAATAACAATAGCGAGGTCCATTTCATCATGTCATTTATGAAAGCTTACGAAAGCCAGACGTACGCGCTGCTGCGAATAACAACCGGGTTCATGTTCTTCTGCCATGGTGTAACGAAGTTCATGAACATGCCGGACGATCGACCGATGCATATCCAGTGGATCGCTGGTCCGGTTGAATTGATTGGTGGTGCATTGGTCATGTTCGGCTACATGACCAGCCCTGCAGCCTTTATTTGTGCCGGCATGGGCGCTGCCGCCTACTGGATGGGCCACTTCAGTGCGGAGAACTATCTGCCAATCATGAACCGCGGCGACGCAGCGGCGCTGTACGCATTTGCGTTCCTGTACATTGCAGCAAAAGGAACGGGTATCTGGGGCGTCAGCAAAGACTGACTTCCTCGATTTCAAACGGCACAAAAAAAGCCCCGAACTATCGGGGCTTTTTCATTTCACGAGTTGATTCGCTAACGATCGATTTGTAGCAAATTCAATTTGTGCAAAACGAGGCAAGATTCGGCGAGAAAGCGGAGTGCATACGTGTATGCATGAGCATTTCGAGCCGGATCCTTACGAAGTGTTGTGCGAATTGAGGCGGCTACCAACTATCTTTTCATGGCTTCGAAGAATTCCGCATTGGTTTTGGTGTCCTGGAGTTTGTTGAGCAGAAACTCCACCGCCGCCAATTCGTCCATCGGATGCAGAACTTTTCTCAAGACCCACATCTTCTGCAGCTCTTCCGGATCGGTCAGGTATTCTTCTTTACGCGTTCCGGAACGGTTTATGTTGATCGCCGGGAATACACGCTTTTCTGCAATACGTCGATCCAGGTGAATCTCCATGTTGCCTGTGCCTTTGAACTCTTCGTAGATCACTTCGTCCATTTTCGACCCGGTATCCACCAGTGCTGTCGCGAGAATCGTCAGGCTGCCGCCTTCCTCGATGTTTCTCGCTGCACCGAAGAATCGTTTCGGTCGATGGAGTGCGTTCGCATCCACACCACCGGTCAGCACCTTGCCCGATGACGGAACGACGGTGTTATAGGCGCGCGCAAGCCGAGTAATGGAATCCAGGAGGATGACGACATCACGCTTGTGCTCAGTGAGTCGCTTGGCCTTCTCGATGACCATATCGGCAACCTGCACGTGCCTGCTTGCCGGCTCATCGAATGTCGACGAGACGACTTCACCGCGAACGGTTCTCTGCATCTCGGTGACTTCCTCTGGCCGCTCGTCGATCAGCAGTACGATCAGCTCAACGTCCGGATTGTTTGCGACGATTGCCGAGGCAATATTCTGCAGCAACATCGTCTTACCGGCTTTCGGCGGCGAGACGATCAGGCCACGCTGGCCCTTGCCGATCGGCGCTACCATGTCGATGATTCTTGCGGTCAGGTCCTCCGTGCTGCCGTTGCCCTGTTCGAGCTTCAGGCGATCGCGCGGAAACAGCGGCGTCAGATTCTCGAACAACACCTTGCTGCGCGCGTTCTCTGGCGCATCGTGATTGATTTCACCAACTTTCAGTAACGCGAAATATCTTTCGCCTTCCTTTGGTGGTCGAATCAACCCCGAAACGGTATCGCCCGTACGAAGATTAAAGCGCCGGATCTGGCTCGGCGATACATAGATATCATCGGGTCCCGCCAGGTAGGAGCTGTCTGAGGAACGCAGGAAGCCGAAGCCGTCCTGCAGGATTTCGAGCACGCCATCGCCGTAAATATCTTCGCCATTCTTCGCGTGCGCGCGGAGAATATTGAAAATGATGTCCTGTTTACGCGATCTTGCCAGGTTATCCAGGCCGAGTGACTCGCCGAGCTCAACCAGCGCCGTTGCCGGACGGGTTTTCAATTCCGTCAGGTTCATTGCACTTTTTGATTGCTCCAGCTGATCGGCTGGTATGACCTCGAGGCTACCGTCGTCATCCTGCGGTAACGCATCGTTTTGCGGACGTCTGCGACGCCGGCGGCCACCCTGGTTTGTGTTGCCCTTGTTTGCTTTAGTCGACTGCTTTGGCCGACTTCTTGTTTGATTACCCAAGTACCCTCTCACAGATTAGATTCCAGAAACTCCGTTAGTTGCGATTTCGACATCGCGCCAAGTTTCTGGGCATGCACGGTGCCATCTTTGAACAGCATCAATGTCGGGATGCTGCGGATGCCGAATTTCGGCGGTGTGTTCGGATTTTCGTCAATATTGATTTTCGCCACGGTTATGCGGTCTGCATACTCGTCCGCGGCCTCGTCCAGGAGCGGCGCGATCATCTTGCACGGTCCACACCATTCAGCCCAGAAATCGAGCAGAACAGGCTTGTCCGATGTCAGCACATCGGCTTCAAAATTGTCGTCATTGGTGTATACGATTTTATCGCTCACCGGCAAGTACCTCCAAATGATTCAGTGTGGTTTTTTGATTTTGATGACGTCCGCCTGACCCCTGTGGCACAGGCAAACATTGCAAAATGGATGACGCTGCCTGTTCATTCAGGCACTATGTCGCAGCTTTATCGCGGCTTCTCTAGGATTTCGATGATTGCGAAACTGGCAGGTGCGACGGGTGTCGCGTCGATGTTGAACCAATTTGACCCCTTCACGAAGCATTTTGCAAGCCCCTAACACACATTTTCTGGCCTTAATTCAATGACTGACAACCATCTGAGTGACCTCAGATTCGACACACTGGAACTCCAGGACTCAATTCGGGCGGGAATTGCCGATGCGGGTTTCGACTGCGCCACACCGATTCAGGCGGATACATTGCCTATAGCACTTGCCGGACGTGACGTGGCCGGCCAGGCGCAGACGGGCACGGGCAAGACCGCTGCCTTTCTGATCGCCGCATTTCAGTATGTTTTAACAAGATCCGCGGATGAAATGGCCGGTGATCGACAGCGCCAGCCGAAGATTTTCATCCTCGCGCCAACCCGGGAACTCGCTATCCAGATTGCCAAGGATGCTGAGCAGCTCGGCAAACACACTGGCCTGAAGATTGCACTTGCTTATGGTGGAACGGGCTACGAACAACAGCGCCGCACGATCGAGGCGGGCATCGATATCCTTATCGGCACACCAGGACGCATCATCGATTATTTCAAACAGGGTGTTTTCAAGCTTGACCAGGTCCAGGTTGCGATTCTCGACGAAGCCGATCGAATGTTTGACCTGGGCTTTATCAAGGATATCCGTTACTTGCTGCGGAAACTGCCAGATCCCGGCAAACGATTGAACATGTTGTTTTCCGCCACTCTGTCGCAGCGCGTGATGGAGCTCGCCTACGAACACATGAATGAACCGGAACTGATCCAGGTGGAACCTGACAAGGTCACCGCGGACCGCGTTCGACAGGCAATATTCTTTCCGTCCAATGAAGACAAGCTGCCGTTGCTGGTTGGCCTGATCCGTGAAATGGGTACCGGCCGGATCATGGTCTTTGTGAACATGAAGCGCGATGCAGAGAAGGTTGAGGATTACCTGAAAGCGAATGGCATCGATGCGCAGGCAATATCCGGCGATGTACCACAGACGAAACGCCAGAACATGTTGAAGCGCTTCCTGAGTGGCGAGCTCGCCGTATTGATCGGCACCGATGTCGCGTCGCGAGGACTTCACATTCCCGATGTCCAGTACGTCATAAATTACGATCTGCCGCAGGATTGCGAGGACTACGTGCATCGTATTGGCAGAACTGCACGCGCCGGCGCCGCGGGTGATGCAATCAGTTTCGGCTGTGAGTCCTATGCGATGTCGCTACCCGAGATTGAAGACTACATCGGGCACAAGATTCCGGTGGCGAGCTACCAACCGGACGACCTTCCGGAACTGATCAAGCCACCCTACAGACCGCGCAAGCCGCGCAGCGGCGGAGGACGCAAGTCGGGCGGCGGCGGTGGGCGCAATTCCGGCGGTGGCCGGCGGCCACCGAGACGCTAGTCAAGCAGCTCAGCTACACCTGTAATGCCGACAAAGCTCTCGTGATCGCGCTCCGGCCGGCGCGTATCCGGTCTCGTGATATGCAGAAGCGTGCCTACGCCATAGTTCCTGGCGCTTTGTAATACAGTCGCATTGTCGTCGATAAACACGGTCTTGGCGCGATCAAATTCCTCCGCCTCCTGCAGTGCATGCCAGAACGGCTGGTCTTCCTTCGCATGACCCAGCGCGTGTGAGGTATAGATGTCGTCGAAAAATTCCGCGATGCCGGTCACTTCTGTCTTGATGTCGAGTGTGTGCTGATGCGAATTCGTCACCATCAGTAGTCGGACGTGATGTTCCGCCACCGTTTCAAGAAAGTCCCGGGCTCCGGGCAGAAACCCGATGCGGTTGTTCTCCGCCCGATGCAACGCAGCGATGTCCAGCTCCAGAACGTCACTCCAGTGCTCGAGGCAATACCAGGAGAGCTTGCCTTCGATCTTCTTCATGATCGCGTACAACCTGTCCCTCGCCTCTTCTTCGCTTAAGCCATTTTGACGGGCGTATTCGGCCGGGATGTGCTTGAGCCACATATAATTGTCATACGCGAGATCCAGCAACGTGCCGTCCATATCGAGCATCAGCGTGTCGCAGGAATCGAGGAGTGCGTCGAGGTTTTCAGGCTTCATAGTCATCACAATCATTTATACTGCGCGGCCGAACGGCCCGCCAAAGGAGCCTGAATGAGCCTTACAGATCTTGTTGTACCGTTGGTCGCCCTCGCCCGCCAGGCAGGCGACGCAATCCTTAAAGTTTACGCGACCGATTTCGATGTTCAAGCCAAGGACGATGATTCACCGCTGACGCAGGCGGATATGGCATCGCACCGGGTGATTGACGCAGGTTTGCGGGCGCTCACACCGGACATCCCGGTCATCTCGGAAGAGTCAGGTCTGCCAGACTTTGCGGAGCGCGGCCAGTGGACCCGTTACTGGCTGATTGATCCTCTGGACGGTACCAAGGAATTCGTCAAGCGCAACGGTGAGTTCACGGTCAACATTGCATTGATCGAAAACCACCGGCCCGTGCTCGGTATCGTGCACGTCCCGGTACAGAACACGACCTACAGTGGCTGTGAGGGCGCCGGCTCAACCGTCAGAGTTGCCGACGGCGATCCTGAACCAATACGAGTGGCCCCCGTCAGCGGCACCCCGATCCGGGTGGTCGGCAGCCGCTCGCATCGGGGCGCAAGCCTGGACGCCTACCTGGAGGCGTTGGGAGAGGTCGAAATGCTGCCGATGGGCAGTTCACTCAAGTTCTGCGTCATTGCCGAGGGCAAGGCAGACGTGTATCCACGCCTCGGCCCGACATCGGAGTGGGACACTGCGGCCGCACAGGCGGTGGTCGAACAGGCCGGTGGCGCGGTCGTCGAACTGGACGGGAAACCGCTCACCTACAACGCCAAAGCTGACATATTGAATCCTTTCTTCCTGGTCAGAGGACCGCAGGACAATGACTGGCTGGCTGGTCTGGAAGGTCAGTCCTGATTCGACGCCAAGTTGCGTTAGAATCGGACGGTTGCTGGGCAAACGACACGCGGAACGCTGAATCGATGACCGACAAAATAGACACAGAGTGCTTTAAGCAGTTTGACCGGCTTAGGGAACTGCGCGTCAGCCATCGCGACCTCGACTACCTCATCGATACCCTGTCCCACGATCCGATCGTCGATCAGCTGCGTCTCCGCAGGCTGAAAAAGAAGCGCCTGGTGTTGAAGGACATGATCTCGCAACTCGAAAGCGAACTAATCCCGGACATGGATGCCTGAAGCCGCGCCGAGCATGTTTTGACGCCACAAGAGAAACAGGGCGGGAATGACTGCCAGCGTCAATATCGTCGCGCTGACCATACCGCCAACCATAGGCGCCGCTATCCGCCGCATCACTTCAGACCCGGTACCGCTGCCAAGCATGATTGGCAAGCAGACCGGCAATAATTGCAGTCACCGTCATCATGATTGGTCGAACGCGTAGCACGGCGCCGTCGAGAACGGCCTCGACGCACGTCGTCAAGCGTCAGCGAACGCTCTTCAGACTCTGCAATCGCGACGTGCCTACGAATTGCCTGGTTCAGGTACAATGAGCATTACGACGCCAATCTCGACTGCGACGCCAGCAAGTGCAATGAAACCAACACCAACTGCAACCGACATTTCGTATCCAAGCAGATACAGCAGCCAGACATCCTCCGACGAGTGCTAACGGCAACGTCCCCATGATGATTGCTACTTCCGAAAATCGTCTAAAATTTATATAGAGAAGCAGCACAATGATGGCCAGGGTGACCGGACCAACGAGCGGCGAGGCGTTTTTGCGCCCGACCATGTACTCATATTGACCCGACCATGTGAGCGAATAGCCGGCGGGTAACTCGATCTGAATCCTGACTGCACTCTGCGCGTCCGCAACATAGGAACCGAGATCCCTTCCGCTGATATCTACATACGTCCAGCCGTTCAGACGGGCATTCTCACTCTTGATTGCTGGCGGGCCATCGACAACACGAACTTCCGCAACATCCGCAAGTGCAATGCGGGCGCCCTGCGGCGTGACGATCGGAAGAAGTTTCAGCTGATCAAGCGAGTCCCTGAAGCGCTGGGGATACCGCAAGTTGACTGGATAACGCTCGCAAACCTTCCACAGTTTGGGCGACATTCATGCCGCCCACAGCGGTACGTACGATATCTTGTACGTCAGCAATATTCAGACCGAAGCGCGAAGCACGCTGTCGATCAATGTCGACATCGATGTATCGGCCACCGACGACGCGCTCTGAATATACGGAAGCTGTCCCTGCAACGTCGACGAGAACGCGCTCCAGCTCTTTACCGATCGTTTCGATCGTTTTCAGGTCGGGCCCCGCGACCTTTATGCCCACTGGCGTTTTTATGCCGGTTGCCTGCATATCAATTCGCGTCTTGATAGGCATTACCCAGGCGTCGGTAAGACCTGGAATACTGACAGTCCGGTCGAGCTCCGCGCGCAATTCTTCCGGCGTCAGTCCATCGCGCCACTCGTCGCGAGGCTTCAACTGAATAACAGTCTCAATCATTGTTAATGGCGCCGGATCAGTGGCCGTATCGGCCCGTCCCACTTTGCCGAAGACGCTCTTACACTTCCGGGACAGTTCGAATCATTTTATCCGTCTGCTGCAAGAAGCTCTCGTGCTTTGTCGACCGATACGCCCGGGTACGTCGTTGGCATATACAGAACGTCGCCCTTCATCCAGCGGCGGCATAAACTCCGAGCCGAGCTTTGTTGCAGGCCAAAGCCCGAGAACCAGGATAACTGCGGCGCCGGCCAGAATCGTTCTGGGAAAACGGATCACGAAATGAATGATCGGCTCGTAAGCGGCGATCAGAAGCGATTGATTGGATTCTTGTGCTCCGGCATGACATTGCCCCGAATACAGTAACCCATCAATACGGGAACCAGGGTTACGGAGAGCCCTGCTGCCGCAGCCATCGCATAGGTTTTCGTAAATGCCAGAGGCGCAAACATTCTGCCCTCCTGTCCTTCCAGCGTGAAAACCGGGAGAAAACTCAGCGTAATAATCAACAATGAAAAGAATAGGGGCGGTCCGACTTCGCACGCGGCATCACTCATTATCCGCCAGCGATTGCGGTCCGTTAGCGGTTCGAGTTCAATATGCTTATGCACATTTTCGATCATGACGATTGCAGCATCGACCATCGCGCCAATGGCAATTGCTATGCCACCGAGCGACATGATATTCGCATTGATCCCTTGCATTTTCATCACGATGAACGCAGTCAGTATCCCGACTGGCAGACTCAGAATGATGACCGCCGCCGAGCGCAGATGAAACAGAAACAGCGCGCATACGAAGGCCACTACGAGGAACTCTTCGATGAGCCTGTCTTCAAGCGTGTCGACTGCTCGCTCGATCAAGACTGACCGATCATAGGTAGTTATAATCTCCACCCCGTCGGGCAGGCTTTGCTCAAGTGCGCCGAGGCGCTCTTTCACCGCCGCGATAGTCTTCGATGCATTCTCGCCCCAGCGCATCACGATAACAGCACCTACCACCTCTCCTTCACCATTGAGTTCGGCGATGCCGCGCCGCATCTGTGGGCCTAGTCGAAGTTCCGCGATGTCCGAAAGGAGAATCGGGGTGCCGTTCGCATCAACACCGATCGGTACGTTTGAAAGGTCATCCAGGCTTTGCAGGTAGCCAGTCGCACGAACCATATATTCAGCTTCACCCATGTCAACCACGGAGCCTCCGGCTTCCTGATTACCAGCCTGTATGGCCTGTCGGACCTGAGCGAGGGTGATATTGAATGCACGTAATTTATCCGGGTCGACAACAACCTGATACTGCTTGACCATGCCACCAATGGTTGCGACTTCAGCTACGCCGGGCACGGTCTGCAGCTCGTACTTGAGAAACCAGTCCTGCAGGCTCCGTAGCTGGGACAGATCATTCTGTCCGGTGCGATCGACTAATGCATACTCGTATATCCAGCCGACCCCGGTAGCATCCGGACCCAGTGCTGGTTTAGCGTTGTCCGGTAACTGACCGGTTACCTGGTTGAGATACTCGAGCACTCGGGAGCGAGCCCAGTAGAGATCTGTTCCGTCTTCGAAAATTATGTAGACGTAGGAATCACCGAAAAACGAGTAGCCGCGGACGTTCGACCGCTTTTGGCACCGACAACATAGCGGTAGTCAACGGATACGTAACCTGGTCTTCGACGACCTGAGGCGCCTGCCCCGGAAAAGACGTCTTGATGATCACCTGCACATCAGACAGGTCCGGTAGTGCGTCAACCGGTGTTTGCGTCAATGAGTACGAGCCCCAGGCAACGAGAAAGCCGGTTGCCAGTAAAACCACTATGCGATTGTTAATCGACCAGCGAATCAGCCAGGCGATCATTGATTCATTTCCTTCGCCTCATGAATGATATGCTCCATTTCGGGCGAAGATTCAGGTTCCGCGATGTTCGGCTCGGCTGGCATGTCGGTAGTTGGCACGATCTCGGTGATCCGATGCCGGCCATCAGCAATTCTCTCGATGACGACGTCGACCGCCTGACCACTCTCAAGTCCTGTCAGTAATGACGTATTGACAACATCAAACGCCATTGTCATGGCAGGCCAGGACCATTCGGGCACGGAGTCGTGCTGCAGCGTTATTCTCGTCGCGTCCAATGATCAGTATCTCTGACCACGGCACCGATCTGCACACGATTTGGCAAATCGGCGCGAACGTCCTCATCCATACGAGCAAGGGCTAAATCAATGTTGGACTCGGAATCTATCAAGAACTGGCCGGACGTCACCACGAGCTCGCCCTCTGTGATCCCGGACCGAATCTCGACGCGGTCGGCCGATTCAATACCAACATCGACTGGTTGGGCGCGAAACCGACCCTCACCCAATGCCAGTACTACTCGGTTTACCGTGCCCCCACGAATCAAGGCCTCGCGAGGCACATGCACGACGGGCGTCGTCTCCGAACCGAAAATCGTAATTCGGGCGAACATGTTTGGCCGGAGTACCTGTGCTTCATTATCAAATCGGAGCCGCACTTTAAGTGTGCGCGTCCTGGATCAAGTTCCGGATAGACATAGTCGACAATACCCTGCCAACTCTGGCCTGGGACATAATCGAGCTCAACTTCCGCCTGCTGCCCCTCCTCGATCCAGGCCGACTGACGCTCAAATACCTCGGCCAATACCCAGACCTGATCAGTTTGGCGATGGACATGATCTCGGTGGCTGGCGTGATATAAATTCCCTCCCGAACGCCGAGTTTCGCTGCGTAGCCATCGGTATCTGCCAGGACCTTAACGAGCCGTGTGACGGTTTGCTCCCGATCAAGGCGCGAAATTTCGCTGCCGGTGACACCCAGCGCATCGAGACGCTGCCGCGATGCTCCTAGTAACGTGGCGTTACCGCTGTTTTTTGCGGCCAGATATTCTTCCTGCGCATTCACCAACGTTGGCGAATAGAGCTCGAACAGAAGTTGACCACTCCTTACCGGATCGCCGGACGCTTTTATCGCAAGTTTCTCGATCCATCCGTCGACACGAGTGTGAATGTGCTGCAGCGTGTCTTCGTCATGACTTACGTATCCAACGGTTTCGACGCGACGGGATAACGGGCTTCGCTGAACGAGCGCGGTACGCACGCCAAGATTGTTGATAATCGTCGGACTAATCGAGACCACGGACGGATCATCTTCCGTTGCCTCATCGGCATAGACAGGAACGAGGTCCATACCCATTGGCGACTTGCCTGGCGCATCGCGGCGATAGTTCGGATCCATCGGTGCCTTCCAGTAAAGAACCGTGCGCTCCCGCGAGTTGCATCGGCCGCGCCATCCTTGAGGATCGGCGCACGACCGACCAAAATGCCCAGGACCACCGCCGCGAGTGGCGCGATCGTGAAAAATCGTTTTGTTCATCGGGGTATACCTCCGAGGTTGGCGAGCGTCGTGTAGCTCTGTGCTCGCTCCACCTGCAAACGAATATGATCGACCCGTGTATTGACGTCATCGATATAGCCACGCATGACATCGGCGAAATCTCCGGTATCACTTTGATATGCAACCAGTGCAGCCTGCGCATATGCTTCTGCCAGCGACAATATTTGTCGCTCGTAGAGTTCGATGCGTCGTTCGAGATCGATAATCTGTGCGTATTCAGCTTCCAGACCTGCTATTCAGACGGCGATAAAGCTGCTCTTTCGAATCGTTTGCGGCGCGGCGCTGGCTCAGTGCAGCTGCGAGCTTTCGATCCTGCCGGTTCTTGCGAAAAACCGGTAAATCCATGGTGAAAGACAAACTGACGAAATCCGATCGTGGGGCGCCATTGGGCAGATAGCCGTCACGATATCCATAACCAAGATCCATGGCCCATCCGGGTTTGTAACGCTCTTCTGCAATGTCAACACGTGCCTGCTGAGCATCAATGCGCGCGTCAGCTGCCTGCAGAACGGGATGACTCAACAGGTTCGACTGCAACATTTCCAGAGTTGGAACCGGTTGCCAGGCAGGAAGCGTTTCCGCTATGGGCCGGCGTGCATCCGCGCCAATCCATTCCGACAATGCGGCAATAGCGCGTTCATGCTTCTTGTTAATATCAATCAGGCGGTCATCGATGCGACTGAGTTCGAGTTCGGCTCGCAACAGATCCTGCTGATCTTTTCGCCCGACCGAATACATAGAGCGCGTCACGACGACAAGGTCGGCGAAGAATGGTCGCGACTGATCGACGATAGCGTGCGCTCTTTGCCAGTAGTAGGTTTCCAGCCACGCCTGTCGCACGGAACTCAGGACATCCCGACCACGACCATCCGCACTTTGACGCATTTCGAGCGCAAGTGACTGAAATTGGCGGGTACTGGCGGCTCGCGTTTCTCCCGGCGGAAATGCCTGACGAAAACCGAGCTGTGCCTGGGTCATCCCCTCGGTTGTAAATCCTCCGGATTGCAGCGGAAAGTTGGCAAGCCCTACGCGCAACATCGGGTCCGGAAGCTGACCGGCGGCAACGGATTCCTCTTCCAGCGCTTCGGCACGGGCCAGCATTTCAGCCTGGCCCGGTTCCTGGTTGAGCGCGAGTTCTTCAGCCGCAGCCAGTGTCAGCGGCACCCTGTGCTGAGCGCCAGCGGTGGCGGCAAGCAGAGAACACCAGATCAGCAATGCCACGCGGCCGCTAATAGCCTGCAAGTAGGGAATAGATTTTAAGGAACGAGTTTTACGGGGCAGCTGCCCACAAATTGACGACATCTAACGATCTCCTTCGTCGGTAACCGAAAAAACGGATTACAGAAGATCGATCGCTAGATTAGATATACGCAGTAACGAATGTTAAGGGGGGGTTCGCTGGCGTGCTTAGATCGTTCGACGGCAAGGAACTGCAGCGGAGCGAGCACGGGAAAGAATGCCTGCTCCACTGGCATTGCTGGCAACACCGGAAAATGAGACAGGTCTTTAAGCTTGAGTTTCGTTGACCGACCTTCGGCATTGGGAATCGGAACAGCTTCACAGCTGGCAGCTGCGCTTGTTGAGCAGTGCTTGCTGTGTTCACCACCACCCGGCGGGCAATGACCGCAGTCCGCTTGATCGGAGACGTCATCATGATGACCTGAATGCTTATGGTGATCGGCGGAAGCTGAATGTTCGGAAGGAATCTCCGTAACCGGTGCTAACTCCATCGCCATCAAGCAGGGCTGCGCAGTAACATTCAGGCATGCAAACACGAAAACACCCAGAACGAATCGCTTCCAGGAGGTCGTATGTGTTTGATTTTTTGCCGATTTACTCAATTTGCGCCTTTCTGCTTCGGTCACACTAGCCATATTAGCGCTTGCTGGCAAGGCGGGTAGTTACCTATGTCACACTGTTGTGCTGGAAGACCCGACTATAGCCTCGCCGATCACAGGATTGACCGCGCTCATGTCAGGCGGCCGCTCTCGCCGGGCTGCCGACGTGAGCATCAGCAGTCCCTGAATGACCTGGACGACCACTCTGGCTGTGAGTGGTCAGCTCAGACGCTGTTCGAAAACCTAAGCCGGCAGACGGTTACCCGCAGTCAGGGTGTCGCCATCTGGATGTCCCACATGTAGTCGTCATGATCCGGGCAGATTTCATTCATCTGATTATAGGATCGTTGCAGCCGGCCCGAACTCATATCGGCAATGATTGCGGCACGTGCCCTCATCATCGAATTGTGGTCAGCGGCCGTCAGGCTTAACAGACGCCGATACTGCCCGCCAACAGAATGGGCAAGCCAGGTCCAGGAAATTAGTTCGCCGTCCGCAACATGAGCATCGTAAACTGCGCCAACGGGTCCGCCCATTAGCTCGTCGACCCGTTCCTCACGATTCATATCACAATCCATGTATATGGAGAATCCAGCTGGACCACGTTCCGCACCGACAGTAGTTCCACCAACCCCGGGCACGGTCTCCCAGATGTAATCTTCGTGAATTGGGCATATTTCCGTGAACACACGACCAGCTTCCGGCGTCGATTCAGCGATTGCTTCACCGAGTGCACCAGCAGCATGGAGCACGTTATCCATACCGGATGCCGCTAGCACGAGCGCACGGCGCCATTTGCCGCCGACGAAGTGTGACATCCAACTCCACTGCAGAATTTCTCCCGCCTCGACCGCTGCGTCATAATGAGGCTTGTAGCTACGTTCGATTATTTCGTCGGCGCGGTATTCCATTCCCGCGTTGCATTCGAAGTACGTGACGTAGGCCAATCCTTGTTGCGTGTCACCGTCCTGGGCGAACAACACACTGGAACCGGCGGCGAGGGTCACGATCAACCCTGTCAACATTATTCTTTTCATGTCATCACCATCCTCAGTCAATTAACTTGGGAAAGCTCAAGATTGCACGTGACAAGTATAGCAGCCGGGCACGCGGCTGCCTCTCAGGGCATGACATTGAATTGAGTTGTTGCAGCTAAGCGGAGGATTACGCCTGGGCGCCGCGACAAGAGTGGCTTATTTCAGCGTCGCCCCGATATGATCCTCGCCCCGTTCGCGCGCCAGTTTGACCTGTTTGCGCCGTTCCTCGAGCCGCTCGGCACGCTCACTTTCGAGTGTCCCGATGCATCTGGGGCAGGAAACACCCTCGCGATAATCGTGTGATTCGAGGTCCTCGGAGCTCAGCGGTCTCCGACAAGCGTGACATTGCACGTACCCACCTTCGGCACGATCACGATCGACCGCCACCCGCGTGTCAAAAACAAAACACTCCCCTTGCCAAAGATTCTCCTGGTCCTTGACTTCTTCCAGGTACCTGAGAATCCCACCCTGCAATTGAAATACATCTTCGAAACCAAGCTCCAGCATCAACGCGCTCGCTTTCTCGCAGCGAATGCCGCCAGTGCAAAACATGGCAACTTTGCGCTTCGGTTCGGACTCGGCAAGTCGTTTGGCGTACCGGGGGAACTCCCTGAAGCTATCGGTCTCCGGATCGATCGCATTGCTGAACGTGCCTACCTCGAACTCGTACTGATTGCGTGTATCGATCACAAGCGTCTGTGGATCTGATATCAGCTCGTTCCACTCAGCGACGCCAACGTGCTTTCCTGTGAGCTTATCCGGCCTGATGTCCGGCCTGCCGAGGGTTACGATTTCGCGCTTGACCTTCACGCGCATGCGTCGAAATGGCGCCTCGCCCGAATCGGTCCAGCGGCCTTCAATCGGCTTCGGCAGCAACAGCGCCTCCTTCAGCCAGTCGAATATCTTCTGCACGGCCGCAGCGGACCCGGCGAGCGTCCCGTTCACACCCTCCTCGGCGAGCAGGACCGTGCCGAGCAAACCCTCCTTCTCACACAAGACCTGCAGCCGGCCGCGCAGCTTTTCCGGGTTGCCGACAACCGCGAACCGGTAGAACGAAACAACCTTCACACGCGCTCGAATCCCGGGCCGGAAAATGTGAGTGAAAGAATGCTGTGGCGAATTTCTTCCCCGAGCACAAGCCTGGCGTCTTCGCCGATCTTTGTAATCTCGTTGCCAAACTCGAGAAAACCGGCGTCATTTCGCCGCACCACGTTGCGCTCCCGCAGCGTTCGAATGAAATCCTGAAACAACGCCTTGTCAAAGAAATCCGGCGAAGCCAATCCATAAATCATAGCCAGTCGCTGCGCGCTTTTCTGGCAAAGACCCTCGAGCTTCGCTCGCGATAAAGTGCCGGATCCATTTCTGACGAGTAACGCAATTACCAGGTAGAACCGTTGCAACATCGGTACCATGGACTGACCGAGCATCATGAGTTGAAACGCGGGTGCCGAACCCGTGGGCGGTCGCACGAGAAAATCTCCTTCGCGTATCAGGATCTCCTCATCGATTAGTGCGTCGATCGCCGCTGTCGTCACGTCGCCGATATCTTCATTCTGCCATTGCAGGTGTAGCTCATTGCGCATGAACGGATAGATCATGCCAACCAGTCTTTGTAGTTCGCTGTGTTCGAGGCGCCGACCCTGGATGAAGCAACAGGCGATAGCAGCTGGCACGGCAAAAAGGTGCTGAATATTATTGCGGAAGTAGGTCATCAGCACCGCATCATGTTCGCTCATGCTGACGACATCACCAAGCGGATGCGCGGTACGCCTGATCACTTTGAGTTTTTCGCCATGGTCGATGATTTCGTCGGCTGACCAGTCCGGGATGGTGACCAGGTCCGAGTAGCGGAAGCGGCGCAGGAGCCGGTTACAGAGATTGAGCTGCGCGCGAAGTTCAAGTTCGCCCATGCTTTGTTTCGGCGTGGAGAGAAGCGTGTAGCCCAGCAAACTGATAGGCGTTACCGCCGCGGCCGAGTTGATCTCGCGCATGATCTGGCCACCGAGGTCATCGATGATCCCGGCAATCCAGGCTGGCCGGTCTCCCGCACCCAAATCGAAGTCACGCCAATCGGGCTTACGCTGATCCAGCATGTCGTTGAGCCGAATCGGGCGACCGATATTGACGTAGACTTTGCCGAAATGCTCGCGAAGCGCCTTTATGGATCGAAATAATCCGAACAGGGATTCCTTTTGCTTCTTGGCTCCGCCCATCTCGGAGATGAAGGAATTTCCTTCAATCAACCGCTCGTAGCCGAAGTAGACCGGGACAAAAACAACAGGAATGCGTGGATTGCGGATGTATGCACGAACGGTCATGGCAAGCATGCCCGCTTTTGGCGCCAGCAATCTGCCTGTGCGGCTCCTGCCGCCCTCAACGAAATATTCGATCGCATGACCGCGCGCGAGAATCTGGCGCATATAGGAATTGAAAACTGCGGCGTAGAGCCGGTCTCCCTTAAAGCTGCGGCGCAGGTAGAACGCGCCCCCGCGGCGCAGAATTCCGCCAACGATCGGGATATTCAGGTTAACCCCGGCAGCGACGTGCGGCAGACTGAGTCCTTCGTGATAGACGATATAACTCAGCAGTAAATAATCGACGTGACTCCGGTGGCATGGCACGTAAACGATTTCATTATCCCGTGCTTCCTGATGCAGGGTCTCGATGTGTTGGATTTCCAGACCGTCGTAGATGCGGTTCCACACCCAGCCAAGAAAACGTTCCACAACCCGCACGGTCGGATAGGAAATGTGCGCGGCAATCTCCTGCGCCTGGCGGCGTGCCTTTTGTGCGGTTCGTTCCAGCTTGACGCGGTCGCCGTTGGATTCGGCGTCGATAACAGCGCGCACGCTGGGGTCGTCTACGACTGCGCTCAGCAATGTGCGTCGATGCGACAGATCGGGTCCGACGGTGGCTATGCGACGTTGCCTGAAATGTACGCGCAGGATTCTCGATACCTTTCTGAATGCCACTTCGGGTTCGTGGCCGTTCTGCACAATAGTGCTCAGCGGTAACGGGTGACTGAATCGCAACAGTGTATTGCGGCCCTGAAAAATCGTTGTAAAGAACTTTCGCGTCCGGCCGGCAACATCCCAGTGCTCTGAAAACAATACCGTCAACCAGGAGTGATCTTTCTTCGGCGAGCGTCCCCAGTAAATCCCTACCGGAATCAGCAAGAGCTCCTTGCCACCCGCTTCGATACTGGCTGTGACAAGGCGCTGTAAACGCATCGATCCCTGCGGACTACGGCTCCGAAAAATGAATCCGCGCATGCGCTTCAGAACGATTGTCCGTCGTTCGTTGATGCCACAGAACTCAATGGAATCCGTTGGCCGTGGCAGGCCGTGCCGACGACAAATACGCTCCAGCGTGATCGTATCGGCGAGCCCTCCGGTCTCCAGCACGTAACAGACGGGTGCATCCGAACCAGCCAGTAACTCAGCGGGGGAGTCTGGCTGCACAGCCGGACGGGCCCAGAAGCCGAGAACCTTGCCCGCAAGCCAGTACCACGGGCGCAATAGATGCTGTGTCACACTCATCGAGTGCCAATACTACCCGTTTCCCGGGCATCGCAAACCATTGATTTTTTTGGCTTGCTCGGTAATGCTGCGGGCGCTATGGCACTTACTGACGCACATAATTCGTGGCTGATCGCTGATATTGGCGCGACATCCAGTCGTTGTGGCATCTATTCTCAGTCGAACAGGACCATTCGTGAAGTGCGCGTTTTCAGGAACGACGACTACACGGAATTGGCCAGGTTACTGCATGAGTATCTCGCGAACATCGAAGGCAAACCCGCGAACTGTGCCCTGGCTGTTGCGGCGGCCGTTGCTGGTGACGACATCAGGATGGTCAATCGAGACTGGGCGTTTAGCGGCGCTGACATTCGCGAGCAGTTTCAGTTCGAGCGTGCCAGGATCATTAATGACTTTCACGCAGTCGCCTACGCGCTGCCCGCTCTGGGTGACGAGGATCGCGTGGAAATTGGTCGCGCCACTGCCTACCGCTCCGGAACCATCGCGGTTCTCGGTCCCGGGAGCGGGCTCGGCATGTCGGCCTGGATTGAGTCTGAATCGAATACTGCGGCGATGTTCGGCGAAGGCGGGCACATTTCCGTTTCCGGGCGCGACTCGTCCGAAGACAAAATCGTCGCCGCATTTCGCGAGCGGTTTGGTCACTGTTCTGCGGAGCGCATACTGTCAGGCCCGGGCCTGATCACACTGCATAGCGTCATGCACGGCATCGACGTAGCGACGTCGGAAGAAATTACGACGAATTCCGATGACCGGCAATGTGCCGCTACGTTGCATCAGTTTTTTGACTTCCTCGGATCTGCTGCGGCCGAATTGGCGTTGATAACCGGCGCCTATGGGGGCGTGTACATTGCCGGTGGTATTGTGCCAGCTTGCGTCAGCGAGATTCAGGCGTCCGGGTTCCGGTCGCGATTCGAAGCAAAGAACCGCTACACCGATTACATGCAGGCGATTCCCACCTGGGTCATTACGGCGTCCAGACCGGGACTGACCGGCCTGGCCGCTTTTATCGAGAAGTCCGTCAATTAAGGATCTTTCAGAGCGTCCTCAGCTTCGGCTAAGGCATCGTCCATCTTCTTTTTCTGTTCAAGCAGTTCGTCTTCGACGTTGCTGGCCTTGTCCATTGCCGCATTGTAGTCGTCGGCGATTTGTTTACCGACAGTATCGCGGCCTTCCTCAGCATCTTCTGAAGTGCAACCAAGCATAACGAGTAATGCGGCGAGTGACAGCAGGATCTTCATTCGATGAACCTCCAATGATCAGGATAGCTGGCTAATGAACCGGGCCAGATAGCCATTAATATCATCGATGTTATCGGTAAGACGGTGATCGCCGTCAACAATATGCAATGTAGCCGCACATTTTCTTGCGAAGCGAATACTGTTTTCGACCGGTACGACGTCATCGTGCCAACCGTGCACGATAACAATCGGCATGTCCGGCGGATCGGGCGTCAGAGCCTCAAATTCGGGCATGTAATAGGCAGGCGCAAGGACAAACAGGCCCGCCGCGTTCAGTTCGCCTGCAGCGGCTGTCGCGACATGCCCGCCCATGCTCGACCCGACCAGTACCAGGCGATTCTGTATGTCAGCACACGTGTCAATCAGTTTTGCAACGCGCTCTGTTGGATCGGCAATGCCCTGGTAGTCGATGCTGTCGGCTTCGCATCCGAGTGCGCGAACGGTTTCGGCCATGGATTGAATCTTGGTTCCCCACGGCCCACTTTCCTGGCCATGGGAAAAGATGACGGTCAGCTTCGTCATATCATTATTCCTTCGCCACCATGGCACAGATCCTCGATCTTACGGGCAACCAGCCAGTCACGATCCTGACCCCAGAACGCCTGGTCGCCTATTTTGAAGACCGGCACGCCCCAGAGACCAACAGCGTCCAGGCGTTCGTGATTGGCTTGCACTTCCTCACGCCACTCCTCGCTTTTCATCGCTGTCTGAAGCTCCGGCCAGAACAAGCCCGCGCGTTCCGCAACAATCTGCATCCCCTCGTCGCTGGAAGCCACGACCCCCTCGGCAAAAATGGCTTTGCCGACCTCTGTCAGGAATTCACGTTCGCGATTCTGTTCTTTCGCGTAGGAATAGGCCGCAATCAGACGGTCTGCCTTCAGCTCGAGAAAATTCGCTACTTTGCCAAACTCGATGTCGCGGTATCGAGCCTCCCGACAGGCGTCTGTAATAAAGTAACGCAGCTTTGACTTCGGCACAGACACAGCACGTCCCTGTCCCGGCAGAAGCGGTCTGACCACCAGCTTGAGCCCAAAGGCATCTGCAATATCGAACGCACTCCGCAGCGCGAGATACGAATAAGGGCTGCGGAAAGAGTGGAACAACTCAAGGGCCGGCAACGCCTCTGCACGCGCAGGCACTGTCGCGGGCAGATTCAGTTGAGTGGCCCGCTCGAGGGATGCCAGTTCGGGAACTGGCTCATCAAAGCGGTTCAAACGCAACGCTTCGAAACGTTCGACCAGGTAATGCAGCCGATCGACGCCCCAGTACCACTCCCCGGCGTAGTGCATGGTTGCACAATTGTAATGGCCCATCTTCCGCAACAGCAGTTGGTTCTTGCCGACAAGCACATTGGTCTCGGCGCTCTCTCCGTAGGTGCGCCCCATCATTCTGGCGACGCCTTCGGTGTCGCCGCGCCAGTAATGAGTCAGGGCGCTGATCATGGTTTCTGCGAAGTCGTCTTCGTTTTGTTCCGCGGCCAGAAATTCCAGCAGCGGCCGACGGTATTCGACTACCGGAGTGTCACCCTTATCGAGGAACGGCACGCCAAATTCCTGCGCCAACATCGCGCAGTCTT
The DNA here is from genome assembly GCA_963850825.1 of uncultured Gammaproteobacteria bacterium. Classification (GTDB taxonomy): domain Bacteria; phylum Pseudomonadota; class Gammaproteobacteria; order Steroidobacterales; family Woeseiaceae; genus SZUA-117. The sequence goes on along the minus strand of CAWKOQ010000002.1, from coordinate 25,464 downwards.
CCAGCGCGTGCTCTGCTAACAGCGCAGGCTCCGGCATATACTCGCCGCGCAGCGCCTGGCAAAGATAAACGCGAAACTCGATGCCCTTGTAACGCTGCATAACGTGCGTCAGATAGTGGCAGAGCAAATAGGAATACGGATCGTCGAGCTGCAGAAATACAGATACGACCCGTTTTCTGAAAGTGAGCCTGCGGGCCAGCTCCGCAATGACACGCCTGAGTTTGATGAAACGTTCGTCGAGCAACCAGGCAAGATACAGGGACTGCAACTTCTCGTTCATTTACTCGTCATCCCAGGATGCGGTGGGTTTCCATAGCAGCTCATCGAGATCGGGCTGCCAGCGATATTTCTTCATATCAATGCGGCCGTTCAATATGGCCACATCTTCTTTAATCAGTCGCTTACTCTGTTCGTCGAATGCATCACTACCCGCCTTAAACGCAATGTTTCCGGATGCCTGGATTACTCGATACCACGGCACGCTACTTCCGCTCGGCAGGTGCCTGAGGGCGTAGCCAACCTGGCGCGCGCCTCGCGGTATGCCGGCGATGTCCGCAATCTGCCCGTAGCTCGCAACACACCCTTCAGGAATGTCGCGGATGGTCGCCCAGATTCGCTCATTTCGTTTCTCGGTGGACGATTTCATTTTCGCTAGATCATACAGAAATTCACTTTTAAAATCATATAGATAAGATTATAATACTGTATATAAAAACAGCTAATTGAGAGATTGATCATGCCCGCAAATTCTCCCCAATTACATGCCTCCTATCTTCGTTCCGAAGCGCTTGGTGATGAGATCACGGAGTTGTTTGGCTTTATTACAGCAGCGACGTATGAATTGCTTGTTCTTATTCGCGAATTTGATCAGCAGAAGCTGTGGGAGCTTGACGGTGTATGTTCGTGTGCGCATTGGCTGAACTGGAAATGCGGCATCGGAATGAATGCAGCAAGAGAGAAGGTTCGCGTCGCGAGCGCGCTCGCTGAATTGCCAAAGATCAGTAAAGCCTTTTCGAATGGCGAGATTAGTTATTCGAAAGCCCGTGCGATGACCCGTGTGGCTACTCCGGGGAACGAGAATTTCCTGATGAACATTGCCCGACATGGAACTGCATACCATGTCGAGACAGTGGTGCGCGGCTATCGGCGAGCGAAACTGCTGAATGATGTTGAGAGCGCAAACAAGCAACACCGCTCCCGATCATTCGATTATCACTACGACGATGATGGATCACTGGTCATCAAGGGTCGCCTGCCGGCGGAGGTCGGGGCGATGCTGATTAAAGCGCTGGATAAGGCCGTCGAACGGGCTGACAACGAGCGAGATGTTTCCGCGGAAACGCCTGTTGAATCACGTCCGTCTTTCGCGACCCGTCGGGCAGAGGCTTTGGCAAGGATCGCAGAAAGTTATCTCGAGAGTGGCGACCAATCATCTTCATCCGCTGATCGTTATCAGGTTATGGTGCACGTTTCCGCGGAAACACTGACCGCTGACGTTTCCGCGGAAACATCGGAGAAAGGATCCGGCTATATTGAAGATGGCCCTCACGTTTCCGCGGAAACGTCGAAGCGACTCTGCTGTGATACGTCCATAAGCAGGCTTGTCGAAGACAAGAACGGCGCACCATTGACGATCGGACGCAAATCGAGGGTCATTCCACCCCCAATGCGACGTGCTTTGCGGGCGAGAGACAGAGGGTGTCGCTTTCCGGGCTGCACACACACCTTTTTCATCGATGGACACCACATCAGGCATTGGTCGGATAGTGGAGAAACCAGCTTGGACAACCTGGTGTTGCTTTGCAGACGCCATCATCGCCTGGTGCACGAAGGCGGCTTCGGTTGTGAGCGAGAAACAGATGGAAGAATCGTATTCAGAAATCAACTGGGCAGGCAGATTGGCGATTCAGCGCATGAATCGCCGAAAAATATCGAAAACCTCATTTCTCAGTTGAAAGAAAAGCTCGAAGATCGCCATATCCACTCAACGACCTGCGTGACGGAATGGCAGGGCGAGAAGATGGACAGGGCACTGGCCGTTGAATTGCTTTGGCAGGAAGATAATGCGAACAAGAAATGGAAGAAAGACCCGCTCTACTCGTAATCTGCAGGTAGAGTGTCCTCTACGAATGTGTACGCATCGCGGGATAGCAATTCACCAATGCGTCGGCGCACCTTTCTTGCTTTCTTGTTTTTTCCGGAAGCGGTAAGCAACGCAGCAATTGCCTGCAATGTTTCAACTTGCTCGAAGTTGTGCGGGCCAAGGTTGACGTGACTGATGTGCACTGCTCGCGACCAGGTTTCCTGGGCGAGATCAGTACGTCCGGCCCGCAATTGCAGTCTTCCCATCTCGTTGAGCGGGTAAAGCAGATGCATACTTAAATGGCTTTCCACGCGTTCCACTATTTCTATGGCTGCCGACAGGTTCTGGATGGCCGCAACGTACTGCGCATTTTCAGACTGTAACGTTGCGAGATTTGTGAGCGCTCTCGCCGTGCCCTGGCTGTCACGTCCGTATGACTGAATCGAGACCTCGACGATTTGCTTCGCAAGCACATCCGCCTCCTCCAGCATTCCAGCCATCCGGGCATCTTCATAGAGTCCGAGAAGCCGAAAAATCTCGTTTTCGACTGACCGATCCGAAGTCATCACCGGAGAGTTCGTGGAGGAATAATTCGAATCTGTAACGCTTGCGAGGGGTGGCAAACTGGACACTTCGGCCAACGCTGCCGGCTGCGCTGCCAGTAACAGGAATAATGAAACGACGTTAATGGTGACCGTTTGACTGCATGACATTTTTGTTCTCTTTTATTTTCATTGTAGCAGTTCAGAGAATATTGGAAATTCACATAATCTTGCGTTGTGGCAGTCGACAAGCGGCCAGTGGGCTATCATTGGTTAAAGAGCTGTTTTCGAACCGTCTCTGGATGCAGCCTCGACTTTTACTTACGAGAGGAAAACGTATGTCCGAAGATGTGGCTACGAAGACGTTAGCCAACGGGAAGAATGTCACTTACCGATGGATTGCAGCCGGGCTTGCCAGTGGCATCATTTTGAATGCATCGGCCTGGTTCTTCTGGCCGCGGCTGGATCCCATCGCGGAACCCATCGGCCGGCTCTTGCTGGCTGTCGAATGCTCTGCAGGTATCGGATTCGTCGCATTGATCATGATGCAGAGCCTGTGGCGCCTCCCGGACACACCGCAGGCCGAAGACCCTTTCGCAAATGCCGAAAGCCGGGGATGGAAGATCAATCAACGCGCCTATACCAATACGTTGGAACAGGCGCTGATCTTCGCGCCGATCTTCTTTGCGCTGTCGATTCGCATGTCACCAGACGACGTGCACATGCTGCCTGCCATGATGACAATCTGGTGCATTGGCCGCCTGTTGTTCTGGGCGGGGTACCGCCACTCACTGAATGCTCGCGCTATTGGTATGGACTGGACAACGGTTACGGTCATGTTCGCTGCAGCCTGGTTGATCGTGACCCTTTTCTAGGTCTTTCGAGTTCGATTGCACGCAAAAGCAGCCATTGGTCTTTATCGGAGCGAATGGACGCAAACGATCCGAAGCGGACGTGTCAACGGCTCAGCCTGAGAAGGCTCTCGTGGCCTAGAAACGGCAAAGACACGCCAGGCTTCGAGGTCAACGATCAACAAGCATCACTAGCCGGACAACCTGGCCTCGGCAAATATGACGAACCAAATTGTAAGTGTCAGAACCAGCAAACCGAGTGCGACCCAGGCGCACACAGAAAATACGCGGCGTGTCATGGACGTGACCTGAGCATCATGAATTTCGATGCGTCGTAAAAGCCGTCTGCGAAATTATTCATCGCTTCGACTTTGGCCGGATTTTCAAACTCCATATTTCGTATTGGATGCCGGGAACGATAGGCGTGAAGTGTCGGTGATTCTATTTCGAGCTTCTTGGCAAGCAAAAACTCTTCATCAAATACCAGGACCTCGCTCCCCGTACCCCAACGCCGGTGGACGAATGCATAGCCGGTCGTTTGCTTAGGATCCAAAAGGTTCCTGCCAAGTGCCACATTCCGAACCGGGATTCCGATTGCTCCGGCAATGGTGGGCATAATGTCCATCTGAGTCCCGACAATCTGCAGCCGCTCGGGAACTCTGTTGAGTGGTGCTCCGAAAATGACGAACGGTGCGTGGTGATAGCTTATTCGAGGCGCTTCTTCCGGGTGCAGCACCAGGCGAACGCCAGCGAAGGATTTTTCTGTGATAACCGTCTAACGTTGACAGGGAGTTGGCATGGTGCCGAATTCACCGTCGCGCGGGATAAGACCTTATGGCCGATCGAAAGCAGATTCACAGCATCGCATTGTTAACTGCCTTGTTTTCTTTAATAGCCACGGCCTCTGCTCAGGAGTCCAGGTACCAGGTTGGCTTGCGAGGCAACGTGCTGCTGGGCGACGGCGTTCCTGCCAATGACATTCTTGGGTTTGGAGTAATCGGTCGGTATGCGTTGCACGACGGCTGGTTCGCCGGTGCCGCACTGGATTTCTACGACTATGATTTCGAGCGCACGTCGGACGTGGTGGGTATCCTGCAAGACCCCGCCGTCAAGGCAATTGACGCCGCGGCGAGCAATACCGTACTCAGTGGTTTCTTTGGCCGTCGCTACGGCGAATCGCAGCGAGGATTTGACTGGTTTTGGACCGCGGGGCTTGGCATCGGATTCCCGGATGTCGATGACATCGGTGGCCCAACCGCACTTGGCGGTACGTTCGACCTTACAACCGATGCCGGAACGGAATTTCACCTTATGGGAACGCTTGGTACCTCATATCACCTGACGCCGACCTGGTCCGCTACATTCGCCGCCAGGCTTGAGCACCAATTCATGGATATTCTGGTTACCGACAGAGTTACTGGCGCCACAGGGAAAGTGGACTCTCAGTCACCGGTCGGGGCATACCTCAGCATCAACTACGAATTTTAGTGGAGGTGGAGGCTTGGCCCAAAGTTTCGTTACACTGGTGGCCGCCTCTGGCCGAAAGTGGTCATTCAGACGTTAGCATTCCGGAACGCCACTAGCGCATTATCCTTGTCTCCCGGATCTGCCCCGTTACCACGCCCTGTTTCGTACAAAATGAGACGTCCCGCCTCGCGGCCCTGGATGCAAAGCGGCAAACTGGCGGTAAGTCTTCCAGACAGGCTGGTTCATGATCAAGAAGCTGACTGCCATGTCCCGCCGCACGCCGGTTATGGCCTTCATCCTGGCGCCAGTGGCGTTGTATCTCCTGATGCAACTATGGACGCACGCCCTCGTGCCGCTTTATCGGAGCGTCCGTTATAGCGATACACTTTTGGAGTGGCGCCTGGCCAGTGACGAGCCGGCCGTCCGCATCAGTGCCGCAAATGATGCAGGTTTGCGGGGCGCGGAAGATCCGGCGATTGTCGATGAGCTGGTAATGAGCCTCGAGACCGATGCATCAATTGAGGTGCGCAAGGCCGCTGCCACTGCACTCGGGCAGCTCGGCTCAAAGCGGTCATTGAGTGCAGAGGCCATTCAGGCATTGAGCAATACGGCATTAAACGAAACGGACAATGCCATGTTGTCCGCGGCTATCGTTGCCATCGGTCAGTCGGCTGCCAACAATCGCTACCCGGATTCGATTATCGAGCGCATCGCCGCAATCTCCAGCGAGGAGCACCAGGCGTGGGCGTATCCGCGAGCGGCTGCGGCGCTCGGCAAGATCGGGGCCGCACAGCCATTGCCGGAGGCGGTATTCGCCGTCATGAACACGCGGTTTGTCGAACCCCAGCATGCCGCCGAGCGCGAAGACCTGGCGAGTGCCTTCGCCGAAATTGCCAAAGGACGGCTTCTGCCTGTAACGACGCTCGAAACCCTTGCGGCTGCTTTCGAGGATGAGCCGAACCGCCGCGTACGCAAAGCCATTCTTAATGCAATGGCCTATTCGACTGATGTCTACCCACCATCAGTTGCTCTCGTAACGGCGGCGACCAGCGATCCTGACGAAGAGATTGCTATACTGCCGAAAGCGGTCTGCGCATCATTGAATACAACCGAACACTCGCGGATAAGGATTTGTTGGCAGTAGCGCTGAACACCGCTGAACCGACGGAGGTACGCTTAAACGCGCTACGCATAATTCGTAGTACGCCGATTGATACGGCTGCACGGGAGGAACTCGCATCACTGGCAACAGATTCGGAAACCCGGATCGCTGTTGCCGCCATCGACATGTTTCCCTTCATGGCTCGCTCAGCCGATACCGAATTTGACCGGCGAATACTGATACCGGCGCTTAGCGTCGCGATGTCCGATTCCGATTCACTGATCCGCAATGCGGCATTCGGCGCACTATCGACGATTTCCCGGAATCGTCCGGCGTATCTTCGCGCTGCCGATTTGCCGATGCACCTCGAAGCCGGAAAGAATGACCCGGATTCAAGAGTGCGCGTCGTCGTCCTCGTCATGTTACTTCGCAACGACAAGCAGCGCGCCGAGATCATTGAACGCGGCATGAATGATCCCGATCCCTATGTGCGCAGCTATGCCGTTGGCTGGCTCGAAATGCCAGAAACGAGTGCCCGCCAACGTGAAGCGCTGTTTGAAAAGGCGCTAAATGACACGGATCCAACCGTTCGCCGGGCGGCTGCCTCGGCACAGCGGAACTGGGACTCGCGTAATCGCGCATGGCCGGTCGATCTATGGCGACAATGGCAGTCGGGAGAGCGCGGGAAAGTCGGGTTGACGATCCTTATTACGGTAACCATCGCGGCACCTGTTCTGATCTGCGCTGCTTTTCTTCTGTACTACATGGCGCGTCTTCTGACCTACCTGCAACAGCGACGCTGGCGGGCCGCGGCCCTGGTCCCGGTGATGGCCACCTGGGCGGCAGCCAGTTACGGCATGTTCATGTTGTACTTTATGGCCGGACACGCCGGCAATACGGACGCAGGTGAGACGGCAATCCTGGCTGGCATTCTTTGGGGCGCGATCGCCGTCTACACAGTGCTGGGTTGGGGCATGCACTACGCTGTGCGGCGCTAGTGTGACTTACCCAGGCGATTGTTCTCACGCTGCAACTGGATGACGGACAGGCCAGGTGTCCATTTCGTCAGGAGAGTGTTATCAAGCCTGACCATTTTCCGGCAACCCGCCGTTACCAGCCTGGCAGAGATCGGGTGACGGACAAGTTCAACTCACTCCCAGCCGTGCCTGAATTTCCTTCTTCGCGTCGCGCAGCACGGTATCGCGATCGAGGCTCTCCAGTATTTCATTGACCACCTGCTTCGGCCCGCCCTCGCCCCACGATTTGCCTTTCGACAGATATTCCGCCGCGATCTGCCCGACGACGTAGGTGCTGTAGTAGGCAATCGCCCCCTGCGCGCCGGCAGTCACGATCGTTGACAGGCCGGCCGTGCCCACCTTTAGTGCGCTCGACACGAAATGAAGCGCCCAGACCGTGCCCATCAGTGCCGCGGATTCGGCGGCAATGACGCCAACCAGTGAACCGGCTTCACGCCGGCTTAGCGGCAGGTCGTAGACCTTCGACAAATGCACGACCATGCCAACATCGATAAAAGCGGCCGCAAACAAGTCCGCCACGGGAACAGGGTTGAACGCCACAGCGATGCCTTTGCCAACACAATAGGTTCGCACCAGCTTGTCGCCGATCTCCCTGCGCGCATTCAGTATCCGCCGCCCGACCTGATCGCTGAGATCCGCCGCGAACAGGCTTGCGTTCAGAGCTGCCAGCGTCTTGCCCTCTTTTTCGAAGATTTCCCAGAGGCGCAGGCGCAGCGACTCGATATCGGGAGGTCGCTCGCGCTCCGATGTCGATTCGCTACCATCGTCATCGACCTCTATGACTTGCTGCGCGCGTGGCTGTGCGGCAACCGCAAGCACATCGTCGACCTGAACCAGGCCTGCTGTTTTGCTACGCACTGTGTCAAGCAGTGCGCGCAACTGAACGTCTGTATACAGGTCTGATTTGTTCAGCGCGACGACAACCGGCCGACCCTGCTGGAGCAGCGTGCGCAGTGCGACCAACTCAGTGTCCGTGATGTCGCCGTCGACGACGAAAATGACAAGGTCTGACCGATGCGCAACTTCTTTCGCCATCTCTTCCCGAGCTTCGCCGCCCGCCTCATCGAGGCCCGGCGTATCGATCAGGAAAACGCCTGCGGCCTCGACTTCCGACCACGCCTGGATTGAAGACTTCTTGGTCTCGCCATGCAGGGGACTAACCGCGAAGCGTTCCTCTCCGATCAACGCATTGAGGAGCGACGACTTTCCGGTGCTGACGCGACCGAACACCGCGATGTGCAAATGACCGTGCTGCAATTTGTCCAGCATGGCCTGGACGGCGTCGTAGTCATGCGCGAGTGAGTCGCGAACACCGGCAGGAAGACGGGAATCCTCGATCAACTCCCGCAGGCTTTCGCGGGCGAGATCGAGGTGTGTTGAGCCGCCGTCGGATTCAGTCTCAGTCGGTGTTTTTCCCGGGATCCACGGCCATCCTGGCAACTTGTCGAACACCCGCTTCAATATGCTCACTGATTCCTTCCTCGAATGCTTTCGCGGCTGTTCCCGGATCGAGCTCACCGTGCTCGCGCAAAGTTATTAAGAGACTTCGACCGAGCGCATCAAATATAAGTCCGTAGGCTACCGCATGCACCACGCCGCCGGCGACTGTCCCGACGCCTGGAAATGCTTTAAGCGCGTTGCCGGCAACTGCAAGGCTGAGCGGCAATGCCTTACCTGCCCTGCTCTGGCTCAGGTTGAGGAATTCCTCTATATCGAGATCACGTGGTGCAGCACCAAACAATTTGCACAGCTCGCGCGTCATGGTCGTGCCGATGTAGCCCTGGATGATGACGTCGGTTCCCGGACTAACGGCGGCGAGTGCGCCAACGACAGCCCTGCGAGTCGCACTGCGAATGATCTGCTCGGCACGAACGATGCGGTACTCACCTTCCGCTTCAGCGAGCTTCTCAGCGGCAAGCCGGAAAACAGCCCGATCGCGTTTGACGTCAAGCTCGGTCAGGCTGCCTTCCAGGAGCCGATTGATTGCCACGACCAGTACGCCAATGTCCGCCGGTCGCCGGCGACGAGCGGTTGATTCAGCGCCATCCGCGGTTCTTTCTATAACCTCCATTTCGCCGCCTGCGCTGACGGCGACGACCTGGTCGCGCGCGAACGTCCCCCCAAGATCCTCGAGGTGATCGAGCAACCGTTCCATGAGAGTCGCCTGCTCCGTCCGATCGTAGCGATCTGATTTATTCATGACGAGAATGAGCGGCTTCTCCAACGCAAGTAGCCACTTGACTGCCTGGCTTTCATTTCGCGTCAGGTCACCATCACAGACGAACAGGACGAGCTGGGCGCGCTGCGCCTCTTCGACAGCCACCTCATCAAGCTCCCCTTCAAGGCCACCTGTGCCCGGCACGTCGGTGAGCAGGATCTCTGCACCACTACCCGCACGCCAACGGTAATGACGTATGTCGATGGTTGAACCGCCAACCGGATCGATTGCAACATCGGCGTCGGGAATGAGTGCCTTGATCAGCGAACTCTTCCCGGTGCTGATCTCCCCGAAAAAACACAAGTGAATTGAACCGGTCTGCTGCCGCGCAGCAAGTTCCTGCAGCTCCGCCTGTGCATCGCTGACGTTGACACCCGATTTTTCTGCGTCACGCAGGCGCGACTCGATGTCCTCCTTGCGCATTGGCTTGTCGTGCCTTGTACCGGACGTGAGCTTCCGTTTGACGACCAATCGCATGATCAACCAGGCTGCGGCGACCACGAGCGCACCCATGATCGCAACGTATCCCCACAGCACCACCCTGGGACCTTCAATAAGGCGATCCCAAACGTTCAACGCGGATTCCGTGACGAACAACATGGCGGCGATCGCGATAATGAATACGAGCAGCACAAGAAGGCCAATCGCAAGTCGCAGAAATCTATCCAGTTTCATGTTGCGTATACTACGTGCATGAACAGACTAAATCGAAAAACATCCACGCGCCTGGTCGCCTTTCTTGGCGCCAGCGTTATCGCCGCATGCACTCGCACGGAAACTCCCGTCAGCGCATCGCTCGTGATCACGGACGCACGCGTCTGGACGGGAAACACCGAGCAGCCATGGGCGGAGGCACTCGCCAGCCGCGGCAACGAAATCATCGTCGTCGGCACGAATGACGATGTCGCTGCACTGATAGGTGAAGACACGGAAGTGATTTCCGTACCAGGCAGCATGCTGGTGCCCGGATTCATCGATACCCATGTGCACTTCATATCCGGTGGTGCGGGCCTGGCATCGGTTCAACTAAGAGATGCAGCAACACCGGAAGACTTTTCTGCCCGCATTGGTGAATTCGCCAAGACGGTGAATCCTGGTGAGTGGATCTTGTATGGCGATTGGGATCACACGCTGTGGGGCAGTGAACTTCCGCGGCGTGACTGGATCGATGCGCTAACGCCGGAAAATCCTGTCTGGGTTTACCGGCTCGACGGTCACATGGGCCTGGCGAATTCGCTGGCGCTGGAACTCGCTGGTGTCGATGCGGACACATCCGATATCGCGGGCGGCACGATCGTCCGCTATGAGGACGGTCGTCCCACGGGCGTCCTGAAGGACAACGCCATGATGCCTGTGGAAATGGCAATCCCCGAAGCCACTGCCGCAAGACTCGATCGTGAGGCGGCTGCTGCCATGCAGCACGTGGCCGGAAATGGCGTCACGTCAGTACACGACATGGCGGACTGGGAAAGTCTTGCAACGTATCAACGCGCGAACAATTTTGGCGCCCTGATTACGCGCATATATTCCGTCGTGCCGCTGCGCGACTGGGAACGCTTGCGCGATGAGGTTGCCAGTCGGGGTACGGGCAATGAGTGGCTGCAAATTGGGGGGCTGAAAGGATTCATGGACGGCTCGCTTGGATCACATACGGCCGCCATGCTCGAGCCGTTTACGGATGCTCCCCAAGACAAGGGATTCCTGATCAACGAACTCGATGATCTGCGCGAATGGGTAACGGGCGCGGACGCGGCCGGGCTCCAGGTCATGGTTCACGCGATCGGCGACAGCGCGATCCGGGATCTGCTGGATATCTATCTCGACGCCGTCGATGCAAATGGCGAGCGCGACCGACGCTTCAGGATGGAACACGCTCAGCATATTGCGCCTGCAGACATTGAGCGGTTCGCGGTTCAGGAAGTGATCGCCAGCATGCAGCCTTATCACGCGATTGACGATGGTCGCTGGGCCGAAGAGGTCATTGGTCCCGGAAGGGCAGAAACGACCTATGCGTTTCGCTCCCTGATGGATGCCGGCGCGCGGGTCGCGTTCGGCAGCGACTGGTCTGTCGCGCCGGCAACACCGATCGACGGTATTTACGCCGCGGTAACCCGGCGGACTCTGGATGGCGCCAACCCCGGCGGCTGGGTTCCGGAGCAAAAAGTGACTGTAGAACAGGCACTTCGTGCCTATACGACGGTGGCTGCCTACGCATCGTTCGAGGAAGACTTAAAGGGGATGCTGCGACCCGGCATGCTGGCGGACTTTGTGCTTCTGGACAGGGATCTGACCGCGATCCCGCCCGAGTCTATTCGGGACACCCGGATCCTCAGGACAATTGTCGGTGGCGAGATAGTTTACGAACGCAACTAATTGTTTTGGATTGTAAAGAAGGGACAAGGATGCTTTCTTGACTGCCGGGTTCTTGGGATAATCAGCTGCCGTTTCCTGGCTTCGTGGTCGACCGTTTCCTGTCATGTATAACCCGCTGATAATTAAACCCTTATTGTTGCTTTCGGTGCTCGTGGTCGCCGCTTGCAGCCATTCGGCCATCGCGCCGGAGTCGGAGAATGCCGAAATACCGGGGAATTGGGCGCGTGGTGGCGACGTTGGCGAGGTCGATCTCAATTGGCTCAGGGAATTTGACGATTCTGCCCTGACCACGCTCGTAGCCGAGGCGGTCGGCTCCAACTATCAGTTGAATCAGGAACGGGCACGCCTCTATCAGGCCGAACAAACCGTCGTTGCAACGCGAGCCAATCGCTTTCCTACACTGAGCGCGTCTTTTGACGCATCGCGGCGATTTTCGCAGCTGGCAGCCGGAATCAATGCGCTTCCGGAATCCTTCAGTTTTTCGGCGAGTGCGCGGTGGGATACCGATTTGTGGGGCAGGCTAAATAAAGAACAGCAGGCGGCACAGCTGGCACTCGAGGCACAACGTGCTCGGCTGCAGTCTGTTGAAAGAAACCTGGCAGCGTCAACGACGGGCGCATACTTCAATACCATCGAAGCAAAACAACTGTTGCAGGTCGCTGAACGGCGACTCGAGATTGCGCGCGAAAGCCATGAGATAGTTGCCAGCGGCTATCGCCAGGGACTGAACGATGCCCTCGATCTTTATCTCGCGAGAAACCAGGTTGAGCGCGAAAAAGCCAACTTTGCCCAGCAACAGCAAACCTACGCAGAAACGGTAACGACGCTTCAGCTTGGGCTTGCCCGTTATCCTGACGGTCGTTTGACGATAGACGGTGAACTGCCGGTAATCTCGGCGCCGATTCCGACAGGACTGCCCTCGGAACTCCTGACGCGCAGGGCGGATCTACAGGAATCCTGGCTGAACCTGCTTTCGGCGGATGCAACGCTCGCTGCTACTCACAAAGCCCGATTTCCCAATCTGACATTGGTCGGCAGCTACGGACAGACGACGAGGGAGTTATCGACACTCCTCGACAGGGACAATCGCGTTTGGTCCCTGGCCAGCGGAATCACCCAACCCTTATTTAATGCGGGCCGACTGAAGGCATTTGAAGAGCAGGCGCGTGGCCGCGTACAGCAATCAGAACAACAGTATCTCGACCTGCTCTACAGAGCATTTGCCGATGTCGAGAATTCGATCTCGCGCGCGAGTTCTTTACAGGAACGATACGAGTCGTTTCTTGATGCCGAGACGAACTCCGCTGCGGCCCTGGAACTTGCGCTTGAACAATACCAACGCGGCCTGGTCTCTTATACAACGGTCCTGGAATCCCAGCGACAGGCATTCGATGCCGAAGCGACGGTAGTGCAGCTGCGCAACCAATTGCTGCAGAACCGAATTACTCTTTTCCTCTCACTTGGCGGCGAATTTTCGACCGATCTCTAGGGCAATATGAATCTCAAATCCAAGAAACTCATTCCCATCGGCATTTTTGGCGGGCTGATATTGCTGGCGGTCGTCATCAAAATGAACCCGCCCGAGGCACCCCAGCGAGGGAATTTCGGTGGCCCGCAGATGGTCGTTGAAACGACCACCGTTGAAAAACAGAACTACAAGGTCAGTTGCAGAGTTACGGCACGGTTCAACCGCGTACGCAGAGCATGTTGGTCGCCCAGGTCAGTGGCCAGATTGTCTCCGTCAATGAGAACGTTCGCGACGGCGGCTTCTTCGAGAAAGGCGACGTCCTGGGGCAGATCGATCCGCGTGATTATGAGGCGGATGTACGCATTTCGGAGGCCACGCTTGCCGATGCGCGACAGGCACTCGCGGAGGCCGAGGCGCGCTCCAACCAGGCGCTCGAGGACTGGGAGCGGCTCGGCAATACCGGCGACGCGCCGGACCTCGTTCTGCGTGTCCCTCAACTTGAGGCCGCCAGGGCCAGAGTCAGCTCCGCCAGAGTCTTCACTGCAGAAAGCCAAACTGGATCTCGAACGGACGCAAATTGTGGCACCATTTTCGGGTCGGATCCTGAGAAAACTGGTTGATGTCGGACAGGTCGTCTCTCCGAATACACAACTTGCTGAAATTTATGCCACGGACGTTGTTGAAATTCGTCTGCCGGTTCGAAATCGGGATCTTGGTTTTATCGACCTTCCGGAAAGTTTTCGCTTTGCCGATGCGAACGGCGCAAGCAACACTGCTGTCACCATTCACTCCGATCTGATTGGCAACGAATCGTGGGACGCGCAACTCGTGCGCACAGAGGGCGCTATCGACGAGGCCGCGCGGCAACTTCACGTCATCGCACAGATCGAAGACCCGTTCGGTCCCGCAAATGTTGGACGATCTCCGTTAAAGATTGGCCAGTATGTAACGGCGGAGATTGCAGGCAGCGCTCTGAGCGATGTGCTTGTAATTCCGAACAGCACGATTTACCAGGGCAGCTACGTCTACATTGTTGAGGACGACTTGCTGCGCAGAAAAGACGTGATAATTGCCTGGCAAAATGATGATGACGCAGTCATATCCGAGGGCATCGCGCATGGTGACCAGCTGGTAATAACGCCGCTGGGGCAGGTCACGTCCGGTCTTCGCGTTGCCGTTGCCGGAGCGCAGCGCCCGGAAGGTGGCGGGCCACCGGCGCGCAGGCCGCCCGGTGATGGGGAAAGCAAACCCGGTCAAGGCAAGAATGGAGCACAACAATGATTTCATGGTTCGCCAGAAACTCGGTTGCCGCCAACCTGTTGATGTTTGCAATCATCATCGGCGGGCTCGTAGCGTTGAGCAATAACGTCCGCCTGGAAGTCTTCCCGGATTTCGCCATTGACACCGTGTCGGTCCGTGTGCCGCTCCGCGGCGCGACGCCCGAAGACATCGAACTTGGCGTGGCGGTTCGAATCGAGGAAGCCGTTCAGGACCTGGAAGGAATTGATCGGATTGTGTCGCGCTCCGTCGAGGGAAGCACCTCAGTCTCTATCGAAATAGAATCCGGCTACGATCCTCGCGAACTGCTGGATGACATAAAGGGCCGCGTCGACTCGATTAACACGTTTCCCGCTGACACAGAGAAACCGGTAATCAGTCTTGCCGTGCGCACGTTTGACGTCATCGAAGTGGTTGTCGCGGGCGACTACAGCGAAGACGAAATTCGCATATTTGCCGAGCAGATTCGCGACGAACTATTGCGACGGGAGGAGATCACCCAGGTAGAACTCCGTTCCGTTCGACGCTATGAAATCGCAATCGAAGCGTCCCAGGACAGATTGCGGGAGTTCGATGTAACGCTTGCAGATATTTCCAATGCCATCCGTGGAAGTTCGGTGGATATCTCCGCCGGCAATGTGCGTACGGAGGGTGGCGACGTATTGATTAGATCAAAAGGTCAGGCCTATCGACGCGGTGACTTCGAGGATATCGTTGTTAAGACAAACTCTGACGGAAGCATTGTCAGAGTCGGCGATATCGCTGTCGTGCAGGATGGTTTCGAGGAAAGCTCACTGCAGACCCGCTTCAACGGCAAAATTGCTGCCTTTATCGGTGTAAAAAGGACAGGAACGCAGAGTGACATCGAAGTCGCCGGCGCGGTCAAAGAGTACATCGCGGAGCGCAGCGCGACGTTGCCTGCCGGTCTCGAACTCAGCACGTGGGATGACGAATCGGTGCGTCTTGCCGACCGACTGGGCATCCTGAGCAACAGCCTGTTGCAGGGCGGCGTCCTCGTTATCCTGCTCTTGACGTTGTTTCTGCGACCTGCCGTTTCCTTCTGGGTATTCCTCGGCATTCCGATCAGTTTTCTTGGTGCATTCATCCTGATGGCAATCTTCGATATCAGCCTGAACATGATGAGTGCGTTCGGCTTCATTATCGTGCTGGGCATCGTCGTCGATGATGCGATCGTCACGGGCGAGAATGTCTACAGGCATATGCAAACCGGCGACAATAGTTTGTCTGCCGCCATTCATGGCACCAAGGAGGTCGCTGATTCCGGTTACGTTCGGCATCCTGACTACGATTGCAGCCTTCATGCCACTGATTTTCATTGAAGGCAGGCTTGGAACCTGGTTCGCGCCGGTGCCACTCGTGGTGATTCCTGTTTTGCTTTTCTCCCTGGTCGAATCCAAGCTCATCCTTCCGGCGCATCTGGCTCACGTTAAGCTGCGCAAGGACAAATCGAAGCTGACCGGTTTTAGTGCCTGGCAGCAGAGATTTGCAGACGGCTTCGAAGAGAAAGATCATTCGTTATTATCAACCCGCGTTAAGATTTGCACTGAATCACCGCTATTCCACGCTCGCGTCCTTTACCGGCGTGCTCATTGTCATGCTGATGCTGGTATCCAGCGGCTGGACGCGTTTCGTGTTCTTCCCGGTAACAGAATCAGAGACCGCGACGGCGACGCTCGTCATGCCGGTCGGCACACCGTTCGAAGTTACGGCCAGGCATACGGACAGGGTTCTGGAGGCCGCTTTTGACCTTCAGGATAAGTACGCGGATTACGCGGAAGGCGGCCTGATTACCGACATCTTCTCCAGTACCGGCTCATCCGGGCGCAGCAACGGGACCCACCTGGCCACTGTGCGATTTGAAACAGCGCCAGTCCAGGATCGTGATCAGGACATCTCCACCACAGAGCTGATCAACGAATGGCGCAGTGCGGTCGGCTTGATACCGGGCGCAGAAACGATGAACTACCGCGCATCTTTCTTCAGGCCCGGCGATCCGATCGACGTCCAGTTCAGCGGCAACTCGCTCGAAAGCCTCAACGCCATTGGAGAAGAGCTAAAGGAACAGCTGGCGACCTATCCAGGCGTCTTCGAGATCGCCGACAGCTTGTCGGACGGCAAGGAAGAGCTGCGTATCGAACTGAGTCCGCAGGGCCACCTGGTTGGCCTCACGCGATCGGACATAGTGAATCAGGTTGGCCAGGCTTTCCGTGGACTGGAAGCACAGCGTATTCAACGCGGTCGTGATGATATACGTGTACTCGTTCGTTACCCCATCGATGAACGCGATACGCTGGCGTCTCTGAGCGAGATGCTGATCACGGCGCCTAATGGCAGGCTCATTCCGCTGTCCAATGTTGCGACACTGGCGCCAGGAAAAGGGCCGTCAGTGATCACACGGATCGACCGGTTCCGGGTGCTGAATGTTACAGCCGATGTCGACAAGGACAACACCAACATGACTGTGTTGCAGGCTGACCTGAACGACTACATCAATTCATTGTTGACGAAATATCCGGGCATCACGTTCAAGATGGAAGGCGAACAAAGACAGCAGCGTGAATCGTTCGGCAGTCTTCAGTCAGGCCTGATAATCCTGTTGTTCGTTATCTACGCTTTGCTCGCGCTGCCGTTAAAATCCTACGTTCAGCCGCTAATTGTGATGTCCGTTATTCCGTTCGGAATTATAGGCGCCATCATCGGCCACTGGATCATGGGGCAGCCGCTCTCGTTCCTCAGCTCGCTGGGATTGATGGCGTTGATGGGAGTTGTAATTAACGACAGCCTCGTGCTGGTCGATTACATTAACCAGCAGCATCGTGCTGGCGACGCGGCTTCTGCATGCCGTCAAGCGTGCCGGGGTGGCAAGATTCCGACCCGTCATGCTGACTTCATTGACCACCTTCTTCGGCTTGATCCCGTTGTTGCTGGAACGCTCATCGACTGCTGCATTTCTCGTGCCGATGGCAATATCGCTTGCTTTTGGAATCCTGTTTGCAACCATGATCACGCTGGTCCTGGTGCCAACCAATGTCATGATCGTCGCCGATATACGCCGCTACTTCCGCGCGAAGTTTGCCGATGCGAAAGCGTCGATTGCCGCCGAAAGCGCCTGAATCCTGATCAGATAAGAAGGGTCGAGGGGTTAAGGGGTCGAACCGATTTAATCGTTGTTTTCGACATTCCAAAATTCGGTTCGACCCCATTTCTGCTATTGATCCGAGTAACGGGTAAAGGCGCCACCTGCCCAACTTAGTGAGTTGGGTCCTTCGGCCGCGTACACGTTTCCATCTGCATCTACCGCGACACCTTCTCCCGCAGTGCCCTGATAGACCCTGCTCTCACGTTGGAAGGGCGGGATGAAACCGGTAATGCGGTCTGTATCGACGCGGCCAATGCGCACACCATTCAACCAACCGACGTGGTTGGTTGGGCTTGATTCCGAGTCGATCGCGTAAACAGTATCGTCTGCAGTAATAAAGAGTCCGCTAATGCGTCCATATAGATAACGGGAATCGAGATAGTTGCCGTCCTGGTCGAAAATCTCAATGCGATGATTGCCACGATCTGCGACCCAAAGTCGACCTTGCGAATCGAACGCCAGTGCGTGCGGCGTGCGGAATTCACCGTGCCTCACACCAATCTGGCCCCATTCAATGAGATTCGTCCCATCAGCGGAAAATTTAATCACGCGCGCCGTCAAGCCCGCTTCACGGCCCTCGTCCATCTCCTCATTCGTTATCATGCCCTGACCACTGTGGCCATCCGAAACAAAAATACTGCCGTCTGGTGCAGTGATGACATCATTCGGTTGATTGAACTGATTCGGGCCGTTACCGGCCTGGCCGGGCGTGCCGAGACTCATCAACAGTTCACCTTCTGCACTAAATTTATGCACCTGATGTCCTTTGGTACCCTCGGCATTCCCCACAAAGTCGGTCACCCAAACGTTGCCGTCGGCATCGACGTGAATGCCGTGCGGGGTAACCATGATGCCGCCGCCAAAGTTTGCAAGGATCTCGCCGGAGTGGCGGTCGAATTTGAAGATGGGATCGACGGGGTTGTTGTCACAATTGACGGGAACACCGCCGCCAAAACTGCTCGCACCGCACCGCTCGTACGCCCAAATGTGACCATCGATTGGATCGATATCGATACCAGCAGTTGAACCCCACTCCCTGCCAGCTGGTAACTCACCCCAATTGGCGGTGACGGTTGGAGCGGGGTTCGGCACGCCCTCACCGGTTATCGGGTTTCCAGTCACCATCATCGTATCCGCGACTTCGGGCTCTTGAGCAGAACAGCCCGGCAGCAGAACAAATGCTCCGAGCGAAAAAATCAAATTCTGGATTCGACGTGCGAACATAGTTACTCCCTTCATCGGACTTAACGCCGCTGCAATTAATAAATTTGCAACCAACACTGCCGACAGATGCTACCTGAATGTACGCATTCATCAAAAGAGGTCATCCAGGACACGTGGAATGAGAGGAGACAACGGGGTCGAACCGAATTAATCTGCGCATTATCACCTTTGGCATCTCAGGCAGGTCGGATGAAAAATCGGTTTGACCCCGTTGTCCGTTGATATTGATGACGCATTTGAGATTTCAGAGCGGATTGACGCGTAATTGCGAGTGGCGAGTGTCCGGTATACCCCGAAACCAGCCGCTCAGGTGGTAGTATTTCCTACCTAATGAGTGGCTGCTATTGACCCAAAGCGGACTGTTGCTGCCTCAAAAATTTGTTGCCGGTTCTACGTTCGGAAACCATGTTTTGAATACATCAAAAGTTAACGAATGGCTCCAGATTGCGGCCTCACTTGGCGTACTCGTCGGGTTGTTTGTGGTCGCCTACGAGATTCGCCAAAACACTTCTGTGACCAAAACTGAACATATTCGAGCGACCTTCGAGATGTGGATGGATCTCTCCAGTATCGAATTGGAATCGGATGTTGGCAGAACAATCATTAAAGCGGTCGAGGATCCAGACAATCTTTCACCAGAGGACGAATTTAAGATGAACTCCTGGTTGAATGCGATCGCCTCGATTTACGAGTACAACAACCAAGCAGAAGAACTTGGCATTGGCCCTTCATTGAAGGCCTATCTTGCAGGCGACGCTCGATACTATTTTGCCAGTAGATACGCCAGACAATGGTTTGAAAGAAATAGAAGATGGCTAAACCCCGAAGCGGCCGAGATCATAGCCCAAGCGATTGCGGATAATCCCGTGCCGTCGACGTGGGATGAAGTTACTGTCGATTACAGCGAACCAGAAAAGAAATGACAGTGTGGCAGCGGCTGCTTTTGGCCGAATTGTATGGCCCCATTAGAACGGACCATTCAGTTAAGCCCTAATGTCCGGTATTGGCCGAAACCAGCCACTGGCCCGGTGATACACTCAGTGGCTGGTATTGACTGCGATATCAATTGGTCGACGCAACACATTGAGCAAAACGTTCAGCTGGTGTTCGATATTGTAACGTCTTTCTTGGTCGTTCATTGAGTCGCCTTGCGACTGCGTTGAGTCTGTTCTGATGAACGTTCGACAGGTCCATTCCTTTCGGGAAGTACTGGCGCAGCAGTCCGTTGGTATTCTCGTTCGAGCCACGCTGCCACGGACTTTGTGGATCGCAGAAGTACACCTTGATCCCGGTGTCCAGACTGAAGCGTTGGTGATCGGCCACTTCCTTACCGCGATCCCAGGTGAGTGACTTGTAGAGTTCCCGCGGTAACTTGTGAGCCTGCCTGATGAGTGCATCGATCACCGTCTTTGTGTCTTTGCTCGGTACTCTGACCAGCATCACAAGCCGGGAGTGTCGTTCAACCAGGGTTGCGATCTGGCTGTTGTTACTGCCGCACAGCAAGTCGCCTTCCCAGTGCCCCGGGACGGCGCGGTCTTCGACCTCTGCCGGACGCTCGCGGATCGACACCGTGTTCTTGATCCTGCCGTGGTCTTTTGTCTTCTGCGTGTGATGACGTGATCGACGCATCGCTCGTGGTTTCCTAAGGTACTGTATTAGTTCCTTTTTCAGAACGCCTCGGGTCTGCACAAACAGGCTTTTGTAGATCGTCTCGTGTGACACCTGGTAGCTCTCGTCGTCTGGGTACGTGCTTTTTAACCAACCCGCAATTTGATCGGGCGACCATTCCAGCTGCAGTTTCTCAGCCACGATGCGGGCCAACGCTGGGTTCTTGGCCAGTTTACAGCGCTTGGCACGGTGTGCTCTATCCCAGGCCGCTTCATCGGCTTTGCAGGCGCGGTATTGTCGCCGGCCACCGTTGCGCTTGATCTCTCGACTGACTGTCGAAGGGGAACGGTCCAATGCTGCAGCAATGAAACGAAGTGAATAGCCAGCGACGACACCACGCGATATCTCTTCACGCTCCGCAATGCTGAGTGCTCGTTGTGAACGCCTTCGCTGGGCCGGTCGAATGCCGCCGGTGCGCGCCAAGAGACCTTGAATAGCCGAGTGACCTCGACCCAGATCTCGCGCTATCGCGTTAAGGGACTCGCCTTTCTCCCACCGATCCCAGATCATCGCTATCTCGGCTGCAGTGAAATATCGTCTCTTTCTGTACTGCATTCTCAACACCTCCTTCTCTAGTGGTAGAGTTTAGGTGTTGCATTGACCGATTGATGTCACAACCCAAAGCAGCCATTGGGCACACGCGACAATCGAATTTAATTGTAAACCCGACGCGCCGGGCCAAATATGGACGTCAACATTAACGAACTTAGTTTTCTCGCGACGGTACTCGCAACCGTTAGCGTCGTTGGCGTTAGCGTGTATGGGGCTGTGCGGTGTATTGCGTTTACAAGGTACTTCGCCGGAATCGGGGCTCTTACTATGATCCCAATTTGGTTCGTCGCGCAGTTACTAATGCTTGTCATCTATGACGAATTGCACTCTCACGGTGTCGCAACACGAGAATACCACCTTGACTATGCACTGACACCGTTGTTGAACCTGGCTGGAGCGGGGCTTATCTGGTACGTCGTGATTCACTATGTGAGTAGACTCACTTCGTCACCATCTCATGACCCAAGGCGAGCATCGCAGACTGACGCACATGACGGCGCATGGAGTGGGTTTTTTGAACCAAGGAAAATAGCGGGCGCCATATTTATAGTCATAGCCGCCACAGTAATGTCGGCAGGATTTGTAATTTCGGGAGCGCTATTTGTAATTGTTGGCATTTCCTTAATTATGGACGTTCGAATTTGGCGGAATTGAATGTCTGCTTTGGAGTAAAGCGGACATTTGACTTGAGGCTGATCAAATCTGGGTCTCCGAATGTCTCCTTTACCCCCGAAACCGGACGGTAGGGTAATATCGGTGAAAAGGTCTGCTAATAATCCGAAGCGGACGTACGAACCGTATATTACGCACCGTATATGTAGGCGTTAAGCTTAAGAAATAATGTTGAAGTCATTGCAAGGCAATTATGCGCACTGCGCTACGCGACACTACGATTGAGCTACCTAACTTCGCATGCGGACGGTAAACGCCCTTGGCCTCACATGAAGTTACGCGATAGAAACTTAAAGGTTCCAATGATATGACAAGATCTTTGTTTGCTTTCCGAAATACCAATCGTCCGTCCCGCGACCACTTGCAACCGCGGTTGTGCGGAGCCGGGTATCGTTTCACTTTCATCGTCTGTCTTCTGGCGGCGTTGGCTTCACCCGGACCGGTTGTGGGACAAGAGGCATCCACCCAGGCGTCCCTTCCGCTCGACGACATGCAGTTTCGGCTCATCGGACCATTCCGCGGTGGGCGATCGATCGCCGTGGCCGGTCACCCCACCGACCGTCTGACGTTCTACTTCGGATCGACGGGCGGCGGCGTTTGGAAGACTGTGGACGCCGGGCACAACTGGACCAACGTGTCCGACGGATACTTCTCGACCGGATCCGTTGGTGCACTCGCGGTCGCGCCGTCCAGGCCCGAGACCGTGTACGCCGGAATGGGCGAACACGCGATCCGGGGAAACACATCGCACGGCGACGGAGTTTACCGCTCAGACGACGGCGGGGAGACGTGGCGTCACCTGGGGCTAAAGGACACGCGCCAGATCTCCAACGTGATTGTCCATCCTACCGATCCGGAATTGGTCTACGTCGCAGCGCTCGGACACGCCTGGGGACCCAACGAGGAACGGGGCATCTACCGGTCGCGTGACGGCGGCACAACCTGGGACAAGGTGCTCTACGTGAACGAGGACATCGGCGCTGGCGATCTCGAGATGGACCCTTCCGATCCAACGGTACTCTACGCCGGGATGTGGGAGGTGCGCCGATTCGCCTGGGGACTCCGTGGGGCCGGCCCTGGCACCGGGCTTTACAAGTCGACCGACGGAGGCGACACCTGGGAAGAGCTGACGAACAACCCGGGGTTGCCTACGGGGGAGAATCGAGGCCGAATCGGCGTGACAGTGTCGGGGGCCAACCCGAACCGAGTTTGGTCGATCATCGAAGCCGAGGATGATCAGACGGGTGTCTTCAGATCCGATGACGCCGGGGCCACCTGGGAGTTGGTGAGCCAACTGGCCGAGCTTTCGCAGCGGCCGTGGTATTACCACCGGATTCATGCACATCCCAGTGACCCGGATCGATTGTACGTTCAGAACACCCGGTTATGGCACTCCACCGACGGGGGCCGCAACTACGAGATGATCCCGATACCGCATGGGGACAGCCACGATCTTTGGATCGATCCGGAAGATCCGGAGCGGATGATCGAAGCCAACGACGGTGGCGGAAATACCACCTTCAACGGGGGCAAATCCTGGTCGTCCATCTACAATCAGCCGACCGCCCAGTTCTACCACGTGACCGTAGACACCCGCTTTCCATACCGGGTCTACGGAAATCAGCAGGACAACTCCACGCTCTCGATCCCGAGCCGCTCGGACTATGGTGTGATTGACGAAACCGAGCTCTATACGATAGGGGGCGGCGAGGATGGTTACACGGCTGTCCATCCTGAAGACCCGGACATCATCTACTCCGGCGATCACCACTGGCTCACCCGCTACAATCACCGTACGAAGCAGGTGAAGTTCATCTCGCCATGGAATGAGATCCATTGGGGTTGGGGAGCAGCGGATCACAAATACCGGTTCCAATGGGTGTTCCCGGTCGTTATTTCTCCGCACAACCCGGAAGCGCTCTACGTCACGTCGCA
This sequence comes from uncultured Gammaproteobacteria bacterium, assembly GCA_963850825.1. Classification (GTDB taxonomy): domain Bacteria; phylum Pseudomonadota; class Gammaproteobacteria; order Steroidobacterales; family Woeseiaceae; genus SZUA-117. Next base: position 1,834 of record CAWKOQ010000002.1, on the reverse strand, counting down.
GGTCGTACACCGTTCCATGGATCGTGGCGATTCGTGGGAGGTCATCAGCCCGGATCTGACGCGGGCCGATCCCTCGACATTGGAGACTACCCCCGGGATTGACGATGACCCTGACACCGGCCCGTACTGGGGTCCCATCAAAAGGGACAACACCGGCATCGAGTGGTACGCCACCATCTTCGCCTTTGCAGAATCGCCTCTACAGGAAGGTCTTTTTTGGGCGGGCTCCGACGACGGATTGGTGCATGTATCCCGTGATGGTGCGGCAACGTGGCAGGATGTGACGCCCGAGGGATTCCCTGACTTCACCCTGGTCAGCATCATCGAACCGTCGAGCCACGATCCCGGAACGGCTTACCTCGCCGCGAATCGCTACAAGCTCGACGACCTTGCCCCATACCTCTTCAAGACTACGGACTACGGGGCCAACTGGACGCTGATCGTTGATGGAATAGACGCGGACGACTTTACCCGGGTCATCCGTGAGGACCCGACGCGACCGGGGCTGCTTTACGCGGGAACCGAAACCGGGCTGTACGTTTCATTTGACGACGGTGGGTCATGGCGTAAGTGGCAGGCGAATTTTCCAGTGGTGCCGGTCCGCGACATGGTGGTAAAAGACGATGATCTTGTCATTGCCACGCACGGTCGATCTTTCTGGATCTTCGACGACCTGGCTGTGCTCCGCCAAGCCGATTCGGGGGTTCTCGCGGACCCGGTTCGTCTATTCCAGCCCGAAGACGCCGTCCGATTCCGAGAAGGAATTGCTGGCAGTCCCCTTCGAGGGCAGAGCCCGGCAGGCGCGTCGGGCGAGAATCCGCCGGCCGGCGCTGTCATCTGGTATTACCTCAGAGACCCTGATCAAACGGTAACCCTGACCTTGCGGGACGAGAGCGGGACCGAAGTCGCGAGGTTCAGCAGTCAAGAAGACCCCGACCGGGTGGGCACGCCCAGGAACCCGCCACCGGACCCGATCGCGGCTGATGCCGGGCTGAACCGTTTCGTGTGGGACCTTCGATACCCGGGTCCACTTCAGATCCCCGGTGCGATCTACCGGCGCTACGACCCCGTCGGGCCGATCGCGGCACCCAGCCGGTATGAAGTCGAGCTGCAGACCGAGGGATTCAGGTCGAGTCAATCATTCGAGATTCTCCCGGACCCGAGGTTGGACACGACTCAGGAGGAGTTCGACGAACTAAACGGTTTCCTCCTTGCCATACGCGACGAGATCACCAGCACCCACGAAACCATCTTTGGCATCCGCAGCCTGCGGGACCGGATCGAGGTCCAGATCGGCAGCGATATTCTTGACGAGGAGACCAGGCGCGACGCGGATCGTGTCGTGCGCGAGCTTCTCATCATCGAAGAGCAGCTGATTCAGTTCCGAGCTAAAGCGACGCAGGATCTTATCAACTACCCGGTGCGCCTAAACGACAAGCTCTCGACGCTATTCACGTTGGTGGAGATGTCCGATTCGCCTCCGGCAGCGCAGGACTACGAGCTCTTCGACGAGCTGAAGGTGCGGATTCAAGAGGTAGTCGTTGAACTCGACGACCTCGTCGAGACCACGGACTGGACACGACTTGGAATGGAAGTGAACTGAGCCGTTTACACGCACGTCGTTGCTCCGGACGTGGGCAAATAACGGCACTCGGAGCCTAAAACTCTGATGCAAGGCCCTGGCAATCCATGGTCAACGTCAGGTCGCCACCGAAGCATCCGGATTCTGGATCGACCGGTAGATGTTGCAGGCCGTCAGCGTGATTGTTGTCGGGTTATCAGGCGCTGGAAGGCCTGCGTTTCGACCCGAAAGCGACCGGGCCGACGCTTTAGC
>CAWKOQ010000001.1:0-3905 GCA_963850825.1 uncultured Gammaproteobacteria bacterium | reverse complement strand
GGCTTGCAGACCAGACGGCACTACTACCGGCGCTCTAATAGTAATTTCGATACTAGCTGTCGTGCCGTCAATAGATGCTATGGGTATGATATCTACAACAGATTCACCGGATCCTAAAGCCGCAATAGTTGGGTTCGTTGTGTCGAGCGTGTATTCCCACGTGCCGGAAGGCAGGATCGAGAACGTTCCGTACTCGGTAGCTGTCGCCGATTGCTCGACAAGCATATCTTCACCCGGATCTGGATCAATGACGGTCACCATATCCATTAATACATCGGTGCTATCGCTATCGATGGAGCCCACTAAATTGAAGAAAGCAGCCGGCGTAGGTTCCTCCAGCTGCGCCGGCGTCATAGACTGTCAACGACCGCGTCGACTGAATCGGGATAAGTCGCGGAGCCAGCGAACGAGTCCCCAACGTTGTAACCCTCGAAATCGTCCGCGAATTCCAGGGTTGTCCCGGCGGTGTCGGAATAGATTGCAATGTTGTCGACAAAGTAAGAACCAAAAGGAATGGTTGTACCGTTGTCGCCAAAGCGCCACTGAACACGTTCAACGCCCTCACTGAACCACTGATCCAGATCTATGAAATCGCTGTCTACAACCGCTGCAGTTGAGAATGCGCCTCCACCCAACACTTCGCCATTAATGAGGATCGTGATCTGATTGGCTTGCGACATGTCCCACATGATCTCGATGTCGTACCATTCATTGGGTGTGAACGGAGCTTTGATGATACCGCCCGGGTAGGCACGCGTTGTCGGTATTGCGGACTAAAAACCTTGGCTCTCTGATGCTTCCATCATCTTCGGTAGCTTGTCCTTGTATGCGCAAATCAACCAGTGATTCCGAAGAGCTGCCAGAAGAGCCATATAGCGTAATGTACGCGTCTTTTTGATTGCCATCGTCCGCAAGGGCGTCAGTCTTCAGGAATGAAAATGAGAGTTTTCCTTGCAGCAAATGAGGATCCAGGTCGTGTCTTAACTCACCCGTGTCGCCGTTAATGGTGTTGGTGATTTCAGCGACTTGTGTAAGCGCTGTAATACGGATGACCAAATTAGCAGTTGTGCCGTCTACGGAGGAAAGTGCAATGGTGTCGTTGACAGATTCGCCAACTTCCAGGCCGGCCACTGTTGCATTAGCAGTGTCCAGGGTATAGGTCCAGGCGCCGTTCTCGTCGATGCTGAATGTCCCATAAGTGGTTTGGACATCGGTTTGCGCAACGACCCTGTCTTCACCAAAGTTCACATCAGTAACGGTGACGTTACCTGCAAGAGGCGTCTGCTTGGTCATTAGGAATCGTAGCGCTCAAGCCGTCAAAAACGGCTGGTTCTGGCGCGTTGTTGATTGCGCTCTCCACGACGAGCAGAGCTGTCGCTATTTAAGTTGCCAGCCACCGCAGAAGTGCCCAAATCTACGATCGCCGCGTTAAAGTCATCCAGCGAGGACTGAGAGAATGTGCCATCAGCCAAATCGGCGCTGAGATTGTTGATTATGTCCGCCGCTGAAGCGACAGCGTCGTTAGCGTCCACTTGCGAAATTAAAGCCAGCGCTGTCGCATATCTTCCTGCATCATCATTGTTAGCGGCCGTCGTCGCCAAATTCGTTGGCGCGATTTCGGTAATGTCACCAGAAACGCCAAAGTTTATGCCAATAGCGGCGTTATAAGTAGAAACTGCTGTGTTCAAATCACCCGCCGCTTCAGCAAGCTGGGTAGCAATTTCTGTTAATGGCGAGACGGTAAAAATAGCGTCACCGTCAACATTGACGACCGCTCGGGTGACAGGCGCATCGAGTACGAGACCAGTCGCCTCATCGACATAGGTTCCGCCACTACAGGAAATTAACGCTGTTCCATCAATGGGAACCAGCGCACCGAAGCTCGCTAAACCACTGCTGGTTGTGCCCGAAGCCAACGCAGTGCTCGCTGCGACACCGCTGGCATCGACAGCAGAGATTTCACAAAGGGCCCCGTCTACTAAACCATGAACATAGAGCGCTCCAAGGTTAAAAGCGGCTTGAATATCAACAGGTGCGGATTCGACCGTCTCGCGAAGACCGGAAGCATCGGTATACCGAACAACAACAGTAACAGATTCACCACCTTCGTCTGCGGTTAGCGTGTAGGAAGAGGAAGTCGCACCTGAAATCAGATCACCATCTGAGAACCACTGATAGCTCTCACTGCCAGACTGAACGCCATCGCTGATCCGATATCGATGCCGACAGGGTTTCGCCTACAACGGCTTCACCGCTTAGGCTCGCGACCCCGTTAGAGCCCTGCACCAGAGGGGTACCATCCCTATCGCTGCCGCAGCCGACGAGCGTCGTAAATAGCACAGCAATTAAAAAGACCTTATGATTCATTACCCTGAACTCCCACATCAAATTTAATATTTTTATATCAGCCTGCTAGCTCACCGTGGCTGTCGTTGCATTGAGAGGATCGCAACAGCCTCAGACACGTCGTAGAGAAATCGCGTATTGCGAAAACGACATGAGAATGGCAGCCGCGCAAGGCGACGCTCCGAAACGTTCTCATCGGTATTCCCCCGAGTTGATTTTTGGTCGTAAGGGTATCTAACCAAAATATGGCAATTTGGTCAACTATATTGATGACCAAAATCGCAAACACTTGACCAATAATTGTCAAACCAATTTTGCAGTGCAGCAGTTTTCTGGCCCTATCGGCGTTAGCTTGCAATCAGAGGACGTTCAACTTAACTCACTGATTTAAATTGTTATTTAGTGAGAACGGTGTTGGCAGATAACCTATATTACCAATTAACCTGGTGGGCTAAACTGCCTGACTCCTTGTCAAAGTAGTGATAAGGCCCGGTCCATTGATATCTCCTGTCGCCAATCTCCACTTGATGTTGCCTGGATGCGGATGCATCCATATTCGACAGAAAGAACATACTCGTGTGCCCTGCCAGGTCTTTTATGGATACAGCCGTGTAGTTTTCATCGTCGTAAACGACCTTCAAATCCAAAATGTTGCTGTTGGAATTGACCGCAAGCTCCGATACCGGGCTGTAGCTGCCGTGCGGCTCTATTGCGGTTGCAAAAACCGTGTTCCCGGCCGCTTTCCTTCGCAGCATGAACGCCGCATCCCGGCGCAGATTGAATTCCGGGTCATTGGCGCCGATTCGTGTGAACAGTATTTCATCGGAATCATCGGTCGCGGATGTCAACGTGTAGAACTTGCCATTGCCCATCCATGAGAACTTCGTGCCATCAGGGCCGGCACTGCCCTGCCCCTCCACAAACAGATGCTGATAGCCGTTCTTCTTTCCCAGGGCGCTCAACGTTGACGGCGTGTCGTATTCGAAGTTGACCTTTATGACCTGCCCCATGAAATAGAACGGCAGATCGTATTGGTTCTCCTTGTCCGACACTGACTTTGAAAATATCCAGCAGGAACGGTTTTTCGAAGTTCTCATTCTTGATCAATGCCATGGTCCGTTTCATTTCCGTTCCCGGATAGGCATTGGACTCCGTTGCGCTGACCACCTGCACATCGCTGTTGGTGTCGTCGAAGAAGTAGAGCTCCGAATGGTGCTGACTGCCGATCTCATACTTGCCCTGAAAATGTGACGTCTCATTCTGGGTAATCGTGTTGTGCGCAATGGTCTGCTTGGCCCACGTCTTGTTTTCCTTCAGGTAGTTGCCGCCACCTTTTTGCTCGATATTGACGAAACGTGCGAGTCCGTAATCCTGCAGGACCTCGTCGCCCTTTTCGTAAAGGGAAAACGACAGCTTGTCGTAGTGACCGTGGCTCAGGCCCTGGGCGGCATACTTGAAGACGAGTGTCAGATCCTCATTGCCGTAACGCAGGATGGCGACACCGCCCTGCTGGCCGTCGGGTCCGTCCGACAAGTTGATGGACGTCTTCTCGAAGGGTT